>NZ_CM172803.1:0-4204155 GCF_057654315.1 Brevibacterium sp. Lmc1 | reverse complement strand
CAGCCCAGTGAATCTCCACACTCGTGGATAAGCTTGTGGAAAACTACATGGGTGTGACTTGTGGACGAGAGTTGGTGACGGAAACGCGAACAGCGATGAATTTCGGGCGAGCGTGACGTGAAACATGCAGATCCCGTTTGACCGGTCCGATTCCGCCTCGCTAAGATGGAGTGTCCTGTGTACCGGGCTTCATCCGATTATCCTGATTATCTTTTGGCTCTTATGCACAGGAGTGCTCGGCGGTCGAGACTCGCACCGCCGTTTTTTGTGAGAACGCACCGGCGTTCACCCGCAACCTAGAAATCGGAGACTGAAGTGAGCAAGCGTACATTCCAGCCCAATAACCGTAAGCGCGCCAAGAAGCACGGCTTCCGTCTGCGTATGCGCACCCGCGCGGGCCGCTCGATCCTGGCTGCACGTCGTCGCAAGGGACGTTCCGACATTTCGGCCTGAGCATGCTTGACGCGGCACATCGGATCCGCAGCGGCGAAGACTTCAGACGAATCTTCAGAGCCGGGGTCCGGGTGCGCACAGAGCATCTCATGGCGCACAGCCTGAGAGACACCGATGATACCCACGCTGCACGCGTGGGTTTCATCGTATCCAAGGCCGTCGGAAATGCCGTGGTGCGCAACCGCACCAAACGCCGCCTGCGCGAGATCATGCGTGCGCGACTCGGAGAGCTGAGAGCAGGAGATCTGTTCGTCATCCGGGCACTGCCGCATGCCGGACAGGCCGACTTCAGCGTTCTGTCCGCCGAGGTCGACGAGCTGCTGGTCAAGGCAGAGAAGAAGCTGGAACGTCGTGGACGCCGAGCATGATCTGAAGCATGTCTCCGAGGTGCCCCGCCGGCCGGCAGGTTTCTGGCCGACACTCGGCTGGATCGTCCTGATCGGACCGAGGATGCCGTTCGTCTGGTTCATCCGCGCCTATCGGATCGTGATCTCGCCTCTCTACGGCCAAGTGTGTCGCTACTATCCCAGCTGCTCCATGTACGGTCTCGAGGCGTTCGAGATACACGGAGTTCTCAAGGGCGTGGTGTTAACTGGGTGGCGCATACTGCGGTGCAATCCGTGGTCGCACGGAGGTGTCGACCATGTGCCGGGCTCGGCGCGGGAGGCCAGGTCGAAGACCATCCACCGCGGTCAGGCACACACCTGAATATATTGAACTTGCAGTCCGCGCACGAGCGTGAAGAAGCGGACTGCCTCGGGGCACACGTCGTGTCGCGCAGACCTGTGAACAATGGCAAAATGAACTTCGCGCAAGAATCGGTGTAACGAGGAGAACTGAATGGACTGGATGGACAAGCTGCTCTACCCGCTGCAGTGGGTAGTTGCTTGGATCCTCGCGATCTTCCACGAGATCTTCACCGCAATCGGTCTCCCGGCCGACAGCGGTTGGACCTGGGTGCTTTCGATCGCCGGACTGACCGTGGTCATCCGTGCTCTCCTCATCCCTCTCTTCGTCTACCAGATCAAGTCGCAGCGCAAGATGCAGTTGCTGCAGCCGGAGATCCAGCGCCTGCAGGCGAAGTACAAGGGCAAGAAGGACCAGTACTCCCGCCAGGCCATGGCCGAAGAGCAGATGGCGCTGTTCCGTGACAACAAGACGAGCCCGTGGGCATCATGTCTGCCGCTGCTCGTGCAGATGCCGATCTTCTTCTCGCTCTTCCGCGTCATCCACAACATGCCGAAGGTCGCCTCCGGTGACATCGGAGCCATCGGCGGTTTCACACAGCAGTTGGCGATCCAGGCCGAGAACTCCTCGATCTTCGGCATCCACCTCTCCGAAACTTTCACAAGCCCGGGATTCGCAGTCAAGCTGCTGACTGGTGTGCTCATCGTCGTCATGGCCGCCACCATGTTCATCACCCAGAAGCAGATGATGGCGAAGAACATGTCGGAGTCGGCGATGGCCAATCCGATGATGCAGTCGCAGAAGATGCTGCTCTACGTGATGCCTCTCGTCTTCGGCATCGGCGGCATCTACTTCCCGCTCGGTGTCCTCATCTACTGGTTGGTCTCGAACACCTGGACGATGGCCCAGCAGCACATGGTCATCCGCAACATGCCCGCTCCCGGCTCGAAGGCCGAGAAGGAGATGCTTGAGCGCAAGGCTCGCAAGGGCAAGACTGTGAAGCAGGATGAGCTCAAGGGTTCGACCGTCACCGAGGAGGCCCCGAAGAAGAGCGGCCAGCGGCAGCAGCCCGTGAGCAAGAACCGTAAGAAGAACAAGAAGCGCTGAGGACAGACATGACCGAAGAGAAGATCGACGAGACCTCCGAACAGACACCGGAAGAGACTCCGGAGGACACCTCGCCGAAGCCGAGCCGTGCCGAACTCCTCGAAGAAGAGGGCGAGATCGCCGCGGACTACCTCGAAGAGCTGATGGATCTGGCCGACATCGACGGCGATATCGATATCGACGTCGCCGACGGCCGTGCGCAGCTGTCCATCGTCTGCGAGGACGACGAGGACTCTAACCTGAGCACCCTGGTCGGCCGCGAGGGCCGCACCCTCGGTGCGCTGCAGGAACTCAGTCGTCTGGCGGTGCAGACCCAGACCGGTCAGCGCTCGTGGCTGATGCTCGATATCGACGGTTTCCGCAACAGCCGTCGCGAAGAGCTGATCAAGAAGGCCAAGCGCGCGATCGCCGAAGTCAAGGACGGCGGCGAGGAGTTCGCGTTCAAGCCGATGAACAGCTTCGAGCGCAAGATCATCCATGACCAAGCAGCTCGTGCCGGCCTGGTCTCGGAGTCCGAGGGTGAGGGCGACGGTCGTCACGTCGTCATCCGGCTCGCCGATGACTGATCAGCCCGAGAACGACCCCGAGCTTTCGACCGAGGCAGAGCTCTCGACCGAGTCGACGACAGCGGAGATCGAGACGCCTCCGGCTGGCACTGAAGAGTACTTCGGTACGGCTTACCCTGCCGCGCAGCGGTATGCCGAGCACCTGGCCACGACCGGAATCGAGTGGGGTCTCATCGGACCGCGCGAGGTCGATCGACTGTGGACCCGGCATATTCTCAACTGCGCTGTGGTTGCCGAACACATCAATGATGATGATGTCGTCGGTGATGTCGGCAGCGGTGCCGGATTGCCAGGTATTCCGATCGCACTGATGCGCCCCGAGGCGAAGATCGTCCTCATCGAGCCGATGGAACGCCGCGTCGAATGGCTGACCATGGTCGTCGACGATCTGGGCCTGAAGAATGTGCGAATCGTGCGAGCACGCGTCGAGGAACTCGTCGACGAGGAGATGTTCACGGTCGTCACCGCACGCGCTGTCAAGGCGATGACGACTCTCATCGAATGGACCCGCGAGGTGATCAGCCCCGGGGGCCGGATCCTCGCCCTCAAAGGAGCTTCCGTCGAAGGCGAGCTGGTCAAAGCGAAGAAACTGATCAAGCGGTATCGACTGTCCCAACCTCAGATCCACGTCGTTGATGGCGGCGGCATCCTCGAGGTCCCGAGTCGTGTCGTCGAGATCGTCAAGAAATAGTACGAAGTAGAGTTGGTCTAGGCTGGATGAGAGCCTTGTGAAACCGATGGATGATGGAGTGCGCCCTATGCCGATCATGGATGAGTCGTCTCCCATTGGTGCCGCGATTGCACGGGACAACCGGCGAGCGGATCGACTGTCGCAGACAACCTTTCCACGGCCGGACTCGACCCGTATCTTCACGATCGCGAACCAGAAGGGTGGCGTCGGAAAGACCACGACGGCGGTGAACATCGCAGCGGCCCTGGCCAATCAGGGGCTCAATGTGCTGCTCATCGACATCGATCCGCAGGGAAACGCGAGCACCGCCCTGGGCATCGACCACTATTCCGAGGTCACGAGCATCTATGACGTCCTCATCGATGACGTTCCCATGCGCGAGGCGGTGGCGCAGTGTCCGGACTTCGACACTCTCAAATGCGTACCGGCCACCATCGACCTCGCCGGCGCGGAGATCGAACTCGTGTCTCTCGTCGCACGTGAACAGCGACTGCAACGTGCCCTGGGCATCTACCTCAAGGAGGAGGAAGCAGCGGGAGACCGCGTCGACTACATCATCATCGACTGCCCGCCCAGCCTCGGTCTGCTGACGGTGAACGCTTTCGTGGCCGCTCGCGAGGTCCTCATCCCGATCCAGTGTGAATACTACGCACTCGAGGGCCTCAGCCAGCTGCTGAAGAACATCCAGCTCATCCAGAAGCACCTCAATCCCGAATTGGCGATCACGACGATTCTGCTGACGATGTATGACGGACGGACGAACCTCAGTGCTCAGGTCGCTGAGGATGTGCGCACTCACTTCCCGGAGCAGGTCCTCGGTACTGCCATTCCGCGTTCGGTGAGGATCTCCGAAGCACCGAGCTATGGCCAGACCGTGATCTCATATGACCCGCATTCCAGCGGTGCCCTGTCCTATCGGGAAGCCGCCGAAGAAATTGCGAATCGAGGAGTAAGTCGTGGCTGAACGCAAAAAGAGGGGCCTGGGGCGCGGACTCGGAGCATTGATTCCCGACGCGAACTCCAATGATCGTCCGGTCGATGTGTTCTTCTCCGGAGGGAACTCGGAAGACGGCAAACGCGAGAGCGAGACGAAGACGTCACGCACTGCGCGCACGGACCCAGCGGCGTCGATGCAGTCGTCCCGACGACGCAAGCCGAAGGCATCCGGGACGACTCGATCGCCGTCCACGACTTCCGGGGCAGATACTGAGACTGAGGCGGCTGCCTCGAAGACAGCATCTTCGAAGGCCGGGTCGGCGAAGGCCGGGGCGACAAAATCGGGAACGGCCAAAGCTGCGTCGTCCACGTCGTCCAAGAACTCTGGTTCCAAGCCCGCGGGTTCGAAGTCGACCGCCACTAAGTCGACTACGTCTAAGTCGACAGGGACGAAGACGACAGCCTCCAAGACGACGGGAACGAAGGCATCGACGGCGAAGTCGAGCGCACCGAAGACGAGCGCACCGAAGGCAGCCGGGACCGGTTCTTCCAGAACTTCCGCTGCCGCCGAATCGACGGCGTCTAAGTCGAAGTCTGGGTCTTCTGCTCAGTCGCGGTCCGGTTCCTCCTCTGACTCCCCAGTTGAAAGCCCAGAGAAGGTGTCTGCAGCGCCGAAGAAGACGACTCGGAAAACCTCATCCCCCGATGCGGTTTCTGACGCAGCAACGGGCTCAGGCGATGTCGAGACTCCGGCGGCGAGTTCGTCTGCTGATTCCACTTCGGTTCAAGTGGCTGACAATGAAGCTGTTGACGTGAGTTCTGACCTCGTCAATGACTCTCAGGTCCCAGAGGCCACTTCGGCAACTGCATCGGCATCGTCGGCCGAGGATGATGTTCGAGAAACGCATCCCGGCGTATACACGTCATCTGGGCGAAGCCATGCTGACAACGAGGCGGATGAAGAAGGTCAGTCCGGACTCAGCGGAGTTGACGAGCATGTTGCTACTACGAATGTAGTCGAATCAGAGGCAGTGGATGCCCTAGACGAGACCCGTCCGGCGGCGGCCTCGGAATCAGAACCTTCGACAGCTTCCGAATCCGATAGCGGGACGAGCAGTTCAGCTTCAATCGGACAGCCGGGTGACTCCGACACCGTAGAGACTGCCGATGAGGGCGAACTCGACGATTTCGAAGGTGTCGAGTCGATTCCGGATACCGAATTCGGTGAGATCGATGTCGATCTCATCGATGCGAACCCCAGGCAGCCGCGAACGGTCTTCGATGAAGATCTGCTGGCGGAATTGGTCCACAGCATTCGTGAGATCGGTGTCCTTCAGCCTGTCGTAGTCAGGCAGAAGCCGAGCGACCGCTCGCGCTTCGAGCTCATCATGGGTGAGAGGCGTCTTCGCGCGACGAAGGACGCTGGTCTGTCGACGATTCCGGCAATCATCCGGTATGTCGAAGATACAGACCTTCTCCGTGATGCGCTTTTGGAGAACCTGCATCGTGCAGAGCTCAATCCGCTTGAAGAGGCAGCGGCTTATGGCCAGCTGCTCGAGGACTTCGGGTGTACGCAGGAAGAACTCTCCGAGCGTATCGGGCGTTCTCGTCCTCAGATCTCCAATACCCTGCGTCTGCTGCGTCTTCCTCCTCTGGTGCAGAGACGGGTCGCTGCCGGCGTCATCTCGGCCGGTCACGCTCGAGCGATTCTCGGCCTGCGCGATCCGGAGCATATGGAAGTGCTGGCGCAGCGGATCGTTGCTGAGGGTCTGTCCGTCAGGGCATCGGAAGAAGCTGTCGTGCTGCTCAACCGAGGCGACTCCATCAATGTTTCACGTGCAACGACGAAGGTGGCCCCTGAGTTCATCGCTGTAGCTGAACGTTTGGGTGATCGACTCGACACCAAGGTGAACATCTCCGTTGGCAAACGCAAGGGCAAGCTGAGTGTGGAGTTCGCGAACCAAGAGGACCTCGACCGTATTCTCGGTCTTTTGGGTATCCCGAACGAGGACGCGCTCTGAGCGGCTTGCTCTAGGCGAAGATGGCTTCGGGGTGTTCGCCCCGAAGCCCATTTCCATTATGCGGAACTTGGTTGAGGCCGTCGGATCAATTCAACGCGCCGGTATCCACCATTTCGCTATTGACAGTAATAGGCCACTCTCTCGCTTGTGCAATGGCGTTCACACCGTTTCACGTGAAACGGCGCGACTGTAGGTTCGTTCGCCGTCGGCTCTCCATCCATTGAACGCGGTTGTTGATGGAATTCGAGCTTCTCTGGCAAACAGACGAGATGCATTCAGAAGAAGCCTAGTATGACGGTCCACAGAGGTGACTCGTGCAGCTGCCATGTGCGCCCTGCTGAGCGAGCATGTTCCGCTGTCAAGAGGTGGACTCCAGGAATCCATAGCCTCATTGATGCGGGCAGGTGGCCCGATACCGTGGGATGTGGTCTTCATTGCGAGTGGAACTTTCCTGAAGTCTTGTTTCACGTGAAACAGACGGGACGGATCAGTTGTCGGAGCTTCCCCTGGAGCAGCCGGGTCTTGGTTGCGGATGGCCTGGGATACTTGCTGGAGGGTAGGCATGGCGCGTGTACCGGTCCTTGTTTCACGTGAAACAGGCCGGTGCTATGGCTGCGCAACAGACAGCGCGGCTATCCACAACGACATCCGGGCCCTACTGAGTCTCCTTAGACTCGAACGCGGTATGTTGGTTCTCAAGCGTCTCCGTCACTCTCCGAAGACGCACGGGCTGATTCTCTGTTTCACGTGAAACCGTGTTTGATGCGTCCGGGAGTCTGTGGTGACTAGATAGGTGAAGTGCGATCTGGAACGCTGCTAGGACTGTGATCGCATCAATCGGCTGACGGTGAATCGAGTGGTGATGTGGGATTCTCAGGCCACGCATGTCTCTTCTTGAGAGAACCCATGTCGGAAACATTGAGAGGCATTCAAAGCTCCCCTTCCGCTTCCGCCAGCTCCTTTTCCAGCTGTTGGATTGCCGTTAGCAGGCAGAGTATGGACCACTGTAGCGGCATATTCGGGTTGCGCGGGATAGAGGATCAGCGTGAATACGGATCCGACGGGGGTTGGATATGATCCAGCAAAGTGTTCGCGGGTATAAAGCACCAGGGGTAACGTGCGAGTGGTGTTTCACGTGAAACAGCTGTCAGTCGAATGGCATTCATCAAAAGACACCGTGTCTTAGGGCTCGTTTGTTCAGACCAACACTTCTGCAGTTCAAGGTTGCGGCGTGTGGTTTAGTGGCGAATCAATAGCTGACCACCGGTGGTCACCGCTCCACAAGGCACTGAAATACGTCAACGGCATCTTTCCTCGGGGGCCCACGTAGCTTCTATTCACAGGAGTAGATGAGACCAAATGGGAGGACTCACTGAACTCAGGGGTTGTGACTTGGTTTGTACTTTCAACGATCTTCACGGAACCAGTGCTCTTCGTCTGGTGATGAATTGGATATATGGCGAGGTTTCACGTGGAACCTCGTTTCAACCGATTAAGATGCAACGAGCTGCCTCTCAAAGTGCACCGAAAGAAGTAGTCGGCACCAGCATCATTGTTACAACGTTGTGGTTGCCCATTCTTTGCCGGTGTCGAGTGTGTCGTAATCTCCCAAAGTTGGCATCATGCGAGCGCCGGTGCTGTTTCGCTTTGTGTTGCGTGGGAAGGCGTCGTATGGCTCGTGCGTGCTCAGTCCACTATCGGTGCCCTTGCGAGATGATCACCCCCTACCGGTGATCTGCTCACGACTAGCTTCCTGTGTAACGTACGTTTCACGTGAAACACGTGCTGGCGAATACCATCGCACGGCTGGTTCGCGCATCTGCTCGACGCGAATACAGCTGTTCTCCGGGTAATGAGGCGTATGCGGGTGGGATAGAACTTCTGGTTATTTCAGTCTGCTGGGCTGAGGCGGGAACTAGATCATGTTCTGCGCCCAGGTCATATCCCCAACTCAGGGGGTCATCGTCGAAACTACGGCCTCTTCGCTTCGTTGTTTCACGTGAAACAACCGAGCACTGATAAGAGACGCGCTGCTATTCAACACACGTCTTTTAGCTGAACGAACAGCCCTATTAGTACTGGATGTAATTAGTATAGGGTCAGGGACTCTCAACGCCCCGATACCTCATATTTCGATGTGCCGAACGCGAGTACTGTCGACTACCGTCTCTGGCTGGTCCAGTGAATCGCCTGTTCGCAATGATGGCGCTGTCGACGTGATTAGAGCCGGTGTCCCCGAAAATGCATGGGCAGTGAAGGGCGGGTTAGTTCGACGTCATAAGGATGCCGTGATGTCAGCCGGGGTTTCTGGGTGTTGTTATAGTCATTGGTCTTGCGCCATCGGAAAGCTCGTATGGTTTCACGTGGAACGACGGAACTGGACTAGCCTTTTTCGTTGTCGTGTGAGAGCAAGTCAGTTCGTGTGTATGGTCGCTGCGAAGCTACGCGAGGTTGTGGCCGAGAGTTTCAATGAGCAGGCAGTCGTCCAGATGGCTTTGCTCCTCACAGGAGGGCCCTTGTGGCTCGGGCGATTCGTCGATTGAAGTCTACCCAGGCTGTCGTTTCACGTGAAACATAGCTCTCCCGAGCCCATGCTGGGAGGTCGGTAGGGTTCGGTACGCGCGCTGCGCCGGGTTAGTGCGGGTCGACCGTTGTCCGTTGTAGGTGTTGTCCCTGAGTTGTATCAACCCGTCTTCGGTGCTTGAAGAGAGCGCCTGTTCTCTGTGGTTAGTCGTCTGGTGCTTTGTCTCCAGAGGGCCAAGAATGAGGCGAGAAGAGCCGTGCTCCTATTCAAGAAGCACGGCTCTGGAGGCAGCGAGGTTGAAGCTGGGTGACTAGTTCAGCGCCTTGATGGCATCGAGACTGAGTGTGCCAGTCTGCGGATCTTTGTCCTCAAGAATGTAGAGGCGCTGGAGCGCAGCGGCTATGCCGTCGGCAATCGCGTCTCTGACATGCGGATCCTTGAGATTCTCGAGATCGTCAGGGTTGGTGAGGTAACCGCTGACGACATGCACCTTCGGTGTCTTCAGTCGTTTGAGTGATGACCACGTGCGCGCATGCGTGCGGCAGTCCAGCATTCCGGTCCGTGCGACCAGTTCGCCTTGGATCAGCTCCGCCAGCTTCTGCCCTGTGGGCGAGTTGAGATCCGCCTGACGTTCGTGGCCGAAGTAGAAAGTTGCCAGTCCGTTGGCATCCTTGGACTTGCTGACATCTGCCGTGACGGTGATGACCGCAGATGCACCGAGTATATCTGCACGATTGACCTCGACAGCATCGCCTTCAAGGAGAAGAGCCCCCGCTCCGATGGCTTCCAAACGACCGACAAGGCGACTTGCTATGTCTGAAGTGATCTGACGTTCGAGGGCAGATTGCTCGTCGGTCATCGGCAACGTCTGGAAATCTACAACTGTAGTTGCGGCCTCGATGACGAAAGTGCGGCCGACGAGGGATGTGCCCGAGGCTGCCACACGTGCACGTTCCTGAAGCGCGAAGAGATTGCCGGTGTCCTGGTTGCGGTCGATCGCGTTGAGTCCGCGCAGAGTCTGTGGTCCCGTGACACCGTCGACCTTCGTACCCAAACTCATCTGCAGTTCCTTGACCGCTGCCTCGGTCAGAGACGCGTACTCGGAATCGATACGACCTGGATAGAACCCCAGGCCGGCGAGTTTGGTCTGGAGGTCGACGACATCATCGCCTGTCAGCACCCTGACGGGGTCGAATCGGAGCACACGGTCACCCAACTGATATCGGGCCTGCTCCAGCGCAGAAAACGTCTCAGGACCCAACACACCGTCGCAGAGGATTCCCCGATCCTGCTGGAACTGGCGGACGCCCAGCTCAAAGGCTCGATCGAAGTCCGCGGTCTCGGTATCACCGACATGGAGCCCCAAACGGGCCATCTGAGCTTTGATATTGGGCAGCATCTCGGAAATGTCGCCACGCGAATAGCGCGGTAAGTTCGTGTTCGTCAATGCGTTGCCAATCGTAGGTGATGCGTTTCGAGGGACAGTGTTCAGCGGCGCTCAGAAATGCCTAAGGCGCCCGTTGATACTACAACAGGCGCCTTAGAACTCGATCAGATGAAGTCGGAGAGCTCATCCTCGAGAGCGGGCTTCGGACGTGCGCCGATGATGGTCTTGGCGACTTCGCCGTCCTTGAAGACGTAGAGCGCCGGAATCGAGGTGATTCCATAGGTGCTTGCGGTCTCGAGATTCTCGTCAGTGTTGACCTTGACCACGTTGAGCTTGTCTCCGTGCTCTTCGGCGATCTGGTCGACGATGGGGCTGACCATACGGCAGGGGCCGCACCAAGGAGCCCAGAAATCGACGAGTACGGGCTTGTCGGACTTCAGTACGTTCTCTTCGAACGTGGCATCAGTGACTTCTGTCGACATGAGTAACCTTCCTTCACAACGAATGTCTCTATCAGAACAGTGGAGCTGGATCTTTCATTCCCGGGCCTATTCGCTCGGCCCGCTGTGCTGTCAAGCGCAGCGTTACGAGCGGGCGTTTCGGGATCAGGAAGCGACTGAGGCTTCGGCCACTGCTGCCTCCGCCATGGCGGGCTTTGAAGCAGCTTCGAGGTCGCCGAGGTAATGTTCGGCGTCGAGGGCGGCCGAGCAGCCCGAACCGGCAGCAGTGATGGCCTGACGATAGACCGAGTCGATGACGTCGCCTGCTGCGAAGACGCCCTCGACAGACGTCTTCGAGGTGCGACCGTCGACGCTGAGGTACCCGTCGGCGCGCATCTCGAGCTGATCGGCGAACAGGCTTGTGCGCGGGTCGGAACCGATAGCCACGAACATGCCGGTCACCGGCAGTTCTGAGGTCTCCCCAGTGACGGTGTTGCGGATGGTCAGCCCGGTGAGGGAATCTTCACCGTGGACTTCGGCGACCTCGGAGTCGAGGAGGAACTCGAGCTTCTCATCGGCGTTCGCGCGGTCCTGCATGGCCTGCGAAGCACGCATCTCCTGCCGACGGTGGACCAGCGTGACCTTGGACGCGAAGCGGGTGAGGAAGGTGGCCTCCTCGAGTGCGGAGTCGCCGCCGCCGATGACAGCGATGTGCTGATCACGGAAGAAGAATCCGTCACAGGTGGCGCACCAGCTGACTCCGTGCCCGGAGAGCTTCTTCTCGTTGGGCAGTCCGAGCTCGCGGTACGCCGAGCCGGTTGCCAGGATCACGGCCTTGGCTGTGTAGCGCGCCCCCAGAGCGGTCTCGATCTCGTGAGCACCCGGGTTGAGTTTGAGGGTCTCGACATCGTCGTAGATGACCTCGGCACCGAACTTCTCAGCCTGCTCTCGCATGCTCTCCATGAGTTCGGGCCCCTGCACACCGGCGGGGAATCCAGGGAAGTTCTCGACGTCGGTGGTGTTCATCAGTTCGCCGCCTGCGGTCACCGATCCTGCGATGACGACCGGCGAGAGGTTCGCACGGGCCGCGTAGACGGCCGCGGTGTAGCCGGCTGGCCCCGATCCGATGATCACCAGTTGAGTATCAGTCATGTGAAAAGTTCCCTGCTTCTATCTGCTGTGCTCAGCGCGCCGCGGAGTGCCGCGCGAATTGACGTTCGTATCTATAACGGTACGGTGCCGCGGACTATTCCGCACCCGCATCCTGTCCGGCATCAGGGTACGAGGAACTGCTGGTCGGTTCAGAAGAACTTCACAGAGCTGATGGTGGCCTTATAGCCGCCATCGGTCTGCGGAAGTTCAGTGACCCAGAGGATGAGCTTGTCCGTCTCGACGTCTTCATCGAACTCCACGGTGACGGCGCCGTCCGCATCGAAGACGCCTTCGCCGATGACCTTCGCGTCCTCGGGGTCGTCCCCGTCACGGATCTCGAACTTGCCTCCGGAGTTCCCCGACGCCACCTTCACCTTGCTGATGGTGGACTCGTCCTCGAACTCGAAGAGCAGACCGACACCGGATTTGAGATTGCCGAAGCTCGCCGAGTTGTACCGGTCGGTGTTCCAGGATCCTTCGGCCTTGGGAATGACGTTCTCGGTTTCACTGTCGTGTTCCGATCCGTCGCCTTCGGGGTCGAGGGATTCGACGGTCTTGATCTTCGGAGGATCGGCTTTCGGAGTCTTCTTCTCTTCCTTCTTCGTCGGCTGCTCGCTCGCTGCGGACGTCTCGGAGACCGGAGTGGACCTCTCGTCTCCCGAGTTGAAGCCGATGATGACGATGCCGAGCACGATTGCGGCAACGACCGCGAGGCCGAGAACCAGCCACAGGAAGGGTTTCCGAGTGGCGGCTGGATCCCGCTCGTCGGGGCCTGCTCCACCCGAACCGCTGCCAGCACCGCCGGAAGCCGCGCTACCGCCAGCACCACCGGTGCCGGCACCCCCTGCCGTGGCTGAGGCAGCTGCGGGTGCGGAGCTCGAAGCCGCTGAACCGGAGGACTTGGCTGCAGCGCCCGCAGCCGCGGCAGCACCGGCAACGCCTGCTGCCGCGGCACCTGCTGTCCCGGCAGCCTTGTTTCGGTTCTTCACAGACCCAGCCTGGGCTGCACCGGTCGAATCGCTGTGCTGTTGGCGCGGTTTCCCGGCCTTGCGCTCAGCAGGGCGCACAGATTCGGAGCCCTCAGCCGCCTCGGCGCGGGACTCACCACCGGTGTTCCGGTTGTCGACTGCACTGCGATCGTCAACGGAGTCCGGGGACAGCCGGCGCATCTCCTTCGGCGGTGCGGCAGCATTGGCTTCCTGCTGACGGGCAGCCGAACTCGCCTCGAAGGCGGCAAGCCGCCTGCGCGCTTCGTCTTCCTTGGCCTTCGCGATCCGCCGTTCGCGTTCATACTCGCGTCGCTGATGCTCGCGCTGCTGTTCATTGGTTTCGAACATGCCGCCGAGGAACCAGGAACCGTCGTCCTCGTCCTCGCCGTCCATGATCACGCGAGTATCGTTCTCATCGCCTTCGTCGTCGTTCTCGGGGACGATCTCAAGTGCCTGAGTGTCAGGATCCGAATCGTCTTCCCGGCTCATGATCGGGGTCGTGAGGTTCTCGTCGTATTCGTGCTCCGCATACTCCGAATACTCCGAGTACGTCTGCTCCGGCTGCCATTCCTCCCAGTCCTGAGCGGCGCTGTCGAGTTGTTCCTTCGCAATCGGGAAGCTCGAGGCCTCGCGCATCTGCATCCTGTCGGCATACCGGCCCGTGGTGCTTCCGACCACTCCGGCCGCCAGTCCCCGCGTTCCCGGACGAGTGATTCCGATGCGCACCAGGGCGGCCTGCACCTGATCTTCGCTGGCGCTGGTCGAACCGCCGGGACCGGGCCCGATGGTCTTCGAACGTGGAGCGGGCAGGCTGGTGGCCTCATCAAAGCTGCGCGGCAACTGATCGAACAGATTCTCGTTCTCCGCCACCGGAGCGCGATTGACGTAGCGCAGCAGTTCCGGGTCCCACTTGTCGATATAGCCGAGAACCTCGGCGACCGAACCCGGACCGGGATCCGAACCTGTGATGATTCCACTGACGAAATCATCGAGTCTGTCAGGGACCTCGGGGTTGAGCGCCTGCGCCCGGGCGATCCGGGCGTTCTCTTTCTCCGCAGGTGGAATGCCGTCGAATGCCTCTTCGCCGGGCCAGTATCCGGTCAGAGCCGTGTAGAAGAGCTGGACGAGCGCGAGGGCGTCTCTACGTGAGGCCTTTGTCGGCGTGTAGTCCTTCTGCTCGACGAGCCCGGTGTCCAGCGCCAGTGCCGCATCGATGCCGATGCCTGCGATGACCACCGCACCCTTCGACGTCAGACCGACCAGACTCGGACGCAGGAACATGTGGAACAGTCCCCGCCTGGCGGAGGTCACTAGCGCCGAGCCGACCTCGCCGATGAGTGCGCAGGCGGCGTCGACGGGCAACGGCGAACGGGGCAGGATCTGGTTGAACGGCGTCACCGCGATGCGCTTGATGACGATGTAGTCCAGTCCGTTGGAATGGCCGACGTCGAGGGTCGGGGCGATGCGCGGGTCACCGAGGATCGACACACGACGGGCGGCTTCGAGGACGTCGTTGGAACCGTCGGCATCGGCGACGAGGATGAGCACGGGTTCATCGAGGATCGCATCGAGTCCGGTACAGACGGCACCGACCTCGGGCTTTTCGGGAAGCCATCGGCGGTCGACGGTCGATACGACATAACGGCCGGCCACCACCATGCCGGGTTCGATATCGATCAGGGCGACCACCTCCGGTGGGGATTGACGGGGCTCAGGCTGTTTTCCTTAGTTTTCCAGCTACCACGCCAATAATCGAATGCAACTCTCTGACTCTGAGCAAATAACAAGCTCCGATGAAGAACAGGAGCATCACGGTGCCGACGGCAGCCGTGGTGATGAACGCCTGCCAGCGTCCTGCCAAGGCGAAGTTCGGGAAGAAGTAGAGCAGACCGAACCCAGCGCCTGCGGCGACGATCGCAGCGAGTAGGAACTTCATGTGCGAGGTGAGGATTCCGCGCAGGTCGATGGCGCCGAGGCGCTTCTTCAGGACCGCAAACGAGATGATCATCGCCATCAGATAGCCGAGGCTCATGACGAGACCGATGATCGCCACCGTCACCGACTTCGGGAAGATCGATACCGAGAGGACGGCCAGGGACTGGAAGATGATCTGCGGCAGCTGGATGAGGAACGGGGTCTTCGCATCCCCGTAGGCGTAGAACACCCGCTGCGCGAGATAGTTCGCGCTGAAGGGAACGAGGCCGAAGACCATCGTGATGATGACCAGACCGATGGCCATGGCCTGTTCGCGACCAGGACCGGCAATGATCATCGCCACCGGTGAGGCGAGGACGACGAGGGCGGCGAGGGCGAAGGTGTTGACCATCCCGACCATCCGCACACCCATCGAGAAGTCGCCGACGACAGCCTCGGTGTCCTCCTCGGCCGCGTTCTTGGCCAGAGAGGTGAACAGTGCCGTGGCCAGAGAGACCGCGATGAGCGAATGCGGGAGCATGAACACGAGGTAGGCGTTCGTATAAGCGGCGTTCGAAGCGTTTCCGTCGCCGGGGATCGAAGCCCCCGAGGCGACGCGGGAGATGATGAGGAAGCCGATCTGGCCGATGAGCATGGCTGCGAACGTCCAGAAGGCGACCTTGCCGGCCGAGCCGAGTCCGACTCCCCGGAATCCGAATGTCGGCTTGTACTTGAAGCCGATACGCTTGAGCGGCCAGATGAGGATGAGCGCCTGAGCCGCGACGCCGAGGGTCGCCGTTCCGGCGATGAGGGCGATCTTGTCCGGGGTCCAGGTGTCGAGCCCGTGCGGAGACGCATTGTTCGTGCCGAAGATGAGGATGAAGACGGCAAGTCCTGCGATCGCGACGACGTTGTTGAGCACCGGTGCCCACATATAGGGACCGAACGACGACTTCGCATTGAGCACCTGGCCCAGCAGCGTGTAGAGGCCGTAGAAGAACAGCTGCGGCAGACACCAGAAGGCGAAAGCCGTAGCCAGCGCCATCTGCTCCTCGCTCCACCCCGAAGAATAGAGCCAGACGAGCAGCGGGGCAGCAGCGGTGGCGATGATGCTCACACCGGCAAGGAGCAGGAACGACAGCGTCAACAGTCGGTTCGTGAAGTCGGCACCGCCGTCTTCCCGTTTGGAGGCACGCACGATCTGCGGGACGAGGACAGCATTGACCACACCGCCGGCCAGCAGCATGTAAAGGGTGTTCGGCACCTTGTTGGCTATATCGAAGGCATCGGCCTGGACCGCCGTGACTCCGATCGCCATGGCCAGCATCGAGGCTTTGACGAAACCGAGCACACGCGAGGTCATGGTGCCGGCGGTCATGATCGCCGAGGACCGGGCCAGGGATGAGAAGCTGGACACGCTCTACCTCTTTTCGGGGTCGTCGGTCTTGGCGCGGGCCATCGCATCGGCCAGCTGCTGTTCGGGGATCTTCGGTCGCCCCCGAGAAATGGTCTTGATCAAGCCGATCACGAACACCACGGCCAGGGCCAATCCGATCACAGCGGTGCCGATGTTCTCCCAATCGGCGCGGACCCGAACCATGAGTGATTCCTGCTTGGGCAGGACCACCTCGTCGGCGGTGACCATCTCGATCGTCGTCGGCACATCGGCGTTGGCGAGGCCCTCGACGGGCACGTCCACACGCATCGTCTCCGCGGCAGGCACCTTGACGGTCTCCGTCTCCTGCGCCCGCAGCTGCGGAGTGTTCGGCTTCATCCGGATCCTCAACGTCGCCTCGGCGGGGGAATCATTGACGATCGTGACCGGAATCGTCGTCTTCTCGCCGGTGACGAGGAGGACGGACGATCCCTTGCGCAGGTGCAGGCTGTCCATGAGATTCTCGCTCTGCTCGCGGGCCTGACCGGCGCAGATGTTCGCGTTCCGGCCCAGGGTCCACGCCGCCGAGGTGCAGGTGAGGAGTTCGCGGTCGAGCCGGATATCGGCGCTGTCACGGTCACTGAAGACGCTGTTGAAGTCCGCTTGGTTCTCCCGGGTCATGGCCAGCGATTCCACGGCCCTCTTGCGGATGTGCGGAGCGTCGGCATCCGTCCGCAGCAGCCCGCGCGCCTCGGAACCGGAATCGAGGATCTTGTCGACTCCGGTGGGAGCGATCCACGGTGCCGAGCTCAGTTCCTCGACGGTCTGCTCCCAATTCGCCGAGGCGGCCGCGCGTGGGAGCGGAACGAACAGGCTGCGAGTGCGGTAGGGCGCCTCGGATTGGATCACCGCGGACTCCGCGACGAGCTCTGACAGTGCCCCGGCCGGGTTGTCCTCGGCGATCGCCTCGGCGCTCATGTCAGTGAGCTTCGTATCCGAGATGAGAGTGTCGATCGTCGACTCGCCATCGTCAGTGATCGTCGTCTGCGAATGCGCATCATCGTGGATGCCGGTGATCGAAGGCTGCTGACCATCGCTGAGGATCGCGGTGGAATTTCCGGACTTCTTCAGTGCCCGCAGCCCGTTCTTCGTCGCACTTCCGGCAACCGGCCAAGCGATGTCCGTGCGGGCATCGGGGAAGACGTCCTTGACGATCTCGCGCTGCTTCTGAGCGAAGGAGCTCAGTCGGTCGATCTTCGTCCCGCGCAGAGCACTGAGATCGGGATCGCCATAGGGCAGAGCGACGACCGTGTGCTTCTGTGCCGCCTCCACGAAGTCCTGATACCAGGAATCGAGGCGTTTGCGCTGCTTCTCTGCGGCTTCGAGTTCGGCACCGCTGGAATCGGCGTCATCGTTCTCCGGCGCTCCGACCGGTGGCGACTGAGTCTCCTCACCGCTTCCCCCGTCGGGTTCTTCGGTCTCCTCCGGTGCGTCGGCGGGAGGCGGTTCGGCGATCGCGGCTTCGAAGGATGCGATGATTCGCGGGTCGATCGCCAGAGCGAGCTCTCTGTGTTCCAGCAGCTTTGCGATCGTGTCGAGCGAACCGCCTTCGGCAATGGCGGCATCGAGCCGGTCGGAAGGGATGAGTCCGCCCTCGGAATGGCCGGGCAGAGTGACGGGAGCGAGCAGGCTGATCTTCGTCTGATCGAACTCCGGATCCGGGTACCACGTGGTGAAGCCGAGCGCAGAGGCCCGCAGACCGGTGTCGTCGCCGAGCTGAACCGCCAGCCCCCGCGGGCCCCAGGAACTCACGGGTGAGGACTTGCTCAGGTCGAGGTCATCGGCGGGCACGCGGAAGGTGAATTCCGCGGAGGTGCCGGGATCGATGGTGTCGTCGAACGAGGTGTCGAGGGTGATTCCCGAGCTGTCATCGGAATCGGCGTCCTTGTCCTTCTTCGCCTTCTTCCTCGCTTCGGTTCCATCATGCTCGAGATCGGCGACGGTGCGGTGCTGTGCCTGTCCCTGCTTCCAGGAGGTCAGGCGGGATTCGGAATCGAGCTTGCGAGTCGACATCTGCAGGCTCAGGCTCGGCTTCTCGACCGCCTTCTTCGTCGTGTTCGAGATCGTTCCCCGCACGGTCAGCGTGCCCTTGTCATCGATCCACGGAGTCACCTCGTCGAGGGTGATCGAGACCTCATCTTTCTTCGCATCGGTGTCCGCGTCGGTATTCGCATCGGTGCTGGCTGCGGCCGGGGCGGCATCGAGCAGCGGATATGCGAAAACCGGCCCTGCGAGCAGCAGGAGCGTGCTCAGCAGGGCGGTGAGGAATCGCAGTCGGCGGATGGGAATGGGTTTCACTGCTCCAGTCGGGACACCATCGGTCGGGCGGCGGCGACGATTCGGCGCTCATTGGCGAACGACAGTCGCGAACGCAGGTCATTGAAGGGCACCCACGCCGCATCGATCGCTTCTTGGTCAGGATCATTATCCACTGTCAGAGTCCCCGACTGTGCACGCAGCAGGAAATGGTGGACGAGTTTGTGGATCCGGATTCCGGTCACGGTGAACCAGTAGTCGACGGTTCCCAGCGGGCAGATGATCTGCCCCGCGATCCCGGTCTCCTCTTCGACCTCACGGCGAGCCGCCTCGGCGGGGGTCTCCGTTCCTTCGAGATGCCCCTTGGGGAGGCACCATTCGATCCGGCCGGCGCGATTGATGCGCGCGATGACGGCCACGGTCAGCAACGGGTGAGAGAAGTCGACAACGATGCCACCGGCGGAGATCTCCTCCACTGTGGTGCGGCGGGACGTGCGGGGTCCCGGCTTGGGCATCGGTGTGGTCATTCTCCTACCTTAGTAGGCGAAGCTTGGAAGTTTCGTGTCATCTGCTCCCGGTAGGCTTATGGAGACCGGAACTCACGCCTGGACGCGGGAGACGAGTTCCCATGGGCAAGAGCAGAGATCTGAAGAATTGAAGGAGCTCGGTGGATCCGCAGACCGCGCACAACCGACTGCACGACAAGCTCGACGAACTCGAGCACATCCTCGGCCCGCTGGGTCAGAGGTTCTCCTCAGCCGGTTTCGAACTCGCCCTCGTCGGCGGTTCCGTCCGTGACGCGCTGCTCGGTCGCCCCATGCCCGACCTTGACTTCACCACCGATGCTCACCCCGACGACATCCTCGGACTGATCTCCGATTGGGTCGACACACATTGGGACATCGGACGCGAATTCGGCACCATCGGGGCCGTGAAGTCCGGTGTGCAGATCGAGATCACGACCTACCGCGCAGAAGCCTATGAAGAGGACTCGCGCAAACCTGTGGTCGCCTTCGGCACGGACCTCGACGCCGACCTTGTCCGCCGCGACTTCACGATCGGGGCGATGGCGATCCGGCTGCCTTCGAAGACGTTCGTCGACCCGCATCATGGATTCGACGACCTCATCGCCGGTCGCATCCGCACCCCCGGGGCCGCCGCGGACTCGTTCTCCGATGATCCGCTGAGGATGATGCGCGCGGCCCGGTTCACCTCTCAGCTCGGGCTCGACCCAGTGCCTGAGGTGGAAGAGGCGATGACGGCGATGGCCGATCGGATCGAGATCATCTCCGCCGAACGCGTCCAGGTCGAACTCGTCAAGCTCATCACCGGCATCGATCCGGTCGCCGGAATCGACCTGCTCGTGCGCACCGGAATCGCCGACCATGTCCTCCCCGAGGTGTCCGGACTGCAGCTCGAGACCGATGAGCATCATCGGCACAAGGACGTCTACCAGCATTCGCTGACCGTGCTGCGTCAGGCAGTCGAACTCGAGAGCCGATATGCCGCGGCTCAAGAGGAGGCCGGAATGGCCGACGGTGATCCGCAGCGCCTGCGCGTGCCGGACTTCGTCGTGCGTTTCGCCGCGCTCATGCACGATGTCGGCAAACCCGCCACTCGGCGTTTCCAGCCCGGCGGTGCCGTGACGTTCTACCATCACGACGCGGTCGGTGCGAAGCTCACGGCCAAGCGGATGAAGGCGCTGCGCTTCGACAAGGACACGACGAAGGCGGTCGGCCGCCTCGTCGAACTGCATCTGCGCTTCTACGGCTACGGCGATGCCGGGTGGACGGATTCGGCGGTGCGCCGCTATGTCACCGACGCGGGACGGCTGCTCTCGCGGCTGCACATTCTCACCCGTGCGGACGTGACCACCCGGAACAAGCGGAAGGCCGATCGGCTCGCGTTCGCCTATGACGACCTGGAAGAGCGCATCGAGTCCCTGGCGAAACAGGAAGAACTCGATTCGATCCGCCCGGACCTCGACGGCAAGCAGATCATGGCGATCCTCGATATCGAACCATCACCGCTGGTGGGCAAGGCGTACAAGCATCTGCTCGAGCTGCGGATGGAGCACGGGCCGCTCGGACGCGAACGCGCCGAGGCGGAGTTGCGCTCCTGGTGGGAATCCCACGGTCAGTGACCGACCCCCGCCTGCTCACCGGCTGATCAGTGCTGATAGCTTCGTAATCGTTTAGATTTGTGTGTGACGTCACATGATGTGACGGTGGCGAAAGGTGAGGAGACCACAATGACAGTGACCGAGGAGTTCCGCGCTGCCCGAGACAAGCTGATCGAGCTCCGCAGCGATTACGAGGCCGCGCGTGAACAGTTCGAATGGCCGCGTCTCACGCACTTCAACTTCGCACTCGACTGGTTCGACAAGATCGCCGAGAACAACGACAAGCCGGCTCTGTGGATCGTCGAACAGGACGGAACTGAGGGCAAGTGGAGCTTCGCGGAGCTCTCCGCGCGGTCGAACCAGGTGGCGAATCACTTCCGCCGCGCCGGGATCAAGCGCGGCGACCATGTCATGGTCATGCTCAACAACCAGGTCGAGCTGTGGGAGACGATGCTCGCCGGCATCAAGCTCGGTGCCGTGCTCATGCCGGCCACCACGCAGCTGGGCCCCATCGATCTCACCGACCGTGCCGAGCGCGGTCAGGCCGAGTTCGTCGTCGCCGGCGCCGAGGATGCCGCGAAGTTCGATGACGTCGATGTCGAAGTCGTCCGCATCGTCGTCGGCGGCGAGCCCACCCGCCAGCAGGACTACAGCTACTCCGATGCCGATGATGAGAGCACCGAGTTCGACCCTCAGGGCAGCTCGCGCGCCGATGACCTGATGCTCCTCTACTTCACCTCGGGCACCACCTCGAAGGCGAAGATGGTCGCCCACACCCATGTCTCCTACCCGGTCGGTCATCTCTCGACGATGTACTGGATGGGACTGACACCCGGCGACGTCCACCTCAATGTCGCATCGCCCGGCTGGGCCAAGCACGCCTGGTCGAACATCTTCACCCCGTGGATCGCCGAAGCCTGCGTCTTCCTCTACAACTACTCGCGCTTCGACGCCAACGCCCTCATGGAGACCATGGACCGCGTGGGAGTGACGAGCTTCTGCGCCCCGCCGACAGTGTGGCGCATGCTCATCCAGGCCGACCTCAGCCACCTGAAGAATCCCCCGACGAAAGCTCTCGGTGCCGGTGAACCCCTCAACCCCGAGATCATCGACCGCGTTCACAGCGAATGGGGTGTGCTCATCCGCGACGGCTTCGGTCAGACCGAGTCGACCCTGCAGATCGGCAACTCGCCCGATCAGGAGCTCAAATACGGTTCGATGGGCAAGGCCCTGCCCGGATTCGACGTCGTGCTCATCGACCCGGCGACCGGTGAGGAAGGCGACGAGGGCGAGATCTGCCTGCGCCTCGATCCTCGCCCCGTCGGATTGACCACCGGATACTGGAGCAACCCGGAGAAGACCACAGAGGCCTTCGAAGGCGGTGTCTATCACACCGGAGATGTGGCCTCTCGTGATGAGGACGGCTACATCACCTACGTCGGTCGCGCCGATGACGTGTTCAAGGCCAGCGACTACCGGCTCTCCCCCTTCGAGCTCGAAAGCGTGCTCATCGAACACGAGGCCGTCGCCGAGGCGGCCGTCGTGCCCTCGCCTGATCCTGTGCGACTGGCTGTGCCCAAGGCGTATGTCGTGGTGTCGAGCAAGTTCGAGGCCGATGCCGAGACGGCGCGGTCGATCCTCGCCTACTGCCGTGAGAATCTGGCTCCGTACAAGCGCATCCGCCGACTCGAGTTCGCCGAGCTGCCGAAGACGATCTCCGGAAAGATCCGTCGCGTCGAGCTGCGCGCCCGCGAAGACCAGCTGCATCCGTTCAGCGGCGAACCCGTCGTCGAGGGCAACGAGTACGCCGACACGGACTTCGACCTCAAGAGCTGAGCGGTGCCGCGACTCTCGTTCAAGCGGCCCAGTACTTTTCAGCCCGTATACCTGTGGCAAAGCGCTTGGCGGCTTGAACGAGGCGTCGCGGCTGGCGGCACCTGCGGAAAAGTGCGGGCACGCTTGAACGAGAAGGTACGCGCGCCTGGTCGAGGTGCTCCGGCTGGCGACGCCGAGCACTGATCTGCGGGCAGACATTTTGAATGTGAGCAAACACGCACTCGTCATGGTTGATTCTCCCGCAGTCAAGTAAAATGCCTGGTGAGATGCCGAATGCGGGGTTACTCTGAGAACGGTTCGGTAACCTGGCGTGTCTGCAGGGCGTCAGGCTCAGCACTTTTTCATCCTCTACTAATGAATGCGTGCGAGACTGATTGGCGTCTTTGACCTTTTTCGGACCTCGTCGCCACGCATTGCGGCAGGCTGACTGACCTGGAGGACCTTGGGTGGCTAAGGGACAACACACAGCCAAGAACATCGGCAGGAATACGAAGAACCTGCTCAACTACCCGCGAGCGGGTGTGAGCGGATGGACCCGTTTCCTGCCGAGCATCCGCGTACTCGTCGTCGGCGGGCTCAGCCTCGTCATCGCCCTGTGCGTGGCGTTCGCCATCGGCTATGCCGCAACGGACATCCCCGAGCCGAACCTCGAGGCCACCGGTCAGACCTCGACGATCTACTACAGCGACGGCAAGACGCCGATCGGTCAGTACAAGGTCGAGGACCGCAAGTCAGTGGAGATCGACGAGATCTCCGAACCCATGCAGAAGGCCGCGATCGCCGCCGAGGACACCTCGTTCTACGAGAACCGCGGCATCTCGATCAAGGGTCTCTCCCGCGCTGTCGTCGGCGTGGCCACGAATAAGTACGCGGGTGGCGGTTCGACGATCACCCAGCAGTACGTGAAGAACTTCTACCTCACGAACGAGCATTCGCTTGATCGCAAGGTCAAGGAGATGTTCATCTCGCTCAAGATCGACCAGCAGCAGTCGAAGGACGAGATCCTCGCGAACTACCTCAACACCATCTACCTCGGCCGTCGTTCCTACGGCATCGAAGTGGCATCTCAGAACTATTTCGACAAGCCGGCCTCGGAGCTCAATGTCAGCGAGTCCGCTCTGCTTGCCGCGATGATCCAGCGCCCGGGTGCCGCCGATCCTTCGGACAACCCCGAGGCCTATCAGGACCGCTTCGACTACGTGGTCAAGAACATGGTCGACGAAGGCTTCATCACCGAGGAGCAGGCCGCCAAGGTCGAGATGCCCGAAGTGAAGAAGCAGAACAAGGAATCCTCGCTGTCCGGGCAGAAGGGCTACATGTGGGATTTCGTCCGTCGTGAAGCCCTGCGCAAGCTCGATATCGATGAGGCTCAGCTCGACCGCGGTGGCTACAACATCGTCACCACCTTCGACAAGGATCGTATGAAGGCAGCCGAGCAGGCCATCAAGACGCTTCCCCAGGACCAGCCTGAAGGAATGCAGGCCGGACTCGTCTCGATCGACCCCGACAACGGCGGAATCGAAGCTTTCTACGGTGGTAAGAACTACCTCGATCAGGCGTTCAATGCCTCGACCCAGAGCCATGTGCAGGCCGGATCGACGTTCAAGCCATTCGCGCTCGTCGCAGGTCTGGAGAACGGTGTCAGGCTGACCGATTCCTATCCCGGTGCCAGCCCGACGGTGCTCAACAACGACGGCACGCCGTGGCCGGTGCGCAACTTCGGCGGCTCGAGCTATGGCCCGGTGAGCCTGCTCAAGGCGACGCAGTCCTCGATCAATACAGCCTATGCGGCACTCAACGTGCAGGTCGGGCCCGACAAGACTGTCGACGTCGCCGAACGTGCGGGTCTGAGCGAGAACTGCACCGACAAGGAGATGAAGACCGGGGATACCGGCGGCTGCTCGATCGGTCTGACCCCGAACCCCTCCAATGTGCTCGGTACGCCCAGCGTCAAGCCCATCGACATGGCTTCGGCGTACGCGACCTTTGCGGCAAACGGCGTGCACCACGAGACGCACTCGATCAAGAAGGTCACGAAGGGTGCCGAGGACGAGGAAGTGTACAAGGCCGAAACCAAGGGCAAGCGCGTCTTCGACAAGGCAGTTGGTGCCGAGACCTCGTACGCCCTGAGCCAGGTCGTTCAGGGTGGTTCGGGCAGCTACGCCCAGAACCTCGGTCGTCCTGCTGCCGGCAAGACCGGTACGACGAACGAGAACAAGGCCGCATGGTTCTCCGGTTACACACCGAACCTCGCCACCTCGGTCGTGCTCTATCGTGAGGTCGACGGAAAGTCCGTGTCTATCGGCTCCTTCGGCGGTCGCGGTGAGGTCACCGGTGGTTCGTTCCCCGTTCAGGTGTGGACCGACTACATGCAGAAGGCCCTCCAGGGTGAGAAGGTCGAACAGTTCCCGGCTCGCGGCGAGCTTCCCGATAAGCCGAAGCCGAAGAACTCCAACCCGGCCCCGGCTCCGAAGCCCGAGCCGAAAGCACCGTCGGGCAGCAACGACGGCAGCGACGGGGACAAGGAGAAGGAAGAGCCGAAGGCTCCGATCGAGACTCCGAAGGACGACGAGGACAAGAACAAGGACTCCGACGGCGACGAGAAGGGCAAGGAAGAAGGCTCGAAGGACGGCTCCGACGAGGGTTCGAAGGACTCCGACGGTAAGGACAGTGGGTCCGATGACGGCGGCGGTGGTGACACCGGTGGCGGCAACGGTTCCAACAAGGGCTCCGGCGGCGGTGGCGACACCGGTGGCAACGGTACCGACAAGGGCTCTGGCGACGGTGGCGACACTGGCGGTGGAGACACCGGAAACGGCAGCAGTGAAGATGGCGGATTGGGCATCGATGACATCACCGGCTGACCGGTAACCTCGAGTCATGCCCTCGAAGTCCAGCACCCGGATCGCCGAGCCTCTGCTCGGCGGTCCGGTCGGCATTCACCTCGGTGCTGCCGGTCGCCGGTTCCGCAGCGCGCAGGCCTCTGCGCTGGCTGCGGTCCTCGGCGTCATCACCTTCCTCGCTCTGGCTCTGCAGGGCCCGTGCCTGAGCTCGGGATACGAACAGCCGGCCGCCTCGGCGAGGATGTGCGCAGGTCCTCTGTCCACGGCGTTCCTCGGTGACACCAACCCCGAGGTACTTGGGCGCGCGCACGGCGGAGCGGCGGCCCTGGCCCCGCTGGAAGCTCGGCTGGTCGACCTGTTCCAGCTGTTCACCAACGACGTCTCCCTCTTCATGGTCGTCGTGCTCCTGCTCAACACCGCAGGGATCGCTGCTCTCGGCGCCGGACTCCTCGTCCTCGCCCGCTTCCGGGGGTGGCTGGTCGCGGTCTTCGTCTCCCCGCTCATCCTCTTCACCCTCGGCTCCACTCTCGACCCGATTGCCCTCGCGCTGGCGGTGTGGGCGATGGTCATCTTCTTCGGAACCCCACCGCTACGCCCGCGCGGGTGGTTGGCCGGTGTGCTGCTGGGCATCGCGACGTTCATCAACCCACTCGCCCTCCTCGTGCTCCTCGCCCTGACGGTGACCGGGCCGAACCCGGCACGGGGACTGAAGGCGCGCAATCCGCGGATGATGCTCGCCGCGGCCACGGTCACCTCGGCGGTGCTGCTCGTCGTCGATCTCAGCGCGATCGACCGGATCATCCACTGGTACTCCGATGCCGTCGACGGCGGATCCTTCGCGTCGATCCTGCTCATGGCCGAACTCGGCGACGTGTCCGTCTGGGCCACGCTGTGGATCATCGTCAGCGCCGGAGTGGTCCTCGCCGTCACCGTCTCCCTCTACATGGTCCGCCGCACGGGTCTCGACCCGGCCGTAGCCGCATGCCTGCTCATCGGCGGCTGCCTGCTGCTTGCGCCGGGACTCATGCCCTGGGACAGCCTGTGGCTGCTGCCCTTCATCGCCCTGTCCGTCCGCCGCTGGTGGGTGCTCATCGTCTGGACCCTCGCCGAGGCGGTCTTCGCCGTCGCCGTCCAACTCGGCGATGTGTCGGGATTCGAAGTCGATGAGGGACTCGAGTCCACCTTCGTCGCCCTGTTCACCCTGCTGCGGCTGCTCGCTCTCGTCCTCGTCGTGATCATGGCCGGTGAGAACCTCTACCGGCGAGGTATCCGCGGTCGCATGGCTGCGTCGGCGCCGCCTCGGCGAGAAGAGATCGACGATCCTGGCGACGCACTGGAACATCGGGCTGCTGGACGTAAGGAAGAGCACGAATCCGGACATGACAGTCAGCGCACCGGTCGATTAGACTAGTGAGGTCTGTTCCCATTTCGTGACGATCACGAGACGGGGAGCGGGCGTGCATATACCCTCCTGCCATGGACCGACCATGGCCGCAAAGACCAGAGGAGGTGGGTGACATATGCGTAAGTACGAGCTCATGCTCATTCTTGATAACGACCTCGAAGAGCGGACGCTGGCTGACACCGTGAACAACCTGATCAAGGTTGTCCCGGCTGAGAACGGCACCGTCGACAACGTGGATATCTGGGGACGTCGTCGCTTCGCGTACGAGATCCAGAAGAAGTCCGAAGGCTACTACGTCGTGGTTGATTTCCACGCCGAGCCTGCAACGACCAAGGAACTCGATCGTCAGCTCGGACTCAACGAGTCCGTTCTGCGTACGAAGATCCTCCGCCCGGACGCCAAGTAAGGCATCTTAAGCTACCTCGCTTCTAGGAGATTCAATGGCAGGCGAAACAGTCATCACGGTCGTCGGGAACCTCACCAGCGATCCCGAACTGCGCTTCACACCGAACGGTGCGGCAGTCGCTAACTTCACCGTGGCCTCGACGCCGCGTATCTTCGACCGTCAGGCCAACGAGTTCAAGGACGGAGAGACTCTCTTCCTCCGCTGCTCGGTGTGGCGTGAAATGGGAGAGAACGTCGCCGAATCTCTGCAGCGCGGTACGCGGGTCATCGTTCAGGGCCGACTGAAGTCCCGGTCCTTCGAAACCAAGGAAGGCGAGAAGCGCACGGTCATGGAGCTGGATGTCGACGAAGTCGGCCCCAGCCTGCGACGCGCCACCGCCCAGGTCTCGAAGAACAGCCCCAGCGGCGGAGGAAACTTCGGCGGTGGCGGCGGCAACTTCGGTGGCGGCAGCCAGGGCGGAGGCGGCCAGCAGGGCGGCTTCGGCAACCAGCAGTCCTCCGGCTGGGGCAACAATCCTCAGCAGGGCGGCCAGCAGGGCGGTCAGCGCCAGGGCTACAGCCAGGGCGGCAACAACGCACCCGCCAATGACCCGTGGGCATCATCGAACCCGCAGAGCGGCAACGGCGGCTGGGGCAACCCCGGCGCCGATGAACCCCCGTTCTGATCCACGTCTTCACGACATTTCGAGACATTCGTTAACAGGAGATACTCATGGCAAAGCCAGAGATCCGGAAGCCTATCAAGAAGAAGGCTAATCCGCTCAAGAAGGGCGAAGCGGCGAACATCCACTACAAGGACACCGCTACGCTCCGTAAGTTCATTTCCGACCGCGGCAAGATCCGTGCACGTCGCGTCACCGGTGTGACCGTGCAGGAACAGCGCGTCATCGCAAAGGCCGTCAAGAACGCCCGCGAGATGGCACTTCTGCCCTACTCGAGCTCAGCTCGCTGATCGGAGGGAAAGAATAATGCCTAACCGCAAAGTGATTCTGAACCAGGAAGTCGACGGCCTCGGTGCCGCCGGCGACGTCGTCGAGGTTCGTGCCGGATACGCACGCAACCTGCTTCTGCCTCGTGGCTGGGCTTCCGCCTGGTCCGCCGGCGCTGAGAAGCACATCGAGGCTCTGCGCAAGGCCCGTCAGGCCAAGCAGATCGCTGATCACGACGAAGCCATCAAGGTCAAGGGCGAACTCGAGTCGACCACGGCTCGCATCGACATGAAGGCCGGTAAGAACGGTCGCCTCTTCGGCGCCGTCACCCCCGCCCTCGTGGCCGAGGCTCTGCAGACCGCGACCGGACGCGAGTTCGATCGCCGTCAGGTCGCCCTGACCGGTCACGTCAAGACCCCCGGCAGCTACAACGCTGTTGTGCGCGTCGGCGACGAGATCACCGCGAAGATCAAGTTCGAGGTCATCGGCAAGGCCTGATCAAGGCCTTGTCCGGGCGTCCCAGTCCGGATGATTCGGACGTGGTGAGGGCCTGAACGGCCCCACCGCACCACCGCCGAGGCGGCACCTGAGTTCAGGTGCCGCCTCGGCGTTATTCATGGGGTTGGGATTCGGCTGTCGGAGCTGTGAGGATGCGGCCGGCGGTGGCTCGCTGCTGATACCTGCTCACGGTAGGCACTGAGCTGCAGACGACGTTGGGGGCTGCGGTCTGCCCTGGAGGGCAGTCGAGTATCCGTCCGGGTTCGCGGCAAAACGACGTGTCGCACCTAGAACCTCGCGACAGCTGCATAACATCCCGTTGCACCTGTGCGTTGTGCGGCTGCCGGTGACAGATGCATTTGCAGTCGTAGGTTGTGCCGCTTGCGGTGACGGATGCTCGTGGGTCGCAGATGGAGGACACGACGCTTGCGGTGCGCAATGTCGCTGGCGGTGTGGGATGCTGTGATGCCGCCCGGACGCTGCGGGACGATGGGAAGGGATGGGTCAGGTGAAGAGCTTCTGGCCGATCATCGTGTCGCCGGTGCCGATGCCGGGCGGGATGGCGAACAGCGCCGAGGCCTGATGCTGCAGGTACTCGGTGAGCAGGTCCTTCTGTGCCATGGTCTTGAGGATCGGGTAGAAATTCGTCCGCGGGTCCCGCACATAGGCGATGAAGAACAGCCCCGCATCGAGGCGGCCGAGCGAATCATTGCCATCGGTGAAGTTGTATCCTCGACGCAGCATCTTCGCCCCCTTGTGGTGTTCGGGAGCGACGATGGCGATGTGCGACCGCGCATCGATCGCCGGTGCGCCCTCCGCGTTCTTCGCAGAGAAGTCGATGGGGGTGAACTCTTCATCCGCGGTGGGTTCTGCCACGGACTGCGGGGCGCCATAGCGTTTGTCGCGGCCGATGATGTCTTCCTGTTCAGCCAAGGACACTCGGTCCCAGATCTCCAAGTACATGTGGATCTTGCGAGCCATGAAGTAGGTGCCACCGGCCAGCCAGCCATCGGAAGCCGGATCATCACCAGACTGTACCCACAGGTGCTTGTCGAGTTCGCCGTCGGCGTCCTCGCTCTTGATGTTGTTCGTCCCGTCCTTGAACCCGAACAGGTTGCGCGGCGTCTCCTGCTCTGTCGACGTCGACGAGGTGCGGCCGTAGCCGATCTGCCCCCACTTGAGCTTCGCAGTGCCGAAAGCGATGCGAGTGAGGTTGCGGATCGCATGGACGGCGACCTGCGGATCGTTCGCGCAGGCTTGGACGAGCAGATCACCATTGCTCTCGGAGGCATGGATGGCTTCATTCGCGAACTTCGGCACACCGTCCTTGAGCACCTGCGGCATCTTGCCCTTCAGGCCGAAACGATCCTTGCCCGACTCATCGACGAACAAGGTGGCACCGAAGCCGAAGGTGATCGTCAGCCCGCTGGCCGGATACCCCCACACCTCACCGGAATCCTTCGGCGGCAGTTCGGTATTCGCGTCCGGAGCGCCACCGACCAGGTCACCAGCGCTCATCTGTTCCGCCGCCACCGTCCAATCCTCGAGGAGGCCGATGAGTGCCTGGCGGTCCGAGGTCGTGACATCGAAGGCCACCGTGTACATATTGTCCTGAGCGGGAGTGAGGATGCCCTGCTGCTTCTCAGCCCGGAAGGGATAGCTGAGATGGACGGCGGACTGCTTCTTCTCCTGCGTTCCGCGCACGGCATAACCGACCGCACCGCCCCCGACACCAGCGATGCCGAGAGCACCTGCGGCCCCACCGAGGGCAAAGAGCCGACGCCTCGGAATCCCGCGGACCTTGCCCTCGGTGGATCCCGCCTCGGTGGGTTCGTCATGGCTCATTCGCGTACTCCGACAGACTTCAGCGCAGGATGGTGCCGCTGACCTGCGACAGGGGTTCGCTCAGGGCATTGACTGCGTCTGAGAGTTCCTGCTGGGCTTTGGTGTAGTCGGTGTCCTGCGGAGCTTCGCCGGCGTCGTTCTGCACTGCCGCAACCTTCGAATAGTCCTCGTAGAGGATATTGCCCTCATCGTCCTTGCCGGTCTGGTACTTCTTCAGCACCGTCTTCACACCGTCGAGGTTCGTTGTGATCTTCTTCGCGAGCTCGGGATCCTGGGCTTCGACGAGCTTTTCGACATTGCCGTAGGCCACCTCTGCGCCTTCGACATTCGCGTGGAAGTCAAAGAGGTCGGTGTGCGAGAAGGTCTCCTCTTCGCCGCCGATCTTCGACAGTGCGACCTCTTCGAGCAGCGCGGATGCACCCGTGGCGACATCGGAGAGTTTGAGTTCGAACGTACCGCTGGCGCCGTCGACCTTGCCGTAGACGAGGTCGTAGAGGGTCTTCGTGTCCTCGTTGAGTTTGTCTGCGACCTTTTTCCGTTCGGCCCCGGACTCGAACTTATAGCCTTCGGACTTGTCCGTGAACAGATCGGCTTCGATCCGGTGCCAACCGGTCCAGTCGGCCAACACCTCGGGGTCGTTGGGCTTCTTCCCGGCATCAGCCGAGAGGTCCTGGACTCGGGCGTCGAGCGCACCGTCGAGGTCTCCGGCCTCTTTGATGCCGAAGGACTCGGCGGTCGGTTCGATGCGTTCATAGTGCTGACGCGCCAACGGATAGAGGGCCTTCGCCTTCTCGGTATCACCCGAGGTGTAAGCATCGGTGAAGTCCTTCGTGGCATCGACGAGCTGACCGACCTGGTCCTTGACGTAGCCGGTGTAGTTCGTGATCGCCTTGTCCTCGGCGGCTTGGGTGTCGCTGTCGACGGAGACGTCTTCGCCCTTCGTTACGGCGAACTTCGCCAGTCCCACGAAATCGCCGACCATATTCGGCTTGCATGCCGTGTAGTACGTGCCTTCTTCGAGTGCTGTGGTCACCGTAGTCGTCGTGCCCGGGCCGATGTTCTCCTTCTCGGATTCGATCTGGAGTTTGTTCTCGGCGAGGATCTCGAACTCGTTCGGCTTCGTGCCGTTGTTCGTCACGGAGAAGCTCACCTTGCCCGAAGGCAGAGTGGCGGGGCTGACATCGCAGGTGTCATCGGTGATCGTCACCGTGACGGTGTCGCCGGAGGCAGCGGCATCGTCCTTCTTGTTCTGCGGATTGTCGGTGCATGCTGCCAGCGACAGAGCGAGCAGAGTGACCGTGGGCAGGGTGATGAGAGGGGAATGGCGTTTCATAGTTGTCCTCGTGAGATGGGTCGGTCATTGAACGTGGTGGTGCGATGAGCGGCGCGGATGCGCACGATTCAGGGGGTGGAGTGTCGGGGCCGATTATGTCGGGTCGGCCGTCGCCGAGGTGGGGGTCGCCTCGGCGGGGGCGTGCCTTTGTGCTCTTTCGGACTTACCGTCCGGCTTCGCTGTGGGCCTCTTCCCGTGGACCTGGCGGTAGAAGATGATCGCCACGGGGACGATATAGACGATCCAGCCGATGGTTTGGAGCACCGTGGGTTGGACGTTGACCTGGAAGATCGCCTGTCCGAGGACGTAGAGCCAGTAGATCGGCGACGTCGGTTCGGGCAGCAGGTGGCTGACGTCCCACGCATGGTTCATGATGCCGGGCAGGACTCCGGCTTCCTGCAGATCGCTGATGCCGTACGCGAAGATTCCGGCGGCGACGAGGATGAGGAAGTAGCCGGTGACGGAGAAGAAGAGCTTCATATTGATCTTGCGCGAACCGCGGTAGATGAGCCAGCCGAGGACGAGTGAGAGCAGCAGACCGGTGACGACGCCGGCGGTGGTGGCGACAACGTTGTTCTCCACCGAGGAGCGGACCGTGGCCCAGATGAACAGCGCGGATTCCGCGCCTTCCCTGCCGACGGCGAGCACGGCGAGCCAGACGAGACCCCAGCCGGACGAGCGCTTGTCCAACGAGGCGGCCATCGACGATTCGAGTTCACCTTTGAGTGCGCGTGCGTGCTTGCCCATCCAGAAGATCATTCCGGTCACCAGGGCAACGGTGATGATGGAGAGCACGCCGCCGATGATCTCCTGCGCCTGATAGGTCAGGGTCTTCGGCCCCCAGGTCAGCAGGGCGCCGATGCCGAAGGGAATGAGCGCGGCGAGACCGACGCCGAGCCAGAGTTTGGGCAAGACGTCTCGGCGACCGGTCTTGACCAGGTAGCCCACGAGGATGCCGATGACCAAGGTGGCCTCGAGACCTTCGCGCAAGGCGATGAGGAGGTTCGCGACGAACATCTGGCTCACTCTCGTCAGTTCGTCGAGGCGGGTGTTCGGGCCGTCTCGAAAGGGGATGAACGAATTTAGCCTAACCTAAGGTCGGCTGATTCAGTGTACATCTACTTTTGGGGTGCAGAGGACGCAGGAAGGTCTAGAATCGGCGGGTCGGCAGGGTCAGTTGTCGCAGTCGGAGCGGACGCAGCTGTGGTCGTGTTCGACGCGAGCGTACGCGGTCCCGGCATTGTGACGTGCTGCTTGTGCCTCACCGCGGCAACCGCATAACCTCCCGTTCGACCGGTGCGTTATGCGGCTCCTGGTGAGGGACGCTCCTGCAATAGTAGGTTGTGCCGCTTGCAGTGGGGGATGCTCGTGCCCGAACACGTAGGGAGCGCAGGCAGCGGTGTGGGGTGTTTCAGGTAGTGCGCAACCCGATCGGCTCAGCTCTCGGAGAGGTCGGCGATGAGGGCGTCGATGAACGATTCGCAGGCGGCGATCTGGTCGAGTTCGATGAACTCATCGGGAGCGTGAGCCTGGGCGATGTCTCCGGGACCGCAGACGACGGTCGGGATGCCTGCTTCGGAGAACAGTCCCGCCTCGGTGCCGTAGGTGACCTTGTCATCGGTGGCGATGGCGCCCCAGCTCGCGGCGAGCGAGACGATGTCTGCATCGGCCGGAGTCTCGCAGCCGGGAGCCTCGGCTTCGATAGTGAAATCGACGCCGGCGGCCTCGTTCTCGGCGGCCATCGCTCGACCGAGACGCTGAGCCTCGGCGCGGAAGCGTTCGACGAGGGCCTCGCGGTCCACGGAACCGAGCGATCGGAACTCGAACTGGACGGTCGCCTCGGCGGGGATGGTGTTGACGGCGATGCCGCCGGTGAACGTGTTCGCCGTGACCGAGGTGAAGGGCACGACATAGGCCTCGTCGAAGGGCCCTTCGGTGCGGAACTCGGCTGCGACGGCGTGAACGAAGGCGACGAATTCGGAGGCATAGGCGATGGCATTGACGCCTTCGGGGGTGAGCGAGGAGTGAGCGGCGACGCCATGGAAGTCGACGCGGAAGACGTTCATCGATTTGTGGCCGCGGATGGCGCGCATGCTCGAGGGTTCGCCGACGATGCAGCCGCGGGGCGCCAGGCCCTCCTCTGTGATGGCTTCGACGAGGGAGATGGCGCCCACGCAGCCGATCTCTTCGTCATAGGAGAAAGCAAGGTGGATGGGTTCGCTGAGTTTCGCGGACTTGAGCGCTTCGAGGCGGGAGAGGATGACGCCGATGAAGGACTTCATGTCGGCGCTGCCGCGGGCATAGAACTTTCCGTCGCGGATCTCGGGAGTGAATGGGTCGGAGGACCAGTCCTGGCCGTCGACGGGGACGACGTCGGTATGTCCGGACAGGACGATGCCTCCGCTGGTCGTGCCGTCGGCTGCGGGGATGGTCGCGAGCAGATTCGCCTTCGTGCCCTCCGGATTCGGGATCCGGCGTGATTCGATGCCGGCGGCCTGGAGGCGGGCTTCGACGTGGTCGATGAGCGGGAGGTTCGTGTCCCTGCTCGTCGTGTCGAAGGTGATGAGATTCGTGATCTCGGTGATGGTGGCCTCGGCGGGTGTCGCTGGCACGACTGCTCCTGACTCTAGGATGCGGGTGGTCTCGGTCGGTCAGATCGCTGCATCTGCGGGAGGGCCGCGGCGGACCCAGCGGGGACGTCGGACGTCTCCGCGGAGTGGTGGTTCCAGCGGGGACGTGGTCCCTGTGCAGGACAGCGGTGACCATACGCCTTCACTCTACGGGTCGGACTCGTGCCGTGTGGCACCGGCCCAGTGGGTGGGCACTGCTCAGCATTGAGCGCGCAGCTTTTGAACTCTGAGCGTCCCATATTCAGGCCCCAGCGAGGACGAGAAGTGCCTCGTTCCGCGCATCGAGCCCGTCGTCGGGGATTTCGGCGGCCATCTCTTCGCGCATGACCGCTCTCTTCACTGGATCCATCGTCAGCTGAGCCGAGTAGGTGAAGACCATCGACAGCCAGTCGTGCCTCGAATAATGGAGGTCTTCGACGAAAGTGGTCTCATTCGGGGTGAAACCGGCGTCCTGCAGTTTTGTGAGCGCCGGATGTTCGACGGGTTCGACCTCCCGCGCGGACTCAGCTGTACCGCTGCCCGCCCTTGCCTCTTGGCTCGCTTCGGTGCCCCGGCTCGCTCTCGAACCGAGACTCGCGGTCCTGCCGTCGGCATGAAAGCGAGCGATGACCGCATCGAGCCGGGTCTTCAGCTCACTGATGGGTTCGATATCGTTCCAAGCCAGAGCCAGAATCCCACCGGGGCGGAGCACCGTGCGAACTTTCGGCAGAGCAACTAGAGGATCGACCCAGTGGAAGGACTGACCGAAGCTGACGAGATCGAAGGTCCGGCCCTGTGGGTCCCATTTCTCGAACGCCGAGACTTCCACATCGAGACCTTTGGCCCGAGCGACCGCAGCCATCGCGGGGTCTGGTTCGATGGCCAGAATCTCGGCGCCTGCTGACCGGAGCTGGGACGCGAGAATGCCGGTGCCGGAACCGACATCGAGGATGCGCGGGGCGTCCGCGGTTCGATCGCTGGTGGACGGCAGTGAGGAATCCGTTTGGGAGTCGGCGCTCGCCCCGGCCGCTTGTATGATCGCCGAGAGGAGCGCGGCAGGGTACTTCGGTCGGAAGGCGTCGTAGTCCCGGGCGACCTCGCCGAAGGATTCTGCACGTTCACGATTCTCGAAGTGTTCCATCCACGTAGCCTAACGTTCCACGGTCGGGCAGGGCCGCCTCGGCGACTGTCACGAAGGCTCATCCCTCATGAATCGTGGCATCTCCACCCGGTGCACCGGGCAGATATGAGAGCGACGGGGCGGATAGCGGGCAGCGTGGGGAAGTAAGAGCAACTGTGAGGGATGCTCGCGAGAGATAGGGCGGCCCGAGCGGCGGGGCTCTCCGCGGAATTCCCAGGTGCGAACCCGCCTGCGGATGCGTGTGGAGGGGCAGGGTTTCGCTAAAGTCGTGGAGCAGGGGGTAACGATGTCGATCGAGAAGACACCATCCGTACCGCGCTTCGGCGCCGGCAGCGGAAACGGCGGGCCGGCCGAGCTTACGCCGGAGGATCAAGAGCGCGCTCGCGGGCTGAAGAAGATGCGCACGCTCGCGCTCTCGCTGCTCATCCTCGCCACGCTCATCTTCCTCTCCACCCACCTCTTCACCGACAACACCGGCGTCTGGGGGTTCGTCTCCCGCGCCTCGGAGGCCGCGATGATCGGCGCGATCGCCGACTGGTTCGCCGTCACCGCGCTGTTCCGCCACCCTCTCGGGCTGCCGATTCCGCACACCGCGATCATCCCGCGCAAGAAGGACACACTCGGAGCGAGTCTGTCGGCCTTCGTCGCCACGAACTTCCTCCACGCCGAGGCGGTGTCGACGAAGATCCGATCCGCCGAGATCTCCCATCGTGCCGGAAAATGGCTGGCGAAACCCGCCAACCGAGATATCGTCGTCGACCGTGCCGCAGGGGGCCTCGAATATGTGCTCGCGCGCATCGATGACGACTCCATCAAGGCGCTGACCAGGAACGTCATCATTCCTCGGCTCGTGGCCACCAGGAAGACACCGGTGCTCGCTCAGCTGCTGCGTCAGATCGTGCTCGACGGGGCTCACCACAGACTAGTCGACCTCATCATCGCGGAGGCCTACAGCTGGCTGGGTGACAATCCGCAGGTCATCGATGAGATCGTCCACAATCGGGCACCGTCCTGGGTCCCCGATTTCGTCAACGAACAGCTGGCCAACCGCCTGCAGCGCGAAGTGCTCGGCTGGGTCGCCGACGTCCGCGACAACGAATACCACAAGGCCCGACAGGCGCTGGATGCGTGGCTCGTCGACCTCTCCGACGACCTCGAATCCGACTCATCCCTGTCCCAGCGGGCCGAAGAGATCTTCAACGACCTGCTCAGCCAGGAGGGCGTCGTCGACTCCGTCCTCGAGATCTGGGGTTCGCTCAAACAGCTGCTGCGCGAGGCCATCATCGACGAAAGCGGCGAAGTCCGAGCCCGCATCTGGCAGCTCATCGGCGAGTTCGCCGAACGGCTGCAGGCGGACTCGGAATTCTCCCGCCGCATCGATGACCGGATCGCCACCACCGCCGGTGATCTGGCCGAAAGCTTCGGCCCTGAGATCGCCAGCGTCATCTCCGACACCATCGAACGCTGGGATGCGAAGGAAGCCGCCGAGCGCATCGAGCTCTACGTCGGCCGCGACCTCCAGTACATCCGCATCAACGGCACCGTCATCGGCGCGCTGGTCGGCCTCGTGATCCACACCGTCATCGTGCTCCTGCCGGGGTGAGACCGCCAGGGTGAGGCGCTGAAGCGCCCTCAGCCACTGAGGGTTCAGCGCTTTCGGTCCCAAGCCCCTGGGTGAAGGGGACAATCGCAGGGGAAGTTGTGTCGAAACTCTGTCAAGGATTACGCGCGGGCTGTACTCTGAAATGACCGAGCAGAACCGGAAAGGATCCGATGCTCACAGTTGCAGCGCTGCTCTCCATCGTCATCCTGGGCTCCGTCTTGGGTCTGCTCTCGCGCCGACTCCTCGGCCCCGACGTCGGACTGCTCAGATCGATCCTCGTCGGAATGCTCGTCTTCTCATCCGGCGGCGCCTTCATCACGCACGTGGCCCGACTCAACGGCATCTTCTCTCCCGAGGTCTCCTATGAGAGCCTCGACCAGGTCCAGCTGCTGATCTTCGCCGGTTTCATGTGTCTGGCGATCCTCGCACTGAGCACGATCGTGCTGTTCGTCCTCGAAGTCATCATGCCCACCGGAACGCTGCCCGGCGCCCGCGGCGCAGTGATCGGGATTCGCGGCTGGACCCGACGGACCGGCCGGATATTCACCGTCATCCGAGCAGCGATGAGCTCGGGCCTGCACCGGTCGTTGACCTCGGGACTCAAACCCGACGACACCAGGTTCGCCGCCTCGCTCGTCGTCTTCCTCAATTCGGCAGGCACGACCTTCGTCAAACTCGGTCAGTTCCTCTCCACCCGCACCGACATCCTCCCGCCGACACTGACCTCCGCACTGGGAACCCTGCAGGCCGATGCCGAACGGCTGCCCTTCGCGCAAGTCAAAGGCGTCATCGCCGCTGAGCTCGGAGCCGACTGGGAAGAAGCGTTCGCCTCCGTCGACCCCACTCCGCTGGCCGCCGCGTCGTTGGCTCAGGTCCACCGCGCGGTGCTCGAAACCGGCACCGAGGTGGCCATCAAGGTCAGGAGGCCGCGTGCCGTGGCCGCGGTGAGCGTTGACAGCGACATCCTCCTCAGGCTGTCGACTCATCTGCTCAAACGCTACGAATGGGCCCGCGCGATGGGACTCGGCGAGTTGGCGCACGGATTCGTCGAATCCCTCGACGAGGAGCTCGACTACCGGGTCGAAGCCCGCAACCTCGACATGGCCGCCGCTTCCCTCGGCTCTCGAGAAGGGGTGAGAGTCCCCGCAGTCCAACACGAGCTCTCCGGCGCGTCGATCCTCGTCACCGACTTCATTCCCGGGCGCACCCTCGGACAGGCGGCACTCGAGGGATACCCCCGCCTCGGCGACAGGGAGCGGAGCGCTGCGGCCCGGAGACTGTGCCTGTCGACCATCCGGTCCATCCTCGTGACGGGGATCTTCCACGCCGACCTGCACCCGGGAAACATCATGATCACCGAGGATGGCGACCTCGTCTTCCTCGACTTCGGGTCGATCGGCATCCTCGACGACGAATCCCGCAACGCCTTGGCCCTCATCCTCCACGCCGTCGTCGTCGACGATGCGGCGACAGCAGCCGACGCGATCCTGCTGGCCTTCGACGCACAGGAGAACGTCGACGTCGACCTGCTCCGGCGCGACATCGGCCGCATCATCACCGTGCTGCGTGTACACGGACGCATCGACAGCGCGATGTTCCGGCAGCTGCTCGCCGTCCTCAGCGACCACGGAATCGGAGTCCCCGGGGACCTGGCAGCGGCACTGCGCACCCTGGCATCGATCGAGGAGTCCGTCACCGGCCTCGACCCGCAGCAGACCCTGCTGAGCATTGTGCGCCGGGAGCTGCCCGCGATCACCGCGGCGGTGATCGCGCCCGAGAGGATGAGCGCGAAATCCGTCGGCGCCGCCGGCGTTGCCGCGCTCACCGCCCGGCGCCTGCCCGGACGTGTCGAGCAGGTGAGCAGGGAGATGGCTGCAGGCCGATTCAGTGTGCGACCGCAGCTGTTCACCTCCGCTGCCGAACGCTCCTGGCTGCGCGGAGTTCTCAGCGAGTTCACGGCGGTGCTCCTCGCCTGCACGGCAGTGATCGCCGCGATCCTCCTGTTCGGAATGGACGGCGGACTGAAGATCTCGACGGACCTGACGATGTACCAGGGGCTGGGTGCTCTCTTCGTCTTTGCCGGAACGATGATCGCCCTGCGTGCCGTCATCCGTCTGTTCCTCAAGAAATGAGGCGGTCACCCCTGCGGTGACCGAATCCATCGCCGGAGCCGGCACGGACCACCGCGCAGGGGTTTCCGTCAACAGAGGTTGGGAAATCCCGCACCGGCTGACAGGCTGACTGCATAGTGCCAAGGCCCGTTGGGCGAAAACATGGAGACATGACTTCTTCACAGCATCCTGCCGCAGCGCAGCAGCCCGCCCACCAGCACCCCGCCATCATCACCGCCGGAAACGTCACCAAGCACTTCAACCAGACGTACGCTCTCGCCGGAGTCGACCTCACGATCGGCCTCGGCGAATCCCTGGCCATCATGGGACCCTCCGGCTCCGGTAAGACCACCCTCCTGCACTGCCTGGCCGGCATCATCAGTCCCGACAGCGGCCGCATCCGACTCTCGCCGACCGACCGCAGCGCCGCCGCCGAGATCACCTCCCTCAAGGAATCCGGCCGCACCGCTCTGCGCCGCGAGGTCTTCGGCTTCGTCTTCCAACAGGGACTGCTCCTGCCCGAACTCACCGCCATCGACAATGTTGCGCTCGCCGCCATGCTCGCAGGCATGAACCGCTCGGACGCCACCCAGCACGCCCGGGCCTGGCTCGACCGTCTTGGTCTGAGCGAGCACGGACACAAGCGGATCGGACAGCTCTCCGGAGGTCAGGCGCAACGGGTGGCAATTGCCCGCGCCCAGGTCACCCAGCCCGTCGTCACCTTCGCCGACGAACCGACCGGCGCCCTCGACTCCCGAACCTCGAACGAGGTTCTCACCGAGCTGCTGGGCTCCACCGTCGGCCGCGGCTCCACCCTCGTCGTCGTCACCCACGATGAGAACGTCGCCGCCCGCTGCTCCCGTGTCGTCCGACTCGCCGACGGCCGCATCGTCGCAGATTCGGCAATGCAGGAAGCCGCCCAGTGATGAAAATCCTTCCCCTCCTCCTGTCCAAACAGTCCCTGACTTCGATGACGTCGCGCCTTGTCGGGATCGCCTTCTTCTCCTGCGCGACGATCTTCCTCACCGTGGCCGCCGGCGCCTGGGCATTCATCGATCGCCCCGAGGTCTCCGGATATGCCGAGGTGGCCGAGCTGTACCAGCTCCTCGCCGTCCTCGCCACGGTCTTCCTCATCGTGCCCGCGACGAGCCTCGGGGTCGCCTCGGCGAAATTGAGCGCCCGCCGTCAGGACGAACGACTCTCGACCCTGTCCCTGCTCGGGGCGCAACGCGGCACGATCCGCCTCATCGCCGTCGCCGAACCCTTCATCCCCGCCTCGCTGGGCATCCTCGCCGGAATCGGCGGCTACCTGCTGGTCGCCTGGCCGCTGAGCTTCATCACGTTCGTCGGTGAACCCCTGGGCTACCAGGCACTGCTCATGCCGGTCTGGCTGCTCGCCGCGGTCATCGTGGGCCTCCTGGCGGTCTGCCTGATCGCCTCGCTCATCGGCCTGCGCAAGATCCAGGTCTCCCCGCTGGGCGTGCGCACCCGGTCGCTGCCCCGGAGATTCCCCCTGGCCCGCGTCATCGCGGCCATCGTGCTCATCCTCATCGTGGCCATCGCGACCTATGTCTCCACCCAGATGGAGCTGCCGATGGCGGTGACGATCATGTACAGCATCGCCACGATCGGCATCACGCTCCTGCTCATCAGCGTCCTCGGCGTCCTGTGCATCCGCGTCCACGCCGGCATCGCCGGCAGAATCGCCCGCGGTCCCGCCTCGGTGATGGCGGCGGGAATGATCGCCGACGCTCCCGGACAGTACTGGCGTCGGGTCGCCGGGCTGGCGATGATCACATTCATCGCCGTCGTCGGCGGGGCGGGAACAGCGATGATGCGCAGCGGTCAGGAGGACTTCTCCGCCGAGGACCGCGCGGTCATGGGCCCGTACGCCCACCTCGGCGACGATATCTTCACCGGACTCATCCTCACCCTGGTCATCGCCTTCGTCCTCGTCATCGTCTCGGCCACGATCAACCAGGCCGCAGACATCCTGGACCGGGCCACGACCTATCGCGAGCTCCACGCCGCCGGAATGACCCAGCAGATGATGCACCGGGTGACCGTCAACGCCGTGATGTCGCCGATCCTGCTGGTCACCGTCGTCTCCCTGTTCCTCGGCGGAATCCTCGCCTGGCTCATGGCTTCGGTGAGCGACCTCGGCGATCCGTTCACCATCGGAACCGTCGCCGCCGTCCTCGTGGCCGGGGTTGCGATGGTGTGGCTGGGGCTGCAGGTCACCCGCCCGCTCGTCCGCCGGGTCACCGAGATCGATCCCCACAACCGCACCCTCGCCGAGGCGGCACCCGAGAACCGGGCCACCGCCGAGGCGACCGTGGCCTGAGAGGAGACCCGATGTCCACGTCCTTCGCAGCAGTTCCCCTCGTCCTCGGGCGGAGATCGCTGACCTCGGCGAGCTCTGTGCTCGTGGCCGCCGCGTTCTTCGCGTGTGCCACGCTGTTCCTCACCGTGGCGGCCGGGACCTGGATGTTCTTCCAGATCCCACCGAGCCCCGATCCCGCGGACGAGGGCCTCGACATCATGTATAAGACCCTCGCAGCCCTGGCTACGGCTCTGCTGATCATCCCCGCCTCCACCCTGGCATCGGCCTCGGCGACCCTGTCGGCACGCCGGCAGGACGAAAGGCTGTCGACGATGTCGCTGCTCGGGGCCCGACGCTCCCAGATCACGGCGCTCGCCGTGGCCGAACCGCTGATCCCGGCCCTGGCCGGCATCATCCTCGGGGTGCTCGGGTATCTCGGACTGGCGCTGCCGGTCAGCTTCATCCACTTCATGGGCGAGCCCATCGGGTACGCGAACATGCTCATGCCCGCGTGGCTCATCCTCGTCGTTGTCGTCTTCCTGGCCCTGGTCTGCGCGGGATCGGCTCTGCTGGGTCTGCGCAAGGTCGCGGTCTCTCCGTTGGGCGTGCGGACGAAGAGTCTGGAGCGGAAGCTCCCCGTGGCCAAGATCATCGTCACGGTGCTCGTGATCTGCCTGCTGCCGGTCGTGTACGCGCTCACCCAGAGTGGCGGTCTCGGCGTGGGGATCGTGCTCGGCGCGGTGGTCGGATTCTTCGCTCTCGGGCTGGTCGTCGTCGACCTCCTCGGCGGGCTCCTCGTCCGCTGGTTCGCTCACCTGTCCGGTCGGCGGGCCGACACCCCGGAGCGCCTCATCGCGGCTCGCCTGGTCTCCGACGAACCCAAACGGTTCTGGCGACGCGTGTCCGGACTCGCGATGGCCTCATTCACCGCGGCCGTCTGCGGGGCGGGAGTGGCGCTGATGCAGCTCGGCCTCGACGCCGCCGAGGACGACCCGGCAACGATGGGCACCTCCGATATCAACCTCTTCCACGACCTGTTCACCGGGGTGCTGCTCGTCATGGGCATCGCGATCGTGCTCATCGCCGTGTCCGCGGTGATCAACCAGGTCGCCGACATCTATGACCGTGCCGACACCTTCTCCGACCTCTATGCCGCGGGCGCCGATCCTCAGCTGCTGCACCGAGCGCTGGTGCGGGCCGTCATGGCCCCAGCGATCTGGGTGTCCCTGCTGGCCGGAGGGCTCGGGCTGCTGCTCGTCCTGCCCCTGGCCGGAGCCGCGCTCGTGTTCAAGCCGGTCACCTTCCTCACGATCCTGCTCACAGTGGTCGTCGGCATCGGCATCATCCGTGGTGGGCTGCAGCTGACGAAGCCGATTCTGCACTCCGTGGCCACAGCCGGGAGGGCGCGGGACTGAAGTTTCTGCGTCAGTGCCTCGTCCTAGGATGGTCGGCACCGGTTCGGCAGAAGTGGTCGGGCCGGTGGGACCCTCCTCGGGTCTCCGGGTACAGTTGGAGCGCACCATCTGCGGGTGCGTGTCGACGCGGCTGTGTAGGAAGAGGAACTGAAGTGAGCAACGACCAGGGCTATGACGGTCTGAGGACCCCTCCGCAGGACGTCGAAGCCGAGCAGAGCGTGCTCGGTGCGATGCTTCTGTCGAAGGACGCCATCGCCGACTGCGTCGAGACGATGAAGGGCGACGACTTCTACAAGCCCGCTCACGAAACCATCTACGAGGCGGTCCTCGACCTCTACTCCCGGGGCGAGCCCGCGGACTCGGTGACGGTGGCGAACTATCTGACGAAGACCGGCGACCTCGCCCGCGTCGGCGGTGCCGCCTACCTGCACACCCTCATCTCGTCGGTCCCGACCGCCGCCAACGCCGGCTACTATGCCGCGATCGTCAGCGAACAGGCCGTGCTGCGCCGCCTCGTCGAGGCCGGCACCCGCATCGTGCAGATGGGCTACGACGCCGAAGGCGATACCGATGACGTCGTGAACTCCGCTCAGGCGGAGATCTACAAGGTCACCGAACGCCATACGACAGAGGATTACGTCATCCTCTCCGACATCCTCGGCGAGGTGGCCCAGGAGATCGAACGCAACGGCAACACCGATGGGCAGACCGCGGGTGTGCCCACCGGTTTCACCGAGTTCGACAACCTCACCAACGGTCTGCATCCGGGCACGATGATCGTCATCGCCGCGCGTCCCGGTGTCGGCAAGTCGACTCTGGCGCTCGACTTCATCCGTTCGGCTGCGATCCACAATGATGCGGCCGCTGTGTTCTTCTCGCTCGAGATGGGCAAGAACGAACTCGTCATGCGTCTGCTCTCGGCCGAGTCGGAGATTCCGCTGCAGAACCTGCGCCGCGGCGAGCTCAGTCCGCACGACTGGACGACGCTGGCCGCGACCGAGGCCCGGATCAACAATGCGCCGCTGTTCGTCGACGATTCGCCGAACATGGCGCTGACCGAGATCCGCGCGAAGTGCCGCCGGCTCAAGCAGCAGCACAATCTGCAGATGGTCTGCGTCGACTACCTGCAGCTGATGTCCTCGGGCAAGCGCGTCGAGTCCCGTCAGCAGGAGGTCTCGGAGTTCTCCCGTTCGCTCAAGCTGCTGGCCAAGGAGCTCGAGGTGCCGGTCATCGCACTGTCTCAGCTCAACCGAGGCAGCGAGCAGCGCACGGACAAGCGGCCGATGATCTCGGATCTGCGTGAGTCCGGTTCGATCGAGCAGGACGCGGATATGGTCCTCCTCATCCACCGTGAGGACATGTACGACAAGGAACACGAACGCGCCGGTGAGGCCGACATCATCGTCGCCAAGCACCGTGCCGGTCCGACGATGGACATCCCCGTGGCGTTCCAGGGCGCGAAGTCCCGATTCGTCAACATGCCGCAGTGACGAACGGGGCTTGAATGGACGCCTACTGGATGCGCGGCAAGTGGGGTGACGGCGGGAAGAGTGAGCGCCGCTGGAACCAGGGCAGCCGGAATCCGCTGACCATCATCATCACCGGTGCTGTCTTCTTCGTCGGCACGGGTGCGGTCTTCACGATCGGATACCTGTATCCGGACCAACTGCTGTTCACGATCATCCTCGGATGCTTCGTGTTCCTCGGCGTCACTCTGGCGATGCGCAGGTTCATGGGACACACGCCGGCGTATTGGTACACCGGACCGTTCGTGGCCATTGCACTCATCGGCACTGTGATGCTCGGCGAGGATCTTGCTTTGTCTCAGGCGGGCGAACTCACCGAGGTGGTCGTCGCCGATCACAAAGTCGAGCAGAAGACCGTGCACAGTTCCAATCCGCCCAGGTCGCGGCAGGTCTATGTTCATACCTACAGCCTCGAAAGCACCGACGGCACCCCCGTCGCCGAACCGCTGATCTACCGCGGTAAGGACGGATACGACGACTTCGATGAGGGCGACACGATCTCCGTCCTCATCGATCCGGAGGGGAAGGCACCGACCAAACCGGCCGAAGACGTGGATCTGCCCGCCGATATCGGCATCCTCGTCACCGGACTGGTCACCTCGGGGATCGTGTTCCTCATCTGTCTGATCGTCGTGCTGCTGCGCTGGACGCGCTCGCCGTTGCAGCAGCACGTGCGCTGACGACCGGGCGGCAGGCGCCGGAGAAGCCCTCATTCCGTCGTGAGCGGCCCGCGGCAACAGGTCAGCACAGGCTGTATAGTCAGCATATGCTGACTATTGCCTCCCGTGTCGATGCCATGCAGCGTCTAGGCCGCGCGATGGCCGATCCCACACGCTCACGGATTCTGCTGTCGCTGCTCTCCGAGCCTGGCTATCCTGCGCGCTTGGCAAGTGATCTGGGACTGACGCGCACCAATGTGTCGAACCACCTCGCCTGCCTGCGAGGATGCGGAATCGTGGTGGCCGAACCTGAAGGCCGGCGGACGCGCTACGAGATCGCCGACCCTCATCTGGCAACAGCCCTCACTGCTCTTGTCGAGACGACTCTGGCAGTCGATGAGAACGTGCCGTGTGTCGATTCCGATTGCACGGTGGTCGGCTGCTGTGACGCTGGACCGAGCCGATGACCGAGACTGCGCCGGGAAGGGACAGAGCGGCAGTTCTGCGGAAGCGGATCCGGATCATCGTTGCCATCACCATCACATGGAACGTGATTGAAGCGTTCGTTGCCATTGCCGCAGGCGGAGCAGCCTCCTCGGCGGCTCTCATCGGGTTCGGACTCGATTCGATCGTCGAGGTCCTCTCAGCCGCAGCGGTAGCCTGGCAGTTCTCGGCACCGGAACCCCAGCGCCGGGAACGGGTCGCTCTGCGGGTCATCGCAGTATCTTTCTTCGCGCTCGCGGTCTACGTCAGCGTGGACGCTGTTCTGTCCATGGTGGGCCTGCGCCAACCCGAACATTCGACCGTCGGCATCATCATCGCCGCACTCAGCCTGCTGGTGATGCCGTTCCTCAGCTGGTTCGAGCGGAGGACGGGACGAGAACTGGGATCTGCTACGGCTGTCGCTGATTCCAAGCAGACCCTCATCTGCACCTATCTCAGCGCCGCAGTGCTGATCGGAGTCCTGCTCAACAGCCTGCTCGGGTGGGCCTGGGCCGATTCCGTCGCAGCTCTCACCATCGCGGTCTTCGCCGTTCGGGAAGGGGTCGAAGCCTGGCGAGGGGACGCCTGTTGCGCGGTTCCGGCTGCGGTTCTCACCGGTGAGCGTACAGAAGGGTGCTGTGCTGAAGATGATCCGGACGACGACGGGTGCCGAAACGCGTGCTGTGCGGCCGACGCACAGCGTTGAGTAAGCCCGCCTACTATGGCAGGCATGGACACCACTCCTAACGATCTGCTCGTGCTGCTGGCCGTCTCCCGCACCGCCAAATTCACGACGGCGGCACACAACCTCGGTCTCACCCACTCGACGGTCTCCCGCCGCATCGCCGCCTTGGAGAAGTCCTTGGGCGGACGCGTTCTGGCTCGCTCGGATGACGGATGGGAGCTGACCGACCTCGGGGAACGAGCCGTTGCGGTGGCCGAACAGATGGAGACCGCGGTCGCCGAACTCGAGAGTCCCGGCCAGGGCCCGGAGACGGTGTCCGGAGTGGTGCGGATGACCGCGACGGATGGGTTCAGCGCCTATGTCGCCTCCCCGGCGGTCGCGAAGCTGCGACGTCGGCATCCCGGGCTGAGTGTCGAGATCGTCACCGTCACCAGGCAGGCCCTGCAGCAGCGGTCCGGTCTCGATATCGAGGTCGTCGTCGGCGAACCGCGCGTGCACCGAGCAGAGGCGATCGAGCTCGGTGACTACGAACTCGGTCTCTACGCCTCGCGTGACTATCTCGCGGCCAACGGCACCCCCGCCTCGGTGGAGGAAGTCAGCGACCACCGGCTCGTCTATTTCGTCGATTCCATGCTCCAGGTCGACGACCTCGATGCGCCGAGGCGGCTGTTTCCCGAGATGAAGGATGCACTGACCTCGACGAACGTCTTCGTTCACGTCGAAGCGACTCGTGCGGGTGCCGGAATCGGCTTCCTCCCGTGTTTCATGGCCGACCGTCACCCCGACCTCGTGCGACTCTTCCCAGAATCGGTGGCCGAGCGACTGCCCTACTGGATGGTGCTCAGACCCGATTCGATGCGGCGACCGGCGATCGCCGCCGTCGTCCAGGGACTCAAGGATGAGATGCTCGCCCACCAGGCTGCTCTCGAAGGCCGGAAGTTGCCCCGGTGAGACTGCGCGACCAGGATATGAGCATGAACCAGCCCCAAACTGACATCGGCGACGAGCTGGTCGGACGTCGCATCGTGCTCACAGCTCAGCGGCGCGCGCAGCAGCTTGCCTCCGCCCTCGAGCGTCACGGTGCCAAGATCGTGCACGCCCCGACCCTTTCCGTCATCCCGCATATCGACGACCCTGAACTCGTCACACGCACCCGTGAACTCATCGAGGCCCGGCCGGACATCGTCGTGGTCACGACCGGCGTCGGATTCACCGGTTGGGGTGACGTGGCTGAAGCCGCGGGTCTGCGCGAGGAGTGGCACTCGATGCTCGCCGGAGCACGGATATACGCCCGCGGTCCCAAGGCACGCGGAGCGATTCAGGGGGCCGGACTGAGGGCTCACTGGGTCGCCGAATCCGAGACGAGCGCAGAGATCCAGCAGGTCCTCCTCGGCGAGGGCGTGGACGGTCAGCGCATTGCCGTACAGCATCACGGTGCAGGAGCCGACGGACTTGATGAGGCCTTCGCCGCAGCAGGCGCCGATGTCCGTTCTCTCGTCATCTACCGGTGGGGCCCGGCCCCCGACCCGGCGGCCGTGGTCGACGCGGTCCGAATCGTCGCGGAGCGCAGGTGCGATGCCGTGGCCTTCACCTCAGCACCCGGGGCGGCAGCATTTCTCACCGCGGCCGAGGAACAGGGACTGCTGTCGGCCGTGATCGAGGCGTTCAACGAATCGGTGGTGGCGGCAGCAGTCGGCGACGTCACCGCGGCACCGCTGCATGAACAGGGCATCAGAATCGTGATTCCCGAGCGATTCCGACTCGGAGCCCTCGCTCGCGTGCTGATCAGCGAACTCGCCGGATGATCTCAGTCTGACGCGAATTCGATGTCGACGGCGTCTGCCTCGCGCAGTGCGCCGATCGCCTCTGCCTCAGCGGTCAGTGCGCTCTTCACCGACTTCGGGACGGTGCCGAAGGTTGCGATCGTCATGCTCAGTCGTCGATTCCGCTTCCGCGCCCTCCAGGTCCCCGCGATCCTGCCATCGACCAGCAGCGCTCCTGGATCGCCCACGGTCTTCCAGATCTCCCGATGGAACTCCTTGGACGCGATCGTCTCCCGATCCCGCATCTGCGTATAGGGATCGTGTGGGGGAAGCAGACGCACGCCGTGCGGAAGCTGCGCGCGATGCAGCTGATCGACATCCTCGGCGAGCATCCAGGTCCGTCGCCCGCGATCGATTTCGGTGATCTCCCCAGCGATCAGGTCCCACCAAGGTGTCGCCTCCGTGGACCGGATTCCGATCCACGCGGCGAAGTCGGCGCGTGTCGACGGTCCATAGCAGTGCAGATAGCGGCGCAGCAGTTCGGATCTGGCCCGGTCGCGTTCACTCTCGGTGGGTGCGGTCGAGGGCATCGAACGCGGATCGACCCATTCGTCGAGCAGAACGAACGGAGCCGTGTTTCCTTCGCGCGGGGCGAAGCAGAGGATCTGCCGCAGAGTGAGCAGCCGAATGCAGAAATGGATCACGCCGGCACCGAGGCTCTGGCCCTTCGCATACGGGCCCTGAGATTCCCAGGTGCTTCGCTGTTTCGTCGTCAGGGAGGTTGCGAGCACCTCGGCGAGTTCCTCGCCGAGTTCGGTGATCGTCATCCTCCGCCCTCTGAGCACCCCGGCGATCTCCTGCTCGACCCGATCGAGGATCTGGCTCAGCGAGATCCCGAGCGAATCGACCGACTGTTCGACTCCGAGGACGAAATGGCGCATCGCCTTCTCACTCGTCGGTTCGACCCCGGTGGTGAAGACCGGGAGATCCGCAGCGGGAAAGAAATGGGGCGCCCCTCGCATGCACCAGCTCTGCAGCAGCGACTTCTCCTCTTCGACAGCCGAAGCAAACGCCGTCGCACTCATGTCCTCGACCCGCACATGGAGTGAGGTCAGCGCGGATCCCGGTGGGCTGTTCTGGATGCCGCAGGCTCCCGCGGCCTCAGTGAGTGAGTTGCGGCTGAGTCGCTCATCGAGATGATGAGCGCGGAGGCGGAAGGCGATGATCTCGTCGTTCGTCGCGGAGTCGGCCATGTGCCCAGGCTAGCTCAGGACCCGTGTTTGAATGGGGCCACGTGCTCGGCCGGCTCCTGGTGCGTGCACGACCACAATGAGAAGGGACGACGATGACGCGAACGATGCAGGTCAGCGACAGCATGGTGATCAAGGCCGACGCCGCCGCACTCTGGGCGCAGATCGCCGATCCGACCCAGATGGCCCGATGGAGTCCGGAGAACACGGGCGCAAGCACGCGCACGACTGCAGGTCCGCTGCAGACAGGCGACGTCTTCGAAGGTACGAACCGTCGCGGGCCGGCGACGTGGGTGACCGAATGCGTCGTCACCGAATCTGTGCCCGGCAAACGGTTCGCCTTCACCGTGCGCCGGATCGGGCCCCGAACTCCCAGCATCGAAGGAGCGAACGCGAGCTGGGCATACGAGTTCGAGGACCTCGGCGGGGCGACTCGAGTGACGGAGTCGTGGACAGACGATCGTCGCGGTTGGCCCGACTGGCTGGCATGGGTCTTCGACCACATCGTCACACGTGGGCGGAGCTTCGCGGACTTCCAGCGATTGAACATTCGGCGGACGCTCACGACCATGAAGGATGATTTCGAACGCGAAGGATGACTTCGACAATTGAAAGACGACGTCGCACAGCGGTGACGTGATCGAAACGAGGGCGAAACAACTCCTCGCTACTCTGATCGCATGACAGCGACGGCACAGCCCACAGAGAGCTCCGCCCGCCACGATGTGGAGGGGATGAACTTCTATACCCGCAAATGGGTGCGGCCCGAGGACCTCAACGCCAACGGCTCCCTCTTCGGCGGCAGCCTGCTGAGGTGGATCGACGAGGAGGCCGCGATCTACGCGATCATCCAGCTCGGCAACCATCGAGTTGTGACGAAGCTGATCTCGGAGATCGACTTCCAGGCTTCGGCGAGGGAAGGCGATCTCATCGAGATGGGGCTCATCGCAATCCAGTTCGGGCGTACGTCGCTGACGATGAAGGCGAGGGTGCGCAATATGATCACCCGGAAGACGATCCTCAGCATCGAGAAGATCGTATTCGTCGGAGTCGACGAGGACGGCACACCGGTTCCACACGGGTACACGACGATCACCTACGATCGCGACCGAATGCCCCACCCATAGCCGTAGACACGCTCGGTGCTGCAGTAGTGATGCGCAGAGGTGCCCTGACAGGGTATCCCTCTCAGATGAGAACGCGTCTAGCCTGGAGAATATGGACAACCGGGCCGAAGTACGCGAATTCCTCATGTCACGGCGGGCGAAGATCACCCCTGATCGGGTCGGCCTTCCCACCCACGGCACGAGGCGAGTGCCGGGCCTGCGTCGCAGCGAGGTCGCGGCCCTGGCCGGACTGAGCGTCGAGTACTACTCGAAACTCGAACGGGGCGCGATCGGAGGGGCTTCCGCGGCTGTCCTCGAAGCGCTCGCCGAGGCTCTGCTGCTCAACGACACCGAGCGGGGCCACCTCGTTGATCTTGCCCGTGCCGCCGATGGCATTCCGACCTCGGGTCGCAGACGACGTCCCGTGACCGCTCAACGTCCGCCGCACGAGACGCTGTTCTGGATGCTCGATTCGATCAAGGAATCGATCGCCTTCGTCCGCAACGATATGCAGGACATGGTCGCCGTCAACGAACTCGGCCGAGCTTTCTACTCGCCGGTCATCGGGGATGGCGGACGGACACCGAACCTGGCGCGATTCCAGTTCCTCGATCCCGCATCGAAGGACTTCTATCCGGACTGGGAACTCTTCGCGCAGATGTGCGTGGCGATCATCCGCAGCGCGGCAGGAAGGGATCCGCATAATCGCGGAATCCAGGACCTCGTCGGGGAACTGTCGACTCAGAGCGAGACGTTCCGAACCCTGTGGGCCCAACATGATGTCCGCACGCACGGGACGGGGATGAAGCGGTTCAACCATCCGGTCGTGGGCGAGCTCGTCCTCGCCTTCGAGGAGCTGCGGATCACCGCCGAAGACGGCCTCGCCCTCCTCATCTACACAGCAGAACCTGGCTCGGAATCGGAGCAGAAGCTGCGTCTGCTCGCCTCGTGGGCGGCGCCGACGACCGAGACCGAACGACCACCCGAGAACCAACTTCCTGAGAACAGAGGACACCGATCATGAGCCACCGCATTCTCCCAACGACCCCGACAGCGAAGAACCCGCCCGAGCAATTCAGCGGCGATGTGTGGGTCGACCCCATCGCCTCCCCGCAGGAGGACGGCCAGACCATGGTCGTCGCACGGGTCCGATTCGCCCCCGGCGCACACACCGCATGGCATTCGCACGCCAAGGGTCAGACTCTGCACGTGACCAGCGGAACCGCTCTGTTCGGCACACGCGACGGTGACGTTATCGAGGCCCGCCCGGGGCAGACCGTCTACTGCCCGGCAGGCGAGGAACACTGGCACGGAGCCGCCCCCGAGACATTCATGGAACACATCGCCATGCTCGAGAACGCCGAGGACCCCGCTCAGACGACCACCTGGCTCGAGCACGTGGACGAGGCGGACCTGCATCGTCCGCGAGGCTGAGCCCCACGACCAGAACCGAACAGCAGCGAACAACCGAACTTCTCAAGGAGAGAACAATGCGCGGAGTGATCATGCACGGGCCCGGCGACGTCCGGGTCGAAGAACGACCCGATCCGACCATCGAGGCACCCACTGATGCCGTCATCCGGATCGTGGCCGCGTGCGTCTGCGGATCCGACCTGTGGCCCTACCGTGGTGCCGACGCACCGGATCAGCAGCTCATGGGCCACGAATACGTCGGCATCGTCGAGGAAGTCGGCGACGAGGTGCGCACCGTCAAACCCGGTGACTTCGTCGTCGGATCATTCGTCATCTCCGATAACACCTGCCCGATCTGCACCGCCGGCTACCAGTCCCGCTGCGTCAACGGAATCTTCGTCGACGGCGGGATCGGCACCCAGGCCGAATTCGCTCGCATTCCCCATGCCGACGGCACCCTGGTCGCCACGCCGGGACAGCCTGATGGCGATCTCATCCCGTCGCTGCTGGCCGCATCCGATGTGCTCGGCACCGGGTGGTTCGCCGCAGATGCCGCCGAGGTGGGCCCCGGTAAGTCGGTCGCCGTCATCGGCGACGGCGCTGTCGGACTGATGGGAGTCCTTGCCGCCAAGCAGATGGGAGCGGAGACGATCATCGCCATGAGCCGTCACGTCGACAGGCAGAACCTCGCCCGCGAATTCGGTGCCACCCACATCGTCGAAGAACGCGGCGACGAGGGCGTGGCGAAGATCAGAGAGCTCACCGACGGACTCGGCGTCCACAGCGCCATCGAGGCAGTCGGCTCACAGGAATCGATGATGCAGGCGATCCGGTCGACCCGACCCGGCGGTCATGTCGGCTATGTCGGTGTCTCACACGATGTCGAGCTGCCCGGAGGAGAACTGTTCTTCGGTCTGGTTCATCTGCACGGCGGGCCCGCACCGGTTCGTCGCTTCCTGCCGGACCTCATCGAACTTATCTGGAGCCGAGAGATCGACCCGGGTAAGGTCTTCGACCAGACGATGAGCCTCGACGACGCCGCGGCCGCCTATTCGGCCATGGACAGCCGCGAAGCCGTCAAGGTCCTGCTGAGGCCCTGATCTCTTCATCTGTCAGTAAAGGAAAGGTGACACCGTGGACACAGCAGATCTGCTGAAAGCCCTCAACGCCGGAGAGATGATCACGGGCGGCTCGCCTCTTCATGAGGTCATGCACCGCACCAGCCAGGAAGCCCTGCGCATCACGGCGGAAATCAACGGCAGCTACCGTGAACCCGATGAGGTTCGCGCGCTGCTGGCCGAGCTGACGGGACGCCCGGTCGATCCGACTGTGACCATGTTTCCCCCGTTCCACACGGACTTCGGGAAGAACATCACTTTAGGGCAGCGGATCTTCATCAACTCCGGGTGCAGCTTTCAGGACCAGGGCGGGATCACGATCGGCGATGACACGCTCATCGGACACAACACGGTTCTCGCCACCCTCAATCATGGGATGGAGCCGGACCGTCGTGCGGACATGCACCCGGCTCCGATCGTCATCGGACGCAATGTCTGGATCGGGTCGAACGTGACCGTCCTGCCTGGCATCACCATCGGTGACGACGCCGTCGTCGCCGCGGCGTCTGTGGTGACCAGAGACGTTCCGGCTCGCGCCGTCGTCGTCGGCTCACCGGCACACGTCGTGCGCACGATCGACGAGTGAGCCTCCCGACGAGGGAGCCTGCTCGGGGTCGCCGGTCGAAGCAGTTAGGGCTCAGCCGCCGAGGTAGGCCAAAGCGCCGACGACCTGCGCCTTGGTCGCGATCTCGAGAGTCGGCTCGAGTTCGGGGGCGAAGAACGGCGAATGATTGGCCGGAACATCCGTGAGCACGGTTCCGGCCTCCTCGGCGGCCTGGTACTTCTCTGCATCGAAGGACCCCACGAACCAGTAGGCGTAGGGAATGCCGAAGGCCTTCGGCAGTTCGCTGAAGTCCTCCGACGCGGTCGCGGGGGTCGCCTCGAGCACCGCCTCGGTGCCGAAGAACTCGGTGAGCGCCTCGGTGATGGTGTCATTGACGGCTTCACTGTTGTCCGTCAGCGGGAACTGGTCGAAATACTTGAACGTCGGTTCCTTCGGGGTTCCGGCGGCCTCGCATTCGCCGCGGACGATCCGCTCGATCGATGCGATCACCCGCCCTCGCACCGCGGTGTCGTAGGTGCGGACGTTGAGCAGCAGCTCGGCCCGATCGGGGATGATGTTCGACTTCGATCCGGCGTTCGACGCACCGACCGTGACGACGGCGAACTCACCCGGTTCGGTCTCCCGGGACACGATCGTCTGCAGGCGCAGAACGATGGAGGCCGCGAGGACCACGGGGTCGACGGACAGGTGCGGCATGGACCCGTGGGCGCCGCGGCCGAAGACTGTGATCTTCACCGAATCCCCGGCCGACATCACTGGTCCGGCAGCGGTGAAGATCTTTCCGGCCGGCAGCGGCATGACGTGCTGGGCCAGGGCCACATCGGGGGTCGGAACCTTGTCCGTCAGCCCGTCGTCGATCATCGCCTTTGCCCCGGCCGCGTTTTCCTCTGCCGGTTGGAAGAGCGCGATATACGTGCCTGACCAGGCATCTTGGTTCTCTTTGAGCAGCCGGACCGCGCCGAGCAGAGCGGCGGCATGCATATCGTGACCGCAGGCGTGCATGACACCGTCGACCTCGGACGCGAAGTCGAGGCCGGTGTCCTCGGTGACGGGGAGAGCATCGATATCGGCTCGTGCGAGAACGGTCGGTCCGGTGCCGTTGTCGATGACGGAGACCAGACCGGTGGCGGAGATCCGGGTGACCTCGAGGCCGAGTCCCTCGAGTTCGGCCGCGATGCGATCGGCGGTCTTGTGCTCGTCGAGGCTGACCTCAGGATTGCGGTGAAGGTCTTTGTAGACCTCGCGCTGCCAGTCGAGCTGGGAATCGATGGAGTCGAGGAATGAAGGTGTCGTCATCGTGTCTCCTGTTCAGGCGGCGGGTGGGCTCTCCAGGCGCGGACTTTTCTCACAGTATCAGCGGGTGAGGAACCCGTTCGGGGGTGTAGTCCGGGCGGCGCGAGGTGAGCGCCCTATTGAGCGAGCAGCCCTCGCTCGGACAGGTCCGTGCGCAGCGAGGCGGCTCCTGAGAACACGTGGCCGATGAAGCCGAGCCGTTCGGCTGCCTTCACGTTGGCGGGCAGATCGTCGACGAAGACCGTCCGGGCCGGGTCGAGGTCGAATCGGTCCCGGGCCAGTTCGAAGATCGCCGGATCGGGTTTGACCAGACCGACTCGACCGGAGACGACGATGTCTTCGAGCTCGCTGATCGCCGGGGCGACGACGGGGGCATGGTGGATGGTCTCGGCCGACCAGTTCGACAGCCCGAGCAGGCGGACGCCGGCGGTCTTGAGATCTGCGACGATCTCGGCCATGCCGTCGATCGGACCGGTCAGGGATTTGTCGAAGTTCTCGTAGTAGCCAGCGACGATCTCACCGTGGCGGGGGTCCGCCTCGGCGGCTCGGGCGACGATATCGGTGATCGAAACGCCGGAGTCAGCTGCAGTATTGAGCGAGGGGAAGTCGGCCGCCTCGGCGAAGGAATGCCATTCATCGGCGCTCATGCGATCGGCCAGAGGCCCTGTCTGGTCCCAGCCGATGAGCACATTGCCGAGGTCGAAGACGACGGTCGTCGGGGTCGGGCGATCGGGTTCGGTCATGGGCCACCACCTGTCATCGGCATCCTGGAGTCGAACCCCACGCTACCCGGAGTCGTCGAACCATTGTGGATTCGGGTTGGCTGGCCTAGGTTGGTTGCATGATCGGCTACCCGCCATTGCAGATCCGGGTGAAGACTCCCCGACTCGAGCTCGTCGGTGCCGCCGATGAGATGCTCGCGGCGCTCACCCCTCTTGTGCGGGACGGCAAGGTCTTCGCGGAACCCGCCCCCTACGACGATCCGATGTCGTTCTATGAATCCGACCCGGACGTGCGGGTGAGCAGGTGGCTCCAGAGCGTATGGCGTGGTCGGGGGCGGTTCTCTCCCTCTGATTTCCGGTTGGCCTTCGCCGTCCTCGTCGACGGTGAGGCCGTGGGGATGCAGGACCTCATTGCGGAGAAATTCGACTCCTGCGGGACGTTCGCCTCATTCTCCTGGCTGTCGACGGATGTGCGCGGTCGCGGCCTCGGCACCGAGATGCGCAGTGCTCTGCTCCATCTTGCGTTCGCGGGGCTCGGGGCGAGTGAGGCCGGTTCCGATGCGTTCGTCGACAACATCGGATCGAACAAGGTGTCCGAAGCCTTGGGGTACGAGCGCAACGGGGTCGATTGGGACATCCGCCGAGGCGAGCCGGGACGCATCCAACGCTGGCGCCTGACCCGCTCGGCGTGGGAAACCAGACGGCGGAACGACATCGAGCTCAGCGGAGTCGAGGACTTCCTCGCCCTCCTCAACAACCACTAACTACTACCTGAGGGCGGCCCAGCAACCTGGCGCGAGGTATCTGGGCCGCCGTCGGGTAGTAATTGAGGCGATCACAGGTCCAGGGAGAACACCTCGTGGTCCGGGGACTTGTGTCGGAGTTCGGAGTTGCGCTGCATACCGAGCTTCTCTGCCACTCGTTGCGACGGTCGATTGTCTCGGTGGATGATGGCGGTCAGTATTGCAGCCACCTCGAGCTCCCGAGCGTGATCGACGCAGGCCAGAGCCGCCTCGGTGGCGAACCCATTATCTTGGTCGGACGGCTTCACATGAAAACCGACCTCAAGGTGAGGTGCGCCGTTGACGGTCTGCCAAGTCAGGCCGCAGTCGCCGAGGAACTCACCTTTGTGCGTCTCCACGATCCACAGCCCGAACCCGTGCTCTGCGTAATTGCGTCGATTCCACCGGATCCACGCAGCCGCCTCGGTGCGGTCTTTGGGGTGAGGGTAATACTCCATCACCTGCGGATCACTGAGGAGGGCGGCCATATCGTCGAGATCGTCGTCGGTCATCTCCCGCAGGCGCAGACGAGGAGTGTCGCAGGGCGGCATGAGTTCAGGATAACCGGGCGGGCCGATGTGCGTGGAGCTGCCGGAGTGTTCAGCCAGATCGGCGTCGCCGGCGATCACGGATGACCGCGAGTGTCGTGGCGGTGATCAGCAGAACGAGGGCCAAGAGCCACAGAAACGCGGCGAAGTCATGGAACGGGGCCGTCTGCGAGCTCAGAAAGCAGGCAGCGGCGAGCAGGATGAATGCGACGATCCAGCTGGTGAGTCGCGAGTGCTTCATCGCTCCTCCAACGTCAGGGTTCACGGTCGTTGGCACTGACTCTAAATAGAGCAAGGGTACCTGTCAACGCCGGTGACGGCGGCCCAACAACCTGGCGCGAGGTATCTAGGCCCCCGTCAGGTAGCAATTGGGGAGGGGATGACAGCGACCCTGCGTTCACACCAAATGGGTGAACGCAGGGTCGCCGGTGAATCTCAGAAGTCTCTAGGTGAGACTCTCAAAGAGTCTCAGAGGCCGCGGACGCGAGTCGCCTGCAGGCCCTTGGAGCCCATCTCAGAATCGAACTCGACGTTCTGACCCTCGGTGAGCTCGCGGTAGCCGGAGGCTTCGATCGCGGAGAAGTGAGTGAACACGTCAGCCGAACCGTCGTCAGGCTGGATGAATCCGAAACCCTTTTCCGCGTTGAACCATTTCACGGTACCTGTTGCCATAATCTTTGTATCCTTATTTTTTAACTGATGACCGCTGCTGCGATCGTGATGGTCGAACCCATTGCTGGATCCGGCTTTCCCGCTGGCTGGACTGGATCTTCAGACGCAGATCCAACGAAAATATGTGGGTGAACCGAGGACTCGGAATCGCTGGTGAGGATGAGTTTTCTGATGTGAGGTCTCTGTCTCAGACGAAATCGTGGGGATACTCGGTTTCGATCATGCACTCGAAGGTGCTGGACGGAAGTCGTCAGACGACTGAACTGGGAAAAATCATGAGGGGCGCGGAAGGCAGACACGCGCCGATGGGCAAACACATGGTGACGAGCGAATCTACCTGCTCTTCAGACACCATCTGCTCCGCACATTTCTGTGCGAGAACGATTCCAGCTTAACAGAGTGATCGCTCTGCGGGTGATTTCGGCCGAATGATTTCAGTCGAGAGATGGAACACAGCGATGTGCACTCGACCGCGCAGGCATCTAGGATTGTATACATTCCGTTTTGTATGCAATCCGCCGTGACCCCGGACGCAGGAGCACCCGAACCGTGGACAACGTAGAATCGTCACCGCCGCCAGGACCCCGCCGACAGCGACGCCTCGCCGCGAAGTACCGGCGCCGGCGCACCTTCGTCGCCGTGGCTGCGGTCCTCATCATCGGTGCCCCCGTGACGATCGCGGTGGCGGTGCACAACCTCGGCGCGAATATCTCCTCGTCCCCGCTGCGCGCCCACGGCGGTGACGTTCCCGAGAAGCTCACGGATGAGACGAACGTCCTCATCATCGGATCCGACACTCGCGATCTCGCCTCGGCGAAGGACGCCTCCGATGACTCGGGCACAGGTGAAGGCGCGAACTCCGGGACCGCCTCGGGGCAAGGATTCGGCAGTGCCGAGGGTGCCCGCAGCGATGCGATGATCCTCGCTCACGTCGCCGCCGACGGCGGCCGCATCGACGCCGTGCAGATCCCACGTGACACGATCATGGACATTCCCGCCTGCGACGATACCGGCCACGGCGCGTCGGCGGCCACGCACGGGATGATCAACTCGGCCCTCAATGCGGGTCCGGCCTGCTCCGTATCAGCGGCGGAGGAACTCACCGGGGTGCGCGTCGACCACTTCATCAACGTCGACTTCGACGGATTCTCAGCGATCGTCGACGCGCTCGATGGGATCAACGTCGACCTCGACGAACCTCTCAACGACCCGAAGGCGAACCTCGACCTGCCCGCCGGCCACCAGACGATCGGCGGAGACGACGCCCTCGCCCTGGCCCGGACACGGCACGCCGTGGGCGATGGCAGCGACATCTCACGGATGGGCAACCAGCAGATGGTCATGGAGGCCATCATCGACCGCGCCAAGAGCGGCCAGGTCCTCACCCGGCCCGACCGCCTGTACGGATTCCTCGACGCTGTGACCTCGACGATCGGTGTCGACGACGAACTCGACTCGATGCGTTCGCTGGCCTCCCTGGCCACGACGGTGGCTTCCGTGCCCGAGGACGACATCACCTTCGAGATCATGCCGTGGACACCCGCACCGGAAGACCCCAACCGGGTAGTCAAATCCGCCGAGGCGGACGCCGTGTTCACCGCCATCATCGACGACGAACCGATCGCCGACCTCGGCAGGTAAACATCGGGCACCCGCCGAGTTGATCCCCGCCGTGGCGGTTGTCAGCTCCGTTTCAGCCGCCCCGTCGTTCCGGACATCGGCCCCGTCATGTGGCCTCCGTCCAGGCGATATTCATCCGCGGCTCCTAGACTGGACGGCATGTCTACGATCGAAATCACGCAAGACAACTTCGAGTCGACCATCAACGACAACGAGATCATCCTCCTCGACTTCTGGGCCGATTGGTGCGGCCCCTGCAAGCAGTTCGCCCCGGTCTTCGAACAGGCCGCCGAGGCCAACCCCGACATCGTCTTCGGCAAGATCGACACCGAAGCGCAGCAGCAGCTGGCCGGACTCTTCGCGATCTCCTCGATCCCGACCCTCGTCGCCTTCCGCCAGGGCATCGTCGTCTTCGCCCAGCCCGGCGCGCTCGCCGCCCCGCAGCTCGAACAGGTCATCACCGCCGTCAAGGGACTCGACATGGACGAGGTTCGTGCCGAACTGGCCAAGCAGGAAGCCGCCGCTGCCGCAGAGACCGACAGCGCGGACGGTGCCGCACCCGATTCGATCCCTGCCGACCTGGGCGTCGACAAGTGACAGCGATCAGCAGCCACAACGACCACACCCACGCAGACAGAACCGGCGCAGGCAATACCGGCGTACCCGATTCCGTGGCCGCCTGGGAAGAGCGCTACGCCGGGGCTGACGACGCCATCTGGTCCGGAAATCCGAACGAATCCCTCGTCGCCGTCGTCTCCGATATGACCCCCGGCCGCGTCCTCGACGTCGGCTGCGGAGAAGGCGCCGACGTCGTCTGGATGTCCGAGAACGGCTGGGACGCCACCGGCATCGATCTGTCGACCACGGCCATCGACCGAGCCCGCCGGGCCGCCGAATCCCGCGGAATCTCCGCCGAATTCGCCGTCGCCGACGTCTCCACCTGGGAACCGGAGGACCCCGATCGCCGAGGCGGCTTCGACCTCGTCACCGGATCCTTCCTCCACACCCGGTTGCCCGACACCCGGGAAGAGCTCCTCACCCGCGTCGCCGCGCACGTGGCACCGGGCGGGGCCCTCCTGCTCGTCTCCCATGCGACGATGCCGCCGTGGGCCGCCGAACACAGCGAGAAGTTCGAGCACGGCATGGACCACCACCATGAACTGGTCAGCCCGAACGGAGACTTCGCCCTCCTCATCGGCGCCAGCCCGCACCGCTGGGAGATCGAACTCGCCGACACCCGCACCCGAGAAGTGACCTCCCCGTCGGGCGAACCCGCCGAACTCGAGGACGCGATCCTCCTGGCCCGCCGGGTCTGAACTCGGCCAACCCAGAGACCCGAACCCGGAACCCGGCACAGAGGCGGCTGCGCGGTCGATCAAGACCGCGCAGCCGCCTCGGCGAAACCGGGCGATTCCCAACCCCCTGAGATGGGGTCGAAAACCCGGTCTCACCTGGTGCATTTCCGCCCCGTGAGGGGCTAAGGTGGTGCCATGGCTCGGTTCAGCTTCCTCGAGTGGCCGGTACTCCGGCAGCTGCGCACGTCGGATAAGACGGGACGCGGCGAATCCGTCGTGTCCCAGCAGACTCGGGACACCACTCCACGCACGGTCACGGCCGACAAAGTCGTCCAATCCGTGTGCCCCTATTGCGCCGTCGGCTGCGGGCAGAAGATCTTCGTCAAGGATGACAAGGTCGTGCAGATCGAAGGCGACCCGGACTCACCGATCTCACGCGGCCGCCTGTGCCCGAAGGGCGCAGCCAGCGAACAGCTCGTCAACGCACCCGGCCGTGTCACCGACGTCCTCTACCGGGCCCCGAAGGCCAAGGACTGGACGAAGATCGACCTGCCGACCGCGATCGACATGATCGCCGACCGATTCATCGAAGCCCGCCGCAACCACTGGGAGGACTTCGACGACAAAGGCCACCCGCTGCGGCGGACGATGGGCATCGCCAGCCTCGGCGGGGCGACCATCGACAACGAGGAGAACTACCTCGCCAAGAAGCTCTACACCGCGGCGGGGGCGATACAGATCGAGAACCAGGCGCGTATTTGACACTCCGCCACCGTTCCCAGTTTGGGAACTTCGTTCGGGCGCGGCGGCGCCACACAACCCGTCCAGGATATGGCGAATGCGGACTGCATCATCATCCAGGGTTCCAATATGGCCGAGTGCCACCCGGTGGGCTTCCAGTGGGTGAGTGAGGCCAAGGCCCGGGGTGCCCGCATCATCCACGTCGATCCTCGTTTCACGCGCACCACCGCGATCGCCGATAAGCACGTGCCCATTCGGGCCGGCTCCGACATCGTGCTGCTCGGTGCGCTCATCAACCGTGTGCTCACCGAGGGCCGTTACTTCGACGAGTACGTGCGCGCCTACACCAACGCCGCGAACCTCATCAGCGACGACTATGTCGACACCGAGGATCTCGACGGACTGTTCTCCGGGTTCGACCCGGACACGAACTCCTACGAGAACTCGACGTGGTCGTACCAGACGGATGAGCACGGTGCACCGCTGAAGGACCCGAGCCTGAAGGACCCGAAGTCGGTGTTCCAGATTCTGCGGCACCACTACTCGCGCTACACGCCTGAGATGGTCGAGGAGAACTGCGGAATCAAACCCGCAGACTTCGACTACCTCTACGAATCGGTGACCGAGAACTCGGGCCGGGAACGGACCACGTGCTTCGCCTACGCGGTCGGGTGGACCCAGCACAGCCTCGGCGCGCAATTCATCCGCACCGCCTCGATCCTCCAGCTGCTGCTCGGCAACATGGGCCGACCGGGCGGCGGAATCATGGCGCTGCGCGGGCACGCGACGATCCAGGGATCGACTGATATCCCGACCCTGTTCAACCTGCTGCCCGGCTACCTGCCGATGCCCAGTGCCGGAGTCCACGACACCTTCGACGACTACGTCGCGGCCGTCGGCACCCCGGAGACCCACAAGGGCTACTGGGCCAACGGCCGTGCCTACGCCACCAGCCTGCTCAAGGCCTGGTGGGGCGACGCGGCCACGCAGGACAACGACTTCGCCTTTGACTATCTGCCGCGCATCAACGGCGCCCACGGCACCTACCAGACCGCGGTGCGCATGCTCAACGACGGTGTCGACGGGTACTTCCTGCTCGGGCAGAACCCGGCCGTGGGCTCGGCGAACGGGCGCATGCAGCGCATGGCCATGAGTCACCTGAAGTGGATGGTCGTCCGCGACTTCAGCCTCATCGAATCCGCCACCTGGTGGAAGGACGGCCCCGAGATCGAGACAGGGGAGCTGAAGACCGAGGACATCGACACCGAGATGTTCTTCCTGCCCGCGGCCAACCACACGGAGAAGGCCGGCACCTTCACGCAGACCCAGCGTCTTGTGCAGTGGCGCCACAAGGCCGTCAACCCGCCCGGGGACGCGCAGAGCGAACTCGACTTCTTCTACGAACTCGGCCAAGCCGTGCGCGAGAAGCTGAAGGATTCCGACGACCCCCGCGATCGACCGCTGCTCGACATGACCTGGGACTACCCGGTCGACGAGGAGGGTGAAGTCGACGCCGAGGCGGTCGTCAAGGAGATCAACGGCTACTTCATCGGCGGCGACCGCGACGGCGAGCCCTTGGACAACTTCAACCAGATGACCGACGACGGGACCACCGCCGGAGGCTGCTGGATCTACGCCGGCGTCTACGCCGGAGGCCAGAACATGGCCGCCCGCCGCAAACCGCGGGATGAGCAGGACGAGACCGCCGCCGAATGGGCGTGGGCATGGCCGGCGAACCGCCGGATCCTGTACAACCGTGCCTCGGCCGCACCCGACGGAACTCCCTGGTCGGAACGGAAGAAGTTCGTGTGGTGGGACGACGAGACGGGGAAGTGGACCGGCAAGGACGTGCCCGACTTCCCGATCGACCGCGCACCCGCCGCCCGATCGGATGCCGCCTACGGCGGACCCGCGAACCTCGACGGTGACGATCCGTTCATCATGCAGGCCGACGGCAAGGGGTGGCTGTTCGCACCCAGCGGCATGATCGACGGACCGATTCCCACCCACTACGAACCGCAGGAATCGACGGTCGCGAACCCGCTGTATTCCCAGCAGAACAGCCCGACCCGGATGGTCATGCGCCGTGAGGACAACCTGTCCGCTCCCGGTGCCGGGGTGCCCGGGTCCGAGGTCTTCCCCTATGTGTTCACGACCTACCGACTCACAGAGCACCACACCGCCGGAGGTATGTCCCGGTGGCTGCCGTACCTGTCGGAGCTGCAGCCGGAGATGTTCTGCGAGATCTCACCCGAACTCGCCGCCGAGGTGGGGCTCGAACCCTACGGTTGGGCGACCTTGGTCTCCCCGCGGGCGGCGATCGAAGCCCGCGTCCTCGTGACGAAGCGGATGACCCCGCTGACGATCGGCGGGAAGACGGTCCACCAGATCGGTCTGCCCTACCACTGGGGCGTGGGCGGTCAGGGAGCCGTCGTCGAAGGCGATTCCGCCAACGACCTGCTCGGTGTGACGATGGACCCCAACGTCTACATCCAGAACAGCAAGTACGTGGCCGGAACGATCATGCCCGGCCGCCGTCCCCGCGGACCCGAACTCGTCGACTTCGTCGAGAAGTACCAACGCGAGGCCGGTCTCAGCCCCGAATCCGGCAACCAGCAGGTCACCGTTCCCGCCGAGGATGTCGAGGCCTCCCATCACGCCGGACAGGGTCGCAGCGCCGGTGGGCACGCTCACCGAGGCGGCGACTCGGCCGTCGGCGTCACCCCGGGCAAGACCCTGGATGGGGGACGCGATGGAGCCTCCGACGGGGACGGCACGACCGCCTCGGCGACGGTCGACAGCGCCGATGATCGCAGCGGTAGGATCACCATCGAACCCACCGAGGCGACCGAACCCGCCGAGACTGCGGTGTCGAACCGTGCCGACGACGGGGACCCCAGCGACGGCGACCCCGACCACGGCCGGCACGCCGACGGCATCGCGATCGCCGAAACCGAGGTGGCCGAAGCGGAAGCTCGCGCCCGGGCGGCTCGGGATCGGCAGGAGAACGAGGAGGAGGACGACTGATGTCGACACCGACGATCGATGACGGCACGTTGGCGGACGGGCACTGGCACGATTCCGCGCACAACCGCAAGGGATTCTTCACCGACACCTCGATCTGCATCGGTTGCAAGGCCTGCGAAGTCGCGTGCAAGGAGTGGAACCGCAACCCGCAGGACGGCACCTTCGAACTGCTCGGTTCCTCGTACGACAACACGGGCAGCCTCGGGGCGAACACGTGGCGGCACGTCGCGTTCATCGAACAGGATTCCGAACGCATCGAGAAGGCGCGGGAATCCGGGCGCAAGCTCGTCAATCTCGGCATGCCCACGATCCGCCCGCGCACCGATGAGTCTGCCGCCGCGCAGCCGCTGGACGGGGCCTTGGGTGCGGCGGCCGAGGGCCGAACCTCCGCCGGTCTGCCGACGACCCCCGACCTCAACGTTGATCTACTGGCACCGGGTGCCCTGGAGCCGACCGACCTGTCGAACGTCGACACAGCACCCCCGGACACCGCGGACTTCCGCTGGCTGATGTCCTCCGACGTGTGCAAACACTGCACGCACGCAGGCTGCCTCGACGTGTGCCCGACCGGTGCGCTCTTCCGCACCGAATTCGACACCGTCGTCGTCCAGAACGATGTCTGCAACGGCTGCGGAACCTGCGTGGCCGGCTGCCCCTTCGGCGTCATCGAACGCCGAGACGACGGCACGATCAACACCCCCACCGACCGGGATGATCGCAAGGCCGCGGACATGGACGTGCCGAACGCGGGCACCGCGAACAAGTGCACCCTCTGCTACGACCGCCTCGTCGAGGGTCAGGAACCAGCCTGCGCGCAGACCTGCCCGACGCAGTCGATCAAGTTCGGCGACCGTGAGGACATGGTCGACCAGGCGCACGACCGCGTGGCCGAACTCCACGCGAAGGGCCTGACCGAGGCTCGCCTCTACGGGGCGAACCCGAACGACGGGGTCGGCGGCACCGGATCGGTGTTCCTCCTCCTCGACGAACCCGAGGTCTACGGCCTGCCGCCGGACCCGCGGGTCGCGACGAAGGATCTGCCGAAGATGTACGCCAACGCCGGGATCGCGGCGCTGGGCATGGTCGCCGCGGCCGGACTCGCGTTCCTCGGGAGCCGCCGTTCATGAGCACCTCAGAGTACGATTCCTACCGCCCACCCGAGCCGGAAGGCGGACGCAGAAAACGCCGCCGAGGCGGCCGCGGAGGTCCCAGCGGACCTGACGGTTCCGGTGGCCGTCGGGGCGGTCGCGGCGGCAACGGCCGTGGCGGCGGGTGGAAGAACCGCGGTGCCGACGGCAACCGTGAGATGCCGATGGTCGAGGACGTCGAATTCACGTCCTACTACGGTCGACCGATCGTCAAGGCTCCACCGTGGGGCGATGAGATCGGGGCCTACCTGTTCCTCGGCGGTCTGGCGGGCGGTTCGTCTCTGTTGGGCTTCGGCGCGCAGCTGACCGATCGGCCCGGTCTGCGCATCGCCTCCCGGATGACTGCGATCGCCGCGACCGGCATCGGCGGTGCCGCTCTCGTGGCTGACCTCGGCAGGCCCGAACGATTCCTCAATATGATGCGCGTCGTCAAAGTCTCATCGCCGATGAGCTTGGGCACCTGGATCCTCTCCGGCTTCGGCGTCGGATCGGGAGTGACCTTCGCGATCGAACTCGACCGGATCACCGGTGAGAAGCTGCTGCCTCTGGGCCCGCTGCGCAAGGTGCTCCATGCGATGGAGACGCCCGCGGCCGTCGAATCCGCCTTCTTCGCCACTCCGCTGGCCGCATATACCGCTGTGCTTCTCGGGGCGACGGCCGTTCCGACTTGGAACGCCGCCGGTCGCAACGGTCTGCCGTACGTATTCGTGTCCTCGGCATCGATGGCCGCCGGAGGTGCCGCGATGGCATTGGCACCGGTGACCGAGACCGGCCCGGCCCGACTGTTCGCCCTCACCGGCACCGCTGGAGAGGCTTATGCGATGTCGGCGATGAGGAAGCGCATGCACCCCGCCGAGGTCGATCCGATGGACGACGGCGAACCGGGACACAAGCTCCACCGCGCCGAGAAGCTGCTCATCGCCGGAGCCGTCGGAGCCGCCGTCGTCGAGGTGGGGGCGCGCGTGTTCGCGAAGAAGCTGGGTGGGCGTAGCTCTGGCGGCTCAGCGAGTGCTTCAGATGTGGCTGGCGCAGTTGCTGAGGCTGTCGGAAGTGCAGGCTCTGCTGGAGTCGCAAAGCGGAGTTGGAAGACGCGTGCTGTGCTGCGGGGGCTGTCCGTCGTCTCCGGTGCGGCCTTGGCGGCCGCCTCGGCGTACACGCGTTTCGGTGTGCTGGAAGCCGGCATCGAATCGACGAAGGACCCGCGTCACGTGGTCGAACCGCAGCGCGCTCGCCTCGAAGAGCGTCGGGCTTGCGGCATCACCGACGACTCCATCACCACCGGCCGGTAGACGGGCGGGCAAGGCATCACCGCTAAGCGCGAGCGCCCCTCACCGTGAGCACCCCTCACCGTTCGTGTTGCTGGGCACCGGCAGTGCCAGCACCCACTCGCGAGTGGCTCTTCATACAGTTCCGGCGGAACCCCTCGCCTTCAGTGCGAAAACACCTCGGTGCAACGGGGTGGTGTGCGACGACCGATGAAGGATGCTCGAACTCGCTGCGCGAAATCTCCCTCGGCGAACGCTGATCGGCGTCAAAAACAGCCTCACCAGGCACCTTATTCAGCAACATTGCTTGCAAATTGAAGTGCGTCGGGTAGCGTGAGAGACCTATGAAGAAGCTGCTTCAGGACCGCCAGAGCATCAAGCTCGGGGTTTTTGTGGCAGTGGCCTTCCCGCTGATCTACTTCGGCATGCATCTGCTCGGCTGGGGCAACGAGTCATTCAATTGGTGGCAGACACTGCTGGCCGGCCTCTTCACCGGTGCTTTCTTCTGGTTCTTCACGTCCAGCTTCCGCCAGTTCCGCGACGAGGACGTCACTCCGCGCCGATAGTGCCCCTCAACGCACGTGCACGCCCGAGCCGGCGACGATCTCGCCGATAATCGGGTGACCAGGCAGTTCGCCGACGACGAGCAGCCCGCCGGAGGTCTGCGCATCGGCCAGAAGCAGCAGGTCGTCCTCGGTCACGGAATCATCCGCGGTCAGATGAGGTCGTACCCAGTCGAGGTTTCGCCTGGTCCCGCCGGACACATACCCGTCAGCGATCGACTCATCGACACCGCCGAGGCGGGGTACCGCAGCCGAATCGATGACCGCTCCGACTCCTGAGGCACGGGCCATCTTGAACAGGTGCCCGAGCAGACCGAACCCGGTGATATCCGTGGCCGCTCGTATGCCTGCAGCCACGGCCGCCCGCGACGCTTCGGCATTGAGTGCAGTCATCGTGGCGATGGCCTCCTCGGAGACCTCGCCGGTCTGCTTGTGCCGGTTGTTGAGGATCCCCACGCCGATCGGCTTGGTCAATGTCAGGGGCAGCCCCGCCTCGGCGGAATCGTTGCGCATGAGTTCATCCGGATGCGCCACACCGGTCACGGCCATGCCGTACTTCGGTTCGGGGTCGTCGATCGAATGGCCGCCGGCCACGGGGCAGTTCGCCTGCGCTGCGACGTCGAGCCCGCCGCGCAGGACCTCGGTGAGCAGCTCCATCGGCAACTTCTCCCGCGGCCACCCGACGAGGTTGATCGCCGTGACCGGGGCCCCGCCCATCGCGTAGATGTCCGAGAGCGCATTGGCCGCCGCGATCCGACCCCAGTCGTAGGCGTCATCGACGACCGGGGTGAAGAAATCCGCGGTCGAGAGCACCGCGAGGTCATCGCGGACTCGCACCGCCGAGGCATCATCGCCGTCATCGAGGCCGACGAGGACATCCGGGCCGGGCTGACCGACCAGGCCGCGCACCGCGTCCTCGAGCTCGCCGGGAGGGATCTTGCAGGCGCATCCTCCACCGTGGGCGAACGAGGTCAGACGGTCCTGAATCGCAGTCATACTGCGAGACTAACACCGGCGGTCAAGGGCGTCGACGGACGCCCGATTCCACTCCGTCGCCGAAGCGGCCGTGCACCTCCGTACGGGCGCACGGCCAGTCGTTCGCCCGGGTCAGTGCCTCCCCGCCGGGCGGCCGGCCCGCCGCGCGCGGGCCGCGCCGACGGCGATGATTCCGCCGATGACCAGCAACGCGCCGAGCAGTGCGGTGAGCAGAACCGGCCCGCCCGTGCGCGGCAGATCGCCGTTCCCGTCAGACGACCCGTCCGCGTTCGCATCGCTTCTCGACGAGGCGGTCGACGAAGTGCCGTCCGATTCGCTGTCCGACGAGCCGCTCGCCTCGCTGCCGCCCGAGGCACTCGAAGAGGCATTCGACGAGGCTCCGTCCGAACCGCTTCCCGCCGAGGAATCCTCATCGGCACCGGCCGAGGCCTTGGTCGAGGCGCCGTCATCGTCCGACCCCTCCGATGAGCCGTCCTCGCCTCCCGTGGAGGAAGCGTCGGAGCCGTCCTCAGCTCCCGCACTGTCGGCCGATGCTCCGCTGTCCTCAGATCCGTCGTCATCGCCGGGACCCGGAGGCGGTTCTTCCCCCGCGACCTCGACGGTGGCCTTCGCGGTCTTGCCGTTGACGGTGACCTCGAGGGTCGCTGTTCCCGGGTTCTCCGCGGTGATCTGACCCGTCGCCGGGTTGACGCGGACGACGTCGGAGGCCGCCTCGGGGGCCCCGGATTTCACTGACTGGGCACTGACCTTCGCGCCCGTCGCCTGCTGCATGGCCACCTCGGCGCCGGAATCGACCACGACCCCGTCACCACCCCACTGAGCCGTCGCCGGCCACCCGACGGGAACGGTGCGCTCACCCTGAGTGAAGGACGCAGCGACGTCCGCGGATTGACCCAGGGCCAGGGAGCCGGGTGCCTCGAGTGAGATCGAATCGACGCGCGGCTTCGTCTCCGCGGCCAGCCAGCCGACCCGATCGGCCGTGCTCGGATCGTCACCGACGTCACCGACGCCGGGATCGACGCCGAGCATCGTCCATCCGGTGAATCCGCCGGTCGCCGGAGTGCCGGCCGGACCCTTCCCGGAGTTTCCGTTGATGAGGTAGCTCACGCCCTCGACCGCGGACCCGTGGAACGCCCCCACATGGCCGTTGATCACGGCCGCGGACTTCCCGCTGTCCTTGCGGAACTCTCCGAGCTTCTTCTCGAGTTCCTCGGCCTCCCGTCGGTCCCCGAGCTGGCTCGTCTTCGACGGCAGCGGATCCTGCGGGGGATGGTGGAAGAACACGGTGATGCCGGTCAGCTCGTCACGTTCGGCCACCTCGTCGAGGGCGTCTTCGAGCATGTTCAACTGCGAATCATCGCTGCCGTTCAACGTTCCGTCCGAGGAATTCAGGGTCACGATCTTCGTCCGCCCCACTGTGCGTTCGCCGGGCGGGGAACCGAACGCGGCCTCGAAGTTGTCGATCTCCCCACCCATGATCTCGTGGTTGCCGGGCACGTAGATGTAGGGGATCGACTCATCCCACTCCTCGTCGATGATCGTCTTCGCCAGCTCGAAATCCTCCGGAGAGGCCTCGTCGACGAGGTCGCCGTTGATGACGAGCAGATCCGGCTTTGCGGCACGGATCTCCTTGAGCGTCCGCCTGGCACCCTTGACAGCTTCGGAATCCGGGTCGGTGGCGACGAACTGGGCGTCGCTCATCACGGCGATGTTCTGCGGACGGTCAGCGACGGTCCCGGTCGTCAGCAGCGCCGGATCATGCCGCGCCGAGGTGGCCGGATCGTCGGTCTCAGGCGTGGAGATCGCCTGGAGGTCCGAAATCGAAATGTCCCCCTTGTACTTCTCGGCAGACCGGGTCTCCATCATCCGGATCCGTTCGAGGGTGAGCGGTTGGGAGAGCCCCTCGGGGACGGTGAAGCGGACCTTCTGCCACCCGTCGAAGGTGATGTGGTCGCCGTCGATGTTCGTCACTGTGCCGTCGGGAGTGCTCACCTGCAGCCTCGGCCAGGCCCCGGTGCCGTCGCCGCGGACCATCATCTCGAACGCCACCGTGTTGCCTTCCAGCTTCACCGGCTCCTTCGGGATGAGGTAGTAGCCGCGCGTCGCCGAGGAGGTGGAGAAGTCATACGTGAGATCGATGCTCGGCTTGCCATCAGGGCTGGGCTCACCTGCGGTGAATGAGCCGGTGGCCCGATCGTGGCCGTCGGTGAACGCCGAGGTGTCGGAGAAGTCGAGGACCTCGGTCGTTTCGGTGCCGACGGTCACCGGGATCGTCGTTGTCACGTCTCCGACGGTGAGCTTCACGTTCCCGGACGTCGGTTCGTCGTCGCGGGAGTCCTTGCCTTTCCCAGCCGTCGACGAATCGGCGGAGACGACGAGTTCGCCGAGGCTGTCGGTGTCGACCCTCAGCCCTTCGTCAGCGTCGACGTCGATGTCGCCGGTTTCGATGAGAGAACGCCTGCCCTCGGAGTCGAAGCCGGTCAGGGACACCGTCTGCGAGTCCTGGGCGTCCTCGAGGTTGATGCTCCGCGCGCTCGGCCAGAGTCCGACCGGTTCGCCGAGCACATCGAGGTCCTGTCGCGCGGTGTGCCCGTCGACGGCATAGCTCACGCGACCCTTGCCGGTGGTCTCACCGGTCACGCGGGCGTTCGACTCATCGGAGTCGGCGAGCTTCACTCCGCCGTCGGCGGAGAACGTTCCAGAGGAGGCGATCGGTTCGAGATTCTCACCGAGCCCGGTGCCCCTCATCGATCGGCTCAGCCCCTTGAGCACGGTGGTCTGTCCGTCGAGTTCGGGCTCGATCTGTGCATCGGCCAGTTGTTCTGCGGGGGCATCTGAGTAGAAGACGAGGGCATTGGCGACGGTGCGCTGCTTACCGTCGGACGGGTCGTTCTGCAGTGCCGGAGCATCTGCGCCGGCTGTGCGGGCGAGCATCGTCGTCGACCCGCCGCCGTCGAGGTTGACCGCGTTGTAGGCACCGATGTCAGAGAAGAACTCGCCCATGTCCTCGAGACTCATGCCTCCCGAGGACTCGCTGCGTCCGTCGATGGTGGTGACGAACAGCTCCGAACCGTCCTTGCTGATGCCCACCGCGGTGCGTGGGTGTTCGGTGTCTTCGAGGTCGCCGGCGGGGAGGTCGGGAACCGAACCGTCGGCCAGGATCTGGTGGCTGCCCGCGATCCCCATGTCGACATCCTCGCTCGGTCCGATCTCGACATCGACGTCGTCGCCGACTTCGAGTTCCGACAGCGTCTTCGCCCCGGCATCGCGGCCGAGCAGGACCTGTCCGTCTGCCGGGATTTCCGGGTCGCCCGCTTCGTCCACCATGCCCGAGGTTTCGGTGACCTTTCCGTCGACGACAGTGACGCGGGCGACCTCGGCGGCTATGTCATCGGGGCCGCCGACCGGACGGTCGAGCGTATGGTCTCCCCACGCCTCGTTGTACACACCGATGGTGTCGAGGCTCAGCTCCGGGTTGTTCAATCCGCCGAGTTCCGTCTCCTGCCCGTCATGGGACAGCGTTCCCGCCGCGGAGAGCATCGACACGGCTGCCTTCTTGTCCTCGAGCGTGAGCGCCGGTTTGGCCTCCTTCGAGCCGATGCGCATTCCCTCCCGAGACACCGAGGTGTAGATCGGTGCCCACGACTGGTTGATGTCGAAGAACGTGCCGTTGACGGCGGCCACGGCCTTCTTCCCCTCGGGTCCGCCCGCCATGATCTCGCTGGTGGTACCGGCGCCGGCGACCTTTCCCGTGTCGCGGACGTCCATCGACAGGGAGTCCGTGGTGAGGTCCGCGGTGAGCACATTGCCGTTGTTCCACCCTCCGTCCTCGAGACGGGAGAAGTTCGTCAGGTCGAGCCCCGGAGCCACGCGTTTGGTTTCGACGTCGCGCAGTGCCGACCCGTCCCTGCCGAGGTCGTCCTCGCTTGGTGCTGCAGCATGGGCCGGTGTCGAGGCGGGACCCGGAAGACCGGGGAGCGTTCCGATGGGTGCGACATGGGCAGCGAGGACCGCCAGTGTGGCGAGTATGGCGGGGATGAATAGTCGCCCTCCGGTGGGATGGGATCGGCGGTGTGACCAGGCAGGATGAAGCGAAGAGGGCATGACGACCTTCGAGCGGTGATGGCTGGGAACCTTGTCACCTTAAGCCGCGCTCGGAGAAGCCTGAGCGAATGGTGAGTGAACTCGGTCGGAAGATCGGTACCGGCGCGCTCGATACTGGTTCGTTTGGTCAATCGAGCGCCGCCCCGGCCGCATCGGCCCTTCGCTTCACCTCGCTCACACCCGCGATAGGATTCCTTATGGAGGCGTCCGTGTCCTGGTGGGCGCCCTGGTCTTCAAAACCAGTGAGACCGAGTATCTCGGTCTGGCGGGTTCGATTCCCGTCCGCCTCCGCCAACCGTTTCGCGGTCCCGCCGACCAAGCGGAGCCGCCGTGACCCCGCACAGAGGAGGAGGTCAGATGGTCGAGCCCGACCCGCGTCGATCCATTCCGCGCACGGATCATCTCCTCGCCCTTCCCGAGGTCATCGCAGCAGGTGAGCGCCTCAACCAGGCGACCATCAAGGCCATCATCTCCGAGGTGCAGAACGCCGCCCGAGCCGGCGAGATCCCCGTCGCCGAGGTGGCCCCCGCCATCACCTCCAAGCTCAGCTCCCGTTCGGCTTCCTCCCTGACCCCAGTGCTCAACGCCACCGGCATCCTCGTCCACACGAACCTCGGCCGGGCACCGCTCTCACCTGCGGCAACCCAGGCGATCACCGAGGCGGCCGGATATGTCGACGTCGAAATGGACCTCGGCACCGGCAAACGCAACAAGCGGGGCACCGGAGCGAAGGCCGCCCTGCTGCAGGCGAGCCCGGCTGCCGAGGATGCTCTCGTGGTCAACAACGGTGCGGCCGCCCTGCTACTGGCCGTCACTGCGATGCGCGGTCGCAGCACAGGTTCCGGCGAGATCATCATCAGCCGCGGCGAACTCATCGAAATCGGTGCCGGGTTCCGCCTCACCGACCTCATGACGACGACCGGCGCCAGGCTGCGCGAGGTCGGCACGACGAACCGCACCCACGTGGCCGACTACGCCGAGGCCATCAGCGACGACACGTCCTGCCTGCTCAAGGTGCACACGAGCAACTTCCGCGTCGAAGGATTCACCTCCTCCGTCGACGTGGCTGAACTGCGCGGACTCGCCGACGAGCACAACCTGCCGCTCATCGTCGACCTCGGCTCCGGACTCTTCACTCCCGACGCGGCATTGCCGGACGAACCCGACATCGACACCGCCCTGCGCGCCGGCGCCGACCTCGTCATCGTCTCCGGCGACAAACTCCTCGGCGGCCCGCAGGCCGGACTCATCCTCGGCCGCACCGAAGCAGTGCAGACACTGGCCAAACACCCTCTGGCCAGAGCGATGCGCACCGACAAACTCACCCTCGCGGCGCTGGAAGCCACGATCACGCACACGGCGAACCCGATCCACGACGCCCTCCACATCGACACAGTTCACCTGCGGAAACGCACCGAAACTCTCGCCGAGGCGGTCGGTGCCACGATCGTCGACCACGACGGACGAGTCGGCGGCGGGGGAGCCCCCGGAGTGCCCCTGTCCGGCTGGGCAGTCGAACTGCCCGAAGCCTTCGCCGAGCCGCTGCGCCGCAGCGATCCTGCGATCGTCGCCCGAGTCCACCAGGGACGATGCTTGGTCGACCTGCGCTGCGTACCCGAAAGCGAAGACAACCGCATCGCTGCCGCCATCAAGCGAGTCCGTGCTGACAATGCCTGACACTTTCGTCATCGCCACCGCCGGACACGTCGATCATGGGAAGTCGACGCTGGTCAATGCCCTGACCGGAATGGAACCCGATCGGTGGGCCGAAGAGAAGAAGCGCGGGCTGACCATCGACCTCGGTTTCGCCTGGACGACCCTGCCCTCGGGCCGCGAACTCGCCTTCGTCGACGTTCCGGGGCACGAAAAGTTCCTTGCGAACATGCTCGCCGGGCTCGGCCCCGCCCCCATCGCCTGCTTCGTCATCGCCGCAGACAAGGGCTGGCAAGCCCAATCGACTGACCATCGCGACGCGATCAATGCGCTCGGCATCACCCACGGCCTCGTCGTCATCACCCGGGCCGACCTCGCCCCCGACTCCGTCGAGACCACAAAGGCTCAGGTCAGAGCGCAGCTGCGTGGAACACCACTCGAAGCAGCGCCGATCGTCAGGGTCTCAGCCATGACCGGGCAGGGCCTGCCCGAACTCATCAGCGTCCTCGACGAGGTCACGGCCACGGCCGAGCCTCCGACCACCTCGGGGAGGGTGCGTTTGTGGGTCGACCGGGCCTTCACCATCAAGGGAGCCGGCACCGTCGTCACCGGGACCCTCACGGCAGGCACACTGACCACGGGCGATACAGTCGAGCTGCGCGGAGAGACCATCGACCGGATCGTGGGTGTGCGGGGTCTGCAGTCCCGTAATTCCACCACTACCGAGGTGGTCCCGCAGGCCCGCGTGGCCGTCAACCTGCGCGACGTCCCCGCCGACGACCTCCACCGCGGCGACGCACTGCTCACGAGTGGGGCCTGGCCGATCGTCGACACGATCGACGTGCGCCGCACCATGGGCGAGACCCTCGACTCCGGCATCCACGAACTCATGGCCCATATCGGCACCGCCGCCGTGCCCGCACGATTGCGGGCATTCGATGCCGACCACGCCCGGCTCACCCTCGACCGACCGCTTCCCCTGCAGGTCAGCGACCGGATTGTGCTCCGCGCGCCAGGAAGCCGCAACGTCTTCGCCGGCCTCCTCGTGCTCGACGTCGACCCGCCCGAACTGTCCCGACGAGGCGACGGCGCCAGGCGAGCTCAAGAGCTTGCCGAGCATCCTGTGAAAGGCGATATCCTCGCCGAGGTGGCCCGCCGCGGAGCCGTCGAACGCACCATCCTTACCCGGTTCGGACTGCAGGTGCCCGTCGACGAATCCTTGCCTGCCGACGTTGAGGAAGTGGGCGGCTGGCTCGTCCACTCGCCGACGCTGACCTCCTGGGTCGAGGCGACGAAATCCCTGGTCCGAGGCGAACTCGCCGCCACGCCGATGGCCGCGGGAGTGCCCGTCAAAGCCGTCGCAGAGGCACTTCAGCGAACTCCGGACTCAGGTCGCAGACGCGGCGCCGAACCGAAACGCGACTCCCCGGCGAAGGCGAGAATCCAACCGGCTCTGCCTCTGCCCGAAGGCTCCGGCGGCGCGATTCGCGCACTGCTCAACCAGATCATCTCCCGCGCCGGGCTCGAAGCCGTCGACGGAATGGTCCGCCCGCCCGGGCATACCGCAGGCCTCGGTGCCGCCGAAACCGGTATCGCCGAGATCGAACGCCTGCTCGCAGCCGACCCGTTCGCCGCACCGGAAGCCGATGACCTGCGAGAACTCGGCCTCGGAGCGCGGGAGCTCGCGGTCGCCGAGAAGGCGGGACGGATCCTGCGCCTCGGCGACGGAATCATCGTGTCTCCGCGCACCCCCGCGCAGGCGATGCGGATCCTCGCCGGTCTCGACCAGCCCTTCACCACAAGCCAGGCGAGGCAGGCGCTGGGGACGACCCGACGCGTCGTCATCCCCCTGCTCGAACACCTCGACGGCCGGGGCTGGACGCGCCGACTCGACACCACACACCGCGAAGTCGTGCGCTGAGGACCCTCGTGGCACTATCGGACGGACGGCCACGACGACGAACCGCTCGCCGGGTCGGTGGGCGGCCGCCTCGGCGAAACTCCGTGACCTGTATTACGATCAAGTCGGAATGATCGTTCGCGCCGATTCGGGCGCTTCCGTCGATGGTATGGGTGATAACTGACTGCGGTGATGGGGCCGCAGCGACGCCATTCATCGCCTCACAATCCCCATATCCGGGCGCGCTGCCCTGGTCGCAGCACTGACCGCCCACCAGAAATTCTCACCATTGACCGTCTCCGGTCGCGCAGATGCGATTCCGACCCGAGACTGCGAAGGAGCAACCATGTCGAACTATCGTGTTCAGAATCCCGCCACTGGCGAGGTCGTCGAGACCTTTTCCGAGGCAACGAATGCCGAGATCGAGTCCACAGTGACTGCTGCCCACTCCACGTACCTGATGTGGAAGGACACCGATATTCAGGAGCGGGCGTCGGTTGTGCGTCGGGCTGCGGAGATCTTCCTTGAACGCAAGGACGAACTCGCCAGGACCATTTCGGTGGAGATGGGCAAGTCGTATGCCGAGTCTGTTGACGAGGTCGAGTTCGCTGCCGACATCATCGACTACTACGGCGTCCACGGACCCAGTCTGGTCACGGATTATCAGATCCCGTCGACCATCCCCGGCACTGCACGCATCGAATCCCTGCCGGTCGGTGCCCTGTTGGGTGTGATGCCGTGGAACTTCCCTTACTACCAGGTCGCCCGGTTCGCTGCCCCGAATCTGGTGCTGGGCAATACGATCATGCTCAAACATGCTGACATCTGTGGACGGTCGGCACTGTTGATCGAGGAGATCTTCCACGCCGCCGGAGTCCCCGCGGGTGGATATAGCCACTTGTTTGCCAACCATGATCAGATCGCTGCGATCATCGCTGACCCTCGGGTTCAGGGTGTGTCGTTGACCGGGTCGGAGCGGGCGGGTGCGATCATCGGTGCCCAGGCCGGTCAGAACCTCAAGAAGGCCGTGCTCGAGCTCGGTGGCATCGACCCGATGGTCGTTCTCGACGCCGACGATGTTGCCGCGGTGGCGCGTGAGGCGTGGGAGTTTCGGACGTATAACGCCGGACAGGTGTGCAACTCGAACAAACGCCTCATCGTTATGGACGACATCTATGACGACTTCGTTGCCGAGCTCGTGAAGTTGGGGACCGGGTTGACGCCGGGGGATCCGATGAATCTGGGTGAGGGTGAGTATGTGCCGCTGTCGTCGCGTGCTGCTGCCGAGACCGTTGATGCGCAGGTGAAGAAAGCCGTGTCCGAAGGTGCTCGGGTGCTCGTCGGTGGTGAGCTGGGAGAGGGCCCGGCGGCGTATTATGCGCCGACGGTGCTCGTTGATGTGCCCCGAGATTCCGAGTCGTATGGTGAGGAGCTCTTCGGGCCGGTGGCGACTGTGTTCAAGGTCGGCAGTGACGAGGAGGCTCTCGAGTTGGCCAATGATTGTGCTCTTGGTTTGGGTGGGTCGGTGTTCTCGACTGATGAGGGGCGTGCTGATCGTGTGGCGGCTCGTCTTGAGGTGGGGATGACGCATGTGAACACGATTGCTGCTGAGGCGGCTGAGTTGCCGTTCGGTGGGGTGAAGCGGTCTGGTTTCGGTCGTGAGATGGGTCCGATCGGGATGGGTGAGTTCGTGAATAAGCGCCTCCACTTCATCGCGAAATAGGGGGAGTTCGGCTGACCCCAAGATCACCGCAACCGTCGTCGAGTTCCCGGCGGCCGCTCAACCCACTACGGTCGTCGATCAGCCGAGTGATGCGGTGATCATGTCCTCCATCGCCGAGGCGGTCAATGCCCGCCACTGTGCACGTGACGGTGCGGACGGGATCCGCGCGCCGCGCACCTTGGCCAGGGCCACCTCGGTGATGGGGGCATGCTGAGGGAATGCGTCCAATCCGTGGCGACCCGCTGCCTCCTTGCCGATGATCTCACCGGTCGCGAGCGTGCGATGCATGCGCGCGGGACCGAGCACGCACCACGCAACCGTGCCGGCGCTCAGTCCCCGCGGGGACGTGAGGAGACGATGGAACAGCGTGCGTGGAGTTCTCCGCGGTCGGTCGCGCAGCTGTGCGGCCAACGGAGTCCAGTACTCGCGCAGGTTCGTGCGGACCCATGGTCGAAGCGCCTCCGTCTGCGCATCGAGATCCCATGCAGCGATCGGTCGTCCCCGCACCGTGATGCCGCCGTCGACGAGCTCTTTCCAGATCACCGGATTGACGTCGAACGCGCCGTGCGAATCGAAGATCTCACCCGTATGGGAGGCGATTGGACGGATCTCGGTGACGGGTCGACTGACCTCGGACTCGGCGATGAAGACGGTATTGCAGCACGCACTCACACCTCGCCCGCGCGCCGCCCCTACTACTAGGCGGGGCACCTGCGAGAGGTGGAGCAGCCGCAGCCGCCGAATGAGATCCGGACGGTCCAGCCACTCATCGGCGATGACCGCGACGAGGTCGATGTCGCTGCGGCCCGGACGATAGGCGCCGAGGGCGATCGATCCGGTGACGGCGCAGGCGATGATGCCGCCTGGCAGGATCCGATCGGCAAGACGCAGGTAGGACCTGACGGCGGTTGCGGCATCTGGCGGCAGCGGTACGGACATGGGATCAGCGTACACAGGGGACAGGGGCCTGGACTGAGGAACTGTCCGGTGGGTCCGACGTGGCTGCGCAACGACTATCTCCCGCGCTCTTGACCTTCAGCCAGGGTGAAAGTCGATGATGGGTCCATGGACCCCACCCGCGAACCCGACACCGCACGAGTGCCGCAGTCGACGAGCCGGTCGCTGCAGACGATCAGTGACTTCGCTCGTGCCGTCGGACTCAGCGCCAGCGCCCTGCGGGGGTACGACAGCAGCGGCCTTCTGTCGCCCGCACATGTCGAGGACCGGACCGGCTATCGGTACTACGGGCTCGACCAGCAGCAGCGTGCGATCTGGATCCGACGTCTGCGTGACGCGGGTTTTCGGCTGAGCACGATCGGAACCATCCTCGACAGCGAACCGGCGATCGCCGAGGCCATCCTCGACGACTGGCTCGCCGAGGCCGTCGGACGAGCCGAGTCCGCCGCGGCGCTGGTCGACGACTTGAGATCGGTGCTCCGATCCCGGACCGAGACGACGACGCTCAGCCGCGCTCGGGTCGACTCCGCCGTGCTCGCCGCCGCGGTGCGCCAGCTGGCGCAGCCGAAGGGGACGGACCCCGCCGATTCGCCCTTCGACCACCTGAGTGTGGAGATCAAACCCGAGGCCCTCACCTTGGCCGTGACCGACGGCTACGTGCTGATGGCGCGCACGCACATCCCCGCCGAGATCGATGACCGGTCGCCAGCGGACGGTCCGGCGGGGTCGGTGGGTGCGTCGACGGTCGTCACCGCCTCGGCTCTGCTTTCGCTCCCGACCACGAGCTGCGAGGTGACCCTCACGATCGCTGTCACCGGAGGATCCGTCGACCACCCCGAACAGGTGCGCGTGTCGATCGAGCACTCCGACGGAGAGTCGACGATCCTGTCGCAGTCCGACCGCCGGTTCCCCGACATCGGTCGCACCGTGGAGGCGGCCGCCGCGCGCCGCAGAGGCAGAAGCCGGTTCTCACGCCAAGAGATCCTGCGGCTCGTCGACGAAGCCACAGGCCGGTCCCCTGAATCCGGAGTGCGGCTGCCGAGGGACGCGTCGAGATTCGAACTCTCCGCCGGCTCCATGAAGTCCATCGTCGACGCGGGAATCGGCGACGAACTGATCTGCGACTGGGGCAACGAGGGCGACCCCCTCATCTGGCGTGCTCCCAGCCAACCCGACTTCCTGGCGCTCGTCATGCCCCGCAGAGCCTGAGCCCCGTCGATATGGGAGTCTCAGGCGGGGACCGGGTCCCGCTGCCGAAGGGATTCAACGCCTGGGTGCTCACCTCGGTCGTCACCGAACTCGGCACCGGGATCCTCGCGTTCGCTCTGACATGGGTGGCCTCCGGCCACGGCCCTCATCTCGCCGCCTGGGTATTCACGCTCACCGTCCTGCCTGCGGTGCTGCTCGGGCTGCTCGGCGGCGCGGTCGCCGACAGATTCGGGCCGCGTCGGGTGATGCTCGCGTGCACACTCGCCTTCGTGCTCATCGGCTCGGGGATCGCACTCGCCGTTGCCGTCTGGTCGGCGGCTCCGCCGGTGCTCCTGGCGGCCGCCGTGCTCATCGGGTCGGCGGCAGCGTTCTATCGGCCCGCCGTCGGAGTCTTCCCACGGCTCTTCGTCCCCGAGAGATCATTGGGCACAGCCATGGCCCGATCGGGCATGGCCGGACCGCTGGCGCGCACCATCGCCCCGCCGCTGGGCGGAATCCTCATCGGGATCATCAGCCTGTCCGGGGTGGCACTGCTCGATGTGCTCGGATGCCTGATCATGCTCATCGCCCTGCTTGCGATCCGACCGCCTCGGCGAGGGGATCACCTGCCCGACCCGGTCAGCGTGCGCGGAATCGTCGACGGGGTGCGAGCGGCGCGGGCGACGCCGGGAGTGCCGGCGCTGCTGACCGGTGTGTCCCTCATGGCCGGAGCCGTGATCCCGTCGGTACTCCTCGGCATTCCCCTTGCCGCCCGCGAGCGCGGCTGGACCGCCGCCGAGGCGGGGCTCATCGAATCCGGATGGATCGCCGGGGGCCTGCTGACGAGCGCCGTGTTCGCATGGCGCGGCATTGCGAATCGGGTGTGGACTCCGATGGTCATCGGTCCGTGCGTCGTGGCCCTGGGGCTCATCGTGCTGGCTGTGTCGGCCGACTGGCGAGTGGGTCTCGCAGCGACCGCCCTCGTCGGGGCCGGGGGCGTGGTCTTCACTGCGCATGTCTTCCCGGTCTATGTGCTGCTGGCACCTGCGTCCAAGGTATCGAGATTTCAGAGTCTGCTCATCGTCGTCCAACAGGCCCCTCAGGTCATCGTCAATCCGCTCATCGGTCTCATCGTCGGACTGCTCGGCACCGGCGCCATGATTGCGGCAGCGAGTGTCATCGCAGTGGGTGCCTCCTTCGTCGTCGGGCGAGATCGGACGCTGCAGGCCTTCAGGTCCGAGTGACCTGGTTCACGTGGTGTTGAGCTCGTGTTGAGAACCCTGTGACGTGATGTTGAAACGGAGTTTGTTGAGGCCTCTCATCGGATCGGACAGTCTGGAGGACGTGAGCGAAACGACAGGATCGCTTGCGTGATCGATGCTGGTTTCCGATCGCTTCCCCACTCAGCTGGTCTCGAGTTCTCGCTCACGGCAACTGCCCCTCAAAAGAACAGGAAACCGATGAAACTCGTACGCAGAATTGCAGTGACAGCCCTTTCCGCGGCTGTCATCGCCGGCGGTGTCTCCATGGCGACCGCCGCGTCCGCAGAGCCGGCTGCAGTCTCAAAGGAGGCCGCTCCGTTCACGAGCAAAGCACTCGACGGCGGCAAGGTTCCGAGCGCTCAGGACGCCACTCAGCTCACCCAGGAGCAGATCGACAATGCGCGCACGATCATCGCCGTCGGCAAGGGCGCGGACCTGTCGACGCTGGCACAGAAGATCGCCGTGATGACGGCCCTGCAGGAATCGAGCCTCTACAACCTCGACGGCGGAGACCGCGACTCCGCCGGACTGTTCCAGCAGCGTCCGTCCATGGGCTGGGGCACTCTGGCTCAGGTGACCGACCCGGTCTACGCCTCGAAGTCGTTCTACGGCGTCAACCCCGAGGGCTCGAACCTCGGCCTCATCCAGATCGAAGGATGGGAGACGATGGTTCCGGGAGCCGCAGCTCAGGCAGTGCAGGGCTCCGCCTTCCCCGCCGAGTACGACAAGTGGGATCCCTTGGCGACCGAGCTCGTCAACGGCAATCAGGATGTTGCCCCGATCAGCTGAGACCCGTTCCGCTGACCTGAAGTCGCACCACCCGAAACCGCACATTCCGAAATCACACATGCACACCCGAGAACGATCAGGAGAGATGATGAAGGTTTCACGCACACTCACCACCACCGTCCTCACCGCAGGTCTCCTCGCAGGCGGCACCATGATGGCCACCGCACCCGCTCAGGCCGACGCTGCCCCGGCACACAGCTACGCAGCACAGGGAGATTCCGGCAAGGCCACGACCGCGCAGTCGGAGTCCGGCCAGAAGACATCCACCCAGGCCGATGATCGTCGCGATGAGATCATCAGCCGCGCCCAGACCTGGGTCGACCAGGGGGTGCCCTACAACTGGGACACCACCCATCCGGATCCACAGGGCAAGCAGTACCGCATGGACTGCTCGGGATTCGTCTCGATGGCCTGGGGACTCGACGACAGCCTCAACACCGTGACCCTGCCCGATGTCTCCCACAAGATCGACAAGGACGAACTGAAGCCCGGCGACGTCCTGATGAAGGGCGGCCCCGGCACCGAAGGCGCCAACGGCCACGTCGTGATCTTCAACGGCTGGGCCAACGACGATAAAACCGCCTACCACGCCCTCGAGGAGAACGGCTCGCTCGGCTCGGTCGCCCACGAAGTCTCCTACCCGTACGACCAGGACGACAGCTTCGTCCCCTACCGCCTGAACGGCCTCTGATCTGAACTGCCCGTGATCCGGCACTGATCCGATGCCGATCCGGCGGCTCCGATCCGCCGACCGTACTCCGCGCACCTGAGCGCACATCGTCGCCGCGCCCCTCCCATGGGACGCGGCGACGATGCATGTGACGAGGAGGGCCGCCTCGGAGGAACAGGGCCGACCTCGAAGTGCAGGATCGCCGAGGATCGACCCCCATCGATCGCCGCCGGCGCCTGAAATTTCCCTGGCTCGCGCCTGCGAACCGCCGGACGAGCGGATCGAGACCCCGGTCACGGGCGGGTGGGAGCACTGCTGGTGACCGCGCGGCGTTCAGCGAACTCTGATCGCATGCACACGGATCCGTGACGATTCGTTGCGGCGAGAATAAGTCATCTCGAAGTCTCTCTGCATTGAACAGGGCCAATCGGTCCGTCAGTGTTGTGTGGGGCGATTCCACGGCACCTTCTGCATTGGTGTTCCTGTGCCGACCACAGGGCAGATGCCGCAGAACCCACCACGTGTGCCGCGCACCAGGAATCGCCGACCGGGTCGAGCACCCGATCAAGAGAAAGTGAGAACAGATGAAACGTGCGCGCACACTTGCGGTGACTGCACTGTCCGCAGCCATTCTCGCCGGGGGAGTCTCCCTGGCAACGGCGACCTCGGCCTCGGCCGACCCGATCTCCGGAGGCGTCAGCCAGGAGGGTGAAGCAACCCAGTCCGACGCCGGCTCGACCGGAGGGATCGACGACCCCGATGAGCTGAGCGAGGAGCAGATCGACAACGCGCGCACCATCATCGGCGTCGGCAAGGGCGCGGACCTGTCGAAGGAGGCTCAGACGATCGCCGTGATGACCGCGCTGCAGGAATCGAGCCTCAACGACCTCGAAGGAGGCGACCGCGACTCCGCCGGTGCCTTCCAGCAGCGTCCCTCGATGAACTGGGGATCGGTCGACGAAGTCACCGACACCGTGTACGCATCGAAAGCCTTCTACGGCGTCGACTCCGGAACCGACAATCCGGGGCTGACCCAGATCGACAACTGGGAGAGCATCGAACCCGGTGACGCCGCACAGGAAGTGCAGCACTCCGGATACCCCGACGCTTACGACAAGTGGGAGCCGCTGGCGAAGAAGCTCGTCGACGAGAACCAAGACGTCGACTCCATCGACTGATGACCGCGGGTCCGAGAGTCCTGTCCACTCGGCATCTGGCTATGGATTCGTCCACAACCCCGAGATAGAATGTACCTACAGTAGTGACATTTCGGGAGGTGGATGATGACCACGATGTCGAGTCGGGAATTCAACCGGGACGTATCGGCGGCCAAACGTGCGGCCAGACACGGACCGGTCACCATCACCGAACATGGTCGTCGCGCGCACGTTCTGCTGACTGCCGATGAGTACGATCAACTCAGCGGCAGATCGGACCTCGTCGGAGATGCCCTCGTCATCCACGACGATGATTCGGACCTCGATCTGCCGCACCGTACTCAGCGATCGCTGCGGGTGCCCGAACTGTGAGATATCTGCTCGACACCAACATCATCAGTGACGCTCGCCGCGGCAACCGGACTCCCGTCGGCTCCTGGATCGCCGCACAGAGGATCGACGATCTGGCCATCAGCGCCATTACGGTCCTCGAACTCGACGTCGGAGTCCGACGGAAAGAGCGGCGGGACGCACGCGCTGGATCCGTCCTTCGGCAGTGGTTCGACGAACAGGTTTCTCAGCTCTTCGACAGAAGAATTCTTGCCGTCGATGCCGAAGTGGCTGTGCAGGCATCGCAATTGCACGTCCCTGACCCGATGCCCGACATGGACAGCCTGATCGCAGGGACCGCACTCGCACACTCTCTGACCCTGGTGACGAGGAACGTCGCTGACTTCGCGAATACGGGAGTCAGGTTGCTCAATCCCTGGGAGGACTGACCTCCTTCGCGGTCACTCTGCCAGCGCGCCGGCGGCGAGCCGGCGAACCACCTCGGTGAGGTGATGGAGACCCGAGACGAGGTCCTCGTCCTTCGTGAACTCGGCCAGACTGTGCGAGACCCCGTCGACGCTGGGAATGAAGAGCATGACGGTGGGCACTTCGTCCTTCATGTTCGTCGAATCGTGCCCGGCCACGGTCATCACCTTCGCCGAGGTGAGTCCCAAGTCCTCGGCAGCGGTGCGTGCCAGTTCGACCCCGTCTTCGGAGTACGGGTTCTGATCCCAGCTGTGCTCGGCGACGATCTCGATCTCCACGCGATCATCGGCGCTGACCTGGGCGATCGTGGCCATGAGCTTCTCATGGGCGGCGGCGATCACCTCGGCGCTGGGGGAGCGCAGATCGAGCAGCAGGCTGACCTCGCTGGCGACGACGACCGGAGAATTCGGGTAGACGGTGAGCTGACCGCACGCAGTATGCAGGGCACCGGGCTCGAAGTCGTCGACGAGTTCCCGTGCGGCCACGACCAGGCGGGCCGCACCGAGCAGGGCATCCTGACGATCGGCCATGAGCGTCGACCCGCTGTGCGCCTGTGCGCCGGTGACCTTGAACTCGTACTTGTGCGCCGCCCACGTGGCATTGACCAGCCCGATCGTCACCCCGTCCTCTTCCATGCTGCGACCCTGCTGGACGTGGATCTCCGCATAGGAGGCGATCTCCGGGACCGTGAAGTCTCCGCGCTCTCCCAACTCGTCGAGCGCCTCGGCGACGGTGATTCCAGCAGCATCACGCGTGGTCAGTGCCGCTTCCAGCTCGGCCTTGCCGGTGAAGACATTCGATCCCATCATCGACGGCTTGAACCGGGAGCCCTCTTCGTTGAACCAGTTGACCACGGCGAGGTTGAACTTCGCCTTCGATGGGTCCGCTCGCATCTCATCGGCGATCGCGAAACATGCATGCGCCGAGGCCATCACCCCGTAGGCGCCGTCGAAACGGCCGGCCGTCGGCTGCGAATCCATATGCGAACCAGTCAGCACATACGGGGCCCCGGGCGCGAGTTCGAGGAGCCCGAACTGATTGCCGATCGGATCCCGGTGCACGCTGAAACCGTGCTTGACGAGCAGCTCTTCGAACCATTTCCGCTGCTGACCATCGGCCGCGCTCGCCGCCTGCCGGTCGACTCCGTTCGTGCCCTCGACGGCGCCGAAACGCGAATGCACGGCCCAATCGGCGAGGAACTCGGCTTCGCGATCGGCGTTGATCAGAGAGGGTGAAACGGTCATAGCGGGTCCTTTCGAGAGGTGTCGCGGGCGGGTGGGTTGCGACTGTGCGGGGGAGGTGTGCGGCGCCGGCAGTGCCGGTGTCAGGTCGGTGGTGCCGGGTGGGCACCCAGGATGGATCAGGCGGTTTCGTCGGCGGCCGGCGGCATCGTCGCCGGATCGATGAGCACATGGATGAGGGCGGGCCCGTCGTGGGCAAGGGCCCGGTCGAGCGCCGGCCCGAATTCCTCCGTCGTTTCGACGCGTTCCCCGTGCCCGGTCGGCCCGGTTACGGAGGCCCCGTCGCCGTTCATGGACGCTTTGCTCGCCGAGGCGGCCCCGGAACTGCTGAGATCGAATGCCGACATCCACGCCGCGAAGTTCGGATTGACCATGCGCGTGCCCGAGGGCCGTCCCGGATAGTGATTCTCCTGGTGAGACACGATCGTGCCGTACACGCCGTTGTCGACGACGATGATGAGCGGTGATCCGCCGTGGGCGAAGGCCGTGGCGATCTCCTGACCGTTCATGAGGAAGTCCCCATCGCCGCAGACCGCGACCGCACGCCGCTCCGGGTACGCCAGAGAAGCGGCCACCGCGGCGGGAACGGCGAGACCCATCGCCCCGTTGCGGGCTCCGACGAGGCTGGACGGGCGCTCATGCCGGATGAACCGGTGCCCCCAGATCGTCGCATTGCCTGCCCCGTAGGTGAGGATCGCCTCCCCGCCGAGGCGGTCATCGAGAATCCCGAACGCCACCCCGAGATCGACTCCGGCGCGGCCCGGATTCTCCGGTGCCGCCTCGGCGTCAGGGCGGTGAGCGGCGAACCGGGACTGCGCGTCCGCGCGTCCCTGCATCCACTCATCCGTCCGGTCACCGCGCAGCTGGTTCGCATCCCGAGCATCAGCGGCATCGGTCCTGGTCAGGGCGCGAGTGAAGGAGTCCGGGGAGGCGATGATGTGCTCATCGATGCGCCCTGCGTGCTGGGTGGCCTCCATATCGAGGGAGACGAGAACGGTCTCGGCGTCGAAGCCGATCGTGTAGCCGTCGCTTAAGACATCGGAGCGGGTGCAGTCGACGAAGATGACGAGGTCCGCCTCGGCGAAACCGGCCGCCACAGCATCGGCACGACCGTAGCCGAGCCAACCCGCCCACGCCGGTGAGGAATGCGGAATCGCATCGTAGGCGCGCCAATCGCAGAAGATCGGCACCCCCGCCGAGGCGGCCAGACCGGCCAGCTCGACTCCGCAGCCGTTGTGCCACCCATCCCCGCCGAGCACGAATGCGGGACGCTCGGCCGCCGCGATCCGCGAAGCCAAGCCATCGATGACGGCGGGGGCAGGGGTCGGTGGGGCCACCTCGGGGAGGGTCGGAGTGGGGGCCTCGGTGAGACGGACGAGGACATCCTCGGGCAGGCCGACGACGACGGGCCCGGGGCGACCGGATGCGGCGATGCGCAGGGCATCGGCGGTGATCTCACCGGCACGGTCCTCATCATCGATGGTGAGCACGCGCTTCGCCGTCGAGGAGAACCACTCGGGCAGGCTGAACTCCTGGAAGGATTCGCGGGAGCGATCGTTGAGGGGGACGAGGCCGACGAAGAGGACGAGCGCGGTTGCATCCTGCCAGGCGGTGTGGACAGCGATCATCGCATTCGCCGCCCCTGGACCGCGGGTGACCATGGCGATTCCGGGACGGCCGGTCAGCCGGGATTCGGCCAGCGCCATGAACCCCGCACCGCCCTCCTGCCGGCACACGACGGTCTCGATCTTCGCGTCATACAGTCCGTCGAGGACGTCGAGGTAGGACTCACCGGGGACCGCGTAGACGCGCTCGATGCCCGCGCTCTCCAGAGTGTCGACGATGAGGTGGCCGGCGGAACGCGACATGGTGTGGGTGTCCTTTCGACGATCGAACGGTGTGAGGTCCGGGGCTCCCGGCCCGGTGCTGCGCTGGGTTCTCAGCGCTGTGCGAGTCTCAGTGTTTGAAGCCGGGCAGGTCGACGCTCATCCGAGGAGCGACAAAGCCGGCGAACGCCGTGAACAGGGAGAGGAAGACGAGCATCGCGGCGGCCGGCCACCAGTGGTCTCCGGCGGAGGCGACGAAGCTCGTGGCCAGCAGCGGGATGAACCCGGAGAGCATGCCTGCGGCGTTCTGCGCCATGCCCACACCCGTGTAGCGAGTGGTGGCGGGGAACAGTCCGGTGAGCACGGTGCCCGATGCCGCGTAGGGCAGGGACAGAGTGGACACGGCCAGGGTCATGGCGATGACGACGAGGACCGGGTTGCCGGACTCGAACATGAAGAACGCGGGAACCGCGACGATCGCCGAGGCGATTCCGCCCCAGAGGATGACCTTCGAGGCTCCGAACTTCGTGCCCAGGGCACCGCCCCAGATCAGGGCTCCGATCTCGACGGCGGCGGCGACCATGCTGCCGAGCAGGAGGAGCGAGTCGTCGTAGCCGAGGACGTTGACGCCGTACCAGACGCAGAATGCAGTGACGAGGTAGAAGCCGCCGACGCCGAGCAGAGCCGCGGCCATGCCGATTATGATCTGCTTCCACGAGTCACGGAAGGTGGTGCGGATGGGGCTCTTCTCGACCTCGCCGGACTCTTCGAGCTGACGGAAGACCGGGGACTCTTCGAGGCGGGAGCGGAGGTAGACGGCGACGACGAGCAGCGGCAGGGCCACGAGGAATGGGATCCTCCAGCCGAACGAGTCGAAGCTGTCCTGTGAGAACACCAGGGTCATGATGAAGAAGCCGCCGGAGGACAGGATTGTGCCGATCGGGGAGCCGATCTGCGGGATCGCTGCATAACGGGCACGCAGGTGGAGCGGGGCGTTCTCGACGACGAGCGTCATCGCGCCCGACCATTCGCCGCCGACGAAGAGACCCTGGAGGATGCGCAGGAGCACGAGCAGGGCGGGGGCGGCGAAGCCGATCGCAGCATAGGTCGGCAGGAGGCCGATGAGTCCGGTGACGACGCCGATGCCGATGATCGTGATGAGCAGGACCTTGCGGCGCCCGATCTTGTCGCCCATGCGGCCGAAGATCAGACCGCCGATGGGACGAGCGGCCAGCCCGACACCGAAGGTGGCGAAGGAGGCCATGGCGGCGGCCGTGGCGTTCTCGCTGGTGAAGTACTGGACGTTGAAGACCAGGGCGGCCGCTGCCGAGAAGAGGAAGAAGTCGTACCACTCGAGGGCGGTGCCGATCAGGGCGCCGGCGGCGACCTTGTTCGCGTCCTTGATGCTCAGTTCCGTCGTGGCGTTGAGCTCGGCGGACGCCGTGGTGTTCTGCTCGCTCATGGATTCTCTCCGTCGAGTCCGGGGACCTGGGCCTGGTCGGCCGTGTCCGGGTGCGGGTGGTGCAGCGGTCGATCGTTGCGATCGACCGGCAGGTATCGACCTTACAGAGTGCCACATGTCCAGATCCAGGCACATTTGTCGCCGAAAAGCGAGCAGTGCTTGTGCAGATGCACATATTCTGGAATGTGTGATGGATGAACAGGATGGAATTGCGGGCACACGACAGCTTCGGGACCGTCCGGAGCCCGGAGACGAACGCCGGTGGCTCGAGCTCCTCGACGCTCTCGATCTCGACGAGCTGACCGATCGGTTCATGACCCGCGTCGTCACGGTCTCCGGCTACGATCCCGCACCGATTCCGGTCTCGGAGCTGCGGCGGACCGGTCGGCTGTCCTTCTCCACCCTCATCGAGGGACTGCGCGCCGGTGGGTTCGACGGCCCCGTGGCGGTGTCGACGGAGGTCGGGGTCTCCCGGGCACGGGCTGGAATTCCGCTCGAGGCGCTGATGACTGCGATCCGCCACGACTTCAATGTGCTCTGGGAGGTGCTCACCCGTGTGGCGAATCAGGAGGATGCCGAACTCGTCATCCGGCACACCGGCATCGTCTTATCCACCGTCGACGAATACGTCTCGCAGGTCCAACAGGCCTATACCGCCGAGCGCACGCGGATGCGGGCGGAAGAGGATTCGGTGCATGCGGGCCTCATCGCAAGCCTCTTCGATGATCCCGATCCCACCGCGGAGCGCCTGTCGAGGATCGCGACCGGGCTCAGTCTCGATGTGGATTCTCCGCTGCTCGTCATCGCCGCCACCGGGGACGACGTCCGGGCGCTGCGGGTGATCATCTCCGATCATGCCCGCGCGGGCGGGACCATGTTCACGCACCACCTCGGCGAGGTTCTCATTGCGTTCACGCAGGTTCCAGGTGGTGCGGGACATGCTTCCACTCCATTCGGGGGCGGAACCGGTCATTCGTTGGGGGCGCTCGCCGGCAAGATCGCCGAGGCCAGGGTGGGGTATGTCCGCGCCGACGGGATCGGCACCCTGCGGCGGTCGGCGCTGACCGCACGTGACCTCGCCGATGTCATCGCCGCTGATGAGACGACTGCGATGACATGGCGCAGCGGGTGGGCGCGGTTGGCCGCACGGTCGCTCAATGCCGCCGGCAATCCGATCCTCGCCGATGTCGAGTCCGCGCTGGCCGCCTGTGGTCCGGTTGAGCGGGAGCGCCTCATCGAGGCGGTGCAGGTCTATCTCGCTTCGGGGAGCATCGGTGCGTCTGCCGCGCAGTTGTTCTGCCATCGCAATACTGTGGCCAATCGTCTGCGCCGCTTCGCCGAACTCACCGGGGTCGATCCGACGATCCCCGCCGAGGCGGCCCGCCTCGTCGTCGGTTGGGCGTGATTTCGCGATCTGGGAGTCATCGGGCGACCACGGCCGCATCGTTCATAGCGGCCCTCGCTTTTCGAAACCAAGCTCCGTCGTTCAAGGCGGCGCGCACTTGTCGAAAGGTGCACAGTTCGACATCCGCGCTGCGGCTTGAACGACGCCCCGCGATCACTTCGAGGGCCGAGTGTGACGAGCCTGGCTCGAGTTCTCAGGCGGAGCTGATAGAAGTCAAGTATTCAACCATCGTCGGACGATGCCTTCAAGGCATCAGAAGAGAGGCACCGTGAGCACGTCGACAAATGACCGAGTCGGCCATCTCGGGTTCATCCACCTCGTTCCCTTCGATCGCGATGATCCTGGTCGCGGCCTGGCCGAGGGTATCGAACTGTTCCGCTTCGCCGAGGAGCTCGGGCTCGACAACGGATGGGTCCGAACTCGGCACATGCAGTCCGGTCTGCCGTCGCCGGCAGTGTACTTCGCTGCTTTGGCCCAGCACACGCAGCGGATCGGGCTGGGCAGTGCGGTGATTCCCGTCGGTCATGAGAATCCGTTTCGACTGGCCGAGGATCTCGCCGTTGCCGACGTCCTCTCCGGAGGCCGGGTTCTGGCTGGTTTGAGCGTGCATCCGCCCGCATTCGCCGAGGAGGTCAATGACATCGTCCATGGTGAGGGATGGCGCGGCGAAGACTACAGCTACGCGCGCATCGAGCGTCTGCGTGATCTCCTCGCGGGAGGCCCGGTACGGGAGAAGCCCGAGTACAAAGGCTTCGGCGGGGACATCGATTCCGAACGGGTGGAACCGCATGCGCCCGGACTGAGCGATCGCCTCTGGTATGGAGGGGGATCGCTGCGCTCGGCCAACTGGTCGGGCGAGGCTGGATTGAACTGGCTGATGAGCAACATCACCTCGGCAGAGGACGGCATCGAGGACTTCTCTCTCAACCAGGTCAACCAGATCGAGACTTACCGCGAATCGCTCTCTGGTGAGAATGGACGAGTGAGCCTGGCACGCGTGATCGTTCCAACCGATAGCGCGAGTCCGGTACAGGCGGCCAAGTACCGGAAGTACGCGGAGGAGCGGACTCCGCGGACGAAGCAGGTCCACGGGAAGAACACGATCATCGCACCGGACCTGCTCGGCTCGACCGAGGAGATCGTCGACTACCTGCTGTCCAACCCGGCTTTCCAGGCTTCGGATGACTATCTCTTCGAACTTCCGTTCGAGTTCGAGCTCGATGACTGGAAGCACATCCTCCACCAACTTGCCACTGAGATCGGCCCGAAGCTCGGGTGGACGCCAGCAAGCTCTTAGACGTCTCCCTCGGTGGGCACTGTCCGCCGCTGTTCGCTGCCTCGCTGCCTCGCTGTCGACGCTTCGTTCAAGGCTTCGCTCTTCGACCCAGCCTCGATCAAGGCGCAACTCAGTCCTCGAAAGGCGCACGGGTCGATGTCTGCGCTCTGCCTTGAACGAGCCTCCTGGGGGCGTCGACTGCTTGAGCACGGCCCCGATTCCGAGCGGGTCGGCGCATCAGGGGATCACCGCGATGCCGACATAGCTCTGCCCGTGCGGTCCGGTCAGAGCGACAGCTTGGCCGTCGACGCTGAGCACGAATCGCCCATCGGGCTCGATCCCGAGTGTCTCGAGCTGAGCGCGAGTGTCAGGCAGAACGCCGGCGCCCTCATTGCTGATCCACACGACGTCGTCGCGCGATTGCATGAGCGAAGCGAAGCGGGCACGCGCCTCGGCGTCGACATAGGCCAGCACCGCACTGTGGAAGACGATCGGTTGGGTCTCGGCTGGCACCTCGGCAAGCAGGGTTTCGACGGTGTCGAGCAGGTCGCCGCGGACGAGGTGCGGGGGATCGGCGGCCGCGACCGAGGCAGCGGCGAGGAGGCGCTCCCGTCTCGACTCATGCTCCGGCCAGATCAGCGAAGTCAGCCATTCCCGCTGGTCAGCATCGGTGATATCGAGAGGATTGAGATCGATTCCGGCCCGCCACGCGACCTCGGGGAGGTGGTCCGGGACCGTGGAGTTCGTCAGTACGCATTCGAGCACGACCGGGCTCGGACCGTCCGCAGGGTCGAGCGTCGCCGACTTCTCGGAATCTGAACCGGACGACCCGGCCGCCTCGGTGACGGTGAATCGGTAACTGTACCGGTCAGGGTAGAGGCAGAGCCCCGCTGAGGCGCCTACCTCGATGAGTGCAAGCGGTCCTGGAACCCGTGCGAGTGCTGGAAGGAGCGTCGCGCAGCGACCCGCCTCATTCGTCTGGGTCGACCGGGCGAGCATGAGCTCGCGGACCTTTGCCCAGTGATCAAGCAGCCATGCACGCAGGTCAGCATAGGAGCCTTCGCCGGCGCCGAGGTGGCGGGCTGCGCCGAAGAGCAGATTGGCCTGGCGCTTCGGTCGGGGCAGTTCGAGCAGGAGCGAGAGAATCTCGTCATCCGCGGCCACTCCCTCGGCCCATGCGGTGTAGATCGGGGAGGTGCCGGCCGCTTCGAGGCGGGCGAACTTGCCGTAGTAGTCGCGTAGAGTCTCGGCTTCGAGTTCCGTCATCGGCTGCATGTCGCCCTCCTCGCAATGGTATCCGCGCCTCAGTGACTTCATCGTACTGACCAGTTGCCCGACGGCGAGCGGGCAACCGAAACGTCGTTCAAGGCGGAACGCGGATGTCGAGTCGAGCACGGTTCGACATCCGGGCGCCGGCTTGAACGAGCCGATTGAAGTCCCCGTCCCGGTATTCGGTACTTTTGCTGCGAACGCTAGGTCAGCCGCCCGCGCTGTCGTAATGTGTTGCCATCATGCGCCGACGACCATGTTCGCGGCGCATCCCCGCGCCACCATAGCGCTGCCATTGCGCCACCACCGTGGCCCGACTTGATCGAAGGAGATCCCATGTCATCCGAGGTGAGCCCGCCGACCAGCGGACAGACCCCCGCCGATTCGGCACTGGAGAAGAGGACCCTGCGCAAGGTCCTCATCCGTCTCATCCCGTTCGTCATCGCGATGTACTTCATCAACTACCTCGATCGGACGAACATCGGCATCGCCGGACCGGGCGGAATGAACGAAGACCTCGCGATGAACGCGACCCAGTTCGGGTTCGCCGCAGGCATCTTCTTCTTCGGCTACCTCATCCTCGAAGTGCCCTCGAACCTCGCTCTGCACAAGTTCGGCGCCCGCATCTGGCTCGCCCGCATCCTCATCAGCTGGGGCGTCGTCGCCGCAGCCATGGCATTCGTGCCCAACCACGGCTGGCTCTACGTGCTGCGGTTCCTTCTCGGAGTCGCCGAGGCGGGATTCTTCCCGGGCATCATTCTCTACCTCACGTACTGGTTCCCGACCTCGATGCGCGCGCGGGCCACGGCTCTGTTCATGCTCGCCATCCCGCTCTCCAGCGTCGTGGGTTCGCCCCTGTCGTCGTGGCTGATCTCCAGCGGCAACTCGATCTTCGAGAACTTCGCCGGCTGGCGCTTCATGTTCATCATCGAAGGCGTGCCCGCCGTTCTCCTGGGCATCATGTGCATCTTCTACCTCACCGACCGCCCGCGGGACGCGAAGTGGCTGAGCGCCGAAGAGCGCAACTGGCTGCAGTCGACGATGGACGCCGAGGAGAAGAGCAAGGAAGAGACCTTCCACTACCCGGTCCGCCGGTCGCTGCTCCAGCCCCGCGTCTGGGCCCTGTCATTCGTCTACTTCGGCATGGTCTACGGCCTCTACGCCATGAGCTTCTTCCTCCCGACGATCATCGCCGGCTTCCAGGAGTCCTTCGGCGTCGAGTACTCGATCGTCGAGATCGGCCTCATCACGGCCATCCCCTATGTCTTCGGTGCCCTGGCCATGTACTTCTGGTCCCGGCACGGCGATCGCACGGGTGAGCGTGTGTGGCACGTGGCCATCCCGCTGTTCGTGGGCGGTGTGGCGATCCCCATCGCCCTCTACCTGTCCTCACCGTTCACCACGATGATCGCCGTGACGATCACCTGCATGGCGATCTGCGCCGCCCTGCCGACCTTCTGGCCGCTGCCGCAGACCTTCCTCGCCGGTGCCGGTGCCGCCGCGGGACTCGCGCTCATCAACTCGCTCGGCAACTCCGCGGGCTTCTTCGCCCCCTACATCACCGGTTGGCTGGCCGATCTCACCGGAACCCAGAATGCCGGCATGTGGGTCGTCGGCGCGGCCATGGTCGCCGCCGGCATCGTCACCCTCATCCTCCGGGCCGCACCCGCTCCCGATAACCTGGACGTGACGCTGAAGTGACGGCCCGCCGTCCGCCTTCGACCCACCGATCCGAGGAGCAGAATTGACGACTCCGACGTCCACCGCACCCGACTTCCCCGCCCTCGACCCGGTGGCGCTCGACGACCTCGCGGCGAAACTGAGTCCGGGTGCGCTGACGACTGACCCGGATGTCATCGACGCCCACTCGAGCGACGAGGCCCTGTTCTGCCCGCGCGAGGGGGCGATCGCCCTGGTCAGGGCCGCCTCGGCGGAAGACGTCCAAGAGGTCATGGCCTTCGCCAGCGCACATCGGGTGCCGGTCGTCCCGCAGGGGGCGAGGTCCGGGATCTCGGGAGGCGCGAACGCCTCACCGGGAGCGATCCTGCTCAACGTGTCGAAGATGAAGGACGTCGTGGCCGTCAACGAGGCAGAACGTCTCGTCACCGTCCAACCGGGCATCATCAACCAGGACCTCAAGGACCACCTCGCCCCGTTCGGACTGTCGTACCCGCCGGATCCCGGATCGGTGGCACTGTCATCGATCGGTGGGAACATCGCGACGAACGCCGGGGGACTCTGCTGCGTGAAATACGGTGTCACCAGGGACTACGTGCGCTCACTCAAAGTCGTACTCGCCGACGGGACCATCACCACGCTCGGTCCGCAGACGGCCAAGGGCGTGGCCGGACTCGATATGCGCCATCTCTTCATCGGCTCCGAAGGCACCCTGGGCATCGTTGTCGAAGCGACGCTGCGCCTCGTGCCCGCCCTGCCCGAGCCTTTCACCGCGATCGCGACCTTCCCGGATGAGCGCAGCGGACTGCAGACCGTCGCCGACTTCATGGCCGGCGGCGGAGTGCCGAGCCTGTTCGAATTCCTCGACGGGGCCAGCCTGCGCATGCTCAACGACTACGGCGACTTCGGCCTCGACGGCGATGCCGGGTCGATGCTCATCATGCAGGTCGACGACAACCCGACCGATGCTGAAGCCGCGATGTCGACCTTCACCGAGGTGGCCCAGCGCTGCGGTGCCCTTGACGTCGCTTACTCCGATGACCCGAGCGATTCCGCGGCTCTCATCACGGCACGGCGCATGATCCAGCCGGCCTACGAGAAATTCGCCAACGCTCACGGCGGCGGTCAGCTGCTCGACGATGTATGCCTGCCGCGCACCGCCGTGCCCGAATTCTGTGACCGTCTGGCCGAGCTACGGTCATCATCCGGACTCGAGATCGCCCTCGTCGCGCACGCCGGCGACGGAAATATGCACCCATCGGTGTTCTTCGACTCCGGCGATGCGGCCGAGACGGCGAAGGCCGAAGGTGTGTTCGCTGAGATCATGCGCATCGGCCTCGAACTCGGCGGTACGATCACCGGCGAGCACGGGGTCGGGTTCCTCAAGCGTGCTTGGCTGCCGAACGAACTCGACGAAGGATCACGACGGATCCAGCTGGCCGTGAAGAACGCGCTCGACCCGCTGGGCATCCTCAACCCGGGCAAGATGCTCGCCGAGATCTGAGCGCAGTCGGACCGCCAGCAGAGGGCCCATGAGCTGCCGAGGCGCACCCTCGAAGCAGGAGGCCGGCGGTCTTTCCATCGTCAGCCGGTGGCGAGCTCGCGCAGGGCTGTGACCGCATCCTCGATGAGTTCCTGCTGCGGGTGGCCCGGATCGCTGATCGCGTGGATGAAACGGATCGGTTCGGGCGCTGTCAGCCGGATGATGGCCACCCCGGGAGGCAGGGGTTCGACACCGAGCCGCGGGAGAATCGTCAGACCCAAGCCCCGACTGACCATGTGCAGGGCCGTGGCGAAGCTGTGAGCCTCGTGCTTGAAGTGCACCGCCACCCCTGCGCGTGCGCATGCGTCGAAAAGGATGGTCCGGCACGGACCGTCGCCGGTGTCGTTGTCGATCCAAGGATGATTCTCCAGCTCGTCGAGGCTGACCTCCGGACGCGAGGCCAGGGGGTGATCGTCGGGCACTGCGACCACATACGGATCCTCGGTGAGGAAGTGGCTCTCCACTTGCGATGGGAGCACGGGATCCTCGGAATCTGAAATCACGACCTGGACATCGGAGTGGAATTCGTTCCAGGGGCCCTCTGCCAGGTTGAGCTGCACGGCGACATCGGGATGGCGGTTCTCGAGGTAGGAGACGAGTTCGGGCATCCACTGGGTGCCGGCCGTGCCGAAGTACCCGATCGACAGGCGTCCGATCCGATTCTCATGCAGGTCCGAGATGCGTTGGCCCAATCGCCCCGAGCTCTCAAGCACGGAGTCGACGTCGGACATGATCGCCGAACCGGTGTCGGTCAGGCACAGGCCGCGTCCCTGTCGCTGAAACAGAGTCAGACCGGTCTCCTGTTCGAGAGTTTTGAGGTGATGGCTGACCGCAGACGGAGAGAGACTGAGATGCTGTGCGGCGGACCGGACGGACCCGGTGAGTGCGACCGATTTGAACGACTTCAGGTGGGCAACGTTGTACACAGTCGAACCGTACGCACATCACGGACAGTTGTGCAATAGTGTGCGCTTTTCTTTCACGATCATGCGACGAATAATCGTTCCTATGAACAGATCAGCCCTCAGTCCTCGAGTCGCGAGTCCAAATCCTCACCAGATGACAGCGCCCCGCGTCCTGCCCTGGATCGCTGCCCTGCTCACCATGACGTTCTGGGCGTCATCATTCGTCGTCATCCGCGATGCCGGCGAATTCTTCTCACCTGGTCCGATGGCGCTGCTGCGCGGCGCGTCCGCGGCTGTGGTGCTCTCCGCGTGGATGCTCTTCCACCGCCCCCGATTCCCCTCCGGCAAGGTCGTCTGGCTGATTCTCGTCCTGTGGGGAGTCGCCTGGTTCTCTGCCTACGTCGTCGTCCTCAACGCTGCGGAACGGTCGATCGATGCAGGAACCGCCTCGATGATCGTCAATATCGCACCGCTGATCATCGCCGTCTTCGCCGGCCTCGTCTTCGGAGAAGGGCTGCCCAAGCGCCTGCTCATCGGCATCTTCGTCTCTCTGCTCGGAATCGGGCTGATCACGGCAGCCAGCTTCACCGGCTTCTTCACCGTCGGCGGTCTCGTCCTCAGTCTCGTCGCCGCAGTGCTCTACGCCGCCTGCGTGCTGCTGCAGAAGCACTTCCTGTCCGGAGAGGACTCGGTGACCGTGACCTGGATGGGAATCCTCATCGGCGCACTCGTCAGTCTCGTCTTCGCCCCCGGCCTCATCGACGAGGTGGCCACGGCACCCATCGAGATGACGCTGCAGATCATCTACCTGGGAGTCGTACCGACCGCTATCGCCTTCAACCTCTGGGGATATGCGCTCAAGCATCTGCCGGCAGGTCTGCTCAGCTCTTCGAGTCTCCTCGTCCCCGCGATCGTCGTCGTGATGGCCTGGATCGTTCTCGGAGAGGTCCCGCCTCCGCTGGCCGCAGCGGGCGGTGTGCTCTGCCTGGCCGGGGCGGCTGCCGCGATCGGGCCGCAGATCATCGGAGCTCTGCGACGGTCGCCGGCTCAGCCCGGCAAGGTCTGAGAGTTCAGTCAGGCAGAGTCTGAAGGCTCGGTCGAGCTGGGTCTGAGGGCTCAGCCCTCGGCCTTGCCCTGACGCCAGTAGCCCATGAACGCGATCTGCTTGCGGTCGACCCCGACTTCCTGGACGAGGTAGCGGCGCAGACGCTTGACCGGTCCGGCCTCTCCGGCGATCCAGGCATAGAAGGGGCGGTCATCCTTCTCCGTCGCACTCGAACTGCCTTGAGCCGCCTCGGTGAGGGCCGCGGGAACGTCCCAGAGGATCTCTTCGTCGATGTTGACATCGTCGAGTTCCCGGACCTGACCATCCGGCCCGCCGGCCGACCCTGCCGCTCCGGCTCTGACGGGGATCCGGGTCTCCGACCGCACCGCCTCGCGGACGGCAGGTTCGAGGAGCTGACCGAAGTCGGCCTCCCCGCGTGGCAGCCATTCGATCTCGAAGCCGGTGGGAGCGGTGATGTCGATGATGTCCTCGGCGCTCGGGACTTCGAGAACGGCCTTGCCCTGCGCCTGGCTGTCCTTGAGTGAATCGAGGATCGAGGCGATGGCGGGCACAGCCGTCTCGTCGCCGGCGAGCAGGATCTGGTGGGCATCTCCCGGGGCGAACTCGATCCCGGCGCACGGAGTCTCCGAGGCACGGGAGGGGCCGATGATATGGAGGCGGTGGCCCACCTCGGCGGCTTCGGCCCACTCGGCCGCCGGGCCCGAGTGGCCGTGCTCATCGGTGTGGAGGACCATGTCGATGACGAGTCTGCGCTTAGCATCGTCCCATTCGCGCACGGTGTAGGTGCGCATCGCGCCGCGCTCCTCGGGGCTGACCTGCAGCCAGGCCTGGTACCAGGACACTCCAGCGGCTTCCTGCTCGGTGAGGAATGCCGGCAGATCGAACTGCGGCGAAGCGGCACGCCGAGGAGGGATGACGAGTTTGATCCGCAGATCACGAGGGTGGGTGTTCGGGCCGAATTCCTCGAGTCCCGCACCCCCGAAAGTCACCCGACGGAAGGACGGGCTGAGGTCTTCGACGGCGAGGACCTCTGCTTCGAAGGCACCGATGGGGGCTCGTGACACTGATTCTCCTTCGCATCCCCAGGACCATGTGGCCGTGAGGGCGTCCCCGCGGGGACGCGTTGTGTTCGTGTGTGCAGCTGTCGTGGATATGTCAACATCCGCAACGCTACTCTACTCTAATTTAGTAAGGCTAGCCTTTCCAAATAGTGCTACGGTGGTCCCGGCGTCACTACAGGCGCACCAGTTCCGTCCCTGCGGGGACGCCCACCGAAAGGCTCTCGATGCGTCGTCGTCAGCTCCTTGCCCTGTCCGTTCTCGCCCCGTTCGCCCTCGTCGGCTGCCGCGGCGAAGCCGATGGCGATGCGGGTGACGGCGCTTCCGGCGCTGCGGGCAGCGTCCCGAACTTCACGTATTCGCCCGAAGGCTATGACGGGCTGACGATCGAACTCGACCGCCCGGCGAAGCGCATCGCCGCGGACTTCTATTCGGCAGCCGGACTCGCGCAGTACGGAATCACGCCGGTCGCGGTCTTCGGGTTCGGACAGAACGAGTCCCCGGGCAAGTCCTTCGACTCGGAAGGAGTCGAGGTCGTCGGCACCGATATGGAACTCGATATCGAGGCCCTCGCGGTTGCCGAGCCGGACATCCTCGTCGCCTACGGCAATGAGGCCGGCGACGGGTGGACCTGGTGGGACGAGAAGGTGAAAGGTCAGGTCAGCGAGCTCGTGCCGTTCGTCCCGGTCAAACTCGGCGGGCAGGGTCCCGACGCGATGTTCGCTCAGTACGCGGCCATCGCCGAGGCGCTGGGCAAGGACACAGACACCGGCGCCATCGCGGACAAGCGGAAGGCCTTCGACGACGCTCGGGCACGCATCCGCAGCGTGGCGAAGAAGCAGGACCAGCTGACTGTGCTGCTGGCGAACTTCACCGCGGAGATCAACTACACCTCGAACTCCTTGGGCATCGCCGAGATGCTCAACGAGGACGGGCTCACCCTCGTCGGCCCCGACGCCACAGGCGAGAGCAGTTGGGCAGAAGTCTCCTGGGAGAAGATGTCGGACTACCCGGCCGACGTCGTCCTCGTCCACGACGCCTCGACCGACTACGAAGACAACCCGGTGTACAAGAGCCTGCCCGCAGTCAAGGAGGACCAGCTCGGCACCTGGGACGACAAACGCGCCTACACCTATGACGGCTACGCGAAATGGCTGAACGAACTCGGCGACGTCCTCGAATCCGCTAAGAAGATCGTCAAGAGCTGAGGCCCGCACCCCGCCGGGCTACGATCGGTGCATGACCGACCTGCCTGACGAACTCAGCACCGACGAGATCATCCGATCCCTCGCATCGGATGCCCCGACCACATGGCTCCGCTCCACCCCCAACGAGGCGGCCCTGCCCGACCTCGGCGACGTGATGGATTCCGCGGCGGCCCGGTTCGACCGCTTCGCCCCCTGGTTCGCAGAGACCTTCCCGGAGACGGCGACCGTTCCGGCCGAGCTCGCATCGGCGTTTCCAGACGTCAGCGGCGGAATGATCGAATCGGCTCTGGTTCCGGCGCCTGCGGCGCAGCACCGCCTCGACGGTCTGTTCGGATCCGAGCTGGGCGGACGGCTGTGGCTCAAACGCGACGACTCCCTGCCGGTGAGCGGGTCGATCAAGGCCCGCGGCGGCTTCCACGAGGTGCTCGAATTCGCCGAGGCGGTCGCCGCCGAGCACGGACTCGACGCTCTTGATCCCGCCACCTATTCGACTCGTGAGTTTCAAGAGATCGCCGCGAACCACCGCATCGTCGTGGGCTCGACCGGCAACCTCGGGCTGTCGATCGGGATCCTGAGCGCTCGCCTCGGCTTCGCCGCCTCGGTGCATATGTCAGCCGACGCCCGGGAATGGAAGAAGACGATGCTGCGCGACCACGGGGTCGACGTCATCGAACATGCCGGCGACTTCGTCGAAGCCGTCGAAGCCGGCCGTGCCTCGGCACTGGCCGCCGAGAACACGCACTTCGTCGACGACGAGGACTCCGTGAGTCTCTTTGCTGGATATTCGGTGGCTGCTCTGCGGCTGGAGCGCCAGTTCGCGGCCGCCGGAGTGACCATCGACGAGCAGAATCCGCTCACCGTCTATCTGCCGTGCGGAATCGGTGGCGGACCCGGGGGAGTGACCTTCGGGCTCAAACGGGTCTTCGGCACTGCGGTGCGCTGCATCTTCGTCGAACCGAGCCAGGCGCCGGCGATGTTCCTCGGAGTGCGCACCGGTCGGCACAGCGGCATCTCCGTTCAGGACATCGGGCTGTCCGGAGCCACCGCTGCCGACGGACTCGCGGTCGCCCGACCGTCACGCTTCATCGGACCGACGATCGGGCCGCTCATCTCCGGGTTCGCCGCGGTTCCCGACGAGGTCATCCGGGCGGGAGTCGGCGTGCTCCACGAGACCGAAGGCATCGATGTCGAACCCTCCGCGACCGCCGGGCTCACCATTCCGTGGCGGATGGGCGAGGCGGCGGCTCGTTCCGCGAACGGGGTCCACCTCGTGTGGCTCACCGGTGGGGCGATGGTCCCCGGCGACGAACGCGCCGCCTACGTCGACAACGGACTGGGACTCGTCGAACGGATCAGCAGCCCCGCCTCGGCGATCTTCGTCGACTGAAGGGCGTGCCCCTGGCCGGGTCACGCGGCCTCGGTCACCAGTCCCAGGGGTCGTCGTTGACGGTGATGACGATCTTGCCGTCGACGATCTCGGCCGTGCCGTTGAGGTCGAAGGTCACGGTGTCATCGAAGGGTTCGGACTCGTCGAACATGTCGTAGCTGCCGGTCACGAGCGCCTCACCGGAGGTGTCCGAGGAGATCAGCCACGCCGGACCGCCGTTCGGACCGGTCGCGTCCTCGGGGTTCGAATACTGGTCGGCACCCATGGAGTCATCGGCGACGGTCACCGTCGGATACGACGAGATCGACCAGGTGAGGCCGGTGGCGTCGTAGCTTTCGGCCAGCGAGGATCCGAACGGACACCCGTCGGGCTGGGCGACCGTCTTCTTCGCGCAGCTGTCGATGAGAGTCTTGACCTGCTTGTCGACCTCGCTGCGGAACGCGTCCGAGGGGTGGGCGGCGAGCAGCGGCGTGTCCTCACCCTCCATGTTCGCATCATCGCCGAGGAACGCCCGCACCTCGACCGCGTCTGCGGTGATGAGATCGGACTTCTCGGCCAGGTCGATCGTGTAGAGACCCGGGAAGGCCGGCAGGGACAGTGTCGACCCGTCGCTGTCGACGTCGATCCCATTGACCTTGACCTTTTTGAGGCCGGGAGTGTCGACGGTGAGAGTGAGCAGGTCGGGACTCTTGAGCGCCCAGTCGTCGAAGAACAGCGCCTTCTTTCCGGCTTTGTGCAGGGTCAGCGTGCTGTCGCCCTTGGAGCCGCCGACGTCGTAGGTGACCGCGACCGTCGCCGTGTCTCCGGAGATCTCGGCATCCTCGACGGTGACATCGTCGGGCAGTGCCTTGGAGCCGCCGAGGACATCGTTGGTCAAAAGGGTCCGTGACTCCTGCGGAACGTCGACGTCGGCGACCTCGAGGGCACCCTCGGCGTCACCGTCGGAGAGCTCCGAGAAGTACTTCTCCACCGTCGCCTCGGGACCGAACATGTGCCCGTTGAGCTGGGTGACGACGATGAGTGCGGCCACAAGGAGGAGGACGGCACCACCGGCGACGACCGAGACGAGCGTCGTCTTCTTCTTGTCGAAGGGCTTGGCCGGGCCCGCGTACGGCTGCGGCGCATACATCCCCTGCGGAGCCGAGTTTGACTGCTGCCCGGCTGAGCCCTGCGGCGTCGAATAGGCCGGCTGGTCGGCGACACCCTGCGGGTAGGCATAAGGCTGCTGGTCGGACGGGGTCGGATGCTGCTGCGGACCGACCGGACCAGAGAACTGCTGCGGACCCTGCTGGAGATGGGGCGGCTGGCTCTGCGAGCCGAACGCGTCCGGCGGTGCGGGCGGCCCCTGATGGCCGGCGGGCCCCTGCGGTCCGAACCCACCCGCCCCGTGTGGTCCGATTTCGCCGGGTCCGGGCGCGACCGGCGGTGGCGTCGGAGCGGCGGCGTGAGCCAGATCGGGGTGGACGAACGCGAACTGCGGTTCGCTCATGCCCAGGTACGGACCCCAGTGCGGGTGCACGGTCCGTCCGGCGGCGATCCGTGCCGCTGCCGGGAAGGTCAGGGCCAGACGTGGGCCGAGGGTGCGTGAAAGCACCTCGATGATCCCGCCCCAGAGGGCGAAGATGAGGAAGGTCCAGGCCAGGGGGCCGATCCCCGCACGGGCCGCACCGGACCCACCGAAGAACATGGCCGCCTCGGCGGATCCGGACATCGACAGGTTCGCCGGAATGGCCAACAGCGACAGCAGACCCCAGACGAGGCAGAACGCCACAGGCAGCTTCCACGCGCTCGACCACTGCTGCTTGTCCTGCTCGATCACGGTCCAGGCCGGACGCCGGGTGACGGTGGCGACGATCGTTGCGATCAGCACGGCGGCCACGACGACGAGCAGGCCCAGCCATAGCAGCCCGGGAGCGTCGCGGCTGAACATGGTGAGGCTCTCGGAGAAGGTGTCCGAGTACAAGCCCAAGTCGCCTTGGGCGGTGGCGCTGATTCCGCCGAGGTGGGTCAGCGACGTGAGGATGAGGCCCATGTTGACGAACGTCAGCGGCACCAGCTGGCCCGGCATCTCGACGGACAGCGGCAGGACGAAGAGCGCGACGATCGAGAACACGGCCACGGTGAGGGCGAGGTGGATCCAGGTCACCAGCAGAGGCGGAACAGCCCAGCGCAGGAATGGTGCACCGATCGCCTCGGTGCCTTTGAAATGCCCGGCGACACGACCGGCGATGCTCGTGACGAGGATGACGAGCAGCGGGAGGAAGAACGATCGGACGGTGACCGCCGAGAAGGTGAAGGTGAACGATCCTTCCTCTTCGAAGGCGGAGGCGCGAGCGGCGAAGATGACCTGGAGGAGGAAGAGCACGAGCGTCATCGCCAGGGTCGCGACCCCAATGCGGATCCACGTGGACACCCGGTTGGGCGCGGGGGAGCGGCGTTCGCTCAATTTCGTCATCCACCACAGCAGGCCCACGGTGACGATGGTGACCACCAGAGGTGCGCCGGTTGTGAAGATGCCCAGTTGGGCGTTGAAGCTGTCAGGGGCGTTGATGTCCAGGCGCAGCGCCGCCGAACCGAACAGCGACAGAGCCATGAGGATGAACGGCAGGGCGTAGTTGAGGCTGTCGAGGTTGAGGCCGGTCTCCTCGGTCAGCGAGTCGAACTCCGACATCGACGTGAGGATGACGGTGAGGATGATGGAGACGATGATGCCGCCGAGGAGGGCGATCCCCGGCGGGATCAGGGCCGTTTTCCACGTCGCTCCCTTAGCCAGCGCCGAGGCGAATTTCGACTTCGGGGCATTCGCCGGGTAACCCGGTGGCGCGGGGTAGGGCACAGGACCGGACTGGTAGGGGCCTTGCTGGTGAGGGCCTTGCTGATAAGGAACCTGTTGGTACGGGTTTTGTTGGTAGGGGTCCGAGCCTTGCGGGTAGGCGTCCTGTTGGTATGGATCAGGTTGGTGGGGACCGGGTTGATTCGACCCGGGCCATTGAGCGTATGGACCGGCGGCCTGAGGATACGGGCCCGAACCCTGCGGGGCTGCGCTCGCCTCACGGGGCTGAGGGCCCGTGTTCGCAGAGTCGCTCTCGGCTGCGTGCTCATACGGGTCGACTGTCTGCTCGGTGGTGGGCGTGCCGTCTTCCGGCGGTGCCCAGCGAGCGGACTCCTCGGTGGAATCCCCTTCGCCTGAATCGGGTTCATCGACGCCTGCAGAATCTGCTGAACCAGTCGTTTCGGAACTTTCGGCATCCGAGGAGACGGGGTCCATCACCTCGGTGGCCTCAGAATCCTCAGCCGCAGGACGGTCCGGAACCTCTTCTTCGGGACTCTCCTGGTTCTCGGCGGTCTGATCCTTCGGATCCTCGGCGGCGGTCGGTGTCGTCTCGTCGGATTCGTCGTCCATACCCAGTCCTCAAGTGCAGTTGCCCGACAGCTCCGCAATCTAGTTCAAATCGAAACAATCAACTGAGCAGATCAAGCATGTGTAGTTCACAACTTATATTAGGCTGTTAATGCAAGAGAAGTTCTATATTGGGACTTTTTCTGAAATACGGCGTGAGCGATCTGGAGTTACGGATGAGTACGAACCCTCCCGGGCGCGGGGACGAGGACGAATGGGACGTCAACGATCGATCAGGCAGCCAATGGTCATCCCCGCCTGGATCACAGCCAGGGCCGCAACCTGGCCCTCAGCCGGGTTCTCAACAGGGCCATCAGTCGGGCACCGGCTGGGGCGCGCCGCCTCCACCGCCGCCTCAGTCACCTCAGCCGCAGCGTCCCTATATCCAGACCCCGCACTCGCAGAGCGGACCGCCTCACCGCAACGGTCAGCCTCCCCACCAGCAGAGCGGACCCTCCCAAGGCCAGGGCGCCCAAGCCTTCCCTGTCGGCGGCCCAGCTGCCGCCGCTGGAATGCATCAGCAGCCCGGACAGCCCGCCTACCAACCGCCCCAGGGCTACGGTCCGGGACCGTATCAGCAGGCCGGACCGCCTGCACAGAAGAAGCGCGGCGGGCTGATCGCGCTCCTTGTCATCGTCGGCATCGTCCTCGCCGGAGGCATCGGATGGGGAGCGGCGACGTTCTTCTCGAAGGACTCCGAGGACCCCGCCAATGTCGCCTCCACCGATGAGCCGACGGACGCCGCCAGTGCTGACGGATTGGCCACAGCCAGCTCAGCGCCCGAACCCACCGAGGCAGAATCTGCACTCCCGGATGACCCGAAGAAGGCACTCAAACAGCTCGCTGACACCGACGGGCAGACAGCGAAGAGTGAACTCAACGGCAAATGGGTGCCGCAGCTGAGCTCAAAGCGAGTCGGACTCGAAGCCGAAGGGAAGACCTGGGACGAAGAATCGATCCTCGAGGAATTCGAAGGACTGCGCGAAGAGTTCCCCCGTGTGAAGCTCCTCTGGTCCGGTGATTTCAACAGCTTCAAGGAAGACAACTTCTGGGTCACCGTCGTCGGCATCGGCTACGACGATCCCGAAGACGCCCTGTCCTGGTGCTCATCGCACGGTCTCGGCCCCGACAGCTGCTATGCCAAACAGCTCAACACCTCCGGCGGCCACGACGGAACGACCCGCCTGCAGGACTGAGACCCCCGAGCTGGTCTGACCGACGACTCGATCGCCGAGGCGGCCCGCCCTTCTCCTGCCCAGATGGCATGACGTAGGGCCACCTGAGCGGCTCAGCCATGGGCGTGCCGCCGGTTGTTCACCGCGAACACCACAATGCCGATGACGAGCCAGATCGCCCCGATGACCAGGGCCAGAGGATTCGCGCTGACGAGCACGGCGATGAGCAGACCGGCGCCGATGACCGGAATGACGCCGTGGTTGAACCAGTTGGGAGTCTCGCTGCCCTGCTTCTTCACGAGGAAGTATCCGACCACCGAGGCCTGAAGGAAGATGAACGCCGTCAGCGCCCCGACGTTGACGATCGAGGTCAGCTGGTCGAGACCATCGGCGCGGGTCGCCGCCCACCCGGCCACGATGACATTGCCGCCGGCGGCCACGAGGATTCCCTTCCATGGAACACCGGTCTTCGGGGCAACCTCGGCGAGGAACTTCGGCACCTGACGGGACCGTCCCATGTCCATGAGGATGCGGGAGCCGGCGGCCTGACCGATCATCGCGGAAAACGCCGCGCCCACGGCCTTGGCCAAGGCGAGCAGCCAATGCAGCCACGGGCCGAGAGTCGAGTCGACGGCGTCATAGTAGGCGGCACCTTCGAGCGCGGGATCGGCCTGCAGGTCCGCCGGAGTCAGCGGTGAGAGCAGACTGCCCACCCAGGTCTGCGCGACGAAGAAGACACCGGCGAGTACGAGGCAGATGAGCGTGGCCCGGCCGACGATCCGGGGCCCGCCCTTGGCCTCCTCGGAAAACGTCGCGAGCGAGTCGAAGCCGAGGTAGGACAGGACGGCCACGGACACGGCCGCGAGCACCGCGGTCACGGAGAACGCATCGACCCCGGTCAGCGGCGTCAGCCATCCCCGCGTCGGGCCGTGCTGGATGAGGTAGGCGATGCCGAGGACGAGGACCAGGGCGAGGACGGCCACCTCGGCGAGGACGACCCCGGTGATCACGCGGGAGGCGACCTTGACCCCGGCGAGATTGAGCCCGGTGGTGAGGATGACGGCCACAGCCACGAACACCCAGACGGGCAGCGCGGGGAAGATCGAGTTCAGGGCGATCCCGGTGAACAGATAGGCGACCGAGGGGATGAACAGATAGTCGAGGAGGATCATCCATCCGGCGACGAAGCCGGCCGGTTTTCCGATTCCCGCCGAGGCGTAGGCGAACACCGTGCCCGCGCGGGGGACCTCCCGTGACATGCGCATATAGCTGACCGCGGTGAAGGCCATGACGATCGTCGCGACGATGTAGACCAAGGGCACGGCCCCGCCCGAGCGGGCATCGAGGGTGCCGAACACACCGACTGCGGCCGCGGGACCGATGAAGACGAGTCCGAAGAAGACGAGCTCGCTCAGACCGATCGTGCGTTTGAGCGTCCCACCTCGCGCCGAGGCGGCCGTGCCCTCGGGTGCGGAAGTCTGAGTTTCGCTGTTGGACCGGTTGGACCGATCATCGGAGGTCATATCGTCCATCGTGGTGCCCGTCTTTCGAAGTATGTGCTTCAACTCTACGCGCAGGTCATGGCGCGGTTTCGAGTCCCAGATAGGATCGGAAGAGACGAAGGAGGCCCGGATGACGCATCACCCGCAGATGATCCAGCCCGGTGGGATCCCGCCGGGAGGCGTGCCCGCGAAGAAACCGTCCGTGGTGCCGGGAATCCTCCTCATCATCGCCGGAGTCCTCGGCCTCGGGGTGGGACTGTGCATCCTCGTCATCCCGATGTTCCTGTTCCTCCTTGGCGGCGGTGGCAACGTCGACGCCTTCGACGATTTCGCCTCCGGCTTCTTCATCACCGGTTTCGTTGTGGCCGTGGTTTCCGTTCTGGTGCTGATCGCCGGGATCGTCCTCACCACCGTCGTCGCGCGGAAGCGGCGTCGAATGCGACCGCAGGTCCGGATGGTCAGGCCTCCTGGTGGGCCGCCGTTTCAGCAGACTCCCGGAGGACCTCCAACGCCGAGGCGATGATCGGCTGAGCGCCCGAACCGCGGCGGATGCCCGAGAGGATCTTCCGTGACGGCACCGGATCACCGCGCAGCGGCACGCGCACCACATCGAAGCCGTCCGGCAGGCGTGCCAGGCGAGGAATGAGCGCGACCCCGAGTCCCGCCGAGACCAACGACGCACCCGTCTCCCACTCCCGAGACTGATGGGCCTGTTCCGGTTGGAAACCGGCAGCCGCACACGCCGTGCGCACCAGACGGTGATACGGCGAACCCGCCCGGTCGAGGATCCAGGACTCCTCGGCGGCCTCGCTCAACGCCACAGCTGACTTCTCTGCCAGGCGGTGTCCGACGGGAACCAGCAGATCGAGGCGATCGCTGAACAGTGCCGACTGCTCGAAGCGGGGATCGCTGCGCGGCGGCAGCGGGTCGGTGGCCACGACCACGGCGACGTCGGCATGGTCGGAGATGAGAAGGTCGAAGCACTCCTCGGGGTCGGCTTCGATGATCGTGACCTCGGCACCCGGGAATCGCTCCATCACCGTCAGGGCTGTCGGTGGAAGCAGGGCGGCCGCGGCAGTGGAGAAGCCGCACAGTCGCAGCCGTCTGGTGCGCGTATCTCGACTGGTGCCGAGGCCGTCGAGCTCGCCTCGGATCTCCTCCCACCTGGTGAAGAGCTCCTGAGAGCGCTCGAGGAGGAGCTGACCGGCGCGGGTGAGGACGAGTCCGCGACCGCGCGGTTCGACGATGCGCACGCCGAGATCTTTCGACAGGCCTCTGAGCTGGTGGGATACGGCCGAAGGGGTGTATCCGAGGCGGTGTGCCGCCTCGGTGAGAGTGCCGACTTCGGCAAGGACCCGAAGGACGTGGAGACGCGGATCGATCATGCAATAGTATTGCATGTTTCGGATGAAGAAGATTCGCTTTTTTTCAGCAAACCTCTGGCGGACACTGGGGGCAGGAGCACGAACTCCACGGTCGCGGTCGGCGAAGGGGCCGACAGCAGGCGCGGCCGAGACACGACGAGGTGGTGGACGAATTGACTCTGGCGCCAGAGCAGAAGCGGACCGATTCCAGCACGAGCGGACCCGCTGGGTCGGGTGCGGCTGCCGGATCGGGCGGGCACGGCAGGACCGATATCGACCGGCTCATCGACGAACGTGTGCCCGGCTATTCGCTGGCGGCGCCGTTCTACATCAGCCCGGAGTTCTTCTCCCGCGATATCGAGGCGATCTTCGCCTCGACCTGGATCTTCGTTGCCTCTGCTGCCGAAGTGCCCGAGCCCGGTGACTATCTCACGGTCGACATCGGAGCCTACTCCGTCATCGTCATCCGCGATGACGACGGTGAGATCCGTGCCCACCACAATGTCTGCCGTCACCGGGGGACTCGCTTGCTCAATGACCTGTCCGGCTCGGTGGGCAACATCGTGTGCGGCTACCACCAATGGACCTACACTCCTGCCGGAGAGCTCATCTCTGCAGGCGTTCAAGCTCCCGGCTTCGACCGGAGCTGCTTCTCTCTGCGTTCGGTGAACCTCCGCGTCATCGGCGGGCTCATCTTCATCTGTCTCAGCCAGACTCCGCCCGACGATATCGACGAGGTGGCCGAGGTCATCGAGCCCTATCTGACCGGGCATGACATCGCCGGGACGAAGGTGGCCGCGCAGAGTGACCTCATCGAGGACTCGAACTGGAAGCTCGTCATGGAGAACAACCGTGAGTGCTACCACTGCGAAGCCGGCCACCCGGAGCTGACGTGCACGTTCTTCCCCACCTACGGCTACGAACCAGACGAGATTCCCAAACGCCTGCAGCCGGCGTACCAGCGGTACCTCGACGCCGAGGATCAGCTTCATGCCGACTGCGACCGCAACGGCCTGCCCTATGCCCTCGTCGAGGAGCTGAGCGGTCGGCCCACCGGATTCCGGATCGAACGGGCAGCTCTCGACGGACAGGGCGAGTCGTACACGATGGACGGATCGGCCGCCTCGGCGAAATTGTTGGGTGACCTCGACACCTTCGTTCTGGGCCGGGCCTCGCTGCACGTGCAGCCGAATATGTGGTTCCACGCGATGGGCGACCACGTGGTGACGTTCAGCCTGCTGCCGCTCGCCGAGGACAAGACGCTGGTGCGCACGACCTGGCTCGTCCACGCCGATGCGGAGGAGGGCGTCGACTACGAGCTCGACAACCTCACGACGGTGTGGCTCAAGACGAACGAACAGGACGCGACCTTCTGCGAACGCGGGCACCTGGGAATCTCGTCGCCGGCATATGTGCCTGGTCCCTACGCACCCACCGAATCGCAGGTCGATGACTTCGTCACCTGGTACATCGAACGGCTCAAGGCCCATAGAGAACAGCGGACCGTGCAGTTGGAAGGAGCTGAGCGACGATGAGGTACCGCCATTCGACATTTGCCCAGGCTGCATCCACGCCCGTGGGCAAGGCGACGTTCCGAGTGCCCACTCGGGGCAGGCGACCCGCAACCGCGGCCGCTGCCCCGCCGGTCTTCGATACGGCAGTCGAGCCCGCGCTCGCCGCGCCGGTCGACCGGGTGTCGGCAGAATCAGCTGGTCCCGTGCTCGCCGAACTTCAGCTCGATCCCGAACTGCTCACCGGTCCCGTCGAGGTCACCGGCATCACCCAGGTGACCCACGACGTGAAGACCTTCGAGCTGCGGGCGGGATGGATGAACGCGGTTGACTTCGCGCCGGGTCAGTACGTGACGATGCGCATCCCCGAGCTCGGCCTCGAGCGCTGCTATTCGATCTCCTCGGCGCCCTTCGGCACGAACATCTTCACCATCACGGTCAAGCGCGTTCCCGGGGGAGTGGTGTCGACCCATCTGCATGACAATGTGCGGGTCGGCGATCGGCTGCACGTGGACGGGCCGTACGGGCTGTTCAGCACGAGCTTCCATCAGGCCGAACGTCACCTCTTCCTCTCAGCCGGCTCCGGAATCACTCCGATCATGTCGATGGTGCGCAGTCTGTTGGCCAGACAGGGAGGGTTCGGCACGGACATCGTCTTCGTCCACAGCGCCTCGTCGCCGATCGACATCATCTTCCGTGCCGAGCTCGAACAGCTCGCCGAGGTCGCCGGAGTCAGCGTCACCATCCTGTGCTCCCGGGATTCCGAGGCCGAGACCTGGACCGGTCGGCGGGGTCGGATCGATGCGTCCACCCTCGCCGAGGTGGTCCCCGACGCGGCCGACCGCGAAGCCTTCGTGTGCGGGCCGGGTCCGTACATGGACGCGGTGCGGCCCCTGCTCGCCGAGGCGGGGGTGGCATCGGCGCGGATGCATGAGGAGTCGTTCGTCTTCGCCACTTCACCTGCCGATCGTTTGGCCAAGGCCGGTGCGAGAGCCAAAGCTGCCGGAGTCGGCGTCGTCGGCGGTACTGGAGTGAGCCACGTCGTCGAGTTCGCGGTCTCCGGGCGCGTGGTCGACTGCGATGAGTCCACGACCGTCCTCGACTCTGCTCTGGACGCCGGATTGTCCGTGCCCTCATCCTGCTCGGAAGGCGCGTGCGGAACCTGCAAGTCTGTGCTCATCAGCGGCGAAGTCGAGATGAAGCATGCGGGCGGAATCCGTCCGAAGGAGATCGCCGCAGGAAAGTTCCTGCCCTGCTGCTCGACTCCGCTGACCGACATCGTCGTCGACAGGTGAGCTGCCTGCTCAGTGCTTGAGCTTCGTCTCCTTCAGCCCGTAGGTGCCCAGCACATAGGGTTCGAAGCCGACGACATCCCGGCTCATTCCGTACAGTGCTCGCTGGTAGGCGATCGGTACGATCGGGGCCTCGTCGGCGACCTGCTGCTGGATCTGGGCGTAGAGCTCGTTCTGCTTCTCCGGATCCTCTTCGGCCACGGCCTCCTCCGCCCATTTCTCCACCTTGGGATTCGCGTAGCCGGAACGGATTCCCGAGTCGTCGGTGACGGCGAGGAAGTTGATCATCTGCGAAGTGTCAGAAACGTCGGAGGTCGCATAGCTGACCTGAACTTGGAAGTCGCCGTTCGTGCGGTTCGTCGTCAGAGTCGCGTCGTCGAGCTTTTGGACGTGAACGGTCAGGCCGATGTCCTGCCACGCCTGCTGGGCGATCTGCGCCAGCAGCTCACGATCGGCGACACCCGAGGGAATCTGGATGGTGATGTCGATACCGTCTGGATGATCCGACTCCTTGACCAGCTGCTTGGCCTTCTCCATGTCGAACTGGCTGCTGTCGACCTTGTCCGCATGACCGGCGAGGCCCGGTGAGATGAACGAGGTCGCGGGCTCAGCGTAACCGGCGTAGACCACCTCGACGATGGACTTGCGATCGACCGCATACGACATGGCACGTCGCAGCTTGGGATCGTCGAGGCCCTTCTCCTTGTTGTTGATGTTGAAATAGAGGATCTTCGTTGAGGTGAACGCCTGGGCATTGATGTCCTGTGAGCGCGAGAGCTGACTCATGCTCAATGGAGCAGGCTCCTGATTGATGTCGGCCTGGCCGCCCTGCAGCTGCAGGCGACGAGTGTTGTCATCGGCGACGACGTTGAAGGTCACGGAATCCAGAGAGGGGACGCCGTCCTCCCAGTAGTCCGGATTCTTCACCAGCTCGAGGCTCTGTCCCTTATTCCAACTGCCGACCTCGAACGGCCCGGTGCCGTCTGCGTGCGCTGCCATGTACTCGGCGTCGTGTCCGCCGAAGTCATCGGGGTAGATCGATGCCGCGAACAGCGCCATATAGCTGGGCAGGGGACCCCACGGCTGCTTCAGGTCAATGCGCACCGTGTGGTCATCGACTTTCTTTACGTCTTTGATCGGGTCGAATTCGGCTGCCCAGAGATTGTTCTCATCCTCCTGATCCCGCGCATAGTTCAGGGAGAAGACGACATCGTCGGCGTCGAGGGTCTTGCCGCTGTGGAATTTCACTCCCTCGCGCAGGTGGAAGGTCCAGGACATCTTGTCCTTCGATTCCTCCCAATCGGTTGCCAGCCCCGGTTCGACCCCGGACCCGTCGGGTTTGTTGAGCGTGAGAGTCTCGTAGACCTGCTGGAGCGTCCAGATGTCTTCATTCTGGGTCGTCGTGGGCGGCAGCAGAGTTGTGGCATCGGCGGCGCGAGCGAAGACGAGGTCGCCTCCGGGTCGGGCAGTCTTCTCTCCTGATGAACTGCACCCTGCGAGGACCAGGAGGCAGGCGCAGAGCGCGGCAGTCACCGCTGCGAATCTCGTGGCCATCACCCTTCCCCTCTTCGGATCCGATCGAGGTAAGCGCTGTCGAAGGTGGGTATCGCCTTCAGCAGTGTCTTCGTGTAGTCGTCGCGCGGGGACGTGAAGATCTCCTCGGTGGTGTTCTCTTCGACGAGACGTCCGTTGTGGATGACGTAGATCCGCTCGCACAGCTTCTTGACGACCGCCAGGTCATGGGAGATGAAGAGGATCGACAGGTCGAGTTCCTCGCGCAGTCGGGCGAAGAGTGCGACGATCTCAGCTTGAACACTGACGTCGAGGGCGGAGACGGCCTCATCGGCGACGATGATGCTGGGCTCGACGGCAAGCGCTCGGGCGATCGCCACTCTCTGTCTCTGCCCTCCAGACATAGCGGTCGGGGTGCGGTCGAGGAACTCCTCGGGAAGCCGCACCATCTCCATGAGCTCCGCACACCTGGCCCGCAGAGCGGCACCGGAAGCGAGACGATGATGGCGGATCACCTCGGCGAGCGTGGCCCGCACTGTATAACGGGGGTCGAGGGAGGCGAAGGGGTCCTGGAAGACCATCTGCACGATCCGCCACTGTGCGCTTGTGCGCTTCTGTGCGAATTCCCGACCGTCGACGCTCACCGTGCCGTCGTATTCGCGCTGGAGTCCGCAGATGACTCGGGACAGCGTCGACTTCCCCGAACCCGATTCGCCGACGAGTCCGACGATCTCGCCCGGGCGGACCTGCAGGTCGGCGGAATCGACCGCGGTGAAGGCGCGGTCACCACGTCCGAAGGTGACGGTGACGTTCTCGGCGCGCAGACCGCGCACCGACGCTGACGAAGGCTGAGTCTCGGTCTCGGTCATCGTGTCTCCTCGGCAAGGCCGGCATCGTCAACGCCCTCATCGATTCGCGGAGTCGCTTTCAGCAGTCGACGCGTGTACTCCTTCTGGGGATCGTCGAAGACCTCCTGCAGCACACCGTGTTCGACGATCTGCCCGTCCTTCATCACACTGATCGACGAGCACAGCTGAGCGACGACCGCGAGGTCATGGGTGACATAGAGCAGACCGAGGCCCTCGTCCTGCTGCATGGTGCGGAAGAGATCGAGCACCTGCGCCTGGATCGTCACGTCGAGCGCCGTCGTCGGTTCGTCGCAGAGCAGAACCTGTGGCTCCTGCGCCAACGCCGCCGCGATCATCACGCGCTGACGCATTCCACCCGAGAGCTGGAACGGGTAGTGCCTGGCTCTGCGGTCGGGATCGGTGATGCCGACACGGTCCATGAGCTCGACGGCGAGGTCGTGAGCCAGCTTCTTCGACAGTCCTCTGCGCTCGGCGATGGCATCGGTGATCTGGCGGCCGACCTTCATCACCGGGTTGAGCGCGATGGCCGGTTCCTGGAACACCATCGAGATGCCGGTGCCGCGGATGCGCTGGTCGAATCGTCCGCCCGGCCCGGAGCTGAGGATATTGCGACCGTCGAACCGGATCTCTCCGTCGACGACGGAGGCGCCGGGCGGGAGCATTCCGAGAATGCTGCGCAGCGTCATCGACTTGCCCGATCCCGATTCGCCGACGAGACCCATCGGCTCACCGGCCTCGAGGCTGATCGACACGTCGTCGAGGATCCGACGCCGTCCGGCCTCTCCGTCGATGTCGACGGTGAGGGAGTCCACTTCGAGGATGGGCATGGTCACCTCTTCGGCTTCAGCGTGTTCGTCAGTCCGTCGCCGATGAGCGCCAGCGCGAAGGACACGATGACGACGGCGAACCCCGGCCACAGGATGAGGCCGTAGTTGCCGGTGCCCATGTACTGCTGACCGTCATTCATCATCTGACCCCAGTCGGCGGTCGGTGGGACGATGCCCATGCCGAAGTAGCTGAGGGTGACGACGACGCCGATGTTGAGCACGATGTCACTCATCGCATAGATGACGCCCTGGCTGACGGTGTTCGGAATGATGTGGCGGGTGAGGATCCGGGGAGTGCTCAGACCCGAGGCACGACAGGCGGAGATGAATTCCTGCTCTCTCAGGACGAGCACCTCGCCGCGGACGATGCGGGCGTAGGCCACCCAGGACACGGCGCTGATGGCGACGAAGATGCTGCCCATTCCGTTGCCCATGACGAAGACGAGCACGATGACCAGGACGTAGAACGGGAAGGCCGAGACGATATCGGCCAGGCGCATGATGACGATGTCGACCCAGCGACCGAAGTACCCGGCCAGCGAACCGAGGGCCGTACCGAGGATGAAGGGCACGATGACGGCGACGACAGCGACGATGAGGTCGACGCGACCGCCGTGAAGGAAGCGGGAGAGGACGTCTCGCCCGAGCTGATCGGTGCCCAACGGGTGCGCGACCGAAGACGGGGCGAAGGTGTTGAGCAGGTCCTGCCGATTGGGGTCGTCGGTGACGAAGAGCGGTCCGACGGCGAGCAGCAGCACCATCGCACCGAGAATGAACGCACCGATCCACAGCTGCAGATTGTGCCGTCGCAGGAATGCCGGCAGGGGAAGCGTGAACCGCGCGGTCGGCGTCGCTCGGGACGCAGTGCCGCCGCGAGTCCGCGGCGGTTTCCCGTTGAGGCCACCGGCACCGGTCGCCGTGGGGGAGGTCATCGGTTCGCTCATCATGCCCCCAGCCGCACGCGTGGATCGACGATGCTGTAGACGACATCGGTGAGCAGGTAGACGAGGACGACGAGGACACCGAAGATCACAGTCAGCGCCTGCACGACGTCGTAGTCGCGAGCGAGGACGGCTTCCATGAGGAGTGAGCCGACACCGGGGATCGCGAAGACGTTCTCGACGACGAGGGCACCGCCGACGAGGTGACCGACCTGGATGCCGAGGATCGAAACACCTGTGATTCCGGCGTTGCGGAAGGCATAGTCGATCACCGTCCGCTTCCTGCTCAGTCCCTTCGACAGGGCGAAGTTCGTGTACTCGGCGGACATCGAATCGTTCAGTGCCGCCGTGAGGCTGCGGATGAGCACGGGGCAGATCGTCAGCGCGACAGCGAGACCGGGCAGGACGAGGGAGTAGAGGTGCTCTCCGAAGTTGCTGCCGTAGCCGCCGACCGGGAAGATGCCCAGGTTCACCCCGAGGACGAGGATGAGCAGGGTGCCGACGAAGAAAGCCGGCATGCCCTGGACGGTGGCGGCGAAGACCCTGGACACGATCGCCGAGGCGGCAGATCGTTTCGCCGCCACCCACAGTGACAGCGGGACGGAGATGACGACAGCGAACACCAGAGACACGAGCATGAGCAGCAGGGTGGCCGGCATCCGCAGCTTCAGCAGCTCGAGGACGGAGGTCTGGAAGATGAATGACTGTCCGAAGTCACCGACGAGGAGGCCCGCGAGGAACTGGAAGTACTGGATGATCATCGGTTCGTTCAGGCCCCAAGCCTGACGAAGCTGAGCGACGTTCTCCGGAGTGGCTTTATCGCCGAGGTATGCGGCTGCGGGATCGCCGGGAGCCAGCTTCATGAGGATGAAGGACAGCGTGGCGACACCGAGGACGATCGGAATCATCAGCAGCACACGCCGGAGGATGTACTTGCCCACACCCACCCCTTCGCAGTGTGACCTGGATTACACCTGTCATTCTATTCGCAATATTGCTTGTCGCGGTGGTCCGGGACGCGGCGTGTCGACCTCTACGCAGCGGCGATGGCGGAGACGATCGCCTGGATCTGCGGAATGAGTTCCTCGAGGGTGCGGCCCTGCCTGTTCAGCCACTGATCGAGCTGCGCGGCGGACAGAACTGCCATGACCGCCTCGGCGCGGGTCCGAACCGGATCGGACGGGTTCGCATCTGTCGGCTCGGGGGCCGTGGGCGTCCACATCTCGGCGATGAGGATCTCCACGTGGCGACGCCAGAAGGGGTAGCTCTGCCGGTCGAACCGGCCTTTCGGCGAGCTGCTCTCGGTGAGCAGGACGAGGTCGAGGTTGCCGGCGATGTGGCGCAGGTACGCATCGACGAAAGCGGTGAGGCGCTCGCCCCCTGGAGCACCCGGGCCCAGGGGCGGAGGGCCCTGGAGCATGCGAGCGTGCATGTCCCGGACCCGGTCGTCGAGCAGAGCCGAGGCAATCCCAGGCTTGTCGGTGAAGTTGCGGTAGAGAGTGCCTTTGCCGACCCCCGCCCGCCGGGCCAGCTCATCCATCGTCAGCCCGTCCACTCCCTTGTCGGCCACGAGGTCGGTCGCGGCATCGAGGATTTTGCGCCGATTGCGCTGCGCATCGGCGCGCAGCGGAGCCTGCGAGGGGACCAAAGGGAGGAATTTCTCGTTTCCTCTTCCATAAGCGGACTGCAGTCCGTTAATGTCGTTCATATACGGACTATAGTCCGGATCGGATTCGACTTCGAGGAGGCAGCAATGACATCGATCATCGTCAATGAACACGGGGGACCTGAGAAGTACGAGGTCACCGACGACTCACCAGAGGGTGCCGCTGCGCCGGCCGACGGACAGCTGCAGGTCAGCCTGAGTCTGGCCGGGGTGAACTTCCTCGACGTCGTCCAGCGCCGCGCCGCCCTGCCCACTCCCTTCCGCCCCGGAGTCGAAGGTGTCGGCACGGTCACCGCCGTGGGTGCCGGAGTCGACGGCTTCTCCGTCGGCGACCGCGTCGGCTGGATGACCGGCGGACAGGGCAGCTTCTCATCCACAGCTCTCGTCAGGTCGGACAAGGCCGTGCCGCTGCCGGATGACATCGATGATGAGACCGCTGTTGCGGCACTCATGCAGGGCATCACCGCCCACTACCTGATCACTGACACCTACCCGGTCGCATCCGGCGAAGTCGTCCTCATCCACGCGGCCGCTGGCGGACTCGGTCAGCTGCTCACCCAGATTGCGGTGCTCAAAGGTGCCACGGTGATCGGCACGACCTCGACCGAAGAGAAGGCCGAGATCGCCCGAGCCAATGGCGCCGCCCACGTCTTCGGCTACGACGACTTCGCTGAGAAGGTCCGGGAGGTCTCAGATGGAGAAGGAGCCTCGGTGATCTTCGACGGCGTCGGCGCGACGACCTTCGAAGGCGACCTCAAGGCCCTGCGCACGCGCGGGACCCTCGTTGTCGTCGGCAATGCCAGCGGCCCCGTTCCCGCCGTCGACGTCAACACCCTCAGCGCCTCAGGCTCCCTCTTCCTCACCCGACCGACCGTCGTTGACCACGCCAGGACGCCCGAGGAGCTGCGCTCGCGCACCGACGAGATCTTCGAATGGATCCGCAGCGGAGACCTCACCGTTCACATCGGCGACCGGTTTCCCCTCACCGAGGTGGCCGCCGCCTTCACAGCACTCGAATCCCGGGCGACGACCGGAAAGATCATCCTCGAACACTGATCGAGGAGGAGCAGAGACTCAGCGCAGCACGAACCCGGGCACGAGATCATCGAGCGGGTCGACCTCGAACGTCGAGGTGGCCACCCGGTAGGCGCTGCCGGTGACGACCGGGACGACGCTGTCATCGGTCTCTTCGAGCACTCGCGCCCGGAACGTCGTGCCGACGATCGACTCATGGACGAGCGTCTGCCCCGGGCGAAGCTCACCGGCGGCGTGGAGAGCGGCGACTCGAGCTGCCGTTCCCGATCCGCACGGCGAGCGGTCGACCTGACCGTCGGCGAAGACCGTGACATTGCGCTGATGCAGTTCGCCGCCGGGCAGAGTGCCGAACCGGTCGACGAAGATCGTGCCGTACACCCCGGAGAGCCGGTCATCCTCGGGGTGGACGGTGTCCGGATGATCGGCGAGACCCGCCTTTATCTCCCGGCCCACGGCGATGAGCGCGGTGAGGTTCTCGGGCACGACTTCGCAACTCACCTCACCGAGGCGGCCCACCTCGTCGGCCTGAGAGGAACCGGCGGCAGCACCCAACTGAGCGACGTCGACGAGCGCATAGATCGCCCCGCCCCACGCGAGGTCGACCGTCACCTGGCCCAGGCTCGTGTCCACCGTGATGCCAGAGGCGATGAGTCGGCTGGGCACGTTGACGAAGTCCACCGAGGTGGCCCGCCCCTCGGCGTCCGTGTGCACCTGCGCGCGCACTCGACCCGAGGGCACGTCGATCGTGACCTCCGTGGTCCCGGACGGATCGACGGCGACGATCCCGGAGGACACCGCCCATGCGCCGAGCGCCATCGTCCCGTGGCCGCAGGCCGTGGAGAAGCCGTCCTTGTGCCAGAACAGGACCCCGAAGTCAGCCCCGTCGTCATCGGGTTCGGTGATGAATCCGCCGTACATGTCCGCATGACCGCGCGGCTCGAAGCACAGCAGCCTGCGCAGATCATCGACTTCCGAGCCCGGCACGGCCAGTTCCCGCCGTTCTGCCACGCTCGCGCCGGGGATCTCGACCGGGGGTTCGGCGACGATTCGGAACGGTTCGCCGGCAGTATGGAAGTCCACACTCGTGCAGATCGTGCTCACAGCCCCATTCCCACTCTCAGCCCTTCCAACACCGCCGCATGCACATTGCGGGAGGCGACGGCATCACCGATACGGTACAGCGTGAATGGGTGCCCCGCCTCAGCGGAGGTGGTGGCGGAGGTGGTCGTCGGTTCCGCGACTGCCGTCGCACCTGGGTGAGTGCCCGTCGCACCGACGTATCCCGGCTGCGGACGTCCGTGGACCCACGCCTCGAGGTCCGTCGCCCCGTGGTTCGTCGATCGCGACTTGAGCTCGAAATAGACCTCATCATTGGGCGTCGTCCCGAAATCGACGACCACGGCATCGGTGACGACCTCTGCCTCCCGATCCGAATAGTCGTTGCGCAGCACCGCCACGATCTCCTTCCCCTCGATCCGCGGCTTCCGGCTCAGGCGCTCGCCGAGGCGGACCTCGACTCCGAATTCGGAGAACACCTGAAGGTAGGCGGGAGAGTTCATCGACCCCACGTCGATGCCGATGGTGCGTTCGGGGCTGACATAGGTGACCTGCTGGCCGGCTCGGGCCAAGCGTTCGACGGCGTCGAGCGCCGGGTAGAACCCGTGGTCGTCGAAGACGAGCACCCGCTGCTTCGACCTGAGCCGGTCGTCCATGACGTCCCAGACGTCGAAGCTCGGGCCCTGCTCACGGAAGGGATACCCGGCATCGGGAACCCCTCCGGTGGCGACGATGACGACGTCGGGGTCGAGTGCGAGGATGTCGTCCGCCTCGGCGAAGGTGTTCAGTCGCAGGTCGACACCGTGCTTCCGGCATTGCTGGACACGCCAGTCGATGATGCCGATGAGATCGCGGCGGCGCTGCGAGCGAGCGGCGATGCGGACCTGCCCGCCGGGGGCGTCCTCGGCCTCGAGCAGGGTCACCCGGTGACCGCGCACGGCCGCGACACGGGCGGCTTCGAGCCCGGCCGGACCGGCGCCGATGATGACGACATGCTTGGGTCCGGTCGTGACGTCGTGGGGAACCTCCTGCGGCAGATCGGCCTCCCGGCCGGTAGCGGGATTGTGGATGCAGGTGGCCGAACCGGAGGTGTAGATGGAGTCGAGGCACATGTTGGCGCCGACGCAGGGACGGATATCGTCCTCACGTCCTTCGGCCACCTTGCGCGCCAGGTGAGGGTCGGCCAGCTGCGCCCGGGTCATCCCGACGAGGTCGAGGCAGCCATCGGCGATCGCGAACCGGGCGGTCGCGGCGTCGGAGATGCGTGCGGCGTGGAGGACGGGGATGTCGATGGCCTCGCGGATGCGACGGCAGGTCTCGAGCCAGGGGGCCGAGGGGGTGCCCATGCCGGGGATCGCCTCGGCGAGCTGACGGTCCGAGTTGATCATCCCGACGTTGAGGTTGAGGAAATCGATGCCGTGATCGGTGTAGGTCCGGAGGATCTCGGTGGCCCTCGCTTCGTCCATGCCGTCTTCGCGGCGCTCGTCGACGGCCATGCGGATGCCGAGGACGAAGTCGTTGGGAACTGATGCACGCACGGCGTCGATGATGCGCATCGGGAACTTGATGAGATTCTCCAGTTCGCCGGAGTACTCGTCGTCGCGGTCGTTGAGCCACGGGGCGAGGAAGGAATCGAGCAGGTGACCGGCGTGCATGACCTCGAGTCCGTCGAATCCGGCGGCGGCGACGCGTTCGGCGGCGGACGCGAAGTCCGCGACGATGCGATCCATATCGAAGTCCTCGAGCGCCTTGGTAAACGACCGGTGCGCAGCCTCCCGGGTCCGAGAGGCCGAGACCAGCGGCAGCCAGTCGCCGGCGAAGTTCGAGGATCGGTGGCCCAGATGGGTCGCCTGGATCATGATCGCCGCGCCCTCGTCGTGGCAGTCGTCAGCGATCGCGGACAGCCACGGAACCACCTCGTCGGTGGACAGGTCGATATTGCCGAACGCGGCAGGGGAGTCCTTCGACACGATGGCCGAACCGCCGATCATCGTCAGACCGACACCGCCGCGGGCCTTCTCCCGGTGATAGAGGCGGTAACGGTCCTTCGGCATGCCGAGTTCGGTGTACGCGGGCTCGTGCGAGGTCGAGACGATGCGGTTGCGCAGCGTGAGTCTGCCGAGTTCGAAGGGCTGGAGCAGCGGATCGGCGGACACGTCGGTCGCAGACGTGGTCGGTGCGGGTGTGCCGGTTGCGGGGTCGGCGGTCATGGGTTCCTCCTTCATTGCAGGAACGTCACTGTGGGTTCGACTCCGTGGGGAGTCCGGGTGGGTAATCGATTACCGACTACTTAGTTCAATGGTGCGATCTCGCGGTTATGCTGTCAATAGTCGCCGACCACGATTCGAAGGGGAGTGTGCGATGGAGCGAGTGAGACCGCAGGCCGAATCTCTGCGTGAACAGGCACTGGGCATCATCCGCGATGCCATCACCTCAGGTGAGCTCGCCGAGGATCGCATCTATTCGGCAGCGGGCCTGGCCAAGCAGCTCGGCATCTCACTCAGCCCGGTGCGCGAGGCGATGATGGCGCTCGTCACCGAAGGGACCGTCGAGGCCGTGCCCAATCGCGGCTTCCGTCTGGTCACCATCACCGAGGCGGACCTCGAGGAGATCATCGCCATCCGCGTTCTTCTCGCTGTCCCCGCCGCCCGCAGTCTGGCCGAGGCCGGCAGCGATGACATCGTCGGTCGCGGCCTGAGAGCTGACGGTGTGCAGGCGGTGACGGACGGTTCGGTGGCCGAGACCGGCGAGGCAGCGACCAAATCCGAGGCGATCGTCCGACTGCGCGAATTCGCCGAGGCGACCGTGGACGCGGCCGAGGCCGGCGAGTTCGCCGATTTCTACACGCAGGACCGCAGGTTCCATGAGGCTCTGCTCGAGCACGGCCTCGGCGGGCGTGCCGCCGCGATCAGTCTGCGCCTGCGCGATCAGTCACGCCTCTACCGGCACCAGGATCAGATCGGGGCCATCGCGGTCGATTCCGCTCGCGAGCTGCCGAGGATCGTCGACCTCATCGAGTCCGGGGACGCCGCCGAGGCGGCCGACCTCGTCACGTCGAACCTCTACTTCTTCAAACGCGTCCCGGCCACAGCCGACAGCGAAGGCTGATTCGTCACTGTCAGAACGGCCCAGTTTCGGCTGAGTAGCCCAGTTTCGAACATGGGCTGCTCAGCTCAGAGTGGGCTGGTTGTCTCAATCGGCTGTAGTGCGAGCCGAGAAACGACGAAACGACGCTGGGCCGCCCCGAAACGGGACGGCCCAGCGTCGTTTCACTCGATCAGGTATCGCAGTCGATCAGGTTCTCACCTCGATCAGGCGGGTGCCTTGTCGGGGTCGATGTCGACGATCGGCATGGACTCGATGTCCATATCCGGGTTGTCGGCCTGAGTGCGAGCCAGCTCCTCGGCCTCCTCGTGGGTGTTCACCGTCGGGAACGAGCCCGGCAGCGGTCGGTGCGCCGATTCCTTCATGAGCAGCACGGCGACGAGTGCGACGACCGAGAAGAACATGATGTAGAACGCGGGCATGTACGAGTTGCCGGTGACATCGATGAGCGCCTGGGCGAACAGCGGCGTGGTGCCGCCGAACAGAGAGACGCCGAGGTTGAACGTCAGGCCCATCGCACCGTAGCGCGACGCGGTCGGGAACAGCGCCGGCAGGGTCGAGGCCAAGCAGGCGATGTAGAACCCGGCGGGCAGGGCGACCATGAACAGAGCCACCATCACTGCCCACATCTCACCGATCTGCATGACGGCGAACGCGGGAACGATGAGGACGATCGTCATGATGGCTGCTGCCAGGAAGACGAACTTGCGGCCCATCTTGTCGGAGAGTTTGCCGATGAGCGGCAGGCACAGCGACATGACGACGAGGACCGGGATCGTGGCCACGGCCGCCTGGACATTCGAGACCTTGACGGTCTCCTCCAGGTAGGTGGGCATGAAGCTCGTCAGCGCGTAGCCGACCGTCTGGGAGCCTGCGACGACGGCGATGCCGATGAGGATCTCTTTCCAGAAGTGACGGATGACGCCGATGAGGCCGTGGCGGGCGTACTTGTCGTCCTTGACCTTGACGTCGCGGCCGGCTTCCTCGCTCGATTCGAAGCTCGGGGTCTCCGGGATCTTCAGACGGAACCAGATGGCGACGGCGCCGAGCGGGATGGCGATGAGGAACGGGATCCTCCAGCCGCCGTCGAGCATGGCGTTCTCGCCGTTGATGGACGTGGTGATCACGGTCGTGAGAGCCACGGTTCCGGCACCGGCGGCGAAGCCCAGGTAAGAGCCGACATCGAGCCAGGAAGCCCAGTAGCCGCGGGACTTGTCCGGAGCGAACTCCGAGACATAGGTGGTGGCACCGGCGTACTCGCCGCCGGTGGAGAAGCCCTGGATCATCTTGAGCAGGTAGAGGGGGACGATCACCCACAGGCCGACCTGGGCCGCGGTGGGCAGGACGCCGATGAGGGCGGTGGCGGTGGCCATCGTGGCCATCGTGAAGAACAGGACCTTCTGGCGGCCGATCTTGTCACCTAGCGGTCCGAGCACCATGCCGCCGAGCGGGCGGACGAGGAAGGACACGGCGAAGCCGAGGAGGGTCACGAGCAGACCCATCTGTCGGTCCATGCCTTCGGTGAAGACGGAGGTCATCGTCACGGCCAGGTAGCCGTAGACGCCGAAGTCGAACCATTCCATGAAGTTGCCGACTGTGGTGCCGCCGATGGCGGTGCGGATCGATTTGGTTTCGACGACGATGCAGTCATCGGCCTCGAACCGCTTCTGTTTCTTTATTGCACGCCGTTCCTTGCGGGTCGGCTTCTTGTCTTTCTGCGCGGGTCTGTCGTGGCCTTCTGACATCAGTGGTTCCTCGTTTCAGCTGCTGCTAGGCAAGTTGCAGGGCCGAGTCGCCGGAATGGTGCGAACTCTGCGCGGCAGTTGCTGTCGGATTTCGACAATGCAGAACATCCTTGCTTGGTACTCAGGGAGTGTCAATAAAAATTGTGACACAGTTCACGACGAATGCGCCGGATGGCAGATAGCTTCGTTGAAATTCGTCCAGTGGTCCAGAAAATACGCAAGAAAGATGTTGCCTAATTCGCAGTGTCACTTGTCCAGTGGCGTTGTCAGCTGAGACCGGCGGGCATGGGGCGGACGGTGACTGCGCGGAGATCAGTTCCTGACGACGCGATAGGTCGCGAGGCCGGGATCGACGGCGCCGCGGACGTGGCCGGACGGACTCGCCGCCACGGCCTGGAGGAAGTCGACGGTGTCGGCCGTGATCTCCTCGCCGGGCAGGACATTGGGGATCCCGGGCGGGTACGCGGCCAGCGAGCTCACGCTCACCCGTCCGACCGCCTCGGCGGCGGTGACGAGTTCGGAATCGGCGAAGTACGCCTCACGCGGTGTCATCGCCAACCGGCCGGCCGTCGGCAGCGGCGGGAGGGCGGCTGCCGGGCTCGTCGCCGTGGCGGAGTCCGCGGTTTCGAGTCGCATGATCTCCAGGGCGTCGATGAGGCGGCCGATGTCCGGGGACTTGCCGATGCCGATGAGGGCGACGAGGGTGGTCGCCGTCGACATCTCGGGGAAGATGTCGAATTCCTCGGCCAGGCGTTTGCGCACCGTGTGACCGTCGAGTCCGGTCGCGGTGATGTCGATGGGCAGGCGGAACGGGTCGATGTCGACGACGTCGGCATGACCGAGGAACTCGCCGGACAACAGGTGGTAGCGGTCGGTGGCTTCGATCTGCGCACGGATGTGGCGGATGTTCTCCAGCGAATCCGTGATCGCCTCGGTCGAGGTCATGAGTGCGCGGCGGGCGAGGTCGATCGAAGCCATGAGATGGGCGTTCTCGCTCGTCGAAGCGGTCATCATAAAGGCCCGGGCCAGCGCCGGTTCGAGGCGATCGGCGAATTCGGTGTCGCCAAGGTGGAGGAGCGCGGACTGGGTGAGCGAGCCTGCGAGTTTGTGCGTGCTCATGATGACGATGTCGGCGCCCTGGGTGACGGGGGAGGCCGGCAGGTCAGGGTGGAAGCCGAAGTGGGCACCCCAGGCGGCGTCGACGATCAGTGCCGCACCTGCTTCGTGGGCCGCCTCGGCGAGGGCTTCGACGTCGGCCACAGCGCCGAAGTAGCTCGGGGTCACGAGGTAGACGGCGATCACCGGCTCGGGGTGATTGCGGATGGCCAGGCGCAGGGCGTCGGGGGTAACACCGTGGGCGATGCCGTTGACTTCGTCGACGTTGGGGTAGACGAAGCCGGGGTTGAGCCCGGCCAGCACGATTCCGTCGATGAAGCTCGAATGCGCGCTGCGCTGGGCGACGACGCCGGACCCGAGGGTGCCGATGGCCAGGGCGGCCATGCGGTTGCCCTGCGAGGAGCCATTGGTGAGGAACCAGGTGCGGCGGGCGCCCCAGGCCTCGGCGGCCAATTGCAGGGCTTCGTCCTTCGGGGTGTCGACGCCGAGGTCGATTCCGTCGAAGAGCGGGGGGATGTCCAGGGAGAGGGTGTGCTCGCCGAAGAATTCGGCTTGACCTGCGGAGATGCCCTCGGTCGTGCCTCCGTGTCCGGGGGTGGACAGGAACAGCGAGTTGCGGTCGGCCGCGTGCGCCAGAGCTTCGGCATAGGGCGCGCGTGACTGCGTGAGGGCAGGATGCATCGGCGACCCCGAGGAGGAGTGCGGGGCCGGGGGCATGGGGGAGTCCTGGTGCACGGTCATGCGTCCAGATTAAGGAGGCGAGCAGGTACGAGAGAATAGCAACTTTCCTCTGTTGCTCTATAGTCAGTATTGAACTCAATGGGGGATATCAATGGAACCACTCGATACCCGCGGCCTCACCGCTCTGCGCGCCGTGGCCGACACCGGATCCGTCGCCGCGGCCGCTGCCGCGCTGCAGTGGAGCCAGCCGACGGTCAATCATCATCTGCGCAATCTCGAGCGTGCCCTCGGCGCGACTCTGCTCGATCGCACACCGCGCGGATCACAGCCGACGACCGTGGGCAGCCTCGTGGTGACCCGAGCCGTGGAGATCCTCGGACTGTGCCAGCGCCTCGGCGCCGAGGTGGCTCTCTGGCGGGAATCTCAGGCCGTGCCGGTGCGCATCGGGGCCGTGCCCACCGTCGGTGCTCGCGTCATCCCGCGCCTCCACGATCAGCTGCAGGCTCGCCCGAGGTGGCAGACCCGTGACGAGGCGGTCGCCGGCGACCGGACCGACGTACTCACCGCGGCCCTGGATGTGACGATGGACGAGCACGCGAAGCTCGTCTCCCGGCTCGAGTCCGGGGACCTCGACCTCGCACTGCTCGTGTCGACCGATCTCGACCGCACGTGGATCCCGGCGACGCTGACCGCCGCCCACCTGTATTCGGAGCGGCTGTTCCTGTGCGTGCCGCGCTCGATCGGGCCGATCGAGCGCGATTCCCACGGTATGCCCGACCTCGCCGCGCTCGTGTCGCAGACCTGGGCGTTCAGCATCGACCCCGGTGACGCCATCGACGAGGTGGTCCGCTCCTTCTGTCTGAGTGCTGGGTTCGAACCCCGCGTGGGGATGCGGATGGATGACTATGCGGCCATCAACCGGATGATCTCGGCCGGTCTGGCGGTGGCGATGATCCCCGAATCATCACTGTCGACCGACCCGGACATCACCGTCATCCCGATGCCGCTCAGCGACTGCCGCCGTGACGTTCTGCTGGTATCGCGGTCGTCGCGGCCGCAGGGGCGCACCCGTCACGATCCGATCGTCGATGCGCACAATTCCGCCATCGCCGAGGTGGTCGCCGACGTCCGCACCGTCACCCGGCAGTGGCGGTGACGGTGCGGTTTCAGAGTGGCGGGAAGCTGAGAGCCTGAGCGTAGTGGTTAGGGTAGGCTCACCAATGTGAAAGTCGCCTCGAATGCCGTCCGCACGTCCACATTCACTCGTCGTTCCCTCCTCGGAGGGGTGGCCGGACTCGGGTCCGCACTCCTCCTCTCCGCCTGCTCGAGCGGCGGGTCGCCCACGACAGGGTCCTCCGCCTCGGCGGGGAAAGGCGGGGCGCCGAGCCGCATCGTGGCGACCTCGACCGGGCACCTCGACCACTGCCTGGCTCTGGGAGTCATGCCGGTGGGCATGACCGTCGCCGTGGCCGAGGCGACTAACAGCAGCGGGATCCCCGATTTCCTCAAAGACGAGTTCGGCAAGGAGTTCGACCTCGACGCGATCGAAGTCGTCGGGGAGCGGACGAACCCCGACCTCGAGAAGATCGCCGAGCTCAAACCCGACCTCATCCTCTCGAACAAGCGTGCCGAGACGAAGCTCGAACAGGAGCTGACGGGCATCGCCGAGGTGGTCAAGACCAACGGCGGGTCAGAGAACTTCAAAGACGATCTGGGGATCGTCGCGGGGGCACTCGGGCAGGGAGCGAAGGGACGAACGCTGCTCGAGGACTACGAGAAGCGTGCGCGGGACTGGGGAGAGAAGCGCGGAACGAAGGACAGTGTTTCGCTTGTGCGGTCGAAGGGGGATCAGTACCTCTACTTCGGCAAGCACTCCCTGGCGAGCATCGTCGCCGAGGACTCCGGGATGATCCGGCCGAAGTCCCAGCGCTTCGATGACAAGCCCAGCCATGAGCTCTCGCTCGAGAAGGTCGAGATGCTCGACGCCGACTGGCTCTTCCACGCCTTCCCCGGGGGCAAGGCCAGTCCCACCGAGTCAGAGCTGTGGAAAGGGCTGGACGTCGTCGAGGCGGGGCATGCGTTCCCGGTCGACGTCGACCCGTGGTTCCTCAACGCCTCGGTCGTTGCGGCGAACCGGGTGCTCGACGACATGCAGAAGTTCATGGCCTGAGGCCGGGGTAGACGGCAGGACGCGTGCCCTACAGCGCGAGGATCGCGGGCACCGTGAGCACGGCGACGTAGTAGCCCATGAACTGGACGCCGGCGTGCATGCCGATGAACCGGTTGAACAGTCCGCCGACGAGGCCGACGGTGATCGTCACTCCGAGCGCCAGCAGACCGCCTTCGTAGAGGCAGATGACGCAGATGAGAGCCGCGAACCCGGCGATGATCGCCTCGTGGGAGACCGATCGCATCACCCAGGTCGCCGCTCGGTGAGCGTTCGTCATCACGAATGGGTAGGCGATGGCGACCGCGATGACCGCCGCGATCACAGAGAAGAGCGCGAACTGTCCGGTCGTGAGCAGGTCGTGGAGGTTGTTCGTCGTCCCTGACTCGGCGTCGAGGGTGTAGACCGGCGGCGCGTTGAACAGGGGTGCCGCGGGTCCGGCGGCCACGGGTGACAGAGGCAGGCCGATCGCGATGAGCGGGATGAGGGTCTCTGCGATATAGGTCGACTCGGTGGTCGCGTTGCGCACCGTGGCCACCGTCGTCAGCCGGTGGTAGCCGTTCTTGATCCGGCTGCCGACGATCTCGCCCATGAGCACGGCCATGGCCACGGGTGAGAAGACGAAGGTCGCCGAGGTGATCGCCGCAGATCCTGTCGTATACGTCAGCTGTGTGCGATCGAGGGTTCTCAGCGGATTCGGGATCCGCCCTCCGGCGCGCGGAACGTCGGGGGCAAGGGCGAATTCGCGTTTGCCCTCCTGTCGCATCGCCTTTCTGCCGGCGGGGGACAGTGTGGCGAAGAGGTCGAAGATGAGTGGACCGGTGGCGATGCCGAGGAAGAAGGACGTCGTGAACGTCGCGTCCTTCTGGTCCATGATGACCGCCTGCAGGCCGTTGATGAGCAGGACGAAGGGGATGAGGGCGACGACGGCGGCGAGCTTGCCTTTCGACGTGTACGCGACGAGGACGGCCGCGGCCACGAAGATCCACGGCGCCACGGACTCGATGCCCTCGGCGAAGGGAGTGAGAACGAGGGCGAAGAGGGTGGACAGCGGAATCGCGATGATCACGGCGATGACGCCGCCGGAGATCGCCTTCTGCAGGGCCAGATGCGGCACGCCCAGGGCACGCAGAAGTTGGGCTTCGCGCAGCATCGGCACCGCGGTGGTGTCACCGGGGATGCCCAAGAGCGTCGTCGGCACCGCATGGGAGATGTGCTTGGCGATGACCGCGGCGAGGAAGAATGAGATGACTCCGGCAGGCGGAACGCCGAGGAGGATGACGAGCAGAGCGATGGGAGCGACCGTCGCCGTCTCATCCGTTCCGGAGATCAACCCGATTCCGGTGAACAGCACAGCGGCGAGCACCGCCATGCCGATCGCCCAGAGGATGGGTTCGAGAAGGTCCGCGCTCACTGCTGTTCGTCCGTCTTCCGTGCGCCGCTGCCGTCATCGGCGGCGTGGCTCCGATGGTTCTCGAGGAGGGCGTCGAAGAGACCGAGCGCCCGCACCTCGGCCTGCACAGCCTCGGGGAGTTCGCGCGGATCGCCGAGGTCGCCGTACTCTTCGACGATCTCGTCGATGATCTCCTGCCGGCTGCGGGTGTCGGTCGTCGGGCTCGTGATCACGCGTTTGGGTTTGAACAGGAGCCCGGTGATCACGGCGCCGAGGATGCACCCGAGAATCCCGATGAGCAGAGCATAGGAGTGGCCGAGTTCCGTCTGGCCGGCCGCGGCGAAGAGACGGTCGGCGACGAGATGGGCGGTGACCGCGATGCCGACTGAAATGGCGATGCCGCCGGTGAGGTGTCGGGAGTCGACGGTGTCGTTCCACACTTCGATCAGGTGCGGCATCCTTACCCGCCTTCGGCTCGATGGTGATTGCTACTGAGTCAGGATACCCACCTCAGAGTCGGTGCCGGACGGATCGACGTCCGCCCGGCACCCCATGATTCTCGATGAGGCGCTCGCCGGCGCCTCATCGGTTCAGCTCGTCAGCCGGCCGCGGGTGCTCCCGCGTGCTCGGGTTCGCGCACGACGGGCAGCTCGCACGTCGTCGGAGCGACCTGCCGGTAGCCGGAGAGGAACGTGTCGAGGCGTTCGATCGCCTCGGTGAGCACCTCGACGGACGGCAGGGTGACGAGTCGGAAGTGGTCGGGCTTGGGCCAGTTGAAAGCCGTGCCGTGGGAGACGAGGATCTTCTGTTCGCGCAGCAGGTCGAGGGCGAACTGCTCGTCGTCGGTGATGCCGAACTTCTCGACATCGAGCTTTGCGAACATGTACAGCGCACCGTCAGCCCGGTGGGCCGAGACGCCGTCGATCGAGTTGAGCCCCTCGTAGGCGACCTGCATCTGCGCGCCGAGGCGGCCGGTCGGCAGAACGAGGTCGTCGATCGACTGCTTCCCGCCCAGGGCCGCTTGGATTGCGTGCTGGGCCGGAACGTTCGAGCACATGCGCATATTCGCGAGCAGCTTGATGCCCTCGAGGTAGCTGTGCGCCTCGTCCAGCGGTCCGGTGATCGCTAGCCAGCCGGAACGGTAGCCGGCGACCCGGTAGGCCTTCGACAGTCCGGAGAAGGTCAGGCACAGAACGTCGTCGCCGGTGAGAGTGGCCATGTTGACGAGTTCGACGCCGTTGTAGGTGATCTTCTCGTAGATCTCGTCGGAGAAGACGATGAGACCGTGACGGCGGGCGATGTCGGCGATCTTCTGCAGCGTCTCCTTCGAGTACACCGCACCGGTCGGGTTGTTCGGGTTGATGACGACGATTCCGCGGGTGCGTTCGGTGATCCGGGATTCGAGGTCGTCCAGGTCCGGCTGCCAGGCGTCTTCTTCCGCGCAGCGGTAGTGGACGGGGGTGCCGCCGGACAGCGCCACCGAGGCGGTCCACAACGGGTAGTCGGGTCCGGGCACGAGGATCTCGTCCCCCGGGTTGCACAGGGCCTGCAGACTGAGCGTGATGAGCTCGCTGACTCCGTTGCCGAGGAAGACCTCGTCGGTGCCGAGATTGTGGATGCCGCGGGTCTCGTAGTATTGGACGACGGCGCGGCGGGCGGAGAGGATTCCCCGCGAGTCGGAGTAGCCCTGCGTCACGGGCAGGTTCGCGGCGATGTCCTGGACGATCGCCTCGGGCGCTTCGAATCCGAAGGGGGCAGGGTTGCCGATGTTGAGCTTGAGGATCGTGTGCCCGGCGGCTTCCATCGCCTGGGCCTCTTCGAGGACGGGTCCCCGGATGTCATAGAGGACATTGGCCAACTTCGACGACTGCCTGAACATGTGAACCGAAAAACCTTTCATACGACTGCTGCTACATCCACGCTAGGACCCCCGCCGAGGTGGTTCTGACCAAACAGAGGCCCGTTTCCCAGACCTTTGCTCGGTTCGGAGGACCGTTGTGCAGACCTTTTGCAACAGGGCCTCACGATACTCTGGGGAGCATGGCGGATGTGAAGCCGGGGCCTCGTCGAAGGGGGCGCCCCCGTAAGGAAAACGGCAGTGAGGCGCGGACAGCGATCACCGATGCCGCCTCGGCCGAGTTCGCTGAGAAGGGCTACGACAAGGCGTCGATCCGTGGAATCGCCCGTCGCGCCCAGGTCGACTCCGCACTCGTCCACCACTATTTCGAGTCCAAGGCCGGCCTTTTCGCGGAAGTCGTCAAGCTTCCCGTGCGGCCGGACCGCATCATCCGCTCGGCCTTGGACGTCTCGGTCGACCGCCTCGGAGAGTCTCTCGTGCACACGGTGCTCAGCGCCTGGGAGCAGACAAGCGTGAAGTCGATCGGGGTGACCGTTCTGCGTTCTGCGGTGAGCGATTCGGCAGCCGGCCGACTGATCAGACAATTTCTCCTGCGCGAGCTCAAAGGAGCAGTGGCGGGAAGGATCGCGGACGGAGGCGTCGACCGCGCCGAAGCAGATTTGCGGGCCACGCTCGTCCTCACGCAGATGGCGGGTGCGCTCATGTTTCGCCATGTCCTCGAACTCGAACCGCTGGCATCGATGCCGGTCGACGACCTCACTGCGCGTCTGGCGCCGGCGGTGCAGGGCCATCTCGATGGAGTCGGCGACTCGATGTGAGCCCGAACGGCGGCCGTGCAGGTACCGCTCAACGGTGGCGGGACGGCAGTCATGAAATCTCCCCGTGAGAACCCTTGACCGGAGCATCCTCGGATGTCATATTCAGCACATGATGAATAATTCGGTGGAAGCACGAGAGCTGACGGTTCGGAGGGGTCGACGGACCGTCATCGACTCACTGGATCTGGATGTGCCCAGGGGCGCGATCGTCGGTCTGCTGGGTCCCAGCGGCAGCGGGAAGACGACGCTGATGCGGGCGATCGTCGGCGTGCAGATCGTCGCGGGCGGACGTGTGCAGGTGCTCGGCCGACCTGCCGGTTCGGCAGATCTGCGGCATCGCGTCGGCTATATGACCCAGTCGGCGAGCATCTACGAGGACCTCAGTGTGCGGGCGAATCTGCGCTACTTCGCACGGGTGCAGGGAGCTCCGAAAACCGATGTCGACCGGGTGCTCGAACGCACGGACCTCATCGGGCAGGCCGATCAGCTGGCCCGGACGCTCTCTGGCGGTCAGGCCAACCGGGTGTCCCTCGCCGCGGCAATGCTCGGTTCTCCGGACCTGCTGGTCCTCGATGAGCCGACGGTGGGACTCGATCCAGTGCTGCGCAATGATCTGTGGGATCTCTTCCGCGGGCTCGCCGAGGAGGGGATCACGCTGCTCGTCTCGAGCCACGTCATGGATGAGGCCACACGCTGTGACCGGCTGCTGCTCATGCGGGAGGGCGCGATCATCGCCGATACGACACCGCACGATCTGCTCGCCGGCACAGGGGCCGCCTCGGCGGAGGAGGCGTTCCTCGACATCATCGAGAGGGACACGGTCGGTGAAGGGCGCACCGGGCACGGACGCCGGCCGGGGACCCATCTGCTTTCCCAGAACGCGAACGGCAACGGTCGACCAAGCCATGATCGGCGGGGCCGCGGGACGAAGAAGGGAGGTCGGCGATGAACCCGATGCGCACCCTGGCCACGACGGGGCGTGTGCTCACCCAGATCCGCAACGACCCGCGCACGATCGCCCAGCTGCTCATCGTGCCCAGCCTGCTCATCGGCCTGGTGGCGTGGATCTTCGACGAGACCGAGGTATTCGCCGACATCGGTCCGGCGATGCTTGCGCTCTTCCCGTTCATCGTCATGTTCCTCGTCACGAGCATCGCGACCCTGCGCGAACGTCGGAGCGGAACGCTGGAGCGGTTGCTGTCGATGCCGCTGGGCCGCGGCGATTTCATCCTCGGATACACCCTGGCATTCGGGCTGCTCGCCGTGGTGCAGACGGCCGTGGCCGTCTGCTACGCGACTCTGGTGTGCGGTCTGGAGATCGAGGGTTCGGTCGGGCTGCTCTTCGTCGTCGCGATCGCCGACGCCCTGCTCGGCACGGCGCTGGGCCTGCTGGCCAGCGCCTTCGCCCGCACGGAGTTCCAGGTCGTGCAGTTCATGCCTGTGTTCGTGTTCCCGCAGATCCTGCTCGGAGGAATCTTCTTGCCCCGTGATCAGCTGCCGGACGTGCTCGAAGTGATCGGCGACTGGCTGCCGCTCTCACACGCGATCGACGCGCTGGATACCGTGTCGACCGGCAACGAGGATGACTCCTATATCTGGCTGCGGGTGCTCTTCATCGCCTGCTGGATCGTCGGAGCCATCATCGTCGGCTCGCTGACTCTGCGGCGTCGGACGCCGTGAGAAGTGACGACGTTGCGGACAGTTGCGAGCAGGGTCGTCAGTTCTTTCCGGACCCTATGGGTTCGGTGCGATCGGTGAGCGCGTACGGCCGACGGCCGCGACCGCGGACGAAGGCGATATAGCACAGCCACAGCGCGACGACCCACAGCAGTCCGACCCACAGAGCCGGTCGTGAGTCGGGGACTATGCCGACAATGACGACGACGAAGACGATGAACGCGACGGTGATCCACGATCCCACCGGCCACAGCGGCATGGGGAATTCGCTGGGAAGGCGAGCCTCCTCGGCGATCACCTTCTTCATCCGGATATGGGAAGCGAGGATGATCAGCCACACGAGCACCGTGGCGAAGGTGGCCAGCGCACCGAGGAGGAACAGGGCCTGATCGGGGTAGAGGTAGTTGAGGACGACGCCTGCCAGCAGCGCGACGATCATCGTCACCACGGTCATCACGGGCACGCCATTGCGCGAGGTGCGGGCGAAGGACCGCGGAGCCTGCCCCTGTTCGGCGAGGCCGTGGAGCATCCTGCCGGCGCCGAAGATGTCGGCGTTGATGGCCGACAGGGCCGCCGTGATGAGGACGACCTGGAGGATGGCGGCCGCCGCATTGAAGCCGACGGAGTCGAAGATCGCGACGAAAGGGCTGATCTCGGAGGTGATCTGGTTCCACGGCAGAATGCACATGATCACGCCGAGGGTGAGGACGTAGAAGAGGAGGATGCGCACCGGCACCGAGTTGATGGCGGCCGGCAGCACCTGCTTCGGATTCTGCGCCTCTCCGGCGGTGACGCCGATGATCTCGATGCCGCCGAAGGCGAACATCACGATGGTGAACGATGAGAGCAGACCCCAGAACCCGTTGGGGAAGAAGCCGCCGTGGTCGAACAGAGCCTGCGGGCCCATCTGGTCGTGGTCGGCGATGCCGAAGCCGAAGATGATGATGGCCACCCCGGCGGCGATGAGAGCGATGATCGCAACGATCTTGATGAGTGCGAACCAGAATTCGAGTTCACCGAAGACCTTGACGCCGATCATGTTGATCGCGGCGATGAAGAAGACGACGGCGAGCACCCAGATCCAGCGGGGGACGCCCGGGAACCAGAAGCCCATGTACACGCCGATCGCAGTGGCGTCGAAGACGGCGACGAGAACCATCTCGAAGGCGAAGGTCCAGCCGACGAGGAAGCCTGCGAAGGGGTGGATGTAGCGGGAGGCATACTGGCCGAAGGAGCCGGAGACCGGGTGGCGGACGACGAGTTCGCCGAGGGCGCGCATGACCATGAAGACGGCGGCACCGCCGATGATATAAGCGAGCAGCACTGCCGGTCCTGCGGCTTGGATCGACTCCGAAGATCCCATGAAGAGGCCGGTGCCGATGGCGGAACCGAGGGCCATGAAGCGAATGTGTCGGGCGGTCAGGCCTCTTTTCAGGCCGGCGTTCTCTTCATGTCCGTCAGCGTTTGCGTCGCTGGGGAGCGCCTCGTTGCGGTCCTTGTCGGCTGGAGCCATCGGTGTCTGCTGTCCTCTTCTCTCGACTGACCGTGGCCGCCTCGGCCCCGATGCGATCGACGGACCCGGCTCCACGGCCACCTCAGATTCTCACACCGAGGCGGCGGGCGAATACGGAAGCTGGCACAAAGAGTCCGAGATCTCAGAAAATCGGGCCGGACCGGCGTCTGGAACGGAGCAGTCAGGCTGTCTGCCGATCGCTGGAGAGCATCCCGAAGATGAGGGTGTCGGTCCATTCGCCTTTCGACCACCAGTCCTTGCGCAGGTGCGCTTCCTCCCGCATCCCTATCCTGCGAGCCAGATTCGCCGAGGCGGTGTTCCGGGAATCCATCTGCGCGAACACCCGGTGGAGGCCGTAGTGGTCGAAGGCGACGTTGAGGACCGCGATGGCCGCCTCGGTGGCGAACCCGTGGCCACTGGCGGCCGGATCGAGGATCCAGCCGATCTCGGCCTTCTGCTCACTGTCGTTGTCGAGCCAGATAGCGATGTCGCCGATGACGTGCGAACCGTCAAGAGAATCGAGACCGTCGGCCGTCTCGATGACTAGGGCCAGGGCACGGGATTCGGTCTCGAGCCCCGTGCGCTGCATGCGTTCTGAGACCTTGGTCCGGGCCACCTCGGCGGTCCAGGGATCTTCGAGGAGGAACCGGGAGACGTCCTCGCGGGAGAATATCCGCAGCTGCTCGTCGACGTCGGATTCGACATAGGTGCGCAACCGCAGGCGGTCGGTGGTCAGCGGAAGTTCGATGGGTTCCATGGGCCTACTCTGCCAGGTCGACCTGTGGAGACGACGAACGATGCCGGACGCTTCGCTGGGAAGAATCCGGCACCGTTCGTGGTCGGGCTGGTGTCAGGCGGGGAGGATTCCGCGGCGCTTGGCCATGCGGATCAGGGCCGATCCGCCGATGATCGCGGCCACGCCGAAGAAGATCGCGGCACCGATCTCGACTCCGGTGCGCGGCAGGGTTCCGCCTCCACCGCCGGCCAGACCGGGACCTTGGTCTCCTCCGCCGGTCGAGGCATTGCCTTCGCCGCCTTCGGAGCCGCCATTGGCACCGGCGCCGCCGCCAGCGGAATCGGAGGAGCCGTTGGCGTCCTCGGATGCGTTCGAGTCTTCGGTACCTGCCGCACCGTCAGTGCCACCGGCATCGGACGATCCCGCGGCATCGTCGGAACCGGCCGAGTCGTCGGAACCGGCCGAGTCGTCATTGCCGTTCGCGTCGTCGCCCGGGCCGCCGGGCACTTCGGCGTCGGGGTCGAGTCCCAGACCGTCGGCGATCGTATAGTGCATGTCGGTCTGGTCGGTCAGCCCGACGACATTGGCGGCGCCCGGACCGTAGGCGGCGATGCGCAGCTGCGTTCCGGTGTGGCCCTGCGACTCCTCTTCGTCAGCGGTCGCGTAGTTCATCGTCATCTCACTGCCGTCGGCAGTGGTCAGGGTTCGGGTGAGACCCGGAGTGTCCGAACCGGCGCTGACGATCTGGCTGGTGTGAGCGTGGTCGGCGGTGGTGATGACGAGAGTTTCGCCGTCTTCCTTCGCAAAGTCGAGGGCGGCCTTGACCGCCTCGTCGAGGTCGACGGTCTCACCGATCTGACCGCACGGGTTGGCAGCGTGATCCTGCTTGTCGATGCTCGCCCCCTCGACCTGGAGGAAGAAGCCCTTGTCATTGTCGAGCAGATCGACAGCCTTGTTCGTCAGCTGGTCGAGCTTCGGCACGTCCGAGGTGCGCTCCGGGTTGTTCTTGCACTTCACGGCCGGTTCGGTGCCACCTCCGTGCGTGGCCTTCGGTCCCTCCCAGCGAACGGGGAAATTGCCCTCTGTGAAGAGACCGAGCACCGGTGCATCTTGGTTCGCCTCGGTGATGGAGTCGAGTGAATCGGAGTCGTCGACGAGCTGGTAGCCGCGTTCCTCCGCCTGCTCACGCAGCGTCTTGTCCTTCCAATCGCCGGCGGTTGCCTTCTGTTCGAAGGATGCCGAACCGCCGCCGAGGGTGACATCGGCGCGAGCATTGAGGATCTGCTCGCTGATCGAGCCGAGGCCGCCGTTCTCCAGGGTCTCGTCCGCGCAGTCCTTGGCCGTCTCCTCGGGGCCGTAGCAGCCGCGCTGGCTGATGTGGGCGAGCTGCGCGGCCGGAGTCGCGTCCTGGATCTCCGCGGTCGAGACGTCGCCGGTCTTCATGCCCTTGGCGCGGGCCATCTCGATGAGAGTCTTGTGCGGTTTGCCTGTCCGGTCGACGCCGAGCGCACCGTTGTAGGTCTTCGTTCCCGAGGACCAGCCGGTGGCGCTCGCCGCGGAGTCAGTGACATAGTCCGGCTTGCCGGAGTCCCTGTCCACCGCGTAGGTCGTGTACTGCCCGGTCAGCGGCAGTTCGTCGAGGCCGTCGAAGCGTCCGTGGGCGCCCTTCGCATAATTGCGGGCGGCGGTGATCTCGGAATCGCCCATGCCGTCGCCGATGAGGAGGATGACGTTCTTCGCGCCGGAGTCCTCGACCGCGTCGCGAATGGCATCGGTGTTGTCGCCGTCGAGTTGGCGGGCTCCGCCGGGTTCGTCGATTCCTGCCGCCGAGGCGGGGCTTGCGAATCCGAAGAGTGCGAGGCTGAGTGCGCCGGTTGCCGCGGCGAGACGCAGGGTTGTCTTGGCCATGTGCAGTCCTTTCGTTGAGGTGCACAAGCGCTCACCGAAGAGGAGGCGTCGTAACGATTCGAGCGGTGCCGGAGGCAGGGCTCGGACGAGTGCGTGAGCGTCGTGTGCGAGCAGACGGCCTCCAACCTACTCAGCATTCACACAAGGCGAGTGGAGGGAACGTGAAGCCTGAGTTAACTCGCAGGTCGGTCTCTGCGTCTCCGCATTAGTTCTGCGAACCGATGACAAATGGCACCCCCGCCTCGGTGACAAATGGCATCTGTACACACCTGCTCCGATTTCTAGTCTGTGGACATGACTTCACAGACAGCGACTCACACAGCCCCTCCGACCCGGACATCCGCCGCGACCCCTGCAGCTGTCAGCCTTAACCGCCTGACCAAGAGCTTCGGCGAATTGACAGCCGTCGACGGCCTCAACCTCGACATTCGCCCCGGCGAAGTCGTCGCCTTCCTCGGACCCAACGGGGCTGGTAAGACAACGACCATCGACATGCTCCTCGGACTCAGCCGACCAGATGACGGCTCTGTCGAGATCTTCGGGATGCCGCCTCGGCGAGCGGTCGCGCTCGGGCTCGTCAGTTCGGTGATGCAGACCGGTGGACTGCTCGATGACCTCACCGTCCGCGAAACCGTCGACTACACCTCGGCGATCTTCGCCTCCTCCCTCGACACGGACCTCGTCCTCGAACGCGCCGGGATCACCGACATCGCCGATTCGGTGGTGAGGAAATGCTCTGGCGGGCAGAAGCAGCGCCTGCGCTTCGCCATGGCCCTGCTGCCGGACCCCGCCCTCATCGTCCTCGACGAACCGACCACCGGAATGGATGTCACCGGCCGCCGCGACTTCTGGCACCAGATGCGCGCCGACGCACTGACCGGCAAGACAATCCTCTTCGCCACCCACTACCTCGAAGAGGCCGATGAATTCGCCGACCGCGTCGTCCTCGTCGCAGACGGCCGGGTCGTTGCCGACGGACCCGCCCACGAGATCCGCGGCATGACCGCAGCGAAGACCGTGAGCGCAACCCTGCCGATGACCGACGACACCACCGAATCGGGCGTCAATGACCTGCTCGACCGCCTCGGCGGATTGGCCGGTGTCGAATCCATCGACGTCGCTGCCAAACGTCTGAAGATGCGCACCACAGACTCGGATGCAGCCGCGAAGATGCTCTTCGAGAACGCGTGCACCGACCTCGAGATCACCTCCCATTCCCTTGAAGACGCCTTCATCAGCCTTACCTCGAAAGGAGCCTGAAATGTCCGTTCGCCCCGACACCGCTGCCCACCCCGAATCCGCAGCCCACACTGACTCGCTCACTGACACCGAAACCCGCACCGCCGCCTCGGCGACGTTCCTCACCTCGCTGGAGAACCGACGGGTGCCCCGCCTCGGCGGATTCTCAGTCACCCTGCTGCGCCTCGAACTGCTGCGGAAGCTGCGCAACCGGCGCACATTGATCTTCACGATGATCATGCCCGCGGTCTTCTACCTCATCTTCGGCCTGACGAACAAGGGCGAGATGCTCGGCAGCACGGACGCCGCGCTCTACATCTCGGTCTCCTTGGCCACGTATGGGGCGATGATCGCTACGACCACGGGTGGTGCGCAGGTCGCCATCGAACGCGCGCTCGGGTGGAGCCGGCAGCTCGCACTGACGCCGTTGCATCCGGCGGCCTACATCCTCATCAAAGTGATCGTGTCCATGGCTCTCGGCGCGGTGTCCGTCATCGTCGTCTTCGTCCTCGCCGCCGTCACCGGCGTCCACGCACCACTGGGCACACTCATCGCCTCCGGTCTCCTTGTCATCCTCACCTCCGGTGTCTTCGCTGCCTTCGGCGTCATGCTCGGCTACCTGCTGCCGGCGGAGAACGCGATTCAGGTGGCGAGCATGGTCCTCGGTATCCTCTCGCTCATCGGCGGACTCTTCGTTCCGCTCGAGATCTGGCCCGACACCCTGCAGACGATCGCCCGCTTCACCCCGGCGTACGGAGTCGGCGAAATCGCCCGCGCACCGCTCGGCGGGGGTTACGATCATTGGGCGATCGTCAGCGTGATCGTGTGGCTGGGGATCTTCGTGGCAGGTTCGGCCTGGGCCCTGCGTCGCGACACCTCACGGGTGTGAGGCCAATGGTCGCGAACGGGCCACGACACCGCATACGTGAACGACGCGAACACGACGACCAGCATGACGGCCAGCGCACAGTGACCGAGGAAGGACCACAGTGACCACGCACGACAGCATCGGCGAGGCGAGGGCAGAGTCCTCGCCCGTCGGGCTGCGTTCGCTCAACTTCATGAGTTGGTTCTTTCCGTTCTTCTGGCTCGTCTTCCTCGTCTACCCCCTGAGCGCATCGTTCCAGCTCGGCGGAGCACAGCGGATCTGGGGCGTGAGCCTCACCGCCGCATTCGCGGTCATCTTCTACGGCGGAATGATCGCCGGCGGGGTCGGTCTCGGCACCTTCGCCCGCACGATGCGCGATCCCCACGCCCGCCGTACCCGCCGGGCGCTCATCATCGTCAATGCTTCGATCATCGCAATGATCGTCATCACTGCGGCGGCCGTTCCCATCGTCGGTGAGCAGGGGCTGGCATTCCTCGCCTATATCTCCGTCCTCTCCGTCGTCTCGATTCGGCGGGTGATACCTGGCCTCATCATTGCGGCATCGACGCTCATCGTCGCCGAGGCGGCCCAACGTCTCGTCCCCGGGTGGACTCACGATTGGTCGTCCACCTTCGGGATCTCGATCTCCGGGTTCGCCATGGTCATGGCGCTCATGGCCGGTGACCGAGCACGCGCGGCACGGGCAGCAGAAGAGGAGAACCGGCGACTCGAGCGGGAGGCCGAACGCTTGCGCGTGTCCCAAGTCGTTCATGATGTGCTCGGACATTCGCTCACCGTCATCGCGCTCAAGGCGCAGCTGGCGGCGAAGCTCGAAGCGGCCGGCTCACCTGATGCGGCTCGGCATATCGCCGAGATCGAAGAACTCGCCCGTGGTGCGCTGGCCGATGTCCGGACCACAGTGCAGGGGACACGGACGATCTCCCTGGCCGAGGAGCTCGTCGAGGCGACTCGTGCGCTGCGCGCCGCCGACATCACGGTCGAGGCTCCTACCTCGGTCGATGTCGTCGACCCACGGCTGCGAGAACTCTTCGCCTGGAGCCTGCGTGAAGGCAGCACGAACATCCTCCGGCATGCCCGAGCCCGACGGGCCACTATCGTTCTCGAGAGGAATCGATTGACCATCAGCAACGACAACGGTCGCCGCGATGACCCCGCGCACCCGGTCACGGAGCTCAACCTCGGCGAGGTGGGTGCCGGATCGGGACTGCAGGGACTGCGGAGTCGGGCACGCGCACTCGGTGGGAGTCTGCGAACGCAGCAGGCCGACGCCGGTTTCGAACTCATCGTCGTAGGTCCGGATGAGGACCTCGCGCGTCCTCGCGAGGACGCAGGTGGCGGCGAACTCGACGCAGGCGATGCCGATCTCAACGTTGAGAGAGGTGAGATCGGTGACGACGCTGCTCATCGCTGACGACCAGACCATGGTCCGTGAGGCGCTCGCCGCCCTGCTCGGCATGGAATCAGACTTCGAGGTCGTCGCCCAGTGCGCTCGCGGTTCCGAGGTCGTGCCGGCGATCACCGCGACTCGACCGGATGTGGCGCTGCTCGATGTGGACATGCCCGAACCCGATGGGCTCACAGTCGCGGCCACACTCAAGGACAAGTTTCCCGAGGTCAAGGTCATCATCGTCACGACCTACGGGCGGCCCGGCTGGGTTAAGCGCGCCCTGGACGCCGGGGTCAGCGGGTTCATGGTCAAGGACGCTCCGGTCGACCACCTCGCCGAGGGGATCCGCCGGGTCATGGCCGGGATGTCGGTCATCGATCCCGAACTTGTCGTCGAATCGACGATGCACGGGGCGTCACCGCTGACCGCGCGGGAGACCGATGTTCTGCGCGCGGCCGCCGACGGGGCGAGCGTCGACGAGGTGGCAGCTCAGTTGTATCTGTCTGCCGGCACCGTGCGGAATCGTCTGTCCTCGGCGATCGGGAAGACGAACGCCCGCAACCGTGCCGATGCCGCGCGGATCGCCGCGGAGAACGGCTGGCTGTAAGGGACGCCGACCCCGGCGGGACGAGAAGGAGGGGATCCACTTCGCAGCTCGCCGAGACAGGGGTCACCAGCTGATGAGGTCCCGGACCGGACGCGGTACGCGCGATGACTCGTCGAACAGGACACGGGAGTGCGGAGCACGATTGCGCAGTAGGGTCAGACCGCACGGGACGAGCGCAAGAGCAAGACACAGCCCGCCGACTCCGGGCTCATGTTCCTTGAGGATTCCCATCCCGAGCCAGCCAGCGGGAAGGATCAGCAGGCTTCGCACCAGCCCGAAAGTTCGAGATAGATAGGCGGCGACGGCGATGAGAACAGAGCCGAGAATGGTTCCGACGGAGATGACAACAGGAACTCGCCAGAAGGCATAGGCAAGTTCTCCATAGCCATCGAGGAACAACGAGGACGCCGAGTCGCTTCCGAGTCGTTCGACCAGATTGAAAGCGGTGGCATCGACCCCTAGATAGAAGATCCGCGCACTGAGTCCGAACGTCATCAGACAGGCTCCGAGCGCAGGGATCAGCGGAGCTCGGCGGGCCGAGATGTGAGCGAGCGCGATCATCGCCGGTATCAGTACGAGGGCACCGATGAGCTGGAGCGTCCACCCCGCGGTGGAGAGTCCTGGTGCTCGTTCATGGACCACGATCAGCATTGGTGCGGCAAACGCATCCGCATCGAGTGCATCGAGCTCAGTCGGAGTCAGGGCCTCTGACTGCCTGGCCAGCCACTGCAGAAACAAGCCCGACGTCCACGCCAGAGGACCGACGATCAGCGTAAGACTGCCGAGAACCTGCCCGGGAAACGGGCTCCAACGGTCGAACGTCGAGCCGGGCGCGAGGTGGTCGTCGGGAGTGCCCGGAGGAACCGACACTGTGAAGCCTCCTGACTGACGATGAGAGTCCAGCGGCGCGATTTCGGCTGAGGACAAGGTGCACTGCCCCGTTGACGAGTCTAGGCGAGGAATTCCCCCGGTTCCAGAGTCGGACGCAGATCCGCGGAGAACGGTTGGCTGCAGTGCTCAGCCAGTCAGGCTGTCACCGCCGCAGCGCCTGTCCCCAGGTCAGCTTCGGTCCCGTCTTCAGGATCGAGCGTTCGAAGATCCTCGTGGCCAGCAGCAGCGCGAGCAGCGTGGTGACGATGAGGATGAACAGGGACACCAGCGGCTCCCACCATTCGATGGTGCCGAGGAAGACTCGCATCGGCACTGCCACCGCCGCGGAGAACGGAATGTAGGACAGCACCGCCATGACCGTTTCGTTCGACGAGAAGATGATGACGCCCATGTAGGGGAGGAATATGAGCATCATGATCGGCGTGCTCGTCGACGGCAGGTCCTCGGTGCGAGAGACCATCGATGCCGCGGCCGCGTAGAGGGCGGCGACCATGACGAAGCCGACGATGAAGAGCGGGACGAACCAGGCGATCGGTTCGGCGACCTTGCCCAGCACCAGGTCGTTTCCGCTGATGGCAGCGCCCGCGAGGACCGCAATCGCGGTGAGTCCGATCTGTGCGAAAGCGAGGATCGTGCAGGCGATGACCTTGCCGAACATGAGCACCCGCGCCGAGGTGGACGCGAGCAGGATCTCCACGATCCGCGACTGCTTCTCCTCCACCACTGACGAAGCGATCGTGTTCCCGAACGTCATCGCCGCCATGAAGAACACCAGGCCGAGGCCGAGTCCGATGAAGTAGGTGAGCGCCGGGTCAGGGGCGTCGGGATCGAGGAGTTCGACCTCGGGGGTGAGGCTGAGTGCCCCGATGAGTGATTCCGGTGCCGAGCGCAGGGACAGCACGGCGACCCCGGTCGGCGAGTCCTGCGATTCGACGACGGCGGATTCGACCTCCTCGGAGGTGATCAGGGCTTTTGCCTCGTCGACGTCAGCGACTTCGACGGTCTCGATATTGTCGATTCCCTCGACGGCTTTCGCCCCCGCCGAGGTGACCGCCACCTTGTCCGTGGAGGAGAACAAAGAGGGCAGCGCCCCGGAGACCCCGACGAGGACGCCGAAGAGGACGATGCTCAGGATCGTCGAAACCATGAACGCCTTCGATTTGATTCGCACCATGATCTCGCGTTCGATGACGAGCCCGATCGCGGTGGTGAATCCGGCTCGGTTCGTGCTGACTGGAGCCTTGCGGGTGCTGTCGGCTGCGGTGGTCGTATCGGTGGTGCTCATGCCTGCGTGACCTCCTGGAAGAGACGGTTGAGGGCGACTTCATGCGGAGCGAAGGACGACACCGATGAGACGGTGAGCGCTTTGCGCAGAACCGCCTCGGCAGTATCGGCGTTCGGGGCTGTGAACCGGGCCCAATTTCCGTCGAGTTCGACGACGGAGATATCGGGCAGACCACGCACCCAGCCGAGGTCCGCATCCGTCTGCAGCGTCCACTCGGGCAGGCTGCGCTGACGGCGCAGTTCCGCGGTGGTGCCAGCTGCGACGAGGCGGCCATCATTGATGATGACGAGGTCGTCGACGAGACGTTCGACGAGGTCGAGCTGGTGACTGGAGAAGAGGACCGGAGCGCCGGAGGAGGCAAAGTCGGTGAGGACGCCCAGGGTGCGTTCGACGGCTACGGGGTCGAGGCCGGAGAACGGTTCGTCGAGGACGAGTGCCTGCGGGTCGTGAATGAGAGCCGCGGCGATCTGGACCTTCTGCTGATTGCCGAGGCTGACTGATTCAAGGGTGTCGGTGGGCTCGCCCTTGAGCTCGAGTTGTTCGAGGAGGTCGAGCCCGCGCTTCTTCGCCGCATGGCGGGTGAGACCGTGGAAACGGGCGAGGTAGACCAGCTGATCGATAATCGGCATCTTGGGGTAGAGGCCGCGTTCCTCAGGCATGTAGCCGATCGCGCTGCGGTGGCCGGCGGTGATAGGGGTGCCGTCGACGAGGATGCGCCCGGAATCGGCGGCAAGGACGCCGAGGATGATCCGCATGGTCGTGGTCTTGCCGGAGCCGTTCGAACCGACGAAGCCTGTCATCCGGCCGTCGCCGATGTCGAAGCTGAGGTCGTGCAGCACCTGCTTGTCTCCGAAGCTGCGGTTGATGTTCTCCAAGGTGATCATGCTTCAACGCTATGCGGAGACCGGCCTGAGCGGATCAGTCTTGAGGGTGAATTCGGTACCCTGCGTGAGGGGGATCGCGGCTCTTCGCGATCGAGGGTGCAATCGGGGTCGGTCGGCGCTTGCGAAGACTCCGAATATCCCCTGTTGCGTGGTTCGGTACGCGAGTATCATTCAGCCCATGACGAGACCGAGTGAGATCCTCGGCAGCGTAGTCGCCGCCAGCGAGCGCGAGCAGCTTGAGACGTTCCTGGATTATCTGCGCGACGCCGTCGTGCGCAAAGTCAGCGGCCTGTCGGAGGAGGATGCTCGGCGCAGCCCAGTGCCGAGCGGCACCAGCCTCGGCGGCTTGATCAAACACCTGCGTTGGGTGGAGTTGGGAGCGTTCGCTGAGCAGATCGGGCAGATCCCCGCCGCGGAACTGCCCACACCGCCGTGGACCGACGCAGACCCTGAGGCTGACCTGCGGTTGGAGCCGGACGAGAAGCTGCACGATGTCATCGGTGCCTACCTGGAGGAGTGCGACCGCTCCCGAGAGATCGCCGCCCAGCACAGCCTCGACTACGTACCGCCGGGCGGAAAGTTGACGTTGCGGTGGGTGTACCTGCACGTGGTCCTGGAGACCAGCCGGCACGCGGGACACGCGGACATCGTGCGCGAGATGATCGACCGCAGCGTCGGCGACTGACTGCTCGCCGCGCGCCATCGGTCCGTGTTCCGGCGGCCGGGCAGATGCTTCAGTAATTGAAAGTCGAGCTACTGAGTAGTCGAAACCGAAACTACTCAGGTGGCCTCGGACTACCTGTCTATTGCTGAAGAGCGGGGTCTGAGCAATGTAGTTGAGTCTGCAATTCCATAGCTTGGAGGAGTTCGACCAGCTCCTCTCTCCCCATCCCCGAACTTGATCGCACTTAGTCGTGCGCGGTCAGGGATTCGAAGCGAGCTGAAACATCTTGCTCGACTTCGAAATGAGGAATGTATGACCCGGTTAGGTCTGCGCGTGCGCGCCTGGTGGGCTGCACTCACAGCTGTGCTCATGGTTGCTGCCGGCGGCGCCATTGTGCTGCCGGCCGCTCCGGCTCAGGCGGCACCCGTTTCGATCACCTGCGAGCCTGGCGTCGTCTATTCGGTGTCACAGGCGGGGCAGATGCGTGAAATCTCTGGCGGATCGCCAAAGAATGTTGGCGATGCTGCAAGTGGCGTCAGCAACTTCAACGGTCTGGGCATTGGAACGGACGGTTCTGCAGTCTATGCCTATGAGCGCAACTTCAACTGGTTGGGTTCGGAAACGGGTCTTACCGTCTACAGGTTCAACTCGAGCACGGGCAAGTGGGCGTCAACGGGCAAATCAGTGACCGTAAGCGGAATCGGTTTCATCGGCGGGGCGGTTGATCTCTCCACTGGACGGTACTACTTCGGCGGCTACACCAGCAACGGCACGTCATTCAGGCTCTATGTCTACGACGCCTCGACCAATGCCATAACCTACAAAGGCACCATCGATACGAGTGCCGACTCCGGTGGCGCGGCCAACGGTGACATCGCCTTCGATACCAACGGAAACCTCTTCATCGTCAGGGGATCTGGAACCACAACAACCGTCTTCTCAGTGACTTCGGCCAACTTGGCGAAGGCAAACGGCGGCACCATCTCCTCGTCGAAGTCCGCGGGCTTCACGACGAACTCCAATGTCAATGGCGTGTCCTTCGACGCCGCCGGCAAGGCGTATCTCGGTACCGGCGACACCATCACGAGCTACGACATGCCCAACTGGTCGAACAAACAGTCGTTTGCCAGCGGATCTTGGTCGAGCACCGACCTCGCGTCGTGCTCCTCGCCGGCGACCATCACTCTTCAGAAGGACGTGCAGGGCGGGCGTGCGAAATCGAGCGATCAGTTCGGCCTCTCCCTTAAGCAGGGCAGCACGGAACTTGGTGCCACCACAACCACTGGGACTCAGACCGGGATCCAGGACGAGATCGTCGGACCACTGCCCGCCAAGCGCGGCGCCGAGATTGTCTTCTCCGAATCCGCTGCCACAGGTGCCGACCTGGGCAACTACGCCAGCACCTACTCGTGCGCCGTCGATGGCAAGGCACTTTCGGGTTCCTCCGGTACCGGAACCTCGGGCACAGTCACCATCCCGAACACCGGCGACGCCGTCGTCTGCACGATTACCAATGCTCCGCTGACTGCCAACGTCTCCATCCACAAGGACGTCGTCGACGAGAACGGTGAGAACAAGAAGCCGGGCAAGGACTGGACAGTTGGCGCGAAAGCGACGGCCACAACCGACTCGGTGACCTCGGCCCCGACGGCAGCCACGCAGAAGACCGACGCGAACGGCAATGCGAAATGGGGGCTGAAGTTCTCGAAGACCACCGGCCGGGCTACCGTGGCGATCTCGGAGACCCAGCAGGACGGGTTTGAGTTCAAGAGCGGCAGCTGCGACATCACTCGAATCGACGGGTCCAAGACCACCACGAAGCTCACGAGCGAGAAGAGCACCGACCTCACGGGAATCAAGCCCGGCGACAACGTCGACTGCACCTACCTCAACAAGGTCAGCGACACCGCACTGACCCTAGTGAAGAAGGTCGACAACAAGGCCGCCGCCGGCACTGCCAAGGACACCGACTGGACGCTCAAAGCCGCGGGCGATGCCGCCTCGGGCAACAAGACGATCGAAGGCAAGACAGGATCGATCGAAGTGACCAAGGCAAAGGTGAAGGCGGGCAAATACGCTCTCTCCGAAACCGGCGCTCTGAAGGGCTACGAAGCCTCCGACTGGGTGTGCAAGCCGTCCTCCGGCTCCGGAACAGTCACCTCCGATAAGAGTTCGGTGACCTTGAAGTCCGGCGACGATGTCACCTGCACCGTCACGAACACCGCGAAGACCGGTGCCGTGACCTGGGGCAAGACCGACGAATCCGGCACCGCTCTCAAGGGTTCGGTGTGGACCCTGACCGGACCGGACGGGTCCGAGCTCACGATCGAGGACTGCGCAGCCGCCTCGGCGAGGGAATGCACCGGAGCCGACAAGGACCCGGCAACGGGCAAGCTCTCGGTCACCGGCCTCAGATGGGGCGACTACACGCTGACGGAGAAGAAAGCCCCGGCCGGATACATCCTCGACGCCACGCCTCACACGTTCACGGTCTCCGGATCCGAACTCGACAAATCGCTCGGGTCGTACACCAACGAGCAGAAGCCCCAGGTGGCGCTGCCGCTCACGGGTGGAACCGGAAGCCAGATCTACCTCATCGGCGGAGCAGCTCTGCTCGCAGCCGCCGGTGCCATCGCACTTCTCAAGGGCCTGCGCCGCAGGAACCGGAAGCACTGAAAGGGAAACAATGAAAACTAAGAAACTGGGTCTTCTGCGGCGTCTGACCGCGGTGGCCGCGATCGCCTCGCTGAGCGTGCTCGGCATGACGGGCACGGCGCAGGCCGACAGCAACGTGGGCAACATCGACACCGGTCGCTCCGGTTCGATCATCGTTCACAAGTACGACGGCGCCTACGGCACCGACGGTGGCGACGGCTCGGTGAAGACCGACACCTCGAACCTCGGCACCCCACTCGACGGCGCCGAGTTCACTGTCAAGCAGGTCACGGCCAAGGGCGGCCAGGCCATCGACCTGAAGACCCCTGAAGGCTGGGACCTCATCAGCGGGCTCAAGGCCTCCGAGATCAAGGCCGGCGGATTCTCGCTGGGCAACGGCATCGCGAAGACCACCGCAAACGGCGGACTCGCGACCTTCGAAGGTCTGCCGCTCGGTCTCTACCTCGTGGAAGAGACCAAGGCTCCGACGAACGCGACCTCGACCACGGATCCATTCCTCGTCACGCTGCCGCTGTCGCAGTCGAGCGGCAAATGGCTCTATGACGTCAACGTCTACCCGAAGAACTCGGTGAACAAGACGCAGCCGACGAAGGAAGTCTCCAACCCGACTGCGCCCGTCATCGGTTCGACCGTCGACTGGACGATCACCGCGCCGGTCCCGGCCGCGAACAACGGCTACAAAAAGTTCTCGATCGTCGACCAGCTCGACTCGCGCCTGGAATTCGTATCTGCCAAAGTGGCCGGTTTCACCGAAGGCACCGACTACAACATCGTCAGGGACGGTCAGACCGTGACGATCAACTTCACCAAGGTCGGACTCGGCAAGCTCACTGCCGGTCAGAAGGTCGTTTCCACCATCACCACGAAGGTCACCTCTCAGGGTGATGGCACCATCGAGAACACTGCGCTCGTCAACACCAACGATTCGACCGTCGAGACCCCGGCCGTGAGCACGAATTGGGGCTCGCTGCAGATCATCAAGCACGTCGCCGGCGACAAGGCACACACCCTCGCCGGAGCCGAGTTCGACATCTTCTCCGACAAGAACGGACAGAACAAGGTCGCCTCGGTCAAGACCGCGGCTGACGGCACTGCAACGATCACACTGTGGGTCGGCAACAACGATGACACCACGCAGAAGTACTGGGTCAAGGAGACGAAGGCTCCGACCGGCTACATCCTCGATGACTCCCTCAACGAGGTGACCGTGAAGGCCGGCGCCACCACCGCAGCCGTCAAGTACGAGTTCGCCAACACCCAGCAGGGCCACCCCGAACTGCCGCTGACCGGTGCTGACGGCAAGCTGCTCGCGATGATCGCCGGAATCGGCCTCATGCTCATCGCCGGCGGTGCAGGCGTCGTCGCAGCCAACCGCCGCAAGAACCAGGTGTGATCCACTCACCTGAGGGCAGGCATTCCACCGAGGCTGCCGTGCCGGGCACGTCCACGCGGCGTCCGTCCCCCGACGGGCGCCGCTGGCGCGTGCCGATTCTCTCCCTCGTCATCGCGCTCATCGCTCTGACCGGACTGAGCATCTGGACCTACCCGAGTGCGGCAGCGTGGTTCTCCCAGCTCGACCAGTCGAAGATCATCGGAAAATCGGCGACGACGGCCGAGGGCGACAAAGTCGAAAACGCCCGTCAGATCGCGCTCGCCCACAAGTACAACCAGGCTCTCGAGTCCGGTGCGCAGTTGGAGTCGAACCACCGGCTGCCTTCGGGGAAAGGGACCTCGGCTGAGGGTGCCCCAGCGTACGAGGATGTGCTCGACGACGGTGGACCCGGAGTGATGACCCGTCTGCGGATCCCCTCCATCGATGTGGACCTGCCCGTCTACCACGGCACCGACGACGCGACCCTGCTCAAAGGGCTCGGCCACCTCGAGGGCACGAGTCTGCCTGTCGGCGGCGACGGCACCCATTCGGTCATCACCGGCCACCGAGGTCTGGCCGACGCGACCATGTTCACCAACCTCGACAAGGTGGGCAAGGGCGACCGATTCACCCTGACGACGTTCGGACAGGTGCTCAGCTACCAGGTGGTTCGCACCCAAGTAGTCGACCCGGACGAGACCGAATCTCTGGGCACGATCTCCGACCGCGACCTCGTTACGCTCGTTACCTGCACGCCCTTGGGTATCAACTCCCAGCGGATCCTCGTCACCGCTGAACGCGTGTACCCGACCCCGGCCGCAGACCAGGAATCCGGGCTCGCGGAATCCGACCTGCCCGGCTTCCCTTGGTGGATCGTCATCATGGGTACGGGTCTCGTGGCAGCCGGAATCTACGTCTGGTGGTCAGGCCGTCCGGTCCGCCCGAAGGGCGAGAGGCCGAAGACCGATACCCCCGCCGAGGCGGACGCTCAGTCCCGTTCGACGAGGGTTAAGCCTTCGCGCTTCCCACGGCATTGATCCGGCCGGTGTCGCGGAGCTTGAGCAAGTGTTTCGGAATGTCGCGGCGCCGTTCGGCACCGAGCTTCGCTCGAGCCTGCAGCACATGTGACTCGACAGTGCGCACTGACAGGACCAGACGTTGACTGATCTGCACATTCGTCAGTCCCTCGGCGACGAGTCGGCACACCTCGAGCTCCCGTTCGGTCAGGGTGACGGCTGGAGCCGCAGCATCGGAGATCGCGGTGTCCTCACGTGGCTGCGGATCTTCCGGAGGCGTGGCAGCCCGCTGTCGCAGTGCGTCGAGTGCTTCGCCGGCCACACGTGCGCGGGAACTGAGACGTTGAGCGAGGAACAGAGCCCTGGACTCGGCGAAGGCGTGGCGGGCGGCACCCCGGTAGCCGACGGACCGCAGTTCCAGACCGGCGGCCAGGAGCGCCTCGGCGTCCTCAGCGGCCGAGGCATCGAGATGCCGCCGCGCGGCACGCGGCCCGGGCAGATTCAGGTCGGTGGATTCGTCCGGAAGACTCTGGACCGCCTCGGCGGCGGTGATGGTGCCGTCGAGCACGCGCGCATGAGCGAACACGGTATGCATCCACGCAGGCATCGGGCCGGGACTCGACGCCCCGGGTCCCAGCAGGAAGGCGGCCAATCCATCGTGGAAGCGATAGCCCTGCGTCGGAACCGAGCCATCGCCCGACGTCGGGCGATAGTACGGCGCATTGCTGCGTTGCCACCGTCCGAGGGTGTCGCGCAATCCCCATCCCACCGCCAGCAGTGCCGGGGTGACAGTGGCTGCGACGGCCGCATAGTCCCGTGCGGCCAGATCGGTCTCTCCATCAAGCAGGCGCTGGATGCCGATGCACCAGGATGCCGTCGCATTCAGCTGCCAGCCGCTGTGGGTGGAGGCCCCGCTCGCGGCTTCCAGCAGCTTACGGGTGATGAGTTCAGATCGCTGTGGTTCGATTCCGGCCAACAGGCAATTCACCGTCGCTCCGACCATGAAGTACCAGGCCATGGTGTAGGTGAAACCCGTGAGTGACCTGGGGTTGGCGCCGCTGAGTCCGACGTAGTATTCGTAGCCTTCCTTAGCAGCTGCGATGAGTGCCTCTGCGTTGTCCGTCTTGAGGTGGTACTGGCACAGAGCCGCATATGCGGCGAAGCGCAGAGCATCCGGCGCTGACTGAGAATCGGCGACCGCGCGAGCGTCATCGAGGCGGGTCATGCCACTCCCGGCGAACGAGGTGACGAGGTTCGCGATACCCGGAATGACCGGATCGACTTCGTCTCGCAGGTGATCGGTCCACCACTGAGGAAGCTCGGGTTCACCTGCGAGTGCCGCGGCCGCAGTGAAGAGCAGCTCGAGCAGAACCGCTTCGCGCTCGCAGCCCAGAGGTCCGTGCTCGACACCGGATCTGATGAGGGCGATCGCTCCAATTCGATCGCCGCTCAGCAGTCGGGCTGTGATCGTCTGCAGCTCCCATTCGAGCAACATCGGCGCATCGTTCCGGGCCACATCTTCAACCAGGTGGAGCATGATCGATGCCTCCATCGGGTCACCGAGCCGATTGAGTGTGCGCGCCGCCTTGAGCAAGAGCACTGCATCGGAGCGGTCGATCTCGCGGCCCTCACCGATGACATCACGAGCCAGACCGATCTCCGCAGCTTCACCGACCGGATAGCCGGCTTGCCACAGGATCGCGAGCCGACGATTGAATTTCTCCTCGTCCGCGGAATCGGCTTCTCCGATGAGCTGGTTGGCCATGGCACCGATGTGCAGAGGTGGGACCGCCACGGACGGCTGACCGCTGACCTCGAACTCTCGGGCCAGACGCAGGTCGATAAGGCGGGAGACAGCCGAATCCCCGAAGAGCTGTTTGGCTGTTCGGGTGGGCATGGGGCTGAGATCGCCGAGGCGGCGAGCAGCGATGAGTGTGGAATCAGGCATCCGCGGATACAGCGGAGCAAGTCGCGACAGCACCCTGGTGCCGAAGAACGGCGTATCGAAGCTGGCGTGCGGGTAATGGCGGGGAACTCGGTCGGGGTCCTCTTCTGCCCAGGCGACGAGGTCGGCCGCGACCAAGGGTCTGCCTCCGCACAGTGCCGCCAAAGTGCGCAGCTGCAGGTCATCGAGTGGAGTCGTCGCAGACAGACCCGCTACGAGTGCCATGGATTCGCTGCCGGTGAGCGGCGCCAGATCGATGCGATCGACTTCACCGGCGCTCCAGCTCATGGCGATCTGCTTGAGCACGCTGTTGCCGCCCTGATGGACCGTGCGCAGAAGATCACCATCGACGAGGTAGGCCACCGGTACTCGAGAGACGTGGAGAGCCTGGTCGTTCACGGGCGCGGTGTCGCCCGTGAGCAGGTGGGCCCCGCTCATGATCCTCGGTCCCCCGGCGATCCTGCCGGCGTCGACGAACTCCGCGACCTCCTCGGTAGTGGTGTGGGCACTGATCCGCAGCAGGGACTGATCGGGACGACCAAGAGCAACAGCCAGCGACCGTCCGAAATCCAGGGCGCCGTCGCCGGTCAGACAGACCACGATGACGGAGCGGCCGGAGCGGAGCAGGTCGAGGATCTGGTTCGATTCTCGGCTGCGCGTCGGTGCCAAATGCACAAGACGGTCGTAGGCGGGGTCGACGGGGACGAAATCGTCCGAGCTGTGCATCGGATGCTACCTTTCCGGTCGTCGCAGTGACACAGCCAAGGGGGACGAGCTGTGATGCGTCGGTTCGACCGTGAACGCAGTGGTGGGGTCAGGTGGGGGAGCGGTGGGCGACCGAATGGCCGTCCGATGACCCACATATTACTCGCGTTGTTGCCGCAGTCTCGACTGGTGGGACGCCGGGATCTCGGTATCATCGCCCGACTTCTGCGACCATGTGCCTATTGGCTCAGATGACCGCAGGGGTGCGGTCACGGAAGCCACAATGACTGAGATTACAGAAATAGTTATGCAAATGACATATTCGTGTGAAGGCCCCGTGGTGGTGCCCCCTTTTACACTGAGTGAGGTGCATCAGCCGATACGTGGCAGATCATCGCTCCCTCCCCTCCGACTCCCTTTCTCACAGAATCGAATCCCCTGTTATGAAACGCACCCGTTCTGCGGGCGCGCCGCTCATCGTCGCGTCCTTACTGGCCCTATTTCTCGTTCTCGGAATGAGCACGACCGCTTATGCCACCAATACAGGCACGAAACTCGGTGTCGTCTCTGACGGTTGCAACGTCCATTGGAAGGCGTCGTCTGTGCTTGACACAGACCTGAAGAATGATGATCCGAACTACCCCGGACTCATGACCGATCTCGATGGCAACCCTGCTCACTTCAGCAATGGCGGATATATCGAGGAGGTCACTCCTCGCATCGGCGGCAAAGGCATCTTCGAGCTCAACCACTTCTATAACGGCAGCCAGTCCAACGACACTCAGACTCAGGTCTGGCGGCTGCCTTTCGCCACTGATAGGGCCCTGAAGAACATCAAGATCACGGTGGACCTCCCCGAAGAGCTCAACGGAGTCACCGCGATCTTCGACGCTGAATCGACGAACTCGAGGATGAAAGCCTGGGGAGGCTCGTACGCAAACTACGACTGGAAGCAGCGCGCAACAGCAAGTGACAACGGGGACGGATCGTGGACGGTCGAGGTGCCTGATCTGGGCCGACGCGAAGCCACAGTCTTCCAGTTCACTCTCCCATTCAATGTTCCGCTGAAGGAGACGGACCAGTTCGTCGCGTCTGCCGAGCTCACTGCTGAAGCCACGGGCGAAAAATGTGGTTACAACGAAGACGAGGTTCCTGAGCCGAAACCGAGCGACGGACTCGACGTCTGCCAGGTCGAATACCTCGGGCGCACGATATGGAACATCAATGACGGCGACATCACCGTGCGGGATAAGTATTACAACGGCGAGACCTCGGATAAGCAGGGCGAGATCAACGCAGACGGCTGGGGAATGCCAGTCCACCCGAAAGCCGGCGATAAACCGACGATGCGGCTCTACGGGGCGACGAAGGTGGACCTCGAGAATGTGACGACCGATGTGAGCATCGTCAGCGGTGGAAAGTTCGTCGCCGACGGGGCTCCGGCGATTGCCTCGCCAGCCCACGGGCAGCTGCAGAACAATGGCTATACGGTTCCGGTGGGTCAGGCGAGTATGTCCGTCTCTGCAGACCGTGCGACCGGAACAATCGGGTCGATGCCAGCGAACTCAAGCTATTCGTTCAACGCCACTGTGGAGCTGGACGGGACCAACCCGATCGTGCTTCTCCATCGCCTGACCGGAACTCGTCCGGGATGTGATCCGCAGCAACCGGATCCGAAGGTCTCCACCACTGAATGGACCGTCACCAATAAAGACTGTGAGTCCAGGACGGTGACCGAGTCTCGCGAAGTGACGACGACTGAGTACGTTTTCGACCCCGACACCTTGGAGTGGGTCGAGGGGGAGTCGACAACTTCGACCGAGACTCGCGACCGCGAAATGACCGCCGACGAGCTCGCCGAATGTGAGGCGGCGGACGACGATGCTGCTGCGGACTCGGATGAGGCCGACACTGCTGCTGACTCGGACGAGGCAGATACGGCCGCTGACTCGAATGAAGCGGACACTGCGGCTGATTCGAACGAGTCGGATACTGCTGCTGACTCGGATGAGGCAGACACTGCGGCTGATTCGAACGAGTCGGATACTGCCGCTGACTCGAACGAGTCGGATACTGCGGCCGATTCGAACGAGTCGGACACTGCCGCGAACTCGGACGAAGCGGACACTGCGGCAGATTCGGACGAGGCCGATACTGCTGCGGACTCTGCTCAGGCCGATACTGCTGCTGACTCGAGCGAGTCGGACACTGCAGCCGATTCGGACAAGGCCGACACCGCTGCGGACTCGAATGAGTCGGACACTGCCGCTGATTCGGACAAGGCGGACACTGCTGCGGACTCGAACGAGTCGGATACTGCTGCTGATTCGGACGAGGCCGATACTGCCGCTGACTCGAACGAGTCGGACACTGCGGCAGATTCGGACAAGGCCGACACTGCTGCGGACTCGAACGAGTCGGACACTGCCGCTGACTCGAACGAGTCGGACACTGCGGCAGATTCGGACAAGGCCGACACTGCTGCGGACTCGAATGAGGCCGACACCGCTGCGGACTCTGCTCAAGCTGACACTGCCGCTGACTCGAATGAGGCGGACACTGCTGCTGACTCGAATGAAGCGGACACTGCGGCTGATTCGAACGAGTCGGATACTGCTGCTGACTCGGATGAGGCAGACACTGCCGCTGATTCGGACAAGGCCGACACTGCGGCGGACTCGAACGAGTCGGATACTGCTGCTGATTCGAATGAAGCTGACACTGCCGCTGACTCGAACGAGGCAGACACTGCTGCTGACTCGGATGAGGCAGATACTGCCGCTGATTCGGACAAGGCCGATACTGCTGCTGACTCGAATGAAGCGGACACCGCCGCGGACTCGAATGAAGCGGACACCGCCGCGGACTCGAACGAGTCGGATACTGCAGCCGATTCGGACGAAGCCGATACTGCTGCGGACTCTGCTCAGGCTGACACCGCTGCAGACTCGAATGAAGCGGACACCGCCGCGGACTCGAACGAGTCGGACACTGCAGCCGATTCGGACAAGGCCGACACTGCGGCGGACTCGAGCGAGTCCGATACCGCGGCGGACACAGCAGTCGACGGCGCTGCATCCAGCGCATCCGCGGACTCCGACGGTGCACGGGCCGACCAGGCCGCACATGCCGACGCAGGTGCTTCAGTCGGCACCGACGGTGCAAATCGCGGCAGTGAGGGAAGTGACGATGGCGGCAGCAGTGGGGGCGATCTTCCTCGCACCGGTTCCGCCGGCATTCCGCTCTACCTCGGTCTAGCTGGGGCGCTGATTCTCGCTGGCGGGCTGACGGTCGTACTGATCAATCGCCGTCGGTCTGACCTTGACTGAATGATCCGGGAGGTGAGCCGCTGTCTCAGCGGCTCACCTCCAGCGTCTTTTTGGTCTGAGTCTCTTCGGGGTCCGACGCGGGGAATCTTGTGGCTAGCCCCCGACCTTCGCGATTCCATGTTCGTAGGCCCAGATCACTGCATGGATGCGGTCACGGATTCCCAGTTTCGACAACAGGTTCGACACATGCGTCTTCACGGTCGCCTCACCGACGAAGAGCTTCCCTGCGATCTCGGAATTGCTGGCTCCGGTCGCGACCAGCCGCAGCACCTCAAGCTCACGGTCGGTGAGGTACTCGAGTTCAGGCGCGCTTGGTGCCGTCGGTTCCGGGGTCGACACGGACCGTTCGATGACTCGGCGAGTGACCTCGGGGGAGAGCAAACCGTCGCCTGCCGCCAAAGCGGTCACTGCGTCAATGAGCTGTTCAGCCTCGGCGGTTTTGAGCAGAAAACCGCTGGCACCGGCATCGAGCGCGCGGAACAGGAAGTCGTCGCGGTCGAAGGTCGTGAGCATGAGGACGGCTCCGGCGGCGCCGCGGCGGACGATCTCCTCTGTCGCCTCGAGCCCGTCCATGACCGGCATCTGCACATCCATGCAGATGACATCCGGTGACAGCTCGAGCGCCTTATCGATGGCGATCTGCCCGTTCTCAGCCTCGCCGACGACAGCGATGCCGTCCTCGCTTTCGAGGATCGTGCGGAAACCGGTGCGAACCATCGACTGGTCGTCGACGAGGAGGACTCGGATCATGTGGATGCCTTCGCTGGAGTATCGGGGGACAAGTGACCTGCGGTGCTGCGAGGGTAGGGGATCCGCGCGCGCACGATCCAGCCTCCGCGGGATTTCGGCCCTGCCTCGAGGCTGCCGCCGAGAGCATTCATACGTTCTCGCATGCCGACGATACCGAGGCCGAGCCCTTCGTTCGTGGAACGAAGTCCGGAGTCTGCCTGGGCGCTGTCGGGTCCTGCAGATGCCGGCCTTCCAGCAGAACGGGCATCGCTGACCTCCACCTCGAGATCGGTGCTGCCGTAACGCAGCCGCACATCCACCTCGGCGCCGGCGCCCGCATAGCGGGAACAGTTGGTCAGGGATTCCTGAATCACACGGTAGATCGACATCTCGGTGATCGGAGTGAGCGGGCGAGGGGCCCCGATCGTTGTGTACTCGACAGTTTGGTCGAATCGTCGAGCCGATTCGATGAGTTCCGGAAGGTCGCCGAGGCCGGGGTTGCCTTTCGTCGAAGCTGCCGTAGCCGTGTCGGCCGGTCTTTCAGCCGTTTGGCCACCGGACGCGGCTGTGGCGTCCGTGGCGGCGGTGACGTCGGTCGACGAGTCCGTGTCGCGCAGCGTGTAGACGAGGGCACGGAGTTCGTCGACGGTCTCGCGGGTCGAGGATTCGATGACCTGGAGCGATTCCTTTGCCTTGTCGGGGTTCTTCTCGAGGCTGCGACGTGCAGCGGCGGCGTGGATGCCGACCCCGGCGATATGGTGGGCGACTCCATCGTGGAGTTCCCGCGCGATGCGCACGCGTTCGAGGTCGAGGGCCTGCCGGGACAGTCGCTGTTCTTGTTCACGGACTTCTGCATTGGCCGAACGGAGATCGGCCATGAGTTTCCGCTGCTTCCATGCCCTGTTGCCGAAGACCCACGCACCGCCGAAGAACGCGGCATTCGTCAGGAAGGAGACTCCACCGGACGCAGCGAACTGCAGGATTGTGAAGTCGCCTAGGGCTCGGTACTGAACCGACAGCGACACCGCGAAGAGGACCGCCATGCCGATACACAGAAACAGACGCGACCAGAAGGCAACTTTTCGGCTGCGCTGCCAGGGCCCGATCGAATAGATGCCCATGAACAGGACGATTTGGGAGACGCCGATCTCCATAGCGCTGTTGACCAGTGCCACCGAGTAGACGAGGCAGATGACAAAAGCACTCTGGCTCGGATGGCGGCGCCGATACAGCAAGGGCGCAGTGAGGAGGGCAGATGCGAGGCAGCAGACCCACAACGGAGCCTTGAGCACCTGAATGCTGGAGGCGCTGTAGAGCACCGCGAAGAGCATTGAGGACACAGCCAATCCAACGACGATGTAGACATCACCCTTGGTGGTTTTGATGGGTGTCAGTTCCTCCGTCATCCTTCCAGCTTAGACAGTGACGTGCCCGGCCGGTATCCGCCGCAGTGGGGAAATCAGATGCCGCGGCTCCGGCAGTCGGTGGAGGGATTGAGCGTGCGGGACCGGGCGGCTGCCGGTAACCGGATCAGCCCATGCTCCCTGTGACGACACGAGCCAACGCAGCATCGATCGGATGCGGCTGCGGGCGCCCGGATTCATCGAGAGTGTTCCAGCGCTGACGATTGGTGAACACCGTCACCTGCTTGCCTGTGTCCGCCCGGGTGAATGTGAGCGCTCCTCCGCCCCACACCGAACCGTCATGTCCCCACCAGACGGTTCCGTCGTCGGATTCGCGTCGGTGCAGGCCGAGCCCGTATTCGATCGTCGTGCCCTCGAACGAGATCACCGGAACTGTGCTCTGCATCTGTTCGAGCGATTCCGGTCGAAGCAGCTGACCGTCGATGAGGAGGCCGAAGAACCGATTGAGATCGGCCGTCGTCGACACTAATGAGGCGGCGGGACCCACCCACGACATGTCGAAGTCGGTGAGGTCAATCGGCGGATCGGCCATGCCGAACCACGACTCGTACAGATGAGTATGCGCAGCCGCCAGCACGGACCCGAACGGAAAGTAGGTCTCGTCGAGACCGGCGGGTTCGATGACTTCGGTGCGGATGTGCTCTTCGGCAGATGTGCCGGTGATCGACTCGATGAGTTCGGCAAGGAGCAGATAGTTCGTGTTCGAGTATCTGCCGGGCAGGCCACCGGGTTCGCCTGCGGGAGGAGCTCCGACTCCGATGCCGATGAGCTCTCGTCGGTCGAAACGGGTGAACTGCTGCTCGATGAGGCTGCGCGGACTCGTCTGCGCCAGGTTCGGAAACGCCCGCAGCGAGTCATAGATGACGGGTAGGTATTCGTTGAGTCCGCTCGTGTGATTCGCGAGCATCCGCACGGTGATCGCCTCCCCGCGAGTTCCGGGCATGAGCTCGGGGAGGTAGCCGCCGATCGGAGCGTCCAGGTCGATGATCCCCTTCTCGACGAGCCGCAGCAATGTCACCGTCGTGAAGGTCTTTGCAATGCTGCCGACCCGGTGGTGGAGCTCGGGCGTCATCGGCGTCTGCGCTGCGACCTCGGCGAACCCTGCGCATTCACGCACGGTCTCTCCGTGGTCGACCACCTCGGCGATGATGCCGGGCATGCCTGCCCGGTGGGTCTCGAGTACCGCCTCGGCCAAGTCGTGTCGGGTGTGAGTCTGGGAGCTGATGGGGTGTGTCATGGTTCTTCCTTTCATGCTGTTCGTGCGCGTGGTGAGCGGTGCAGGCGTCGTGGATCGTTGTTCGCCGAGGTGGCTGCTCGGGTGAACATGAGGACGACCGCGATAAGCCCTGCCGCGCAGGGGAGGAGCCCGATCGTGCCGATGAGCGGCGGCAGTCCGGTGTCTCCCGAAGTGTCCCGGACGAGAAGGGCGAATGCCGCGACCGAGGTGCCGGTGAGAGCGAGCACCACGGCTGCCCACCGAATCCTTCGGCTGCCCCGATGTGCTCGCCAGATCGTTGCGACCCAGCCGAGGACGCCGAGCGCACCGACGATCGTCAAGGACGCGGCGTAGAAGTTCACGCCTGACGTGATCTCATCCTGGGGCATCGATGGGTAGCCGTTGCGGATGTGTTCGCCGATGAGCGGCCTGCCCAGCTGTGCGCTGACGATGGCCAGTACGGTGAGTCCGAGTCCGACCCAGAGGGCGACGTAGGTCGAACGAGAATACTGCCTATTCATGATGGAGCCCTTTCTCTTGTGTTATACAGCGTAAAACGTGGTTCTCATGCTAGTTTTACGCTGTAGAGCAGGTCAATGGAGGAAAACCCGAGAGTTCGTGAGGGAGGCGGCCATGGTGAAGCGAAGTGATCGCGCAGCAGGTGCGACTTCGAGCGGCAGGCGGAGCGAGTCCGGCGCGGCGCGTACGCGGGGCCAGCATGCTGGTCTGAAGCCGGAATCGATCGTGAGGACCGCGATTGCCATCGCCGACGAAGAAGGTCTGGCCTCTGTGTCGATGCGCAGGATCGGCGCCGAACTCAAGGTCGAGGCGATGGCGCTCTACCACCATTTCCCGAACAAGGGTGCGCTGCTTGACGCCGTCGTCGAGCAGATATCGACTTCCGTGCCGCCAGTCGAAATCGCCGGATCACCGTGGGACGACGTTCTGAGGGGGTACGCCCGGTCGCAGCTGAACACTCTGTCCGAGCATCCGAACCTCGTCGATCTCGTCATGACCCGCCCAGCGGTGACCACCGGAAACCTTGCTCTGTTGGAGGCACTCGTCGACTTCCTCTGCGCCGCCGGGTTCTCAGCTCGCCGCGGGCTCGACATGATCTACACCATCCATGAGTTCGTTCTCATGCATGCCGCGCTCAATGCCGAGGTTGGAAAGGCCGCCCGCAGAGGCGTGGTGCGAGCCGAGGGTGGCGAACGGGGCGGAGGCATGAGCGGCGAGCTGCGCCAAGCGGCTCATCTCGAGGGAATCTCCGAGGCGGACTTCCCGCGTCTCGCGGAGGCGGTCAGTGCGGCTTCACGTCGACCCTCAACCGCTCGATTCGAATTCGCACTCGACGTCCTCATCGCGGGATTCGCCGATGTGCCTGAGGGCGATCGCTGAATCAGACGAATCAGGCTCCGGCTCTGGCGAAGACTGATCAGTCCTTCTGAGCGACGACGACGGCCAGATCCCGGTGCTGCCAGTGCACATGGGTGGTCAGTCCTGCCTCGGCGAGCCAGGTCAGCTGCTCATCGAGCGAACTGGGGGTGTCGTCGATCCAGTCGATCGGCGTGACGACGTCCGCTGGGTCGGCGGGTACGACGAGATCACCGAGGACGAACCTCCCGCCTGTCTCGAGCACCGATGCGATGCGGGCGAAGAGGTCGGCCTTGCCGGGGCCGTCGAGGTGGTGGATGGCGAGCATGGACATGACCAGATCGAAGGGCCCGTCCGGCAGCGGTTCTTCCAGGCGACCCGACTGCAGTCGGGTGCGTTCGGGGTCGAGGGTCGCCTCGGCGGCGGCGAGCATCTCGGAACTCGCGTCGACGCCCAGCAGTTTCGCCTCTGGCAGGGCTTCGAGAACGCGCTGTGCGGTCAGCCCGCTGCCGATGCCCAGATCGAGGATCGACGTCGGCGCTCCTGACGCTGCCGCAGCCGCCACTTCCGTCTGCAGACGCGGGTAGTCGGGGATCTCCTCGGCCATCAGCGCCAGATAGGTCTCCGGATCCCACTCGAAATCGGACATAACAGCTCCTTCGCCGCCGATGCCAGGAAGCCTACTCCCTGCAGCTTCAGAGGTCGATGGCGACAACCGGATCCGTGGTCGGCTGCTTCGAGCCTCCCTCGGGCTCGACGGTGATGCCGAAGACGCTGCCCGAGGCGAACGTCTCGCCGGCGATGGTCACCGGATCGTCCGACATCAGACCGGCGCTTTCCGGACCGTCAGCACCAATGACCCACATCTGCATCGACTTTCCGGCCGGTGGCCGCCCGATGTCTTTCGGACTGAGGCGGATGAGCTGCTCGCTCTCGGAGGAGAGCACAGTCACGCTTCCGCCCTCCGGCATGTCTGCGGTGCTCGTCTTCAGGTCACTGGCCTCCATGAGACGAGCGGAGTCATCGAGCTGCTGCTGAGTCGCCGCCAAGTCCTCTTCCAAGGAATTCTGTCGCTGATTCTGCTGCCAGACGGTGGCGCCGAGTCCTGCGGCGACGACGATCGCCGCCGCAGCTGCCGCCCAGGGCAGCCAGGAACTGCGGCGAGGCTGTGACTCGCCGGCGCCCTCTGCGCGGGCATCGGACCGGCGTGCCTCCCGATGGTCGGCGAGCGATGCCGGAGCGGCCGGCTCATCGGCGGAGGCCTCCGCAGCGACCGACGAAGTCTCAGGCTCGACAGCGGGTGAGGTCTCCGGTGCCGACTCCTGGGGGTAGTTCTCGGGGATCGACAGAATTGCCTCTTGAGTCGCCGAGCTGACCTCGACCGGTTCATCGGATTCGGCCGCGTCGGCCATCACGTCGGCATAGGCGGCGACTTCGGCGCGGAAGTCGGCGTCGGCATCGGCCAGCGCCTGAGCCTCGGTGAGTTCTGAGTCGCTGAGCCCGCCGAGGGCCAGCCCGGCAGCCAGATAGTCACGATCTGCGCTCATCGGCTTGCCTCCAACTCTTCTCGCAGCTTCTTCATTCCGTCCCTGATCCGTGACTTGATGGTACCCAGGGGCACCTGGAGATTCTCAGAGATCTGGGTGTGGGTCATGCCTTGGTAGAAGGCCATGACGATCGGTTCGGCCTGCTCATCCGGGAGGATCCGCAGAGCCGAGACGGTCCGGTCCGACTCTGCACGGGCGATGACGGTCTGCTCCACCTGGTCGCCTGCTTCGGCGGTGGTGCGGAGCCCGTCCGCATAGTCTCTGTCCTGTTGAGCCTGGACGCTGCGCACACAGTCGATGGCTCGCCTGCGGCACAGGGTGATCAGCCATGCCCGTCCGCTGCCGCGCCCCGGGTCGAAGCCCGAACACCGGGTCCACACCTCGGTGAAGCAGTCCTGGAGGACTTCCTCGGCCAGTGTTCGGCTCTTGACGATTCGCAGGATGACGGCCATGAGGATGCGGGAGTGAGTGGTGAACAGTTCTTCGAATGCGGACCGGTCACCCTCGGCGATGCGGATCAGCAGGGCACCGCCGGGATCGGCGGAATCCGCCGGCTGGTGATCAGAACTCATTGCCCAATCATGCCATGCATGCAGAAACCGATCACACCTTTCCCAGGTGAGCGAGTCGAGCGGGGTGGGCGCAGTGGTGGGAGCGTGTACAGCAGAGACGGTCAGTCGACGTTCGCCTGAAGCCGCACGAACCGGCGAGGAACCGAAAGCGGCCGGGAGCCGATCCTGTTGCTGCTGATCGGTTCCCGGCCACTGCATCGTGGTGTTCTCTCGCTGTGGACTCTCCGGTCACTTCTTGGGCATCATCACGGCGTCGACCATGTAGACCGTGGCGTTGGCGGTCTTGACTCCGCCGCAGACCAGTCCGGCATCGTCGAACTTCATGTCCTCGCCCTCACCGGAGATCTTCACCTTCGAACCTTCGACGGTCTCGTGTTCACCGGCGATCTCATCGGGGGAGAGCTGTCCGGGGATGACGTGGTAGGTCAGCACCTTCGTCAGCTGGTCCGAGTCCTTGGCCAGGGCGTCGAGGTCGTCCTTGGGCACATCGGCGAAGGCGTCGTCGACCGGGGCGATGACCGTGAACTCGTCGCCGTTGAGGGTGTCGACGAGGTCGACATCGGGGTTGAGTTTGCCCGAGACAGCCTTGGTCAGGGTCGTGAGCATCGGGTTGTTCGAGGCGGCAGTGGCCACCGGATCCTGGCCCATGCCCTCGACAGAACCGGCCCCGTCCGGGTTCGCCTCGGCGTAGGCCGAGCAGCCCTTGCCGACGAGGTCGGAATCGGCCATGGAGGAGTCGCCGGACTCGTCGGGCATCTCGGACTCGCCCGAGTCAGCGGGCTGGGATTCGGAGCTGCCCGATTCCGAACCGGACTCGTCTCCGCCGGAGCCGGAATCCATTCCGCAGCCGCTCAGTGCCAGGAGGCCGATGGCGCCGGCCGAGAGGATGGTGGCGGTGCGTGTGCGAAGCAGTGTCTTCATTGTTCTTCTCCTAATCAACAGTGATGCGTATTCGCGCACAGCTGTGAAGTGATCTCCATTGCTCGCTGTGTACTGGGTATTCGGTGCGGTGCCCGGTTCGGATGGGCGGATGGGGAAGAAATCTTGAGAATTTCTTCGCCGAGGCGGCTGCAGGCTCATTCGACGCGGAATTGGATGTGGTGGTGCCCGGTGGCCGAGTTCGGGATCGAATCCCGGCGTTTCGCTGTCTGCACTGTGCCGTCCTTGTCCGTGGCACGCACGGTGAGGGTATGTGACCCCGCGGCCACCTCGGCGAATTCGGCCCGCCACTGTCGCCAGGTGTCGATCGTGACCTCCTCGGCCAGATCCGCCTGCGTCCATTCGCCGTCGTCGAGCTTGACCTCGACGCGGTCGATCCCTGAACGCTGCGCCCAGGCGGTGCCGCCGACCCTGAGGTCCCCGGCAGGGACCTTGGCCAGCGGCTTGGGGACCTCGATGCGCGAAGCGACGAGGATGGGGGCCTTGGCATCCCACCCGCGGTCGGTCCAGTAGGCGGTCTTCTCATCGAAGCGGGTGACCTCGAGTTCGGTCACCCATTTCGTCGCGGAAACGAAGCCGTAGAGCCCGGGAACGACGAGGCGGGCGGGGAAGCCGTGGATCGGGGTGAGCGGTTGGCCGTTCATTCCCACCGCCAGGAGGGCGGCGCGGTCATCGGTCAGTGCACCGATCGGGGTCGAGGCGGTGAATCCGTCGAACGAGTGGGAGAGGACCATATCGGCTTGAGAGTTCGGGCGTGCTCGGGCGAGGAGATCACGCACGGGGTATCCGAGCCAGGTCGCATTGCCGACGAGGTCCCCGCCGACGGGATTGGACACGCAGGTGAGCGTGATGTGGTGTTCTTCCAGCGGCAGGTCGAGGACGTCGTCCATCGTCAGGGTCACCTCCTCTTCGACCATGCCGTGGATGCGCAGGGACCACTGTTCCGGGTCGATGACCGGTGGTGAGAGCACCGTGTCGATGCGGTAGAAGTCCTTCGCTTCGGTGACGAAGGGGACCGTGCCGTCGAGGTCGGTGCTCGCGGCGGCGGGGATCGCTGCCGCCTTCTTCGCAGGGTCGGGCAGCACCAGCTTGGCCACCGCTGCTCCGGCTTCCTGTGTGAGGGAGACGAGGGTCTGGCCGGCGGCGATGGTGACGGCCCCGATGGTGCCGACGGCACCGGCGAGGCCGAAGAAACGGCGGCGGCTCAAGGGCTCCGAGGTTCGCGAACCGCGCGCGACATCGGGACTGTCGGTCGCCTCGGCGGTGGAAGTCGGTACCCCGAAGCGCAGCAGAAGCAGGAAGACCGTGATGCCCACGGCGATGCCGATCAGCGTGGGAATGACGTCGATGGCCCCCGCTTCGGGGCGGATGATGATGACGATGACTGGGACGAGCCCGGCGAAGACCAGCAGCGTCGTGGCCAGACGCCGGCGGGAAACCGCCAGTGCTCCGATGAGACCGGCGAGGACGATCGCACCGAGGCCGGTGGAGAGGACGAGGACGAGTTTGTCGTTGTCGCCGAACAGGGCGATGACGGGTTTGATCGCCGCCGGGGGAGCCAGTGGGATGATCGCCTGACCGAGGGTGAGCAGGGGTGCGGCGCTCGGGGTGAAGGCACGCGCGATGAGATCTGCGAGACCGAACATCATGACTGTGGCGACGATGCCTGCCACGACGCCGCGGAAACGGTGGGTTGCACGGGTTTTCCGATTCATAGTGATCATTCGGAGCCGCCGGGACGGCGGATGGGTCTGCGGGTTTTGTTACTGACCATTCACTGAAACGCCAGTGACCTTGTTGCGTGCCTGTCGTAGCATGGTGCAATGACTGAGAAACCCGGATACGCCCAGCCGCAGGCTCCGACCGGAGACGCGGATGAGCCGAAGAGCCCGAGTGCGCCGATCTACACTGCGAAGGTCGAGAACCTCGGCGGCACCTCGGGCGAGGTGCGCGTCGAAGACGGCCAGACCCTGTCCACCGCCCCGACCTCACGGGTCGAAGAGGGCAACAACCCGGAACAGTTCCTCGCCATGGCCTGGTCGACCTGCCTCGGCGAGACGCTCAAGGTCGTTCTCGCGGTCAATGAGATCGAGGCGCTCTCACGCGTGCGCGTCGAGGTCGAGCTGCACAACGAACCCTCAGGCAACGGCTTCTACTTCGCTCCGAAGGCGTTCATCTCCATCGAAGGGGTCTCGGACACCGACGCCGAGAAGTACGCTGCCCGCGCCCACGCTCGCTGCCCCATCTCCAAACTGCTTATGGGCAAGGGCACCCCGGTCGTCGAAATCGAACCGTACAAGAACCCGGACAACTTCCAGCTCAGCTGAATCGGCTGAGCAGAGAACGAGAGGCCCCGACTGTCACGGTCGGGGCCTCTTCCGTCGGCGCCTGCGCTTTACCTGTCGGACTCCGCGGCAACGTCGGCGGCGATCTGCGCCAACTGCGCGGCCGCCTCGGCGGGGCGGATCAGCCATCCCACGTGGGACGACGCCAGCGTGCGCACCCGGTAGGGATTGTCCGGGTTGAGCGCATCACCTTCGCGGATGAGGCGATCCTGCATCGCGGTCGGCACGCTCCGATCCTCGCCGAGGCGGACGAACGTACGCGGGATCGTCCCCCACGTGCCCGCCTGCGCCCGGTGTTCGGGGCCTCCCGCGTCGAGGTTCTCATCCGGTTGCAGTGAATTCAGGAAGATGCGGAATTCGTCATCGCTGACGTCGGCGCAGAAGAGTGCTTTCAGGCCGTCGAGGACCTCCGGGTCCGCCTGGCGGAAATTGCAGCGCAGCAGTCCCAACTGCCCGGGATCACCGGCCAGGGCCCGGGCGAGAGCCGCATTGTCGACGTCGGCCATCTCGGGTTCGGCATTGTATTCGGCGGCCGGGAGGTCAACCGGTGCCCATGCGGAGACATAGACCATGTGGTCGATGAGTTCCGGATGCGCATTCGCCAAGGCGGTCAATGTGGCCCCACCGCGGCTGTGGGCGACGATGACCACCGGTCCGTGCTCCTTGGCACGGGCGGCCGCCTCGGTGAGAGCCCGGACATTGTCCTCGACGGTCACACCCCTGATCGATCCCGGCTCCGAGGTGAACCGGGCAAGGTCCTGAGGCGCCTGATACCCGAGCGGGAAGGTGGCGGCGAAACCGTGACCCGGCAGGTCAACCGCAGCCGAGCGCACTCCGTGGAAGGCGAGTTCGGCCTGCAGCGGGGCGAAAGAGAAGGAAGTGGCGAAAGCGCCGTGGACGAGGATGAGCGTCGGCTGCGTCATCTCCTCAGCCTAGCGGCCGCCTCGGCGATGGGGAACGGAACACCAGACAAATAGCTCACTGGATGTCGAAGCGGATTACAGTGGCTGGTAGGACGCTCGGCACCGGGCCGGGCACGGAGCGACGAGAGGAGCCGAGGTGGAGATGAACTTGCAGGAGTTCCTGTTCCTCGCCCTCGACCTCACCGGCACTTTCGTCTTCGCAGTCTCCGGAGTGCTGCTGGCCGCGCGACGCAATTTCGACATCACCGGCGGTTTGGTGCTGGGCACGATGACGGGCATCGGCGGAGGCATGATCCGCGATGTGCTCCTCGACCGGGTGCCCAACGCCATCGGCCAACCGATCTACCTCGCCCCACCGGTGATCGCGACCCTGCTCATCTACATCATCGGCTCCCACATCTCCCGCGCACGGATCTGGATCGTCGCCTTCGACGCGATGGGCCTCGGCCTCTTCAGCGTCACCGGCACGACGATCGCGCTCGCCGCCGGGACGAACTATCCGGCGGCGCTGCTCATGGGTGCGCTGACCGCGTGCGGCGGAGGTCTCATGCGCGATGCCGTGGCCAGTGAGGATCCGGCGATCTTCCGCGGCACCGACCTCTACCTCATCCCCGCCCTGTTCGGTTCGGGGCTGACGATCATCGCCGAGGTGACCGGACTGTTGGGTGCCATCGCCTCCCTGATCATCGCGGCCGCCGCCTTCGGCTTCCGCATGCTCGCGTGGAAGCTGCAATGGCGGGTGCCGCAGCCGATGCGGCAATGGTCGTACCGGGACACCGGGCAGCGCGTGAAGAAGAAGCTGCCGTCGGTGTTCCGGAAACCGGACTGAGGGTGTGGCTTGTGGGACGGTCTCTGACCGATTGACGTTCGCGGTGGCGGATCTGAAACATCGCTACCGGAATCAGTCGCCCGTGCTTGTGCGAGGATGAAATCATGAGTGAAACACCGCCCGGGCCACCGCCACCGGGGCCGCTTCCGTTGCACGAGGAGGAACCGGTCCCGACGTGGACACGCGACTTTCTGCGCGTCCTCGGCTTCACCCTCTTCGGTGCGCTCTTCTTCACCTTCTTCATCTGGCTGGCCTCGACGGGGCTGATGTACCAGCGGAACATGACCGACAGAATTGAGGCAGACGGTCTCTGGGCAGGAATCATTGCTGGTGTATTTGCGTTGCTCTTTCCCTTCCTGTTCATGGAGCACAAGCGCAAGGACGACGGGTTCCGGCGTGAGGGTCTCGTCCCGCTTATTCTGCTCAGCGTCGTCGCTTCCGCAGTGACCGTCACGTTGGTGGCGCTGGTCTGGCCGTTCTTCCTCGGCGAGCGGGCCGTCCCCGGAACGGTTGCGACGGAACTCAACAGCGATCCGGCGAGCTTCTTCCTCGTCCTGCTCTTCTTCATCGGCGGAATGGCGTGGAGTATGTGTGTGGTGATGCCGATGATGATCGGCGGCTTCAAGGTCGCGCTGTGGCTCCTGCTGCCGTTTCTCGGATTCGTCTTCCTCATCGGCTTCGCCGGAGTGAGAGTCTTCGACAATCCGCCGAGCCTGCTCACCACGATGATCTGGGTGGCTGTGACGCTGACCGGCCTGGCGGTGCTGACCGTTCTGGCGATGCTGCGCAATGTCATCGACAAGTCCACGCCGCAGATGACCGCCGCCGAACGCGAAGCGGACTACCAAAGGTACCTGGAGGACAGGCGTCGGCGTGGACTGACGAACGAGAACCCGCTGCCGGGCATCGACGGACCTCAGCCGCCTCGGCGGTGAGTTGTCGGTATAGACGCGGCCGTTCCCACCTGGAAAGATGAACGCATGAGCGAGCCGACGAGCAACTGGACGACCGATCCCGCCCCACTTCTCCGTGCCGGGGAGGGATTCCGCCTCGGCGAGGTCGATCCCGAATCCACTCCCGGCTACGACGGGGACAAGAAGAGCGGGAAGAAGGATCTCGAGGCGCTGTCCGCTGGACTCAACGACCTGCAGGAGCGCCTCTTCGCTGCTCACCACGACGAGGACTCCGGCCCCGCTGTCCTCCTCGTCCTGCAAGCCATGGACACTGCGGGCAAAGGCGGAATCGTCCGCCACGTCGTCGGAGCCGTCGACCCGCAGGGAGTCGAACTCGCCGCCTTCAAGAAACCCACCGAGGAGGAACTCGCCCACGACTTCCTCTGGCGCATCCGACCGCGCGTGCCCGGGCCCGGCATGATCGGAGTCTTCGACCGCTCACACTACGAGGATGTGCTCATCGGCCGCGTCCGTGAACTCGCCGACGAGACCGAGATCGAGCGCCGCTACACCGCCATCAACGACTTCGAAGCCGAGTTGGTCGCGGCGGGAGTGCGCATCGTCAAGGTCATGCTCCACATCTCTCCGGACGAGCAGAAGGCGCGCCTGGCCGAACGTCTCGACCGGCCGGACAAGTACTGGAAGTACAACCCGGGTGACGTCGACGAACGACTCCTGTGGCCGGATTACATGGACGCCTATCAGGTTGTCTTCGACCGCACCTCCACCGAGGCGGCCCCGTGGTTCGTCGTGCCCGCGAACCGGAAATGGTACGCCCGCTTGGCTGTGCAGCGGCTGCTGCACGATGCCCTGGTCGACATCGACCCGCAGTGGCCCGCCGCCGATTTCGACGTCGAGGTCGAGAAGAAGCGGCTGGCCGAGAGCTGAAGCTCACCTCCGTACGGAACGTCGGGCCGCCTCGGCGAAGGATCGGCCGTGACGAGTCGGAAGGTCAGTCTCGACGGATGCTGAAGTCGACCTTCGTGGGGTGTTCGACGGTGCGGGAGACCGTGCAGTACTTGTCATGGGAGAGCCCGACGAGGCGTTCGACGCGGGCATCGGCCTTTCGGCCCTCCTCGTCGTCAGGGAATTCGAGGTCGAAATCGAGGTGGACGTTGTCCACACGGGAGGCGCCGTCTTCGTCGATCTTGTCTGCGGTCGCGGAGACGTCGAACTTCGTCGGTTCGGTGTGACGGCTGGTCACGGTGTCGACGTCGATCGACGAGCAGCCGGCGACGGCGGCCAGGAGCAGTTCGACGGGGGTCATGAGGCCTTCGCCGCGGCCGAATTCGATGCTTGCTCCGCTCGGGGCGGTGGCGCGGTAGTGGTTTTCGGCGATGCGGGTCAGTTCGATGCTGCGGATGTCTTCACTCATGGGGCCATGATGCCAGGTTTCGGAGGCCGCCGTTGTGGTCACGGTCGGCGGGCGGGTGAGCCCATGGTCACGGTCGGCGGTCGGGAGCCTCATCGGTCGTCGGCAGATGCGCTGCCTGCCACGCCTCAAAGCCGCCGATGACATCGGCAGTGCTCGTCAGACCCATCTGTCGCAGGTTCCACGCGGCCAGCGATGAGGAATAGCCGTGGCGGCAGATGAGGATCCACCGCCGATCGGTTCGATCGGCCTCGGGGATGCGCCAATCGAAGCCGGGGTCGAGACGCCACGGCAGCACGGTCAGGTCGATGGCGAGGGATCCGGGGATCGACGGAGCAGACTCGCGGTGGACCTCGGTGCGGACATCGACGATGATCGCCCCTTGCTGCTGCTCGATGAAGGCGGCGTGTGGAGTCAGCCGGTCGATCTCGGCGCGGGCGCGATCGAGCAGTGCCAACGAGCCGGGTCGGGCGACACCGTCAGCGAGCACCGAAGTCGACCTTGTCGGCTTCCTCGACCTTCGCGGTGCGACCCGGACCCGATTCGAATCCCCAATAGAGGTTCGTGTGTGAGACCACCTGCTCCGGTGGGGGAGCACCCCATTCGGTGAGATCCTCGGTGGTGTGGGCGTCGGAGACCAGCGTGACGTCGTAGCCGCGGGCGAATCCGCCGTGGATGGTCGAGCGCACGCAGGCATCAGATTGGGCACCGGTGACGACGAGGTGGCCGACGTCCTTTCCGGCGAGCACCTCCTCGAAGTCCGTGCCCTCGAATGTATTGCCGTGGGTCTTCTCGATGATCGCTTCGCCCTCAGCGGGGGAGAGCGTGTCGACGATCTGCCATTGCGGGGAATCGATCGGCAGCTCACCGGAGCTGTGCCGGACCCAGACCACCTCGGTGCCGGTGTTCCGGGCACGGTCGACGAGATCGGAGATCGTGGAAATGACCGATTCGGAGTTCCAACTGGCTTCCATGACGCCGTTTTGGACGTCGATGACGACAAGGGCGGAGTTCGGGCGGGTGGACGTCGGCGGTTGAGCTGTGGACATAAGATCCTCCTTGATCAAGGATCATTGTCCTCGCCTCGATCCCAGCAGACAAGAGGTCGGTGCCGGTCCGTTCCGCCGGTGTGAGAATGGGGGAGTGAGCGATTTCTCCGAGGACAACGGCGGTGCCGCCGGTCCGCGCCGTTTCAGCGTGCTTCGCAGTTGGAAGACTGCGCCCTATCTGATCGGATCGGGCACGGCGATGATGGGCGACAATATCGAGCACGTCATCACCTATTGGGTGCTGTGGCAGAAGTTCGAATCCCCGGCGCTCGTCGGATTCCAGCTCATCAGCCATTGGCTGCCCTTCCTGCTCCTGTCCGTCTATGCCGGGTCTCTGGCCGAACGCTTCGACTGCCGCCGCCTCATCCAGATCGGACAGATCATGTTCATGGTCGTGTCCCTGTGTTGGGGGATCCTCTTCCTCACGGACTCTCTGCAGCTGTGGCAGGCCTGCGTGCTGCTCGTCATCCATGGCCTGGCCGGATGTCTGTGGGGTCCTGCCGAGCAGATGATGCTCCATGACTTCGTCGATCGGAAGGAGTTGCCGAGCGCTGTCCGGCTCAATGCGACGTTCCGCAGCCTCGGCATCCTCTTCGGTCCCGTCGTCGGTTCCGCTCTGCTGCTCGGGGTCGGTGCCACGTGGGGCATCTTCATCAACATCGTCTTCTATCTGCCGCTGACGATCTTCCTCATTCGCACCCCCTTCACCGGGCATCTGCGCAGCGGAGGAGTGCGCACCGCGCGGACGACTCTCATCCAGTCGCTGCGGGTGCTCATCGACGTCCGCCACAATCGCGCGATCGTCGGCATGCTGTTGCTGGCCGCGCTCGCCTCGACGACGATCGGGGCGGTGCTGCAGACGGCGATGCCGGTGTTCGGCGACATCCTCAATCCGGTCGGCGGGGACAGTGACTTCACCTATGGCGTGCTGCTCTTCGCCATGGGTGCAGGAGGGGTGCTCGGGGGCTTCGGGCTTGAGGCGACCGGGTGGATCAAGGCCGTTCCGGCTGCCGCGGCACTGGCCGCCGCGGCGATGGGCATCAGCTCTCTGTTCTTCGCCCTGACCTCGCACCTGTGGCTGGCCGTCATCATGCTCGTCATCGCCGGAGTCTCGAAGATCACCGCCGAGTCGACCGAGATGGCGATCATCCAACTCGAAGCGCCGCCGGAGATCCGCGGCCGCGTCATCGGCTCCTATGCGACGTTCGGGCCGGGGATGCAGACCTTCTCCGGAGTCACCGTGGGAGTGCTCGGCACGATCGCCACGATTCCCGGAGCCGTCATCATCGGCGGCACGGTCCTGGCCATCGGAGCGGTGGCCATCGGCACCTACGCCATCACAGGAAGGCGCAACCCCCATGCCCCAATTGCTACCTGACGGGGGCGCAGCAACCTGGCGCCAGGTATCTGGGCCGCCGTCACCTGCTTCTGCGCGGGAATTCGGTGTGCCATCGCTCGGGTTCGCCCACGTCAAAGGCACACGACACGAGGCTCGACCGAGCGCAGCCGTCGACGTTCACGGTCCGGTCGGCGATCGTGAGTTCTGCTTCGTCGATGTCGAACGACGACAGGTGCTCAAGACCGTGCAGAATCCTCGGCTCATCCGCATGACCACCTCACTCGTCGACGACATTTTGACGATCACCCTGCCCGACGGGCGCTCTGCCACCGGGGTGCCAGCCGGCTCGGGTGAGCGCCTGACCTGCAATTACTGGAAGCGACCGGTCGACCTCGAACTCACTGACGGCCCGCATTCGGCACTCGCCTCCGAGTGGCTGGGAAAGCCGGTGCGGCTGGCCCGCGCACGTCGTGGAGACGTGATCTACGGAGCTGGCCTGTCGATCGTCACGACCGCGTCGATGAGGGAACTCGCCGATCGGTCGGGTCACCATGAGCTGCTTGATGAAGCCGCCCGCTTCCGGGCCACCCTCGTTCTCGACACGGACGAACCCTTCATCGAAGAGACCTGGCGAGGCCGGGACGTGACGGTGAACGTGCCGAACGCCGCCGCGCTGCGTGTGCGAATCGGGGATCCGATCGCGCGGTGTGCTGTCCTCGATCTCGACCCGATCACTGGGGAGCGGGGCAGCAATCTGCTCAAGACGCTTGTCGCCAACCGCCCGCGAAATGAGGCGGGTGAACCGTACTTCGGCGTCAACGCCGAGATCATCGAGACTTCTGCTGCTCCGGACACCTGAGCGGCCACGTCCCAATGCAGGTGACGGCGGCCCAGATACCTGGCGCCAGGTTGCTGCGCCGCCGTCAGGTAGCAATTAGGTGACGGCGCCGCGAACCTTGTGCGCCGGGGTGTCCCAGAGTCGGTTGTCGAGGATGTCGCGCAGGGCCTCGACGGTGTCCCACACCTCGGTGAACCCGATGTAGAGCGGGGTCAATCCGAACCGCAGCACCTCCGGCTCGCGGTAGTCGCCGATGATTCCGCGTTCGATGAGCGCGCTCATCACCGCGAATCCCTCGGGGTGGGTGATCGAGACCTGGGATCCGCGATGGGCGTGTTCACGTGGGGTGACGACCTCGACCGGGTGATCGGCCAATCGCTCATCGACGAGGTCGATGAACAGGTCCGACAGGGCCAGGGACTTCTCCCGGATCTGTTCCATGTCCACCCGCGAGTGGATGTCGAGGCCGAGCTCTGCCACGGACATCGACAGGATTCCCTGCGTTCCGGTGAGGTAGCGGCGGATACCGTCGGCCGGCCGGTAGTCCGGGGCCATATCGAAGGGCTGCGCATGCGACCACCACCCCGACAGAGGTTGGCTGAATCGGTTCTGCAGCGCCTCGGCGACCCAGATGAATGCGGGAGACCCGGGTCCGCCGTTGAGGAACTTGTACGTGCAGCCGATCGCCATGTCCGCCCCGGTTCCGGCCAGATCGATGGGCAGAGCACCGGCCGAATGGCACAGGTCCCAGATGACCATGGCTCCGCCGGAATGGATCGCCGAGGTGGTCGTGCCCATATCGAAGAGCCGACCGGTCCGGTAGTTCACATGGGTGAGGACGACGAGGGCCACCTCGTCGGACATCGTGGTCGGGAACCCTGCGGTGACTTCCTCATCGTCGACGAGGCGGACCTCATATCCGTCGCCGAGCTGCTCGGCCAATCCTTCGAGCATGTAGATATCGGAGGGAAAGTTCTCCCGCTGGGTGAGGATGACCCGCCGGTCCGAGGAGTCCTCGGCCTGCATCTTCAGCGCCGCCGAGGCGGCCTTGAACAGATTGATCGACGTCGTGTCCGTGACGACGGTCGACCCGGCCCCGCCGCCGACGAGCCCGGCGACCTTCTCACCCAGCTTTGCCGGCAGATCCCACCAGCCGGCGGTGTTCCATGACCCGATGAGGCCGGTGCCCCATTCGTCGGTGATGACTTCCTGGGCGCGTTCTGCGGCTCCCTTTGTGCGCGCGCCGAGAGAGTTCCCGTCGAGATAGATCGTGCCTTCCGGGAGCAGGAACTCCTCGCGGCAATCACGCAGAGGATCGTTCGCATCGCGTTGTTCGCAGTCCGCGCGGGTGATTGAACTCGGGGAGCCAGTTGAGTTCGCCGAGGTGGCTGTCCGGTCAGAGGTCGTCATCGTCGCCTTCCGCGTGGTGGGGGAACCGGTGGGTTCGTCTGCCTTCCAGGCTACCGTGCGTCGGCTGATGACGAATTGTGTTCTGCTCATGACGCCAGACGACGGCAGCCGACGGTGGGGAGGACGCCGCCGGGCGATCGTTTCTAGTCTGAGATCAGCACCGACCCGCACGATCTCGACCACACGCTCGACCATTCGATCAGGAGTCCACCCTCATGACTGCAGCCACCACCGAGTTCGACACGACCATCGCCATCAGCGACGAAGAACGCGCCACGCGACTGACCACGGCCGGAGAGGCATGGAACGAACGGCTGGCCGCCTCGGCGAAGAACGGGCAGCTGACGTTCTCGGCCTCGGGCACCGCCCGCGGTTCGGTGTCCTCGGTCATCACCGCCGGCCGCCACACCTTCACTGTCGACGAACCGACCCCGCTGGCCGGCGACGACGCCGCCCCGAATCCCGTCGAGTACGCCCTCGGCGCATTGATCTCCTGCCAGGTCGTCGTCTACCGCCTCTACGCCCAGAACCTCGGATTGACCATCGACGAACTTGATGTCAGCGCTGAAGGCGACCTGGATGTGCGGGGACTCTTCGGCGCCGATGAGACCGTGCGCCCCGGATTCTCGTCCGTGCGCGTGAGCGTCAACATCGCCGGACCCGACAGCAACGAGGACTACCAGAAGCTGCAGGAGACCGTGGACGCTCATTGCCCCGTCTTCGACATCTTCACCAACCCGACCCCGATCGACGTCACCGTCACGAAGACCAACTGACCTCCCAGGACTACCCGACGGCGGCACAGCAACCTCGCGCCAGGTTGCTGTGCCGCCGTCGGGTAGCAAATGGGTGTTGACAGGGGGTCTGGGCGCGGTAAGAATCGAAGTCCCACCGTCCAGCCATCCGGCTGTCGTGGACCGTCCGGTGTCGCGTCTCCCGATCCGCCGCCGTCACTGCAAGGGAGCAGTCATGACCCAGATCTTCGTCAACCTTCCGACCACCGACCTCGAGCGTGCCAAGACCTTCTACCAAGCCATCGGCGCCGAGGTGGTGCCCGAGTTCACCGATGACAATGCGTCGTGCATCAAATGGACCGATGACATCTTCTTCATGATCCTCACCCGGGACTACCTCGCCACGTTCACGGACAAACCGATCGTCGACCCGCACACCGCGGCACAGGCGCTGACTGCGATGAGCCGCGAATCCCGCGACGAGGTCGATGCGATGCGCGCCTCGATCCTCGACGCCGGCGGAGGGGAGAACAAAGAACCGCAGGACCTCGGGTTCATGTACGGCATCAGCATGACCGACCCCGACGGCAACATCCTCGAGTTCATGTGGATGGACCCGGCAGCAGCCGAGCAGGGTCCCGAGGCCTTCGAGCAGAACTGAGTATGATCAGCCCGAAACCGATCCGGGGCCGACTAGGAAGTCGAACTACCCGATGGCGGCCCAGCAACCCGGCGCGAGGTTGCTGGGCCGCCGTCAGATAGCAAATGGGGAGTTTGAGGGGCCCGAGGCGGTCTAGCCTGCTTGGGCGGCGAGCACCTCGAGCACGGAATCGCCGTAGCGGTCGAGCTTCTTCAGACCCACTCCGCTGACCTGACCGAGTTCGCTGATCGTCGTCGGCTTGACCTCGACGATGCCGTAGAGCGTGGCATCGGGGAACACGACGTAGGCGGGCACGCCCTGCTCCTTCGCCTGCTCTCCTCGCCAGGAGCGCAGTGCCTCGAACAGGGAGGCATCGGCGGGGTCGAGCTCGACCTCGGGGCCGCCTCGGCGACTTGATCCGGCCTTCTTCGCTCCGGCTTTCTTCACCGGGTCGACACGCAGTGAGATCTCCTCTTCTCCGCGCAGCACGGGGCCGGCGTTCTCGCCGACCACAAGCACACCGTAGTCACCATGGGATTCGAGGAGGCCGCGGGCGAGCACCTGCCGGATGACGGTCTTCCACTGGCTCTCGGACAGGTCGTCGCCGACGCCCCAGACGCTCAAGCTCTCATGGTCCGAGGCCCGGGACCGGTCATTGTCGTTGCCGCGCAGCACATCGATGACTTGGCCCGAACCGAAACGCTGCCCGCGTTCTCGGTCGAGGCGGATGACGGCCGACAGAAGCTTCTGCACGGCCACGGTCGCGTCCCAGGTCACTGGGGGTGTCATGCAGGTGTCGCAGTTGCCGCACGGTGCGGATTCCTCATCGAAGTACCGCAGCAGCTGCACACGTCGGCAGTCGACTGTCTCGCAGAGGGCGAGCATCGAATCGAGGTGGCTCATCTGGCGGCGTTTGAACACCTGGTCGCCTTCGCCGGATTCGATGAGTCGACGTTGGGAGACGACATCGCCGAGGCCGTAGACCATCCACGCATCCGCGGGCAGTCCGTCACGGCCGGCTCGACCGGTCTCCTGGTAGTAGCCCTCGACCGAGCGGGGCAGATCGAGGTGGGCGACGAAGCGGACATCGGGTTTGTCGATGCCCATGCCGAAGGCGATCGTGGCGACCATGACGATGCCGTCCTCGCGGAGGAATCTCGCCTGATTCTCCGCCCGCACCTCGGAGGGCAGCCCTGCGTGGTACGGCAGGGCTGTGAGGCCGCGGGCGACGAGTGCTTCGGCCAGCTGATCGACCCCGCGCCGGGACAGACAGTAGACGATGCCCGAATCCCCGGGGTGTTCGGTGGTGATGAAGTTCAGCAGCTGCGATCTCGCCGAGGCCTTCGGCTCGATCCGGTAGGTGATGTTGGGTCGGTCGAAGCTCGCGACGAAGTGGTCGGCGTCCTGGAGGTGGAGTCGTTCGGTGAGTTCGGCGTGGGTGGCCGGCGTGGCCGTGGCCGTCAGTGCGATGCGCGGGACATCCGGGAATCGTTCGGCCAGGACGCCGAGTCCCAGATAGTCGCTGCGGAAGTCATGTCCCCATTGGGACACGCAGTGGGCTTCGTCGATGGCGAACAGGGAGATCTGTGCCTGCTCGAGCAGTCGCATCGTCCGCGGCAGGACGAGACGCTCGGGCGCGAGGTAGAGCAGGTCGATCTCTCCGGCGAGCAGCTGCTGTTCGACCTGTTGGGCGGTCTCGAAATCGAGGGATGAGTTGAGATAGGCCGCCCGCACGCCGAGATTCTCCAGTGCCGCGACCTGATCGGCCATGAGTGCGATGAGCGGGGAGATGACGACACCTGTACCGTGCCTGACCAGGGCCGGGATCTGATAGCACAGGGATTTTCCGCCGCCGGTGGGCATGAGTACGACCGCATCCCCGCCGCCGACGACTTGGTCGACGATGGCCGCCTGCTGGCCCCGGAACTCTTCATAGCCGAAGACATCGTGGAGGACATCGAGGGCGGAGGTCGTGGCTGCGGAGGTCATGGCTCCCACCCTAGTTCACGTCACTGACCCGAACCTCCACCGGAGACAGCCCACAGCACCCGGCAATCCCATATTTAACGGCCCGCGAACCTCCGTGCCGCCACGAGGCCCAACACGCACACCACGGCCACAGCGACGGCGAAGACGACGGTCGCATTCGCCAGTCCCACCTCGGCGGCGAGGAATCCGGCACCGATCGCCGGAACCGACATGAACACATAGGCGAGGATGAAGTACGAGGTGGTCGCCTCGGTGCGGTGCTCGGGCGCAGTCACCGCGGTGATCGCGCGCATACCGGTCATGAAGACGAGCCCCTGCCCGGCTCCTGCCAACGCTGCGGAGACGATGAGCACCGGCAGCGACCCCGCCATGAGTGCGAAGACCAGTGCACCCATGCTCACGATCATGGTCACGGTCCCGCCGACGATGAGCAGGCGGTCGCTGAACCCGCGCAACAGCACCTGCGCGGTCGCCGAGGCGCCGAAGAGGAGGAACACAACAGCGCCGGTGACCGCGGTCGACGTCACGTGCAGGGTCTGACCGATGAAGCTCGGCGCGATCGCCGAATACAGCCCGCACACCGCGAAGCCGGTGATCGCCCCAGGTGAGGCGGCCAGGAACATGCGCTTCGCCGAGGCGGGAACCCCCGGCAGCTGCAACCGCACAGCCGTCGCCCCGCCGCGCGTCCGGTCCCGCACGAGGATGAGCGCCACCCCGGCGATGATGAGCATGATCGCATTGACGAGGAACGGCGTGAGCAGGGGAGCGGGAGCGAATCGGGCGAGCAGTCCGGAGGACAGGATCCCGAGTCCCAGCCCGCCCATATTCGCCGCCGTCGCCAAGGATCCGGCGAGTCGTTCGCGACCGGCCGGCGCGTTCTCGAGCACGGTGACGGTGGCGGTCGACGTGAAGATCCCCGCGGCCAGCCCGGACAGGACCCGGCCGGCCAACAGCAGGCCGATGTGGGAGCCGATGAGGAAGAGCGCCGCCGAGCCGATCGAGAAGATCACCCCGAGGCTGAGCACCGGCCGACGCCCCAGTCCGTCGGAGAGGCGACCGAAGACGACGAGCGCGCCGATGACACCGACCGCGTAGATCGCGAAGAGCTGAGTGGTGAATGCGGTGCCGAACCCGAACTGCTCCTCATAGAGCGGGTAGAGGGGCGTGGGCAGGGTGGTGCCCATCATGACGACAGTGAACACGTACACCGAGGCGGCCAATCCCCATCCCGTCGCGACGCGCGCTTCCGGGTGCCGCCGGTGTGCCGCCGCCGTTTCGTCGGCCACTACCGTACCCCTTTTCCGTCCGCAATCGTCGCTCGCCGAGGCGGCCCACCCCACCCATTGCCCCGATCGTCCGAGGACCGATCCGGTGCCCTTCGATCCTGACAGCTGTCTGCAGGCGGTGAACCGACTGCGATTGTACGCTGGAACTGAAAAGCCCATGCCTGCGTGAGCACATGGCGGATTGTGCGCACCCGCGAGAAGGAGCAGATTCCGATGACGACGACCCCGAACAGCCCAGCCGACACCGACCCGACCGCACCAGCGGATCCGACCCGACGTCGTGTGATGAAGACAGCGGGCGTGGCCGGAACGGTGGCGGTCATCGGCGGTTCCGTGGCGGCCACCTCGGCGTGTTCGTCCGACGAGGATGCGGAGCCGACGAAGGACTCGAGCCTGCCGGCATCCGACGTTCCTGTCGGTTCCGGCACCGTCATCGAGGACACCTACGTGATCACTCAGCCGAAGGAAGGCGAGTTCTTCGCGTTCTCATCGGTGTGCACCCACCAGGGCTGCCAGGTCACTCGCATCACCGAGGAGGCCATTATCTGCCCGTGCCATTCCTCGAACTTCTCGGTGACAACCGGAGAGGTGATCTCCGGTCCGGCCGAGGAACCGCTGCCGAAGTACGAGGTCTCCGAAAGCGGCGGCACACTGACCGTCAAGGGGCAGTAGGGCACATAGAGACCGACTCGGGCCGACGCGGGCCGCCGTGGTCGGCCGTTCGCGGAGCCGGGCACTCTCCGTCAGAGGAAGAGCCCGGGGAGGACGAGGGCGCCGGCGATGAGGAGCGCGAGCAGGGCGGAGAAGCCGAGCCCGCTCGCTTCGTTCCGGCGTGCCTTCGCATCGTCGGATCGCCACGGCAGGTCCGCCCAGACGAGCGCGGCCCGGAAGACGGAGACGACGATGACGAGCATTCCGGTCAGCCAGACGTAGATGAACCAGCTCTCCCAGCCTCCGAACGGTGTGATGAGGCGGATGAGCAGCACGAATACGACCGCCGTGACCATCCCCGAGAGCAGTCCGATCCGGGACGTCGCGCGGGGCGCCCGCCACGCTGTGAATGCGCCCCAGGCCACGATGAGGGCTCCGATCACTGCTGAGACGAGTTCGGGACTCATGAGCGTACTCCTTTCGCCGAGCCTTCGTTCCCGGATGCTGCCCCGGTTTCGGACGCGGTTTCGGTTTCGGCCGTGGTGCCGGAATCCGCGCCGGCATCGGCACCGATGAGCGTCGCGGCCTCATCGACGTCGTTGGCTGAGTCGTTCAGGACGATGATGCCGCCACCGCTCTCCCTGTCGAAGCCGAGGAAAGACCGAAAGCCGCCGGTGCCGCCGTTGTGCCAGGTGATGGTCGAGCCGTCGTGCGTCGTCGTGAACCACGCCCAGCCGATGCGGTCGTCCTCGAAGTCGGCTCGAGGTTCGGCCGCCTCGGCGCCGGGCGCGGTTCCGTCGCTCACAGCTCGCAGCCAGATCGACAGGTCATGGGTCGTCGATCGAATCGCGCCAGCAGATGCCGAGCCGCCGAGAGTCCACGGAGCGGCCGGCAGCCCCGATGCCGTGAACCCATGGGACAGGCCGTCAGCGGAGTCGGGAACGAACGTCTCATTCATCCCCAAGGGTTCGGTGAGGCGGTCGCGAACGAGCTCGGAATAGTCCCGCCCGGCCGCCTCGGCGAGGGCCTGGCCGAGGACGGCGAACCCGTAGTTCGAATACTCGGGTTCCGGCTCGCCCACCTCCACGTCGTTGAGGCTAGCCACGATGTCCCCGGCGTCCCCGCGGTACGGGTCGGTGTGCAGGTAGTTCGACAGCACGCTCATCACCCCGTCGCTGAAGCTCGGAGCGGGTTCCTGGGAGGGCAGCCCCGACCGCTGCATCGCAATCGACTCGAGCGTCACCTCGGCGACCTTCCCCTCCAGGTTCGGCCAGACCTCGCCGAGGCGGGTGTCCGCCTTCACCTCGCCCCGGTCGATCGCCTCGGCGAAGAGGGCGGCCGTGAACGTCTTCGTGATTGAGCCGATCTCGAACTCGGTGTGCTCCTCGGCTCCGGTGCCCGCGAAGGTCACTGCGTCTCCGTCGATGTGGGCCGCGGCCACATGCTGCCAATGCTGGCTGCCGAGCGCGTCCCCGAGTTCGGTCATGAGCTCGGCGTCCCCTGTCGGCGTGCCTTGGAAGCCGCGCGGCCACGGGGTGATCGCCGCGAGCACGGCGGCTGTGACGGTTGCCGCGATCACGGCAATCAACACTCGCCGAGGCGGCCGTCCCGCAGCCGCAGATGTGCGGTTGAGATCGGAGTCAGTCATCGTTCCTCCTGGTCAGCAGGGGTGGAATGGGTGATGGTCGGGTCCGGGTCGCGCGGTGGGCGAGCGGCCCGCCGCCGAGAGGTTCTGTCAGTGCGTTCCGATGAGGACGAGGGTGAGCAGCGGAACGACTCGCTGAGCGGGCACGCGCCAGTGTCCGCGGCGGGCGCTCTCTAACCAGCCGGCGCCGGCGAGGGCATGCACATGGTGATAGATCTGCCCGGACGTGCCGAACCGTTCGTCCTTGCCCAGCTCGGCGACGGTGCTCGTGCCCTCATAGATCGCTTGGAGCAGCTGCAGGCGGACCGGGTGACCGAGGGCTGCCAAGGATCCGGCCGCCTCGGCGAAATCGATCTGCGCCAGCCCTGCGCTGCTCAGACCCATCTGCCACGCCACGGGACCGTTGCCGCCCGGGGGAGTCGTGTACCCGGTGTAGGTCACTCCGCCCTCCTCGCCGAGGTGGTCGACGAGCCCGTGCAGCGCCCAGAACGTTTCGGTGTCGCCCGGCAGGGCTGTGTTCCCGGCGGCGGGTTGGACTGACGATTCCGGGCAACCGGATGGCGCCGGTGATTCCGCTCTGATCGACGACGTTCCGTCCGCCTTCTGCTGAGTCACGCCGGGCTCCTGCGATGCAGAGGGTTCTGCGGCTGCAGCCTCGAGCTCGGCGACTCGCTGTTCGAGAGCGGAGAGGCGATCTTCTGCCGACGGTGTTGGTTCCATGCTTCGACAATACAGGAAATACGTAATTACGTAAATACATGCAGAGCGAAGAGGCGGCTCTCACTCGACCCTGAACCGACGCTGATCGGACAGACTCAGGCAGGCGACCTAGACTGGTGCCGTGATGAGTACCGAAGATCCGCGCACCGAATCCACAGCCCCGCGTAACGAAGCCGCCCCGCAGGCCATTGCCGCAGCGAGTCGACTCGGCTGGCCCATGGTCGTACGCGGAATCCTCGGCGTCGCCTTCGGCATCGTCACCGTCTTCTGGCCCCGCGATTCGAGCAATCCGCTGCAACTGAGCCTGCCGACCGACGTTGTCGACCACCTCGCGATCGGCTACCTCATCCTCTTTGCCCTGGCCCTGGTCTTCCAGGCCGTGCGCTCGCCGTTGAACGTGCGCACCGCGATCTTCGGACAGGCCGTCATCGCGATCCCGGCCATCGTCTTCCTCTTCCTCGCCGACCAGCCCGCCGAACTGCGCGCGGCCCTGAGCATCTGGGCCCTGCTGCACGGCGCCCTCGAATTCTGGGCCTACCGGCAGCTGCGGTCCCAGCCCATGGCCTCGGATTTCCTCATCGCCTCCGGAGTCCACGTCCTGCTCGGCATCATCCTCGTCTTCGGCGACGGCATGGAGGCCCTGTCGATCCTCGGCTTCACAGGAGCGGCGACCCTCATCGCCGGCGTGATCTTCATCATCGGCGGCTACTCCCGCCTGAGCAAGGGCCGCCAACTGGCCAAGCTCGGTGCCCTGCCCGAACAGATCGACACCCCCGCCGAGGCGGCCGACCCCACCGACGCTGCCCCCTCGGGTGCCGCTGACGCCGCCGACGATACGAATCCGTCCGATGCCGCGGACACGTCGAACCCAGCCGATGCCGCCGGCGAAGCCGATCGCACGACCGAGGCCGCCAACTCGGCCGATTCCGGTGATCCGGACGATCCGGACAGCGACACCCCAGTGAAGAAAGAGCCCTGACCGGCACCCGAGCCAACCGAGACACCCGAGGTGAGATGAGCACTGTCGAGCACGAGAGCGCAACCGAATCCCGATTGGCCACCATCGCCGCCTCGGTGAGGTCCTCCGAGTTATTGGGCGACCTTGCCGAAGCCAGCCGAGCACTCGACCCCGTCCTCTTCCGGCGCCTCTTCGCGCTCTCCCGTTCCCCATCCCTGCTGGTGGCCACCGACTACGACGGGACGATTGCCCCCATCGTCGACATCCCCAGCCAAGCCTTTCCCTTGGAGAGCTCGGTCGACTCATTGCGCGCGCTCGCCTTGCTGCCGTCCACCTCGGCGGGGGTGATCTCCGGTCGCAGTCTGCGTGACCTCGCGGCAATGTCGCGCCTGCCCCGGGAGGTCCACCTCTTCGGGTCCCACGGCGGTGAGACCGACACATTCACCATCGACACGCTCACCGAAGAGCAGCGGGCGGTCCTCGCCGACTTCCGCGCCGACCTCACCCGCGCCCTGCCGCGCGACGTCATCGAGCACAAGACCACTGGCGCGGCCGTGCACCTGCGCGGACTCGACGGGGCCGGCCGGCGGGAGATCGAAGCCGCTGTCGAGAAGCTCGCCGACGCCCACCCGATCCACCCCACCCGCGGCAAGCAGGTCATCGACCTGTCCGTCGTACCGTCGTCGAAGGCCGACGCGCTGACCCGTCTGCGCAGCCAGACAGGGGCGGAAGCCGTCGTCTTCATCGGCGATGACACCGCCGACGAGTTCGCTCTCGAAACCCTCGGCGCCGATGACCTCGGGCTCAAGGTCGGAACTCAGACCGCACCCACTCACGCCGACTTCCGGCTGGACTCACCGGCCGAGGTCTCCACCGTCCTCAGTGCCCTGTTCGAGCTGCGCAAGTCCTGGTTCTTCGGCCGCCGCGCCACCCCGATCCAGCGGCACAGCCTCATCGGCAACGGACAGTCGACCGCGCTCATCGACCCCACCGGCAGCATCTGCTGGATGCCGCACCCGCTGCCGCATTCGGCGTCGATGTTCTCCGAGATCCTCGGCTCCGAGGCGGCAGGATTCTTCGCCGTGGCACCGGCCAACGGGGCCGCCCCGCTGACCCAGCGCTACCTCGGGAACTCGACCCTGCTCGAGACCCGGTGGGCCGGACTGAGCTGTGTCGACTACCTCGCTCCCGTCGACGGGCACAGCGATGACACGATCGTCGTCCGCGTGCTCACCGGCGACACCCCGACCCGCATCCGCTTCGCACCCAGGCTCGACTACGCCACGGTTCCCACCCGCATGACCCGGTCCGATGATGGTGTGGCGGTGCTCGGCACCGCCGAGCCGATCGAACTCCACGCCCCCGGAATCGACTTCGACATCGTCGAGAACGGCGACTCCCACACCGCCGAGGCGACCGTCGTCCCCTCGCAGCAGCCCGGCGGATCCGTCGTCCTCGTCCTCGCCTGCGGGACGGGCACGGGCGACGCCGGATACATGGCCACCGGCGGCGAGCATCATGTGCGCGAACGCGCCCTGAACTTCTGGACGAACTGGGTCGAATCACTGACTCTGCCCGGTCACCACCGCGAAGAGGTCATCCGCTCCGCGATCACCCTGCGCGCTCTGTGCCACGAACCCACCGGCGGAGTCCTCGCCGCCCCCACGACCTCCCTGCCCGAGGGCATCGGCGGCGTCCGCAACTGGGACTACCGCTATACATGGCTGCGCGACGGATCGATGACCGTCCGCGCCCTGCTCGCCCTCGGTTCCACCGGTGAGGCCGAAGGATTCCTCTCCTGGCTGTCGGGGGTGCTCGAGCGCACGGTCTCACCCGAACAGCTGCATCCGCTCTACGCCGTCGACGGCTCGGCCCTGACCACCGAGGCGGTGCTCAACCACCTGCCCGGATACGCCGGATCACGGCCGGTGCGGGTCGGCAACGCCGCCGAACATCAGGTCCAACTCGACGTGTTCGGCCCGGTCACGGAGCTCCTCGACGAACTCAGCGACCACCTCGGCGAGTTGCCCGAGGATTATTGGACGCTCACCTGTCAGATGGTCGAGGCCGTGGGCAAACGGTGGTTCGAGGCCGATCACGGGATCTGGGAAGCCAGGCGTCCGCCGAAGCACAACGTGTACACGCGCGTGATGTGCTGGGTGACGGTCGATCGGGCGCTGCGGATCGCGGACCGGTTCGATCGTGAGCCGCCCGGTGCGTGGCGGCAACTGCGCGAGGAGATCGCCCACGACGTGCTCACGCATGGCTTTAACGAGGAAGTCGGAGCATTCACCGTCGCCTACGGTGAGACGGACCTGGACTCGGCCGCACTGTTCGTCGGACTCTCGGGACTGCTCGCCGCCGACGATCCGCGCTTCGTGTCCACCGTCGATGCGATCGAACGCGAGCTGCGGGTCGGCCCGACGGTGTTCCGCTATCGCTACGATGACGGGCTGCCCGGGCTCGAGGGCGGATTCCACATCTGTACGACCTGGCTCATCGAAGCCTTCATCAAGGTCGGTCGCATCGACGACGCCTGGGATCTGTTCCGGCAGGTCGACAACTTGCTCGGGCCCACCGGGCTGCTGTCAGAGGAATACGACCCCGTCGCCGAGATGCACCTGGGCAACCACCCGCAGGCGTACTCACACCTCGGCTACATCCGCGTCGCCCAACAGCTCGACGCCCACCGCCCGAGCTGAGGCAACGCTGCCTGCCGCGGCGGACCCTGTCCGCGCGATAAATGTGCGCAGATTGCCAACTCCGAGCTGGAAATGGGCAATCTGCGCACACTTATCCTGCCGTCAGACGGCGGACGCTCAGTGGTGCCAGCTGTCCTGTCGCGCTCAGCTCACTCGACGAGGAGGGTGACCACCTCGGCGACGCAGGCGGGGCGATCCTGGCCGTCGATCTCGATCGTGTGTTCGAGGATGACTTGCGTGCCCTTCTCCCCGCGGATGACGTCCTTGACGCTGATGGTTCCGCGCAGTCGGGAGCCGACGAGGACGGGCTGGAGGAAGCGGGCCTTGTTGAGCCCGTAGTTGACTCGGATCGACACGCCTTCGATCGTGAAGACCTCCGTGGAGAACTTCGGAATGAGCGAGAGGGTGAAGAATCCGTGGACGATCGTCGCACCGTAGGGCCCTTCGGCCGCGCGCGTTTCGTCCACGTGGATCCACTGGTGGTCGCCGGTGACATCGGCGAAGGTGTTGATGGCGTCCTGATCCATCGTCATCCATTCGGAGGAGCCGAGCTCCTGGCCGATGAGCGATTCGATTTCGTCGATGCCGTTGATTGTGCGCACGTGGTTCTCCTTTGATCCTGGCTCAGATGCTGAGCGGACATTCGATTGAGGTCCGCTGTTCTTGGCATCATACGTGGCCGTCCGGTCGACGCCACACAGCCGTCCGGACTGTGAGTCCCACGGTCCGAGTCCGTTAGGCTGACGGTCCGAGTCCGTTCGGTTGACGGTTCAAGTCCGTTAGGTTGGAGGCATGGCCGAACAATCACAGGAGCGCCCGGAGACGCTGACGCATCCCCTCTCGCCGAGGTGGCTGGAACGTCCCGACGGCTACCGTCACTTCGAATCCGCGTACTTCGTCGGCCACGGGACAGACACGTTCGAGCGCTGCGCCGAGGAGCTCCTGCACTGGGAGGTCAAGATCCGCAGCGGCTTCGACATCGAGGTGGACGTCGGCGACGTCCTCGTCGGAAGTGCGGACATGGTCAGTCGAGCGGCTGGAGCGGAGTCGACGGCCGATGTCGACGCTCGCGCGGACGGAGTGAGACCTGGTAGGCCGCCTCGTGTGGAGCCGGGGCAGGAGCCGACGATCCGCGTGCGCCTCGGGCCCTTCCGCCTGCCTGAGCCCTCACGAGTCATCGACGTCTTCGAAGCGGAGGACCGATGCGGATTCACCTATGGCACGAAGCCGGGACATCCGATCACCGGAGAGGAGTCATTCATCCTCATCCGCACGGCCGAGGACCGGGTCTTCCTCGTCCTGAGGTCGGTCTCGCGGGCGGGGCTGGGCATCTGGAGACTCGGCGAACCGTTCGTCCGGCTCGCTCAGATCATCTACCGCCGCCGTTACGGACGAGCCTTGCGCCGCTGATCGATCACTTGCCGGGAATCGAGTCGCGGGCGGGGGTGTATTCCCAGTGCCACGGCTCGTACATGCTCGCCTTGGCCCAGTCGGGGTTCTCCCAGCCGTATTCGTCTCCGTGCTCGACGAGCCAGTTCCAGGCTCCGGTCTTGTTGGCGACTCCGCCGCCGAGGTCGAGTGCGATTCCCCAACCATGCAGTGAGGTGCCCGGCTTGGCGGCCAGCCCCGGCTTCCGGCCGGCGACCGAGAGCTGTCCGGCCATGTCGCGGTAGGAGTCCGTGATCTCGAGCTCCTTGCCGGTGTCCTTCTTGTACGCGGCATTCATCTTCGCGAAGGAGACAGCGGCGTCGGCGCGGAGTCGGTGGTCTTCCTTGCCGAGGTCGCACAGCCACTCGTCGGGCAGTTCGCCGTTGCCGGCGGACTGGTCGAAGTTCTGCTTCGCATCGCAGCCGGGCAGGGCGCTCTTCTCAACAGCGCGGGACGCGGCTTCGACCTTCTTCTGCTTGGCGCTCGGCACGCCGATCTCCATCGATGACTTTCCCTTGACTTCCGGGACGTCGGCGTTGACCTTCTCAGCATTGATGGCGGCGGGCTCACCGGCGGCGGTCGGGTCGGTCTTGACCTCGGCACCTCCGCTGAGGTTGTTGACCAGCATGGTCACGGCAGTGGCGGCACCCGCCACTGAGACGGCTGCCAGAGTCGAGACGGTCCGCACTTTCTTCTTTCGCACGGACTTGAGCAGCGCACCATCGGACCCGCGGCTCTCGGCGGCTCCTGCGCTGACCCGACGGGCAGACGAGGCAGACGGTGAGCCGAAGGTCGTGGGGACCGCGGCTGCTTCACGCGCCATTGCGGCACGACGCGGAGACGCCTGAGCGGCCCGCGCCTCGTCGGCCATTGCTGCGCGCCTGGGCGACAGGGACTCGGCAGAAGAGTCAGTGGATGCAGGCGCGGTCGGTGCCCCGGTGCTGCGCGACGAGGTGCGTGCGCGTGAGAACGGGGACGATGAGCGACGCCTGTGCAGATCCCGTCGACGCACCGTTGGTTCTGTGGTCGATGATGACTCTGACATAACTCTCCGTGTGACTGTGACTCGTCGAAGACCGCCGAGGTTTCGACGACTTCAATACAACATCACAAAAGTGTAACGGGAATATATAGAACCTGTCATATTTTGGTGACGAGTTGCACTCGCGGTCGGTCAGCCGTTGTCCAGGCTGGGTCCAGCGAAACCTCGGAGTCCGGGCATCAGACCAGGTCAGCGCCCTGAATGGAGTTGAGGGGCCGCCTCGGCGAAATCATTCGGATCGGCTCTCGATGTACTCCCGGAGCGCGCGATCCTGGGCCTCCTCGTCAGGGAAGATCACCTCGGTTCGCGCGCCTCCCGTTACGGGGTCGTTACTGAAGATCAGCGTGATGCCGAGCAGCCGAGCCTGCCCCTGAGCGATGACGAGACCGAGGCCCATTCCGCCGCCGCCGGCGGAGACGAAACGGGTCGGGCCGGTGTTGACGATGTCCGGTGGGTAGCCGGAGCCGGAGTCGGTGACGACGATGCTGCGCGTGCTCGTCTCCAGGCGGATGGGATCTCCACCGTGTTTGATCGCGTTGACGAGCAGGTTCGAGACGATGCGCTCGAAACGGCGGACATCGGTGACCAGCGTCGAATTCAGCGCCGCCAGATGGGTGTCGATCTGATGACCGGCGAGGGCACCCGAGGCTTCCATCGTGCCCAGCAGGGACCGGATCGCCTGATCGACGTCGACGCGGGTGAACTCCGGGTTGGCGCGGCCGGCGTCGAGGCGGGAGACCTCGAGGAGATCTTCGACGAGGACCTGCATGCGCACGACCCGGTCCTTGACGAGTTCGGCCGGGCGGGAATCCTCTTCGAGCAGGTTGGCGGCGTTGACCAGACCGGTCAGCGGGGTGCGCATCTCGTGCGCGAGGTCGGCGGTGAAGCGCTGCTCGGAGTCGATGCGTTCGGTCAGTCGGGCTACCGCGGTATCGACGGCAGTGGCGAAGGCCCACACCTCCTGATCGGATTCGTCGATGACATCGGCGATGCGCGTCGTCGTGTCCCCGGCGGCGATCTTCCTGGCAGCCTGAGCGCCGAGGGTGAGCCTGCGGGAGATGCGGCCGGCGACGATCGATCCCACACCGCCGACAACGAGGGCGGAGCCGATCATGCCCACCAGCAGTGCTTGGTCGATGCGGCCGATGAGCTCTTGGCTGTCCTTCGTCGAGGCGCGCACGGAGATCACCTGGGTGTGCGAACCGACCTCGATCGGGGCGGCGGCCCACACGATCTCCTCACCGTCGACCTCGGACCGGATCGTCACACTCTGGCCCTTGAGCGCGGACTTGCGCGCTTCCTTGGGCAGCTCCGGATCGTCGATGCGGGCATTGAGGGTGAGCACTCCGGTTTCGGAGAAGATGGCCGTCGCATTCGTCAGCTGCTCCGTCACGGTCGAACGCATCCGGTCGTCCTCGGCTCGTGCGGCGGATTGGCGCAAAACGATCGAGCACGACAGCACGGCGATGATCACCGAGGCGACGATGAGCAGAGAGATCTTCCAGCGCAGCGACATGCGATCAGCCTGCGAAGCGGTAACCGAATCCGCGAACGGTTTCGATCATGTTCGCCCCGATCTTCTTCCGCAGGCGCTGGATGTGAACGTCGACGACGCGGGAGTCACCGGCCCATTCGTATCCCCACACCGTGAACGCGATCTTCTCCCGGGAGTACACATGTTCGGGCTGCTCGGTCAGCAGCAGGAGGACGCGCAGCTCGGTCGGGGTGAGGTGGACTTCCTCTCCGTCGACCTCGACGGTCAGCCGGCCGGTGTCGAGGACGAGGGATCCCAGTCGTGTGCGGAACGGACCCAGCCCGCCGTCGGAGCCGGACGGTTCCTGGGCCACAGTGGGCGTGCCGCTCGGGCGGGGTGGAACCCCGGTGCCGCCGATCGCCTCTTCGTCGTCATCTGTCTCGGGGGCGGTGGTGAATTTCCCACCGGCACCGAGGTAGGTGTCATCGGATTCGAGCTGCGCTCGCAGCCGATCCCGGGTGTCCATTCCGGGGCTGGCGCCGAGGACCTCGGGGATGCCGTCGCCGGTGACCATGCCGCCGGGACCGATGACGGTTTCGTGATGCTCATCCGCCTCGGGGGCGGGGGAATAGCCGAACCGGTCGGTGCCGGTGGTGATGAATCGGCGGACGACCGCGCGGATGCGGGCGTTGAGCACCTGCATGTCGAAGGGTTTGGTGAGGTAGTCGTCGGCTCCGGCCTCGAGCGCCTGGACGATGTCGATGGCATCGGAGCGGGCGGAGATGATGATGATCGGGATCGTCGAACGTTCGCGCACGGCACGGCAGATGGACGCGCCGTTCATCGTCGGCAGCATGAGATCCAGAAGCAGGACGTCGGCGCCGTTGGCGGAGACGAACTCGTAGCCCTCGCGGCCGTCGGCAAAGGCCGAGACCGTGTAATCGAAGCGTTCGAGTCCGATCTGCGTCGTTTCGCGGATGACCTCGTCATCCTCGACCAGAACTATGTGCATTACGTTTCTCCATTAAGCCGCGTGAAGCGTTGACCTGGTTCAAACCTACCGTCGTGCAGGCGGAACACCTGCACCGACCAGCCGGAGGGGCAGCATGCTTTGTCCCCGTCAGCGAACATGGCCTCCTGCACCACCAGTGTCCCATTTCTGCCGGGACTGACCTTGAGCTGATTGCCCGTGGCGATGAGCTCGAGGCGGGGCTCGCCCTTCTGTTCGCTGATGACAGCGCCGGCGATGATCTCATTCCGCTGTTTGGGGTTGGCCACCGTGACCAGCTGGAACTTCTGTTTGCCGCTGAGGAACGGCGACGCGAACTTCAGGCAGTCCTTGCAGTCGGCGACGACCTTGGCGGTCTCCGTGGCGCTGCCGGTGACGGCGATTCCCGAGGACGATTCGATGGCCTTGCGGACCTCGTCGAGCGAGAACGGTTCGTTCGCCTGGCCGGCTGCCTCGGTGTTGGGGGCGAAGAGAGAGGGGGAGGGGTTGCCCTCGGGGGAGACCTTGAGGCCGCGATCGGGGCCGCAGGCTGTGACGGTGAGAGTCATGATTGCCGCGAGGAGGAGTGCGGTGAAGGTGCGGAGTGTGCGACGGGGGGATGCCGAGTGGGGAATATCGAGGGGGCCGGGGCCGACGGCTGCGACGGCTGCGACGCCTGCGGCGGTGGTCGTCGGTGCAGTGGTGTCCGCGCATGATTCACAGCCAGGCGGGGCCTGGCTGGAGTGAAATGAGCGCAGCTCCTCCCCGGAGGCGCGTCTGACAGTGACGGGCACATCCTCATTTTTGCCTGTTCCGAGCCTGTAGTCCACCTGATCATCGGCGCAGAGGGCTCAGCGCCGTCGTCGGATCCACCTGCCGTCGTGTCGTCCGCCGGTTTCAAGGCGTCTTGTGGCCGCCTCGGTGCTTGGGATGGACGGTCGGCGGGGCCCACCTCGGTGCCGGTGGAATCGAAGTTCCAGTTGGGGTCGACCGAGATTTGATCTCGCCCACAGGATGGGACTGCTCTCAGGTCGGACCGGTAGAATGAGCGGCATGGCGCCCACGAACACCCCGAAGAAGAAGTCCACAGGCGGCAAGCCCACCAGCACGGTGTCCTACAAGGACGCGATCAAAGTCGGCGCCGTCTGCGGAATCGTCACTCTCGTCCTCGCGATCATCGTCACTCGAGCTTGGCAGGACGGCCGCGCCTTCGGCTACGCGTTCATCTACGCCGGAGCCGCATTTGTGCTGGTGTCGGGCTTCACGAGCTACCTCAACTGGGTGATGCGCAAGGATACGCAGAACCAGAACCAGTCCTACCCGGTCATGCGGTAAGACGCCCCGCCACGCACAGAGACGCGCCGGCCCTCCGCTGAGACGTTCACTGCGGCGCCGGATCGACTTCCCTCTCGCGGCACCACCTCGCGTGACTGTCATTTCCTACAGCTGCTGAGGCATCAGACACTGAAAGCGCCATAACGCCCTGCTCCTGCAGGGCGTTATGGCGCTTTCAGTGGGTGATGCTCGCAGTCCGGGAAGAGGCAGCTTGTCGGTTACCGCTGTGCGGCCGACGTGTGCCCGCCGCAGCTCCGTCGCCGGAGGGCCCCGCCGCAGCTCCGTCGCGGTCCGCCCCGCCGCGCTTACCTGAAGCGCAGCAGGCGGAGGCTGTTGAGGATGACGAACACCGACGAGAACGCCATCGCTGCACCGGCGATCATCGGGTCGAGCAGACCGAACGCCGCGATCGGGATCGCTGCCGTGTTGTAGGCGAAGGCCCAGAACAGGTTGCCCTTGATGAGCCCCAAGGTTCGGCGCGAGAGTCGGATCGCCTGCGGGATCTGCTGTGGATCGGACTTGACCATGGTGACATCCGAAGCCGCCATCGCCGCGTCCGTGCCCGACCCCATCGCGATGCCGAGATCGGCGCCGGCCAGTGCGGCGGCGTCGTTGACCCCGTCGCCCACCATGGCCACGGCCCGGCCCGGCCCCTGCAGTTCGCTGACCACGGAGACCTTGCCTTCCGGGCGGACATCCGCGCGGACCTCGGTGATCCCGAGAGCCTCGGCGACCACCTCGGCGGCTTGAGCATTGTCCCCGGTCAGGAGCACGGTGCTCAGTCCCAGCGAATGCAGTTCGTCGATCGCCGCCTTGGCCGTAGGTTTGGCTTCATCGGAGACGAAGCTCAACCCGCGGAACTGACCGTCGATCGCCAGTGCGACGATCGTGGCCCCACGCGGAATCGAATCGGTCGGGTAGTCGACCGCGATTCCGCGTTCCCGGAGCAGATCAGGGCGACCGGCGAGCACCTCGGCGCCGTCGATCGTGGCCCGCAGTCCGCCGCCGGCGATGTTCTCGAAATCCGTGACCGATGACCCGGTCGCGGTTTCGACCGACCTCGCCGAGGCGGCCCTGGCCGAATCCTCGGCCGATCCCATCGAGCTCGGCTCAGTTGGGACAGTCCCGGTCGCGGCGGCTCCCGCTGAACCCGTCCCGACGATCTCGGGCGCGGCGTCGACGATGGCGCGGGCGATCGGGTGTTCGCTGCGCGATTCCAATCGGGCCAGGACATCGAAGTCCGCGGGCGAGAGCTCGGTTCCGGTCAGGCGCATCACGCCGGTGGTCAGGGTGCCGGTCTTGTCGAGGACGACCGTATCGATCGACCGCGTCGACTCCAGCGCCTCGGGCCCGGAGACGAGGATGCCCAGCTGGGATCCGCGTCCAGACGAGACCGCGAGAGCCGTCGGCGTGGCCAGACCCAGGGCACAGGGGCAGGCGATGATGAGCACGGTGAGCGCCGCATGCAGCCCCGCCGCCCACTCACCGGTGACGAAGCCCCAGATGAGCAGGGTGAGAATGGCGATGCCGAAGACGATCGGCACGAACACCGCCGAGATCCGATCGGCCAGCCGCTGCACGGCAGGTTTGCCGTTCTGCGCACGAGAGACGAGATCGGCCATGGCCGCCAGCGTCGTATCCGCACCCACTCGGGTGGCACGGACCTCGAGCACACCGGAGGTGTTGATCGTGGCGCCGGTGACGGAATCTCCGGGGCCGACCTCGACCGGCACGGATTCGCCGGTGAGCATCGCCTCGTCGATGGCCGAATGACCGGTCAGCACCTCGCCGTCGGTGGCGATCTTCTCGCCGGGACGGACGAGGAAGACATCGTCGACGGTCAGCTCATCGATCGGCACCTGCACTTCGACACGGCCGCCATTCGCAGCAGCCCCGCCCGAAGCGGCCCCACTGTTCGCGGCGGCACCCTCCCGCAGCACGGTCGCGGACTTCGCGCCGAGGTCGAGCAGCGCCTTGAGCGCGGCCGTCGCCCGGTTCTTCGCCCGGTCCTCGGTGAGCTTGCCGATGAGCAGGAACACCGTGATCGCCGCGGCCGCCTCGAACCACACGTGGTACTCGGCGGGGATCGCCCAGCCGTGACCGTCGGCGACGGCCCGGCCCAGCGTGAAGTACGAGTAGAGGCTCGCGACGGTGATGCCGACGCTGACCAGGGTGTCCATTGTCGTCGATCCACCGCGGGCAGCCTTGTACGCCGCCGAGTGGAACGGCCACGCGCCCCAGGTGACGACCGGCAGGGCGAGGATCGCGACGATCCACTGCCACCCGGTGAAGTGCCAGCTCATGACCATCGAGATCGCGACGATCGGCACGGCCAGGATGAGGGCGCCTGCGAAGCGCGGTCGCAGGTGGCGGGGATCGTAGTCGACGATCTCCGGACCGGCACCGCCCGCGCCGGGGCTGCGCACCGTGGCACCGTAGCCGGCCTTCTCGACGGCGGCGGTGATGTCGTCGTCGCTGAGTTCGGAATCGACGACCACATGCGCGGTCTCCAGCGGCAGGTTGACCTCCGCCGTGACCCCGTCGAGGCGGGTGAGCTTCTTCTCGATCCGCGCCGAGCACGACGCGCAGGTCATGCCCGTGATGTCGAGCTCGAGCTCGCGAGGCATCACTTCACCTCGTAGCCGGCCTCATCGACGGCGGCACGGATCGCCGCATCGTCGAGTGCGTCCGACGAGGTGATCGTGACCGGGGAATCGCCCCCGGCGTTGAGGTCAACCGCGACGTCCGAGACGCCCGCAAGTGCGCCGAGCTCTTCCTTGACAGCGGCTTCGCAGTGTCCGCAGGTCATTCCCGAAACGGTGATGGTGGTGGTCGTCATTGTGCTCTCCTATCAGCTGTGAGTGCTTCCCGATGTCAGAGCCTCAGGCGTCGTCGCACCCCGATCGGGCGGACGCGGCCCTCCGCTCAGCTCTTGATGAGTCGGGAGATGGCGGCTGATGCCTCCTCGACCTTCTTCCGCGCTTCTTCGTCGTCGCCCGATGAGGCGGCGTCGACCACGCAGTGAGCTATGTGCTCTTCGAGGAGGTTGATGGAGACCGCGTGCAGCGCGGCTGTCGCGGCGGAGACCTGGGTGAGGATGTCGATGCAGTACTTGTCCTCTTCGATCATCTTCCCGATTCCGCGGACCTGACCTTCGATCCGCTTCATCCTCCGCGCGAGAGCGTCCTTCTGCGGGGTGTATCCATGTTGCTCAGTCATATTCACACCGTATACCCCTATAGGGTATAAATCAAGGTCGATCCTCGCCGAGGCGGCTGTGCGTTTGCTCTCACCCTGACCCTGACGTGTTCTCCGGCTCCTACAATCGAATCATGCGTGCTGCCAGACTGTTCCGGTTCCCGGTCAAGGGATTCCCCGCCGAGGAGCTCACCGAGGCCCGAGTGGTCAAGGACCGCGGAATCCGCGGCGACCGGATCGCGGCGTTCACTAATGGCAGCCTCGACGTCCCCGCCGACGCCTGGCACTCGTACTCCGCCTTCACCGTGCTCAAGAACGACACCGACCTGCAGAAATGGCAGGTCGCAACGACCCTCCCCGAGGCGGTCGGCGCCGAATCCGCGCCCGGACCTGATCCGGATGGCCGGAGCGCCCCCGCCGAGGCGGTCGACGATATTTCCGCGACCGTGACCCTCACGGCCCCGACGGGGGAGTCGACGACTTTCTCCACTGATGACGAAGAGGGCAGGGCCGCCTCGGCGATGTTCCTCTCCGAGCGGATACCCCCTCAGGGTACATTCCCGCGCTGCCTGGCCGTCGCCGATCAGGGGATGTTCGACTCGCAGCGCTCGGGAATCTCGCTCATCAACCCCGCCACGGTCGCCGCGATCGCCGATACCGACGAGGGCCGCGCGGCCCTCGGGTTGAGCGCGGAAGCTGCCGGTCGTACGGCGGTCGACCCGGCGGACACGGACGACCCGGTCACTCCCACAGCCGAGCTCGACCCGCTGCGGTTCCGCGGCAACATCCTCGTCGACGGACTCGCCCCGTTCGAGGAGTTCGCGCTCATCGGTTCGATCATCCGCCTCGGCGGCGTGCGCCTGGCGATCCGTTCGACGATCGAACGCTGCCCGGCGACGACCGTCAACCCGACGACCACCGAGGTCGACGTCAACGTCCCACGTCTGCTCAACTCCGCCTGCGGGCATCTGCACTGCGGAATCTACGGGCAGATCCTCGAGACCGGCGATGTCGCGGCCGGCGACGAGATCACGGTCGAAGGCCCGGCCCCGCGGGAACTGGTCAAGGTCGCACGAACTCCGCGGTTCATGACCGTCGTCGGCCGCCGGCAGATCTGCAACGACATCGTCGAGGTGGCCCTGCGCGACGACCTCGGCTGGATCCGCGAATTCGACGAGCCGGGCACGAACCTGCGCGTCCATCTCGACCTCGGCGCACCGTTCTGGCGAACCTATACGATCACCGACGTCGACGGCGACATCGTCCGCATCGCCGTGCGCACCCAAGGCAAGGGCTCCCGCGCCGTGGCGTCGCTGGACGAGGGGCAGCGGATCCTCACCTCCGGCCCGCACGGAACCATGACCGCCTCCCGCGTCTTCGGCGGCACAACGGCCCTGATCACCGCGGGAATCGGCATCACCCCGAGCCTCGGACTGCTGCGCAGCGATGGGCTGGCCGACCTGCCCGCCACCGACCGGATCCGCCTCGTCCACGTCGACCGCGACCACCGCACCGCCTGCCTGTGGAACCGGCTGCAGGACCGTGCCCACTCGGGTGCCGTGCCCGTCGAGACCCACCACCGCGACACCGCGACGGCCGGTCGACCCGGCCACCGGGAGCTCGTGGATTGGGTGGCCGGCTGTGACAACGTCATGGTCTGCGGACCCCGCGACTTCACGGCGGCCGTGCTCGCCGCCGCTGACGAGGCCGGCGTTCCCGCCGTCCACCAGGAGACCTTCGCCTCTCCGAACACGGGGATGAGCGAGGCCATCGCCGCATGCTCGCCCGCCGAGGTGACACTGGAGGAATCGGGCACGAGCTTCGTCTGGCAGCCGCAGGAAGGCACCCTGCTCGAATCCTTGGAAGCGCGCGGATTCCGCTCGCCGAGCTCCTGCCGAGGCGGATCCTGCGGAACCTGTTCGGTGACCCTGGCCGCCGGGTCCGTGCTCTATCCGATCGAACCCGCCGCCCGCGTCGAGAGCGACGAGGTGCTCGTGTGCTCCGCGGTCCCCGCCGGGCCCATCAGCCTGACGCTCTGAACCCGGCAGGCCGACCGGCCGGAATGGCGCGGCTGACTGACTAGGCGGACTGACCCAGCCGGCCCTCTGAACCCGCCGAATGAGCTGCCGGCCCGATCAGGCAGACGGCGGCTGGGCGGGTGGCACAATGGATTCCATGCCGAAGAAGAAGCGCACCGTGCTGTCGAAGGGGCCCGCCGGACCGGTGGGTCGCCTGAGTCGGTGGGTCCGCCTTTCCGCGGCCGGGCGGATCATGTTCGCGAACTCGATCATGCTCGTGGGCATCATGGTGCTCACGACGAGTCTGCTCTACCTCCAGCTCTCCCAGCTCAACACGAAGCGCGAACAGGACCTGCTGCGGTCGGCCGCGGACAACATCTCGATGTCACTGGGCCTCGTCGGCACCGGTGACGTCGGCCAGGACGACTACCTCGACTCCGAATCCCGCGACGACGTTCAGACGCTGCTGGACAACGTCATCAGCCAATACGGCTTCGACATCGCCGCGGTCGTGCCCATCGACTTCCTCCTCACCCCACCGACCCTGGGCTCACCCGGACGCCAGCAGGCGCTGGAAGCGAAGACCGCCTCGGCGGATTCCGGGAAGATCCCCGAGGACTCCATCGACCAGCTGGCCCAGGCCGTCGACGGACAGGCCCTGCAGAATGGCAGGTCGACCGTGCGCTTCATCAACGACGGCGGCCCGGCCGACGGCACCATGTACGTCGTCACCCCCGTCTACGCCGAGCACGTCGGCGTCGACGGACTGAGATCGGACACCGTGGTCGGCGCCGTCATCGTCGGCAGCTCCGCAGATTCGGTCCGCGAAGGCTTCCTGGCGCAGGGCAAATGGCTCATCGGCATCGCCGTCCTCACCCTCGTCCTCGGCATCGGTTCGTCCTGGGTGACATCGCGGGGACTGCGCAGGGTCACCGGTGACTACGGTGCCGACGAGCTGCGCAGCATGCTCGACTTCTACTCCTCCGTGCTCACGGCCGTCTCCGAAGGACTGCTGCTCGTCGACCGAGCCCGCGGGATCGTGCTCATCAACACCGAGGCCCGGGAACTGCTGGGCATGCCGCCCGCCGGCGACGATGCGGACTCGGGCCCCACCTCGGCGGAGGAGATGCCGCTGCGCGAACTCGACCTGCCCGAGGCGCTGCACGATCTGCTCGCTTCCGGACGGTGGGCTCGTGACGAGATCCACTACACCGACGACCGTGTCCTCGTCGTCAATCAGCAGCCCACCGAGGCGGCCAGCGACACGTGGGTCGTGACCATGCGCGATCACACGGAGCTGGCCGAGCTCTCCGGCGAACTCGTCTCCGTGCGCTCCTTCTCCGATTCCCTTCGCGCGCAGACCCATGAATACGCGAACCGGCTGCACATGGTCGTGTCCCTGCTCGAGACCGGGCACGTCGATGAGGCCATCGACTTCGCGGCCAAGGACATCGACGATCTCAACCGGGTCAACGGTGACGGGTCGATGACCTTCGACCATCCTGTCCTCTCGGCGCTGCTGCTGTCGAAGATCGCCCAAGCCGCCGAGGCGGGCATCGAGATGACGGTGGACACCGCGGACCTCACGGGCAACCTCGGCGGGGACGATCGCGACCTCGCAACGATCCTCGGCAACCTCGTCGACAATGCCTTCGACGCCCTGAGCAGGCAGGACGTACTGCCCGAGGACAAGAGAGTCCATGTCGAACTCTCCGGCTCCGGCGGTCCCGGCGGATTCACGATCGAGGTCAGCGATGACGGCCCGGGAATCGACGAGGAATACCTCGACGCGATCTTCGAGCGCGGCTGGTCGACGAAGCACGATGGCGTCGAGACCGACCAGGGACAGGGTCGCCAGCAGACGGGCACCCGCGGGGTCGGGCTGTCCCTGGTCGTGCAGGCGATCCGCCGCCTCGGGGGAGCCGTCGACGTGCAGGGCCACGGGGAGGACTGCGACCGATTCAAGGGCGCAGTGCTCACGGTGTGGCTGCCCGACCCGGGGAATGTGGGTCAGATCGGGGCGGGTCAGACCGCGGCAGGCAGGTCGGGTTCCGGACAGTCCGGCGACGGGCAGGTCGGATAGGGGCGGGGCGGATAGGGGCGGGTGATCGCCGGTGATGCCGGCACCGCCCAGGTGGACCGGAACCGGATGTGACGGGACTGCAACACGATCCGGGACGCTGTCAAACGGGTGAAGATAGACTGGCGGCATGTCGGACACAACTGCGCCTGAATCGAGCATCGGTGTGCTCGTCGTCGAGGATGAGGTGGTCGCCGCCCGTGCTCACGCGAAGTACATCGACCGCATCGACGGCTATCACGTCGCCGGAGTGGCGAAGAATGCCACTCAGGCGATGGCTGCTCTCACAGGCCAGATCTACGGCCTCGATCCCTCCGGCGTCCATCTCGTCCTCCTCGATATGAACCTGCCCGACGGGCACGGGCTGCAGGTCTGCCGCGCTATCCGCGGCCAACGCGTCGACGTCGACATCATCGCGGTCACCGCTGCCAGGGATATGCAGATCGTGCAGGAGGCTCTGTCCTACGGCGTCGCCCAGTACATCATCAAGCCCTTCACCTTCCCCGTCTTCAAATCCAAACTCGAGGCGTATTCGTCCTTCCGCAACCGCCTCGGCGGGGATTCGAACGACGGCGAGGTCACCCAGACCGAGGTCGACAAAGCGATCTCGGCCCTGCGCACGCACACCGTGGCGGCGACCGCGAAGGGAGTGCCCGATGCGGTCCAAGCCGAGGTGAAGAGCCTGCTCGATGAGAATCCCGGCCAGTCCGCAGCAGAGCTGGCCGAAGGGCTCGGGGTCTCCCGAGTCACCGCTCGCCGCTACCTCGAATCCATGGCCGACGCCGGCATGCTCGAACGCCGTCCCCGATACGGTTCGGCCGGTCGTCCCGTCCTCGAATACACCGTCGTCCCCGACGCAGGCTGACCGCGGATTACTTGCGCGAGCAGCCGACCGTGACCGACGCCGCGGGCTGATCGCTCTGTCACCGCGCCCGTGACCGACGCCGCAAGCACTGTTGGGCCGATCCACGGCGTTCTGAACGCCGAAACCGCCGTGGATCGCCCCAACAATCGGTCGTGGGGCCGACGTTGCGCCGGTCTCGCCGCAGGGCAATGGACATCGGGCGAACCCCGGTAGAGGATGGTTCCATGTCGAAGAAGTCCCGGGTCTGGCTGGCCGTCGCCTTCGTCCTCGTGCTGCTCGCCGGAGCCGGAGTCTTCGCTCTCTTCCGGCTGCCGATGACGAAGTCCTCCGCCGCCGAGGCGGCCGCCCACGACCTCGCCGAAGAGCAGCTGAGCTCGGACATCTGGCATGAGAAGGACCTCGCCCAGGGCCTGTTCGACCGCGTCACGAAGGCATTGGGCACGAAGGTCGACCTGCGGTCGGTCACCGTCGACGACATCACCGAGGCCGACGGTCGGACCCTGGCCACACTCGATTGGACGTGGGCGAACAACGACGGAGAGTCCTGGGAGTACAGTTCGCAGCTGCCCCTGGAGAAGAACGGGCTCTTCTGGTGGGCGGATCTCACGGAGAAGGCCATCCACCCGAAGCTCGGCAAGGGCGGTCGCTTCGAACTGCGCGCGAACCAGGGAAGGAGGGGGAACATCCTCGGTGCCGATGATGAAGTGCTCATGGAGGAGGAGAAGGTCGTCGACATCGGCGTCCACCCGAATCGACTCGAACCCGACACCATCGGCCGACTCGTCAGCGGACTCAACGACGGTGTCGACTCCCTCGACCTCGACGCCGATGATCTCGAGAAGTCCGTCGATGACGCCGAAGGCAACCAGCTCGTCCCCGTCGTGACGCTGCGCGAAGGCGACTACAAGTCGGTCAAGGACGCCATCCACGATCTGCCGGGAGTGCTGTTCACCGAGGATACCCAGACCCTGACCCGGTCCCGCGGGTTCGCCCAGGCCACCCTCGGTTCCGTGGGGCAGGCCAGCGCCGACGACATCGAGAAATCCCAGGCCACGATCATCCCCGGCGAGATCATCGGCCGCACGGGTCTGCAGAAGACATTCAACAATCGGCTGAGCGGACCCGGCGGCGTCGAAGTCTTCGCGAAAGGCGATGCGAGCGATGACACGGGCGGAACGACGAAGCTGACGAGTCTCCATGCCTTCACAGCCGAAGACGGCGAGAATCTCGAGACCACCCTCGATGTGCGGATCCAAGAAGCCGCGGACAAGGCGGCTGCGACCGGCAGGAAACCGACAGCTCTCGTCGCCATCCGACCGAGCGACGGTCACGTCCTCGCCGTGGCCAACCACGACCCGGAAGGAGCGGCCTGGGACCGAGCGCTGAGCGGCCAGTACGCTCCCGGCTCGGTGTTCAAGATCGCTTCGGGCCTCGCGCTCCTCGAATCCGGAGTGAAGCCGGACGACACGATCGACTGCCCGCAGACAGCGACGGTCGGTGGCAAGAGGTTCAAGAACGCCGAAGATGAAGTGCTCGGCGACGTCAGCTTCGCCAGCGACTTCGCACACTCGTGCAACACCGCTTTCGTCTCCTCCGGGGACGAGGTCACCGGCGACGACCTGACCGCAGCAGCCGAGCAGCTGGGCATGACGGCTGCGACATTGGGCATCGGAGCGAAGACCGCCTCGGTGCCGGCCGACGACGACGAGGTCACGCATGCTGCGCAGATGATCGGTCAGGGCAAGGTGCAGGCGAGCCCGCTGTCCGTGGCGACGATGGCCGCCTCGGTGCAGGCCGGGGAGACCGTGGACCCGCAGCTCGTGCTCGGTGATGCCCTCGACGATGCCGGCGTCGACGAGTCGGGTGCGGAAGGGGCTGACGATCCTCCGGCCCTTGATGGCCAAGCGGCGAAGGAGATCTCGAAGATGATGCGAGCGGTCGTCACCGAGGGCACCGCCACCGATCTCAAGGACGTTCCCGGCGATCCCGTCCACGGCAAAACCGGAACAGCCGAATACGGCAATGACTCCCCGCCGCGCACCCATTCGTGGTTCGCCGGATTCCAGGGCGACCTGGCCGTGGCCGTGCTCGTCGAAGACGGCGGATTCGGCGCCGAGGCGGCCGTGCCGGTGGCGCACGAATTCTTCGACAACGTCAACTGACCCCCACCTATATTCGCCGGTCTACTTCATGCGCAGGGACCGCATGGCCTGCAGCGCCCCGGTCATGGCCTTCGCGAACTTCGCCTGGTCGAGGGGGCCGGCCGGTGCGATCGGGTGGAGGCGCTGCTGCGCGATCGTGTGCGAGTGCATGAACTGAAAGAGGCCCTCAGGGCCGTGCCGGTGGCCCATTCCCGAGGCCTTGACTCCGCCGGCTGGTGCGTCGATGGATCCCCAGCTGGCCGGGTAGACCTCGTTGATGTTGACCATTCCGGCCTCGACCTGCCGCGCGATCTCACGCCCGTGGGAGCGTGAGTACACCGATGCCGAGAGTCCGTAGTCGCTGTCATTGGCCGCAGCGATCGCCGCGGCATCCGACGGCACCGAATAGACGGAGACGACGGGACCGAAGGTCTCCTCGCGATGCAGCTCCGCCTCAGGAGGAACATCCGTGAGCACGGTCGGGGCGTAGAAGTAGGGGCCGAGATCGGGCACCGGGTGTCCTCCGGCGAGAACCGTGGCACCGGCGCTGCGCGCCTGCTCGACATGGTTGGTGATCGTCTCGAGCTGCTTCGGTCCCGCCAAGGTGCCCATGTCCGGGCCGTACTCGAACGCGGCGCTGAGACGGTAGGCACGGGCCGCCTCGGCGAAATGGGCGCAGAAGGTCTCATAGAGGTCCTCGTGGACGTAGATGCGCTCGATGGAGATGCACAGCTGCCCGGCCGACGAGAACGATCCGCGCACAGCACCCTCGACGGCCTTCTCCAGATCCGCATCGGCGGCCACGATCAGGGGATTCTTGCCTCCGAGCTCGAGTGCGGCGGGGAGCAGACGCTGACCCGCCTCGGCGGCGATCGACCGCCCAGCGGCCGTCGACCCGGTGAACGAGATTCCGTCGGCGCCGGCCATGAGCGCGGGTCCGACCTCGGCGGAGGGCCCGGGCACGAGCTGCCAGACCTCGGCGGGCAGGCCGGCGGCGATCGCCAGCCTGCGCATGAACACCGAGGTCAGCGTCGTCGTCGAGTCGGGTTTGTGGACGACGGCATTGCCGGCGGTCAGGGCGGCGAACAGGTCGGTCGCCCCCAGGGTCAGCGGGTAGTTCCATGGTGTGATGAAGCCGATCACGCCCAGTGGGGTGCGGGTGACCTCGGTGCGGGTGAGCACGGGGATGGCTCCGCGCCGTCGTTCGGGGCGCAGATAGCGGGCGGCCATCACCCCGTAGTGGCGGAGCACATTGAAGGTATCGAGGATCTCGTCATAGGCGTGGATGCGGGCCTTGCCGGTCTCGTACTGGATGATGTCGAGGAGCAGATCCTCATTGCGGACCAGTGCGGAATGCAGTCGGGTGAGCACCTTCGCTCGGTGCTCGACCGACTGAGCGGCCCATGCTTCGCCGGCAATGCGCGCGGTGGCGTAGGCAGCCTCGATATCTTCGGGAGTGTTCCGGGCGAACCTGTCGACCTCCTGGCCGGTGAACGGCTCGACTCCGCGCACCACCTCGCCCGAGCCGGAGGCGTCAGCGTACGGATCGGTGTCGAGGAAGTCCCGCAGCGCCGCGGTGACATGCGCGGAAGGGGTCCCGGCAGCGTCTGCTTCGGAGGTGCGTGCGGTGGTCTTTGTACTCATCGGCTTCCTCTTTCTGTGACGTAGGTCATCGCAGGCTAGACTACCGAATATGGTTTCGAGTGATCTGCGGAGGGCGCTGAAGGGGACCGGCGCACCCACCGCCGTCCTCGATCTCGACGCCTTCGACGCGAACCTCGACGCCCTTGCCGAACGGGCTCGCGGACTGCCGATCCGCCTGGCCACGAAGTCCCTGCGCGTGCCCGCCGCCATCGACCGGGCGCTCGCCCATCCCGCATTTTCCGGGGTGCTCGCCTATTCCGTCCCCGAGGCGCTGTTCCTCCACGTCCGCGGCATCCGCGATATCGTGATCGGCTATCCCAGCCTCGACCGAGCTTCCCTGAGTCGGATGTTCGCCGAGTCGGGAGCGTGCACGAACATCACCCTGATGATCGATTCCGTGGACCACCTCGACATCATCGACGACGTCCGAGAGAACCTCACCGAGGCGGGAGCCGCCTCGGTGCGGGTGTGCATCGACGTCGACTCCTCCTATCGACCGGCCGAATCCTGGTTGGGCGACCGCGTCCATATCGGGGCCAGGCGCTCGCCGATCCGTGACGGGCGAGCGGCCATCGCGCTTGCCCGGCAGGTCGCGGCGCGGCCCGGTTTCGACCTCGTCGGGATGATGTTCTACGAGGGGCAGATCGCCGGCACCGCCGATGCCGGACGCTCGGTGCGGCAGACGATCGTGCGCGCTATGCAGAAGGCCTCGATCACCGAACTCGCCGAACGGCGAGCAGCCGTCATCGCCGCAGTCCGCGAGGTTGCCGACCTCGAATTCGTCAACGGCGGGGGGACCGGTTCGTTCGAATCCAGCTCCGTCGAGGGCACTCTGACCGAACTCGCCGCCGGATCCGGCCTCTTCTCCCCGGGACTCTTCGACGGCTATACGCACTTCCGGCATCGGCCGGCCGCGTACTTCGCCACGCCCGTCGTGCGCAGGCCCGGCCCTGGCTGGGTGACGGTCTTCAAAGGCGGATTCATCGCGTCGGGGGTTCCTGGTTCCGACCGGCTGCCGACCATCGCCTGGCCGCCGGGCCTCGAGTACTCCGGTCTCGAGGGTCCCGGCGAGGTGCAGACTCCGCTGACCGGGCCCGGCACGGAATCGCTGCGCATCGGGGATCTCGTGTGGTTCAGGCATGCGAAAGCAGGCGAACTGGCCGAACATTTCAACGAATTCCTCGTCGTCTCGGGATCGACGATCATCGACACCTGGTCGACATACAGGGGAGAGGGACTGGTGCTGTGAGCACGATGAACAGAGGCCGAAGCACTCAAGCGCGCGCTCGGACCGCGCAGCGACGAGCGTTCCGGAACTGGGCCGGGCACGTCCACGCACATCCGCACACATTCTCGAGCCCCGCCTCGGCGGAAGAGCTATCGGGAATCGTCACGGCCGCTGCAGCGGCCGGGGACCGTCTGCGGGTCGTCGGGGCCGGGCATTCGTTCACTCCCGTGGCCGCCGGCGATGACGTCATGGTCAGCCTCGACGGACTGTCGGGGATCGTCGCCGTCGACGAGGCGGCCGACCGGGTCCGCTTCCACGCCGGCACCCGACTGCGGGACATTCCCGCCCTCCTCGCACCCTTCGGCCTGGCCCTGGAGAACCAGGGTGACGTCAATCCGCAAGCCCTTGCCGGTGCGATCTCGACGAGCACACACGGCACCGGGATCGGGTTCACCGGGTTCGCCGGGACCGTCACCGGACTGAGCCTCATGGGCCCCGACGGCGAAGTACGGGAGCTGTCGGCCGAGGCGGAACCGGAGATCTTCGACCTCGCACGGGTCAGCCTCGGCGTCCTCGGAGTCATCACCGAGGTCGAACTCCAGTGCGTGCCTGCCTTCGACCTCATCGCCGAGGAGAAGGTCGCCGGATTCGACGAGCTCCTCGATGGGCTCACCGAGCGGATGCGCGGGGCAGACCATTTCGAGTTCTACTGGTTCCCGCACACCGATTCGGTGCTGACGAAGACGAACACCCGGGTCGAGCCTGGGCATGCCGGGCCGGGTCACCTCGCCGAGGCGGGGGGGCGCAACCGGTGGCTCAACCTCCTCGACAAAGAGGTGGTGGAGAACGGGGCGCTGCGGCTGGCCGTCGAGCTCGGTGCCAAGGTCCCGGCCGTGGTGCCCTCGATCAATCGGATCGCTCAGTCCGTCGTGGCAGACCGGACGTACCGGGCGCCGGGTCACGATGTGTTCGTCACCCCACGGCGGGTGCGGTTCAACGAGATGGAATACGCGCTGCCCTTCGACTCCGGGTCCGAGGCGATTCGGGAGATCAGAGACGTCATCGAGGCCAAGGGGTGGGCGATCTCATTCCCCGTCGAGGTTCGGTGCGCCGCCGCCGATGATGTGCCGCTGTCGACGGCATCGGGGCGGGAGACGATGTACATCGCCGTCCACCGCTTCATCAAAGAGGACTTCGCCGAGTACTTCCGCGTCGTCGAGGAGATCCTGTGCCGGCACGGCGGCCGACCGCACTGGGGCAAGATCCACACTCGTACCGCTGCTGACCTGCACGAGCTCTATCCGCGATTCGCGGACTTCTGCGATCTGCGGGCTCGACTGGATCCGGAGGCCATGTTCGGCAATCGCTTCACCGACTCGCTGTTCGGCGTCACGCGGCGCTGAGGTCCGTCGACGTCACCCGCGGCTGAGAGTGTTCGGCGTCGCCCGCAGTTGAGGGCCGGTCAGCCGAGAAGTGGTCGCAAACGGATACTGGCGACCGGAAAGTGGTCGCAATCGGATACTTCTGGGCGCGGAGAATCTCCGGTAGTGACCTATTCTTCGGCTGCTCGCGCGTCGAGCCAGTCGAGGATCTCCGGCCAGGCGGCCTCGGCGGTCGATCTGCGCATGAGGCCGTGATGTCCGATGCTCTTCACTCCGAGCTCCTCCGGGGCGAAGGTACGACGAGTCACCGGGGCCAGTCGCAGCCGGTCGGTGATCGCATCGATGAACGCCTGCGTCGCCCAAGGATCGTCTGAGGTGCCGATGGCGAGCACAGGTGTGCGCAGTCGGGAGGCTCGTGCCTCGGCATCGAAGCTCGGGTCGTCGAAGAAGAAGTGGGGGCGGCGCAGCCATTTCGTCCACTCGTAGAGAGCGGCAGCGGGAATGTCCTCACCGAGTCCCACTCGGCTGCCTGGCATGTACCCGAACACCCGAGTGATCGCTCTGCCGAAGACCCCGAGGCCGACTTCCACCCGAAATCGCTCGCTGCGGGGTGCGATTTGGCGCGCCGCCACCATCGCTGTGGCGACCGTGGCGATTCCACTCAGGCGCTGACCGCCGTATCCCAGGAGCAGAGCGTGCCCGCCGACGCTGTGGCCCAACGCCGTATGCGGCAGATCAGTAAATCTCTCCTCCGCCCAGGCGCCCGCTGCCGCCACATCTTCGGAGATCCAGTCGCGCATGCGGATGTGCCGATGTGCGCGAGCTTCCGTTCGATCGCCGACGCCGCGGAAGCCGTAGGTGATCACGGCGAACCCTCTCGCGGTGGCCGCCTCGGCGAAGGAGAAGTAGAAGCGTTCCGGAGTCGCGGTCGCCGGGTGGATCGTCAGCACCGCACGGGGGTCGGCCGTGGGGAGGAAGAGATGTCCCTCGAGGTCGTTGGATCCGTACCGGCTCGGCACCGGGATGCGTACGTCCTGTTTGAGAAGTGAGTCCATATCCTTCAGCGTAATCACCACGACGCCAGGATGCTACTAGTCGGTAATATAATTTTGGTCGTTGCCCTCCGTGCCGGCGTGTTCGGCGCCCTCCCGCTGCAGCCTCCGGCCCGTCCCCGCCGTAATCCTCGGCAGTATTTCGCCGAAGTCCTTTGCGGGTTCCCATGTCCGAGCGTGCTGGTACGCTCGGGGAATGACCGCGTCGGATCGGAACCATCCCGCATCACCCACTCAGGCGACCAGCCGCGAGCGGGAGAGAGGCCGGCGCAGGTCGATGTTCGTCGCCGCATTCGGCACCGTCGTCGAATGGTACGACTTCTCGATCTTCTTCTATGTCGCCACGACCCTGACCAAGGAGTTCTTCGGCGATCAGACGGATTCTCTGCTGCTGACCCTCGGGGTCGGCGCGGCGGGATTCCTCTTCCGGCCCTTGGGCGCGATGGTCTTCGGCCACCTCGGTGATCGGATCGGGCGACGATCGACGCTCATCATCTCCGCGGTCCTCATGGCGATCTCCATGCTCGGGATCGCGGTGATCCCGAACTACGACACGATCGGCATCTGGGCAGGCGTGCTCATGGTCGCCCTGCGCTGCCTGTCCGGATTCTCCGTCGGCGCGGAATACACGGGAATCATGGTCTTCCTCATGGAATCGGCGGGACCGGGAAAGCGCGGATTGGCGGCCAGCTGGGCTGCGGCCAACAGCGAGGTCGGCGCCCTCTTGGCGGTGGGGTCCGGTGCGCTGCTGGCGAATACGCTCAGCCCCGAGGCAATGGACTCCTGGGGTTGGCGGCTGCTGTTCGTCCTCGGTGCTGTGCTCGCCATCCTCATGGTTCCGCTGCGGTCGATGATGGAGGAGACCGAGACCTTCAAACGGCTGCAGCAGGCAGAGAAGGAGAAGAAGGGCACGAAGGACACGGCCCTCGAGCGCTCCCCGCTCATCACTGCGATCCTCGAACAGCCGCGGGCGATCCTCGTGGCCTTCCTCATCTCCTCGATCGGCTCGGTCAGCTACTTCCTCAACATCACCTATGTGCCCACGTACATCGAAGAGGTGGCGAAGGTTCCGAACTCCGGCTCCCTGGCCCTGGGCACGGTCGCGGCCGTCGTCGCCATCGTCGTCACTCCGTTCTTCGGCCTGGCCTCCGACAGGTTCGGGCGCAAACCCGCCCTGGCCGTTCTCATGGCTGTCTTCGTGTTCACGATCATTCCCGCATACGCTCTGCTGGGCGGCAGCTCCTCGAGTGGGGCGGTCTTCGGTGTTGCGTTCCTCGCAATTCCCGCCGCCGGGTGGAGCGCGGTGGCCGCCGCTATGGTGCCCGAGCAGTTCACCGGCACGAGCCGTTTCTCCGGCATGGCGATCGGCTACAACGTCGCCACCGTCCTCTTCGGCGGTCTCTCGCCGCTCATCGCCACGGCACTCATGTCGTCGACGGGCATCAACCTGGCGCCGGCGATCTACGCCACCGTCGTCATCGTCGTCGCTGGCGTTCCCACCCTGTTCCTCGCTCGCAGCATGGGCAAGAAGACCCTCGCCGAGGTGGACGCGGACAAGCATCTCGTCCCTGCTTGAGCGCGTGGCCGGGGAATTCGCGCGACCCGCTCAAAGCGGCACACCGACGCCTCGCGGAGTGAGACTCTTCGGGGGCTGCGGCGGATCGGTGACAGACGTTGCCGTTCTGCCACACTCTGCGCACATCTCGCGCTCGATGAACTCATAGGTTGGTTTCAGAACACGCATTCGGGCGAACGACTCCCGGGTGTGAGAGACCGATTAAGGAGTCATCATGAAACGCATGAAGCGTGCCACCTTCACCGCTGCGGCCCTGCTCAGCTGCACACTCGCCTTCTCGGGCTGCTCGCTCATCAGCCAGGCCGTCCAGCCCGAACAGGGCCAGACCGGAGAGCAGTCGAATGCCGACGCTCAGGATCAGGGCGACCAGGATCAGAACGGCCAGGATCAGAACGCTCAGGGTCAGGGCGACCAGAACGGTCAGGAGTCGAGTGCCGACCAGAACGGCCAGGAACAGGCCGGACAGGACCAGACCGGCGGTCAGGACGCGAGTTCCGATCAGTCGACCTCGGGCTCCTCGTCGGCCTCGTCTTCTGACGGGTCCGCCGGTTCGGACTCGGGAGCGTCGTCCGGCAGCCAGGGGCAGGTCAGCATCGGCGAAAGCTTCGAGGATCCGGAGATGCAGGACAAGATCGAGGTGCTCTCTGCGGTGCGGAACTTCGAGTCGTCCAAGAGGGCATCGGCGATCGAACTCGGGGGCGAAGTAGTCCTCCTCGAAGTCAAGATCACCCCAGGGCAGAAATACAGCGGACTCATCCAGTCCGGAGCATTCAAGATCTCCGAAGACGGCGGGGCGGACTACCGATACGACCAGACCGACGGCCTCGAAGCCGAAATGCGAGCTGCTGGCTACGAGCCCTTCGAAGACGTCAGACGCCGAGACGGCGGAACCCACCAGGGCTGGCTCGCCTATGTTCCGAACGAGAAGCAGGACGCCTACACGATCCGCTATGAACGCGGACCCGGCAAGGTGCTGGGAACCGACGAGAAGGTCCCGGAGTTCACGACGACCTTCGACATCCCCTCCGTCTGACTCTCGAGGCTGACTCGCGAGGGCGGCTGCGAACCGTGAGTCATGTGGCTGCGACCCGCCAAGCCTGAGTCAGGGCGGCGTCGGCCGACCAGGGAAATGCACATCGAGGCCGGTCTCCGAATTCGGAGACCGGCCTCGAGGCGTTGTCAGGCCCTGAGATCAGCCTTCGCTGAAGGCCTTCCAGTCCGAGACCTCGGACTCGGCGAGCTGAGCCGCGACACCGGTGTAGGTGGCGGGCGTGAGGGCCTTGAGCAGTTCGGCACGCTCCTCGGGCAGTCCGAGACCGTCGACGAACGTCTGCAGATCAGCTTGGTTGATGCGCTTGCCGCGAGTGAGTTCCTTGAGCGTTTCGTACGGGTTGTCCATTCCCGGCACGCCCTGCAGTCCGGCGGCACGCATGACCGACTGGACGGCTTCACCGAGGACCTCCCAGTTGCCGTCGAGGTCGGCGGCCAGAGCCTCCTCGTTGATGGCGAGCGCACCGAGGCCCTTGACCAGGTTGTTGAGCGCGAGGACCGAGTGGCCGTAAGCGACGCCGATATTGCGCTGCGAGGTCGAGTCGGTGAGGTCGCGCTGCATCCGCGAGGTGATCAGCGTCGAGCCGAGGGAATCGAGCAGGGCGCAGGAGAGTTCGAGGTTCGCTTCGGCGTTCTCGAAGCGGATCGGGTTGACCTTGTGCGGCATCGTCGACGAACCGGTCGCACCGGCGACGGGGATCTGTTTGAAGTAGTTCATCGAGATGTAGGTCCACAAATCGGTGGCCAGGTTGTGTGCGATCCGGTTGAACCGAGCGATATCGGCGAACAGCTCGGAGTTCCAGTCGTGGGACTCGATCTGCGTGGTCAGCGAGTTGAAGGTCAGCCCGAGACGGTCTTCGACGAAGGTGCGGGCGATCTGCGGCCAATCCGCTCCCGGCACAGCGGCCAGATGGGCCGAATAGGTGCCCGTGGCGCCGTTGATCTTGCCGAGGAACTCTGTGGCGGCGATGCGTTCGTACTGACGACGCAGGCGGTGGATGAAGACCGCGAGCTCCTTGCCCATCGTCGTCGGAGTGGCCGGCTGACCGTGGGTGTGGGCGAGCATCGGAACTTCGGCCAGTTCCGCGGCGGACTCGGCGAGAGCGTCGATGAGGGCTTTCGCTCTCGGCAGCCACACCTGTTCGGTGGCACCCTTGATGCCGAGCGCCCAGGACAGGTTGTTGATGTCTTCGGACGTGCAGCAGAAGTGGACGAGCTCGCCGAGGTCCTCGGCGCCGATCGTCACTAGGGCTTCTTTGATTGTGTATTCGACGGCCTTGACGTCATGAACGGTGACGGCTTCATGAGCGGCCAGCGTGGCGATGGTGTCGGCGTCGAAGTCGGCGGCGAAGGCACGCAGTCCGTCGACCTCATCGGGGGTGAGGGTGCGAACGCCCTCGATCACCGAGTTCTGTGCGAGATGGATGAACCATTCGATCTCAACGATGATGCGGTTGCGGTTGAGCGCCGCCTCGGAGAGATGATCGACGAGGTCAGCGGTGTCTTTGCGGTAGCGACCATCAAGCGGTCCGAGAGCGATGGCGGGCGAGATTTCGGCAAGGGAAACAGTCGGCATGCCCTCATTTTCTCATGAGCGGCGAATCGGAGCGGCACCCGTCCGCGCCGACCGATCGCCAGGCGCCGGCGGGACCACGAGACTCGAGCATCGCCCCTTGTGGATTCGGTGGCGACTTCGACGCCTGTGCCCTGTGGATGCTCAAGCCTCTTCCCCAGCCTTGGAATCGAGGCTTCTCTGCTCGAGCCGCTGCCGCCTACGGTCGAGTGATTCGGGCACGGATGCCGAACAGGCAGGCGGGAGGGCAGAGTCATGATCACTGACGAATTGGAGCGCAATCGTGAGCAGTGGAGGCGGCGAGCGGAGGTGCTGCACTCCCTGGCGCAGAGCTGCCGCCAGATCGACGGATGGGATTCCCCGGCGGGAGCGCTGCTCGATGACCGAGTGGCCTCTTGCGCAGAATCGATCGACGAGTTGGGCGAGAGGGCGGAGAAGCTCGCCGAGGCGTATGACCTCCACCTGCAGGTCGTGTCGGTGGGCGGGCGGATCCAGCTGTGAACACTCACCCCGCCGAACGTGAGGGCGCCGGCATCGACAGTTGGATCGTCGTCGACCTCGACCGGATCAGCAGACTGCCCGAACGGCTGCGTTGTCTTTGGCCGCCCGATCTGCTCCCTCGCCGGGTCGACCGGGACTCCCGAGCCGCCTCGGCGGAGGCGGAAAGATCCAATGCAACCGCAGGGACTGCGGCCGCAGGTTCGGGGACTGGCGCCGCACCCTCGGGAATGGGCGAGGGCCGTGGGGGCGCGAAACGGGACCTCGATGTGCTCACCGCATGGCTGCGCGGCTTCGCCTCCGAACTCAACCGGGTGCGAACGCGCATCAGCGTCGTCGTTTCATCGGGAGTCGAGACCGTCCACCTGGCACTGTGCCTGGGGCCGGGGATCGCGCATGCGATCCTCGCGTTGCAGGGGGAGGGGCTCGAAGACTTCGCGCGGCACCAGCTGCTGCGCCGGATCGAGCCGGGACGGATCGGGCACGTCGTCGAGGATCTCACCGAGCTCGTCGACCAGGACTGTGTGCTCACGCTCAGCTGGGCGTCCGGACGGGGTGCGACAGGATTGGAATTCCTCCGCCGAGAGGGCGGGACATGGTTCCGGCCGGTCATCGAGCGCGCCGGCGATTCCGTCACCGTCGACGATGACGTCGACGCCGGCGAATCAGCGGTGCGAAAGCTGCTGAGCGCCGTGCTCACGCGGACGCTGACGGCAGGAGCTCCGAGTTGACGGCGGCAGCACTGACGGCGGCAGCGACCGGGGCATGAGAGGAGACCCGCGATGATCGACTCGACGACCCGCGGAGGCGGTCGGATCACCGTCGACGAACGCGCCGACGGCAGCGGAGACGCACTGCAGAGCGTCATCGCCGATATCGGTGATCTGTCCGTCGACGCCGCTGTCGGAGACTTCGACCTCGCGACCCTGCTCACCCAGGTCCCCGCCCCGGTGACGGCGCTCAACCTCGATGCCTGCCGGATCCGGTTCCACGCCCAGCTGACCGCCTCGGTGCTCGAACTCGAGGCCACACTGCTCGCCGTTCGAGCCGCTGCCTTCGCCTACCGGCAGGCGGAGAAGGGCATCAGCGAAGTCTTCGGCGGACTGCTCGACGCTCTCGGCTACGCGACCGGTCGCATCATCGCGCTCAGCCTGCCCGTCATCATTCCCGTTGCGCTCGTCGTCGGCGCCCAGGTCGTCGTGGCCACGAAGATCCTCGACGTCACCGGACTCGACGATGTCATCACCAAGCAGTTCGGCATCGACCTAGGCAAGACGAAGGCGAAAGCGAAGGAAGCGCTGATCACGTTCGCGTTCGAACAGTCCGACGTCACCGGGGCCGTCATCGAGCATGTGCTGCCGGGCTTCGTCGTCGGATTCTTCGGGCTGCCTCCATTCATCCTCGACTCCGAAGGCGATCACGCGTTCTGGCCGCACGACTCGACGTCGATGACGATCTGGGTCCTGGCAGGTGCGAACGCGTTCGGACTGCTGCTGCCCTCCGATGTCGAGGTATGGAGGGCGAAAGGTCTGACTGCTCCGCACAAAGAACCGCCGCGTGACGTCGAAGACCTCTTCTCCCGCGAAGCGAACTGCCACCGCGGAGCCGATTCCGGACAGGTCCGCATCGAAGAGGTCGTCGGACCCGATGGGACGACCCGCTATATCGTCTACGTCCCGGCCACCACCGACTGGTCTCCGAAGTCGGGTGACAATACGACGGACCTGACGACCAACGTGCAGGGCATGGCCGGCAACGACACCGTGATGCGCGAAATGGTGCGCCAGGCGATCGCCGATGCCGGGATCGGTCGCGGCGCCGAGGTCATGCTCGTCGGATATTCGCAGGGAGGAATCACCGCAGGCTCTCTGGCCGCGGACCCCGCGTTCCTCGACGATGTCAACGTCACTGCCCTGATGACGGTCGGTGCTCCGGTCTCCGATTTCGCCATCGATTCGGGAATCGACGTGCTTTCGATCGAGCACGAACAGGACCTCGTCCCCGATCTCGACGGCAATGAGAACCCGGCGACGAAGAACTGGTCGACGATCACTGTCGACTACGACCCCGACGAACTGCGCAAGGTCCCCGAACTGGCGGACAAGACCGATGCCGAACTCGATGCGATGTTCGCCTCGGCCGGGGCAGCGCACTCGTCCGTCGCCTATGCGGCCTCGATCGGACTGCTGCTGAAGGGCGGGAATTCCGCAGTCGACCGTTTCACCTCGAAGAACTCAGGCTTCTTCACCGGTGATCTCGGGAAGACGCGCGACTACCAGGGCAAGCGCAGACGTCATTGAACTCGGTTTCGCGGAACGGCACTCGGCATCGAAACGATGGGACACCCCGGTGCACCAACGGAGCTCATGGGACCTGCACTCGATCTCCCGAAGATGGGCCGCCCCGGCGAGCGATGGGATCGTGCGAAACCCGCGCACGACCTCCCGAAGAAGGGCCGCCTCGGTGCTCGGATGTGCATTGGTCGGACGATGGAGCATCTCTGCCGTGATCGACAATTGTCCACGGAACGCTTTGGAACTCGGCCACATGTGTCGAGCTCGGGCCATAGTCTGTTCCTGACCTGCACTTTTGATACTCGAACCGCATGGGGAGAGTGGCAAGCAGTGAGTGGATTCGGTATTGTGATATCACCTGTGAATCAGATCACTCGAGGGCGAGTTCTCACATCCGAGGGCCTGCCCGACGGACACGGTCCACCACTGGTCACCTCCGGTGAAGATGGACCTCGAACAAAGGAGAACTGAAATGACCTCCAACATTTCAGTGGGAACCGGCGCTGCCCACAGTCAGTCCTCGGAGCCCAGAATGATCCAGATGCTCACCGAAGACGGAAACCGCGTCGAATCCGGTGAGTACGATGCCTTCGCAGCAGAACTCACCGATGAGGATCTGCGCGGCTTCTACCGGGATATGGTCCTGGTCCGCCGCATCGACGCCGAAGGAGCTGCTCTGCAGCGTCAGGGACAGTTGGGCCTGTGGGCACCTCTGTTCGGACAGGAAGCAGCCCAGATCGGCATGGGACGGGCCGCTCGCCCCCAAGACTTCGTCTTCCCCACCTACCGCGAACACGGCCTCGCCTACACCCGCGGTGTCGAACCCGAAACCCTGCTCAGCATCTTCCGCGGTCAGAACCACGGCGGCTGGGATCCGCAGGAGCACCGCTTCCACACCTACACCATCGTCATCGGCTCGCAGGCCCTGCACGCCACCGGCTACGCCATGGGCATCTCCATGGACGGCGACGTCGGCACCGGCGACATCGAACGCGACACTGTCTCCATCGCCTGCTTCGGCGATGGTGCGACCTCGCAGGGCGACGTCTCCGAGGCGCTGACTTTCGCCGGAGCCTTCCACGCCCCGGTTCTGTTCTTCTGCCAGAACAACCAGTGGGCCATCTCCGAACCCACTCACGTCCAGTCCGCAGCCCCGCTGTCGACCCGCGGCGAAGGATTCGGAGTCCCCGGCATCCGCGTCGACGGCAACGACATCATCGCGATGTACTCCGTGGCCCGCGCCAGCCTCGACTCCGTGCGCGCCGGCCACGGCCCGATGCTCATCGAAGCCTTCACCTATCGTCGCGGCGCCCACACCACGGCCGATGATCCGACGAAGTACCGCGACAAGGCCGAAGAGGAGATCTGGGAGGACCGCGACCCGATCACCCGCCTCAAGGCCTACCTGGGCAAGCACACCGAGACCAGCGACGAATTCTTCGCCGAGGTGGACGCCGAGGCCGACACCCTCGCCGCCCGCATCCGCCACAACTGCATGACCATGGAGAACCCCGACGGCGTCGAGATGTTCGCCCATGTCACCGCGGAACCCCACTCCCTCGTCGACGAGGAACGTGCCGAATTCCTGGCATACCAGGCCTCGTTCGCCGATGCGGGTGAGGCCTGATGGAGAAACTTCCCCTCTCGAAGGCGATCACCGCCGGAATGCGCAAGGCCATGGAGGACGACCCGAAGGTCGTCCTCATCGGCGAGGACATCGGCAAACTCGGCGGCGTCTTCCGCGTCACCGAGGGTCTGCAGAAGGACTTCGGTCCGCAGCGTGTCATCGATGCCCCGCTGGCCGAATCCGGCATCGTCGGCACCTCGATCGGCATGGCCATCCGCGGCTACCGTCCCGTCATCGAGATCCAGTTCGACGCGTTCATCTTCCCGGCCTATGACCAGATCGTCACCCAGGTGGCGAAGCTGTACAACCGCACCCTGGGCAAAGAGAACATCCCGTTGGTCATCCGCGTGCCCTACGGCGGCGGCATCGGCTCACCCGAGCACCATTCGGAGAGCCCCGAGACCGTGTTCGCCCACCATGCGGGACTGCGGCTCATATCCCCGTCGAACGCTCATGACGCGTACTGGATGATCCAGGACGCAATCAAGAGCGAGGATCCGGTGATGTTCTTCGAACCCAAGCGTCGCTACTGGATGCGCGGGGACGTCGACACGTCGGCCCGAGGCGAGCTGGGCATGCATGACGCCCGCGTCGTGTCCGAAGGCACCGACGTCACCCTCGTCGCCTACGGCCCGCTGGTGCCGACCGCGCAGGACGTGGTCACCGCGGCCGCCGAGGAAGGCAAGAGCGTCGAACTCATCGACCTGCGCAGCCTCAACCCGATCGACTTCACCGCGATCGAGAAGTCCGTGACGAAGACCGGCCGACTGGTCGTCGCCCATGAGGCTCCAACCTTCCTGGGGCTGGGTTCGGAGATCGCCGCGCGCATCACCGAACGCTGCTTCTTCAACCTCGAAGCCCCGGTCATCCGGGTCGGCGGCTACCACACCCCGTACCCCGGTTCGCGGATGGAAGAGCACTACCTGCCCGACCTCGATCGCATCTTCGATGGTGTCGATCGGGCCCTGTCCTACTGATTTCGAGGAGAGTCAAGAATGTCATTCGAATTTCCTCTTCCCGACGTCGGTGAGGGCCTGACCGAGGCCGACATCGTCGCGTGGAAGGTCGCCCCCGGCGACACTGTCACCGTCAACCAGATTCTCGTCGAGATCGAGACCGCGAAATCGCTCGTCGAGCTGCCCAGTCCGCAGGCCGGCACCGTCGGTGCGCTCCTTGTCGAGGAGGGCCAGACCATCGAGGTCGGCACCCCGATCATCCGGTTCGGCGGAGATGATGCCAACACCGAGGCGGCCCCCGCCTCCGCTGATGCGCCGACTTCCGGTTCGGCTGAGAAGTCGGTCGATGCCTCCGGTGATGCCGACGGCGGAGCCACTCTCGTCGGTTATGGAGCGAAGGAGACGTCGTCGAAGCGGCGTCCGCGGAAGGGCGCTTCCGTCCCCGCTCCCGCCGCTCCCGCAGCGTCGGCTGCCCCGGTTGCCTCAGCTGCCCAGGCTGCGGAGGCGGCCGCGCCTGCACCGGCCGCGGCTCCGGCGGCTCAGGCACAGTCGGCGTCGGCACCTGCTCCGGCAGCGCAGTCGCAGTCCGCTTCGGCTCCCGCGTCACCGAGCAAGCCGCTGGCGAAGCCGCCCGTGCGGAAGCTCGCGAAGGATCTGGGCGTCGACCTCTCCCAGGTGACACCGACCGGGCCCCGCGGGGACGTCACGCGCGACGATGTGCACGCCGCCGCCAACCAGACCGCCGCTCCCACGTCGGGTGCGACGGCACCGGCGGCCGCCTCGGCGAGTGATCAGGGAGCGCTCGAAGAGCGGATCCCGTTCAAGGGCGTGACGAAGATGATGGCGAAGGCCATGGTCGATTCAGCATTCACGATGCCGCACGTCACCGAATTCCTCGACGTCGACGTCACCGAGACGATGGCGATGGTCCGCCGGCTGAAGTCGACGAAGTTCCTGGGCGAGGACGTCAAGGTCTCGCCTCTGCTCATCGTCGCCAAGGCAGTGGCGTGGGCCGTGGGACGCAACCCGCGGATCAACTCGTGCCTCGAGGGCGACGAGATCGTCGTGAAGAAGTACGTCAACCTCGGCATCGCGGCCGCCACTCCGCGCGGACTGATCGTGCCGAACATCAAGAACGCGCAGGCCATGGGGCTGGGCGAACTGGCGCAGGGCATTCAGGATCTCACCGCTCTGGCGCGGTCGGGCAAGACGCCGCCGGCCGATCAGGCCGGGGGCACGATCACGATCACGAATGTCGGTGTCTTCGGAGTCGATGCCGGTACGCCGATCATCAATCCTGGTGAGGCCGCGATCCTCGCGTTCGGACAGGTCCGGAAGAAGCCGTGGGTGGTGGGCGACGAGATCGTTCCGCGCGAGATCACCACGCTGTCGGTCAGCGCCGACCATCGTGTCGTCGACGGCGAGATCATCTCGAAGTTCCTCGCCGACGTCGGCCGGGGTCTGGAGGACCCGATTCTGATGTTGGCCTGATTCTCGCCCGGGCGCCGGCTTCTGACCGGCTCCGGGAGCTTGAGCGCCCCGGCTTCGCACAGTGCGAAGCCGGGGCGTTTCAGCGTTTCGCCAGTCACTCGGCGGCTGACTCGATCAGTCGCTGTTTGAAGTTGAAGACCGGGCGCGGGAGCGGAGCATCGGAAAGGTAGGCGATCACCAGTTTGCGTTCAATGGTGGGCATGATCGGGATGCTGACGAGATCGCTGAAATTCATCAGGGGGACGACCAACCTCGGTACTGCGGTGATGCCCATACCTGCTGCCACCATGCCGCCGACCGCGGGAATCGTATCTGCCGTCTGCACTTCATGGGGTTCTGCTGCTGCCTTGAGCAGAGTTCGCCGCACCATCGGCGCGATGCTCGTCACGGAGTTGAAGCCGACGAACTCTTCGCCGTGGAACTCCTCCCACCGCAGAGATGCGCGTGCAGCCAATCGATGACCGCGTGGAACGATTGCGACGAAAGGATCGGACAGGAATGGAGTCACTGCCAGATCGGCAGGGAGAGAGTCCGTGAAGGCGACGAGGCCGATGTCCACCGTCCCTTCGGTCACCATCGGCACGACCTGATCCTGAGCCGCATCACGGATGACGAGTTCGACCTCCGGGAACTCCCGGCGAAACGCGTGAACGACCTCGGGCAAACCGGTTGCTGCCAACGATGGCAGGCAGGCGATTCTCACCTGCCCCGAACTGCCGGTGACGAAGCCGGAGATCCGTTCCAATGCCGAGTCGAACGAGCGAACTGCGTGTGCGGCGTACAGTGCCACTTCGGTGCCGGTAACCGTTGCGGTGACCTTGCGGGTAGTGCGCTCGAACAGTTGTGTGCCGATGCGTCGCTCTGCCTCCGCGACGGTACGGCTGAGAGCCGGCTGGCTGACCTCGATCTCCTCGGCCGCACGGGTGAAACTCTCCGTGCGCTGCACCGCTTCGATTGCTCGCAGGTGGTGCAAGGACAGATTGATAACCATAAATCATGAGTCTAGCCGCAACGGATATTGGACGGTCCTACTCATGCTCAACGAGGATGAATACGTTCATCGAGAAGGGAATCAAAGGTGCTTTCACTTATCGGCTATGTCACCATGCTCATCATTCTGGCGTTGTTGCTCACGCAGAAGGTCTCTCCGGTCGTCGCATTGGCCGGAGTGCCGCTCGTCGCGGCGCTGATCGCCGGACAGTCGCCGACCGACATCAGTGAATTCGTCTCAGCCGGAATCGCGGGAGTCGCAGACGTCGTCGTCATGTTCATCTTCGCAATCGTCTTCTTCGGAATCCTGCGCAATGCGAAGTTCTTCGACCCGATCATCGATCGGATCATCAGGTTCGGCGGATCCTCACCGCGCAACGTAGCCGTTGCGACCACACTTCTGGCATGTGTCGTTCACCTCGACGGTGCAGGTGCGACGACGTTCCTGGTCACGATCCCAGCCATGCTGCCGCTCTACCAGCGTCTCGGGATGAGCCGGTTGACGCTGTCGACGTGCGTGGCGCTGGGCGCCGGCGTCATGAACATGTTGCCCTGGGGAGGGCCGACTGCCCGTGCGGCGGCAACGATCAAGGTCGATGCGAACGACTTGTGGGTCCCTCTCATCCCGGCTCAGATCGCTGGGATCATTGCGGCTCTGGCAGTGGCTTGGTACCTCGGGCATCGTGAAGCAAAGCGGCTCGACCGGGTGCCTGCTGACGACTCTGCCGACTCGGTGATGGTCGCAGCGACGTCGGCTGCAGAAGCCGGCCGTTCGGCGGAGGCATCCAGCACAATCCGATCAGCACAGGGTTCGGAGGAAACGGCTGGAACCGACCAGACGGCGGGATCGGGCTCACCCGACGGAACCGATGTTGCGGGTGATTCGAACTCCACTCGCGGTCCAGCGGAGGCGGGGCCGACGGTGCTGTCGCTCGTCCTCAATGGTGTCGTGCTCGTCGCTGCCTTGGCGACGATGATGACTGGCGTGATCTCACCCGCACTGACCTTTATGGTTGCAACGATTCTCGCTCTGCTGATCAACCATCGCGGAATGGCGGGTCAGTCCGAACAGTTCGACCTCAACGCCAAATCATGCATGCTCATGGCCAGCACTCTGTTGGCAGCGGGTGTGCTCTTGGGAGTGCTCGACGAAAGCGGAATGATCGAGGCGATGGCCAAGTCGGCGACCGCTGTGCTTCCCGCCGGCGTCATGCCGGTGTTGCCGATCATCGTCGCTGTGCTCGGCGTGCCGATGAGTCTGCTGTTCGGCCCGGACGCATACTATTTCGGGCTCTTGCCCGTGCTGGCGAGCGTCGGCAGCACCTACGGCATCGATCCGGTCGTCCTCGGTCAGGCATCGATCATCGGGCAGGAGACACTGGGCTTCCCCATCAGCCCGTTGACCGGCTCCTTCTATCTGCTTGTCGGCTTAGCCGGGGTCCCGATCGGCAAGCACATCATCCGCGCCACCGGCTGGCTGTGGCTGGTCAGCATCGTCGTCACCATCGTCGCCATCGCACTAGGAGTGATTCCGCTGTGGGTATCGTAAAAGCACAGGATCTGGGCTCAACGGCCAGAGAAGCTGATCCGCCAGAACCTGGGACAGTTCGCATCGGATCGGGAGCAGGGTTCGCCGGCGACCGTCTCGACCCGGCCCTCGAGCTCGCGCAGCTTGGGCATCTCGACTTCCTCGTCTTCGAGCTCCTCGGCGAACGGACGGTCGCGAACGCTCAGAAAGCCCGGCTGAATGACCCCTCTGCGGGCTACGATCCGACTCTGCTCGATAGGATCCGGCTCACCGCACCGCACTGCTCGGCCAACGGAACTCGCATCATCACCAATGGCGGAGCAGCGAATCCGCTTACAGCAGGGCGCGCCGTCGCTGGGCTTCTCGACGACATGGGCATTGACATGCCGGTGGCAGTTGTCATCGGTGACGATGTGCTCGACCAAGTGCTTGCGACGGATCCCCTTAGGTGGGAAGACTCCCAACCGGCTGCCAGCTCGGAGCCCCGGCTCGCTTCTGCCAACGCCTACCTCGGCGCATCCGGCATCCGACGTGCGCTCGACGAAGGTGCACGCATCGTCATCACCGGCAGAGTTGCCGATCCCTCGCTGTACGTCGGGCCGCTGAGCCACAGCTTCTCCTGGTCGGACGACGATTCCGACCTCATCGGGCAGGCCACTGTCATCGGCCACCTCCTCGAATGCGGAGGCCAGGTCACCGGTGGATACTTCGCCGACCCGATGACGAAGCCCGTGGCAGGGTTGGACCGTCTCGGCTTCCCTTACGCCGATGTCTCACCCAGCGGCGACGCCGTCATTGGGAAGCTCGCGGGTACCGGAGGCGCCGTCACCGTCCGGACCTGCACGGAGCAGCTGCTCTACGAAGTGGCCGACCCCGGTGCCTACGTCACCCCGGACGTGGTCGCAGACTTCACTGGAACAGTACTCCGAGAGGTCGGGTCCGACCGGATCGCTGTAACTGGTGGAAAAGGAGTTGCCGCACCAGTCGAGCTCAAGGTGACATTGGGCTACCTCGGCGGGTGGGAAGCAGAAGGACAGATCACCTATGCCGGCCCGCGGGCTCTGTTGCGTGCCCAGCTCGCGGCAGACATCGTCGTACGTCGGTTGGAGCGCATACACGGATATCGGGAATCCGAACTCTCGGTAGAGTTCATCGGCGCCGGAGCCAGCTTCAGAGGTCTCAGCGATGTGGCAGATCCGCCCGAAGTGCGACTGCGGGTGGCAGGAGCTGCTCAGAGCCGCAGACGCGCCTCTGCGATCGGAGCCGAGGTCGAGGCGCTCTATACCAACGGGCCGGCGGGAGGAGGCGGCGCAAGGACGTCCGTTCGGGAGAGCCTCAGTGTCAAATCGTGTTCGCTGCCGCGTGCACTCACGAAGGTCTCCGTCATTCACGCCGACGAACTGACTGACCATGAGGAGGCGTCTGATGGCCGCGAAGTCTGAGCACATGCTCACCGTCGATGACCTGGCCACAGTCAGGACCGGAGACAAAGGGGATACGCTCATCCTCGGTGTCATTGCCCGTGAAGGGGCCCAATTCTCCGTGCTGAGTCGCGCGGTCACCGAGGAGGCAGTGGCGCATCACTTCGGGCTGCCGGTCTCGCGAGTCCGCCGCTGTCTATTGCCGCGGCTGAACGCCATGAGTTTTGAACTCAAGGGAATGCTGGGCAGGGGTGTCACGGGAGTCAGCCACCTCGACGGACATGGAAAGACGCTGAGCTACCACCTGCTGACGATGCAGTTGAAGCACTGAGCGGGATGCTCGTCGAGGGGCAGACCTGCATGTGCTCCGGCCGGTCCGACGGTGCGGTCTACCCGTCGAGGTAGGCGCTGTTGTCCTTGGGGCTGCCGTCTTTGACGAGTCGCTTGGCGATGCAGTGGTTGCGGTCGAGACCCCACGAGCGGCACTGGTCGAGGGCCTGCTCCGGATTGCTGTAGCCGGTGTCGACGACCGTGACCCAGTAGCTGCCGTCCCTGTACGAGGCCCAGTCGCCGCTGTGGATGAGGATTGCGCCCGGGTACTTGACCTTGTTGGCCTCGTACTCGTTGAGGATGTCCTGCGCTGACCAGGTCTTGCCGTCGGCCTTGAGGCCGACGTTCTTCGCGCTCACCTGAGTCACCCACTCACCTTCGAGGTCAGCGGCTTTCTCGGTGCCTTCTTCGGTATAGGCGTCGAGCTGGTCTTCCGGGCTCTTCGTCGGTTGGACAAGGTCATCCGAAGGGCTGGGCGACGGGCTGGCCGGCTCGCTGGATCCGACATCCACAGGGACGGTTCCCGAGGACGGCGCGAGCCACCGGATACCGAAGAATCCCACCAAGGCCAGAACCATGAGTATGACGATGATGACGACAGCGATCTTCAGACCATTGCGCGAGGAAGAATCGTCTTGGACGGTGGGCGGAAACTGTGGGGAAGGAGGAGTCTGGGCTCCATTCTGTGTCGAGCCGCCGACGCCATTGCCGGCACCACCGCCGGCAGGCTGCTGAGACTGCTGAGAATTCACATACTGGTGGGAACCGGCAGAGTGAGCGTCATCGAAGGGTGAGCGTCCGGCAGGGGCGAAGACATTGCCGCTGCGAGCTTTCGAGATCGACTGTTCCCCCGTGTGCCGTTCGAGGTACTCGTAGTAGGTCGAGTTGTCGAAATCGGCAGACGAACGTTCCGCGTCATTCCCGTACGACGGGGTCTGACCAGCAGGTTCACCTGAACCCTTGTGCCAGTCGTCGCTAGTCGCCGGACGAATGCGCGGCCTCTGTGGAACGTCGCTCATCAGTCCTCCTGAATGCCAGATGTGGTGGCAATCATCTACTTACCTTGGCACGAGTCGAGCAGTCGTTCAACAGGATCGCCGACAGGACGCGTTGCCGACGAAAGCCTACTGCGGAAATCACCGAGTTGGCTTGGCCCCAGCTGTGAAAGTCCCTCCGGGCGTCGACAAAGGTCCCTCCGGGCATCGATGACGACCGCACAAGCCCATCCAGGTGGGCGATGTCAGTGACGAAGACCCCACCGCGAAAACCGGGATGAATTTGCCCTCCGGCCCGCCATCTCAGTAAGATTGATTCTTGTTGTGTCGTAGCAGCCAGGTCACCGATCGATCTGCTAGGACACACATGGTGCTCACCCACCGCTGCACTCCAGCTTCGGCCATCTCTCACAGGCTACGGCTTCAGCGCTGGTGAGACATCTCGCCCGAACGGGCAGACCTGTTTTGGCGTACACAATTTTCACGGTGACAGTCGAGAAAATTTGTTGATGTCTTCCGACATCGGCGCAAGCAAGCGGAGAGGGCACGCAAGTGCAATCCCGCAGGGGCTTGTTTCGAGAGTCGGTAACTTGTGAACTGGAGGAGAGACATGGCAGCAACCTGCCAGGTAACCGGGGCAGTCCCCGGTTTCGGACACAACGTGTCCCACTCGAAGCGCCGCACGAAGCGCCGCTTCAACCCGAACATTCAGAAAAAGCGCTACTACGTTCCGTCGCTGCGCCGCAACGTCACGCTGACCCTGTCCGCTAAGGGCATCAAGGTCATCGACGCTCGCGGAATCGACGCTGTGGTCAACGAACTCATCGCCAAGGGAGTGAAGCTCTGATGGCTAAGGCACAGGATGTTCGTCCCATCATCAAGCTCAAGTCGACGGCCGGCACCGGGTTCACCTACGTGACCCGCAAGAACCGCCGCAACACCCCGGACCGCATCGTGCTCAAGAAGTACGATCCCGTAGTCCGCAAGCACGTCGATTTCCGAGAGGAGCGCTGAGCGCACATGGCTAAGAAGTCAAAGATCGCAAAAGACAAGCAGCGTCGCGTCATCGTTGAACGCTATGCAGAGCGCCGCGCGACTCTCAAGCGTCAGCTGACCCACCCCGATTCCACCGATGAGCAGCGCGAGGAAGCACGCCTCGCACTGCAGAAGCTTCCCCGCGATGCTTCGCCGGTTCGCGTTCGCAACCGCGACCAGGTGGATGGTCGTCCGCGTGGCTACCTCCGGAAGTTCGGACTCTCGCGAGTTCGCTTCCGCGAAATGGCACACAACGGCGAGTTGCCCGGCGTTACCAAGTCGAGCTGGTAATCTCGAGGAAGTTCGTCATCGGAAAAACGGACCGGTGACCTACCGACTTGTCCTAAGGAGGACACTTTTATGGCTAAGAACCGCAGTGAGCTCGTTGCAGAAGTTGCCGAGAAGTCCGGCCTGACCCAGAAGCAGGTCTCGGACGTGCTCGATGGTGTCTTCGATGTCTTCTCCGACGTCGTGGCCAAGGGCGAAAAGCTCACCATCCCCGGCTGGCTCTCCGTTGAGCGCACCGAGCGTGCCGCTCGCAAGGGTCGCAACCCGCAGACCGGTGAAGAGATCCAGATCAAGGCCGGCTACTCCGTGAAGCTGTCCGCTGGTTCGAAGCTGAAGGGTGCCGCTGGCAGCCCGAACTGATCAACGCAGCAGCGTCGAATGGCCCGGATCGTATGATCCGGGCCGTTTGCTGTCTCTGAGCGTCTTCAAGCGTCTCAGACCGCCTTCGAACAGGGAGGATCGTCGTCCCGTACGACTGAATCCATCCTCGCCGAGGCGGCTCCCCGAGATCTCGACCACGAAGAGATCTCCCGGTTGGCAGTGCGGCGACGCCGAACGATATCCTTGGGTCATGTCAGAAGGGGCGGTCCGCACGCAGTGAGTTCTTCAGGATTCGAGCCGATCACACGGTTCGTGCAACGTGCCACGGTCCCCATCGTCGTCTTCCTCGGGGTGATCGCCGGTCTGGCCGCACTCTTCTTCACCGGAGCAGCCAACCCGACTCTGCTCAATGACCCCGGCTCTGTCGTCCGTTTCGGTCTTCCCGCAGCGAAGTTCGTCTTCAATATTGCGATGTCGCTGACCGTCGGCGCCCTCATGTTCGCCGTCCTCATCCTCCCGCGCACGGCCGGCGGTCGCGCCCGCCGGCACAAGGCCACGGACGATGACGTGCCTCTCGACCCGCTGTGGACGAAGGCCATTCAGATCGCCGAATACTCCTCAGTCGTGTGGACGCTGTCCGCGGTCGCCGTGCTCGTCTTCTCATTCGTCGATACTGTGGGCGCCCAGGCCTATCTCGACTTCTCGAACCAACTCGGCGTGTTCGTCACTCAGATCGCCTACGGGCAGCTGTGGGTGCTCATCGTCGTCCTCATCGCTGTCGCCTCGACCCTGTGCTTCGGCACCCGCTCCCATATCGGCATCGCCGCCGCCGGAGTGCTCAGCGTCGCCGTGATCCTCCCCTTGGCTCTGATGGGCCACTCCGCAGAGGCCTCCGGGCACACGCAGGCCGTCAACAGCCTCGGTCTGCACATCCTCGGCGCGGTCCTCTGGCTCGGTGGGCTCTTCGTCATCGCCCTGTTGGGCACCCGTCTGGCCGCTTCGAAGAACCTCAAGCCGATCGTCGAACGGTATTCGACGATCGCCCTCATCGCCTTCGGCCTCATCGTCTTCTCCGGAGTCGTCAACTCGCTTCTGCGCGTGCAGGGCTTCGACGACCTCATGACCACGTACGGGCAGGTCATCCTCGCAAAGGCGTTCGCGACGGTCCTGCTCGGTCTGATCGGATTCTGGCACCGTCAGTTCGTCATTTCACGCTTGGGCACAGCCGCCTCGGCGACAGTGGAATTCTGGCGCCTCATCACCGTCGAATTCATCCTCTTCGGGGTCACGATGGGATTGGCCGTGGCCTTGGCCCGGTCACAGCCGCCCGTGCCGCAGGAGCCGGTGGGCGACCCCACCCCGGCCGAGATCCTCACCGGTGATCCGCTGCCGCCGAAGCCGAACCTGTCCCGCTACTTCAGCGAATGGTCGATGGATCCGCTGTGGATCGCGATCGCAGCGGGCGCCTCGATCGCCTACGTCGTGGCGTTCATCAACCTCCGCCGCCGAGGCGACAAATGGCCGGTGCTGCGCCTCATCAGTTGGCTGGTGGGCATGGTCTTCCTCGTCTACGTCACCTCGGGCGGACCCCGGGTCTACGGCGAGGTGCAGTTCTCCGCGCACATGATCGAGCACATGCTCCTGGTCATGGTCGTACCCCTGCCGCTCGTGCTCGGCGCACCGATCACGATGCTCATGCGCGGAACGAAGGCGCGCACGGATGGGTCCGTCGGCCTGCGCGAATGGGTGCTCTGGCTCGTCCATACTCCGTACCTGCGCTTCTTCGCGCACCCGATCGTGGCGAGTGTGAACTTCGCGGGTTCGCTGGTCGTCTTCTACTACTCGGGAATCATGTACTACGCGCTCGATACTCATATCGGGCACGAACTGATGATCGCGCACTTCCTCGGCGCCGGGTACCTGTTCGCCCAAGCCCTCATCGGCATCGATCCGGGCGTCAAGCGCCCTGTCTTCCCGATGCGGCTCGTGATGCTGCTGGTGACGATGGCCTTCCACGCCTTCTTCGGCATTTCGATCATGAGTTCGAACGTGCTGATCGCCGGAGACTGGTTCGGCAACGTCGGCGCAGGATGGGGCTACACGGCGATCGACGACCAGCAGCTCGGCGGTTCCATCGCGTGGGGCATCGGCGAATTCCCGACCCTGTTCATCGCGATCATGGTCTGCGTCCAATGGGCGAAGTCCTCGGACCGGGAGGCCAAGCGCATCGACCGCAGCGAAGACCGCACCGACGACGCCGAGCTGCGCGCCTACAATGCGATGCTCGCCTCGATGGCCGAACGCGATGCGAAGGCGCCTCCGCGCCGACGGTGAGGTTCGGGGTTGTGCTCGCTGCGCTGACTGCGGTGGTACCTCGATGGCTGGCGTGGTGTTCAGACGCAGAGGTGCTGGCCTGACGCGCAGGGACGATTCGCGCCGCAATGGGCCTTGCTCGCTCGCAGCAGTCACAGCTGACTGCTGCACATCGGCTGTGCACGAATGTGCACCGGAAATTCTCGGATTATGGCCAGGTCGTTACCAAAAACTCCGTAACGTGGCGCACACTGATCCTTGGATGAGAAATATCCAAGCGCCCGAAACACTGCGCTGAAGCAGGGGTACACCGGCCGCGCCGATGCGGTCTGAGTGCTCCGGGTTGTCAGCCGGTCGGCGCCGGAGCAAGCCTATTCGCGCATTCAACGGTGACGCGGATTGTGGAAACGAAGGAGTCCCATGAGTTCTCAGAACAATGCTGAGAGGAAGTCGATCCGCGCTCAGCTGCGCAAGGTCGTCGCTGCCTCGATGGCCGGAACGGTCGTCGAATGGTACGAGTTCTTCCTCTACGGTTCGGCCGCCACGCTGGTGTTCAACCACATTCTGTTCCCGCCTTCCGACAATCCGCTGACGCCGATCCTGGCCGGCTTCGCCACCTACGCAGTCGGATTCATCGCCCGCCCCGTCGGTGGCATCGTCTTCGGTCACTTCGGCGACAAGTACGGACGCAAGAAGCTGCTGCAGCTCTCGATCGTCCTCGTCGGTGTGGCCACGTTCCTCATGGGCTGTCTGCCGACCTTCGACCAGATCGGCTACCTCGCTCCGATCCTGCTCGTGCTGCTGCGTGTGGTCCAGGGCTTCGCAGTCGGCGGCGAATGGGGCGGAGCTGTCCTCCTCGTGGCCGAGCACGCTCCGAACAAGGAGCGCGGTTTCTGGGCATCATTCCCGCAGTCCGGCGTGCCCTTGGGCAACCTGCTGGCCACCGCGGTTCTCTTCGTTCTCACTGCAACGCTGACCGAAGAGCACTTCCTGTCGTGGGGCTGGCGCATTTCGTTCTGGCTCTCGGCCGTCATCGTCCTCATCGGCTACTACATCCGCACCCGAGTCTCCGATGCGCCGATCTTCGACGAGGTTCAGGCCGAGGAGATCGAAGAAGGCGTCGACTACGGCATCAAGGCCGTATTCAAGCGCTACCCGCGTGAGGTCTTCGCCGCGATGGGCCTGCGCTTCGTCGAGAACATCCACTACTACCTCGTGGTGACCTTCTCGATCACCTACCTCGCCACGCAGGTGAAGATCGAATCCGCCGAGATCCTCGGCCTCCTCCTCGGCGCCCATGCGATCCACGCAGTCCTCGTTCCGCTCGTCGGTGCCGCCACCGACCGGATCGGACGCAAGATGCCCTACGCCGTGGGCATCATCCTGACCGCGACCTGGGGCTTCTTCGCCTTCCCGATGTACGACACCGGCAGTGCCGGCATGATCTTCCTCGCCCTCCTCATCGGTCTCGTCTTCCACGCACTGATGTACGCGGGCCAGCCGGCGATCATGTCCGAGATGTTCCCGACCCGCATGCGCAACTCGGGCGTCTCGACCGGCTACCAGGTGACGGCCATCGTCGCTGGATCCTTCGCGCCGATCATCGCCACCGCACTGCTCGACGCCTTCGGCTCCTCGGTGCCGATCGCGCTCTACCTGCTGGCCGCTGCGATCATCTCGTTCATCGCACTCATGTTCACCCGCGAGACCAAGGGGATCGACCTGCGCTCGCTCGACCATGCAGACAAGGTGCGCCGCGGAGTCGCCACGGCCAGCTGAGGCCGGATGTTGACCCGGTGAGGGGCGGTGTCGGTGAATATCGGCACCGCCCCTTTGCCTGGCGCCGACCTCACCTGTCGGACTACGACCTACGCTCGGCAGCCGCCTCGGCGCCCACCTCGATGATTCCTCGGCCTCCGCAGGGTGGAAGATGGACACGTACGACAGACTCGAACCACGAAAGGCACATCTCATGGGAGACCTCACCGGCAAACGCGCCCTCGTCACCGGCGGAGCATCCGGGCTCGGAAAAGCGATCGCGCAGTCGTTTGCGCGGGCCGGAGCCTCCGTCATCGTCGCCGATGTCGACGCCGACTCGGCGCAGGCCGTTGCCGACGAGATCGGCGGCGAAGCGTGGGCAGTCAACCTGGCGGACACCGCGGCGCTGGACGGCACCGAGCTCGACGTCGACATCCTCGTCAACAACGCCGGCATCCAGCGGATCCACCCGATCACGGAATTTCCGCTCGAGGACTGGCGGCTGATCAATACGCTCATGCTCGAAGCGCCGTTCGTGCTCACGAAGGCGGTGCTGCCGAAGATGTACGAACGCGGTTGGGGACGCATCATCAATCTCTCCTCCGTCCACGGTCTGCGGGCCTCGGCGAACAAGTCCGCGTATGTCGCGGCCAAGCACGGTCTCATGGGACTGACGAAGACGACCGCGCTCGAGGCCGGTCCGCACGGAGTGACGTGCAATGCGATCAATCCCGGCTACGTGCTCACGCCACTGGTCAAGGGACAGATCGCCGATCAGGCGAAGACTCACGGCATCAGCGAGGACGAGGTCCTCGAGCAGGTCTTCCTCGGCCATTCAGCAGTGCCCAAGCTCGCCGAGCCCGAGGACGTCGCGGCCATCGCGACCTTCCTGGCCGGGGACCATGCCGCGGTCATCAACGGCAGCGCTCACAGCATCGACGGGGGCTGGGTGGCCGCCTGAACTGTCCAGCATCTCGCTCCCCCTCCCAGAACTACCTGACGGCGGCCCAGCAACCTCGCGCGAGGTAGCTGGGCCGCCGTCAGGTAGCAATTAGAGGGATTCTAGGACTTTGCGGACTCCGGCGTTGCGCAGGGACTCGTGGCGGACTGAGGCCCAATACGACACCTGCTTGGAGAACAGCTCGGGCAGAACCTGCACCAAGCGGGAGTTTCCGTGGGCGAGGAAGTCAGGCAGGATGCCGATCCCGGCACCGTGCGAGGTCGCGAGCACATGCGCATGCACCGAGGTCGACCGGAAGAATCCCTTCCCGCGCGGAAGTGCGTCGGCCGCCTCGTCGAGATCATCGACCCGCAGCGAATTCTCGATGTAGTAGACCATCCGGTGGTCGGCCAGATCATCCAGCGTCTGCGGCATCGGATGCGAGGCGATGTAATCCTGCGAAGCGTAGAGCTGGAGCCGGTAGTCGCGGATGTGCTTGGCGATCGAGCGCGGGGCATCCGGACGTCCCACGACGATTTCGATATCGACGCCCGACCGATACTGCCGGGCCCGCTGCGTAGCGGTGATCAGTTCGATCTGCAGTCCCGGGTGCTGCCCCTGCAGTTCGGTAAGCGCCGGAACGGCGTACTCAAGGGCGAAGGCCTGCGGGCACGCCAGCCGGATCGTTCCGGACAGAGCGGAATTCGAATGCGCATCGATGCGCCCCAGAGCGGCCTCGATGTCCTCGGCGATCGGCAGCAGCTGACGCCCGGCGGCGCTGAGCTCCCACCCGTCGGGCGAGGCCACGAGCACGCGATCGCCGTACGCCTTCTCAAGCGCGGCGATGCGTCTGGACACGGTCGTGTGGTTGAGGCCGAGGCTGTGTGCCGCGGCCGTGAACTTCCCCAGCCGGGCGACGGCGAGCAGAGTCAGCAGATCCTCGGGGGCGATCTGCGGACCGGAACTGCCAGGTGCATAGGAAGCCATAGTGGCCCCATTCTATCTGCGTACGCGCACATAACCGGTGCGGAAGAGGTGAGGCTCCCCGCCGGGCTTCCGCGCGTTCACTGGCGTACTGTGAGAGGGAACACGTAAGAGTTGCTGAACATGATGCGAGGAGGCATATTATGTCGACGATTGGATGGGTTGGCCTGGGAAATATGGGCCGCCCGATGACTGCGAACCTGGTCAAGGCCGGTCACACCGTCAATGGTTTCGATCTCGTCCCCGAGGCCGTGGACGCAGCCGCGAAGAGCGGGGTGAACCCCGTGAGTTCCATCGCCGAGGCGGTCGCCGGTGCCGATATCGTCTTCACGATGCTGCCCAAGGGCGAGCACGCGCGCACCGCATACCTCGAGCCCGACGGAGTCCTGGCCAACGCAGACCGGAAGACCCTCCTCATCGATTCCTCGACGATCGACTTCGATTCGGCCCGCCTCCTCCACTCCGAGGCGAAGAAGGCAGGCTTCCGCCTCATCGACGGTCCCGTCTCCGGCGGCGTCACCGGTGCCGAGGCCGGCACCTTGACGTTCATGCTCGGCGGCGACGACGCCGACATCGAAGAGGCCCGACCCGTCATCGAGGCAATGGCCGGGAACATCTTCCACGCCGGCGGTGACGCCGCAGGTCAGGCCGCGAAGATCGTCAACAACATGATGCTCTCGATCAGCCTTCAGGGTGTCGTCGAAGGCGCTGTGCTGGCCGATCGCTTCGGCCTCGATCCGAAGGTCTTCCACGATATTGCCAAGGTGTCCTCCGGCGACTCCTGGCCGCTGCGGACCTGGTATCCGGTGCCCGGCGTGACCACCACGGCCGCGGCGAACAACGAGTTCAAGCCCGGTTTCGCCACCGCACTCATGCACAAGGACGTCGGCCTGGCCCTCGCCGGCGCCGAGACCCAGGGAGTCGACCTCCCGGCGGCCACCCTCGTCCATGCACAGCTGCAGAAGCTCATTGACGAAGACCTCGGCGGACTCGACACCTCCGCGCTTATCAAGAACATCGACCCGAACGCCGAGGGCCTGCCGAAGTAAGCACTCAACCGACGCCGATGCGGTTGGAACAACCGACGCTGAGGCGGTTGGAACAAGCACAGCCCGCTCACAACGGCGGCACCGAGCTGCGGACGATCCAGGTCGAGGAATCACGATGATTTCGACCCGGATCGTCCGCATTTCGTTTCTCGGCCGGGCATCCTCGGCGACCTGAAACTTCGCGCGGCTCATGCAAGACTGGAGACATGAGTACGCCTGATTCCCCCTCACTGTCCGCCGACGACATCGCAGCCATCATCGGCAACCTCGACGAGGTGGCTGACCGTGCCCGCGCCGCCGCCGAGTCGAGCGGTCGCAGCGGTGACGATGTGCGCGTGCTGCTGGCCACGAAGACGCAGCCGGCAGAGAAGATCCGCGTCGCCCTCGAGCACGGGTTCACCCTCATCGGCGAGAACAAGGTGCAGGAGATCACCGGCAAGGCCGAGGCTCTCGCCGACCTCAACCCCGAGACCCACCTCATCGGACCCCTGCAGAGGAACAAGGTCAATCACACCCTGCGGCACGCTCACTGCGTCCAGTCCGTCGATAACCTCCCGCTGGCCGAGAAGATCAACAACCGTCTCGACGTCCTCGATGAGACCATCGACTACTTCATCCAGGTCAACACCTCCCGCGAAGACTCGAAGTTCGGTGTCGCGCCCGAAGACGCCGAGGAGCTCGTCACCGCGACCCGGGAGCTCGGCCGGATGCGGCTGCGCGGACTCATGACGATCGGCCTTCCCGGCAGCAGTCCCGAAGAGATCCGCCCAAGCTACTCCGACCTGCGCGAACTCAGCGAGAAGCTGCGCGGGGCCGGGGTCATGCCCGCCGAGGCGACCGAGCTGTCGATGGGCATGAGCAACGACTTCGAACTCGCGATCGCCGAGGGCGCCACGATCGTCCGAGTCGGCTCGAGCATCTTCGGCGCCCGCGACTACACCTGAACGACAGTCCCTCCCGCCGCTGATCGGCGGCGGCCGAAACCAACGCCGGACCGATCACAGTCGGAACCGGCACCGGGCTGCCTGCGGACAGAGCCAACGCCGGACCGGGCGCGAGCGGAACTGTCACACAATGACACCGGGGAGGCCGCCTCGGTGGGGGATCTGCGATCATAGAACCATGAACAGCAGTCCAGAATTCTCCGCGTCAGCCACTTCGTCGGCACGGGACGTCAAGGTCCGTGCGCCCGAACTCGTCGGCCGCCGATGGATGAACTCCGGCGGCAAGGATCTGACCCTGGCCGACCTGCGCGGAAAGGTCGTTCTCCTCGACTTCTGGACCTTCTGCTGCATCAATTGCCTCCACGTCCTCGACGAACTGCGCCCGTTGGAGGAGAAGTACGCACAAGAGCTCGTCATCATCGGCGTGCACTCGCCGAAATTCGAGTTCGAACGCACCGTCGAAGCCGTCGACCAGGCCGTGGAACGGTACCAGGTCGAGCACCTCGTCCTCGACGATCCCGACCTCGTCACCTGGCAGGCCTACACCGCCCGCGCCTGGCCGACCTTGGCCGTCATCGACCCCGAGGGCTACCTCGTAGCGACGATGTCCGGTGAAGGCCACGCGGCCGGCCTCACCGAGATCATCGAGGGCCTCATCGAGGAGCACTCGGCCAAGGGCACCCTTCACTCCGGCGACGGGCCCTACGTTCCGCCGCCGGCCCCGGAGACGGACCTGTTCTACCCCGGAAAGGCCACCCGGCTGCCCTCGGGCCACCTCATGGTCGCCGATTCCGGACACCACAGCCTCGTCGAATACGACGACGATGCGGCCACGATCATCCGCCGGATCGGCACCGGTGAGCGCGGCGCGGACGACGGCGACTTCGCCTCGGCGAGCTTCAGCGAACCCGGCGGCATCACCGTGCTGCCTGCCGATCTGGCGGCCGAGGTCGGTTACCACCTCGTCGTCGCCGATACCGTCAACCACACCCTGCGCGGGATCGACCTGACGAACGAGACGGTCACGACCATCGCCGGCACCGGTGAGCAGCACATGGTCGGTGCCATCGACAACGTCCGCGGCAAGCCCGGTGAGCTGGGACGATACGACGGACCCGCGGTAGACGTGAAGCTGTCGTCGCCGTGGGATGTCCTCTTCGTCCCCTCCACCGCCGAGGTGGTCGTGGCGATGGCCGGCAACCACACCATCTGGTCTTTCGATCCGAAGGACGGCACGATCCGCATCCTCTCGGGCACGATGAACGAGGGCCTGGTCGACGGGAACGGCGAGTCAGCCTGGTTCGCCCAATCCTCCGGTCTCGACCTCGGGCCAGCGGGCGAGGTGTTCGTCGCCGACTCCGAGACCTCGGCGATCCGCCGCCTCGACCCCGCCACCGGTGAGGTGTCCTCGTTGGTGGGCGTCGGACTCTTCGACTTCGGCTTCCGCGACGGACCGGCCGCCGAAGCCCGCCTGCAGCACCCGCTGGGAGTGCGCAGCCTGCCTGACGGGTCGGTCGCGATCGCCGACACCTACAACGGTGCGATCCGCCGCTTCGACCCGAGGACCGAGGAAGTCACGACCCTGGCGCGCGGCCTGCGCGAACCCTCGGACATCGTCCTCATCGGCAACGAAGGCACCCCCGATGACGCCGAACTCATCGTCGTCGAGTCCGCCGCACACGCACTCACCCGGGTGAAGCTGCCCAAGGACGCCCAGAAGGTCGACGAAGGCGCATTGACGACGAAGCGCCCTTCGACGGAGATCGCCTCCGGTCCGGTGTCGCTGACCGTGAGTTTCACTGTCCCAGCTGGTCAGAAGCTCGACGACCGGTGGGGTGATCCCACGTTCCTGCAGGTGTCTGCGACGCCGCCGGAACTCATCTCCTCAGGAGAAGGCGGAGCCGAGGGGCTCAGCAGAGATATCGTCATCAATCCCGAGTTCACAGAGGGAGTGCTGCACGTGACAGCGCGTGCTGCAGCCTGCGACGGTGAGCCCGGGGGAGAGATCCCGCTGCACGCGGCCTGCCACCTCTACCAGCAGGACTGGGGCATCCCCGTCGAGCTCGTGGATTCGGCTCCGAACGCACTCACCCTCGACCTCCGCGGCGCCTGAGCGCTCCGCCACCGGAGCGAGGGCCGCTGTCGATCAGGCGGACGGTAGTTGCAGAATCGCCCATGCACGGAGATTGCTGGGTCGATCCACGGTGGTTGCGGCGTTCTGAACGCCGTGGATCGACCCGACAATCACTGTGGCAAGGAGAACCGCGAGAGGCGCATCCGTCGGAGGTCCGGACACGGGCCTGTGGAGCGGGACTGGGACCTCAGCAGGAGGAGCGCCCCTCAGGCGATGGTGACGTCGCCGAGGCGGCGCGGTTCGAAGCTCACCTGTGAGGACTTGACGACCACCGAGCCGCCGAGGACGAAGGAGAGCTTCTCGTCGAAGTCGTGTTCGGCAGCGGTGACGATGTCGCGGTAACGTCCCTTGACCCGTACCTCGACCGTCGAGGGAGTGAGTTCGAGATCGCTGCCGGACGAGGTCAGCCCGATCTGCGGACTGCGCTCGAGCGACCAGGAGACATCGCCGATGATCTCGTTGTCCGTGTCGTAGCCGAAGACGCAGCCGGCCGGCATGAGCGTCTTCGACTTCATGCAGTCCTGCAGATGGTCGGTGACCTGCTCCTCCACGGTCTGCTCGAGCTTGGCCGTGGGTTCGGGCGAGAGCTTCACGGTGGGGGAGTCGCCGGGGGCGGTCACCTCGGTGCGTTGGGATCGCGACTTCAGATACGTCGCATCGAAACCGACGAGGTAGCTCGCCGGGAACAGCACGGGCACACTCCCCGTGCTGACCCCGTATCCGTTGACCGTCGCCGTCGACGAACCGGAGACGTCCAGGGTCAAGGTCGGCCATGCTTCCTGTTCGATGGCCCAGCGGTTGAAGAGTCCCGCACTGGCAGGCAGGCGGACCATGTTGAGATCGACGGTCTGCTCCCGCGAGGACAGGTTGTAGCTGAGGCGGACCTTCGCGTGATCGCCGTCGACGGAAACGGTCTCGGCCTCGGGCTCGCGCGGCAGATCGGGAGCCGCGGAGAGCACCTCGTCACTGAGTGCCAAGGTCGATGTCGGAGTCGGCGTGGACAGGTAGGAGAAGGCACTCTGCGCATCGCCGCGTTCGATCGCCGAGATATAGGATTCGGCGGCTCGCGCGGGCGTGTAGACGGTGAAGTTGAGGAGGGGGACCGCTGCCACTGTGAGGACGACGACCGTCAGCGCTGAGATCAGAAGTCTGCGCGACGTTCGCATGGCGCTCCTGATTCGGTTGGGGACTTGAGGGGACTGGGCAGTTCTCAGTCTATCTGCCGCGGATCACTCGACCGGGTAGGCATGCAGGGCAGAGGTGTCGACCTCGACGAAGACATGTGTGCCGACCTTGACTTTGGCTCGCAGTTCGGAGATCGTCGCGCCGAGTCCCGGGTGCAGTACACCGAATCCGATGGTCGGCTTTTCGCTCGCGTCTGACTCGGCGGTCGCCGCAGAATCCTCAGCCGATTCGGCGGATGCGTCGGACTTCGTCGAATCCGGCTGCGTCCTCGGCACTCCGGCGAGGTCGGCGAGGTCGACGTCGAGCGCGAGGCCCATCTCCGTATCGACCGGTGAGAGCTTCGCCTGCAGACAGGAACCGCGATCGCGCAGTCCCGTGACGATGGCTTCGAACACCGTCGCCGAGGTGAACGCCGGGTCGTGTTCGTCCAGTGACAGGAGGGCGGCACGCCACCCGAGGGTGACGAACACCTTCCCGTCGAGTTCGGTGCGGGCGCGCACGGCCGAATGGCCGATGGACAGCCATCCCTTCCGGGCCAGCCCGGAATAGACATTGACGCCGCTGAGCTCGGCCGGCAGCGAACCGCGCGGTTCGGTGACGATCTGCTCCAAGGAGCCGAGCGCGACGAGTTGGTCCTTTTCGATATCGGCCACCCCCGCCTCGGCGATGGTGTGGTCGGTCAGCGAATTCGAGCTGAAGACGACACCGCGGCCCTCCTGGTCGACGAGTTCGGCGAAGCGACCTCGCAGCCCGGTGCGCAGATGGCCGGGGACCGAACCGAACGGGTCGATGAGAGCCAGCCACTTCGCGCCGCTCGCCCAGGCCGCGGCCAGGGCGAGGCGGGCACGATCGGTCGCGTCGAGGTCGTCGAGACGACTGCGCAGAACATCGGGACGCAGTCCGAATGATGTCAATGCAGCCGATGGATCCGCTGCCGATGCCGCCTCCCCAGATCCGGCATCGGCTTCGCGAAGATAGCTCTTCATCCAGCTGCGCACACGCAAGCGACCCGACCGGCGACCGGTCGGGAAGCGTGGTGGTGGTGCGACGTGGGGCAGGGCCGCCGCGGACAGCACCACCGAGGTGGTGCTGTCCGGGCTGCCCATGAGTCCGAGCATTGTCCCTGCTCGCAGACGTCCGAGGTCGATCTCGCGTCCGTCGAGCTGCAGCCCCGCGAGGGACAATTCATCGTTCAACGCGGCTTAGAACTCCGCGGGATCGTCGGAGGCGTTCATCCGCCGACGGGTGATGATGACAGCTGCTGCACCGACTGCGAGCAGACCGACACCGAGAGCCAGTCCGGTCATCTCGGCACCGGTGCGCGGCAGGTCGCTGCCCGAATCGTTCGAGCCACTGCCGTTCCCGGCCCCGTTTCCGCCCTCGTCGACGGCGGTGCCGTTGGTGAGCACGGTGAAGCTTCCGCCCTGGGGCTCATCGAAGCTCTCGGCCTGGGCACGCACGTTGTAGGTGCCGAGCACGGCCTTGACCTTGGCCTGGACACCGAACGTGACCTTGCCATCGGAATCGGCTTCCTTGGTCATCGTGTAGCGGTCGACCTTGCCCTGGGCATGCTCGACCGTGATCGAGACCTTCTCGCCGGGCTGAGCCCCGCTGACGCCGATCTTGATGCCGTCGTTCAGGAAGTCCTCGGAGCTGACCTCGGTGGGGTTGATGAACATGGACGCCTGTGCGGCTGCAGCAGGCTTCTTGTCCTCGGTGCCGGGGCTGGCCGGACCGGTGGACTCGGGAGCCTCGTCCTCGGCCTTCTTGTCGTCTTCGGCACCGTCGGTCTCATCGACCTTGGGCTCGTCGGACTTCGGCGCTTCGTCCTTCGGACCCTCGGCGGGTCCCGGCTTCACACCGTCGGCAGGAGCCTTGTCGTCCTTGTCCTCGCCCTTGTCGGTCTCCGACGGGCTCGGCTTGGGCGCTTCGGTGGTGGGCTCTTCGGTCTTCGTCTCCGACGGACTCGGCTTCGGTGCCTCGGTGGTGGGCTCCTCGGTCTTGGTCTCCGTCGGCTCGGGAGCCTTCGTGGTCGGATCCTCGGTCTTCGTCTCCGATGGGCTGGGCTTCGGTGCCTCGGTGGTGGGCTCCTCGGTCTTCGTCTCAGAGGGCTCCGGGGACTTCGTTTCGCTGGGAGTCTCGTCCGGAGTCTTGATGGGACCGGTGGCCGAATCGCACTTATCGTCGTCGCCCTTGCCCGGTTCGTCGACCTCGGAGGCCTTGGAGACGACCTCGAAGGTCACCTTCGAAGACTTCTTCTCGGACTTGAGATCGGTGAGGTAGAGCGAGTACTCGCCGACAGGCACCTGGGCACCGTCGGTGACGGTGAAGAAGTAGGTGCCGGAGACCTTTCCGTCTTCGTCGACCGTGAGCTTCTTGTCCGGCGAGTATTCGGTGCCATCGGTGCCGACGACGGTCACCGTGGCCTTCTGGTCCGGGCTGAATCCGGTGCCGGAGAAGCCGATTCCCTTTTTGTCGTCAGCTATGTCGGCGCGGGTCACCTGCGCCTGCGCAAGGGTCGCCTGCGGATCCGACTCGTCCGGAACCGAAGAATCCGATTCGGAGCTGCTCGATGACTGCTGATCACCCTGGGCGCACAGCGGTTGCTGAGGGACCGAAGCGGTGGACTCTGTCGCTGCGAACGCCGGGGCGCCAGCAAGACCTGTCAATGCAACGGCTACTGCGGGGGCAAGCACAAGACGCGAGGTCTTCACAGTAATGCCTTTCGATTGTTGTCTACCCACGAAAGACGATGGACTCCCGGCATTCCTTGGCTTAAGAAGGGGAAGGCACCATCGTGCGCGGGTCCGTACAGCTCATTACCCTAAAGCATTCATCCGCCGCTATGGGGAGACACACGGGTAAAAATCAGGAGAATTCCCGAGAATCGTTACCGTTTTGTGACATAGTTTCGGCGTGTCGGTAGATTTTGCCGGCCGGTTATGCGTATTCGACCCATGGTTCGGCAGAAGGGAGAGGAGAGAAAGCTCAAGCGTGCGGGGCTTGCAGCGACTACCATCGGAAGCGTGACTCTCCTTTCCGACCGCGACATCCGCGCCGAGCTCGACTCCGGACGCATCGCCCTCGACCCCTACGACCCGTCGCTGATCCAGCCGGCCAGCGTCGACGTGTGTCTCGACCGCTACTTCCGGCTCTTCGACAACCACAAGTACGCGGTCATCGACCCGAGCCTCGAGCAGCCCGAACTCACCCGTTTCGTCGAAGCCGCTCCGGGGGAGCCCTTCGTCCTCCACCCGGGGGAGTTCGTCCTCGCATCCACTCATGAGCTCGTGACTCTGCCCGTCGATGTCGCGGCTCGGCTCGAGGGCAAGTCCTCGCTCGGACGTCTCGGTCTCCTGACCCATTCGACGGCCGGTTTCATCGACCCCGGTTTCAGCGGCCACGTCACCCTGGAGCTGTCGAACGTCGCGACCCTGCCGATCACCCTTTGGCCGGGGATGAAGATCGGCCAGCTCTGCTTCTTCCGACTCAGCTCGGCGGCGGAGAACCCCTACGGTTCCCAGGCCACGGGCAACCGCTACCAGGGCCAGCGCGGCCCGACCGCTTCCCGTTCGCACCTCAATTTCTATCGGAGGGACATGTGATCACCCGCCGCGAACTGCGGCTGCAACGCGAAGCCGCTGAACGCGCCGCCCGGGAACAGGCCGACGCTGCGCGCTACCAGGCCCCCGACGCCGAAGCGACGGATGCCTCTGCCCCGACGGATGCTTCTGCCCCGACAGATGCCTCCGCCCCCGTGCCCCCTGCCTCCGACGCTCAGGCCGCGAGCAGGCGGCGGACCGGGATGCCGTCGACGGGACGGCCCGGATACGGCGGTGACACGTCCGCGCCCGAGGACACGGCCACCTCGGCGGATCTGCGCGGTTTCCACCTCATCCTCCTCGATGACGCGGTCGAGGTCTCCGACGTCCTCGCGCTCATCCACAACAAGCTGCCCGATCTGCGCCCCGTGCTCGACGAGCACGGGCAGCTGCGCCTGAGCCGGCACTCCCGACTGAGCTCCGGGGCTGCCCTCGACCCGGCCGATGCCGCCGCGCTCGAAGTCCCCGACTGGGCTCGGCATGCCATCGTCATCGACTGCCCCCGGGATCGGCAGCCGACCCCGCCGCCGGACTGGTTCGCCGACGCCGACGGACTCCACGAGGCCTTCCCCAACGGAATGCCGGATCGGGAGGAGGAGCGGATGCTCAGCCTCATGCTCTCCGTCGCCTCCCGCCTCCACACGGGCGTGCGCCTGGCCGACGAGCCCGGACTGCCGACGCGGGTGATCATCCCCGACCCGGAGGCGAAGGTCGACCTCTACATCTACTCCTCGTACTGGATGGAGCCGTCGGTCGCGCTCGACTTCGTCCGCCGCCATGCCCCGCACGCCTTCCAGCAGTCCCTGCCCACCCCAGACGAGGATGTGCTGGCCCAAGCGAGCATCGACGATCCGCTCTTCGACCCTTCCGCCCCGGTCATCCTCGACGGCTATGCCCTGCTCGTCCCGCTCGGCGAGATAGATGAATCCGCCGGCAGCCTCGAGATCCGAGTGATGGAAGCCGAGTGGGTTCCGCCGATCGTCGCCGCCCACACCGACGCCCCGCAGATCGAATACCACGTGCACTGGATGGACACCGAGTCGAAGCGCTATCAGCCGAACCAGGGTCGCCGCTTCCGACGGATGCGCGGTCGGGTGGCCGAACTCACAGATGCGATCGGAGCCGAGCTGCTCGTCGGCTCGGACGGCATCGGTCTCGACGAGAACGGCTTCCTCGTGACCAGCAGACAGCTGCGCGCGTGACCAGCTGTCGGATGCGCGCGTGAGCGGTGTCGTGTCGGGGCAGAGCCTGTCTCAGCTCACACCCAGCAATTGGGGAAACGACACCTGTTCGTGCGAAAATGACATGACGAACCTTTCTCACAAACAGGCATATGACGGAGGTGGCCGCCGGTGATAGTCATGACAGGGGCCTTCTTCGGGGCATCTGTCATCGCCTACCCTCTGGTTCGCCTGCTCGGTCGCAACGCTTTCTTCTTCCTCGCTCTCGTCCCCTTCGCGGGACTGCTGTGGAGCCTGTCGACGATCCCAGAGATCTTCGGCCCCGCCGCCCAGCCGGTCGTGGAGAATCTCGACTGGCTGCCCGAGCTCGGTCTCGCCGGAATCTTCCGCCTCGACGTGCTCTCCTGGATCATGACGCTGCTGGTGACCGGGGTCGGAGCCCTCGTCTTCGTCTACTGTGCACGCTACTTCCCGCCCGACGAGCCGGGACTGGCCCGGTTCGCGGGAATCTTCATGGCCTTCGCCGGAATGATGTACGGGCTCGTCATCGCCGACGAACTGCTCATGCTCTACCTGTTCTGGGAAGGCACCACCGTCTTCTCCTACCTGCTCATCGGGCACAGCCAGTCCCGCCGCCGTTCCAGGCAGGCGGCACTGCAGGCCCTCATCGTCACCACCGCAGGCGGGCTGGCCATGCTCGTGGGCATGATCCTGCTCATCACCGCCACCGGCACCGGGCAGATCTCGACGCTGGTCGACCGAGCCCAGTCGGGCATGGACACCGGCGGAATCATCATCTCCGCCGTCATCCTCATCCTCGTCGGCGCGATCTCGAAGTCCGCGCTCATGCCGTTCCACTTCTGGCTGCCCGGCGCCATGGCCGCACCCACTCCGGTGAGCGCCTATCTGCACGCCGCGGCCATGGTCAAGGCGGGAATCTACCTCGTCCTGCGCCTGGCGCCTGGCTACAACAACATCCCCGGCTGGTCCGAGGTGCTGCTCACCCTGGGTCTGCTGACGATGTTCATCGGCGGTTGGCAGGCGCTGAAGCAGACCGACCTCAAACTGCTGCTGGCCTTCGGTACGGTCTCGCAGCTCGGATTCCTCACCACCATGGCCTCGTTCGGCACTCCGGACATCACGAAGGCAGCCTTGGGTCTGCTCATCGCCCACGCCCTGTTCAAGTCGTGTCTGTTCCTGTGCGTCGGAATCATCGACCACCGTGCCGGCACCCGTGACCTGACGAAGCTCTCCGGCGGCTGGAAGGCCTTCCCCGTCGTCGCCGTGTGCGCGACGATCGCTGCCGCCTCGATGGCCGGACTGCCCCCTCTGCTCGGCTTCGCGGCGAAGGAAGCCGCGTACTCGACCCTTCTGTCCTCGCCGGACAAGGCCTCGGTCATCGCCTTCATCGGCATCATGATCGGCTCGATCCTCACCGTCGCCTACTCGGCCCGTTTCGTCTGGGGCGCGTTCTCCTCGAAGCCCGGAGTCGACGACATCGCCCGCCGCGACGAGAAGCTCACCCTCGTCGTCTCCCCGCTCATCCTCACCGCCCTGACTCTGGCGCTCGGCCCGGGAGTCGGCCTGCTCGACGGCTACTTCTCCGCGTGGACCTCCGGGCTGCCGGCTGTGGCCGAAGGCGATGGGCACTACCACCTCGCGCTGTGGCACGGATTCGAACCGGCGCTCGCCTTCACCGCCGTCACCGTCGCCGCTGGCCTCGCTCTGTTCATCTACCGCCGTCCCTTCGCGAAGGTGCAGGCGACGCTGCCGTCGGGACTGGACTTCCACGAGCTCTACCGAATGCTCATCGGCTGGATGGAGGCCCTGGCGCTGTGGGTCACCGCCCGCACCCAGCGCGGTTCGCTGCCGTTCTACCAAGGCGTGGTCTACCTCGTCCTCGTCGCCGGACTGGGACTGGCGATCATCTCCAACGACACGTGGAACATCACATTCCGGCTCTGGGACACCCCGCTGGACCTCATCGTCGCGGCCGTGCTCGTCATCGTCGCAATCGGTGCCACCCGAGCCAAGAAGCGGTTCACCGCCGTCGTCGTCACCGGCATCTCCGGCTACGCCATGGTCGCCTACTTCGCCTTCGTCGGCGCTCCCGACCTGGCCCTGACCCAGGTGCTCGTCGAGACCATCACGATCGTCGTCTTCGTCCTCGTCCTCCGCCGGCTGCCGGCGCGCATCGGCGAGTCGACCGGTCGACTCACCCCCGCCTGGCGGGCGATCATCGGCGGTGCCGTGGGCATCACCATGATGCTCGTGGTCCTCATCGCCTCCGGTGTGCGCATGGCCGATCCGATCTCCATCGACTTCGGTCAGCTCGCCTACGAGCTCGGTCACGGCAAGAACATCGTCAATGTCACCCTCGTCGATATCCGCGCGTGGGACACGATGGGCGAGATCTCGGTGCTCGTGGCCGCCGGAACCGGTATCGCAGGCCTCATCTTCGTCCGTGGTCGCGAAGGCCACCTGCACCGGTTCGAACGGAAGAAGGACGGCACCGAGGCGGCCGGCCGCATCCGCTTCCAACCCGTGGCCGAGGACGTCGTCGACCTCCACCACGCCGGCCGCGGGGAGGGGCTGTCGCAGAAGCGTGCGTCCTGGCTCATCGCCGGACGGACCCTGGCTCCGCGCAATCGGTCGATCATCCTCGAGGTCACTGCCCGTCTGATCTTCCACGCCGTCATCGTCTTCTCCGTCTACCTTCTCTTCGCCGGCCACAACGATCCGGGCGGCGGATTCGCCGGCGGCCTCGTCGCCGGGCTCGCGCTCGTCGTGCGCTACCTTGCCGGAGGCAAGTACGAGCTCGCCGAGGCGGCCCCCTTCACCCCCTCGGGAATGCTGGGCACCGGTCTGGTCACCGCGATCCTCACCGTCATCGGCGGGTGGATCTGGGGTGGGACGGTCTTCGAATCCGTCTACATCGAGGGTGATCTGCCGGTGCTGGGCCACCTGTCCTTCGGTACGTCGACGTTCTTCGACATCGGCGTCTACCTCATCGTCGTCGGCCTCATGCTCGACATCCTCCGCTCGCTGGGAGCCGAGGTCGATCTGCACCAGGAGCGCGACGAGGCGATGCTGACCAACCGCATCCACGACAATGTGAACTTCTCCGAGGACATGGGCGCCACGGCCGAACACCGGGCCGTGTCCGAAATCATCGACCGCGTCAACGAACTCGACGTCGACAACGGTGCGGAAGGAGGCCGCCTATGAGCGTCCCCTTCATCATGGTCCTGGCCATGGGCGTCCTCTTCGCCGCCGGCATCTACCTCATGCTCGAACGCTCCCTGACCCGAGTCCTGCTCGGCTTCATCCTGCTCGGCAACGGAGCGAACCTGCTCATCATCCTCACCGCCGGCCGCGGTTCCCCACCCCTGACCGACGGAGAGAACCTGTCGACCGAAGGCATGTCCGATCCGCTGCCGCATGCCCTCGTCCTCACAGCCATCGTCATCACCTTCTCCGTGACGGCGTTCCTGCTGGCGATGATCTACCGCTCTTGGAGGCTCATGCGCGCCGATTCGCTGCAGGACGACGACACCGACCTCCAGGTGGCGATCACGAAGCTCATCGACTCCGAGGCTGAGGCGAGCACCGACTACGACGACACCGAGTTCGGTGACGAAGCGGAGTCCCCGATCACCGGTGCCATCGACCTCGACGACGACGGCACGCCCGCAGAGCGGGAGGACCTCGCCGACGACATCGAGGACGCGTCGACCCCGGCGGAGGCCGATGCCATCGCCGAGGAGGCCGTGGACTCGCAGACGGAAGCGCACAGCGCCGAGGAGGCCGAGGTCACCGAAGAGGCCAAAGAGGCGAAACAGCAGGGAGACGACGCATGATCGATCTTCTGCCCGTGCTCGTTCCCCTGCCGGTTCTGCTGCCGCTCATCGGCGCCGGAATCGCGCTCATCCTGTCGAAGCACACGCGGGCGCAGAACATCGTGTCGATCGCGATCCTGGTCGCGGTCATGGTCATCGCCACGATGATCCTCTTCGGAGTCGATGCGCATGGGCCGCAGGTCGTGGCGATCGGCGGGTGGCAGCCTCCTGCGGGCATCGTGCTCGTCGCCGACCGGCTGTCAGCTCTCATGCTCATCGTGTCTGCACTGGTCACACTGTGCGTGCTCGTCTACGCCCTGAGTCAGGACGCCAACGACGATTCGAACGAGACTCCGATCTCCGTGTTCAACCCCAGCTATCTGGTGCTGTGCGCGGGCATTGCGAACTCGTTCCTCGCCGGAGACCTGTTCAATCTCTACGTCGGCTTCGAGATGTTCCTCGTCGCCTCCTATGTGCTGCTCACCCTCGGTGCCACGGCGGAGCGGATCCGGGCGGGAGTCACCTATGTGATCATCTCGCTTGTGTCCTCGGTGATCTTCCTCGCCGCCATCGGTGTCATCTACGCCGCGTGCGGCACCGTGAACATGGCGCAGCTGTCCGAGAGGATCTCGGACCTGCCGGCCGATGTGCAGATGATCCTCCACGTCCTCCTGCTGCTGGGCTTCGGCATCAAGGCCGCGATCTTCCCGCTGTCGTTCTGGCTGCCCGACTCCTATCCGACGGCACCGGCCCCGGTGACAGCGGTCTTCGCAGGACTGCTGACCAAGGTCGGCATCTATGCGATCATCCGCACGGAGACCCTGCTGTTCGCCGAATCCTCCCTGCGGGTGCCGCTGCTCATCGCGGCCGGGCTGACGATGCTCGTGGGCATCTTCGGCGCCATCGCGCAGTCGGAGATCAAGAGGATCGTATCCTTCACACTGGTCTCCCATATCGGCTATATGCTCTTCGGCGTGGCCCTGGGCACGAGTGTCGGCCTGTCTGCGGCGATCTACTACACGGTTCACCACATCATCGTCCAGACCGCGCTGTTCCTGGCCATCGGCCTCGTCGAAATGCGCGGCGGGTCCACCTCGACGAGGTCGCTCGGCGGTCTCATGGTGCTCTCGCCGGTGATCACGATCATCTTCTTCATCCCGGCTCTCAACCTCTCCGGCATTCCGCCGTTCTCCGGGTTCATCGGCAAGGTCGCACTCTTCCTCGCCGGCTTCGACGACCACGCGTGGCTGCCGACCGTCCTCATCGTCGCCGGCACCGTGACGAGTCTGCTCACTCTCTACGTCATCGGACGTACCTTCAACCTCGCATTCTGGCGTGATCCGGCCGATGCGGAGGAGCCGAACGAGGACCTCGTCGAGGAGTTCACGGAGCGGAAGAAGACGCTGCTGGCGGGGAAGAAGTGGAAATCTCAGATCGGCGTTCCCCCCGCCATGGTGGCGGCCACCTCGGTGGTGGTGATCGCCTCCATCGTTCTCACCGTCGCAGCCGAACCTCTGTGGGACATGTCGAACCGGGCGGCCGAGAACCTCTCGACGCCGATCGACTACGTCACGAACGTGCTCGGAGGTGATGAGTGATGAGCCCCGACCGAGACCAGGGACAGACCCGAGCTGACGGCCAGGACCGAGTCCGCGGCCGGGACCGAGTCCACGGCCGGGACCGGGCAGCGGCACAGGACCGGGCGATGGGTCAGGACCGGGTGCCGGCGAACCGGGCGCGGATGAGCCGGGGCCGCGGATTCATCCAGCAGCTCGTGCTGCTGGTCTCGCTGGTTCTGCTGTGGCTGATGCTGTGGGATTCGATCACTGTGGTCACCGTGGTCACCGGAATCGTGCTGGCCTTCGTCATCACGCGCGTCTTCTACCTCCCGCCCGTTGTGCTCTCCGGACGGTTCAACGTCTGGCATGCGTTGGTGTTCGGTCTGTGGTTCCTCTATTCGGTTCTCCACGCCTCCATCGAAGTCGCCTGGTATGCGTTCCGTCGCAAAGCGGTCGGCGCCGGGTCCGTCGTCGCCTGCGATCTGCGCACGAGCTCGGACCTCGTGCTCACCCTCATCGCCGATACCGCCAGCCTCATCCCCGGGTCGATCATCATCGACAGCGATCGCGCCATGGGCATGCTCTACCTGCACTTCCTCGACTGCGATTCCGAGGAGAAGGTGCGCAAGGCGAAAGCGCAGGTCTACTACATCGAAGAGCTGCTCATCCGCACTCTCGGTTCGCACCGTGATCTCGCCGCCCTGCGGGCCAGACCGGATCCGTTGGCCGAAGCCGAAGGGGGCCGCTCATGAGTGAGATCGTCCTCCACTCCCTCGTCGTCGCCAGTTCGGTGCTGTTGGCCGCCTCGGTGGTCATTGCGCTCTTCCGGATCGTCCGCGGTCCGTCGATCCTCGACCGCATGATCGGCACCGACGTCGTGCTGGCGGCGATCATGTGCGGCCTCGGCGGGTATATGGCTCTGTCCGACCGGACGGATCTGCTGCCCGTGCTCATCGTGCTCGCGATGCTCGGCTTCGTCGGTTCGGTGAGCGTGTCGCGGTATGTGTCGAAGTCCGATTCGATGACTCCCGGCGCCGAGGCGGGGGCCCTGTCCGAGTTCAGTGCCTCTGACTGGCACATGCCCCGTGATGCGGACGAGCAGGGCGCCGGGCCCGGATCGACCTCTGAGCCCCAGGCTCGACCCGGCGATGACGTCACCGAGATCGCGGATGTTACCTACGACGCCCACGCCGACAGCGGCGGAGAGGGCGAGGGCACCGGACCCGACCCGGGACCCGATGACGCCGAGCACGTGTCGGATGGCGACGGGCAGGAGAGCAATCGTGGTTCTTGACATCATCTCGGCCGTGCTCATCTTCCTCGGCGCGGTCCTGTCCCTGGCCGCCGCGGTCGGTCTCGTCCGCTTCGGCGACCTTCTCTCGCGAATGCACGCGAGCGCGAAACCCCAGGTGCTGGGCCTGGTGCTCGTCGCCGTGGCGATCGCGATCCAGTTCCCGACTTGGGCGACGGTGACGACTCTGGCGATCATCATCTCCTTCCAGCTCGTGACGATTCCCGTCGCCACCCATATGGTCGGCCGCGCCGGCTATCGCACCAAGCACCTGCGTCGATCTATGCTGTACCGAGATGAACTCGCCGAGGCGGTCGACCGTGCCGAGGCCCGAGAGATCGCCTGGGAACGCCAGAGAGGAACCGGAACAGACCACCATGACGGCTGACAATCACACCGAGCCCCAACCACTCGTCTTAGTCGCCGATGATGAGCCCGACGTCCTCGGGGCGGTCGTACCGTTCCTCGAGCGCTCCGGTTTCCGGGTGTTGCCTGCCAGCGACGGACTGCTCGCTCTCGACGAGATCCATCGTCACAAACCCGATGTGTGCGTCCTCGACGTGCTCATGCCCGGAGCCGACGGTCGGCAGGTGCTGCGCCGCCTGCGCCAAGAGGAGAACTGGGTTCCGGTGCTGCTGCTGACCCAGGTCGGCGAGGGCGTCGAGCGGGCGATGGCGCTCGAAGAGGGCGCGGACGACTACCTCAACAAACCCTTCGATCCGCACGAGCTCGTCGCGCGCATCCGTGCCGTGCTGCGCCGGACCCGCAATGACGGTCCGCCCTTGGCCACGGCACCGGTGCTCGTGTCCAGCTTCGGCCTGCGCGTCGACCGTGTCGGACGCCGGGCGTGGTTGGGGCAGCGTGAACTCGTCATCACCCCGAAGGGCTTCACCCTGCTCGAGTACCTCATGGTGCACAAGGACGAGCTCATCGAACGCTCCCGCCTGCTCGAAGTGCTGTGGGGATTCGAAGAGGCCGTGGGCACCCGTGCCGTGGACTCCCGGGTCGCCGAGCTGCGTCGTGTGCTCGGCGAGGACGCCGCAGAACCGCGGTGGATCGCCACCGTGCAGGGGCGCGGCTATCGTTTCGTCGGTGAGGTCCGCGGCGAGGACGGACAGAGCCGTCTATGACGAACTTCCTTGTCTTCGAGATCCAGGTCTGGCTGTTCCTGCTGCTGCTCGTCATCGTGCTCGGCGGTCTCGCCGTCGGTGCCTGGTTCGGCTGGCGGTATCTGCAGAGGCGTGAGGCCGCGCTGCGGGAATCCATCGAGACGGCCGCGGCCGAGGATTCGATGACGAAGCGCAATCGGATGCTCATCCGACTCGATCATGAGCTGAAGAATCCGCTGACGGCGCTGCGCACCTCGGCGGCGAGCATCCGGGAGGTCGTCCGCGACGGCGGCACGCTGAGCGAGGTTGAGCCGGCCGCCAAGCAGGTCGACGTGTCCTCGCGCCGGGTCGCCCGACTGCTGGCCGATCTGCGCAAGCTCGCCGACGTCGAGACCCGCATCATCGAATACGCCCGCGTCGATCTCGATGCGCTCATCCATCAGGCCGTCGAAGATGCATCGACGGCGCCGGGAGCCGAGGACCGGATGATCGTGGCGACTGTCGCCCGTGCTCCGTGGCGGCTGCCCGATGTCGCCGGTGAAGAGGATCTGCTGCTCACCGCGATCCTCAACCTGCTGGGCAATGCTCTCAAATACTCGTCGCAGGCCGAAGTCGTCGAGCTGCGTGCCAATGAGCAGATCATCGACGGGCACCGCTGGGTCGTCGTCGAGGTTGCGGATACGGGCAGCGGCATCCCGCTGGCCGAACAGGAGAACGTCTGGGACGAGCTCTCTCGCGGTTCACGTGTACGCGCAGTCGCCGGTTCGGGCATGGGACTCTCGCTCGTGCGCGCCATCGTCACTCGGCACGGCGGATCCGTGCAGCTCTTCAGCCAGGAGGGTGTGGGCACCTCGGTGCGCATGGTCCTCCCCGTCCTTGCCGATGCCGCGCCCGTGACCGTTCCGCAGATGTCGGATCATATGGATCGGGTCGCTGCCGGTTCGCATGCGGTGCAGCCGGTGCAGCAGGCGGATTCGCGGCAGGCGCCCGGATTCCTGCCTCCGCGTCAGCCCAATGAGGCCGAATTGCAGGGACGGATCCTCGGCACTCCGCGGCGGACGTCGAAGCGTCGTCTCGAGAGGGTCGACGGGAACCTGGTCAATCGTCGGACGGGCGAATCCGTCTCCGGTGGGTTCCCGCCGGATTCCGGTCAGCATTCGCAGTTCAAACCGCCGCGTCAGGCCTCGAACGCCGGCGGACAGAACCCGGGCTATGGGCAGCCGCCTGCCGGCAGCCAGCCGAACTCGGGTCCTCAGAGATCCGGCCCGCAACAGCCCGGACAGCCTTCGGTCGGAAGTCAGCCGCACTCGGGTCAGCAGAGCTTCGGGCAGCCACCTGTGGGCAGTCAGCCCAATTCCGGTCCGCAGAGCTTCGGCCAGCCCTACGCGGGAAGTCAGCCCAATTCGGGACCCCAGAACTTCGGCCAGCAGCCCGTCGGCAGCCAGCCCGGTGCTCCGTACAACGGTCAGCCGCCTGCAGGCAGTCAGCCCGCCGGCGGCCCCCAGTCCACCGGACAACCACCTGTCGGAAGCCAGTCCGGATCAGGTCCGCAAATGCCTCAGCACGGGTACGGGCCGGCTCAGCCGAATCAGAACGGCCCGGAAGCGGGGTACCCAGACCGTCGCCGCCGAGGTGACCAGCAGTGACACCAGCGACACCAGTGACTGGGCGCACGGCATCGGATACCTCATCCGTGGGGATCTTCGCAGCGAAGAGACCCGTTTCGGGGAGTCGTGCCGCGGGGAGTCCCGACGCGGGCAGACCCGCCTCGGCGCGACGAGCCGCGGCCGCCGGCACACTCGCACTGACCGTCCTCCTCAGCGGATGCTCGGTCCTCCAGATCCGCACGGAAGACAAGTCCGCAGGGCCGGTGCGGATCGGCGTGGAGGAGACCGCCGGTCCCGAGCCTACGGGCAAGCCCACCGAAGCCGGCATCCCCGAGGGGATGACGAAGACTTCAGTGACGTTCGGCAGCAGCTGCCCGGTCGAACTCACCTTCGCAATCGGTGATGACTGGAGAGACAGCACCGGGAGTACCGAGCAGTTCCATGTATTCAACCATGGCGAAGACACCACTCGCGGCGATACCATCCTCGTCAACTGCACCGACGAATACGGTGACAGTGCTCAGGAAGTCGTTGATCAGAAGAGGCGGTACAACTTCTCCGAACAGGACTCACAGGTGTTGGCCGAGCAGACAGGGTCTCTGGCCGCGGGCGAGTTCTGGAGCTATCAGGGTGAACTCGGTCCGACCGAGATCCTCGCTATCAACAACGAACCGACTTATGCCTTCGGGGTGCAGACGGGGTATAAGATCAACGGGCGCCTGGTGAATCTGTCCATCGAGATGCGCACACCGAAGACGAACACCGAAGTGGCGGAGGACTTCAAGAAGATGCTTCCGACGGTGACGATCGATGGTGAGAAAGTCCCGTCACCGAGCTTCCACTGACGTGCCAGTGAGCACCGAACGACGTGGCGATCAGGTGCCCGCGAAGATAGTGCGCCCGCGAAGTTAATGCGCCCGCGATCCGGTCGACCGCCTCGGTGACTCCGGTCGGTCATCACAGGGGCCGGCCGCCTCGGCGATCTGGGGTTTCTCTGGATTTCGCCCCGGAATCTGCGCGGGGATCTAGGATGGGAAGATGACGACCCACGACGCAGTGACCCGACTCCTCGACGCCCGCCGCCTGCAAGGCCTCTTGACGAATCAGAGCGGCCGCGTCATCGCCCAGTACTCGTTCCTCAATTCCGAAGGGAATTCCTCCCTCAGCCACCTCGCCGATATCAGCGGGGAGACGCCCCGACGCATCACTCGCGGCGATCAGTCCGTGGGACCGGCCGCACTGAGCGAGGACGGCACGATCGTCTTCGCCTCCAAACGCAAGGGCGAGGACGGCAAGGATGCCGAGTCCCCGAGCCTGTGGGCCCTGCCGGACAACGGTGAGGCCCGCAAGCTTACCGATCATGAGGGCGGTTTCTCCCGAATCGAGGTCAAGGGCGAGACCATCATCGTCGAGTTCCCCGTCCATACATGGGCCGCCGACGAGAACGACCATCAGGAATTCAGCTCCGAACGCAGCGACGCGAAGGTCAGCGGGATCCTCCACACCGGTTTCCCCGTCCGTCGCTGGGATCATGATCTGGGGCCGGGACGGCAGATCCTGGCTGTGGCCACCCTCGACGAGGCGGCCGCCGACTTCCCCGAAGTCAGTGACGAGCTGAGTGCCCCGGCGGGCTTGGACTTCCGGTACCTGTCCCTGCCGTCTGGGCGACTTGTCGATTGGGCCGTCGACGATGGGGCGCGCTTCGCCCTCGTCCAGCTCGAGAAGCCGATCCCCGGACAGCTCGAGGCCAGTGAGGTCTGGCGCGTGGACCTCGACGGGGAACCCGAACTGCATCGTCTGACGAAACCGGCTGCCGATCACAGCTTCGACATCGAGGCGATCAGCCCGGACGGGACGAAAGCACTGGTCACTCGCGTACAGAACTGGACTCCGCAGACCAACCTCGCGGCCGAACTCATGGTCCTCGATCTCGAGACCGCGGAACTGAATCCTGTGTGGCCGGATGGTGATTTCTGGTTCTCCCCGATCTGGGCAGACGATTCGACCATCGTGGCCACCGCGGATGATCACGGTCGCGGCAGCATCTTCATCGGTGACATCAATGATGCTCAGCCTCGGCGGCTCGTCGGGGGCGCCGATCAGAAGTATTCGTTCTCGGGGCTGGCCCTGCGCGAGGACACGGTCGTGGCGACCGCCTCGGCGATTGATGTCGCGCCGCTGCCGATCTCCGTCGACCTCCGCACCGGGGTCATCAGCGAGCTCGCGAACCCCGCGACGGTGCTCGACGAGGAAGGCACCCTCACCGAGGTCGAGGTCCGTGCCGAGGACGGCACGCCGATCCGTGCGTGGCTGGTGCTTCCGGAAGGGGAGGGGCCGCATCCGCTCGTCGTCTTCGCCCACGGCGGACCGTGGGGGTCGTGGAATGCGTGGACCTACCGGTGGAATCCGGGTCCCTTCGCGGCTGCCGGCTATGCGGTGCTGCTGCCGGACCCGGCGATCTCCACCGGCTACGGGCAGGCGATGATCGATCGCGGTCAGCAGCAGCTCGGCGGCACTCCTTTCACCGACATCATGGCGCTGACCGAGGCCGCAGGTGAGAGGGCGGACATCGATTTCGAACGTGTCGCCCTGGCCGGCGGGTCCTACGGCGGATACATGGCCAATTGGGTGGCCGGGCATACCGGCAGCGCGTTCAAGTGCGTCGTCACCCACGCCTCTCTGTGGAACACCACGTCGATGGGGCGGACGACGGACAATTCGTCGTGGGATCAGGCGATGCGGGAGCAGTCGACTCAGTATTCGCCGCACCTGTTCGCCGATGACATCGAGGTGCCGATGCTCGTCATCCATGGCGACAAGGACTACCGGGTACCGATCGGTCAGGGTCAGGAGCTGTGGCTGGATCTTCTCACTCGGGCGAAGACTCCCCTCGACGCCGATGGCGACACTCAGCATCGGTTCCTCTACTTCCCCGACGAGGGGCATTGGATCCTCGGCCGCGGGAACGCCGAGGTCTGGTACCGCACCGTGCTCGCGTTCCTCGATACGCATGTGCTCGGCATCGACGCGAACCGAGTTCGCACACTGGGGTGAGCCGGCAGTCGGTTCGTCGGTTTCCTGAGGTGGGCGCGGCAACCGGTTCGTCCGCGCCCCGCGCCGGGGCGGCTACCGGTTTGTCGGCGCCCCTGGGGCGAGGCGGCAAGCGGTTCGTTCGCACCCTGGGGCGAGCCGACAGCCGATCTGTCGGCACAACACCCGTCGGCACCTTGCCCGACGAGACCCAACTCGCCAAGACCCTGCTGCGGGGCAAATTCACCAACTGATTCCGTACCCTGAATGAGGCGTTCGCAGAGCGATGGAAGGACCCTGATGACACAGACCGAACAGATCCCCGCCGAGGCGGTCATCCACAATGCGTGCATCCTCGACGGCGATCGGGCGACGTTCACCGAGGCGACCGCGGACACGTGGATCGCGGTCGCCGAGGGAACGGTCACGGCACGGGGCCGCGGGGACGGCTGGAAGGACAGGGCCGCCTCGGCGAGAGGTGAGGTCATCGACGCCGCCGGCGGATACGTGGCTCCCGCGTTCGTCGATATCCACTGTCACGGTGCGGGCGGTGCGAGCGCCGAGGACAGGAGCGAGGGGATCGATGCGATCTTCGACGTGCATTGGGCCCACGGCACCGGCAGGCTCGCTCTGTCCTACGTCTCCGACACGATCGAGGGGCTGTGTGAGTCCTTGCGCGCGGGCGCCGGACTCGTCCGTGAGCGGGCCATGGTCATGGGCCTGCACGCCGAAGGCCCGTTCCTGTCCCCGGATTTCAAAGGTGCGCATGCGCCCGAAGTGCTCACATCGCCGACTCCGGAGGCGGTCGAAGCAATCCTCGAGGCGGCCGATGGAACTCTGAGCCAGATCACCATCGCGCCCGAACTTCCCGGTGCTCTCGATGCGATCGGTCGGTTCTCTGCGGCAGGGGTGCGTGTGGCCGTCGGTCACACGGCTGCCGATTATGCGCTGGCCGCGCAGGCCTTCGAGGCGGGGGCGAGCATCCTCACCCACGCGTTCAATGCGATGCCCGGAATCCATCACCGTGCTCCGGGGCCGGTCCTTGCCGCGGCCGAGGCCGAGCATGTCACCGTCGAACTCATCAATGACGGCGTCCACGTGGTTGCCCCGGTCGCGCGTATGCTCCACGAACTCGTGCCCGGGCGCATCGCTCTCATCACTGACGCCATGGCGGCGACCGGCCTGCACGATGGGAGCTATCACCTTGGTTCGCTACCGGTCGAGGTCAAGGATTCGGTGGCTCGTCTGGTTACCGCGGATGGCACTCAGGGCGCCATCGCGGGGTCCACGTTGACGATGGACGAGGCTGTGAAGCGGGCCGTCGCCGAGGTGGGACTCAGCCCGTTCGACGCTGTGCAGTCCGCAGGATTCGTTCCATTGCGTGCGGTGGGCGGAGTGCCGGAGCCGGGTGATTCTCTGCAGGCGGCGGGCAGTGCCGCCGGTGCCGGAAGCCTGTTGGCTCCCGGAATGCCGGCTGACCTCCTGCTCCTCGATGAGGACATGAGCATCCGAGCCTCTTCATTGGGGGACTGAACCCGCCTGAACCGGGCTGAACCGAGTTGCATCGAGTTGAACCGGGCTGAACCGAGTTGAACCTGGAAAGTGGGCTGAACCCGGCCGAAGCTGGAAAGTGGGCACAGCTGTCCCCTGAAAGTTGGGGCGGCTATTTGTCGAACAGGGAGTCGACGATGTCGTCCGCGATGAAGCGGGCGTGGAGGATCGGCTTACGAGCCGGGTCCTTTGCGGCAGGCGGAATGTAGGCCGGTCGCCCGTCGAAGAGCATCACCGTGTCCCAGGCGGTGCGGTCGAGCAGGTGGTGGTGATAGCTGCAGAGCAGCGCGAGATTGTTGATCTCCGTCTTTCCGCCGAGCGACCATGGAAACACATGGTTGGCATCGCACCAACCGGGAGGGGCGTCACAGCCGGGGAAGGTGCAACCTCGGTCACGGGCGGTGATCACTGCCAACTGTTTGCGATTGGCGAAGCGCTGTTCTGTGGCCACCTGCATCGTCTTGGCCCTGTCGCTCATTAGGTGGAAGAACAGCGAGCCGTTGAGGCCGTTTCTCATCAGTTCCTTGATGGGAATGGGATTGTCGGCGCCCGTGGTTCCGTGTCCTGTTCCTTTGGCCAGATCTTCGGCGGTGGCGTTGATGACGAGAGCATAAGGCGCTCCTGCAGCCGTCCGCTGCTTGTCGATCGTCGTGACGAGGCCGGCGAATCGTTCGTAGATCCATTCGCGCGCCGAGGGCTGTTCGGCGCTGACGTCGACGAATCCGCCGTCCTCACGAACGCCGACGCCGGGGACGGCAGCCGGATTCCCGCTCGTGCGAGCTGCGTTGAGATCGGGTGTCGGAACTCGCTTCGCGTCATATCGGTCACCGGAGAGCACCGCGTCGACGATCTCAAGCAGCTCTTTGTCTGGCAGCGGCGAGCTCGTCTCCTCAGAAGCAGCGGTGACGGTGGCGGGATTGCCCGCGGCCGCGATCTCAGAGGCGCCGGTCGCCGAGTCGACGCCAGTCTTGTCGGCTTCTCCCGCAGACTGGATCCGTGAGGTCAGCAGTCCGTTGAGAGTGCCGCCGGTGACGGGGTCGAGCAGTCCACGCAGCTCCCAGTCGCCGTTGGCCTTGGCGCGCATGGACATGTTGTACGCAGAGCGGTCGGCCGAGTCATTCGGCTCTGCGCCGTCCGGGTCGATATAGCCCATGAGCTTGCCGAAGATCTCGCGCAGGTCCTTGAGACGGACCTTGGGTGCGTTGTCGACCAAGCGTGTCTCGACGTCGGTGCGGACCGTCTGACTGACCCACGTGGGCAGTTTGCGCATGCAGTCTTCGATGACAGACGCCTGGGCGGCGGAGATCGTGCCGGCATGGAGCGCATCTGCGACGACAGGGTAGAGAGGCGGCAGAGCCTGTCCGGCCATGTCGACGCGTCCGCCGAGGTTCTTGGCCATATCGGTGCGGCGATTCGCCTCCGCGCCGGTGAGGTTGAATCGGTTCTCGATGAGCGACTTCGTCGACTTGGCGCCGAAGTCGCTGGGTGTTCCGACACGTTCGCAGACGGAGAGCGCGAGCGTCGACAATGCATCGTTGATGCGTGTGATCGCCTCGACCCCATCGGCGAGCATGATGGCCTGATCCGGTCCCATGGGGCGATCGAACGAGCGCAGCTCATCTTTGAGGCTCATCAGCTGAGTGATCGAAGAGGTGACCTCGGGCGCAAAGCGGCTGAGATCTGCCCACTCCTCGTCGGCCAGCAGCGGGTGTCCGCTGGTCTGCGAGGAGTTGTCGGCGTTCCGATCGGAATGATCGGAGCTGCGTTCGGGAGTGAGGGTCATGGGGATGAATTCCGTTCACCAACATCGTTGTTGTTGGAATCCAGTGTACGCTCATAATACGTGGAAAGCCATAGGTGATCGATAAAAGTTTCGAACACAAATCTGATGTTCGTCACAGTTCGAGAATGTTGACAAGCCTCTTTGAGTCCATGCAGGTCAGGAGTGGTGTCGGCCGCAGCCGAGATGAACCGGCTTCGAATGTGTCAGTCGGTCGTGGCACGATTGGAGTATGGATGCCCTGCTCCTCATTGACACCGACGACGCCAGCTACCCCAGCGATGACGCCATGGAGACCCTCGGCGATATCGTCACCCGCACCCGCGCTGTGGGCGGTGTGCTCATCTTCGCGTCGACGAAGGCCGACCTCGCCGACACTCCCGATGAGGAGCTGAGCATCTTCGTCCCCGATGAGGAGGATCTCGTGCTCCGATCCGAGAGCCCGGATGTGTTCGAGGGCGTCGACGATCTGGCCGCAGGTCTGCATGACCTCTCCGTCGACCGGATCATTATCGCCGGCGCCGACGCGTCCTCGGCGGGCACCCCCGGAGCCGTCTACGCCTCGGCGATGGCGGGTCTTGTGTGCAACTTCGACGTCGTCGTCCTTTCCGACTCCACCACTGACCCCGATGGCAACCTCGTCGCCTGGGGGGATGCTGCCGCTGATGCCGGTGCCATGGTCAAGAAGACCGCCGATACCTGGCTGCGGATGTAGGCTCAGTCGCCTTCCCGAAATTGTTCTACATTGAGTAGAATGTGGGAGCGAGCTGAGAGGAGGGCCCATGACCGGATGGACGAAATCCGTACGTGCGCTCTTCGCTGCCCTCTTCACGACTCTCCTCGCCCTGCTCATGCACCTCGGTGCCGGTGGCGGCGTCTCGATTCCGGGCACTGTGGTCGTCTTCGTTCTCGTCCTCTGGGCGGCGATGATCGTCGCCGGCAGGCGCCTGGGCTACCTGACTCTGGCGGGCCTGCTCGGCCTCGGGCAGGTGCTCATGCACCTGACGATGAGCTGGTCTGCACACACCTTCGCTCATGCGGGGGCCCACGCGGGAACCGCTCAATCCGGAAGCGGGCAGGCCGGAGCTGCAGGTGCCGGATCCACTTCCGCCGAGGCGGCCCTCCACGCCCACGCTGGGCACATCGTGCCAGCCCCTGGCACTCTTGATCTCGGTCCTGCCGCGTCCGCGCTCGGACATGCGAGCCACGGGGCAACCTCGGTGGGGATGATCATCGCCCACGTCGTCGCCGTCCTCGTCACCGCCGTGATCCTCAAACGCGGTGAGGACATCGTCCTCAGCATTCTGCAGCTGGCACTGGGCCCGGTGATCGGCGCACTGCGAGCCCTCGACGAGGCGGCCGGAGTCCTGGCCGACGAACCGTTCCGCAAGCTCTGCGCTTCGTTCCGGGTGCCGCAGCCGGTCACATCGGCGGTGGTCGGCCCGAACTACCGCCGCGGCCCGCCCGCGTTCGGCTGACATCCCAATCGGCGTTTGCAGCGCCGACCCGCACCTGGTTTCCCGGGTGACCATCCATCTTCGGGCGACCGCCCAGACGGCGGCGCGCCGCCCCTCGGTGACAGTCGAACACGTCCGCGCACACCGCTGCGCGCAGAGGACACGTACCCGCACCCTGGCCAGCACATGCCCTGCGCACTTGCACTCGCACGAGCTGCGCGCAGGCAACTGTGACCTGCGCAAAGGCTCACGAAAGCGCTGCCGGTCAGCCGCGTTCCCTGCACACAGGCGGACGAACGCGATGCGGCTCAGCGCCCGCAGCTTCGGGCAGCAGAGACTCTGCGACCGAAGATCCTCGTCGTCTGACGGCGGGGGGCACGCGGGACTGCCTGTGCCAACAGGTGACCGCGGCGCGCGCCGACATGTGCTCGACAGCACCTGAATGACGAAAGTGCAGATATCATGCGAAAGAACATCACCCTGGCCCTTGCCCTGCCCATCGCCGTCGCCATCGGCCTGGCAGGCTGCGGCCAAGACGACAGCAAGGCCGCCGGCTCGACACAGACCGACGGCGGCAGCTCCACCTCGGCGGAATCCTCGGAAAGCGCGGTCGACGCCGAAGCGCTCAGCTTCGACGGCGCATGGGTCAAGGCCGCCGACGACGGAATGACTGCGGTCTTCGGGGAGCTGAAGAACAACACCGACGCCGACATCAACTTCGTCGAGGCGAAATACGCGGACGCGGAGATGGTCGAACTCCACGAAACCGTAGGCGACGGCTCGGGCGGAATGTCCATGCAGGAGAAGAAGGGCGGCTTCACCATCCCGGCCGGGGAGAGCCTCCGCTTCGAGCCCGGAGGCGATCACATCATGATCATGGGACTGAAGAAGGCGATCAAGCCGGGCGAGCAGATCAAGCTCGATCTCGTCACCGCCGATGACGAGACCGTCGAGGTCACGGCCGTGGCCAAGGAGTACTCCGGAGCCCAGGAAGACTACGCGCCCGGTGAGGCCGAAGGCTCCAGCGACGACCACGGCGACCATGGTGAGCACGGCGACGACGGCAAACACACCGGCGCCGACAGCGAAGAGCACGAGAACTCCGACCAGGGAGACCACAGTGACCACTGAGCCTGGTTGCACCGGCTTCAGCCGCCGAGGTCTCCTGACCTCGGCGGCCGCGGCCGGCGGCGCAGGTGTCGTCGGTGCCACGGCCGGGTTCGCACTCGGCCGCGGCGCCGGGTCTCCGGGCGGGAGCGGCGGCGACGGTGGGCCGCCTCGGCGAGATCTGGACGGGGCGAACGGGCCGCAGACCGAGCCGTTCTACGGCACTCATCAATCCGGGGTCGAGACCCCGCCGCAGGCCTTCGCGCACTTCATCGCGTTCACGCTGGGGCCCGGGATCAAGGCCGCCGAAGCGGTGCGCTGGCTGCGGCTGCTCACCGCGGATGCAGCCGCGCTGACGCAGGGGCAGGCCCCGTTGGCCGACTCCGAATCCGAGCTCGCCGTCGACCCTGCCCGACTGACGGTGACCTTCGGGTTCGGATCCGAGCTGGTGGCGCTGGCCGGAAGGGAGCACGTCCCGGATTGGCTGAAGCCCTTGGAAGCGTTCTCGATCGATCGCCTCGATCAGGACCGCTGCCAGGGCGACCTGCTCCTGCAGATCTGCGGCGACGACCCGCTGACCTTGGCACATGCCAGGCGCATGCTGTTCAAGGATTCGCGATCGTTCGCCGAGGTGGCCTGGCAGCGGGACGGATTTCGACGTGCCTACGGCAGCGCAGGGGAGGGGAAGACCCAGCGGAACCTCTTCGGCCAGCTCGACGGCACTGCGAATCCTGGACCCGGATCCGAGGACTTCGCGCGGACCATCTGGGGGCAGGGCACCGAGACCGCGAATCCGGTGTTCTCCGCCCGCGGGGAGCCGCCGGCCGACCTCGGTGCGCATCTGCCGGTGTGGATGCGCGGGGGAACGACGCTGGTTCTGCGCGATATCGCGATGAACCTCGACACCTGGGATCAGGCCGACCGACCGGCACGGGAGTTCGCGGTCGGGCGGACCATGGGCACCGGGGCACCGCTGTCGGGTGAGGACGAGTTCGACGTCCCGGACTTCACCGCCGTCGATCAGCGCGGACTGACGAAGATCTCACAGGTCGCGCATATCGCCCGGGCCCGCGACGGACTGGGTCCGGAGGTGCAGATCCACCGGCGCACGTTCAACTACGAGACCGGTGCGGGTGGGGATTCGGGGCTGCTGTTCGCGTCGTTCCAGGCCGATATCGAACGGCAGTTCCTGCCGATCCAGCGCCGACTCGCCGAGGTGGACCTGCTCAACGAATGGACGACCCCGATCGGGTCGACCGTGTGGGCGATCCCGCCCGGAGCGACCGAGGACGGGTACGTCGGGCAGGAATTGTTCGACGGCTGAGAAAGCGGCGCGGCCGCCGGACTCGCAGAAGCGGGGGCGGCGGCCGCACCGTATGTTCGCGCAGCGGCTCAGTCGGTGATCTCGGAGTCGAAGGCCTTCGGATTGTCCTTGACCCACTGGTCGACGGCGTCGCCTTCCTGGCCCTCTTTGTATTCGTTGACGATGAGGTCCTCGAGCTCACCGTACGTCTTGTCGTCGAGCTTGATCCCCTTGATGAGCTCCGACGCCTCAGGGAACTCGTCGCTGAAGCCCTCGGTACCGAGGAAGTGCATCTTCTCCGGATCGCCCATGGCGTTCTTCGGATCCTTGAGCTCCTTGACGTCGTAGGCATTGTTCGCCCAGAACGGACGCCACAGGGTGACGACGATGTCGTCCTGCGCATCGATGGCATTGCCCAGCTCGGTGAGCATGGCCGGGGTCGAGGAGGTGACGAGTTCGAAGTCCTTCTCGAGGTCGTAGGCAGGCATCATCGAATCCTTCGTCACCTTGGTGAGACCGGCTCCGGGCTCGATGCCGACGATCTTGCCGTCGAACTCGTCGGCATTGTCTTTGAGCTCATCCATCGAATCGATGTCGACATAGTCGGGCACGACGATCGTGTTCTGCGCCTTGTCGTAATAGGTGCTGATGTCCTCGATCTTGTCGCCGTACTCATCCATGTACTGCTTGTGGGTCTTCTCCGGCCAGGCGGAGGGGTAGATGTCGATGTCGCCGTTCGCCACTCCCGCATAGAGGATCGCGGCCTCGGAGATCGTCTCCAGCTCGGGCTCGTATCCCAGCTTCTCGAGCTGGTCCTCGAGCAGGAACGCGGTGCTGCGGCTGTCGGACCACGAAGAGATGTAGCCGATCTTGATTGTGCCCTTGTCGCCGTCGGAGCCGGAGTCCTTGCTGGCTTCCTGGGAGCACCCGGTCAGGGCGAGACCCAGGGCCGCGCAGGCGGCGACGACGGTGGTGATTGTGCGTGACTTCATCAGTTTCCTCTTCGCGGTGGCTGCTCGAGCGCGGTGAAACCGCCGACTCTGGCAATTCCGATCGTCCGAGCAGGAACATGTGAATGCAGGATCATTTGTGATCACAAAAGTTGGTACGGCAATGTAATCACATTATTCGCGTAACTTCCAGTGGCGTCCTCCAGATCTGCCGTGGCCCCCGACCGGTGTCCGGAGAGCTCCGCCCGGCGGACAGCTGAATGCGGCAGACTACCGGCACGGAACGGGACCAAAACGAGCCCGGTGCGGGACCGAAGCGAGCCAGACGCGGTACCGAAGCGAGCCAGACGCGGGCCAAGAACGTTTCGGCAGCGTCAGCGTCAGAACAGGGGCTGCGGCAGGGCGTCTTCGAACTCGAGGAGGCGTCGCTTGGTCTCGAGCTCGTGCCCGGGCAGCCCGCCCGAATACCCGCCGAGCCCGTCACCGGCGACAACACGATGGCAGGGGACGATGATCGGGACCGGATTGAGTCCCATGATCCCGCCGACGGCACGCGCCGGAATCCCGGTTCCGCTGGCTTCGGCGAGCTGTCCGTAGGTGACCGTGGTCCCTGCCGGGACCTCTTCGGCCAAGGTCGTCAAAACGGTCCTCGCGACGTCCGAGATCTGACCGAAGTCCACGGGCAGGTCGAAATCGCCGAGGCGGCCGTCGAAGTACGCTCGCAACTGGGCGACCGCCTCGACGAGGATCGGATCCGAGGCGACGGCCGCCTCGGCGGGGATCGAAACAGAGGGTCCCGAGGCGGCGGCCGCCTCGGTGGGGATCGGATCGGCGGCGTCGGTCGCCTCGGCGGAAATGTGCCATTCGAGTCGGACGACGGACCGGCCGTCGCTTGTCACAGTGAGGGGGCCGACGAAAGTGTCGACGGATGCCGAAGCAGTCGTCATGGGATGTCCTCCGTCCGGGCCGGCACACCGAAAACGGTGTCAACGGCGATTCTCAGCCGAGTCTACTCATACAGCTGTGCCCTCCCGACTCGTCCGAGTCGGAAGGGCACAGCATTTCATGACCACACGCCGGGCAATGGGGAAGCCCGCAGCCGAGCCGACGATGTCGTCCTCAGTGCGGCTGCTGCCGCGGCGTCAGGATCACTTCTCGTCCGGCAGCTCACCTTCGTAGGCGTCGGGGTTGGCCTTCAGCCACTCGGCGATGGCCTTCTTGCCATCATCCTTGTACTTGTTGACGACCAGGTCCTCGAGGTCTCCGTACTGCTTGTCATCCATCTTGATCTTCCCGACGTAGTCAGCAGCGTCGGAGAACTCTTCGCCGAAGCCCTTGGTCGCGGTGAAGTGGAGTTTCTCGGGGTCTCCCATCGCACCTTTCGGGTCCTCGAGGTCCTTGACCGGGTACTCGTTGTTGGCCCAGAACGGACGCCACAGGGTGACGACGATGTCCTTCTCTGCGTCGGTCGCATTGCCGAGCTCGGTGAGCATGGCAGCGGTCGACGAGGTGACGAGCTCGTATTCGTCGTCGAGACCGTATTCGGGAATCATCGCCTTGGTGGCCTTGGTCAGACCGGCTCCGGGCTCGATTCCGATGATCTCGCCGCCGAAGTCCTTGCCCTTGCCCTTGAGGTCCTCGATCGAGTTGATGTCCTTCATGTACTTCGGGACGGCGATCGTGAGGACGGCGTTGTCGTAGTAGGCGCCGAGGTCTTCGAGGTCGTCACCGTACTCATCGATGTACTGCTTATGCGTGACCTCGGGCCACGACGACGGATACATGTCGATATCGCCGTTGGCGACACCGGCGTACAGGACGGCGGCGTCGTTGAAGGTCTCGGTCTCGACGTTGTAGCCCATCTTGCCCAGCTGATCTTCGAGCAGGAGCGAGATGCTCTGGCCGTCGGTCCAGCCGGTGACGTAGCCGAGCTTGATGTCGCCCTTGTCGCCGCCTCCGCCGTCGTCCTTCGCCGCTTCCTGTGAGCAACCGGTCAGAGCAAGGCCGAGGGCTGCGACTGCAGCGACGATCGGGGTGAGGAATCTTCTCTTCATTGTGTGTTCCTTTTCTCTAGTGATCGACTATTCAGTTTGTGTGGTCCATCGACTCAGGCCGCTGCCGCAGCCGCCTTGTTCTTCGCGCTGCGACGACGCATCCCCGCAACCAGCGAGTGCGGGTAGTCCTTCGCATTGCCCAGGGCTGCGGTGACGCGATCGAGGTAGACCGCGATGATCACGACACCGAGTCCGGCTTCGACACCGAGCGGCAGGTTCTGGGTGGCGATCGCTTCGACGACGTTCTTTCCGAGTCCGTCGGCGCCGACCATGCCGGCGATGACGGCCATCGCCAGTGCGAGCATGATGACCTGGTTGATGCCGGCCATGATCGTCGGGGTGGCCAAGGGCAGCTGGACTCCGCGGAGGATCTGGCCGGGAGTCGCACCGAAGGACTGTCCGGCTTCGACCGTCTCCGAATCGACCCCGCGGATGCCGAGCTCGGTGAACCGCACACCCGGGGGCAGAGCGAAGATCACCGTGGCCACGAGGCCGGGAACGACGCCGATGCCGAAGAAGGTGACTGCCGGGATGAGGTAGACGAATGCCGGCATCGTCTGCATGAAGTCGAGGATCGGTTTGATGACCGCCGAGGCTCTGTTGCTGCGCGCGGCCAGAATGCCGACCGGGACGGCGATGATGATGGCGATGACAGCGGCGATGATGATCAGCGCCAGGGTCTGCATCGCGGCCACCCATTGGTCCATCGTCATGATGAAGAACAGGGTGATGAGCGTGCCCACGGCCATCTGCCACGAGCGGAAGATCCAGCCGATGAGCGCCAGCAGAATGATGATGACGAGCGGGTGGAGGTCGACGAGTACGTCGGTGAGGACTTCGATGAGGAAGTTGAACAGCCAGGTGACGGCGTCGAAGAACCATGCGACGTTGTCTTTGAGCCAGTCGAAGACGGTGTCGACCCAGGCTCCGATCGGAATTCGGATGTTCTCCATCAGCTCTCACTCCTTCCGCCGGTGGCCTGCGGTGCGACTGCATCATCGCCTTCGGCGAGTACCTGGTCGATGATTCCGGTGTCGACCGGCTCGGGCCAGTCTTCGACAGCGGCTTCCGTCGAGGCCTCGTCGTTGCCGTTCTGCGTGCCGAGCGCGGCGAGCAGCGTGGCTCGGGGGACGACGCCGACGAGTTCGCCGTCCGCGTCGGTGACGGGCACCGGCAGAGGCATCTCCGCGGTCGGGAGGAAGAGATCGATGAGCAGGTCGTCCGGAGATGCGGGGTGGGCGACCGGTTTGATGATCTCGTCGAGAGTCGTGGCACCTGTCCGGATGTGTTCGATGCAGTCGCGGTCGCTGACGAGGCCGAGGAACTTCCTGTCCCTGTCCGTGACGTACACGCCTGAGGCGCCGTTGTCGCGCATGGTGCGCAGTGCAACTCGGGGACCGTTCTGATTGCTCACGGTCTGCCGAGCCTTCTCCATGACGTTGTTGGCAGTCAGCACGCGGGCCCGGTCGACGTCGTGGACGAACTGTGCCACGTAGTCGTTGGCCGGGTCGGTGAGGATGTCCTCCGGGGTGCCGACCTGGACGATGCGTCCGTTGCGCATCACCGCGATCCGGTCACCGAGGAACATCGCCTCATTGAGGTCGTGGGTGATGAAGATGATGGTCTTCTTCAGCTCCCGCTGCAGTTCGACGAGCTGTTCCTGCATCTCGCGCCGGATCAGCGGGTCGAGGGCGGAGAAGGCTTCGTCCATGAGGAGGATGTCGGTCTCTGCCGCCAGCGCGCGGGCCAGGCCGACGCGCTGCTGCATACCGCCGGAGAGCTGTTCGGGGAACTTGTCGCCCCAGCCTTCGAGGCCGACGGCCTTGAGCCAGCGGTCGGCGGCCTTGTCCCGCTCCGCCTTCGTGACTCCGCGGATCTCGAGCGCATAGGCGGCGTTGTCGCGGACGGTGCGGTGCGGGAGCAGTGCGAAGTGCTGGAACACCATCGAGATGTGTTCGCTGCGGACCTTGCGCAGTGCGGCCGGATCGATCTTCGCGATGTCGGTGCCCAGCACCTCGACGGATCCGGCGGTGGGTGCCCAGAGTCCGTTGAGAGTGCGGATCAGGGTCGACTTGCCCGAGCCTGACAGGCCCATGACGACGAAGATCTCGCCGGCCTCGACCTCGAAGCTCGCATCGATGACGGCGGCGGTTCCGAGTTTTGTCAGATCATCTCGGTCGGCGCCCTCTTCGAGTCGTTTGACGACTTCGTTTTCGCGCTTTCCGAAAACTTTGTAGACGTGTGACGCTTTGACAACGCTCACGTGCTTCCTCCTTGCATTCTTGGCAGTCCGCAAGAACGAGAGGCTTCACCCCCGTTTGCACGGTTCGGTGCTCGCAGATCAGATCCGAATAGCTCAATTGCGCACGCGCCTCACCGCACACGGATATCTGATCCACCATTGTAGTTTTGTTCAGGGTTTTCGGTAGAGATCTTGTTGGGATTATGCGGCGCGTCGCCCTTGACTAGCGCTCTGACCTGGGCAAACAGATGTTCGTGCGTTACTTGATTGTTATAATCATCGATTGGAGCATGTAGGTATGCCGTTAATGGATTTGATACCGGATATGGGATTTTGATGCAGTAGGCGGCCTTGCCTCCGGAATTCCTGCCTTCAGGAATTATGCAGCGATTCCGTGAGGAATCGGACCACGGCCGGAGTGACCACCTCGGCGAATTCTTCGAAGAATCCGTGTCGGCCTTCCGGCAGAATCAGCAGCTGAGATCCGGGGATGCGCTCGTGGAGGATGCGGGCGTTCCCGACAGGGTTCATCCGATCGGCATCGCCGTGCATGATCAGCGTCGGGGCGGAGATCTCGGGCAGCCGGTCCCAGGCATTGTGATTGGCGCTCACGCGCAGATGGGCGGATGACTCGGCCGCCGTCATCGTGTCGTCGCCGAGCATCTTGCTGTACTCCGCCGATACCGTCCATTCGGGGGTGTAGAAGAGGTCGAAGAGGTACTGCGTGTGCTCGTCACCACGCAGCCTCGCCAGAGCTTGGCCGACCTCACGCGGACGCTTGACGGCATGCGGCCCGCCGGGCGAGGTGCACCCGAGGACCAGAGCGCTCACCCGCTCCGGATGGTTGAGTGCCAGCATCTGAGAGATCCGCCCGCCCATGGACGTGCCGTAGATCGCGGCCCGATCCGCGCCGAGGTGGTCGAGCACGTCCACGGCATCTTCGGCGAAGCTCGCTGTCGACAGTTCCCCGAGCTCACCCCGGCTGCCGCCCGTTCCGCGATAGTCGAACGTGATTGTGCGGAAGTCCGGTTCGAAGTCCCCGCGCAGATCGTCCCACCACTCGTGCGAATTCGATTGGCCCTGCAGGAGGAGCAGTGCAGGAGCGTCCTCCGGCCCGCTGACCTGGACCTCGAGGGGGAAGCCATCGCGTGCGCTGATCCTGTCCACCTGCATCGTCTCCACCCGTGTCCTCCTGCCCGCGCGCGCCTGGTCACCGCCTACGCTTGAGAAATGAAATCCTTGCCGTTCCTCAATCCTGCCGCAGGATCGCCCGCGGTGCGCAATCCTGGGCGACCTGCCGTCATCGTGCCGACACAGGCAATCGATGCAGATGAGCTCACTGCCGAATGCGCCGCGGCCGCCGCGACCGGAATCGTCGACGCCGTCGAATGGCGCATCGATCCGCTGCTCGTCGTCGCCTCCGGTCCTGCGCAGGGTGGGGTGCGCACGAGTGTGCACAGCCTCGCCGAGGCGGCCCTTCGTCTGCTTCCGAGTGCACTCACAGCGGGGTTGCCGATCCTGCTGACCGTCCGCACCGGATTCGAGGGCGGGCAGGTGGAGATCACCGAGGACGACTACGCCGAGGTGGTGCGGGAACTCATCGCCGGGGTCGCCGACGTCGAGGCGGACGCCGGAACTGCTGCCGGCACCGGTCCCACCGGCAGCGCATCATCGGGCGTTCCCGGCAGCGCATCATCGGGCGTTCCCGTGGCCATCGACGTTGAGATCGATCGGGCCGCGTCGGGCTCCCTCATCGCCTCGGCGCAGGAAGCGGGCGTGCCCGTCGTCGCTTCGCACCACAATTTCGAGTCCACGGACTCTGCCGAGCGCCTGCTGAAGACGTTCGCTGCGATGAGCGAGGCCGGAGCGCATGTGGCCAAGGTGGCGATGATGCCGCAGGCGCCGGCCGATGTTCTGCGTCTCCTGGAGGCGACTGCCGCGGCGGATGCCTCGCTGCCGGTTCCCGTGCTCGGAATCTCGATGGGATCGTTGGGCCGGACGAGCAGGATCATGGGCGCCGACTTCGGCAGCTGCGCCACATTCGCGCAGATCGGTCAGGCTTCGGCGCCGGGGCAGATCGAGGCATCGGTCCTCGCCGAGATCCTCGACCGCGTCGGACCTAGGTGTGGATGAGCGGCCTCAAAGTTCATACGTAGTGATCTTGATCAGGGCGTATGAATTTCTGACTCGCGTTTGCTGGCGGGCCGGGCTCAACCGGCAGATTTCGCCAGGGAAGCAGACGGCCCGCGAAGCATGAGCTTCGCGGGCCGCTTCGCTGCTGCAGAAGCAGCAGAAGGTCAGCGGAAGATCAGTCAGTGACCTCTTCGATCTGCTTGCGGAACTTCTTCGGCAGGGCCTCATCGCCGAAGTTGTTGCGCACGGTGTTCGCGGCGATGCGCTGAACCACGAGCTGAGCCACGGCCACACCGACACCGGAGACGATCGTCCAGGCCAGGGCCTCGGACATCGAGATCTCGTCATCGACGGGGTTCGACGGCGCCGGGCGCTTCGTCGACTTCTCCCACGCGAAGGTCAGGGTCTTGCGAGCGACGAATGCAGCTGCGATAGGCGCTCCCACGCCGATGATCTGCCAAGCGAGCTTTCCCATGCTCGTGTCCTTTCCTTTGAACATTGAGTCCCACGACTCTTACGAGACGCGGGAACGTATTCCGTCGGAGTCAACACTAACGCAGGACGATGCGCGCGAGGCCACCCGAGATTGAACGAGGTCGAGAAAGTTCGCTCATTTCATACTTTTGGGGGATGTGCCGGGCAGGCCGGGGGAGATAGCGTGAGAGCACGCTTCGATCGGGCAAGGGAAGGTCTGGGTCGAAACGTGAAGAGAAAGGCACACGATGCTGAGGAAGTGGAAGACGCGCGTCGTCACCGGACTGTTCGTCTGTGGCGCCCTCGGATTCCTGCTTGCGCTGCTGCCGGGAATGTCCGGCGTCTTCTGGCCGGTGTGGCTGATCAGCTGCGCCGCCTGCATCCTCGGGCTCGTTCTCGCCTTCACTCTCCCCTCGGCGAAACCCGCCGACGCTCTGCCCCGAGCCTGAGGGCTCGGGGCAGAGCATCCCCGAAGGCGCCCAGAGTCCGGCCACCCCGGGGCAGAGCATCCCCGAAGGCGCCTGCCGCCGCTCTGAGCCGGCGGCTCCCACGGCCTCACCGTCCGCGGATGATCTCCTGGAACCTGTCAGTCAGAGTCTGATCGACTGAGATCGCGTTCCCGTCGAGTTCGCGCAGCGCGACCGCCGTGCGCATCGACGAGACGTACCAAGCCCCATCCGCCGCCTTGACGTCGTCGAGGCTCAGGTCGGCATACTCGGCGCTCAGGCCCAGTTCCTCCGCATGATCGAAGATGAGGCGCTGCGTCGTTCCCGACAGCAGGCCCGCATCCGGATTCGGAGTGAGCAGGTGGTCGCCTCGGCGGATGATGAGATTCGCGGTCGGTCCTTCGAGCACGATTCCGTCATGGGAGACGAAAAGCGCCTCATCGGCGTCGTTGGCCGCGGCATAGCGGCCGGCGGCCTGATTGACCGCATAGGACAGAGTCTTCGCGCCGATGAGCAGCCACGGTGCCTTGCTGCCGATATAGGCGTCGAATCCGCGGTCGAGGCTGACGGCGGTGACACCTTGCTCCCGAGCTGTACGGATGTGGTCGTCGACGGGCACGGGAAAGGCCCACCCGCGGCCCCGGAATGCGCCGTTCGCGTCCTGCTCCCCGCGGGAGAGAGCGTAGCGGATCCCGAACTCGACATTCTCGGGATCGGCGGCGGCTACCTCGGCGATGAGGGAATCGATGACCCGATCCCACAGTCCTTGGTCAGGATCGGGCAGATCCAGCGCCGAGGCGGACGCGCGGAACCGGGTGAAGTGCCGTTCCCGCGACACCACGGTGGCACCGTGCGCACCCACGCTCACCAGTACGGTTTCGAAGATCCCGTCCCCACGATGAGCGGAGAGGTCTGTGACGGGCAGTTGGGCGGAACGCAGGTCGGTGAGTTCGAACGTGCCGGTGGCAGGGTTGACGAGGATGAGCGGATCGGTCATGCGGTACCTCCGAAGAGCAGGCCGAGGGCGTAGGTCACGGCAGCGGCGCCGAAGCCGATGCCGAGTTGGCGCAGGGCGCGGGGGCCGGGCGATTTGCCGGAGAGCAGGCCGACGATGCCGCCGGTGAACAGCAGTGCGATGCCGACGAGGCCGGCGGACAGGAACACGGCGGGCAGTCCGGACATGCCGAAGATGTAGGGCAGGATCGGGATGAGCGCGCCGGAGGAGAAGAAGCAGAAGCTTGAAAGGGCGGCGCCGAGGCCGGTGCCCAATTCGTCGCGGTCGACTTCGGAGTCGAGGTTCGGCAGCCTCGGTGCCTGTTTGTTCTTCGCCGCCGCGATCGTGCGGTTGGCGCGGGCCTCGGCTTCGCGGGCTTCCATTCCGCGGGCGCGGAAGACGAGAGCGAGCTCGTTGGCGTCGATGTTGAGGTCGGCCAGAGCGTGCCGGGACTCGGGATCCGGAGTGGAGGCGTCGAGGAGTTCGCGCTGGGAGCGCACCGAGATGTACTCGCCGGCTCCCATCGACAGGGCTCCGGCGAGCAGTCCGGACACGCCGGTGAGCAGGATGACGGTGTTCGAGACTCCAGCCGCGCCGACACCGAGGACGAGGGCGAGGTTCGAGACCAAGCCGTCGTTGGCGCCGAAGACGGCGGCACGGAAGTTCCCCGACAGGCGGGCACGGGAACGGGCGGCCAGGGCGCGGACCACCTCGGCGTGGATGCGTTCATCGGCGGCCATCTCGGCCGAGGCGGCTTCGTCTTCGTCATACGGCGAGCTCGTCTCGGACTGCTGAGCCAGGGCGAGGACGAACACGGAGCCGAACATGCGGCCGAGGAACGCCAGGCAGCGGGTGACGAGATCGGCGGAGCGGCGCTTCTGGGCGTGTTCACCGAGGAGGGAGATCCAATGCTCCTGATGCCGGGATTCCGCTGCGGCGAGGCTGAGCAGGATCTCGCGGTCTTCGCCCTTGCGGCGTTCGGCGAGGTTGCGATACACCCGTTCCTCGAGCCGCTCGTTGGCGAGGTAGCGCTGCCAGCGGCGAATGGTCCGCCGGTCGGGGGAGGCGGGCGGAGTCCCTCCTGCGGAGTCATTGGTCGTCACTGGTCCAAGTCTAGTCGTGCGGTCTGATTCCGGCACGGGCGGCCGTGAGGGGGCTGAGAAGACGGGCCGGGTTGCGCGGTGCGATGCGCGGGCAGGCAGCAGGTGAGGCCGGGGCGTCGCGGGAGTGACCGGTGGTGCGGCCACAGTCGCCGCAGAGAATCCGCATGTGAACCGCAGACAGTCCGCGCGTGCGAAATCAATCAGTGACCGGTTGTTATCAATTCGTAACATTAAAGCCCGCTGGGGTGCGTTAGATTAATGACCAATGTGAGTTGTGTCACCGTTTCGTTATAGAAGCATGTGATTCGTTACCAACGACGAATCATGGCGAAGCGTCAGAATCGAGCTTCCCCCGCAAGTGCAGCCGTAGATGGGCCGGCACCGGTATGGCCGAGGAGTCATGCCGCGCCGGTCGCTTCCGGTGCGCCGTCATGTGCGATTCCTCTGGACACAGACAAAGGAGCGAAAGGAACTCCATGAAGTTGCGCACGAAGAGCTGGCTGGCGGTCACCGCCACGGCCGGACTGGTCCTCGGCGGGGTGAGCCCGGCACTGGCGGCGGGCACCGCGGGGCCGACTGAACACACCGATATGGGCGTCAACGGCGACGCCGTGATGGAGCATCTGCAGAAGATCTCCGACATCTCCACCTCGCATGCGGATGAAGGATTCCGCGCGCTGGGCACGCCCGGCTACGAAGAAGCCGTGGAATACGTCGAATCCACCCTCGAGGCGACCGGTGCCTTCGATGTGAAGCGTCAGGCCTTCGAGCACGAACAGCAGAAGGACGGCACGGTCGAGGTTGTCGTCGACGGCGAGAAGGTCGATGTCAACACCGCAAGCTACACCGAGGCGACCGAAGAACCGCTGACTGGCATACCCGTGGTCCTGCCGGTCGATGATGACAACAGCGACCTTGCGGGCGGGCAGCTCGGCTGCTCTGCCGATGATTACGATGAGTCTGCTGAAGGCGCGCTCGTCCTCGCCTCCCGCGGAGAGTGCTCATTCGGCGAGAAGGCGCAGGCCGCCACCGATGCCGGTGCCGCCGCACTCATCATCTACAACAATGACGCCGACAATCCCGACGAGGAGCTCAACGCAACCCTCGGCAAGCGGATTGAGAATGGCACCCCGACCGTGACGGTGACCTACAAGGTCGGCCAGGATCTCCTTTCCAAGGTCGAGGACGCAGCGGAGGCCGAGGGTGCGACTGAGAACGCCGGCACCGAGGCCGGCAACGGCCTCGCCGGCGGAGGCGAGGCGAGTGAAGCCGACGACGCCGACGAAACGACGGGCGACGAAGCTGAGGCCGGCAGCGATGCCGCAGCGGCCGCCGTGCTCACGGCCGACTTCACGCTCGAGACCGAGTATGTGACCTCGACGACATGGAACGTCATCGCCGAGACCAAGGCCGGCGACCACGACAACGTCCAGATGTTCGGCGCCCACCTCGACGGCGTGGCCGAAGGTCCCGGCGTCAACGACAACGGTTCGGGATCTGCGGCGCTGCTCGCTTCCGCCGAGGCGCTCGCGAAACAGCCGACCGATGTCGACAACGCCATCCGCTTCGGTTGGTGGGGAGCCGAGGAGGAGGGACTCGTCGGTTCGACACACTACGTGGAGAGCCTCGACGATGCCGAGCTGGGCAAGATCAAGTCGTACATGAACTTCGACATGATCGGGTCCGACAACTACATCGTCGGCACACTCGACTCGGATGGCTCAGATGTGCCGATTCCCGACGGCGTCAACGTTCCCGAAGGCTCGGCCGAACTCGAGAAGGTCTTCACCGACTACTTCGCCGATATCGACCAGCCCAACGTCGGCACCGACTTCTCCGGGCGCTCGGACTACCAGGCGTTCATCGACAACGGGATCCCTGCCAGCGGCCTGTTCTCCGGTGCTGACGGCACGAAGACCGCCGAGGAAGCCGAGATGTTCGGCGGCACCGTCGGTGAGAAGCACGACACGAACTACCACCAGTCCACGGACACGATCGAGAACGTGAGCAAGGAATCCATCGACATCTTCGCTCCCGCCATCGGTTTCGCCGTCCACACGTTGGCCTATGACCTCACCGACGCGCCGACGGATCCTCCCACCGATCCGACGACTCCGCCCACGGATCCCACTGATCCGCCCACGGAGACGCCGACCGAGGCTCCTGATGAGCGGGCTCTGAGCATCGATCCGAAGACGATCGAGGCGCCGGACTTCGTCAGCGAGAAGGGAGTCCAGGTCGCGGCCACCGGCTGCACCGCCGACTCCACCGCGACGATGACGGTGACCCCGAACAACGGGAAGATCGAGACGTTTGAACAGACTGCCGAGGTCGGAGCCGACGGCACCGCTCGATTCGGAGTCCGCGGACTCGATGCGTCGATGGTCGACAGCTACATCGGCACCTACGACGTCACGGTCGACTGTGAAGGCGGGAATCCGCTGACCGGATCCTTCGAGGTCGTCGCCGAGGGTGACGGGCCGGGTGCCGGTGACGGCGGCAACGGTGGCGGCGGAGGAGATCTGCCGCGCACCGGTAACGAAGCCCTGCCGCTGATCCTCTCGGCCGGAGCGCTCATCGTGCTCGGTCTGGCGATGACGCTGGGTTCACGCCGCCGCCGCAGCTGAGCGGCATCCGAGACAACGTGCCCTGAACGGCACGGACGGCCCGACGTGGGCCGGTGACTGGAGGCGGTCGCCGGCCCGTATCGGGCCGTTCTCGTCTGCGAAGATGACGATGGCCGCGGTTCGAATCCGGCGCCGATGACGCAGCTGAGTCTGCCCTGAACCAGATCTGAGATCGAGCGACTCACCTGGCGGCGCTCCTCAGGGGGCGTTCACCTTGTCCGGGCACAATGGTCTTCTGTGACTCCCAAACGCTTCTTCACCTTCTTCGCCATCGCCGAGACCGTCACCTGGACTCTGCTGCTCATCGGCATGTTCCTCAAGTACGTCACCCACACCACCGATGTGGGTGTGCGGATCGGCGGAGGCATCCACGGCTTCATCTTCATCTGCTTCGTCATCGCCGTCATCGGCGTCGGCACTTCGCAGCAGTGGAGCAAGCGCCGCATCGCCACGGGCCTCGGATCGGCGATCATTCCGTATGCCACGATTCCCTTCGAGCGTTCAGTGGAGAAGACCGGGTCCCTCGAGGGCGATTGGGGTCTGGGTCGCAACGGCCGCACCCCGCAGACTTGGTTCGAGAAGCTCACCTCGTGGTGCATCCGCTTCCCATGGGCGGCCATCGGCATCGGCGTCATCTTCGTCGTCCTCGTCTTCTCGGGTCTGCTCATCGCCGGACCGCCGTGGGAATGGGGCAAGTGAACTTGATCACTGCATCGGTGGTGTGAGGGAAGGCTTCCACCGCGCGATCAGCGGTCAGGTGGGCCGCCTCGGCGAGATTCTGCCTTTCAGCGCGAGGGTTTCCACCCTGTTGCGTGCCAGTGGGCTGGCCTAGGATGAAAGGGGCCGGCCGGCGATCGGCCGGTCGGCACACCCCACCGCGATGAAAGGCCCACTGATGGACCTGCTCTTAGGCGCCGGAGGAATCGGCGTCCTCGTGATCATCATCCTGATCGCGCTGTTCGTGATCCTGCGCTCCTACAAGATCGCTTCACCGTCCGAGGCGCTCATCATCACCGGCCGGAACGCCTCGGGCGCTTCGGGAACCGGTCGCATCGTCATCGGGGGCCGCTCGGTCGTCTACCCGATCGTGCAGAAGGCGTTCATCCTTTCACTGTCCTCGCGGCAGATCTCCGTCGAGATCGACGGCATCTCCATCAACGGCATCGCCCTGCGTCTGCGCGGCGTCGCCCAGGTCAAGGTCGGCGGCACCGAAGACGATGTGCGCAAGGCCGCACAGCGCTTCCTCGATCAGCAGGACCAGATCGACCACTACTCGAAGGAGATCCTCTCGGGTACCCTGCGCGCAGTGGTCGGCACGCTCACCGTCGAGCAGATCATCCAGGACCGCGCTTCTTTCGCCGCGCAGGTGCAGGAAGAGTCCGCGCACTCGATGAACAATCAGGGCCTCATCATCGACACCTTCCAGATCTCTGCCGTCGAGGACGAAGGCAGCTACCTGCGCGACTGGGGTCGTCCGCAGGCCGCCGAAGTGGCGAAGAACGCAGCCATCGCCGAGGCGAACGCCGGCCGTGCTTCGGCCGTCGAACAGGCGCAGCAGAACGAGGAGACCCAGAAGCAGCAGGCGCTCACCGATCAGGCGATCGCCGAACAGCAGCAGCAGCTGGCCCTGCGCCGGGCCGCGCTGAAGGAAGAGGCCGATCAGCGGCAGGCCACGGCAGACAACGCCGGTCCGTTGGCCGCGGCGGCCGAGAAGCAGAAGCTGCTCGAAAAGGATCGGATCGTGGCGAAGGAAGCCGCGGAGCTGCGTGCCGAACAGCTCGACGCCGAGGTGCGCCGACCGGCCGACGCCGAACGCTACCGGCAGCAGGCCGCGGCCGATGCCCGTGCATATGAGATCGAGGCGCAGGGCCGGGCCGAGGCCGCCGCCGAGCTCCACCGTCGCTCGAAGGACGCCGAGGCCATCCGCCTCGAAGGTGAAGCTGAGGCCGATGCGATTCGTGCCCGCGGTGAAGCCGAAGCCGAGGCGCTGCGTGCACAGGCCGAGGCCTACAAGCAGTTCAACGATGCGGCCGTGCTGTCGAAGGTGCTCGAGGTGCTGCCGAGCGTGGCAGGCGAACTCGTCGCTCCGTACGCGAACATCAAGGACCTCTCGATCGTGTCCACCGATGGCGAGTCGAAACTTGCGAATTCCGTGTCGAACAACCTCTCGCAGGTCCTCGAGGTCGTGCGCGGAACGACCGGTGTCGACCTCACCGACCTCGTCGCCAAGGCGAAGGGCTCCGGCGGAGCTGGCTCGAGTGGTGATGGTTCGGGTGAGCCCGGTGGAGACGGCGGGGCCGGTGGTTCTGGCGGGACTGCTCCCGATGGCACGTCTGGGGCGGACCGCGCCTCCGACGAGATCGTCGACGGAGTCGTCGCAGATGGTGCGTCGGCGGGACCGCGATCGACAGGCACGGGATTCGATCCGAAGGCCTTCCTCGATGACAGCGGCGTCGACCTCGACCGGATCGGCGACGAGGTGAAGAAGGCCACAGGCTTCGATGTGCAGGCCTATATCGATGAGGCGAAGCGTCGCCTCGACGAGAGCGGTACAGGCGCGTCCGGGGCCGGCTCGGAGGCGGGTCCGAGCTCGGCTTCGAACTCGGGCGAAGGCAACGCCTCGCCCGACGGCGATGAGCCCGGCGGCGAACAGGACGACGACGGCAAGGGCGCCCAGGACTGACCGCCGCCCCGGGTGAGGGGCGCCCACATCGTGCAGGCAGCGGCCGCCGAGGACATCCTCGTCGGCCGCTTCTTTCGTGGAGGTCGATCAGATGCATAAACAAATGTGCATATGTTAATGTTTTGAGTCGAGGAGGTATCTATGGCTCACGATCATGCACATGGTTCAGGTTCGCGGCGGCAGCTGCGGATCGTCTTCGGCATCGTCGCGACGATCTTCGTGTTTCAGCTCATCGGCTCGGTGGTCACGGGCAGTCTCGCGCTGCTCATCGACACCGGCCACAACGCCGTCGATCTCATCGGCATCGGCATCGCACTCTTCGCGGCGAGCTTGGTCAGCAAACCGACGGGCGGACAGAAGACCTGGGGGTTCCGTCGGGCGGAAGTGCTTGCGGCCGGTGCCCAGGCGACTCTGCTGTTGGGGCTCGGTGTCTACAGCCTCATCGAAGGCATCCAGCGGTTCTTCGTCCCGCCGGAGGTGCCCGGACCGGGCCTGCTGCTCTTCGGTGCCATCGGCCTCGTGGGCAACCTCGTCTCCATCGTCATCCTCAGCTCCTCGAAGGAAGACTCCCTCAATCTCAAGGCCGCATTCCTCGAGGTCATCGCCGATGCGCTCGGCTCGGTGGCCGTGATCTTCGCAGCCCTGGCGATCTGGCTCTTCGGCTGGGACCGGGCCGACGCCGTGGCTGCTCTGGTCATCGCGGCGCTCATCGTCCCCAGGGCGTTCGCCATCCTGCGCGAGACCGGATCGATCCTGCTCGAAGAGGCGCCGAAGGAGCTCGACCTCGACAAGGTCCGCGAGCATCTCGAGGCAGTCGAACATGTGCAGGAAGTCCACGACCTCCACATCACGCGCATCGACTCGAATCTGCCGGTGCTCACCGCTCATGTCGTTCTCGCGGATGAATGCTTCTATGACGGGCATGCTCCGCGCATCCTCAAGGCTCTGCAGGAATGCCTGACAGAGCACCACAAGATCGCGATCGAACACTCGACGTTCCAGTTCGACCGGGCGAAGGACGCCGCCGAGGAGACTCACACCCACGACTGAAGGGAAGAGGGTGTTAAGAATCGTTCTTGAAATTCACTCTTAAGGCGGGTGCCCACAAATTCGACTCATTCGGCAGTCCTAGTTCATCGCGAACATTGAGCCGTAGGCGCGCAGAGAGACGGCTGAGGACGAAATCTCTTCCGCCTTCATCAAGCGCCTTGCGCATGTCGATTGAGGCTCGTACTACATCGGAGTTTCCGAATAGGATCAGTTCGTTCAGGATTCGTCGCAGTTCGTCTATTTTGATCGCACGTGGGTTCGTCAGATCTCTGTAGGCTGAAGTCAGGCATTCTACGGCGCGTTCGCGTCTTGCGGAGTTTCGTTCTCGTTGGGCTGTGAGCATGTGGCCAACCCAGGCTCCGAGTAAAAGGGTAGCTATCGGCCCAGCGATTGCGGACACAAGTGCCATGGAAATTTCCACTCGTCACTCTCCGTCGGCGCGATCCACGGTCCACCAGTGGTCCGGGTTTCTATTGCATTCCGCGGCGGCGGTGCGTTTGGTTACTTTTGTGCGTCCTGATTGGTAATCAGTAACCCATTCGGTTGGCTTGTTGTAGAAGCGCAGGTCTCCATCGCATTTTGGGCACTTGCCTTGAAGCTTGGCGAGGCCAATTTTCCCGCCCCAGCCAGTAACGGATGGTAAAAAAGACCACGCGGAGAAATGTTGAGTTCTGTGTTTGGTTATGCGTCGCAGTTCTATGAACAGAATTAACGCGACGACTGTCACGGCAAATGTAATCAGCCAGCCGTATGAAGGCGGTTGCCCGGTTAGTCCACTCTTGAATGAAGTGACGAGTGAGCTAATTCCTTGCCAGCCCGATATTAGACTGAATATCCCAAGAACAACAGAAATCCAAGTGAGAACTGCGAGCGTAAGCGGACTTTTCCACGACCATTTCGGTTCGTATGTGGCCGTTTCTTCTTCCGCATGATTCGTAAAATGGACATCGCGTCCAGCTTGAATGAAATTGCCAGAATGAATGTCGCCAGTATTGATGCCCTGGCTGTTCTGGACGGCTGAGTCCGGCCTCGAGGAATCGACAGGTGTGCCACATCGTCGGCAGAAGAGATCGTCGCTCGAAAGTTCAGTTCGGCAACCAGGGTTTGGGCAATACATCGCTATCCTTCCCGAAACTGCACAAGTTTGAACATTGAGACTTCTGCATCGTCCCTAGTTGTCTGTTGCTCAACCTCAATTACATTTTGTTCTCTTCAAAACTAGTTTACTTGCTGAAATGCGTCGTCCTACTGTCCGGGCAGGATTTCCACTGATTCGGTGCGGAAGCGTTCGAGCTTGGCCGGGTCGATGGAGACGCCGAAGCCTATGCCGGTGGGCACGTCGACCTTGCCGTCGTACATGACGATCTCCTCTGTGATGTCCTCGTGGAAGAACCGATTCGAGCCGGAGATGTCGCCGGGCAGGGTGAAGCCCGGCAGTGATGCCAGCGCCGCATTCGCCGCCCGCCCCAGGCCGGTCTCGACCATTCCGCCGTGCCAGACGGCGACGCCGTGGGCGGCGGCGAGATCGTGGATCTTCTTCGCCTCGACGAACCCGCCGACCCGTCCTGGCTTGATGTTGATCACCGAGGTGGCGCCGAGCATGATCGCGTCCGCGGCAGCCTCGGCGGAGACGATCGACTCGTCGAGGCACATCGGAGTGTCCATGAGCTTGGCGAGCTCGGCGTGCTGGCGGATGTCGGCTTCGCCGAGGGGCTGTTCGATGAGCAGGAGACCGTAGTCGTCGAGGCGACGCAGGTGTGCGGCATCGACGAGGGTGTAGGCGGCGTTCGCGTCGACCTGGAAGCCGAAATCGTCGCCGAAGGCCTTGCGCACGGCGGCCACCGGGGCGATGTCCTTGCCGGGTTTGATCTTCAGCTTGATCCGGGCGTAGCCCTCTTCGAGGTAGCCGCCGATGACCTTGACGGTCTCCTCGACGGAATCCTGAATGCCCACCGAAACTCCTGAAGGCACGGAGTTGACCACTCCGCCGAGGTAGTCCTTGAACGACTGGTTGTTGAGCTTGAGCTGGGCCTCGATGACGGCCATCTCCAGAGCCGACTTCGCCATCGGGTGGCCGATGACATGACGCAGGTGCCAGCCGACGGTCTCCGCAGTGAGATTTTCGACGTCGAAGAGCAGCGGTGCCAGCCAGCGGCGAGTGACATCGATGCCGGCGGCCACATATTCGGAGGAGTAGAGCGGAGAGATCATCGCCACGGACTCTCCCCACCCGGTGATCTCACCTTGCGGGGTGTCGAAGACAGCCTCGACGAGGTAGCAGTCCTTCTCCGTCTCCCGCATGAACGAGGTCTCGAACGGGGTGACGAGAGGAATCGAGACTTGGTGGAGGGTGACTGACTTGAGCTTCATATGCCGGGCTCCTGCTTTGCAACGGGGCGGATGGGTCTTCGCTTCCACCTTATGCCAGCGGTCCGCGCCGAGTTGATCTGTACTGCTCCGTGGCCGCAGACGACAGCCTTGACTCTTGGTCCGAGCTCGGAGACGATCAGGGCATCCGAATATGAGGAAACCCATCCCATGATCGAGTTGAAAGCACTGACGCCAGCCGACATCGTGGCTCATAACCTCGGCGAGGATGCCGAGACAGTTCGCTGGTTGACTGGCGAGTATGGCACCGAGGAGTCCACCCGCCAACACTTCGAGCGATTGGCGAACAACGCGTCCAGCGGACTCGGTGCCAGAGGGTTCGGGATTTGGGCGGATGAACGTTTGGCTGGCTATATTGAGTGCGATCCGGACCTCGCTGACTTGCCTGCGAAAGGCGATGTCAACGTGTCTTACTCAATCCATCCTTGGGCTCGCCGCCGAGGAATTGCGACTGCCGCGGTAGAAATCATCTGCGAAATCATCGCAGCCGAGGAAATTGGGTCGCGCGCGATCGCACGGATCGAGGAAGGAAACACAGCTTCGATTGGCGTCGTGAGCAGATTGGGCTTCGAGTTCATGGGCACGTATCGATCCACGACCGACCAGCACCTGGACGGTAAGCCAATGGTCTACCAGGTCTACAGCCGGGATCCTCATCGGCGAATCTGATCATGCCACGGTGCCGGATTAGTGGGTGAGTCTCGGCCTAAACCTAATGCAGAACCTTGGAGCGGCGGGCCGGCGATTGATAGTGTGAACAAAAGTCTTCCTGTCAGCAAGGGGGCAACCGTCGTGAATGACCACCTGCGCACTTTCACCGCGCGCAGACAGTCCTGGTTTGGCCTCAAGCTGCCGGTCAAGACCGCCCTCGCACAACCTGCGCTCCACCCTCTGCTGCGAACGATCGCGCCCCGGATCAGAGGGCTGAAGATCGGTCGTCTCCCCGCCCCCATCGAACTCACCGAAATCCGCGGGAGAGCGGGCGGAGCGGACTTCATCCTCGTCGAGCCGTTCCGCTGCGAGATCGCCAAGGAGTTCTACTGGGGAAGGGGCAGACGCACCGAACCCGAAGACGCGTTCGCCCTCGACCTCATGGTCGCGCTCAGCGCCGATGCCGATGTCTTCCTCGACATCGGCGCCTACACCGGGGTCTTCACCATGGCAGTCCTCGCCGCGAACGAGAATGTGCGCGCCCACGTCTTCGAGATCATCCCCGCCGTCGTCGCGGGTGTGGAGAAGAACGTCGAACGCAACGGCTTCAACAGCCGCGTGACCGTCCACCCGACCGGGGTAGGCAGCCCCGACACCTGGATGAAGGTGCCCATCGGGGACGGAGGATCGGCGCTGCCGTCGTTCTACTCCTCCGATATGCGCTTCGACTCCGACGCCGAGGTGCGCTTCACCTCCCTCGACGCACTCCTGCCCGAGGTGCTGGCCGAGGCGTCGGAGCGAGATCCGCAGCTGCACGCCGGGGAAGGTGTTCCTGACGTTTCAAGGCGGGGAGAGGCACCGCGCGTGACGGTGAAGATCGACGTCGAAGGCGGTGAGAACGACGTCTTCGCTCACGGCCAGGACTTCCTCGCTGCGCTGTACCCGGACATCCTCTGCGAAGTCCTCGATGACCGCGCGAAACCACGCGAACTCATGGGCCACCTCGGCGAGCACGGCTACCACTACTACCTCGTCGGTGAAGATCGGCTGTACGCGCGGACGGCGATTCGGCCGGATCCGCGCCTGCGTGACTGGCTGTTCACGCTGAAATCACCGGATCAGATGCGCGCGGCGGGTTACCCGGTCGACTGAAGTCCTGCTGCCGACAGTCAACTGTGCGCAGATTGCACATTTTCGGCTCGAAACTGGCAATCTGCGCACACTTAACTACGGAGGGAAGGCCCCGGCGCACTGTCGGTGTCTGGGAACTACGGCAGCAGCGAAAGGCAGCAGCTCGCCGCTCCGCTTCAGCCCTGCAGCTGATCGGCGATGAGAGCGGCCAGCAGCGCGGTGCGCGGAGCGATCTCGTCGACGACGGCGTGTTCGTGTTCGGCGTGGGCCCCATCGCCGACGGCGCCCAGACCGTCGAGGGTGGCGATGCCGTCACCGGCGGTGAAGTTCCCGTCCGAGGCGCCGCCCACGGACACTCCCTGCGGCGCGGGCAGCCCGAGTTCGCCGGCGAGGGCCGTCGCCCGCTCGAAGAGCACAGCCGACTGCTCAGGTTCGAACGGAGGCCGGTTGATCCCGCCGAGCACCTCCGTCATCGAGCCCTCCACCTGCGGCTTCGCAGCCAACTCACGGATCTGCGCATCCACGCGTTCGAGCTCAGCCGCAGTCCGGGCTCGCACATCGATGTCCACCCGGGCCTCGGCCGGCACGGTGTTCGACGTGGTCCCCGCGCTGATCACGGTCGGCACCACCGTCGTCTCCGCCTCGGCGTCGGCCAGGTCAGCCACCAACGGCAGAGTCAGAGCCAGGGCCATTCCCGCGTTGATGCCCTTCTCCGGTTCGAGCCCCGCGTGCGAGGCCTTGCCGGTGAACTTCAGCACGTAGTTGCTCGTGCCCTTCCGCTCGAGTTTGAGCGCCCCGCCCGCGCTCGCCTCCATGACGAACACGGCCTTCGCCTCGGCTGCCTCGGCGCGGATGAGGTTCGACGAGGACACGGATCCGATCTCCTCATCGCCGGTGACGAGGATCGACAGACCGTCCAGTCCGCCCTCGCCGAGGTGGTCGGCCACCATCGCGGTCGCGTGCACGCTCATGATCGCCCCGGTGAGCATGTCGAAGCTGCCGGGACCGCGGAGGATGCCGTCCTCGGTGGAGAACGGGATGCGGTCGAGGGTGCCGTGCGGCCACACCGTGTCCTGGTGGTTGAGCAGGACGACGCGGGCCGGCCCGGTGCCGAAGCGCAGACGCAGGTGGGCGGTGCCGTCGACCTCGAGCAGTTCCGCCTCGGCGCCGAGGCGGTCCCCCAGGAGCGCGGCGAAGTCCCGTGCTCCTGCGGCCACGGCCGCCTTGTCGTGTGAGGGGGTCTCGATGGAGATGACCCGTTCGATGTCGGCGAGCATGTCGGGCAGACGTCGCTTCGCCTGTTCGACGAAGTCAGCGGGCTGGGGCGCAGATGATGTGGTCGAAGTCATAGGGCGAGTCTACGGAAGGCCGGTTGCCGACATCGCAGGTGTCCGAATGATGCCTGTGGACCGCGCCCGCGCACAAACCCGGCCGTCTGTGGTTTGCTAGTCCTATGGGTGAGGCAGTCAGCTCGAAGCGGTACACGCCGGAGGAACGCACACTGTATCGGGAGAAGCTCGCGGAGAATCTCGAGCTCTTCGATACCTACCTTCGTCATGCGGATTTCAAATCGGCGGGCACGATCGGGCTCGAACTCGAGCTCAACCTCGTCGGCGAGGGCAATCAGCCGAGCCTGCGCAACAAGGAGGTGCTCGATCGACTCGATGGCGAGTACCAGTCCGAGATCGGCGGCTTCAACCTCGAACTCAACCATCCGGTGCTCCAAGTGGCCGGGCGGGGGCTGAAGACCTTGGAGGCCGGTGTCGCCCATCGCTTGGAGAAAGCGCAGAAGGCCGCCGAGGAGGACGGACTCAAGGTGGTGTCGATCGGCACCCTGCCGACCCTGACCACCGAATTCCTCACCGATGAGAAGTGGATGACGGAGGAGAACCGCTACGAGGCGCTGAGCAATTCGGTCATCGACGCCCGGGGCGAATACGTCCGCATCGAACTCGGTCGTGAAGAGCGGTACAAGGCGGAGTTCGCCGATATCGCTCCGGAATCCTCCTGCACGTCGATGCAGCTGCACCTGCAGGTGGCGCCGAACCGTTTCGCCGACGCGTGGAACGCCTCGCAGGCGATCGCCGGGGCGCAGGTGGCGATGGCAGCGAACTCACCGCTGTTCGTCGGCCGCAAGCTGTGGCACGAATCCCGGATCCCGATCTTCGCGCAGTCCATCGACACCCGCACGCCCGAACTCGTCAACCAGGGCGTGCGTCCCCGTGTATGGTTCGGCGAACGGTGGATCACCAGCGTCTTCGACCTCTTCGAGGAGAACGTCCGCTACTTCCCGCCGCTGCTGCCCGAGATCAAGGACTTCGTCGAATTCCGTGCCGCCGACGCCCCGAAGCTCTTCGAACTCAACCTCCACAACGGCACGGTGTGGCGTTGGAACCGCCCCATCTACAACTCCGGCGACGGCGGCGCGCACATCCGTGTCGAGAACCGCCTGCTTCCGGCCGGTCCGACCCCGGTCGACATGGTTGCCGACGCCGCCTTCTACTACGGCCTGGCCGAGTTCCTCGTCGGGGAGAACCGCCCCGTGTGGTCGCGGATGTCATTCGCCGAGGCGGAGGAGAACTTCAACGCCTGCGCCAAGGATGGGATCGAGGCCCGGGTGACCTGGCCGAAGATCGGACGCATCGGCGTGGCCGACCTCGTCACCGATGTGCTCGCGCCGCAGGCCAGGCGCGGACTCTCGCGACTGAACATCGACAAGGACGTCATCGACGAATACATGTCGATCATCGAAGGCCGTGCCGAAAGCCGCGTCAACGGTGCGACCTGGCAGCTGAAGGCCCTCGAGAGCCTCGCGCCTGGCAGCCGCCAGGAATCGCCCGAACGCGCCGAGGGCATCACGGCGATGATGGATGCCTACCTCGCGAACCAGGCGACAGGGAAGCCCGTCCACACCTGGGAGATCCCCACTCGCTGAGGCTGATTTCTCGTCGCCTCTGAGGCGCTCGAGTGATGTGACGCGAGCTGAAATGTCTCTTGTGGGTGGATCCACACCGATATCGCGGCAGAAATCGAGGTGGATCCACCCACAGGGAACGTGCTTTATGAACTACTTGGTTCAGAGGCGTTCGACCTCGACGAAGACGACGTCGGCGCCGCCTCCGGGGTTCGAGACCTCGTGCTCGGACCCTGCCGGACGCGTGTAGGAGACTCCTGCCTCGAGTTCGGCGCGGATCTCTGTGCCGTCCGAATTGCGCACGAGCATCGCGTCCGTGACCATCGGCACGACGACGTATTCATACTCGTGCTTGTGCATCGGGATGACGCCGTCGGGGCGGATCGTCCACTTCGTCACCCGGAACACTCCGTTGTCGAGCTGGACCTCGCCGGTCGAACCGGTGTCTGCTGCTTTGTCTGCGGTCATGGTGATCTCCTTCGATACGCGAGCGGTTTGCGGTAGAGCCGGGACGGACCTGACGCACTCACTGTATCGCCCTGAGCAGGCTCGACTTGAACCGATCCACCCGGGCTAGCATGAGGGATATGCGATACCCACTTGCTGACATCGACAACGTCGACGATGACATCCGCGCCCAGATCCTCGAGGTCGCCGAGAAGTCGGGCTTCGTGCCCAACGTCTTCCTCGCACTGGCCCGCCGACCGGAGGAATTCCGCGCTTTCTTCGCCTACTACGACGCGCTCATGGAGAAGGAGACGGGGAACCTGACCAAGGCCGATCGGGAGATGATCGTCGTGGCCACCTCGGCGATCAATCACTGCCTCTACTGCGTCGTCGCGCACGGAGCGATGCTGCGGATCTTCCAGAAAGACGCGCTCATCGCCGATGTCGTCGCCACGAACTACCGCCAGGCTGATATCAGCCCCCGTCAGATGGCTATGCTCGACTTCGCCGTGAAGGTCTGCGAAGAGCCGTGGGCCGTAGGAGACGCCGACCACCAGAGGCTTAACGACCACGGATTCGACGCCGAAGACGCCTGGGACATCGCCGCGATCACCGGCTTCTTCGGCCTGTCCAACCGCATGGCCCACATCTCCGGAATGCTCCCGAACCCGGAGTTCTACACCCTCGGCCGCCTCCCGCGTGAGAAGAAGTGAACCGATGACCTCATCCACCCCCGCCGAGGCGGACCCCACCACCCGTGCCTCCGCCGTTTCCGGTCCGGCCGCCTCCGCCCGATCCGGGCTCGTCAAACCGTTCGCCGCGATGGGCATCGTCGCCACCGTCGGGCAGATGCAGCGCGCCGGTCGTGACACCATCGCCATGTGCTTGGGCGAACCGACCCAGGGCGCGCCCGGTCCCGTGCTCGCCCGTGCCGCCGAGGTCATGACCGACGGCACTGGACTCGGATACTCGCCGATCTTCGGCATCCCCGAACTGCGCGAAGCCATCGCCTCCCACTACCGCGACTGGTACGGGCTCGACATCGCACCCGACCGCATCGCCGTGACGACCGGATCCTCCGGCGCCTTCCAGACGACGTTCCTCACCTGCTTCGACGTCGGCGACCGGGTGGCTCTGGCCCGACCTGGGTACGGGGCGTACAAGAACATCCTCGCCGCACTCGGCTGTGAGGTCGTCGAACTCGACTGCGGTGCCGACGAAGGGTTCCAGCCCACCGTCGACCTCTTGGCCGCCGCCCATGCGGAGGCCCCGCTCAAGGGGCTCATGCTCGCGTCGCCTGCGAACCCGACGGGCACGATGATCGGCCCCGAGGCGCTCGGCCGGATCGTCGACTGGTGCCGGGCCAACGGGGTGCAGGTGATCTCCGATGAGATCTACCACGGCATCAGCTATATCGGCACCCGCGGAGAATGCGCACTCGCCCACGACGACTCTGCCATCGTCATCTCCTCGTTCTCCAAATACTGGGGCATGACCGGGTGGCGACTCGGCTGGGCGATCCTGCCCGAAGCACTCGTCGCCCCGGCCCAAAACGTCACCGGCAACCTCTCACTGTGCGCCCCGGTGCCGGCACAGTACGCGGCGGTCGCAGCCTTTGCGGATGAGTCCTATGCCGAATGCGAGGCCGCTGTGGCCTCGTTCGCCGGTGCCCGCGAACATGTCCTGGGTGCCCGCGCGGACCTCGGCTTCGGCGAGATGGCTCCACCCGACGGCGCCTTCTACATGTACGCCGGAGTCGACGACATCCTTGACCGCGCGGGAATTGCCACCGCCGGCCAGTGGTGCGCGCAGGTGCTCGAGGCCACCGGCGTCGCGCTCGCCCCCGGTGACGACTTCGACTCCGTCGACGGCTCCCGTTCGGTGCGCCTGTCGCTGGCGGTCGGCGCCGACCGCACGGCCGAAGCCATCGACCGCATCCTCGACTTCATGGGATGAGCCCCGACGAGGTGACCCGATGAGCGCCGAGGATGTGCGGGCGGGAGGGCCATCGCCCACGCCGAAGGCCCTGCCGGTGCTCGGCATCATCCTGGCTGCCGTCCTGCTCGGATCGGCCGGACTGTTCGTCATCCTCGCCGAGGCGATCGCCCCCACCGCCGCCTTCCTGCGGTGTTGGATCGCGGTCATTGTGCTCGCCCCGTTGGCGTGGCTCGAGCTGCGACGGTACGGCCGTTTCCCGCCGAAGGCGATCCTCATCGCCGCGGTCTCCGGAGCGGCGCTCGGAATCGACTATGTGCTGTGGGCGCAGAGCGTGCTCGACGCCGGTCTGGGCGTGTCCACGGTCCTCATCAGCGTTCAAGTGATCGTGTTTCCGGCGCTGGTGTGGGCGTTCGGCGGTTCAAGGCCGGGTTGGCTATTCATCGGCTGCGTGCCGATCATGATCATCGGCATGCTGCTGACCGGGGGAGTGTTCGGCGCCGACGAGACGGCAGCGAATCCGACGCGGGGAGCGATCTTCGGGGTCCTGTCCGGTGTGCTCTACGGCGTGTACATTTTCGGCATCCACCACAGCCGGAAGGTCGCCGGAGACTTCGTCGTCGCCCCGGTCCAGGTGGGCACGATCGCGGCCGGCGTGATGACCGCCGTCGCCGGGCTGACCCTCGGCGGCCTCGATTTCGACCTCGGCTGGGCCGGTTGGGGCTGGATGATCGCCCTGGCCGTCTGCGGTCAGGCGCTGTCGTGGGTGCTGCTGAGCATCTCCAGTCCGCTGGTGCCGGTGCCGATGACCGCGGCGCTCATGCTGCTCCAACCGCTGTCCGCAGTGGTGCTCGGATCCCTCGTCGCCGGGGAGCGGCTGCAGGCGGGCCAGTGGATCGGTGCCGTCCTCGTGGCCCTCATCGTCTGGGTCGTCGGTGGAGGACCCGAGGCCCTGACACGTCGGCGACGTCGGTAGGGGTGGGCTGCCTCGGCGAAGGATCGCCGCTGTGGGCTGGGAACGGTGGGCCGCCTCGGCGAAGGAATCGCTGCGGAAGCAGCGCCCCGGGTGGAACTCAGTGTTCGTGGGCCTCGATCGTGTGGGCGATGGCGTCGACGATGATGTGGGCGACGTGGTCGTCCTTGAGCGAATAGTAGGCTTCGCGGCCGATCCGATTGACTCCGACGAGGTGGAGTCCGCGGAGGAACTTCAGGTGCTGGGACACCAGCGGCTGGGACAGTCCGGTCGCCTCGACGATGTGGGTGACAGTGGCCTCGCCGTGGGTGAGGACGAGCAGCATCTTCAGCCGGGAGGGTGTGGCAAGTGCCTTGAAGAGGTCGGCAGTCTCGGTGATGGCTTCGAGATGGTCCTCGGGATTGAGCAGGAGCTGCTCGACGTCGTCATTGACGGGAACGGAATCGGGAACGGAAGCCATGAGTGCAGATTACCGGACAACCGGGATGGTCATGCGATATCCGGCACTGTGGAGTGGTCGTGGCTGTCGCGGGGTTCGGGCGGTCGGAGCTGCCCGCGTCTCAGTCGAGGGCTTCGACGTCGGCCTGCGAGCCGAGGAGGTCATCGGCCAAGGACTCCCACTGACCGTAGGCGTCCGGCAGTGCCGACCGCTGCACGGACTGTGCCGCTTCGGTCGGTGACATCGAATCCCAGCCGTCGATCTGGTTGAGGCCGGGGTTCTCGACCTCGGGGTTGATCCCATAGAACGCCTTGGCCGCGTAGATGGGATCGGTGAGCTGATGGGGTTCGCCCCAGCCTTGTGACGGGCGCTGCTGGAACAGGCCGACCGAATCGCGGTCGCCGGAATCCAGATTGCGCAGCGAGGACTCCTGCAGCGCTGTCATCAGGGCGATCCTGATCGCATGGTCGTCGAAGTTGCCGCCGCGGCCGACGCCGATGATGAGCCGAGCATTGTCGATCTGCTGTTCGCTGAGCTGGTTGACCGAAGCCATCTGCATCTGCCTGATCTTCGTGGAACCGAATGAAATGGGGGAATTGAGGATGATGACGGCGCCCACGACCAGTGCCATCACTGCTGCCCCGAGCCCGATGAGGGCACCAGTGAGCACGGACCGGCGGCCCTTGCGAGATGAGGTCAGACGAGGCATGAATATAACGATAATGCAACAAACTTAAGAGTGCATGGGGCAACGCCGAGGTTTTTATCACAGGAAGGTCACGGCCGGGCGGCGGTGAGCGTGCGAGTGGAGCCGATCGCGGACCGGTTTCGGAAGGCCCCGCACAGCTTAGGCTTGAACCATGGTGAGAATCGTTCGGCGCAACAACCGCCCACCTCTGATGACCTGTCTCATTGTGGTCTTCTCCTTCGTCGCCGTCGGCATCCTGACCGTTGCCGGCATCCTCGTCGCCATCATCTTCCTCTCCGCGGAGTCATCGTCGACAGGTTCATCGCCGACCTCGGACTCCTCGTCGATCGGATCCTCATCCTCCGATTCCGATTCGGACGGCGGCCCCGGTCCGAGCACCACTGCCCCGGTGTCCGGAGGTTGGACGAGCGGAGGCTGATTCTTCGGCAGCGGTCGGGCAGGTTGGGTCCCGGCGGAGTCCCTGGTAGGACGGGCGAGCAGCATCGACGGTGCCCGTCCAGATCACCGATCCGGATCAGCCTCGGTGATCCTGCGGGGCCACCGGCTGGCGGAGGATCGTGCGCAGCTTCTCCGGTGCGGTCCGGCGAACATCGCTGAGGTAGATCTCGTGATGCTTGCCCGCCATCGTCATCCCTGCCTCGGGAATGACATCGGCGTGCATGTGCTCGAGGACGGGCCCTTCGTCGTCGAAGGGACCGATATGCAGGGTCTGGACGCACGTTCCCTCCCGCAGTGTGTCGAATCGGATCTCGCCGAGGCGGGGCGCCGATCCCTTCGCCCGGACCGTGTCGATGACGCCGTCGACGTGGCCTGCGTCCAACCAGTCCGGGACGAGCAGCATGAGCGTGAAGTCCCACGCTGACTTGTCCCGAGCACTCGTGAACGCCGCCATATCATCAGCCCACCACAGCCCTTCGAGCGGAGGCACGACATAGTCGCGGCCGAGTTCGAGCTTGCTGAAGAACTTCAGCCCATAGGCGAGCGGATAGAGGCTCGTCAGCGCCGATGCGAAATCCGGCGAGGTGTTCGGGTCTCCGTGGCCATCGATCATGAGGTACTGCGATTCCGGCACCTCGATGAGGTCGAATCGCCCCTGCTTCGCGCGGAAACTCGGCAGCGATCTCTTGAAATCGATCTTGTCCATACGAGGCTCCGCTCCAGGGTTGGGAATGAGATGAGTCTGATCCGCTTGACCTTGACACGATGTCAGGGTCTTCACTGGGTGGCAAGGAGGTGGAGACCATGACACATCCACTCAAACACCACCGGACCGACACCGGCGACCCCATGATCGAAGCGCTGAGTGCGTCGACCCCGCAGCAGCGCCTGCAGGCGGCGATGGCCATCGGCACACGAGCCGAGCCCCGTGACCTCGACGTGCTCATCGCCCGGTGCCGCATCGAACCGGACTTCTTCGTCCGCGACATGCTCACCTGGGCGCTCACTCGGCTGCCCGCCGGCGACACCGTTCCCCGCCTCGTCGCCGAACTCGACTCGCCGCTGTCGCAGGCGATCAGCCAATCCCTGCACACCCTGTCGAAGATCGGTGACGTGCGTGCCTGGCCGCCCATGGACCCGGCCCGGATCGGCACCGCGCTCATCGCCCATACCGACACCGAGGTGGCCCGCAGTGCGTGGAGAGCCGCCGTTGCCCTTGTGCCCGGTGAAGATCGTGAAGAACTGGCATCCGCCCTGGTGACACAGTTGGGTCGAGGGGATCTCGAGATGCAGAAGAGCCTCAGTCGAGCGATTGTGTCCCTCGGCGAGGATCTCGTGTCAGTGGTCGATGAGAGGCTTCATGCAGAGGACGACACAGTGCGGGCTCACGCCATGGCGACTCGGGACATGTTCGATGACCCGGATGCCGGCTTCGCCCACGCCTTGGACGCAGCCAAGCGGGTGGTCGCACTGGGGTCCGAGGCCACGGTCTAGATCGGCACAGGGAAGGTCTGATCGTGCGTGTGCCGACGGGTGGGGCAAGCCCGCCGGCGCACGGCCGAGGTCTCGGATCCCTTCCTTCAGTTTGCGGTTCCAGCACCTGTGCGAAATTCGCCTGCGACCGTTGAACGACGTCCGAAAGGTCCCAGGCATCGAAGAACTTCGGAACAATGCACCCGGAGCGCCACTATTGCGGCATAGAGTGGCTGACAGCAGAGAAGAGGTGGCAATGCTCATCGGCGAAGTGGCCCGGCGCTCCGGTGTGAGCGCACGCATGCTGCGCCACTACGAATCATTGGGCCTCGTCTCGCCCAGCCAGCGGACGCCCGGCGGCTACCGGGAGTACTCCGACGCCGACATCGGGCGCATCTTCCACATCGAAGGTCTGCGCAAACTCGGGATGTCTCTGACCGAAGTCGGTCGGGTGCTGTCCGAGCCGGACTTCGACCCCGGCACAGTGCTCGGGGACCTCATCGACCAGGCACGTGAGCGGATCGCGGCCGAGCAGCGTCTGCTCGACCACCTCCAGTCCGTCGCTCGGCTCGGTCGAGCCGACGGCGAGTCTCTCCTGTACACCATCGATCTCATGCGCTCTCTCGAATCCGGCGATGTCATCCAACGGCACAAAGCCGCACTCGGCAGCGGAGTCGACGGAGGAATGCCGATCGAGGCCTTGGCGCAGGCGGTCCTGCAGGAGACCGTGCTCAACGCGGCCGGGGCCATGCGGTGGGCGCTCGCCCAAGCCGGTGCCGAGGCCGTGCCCCATGTGGTGGTCGGAATGGACGACGCATCGGCCCAAGTGCGTCGCAATGCCCTGCTCGCCCTCGACGAGATCCGCAGAACCACACCGGACGAGAAACTCGACTCACGCTCGATATCGATGATCCGTCAGGCACTGGACAAGGGACTCGACGATGTCGACTCTGATATCCGCAGCATCGCCGCGCTCACCCTCGGCCGCTCAGGTGACGAGAAAGCTGTGCCCGTGCTGCTCGACATGGCGATGAACGGACCGAAGGACATCGAGGCGGCCGAGACCCTCGGCACCATCGTCGACGCGACCGGACCGACTGCCGACATCGGCGAACGGGTACTCACCGAACTGCATCGACAAGCGGACTCGCACGATCCCCAGATACGGTTCCGGGTGCTCCAAGTCCTCCTCGAGATCTCCGGCGACCGCAGCAGTGACCTCATTGCCGAGCTCAGCGACGACGACAGCCCGGAGCTCGCAGCCACCGCACTCGCCGCACTCGACCGACGCCGACGGGAGCAGACATCGGACAAAGAGCGAACCTGACCGATTTCGGTCGGGCGGCCTCTGTGAGGGGGCGGTGGGAATCCGCGTTCCGACCGCCTCGGCGAAGGGATGTCGGGTCTTCCTCATTCCGGTGGCTGTTGCCGGATCACTAAACTGGCCCTCATGACAACGGGCGGGACGACGGACGGAACGGATGCGGCCGGTGCGGCGGTCGGGCAGAAGCGGCGGCTGCGGCAGCCGTTCGTCTATCGGCGACACCACTTCACGCCCACCGGAGTGCTCGACTACCTGTTCTTCCTGTTCGCCGGTGCGGCCTCGACTTGGCTGGCGCTGCTCATCCTGCTCAAGGGATTCAGCCTCGGCTGGTGGCAGGTGCTCACGCTGCTCGTGTTCTGGGGAGTCGTGTCCTATCTGGCTCTGCCCAGGCTGCACCGCATCCTGTCCCAGATCTATGTGCCGAACTACTTCATCGGCCGCACACGCACCTCTGACGGTCTGCTCGGCGATCCGGTCAATCTCGCCTGGCGTGGTGAGGAAGCGCAGATCCACCATGCGATGCGCGAAGCCGGATGGATCCTCGCCGACAGCATCACTCCCGCATCGACGTGGGAGATCATCCGGTCGACGGTGACGAAGCGCAGCTACCCGCAGGCGCCGGTGTCCCCGCTGCTGCTGTTCGGCCGCCGTCAGGACTTCGCCTACCAGCAGGAAGTCGATGGAGATCCGGGCCAGCGCCACCATGTGCGGTTCTGGAAATGCCCGCGCGGATGGCTGCTGCCCGGCGGACATCAGGCCGATTGGCTGGCCGCCGGAACCTATGACAAAGCCGTCGGCATCTCCCTGTTCACCCTCCAGTTCACCCACAAGATCGAAGAGAACACCGACGTCGAACGAGACCACATCGTCGATACAGTCACCCGTGCCAATGAAGTGATCGCGGTCGATCGGATCAAGGACTTCTCCACCGGATACCACTCCCGCAACGGCGGCGGCGATGCGATCATCACCGACGGGCACCTGCCGATCGTGGACGTCACCGAGGTGGTCGCCGACGAAGCCGACCATCCCGAACGCCTGGAGCTGGCGCTCGACGCCACCCGCATCTACTCCGATTCACGCAGCGTGTCCGAAGTGACGAAGACCCTGTGGCGACAGCGCCCGCTGCAGACCGTCGTCGGGGCCGCCCTCGTGCTCGTCCTGCTGCTCTTCCAAGCGTGGGACGTGACCAGTATGCTCCTCGATTGGAACGGACTGCGCTCCGAAGTCGTCGGCTACAGCTCGGACATCGCGGCCATCAGCGATGACACGGCCACGCGCATCGTCGCGGGAGTCCTCGTCGGCGTCAGCATCCTCATCGGTTGTCTGCAGGTCATCGCCTCGACGTCGGTGTTCCGCGGCAGCAACCGGGCCAGGCTGTGGATCCTCACGCTCTCGACGATCTCCGTGATCGTGTCGATGACGAACTACTTCACCGGAGACCGCGACCTGGCGACGAACATGTATGCGCTGACGACCATCGCCATGCAGGTGGCGGTGCTGCTGGCGCTGTCGAGCGACTCCTCCCGGATGTTCACCCGCTTCAGCACCGCAGCCCTGCGTGCCGAACGACAGGACCGCGCCCTCGAGGACTGACGCGGCGGGCTCCCACCCGCGAGGAACGGGGCGGCGGGTTCCCGCCCGCAGGGCCCTGGATGGCGGGTCCGTGTATTCTGACCGTGTCCGATCCACTCCGCACTTCAGCTCGACGCCGAGGCTGGACCACACACGAAGGCAGGACTCCATGACCGACCAGACCCCCGATGCTTCCGTCTTCGATTCGATCGATCCGGTCCTCAAGGTCGTCACCGCCGAGATCGAGATCTCAGCTCCCGCCGAGGCGGTCTTCGAACTCATCGCCGACCCGCAGCGTCAGCCGGAATGGGACGGCAATGACAACCTCGGCTCGGCCGTCGAGGGCCAGCGAGTGCAGGGGGCCGGGAGCTCGTTCGTCACGACTCTGACCAAGGGCGTGGACCGGGAGAACCACATCGTCGACTTCGCCGAGGGCAGGCTCATCGCCTGGAAGCCCTCCGAAGTGGGTGGAGAGCCGTTCGGTCAGAAGTGGGTGTGGGAGATCGAACCGACCGGAGACGACTCGGTCCTGGTTCGTCACACCTATGACTGGACCGAGCTGCGCGATCCGAAGCGTCTGTCGCGGGCGCAGTCGACGACCGCGGCGAATCTGCTCGCCTCGCTCAAAAGACTCAAACAGCTCGCCGAAGGGTGAGGACAACCGCCGGGCCATCGCTCATTTCGGCCAGGCGTCGGCGAGACGCGTGAGCAGCGATGCCAGCTGTGCCCGTTCGTCCTCGGTGAATGTGCTCAATGCCTGATCGACGTTGTCACGCTGGGCGCCGCGGAATCTGTTGGTGATCGCGCGGCCCTTGTCCGTCAGCGCGATGAGGGTTCGCCGGGCATCATCCGGGTCTGCCTCGCGACGCAGTAGTCCGAGCTCGACGCCTTGGGACACGAGCCTGGACGCGCGAGGCTGATCGACGCCGATCGCATCGCCGAGTGCGCTGACTCCCAGCGCCGTGCCCGCCTGGACGAGTGAGACGAGCAGACGGATGAGCGCACGCCCACGGCCGTGTGCGGCGAACGGCCCACCGGGATGACGCCTGCCGCCGAAGGGGAAATCGTCTGAGTTCCGACCGCCACCGAATCCACCACGGTCTCCGAATCCACCGCGTTCACCAAAGCCCCCGCCCTGGCCAGGGCCGCCGTGCTCACCGAACCCGCCGAAGGGGCCGAATCCGCGCGGTCCGCCGGGCCCGCGCCGCCACTGCAGGCGGGTGAGCGCCTCGGCGATCGCCTGAATGTCATCGTTCGTGCTCATGATTCGATTTTACATGCCACTTGACATGCAATCGAATTGCATGTCATTCTGCATGTACATGTCAGATGACAACTAAGGAGATGACATGACTGAAAACAACGACTTCAACGATGACAACGACGACTTCACCACCCCGACCGGGGCAGCCGGCGCAGCAGGTGCCGATGACCGGAAGAACTCGCCGAACACCGGCGAGAACACCGTCGCCGGCAGCGCCTCGAGCCTCGGCTCCGATCGCGAACAGCCGGGCGAAGCGGGCAAGACCGATGCGGCGGAGAATGATTCGGCCGCGCGCACTGAGTCCGTGAACGGTGCCGATTCCGGCGACGGCAAGGGCGATGACACCGACACCGATCTGCCGCAGCTGCTGCGCGAGTTCAGCCACGTGCTGCGTCGCGAATTCCGCTCGGCTGCGGTCGACTCCGGATTCGACCCTCGCGACTTCGGGCGTATGCGGCGAGGACGTCGCCGCTGGGACTCCGATGAGGTCGTCGCCGACGGTGCCGCCTACCCGGAAGAGCCTGTGACCTACGGTCCGCCGCGCGGCCGAGGTGGATGGGGGCCATCGAAGAACATCGATCCCGAAGAGCTGCGCCAGCGCTTCCGCGATATGCGCGACGGAGTCGGCGATCGCATCGAAGAGGTGCTCACCTCCGAAGAATTCGAGAACCTCAAGGCCTCGCTGGCGAAGATCGTCGACAACTTCGGCCCCGATCGCTGCGGCGACGACTCGGCCCGCCATAACGGACCGTACGACCGCGAACACCCCCACGACCATGACGATCACCGAGGCGGCCCTGACCGTCACGAGGCTCATGGACCCCGTGGTGGGAACGGCGACCACGACCGCCGCCGCGGGGGAGGCCGCGGACGGCGCGGATTCGGCCCGAACTTCGGTCCCGGCTTCGGTCCGGGCCGACGAGGATTCGACCCCTTCGGCTGGGCCGATGAGCGCCGCAGCCGCGAACAGGAGGTCCAAGAGGCCTTCGAGCGCGGATTCGCCGCGGGCTTCGAACAGGGACGCAACTCGTAAGCGACGCCGCCGGTGGAGTGCTCTCCGCCGGCGGCCGACCGTTGGGTCGTGCGAAGACACTCTCCCGACCACCCGAGAACGCGATGCCGGCCCGCACATCCGCGCTGTCCATCAACAGAACGGCACCGTGAAACATTGACGCGATCCGGTGCGAACCTCCACGGTTCGCACCGGATCGCGTCTGCGTCTGTGTGCCGAGACTCCCCGCGCGGTGCACAGGCGTATCCACGGCACTTCTGCCGGCGCAACGATCATGCGGCAGCACGGCCCGCTCACCGCTCAGCTGCGGGAGAGCACCGCCCCGAGGTCATCGAGCACGCTGCGATCCTCGATCGTCGACGGCACTGCCGGGTCGTCGGCGCCATCGGCGATCTGCCGCATCGTCTTGCGCAGGATCTTGCCCGACCGGGTCTTCGGCAGACCCGCGACGATGTCGACGCGTTTGAATGCGGCGACCGGTCCGATCTCTTTGCGGACGAGCGCCACGAGTTCGTCGATGACGGTGTCCGGGTCGGCCGCCTCGGCGGAATCCCCGAGCACGACCAGCGCACGTGGGATCTGTCCCTTCATGTCATCGTGGACGCCGATGACAGCGGCCTCGGCCACGGCCGGGTGGGAGGCGACGACCGCCTCGATGATGCCGGTGGACAGGCGGTGGCCGGCGACGTTGATGACATCGTCGGTGCGACCCATGACGAAGACGTACCCATCCTCATCGAGATAGCCGGAATCGCCGGTGAGGTAATAGCCGTCGAAGGCGGCGAGGTAGGAGGAGATGAACCGCTCGTCGTCACCCCACACCGTGGCCATGGTGCCCGGAGGCAACGGCAGTCGGATGACGATGAGTCCTTCCTCCCCGGCCGGAACTGGCTGACCGCCGGGGTCGACGACCTCGACGTGGAAGCCGGGAGTCGGCTTCGTCGAGGATCCCGCCTTGAGCGGGAACCGGGTCAGTCCCAGCGGATTCGCCGTGATCGGCCAGCCGGTCTCCGTCTGCCACCAATTGTCGACGACGGGGACGTCGCGTCCGGTCGCCTCGGCGAGGATCTTCGTCGTCCACTCATATGTGTCGGGATCGAGGCGCTCGCCAGCGAGGAATTCCGCACGCAGACTCGACAGATCGTACTTCTTCATCAGCTCGCCGTTCGGGTCCTCCTTGCGCACCACGCGCATGGCGGTCGGGGCGGTGAAGTGGACGTTGACCTTGTGCTGCTCGATGGCGCGGAAGAAGGCTCCGGCATCGGGTGTGCCCACGGGTTTGCCCTCATAGAGCACCGAGGTGACGCCGGCCAGCAGGGGTGCGTAGATGATGTACGTGTGCCCGACGACCCACCCGACGTCGGAGGCGGTGAACATCGTGTCGCCCGGGTGGAGGCCGAAGACGGTCGGCATCGAGAAGGCTCCGGCCACCGCATATCCGCCGGAGTCGCGGACGATTCCCTTCGGTTTGCCGGTGGTGCCCGAGGTGTAGAGGACGTAGAGCTCGTCGGTGGCCTTCACGGTCACCGGGTCGATGCCCTCGGGCGTCTGGGCGAGCAGTTCGGCGTAGTCGAGGTCGTTCTCGTCGAGTTCGCAGCGATGTTCGTCGCGCTGGACGATGACGGTGAAGTCCGGTTTGTTCTCAGCGATCTCGATGGCCTCATCGAGCATCGGTTTGTATTCGAGGACTCGGCTCTTCTCGACTCCGCAGGAAGTGGAGATGACGGCTTTCGGGGCGGTGTCGTCGATGCGCACGGCGAGCTCGTTCGGCGCGAAGCCGCCGAAGACGACCGAGTGGATCGCGCCGAGGCGGGCGCACGCGAGCATGGCCACGGCTGCCTCGGGGATCATCGGCATGTAGATGACGACGCGATCGCCCTTGGTCACCCCTCTGTCCGCCAGGGCCCGAGCGAAGCGGGAGACCTCGTCGAGAAGCTCGGCGTAGGTGATTGAACGGACGGTGTCTGTGACCGGCGAATCGTAGATGATGGCGGCCTGGTCGCCGCGGCCGTTCGCGACATGTCGGTCGAGCGCGTTGTAGCAGACGTTGAGCTCGCCGTCGGGGAACCAGCGATAGATCGGCGCATTCGAATCGTCGACGGCTTTCGTCGGTTCGGTGACCCAGTCGATGTGGTTCTTGGCCTGCTCGAGCCAGAAGCCGTGCGCGTCCTCGGCGATGCGGGCCACGACGTCGTCGTAGCTTTCAGCGGAGTTCTCGATGGTGGTATTCATGCTCCCATTGTGACGCATGGCACAGTCATTCGCTGAGGTGGGGCGCATCCTCGGGGATCGCCACCGGCACGAAAGTGGACCCATTTCCCTGCACTCGGACCAGGAGAGGGCACAATGGGGATATGAGATTCCTGGTTGCACTGATCCTCGGCCTCGCCGTCATGTTCGGTCTGAACGCCATCTTCGACTTCTTCGCGATGGCGCGACCGTGGGGTTCGATCCTCATGGGCGTCATCGTCGGGCTGACAATGCTCGTCGTCCTGCTCATCTGGGAGGCCGTGCGCCCGACCCAGCCGAAGGGCGAATCGGCGAAGGCAAAGGCGAAGGCGCAGAAGAGCGAAGACGAGCGGGCGAAGGCCCGTGCCGAACGACGTGCCCGACTCGCCGCCGAGGCGGGAGTGAGCCTCGAAGGCATCGACGGTGCCCTGCCGGGGTCGACCGCCCAATCGTCGGAGGCGGCCTCGTCCGATGGGTCAGCCGAGGAGGCTTCCACCGAGGGGGCTTCCGCCGAGGGTGCATCGGCTCAGTCGACACCCACCGAGGCGATTCCGACTGCGAGCGAGTCCGCTGGCAGTGCGACAGCTGAAGGCTCGGACGCGGCTGGGGCCGCGGCGACGACCGAGGGCGAGGAGTCTGCTGAGACCAGCGCCGCTGCCGACGGTGCGGCGACCGTTGCGCCGAACGAGGCGACGACCGCCGGGTCGAAAGCGTCTGAGGCCGACGCGGCCGAGCACGCAGATGAGCAGAACAGCGAGACGGAATCGTCGCTGGAATCTGACGGAACCGAAAGCGGCGAGGCCCCGCAAGAAGAGGGACGACCCACGGATTCTGCGAAGCCCACAGTGGTGGTGAAGCCCGCACAGTCGGCAGCACCCGTCACTTCCGCGCAGCCATCAGCCTCCGCGCCGTCCGGCGGCTCCGAAGCCGCCAACGCCAGCGCCGCAGACACCGAAGCGGGAAGCACCCGCGTCGGTGACACCGAAACCGCCGGCACAGCCGCTGTCGAGGATGAACCGGCTCGGCCCGCTGAAAAGCCTGCCGCGCAGTCAGGGGATTCGTCCGAACTGCCCCCGCCTCCGCCGATGCCGCCGTCGTTCCCCTCTCTACCCACCAGCGCCCCGCAGGCCGGTGCAACCGATGCGAAGAACGACGACATGTCCGCGGCTCCGTCGCTGAATAAGGACGATGTCAGTGACAGCGGGTCCGCCTCGGCGTCCGACCCCGAACTCGAAGGACCCGCCGAAGACCCGGCGACGCTCGACCCCGAGGAATTCGACGAATCCGCCAGTGGCTCCTCGCTCGAGGCGCCGCCGACCGGTGAACCCGGAATGTCGGCCGACGCGCTCTCCGGCAAGATGCCGGACGAGGCCGAGGATTCGGCAGACTCGGCTGAAGAAGAGCCTGCCGATGAACAAGCTGAGGAAGCTGCGGCACCGGAACGCAGAGGTCCCTCAGCCGAGGAGAACAACCAGTACCGGCTCTGAAGCCCTCGCGCCGACGCGGGGTGAGTCTCGACGACATCGAAGTCGCCCTGCGGGCAGGGGAACCCAGTAAGTCAGCGGATGAGCTTGCTGAAGCTGACTCGCCGGGCACCGCTTCTGATGACGGGACGGAGAAAGCCGAGATCCCGTCGTTGTGTCGACGTTTGAGAGCGAAGAGTTCCGCGGGGAAATCTATGTGAGGCACGACCCCTGGCTGTGCGTGGTCTGTCTATGAGACTCGTCCATTGCTGTTTACGACCAGCGAACCTACGATGTTGAAAAGGGTTTAGAACGGCACTGGACAATGGCTCCAGCCTGTGAACCCGTCGACCATTCTCGGGCGGGGTGAAATCAATGGCGGTCGCCAAATACGTCGAGTCGTATCGGCAACTCAGCGAAACCATCCATGATGCCGGTCTGATGACTCGAAACCGAACCTTCTATATCAGTCGGATCGCTGCCTGGCTGGTGGTTTTGGCCGGTCTGCTCGCCGCCGTCATCGTCTTCGGGACCAGCTGGTTCCAACTGATCACCGCCGGTCTGATCGGGATGGTTATGGCACAGCTCGGTTTCCTCTCCCACGAAGCGGCGCATCGTGAGATCTTCGCCTCCAGGGCATGGAACGAGTGGACATCGCGCATCATCGCGGGATTGTTCATGGGGCTGAGCTTCAGCTGGTGGATGGCCAAACACAACACGCATCACGCCTATCCGAATCAGGAGGGTGTCGACCCCGACATCGACTCCAGTCTCATTGCAATGACCCCCAACGCCGCGGGCCGTCGCAGAGGGATAGGAGCCTTTCTCTCCAGTCACCAGGGCGCGTTCTTCGTCCCCCTGCTGTTCTTGGAGGGAGCGAACCTTCATTACGCATCGCTGAAGACCCTGTTCTCGGCTCCGAATGTGCCTCACCGCATCACCGAGATCGTGCTGATCGCGGTCCGGCATGGAGGCTATCTCTCGCTTCTCTTCGTTGTGCTGCCATTCGGCATGGCGTGCGCGTTCTTCGGTGTGCAGGTCGGCTTCTTCGGGATCCTTCTCGGTGGGGCCTTCGCCCTCAACCACATCGGGATGCCCACCGTCGAGAAGGGAATCCACATCGACTTCCTGCGCAGGCAGGTGGTCATGTCCAGGAATATCAAGGACGGGCCGGTGGCACGATTCTTCCTCGGCGGTCTGCAGTTCCAGATCGAACATCACCTGTTCCCGGCCGCGCCGCGCACCAGCCTCCCGAAGATGCAGACGATCGTCCGCGAGCGCTGCGCCCGCTACGACATCCCGTACACGGAGAGGACACTGACCGAGGCAGCGGCCACGGTTGTCGCCTATCTCAGCCAGGTCGGCGTGAGAGGACAGGATCCCTACACCTGTCCGCTCGTGCGACGATACCGAGGGTGACGTCCATGCCTGATCCTCAAACCGATGTGCCGCATCCACCACTCAGGAGCGAACCGATGAAGATCACACTGCATTCGAGCATGTGCGTTGCGTCCGGCAATTGCGGATTCGTCGCGCCCGAAGTCTTTTCGAACCCAGATGAGAATGAGGGATTTGCGAAGCTCAACGACACGTCACCTCCCGAATCGCAGCGGGAGGCCGTCCGGGCAGCAGAGTACCTGTGCCCGTCGAAGGCGATCCAGCTCGACGAGCATCAGATCCCTCCGCGCTGATCAGGGCCGGTAGTGCTGTGCCAACTTCTCCAGCCCCTCTTCGATGCTGACTCGGGGAGCCCAACCGAGGACTTCCTGCGTCCGCCGCTGATCGAACCAATGCGCGGTCGACAGCTGTTCGGCGAGGAACCTCGTCAACGGCGGTTCGTCGTCATGCTCTCCGAACTCCCACACCTTTTCGACCACAGACCCTGCTGCCAGCGCCGGTGCCACCGGAATGCGCAGCTTCGGCTCCGCCGCACCGCCGGCGATCGCGATGCGTGACATCAGCTCACCGATCGGCCGAGGCTGACCGTTCGTCACCACCAGTGCCTCACCATGGGTGGAATCGACCGCGGTCACCGCAGCGGCGATCGCCTCCACCGCATTGTCGACGAACAGGGTGTCGACCAGCGCCGCTCCCGAACCGAGCACCGGCATCCGTCCCGATCGGGCACGGTCGATGACCCGTTCAGTGAGCTGGGTATCACCCGGACCCCACATGAGGTGCGGACGCAGGACGAGCACCCGGAAGTCGGACGAGTCCGCGCCCAGAGCAATCCGCTCACCGGCGCCCTTCGTCCGCGCATACTCGCCGCGCGCAGACTCCGGAGACGCCGGTTCGGCACCGTCGCCGATGATCGACTCACCGGTATGCGCCACTGAAGGAGATGAGATATGGACCAGACGCTGCACGCCGGCGGCCCGCGCCGCATCGACGAGTGTGCAGGTCCCGCCGATGTTCACGGCCTCGAAATCCTTGGGATCACCCATCATGGACACCTTCGCGGCCAAATGAACGACCGCCTCGGCGCCGGTGACGGCCTGATCGACGGCGGCCGCATCGGTCACCGAACCGATGACATCGACGGCACCGTCGACCCCTGAGGGGCGACGCTGCAGAGTGGTGACCTCGTGACCGGCGTTGACGAGCGCACGCGCGACGGACGAACCGAGCAGCCCGGAGGCTCCGGTGACGGTGATTCTCACTTCAGCTCCTCGTGAACGGGGACGACGCAGATTCGGGGGTGGCGCAGATATCGGCGATGCCTCTAGAAGCTTCCCCGCACCGGCCCACCAGCCAGGACGCTGTCGGCCCAGGCGGCGAGGCGGGAGCGGTCGATCTTCGAATTGTGGCGGATGTCGGTGGGGAACTCGGGTGCCACGAGCACCGCGGTCAGATCATGACCGACCGCCTCGGCGACCTTCTCCCGCAGGCGCGCCGTCAGGTCCAAGGGCGCCAGACCGGGAGACAGCGAGGTGCCCTCAGCATCGAGCACGGCCACAAGGGCCTGGGTGCCGACGGGACCGATGCCGACGACCGAGCTGCGGCTGACTTGCGCATCGGCGTCGATGAGCGCTTCAAGGCCTCCGGGCCCGACCGGCCCGCGCGGAGTCGTGACGACATGCTGCAGACGTCCCTCGAGCCACACACGACCGTTCTCATCGATGTGGCCGATGTCGTTCGTGCGGTGCCAGGCCAGACCGTGCAGATCATCACGCGCCGAATCCGCAGTGGTGCGCCACAGATTGTCGTAGCCGGACTTGATATGGGCGGCACTGACGACGAATTCGCCGAGGCGGCCCTGCGCGGCCGCACCTTGGAGCAGCTCATCGGCCGAACGTCCCGACTCATCGATGGGGGCCAGAGCGAGTTCGACGCCGTCGATCGGCTGCCCCACGCAGACCCCGAGGCTACCGGTGGCATCGGCGGCGGCCACGCCGTCACGGTCGATGTCGGTAAGCAGGAGCCCCTCGGTCATGCCATAGGGGGAGTGGATGGACGCGTTCGGGAACACCTCGGCGATGGCATCCATGAGCTCCAGCGGCACGGGCGCACCCGCCGAGAGCACGAGTTCGACCCCGGCGCACGCTTCCCGCTGCTGCTTGTCGAGCTCGCCGGCGGTCGCGGCGACATTCGTGTATGCGGCCGGGGAGGCGAAGACCATGGTGGCCCGTCCGGCGATGATCGCATCGGCGATCGCTGTGGCCGTGAGCGTCTTCGGTTTCGTCACCGACATGTCCGGAGTCACCGAGGTGGCCCCGATGGCCGGTCCCAACAGGGCGAACGGTGGGAATCCAGCCACCAGCCCGGTGCCTTCGGTGACGTTGAAGGTCCTGGTCAGCACGGCCGCCAGCGCGGAGATGTCCGCATGCGTATAGCGCACGCCCTTCGCCGGTCCCGTCGACCCGGAGGTGAAGAGGATCGCCGCATCGGCATCCGGTTCCGGGGTCGGCAGCTCGGCCCGGTGCGGGGTGCGGGAGAGCTCGGTCAGGCTCGTCTCCGCCTTGAACATCCGCGAGCGCACAGGTCCGAGCGGACGCACGGAGATGCGTCGTCCCGGCCAGCCGAAGGCGCGGGCCAGAGCGAGTCCGGGCAGTTCGCCGATGATCCACTGCGGATCGGCCGAGGTGATCGCCCTGGTCATTCCCTTCGGGCCGAGTCCGGCATCGGCGACGACGGCGACCGCACCGATCTTCAGGCACGCATAGAGGGCGGCGGTGAGATTGTTGCCCGGAGGCACAAGCATGGACACCCGGTCCCCGGGCTTCACGCCGAGGTCGAGCAGTCCGTTCGCGATCGACGTGGTGACGTGCCACAGGTGGCGCCAGGTGATCTGCTGCGCCGGATTCTGCGCGAAGTCGACCGAGGCGATCGCCTCGTCGTCACGGCGGGCATCGAGGATCGCCGTCACCGCGCGGAAATCAGCCTCGGACGCTGAGCCGGCGGCGGCAGGGATCGATCCCGTCGCCGAGGCGGCCGTGCCCTTCCGCTCGGACGATCCCTTCGCGGGGGCCGCCTCGGTGGGGGTGTTCGCGGTGGTGGGCGCATCGAACTGGGCGCTCAACCAGTCGAGGACGAGACCGGGCACGTCGTGGTCTTCGCTGACGAGGTGGGAGGCCGTTTCGAATCGGTGCACATCGGCCTGCGGCAGGCGCTCGCGCAGGTCGCGCAGATAGCGTTCGAGGAACACCGGATCCTTCGGGCCCCAGACGAGCAGGGCCGGCTTGTCGAAGGCAGCGATGTCCTGGCCGATGCGCTGGAGTTCGGGATCGGAGGCATGAGTGCCATCGACGGGGATATCGGCGACGAAGTTGCCGATCGCCCACCGGTCCTCTGCCCTCCGGTACGGGGCGTGGAAGGCGTTCTTGATCTCGGCATCGAGGTCACCCAAAGCGAGGGTGACGCGCAGGAAACCGTCGGTGAGAACGGTGGCCGCAGGCAGCATGGGCCCGGCCAGGGTCGCGCGCAGCGGTGCGGGCACCGGGGCGTCCTCGGGCTGGTGGACGGCCGTGTTGAGGCTGATCGCCGCGGACACCAGTTCGGTGTTCCTGGCGGCCCAGCCGAGGGAGAGGACTCCGCCCCAGTCGTGACCGATCGTCACGATCGGGTGGGTGGCGGATCCGGTGGCGGCCACCTCGGCGAACAGGTTTGAGACGACCGCGTCGAAATCAGCGATGCGATCGGCGATGCGACGGACTTCTGCGGATTTCGGGGCCGGCATCGAGGAGTGGGCGAGCCGTTCGGAGAAGCCCATCTCGAGCTGGTCGGGGGCGATGAGCCGCCAGGCGCGGCCGCCGGGCTGTGCGTCATCGATGGTGGCCTGCGCCAGCCTGCGCCACAGATACGACCAGGTCGGGTTGCCGTGGAGGGCGACGATCGTGCCCGTCGGCTCCACCCCGGCAGCGGTCAGGGCCGGCAGCGTGTCGAGCACATGGAACGCGTGCGTCCCGTCGGAGGTTTCCGCCTCGACGATTCGGGACCAGGCGGGGTCCCACTCGGGCAGCTGCGGGGGAGTCGTGGCCGGCCGTGCAGGAAATCTCATGAAGTCTCTACCACTCGATCTCGGTCATGGCGGTGTTGAGTCCGGAGCCGACGCCCATGCACAGGATGCGGTCGCCGGGTTTGAGGTTCTCGGCCTCACGGGACAGGGTGATGGGCAGGGAGGCGGGGCCGACGTTGCCCAGCTCCGGATAGCTCACGGGAATCCGGTCGGGGTCGAGGTTCGCGGCCTTCGTGATCGAATTCGTGTGCACATCGGAGACCTGGTGCATGACGTAGCGGTCCATCTCCCGCCAGTTCCAACCGGTCTCGTGGGCTTCCTCCCACGCGGCGACGACGAGTTCCATGCCGCCGGAGAGCAACCCCTTCGTGTCGGTGAACATTCCGTTGTGGTCACCGACGCACAGCTCGTGATGCTGGGTGGCCGCACGGGTGATGCCGCCGAGGATGCGGTGGCCCTCCGGATGTTTGTCGGCAGGGCCGAGGACGGCGGCGGCAGCGCCGGAACCCAGGGTCAGGGACGCGAATTCGTTGAGGTATTCCTCGCGGGTGATGTCCGGACGGTTGAGGCGACGCAGCGTCGCCTCCTGAACACGGGAGGCGTCTTCGCCGGCGACGATGAGGGCGTATTCGATCTGCCCGGCGTCGATCATGTTCGCGGCCAGGGTCATTCCGTTGACGAATCCGAGGCAGGCGTTGGCGATGTCGAAGTTCATCGCCTGGGGGCCGAGTCCGATGCCGGCGTGGACGCCGACGGCCACGGACGGTTCCAGGTGTTCGCGGGTCACGGAGGTGTTGACCATCAGTCCGATGGCGTCGGGAGGGACCCCCGCCTCGGCGAGGGCCTTCTTTCCGGCCGTGATCGCACCATCGGCGAACTGGTGGGGCTCATCCCAGTTGCGGCGGGCGTACACACCGGCGACTCGTTGGAGCAGACCCTGCGGCAGGTTGAGGGATGACAGCGTATCGGCGAGGCGGTCGTCGAATTCCTGCGAGGTCACTTCGTTCGGGGCCAGGGTCTCGGTCAGGCCGAGCAGGGCCACGTTCGAGTGCCGAAATGTTGCATTGCCATTCGCCAATTGAAGTACTCATCCCTTTTCGGGTCGTTCGTCGGTGTCGATATCGGCCGCAGAGGCGCGCGTGACGCGTCACGACGGGGGAATTCCGGACCTATCTTACCGCCCGGTTTCTGAGATGTTCATCAGCGTGTGAACCAGGTGAAGCCGTCATAGAGCAATCCTGTGGCGGCGAGCACAGCGATGACGGCGAGAACGAGCGAGGTCACAGTGTGCGAGACCTTCGACGTCTGGAAGCGCACGGCACGCGAATACGACATAGGACGATCGGTGACGTTGTGGCCGAACTGGGCGAAGATCCGCCAATCCATGACGTCGACGAGCGACTTAGCGGCGAGGGTGAAGACGATGATGCAGCCGATGCCCATGAACAGCAGGAACACGAAGCCGAAGAAGCCGAAGTCCTTGAAGAACGTCACCACCCGGTCGCCGATGGCCACGGCGAAGGCGGAGAAGCCGTCGCCGAAGGGCAGGGCGTCGAACGAGTCGGTGATCGTGGACAGGCTGATGTTGTCGCGCACCGTCTGCACGGACCCGATGTACATGAAGATCGACGCGGCCAGGGCGACGAGCAGGTTGATGATCGAGATCGTCGCATTGTCCGGCCAGAAGTCCAGGTGCTTGATCGTGTAGGTCGCCGACAGCGCCACGCAGATGATCGCGCCCGTCAGCGCGCCGATGGTGGCCGGCAGCAGCAGGTTGTTGAAGAACACGAAGGCGACGACGGCGATGAGTGCGGCACCGAGGATGTAGGTGAACACTGCGACGGTGTCGCCGTTGGCCGCGGTGGCAGCCCGTCGGTTGGCCTCGATCATCTGGCCGGAGTGCTGGACGTTGGCGGCGAGTTCGTTCTTCGTCGCTCGCGGCAGATCGGCGTCGTCGTAGCCCTGTGCGTTGTAGCCCTGCGCGTTGCTGGGAAGAACGCGAGTCTCGTCCTCGCTGCTCCACGGGCGACCGGACTGGTCGTAGCCGGGCTGGCCGTAGGGGTTCTGACCGTACTGAGTCTGTGGGTAGCCGCCCTGAGCACCGCCTCCACTGGCGGGGTTCCTGGGCTGCCATCGTCCGAGCTTCGCTCCGATGAAGTAGATGACGAAGACGACGAGAGCCGCGAGGACTCCGATGGAGATGCCGGCGCCGAGCTCGTTCATAAGGGTGACTTCCTGGGGATGGACAATGGTGGTCTTCTTTTCAGTCTATGGACTCATGCCGCTGAGAGCACGTTCCGTGGCCCATGTGCGCGCGGTTCGCAGCGATTTGCTGGTCGATCCACGGTGTTCTGGACGTCGAAAACGATCTGGATCGACCAGGAAATCGTTCCGGCGGTCCGCTCCTGCCCGAGTTGGGTGCGGACACGGCCACCGCGCGATTGTTGGGTCGATCCACGGTGTTCTGGGCCGCGATATCACCGTGGATCGACCCAACATCTGTCGCGCTGCAGACCGTCTCGCGGCGCTCGGCTTCGGTGCTGGCGGTTCCTGGGTATGGTGGGGTCAGGATCCGCCCACCGACGTCCGAAGGAGACACGCGATGAGCAACCCACAGGCATTCACCTCCGAGGCCCTGCCACTCGATGAGCAGGTCGTGCTCGTCACCGGGTCCGGTCGCGGCCTGGGCGCTGCGATCGCGAAGGCCTTCGCGCCCGAGGGTGCGGCCCTGGTCATCAACTACCGGTACTCGGCCGAGACCGCAGAAGAACTCGCCGAGGCGGTCCGCGCTCGCGGTGGACGTGCGGTGGCCATCGAAGCCGATGTCACCGATTCCCGCGCCGTCGACGCCATGTTCGAAACCGCGGCCGCCGAGTTCGGTTCTCCCGTATCCACTGTGGTCAACAATGCTCTCGCAGATTTCTCGTTCAACGGCGATGAACGCCAACCGGCCGACGAGATCGATTATTCGGATTTCGCCGATCAGTTCCGCGGTTCGGTCGAAGGTGCGGTCAACACGATCCAGGCCGCGATGCACGGTTTCCGCGAGCTCGGTTCCGGCCGCGTCATCAACATCGGCACCAACCTGTTCCAGGACCCGGTCGTGCCGTACCACGACTATACGGCAGGCAAGGCGGCGCTGCTGTCGCTGACCAGGACGTTCGCGAAGGATCTCGGCCCGGCCGGGGTGCGGGTGAACATGGTCTCCGGCGGACTGCTGCGCACCACCGATGCGTCCTCGGCGACACCCGAAGAGGTCTTCGACCAGATCGCCGCCGCCAGTGCGCTGCGACGGGTGACGACTCCGGAGGACTTCGCCTCGGCGGTGGTGTTCTTCGCCTCTCCCGCCTCGCGTGCGGTGACCGGCCAGAACCTCATCGTCGACAACGGCCTCGTCATGGGGTGAGGCGGCCGACTGTGACATGGGCGGGCCGCGCCCGCCAGCGTGGACGAGGCTGGACAACCGATGGTCTGCGTGCAAGGGCGTCCCGGAGCCGGGAAGTGGACTTCAGAAACGGTCGAGGAAAGCCAAAGCCCGTTCGTAGAGCAGTTCTGCGCTGTCTTCGCGGTAGTCCGGGGTGGTCGGGTCGCTGAACAGGTGGGTGCTGCCCGGGTAGAGGAAGTACTCCGCCTGCGCACCCGCCTTCGTCGCAGACTCCATGAGCGTCTCAATCGTTCCCGGGCTACGCCAGGAGTCATCGACGGCGAAATGAGCCTGCACCGGAACTCCGGCCTGCCAGCGCGTCGGCTTCGGGAAGCCGCCGCCGTGGAAGAGCAGGACGCCGCGGGCGCGCGGATCGTTCTTGCCCATCTGCTGAGCGAGGGCGGCCCCCAGCGAGAATCCGCCGAAGACGAGATCGTCGCCGAGGTCCTCGCAGGCGTCCTTCACCCGATCGACGAGGGTCGAGAACCCGAGCTCCTGGGAGTGGGCGACTCCCGATTCTGCGTCGTCGAAGGTCCTGCCCGCATAGACGTCGGGAGTGTGCACGGCACATCCGGCCAGGGCGAAGCGTTCGGCGATGGCATCCATCCCGGACGTCCGCCCCAGAGCCGAATGGAGAAGGACAAGAGTGGTCATAGGAATCCTCTCACTCAGCGGCTGTGTCCGCGGGGGATGGTGAAGGTGTCCGCGCGGGCCGTGGCCCAGTCGTCTGCCCACTCCGAGGGGGTGTCATCAAGGAGTTCGCCGGGCTTCAGCCAGTCGTAGAGGCGAGCATAGGACCAGGATTCGGAGGCCGAGACATTGCGTCGCAGCATCGTCGGCTCCAGCTCGTCCGGTGCGGCCGCACCCATCGATGCCATGAGGCGGACCGCCTCGGCGACGACTCCGTCGTGGTAGTTGCGCACACGTTCGGCCTTGGTGGGAACGTCGATGGCGCGCGCTCGCCGCGGATCCTGTGTGGCGACGCCTACGGGGCATTTGCCCGTGTGGCAGGCCTGGGCCTGGATGCAGCCGACGGCCATCATCATCGCGCGGGCGGAGTTCGTGAAGTCCGCACCCTGGATGAGGCGTTTGACGATATCGGTGCCAGTGGCGATCTTGCCCGAGGCGCCGACCTTGATCTTCTTCCGCAGGCCCGCGCCGACGAGCGCGTTGTGGACGATCATCAGCCCCTGAGTCAGAGGCAGACCGACATTGTCCTCGAACTCCAACGGTGCAGCACCGGTGCCGCCTTCGGAGCCGTCGACGATGATGAAGTCCGGCAGGATCTGGGTCTCCACCATGGCCTTGACGATCGAGAGGAACTCCGTGCGCGAGCCGATGCACAGTTTGAATCCGGCGGGTTTGCCGCCGGAGAGCTCACGCATCTGCCGGATGAACTCGAGCAGCTCGATCGGAGTCGAGAACACCGTGTGTCCGGGAGGGCTGATGCAGGTCTGGCCGACGGGGATGCCGCGGATCTCGGAGATCTCCTCGGTGACCTTCGGCCCGGGCAGCACGCCGCCGATGCCCGGCTTCGCACCCTGGGAGAGCTTGAGCGAGACCATCTTCACCTGCGGGTCCTGCGCTTTCTCGGCGAAGATCTCGGGGGAGAATTCTCCTTCGGGGGTGCGGGCGCCGAAGTATCCGGTGCCGAGCTCCCAGATGAGGTCGCCGCCGTGCTCACGGTGATACGGCGAGATCGATCCCTCACCGGTGTCGTGGGCGAATCCGCCCAGCGCCGCACCCTTGTTCAGGGCCCGGATGGCGTTGTTGCTCAGCGAGCCGAAGCTCATCGCCGAGACGTTGAGCAACGAGATGTCGTAGGGCTGAGTGCACTCGTCACCGCCGATGCGCACGCGTGGTGGCCTGGGCGGATTGGGGATCGGCATGTTCGAGTGCATGAGCGCCTCGTAGCCGGCGCGGTCGACATCGTGCTCGGTGCCGAACGCGTGTTCCGAGTGGGTGCCTTTGGCTCGTTCGTAGATGGTGGTGCGGGTGTCGCGATTGAACGGGCGTCCGTCCCAGTTTCGTTCGATGAAGTACTGCTGGATCTCCGGCCGGATCGACTCCAGCAGGAATCGGGCGTGCCCGGCGATCGGATAGTTGCGCAGGATCGAATGCTTCTTCTGCGTGAGATCCCATGCTGCCAGCGCGCCGAGTCCGAGCGCCGAGGCGGCCGCCGCCGCTCCGGCGATCTGCTTGCCTGCCGATTCGCCGGTGACCATCCGGACAATGGGGAATTGCCGTTTCATTGTGCCTCCTTGGACTGTCCTGATCTCGAGCCTAGACCGAGAACGTGCAGTTTTCAGGAAAGGCAGACCTGAGGCAGTCGTGAACTGTCGGCGAACCGTCTCAGAACAGGCTGCCGAGGCGCATCAGAACAGGCGGCGGAAACGTCTCAGAAGAGGCTGCCGAGCAGCGTCGTCACGAGCTCGTCGACCTGCATCGAATAGGCGACGATGAGAGTGAACCCGGTGGCGATCCACGCGATCTCCCTGTCCTGCGCGTAACCGCGCAGCGGCTCCCGCCGATAGCGCAGACCGCCGGCGAGGACGATGCCGAGATCGATGAGCCACCAGATCCCCAATCCGCCGAGGCTGAGCAGTTTGAGTGCGCCCGTGAGGTATCGGCCGGTGTAGAACCGATCAAGACCGAGGACCCCGAAGAGCATCGACAGCAGCCAGGTGATGACGAAGGAGCGGTTGCCGGGCACGTCCGCGGGCTGGCTTTCGGAAGGCGCAAGCGATTCCAGGGACGAGGTGGGGACGCCGGGGGAGGGCGCGGCTGGGTTCTGTGGAGCAAAGGGTGAGTCAGAGGGTGCGGCAGAGCGGTTCGCGGGGTCTGCGCTGAGTGCGGGAATCTCGCTGGTCGCCGTCATCGCTGGCACGTCCATTCACTGCTCGTCGAACTTCTGGTCTTCAGCCTAGAAGTCGCAGGGCCGCCTCCGCGATGGGGTTATCCTCCGCATCCCCGCGGTGTCCGGACTCACACGGTCCGGGACCCGGAATCGTTTGAGCCGCGAATGCCGGAGGCATAGCGTAGGGCTCATGAGCACAGGTGAGCCGAGTCCGACGAGCACTCGGCGTACCGTAGCCGCGGTCTTCCTCGCGGGAGTCTCCGTCTTCCTCGTCCTCTACGAGACCCAGGGCCTGCTGCCGGCGATCCGCGACGCCTACGGAATCGACGGTCCGACGGCGAGCCTGACCGTGTCCGCGACGAACGTGGCCATGGCCTGTTTCCTCATTCCCTTCTCCATGCTCGCCCCGCGGATCGGCCACGCCCGCCAGATCGGTGCTGGGGTGATCGTCGCGGCGATCCTCGCGCTCGTCCTTCCCTTCACTCCGACCCCGGAGCTGCTCATCGTCGTCCGGTTCCTCCAGGGACTGGCGATCGCCTCGGTGCCGGCCACGGCCATGGCCTATCTGTCGCTTCGTCTGCCGCCGGCCGCGCTGCCCGGGGCGATCGGGGTCTACATCGCCGGCAACACGATCGGCGGGCTCTGCTCGAGGTTGCTCACCGGGCTGGCGTCGGAATTCCTCGGCTGGCACGGTGGGCTTGCGTTCACCGCGGTCGTGTCGCTGATCTTCGGGCTCATCGTCGTCTGGCTGCTGCGCCACGATCTCTTCTCCACCGCCCGCAGCCGGGCTGTCCTCGACACGGACGACTCCATTCCGTCCGACACGAATCCCACCCTCACCGAGGCGGCCGACCCTGACGCTGTCACCGCAGGTGACGGCGCCACCGATGGGTCCGTCGACGGCGATGCCGACTCTTCCGGCGACGCCGCCGACGACGGTGGGGCTGGGAACGCGCAGCCGCCTCGGCGAGCGATTCCGCTGCGCGGAGGTCTGTGGAGGATCTACCTCACCGGGTTCCTGTGCATGATCATCTTCGGCGGATCATTCACGATGCTCGGCACCCGCCTCCAGCAGGATCCGTGGCACCTGAGCGAGGGCGCAGTCGCGCTGTTCTTCCTCATCTACCTCGTCGGCACCGTCGTCACCACGTATTACGGCCGCTTGGCCACGAAGTACTCACGCACTCGGATCACCCTGGCGGGAATGGTCATCGCGCTCGCCGGTGCGGGGCTGACTCTGGTCGATTCGCTCGTGGTGATCATCATCGGCATGTCGCTGCTCACCGCCGGATTCTTCCTTGGGCATACGGGTGCCTCCGCGGCGGCCAGCGCCGCCCGGCCGGGAGTCGACTCGACCCGTTCTGCGGCCATCTACCTCACCGTCTACTACCTGGGCACGAGCCTCGGCGCCTGGCTCTCGGCGGTCCTCTTCGCCGACTTCGCTTGGCCGGGAGTCGTCGCCATGTGCGCGAGCTCCCTCATAGTGGTCTTCGTCTTGACCCTGACCGGTGCTCCGCTAGGCTTCAGGAAACGCAGCTGATCGCTCGTTCAGTGTCGCCGGCGTCGGTGGCCTATCGCCTGCGGCTGCGTCATGTTCCGCTTGTGCCGGTGGTTTGCGCACCGGCATCGTCGTCGAAAGGCCCATTCATGTCCGAGACCACCAACTCGACCGTCGTCTACGCGATCACCGACGGCGTCGCCCACGTCGAGATCGACCGTGCCGAGAAGCTCAATTCGCTCACTCGCGAGGTCTTCGAAGACCTCGTCGAGGCGGGGCTGGCACTTAAAGGTTCGAGCGAAGTCAAGGCCGTGGTCCTGTCCGGTCGCGGTCGTGCCTTCAGCGCCGGTCTCGACTTCACCGAGATGGCCCGGATCGCCGAGGCGGGAGCCGCGACCCGCTCATCCGCCGAGGAAGCGGCCGAGCAGGCCGCCGGTGCCGGTGAATCGGGTGCGGCGGGCTCCGTGGCCACCGCCGTCAATATCGGCGAGCGACTCGGTTCGGCCCGGGCCCTGGCGCAGAAAGCCGTGCACGTATGGTCGCTCGTCGAGGTTCCGGTCATCGCGGCGGTACGCGGGGCGGCGCTCGGCGGCGGACTGCAGATCGCCCTCGGCGCGGACATGCGTGTGGCCGGACCAGATGCGAAGCTCTCACTCATGGAACTCAATTGGGGGATCATCCCCGATATGTGCGGCACCCAGCTGCTGCCGCGACTCGTGGGACCGGCTCAGGCGAAGAAGCTCATCGTCACCGCCGACACGATCGGTGCCGAAGAAGCCCTGCGCATCGGCCTCGTCGAAGAGATCGCCGAGGACCCTCTGGCTCGTGCTCTCGAACTGGCACGGCAGATCGCGGGCCAGTCACGGTCGGCGCTGGTGTGGGCGAAGCGGCTCGTTGACCTGTCCTATGACTCCGACCTCACCACCGGGCTCGACGCCGAACAGGAAGCACTCGCCGCGCTGTTGGGCACCGACGAGCAGAAACAGGTCGTCGCCACTCGCCTGGCCGCGATGAAGGCACGCGCCAAGGGCTGAGTCAGGACCCGCGGTTGGAGGGGAACTCCGGGCGGACTGGATCGATGATCCTCTCGGCGGTGATCGCCTCGGCGACGGTGGAGAACTCCGCGAGCTCACGCAGCAGCACGAACGTCGGACGCATGAGCTTCAGCCGTCCGGCTCCCTCGTCTGCGAGGATCCCGGTCACCGAGCGCCACTCGCTCGTGTGCGCCTCCGTCGTCTGATGCTGGGCGGCGGCGAGCTCGGGAGCCGCGATCGTATAGAAGTACGTATCGAAGCGTTTGGGCCGACCCAAGGGAGTCACCCAGTTCGCCCACGGCTTGAGCCCAGCCGGGTCGAGGACCGCGCCCGTCTCCTCCTCGACTTCGCGCACAGCGGTGGCGAGCAGGACGCGCCAACCCTCGGCATCCTCGGCGATGGTCGAATCGGACCATGCGGAGGTGTGCACCTGCGGATCGGGGATGGCGATGGTCGGTGCGATCGTCGCATCGACAGGGTCGACGCGACCGCCGGGGAAGACCACGACGCCGGCGGCGAAATCCATCGTCGACACCCGGTGCTGGACGAACACCTCGACACCCTCTTCTCCGTCGCGGAGCATGAGCACGCTGACGGCGGGCCTGATCGGGACCGCCTCGGCGTCGGCGATATCGGGACCGCGGCTCGCGCTGTCGGCGGTATCCGAACGGTCGGAGCCTTCGGGGTTGATGTCTCGAATCACGTTCAGCACCTTCGCTCTCAGCAATTGATGTCTGCTTCCAGTATGCCCGGGCTCGGGCAGAGGGCCGACGGCGGGGTGGGGCGAGTGCGCGCGGGGCGGGCAGGATACGATGGATGGCAATCTGACATCCTCCATCTGAGGCCGATAACCCAACCGGTGACGAACAGGGCGGGGCTGAACGGGCACTATATGAGCAGTTTCGGGATCTATCCGTTCTTCAACATCAATCAGGCTTGGCCGAACTGGCTGATCGTCATCCTGCTGTTGGTCGACATGATCATCCGCATCATCGCGCTCGGGTGGATTCCGCACAATCGCAGGCCGTCGGTCGCGCTGGGCTGGCTGCTTGCGATCTTCCTCATCCCTTATGTGGGCATTGCGGCGTTCCTGCTGCTGGGATCGTCGAAGCTGCCGAAGCGGCGGCGGGACAAACAGTCGAAGATGAATGACCTCTTCCGCGATCAGATCCGCCACCAGGCGATCGTCGGACGCCAGGACCATATGCCCGAACCGCTGAGCACTGCAGCGCAGCTCAACTTCGATCTCGGTGCCCTGCCGATGACCCACGGCAACTCCTTCGACCTCCACGTCGACAACCACGCCTGCATGGAGGCGATGGCCGATGCCGTCGACCGAGCACAGCGGTTCGTCCACTTCGAGTTCTACATCGTCGCCATCGATGACACGACGAGGCGGCTGCTCGATTCGCTGCTGGCCGCGCACCGGCGCGGTGTGAGTGTGCGGGTCCTCATCGACCATGTGGGATCGCTGGGCTACCCGGGCTACTCGGAACTGGTGAAGAAGCTCGACGGTTCGGGCATCAGCTGGCGCCGTGCCCTGCCGATCCGCCCCTGGAGGGGCGAATACCAGCGGCCCGACCTGCGCAATCACCGCAAGATCCTCGTCGTCGACGGGGAGGTCGCGTTCACCGGTTCGCAGAACATCATCGACCGCACATACAACAAGGCCCGCAACCGCAGGAAGGGCTTCCAGTGGAAGGACCTGTCGGTGGAATGTCGTGGGCCGGTCGTCGAAGAGCTCGATGCCGTGTTCATCACCGACTGGTATTCGGAGACCGACGAGATCCTCGACGAACCCGACAGCTTCGAGCTCGAGGCCCCCGAATTCGGCGGCGTCCAGGCGCAGATCGTGCCGTCGGGTCCCGGCTTCGAGGACGAGAACAATCTGCGCCTGTTCAACCACCTCATCTACAACGCGAATCGTCGCGTCGTCGTCTGCTCACCGTATTTCGTGCCCGACGAGTCCCTGCTGCACGCGCTGACGACCGAGGCCAGATCGGGAGTCGATGTGCGTCTGTACGTCGGTGAGACGAGCGACCACTGGCTGACCCACAAGGCGCAGCAGTCGTACTATGACGAGTTGGTGCGCGCCGGGGTGCGGATCTTCATGTACCACGCTCCGACGGTGCTGCACTCGAAGTTCCTCATGATCGACGACGAGGTCTCGATCATCGGCTCGTCGAATATGGACGAGAGGTCCTTCGCGATGAACCTCGAGGTCACGCTCTTCATCGTCAACAAGGAATTCACGCAGCGCATGTACGACCTCGAGGCCGAACGCTATGCACCGAATTCGGTCGAGCTCAATGCCGAGGAATGGCAGGCGCGGCCGCTGCTGAAGAAGTATCTGGAGAACGTGGCCCGCCTGACGAGCTCGCTGCTGTAGGCGCCGGCCCACCAGCGGCGGATTCTGCGAACAGCCCAGAAAAAGGTGAACAGCCCTGTTTCAAACATGGGCTGTTCACCTTTTCCTGGGCTGTTGCCGACTGACTCAGCCAGTCTGCCGTTGCTCAGTCGTCGTCGGCGACTCCGGCCGGTCCTTCGTCGTCGAGGTGACGCTCCGGATCGGTGATCGAATCCTGGGCCTTCGGCGACGGTTTGTGCTTAGCCGTGGTGTTCGACTTCGCTGCTTCCTGCGCGGCGGTGGTGCTCTTCGCGGTCGTGTCTGCCTTCGCACCAGTCGAGTCCTCGTCGCCGTCGAATTCGGAGACGGGAGTGTTCGTGGCAGCGGCGGCGTTGACCTTGTCGGCCGCGGTCTGAACGGCATCGGCGACTGCCGGCGACTTCTCGCGGATAGACTGGTTGGCCTTCTCGACGGTGTCCTGGACGCGCGGGTCGGTCCACAGATCCTGAGCCTGGGCCTTCAGCCGTTCGTAGCTCTGGCGACCGGTGCGTGATCCCAGAATGAATCCGACTCCGAGACCGGCCAGGAGAATCAATCTCTTCTTCATGGTCTTGCTCCTCTTCGCAACTCGACGTCACCGTATTCGGCTCTGCTGTGCGACACAGGTCCGGGCAACGATGTGGCAGCGCACGGGCACTGTGCCCTCAAGATCCAGCTTATACCGAGTCGTGCTCGTACGGGTATGGATTCACCCGCGCCGTCATCGCAGATTCTCGACGATCCCGGGTTCGGCACGCGGGATCCCGGCTCGGCACGCGTGGCCCGGGGGTTGGAAGCCGGGACCTGCAGCAGGTTCCGGCTCGACTCAGCCGAGGCTCGGCTGCTGCTGGGTGATGCAGTGGATTCCGCCGCCGCGGGCGAAGAGTTCGCGTGCATCGACCCCGACGACCTTCCGCCCCGGGTAGACGCGCTCGAGCACGGCTGCCGCCTCGGCGTCCATCGGATTGTCGAAGGTGCAGGCGATGACCCCGCCGTTGGTGACGAGGTGATTGACATACGAATAGTCGACCCACCCTTCTTCGTCGCGCAGCACCTCGGGCGCCGGGATCGGCACCACCTCGAAGGGCGTGCCGTCGGCGGTGGTCTCGGCCGCGAACTGCTCCTTGAGTGCGCGACTGAATTCGAAGTCCGGATGTTCGGGATTGCGCTGATCGTGGACGAGGACGACGCCGGGGCTGGGCATCGCGGCGACGATGTCGACGTGTCCACGGGTGCCGAAGGTCTGATTGTCCCGGTGGAGTCCGCGGTCGAGCCAGATGACCTTCTTGGCCCCGATCGTGCGCGCGAATTCGGCTTCCACATCGGCTTCGGTGAGTCCCGGATTGCGGCCGGGATCGAGCTGGACGCTGCGCGTCGCAAGCACCGTTCCCTGACCGTCGACGTGGAATCCGCCGCCTTCGTTGCGCAGATCCGAGGACACCACGGGAGTCCCGGCGAGGCCCGCGACGAATTCTCCGATGTGCTCATCGTGATCCCAGCTCGCCCATTCCTGCGCGCCCCAACCGTTGAACACCCAGTCCACCGCGTGCAGCGCACCCGCCTCGTCGACGACGAAGCTCGGTCCGATATCGCGCATCCACGCATCATCGAGTTCGGCGTTGACGATCGTGATCTCGTGGTTGATCCCCTCGCCGAGGTGGCGCTTGGCATGATCGGTCTGTGCACTGGTCACCACGACCGTGACAGGGGTGAATTCGCTGGTGGCGCGGGCAACGGCGGCCCACGTGGCGCGTGCCGCCTCGGCCTCGGCTTCCGTGTCGCCGAGCGCGTAGCCGGAGGACGGGAACGCCATCCAGACTCGGTCCTGGGCGGCGGTCTCCGCCGGCATGTGCAACGTCATCGTTCGTCCCTTCGCTGGTGGACTGTCGCTGAGCCGAGTGTAGCCAGAATCTCGCCGAGGCGGTCGACGGATTTCGTTGCCGCCCGCCCGGCTCTCGGCTCGTTTCCGCGGACGCTCACCCCACAGGCCAGGGCGGCCATGTCGATTCCGTATAGTCAGGCGAAGAACAGGCAAGTAGAACGTGCCAAAGGAGGCATCAAGTGTCAGCAGCAGACGCAGCATTCGGACGGCAGGGGACGGGGCCTCTGGCCGGAACCATCGTGGCCGATTTCTCCCGAGTCCTCGCCGGCCCCTACGCGACGATGATGCTTGCGGATCTGGGTGCCACGGTCATCAAGGTGGAGGGACGAACCGGGGACGATACACGTCACTGGGCGCCGCCTCGGCGAGGGGATGATGCGACGTATTTCCTCACGGCGAACCGGAACAAGCACTCCGTCGTCCTCGATTTCAAGGACTCCGACGACCTCTCCTTCGCCCAGCAGCTCGCTGCTCGCGCGGATGTGCTCGTGGAGAACTTCAAGGCCGGGGGACTGGCGAAGTACGGCCTCGACTATGAGTCGGTCAGCGCGGTCAATCCGGGCATCGTCTACGCCTCGGTGACGGGTTTCGGTCGCGACAATCCTCAGCCGGGCTACGATCTGCTCATCCAGGGTCTGTCCGGATTCATGTCGGTCACCGGCTCCGAAGAGTCGGGCCCGGTCAAGGCGGGTGTCGCTGTCGTCGACGTGATCACGGGACTGCATACGGCGGTCGGCATCCTCGGCGCGCTCAACCACCGCAAGGACACCGGGACCGGTCAGCTGGTCGAGACGAATCTGCTGTCCTCGGCGCTGTCCGGGCTGGCGAACCAGACCTCGGCATATGTGGCCGGCGGCGTGACTCCGCAGGCGATGGGCAATAAGCACCCGAGCCTCTACCCGTACCAGCCGATGCCCACGGCGGAGGGCCAGATCATCATCGCGTGCGGCAACGACAAGCAGTTCGCCCGGCTCGCCGAGGTGCTCGGCCACCCCGAATGGGCGACCGATGAACGGTTCGCGAACTTCGCCGACCGCAACGTCAACCGCGATGACCTCGAGCCCGAGCTCATCGCCGCGTTGAGCGAGAAGACGAACCAGGAATGGTTCGACATCCTCACCGAGGCGGGGCTGCCCTGCGCGCCGATCAACTCGATCGCCCAAGGTGTGGACCTGGCATCGTCGCTGGGACTCGAGCCCGTCGCCGAGGCGGGTCAGGGCGATCGCGTCATCCCCACCGTCCGCAACCCGATCCGGTTGTCCGAGACCCCGCCGAGCTACGAACTGGCTCCGCCGACGCTCGGCGATTCCACGGAAGCGGTCAAGGCGTGGCTGAGGGCGGCCGAATAGACCTCGGGCGTGCGCCGCGAATCGGCAAGTCATCGTGAGGAAGTCATCTTGCGCCTGATGACCGCGAATGATTCTGCCGCTGCCCGGGCGGGCAGTGCCACAGCTGAAGTACCCTATTGACTGTGCGTTGTCACCGAGAGATCTGCCAAGCGACCGATGAGGCGCGGGACCTGCGGTGACGGCAGTCGTATTCCCAAGAGAATTCCGGAACCGAGATGGACAATGAGTCGACCGAGGTCACACCTCGGAGACGTTCGGCGGTGAAACGGACCCTGATGGTCATCGCGATGGCGATCACAGGGTTCCATATCTTCGCCAGCTTCCTGTGGATCGCCCCTGCCTCGACGGCGAGGGAGGTGATTCCCGGTGACCTGCTCTCCAAATACATGATCCCGCTGTGGGGACAGTCGTGGAGCGTGTTCGCCCCCGAGCCGATCAACGGCGACTACTACTTCGATGTGCGCGCGGTGATCAAGACCGACAGCGGCGAAGAGATCACTCAATGGGTGCGGGCCACCGATGTCGAACTCGACCACTCGACATACAAGCTGTTCCCGCCGCGGTCGGCGGGGCTGGGCATCGGAGTGGCCTCGGACATCAAAGGTTCGTGGGAAGATCTGCCCGACGATCAGAAGGCGATCGTCAAACTCGACTACTTCAAGGGCGACGATTCCGTCGACCGGCTGGAGACGAAGCTGGGGGAATACGACGACCCGGAGAACGCGATTCCCGCGTACCTGGAGAGCGAACATCTGGCCACCGCGTATGCGACGCAGGTGGCGAAGGCCATCTGGGGCGACGACGTCCAGCGCGTCCAATACCAGGCCGCCCGTCAGAACGTCGTGCCTTTCGCCGAACGCAACGACAAAGACGCGAAGCGTCCGAACATCCAACCCGTCCCCGTGGGATGGCGCGCACTCGTCGTCGAAGACCATCAGTCCCAAGAGGAATTCACGAAGTACTTCTGTGCCTCGGACGAAGTGAGGTGCGTCGGTGAACAGTGATGACACGACCCGCACAGGCGGGGACGACCACGATGCAGAGGTCACTGACCAGCGCACCGGCACGGCCGCCTCGGCGCAGGGCCGGGTGAAGGACTCCGCGGGCCACGCGAACGCCGGCACCGCCTCGGCGCGGAAACCGGAGAAGGACCACGGTTCGGACTCCGCCGGCCGCGGAAACGATGGGACCGCCTCGGCGAGTGATTCGGCTCCTGAATTCGGGTTGGTCCCGGTGACGACCCTCGTGCGGACGAAGCTCGCGCAGGGGTGGAACTGGCTCGAGGAGATGCTCACCGGCCGGTACCACGCGACATACGGGCTGGCGGTGACACGGATCCTCATCGGATTCGCCGGTCTCGGCCTCATCCTCACGAACTTCAGCGCTCGGCATTACACCTTCGGTGTGGGATCGGCCTGGAACGGGGAGATCGCCGAACCCAAGAGCGATTTCCCGACCATCTGGCTCTTCTCCCTCTTTCACCGAGCGGTGACGACGCCGCCGCTGTTCACGGCGATGATGATCGGGCTCGCGCTGCTGGCGATCGTCATCATCCTCGGGTGGCGCACAAGGATCGTCCTGCCGATCTACCTCGTGCTGTGGGTGAGCTTCATCGAGCTCAACGACGGGGCAGGGGATCAGGGCGACAACGCCTACCGGATGTTCATGATCGCCATGCTCTTCGCCGATACGACCCGCAGATGGTCCCTCGACGCCAGGCGGCGCGCGCGGAACCCGGAGTTCCCGGACAACGACGGCGGGCAGTGGCGCTGGGCGCTCATCATGGCCAACAATCTCGCCATCGTCGTGCTCGCGTTCCAGGTGTGCGCAATCTACATGTCCGGCGGTCTGTACAAGGCCGGAGGCGAGGCCTGGCAGCACGGATTCGCCGTGTACAACCCGCTGCACACTCAGCAGTTCGGCACGTGGCCGGTGCTGTCGGACCTGATGACGGCGTGGGGGCCGATGGTCGTAGCGATCTCGTGGGGATCGATCCTCTTCCAGTGCGCCTTCCCATTCATGCTGTTCAACCGCTACACCCGCATCATCGCTCTACTGGGCATCCTGTCCTTCCACTTGGGCATCGCGCTGCTCATGGGCCTGCCGTGGTTCTCGCTGACGATGATCGCCGTCGACGCGATCTTCATCCGCGATCGTTCATTCGCGAAGGTCAGCGCCTACCTGCGGCACTGGTGGACCTCCTCGGCCCCGCGGGGTGCTGGTGGGGCTGGTGGCGGTTCCGCCGGTGGCCGCGGCGGTTCGGGTGCTCGCGGTGGTTCGGGTGCTGCCAAGGGCGGGTCTGCGAAGACTCGTACGCGGTCGTCCGCAGGCTCACGCGGCAAGTAACCGTCGCGCATAGCGCTCAGCAACCGGCAGATGCTGAAATGGGACACCCTGCTCTGAAATGCTCACCGAAGAAAGTGAGCGATCCAGAGCAGGGTGTCCCATTTCTGTGCTGTGCCGCGCTGCGGTCAGCGAAACAGCCCAGTTTGAGTTGAATAGCCCATGTTCAAATAGGTGCTATTCAATTCAAACTGGGCCGAATCCGCGCAGCACGCCCCAGCCGGGAGCCTTACCGCTTGGGGCGCAGCTCCAGGCCGGTGGCCTCGGGGTCTTCGGGCAGGTCGACGACCACGGTGTCCCCGTCGACGATGTCGCCGGCGAGCAGAGCGCGGGCCAGCTTGTCGCCGATCTCGCGCTGGACCAGCCTGCGCAGCGGCCGGGCACCGAACGCCGGATCGTAGCCTTCGAGCGCCAACCAGTCCTCGGCTCCCTGAGTGACCTCGAGCGAGACACGACGGTCGGAGAGCCGGCGCGACATGTGCGAGATCTGCAGATCGACGATCGACGCGAGCTCGGTCTGGCTGAGCGCCTCGAAGAGCACGATGTCATCGAGACGGTTGAGGAACTCGGGCTTGAACGTCGTATGCACGACATCGAGCACCTTGGACCGCTGCTCTTCGGTCGACAGGCTCTTGTCGACGAGGAACTGCGAACCGAGGTTCGAGGTCAGGATCAGGATGGTGTTCCTGAAGTCGACCGTGCGTCCCTGACCGTCGGTGAGCCGACCGTCATCGAGGACCTGCAGCAGGATGTCGAACACGGACGGGTGCGCCTTCTCGACCTCGTCGAGCAGCACGACGGAGTACGGGCGACGGCGGACCGCCTCGGTGAGTTGGCCGCCCTCGTCGTATCCGACGTAGCCCGGAGGTGCACCGACGAGGCGGGACACGGTGTGCTTCTCACCGTATTCGCTCATATCGATCCTGATCAGGGCTTTCTCGTCGTCGAAGAGGAAGTCCGCGAGCGACTTCGCGAGCTCCGTCTTGCCGACGCCGGTGGGTCCGAGGAACAGGAACGAACCGGTCGGGCGATCCGGGTCGGCGACCCCGGCCCGCGAACGGCGGATGGCGTCGGAGACCGCGGCGACGGCGTTCTTCTGCCCGATGAGACGCTCACCGAGGATGCCCTCGGCTCCCAGCAGCTTCTCGACCTCACCCTGGACGAGGCGTCCGGCGGGGATGCCCGTCCACGAGGAGACCACCTCGGCGATGTCGTTGCTCGAGACCTTGTCCGAGACCATCTGATCGGAATTCGCTCCCGCCTCGGCCTGGGCCTCGGCGGCTTCGGCCTCGGCGATCTCCTTCTGCACGGCAGGGATCTCGCCGTAGAGCAGACGGGAGGCGGTCTCAAGGTCCGTGTCGCGCTGAGCCTTCTCGGCGGCCGAACGCAGCTCGTCGAGCTTCGTCTTCAGCTCACCGACCCGGTTGAGGCCGGCACGCTGGGACTCCCAGGTGGCCTCGAGTCCGCGCAGCTCCTCCTCCTTGTCGGCGAGATCGGCACGCAGGGCGCTCAACCGATCGATCGACGCGGAGTCTGTCTCCTTAGCCAGGGCCATGTCCTCCATCTTCAGGCGGTCCACGGCGCGGCGGAGCTCATCGATCTCGACCGGAGCCGAATCGATCTCCATCCGCAGGCGGGAAGCCGCCTCGTCGACGAGGTCGATGGCCTTGTCCGGCAGCTGCCTGCCTGTGATGTACCGGTTCGACATCGTTGCGGCCGCGACCAGGGCGCCGTCGTTGATCGAGACCTTGTGGTGAGCTTCGTAGCGTTCCTTGAGCCCGCGCAGAATCGCGATCGTGTCCTCGACGCTGGGCTCACCGACGAAGACCTGCTGGAACCGGCGCTCCAGAGCGGGATCCTTCTCGATGTTCTCGCGGTATTCGTCCAACGTGGTGGCACCGATCATCCGCAGCTCACCGCGGGCGAGCATCGGCTTGAGCATATTGCCTGCGTCCATCGAGGAGTCTCCGCCGGCACCGGCACCGACGATCGTGTGGAGCTCGTCGATGAAGGTGATGATCCGACCGTCGGCGTTCTTGATCTCCTCGAGCACGGCCTTGAACCGCTCCTCGAACTCACCGCGGTACTTCGCGCCGGCGACCATGGCGGACAGGTCGAGGCTGATGAGCGTCTTGTCGCGCAGCGATTCGGGCACGTCTCCGGCCACGATCCGCTGGGCCAGGCCTTCGACGACGGAGGTCTTGCCGACGCCGGGTTCACCGATGAGGACGGGGTTGTTCTTCGTCCTCCGCGAGAGCACCTGGACGACGCGGCGAACCTCTTTGTCGCGGCCGATCACCGGGTCGAGCTTGCCTTCCCGGGCGACGGCGGTGAGATCGATGCCGAACTTCTCCAGCGACTGCATCGTCTCCTCGGGGTTCTCCGAAGTGACCTTCTTTCCGGCACGCAGTTCGGGCAGGGCCGCGAGCAACGCGTCCCTGTTGGCCCCATTCGCGCGCAGCGCCTCGCCGGCGCCGTCCTTGCCGGCCGCAGCGGCGAGCAGCAGGTGTTCGGTCGAGACGAACTGGTCGCCGAGGGCCGTCATCTCCTCCTGTGCGAGGTTCATCATCTCCAGGCCGGCGCGGGAGAGTCCCGGCTGGCTGACGGAGGATCCGCTGACGGTGGGGAATCCGCTGATCACGGACTCGATGGACCGCAGCACGGTCTGCGGGTCGGCACCGACCTTCGTCAGCAGGGTCGCGGCGAGCGAATCGGGCTGGCCGAGCAGGGCCGCGACGAGGTGGGCCGGTTCGATCTGATTGTTCTTCCGGGCGACGACGTCGTTGACCGCAGTCTGCAGCGCCTCCCGGGATTTGGTTGTCATCTGTGCGTCCATGTACGCATCTCCTTCTCAAATTCTGTGCTGATTTCAGCTCTCGAAAAGAACAACACCGGCAAAGTTGAGTCTATTCCGCTCAACTTTGAAAATCGAGAAGAACTTCGCCGAGGCGGCCCGCCCGGATGCGTGTCCCTGCCCAGCCGGGGCCGGCCCGGAAACCTGCCCGGCCGGGACTAGCCCGGCCCTACCTCGTGATGACCGACTGGAGGTCGAAGCGGTGGAGCACGCGGTCGGCGATCTCCGGATCGGTGCCGCGTTCGCGCCGGGCCTTGAGCACCTCGGCACGGGCGGACTGCATGGCCTTCTTCTGCACGGCCAGCATCTGCTCCCGGTGTTCCTTGAATGCCATCGCCTGCTCCGAGCTCGCCTGGTCATCGGTGGTTCCGCTGAGCTGATCGTGCAGGACTTTGAACCTCGCCCGCAGGGGTTCGATGACGTCGTCGGGCAGACTGTCATCGTTCTTGATCTCGCGCATCGCAGCCTTGTAGGCACGCAGAGCGATGTCCCTGGTCGCCTGATGTTCCTTCTCCGCCTCGTCGTCGATGCCGAGGAGAGCGACGACGGTCGGAAAGCTCAGGCCCGCCAGCACCAGAGTGAGCAGCAGGACCACCGCGGCCGCGACGACGACATAGGACCGCCCGGGGAACGGGGCACCGGAACTCGTCGTGGCCGGGATCGACAGCGCCAAGGCGACCGTGGCGAGGCCGCGCATCCCGCCCCAGGTCATCAGCGTGGCATCGCGGACGCTCAAAGGTGCGGCATCCGGATCCTCCTCGCGTCTCTTGCGTTCGATGACAGTGCCGAGCAGCAGCCAGACGAAGCGGACGGCGACGACGATGAGAGCGATGAGCGCGCCGACGAGCAGCGCTCGCCCGAGGTCGGCGTGTTCGGATTCGACGATGAGACGCAGATCGAGGCCGATGAGTCCGAAGGCGATTCCGGTGATGAGCATCTCGAGGACCTGCCACGTCGAGTTCTGCGTCACCCGCTCCGCCGAGTTCCCCTCGACATCGCGGCGCCGCACTTCGAGGGCGGCCACGACGACGGCGATGACCCCGCTGGCGTGGAAGTGCTCGGCCACGAGGTAGACGCCGAAGGGCAGGACGAGCATGAGGGAGGACCGAGCGATCGTGTGATCGATCTTCTCCATCACCCACCAGGCGGCGAAGGACAGCACCAGGCCGACGATGATCGCCACGACGGCGGAGACGACGAACGACACGGCCAGATCTGCGTAGTCCACCTCGGTGCCGGCCAATACTGCGGCCATCGCGGTCTGGAAGATGACCAGGGAGGCGGCATCGTTGAACAGACCTTCGCTCTGCAGGGTCGACATGATGCGGCGGGGGATCGACACGGTGCTGGCCACGGCTTCGACAGCGACCGGGTCGGGTGGGGCGAGCATGGCGCCGAGCGCGATGGCCGCGGCGATGGTGATTCCGGGGACGAGGAAGACCGCGGACCCGGCGACGGCGGCCACGGTCACACCGACGAGAGCCACGGACATGCCGAGGATCGTGCGCCACCGGATCGCGAACAGCGCCCACGATGTCTTCTGTGCGGCGGCGAAGAGCAGGGGCGGCAGGAAGAGAGGGAGGACGAGCTCCGGATCGATGGCCACCTCGGCGAAGGTGGGGATGAACGCACCGGCGATGCCGATGAGGACCATGAGCGCCGGCCACGGGAGCTTGAGCTTCTGCCCCAATCCGACCACCACCGAGGTGGCGGCACCGAATCCGATGATCATCAGCAGTGTGGTCATGCCAGTCCCTCCGAATCGCTCCCACCGGGGCAGATGTGTCCGGAGGCGGGCGGAAATCGTCTGCGCAGATTCCGCGCCGGGCCCGGCGACCTTTGGCAGAATGAGGCTATGTCGGAATCAATTGTATTCGCGCAGCTCGACGACGGAGTCGCCTCCGTGACGATCAACCGGCCGTCCACGCGCAACGCACTGTCGCGTGAGGTCATGGAAGACCTCATCGACACCCTCACCGAGGTGGCCGACCGCACCGATGTGCGCGCGGTCATCCTCATCACCGCCGGTCATGTGTTCAGCTCCGGTCATGACCTCACCGAGATCCGCGGGGCGGATCTGGAGACGCAGCAGACCACGTTCGACGCCTGTGCCCGACTGATGCAGCTCATCCGATCCATCCCACAGCCGGTCATCGCGCAGGTGCAGGGTGTGGCCACGGCGGCCGGCTGCCAGCTGGTGGCGACCTGCGATCTGGCCGTTGCCGCCGAGTCCGCCAGATTCGCAACTCCGGGAGTGAAGATCGGTCTGTTCTGTTCGACTCCGATGGTGGCTCTCTCCCGTGCGGTGCCGGCGAAACAGGCGATGCGGATGCTGCTGACCGGTGATTTCGTGACCGCCGAGGATGCGCTGAAGTTCGGTCTCGTCTCCGATGTCGTCGCCGACGCCGACCTCGAGTCCGCCACCTTGGAATTGGCTCTCAAAGTCGCGTCCGCCTCGTCGGCTACAGTTGCCCTAGGAAAGGCCGCGTTCTACGAACAGCGGGAGCTGCCTGTGGCCGACGCCTATGCGCGGATGTCGCAGGTGATGGCGGACAATGCCGTCGCGGCCGATGCGCAGGAAGGGATCGACGCCTTCCTGACGAAGAGGGTGCCGCAGTGGCAGCACCGCCGCTGAGGCGGTGGGCGTGAAGATGAGAGAGGGAACGTCGTGGCGGTGATAGTGACCGGAGCCAGCGGCTTCATCGGTGGTGCCATTGCACGGGCGCTCGCCGAAAGGGACGAAACGGTCTACGCGCTGTCCCGGCGAGATCCCGAGATCCCCGGGGTGAACTTCCAACACTGGGACATCACCGAACCTGCGTCCGCTTCGGTGACCTCCCTGGCCAAGAATGTGACCGCGGTCTTCCACTGTGCCGGAATCGCCTCCGTCAGCGCCGATGACGACGCTCTCTACAACGTGAAGGTGACGGGCACACGTCATGTCCTCGATGCGTTTCCGAAGTCCCGCATCGTGCACGTGTCCTCGACGACGGTGTACTCCGAGTCCGAACCCCACGCCGAGCTGTGGGAGGAAGCCGGTCCGAAGGACCCCAACGACTTCGCCGACGCGTACTCTCGCACCCATGCTCTCGCCGAGCAGCTCGTCATGAGGCTCCGTCCCGATGCTGCGATCCTGCGTCCCGCGGCTGTCTACGGTCCGGGGGAGACGATGCTCATGCCGTTCCTGTCGCGGATGTCGAAGAAGGGTGTGCTGCGGCTGCCCGGCGGCGGCAGGCAGAAGATCACCCTGACCCACGTCGACAATGTGGTGCGGGCCGCGCTCGCCTGCCTCGACGTGCCGTCGGCGGCGGGTCCCTTCAATATCGGTGACCCGATTCCGTACCGGCTCAAAGAGGCTGTGGTCACTCACTTCGCTCGGATGGGCTATGACCAGGTCGTCATCGAGGGTGTCGCGAAGGACAAGGCGCTGGTGTCGGCGAAGCTCGGACTCAAGATCAAGGGCGTGTTCAAGCGCGGGGACCGAGCGAAGCTCTTCCTCGTCAGATACCTGCAGTCGGATCGGACGTACAATCTGTCCCGGCAGCAGCGGGTGCTCGGCATCTCGACCACCCAACACCTCATCCCGTCCCGCCTGCAGTAGGGCGCTGGGCCCCAGCGACCAGGTTCAGCGCTTCAGCCGGACATCAGCGGTACAGCAATCCGCCGGACCCGGCGACTGAGACGCCTACCGCTTGAGCCCGTGCTGGGCGGCGACGATCTTCGACACGAGTTCGCGGGGAAGCGCACGCCCCAGCAGGAACGTCAGCGGTGCTCTGCTGCCGACGGCGTAGAACTCCCGCGGCCTCGGCGCGACGATCGCATCGACGATCGTGGCCGCAACCTTGGCGGCCGGAATGCCGCCGCGCTCGTTGGCGTCGAGGTGCTCGAGCATCGTCGTCACGTCCCGCGTATAGGGCGACCCCTCTTCGAGGTACTTCGTCCGCCGCAGCCCGATACCCGTGGCGATCGATCCGGGTTCGACGGTGCTCACCCATACGCCGAAGGGTGAGAGCTCCTGCCGAGCCGCCGTGGCGAAAGCGCGCAGAGCCGCCTTCGCCGCAGAATACGAACTGCGGTGGGCCAAAGGGAAGCTGGCGAGCATCGACCCGACCATGATGATGCGTCCCGCCCGCCGCGCACGCATCCCGGGCAGGACGAGTTGGCTCAGTCGAACGGGTCCGAACACGTTCGTGCGGAAGAGCCGTTCGATGGCCTCGGCCGGCAGCTCTTCGAACGGACCCGACTGGCTCTCACCGGCATTGTTGATGAGCACGTCGATGCCGTCGAGCAGGCCGAGTTCCTCGAGCTCTGTGGCCAGTCGGTCCGGACCATCCGGGTCGGCGAGGTCCAGCGGCAGATAGCTGACACCGGGGATCCGGTCGGCAGTGGAGATGCGGTCCGGGTTCCGGCTGGTTGCCAGCACCGTGCAGCCTTTCGCCGCCAGCGCCTCGGCGACGGCTCGACCGATTCCCGAGGTGCCGCCGGTGACTAAGACTGTGAGGGCTGAACGCGCGCTGCCGGTCACGAGTGCGCTGTTTCGCCTTGTGCAGACCCGCTTTCCGGTCGCACAGAGGTCACCGCACGACCCGCCTGCCCTGCGGCAGCGCGTCCGGCGCGGAGGCCGGAGAAGATGCACCCGCCGAGGAACGTTCCCTCGAGCGCGTTGTACCCGTGCATTCCGCCGCCCCCGAAACCGGTGACCTCGCCGGCGGCGTAGAGGCCCGGGATCGGTGTGTGCTCAGCCTCGCGACCTCCCTCTTTACCAGCGCCGGATCCCGCCAGCACCTGCCCGTCGAGGTTCGTCTCCAGCCCTCCGAGGGTCTTTCGCGAGAGCAGGCTCAGACGCACCGCGATGAGCGGACCGTGTGCCGGGTCGAGGATCTTGTGCGGTTTGACCGCGCGCACGATCTTGTCGCCGAGGTAGGACCGCGCATTGTGGATGGCCTGGACCTGCGCGTCCTTCGAAAAAGCGTGTTCGGTCTGCCGGTCCCGCTGCCGGATCTGCTCAACGAGGTGGTCGTGGTCGATGACCGGTCCGCGGGAGCGTTCGTTCATTCCCGCCACCAGTTCCTCGGTGGTCTCGGCCACGACGAAGTCGGAGCCGTACTTCTTGAAGGCCTCGATCGGTCCCGGCGCATCGGAGGAGCGCACCCGATCGAGCGTGATCCGAATGTCCTTCTCCGTGAGGTCCGGGTTCTGCTCCGAACCGGAGAGCGCGAATTCCTTGCGGATGATCGACTCGTTGAGTACGAACCATGAATAGTCGTGCCCGGTCTCAAGGATCGTGCGCATCGTCCGATTCGTATCGAAGCCCGGATAGTTCGGCGCCGGGAAACGATTGCCCTCGGCATCGAACCACATCGACGACGGTCCCGGAATGATGCGGATCCCGTGCCCCGGCCAGATCGGATTCCAGTTCTCGATGCCCTCCGTGTACGCCCAGATCCGGTCCCGGTTGATGAGGCTGGCTCCGGCATCCTCGGCGATCTGCAGCATCCGCCCGTCCACATGAGCGGGCACTCCGGCGAGCATCGTGTCCGGGAACTCGCCGAGGCGGTCGACCGGCCAGTACTTCTTCATCAGTTCGAAATTGTGTCCGATGCCGCCGGTGGTGACGATGACGGCGGGTGCCCGGAGTTCGAAGTCGGCGAGTTCGTCGCGGTTCGATTCGACTCCGCGGGCCGTGTGACTGGGGGCGAGCGTCCGCCCGCGGACGCCGACGACGGTCCCATCCTCGGTGATGAGTTCGTCGACGCGGTGACGGAAGGCGAACTCGACGAGTCCGGCGGCCTCCGCGGTCTCGACGGGTTCACGGAAGACCCGGACCACCTCGGGGCCAGTGCCCCAGGTGAGGTGGAAACGGGGCACGGAATTGCCGTGATCAGCCGCACCGGACCCACCGCGTTCGGCCCAACCGACGATCGGGGTCAGGCGTAAGCCGAGGTCACGCAGGTACCGGCGCTTCTCCCCGGCCGCGAACTCGAGGTACGCCTCCGCCCACTTCCGCGGCCAATGATCCTCATCTCGGTCGAAGCCCGCCGAGGTGGCCCAGTCGTCTTTGGCGAGCTCGAGCGAATCGTGGATGCGCAGTCGCCGCTGTTCGGGGGAGTCGATGAGGAAGAGTCCGCCGAGGGACCAGAACGCCTGTCCGCCGAGGTTCGCGCGGTTCTCCTGGTCGAGGATGAGCACGCGTTTGCCGGCCTGGGTGAGTTCGTGGGCGGCGACGAGACCGGCGAGCCCGGCCCCGACGACGATCGCATCGGGAGAGCGGCGATCCGGGGTGGAACGATCACCGGGTTCGGAGATGTCTCCGCCGTCACCAGGTGCGTGGGACGAGCCCGTGCTGTCGAAAGAACTCATCGTCGACTCCTCTGTCGTCTCTGTCGGCTAGTGAACCGACGTCAAGTGTGCGCAGATTGCCCAAAACCGGCGGGTTCCTGGCAATCTGCGCACACTTACCTACCAGTAGGTTTCAGTATTGCAGATTTTCCCGGTGTGAAGAGGCGCAAGCGGTCCGAAGCCAGGCGCAATTTCGGTCGGTGTCCATCAGCCTTCGAGGGTGTGTTCCAGCCAATCGGCGGCGGCGGCGAAGGACTCGTCCGTCGTCGTCGGGTCGACCGGCACCACTGCTCCGTCGGAGCTCGGGTAGCTGCCGAGGAAGTGCAGCTTGAGGGCCGCCCGGTGGACACCCTGCAGGGCCTCGGCCATGCGGGCCTCGTGGATGTGTCCGAGCAGGTCGATGGAGAACTGGTAGAGGCCCAACCCGTCACCGGTCGGCCGGGATTCGATGCGGGACATATTGACCCCGCGGCTGGAGAACTGTTCGAGCAGTTCGAGCAGCGAACCCGCCCGGTCCGAGCGCAGGGCTGCCACCACGGTCGTCTTGTCCGCGCCGGTCGGGGCGGGCAGAGGGCCCGGGCGGGTGACCACGACGAATCGGGTGACGGCGTCTTTGCGGTCGCCGATGTCCTCGGCGACGATCTCGAGTCCATAGCGCTGCGCGGCCAGGGCCGGGCAGACGGCGGCCATATGGTCGCCGGCGTCATTGGCCAGGTCCCTGGCGGCCGCGGCAGTCGAGGACGTCGGCAGGTAGACGGCTTCGGGGAAGTTCTCGTTCATGAACGCCCGCACCTGCGCCTCGCCGTGCGGGTGCGAACCGAAGGAGGAGATCTCCTCCCTGGTGGTGCCGGGCTTGACGGCGAGGACGAAGCGGACGGGCACGACCACCTCGGCGATGATCTGCAGACGCCCGTTCTCGGTGAGCGCATCGATCGTGGCGGGCACTCCGCCTTCCAGTGAGTTCTCGATCGGCACGACCGCGGCATCGCAGTCGCCCTCGAGCACCGCGTCGAGTGCCGAGGGGGCATTGCGCATCGGGTGCGTCGTGGCCTCGGCGCGCAGGTTCCGGGAGTCGAGGAAGCTGAGCAGGGCCGCCTCGGTGAAAGTGGCCTCAGGGCCGAGGTACGCGAAACGGTTGAGGCTCACTTGCCGGTCTCCTTGTGTGGATCGGAGGAATTCTGCGTGGTTTCGGAAGACCCGGAATCGGCGGGGGTGGAGGAGAAGCCGCCGCCTGGCGTCCCGCCATTCCGCTTCGCGCGGAGGCGGCGGACGAGGATGGCGCGGGCGACGTCGCGATACTGTGCAGCGCGGTGCAGCTGCGCTTTCAGATCACGACCGGTGACGCGGTGGTGGAGGTCGCATTCGACCTCTTCCACGCGCAGGCCGGCATTGACGACGTCGATGGTCATGGCCGCCTCGACGCCCCAGCCTGCGGCGAACGGCAGGGCCGCGTCGAAGGCCTCTCTCGACAGGCAGCGCATGCCCGACAGGGGCTGGGTGGCTTCGAATCCGGAGAGCTCGGCGATGCCTTTCTTCGCCAGACCGACGACGAAGCCGAAGCCCCCGCCCTTGCGCTTCTGCGCGGGCAGGATCGCGATCGTCATGTCGGCCCGACCAGCGAGTACAGGCTCGGCCAGGGGAGCGGTGTTCATCGCTGAGTCCTCGAGGTCGCCGTCGATGAACAGCAGCGCCCGGTGGTGCGGGTCGACGCCCGGATCGGCGTCGGAGATCTCCCGATTGCGCAGAGCGAAGGCTCCGGTCATCATGGCCGCAGCCTTGCCCTTGTTCTTCGGGTGGGTGATGACCTCGGCGCCGGCCCGGCGGGCCCGAGTCCCCGTGTCGTCAGCCGATCCGTCGTCGACGACGAGGACCATGTCGACCCCGGGGATCTGCTTGGCCGCAGCGACGGTGGCACCGATCCGCTGGGATTCGTTCATCGCAGGGATGATGGCGGCGACCGCCTCGGGGGCGGGGTGCGGCTGTGCGCTCATGTCGGTTCTCCTGTCCGTCACCGGCACCGAGGCGGGGCACCCTTTTCGGGTTCCGCCTCGGTGATGGGGTGGTGACGGATATCAGTGGATGGTCAGCTGGCGGGACACGATGCCCGAGCGGACGCGGCGGGCCTCGGTGCTCATCGGCTCGGTAGTGTTCAGCGCTTCGTCGAGGCGCTTGCCGAACGCGGCGATGGGCTCTTCGACGTCGTCGACCTGGGTGCCGAACTCGAGTTCCCAGACGGGGACGATGATGCCGTGGGCGCGGAAGTAGCCGAGGAAGGTGCCGATTCCGCCGAGGTCGTTGGCGTTCTCGGCCTGCAGGCGGGCCATCGCATCGACGACGCGGTCCTCACCTTCGGGGCGGGCCCAGCGGACGTAGGTGCGGCCGGACATCTCGGTCCAGTAGGCGGAGGCGACGGAGGCGAGCTTCTCGGTCGGGGCCACGGAGTCGTTGGCCTGCTGGAGGGCGGCGGCGACGTCGGCATCGGACTCGGCTTCGGGCAGGGCCCAGTAGTCGAAGTTCTCGAGCACGCGGACGTCGAACGGGTGCGAGGTGTCGAGGATGTCCTGCAGACGCGGGCCCTCACCGGGTTCGGTGGTCGCCTCGATGGAGGTGCCGGGTTCGGCGTCGACGGCGGCCAGCAGGCCGCGGGCGACGTCGCGGGAGGCGTCGGTCGAGGACACGGGCACCTGCATTCCGGCCAGGATCTCACCGTCGTCGCGGCGCCAGGCCTGCCATGCGGCGGGCAGCAGGGACGTGATGGTCACCTCGTGGCCGCCGTATTCCTCTGTGAGCTTCGCGGTCGCGGTGGCCGCGGGCACGAGTTCGCGCAGGCAGATGAGGTCGGCTTCGAACGGCAGGTCCGCGAACGGACGCGCGACGAATGCCGTGGCCTGCGCCCTGGCGAGGCGTTTGGCGATGAGTTCTTCCTTGGAGCGCTTCGACTTCTTTCCCATGGGACGCAAGTCTAGTCGGTGGAGTCATCGGTGCATCATCCAGTGCGACGGCCCGCGCAGCACGGTGAGTTGAAGTGGCCCACGCTTGGCAACGGTGGCATCATTTATCCGTGGCTATTCTGCAGACGTCGACCGGGAACCCAGACGACCGGTCCGATACAGCCGGAGCCGCCCGGAAAGAATTGCGCCCTTCATTCGTCGAACGCGACGCCTTTCGCACCGCTCTGTCGTCGGCCTATGCCGACGGGCGCATCGACGATGAAGAGTTCGAGCGCCGCTCCACTCTCATCGAAACCGGGAACCATGCCGCGGACCTGCAGCGAGCCCTGGCCGATCTGCCCCGACCCGAGGTCGAGTTCCCGACCACACTTACCCGCGCCGAGGCGCTCAAGCGGCGCCGTTCGCTGCGGACTTCCGGCGCCCCGGCGGTCAGCCGCCGCCTCCTGCTCGCCGGTGGTGCCGCTGCCTTGGGCTTCGTCGTCGCCGGCGGAGCCTCTCGGCTCTTCGGCGCGGACTCAAAGGCAGTCGAAACTTCGGGCTCGGACTCGCCTGAGGTCGACTTCATCACTGATCCTGCTGCCCTCGAAGATGTGCTGACAAGGGTGAAGGACAAGGGGTACACGCATTTCCGTGAGATCTCTATCGATCCGGATGTGTTCCAGGCCGGTGCCCGCAGTCTGAAATCGTCTCGCGGCATCGACAGCGTCATCGTCTACGGGCGTGCAGAGCCGGACATCACCCCCAGCAGTCGCTTGGGCGAAGGCGACAGGCTCTTCACACTCGACGACTTCGCTCTCGGCCTCATCCCGGCGATGGCCCAGGCGGCAGCGAAGAAACTCGGCAGCGGGCAGGGCCTGCGAGTGGAGCTGCGGACCGAGAGCGACGCGTCCAACAGCAAAGCGGAACCGGTGATCTCTGTGATGGTGGCGGGCGGCGACTACGGAGAAGGCGGGGGCGAACTCCGGTGGACCGGTGACGGGGCGGAACTCATATCCATCCGTCGCACGGGCGATGACTGAAGGGGCTGACATGGCTGAGACGAGGAAGAGAGATGACTGGCGTCCCTCCCGTGACGAACGCGCGCCCTATATCTCAGCGCTCAATGAGGCGCTCGCCGACGAACGGCTCACCGTCGACGAGCATGAGGAGCGGGTCGCTTCCGCCGAGGCGGCCACCAGTTTCACAACCCTCGACGGCCTCGTCGCCGATCTGCCCTTCGAATGGCATGACGAGAAGTTCGAACGAACGCAGACGACCGACCGCCGGCGGTTCGTCCTCGGCATCGGGGCATTGGTCGGCATCACTGCCGCCTCGTGGGTCGGCACCCGAGCGTGGGTGAAGAGCGGAGACGGCGCCGAGGCGACTGGCCGAGGCGGTGGAAGCGAAGCGGGGTCGAACTCGGCATCCTCTGAGTCTGATTCTTCTGAGTCTGAGGACGACGACGGGGAGACCGTTCCCACTGATCTCGTGCAGGTGCTGAACTGGCGCAAGGACACTGTGCCCTCAGCAATCGAACATGCGACGGCACTCGGGCTGACCATGGTCGGGCGGATTCAGGGCGGGGGAGACGACGTCACGGTCAAGGGGTCGAACGAGAACGACGAGTGGATCACGGTCAGCTTCCGGAAGGGCTATCGTCCGACGGTCGACACCGACACGAGCCAGAGTCCGTCAGACAAATGGCTCAGACCTGCCGAGATCCCAGCTGTCGACGTGGCCGCTCTGCACGATGAAGTGAAGTCCGAACTCAGCAAGAACACGCAGTCGCATCAGCTCGACATCGGCTATGACCTGACCGCTGACGAATGGCTGGTGTTGATCTGGGACGGGCCGGATTCCTTCGCCTGGTCCCTTGACGGGCTCAAGCGCGTCAAACGCGACTGACCGAACAGCAGCCACTGCCTGTCGCAGTCAGCTCAGCTGACGTGGCTGACTCAGCTGACGTGCTCGACTCAGCCGTCGTGGCCGACGGGAATGAAGTAGCGCGTGTTGTTCGACTCGTCCATGCGCACCTGCAGCTTGTCGCCCGGATGGGGGAAGGCGGAGCGCTCCGGGTTGTCGGGGGTCAGCCCGAGCGTCTCCAAGCGGATGATGCCGTGGCGGCCCACCTCGTCGGCGGCGAGGACATAGGAGTGGTTGAGTTCGCGGATCGTGACCTCGATGGCCGGATCGGTCGGTTCGTCCGCCTCGGCGAAGGCGCGGGGCGGGGCGGAATTGCCCATGCCCAGATACGCGCCGACGTCATCGGCGATGTAGCCGGCCACGGAGTCGGCCTGCGCCATCAGACCTGCGAGGATCACCGACAGCCGTTCCTGCTGGGCATCGGATTTCAGGGCCTGCCCGGGTTTGAAGAGGTGCTCCTCGGCGAGCACGCACCACGCGTCCTGCATGATCGTGCGCAGCTGGAGTTCGACGAGGACGGAAGGCTCGGAATCGAAGGGAACCTCGACGATGAGGTGGCGGCCGCGGTATCCAGAGGGCTTCGGGGTCGCGGAGTAGTCGCGCACCTCGGCGATGGAGAGGTTCGTATCGTCGCTCACCTCGGTGAGCAGGTCCCACAGGGCCGACTGTTCGCGTTCGGTGCGGCAGATGACGCGGGCGCCGACGACATCGATGACCTGGTTCTCGACCTCGACGGATTCGTGGATCTCGTCGTTGGCATCGGCGAGCTTGCGGCGCAGCTTCTCGCCGGTGCGCAGTCGATCCTTGATCCGACCGTCGACGACGCGCACTCGATCTCCGGAGAGCAGTGCGGATGGAGCGCGGACGGACTCGACCCAGTCATTGACCGTCTCGAGGGCGGCCCTCCAGGTGGACTCACGCCGGTCGTAGGCTTCGTCGACCAATTCGCGGACAGTTGCTGACATCCTCGTCACCTTCCTAGCTCCTGATTCAACTTCACCAGAAGAGAGGGGAGATGTCTATGGCTTCGACGCTGAAGTTGCGCCGGGGTGCCGAAAGGTGAGACGAAGGTGCCTCAGAGGTCGTAGTCGACGACGACGGGAGCGTGATCGGACGCGCCTTTGCCCTTGCGCTCCTCACGGTCGATCTCGCCTGCGGTCGCTGTCTTCGCCAGCGCCTGCGAGGCGAGCTGGAAGTCGATGCGCATGCCCTGCTTCTTCGGGAAGCGCAGCTTCTGGTAGTCCCAGAAGGTGTAGACGCCGGGTCCGGGCGTGAACTGGCGGGTGACTTCGCTCAGGCCCGCGCCGAGGAGATCATCGAAAGCGGCACGCTCGGCATCGGAGACGTGGGTGGCGCCGTCGAACTCGGCCATGTCCCAGACGTCCTCGTCGAGCGGAGCGACGTTGAAGTCACCGCAGAGGACGAGCTTCTTCTCCGGTTCGGCGCTCAGCTGGGCGGCGATATCGGCCGTCAGCGCCTTGTACCACTCCAACTTGTAGCCGTAGTGCGGGTGGTCGAGTTCGCGGCCGTTGGGCACATAGAGCGAATACACGCGCACATCATTGCAGGTCACCGACAGCGACCGGGCTTCGACGACGGGTTCTTCCGAACCGAAGGCAGGGATGTCCTTGAACCCGATCTCGGCGTCGGCCAGTCCGACGCGCGAGGCGATGGCGACACCGTTCCACTGGTTGAGGCCGTGATAGCTGACCTCGTAGCCGCGCTCGGTGAACAGCTCCTCGGGGAACTGCGAGTCCTTGCACTTGAGTTCCTGGATGGCCAGGACATCGACATCCGAACGATCCAGCCAGGCCCCGATGCGGTCATGGCGGGCACGGATCGAGTTCACATTCCACGTAGCGATTCTCACCCTCCCACCCTAAGCCGTCCGCGCCGGAGGAGAAAGCGGGGTCTCGACGGGTCGATAGGATTGGGACCATGCCTGAAGCTCCCAATGAACACCTCGGCCATGACGGTGCCGCCTACCCGGACTCCTACTATGTGCGGCTATCCGAGGACCGCCTCGTCTCGACTCTGCACAGCCAGGGCGCTTGGCAGCCCGGCGAGCAGCACCTCGCGCCCGCCTCGGGGATGGTGCTTGCCGAGATCGAACGTCGACTGCCCAGCGACAAGCTCATCTCCCGGGTGACCTTCGACGTCCTCGGCGTCATCCACTCCGGCGAGTTCACCATCGATGTCAATGTCGTCCGCCCCGGCCGCACCATCGAACTCGTCGAAGCGCATATGCGCCACGGTGAGCGCACCAGCGTGACCGCTCGGGTGTGGAGACTGCAGGCCTCCGACACCGAGGCGGTCGCAGGCGACGAATGGTCCGCGATGCCGCCCGTGTCCGAAGTGCCCGAGATTCCTTTCACCAACCGTTGGGGCGGCGGTTACATCGCGTCCCTCGAGGGGCGCCAGGGAGCGGACGCCCACCCCGGCTACGCACGGTCCTGGGTGCGCAGTCCCTATCCTCTCGTCGACGGTGAGATCGACCCGCCGACCGCGGCCTTCGTCAAGTTCGTCGACACCGCCAACGGTCTGGCCGTCCGTGAGGATCCGAAGACGACGTTCTTCCCGAACGTCGACCTCTCCATCCACCTCACTCGCGTGCCCGAAGTCGGCTGGGTCGGCTTCGACACCAAGGTGGCCTTCGGGCCGACCGGACTGGGGCAGACGACGAGCGTGCTCAGCGACGTCGACGGACCCATCGGCACAGCAGTTCAATCCCTGACCGTTCGTCGAGGTCAAGGCGCGGTATGAATCCGCGGCCGCGTGCCCTCATCACCGGGGCGAGCTCCGGGCTGGGGCGCGGCTATGCCCGCACCCTGGCCGCCGAGGGCTACGACCTCGTCCTGGTCGCCAGGGACGAGGACCGGCTGAATCAGCTGGCCGAGCAGCTGCGAACCACGCAGAATGCCCACGCCGAGGCGGCCGTGGCCGATCTGTCGACCCGTGACGGTATCGACGCGGTCAACGAGATCATCGCGACGCAGCCGATCGATGTGCTCATCAACAATGCCGGCTTCGGGCTGCGCGGGACACTGCTGGATACCGATGCTGCTGAGCTCGATGCGCTCGATCGGGTGCTCGCCGGGGCGGTGAGAGAGCTGTCGCTGGCAGCGGCTCGGCGCATGCAGTCCCGCGGTCGCGGAGGAATCATCAACGTCTCCTCGCTGGCGGCGGTGACGACGATGGGACAGTATGCCGCGTCGAAAGCTTCGACTCTGGTCTTCACCGAGGCGCTCGCCGGGGAACTCAGGGGCGGCCCGGTGACGGTCACCACCGTTCTGCCTGGCTTCATCCGGACGGAATTCCACAGCCGCCTCGGCGTGGAGCGTCCGGGACCCGGCCTGATCTGGCTCAGCGTCGATCAGGTGGTGCGGGAGTCGCTGCGTGATGCGCGGGCGGGGAAGGTCGTCTCTGTGCCGGGGTGGGGATATCGCATTGCCGCGCTCGTTGCCCCTGTGGTGCCGCGTCCGCTCATGCGATGGGGGTCGGCCGGATTCTCCTTCGCCCGCACCCGCGATCGCTGAGTCGGGATTCGCGAGATGCGCCGGCGGTCATCGAACTGTGGTCGTGTGCTCACCGCGGGATGTGACCTATATGCAATTTTCGGCAGCGGCGGCACAACTGAGTTGAGGATTGAACTACCGGGGGCTGAGCCTGTGACCAGGGGTTTTATTCTGATCGCTTCTGTGCTATAGAGCCCGACAGGATTCAAGACGGAGCGTGAGATTCTTTACAAGCGACACGAAAGTGTGGTCAAATTAATGTGTTCGCCCGGTGGGGATCGGGTGGACATAACGGACGTATGGGGATGCGTCCGGGTACTCGAGGGGAGTGCTGCGAGGACCCCGGGATGTCGCGATTACGCGCCCCGGGGTTCTTGTCATTCACAGCAGTGTTTCGCGACCGCCTGCCTGTCTTCAGGTCACTATCGGACATCCGAACTCGAATCCAGGTCACTATCGGATACTTCTGCGTGCGAAAAGTATCCGATAGTGACCTGGATTCGGTGGCCGCATCCGATGGTGACCTCGCCGCTGCCTGCTGCTGAAGCAGAAACTGCAGCTGCCGGCTTCTGCCGACTGCGGCGCTCTTGGATGTCGGCGCTACTGGACGCTGACGCTGCGCTGGCGGCGCGAGCGAGTGCGGGCGATGCCGATCTCCAGGGCCACCGCGCTCAGCGGAGCACCGAGTGCCATTGCCGCATTGCCGGCGGCGCGCTCGGCGACTTCGGCGATGATCGCATCGATGTCGGCGCGTTCATCGGCGTCGACGTGGATGAGCAGCTCCGGACTCCGCGCGGTGCCGCGCAGAATCACCGTGGCGTCGGAGACTCCGTCGGTGGATTCGAGGTCGGCGGCGACCGCCTCGGCGATGACCTCCGCATTCACCGTGGTCAGACCCGTGCGGGCATCGGCCTGCATTCGGAAGGGCTTCGCGAAGTCCTTGCGCGGGACCTGCACGCTCAGCCAGCGGAGCCCGATGATCGCCAGGATGAGGGCCACGACCACGGCGATGAGCGCCGAATAGGGCAGCGCCAGCACCGAGGCGACCGGACCGAGATCCGCTCCCGCCTCCAGGGCAGGGTCGACCGGGGCGGTGAGACCGAACCCGATGGCGAGCACTGCCAATCCGATGATCAGCGCGATGAGGCCGAGGATGATCAGTCCCGTGCGGTTGGCGGCGGCGGCCGTGCGTCTCATGACTGACTCCTTCTGGCCTGGACCTTCACCGTGGGGGTGCGGTCGAATGAGATCGAGGCGAAGCGTTCCCTGACGGCGGCTTCGACTTCGGCGCGGATCGGCTCAACGTCGCGGATCGGCGTCGAGAACGTCACGATCGTCGACCTCGCGTTCGACGAGGCCTTGACCCCGCTGACGCCGTCGACCCCATCGGCGGCCGCGGCCGCGATCTGCGACAGCGCCGAGGTGGGCAGGGCGACCTCGAAATCACCGATGTGTTCTGACCCAGCGGCGCTCACGCCGAGGATCCGGCGCGCTCCGGGAGAGATGCCGAGGATGAAGGCGATGAGTCCGAGCAGAGCCAGGACGATGCCGACCGCGATGACGACCGCGGAATTCCAATGCAGGTTCCCGGCCGCCTCGGCGATGGCGGAATCCGGCGCCTCGATCAGTGCGGCTGCGACGGATCCGAAGCTCACGAATGCGGCGATGCCGGCCCAGCCGAGTCCCACGGCGAGGAGCAGCAGGATGAGGGCGACGACCACGGCCGGACCGATGCGGGAGGGCCGCTTGCGCAGCAGGCGTGTGCTCATTGCAGGCGATTCCTTCCTCGATTCGCACCGGAGGACTCCGGGGCGAGCCACCGCACGCTGATGTCGACCTGACGGACGGTGACACCGGTGAGGCGTTCGACTTCGTGACTCAGGGTGGAGCGGACGTGTTCGGTCGCCTCGACGATGGGGGTGGGGTAGGCCAGGCCCAGCTGGACGGCGAGCGTGCAGCTGCGCCCGGACAGGGTGACATCCACGGACGGGCGCGTGTCGAGGCTGGAACTCGCTCCGATTCCGAAGAGACCCGAGCTCGTGCCGCCGACGCCGGGCAGGTCTTTCAGCACCTGCCCGGCGGTGCGCTCCACGACCTTGTCCGCGATCGTCAGGCCGCCTCGGCGAGCTGGAGCGTCGTCGAGTATCGGGGCCACGGCGCTACCTCCGCGTGGTCGAGCGTGAGCTCAGCGCGGACAGGTCGAGGCGTCCGTCGAGGACGAGGCCGACGACCAGTCCGAGCCCGCCGCAGATGGCGACGACGAGGAACGCGAGGAAACCGCCGAAGTAGGCGACGATTCCCAGCGTCAGGCCGACGAGGAGTCCGATGAGAGTTTTCGACATGGCATTCCTTCTGCCGAGGTGGTGCAGCGGATGAGGGTCAGTTGAGTTCCGGCGAATCCTTGGCCGGAGCCTCTTCGTCGTCCTCGGGCAGGTGGACGTCGGTGACGTCGATGTTGACCTCGACGACCTGGAGTCCGGTGCCCTGTTCGACGGCGCGCACGACGTTGCGGCGGATCGCCTCGGCGACGTCGACGATGGAGGTGCCGTATTCGACGACGATGGTGAGGTCGATGGCGGTCTGCTTCTCACCCTTCTCCACGGACACTCCGCCCGAGACGTTGGTCTGCGAGCCGGGGATGCGGTCGGTGAGGGTGTCGAAGGCGCGGCGTGCGGCATTGCCCATTCCATAGACGCCGGGGACCTCGCGGGCGGCGATTCCGGTGAGCTTGGCGACGACGTTCTCGGCGATGGTGGTGGTGCCCATCTCGGTGACGAGCGGGCTGCGCACGTCATCGTTCTGGGTGGTCTGGGCCTTCTGGTTCGAATCGGACTGCTTGGGTTCCGGCATCGTTCTTCCTTTTCGTTGGAGGTGCATGCGGTTCGCAAGTCCTTCGTCTGAAGGATGCTTACACAGGTACAGACGCAGCCTGATGAGAATCCTCACGCGGTGTTCGCAGAAATTTTTCGCCGAGGCGGAATTTTCGCCGAGGAGGCCGGCCGGTTCCGCGCCCCCGTGGCCTACGATGGTGATATGACAAGGGGAGATGATCGTTTCGACATCGTCACCCTGGTTGTGCGCGCTCGCGAGGGCGACATCGCCTCGTTCGAGGCCCTCGTCGACGAATACGAGCGGAAGCTGCTGCGTTTCGCCTGGCGTGCGCTCGGGGATCGACAGGATGCCGAGGACGTCGTTCAGGATACGCTCGTCAAGGCCTGGAGGTCGCTCGACGCCCTGGCCGAACCCGCGGCCTTCGGCACGTGGATCTACCGGATGGCCTCGAACCGCTGCACCGATGTGCTGCGCCGACGCACATCCCGGCCCTCCGACGCATCGGATCCGGAGGACCTTGGCCATCACGTCGACGGTGCCGCCTCGGTCGAACGGTCCGTCGAGGCACGCACGGCGCTTGAGCATTTCTCCGAGATTCTGCAGACTCTGTCCTCGGAGCAGCGTGTAACGTGGGTGCTCCACCAGATGGAAGGTCTCAGCTACGCCGAGGTCGCCGAGACCTTGGGAATCAGCGAAGGCAGTGTGCGCGGACGCATCCACCGCGCCCGAACCGCCATCGCCGAGGGCATGGAAGGATGGGTATGAGCGACGAGTCCGTCAACGCCACGGACGCTCACCTGCGCGGCATCATCGATGAGTACATGGGGGCCTTCGAACCGGACCCCGCCGAATCCGTCGGCCTGCGCGAACGCATCCTCCAGATCGTGCGCGAGGACGCGGCCCTGGCGCCGGCCACGAAGCTGACGACCGAGCGCGGCAACCCTTTCCGGATGGCGACGGCAGAGGTGCGCGGGATCATCCGCGAGGCCGTCGACTCCGTGCCCGGGATCCGCGCCCGCAGCGTGAATCTGACCCCCGCGGGCGAGCCGGAGGGCAGCGCCGTCGAAGTTTCGCTGACCGTGACGATGAGCGCGGGGACGGCCTTCGTCTCCGCCGCCGAGGATGTCCGCCGCAGCGTCGCCGGTGCCCTGATCGCGCAGGTGGGGATCCCCGCAATGCGAGTCGACGTCACCGTCGAGGACGTCTTCGTGGATGAGGAGGCCGCCGATGACTGAGAAGCCGAGGGTTGAGAAGGCGAGAGTTGAAAAGCCGAGGTTTGAAAGCGGGACCTCACGCGGATTCGACGAGGCGGCGGTCTCGGCCCGCCTGACCGAATCCGTCACCGGAGTCGACGGCGTCACCGGCCTGGCACCGGGGCTGCGCGACATGATCGCCAACGCGGCCGCTCGAGTGATGCGCCGAACCGGATCCGAACCGCTGCGCGTCGAGGTCTGGCGCACTGGCGAGGATCTCGGCGTCCGGATCGATGCGCATCTCGATGACAGTCGGCCCGTGACCGAGATCGTCGACGAGCTCTTCGCCGTCATCGCCGTCGACCTGCAGGCGGCGGTCGACGGGCCCATCGGGGAGATCGACATCGACGTGCACATCGTCAGCCGCAGCCGCTGAGGTCGTGCGGCGGGCGGCACCCAAGACGCGAACGGCACAGAAAAAGGTGGATAGCCCAGTTTCAAACTTGGGCTGTCCACCTTTTTCTGGGCTGTTGCCGACGCTGCCGTCTGCGGCTGTGTTTGGCCGCAACGGGGTGCCGCCGGGCAGTGGCTCTCTAGATGGCTGCAGTCGCTCAGTCGGCCTTGCTCTTCGAGCGTCCGGTGATGAGGCCCCAGATGATGAGCACGATCAGCGAGCCGCCGATCGCGCACAGCCAGGACGACAGTGAGAAGAACTTATCCATCTGGGCGCCGAAGATCATGCCGCCGAGCCAGCCGCCCAGCATGGCTCCGATGACGCCGAGGATGAGCGTGGCGAAGAAGCCGCCGCCCTGTTTGCCGGGCAAGATCGCCTTAGCGATGGCTCCGGCGATGAGTCCGAGGATGAGATATGCGATGAAACCCATGTTGCTCACGTCCCTTCTGAGACAGTTGACCGGCCGGGTTGCACGGTGCTGTTGCCACTGTACAACCGAAACGCAGGGTAAGTGCCAAGCCTTGTTGATCCTTTATGACATCTATACAGACGCAGAGCCAGCCGGAACCTCACGCCCGGAGTCAGCAGGGCCAGCCGGAACCTCACGCCCGGTGTCAGCAGGACCGGTCGGATCCCCACGCCCGGTGTCAGCAGGCCGCGGCAGAAGGGCGGCTGGGCTCTGAGGCGGGAGGCCTGCGTGAGGCCTTCTGGACACTGAAAGGGAGGGCGCCCGGTCACTGAGACGGGGCTGAACGGGCGTGGTCCGACCGCCCAGTAGACTGGAGTTCATGACCGACAGCGCTGACACTCGCCGACAACTGCTCGACCTCATCGACGAACTCGCCGTGGTGCGCGGCAGGGTGACCCTCTCCTCCGGCAAGGAGGCCGACTACTACCTCGATCTGCGTCGGGTCACCCTCGATCACCGTTCGGCACCGCTCGTCGGCGATGTCGTCCTTGATCTCCTCGAGGCTCATGATCTGCTCGACAAGGTCGATGCCGTCGGCGGACTGACGATGGGCGCCGACCCGGTCGGCACCGCCGTCATGCACCGGTCGGTGGTGCGCGGCACCCCGCTCGACTCCTTCGTCGTGCGCAAAGAGGCGAAGAAGCACGGAATGTCCCGTCGTGTCGAAGGCCCCGACGTCGCCGGCAAGCGCGTCGTCGCCGTCGAGGACACGTCGACCACGGGCGGTTCCGTGCTCACCGCCGTCGAAGCGCTCAAAGAAGCCGGCGCCGAGGTGGTCGCCGTGGCGGTGGTCATGGATCGCGACACCGGCGCCAAGGAACGGGTCGAAGCCACGGGAATTCCGTACCTGACCGCGCTGACGACCGCGGATCTCGGACTCGACTGAGGCCCGCCTCGGCGAAGTGGGGCGAAACGGTGCCCCCTCGGCGAACTCGACTCACCGATCACGACCTGGGACTCGACTGGCAATTCTGTCGAAATCGAGGACGTGGTTTGAAACAAGTCTCTTATTTCAACACGATAGATGAGACACTCCCCAAGAACTGTTTGATGTAAAGGATGACGCGTGCTCACACTGAAAGAGGTTTCCCTGCGCAAAGGGAAGCGGACATATCTGGACGAGGTGAGTTTCACCGCCGAGGCGGGCCGGATCACCGCAATCGTGGGAACCCGCTCGGCGGGCCGCACCGAATTGGTGCGCATCATCATGGGCCTCATCGCCGCTGATGAGGGCACCATCGAACTCGAGGACTTCGAACTCGACTTCGGCGACCGGCAGAACTTCGGCTATCTGCCCGCCGAGCGCGGCGGATACCCGAACATGCGCGTGCTCGACCAGATCGTCTACCTCGCCCGCCTGCACGGGATCACCCTGGGTGCGGCCGAACGGAATGCGCTGACCCTGCTCGGCCATCTCGAGCTCGCCGACCGCGGCTACGCACCGCTGAAGAACCTCTCCGGCGCCGAGATCGCCCGCGTCGACATCGCCGCGACCCTGGCCGCGGACCCGGACGTCGTCGTCATCGACGATGCCTTCGCCGGCCTCGACGCCGCCTCGCTGCGCCTGGTCACGTCCCTGCTGCGGGCCCATGCATCCTCGGGAGTGCCTGTCATCCTGGCCACCGACGACTGGGAGGCCGCACAGGAGTTCGCCGATGATGTCATCGTTCTGAACCAGGGCAAGGTGACCGCCTCGGGCAGCGTCGAGAAGCTGCTCGGTGACCAGCACTATCGCGTCGAGACGACGGACACCGAGGCGGCCGCCTCGGCACTGAAATCCCGAACGGGAATCAGCGATGTGAAGACCGTCGGACGCGAGGGCGTGAGCTTCCGCGCGAATGATGCGAAGTCAGCCGCCGCTGCCGTGGCCGAGCTGAAGAATGTGAAGAACTTCGAAAGTGTCCGCCCGACACTGGCCGAGCAGTACAAGGAGGCTCTGTAATGGCGCGCAAAGACAATGGTGCGAATGACGAGTCCCCGGAACCGCTCGTGTCCAAGGGCACGGCCGGCGAAGGCATCGACGACCTCGGTGTGCCCGTCGATGACGATGTGATCGAAGACGAGACCACCGCCGAGGAGGCCGACTCGGTCGACGAGGCGACCGACGCCGGTGCGACCACTGGATCGGCCGCCTCGGCGAAGAAGGGCACCGAGGCGAAGGACCCAGCCGCGAAGGCCTCCGACGCGAAGGAAGCGGACGAGTCCGGCGCCACCGCCGGCCTCGACGACGTTCCCTTCGAACTCGCCGAGGACACCCCAGACCCCGACGAACTGCCGGAGACCGGACTGGTCTCGGAATTCGTCGACGTCGGCAACCGCCAGGCCGCGTGGCTCGTGTCGAACCGTGAGTCCACCACGGCCATGCGCAGCCCCTACTTCCTGGTCACGGCCGCCGTGATCATCCTCGGCGTGTTGGCCGCCATCATCTCCGGAATCGTCGCTGACGTGCAGAAGGACTCGGGCACCCCGACCATGGCGATGGTCGGAGTCGGCGAGCAGGCGGCGATGTATGAGCAGCAGCTGGGTGTGAAGATCACCGACGCCAAGGACGCCCCCGCCGCCGAGAAGCTCGTGCGTGAGGGCAAGGTCGACGCCGCATTCATCCAGGACCCGAGCGGTCAGGGGCAGCCGACGATCATCGCCCTCGACAAGCAGCCCGATGCCCTGCTCGAGAAGCTCGCACCGAAGACCGAGGCGACGCTGCTCGAGACCCCGGCCGTCGACGGTGCCGTGGCCACCCCGCTGCTGTGGGGCATGGTCGCGCTGTCGCTGCTCGTCGTCGCCACACTGGGCACTGCGCTGTACCAGAACCTGCGCCTGGAGAAGCGAAACCGGATCACCGAGATCATCGCAGCCACGATTCCGCCGCGTGCCTCGGCCTCGGGGCGAGTGACGGGCATGCTGACCCTCGTCGTCGTCCACCTCGTTGCGGCCGCCGTCATCACCGAGCTCGGACTCTCGCTGTCGGGCAAGACGTCCCTGGCATTCGCCATGCTGCCGGGCCTGGGCTGGTTCGCGCTGGCCCTGCTGCTCACCGCCTGGTCGGTGTTCGCGCTGCTCGTCTGGGCGTCGACCGTCGTCGGCTCCAAGGCGCGTGCCACCTTCCTCACGATCATCGGCGTCATCACCGTGGCGGGCATCTTCGCTCCGGTCATCATCGGACCCTCGGGCACCGTCGCGAAGGTGCTGTCGTGGACGCCGTTCACCTCGCCGCTGGGCATCGCCGGTCGTTCCTTCGCCGGTCAGGCCGAGTGGTGGGAAGGTCTCGTCGCCGCCGGCATCGCGCTGGTCCTCGCCGTCATCCTCCATGCTCTGGCCTCGGGTGCGTACGTGCGCTCGGTGCTGTCCGGTGGCGGACGCGGCGGCAGGACCGTGAAGATGAGCAAGCGCGCGCAGAAGGTCGGTGCCGCCACCTCGGCGAAGGGCGCCGCGAAGTCGGACTCGAGCGCTGACGACGCGGATGATGCCGATTCGGACGACGTGGACGCGGACACGGACGACGTGGACGCGGACAAGGACGCGAAGGCGGCGGACGCCTCGGCGAAGGAATCCGGCACGAAGAAGTCGGACGTGAAGTCCGGCGGAGAAGACGAAGAGGACGCGAAGTCGGCGGATGATTCCCGCGACGACAAGTGACCGAAAGCGCTGAACCGCAGGTGGGGGTCGGTCCGTGGATCGGCCCCTGGCCTGTGGGTGAGCACTTCGATCCGGAGCTGCTGGCTGAGGGTGATCGGCGCAATGTGGTCGATCAGTATCGGTACTGGAAGCACGATGCGATCGTGGCCGACCTCGATGCCTCGCGGCACGATTTCCACGTCGGAGTCGAGAACTGGCAGCACGACCTCAACATCGGTTCGGTCGTGCGCACCGCCAACGCCTTCAACGCCGCAGCCGTGCACATCGTCGGCAAACGCCGCTGGAACCGGCGTGGAGCGATGGTCACCGACAAGTACCAGCACGTCATCCACCATCCGAGCGTGGACGACCTGCTCAGCTGGTGCGCCGAGAACGACGTGCCCCTGCTGGGCATCGACAACTTCCCGGATTCCGTGCCGCTGGAGACCTACGACCTGCCCAAGCGCTGCCTGCTGCTGTTCGGTCAGGAAGGACCGGGACTGAGCGAGGAAGCGCACCAGGCGAGCCGCGACGTGCTCTCGATCGCGCAGTACGGTTCGACACGGTCGATGAACGCCGCAGCAGCCGCCGCGATCACCATGCATTCGTGGATCCGCCGGCACGTGTACGACCAGCCCGTGAGCTGAGTTCGCTGCCGGCAGCGCAGGCCTCGCAGCGGAGGACTTGGTCTCCCTGAGGAAATCCCGTCCTCCTCGTCCACAAGGCCGTGGTCCCGCCGAGGAGGCCCTGTCCTCCTTGCGCAGGTGCGGTTGACGGCATTGTTTGGTCGATCCACGGGGTTATTCGCGCTCAGATCACAGTGGATCGCCCCAACAATCCAACTCTGTTGGAGTGCGGTGGACCGAGTCGCCGCCACGGAGGTTGCCGACCGGCATACAGAGACGAAGAAGCGCCGAGGCGGCACGACCAACGTCGTGTCGCCTCGGCGCTTCCGTGCTGCCGGGATCCGGCCGCCTCGGTGGGCATTGATAGGCCCCGACGACGCAGCGCCGCACGCTCGGGGTCGAACGTGCGGCGCTGAAGTGCCGGTGCCTCAGCTGAGGTCGGCGGCGTGGGGTTCGATGAGTCCGCCGAGTTCGGCGAGCTCTGCGGTCAGCGAATCCGAGTCGTCGAACGTGCGGGTCATGACCGTCAGGCGCTTGGCGTAGTGACCGATAGGGTACTCCATGGTCATGCCGATGCCGCCGTGCATCTGGATCGACTCCTGGCTGATGTTGCGAGCAGCCCGGTCGACGATGATCTTCGCGGCGATGACGTCGCGGTGACGGTCCTTCTCAGCCCCGGGGACCTCGGAGGTCACGGCCAGGCGAGAGTACAGAGCCATGCTGCGCGCGTACTCGAGTTCGGCGTAGAGGTCGGCGGCGCGGTGCTGCAGAGCCTGGTTCGCACCGATCGGTGCACCGAACTGCTCGCGGGTCTTCAGGTACTCGGCAGTCATCGTCAGCGAGGCTTCGAGCGCACCGACGGCCTCAGCCATGATTGCGGCGTTGCCCAGGTCGAGGACTTCGGACAGCACGGCGTTGGCATCGGCGGCGTCGAGGCGCTGGGCGGCGACACCCTCGAGCTTGAGGTTCGCGCTGCCCAGACCATCGGCCTGGCGCTGAGCCACACGGCTCAGACCTTCGGCATCGGCGGCGACGAGGTAGAGACCCAGTTCGCCGTTCTGCGTGGCGGTGACGACGAAGTGGTCGGCCACGTCCCCGCCGAGCACGTTGTTCTTCTCACCGGTGAGGGTGAAGCTGCCGTCTGCACCGGAGACCTGAGTCTGCGGAGCGTCGATCGCGTAGCGCAGTCCGGGCTCGAGTGCTGCGAGAGCGAGGAAGGTCTGGCCCTCTGCCACACCGGGCAGGATGGCCTGTTTCTGCTCCTCGCTGCCGCCGAGTAGAACGGCATTGGCACCGAGGACTGCGGTAGCCAGAAACGGTTCGAGGACGAGTGAGCGACCGAACGCCTCGGCGACCACGGCCACCTCGTTGAAGGTCATGTCCGCGCCGCCGTAGGACTCGGGAATCGCAAGTCCGAGCAGACCCATCTCGGCGAAGGCCTGCCACTTCTCGCGGGAGATGCCCTCGTCGCTGCGAAGGATCTCTTCGCGCTTGGCGATGTCGTACTCGCTGCGCAGGTACTTGTTCAGTGTGCTGGCGAGTTCTTGCTGAATGTCGTTGAGTTCAAGATCCATTGTTGTCCTTCTTGGGAGATCGAGTGAGCGTCGGTATCTCAGAGACCGAGCAGTGCCTTCGAGATGATTCCGCGCTGCACCTCGGACGAGCCGCCGTAGATGGTGACCTTGCGGGTGTTGAAGTAGCCGGGCAGAGCATCGACAGCGCCGTTGGGCAGGTCGGACAGACCCTGGCCCTGCACGCGGTCGGAGACGAAGTCGAGACCCTGCGGACCGAGTACGTCGACGAGGAGTTCGGAGATGTCCTCCTGCAGCTGGGAGCCCTTGAGCTTGAGCACCGAGGAGCGTGGATCCGGCTTGTCGGACCCGGCGGCCTGGGTCGAGAGGATCCGCAGCTGGGTCATCTCGAGCGCGGTGAGTTCGGCTTCGATCTTCGTCAGACGAGCGGAGAACAGGGGGTCATCCAACAGAGTGCCGCGAGCGGTCTTCGTCACCGCGGCGTAGGCCTTGGCACGGGCGAGGTTGACCTTCGAACCGCCGATGCGGGCGATTCCGGTGCGCTCGTTGCCGAGCAGGAACTTCGCGTAGGTCCAGCCCTTGTTCTCTTCGCCGACGAGGTTTTCGACGGGGACCTCGACATTGTCGAAGAAGACTTCGTTGACCTCGTGTCCGCCGTCGATGAGCTGGATCGGACGGACGGTGACGCCGGGGGTCTTCATGTCGATGAGCAGGAAGGAGATGCCTGCCTGCTTCTTCACGTCAGGGTCGGTGCGCACGAGGTTGAAGATCCAGTCGCCGTACTGGCCCAGGGTCGTCCAGGTCTTCTGGCCGTTGACGATGTACTTGTCGCCCTGGCGCACCGCGGTGGTCTTGAGCGAGGCGAGGTCCGAGCCGGCGTTGGGTTCGGAGAATCCCTGCGACCACCAGATGTCGATGTTCGCGGTGGCGGGCAGGAAACGTTCCTTGATCTCCTGCGAGCCGAAGGTGGCGATGACGGGTCCGACCATGGACACGTTGAACGGCAGCGGCTGCGGAACGCAGGCCAGCTGCATCTCTTCGAGCCAGATGTGACGCTGCACGGGGGTCCAGTCCTGGCCGCCCCATTCGACCGGCCAGTTCGGCACGGCGTAGCCGTGCTGGTTGAGGATCCGCTGCGAGGTGACCATGTCTTCCTTGCTCAGCTCCTGGCCGGTGGCGACCTTGAAGCGGAGTTCCTCGGGGATCTCCGTGCGGTAGAACTGACGCATCTGCTGCGCGAACTCGCGCTCTTCTGCATTCAGTAGGGTGTCCATGCGAACTCCTTATAGATCGTTCAGTAACTTTCCTCCAATGGTACGGTTCGGTGTTCGGGCTCACAAGTGGGAGACGACGAAGACCCTCGCCGAGGCGGCCCTCCGGTGGGATCGGATGTTGATGTCACAATCGCCTAACTTTATTTCAGAGATGTATTACTACACCTATCCCAAGTGGTAATACTGATCCAGGAATTCCAATGGTGATTCCGAGACGTGAGCTTCTCCGGATTGAACCCCGCGCCGCTGGGCTCCGCATTCCCCGCTGTAGAAGATCCCCAGGGGTACGGAAAGCTGAGTGACGTGTCAGGCAGGACCACGCATATCCCCCCGGTCGCACCGTCGCGTCGGCTCTTCGGCTATGAGTCCGAGCTCTCGACGGTCGTCGGCGCGATCTCCGGGCAGGGGCATCTGGGCGCTCTCATCATCGGCGCGGCGGGCATCGGGAAGACCGCGCTGGTGAATGCTGCGCTCTCTCGTCTCGACCCCGATCTTGCGGTCACCCGCCTGCGCGGCTCGGAGAACGCGCGGGTCCGGAACCTCGGAATCTTCGAAATCCTGCTGTCGTGGGAGGGCATCGACACTGACCTTCCGCCCGGGCGTGCGCTGTCGGTGATCGGTGATCTGTTCGAGCGCAGAGCCGAAGGCGGTCGCTCTCTGGTCGTCGTCGATAATGCCGATCTCGTCGACGATCATTCCCTCGCAGTGTTGGCTCAGCTGACGGATGCACGCAGGATCAAACTCGTCATCGCCGCCGAATCGGCGCGTTCGCCGGTCGATCTCATCGCCGGGCTGTGGCTGTCGGGAAGCATTGTCAGGATCGATCTGGACGGTATCGACGAGGCGGATGCGGCTGCGATGATCAACAGCATCGGACTCTCGGAGACCGAGACGAGATCGGTCTCGGAGCTGACTGCACTCGCCCACGGCAATCCGCGGCTGCTCGAGAGGCTGCTGTTCGGGCGGAGCCGGACCAGCGGGGTCGAAACCGCGATCGCCCGGGTCGATCAGTCCAGCCGCGAGGTCATCGAAACCGTCGCTCTCATCGAAGCGGTGCCCTATGACGTGCTCGTCGGGTTCACCAGTCCACAGACGATCGACTCTTTGGCGGAGGACGGTCTGCTCTCGATTTCGAAGGGTCGAGGGGGAACGGTGAGCATGCACGAACCCGTCACGGCTGAGAACGTCCGAGCCATGGTCCCTCCCTCTCGCAGCCTCGAACTGCTCACCCGGTTCGATGCCGGAACGGACCTTTCGGCACTTCACGGCAGGACGCTCTTCGGCTACGCCGCGTGGTCGATCTCCTTGGGCCGGGTGCCGACTCCCAAGCAGGTTCTGGATGCCGCCGGTTGGGCAAACGCGCGGGGCAGATACCGCGAAGCCGCAGAGATCATCCGCACCAGCGGCTATCGCGGTCCCGAACTCGACCTCGAGCACGCCCGCAGCGAATGGGGAGCCGGCCGTCTCAGGCAGGCCCGGGAGATCGTCGACCCGCTTGTCTCCGAGGCGTGTCTGAATCCGGACACCTCAGCACAGGAGTATCTGTCCCGTCTCGCCTCGATGGAACTGAGGCTGATGGACCCAAGGAAGCCCGAGGAACTGCGGCTGGACTGGGTCCGGGACACGCTTTCGCTGCCGATCGACGTTGGTCGGCTCGATGCGACGCGCGCCAGGTTCGACCTCAAAGGAGGTCGTATCGCCGCTGCCTGTGCCTTGGCCGAGAGCGTCTATCTCAACCATGCGAGCTCGGTGCGCCACCGTCTGCGCGCATGTGCGTTCCTCGGCGTGGCAGAAGTGATGTCCGGGCGGATCGAACTGGGACTGAGCTATATCGCGCAGGCCCGGCTGATGTTCGGACTTCCCGGGCCCGAATCGTTCGAACGGGAAGATGCCATCCCGCAGTTCTTCGTGGCGAATTTCATCGCCGGCAACTGGGCCGAGGCGCGGACGGCAATGGATGAACTGACCTCCAGTCGGCGGCTGACCAGGCTGACGAACGCGCTCATCGACCTGCGCACCGGAAACGCGGCGAAGGCCCACTGCATCCTCGGCGAACTCAATCTCGGTGCCGACCCCTGCGACATCGTCGATATCGCTGGAATGGCCAGGTCGGCACTGTCTCTCTCCGCTGTGCTGACAGACCAGCGGACGGAGGTCGTCTCGATCGCTGTCGACGAGGAGGCCGATGCCAGTCGGCATTCGTGGTGGGCTTCATTCGAAGCCAGACTCTTCGACCTGCAGGCACTGGCGCAGACGTCGCCGGGGCCGGCAGCCCCGCAACTCTATGAGCTCGGGGCCTGGGCAGAAGAACACGGTGCGCACACCCTTGCCTGCCTGGCCTGGCTCGAGGCCGGTCGACTCGGGCATGAACAGGCCATCGGCGGATTGTCCGCGTCGTCCGGCAGGGTCGACGGCTCCCTCGGTCGCCTGCTGCGCGCCGTGGCACATGCCTTCAGCACTGACGATCTGCAGGCGCTCATCACCGCGGCCCGTGAGGCGCTGATCTTCGGCGCGGTCGTGCTCTGCGCCCAGCTGTCCGGCGAGGCCCGAAAACGCGCCGTTGCCTCAGGCAATGCTGCCGCCACCAAGGAAGCCCGGATCCTGCTGGGCCGGAGCCGGCGCGTGCTCGACTTCGATGCCGACGGCAAACGGTTCCACGCGAATCTGGGCGAGCTCGAGCACTCGATCATCACGGGCATCGTCGAGGGTCGAACGAGCGCAGAGATCGGAGAAGAGCTGCACCTTTCGGCCCGAACCGTCGAATGGCACCTCGGACGTCTCTACCGCCGAGTGCATGTGGCCAATCGGCAGGAGCTGCGAGAGGTGGTGACGGAATGGCTGAAGAGCTGACCACATCATCGGGCGAGAGCATCCAGGACGGCACGACGATCTTCGGGCGCAAGGGCGAACTCGAACTGATTCGTCAGTCGCCGCGCTGCTCGGAATGCTCCGGCATCCTCATCGAAGGCGAGATCGGCGTCGGCAAGACCCTTCTGGCGAGAACGGCCTTCGAGGACGGGAGCGACGGAATCTGGATCCGCGGGGACCGCGTGCACCAGAACACCGAGTTCGGCGTCTTCGGTCTGCTCGTCGACCTCGACGGCGACCCGTCCACGCTGCTGGGGCGAATCGTGTCCCGGCTCACCTCGACTCGAACCTCGCAGGCGGTCTTTGTCGACGATGCCCACCTGCTCGATTCCCGTTCGCAGGAGGTCCTGACCGACTTGGCCAGCGCCGGCTCGATCAGGCTCGTCGCGATGTCGCGGTCCAACCCCGAGAGTGGGGTCATGCCGTTCTCGACTCTGGTCGAAGACCGTGTGCTCCAGCATCTCGTCCTCGGTCCTCTGCCGCGTGAGGACTATCGGTCGATGATCGAACACCGCCTCGGTCACATCGTGTCCCAAGCAGTGGTCGACATCGTCGACTTCCATTCGAAACGCAATCCGGGAAAGCTCATCGAACTCCTCGAATACACCGCACGACGGTCGCGCTTCCTCCTGCGCCGAGGAGTGTGGATCCTCGACGGACACGACACCGACTATGATGCGCGTGCCCGCGACTACGCACGGATCGGTCTTGCCGACCACTCGCCCCAGGAGACGGAGGCCCTCGAGTTGGTCGTCCTCGCGGGGGAGGTGGAGCTGGCGACACTGCTCGAGGCGGGGCTCGGGGAAGCCGCGGATGCCCTCGTGGCCGCCGGTGAACTGAAGATCGACGCGCAGAGACCCCATGTCTATGAGGCAGTGGAGAACCACACCTCGGACACGATCAGGTACACGACCCCGACCGGTCGGAGTCGAGAGTGGTTCGACTTCATCGACTCCAGCGGAGATGCACCTGCGGAGTGGTCGCAGGTGGTCAGGGCCGAGTGGGGACTGATCTGCGGAGCGGAAGTCGGCGAGTCGAGGACCATCGACGCCGCACTCATCGCCGCTCGCCTCGGAGACTGGCATCGGGCCATGCGGCTGATCGCGGAGATCCCGACGGAGAAGTTGAGCCCACACGAGCTGCTCTCGGTCGCTCTGCTCTATTGCGGCTGCAATAAGATTCCCCTCGGACTCGACATCTTGGCCCATGCGGTTCGCACCGCATGCTGTGCTCCGCTGGTCGTCGATGCGCTCGTGGTCTGGATGAACCGCTCTTCCGCCTCCATGTCTCCGGCCCTGCGGCTTGCGGACTTCCGCACCGCTCTCAATCGGCTGCACGAGGAAGGTGACGGACACCCCGGAGGGGGAGTGGACGCAGCGTTCGGACTCGAATTCCTCGACCGTGTCGCCGCCGTCGTGGCCGAAGAACGACCGATCACCGTGGACGTCTTCGACGGACTCACACCCGAGGGCGGGGCAACGGGCAACTTCCATCTGCTCGACACGATGCTGCACGCGACCGACATGCTCGACTCGGGACGCACCTTGGAAGCGCTCGCGCTCCTCGAATCCGCTCAAGCCGATTTCAGCAACGAAAGCACAGGGGCACTTCACCTGACCATGCTGCAGGGGCGCACACTTCTGCAGCTGGGACGAACCGCTGAGGCGAGAGAGCTGATGACGACACTGGCGACGCATGACATCGCGTACCTGTCAGCTCGGTCCGGGCCGATCGACCTGCTGTGGGCGCAGACTCACCTGCTCGAGGGCAATCTGCCGGGGGCGATGAAGGCGCTTCGCGCCGCGATCGAATCGCTCACCTATTGGAACTTGGGCACGCAGCTGGCCATCGCGTTGGCGGAGGCCGAATATGCGGTCTCTCGTGTCGGAACCGCTGCTGACGCCGACGAGCTGCACGCCCGCTTCGACGAGCTGCCCGTCACAGCCCTCTACCACGAATATCGTCGAGCCCTCGTACTGCGAACCACCGCGCGGGCGATACGCACCGGTGAGACCCGGTACGAGCACGAGCTGCGCCGGATGATGGACGAAGCCGAAGCCGATGGGGCAGCCGCGATCGTCGTACTCATCCGCCTGCACCTCTTCCTGCACTTCGACGAGATCGCACCTGAGGCGATGTGTGAAGCGGCCGCGCACGGAACCGGGCGTGAGTTCGACATCGTCAGCCGCCTCGGCGCTGCACTGCGTGATCATGATCGTGCAGCCTTGACGTCTCTTGCGGAGGAATACGGAGCGTCTATGCCTGACCTGGCGGGTAAGTGCATCGCTCTGGCCGCGCGATTCGGAGCTGGTCAGAGCAACGGACCGGGCAGGCAGAACATAGGACTGACCGCCCGGGAGAAGCAGATCAGCGCGCTCATCGTCGCGGGCCGATCGAATGCGGAGATCGCGCTGGAACTGGGAGTGCGGGTGCGAACGGTCGAGGGCCACACATACCGGCTGTTCCGCAAGCTCGGCATCGAGCGCAGGGACCAGGTCGCCGAGGCGATGCGGGATGCCGAAGGCCGACTGCGCGCCTGAGCGTGAGCCGAGTATCACCGACTGCGGGATTTCGGGCTCGGGTGAGTACTCACTGCGGTGCTCCGGTGGTGACCTGGTGGTGACTGAGTAGTGACCCGAAGGCGACTCCAGTATCGACCACCTGGTCCGAGACGGCTGCTGGCGAGCAGTATCTGAGTATGGACATCACGCCTCAGTCTCCTCATCGAACCGACCCCCGCGCCGTGCGAACGGCGGCGCCCGTCTCCGGGCCGGAAATCCTTCTCCGAACGAGTTCCCCGGACTCGACGACGGGAGGCGGATCATGCGTCAGGTGATTCGCCGCAAGGAAGTCGGCGAGCTCCGCTCCCTCCTCTCGCGGCACCGTGCCGCAGCCCTCACCGGCGGCTTCGGGTCCGGGCGGCGATCGATCCTGTCGGCACTCGAGTCGGAGTGGGACGGAACGGTGATCAGGGTCGCATCGAGTCCGCTCGATGAGGACACGCCCTGGTCAGGGATAGGCGGTCTGCTCGCCGCAGTCAGCGCATCCGTGAACGGCCCCTCCGATCCGGCGGAGCTCGCCGATGATGAGATCGTGCCGAACATGATGACGGCTCTCCGATCGATTCCAGGAGACGAGGACACGCTCATCCTCGTGCCCAATGCCGACGAGATGGACATGGACTCGCAGCGGGTGCTCGGTCAGGCGCTGCGCCGGTTGAAGTCAGGACGTCTGCACATCGTCATCACGGTTCGGTCGATCGACGATGACGGTCCGTTCGCCTCGGTGCCGGAGATCGAACTTGCGGATCTCAGCATCGCCGAGCTCATCGAACTCGCCCGGGACCTCGCCTTGGCCCGCTTCGGACACACGCGGATCGCCGAGGAGGCAGCCCAGGTCGCCGCCCACGCAGCCTCGGGTCGTCCCTTGGCCGTCAGCCACATCCTCGAGGAGATGGCGCCCAGTGAGATGCGCGGGGAGATCGCGCTGTCGATCCCGGTGCGAGTGGGACCGGCCAGCCGTCCGATGATCGCCGACTATGTCGAGGGGCTGACGCCCAATGCCGAAGCGCTGCTCAGATGCCTGTCGCTGTCCCCACTGACTCCGCTGCGGCCTCTGGCCAGGAGGCTGCCCGGATTCTGGGAAGCCGTCGACGAACTCGAATCGCGCGGGACGATCGAACGTCGGGGAGCCTTTCTGCGGATACCCCACGGATTCGTCCGTGCCATGGTGCAGCAGTCGATGGGGGCGAGCGAGCGCCGCCGAACCCACCTCATCCTGGCCGAAGACTGCGCAGACACGTGGCCGCAGGTCGAAGCCTGGCACGTTTCGTTCATCGACCCGGGTGAGGAGACCGCCCAGCAGCTGGCGGCACACGCTCTCGGACTGGTGCGACGCGGACTCACTGCCGGAGGGGCCGAATTCGCCGAACGGGCCATCCGGGTCTGCAACGATCTCGAGGAGCTGCGCGGTCAGCTGGTCGAGATCGCCGAGACGCTGTCCGACCACGGGCAGTTCGCCTTCTCCCGCCGCTATGTGAAGATCGCCTCTCGTTCGAACCGGGCTGCAGTCGTGATCCGCGCTCGGACTCTCGAAGTCCGCAACGTCTTCCTCGAGACGCAGACGCTGCCGTCCTCACTGTTCACGTCGTGGAGCAGATACGAATCGGAGCAGGCACCCGCCGAAGTGGCGCGCCTGCAGCTGACGCTGGCGCTCTGCCACTGTGAACGAGGCGAATTCGCCCGAGCCCAGGAACTTCTGGCACTTGCCGAAGCCGCCGATGAGCAGTTTCGCGACAGCGAGGCACAGCTTGTCCAGGCCGTGCGCATCCTGCTTGACAGCAACTGCGGAAAGGACGGGGCGGCGCTCGCCGGTTTCGCGAGCCTGCAGGAACACCAGGAGGCGATCAGGCCGAGCTTCGGACTCGCCGTCGCCCAGGGACTGGTGCTCACCGAGCATTATGAAGCCGCCTCGGCTGTGCTCGACCACATCGGTGAGACCTGTGCCGCGACCAGGGTCTGGAAGCGGCAGGTGGACTGTGTCCGCGCTGATCTGGAAATGCGCCTCGGCCGAGTCAGCCAGGCCGTCGACGTCATCGACAGGCTCATCGCGGAATCTGAGGCCGACAAGCGCAGAGGACTCGTCGTCGTCCGGCAGGATCGGATCCTGCTGCTGCACGCCTGGAAGATGCTGCTGACCGGACGCGCCGGTGAAGCGGGGCTCGTCGAGGAACAGGCCGCGGTCCGGGCTTCGGCGACGAACAACCACCGTCTGCTGGCCGAGCTGAATGCGCTCCAGGGCAGATACCTCCTGCGCGCCGACTGCGCGGCCGAAGCGATCGGACACCTTCGGCGCTGCGAACAGCTGTCCGCGGACGAGACCAACCCGAACGTGCGTCGTTTCGAGGGCGACCTCATTGAAGCCTTGGTGGGTATCGGCAGAAGAGAGCATGCGACTCTTCTGCTTCAGAAGCTGCGTGACCGCGCGAAGGCATGCCCTTCTCGGTGGACCGATCTGTCCGTCAGTCGGAGCGAAGCGCTTCTGGCCGCCGGGGAGACTGCCACCGACCTGTTCGGGCGAGTGCTGCGGCAGTCCAGCACCTCAGAGTTCGTCTTCGAGAAGGCGGTCACTCATGCGGCGTTCGCCTCTCGCCTGACCGACAACGGTTCGAACCTGAGAGCACGCGAACAGAGACTTGCCGCTGCGGCGCTGTTTCGCGAAGTCGGGGCCGGCCGTCTCGCCGACCATCTCCGCACCGGGCAGATCGTCGAAGAGCCGAAGGCGCCGACGATGCCTGAGCTGCCGCGCCTCGGCGAACTCAGCGACGAGGAGCTCAAGGTCGTCGAACTGGTCCGTGCGGGACTGAAGAACCGGGAGATCTCCGAACGGATCTTCGTCTCCCTGCGCACCGTCGAACTCCGCCTCACCGCTGTCTACCGCAAGCTCGATGTCGGATCACGCACAGAGCTCGTATCCAGGCTCGCGGGCAACCCGCGTCTCGCCGCGGTCTGAGCCGCCATCCTTGGTGAACATGAGCCGCAGACGGTTCGCGCCGTCTGCGGCAGAACGCCCCGCGGACACCCGCACCGCAGTCGCGGATGACCGCAGTCTCCTCTCCGCAAGCACCAGAACAGAGTCATCGCACTCATAGCGTGAAGTCGACGCATTCCGCAGTTGGAATCGCAGCATCGTCGGCTCTCACCGACGATGCCCGGCCGCCACAGTGACGGGGCCGGGAGAGTCGAACATGGGAGATCACGATGACTGTGTCAGAACATCCGAATCCACTCACCCGGGGGAGGGCTGGCGGTGTGGCTTCGCCACCTTCAGCGACTTCTGGATCGACGTGGCCGGCACGGCTGACAACGCGGATCTGGAAGGGCAAGACCAGGCTCCAGCTCGTCCTCGATCCCGTCGCTTGGACGGCTGCCGGCCTGCTTGCCTCGACGGTCATGGGTTCAGGAGTCGTCAGCGGAGTCGAACTCGGATCCGCGCTTGGGGCGGCAGTGGTTCTGCAAGTGCTCCTCGGCCTGCTCACCGGTCTCTATCGCAGTCGCTATCACTACGGAAGCTTCGCCGAATACGGCGGTATCGCCGTCATCGCCCTGATCGTTGCGTGCGGACTGATGGCCGTCACCTTGGGGGATTCGCCGTTCGTCCTGCTCACTGTCTTCTCCGCAGTCATCTTCATGACCGGCAGCCGTTACCTCATCCGCTGGTCCCACCAGATCGCGACCCGTCCGCTGCGGGGCGAGCGAGTACTCGTCGTCGGCGCCGGCGACGCGGCTGAATCCCTGATCCGCCAGATGCTCTCGAACCCTGACGGTGAATATCTGCCCGTCGGACTCATCGACGATGATCCGCACAAGCGCCATCTGAGTATCCACGGGGTCCGTGTCCGTGGGACGAGTGGGGACATCGCCGAGGCGGCCGGATGGCTGAATGCGGCTGGTGTCATCGTCGCGATCGCTGATTCCGACGCGGAATTCCTGCAGAAATGCCGCGAGTCCCTGGAGCCGACAGGGAAATGGCTGAGGACGATCCCGCCGTTGGCCGAGATGGTCAATCGCAAGGTCGAGATCGGCGATATCCGCGATATCAAGGTCGAAGACCTCATCGGCCGCGCTCCGGTGCACACCGATCTGGCAGAGATCGCCAAGAAGGTAGCCGGCAAACGGGTTCTCGTCACGGGAGCGGGTGGATCGATCGGCAGCGAACTCTGCCGGCAGCTGTTCGCTCTCCATCCGGAGAGCCTCGTCATGCTCGATCGCGATGAGACGGCGCTGCACGGAGTCGAACTCACGCTCTACGGCTCGGCGCTGCTGATGTCGCCGAACACCGTGCTTGCCGACATCCGAGACCGGGCTGCACTTCATCATGTCTTCGCCGAGGCGAAGCCGCAGATCGTCTTCCACGCGGCGGCGCTCAAACATCTGCCGATGCTGCAGCGGTTCCCCGAGGAGGCGTGGAAGACGAATGTCCACGGCACCCTCAACGTCCTCGAAGCAGCACGCGCAGTCGGAGTCGAAACCTTCGTCAACATCTCGACGGACAAGGCCGCCGCACCGACGAGCGAGCTCGGCCGGAGCAAACGGATCGCCGAAAGACTCGTCAGCGGATTCGCAGCGAAGTCGCCAGGCACCTACCTCTCGGTTCGCTTCGGCAATGTTCTGGGCTCCCGCGGATCGGTGCTCCTGTCCTTCCAGGAACAGATCAGACAGGGCGGTCCGATCACGGTCACCGATCCGGAGGTCCGACGCTTCTTCATGACGATCCCGGAGGCATGCCAGCTGGTGCTGCAGGCGGCGACGATCGGCGAGGACGGCTACGTCATGGTTCTCGACATGGGTGAACCCGTGCGCATCGTCGACATCGCCCGGAGTCTGGTTGCGATGTCGAATCAGAATACCGAGATCGTCTATACCGGCCTGCGCGAGGGTGAGAAGCTCGACGAGGAGCTCTTCGGTGACTACGAAGGCACCGTCATCCGCATCCACGACAAGATCAGCCGTGTTGAGGCACCTGAGCTCTCACCTGCCGATCTGCCGGTCGTGATGGCTGAGCGAGGCGTCATCGACGAGTTCTGTGACCGCAGCTGCCGCCCCCAACCGGAACTCGGTCATCAAGTGGGCCGCCGAGAACCCGCCGGCGGAGCTGTCCACCTGCCGGTGCCGACCACGTTGATTTCGGATGAGGTCAGGCCATGACGATCTCGGACGCGGCACCGACGAAACCGGAGACCGCACCGGAGCCTCAGCCTGTCCCGGCCGCTAGCCGGATCCTCCTGTCGGGCCCCGACGTCGGGGAGCTCGAAGAGGAATTCCTGTTGCGCGCGTTTCGCAGCGGCTGGATAGCACCTGTCGGTCCGGACCTCGAAGCGTTCGAGACCGAGCTTGCGGCAAAAGTCGGAGTCTCTTATGCAGTTGGGCTCTCATCCGGCACGGCGGCTCTCCACCTCGGCCTTCTCGGTCTCGGAGTGCGGCCGGGAGACCTGGTGATCACGTCGACGATGACTTTCGCCGCAACGGCGAACGCCATCACCTATTGCGGAGCCGAACCTGTATTCGTCGACTGCTCCTCGGACGGAAACATGGATCCGGTACAGCTGCACCGGGCTTTGAAGAACTCGATCCGAGGTAAGAAGAAGCCGGCGGCAATCGTCCCGGTCGACCTGCTCGGACGGCCCGCCGACTACGACCGGATCTTGCCGATTGCGGCCGAATTCGAAGTCCCCGTCCTCGTCGACGCCGCCGAATCGCTGGGATCCCGCTATGGAGCTGTCACCTGCGGCAGCTTCGGCGACGCCGCGGTCGTGTCATTCAACGGCAACAAGATCATGACCACCTCGGGCGGTGGAGCACTGCTCACCGACGATTCCCGACTGGCAGAGTACGCCCGTTTCCTGTCGACCCAGGCCCGGGAGCCGGTGGCCCACTACGAACACCGGGAGATTGGGTTCAACTATCGGCTGAGCAATCTGCTCGCCTCTATCGGACGGGCGCAGCTGACCCGGCTCGACGCGATGGTCGACCGTCGCCGGGAGATCCGTCGACGCTACAGCGACACAATCGCCTCGGTGCAGGGGGTTTCTGTGTTCGGCAACGACAACGACCACTGCGACAATGCCTGGCTGACTGCGATCCTCGTGGACGAGCATCGGACTGGATTCAGTGCGGCCGAGTTGGGAGCCTGGCTGGCTGAACACGATATCGAAACCCGACCGCTGTGGAAGCCGATGCACTTGCAGCCGGTCTTCGCCGAGGCGCCGATATACGGCGGAGAAGTCTCCGAACGCATCTTCTCCACCGGCCTCAACCTGCCGAGCGGATCGAAGATGACCGATGCCGACATCGAACATGTCATTGTCATTGCGACTGCGTACTTCGAGCTTCGAGGCGCAGCCGTCGATGGAGCTGCGCCGTGACCCAGTCCCGTGGCAGACGGTCCCATACTCGAATTCCCCAACGCGCCAACGCAACCTGACACAGATACTCGGAAGAGGAGAAGGGAAACTTCATGTTGTCCACTGCCCGCCGATTCGCGGCTCAGATGCTGCCGAATGGAGTCTCACCGTCAGTCGTCGAAGAGGTCTATTCGACGCTGAACAACCCCGCATCCCGTTCATCCTCTGCCGCATTGGAACAGATCGCGCGGCATGCTCGCACTCATGTGCCCTTCTACCAGAACTTGAAGGGCGAGGGTTTCGAGTCACTGCCGGTGGTCACGAAACCGATGATGGTGGCGGACCGTTCGCAGTTCTTCGATGAGCGGGTGAATTCTGACAACCTTGCCAGCAGATATTCGTCTGGGACTTCTGGTGTACTCTACGATTCCTACTTCGACGCCGACCGGATCTCTCATCACAGGGCCGAAATGGTAGCTGCTTTTCGGTTCCTCGGCGCCGACCCGTTTGCCCCGACCCTCCACGGCACGACATGGTTCGACGTTTCGGTCAAATCCAAGCTGGTGTATTTCCTACAAGGCAAGCGGATGTACAGCGGAGAGCACGATGAGCAGAGTATTCGGGCGATCGCTCGATGGCTGAGGCGCCGACACGGCACAATCGTCGTTGCGCTGTGCTCTTATCTGGATGCGCTCTTCGAGGGCTTTCGCAGGTACGACATCGAGTTCGCAGAAGGAGTCATCGGTGCAGTGCTTGGAATCGGTGAGCCCGCTACCAGCTCATTGAACGAACTCATCCGGGCCCAAGCAGGAGTTGATCTCGCTATGAGGTACTCCAATACCGAGAATGGGATCTTCGGAATCTCGGACGGCGCGCTGACCCGTTACAGGCTCAACACTGCGACCTTCCATTTCGAGATCCTGGACCTGGACTCGGACCGCCCAGCTCCGCCGGGCGGAATCGGACGAATTGTGGTCACAGACCTGTTCAATCGTGCTTCGCCCTATATCCGATACGACACAGGGGACGTCGGGCGGTTCGCTGTCGACGACGCCGGTGCGCCGATTCCCGGCATATTGCAGGAGCTCAGTGGGCGCAACCGGGATTTCTGCATCGGCGGTACCGCAGAGGTGCCTCAGAGGATACTGCATATGGGAATGATGGAACTTGCTGACCAGCTCCAGGAGATCCGACAGTTCCAGCTTCGTCAGAACGATATCGGGAAGTTTACGTGGGTGCTCAACGCGCCCCGATCCGCAGCCCTCGAGCTCCGTCTTCGCAGTATCCTCGACGACTGCGTCGGGGACATCGTGCGCTGTGACTTCACCTATGATTCGCAGCACCTCGTCGTCGGGTCCGGTAAACGTCAGAGCTTCGTCAACGAGATTCCCGATCCAGAAAGTCTGTTCAGGTCCCGATCACTCAACTGAACTGGTAGGAGTCACCGGCACTCTTCCGGCGACTCGAATACTTTCGTATTTCGCGGAGACAACGCCGGGCTCATAACGACTCCACTCGAACCCGTCATCTCTGCCCATGGCCTGGGCCAGGTAGTACAGCGGGACATCGGCTCCCGCGAGATGCACGAATGGATATCCGCCGCCGAAGCGCGGATTGATGTCGATGACAGTGCTGCGTCCCTCTCCGTCGAGGAACATGTCGACATCGATGAGTCCGGTGAGCCCAGCCGCTTTCGCGATGAGAGCCGAATTCGCCACGAACGGGGCAGGATCCACCGTAACCGCTTTGTCCGTCTCGCCCGCTCGCATCCGCAGCTTGCGTCGGGCAAGGACAGCGGCGAGGTCACCGGGGGCATGGAGTGCACCGACGATATCGACACCGTGTTCGGTGCCGGAGAGTTTGGGTTGGATCACGACATCGTCGGCAGTCGGCTCACCGCCCGATTGCGCAGGTGCGGAGAGCAGTGATTCGGCCACAGCTTCTTCTGCCCGAGCAGCGGACACGATCGCGAGACCCGACGAACCGCTGCCGAACCGGTGTTTGACGACAACGTCATCGGTATACGCTGCAAGTGCCGACAGTCCTGCGCCGTCTCCGCCGGTGACCGTCGGCGCAGTTCGCACGCCGATCGCGGTGAGCATCTGCGCCATCCGCAACTTGTCGACGCAGCCGCGCTGCCATTCGGCGGACACACCGGGGACGAGCACTCCCAACTGTCGCATTCGGTCCGCGAGGTCCGTATTCACATGGAGATGAAGGAGTTCATAGTCGTTGACGGAGATGAACAGCTGCGGTTCGAGGTCGGCGATGAGGTCCAACAGGGCGGTCTCATAAGCAGGGTCCGAGTACTTCGGCATGATTCTGCCGATGTCGCCATAAGTCGCGGACGAACTCGTCTCGTCGTTCTCGGTGACGACTACGCGCCCCTCGACGCCGAGAGTCTCGAAGGCCTTGCGGAACCAGTCGATGAGATACAGGCGTCGACCGGCCGAGCCGATCACGACTGTGGCTGGAATCGACGTCATGTGGTCCTCCTGCAGTCACCCAGCGGATTCTTTGATTCACGCATGGGACTTCTCGGTTCGAATAACGGCTGACGCCACTGACCGGCCTTCATCGGCTCGGCACTGAAAGCATATCCGCATCATTGGGGCCGAACCAGGGTATGACTCGGTCCACACGCGTTCGGGCGGCTTTCCACAGGGCCACTGCGGATCACCGCAGGCTCTGTCGCAGACCGCGTTCGACGACGGCCTGCGAATGTAGCGTGAAGTCCGATTCGCCGAGCTGTCAGCAAAGGTCAGAGCGGCGCAGAGGAGTCCAAGGGCGCTCGCCGACATCACCGGTCGCAATCATCGGCATCGGTTCTACGCGCAGCAGTTACGCAGTTCGGAAGGACACAGACATGGGCATGACAGAATCGGCACCCAACGGCGCGGGCATGGACCTGCGCGACTACGTGAGGATCCTTCGACGCAGATGGCTGCTCGTCACAGCAGCGACGGTGCTCGGAATCGTCGCAGGTGCCGTGCCCGTCGCGCTCATGACGCCCACATATGAAGCGCACACCCAGCTCTACGTGTCGGTCCAATCTGATGCGGGAGGAACCGGTGACCTGGTGCAGGGAAACAGCTTCGCAAAAGAAGTCGTCAGCAGCTATACAGACATCGTCGGGTCCAGCGTCGTCCTCGACCCGGTGATCTCCGAACTCGGACTCAACACCACGGTGGCCGAACTGCGCGATGATGTGAAAGCGAGCACCCCCGACGGCTCGGTCCTCATCGACATCACCGTCGCCGATTCGGATCCTCAGCAGGCTGAGCGGATCGCCGCGGCGATCAGCCGAAGCCTGACTCAGGCAGTGCAGAATCGGCTCGAACCCAAACGTGCGGACGGGCGGAGTTCGATCAGCCTGACTACCACGCAGGAAGCTCAGACCGCAGATGCACCGGTGAGTCCACGGGCAAGTCTGCTCGTGCCCGCCGGACTGCTGCTGGGGCTGCTGTGCGGGATCGGAATCGCCATCCTCACCGCGGTCTTCGACACTCGGGTGCGATCGGTGCAGGATATCAGGCAGCTCACCGAGACCCCCGTGATCGGAAGAATCCCCCGAGACTCCGCTGTCGCCGACGATCCGTTGGTGGTTCGAGCCTTCAAATACGGTCCCACGGCAGAGGCGTTTCGGGCACTGCGCACCAACCTCGAATTCCTCGGAGTCGGCTCCAAGCGCCGAGTCTTCGCCATCACTTCGCCGAGTCTCGGTGAGGGCAAATCGATCACGGCAGCGAATCTGTCGATCATCCTCGCCGAATCGGGGCTGCGGGTGGCTCTCGTCGACTGTGACCTTCGTCGGCCCAAAGTCGCCGAATATTTGGGCATCGAAGGCGCGGCGGGGCTCAGTGACGTCCTCGTCGGTCGGGTGGAGATCTCCGACGTCCTCCAACCATGGGGCGAACACGGGCTCAGTGCCCTGCCGGCAGGGCATATCCCACCGAATCCGAGTGAGCTGCTGGGTTCCCAAGCGATGGACGCTGTACTGCACGAGCTCGGCGAAGACTTCGACTATGTCATCCTCGACGCACCACCGACCCTGGCTGTTACAGATTCCGCAGTGGTCGGGACGAAGGCGGCAGGCATCATCATGGTCTCCGCGGCGAGCAACACTAAGAAGCGCGCCTTCACCGAGTCGATCCGCACCCACCTGGCCGTGGGCGCCCGTGTCGCCGGGATAGTCGTCACGATGCTGCCGCCGAACGGCGAGGATCTGTACACCTACGGTGCAGCGGAGGCTTATGGCAGGCCCCCGACCGAGACCGAACGACTGTCGGCCGATACCGGCCCGAGCTGGATGTTCCGACCGGATCGAAGTCATGTACAGGGTCCCGCAGACGACGGCATCGACACGGCGGTCGATCGTCATCCAGCGGCACCTTTCGGATCGAAGCATCTCTCCGCCCCGAAGTTCTGGCCGATCCCCAGTCGGAGCAGACTCGCCGATCACCGATGCGCTCCGGCCGATGACACGGGCTTCGAGGAACCGCAGACCGCAGAGCTGCCCCGGGTGGGCGCGGTTCCCGGTAATGCGAAGCCGCAGAGAGCGGATTAAAGCTGATGTCTCAGAGCTTCACCGTGCTCACGGTGTGCACCGGAAACCTCTGCCGCTCGCGTCTTGCAGAGCTGGTGCTGGCCCAGAGGTTCGCCGACGTCTCCGAGATCCGCCTGCGCTCGGCCGGCACCCGTGCCGCACCGGGGCGAATGATGCCCGAAGAAGCCCGGGAAGTTGCGGGGTTCATGGGGGTGATCAACATCCGGGCCCAGCGGGCGCGGCAGGTCAGTGAGGATTCGCTCAGCGCGGCTGACCTCGTGCTCGTCATGACACGCGAGCACCGACGCGCAGTCGTCGAACTCAACCCGCGCATCGTTCGGCGGACCTTCACGATCCGCGAACTCGCAAGTCTCGCGGCGGTGACTCGCGACGACGAGATCGTCAGCGAGGGCGCTCTTCCGTCAGCGGACCGGGCGACGCGTCTGCGGGCCGCGGTCGGAGCGGCGGTGCGACGGCGCAGTCGCAGACGCGCACCGGATCTTCCCACAGATGATGACGTGATCGACCCGTATGGGTGCGATCGGGACATCTATGCGCTCGCGGCTCTGCAGCTCGCCCCAGCGGTCGAAGGCGTGGCAGTCCTGTTCCAGAGGGCACTCAACCTCGGTGAGGAGGAATGATGGACGAGATCGAGCAACAGCCGGCAGCCACTCGCGCGCGCCGAATGAATACCCGTACGCAACGACGCCCTTACGACACCGTGAAACGAGGGATCGATGTCTGCCTCAGCGTATTCGGGCTGATCATCACAGCACCCCTGCAAGCGGTCGTCGCCGTTGTCGTGCTCGTCGTCCATGGCAGGCCCGTGCTCTTCAGGCAGCCTCGTCCCGGGCGCGGAGGGAAGGTGTTCGACATCCTGAAGTTCCGAACCATGCTGCATCCGGACGCCGACCACATCACCGATGGACAGCGACTGACCCGGCTCGGCCGGTTCCTGCGGGCGTCGAGCCTCGACGAACTGCCTTCGCTGTGGAACGTCGCCTGCGGCGAGATGAGTCTCGTCGGACCGCGACCGCTGCGGGTGGAGTATCTTGCCCGGTACACTCCTGAACAGTCTCGGCGACACGAGGCGCTGCCCGGAATCACCGGTCTGGCGCAGGTTCGTGGCCGCAACGACCTCGACTGGGACGACAAATTCCGACTCGATGTGGAATACGTCGACACCCGGTGTCTGAGACTCGACCTGCTCATTCTCCTGCAGACAGTGCAGACCGTGCTCGGACGGCAGGGCATCAGCAAGGGCGGCTTCGACACGATGCCCACGTTCACCGGAGAGAGGGACGCGGGCAATGGAGATTCGTAGCAGACTCGGGGGAGCGAAGCTCGCGGCCGTTGTCCTGGTCAGCGCGCAGATGGTCGCTGCAGGTGGAGCGGTGGCGGTGAACCTGCTGGCAGCCTTCGTGCTGAGCCCGTCGGGACGCGGAGATCTCGCCTTTGCCCTGCAGCTCGCGTACTTCCTCTCCGTGTTCGCGATCATGGGTCTCGAGCGGCCCTTCATCGCCGCTCGGTCCGGAGGCTTCGGCAGCGAATACCGAGTCTTCGCCCGAATGGTGACGCCGGGGACTCTCTGCATCCTTCCGATCGTGGTCCTCGCAGCGATGGTGTCACCGTTCAGCACCACATGGCTGTGGATGGGCGTCATCGCAATCGCAGGATATGTTGCACTCAATTCGCTGGTGCGTGCGCTGCGCGTCGCCTATGTCTGCAGCCGGGAATGGAAGTGGTTCACCGTCAACGCGGTCGCCACCCAGGTGATCATCGTGGTCGGTGCCGCATTGCTGGTGCTGCTGCGTGTGGACGACCCGGTGGTGTGGATGTGGGCATATGCCGCATCGGCGCTTCCTGCCGTCGCTCTTCTGTTCCTCGCGCCGCGCTCGTGGAAGCAGTCGGCACCCTCCCGGGCGGAGAGCCGGGGGCTGCGCCGCCGCGGCTGGGTTCTGCTCCCCTCAGACTTCAGCAACACCGCGATGCTGCGCTCGGACCGACTGCTGCTTCCCATGCTGAGCAGTTCGGCGGAGCTCGGCCTGTATGTCACCGTCGCCACAGTTCTCGAGATGGCGACGTGGCCGGTGCAGCAGTGGGTTGACGCTTCTCTGCGCAGCTGGTCGAAGTCGTTCTCATCGGGCCCGCTCCCAGTCCTCCGTGTCATCGTCCGAAGCGTCCTTCTGCTGATCGTCTTCGCGGCAGTGCTGGCGGGCGCGGCCTTCGCCATGATCATCTTCGTGCTTCCCGAGTCCTATCGGCCGGCGACCGCAGTGATCGTTCCCTTGGCGGCCTCAGCTGTCGTATTCGGACTGACTCGCGTCCAGCAGGGTCTGCTCATTGCCTTGGACGCGCCGGGACGGGTCTCGATCGTCGAAATCGTCGGTACGGCCGCCTCGGTGCTCGCCTATCTCACGCTGATTCCGCCCTACGGCATGCTCGGTGCAGCCTACGGGTCGATCATCGGGTACTCCGTCTGTGCCGCAGCAGGTGCGTACGCACTCATCCGAGTGCTCAAGAGCAGACCCGAATCTTGGGCTTGCGACGGGCTCGCCGAGGATGCGAAGAACAGCGATCCACGATCGGCCGCGGAAGCGGATGTGACGGCCATGGCCGACACAGCCATGAGCGACGCCATCCATCGACACTCAGACACAACGAGGAAGTGACCCCATGGACGTATTGATGATCGCCCACTTCACCGGCGGCGGAAGACGGCCGGATGACAGGTTCGACACCTTGGCCGGCATTCTCGCCCGTCGGGGAGCCGAGGTCGAGCTGGTCACTTCGTCGTTCCACCATCTGTCCAAGAAGCATCGGGACCCTTCCGACAGGGAGACTCAGCTCTTCGTGACCACCTACGTCTCTGAACCTGCCTATCGGACCAACGTCTCCATGCGTCGTCTTCTCAGCCACCGGGCCCTCGGTCGGAACCTCAAGGAATATCTGCGGCACCGACGGGTGCCCGACGTCGTCTACTGCGCCGTGCCCTCGCTCGAAGCCGCGCACGCTGCGACCGAATTCGCCGCAAGAAACGGTGTGCGACTCATCCTCGATGTGCAGGATCTGTGGCCCGAAGCCTTCGAACTCGTGCTCAGACCACATTGGGCCGGACGTTCCGTGCTCGCACCGCTGCGCAGAACAGCGGAACGGATCTATCGTGCTGCAGACTCAGTGGTCACTGTCTCCGAGACCTACTCGAATCGCGTTGCTGAGGCTCGCGGGGACGCGGCCGGGGTGACGACCGTCTATCTCGGCACCGACCTGCAGCGCTTCGACAGTTTCGGCGCGAACCGACCGACCGACGACGGATACATCGAACTTGCATACGTCGGCACCCTGGGGCACAGCTACGACCTGCCGACGGTATTCGAAGCACTTCGCATACTGAAGCGTGCAGGAAAGCGCATGCGCCTGCATGTGATGGGCACGGGACCGTTCGAGAACCAATGGCGCGGGGAAACTGCCGATCTGCTCGAAGAGGTCATCTTCTACGGCAGACTCGAGTATCCGGATATGGTCGCACGTCTGCGGGGGTGCGATATTGCGGTCAATCCCATCGTTGCGGGAGCCGCACAGTCCATCACCAACAAGATCGGCGACTACGCTGCGGCAGGGCTGCCGGTCGTCAACTCTCAGGAATGCCCCGAGTATCGGGACCTGCTCGTCGCCTACGGAGCAGGAATCAGTTGTGAACCGACGGCGGAAGCCGTCGCCGCAGCGCTGGTGGAACTGGCCCAAGACCGAAATCTGGTGGAACGCGGTATGGGGTCACGACGGATGGCCGAGGAGCGCTTCGATCGGGCGGTGACCTATGAACGCCTCGGCGGGGTGGTCCTCGATGCGACCTGAGTCAGCAGCTGCTCACCGCATGAGTTCGACTCGAAGCGGAGTCGGCGGGCTTCTGCTCATACTTCTCCTGGTCGCAATCGTGCCGGTGGCTGTGGTGGTGGCATTCGGAGTCCCGGTGCCGTTCATGGTAGCGGTGGGCTTCGGCTATATGCTGCAGTTGCTGGTCATCGTCGTCGCGGCCTTCCACCGGCGAGTTCAGCCAAGGGATCCGTGGATCGCGATTGCCATCGTCTACGGAATCATGCAGGCGACCACCCTGGTATCTGTTGGCATGAGGTACGGAACCTATGACGTTCTGGACCTGCTCGGAGCGGCCGCTGGGATCATCGGAATCCTTGTCTTCGCCGGCCTGGTCCAGGCGCTGCACCCGAGTGAGCACGACTTGCACACCTTTCTCGGCGGATTTCTGTGGCTCACGTTCATCGCCATCATCGTCAACTTCGTGCAGCACGCATCCGACATTCCTCTGATGTTCAGCGCCGACTCGAGTTACCAGTTCGAGTTCGCCAGCTTCTTCGCCAACCGCAATCAGTTCGGATACTTCCTGTTCCTCGGCCTCGTCGCCCATATGCTGTACCTCCATGGCCGACGCTGTCGCGCGCACAACATCGGTCTCTTCGCCCTGCAGATCGCCTCGCTGCTTCTGACCATGTCGCGGGGATCGATTGCCGCCTCACTCATCTTCCTCACCGTCTTCGCCGTGCTCAGGCTCCGGACCAAACCGAAGTACTTCGCTTCTTTCCTCGCCGTCGGCGGAATCGGTGCCGCGGTCGTAGTCACCACCGGAGTCGGAGACAAACTCGAAGAACTCATTCTGAGACCGGACGCCGCGTTGGCGGGCCGCGACGTCGTCTGGTCGATCGGACTCGACATCTGGCGAGAGCACGGGATCCTGCTCGGCAGCGGAAGCTTCCGCGGCGTCATGATCGCTCAGGAGAGGGGAATGCCCTATGAGGAATTCCACAGCTTCTTCGTCGAATCGTTGGTCGGCGGAGGATTGGTCGAGCTGATCCTGATGCTGCTGATCCTCGGGTTGGCCTGGCGCAGGGTCGTCCAATCACACCTCGACGTCGGACGTCGACATGTCCTCTACGCCTCGGCGGTTGGGGTCATGGGTCTGTCCTGCGTCGAAAGCGTCTCCTTCTTCACTGTCGGCCTCGTGGGCACACTCTTCACGATCTTCTTCGTCTCTCTGCCGATTCTGTACGCTGGCCTCCCGCCTGCAGCTGTCCGCCAGTTTGCACGAGGACGGTCGGAAATCGACGCGGCGAGCTGAACGACGGCCAGTATCCGGGGCGGGTGAACAGGTCAGACGAACTCCCGCTGAGGAGGAGCTGTCCTCCGGTCCGTTCGTGTATCCGCATTCCCTTGGCGGACTACCGCAGACCACTCGCGGTGGAGCACAAAAGCACCCGGTATACGGGCACATTGGGAGTCCGGGCAGGCTCGAGAGCTGCGTGCTGACAGGGTCGGCCGGTGAAGACCGGACAGGGAAGGAGGAGCTCACGTGTACGTCGATGAGCGTGACGCGGGTGTGATCCGCCGAGATGAAGGATGGGCGACCATGAGCTCGAATGCTGAAGGGACCACGCAGGATCCTCGCCTCAGCCTGGGAGACTTCATCGTCGAACTCGAATCCTCAGGCGTAAGCCTGGTCGACACCGAGCTCTGCCACCTGCTGTGGACGGAATGCGCCGGTCGTGCTCACTTCGCCGAGGCGGTCCTCCGTGCCGCAGCCACCGCAGGGGTCACGGTGGTCCCCGAATCCGTTTCCTTTGCCGATTGGGTCGTCGAACTGTGTCCACGGCTGTCCCTAGAGCTGGGACCCGGTGACACGGCGGCAGCCTCGGTGCTCGCTCAACTCAGTGCTGTGTCAGAGACGACCGCCGTGCGGGCGCTGACCGCGGTGGCTGATGACCTCCTCGGCGGTATTGGGGTCAACGATCCTGAAGGAGTCCTGAACCGACTCCACTCCAGCGGGATACTCACTCGCGTTGAGGATTCGGTGCGGGGATCGCTGCTGCGAGTTCCAACCCTCATCGCGGCCAAGCTGCGATATGACCTCACTGCCACACCCGGTGCGGGGCCGGTGGTCGTCTCACTTCTCGAAGTGCTCATCGAACATATGGAATCGGCAGGCACCGTCGAGCCCGAACTACTCAGCGACGTGCTGCTCTTGGCCCGACACGGCGGCTACTGGCCCCAGCTGCTGCGAGTGACCGAGGCGGTGGGCATACCGATGTTCCTGCTCACTCCTCGGACCGCCTGCACCGCGTTTCGTCTTCTGCCGCCCAAGACTCGTGCGAACTGGCCCGGACTTGAATTCTTCGGAACACTCGCCGAGGATATCGACGCTGATTCCGCTGCCGCCGATCCGGCGCGCATCCGTGCCGCCGCGATCAGGCATACCGGCCCGGGACTGCTGAGGCCACGACTGCCGGCGTTCCTCGGCGCCTCGGCACCGGGAGAAGATGAGAGCGGAGAAGTCCTGCTGGACGGATTGCCGGTGGATGTCATCGACACCGTTCGTCAGCTGATCGGTCTCGGCGATTCCGGCCGACACGGTGATGCCGCAGAATTGGGCATCCGTGCCGCGGCGAAGATGCCCAGTGTGCGTGGGCGTTCCGTCGTCCGACTCCTCACTGCGATCGCACTCCACCATGCAGCCAAGTCTCGCCGGGCACTGTCCCTGCTCAATGAGATCGAGGGGCCCGCTCGGGCCGGACACATCGACGGCGACTTCCTGCTGCCGGCAATCATCGCGTGGACGGCTCTCATCTCGGCCGTCAGCGGCGACTGTGAACGAGCCGATATCCATCTCGCGTTGGCAACAGAGTCGTCCGAGCTCAGCCGAGTCGGTGCCGGAAGCGGCTCTGTCGCAGGTCGTTCAGCGACACGGCCGAGCGTCATCATCGACGAGCTCGTCACTCCGCCGCTGCGTATCGCCGCGGCGCTGCGGGCCCTCGACCGTCTCGACCTGCAACGCGCTCAGACGGAATTCGATGCGTTGTCCGCATATCCCGAGCTGCGAACGCTGTGGGTCTATCTGCCTCTCATCGCTCGGACCTTGGCAGTGCTGTCCGCAAAGTCCGAATCCGGGTTGCTCTTCGTCAACGATGATGCCGAGCGGTCTCGCGATTCCGGAGTCCTATCCGCAGCCGAGAAGGATCTGCTTGCGTTCGGACGCAGCATGGCCTTCATCGCACTCGGCCAGCTGCGATGGGCCGAGCTCGACCGAGAGAGGCTCTCACCGGCGTGTGATGCGCGCATCGTCCTCGACGTCCGCTCAAAGCTCGTGGCCGGGCGCAACGACGATGCGATCGCGTGCGCCGACACCTGGTTCTATCATCGTTCGCTCAGTCCGCGCAGCCGCGCAGAACTCGCCGCCATCAGAGCAGCAGCCAAACTGCGCACTGGGGACGAGGCTGCAGCGCAGACTGATTTCACGATGGCTGTGAGTCTTTCGACCTGGGTGGGCTCGCTTCTGCCGCTTGCACTATTGCCGCTGACCGATCGCAGTCGACTCGTCGACCTCACGGCTGACTCGCCCGTATGGGCGGAAGCTGCGAATGAGTTCTCCGTGACCTTCGCTTCACCGGCGCAGCTGATGGAGCGGCTGCGCCATATCGGCTCGGTCTCCGTGGACCTGGCAGAAGCGCCGCAGCTCAACGTCGGCGAAGCCCAACTCATCGACCTGCTGGCACGTGGCCTGTCCGTGGCTGAGATCGCCGGCGAACTGCAGCAGGTCACCGGAACCGTGAAGAACCGTCTCTCCGCTCTCTACCGCAAATTCGGAGTTTCGAACCGGGCGGACGTCCTCAGCCGCGCCCGGTCCTTGGGGTACCTCACGCCGTGACGAGGTCCCGCCTTCGGAATCCGAGGATCCCAGCCCCGACGAGGACCACAGCGATCCCTGCCAACCACAGCACCGCCTCGGCGGAGAGATCCTGGGCCGGATACTGGCCGATATGGGTGAACAAGGACAGATCGAGGACCGCGTCGTCGAGCTGCATCAGCCCGCCGAAGAGGGCGAGCACCGCCGAGGCGCCGAAGACGATCCAGCTCAGGCTCATCAGCCGCGGGGCGAGGCCGTAGAGCAGGTAGGCGAATCCGAGCAGCGCCCAGATCGACGGCGCCTGCGCGAGATGCCCGAGCAAGGTCGGCCACACCAGGGACCAATCGTCCATCGACATCGCGGCACCCACCCCTTCACCGAGGCCGGCCATGCCCATCAGCCAACCGGCCCCGACCAGAGTCACCATTGCCCAGGAAGCCAACCATCCGCTGCGGGAGACCGCGGTCGCGAGCACCGGTTCGGTGTGGAAAGAGGACTCCTCCGACCGCAGCCCACCAGCGGCGATGACCGCATACGCGGCGACGATGATGGCGAAGTACAGGGCCATGTATCCGAGGTAGCCGTCGACGATTCCGGACCGACCGCCCATGATCGACAGGATCTCCGGCGGCATCCCCGCCGCTCCTTCGTCCATGGGCCCGGTGAACGATCCGAACACCACACCCATGACCAGCATGCTCATCGACCACCAGATCAGGCTCGAGGCCTGCAGGCACAGCGCCAGACCCAGCGGCGTCGACAGCAGCGGTCCCGCCTGCGACCGGCCCAGCCGTTCTGCGACGATTCCGGCACCCAGGTCACGACGAGACTGCAGCATCGCGGCCGCGACGACGAGGACCGTGAACAGACCAGCCGAGTACAGCAGCGGCCACCAGCGGTCGAGGGTGAACGGTGCCGTCTGCTGCGCCCACCCCAAGGGCGAGAGCCACGACAGCCAATCGAGGCTACCCCCGGACACGTGCGACATATCACCGATCCCGCGGAGGACGAAGCTGAGTGCGAGCACCGCTCCGGCCATCGACGAGGCGGCCCTGGCGAACGCGCTCAGCTGCACAGTGACCGCGGTGACGGCGGCGAAGACACAGCCCACCGCGCCGATTCCGACCGTGAACAGCATCGTCGCCGACCACGAATCCGGTTCGGCCTGAGAGAATCCGAACGCCGCAGCCATGCCCGCGCTGAGCAGGAGATTCATGAACACCGTGAGCGCAAGGGCGGCGATGAGCTGAGTGTGCCGACCGGTGACGCCGGCGCGAACGAGTTCGGCCCGCCCCGTCTGCTCCTCGGCGCGCGTGTGGCGGGAGATGGTGAGGATCGACATCAGAGCCGCCCCGATCATGAGGAACACCCCGTACATGCCGACGATGAACCGCGGGATCGTCACCTGGTCGAGCCCGTAACCTGGCCCCGTGATGAGCGCCATCACCGGATTCTTCGCGAACGCCGTCATCGCCTGCAGCGAATCCGAATCCATGACCACGGCGATCGCATTAGCGAAGTACGCGGTGAGCGCAGAGAGAGCAAGCACCCAGATCGGCAGCCACAGGCGGTCCCGCCGCAGCATGAATCTCAGCAGATTCCCCAACCCTGCCAGGTTTCCCTCGCCGAGGCGGCCACGCCGAACACGTTCATGTGCACCATGATGATGCCCGGTTCGCGGTGAGTTCCCGGGGCCTCCGTGGACAGTGCGATCCCCGTCGTCCGTGTATGCGGCCAGCAGATTCATGACTCCTCCTTGCCGTAGTGACGCAGCAGCAGCTGCTCGAGGGTCGGCGGGGTCGCGGTGAGCGATTCGACATCGTGTTCGCCGAGCGCCCGCATGATACGGGGCAGCTGCGCCGTATCGGCGCTGAAATGCAGTCGCGAACCTTCGCGGACGAGGTCGTGGACTCCGGTCATCTCGGACAGGGCGGGCACATCGTGTTCGAGTCCGACGGTGATCGTCGTCCGCGACAGGTGCCGCAGCTCGGACAGGGTCCCCGTCTCGACGATGCGACCCGAGCGGATGATCGACACCCGATCGGCCAGGGCTTCGACCTGGGCGAGGATGTGGCTGGAGAGCAGCACCGTGCGACCGGCGTCCTTCGCCTCACGGATGCAGTCCTGGAACACCGCTTCCATAAGCGGGTCGAGTCCGGCCGTCGGCTCGTCGAGGAGCAGCAGTTCGACGTCCGAGGCCAGGGCGGAGATGAGCGCGACCTTCTGCCGGTTGCCTTTCGAATAGGTCCGGCCCTTCTTCCGCGGGTCGAGGTCGAACCGCTCGATGAGCTCATCGCGACGACGTCTGTCCACGCCTCCGCGCAACCGGGCGAACAGGTCGATCGCCTCACCGCCGGTCAGTCCCGGCCACAGCTCCACATCGCCGGGAACATAGGCCAGGCGGCGGTGCAGGGGCACCGCCTTCGACCAGGGATCCTCGCCGAGGAGGCGCACCGTACCCGAGTTGTGTCGCAGGATTCCGAGCAGAATCCGGATCGTCGTCGACTTGCCGGCGCCGTTGGGGCCGAGGAAGCCGTGGACCTCGCCGCGGGCGACCTCGAGGTCGAGGCTGTCCAGGGCGCGGACGCGTCCGTACGATTTCACGACGTCCCGCATCGAGATCGCCGCCGAGGCGGATGCGCGGCCGTCGTCGGTGCGGCGGGGACGGGTCAATGTGCTCATGGTTCCTCATCTCCTGGTTGAGAGTTGTCGGGGACTGACTCGAGGGCACCGTGCAGGTAGAGGTCGAGCAGATGCGGGGCGAGTCGGGTCATCATTGCGGTAGTGTCATCGGTGCCGAGGACCGAATGCAGGCGGTGCTCGAGCAGGGAGGGGGCCAGGGCCATGACCGCGATGGTCGCCGCCTGTCCACGAGAATCCTCGCTCTGTCGAAAGGTGTAGCCGGCGAATCCTTCGGTGATATAGGACTCGACGAGGTCGACGTAGTGGTCGAAGTAGCGCTGGCCATGCTCGCTGGGGTCGAGCAGGGACTTGACGAGGTAGTCCACAGCAGTGGACATCTCGGGGTCGTCGAACATCATCTGCACTGCCATGGTGGCGTAGCCGGCGTTCGCCGCCTTCGACTCAGCGATTCGCTCGAATACGTGTTCATCACATGCGCTGCGCAGCCCGTCCTTGGAACCGAAATGGTGGATGACCAGGCCGGGGGAGACCTCGGCGGCCGCGGCGATGCCGCGGACCGTCGTCTTCGTGAACCCGTGGCGGGCGAACTCGGCGACGGCGGCAGAGAGGATCTTCTCGGCAGTCTCCGGGGAGGCGTTGGGAGAGCGGCGCGAGTTGGAATCGGGATTCGTTGAACGCATGTTTAATATTAAACGCGTGTTCAATGTCGAATGTCAACGGGTCGCGAGAATCTTTGCCTGCACCTATTTACATACAACCATTCGGTTGTATGATTGATCGCATGAAAGGACTTCTCGATGACGAGGCGGATGCGCTGTTCCAAGCATTGGCCGACCGCACCCGGCGCGATATCGTACGCCGAGTCGCAGGAGAAGGGCTTTCGGTGACCGATCTGGCCGCCGACTACGACATGAGCTTCGCCGCAGTGCAGAAGCACGTCGCAGTCCTCGAACGTGCAGGACTGGTGACGAAGCGACGAGTCGGAAAGCAGCAGATCGCTCACGCAGAGGTGGGTCCGCTTCGCACCATCAGGAGCATGCTCGCCGAACTCGAAGACCAGTGGGTCGACCGAGTGCAGAGAATCGACGACCTTCTGTCCGGGGACGAACAGGCCGGGTCGTGAAGCAAACCACCACAATGCTTAAGGAGCAGCCATGCCGGTCATCGACACATTTCATGACGAAGAGACACTGACGCTGACGATCGTCGCCGAGTTCGCGGCGCCGCGCGAACGGGTGTGGGAAGTTTATGCCGATCCCCGCCAGCTCGAGCAGATTTGGGGTCCGCCGACGTATCCGGCCACGGTAGTCGACCATTCGCTCGAGCCCGGCGGCAGAGTCACATACTTTATGACGAGCCCGGAGGGCGAGAAGTTCTGCGGACTGTGGGAACTGACCGCCGTCGACCGTCCCGCGCGCCTGGAGTTCCGCGACTACTTCGCCGATGAGGACTTCAGCGTCGTCGAATCGATGCCCGGGAGCCGGTGCATCTACCGCTTCGAAGCGACCAAGACCGGAACTCGTGCCACCTACGAATCGGTCTTCGACTCGGCTGAGGGACTGCGCACCGTGTTGGAGATGGGTGTCATCGAAGGCTCGACCGGAGCGATCAACCAGATCGACGATCTGCTCGCCCGGCAGTGAGCCGGTGCGGCCGGCTCCCGGCCTCTCCGCAATGCTTCAGCTTTCCTCGCGGGCCTGCATGGAGTGGGCCGGGGCGTCGGGTCGGACGGGAATGATAAGCGCCAGGCCGACCGCCAGAACAATGAGGATGCCCAGCGTCCCGGCCCGCTGGAAGCCGAAGACCGTGATCGCCAAGGCGAACATCGCCGGGCCCAGGAAGCTCACGGCCCTTCCGGTCGTGGCATAGAGGCCGAAGTTCTCCCCGGCCGACTCCGGCGGAGTGATGCGGGCCAGGAACGACCGACTCGACGCCTGAACCGGACCGACGCAGAAGCTCAAGATCAGGGCACAGACCCAGAACACGGCCGCCTCGGCGCTGAAGAGGATCGGCAGTCCGCCGAGGATGATGACGATGAGACCGGCGATGATGACGGGTTTCGGTCCGAGCCGATCATCGAACCATCCGGCGATCATCGCCCCGGCACCGGCGGCGACGTTCGCGGCCACGCCGAGGATGATGATCTGGGAGGCGGAGAACCCGTAGCTGCCGGCGGCGAGGACGCCCGCGAACGAGAAGATCGCGGCCAGACCGTCCCGGAAGACCGCCGAGGCGATGAAGAACCGCAGCGTCTGATGCTCGGTCGACCACATCCGGATCAGACGGCGCACGAGTGCGGCGTAGTCGGCGATGAATGCTCGGATCGGGTGCCCACCCGAAGTGCCCTTGACCTTCGCCCCCGGTGCCGAGAACAGAGCGGGGATCGCGAAGATCGCAAACCACACGGCGGACAGGACCGCGACGATGCGGAACCGCAGTCCCTCCTCGTCGCTGGCGCCGAGGAAGCCGACCTCGGGTTGGATGACGAGGACGAGGAGGATGACGAGGAGGACCAGCCCTCCGACGTATCCCATGCCCCAGCCGAATCCGGAGACCCTGCCGACGTTGTCGGGGTTGGTGATCCGGACCATGATGCCGTTGTAGGACACCTCGGCGAATTCGAAGAAGACGCTGCCGACTGCCAAGAGCAGAAGGCCCAGCCACAGATAGTCGGGGGAGTCGCGGACGAAGAACAGTCCGAACATCGTGAGCACGACGATCGCGGTGTGCACGCCCAGCCACAGGCGATGCCGACCCCCGGCGTCGGCCCGGGTGCCGGCGGCCGGGGCGACGACGGCGATGACGAAACCGGCCGCGGCCATCGACCAGCCCAATGCCGAGGATCCGGCCTCCTCGGTGGCGGCGACGGACTTCGTCAGATACGGGGCGAAGACGAAGGTGATGATCACGGCGTTGAAGGACGCCGAGCCCCAGTCCCACAGAGCCCAATTGAAGATGCGCAGGCGATTGCCCGAACCGGGCGGAGTCAGCGTCGAGGCCATGAGGCCACTGTACTGAATGCAGCGTCCGAAGCGAGGTCTGAGCTAGGGTCGGGCCTCCTCGGCAGCAGGATCCGAAATTGCGTTCCCGGATTCGTCCACGATCGGTGCCAGGAGAGAGCATCCTCGGTGAGGCCGCCGTTGGGACCTCCTGCCATGGGCGGGGCGGAACGAGTAGGCTGGTGGCAGCAGAAACGGCCGACCCCGACCAAGGAGCATGTATGCCCATCGCCAGCCCCGAAGTGTATGCCGAGATGATCGACCGCGCGAAGACCCAGGGCTTCGCCTACCCCGCGATCAACTGCACCTCCTCGCAGACGATCAACGCCGCCATCCGCGGGTTCGCCGAGGCCGGATCCGACGGCATCGTGCAGATCTCCACGGGCGGTGCCGAATACATGTCCGGCCCGACGGTCAAGGACCGCGTGCGGGGCGCCATCGCGTTCTCCGTCTTCGCCGCCGAAGTGGCCAAGAGCTACGACGTCAACATCGCGCTGCACACCGACCACGCCCCGAAGGACGCCGTCGAAGCCTGGGTCAAGCCCCTGCTGGCCGCGTCGACCGAGCGCGTGAAGAACGGCGGCGATCCCTACTTCCAGTCGCATATGTGGGACGGTTCCGCCGTTCCGCTCGACGAGAACCTCACTCTCGCTGAGGAGCTGCTCGAGCTCTCGACGGCAGCGCAATCGATCCTCGAGATCGAGGTCGGCGTCGTCGGCGGCGAAGAGGACGGCGTCGAGAACGAGATCAACGACAAGCTCTACACCACCGTCGAGGACGGGCTGGCCACCGCACGAGCGCTGGGTACCGGCGAGAAGGGCCGCTACCTCACGGCTCTGACCTTCGGAAACGTCCACGGCGTGTACAAGCCCGGCAATGTGAAGCTGCGTCCCGAACTCCTCGGTGAGATCCAGGAGAAGGTCGGGGCCGAGGTCGGCAAGAAGGCTCCCTTCGACCTTGTCTTCCACGGCGGCTCGGGTTCGAGTGCAGAAGAGATCGCCGAGGCGGTCCGCCACGGAGTCGTGAAGATGAACATCGACACGGATACCCAGTACGCCTTCACCCGCCCCGTCGTCGAGCACATGTTCCGCAACTACGACGGAGTGCTCAAGATCGACGGCGAGGTCGGCGACAAGAAGCTCTACGACCCGCGCTCCTACGGCAAGGCCGCAGAGAAGGGCATGGCCGAACGCATCGTCGAAGCCTGCCAGAACCTCGGCTCGGCAGGCACCAGCCTGAAGAAGTGAGGCTCAGCCGGCTCAGTCGGCTGAGCCAGCGCAGCCAGCTTAGCCAGCGCGGCCAGCTCGGCTGGTGAGCCGGAGAGCAGCAGAGTCTGCCCCGCGAACCGACAGCGGCCGTCGCCCGATTCAGGGCGGCGGCCGCTGCTCTGTGCGTCGCTGTGAATGGCACGAGGCCCGGGACGCCATTGTCCCGGACCTCGTATCGTCCCTCGGTTCGGCGGACGAGTAGTCTGCCGAATGGCCTTCCTGCCGATCGGCGGCCTGCCGGGTGGCAGGCAGCCGACCGCGTGGGGCATCAGCCTTCCGGCACCGCCTCGCCGGCCTTGAGGCGAGCCACGCGCTGATCCCAGAAGTCGGCGTTGCGCACGCCGATCTTCTCGGGCTCGAACACCGGATCCAGGCCGAGCTTGGTCTGGCGTTCGAAGTCGCGCAGGAGCTTGAACGCCGGCTGCTGGAGGATGAGGATCGCGATGACATTCAGCCAGGCCATGAGGCCCACTCCGATGTCGCCGAGTGCCCAGGCGCTGCCCGAAGTCGACATCGCGCCCACGGCCACCGCGATGACGATGACTACCTGCAGTACACGAGTGCCGATCGTCAGGGCCAATGTGCTCTTGGCCTTGCCGAGCAGGTAGACGAGGTTCGTCTCCGCCATGTAGTAGTAGGCGACGATCGTCGTCAGGGCGAAGAGGAAGATCGAGATCGCGATGAAGCCCGCACCGAAGCCGGAGATCATCGTGTCGAGTCCGGCCTGAGGCCACTTCTCACCGGGTGTTGCAGCGATGGCTTCGGCCATCTGACCGCGTCCTGTGCCGATGATGGTCTCGCCGTCGGCATCGAAGACCTTGTACATACCGGTGGAGAGGATCATGAAAGCAGTCGCTGAGCACACGAAGAGGGTGTCGATGTAGATCGAACCGGCCTGCACGAGTCCCTGCTTCGACGGGTGCGAGACCTCGGCGGCAGCGGCAGCGTGCGGGCCGGTACCCTGTCCGGCCTCGTTCGAGTAGATCCCGCGCTGGACGCCCCACTGAACAGCCATGCCGAGAATGCCGCCGAAGGCCGCGTCCGGTCCTGCGTCGACGCCGAATGCGGAGGTGAAGACGAGCTGGAAGACGGGGATGATCTGGTCGGCGTTGACGAGTGTGACAGCGATCGCCGCAATGATGTAGATGACGGCCATGAAGGGCACCGCGAGTGAGGCGAAGTGGGCGATGCGCTTGACTCCGCCGATGACGATGAAGCCCATGATGACCGCGAGGATGACCGCGGTGATCCATGTCGGAGTTCCCCACGCGTTCTCGACCGCACCGGAGATCGCGTTCGACTGGATGCCCGGGAGCATGAAGCTCATCGCGAGGACCGTGACAGCGGCGAAGACGAGACCGTAGACCTTGAACAGGCCCTTGGCCTTCGTGTGCCGGTAGGCCTTCTCGATGTAGAAAGCCGGTCCGCCGCGGTATTCGCCGCTCTTGGGGTCCTGTTCCTTGAAGACCTGGCCGAGAGTCGACTCGACATAAGACGTTGAGGCTCCGAGCAGCGCGGAGATCCACATCCACACCACCGCGCCAGGTCCGCCGAAGCCGATTGCGGTGGCGACACCGGCGATGTTGCCCACGCCGACGCGACCGGCCAACGACATCGCGAGAGCTTGGAAGGAGGAGACGCCCTCGTTCGAGCTCTTCCCGCGGAACATCTGCGTGAAGATCGCTTTGATCTGTCGGATCTGGACGGCTCGGGAGCGGATCGTGAAGTACACGCCGGCACCGAGGCAGAGGTACACGAGGGCGGAGGACCAGATGATTCCGTTGAGCCAATCAAGGACTGCGGACACGCTTTTCCAATCAGAGGGGGGCAGGGGTTTCTGAGCATCGAAACAGTGAAGGACCTGTGTCTTCTCTGTGATGCACCTCATAAGTCAAACCGATTGTCATCGGTGACGCAAATCGAATTCGCCGAGGCGGCTCCCCGTTGCGCCGCCGAAGTCGCGGCCGTTGGATGGGCTACGGCTGGGAGCGGTTCGCGGCGGTTGTGGGCGTGATGTGGGGTGACGGCGGGGAGTGCCCCGGCTGTCCCGGCAAGGGAAGTTTCGCTGTGGCGAGCAGAGCCGCCTCGGCGAATTGTTGCGAAGTCGTTGCGAACTGGATCACTTCATGTGCGTCAGTTCACTATTTGGGACGGGAACCGTAAGATGTGGTGCGGATCTCTTCGAGCAAAGAAGACACGAAGAGCACTTGTGAAAGACAGGAACACCATGAAACGACGAACTGGCGCAAAGGCCGTGGCCATCGCTGCGGCCGGCGCTCTGCTCCTCTCCGCCTGCTCGACCTCGACGACCGGAGGCGGCGGCGGGGACGACAAAGGCGGAATGCTCACGGTCGGAACCACGGACAAGGTTGTGGCGTTGGATCCGGCCGCCGCGTACGACAACGGAAGCTCCCTCGTCGAGCAGCAGATCTACCCGTACATCCTCGCCTACAAGCCGGGTACGGCCGAGCTCAACCCTTCGATCGCCGAGTCCGCTGACTTCACCGAGCCGACGAAGTACGAGGTCAAGCTCAAGGACGGACTCAAGTACGCCAACGGCAACGAACTGACCTCCTCGGACGTGAAGTTCTCCTTCGATCGTCAGCTGAAGATCCAGGATCCCAACGGGCCCTCTTCGCTGCTCGGCGGCCTGAAGTCCGTGGAGACCCCGGATGAGAAGACCGTCGTCTTCAACCTCAAGCGCAAGAACGACCAGACCTGGCCCGGAGTCCTGGCCAGCGCCGCCGGCCCGATCGTCGATGAAGACGTATTCTCGGCCGACAAGGTCACGAAGGACCAGGAGATCGTCGACGGCAAGGCCTTCGCCGGCCCGTACACGATCGACGGCTTCAAGTTCAACGAGCTGATCACCTACAAGGCGAACCCGGACTACAAGGGCTTCATCGAGCCGGCGAAGACCGAGACCGTGCAGATGAAGTACTACTCGGACGCGAACAACATGAAGCTCGACGTCCAGGAGAACACCATCGACGTCGCGTGGCGTTCGCTCTCGGCCACCGACGTCGAGGACCTCGGCAAGAACGAGGACCTCAAGGTCCACAAGGGACCCGGCGGCGAGATCCGCTACATCGTGTTCAACTACGACACGATGCCCTTCGGTGCGAAGACCGATGACGCCGACGAGAAGAAGGCGCTCGCTGTCCGCCAGGCCATGGCCGACTCAGTCGACCGTCAGGCGATCGCCAGCCAGGTCTACAAGGACACCTTCACTCCGCTGTACTCGCACGTGCCCGACGGACTTCCCGGCTCCGATGAACCGCTGAAGTCCGAATATGGCGACGGCAAGGGCGGCGCCGACGTCGAGAAGGCGAAGAAGGCACTCAAGGACGCCGGAGTCAAAACCCCGGTCGAGCTCAAGCTCCAGTACAACCCTGACCACTACGGCCCCTCCTCAGGCGATGAGTACGCCCTGGTGAAGGACCAGCTGGACAAGACCGGGCTGTTCAACGTCAAGCTGCAGTCGACCGAGTGGGTCCAGTACTCGAAGGACCGCACCGACGACGTGTACCCGATGTACCAGCTGGGTTGGTTCCCGGACTACTCGGATGCCGACAACTACCTCATGCCGTTCTTCTACGACACGGATGAGACTCCGTCGTTCCTCGCCAACCACTACCGTGACGAAGCGATGAACAAGGAGCTCAACGCTCAGTCCTCGATCGCTGATAAGGGCAAGCGCGAAGATGCCCTGAAGAAGATCCAGGGTGAGCTGGCCGACGAACTGCCGACCCTGCCGCTGCTGCAGGGCAACCAGATCGCCGTGTCCGGCAAGGACGTCAAGGGCGTCGACGACACCCTCGACCCCGCTTTCCAGTTCCGTCTGGCACTGCTGAGCAAGTGATCACCCACACGAGGTGCAGGTGAGCCGATCAGGCCGCCTGCACCTCGTGGCGCGTCCGCGGCGAGGTCCGTACACCTGCAGTGACCCTCGCCGAGCTGTCTCTTGCCGCTGGCGCATCGAAACACATCCCATAAGGAACACATGTCTGCTGCCATCAGCGAACCAGGGGCTGAGGCCGCCGAGACTTCGGTCGCGGTCAAGAAGCCCTCGGGAGGCGGTCTGGGACGTTATGTCCTCATCCGCTTCCTGCTCATCATTCCCACCATCTTCATTCTCACCACTCTGGTGTTCTTCCTCATGCGCATCACCGGTGACCCGATCACCGCAGCGTTGGGAGGACGCCTGACGAAGGCCCAACTGGCCGAGCGCGTCCACGCCGCCGGCTACGACCGGCCCATCCTCGTCCAGTACTTCGAATACTTGGGCAATCTGCTCAAGGGCGACTTCGGTACAGCGGTCTCCGACGGGCAGCCGGTCTCGTCGATCCTGCTCAACTACGGAGCAGCGACCGTCGAACTCGTCTTCTACGCGCTCATCGTCGCGTTCATCCTCGGCATCCCGCTGGGCATGCTCGCCGCCTACCACCGCGACAAGGCGCCCGACGCGGCACTGCGTGTGCTCGCGATCCTCGGCTATGCGACCCCGGTGTTCTTCGCGGGCATGATCCTCAAGCTCGTCTTCGGCGTCTTCCTGCCGATCCTGCCCGTCGCCGGCCGCGGCACCACAGAGACCGAATACATCATGTCCGGTGTCGTCGGCCCGACGAGGTTCTACCTCATCGACGCCCTGCGCATCGGCAACTTCTCGGTCCTCGGCGATGTGCTCGCCCATGCGGTGCTGCCGGCGATCGCCCTCGGCGTGCTCACCGCCGGAGTGTTCCTCCGGCTCGTGCGCACGAACCTCATCGGCACGCTCGAGCAGCAGTACGTCGACTCCGGTCGATCCCGCGGAATCTCCGAATACCGCCTGGTCACCAAGCATGCGTACCGTCCAGCGCTGATCCCGATCATCACGATCATGGGTATGCAGATCGCGCTCATGCTCGCCGGCGCCGTGCTCACCGAGACGACGTTCGAGTGGAAGGGACTCGGTTTCAAACTCGCCGAGTACCTGACCGCCCGTGACTTCGTGGCAGTGCAGGGAATCGTCGTGTTCCTCGCCGTCATCGTCGCGGTCACGAACTTCCTCGTCGACGTCATCGCCGCGTTCATCGACCCGAGAGTGAGGTACTGATGTCTACTCCAGACAACCCGCAGAACCAGGGCCCGGCTGAAGAGGCCCAGACCTTCGCCGAGGAGGCTCCCGGCTCCGGAGTACCGGCAGTGGCGTTCGACGACCGGGCCAAGAAGTCCTGGTTCTCCCGCCTGCCGATCATCTCGCATCTGCGCCAGTCCGTGGGGCTGCAGCGCGGAATGCTCATCACCGGCCTCGTGCTGTGCGGAATCGTGCTCATCTGCGCGATCTTCGCTCCGCTCATCGCCCCGTACGGTTTCAACCAGCTGGGCACCTCCGAGGGCAACTTCGGGTCGAAGCTGCCACCCGGCGGCACCCATATCTGGGGCACGACCGTCGGCGGCTACGATGTCTTCTCCCGTGTCGTCTGGGGCGCCCAGACCGCAGTGGCCGTCATCGTCGTGGCCGTGGTCATGTCGATCTTCGCCGGTGTCATCCTCGGTCTCGTCTCCGGCTACATCGGCGGATGGCTCGACCGCATCCTCGTCGTCATCGCCGATGCCGTCTACGCCTTCCCGACCCTGCTGCTGGCGCTGGTCATGTCGATTGCGATCTCCGGCGGTCAGTCGAGTGCGTGGGGCGGCATCGCCGCGGCCGCATTCTCGATCACGGTCGTCTTCATCCCGCAGTACTTCCGCGTCGTCCGTGCCGAGACGCTGCGGCTGAAGGCCGAACCGTTCGTCGAATCGGCGATCGTCCTCGGCGCCTCGAAGACGCGGATCATCTCCAAGCACATCTTCCGCAATGCTACTCGGACCCTGCCGCTGATCTTCACACTCAACTCCTCCGAGGCGATTCTGACCTTGGCCGGACTCGGGTTCCTGGGCTTCGGAATCGAACCCACTTCGGCGTCGGAATGGGGATACGACCTCAACAAGGCACTGCCGGACGTCACCTCCGGTGTGTGGTGGACGGCGGTGTTCCCGGGCGTGGCCATCGTGCTCACGGTGCTGGGAATCACCTTGGTCGGTGAGTCGATGAACGACCTCAACGACCCGCGTCTGCGCGTGCGACGCAAAGCCAAGGTCAAGAACGTCAAGCCCGCGGAGGTCACGGCATGAGCAAGCAGAAACACGAGCGGACCGCCTCGGCGACGGGCAGCATCCTCGATGTCGACAGTCTCGACGTCACCTTCTCCACCGACGGCGGGGACGTCCACGCGGTCAAGGACGTGTCGCTGAGCGTCTCGCCCGGTGAGGTGCTGGCGATTGTGGGTGAGTCGGGGTCCGGCAAGACCGTGACCGCCCGATCCATCCTCGGTCTGCTGCCCGAGACGGCGCAGCGAACCGGGGCCATCGTCATCTCCGGTGCGAACGTGCTCAGCGTCTCCGCCGATGAGCTGCGGGCCATGCGCGGCCGGGATGTGGCGATGGTCTTCCAGGAGCCGTCGACGGCGCTCAACCCCGTCTTCACGGTCGGGTGGCAGATTGCCGAAGGTCTGCGCGCGCACGATAGGAAGGCGAACAAGGCCGACCTCAAGGCGCGCGTAGTCAAGGCCATGCGGCAGGTCGGGATCCCCGATGCCGAAAGCCGTTTCGACTACTACCCGCACCAGTTCTCGGGCGGGCAGAAGCAGCGCATCGTCATCGCCATGGCCCTCGCTCTCGGGGCGAAGCTCATCGTCGCCGACGAGCCCACCACCGCACTCGACGTCACCGTGCAGGCAGAGATCCTCGACCTGCTGCGCGATCTGCGAGACGAGACGGGCACTGCCATCGTTCTCATCACCCACAACATGGGCGTCGTCGCCGACCTCGCCGATCGAGTGGCCGTGATGCTGCGCGGCGACCTCGTCGAAGTCTCGACCGTCGAGCAGCTCTTCAACGATCCGCAGGAGCAGTACACGCGCGAACTCCTCGCCGCGGTGCCGCGGATCGGGTCGACCGTGGCCGGAAGCCGCAAGGCGGCCGCCGCCTCAGCGCGCACTGACTCGACGGGGGAGGCCTCGGGTGGGGTCGCCTCGGCGGGGGAGACGTCGGACGGGGGTGCCTCGGCGAAGGAGGGAGCCGCCTCGGCGAAGGACGGGGACGCACGCGAATCGATCGTGACCGCGCGCGAGCTCGATATCGTCTATCCGGGCGGGATCGGCAAGCCGGACTTCCACGCGGTGAAGAAGGTCAGCTTCGATATCAAGGCCGGCGAAGTCTACGGGCTCGTCGGTGAGTCGGGGTCGGGCAAGACGACGATCGGACGCGCGATTGCGGGCCTGACCAGGGCCAGCGGCGGCAGCCTCTCCGTCCTCGGGCACGAGATGGTCGGGTTCAAGGAGCGTGAGTTCTCGAAGATCCGGCGACGGATCGGGTTTGTGTTCCAGGACCCGGCGGCCTCGTTCAATCCTCATCTGTCGATCGGGGAGTGCATCGCCGAACCGTTCGCGATCCATCGCCGGGAGATGAGTGCGAACGACCGGTCGCAGCGAGTGGCCGAACTCCTCGATTCTGTGCAGCTGCCGAAGGCGTATGCGGCGCGGTATCCGCATGAGCTCTCCGGCGGTCAGCGGCAGAGGGCGTCCCTGGCGCGCGGACTGGCGCTCGATCCGGAGCTGCTCATCGCCGACGAGCCGACCTCGGCGCTCGATGTGTCCGTGCAGGCGAAGGTGCTCGAGCTCTTCGTCGAGCTGCAGAACCGCTTCGACTTCGCGGCCCTGTTCATCAGCCACGACCTCGCCGTGGTCGATATGCTCTCCGACCGCATCGGGGTGCTCTTCCACGGCGAGCTGCTCGAAGAGGGCACGGGTGAGCAGGTGCTCGGTGCGCCGCAGGAGGACTACACGAAACGCCTCATCGCCTCACTGCCGGTCCCGGACCCGAAGGAGCAGGCGAAGCGCCGCGAGCTGGCAAGAACCCTCCGCCCAACCCCCTAATTACTACCTGACGGCGGCGCAGCAACCTCGCGCGAGGTTGTTGCGCCGCCGTCAGGTAGCAACGGGGTCAGTTGGTGTCGGCGATGAAATCGAGCATTCCGGCCTGATTGACCGGCAGGGCCAACAGGCGGTCGAGCTCGGACTCGTCGGGGTCGATGCCGAGGATGCGCATCGAGTACTGAGTGAAGTCGCGCTCGATCATGTCAGGCGTCAGGTCGCCCGTCGGCCGGTACCACAGTGAGAGCGAGTTGCAGATCGAGTGGATGGCGCGAGTGGCCAGAGCCGCACTGCTGACGTGGAACTTCCCTGCATCGATGCCGGCCTGGACGATATCGCCCATGATCTCGCGGGCCTCTCGCTGGAGTTCTTTGACGCGGACGGCGTTGTCGCCGGTGAGCCGTTCGGTGTCGCGCAGCAGCACGGTGGAGACCGAGACGTTCTCCATGCGATAGCGGGCGAGGTAGCGCACCGCCACGGCCAGCTGATCGACGACATCGTCATCGACGTCGGCGATGACCGCTCGGCAGTGCTCGACGTACCAGGTATAGGCTGTGTGGACGAGCTCGTAGAGAGCTTCCTGCTTGGACGGGAAGTAGTAGTAGAGCGCTGAGAGGCTCAGACCTGCTGTCTGTGCGATATCGCGGATGGACGCGCCGTCGAATCCTTTGTCCGCGAAGGTGTCCCGGGCCGAGCGGAGAATATTGTTGCGGCCGTTGGTTGAGCGCACGATGACCGGACTCCTTGCCTTGTTTTCCGTTGAAGCCGACTTTTTAACGAACAGTCTTTCACTTGCCCAACGACCATACACGACAGGTGGTCTCTGCGGGCCTGATTTCGCGGGGAATTACGGTATCACCGTGTTCGGCGCCCGTTGCGACCGGTCGCGGGCTTCGTCGGGCCCTGTCACCAGGACAGTGATCGGGCAGTGGCCGGTCAGTGACCTGGCCCAGCCCCAACCAGTGACCAGGGTCACTCTCGATCCGGGAATGATTGAGTGTTCAACAATGTTGGTCACGGTGGAGCTGCAGCCGACCCGGTTCGCCGAGGTCGCAGGCTCGGCCCGTGAACTCGACCGCCATGGCCGCCCGGCCGGTGGACACCGCTCAACGATTTGAGGACGCATATGCTCAACATTGCCATCATCCCCGGAACTTCCCGCCCGCAGGCGCTCAACCCGCAGATCGTGAGCTGGGTCGAGCAGCAGCTGGCTTCCAATGATGACGTCCGCGCCGAGGTCGTCGACTTCGGCAGCTTCGACCTGCCCCTCCTCGACGAGGTGATCCCCGCCGGTGCGAAGATGTACGCCAACGACCACACGAAGGCCTGGGGCGCGAAGCTCGAAGAGTTCGACGCCTTCATCTTCGTCACCCCGGAGTACAACCACTCGATCTCCGGTTCGCTGAAGAACGCCCTCGACTTCGTCGCCACCGAGTTCAACCACAAGGTCGCCGGCATCGTGAACTACGGCGCCGACAAGGGAGTGCGCGCCGCTGAGCACCTGCGCCACATCCTCGCGAACTACAAGCTCGCCGTCGTCCGCGACCAGGCATCGTTCTCGATCTTCACCGACGTCGCCGACGGTACGTTCGCCCCGACCGAGATCTCGGCCGCCCCGTTCGCCTCCATGGTCGACGACATCGTCGCCTGGGGCGAGGCCCTGAAGTCCGTGCGCGAAGCCGGTGCCGAGGAGCAGGCCGCCTGAGTCCGCCCTCGCAGCTGAGCTGAGACAGGCCCGCCGGTCACCCGACCGGCGGGCTTTGTCGTCCCCGCGTCGACCGACATCGTCCCCGTCGCGACCGACGCCGCCGTCAGGGTGATCCCGCGCCGAGGCGGCCCCACCCGACCATGCACAGTGACTGTCCCCACTTCTGCGTTAGAGTCGCAGTGATCAACTGTTCGCTCAGCGATGCAAAGGACACTCATGGATCTCACGAACACCGTCGCCCTCGTCACCGGCGGAGCTTCCGGACTCGGCCGCGCCACCACCGAACGCCTCTTGGCCGCCGGTGCCCAGGTCGTCATGGTCGACCTCAACGCCGAGGTGGGGCAGCAGGTCGCCGCCGAACTCGGCGACTCCGCCCACTTCGTCACCGCCGACGTGACGAACGAAGAGCAGGTTCAGGCCGCCGTCGACACCGCGACCGGGCTCGGCGCTCTACGCGTCGTCGTCAACTGCGCGGGCGTCGCGACCCCCGGAAAGCTCGTCTCCCGTAAGGGTCCCCTGCCGCTCGAGGCATTCCAGAAGGTGCTGAACATCAACATCGTCGGCACCGTCAACGTCTGCCGCCTCGCCGCTGCGGCTATGCAACAGCAGGAGCCGGACGGCGAAGAACGCGGAGTCATCGTCAACACCGCCTCCGTCGCGGCCTTCGACGGCCAGATCGGCCAGATCGCCTACTCGGCGTCCAAGGGCGCCGTGGCCGCCGTGACATTGCCGATGGCCCGCGAACTCGCCGCCTCTCTCATCCGCGTCGTCACCATCGCCCCCGGCATCTTCGAGACCCCGATGATGGCCGGCCTACCCGCCGAGGCGCAGGAATCCCTCGGCAAGTCCGTGCCGCACCCGGCCCGGTTGGGCAAGCCCGCCGAGTACGCGCAGCTCGTCGAATCGATCGTCGCCAACCCGATGCTCAACGGTGAGACGATCCGCCTCGACGGCGCCATTCGCATGGCTCCGAAATGATCGACTGACACCTTCACCGAGGAGGCCCTCCCCGAGGAGCGTCCAACCGACAGAGCCGCCCGTCTCCGCAGTCGCGGTGGGGCGGCTCTGCCGTTGACTGGAATTGTCAGCGGTGGGCGTTGACGAGCAGCGCCAACTGCACTCGCGAAGTCACCTCGAGCTTGTCGAAGATGCGTGCCAGGTGGGTCTTCACCGTCGCCGTCGAGACGAACAGTGACCGCGCCACCTGCGCGTTCGTCAAACCCTGAGCGACCGCCTCGGCGATCTCCCGTTCCCTGGTCGACAGGGACGCCAGCGGATCCTGACCCGACGTCGAGGCGGCCGGACGGGACGACATCAACGTGGCCAGGGCGGTCGCCGACAGGGTGCGGGTGCCGTCGGCTGCCGCGCGGACGGCGTTGATGAGCTCTTCCGGCGGGGTGTCCTTGAGGATGTAACCAGCCGCCCCGGACTGCAGGGCGCGGTGGATGAAATCGTCGGTCCCGAAGGCCGTGAGCATGAGCACCTGCGGATGTTCGGGATCGGACAGCAGCGTCTGCGCGGCCTCGAGGCCGTCGAGACGGGGCATCCGGATGTCCATGAGTACGAGGTCGGGACTCAGCCGACGGGCGAGGTCGATGGCTTCGACACCGTCGACCGCCTCGGCGATGACCTCGATATCGGTCGCCGCGCCGAGGAGGAGCTTGAGCCCCGAGCGCATGAGCGATTCGTCGTCGGCGATGATTACCCGAATGCTCATGGCTGCGTCTCCTGCTCGTCGGGGGAGCCGATCGTACCGGCGGTTCCCGGGGCGTCGCCGTCTGTGAAGATGTCGGCATCGATGGGGATGCGGGCGCGGAGGGTGAACTCCGGGGTCGTCGCCACGGTGAGATCGCCGCCCATGGCCTCCATTCTCTCCCGCAGCCCGAGCAGTCCCAACCCGGATCCGGAGACGAGCTGCTGCGCTCCGGCGCGGAAGGCCGGGGCCAGGCCTGTGTGCGGATTGCTGGCGACGAGCACGAGGTGACCGTCGGCCTCATCGAAGCCGACCTTGATCGTCACCGTCTGGCCTGGTGCGTGCTTGACCGCGTTCGTGATCGCCTCCTGGACGAAGCGGTAGATCGTCGTCTGCTCGAGTGCCCCGCACCGGTGGAGCGCCGCGCCCGTCACCGGTTCGAGGTAGCGCAGCTCAGCGGTGTCGCCCCTGGCCGCGACGAGGCGGTCGATGTCGGGGTCGATGACCGTGCCCTGATCGTCGCTGCGGAGCATGGTGAGCACCTCCCGGAGTTCGACGCCGGAGCGGCGGGCGGCATCGGCGATGAGGCGGGCGTTCTCCCGCACCTCGTCGGGGTCGAGGTCCTGCCGCACGGACAGCGCACCGGAATACATGGCGATGACGGAGAGGTGGTGGGACAGGGAATCGTGCATATCGCGGGCGATGCCGCGTCGCACCTCGGCGATGGCGCGGTCCTGCCGGGAGCGTTCGCGCAGCAGGGTCTGGGCGGCGGAGTCGATGAAGCCCTGCTCGCGGGCACCGCGGATGACACCGACGATGACGATAACGGCGTACATCGTGCCGCCGAAGACGAACACGGGAAGATCGAAGGCTCCCGCGGCCTGTGGAGTGAGCACATAGGTCGCTGAGAAGGCTGCCAGTGTGGCGGCGAGTGCGACGAAGTCGAGAGCCCAACTGCGCCGGGCCGACAGTGAGATGAGCATGATCGAAGCGGCGAAGGCGCCGAGGATGCTGACCGTGCCGAGGAGTATGCCGATGATCCCGACTGTGACGGGAATCCAGCCTCCCGGTCGCCGCTGAAGCGATTCGACGGATCCGTCGGCGGCGAGGAACTCATCACCGCCGTGACCGGTGACTGTGAGGAATTCGCGCAGCTTCTCTGAGGCAAGGACCTTCGGACGCAGTTGTTTGCGCGGAATCCGGCGTCCGTCGAAGACGAGCACGATTGGCAGACAGACGAAGGATACGAGCCCGAAGACGATGTGTACGAAGATTTCGGCACTGAGCGCGTCCGCCTCAGCACCGGTGGGTTTCGGGTTCGGCCACTGGTTTCCGATGACAACGAAGAGGATGAGCGCGCCGACGACCGCGGAGATGCCGGTCCAGAGGAGGGCATGCGCGAGCGGGCGGCGGGCGGGGCGAGGTGTCACCCTTCGAGCCTACCCGGGCGCGGGCCGCGAGGGTGTCGCCCGAAAGGATGAATTCGGAGCGGCCGCGAGGGCGCGGCAGCCCGGCCAGATGCGCCCTGACGTGCGCATTCATTCGATCGGATGACATGAATCATGCCCTTGACCGATGGTGGGCGGCCGCCGGTTTCGAAAGGGTGGAGACATGATAAACCGACCCCACACTCTGCACTATCATCGTCAGTTCGCCGCGCTGCCCGACAACAGGTGGTTCAAGCCGATCCTCGTGGCGCTCCTGACCGCGGTGTTCTACCTCATCGCAATCGTTGTCCTGTTCGTCGGCTTCCTTCTCTGGGCACTCTTCGCCCTCGGCGCCGACGGTGACTTCAACACATGGTCGGAACGCCTCATCGACATGAACACGACCACGGGCGTCCTCTTCGGACTCGTCAACGTCATTCTCATGTGGCCGGCCGCCGAGCTCGCGACCCTATGCATATACCGGCGCTCGTTCTCCTCGATGATCTCGCTCCGCGGCGGAATGCGTTGGGGGCAGCTCGGCCGGTATCTGCTGGTCGGCACGGTCGTATGGGTGGTCTGCGCGATCGTCATGGTCGCCTTCTCCGACGGGGCGATGGGCAACCTGACCTCGGGAATCGTGTGGAACAGCCAAGTGCTTGCCATGCTCATCGCAATCATCCTCCTCGTCCCGTTCCAGGCGACGGCCGAGGAGATCGTCTTCCGCGGCCTGGCCATGAACATCATCGGCTCATGGCTGCGCCACCCCGCGTGGGCCGTGCTCATCCCCGTGCCGATCTTCGTCGCCGGCCATCTCTACGACCTGCCGGGACTCATCGACGTCGGCATCTTCGCCGTCATCGTAGGCACCCTGACCATCATCACCGGCGGTCTCGAGGCCGGAATCGCCTTCCACATCGTCAACAACGTCTTCGCGTTCGGTCTGGGCGTGCTCGCCGGTGCCGACCTCAATGCGACGAGCGCCCCCACAGTCGAGGTCGTCATGTCGATAGCGGCTCCGATCGTCTTCGGCATCATCGTCGTCCTCGATCATCTCCGCCGAGGTGGATCGATCTTTCGCCGAGGCGGCCCGACCGACCGTGAACCGATGCGTCCCCGCGGGGACAGCCCAGAGAACGAGGAAACCGCGGTGGACAGCGATGTGAATGCCGACACCGAAACGAAAGCGAACCTGTCATGAGCTACTACAGCGAGCTCGCCCAGAACCTGCGCAAGCGCGGGTGTGAAGAAGACCAGGTCCTCACCGTCCTCCACGAGGTCAAAGACAGGGCCGAGGCGGCGGGGACGACACCCGACGCCGGGTTCGGCACCCCCGAAGAGGAAGCCTCAAAACACAGCGGGAAGCGCGCACGGTCCGCGGGCCAGGCGACGCTCAACGTGTTCGGATTCGTGGGCGTGTGCTGTGTGGTCGTCTACGCCATCTGGCCGGGACTGTTCGACTTCACAAACCCTGTGCTGTCGAACTTCGCCGGCATGATCGCGCTCCTCGTCCTGCTCGTCATCGGCGCCTTCGTCGCAGGCTTCATCGACTCTCGTCTGCCGAAGGGGTTCGAGGCTCCGCGGTCAGAAGCCGATCGATGAGCTCATCTGCAGTGATGCCCTTGGCCCGCGCGGCGGCGTTGATGCGATCGAGCGTCGAAGGCGACAGAGCCGGCGTCGGTTGGGACGACGGCTGGGACGACGACGGTTGAGTCGATCGGGCTGACGTCTCGCCGGCGCGGTCGGCGCGCGCAGGCTTCGACCCGGTCCTGAGCAGCAGCGAAGTCAGCGGCACGACGACGACCCCGAGTGCGGCGAGGATCCATACGATCCCGTTGAGGCGGGTCAGCCACTCGAGTTCCCACGCCGGTTCCACCCAGATCGTGACGAGAACCAGGCTCGTGCCGAGAGCAAGCAGTCCGAGCGTGATCGGCAGCCCGACCCGCACCACCCAGGACCGGGGCACCAGCAGCAGAATGAGCGCGGATATCGAGGCGACAGCGGTGAGGAGGGCGAACGAGGACAGGGCTTGGAAGAGGACCTCTTCGAGTTCATAGCTGTCAGGATCTGCATAGGGGTCGCCCCAGAGGAACCACAGGCTCAGCGCCATCGTGACCGTAGCCATGCCGATCGTGACGATCCCGAACCACTGGGTCCGGCGACCGATGAGCGTGGCACCGCAGAACGCTGCGACACTGACGGCGCCGGTCAGAGCCGTGGTGCCGATGACTTTGTACGTCGCTTCGGACTCGATGTCGCCGAGGAGGACGATGATCCCGCCGGCCGCAGCCAGGCTGAAAGCCACGACGATGATGATGGCGATCGTGCGCCGCAGAATCCGCACCGATCGTCTCGGTGCCTTCGGATCCGACGCCGAGGCGGTCGCCGGCGAAGGCGGAGATGCAGATGGCGAAGGAGGCGGCTGTGACATGGGGAAACAGTCCTTCCGAATGGGAAAGCATGAGGGGACTTCCAGTATGGCACCGGACGCCCGACGCTCGCCTGATTCGGCGCGAATCCGCGCCGCCTCAGCGCTTTCCTCGGACCTTCACTCCATCGGCAACGACGCCCTGACCTCGAAACCACGGTACTGGGTCGGCCCCACCTGCAGGCTCCCGCCCAAGGCTTCGACGCGTTCGCGCATCCCCTTGATGCCGAAACCTCCGCCGAGGTGGCTGTGCCCAACCGCATCCGCCCCGCCGTCGGGTTCCCCGTTGAGCACGGAGATCTCGAGCCGGGAGCCGATGGCTGTGACGGTGACCGCCACGGGTGCGCCGGCGGCATGCCGCAGCGCATTCGACAGACTCTCCTGAACCACGCGGAAGGCCGTGAGGCTCGTCGTCGGCGGCAGCGACATGGGGTCGGTGGGGAAGTCGAGATCGACGACCGCACCGGAGCCGCGCGTGACATCGACGAGAGCGGGAATGTCGTCGACGGTCGGCTGCGGCGCCAGGTCGGCATCCCGGCCACCGCGGAGGATCGCGAGCAATCCGCGCATCTCCGTCAGCGCCTGCCTGGCCGATGAGGCCATCGAATCGAATTCACCGAGGCTGCGCTCATCGAGTCCGGGCAGCCGGTACTTCGCCGTCGTCGCCTGGACACTGATGACCGACATGCTGTGCGCCACGACATCATGGAGTTCCTGAGCGATGCGGTTGCGTTCTTCCAGCTCCTGCCGTTTCGCCAGCTCCGCGGCGCTGAGTTCGCGTTCGGATTCGAGCTGCCTGCGACCTTTGATGAGCAGGTTGCCGATGACGCCGATGGCTCCGGCACCGGCGGCGACGGCCGCGGTGGTGATGACGTTCGACAAGGCCCCGGGCAGCTCGCCGGCATGCGGCAGGACCAGAGCGAGCCCGCCGATGAGCGCACTGCCCGACCACAGAGCGACGAGGTGGATCCAGCGGTGCCGCAGACCGATGATGAGGTGAAGGAACACGAGAGCCAGCAGCGAGGTGACCGTGAACGGTCGGACCACTCCCGAGACTTCCGCAGTGAGCAGAATGCCTGCCAGCTGAGCGACGAGGCCGAGGCCGATCGCCGGTATCGGCCAGCGCACTGCCAGCAGGAGCGCGGCGCTGAGACTGAACGCAAGAACCATCGCGAAGACTGTCGGGACACCGTAGAGCACGGTGGTCACCGGCCAGGCGACCGCGACGAGCACGACCCCGACGAACGCTGCGATCAGCCAGAACCACCCCTGACTCCCGGCGATGGCCGACAGTGCAGACGACTGCGCCGGATGAGCCGACCGCTCTGAGCGAGTCGCCTGCGCGGAGACAGCTGCCCCATCAGTCGACCCGGCAGCGCGGATCGAAACGATCTCGAGCAGAGCCATGGCGTGGAGGATGAAGGGGAAAGTCAGCAGCAGGACGATGCCCGTGACGAATTGGAACGTCGCCTCGGCGGAGAACCCGAGGTCAGTGACCGAGGAGTTCGTCACCCAGGCGACCACCCAGTCGACGGTGTCGCCTTCGTCTTCGGGGAGAAACCTGCCCCAGACGAAGAACGTGATCCCGCCAAGACCGCCTGCGAACCAGGCCAGGGAGATCGAGAACGTGAAGAGCCGGATCGGCAGTGCGAACACGGCCTCGAAGAGCAGATCCAACCACGCACGCGCATCGGACAGCGGAGCCAACCACCAGCGGAGTCCGCGTCCACGGGGACGGGGAGCCGCCTCGGCGATGGGGGCACCCCACGCACGAGCACGGGCCCGGGAGAGGTCGCCGAACGCGCGGGCGACGGTGAGTGTCAGCGGCAGGAGGAGCACGCCGACCCAGACGATGACAGTGGCGATCGAGACGGAGAACAGGGCGATGAGCACCGGGAACGCGATAAGGGAGATGAGCAGGCTCGGGGCGACGAGGCCGGCATCGCGGCCGAGATTGTGCCACACTCTGGCCCACCACGAACTCGGCGCGGTTGCGGCCTGAGAATCGGCGGCCGCTTGGGAGTTCGGGCCGATCTGCGGAGGCTCTGCTGGGCGGGGCACGTCTCCAGCGTACGCGTCGGCGGGTGCGGGGGAGGTGAGATCGGGGGAGTGGTTCACAGCGTGATTCCTTCCTGTGCTGTGTGCGAGGACGTCTGCGCGGTGCCGACCGCAGTGTCAGTGCGAGCGGTGCTGCGGGATTCGAGGACCTTCGGGTGGAAGCGCGAGAGCATCCACACTCCGCCGATGCCGATGGCTGCGGAGACGAGCAGACCGAGAGTGGCCGGCGGAGTCAGGCCCGTGTACTCGCCGAAGAATGCGGCACCGATGATGACGGCGACGATCGGGTCGATGACGGTGAGGCCGGCCAGCACGGTCTCGGCGGGGCCGCAGGCGTAAGCGGTCTGGACGAGCCAGAATCCCGCCGCCGAGGCCAGGCCGACCGCGCCCAACAGCGTCCACCAGCGCAGACCGAACGTATCGAGTCCGGGCAGTCCCGACATGACGACGGATCGGGCGAGGACGTGCGTGGCCGCGGCGACCGTGCCGAAGACGATCCCGGTCATGACGACCCGGGGGATGTGGCCGGCGGAGCTGAACGAGAACAGCCCCGCGAAGACGGTGAGGGCAATGAGCACGGCGAGCAGCCACGTCACCGACTGTGCGTTCACGGAGATGTCGTGGGCGAACCTCGCCGAGGTGGCCACGAAGGAGAAGATTCCGAAGAGCGTGACCGCGATGCTGATGAGCAGCGGAGCACCGAGGCGGAGCCCGAAGTACCGCCGGCCGATGAGGACGGCGAAGACGAGGGAGACCGCGCCGATGGGCTGGACGATGGCGACCGGGCCGAGTCCGAGCACGATGACGTTGAGCACCGTGACCAGCCCCATGAGGCCGAGCCCGGTGGCCCAGGCAGCGCGACGGCGCAGGCCCGGAGCCATCGTGGCCACGGCATGCTGCTGGAAGTGGGTGCCCAAGGCCAGGCAGAACGCTGCTGCGGTGGCGAGGATGACGGCGGTGATGATCATGACTCGAACGTTAGGGAGCCGGTATGCGCCGGCACATCATACGCAGGAGTGAAATGAGCGCCGCACGTATCACCCATGAGGATGAGATCTGCGCGAGACCGGGTCCAAGCGGCGGATTCTCGGGGATTGCGCGGGTTCTGCGACCCCGCTGTCCGGTAGGTTTGGACCATGCCGGGATTTGAGGACGCGGGGAACGGAGACGGGGGAGCCGCCTCGGCGAGTGTGCCGCCTCCGTCGGAGACGACGATCAGGGTCGCCATCGTCGACGATCAGGCGATGGTGCGGCAGGGGTTCGGGGCGCTGCTCGACGCGCAGTCGGACATGCAGGTCGTCGGCAGCGCCGATGACGGATCCGCTGTCGTCGACCTCGTCCGCCGCACGAGCCCCGATGTCATCCTCATGGACATTCGGATGCCGACGCTCAACGGACTCGACGCCACCCGAGCGATCTTCAGCATGCCCGGCGACCACCCGCGAGTCATCATGCTCACCACGTTCGACGCCGACGAATACGTGTTCTCCGCGCTCCGGGCCGGTGCCAGCGGATTCCTCCTCAAGGACGCCACCGCCGAAGACATGATCACCGCTGTCCGGGTCGTTGCCGGTGGGGAATCGCTGCTCGCGCCCTCGGTGACCCGCCGCCTCATCGCCGAATACGTCGCCGGGCCCACCGTGGCCAAGGACACCGCGGTGCTCGGTCAGCTCACCGACCGGGAGATCGACGTGATGACCCTGGTGGCGAAGGGGCACGCCAACGCCGAGGTGGCCGAACAGCTGTACCTCGCCGAACAGACCGTGAAGACCCACGTCTCGAGGATCCTGTCGAAGCTCGGGTTGCGCGACCGCACCCAGATCGTCGTTGCCGCCTACGAGTCCGGGTTGGTCGTCGCCGGGAACTGAGCGGCGCGGTTCGGAGAGGCGCGTCTGCGGGGGACGCCGGCTCGCCGACTACTCGCGGGCGAATTGAGCGCCGAGGTCTTTGACGATCGTCTCCGCGGATCCGTCCTGGGCGCTGCGGTATCCGGTTCCGGCCCACAGGTGCAGGCCGTGCGGGTCATCGGCCTTCTTCGCCGCGGCGCGGAGCTCCTTCGTCAGATGGTGCACGGCCGGATAGGCGTCGACGGCGATCGGGTCGAACGTCCGCACGAAGTCATTGACCAGCGCACGCGCGGGGCGCCCGGTGAACGCCCTGGTCAGCTGGGTGTCCGTGAACTCGTCGTCGGCCAGTGCAGCCCGATGAGTGGGTGCCGTTCCTGCCTCGTCGGAGCGCAGAAGCAGGGTGCCGACGACGACTGAGCTCGCCCCCGCACCGAGGAGCTCTCCCACCATGGCCTCACCGTCGACTCCGCCGCCGGCTGCCACGGGCAGGTCCACCTCGGCGAGGATGTCACGGACGAGATCGACGGTCGCGCGGTCCTCGATGGTCCGCGTCGGATCGGCCGTACCCGAATGTCCGCCGGCGTGCGGACCTTGGACGATGAGCCCGTCGACCCCGACTTCGGCGGCCGCACGGGCCTCAGCAACCGAGGTCACCGTGGCGACGACCTGAGTGCCGACGGCGTGGAGGCGGTCGACCGCCTCGGCGGTGGGCAGATTGAAGGTCAGCGAGACCAGAGGAACGGGGTGCTCGGTGAGCCAGTCGAGCTTGTCGTCGAAGTTGTCGTCATCCTCGACCGGTTCGGGATCGAGCGTGATACCGCGAGCGGCAGCGGCCGGTTCGAGCGCACTGACGAACCCGTCGAAAGCCTCGCGATCGACAGGGACGGGATTCGGAGCGAAGAGGTTGACGCCGAAGTTCGAGGTCGTCTCGCGCATCCGTGTGATAAGAGGGGCGAGAGCCTCGGCGGTGAGATACCCGCCGGCGACGAAGGGGAATCCGCCGGCCCGGGCGACAGCCTCGGTGAGTTCGGGCGTCGTCGTCCCACCGGCCATGGGTGCACCGATGATGGGCAGTGAGGTCTTCGCGAAGGCGATCGTCACGGTTCTCTCCTATTATCGGCGGCCCGGGCTCGGCGTCTGTAGCCGAGCGAGGCGGCCGCGTGGTCGTGCGTGCTCATCGCCATTCTCACACGATCGGCCGCGGCGAGTATGAGGTGACCGGTCGAAGGTATCCCTCGGAAGTATCGGTCGGCGGGGGAGAGGTGGGCTCTCCGGCGTGATGTGCCGAGGCAGACGCGGTTCCTAACTTCGGTGTCATCGCCCCGATTCCCTGTGATCGGTACTGAACGACTCTGACAAGGAACTGCCATGACACTCATGCTCAACGACCCGGCCCTGCCCGCCGGCACCGAGGTCGTCCGAACCCCCGAGAGCGCGGTCGCCCCGCCCGCCGAACCTCGGGCTCGCGAAACCCACACCGCCGCCACACCCCACCGCGACCAGGCCATCGACCTCATCCGGTTCGGCTGCCTCGTCGTCGTGGTCATCCTCCACTCGATGATGAGCGCGGCCGTGCTCGGTTCCGACGGCACAGTGGCGCCGACGGTCGCGCTGTCGACGACCGCCGGATTCGCCGCAGCGTCCTGGTTCTTCCAGGTCATGCCCCTGTTCTTCATCATCGGGGGATACGCGGGCATCACCGGATGGCGGCGCACCCGTGCTCGAGGCGGAACTTGGACCGACTATCTGCGCGCCCGACTGCGCCGCCTCGCCGTACCCACAGCTGTCCTCGTCGTCATTGCCGGAATCGGACTGTCCGCGGCCGCTGACATGGGCGTTTCCTCCGAACTCATCGCCGAGGCGAGCCGCCGCATCGGCCAGCCGCTGTGGTTCCTCGCCGTCTATCTCGGCCTGTCCTCGCTGGTGCCGGTAGCGGTCCATTTCCATGAAAGAGCGCCGAGGCGGTCCCTGGCAGTCCTCGCCGGTGCCGTCATCGCCGTCGACGTTCTCTCCGGAACGACAGGGATTGCCGGCCTCGGCTATCTCAACTTCGTCGTCGTCTGGCCGCTGATCCAACAGCTCGGGTTCTTCTTCGCCGAGGCCTCCGACCGCCCGATCAGCCGTCCCGTGGTGTGGTCGGCGCTTGCGGCCGCTCTGGGTCTCCTCGGCGGACTCGTGGCAGCCGGGGTGTACAGCCCGAATATGCTCGTCAACCTCAATCCGCCGACCGGCGCCCTCGTCCTGCTCGGCGTCGCGCAGCTCTGTGTGCTGCATCTGTTCCATGCCCGGCTGAATCAGGCGCTCAACGTCGATCGGCTGTCCGCAGAGTCGACGATGGTTCCAAGAGAAGCCCCCGCAGCCCTCGCCGAGGCGGCCCCCTCCTCCCGAATTCTGACCGCCCAGTTCTGGGCGCGGGTCATCGCCTGGGGCAATTCCTACGGAATGCAGGTCTACCTGTGGCATATGAGCGTCGTCATCGTCCTCATCGGCGCTCTCGGATGGCTGGCGCAGACAGTCGTCGGCTTCCCGACGGGGATTCTGCTCGACCTGCCGACCGGCACCGTCGCCGAGTTCATCCTTCCCGAGATCGAGTCGGGATGGTGGTGGGCGACGCGTCTGCCGTGGCTGCTTGCAGTCATGGGACTCTCCGCGCTGGTCGCCATGGCCGCGGAGCGGATCCCGTTCCCCTCCGAACAGCGACTGGCCGCAGTCGGTCGCAGCCTCTCAGCGCTTGTCCGTGCTGTCCTTCCGCAGGGTTTCCCGGTCCAGGCATTCAGCTCGCGGGCGCGCGCCATTGTCGCTGTCGGAGCGGCCACGATGGGCATTGCGATCGCCCTCCTCGTCGGAATCGCGCCGATGATCTGGACGGTCGTGGCGGCCGGCCTGCTGATGGGTTCGCTCGTCCTGTCGGCCGGGCTCACTCCACTGCGGCAGCCAGCTGGTCGGTGACAGTGCCCCAGCCGTCGAAGAACCCGAGTTCTTCATGCCGGGCGCGCTGCTCCGGGCTGCCGTGCCGCACGATGGCGCGGTAGTCGGTGCCGTCGGGATGATCGCCGAGGATGATCTCGGTGGTCATCGCCACCGGGTCCGGCAGCGAAGGGTGCCAGGAGCTGCTGACGGCGTTCGTGAACACGAGGCGGCTGCCTTCCTCGATGACGAGGAACACCGCATCGACATGCGGATGCCATTCGGTGCCGTCCTCGCTCATCCGGGTGACGAAGGCACCGCCCGGAGCGAGCTCGAGCGAATCCACGCGCAGACTCAGCGGTGCCGGAATCCACCATTGGGCCAGCTGATCCGGCGTGGTCCAAGCATCCCAGATCGCCTGCTTCGGGGCGCGGATGATCCGCTGGATGCTGAGGTCGAGGTCTGGATTCTGATTGCGGGTGCGAGAGAGCTGAGTGGTCATGATTCCTCCTTGGTCGGGGTGGGCCCGTCGGAGTCGACGGAACCCGTGGTGACGAACTGTTCGAGCCGGTCGGTGGCGCGTTCCCAGATGCGCCGCTGTTCCTCGAGCCAACCCGAGAGCAGATGGAACCGATCCTGGTTGAGCACACAGGTGCGCACGCGCCCGGACTTCTCGGTCCGGATGAGGCCGCACGATTCGAGGCTGCGCACATGTTTCATGAACGACGGCAGCGAGATCGACAACGGCTCGGCAAGCTCTCCGACGCTGGCCGGTCCCCGCCCGAGACGCGCGATCACGCTGCGGCGAGTGGGGTCGGCCAATGCCGAGAACATCGCATCGAGCTCATCCGAATACTTAACCATGAGGCTAAGTATTACACCCTGGGGCGGCCTATGGGAAGAGGGCGGCTGAAAGTTCTGTGACGAATGATGACGACGATCATACTCAACTATTGTTGAGCAATTGAGTTTACTGATACGGTGTTGATCGTCAACATTCCACGACATCACTTCAGCAGAGGGCATGATGATCGCTTTCAAGAATTCGCAGACCTGGGCGCTGTCCGCACGGTTCGAAGCTCTTGACTGTTGCTTGCCCATGCCGATGTTCCGGCTCGTCAACGGCTGATTTACCGCCGATTCCGGGCGCCCGGGCTTTTCTGCGGCGGAGGCTGTCGGGCCTCGCTCGCCTCGCCCCGCCGGACGCTCCGCGTTCTCGCGTGATTCTGGGGCGCCGAACAGAAAGCGCTTGATCTTTCCGGCGATATGTTGAGCAATCACTGCCGAATGGTCGGCCCGTGATCGTCGCAACTCGCGCCGACACCTTCGCAATCACCTCTGATTCACATCCACCACTGACACCACCCAGGACACCCATGACCACCATCAGCTCTCCCGCCGCTCCGACCCGCTCGCCGCAGCGCCGCTCTCACTTCGCTCTCGCCGTGCTCGCAGCAGGTTCCCTCCTCCTCGCCGGGTGCTCCGGATCGGCACAGGCCGAGGACGAAGATGCCACACCTCAGGACGGCGGAACTCTGAAGATCGCCTACGACGTCGATCCGACCTGCCTCGACGGACAGCAGCAGGGCACGAACGTCACCCTCAATGTCACTCGTCAGATCACGGACTCGCTCACCGATCAGGATCCGGAGACCCAGGAGATCAAGCCGTGGCTCGCCGAGAGCTGGGATGTCTCCGATGATGCGAAGACCTTCACCTTCCACCTCCGCGACGGGGTGAAGTTCCAGGACGGCACGGACTTCACCTCCGCCTCGGTGAAGGAGAACTTCGAAGCGATCCAGGATCTCGGCGCGAAGGCTTCCCTGGGGCAGACCTACCTCGACGGGCTGAAGTCGATCGAGACCCCCGACAAGCAGACCGTGACATTCACCTTCGACAAGTCCAACGCCCAGTTCCTCCAGGCGACGTCGACGATGTCGCTGGGCTTCTACTCCTCCGACACACTCGCGAAGTCCCCCGAGGAACGCTGCACCGGAGACATCGTCGGCACCGGCCCGTTCCAGGTGAAGTCCTTCGAACACAACAAGTCGATCGAGCTCGCCCGGTTCGACGACTACGACTGGCCGTCATCGATCGCCGAGCACGAAGGGCCGGCCCACCTCGACGGCATCGAATTCTCCATCGTCCCCGAGGCCTCGGTGCGCAACGGTTCACTGCTGTCGGGACAGGTAGATGTCGACTTCTCCGTCCAATCCCAGGACGAGAAAACCCTCGAGGCGCAGGGACTGGGCATCGCCTCCCGACCGAACCCGGGCGTCGTCTACAACCTCGTGCCCAAGCTCACCGGGAACATCGCCAAGGACAAGTCGGTGCGTCAGGCGCTCGTCAAGGGCATCGACCGCGACCAGCTGCAGAGCGTGATCTCGCAGCACCAGGCTCCGGCCACCTCGGTGCTGGCGAAGTCGACCCCTGAGTACGAAGACCTCTCCGATCTGCTCGCCTACGACCCGGACGGGGCGAAGAGACTCCTCGACGACGCCGGCTGGAAGCCCGGCGACGACGGCATCAGGGTCAAGAACGGCAAGAAGCTGTCGACGACGCTGACCTACTGGCAGGACGCCCCATTCCTCGAGCTCGTCCAGCAGCAGCTGCGAGAGATCGGCTTCGACCTCAAACTCGAGAAGAAGACCACTGCCGAGGTGACCGCCCAGCAGGCCGAGGGCAAGGAAGAACTGACCTTCGGCAACCTCACCCGTGCCGACGGCGATGTTCTGCGCAACTACTTCGGCGTCGACGAACAGAACGGCAACGCGAGGAAGAAGAAGGAGAAGCTCGACGACATCCTCGCCCGCACGACCTCGACGCTCGACGAGAAGGAACGCACGGCGGACTTCACGAAGGCCGCGAAGATCCTCATCGACGAAGGCTACTCGATTCCGATCGTCGAACTCTCCGGAGTGATCGGCACCGGCAAGAATGTCCACGACTTCAAGTACGAGGCCTCCTCGCGCTTCCAGCTCTATGACACCTGGCTGGACGGTGAGCGGTGATGAGCCTGCGCTACCTGGCCTCCCGGCTGGCCCAAGGACTGCTCGTCCTGTGGATCGCGTTCACCTTCAGCTTCTTCCTCCTCTATTGGCTGCCCGGCGATCCGGTCATCACGATGCTCGGCGCCGGGGGAGAGCTGCAGAGCTTCGACCCCGCCGAGGTGGCCAGGCTTCGTGCCGAGTTCAACCTCGACCAGCCGTTGCCCATCCAGTACCTGCTCGCCCTCCTGGCCGTCGTCCGCCTTGACTTCGGCACCTCGATCCAGGCCGGCACCCCCGTCACCGAGGCGATCGCCGCCGCCCTGCCCCCGACGCTCGCACTCGCCGCGTTGGCCTTAGGTCTCGCGTTGGCGGTGGGGATCGTCATCGCGGTTGCCGCGACCCTGACCTGCCGCCCGTGGCTGCGCGACACCCTCGCGGCTCTGCCGGGACTGGGAGTGGCGTTGCCGACGTTCTGGGTCGGGCTGATGCTGCTGCAGGTCTTCTCCTTCCGCTTCCCGCTCTTCCCTGCAGTGGGCACCGGTTCCCCGGCCGCGATCGTGCTGCCGGCCGTGACCCTGGCGATCCCGCTGTCGGCGATCATCGCCCAGGTGCTCTTCCGCTCGCTGCAGAACGCGTGGATCCAACCCTTCGTCACGACCTTCCACGCCTCCGGATACACCCGCCTGCGGCTGCTGCTGCGCCAGGCGCTGCCCGTCGCGCTGCTGCCGGCGCTGACGATGGGCGGGGTGCTCTTCGGACAGGCGCTCGCCGGGTCCGTCGTCGTGGAGAACGTGTTCTCCCGCCAGGGCCTCGGCCGCCTCGCACAGACCGCTGTGACCGGGCAGGACATTCCGCTCGTCCAGGGCATCGTCCTCTTCGCCGCTGCAGTGTTCGTCCTCGTCAACCTCATCACCGACCTCCTGTACCCGCTGCTCGATCCGCGGCTGCGGGCCGCTCGTCGGAAGTTCGAATCGACGACTGGGCACACCCTCGCCGAGGCGGCCGACCGTGAGAACGCCACCGCCGGTGTGAACCCGGCGGGCTCGACGGCAGAGTCCGCATCGACGACGACCGAAGGAGGGCGCTCATGAGTCTGGTCACCGAACTGCAGAAGAACGATCAGATCGCACCGACCGGGCCCGGTGCAGACCGGCCCCACGAGGACCGGGTCCCCGGCGGCGGCACGCCCGGTCGGCTGCGTCGACTCACCTCGGCGGTGGGTTCCACCCGCATCGGGATCGTCGAAGTCATCGCGATCATCGTCCTCGGACTCGCCGCACTCGCCGCCGTCTGGCCGACCCTGCTCACCAGCGTCGATCCGCTCACCGGCAACCCGACCGACCGCCTCCTGGCACCCAGTGCCGAGCACGTCTTCGGCACCGATCAGCTCGGCCGCGACGTCTTCGCCCGCACCATCCACGGGTCCGCGCAGACCCTGTCGGCCAGCCTCGCCGCCGTGCTCATCGGGGTCGGCGCGGGCGTCCTCATCGGCCTCCTCGCCGGCTTCTTCACCGGGGTGCTCGACGCGATCTTCATGCGCACCGTCGATGTCCTCCAGGCCGTGCCCGGCCTGCTGCTGTCGATGGCAGTGATCACCGCGCTCGGCTTCGGCACCCTCAACGTCGCCGTGGCCGTCGGCGTGGCGGCCGTGCCCTCGTTCGCCCGGCTGACCCGCGCCGAGGTGATCCGGTGGCGCTCGACCGAATTCGTCCGCGCCGCCCGCGCCGACGGACTTTCGGCCGCATCGGTCCTAGCCCGGCACATCCTGCCCCAGGTCAGAGGCCCGATCGGGGCGCTGCTCGCACTCGAGTTCGGGTCCGCTGTGCTCGCCGTCTCCGCACTGAGCTTCCTCGGCTTCGGCGCCCCGCCGCCGCAACCCGAATGGGGTCTGCTCGTCTCCGAGGGCCGCGACTTCCTCGCCGCAGCCTGGTGGATGACGACCTTCCCCGGACTCGTCGTCGCGGCGGTAGTGCTCGCGGCCAACCGTCTCTCCCACGCCGTCAACTCCGAGAAGGAATTCCGATGATCAACACCGATCTCCTCGCCTGGCCCGCAGCCGGTGCCGGCACCGAACTCCTCGACGATGCCGGTCTGGAGACCACCGAGGCCCAGCCGACACCGATCCGGGCCCGGTCGACCCTGTCGCCTCAGGACCCTGAGGTCCTCGAGGTTGCGGGACTGAGCGTCACCTACCCCGGTGCTCCCACCCCGGCGATCGCGGACATCGACCTCAGTCTCGCCCCCGGTGACACGCTCGCGATCGTCGGCGAATCCGGATCCGGCAAATCCACGACGGCAGCGGCCCTGACCGGACTCCTCCCGGCTGGGACGAAGGTTCACGCGCACACGCACAGCCACCTCGGCGAGGACCTCACCTCGGCGAAGCCGCGCACCTGGCAGCGGATCCTCGGTACGGGAATCGCGTACGTGCCGCAGGACGCGGGCGCCGGGCTCAACCCGGTGCGTACGATCGCCTCCGCCCTGGCCGAGACCCTGACCGTCAACGGTTATGCGAAACCGCAGATCAGACCCCGTATCGCCGAGGTTCTCACCGCCGTGGGACTCGACCCGCAGACCCACGGGCGACGGTACCCGCACGAACTCTCCGGCGGGCAGCGGCAGCGCGTGCTCATCGCCAATGCGATCGCCGCCCGGCCGGCGCTCATCATCGCCGACGAACCCACCTCGGCGCTCGACGCGACCGTGGCCAAACAGGTCCTCGACGTGCTGGGCGGCCTCGTCGCCGGTTCGCAGACCGCGCTCGTGCTCATCACCCACGACCTCGGCGTCGCGAAGGAACGCGCCGCAAAGCTGCTGGTCATGCAGGCCGGCCGCATCGTCGAAACCGGGCCCACCGAAGCCGTCCTCGCCGACCCCCAGCATGCCTATACGCAGTCGCTCCTCGCCGCGGCCCCGCACCTCGGGTGGGGGAGACTGCGGCCGAGCACCGACGCTGGCGCCACCGAGACCCACACCGGCGCCGAGGCGGTCCTGTCCGGCCGCGGCATCGTGCGGAACTTCGGCGGGGATCGTCCCGCCGTCGACGGTCTCGACATCTCACTGCGGGCCGGGGCGACCGTGGGAATCGTCGGCGAATCCGGGTCGGGGAAGACCACCTCGGCGAGGATCCTGCTCGGTGCCGACCGAGCGGATTCCGGCGAGATCACCCTCCACGGAAAGCCCGTCACCGATTACGGACGGAAGGACCTCGGACGGCGCATCCGGTACGTCCACCAGGACTCGAGCGCGGCTCTCGACCCGCACTACACGGTCGAGCGGATTCTCACCGAACCGCTGCGCGGCCACCGCATCGGCACCCGAGCCGACCGGCCGGGACGCGTGCGGGAGCTGCTCGACTCCGTCGCCCTCGATCACAGCCTGCTCACCCGCACGCCGCGGGAGCTCTCCGGAGGGCAGCGGCAGCGGCTCGCGATCGCCCGTGCGCTGGCCGTCGACCCCGAGGTGATCATCCTCGACGAACCCGTCTCCGCACTCGACGTCGGCGTGCAGGCGCAGATCCTCCAGCTGCTCGTCGACCTGCAGGATCGCCTCGGCGTCGCCTACCTCTTCATCTCCCATGACCTCGCCGTCATCGAGCAGATCGCCGACGAGGTGATCGTGATGAAGGACGGACGTGTCGTCGAATCCGGGCCGACTGCTCGTGTGCTGCACGAGAGCCGTGACGACTACACGCGGGCGCTCATCGACGCAGTGCCGTGCTTCGACGACTCCGCCGTGCGCACAACCTCCACCATCAACCCCACCGAACTGACAGGAGCATCCCATGCCTGAATTCGACAGCAGCATCCCCGGCCAGCCGCGGCAGGTCCACCTCGCCGCGCACTTCCCGGGCGTGAACAACACGACCGTATGGTCCGATCCTGCCTCGGGCAGCCACATCGAATTCGACTCCTTCGCTCACCTCGCACAGACCGCCGAGGCCGGATTCTTCGACTTCTTCTTCCTCGCCGAAGGCCTGCGCCTGCGCGAACACCAGGGAAAGATCTTCGACCTCGACGTCGTCGGTCGTCCGAACACCACGGCCGTACTGTCCGCGCTCGCCGCCGTGACCAAGCGCATCGGCCTGGCCGGAACTCTGAGCTCGACGTTCAACGAACCCTTCGACATCGCCCGCCGGCTCGCGACGATCGACCACCTCTCGAACGGTCGCGCCGCCTGGAACGTCGTCACGACCTCCAACGCCTTCACAGGCGAGAACTTCCGCCGCGGCGGCTACCTCGACTACGCCGACCGCTACCGCCGCGCCGAGGACTTCATCGACGTGGCTCGGAGACTCTGGGACACCGCCGCCGGTGACGGGTCGTTCACGCATGCCAGCGACTTCTTCGACATCGCCGGACGCTTCCCCGCCGGCGCCCTGCCCGGCGGTCACCCCGTCGTCTTCCAGGCGGGGGACTCGGACTCCGGCCGTGACTTCGCCGTCGGCTCGGCCGACGTCATCTTCACCCGCCACTCCGACCCCGAATCCGGACGGAAGTTCTACGCGGACGTGAAATCCCGGCTGGCCCGCTACGGCCGAACCGAAGACTCCCTGAAGATCTACCCGGGAGTCTCCGTCATCCTCGGCGACACCCCCGCCGAGGCGGCCGAACGCTCCCGCGAGGTCGCCGCCCAGCAGGTCAGCGAGGCCGGTGCTATCGCCTTCCTTGAACGCGTCTGGGACCGCGACCTCTCCGCCTTCGACCCGAACGGACCTCTGCCCGATGTGCCGCCGGCCGGCGAATCGATCTCGCAGGGCCGGGTCAAGCACATCAAGAACGCGGAAGCCACGATCGCCTCCTGGCGGCAGATCGCCGAGGCCGAGAACCTCACCGCCCGAGAACTCGTCATCCGGGTCTCGACCCGTCACTCCTACGTCGGCACCCCGCACCAGGTCGCGACCGACCTCGCCGAGGCGGTCCGCACGAAGGCCGCCGACGGCTTCATCCTCGTCCCCCACCTCACTCCGGGCGGACTCGACGAGGTCGTTGAGAAGGTCGTGCCCGAACTCCAGGAACTCGGGGTCTACCGCACCGAGTATCCGGACGGGTCCCTGCGCGAGAACATCGGACTGCCCGCCGCCCGCACCGCCGCCGACTGGGCCGCCGCCCGTCGCGAAGCCCGCAGCACCGCCGCCGCAGAAACCGACACCACAGAGATCGGTGTCGCCGCCACCCCCGAGGTTCCGACCCGCGAACTCAAGGAGGTGGGCTGACATGTCGCGTGTCGTCCTGCTCTCGGCCAGCCCCTCGGAGAACTCGAAGACCGAAGCACTCCTCGAGTTCATCGCCCGCAGGCTCGGCCAGTACGGCCACCGTACGGAGTTCATCAAACTCCGCCACCTGCCCGCCGGCCCCCTCCTGACGGGGGATTCGAGCGACGGCCTCATCGCCTCGGCGCGGGACACGGTCGCCGCCGCCGACGCGGTGGTCGTCGGGTCCCCGGTCTTCAAGGCCACGTACACCGGGCTGCTCAAGGTCTTCGTCGATCTGCTGCCGATGGACGCTCTGCACGGCAAACCCGTGCTGCCGCTGCTCACCGGCGGATCCGCCGCCCATGTCCTCGCCCTCGACTACGGCCTCAAACCGCTGCTGGCCACGCTCGGGGCGAGCTCGATCGGTCGCGGACGCTTCGTCGTCTCGAGCAACATCCTCCCGGCCACGGACACGACCCCTCCGAGCATCGACGAATCCGTCGAGCGCGATGTCATCGACGCCATCGACCAGTTCGACTCCGAACTGACCGTCCGTGCACGGTCGTGCACCCACGCCGAGGCAGCCGCCGCCGAATCCCTCATCACCACCCCGATCACGACCGAACGGAATCCCTCATGAGCGTCATCATCGCCACCACGCTGACTCCCGATCCGATCTCCGGCCCGGCGACCGCGAAGACCCTTGACGGACATGCGGACTTCGCCCTCGTCCCCGATGACTTCACCGGGTACGACGCGCTCGAGTTCGCCTCCTGGCTCGGCCCGCTGACCAGCAGGCTCGGGATCGTCCCCGAGGTCCGCGCCACCCATCTCGAGCCCTTCCACCTCGCGACCGCCTCGGCGACGCTCGACTACGCGGCCCGGGCCCGTGCCGGACTCGCTGTGGGCATCTCATCCACCCCCGCCGAGGCGGCCCTCTTCGGTCGACGCGGCCCCGCCCCTGCACCCGCTGCCTGGGCCGAGGCCGCATCCGTCATCGAGGTCATCCGCCGACTCTGGGACTCCTGGGACGACGACGCGATCATCCGCGACGAGGCCACCGACCGGTACATCGATCGCGACCGCCTCCACTACATCGAAGCGCAGGTCCAGGACTCGACGGGAGTCGACTACTCGGTGCTCGGCCCCTCGATCACGCCGCGCCCGCCGCAGGGCCACCCGCCGATCATCGTCCGTGCGGAGGCCGGCAACGAGGCGGCCCGCGGCGCCGCCGACGTCGTTCTCGCCGACGAGGCCGCCGGCACCATCTCGCTCGAGGATCTGCGCACCGAACTCGACCCCGGGGTGCCGGTGCTCACCGTCCTGCCGGCACCGACGAACCGCGCCGAGGTGGCCGAGCTCGTCAGCTCCGTGCGCATCCTCGTCGAACGCGGGGCCTCGGGGGTGCTGCTGACCGCGTCAGCTGAGAATCAACTCGACTTCAGCGTCCGCCTCGTCTCCGAGATCCTGCCCGCCCTGCACGCGGCGGGACTGCGTGACACCCCTGAGGTCGTTGCGGCACTGGGCGGCGGCAGCGACGCGAGCGATCTGCGCGGCCGCCTCGGACTCGCCCCGGCAGTGAGCCTCTATGCCGATGCGTAAGACGTCGGCTGCGGCGGACCTCACGACCGGCGGTGATGCGTCGACGGCATCCGATTCGGGCGGGCACCGCGCCGACCTCACCTTCATCGGGGCCGGGCCGAAGACCCTGGGCATCCTGCTCGCGATCGCCGCGAACACGGACGCCGGGGCAGGCCTGCGCATCCACCTCGTCGACCCGTATCCGGCCGGAGCCGGGCGGATATGGCGGACCGAACAGTCGCCGCACCTGTGGATGAACTCGCGCACCGAGGACATCACGATCTTCCCGGACGAGTCCTGCCTGCTCGAGAATCCCGGAATCATGGGACCGACCCTGCACGAGTGGATCCACGGGCCCGGTCGGGAGCGCCTGACCCAGGCTGGCCTCGGCGCCGAGGCGGCAGGGCTCGACTCCCAATCATTTGCCAGCCGCCGGGTCCAGGGACACTACCTGACGGCGGCCTTCGAGACCGCCCTCGATCGTCTCGATGCTCAGGTGCACATCCATCGCGCCCGCGCCGCGGCGGTGCGCCGCGGCGATGACGACCGCGGCTTCGTGGTCACCACCTCTATCGGTGCGGAGATCGCCACCGACGTCCTCGTCTCGGCTCAGGGGCATCTCGACATGCACACCGCCGAGCAGGATGCGATCCTGGCCGACCGCGCTGCCGCCTCGGCAGGACGTGACCTGTACTACCAGGCTCCCGGATACACGGCCGACCTCGACTTCAGCGGCATTCCCGCTGGCGCTGAGGTGCTCACCCGCGGATTCGGACTCGCGTTCCTCGACTTCATGGTCATGGTCACCGAGGGCCGCGGCGGCGAGTTCGTCGACGACGGCGAACGGCTTCGCTACCGGCCCTCCGGCACCGAACCGGTGCTGTGGGTGGGATCCTCCCGTGGGGTCTCCTACAGTCCGAAGCTCGGCTACAGTCAAGTCGATGTCCCCGGCGCACCGGCCGTGGAATTGCGGTACTTGGACCGCGTGGCTGAGAGAACCGGCCGCGTGGGAGGGGACCGTCGCGGAAGTGGGCACCGCCTCGGCGAGAGTTCCCGGTTCATCGACTTCGATGAAGTGCTCGGTCCGCTGTTCGAACTCGAACTCACCTATGCCCACTACGAACACGTGCTGTGGAAGCGCGGCATCGACGCTCCCGAACTGCTCGAGCGCATCGACGCAACCGCCGAGCGGGTCCGCGCGGGCCGCATCGGTGCGAACGGGGCAGAAGCCACCACCGGCGCCGTCTTCGAGACCATCGCCGAGGCCGCCCGCGACGTCATCACAGACGAGGCCGATCTGTTCGACCTGGACCGCATCAACCGTCCGCTGGCCGATCTGCGCTGCGATGATCTCTCTTCTGCAGAGGCGAGCGTGCGCGATCACATCTCCGGGCAACTCAAGCGCAGTGCCGATGTGCACCACTCTGCCGACCTCGCCGTCTTCACCGCTCTGGTCAAGGCATATGTGCAGATCAGGATGTTCGTCCGCGACGGTCGAGTCAGCAATGGCGATCGCACGGAGTTCGTCGAAGGCAGCTTTCATTCCCTGTTCTCGTTCATCGGCAGCGGCCCGCCGCCGAAGAGAGTCAGACAGATCCTCGCTCTCCACGAAGCCGGTTTCGTTCGGTTCCTCGGTCCCGGGTTGAGCATCGACGCCGATGCTGCCGGTTTCACCGCCCGCTCCACCGCTCACCCGGAGGCGAAGACCTTCACTCATCTCGTCGATGCGCGCCTGGCTCGGCAGAGTGCGGAGAAGGCAGCCGATCCGGTCCTCGAAACACTGCGGGCGGACGGCCGACTGCGGCTCGAGACCGCGGCTCACGCGAAGCTGCGCACCGACGGTGCCGGTCGCGCGCTCGACGCACATGGTCGGGCACAAGGCGATCTGTTCCTGCTCGGTCCCGCGGTCTCCGGATCGACGGCCGAGGCCTTCAGCCGACCGCAGACTGGCGCCCCCGTGTTCGCTGACAACGAGCGCATTGCCGGGGCGATCCTCGACGCCGTGGCGGCAGGGTCCGACCGGCGGGAGCTCCTGGCTGGGTGACCGGCGACCGGCAGTGGGACTGCTCGATCGTCACAGAGAGCTGCCGCGGTGGGAACGAACGACGGTCACGTCGCGTGCGTACGAGTCGGCGGACCGCCTCGGCGAGGGATGCCGACCTTCTACGTCGAAAAATGACATTCGTCGACGACATATGACGCGACGTGACCATCCGAGACGGCGCGTTCGCGCGAGCGCATCTGGGGCACTCACACTGAATCACACCGCAGATGCAGCGGTGCCCATCAGTGAAGGAAGGATCCGCCGTGAGTTCACCCCGTTTCGAACCCACCACACCCGCCGGAATCTCGACCCGATCGGTGCACTCGGGAGCCATGCCCGAGGCGCACACCGGTTCGGTCGTGGCCCCGATCTTCCAGACCTCGACCTTCATGATGGACACTCCGGGAGAGACTCGCGCCGGCTTCGACTACGCGCGCACGGGCACGCCGAACCGCAGCGACCTCGAACAGGCTCTGTGCGAATTGGAGGGAGCGTCGTTCGCCGCGGCCGTCAATTCGGGAACCTCGGCCGAGGTAGCCGTGTTCTCTTCTCTGCTTCGTCCCGGCGACGAGGTCATCCTGCCCCGCGACGTCTACGGCGGGACCTTCCGGCTCCTGCAGAATGAGTACGTCCGCTGGGGAGTGGTCATCCGCACCGTCGACCTCACGGACACCGCGGCGCTCGCCGCCGCCATCAACGACAACACCGCGATCATCTGGGTCGAGACCCCGAGCAACCCCGGGCTCGACATCATCGATATCGCCGAGGCGGCCCGCCTCGCCCACCGAGCGAACGCGCTCCTGGCCGTGGACTCGACCTTCGCGACCCCGGTGCTCCAGCGTCCGCTGGAGCTCGGCGCCGATATCGTCGTGCACTCGACGACGAAGTTCATCAATGGCCACTCCGATGTCATCGGCGGGGCGGTCCTCACCGGTGACGGGACGAGCTGTCCCCGCGCCGCCGAGGTGGTCGACCGTCTCGAAAGCCACCTCGCTTCCGTCGGGCTGGGCATCTCCCCGTTCGACGCGTGGCTGACCAGGCGCGGGATCAAAACCCTGCCGGTGCGGATGAAGGCGCACTGTGCCAACGCGCAGGCGGTGGCCGAATGGCTCGAGACCCGCGACGAGGTGGCCGAAGTGATCTATCCGGGCCTGCCCTCGCACCCGGGCCACGAGGTGGCGAAGCGGCAGATGAGCGGGTTCGGGGGAGTGGTGTCCCTGCGCACCGACACCGAGGAGCGGGCACTGTCCCTGGTGGCGAACACGAAACTCATCACTCTGGCCGAATCGCTCGGAGGCGTCGAGTCCCTCATCGACCACCCGGCGACGATGACGCACCTGTCCGTGGCCGGCAGCGAGGTGAGCGTCTCCGGCAGGTTCATCCGCCTGTCCGTCGGGATCGAAGACGTCGAAGACATCCTCGCCGACCTTGCGCAGGCGCTCGACGCCACGTCCGGTGATGCGGGCACGAGTCCTGCCGACGGAGCCGCCCATACCGCTCCTGTGGGACAGCGCCACGTCTCGTCTCCAACGGTTGCGGTCCCCGTATAGCCGACGGCATCACGTACCGGGAGCGACACTTCCTCCCGGTACGTCGGCACACCTCACCCTTCGTGGCAGACCACCTCGTTGCAGCGGGGTGATTCGTCGCGAAGGGTGAGGGATGCTCAGACACGTCGTGCGCAAAGGCGCGGCTGATGCGGTCCGGGGCTCCAGCGCCCACCTGGAAATCCAGTGGGTGCGGTCACAGGGTGTCGGGAAAACCCGACGTGGGGTCGGAGGTCTTCGTGCTGTTCGCGAGCCCGCGGCTCCCGTAGCGTATTTGCTATGAGTGAGAAGACCCCCGAGAACCCGCAGGATCAGGAGCCGCTCGGCCCCGATCCGCAGGAGCCTCAACCCCCACAGCGCGAAGAGTCAATCAGCGCCGAAGCGATCGTCAATGCACCGCCGACCACCGAAGTCGACGCAGCAGCGGCCGACGTACCGACCGCTCGCGAAGCAGGAGAGTTCCGGACGAAACCCGTCGACCTCGACGTGCCGTTCGCGACGGGCTCGACCCGAGTGATGGGAGCCGGCGAACAGGCCCAGCGTTCTGACCACCCACCGATGAACCCCACCAGGCCGGTCACCTACACTCATCCGACGGCTCCTGCGCAGCCTGGCCCCCGCGCCCATCCCTCGGCTCAGGCCGCACCATCCGGGTACGCGCCCTCGAGCAACCCGAACTACCCCACCCCGCCCGGCCACGCCCCTCAACCCGGACCGCACCCAGCACCACAACCCGGCCCCCAGTTCGGTCGGCCCGCGCCGCATGCACAACCCATGCCGCATGCACGGCCCGCGCCGAACGCACAGCCCATGCCGATGGCACAGCCGATGGCACAGCCGCGGCCGCCTCGGCGGATGAAGCCCAAACGTGACCCCGTCGCCTACGCACCGGTCACCGGCTCACTGCCGCTGAGCCGGGACGAGGTCACCGAGATCCCCGCCGACGGACCCATCACCTGGCCCAAACGCCCCACCGGAATCATCGGTGTCGCGAACCTCGTGCTCTCCGCCGTCCTCGCCCTGATCTGGGCGTGGATCCCGCTGGGTCTGCTGTTCACCGGAATCGGCGGCATCTTCGCCCTCGGTCTCGGCGTCCTCGCCCTCCTCGTCTGGGTCCTCGTCCAGCAGGGCGCGAACAACGCCGAACGCTACCGGGCCGAACTCATCTACGCCGATAAGATCCCCGTCCCGAAGATCGAAAGCAGCAATCGCGATCCCGGCATGGGCCGCTTCCTCCACAACCGTTGGCTGCAGGTGAAATCCGGTGCCTTCTGGCGCTCGACCGCCCACCACTACATCAAGATGCTCCTCGGCCTGATCGTCGTCGCCGGCACCATCGCCGCAATCTGCGGATCGATCTTCGGCATCTTCGCCGCCATCAACCCACATGGAGTCAATACCTTCTTCATCGGCGAAACCATCGACGGACCGGCCCGCATCGGTGTGGCTATCGGTTCCGTCATCGTCCTCGCCAGCTCCTTGGCCATCCTGTGGTTCGCCCCGCTGCTCGACCGCGCCCTCGACCGGGCGCTGCTCGCTCCGGCCCGCACCGTGGCGCTGCAGGCCGAGGTCACGGAACTCGATCGGGCCCGCATGGCCGGCCTCGAGGCGGCCGCGGCGGAACGTCTGCGCATCGAACGCGACCTCCACGACGGAGCCCAGCCCCGCCTCGTCGCCCTGACCATGACCTTGGGCATGGCGAAGACGAAGATCGACACAGATCCGGAGAAGGCGAAGGAACTTGTGGCCGAAGCCCATACCGAAGCCAAGGGCATCGTCAACGAACTCCGCCAGCTGGCCCGCGGAATCCACCCCGCTGTCCTCACCGATCGCGGACTCGACGCCGCGGTCTCCGCCCTGGCCGGACGGTCGACGATTCCCGTCGACGTCGATGTCCGCCTCGAGGGGCGGATCGGGCGTGAAGCCGAGGCCGTGTCCTACTTCGTCGTCGCCGAATGCCTGACGAACATCGCCAAGCACTCCGGCGCCACTCGCGCCAGCGTGTTCATCGCCCCGATCGAGAGCGGTGTGCAGATCGTCGTCACCGACAACGGCCACGGCGGTGCACGTGTCGACCGCACGGGGCGTCACACCGGGATCGCCGGCCTCATCGACCGGGTCGAAGCCGCTCGTGGCACACTGAACCTGACCAGCCCCGCAGGTGGGCCAACGACTGTAGTTGTGGAGGTGCCATGCGCATCGTAATCGCTGAAGACTCTGCCGTCCTGCGGGCCGGACTCGAAAGGCTGCTCGCCGACGCCGGACATGAGGTCATCGCCGCCGTGCCCGACGCCAACGAACTCCTCGCCGTCGTTCACAACGATCCGCCGGACCTCGCCGTCATCGACGTGCGCATGCCCCCGACGTTCACCGATGAAGGCATCCGCGCCGCCGTCCTCATCCGCAAGCAGAACCCGGACGTCAAGGTCCTCGTGTTCAGCCAGTACGTGGAGGAGCAGTACGCGTCCGAACTCATCGCCGAGAACACCGGCGGCTTCGGCTACCTGCTCAAGGACCGAGTCGCCGACGTCGAAGACTTCCTCACTGCCGTCGACGAGGTCGCAGGCGGCGGCACCGTTCTCGACCCGGAGGTCGTGTCCCAGATCCTTGTGCGCACGCGCAAGAAGGACGGACTGTCGACCCTGAGCCCCCGCGAGATCGAAGTCCTCCAGCTCATGGCCGAAGGCAAGTCCAATGCCGCGATCGCCGGCACCCTCTACCTCAGTGCCGGTGCCGTAGAAAAGCACATCTCCTCGGTGTTCACGAAGTTCGGCCTCACCGCCGACACCTCGGAGAACCGCCGAGTCCTCGCCGTCCTCACATTCCTCGGAGCCTAGAATGCCTGCCACAGTGCGCATCAGCGAATCCGCCCGCGTCGGTCTGCGCGCGGTCCTGATCATCCTCGCCGCCGTCGTCCTCCTCGTCCCCGTCATCGTCAGCACCGCCCAAGGTGCTTCCCGCCTCGACTACGGGCGGATCGAATCGTCTGAACCGCTGCCGAAGGCGATGAAGGAACTCAAGATCGGCCTCGACTCCGGTGGTGCCGTCGACATCAAGACCGCCGACGTCGCCGAGGCGACCGTGAAGCTCACCGGCACCGGTCCCCGCGACAGCTCCGCGAACCTTGAGGTCGACAGTCGAGCCGATACCGCCGAGGTGGCCGTGAAGAACGGCGGGAAACTCGAGAACACCAGGTTGACCGTCACCATCCCGACCAGTGAGGCGAAAGACCTTGCGCTGGACTTCGACGGCAACTACGGCCGGTTCGATGTCACCGGTGACTTCGCCGAGATCAACGCCGACACCGGCGGTGGAACCGCGAACGTGACCGGTTCGGCTGAGAAAGTGCGGACCACGAGCGATTGGGGTGCGACCTACCTGGACGGTGACTTCGGGACGGTGTCGGCCAAGACGGGGGTCGGCGCCATCGAAGGAGAGAATCTCACCGTCAGCGACCGCATCGACGTGGTCAGTTCGACGGGAACCGTCGATCTCGACTTCACCAATCAGGCGATGCCCACCGGCGGAATCATCGCGAAGACAGAAGAAGGCTCGATCGACATGCGAGTGCCGAATCTCAAGCTCACCTCGGAAGAGCTTGATAAGGACTTCTTCTACCGGATCAACGCGAAGTCCAATGACGGCTCCGTCGACCTCGCCTCCGATCTGAAGAAGTACGATGTGGCGGATGACCCGAAGGAAGCCAAGGGCAAGATCCTCGTTCCGATCTCGGCCACGGCCGATACTGGTACTGTCACAGTCAACCAGAACTGAGAAACGACCGGCGCACGGGCGGGCTCGACTTCGGGCCCGCCCATGCGGCGTCTGAGGGGTCGACGAGCATGCAGATCACAGTCTATGGAGCCACCGGAACCTTCGGCGCGCAGTTGGTGCCCCAGCTGCGCGAACGCGGCCACACTGTTATCGCCGCCCATCGCGGGAGCGGGGTCGACACGGTGACTGGGCAGGGCGTCACCGAGGCAGCGGAAGGCAGCGACGTCCTCGTCGATTGCGTCAACCAGCTGACGATGAACGCCCAGAAAGCCATCGACTTCTTCTCACGCAGCTCCTGTTCGATCGCCGAGGCGGCCGCCGAGCAGCCCGGCACCTCCGTGGCCGTCCTGTCGATCGCGTTCCGCCCCGAGGCCGCCGAGTCGCGGATGATGGGCTACTACCAGGGCAAAGCCATGCAGGAGCGCATCTTTCGCCGGCTCGTCCCAGGCGAGCAGCTGCTGATGTTCCGGTCGGCTCAGTGGTTCGAACTCGTTGACACGATGACGGTCAAGGCCGGGCCGCTGCGCTTCGTGCCGAAGATGCGCGTGCAGGCCCTGGCTGTTGCCGAGGCGGCCCGCATGATGGCCGAAGCCATCGACGCACGCGAGCGCGGCACCATCGAGGTCGCCGGTCCCGAGATCAGCGACTTCGCTGAGATCGCCCGCAGACTTGCCGCTGCACGTGCCCGGAAGGCGGGTGTGAAGCCGTCGAAAGTCGTCGGTATTCCCCTGCCCGGGCCGATGGCCCGCGACGGCCTCATCCCACCGTCACCGAGGATGTCCGACGTGACCGTCGACGAATGGCTGCGCTCGGTCTGAGTCCCAGACGAGGTGCTGAACCGGGTGCGAGGCGCTGAACTCCAGGCGCAATACAGAGCCCCGATTCCGGGGCAGGCGTATCATCCGTTCCGGAGGTTCTCATGGATTGGATGGAATACGGGCTCAACTGGGTCGACGCAGTCAGGATCGTCGTCTCATGTGTGGCCTTCTACTTCGGGATCATTCTGCTCTTGCGCATCTTCGGCCAGCGCACTCTGGCGAGCCTGTCGAGCTTCGACGTGGCCGCGATCATCGCGATGGGAGCGATCATCGGGCGGTCCATCCTCGGCGATACCCCGACCCTGGCGGCCGGAATCCTGGGTCTGGCGACCCTGCTGATCCTGCAGGCGCTCAGCGGATTCGGCCGACGCTTCGGATTCGTGCGCAGCGTCGTCAACTCCCCGGCGGTGGTGCTCATGGCCGGTCGTGAGATCCTCAAGGACAACCTGTCGAAGAGCCACGTCGACCACGACGAACTCATCGCCAAACTGCGATCTGCCGGCATCCGCAACCGCGATGAGGTGGCATGCGTGATCCTCGAATCGACCGGTCAGATCAGCGTCATCCGACGCGGTGCACCCATCGCCGAGGAGATGCTCACCGGGGTCGTCGGCGCCGACCGAGTGCCCCGCGACGGCTGAGACTCAGTCGAGCCCGAGCACCTTCGCGCCGTTGGTCCACAGCACCGAGCGCATCCAATCATCGCCGAGGCCCAACCCTGCCAGTCCGGAGATCTGATCGACATAGGGATAGGGGATGTTCGGGAAATCAGAGCCGAGGATGACCTTGTCCTCAAGCCTGGCCAGGCGTTCACGGTAGGCGGGGGTCACCTCGGCGGGGGTGGAGAAATACCCGGAGGCGAACATCGTCGTATCGAGATAGACGTTGTCGAATCTCTCTGCGAGATCGGCGAACTCGTCGTACTCGGGCATGCCCATATGGGCGATGACGAACTTCAGCCGTGGGAACTTGGACAGAACGTTCGCCACCGCCTGCGGCCCGGTGTACGTGCCCGGCAGGGGAGCGGATCCAGCGTGGATGACGATCGGCACGCGGGCCTCTTCGAGGGCTTTCCACGCAGGGTCGAGGACCTCGTCGTCGGGGGAGAACACACCGACCTGGACGTGGACCTTGAACAGCGTCGCCCCGGCGGCAAGTGCGGCCTGGACGTAGTCGGCTGATTCGGGTTCGGCATAGAGGGTGCCGCAGTGGATGACGTCGTTGTGGGCGGCGGCGAACTCGGCGTTCCATTCATTCAGCCACGCGGCCATTCCGGGTTTGTGCGGGTAAGTCAGGGCCGGGATCGCGCGCAGGCCGAGCTCGCGGACGATTTCCAGGCGGGTGTCCGCGTCGTACCGGTAGGTGATCGGCCAGTCGCGGCCGTAGTTGTCCGCGGCATTGTCGAAGTACTCCCACACCTTGTCGAGCACGTTCTGCGGAAGGAAGTGGACGTGGATGTCAGCGAGGCCTGGCAAGCCGAGGGCGCGGACGTAGTCGGGGACTTCGGCATCGGTGCGCGGTGGAGCGGTCATCGTTTCCGGGACCTCGAAGGCGCGACCGATCGTCGTCTCCGGGGCAGGGTTCGCGGTCGGGGCAGTGGGTGCGGTCTGGGCTGCCGAGGGGGTCTGAGCCGCTGCGTCATCGGAGTCGTTCATGGCCCCACTCTATGACCTCGCCGCCCAGGTCTTCACGGGTGGTCGGTCTTCAGCGCTCGCCCATGCCCGACGCATAGACTGCCCGCATGAGCCTGCGCGATCCGTTCACGATCCCCACTCCGTCCCAGGTCAGACCCGTGGGGAAGGCGCCGTACTGGACTCCGGGGCAGACCGTGACCTGGACGTTCCGGCGTTTCGACTTCAACCGCGACCTCGCCGAGGTGGCACGACCGATGCGTGTCATCGCCGACGGGCCGTCCGGCTCTGTTCTGTGGTTGGCAGGGGGTACGCCGACGCAGGAGACCCGCATCGTCGGGTGGGAAGACACGAACGCCCACGATGTGCCGTTGAAGGCACGGTTTCGTCCCATCGCCGAGGCGCCGACGAGGATCAATGTCGAGGGCACGTGGCGGGGTCGTGGAGTGCTCAAGATCGTCCCGACCGAAGCTCCGTTCTCCGTATGGGTGCTGCTCAAAGATGCTGGGGATGATGTCGATCGTCCAGAGTCCGGCGCCGTGCGGGTCGAGTGGTACATCAATCTTGAGACCTCACACCGACGCAGCGATGATGCGCTGTTCACCAGCGATCACATCCTCGATATCACCTTCCCGATCGCGTCTATGCCCCTGCACGCCGAGGACGGTCGGCTCGATCCGACCGGTGCCGTGTTCAAGGACGTCGACGAACTCGCCGCGGCGGCGAACTACGGCGCGTGGCCGAAGGAGTGGTCGGAGATCATCCGAGACAATGGCAGCCATCTGCTCGACCACCTCGGCGATTTCGGGTGGGCCTTCGATCCCGAATGGGAGACGGTGGCCCGCGATCTGGTGGGGAAGGTTCGACTGGGTGCCGCCTCGGTGTCAGAAAAATCGTTCGATCAGGAACATCGGGCGATCCCGAATGGTTGTTATGACCGACAGCATCGGTGATCGTCGCGGATGCACCTGTCGCCCCAATGAAGCACACAAGCGAAGAATGATCTGCTGCTGAAAGGAACCGTCTCCATGACGACCAACCATCGGATTCGCCTGAACTCGCGCCCCGTGGGCGCTCCCACTGCAGAGAACTACCTGCTCGACGAGGTACCTGTGCCGACCCCGGGCGAGGGGCAGGTGCTGCTGCGCACCCTCTATCTCTCGCTCGATCCGTACATGCGCGGGCGGATGTCGGACGCGAAGTCCTACGCCAAGCCCGTCGAGGTCGGCGATGTCATGGTCGGCGCCACCGTCTCCGAGGTCGTCGAATCCAATGCCGAGGGCTTCACCGCCGGTGAGATCGTGCTCGGCTACGGCGGTTGGCAGGAGTATTCGGTCGAGTCGACCGGACACCTGCGCAAGATCGACCCGGAGATCGCACCGATCTCCACCCACCTCGGTGTGCTCGGCATGCCCGGGTTCACTGCGTACGCGGGTCTGCTCGAGATCGGTCAGCCCAAGGCCGGCGAGACCGTGGCCGTGGCCGCTGCGACCGGTCCCGTCGGATCCGTCGTCGGCCAGATCGCGAAGATCAAGGGAGCGACCGCCGTCGGCATCGCCGGCGGCCCGGACAAGGTCGCTCACCTGCGAGAGCTCGGTTTCGACGTGGCACTTGACCACCGCACGGGGAACCTGCGGCAGGAGCTGAAGGAGGCGGTGCCGCAGGGCATCGACGTCTACTTTGAGAACGTCGGCGGGGAGGTCTTCGACGCTGTGCTGCCGCGTCTGAACACCTTCGGTCGCGTGCCCGTGTGCGGTCTCGTCGCCAACTACAACCTCACCTCGCTGCCCGAAGGGCCGGACCGTTCGGGAGCGCTCATGGGCAACATCCTGACGAAGTCGTTGCTCGTGCGCGGATTCATCCAGACCGAGTTCGCCGAGCGTCTGACCCCGCAGTTCCTTACGGACATGAGCGGCTGGCTCAAGGAGGGCAAGGTTCGCTTCCGCGAGGATATCCGTCCCGGTCTCGAGAAGGCTCCCGAATACTTCAACGATCTGCTCACCGGCGGAAACTTCGGCAAGATGGTCGTGGCTGTCGGTGCCGAGAGCTGAGGCTTCTAGCATTGCGGACTTGCCTGGCGGTCACTTGACTGTGGGTGCCGGGCAGGTCGCTTGCTTGCCGCGCTGCGTCTTGCAGACCGTCGAGTTGTCAGACTGATCGCTCAGGGTCGATCGCGATGACGGAAACGGGGCTGCCTGTCTGTGCCGCTGTTCGCGGCGGCGAAATCTCACCAGTTAAGGGGTTGATGTCGGAGACCGACACCGAATCACTGTCTTCGTGTGCAGTCACCAGCTGATCGTCGATGACAGTAATGAAGCGCGGTGTGCGTCCCGAACATTTTTCGAATCCGGCAGCTTTAGGGGCGCCATCTTGCGTAACCAAGAATGCGGCGAGTGAATCGTCTCCTCGGTTGGAGACATAAATCCGAGACCCACTTGTGGTTCTGACTCCGACGATGCCGGCGGCTGTTGAATCGTGGCCCCAGCTCTCCCCGGGTAATGTCGACGAGACTGCAACAGGAGAGAGCGAGTGGCTCTCTTTGATTTCGCAAGTACGCAAAGTCGAGTCGAGTTCACCGACGAGGTGAAGCCGAGATGGGTGGCAAACGTCGAATATCGCGTGCCTGGGTCCCGTACCGGATTCGAAGGTGAGAACGTCGATGACTCGGGGCGTCGAGCGGTTGAGGTCGATAGTGAAGACTCGGTCTGTCCCCTTATCCGGGACGTATGCGAAACCGTCGTCGGTGAGGAGTATTTGGTGCGGATGCGATTCTGATGCACCGCGGCTCTGCCCGAGCGAATTGAGGTCGACGACAGAATCGACTTCGCCGAGGCTTCCATCGTCATCGATGGGCAGTGCAGCCAGGGTGCCCGAAGCGTAGTTGGCGATGATGAGCCTACGGTCGGTGGTGACAACGGCGTGGACTGGATTGCTTCCGCCACAGTCCAAGGTCGAGGTCAGTGAGAGCATTCCTTCGGGATCGCAGCGGAGAGCGGAGACGTGGTGACCATCACCGTGCAGCGCATATACGATACCGGGATCACCCGCCGTGAGCCAGGACGGATTCGTCAGCGGCAGATTGGCCAGATAGGTCCACGGTCTCTGCGAGCCGGAGCGCGACCAAGAGGAGACTCCGACGCCTCGAGCGTGTCGCTGTTCGGTCGTTCTCGAGCCGATGAGGATCAACTCGGTCATACGAAGCTCACTACGGTGGCAAGGAGAATCGTGATCAGCAGTGCCACGACTGAGACGACCGCCGTCATCAGTGTCATCGACTTCAAAGCTCCACGTGTGGTGAGGCCGAGAAGCGAAGAGAACATCCAGAAGAAGTTGCTGTTGAAATGGACCGCGAATACGGCGCCGGCGGAGATCGCCAACCCGATGATGACCGGCGGAGCGTCGATGCCCGCAGTCGCAGGGCCGATGATCCCTGCGGCGGTGATTGCGGCGACATTGATCGACCCGATCGCCACGTGCAAGACCGCGGCGATGATCCACGAAAGGACTACGGCAGCAATGATTCCTATTCCGGCTTCGGCCGAGAAAAGGCCCGTGAGCACGTCGCTGAGTTCGGTCTTCTTGATCACTGCCGCGAGCGAACCACCGAGTCCGGTAATGAGAAGGATGTTGCCGGAGGTCTCCAAGCCCGTGCCGAATGCGAAGTCCGTTGCTTTGCGACCGGCGGTGAAGCGAGAGAGCACATACGCATAGACCAGACCGACGAAGAGGGCGAACACCGGTTCGCTGAGGAACTCGAGGACCGTGTTCTCGATTCCGAAGGTCCGAGCTATTGCACCGCCGGCGATGAAGACGATGGGAATGAGCACCGACAGCATGGAGACTCCGAGAGGAGGGTTTCGGCCCGACCCTGTCTCCGAAACGGCGCTGCCGGGCTCAGCTAAGACGTCATCAGAAGTCTCGTCTTTCTCCGTATTCCACCACCCGCGGCGCAGAAGCTCCGCGTAGAGCAGCAGGCTGAGCAGAGTAGATGACAGTGCGACGATGAGACCCCAGAGCAGCGAAGTGCTCAACGGGACGTTGAGAAGCCCTGCAATGGATACGGCACCTAGGCCGGGCGCGACGAAGACGACTCCGACAGGTATTCCGACCACCAGGGCACCGGCCATCAGCCCGAGGCCGTTTCGTCCCAGTCGAGATGACGCATTGCGCGCCAGCGGTGCGGCGAGCACCAGCTGAACATCTGGATAGATAGACGGGAAGAAGGCGTTGAGCGCCAACGCCATGGCATAGGGAAGTCTCCTCGGCCCGAAGAATTGGACGAGCAGATCGACGGTCTTTCGAAGTGCGCCGAGCTGATTGAGCAGTGCTCCTATGAGCACCCCGAACCCGATGAGGAGGCCGACATCGACCATGATGTCGCCGAAGCCTTCGGCGAGAGCGGTGACGGATCCGGCGAGACCGAGGCCGCCGGCGATGCCGATATAGAGCGCGCCGACGACCAGCGCAATCACCGGATTGACCTTGGCCCAGATGATCATTGCGACCATGATGATGATGGCGATAGCTGTGTGGATGACGATCATCGTTCGTTCCTTTGAGTTGAGATGTGGACGATCACGGCCCGATCCTTGGGGTCAGAAGATCTGGTAGGCACCGATCAGCCCGGCGACGGCGAGCATGACGAGTGCGACGACGGTGCCGGGAATGAGTACCTTGCGGAAATGATCGCCGAGGTTGACGTTGGCCAATCCGATGAGCAGAAGGAACGATGCAACCAGAGGGCTTGACTGGTGCAGCGACTGCCCGACGAGCGAGGCCCGTGCCATCTCGACTGGGGAGATTCCGAAGTGGCTGGCGGTCTCCGACAGGATCGGCAGGATGCCGAAGTAGAAGGCGTCGTTGGTGAGTATGAACGTCAGCGGAATGCTGAGGACGCCGGCGATCACCGGCATGAAACCGCCGACTCCGTCCGGAATGATCGAGACCAGCCATCGTGCCATCGCATCGACCATTCCCGTGCCGCCCATGATTCCGGTGAGAACCGAGGCGGCGAAGATCATGCCCACGACGCTGACCACACTTTCTGCATGAGCGACGATCTGCTCCTGCTGCTCCTTGATCCGTGGGAAGTTCACACCGAGAGCGATGGCAGTTGAAGTCATGAAGATGACCGCCGGCTCGGTGAAGTCGAGCACGAGAACGACCATGACAGAAATGACGAGCGCGAGGTTGAACCAGATCAGCTTCGGCCGCGCCTTGGGACGCTCGAGGAGGTCGACGGTGCCCGGTTCACTCGTTGCGCCGTCACCTGAGCTGTTCGGAGGGCCGGTCTCCGCGCGCGCAGTCCATCCACTGTGCCCAGCAGAATCATCAGAGGACGCGTCACCATAGTGAGCCTCGAGGCTGACTGTTCCGATCCGTCGCCGTTCGGACAGTCCCAGCAGATAGGCCACGACGATGACGGCAATGAGCCCCGCGGCGATTGCCGGGGCCATCGGTATGAAGATGTCGACGGGGGAGACGTTGAGTGCCGCCGAGGCCCGTGAAGTCGAACCGCCCCACGGCACGGTGTTGAGCATACCATTGGACAGAGCCGCGACGACTGTGAGCACGACCGGACTCAGGCCCAGCCGCAGATAGAGCGGCAGCATTGCTGAGGTGACGATGATGAACGTCGTCGAGCCATCCCCATCCAGAGACACGACCGAGGTCAGCAGAGCTGTGCCTACGACGAGCCTGACCGGGTCGCCCTTGACGAAGCGCAGGATCAGTCGCACCAGTGGGTCGAAGAGTCCGGTGTCGATCATCGTGCCGAAGAAGATGATTGCGAAGAACAGCAAGGCTGCGGTCGGTGCGAGTTCGAGGACAGCGTCGACCACCATGTCGCCCATGCCGAGTCCGGCGCCCGTGAATGCACCGAAAATCAGCGGGATAAGTATGAGCGTGGCAATCGGAGTGGCTCGTTTGCTCATGACCAGATACATGAACACGGCAACCATGGCGAAGCCGAGGATGACGAGCATCGTTGCTCCTTTTCGAGTCGGTGTCAGGTCGTCGGCACAATCGCTTTGGACCAGTAGGTATTCAAATAGGTATACGCAAGCGCGTACTACAATATACACATGAGTGATTTGGAGCACCAGTCCCCGGTCGGAGGTCGACTCGCGAAGACCGATGTGGTCTATCGGGACCTGCGGGAGGCGATCGAGTCCGGAGAACTGGTTCCCGGGCAGTCGCTGCCGGAGGCGTACATCGTTGAACGGACCGGAGCCTCACGGACGCCCGTGCGCGAGGCTCTGCGCCGGCTGGCTGCCGAACAGCTCGTTGAGATTGCTCCGCGCAGGGCCCCGGTCGTATCTCGTCTTTCGCTGCGGCAGGCGCGAGCGATCTTCGAGTATCGCAGGCTGCTCGAGCCTGCCGCCATCAAGCTGATCGTCGGTCGACTCGCGGATGAGCCGGGCCTGACTGCCCGATTCAAGGCGCTACGTGAACAGTTTGCCGAACTGGTCGGGCGCCCCTATTCCACCGAGTTCGCCGAGGAATTCGCGAAGCTGGCCAAAGCCTTCGATGAGCTGGTGATCGAGCTGACGCCGAATGAGTTCCTGGCGCGCGGAATCGTTGATCTCCGCCCGCAGGCGCGCCGATTGCGGCGTATGGCGCACGCCGACATCGCCCGTCTGCAGGAATCTGTACGGGAACACATCGATATGTGTGCCGCCATCGTGGACAAGGATGCCGAACGCGCGATGAGTGCGTGCCAGCAGCATCTCTTCCACGTTGATCGAGCGATCTTCGACGCGCTCCTGAAATCGACTGCCGGGCGTGGTGCGGACGTCGATATCGCGCCCTAGCTGATTACTTCTGCAACCACAGATTTCCGGTCGTCACGACCTGGGATCCGGGGACCACGTCGGTCTCCACTGCCTTCCGCCATTCACAGTAGTGCGGAGTCTGTCGATGCGCTTCGTGGAATGCCTCGGGGCTGGCATAGCGCTCATAGAAGGCGAAGACGAGCTTCTCTGGGTCGAGCTCGATGACGTCGAACGACAGGCAGCCGGGCTCGTCGGTGATCGACGCTGCGGCATTGGCCGCGATCGCCTCGCGGAAGTGCGTTTCTCGTTCAGCTATGACCTGCAGGGTGACCCATACGCTGTACATGATCTTCCTTCCATCTTGAATTAGGTATACCCAAGTGTGTACCGTAATGGTCGAGTGGACAAATCATCACGTTCGAAAGTGAGCCCCATGAGCACAACAACGACGTCGTCGCGAGCACGGACCGACGCGGAACGGTGGATCGAGTTCGCCGCATCTGTCCTCCGCTTCCACGGGGTACCGGACGCAGATGCGAATCTCGTCGCCGGCTCTCTGGTCCAAGCTGACCTATGGGGGCACCAGTCCCATGGTCTGCTCCGTCTGCCCTGGTACGTTGCTCGCCTGCGCACCGGCGCGATGAAGGCGAAGTCGGAACCGAGCGTGGTGGCGGACACCGGTGGCATGCTCCTCCTCGACGGAGACGACGGCATAGGTCAGGTACTCACGGACAGGATCGCACGCGAAGCTGCTGACCGAGCACGTACGAACGGGATCGGCGCAGTGGGAGTGCGGAACTCCAACCATTTCGGCATGGCCATGTACTACACCCGACGCATCGCTGCAGAAGGATTCGCCGCCATGCTCTATACCAATGCCTCACCCGCCATGGCTCCCTGGGGCGGCCGTGAAAAGCGGATCGGTACGAACCCCTGGTCGATGGCCGCACCCTATGGCGACAGCCAGATCGCCCTCGACATCGCAAACACGGCCGTGGCCCGCGGGAAGATCTACCTCGCCGACCAGCGTAGAGAAGACATCCCCGACGGCTGGGCTCTCGACGCCGAAGGGCGGAGAACCACGAACGCCGCCGAGGCGATCAACGGGGTGATCCTGCCGATGGCCGGACACAAGGGGTATGCCATCAGCCTGATGATGGACATCTTCACTGGTGCGCTCCTCGGCGGTGCCGTGGGCACTGACATTCACGGTCCTTACGAGGCCGACAAGAAGAGCGGTACCAGTCATCTCTTCATCGCCGTCGATCCTCGCGCACTGGGAACGGCAGAAGAATTCGACGCCCGCATCGCCGAACTCGTCGGACAGATGCACTCGACACCTCTCGCCCACGGACACGACCAGGTCTTCCTGCCGGGCGAGATCGAAGACCACAACGCCGCAACGACGATCCGCCTCGGCGGAATCGAATATCCGGAACAGACCTGGAAAGACATGGAGGAACTCGGCAGTGAGGCCTCTGTCGATCTTCCCTGACCTCTGACCGACCAATTCCACCTCTGACAAGGAGCTGCCAGTGCCGACATCCATCAACCCCGCTACCGGGGACGAGCTGACCACCATCGACCTGCACACTGCGGAGTACGTAGACCACGCCCTCGACGCCGCAATGCGAGCCCAGGCGAGTTGGGGTGAGCAGCCGATCGCTGAACGTACCCAACTGCTTACTCGCATCGCCCAGGAATTGCGGGACCGCGTCGACGAGGCGGCCGAACTCATCACCACGGAGATGGGCAAACCCGTCACCGAGGCGCGGGCAGAAGTCCTCAAGTCCGCGAAGACTCTTGATTACTACGCGGACAATGCCGCCCGATTCCTCGACTTCGAAGAGATCGAATCCGACGCCGAGACGTCGGGAGTCGTCTTCGATCCGCTCGGAGTCGTGCTGGCGATCATGCCGTGGAACTACCCGTTCTGGCAGTTCTTCCGATTCGCCGCCCCTGCCCTTGCGGCAGGCAATGCGGCCATCCTCAAGCACGCGAACAACGTCGCCGGCTGTGCCCTGCTCATCCAGGAGATCATGGACGCCGCAGGCACTCCGGAAGGCTTGTTCCGTGCCATCATCGTCGACTCGAGCGACGTCCGCGGAATCATCGAGGATCCCAGGATCGCGGCTGTGACTCTAACCGGTTCGACTGAGGTCGGTGCGCTCGTGGCATCGCAGGCCGGCGGAGTGTTGAAGAAGCAGGTTCTCGAACTCGGCGGCTCTGATCCCTTCATCGTCCTCGCCGATGCCGATATCGACGAGGCAGCCCGCGTGGCTGTGAAATCGAGGTTCAATACGACCGGACAGTCGTGCGTGAACGCCAAACGCTTCATCGTCGAAGAAGCGATCGCCGAGGCGTTCGTCGAGAAGTTCACCACACGGGCCAAGGCCCTTATCGTCGGTGATCCGCGGGATCCCGATACGCAGATCGGGCCGATGGCCAGAGAGAATCTGCGGACCGAACTCCACAATCAGGTGGAGCGGACCATCGCCGCCGGTGCGACCTGCCTGATCGGCGGGGAGCTGCCCGACGGCCCGGGGTTCTTCTACCCGCCGACGATCCTCGATGGAGTCGAACCCGGCAGTGCCGCGTTCAGTGAGGAGACGTTCGGTCCGGTCGCTTCGGTGACTCGTTGCGCTGATACCGAGGAAGCGGTCCGTCTGGCCAATGACACCGAATTCGGTCTGGGCGCGACGATCTTCTCCGGTGACGTCGAAAATGCCACTGCGATTGCTCGAAAGATCCAAGCCGGAGCTGTATTCATCAATGGCCAGGTGGCCTCGGACCCCCGCCTTCCATTCGGAGGGATCAAACGCTCGGGATATGGCCGCGAACTATCGAGCTACGGAATCCGCGAGTTCGTCAACATGAAGACCCTCTGGGTCGGAAAGGAATCGGTATGACTGCAAGGATCACTTCTCAGCCGACACAGATCTTGCGCCCTGCAGAGCTGCCGCAGAAGAACCGGGGCGGCGGTGCCCGCACTGTGCCGCTGGTGACCTATGGCCGTGGGGCTGCGAGCTTTCTCAACGGTACGACGCAGTTCGACCCGGGTTCGAAGATCGGTCACCACACCCATAATGTCGCCGAATCCGTCATGGTCGTCGAAGGTACTGCCGTCGTCGACATCGACGGAGAGCGGACGGAACTTTCTACTTACGACACGACCTTCGTGCCCGCAAACATTCCTCACCACTTCGAGAACGCGTCGGACGAGGAACCGATGCGGATCTTCTGGACCTACGGTTCGATTGATGCCACTCGAACAATGACAGAGACCGGCGAATACGGACGCATCGACGGTGAATCCACCGACAGCAGCGGGCCGTCGGGAACCGAATCGGTCGAGGAATCAGCCGTCTTCACCATCAAGGAAGGCTGCGAAGCCGAGTTCGAAGACGGCGTCCGGCAGGCCGTGCCTCTCTTTCAGAGGGCAACCGGGGCACGTACGCTCACTCTCAAACGCTCAGTCGAACGTGCCGGGATCTATCACCTTAGTATTCGATGGGACTCGGTCGACGACCACAACGTCGGATTCCGGAAATCCGAGGCGTACAGCAAGTGGCGAGAACTCGTCAGCGACTGCTTCGCAGCTGACCCGCAGGTCGAGCATCTGTCAGAGGTGCTGACAGGATTCTGAAGAAGAGGCACTGCGTCTCCTGACACCGTTTATCTTAGGCATGGAAAAGGCGGCGTCGGCCAGTTCTGGCCGACGCCGCCTCTTTCTTGCCTTGCGGATCGCAACGCTGTTCAGCCAGGCAGGTATTCGGTGACGGAGAACGAGTTCCTCACGACCTGACGCAGCTCGTCCAAGCTGCTGGTCGGATCGACCTGACCGACCGCTCGCGCTTGGATGAGCAGATTGCCGATCGCCGTCGCCTCGACGGGACCGGCGAGCACTCTGCGGCCGGAGCGGTTCGCGGTGAGCTGGCAGAGCAGAGTGTTCTGCGAACCGCCGCCGACGATGTGGATCGTCTCCACACTCCGTCCCGTCAGCTTCTCGGCCTTTGCAATGGTCTGAGCATAAGCGGCAGCAAGCGATTCGAGGATGGATCTGACCACCTCGGCGCGGGTGTGGGGAGGGTCGATGCCGTGCTCACAGCACCAGTCGCGGATGCGGGTGGGCATGTCCCCGGGTGGGGTGAAACGTCCATCGGACGGGTCGAACACAGCCACAGGCGTCGTGATTGCGGCCGCCTCGGCGAGCAGGCTCTCAAGGTCCGAGCTGCGCTGAGCATCGGTGGCGTCGTGTTCCCACTGGCGCATTGATTCGCTGAGCAGCCACAGACCGGACACGTTCTTGAGGAACCGGATCGTTCCGTCGACTCCGCCTTCGTTCGTGAAGTTCGCTCGGCGCGCCTCCTCGGTCACGACCGGTTCGTCGATCTCGAGACCGACCAGGGACCAGGTTCCGCTGGAGATATAAGCAGAGTTCTGCCCCTCCATCGGCACGGCCACCACCGCCGAGGCGGTGTCATGGCTGCCCACGGCCGTGACCTGGATCGGTTCGACCGCACCGAGACGTTCAGCCACCGGTGCTCTGAGTTCACCGATGCTCTCACCGGGAGAGACGAGAGCGGGCAGAAGATCGGCCGGCAGTCCGAGCCGTTCCATGAGGTCGGCGTCCCAGTCTCCGTTGCGGACCGACAGAAGCCCGGTCGTCGAGGCGTTCGTGCGTTCGGTGCGCATCTGCCCGGTCAGCCAGAATCCGATGAGATCGGGAACGAGCAGTGCCGCGTCGGCGAGGTTGAGGAACCCGGATTCGGCTTCGACCGCGAACTGGAACACGGTGTTGAAGTCGAGGTGCTGGAGGCCGTTGTGGGTGAAGAGCTCATCAGGGGCGACGAGTTCGTGGACGATTTCGACACCGCGCAGATTCCGTCCGTCCCGGTAATGGTGCGGAATCCCGAGCAGTTCTCCGCCGCGGAGCAGCCCATAGTCGACGGCCCACGAATCGATGCCGATGCTCACGAGTCCCGGACTTCTGAGGATGGCTTCCCGGAGGCCCGTACTCAGTTCGGCAAACAGCGACTGGATGTTCCAGTGCATGCTCTCGCCCAAGAACTGCGGCACATTCGCAAACCGTGCCACGGGTTTCATCCGCAGCACACCGTCGGCGACCCCGCCGAAGATGACACGTCCGCTCGTGGCGCCGAGATCGACCGCGGCGAGAGTGAGGCCGACAGCGGAATCAGTGGTGTCCATTTGCGTGTGTTTCTCCGTTCGCACGTGGCTCAGCGCAGGAAGGCCGCGGCGACACCGGCGTCGACGGGTACGTGCAGGCCGGTCGTATGCGAGAAGTCGGAAGTGCACAGCGCGTAGACGGCGTTGGCCACATTCTCCGGAACGACCTCGCGGCCGAGAATGGTCCGCTGAGCATAGAACTTGCCCAGGTCCTTCTCCTCCACCCCATAGGTCTTCGCGCGCTGCGCACCCCAACCGCCGGCGAAGATTCCTGAACCGCGCACAACGCCGTCGGGGTTGATGCCGTTGACACGGATTCCGTGTTCGCCGAGTTCAGCCGCGAGCAGACGCACCTGATGAGCTTGATCGGCTTTTGTCGCCGAGTAGGCGATATTGTTCGGTCCAGCGAAGACGGAGTTCTTCGAGGAGATGTAGACGATGTCACCGCCGAGCCCTTGGTCGACGAGGATCCGGGCGGCGTTCTTCGACACGAGGAACGACCCCTTGGCCATCACGTTGTGCTGGAGGTCCCAATCGGCTTCGGTCGTGTCGAACAGCGACTTCGACAGGGACAGCCCGGCATTGTTGACGATGAGATCGAGACCGCCGAAGGCGAGGACTGCCTCATTCAAGGCCGCCTGCACTCCGGCCTCATCGGAGACATCGGCTGCGACGCCGATGGCGACATCGGTCGACCCGAGTTCGGTCGCAACCTCCTGCGCTTTGGTCCGGTCGAGATCGGCGATGACGACGCAGGCCCCCTCGGCGACGAGGCGAGTGGCGATCGCCTTGCCGATCCCCGAAGCGGCGCCAGTGACGAACGCGATGCGACCGGCCAGCGGCTTAGGTGCAGGCCTCCGCTGCAGCTTGGCTTCCTCGAGAGCCCAGTATTCGATGCGGAACTTCTCCGCCTCGCTGATGGGAGCGTAGGTCGACAGCGCTTCGGCTCCGCGCATGACGTTGATGGCATTGACGTAGAACTCGCCGGCCACCCGCGCTGTCTGCTTGTCCGCACCATAGGAGAACATGCCCACCCCCGGAACGAGGATGATCGCCGGATCCGCCCCGCGCATCGCAGGTGAATCGGCATCGGCGTGGCGGTCGTAATAGGCCGCATAATCGGCTCGGTAGGCCTCGTGCAGTGCCGGGAGTGCGGCGATGGTCTCTTCCACCGAGGTGGCCGCCGGCAGATCGATGACCAGCGGCTTCACCTTGGTGCGGAGGAAATGGTCCGGGCAGCTCGTGCCGAGTTCGGCCAGAGCGTTGAGCTTCTCCCCGGCGAGGAATTCGAGCACCGCCGGTTCATCGGTGAAGTGCCCGACCATCGTCCTGTCCGCAGAGGCGAGACCACGCAGGTGCGGAGCCAGGGCCGCGGCCTTGGCCTGACGCTCATCGGCAGGCAGAGCGGCGAAGTCCGTGCGCTCTGCGCCGAAAGGTTCGGGGCGGCCGTGTTCGGCGATATAAGCGGCCGCGGTGTCGATGATCCACCGTGAGTTGGCTTCGGATTCCGCCGAGGTGGCTCCCCAGGCCGTGATCCCGTGACCACCGAGGATGGTGCCGATGGCCTGCGGGTTCTCCGCCTTGATCGCGGCGATATCGAGGCCGAGTTGGAAACCGGGACGGCGCCACGGCACCCAGACGACCTTGTCGCCGAAGATCCTTGTGGCCAGTTCCTCACCGTCTGCCGCAGTGGCGATGGCGATGCCCGAATCCGGGTGGAGATGGTCGACGTGGGCGGCGTCGACGAGCCCGTGCATGGCGGTGTCGATCGAGGGTGCGGCACCGCCCTTGCCGTGCAGGGTGTAGTCGAAGGCCGCGACCATCTCGTCTTCGCGGTCGACACCGGGATAGGTGTTCTCCATCGCTCGCAGCCGGTCGAGGCGGAGGACCGCGAGACCTTCGGGAGTCAGCGTTCCGAGGTCTCCGCCGGAGCCTTTGACCCACATGAGTTCGACGTCTTCGCCGGTCACCGGGTCGATGTCGGTGCCTTTGGCGGAGGTGTTGCCACCGGCAAAGTTCGTATTGCGACGATCGGCGCCGAGCGAGTTCGAGCGGGTGATGAGTTCGTTGACGGTCGGATGGGTCATGGTTCTCCTCGAAAAGGATGGTGCGGGTGTCGAAGTGCGTGATGCAGCGAGGTGGGTCGAGACAGTGGGTGCCGCGATGTCGGGACGCCCACTGTCGCCGAGCTCAGGCGCCCCAGCCGGCTTGGGTGCCGCCGACGCGGTCGGCTGCGATCTGCTCCTGGTAGCCGGATTCGCGGAAGGCGCGGATGGGGTCGGCCGGCAGTCCGCGGGAGACGCGCCAATCAGCGAGGTCGCTGCGAACATCGGTGTAGAACGCATCCATGAAGATGGCGTTGGCGGTGATGACATCGCCGGCCCGCTGAGCCTCGGTGAGCGCCTCTGTGTCGATGAGGAGGGCTCGGGCGGTCATTTCCTGGACATTGAGCACCGATCGGATCTGTCCTTCGATCTTGTTCTCCACGTTGTGGCACTGGTCGAGCATGAACGCGATATCGGGACTGTTGAGGCCGCCTCCGCGAATCACTTCGTGGATGATTCGGAAGAGCTGGAACGGGTCGGCGGCACCGACCATGAGGTCGTCATCGGCGTAGAAGCGGGAATTGAAGTCGAACGAGCCGAGCTTGCCCAGGCGCAGCAGCTGCATGACGATGAATTCGATGTTCGTGCCCGGAGCGTGGTGGCCGGTGTCGAGGCAGACCAGCGCCTTGTCGCCCAGGGCTGCGACCTGGGTGTAGCTAGTGCCCCAGTCGGGGACGTCCGTGTGGTAGAACGAGGGCTCGAAGAACTTGTATTCAAGCACCATCCTCTGTTCCTCGCCGAGGCGGTCGTAGATCTGGGAAAGTGACTCGTGGAGTCGATCTTGCCGACCCCGCATGTCCGCTTGGCCAGGGTAGTTCGAACCTTCGGCCAACCAGATCTTGAGGTCCCGTGATCCAGTGCGATCCATGACGTCGATGCATTCGAGATGAGCGTCGATGGCCTTGGCGCGGATAGCCTCGTCCTCGTGGGTGAGGGCACCGAATTTATAGTCGTCGTCCTGGAATGTGTTCGAGTTGACCGTGCCCAAACGGACTCCGAGTCCGGCAGCGTGGGCAGCCAGCTCATCGAAATCGCAGAGGTCCCACGGAATGTGCAGGGCCACCTGTGGAGCGAGTCCGGTGAGTTCGTGGACCTTTGCAGCATCGGCGATCTTCTCGAACGGGTCCCGCGGAGTGCCCGGGGTGCCGAAGACCTTGAAGCGGGTGCCGGAGTTGCCGAACGCCCAGGAGGGCAGTTCGATCTCCTGCGCGGCGAGCTTATCGGTGATGTCGGAGAAGGTGGGGCGAGTGCTCATGAGAGTTGGTATTCCTTAATGTTGCGGTGGTGCTGGGTGCATTGTGGGACTGAAGAATCAGCGAGTCGCTGGATCCGATGCAGTGGTCACTCGGGGTGAACTTCGGCCCGGGCCGCAGCGAGTTGGTCCTCGAGGTGGAAGATCTCGCGGATTCGTTCCGGTCCTGCGTCGAACGACCCGCCGGCAGCGAAGTACGGAGACATCGACTGCTGCCAAGCAGCGTTGATCTCCGTCAGCTCCATCCCCTTCTGCGCGGCCTCGTAGTCGTCCGTTTCGAGATAGCCGATGACCATGCCGGTCGGATCCGCGAACAGGGAGTAGTTGCGCCAACCGGTGGATTCGAGAGCCTCGAGCATGTCCGGCCATACGGCCCGGTGTGCCGCGACGTACTCATCGAGGCGGGCAGGATCGACCTGCATGCGGAAACACACCCGCTCCATCTCAGCGTTCCCTGACTGCGGTGGAATCGGTCGAACCGGATGTTGCGGTTCCGTCGGTGTGGATATTGCCCGCGGCCACCTCGGTGGCGTGATCGGCATCGAGGAGTCGGCCGTAGCGTTCGATCTCGATCTCTTCTAGGGTCTTGTTCTGGGTGTTCGGGGCCCAGATCATGCCGATGAGCAGGGCGGCGACGAGGAGTCCGACGATGAGGAATCCGACGCCGTGGATGCCGGTCTTCTCGAGCATGAGAGGGAACCACAGGGACAGGACGCCGACCATGACGCGCACGATCATGAACATGAAGCCCTGTGCTGAGGCACGGTAGCGGGTGGCGAAGAGCTCGGCCGCCCACAGCCCGTAGAAGGCCTGAGCGCCCAGTCCGGACGAGATGCCCCAGCCGATGGCGAAGACGAGGAGGGAGAACCAACCGGCCGGTCCCCAGATGAGCACGGCCCAGGCGATGGCGCCGAGTCCGGCGCCGAAGCCGTAGAGCCAGCGGCGGGAGACCTTGTCGCCGTAGCGCATGAAGCCGAAGAAGGTTGCGGCGCTGGTCAGACCCCAGACGAGGACCTGCAGCAGGTATTGGGAGCGGGCGTCGGTGAGTCCGGTGGCCTCGTAGATGCGGGGCTGGAAGATTCCGGCCTGACCGGCCACCGTGTTCCACAGGCCGTAGACGCCGATGAGGAAGAGGAGTGCTGTGATGTTCTTCTTCTTGGTGAACATCTCGAAGATTCCGCGGTAGGTGCCCACGGTGTTCGGGTTGGCCTGCTTCTTCGTCCAGCGACGCGATTCGCTCAGTCCGCGGCGGACCCACCAGGTGATGAAGGCGATGACGAAGAGGTGGGCGAAGATGATGCGGGAGCCGAGCAGACCCATCGGTTCGAGCAGGGCGGCAAGGAGGAAGCCGATCATCGGCCCGATCGACCAGGCCAGCTGGGCCACACCGACATGGCCGGCCCTACGGCCGTCGGGGGCTTCCTCGGCGATATAGGTCCATGCGGCGGTGACACCGGCACCGACGGCGATGCCTGTGAGGACGAAGCCGATGAGCAGCGAGGCGAAGTTGAACGCGAAGATCGCGAACAGCGTGCCGAACATGTACAGGAGCAGGTCGTAGGTGTAGATGAACTTCCGGCCGTAGCGGTCACAGAGCGGACCGCCGATGGCTGCACCGATCGCAGCACCGAAGGCGTTGGCACTCAGTGCACTGAGCAGGCCGACGGCCATGCTGTCGAGGCCGAATTCCGTCTGCCACAGGCTGATGCTCGTGGCGATCGCGATGATCGAACCGGCTTCGATGTAGTTCGACATAGCCACGGCGACCGTGGCCTTCCATTTGGACGACGTCGTTGTGTCCTTCATAGGTTCCTCCAGGATGGCTCGGTGATCGCGACTTCGCGAATCCGCCGGGTGAGATGAAGTGATTGAAACGTTTCAATATTGTTGCTCGGAACACTAGCATGTCGTTCGGGTCACATCAAGACGGCCGTTGGCGGTTGTGGAAGCTGGGGTGGGAGCGGCGGCCGGAATTACGGTGCGTCAGGCACAATGAGACATGCCTGCCCGCGAAATTGCGGAGTGCCGCGGAGCGGATAACGGACGGCACAGCGCAGGTGACGTAAGTACAACGGATGACAGAGGGAGACTCATGGCGAAAGTGAGCATGCGCGAAGTCGCCGACCGCGCAGGAGTCTCGGTCGGCACGGTCTCCCATGTCGTCAACGGTTCGTCGAAGGTCGCCGAGGCGACGGCGGCGAAGGTCAACGCCGCGATCGAGGAGCTTGGTTTCGTTCGCAATGCCGCGGCCAGGCAGCTGCGATCTGGGCACAGCAGCAGTTTGGGCCTCGTCGTCCTCGACACCGCGAACCCGTTCTTCGCGTCTGTTGCGCACGGGGCCAGACAAGCCTGCGACGAGGCAGGACTGTCACTGCTCATCGGAGACTCGGGGACCGATGAGGCCCGGGAATCGAAATATGTCGACCTCTTCGCCGAACAGAGAGTGAACGGTCTGCTCGTCACCCCGACTGGCTCAGACCTGTCCGGGCTCGAATCGATTGCGTCCAGAGGCACGCCCGTCATGCTCGTCGACCGTGACTCGAACGGCTACGCCCTGTCGTCAGTGACCGTGGACAATATCGCCGGAGGGCGGTTGGCACTCGACCACATCATCGCCGGTGGCTGCACGAGACCAGCGTTCATCGGCGGACAGCAGTCGCTGCCACAGGTCGCCGACCGTTTGACCGGAGCGCGAGAACGAGCCGGTCAAGCAGGACTCGAGTTGCCGGTCTTCGACACCGCCGAACTCACCATCCTCGCCGGACGGGACGCGGGGGAGAAGGTCGTCGCGCTGACCGACGATCAGCGGCCCGACGCGGTCTTCTGCGCCAACGATCTGTTGGCGGTCGGATTCATGCAGGCAGTCATCATGTTCAGCGATCTGCGGATCCCCGAGGACATCGCGATCGTCGGCTACGACGATATCGACTATGCGTTCTCAACGATCGTGCCCTTGACTTCCGTGCGGCAGCCGGCGGAACTGCTCGGACGCACGGCGGTGGAGGCGCTCCTGCAGGAGAACGCATTGGCCTCGGATGAACATCACGACCGCCAGTTCACCCCGGAACTCGTGGTGCGGGGGTCGACCAGGCCGGTGTGACGCTCAGTTGAATTGACCAAACACCTCGGCGGGGTCAAGGCCGAAGCTCAGCGCCAGGTTGAGCACGATGCGGGCCTTGCGGGCATCGAGGATGCCAGCGGGCACGAGTCCCGCTTCGAGTAGGCCGATCTCGCCGCCCGGATAGCCGTAGGTACGGTGCAGGCTCGCACCCGAACCGGTACGTGAGGCCAGCACCACGGGCATCCTCTCGGCCAGTCGGGCCACGGCGGGCATCAGATCCTCGGGGACGTGACCGCCGCCGACTCCGGAGATCACGGCTCCGGCGAACCCGGACCCGTCGATGAGATCAAGGGTCTCTTCCGGTTCGCCCATCCCCACCTCGGCGAGGGCGACCTTGCTCAGTTGAGACGGACGGGGAAGTCCGGCGAACGGTGATTTCGGAGGCTGGGGTGCGTGCGGGAGATGGAGATCGTCTTCGCTCAGCCATCCGATCGCGCCGAGGATGGGCCCGGAGGAGAACGCGGCCGTCGAGGTCGTGTGCGACTTCGTTGCGAACCTCGGATCGTGGACCTCGTCATTGAACACAAGGGACGCAGGCAGGTTTCTGACCTGGTCGGACAGGGCAGTGAGCGCGGCGGCCCGGACATTTGCCGGCCCGTCGGCTCCGGGCAGGGTCGGATTGCGCATGGCCCCGGTGACAGCGATGTGAGTGCTCGAGTCATTGAGCAGCCAGAGCCCGAACGCGGACTCTTCAAGAGTGTCGGTGCCTTGGGTGAGGACGATTCCATCGGCCGCGGATGAGCGGGCGAGTTCGACGACGTCGAAGAGCATCTCGAGGGTGACATTCGCGCTCGAAACCTGAGCAACCTGAGTGAAATCAGCCTGCAGATCCGGCCAGACCTGATCGAGACCCGCGGCCGCAGCGATCTCTGCCCCACTGAGTGCTGGAGCAACCCCACCTGCGGCATTGGCGGTCGACGCGATGGTCCCGCCGAGAGCGACCAAGAGCAGGTGAGGGGCGGTGTGGAGTGAGGTCTCAGGCATGATTCGAGTCTAACGTCAGTTCCTACGTCAGTGGCCTTTGCTAGTCTCCACGCATGGACCCCGCCACCGTGCTCCGCTTGGCCAACGACCAAGCCATGCAGTACCCCTCGGTCGAGCTCGACCACCCGTTCGGGCCGGACAATGCCGTGTACAAAGTGCGCGGAAAGATGTTCATGATGGCATACGAGCTGCGGGGAGTTCCGAGTCTCAACCTCAAGATCGATCCCCTCGACGGTGAGGTGCTGCGCGACGCCTATGCGGAGATCTCACCCGGCTATCACATGAACAAGAAGCACTGGATCACCGTGGCCGGGGAGGGAAGCGATGACGGCGGCGAACCCGGCGCCGCAACTGCCGGCGATCGTCTCGATCCCGATCTTCTCCACGACCTCGTGCTCGAGTCCTATTGTCTTGTCGTGGCCAAGATGCCCAAGAAGGACCGACCTGTTGACCCTGACACCTTCGGAGGGAGGAGAGACAGCCGTTGACCTCACCCGACTCGCGAATTGGCGCGCACCCGCCTAGGCGCAGAGAATAGTTCCTATGTCCGCCCTGTCATCCGCGCTCGCCTACCGGCGACTGCTCGAATCGAATGCCACCCTGCGCATGCTCCGGGCCGACAACCTCGCTGTCATGGCCGGAACCCTCGACGCTCATCTCGGCAAGCCCGGCACCAGGATGAACACCGAGGATCTGCACGAAGGCATCGATGCCGACCTCGAGGAGCTGCGCGACCACTTCGACCTCTCGCTGCGGACAGCGAAGGCCTACTGCGATGACTGGCGTCGCGCCGAAATCCTCGTCCGCCGTCCCGCCACCGCCGCCAGAGGCGAAACCTACGAGCTCTCCGCCGCCGGCTTCGATGCCATCCGCATGCTCGAGCAGCTGCGCACCCCACCACAGACCGCCACCGAATCCCGGCTGGTCAGCCTCGCCCAATCCGTGCGACAGCTGGCCATCGACACCGACCCGGACAGCTCTCGCCGCCTCGCCTCCTTGAGCGCCGAACGCGACCGCATCGACGCCGAGATCGCCCGGGTCCGCCGCGGCGATCCGCGCTCCGTCGTCCTCGACAGGCGGCGAGCCAACGAACGCGTCTCCGACATCCTCCAGCAGGCGCAGGGACTGCCCGCCGACTTCGCCCGCGTGCGCGCCCGCTTCGAAGAACTCAATCAGGAACTGCGGGTCTCGATCCTCGCCGCCGAGGACTCCCAGTCCCAAGTACTCGACGAAGTGTTCCGCGGCGTCGACCTCATCGAGTCCTCTGACGAAGGTCGGACGTTCTCGGCGTTCTCCGCCCTCGTCCGCGACCCCGAACAGTCCGCGGCCTTCGACGACGACATCGCCGCCATCCTCGACCGGGACTTCTCCGCCACCCTCTCTCTGGCCACCCGCCGTTCCCTGCGCACCCTGATGCGCCAGATGAAGGACGGGTCTCACGAGGTTTCGGACATCCTCACCGAGTTCGCCCGTGGCCTGCGCCGCTACGTCCACTCCCACGAATTCCAACGCGACCGCGTCATGCGCACTCTCCTCCAGGAGGGTCTCGCCGCGGCCGCGCCCGTGTCGCAGGAGCTCAAACCCTACGACGAGATCGGCATCGACCTCGAACTCTCCAGCGTCTCACTCGGCAGCGTCGGCGAGGTCATCCTCCACGACCCCGAGGAGTTCGACGCCGGAGCGGAACTCGGCGAGGCCACGGACTCCGAGATCGACTTCGCCGAACTCATCGCAGTCGCCCGCGAATCCGAAATCGACTTCGCCGAACTCACCGAGAACATCAACTCCGTCGTCACTTCCGCCCACGAAGCCTCCGTCGCGGAGGTGCTCGAAACCTTCCCCGCCACACAGGGACTGGCCAGCGTCGTCGGCCTGTTGTCCCTGGCCAGCACCTATGGCCACGTCGATGTCGGCAACCGCGAAATCCTCACCTGGGCCGGTATCGACGGCATCGTCCGCACCGCCGCGATCCGCCGCCACTACTTCACCGAAGGCATCACCCTATGAGCCCCACCCACCACGACAACGACACAGCCCCCGCCGAGGTGGGGGTCGCCTCGGCGATGGAATCCGCCGACTCCGCGGACGACCTCAGCCACAACCCCAGCGGTCTGTGGTCCGGTGACACCGGAACGCTGGGAGAGCGCACTCGCCGAGTGCTGCTCGAACTGCTCAAAGGCCCGTATGTGTCCGGGACGCAGGCCCCGCAGTTGTGGGCAGCCCTCGTCGCGGACGAGGGCCTCGTCCGTTCGCGCCTGCACGATCTGTTCCTCGACCTCGTCATCGACCGGGTCGACGAATTCGCATTCACCCGCAAGATCGTCACCGACGAGATCGACGCGCCCGCCGCGGTGCGCAGCGAACGACTCACCTTCCTCGACACCGCTATGCTGCTGGTGCTCCGGCAGCTGCTGTTGGCCGCGCCGGGGGAGAAGCGCGTCATCGTCGATCGCGAAGAGGTCTATGAACGACTCGCGATCTACCGCACAGGGGACGAATCGACCTTCCAGCGCAATCTCAACGGCGCGTGGTCGCGGATGAGCAACCGACTGCGTGTGCTCCACAAAGCCGGTGAAGACCGCTTCGAGATCTCTCCCATGGTGAAGTTCCTCATCGACGAGGATCGCGTGCGCGAGCTCATCGCCGTCTACGAACGCATCGCCGCTGGTGAGACCGATACCGGTGAGATCTATGACGGCAAGTCTGATGACGGCGGGGACTCCATCGCCGAGGCGGTCGTCGACAATACCGTCACCGACGCATCCGATGCCGATAGCGACATCGACGCCGACACCGAGGAGGACGACGCGTGACCGAGGCACTCTTCCCGCTCGATGCCGCGTTCGTCGCCGACCAGGCGCGTGCTCGCGGAGCGAACCGGCCCGACGTCGGCAGTCAGTGGCGCCTGAGCGAGATCCAGATCGCGAACTGGGGCACCTTCGACGCCGACATCCACCGCATCCCCGTCTCCCACAAGGGCCACCTCATCACCGGGCCCTCGGGCTCGGGCAAGTCCTCCCTCCTCGACGGAATCGCCGCAGTCCTCACCCCGGACAAGTGGCTGCGCTTCAACGTCGCCGCTCAGACCGCGGGCGCTCGCCTCGACCAGCGCAGCCTCGTCAGCTACGTCCGCGGGGCCTGGACTCGCACCGCGGATTCCGAAGAGGACCGGGTGGTCAGCAAGTATCTGCGTCCGCGCGCCACCTGGAGCGGAATCATCCTCCGCTACGACAACGGCAGCGACAAGCCCCTGTCGTTGGCCCGACTCTTCTTCATCAAGGGTTCGGGCACGAAAACGACGGACCTCTCCGACGCTTGTGTCCTCGAGCGCGCGGACCTCGACCTCTCCGACCTGCAGCACTATGCGCGCTCCGGACTCGAGACCCGCAAACTCAAGGCCGACCATCCTGATGCGGTGGTCACCTCGAACGGCCACCACGGGAGGTTCTATGCACGGATGCGCAAAACCTTCGGCATGGCCGACGAGTCCGCACTCCAGCTGCTGCATAAAACACAGTCGGCGAAGAGCCTGGACAGCCTCGACCGGCTCTTCCGAGACCATATGCTCGAAAGTCCGGTGACCTTCGACCTCGCCGAGACTGCCGTCGCACAGTTCGGTGACCTCAAGGACGCTCATGACCATGTCGTCGAACTGCGCAAACAGCGCGATCATCTGCTGCAGCTGCGCGAAGCCGCCTCCCGTTTCGAGACTGCCAACGACATCGCCGCGAAGTCGATCGCGCTCAGCGAAGCTCTGCTGCCGTACCAAAAGCGGCGCGAGCTCGATATCCTCCGCGCCGACCTTTCGGCGCTGACCAGGCAGATCGTCGAACTCGAAGTCACCGCCGACCGCGCCAAACGTGACTTCGACGCCGCAGTCGACGAATACGACTTGGCCCGACGGGCCACTTTGGAACTCGGTGGTTCCGAGGCCGAACACCTTCAGCAGCGCATCGACACCGCCGAAACCGAACGCCGCGCCATCGCCGAACGTTGGTCTGGGCTGGCTCGCCAGCTTGAGCAGGCCGGCATCGAGCATGCCCCGACCACGGCCGCCGAGTTCGCCGAACTGCAGGCCCAGATCGCCTCCAGCCTCGACGACGACACGCAGGTCGCCGGACCCAGCCATGCCGATCACGACCGGTTCTCTCAGGCGCGGGCGAAGGTCCGCGAACTCGAAGGGGAGATCGAATCCCTTCGGCGGTCCGGATCGACCGTGCCGAACAACCTCATGACGATCAGGTCCGAGCTCGCCGCCGGCACCGGACTGAGCGAGAAGGCGCTGCCGTTCGCGGCCGAACTCATCGAAGTCGACCCCGACGAGGCCCGGTGGACGGGTGCCATCGAGAGGGTGTTGCGGCCCATGGCTCTGACCGTCCTCGTCCGTTCTGAGAACCTCTCAGCCGTGCGCACCTGGGTGGATTCCCACCGCATCCGCGGACGCCTCGTCTTCGAGGAGATCCCGCGCTCAGTGCCGAGCCCCCGCCCCGTGGGCAGTGAGAAGTCGCTGGTCAACAAGGTGAATGTCAGCGACACCGGCTTCGGCGACTGGGTCCGGACCACCTTGTCCGAACGCTTCGACTTCGCCTGTGTCGACCACCCGGACGAACTCGACGACCATCCGCGCGCCGTCACCGTCAAGGGCCAGGTCAAGACCTCACGCACCCGGTACGAGAAGGACGACCGGCGGGCCATCGACGATCGCAGCCAATGGGTCCTCGGCGACCGCGAAGCGAAACTCGAAGCCCTCGTCGAATCCCTCAAGGAGGCTCAGTCGGAACTGGCCGCGGCCGAACAGGTGGTCGCGGCTGCTGACGCCGAAACCGCACAGGCCCACCGTCGCCGCGGCATCCTCGCCGGTATTCGCGAACAGTCCTGGCGCGACGTCGACCGAGACGGAGCGGCCGAGAAGGTCGCGACTCTCGAGCGGCAGCTGGCCGAACTCGAAGATACCGACGGCGACCTGCAGCAGGCGATCAGCGCCGAACGCGAAGCCAAGGCGGTCAAGGACGCGGCCGAGACAGCGAAGAACGAAGCCGACTATGCCCTTCGCCGGGCGAACGAGGAATCGACGGGTCTGCGCTCGAACCTGACCCGGATCGAGGACGACGTCAACTCAGGTCGGGTGGCGGAAGTCGAGGGCCACCTCGGCGAACAATTGGACGAACGGTTCCGGAAGATCCAACGCAGCATCAAGCGGGAGAACCTCGCCGAGGTGGGCCAGCAGGTCTCGCAGGTGTTGCAGGAGGAGAAGGACCGGGCGCAAGCCGATGCAAGTCGGTCGGGGCAGTCCGTGACACGGTTGGCTGCCGAGTTCAAGGCCGCATGGCCATCGGTATCGTCCCAGCTCACGGCGGAAGTCGATGATCGGCGCGCCTACCTGTCGATGCTCGATGAGATCCTCGCGCACGGCTTGCCCGATCATGAGAACCGTTTCCGGGATCTGCTGCAGCAGCGGTCCCGGGATCTCATCGGCGAACTCCTCAACGAGATCCATGCCGCCCCGCGTGAGATCGAGGATCGGGTCGCGCCGATCAATTCGTCCCTTCTGCGGTCGCAGTTCGACGAGGACCGGTACCTGCGGCTGAAGGTCAAGACCCGGCGGTCCGAGACCGTCAACGCCTTCATCGCCGATCTCCGCCTCGTGGCGAGCGGCAGCTGGGGTGAGGACGATATGGAGACTGCGGAGAGGAAGTACGACACCCTCGCCGAGGTGATGCGCCGATTCTCATCCAGCGAGCACGTCGACAAGGTCTGGAAGACTCAGTGCCTGGACACACGCCTGCACGTGAGCTTCCTCGCCGAGGAGATCGACGACCATGGTCGTGCACATGCCACCTACGATTCGGGTGCGGCGATGTCCGGTGGTCAGCAGCAGAAGCTCGTGATCTTCTGCCTGGCGGCAGCGCTGCGCTATCAGCTCGCCGACCCGGATGAGGCGATCTCGAAGTACGGCACGATCATCCTCGACGAGGCCTTCGACAAAGCGGATACGCGGTATACGCGTATGGCCTTGGACATCTTCATCGAGTTCGGCTTCCACATGGTGCTGGCGACTCCGCAGAAGCTGCTGCAGACGATCGAACCCTATGTGGGAGCGGCGACCTCGATCGAGAATCCGAGTCGGCAGAAGACCCTGACCTCGACGATGGTGTGGGACGAGACGGAGCTGGACGGGGCTGGAGCTGAGTCGGTCTCGGAGTCAGTATCGGAGTCGGAGTCAGTCGCTGGCGCTGGCGAAGAATCGAGCGGCGCCGGAGCGGCCACGGAAGCTGAGGGATCGGACGGTGCCGGTGGGGCAGATGGGTCTGAGAAGGCGGCCGGCTCCGACAGCATCCGTGTGGCCGGTGAAGTCGAGCTTGAGTTCGAGGAGTCGGACGCCCGATGACGATGCTCTCCGTCGCCGAGGCTCGGACGAAGGCACGTGCTCGCCTGAGTTCGTCCATGGCCTCGTGGGCGGCGGAGGCAACAGGTGAGGTGCGTGTTGAGATCGCCCTCAAACCACCGACGGAGAAGCAGGTGCTCTCCGATCAGGCTGCTGCCGCCGACTGGGCCGGCAGTTGGCGGGCGGTCCGGGAGCTTGCGGGGGCGACAGCCGCGGGCGCACCTGCAGAGCTCGAGGTCGATTGGGAAGAACGCAGCTGGGTCCGCGTCGGCAGTCAACGCGTTCCGGTCCGACTGCGACTGATGACCCCTGATGCAGTGGCCGCTTTCGTCGGCGGCGACACCGCTCGAGACTGGCGGAGACTGCAAGACCGTGCCGTCAGCATCCGGCAGCGACTCGGGTCCGAATCGAACAACATCGCGGCGACTCGCGACGCGGACGCGGAGGTCAGCTCGGACGGGGACTCCCTTGCCGCAGCGATACGTTCCCAGTCGAAACGGATCCTCTCCTTGTCCGACGCTGCGTTCGTTACTGTCATCGATGTCGTCGACTGGCTGTGCACCCATCCGCTCGGATCGCTGCGACCCAGACAGTTGCCCATCCGCGGGGTGGACTCGAAATGGTTCGAGACCTACCGCAGCCTCGTCACCGCCCTGCTGGGAGGGATCGGCCACGCCGATGTGGTGACCGTCCTCGACGCCGAACCGCGACTGCGGCTGCGTATCCTCGACGGGACCCTGACCGCCGCTGCGGATTCCGCAGCCACTGGCGACCGTGCTTCGAACAGCGCTCCAGCCGTGTACCTCGACGATGTGACCGCTCCGATCTCCCAATTCGGTCGACTGCCCATATCGCCGAGGCTGGTCTTCGTCTTCGAGAACCTCGAATCCGTGCTCGCCATGCCGGATTGGCCGGGTGCCGTGGCCGTACACGGCTCCGGCTATGCCGTCGACGGGGTCGCTCGATTGGACTGGATCGCCGGTGCGCGCGTGATCTATTGGGGCGACCTCGACTCCCATGGTTTCGCGATCCTCAACCGCCTGCGCAGCCACCTGCCGGAGGTCGAATCCGTGCTCATGGACGAAGCAACTCTGCTCGCGCACCAGGATCTCTGGGTACCGGAACCGAAGCCGAGCATCGGCACTTTCGCGCATCTCACCGGCACCGAAGCACGTGCCCTCGAACGGATCCGCGCCGAAGGAGGCGTCCGGCTCGAACAGGAACGCATCCCGTGGGAGACGGCTCTGAACCGGCTGCGGACCGCGGCCGAGGGGGAGACCTCGGGTCACCTCGGCGAAGGAACAGGTCGTGGCGTGGGAACGGAGCACCGCCTCGGCGAGGGCCTCGATGATGACCGATAAACCCCGCGGGGGACTGGCCGCTCTCTGCGTCGCCGAACTCGTGTGCTGGGGTCTGCTCTACTACTCCCTGCCGGTGGCGGTCACCCCGATCTCTGACGATATGGGGTGGAGCCACACGACGGTGACGGCGGCGCTGACCGTCGGACTCATCGTCTCAGCGCTCATGGGACCCAGCGTCGGGCGCCTCCTCGACCGGCACGGTCCGCAGCTGATCATGGGTGCGGGTACGGCCATCGGAGTTGTCGCACTCGGACTCGTCGCGGTCGCGCCGAACCTCGTGGTGTTCTTTGCCGCCTGGATCCTCGCCGGGTTCGCGCAGGCAGCGACGCTCTACCCGCCGGCTTTCGCTGTCATCACCCGCTGGTACGGGGCGGAGCGGACGAAGCCCCTGACGACGATCACGCTCGTCGGCGGGCTCGCCTCGACGGTCTTCGCCCCGATCATCGCCTGGCTCATCGACAGCCTCGGTTGGCGGGGAACCTACTGTGTGCTCGCCGGATTGCTCGCCGTCCTCGCGCTGCCGATGCACCTGTTCTTCCTCAACCGCACCTGGACCGACGAGGCGGCCGCATCCACGGTGAAGCCGAGCCGGGCCGAGCTGCGCCAAGTCACTCGTCACCCGCGTTTCATCACCCTGCAGATCGCCGTCGCGATCGCGACGTTCACCCTCTTCGCGGTGACGATCAACATCATCCCGCTCATCATTGAACGCGGTGCCGAGTACAGTCTGGCGGCCATCGCCCTCGGCCTCGTCGGCTTCGGTCAGGTGGCCGGACGGTTTGGCTACCCGAGCCTGGAACGGCACTCGTCGACACGGGCGCGGACAGTCATCCTCTTCGCCTCGGGCGCGGTCGGACTGTGGTTGCTCGCCCTGGTTCCCAGCCCGATCTGGCTGCTCATCGGCATTGCCATGCTTGGCGGCGGCGTGCGCGGCTGCATGACATTGCTGCAGGCCACGGCGGTGTCCGACCGGTGGGGAACGAAGAATTTCGGGGCCGTCAACGGCGTCTTCGTCGCCCCGATCACCGCAGGCACGGCGCTCGCGCCGGTCGCCGGCCCCGCGTTGGCCGGGGTGCTCGGCGGGTACCCGATGATGGCGGTGGCCATGGCGGGGCTGCTCACCCTGGCGACCCTGCTGTCGGCGCGGACGTGAGCGCCGCCTCGGTGAGGGGCACACTCTCTGAGCAGAGAAACGTGTAAAAGAATCGGCGATTTTTTTACACGTTTCGGAGATATGGAAAGTTGCTTGACACATCTGCCGGGCTCTCCTGCGGGCCTCCCAACAGACACCTCGTCGGAGGATCCTGCACATGCGAACCCGTCCGTCAAGGCCGCCTCGGCGAGGTCGTTCCCAGACCGATACGCGAGATATTCCCGCATCCGAGGGTGAGGAATCGGACAGCCGCCCTGATGGACTTCGGGGCTAGACTGAAAGCGCGGTCAAGGCCCCAAGCGTGGGCCGCGCCCCCTGCCGGGGCTGTGAATGCACCCCGGTGCCATGGTTCAACGGAAGGAAGTCAATGCCCACCGTCGCCAGAAACATCGTCGATACCCTCGTCGCGAGCGGAGTCAAGCGCGTCTACGGCATCCCGGGAGATTCGCTCAACGGATTCACCGATGCCCTCCGCGTGAACCCGCAACTCGAATGGGTTCACGTCCGCCACGAGGAGGCCGCTTCCTTCGCCGCCAGCGGCGAGGCCGCCCTGACCGGTGAGCTCGCGGTCTGCGCCGGCAGCTGCGGACCCGGCAACCTCCACCTCATCAACGGGCTCTTCGACGCCCAGCGTTCGCGAGTTCCCGTGCTGGCCATCGCCGCACAGATCCCCAGCGATGAAATCGGCTCGAACTACTTCCAGGAGACCCACCCGACCGAGCTGTTCCGTGACTGCAGCGTCTACGTCGAGAACGTCTCCTCGGCTGAGCAGATGCCCCGCCTGCTGCGCATCGCCATGCGAGAAGCCATCGAGAAGCGCGGCGTGGCCGTCCTCGTCATCCCCGGTGACGTCGGCCTGGCCGACATCGATGCCGCCGCCGAGGTGGTCAAGGCCTACCCGTCGCACATGATCCCCGCGGATTCCCAGGTCGAAGCCGCGGCCAAGGCACTCAACAGGGGCAAGAAGACGACGATCCTCGCCGGCGCCGGCACCGAGGGCGCCCATGATGAGCTGCTCGCCATCGCCGAGAAGCTCCAGGCCCCGATCGTCCATACGATGCGCGGCAAGGAATTCGTCGAACCCGACAATCCCTACGACGTGGGTATGACCGGCCTGCTCGGATTCTCCTCCGGCTACGCCGCGCTCAAGGACTGCGACACCCTGCTCATGCTCGGCACCGACCTGCCCTACCAGCAGTTCTATCCCGAGGACGCCACTGTCATCCAAGTCGATGTGCGCGGATCCCAGATCGGCCGGCGCACGAAGGTCGACATTCCGCTCGTCGGAACGGTCGCCGACACCGTCGAGGCGCTGCTGCCGAAGATCAAGGCCAACCGCAGCAGCACGCATCTGAAGTCCCTGACCAAGCACTATCAGAAGACCCGCAAGGACCTTGACGAACTGGCCACACCGTCGAAGCGGACGATCCACCCGCAGTACCTGACGCGCCTCCTCGACGAGATGGCCGATGACGACGCCGTCTTCATCCCCGACGTCGGATCACCCGTGGTGTGGGCCGCCCGCTACCTGACGATGAACGGCAAACGCCGCCTCATCGGTTCCTTCAGCCACGGGTCGATGGCCAACGCCCTGTCCCAGAGCGTCGGCGTGCAGTCGGCGTTCGAGGACCGGCAGACCATCGCGCTCGCCGGTGACGGCGGACTGTCGATGCTGCTCGGTGAGCTCATCACGCTCACGCAGAACAAGCTGCCGGTCAAGACGGTCGTGTACAACAACTCGTCGCTCAACTTCGTCGAGCTCGAGATGAAGGCGGCCGGTTTCGTCACCTTCGGTACCGACCTCGACAATCCCGACTTCTCCACCATCGCCGAGGCGGTCGGGATCAAGGGATTCCGTGTCGAGAAGTCCAAGGACCTGCCGAAGGTCGTCAAGGAATTCCTCGCCTACCCGGGGCCCGCGGTCCTCGACGTCGTCACCGAACGCCAGGAGCTGTCGATGCCGCCGTCGATCACCGTCGAGCAGGCCAAGGGCTTCGCTCTCTACGCGATCCGCACGGTGCTCTCGGGCAAGGGCGACGAACTCATCGACCTCGCCCGGACGAACATCCGCCAACTCTTCTGAGTTGAGTCAGGTCGCGGGCCTGCGCCGCCGGCGCAACCTGCCGCACAGCACGATAAGTGTGCGCAGATTGCCACTTGGGACAGGTGGGCTCAGTGTTCTAGTGCAACAGTGGGCTGGTCTCAGGCTACCTGCTCATGCAACAGATCAGCCAGGACCTCGGCCGGGGTCGCGAACCCGAGGACCTTCCGCGGCCTGCGGTTGAGCTGATCCTGCATCGCCTGGATCTCCTCGTCAGTAACCGACTCATCGAAGACCGTGCCCTTCGGGTAGTAGTCCCGAACGAGACCGTTGGAGTTCTCATTCGTCGGTCGTTGCCAGGGTGAGTGCGGGTCGCAGAAGTACACCTGGCAATCGGTGGCGACAGTGATCCGCAGATGCTCAGCCATCTCCTGACCCTGGTCCCACGTGAGAGTCGAGAACAACGCTTCCGGCAGGGAAGCGATCATGTCCTGGACTAGTCCGGTGACGGTGACCGATTCGCGGTTGTTCGGCAGTTTCCGGATCAAGGAGAACCGGGACCGGCGTTCGAAGACGGTCACCAGGCCACCGGCGTGGGAATCGACGACGAGATCACCCTCCCAGTGGCCAGGAACAGTGCGGTCGGCAGCTTGTGAGGGACGGTCGGTCAACAAGGCACCATCGAGCCAGGGACGGTTGGACCGACGCGGCAGCTTCGACTGTGGCTTCCTTCCCGTCTGTCCCGATCGGAGGGCTTTGACCACGGCCAGCTCGTGACGCAGGGATCCGCGTCCTTGGACGTAGAGAGCTTGGTAGACCGTTTCGTGGCTCACGTGCAGGTCCTTCCGGTCAGGGTAGTCACGCCGAAGCCTACCGGCGACCTGTTCGGGCGAGCACTTGTCGTTGAGCCCGTTGATCACGTGAGCCCGCAGCCACGGATCCTCGAGACGTGTGCGACGGTGTTTCTTGCGTGCCTGTCGGGCATAGGTGCGGCCGTGGGCGCCGGCGGCACTGTAGACCGGGTGTGGGCTGATTCTGTCGTATTGGATGAGTCGGTTGCGGCGGATCTCTCGGGACACGGTTGACGGAGCAACACCGAGTTGAGTCGCGATGGTTCTCATCGACAATGGCGGATCTGATTGCAGGCCAGCCTGGATCGTCATTCGGTCGGCGATCGTCAGGTGGCGGTAGGCAGGTGGTCGTGGTGGTGCCGGGGCAGCAACGATGGTGGTCGGCATGGACAGTATTCTGCCGGTCCTGCCTTTGGGCAGGCCGAGTCGCCGCGCCCACCGGGTGACGGTGTTGAGGTTGATGCCGAGGTGGTCAGCGATCGCTGATCGTGGTCTGCCTTCGAGGAGGAGCCAGAAGAGTTCGTCGAGGACGTGGAAGGGCAGCCGTGGACGTCTGTAGTGCGTGGTCATGGGGGTGTTCCTTCGTTCAGTGGAAACACCCGGTCTGATAGTGCTGGTCAGACCGGGTGTTGCACTAGAACCTAGAAACCGCCACACCCACACGGGCAATCTGCGCACACTTATCTCTGGGGAAGCAGGTTCTGCGATCCGATCGGTCTGAGGAAGCCGAGGTCGGCCGACCCGCTCACCCGAGGAGCCCCCGCCACTCAGCCCTGCTCAGATCTGAGGGTACGGCGCCAGGGCCTGAGCGGTGACGAGAGCGGCGGTCATCGCCTCATGTCCCTTGTCCTCGACCGAGCCTTCGAGCCCGGCACGGTCGAGTCCCTGCTGTTCGGTGTCGCAGGTCAGGACGCCGAATCCGACCGGCTTGCCGGAGTCGATGGCGACCCGGTTGAGGCCGTCGGTGGCGGCTTGGCAGACGTAGTCGAAGTGCGGGGTGCCGCCGCGGATGACGACTCCGAGAGCGACGACCGCGTCGAAGTGCGGTGCCAGGCGGGCCGCGGCGACGGGCAGTTCGAAGCTGCCGGGCACGCGGACGAGCGTGGCTTCGGCTCCGGCCTCGGCGGCGGCGCGCTGGGCCCCGTCGACGAGCCCGTCCATGATCTGGGTGTGCCAGGAGGCGGCGACGATGGCGACGCGCAGGTCAGCGGCGTCGACGGTGAGTTCTGGTGCTCCGGAATGAGCCATGATCGTGTCCTTTGTTCGAAGGCTGGGAAGAGCCTGGTTCGTGTCTCTGTGTGGGGCCGAGGTTCAGCTGGCGACGGCCCCGGCTGTGCCCGCGCTCGTACCGGATGTGCCCGTGACCTCCGGCAGCGAGAGCACATGGTGCATGCGTTCGCGCTTCGTGGCCAGGTAGTGCGTGTTCTCCGGCCGCGCCGCGACCTCGAGCGGAACCACAGCTTCGACCGTGATGCCCAGCTCTTCGAGAGCCGAGGTCTTCGCCGGGTTGTTCGTGAGCAGGCGGATGCGAGTCAACCCGAGCGAGCGCAGGATCGTCGCCGCGGCACGGTAGTCGCGGGCGTCGTCGGTGAACCCGAGGTCCCGGTTCGCATCCACGGTGTCCCGCCCCTGATCCTGCAGGGCGTACGCGCGCAGCTTGTTGCTCAGCCCGATTCCGCGACCCTCGTGCCCGGTCAGGTAGAGCACCGCCCCGCCGTGTTCGGCGATGAGGCCGAGCGCCAGGTCGAGCTGCTCACCGCAGTCACACCGGTGCGAACCGAAGACGTCCCCGGTCAGGCACTCCGAATGCAGCCGCACGAGAGGTGCCGGACCCGCTGAGTCGGAATCCGGGGACCCCGCAAACACGCCGAGGTGGTCATGCCCGTTGATCGTGAACGCGCGGGCCCGCAGGCTGCCGTGCTCCGACGGCAGAGCCACCTCCGCGGTCGCCTCAACCGATTCGTCCCCACCAGGGGCACCGGCGATGTTCACCGAGGCGGCCGCCTCAGTGCGGGAATCGTCCGAAGGCGAAGACACGGACGCCGCGGAGTCGTTGGACTCATCCGCGTCACGCAGCTCGAGGTAGGCGATGAGCTGTTCGATCGAGACCATGACGAGGTCGTGGGCGTCGGCGAAGTCGCGCACCGCGTCGAAGCGCATCATCGAACCGTCGTCGTGGACCACCTCGGCGATCATCGCCACCGGCTGAGCACCGGCCAGGCGCGCGAACTCGACTCCGGCCTCGGTGTGACCTGGACGTTCGCGGACCCCGCCGTCCTTGGCGATGAGCGGGAAGATGTGGCCGGGCCGCGAGATCGCAGTCGGATCCGGACCGGCGGCGGCGAGGACTCGACCGGTCTCGGCGCGTTCGGCGGCGCTGATGCCCGTGGTCACCCCGACCGCGTCGCAGCTGACCGTGTAGGCGGTGCCCTTCGGATCCTCGTTGTCGGTGACCATCGGCGGCAGACGCAAGGACGCGGCTCGGTCGGCGGTCATCGGTGCGCAGATGACGCCCGAGGTGTGCCGGACGAAGAAGCCCATCGTCGTGGGGTCGGCGAACTCGGCGGCCATGATGAGGTCGCCCTCGTTCTCCCGGTCCTCATCATCGACGACGAGGATGGGTCGGCCGGCGGCGACGGCTGCGATGGCCGCGTCTATGGGATCGAGGCGGCTGGCGTGGGCGATGGGATCAGTCATGATCGACTCCTTGCTGGGTGCTGTTCGAAGGTGATGAGCCCGCCGAGGCGGGGCTCGAGTGAGTGGGGACCGCGTCGGCGGCGCCGCCATCGGTGCGGAAGGACAGGAGGCGTGCGGTGTACTTCGCGAGCACGTCGACCTCGACGTTCACGGCCGCGCCTACCGGCAGCTCGCCGAACGTCGTGTGTGCCAGGGTGGCTGGAATGAGGCCGACCTCCACCCACGCCGAGGGTGCGCTCGGTTCGGACACGGCCGTCAGCGTCAGCGACACACCATTGAGCGCGATCGACCCCTTGATCGCGGTCAGCGGTGCGAGGTCGTTCGGGATCCCGATGCGCAGGGTCGACCAGTCGGGTCGGTCGATGCGGTTGAGGAGTTCGCCGCGTCCGTCGACGTGTCCTTGGACGACATGCCCGTCGAAGCGCCCCGAGGCGGGCGTGCAGCGTTCCAGGTTGACGCGGTCGCCCGTGACCAAGGAGCCGAGCCCGGTCAGGCGCAGGGTCTCGCCCATGACCTCGGCGGTGAATAGGCCGGGACGCTGCTCGGTGGGCTGCCTCGTCGAAGTCAGGCAGACTCCGTTGACGGACAGCGAGCCGCCGAGGTCGAGGTCGGCGACGAGGGGGCCGGCGTCGATGGTGATCGCTGCCGAATCGTTCGTGTGCTCGATGGACTCGACGGTGCCGAGTTCTTCGATGATTCCGGTGAACATGTGACTCCAGATTCTTCAGGCGGTGGTCGGTGGTGGTTGGGGGAGTGCGGCGGCTACGTACCTGGTTCGGGGGAGCCGGTTTCGGTAGGTTCCGGATCCGCAGTTGTGAAGTGCAGCAGGAAGTCCGGGCCGAGCCGTGACACCGCCTGTGTCTCCGTGTCGTCGGGGATCAGCTGCAGCGCCTCGGACAGGGTGCCGATGTCCAAGCCGTCGACGCTGCTGCGGCCGGGGCCGATGAGCAGCGGAGCCTGATAGCAGAAGACCTCGTCGACGACACCCGCGGAGAAGAACGCGCCGAGCACCGTCGGCCCGCCTTCGACGAGGAGGTGGCGCACTCCGGCGGCGTACAGTTCGTCCAAGGCCGCACGGACATCGTGGGTGCGCAGCTGCAGAGTGTTCGGATTGAGGGCGAGAAACGATGTGACCGGCAGTTCCGAGGTGCCGAGCACGACGGGCCGCGGCTGGTCGTCGAGTGAGATTCCGTCCGGGCCGCGGGCATTGAGACGCGGATCGTCGGCCACGGCGGTGCCGGTGCCGACGAGGATGGCGTCGACTCGGGCCCGGACCTCGTGAGCGTGTGCGCGAGACTCCGCGGAGGTGATCCACTGACTGGTTCCATCGGCGGCGGCGACGGCCCCGTCGAGGCTCTGTGCGATCTTCGCCGAGACGAACGGGCGGGCCTCGGCCGTCGACCGGACCCAGCGGGCATTGAGTGCGCGGGAGTCCTCTTCGTGCAGTCCCGAACGGACCGTCAACCCCGCCTCGGCGAGGGTCTGTCCGCCGCCCGCGGCCAAGGGATTCGAGTCGGGGGAGGCGAAGACGACGGAGGGGATCGCAGCGTTGATGATCGCCTCGGTGCAGGGGCCGGTCCGGCCGTGATGGGCGCAGGGCTCGAGCGTGACGAACAGTGTCGAGGTGGTCAGATCGATGTCGAGGTCGTGGGCGGTGGTGATCGCGTCCACCTCGGCGTGGGGAGTGCCCGCACCTCCGTGGTGACCGGTGACGATCTGGCCGTCGGCTGTCAGGATTGCCGCGCCCACCAGCGGATTCGCTCCGCGAACACCTTCGCGGGCCGCACCCAGGGCAGCGGTCATCGCCGCGGATTCGAGGTCCGTGAATTCCGCTGCGTCGCCTGGCTGCGCGCCCATGAAAAAAACCTCCCGAGCCTTCGCCGGGAGGGAGGATATTGCGGGTGCAACCATCAGGGCGTCTCAGTCGCGTGCGACGGTGCGGTCGATTGCACCAGACACAGCGGCCGAGGCCACCATGCTCCTCCCATCCAGACTCTGACTGTCGGTTTCGGAATTTCACCGAATCAACCGCCTGCACGAATGCGAGCGGCTCGCGGACTATGACCGCCGGTACGGAATTTCACCGTCCCCGGAACATGTGAGGCCAGAGTAGCATGACCATCACCGAGGCGGCCGTGAGGTCCGTCACATGGTGACACCTGGGCGGGGTGGGAGCGGTTTTGCGTGCGGATGGGGTGGAGTGTCTCCGTGGTCCGGGCGGGCCGGCGTTCGCGAGCGACGCGAAGGCGCTCGCGGTGACCACGATTTGCCGAATTGCATAACCTGGGTATATAAATAAGTTATGGATGATGTGGATTCGGCTGAACTCGTGTCGCGGCTCGTTGTCGTCTCGTCGCGCCTGACCAGAGCGTTTCGACGAGTGATCGGCAATGAGAACTCGCTGGCGGCGCTGCGTGCGCTCGCAGTCGTCGAGCAGTATCAGCCCGTACGGGTGGGCCATTTCGCGCAAGGATATCTGAGCTCTCAGCCCGCGGCGACGAAACTCCTCGCCAAACTCGAAGAAGCCGGACTCGTCGTGCGCGAACCCAGTCCCACGGACGGCCGGGCGTCGCAGTTCTCTCTCACCGAAGCCGGACGGGCGAGGCTGGCGGAGAACCGGTCGATCATGATCGAGCAGATGCAGCCCTACTTCGAGTCGCTGAGCGTCGAGGAGAGGCAGAGCGTCGATCGTGCGCTCGGGCTGGTCTCGGACTTCCTCAAGGACCGCCACCCGGTCGACGGCGTCGACGAACCCGCCGACGAATCGGACTCCGACTCGGCCGCGGGCTAGCCGCAGCACACACCTCATTTTTTCAACCACGCTTCCGAATCGGACTTCGCAAGCGGAACGCACCATAGGAAAGGAGACGCGACCAGCAGATGAGAGCGTCAGCAGACAACGAAACAACAGGGGACGAAACACCCGCCGATTCCGGGGCGGGAGCGTCGATCCTTCGCCAGCCGCGTGCCGTCTGGGCGGTCGCGTTCGCCGCGGTCATCGCCTTCATGGGCATCGGCCTGGTCGATCCGATCCTGCCGGCCATCTCGGCCGAGCTCGACGCCACCCCCGCCCAATCGATGCTGCTGTTCACCAGCTACCTGTTCATCACCGGCGGAATGATGTTCTTCACGAGCTTCCTGTCTTCGCGCATCGGTGCGAAGACCACGCTGCTCATCGGTCTCGTGCTCATCGTCGCGTTCGCGGCTCTGGCTGGATTCTCCGGTTCCGTCGACCAGATCATCGGTTTCCGTGCCGGTTGGGGGCTGGGCAACGCGCTGTTCATCTCCACCGCTCTGTCGACGATCGTCGGTGCCGCGTCCGGTGGTGCTGAGAAGGCGATCATCCTCTACGAGGCGGCTCTCGGCGTCGGCATCGCCACCGGCCCGCTGCTCGGCGGACTGCTCGGCGGCATCTCCTGGCGCGGACCGTTCTTCGGCACCGCAGTCCTCATGGCCATCGGCTTCATCGCCATCGTTGTGCTGCTGCCGGGAGGAACGAGCTCGAATGGGGCCTCGGCGGAGCCGATCAAGCTCAGCGCTACGTTCCGTGCGCTCGCCCGTCCGGGTGTCGCCATCCTCGGCGTCTCCGCTCTGCTCTACAACTTCGGCTTCTTCATCCTGCTGGCCTACAGCCCGTTCCCTGTCGAGGCTGCCGCCGCGAAGCTGGGCATGGAGGACTTCGGCGCCATGGGCCTCGGCTACGTCTTCTTCGGTTGGGGCATCTGCGTGGCGATCACCTCAGTGTTCGGTGCTCCCGTGCTGACCAAGCGGATCGGACGTCGTCGCAGCCTCATCGTCACCCTGGTCGCACTGGCCGTGCTTCTGGGCGTGATGTCCTTTCTCGTCGAATCGCTGGCCGGGATCATCGTCTGCATCATCGTGGCGGGCATGCTTCTGGGCGTGCTCAACACGGTGTTCACGGAATCGGCGATGGAGGTCAGCGACCTGCCTCGTCCGGTCGCCTCGGGGACCTATTCGGGTGTGCGTTTCATCGGCGGTGCCGTTGCGCCGATCGTCGCCGGTGCGGTGTCGGAATCGATCAGTGCGGGTTCTCCGTACCTCTTCGGTGCGGGGGCCGTGCTGCTGTCGGTCGTCGTCATCTCGCTCGGCTGGAAGAAGCTGCGTCGCGTCGACGGGCATATCGATGAGTCGTCGGTCGACGAGGCTTATGCCCTCACCGGAGGCGACGCCTGAGGCGAACTCGCCTGCAGGCAGTGCCGATCGTCGACGAGGTCGAGCCTTTTCGAAGCGGCAGCGGCTCGCGGATCACGGCGTCCGAGGAATCATTCCTCGGGCGCCGTTTCCGTGTCCGGACCATGACAAATGAGTGAATCATGCGCTGTGTTGCAGATCTGAAACCGGTTCGACACATGATCGATGGAATGCCTGGTGCAGAATAGAGTGCGCGCTTCCTGAAGATCGGCTGAGCATTTTCGGCCCATCGACGTCGGAGCGCGATCGGAAACGTCACCTACAAATGAAGGTCATCATGTCCTACGACGCGAATGCAGCATACAACTCCGGCGCACCCGGTCAAGGAGCTCCCGGTGCCGCCGGCCAGGGCTATGGAGGGCAGGGCTTCGGTGGAGCGCCACGCGGTGCCGCCAGCCCCGATGACCTCTCACTGCCGCTCTACGGCGCTTCCTTCGGCCAGGCCGTCAAGCGCTTCTTCAAGAACTACGCGAAGTTCAGCGGGCGCGCCTCGCGCAGCGAGTTCTGGTGGGCGACGCTGTTCTGCGTTCTCGTTGCGCTGGTGCCCTACATTCTTGTCATCATCGGAGCGGTGATGATGGCGGCGTCTGCTTCTGCCGATCCCTACGGGGGCGGGGCGCCCTCGGGCGGTGGCATTGCACTGATGGGCATCGGAGGGGTCCTTCTCGGCGTGTTTGTCCTGGCCACGATCGTGCCGTCGATCGCTGTCTCCTGGCGCCGCCTCCACGATGCAGGCTTCTCCGGCCTCTTCTACCTGCTTACCCTGACCTCTATCGGCGGAATCGTTGTGCTCGTTATGGAGATCATGCCGCCCAAGCCCGAGGGTCAGCGCTTCGACGTCTGATTTCGAGGTCTGACTGCGGCGCCTGTGCTCGGGCGGAGCATCACGTCTAGTTGCTGACACGTAACACAGCTGCGCAACCATAACGCCCCGTCAGTGTCATCTCGCACCATTGCAATGGTGCGAGATGACACTGACGGGGCGTTGTGTTGCCAAGAGGACGGATTGCGAAGACCCCGCCGAGGAGGTCCGAGCGGTCAGCGACTGCGGAGGGTTCTGACGAATGACGTGACCATGGTGACGAAGACGATCGCCCAGACGGTCAGTGCGATCCAGTACCAGTGGATCCCGATCCATTCGATCGCCGGCACATGATCCGACCGGCCCAGGTATATGCTCGCCACGGCGTACATGCCGACTGGGAACACCATGCTCCACAGCCCGGCCGAATAGGTCATCGGCACCCGGTGGACGGCATGCCTCCAGGCTCCTGCGGCGACGAGCGCCGGGACGAGCCACGTGGCGATCGCCCACAGCAGCGCCGAGGAGGCGCCGACCAGTACACGTGTCGCTTCGAGCAGGGGAGCGTCGCCGAGATCGAGAATCCGGGAACCCGCAACGGTCGTGATTGCCAGTGCCCCCATCGTCACCCAATACGGAGCATCGAGGTCCTTGGGCCCGAACCGATGCCGAAGCACGCGCACGCCGATCGCAATCACGCAGACGACGTAGAGCGCCAGTCCAACCGCCCACATGACCACCGCCGCGAGCGCGAGGAATGCGACCAGACAGGGCTCGAGATATGCGGTGTTCGGAAGCTCGATCCCCAGGCTCGCGGCGACCACCGCCACTGACTGAGCGGCCACCGCCCACACAAGCCACGTGCCGTTCACCCCTGCAGATACCGGCCGTGTGCTCGACCCGAGGATCGCGGTGAAGGGAATCCCGTACCCGAGCACCAGCCAGAGCAGACCGCCGAGAGCGAAGAAGGCGAGGGCCAGCGGGATCAAGCCGAAACCGACGAGCCCCGTCGCCAGGACATTCGTGCCTGCCACAGCGGTGAAGAACCCGAACGCCCGGGAGGGATCATGCAGGTCGGCGCGGACAGCTTCTGGATATCGGAGGATCCGCACCACGGTGAGTACGGTGAAGGACACCTACAGAGCGACGGCGATCCAGAACAGACCCACTGACAGCGAGTGCAGCTCTTTGAGCTCGGCACCGATCGACACGATGCCGGTCGCCATCACCGAGGCGAAACATCCGGGAGCCAGCGTCGAAGGGCTCAGCCCCCACCGTCTGTGCAGTCCGGTGAGGTTGCGATCGGCCGTGCTCATCCGCTCCTCATTCTCGTCGTCGTGTGTCGAGGGACATCGACGTCTTCGATAGTACGACCCCACCCCTGAAACCGCGTTGCAGTCCCGCCCTCCTGAACCGTTCCGCGGTCCCCACCGAGAGGCCACCCGAGAGTCCGCCCGATGGCCTCTGTCCAGCGAATCGATGTGCAATTCGTGACATCTGGGTCTTCTCGAGTCACTCTCGCGTCATTTTCATGAGAGAATTCACTGGTGTTACCAATGGGTAACTTCGCGTGGAGTCGCCCGCTCCACAACCTCACGTGCCGGTGGTGGCGTAGTCTGCAGTCACCTGCGCGGTGCAGAATTATCCGGCACTGACCGGATCGACGAGGGCACAGACGATTGGGAGCGATGGCTATGGAGAGCACAACGGACACTCTCGCCGAGGACACCGACATCGACGCGCCAGCGGTCGCGCTGCACGGTTGGTCGCTGTCCGGCAAACAGGGCGATGTGTTCACCGATATCGACCTCGAGGTGCCGACCGGTGCCATCGCTGTCGTCCGTGGTCCCGCCGGCAGCGGGAAGACCTCTCTCCTCCTGTCCTTGGCTGGAAGGATGCGGGTCTCCGCGGGGGAGGGCCGCCTCGGCGATATCGATATCCGCAAGCAGGCCCGCAACGTGCGCGGGCAGGTTGCGGTCGGACATATCGGCGGGCTGACGGACCTTGAGGACGATTTCACGGTTGCGCAGCACGTCGCCGAACGACAGATCATGCTCCAGCCCTGGTACAAGCCGTGGGCGTCGAAATCGACCCTGCGTGAGGTCATCGGTCTCATCCGGGACACCTTCACCACGGCTACGGAGATCATTGACGAACTCCCGCCGGGGACGTTCTCGAAGCAGGACGCCCAGCGCGCGGACTTCCTCATCGACGATGACGGAGAGGTATTCGTCTCCGAGCTGAGTGAGCTGCAGAAATTCTTCCTCGAATTCGGGCTGGCGAGCCTCAGCCGCCCACCCGTCGTCGTCATCGACAACATCGACTACCTGCGCGAATCCGCCGACCGAGCCCGTGCTTGGGCCGGGATCCTCATCTACCAGCAGCTGCGCAGATCACGGGATCCCGAGAACCCGCTCACGGTCATCGTCTCCTGCGAGGACTCGAGCGAACTCGACATCGCCACCAGATCGCTCGGCTTCCGCGCGGAGCCGTCGCTGGTCGAACTCGAACTGCCGCCCCACCCTCCCGCTCATCGCGGGTCCAAACACTGAACTGCCTGCCCCACGTATACGAATCCGAGGAGATTCCCGAATGTTCTCCCTGCCCTGGTTAGAACTCTCACGATTCAAACGCCACACGATCACGCGCTTGGCGATGATCGTCATCATCGTCATCCCGTCGATCTACGGCGGGCTGTACCTCGCCTCGAACTGGAACCCGACCGAGCACCTCGACAAGCTGCAGGCGGCAATCGTCAACGAGGATACCGGCGCGGAGAAGCCCGACTCGGACGGAGAGAAGCTCAACGCCGGTCAGGAACTCGTCGACGAGATCACGCCGAAGGGCGAAGGCGGATTCGACTGGCAGGAGACCAGCCAAGAGGAAGCCGACGAGGGACTGGCCGAAGGGAAATACTTCGCGGTCCTCGAGATCCCCTCGGACTTCTCCGAGATGCTCGTGTCGACCGGAGGTGACGATCCGCAGCAGGCAGGGCTGCGGCTGCGCACCGACGACGCCCACAACTTCATCGTCGGACAGGTGGCCGGGACCATCCTCTCCGAGATCAAGGGCGGACTGAGCAAGACGACGACCGCCGAGTACGTCAACCAGGTCTATCTCGGATTCAACGACATCCATTCGGAGACGGAGAAAGCTGCAAACGGTGCGTCCGACCTGCACGACGGAGCAGGCCAACTCCACGACGGCACCGGAGAGCTCGTGGACGGGACGACGAAGCTCGACAAAGGAATCGGAACGCTGCAGACCGGGCTCATCGACCTCGATAAGGGTGCGGGCGAGCTGAAGAAGGGCAGCGGCGACCTCGCCGACGGGGCCGATACCCTGGCGAAATCCACCACCGAAGCGAAGAACGGCTCGAAGAAACTCGCCGACGGTGCCGGGCAGGTCGCCGACGGCACCTCAGAGCTGCGAGATACCGCCGATGAGGCGACGAAGAAAGCCGAGGACGTCAAACGCAAGGCCGATGACGTCGTCGACGGAGCGCGACCGAAGCTCGAGCGCGCCGAAGGGGACTTCGACGACGCCCGCACCACCGTGCGCGGGGACATGGACGACCGGATCAAGCAGCTGCAGGAGGACTATCCGGACGACCCGAACGTCAAGAAACTCGCCGAGGATGCCAACGGCCTCGGCGAGGACCTCGATTCCGCACACCAGCGCGCCTCCGATGCCAAGGATGAAGCCAAGAGCCTCGAGGACAAGCTGACCGACGCGGTCGACGGCGTGATGGACAAGATCCGCACGGCCGATAAGAAGATCGGTCAGCTCGACGACGGAGCGCAGAAGGTCGCGACCGGTGCCGATGACCTCCACTCCGGACTGATCAAGCTCGACGCCGGAGCGGGCAAGCTCGCCAAGGGTGCCGGTGACCTGCATGACGGGGCCGTCCAGCTCAAGGACGGCACGGCGAAGGCCAAGGACGGAGCCGGTGATCTCAAGGACGGATCGGAGCAGCTCGTCGACGGGTCAACCGAACTCGATAAGGGTGCGGGCAAGCTTGATGACGGCTCCGGAGAACTCGCCGACGGGTTGGAGAAAGGACTCGAACAGATCCCGACCTACGACAAGAAGGACCGGGAGAACCGTTCGGATGTCGTGGCGGTTCCCGTCGATGCAGACAAGGTCAAGGACAACGCCGTCGATGCCTATGGCGAAGGACTGTCTGCGTTCTTCGTCTCCCTGGCTCTGTGGATCGGCGGAATGATCACCTACATGGTGCTCAACGCCATCCCATACCGAGCACTGTTCTCATCGGCCACCTCGTCGCGCATCGCATGGGCCGGCTACGTTCCCGGGCTGCTGTTCGGCATCGCCCAAGTTGCGGTCCTCTATGCGATCCTCGCCTTCACCTTGGACTTCTCGGCCGGCTCGTGGTTGTGGACGCTGCTGTTCTCGATGCTCGTGGCGGCCTGTTTCCACTCCGTGCACCAATTGTGTGTCGCGGCCTTGGGTGGTGTCGGCAGGCTGATTGCCCTGGTTCTGCTGATGCTGCAGATCGCATCGGCAGGCGGAACCTATCCGGTGGAGACGGCGCCGAAGATCTTCCAGATCATCTCGCCGTTCCTGCCGATGACGCACGCGGTCAGCGGTCTGCGCACACTGGTTGCCGGTGGTGACATGTTCATCGCCGCGCAGGCGGCCGTGGTCCTGCTGCTGATGACCGCAATCTGTCTGGTCGCCACAACCGTGGTCTGCAGCCGCAAGCGTATGGTCACGCTCACTCAGCTCCACCCGAGTCTGCAGCTGTAGGCCGGGCCGGTTGCAGGGTCGTGCCTTGGGGTGCGGGCTGCAGAGTTGTTGCGGGACACAGGGCTGCTGCGGACTTACAGGCCTGATCGCAGCGCGGGCGTCGCAGCGCGGGCGTGGCCCGTTGCGGATGCCAGACGCTGTCGGCGCATTTGTTTGGTCGATCCACGGTGTTTTCGCTGGGCGAAACGCCGTGGATCGACCAAACAATCCAGCGAAATCCAGTTGGGAGGTGATCAAGCAACCATCGCCGAGGTGTTTGGGGGGTCTCCCGGGTGCAAACTGCGCGTGTCAGCAGAGTAAGGAGTGGGTCGCCTCTGGCGTTGCGGGCGTAGGCGGCGGCTCAGTCGTCGAGGTAGCGCAGGTATCGCTGCGGGTCGTGGAGGAAACGGCGCCAGTGATCGACCATGTCGAGGTCCTCCCACGCGGATTCGCGCAGTCCCCAGTCGCCGACCTCGACGATCTTCGCGTTGTCGGCCCGGGCGAGGATGGGGGAGTGGGTGGCCATGACGGTCTGCAGGCCCTTCCGCTGGCGTTCGCGGATGAGCTGCAGAAGAGTCAGCGAGGCCGTGAACGACAGCGCGCTCTCCGGCTCGTCAAGGATCCACAGTCCTAGCTCCATGAAACGGCTTGTGAGCATGTCGACGAACATCTCGCCGTGCGATCGCCGGGCATAATGATGGCCGCGCATCGAGCCGACGCCCATGAGATAGGCCATGTTCTCGTGCATCGTTTCGGCGCGAAGGAAGAATCCGCTGCGATTCGTTGTCGCTCCGCGCACGATCTGCAGGTGTTCACTCAGCTCGGGAGGCGCCTCGACGTGATCGCGCACCTCCCAATCTGAGCCGCCGCCGTGCGGGAGGTCAAGAGCCGTGGCGATGGCCTCGATGATGGTCGACTTGCCCGAGCCGTTCTCGCCGACGAAGACGGTCGTCCGATCGAACTCGAAGCCGGACAGAACGTCGCGAACGGCCGGCAGATCACGCAGCCAGGGACTCAGCTTCGGAGGAGACAGGGCATGCTCGGCCACAGAACGCAGTGGCAGGTCGATGCGGGGATCCATGTCTGCGACGGTATCGCTCGGCTCCGACACGACCGCGGAGCCTCCGTCTGCATGCCGACCCGAGCCACAGCTCCCACCGCGGCGACTTCCCTGCTATCCCAGCGCCAGCCGCGCGGCCAGCAGCACGAGCACGACGGCGATGATGACATCGAGGACCTGCCAGACTCGCGGCCGCCCCAAGTAACGGGAGAGCCCACGGGCGCCGTAGCCGATGACGAGGAACCAGCTGATCGAGCCGAGCATTGCCCCGAATGTGAACGGCCACACCCCGTCCGAACCCTGCTGATTCGCGAGATTGCCGAGCATGACGACGGTGTCGATGTAGACGCCGGGGTTGAGGAACGTCAGCGCCAGAGTGGTGACGATGATGGACTTGAGAGACCGTTGATGAGTGTCCGCCTTCAGCCCGGTGGCTTCTCGCGCCGATTTCAGGCTCGTCCACGCGAACCACAGCAGGTAGGCCACGCCCAGCCAGCGCAGGACTTCGAGCGCCCACGGCGCGAGCAGAACGATCGCCCCGATCCCCACCGTGCCCGCTGCGATGAGCAGCACGTCGGCGACGATGCAGATGGTGACGACGACGCCGAGGTGCTCGCGCCGGATCCCCTGCCGCAGCAGGAGTGCGTTCTGCGGGCCGACGGCGATGATGAGGGACCAGCCGGTGAGGAGTCCGGTGACGAGATGAGTGAACACGGACTCAACAGTAGAGACCGATAGTTCAGAAGAAAAACAACAGAATATGGATCTGATGCACAATTACTTCATGAACATCGATCACGTCAAGGCGCTCGCCGCCGCTGTCGACGAAGGCACCGTCGAAGGGGCGGCCTTCGTTCTCGGCATCACCGCCTCGGCGGCGAGCCAGCGCATCCGCACACTCGAGTCCCGCCTCGGGCAGGTGCTCATCCGACGAACGAACCCGATCACCGTCACCGAGGCGGGGCAGGCGATCCTCCGTTATGCTCGGCAGGTTGAGCTGCTCGAGTCCGAGGCGCTCGACCGGCTGCACGGCATCGATGCCGACTCCCTCGGGCTGGGCGGATCCGGTGACCGGGGTCGTGAGCCCACGGTGCTTCGGGTGGGGGTGAACGCCGATTCGATGGCGACATGGTTTCGCCCGATCTTCGCCGAGGCGGCCGGCTGGGACGATGCCGTCGTCCGCATCGAGATGGTCGATCAGGACAAGGCGCTGCCGCTCTTGGCCTCGGGAGAAGTGCTCGGCACGATCACCTCGACCGCGACCGGCGGGTACGGGACGTCGGTCGCCGAGCTCGGGACGATGCGCTACACCGCCGTGGCCGAACGCTTCCTGTTCGATCGGCATTCCACCGGCACCGAGGCGGATCTGACCAGACTGCCGATGGTGAATTTCGGACAGGACGACGATCTGCAGTTCGAGTTCCTCAGGCGCTGCGGAGTCGAGGGCCGGCCCCCGATGTCCGTCGTGCCGGGCTCAGCGGAGTTCGCGGCCGCCGTGGAGGCAGGCCTCGGGTGGGGGATGGTGCCGGTTATGCAGCTCGACGGTCTCGAAGCCGACCTCGTCGAGATCGGCGCGGAGCCGCATATCGACGTGCCGCTGTACTGGCACCACTGGACTCTGGCCTCGGACAAGCTCTCCCGACTGACCGACGCACTGCGTCGCGCGGCCGCCGTCATGCGGTGATTCGGGGGCGGAGCTGAACTGCCCTCTGTTGATCCGCTCAGGAGCTGAGGAGCTTGCTGATCGTCCACTTGACCTGCTCATGTGCGGCGTCGACGGTCATGGTCTCGGGAGAGATGATCGAGTGCAGGGCGATGCCGTCGACGGTGGTGAAGAGTGCTGTGGCGGTCGGCGCCACCTCAGTCGGGTCGAGATGCCCCTCCTCGGCGAGCAGATTCAGCCAGCGATGCAGGCTGTCATAGGTGACACGGTGACCGTGTTCGAGGAGGCGCCGGGACACTGCCCGCTTCTCCGCTCCAAGGGCATGCAAGTGCATGGAGAACCAGGTTTCGAGCTGCACATCTCGATGCTCATGAGTCGGCAGGAACTGGGCGCAGCACTCATAGAGCCGGTTGGCCGGGTCGCGGTTCGCATCAGCGATGGAGAAGTCCTTGACGACGGTGTCGATGGAGCGCCGAGCGACTGCTTCGTGGAGGTCTGCCTGGGTGGGGAAGTAGTGGCGCAGAGTCGATGGTCCGACCCCTGCTTCCTTGGCCACGGCGCGCACACTGAGGTTCGCATGCCCAGGCTGCGACCCCTCAGCCAGGCGAATGGCTGCGGCGACGATTTCATCTCGCTTCGACAACCGTGACTCCTCGCTTCATTGACAACGATGCTTCAACTCAGTGTATAGTACGTTGTACTAGTACGGTGTGCCAAGGCGCCGATGCGGCGCGGCAGGAACAGTGTGCTGACCCGACCAGAGGACCCCAACAGAAGAAGAGAGAGCCCTCATGATCGACAGTCTGCAGGAATTCGCCGGAAACATCCCCGACTGGCTGCAGTGGGCAGGCATTCTGCTCGTCTCGGCCATCCCTTTCGTCGAGTCGTATTTCGGCGCTGTCATCGGCGTCGCGATCGGACTCCACCCCGTGGTCGCCATCCTCATGGCCATCATCGGCAACGTCATCTCAATGCTCGCCTTCGTCTATGGGGCCGGTGCCATCCGCGACAAGGCGACGAAGAACAAAGAGGTCGAGGAGAAGCCGAAACGACAGCGGCTCAAGCGCATGTTCGACAAATTCGGCGTGCCGGGAGTCTCGCTGCTCGGCCAGACGCTCCTGCCCTCGCAGATCACCTCGTCAGCGATGGTCGGCTTCGGTGCGAACCGCAATGTCGTAGCCTTCTGGCAGGTCATCTCGATCATCCTCTGGGGCGTCCTCTTCGGAGTGCTCGCCACCCTGGGCATCGAGCTGGCGCTGCGCTGAGGAGCCGCAGCAAAGGCAAAGTGAAGGACATGCTTTGCCCAGGCCAACTGGGGGATGGGCCTGCCGTGTCACACCCTCCACCTAGACTGGCCCCATGACGGAATCCACCCCGACATCCCCACCGGTTGCAGGCTCACCCGGCGCCCCTGACGATTTCGCGATCGAGGCGCAGCGGATCCTGGCCGAGCTCACCGCGAACCCGAAAGCGCAGTTCCGCGATGGCCAGCTCGAGTCCATCCGCGACCTCGTGCAGGCGAAGAAACGCGTCCTCGTCGTCCAGCGCACCGGGTGGGGCAAGTCAGCGGTGTACTTCGTGGCCACTCGGATGCTCCGGGCCTCGGGCACCGGGCCGAGTCTCATCATCTCCCCGCTGCTGGCGCTCATGCGCGACCAGATCGCCGCGGCCGAACGTGCCGGAGTCCGTGCCGCCAGTCTCAACTCCTCGAACGTCACCGAATGGGATTCCGTGCTCGAGGACCTCAAGGCCGGCAGTCTCGACGTCCTCCTCGTCTCCCCGGAACGGCTGAACAATCCGCAGTTCCGCGACGAAGTGCTGCCCCAACTGCTGGCCTTCCTCGGACTCATCGTCGTCGACGAAGCCCACTGCATCTCCGATTGGGGCCACGATTTCCGCCCCGACTACCGCCGCATCGGCCGGATTCTGTCCGAACTGCCACGTGACACCCCGGTACTCGCGACGACGGCGACAGCGAACTCCCGCGTCGTCACCGACGTCGCCGAACAGCTCGGCGACGACACCACAGTCGTCCGCGGTGAACTCGCCCGAGATTCCCTGCGCCTCGGCGTCCTCCCAGGGCTCGACGCCAGCTCCCGCATCGCCTGGCTGGCCTCCCATCTCAACGACTTCACCGGGTCCGGAATCGTCTACACGCTCACCGTCTCCGCTGCCGAGGACATCACCCGAATGCTGCGCGAACAAGGCCACGAGGTCCGCGCCTATACGGGCCGGACCGATGCCGAAGAACGCGCGGAACTCGAGCAGCAGCTCAAGGACAATCGGATCAAGGCGCTGGTGGCCACCTCGGCGCTGGGCATGGGATTCGACAAACCGGACCTCGGATTCGTCATCCACATCGGCGCGCCCTCCTCAGCCGTGGCTTACTACCAGCAGGTCGGCCGAGCCGGCCGCGCCACAGACTCCGCCGATGTCCTGCTGTTGCCCGGAGCGGAAGACGAACAGATCTGGGAGTACTTTGCGACTGCGTCGATGCCCAATCAGGACGATGCGAACGCCGTGCTCGCAGCCCTCGCCGAGGCGGACGGCCCCCTGTCCGTGGCCCGCTTGGAAACTTTGGTCGGAACCAAACGCTCCCGTCTCAACCTGCTGCTCAAGACCCTCGAAGTCGAAGACGCGGTGTCGAAGGTCAAAGGCGGGTACGTCTCGACCGGGTTGGGCTGGACCTACGACCGGGAACGCTATGAGAAGGTCGCGGCCGTCCGAGCCGAAGAGGCCCAGGCCATGCTCGATTATGAGGCGACCGGGCAGTGTCGGATGGAGTTCCTCATCCGTCAGCTCGACGATCCCGACCCGAAACTCTGCGGCCGCTGCGACAACTGTGCGGGAGTGTGGTTCTCTGCCGAGATCTCCGACGAACAGCGCCAAGCGGCGGCCGGGAACCTGCACAAGATCGGCCTGCCCATCGAACCGCGCAGTACCTGGCCTAGTGGATTGGCCAACATCGGGGTTCCGCTCAAGGGTCGGATCCCCGCCGAAGATCTCGCCGAGGAAGGACGCGCCATCGCCCGCCTCTCCGACCTCGGACAGGGGCAGAGCCTGCGATCGTTCCTCGCCCCCGATGCTCCCGACGCCGAGGTGCCCGGCCAGATCGGCAAATGGTGCCTCGAAGTGCTCGGGCAGTGGGACTGGAACACCCGCCCCGAGGTGGTCGTATCGATCCCGAGCAATCGCCGTCCAGTGACGGTGCGGTCTCTGGCCGCGAATCTCGCCGCGGCCGGCCGACTCGTGGACGGCGGGGAACTGCTCCAGGTAGGCGATCACGGCACCCCTGATGTCAACAGTGCTTTCCGCGTCAAAGACCTCTATGAGGCCTTCGTTGTTCCTCCGGAAGTCGAGGAGGCAGTGGCCGGGAAGTCAGTGTTGCTGGTCGACGACGAGGTCGTCTCGCGGTGGACGATGACGGTCTGTGCACGATTGCTGCGGCGGGCAGGAGCCACCTCGGTGCTGCCGTTCGCCCTTGCACTCCGGGCCTGAGGTCAGTTCGACGAGCCGTCCCGGAGCTGACCCCAGCCGAACTCGGTCTCCGATATTTCATCTCGAAGATCTTCGAAGAATCGATCTCGCGCCTCATCCATGTTTTCGTACATATAGGAATCTGAAACGATGACGCTGAGAGTCTCTCCGCATGCCTGAATAGACGCTACGAATCGATCGAGCCTAGACCCCTCAGATTCGATAGTAAGTTGTTCGAATTCGGCATCAGTAAGCAGCTTCTGAATCGCTGGAATTACTATGTATTCGATCCTGCCGTTCAGTTCCGTGCTGATGTCCAAATGGATCCGCTCTCTTTGACTTCCAGTCGTGCGACGCTCTCGGCCGTCGGCTTGTTGGTTTCGAGCTTAAACGTCGGCGAATGAAGATGCCATAAATACAGAGACTGTCGCGATGTTCATTCTGAGACTATTCAGCGACCGCATGATTTCAAAGCTCACCATCAAGCGTGCTGGATGACTTACAGCGGTAGCTCTAACTCCTCTGCAGGTCTCTGACCAGGCGCGGAGTTGACCGGCGGCCGACCTTCACTGTCCACTTCGACCACGGGTAGGAGAGTCGGACATGGAAATAGTTGATGTATTCGGCGGCAGCGAACTGCCAGATGACGATGATGAGAACCGCGCTGAGCGAAAAGCCGGGCCAAGCGACGACGATGCCGATGAGTGAGGTGAGAAGCACCAGCGGATTGATGACGCGCAGAAACCGATAGATTCGAGCGACCGGTCTTGGAATCGGGGCCGGCAGATGATGCCGAGCGATCAGCCAGTAGATTCCGGCCTGGACGAGGATGAAGAGCAGCGGGGACAGCGCTGCCTATAGCGCTGCTTCGGCTCGATCGGTCGCGACAAAAGCGAGCCGCGTCGGAACGACAGCGAAGACCGCCGCGGCGACGATCTCCCCGAGCCCCAGGCTGAGGAATCGTCGCCGCAGCGGTGCAAAACGATCGGTGTCAGTCACAGCCGGATCAGCGACTGCCGAAGGGCAGTCGACCAGAACAGTGCCGGGCCGCCTCGGCGAGGCTGACGGTCACAGATTCTGCTGGAGCTGGAACGTCGCGCCTTCCGGATCGGTGACCGTGACGATGCGTCCGTACGGGGAGTCTTCCGGACCGGCGAGCACCTTGCCGCCGAGCTCGGTCACCTTCGCTGCCGCAGCATCGGCGTCTTCGACGTTGAAGTAGGTGCGCCAATAGGAATTCTGTGCCCATTCGCTGGCGTCACAGATTCCGGCCACGGCATCGTCGCCGTCGCCGTGCGTCGAGTACGGGAAGCCCTCCATCGGAGTGATGTCGAATGAGAAGACCTTGGCATAGAAATCATTCGCTGCCTGGTAGTTCGTCGTCATGAGTTCGAACCACACGGGAGTTCCCGGTGAGAGCGGAGTATCGAAGCCGGAGAACTCGCCGGGCTGCCACATGCCGATGGGCGAACCCGTCGGATCGACGACGACGGCCATCTGGCCGAGCGGGCCGACGGGCATGGGTCCGACGACGTCCGCAGCACCGGCACCCAACGCTGCCTGGTGGACTCCGGCGATGTTCCCAGTGTGCAGGTAGGTCGACCAAGCCGTGGGCATCTCCGGACTCGGGGTGCCGTCCATGTTCATGGCTCGCATGGCGCCGCCGACGTTGCCTCCGTCCTTCGTGATCATGTTGTAGTGGCCGAAGTCCTCACCCATGTCGGTGAATTCCCAGCCGAAGAGCTGATTGTAGAAGTTCTGGGCGGCCTCGAAGTCCTGGCAGACATAGTCGATCCAGATCGGCTGGCCTTCGCGGGGGTTGGCAGGCATTGCGTCTCCTCTTGTGATGGGTGGAGGTGAGTTGCAGTGAATAGTGCCGACGGCAGGGGGATGACCCTACTGCCAAGCGCGCGTGAAATCCGCGAAGCAGTCGGTCAGCGCCGCCTGCAGAAGCGGACCGAAGGTCACGCGCCCGACCCCGAGCTCAGCGAGCTGTGAGAGGTCGAGTTCTTCGGGCACCGCGCCCTTGATCGGGTGCGCGGTGACATTGAGCGGCAGAGTGATCTGCGCGAGGATCGACTTGAGTGTGCCCACATCGGGCAGGCGGACGGGGTAGACGGAGTCCGCGCCGGCGTCGGTGCACAGACGCAGACGTCGAACCACCTCGGCGGTGGGATCCTCGAAGTCGCCGGGATATTTGAACACATCTGTCCGGGCGTTGATGACGACGTGGACCCTTTGAGCCTCGGCCGCTTGGCGCAGACTCCAGATGTATTCGGCATGCTCCTCGGGACTGCGCATGCTGCCGCGACTGTGCACCGTGTCCTCGATATTCACACCGACCGCTCCGGCCTCGAGGAGACCGGCGACGAGCTCGGGAGCGGGGGTGTCGTATCCGGATTCGAGATCCGCGGTGACGGGAACATCCACCGCGGAGGTGATCCGCGAGATACCCTCGAGCGCCTGCTCGAGCGTCATCTGCTCACCGTCGCCGTGGCCGAGCGAATCGGCGAGTGGGTGCGACCCGACGCTCAGAGCGTTGAAACCGACGTCGACCATCGCACGAGCCGACCAGGCATCCCAGACAGTCGGCAGCACGAGAGGTTCGTCCTGGTGATGTCCCTGCAGAAGGGTGAAAGCGCGTTCGGCGAGAACCGTGTAATCGACCATGGTCAATACTTTTCCACTGTTGTGCCTCGACACGCCAGGGGTCGGACTGGTTCACCAGAAGGTTTCAGGCAGGCGCAGTGATAGCGTGAACAACATCCGATGTCGCCGTACGGAGGAGCAGAGGTGGCCGGTTCGGGCACCATCCGCGTTTCGCCCAAACCCGAGCGGGTATGGGCACTCCTCGCCGTGCTTGCCAGCATGGCCACGATCCTCATCGAGATTCCCGCGGCACTGATGTCCGAAGGCGGCTATTCGTTCACTCAGCAGCCCATCAGCCATCTGGGGATGACCGGATGCGGGGACTGGGGAGACGTCGGAACCCCGATCGAGGTCTGCTCACCGGCCCATCCCTTCGTCAACGGTGTTTCCATCATCGCCGGATCGATGCTCGCGATCATCGCCTTCATCTGGCACGACTGGATCGCCCCGAGTCGCTGGGGCAGGTGCGGATCCTTCCTACTCGCCGCCGGCGGAATGCTGTTGGCCGGAACCGGGATGGTCCCCGCCGATATCGATCCGACTCTGCATGCTGTCTTCGGTTTCGGCGGATCCGGAATCCAGAATCTCGGTCTGCTCGCCGCAGGCATCGCCTTGACTCATTGGCCCGAGAAGCGCTGGATCGGTCCCGTCGAATTCGGCGGGCTCACGCTCGGACTGGGCGCGTTCGGTCTCGCCGGAGCACTGTTCTTGGCTGCTCCCGAGACCTGGAACCTGCCCGTCGGCATCGTCGAGAGAGCCGCGTCCTACCCGTTCCTCATCTGGTTCATCCTCGCCGGATGGATGCAGCTGCGTGACGCCTCCAGGCGAAAGCGCGAACTCACCTCCGGGCGCTGACGATCTACAGCCGCGGAGTCCGCGGCGGCACCTGGCGACGGTCGCCGGTCGCCTCGAACGCTGCGGCGATCTCGATGAGCGCAGAATCGTCCCAGCCTCGTCCGGCGATCGTCAGGCCCACGGGAATCCCGGTATCGGACATGGTGCCCATCGGCACCGTCACCGAGGGAATGCCCAGATGCCTGGGCACGAGGTTGCCGTTGGCCACCCACGTGCCGTTGCGCCATCCCAGGTCCGCGGAAGCTTCATTGACGTCCATGTCCGATGGTCCCACATCGGCCATCGCCGGGAAGATCACCGCATCGAGGCCCCGCTCGTCCATCCATTCCTCGAGGTCGACCCGGCGGGTCTCCTCGAGCCCGCGCACACCGGATTCGAGCTCCGGGATCTCCGTGACCGAGGCGTAGCGATTCGTGCGCACCTGCTCCGGGTAGGTTGCGATGTCATCGTCGAACCCGACGTAGCGATCCGGCAGCGCACCGGGTGGGTGGGGGAAGATCAAGGCTCCCTCCACCTCGGCGAGGGTGTTCAGTTTGGGGTCGCCGTTCGCGGCGAGGAAGTCATCCCATCCCCACGACGAGAGGTCGTTGATCTCCCGGTCGAGGTAGGCGGCGGTGACGAGCCCCCGCGTCGCGATCGTCGGCGCACCGGGCCGGTCGCCCTCGTATTTGCTCACGACCGGGAAGTCGGTCTCGACGACCTCGGCGCCTGCGGATTCGAGATCGGCTCGCGCCGCCTGCCAGGCCTCGATCACCGAGGCGCGCGTCTCGACTCGCTGTCCCGTGGGCCCGCCGATACCGCCGTCCGGGTTCGTCCCGGCCTCGTCATCGGCATTGATGTACATCCGCGGCACGCCGAGGCGTTTGCCGGCCAGCACTGCCTGTGCCGCCGCGACGGATTCCGGCAGCAGTGCGGCATAGGAGTCCGGGCGCACCGCGCTCGCCTTCGGGATATCCACCCACGGTTGGACGCGCCAGAAGTCCCCGCGAGTCTGTTCGTCATCAGCGACGATGACGTCGAGAACCTCCGCCAGATCGGCCATCGTGCGAGTGTGAGGGACGACGACGTCCATCGTGGGCACGAGCGGCCAGTTTCCGCGCACGCTGATGACCCCGCGCGAGGGTGTGTAGGCGATGAGCGCATTGTGCGACGCCGGTGCACGACCCGATGACCAGGTCTCCTCGCCGAGGCCGAATGCTGCGAAGCTCGCCGTCGTGGCCGTGCCCGATCCGTTCGAGGAACCGGAGGCGAAGGCGCTGGTCAGCCAGTCGGCGTTGTAGGGGCTTTCGGCCCGACCATAGAGTCCGCGCTGCATGCCGCCGTTGGCCATCGGCGGCATGTTCGTCAGGCCCAAGCAGATGGCGCCGCCGGCGCGCAGCCGTTCGATCGTGAACGCATCTTTCTGCGCCACGAGGTCGGCGAAGGCCGGAGACCCGGAGGCCACGGTGAGGCCCGCGACCATATAGCTGTCCTTCGCGGTGTACGGAATTCCGTCGAGGGGGCCGAGAGTCTCACCGGCTGCACGTCGTTCGTCGGAGGCGGCCGCCTCGGCGAGGGCTTGCGGGTTCTTCACGATCACGGAGTTGAGTTTCGTGTCGGTGTCGGGACCGTCGAACGCGGCGATCCGGTCCTGATAGGCCTCGACGAGCTCCACCGAGGTGGTGCGGCCGTCCTCGAGGGCGACTCGCAGATCGGCGATGGACGCTTCGACGACATCGAACTTCGACATGATCTTCCTCCGGGCACTCGACGGTGCGTGCGCGATGTGGGTGTGTTCCTGCCCAGAGTAGCGCCGATTCGCCGAGGATGGGCTGCGGATTTCGTTGTTTGCCGGGCACTGAGAGCGGTATTCGCGGTCTGTACGATCGAGGCATGACGGTCAACGCGATCATTCTCACCGGCGGTCGTTCGCGACGCTTCGACGGCGTTCACAAACCCGGCGTCGAGGTCGGCGGACGGTCGACGATCTCCCGGATCCTGCAGAGCATCCGCGGTGCGGCAGCCGACGCCGAGGTGTGGGTGGCCGGACCCGCAGACGGGCTCTCGGAAGCGGAGCAGAAAAGCGTCCGCGTCGTGCGGGAAGAACCCGAGTTCGCGGGCCCGTTGGCCGGGATCGCGGCCGCGGTTGCGGCTATGCCGACTGAGGCGGAATTCCCGCCCGAGACGGCCGATGTCACCCTTGTCCTGGCCGGGGACATGCCGCTGATCACGGCGGGCCACCTCGGTGAGCTCATCTCTGCGTGTCGTGCCACCGGACGTCCGGCCACGGGCGCCGACGATCGGGGAAAGACGCAGTTCCTCTGCGCGGCCTGGCCGACTCGGCTGCTGCGTGCACGTCTCACGGAGATCGGCGACCCGACGGATGGGGCGGTGAAGCTGCTCTTCGCGGGACTCGAGCCGGTCGCGGTCGCTGTGGACCCGGAGGTAGTGAGCGACTTCGACACTGCAGCCGAGCTCGAAGCGATTCGAACCCGGCTCAGCCCTGACGGGCCTTGAATCGAGGATTCTTCTTGTTGATGACGTAGACGCGGCCGCGGCGGCGGACCACCTGCGAACCGGGCAGTGACTTCAGCGAACGCAGCGAACGACGAACCTTCATGGACGCGACTCCTTAGTGAGAATGAGTATCATTAGAGATAATACTATGTTCTCCAGCGAAGGGAAGCGAATGCAGGGATCAGACGAACGCGGCCGGAGTCCCATCGTCGACGGAATCGAAGCGATCGCCGTCGTCGGACTCTGCGCGGCTGAGCGCAGGCGCTATGCGATGGGTCTGGCCAGGGATCGCGGTTTTGTCTTCGTGCCCGCGGAGCAGACGGAACAGGGCATCGAGGCGATCGACCGCCTCGTCGATCTGGTCGGAATGACATCCGGGGTGCACGGGTTCGTCCTCGAATACGGGGAGGACGCGGATTGTGCGGAGATCATCGGTGCTCTGAGTGCTCCCGACACGCGAGCCGTGCTCACCGACCTCGTCTGCGTGCTCGACCTTGCCTGCCTGCGCAGCGATCTCGATTCGGAAGCGCGCGCCGGAGCCCTGGTTGCGCAGATCGAATTCGCCTCGACACTTGCTCTGCTGGCGCCCGATGCTGCCGCCTCGGCCGGGGCCGAGGCGGCCATCGGGCTGATCGCGCACCTGGCACCGGAGGCCGAGCGCTTTCTCCTGCGCGACGGCGCGGTGCATGAGCCGGTGTGCTGGCAGTTCGGGCACCGACCTCCCGCCGCGGGGTGGACGGCGATACTCAACTCGGAGTTTCGGCCCCCGGCTCGGTCGGGAGGTGTCCGCGCCTGCCGTTTCGAACAAGCGCGACCCTTCCACCCGCAGCGACTGCAGGCAGTGCTGAGTGCGGCTCTCGGCGAAGGCTGCTGGGGGCGAATCGTCCGTTCGGCCGGCTTCGCGAAGCTTGCCTCCCGACCCTATGTGACCGCGCATTGGGATCAGGCAGGCACGCTGCTGACGTTCTCACCGCTGACCGCTGATCCGCTGCCCGGTGCAGAGCTGTTGGCGCTCGGTCAGGATCTCGCCTTCATCGGCTTCGACCTCGACGAGGCGGGGCTGTGTGAAGCGCTCGACCGCGCCGTCCTCACCGATGCTGAGCTTCTGGCGGGTCCGATGGCCTGGCTGGAGTATCACGACGAGTTCCCCGCATGGGACTCCGCGCACCGCGGATGACGCCAGCGGTCTTAGTCTGACGCCGGGGCGGTGCTCCGGCTGCGCTCAGCCGGACGCCCGACATTCGGCGCACAGGCCGAAGATCTCGAAGACGTGGTGTGTGATCTCGAAGCCGTTCGATGCCGCAATCTGACGCATCCAGTCCTCACTCGGCGGGTCGATCTCAACGGCGGTGCCGCAGCGCTCGCAGACGAGATGGTGATGGTGCTCGGTCTGCGCGCAGGCGCGGAAGAGCTGGGTCTCGGCGATGGTGATCGTATCGGCATCGCCGCCGCGTGCAAGCGCATTGAGCTGCCGGTAGACGGTGGCGAGGCCGACGCTGGCCCCTTCGTCTTCGAGGCGGCGGTGGAGCTGTTTGGCGGAGACGAAGCGGGTCTCGGTCTCAAGGGCAGAGCGGATGAGCGCCTTCTGTGCGGTGCTGCGCGTCTTCTTCTGCGGAGCTGCCATGGGAGTCCTCCCTTATCGTCTCTGTCGAACTCATCGTCGACGTCACAGGGGCATATGCATGAACGCGCATATGCGAGAGAAATAATGAAACACGTTACCATTAACGGGCGGTTCACCCACACCTCTACGATTGACCCCGTACCGAGAACGGGGCCCTCGCGCACAGCGGAACCCGCGCTGTCGAGCCACCGAGCACGAAAAGCGAGCACGACCACCGAGGAGGCGCAATGAGCGGCCCCACCCGCAGACCGGCGATCCCGGTCATCCTGCTCACCGGCTACCTCGGTGCCGGAAAGACGAGCCTGCTCAACCACCTCCTGCGCCACCCTGACGCCCGCATCGGCGTCATCGTCAACGACTTCGGCGACCTCAACATCGACGCCGGACTCGTCGTCGGCCAGGTCGACGAACCGCTGTCGATCTCGGGCGGATGCGTGTGCTGCCTGACCGATGACTCCGAGCTCGAAGACGCGCTCGTGGCGATGACGAACCCCAAGCTGCGCCTCGACGCAATCATCGTCGAGGCCAGCGGATTCGCCGAGCCCCTGACCCTGGCCCGCATGATCACGCGCATGGGCCACCACCGATTCCACCTCGGCGGGGTCATCGACGTCGTCGACGCCACCATGTACTTCGACACCATCGATACCTCGAGCCTGCCGCCCCTGCGTTTCGCCGCGACGACATTGGTGCTGGTCAACAAGCTCGACCAGGTGCCGGTGGCCGACCGTGGGACCACGGTCGAGGCCGTGCGCGCCCGCGTCCACGAACGCAATCCGCGCGTCATCGTCATCGGCACCCACCACGCCCGCCTCGACCCCACACTCATATTCGATCCGGGCGAAGGTGAGCAGGACCTTCGCCGAGGCGGCTCCGACGCCGGTGATGACCCGATCCAACCTGAGTTGCCGATCCGGGAACTGCTGCGTCAGGCCTACGCCGAGGCGGCGGTCGACGAGATCGGTGACGACGAGGTCGATGCGGAATCCATGCCACACCGCCACGCCCAGTCCGTGACCGTCACCGGCAGCGGCCCTGTCGATCCGGATGCGGTGATGGATTTCGTCGAAGACCTCCCGCCCGGGGTGTACCGCGTGAAGGGCACCGTGCTCGCGGCTGTGGGATCTCGCAGGCGCAGCTTCGATGTGCAGGCTGTGGGTCCGAACGTCTACGTCGCGGAGGCGGCCCGACCTGTCCCGAAGACGCCGTCCTTAAGCGCGGGGAATGGTGATCGGCAGGATGCCGACAGCGTCCTCGTCGCCATCGGAGAGGACTTCGACACCGAGGCGGCCGAAGCCACTCTGACCGCCGCCCTCAACGTCGACGCCGCCGGAGGCCTGGATGTCGCGGCATCAGACAGTGACCGCTCCGAACGCCTCCTCCACCACGTCCGCCTCCACACCTAATTGCTACCTGACGGCGGCCCAGCAACCTCGCGCCAGGTTGCTGGGCCGCCGTCAGGTAGTAAGAGAAGAGGATCCTCCGGTTTTCTTCCGTGTTTCCTGAGGGTGGTCTGGAGGTCAACTCCCGTGCCGGACACCCGCGACCGCTTCTAGGGTCGAAGCGTGCCCCACCGAACGGCCGTGATCGACCTGCCGGGAACAGCAGTGAGAAATCATCCTTTTGGGGGACACCGTGCCTACTTTTGGGCGATCCGCTGAGGCGATCCGCTTGGAAGACTGACTGGAGCGCCCTGCTCACACCCCCGAACCCGGAGGAACCCCGTGCACCTGATCACCCGGATGAGTCTGAAGAACCGCCTCATCGTCGGATTGCTCACCCTCGTGATCGCCGTCTTCGGCATCGTCGCGACCACCTCGCTCAACCAGGAGACGATGCCCTCGGTCGACCTGCCCGGCACTTCGGTGCAGGCCACCGTCCCCGGCGCCTCACCGGAGGTGATCGAGGAGACCGTGACCAAGCCTCTCGAGACCGCGCTCGACGGGGTCGGAGAGCTCGAATCGGTGACCACTTCCACCTCGTCGGGGATGATGACCGCCGAAGTGACTTGGCCGTTCGGCAAGGACTCCGAAGCGATGACCGACGCCGTCCGCTCGGCCGTCGACGGTGTGAAGTCCGACCTGCCCGCCGATGCCGAAGCCGAGGTGCTGTCGTATCAGATGGATGAGGTCCCGGTGACGATGTTCGCCGTCTCCGGCGGGGACTCCGCCACCCTCGGCGACCGTCTCGAGACCGACCTCGTCCCCGAACTCCGCGCTCTCGACGGTGTTTCGAACGTCGAGGTCAGCGGCCAGGACGAGCAGCGAGTCTCCATCACCTTCCGCCCCGAGGATGTGGCGGAGAAGAACGTCGTCGAATCCTCCGTACCCGATGAGCTCGAAGCCGCCGGCACCGTCGTTCCCGCTGGCCAGAGCTCACAGGGCGACACGTCGATGGCCGTCGAGGTCGGCACCGAGGTCGACGCCGTCGAACAGATCGAGAAGACGCCACTGCGCACCGCGGACGGCACCGTGCTGCTGGGTGAGGTCGCCGACGTCGACCTCGACTCGGTCGAGAAGACCTCCCTGTCCCGTGCCGGCGGCAAGGACTCCGTGACCGTGTCGGTGACCAAAGACCAGGACGCCAATGTCGTCGACGTCTCCCACAAAGTCGCCGACACTCTCGACAAGATCGGTCCGAAGCTCGGCGAGGACACGGAATTCTCGACGATCTTCGATCAGGCTCCGGAGATCGAGAAGTCGATCCACGACCTTTCCGTCGAAGGCGGACTCGGCCTGATCTTCGCGATCCTCGTCATCCTCGCCTTCCTCGGCTCGTTCCGTTCGACCATCGTCGCCGCGATCTCGATCCCGATGTCGCTGCTCATCGCGATGATCGGCCTCATGGCCGGCGACTACACGCTCAACATCCTCACCTTGGGTGCCCTGACGATCGCCGTCGGCCGCGTCGTCGACGACTCCATCGTCGTCATCGAGAATATCCGGAGACGCCAGGGCACGAGCGACCTGACGGTCGAAGACATCGTCGCCAGCGTCAAACAGGTCGCCGGTGCCATCACTGCCTCGACCCTGACCACCGTCGCCGTGTTCCTGCCCATCGCGTTCGTCGACGGCATCGCCGGACAGCTGTTCCGGCCCTTCTCCGTCACCGTGTCCTTGGCACTGCTGGCCTCCCTCGTCGTGGCGCTGACGATCGTCCCCGTGTTCAGCTACTGGGTCCTGCGCCGCAGCCCCAAACCGCTCTCGCCCAAACGGCAAGCCGCCACCGACCGCAGCTATGAGCTGTGGGCGGCCAAGCAGCACCGCCGCTCGGTGGCCCGTGCCGAACGCCGCCAGAAGGCGATCGAGAAGAAGAACGCCAAACGCGCGGCCAAGGGCAAGGACCCGCTGCCGGACGCGACCGTCGAACCCGTCGTCGCTCCCGCACCCGGAAACGGTGAGGCCTCCGGCCGAGTCGATCGCCTCCAGCAGCGCAGCCTGCCGGCGATCATCTCGGCCCTGCACCACCCCTGGAGGACCATCGCCTTCTCCGTCGTCATCTTCGTTGTCACAATGATGTGCGCGACCTTCCTCAAGACGGACCTGCTCGGATCGGCCGGGCAGAACTCCGTGTACATCACGCAGACCCTCCCCGCCGGCGCTTCGCTCGAAGCCGGTGACAAGGCCGCGAAGCGCGTGGAAGCCGTGCTCGGCGATGATCCGGACGTCGACACCTACTCGACGACGGTCAACGGCCCGGAATCCGGAGCGGAGAACCAGTTCAACGTCACCCTGGCCGAAGACTCCGAGGCCGAGGTCGCGACGAACCGCCTCCGCACCCAACTCGACGATCTCGGGAAGGACGCGGGCGAGATCGACGTCCAGGACGCCGGCGGCTCCGTCAGCGAGGACGTCGAGGTCACCCTTTCGGGCACCGACCTGGGTGCGCTGCGAAAGGCTGCCGGCGAGGTGACGAAGAAGATGGCGGACACCGACGGCGTCCAGTCCGCCCGCAACGACCTCGCCGCCGATCAGCCGGTCATCGAGGTCGACGTCGATCGGGAGAAAGCCGCCGACTACGGATTCAGCCAGGCTGAGGTCGGGCAGGCCATCGCCTCCGCACTCCATGGTGTCGAGGCCGGCACCATCACCCTCAATGGCCAGGAGCGCGACATCACCCTCGCTCCGACTCATCCGGATGCGACCCCGGACGAGATCCGTGCTCTCGAACTGCCCGTCACCGAGGTGCAGACGCAGAACGCCCAGGAGGATGCGACCGATCGGGTCGAGGAGAAGACCGATGCCCGCGCCGAGGAGGCCAAGCGCAAGGCCGCTGACGAATCGGCCGAGCAGCTCAAGTCCGCCCGTGAAGCTCGTGACAACGCGGCCGACCAGCTCGAACAGGCCCGCAAGGCCCTGCGCGATGCCGAGAATCCGCCGCCGGCTCCGAGCCCGGGCGACATGGCTGCCGACCAGGTGGAACAGGCCCGCGAAGGCGTCGAACAAGCAGAGAAGGGACTGAAGGAAGCCAACGACGCCATCGACGACCTCGTCGACGGCCAGCGTGAACAGGAGCAGAGCCAGGAGGAGGAAGAGGCGCTTGCCGATGAGCAGGCCGCCATCCCCGACATCAAGGGTGAGCCGATCACCGTCGACGAGATCGCGGAGGTGAAGAAGACCGAGACCCCGGCGACGATCGACCGTGCCGACGGAGACCGGAAGGTCACCGTGTTCGCAACTCCGTCCAGCGGTCAGCTCGAAACGGTCACCGCTGCGGCCACCGATCTGACCGCGACCATGGATCTGCCCGACGGAGTCAGTTTCGACGTCGGCGGTGCCAGCCAGGAGCAGGCGGAATCCTTCGGTCAGCTCGGTATGGCGATGGCCGTGGCGATCGTGCTCGTGTTCCTCGTGATGATCGCGACGTTCCGCAGCTTCGTCCAGCCGCTCATCCTGCTGGTGTCGATTCCGTTCGCAGCGACCGGAGCCGTGCTGCTCTTGCTGGCGACCGGCACACCCTTGGGCATTCCCTCACTCATCGGTCTGCTCATGCTCATCGGCATCGTCGTGACGAACGCGATCGTGCTCATCGACCTCATCAACAAGCTGCGGGAGGACGGACTCGACCTCATGGACGCGATCGTCCACGGCACCCGACTGCGCCTGCGCCCGATCCTCATGACCGCGGCCGCGACGATCTTCGCCCTCGTGCCGATGTCGCTGGGGCTGACCGGTGGGGGAGTGTTCATCTCGCAGCCCCTGGCGATCGTCGTCATCGGCGGGCTCACCTCGTCGACGGTGCTCACGCTCATCCTCGTCCCCGCTCTCTACCTCCTCGTCGAACGGCGCAAAGAGGTCCGGGCAGCACATAAGGAGGAGAAGCGCGCCAAGAAACGGGCCGAGAACCAAGCGCGGATCGAAGCGGAAACCGCCGAGGTGGCCCAACGTTCCGACGACCAGTAAACCCCTTAATTACTACCTGACGGCGGCCCAGCAACCTCGCGCAAGGTTGCTGGGCCGCCGTCAGGTAGCAATTGGGGTGGGTTAGGTGTCGGAGAGGCCGGGTAAGCGTGAGGCGGCGAAGCGGATGTGCTCTTCGGTCAGGGCCGCGGCCTCCTCGGCGCGACCGGCGGTGATGGCGTCCATGATCCCGTGGTGTTGGGCTTGCAGCTTCGCCATCAGCGCCTGCTGGTCGTCGACGCGGCTGAACGAGGAGAAGATCGACTTCCGCAGAGAGGTGCGGATGGCCCCGGTGAGGTCGGAGAACAGCTGATTTCCAGCCGCCTGCGCGATGGCGACGTGGAACGCGGTGTCTGCGTCGTTGAAGGTCTCCAAACTGATGCCGGGAGTGTCCATCATCGCCAGCTGCGCATTCACCTCCGCCAGTGCGTCCTTATCGGCACGGGTCGCCGCGAGAATCGCGCTCGAGCGTTCGAGCTGGATGCGCGTCTCCGTCACGTCATCGATGCTGAAGTTCGTGAGCGCAACATGAAGGCGGAGGAAACGAGTGAGCGCGGCCGAGGGCATGGCGGCGATGAACGTGCCGGCACCACGACCGGACCCGCCAGATGACCGAACGACGCCGAGGCTGTCGAGCACCCGCAGCGCTTCGCGCACACTGGCGCGACTGACGCCGAGCTTCGTCGCCAGGTCGCGTTCGGCAGGCAGAGGATCTCCGACGCCCAGTGAGCCGGTCATGATCTGCTCTTCGATGGCATCGATGACGAGCTCATAGGTGCTCGCCCGGTTCACGGGTTTCCATTCGGGACCGGTGGCCGCCTCGGCGCTGCCGGTCTGTTCCGGGCGGACCTCGTTCGTGTCATCGTTCATGGTCGTCTCCACCGCGCCATCATGTCATGCCTCTCGTTGCTCGTCGTCCTGCTCGTGGGGATGCGACCGGAACCGCCGCCGGAAGAAAACAGTTGACGCAGATCACACCCTCGTCCTATGCTCAGATTAATGGTCTGACCTCATAAAGGCCATACTGAAAGTTCTGATCGTTCGAGTTCGGAGCGCGTTCACAGGGGAACGGACCCGATGTGGGCAGGCCCGGCCGATTTGGAGAAGCCATGTACACACCTGAAATCGCACCGGTGGCCGACAGCCTGCTGTGGACGTCCATGCTGGCGATCCTGCCGCTGTTGACGATCTTCGTCACCCTCGGCGCGCTCAAATGGAAGGCCCACTGGGCCGGACTGACCGCCGTCGGCGTCGCTCTCATCGTCGCGATCGCCGCCTACGGAATGCCGGTCGGACTCGCCGCGCTCTCGGCGACACAGGGGTTCGCCTTCGGACTGTTTCCGATCATGTGGATCGTCATCACCGCGATCTGGCTCTACGAGCTCACCGTGCGCTCGGGGCACTTCGAGGACCTGCGGTTGGTCATCAACGTCATCTCCGATGACCCGCGCATTCAGGCCATCATCGTCGCCTTCTGCTTCGGCGGCCTCCTCGAAGCGCTCGCCGGATTCGGCGCCCCGGTGGCGATCACCGGTGTCATGCTCGTCGCCGTCGGCTTCACCGCTATGCGAGCTGCCGTCGTCGTCCTCGTTGCCAACACCGCCCCCGTGGCCTTCGGCGCCATCGCCATCCCGATCATCACCGCCGGCACTCTGACGGGAATCGACTACCAGGACATCGGCGCCATGGTCGGTCACCAGACCCCGTTCCTCGCCGCAGTCGTGCCGCTCTTCCTCGTCCTGCTCGTCGACGGGCGTCGCGGGCTGAAGCAGATCTGGCCGCTGGCCCTCGTCGTGGGCATCGCCTTCGGCCTCGCCCAGTGGGTCTCCGCCACGTTCCTCTCCGTCGAACTCACCGACATCATCGCCTCCCTCGTCGGCCTCGCAGCCGTCGTCATCATGCTGCGCTTCTGGAAGCCGAAGGGCGGTCAGGACGCACTCGACCGCATGGCCGATGAGCGCGAACACGAAGGCGCCGATGCTCCCGATGCCGGCGGTGCCTCTGCTGCCGTTGCCACCGATGTGAAGAAGGAGACCGCGCCGCTGACCGGGTCCCGCGTCTTCCTCGCGCTCTTTCCCTATCTGCTCGTCATCGTCATCTTCTCCGTGGCCAAACTCGTGCCGGTACTCAACAACTGGCTGGCCTCGACCGATGTGAAGATCCCCTGGCCCGGATTGGATGGGAACATCCTCAACGCCGCTGGCGAAGTCTCGACGAGCACGGTCTACAACTTCCAATGGCTGTCTTCCCCGGGCACCCTGCTGCTCATCTCCGGCATCATCGTCGCGATCGTGTACAAGATGTCAGCGAAGGACGCCGTCGATGTCTTCATCGTCAACGTCGTGAAGATGAAGTTCTCGATCCTCACCGTCGGCTCCGTTCTCGCGCTGGCCTATGTCATGAACCTCTCGGGCCAGACGATCACCATCGGAACCTGGATCGCCGGCACCGGAGCCTTCTTCGCCTTCCTCTCGCCGATCCTCGGCTGGCTGGGCACTGCTGTGACCGGTTCGGACACCTCGGCGAACGCACTGTTCGCGACCCTGCAGCAGACCGCCGCACACGAGGCCGGGCTCAACCCGCTGCTGCTCGTCGGCGCCAACAGCTCCGGCGGCGTCCTCGGCAAGATGGTCAGCCCGCAGAACCTCACCATCGCGGCCACCGCCGTCGGTCTGCTCGGCAAGGAGGCCTCGATCCTCCGCCGCGTCATCGGCTGGTCCCTGGGCATGCTCGTCGCCATGTGTCTGCTCGTCGGACTCCAGTCGACGGTGCTGTCCTGGATGGTCCCCGGCTCCTGAGGCCGCTCGGCGCCGTCACGCCGACCGGACCACCCGCACCAGCCACCCCCACTTCTCAACCACCGCCTAAGAAGGAGCGAAAAACATGGTCAAGAGGCAGATTCCTCAGCCGGCCGAGATCTTCGAGCTGATGAAGTTCAAGAAGTTCGAACTCGACCCGAAGAAGCGCCGCTTGGAGAATGCGCTGACGATCGAGGACCTGCGCAAGATCGCGAAGCGCCGGACCCCGGCCGCGGCGTTCGACTACACGGATGGGGCCGCCGAGGGTGAGATCTCGATGGAGCGCTCGGTCCAGTCCTTCCGCGATATCGAGTTCCACCCCTCGATCCTCAAGGACGTCACGAACGTCGACACCTCGACCCAGATCATGGGTGGCAGCTCGGCCATGCCCTTCGGCATCGCGCCGACCGGCTTCACCCGACTCATGCAGACCGAGGGTGAGACCGCCGGCGCCGGAGCCGCCGGAGCTGCCGGCATCCCGTTCACGCTCTCGACGTTGGGCACGACGTCGATCGAGGACGTGAAGAAGACCAACCCGCATGGGCGAAATTGGTTCCAGCTCTATGTGATGAAGCAGCGCGACATCTCCTACGGCCTCGTCGAGCGGGCGAAGAACGCCGGGTTCGACACTCTCTTCTTCACCGTCGACGCCCCCGTCGCCGGTGCCCGACTGCGCGATACCCGCAACGGCTTCTCGATTCCACCGCAGCTGACCCCGCAGACGATCCTCAACGCCATCCCTCGTCCCTGGTGGTGGTGGGACTTCCTGACCACCCCGAAGCTCGAGTTCGCGTCCCTGTCGGAGACCGGCGGCACCGTCGGCGAGCTCCTCGATTCGGCGATGGACCCCTCCATCAACTTCGATGACCTCGCCGAGATCCGCGCCATGTGGCCCGGCAAATTCTCCGTCAAGGGCGTGCAGACGCTCGAGGATGCGAAAAAGCTCGCCGACCTCGGCGTCGATTCGATCGTCCTGTCCAACCACGGCGGGCGCCAGCTCGATCGCGCGCCCGTGCCCTTCGAACTCCTCCCCGAGGTGGCTCGCGAGATCGGCAAGGACGTGGAGATCATCATCGACACCGGAATCCGCAACGGCGCCGACATCGTCGCGTCGTTGGCGCTGGGCGCGGACTTCACGCTCATCGGCCGCGCCTACCTCTTCGGCCTCATGGCCGGCGGTCGAGCAGGAGTGGACCGGACGATCGAGATCCTCGGCGAGCAGGTCGAGCGCACCATGCGCCTGCTCCAGGTCGCCGATGTCTCCGAGCTCAACCCGTCCCATGTGACCCAGCTGCGTCAATTCAACCGCGACGAGCGCGCGGAGATCATCAGCTCCCGCCCGGCCAAGGGCTGATTCGCCGAGGCGGCCCCGCCGGGGCCGCCAAGACGGGGCTCCGTAGGCAGAGAACGGACGGCCGGCAGCGAGAAGAATCTTCGTTGCCGGCCGTCCGTTTCGGGTTCAGGTGATCACTTGCCGAATTCGTCCTCGATGCGGTCGAGGACGTTCGTGGCGGAGTAGTAATCGAGGCGGAATGAGTCGAGGCCCATCGGGTAGACGGCATCGTTCTTCACCGCCGGTGTGCTCTCGACCAGCGAGTTCTTCGCATATGACGCGGCTGTCTTCTCGTTCGCGTTGAACAGGAACACGGATTCGCCGGTGACGGCCTTCGACAGGTTCTCACCGGTGACTTCGACGATATCGGCGCGTTTGCCCATTTCTCCTTGGCCGGCTGTGCCTTCGGGGACCTCGGCGAGTTCGAAGCCGACCTCCTGGAGGAGCTTGCCTTGAGCGGATTCCGGGGTCCAGATGTTCGCGCTGGCCCCGGATCCTCCGCCCTTGGCCTTCTCGTTGAAGATCATGCCGGTGACCGGCTGCTTCGGGGCGTCGATGGCGGACTTCACCTCCTCGGCGCGGGAACCGAATTCGTCGTTGACCTTCTTCGCCTCATCCTCGTGGCCGGTGATCTCACCGAGCTTGGCAGTGACCTCCTGCCAGTCCTTGTCCCCGTAGTCGATGACGACGGTCGGGGCGATGTCGTTGAGCTGATCGTAGATGGCGTTCGCCGAGTCCTGGCCGGTCTTCGAGACCACGATGAGGTCGGGTTCCTCGGCGAGCACGGCCTCGACATCGGGGTCGCCCTGGTAGAGGGCTTTGACGTCCTTCTCCTTCGCGACGTCGCTCCACTGCGTGAAGAAGCCCTGGTCGTCGGCAACGGGGGAGTTGGGCATGGTGGCCCCGGAGGCAGTGACCGGTGCGTCGACGGCGAGGAGGCTGCCGGTGAGAGTCACCGAGGTGGAGACGACCGATTCGGGTGCCTCGTCGATGGTCACTTCGTGGCCGGCGTCGTCCGTGATCGTGAGGGGCCATTGACCGTCGGCGGCGGCGTCGCCATTGCCGGAGTCGGAAGAGCCGGACCCGCCGCAGGCGCTGAGGCTGAGAGCGGTGGCGAGGGTGACTGCGGCAAATACGCGTGTGCTGCCGGGTTTGACGCGGGACATAGGGGACCTTTCGAGAATGTTCGCTTGCGAAGATGAGCCTAACCTAAGTAGGCCCAGGAAGCTGCATTCGTGGTGAGATTTTGCGCAGGGTGTGGCGTGTCGAGCGAAGTATCCACTTAGGGTAGGCTCATCTTCGTGAAATCGACTCTGAAGAATCGGGCGGTTGCTGTGGCCGCCTCTGCTCTGACCATTGCCCTGCTCGCTGTCGGCTGTGCCGCCGAGGGTGACAAGGACGCCGACGGGGACGCCGGCAACAAGGATGTTGCGACAGGAGGCGAGGCCTTCGGCACTGCTGATGAGGAGACTGCGAAGCTCGGCAGTGATGCCGAGGCCGGGGTCTTCCCGCGGACGGTCAAGCATGCCAATGGCACGACGGAGATCGAAAAGAAGCCCGAGCGCGTCGTCGTCCTCGACACGGGAGAGCTCGACGATGTCCTGTCGCTGGGCATCACACCGGTCGGCATGGTGACGACCGAAGGCGCCAGTCCGGTGCCGAGCTATCTCGAAGACCAGGTCAAGGGAGTCGAGACGGTCGGCACGATTCAGGAGCTTGATCTCGAGAAGATCGCCTCTCTCGAACCCGACCTCATCCTCGGCAGCCAGCTGCGTGCCGACAAACTCTATGACGAACTCGACTCCATTGCTCCGACGGTGTTCTCGATCCGTCCCGGGTTCCCGTGGAAGGAGAACTTCCGCCTCGTCGGTGAGGCGATGGGCATGGAAGACGAGACGACGAACGAGCTTGAGGAATACGCTCGCGAGGCGGGAGAACTCAAGGACTCCGTCGACGGCGACCCGACGATCTCGCTCGTGCGTTTCATGCCTGATCGCCTCCGTCTGTATGCGAACCAGTCGCTCATCGGAGTCATCCTCCACGATGCCGGGTTCAAGCGCCCGAAGAACCAGGACGTCGACGAGCTCGCCGTCGAGATCTCTCCGGAGAACCTCGACCAGGCGGCCGGCGATTATGTCTTCTACACCAGCTATGGCGATCCGGAGGCGACCGGGGAGAAGAAGGCACTCGAATCGAGCCAATGGAAGGGTCTCGACGCGGTCAAGGACAGCAAGGCCATCCGCGTCAATGACGATGTCTGGTTCCTCGGACTCGGCCCGACCGGGGCCGGTCAGATCCTCGATGATCTGGAGGACCACCTCGGCGAGTGAATCTCCGAGAGATTTCGCAGTGACGGCGAAGAAATCGCCTCTATGCTGACTCTCATCATCTGACTCGGAGAGGTCACCATGGGATCAGCAGCCGCTGCGAGAGGCGACGACGGGTTCGTTAAGGAACTCGACCGGAATTTCAAAGGGCGCGAAAGCGGCCCATCGGGCAGTGCTGCGGTCACTCCTCTCGTTGTCATCGCCGGGGTTCCCGGGGCAGGCAAGACCGAAGCACTCAGAGTATTACGGGGCCGATCGCCTCGGGTGCGGTCGGCGGACCCGGAGGGCGTGCGACGTCAGCTGCGTCAGTGGATGCCGTGGTTGCCGTACGCGCTTGTTCGACCGATTCTCCACACGATCGCCCATCTCCGCGTGCTTGCGCTCATGCTCAACAGGGGCGGCGGACCGCTGGTCATCCATGATCCGGGCACCCGCCGATGGAGTCGCCGACTCATTGTGAGCCTTGCAGGAATTCTCGGATATCGACCGATGATCGTCTTCATTGATACGGATCGAGATTCCGCGCTTCGCGGTCAGGCGCAGCGGAACAGGCTTGTCAGGCGACGCGCCTTCGACCGACATTGGAGGCGCTGGAGCGAACTGCGCGAGCGCATCCTTCGTGGTGACAGCCTCGGTGACGGTGAGCCCTGGGGCCGTGTCGTGCTGTCGCATCAGGGCGCTGTTGTCGATGATGTTCTCGGCCTGCTCGATACCGCAGCGGCTGTAGGATCTCGTTACTCTTGTCAGAAGCTCACCGAGGTGACCTTGGACATGACAACTTGAGGAGACCACTTTCGTCTCACTAAGTTGTCATTTTCTTCCAGTACCTACCACAGAGTAGATGAAAGCCTAAAGATGAGCTATCGCGGTGCAACATTGCGTAAAGGAGTGAGCGCCCGCTTTGCGGTCAAGTCGCTCGGGTAAAGTCATATCACCTACGAGTGTTCGACGACGAGCAGGATCCGCCTACTGTCAAGGGAGCTTGGATTGACCAGGTCCACGCTCGTCAGCGATCTCAATGTCTGACCTCTGCCTGCCAACATCAGGGCTCACAGGCGGTGGAAGTGCATCCGATCTCATTTAACCTGTAATCATGCCATGAAAGTCATACGACGTTCGCACACTGAGGGCGAAAGCCATCTCCTCGCTGCGGACTGGCGTCACAGCGTTCAACGCACTGGAAAACAATGGAAGAGTGACCACAGTCTTGATCCATCTTAAGCATTGTTTCGAAATGCTCCTCGAAGCAGCGCTGCTCGCTACTGGAGACAAGAATGTCTTTGACAAAGGGAAACGAGTAGCCACAGATTGAACCGTCCTTAGTTTGATTGAGGGTGTGACAGATATCCGGAAGGACGGCCCTTTTACCGAACCCGAAGGATCCTACCGAGCTCCACGCGCGTACCACACGGTTGGCGGTGGAAGCTCGCCGAGACCCTGCGATGCGCAACGGCGCGATCGCTCGGATCGCTGAACAGACCGGTGTCCACAAGGAAGCTCTACAGACGTGGGTCAAGCGCGCTTAAGATGACGATCTGCCCACGACGCCGATCGACTCCACAGCTCGGATCCGGCAACTGGAGGCTGAGAATCGGGGGCTGAAGAAGACGAACGAGATCCTCCGGTCAGCGACCGCGTACTTCGGCAAGGCGGAGTTCGACCGCCTACGGAAGTGATCGTCGCTTTCCTCGACGAGCACAAAGACCTATAGGGCACTGCGCTACACACGACCAATGACCCTGAAGCCGAAGCGGCCGGCATCCGTGAAGTCGACTTGGAGATAAAGTTCTACATGGGAAAATATGACCTGGCCGACAAATCAAACGTTAACCGCACCCGAGCCACAGCTCTGCGCAGGCACTTGGGACTAGGCAATGACGACGACCATTTTTCGCACCTCTTTCGACTAGGTACCCAGAAAACGTTGCGACACTCGGACAACGCGCTACGAGCGATGCGAGATGCGCTACGCCAAGTTGATATAGAGAGGGTCTGGGCAGCGCACCGTCCTATCTCAGCAAAAGTAGCCGACAGTCTTCCTGCATGTGACCAACTAGGCAGCGCCCAGTAGGTAAAAGTAAGGAACTACGCTCTGATCGCCTCAGAAGGGGCCGGATGACCCGCATTGTTTGACTGTGGAGCTTCAGCCAGCATCGCGATCTACCATCAGGTCCGCGACGACCGGCGCGAGTGCGACACCCAGGGCGTGGTGCTGGTCGGCGTCGAGATGCACGCCGTCGTGCTTGCTGCTGGTGGTGATCGTGTTCGAGTCGAAAAAGACGCAGTCGGTGTCTTCGCTGACCTGTCGAATTGCCTGCGCGAGACCCTGTGCGGCGATATCCCCGCCCGCGAACTTCGGGCCGATCGGTCCTCGAGGGTTGTCAAGCTGCGGGGGCGCGATGACGAGAATCGGCGGGGTAGGCATCCCGGGCTCGATCGGCGCTGTCCTGATCGCGTTGATGAGCGCTGCGATGCCCATCGCGGAGTGCCAGGGTTTGTGCTGGTGCATGGATTGGAAGTCGTTCGTGCCGAGTAGGAGAATCACGAGGTCGAGCGGGGATTGCGCTTCTATGACCTGTTGGATGCCGCTGAGGGCGTTCCGCCCAGGTTTGTATGGGTCGTCGAAGGCGGTGCGACGCCCGTTGAGACAATCCTCCGTAAGCCGGATGCGACCGTCCCTTCCCGCGTTGAGCGCGGCGTGCAGGACTCCGGGCCAGCGCTCTTCGAAGGGAAGTCGCTGCCGAGTCGTCGGGACTATGCCCCAGGTCAGCGAGTCCGAGTACACAAGGATGTGCTTCGTCGTTGGCATCTTGTCTCCTTTGCGTTGCCGTCGTTCTCTTTACGCGTTCACGGGTCCGGAAGGAGGATCGTGGCGAGGTTGACGCGTTGCTGACCGTCCTCCCGTTCCGTCAGGTAAGGGGCCAGTAGCTCGGCGAGGCTGGACTGGATCGTGGCGAGATCCTCCCTGTTCACGTACAAGGGCGTTCGCGCGAAACCGACCAACTCACGGGCTTCGGGAGAACCCGCGCTGAGGAAACGATCGAAGTCACCCGTGACGTCTCCCAAGAAAGTCAGGAAGGCTGTGTTTAGCTGCGCGCTGCTCATCGCAGAAAGCTCGGCGTGGTCAATCGCTGCCATCCGGTCCCCTAGCGCCAAGGTTCGCTCGATCGCGCCACGAGATCTGCGCTCATTGACCACGGCGACAACCTCGGCATCGAGGAGGGCCGCTACATGTCGATAGAGCGTGGCCTGCGGGATATCCGGGAGCGCCTCGCGCAACTGTGCCGTCGTGCGGTTGCGACCACCCAGCTGCTGGATGATCCGTAATCGCACGGGGTGCAGCACGACCTCTGCCAGAGCAGTCTTGTCCGGCACCTTGACTCCTCACTGTTATCATTATGATAATGTTCTCGTTACGATTCTATTCTAGCGACCAGGAGAGAACGATGACGAACATCACGTACGACCAAACGGGAGTACACGTGCAGTTTCCCGGCTGGGAGGCGACGATGACGGGCTTGCCGAAGCTGTCAATTCCGAGGGCGGCGATCCGTGGTGTAACGAGCGAGCCGGGATGGACTTCCGAGATCCTCGGGATGAAATCCGGTCTCGTCATCTCTGGCTACCGCAAGCTGGGCACGTTCAGACACCCTTCGGGAGTGCGGCGCCTAGTCTCGATGAAGCGCGGTCACCCGCTGCTGCGGATCGCCGTCGACCGGGCCGCCGTCGGGTTCGACGAGGTCCTCCTGAGCACCGATGCTGCAGAGTCGATCGCGGCAGACCTCCGATCGGACGTGCACTCTTGAACGCTGCGATCGAGGTAGAGGCGCTCTCAAAACGGTTCGGGGCAGTCGTTGCGCTCGAAGATGTCACCTTGAAGGTCGAGTACGGGCGCGTCGTCGGGTTCCTCGGGCCCAATGGGGCAGGGAAATCGACGCTCATGCGCGCACTACTCGGCCTAGTTCGCTCCGACAGCGGTGAGGCTCACATTGCTGGCCTTCCGTATGCCCACCTGCCTGCGCCCGCAAAGACCGTGGGCGCGGTCCTGGACATTGCCTCAGCGCATCCACGCATGACGGCACGCGCTCACCTTCACACGTACGCGGCACTCGGAGGAATGGACCGGTCGCGGGTCGACACCGTGTTATCCCTCGTGGGGGCGCAGTCGTACGCCGATCGTCGGATCGGCACTTTCTCCACCGGGATGCGCCAGCGCCTCGCGCTGGCCACCGCGATGCTCGGCGACCCGGACATCCTCGTGCTCGATGAGCCGTCGAACGGTCTCGACCCAAGCGGAAGCGCCTGGCTCCGCACATTCCTGCGCGAGTTCGCCGATGCTGATGGCGCGCCGTACTGCTCTCCAGCCATGTGCTCAACGAGGTTGAGCACACGATCGACGACGTCATCCTCATCGACCGAGGCCGCACCGTCTGGGCGGGCGCACTCGAACGACTCGTAGCGCAAGATGCTCCCCTCGAAGAAGCCTTCCTGCGCCTCACGCAGAAAGGACTCCTCCTATGAATGCCGTCTATGGCGAAGTCGCGCGACTGAGCGGCACCGGAGTAGCACTGCGGTCGACACTGGTTGCGCTCGCGTGTGGTGGCGGATTGCCGCTTCTCCTTGCGCTCACCGGACCGCAGAACGCCCAGCCTCCCATGCCGGACATCGACACCCCCGAAGGCGTTGGATTCGTGCTCGGCATCGGAACCGTGCTTCTGTTCGTCCCCGCGCTGATCGGGACCATCGCGATCACAAACGAGTATCGACACCGCACGATCGGCACGACGTTCCTCGTCGTTCCTCGTCGGGGTCGAGTACTCACAGCCAAGCTCGCCGTGTACACAGCGCTGGGCATTGTCTACGGAATGGTCGCATCCCTGTCGGCCTTCCTCGCCCTGATCGTCGCAACATGGATGCGCGGTGTACCGCTGGGCGTCAATGTGGTGAATCTGGTACCGGCACTCATACAGCTCAGCCTCGCCGCTGCCGCCTACATGCTGCTTGGAGTAGGGATCGGCGCGTTGGCGCGTTCACCCTTCGTCGCGATCGGCGTCGTGCTCGGCTACTTCCTGTTCGTCGAGTACGTCCTGATGATGGTTCCCGGCGTCAATGCGATCTACCCGTTCCTGCCGGGCGGCGCGACGGCATCGCTGACGAGTTTCGACTTCCTCACCGGCGCGATCGCGAGCCAGACAGCGCTGACGCCTGCGACGATGGTCTCACCTGTGCTCGGCGCTGCGATCCTCGTGGCATACGCGGTCATCGCGGCGATTCTCGCCGTCTTCGTTCCCCTTCGGCGAGACCTGAGGTGAACGGATCCAGGGTCTCGCCGAACGGGAGCCTCTATGGCTGCACATACGCGCTCGCGTAGTCCTCACTGGGAGCCACGGGCTGGATGATGTCGAGCAGCACACCATCGGGGGCAGCAATGATGAAGTGCCGCTGACCGAAGTCCTCGTCGCGAAGCGGTAACACCACGTTCACCTCTGTTCTGTCGGCCAGCTGCTTGTGGAGGGCATCGACGTCGCTGACTTCGAGGTTGACGATCACTCCTCGGGGAAGTTCACGGTATCCGGCCGGCACCGTGGAGTGATCGTGAGCCAAGATCGCCAGCTCGAACTCGCCTAAGCGCAAGCTGACATACCAGTCGGATTCAAAGGTCGTCTCAAAACCGATGAAGTCGCGGTAGAAGGACGCCGCGGCGTCGACATCGCGAGACATGAGCACGGGATAGAGGCTGGTGACGGACATTGCACTCCTTTACGTACGATATGCATGTAACGAAGCCAGCATACATACACACTGTACGTAAAGGAAGAGGACCATGCCCCGCGCCTCCGCAGCCGACGCCGCCCAGACAGCCCAACGCATCCTCGATTCCGCGAAGGAACTCTTATCGGCGCGAGGCTTCAGCGAAGTCTCCGTCGATGACGTCGCCCGGGACGCCGGGGTCACACGGGGGGCGGTCTACCACCACTACCGGAACAAGGTCGCGCTGTTCGGCGAAGTCGCCGCCCGACTCCAAGCCGACGTCGCACGAGCTGTCGTCGCGGCAGCCGAGAATGCAGACCCGCAGCCTCACGAACAGCTCAAGGCCGGGTCGCACGCATTCCTCGATGCGATCACGAACGGAGCCGCCATGCGCATCCTGCTCATCGATTCACCAGCAGTGACCGGCTGGCAGGAATGGCGCCGACTTGACGCAGAGAATTCGGCGACGCATCTGCGAGAGGCACTACGTGAGGCAGGAGTTGCAGAAGACATCCTCGATGCGTCGACCGCGCAGCTCTCCGGCGCGATGAACGAAGCAGCCCTGTGGACAGCCCAACAGAACGACATCGACCTGGCTCGTCGGCAGTCTCATCGGGCCCTTGACAGACTGCTCACGGCCTACGTGTCATAGAGCCGACTCTGGAGCATGGGAGAGTTTTCCAGAGATTCGCACGATGTCGAGGAGGTCGCGCGCGTCGAGCCGATCGGCGAAGCGGCGGCACACGGATTCCAAGTGCACGGCAGTCGCTCCACGAAGGGCGTCGAGACCGAGGGGGGCGAGTACGAGCAGACAGCCGCGACCGTCTGCCGGGTCGGGATCACGGCGAATCAGCTCTCGCGCTTCCATCCTGCCGGCGTGACGCGAGAGCCTGCTCCGCGACCACCCCATCTTCTGCGCTTGGGCATGCAGTGTGCTCGTCATCTCCGGCGCTTCGACCAGGGTGCTGAGCACCTCGTAGTCGGGCTCCGAGAGACCCGACGCTGCAAGGTCGTGCACCACACCGGCCTGCACTGCGATCGTCATGCGACGAAACGCGCGCCAGGCGACTTCCTCATCCTCGTTCAACCACGGCGCCGCGGACCCCATCCTTTTCGTTGACATGTAATCATTCTACGATCTATGCTCGTTTACATGTCAATAAAATCTCCTAGAGTCGTGATCCTCACGTGCAGCACCAGGCCAGGAGCTATGGGCCCGGCGGTTGCAGACTGGCTCCTGCGAACCCTCACCCCCGACGCCGTCGCACTCGGCGTCGAGCTTCAGCATGTGTCGTTGCGCGATCTCGACCTCCCGTTCTTCGACGAGGAGGAACATCCTGCTGTTGGCGCCTACCGAAACCCGCACACCAAAGCGTGGAGCAAGATCGTCGACGAGGCGGATGGCTTCATCGCGGTCACGCCGGAATACAACTACGGCATGCCCGCGACGCTCAAGAACGCCCTCGACTACCTGAGCCAAGAATGGGCATGGAAGCCCATGGGGTTCGTGAGTTACGGCAACACCTCGGCAGGCACCCGATCCGTGCAGCACGCGAAACAGGTGATAACGACACTTCGTCTCGTCCCACTCGGCTCGACCGTCGCCCTGCGCCTGAAAGACACGATCGATTCGACCGGGGTGCGCCCGGGCGCACAGCTGACCGCGTCAGCGAACAGCTTGCTGGAAGAGCTGATCAGACTAGCTCACGCGCTCAAGCCCATGCGGGAGGCTGCACGGCCCGGTAACGGAGTTGGGCCGCTGCCCGGTAGCTATACACGCCCGTTGACTCCCAACGACGCACCTCATGTACTGGTTCTGCAGCGATGCTGCTGGGTCGACGAGGCGTTGAGCAACGAAACACTAGACCTCACTCCGTTCACCGAGACCCTCGACGACGTGCAGGCCTGGCTCACCGACTGGGAGACGATCGGACTCTGGCTCCACGGTCGTCTCATCGGAATGGTTCGCGCTCGACGCGCATCGCGAACAGGGTGCATCGGCAGACTCGCCGTCGTTCCCGATCTCTACGGACGGGGAATCGGGCGCTGGCTCCTCCGGCACGCGACGGATGCTCTCGCCAGCTCCTGTGACCGGATAGAGCTCAGCACCGGATCGCGGAGCACGAAGAACATCCATCTGTACACGAGCGAAGGATTCGTCCAGCAAACCGAGAATCCCGAAGGAGCAGTCGACCTTGTCAAGCGTTTTTGAAGCGAGGTCCGGTGGACTGACATTCGGCTCCCTGCGAATGCACCTACGTGTCGTCGCCCGGTTGAGGCATCGGCAGGCTTTCGAGGAATGCTCTTGCTGCGGGGGTGGAGTTGAAGCTGCTCCACGCGAGGTACTCGATACGGGATGGGGCCAGCTGTCACCGGGATCGTTCGAAGGTCGTTGCTGCCGGCGGGGATGACAGCTGGTGAGAGCGGGGCGATCACGAGGCCCTGCCTGACCAGGTCGACGATAAGGTCGGCGCTCATCGCTTCGAAGGCGACCTCGCGATGGACACCAGCGGCCTGGAATGCGAGGTCGGAGGGAACTCGGCCGGGTGTTCCCTCGGGAAAGTCCACGAACACTTCATCGGTCAAGTCTTCCAACCGTAGTCTGCGACGCCGAGCCAGTGAGTGTTCAGCGGCGACGACGACGATGAGCCGCTCCCTGGCAAGAACGCGCGCGTTCACGCCTTTCGGGGGTGCGCTGTCGGGCAGCCCGAGCACTGCGACGTCCATACGGCCCTCGCTGATCGCGGTGATGAACTCATCGCTACCGCCGCCTCGGAGCTTGATCCGCACCGCAGGGTGGGCGCGATGGAAACGCCCCAGTACAGTAGGTATATCGATGGTGGTCACCGTCGGAATCACACCGATCGTGAGACTGCCTCGAATCTGCCCGTCCGCCTCCGCCGCCTCGGAGACCGCCCGTTCAGCCGCATCGAGACTCTCTCGTGCTCGTGCCAGGAATGCCTCGCCGGCGGCCGTGGTCTCAACCCTGCGGCTGGTGCGCGCGAACAACCTCACCCCGAGTTCGCGTTCGAGCGCCTTGATCTGGTGACTCAGAGCGGACTGCACCACGAGACACCGCTCTGCCGCGCGAGTGAAGCTGCGATCCTCGGCCACCGCGACCACATACCGCATCTGCTGAAGCTCCACACTTCAATGATCCTTGTTCATCACTGGGATCACAACAATGTCCTGGACTCATGGGCATGCCGGACCCGACGATGTAACCATGAGCATCACGACCTCACCGCGCACGCCTCCAAGCGTGCAGGCAGAATCCACGAGCCAGGCCGTGTAGACGATACTGACTGCGCTCACCCCGATGGCCTGGGGCACCACCTACATCGTGACCACGCACCTACTGCCCGCAGGGCATCCTCTCTTCGCTGCGATGATGCGCTCGCTTCCCGCAGGTCTGCTCGCGCTCTTGATCGCGAGGCAGTTGCCGCTCGGTTCGTGGTGGTGGAAGAGCCTCGTGCTCGGCACCTTCAACATGGCCGCATTCTTCCCGCTGCTCTTCCTCGTAGCCCAGCATTTGCCAGGCGGAGTAGCAGCCACGCTGGGTGCGGCACAGCCCATCGTGATCGCGTTCCTCGCCGTGGCGATCCTGCACGAAAAGCTCTCGCTCTGGCGAGTCACGTGGAGCGTGCTCGGCATGATCGGCGTTGCGCTCGTCGTCCTCGGCCGGAACGCTGCGATATCACCTCTTGGTGTCCTCCCGGGCTTGGGCGGTGCCGTGTCGATGGGCATCGGAGTTGTGCTGACGAAGAAGTGGGGGCGCCCCGAAGGGGTCTCCGCAGTAGGTCTGGCCGGGTGGCAACTCACCGCGGCCGGTCTTGTCCTGCTGCTACCGGCTCTGCTCATCGACGGCATTCCGCCCGGTATCGACGGTAAGGCCGTGCTGGGGTACGCCTGGCTGGGGCTGATCGGGGCGCTGCTGACTTACACCATCTGGTTCGCCGGCATCCGGCGTCTGCCCGTGACGGCAACCGCCCTGCTCGGGTTGCTTTCCCCGCTCGTCGCGGCGGGGCTCGGCGCCGCGATCGCAGGTGAAGCCTTGACCCCACTCCAACTTCTCGGCTTTGCCGCCGCACTCATCTCGATGGTCGCCGGTCAACTCCCGCCACCGAGCACGAAAGACCACGTCTGATCATGCGAGCCGCTGTATTCGGTGCGACCGGCAAGGTCGGGAGCGCTATCCTCACCGAAACGATTCACTGTCTGTTTGCGAGGGCCTGTCCGATGATTCGCGCGGCTTCGGGGAACGCGCTGGGGTTGGGTCCGGAGTAGTTCAGACGGAGATAGCGGCCGGTTGGCTCGGCGGGGAACCAATCGTCGCCTGCTGCGATGATGACCCCACGAGCTTCGCATTCTCGGGCAAGCTGGAGCAGGTTCGTGTCGTCGGGCAGTCGCAGCCAGAGGTTCAGGCCGCCGTACGGTACGGCGTCCAGGCACGCCGCCGAAGCGTGCTCGTGGAGCGCGTCGACGAGGAGATCGCGGCGGGTGGCGAGCTGTTGCCTGAGTGAGCGCAGGTGCGTGCGCCAAGCCGGTTGCGTGACCACATCGACCGCGATGGCTTGTAGGGCGGAGCTGACGTACATCTCCTGGGCCTGCGTGTCCGCGAGGATGCGATCACGGGCAGGGCCGCGCGCGATCAGGCCCGCGACCCGGACTGATGGAGAGACACTTTTGGTGAGTGAGCGGATGTAGACGACGTGACCGCTGTCGTCACGGGCGGCGATGGGGACAGAATCGGTAGTGATGCCGAAGTCGTGCGCCCAGTCGTCCTCGATGAGGAACGCGCCGCGCTCGCGCACGATCCCGAGCACCGCGTCACCCAGTTTCGCCGACCACTGGCCGCCGGTGGGGTTGGCGAAGTTCGGTTGCGCGTAGAACGCGCGTGCCCCGGTCTGCGCGAAGGCGCGGTCGAGGTCGTCGGGGTTCGGGCCGTGCGGCCCGGACGGGATGGGTACGAGTTGCACGCCGACCTGCGCGGCGGCGAGCATCGCCCCCCAGTAGCTCGGTGACTCGATGAGTAGTGGTCGTCCCGCACCGACAAGGGTGCGGAAGAGAGTGCTGAGGCCACTCTGGCTACCCGGCACGATTACTACATCCCTTGCGGCCGGGGCGGTGAGATCCGTGGGAGTGATCGCGCCGAGTTCAGCGGCGAACCAGGATTGCAGCTCGGGCAGGCCTGCAGCGGGCGGGCGGCTCACCGCCGCCTCGCTGCGTGCAGCGCGAGCGAACGCGGCCCGTACCAGACGTTCGGGCAGCAGCTCCCTGTCGGGGTAGCCCGAATGCAGGGCGATCACATCGTTCGGCGTTGTGCGCAGCGCCACCGACGAGGCCGGGATGCGGTGCTGCGGGGAGCCGAGCGCTGCCGTCTGCCAGCCGTAGTCGTTCGGACGGACCTCCCGGACCCTGCGCACGAACGTGCCGACGCCCGGCCGCGACTCAATCACCCCCTGACCGATGAGGGTGCGCAGTGCCTTCTGCACCGTCACCGGGCTGGCCTCGAATCGCGCGACAAGCTGCCGCGTCGACGGAAGCTGTGCGCCCGCAGGAGCGACCGCGAGCCACTCGCCAAGTGCCGACACGATGCGGTCACTGCTACTATTAATCATGAATCACAACAATAGCGCTATTGTATATTCGGTCAAACTGCTACCAGTATCCCGTTCCGGCCTGTGGTGGGGGCTGCTCGGCGTGACCGCATTCTCGTTCACCGTGCCGTTCACCAGGGTCGCGGTGGAGAACGGGCACATGTCGGCACTGTTCGTCGGGTCGGGCCGTGCGGTGATCGCGGCCGTGCTTGCCGCCTTCGCCCTCGGATTGACGCGGCAAAGACTCCCGCGAGGGAGGCAGTGGGTACAGGTCGCGGTGGTCGCGGGCGGCGCGGTGGTCGGGTTCCCGCTGCTGACGTCGTTTGCCCTCGAGACAGCGCGCGCGAGCCACGGGGCTGTGGTGATCGCGCTGCTGCCCGCAGCGACGGCGGTGATTGCGGCGCTGCGCACGGGGGAACGACCCGCACGCTCGTTCTGGGTCGCCGCCGCGTTTGGTGCTGTCGCTGCGGTGGTATTCGCCGTGATCCAAGGTGGCGGTTTCGGCGGGCTGCACTTCTCCGACCTGCTACTGTTCGCCGCCGTCGTCGTTTGCGCGGTCGGCTACGCGGAAGGCGGATTGCTCTCGCGCAGCTTGGGGTCGTGGCAGACAATCTCGTGGGCGCTTGTGCTCGCCTCACCGCTGATGATTCTACTGACCGGCATCGCCATGGTGCAGCAGCCTCACATGGGCACCCTCGTGGAGTGGGGCGCGTTCGCGTACCTCGCGGTGGTGAGCATGTTCCTCGGGTTCTTCGCCTGGTATCGTGGCCTCGCCATCGGACCGATGGCAGAAGTCAGCCAGGTGCAGCTCACTCAACCGGTGATGAACATCCTCTGGGCAGGCCTGCTGCTGGGCGAGCACATCGGCTGGCAGACCGTTACCGGCGGCATCGCCGTGATCGGCTGCGCACTGCTTGCAGTTCGCGCCCGCAACCGAGGAAAGCAGGCAGGTGTACGAGACACACTCCGCGCTAACTGATGACTGATCTCGGAGAAGTTACGGGCTGATCCGTGGCAACCCGCAGGTTCGGTGGGCCCGTAGCGGTTGCACCAGATTCGCAGCGTCTCGCCGCCGACACCGAACCGCGGGGTGAGCGCACGATTCGACTGCGAGCGGGGCCGGGCACTCGTAGACCATGCGCATGGTGCGATATCGCAACTCTTGACTGAACTCCTTGGACATACTCCCGTTCCCCTTGCTAAGACCTGGAGCGAACCCCAGGGCGCTTCACCGCTATCTGCGAGTGCTGGGGCGTCTCGTGCACGCCCATAAGGTCGTCGAGTGGTCGTGGAAGAGAATCGCTAGGAATCGCCGAGCCTTGTTCTGGTCGATGACGCTCATTCGCGACGAGCGGGGCCTCGACCCCGCCTCCACCGCCTAGCTGTACGAGAAACTGGGCTGCGGCTCCGTGCGCCGCCCTCGTTTGGACATATCAGGGCTAAGAAGACCACCACCGGAACGATTAAGCGCCCCCTCAACGTGTGGGAGAGCGGGCATTCCGCCTCAACGGTCAAGAGCTCCAGCGGGGCCGTGGTCCTGGGCCGTTCGGCCTAGGAAGGGCCGCGGGTAGTGCTCAGGGTTCGAGCAGGCGCTTGAGGTCTTTTGCGAATTCTGACGGCTCTGAGCTTGCGCCGAGGTGGTTACCTGGCATGTCGACTAGGGGCAGTCCTAGACGTTCAGCGAGTATTTGGGTTGCCCGCCGCGCGAGTTGATGATGGCTCAGTGAGCCTGCACACAGCGTAATCGCAACACGTCGGATGGCCTCAATATCGGGTACGTAAAAGACTGATGGACCGGCCATCTGCCCTAGAAAGTAGCGATTCTTTTCGAGTTCCTCGGCAGGTAGCTCGGGCATGGACATATGGGCGGGAGGTGTCTGATCTGGTCCCGTATGGTGGGCGGCGCCACTGAGATCAAAGAACTCCTGCACTGCCCGCTGGGGATCAGCCTCCGCGGCTTCAAACACCGCTGCAGCTCTGTCCGCTAGCTTCGAATCAGCCACGAGGGACACGAGCGGCGGCTCATGCAACACGGCCCGGCCAACCATTTCAGAATACTGCTTGGCCAGTTCCAACAGCGTCACGGCGCCGCCACTGGTTCCGACGAATAGGGCGGGCCCTCCGGTGAGCCGGTCAACAAGCGCAGCAAGATCCTCGGCAAGTACCTCGGGCGTGGGTGCAGCCATCCCCAGGACTGCACGACTGGCACCGACACCACGCGGGTCATGGGTGACGACGGTATAACGGTCGGAAAGCTCATGCGCTAGCGGTGCGAAACCAGCCCGCCCCGCCGGCGCACCGACCAGGAACAACAGAGGCCCCTCCCCCTGGACGTCGAACGCAATCGTGCAATCTGTTCGCTCGAGAAGGTTCACCGAACCGGTGATTCGATCGCTGAAATCCATGATCTTCCGCGTAATTACATCGAGCGCTCGGTCGAGCTCCTCACGCCTATCCTGGACGCGACGGCGATGGGCTGTCAGTAACTCCACTCGAAGTCCGGCCAGATCAGCCACCTTGTTGTCTGCGCCCGTGAACTGCGCGATATCAGCCAGAGGCATCCCCGTCTCACGGAGATGAACCAGCATGCGGATCAACTCGACGTCGGCCGTCGTGTACTGACGGTGTCCCGCACTGTCGCGTCGTGGAGACGGTATGACCCTCTGGCGCTCGAAGTATCGTATCGTGTCCGGTTCCAGACCGATCCGTGCCGAGACCTCGGCAATCCCAAACAGCTCATCTCGTTCACTCATGCCTCAAGCTTCACCCCTGAACCGAGGTTCAGGTCAAACGAAGGGAATGCTGAAGGTTTGTTTGACTCTGACCTGACCCATGGTTTGGTTTCCACTCGAAGTCCGCCAACCACAATCGATCGAGTTCTAACCGGCTTTCGAACGGTATATGGTCGTTTGTGGTCGCGGACCAAAACAAACCGGGGTAGTGACGTTGACGCGCGTATGATCTGGGCGACCGGACCGGTAGTCCCTTCGAAAGTCGGGTGCTGTCCACAGCGCCCACAGTGGTGGCTGCCGATGTGCCCTCCTCGGTGAGGTACATCAGTTCCGTGTCCAGCAACGTCTTCGTTGTCATGTTTCCAGCATCCTCGCACCGACATGAAACTGGGAACACCGACACGCCTCCGACGCGAAATTGAGATTCCGACACGAAATCCGAGATCCTACAGCGGCTGTCTGAAAAGAAATCCTCTCCCGCCGGAATAAAACCATCCTCAGCAAAGTTGAGTCTGGTGTACGCAACTTTGATGAGGCCGACTTGACGGTCGGAACCTCGAAGAGAATACTTGAGTCCGGTTGGCTCAATGTGTGCGGTCGAGTGGTTCTGACTCAAGAACCGGAGCCGCCCGATCGCACACATTCGAGTCGCAGGAACTCACGATCTGTAAGGAGAGAAAACTATGGCACGTGCAGTCGGAATCGACCTCGGAACCACGAACTCCGTCGTCACCGTCCTCGAGGGCGGCGACCCGAAGGTCATCGCAAACGCGGAAGGCGGTCGCACGACCCCGTCCGTCGTCGCAGTCAACAAGAACGGCGACTCCCTCGTCGGTGAGATCGCCAAGCGCCAGGCCGTCACGAACATCAAGAACACCGTCGCATCGGTCAAGCGCCACATGGGCACCGACTGGTCCACCGAGATCGGCGGCAAGAAGATGACGGCCCCCGAAGTTTCGGCCCGCATCCTCCAGAAGCTCAAGCACGACGCCGAAGAGTACCTGCAGGAGAAGGTCACCGACGCGGTGATCACCGTTCCCGCATACTTCAACGATGCTGAGCGCCAGGCAACCAAGGATGCCGGTGAGATCGCCGGCCTCAACGTCTCGCGCATCATCAACGAACCCACTGCTGCCGCTCTTGCCTACGGCCTCGAGCGCGGCAAGGAAGACGAGCTCATCCTCGTCTTCGACCTCGGTGGCGGTACCTTCGACGTCTCCCTGCTGGAAGTCGGCAAGGACGAAGACGACTTCTCCACCATTCAGGTCCGTGCGACCTCCGGTGACAACCGCCTCGGCGGTGACGACTGGGATCAGCGCATCGTCGACTGGCTGGTCGAGCAGGTCAAGAACAACTACGGCGTGGACCTGACCAAGGATGCCACCGCTCTGCAGCGCCTCAAGGAAGCCGCAGAGCAGGCCAAGAAGGAACTGTCCTCGGCCACCAGCACGAACATCTCGCTGCAGTACCTGTCGATGAGCGAGAACGGACCCATCCACCTGGATGAGACCCTCACCCGTGCGAAGTTCGAGGACCTGACCAAGGACCTCCTCGAGCGCACCAAGGCTCCGTTCCACGCAGTCATGAAGGACGCCGGTGTCTCCGTCAGCGACATCGACCACGTCGTCCTCGTGGGCGGTTCGACCCGTATGCCCGGCGTCTCCGCCGTCGTCACCGAACTCACCGGAGGCAAGGAGCCCAACAAGGGCGTCAACCCCGATGAGGTCGTCGCCATCGGCGCCGCCGTTCAGGCCGGTGTCCTCGTGGGTGAGCGCAAGGACGTCCTGCTCATCGACGTCACCCCGCTCTCGCTCGGACTCGAGACCAAGGGCGGCGTGATGACCAAGCTCATCGAGCGCAACACCCCGATCCCGACCAAGCGCTCGGAGACCTTCACCACCGCTGAGGACAACCAGCCCTCCGTGTCGATCCAGGTCTTCCAGGGTGAGCGTGAGTTCACTCGCGACAACAAGAACCTCGGCACCTTCGAGCTGACCGGTATCGCTCCGGCTCCGCGCGGTGTGCCGCAGATCGAGGTCGCCTTCGACATCGACGCCAACGGCATCGTCCACGTGTCGGCCACCGACAAGGGCACCGGCACCGAGCAGTCGATGACGATCACCGGCGGTTCCGCACTGCCGAAGGAAGACATCGACCGCATGGTCCGCGAGGCCGAGGAGCACGCAGAAGAGGACAAGAAGCGCCGTGAGGCTGCCGACGTCCGCAACAATGCGGAGAACCTCGCCTACCAGACCGAGAAGCTGCTGACCGACAATGCCGACAAGCTGCCGGAAGAGCTCAAGACCGAGATGCAGGGCGATGTCGACGCCGTCAAGGAAGCCCTCAAGGGTGAAGACGACGACGCCGTGAAGAGCGCCTACGACAAGCTCGTGGAGAACCAGCAGAAGATCGGCGAAGCCATCTACAGCCAGCAGGGCGGTGCCGAAGGCGCCGAAGCTGCCGGTGAAGGCGCAGCCGATGCGAGCGCAGACGACGATGTCGTCGACGCCGAAGTTGTCGACGATGAGGATGAGGAGAAGAAGTAATGACTGCCGAGGGCAACGACAAGTCGTCCGAGGAGCCAGGCTTCACCTTCAGTGACAAGCGCCGGGTCGATCCGAACACCGGTGAGGTCCGTCCCGAGGCCGACGCCCAGTCGGCCTCGGCCGGGGCCGGCGAGGAGCCGACCGCGGACCCGAATGCCGAACAGGCTGCCGCGGCCGATGCCAGCGACCTCGGTGTGGACATCCCGTCCGATGCCTCGGGTCTCGAGGACATCGAGCCGGAGGCCGAGCCCGAACCGGGTTCTGAGGCAGCGGGATACCTGGCCGACCTCAAGCGCATCAACGCCGAATATGCGGCCTACCGGATGCGGGCCGACCGCGAACGTGAGCGTGCGGCGCTCGGCGGCACGATCAAGGTCGTCGAGGCCCTGATTCCCGTGCTCGACGAGGTCAAGCTCGCTCGCGACAACGGCGATGTCACCGGGCCTTTCGAGACCCACGTGAACAAGCTGGTCGAATCGCTGAACAAGCTCGGCGTCGAGCAGTACGGAGAGGTCGGCGACGAGTTCGATCCGAACATCCACGAAGCGCTCATGCAGCAGCCTTCGGATGAGGTCGAGAATCCGACGCTCTTCCTGGTCATGCAGCCGGGCTACCGGATCGGGGAGCGCATCATCCGCGCCGCCCGCGTCGGTGTCCAGCAGCCGGAAGATTGAGCAGCGACCACGATCGCCGAGGCGGCCGCCCGCCCCGCACGCCGGTTCACCGACGTACGGGGCCGGGGAACCGCCTCGGCGGCGGTCCGGATCTTCGGGGCATTGCCCCGGGGGTGCGGATTGTGAGAGGACAAGTGAATACCGTGATGACAGGATTGATTGGAAGGAAAGGAGGTGCCAGGTGAATACCGGACCTCAGAATGATTGGTTCGACAAGGACTTCTACAAAACCCTCGGCGTCTCCAAGGATGCTTCCGATGCCGAGATCAAGAAGGCCTATCGCAAGCTCGCGCGCAAGTATCACCCGGACGCCAACCCCGGTGATGAGAAGGCCGAGGAGAAGTTCAAGGAGATCGGCCAGGCCCACCAGGTGCTCTCCGACAAGGAATCCCGGGCCCAGTACGATCAGGTCCGTGCCATGGGCGGCGGTGCCAGGTTCAGCGCCGGTTCCGGTGGACCCGGCGGGGCTGCCGGCGGCGGATTCGACGACGTGTTCTCCGACCTCTTCGGAGGCGGCGGACGCACCCGGACCCGCACGACCTACGGCGGCGGGGGAGACGTTCCCCCGGACCTGGCGGATCTGCTCGGCGGATTCGGCGGAGGTTTCGGCGGTGGCGGCGGATACGGCGGCTACCAGCCTCCGGTCAAGGGCGGCGACATCAAGTCGAGCACGACGCTGTCGTTCACCGAAGCCATCGACGGCGCCTCGGTGAAGCTGAACATGCCCGGCGGGAAGCCGCTGACCGTGCGCACCCCGATCGGGGTCAAGGACGGACAGAAGATCCGCCTGGCCGGCAAGGGCAAGGCCAGCCCCAACGGCGGCGAGCCCGGTGACGTCATCCTCACCGTGCACGTGAGCCCGCACCCGGTCTTCACCCGCGATGGTGACAACCTGCGGATGGATCTGCCGATCAGCTTCGACGAGGCGGCTCTCGGCGCCGAGGTCAAGGTGCCGACTCTGGGCGGAATGCCTGTCAAGGTCAAGGTCGCGCCGGGTACACCGTCGGGACGGACCCTGCGCGTGCGGGGCAAAGGTGTGAAGACGAAGAAGGGCACCGGCGATCTGCTGGCGACAGTCGAGATCGTGGCGCCGAAGAACCTGTCCAAGGAAGCCAAGCAAGCGGTCGAGTCGTTCAAAGCCGCCACTGAAGGTGAGGACCCACGCGCCGGCTTGCTGGACAAAGCCAAGGCCAGCTGAGGTGGTGAATCACAATGCACATTTCATCGAGTGCGGCGGTGTATGTCATCTCGGTGGCCGCGGATCTGGCGGGCATGCACCCGCAGACGCTGCGGCAGTATGACCGACTGGGTCTCGTCTCTCCGGAACGCACTGCGGGCCGGGGCCGGCGTTATTCCGGGAAGGACATCGCCAAGCTGCGACTGATCCAGCAGCTGTCGCAGGACGAGGGAGTCAACCTCGTCGGGATCAAGAAGATCATCGACCTGCAGAATCAGGTCGATGCGCTCAAGAGCCGCAACGAGGAGCTTGAGGACGAGGTTCGGGCACGCCGGTCGGCGCAGGAACGCGATGCGCGTGTCTTCGCGGCCGGAACCGTGGGCGGAGACGTCGTCTCGATCTCGAGGGGACGACGCCCACAGGGTCGCCCTGAGCCGGGAGCTCTGGTGCTGTACAACCGGTACCGACGCGGCTGATCCTGACGAGGCCCGACTGGGACGTTGAAAACGGCGCCGAGGCGGAGTGCGAACCGAACTTTCGGTGCGCACTCCGCCTTTTCGCGTTGCTCGACGAATCCAGTTCATTGCGGCGCAGAAAAGTACACGTGTTGTGCGACACTGACTCTGTGAACGAGAAAGAGAAGGTTCGACAGGTCGCCGACAGTGCCGATTCGGCGGCTCAGGAAGCCGCGGACAGCCGCTGGTTCGAGCGTGTGGCCCGCGCGGGCTTCATTGCCAACGGGTTGGTCCACGCGATCCTCGGTGCGACGGCCGTGACGATCGGCCTGGGGCAGGGCGGCGGCGAAGCCGACCAGGCCGGAGCGGTCGGACAGATCGCTTCACAGCCCTTCGGCCTGGTGCTGATCGTGATCTGCTTCCTCGGCTGTGCGCTGATGGCGTTGTGGTGCTTGGTCAACGCGTTCTTCGGTGCGTCGTCGCTGCGCGGTGCCGGAACTCGCGACCCGCAGGAGAAGCAGGGGAGGAAACAGTGGATCGACTTCTTCTCGACGGTCGGTTCTGCCATTGCCTATGTGGTGGTTGCCGCGACCTTCTCCCAGTTCGTCTTCGGCGGAGGATCGGACTCGGGCAAAGCGAGCTCACAGGCCTCGACGACCGTGGCGAAGGCCCCGGGCGGACTGTATATCCTCATGGCTGCCGGCGCCGTGATTGCGCTCATCGGCATCGTGTTCTGTATCAATGGTCTGCGCCGGAAGTGGAAAGATGAGCTTCGTCGGCCGCGCAGCGCGTTCACCCGCTTCCTCGTCGGGTTCACCGGTGTTGTCGGGTATCTGGGCAAAGGTGCGACGCTGCTGTCGGTGGGCATCCTCATCGTGGTGTCTGCGGCGACCGGTGATCCGGAGGAGTTCACTGGTATCGACGGTGCGCTCAAGGGCATGCGCGATCAGCCGTTCGGGCCGTACCTGCTGTTGGCGGTGGGCTTGGGCCTGGTCCTCTACGGAGTCTTCCTCGCCCTGCGCTCGAGGTACGACCGCATGGATTGAGCAGTCTTCTGCCCGGCGGCAGATGTTTGGCCGCTGATGTTTAGCCGCTGAGATACGAAGAAGGGCGCGAACCCAACTGGGTTCGCGCCCTTCTTCGACTCACGCCCGGCTCAGTCGAGCCGGCACGTTCTCAAGTCGGTCGCCATCAGATCTCAGCGGGATCCTTGGCGACCTTCTTGCGGCGCATGGTCATGGCGACTGCAACTCCACCGATGAGGAGGAGGCCGGCGCCGCCGACGAGGCCGGTCAGCTCGGTACCGGTGCGGGGCAGGTCGCCGCCGTTGCCGGCATCTCCGTTGTCGCCATCGTCGTTTCCACCGTTGCCGTCTTCATCGCCGCCGCCGGCGTTCGGGTCCTCCTCGACCGAGAAGTCACCGATCAGTTCGTCATCGCCGCAGGTGACGGTGACGTCGTATTCGCCGACGTAGGCCGATGCGTTGGAGGCGCTGGTGCCATAGACGTTGACGTTGGCCTTGCCTTCGTCGTCAGCCTGGACGGTCTTGTCGAAGGCGGTGACGCTCGACTCGCCCTTGGGGTTGACGAGGAAGCGGACGTCTTCACCGGGCTCACAGTTCTCGACGGCGAGCGTGACGCCCTTGTCTTCCTTGACGAAGTCAGCAGGCGTGATCGACTCGGGGGAGACGGTCAGCTTGGCTTCTTCAACCGGAGCGGTGGGCTCTTCGGTCTCGTCTTCGGTGATGACGAAGTCCTGAGCCGGGGAGTTGGTTTCCGACTCCTGGTCGAAGCCCCAGACGGAGTAGTCGCCGGCCGGAAGCGCTTCGTCGCCCTCGAACTTCAGGGTTGCGGAGATCTTTCCTTTGTCGTCGGCTTCGACTTCCTTGGTCGCGAACGGCGACGTTGCGTTGCCGCCGACGACGGTGACCTTGCTGTTCGGGGTGAAGCCCTCGCCGGTGACCTTGATGCCGTTCTCTGCGAACTCGCTCTCCGTGAACTTGTCGGCGTTGAGCGAGACCTTCGGGTCGACCTCGGGAGCCTCGGGCTCGTCTGTGTCGTCGACGACGGAGAAGCTCAGCCCGTCATAGGTGCGCTCCTCGCCATCGCGAGTGATCGTGACGGAGAAGTCGACCTTGCCGTTCTCGATGTCTTCGGCGGGCTGAGTCGAGTAGATGTTGTATTCGAAGGTATCGCCCTCAGCAGTTCCGGCTTCGCCGGTGAGCGAATCCGAGATCTTGTCTCCGGCTTCAAGACCGGTGATCGTGACGACGATTCCCTTGTCCTTGTTGGCGAGGTCCTCGGCGGTGATCTCCTTGGGGGAGGTTGTCACCTTCGCTTCGATGGCCTGCGCCTCAGCCTCAGGCGACTCTGAAGGAGTGCTCTCCTGGGCGTCGCCGGAGTTCTTGACGACAGTGTGCGAGTAGCTGTCCGAACCGGGAGCAGCGATGACTGGGGATGCGGCCAGGCCGGTGATGGCGATGGCCACCGCGGGGGCGAGGGCGAGCTTCTTCATGTATTTCCTTAGAAAATTACAGCTGGGTGTGAAGTATTACGAATGTAACAGTAATGCAACATTCACCACACACATAGTTGTGGTCGTTTTGTTCAGCACTGACGTCGGCTCTGTTGCAGAGTTCATTCTTCATTCACCCTGAACACCCGGTTCGTCACAGACTGCAGAACAGAAGGAGGGGCGGCTCAGCGTGTGCTGAGCCGCCCCTCCCTCTCGATTCAGGTCATCCGCCTGGCTCGGATCAGAAGCTCGTCGGAGTCTGTCCGAACTTGTTCTTGCGGCCGGTCAGTGCGATCGCGGCACCACCGACGAGGAGGAGCAGGGCTCCCGTCGTCAGTCCACCGAGGTCGGCACCGGTGCGAGGCAGCTGGCTGCCGTCATCTCCACCGCCGTTGCCGGCATTGCCGTTGTCCCCGCCGTCAGATCCGCCGCCATTGGCGCCTTCGGTAACTGTGAAGGAGTCTTTCATGGTGTCGTCGCCGCAAGTTGCGGTTGCGGTGTACGCACCGACGTAGGCGGAGACATCCGACGAGGTGCCGAAGACGTTGACCGAGGCATTGCCTTCGTCGTCAGCTTTGACGGTGTTCTCATAGGCCGTGACGTTGATGCCCTTCGGGTTGACCTCGAAGTGGACATCTGCGCCGGGCTCGCAGTTCTCGACGGCGAGGGTGACGCCCTTCTTCTCGTTGGCGAAGTCCGCCGCCTCGATCGTCTTCGGTGAGACCTTGAAGGTCGCCTCGGCGGGAGCCTCGGTCTCACCATCGTCTTCACCGACAACGTTGATGTTGCCGTTGAGAGTCTCCGACTCGGTGCCTTCGCGGTCGATGGTGACGGTGAACGGAACCTTGCCGACCTCGAGGTTCGCGGGGTTGCCCTCGTACCAGAGGTGGAGTTTGTAGTCACCGTCAGCCTCTGCGGTCTGGCTGTTGCCGGTGAGCGAGTCAGTGATCGTGTCGCCCTTCTTCACGCCCGAGACGGTGACTGTCACGCCCTTGTCCTTGTTGGCGAGATCCTCTGCGGTGATCTCCTTAGGATCGACCTTGAGCGAAGCATCGATCGGATCGACGACGTCCTCGTCTTCGTCGGTGACGGTGACCTCGACGGAGTTGCTGGCGGTGCTGGTCTCATCGTCGATGAAAGTCAGCGAGTAGGTGCCGGCTTCGAGAGATTCGGGAGCGGTCACAACGCCTTCGACATCACCGTTTTCGTCAGCGCGCAGTTCGTCGGCCTGCGGTGCGGCGGCACGCTGCGTTGAGACAGCCTCGCCCTTGACGCTGACGGTTCCGTTCGGGGTGAACCCGGATCCGCTGAACTTCAGACCGTCCTTCTTGAAGTCCTCGAGGGAGATCTTCTTCGAGTCGACCTTGACGGTCGGGTCGACCTCGCTGGTTTCGTCGACGACGTTGATGGTGCCGTTGAGGGTCTTTGATTCCTCGTCCTCACGGTCGATGGTGACGGTGAAATCGACGGGGCCCTTTTCGAGATCCGCGGGGTCGCCTTTGTAGTAGACGCTGAAGGTGAAATCACCATCGGCTTGCACAGTCTTCTCTTTGCCGGTCAGGCTGTCAGAAACTGTGTCGTCCTTTTCAAGGCCGGTAACAGTGACGTCGACGCCCTTGCTCTCGTCGGCGAGATCTTCTGCGGTGATCTCGTTTGGGGACACCGAGAGTTTGGCGTCGATCGGGGCGGTCCCGTCATCTGCAAACGGGGCGTACGAGAAGCTAGTTGTCTCCGTGACGCTTTGTGCATTCTTGCGCTCGACCTGAACGGCAAGGCTCTGCTGGCCGGAGGTGAGGGACTCGGCGCTCTTGGAGGAACGCAGCTTCAGGGTCGCGGTCGAACCCTGAGCGGTGACGGCAGGACCGGTCAGTCCGGACTTGGCGGCGACCTTGTCGCCCTTCTCGAGGCCGGTGACTTTGACGGTCACACCGTCCTCGTGGAGCTCCTCGGCGGTGACTTCACCCGAGGTGACCTGCACCGAGGCGTTGATGGGGTTGGCCTTGTCCTCGGACTTGTCGTCGTCCTTGGAGTCCTTGTCCTCGTCCTTGGGGGCAGGAGCGGGCTTCGGATCGACCTTCTTCGGAGGCTTCTTTGCCTCGTCCTTCCTATCCGCTTTGTCCTCGGCGGCCTTCTTCTCGTCCGCCTTCTTCTTGTCGGCGGCTTTCTTGGCAGCCTCGGCCTTTTCCTTGGCCTTCTTTTCGGCTGCCGCCTTCTCCGCGGCTGCCTTCTTCTCGGCTTCGGCCTTCTCAGCCGCGGCCTTCTTGGCCTCTTCCTTCTTCTTGGCTTCGGCCTTTGCGGCTTCAACCTTCTTCTGCTCGGCCTTCTGCGTGGAGGCGGACTGGGCAGACGTCGATTCCGCGGCAGCGACCGGGCTCGCGACAAGCCCGGTGAACGCGAGCGCGACTGCCGGCGCGAGGATGATCTTCTTCATTGGAGTGCCTTCAATCTCTGTGGCGAGGGGTGTGATACGGCACTCATCCTAGGTTCTGAGGGTTTTCCAAACTATTTCTGTACGTTTTGTTCAGGTTTAAAAGCGGTAACACTTAGGTGAATTTCTTTAACCGTTTCGTGACCTACTCGTCGGTAAAAGAATGGCTGTCAGTGCCGCCTCGGCGAGGGGACGCGTCGGCCGCGCGAATTCAGCGGTTCTGAGCTAGACCGGCCACGCCTCGGCGCGGATCTGCTTGCGCTGTTCGACGGTGGGGACGCGGACGGTCAGGGCGGAGGGGTCGACCTCCATCTCCAGGTAGGACGACTGTCCCAGCGGGTCTCCGTCGATCTGAATATCGACCTCGTCGCCGGCTTCGATGACGACCTTTCGGCACTTCCGGATGTTCGTGTGCAGCCCGCGTGAGGCTCGGCGGCCGGCGATCGATGCGAGCACGCCGACCCATTGGCCGAGGTTCTTCGGGCTGACGATGAGCACGTCGAGCATGCCGTCGTCGATGACGGCCTGCGGCAGCAGCTGGATGCCTCCCTGCAATCGGCCGCAATTGCCGCCGAGCACCGAACGCACCCTGGCCGAGATCCGATATTCGTCGTCGAACGTGACCTTGACATGACTGGGTTTGCCGGTGAGCTTCCGCGATCCCGCTTCGACGTAGGCGAGCCATCCGAGGCGGGCCTTGAGATCGTCATTGGTATCGGCCATGACCGCGGCGTCGAAGCCGAGTCCGGTCATCACGGTGAAGACATGGGTATCGCCGTCGGGGGCGATCTTCGCCGTCCCCACGTCGATCTCCCGGTTGCGTCCCCACAGCGCGATCCGCAGCGCCCATTCCGTCTTGTCGAGGACGAGGTCGATATTGCGGGCGAGCAGATTCCCGGTCCCCAACGGCACGATCCCCAGCGGAGTGGAGGTGCCGGCCAGCGCCGAGGCGACCGCGCGGATGGTGCCGTCCCCGCCGGCGGCGATGACGACGTCGACTCCCTCGTCGAGGGCACGGACCGTGGCCCCCTCACCGGAATCCTCGGGGGTGGTCTCGAGCACGAGCGGAGGGTTCCATCCCTCGAAACGACAGATCGCCTCGGCGGTGGTGGCCAATTTGCGCACATCGGTCTTTGTGGGATTGACGATGAGCGCGGCACGGTATCGGGCCGCATCATCGACTGCCTCGTCGGCGAGGTTCGCCGGGTGGACGTAGCGTCTCATCGTGTTGAGCGTGCGTCGCACGCCGTTGCGGCGGCCGATGAGGAACGCGGCCACGAGCACGGCGAGGGCACCGATGACGATGACCCAGGTCATCAGGGGGTCCAACTCGATGATCATGTCCCAAATCTACAGTGCTCCGGTCGTGTGCAGGCTGAGTGCCGAATGTCGAAAACACGCCCGGCCCGTTAAGCTGAGAGGGTGATCGATCTAGCGCTTCTCAGAGACAACCCGGCCCTGTTCAAGGCATCGCAGGAGGCTCGCGGGGCATCCGTCGAGCTCATCGACGAGGTCATCGCCGCCGATTCCGCTCGTCGCGCGGCCATCACCGCCTTCGAAGACGCACGAGCGGATCAGAAGTCGTTCTCCTCCCAGATCGCGAAGGCACCGAAAGAGGACAAGCCGGCACTCATCGCCGAGGGCAAGGCGAAGTCCGAGGCCGTGAAGTCGCTGTCCGCGGAGTCCGAAGAAGCCACTTTCGCCTTCGACCAGCTCGTGTCAAAGGTCCCGAACCTCATCATCGACGGCATCCCTGCCGGCGGCGAAGAGAACTTCGTGACGCTCAAGACCGTCGGCGTTCCCCGCGACTTCACCCAAGACGGCTTCGAACCGCTCGATCATCTCGAGATCGGTGAGAAGCTGAAGGCCATCGACACCCAGCGGGGAACAAAGGTCTCCGGATCGCGTTTCCACTACCTCACCGGTTTCGGCGCGAAGCTCGAGATGGCTCTGCTCAACCTCGCCCGCGACGTCGCCGAGGAGGCCGGGTTCAGCCCGACCATCACCCCGACCCTGGTCCGTCCCGAAGTCATGCGCGGCACCGGGTTCCTCGGTGAGCACGCCGATGAGGTGTACCGCCTCGAAGCCGACGACCTGTTCCTCGTCGGCACCTCCGAGGTGCCCCTGGCCGGCTACCACATGGACGAAATCATCGATCTCTCCGACGGTCCGCTGCGCTACGCCGGCATCTCCTCCTGCTACCGCCGCGAGGCCGGCTCCTACGGCAAGGACACCCGCGGAATCATCCGCGTCCACCAGTTCCAGAAGGTCGAGATGTTCGCCTACGTCCCGGTCGAGGACGCCGAAGCCGAACACGAGCGGATGTTGTCCCTGCAGGAGAAGATGCTCGGACTGTGCGAGCTGCCCTACCGGGTCATCGACACAGCCGCCGGCGACCTCGGTGACTCGGCCGCCCGCAAGTTCGACTGCGAAGCCTGGGTGCCGACTCAGGGCACCTACCGGGAACTGACCTCGACGTCGAACTGCACGACATTCCAGGCCCGCCGCCTGCAGATCCGCGAACGCCGCGACGGATCGACCCGGCCCGTCGCCACCCTCAACGGAACCATGGCCAACACGCGTTGGCTCGTGCCGATCCTCGAGAACCATCAGCAGGCGGACGGCTCGGTCACGGTGCCCGAGGCACTGCGGCCCTACCTCGGCGGGATGACCGCACAGGGACCGGAAGGACCGCGCTACTGAGCCTGTGCCGGGACGCGGGGAACTGACCGTGCGGCGGAACTCGGCGGGACTCGGTTGGGTTCGGTCGCCTCGGCGCCGGGAAGAACGACGACAAGAAGATTCACGCATACGTTGGGAGACACATTGACCCCGCACCTCATCGCACTCGATGTCGACGGCACGATCGTCGGCTACGACGGGACCCTGTCGGAGTCGGTGAAGCAGGTGCTCGATCGGCTCGCCGAGGAGGGCCACCACCTTGTGGTCTCCACCGGCCGTGCCCTGCCGGGCGCGCTCGAGGTCGTCCACGCGCTCGACCTCAAGCACGGCTTCGTCGTGTGCTCGAACGGATCCGTCGTCGTCCGCCTCGACCCGGAGCTGCCGTTGGGGTGGGAGCTGCACCATGTCGTGTCCTTCGACCCGAAGGATGCGCTCGAGCAGATGCACGCGGCGTTGCCGACGGCGCTGTTCCTCGTCGAGGATCCGGACCTGCACCGGTGGGCGTCCGGGGCGTTCCCGGTCGGCGAACTCGCCGAATCCGACACACTCGACATCGTCGACTTCGACGAGCTGCTGACCAAGCGGGCCACCCGCATCGTCATGCGCGAGGTCAACGGCACCGCCGAGGAGTTCGCCGCCGCCGTGGACTCGCTCGGACTGCATGAGGTCAGCTACTCGGTGGGCTGGAGCAACTGGCTCGACATCGCCCCGGACGGGGTCTCGAAGGCCAGCGGTCTGGAGATCGTGGCCGAGGAACTCGGGGTCAAGCACGCTCACACTGTGGGGGCCGGAGACGGACTCAACGACCTCGAGATGATCGAATGGGTCGAACACGGAATCGTCATGGGGCAGTCGAAGGACGAACTCAAGGTGCTCGCGAGCGTGGTCACCGACTCGGTCGACGACGACGGACTGGCGACCGCCCTCGTCGACTACTTCAGCCTCGACTCAGCGCTCCTCGAGGCAGAGGGCACCACCAACACCCGCCCCTAATTACTACCTGACGGCGGCCCAGCAACCTCGCGCGAGGTAGCTGGGCCGCCGTCAGGTAGTAATTGGGGTCAGTTGGGGCGGGTGTCTAAGACGGCGTCGAGGTAGCGGGCGACGCCGTCGTCGTCGACTGCCTCCGTCACGGCCGCGGCGATCGCCTTGACCGACCCCAGCGCATTGCCCATGGCGACCCCGTGCCCGGCCCACGACAGCATCTCAATGTCGTTGGGCATATCCCCGAACGCCATCACCTGCGCCCGCGCCACTCCGAGGTGGTCGCACAGATCCGACAGCGTCTTCGCCTTCGTGATCCCACGCGGTGCCAGTTCGACGAGGCCGTTGTCCGGTTCGGAGAACGACGCATGACAGGTGCCGTCGACGAGCGGATCGATGAGGTCGTGCATCGCCTGCGAATCGCTCGTCTCCAGACGCACGAGCACCTTGACGACGTCCTCGCCGGCGAGTTCGGAGACATCGTCGATGATCCTGGCCTCACGCGGTCGGCCGGTGACGAACTCCCGGTCGATGAAACCGCCGTTGAGCGTCTCGTAGGCGAACCGGGCCTCGGGATGATCGACGCGGACCGCCGCGGTGATCTCCGTCAGCGTCTGCGCATCGATGGTGTGGGCATCGACGACGGACTGCGATGCGATGTCGTAGACGACCGCCCCGTTGAGGCAGACGACGCGACCGAGGTCGGGGATCTGCTCGGCGATCGGCGCCAACCATCGGATGGGCCGCCCGGTGACGAGCACGAAGGGGATTCCCGCATCCTGACAGCGGTGGATCGCATCGATCGTGGCCGTCGAGATCGGCTTCCAGTTCAGCAGCAGAGTGCCGTCGATATCGCTGGCGACAAGGCCGAGGTCGAAGTCATCCGGCGGCAGGATATCGGGGCTGATCGGAGGTCTCATGATGCCTCCACCCTAGCGAGAATCTCCCGCGCCCGCCCCAGCAGCTCCTCGGCATCCGTGATGAACCGAACCGTGGCCTCGGCGCTCGAGTCGATCGACCGTCCCGATGGCCCGTCCGACCGTGCCATCGACGCCGCGAGCACCGCCTCGCCGACCTTCGACGAGGCCTTCGTCAGCAGCTCCGGTGCGTCGCCGACGGCCTGCCGAGCCGGCCCGGGCACCACCTGACCGGTGACGGGGTGGCGGGCATGGAGGGACGCGGTGAGGTCGTCGACGACGTCGACGAGCGCGTTGAGCCGGTGGGTGCCGTCGACGATGACGTCGATCGGATCCTTCGCCGAGGCGGCCGTGGCCGAGCCGTCGGATGATCCCGCCGAGGCGGCTCCCGACGTGGCGCTGCCACCGGAGTCGCGTGACTCGTGGAGGGCCACCGCGGTGGTGTAGTACCGGTCGACGGCGCGGATGAAGCGGTCGCGGTTGTGGCGCCACAGACCGGTGCCGAACCGGTCATCGTCCTTGACCGCGGCCGTCGTCGCCTTCTTGCGCAGACCGTAGAAGAAGCGCTTCACAGATAGTTGCCGGTGCCGCGATCGTCGCGGTCCGACTCCTTCTTTTCGCCGGGCTGCCCGTCGGCCGGCGTCATTCCGGGCGGAACCATTCCCGGAGGCAGTTGGCCGCGACCGGCCATCTGCTGGGCCATGGCCTGCTGTGCCATGATCGCGGTCTGGATGCCGTGGAAGAGACCCTCTAACCAACCGACGAGCTGAGCCTGGGCGATCCGCAGCTCCGAGGTCGTCGGGGGACCGTCGGCCGAGTCGAAGGGCAGGTCGAGGCGCTCGAGCTCCTCGATGAGGTCCTTCGACAGCCCATCTTCGAGTTCGTCGATGGAGCGGCGATGGATCTCGGCGAGGCGCTCGCGTCCCTTCTCATCGAGCTCGGTACCACGGACCTCCTCGAGCAGCTGCTTGACCATGGTGCCGATGCGCATCACCTTCGCCGGTGACGAGACATCCGCCTGATCGTGCTGCGCCTTGGCGAGGCCGGACTGCGCTCCGTCGGCGTTCGACACATCGTTCGCGTTCCCCGCCTCGTCTGTGTTCGCTGCGTCCGAAGTGCTCGTGTCACCCGCGGAGTTCTGGATGCCGCCTAAGGACTCGGGATTCTCAGTCATTGCTCATGCACCTTCCTCATCGACGATGAGCAGAACCTTTCCGATGTTCGCCCCGTCCTCCAGCGTCTGATGAGCACGGACGACGTCGGCCAGCGGCATGGCCTCGTGGATGATGGGGCGGATGTCGCCCGAGATCACGGCCGGCCAGAGGCGGTCGGCCACCTCGGCGACGATGGCGATCTTCTGGTCCTTCGGCCGCGCCCGCAGGGTCGTGGCGGAGACTGACTTGCGCGGCTGCATGAGCCAGCCGAGGTTGATCTCGGTCTTCGTTCCGCCCTGCATGCCGATGATGACGAGGCGGCCGTCGGTGCCCAACGCCTTGATATTGCGCTCGAGGTATTTCGCGCCGATGATGTCGAGGATGACATCGGCTCCGGTCGACCCGTCGTCGTGGGTGCAGATCTCGCGGACGCGTTCGACGAAGTCCTCTTCGCGGTAGTTGATGACGGCATCGGCACCGAGTTCGCGACAGAATTCGGCCTTCTTCTCGGAGCCGACGGTCACGACGATCTTCACGCCGAGGTGGCGCGCGATCTGGATCGCGGCCGTGCCGATTCCGGAGCCGCCGCCGTGGACGAGCAGCCATTCGCCTGCCTGCACCTGTGCGCGGCCGACGATGTTGGACCAGACGGTCGACAGCACCTCGGGCAGGGCGGCCGCCTCGGTGAGGTCGAAGCCGGCGGGGACGGGAAGCAGCTGACCTGCAGGAACGGGCACGTATTCGGCGTATCCGCCGCCTGAGAGCAGAGCCGCCACCCGGTCGCCGACGGACCAGCCGGTGACGTCGGCGCCGAGTTCTTCGATCGTGCCGGAGACCTCGAGGCCGGGAATCTCGGTGGCCCCTGGTGGGGGATCGTAGAATCCGCGGCGCTGCAGGAGGTCGGCCCTGTTGACGCCGGCGGCATGGACGCTGACGAGGACCTCGTCGGCGGCGATGTCTGGTGTGGGTTCGTCGGTGACCTGCAGGACCTCGGGCTCACCGGGGGAGGAGATCGTGATAGCGCGCATGCGTCCACTCTAGTAGCTGGGTGCGCGAGTGGGCAGGGGCATCCGCGAGGTGGGGTTCGGTGGAGGGCGACTCGGGATGAGGCAGGGCGGCAGCGAAGCCGCTCAGGCGAAGAGGCGGAACATCGGCGAGTTCTGGTGGACGCGCTCGACCTCGATATTCGAGGCCTCCATCCGCTCGAGCAGATTCGGCAGGTCTTCGGCATAGCCGAGCTGAATGCCGACGAACGCCGGTCCGGTCTCCCGGTCGGAGCGTTTGACGTACTCGAACATCGCGATGTCGTCCTCGGGACCGAGCACTTCGTTGAGGAACCGGCGCAGGGCACCGGGCTCTTGCGGGAAGTCGACGATGAAGTAGTGCTTAAGGCCTTCGTGGACGAGTGAGCGTTCGAGGATCTCCGGGTAGCGGGAGATGTCGTTGTTGCCGCCGGAGACCAGGCACACCACGGTCGACCCGGGTTCGATCGTGATCGGCTTGTCCGAGTCCGGGCCGCCGATCCCGGCCGAGGCCAGAGCACCGGAGGGTTCGGCGATGATTCCGTCGACCTGGTACATATCGAGCATCTCGGTGGCCACCGCGCCCTCGGCGACGGGGCGGATGTCGAGGCCGAGGTCGGCGATGACGTCATAGGTGATGTTGCCGGCCCGGCGCACTGCGGTGCCGTCGGCGAAACGGTCGATGTTCTCCAAGGTCACGGGGTGGCCGGCCTTGAGCGCTGCGATCATCGAGGCGGCTCCGGCGGGTTCGGCGCCGATGACCTTCGTGTTCGGCATCCGTTCGGCCGCATAGGCGGCGATTCCCGCGAGCACTCCGCCGCCGCCGACGGGCACGATGATGTAGTCGGGGTCGGTCTCGAGCTGCGCGTGGATCTCGGCGGCCACGGTGCCCTGCCCGGCGATGGTGCGCATATCGTCGAAGGCGGAGACCAGGAGTGCCTCATTGCGTTCGGCGAACCGGTGCGCCAGCGCCGAGGCGTCATCGTAGGTGGAGCCGGCGATCTCGATCGTCACCTGTTCCCCGCCGAAGTGGCGAACGCGTTCGATCTTCTGCTTCGGTGTCGTCTTCGGTACGAAGATCGTGCCCTGGATTCCCAGTTCCTTGCAGGCGCGGGCGAAGCCCTGGGCATGGTTGCCCGCCGAGGCGCAGACGACACCGCGGGCGCGTTCGTCGGCATCGAGCTGGAGCATGAAGTTGAAGGCGCCGCGGATCTTGTAGGACCGCACCATCTGCAGGTCCTCGCGCTTGAGGTAGACCGTGGAACCGGTCGCGGTCGTCAACCGCTCGCAGATCTGAAGTGGCGACAGGATGACAGAATCGGAAATTCGCAGCGCAGCCGCCTCGACCTCGCCGGCGAGTGTGAGCTTCTGGGGAGTCATGTCTGTTTCAACCACCAGACTATTGTGCGCCCTTTGTCTTGCTATTTGGCAACTCGTATCGATATGAGGACAGCCGCGGGCCGCTGAGAACCCGCCCCGGCCCGCCCCGCAAGGACCGTCCCGTGTCCCTCCCGTACTCGCCTCGCACCTACCCGAACCCGGTGATTCGGCTCCCGACTTCGGGGTTTCGGGTGCGCCCTGGACCGCGAATACCCCATATCATGATTGGATGGAGGATGCCCGTAATCCCTTCTAGGAGACGTCATGGCCATCAGCAGTGAGCTCGAACAACTGTTAGCCAGCTGGATACCCCGACAGCCGTGGTTTCCCAAGCTCGCAGCAGATTTCGGGACCGACCCCGACATCACCCCCATGTCGGTGGCCCGCGCGTTCACTTGCACCGCCGAGGAGCTCGGGGGCTTCGCCGGTCTCGTGACCGTCATCTCCGTCGGCGACGGTCCCACCCTGCGTCGCCTCAACATCCCCCTGACCCTGCGCGGTGCCGAGGACATGCACCTGCGCCACGCCCTCATCGGCCGCGTCGACGACCTCGCGCTCGGCACCGTCTACGTCTACGACGGCGCCGCCGATCCCGTCTTCGTCAACCTCATGGCCGACGCGATCACGAAGCGCAAGGTATTCGACGGGGGGCAGCTGTCCACCGAGTCCCTGCGCCACAGCCAGGAGAAGACCGAGGCCCGGGACCGTGCGCCCATGCCGTTCCCCGTGACCGCGAACGGGGCGGCCGCCTCGGCGAATGGATCGACGAACACCGCCGCCGAGGCGGTCCCACCGAAGCCATCGATTGGTGACCTCACGGTGGGGGCGGAGGACGTCATGCCCGTCGAGATCCGCCCGATCGAGGTCTCGGACTCCGGGCAGCACAAGTCGACCGTCATCATCCACGACGAATACGAGCCGCTGGAGCTCTCGTTCTTCCGCGTCCTCGAGAACGGAATGCCGTCGTCGCTGACGATTCCGGTTCTGCTCACCGAGGCGGGTTCGCGCAGCGTGCCCGAGGTCATCGGCTGGGGTTCGGGCCGCTGGTACGACATGTTCGAGGTCCAGGAGATGGAGGCGCCGATGGCGCTGCTCTCCCACGTCGATGTCGACGCCGAACCCGCATGGCGAGAAGCCGTGAACACGGTGTGCGCCGTCGACTCCGGTTCGATCGGGGCCTACAACGCCCACGCCGCAGAGATGGGGCGGCGCATCGGCGAACTGCACACGGACATGGCCGCCGAGTTCGGTGTCGTCGAAGGCGCCGGAGAACCGACGAAGCAGCTGGTGCAGAAGTGGGTCGAACGCATCGACTGGGCGCTGGGCCGGGCACCCCTGGCCCTGGATTCGCTGGTGCCGGAGCTGCGCGGCCACCGTGCCAGGCTGCAGAGCCTCGAAACCATCGGCACCCTGCAGAAGATCCACGGCGAGCTGACGCTCGACCATGTGGTCAGCTCGTCCACCGACGGCTATTCGGTCGTGAAGTTCACGGACTCGACGGACTCGGACCCCAAGCCCGCCGCCTTCGACCTCGTGGCTCTGCTGCGCAGCATCGACTACGCTGCTGGTTTCGCTCGTCTGCAGCGCACCGACGCGCTCGACTCCGAGGACGGCTCGCTGGTCGTCAGCGGCTTCGGCAACGATCCGGGAGCGCTGCGCGCGATCTTCGATTCGCCCGAGTACCTGTGGGCCTCGCAGGTCCAGAACTCGCTGCTGTCCGGATATTCGCGGGCGCGCGGCGACAGCATCGGGCTGAGCGATCCCGTGCTGCGCGCGGCGCTGGTCGACCGGCTTCTCGTCGAGGTCGTCACCGAGCTGCGCAACCGCCCGAACTGGCTGTCCGTGCCGCTGGCCACGCTCACCCTCGTCCTCAAGGGCAAGCCCGCCCGCACCGAGGAGGCTGCTGAGGCCCGCCTCAACTGGTCTGATTCCGGCGAGGCGGGGTCCGATGCGGCCGAGGACTCTCCAGCTTCCGGCGACGCAGCCGGTGCTGCTGTTGCCGAGGACTCGGAAGTGGATGCGGAAGTCGCGTCGAGCGATGCGTTCGCCGTGGCTCCACCCGCCGACGAGGCGACCGCCGCCGATTCGGAGTCGGTCTCTGCGGCGCCCCGTGGAACCTCCGGCGCCGTCGCAGCTGCGATCGCGAACTCAGACTCCGAGGACTCAGGCTCCGAGGATTTGGCAACTAACAAGTCTGAAGCTGGTGAGCCCGAAGCCGGGGACTCCGCGACCAACGAGACCGAAGCCAGTGAAATCGAAGCGGACGAGGTCGAGGTCGCCGATACTGCGGAGAACACCGTTGACGCGGTCGCGGATTCCGACATCGACGATGTCGAGGACTCGACCGTGGTCCCGCCCCAGGACGATGCACCCGAAGTGGCTCCAGCTCCTGCTGAAGACGAGGAATTCGTCGACGAGGAAGAATCGGAAGCTCCGGTCCGACGAGTTCCGGCCTCGTTCGCGGCGCGCGGCGCCACCTCGGAGGACGCCGACAGCACTGGACACGAATCGCAGCCGGCCAAGCCGAAGGACGCACCGAAGCTCGGCCACACGTGGAGCGAACGTTCGCAGAACTCCGGCAGCGACCGCGGAACATTCGGCGAGCAGATCTCCGAGCGGCCGGACAAGAGTCGCGACGATTCCGCGGCACGGCCCGACGAATCAGCGGACAAGTCCCGGGACGATTCGAAGCCTGCCGGCGGGTCCGTGTTCGATGACCTACTGGGCACTGAGCGTAAGCGGAACCGGATGAAGAAGCGCAAGAAGGACTGACCTCCTCTCCTGAACCGTCAATTGGCAGATGCTGTTGCGGTTGTGAGAAACTATGGTGGCTCGACCTCGCGTCGAGCAGGCCGGGTTCGCTCCATCGCTGTCACAGGCATGGAAGAACCGAAGGAAGCGTGTCCGAGCGGCCGAAGGAGACGGTCTTGAAAACCGTTGTGCGGCAACCCCGCACCGTGGGTTCGAATCCCACCGCTTCCGCCCAGTGCAAAGCCACCGAGCTCATCGTCAACAGCGAAGAGCTCGGTGGCTTCTGCGTCGACGTCGACTCAGGCTATGATTCCCTCAATCACACGCATGCAACGGAGTCTGCGCCGAACGCAACAGGGGGACGAGTAGTGAGAACCTACACCGCACAGACCCTGTCTACGGCCGAGGCGTCGCCGGACGACGCTGCCGAGGTGTGGACCGACCTCATCTGCGAGACCTTCGTCAAACTCTCCGCGCGACACCGGAACGACGCGCCGTTCCACGGTGAGATCAACCGGGAAGTCCTGGGTGAACTCGAGTTCTCGACCGTCTGCGCTTCCCCGCAGGACGTGGTCCGCACCCGCCGGTTCGCCGCCAGCGCCTCGGACGAATTCCTTCTCTTCTCGATCCAACGCGAGGGTGAAGGCTTCGTTGAACAGGACGGTCGCGTCGCTCGCCTCGTGCCCGGTGGAATCGCGCTGTACGACAGCGCCCGGCCCTACCGCCTGCGCTTCCCCGGCGAGTTCCGTCAACTCGTCGTCCAGCTCCCCAAGACCGCCGTCGGCGTCGACGACACTCGAGCGATCACTGCCGATGCTCACGGTCGCGGCAGCCCCGGAGGAGTCATCGCCCAGCTGCTGCTGACGATGAGCGACCAGCTGAGCGAGGGCGGATCAAGTCTCGACCCGATGGTCGACCACGTCCTCGGCGCCCTGTCGGAGATGCTGCATCCACACGCCCAAGGGTCCGAGACCCCTCTGCCCGACAGCTTCTTGCGTCAGCGCGTGGAGGCGGCGATGCGACGCGAACTCTCCGACCCTGCCTGGACTGTCGAACGTCTCGCCGCGGACGCGCATCTGTCAGTGCGCTCCCTCTATCGTCTGTTCCCCGAAGCTGGGGTTTCGAGCGTGATGCGCGGGATGCGCATCGAGGCCGCCAAGCAGCTCCTCCGCACAAATCCGCACGTCACCGTCGCAGCCGTAGCGGGGCGGTGTGGTTTCGACAGCGAATCCGGGTTCATTCGTGCCTTTCGCGCGGAGACGGGCACGACGCCGAGGCGGTTCCTCGCCGAAAACTGACCGTGGCCGCAGACAGTACTTGACGTTTCCGACCCAGGGTTGAAATTTCGACCTCACGCGTCGGCTAGGCTCGCACGCCAGCGCTGCGGAGGACCACCTCGGCGGGTCGGCAGATTTCGTCACTGACCGCGGCAGGTTTGGTCAGCACCGCACCCGCATCGGCTCAGAGACTGAAGTGGCATACATCACATCAGTTGAGGAGTCATTATGGAACGGACGATCACCGCCGCAGCAGTCCAGGCCGAACCGGTCTGGCTCGATCTCGACGCGACGGTCGAGAAAACCATCGCGCTCATCCGCGAGGCCGCGGCCAATGGAGCCGAACTCGTCGCCTTCCCCGAGACCTTCGTGCCCGGATATCCCTGGTGGATCTGGCTGGACTCGCCTGCCGACGGCATGCGATTCGTCCCCGGCTACGCGCAGAACTCGATGGACACGCACGGTCGCGAGATGGAGCGCATCTGCGCCGCCGCCCGTGAGGCGGGCGTATACGTCGTCCTCGGCTACAGTGCGAAGGCCGGGGGCAGCCTCTACATGGCACAAGCGTTCATCGACGCGGGCGGCGAACTCCAGTCAGTCAGGCACAAACTCAAGCCCACCCACGTCGAGCGGACCGTTTTCGGAGAAGGCGACGGTTCCGACCTGCAGGTCCATGAAACGCCACTCGGTCGGATCGGAGCGCTGAACTGCTGGGAGCATCTCCAGCCGCTGACGAAATACTCGTTGTACGCCCAGAACGAGGAGATCCACGTCGGCGCCTGGCCGTCCTTCTCCATCTACGAGGGAGCTGCTGAGGCGCTCAGTCCAGAAGTGAACACTGCGGCCAGTCGCGTCTACGCTGCCGAAGGACAGGCTTTCGTGCTCGCTCCCTGCGCCGTCGTCGGACAGTCGGCGATCGAGACCTTCTGCGACACGGAGACGAAGCGGCATCTGCTCAATTCTGGCGGCGGCCACGCGAGGATCTACGGACCAGAGGGTTCCGAACTCGCCGCGCCGCTTCGTCCAGACGAAGAAGGCATCCTCTACGCCGAACTGGATCCGGCCCTCATCGCGATCGCGAAGTCCGCGGCCGACCCTGTCGGCCACTACTCGCGTCCCGATGTCTTCCGGCTCCTCATCAACCGCAACCCCCTGCCTCTGACCGTGGACGTAGCCACCCAGGCGGATGTGGAGCCGGCAGCGGACCTCTTTGCCGTGGAGGCCTGATCATGGTTGCCTTCGAATCGGCGATCCCCGAGCACCTCGTCCGCGAGCGGACGTGCCCGATGGCGATGAAGGAAGCGTGGCAGCCGCCCTACCCCTCTTACTCCGCGCGGTTCGATCCGTCACGGACCGACCTGACGCTGCTCATCCTCGGTGTCCAGGCACCTGCGGCTTCGGCGTCGGCCGGTCAGGCACGCGGGCGGCAGACGACGAAGGCTGCTTTCGACAAGCACTGCACCGCCTTCTTGGAAGGAACCGACCGCGCCAAGGCGGTGGTGTTTCGGGATCAGTCGGAGTGTGTCGACGAGATTGGCGCGCTCAACCGGATGATCATCTGCTATCTCGACGGGTGGGCGGACGGAAGTGCCGATCGTCTCCGTCGCCGGTGGTTGGAAGGTTCTGAATCCCGACCCGATTGGGGATTCTTCGTCGAAGAGATCCGCCCCTCGCTCGATCGGGTCGAGACTCTCTACTCCTCAGACCATGTGCAGGGAGTCGGACACCTTGCCGACGCTCTCAGCGGAGAGATCCGCGAACACGGGTATTGGGGGAGCGCCCGGGATAGGATGCCGGCCGCGCAGCGGGACCGACTCGATCCGAAACCCGGAGTCACCGATGTTTTGGCGGGAAGCCTCGTTGTCCATGAGGTCGAGAATCTCTGCCTGATCCGGTCGGGCCAGGACTGGTCCGAGACCTCCGGTAAGGAGCGAGAGATGTACCTCGATGAGGTCGAACCGACGTTGCGGGCGGGAATGGACTACCTTACTTCCGCAGGGACGGAGATCGGGTGCATCGCCAATCGGTATGCGAGGGTCCTCGACGATTCGGGGCGCGCAATTGACCAGAGCTTCGGGCTGAGCTGGTGGCGGAGCATGGCCGAGCTCGACGCCTGGGCGAAAGATCACCCGACGCACAAGGCAATTTTCGGGGTAGCGATGCGCTACCTCGGCGAGCACGGCGGTTCTGGCCACCTCAAACTCACCCATGAGGTATTCGTCATCGAGCGCGCTCGCGGGCGCTTCGAATACCGCAACTGCCACCCAGGGACCGGGCTACTTGCGGCTGGGCGCGTTCCCGACTCAGCCGCGGCCGGAGTCTCCGATGGGATCGATTAGGACCCCGTCATCAGACGGTGGTAAGCGGATGATGCGGCAGGGGTGGAAGCTCGACGGCGATCGGGTCGCCCGGACGAACGACCCCGCCCCGGGCGACGATGCCCATGACTCCGGCAAGCCGGCGAACATGGCCATCGTCGTCCTTGAACACGAGGCGCTTCATCAGGCCAGGCTGCAGGTCATCGATCTGACGGCACGGGTTGCGCAGGCCGGTGACGACCACCGTCGCCTCACCGATTCTCAGTCGAGTGCCGACCGGCAGTTCGAGCAGATCGACTCCGCCCGTGGTGATGTTCTCCCCGAGGCTGCCCGGCTCCACCGTGAACCCCTCGTCGCTGAGGTGGTCGAAGAGTTCGCCATGGATGAGGTGGACCTGTCGGAGGTTCGGTGTGCTCGGGTCCCTGGCCACTCTGCTGCGATGCTGAACGGTCGTCCCTGCATGAGCGTCACCGGCGACGCCGATGCCCTCGATGAGCGTGATCGAGGGCATCGGCTCTTTGCTGAAGTCATGCGTAGGGCTGAAGTGGACTGCGCGGACCGAGGACACCATGGAACTGATTCTCCCATGGGGCCAGCCCCGCGACAGAGACTCCACTTCCGCTCGTTCAAGGCTGAGCGCGCTTTTCTCTAGGCAGACCTACCGATAACCGCGCTTCGCCTTGAACGACGGGATTTCAGCGATGCAGCGCTTGAACGGCACGCCCAGCGCTAAGTGTCGTAACTCGCGGGTTCGAAATTCATGCGCACTGATCAAGATCACCGCGTATGAATTTCGAAGCCGCTCATAGACACCGTTGGGCCGATAGTGCACTCAGGTGCCGACCGCTCAGCCCCGGACCGGTGCTCCCGCCTCGGGAGCCTCGCCAGCCCCGGGCGTCCCAGCGCCGTCCCCGGCCTCAGGCGCCTCCGGTTCGGACATCTCGGCATCGGCCTCGGGGTCGTCGAAGCTGCGCACCGAACGCTTGAATCCGCGGGTCAGCACGGCCAGGTAGATGATGCCGATCGCCAGCCACACGAGGCCGCCGATGAGCGCGGTCCCATGCAGGCTCACCCACAGGACTCCTGTGAGGATCGCTCCGATGGCGGGCATCACGACGTAGCTGAACGCCGACTTGAAGTCCTTGACCTGCTTGGTCCGGAAGGCGTAGTGCGCAATGACAGTGAGGTTGACGAAGGTGAAGGCGATGAGCGCACCGAAGTTGATGAGCGCCGAGATGAGTTCGAGGCTGAACGACATCGCCAGCAGGCACACCGCACCGACGAGCACGATGTTGAACACCGGAGTGTGCGTCTTCGGGTTGATGTAGCCGAAGGCCCTGCGCGGCAGCACCCCATTGCGGCCCATCACGAGCATCATCCGCGACACCGACGCATGCGAGGCCAGCCCCGAGGCGGCGGTCGCAGCGAATGCCGCAGCCACGAAGAACAGCTGGAACACGTGGCCGCCGGTGATCATGCCGATCTCCGGCAGCGGATCGTCGACGATGGTGAACTGCGAATTGTCGGGGAAGAGCAGCTGCGCGAAATAGCCGGCGACGAGGAAGATGAGACCGCCGGCGAGAACGGTGAGCATGATCGCCTTCGGCATGAGGCTGACGTGCTTCGCCTCGTTCGTGTACATCGTCACCGCATCGAAGCCGATGAACGAGAAGCACACGACAGTCGCACCGGTGAGGACCGCGCCGAGGTGGACGCCATGATGGATGAACGGCTCCGGACTGAACACGACTCCGGCCCCTTCGCCGGCGTTGAGCTGCATGACGGCGAGCACGCAGAACGTGGCGACGAGGACGACCGCGAAGACGAGGAGGACGCCGTTGATGTTCGCCGTTCCCCGCATCGAGGACAGGACGATGCCGGTCATGACGATCGTATAGACGATGACCCACACCCACGGGGGCGCATCGGGGACCATCGACTCCATGTAGAGCCGGATGATGAGGCAGTTGACCATCGGCAGCAGCAGATAGTCCAGGAGGGAGGTCCACCCGACGAGGAAGCCGAGCCCCGGTGACATCGTCTCCCGCGTATAGGTGTAGGCCGACCCCGCGGTCGGGAAGACCCTGACCATCTTGCCGTAGCTGAAGGCCGTGAAGATCATGACGATGAGAGCCACGAGGTACGCCGCCGGAACTGCTCCGTTCGTCTGTTCGGAGACGATTCCGAACGTGTCGAAGACGACCGTCGGCGTCATATAGCCGAGCCCGAGTCCGACGATGGACCACAGTCCGAGGTTGCGCTTCAGTGAGCCAGAGGCAGCCATATCAATCCTCCCCAATGAGTCTTGCCGCCCGCCGGGCCGTCGACGTCGCCATCGATGACCGGCCCGGAAGTGATGTGCGTCATGATCTTAACGCTCAAGGTACTGAAAACGAAACCATCGCCGAGGATCGGGACGGGTATCAGTGTGAAATCGTGACCTTTCCGATGAAAACCGTCAATAACAGCAACGATATCGGTAGTCAGGTCGGGTGGTGCCGTGCCCAGTTATCGAACGAACCGTCAGCGCCGACGCGAAACAGAGTAGATTGCAGTCAACGGACAATGTGGCCCCACGAGAGGTGTGAGAGCAGTATGGCGATCGAAACGCTCAGTTCCCAGCAGTCGGCGGCATGGAAGGATCGAGTCCTGCCGCCGGTCGAACAGGTCGCCGAAGGTGTCTGGGCCCTCCCGGTCCCGATCCCCAACAATCCTCTCGTCTACACCTACTGCTATGCCCTCGCCGACGGCACCGGCGTCGTCCTCATCGACCCGGGCTGGGATGGCAAGGATCAGTACCTGGCGCTCACCTCGGCGCTTAACGACCTCGGCTTCACGGTCACCGATATCCACGGAATCGCGATCACCCACTATCACCGCGACCACATCGGGCTCGTGCCCGCACTCCTCGCGAAGAACCCCGACGCCTGGGTCGCCATGCACGGCGAGGACCTGCGCGCGATCAAACGCTTCTACACCAACGCCGTCGACCTCGGCACCGGCATCGACCCCAACCTCAACATCGCCCGCGCCTATGGTGTCCCCGAGGACCGCTGGGCCGAAGTCGAAAGCCTCCAGGTCGGATCGAGCAAGGGCAGGTCGAAGAGCGCCTCGATGGACCTGTACAGACAGGCGATGAGCCGGCTGCCCGAGAACATCCACGTCCTCGATGACGGCACCGAACTCCCGCTCGACGAAGGTCGAGTGACGGCAATGTGGACGCCGGGGCACACCTACGGGCACTCGGCGTTCGTCCGCGACGAGGGCAAACTGTTCTTCTCTGGCGACCATGTGCTGCCGACGATCACCCCGAACATCGGCCTCGATTCCGGGGCGATCACGCACAGCCTCGGCGATTATCTGCGCTCACTGGAGAAGATCGGCGAGCTCGACGAGGACGTGGCGGTGCTGCCGGCCCACGGCTTCCGCTTCACCGGACTCCATGACCGCAAGGTCGAACTCGTCGAACACCATCACGAGCGCCTCGGCGAGATCCGCGCCCGCATGGAGGCCACCGACGACCACAGCGTCTACTCGATCGCGGCGGGCCTGCACTGGTCCCGCGGCTTCGAGAGCCTGCACAACTTCAACCTCTTCGCCGCCCTTGCCGAAACCGCCGCGCACATGCATTATCTCGGTATCGACATCGGCGTCGGCTCTCTCGTCGGCAAGGACTGAGCCGGGCCCGGCCTGAAGAAGAGAGACAGCAAGGAGGAACCAGCATGAGCACCGAATTCGTTCCCGCCGCCGAGGTGCGGCCCGTGACCTTCGCCGTCCATGCGAGCGACCACGTCGAACGCGGCCACCGCCGTGGCGAGGAGCTGCGCACGGGAATCGCCTCCACCTTGGACGCGTATCGGCGCTACTTCTCGCATCTGTCCATCACCGAGGCGGCCGTGCACTCGGCAGCAACGTCGAGTTGGCAGCGACTCCAGCAATGGTGGCCGACCGGCGCCGAGGAAGTCGAAGCCGTAGCCGCCGGAGCGGGAATCGATGTCCCCGAACTGATGGAGATCGTCGCCCGGACGGAGATCATGACCCAGGCACCGGCCGCGCCGACCGAATGCTCGACCGTGAGCCACACCAGTCCTGGCGCCTCCGTGGCCGCACAGAACTGGGATTGGGCGGCGGACTTCTCCACTCTGTGGCACTTCAACGATGTCGGTGCCGTGCCCGGGCAGCACCGGCATGTGGGCATCGCCGAGTTCGGAATGCTCGGCAAGATCGGTCTCAACGAGGCCGGCGTCGGCGTCCTGCTCAACATCCTCAAGCACCGGAACGATGCGCCTGGTGGAGTGCCCATCCACATGATCCTCGCCCGTGTCCTGGCCGAAGCGGGCACCCTCGCCGAGGCGCTTGAGATCATCGACTCCGCCCCGACGTCATCATCGTCGATCATCACCGTCATCACCGCCGAGGCGGCCGTCCAGGTCGAGATCGCCGGCGAGCTCAAGCGCGAGCGACGGGCCCGCGCGAGCAGTGGGGCCGATGGGGAGACGGGGGAGTCCGGATTCCTCATCCACACAAACCATTTCCTGCACCCGGATCTGCTCGACGGTGCGCTCGAGCTGCGCCCCGATTCGACCTCGCAGGAACGGTACCGTCACCTCGCCGAGGCGGTCGTGCGCTTCGAAGCCGAACGTGCGCTGGCGCGTGGCGGAGAGCCCCCTGCTGATGGTGCCGCCGAGTCCGACAGCGCCGCCCATACCGACGGTGCCGCTGAGCCCGACGGCGCTGCCTCGACCGACGGTGCGAAGAACGCGCCCGTCGCGGTCGGAGATCTCACGAAGCTGCTGACGACTGGACCGGGAGACGCGCCTGTGTGCTGCACTCCGGCGCCCGGCGCCGCCTACGGGGATCGTTCGGCGACCCTGGTGAGCGTGCGCATCGATCCGGCGCGCAAACAGATCGACCTCGCACCCGGGTCACCGGCCGACGGTCTGCACGGAAACCGCCGCTTCCAACTCTGAACCGGCGGCGGCCGCTCAGTTCTCGTCTGCTCCGTCCGTCGCACTGGCGGAATCATCGGAACTCTCGTCCGCCTCGGCGGCTTCCTGCTCGCGCATCTCGATGACCGCGTCGAGGGCGGACGCGATCGCATCGTCGTTCTCCAGTGCGGCTTGGATGAGTCGCCACGGCACGAGGTCGAGATTCTGATCGCCGACGACGAAGCGGATGAACGGCTGCCTGCTGCGCGGATCATCGGCTTCGAGTTCGGCGCCGTAGCGCCACTGGCCGAAGGCGATGCGGCGCACCGTCTCACCGATGAAGCGCATGGCACCGGCGGTGAAGGGGGTCTCGTCCTCGGCGATCATGTCGTCGGGGCCGTCGTAGCGGACCGCGACCTGCCTGCCCAGACGGGCGAGGCTCTCCCGGTCGAAGCCCCACGAACTCGGATCGGCCTGCTCCTGAGTCCAGGCGGCGATGCCCGGTTCGACGGTGCCGATGAAGCGGGTGAGGAATTCGACCTCCTCCTCGCTCGAGTTCTCGGCGTTGAGCACCCCGAGGGAGAGCCCCGTGCACTTGCGGCGCGGTTGGCCGTCCCCGCCGAGGAGCTCCCTGGCCTTGTCGAGCACTGCGGTGAACACCTCGGCGCTGCGCTGGTCGACGGCGGCCAGCACGATTCCCACCAGCGGGATCGGCTCACCGGCGGCCGGGCCGTCGGCATTGTCGGGGCGGATGAATGGCATCCCGTTGCCTGTCGACTCGTCGTGGTCCCAGACCCCGCCGATCGCACGCAGATAGGTTTCGCCGAGGTAGCGGATGAGTCCTTCGAAGAAGCGGCGGTTCTCCGGCTTGAGGATCTCTTCGGTGTTCGGGAACTTCGAGAGCACGAAGAGTTCGAGCATCGGCAGTGATTTCGGCCCGAAGTCCTTCGGGAACTTCACGGTCTCCCCGTCCTCCTTCTCGAAGGTTTCGGGGAGGTCGGCGAGGACGAACGCGCCGAGGCGGACGTCCATATTGTTGATGAAAGCAGAGAATTCGCGCTGGAGTTCGTTCACGGGCACCACCTTAGTGCCTCGAGCCGGTTCGTCGAGCGCGTTCAGACCTTGTCATAGGGGCAGAAGCCTCCAGGTATCGCTGTCGGGGCAGAAGCGTTCAGACCTCGGCGTCGGGACAGAAATCGATGAGGTGCATGAGGACCTCGACGATGAGGCTCGGATCGATGTCGACGTGCTCGTCCATCTTCTTCCCGGCCGCCGCAGTCAGGGCGATCCGGTTGAACACGGAGATGATGACCGTGAGGAAGTCGCCGAGCGGCTGCTTCGTCGTGGCGCCGGCGACATCGAGGGCCGTGGTCACGAGTGCGGCCAGCCGATCGAGCTGAGTGGCGTTGAGTTCGACATACCGGGCGTGGAGATGCGGAACCCGCAGGCAGTAGAGCTCGATCTCCTGTTCCGTGATCGTCTCGGCCACGGTCTGCTTCTTCTCATTGAAGACATCGTCGATGAACTGCGTCATCAGCGCTTTGATCTCCGGCACCTCGGCAGTGGCCATGAGCTGCTCGGACCACCGCTGGATCGTGGCATCGAGGCGATCAAGGTTCTCCGAGATGCGCATCTCGATGATCGCGAGCACCAGATCGTCACGGCTGGAGAAGTTCGAATAGAACGCCCCTCTGGTCAGGCCTCCGGCCTCGCAGATCTCCTCGATCGAGGCGCCGTCGATGCCGCGGACGGCGAAGACCGAGGTGCCGGCCTGAACGAGGGTGGATCGGGTCTGGCGTCTGCGTGGGCTGAGTTCGTCTGTGTTCATCGTCATTTCGTTGCGGTGGGGTCGGCGATGGCCAAGGTGGTGCAGTTCTCTGCGCCGGCATCGGAGCCGGCAGCGACGGCGTGGCGGAGAGCGAGGCGCCTGAGCATCTCATGGGAATCCTCGCTCAACCTGGGATCCATTTGCATGGAGGGTGGGTATTGCACAACAATACAATACTGTATCCAATACACTTTTGTATCGAGGTTTTCGTGTCAACTTTCCTCTACGCCCTGGGCCGTCGTGCGTATCGGACCCCGTGGCGCTTCATCGCCGCGTGGCTGCTGATCTTCGTCCTCGTCGGAGCCGGAGTCGCCGCCTTCTCCAAGGACTTCGACAATGACTTCACACTCCCGGGTTCGGAGGCGCAGACGGCTCTGAACTCGATGAAGTCGACGTTCCCCGAAGCCGCCGGCGTCTCCGCCTCGGTGATCGTCGTCGCCGACGACGGAGACTCGGTCGAGGATGCGAAGTACAAGGACGCGATCGAAGACGAGATCGACCGCATCGAGGACCTCCCGCACGTCGACACGGTGACCTCCCCGTATTCCGACCTCGTCGAGGGTGCCATCAGCAAGGACGAGACGGCGGCCATGATCTCCGTCCAATACGACGGCACTCAGCAGGACGTCGGGGAGGACGCCGGCGACAACCTCATCGAGGCGCTCGACCCGCTGCGCGATGCCCTGCCCGGAGCGCAGGTCGAAGGCGGCGGTGAGCTCTTCCAGATCACCGGTGTCGAGATCTCCTGGGTCGAAGGCATCGGCGTCGTCATCGCCTTCATCGTCCTCCTGCTCACACTCGGTTCCTTCCGAGCCGCGGGAATGCCGCTGATCACTGCGCTCATCGGCGTCGGCATCTCCGTGCTGCTCATCGTCGGCGGCACCGCGTTCGCGACGATCAACTCCTCCTCGATCATGCTTGCGCTCATGCTCGGCCTGGCCGTGGGCATCGACTACGCACTCTTCATCGTCTCCCGCGCCCGCGACCTCCTCGCCGAAGGCCACGACCCCGTCGAGGCGGCCGGACGCGCCGTCGCGACGGCCGGGTCCGCCGTCGTCTTCGCGGGCATGACCGTGATGATCGCACTCCTCGGCCTGTCCCTGGCCGGCATCCCCTTCCTCACGATCATGGGCATCGGCGCTTCCGGCTCCGTCGCCGTGGCCGTGATGATCTCCCTGACGATGGTCCCCGCCCTGCTGGGACTCGTGAAGTCCAAGATCACCCCGAAGCCGACGAAGCGCTACCGGAAGGCCTACGCCGCGGCCGCTCAGCGGGCGACGACGGGCACGACCGCCTCGGCGAAGGGATCATCGACCGGCACCGAGGCGGGGGACGGTTCCACAGGAACCCCCACTGTGGCGACCGACGCTTCCACAGGAACCCCCGCCGAGGCGACCGACCCGGCACTGCGGGAGAGGATCGCCGACGAGGCGCGCGCCGAGGGCGGCGACCCGTACCCGCCGACGATCATGAACAAGTTCTTCGCCGGGTGGCTCAAGGTCGTCACGAAGATCCCGCTGCTGACGATCGTCGTCATCGTCGGCGGCCTCGCGCTCTTCGCGATCCCTGCCACCCAGCTCCAACTGTCCCTGCCCACCGCAGGCGACCAGGAGCAGGGCACCCCGGCACGGGCGACCTACGACCTCATCGACGAGCACTTCGGACCCGGCTACAACGGGCCCCTGGTCATGACCAGCCAGATCGTGACGAGCGACGATCCGCTCGGAGACGTCGAGGAGATCGAGAAGCGCATCGAGAAGGTCGACGGCGTCGAACAGGTCATCATGGCCACCCCGAACCGGGACGCGACCGTCGGGCTCTTCCAGATCATTCCGACGACGGCCTCCGACGACCCGGCGACCCTCGACACGGTCGATCGGCTGCGGGACCTGAGCACGGAGATCGAGGACGACTTCGACTTCGACACCGCCGTCACCGGTGCCACCGCGATCCAGATCGACGTCTCCGACCAGCTCGGCAAGGCTCTGGTGCCCTTCGGCATCTTCGTCGTCGGACTCTCCATCATCCTGCTCATGATGGTCTTCCGCTCCGTGGCGGTGCCGATCAAGGCCACCGGTGGGTTCCTCCTCTCCGTCTTCGCCTCCTTCGGCACGGTCGTCCTCGTCTTCCACGACGGACTCTTCGCCGGCCCCTTGGGCATCGACGGGACGGGACCGGTCATCAGCTTCCTGCCGATCATCGTCATGGGCATCCTCTTCGGCCTCGCGATGGACTACGAGGTGTTCCTCGTCTCGGGCATGCGCGAAGCCTATGTCCACGGCTCCTCGGCCAAGGACGCCATCAGAGCCGGATTCGCCTCCTCCGCCCGCGTCGTCTCGGCCGCAGCGATCATCATGTTCTCCGTCTTCGCGGCCTTCGTGCCCGCCGGCGAACCGATCATCAAGTCGATCGCGCTCGCCCTGGCCGCCGGCATCTTCGTCGACGCCTTCCTCGTGCGCATGTCGCTGGTGCCCGCGATCATGCAGCTGCTCGGCGACAAGGCCTGGTGGCTGCCGAAGTGGCTCGATCGGATCCTGCCGCGCCTCGACGTCGAAGGAGAGGGCCTCGCCCACGAAGTGGCCCTGCGCGACTGGCCGGAGCCGAACTCGGACTACCGGGTCTACGGACGCGGAATCGGCGTGTACTCCGGAGACCGCGGCTTCGCCCGCGTCGACATCTCCCTGCTGCCCGGCCAGATCCTCGTCGCCAGCGGCGATTCCCGCCGAGCCCTCCTGCTCGCCGTGTCCGGCCGCGTCGGACTCACGGCCGGGGAGATGAAGATCGGCCAGAACGTCCTGCCCGAACACGCCGGACGGGTCCGCCGACAGGTTCCCTACCTCGACCTCAACCGGGGCGAAGCCGACCGGATGATCAGTCCGCGCGACATCTCTCGGATGGCCGCCTCGGCGCCGGATCTGCTCGTCATCGACGGGGCGGAGAAGCTCGCGGCCGGGGCACGGGAATCGGCCGGACCGGCACGGGATCTGCGCGATCTGCTGCCGCAGCTCGTCGCCGAAGGCGCCACCGTCATCCTCGGCCTGCCCGACGGGGATGTGACAGGGATCTTCGATCCCGAAACGAACTACTTCCACCTCGACCTCGACGAGGCTCGACCCGATGAGCGGGGCGGAACCGACAGCGAATCAGACGGCGAACACACCCACGCCGTCGACAGCACCAACATGGAAGGTGTGCAGTCGTGAGACTCGAACGTGCGAACTCGAAGAAGCCGGTGAACTGGCTCTCCCTCCTCGGGCTGGTCCTCATCCCGATCATCGTGGCGGCCGGATTCATCCTCGCCACGTGGAAGAGCGGCGATCGTCTCGAGACCATCGAAGCCGCCATCGTCAACAACGACGATGGAGCGAAGGTCGACGGCAAGACCGTGCCGATCGGCCGTCAGCTGACCAGCGGTCTGGTGGGTGAGGACGAGAACAACATCCACTGGGTCATCACCGATGAAGAGGATGCGCAGAACGGGCTGTCCGACGGCACATACGCCGCGAAGCTGACGATTCCCGAGGGCTTCTCCCGCGCTGTGACCTCGGTCGATGATGCGAAGTCGGCGACGCAGACGCAGCTCGACGTCGACGTCTCCGGGACCGCTCCCGCGCTCGATACGCAGATCTCCCGATCCGTCGCCGAGGTGGCGCGGACGACCTTCAACACGCAGATGACCGAGAACTACCTCGACAACATCTACGTGGGCTTCAATAAGATGGGCGATCAGATGAAGGACCTCGGCGACGCAGCCGGGGAACTCGACAAGGGTGCCGAAGGCCTCAAGGAAGGCACCGGACAATCGGCCGAAGGCGCCGGCGAGCTGTCCAAAGGCATGAAGCAGCTCAGTGACAACGGCGGCGAGCTCAAGTCCGGAGCCACGGAGCTGTCGAAGGGCGCCGGCGAACTGTCCAAGGGTGCCTCGGAGATGTCCGGGGGGCTGAACGAACTCGACAAGAAGACCTCGAAGCTGCCCGACAGCACGCAGAAGCTGGCCGACGGCTCCGGTGAGCTCTCCGACGGCGTCGACGAATACACGAAGTCCATCGACGAGATCATCAAGGGCTTCGCCGGATCCGGCGACTCGGGCGAAGGCGGCCTCGGCGACATCACCAAGGGCGGCAAGGAACTCGAGAAGGGCGCCGACGGTGTGTCCAAGGGCGCCTCAGGCCTCTCCGACGGACTGCACCAGTACCGAGACGGGCTGAAGCAGAAGGCCGATGGTGCCGACAAGCTCGCTGCCTCGAAACCTGATCTCGACAAGCTTGTCGAAGAGGGCATCATGAGCAAGTCCGAGGCGAAGCAGGCACGGGCCGAGATGTGCCCGACCGGAACTCCCGACCAGGTCTGTCAGGGCATCGAACAGGCCTATGCCCAGGGACTGCTCAACGGCACTTCGGGCGGTCTGAACGGAGCCGTGGACGGACTCGAGCAGGAGCAGAACGGCTCGTCCCTCCTCGGCGGGTCCGATGAACTCGCCAAGGGTGCTTCGGAGCTCTCCGACGGCGTGACCAAGTTCGTCAAGGGACTCGAGGACGGCCTCGGCGATCTGACGAAGGGCATGGAGGACATCTCGAAGAACGCCCCGAAGCTGCTCGAGGCCTCGAAGGGACTGCGTGACGGTGCCGCCGGGGTCGCCGACGGCAACCAGCAGCTCGCCGACGGTATGCCGGCCCTGTCCAAGGGCATCGGCAAGGTCGCCGACGGTTCCTCGGAACTCTCCGACGGTGCCGGTCAGCTCAGCGATGGGCTGAGCGAATACAGCACCGGTGTCGGCAAGTACACCGACGGCGTCTCCGAGGCCGCAACCGGCACCTCCGAACTCTCAGCCGGCCTCGACAAGCTCGATGAGGGTGCGGGCAAGTACGCGAAGGGCGTGAGCAAGTTCGCCGACGGCGTCAAGGACGGTGCGGATGAAGTGCCGTCCTATACGGCTCCGGAACGTGACCGCTTGGCCAAGGTCGCCTCGGCGAATATCGCATCCCCGGACACGGACAGCGTCACGGATGTGCTGGCGGGATCGACGATCGCCCTGCTCATCATGCTCGCCCTGTGGATCGGCGGACTCGTGACCTACACGGTGCTCAAGCCGATCCCGGCATGGGCTCTGCTCTCGACGAAGTCTTCGTTCGCTGTGTGGGCGCGCGGACTGCTGCCCGGCCTCGTCGTCGGCGTGCTGCAGGCGCTCGTGCTCTCGATCCTCGCGGTCACCGTGATGGACATCGACGCGATCCAAGGCTTCGACATCGCAGTGCTCACATTCGTCTCAGCGATCGTGTTCATGATCCTGAACTTCGCCCTCGTGGCGTGGTTCGGGGGAGTGGGCCGGTTCCTCTCGGTCATCGCCGTCGTGCTGGCCGTGGCAGGTCGGACGATCGGGGCGGTGCCGCAGTTCTTCGACTTCGTCGCGCCGATCCTGCCGCTGACTCCGTCGATGAACGGCTTCGCAGCGATCGCCGCGGGCACCAGCGGGCAGGCAGCCGCATACGGCGGACTGCTGGCCTGGGCGGTCATCGGCATCGTGATGTCGCTGCTGGCCATCGTCCGGGCCCGGACCACGAAGCCCGAAGCCGCCCTCGAAATGGCGTAGCCGCCGAGGCGCCGCGCTGCGCGGCGCAGCACGGCGCCTCTGCGTAGCGCAACGCGTCGCATCACGGCGCCTCTGCGAACAGCCCAGTCTGAGTTGAATAGCCCATGTTTGAAACAGGGCCATTCACCCCAGACTGGGCTGCTCGCATTCGGTGCTCGGCCGCCGAGACCGTTTCGGGACACCCGTTTCTGAAATGCTCAATTTCCTCCATGTGCATTACAGAGAGGGGTGTACCGAACCTCTCCTCGCCTGCTTGCTAACGGCCCAGTTTGAGTTGGGCAGCTCCTGTTTGAACAGAGGCTATTCAGTGGAAACTGGGCCGTCGGCGCCCGTGGGGCCGCGGGTGGAGACGGGCCTGAGCCGAGCGTTCTCGGTAACTGGTGTCCGGGGAGAGCCTGCGGGTCTCAGAGGAGGTCGAGGATCGCCTCGGCGGCTGCGTGCGAGTCGTTGAGCGTGGCCGCGTTCGTGCCCGGGTTCGCTGCGATCGCCAGCCCCCACTGCTTCGACGACAGCTGGATCGACAGAGCGAACCGGCGCGGGTGGACGTTGCCCTCGACATCGATGGTGCGGTACGGCCGAGACGTGAGTGCGAGTCCGTTGAGAAATTTCTCTCGACCGTCGTCCAAGGTCAGGCGGGCCGCGGTGAGCTGACCGCGTTCGAGCATTCCGTAGAGCAGGACATCGGCAGCGCGCGAGACGGAGTTCGTCGGGGACGCGGCATCGATGACGACGCTGCCCGTGATCGCTCCCGCGGCCTGCGCCGAGGTGACCGTGAAGATCTCTGGCCGCGGCTTCTGCGCCTCATTGGTGAGTCCCTTTGCTTTGGCAGTGGTGCTATCGACCCCGTCCGGGCGTGCGGCGATGCCGGAACTTGCGGTCTCTGCCTCAGCTTCGGGCGCCTCTGGATTCTCGCGGAGAGCGTCAGGGTTTTCTTCGATGCGCATATCGGGGCCGATGAAGGATACGATTCCCGCCTCGGCGAGGGCGATGAGTTCCGCGATCCGCTGCGGGGGAGGCCCATCGCAGATGCCGGAGACGAAGCCCTCGAACCAGCCGAGGATCTCCATGTCGATGCTCACGCGGTCGATGTGACCTGCGACGATGAGCTCCTTGAGCAGCAGCCGGGACTGCCATAGCACGGTGAAGAGCGCCTTCTCCGGGCTGCCGGTCGGACCTGCCAGAGAGTTGCGCAGGTCGGTGCGCAGGAAATCGAGCATCCACTCGTGCAGGGAACCAGGCTCGCCGGGTTCGCGGCTGGTGAAGAGCTCACCTTCGAGCGGGTTGAGCAGGGTGTGCAGTGACATGCGGTCGGCAGGATCGGGCACGAGTGCCTCTTCGATCTCCGACCAGGCGAAGGCCTCACGGGTGACGCGGCCCTGACGGGCGGCATCCTCGGTGGCCGTGGCGCCGGCTGTTCGTGCAGCGCTGGACGTGGCCGTGGCGCCGGCTGTTCGTGCAGCACCGGACGTGGCCGTAGCGCTTGCCGCGGCGCGAGCGGGCGCAGCGGTCCGAGCCTCGCCAGCACCGACTTCGCCCGACTGCGGGTGGGTTTCCTGCCAGGTGCGCCGGGTCAGGTGACGTGAGACGGCTTCGCCGATGGCCTCGCGCAGCTGGCCGGGGTCATCGGCGAACGCTTCGGGACGGACCTGGGAGAGCGTGTGATAGTACGCCAGACGCAGGTCGGCGAGGATGAGCGGCCACAGCTGATCATTGAATCGGGCACCGGCCTTGCGTTCCCCGTCGAGGTGCTCGATCCCGGCGAGCAGAGCGATATTGTCCTTCGTGAAGTACCGCAGGGGCCAGTCCCGCCGAGGATGTTCATGACAGATCGGTTTGCTGCGGTACGGGATTCCGCGTCGTGATCCCAGCGCCAGCCGCGGTTCGTCACCGCTGGGCACATACCGCAGCAGTCCGCCGGGCTGCGTCTCATAGCGACCGCCGCGCTCATGAGTGAACAGGGTCTGCAGGTCGAAGTAGTTGAGCCCCATGCCACGGACGATGACCCGCTCACCGGGGGCCACCTCGGTGACGGGGGTTTCCGCGGGCAGACCCTGCGGCAGGTACAGCCCGCCGCCCAGTTCGGCGAAAGCGGCGAGGCGGGCGCGCTCCTCCGGCTGGGCGCTGGGGATGTGACCGACGGCGAGCACGACGGCGCTGGCGACGATCGTCGTGCCGTTCTGGCAGCGCACGAGCTGCTCGGGGACAGTGGCCCGTGAACTCTCTGTCACCGATTGGGGGAGGTCCATCGCGGGCAGGTCGATGACGGATTCGGCCTTCGTCGGGTGTTCGACGATCTCGATGAAGTCCGGTGCGCCCTCGCGGATGCGCCGGTAGGCGTCGCGGAGGTAGCGGCCGTAGAGACTGCGGCTGGGGAAGGTCGAGTGCAGCGGTTCGGTGCCGCCGTTGGCAAGGTACCACTCGGCCATGGACGGTCCGGTCGGTGCTTCTTCGGGGCCGAGGAAGCTGCAGCTGGAATCGGGGAAGACGGTCTGCTCGGCGATGGTGGTGTTCATCAGCAGAGACTCGGGCTGGTCGGTGCGCCACACGATTCCCGCGCCGGGCGGGTACGGGTCGATGAGGTGGATGGTCAGCGCGGTCTCGGTGGTGGCGTCAGCCGCGCTGCGGGACGCGCCGACGGTGCCGGCGAAGCGTTTCGCAGCCAGAGCCACGAGCCTCTCCAGAACGGTGAGACCTCGCGGTCCGACGCCGATGATCGCGACCGCGGGGGCGGGAGTCTGTGGAGCCTGACTCACCCCTGCTCGCCGGTTCCGCCGTTGGGCCCGGGGTAGCCGGGGAAGTCGTCACCGGGCTTGAAGCCCTTCGGGTAGCACTTGCCTTCGGCGTTGGGCTCACCCGGCGTTGCCGTTTCGGTGGCGTCCGCCTCGGCGCCGGCCTCGTCCGTGGAACCATCCGCGGAATCGGCCGGTTCATCGGTGGCGGTGTCTTCGGTGCTGTCCTCGGTCGAGCCGGTGCTGTCCTCGGATTCCTGGGACTTGCTGCCGTCGTTCGTCGGCTTCGGTGTCTCCTCGCCGTCGGACGCACCCTTGACTTCGCCGAGGATCCACTTGTGGAGCACATCGTAATCGGGGTCGTAGGTCGGGGTGACGTCATTGTTGATCTGGACTGTGGTGACGTCGCCCTTCTGCATCATCATGGCAAGTTCGATGAAGGCCGGGATCTCGTTCTGTGGGATCGACGTGGCGATGTTCCGCGTCGCGGAGTTCGCGAGCTTCGGATAGGCCGTGGCGATCTCCTGCGGGTCGATCTGCTCGAGAGTGGTCTTGAGCATCCGCTGCTGACGGCACATGCGGTCGTAGTTGTCGCTGCCTTCACGGGAGCGGACATACCAGAGTGCGTCCTTGCCCTTGAGCGTCTGCGGGCCCGGATCGACCCAGCCGTAGATCTCGTTCTTCACACCCGACATCGATTTTCCGCCGCCCATCGGGATCGGGCGTTCGACGTCGATCTTGACTCCGCCGATGGCGTCGACGACGTCTTCGAATCCGGCCATGTCGACCGAGGACCAATAGTCGAGCTTGAGACCCAACGAGCCTTCGACGGCCTGCATCGTCGCCCACATGCCCGGTTCGAGTCCGTGCGGGTTTCCGATCTTGTCGGGGTTCTGTTCGCCCCACTGCCATACGGCGTTGATGAGGTCCTCGGACGAGTCACCGGAGGGGCGGAATCCGTCGGGCCACGCCTTTTCGAGTTCGCTGCCTTCGGGGAAGACCGGGAACGCGAGGTTACGGGGCACGGAGATGAGCGCGGCGTTGCCGGTCTTCGTGTCGATGGAGGCCACGAGCATCGTGTCCGGGCGGGTGCCCTCACGATCGTCGCCATTGTCGCGGCCCATGAGGAAGACGTTGATATAGGGCTTGTCCGCCCAGAGGTCTTCGGCGCTGTGGGCCTTGCCCGTGCTGTCGCCGAAGAGGCTGGCCACCGTGTCGGACTGCACGCGGGCGAAGACCGAGCCGACGCCGAGCGGGATGCCGATGATGAGGGCGAGGGAGACGACGAGGACGCCGGCCATCTTGTTCTGCCAGGGCCGGTATCGGTGTCCGCGGCGCAGCCCGAGGTGGGATACGACCATCACGAGGATCCAGATCACGGCCACGAGCACGGCGGCGATGGCGAGGAAGTTGAGCAGCGAGGGGCTGGCGACGATCGTGGCGATCGCACGCACCGGTCCCTTGACCAGCAGGTAGACGAGCCCGACGAGCAGAGTGAGGACGAAGAGACCGAAGACGATGAGCCCGGCGGGCCGGAAGCGTGTGCGCAGCAGTCCGACACCGGGCAGCAGGGTGCTCAGTGAGGTCCAGCCGACGAGGCTGGGGAACGATTCGCCGAGGCGGGAGGAATGGCGGCGGGCCCGTCCCGGTCCGTGACCGGTCGACTTCTCGCCGTGGGCGGAGCCGTTCTCGTCGGCTCCTCTCGCGGCAGACGATGCGCCGGTTGCTGCCGCAGTGCCGCCCGCACCGACCGCTGCTGCGGCCGCGGCGCTGCGCGCGCCCCGTGTGGCGGATGACTTCTTTCGGCCCCGGCCTCGGGATTCGGCCGCGTGCCGTTTACGGGCGTCGCGGCGAGTCGTCGGAGCGGAGCCCGTATCGGCGTCGTTGTCCGTGTGGTCGAAATCGTGGGAATCCCTCGCCGAGGCGGCCGATTCGTCCCGTGCGAAGGTGCGCGGAGCATCGTGGGCAGGACCGCGCCGTGAGCCGGCGTCCGGATCATCCTGTGTATTCGAGCTTGCTGCTGCGGCCACTCCGGCGGCAGAGGCTCCGCTTGCGGCGGCAGCTCGCAGCATGCGGGCTTCGCGGCGAGTGCGTGGGGCGACCGGGCGCGGAGGCGGTGCATGCGGCGAGCGGGTCGCTGATCCTGTGTCACGGGTGCTGTCGCCGAGTCGATTGTCCGACTGCTCTCCGGATCCGCGAGAGCTTGTGCGGAACGAATAGTCGGATCGGGCGTCGGCGGACCGTGTGGAGTCCTGACCAGAGTTCTGGCCGGGGTTGTGGTCCGAGTTCGTGCGGGACCGGCGAGGATTCACCGCCGAGGTCGGCAGCTGCTTGGAGTCACGACGCTGGGAGTCCGAGCGGCGAGGCTCAGACTGCCGAGAATTCTGCTGCGGCGAGCTCGACTGCGGTGTCGAGTCGCTTTCACTGGCGGCGGTGTCGCCGCGGAACCGGGGGCGAGAGGAGGCACGGAGCCGACGACCTGTTGTCTGGGAATCGGGGTCGCTCCCATACGGTCCGCGCTTGTCAGGGGGAAACTCTGGCAAGTTGTCTACTCCTCAAAAACTGTCTGCTCGTGCAATACGGCCCGCTCGCCGTTCTCGTTTCCGGCACAGGGCACACCGCGGCTATCGGTTTTCCGACCGGTGTTTCTGCGAGGATCTGAGACCAGACCGCAAAGCACATCACGCCGATTTTACGCCTGGACATTGATGAATGCTGGAATTCCGGTGTGGGGGAGCGGTACAAAGGGGACGTTCGGCCCGGATTTGCGCCCGTCACGGGTCGGTTCGACTATGACGAAGCCCACTCTCCGCGGTTGCGCTTTGCCCTGGATGGCTCCTTTCCCTTAGGCTGTATCCCGTAGTGCTGGAGGGTCTGTCGGTATGCATTTCGCCGAGGCGGATCGCAGCATTGCGGATGGAGTCGTGGCTGAGCGGCCGAAAGCGTCACCCTGCTAAGGTGAAGTCCTCCAATAGGGGGACCGTGGGTTCAAATCCCACCGGCTCCGCAGAACGGGTAGCCCCCGCGTACCGCTAGAACAAGCGGAACGCGGGGGTTTCCTTATTCCCGGATTGTGCCCGTTGGGCACATTTTGGGCACAATCTACTTCAACGCAGACAAGCGTGCGGCCTCCATAGCATCGGCCACGAGGTCGAGATCCGAGTCGAACAGATCGCTGTACACGTCCAGCGTCATCGCCGCCGACTTGTGCCCGAGCATCCGCTGCACAGCCTTCACGTGCGCCCCGGACTGCACGGCCAAAGACGCTGCCGTGTGTCGAAGGTCGTGCGGAGTCACCTCGGGAATGCCGGCCTCGAGCACGGCGGTCCGCCACCACGACCGCTTCGACGTCGACGCACGCGGCGACCGCCGATAGTTGCCCTTCGCGTCGGGGAACGCGATCCCCGGCCACTTGATGCCTTTGAGCTCATCGGCGAGGAATTTCGGCAGTGGCACAGTCCGCAGCTCGTGCGTCTTCGGTGTCCCCAACACGACGCGAGACCCCACCTGCACGGCGTTCCGGTTCACCGAGATCCGCCGTCCCACCGGATCAATGTCGGGACCGTGCAGGCCGGCGAGCTCACCCCACCGTAGACCGGTGTAGGCGAGGACGTTCACGATCACACCCAGATCACCCGCGGCGGCCGCGAACGCCGCCACCTGTTCGTGAGACAGGTAAAGGCGCGGCTTCTGATCCTTCCGCGGCAGAGCCACCTTCCCGACGTTGTTCACCACGATCAGCCGCTTCGCCACCGCGTCATCGAGGATCCCGTTGAGGATCGTCACGCACCGAGACGCAACCGACCGCGACCGGCCCATACCCGACACCCAATCCTCAACATCGACACGGTTCACATCCGCGATCGCAGTCTGCCCCCACCGCGGCTCCACGTGCGTCCACCACGTCGACCTCATCGTGTAGTCATACGATTCCTTCCAGTCCGACTGCCGGCGAATCCACGCGAGACCCAGATCCCCGACCTTCGCCCGACCCAAAGCCTCGGGAATGAACGTGCCCTGCAGCTTCGACACCTCAACAGTCGACGCGAAGTCGCTCGCCTCACGCTTCGTCGTGAACCCGCGCTTCTTCGTCTGCTTCCCGTCCGGCTTCCGATACCGCACCATGTACCGCCGGCCAGCAGACGTCTCGTACGCAATCACCTGTGCCATGGTCAGCCCTTCCGTGCACCGGAGCCGGTGCAATCAGTCGGCGCCGCGCTCCCATGCGCTCGCCTTGAGTTGTTCTACGGTTCGTCGTTCGTCGGGGGATAGGTGGTCGAGACGGTCGTGGAGGACCGCTGGCGTCACCCATAGGCTCTCGGCCCACTCCTCGACGCTCAGTGCGGCCTTCCACGCCCGAAACAGGAGTCTGGTGGGGATCAGTCGCTCTGCGGTGATCTGTCGCACCTGCGCCTCGATTCGGGAGTTCTGGCGGCAGGTGTGGCCGTGCTCGATGTGGATCAGTTCGTGCTGCAGGGCGCACCGTCGTTCGACCTGCAGGAGGTTCTTGGCCATCCAGATGATGTTCCGGCCGTTGGTGACAGCATGGACGGGAGGGGGAAGGTCATCACGCCACGAGACGGCAACAGTGTCGAGCTCGCGCAACGCCTTCCACGGGTGTGGAAACACGCTCATGCATTCGGACAGTAGTTCGAATTGTTAGGTGAGTCGAATTCAGAGAAGTTCAGATCTCGGAACGGAAGCCTTTGCCATGGGCTTCGAATAAATCCGGAACGCTGTGGGATCGGAGGGCCACTCTGCGAGGATCTGAGGCATTGCGCTAATTACTGCGGCCGTGATCTGGCTGATCTGAGCGATTCCCTTAGCCTGGGGCTTCGGGACGCCGATCCAGTGCAGTCCAGCGTTACGGAGCGCTGCGCGTTCGTCGTCATTTGTATCGATCTGGGCAAAATCGCTGGTGATGATTCCGGCAAATGACAGCGCGCTCAAGTGCTCGATGAGCGGGACATCCTTCATGCCGTGAGTGCTCTCTTGATAGCCAGATCTGATCATGAGGTTGCGGCGGAACATCTGCTCAATGACCGGGCCGATCGTTGGAGGGAGGTTCTCATCGATGAATAGCTTATGCCGTTTCACGAGAGCCTCCCTCCACGATGTCCGAGAAGTCGACTGCATCGCTAGCAGCCTGCCTCGAAACACCGGGGTAGAACTCTTGAACGTCTTCCGGGAAGACCGTTTCCATATCCACCAGGTCCGAAACTAGGTCGAACGGAACACGAGTGTTCTTGATTGTCGGCCAGCCACCGAGCCGAGAGTAGGAAACCTCAACGTTGCGGTGGGGGTTGTTGAAGTTGACGACTTCCTTCCCCTTCCAGCCGGAGAACGCTTGAGTGACTTCCTCGAACGTGTATGCCATCAGGTTGCCTGGCTGTCGAAGGAGGTCCATTGCCTGGTCATCGCGTTCAACGACGATCGTTCCGTCGATCGCGCCGAAACGGTAGGCAGATGGGTGCGCCGTTAAATCGTGTAGATCGAGATTCTGGAACACTTTGGCAATGCGCTGGGCTGAGTGTTCGGCGCGGAGCCGTGCAATCGATCGCAGCGCCACGAGGTCACGGAACGAGTACAGCGGCGGTCGCTTCTTCCGAACCTCGGGTACGACGATCTCTTTGCGACGTAGATTCGCAAGTTGGGACTTTGTGAGCCCTGTGAGGACCGACGTCATATTCACCGGAAACGACATGCTATTCACCTCCCTTCGGGTGTCGCGTCGTACTTCGAGTATCCCAAAGTCGCGCGCGTGACACGCCGTCTAGCTTTCGTCTTCATCATTACTGGGCTGATACGCAGCGTGTTTCATGATCTCGTCGATCGACGCATCATCGGCCTCGTCCTGTGCTGCGCTCGCCTCGGTGGACGGGCCGCGGAGGTGCCGGATGTTGTCGCCGGCACCGTCGTTGATCGATTCGTGGTCGAGGTCTCCACGAGCTCGGCCTCCGAATGCACCGAGCCCGTCGTCTGCTCCTGTGACCGGCGTCCCGCCGGCGTCTGTATGTGGGGTGGCTTTTCCATCGCCATCACCTGCCCTCTTGGCTAGTTCGCCAACCTGCTGACCGAGGTCGCGGAACGTGTCCCGGACTGTCGGTGGGAGGTTGTCGAATCCTGGAATGCGGACTTGGTCTCGGTCGTCGTCGGACACGTTGATGCCGAGCGATCGTGCCGAGGCCTTGATGATGTCCAGTGGTGACACCTTGCATCCGCGGGCGAGCCCGTTGATGGTGTCGGGATCCGGGAACGTCCTCAGTGGCTTGGTGGCAAGCTGGTGGAGACGGCCGGCGCCGGGCACTCCGCCGCACGCCTTCGACATCGACTCATAGCTGTAGCCGAGTCGAGTCTTGGCGTCCGATATCAAATCGGCGAGCAGCGGGTTCATCATGTCTCCAGCTTCAGCGAGGGTGCAGGTGGTGGCAACTCCACAATCTTAGGCAGTGCCTAACCGCAAATCTCCCATATTGCGGCAGTAGATGCCTAACAACACGACTAAGTTTTTTCGTCTCCCGCGCCAATACTGGGCGGCGGGCGCAACTTCGCTGTTGACAGAGTGCCTAGGAATAGTAGATGATCTATCTATCAGCACTTGACGTAACTGCCTAGAGGGGGTTTCAATTGAGCTACCAAAGAACAGCCAGGAAGAGGTGGCCATCCGGAATGAGGATGAAACTAGTCGCCCGAGATTCGCTGATCGACCGCATGGAGAGAAAGGGATTCTCCAATCGACGATTGGCCAAATACTCGGAGGTCTCTCCGGGCACGATCGACAACCTCGTCATCGGGCGAACGCAATCAGTGAACCGCGGCAGGACAGCGGAGCTGATTTGCGAAGCGCTCGATGTCCCAATCGACGTCTATTTTGTGCCCGAAATATCAAGCAGCGATAAACGAATCAACAAGTACCAGAGGACGGCGTCATGACTGACTATGCAGCTCTCGCAGAACACCGCGACGACACGTACCGCGACTTTGCCGTCATGCACGACCTCAGCGCCTACGACCTCAATCGTCTCGAGGAACGCGGCACCATCGACGGCCCGTACCCGATCGACCCGGTCCCGTTCGAAGTCTCCGGCGATGCGATCGCCAGGTACAAGGCGAGCCACTGATGACCGACTCGACCGTAATGAAGCGCGTCCTCAAACCAGCCGAGGCCGCCGAGTACATCGGAGTGCCGGCCAACACCCTCGCGTCGTGGCGATACCTCGACCGCGGAGACGGGGGAGGGCGCTCGCCGAAGTGGATCAAGTCGCGTAACGGTGCAGCGCAGAAGTGCATCGGGTACCGGCTCGAAGCTCTCGACGCGTGGCTCGAAGAGAGCGAATCAGCATGACCGGCCACACCGCTACCGACAAGGACAGGAAGTGTTCAACGATGACCACACCCACCCCCGCCACTCCCGCCACCATCCGCAGGAACTCCACGATCAACCAGGCGATCACCGACGCTGAACGTCTCGCCGCAGTCCTCCGCCAATACCGCGGCGCGCAGCGCGACGGGTTCCCAATGTCGCACCTGGCACGCATCGAAGCCGTCCTCGAGCAGACCTCGAACAGCGTGTTCGACATGGTCGCCGGTGAACGCCGCGACCTCGTCGAAGCTGGCATCGCCGCCGAGGAGGACGAACGCCTCCGCCTGGCCGCAGCGTGGCCCCTCCGCCCGGTTGGATTCCGCCCGGAACCCACCCTGCCGGAATCGGCAGTGCTGCGTTCCGTCTCAGCAGGAGACTGCGACTGATGCCCCGCGCCGAGTTCCCCACCGAGCAAGAGCAGTCCCGCCTCGACGCACTGTTCAACATGAAGCTCGCCACGAAGCACCGCGTCGAGGCCCTGGCCAGAGAAATCGGTGCGGCCCCACTCAACGGCCGTATGGACTCGGACAGCATCACCGCGTTCGAGGACACACTCCTGAGCATCTACGACGAGGCAGAAGCATCGATCGCCGCGCTCCGACTGATCACTGAAGACGAGGTCGTGTCGAAGATCCGGCAGAAGCCGACCCCATGAACCGGGTGGGTCCCGGTGGAGGGGGAAGCCCCGGGGCCTGCTCGCAGCCATTGCACATGAAGAAGCCCCCAGCAGTGGAGTGCTGAGGGCCAGAGACACCAGGAAGGTGATCAACCAATGTCTACGAACATCGTATCAATCCCGTTCCACGAAACACAGATCATCGCGATCGAAGAAGACGGCACCCATTGGGTCAGCGTGCGCCACGTGTGCGAGTCCATCGGCATCGCCTTCTCGAAGCAGCTGCAGAAGCTCAAGACGAAGTCATGGGCAGTCGTGTCCCTCAAGGACACAGCTGGCCGCGACGGTAAGACCTACGAGATCACCATGGTCGACCGCAAAACGTTCACCATGTGGCTCGCCACCATCGAAACCTCCCGAGTCAAAGACGACCGCGCTCGCCGCATGATCGAGCAGTTCCAGAACGAAGCCGCCGACGCCCTGGACGCCTACTTCAACGACGGCGGTGCGGTGAATCCCCGCATCAATGTCGAGCAGGCACAGCACCTCGGCGGAATGGCTCTGGCTCAGGCGCAGCTGAACCTCATCCAGCAGGCCACGTCGATCGCTCAGCTCGACCCGGTGTACGTGACGACGATGACGACCCTCGCATTGGAGAAGGGACTGAACAATCGCCCCGACATTCCGTTTGAGCATCGGCCCCTCTACACCGAGGACTATCTCCGGGACCAGGGAGTCTCTGGCAAGGCACTCAAGTCGATGCGCTCCACGTTCGGACGTGCCGTGTCTGCCGAGTACGAACGCCGGTATGGGGTGAAGCCGATGAAAGCGTTCGGCGAGGTCGGGCACCGTGCCCGCCAGATCAACTCCTACACCGAGCAGGACCGGGGCCTGTTCGACGACGTGTTCAATGCGAAGTTCGCAGAGCAGGGAGTCCTGGTATGAGCGCCGAGACCACCGTGCGCCGGTTCCCGCGTGAGGTGTACTTCCTTCGTCGACTGCTCACCATCTACCTGCCGATGATCGTGATCGGCATGGCCGGATACTTCTACTCCTACTCGATCACCCTCACCGCGAACGGTCTCTCCGCCCTCACCATGCTGTGGGTCATCGGGTGGGTCGGCATCACCGCCAAAGACGGGAGCCGACCATGAAGCGCCTCACTCCGGCCCCGTTCCGCATTGTGCAGGAGAAGCCGAAGGGCCATGTCCAGTTCCATCACCGGTACTGGGTGATTTGGGAGTGGAACGACGCGAAGGGGAAGTACGAGTACTACCTCTTCACTCTTAATCGAGACCGTGCGTTCTCGCTCCTCGAAGAGGTGCTGCGTCGCCGTCGCATCCGTGCGCTCGAAGACTCATTGGAGGTGCCCTGTTGACGAACACACCCGGGCAGATCGACATCTTCGAGATGATCCGCAAGCCTGCCGACAACAAGGAACGGAAGGTCATCGACGCAGCGTCCGGCCAGACCGACCGGGTGATGTTGAAGTGGCCTGCCGGACTCTCCGAATGGTACGAGGACCACTCGACTGACTGGTGGTACGGCGAAGAGGAATGCATCGGGTGCCGCCAGGTCGAGGCCCGCAAGGCTCTCACGATCGGCCACGGAGTCCAGTTCGACGAAGACGGCAACCAGTACCTGCCGGGCGGGCCACGCATGGCGGAGCACGGCGTCTGCATGCTCATGTCGTTCGTCGCAATGCGAGCCGACATCGCCCAGAAACTCGCAGACAACGACCCCAGATACGACGCCTGGCGACGCCAATGCCACAAGCACGAGCACCCCACGAAACGGAAGAAGTGTCCACAGTCCCACTTCGCTGAGGAAGCCGAGCACAGCGCTCGCCTCGCCACGAAGGTGTGGGGGTCGGACGCATGGAAGGAACGAGCATGGTGAACACCACGAAGGAATGCAAGACCAAGGGCTGCACACGCACCGTGCACGCGGCCGGCATGTGCCGGGTCTGCCGGAACAAGCACCTCGAAGCGACGATGCGGCCGATCGGTGACGCGAAGATCCGAGTGATCGAGCTCGTCGCTCACTACGGCACCGTGAACGCTGTCGCGAAGCGGGTCGGCGTCGCCGGGAACACGATCGCACGCGTCTACCGGGGCGAGATCGCCTCTCGCATCACGAACACCGCGTACGCCGCGATCATGAACCATCAGCCGGTCGGCGACCCGGTGCCGGCCCACCATAAACCGAACAGTGACCGTGCCTCCTGGGCAGACGCTGCCGAGTACGCACTCACCCCGGAAGGGCGAGCCTTCGTCGCCCACTGCATGGCCCCACCGAAGTACCGAGGGAAGGTGCCGGCATGACGATCCCGAAAGTCGAATCCGCCCGAGACAAATGGGGACACTGCACCCACTGCGGCATCACCGTCATCTCGTGCAAGGGCCTCACCCGAGACAACGGCCGAGGTTGCTGCGAGAACTGCACCCATCAGGAGAAGACCGATGCCATTGCTTAAGAACTGCTCCCACAAGTACTGCGACCACCCCGTGTTCCCCTGCCAGTCCTGCAACACCACACCACTGGCGTGCACGGCTGGGCAGAAGAACGGTCGCGGCTGGTGCTGCCCCGACTGCCGACACACGCGCAAGAAGGAGACGAACTGACCATGGCCACTGCAACAAACACCATCCAGAAGACCGACCACGAGACGATGCTCACGATCTTCCAACTCATCACGAAGAGCCGAGTAGACCCCAGCAACGTCGTCGCCGGGTCGCTCCGAGTCGTCGACGCAGGCAACGACGCCCTCATCGTCGAATTCGACCACATCGTCTACGACATCAACGGAGACAAGGTCAAGAAGCCCGAAGGCGGTGTCCTAACCCGGACCCGAACCTTCCATATCCCCCTCGGCTACGAGCTCACCGAGGAGGAGACCCAGTGAACGCGAAACACGACGCTGACGACCACCTCGCCGTCGTCAAGAACTTCATGGACGGCAAAGAAGCCAGAGAGACCCGCCGCATCACCCGCGACCTCGGCGCACGCATCAACCCCATCCACCTCACCTCGGCGCTCGCCGCCGTCCTCCCACACGTCGCGAAGGACGACGAGTCCGGCAATCACCATGTCGGTCTCGTCTTCACCTACGACAACGTGCTCCTCCTCGCCTCATCGGGGCGCACATCGATCGTCGCGAAGACCCCGGCCCGTGACGGTGCCCGAGTCACCGGTGACGTGGTCGCGGACTCGATCATCCTCACCCCGGTCATGGCCAAGCAGCTGATGGGGTTCGCCGGTCTCACGCCGAAGGAAGCCTGGGACCCCGAAGTCGAACTCACTGTCACCGGTACTGGCCCGGACAAGATCCGCATCCGCGCCACCGACCGCACTGGGCTCTTTGAAGGCAAGTCCCTCACTCTCCCCGTCCAGGAGCCGACGCAGAACCTCGCACGTACCGCGAAGATCCTCGAATCCATGGCCGCCCAGAACCCACGCGCCACCCGCACCTACGCTGCGCCGGCTGAGTGCCTGGAACTGTTCGTCACATCGGCGAAGAAATGGGGCACCGACTTCGAAGTCGACTCCATCACCGACAGTCTGTGGCGGGTCACTGCCGACGGCCTGTTCTACGGCCTCATCGCCTCACCCGCTATCACCGACAGCAACGAACAAGCAGCCCTCGCCGATGACCGTCAGAAGACCCGCTCCCGTTGGTTTGCCGACCTTACTGGTGTTGGCCAGGAGCTCGTGAAGGGGTTCCAGTGATGCTCTCACTCCTCGACAAGCTGCTGATCCTCCCCGCACATATCTGGGTGTGGATCATCAACCACAACATCATCCCCGCCAGCGTGTGGGACCGCCTCATGGTTTGGAGGACCCGCAAATGAGCTACAGCCTCGCAATCTCACTCTTCACGATCCTCGTCTCAGCCGTTTCGGTGGCCATGGTCATTCGTCTTCGCCGTGTATACCGGCGCCGGGTGCTCGAGCTCGAGGCCAAGCTAGCCGCCCATGAGCTCTCCGAGGCGTTGCGAAGCGGTTTTGCCGCCGCGCTAGCTGCTCGGGCGGGTGCTGACCTCGTCGAGCCGATCCGTGTTGAGGACATCAAGTACGGCGACAAGGTGTGCTGGCGACAGATGGACGGATCGAACCACCAGCACTACGTGGCCGGGTACGACGGCGACCCCGGCCCCTCCACTGACGGTATCCATGCCCGCAAGATCGTTCCGAAGGGACTCTGACGATGACCGAGGCGGAAGCGCTCACCGAGCTGGCTCGGCAGAAGCGGATCGAGAACATGATTCGCTTCCATGAAGCACTCGACTCCAAGAGCAGAAGAGCACGAAGCCTGCGAGACGACATCAGCAGAGAGCTCGAACAATCGTGATGCAATTCGGGCACGAGGAATGCCCACACGAGGCGATCACGGAGAAGGTCCTGTGCGAAGCAGAACCCCGTCTTGTGTCGTTCCGATGCCACCACGAACACAAGGACCCGATCTTCATCAATGAAGACCTGTCCCCTGAAACGGTCGGCTGGCACTGCCACTGCTGCGGCCGAGTCTGGGTCGACGAAACCTATGTGAAAGGACCACCGCAATGAGCGACGAACTCAGGAGCCGGATCATGGGCGTGCTACGCAAGCACAAACTGTCCCATCCAAGAGGCGGAACGGCGGCTGGGGCGTGGTGCGAATGCTCATGCGGGACAGTCGAAACCACATCGTCCAGAGACCACGCTGGGCTTCTAGCCCAACGCCACCAGGCCCAGGCAATCATCGACGAGTTCGAGCTGGCCGTGGAGACGCACGTCGATATAGGCGCACTGCCCGACCACCTGCAAGGTGTGTGGATGGACGATCCCGCATTCCGTGAGTGGGAAGCCAAGCAGCCACGAAAGACCCGCATCGTCGGGAAGTGGGAGAAGCAATGAACTGGGAAGACGAAGCGTTCGCGGAATCCGCCAATCGAGGAAACGCCGCCACGGGACCGGAGACGGGCGAATTCGTAGACGGCGCGAAGTGGCAGCGCGATCAACTCCGCACCGACGAGGCAGTCGAGAGGCTGGCGCTGCGGCTCATGAACATGATGACACCATTCGACGAATGGCCGACCAACAAAGAACTCGGCGGCGGACCGACAGGCGACTGCGACGTTGAGTTCAAGCAGGCATGGATGGATGAAACCCGCGCCGCGATCACCACACTACTCGGGGAGGACGTATGACTCGGTACGCGCAAGGCGGACACACCGGGCCGACGATGAGTGACTACGTGCCGACAGTGGAGGTCGTGCGAGACGCTGTGACATTCCCGAGGGAGCGCCTAGGCGAGCCGCGGCCGATCAGCGGAGAAGCGTTCGACCGGTTCGTAGCGAAGATCAAAGCGGATGCACTGAGGGACGCGGCAGACGAATGGCGAAAGCATTTGCTCACAACGGATGCGAGCTACGTGTGCGCCGAATCGTGGCTTACTGTCCGCGCCTACCGGATCGAGGAGGAAGCATGAGTGCGACCCCACGCAGCCCAGACTGCCGCGACGGCAACTGCCGCAAGTGCGACGGCCAAGCCTGGGACGACACCACCGACGCGCTCGCCTCATGTGGCTGCACGTGCCACCTCGAACCCACCCACTGATCAACACCACCACAGGAGATAACCCGGATGCCTTGGCTCAGGACTGGCGACACCGCCGCTAACCACCCCGTCGTCCTCAGCGTCCTCGAAGACAAGAGGGTCGACGACCGGCTGGTCAACGAGGCATTCGGGTTCGTCCTCCGCTGCGCCTTGCAGTCCACCGCCCACCTCACCGACTACGTCATCAGCCACGGCACCGCCGTGCAGATGGCAGGCCACTCACGGGCCGCCGAGCTGATCAGTGTCGCTATTGCCGCCGGCTACCTCACCGAGGTGGCTGACGGGGAAGGCCGACGCGCCTACAAGCTCATCGAGGACGACACCTTCATCCACATGCGAACGAGAGAGGAGATCGAATGGGAACGCCAACGCAAGCTCGACAACTCGAACCCTGCACTCACGATCCCCGTGCGCCTCCGCGACGGTGACGCGTGCCGCTACTGCGGCCTCGTCGTCAACTTCCAAGGCGACCGACGCGGCCAGAAAGCAGGAACGTACGACCATCTGGACAGGCAGGTGCAGTCACCAAAAGACATGGTGGTCGCCTGCGGCAGATGCAACGCGGCCCTGCTCGATGCGCCGCGGGCTCATCGTGAGAAGCAGATGATGCCCCCGCCGAAGAAGCCCTACTTCAAACCGAAGACGTTGGAGTGGTTGCGCACCCACGAGTACGTGATCACCCACGACATCGTCCTCCCCGACACTGCCGAAGCCGACGTGAGAGCCGGGCGTGTACCGCCCGGCCGTGACGCCGGCACCGCAGCACAGAGGACACCTGAGACACCTGCATCCCGGTCCGAGGGACAGCCCGCCACCCAGGCGGAGCGTGACCCCGCGGGAGACGTTCACCGGCCCGAGGGACCGCACGGCAACTCGTCGTGTGATGACCCCGCGGTGAACACAGTCTGGTCCGAGGGACTATCCGCCACCCAGGCGGAGTCAGACCCCGCAGACACCGGCTCTGGACCGAAGGGACCGCCCGACACCAGCCAGTCGGAGTGTGACCCCGCAGAGCCACCAAGCAGGTTCCAGCAGGTTCCAGCAGGTCGTGTGCATCCAGGATCTGGATATGCCGGGTCGGGTCGGGACGGTAAGGGTTCGGTACGTGACGGTACTGGCAGGGCTGGGTCTGGACGGTCGGCGCCACCTGTTGCCCTTGTGAACTCTCCTGCTCAGAAGAAGCGGAAGAGGAGGAAGCGGTGAAGGTGCAGGATTATCGGGCTCTCCAAGCTAAGGCGATGTCGGAGACCCAGCTGCAGGATCAGATCCTCGAGCTGGCCAAGAGGATGGGTTGGCTCAGCTATCACACCTTTGACTCGAGGAGATCGACGTCTGGCTTCCCAGATCTGGTGTTGGTACATCCGAAGCAGAAGCGTGTGATCTGGCGTGAGCTCAAGTCTGAGAAGGGTGTGACCTCGTCGGAGCAGAAGGTGTGGTTGTCCAGCCTGTTGCTCGTGGGTGAGGACGTGGATGTGTGGCGGCCCCGCGATTGGGTGAGTGGTCGTATCGAGAAAGAACTGAGAGGACGTTGACGATGTGGGATGCCCGTGATGTTCGGTCTGCCTCACTGCCGGACCTGGTGCGCATGTGTGCTCCGATCGTGCAGCAGTTGGAGGTGACGAAGCTGAGGCAGGATGCCACCACACCGCAGGGTGAGCGTCGGTCGTCGGATGCTGTGCCGATGGTGTTCCGCATTGGTGCCGCCGAGGTGGCTGATCGGATCACCGAGGTGCTCAGGTCGATGCTCGCTGCTTGGGTGTCAGAGCAGGAGCGGCCAGTGCATCGGATGCTGACTGTGCCTCAGCTCGTGGCCAGCCTGGATCCGTTGCGTGACTGGGTGGTCAAGCATGCGCAGGCTGAGGCTTGGCATGATCGTCTGCTCGAGCAGTGTCTCAAGGCATTGGAGCAGATAGACATTCCACCCGAGCGTGTGTTCGCCGGCTCATGCCCGAGTGCCGGCTGTGGTGTGGAGCTGTGGCCGGTGATGGGTGAGGACGTGACGGTGTGCCCGAGGTGCAAGGCCCAGGTGGATGTGCGTGCTCGCAGGCGTGAAGGACTCAGGCGCATCGAGGCATACGAAGCACCGCTGTCTCGTGTGGTCGACACACTGCGTGCAGCTGGTGAGCAGATCAGCTATGAGCAAGCACGCAAGTGGACGAGTCGTCGTGATGTTCATGATCGCGTGATGCTCAATGCTGTTGGTCAGGATCAACGAGGCACGAAGCTGTATCGCCTCGGTGATGTTCGTGCAGTTCTGACTCGAACGACACGCCGCAAGGCACGATCCTTGCGGGCATAGACTTTCAGCCATCTGTCCCATACAATTCTCGTAGAGTCACCAGAGGTGGCGATGAAGGTCTGACACGGTTCATCCGGTCAGGCCTTCTGTCATGTTCGGAGGCAGTCGATGAAGAAGGTGTGCAACGGCAAGGGCTGCCCGAACCTCGTGCCCAAGGGCGTGAGGCTGTGCGACGACTGTGCCCGTGAGGCCGAGCGGTTGCGTGGCTCGCCCACAGCCCGAGGCTATGGTCGCCGGCATAAGCGCACCTTCCGTGAGGCAGTCCTCGCACGAGACCCGATCTGCATCCTGTGTCATCGTCGACCATCCACCGAAGCCGATCACTATCCTCGCTCACGCCGTGAGCTCGAGGACCTTGGACTCAACGCGAACGACCCGAGCTTCGGGCGGGGCCTGTGCAAGCCGTGCCACTCAGCGGAGACAGCAGCCCACCAGCCCGGAGGGTTCCGGCAACTCAACTAGGCAAGTGGGTCCTGTCGGTATAGACCACGGGGGGTGACCCCCTCGACCCTCAATCCCCGGTACCGCCGGGGAGGGTTAAATAACCGGCGACGGGTTCAAAAAATCCCGAAACCCCAGGTCAAGGCGGGTGCAATTCTTGGACTTCGCGGGGCGCAATGCCTCGTCGTGATGGTGCCGCAAGGGTGCCGGAAGTGAGGTATCGACCATGGCATCAGGAGGTGCACGCGCACGTAGCGGCCCGCCGGCCGACTTGAATTCGTACCGTCAGCGTCGAAACGAGGACGGGTGGATCAAGCTGCCCGAGCGTGTTGACCGCCGGCGGACTCCGAACTGGCCGCTCAAGCCTGGTCTCACTGAGCGTGAGCGCGAGTTGTGGCGACAGTTCTGGAAGATGGGTCAGTCCATCGTCTGGGAGTCTCAGCACCAGCAGGTGACGCTCGCGATCTACGTGCGTCTGCTCGTGTCGATCGAGACGGAGAACTTCGACGTCCCGGCTTCGCGGCTCACGCAGATGCGCATCATGGCCGAAGACCTCGGCGTGAACCTCTCCGGCATGGCCCGTCACAAGTGGCGATACGCCTCCACGGAAGAGCTGCAGAAGAAGTCCGAGGAGTCGGCGCCGGCCGCCGAGGCGAAGCCGCGCAAGTCGACCGCTCAGCAGATCGCGGATCTCTTCCCGTCTGCGGGTGACGACGGTGCAGGCTGATCGGAAGGTCCCGCGCCCGAACTACTCGATCCCTCACCCCATCAAGACGATGGGGTACTTCCTCGCCGACTGGCTCGCCAATCACGCCGTGGTCCCGGATGGGGACATGTCCGGTGAGATGTTCGAGCCGACGATCGATCACAAGATCTTCCTCGCCAACCACTACATCGTCCGCCCAGACGCGCAGCGCGGTGAGCGCGCCTCAGCGTTCCACTACCAGCGTTCAGCCTGGGTGGCTGCGCAGAAGGTTGGAAAATCGCCTGGAATCGCCGGGCACGCGCTGATCGAGTTCGTGGGTCCGTCTCAGTTCGACGGGTTCGCTACCGGCGGTGAGACGTACCGGTGCGCCGAGCACGGGTGTCCTTGCGGGTGGGAGTACGACTTTATGCCCGGTGAGCCGATGGGCCGACCCAGGGCGACTCCCCGCATCCAGCTCGCCGCCGTCGTCGAAGATCAGGTGGAAAACACGTGGGGCGCCCTCGTCCCGATGATCGACTTCGGGCCTCTGGCCAACATCATCCCGAAGACCGGTGAGGAGTTCATCCGCCACCCGAATGGCAACCGCGACTCAAAAATCGAGATCGTCACTTCGAAGGCCGATTCGAAGCTCGGTGCGCGAATCTCTGCAGCATTCCCAGATGAGACGGGCCTGTACACGGACTCGAACAAGATGCGGAAGTTCAACCGCACCCTGATCCGTGGTCTCGGCGGCATGGGCGGCCGGATGGTCGAGTCGTCGAACCCACCGGACCCTGCCGAGAGCTCGTGGCTGCAGAAAGACACGATGGAGTCCGGCCTCGACGACGTCTACGTCCACCACTTTCCGCCGCCGAAGCATCTCGACTTCGAGAAACCGGATGAGCGGATGCAGATCTTCCGCTACAACTACCAGTTCTCCCCCTGGGTGGACCTTCGCAGCATCGAGAGAACCGCGAAGGACCTCATGCGGGAACACCCCGCCGAGGCGGAACGCTTCTACGGCAACCGCATCGTCGCCGGCTCCGCGCACTGGATCAAGCAGACCGTGTGGGACCTCCGCGCAGCCGAACCTCGCGTCGAGGTAAAGCCGCGCACGAAGATCTGTCTCGGATTCGACGGTTCGGAAACGAACGACTGGACCGGTTTCCGCGCCGAGACACTCGACTTCCACCAGTTCACGCCGAGATACCACAACGGCAACCGCGCCACGATCTGGGACCCGCGCCAGTGGGACGGCCGCATTCCTCGCCTCGAGGTCGATGCGGCGCTCGCCGACATCCTCTCTGAATACGAGGTCGTTCGCGCCTACTTCGACCCGTTCGGTTACCGCACGGAGCTCGCTGAGTGGTCGGCGAAGTACGGCGACGTGATCGTCGAGTTCGCGACGAACCGTCTCGGCCAGATGTGGGAGGCGCTGGAAGCGTTCAAGATGACCGTCACCGACCCGGAGTCGGAGTTCTCCCACGACGGCGACCAGACCGTGTCCATCCATGTCCGTAACGCTGTCGAGTCCGCTGTCGGCGGGTTCGGGAAGTACTACATCAAGAAGGCATCCGAGGATCAGAAGATCGACCTCACCATGTCTTCGGTCCTAGCCCACCAGGCCACGCTCGACGCGGTGAAGTCGGGTGCGAAGAACACGAAGAAGTCCACGATCTACACCGGCACATCGACGAAATGGAGGTGACATGCCAACTCTCTCCGTTGAGAAAGCAGAGCAGGTGACAGACCAGCTCTCGCAGGCGTTGCAGCTGCGCCGCGGCGACATCACGAAGCGCATGAACTACCTCACCGGAGAGACCGGCCGTCTCCGCTTCGCCTCGGACAAGTTCAAGGAGAGCTTCCAGCAGCGCTACAAGGGCTTCACCGACAACTGGTGTGCCCCGGTCGTGGAGGCCGTTGGTGAGCGCATGGTCTATCTCGGTCTCCGTCCGGCCGAGAAGCTGGGCGCAGACACCGGATTGGCACGCGCCTGGGAAGCCACTGGCGCAGACGCGGGCATCCAGGAGGCGCTCGCTGTCCGTTCGGCGGCCGCACGCGCTTTCGCGCTCGTGTCACCCACGGACCGTGTCGATCGGCCCCGCATCACCTTCGAGCACCCCGAACAGACCATTGTCGACGAGGACCCGGCCACCGGGGAACGACGTGCAGCTCTGATCATGTGGGCGGACGACAAGTGGGAGTACGCCACCCTCTACACGGCTGACGAGGTGTGGAAATTCCAGCGCAGCACATCGGAAGACCGCGAGGCACGTATGGGCCGCCCTGTCGATCTCGGCACCGGGTGGGAACCTCGCCACTACAACACCGACGACACTTGGCCGGCGCGTAACCCGCTCGGCCAGGTCCCGATCGTGGAGATGAAGAACCGGTCGTTCCTCCGCCCTGATCAGCCGATTTCAGAGATCTCGGGTGTCATGGCAATGCAGGATGCAATCAATCTCACCTGGGCGTACCTCCTCAACGCTCTCGACATGGTGTCCCTGCCTCAGCGGATCATCACCGGCGCCGACGTCCCTGAGGTCCCGATCCTGGGCGAAGACGGGCAGATTGTCGGACATCGACCAGTGGACCTCGACAGCCTCACCGGCGAGAAGGTTCTCTGGGTGCCCGGCCCCGACGCGACGCCCCATGAGTGGTCGGCCGCGCAGATCGGCCCCTTCCTCGAGGTCACCCAGCAGGCCGTCGAGCATATCGCCGCGCAGACCCGCACTCCGCCGCACTACCTGTCCGGGAAGATGGTCAACACCGCCGCCGAGGCGCTGACGATCTCTGAGGCCGGTCTCGTGTCTAGGGCCCGCCAGTCGATCCTCTTCGTCAATCAAGACGTACGCACCATCAACTACCTCACCGCGCTGGCCATGGACCGTTCGGAGAAGGAAGCCGACGCGATCGCCGCCGGCACCCCGATGTGGGCCGACCCGCAATACCGATCGGACGCGCAGCGCGCCGATGCTCTGCTCAAAAAGAAGCAGCTCGGCTACCCCATGAAGTACATCCTCGAACAGGACGGTCTGCCTCCTCACGAGATCGACCGTGTGATGAAGATGATCAAGGAAGAGCAGGAACAGGATCCGCTCGGCGTCATCAATAGCTTGGCCACGACCGGAAACCCCGGAGTGTTCAGCATTCCCGACACGGCCGAAATTGACCAATGAGCATCGCCGGCGTCATGAAGGAGGCGGACCGCCACAAGCGGACCACTGAGGAACTGACGTCTGCCGCCTTCGCCCGGGCCGGAACCGCATGGAAACGAGTCAATCCCGGATCCATCGTGAGCTCATGGCAGGCGCTCTCCATAGGAGTCGTCGGCGCAGTCATGATCGCTCAGAGCGAGACGATCATCAGCAACGAGGACTATCTCGACTACGCGTTCAACGACCAGAACATCGACGGGCTCGACGCGCGACTGAAACCCAGCACGATCGTCGGCACAATGCCCGCCACCGGAGCGACTCTCGATGCGGCGCTCGCCGGTGTCGCCTACCACGCCCTCGATCACATTGGCCGCGGCTACTCAGTGCGGGAAGTCATGGACGGTGGAATGCTCGAGCTCTCCCGCTTGATTCAGTACGCCGTCGCCGATGCTTCTCGGGCCTCCGCCCAAGTACGGATCGGCACGGCCCAACAGAACGTCGGATACACGCGAGTCGTGTCCGCCGGGTGTTGCGCTCGCTGCACGGTCCTCGCCGGCCGTTTCTACCGATGGAACGAAGGCTTCAAACGCCACCCGAACTGCTTGTGCCAGCATTTCCCGGTAACGTCTATGGTCGCTCCTCAGACTGCCACAGACCCATACCAGCACTTCAACGCCCTCTCCGAGTCCGAGCAGGACCGGATCTACACAAAGGCCGGTGCCGAGGCGATCCGCAACGGTGCCGACATCTACCAGGTCGTGAACTCCCGCCGTGGCATGACCGAGTCGGGTCGGTTCACCAGCGAGGGTGCCGGCAAACGAGGCTTCTATCGCACCGGGTCTCAGGCTGGGCGTTCTGGGCGTCGACGTCTCTCTGTCGGGGAGATCATGCGCCGAGCGGACGGCAATAAAGACAGGTTCGCTCAGATGCTCACCGAGTACGGCTACCTCACCGAATACGGGCAGGTCAATGCCGGTGCGATCTTCGGGGACCGAGAAGGATACGGACAGTTCGGTCGTGGCGGTCGCCGTGTTGGAGCGAGAGAAGCGGTGAAGAGTGCTCGCCGTACTGGTGTCCGTGACCCGCGCAGCCGGTACACGATGACCGCAGCTGAGCGGCGAGAGTTCGACGCCCAGAACCGTCTCTGACCCACAGATTCCCCGCCTCCACGGCAAGCGTGGCGGCACCCCACCATGCGCAATGCAGGAGGAGAACACCCATGTCAACGCTCAAACCCGCTGACGATCCGAAACTCACCGAGAACAGTGACGACGAGGAAACCAACCTTGACGATGACACCTCGACTGAGGACGACTCGATCAACGATCACGACGGCGAGGATGACGACGAGGACGGTAGCGATTCGCTCGGCGACAAGGGCAAGCAGGCCCTCGACCGTATGAAGACTGCTCGGAACGAGGCGAAGAAGCTCGCGAAGGAACGCGAGGCCGAGATCGCCGAACTCAAACGGCAGTTGGCGGCGAAAGACAAGACGCCCGAGGAGAACGAACTCGAGCAGGCCCGCGCCGAAGCCCGCGCCGAGGCGATGACCGCAGCCAATGCCCGCGTGATCCGTTCCGAGGTGAAGTCCGCGGCTGCCGGCAAGCTCCGAAACCCGGCGCTCGCTCTCCGCCTGCTCGACCTTACAGATTTCGATGTTGACGAGAACGGGGACGTCGACACCGAGCAAATCCAGGAGGCCATTTCCGACCTGCTGGAAGAGAACCCCGAACTAGCCGCGCAAGGCGGCAACGCGAGTTTCGACTCCGGGCGTGGCAAACAGCCGCGGAAAAAGAAGCTCACGAAAGACGATCTCAAGGGTATGTCTCCGGACGAGATTACCAAGGCCTACAACGAGGGCCGGATCGAAACCTCATGACTCCCACCAGGGAAGTCACCTAACCAGAAGGGACGATCGCCATGGCGATTACCAATTTCATCCCGGAGATCTGGTCGGCCAAGATGCTCACCGAGTTCCGCCACACCGCGGTGTGGGCAGGACTCACCAACCGTGAGTACGAGGGCGATCTTAGTTCGGGGAACAAGCTCCACATCACCAGCCCGGTGCCGATCGCGATCAAGGACTACAAGGCTGCGAACCGCACCACCAGTGCTGATGCAATCTCGGACACCGGCATCGAGCTCGACGTCGACCAGGAGAAGAACTTCGACTTCTACGTCGACGACATCGACCGCGCCCAGGCCGCCGGCAACCTCAACGAGTACACCAAGTCGGCCGCCGACGGACTCGTTGAAGATGCTGACAAGTTCCTCGCCGCGCTCGCCGTTACCAATGGCACCGCGGTGACTCCCGGCGCTCCGGCGACGGATGCGAAGACCGCGTGGAATGTTCTGCGCGACCTGGTCAAGGCCCTCAACAAGGCTGCCGTGCCGAAGGAGAACCGTGTCTTCGTCGCGAACGCTGAGTTCGAGGCGCTGCTCTTCGAGCATGACTCGAAGATGACCAACGCTGATCAGTCCGGGACTACCGAGGGCCTGCGCAACGCCTCTCTCGGCAAGATCCTGCGACTCGACGGGTACGGCTCGGAGAACCTGCCTGAGACTGACGCCCCGCAGGTCGTGGCCATGCACCGTTCGTCTCTGGCGTTCGTGTCGCAGATCCAGAAGACCGAGGCGATGCGCGCCGAGAACAAGTTCGCTGACCGTCTGCGTGGCCTCCACGTCTACGGCGCAAAGGTTGTTCGCCCGAAGGCCATCGCTGTCTACACGGCAGCCTGATCGGGAGGTTCACTCATGACTCTCGTGAAGGGACCCAACGGTCTCGTCTTCGACGTGGCCCCGTCGGTCGCCTCCGGGCTGATCGGCGGCGGCCACGTCGTGGCAGTCGAGGCCAAGGGCAAGAAGAAGTCCAAGAAGGGCAAAGTCGACTCCGAGGAGCAGGAGGCCCAGTCGGGCTCCGAGGTGGAAGATTCTGAGGCTAACTCGGACGATTCCTTCCACGAGACCAACTCGGACCGGGCTGACCAGGGCGAACAGTCCGAAGAACAGGTGGAAGATTCCGACGACGATTCGGACGAGTCTTCCACTGAGACGCCTGCCGTCCCGTCCGGCAACGCGTCCCGCGGCGAATGGGAGGCCTACGCGCTCGCCCAGGGGTTCGCAGAGGAACAGCTCGACGGGCTCAAGCGCGACGAGATCCGCGCACTGTTCGACGAATGAGGGGGTGACTGACGATGCTGATCCAACCCACGGCGCTCGCGCTCTACGGCGAGACTTTCGAGGACTCCGAGACCGCAACGGTCAATGAGCTCATCGAATCGGCATCGTCAGCCATAACCTCTGCCGCCGGCACGGGCATACTCGCCGAGACGTCAACTATCGAGGTGCTCGGGCTCAACGAGCGGTTGCTCAACCTGCCTGGTGCCCCGATTCGTCGAGTCGACGAGATCCGTGCTGATGGTGAACTGATCGACCCGAACACCTACCGAGTGGCGAGCAATGGCGTGTACCGAGCGCAAGGCTGGGCATGCGGCGCTGCTCTTCCCACTCTGCGGATCACCTACTTCCATGGCTTCGACGTCACGCCGAAGGACATCCAGACGCTCTGTGCATCCATGGTGATCGCGGGTCTCATCGCTTCCCGGGAGGGAGGCTGGGATCTGCAGAACGGTCGCATGTCCTCGATCGGTGTCGACGACTATCGAGAGTCCTACGCGACGTCCGGTGAGGGCATCGAGCAGGTCACTCCGATGGATCTGCCTGAACGCACCCGCAAGGCGTTGCGGAAGCGGTTCGGTGGGTCTGTGGCCGTGGTGAACTCGCTGTGAGCGCCCGGGCACGCGCAGTCACTCTGCGGGGTCGCCGCCGCGCCGAGGCTCTGATGCAAGATCAGTGCCTCCTCCGCCGCGTGACCGGAGAGACCACTGACCGGGAGACCGGGAAGGTGGTCCCGGTGTATGCCGACGTTTACACCGGCAAGTGCAAGCTGCAGTCCTACGAGGGCTACGAGCAGGAGAAGAACACCGCCGAGACCGCTCTCACGGTCCAGCGCATGTCCGTCCACCTGCCGGTCGGCGCGTACCGGATCAACGTCGGCGACGTCGTCGAGGTCACCGCCTCCCGAATGGATCCGCTGCTGGTGGGCCGGAAGTTCCGCATCACGCAGGAGGCACCGTTCAAGACGTTCGCCACCGCTTACCGCGTGTTCGTCGATTACATCGCTGACTGAGGAGGACCGAATGCCGTTGGACACCTCAGAGACTCAGAACCTCGTCGATGCGCTCGACAAGTTCGACTCTGATGTTCGTTCAAAAGCGGAAGCCGTGCTGGCCAAGGGTGCCGTGCAGATCAAGAAGAACCTGCAGGAAGATGCCCGAGGGTCGCGGTACTTCAAGCAGTTCGCGAAGAAGATCAGCTACGACACCACGAAGCGGAAGAACACCACTGAGGTGGAGATCGGCCCGGAGAACGACAAACCAACCGGGAAGAATCCCGGCGGAGGCCCCGGCGCGGCCATCGCCTACTTCGGCGGCGCGAACGGTGGCGGTGGCACTCTCGACTTCGACGGACCAGTCGAAAGGGAGTTCGATTCGATCGACGAGTACATGAAGAAGCTCGGAGACGCACTGTGAGCAGCATCCTCGCCCTCTCCGACGCGATCGAGGCCGTGTTCCCCGAAGGGACACTGTTCGAGGCCGTGAAGCCCAACGAGAACGGCCAGTACGTCGAGTCCGCGTTCCCGTGGACCGTGGCACGCGTCCAGATCCCGAACACACTCTCCCGGTCCATGGCCGGTACCAGGCACGCGCAACGCGTCCGCATCACCGTCACCATCGCCGGCATCACGTTCACCTCGGTCCGCGTCATCGTCGACAAGCTCGACCCGGTTCTCGAAGGCGCTCGACCCACCGCGGCCGGATGGTCACTCTCCCCGGTGCGCATGCTCAACGCACGCGACATCGTCGAAGACGAGTCGATCACTCTCACGACCGCGAACCGGCATCCGGTGTACACGGTCCTCGAGTACGAACTCACCGCCGCCCGCAGCTGACTCTCCCAACCCACCACAGGCCTCGCACCGTCCCGGCGCGGGGCCTTCGTCATGCCCACACCAGGAGGCCCCATGTACGTCCGTGTGAAGGACAAGACCACGAAGCACCAGTTCGACGTGCCGGAGGGCGACCCCCGCATCGGCACCGCCTTCGAACTCCTCGATTCTGCCCGGTATCCGCGTGCGCGCTCGCCGCGGCCGCCGAAGCATCACGTCCCTGTGAAGTCGGCTCGTGCCGCTGAGCAGGGTCCGTCCGACACCAGCCCGGCGTCGGACTCGCAGACCGAAGCACCCGCTGAGGCTGCCGAAACACCTGAGTCGAAGCCGGCTCGGGCCAACTCAAGAAAGTGAGGCCATGTCATGGCTGAAATTCCATCGACGCCGGCGGACGGCAACTTCAAGGTCGTGTACGTCCCGGCTATCGCAGACACCAAGGCTCCGAAGCTCGATGAGCTCAATGCCGCTGGTGCTCTCGACATCAGCTGCTACCTGACTGGTGACGGCTGGAACCCGACCAAGGAGCAGGCGACGATCTCGGATCCGCGCATGTGCTCGCGGCAGGAGTTCGGTCGCCCGGGCCGGAAGACTCCGGGTCTGTCGATCACCGTCATCGACAACACCAACTCCGACAACGAAGCCGACGCGAATGAGGCTGTCGAGACGATCACCGAGGGCGCCCAGGGCTACTTCGTGGAGCGTGTCGGCGTGCCTTACGAGGAGGAGTTCGCCGTCGGCCAGAAGGTCAGCATCTACCCGGCCACCGCTGGTGAGAAGCAGCTGCTGGCACCCGAGGCGAACTCGGTGACCCGGTCCACGATCCCGCAGTTCATCTTCGCGGATGTGCAGACGGACAAGCCGATCGTCGCGGCTGCCTGATCCACCCCTACTCCTGGCCGTGCGTGGCTTTTCTCCTGTCCACGCACGGCCAGGGCATCACCCCACCACCCAAACAGGAGAGAACAGGAGAAGCACCATGTCGAAGCTCGGCACAACCCGCCCCACCACCGTCGTCAACCACGTCGTGAACCTCGATTTGCTCGCCGAACACCAGGCAGCGTCCCAGGAGCTCGAACGTCTCAACCGCGTGCAGTCCGCCGCTGATCGTCTGAACTCCGCGTACTCAAAGGAGATCCGCGAGCAGGCGAAGAAGATCCAGGAGATCGAGGCGCAGATGGACGAGTCCACCGTCTGCGTGAAGCTCAAGGCACTCAAGCGCGCCCAGTACGCCGAGGTGGTCGCCAACCATCCCCCACGTGAGGATAACGACGTCGACACCGCGTTCGGCGTCAACACTGACACGTTCGGTGACGAGCTACTGCCCCTGTCGATCGTGGACGCATGGAACAAGGCCACCGGAGAGAAGGTCGACTTCACCGGCGATGACTGGGCCGAAGAGGCAGCCGAGTTCACTGATGCCCAGTTCAGCGAATTCGCGATGGCGGCCCTCAACATCAACCGAGGTGCGACCGCGATCCCTTTTTCGTCGATCGCCTCCGCCGTGATCCGGAACTAAGACGCGAAGTCGAGGCGGCAGAACGCCTCGGCATCAGCGTCAAACGCTTCAACGGCTGGGAGCCGACCACCACCTACGTCTATGACGAGGATGGTCGGCTCCTCTCGTCCCAAGCCGAACCCGAATGGGACGAGACACAACGGAACTGGATGCTCTCACTCACCGAGTACAGGGCCGGTCTCTGCCCGATCTGCGGGTACCCGAAAGACGTCTGCCAGGCGCTCGAGAACGCCGGACGGTTCGATGTGCCCCCTCCGGCCAGATGCCACGCAACGACCGCGCTGCGGCAGTTCCAGAAGGACCGCGAGTACGACGTCCCCGACGCGCTCGTGTGGTCCGCGATTCTCAAACCCCCAACCGCGACTACTTGAGGAGGTGACCCTTGGCTGATCGTTCTGCAGCGTGGAAGCTCTCGCTCGATTCCACTGGTGTCGTCACTGGCACCCGTGTGGCGAAGAGCGCACTGCGTGATCTCAACGCCAACGGCATTTCGCCTGCGCGTGCGCAGCTGGCCTCGTTGGAGAAGTCAGCCAGGGAGCACCCTCAAGCGTGGGACGCGGCTGGTAAGGCCGCTCTCGGGTTCGGCACGGCAGCCGCGGCAGGATTCGCACTCTCGGGCAAGGCGGCCATGTCGTGGCAGTCCGACTGGACTGGCGTCACGAAGACCGTCGACGGATCCGCGAAACAGCTCGGCAGTCTCGAATCGGGTCTGCGTCGGCTCGCGTCGAAGGAACTCCCGGCCACCCACACGGAGATCGCGGCCGTCGCCGAGGCGGCCGGCCAGTTGGGCATCAAGACCGGCAACGTCCTGATGTTCACGAAGTCCATGATCAACATGGGCGAGTCGACGAACCTCTCCGCCGAAGAGGCAGCCACCTCATTGGCTCGGTTCTCGAACATCATGGGCACCAACCAGAAAGACGTCGGCCGCCTCGGTGCCGCCGTCGTCGGCCTGGGCAACAACTTCGCCACCACGGAACGCGAGATCGTGGAAATGGCGATGCGCATCGCCGGTGCCGGCAAGCAGGCGAACCTCACCGAGGGTGACGTCCTCGGCCTCGCCACCGCTCTCTCCTCCGTCGGTATCGACGCGGAGGCCGGCGGTACCGCGATCTCGATGGTCATGAAGAAGATGGGCAACGAGGTCTCCGGCCAGGGTGACAAGCTCGAACTCTTCGCTCAGACCGCAGGCATGTCCGCCGGCCAGTTCTCCAAGGCGTGGGAGACCGACGCCGCCGGCGCACTCACTACCTTCGTCAAGGGACTCGGCCAGGCACAGGCATCCGGTGAGAACGTCAACGGCACCCTCACTGCTCTCGGCATCACCGGCATCCGCGAATCCGACGCCCTGCTGCGCCTGTCCAGCGCCTCCGACGTCCTCAAGGACGCGCTCGCCACCGGCAATGAGGAGTACGTGCGCGGGATCGCCCTCATCGAGGAAGCGAACAAACGTTACGACACCGCAGAGTCGAAGGTGCGGATCGCAGGCAATGCGATCAAGGACGCTTCGATCGGGTTCGGCCAGGTGTTCCTCCCCGCCGTCGCCGATGCCGCCGAAGGTGTCGAGGGACTGGCGAACTGGGTCGGCAACCTCCCCGCGCCGGTCAAGGAATCTGTAGGCGCATTCGGTGCTCTTGCTGGTGGTCTTGGGCTCGCCGCGGGCGGCTTCCTGGTGCTCGCTCCCAAGGTGTTCGACGTCATCGACGGTTTCAAGCAACTCAAGTCGGACTTCCCTGACCTGATGGGCAACCTGGGCAAGGTCGGCCAGGTCGCTGCCGCGGCCGGTGCGGGTCTCCTCGTTGTTGGTACTGCCGCTGCGGCTGCGTCTCAGCACATGCAGTCGCTGGAACGCGACACCACGCCGACGGCGTTCATGGAAGCGATCGTCAACGGTGGCGGCAACGCCGAGAAGATCCTCAAGGGCATCAACCGGGAAATGCAGGACGTGTCCGTCGTCGGTGAGAAGACGAAGGGCACCTTCACCGAGGTCGACAACCTCGCTGGCGCTTTCGACCGCCTCTACAACTCCACGTTCTCGGACAAGATCAACACTGGTCTTGGTTGGATCCCCGGTGTCGAGTCCGGTGCGGAGAAGGCGACGAAGGCTTTCCGTGACATGGACAAGGCCGTCACCGACCTCGCCACTGGCGGTTCCCTGCAGTCCGCGCAGGACGGGTTCAAAGCGGTCATGTACGAGGGCCGCGCAGGTGGTGTCGCCCTCGAGGAGACGTTCGACCAGTTCCCGGAGTATCAGAAGCAGACGTACGCGCTCGCCGAGGCTGCTGGCCTGTTCACGAACTCCATGTCGGAGTCGGAGAAGAAGTCGATCGCGCTCAAGATCGCCTACGGGGAGATCACCCCGGCGATGCTCGAGGCCGAGGCCACTGCGAACGGCAACGCTGATGCTCTCACTGAGCTCGGCGCAACCGCGGAGACCACTGAGGACAAGATCAAGTCTCTCGCCGACGAGATCCGCGGGTTCGGTTCCGCGCAGCTCGACGCGCGCAAAGCCAACCGTGAAGTCGAGGCGTCGTTCGATGACCTCGACGCCGCGATCAAGTCCGGAAAAACCTCGATCGATGACTCCACCGAGGCCGGCCGCAAGAACAACGACATGCTCGACTCCGCGGCCCGCAGCATCAATGAGGCGACGGCGGCGAACATCGAGAACGGCATGTCTGCTGAGGACGCTTCGAAGAAGCACAAGAAGCTTCGCGACAAGCTCGTCGAGCAGGCGACCGCGTTCTTCGGGTCGAAGAAGAAGGCGGAAGCCTACGTCGACCAGTTGGTGAAGACCCCGGACGAGATCGAGACCGACGTCAAGATCAACACCGGTGAAGCCGTCTCCAAGCTCAAGAACATCCAGCAGTGGATCGACGGAGTCAAGGACAAGACCGTCTGGGTGCGAGTCAACGAGGTCCACGTTCGCCAGGAAGGCAACGAGAAGGTCTACTCCTCGGACCCGAAGAACAAATCGGTCCAGAAGTTCAAGGCCGACGGCGGCATCCTCGAGTACATGGCCGACGGCGGCCTGCGCCCCATGTCTCCGATCGCGGAGATGGTGCCCCCGAACACGTGGCGCGTCGTCGGCGACCGCATGGACGTCGACGAAGCCTACGTCCCCCTCGACGGTTCCCGCCGATCCTGGAAGATCCTCACCGAGGCACTCACCCGCATGCCCGGCACGATCCCCTTCGCCAAGGGCGGCATCGCCTCAGCCGAGCGCCGAGTCGACCTCGCCTCTGACGACCTCCGCGACGCCCGCCGCGCGAAGTCCGACGCGAAGTCGAAGTCCACGAAAGCCACCGCCGCGAAACGGGTCCGCGTGGCAGAAGACGCGCTCACCTCGGCGAAGAAGAACCTCAAAGCCGTCAAGGCCGAAACCAAGGCGGCCGAGGAAGCAGCGAAACTCGCGAAGGAACGCGCCAAGGAAGAACGCGAACGTCGCGCCCGCGTCGGCGAACTCCGCACCGACCTGCGCACCGACATCCGCCGCGGCGACGTCCGCGAACAGGTCACCAGTGGCCTCTCCGGCGCATACTCCGCCGTCGACCGCCTGCAGGGCCTCGCCGACAACAAAGACCTCTCCCGCGGCGCGCGTCGCCGTGCTGGCATTCAGGCTCGCCAGTACGAGAAGTCCCTCAAATCGCTGTACGGCACACTGGATCGGCTCGAGAAGAAGACCGAGAAGGCACAGGACAAGCTCGACGAGCTCAAGCAGATCCAGTCCTCTGTATCGTCGTCGATCGAAGGTCGGGCGTACGAGCTCGATGTGTCTTCGCAATGGGCGCAGGACAAGAACGGCACCTGGCAGCAGACCACCGGAGTCTCCGGCGTGCGCACGAACGCGGCCGCCGCCGCAGCCAAGGTGAAGGGACTGGCTGGGAAGCTCAAGAAGCTCGCCAGCATGGGCTACGGTGGCGCGATCCTGCAGGAAGTCGCCAGCGCGGGTTCCATCGATGAATCAATCACCATGGCCGACGAACTCCTCAAGGGTTCCTCGTCGGACGTGAAGTCGATCAACGCCTCCTACAAAGACATCGCGAAGTACTCGAAACAGGCCGGCACGTACGTCACCGAAGGTTTCTACTCCGGTGGGGTCAACGCGGCCGCCGGACTGGTGAAAGGCCTCGAGTCTCAGCAGAAGACCGTCGAGAAGACGATCGAGAAGATCGCCAAGGGCATGGAGAACTCCCTCAAGAAGGCCCTCGGTATCCACTCACCCTCGACGGTCATGTACGCCCGCGGCGTCGACACCATCGATGGGTACGACAACAGTCTCACCGACGGCATCACCCGCATCCAGGACACCGCTGCCAAGCTCGGCCTCGCAGCTGTCCCACCAGTCTCCGCGTTCGGCCCCATCCGCACGGAGTACGCCACCGAACCTGCGTTCTCCTCCACCACGGACTCATCCCTCACCACCTCGGCGCTCGCCTCGCCGGCGGCCGAGGGGCCGACTGATCTGGCCGGGTCGCAGCTGGGTGCGGATGTGTCGTGGGAGGACACAGTCGCAACGACTGAGGAAGCGCTCACGTCGATGCAGGCCCTCACAGAGGCCGCGTATCTCAAGATGACCGCTGACACGGATGCGTCTCTGTTGGCCCGTCAGGACGGCACTCTCGCCGCGATGACGGGAATGCAGGAGACGATGACGACCGGGCTCACGGTGATGGGCACGGATCTGGCGTCGAAGATGTCGACGATGGCCGGCACGCAGTCGACGGCGCTGTCGGGGATGGTCTCGAATCAGGTGAAGAACCTCGAGACCATGGCCTCCGATCAGTCGAAGAACCTCAAGGCGATGGGCAAGACCCAGTCGGATGAGTGGTCGGCGATCAAGAAGTCGACGACCACCACGGCCGGTGACATGCGCAAGGGCGTCGACACGACCATGGGCAACATGGACAAGGACGCTTCGTCGCGCCTGTCCACCCTGGGCAAGACCACGGACGCCGGTTTCGGCGCGATTGAACGTGGCGGCAAGGCCAACTTCTCCGGCATGCGCTCTGGCATCGACAAGACGATGGAGAAGATCCCCGGCGACGTCGGCGGGTCCCTCGACAGCACAGCCGATGTGCTGAACTCGTTCGCGAAGGAGATCAACAAGTCCTTCGGTTCCGTCGGTGTGAAGCTCTCCGGCGTGAAGAAGCCCAAGGGCGGATTCGCTCGAGGCGGCATCCTCCCCGGGTTCACCCCGTACTCGGCCGGTGACGACCAGCTCACCCCGATGCGTTCCGGCGAGGGCGTGTACGTCTCCGAAGCCATGCGTGATCCGTACGAGCGGGAACGTCTGCACAAGGTCAACGCAGCCGCACTGCGCGGTGAACCGTTGCACCAGTTCCGGGAGGGCTACGCCGGCGGCGGCATCATCTCCGCCGGAAAGTGGTGGGAGGCGCGCGGCGCCAGAGTCGGCGAACACTCGCACTGGGGCAGGGTCGGTCGGCACTCCCCGAACTCGCAGCACTACAACGACAACGCGATCGATGTGAACTACGGTCCCGGCGGGCAGAACGCGATCGAGACTCGGTTCTTCGATGCGAACATCGCCGCGTTCAAGGCTGCGTTTCCGTGGGCGTTCGTCCTGTGGAAAGCCGCCGGGCACTTTGATCACCTCCACGCCGACAACCGGGGTAAGGCCGTCGGTGGCGGGGCCATGGACGCTGGCATCCTCGGCGACGTCTCCTACACGGGAGACATCAAGAAGGAACTCGAGAAGGCCGCCCGCCGCAAGGGCAAGGAACTCATCGCGAAGTACTCCGAGAAGCTCGACGGCAACACCCTCACCGGGCAGCTCGGTGTCGGTGTCATGGAAAAGGTCGTCGCCGGATCGATCAAGCAGGCCAAGGAGTACGCGAAGACCTTCACCGAGGGTGAGGGCGATTCTGGCGGGAACGTGGAGCGGTGGCGGCCGACGGTCATCTCCGCTTTGAACTTCATGAACCAGCCCCTGTCGAACGTGGGCCGCACTCTGCGTCGCATGAACCAGGAGTCCGGTGGTAACCCGAACGCGGTCAACAACTGGGACATCAACGCGAAGCGCGGTTACCCGTCGCAGGGTCTCATGCAGGTCATCCCGCCCACGTTCCGCGCCTACGCCCGAGCACCGTACGACAAGAACATCCTGGACCCGATGTCGAACATCGTCGCGTCCATGTCCTACGCCCTGGCTCGGTACGGGTCACTGGCGAAGGCATACGACCGCCGCGGCGGATACGCCCGCGGCACACTCTCCGCCGCACCCGGCCTGCACTGGGTCGGTGAGGAGGGCCGTGAGCTCGTCGACTTCGGCGGCGGAGAGCGAGTCATTCCTCACCAGCAGTCCGTGTCGATCGAGAACCAGCTCATGCGCTCCGTGCCGTCCACGATCAGCCTCGACCAGGCCTCCATCGATGCGATCGCCACCGCGGCCGCCAGCCAACTCACCGCCGGCGCCCTCGCGACTGAGTTCGAGGGCATGCAGATGACGCTGCGGGTCGGGGACCAGGACATGGCCGGGTACGTCATCGCCACTGTCGCCAACGGATACGAAGACTCGAAGCGCCGTGTCTCTCGATCCTCGAACCTGATGCGGAGCTGACTCATGAACCCACTCATCCACGCCGAGTTCGACCTCGACGGGTACCGGTTAGGCCCCGGCCACCCTGTCTACCTTTCTCGCATCGACACCCCGGGAATCGCGTGGCGGGACCAGGACATCGTCAACCCGGTTGGGTCGAACGTGTTCTTCGGCCGCGACTACGCCGACCCGAAACCCTGGGGCCTCGACTTCACCATCACCGGCACCACCCCCGCCGAAGCAGCCGAGAACTACTTCGCCCTCGCCAACGCCTGGGCGGCACAGCACATCCGCGACACTCCGGGCGCCGAACTGCCCCTGGATTTCAACATGCACGGCACCGCCCGCCGCATCTACGGCCGCCCCCGCGAGTTGAAGCTCGATGACGCCACGGACCTGTTCGTCCTCGAAACGATCAAGGCGAAGGCCACGTTCCAGCCCTCATCGGCCGAGATGGTCGACGGTGTCGCCCGGACAAAGACGATGACGATGACTCCCGGCGCTGCCGGCGGTTTCACCTTCCCTGTCGTGTTCCCTTTCACCACCACTCGCGGCGGGACGAGGCAGGGCATCATCACCGACGGCGGCGGACTCACACCCACCCACGATGTGCAGGTCACCATTCACGGACCTGTCGGTAAAGCACTCGCCTCGGGCCCCGATTGGGAGTTCGGTCTCACGAAGTCACTCGCTCACGACCGATCCATCACCCTCGACGCTCGCCGACAAACCATCCTCTGGGACACCGGAGCCTCCGCTGCCGGCCTCATCACAGCAGGTACTCGACTCGACGACATCACCATCCCGCCCGGACCCTCCGAGCTCACGTTCAAGGGCGAAGACCAGTCCGGCACATCCACCCTCACCGTCACCTGGCGGCCCACCATCACCACACTGTAAGGAGACCCACCATGCCATTGGATCAAGCCTGGGCCGTCGGCGGCGGAGCAGAGAACTCCGTCGAAGGGGCCCGCATGGCCACCTACGCTGCAACGAACGGTGGCCGCGGAGTCATCCTCCCCAGAGACATGAAGGTCTCTGCCCTGCCCGTCCCCGGTGCCGCCGTCCGCATCGAATCTGGCGGTTGTGTCTCTCCGAACACATACCTCGGCGAAGATGGCGCCGGACAGTCCTATGCAGGGCGAGAGAAGAGCAGTACAGATTTTCCCGTTGCACCGACTGGATCCGCGGGCGCCCAGGTGAAGTACCTCATTTGGGCGATCCACGACGAACAGTACGAAAACGATGAACCAGCAGACCCGGTCCACGACCCCCGCAACACCTACGAATGGGTCTCCACTCTCAACGGAATCACCTATCCCTGGGCACCCCTGGTGCAGCTCGACCAACCGGCGAACACCGCGGCGATCACAAAAGAAATGCTCACCGACATCCGCGAAGTCGCCAACCCCATCGTCACACCCGTCGTCCGCGCTCGCCCCATCAACAGTGACGAAGCGGAAACACTCACGGCGACGGGTGATAACGGTGAATGGTTCCCCAACCACGGAGCCGATCAGCGAATCTACGTTCCCCTCAATGCCACACGGGCGATCATCGAGGCCGAATGGATCCAAGTCGACGAGCCTGCCGGCAACGCCTACGGCGGCATCTGGGTCGAGTTCGGACCGTACTCGTCTCCCGGGAACCGTCAGTACTCGACGCAGCACGGACGATGGAACACCGGCGCCGGCAACGACTCCGAGCGGAAGAACTGGAAAGTCGTCGACGACATGTACATCCCGAAGGCAATTCGCGGCACCACCCAGGTGTTCGCGATGAAGGGCCGCGTCTCCTACGCCAGCGCAAACTCGGCACGCCCGAAGATCGACCAGCACTCCTTCGTGCAGCTGAAAGTCACGTTCCTCCAAGTCGCTGACCCATCGAGCTCCTGAGACAGGCGGACACCAATGAGCACCTGGCGATACATCGCCACCCGCATGAACGGAGACGGCACCGAGACGTTCCTCAACTTCAACGTGCCCCTCTCCAACGTGGAGGTCAACCCCGTCGTCAACGGACACGGCGGCATCAAGGGAACCATCACCCCTGAAATCGCGTCCCTGAAAACCGACGACGGGAACCACCTCTTCGTCCCCTGGTCGACAGCGATCTACGCCGAAGAAGACGGCCACATCCGCGGCGGAGGAATCCTCCAAGACCACGACGACGACACCCCGAAACTGCAGCTCGACTGCATCGGCCACACCGGCTACCTCGCCGACACCCGCTACACCGAGGTGAAGTCCATCGAACGAGACGACCCGCTCAAAGTCTCCAAACACCTGTGGGAACACACCCAAGCCCGCCCCCACTTCAACATCGGCGTCGAATTCGCCGGCGCAACCGAATCCCGGGAAATGTTCATCGGCGACGACTCCATCCTGCCCACCCAAACCCCCACCAAGGTCACCCCCTACGTCCTCGCCTACTACCAAACCCACGACCTCGCCAAAGAATTCGAGCTCCTCGCATCCCTCGCCCCATTCGAATACACCCTCACCCACGAATGGAACATCGACAAGACCGCAATCCGCCACATCCTCCACTACGGCTACCCACGCCTCGGCGCTCGCCGAACGGACCTCCGCTTCGTCGTCGGCGAGAACGTCGTCGCGCAGCCACGATTCGACATCGATGGGGATTCCTATGCCTCTGATGTGGTCGTCCTCGGCGCTGGCGAGGGGTCGAAGATGATGTGGAAGCCCGCAACGAACCCGTCACCGGGACGACTCGGCCGGGATGCGGTGATCATCGATAAATCAATCACCACCCCATCGGCTGCGCAGAAACGCGCGGATGCCGAGCTCAAGCTCCTCACCGGCACGGCAGACGTCACAGAAATCCAAGTTCGACAGCACGAACACGCCCCGTTGGGCTCCTACTCCGTCGGCGACGACATACGCCTCGAGACAGCCGACGGCTGGTCCGGAGTGCGCCGTTTGTGGGTGAAGATCCTCGGCATCCAGATCCGCCCGGAAACCAACGTAACGACCCTGCAAGTCATGCGCGCAGAGAAGGTGAGCAAATGACCCTGGACCGCCTCTACCGCGACGTCGAGAACCTCAAGCAACAGTACCGGGGTCTCGCTGGCGGACCGCAGCTTGCTCTCTCGTCCATCGAGAACGGTGCAATCGATTCGATGGACGCCGACGGCAACCTCAAAATGACCATCGGCCAGCAGGACGACGGCGGCAACACCATCAACGTCATCTCCGGCCCTACCCCACCCACACCGGTCGGGTTCACAGTCGACATCGACCATGGTAAGTTCATCGTCCACTGGTCCGGTGACTTCGACGGGGATGCCCTCGCCCCTTCGGATTGGTCGCGTGCTGAGGTGCATGCCTCACAGGATCCGTTCTTCGTTCCGTCCAGGGCTACGGCTCGTGGGTCGATTGTGTCGGCTGCCGGCGGTGAGGTGACGATCGGCGTCCTCAAGGGACCGTGGACAATCAAGATGCTCGCCTGGTCGCAGGCTGGAAAAATGTCTGCCCCGTCCGCCCCGGTGGATGTAGAGGTGCCGGGGTACGGCGACATTGTGCTCGAGGAGATCGACGCCGCCACGACGCTGATCAAGAACGCCGGCGAAATGCTCCTCGAAGGTCAGCAAACCCTCGCTGACAAGCTCGCGGGCATCGCTGATCTGGATCCGGAGGAGATCTCGGATGAGATCGCGCAGGCCCGGCAGGAAGCGATCGACGCTGCTATGGCCGAGCTCGACGCTCTCGAGGGCACGCTGACAACGAAGATCAACGGGAAGACGACGACTCAATGGTCGACGTCAGACCCTCCGGCGTCCTACTCCGGCACGATCGGTGACACGTGGGTCAAGCTCACAAGCCTCGGCACCGGTGGCCGGGAGATCGCTCGGTCCAAGTGGAACGGGACGAGCTGGACCGTTCACAAGGTAGACGGCGCTTCACTGTCCAATGTGGACGCTTCGACGATCACGGCGGGTTTCCTCGACGTCGCGAACCGGATCCGCTCCAATTCGATTTTCGGGGAGAAGCTCCTTATCGGCGGGGCGTCCGAGATGACTCACAACCCCTTCTTCGACACCGAAGGCGCCGGGTGGGGACCGAGTACCGGGGGTGCGACGTTCTCGTACTCATCCGAGGCGGCTCTCACCGGTCACACCTTCGGGCTCAAGTCCGCCCCTACCTCCGGCGGATCGACAATCTACATGACGTCGCTCGGCACCGGTGCGGCGGGAGTCGCTCCCCGGATCGTCATGGAATACGGAAAGCGTTACCGGGTCGAGGCTTGGGTCCGTCGGACGGCGGGGAGCGTGGCTAACCTCTCCTCATTGCAGTTGCGGACGTACTTCTATGCCACCCCGACGGGGGGAGCGATATCCAATCAACTCGCCGACGGCGGGACAGTGGACCCCTCGACGATCCCGGTCGACACTTGGGTCAAGGTGATCGGAGTCTGCACTCCGCCGTCCCCGGCATATGTCCACATGTACCCGAGACCGACGATATACACGTCGTCAACTCATCCCTCAGACGCCTCGACTTGGCATCTTGGGATGCTCTCGATCAAGGAGCAGGTCGACGGAACGCTCATCACTCCCGGCGGCATTCAGACTCCGCACCTCGCCGCCGATGTCCTCGAGGTCGGCAACCTCAAAGCCGGTACTGCCGCGCTCGCCGAAGCTGTCATCAAGAAGCTCTTCGCTGAGGTCGTCGTCGCCCGCATGGCACAGGCTGAGGAGTTCATCGGTGAGAACGCGATCCTCACCGGTGCCGTGACTGCACCGAAGATCACCGCGTCGGAGGAACTCTGGGCGAAGATCGCGCAGTTCGTGCGAATCTACGCCGAACAGCTCGACGCGGATGCGATCAACGGCATGGTCATCACCGCCCCCACGATTCAGTCTGCACGGTCTGGCCGCCGTTGGGTGGCTGGTGTTGATTCGATCCGTGTGATTGATGAGAACGAGGACGTACGCACCGAACTCTCCCCGGATGGTTCCACGTTCAAGGGTGAGGTTGAGGCCGAAACCCTCGTCGTAAACGAGGGTGCAGAGTTCAAGGCAAACAACACTCTCGCGCAGGGCGCGAAACTCACCTTGGCTGCTGGTGTCACAGACCCAACCGCACCGCCGACTGTGCAAACGTTCTGGGACGGGCTGGAATTCGAGAACCCTGCAGATGTTCCGCTTCTCGGTCTGGCATGGGATGGAACCAACTATTGGACCGTCGGACGAAGCGGCTGGTGGGAAGGTTCGAATCTCAAGACCGTCCTCAAAATCAATGCGACCACCGGCGCTACGGAGTCGTTCTACCTATACCCCACCGGCGGGAGTTACACAGAATTCTTCGGCGTTACTTGCATCGGCAGCGAGCTGTTCTTCCTCTATAGGACTCAGTACACGGGACGTGTCGTGGTCACTGACTTGAACTGTGTCGAGAAGCGGAAGTTCGATTTCGAGGACATGGGGTACTCGCCGACTAACCCCCTCACCTACAAACCGGGCATTGGCAACGATGGCACGAACGTGGTCATTGCGCACGCCCAGGACAACGGCACACTCAGAGTCCGCACTTTCAACAAGACCACCGGCGTGATCACGAAGAACGTGGCCGAGAACAACACCAACTTCAAGGGCAGTATCACCGGTGTGTATATCGGGTCCGCCGATGACGGGACCGCCCGCATCTACGTCAACAAGGTCGGCCCGGGACGCGTGTACGCCTACAACACGAACGCCGTATCGGACGGCACTGGCTCATTCGACACCGCCACAGCCAGCGCGGTCGGCGTGGCGTGGGCTGACGGAAAGTTCCGCACCCTCGACCCATCCGGGATCATCCATGAATACGCCGACATCAACATGGGTGACGAGACTGGTGACTGGTGGGCCACGTACCGGTGGTCCATCGATGAAAACGATGACGGATACAACGACTACACCTCCCGCATCGGACCCTCCGTACGCTTCACGTGGCCGCGCCGGTCGAAACTGAAATTCATCGGCGCACCCCTGCCTCAAGGTGTTGGGTACATCAGCCCGTCAATTGCGAAGAAGACCACGAAGCCCACACGGGTCGACTTCCGCACACCCAATTGGTCGGTGCGGGAAGGAACCTCGGTGGCGTGGTACAACACGCTGCCCACGGACTGGCAGTCCGGTTCGGCACCATCTGATACCAACGACTTCCCGAGTGCAGAACCATCCGTGCTGGAATCGGCCTCGGCTACTTTCCAGGTCAAGGGCGATGGTTCGGGACGGTGGGGCCCTCTGACGATCAGCACGGCAGGCAAGATCACCTCGGGGCTTCTGACACATGCCTCTGGGGAAGTCAGCATCACCCCCACCGGGTCATCGGGAACCAGAACGGGCAACGTGTATGTGACCTTCCCTGCTGGGCGGTTTTCTGTCGCTCCCAAGGTGGTCGTGTCCGCGCTCACTTCTGTGCCCGGAACCACGGTTGTGGGAGTGGGCGCATCGGGTGTCACGACCAGCGGGTTCACCGCCTATCTGGCGCGAGTCAACAACACCACGACCCCCTTGGCGTGGATCGCAATGGAGGAGGGCTGATGGAGCCAGAACCAATACTCATCACACGGTGGCTCACCTGCCATACCGGAGGGTGTGGAAACGCGGACATCACTCTGGAAGGGGTCATAGCAGAAGACGTAGACACCCTCGTTTGTGGGGTGTGTGCACAGCGAATAACCGACGTGGCCACCGAGCCGCCAGAGCCAGTGACGGAGATGCCGACATGGGAGCTATAACAGACGCCACCGACAAGGAGCTCGAGGACTACCGGCAGGCCATTGTGGCCGAGCAGGAACGCCGCCGCACCCTCGCCCAGGCAGGGAGACAGATGGACGATCTCGCCCGCGCCGTCCTGACTGCGCAGGGCATGAATCCCGGCGACCCATGGGCGCAGCCCACAGACGCGACGAACGCCTACCCGAAGGACTGGGAGACCACCCACAACGGCAAGGAATGGGTGTCCCTGGTGTCCGGGAACGTATGGGAGCCGGGAGTCTCCGCCTGGCGCGAGAAGACCACCGACAGCACCGTTCCCGAGTTCGTGCAGCCGACCGGCCAGCATGATGCGTACCAGTCCGGACAGCACGTCATCTTCGCCGGCACTGAGTATGTGTCGACGATCGACAACAACGTGTGGTCGCCAGCCGACTACCCCCAGGGCTGGGAGACCGTGTCGTGAGCGTCTCAAAGTTCATCGCCGAACACGTCCCAGCACTGCGGCAACGCACCGCGAAGAAACTCATACGCGCCATGGCATGGCTCGTCGCCGGCTTCGCCCTCACCGTCGGCACCACCCTCATCGCCACCACCCACACCAGCGCCCGAGTCCCCACACTCCGCGAATCTTTCCACCTCGCGCCACCCCATGTTTGGGGCGCCGTGTACGTCCTCCTCTCCGCAGGAATCGTCGTCGCCCTCGCCGTCCGCGGCCTCAAAGCCGGCACTCCACTGCTGCTCACATCCCTGGTCACGTTCCTCTGGGCGCTCGCCACCGGTCCGTCCCTGGTCGCGGCCGTCAGTTCGCTCGTCGCTTCCACCCCAACCCCGGACCCGCCCGGGTCACCCACCGCAATGTGGTTCGGCCTCACCCTCGCCGGCCTCATCGCCCTCATAGGACTCGGAGTCGACGATGAGTAAGCAAGTGAAGATCACCGGCAGCACGCACGCGTTCGCTGTCGTCATGTACGGGCTCCAAGCAGCCCTGGGAATCGAGTACATCGTCGGTATCGCCGAAGCAAAGTCCATGACCACCATCGCCGGCAACCCCGCCGTCATGCTGTGGGCACTGACCCTTGTCATCGGTGGCACCGTCGCCACGGCGGCGGCCCTCAACGGCCCCCGCTACCCTCGGCCGGCTCTGCTGCTCGAGCAGTGGGCGTGCGCGTTCCTCGCCGTCGCGTCCCTCTGGTACGAGGTGACGCTCGTCATCGGCAACGGCCTGACGGTCATGCACACGCAGACTCAGGCGGTCGCCGTGGCCGTGGCCAGCATCGCCCGGGCCATACAGGTTCATCGAGAGAGGGCACGGATTCTGGCAGCGGAGGCGCAACAGACGGCAATGCCCGTGGACGAGAGGTGACCAGTGTGGCTAGACACCGTCGAATCAATCCTTGGCCACCTCGCCACGATCCTCGGCGTCCTCTTCGGTGCCGGCGGCATCGTCGGTATCCTCTACGGCCTCATCCGCCGCTGGTTGCGATCCTCGAAACCACCCGCCGTCGATGTTGTCCAGGGCGAAGTCGTCGACCCGTTCGTGAAGTCCCTGCAGGAACAACTCACCGACGAGAAGGAGGAAAACGCTCACCTGCAGCATCTCCTCGACCGTGAACGCAAGGACCACAAGGCCACCGGGCAGCGACTCAGCGACGCACTCCTGAGACTCGCCGCGGCAGGCCTGCCCTACCAAGACATCTGACCCCAACCACAAGCCCCTGCCACTCGGTACGGGGCTTCACTCATGCCCTCAGGAAGGAGGGACTCATGGCCACACCATCTCAACTCGTCGCCAAGGCAACATCGAAAGTCGGCACCACTGAGATCGGATACACCAACCAGGTCGAGTTCAACGACTGGTTCTACGGCGGACGATCCAAATACGGATCGTGGGCCGCCTGGTGTGCCGCGTTCACATCCTGGGCCTGCGCCCAGATCGGCATGAAAGCCAACGTCGACTACCCACACACCGCCGGTGTCGCGATCGCCCGATCCTGGGCACAGCAACGCGGCCGATGGGTGTCCCCGTCGAACATCAAGAAGGGAGACCTCGTCGTCTTCCTCCCCCACTTCTCCCACATCGCTATCGCCCGGGCCGACGCCTCCGGCGGGACTGTGAAGACTGTCGAGGGCAACACCTCACCAGGGTCCAGCGGGTCACAGCGCGACGGCGGCGGCGTGTGGAACCGCACCCGTCCGCTCTCCCTCGTCGGCGGAGGAATCCGCCTCAACTTCACCAGCACCGAAACCACCACCCCCAGTAAGCCCACCGAACCAGAAGGGATCTTCGGCATGAGCGTCACCAACGCAGGCTTCAGAAACAAGGACATCGCCCTCCCGAAGGGGAAGTGGAAGTCCATCCCCACCGACGACGCCGGCGGCTACTCGCTCGGCATCCTCAACAACGGCACCAGCTTCATCGCTGACACGGAACTCACGTTCAAGGGCCTGAAGCCGGGCGCCGCGGTCATCGGCCGCTTCTACCTCGTCTCCTACAAGAAGGGCACCCCCACCCGCCGGTTGAAGGGTGGCACCTACCCGGCCAAGGAAATCGTCGGAACTGCGGGCACCAGCCTCGGCTCGGTGATGCAGATGGCGAAATCGTCCCGCACCCCCGACAAGGGGCGCAGCATCCGACTCCGCTTCGAAGTGTTCGCCGGGACGAAAGGCGTCACCGTCACCAAAGCCTCCCACCGATTCGCAAAGGACTGACCCATGAACCTCAACGAAATCATCCCCGCCGCTTGGCGGAAACCCACCTACGCCGCCTACGCCCTCATCGGTGTTGCCCTCGGCGCGATCGCCACCGCCTATGGACCCGAGCATGTGCCCGCCTGGCACGCCGTGGCCACGAACGTGTTCCTCTACGTCGGTGGCGCGTTCGGACTCACCGCGGCCGCGAACACCATCGTCAACCAGCGAGCCAACGGTGACGAGCCGATCATCGAACCCGATGACGACAACGACATCATCGACCCCGACGAAATCGAACCAGAGGAGGAGCTCGACTCCCTCGAGGTGGTGAAGGCCGACGAGCAGGCTGCCCTCGACGCGCAACTCGCAGCCGAGATCGACGAGACACCCCCAGCAGAGGGCTACCGTCCCCGGCACTGAACCGGTAAACTCACCTACCTAGTTCCCCGACTAGATGCGTCCGCTGGACGCCCGGCCCCGGCCTCACCTCACGGTGGGGTCGGGGCTTTTTCGTGTCCGCGCCTGGGAGCATACTGATCCCATGATCGAGGACTACGGCGCCGCGACCTGGCGATACTGGCAGAAGATCCGCAACGATGTCGGCAATTCAAGAGCCCACAGGCCGTGACCCTGGGTCGGCCTTGACTCTGAACTGTGCACACCGAGGACACACATCTGGGGCGCGTACATTCAGAAGATGAATGAAGTCGAGAAAACCAAACAAGAAAGGGAGCCACTGCTGCTAACGACAGTGCTTTTCAGCTCCCTGCCACCTAACCTTTTTACTGACGAATCACCGGCGAAGTACACGGTCGACGCGGTCTTCAACCGGAGAGTTGAGCCGTCGGAAATTTCAGCCATCGAGAGCTTCAAGTCGCTAGAGGTTCTCTCGCGCTCGGGGTTCGGAGACGTGGCGCTCGAGGTTCAAGACCGTCGATTGCTCATCCACAACACCTGCCTTGAGCAGCTCCGGGACGGTTTAGCCACCGTTATTGCTCGACTGCTCACTGACATTTGGACGGACAACGAGCGGCAACGCTTGGAAGCCGTCGTTCTTGCTCGGGCAGATGCTGAGCGTGAACTTGAGAGAGCTCAGGCTGTTCTCGACCTTGCGCGCGAAGTCTCGTTTGACGCCAATCGGGTCTCGCTCCACGATTCTGAGGCGAAACGCGATGATGAGGCGGAGAATCAATCGCTTTCGTGGGAGAACGAAGGTGGGCACAACTTTCAATAGGCCTAGCGAATTACTCTGGTTTGAAGGTGCAGGCTCTGGGAGCGCGAACGATTGAGTCAACTGCGCTATGACGCGATCTTCGTCGAGTTCAACGACCGGCGCACGCAGACTGTCGGGGCTTGGTTGCCGCGGGACATGTGTGATGGCCGGGGGGAGCGGGCCTAGCCGGCGTCCTCCTCGGCTTCCCACCGCTCGTATTCGGCGTTCTCGGCGCGTTCGTCCGCTCGGGCTTTGCGCATACCTCGGCGCACACCCTCTTCGATGACGAAGATTGATACGAAGAGAGCGATGAACACGATGCCCGCGACGCCGATGATGGGACCAATGACTTCCATGATTACTCCTCCTCGTCGCTTCCGAAGGACACGATCTGTCCGCCCATCTTCTCCTGGAGGCTGCGTACGTCGTCGGTGTTGATCACCCAGTTCTCTCCGGTGAGCCATTCGCCGCCGGCGGCACTGAAGATGGAGTCTTTGGTATCCGCGATTCGTTGCTGTACGGCGTCGTGGGTGAGGTAGACGGACAGTACGGTGTCGGTGCCGCAGTCGCCGGACTGGGCAGCGCCGAGGACCTGATTGGATTCGTCCCATTCCTCGCAGTCGCCGCCGGCTTTGATAAAGGCATCCCGGAGGGCGTTGATGTCGTCGTATGAACCGCCAGATTTTTCAGGTCCGCATCCCACGAGGAGAAGGGTGAGCACGGCTAAGGCGGAAATGAATGGTTTGCGCATGATCGGATCTTAGAACTTTCTGTGTGTCGATGGTCGGCAACTACGCACTTAGTGTCCGATTCGTTATTGAGGCAACCGTGGGCGGGCACGCTGTGGGCACAATTTGGGCACATCTGGGAATAGCCAGACCACTCTCCGCTGCTGCCAAGCCCCGAGAATCCGCCGATCGAGCGCCGGGCTGGGCGTTCAATCGGGTTCAAATCCCACCGGCTCCGCGTGAGGCAGAACCCCTGCGATCCGATGAGAATTCGGGTGCAGGGGTTCTTGCGTTCCCACAGAATCGCGTTTGCCCGCGAGTGCCGACGCCTTTGTTCGTCTCGACTTACGTTCGATGTAGTGAAAGTTCACCTGTCCGGGGTAAGTTGATCCGCGTCCGCCCCCGCGCCACCGGAGCTCACCAGCAGAGGTGCTGCTCCGGCGAGTACTGAGGAGAACTCCCATCGCTATGCCCCTGATCCGCAAGACAGCTCTGTCCGCTGCCGCCGCAGCTTTGGCGCTGACCCTGGCCGCCTGCTCGTCCGGAGACGACACAGAGGAGCCGAACGCCGAGGGTGCCGAGACCCAAGGCGCTGCGCAGGAGTCCGGTGAGGCCGCAGGTTCGAAGGGTGAATCCGGATCCGCCGAGGCGGCCGGCCTCGATCCGAAGGATCTTCCCGATCCTGTCGCTTCCCAGGAGATTCCCGCCGCCGTTGACGGCGATGACAAGGCAACGATGACTGTCGAGCTGTTCCCTCTGAAGCGTCAGGGCGAGACGGTCGTGGCCCAGTTCGCGTTCAGTGTGAACTCTGATCAGACCGACGAGGACGACGACGGTGACGATCTCTACGGCTATCTGGGCGGGAGCTGGGCGCCGTTCCTTGTCGACTCGCAGAACCTGCGCAAGCACAACGTGTTGGATAAGTTCCCGCAGCGAGCGCAGACGAATGTCCAACAGACGAAGTTCAAACCCGGCCAGACCCACTACGCCTTCGCTGTCTTCGCGGCCCCGCCGCCGGATGTCGATGAGGTCGAGGTCTCCGTCGTCGACGGTATGAACCTCGCCACCGGAGTGAAGATCTCGTGAAGCCGGCAGCCGTCGGTCCTGCAGCGGTGATTCTTGCTGCCGGCATTGTCGTCGCCGGTCCACCCGCACTCGCGTTCGCAGACTCAGTGACTTCGCAGGACATCGCCAACCGAGATGCCCCGACTCCGGAGGACTTCACCGATCCCGACCAGTCGCAGATCGACAAGAGCATTGTCGAACTCGAACCGGAGATCTATGACCTGGACAAAGGCATCGAGGACGTGGAGACAACCAAAGCCAGTGGCGGCGATACCGTGGTCACGCTCGACACGGATATCCTCTTCGACTTCGACTCGGCTGAGCTCAGCGACACAGCGAAGAAGAAGATCAAGGACCTTGTCGAGGATCTGCCGTCCGACTCCGAGATCACCGTCGGCGGGCATACGGATTCCAAAGGCGAAGACGACTACAACAAGAAGCTCTCCGAAGACCGAGCGAAAGCCGTCGCCGAGGTGCTCACCTCGGAGGACTCGGACCTTGACGTGACGGCAAAGGGTTTCGGCGAGTCCGAGCCCGTCGAGTCGAACGAGAAGAACGGCAAGGACGACCCCGAGGGCCGGGCGAAGAACCGTCGCGTCGAAATCCGCTACGAAGGCTGAGCCTGATCTGGGGCTGTCCGGGAAGAGCGGCTGAGGCCATTGACGAACCTGACCGCACTGCATAGCGTCTCTCTCAATAGATGGTCATACAAAAGTCAGCTTCGGTGACGTCGGCCCTGATCGGACCGCGAAACAGCCGATTCGGGGACCAATGGAGGGCAACCGATTGAAGACAGTCATCGTCGGAGGCGGTGTGGTCGGGCTGACCATCGCGTACGAACTTGCGCTGCGCGGACACGACGTCACAGTCATCGAGGCTGCCCGCTGCGGTTCGGGCGCCTCTCACGGAAATGCCGCAAAGATCGCCATCGCCGAGAGCACCCCGGTGCCTGCCCCGGGTGTGCTGCTTCAGGGGATCCGATGGATGCTCAAACCCGACAGCCCACTATCGATCAAGCCGTCCCTTGCGCCCGGCTATCTCAGTTTCCTGTTGCGGATGGCCAGGCACTGCAACGCACGTGACTTCGAAGCCGGACTCGACCTCCACCTGCGCCTCGGCGAGGATGCGAACGATCTCTTCGATGAGTATCAGGCTCAAGGCATCGACTTCGAGATGCACGACCGCGGTGTGCTGCTGGCTTTCGAGACTCGGGAACGCTTCGACGAGCACTGTGCGAGCTTGCCTGCTTTCGAGGCCGCCGGCCACCGGCCGCGGCGACTGCATGATGACGAAGTCCGCGAGGCCGAACCGGCTCTCAGCGAACGCATCCGCCACGGTCTCTCCTTCTCCGCTGACCGACAGATCGAACCCGATTCTCTGACGGCGGGTCTCCTCACGAAACTCTCCGATCTCGGGGTCGCCGTGCGAGAAGACACTCGCGTCGGACGCTTTGTTCGCTCAGGCGACGCTGTGACCGCAGTTGTCACCTCCGACGCGGAGGTCATCAAGGCGGACGCTCTAGTCATCTCTGCCGGTGTCCCGTCCGGCGCATTGGCCAGGCAACTCGGCCAGAAGATCCCGATCTACTCCGGCAAGGGCTACAGCATCGATTACTCACCGGCCCCGATTCAGCTGCGCACATCGCTGACCCTCGAAGATGCACGAGTCGCAGTCACTCCGCTGGACGGCATGCTCCGGCTGGCAGGCACGATGGAGTTCGGCAGTACCGACGACGATGTCAACGAGGTTTGCGTCGGTGCGATCCGCCGCTCCGCGCAGGAGTCATTCCGTGATTGGGGCGACGGTCAGGGAGAACTGGCTCCATGGGCAGGGTCGCGCCCAATGACACCTGACGGCCTTCCCGTCATCGGACGACTTGACTCTGTGAAGAACGCCTACATCAATTCCGGACATGCGATGCTCGGTCTGACACTGGCACCGGGATCTGCCCGTCTGCTGGCCGGACTCATGACTGACGGAAGCTCGACGTTGCCAGACGAACTTCTCGCCCGGGTTTCACCGAACCGGTTCTGAACGTCTCTCGTCGGCATCGAACCTCTTCGCCGACACCCCACACGAAATGAGGAAAGTTCCATGACCACACAGCAAGTCGCCGGCAGCGAAGTCGTGGGCTGAGGCCCGCCCGAGCAGAGACGAGGGAACGTGAAGAACAGACAGCTCATCCAGGCCGTCGATGTTCACGCGGCCGGCGAACCCGGCCGAGTGCTCATCGGCTCGGGACTGCGGGTCAAAGGTGCCACGATGGGCGAAAAGCTCCGATACTGCGAAGAGCACCTCGACGACTTCCGGAACCTCATCCTCCACGAACCCCGCGGCTATCCCGGCCTGTGCTCGCCGATCGTCGTGCCTGCGACGGATCCGAGCTGCGATTTCGGAATGATCGTGATGGAGCAGGGCGGGTTCAAGCCGATGTCCGGATCGAACCTCATCTGCACCGTCACGGCGCTGATCGAGACGGGGTCCGTCGACGTCAGCGAACCGGTCACCGAGCTGCGGGTCGATACCGCCGCCGGTGTCGTCACGGTCCGCGCCGAGGTGGAGGCCGGCCGAGCGAAATCGGTGACCTTCGACAATGTCCCGGCTTTCGTCCACGGACTCGACCTGCCTCTCGAGGTGCCTGGGTACGGGACGATTCCCGTCGACATCGTCTTCGGCGGTCAGTTCTACGTACAGACTGCGTCGGACAACCTCGGCGTGGATCTTGATCCTGGCAATGCCAAGGAGATCATCAGGGCTGCCAGCGTGTTGCGGCAGGCGGCGAACGAGACCTTCGAGGTGAGGCATCCCCTCATCCCTGAAATCGATTCGATCGGTCTGCCGCTGATCCACGGACCCGCACGAACTGAGGGCACCGACGGACGCAACGCCGTCGTCCTGCCCAACGGCATAGTCGACCTCGACGATCCGAGCACGTGGACTGGGACTTTCGACCGCTCGCCGTGCGGCACCGGGACGAGCGGGCGAGTGGCGGCCAAACACGCCCGCGGCGAACTGCGCGTCGGTCAGCGATTCGTCCACGAATCGATGATGGGTACGACCTTCACCGCCGTGGTGAAGGAAGAGACCGAGATCGGCGGTAGTCCAGCCGTCATCCCTTCGATTACCGGGCGCGGGTGGATCACAGGATTCCAACAGCTCGTGCTCGAGGCCGATGATCCGTTTCCGGTCGGCTTCACCGTCGGAGACATCTGGAGCGGCGGTACGAGGGCAGCAGAACCAGGAGTCGACGGCTGAGACGCGGATATGGCGGGGCAGGATCGATGACTGTTCGAGCGGTAGTCTGCTGATCAAGGCCAATGGTCGAAGCCGACACGATTCGCTGCACACGAGGAGCGCACAATGACGAACGAACCCGACCGCATCTCTTTCGATGATCTTGTCTCGGCGATCGAAGCCAAGCTCACCGCCGCAGGAGCCTCTTCGGCGGTTGCGAGAGTGCTGGCGACCAACTGTGCCACCTGCGAACGCGACGGCACTCTCAGCCACGGAGTCTTCAGGGTCGCCGGCTATCTCGATTCATTGAATCGAGGCTGGGCAGATGGGGCAGCAGAAGCGAGCATCGACGTCGTCGGCCCTTCCTATATCCGCATCGACGGTCACAATGGTTTCGCTCAACCTGCACTCGCCGAGGCGGGGCCGACGATCGACAAGGCGCTCGACGACACCGGTGTCGCCGTCATCGCTCTGCGCAACACCCATCACTTCAGTGCCCTGTGGCCCGACCTCGAGGCATTTGCACGCGACGGTCGGGTGGCGATGGGGATGATCGCCAGCGGCAAGCTCGCCGTTGTTCCCGAGGGGGCCACTCGTCCGGTCTTCAGTACCAATCCGTTCGGTTTCGCCACACCCGTGGCTGACGCGGACCCGATCGTCTTCGACTTCTCCACGTCGTCGATGTCCCACGGGGATCTGCAGCTGCTGCGGGCAGAAGGCCAGGACGTTCCGGTCGGGACCGGGGTCGACTCGACCGGCGCGGACACCACGGATCCGAACGCCATCCTCGACGGCGGCGGCATCCGCCCGATCGGCGGGCATAAGGGTGCGCTGCTGTCGTTCATGATCGAAACGCTTGCCGCAGGGCTGACCGGCGGTGCCTTCACCTATGAGGTCGACGCGGAGGCCCCCGAGGGCGCCCACACCTTCCGGACCGGTCAGCTCTTCATCGTCATTGATCCCGAGCGCGGCGGCAACGACGCCTACCTCGCTCGGGTGCGCGAATTCGTCGACATGCTCCGCGATGCGGGCATGGACCGTCAGCCCGGTGACCGTCGCTACGCCAATCGCGCCGAGGCGGCCGAACGCGGAATCCCCGTCACCGACACGATTCGCGCTATATTCGACTGAACTTCTGTCGACCGGCCGAAGCCTGCTCTGTCCCGGGCAGCACACGACCCCGCTGGAGGGAGTCGCCGACTCCGTCGAGTACGGTCCTCAGCCGTACATCCGCCACCACAGCAGCGCTACGTGCAGTGCCGTGCGTGACTCCGCATCGTCGAGTGAGACGCCGAGGCGGTCCTGCAGGCGATTGATCCGTGCGTAGAGCGCGGGCCGGGACAGATGCCCGGCCCGCGCCATCGCCGACTTGTTGCCGCCATGGGAGAGGTAGAGCTCGAGGAAGTCGAGCAGTCCGTCGTCTGCGGCGTTCGCAGCGAATGGCAGAACGCCGTCCCGGCGTCCGTCTTCGCCGAGCAGCGGCCCCAGCTCTCCCTCGGCGAAGGCACGCAGCCGGGAGTCCTCGGCCAGCAGAGACAGCAGCCCGCGGATGCGCACGTCCGAGGAGCGGTAGAACGCACGCTCACGCACATCGAGCGTCGACGCGACCTCGGCGACGTGAGAAGCGGCTTCGAAACCGGCGACAGCGCGAAGCAGAGAAGTGCTGCCACGGCCGACCCCGACCACCCAGCTCGCAGCAAGCCCATCGAGCTCGGCGAGCAGACGGGTGAGCCGTTCATCGGCTTCCTCCGCACCGCGCAGACTCGGCTGCGATCGTCGGTTTCTCCCGCGACAGGGCCCCACAACGAACCCGAACACGCCTGACTGCAGGCTCGTCATGAGCAGACACAGATTGAGGCGTGAGGCGGCAGAGGCGATCTCCTGCGTCAGGCCGCGCTCCTGCAGCTGCACCCGAGTCGGATCGGTGTCGGCCTCACGATCGATGCGGACGACCACTGGGGTGAGTTCGGCTCCTTCCGCAGGAGTGAATCCCAGAGAGCGGGCGCGCTCCCTTGCCGAACGCTCGTCGATGCCCTCTGAGTCCGTGATCTCTCGGATCAGGCCGCTTTGGGCCTGCAGCAGCAGATCCTGCTCATCGCGATCGGCCATTCGAGTCAGCGTCAGGGCTTCACCCGCACGTTCGATGACCTGCTCGAGATCGGCGACGGACTCGGCGGCGCCGGGTACGACGAGCCGGCCCCACCGGCGAGAACGCAGCCCCACCGGCGTCTGCCGCCACTGCGCCGGCGCGTGACCGCCGGGCGTCGTACTCGCACCGCTGACGAGGTCGACCCACTTCTGCGCGAGAGCCTGCGAACCACGGCCGGAATGCGCGAGAACCCGATGGGACACATCCTCGAGGACCACCGCCGTGCCCAACAGCTCTGCAGTGCGGTCGACGATCGTCTGCGCCTCGGCCCGATCGAGACTCAGCTGCGTGTACGTCTCGTGGATCTCCCGGGCATGTTCGAGCCGCGAGATCTGCTGTGCGAGAAGGCTGCGGTGCGCGAGCTCGGTGATCCTGACGAACTTCACCCGACGCGGCAGGACGATGACAGGCAGTTCCCTCGCCGAGGCGGCCGCGGCCGCGATCTCGCGCGCTTCCTCATCGTGGGTCGAGTTCTCATCGACGAGTTCGATGATCGTCCCAGCCGCACCTGCGCGCTCGAGCTGGTCGAGGAACTCCGTCATCGCCGCAGGCGAGTGGCGGAAGGCCGTGGCGGTGGTCAACACGAGCTCACCACCCTCGAGGAAGCGCTCGACATGCTCGGAATCGGCGATGTGGACCCAGCGGATAGCCCGGTCGAGGCCTGCCTCGCCGGCAAGTACCGCAGGCTCTGCAGCCCTGATCTCCTCGAACTCGAGCAGACCGGCGATGCTCAACGATGCCCCGCTCGACTCCCGTGCAGTGTCCATTGACACAGTGTAAAGCCGAGGGCGAAGATTCTGACATTCTGACACTTCCGAGATCGGCAAAGCGGACAGAGGATGGACTCAACCGACGTACCGACGACGCAGAAGGACTCTTCATGGCAACGCTCTCCCACTGGATCAACGGACGGACCGTCACCGCGGACACCGACACCCGCCTCGGCGATATCACGAACCCGGCCACCGGAGTCGTCAGCGGCCAGGTGGCCCTGGGGTCGAAGGCCACCGTGGAATCGGCGATCGCCGCAGCATCCGCCGCGTTCCCCGCCTGGCGCGACACGTCCCTGGCCAAGCGGACCGCTGTCCTCTTCAACTTCCGCGAACTGCTCAACGCTCGGAAGCAGGAACTGGCCGAGATCATCACCGCCGAACACGGCAAGGTCGTCTCCGACGCTCTCGGCGAGGTCGCCCGCGGCCAGGAAGTCGTCGAATTCGCGTGCGGCATCGCGGGCCACCTGCGCGGCGGTCATACGGAGAACGCCTCGACGAACATCGACGTCCACTCCCTGCGCCAGCCGATCGGCGTTTCCGCGATCATCTCTCCCTTCAACTTCCCGGCCATGGTCCCGATGTGGTTCTTCCCCGTGGCCATCGCCACCGGAAACACCGTCGTGCTCAAGCCCTCGGAGAAGGACCCCTCGGCCGCGAACTGGCTCGCCGAGCTGTGGAAGGAAGCCGGGCTGCCCGATGGCGTGTTCAACGTCGTCCACGGTGACAAGGAAGCCGTCGACACGATCCTCGAGAGCCCCGAGGTCGCCTCGGTGTCCTTCGTCGGGTCGACCCCGATCGCAAAATACGTCTACGAGAACGGCACCGCCACCGGCAAGCGCGTCCAGGCGCTCGGCGGAGCGAAGAACCATATGCTCGTCCTGCCCGATGCGGACCTCGACCTCGCCGCCGACGCCGCCGTCAACGCCGGCTACGGCGCCGCAGGTGAGCGCTGCATGGCGATCTCCGTGGTCGTCGCTGTCGACTCCATCGCCGATGAGCTCGTGGCGAAGATCGCTGAACGCACCAAGACACTGCGCGTGGGTGACGGTGCCACCGAGCCGGACATGGGACCACTGGTCACCGCCGCCCACCGCGACAAGGTTGCCGGCTACATCGATGCCGGCGCCGAGGCGGGAGCCACCGTCGTCCTCGACGGCCGAGAGAACACCCCGGCCGAGGGATTCTTCCTCAACCCGACCCTCTTCGACAACGTCACCCCCGACATGTCGATCTACACCGATGAGATCTTCGGACCCGTCCTCGCCGTCGTCCGCGTCCCCGGCTACGACGAGGGCATCGACCTCATCAACTCCAACCCCTACGGCAACGGCACCGCGATCTTCACCAACGACGGCGGTGCTGCCCGCCGATACGAGAACGAGGTCGAGGTCGGTATGGTCGGCATCAACGTGCCCATCCCCGTGCCCGTGGGCTACTACTCCTTCGGCGGATGGAAGAACTCGCTGTTCGGCGACACTCACGCCTACGGTGACGAAGGCGTCCACTTCTTCACCCGCGGCAAGGTCGTCACCTCACGCTGGCTCGATCCCAGCCACGGCGGACTCAACCTCGGATTCCCCACCAACGACTGAACCGACCACCACTGACGTCCGCCCCGACCCGGGGCGGACGTTCACGCAACGACGAACCACCTCGGCGAAGGAGCCCTGACATGACCACCACCGCGGATTCCCCGCTCACCGAATCGCACCTCGACGCTGATCGCTCGGGCGCTGATCGGATCGATGCGCAGCAGATCGAGGCCGGGCGACGTGCCCACGAACTCGACCGTGCGCACGTCTTCCACTCCTGGCAGGCTCAGGGGCCGTTCGACCCGCTGACGATCGTCGACGCCGCCGGCCCCTACGTCTGGGACGGTGAGGGTCGAAAGCTGCTCGACATGTCTTCGCAGCTGGTCAACACCAATATCGGCCATCAGCACCCGGCCGTCGTTGCGGCCATCCAGGAGCAGGCCGGCCGGCTGTGCACCATCGCGCCGCAGCACGTCAACGACGCCCGCTCCGAGGCGGCCCGACTCATCGCCGAACGCACCCCGGGCGACCTCGACCATGTGTTCTTCACAAACGGGGGAGCCGATGCGAACGAGCACGCGATCCGGATGGCCCGACTGCACACCGGTCGGACGAAGGTGCTCTCGGCCTACCGCAGCTACCACGGCGGCACGCAGCTGGCCGTCAACGTCACCGGTGACCCGCGCAGGTTCGCCAACGACTACTCCGCTGAGGGCATCGTCCACTTCATGCCTGCCTACCCCTACCGGTCGTACTTCAACTCGACGTCCGAGGCCGAGGAGACGCAGCGGGCGCTGGCCCATCTCGAGGACATGATCACCCTCGAGGGGCCCGGCAATATCGCGGCCCTCATCCTCGAGACCGTGCCGGGCACCGCGGGGATCTACGCCCCACCGGCCGGCTACCTCGCCGGCGTGCGGGAACTGACGGCGAGGTACGGGATCGTCTTCATCGCCGACGAGGTGATGGCCGGATTCGGCCGCACCGGTCGCTGGTTCGCCGTCGACCACTGGGACGTCACCCCGGACCTCATCACCTTCGCCAAGGGCGTGAACTCCGGATACGTCCCGCTCGGCGGAGTCGCCATCTCGGACGCGATCTTCGAGACCTTCCGCGACCGGGCATACCCGGGCGGACTGACCTACTCGGGACATCCGCTCGCCTGTGCGGCAGCGGTCGCGACGATCACCGCGATGGAGGACGAGGGGATGATCGCCAATGCCGAGCGCCTCGGCGAGGACATCATCGGCCCGACTCTGCGGGAGATGGCGCAGCGCCACCCCTCGGTCGGGGATGTCCGGGGTCTCGGCTGCTTCTGGGCCGTCGAGCTCGTGAAGGACCGGACGACGAAGGAGCCGCTGGCGGCCTACGGCGGCAGCTCACCGGAGATGAACGAGGTCATCGCAGCGCTTAAGGCCGAAGGCGTGCTGCCGTTCGCGAACTTCAACCGCATCCACGTCGTGCCGCCGCTGAACACTCCGGACGAGGATGTCAGGTTCGGACTCGCCGCCCTGGATCGGGCACTCGACGTCGCGGATCGGTACGTCACGGAGTAGATTCGTCACGCGTGAAGGAGGAGTCGCCTCGGCGAAGTCACGCCGCGGTTTCCGCGGTTGACTGCGTGAGGCGGGGAGCCGCCTCGGCGAGGGATTGCTGTTTTCGGGCCCCGTTCGGAATGTGAGTGCTATTGCACTCTCGGCCGGGCGGGGCCCGTTTGCGCACGTCAAAAGTGAACAAAAGGTGAATGAGGTGGAGTAGGGTCGAATTGCGGGTGAAGAGCGGTTGAATCTGTGGGTAGACTTCTGCGGGATAGTGATGGCTGGCCGTCAGCTGCATCATCCACGGTCCGAATAGTGTCTACACCCAAGGTCGATTAGTGGAAATCATCTTCGTCGTCGTGCTCGTCATCGCACTGGCACTGTTCTTCGACTTCACCAATGGCTTTCACGATACGGCCAATGCCATGGCCACACCGATCGCGACCGGGGCCATCAAACCGAAGGCGGCGGTCACGCTTGCCGCGATCCTCAACCTCGTCGGTGCCTTCCTCTCCACCGAGGTGGCCAAGACCATCTCGGGCGGCATCATCAAGGAAGGCGGCGGGGGAGTCCAGATCACTCCCGACTTCATCCTCGCCGGCCTCATCGGAGCCATCATCTGGAACATGGCGACATGGCGCTTCGGCCTGCCATCATCCTCGTCCCACGCACTCTTCGGGGGCCTCATCGGTGCGGCCATCGTCGGTGCCGGACTCAACTCCGTCGACTACGGAGTGTTCCTGTCCAAGGTCGTCATCCCGGCTCTGGCTGCCCCGCTCATCGCCGGATTCAGCGCCTACCTGTGCACGAAGATCGCCTACGTGATCACTCGCCGCAACGAGGAGGGCAAGACCGCCCGGCGTGCACCGTTCAAGTACGGGCAGATCTTCTCGTCCTCGCTGGTGGCGCTCGCCCACGGAACAAATGATGCGCAGAAGACGATGGGCGTCATCACCCTCGTGCTCGTCTCCGCCAACCTGCAGGAGCACGGCACCGGCCCGCATATCTGGGTGATCACCGCATGTGCTCTGGCGATCGCGCTGGGCACCTATGTCGGCGGATGGCGCATCATCGACACTCTCGGCACGAAGCTGACGACGGTCAAGCCCGCTCAGGGACTGTCGGCCGAGACGTCGACGGCGGCCGCCATCCTCGCCTCTTCCCACCTCGGCTTCGCTCTGTCGACGACGCAGGTCGCCTCCGGCTCCGTGCTCGGTTCGGGACTGGGCCGCAAGGGCGCCGATGTCCAGTGGTCGACGGCCGGACGGATCGCATCCGGTTGGCTGCTGACGATTCCGGCCGCCGCGATCGTCGGCGGAATCGCCGCCGGCATCGCTCACCTGGGAACGGTCGGCGTCGTCGTCGACACGGTCATCGCCGTGGTCGTGGTGCTGTGGATCTACCTCAGTTCCCGCCGGGTCGAGGAGACGGACATCTCGAACTTCGACACCGTCGGCGAGGCCGTCAACATCCGCGGCCGCAAGCGCAAGCTGCGTAAGGACCGCAACCGCAAACGTGCTCAGGAGAAGAGAGAAGCTCGATACGAGGCCTGGGCGGAGAAGCAGGCGGCGAAAGAGAAGCGCCGTGCCCACCGCGATGCGAAGAAGAACGGGGCGGTTCCCGCCGAGGCTGCGAAGACGAGTTCATCGTCGACCGGATCTGCTTCCGGAGCCGATGCGGGCCGGGCCTCGAACACCGGAGCCGATGCGGGCAGGGCAGATGCGAGCAGGGCAGATGCGAGCGATAAGGGAGACGCGAAATGATCGAGTGGAGTTCGTTCGCCATCGTTGCAGCCGCGACATGGGTCTCGGCCATCATCGTCATCACTCTGTTCTCCGTCGGAGTGCGGATGCGCGCCGCGCACCTCGACCGCGTCGAGGAGGGCCGCAGCAGCTCAGCGCTGCCGGTCGGCTACTGGGCGGTCTTCGGCATCTGCGGAGCGGTCGTGCTGCTCGGCGTCTACCTCATCGTCCCGGCCCTCCACGGCGCCTGAGCTTACCTGGCCCGGTGAGCATCCCTCACCGTTGGTGGCATAACCAACCTCTGGATTGCCGTCGGTCACCGATAGCGGCTACTCCTACAGTTGCACCAGGGTGTTTTGGCACTGCGACAGTGTTTTGCGACTGCCTCTTGGTTATGAGACGCGCGTAAGGGAACAGCGTTGCCGCATGGGTGTGCCCGCGGCGTGCTTTCGCGGGCAGAGCCGAGACGAACAAATAGAATTCCGTCCATGGGGCATTCGGATACGGGCGATGAGCTGCCATCCTATGTGCGCAACGCAATAGGTGAGGCGGACCCGCAACTTGTCAGTCGGTGGGTCAAGGAGCTCGATCGGACCGGGCAGATGGTGCTGCGGACCGGGTTCTTTAAGACCCTGGGATTTGCTGTGATCACGTGGGCGTTTTCAGTCTGCCTCGCGCTTCCGTTTGTAGGAACACCGGCACCGATCTGGATTCCCGTGTGGGAGCCGCTCGAAAGTCCGAGCAGCTGGGCGGTCTCGATACTCTCCGGTGCCATCTTCGCCGCGGGTCTAGCGGTGTCGGGAATCGGGGCGCTGATGTTCACTGTCGCTGTTCCACTTTTCCGACCTCGGACGATCATCTCCCGGTGGGGAATCCGCACCATCTGGTGGGCTCCCGGAGGCAGCTCAACCCGGTTCTCTGCCGCTTGGTCTGACATAGACATCATCGATGGGTTCTATCCGCACACAGCACCGCCACGAATGTGGCCGTTGCGTTCGACACTTCACGTTCGAATCAGGGCGACCGGGCCGACAGTGAAGAACACTCTGCTGTTGCCTAGGAAGAGAAGTCTCAGAGCAGCTTCTGATGGGCAGAGAACCTATCTCCTCAGTCATCTATTGCGAGGAGGCTCACGCGAAAGGCTGGCATTCCTGCTCCAAGCGCAGGAACATTTTGTGAAATGACAAAGTGCGCGTGCCGCTTGCAGCGGCGATTTCTCTCGTCAGTTCCAATTCCTACAGCTGCACAGGGATGTTTTGGGCAGGGGAGCTGCATTATGCGCTTGCTGGGCGACCGGCGGTTTCGTCCTAAACTCTTCTTGTGAGAATTCCGCCGCACAATCCTCGACATGCCGCTGATCTGCAGAAGGAGATCGCCAAAGCCGATCGCCGGCGCATCGACCAATGGCATGCAGCAATGCGGCGCGATGGACGCGTCGTACTGCGAACAAACCTGGTCAAGACTTTCGCGATGGCACTCATCTGTTGGCTGTTCGTCGGAGCGATCATCCTCATGTTCGTCGTCACCCCCGCCTCGACCTGGAACCCGATGTCCCCTGGCTTCGGCGGGTGGCCGGTCTTCTTCTTCCTTGTGGTCTTTGCCATCGGCTTGGTGCTCTTCGGCGTTGGTGCAGTGTTATGGACGTTCGTCTTTCCCCTTTTGCGACCACAGTTGGTCATCTCGCGGTGGGGCGTGGAGTCCTCACGGTGGAAACCGGGCGGACGCCTCCGTCAGTTCGCAACGCCGTGGTCAGGCGTCGTCGACATCGGGGGAGAGTTCGAGTGGAGGAAATATCCGCTTCCGGACGCCCTGTTCGTGACGATCACTGCCCGTGGGTCGACCGCTCATCAGAACGCACTGATCGGCAAGCCGAGGAAGCCGGAGAAGGTCACCTATCGCCTACTAAAGGAGCTCAAAGCGAAACCGCGTGATGTGTTGGTATTTCTCCGTGAGGTTCATGGGGCGCAGGCGGCGCATTGCTGAGTCTGCGCGGCTTCGGCCCTATAGCCCGGAGGCACTCACGGATCAGCGGCGGGCTCAAACGGTCGAACGCGCACCCGCAACGAAATACGACAATCCCCCAACCACCTCGGCGGCGGTTGGGGGATTGCCGATGAACGGACGGCTCAGACTGTCAGCGATGAAACCAAACGGCTCAGGCTAGCCACACAGCTAAGAAACTCAGCCAAACGACTCAGGCGAGGCCGAGGCGCTGGCGGAGGTTGTCGACCTCGGCGCGGAGTTCGGCCGGAACCGAATCGCCGAGTTCGGCGTACCATTCCTCGATGAGGCCGAGTTCGGTCTCCCACTCTTCGGGCTTGATGGCGAGAGCCTTGCGCAGCTGCTCGTCGGTGAAGTCGAGGCCCTCGGTGTCCAGGCCGCCTTCGACCGGGGTGAGGCCGAGCGGGGATTCCTGCGCATCGGCGGTGCCGGTGACGCGCTCGAAGACCCACTTGAGGACGCGCGAGTTCTCGGAGAATCCGGGCCACAGGAACGAGTTGTCGTCGTCGCGGCGGAACCAGTTGACGTAGAAGATCTTCGGCAGCTGGGCGCCCTCGGTGTTGCCGATGTTGATCCAGTGCTGCAGGTAGTCACCGACGTTGTAGCCGATGAACGGACGCATCGCCATGGGGTCGCGGCGGACGACGCCGACGGCACCGGTGGCAGCTGCGGTGGTCTCCGAGGAGAGCACCGAGCCCATGAACACACCGTGGGTCCAGTCCTGGGTCTCGGTCACGAGCGGCATCGTGGTCTTGCGGCGACCGCCGAAGAGGATGGCCGAGATCGGCACACCATTCGGGTTGGTCCACTCGGGAGCCAGGGTCGGAACGTTCGCGATCGGGGTGCAGAAACGCGAGTTCGGGTGAGCGGCCGGGGTGTCGGACTCAGGCGTCCAGTCGTTGCCCCTCCAGTCGGTGAGGTGAGCAGGTGCCTCGTCGGTCTTGCCTTCCCACCACACGTCACCGTCGTCGGTCAGTGCGACGTTGGTGAAGATGTTGCCGCCGGCCTCGATGGCGCGCATCGCGGTCGGGTTCGTGGTGTAACCGGTGCCCGGGGCGACTCCGAAGAGTCCGAATTCGGGGTTGACGGCGTAGAGTTGGCCGTCTTCGCCGAAGCGCATCCACGCGATGTCGTCACCGAGGGTTTCGGCCTTCCATCCGGGGATGGTCGGTTCGATCATGGCGAGGTTCGTCTTGCCGCAGGCCGAGGGGAACGCAGCGGCGACGTACTTGACGACGCCTTCAGGGCTCGTCAGCTTGAGGATGAGCATGTGCTCGGCCAGCCAGCCTTCGTCGCGAGCGATCGCGGAGGCGATGCGCAGCGCGTAGCACTTCTTGCCCAGCAGGGCGTTGCCGCCGTAGCCGGATCCGTAGGACCAGATGGCGCGGTCTTCGGGGAAGTGGGTGATGTACTTGGTGGTGTTGCAGGGCCAGGCGACGTCTTCCTGTCCCTCTTCCAGCGGAGCGCCGACGGAGTGGACGCACTCGACGAACTTCGCGTCCTGGGCGTCGATCGCATCGAGGGCGTACTTGCCCGAGCGAGCCATGACGAGCATGGAGAGGACGACGTAGGCCGAATCGGTGACCTCGATGCCGAACATCGGCTGGTCCGCCTCGGCGTGGCCCATGACGAAGGGGATGACGTACATGGTGCGGCCGCGCATCGAACCCTCGAACAGACCGTTGAGCGTTTCCTTCATCTCCGCGGGAGCGACCCAGTTGTTGAGTGGACCGGCATCCTTCTCGTCTTCGGAGCAGATGTAGGTCCGGCCCTCGACGCGGGCGACGTCCTCGGGGTCGGAGGCCGCGTAGTAGGAGTCCTTGGTGCCGTTGACACGCTGGATGGTGCCGGCTTCGACGAGCTTCTCAGCGATCTCGTTCTTCTGTGCTTCGGAACCATCGATCCAGACGATGTCGTCCGGGGTTGTCAGGGCGGCGATCCGGCTGACGAACGAGAGCACCGACTTGTTCTCGGTCGGTGCGTTCTTCAGCTGGTCAGCGACGACATCATGGTCGAGGACAGTCATGAGTGGTCTCCTGGTCAATCGGGTGTGGGGTTTCGTCTCCGGCGGCTGGCGCCCGTCGAGCGGTTGGTACATATCCACCGTAGGATGGGAGCGGAAGCGAAAAACGCGCGTTTCGGTCACTCGAAGATGTGCATTGGATCACAGCCAGAGGGTCATTGACGTGAATGCAACAATTGGATGACGTGTTGTTTCAAATATTTGACGATTTGTTTCAGCGATGATTGACGGCTGAAATCTGCGATTTCATGCCCTCTCGCCGAGGCGGCTCTGACCGTGAGTGCGAATGTGGCGAAGCGCACGTGGGTGCGATTTGAGCTTCGGTGAAACTGGTGTGTATAGTTGTTCGAGTTGCAGGGCGTGAGTCCGAGCGACATGCGCCACTAGCTCAACGGATAGAGCATCTGACTACGGATCAGAAGGTTGGGGGTTCGAATCCCTCGTGGCGCACAGAACGAGAGTCCCTCACCTGGCAGGATTGCCGGTGAGGGACTTTTTCGTATGCCCGGAGTCAGGCTGATCCGGGCGTCGATTCGAAGGTTGGGGTTCTGTTGGGTGCTGAGATGCGGAAAGCCCGTCGCCATCGTGAAGAGCTCGGTGAGGTCATCGAGGTGTTCGCCGACCGCCCAGGACCGAAGACGGTGACGGGGTTCGTCCTCGGGTGGATGCTCTTCACAGTTCTGACATTCATCAACCCGGGGGAGACGCCGCTGCTGGCGGTTGCTCCGGGCATCATCTTCGCGGTGATGTTCGGTCTGATCCTTCTCTATCTCTCGGGTGAGCGGCTCATCGTCTGCGAACGAGGAATCCTTGTCGGCTCTGTTGCCCCGGGGATTCGTCCCTACGCCATTCCCTATGGGCAGATCACGCCCGGCAGCATCGTCGGGGTCGCTGGTGCGAACAGATATCTCAAAGAGGTCGGACTCCAGGGACAGATCGCTCAGTCGACTCTGCGGGCGTCGTGGTGGACGAAGAACGGTGTCCACTTCGTCGCCTGCTCGGCCGAGGATGCCAGGCGCGGACGCAGACGAGTCACACTGGCCCTCGACCCGATTCCACGGTCGATCGACGGCCGCTGGATCTGGTTCGCAGGGACCGGTCGGCAGTCCGCGAGGTCGGCGGTCGAGGCGATCGCTCGGGCCGCCTCGGCGGCGGGGTATCCGCAGCTGGCCCAGGCCGCGCTCGACCGCGGAGTCGTCGAGCTGACCGGCAACCCCGAGGACGCAGCGCGCCAACTGCCCGGCCACCCTCCGGTCCGCGGGGACGGACGATCGCGATAGGACGACGGTGCGGGAACGCGACCGTCGATTCGTTGAAACGACGGTCGCGTGGCCGGGCGGTCGACGGTGGGCTCAGTCCTTGACTGCGAGCACCGGAACCGGAGAGTCGAGGAGCAGCCTCTGGCTCACAGAGCCGATGAGCATCTTGCCCACCCGGGACCGACGTCGCATCCCGATGACGAGCCGGTCGACGTCCGAACGGTCGTCGAGTTCGTCGAGGACCGCCTCGGCGGGATCGCGGTCGCCGCGTCCCTTGCGTGCGACGACGGTGTAGCTGATTCCGCTCTCGTCGAGCGCGGCGGTGTCGAACGACGCGGCGATGCCGAGCGGAACGATGACGAGATCGGTGTCGAAGAGCCTGGCTTCGGCGATGGCGGCGGTGACTGCCGCTGCGCCTTCCGCGCGGTCAGTGACGGCGACGAGGATCGACATGATGGGCTCCTTCACGAAAGAAGATGAACGATGAAGCTGATGCGGGCGGTGGAGTGAGCATCGGCGGCAGGACGACCAGTGCCGGCAATGCGGGCGGGAACGGACTCGTCACGTCACTCACCGTACTTCGTGCGGAACTCTGCTTCGAGGTCTTCGAGGGTCTTGTTCCGGGTCTCGGGGACGAAGAAGTAGATGAACAGCAGTGCCAGCACGCCGAGGGCGGCGAAGAGGAAGAACGTGTTCGCGATGCCGAGGCCGCTGACCACGCTCGGGAAGAACTGTGCGACCGCGGCATTGGCCAGCCAGAGGGCGAAGACGCAGATGCCCATTGCGAACGAGCGGATCTTCAGTGGGAAGATCTCGGCGAGCATGAGCCACACGAGCGGTCCGAGCGTTCCCTGCATGGAGAAGACGAACAGGATGACGAACACGAGGATCGCGTAGGCCTTGAACGTGCCGTCAGGCAGGAACACGGCCGAGAGGCCGATGAGCAGATGGAAAGAGCTGGTGAGGATGAACCCGCCGAGAAGCATGAACCGCCTCGGCAGGCGGTTGATGAGCATGATCCCGACGGTGACGCCGAGGACGGAGAAGAGTCCGTTGAACGTGTTCGCGATGATCGCGGCATCTGCGGAGAAGCCGGCATCGGTGAGCAGCTGGGTGCCGTAGTACATCACCGAATTGATACCGGTCAGCTGCTGAGCGACGCCGAGGCCGACGCCGATGAGGACGAGTCTGAGCACCCATTTCGAGGCGAGGTCCGACACCCCACCGGTTTTGGCGACCTCTTCCTGCTCGGCGAGGAGTTCGACCTCTCTCATTTCGGCCTCGGCACGTTCGTCGGACCGGACCAGTTTGAGGACCTCGAGCGCCTGACCATCGCGCTTCTTCGAAATCAGCCAACGCGGACTCTCCGGCAGGAAGATCATGCCCACAAGCAGTGCGATTGCCGGCAGCACGGCGACGGCGAGCATATAGCGCCACACATGATCGTGTTCACCCCATACGTTGAAGATGACCGCATTGATGACGAAGGCCGCGAACTGACCGACGACGATCATCACCTCATTGCGGGTCACGAGTGATCCGCGTTTCTCAAACGGTGCGAGTTCGGCCAGATAGACCGGTACCGTCGTCGAAGCCGCGCCGACCGCCAGGCCGAGGAAGAACCGGGCTCCAGCGAGGAACTGCCAGTTCGGTGCCAACGAACACGCCAGAGTTCCGACGATGAAGAACATCGCCAGAAGGATGATGTTCGATCGTCGCCCGAAGTCGTCGGAGAGACGTCCGCCGGCGACTGCGCCGAAGGCGGCTCCGATGGTGAGGAAGCTGACGACGAGGCCCTCGGTCCGCGGAGTCAGTCCGAAGTCGTGCGTCAGCGGTTCGAGGGCACCGTTGACGACCCCGGTGTCGTAGCCGAACAGCAGGCCGCCGAAGGTGGCGACGACGGCGATGATGCCCAGGCGTGAGGTGTGCGGACCCTTGGTGTCGGGCGGAAGTTCCACCAGCGATTTCACTTGACCGCTCATGGCGTTCACTCTCCTTTGAATGATTCTCAATCGTTCCGCCGCGGCAGCGCTGAATTGCGGCGCGACGGGGTAGCCGCACCACGCCGTGGCGGTGCGGTTGAGGTTGGCTATTCAGTAGTGGTGCGGATGGTGCGCTTATGTGGTTCGATCAGTGGGTACGAGCCAGCCCGACGACGCGGGGTCGGCTCGGTGCTGCGATTGTCAGACTGTCGGACCTCCCTGCTCTCTGATCAGGTCATCGATTCGTCGCTTCTGAAAGCGGCTGACTGACTCGTTGTTCTCGTTCTCAGCAAAGACGTTGGACACGATGAGGGACTCCGGAAGGTCGAGGAAACCCGTCCGCTGCAATGCGGCGAAGAGCGCGTCGAAGTCGACGTCGCCGTCTCCGACCTTGAGATGCTGGTGAACCCTCGCCGAGGTGGTCGGCGGATTCGCGATGTACCGCAACCCGTGTGAGGCCCGGTGATCGTAGGCATCGGAGATGTAGACCGCCCGGAGGCGCTCGCCGAGTTCGTCGACGAGGGTCTCGAGGCAGTCACCGTAGTGGAACGTATGCGGGGCGACGTAGACGAAGCCGATGGATTCGGAGTCGAGGCCGCGCAGGACCCGCCATGCCTCGTGGCCGTCTTCGACGAAGTCGTCGGGATGCGGGTCGAAGTTGAGCCGCAGCCCTTCCTTCTCGATGATCGGCAGCAGCTCGTCCATCGACCGGTAGAACGATTCCTCGGAATCCTCGAACGCTTCCGGCCGGCCGCTGAACTCGGTGTTGATGGTGTCCACACCGAGGTCGACGGCGATCTCGATGATGCGGCGGAAGTTCTTCACCGCTGCCACGCGCTTGGCTTCGTCGGGCCAAGCGATCCGCTGCACCGGCAGCAGAGCCGGCACTGTGATGCCTGCGGCATTGACGGCCTGGCCGAATCGGCGGATGAGGTCGCGGTCCATCTTCGGGTAGCGGAAGTGGGTCGCGAAATCCGGGTGCGGGGTCAGCTGCAGGTGTTCGAACCCGAGATCCGCCGTGGCGGCCGGGAAGTCGAGCAGTCGGTGCGTGTGATGCAGTGGGGTGGGATCGTAGGCGATCTTCATCGGTGCTCCAGGTGATCCAGTGGGCGGGCTGTCGGGTCAGAGGTAGAAGGCGGGAGTTTTGGGGATGTCGAGCGTGCGGGGCTTGCCGTCGAGAAGAGAGGCGACGCCCTCCTGACAGGCCACGGCCACCCTGTAGCCGTCCCAGGCCGAAGGCCCGGCGATGGTTCCCTGCCTGGCCGCGTCGACCCATGTCTGCACCTGGTTGTCGTAGGCCGTGGCGAAGCGAGTGGTGAAGTCGGCGTGCTCGGCAACACCGGAACGTCCCTGATGCCACAGCTGCATACCGTGGGACTCTCCGATCCGGGCGATGCCGGAGTCGAAGACCGCCTCGGTGGTCACCTGGTAGCCGAACTGGATGCTCACGTTCATCTCGAGATCGACGAGCGTTCCGTTCTCGAGCTCCATGAGCACGAGGATCGGCTCCTTGAGACGTTCGGGCGCCAGTCGGTTGCGGCGAGCGTGCTTGACCTCGAGGGAGACGATGGGGGAGCCTGCCAACCACGGCACGACATCGAACTCATGGACGACCGAGTCGTTGATGAGTGATTCCTGCTGATATGAGTCGGGCACCGCCGGATTGCGGTGAGCGCAGCGGAGCATGAGCAGCTCACCGGCCTGCTCGTTCGCGACGAGTTCCCGCAGCTGTCGGTATTCGGGGTCGAATCGGCGCATGAAGCCGACCTGGATGAGCTGTCTGCCGGTGGCCTGTTCGGCCTCGAGGACCCGCCAGGACGATTCCGGATCCGTCGTCAGCGGCTTCTCGCAGAGGATCGGAAGGCCGGCGGAGAGGCAGGGCAGGAGAACCTGCTCGTGGAGGAATCCGGGGGTGGCGATGAGAACTCCGTCGACAGCGCTCTCGTCGAGAGCGTCTTCGATGCGGGCGTATCCCTTGGCCCCTGGTGCGTCCTCCAGCGCCGCGGCGAGCCTGGCCTCGTCGGGGTCGACGATGGCAGAGACCCTGGCTCCGCTGATCGTAGAGGTGATGCGTTTGACATGGTCGGCTCCCATCATGCCTGCGCCGACGACGCCGACGCGGAAGTCTCGTGGTTGGGCGGAATCGTTCACTGTCACTCCTGTGTGTTCGTGGTCTGATGGTCAGCGGTCGACGACCGCGGCTGATGTCGAGCCGAGGATGGTTGCCAGAGTCCGCTGAGCGATCGGGAACGGGGCGTCGACGCTGCAGCCGAACATGTCCTGTTCGACGATGGCGAAGATGTTCTCATCGAGGGCGGCGACGGCGTCGATGATCGGGTCGAGCGGCGGAATGCCCTGATCGGGTTCGACCATGATCCCGTCGGCCACCGCATCTCCGAACGGAGTATCGGATTTGAGCACGTCGAAGATCTTCACCGGGTCGACCTGCTTGAGGTGGAGGTAGCCGATCCGGGACGGGTGGTCCTGGATGAGACCCAGGTTGTCGCCTCCGTAATAGGAGAAGTGGCCGGTGTCGAGGCAGAGGTTCGTGAAGCGCTCATCGGTGAGCTCGAGGAAGCGTTCGACCTCGGAATGCGTGCCGACATGGGAGTCTGCATGGGAGTGGAACTGCTGGTGGAGACCGAACTCCTCCAACAGTGCCTTGCCGAGGGCGTCGTGGCCGGCGGCCATGCGGGCCCACTGCTCGTCGTCGAGAGTGCGCGACTCCAGGGCCTGTCCGGTGGTGTCCGAACGCCACAGGTCAGGGATGACGACGATGTGCTCGCCTCCGAGATCGGCGGTCAGCGCCGCGACCGCTTCGGCCTGCTTCCAGGCTCGGTCGAACTGATCATCGGTCTTGTGGAACCCCGTGAACACGGTCCCGCCGGAGAGCTTGAGGCCGCGGCTGCCGAGTTCCTCGCGCAGCTGGTTCGGGTCCGTGGGCAGGTAGCCGTAGGGGCCGAGTTCGATCCAGGTGTAGCCGGCTTCGACCACCTCGTCGAGGAAGCGCTGCCAGGGGACCTGGCCGGGGTGGTCGGGCAGCCAGACTCCCCAGGAGTCGGGGGCGGTGCCGATGCGAAGTGACTGCGTCGTCATGGGTGAATCCTTGGTGTCGGTGATGTTCGTCTGAATCGAGGGCGGGGGCGCGTCTCGAATCGGGTTGCGTGATGCGCAGGTGATCTGAAGGAGGTCAGAGCAGCGCCCGCTGCGTGCTGCGCTCCTCCTCATAGGCGGTGCGGGCGTCCTGGGTCTCGTCCATCGTCGAGGTGGCTGCGACCGGCACGTCCCACCATCCCTCGCCGTCCGGGGCGTAGACCAAGGGGTCGGAGTTGATGTGGATGAGCGTGGAGGACTCCGAGGCACGGGCGGCTTCGACCGCCTCGGCGAGTCGGGCGCTCGCGGAGTTCCCGGGCTCGATCTCGACGACGTCGATGCCGTAGGAGCGGGCGTTCGCGGCGAGGTCGACGGGCAGGATCTCGTCGGTGCGGAACTCAGGGTCGTCGGCGTCGTACTTGCGGTACCAGGTGCCGAAGCGCGGAGCACCGACCGTTTCGGACAGGTGCCCGATCGAGGCGTAGCCGTGGTTCTGGATGAGGACGACGATGAGCTTGAGCCCTTCGGCGACCGCGGTCAGCAGCTCAGTGTGCAGCATGAGGTAGGACCCGTCGCCGACCATGACGACGACGTCCCGGTCGTCGCGGGCGGCGTCGATGGCTCGGCGCACGCCGAGTCCGCCGGCGATCTCGTAGCCCATGCACGAGAACGCGTATTCGACGTGGTAACCCAGCGCATCGCGGGTCCGCCAGAGTTTCTGCAGGTCACCGGGCAGGGAACCAGCGGCCTGGACGACGACGTCGCGCGGTCCCGTGGCGCGGTTGACGGCGCCGATGATCTCGGGCTGACCGGGCAGCTCGGCGCCGGTGGGCGCGGTGGAGGCGTCGACCTCGGCGGTCCAGCTCGCCTTCTCCGTCTCGACCTTCCGTGTGAGCGCGTCAGCGACACGGAAGTCGCCGAGGCGCTCGTGCAGTCCCAGCAGACCGGCCCGGGCATCGGCGATGAGCGGGTACCGGCTGCCGTGCTTGTAGGCGTCGAAGCCGGCGATGTTGAGGTTGACGAAGCTGACGTCAGGGTTGTCGAAGGCGGTGCGGCTCGAGGTCGTGAAATCGCTGTAGCGGGTGCCGATGCCGATGACCACGTCCGCCGAGGAGGCGATCCGGTTCGCGGCGGTCGACCCGGTGGCGCCGACTCCGCCGAGGTTGAGCGGATGATCGTGGTCGAGGACTCCGCCGCCGGCGTGGGTGGTGGCCACGGGAATCCCGGTCGCCTCGGCGAAGGACTTGAGTTCGTTCTCGGCTTCGGAGTAGAGGACACCGCCGCCGGCGATGATGAGCGGTTCCTTCGCATTCCGGATCGCCTCGACGGCACGGTCGAGCGGTCCGGGTTCGGGCAGCGGGCGGCGGATGTGCCATTCGCGTTCGGTGAGGAACTCATCGGGGACCTCGATGAGCTCGGCCTGGACGTCCTCTGGCAGGGCGATGGTCACGGCCCCGGTCTCGGCCGGGTCGGTGAGCACGCGCATCGCGGCCAGCGCGATGGAGTAGAGCTGTTCGGGACGGTCGACCCGGTCGAAGAACCGGGAGAGCGGCCGGAACGCGTCCGTGACCTGCAGTGATGTGTCGTGAGGGTGTTCGAGCTGTTGGAGGACCGGGTCGGAGACGCGGGTGGCGAAGGTGTCCGAGGGCAGGAGCAGGACCGGCATGCGGTTGGCCGTGGCCAGGGCCGCGCCGGTGAGCATATTGGCCGCGCCCGGACCCACCGAGGCGGCCGCCGCGAAGGTCGAACGCCGGCGGTTCATCCGGGCGTAGCCCACGGCCTGGTGGACCATGGCCTGTTCGTTGCGGCCCTGGTGGTAGGGCATGGCGCCCGGTTCCTCGTGGCTGAGCTGGCGCAGGGCCTGGCCGATGCCCGCGACATTGCCGTGACCGAAGATGCCGAACATGCCGGCGATAGTCCGCTGGCGGACGTCGCCGTCGACCGTGTACTGGCGGGCGAGGAATGTCGTGAGCGCTTGCGCGACCGTCATCGTTGTCGTCATGTCACTTCTCCTTCGAAGTCGCGGATGTCTCGGCCGTGTATGGCAGGCGGGAGTCGAAGTCGAGGTTCTCCCATTCCTCGCGCACCCAGCCGTGGGCTGGATCGTCGCTGATGAGCCACACGCGTTCCTCATCGGGGCCGGCCATGACGTTGAGGTAGTAGTTGTCGTAGCCCGGGGCTGCGGCCAGGGGACCGTGGTAGCCGTAGGGCACGAGCGCGATGTCGCCGGTGCGTACCGTCGCCGAGGTGGTGATCTCTCCCGCGGCCGAGGAGTAGGTCGAGAACAGGGAGAACGGATCGGCCGCCTCGGGGGCCTTCGATCCCCGGGAGACCGCGGTCTCGAAGTAGTAGATCTCCTCGAGCCGGGATTCGGAGCCTTCGATCGCCTCGTCGTGCTTGTGCGGGGGATAGGACGACCAGTTGCCGCCGGGGGTGATGACCTCGCAGGCGATGATCTTCACGCAGTCGAGTCCGGCCGGAGTCGCGAAGTTGTGGACCTGGCGGCTCGAGATCCCCGAGCCGCGCAGTTCGACGGGCACCTCGGCGGCGGGCAGGAACTGGACGGGACGAGCCTCGGTGGTGGGCGCCTCGGCGACGGCGATCCGCCCGGCGGTCGAGGACACGGTCGCGCTCGCTCCGGTGGGCAGGTAGAGGCAGTCGGCGGGGCCGTGGAAGACCGAGGTTCGGCCGGTCAGCGTCTGGCTGCCGGTGCTGCCGTCGGCCAGGGTGTACTCGACGGTGAAGGACTCACCGGCGAGCGGGACGAGGACCCGTTCGACCGCGGCGGCCGGCAGGTCGATGGAGGTGGGGTGCTGATCATTCGCCGAGGCGGTCGTGCCGGTGCGCGGTGCGGACGGGATGGCGAGTGCTGAGGCATCGCCCAAGGTCACGGCCCGGAATCCGGTGTGTGCCCAGCCGTCGATCTGTGCGTCGACGACGGAGTCGAAGCCCTCGCGGGCGAGGGAGCCTGCGGTGTGGAACCATTCGTTGATCATGACTTCAGATCCTCTCTTCTCCGTGGACGAGAGCGGCGGCGCGGTCGACGGCCGAGACGACATCGCCGTCGGCGGGGTAGATGATCGAGCGGCCGATGACGAGTCCGCGGACTCCGGGCAGTGCCAGGGCGTTCGCCCAGCTGCGGAAGGTCGCCTCGGGGTCGTTCGAGCGTTCGCCGCCGAGCAGCAGCGTGGGCAGCGTGGTCGCGGCCATGACCCGTTCCATGTCGTCGACGACGGGGATCTTCAGCCATGTGTGGGTCGAGGTCGCGCCGAGGCCCTGGGCGATGCCGATCGAGTTGATGACCGCCTCGGGGGTCAGCTGGTTGCGGACCTTGCCGTCGACCCATTCGTTCATGAACGGCTCCAGCATGACCGGCAGGTTCGCCTCGGCGCAGGCATTGACGGCGTCGGCATTGGCTTCCAACGCCGAGGCTGTGGCCGGGTCGCCGAGGTTGATCCGCAGCAGCGTCTTGGCCAGGTCGATCCCATCGCGGGCCATCTGGTCGACGGTGTGGCCGGTGAAGCGGTCGTCGATCTCGAAGCTCGAGCCGGCGAGGCCCCCGCGGTTCATCGATCCGACGGCGAGCTTGTTCTCGAGGTGGCCGAGAAACGCGAGGTCGTCGAGGATCTCTGCGGTGGCGAGGACTCCGTCGACGCCGGGGCGCGAGAGCGCGGTGGCCAGGCGGGTGACGAGGTCGGCGCGGTCGGCCATCGCCAGGGCGTCGTCGCCGACCTTCATGGCTCCGCGGGCCGGGTGGTCGGCGGCGACGATGAAGAGGCGGGAATCGTCCCCGGCGATCGAGCGGCGGGAGCGGGACTGCCAGGCGCGGGTGATCGTGCCGGGGTCGGTGAAGCGGGCCTCGCGGAGGGCAGCGATGGCGTCGGTGGTCACGATGGGGCTCGCTGTCGCCGAGGCGGAAGCTGAGGCCGTGGTCTGTGCTGTGGTGGCGTCGGTGGTCACGAGTGGTCTCCCTTCGCGCCGGCCGCGACGGCAGCGGAGTCGGTGGGTTCGCCGATGACGGTGGTGATCTCCTCGGTCGCGGGCATCGCGGTCGAGCATTCGCGGCGCGTGGCGACGATCGCGCCGGCGACATTGGCGAAGCGGAGCAGGTAGTCGAGGTCCCAGCCGGCCAGCAGTCCGCGGCACAGGGCACCGCCGAATCCGTCTCCGGCGCCGAGGCCGTTGGTTACGTCGACCGGGTAGGGCGGAACTTCGACGCGTTCGTCGGCGGTCTTCGCGAGCACTCCCTTGGGGCCCTGTTTGACGATCGCGAGTTCGACGCCGCGTTCGAGGAGTGCGTCGGCGGCGCGTTCGGGTTCGGTCTCACCGACGGCGATTTCGCATTCCTCCTTGTTGCCCACGGCCACGGTGACGTGCTCGAGGGCACGGGCCACCTCGGCGCTGGCGATCTCGGGGGACTCCCAGAACATCGGGCGGTAGTCGAGGTCGAGGACGGTGTGCCCGGCGCGCTTCCGCGCCGCCCACGCGGCATGGTGGGTTCCCCGGCTGGGCTCGACACTCAGCCCGGTGACGGTGGCCCAGAAGATCTTCGCCGAGGCGACCTGCTCGGGGTCGAGGTCGGCCTCGGTGAGGTCGAGGTCGGGGGCCTTCGGGTCGCGGTAGAAGTAGAGCGGGAAGTCATCGGGCGGGAAGATCTCGCAGAAGGTTACGGGGGTGTTGTAGTTCGGGTTCGTGGCGACCCAGCGGTTGTCGACGCCGAGGCGGGCGACCTCGTTGTGCAGGTAGCGGCCGAAGGGGTCGTCGCCGGTGGCGGTGATGACGGCGGCGTCGACGCCGTGCTTGGCTGCGGCGACGGCGACGTTCGTGGCCGATCCGCCGAGGTACTTGCCGAAGGTCTCGACCTCTTCGAGGCCGACCGAGTCCTGGAGCGGGTAGATGTCGACGCCGATGCGTCCGATGGTGATGAGGTCGAACGGTGAGGTTCGAGGAGCCGGAGTCGGCGAGGAGGTCATGGTGGAGCTTCCTTCTCTACGGCGGCGATGCCGTTGCGAGTATTTGTTAGGACAAAGTATTTGTCATGACAATAGCACTGTTCGTGTGCCCCGTCACCCCCTTGCGGGAGAAATTTCTTGGGTGCGGGCACAGCGGTGGCGGGTGGGTGTGAGGATGCGGTGTAGGCGTGACGGCGCGATGCCGGATGGCTCCCGTTGTGTGCGGTGTGACTGATTGTCGCGGCCGCAGGCATCGCCGAAGTGCGGATCGGTGCGTCTCAGCGCGAGACGAGGGTCGTCTCGAATGAGTAGAGGTCGGGCCGGTAGCAGTGATCGCCCCATTCGACGATGGTGCCCGAATGGTCGAGTGCCGTGCGGTTCATCGTCAGCAGCGGTGAGCCCGTGTCGATGTCGAGCAGTTCCGCCTCGGCGGAATCGGCGGCCTTCGCGCCGATGCGCTGCTGAGCGACGGAGAAGACGACCCCGCGGGACCGCAGGGTCTCGTAGAGGCCGGTGCTCACGAGCTCGTCGGCGGTGATGTCGGTGAAGGGAGCCGGCAGCACATTGTGCAGCACCGCCAGCGGTGTCGCACCCACCAAGCGGAGCCGTCGCAGGTGGAGGCTGGGTGTGCCGATGTGGACTCCGAGGTGTTCGGCCGCCTCGGCGTCGGCGGCTTCGACGCGATGCGAGAGCACGACAGTCGAGGGCGGATTGCCGGACTTCTCGAGGTCCTCGTAGAGGCTCGTGAGGTCGACCGGACGGGCCACGGGCCGCTGGATCACCTGCGTGCCGATCCCGCGGCGACGCACCAGCAGGCCTTTGTCGACGAGGTCCTGGATCGCCTGGCGGATCGTGGGTCGGGACAGCCCGATGCGTTTGGCCATCGCGACCTCGTTCTCGAGCCGGGTGCCGGCCACGAGCGTGCCGGCGGCGATGGCGCCTTCGAGCTTGCGTGCGATCTGGGTGTAGAGCGGCGCGGCACCGGGGGAGCGGTCGAGGGGACCGAAGAACTCCGCAGGGAGTTCGGTCTCGGGTTCGCGTGCCATTGGCTCCTGCCTCATTGGGGGATCTGTGTTTCGAGCTTACTCGGCTCGCTAGGGTTCGGGGACGGTGACCCGCTCAGGTCGCCGTCCCCGAACGACTCAGTTCACGCAGTCGGCGTGGTCGCTGTGCCGCGGTCGGACGCGTCGCACGCCGACTGCGTGACCGTGTCGATCAGGCTGGGGACGGCACGGTGCGTGCGGCCGTGAGGAGCACCTCGGCGGCGGTTTCGAGTCCTTCGACCCGGCCGAGCGACTCGTCCTCGTGCTCGATGTGCACGGCCATGTTCGGGTCGACTCGGGCCAGGGCGGCGACGAACCGGTTCCAGAAATCCTGGTCATGGCCGTTGCCGAGGGCGACGAAGTCCCAGGCCGAGCCCTTGGGCCAGGCGCTGATCGCCGCTCCGCCGCGGATGTTCGTGATCCGGTCCCCGGTGAAGCGGGTGTGGCGGTCGTCGAGCACGCCGTGGATCTGTGCGGCCTCGTTGATGCGCACGTCCTTGGCTGCTGCGTGGACGACGAGCTCGCCGAGGTGGTCGACGGCTGCGACGGGATCGATGCCCTGCCAGAACAGGTGGGAGGGGTCCATCTCCGCGCCGACGTTCGTCGCTCCGATCGTCTCGACGAGGCGTTCGAGGGTGGCGGGGTTGAACACGAGGTTGTGCGGGTGCATCTCGATGGCGATCTTCACGCCGTTGTCGGAGGCGAGGCGATCGAGGTTGCGCCAGATCGGGGTCGCGGCCTCCCACTGGGCGTCGCGGACGTCGAGGTAGGACGACTCCCACGGGTTGACGATCCAGGTCGGCACGGCGGCCGCGGAATCGGCGCCGGGCAGGCCCGACATCGTCACCACGCGCGTCTGGCCCAGCCGGTTCGCGACCTTGATGGCCCGCTCGATGTCGGCCAGAGTCGGGGGACCGATCTCCGGATTCGGATGGAGGGGATTGCCGTTGGCGTTGAGGCCCGCCAGCTCGACCCCCGCCTCGGTGAAGGTGCCGAGGTACTCGTCTCGGGCATCGTCCGAGGTGAGGATGTCATCGATCGTGGGCATGTGGACGGGCGGGAGGAACCCGCCGACGTTGATCTCTGCCGCATCGAGGCCGAGTCCCTTGATCACGGACAGGGCTTCCGGCAGCGGGCGATCGTGGAGGATCGCCGTGTAGACGCCGTACTTCATGCTGTGACCTCTTTCGTGGTTCCGTTGTCATTGGCCGAGGCGATGACGGCATCGCGGACCTGCAGGGCGTGGAGGCCGTCGGAGAAGTGCGCGCAGCGCGGCAGCGATTCGGCTTCGGGGCGGCCGACGACCTCGTCGAGGAAGGCACGGGCCTGGAAGGTGAAGCCGTCGTTCTGTCCGACTCCGACGCCGGGGGCGGCCATGGGCAGTCCGTCGGCGATGTAGGGGTGGTCGGGGCCGAGTTGGATCGTCGTCAGTCCGGTGGCGGCGGCACCGTCGATGCTCTGGTTGAGCACGATCTGGCCGGGGAAGCGGAAGTCGAAGCTGGCTGATCCGTTGGCGCAGAACACCTCAACGCCGAGGCTGTTGGGGTGGCCGGCGGCGATGCGCGAGACCTGGATGACTCCCGAGCCGGTGGGGAACTCGACGCCGAAGCCCGCGTAGTCGTCGTTGCCGACGGGTTCGTATTCGTCGCTGACCTCGACGTGGTCGTGGCCGACGACGTGGCCCAGCGGCAGCGGGCGGGAGGTGATCGCGGTGTGGAAGCGCCCGCCGGAGACCGACTGGATGGGGCCGGCGAGGAATTCGACGGTGTCGGTGAGGTGGCTGCCGACATCGGCCAGGGCGCCGGTGCCGAGTTCGCCCTTGTAGCGCCAGCTCATCGGAGCAGTGGGGGAGCAGGCGTAGTCAGTCCAGTACCACGCGTTGATGTGACTGACCGTTCCGAGTGTGCCGTCGTTGATGAGGTCGCGGATCGCGGCGAGGCCGGGTGCGCGACGGAAGGTGAAGCCGAGTCGGGCGATCGAGTCGGCGCGCTCGGCGGAGGCGACCATCACACGGGCGTCGTCGACGGTGTCGGTCAGGGGCTTCTCGCAGAGGACGTGCTTGCCGGCGGCGAGCAGCGCCTCGACGATCTCCTTATGGAGGGAATTCGCGACGACGACGCTGACGATGTCGACGTCGGAGGCGTTGACGATGTCGTGCCAGTCGGTGTCGTGACGAGAGTAGCCGTACCGTGCTGCGGTCGCGGCGGCGAGGTCGCCGGCGATGTCGCAGACGGAGACGAGTTCGATGTCCGGCAGTTCGCCGGTGCCGACGGTGGGCGCGGCCCGCCAGGCCGAGGCGTGGGCGCGTCCGGCCATTCCGGCTCCGATGACAGCGATTCCGAGGCGCTGCGGCATGGTGATTCTCCTTCGAATGCATGAGGGGACGGTGTCGGGCATCGGTCGAGGTGCGCCTGACACGGTGGTCGTTGTGCTTCTTTCTGTCTGAAGCGCTCACCACATTACACTCAAATTTGTCATGTCAAAAGAGAATCTGCGCACCAATTTGTCATGACATTTAGATTCACGACAGGGCCGATGCGAGGCGTGCCATCGGTGCTCGGGGAATCTGCTCAGTCGTTCACCTGGCGTTGAGCACAGACTCCCTCTGTTCAGGTGAGAGCCGCTTGACCGCCTCTCGGATCGTCACTCCCGAGGCCCGGTTGGCGCGTGGGAGGATCCAGTCGAAGACGAGGTCGGGGCGTTTGCGCGAGGTGTCGCGCAGAACCCAGCCGATGGCCTTGCGGATGAAGAATTCCTTTTCCTCGAGCATCGCATCGGCGAATCGGGAGAACCTGTCGAAGTCGCCGCGGCCGTGCCGCAGCGGGACCAGATGTGCCAATAGTGCCGAGCGGCGAATCCAGAAATCCCCATCGCTCGCCCAGCGCTCAAGAACGGGGTCGAAGGCAGTATCCCGTTCGCTCAACGGCCCTACGAGGTCCCCGGCCAGAGGGTCGACGAGCGCCCAGGTCTTCGACTCCCGCAGCAGTCCTTCGATGAAGCTGGCATCGCCTGCGCCGAGGCGATCCTTCGACTGGATGAGCACCATCGCCGCAGCGGCACGACGTTCGTGGACGGGGACCGCCCACAGCTCCCGAGCGAGATCGACGACCTCAACATGGCTCAGCTTCGTCCCGCTCGGCTCGACTCCGCGCAGCGCCGTCCGCACGATCGCTCGGGTGTCAGGGACGCTGACTCCGTAGTGGTCGAGTGCGCTCTTGAGGTAGGCCTTCTCCTTCTGTGCGCGTGCGTCGCGGCCGCGGTCGCGCAGCTCGCGGTCGACCGCCTCGGCGAGGGTGGGCATTACGATCCACTGGCCGCGTTGCCGCCAACAGTGGATTGCCGGACAATGAGCTTCGGTGTGATGAGGTGTTGTTTTGCCTGTTCATTGGGGTCGGCGAGGATGTCGAAGACGGCTTGAGCGGACAGGCGCCCGATCATCTGGTTCTGCGGATCCACTGAGGTCAACGAGATCCTCTTCAGGGCTGACAGGGGGATGTTATCGACGCCGACGACCGCCAATTCGTCGGGCACCACCACTCCTGCGTCGTCGGCTGCCGAGAGTATGCCGATCGCGGAGACATCATTGATCGAGACGATTGCCGTCGGCGGGGACGGTAAAGCGAGAAGCTCCGTGGCGGCGGCATATCCGTCGCTCTCGAAGAAGCCGGCTTCTCGGACGATCGGGGTCAGGCCGCGTGATTCCATCGCCTTTCGATAAGCGAACTCTCGGGTTTTCGCGACAGCTCCGCCCAGTCCTCCGACGAAGGCGATCCGCTCGTGTCCGAGCTCGCGCAGGTGGTCGATGACGAGTTCCGCGCCCTGGGTGTCATCCATCCGGACCGAGGTATAGCCGGAATCGCTGCGGGGTTCGGCGCTCGCGTAGACCGTCGGGATTCCCTCGAAGAGTCCTTCGTGCTCGATCACGGTGCCGACGACGATGAGCGCTTTCGGGCGGAGATCCTGGAGCATGGCGATGACTCGCGAGTCAATGCGACCGTACGGTTGGGCAGGATCGTGATCGTTCGCTACCGTGGCGCTCGTGATCAGTCCGTACTCGCCTTGTTTATCGAGTTCTACGCGGACGGCGTCAGCGATCTCGGCGAAGATCGGATTGTGGAGATTGACGACGAGGATGCCGACGAACGGCGATCCTTCCGTTGCCAGGGAACGGGCGAGGAAGTTCGGCTGGTAGCCAAGCGTCTGCGCGGTCCGGAGGATGAGCTCGCGACGTTTCTCACCGACTCGCTGCGGGTCCTTGAAAGCGAGGGAGACGAGTGACTTCGACACTCCAGCGGCCGCCGCGACATCACGAATCGTCGGCCTCGACCCCGAGGTCCGTGATTCGTCGCCGACGGCTGATCCCATGGCTTCATCTTCACACAGGACGGCCGCCGGAGTGAGCTTCGGGGGCGATCTCGACTCAACTTGTGAAAAGATTACGAGGCACTCTTGACTTCATGATCCGAATCACATTAGATTCACACTGATCCCATTTTGAACCGGTCCAAAAGTTTGGACGATTACGATGAACTCTGAATTTGGACCGGTTCAAAATGGGGCTGCAAGTATGTGAGATCGAAAGAATGTGGAGTACGCAATGACGCGCAGCGAGTTGCTCATCGGCGGGGCATGGCAATCCCCTCGTGAAGGAGGCGGCCGCCTGAAGGATGTAGTGTCGCCGTTCGACGGTCGCACGGTCGGGCAGGTCCCGATCTCGGGTGCTGCCGACGTCGAGGCTGCTCTCGAGTCTGCATCGCACGGCGCACAGATTTGGCGGAGGACTCCGGCCCACGAGCGCAGTGAGATTCTGCTCCGCGCCGCTGCTCTGGCCGATGAGCGCAGCGAGGAGATCGCTCGGGTGATCTCTGCCGAGAACGGCAAGACCCTCAAAGAGGCTCGCGCCGAGGCCGGCCGTTCTGGTTCGATCATCCGCCTGGCCGCATTCGAAGGCACCCAGCTATATGGGCAGACGCTGCCGCTCGATGCGAACCCGGGCACCGGTCTGGACAAAGTCGGGTTCACCCTGCCTCAGCCGGTTGGAGTAGTCGTGGCCATCACCCCGTTCAATTACCCAGCACTGCTGGTCAACCACAAGATCGCTCCGGCTCTGGCCGCCGGAAATTCCGTCATCCTCAAACCAGCGAGCACCACTCCGCTGACGGCATTGGCTTTGGCCGAATGCTTCATCGATGCCGGGCTGCCAGAAGGAGTTCTCTCCGTCCTCACCGGTTCCGGCGGACAGATCGGCGATCAACTTGCTGCTGACCGGCGCGTCCGGAAGATCTCGTTCACCGGATCCACCTCGGTGGGCGAGCATCTGGCCTCGATCGCCGGAGTGAAGAAGCTGTCCTTGGAGCTGGGTTCTTCGGCACCAGTCGTCGTCCTTCCCGACGCCGACATCGAGCTCGCGGCGAGTGCCGTCGCCGCCGGAGGGTACGCGAATGCCGGTCAGGTCTGCATCTCGGTGCAGCGCGTCATCGTCCACGAAGACATCCAAGGCGACTTCCTCGACGCTCTCAGCGCCAAAGTCCGTGAGCACCGGATCGGCAACCCCGAGGACGACTCGACGACGGTCGGCACTCTCATCACTGAGACCGAGGCCAAACGTGTCGAAGAGTCCATCCGTGAGGCCGTCGGCGCCGGAGCGCGCCTCGAACTCGGCGGCGACCGCGACGGGGCGATGATCGAACCCGCAATCCTCAGTGGCGTTGATCCCCATTCCGCGATCGCCCAGGATGAGATCTTCGGCCCTGCCGTGGCCGTGTCAACGGCACCCGACGTCAGGACGGCCATCGAACTGGCGAACTCGACCGACTACGGCCTCGCTGCCGGAATCTTCACGAACAACGTCGACGCCTGCGTGCAGTACATGCGTGAGATCGATGCCGGAAATATCCACATCAACTGGACTCCGCTGTGGCGAGCAGACCTCATGCCCTACGGAGGGCTCAAAGCCAGCGGAATCGGCAAGGAAGGACTGCGGGCCGCCGTCGAGGAGATGACCGAGTCGAAGACCGTCGTCATCCACGGCCGCCCCTGGACCTGACTCGGCACAAAACTGAAACTTCAGCGCAGAAGAGCGCACCCCATCCGTTCGAAGGAGAACCCATGAGTCACGAACCGACCATCCGCCTGACGGTGGCACAGGCCGTCGTCAAGTTCCTCAGCAGTCAGTATTCAGTGCTCGACAGCGACCGCCGGCGTTTCATCCCAGCCGCGGCCGGCATCTTCGGCCACGGCAATGTCGCCGGCTTCAGCCAGGCATTCTCGCAGTACGCCGACGATCTTCCCTTCATGCAGGGACGCAATGAGCAAGCGCTGGCCCACGCGGGAAGTGCCCTGGCCAAGGCGAGCAACCGGAAGCAGACGCTCGCCGTCACCGCATCCATCGGCCCCGGCGCGATGAATCTCGTCACAGCGGCCGCTCTGGCGACGATCAACCGCCTCCCTCTGTTCCTGCTGCCCGGCGACACCTATGCGACCAAGCGCCAAGGACCGGTTCTGCAGGAACTGGAGAACCCTCAGGATCCGTCGCTGACAGTCAACGACGCGTTCCGTCCTGTCTCGGCGTTCTTCGATCGGATCACACGCCCCGAACAGCTCATCACTGCGCTGCCCAAGGCTTTCCGCGTGCTGGCGAACCCCGCGGAGACCGGAGCCGTCGTACTCTCTCTGCCGCAGGACATCCAGTCGCATGCCTTCGACTTCCCGGTCAGCCTGTTCCGCGACCGCGACTGGACGATTCGTCGCACGATTCCTCAGCCGAACGATATCGCCGAGGCGGCTGACGTGCTCGGTTCAGCCGAGAAGCCCCTGATCATCGCCGGAGGCGGAGTCCACTACTCCGAAGCCCGCGAGGCCCTGGCCGAGTTCGCCGAATCCACAGGAATCCCCGTCGCCGAGACGTTCGGCGGCAAGGGCTCTGCGCTCAACGACGCGGACTGGGTGCTCGGCGGCATCGGACTCGAAGGCAGTCCCGCGACGAATCGACTCGTCGCACAGGCCGACGTCATTCTCAGCATCGGCACGCGACTGACCGATTTCGCCACTGGATCGCAGACGATGTTCAAGAACCCGGATGTGCGCTTCGTTTCGATCAACATCGCCGAGCTCGACGCGATCAAACAGGGAGCCATCGCAGTACTCTCCGATGCGAAGCTCGGGATCGAGGCACTGAGGGGGGACCTCTCCGACTACACGGTGCCAGGAGACTGGGCGCGTGAAATCGGCGATCAGAAAGCCGACTGGGCCCCGCAGCGCAGCAAGGCCCTCGACCCCGACACCGCGTTCGACAAACTGGCACCGGAGAATGCCGAACTGGGTATCCCCGACACGGACGCTGTCATCACCCAAGGTCAGCTCATCGGCCTGCTCCAGGAGCACGCGCAGCCCGGTGACACCCTCATCGCCGCCGCAGGGGGGCCTCCGGGAGATCTGCTCAAGGTCTGGGACGCCACCGACGACCGTCGCTGCCACCTCGAGTTCGGATTCTCCTGCATGGGCTACGAGATCCCCGCCGGCATCGGAGTCCGCCTGGCTGATCCGGAGAGCACTGGACGTGTTTCGGTCTTCATCGGCGACGGAACCTTCCTCATGAACCCGACGGAGATCCTCACCGCCGCGCAGGAACATTTGGACATCACCTACGTTATCTCGGAGAACCACGGATTCCAGGTCATCCGCCGCCTGCAGATGATGAAGTACGGCGAGCAGTTCGGCAACGACTTCCGGTACCGGGGCGAAGAGGACACCGCTCGACTCTCGGGCGACTACCTCCACGTCGACCTCGGCGAGATCGCCTCGGGGCTCGGCGCGAAGACCATCCGAGCCACGAGCGCCGAAGAGGTCCGTTCGGCTCTCAACGAGACGCGCGACGTCCACGGACCCGTCGCGATCGTCGTGCCGACCATCCCGCTTGTCGATCTGCCCGGATCAGGTGTCTTCTGGGATGTCGCGCCCGCCGAAGTCGCCGAACAGGACTGGGTCGCCGAGCTGCGCACCGACTACGAACAGGGGCTGGAGGACCAGAAATGGCACATCTGAACTCAACGATGACGCCCTTGGACAAGGGTGCCCTGGCGGAACGAATCCGCGCAGGAGAGACGACCATCGGCAGCTTCGCCGGTCTCGGCTCCACCATGGCCATCGAAGTCCTCGCCGCGGCAGGACTCGATTGGATCCTCGTCGACCTCGAACACGGCGGTGGAAGCGAAGACGGTGTCGGAGACGCGGTCGCGGCAGCCGGCGGATACGGTGCCGGAACCTTCGTCCGAGTCGAGACTCCTGACCGGATCAGGATCGGCCGCGCCCTCGACGCAGGCGCTGCCGGAGTCATGCTCCCGCGAGTGGACTCCGCCGACGAGGTGGCCACGATCATTCCGCACCTGCACTATCCGCCGCTCGGAGACCGGGGCGTTGCGACCTATAACCGCTCCCTGCGTTGGGGGATGGACAAGGACGCCTTGCAGACAAGCGATAGCGAGGTGATCACCATCGTGCAGATCGAAACGACCGGTGCCCTCGCCGAGGTGGACGAGATCGCGGCGATCGACGCCGTCGACGTCCTCTTCGTCGGCCCCCTCGACCTGTCCTACGCGCTCGGAGTGCCGTTGGACTTCACCGCACCGGCCTTCCTCGACGCCCTCGAGGCGGTCGTCGCTGCCGCACGGAAACACGGAAAGTCGGCAGGCATCCTCAGCGCGGACGCCGGAGTCGCCTCGACCCGAGCTGGACAGGGTTTCACCTTCCTGCCGGTCGGATCGGATTCGACCCTGCTGGCCGACACCGTCACTGCAGTCATCTCTGCACTGCGCGACTGAGAACACAGAACTTCGCGGAACATCCGCGCAATCATCGACTACCCAAGGAGCACCATGAGCAATAACCCCACCACCATCGGAGTCGGACTCATCAGCGTCGGCTGGATGGGCCAGCTCCACAGCCGCGCTTACTCCAACGTTCCCGTCGTCTACCCCGAACTGGGCATCAGAACACGCCTGGTCATCGCCGCCGACACGAACGACGAACGCGCCCAATTCGCCGAGCACGTGCTCGGATACGAGAGCTCGACGAGTGATTACAACGACGTTCTCAACCACCCGGACGTCGACGTCGTCTCCGTGTGCGCACCGAACTTCCTTCACGAAGAGATCGGCACCGCAGTCGCCAAAGCCGGCAAATCACTGTGGATCGAGAAGCCCGTCGGACGCTCAGCCGAAGAGACGGAATCCGTCGTCAACGCGGCCGACGCAGCGGAGGTCGTGACCGCCGTCGGCTTCAACTATCGCAACGCCCCGGCCATCGAATACGCGCGGAAGATCATCGCTCAAGGCAAGCTCGGACGCATCACGAACGTGCGCGGCGCATTCTTCGCCGACTACTCGGCCGAGCCGAACGGCGCACTGTCCTGGCGCTTCATCCGCGGACTCGCAGGATCCGGCGTCCTCGGAGATCTCCTCGGACACCTGACCGACCTCGCCCACTACGTCGTCGGCCCGATCGACAAGGTCACCGGGGTAGCCAACACGGCCTACACCGAACGCCCCAAACTCGAGATGGGCAGCGGCACCCACTTCGACGTCGTCGAAGGCGGTGAGATGGCTCCGGTCGAAAATGAGGACTACGCCGGCCTGCTCGTCCACTTCGGCCCTGACGCTCAGGGAGCCGGCGCCGTCGGGACCCTCGAAGCCTCGCGGGTGTGTGTCGGACCCCGCGCGGAGTATTCCCTCGAGGTCTACGGAACCGAAGGGTCACTGCGATGGAACTTCGAGCGGATGAACGAACTCGAACTCGCGCTCGGCCACAAGGGCCCGCACGTGGGCTTCACCCGCATCATGGCCAGCTCCGAATTCGGTGACTTCTCGAAATTCCAACCGGGGGCAGGCACATCGATGGGCTACGACGACCTCAAGGTCATCGAAGCGAAGAAGTTCCTCCTCGCCCACGTAGGTCAGGAATCAATCCACGCCGACGTCCACGACGCACTGGCCGCGAACCGCGTTGTTTACGCGGGTGAGCGCGCCATCGCCACCGAGAGCTGGCAGAGCGTCGAACCGGTCGCGGGCACCTCGGCGTCGACTCGGACCGCTGCCGACTCGACCAGAAGGGAGACCGTCGATGCCTGAGAAGACCATCGTCATCGGTCTCGGACCGGTGCCGAAGAATCTCGTCGAGGGTGAACTAGGACGCGGTGTCGACTTCGTCCAGAGCCCCGAAGCTGAGGACTACGCGAAGGCCGAAGGCGCAATCGTCCGCGCCGCCGTCAAGGTCGGTCCGGCAGAACTCGACTCGATGCCCAACCTCAAGGTCATCGCCCGCACCGGTGTCGGTGTCGACGATGTCGATGTCGACGCTGCCACCGAGCGGGGGATCCCCGTCGCGATCACGCCCGGGGTCAACTCGACGGCCGTCGCCGAAGGCGCTTTCGCCCACATGCTACAACTGGTCAAATCCTTGGGCTCGCTGACCGAGATCGTTCGCTCCGGAGGATGGGCCGAGCGCACCAGCGTCCCGGTCGGCGATCTCGACGGGGCGACCCTGGGAATCGTGGGATTCGGCAACATCGGCCGCCGGGTGAAGGCGATCGCCGAGGCCTTCGGAATGACTGTCTTCGCGTACGACCCCGTCGCCGAGGTGCCCCGGGCCAACAGGGCCGAGACGGTCGACGAGATCCTGCGCGCATCCGACATCGTCACCCTCCATGTGCCGCTGCTCGAGAGCACCCGCCACATGATCGACGCCCGCGCGGTCGAAACGATGAAGGACGGAGCGATCCTCATCAACACCAGCCGTGGTGGACTGATCGACGAAGACGCGACACTGGCCGGGCTCGAATCGGGCAAGCTCGGGGGAGTCGGTTTGGACTCATTCGAATCCGAGCCGCCGCAGCCACACCCCCTCTACCAGCACCCGCGCACCGTGCTGAGCCCTCATGTGATGGGACTGAGCGCCAAGGCCAGCCGAGCCACTTTCATCGCCGCCGCCCGGGCCGTGGACGCCGTCCTCAAAGGAGGCAGACCTGAGGCTGCGGTCAACGAGGTGGACCGAGCGGCCGAGCCGGCAACCGTAGGCAAAGGAGTTAACCAGTGAGTAATACCGTCAAGATCGCCGCAGCCCCCATCTCCTGGGGAGTCTGCGAAGTCCCCGACTGGGGTTTTCAACTGAGCCCTGAACGGGTCCTCACAGAAATGCAGGAACTCGGCTTCGACGCCACCGAATTCGGCCCCGAAGGTTTCCTTCCCGACGACGCAGTGGGCCGCGCAGAGACCCTCAGCCGGCACTCCATGCAGGCCGTCGGCGGGTTCTACCCAGCCATCATCCATGACCCAGAACACGACCCGCTGCCGGAGCTCGAGCGGGAACTCGAAGCATATGTCGCCGCCGGTGCCGACACCCTCGTCCTGGCGGCAGCGACGGGCGTCGACGGCTACGACGCCAAACGCCCTGAACTCGATGAAGCCGGTTGGAAGACCGTCTACCGCAACATCGACCGCATCCTCGAAGCCGCGAAAGCCCGGGGAGTCACCGTCAGCCTGCATTCGCATGTGGGCACCATGATCGAAACCCAGGATGATGTCGACCACATTCTCAACGGCACCGACGTCGACTTCTGCTTCGACACCGGACACATGTTCATCGGCGGAGTGGACCCGGTCGAATTCGTGCAGAAGCACACGGGGCGCATCTCCCATGCGCACCTCAAGGACGTCGCGCTCGACCGAGCTCGTCGTGTCCAGGCCGGCGAACAGACATACTACGATGCCGTCGTCGACGGAATGTACCAGCCGCTCGGCCAGGGAGACATCGACATCGACTCGATCGTCGGCACTCTCATCCGCGCCGGATTCGACGGCTGGTTCACCCTCGAGCAGGACACCGTCGTTGCCGACGAGCCGGCGCGCGGCTCTGGACCGATCGACCAGGCTCGCGCCAGCCTCAATTATCTCAAGCAGATCATCGAGGAGAACCGATGAGCACACGGATCGGCGTCGTCGGTCTCGGTAGGATCGGCCGAATGCACGCGCGCAACATCGCGCAGGAACCGGGAGTCGACGAGCTCGTGCTGATCGGCCGCACCGAAGGCAAGCTCGAAGACGCCAAAGCGCAGCTGCAGTCGGAGCTGGCCCCGGAGGCCGGGCCGGACCTTCGAGGTGCTCACGCCCCCGCAGGTCGTGACAACAGTCCCGTCATCAGCACTGTGGTGCTCAACGAGGACTGGACCGACGGGCTCGACGGTGTCATCATCGCCAGTTCGACACACACCCACCCCGAGCTCGCACGGACAGCGCTGACAGCTGGCGTCCCCGTCCTCCTCGAGAAGCCGATCGGACTCAAGCTCGAAGAGACCGCGGCCCTGTCCGCGGAGTTCGAAGCGCTCGACGTACCCATCATGGTCGCCTACCACCGCAGGTACGACGAAGGATTCCAGAGCCTCAGAGACCGCATCCACAGCGGAGATATGGGAACCATCCGAGTCATCCACTCGGCCGGACATGATCACTTCCATGTCGATCCGGAGTTCATCCCCACCTCGGGCGGAGTATGGCGAGACCTGCTCATCCACGAATTCGACACGATTCCCTGGCTGCTGGGGGAAAGGCCGGTGTCGATCTACGCCTCGGGGTCAGTGCTCGACGAACAGGCATACGCGGACAACGGCGATCTCGACACGGCCACGGCCGTCATCACCTTCGAATCCGGGGTGCAAGCGCTCATCAGCGGCGCACGCAACATCGCCTCCGGCCAAGATGTCAACACGGTCGTCTACGGAAGTGACGCCGCATACGCAGCAGGCGTCGACTCGAAGTCACCGGTCGTCTCGACGGAACCCGGCGTGTCTCCTCCGGAGTCGACTTACGCGGATTTCGTCGAACGGTTCGAGCCGGCATTCCGCCGCGAGATCCGACACTTCCTCGCGGTCATCGACGGCGATGCCACGTCGTTGACACTGCCGTCCGACGGCATCGTCGCAGCAAGACTGGCAGTGGCCGCCGAAGAATCAGTGCGGCGCCGGATACCCGTCCGGCTCGACGAGATCGACTTCTGACCGCACCGGCGCACCGCGCCGAAGACCCCCATCATCCGTTCCACAGTGAACCGCGAACATCGAACGAGGAGAGAATTCCTATGACGAACGAACAGCTGCGCATCGGTCTCATCGGGACCGGCCGCATCGGAAAGGTCCATGCTGCGAACATCGCGGCTCTGCCGGAGACCACCCTGACCTGGGTGATCGATCCCTATATCGCCGGAGCAGAGGCGATCGCAGCCGAAAGAGGAGCCCGCGCGACGGCCGACCCGGCAGAGGCATTCGCCTTCGGCGATCTCGATGCGGTCGTCATCGCCTCGCCGACCTCGACCCACGCCGACCTCATCGAGCGGGCCATCGCGGCCGGAATACCCGTGCTCTGCGAAAAGCCGATCGACCTTGATATCGCCCGAGTCGACAAGCTTGCCCCCGTGGTCGAAGGCTCCGGCGTTCCATTTGCTGTCGGCTTCAACCGTCGATTCGATCGTGACTTCTCACTCGCTCGAGAGCGCCTCATCGCTGGTGAGGTCGGTGATCTCGAGCAGCTGTCGATCATCAGCCGCGATCCCGCCCCGCCGACCGTTGAGAATCTCAGAACGACCGGAGGCATGTTCCGGGACCAGACCATCCACGACTTCGACATGGCGCGCTACTTCGCCCCGGACATCGTCGAGGTCTTCGCGACCGGCTCGCAGCTGTTCGACGACGGTGCCAAACAGACGTCGGACTTCGACACCGCCATGGTGACGATGCGGACTTCGACCGGAGTCCAGATCTCGATCACCAACTCGCGTCACAGTTCGATCGGCTACGACCAGCGGATCGAGATCTTCGGCGGTGAGGGCATGCTCGAGGTCGGCAATGCGGGCACCAGCCTGGTCAGCTACTCGAATGCGACAGCAGTGAAGACCACTACGCCCTATCAGCACTTCTTCCTTGAGCGCTACGCGGAAGCCTACCTCGAGGAGCTGCGCGAGTTCAGCCGACTCGTCAGAGGGGAGGAATCCCGCTGCTCGACCTTCGCCGACGGTCGTGCGGCGCTGCTGTTGGCCGATGCGGCCGAACTCTCGGCCAGAGAAGGACGAGTCGTTCGCATCGACCTGGATAGGTGAGCGGTTCGACGAACCGTACGGCGACATCAATGACAGTGCAACGAAGCACAATGTGAGGAGACCATCGTGGTTGCCAATTCAACAGAGTCACCGACACTCCGGGACTCAGCATTACCGGACATGCCGAAAACCGGACCGTTCAGGAAGAGGCTCGGACTGATCTCGGTCGTCGCCTGTTTCGGCGGCCTTCTGTTCGGCTACGACACCGGTGTCATCAACGGCGCGCTCCGGCCGATGTCCCAGGAGCTCGGCCTCACTGCAGTCAGCGAAGGAGTGGTGACGAGTTCGCTCGTTTTCGCCGCTGCTGTGGGCGCAGTCACCTGCGGTCAGATCTGCGACATGATCGGCCGCCGACGCACGATCCTCTACCTCGCGCTGATGTTCTTCCTCGGCACGTTGGTCGTTGTTCTCGCGCCGAACGTCGCTTTGCTGGTGGTCGGCCGGATCCTTCTCGGCCTCGCAGTCGGCGGGGCCTCGATCGTCGTGCCGGTGTATCTGTCGGAGCTCGCACCGCACGAGATTCGTGGTTCGATCAGCGGACGCAACGAAGTCGCAATCGTCACGGGACAGCTTGCGGCGTTCGTCGTCAACGCCATCATCGGCAACGTGTGGGGACACATCGACGGGATCTGGCGTGTCATGTTCGCCATCTGTGCGATACCGGCCGTCTGTCTCTTCATCGGCATGCTTCGGATGCCAGAATCGCCGAGGTGGCTCGTCGAGCATAATCGCCGGGATGAGGCCCTGGCGGTCCTCATGTCCGTCCGTACCGAGGAACGGGCTCGCGCCGAACTCGGGGCCGTCGAAGTCGTTGCTGAGGCGTCGACCGGCGACCAACGAGTCGGCTACCGGAAGTTCGTGTTCAACAAATGGCTGGTCAGGATCGTCCTCGTCGGAATGGGTGTTGCGGTCTGTCAGCAGCTCACCGGAATCAACTCGATCATGTACTACGGTCAGGTCGTCCTCATCGAATCCGGCTTCGCGGAGAACGCCGCGCTCATTGCCAACATCGCCCCAGGTGTGGTCGCCGTGCTCGGCGGCTTCTTCGCCCTGTACATGATGGATCGTGTCGACAGGCGCACCACCTTCATCACGGGTCTGTCTCTGACGACGACGTTCCATCTCCTTATCGGACTGTGTTCGAAATTCATGGCCGAGGACAATCCGCTGCGAGCATGGGTCATCCTCGCTCTCATCGTCGGTTTCGTAGCCTCCATGCAGTCGTTCCTCAACGTCGCCGTGTGGGTCTGGCTCGCCGAGGTGTTCCCGCTGCCGATGCGCGGTGTCGGAATCGGGGTATCGCAACTGTTCGGATGGGGGATGAACGGCGTCATCGCCTTAGTCTTCCCGTCGCTGGTGGCTGGTGTCGGAATCTCCGGCGTCTTCTTCATCTTCGCGATCGTCGGAGTCGTGGCATTGATCTTCATCGCCACGCAGGTGCCCGAGACTCGCGGCATCTCATTGGAGAAGATGGAGGAAGGGGTCGAAACGGGAATGGCCTACAGATTCCGCGAGTGGAGAAGGATGCGTGACGAGCAGTGACCGGGATAGAACTGATTGCGACCTGTTGGACGAGTGCCGGGGATGCCGCCCCGATGCGGGCGAGTGAACGCAGTCCCTTCGATCCCCTCGACCGGGTGAGAGAAGTCGCGGCCACCGGATGGGCAGGTCTCGGATTCGTCCTCGATGATCTGAGAGCAATTCGGGACACGATCGGCTACGACGCACTGGCTGAAGAGATCAGCGGTGCAGGATTGCGCCATGTCGAGGTCGAACTGTGCTCCGGATGGTGGAGGGGACCCAACGCGGGATGGCGTGGGCATTGGGAGGAACTGCTCGAAGCGGCGCGAAAACTCGATGCTGCTTTCATCAAGATCGGCACTGACAGTGTCCCCGCCGTAGAGGATGTCGAGCCTTTCGTCGGACCGCTGCGACGTTTGGCGGAGGAGGCGGAGACCTATGGCACGAAGGTCGCGCTCGAGCCTCTACCGTTCGGCATGATCGCGTCGATTCCGCAGGGCGCCGAGCTTATTCGACGCGTCGACCACCCAGCTGCTGGCCTTGTCGTCGACTACTGGCACGTCTTCCGTGCAGGCACCTCTTTGGAGGAACTGCGAAGCGCTCTGACTGCGGACCAGGTCTTCGGTGTCGAACTCTGCGATGCCGACGAAACCGCTGTCGGGACATTGTTCGAAGACACCAGGGACAATCGTCGCCTCATCGGTGATGGGCACCAAGATGTCAGCGGTTTCATCGAGACGCTCAAGGCCATCGGCTATGACGGCCCATGGGGTGTTGAGATCCTCTCTGAGGGGCATCGAAGACGACCTCTGCGCGAGGCGCTGGACGTCGCACGTCGAACAGCGCTGTCCGCCTTCGGTGTTGTCTGAACGAGCACGGCGATGACCCCGGTCTGAGCGTTTGCAACGGTTCGATACGGCCGACGGGTAGCAGAACAGGCCCGAGCCGAAGGAGCGGCCGACAGGCGGACTCCGTCGATCGCGATGATTGGGGAGTGCGCCTGCCGGCCGTTCTGTGTTCTCAACCGGAGGCCGCGAGTCTCATGCTGCGCAGTGTCTCCGGAAGTTCTGGGGACCTCAGTCCGTGCCGGCGTCGAAGGCCGAGGAGAGGTTGGCGAGGTCGCTGGCCTCGTCCACCTCGGCGTTGGAGTTCGCGATCTCCTCGGCGCCGCCGGCCTCCAGCGAGCCCACGAGCTCCGAGGTCGGGCCGGACACGATGCCCATGGCCGCGTACTGCTCGAGGCGGGCACGCGAATCGGCGATGTCGAGATTGCGCATGGTCATCTGGCCGATGCGGTCCTCGGGGCCGAAGGCGGAGTCGCCCACACGCTCCATCGACAGCTTCTCCGGGTGGTAGGACAGGTTCGGGCCCTCGGTGTTGACGATCGTGTAGTCGTCGCCGCGGCGCAGGCGCAGGGTGACCTCGCCGGTGATCGCCGAGGCGACCCACCGCTGCATGGACTCGCGCAGCATGAGCGACTGCGGGTCGAGCCAGCGTCCCTCGTACATCCGGCGGCCGAGGCGGCGGCCCTCTTCGTGGTAGAGGGCGATGGTGTCCTCGTTGTGGATTGCGTTGAGCAGGCGTTCGTAGGTCACGTGCAGCAGTGCCATGCCCGGGGCCTCGTAGATGCCGCGGGACTTCGCCTCGATGATGCGATTCTCGATCTGGTCGGAGACGCCGAGTCCGTGGCGGCCGCCGATCTCGTTGGCCTTGAAGACCAGGGCAACGGGATCGTCGAAGACTTCGCCGTTGATGGCGACTGGGCGGCCGGCTTCGAAGCGGACAGAGACCTCTTCCGACTTGACCTCGACGTCATCGCGCCAGGCGGCGACGCCCATGATCGGTTCGACGATGTCGAGTCCGGCGTCGAGGAACTCCAGGGTCTTCGCCTCGTGGGTGGCGCCCCAGATGTTCGCATCCGTGGAGTAGGCCTTCTCGGCCGAGTCGCGGTAGGGGTAGCCGTGTTCGACGAGCCATTCGCTCATCTCCTGTCGGCCGCCGAGCTCGTCGACGAACTCCGAGTCGAGCCAGGGCTTGTAGATGCGCAGCTTCGGGTTGGCCATGAGGCCGTACCGGTAGAACCGCTCGATGTCGTTGCCCTTGTAGGTCGAGCCGTCGCCCCAGATGTCGACGCCGTCCTCCTTCATGGCGCGGACCAGCATGGTCCCGGTGACAGCGCGGCCGAGGGGAGTGGTGTTGAAATAGGTCTTGCCTCCGGAGCGGACGTTGAACGCACCGCACTGGAGGGCGACGAAGCCTTCTTCGACGAGCAGGCGCTTGGCGTCGACGAAGCGAGCGATCTCGGCACCGTATTCCTTGGCGCGATCGGTCACCGACTCCAGGTCGGGCTCGTCGTACTGGCCGATATCGGCCGTGTACGTGCACGGGATGGCTCCCTTGTGGCGCATCCACGCAACCGCGCAGGAGGTGTCCAGGCCGCCGGAGAAGGCGATTCCAACGTGCTCACCGACTGGGAGCGAAGACAGTACTTTCGACATGTCACCAGCGTAACGTGAGTCTCTGCCGATTGTCGAATTGTTATGCAGTGGCATGTATTTTTATGTGAATGAAACGCGTGAGGCGCTCGAATCTCGCCGAGGCGGCCCCGCCGATTGCTATCGTGAGCGGGTGACGAATCCTCCCGTACCTCAGTTCACCGTCCGCCCTGAGACTTCCGGCGACTTCGACGCGATCCACGCGTTGACCGCAGCTGCATTCGGCCAGGTTGACGAGGCAGAACTCGTCGACGCCCTCCGCGGATCCGGCAATGGGGTCGAGGGCTTGTCGTTCGTCGGAGTGCTCGAAGGTGAGGTCATCGCCCACGCGATGCTCTCCCGCTGCTTCGTCGGCGAGGCCCCAGGCGTCTGCCTGGCGCCCTGTTCCGTATGGCCCGAGCACCAGCGCACTGGCGCAGGCACTGCGGTGATCGAAGCGCTCCTCGCCGAGGCGGCCCGCCGTGGTGAGGCATTCGCCGTCGTCCTCGGCCACCCCGAGTACTATCCGCGCTTCGGGTTCACCCCAGCCTCAGGCTTCGGCATCACCCTGCACGTCGACGTTCCCGACGAAGCGCTCATGGCGATGCCGCTGGGAGGCGAGGTACCCGCGGGCGCCCTGGCCTTCGCGCCAGAGTTCGGGGTCTGATCCGGGGCCGCGCCCCACCCGCGTGAGTTACTGCTTCGCGCGGTGTGCCCGGATCGCCTCGGCGACGGCGATGGCGTCACCTTCGGGAGCGTCGGACTTCCGATCCGGACGTGCCGTGAACAGATAGATGAATCCGGCGACAAGCACGACGACCAGACCGATGAGCACGATCCAGTCGACGAAGAACGATCCGGAGTCGCCGGGCAGCGAGAGCAGGACCATCGCGAAGATGCCGTAGGCCAGTGCGGCGAAATTGACGATGATGCCCCAACCGCCCAGCGACCACGGACCCGCCGGCTTCCACCTGCGCAGCCGCTGCCGCAGCGCCCCGAGGACGACCATCTGGAATGCGAGGTAGATGCCGAGGATCGCGAACGAGGTCACGGCGACGAGGATTCCGTCGTTGAACCAGATGAGCACGCAGATCAGAGCGGGTGCCGTGCAGGCGACGATGAGCGCATTGTGCGGGATCTTCGTCCCGTCGGTGACCTTCGACAGCCACCGGTGTCCGGGCATCATTCCGTCGCGGGCGAAGCTGAAGATCAGCCTCGACGCGGCGGCCTGCAGGCTGAGCACGCAGGAGATGAATGCGAGGACAGCGACGACGAGGAAGATCTTCGCCCCCACCGCACCGAGGCTGCCCTCGAGGATCGCGGGAATCGGGTCAGCGACCTCACCGGAGACGATCTCCTCGAGATTCGGTGCCGCGAGCACGTACCCGCCGAAGGAGAACAGGGCCGAGACCGCTCCGACGAGGATCGTCATGAGCATCGCCTTCGGGATGCCGCGAGCCGGATTCGACACTTCCTCGGCGACGTCACCGCATGCTTCGAATCCGTAAAAGAGGAAGAGCCCGGCGACTGCGGCTCCCATGAAGACGGGCAGGTAGCTGCCGTCGCCGGCGGTGCCCATGGTGTCGAAGAAGACGGAGAAGCTGTGCTTGCGTTCGAAGATGAGCAGGAACAGGCCGAGTCCGATGACGCCGATGAGTTCTGCGAAGAGGCCGATGCGCGCGATGCGGGCCAGCCATTTCGTGCCCGAGAAGTTGATCGCCAAGGCCAGCACCAGCAGCGCCAGGCCGAGGGACAGTGTGGAGTTGCGGCTGAGTTCGAGGCCGAAGAGGCTCGCGAGGAACCCGGCACCGAACTCCGCCACCGAGGTGATCGTGACGATGAGTGCGCAGATGTAGATCCATGCGGCCATCCACGCATATCGCTTGCTCCACAGCCGCCTGGCCCATGGGTAGATTCCGCCGGCGATGGGAAACTGGGAGACGACTTCGCCGAAGACGAGGGCGACGAGCAGCTGCCCGCAGGCGACGATGACGATCCACCAGATAGAGGGCGGACCACCGGTTGAGAGCGCCACTGCCAGCAGCGAATACACACCGACGAGAGGGGAGAGGTAAGTGAAGCCGAGGGCGAAGTTCGCCCACGGACTCATCGACCGTTCGAAGGAGTCTTCGTAGCCGAGGACGGCCAGATGGTCGGAATCGGAGAGGTGGTCGCCGGCCCGGTTGCCGGCGGAGTTGTGAACGCCTGCGGGGTGGTGGGCGTCCGGGGGATATTCGGACATGGTGTTGTTCCTTCATTCGAATCGTCGTTGATTCTGTGCTGTTCGCATCGTATCTCCGATTCTCACCTGCGGAAGCGTTCTCGCCCGTGCGGCTGAGCGCGATTTCATCCTCGCGGCGGAGGTGCCCGACGACGGCGAGTCATAGCGTGGAATCACAGGCACGGACCACCGCCGAATCGGTGGGCACAGTGCAGGATCGAGGAGGAACCGTGAACACGCAGACGCACAGTCACAACGGATTCGCCGAGGCGACCGGACCGACCGAGCCATCACCTCAACCCACTATCCAACCCCACCCGCCCGGAACGACGGATTCCATGCCCGGTTCTGCCGCCTCGGCGATGGATGGATCGCACACCCCCACAGAGGATGTCGACGCGAAAGGGCGACCGCTCGCCGTCGTACCCGCCCGGGTCCCGTGGCTCGAGATCGGAATCTTCGCCGTCACCGCATTCGGGCTCGCTTGGATTGCCTGCCTGCCGCTGTGGTTCTCCGCGGAGGGGATCGGCGATCCCGTTCTGCTTCTGGCCTGCGGCAGCGCCATGATGTTCACTCCGCTCATCGCGAGCATCATCGCCTCCATCATCCAGCGCCGCCGCGCCCGTGCCAGGGGAGAGGTCCTGGCCAGTGCTCCGCGCTACTTCGGCTACTGGCCGCTGCGCAGCTTCGGCCGAGTCATCGGGATGACCATCGCCGCCTTCTTCGGGATCATGGTGCTCGTCGTCCTCGGCTACCTGGTCAGCGCGGCCTTCGGATGGCTCGCCCTCGATCTCGACGGGCTGTCCGGGTTCAAGGCACAGTTGGAGACGATTCCCGGCACGGACTCATTGCCGACTGCCGCCGCCATCGCCATCTACCTGTTGCTCATGTTCGTCAGCTCGGTGGCCAATGTCGGTGTCACGATCGGCGAGGAATTCGGCTGGCGCGGATGGCTGCTCACCAGTCTGCGTCCCCTGGGCACCTGGCCCGCACTGCTCATCATCGGCGTCGTCTGGGGCCTGTGGCACTCACCGCTCATCCTGCTCGGCTACAACTTCGGGCGCCCCGACCTCACCGGTGTGGGTTTCATGGTCGGCGGCTGCATCGTGGTCGGCATCCTCTTCGGCTGGCTGCGCCTGCGCACCGGATCCGTGTGGCCGGCCGTATTCGCCCATGCCGCACTCAACGGCTGCGGGGCCATGTTGCTGGGCCTGTTCGTCGATGCAGGTGCGTCGACTCCGGATCCGGCGCTTGTCGCGTTCCTCGGAGTCGCAGGCTGGATCGTCTCAGCGGTCGTCATCGCAGTGCTCGTCGTCACCGGCCAGTTCCGCAAGCAGCCGGAACTGGGCATCAAGGCGAAGGCCGGCCCCGAATCTTGAGGCTCGGCCCCGGCGTCGGCTAGGCTCAAAACCCGATCAACCGCAATCCCAAACCCACAGGAGCCTCATATGACCTTCGGACCTTCGCTGCTGCAGACCGCCGGACGCGTGTTCACCGCACCGATCTTCATCAGCGGCGGATACTCGGCCGTCACTGATCCGGCAGGCAAAGCAGCGATGGCCGAGTCGACCCTGGACGCCATCCGCGAATACGTGCCCGGGCTGCCCGACGACAACGAGCTGCTCGTGCGCATCAATGGCGGCGTCCAGATCCTCGCCGGCACCACCCTGCTGCTGGGCATCAAGCCGCGACTGTCGGCACTCGCACTCGCCGGGTCCCTCATCCCGACCACGCTCGCCGGACACTCCTTCTGGGAGATGGAAGGCGGAGAGGCGAAGGCTCACCAGACCCAGTTCTCGAAGAACCTCGCCGCGCTCGGCGGACTGCTGCTCCTCATCGGCGCCGGTGAGAACCAGAAGGCCATCGACAAGGCGGCCGCAAAGGCTGCCAGGAAAGCTGCGAAGAAGGCCGAGAAGCACGCCCTCAAGCAGGCCTGAGGCATGACGCAGCCGTCCGCTGGTGACTCCTCTGAGCAGGAGGCCGCGGGCGGTGTGTTCGCCGATCCGATGTCAGCCGCGATCGCTGACATCATCACCTTCAACGATGTCAAGGATCCCGATCTCTGGACGCGACCGACCGCGCCGCCGTCCGTGATCGCCATCGTTGACCACGACCCCGCCTGGACCGATCATTTCGCCGAGGCGGCCCACCGGATCCGTCGGGCCCTGAGCCCGAGCAGTGCGTTCGTCGGCATCGACCACGTCGGGTCCACCTCGGTGCCGGGATTGCCCGCGAAACCGATCATCGACATCGCCCTCGTCGTAGCCGACCCCACGGCCGAAGATGACTATGTCCCCGCGCTCGCCGAAGCGGGATTCGATCTCACCCTCCGCGAACCTGCGTGGTACGAGCATCGGATGTTCAAGCGGCTCGACCCGGCCCCCGGGCAGCCTGAATACAATCTCCACGTCTTCGGACCCCGGTGCGCGGAAGTGGCACGGATGCGGCTCTTCCGAGATCGGCTGCGGGAGCATGCGGACGAGCGCGAGGCCTACGAGTCGGTGAAGCGGACCTCGGCCGCGGAATCGAACGCGGTCGGGGAGACGGTCATGGGCTACAACGCCCGCAAGCAGGCCGTCGTCCGCGAGATCTACCACCGCATCTTCGAAGCCCGAGGCTGGGTCTGATCCACTCCACACACGCCCATCGCGAAGCGTCTGATCCGCTGACTCACGCAACCGGCGCTGTTTGCTTAGGGTAGGCTAAGCAAAGACGTGCGAACGAGGGGTGGAGCGAATGGTCAACTGGCAGCGCGGCGTGATGCGGCTGATGCGAATCACGAATCACGAAGTGGTCGTCACCGGGGTCACGGACTTCACCCCGACTTACCGTCGGATCCGCTTCTCCGGTCCCGAACTGCTGGCCCAGCTCGATGAGGTCTTCCCGACGCTGTGGACCCGGCTGTGGTTCCCGCACCCGGAGAAGGGCGAGGGCCACCTGAGTCAGCGCGGCTACACGTTCTCGGCCATCGACCTCCACGCCGGGACGTTCAGCCTCGACTTCGTCCTCCACGGTGACCTCGGGGAAGTCGATCCGGCGGAACCGGCAAACCAGGCAATTCCGGCGGACCCGTCAGTTTCCGCGGGCCAGTCGGGTTCGGCAGCCGCGGCAGGCCCGGTCGAGGCGGAATCCACGCCCGACATCGGTCCCGCGGCCCGCTGGGCGGCGCATGTCCGCCCAGGTGACACCATTGAAGCCGCCCTCACCCCGGCCCGTCTCGACCTGCCTGACGACACCTCCCGCCTCCTCCTGGTGGGGGACCTCACCGCGCTGCCGGCCATCAATTCCTGGTGCGAAGCCGTCCCCGCCGACATTGCCATCACCGTGGCGATCACTGCCGACCCGGCCGAGGTGCCAGGGCTCCCGCAGTCGGCCCACCCCAACGCGACGTGGCATTGGGTGAGTCAGGGTGTGAGCGCCGAGGCGGCCCCGCAGCATCGCACGGATCGATCCGTGGCCGATCACCTGCGCGGACTCGACCTCGATAGCGCCGGACTGTACGTCTGGGCGGCGGGGGAGATGAGCATGGTCAAAGAGGTCCGTCGCTTCGCCAAGAGCGATCTGGGGCTGGGGCGTTCGCAGCAGTTCTCCCAGTTCTACTGGTTCGCCGACAAGCCCACCGGCTGAGCCGCGCCGACACGAATCGCTCGACCCTCCGATCCGCCACAGCCCTGGATTTCCGTCCCCATTCGCCACATCTCTGGAATTCCACGCAGAAACGCCTATGCTCAAGGCATGGCCAAGGCACTCCTCATCGTCGATGTCCAGAATGACTTCACCGAAGGCGGCGCGCTCGGCGTGACCGGCGGTGACGCCGTCGCCGAAGGCATCAGCGCTCACCTCACAGCACATGCTGGGGACTACGATGCCATCATCGCTTCCCGTGACTGGCACGATGCCGACAATGACAACGGCGGCCACTTCAGTGACTCCCCGGACTTCGTCGATTCCTGGCCCGTCCACTGCGTCGCAGGCACCGACGGCGCGGCTTTCGATCCTCTCCTCGACACCGCGGCCATCACCCATGAAGTCCGCAAGGGCCAAGGTAAACCCGACTATTCGGCATTCCAGGGGATCACGGACACGGGGAGCCGCCTCGGCGAGCTTCTTGGCGATCTCACCATCACCGAGGTGGACGTCGTCGGCATCGCCACCGACCACTGCGTACGCGCCTCCGCACTCGACGCGCTGAGCGCGGGGCTGAGCGTTCGCGTGCTCACCGACCTCGTCGCGGGCGTCGGAGGCGAGTCGAGCAGGGCCGCCCTCGCGGAGGTCGAGAAGGCGGGCGCTGAGCTCGTCTGAGTCGCCGACTCTCCGCGGAACCTCCACCCTCAGAAAACCTATCGCCCCAGGTCAGCGCGTTTTCTCCATCGAAAGTTGCAGATCGAATCCGAACTCACAGGCGATGTGTGTGACTCCATAGATTGATGGACTGGAGTCATGAACTCACCACTGGCGAAAACCGCACATACGCTGACATCGAAGCGCGGTTCGTGGCTCGTCCTCGGCGGGATCGTCGTCCTCGTCGCTCTGCTCTTCGGACTCCTGTCCGGGGCAGGGGAGGACCGGCCCAACGAAACCGCTCCGGCCGACTCCGAATCGACTCAGGCACAGAAGATCCTCGACAAGTTCCCCGAGGCGGACAAGCAGTCCGTCATGGTCGTGGCCTCGAACGAGGATGGATCCGAACTCTCCGCCGACGACCAGGCCGAGCTGAAGAAGCTCGGCTCCTCGCTCGGCGACTCCGTCGGCGACGAATCCACCGAGACCGTCACCGGACCGATCCTCAGCGACGACAAACAGGCCGCGCTGCTCATGGTGCCCATCACGGTCGGCCTGACGAACTCCGACACCGCCGAGACCGTCGACGACCTGCGCACCGCCATCGCCGACGACCCGACAGCCACCGGACTGACCGATGAGGGCATGTCCCTGCTGGTCACCGGCGGTCCCGCGATCGGCGCCGACATCGCCTCGGCATTCAACGGCGCGGACTTCACGCTGCTGATCGTCACCATCGTCATCGTCGCCCTCCTGCTCATCATCACCTACCGCTCACCGATCCTGTGGCTGCTGCCGCTCATCGTCATCGGCACCGCCGACGGACTCGCCTCGACCGTGACCGCGGCCGTCGGTGACTGGCTTGACCTGCAGTTCGATGCGGGCATCATCAGCGTCCTCGTCTTCGGCGCCGGCGCGAACTACGCGCTGCTGTTCATCTCCCGCTACCGCGAGGAGCTGCGCCGCTTCACCGACCACCGACGCGCGCTCGCTGAAGCCTGGACACACACCGCCACGACGATCCTCGCCTCGAACCTCACCGTCGTGCTGTCCCTGCTCAGCCTCGTCTTCGCGATCATCCCCGGCACCCGCGGCCTGGGCATCACCGCGGCCGTCGGCCTGCTCATCTCCGCAGCCGCCGTCCTCTTCGCCCTGCCGCCCGTGCTCGCGATCTGCGGCAAGAAGATGTTCTGGCCCTTCATCCCGAAGGCCGAGGAGAGCACGGATGAAGAGCTCACCCCCGCCGAGGCAGCCGCCGCCGGCCGTGCCACCGCACCTGAGGGTGCGACCGCACGTGCGGGTGCGGCCAAGCCCTCGATCTGGCGGACCATCGCCACTCGGGTGGTGCGCAAACCGGGGCTCCACCTCGGTGCTGGGATCGTCATCCTCGGTGTCATGGCCACCGGGTTCATCGGATCCTCGATCGGTCTCGACCAGACCGAGAAGTTCCGGGTCCAGTCCGAATCGGCGCAGGGACTCGATGTCCTGGCCGACCACTTCCCGCCCGGGGAATCCCAGCCGATCTGGATCGTCGCCGATACCGACCATGCCGATGAGGTCGCCGATTCGGTCAACGATATGAACGGCGTCGTGCGCGCCTCGGCGATCGAGGACACGAACATCGACGGCACCTCGGTCACGAAGATCATGGTGACCGGCGAGTATGCACCCGACAGCACGAAGGGACTCGACCTCGTTGAGGACATCCGCGGCGACGTCCACGCCATCGACGGAGCCGACGCTCAGGTCGGTGGTGCAGCGGCCACGGAGCTCGACGCCCGTGACGGCAATCAGAAAGACTTCATGACCATTGTTCCGATGGTCTTGGCGATCAGCTTCATCATCCTGCTCGTCATCCTCCGTGCACCCATCGCGGCGTTCACCCTGCTGCTGGTCAACGTGGTCTCCTCCGCGGCGGCGATCGGGCTCGGTGCGTTCCTGTCACGGACGATCTTCGGTCAGTCCGCCCTCGATGCACAGGTGCCGATCCTCGCGTTCCTCTTCCTCGTGGCACTCGGCATCGACTACTCGATCTTCCTCGCCCACCGTGCGAAGAAGGAATCTGTCCTCCACGGCGGACGCCAGGGCATGGTCGAGGCAGTCGCCCACACCGGCGGCGTCATCACGAGTGCCGGCATCGTCCTGGCCGGAGTGTTCGCGGCGCTGGGCATGCTGCCGCTGATGGTGCTCGGCCAGCTCGGCCTCATCGTCGGAGTCGGCGTACTGGTCGACACGATCATCGTCCGCACCATCATCGTCCCCTCGATCTTCGGACTCGTGGGCGACAAGATGTGGTGGCCCAACAAGGCGATCACGCACTTCCACGAGCGTGCGGCATCCGGTGCGGCTGACGGTGACGAACACTCCACCCATCTGCTCGCCGAGAAGGAATTCGCGGACTCCGGTTCCGGGATTCACCACGGCAAGCACTGAACCGTCACGCTGGGTGGGCCCGGGCGACGACGCAGATCGTCGCCCGGGCCCGCTCGGTTTCCGCACCGGACGGCTCAGATGTCATACCACCGGGGGTCGGGATGTGATTGAGTTGGCAGGGAGAACATGACAGCACAGGATCACCGCTTCGGCAGTTTCATCGCCGAGGCCGATCTGCAGGAAGGTGGCAGCGTGGGCGCACGCAAATGGACGGAACGCACGATGGAGTTCGGTCAGCACGCCATCGCTCTCGTCCTCATGCTCATCTCCTGCATCCGCGCGGTCTCTGCCGGTGCACCGATGCTCGCTGCCGTAGCCGTGAGCGTCGTCTTCCTCGCTTGGTACGCCCTCGGCGCCGTCCGCGCAGCGCGCTCCGGCGCACTGGTCCTCGCGAAATGGTGGCTCATCGTCCTCGCAGCCGCCTGGCTGTGCACCCTGCTCGTCTCCGCCGAGTTCATCTGGGTCGCCTTCCTCCTCTGGCTGCTCGCAGGCCACCTCTTCTCCCTGCGCATCGCCGTCGTCTTCACCGCACTCACCTACATCGCGACAATCGTCGCCCCACTCGCGCACTACGGGCAGGTGCCGACCCCGAGCATCATCGGCTCCCTCATCGGTGCCGTGTTCGCTCTCGGGCTGTCCCGCGGTTATATCGAACTCCTGCGCGAGGGCCGCCGCCGCGAGGAACTGCTGCGCTCGCTTGAGCTCGCCCACCAGAACCTGCTCGACCTCCAGGACGAGCTCGCTCTCACCCAGCGCCACGCAGGCGAGATCCAGGAGCGGACCCGCGTCTCCCGCGACATCCACGACACGATCGCGCAGTCGATCTCGTCGATCCGCCTCATCGCCCACGCCGAGGCGGAGCGCACCACCGATGATCACGCCGGGCAGGTGCTCGCCCAGGTCGAGGAGCTCGCCGCGCAGAGCTCCCGCGACGTCCGCCGCATCATCGCTGCGCTCGCCCCGGCCGAACTTGAGGACGGCGCACTGACCGCTGCCATCCGCCGCCTGCTCGCCCGGCTCGAGGAGGACAGTACGATCAGGGGCCGCCTCGACGTCGACGAGACCCTGCCGACTCTGTCCGCCGAGGCGGAGGTGGCGCTGCTGCGGACCGCGCAGTCTGCGCTGGCCAACGTTCGGCAGCATTCGCAGGCCACACGAGTGATGGTCAGCCTCATGGACCTCGACGGGGCGATCAGGATGGACATCGTCGATGACGGCGTCGGAATGGACGATCCTCACAATCGGCAGCGGAACCCCGATTCGGGATTCGGTCTCGACTTCATCGGCTCAAGGATGCGCGAACTCGGCGGTGAACTCGTCATCGAATCGAGTCAGGGATCCGGCTTTGCGATCTCCGCGACCCTGCCGAGCCAGTCCCAGCTGCACACCCGGGGCGAGGGCCTCAGCATCTCAGCCGCGGAATCGGGCGCGGATTCGGACCGCCGCCTCGGCGAGGGTGAGGGCACAGGCGCGGACGGGTCGGGCACGGATGGATCGGGCCGCCTCGGCGATGGTGAAAGCAACACAGGTGAGACACGCGATCCAGGAGAGAACGCATGAGCATTCGAGTCATCCTCGTCGACGACCACCCGGTCGTGCGGGCGGGCCTGAAGTCCGTCATCGACGCTCCGGACCACATCGCGGTTGTCGGTGAGGCCGGCAGCGGCGAGGAGGCGCTGACGGTCGTCGACGAACTCGACCCCGAAGTCGTCCTCTGCGACCTGCGGCTGGGGCAGGGGATCGACGGCATCGAGGTGACGAAGCGGCTGCGAGCGAAGCCGAATCCGCCGGCGGTGCTCATCCTCACCACCTTCGACCTCGACTCGGAGATCATCGCCGCGATCAACGCCGGGGCCTCGGGCTACCTGCTCAAGGACATCGACCCTGGGGACATCTCGACGGCGATCGAGAAAGCGGCGAAGGGGGAGACCTATATGCCTCCGGAGATCTCGTCGAAGGTCTTCGCCGCGATGCGCAACCCCAGCCCGAAGCTCACCCGGCGTGAACGCGACGTCGTCAAACTTCTGGCCACAGGGGCCTCGAATGCGCAGATCGCACAGGAGCTCTTCGTCACCGAGGCGACGGTGAAGAGCCACCTCGTCAATGTATTCACGAAGCTCGGGGTGGACTCGCGGGCCCGCGCCATCCGAGTCGCCGAGGACCAGGGGCTGGTTTAGCGGCCGCGCTTCTCGCAGTCTCCGCCGAAAAACGGGCTGAGCGTCGAGAAACGCATGTGCACCCCCGTTTCTCGACACGCAGCCCGTTTTTCGGCGAGTGCGCGGTTCTATGCTCACCACACCCGAAGTGCCAATGTGAATGCCGCCGCATATGATCAAGCTATGCACCGGGGTATGAGCAGGAGAAACGCATTATGAAGCGGATGTGGGCGGCGGTTGTGGCGGCAGGTTTAGTGGCGCTGAGCGGCTGCAGCATCGGCGGCGAACCAGAGGGAAAACCATCGCCGACGACGACCCCGACCTTGGCCGAACCGGTCGAGCTCGATTACTTCGCCACACTGACCGTCGACGATGGTGCGGGGCATGCGCTCGTCACCGACTGGGTCGAAGAGAAGCTGCGGGCGATCGATTCCACCGGAGAAGAGCTGTGGAGCATCGACGCCTACATCAATGACGAAGGCGGAGGCTCAGAAGCCTATTCCGCGGGAGACCTGGTGATCGTCAACGACTACTCGGGAACGGTCACTGCCTACACCTGGGAAGACGGCGAGGAAGCCTGGTCATTCGACATTCCCGGCCCCGACGATGCGTGTCATGAACAGATGGCGTTCGGCTCCCGGTCGACAGGGCTCGGCAACCGCCTCGGCGAAGATGACCTGCTCCTGCTCGAATACAGCGGCATGCGAATGGACGGGCACTGCACACCTACCTCCGAAGCCGGCAATGCGGTGTTGTTCGCCCTTGACCCATCGACAGGGGTTGAAGCCTGGCCGTCGCTGTCGATCGATGATGACGGTCGGACCCTCGGCGGCTCCCTGATTCACCTCGCGCCGGACCGCAAGAACGCAGTCATGTCATGGAAGTCCGGGGAGGGCTCCATGGTCACACGGATCTCATTGGACACCGGGCGTCATGCCACTGTTCCCATCACCAAAGCTCGAGCGATCGACGACTCCGGAGTCGAGCACTTCGACGTCTTTCCGACAAGCGATGAGACCACGCTGACCTACCTCTTCGGAGCCGAGGACCCCGATGACCCGATGAGCCAGGCGTTCAGCAGAGCAGCTGAGCTGACCCTTCCTGCTGGACTCAAAGAGACCGACAGTGCGACATTGGCCGCCGACTCCGGCCCTAACGCCGCGACGATGGAGGACGCGACCGATCCGATGTGTTCGACCGACTTCACCTTTACGCCGGAAGGCCGGGCCGCGTGTCTGCAGCTGCAGCTGTTCGCTTCGGCGGTCAAATATCAGGGCTCGGACGGGTCGCCGGAAGGATGGTTCGCGGATGCACCGGAGATGGCTTTCGATACCGTGCTGTACTCGGGGGCTCCCAGAACAGTGCCTTTCGACAGCCGAGGGAAGGCTGCGGTACTCGCGCCGGGTCCCGACGGAGGCGTCGTCGCCATCGATGCAGCGACCGGGAAGACGGCGTGGAATGCTGGCGACTACAGATCGACGACTCCGTGGGGCGGCGAGGGAGTATTGCCCGACGTCGGGCTGGTCGTGCTCACTGATAATAAGAAGACGAGCTTCTACGACTCGGATGCCGGCAGACTCGTCGAAGAGCACAAGGCCGACCAATACGATGAGCTGACCTCCGGCTACAGCACCATTCTCGTCGCCGGTGAGAAATCGACGACGATGTGGGCTGTGGTCGACAGGTGAAACGCCGAGCCGCCGTTGCAGGCCGAGGCGGCGCCAGTGAGTCGGAAGCCGAGCGCGCCGCATCGGCACTGCGACCGACTGTCAGATGAATAACTGATAGGTAATCACCATTACCGTCACTCCAGGTGAGAGACGCAGACGATCGGGACGGAGAACGCCGCATCGCACCAATCGGCTCTTCTCGACTACGGAGTTTCACCTCGTGCCGGTAGTCTGTTCCCTGCACATCGGGACAGCCGCGCGCATGCGCAGCGCAGTCCAGGTCGAGACAGTGGAGGTGACATGGCAGGCGAAGACGAGACGTTTCCGCCCCGCCCGGTGACCCCGCCGAACCGACGAATCGGTGCATTGTCCGGCAATACCAAGGGCATCGGCACATCCACAGACACCGCCACCGAGGCGGCTCCCGGTCGATCTGCGGACGCGGACTCCCCGCAGCCCCCGATTTCCGCGGACCCTGCAACCGTGCAGTCCGGAGTCGATGATGTCGACGCCTCGGCGTTGGACATCACCCTGCCGCACGTCGGGGAACTCACCTCGGCCAGTGAAGACGCCATCGTCGACCCGTCGGAAGCGGTGCTCGAGAGCATCGACCTCGACACCTGGAAATGGCCCGAGTTCTTCGCTTTCGCGCTCACCCGGATGCAGGAGATCTTCCCGACCGGCGGAATCCCGCGCGGCATCGGGCCGGTGCGCGAATACGTCACCGAAGACAACGACTTCCGGTCCTTGATGATCGACCGCGAGAAATGGCCGGCCGCCGACGAGGACTGGGCCACCGTCGGCGACGTGCTGGCCAACACCCACACCGACGCCTGGCTCGTCACACGCAACGGAGTGGCGCTGGCCGAGGAATACGCCTGGCCGATGAAGCCCGCCCGCCAGCACATGCTCTTCTCCGTGAGCAAGTCCATCGTCGCCACCGTTATCGGTGCGCTCGCCGACGCCGGACTGCTGCGCCCCACCGACCTTGTCACCACGCATGTGCCCGCATTGGCCAAGAGCGGCTACGCGGGAGCCACCATTCGCGATCTGCTCGATATGCGCTCGGGCATCAAGTTCTCCGAGGAATACCTCGAGGAGGGCTCTGAGATCCGAGCCCTGTTCGAAGCCGTCGATTTCGCGCCTCGATCGGCCGCCTCGGCGAAGGGGATCAAGAACTTCCTCACCGGGCTGACCAGCGACCGCGAACACGGCTCTGCCTTCGTCTACCGCAGCTGCGAAACCGATGTGCTCGCCTGGATCGCCGAGGCGGTCACCGGCCAGCCGTTCTCCATCGTCGCCAGCGAATACGTGTGGTCGCGGATCGGCGCCGCCCACGCCGCCCAGGTCTGCCAGGACCGGTGGGGCGGATCGATCGCCGACGGTGCCATCAGCGCCACCCTGCGCGACCTCGCTCGCTTCGGTGAGATGATCGCCCGAGGCGGCACCACTGACAACGGCGAACGCGTGCTCTCGGCGGAATGGGTCGAAGACATCTTCACCGGCGCCGAGGACTCCGCCAAGGTCTTCGCTGCGTCCCCGTCGGGACGCTCCTACCCGGGCGGAATGTACCGCAGCCAGTTCTGGATGCCCTCGGCCGACCGCAACGTCGTCATCGGCATCGGCATCCACGGCCAGATGCTCTACATCGACCGCGCCACTCAGACCGTCGGCATCAAGCTCTCGAGCGACCCAGAACCGGTGAGCCTCGCGGCCCAGCACGGCACCCTGGCAATGTTCGAGGCCATCGCCGAGGCGGTCCCGACCGCTGGTCAGACGCCTGCAAGCCCTGCACCCACCGAGGCGGCTCCCCGGAACTCTGTACCGGGCACCGCGCCTGCAGTGCCGAGCGCAGCTGCTCCCGCCGACCCGAGTATCGGCAGCCCCGAGGCGGCGAGTGCCGAGGCTCTGGCCGCGGAGTCGATTCCGGTGGCTGCGTCACCAGCCGAAGCGGTGCAGGCGGCTGCGGAATCCGTCGAATCGGTCCCTGCACAGACCTTGCCCGCCCCGGCGGAAGATGCCCCCGTAGCGCCGGCTCCCGCAGACCAGATTCCGGCAGCCCCAGCAGCTGCAGACCTTGCATCTGCAGCGCCCGTGCCTGCGCTGAGTGAAGCAGCGGTTGCACATCCTGAGGCCGCGCCCGCCACAGCCGCACCTCAGGAACCGCCTCTGCCGGGAGCGCAGACTGCCCCTCTCATCGGTCAGGGCACGCTGTACTGAGGCCGAGCGGTTCGCGTGTCTCCTGCGGGCGGATCCACCTCGAAACAGTGCGGATAGTCGAGGCGGATCCACCCGCAGGAGACATGCCGACCGCAAACCCGTCCGGCGCAGCTGTGTACGTGTCGATCCGCCTCTTAGGTGACAATTCCGTAGCGATTGATGCGGGGACTCGGTAGCGTGAGGATCGGAATGACACCGATCACAGGAGATATGACCATGACCGACTTCTTCGACCGCGAGAATGACCGCAAGTACGACAGGGCCTACAAGGAAACCACTCCCGACATCCTCAAGGCCTTCGGCGAGTTCAACAACGCCGTCTTCGCTTCCGAAGGTCGTGAAATCCCGCTGAAGTACCGTGAGCTCATCGCCTACGCCGTCGGCTTGACCACCCAGTGTGCCTACTGCATCGATGCGCATTCGAATGCCGCCGTCAAGGCCGGCGCCACGGAGACCGAACTGGCAGAGACTGCCTGGACCGCCTCGGCTCTTCGTGCCGGTGGAGCATATGCCCACGGTCGTCTGGGCTTCAAGCTCACCGGGGTCCACGAGCACTGAGTTCGCCCCGGGGCGAGTCCCGATTGCCTAGACTGAGAGGCGATCATGAGTGACGAGCCCCGCACCCTTCCGCGCAGAACACCCCGTTCCCGCCCGCACCGCATCCTCGTGCTGGCACTGGACGGGGTGTCTGCCATGGATCTCGGCGTCCCCGTCCAGGTCTTCGGGCGGGAGTCGAACGCAGCCACAGACCGCACCCGCGCCGAGGCGGCCCCACGCTCCCAGCCGAATCCGAGCGGTGAGGCGGCTTCCGCCGTGCCCAGCGGACGGCCGACGACCGTGCCCGCAGGCAACTGGCCCTATGAAGTCGAGGTCTGTGGCATCACCGCAGGAAAGGTGACCGGTTCGGACGGGCTCGACTATTCCGTCGACCAGGGACTTCACGCCCTGGAGACCGCGGACACGATCATCCTGCCGGGTGCTACCTCGGCGGTGGCAGAAGAACCTCCGGCCTCGGTCATCGGGGCGCTCCTCTCGGCATTCGAACGCGGCGCGCGGATCGCTGCCATCTCCACCGGCACCTTCGTCCTCGCGCGCACGGGACTGCTCGTCGGACGACGCGCCACCACGCACTGGTCGACGGCGAAGGAGCTCGCCCGACGGTTCCCCTCGATCAAGGTCGACGAAAACGTCCTCTTCATCGACGAAGGACAGCTGCTGACCTCCGCCGGAGCCGCCTCGGCGATCGATCTGTGCCTCCATCTCATCCGCAGCGATCACGGCGTCGGACTGTCCAATCAGGTCGCCCGGCGGCTCGTCGCCGCCGCCTATCGCAGCGCCGGCCAGGCGCAGTACGTGCCGCGCAGCGTGCCCGACCCGCTCGGCGACGACTTCGCCGACACCCGCGAATGGGCGCTTCAGCACATCGGCGAGAAGATCACCCTGCGCGATCTCGCCGCCAACGCCGGAGTCTCCGTGCGCACCTTCTCCCGCCGCTTCGTCGAAGACACCGGCTACACACCCATGCAGTGGGTGCTCAGAGCCCGAGTCGATGTCGCCCGGGAGCTCTTGGAGAACTCCGACCTGGGCATCGAACAGATCGCTGACCAGGTGGGACTCGGAACGGGTGCGAATCTGCGGATGCATTTTCAGCGCATCCTCTCGACCTCCCCGAACGACTACCGTCACTCCTTCCAGGGCTGAAAGCGGGCGCTCGCCAGGGCGAGGATCTGACACTTCCGGGCCGAGCTGGAGCATTTTTCGGCACATTTCAGGGGCCCGGATCACACGAAGACAACGGTGGCCAGAAACTTTCGACCTTTGGCAATACGACTGGCGAGAACCTTGCGTAGATTGTCTGGCTGGCCACTGTTGGCGTTTGTGGAGATCGCCCATGATGGAGATATCACGACGAATCCCGTGTTCAACATCTACAAGGAGTGACATTGACTCGCATCGCCATCAATGGTTTCGGTCGCATCGGACGCAGCACCCTGCGCGCGCTGATCGAGCGCGGCAGCGAGCTCGAGGTCGTGGCCATCAACGACCTGGGCCCCGTGGACGATCTCGCTCGGCTGCTGAAGTTCGACACCACCCTCGGGCGCTTCAACCATGACGTCGAGGCCACGGATGATGAGATCGTCATCGACGGCAAGGCCATCAAGGTCTTCGCCGAGAAGGATCCGGCCAAACTGCCCTGGGGTGAGCTCGACATCGACATCGCGCTCGAATCGACCGGCCGCTTCACCAAGGCCGAAAAGGCCAGCGCCCACATCACCGCCGGCGCGAAGAAGGTCCTTGTCTCCGCTCCCTCGAAGGGTGCCGACGTCACCCTCGCCTACGGAGTGAACAACGAGGCGTTCAAGCCCGAGCACACCGTCATCTCCAACGCCTCCTGCACCACGAACGCCCTGGCCCCGCTGGCCAAGGTCCTCGACGACCTCGCCGGAATCGAGCAGGGCTTCATGACCACCGTCCACGCCTACACGGGCGACCAGATGGTCCAGGACGGCCCTCATAAGGATCCCCGCCGTTCCCGTGCCGCCGCCGAGAACATGATCCCCACCTCGACGGGTGCGGCCAAGGCCATCGGCCTCGTCCTCCCGCAGCTCGACGGCAAGCTGTCCGGCGACGCCATCCGCGTGCCCGTCCCGGTCGGATCGATCGTCGAGATCAACACGACCGTGTCCCGCGAGGTCACCCGCGACGAGGTGCTCGACGCCTACAAGAAGGCCGCCGAGGGTGAGCTCAAGGGCATCCTCGACTATGAGACCGAGCCCGTCGTCTCCTCCGATATCGTCGGTCAGCCCGCTTCGTCGATCTTCGACTCCGCGCTCACCCGCGTCGTCGGCAACCACGTCAAGGTCGTTGCCTGGTATGACAACGAGTGGGGCTTCTCCAATCGTGTCGTCGACAACCTCGAGTTCATCGGCAAGAACTGACGTTCTCCGCTGATACTCGCCTGATCTTCATCGGCGATATCCGCCGGTGACTTCGAACGTCGCCGAGGTGGTTGCTCGGCGCCGACGGATGCACCTGTGGCCTCGAATCCGCTCCGCGCGGATTCGAGGCCACAGTCGTCGCAACGGAATTCCCGGAAGTCACAAGGGGACTCCCTGGCAGGGCTTCGCCTCACCGAGGAGGCCCTGCGTCTGCGCGCGGCGCTCAGACGTCGTCGGCGCCGGGGGTGCCGCCTTCGTCTTCCCAGCGTTCGATGGCGCGGACCTTTGCGCGGCTGAACTTCAGGCGGATGCCGTAGCCGCCTTCCTTGCCGTCGGGAATGAACCGCGCGCCGTACTGTTCGAGGGCGAGGATGAGTCGACGCTCCTGCTCGGCGGTCAGGTCCGCTGTCCCCTTTTCGTAGTCCTTGAGTTCGGACTTGTCGATCTCAGCTTTGTCTGCCACGTGCTTGGCCGAGACCTGGCAGAGGATCCGCGTTGCGCGTGCCAGGGGACCGTCGATGATGATCTCTTCTGTGCTCATGGCTCCACTTTGCCAGAGGCCATGATGGCTGCCAAGGACGGGCGACCGGCCTCTTGGCCTGATTCGCCGCCGGCGGCGAATTGGGATCGCTGCGCACATCTCAGCCCGGTGCAGTGTGTAGAAGCAGGTGAAACTGCGGACCAATGGTGTTCTATTCATTCCCGAGCAAGTCATGTCAGTGCCGCGGTCTAATGTTCTGTCCACGCATCCGACATCGGAGTCGGAGGTGACGCGTCGCAGGGTGCGGCGCACGACGGAAGGTCAGAACAATGATGATCACGACCAACAGCGTCGCTCGTTTGGCGCAGAGGTGCGGAGAGTTCCTCGGCGACTTCGGCCAGACGATGACACCGAGCTACCCGGCGAGCCTCGCGCTGTGCATCCTCGACGCAATCTATTCGACGGGCTCCCACCCGACGGCGGTGGATAAAGTCGTCGCCCGGTACATCGCCCAGCACGGAGACACCCATGGAGCGAAGTCGCTGCGCTACTCGATCGCCGCCGCAGGTGGGGCACGTCCGTGGGCTGAGTTCGAGGCGTGCAACCTCAAACCGGCCAGCACCCGCCCGGGGGCGGTGCTCAAGGCCGAGGTCGTCGACGACGCCACCCGAGTCATGGCCGACTATGGGATCGATGATGTCGGTGATCTGCTTGAAGCGGTCGGCGAGGGAGTCGGCAACGATGCGTTCTACAACGACGTCTCGAAGGCCTGGCGAGCTCTGCCCAGCCAGAGCTCGGGCATCACGTGGCTCCACCTGCTGATGCTCGCCGGGTGCCCTCAGTTCGAGGTCGACGACAAGGTGGTCGGATACCTCGCCGAGGTGGCCGACCCCGAAGCCGATCTCACCGTCGACTACGTGCACGATGAGATCCACGCAGTCGCCCGCGTGCTCGACACCGAGGTGTCAGCCGTCCGAAGGATCGTCTGGCAGGCTTCGCACGGCCGTATCCTCTCACTGCTCAAGGACGAGGACCTTCTGCCGGCTGACGGTCCGATCGAGGGTCCTGAGACGTCCAGTTCGGTCTGGGAGTTCAGCCCGGAACCGGTGGCGGGCAGGCCCTTCTGAACCGTGTCGAGCAGTGCGCTCGGCTCAGCGACCCGCGTTGCGCCGGTGCTGTGCGGCCAGCCGCACCGGCGCGTTCGGGGCGCCGTATCCCTGGTAGTCATTGCGGCGTTCGACCATCTCGAAGAACACCGATCCGATCGTCGAGGTGTAGAAATGGAGGAACTCGCCGCTGCCGTCGCGGTCGTAGAGGATGTTGTTCGCCCGCAGCCGTTCGAGCAGATCGGGGGCGAGATCGAAACGAGCCTCGAGATCCTCGTAGTAGTTCTCGGGAACAGGCAGGAAGTCCAACCCTCGTGAGACCGCGGTCTCTGCGGCCGTGAAGATGTCATCGCAGGCGAGAGCGACGTGCTCGGGGTAGCCACCGGTCGTCGAAGTTTCGGCAGAACGCGGCGCGAGGTTGAGCGGCATGCGGATCGCCCCGTCGGAGCTTGCCATCACCTGCGACCGGACGAGACCTGAGGGGCTGGGCACATCGTTCGAGACCTGAGCGTGGAGCGCGAGAAGAGAGGTGTAGAAGAGCACCGCTTCGTCATAGTGGTGGGCCGGCTGTGCGAGGTTGACGTGGTCGATGGCCGAGCGGCGATCGTCGGGGACGTTGCCGAACTCCTCGGTCCACGTGGGGTCGATGCCGGTTCCGTTGCCGAAGAATACCTCGGACCCGTCGGGAGCGAAGACGCCGCGCAGGATCTCCTCGTCATGGGCCTGGTCGCGGGGGACCTCGGTCGCCTGGAGCAGAATCGCCCGATTGATCGCGGCGTCGGCATCGGCCACGGCGAAGCCGATGCCGTGCAGATGGGTTCCCGATCCGGTGGGTGCGCCAGAGGGCTCGGATTCCACGGGGTCGACACCAGCGGATTCGGTGACGACGATGCGTGCCTGTCCGCGACGCCACAGCTGGACGTGCGGCTTCGTGCGGTGGAATCCGACGAAGCGGAATCCGAGCTGGTGGATTTGCCGGGTCAGTGCCCCGAGGTCGTCGGTGCCGAGCTCGACGTAGTCGACGCCGCGAGGTTCGGCGACCTCGGGCAGCCGCTGCAGGTCGAGACGCACTCGTCCCGCACCGGCGGCTGCAGGAGTGCCGCTGGCCGAACCCGGGTCATTGTCCTCAGACACCTGATCCGCGGTCGCCGCCTCGAGCCACCGCAGGGAACGCAGTCCGTCGACGGCGGTGCGCTGGGTGTCGGCCTGTCGGAAGGAGTCGTTGAAGACTTCGAGCGACACCGGTCCAGCATAACCGGTCCCGGCGACGCGAGCGAGGAAGTCGGTGAGGTCCCACGAGCCTTCGCCGGGGAAGACTCGGTGGTGACGGGACCAGCTGAGCACGTCCATCGACAGGGCCGGAGCGTCGGCGAGCTGGAGGAAGAAGATCTTCTCGCCCGGGATCTCGGCGATGCGTGACAGGTCCGTACCGCGGGAGAGGATGTGGAAGCTGTCGAGGCAGGTGCCGATGCGCGGATGGTCGGCGGCCTTGACGAGGTCCCAGGCGCGATCGTATTCGGAGACGAATCGACCCCAGGCCAGCGCCTCGTAGGCGACATTGATGCCGTATCTCTCTGCCAGATCGCCGAGGCGGCGCAGCTGATCGACGACGACCTCATCGTTGTCGATGGTTGCGGTGGCGACGTTCGAGCACAGCAAGATCGTGGTCATACCCATTCGACTCATCAGCTGGAACTTCGCCTCGGCCCGGGTCAGATTGGCGGCGAACTGCTCGTCATCGACGCCTTCGAAATCGCGGAAGGGCTGATAGAGGTCAAGACTCAGTCCGAGCTCTGCGGCCAGTGCAGCGGTCGCTTCGGGGGAGTTGGGGGAGACGATGAGATCCTGTTCGAAGATCTCGACCCCGTCGAATCCTGCCGTTGCGGCAGCCTGCAGCTTCTCCTCGAGCGTGCCTGACAGGCACACCGTGGCAATCGAGGTTTTCATCGTGACCTTTCCTCGTGGACGACATCGATCTCTTCCAGGCTCAGTCCCTTCGTCTCCTTCGCCGTCATCGCGACCAGGCCGACGACGACGCAGACGCCCGCGGTGAACGCGGCGACCGAGACCCAATTCTCTCCTCCGGCGCCGGCGACAGCGGAAGCGAGGACCGGAGCCAGACCGCCGGAGACCGCGAATCCGACCTGTGTGCCCAGTGCCAGACCTGTCACTCGTGCCGTCGTCGGGAACATCTCGGCGTAGAACGAGGGCCAGATGGAGTTGGCCAGCGAGTACGCGCAGCCGGACATGATGGCGCCGAAGACGAAGATGAGCGGCCAGTTCCCGGCCGAGACCGCACCCAGGTACGGGAACATCATCAGACCCGATCCGACGGCGCCGGTGATGAAGATCGGCTTCCGGCCGAATCGGTCGGAGAGCAGTGCGGCCGCCGGGATCGCGAAGAGGGCGACACCGTTGGCGATGACCGAGACGAGCAGCATGGTCGAACGCTCGAGGCCGACGATCGACGTGGCGAACGACAGCGACCAGACGGTGAAGACCATATTCACGGTGTTGACCATGGCGCACACGGCCACGCGGACGACCGCAGCCTTGTGCCACCGGAAGACCTGCATGAGCGGTGGGTTCTCAACCCGCGACTCCTTGAATGCCGGCGGCTCCTCGAGCCCGCGACGGATGAGCCAGGCGGTGAGCACGACCAGTGCCGACAGCCAGAACGGTACACGCCAGCCCCAACTGAAGAGTGCTTCGTCAGGGAGGAAGGCAGTGAAGGGAATGAACACGGCTGTGGCCAGCAGGGTGCCGGCCTGAGTGCCGTGCAAGGTCCAGCTCGTTGTCCACGACCGCTTCGCCTCGTCCGAATGTTCGAGGGAGACTGAGATTGCGCTCGCCTGTTCACCCGAAGCCGACAGGCCCTGGATGATGCGGCAGAGCACGAGCAGGGTCGGAGCGAGCATTCCGACCTGGTCATAGGTCGGCAGGCAGCCGACGACGAAGGTCGACACGCCCATCATGAACAGAGTGAGCATGAGGACGAACTTGCGACCGAAGCGGTCACCGAGCGGTCCCATGATGAGCGCACCCAGCGGACGCACGACATAGGCGACCCCGACCGTACCCATCGCCAGCAGAATGGCGATCCCCGGTGCGGTGGTCTCGGGGAAGAACAGAGTGTTGAGCACCAGCGCTGCCGCGGTCCCGTAGACCGCGAAGTCGTAGTACTCCAGGGCCGAACCCGTCCAACTCGACAGGGCCGCGCGCAGCGGTGTCTTCTTCGTGGGGCGAGCTTCCTCGATCGCGTTGCTCATGCTTCCTCGCATTTCTCACTCTCAGGACTTATCAACGGCCTCGGCGCTGTCGCGCGTTCATCGGACCGACACTGCATTGCCATAGTGTGGCAATAATTGTTACATTGTGGTTTACAGTGTGATTGAGATGACATAGCCTGTCAACGTGGAACGCACGAATTCTGCTTTCCGGACTCACGAACCACCCGCACATACTGCCCCAGCACCACCGAACTGCCACAGCAACGCAAGGAGGCGAAGCATGCCGCCCAAGGGCTCGAACTCGGTGACGAAGACCTTCGAGATGCTCGAACTCCTCGGCGAATCACCCGAGGGGATCAGCGCCGCCCAGGCCGCCGAGACGACCGGCTACCCCTTCTCGACCGCTTACCGCCTCCTCGGCGGGCTCGTCGAATCCGGGTATGCCAGCTTCGATGCGCGCACGAAGATCTACACTCTCGGGATGGAGGTCTTCCGCCTTGCGCAGAAGGTCGCGCATCGGCAGGGACTGTCCGGAGCGACGAAGGATCTGCTGCAGGAACTGACGAAGTCCACCGGCGAATCGAGCATCCTCGCCATCCGCCGCGGCAATGCTGCACTGACCGTGCTCACCGTCGACGGCCCCCAGTTCCGCACGACCACCGACCCCGGAGACGAATCTCCGTTGCACACCTCGGCGATCGGTCAGGCTCTGCTTGCTCACGACCCGAATGCCGACGTCACGGTCGAGGCCCTCAGCCTCGAGGCGCGCACCCCTTACTCGATCACCGATCCGGCGCAGATGCGACGCAAACTCGAACAGATCCGAGAAACCGGATGGGCGGGACAGTCCGAAGAGAACGACATCGGCATGAACGCACTGGCCGTGCCCGTCTTCGACCTCGACGGCCGTCTGCTGGCCTCACTGGCGCTGGCCGCGCCCGTCTTCCGCCGCAGTCTCGACGAACTGGTCGCGCTCGTCCCCCAGCTGACCGAGACCGCGGCCTCCATCGCCGCCCGATTCCCGAGGTGACCATGCCCGAAATCCTCGTCCTCAACGGACCCAATCTCAACCTCCTCGGGGAGCGCGAACCGGAGATCTACGGCCGCACCACGCTGGCCGATATCGAGGCCATGTGTGCCGACACCGCCGCCGAGGCGGGGCTGAGCGTTCGCTGCATCCAGAGCAACCATGAGGGTGGGCTCATCGATGCCGTCCATGCGGCCCGGCGCTCCACGGTCGGTGCGATCATCAACGCCGGAGCGTACACGCACACCTCCCTGGCCCTGCACGATGCGCTGAAATCCTATGACCACCCGATCATCGAGGTGCATCTGAGCAACCCGCATGCGCGGGAAGCCGTGCGCCACCACTCCTACCTCTCACCCGTGGCCGCGGCCGTCATCGCCGGAGCCGGTGCGAAGGGCTACGTCCACGCGGTCGAGATCCTCATCGACCACCTCACGAACGCGAAAGCGAGACTATGACCTCATCCCTCCTCCTCGGCCTCATCGGCGATGGCATCTCCGCCTCCCGCACCCCGCGGATGCACGAGAACGAAGGTGCCGCACATTCCATCCCCACGATCTACCGCACCATCGACATCAGCAGCCCCCACCTCGCCGAGGCGACACTGACGGAGCTGCTCACCGCAGCGATCCGCCTCGGTTTCGACGGGCTCAACATCACTCATCCGTTCAAGCAGCAGGTCATCGGCCTCCTCGATGAGGTCGATCCCGTGGCCGCGCGCATCAATTCGGTCAACACCGTCGTCATCGACAGCGCCGGACGGACGACGGGATACAACACCGATGTCACCGGTTTTGCCGCCGGATTCCGTGCCGGACTGGACGGTGCCGCCACCGAGGCGGTCGTGCAGATCGGTGCGGGCGGAGCCGGCCGTGCGGTCGGGTTCGCACTTGCGCAACTCGGAATCGGCGACCTCATCATCGCCGACACCGATGTGCAGCGTGCCGAAGGACTCGCCACGGACATCGTAGAAACGACATCGGTCGGAACTCGGGCGCGAGCGATCGGGCTCGATGAGCTGGAAGGGGCGGCCGCCTCGGCGCAGGGGATCGTCAACGCCACCCCGGTGGGGATGAAAGCGTACCCGGGAACTCCGGTCGACACTTCCGTGTTCGGGTCGGAGACCTGGGTGGCCGACGTCGTGTACTTCCCACTCGAGACGCAGCTGCTCGCCGAAGCCAGAGCGAAGGGCTGCCGCACGCTCGACGGATCGGGGATGGCGGTCAATCAGGCCATCGACGCGTTCGAACTCTTCAGCGGCCAGAAGGCCGACCCGCAGCGCATGCGTGAGACCTTCCTGTCCTTCGGCTCCTGATCCGAGACACCTGACCAGGATCCGAAGCGGCTCCCGGTTCGGCGGGAATGGTCAGTTCTCGGAGGTGCCGCCTGCGGCTTCGGCCTTCTTCTGCTTGCGGTATTCCTTGAAGAAGCTGATGGCGAAGATGCCGACGATCAGGGCCAGGGTCAGCCACAGGGCGTACTTGTCGATGACCTTGAGGATGTCGACCGCGGCTTCTCCGAGCTGGTAGCCCAGGAATGTCCAGATGAGCGTGAAGATGAGGCAGCCGAGGAGGTCGGCGACGAGGAACAGCGACAGGCGCATCCGCGTCCACCCAGCGACGAGGTAGACGAGGGTGCCCGGTATTCCCGGGCAGCGCGAGATCAGCGTCATGAGGAACAGCGCCCAGTTCGGGATCTTCTTCAGCTGGTTGATGCGTTTGAGCTGGCGTTCGTTCTGTGCGAAGAGCCGCAGCACACCGTCGCCCCACCGGCGCCCGGCCAGCCAGAACGCCCAGTCGAGTTTGGCCATGCCGACGAAACCGGCGACGATGACCAGCCACAGCGGGATCTCACCGACGCGGGCATAGGCGGCGGCAGCGACGATCGAGGTCTTCGCGCCGTTGATGAATTCCTGGACGACCGGGGCATTGACGAGCATCCACGGTCGCAGCGGCATGAGGCCGAGGTAGATGAGCGGGACGCCGATGATGATGAACAGCAGCAGCTTGTCGAGGCCTTGAGCCCTGCCCTGCCAGGGTTTGATCGCCGCCCACGGATTCTCCTTGGCCTCGGACTCGGAGGTGGCATCCGGCTCAGTGGTTGCGGAACCGTCTGCCTGCGCGGAACCATCGTCCGGCTCGGGGGACTCGGGCATCGGCGATGAGGAGTCTGCGGATACGGGCTCAGCCTGGTCGCGGTCCGCGCGATCGTCGCTCATCGGTGGGCTCCTGCGGGTCGTCGTGGCGGTCGGCGCTTACGGTATCACAGGCGCCCGAACACTCCACCTAAGAAGACTCTCATCGCCTCCGGCTCGACTTTGCGGCAGGCCTTGGGCAATGTGGACGGTATGGGTGGACGATCGAAGATCATCGGCTGGATTGTGGCCGGTCTCGTTGTCATGCTCGCACTGCTGACCGTGCTCATCGTTCGCAACACCACCCAAGCGGACCCGCCGGATCTCAGCCCGGTGGAAGTCACCCCCGAACCGACGGAGACCTCCAAGACGTCGGATGCAGACGCTGACAGCTCTGCCGACGAAGACTCGACTGGTGCCTCCGACACCGGCGCCTCCGCTGCCGAGGACTCAGATGCCGCGGACTCCGGAGGCGAGGATTCGCGAGAACCTGATGAGATCGAGCACTCCTACGAACCGGTGCCCAACCCGCCTCGTGAAGTCCCCGACGACGATGATGACGGGGACGACGACGGCGACGATGATGACCGGGACGACGATGACGATGACGGGGACGACGATGACGACTGAACGGCGCGTCGGGCTGACCGTTCAGAACCGGTTGACCATCACCGTTGCCGCACTGTCCGTGCTCACCCTCTCCATCGTCGGCCTCATCCTCTACACCGTGGAGTCGAACAACGTCTCCAGTCGGACCACCGCCTCGATGTCCCAAGAGGTCGACGAGATGCGGACGTTCTCCGAGAACGGGATCGATCCGCAGACCGGCAGACCATTCGCCTCCGTCGATGAGATCCTCAGCAATTTCCTGGCCCAGAACAGGCCGGACGAGGACGAGGTGCTGTTCGCGTTCCTCACCGACGGCCGCGTGCTCTATCAGGGTGAACCGAAGGACCTCCTCGGCAGGTCGAGCGACTTCGAGAAAGCCGTAGCCGGGGCGGCCGAGAAAGGCGGGGAGATCCGCCTGACCGTCGGTGACGTCGAATACGAAGGCTTCGTCCTGCCCATCGCCGGCACCGAGGCGGGAGCGGGCACGGCCACGGACACCCAGACCGCGCCCACCGATTCGACGTCCCGGACGAAGGGCGTCGGCGAGGTGGCGGGCGGAGCGGCCGCGACGAACGGGGCGGGAGCCTTCGTGGTGGTCCACAACGTCTCGGCCAGCCATGCCGACCTCGTGCAGATCATGCAGATCTATGTCGTCGTTGCGCTCGCCGCCGCTCTGCTCATCGCCGGACTCTCCTCACTTCTGGCACGCCGGCTGCTGTCACCGGTGACCGAGCTGAGGCGGACCGCGCAGTCGATCTCCGGCGGTGATCTCAGCAGTCGTCTGGAGACGAAGGGCCATGATGACATCGCCGAACTCGGGCACACCTTCAACGAGATGCTCGATCGCCTCGAGGCGGCTTTCGAAGCTCAGCGGCGCTTCCTCGACGACGTCGGGCACGAGCTGCGCACGCCACTGACCATCCTCGGCGGTCACCTCGAGACGATGAACGCAGAGGACGTCGGCGATGTCGAGGAGACCCGGGCGATGCTGCTCGATGAGACGGATCGGATGGGTCGCCTCGTCGAGGAGCTGCTCCTGCTTGCGCGTGCCCGACGCCCTGATTTCGTGCGTTTCGCCGAGGTGGACCTCAGCGGGGTCGTGTCCGATTCCCTGGCGAAGGCCAAAGGACTGGGAGACCGGGAATGGGGCCTCGACGTACCCGAATCGCTGAGTTTCCGCGGGGATCGACAGCGCCTGACCCAGGCGCTTCTGCAGCTGGCGTCCAATGCCGTCGAACACACCGAGCGCGGTCAGAAGATCGTCTTCGGTGCCCGGGACGACTCCGATTCCGTGCACATCTGGGTCCGCGACGAAGGCAAGGGGGTGCCCGACGAGATCGCCGAGGACATCTTCGACCGATTCTGCCGCGGGTCGACCGACGGAGCCGGGTTCGGGTTGGGACTGTCGATCATCTCCGCCATCGCCGAGGCGCACGGAGGCACGGTCGTGCTCGACCGGACCACCATCGGTGCACAGTTCCGGATGATCCTGCCGAAAGGACAGAAGTGAAGAGCATTCTCGTGATCGAGGACGAGGCGCGGATCTCCGCCTTCATCTCGAAAGGCCTGACCGCCGCCGGGTTCAGTCCGCAGACCGCCGCAGACGGCCTCACCGGGCGAGATCTGGCAATGACGGGCGACTTCGCGCTCGTCATCCTCGACATCGGTCTGCCAGTCCTCGACGGTTTCACCGTGCTCGGGCAGCTGCGTGAACGGCGACCCGAACTGCCGGTGCTCGTGCTCACCGCCCGGGACAACCCGGACGACACGATCTACGCTCTCGAGTCCGGGGCGGTCGACTATATGATCAAGCCCTTCCGGTTCGCGGAGCTGCTGGCTCGCGTTCGTCTGCGGCTCAAGGAGAGCCCGCAGGAGCAGGAGGTCACGGAGCTCATCCGCGATGAGGTGCGCATCGACCTGCTCAAGAGGCAGGTGTGGGTCAGAGACCGTCTCGTCGAACTCTCGGCTCGGGAACTGTCCCTGGCCGAGATCCTGCTGCGCAACAGAGGCAACGTCCTCTCCCGCGAACAGCTGCTCTCCCACGTGTGGGGATTCGACTTCGACCCCGGCTCGAACGTCGTCGACGTCTACATAGGGTACCTGCGCAAGAAGCTCGGCTCCGATTTCGTCACCACGGTGCGCGGCTTCGGATACCGCGTGGACTGACTCGATAGGACGAAACCAGCCTCAGTCTGGATCGGCTGGCTGCAGGACACGCAGCGGAAGTGAACTCACGGGGACAGAATCACCTGAGACGACCAGGACAATCCGCCCCCGAATGACAGGAGAAGAGTGGGCACTCCTGCTGGCAGCTCGCCGCTGTGTGAGAGCTTCGAGAGAGCTAGAGGGATCGACGCGGCGGAGGTGTTGCCGGATTCGACAACGTCGCGAGCGATGAGCGCGTGACCGAGACCAAGGTCGTCGACGATGGGTTCGATGATTCGCAGATTTGCCTGATGAGCGATGAATGCTCCGATGTTCTCGATATCGAGTCCGGCCCGAGCCACAGCTTCGCGAGCAGTTGACGCCATCATCGAAGTGGCCCACCTGAAGACTGACGCTCCGTTCTGAGTGAAATCGGCCTCCCAAGACCCGCGAATAGTCACATTGTCACGAAGCTTGGGGTCGGTTCCCCATTCTGCCGGATGGATTCCCCGTCGTTCTCCGGGCGAGACGATGACTGCGCCGGCACCGTCGCCGAGGAGGATGCACGATGATCTGTCGCTCCAGTCGGTGACGTCGCTCATCTTCTCGGCCCCAATGACGAGCGCATGCCTGCTCTGATCGGCTCGGATCGAATTCTCGGCGACGTTGAGTGCGGTGCTGAAACCGGCACAGGCATTGTTGATGTCGAAGCAGACTGCATTCGTCAGACCGAGGCGACCGGCGACCTCTGCTGCGGTGCTCGGACACCGGTCCCGAGCGGAGCAGGTTGCAACGATCACCATGTCGATTGCGTCCGATGGCAGCCCTGCCGATCTCATTGCCATGCGTGCGGCCGGTGCAGCTAAGTCCGAGACCTGTTCGTCGGCTGCGGCGATCCGGCGTGTTCGGATGCCGGTCCGGCGCCGGATCCAGGCGTCGTCGGTATTAACCAGTTTGGCGAGGTCATCGTTGGTGACGACGCGCTCAGGCTGGTGGAAGCCTGTCCCTGTGATCGTCGAAAATGGCATATATCTCCTCGGTCGAAGTTTACCGCACGAGCGTACACTAAAAGTGTCCGAGGTAGACTGGATGTATGCCCAAACGAACTCTCGACCAGGTGCGGGAGACCCGGGAAACGGTCCTCCGGCGAAGCGCTGATGTCGCTTCGGTCAATGGCCTTGACGGCCTGTCATTCAGCCAGATCGCTGCGGAAGTCGGCTTGTCGAAGTCGGGGTTGGCCGGTTACTTCGAGTCGAAGACCGATTGGCAGCTCGCCGTCATCGGGTATGCCCGCTCCGTGTTCAGAGAATCGGTCATCGACATCGGTCGAGAAAGTTCGAATGTGAATACACCGCTGATCGTCAGCACCTGCCGTGCGTGGTTGGACTACATCGAGTTGCCTGTCTTTCGCGGTGGTTGCTTCTTTGCCGCGGCAGCGGCCGAATTCGATGATCGTGAAGGTGTCGTGCGCGACGCCATCCGCGGTACTTATGCTCAGCTGCGAAAGTACATTGCGGCATTGGCGGGACGTGATGCCGACGAAAAGGGCGCCGGAGAGCAGACGGCCTTCGAACTCATCGCGGTGATGATCTACCTCAATCAGAGTCTCCGCCTCGGTGGTGATCATCAAACCGGATCAATGGCTCGGCGTTCTATCAGCAGAATCATCGGTCACCCGGTCGACAAGTAGCAGAGCCTATTCGCAGACTGCGCTGGCAGTCGCACGGCGACCCTGAGAGATACGGGTGGGCGCTGGAGGAATCTGAACCTAAGATCTTTCTCATCCGCGTCTTAATCTCATCTTAATCACAGCCGACAAGCTGAGATGTATGAGACGACGATTGAGAATCGCACTGTTCTCCCACGACTCGCTGGGACTGGGCCACATCCGCCGCAACAGGGCTCTGGCCTTCGCTCTGGCCCGGGACCTGCCGGCACTGACCGGCCGGGAGGTCTCCGGTCTGCTCATCGCCAGCAGTCCCGAGGCCACGCGATTCGACCTGCCGGATGGGTGGGACTGGGTGATCCTGCCCGGAGTCACCCCCGCCCCCGGCGGTTACGTCCCACGGGCACTTGCCTCCTCGATGCAGGGCTTGCGGGCACTGCGAGCGGCGGCGATCTCGGCGATCCTCGACCAGCAGCGACCTGAGCTCTTCGTCGTCGACCGGCACCCCTTCGGCATCGGCGGCGAGCTCGCCGACGCCATCGACCAGGTCCGCGGCTACGGCTGCCGTACGGTCCTCGGGCTGCGCGAAGTCCTCGACACCCCGTCCGTCATTGCTGCCGAATGGGAGGAGGTCGGCGGGCCCGCACGCGTGGCCGAATCCTTCGACGAAGTCTGGATCTACGGTGACCCGGACGTCTACGATCCCCGGTCCACCGGGGAAGTGCCAGCTCCGCTTGCGGCCAAGGCCGTGACCACCGGCTACCTGTCACAGGACCGCCCCGATGACGGCGGTGTTCTGCCGGCAGCCACCGTGGCTGCGCGTGTCGAGACGGCAGGGGGCGGGGCAGAGAGTTTCGTCCTCACCTGCCTCGGCGGAGGCTCTGATGGAGGCAGCCTCGCCTCGATCGCCGTGGACGCTGAACCGCCCGACGGCTGCCGGCACCTCATCGTCACCGGTCCGCAGATGGACACCGAGGAGTTCGAACGACTGCGTGCCCGTGCCGGTGCGGCCACTGCTGTCATCCGTCACTGCGACGACATTCCCGGACTCGTGGCCTCCGCCGAGGCTGTCGTGTGCATGGGCGGCTACAACACTCTGGCCGAACTCATGGCCACCGATACCCCTGCTCTCGTCGTCCCCCGCAAGGGTCATCGGGCCGAACAGCCCAGGAGGGCATTCGCCCTCTCCGCAGTCGGAGCGGTCGACGCTCTGACGATCGACAGCCTCGACGTCGATGTGCTCAGCCAATGGTTCGACGGCCGGGTCGGGCGACCCACAGACCGCTCCCATATCGATCTCACGGGACTGGCCACCGTTCCCCGCCTGGCAGCCGAACTCATCGCTGATGTCCGCGCCGAGGCAACGGCACTCGGATCCGAAACCGTGCCGACGCCGACAACCGCACCGGCGTCAACAGCGCCGACGGCGACTGCAGCCGCCGGCACAGCACCGTCCGCCCGTCTGCCCATCACCCTGGAGGAGACCAGCCATGCTGTCTGAACAGACACCAAACCCTTCAACACCGGCACCGCGTCCACCGGCAGCCCCGACCGCTCGACCGGAAAGACATCTCGGCCGCCGCGCCTACGTGCTCAAGATGTACCCGCGGTTCTCCGAGACCTTCATCGTCTCCGAGATCCTCGCGCGTGAAGCCGCCGGAGAGGACCTCGTCATCTTCTCCCTGCGCCCCAGCACGGACACCCGCTTCCATCCCGAACTCGCTCGCGTCCGCGCCGAGGTCATCCACATCGACCGGCCCTCGAGCGCCCGCAGCTTCTGGCAGTCCTTCGCCGAGGCGGCAGCGGAACCGCGCGTGGCCGCGGCAGTGTCGGACCACCTCGGCGAACTTATGGAACTGGGCCACGATGATGCGATCCAAGCTCTCACCCTCGCCCGGTTGGCCCTCGACCACGAGGTCACCCACCTGCACGCGCACTTCGCGTCGGTGTCGACGACCGTGACTCGGGCCGCCTCGGCGCTGACGGGGATTCCCTACTCCTTCACCACGCATGCGAAGGACATCTTCCACGAGGATGTCGTGCTCACCGATCTGGCCCGCAAGACCGCGGACGCCGACCACGTGATCGCGATCAGCGATTTCAATCGCCGCTACCTGTCGCGGGTGCTCGGCCCCGAGTTGGCCGACCGGGTCGTCGTCGTGCGCAACGGCCTCGAGATCGATCGCTTCCCGTATCGGCCCAAGCAGGGCGCGACGGGCGAGGTGCCCTCGCTGCTGGCCGTCGGCCGCCTCGTCGAGAAGAAGGGATTCGCCCACCTCCTCGACGCGCTCGCCCGCCTCCGGGCCGACGGCATGAGCTGCCGTCTCGACCTCGTGGGCACCGGCCCCCTCGAGGAGGAGCTGCGGACCCGGTCCCACACACTCGGACTCGACGACCTCGTCACCTTCCACGGAGCGCTGACCCAGGCCGAGGTCCGCGACATGCTCACCGACCATGACATCCTCGTCTCCCCGTTCGTCATCGGCACCGACGGCAACGCCGACGGCCTGCCCACCGTGCTGCTCGAGGGCATGGCCACCGGAATTCCCTGCGTCGCCGGGGCCGTCACCGCCGTGCCAGAGGTCATCGACCATGGCCGGACCGGGTGGCTCGTCGACGGTACCGATGAGGCGAACATCGCCTCCACCATCGCCGAGGTGGCCGCCGCCCTCCGCACGGATCCCGCCGGTATCCGTGCCGTCACCGATGCCGCCCGTGACCGGGTGTGCCGCCTGCACGACTCGGGCGTCCAGGCCGGGCAGCTCGCGAGCCTGGCCGACGCTGCGGCGGTGCCTGGGGCAGTTCCTGCCGTTCCGACAGTCCGTGAAATGGAGTCAGTGTCATGAGAATCGCCTATGTCCTTCTCGACCCCGGCATCGGAGTCTTCGGCACGAAAGGTGCCAGCGTCCACGTCCAGGAGGTCGTGCGAACCTTCCGAACACTCGGCCATGAGGTCAGCGTCTTCTGCACCCGCACCGATGACGACGTGCCCTCCGACCTCGCCGACCTCGATGTCACCCGCCTCGAGGTGCCCCGTGGTCTTGACCGCTCCCAGCGTGAGATCGTACTGTTGCGACTCTCCGACATGCTCGCCGACCTGGTCACGGACACGGTGGCCGCCTCGGGGCAGGGATTCGACCTCGTCTACGAACGGTATTCTCTGTTCTCCACGGCCGGTGCCCGGATCAGCCAGCGCCTCGACGTGCCTTTGATCATGGAGGTCAATGCGCCTCTGCTGGAGGAGCAGCGGACCCATCGCGGACTCGTCCACGCCGAACACGCCGCCCGTGCCACGGCGGCAAGTTTCGCCGGAGCCGCACGCATCGTGTGCGTGAGCGAACTCGTCGCCGACTGGGTCCGCACCGACTATCCCGGCCTCGGCGACGTCAGCGTCGTCCCGAACGGAGTGAACACGGAACGGATCACTCCACGGCCAGATCACGACAGCCTCGGCGGGGAAGGATGCGGGTCGCCCAGCGGTCGCTCGATACGGGAGGACCGCCCCGGTGGGGGACCTCCGAGTGTTCACGGTCCGGTGCGGATCGGGTTCGTCGGCACGCTCAAACCCTGGCACGGCACGGATCGGCTCATCGCCGCCTGCGCCGGACTGGTCGGGGACTTCCGTGTCGACATCGTCGGCCATGGCCCCGAATCCGAGGCGCTGGAGAATCAGGTGCGTACGCTCGGGTTGGATGGGCGTGTGCGTTTCCACGGTGCTCTGGCACCCGAAGCCGTGCCGGAGGCGCTGCGCGAATTCGATATCGCTGTCGCCCCGTACCCGGCAGGGGAGAACTACTTCTCCCCTTTGAAGGTCTACGAATACCTGGCCGCCGGACTGCCCGTCGTTGCATCGAGCGTCGGTTCGATCCCCGGCGTGCTCGCAGGAACCGGAGCCGCGATCCTCACCGACCCGGCCGACCCCGCGGACCTCGCCCGCGCACTGCAGAGACTCATCGACGACGGCGAACTGCGCGCGAGGATGGGAGCACGCGCCCGCGCAGAGGCCCTGACCAGCCATTCCTGGATGCGCCGGTGTCAGCAGATCCTCGCACCGGTGACGGGAACCGCCGGCGACACAGCTGCCGGAGAAACCGATGCCGCACCTATCTGCGAGGAAACGTCCGTATCGGGACGGCGCCCCGCCTCGGCGGTGATCTCATGAGCGGCAAGAAGCTCACGGCGTCCGCGCTGCGGCGGACCCTGCGGATCATCCGCCCGCACCTGCGTCGGCACACGTGGCTGATCATCGGCGGGATGGCCGCACTGCTGGCCGACGTCGTCTTCCGCATTCTCGAACCGTGGCCGATCAAGATCGCCGTCGACGCCGTCACCGCGGCCCTGGGCGCCCAGATCGCCCCGACGTTCGGCCTCGACGCCGGAGTGGGTACGACCCTTGCAGTCGTGGCCATCGGCCTGGCCGTCATCGTCGGCGGACGGGCCGCGGCGAACTACGCCTCGACGATCTGCTTCGCTCTCGTCGGCGCCCGTGTCGCCACCCAGCTGCGCTCACGGGTGTTCGATCACGTCCAGTCCCTGTCGCTGCGCTACCACTCGAAGGCCTCGATCGGAGACACCTCACAGCGACTCGTCGGCGACATCGGACGGCTGCAGGAAGTCGCCGTCACCGCCGGGCTGCCCCTGGTCGGCAATGTCATCACGCTCGCCGTCCTACTCGTCGTCATGGTCGTCCTCGACCCCGTGCTCAGCGCCATCGTGCTCGTCACGGCGGCGGTCTACGGCCTGCTGTCGAAGGTGGCGACCCCGAAGATCACGAAGGCCTCCCGGTCCACGCGCAAGGGTGAGGGCCGACTGGTCGGATCCGCCGCCGAGGCGCTCGGTGCCATCCGCGTCGTCCAGGCCTACGGACTCGAGAAGACCGTGGCCCGCGACTTCGCCGACGGCAACGAACGCGCACTCAGGGCCGGGGTGCGGGCACGCCGTCTGGCGGCCGGGCTCGAGCGCTCCACGGATGTTCTCGTCGGCATCTCGCAGGCTCTCGTTCTCGCCTTCGGCGGGTGGCAGGTGCTGCGCGGGGCGATGTCTCCGGGCGACCTCGTCCTCTTCCTCCTCTACTTGAAGATCGCGATGAAGCCGCTGCGGGACATGGCCAAATACACCGGCCGGATCGCTCGCGCGGCCGCCTCGGGGGAGAGGATCGCCGACCTCCTCGACGAACCCGTCGAGATCGCCGACGCCCCCGACTCAGTGTCCATGGGCCCGGTCTGCGGCGACGTCGTCTTCAACCGCATCACCTCGGCCGATGGGCATGGCAGGCCGCTGTTCGACGAGCTGGACCTGCTCATTCCGGCTGGACAGAAGGTCGGGATCCTCGGGGCCTCCGGGGCCGGAAAATCGACCCTGATGAGCTACCTGCTGCGGTTGTCGCAGCCGGACTCCGGGTCGATCTACCTCGACGGCTACGACACCCACAACGTCACTCGCGCCTCCCTGCGGCAGAACGTGTCGGTCCTTCTCCAGGAGTCCGTGCTCTTCGCCGCGAGCGTGCGCGAGAACATTCGCTACGGTCGGCTCGATGCCACCGACGCCGAGGTGGTCGCCGCCGCCCGTGCGGCCCGTGCCGATGCGTTCATCCGCTCTCTTCCCGACGGCTACGACACCGAGCTCGGCAACCGAGGGGACACGCTTTCGGGTGGGCAGCGGCAGCGGCTGGCCATCGCTCGCGCCCTCGTCCGCGACGCCCCGGTCGTCGTCTTCGACGAAGCGACGACAGGGCTCGATCCGCAGACTCGCGCCGAGGTGGCCGATTCAGTGTCCGCGCTGACGACGGGCCGGACGAGCATCGTCATCAGCCACGACGTGGCGATGATCCGCGGACTCGACCGTGTGGTGTGGCTCGAGGACGGTCGGGTCGTCGAGGACGGAACACCGAGCGAGCTGGCTGCGGCTGCGGACTCGCGCTTCTCCCGGTGGATCCGTTCGCAGGCCGACGAAGCCGACAGCGTGCCGGGGCGAACGATGGGGGCGGAGCCGTCCACGGTCGCGGGACCACGTCCGTCCGAACCGCCCACCGTCGGCAGCGCCCCCACCTATGCAGGAGCCTCATCATGACCGCATCGATTTCCGACCCGGTGAACGACTTCGTGGACACGAGATTCGCCCTGTTGCCCTATATCGACGAACTGCGATCGGCAGACGAGCTCTCCCGACGCCTCGGCTTCGCGGTTCGTCCTCGCCGTGTCCGTGTCAAACCGGGGAAGAGCGCCATCGTCGCATGGCAGCGAGAGGAGCCCAGCCGCCTCGGCGAATTCGATGGTTGGGGATTCACCGCGGTTTTGACGAGCCCGGACAAGCTCGCCAATGCTCGGCGGCGGGCCGCTCGGCACGGGCAGGAGCTGGTCGTCCACGAGGCTGCCGACCCGCGTTCGGCGGGTGCGACCGGTGCCGTGCTGGTCACCGGCGGAGTGCTGGCCGACCCCAGGATCGGCAAGCATGTCGCACGGACACTCGACCACCTCGGCGGGGATCTGCGGATCATCGGATACAACCCCGCCAGGCGGCTGCTGCTCAAGCACACCCCGGCCGATGGGGCGCCGGAATTCGTGCGGATCGCCGCCGACTCCCAGATCCACCTCGCCGAGGCAGCCGACCGTTGGCAGCGAGCGGAGCTTCCCAGCCTGCCGGTCGAGTTCGTCGGCGGACGTGACACCGCCACACGTTCGCCGTGGTGGGGGACCGGTGACCTGAGCGATCGACCGGATCCGAATGTCGCCGAGGAAGTCGGCGTGATCATCGCCGAACTGCACAGAGGCGGTGTGTCTGATACACGTGCACTGCCGGACGACGAAGGCGATCCGGGAGAATCCGCGGGCGTGCAGGCAGACAAAGTTGGCGCTTCGGCAGGGGAGGACGGACGCGCGCTCGACTCTCCGCTCGACCAACTCGAGACCACCAGCCGGTCGCTGGTTCGTCTGCTCCCGGAACGAGAGACTGACATCGTCGGACTGCTCTCCGAACTGAGCCGACGACTCGGACCGAATCGAGGCCTCGGGCCGAAGCGGGAACTGCGGGAGATCCACGGGGACCTCAGCCCCGACCAGGTGCTTCTGGCGAATTCCGAGTGCCGGATCATCGACCTCGACCGGTCCGGGTACGGGCCGATCGGGATGGATCTGGGGCGATGGATCGCGGCCTGCCGCGTCGATTCCCGGTTGCACGAGCTCGAGCACCCCTTCATCGACGGCTACCGTTCCGCCGGCGGCGAGGAGACCGACCTGGGCGCATGGACGGCGTGGGCGATCCTGGTGGCCGCGCTCGAACCCTGGCGCAGCTGCTCCGAGACCTGGAGGGACGAGACGATGCGGATCATCGACCTCGCGCGCACCGCTCTGGAAGGGAACGCCCCGACGACGGAGGTCGCACCATGACCGGGACGAAGCAGACCGTGACGAAACAAGCCGTGACGAAGCAGACCGCGGCGACGCAGATCGCGACGAAGCAGACCGTGACGAAACAGTCTGCGACGAAGTGGGGCGCGGCCCTGCACATCCCTGACGCAGTCACGACCGGCGGACAGGACTGGAACGTGCGTCGAGCCTGGCCCGCAGGAGACAGTCGAATCGCGTGGGAGGCTTCTCTTCCTGGCCAGGGGACCCGGGTCGGCTATCTCGACGAACGCGGCGTGACGGTCCTCGACCCTGACCGTGACCCGAAGCTGCCGGGTCTCGCCGGGCTGCTCGAGGACGGAGGCCGGTTGGTCTCCCATCGGCCGGGCAGACGCGCCGTCGTCCGCCTGCGCGACGGCAGCTTCGCCAAATGCGTGCGCGACGGAAAGGCCTCCGACGTCATCGCGGGACAGTGCCGAGCGGTTGGGTTCCTTCCCGGTTTCGCCCTCCCGCAGGTGCTCAGTTCGGATTCTTCGACCGTTGTGCTCAGCGTGGTGCCCGGGGTCGAACTCCACGATCCAGCCGAGCTCGGCGAGGAGTGGTCACGTGCCTGGGCCGAGTCCCTCGACGCCTGGGCTCAGGCAAAGGCACATCCGACCAATACCGTGCCAGCGGCTGCGCCGAAACTGTCGACCGCGATGCCGTTTCATGGGGCTGCGGACGAGGTCGAAGTGCTCCACTTATGGCGTGAGCGCGCCCGTCCTCTGCTGGAGACCACGCGGACTGCGCGAGGGGAGACTCTGCTCGCCGACGTGGACGAACTCATCACAGAGGTCACGGCCGAACTCGACGACGAGACCGCCTCGGCGAGGGACGGATCGATCGGGCTCATCCACCGGGACCTACACGACAAACAGATCATGTGGGATCCGATCTCCGGACCGGGGCTGCTCGACGTGGATACGGCGTGCCGGGGTGAACGGGCGCTCGACCTCGGAAACCTCCGCGCGCATGCCCGGTGGCGCACCGAGCAGGGTCTGTGGACCCCCGCCGAGGCGGCCGTGGTCATCGATGAGATCGCCCGGGTCGCGTCGGCGGGAGGGTTCGACCCCGCCAGGGTGAGCGTGTACGAGAGGGCCACCCTCATTCGGCTCGTCTGCGTCTACGCTTTCCGGCCCGCTTGGAGCGACCGGATCGGGTGGCTGCTCGAGGCGGCGCAGGCGATGTGAGACTGCGACACTTGAGCCTTGCGGAGGGCCGCTGACTTCACTCGGCAGTGCTGCGTCGCGCGTCTCCCCAGATATCGACACCGGAATCGATGGCGAATTCGTCGATTGCCGTGAGCTCTTCGTCGCTCAACGGTGCCGCGTCGAGAGCCGCGACATTGTGCTCGAGCTGTTCGACACGGCTGGCCCCGATGACCAGCGAGGACACTCGGCCATCCCGCAGTGCCCAGGACAGGGCGAGCTGTGCCAACGACTGACCGCGAGCGGCCGCGATGTCGTTGAGCCCGCGGATCCGGGCGAGGTTGTCGGCGCTTAGGAACCCGTCCTTGAACGATGGCTTCGCCTTGCCCGCTCGCGAATCTTCGGGCACTCCGTCGAGGTACTTGTCCGTGAGCAGGCCCTGCGCCAGCGGGGAGAAGCAGATGACACCGAGCCCTTCGTCAGCGGTTGTGTCGAGGAGCTCATCATCTTCGATCCACCGGTTGATCATCGAGTACGAAGGCTGGTGGATGAGCAGGGGAGTGCCGAGATCGCGGGCGATCTGCGAGGCCCGGGCCGTATCGGCGGCGGAGTATGAGGAGATCCCGGCGTAGAGCGCGCGACCGGAGCGCACGGCGGTGTCGAGTGCGCCGATGGTCTCCTCGAGAGGCGTCGAAGCATCGGGACGATGGGAGTAGAAGATGTCGACATAGTCGAGGCCGAGTCGGCGCAGTGACGCATCGAGGCTGGCCAGAAGGTATTTGCGGCTGCCGCCGGGACCTCCATATGGGCCGGGATGCATGTTCCAACCGGCCTTCGTCGAGATGATGAGCTCATCGCGGTAGGGGCGGAGGTCTTCGCGCAGCAACCGGCCGAAATTCGTCTCCGCCGAGCCCGGGGGAGGACCGTAGTTGTTCGCCAGGTCGAAGTGCGTGATGCCCATGTCGAAGGCGCGACGGACGATATCGCGCTGGTTCTGGAAGGCGACATCGTCGCCGAAGTTGTGCCACAGCCCCAGTGACAACGCAGGCAGGACGAGCCCGGATCGACCGACGGGGCGAAAGGTCATCGAGTTGTAGCGGTTCTCGGCGGCTAGGTACACACGGACTCCCTGAACTGGGTGGAAGAGGTCGTATCCCAGCCTACGGGCGAGCGGCCAGCGTGCACACGCAGGCGCGATTGCCGTCGGCGTCGGCGAGGACGGTGAATGACGGCGCCTGAGACTCGTCGACGATCGTGCCTCCGGCGTCGACCGCGGCCCTGATCCGCTCCGGCGCGACCGCCGCCGGCACGGAGACGTCGACATGCAGACGCTGGTGCGGAACCTCGTGTTCTTCGCAGTCCTGGAACCACAGCAGCGGCATCTGTCCGGCAGGATCGACGACATCGGGTCCGGAGACGTTGCTCGCATCCCCGGTCAGGAGCGCCGCCCAGAACGGAGCGATGGCGTCCTGATTTGCGGTATCGAGGCCGAGCTCGAGCAGTGCCGGGATGGTCGGGTCCGCCTTCACCCCCGCCGAGGCGGCCGCCTCGCTGATCTGTCCCGCGAGGTTGAGGTCGCGTTCGGTCACGGCACCGGTGTCGTGGCTGGTCAGGCGGATGTCGACGTGGGGGAAAGTGAGCGTGACATCGGGATGGTGGCCGGCCGCCTCGGCGAGGGACCCGATCTCGGCCACGAGATCGAGCCCGGTGGCGAAGTCGCCGGTGAGGAACCGGGCGCCGATGCAGTCCGGCAGCCCCTGCCAGTCGCCGAGCCCTTGGGAGTCGAGTGCGTCGAGCAGCTTCTGTCCGGTATATGCAGTCATGGCTTCATGCTAGGGACTTCTCCCTCCCACGTGAACCCCTCGCGTGCGAACCCCTCGTTCCCGGATCCAGCAGGCAGGGGCGTAACGTTGCCCCAGTGATTGGCTCAACCGCATACCTCGTGACGCTTCTCTTCGCGTCGATCGCGCTTCTCATCCTCCTCATCAACTGGAAGACGAAGCTGCATCCGTTCCTCGCTCTCCTCATCACCTCCGCCGTGACGGCACTGGCCGCCGGTGAGGAGATCGCCAAGATTCCGGAGACGATCGCCGCCGGAGCCGGCGATACCCTCGGCGAGACCGGTGTCGTCGTCGCCCTCGGAGCGATGCTCGGACGGCTTCTGGCCGACAGCGGCGCCATCCAACGGATCGCGAACCTCGTCATCGAGCACTCCTCGCCGAAGGCCGCTCCGTGGATCATGACGGGTGTCGCCTTCATCATCGGCATCCCGATGTTCTTCGAGGTCGGCCTCGTCGTCCTCATCCCGGTCATCTACGCGGTCGCCTCGCAGCTGGAGAAGAAGACCGGGCAGAAGAAGCTGTGGTACCTGCGCATCCTCGTTCCCGCGATCGCCGCGCTCGCCTGCCTCCACGGCATGGTTCCGCCCCATCCGGGTCCGCTCATCGCCGTGTCCGGACTCGACGCGAACGTCGGAATGACCATCGGCCTCGGCCTGGTCTGTGCGATTCCCACTGTCATCCTCGCCGGCCCGGTCTACGCCCGCTGGATCGCCCCACGGGTCAAACTCGAACCGACCGCTGACCTCATCGACCAGTACACCGGAGCCCGCGCCGAGGTGGACCAGAAGGAACTGCGAACGATTCCGGTCTGGCTCGCCTTCGTCACCGTCCTCGTCCCCGTCGTGCTCATGCTCGTGCACACCGTCGTTCAGCTCGTGGCGCCGGAGTCCTCGTTCGAACCCATCGCCGAGGTGATCGGCAACCCGATCATCGCCATGCTGGCCGGAGTCGTCTTCGCCGCCATCGCACTCGGATGGACCTCGGGAATGGGCGGTGAGCGGATCCGCAGTTCCTTCGGCGACAGCCTCAAGTCGATTGCCGGAGTCATCCTCATCATCGGCGGCGGTGGTGCCTTCAACGAGGTGCTCAAGGACTCGGGCATCGGCGACGCCGTCGTCGGCGCGACCTCTCATCTGGAGATGAACCTCATCCTGCTCGGCTGGTTCATCGGCATCCTGCTGTCGTTCGCCACCGGATCGGCGACCGTCGGAATCACCTCGGCCACCGGCATCGTCGCCCCTCTCATCGGTGATCACTCGGGGGCATACGTGTCTCTGGTCGTCATTGCGATCGGCTCGGGATCGATCGGTCTGAACTGGGTCAACCATGCGGGATTCTGGTTCGTCAAGGAGAGCTTCGGCATGACGATCGGTCAGGCGACGAAGACTCACATGATGGTCCAGACCCTGGTCAGCGTCTTCGGGCTGATCTTCGCCTTCCTGCTCTCACTGCTCTTCGTCTGACGGGTCTCCGCTCGCCCGGTCTCAGCCCGCCCGGCCTCCGCCTGCCCGGCCTCTGACCGCCCGCCCGGTCTCCGCCGTTCAAGCCGGGGCGCAGATATGTCGTGGTCGACGACGCCATATTCGCGGCCCCGCTTGATCGAGGGAAGGGAGCGCTTGAAAGTGAGCGAGCGCTTGATCGACGGCACGAGTGAAACGCCGACCGAGGGTCCAGCCATCACAAAATAGACCAGTGGTCTTGATTTCGCAGTGTGTCCTGTGCCTCAATGGTGGTGTGACGAAATTCCATGCCATCCGTGACCAGCTCCTCGACCGTCTCGAGGACATGGCCGCCGGTGAGCAGTTCCCTCCGGAACGGCAGCTCGCCGAGACGCTCGGCATCTCGCGGATGACCCTGCGCCGCGCCATCGACGAACTCGTCGCCAAGGGCATGGTCCGCAGGCGGCACGGCACGGGTGTCTTCGCACTCGGGCCGAAACTCGACCAACCGCTGGCCGCGAGCTCCTTCACCGAGGATATGCTCGCCCGCGGAATGCGTCCCGGGTCTCATATCCTCAGCTTCGACGTCGCCGAGGCGGGCGCGCACATCGCTCGTCGACTCCATATTGCCGAAGACGACGACGTCATCGCGATCCTGCGTCTGCGCCTGGCCGATGACGAACCGATCGCTCTCGAAGAACTCCACGTCCCCTCGGCTCTCGTCCCGGGGCTGAGTCCAGGTGACCTCGAGGACCAGTCCTTCTACGATCTGCTGCGCCGGAACTTCGGCATCCGCCTCAACCACAGTGTGCAGACGATCGAGCCCACCCTCCTCGACGCCGGCGAAGCTCAACACCTCGGCGTCGAAGAACTCTCACCCGCCCTGCTGTTCGAACGCATATCCCGCGGTGCCGATGACTGCCCCTTCGAGTTCGTCCGCTCCGTCTACCGAGGCGACCGTTACAAGGTCCGCACCGAACTCACCGTCCCCGCTCCGGCCGCATCCGAGGCCGCCCCCACCGGCACCGCTCCCTCCACCGTCACCGACCACACTGGGGGAGTGCAGCCATGATCATCGCCGGACTCATGACCGGAACCTCCGCCGACGGTCTCGACCTCGTCATCGCCGAGTTCCGACCCGACCCCATCAGCGACACGGAACCCACCCCCAGCTTCGACCTCGTCGGCGCCGACCCCACCACCCTGACCGTGCGGATCCTCGCCGAACGCGAAACCCCGTTCGATGACCGGCTCTCCGCCGACATCCTTCGCCTTCTCGAACCGGCAGATCTGCCGTTGTCACTGGTCAGCAGCGTCGACGCCCGGCTCGGCCGATTCTGCGCCGACGCCCTGTCCGAACTCTGCGCCGACCACGACCTGACCCCTGACCTCGTCGTCTCCCACGGACAGACCGTCCGCCACGACATCACCGACGGGCAGGTCACTTCGACCCTCCAGCTGGGACAGCCGGCCTTCATCGCAGAACGACTCGGTGCGCCCGTGATCTCCGATGTCCGCTCCCGCGATGTCGCCGCAGGGGGACAGGGTGCCCCGCTCGTCGGGCTGCTCGACTCCCTCCTGCTCTCCGACGCCGAGGCGCCGACCGCGGTGCTCAACCTCGGCGGAATCGCGAACATCACCGTCATCGAACCAGGCCACGATCCCATCGCTTTCGACACCGGCCCGGCCAACGCCCTCATCGACATCCTCGCCCGCCGCATCACCGACGGTCGGCAGAGCTACGACAGCGACGGCGCGCTCGGAGCAGCCGGCACCGTCGACGAGGACCTGCTCACCGAGCTCCTCACCGAACCCTTCTACGCACGGCCCGCCCCGAAATCGACGGGCAAGGAACTCTTCCACGCCGCCTACCTCGACTCATACCTCGAACCCCACCCCCACCTCGGCGAGCATGATCAGATCGCCACGGTCACCGCGCTGACCGCGCGCACCATCGCCGAGGCGGCCCGCCGTCACGACGTCACCACCGTCATCGCCTCGGGAGGTGGGACGAGGAATCCGGAGCTGATGCGCCGCCTCGGCGAGGAACTGGGCGAGGGCATCGTCCTCACGAGCACGGATGAGGCCTTCGGGCTGCCGGAAGGCAGCAAGGAAGCGCTGCTCATGGCGCTCCTCGGGTGGCTGAGCTGGCACGGACTCGACGGCACTCAGCCCAGTCTGACCGGGGCGATCGGACCGCGCATCGCGGGTCGATTCACTCCCGGTGACGGACCGCTCCGTCTGCCCGAACCCCTCCACCGACGACCCACCCGGCTGAGACTGAGTGACTGAGACTGGCCGACTGAACCGCGGCCGCCACCGGCATCGCCCGCCCGGCCACACAAACGAACGCACCTCCTGACCACCGATCAACCGACACACTCCACACCCCCAACAAGGAGAGACCAATGCAGATCATCGACCTCCTGGTGATCATCGCCTATCTCGTCGCAACGGCGTGGCTGGGACTGGCACTGAGCGGCAAGCAGAGCAGCCTCAAGGGCTACTTCCTCGGCGGGCGCGACCTGCCGTGGTGGGCCGTCTGCCTGTCCGTCGTCGCCACCGAGACGAGCGCGCTCACCGTCATCGGCATCCCCGTCATGAGCTACCTCGGCGACCTCAACTACCTGCAGCTCGGACTCGGCTACATCCTCGGCCGCGTCATCGTCGCCTACTTCATGCTGCCGCGCTACTACGACGGTGAGATGATCACCGCGTACGCCTACCTGGGCAAACGTTTCGGCCAGTCGACGCAGACCACGGCCGGCGTGACCTTCCTCTTCACCCGACTGCTCGCCGACGGCATCCGCGTGCTCGCCGCGGCCATCCCGCTCAAGGTCATCCTCGACGGGCTCGGCATCCACACGAACTACTTCGTCATCATCGTCGTCCTCTCGCTTGTGACGATCGTGTACACGTTCATCGGCGGCATCAAGGCCGTCGTCTGGGTCGATGTCGCGCAGATGATCCTCTACGTCCTCGGCGGGATTCTCGCGATCATCATCATCTCCGCATCGATCGGCGGCGGATGGCTCGCCGAGGCGGTCGAGGCCGGAAAGACGAACATCTTCGTCTTCGAGGGCAACCCGATCTCTGCGGACACCTCGTTCATCCCGTCGGTGCTCGGCGGCGCCGTGTTCGCGATGGCCTCCCACGGTTCCGATCAGCTCATCGTTCAGCGCCTGCTGTCGTGCCGGTCGAAGCTCGAGGCACAGAAGGCCCTCATCACCTCCGGATTCGTCGTGGTCGTCCAGTTCGCGATCTTCCTCGCCGTCGGCCTGGCTCTCTGGGCGTACTACGATCACGCGCTGCCTGCCGACCTCGGGCTGACCCGCGACGACGAGATCTTCCCGCTGTTCATCATCGAGGGCCTGCCCACGGGAATCTCCGGACTGCTGCTGGCCGGCATCCTCGCCGCCGCGATGTCGACGCTGTCGTCGTCGCTGTCGGCCCTGTCGTCCTCGACGGTCAACGACGTCTACGCGAAGCTCAAGCGCACCCCGATGACCGACGAACAGGGATTCAGGGTCGGCCGCTGGGCGACGATCGGCTGGGGGATCGCGTTCATCCTGCCGGCCACGGTCTTCGAATCCGACTCCGGCAACATCGTCATCCTGGCTCTCGGCATCGCCGGTATCACTTACGGCGGTCTGCTTGGCGCGTTCGTCTTCGGCATCGTCAACAAGCGGGCTAGGGCCGTCGACGCGAACATCGCCTTCGCCCTGGCCGTGGCCGTCAACGCGTTCTTCTTCGTCATGGAGAAGTACGTCACCGGCGAAGTGTGGGTGGCGTGGCAGTGGTACCCGCTGCTCGGCGTCATCGTCACCTTCATCGTCGGCGGCCTGCTGGGTCTGCGCCACAAGACCACAGTCGAAGAGCCCACCATCGCCGAGGCGGAAGGAAGCCCCCGTCCATGACCTCCTCCCAGCCGGGCTCAGCCCGCCCGACCTCGCCGACGTCGGAACCGAACCCGCCGACGTCTGAAACGGCACCGCCGGCCGGCCGGCCGCTGTCGCCGACCGAGCAGCGCAATCCGGCTAGCTCCGGCCTCGACGACCTCGACACCCTCGGGGTGCTCAAGGTCCTCAACGCCGAAGACCACGCCGTCATCGACGCGGTGGCCGCAGCCCTGCCGCAGCTGGCCGAACTCGTCGACATTGCCGCTGACCGCATGCGCCGAGGCGGCCGCGTCCACTACTTCGGCGCAGGCACCTCGGGGAGGCTGGGCGTCCTCGATGCGAGCGAGCTCCTGCCGACGTTCAACCTCGAACCGGGCCGGGTCATCGGGCATATCGCCGGTGGTCAGGCGGCATTGGTCAATGCGGTGGAGAACGCCGAGGACTCCGGGGCCGACGGAACCGCGGCCGGTGCCGAGCTCGGACCCGACGATGTGGCCATCGGCATCGCCGCGAGCGGGTCGACCCCGTACGTCGGCGGGGCGCTCGACGCGGCGCGGGCCAACGGCGCCCACGCTGTGCTCATCTCGAACAACCCGTACGCCTCTCTGGCGGAGAAAGCCGATGACCACATCGTGCTCGACACCGGCCCCGAAGTGATCACCGGATCGACTAGGCTCAAGGCCGGCACCGCCCAGAAGCTCACCCTCAACGGGTTCTCGACCGCGCTCATGGTCGCTCTCGGCCGGACCTGGGACAACCTCATGGTCTCCGTCGTCGCGACGAACGCGAAGCTGCGCGAGCGCACTGTGCGCATCCTCCGCGAGGCCGCTGACCTGGGAGACGCCGACGCGCGGGCTCTGCTCGAGAGCTGCGATGGCGATCTCAAGACCGCTATCGTCGTCTCCTTCACCGAGGCGGCCCCCGCCCTGGCCGCGTCGACTCTGGAGTCCCATGATGGTTCGGTCAGGGCCGCGATCGCCGAGCTTGTCGGGACGAAGAAACCGGTCGGCTCGGACGACGGTACGGACTCGGAAGGTTCCGGCCCGGGTACCGTGGGCGCATGACCCTGATCCTCGGCATCGACATCGGCGGCACCGGCAGCCGAGCCGCGCTCGGTGACGTTGGCGATGCAACTGACCATCGTGGCAATGCCGTTAGCAGACCGGGCATCGCTGACGGCGGGGGCTTCGTCCCACGCATCATCGACCAACTCACCGGCCCGCGGATCGAGATCGGGCCGAGCGGCAGCAACGTCCTTCACGTCGTCCGCGAACTAGTGAGAACGGCCGCGGAGACCTGGCCCGAACGTTTCCCCGAGGTCAGCAGCATCGGAATCGGTGCGACCGGCATCGCCTCCCTCGCTGAGGATCCGTCCGACGTTCTCGCCGAGATCTCCGGCGAGGTCGGGGTGCCCGCAGTCGCCGCGATCGATGCCGTGACCGCCCACCTCGGTGCTCTCGGTGGGGCCGGTGGGGCGATCAGTGTGCTCGGCACCGGGGCGATCGCCATCGCCCATCCGGGTCCGGACGCTGACGGCAAATGGACAGCAGACTGGTCACGAGCCGATGGCTGGGGACACCTTTTCGGCGATCGCGGGGGAGGAGCGTGGCTGGGACGTCATGGTCTCGAACTCGCTTTGCGCACTCAAGACGGAATCGACGAACACGGCCGTGCTTTGCTCGAGGCAGCCACCCGACGCTTCGGCCCACCCGCCTCGTGGCCGGCACAGTTCTATACCCGCAGCGACCGGGCCGGACTCCTCGCCGAAATCGCCGTTGACGTCGCTGATTGTGCCCGGGCCGGCGACACAGCATCTGCCGACCTGCTCCGTGAAGCTGGTCAGGAAGCGGCCCGCAGCGCGCTCGCCGCAGCTCGTTCCGTGCGAACTGACACTGACTCGTCAACGGTAGCCACCGAGGCCTTTCCCACTTCCAACTCCGCGACCCGCATCGCTCTCACCGGGGGAGTCGCGGCCGCCGGCGATCACCTCGTCGAGGGATTCCGCGCCGAAGCCGCACGACTGGATCCGACCATCACCATCGTCGAGCCCGCAGGCGGACCATTGGATGGGGCACTCATGCTCGGTCACCTCGGTGCCGGTGGGACACTGGGCGCACAGGACAAGGTCCTCTGGACCTGATTGGGCGTCAGTCGCCCCTGGCCTGCCGCACCATCCGCACCTCGCGCACCCCGTCGTACTCGTCGGTCTTGACCGTGCCGTCGGGGACGAACCCGTTCTTCGAATAGAACGCCTGCGCGCGGGGATTCGGATCCGCCACCCATAGCGCCGTCGTCACGGACGGATCGACGACGGCGTCGAAGAGATCCTGGCCGACGCCCGTGCCGTGCATGGCTCGATAGGCGTAGAGAACGTAGAGATGCCGGTCTTCGACGCTTCCGTCGGTTTCCGGCGGTCCGCACATTGCAATGCCGACGATCCGGCCATCGGATTCGGCGACGGCGCAGGTGTACTTCGACGGAGCAGCCTCGTCGAGGATCTGCGTCCACATCTGTCGGCGTCGATCGACGAGGTCCGGAGCATCGAGGAGTTCGTCGGGCATGATCCCGCGGTAGGTCTCACTCCAGGTGTCGACGTGGACGCGCGCCATTCCGGCGACGTCGGCAATGACTGCGGGGCGGACTGCAAATGTCATGAAGCGACTCTACCCCCGAGTGCCGATCATTCTCCTGGCCAACGACCATTCACAGCACATGCTGGAGCCCCGGTCGTCGGCACGAAATATTCACCTGACCTGCATCTGCCGACAAACAGCTGTCCAGCCGGGGCACCCAGGATCGAGAGAGTGAGAGCGAACCGCGAACCAGTCACCTCCGTCGAATCGCCAACCTCCGGCCACCCACTTCCTCAACCGCTCCGGCCGTCACCACCCGGTCCTCGGAGCTCCGGCAGGGGAGCCTTCTCGTTCGAGCCGACGGCACCACCGCCCTCCGGCCTCGAGCTGCCGATGGGCCCGCGTACCCGGCTGTACCGATTCTTCGAAGCCCTGCCGGCGGCGATCAGCTTCACCGCGGTCGGGCTCGTGTTCGTCCTCCCGTTCGTCGACGCGATGCTCGGAGCGGTCTATGTGCTCTCGATCGTCGGGCTGATGTTCGTCCGGGCGATGCTCGGGGCGATCGACGTCGCCCGCGGGTTCCTTCGCTACCGACGCAGCGCTCGCGTCGACTGGGCGGCACGCCTGACCGACCTCGAGCGGGCCCTGGACGGTCGCCCTTCCCTGGCGCATCCTCGGGGTGGATTCCGTGCTGCCGACCACGCCGCCCTCGTCGCGAAAGTCAGCGCCGATCCGACCTCGATCATGCGTCCATCGACCCTGCGCCACGCGGTCGTCGTGGCCGCGTACAACGAGCCCTACCCAGTCATCGCCGACACCATCCGCACCCTGCTGCACACCTCGACGAAGCCCGAACAGCTCCTCGTCTTCTTCGCTCATGAGGAACGCGGCGGCCCCGCAATGGCCGAGACAGCTCGGCGGCTCGAAGCCGAGTACGGCCACCGCTTCGGGGCCTTCGTCCTCGTCGAACATCCGGCCGGATTGCCCGACGAGATCGCCGGCAAGGGAGCGAACATCACGTACGCCGGATACCACCTGGCCGAATGGGTCCGTGACGAGGCCATCGACCCACGCCTGGTGATCGTCACGAGCCTCGACTGCGACAACATCCCGCACGAGTCCTACTTCGACTGTGTCGCCTACGAATATGCGACCGCGCCGGACCGGGAGCGTCTGTCGTTCCAGCCGATCAGTCTCTACATCACGAACATCTGGGACGTGCCCGCACCATCGCGAGTAGTCGCCAGCGCGAACTGCTTCTGGAATCTCACGACCACTGTCCGCAGGCTCGCACTGCGCAACTTCGCCTCCCACGCGCAGCCGCTGACCGCTCTGGTCGACATGGGCTTCTGGTCGAAGCGGACCATCGTCGAGGACGGTCACCAGTACTGGCGCAGCTGGTTCCACTTCGACGGGGACTACCGGGTCGTACCCATCCACGTCCCGATCTTCCAGGACGCTGTGCAGGCAGGAACGTTCAAGGCCACGATGGTCGCCCAGTTCAAACAGCTCAGCCGCTGGTCGTACGGTGCCTCCGACGTGCCCTATGTCGGAGTGCGCGTCTTCGCCCCAGGAGCCCGCGTACCGTTCTGGCCGGGAGTGCTCCGGTTCTTCTCCCTGCTCGAAGGGCACGTCAGTCTCGCCTCGATCTCGATCATCATCGCCATCGGCGGGTGGATCCCCTTCGTCGTGGCCACGCAGACGGGGCAGGCATCCTCGTTGGTCGAGCGCATGCCGATGACCGTGGGCATCATTCAGCAGATCGGCATGATCGGACTCATCGTCTCCATCATCGTGTTCAACGCGCTGCTGCCCCCTCGGCCGATCCACGTCCCGCGCGAACGCCGCGTGACGATGTGGCTGCAGTGGCTGCTCTATCCGCTCACGCTGCTCGTATTCAATTCCTCGACCGCGCTGTACTCGCAGTGGTGCCTGCTCACCGGCCGCTACCGCGAACGCTTCGACGTCACCGAGAAGATGGCCGGCGGACGCTCCAACTGACCAGGTGCCGGCAAATCAACTGGTTCAAAGTGTGAGTGCCCGGATTTCAGGCTCCTCTCCTGCACTTTGAACCAGTTGTCACCTCCGTCGCCGAGGCGGTCGGTCGGCTGGCCGGAGCGCATACCCTATTTCCGTCGCCCGGTGCGAGGTCTACGCTGGGAACTGAGCCCCAGCGTTCACAGAGTCAACGGTGCCGCCGGTTCCCGGAGCCGCGGTGCCGTCGAGCCGAGGAGAGTGTCATGGCCGACACCGACACCCCACACACTGCCCGCACCGACACCGACACCCCACACACTGCCCGCACCGACACCGAGCATTTCGACTGCATCATCGGCGGAGGCGGGCCTGCTGGAATCGTGGCCGGCCTGCTGCTCGCCCGTGGCGGAGTGAAGGTCGTGGTGCTCGAGAAGCACGAGGATTTCTTCCGCGACTTCCGCGGTGACACCATCCACCCGTCCACTCTGCGACTGCTCGACGAACTCGGCCTTTACCACGAGTTCGCCCGCATTGCTCATCGCCGCGTAGAAGGAGTGACCCTGACCGGGCGAGGCGGCCAGGACATTCTGCTCGCCGATTTCACGCGGCTCAACCTGCCCCATCCGTTCATGACGATCGCGCCCCAGTGGGACTTCCTCAACCTGCTCGCAAAAGCGGGCGAGAACGACTCGAACTTCGACCTGCGGATGGGCGTCGAGGCCGCCTCGTTGATCTGGGACGGAGACCGTGTGGTCGGTCTCCGTGCCCGGAATTCGACCGTCGCCGAGGCGGCCCCACAGTCCGAAGATACCGACGTTCCCCACGGGAAACGTGCTGAACCCGCCACCGACGTTCCCACCCCGGCCACCCTCGAACTCCGCGCACCACTTGTCATCGCCGCCGACGGCAGATGGTCGAAGGCACGCGCCGAGGCAGGGTTGTCCGTGAGGGAACTGCCGTCGACGATCGATGTGTGGTGGTTCCGCATCGACACCGAGGCGGTGCTGCCCGATTCCGTGGCCCCACGAGGTGGGAACGGAAAGGTCTTCGTCGCCATTCCGCGCGACGGGCACGTGCAGATCGCCCGCCTCATCCCGAAAGGCGCGGACGCGCGATTGCGCGCCGAGGGAATCGATGAGTTGCGTGATGCCGTCGCGGAGACCTATCCGCAACTCGCCGCGGACGTCGGCCGGATCGACTTCGATGACGTGAAGCTTCTCGACGTCCGCCGCAATGAGGCCGAGCAGTGGTTCGTCGACGGCCTGCTGTGCATCGGCGATTCCGCACACGCGATGAGTCCGCTCGGCGGGGTCGGAGTCAACCTCGCGGTGCAGGACGGAATCGCCGTCGCCCGGATTCTCGCCGAGCCGCTGCGTGCCGGGTCGGTGGGGACCGCCGAGCTGCGGCGACTGCAGCTGAGACGACTCCCGACCACTCGTGCCGTCGAACTCCTGCAGGCGGGCATCCATCGGATGGTCGAACCCGCCGTTCACGGGCACCGGCCCATCCGCCCGCCGGCGCCGTTGGAATGGCTGCTGAGGACCTTCCCCGCACTCACCCGCATCCCGGCGCGCATCCTCGGCGTCGGCGTCACTGCCGAACACGCCCCGGATTTCGCACGACGCGAGGAACCGGCATTCGAAGGAGCACGATGAGCCAGATCCTCCAACTGCGACCCTTGAATCCCGCCGATGAAACGGTGATGAGGGACTTCCATGAGCAGCTGCGGGCCGACGACTTCGCATTCCTCCAAGCCGAGGGCACATGGGACGACATCATCGCCACCCACGAGCGCGAGGCCCGCGGAATCGATCTCCCACCGGGACGAGTGCGCGCGGAATTCCTCGTCGCCGAGGTGGACGGGCGGCCCGTGGGTCGCACCTCCATCCGATACGAACTCAACGACTTCCTGTTCGATCTCGGCGGGCACGTCGGATATGCAGTCGCCCCGGAATTCCGTCGCCGAGGATACGCCCAGCAGATCCTGTCCCGCTCGGTCGAACGTCTGCGATCGGCCGGAGTCGAGAGCGTGCTCGTCACGTGCGATGACACGAACATCGCCTCGGCAAGCGTGATCGAACGGTGCGGGGGAGTCCTCGAAGACGTGCGCGAAAACAGTGACGGACCGCCGAAGCGGCGTTATTGGATCGGCGCGGATTCCGGTTTTCCTCAATCGGCCTCGACGGTCAGCACTAGTGCCGCGGTGACGGCAGATCCGTAGAGTCGACGACATGAACTCACTATTCGACTCCATCCGCAGAATCGGTTTCCGTCGCGGTCCCGACCGCATCCTCGGCGGTATTGCCGGGGGCCTCGCCGAGGTAACCGGCATCAACGTCTGGATCATGCGGCTCATCGTCCTCGCCTCGTTCCTCCTCCCCGTACTCGGAATCGGCGCTTACCTCGTCGCGTGGATCCTCACTCCGTGGCAGGACAATTCGATCCCGCTGCAGCAGGTCTTCGGCGGTCGCTCGATCGAGTGACACGCCTGAGCTGATCAGCGTTCGCTGTCCAGCTGCGCCATAAGCGCACTCGGGTAGCGATCGCCACGTACCTCGGTTCTGGAGAGGACCTCGTCGATCTCTGCGAGATCAACTGAACTCAGCTCCACCTCGGTGCTGCTCAGTGTCGCTCGTACCTGCTGGACGGTGCGCGAACCGACGACGGGGACGATGTCCTCACCCTGTGCTGCGACCCAGGCGATCGCCAGCTGGGGCAGCGTGATCCCCTTCGCCGAGGCGACCGAACCCAATGCCGATATGATCGTTTCGTTGTGTTCGAGGTTCTCCCCTTGGAAGCGGGGGAACATCGCTCGATTCCCGCCGGTCTTGCCCGCGAACAGTCCCTTCGCCAGCGCCCCGTAAGCAGTGATGCCGATTCCGAGCTCGCGGCAGGCGGCCAGGATCCCATTGGACTCGATGGAACGGGTGAGCAGCGAGTACTCGATCTGCAGGTCGCTGATCGGAGCGACCGTTGCCGCCCTGCGGATCGTCTCCGCACTGACCTCGCTCAATCCGATCGACCGGACGTACCCGGCCTCGACGAGTTCGGCGATAGCCCCCACGGTCTCTTCGATAGGGATATTCGGGTCAAGGCGTGCCGGCCGGTAGACGTCGACATGATCTGCGCCGAGACGTCGCAGCGAGTAGGCAAAGGAGTTTCGGATTGCATCGGGGCGCGAGTCGAAGCCGATGAAGGATCCGTCAGGTGAGAGCACGGCCCCGAACTTGACCGAGAGGATGACGTCGTCACGGCTGCGCTGGCTCAGCGCACGGCCGATGAGCATCTCGTTGTGGCCTGCTCCGTAGAAATCGCCGGTGTCGATGAGGGTGCCTCCGGCGTCGAGGTAGGTGTGGATGGCGGCGATTCCCTCAGCGTCAGAGGTCGGGCCGTAGGCACCGGACATACTCATTGCGCCGAGGCCGGGCGATGTGACGATGGGTCCTGCGGTGCCCAGTCGGCGATGGTCGATGGTCTGCGAGTTGTTTTCAATAGTCATGTCAATGAGTCTGCTCGCATTGAGCGCCGGTGAGAATGCACTGTCGGTCCAGGGACAAGTTGTCCCTGGCTGCTGTCGGGCAGCAGGCAGATAATGGGGCGATGACTGATCGTTCGGGCCTCGCCGATTTCCTCCGCCGTCGCCGCGAGAGCCTGCGACCCGAAGACGTCGGTGTGGGCACCACGGTTCGCCGGCGCACGCCGGGACTCAGACGTGAGGAAGTGGCGATGCTCGCGGGCGTCTCCGTCGACTACTACTCCCGCCTCGAACAGGGCAGAGGAGCGACGCCGTCGGCCGGAGTCGTCAGCGCCGTCGCCCGTGCGCTGCAGTGCGACCGGGACCAGCGCGATCACCTGCTGCATCTCGCAGGACACCCGGTCCCGCCGCGCAGTTCGGACGGGCATATTCGGCCCGGGCTCATCGCCGTGGCGAATCGGCTCGTCGATGTGCCGGCCGTCATTGTCACCGACCTCGGCGAGGTCGTCTGGCGGAACCCGACGGGGCGTGCTCTGTTCGGCGATCTGCCGGAGGAGCCGGGACGTGAGAGGAATCTGATCTGGAAGTGGTTCGAGGACCCGGAGTCACGGCCGATGCCCGAAGAGGACTGGGACAGGATCTCGGCGACACATGTGAGCGATCTGCGGGCGACATACGCCAAGCGGTCGGGTGACCGGCGCGTGCGGGAGTTCATCGCCGACCTCATCGACATCAGCGAGGAGTTCGCCGGACTGTGGGAGCGGCACGACGTCGCGGTTCGCCATTCCGACATCAAAGCGATCGCCCACAAGGACGTCGGTCGACTCGATTTCCGGTGCGAGGTGCTTCTCACTCCCGACGATGACATCTCGCTGCTTGTCTTCTTGCCTCTCGAAGGCACCGAGACAGCGGGTCGTTTGGAGCTGCTCGGCGTCGTCGGGACACAGACTCTGGCCTCGGGGTGAGGTGCGGACCGAGTCAGCACTCGCGGGGAGCACTGCCGACCGATGCGCAAGAATGAAGGCATGAGCGAAAGCGAATCCTCCGCACCGGCTAACCGCTACCCGGCAGCCGACGAGTGGCAGGCGGTCGACAGGTACTTCACCGACACCCTCCTCGGTGAAGACGACGCGCTCATCGCAACACGCAGGTCAGGTGCTGCGACGTCAATGCCCAATGCCGAGGTCGCAGCCAACCAGGGAGCGTTCCGCGGACTCATCATCGCGCGACGACGGTGATCCGTACCCGAGAGCCGGATCTACCAGACCTGTGGAGCCCTGCGGTAATAGACGTCGATCGGATCCAGGTCCAGCGTCGGTGCGTCGAAGATCGTCCAGATGAGGAGAACGACCGTGATCGGGAAGAACGCGATCGCCAGATAGCGCGTCGTGCCCCTCCAGAATCCGACGCGTCTGCCGCTGTGCTTGAGCGTGACGACTCCGCACAGCGCCTGGCCGGGGGAGACGGTGCAGCCGTAGAGGGCTCCGAACACCAGTGCCATCAACGGATAGCTGGCGAGAGCAACTCCAGTAGCAGCATCGAGCGAGATGATTTTGATCCCGGCGAGGGCAATGGCGACACCGACGACCGTACCGGTGCAGAAGAGGACGAAGATCGCGTCGAGGACCCTCGCCCACCAGCGCCGAACCAATGGCGCCGGGGTCAGCGGACTGCGGTTGCGCCAAGGACCAGGGCCGTTGACGGCAAGCCCAGCTTGGGCGCGGTAGTTCGAACTCATTGTGCGTATCCTTCTCGCTGCTGACCGGTCGATGACTCCGACTCTATGCGGTTGCCGGCCCGCAGGGGGTGTTCGTCAGGCAACATCCTGTGCCAGTTCCGGTACAACCCTTCTCGACCGTCCGCGGTCGGTGGGAGAACTGAATCGTCTGCTGAAAATCTGCTGAAAATGATGCACCCCCGAAGCTCGCAGCTTCGGGGGTGCCATGTATCATGCCTGGTCAGGCTAGGTGGGCCCCGTGGGGATCGAACCCACGACCCGCGGATTAAAAGTCCGCTGCTCTACCAACTGAGCTAGAGGCCCCGCCCCATCACAAGCGCAGTACACAGGCCTGTTGACGCATGATGGAGACGAACCAATAGTAGAGGTTCGCGCCCGAATTACTCAAACCAGGAACCGCCGTCGGGAGGGAGTCCGTCGACTTCCTCCCGACGAAGCTCCGCGGCTCACTTCTCCAGTCCGCGCCGATCCTCAGCGGTGTACGTACGAGGCAGACCGTCAGGGGCCTCGAGTTCTTCGGGATCCGTGGGCTCGATGACGTCGGACTCGATGGCCTTGTTCTTCTTGACCTTCCCGAGCAGGGCACGGATATTGCTCAGGCCCGCGAGCAGCTTCCGATCCTTCTTCGGCGCAACGTACTCGGGGTCGGTCTCGATGGGGAAGACCGTCGGCGCAGCACCGAAGGCCTCCTTCGATTCCCCAGCGACCTTCCGCGCCATCTGCGCATTCACCACGGCACCGATGACAGCGCCGACGCCGAAGGGCAGCAGCCGACCGACCAGCGATCCGCCGGCACGGGCGGCGAACTTGCGGATGAAGGTCTTGCGCAGCTTGCGCACGAGCAGATCGACCAGCGGGGCCGGCAGCTGCTTGGTCACGGTGGCGCCCCAGCTGCCGAACATCGACTCCACGCCGCCGTTCTGCTTGCCGAACTTCTGGATGAGGTTCTTCCCGTCCTTGCCCAGCATCAGGCCGAGGACCAGGGCGTTCGCCCGCTTGGCATCGGCCACCGGCAGTCCGTGGATCTCTGCGATGGCCTGCGCAAACAGTGCAGTGCCTTCCAGGAAGCCAGCGGTCTCGACGCTGGCGACACCCAGCGCGGCCGTCGTGCCCAACCCCGGAACGGCGGCGGTCGCACCGACCGCGGCTCCGCCCGAGGTCGTCAGGGTCAGATAGTGCCGGCGAATGATCGTGATGAGCTCTTCGGGGGTCGCGTCCGGATGCCGGCGGCGCAGACTGCGCACATAAGCCAGGGCGACGGGCCGCTGCACGGACAGCAGACGCGACAACATCGACTGGGCGCGGGGATTGAGGGTCCCATCGTCATTGACTGCCAACTTCGCAGCCTTGTCGAGACCCTTCTTCGCCACTGATGATTTTGCCACGAGAGTTCCTCCTCGTTTCGGTCACTCGCGACTGCCGGTCGCAGTCACGAATCAGACTCAAGTTTAATAGCGTCCGTTGTGAGTCCCGGGAGCAGAACCTGACCGTGCGGCGAAAGCCCGAATGTGCTCCACGTCCTAGTCCGCGCACCCTGACAGGGACTAAACTGCCCTGACCATGTCACAGCGCGCATTCCACCGTCCCGTCCCCCTGGCCGACCTCGACTCCGTCGGTGCCGTCGACGATCCCGTCGCCCGTTCGGAGACCTCGCACGCCACCGCGGCACTGCTGCTCGGCGATGCAGAGGGAAACCGCGACGAGGCTGCCACCAGGCGCTTCGTCGAACTCGCCGATGACATCGGCTTCGAGATCATCGCCGAGATGTGGTCAGCCGCTCCCGCCGTCTCCGCACCCGGCGCATTGTGGCGCCTCTACGCCCTGCGCCAATGGATCAAGTCCGCACCTCGCGAACTCGCCGAGATGTTCTCCGACGGCCAACGCCGCGTCACCGAGGGCATCGGCTACGACGAGATCCTCGCCGGCGTCGAACTGCCCGCCGGACCCGACGAAGTGGCCCACGCCATCGACGAGATCCTCGTCGGCGCCTTCCGCGGTGACGTCGTCATTGCGCTGCTGCGCGCCTCCGCCTTCGTCGGCATCTGCGCGGCAGGCGCCGACGACCACGACACCGCCGTCCGCCTGCGCCAGCTCTCCCAAGACCTGTCCGACGCCGCGGTCGCCCATCGCCGAGGCGGCCTCGACTGATCCTCAGCTCGCCGGCAATCCCCTCGCCGAGGCGGCCCCGCCCGACCGAATGAGCGTGGTCCCCGTAGGGACCGGATATTCCCGCCCGACCACGACATCGACTGTGAGATTCTCAACGGACGAAGAGCCGCCTCGGCGGTGGATTCATGAGCATGAACGAGTATCGTAGGGGGTGGCCTTCGGGCCACCGGACGCTGGATCGCTGAAGCCCCGGGCTCCAAATTCAGCCGCTTCGAGCGGCCTTCCGCCGAGAGGCGCTCTCGGTTCAGCGTCCGGCACATATCATTGAGGCATCATGCATATTCGTCCGGCTTGTCCGGGCCCCGGGCAGGAGGAGCGCATGCGGCTCAAGCGGGTACCGCAGGACAAGGTGTTCTATGAGCGGTTGTCCGATCTCGTCTCACAGATGCGGCAGTGCAACCTGGTGCTCGCCGAACTCTCCGGAATCGAAATCAGCGAACGACGCGACGTCGCCGACCGCCTCCGCGAGATCGGGGACAGGGCCGATGAGGACATGGGCGCGATGCTCCGCGCACTGCGCGAGAACTACATCACCCCGTTCGATCGCAACGACCTCTACCTGCTCAGCCACCACATGCGCGATATCTGCCACCGGCTGCACGGAGTCGGATACGTTCTCGCCTCCGGAGCCTTCGACCCGCTGCCCTCCGGCGTCCCCGAGACCCTGGCCGTGCTGTCGAATCAGACTGACCACACCTCGCGGATGATCACCCGCCTGCCGGGCAAGCTCGACCAGTGGGACTACGTCGACGCGATCAACCGGCTGACCTACCAGGTCGAGAGCCTGCAGTGGCGGATGTCGGACGCGGTGCCGAACTCCAAACGGGGACTGACGTATATGGCCGCCGTGTCCCAACTCGGGCAGGCTTTCGTCCGGGCCGCCCACGGGTTCACCGAACTCGGCAAGGTCGTCGCAGCCATCGCGATCAAGGAGTCGTAGTCCGTGGAGCTGCTCTTGGCGGCAGTCGTCATCGCCGCGGTGATCTTCGCCGGCTCGAACGGATTCCACGATGCCGCCCTGACCGTCGGCAACGCGGTCGTCGGACGTGCGATGCGACCGGGCTGGGCGCTCAGCCTGGCCGTCATCTTCAACTTCATCGGTGCGCTCCTCGGTGAGGGAATCGCCATCGTCGTGGCCAACCAGATCGTGCTCTTCTCCGGTTCGACAGACGTCATCCTGACCACCCTGCTGATCGCCTTCGTCGCAGCGACGACGTGGAGCCTGTTCACCTACTATCTCGCGCTGCCGGTGTCGTCGACCCACTGTCTGATCGGCGGCCTGCTCGGCGCGGGAGTCGTGTTCGGGTTCTCCGTGAATACCGGTGAAGCGATGGACTCCGTGGTGTGGCCGCTGGTGCTCTCACCGATTCTCGGGTTCATCCTCGCGTGGGTGCTCACGCTCATCCTGTCGAAGTCGCTCGCCTCCACTCCACCCAAGCCGCTTTTCCGGGGTGCGCGCATGGTCGACTCCGTGCTCACGGCGGCCCTGTCGCTTGTCCACGGGGTTCAGGACGCGCAGAAGATCGCGGCCCTCGTCATGGTCGCCATTCTCGCCTTCGACACGCAGCAGCACGATGTCCTCTCCGTGGTCGACATCTCTTGGCCGGTGCGCCTCCTCATCGCCGCGGCTCTGGCTCTGGGCACCGGATTGAGCGGGTGGCGAGTGGTCCAGACACTTTCCGTGCGCATGGTTCGCCTCGATCCCCTCAAATCCTCCATCGCCGATGGCGCGGCCACGATCCTCATGTACACCGCAGCCCTGATCATGCGGGTTCCGGTGTCGCTGACCTTCGTCCTCGGATCATCGATCCTCGGCACCCAATACGCCGGGCGCAAGGGCCACGCCAGAGCCCGGTACTTCGTGCCGATGTTCGCCGTCTGGCTCCTGACGATCCCGGCCGCCGCGCTGTTGGCCGTGGTGCTCGGGTGGATCGTCAAGGCCTCCGTCGGGCTCTGACCGGCCACCCGGTTCCTGCTGTTCGCTGACGCCGGAGCCGAGCCCGGGAGCGCGAGGCGCCCGGGCTCGGCTCTGACGAAATCGCTGACATCGGTGCCGACGAATCAGCCCCGAGGCTTCCGCCCGAATACGAAGCCGGTGGTGATCATGGCCGCGGCGAGGACGAAGTGCAGCCAGTTGTCGGCGGTGTTGAGCCCGACGAAGTTGCCCATCGACTCCATCGGAATCACCATTCCGTAGATCCACAGCACCGCATAGATGATTCCGCCGACGACGAGGTAGTTCTTCGCCAGTGCACGTGAGCGGAGTCCGAGCATCCCGACGACTCCGAAGAGCAGGTGGACGATGTTGTGGAGCACCGTGACCTGGAAGAGGCCGAGCAGTGCCGCGTCGGTGTGGTGTCCGGCGAAGCTGATCGAGCCGAGATTCGCGGTGATGCCCGGGACGAAGCCGAGGATCCCCACGAGCAGGAACACTGCGCCGAAGAGCCCGGAGACCATCTGCACCTGCGAACGCGCACCGCGTGCAGCGGCGGGCGACTGTGACGACATCGAGATATTCATGACGATCCTTTCCCAAAGATAGCTGGTATCGGTGATTCGGAGCAGATGCCGATTCGGATGGCCGACGGGCGAAACTTTCCGGCCGCCGTCTCATGTCGGCCCGCCGCTGTAGTCTGGTGGCAATGGGAGCTTGGGCGGCGAAGCTGTGGCGCAGACTGCTGGTCCTTCTGATCGGCGGGGTCATCGCCGTGCCCTATATGGCGGTCATCATCTGGGCCGTCTCCGCGTGGAACGAGGTCAGCGACCGGTCTCTGGCGTTCAGCATGCTCGCCTTCAGCGCCGTCGTCTTCGTGCTGTTGTGCATACCCGCGTTCCTTGCCGTCATCCGCGCACTCGAACGGACCCTGGCCGAGCAGCTCCTCGAACTGTCCATCCCCATCCCGCCGAGGCGGCCGACCTGGTCCGATCGCCTCCGCGGTGCCCTGTTCTACTTCGGCCACGCCTTCGCCGGTGCCCTGCTCCTGATCACGGTCGTCGTGGTCCTTCCTTCCGTGCTCCTGATGGTTGCGGACCCACAGCAGGCCTCGGAACTGTCGAACGGACTCCTCGGCATTGCGGGCTCCCCAGCCGGGGCGACTGCTGGATCGCCGGCCGGAAATGCCGATCCGTCGGCCGGCACCGGTGCCGAGTCCGTCGTCGTCCTGTCCGCCGGGCTCGTGCAGATCCTCGCACCCGTGATCCTGCTTCTCCTCACGGCCACGATCATCGCCGAAGGCTACTTCCTGCCTCACTACGCACAGATCCTGCTCGGCCCCTCGGCCGCTGACCGGGCTGAGCTCGCCGGGGCCGAGCGAGTCCGTCGGTTCCGTCGCACCGTCCTCGCCCGCGAAGTCCACGACTCGATCGGTCATGCCCTGACCGTGACGATGATGCAGGCAGCTGTGGCCAAACGTGCCCTGCACCAGGATCAGATACTCGCCGAGGCGGCCGTCGACGAGATCGCTCGCACCAGCCGTGAGGCGGTGGCCGAGTTGGACCATGTCCTCGCCCTGCTGCGTGCGGAGGCCGACGGCGCAGTCAGCGATGAAAGCACCGCAGGCGACGCCGACGCCCTTGGCGTTGCTGATGCCATCGATGGTGCCGATGCCCTCGATGGCGCCGAGAGCGAAGCAGTGGAGGGCGGAGAGCTCGCGGGGGACGGTGACAGCGGAAGTGCGGGGCCGCCTCGGCGAACAATGCTCGATATCACCCGATTGGCCGAGGAAGCCCGTGCGATCGGGCACCCCACCCGACTGACGGTCAGCGGGGATGCCACCGGACTGCCGCCGACCGTGGTCCACGAACTCCACCGGATCGTGCGCGAGGCGGTGACGAACTCGCTGCGGCACGCAACGACGCCCGGCCTCGATGTGGCCGTCGACATCGGCGCCGACTGCGTACAAGTGGTCACGCGCAATGCCGGCGCGGCCGCCGGCCCGGTGCTCGGCTCATCGGAGAAGGGACGGGCCGAGGGGAAGGCGGCGGCTGACGCGAAAGCGGCGGGCGATGCGAAGGGGATTGCCGGTGCGAAGGGGGCGGCCGCCTCGGCGAGGCAGTCACGCGGACTCGTCGGCATCGGTGAGAGGGCTGCTCTGTTCGGTGGGAGCGCCGACTGGGGAATCGAGAACGGACAATGGATTCTGCAGGTGAGACTGCCGTATTCGGAGGGACAGATGCCATGACCATTTCGGTGATCCTCATCGATGACGAGCCTCTCGTGCGTGCGGGTCTGGCCGCGATCATCGACTCCGACCCGGGACTCGAGGTCGTCGGGGAGGGCGATGACGGGACGGAAGCACTCGATCTGGTGACTCGGCTGGATCCTGATGTCGTGGTGATGGATGTGCACATGCCCCACCTCGACGGATTGGAGGCAACGCGGCTGCTTATGAGCAGGCAGGAGCCGCCTCGGGTGCTCATCCTCACGACCTTCGACAGCGATGACTACGTCTTCGAAGCTCTGCGCGTGGGCGCTGACGGCTTCGTCCTCAAACGCGCTCAGCCGTCCGAACTCGTCCGGGCGGTGCATACCGTGGCCGGGGGAGATGCGCTGCTCTATCCGCAGAAGATCCGGGACATGGCAGCACGGTCTCACCGAGCTGTCGATGTGGTGAGTTCTGCTGGGCTGAGCAGGCGGGAACAGGAAGTCCTCACCCTCATGTCGAGAGGAATGAGCAACGCCGAGATCGCCGGGGAGATGTTCCTCGGGGCGGAGACGGTGAAGACCTATGTCAGTTCGCTGCTGTCGAAGCTCGGTGCCCGTGACAGGACACAAGCGGTGATCAAGGCTTTCGAATCGGGGTTCGTCGAGACCTGACCCCAAAGTGAGCAGGCGGGAGGGCCGTTCACCCGCCCAGTGTGCATTCACCCTCTCGGGAACCGGATTCACCCTTGTGGGGGAGCCCCCGGCGGGCCTTCGGGGACGAGCCTGGAGTCATGACACAGAAACAGCTCACTCACATAGTCAACCATCCGTCACCACAATCCGATCTCACCGTTCGCGCAGGACTGGCCGCCGCCTCGGCGTGGTCGCTCTTCCTTCTCGTCATGTCGGTCCTCTGGGGGTTGGGGATCGTCGCCTCACCCCTGGCCGGATCCGAGGAGTGGACGTTCACGTCGATGATCGCCGCACTCCCGGGACCGTTCGCGGGTCTCATCATCGGCTCCGTCTCCCTGCTCAGCTTTGTCGGCTCGGCGGCCCTGCTCACCGCGACCCGCCTGCGGCAGCGGCTTTTCGACAGAGGCGGGGCACGCGTTCTCGGGGTTGTCGTTCTGGCCTTCGCCGCCGTGGTCACGGTCATGCTCACCGACACCTTGCTGCTGGCCTACCTCGGCTATGCGCTCAGCCTGCAGTTCCCACCAATCCCGGCTCCGGTGATCTGGCAGGGAGTCATGCTGCTTGGTCCGCTGTTGTGGATCATCGTGTGGGCCGGTGCGGAGAAGACCAGTCGTCGGATTCACGAGGACAGTCATCGTCATTCGACCGAGACCGTTCATGTTGAGGATTCCGCCGCCGGTCACAGGCGTGCAGACGTTGACGGTACCGGACGCGTGGGGAGATCGACGTCGGTCACCGCAAGCGCGAAGATCGCCGTCGTCGTGGCGGTCATCGTGCCGGGCTTCTATGCCCTGACGCGGGTCCTCTGGGCCGTGGGAATTCCCTTCGGCCTGAGTGAAGGTCTCTACGACGAAGGCCAGCGTGTCGGACTCTGGCATTCGGGACTCGCGCTCGCCTTGGCCGCCATCGGTGGAATCCTGCTCACCCTCGGTCTCATCCAGAGATGGGGAGAGCGGCTGCCAACATGGCTTGGTCCTCTGGGCGGAAAGCGAGTGCCGATCACTCTGGCGACGATTCCCGCGACGATCGTGTCGCTGGCGATCTTCACCGGCGGAGTCGGCCTGGTGCGCACAATCTTCTCGGGGACCCCCGAAATCTTCGCCGACAGCTGGTGGGTGACGATCGGGCCGACGCTGCTCTTCCCGCTCTGGGCCGTGGCGCTCGGCTGGGCGACCTTCGCCTACCGGGAACGTCGGCTGGCTGCCGAGGCGGGTGCGTCCGGCGATGTCTGAGCTGTCTTTTCGAATCTTCGATGTCTCCTGCGGGCGGATCCACCTCGAATAAGCGGACGATCTCGAGGTGGATCCACCCGCTGGATCAGCCGGGGAACGGCCCGTAGGTGGCCAGCAGGTTGCCCTTGCTGGTCCGCTGCACGTCCTTGAGCTCCAAGCGAGTCGTCGTTCCACCCTCGAAGAGGGACCGTCCGCTGCCGGCGACGACCGGGTGGATGGCCACCGTCAGCTCGTCGACGAGGTTCGCTTCGACGAGCTGACGGACGATCGACATCGATCCCTCGACAGCGATCTTGCCGCCGTCGCCGGCTTTGAGCTCGCGGACGAAGTCGACGAGCTCGCCCTGGATGAGAGTCGAGTTCTCCCAGCTGAGATCGGCCTGCGACAGCGTTGTCGAGGCGATGTGCTTGGGAGTCGAGTTGATGAAGTCGGCGAACGGTGCGTCCTCGCCTTTTGTGTGGTTCGGCCAGTAGCCCTCCCACTCCTGATAGGTGACACGGCCGAGGAGGCAGTCGTCGACGCCGCCGATGGCCGTGGTCATCCACTCGCCCATCTCCTGGTCGAAGGAATCGAATTGGAAGTTGAACGGATCGGATGCGATCCCGTCGAGTGACTGGAACAGTGCGGCGATGACAGTGCGGGACATGGTGATCTCCTCATCGAGTTGTCGTGCGGGCCGTTGCGTTTCCTGAGGGCTGTGGTTCCGCAGCCCAGAAAGTTCAGAAAGTGAACTATGGTTTCAATAGTGAACTGATATTGCTATGCTGTCAACCATGAAGTCGTACGGACAATTCTGCGGTCTGGCTCGGGCAGCCGAGGTGCTGGGGGAACGGTGGTCGCTCATCATCCTCCGCGACCTCCTCGTCGGTCCGAAGCGCTTCAACGAGCTTCGACAGGGAAATCCCGGCATCCCCTCGAACCTGCTGACCACGCGGTTGCGCGAACTTGAGGCCGCCGAGATCATCGAGCGCGGCATCGACGGACGCAACGTCGTCTACCGCCTCAGCGACTACGGTTCGGATCTTAGTCCGGTGCTCATTGAGCTCGGCCGCTGGGGTGCACGGCGGATGGCTGAGCCCCGCGAGGGCGAGGTTCCGACGGACTCCTCTCTGGCCGCGGCTTTGCTGACCGCGCGCACCGACGCCCGAGTCCGACCCTTCACAGTCGAAATCACTGCCGGCCCCGCGACGGCTCATGCGACCGTGAGCGAGCGCGGTGTGGAGGCTGCGGAAGGGGCCCAGGCAGAAGCTGACCTGAGGATCGAAGGTCCCGGGCTGCGCGACCTGCTTGCCGATGGCGCAGCCGAAGCCGCACGAGAGGAAGGGGCGATCACGGTCGACGGCGACGAATCCCTGCTGGTCGATTTCGCCTCGGCCTTCCGTGCTCCCCGCGACGAACCAGCGGCCGGCTAGGAGGCAACGCCGCGTCGTCCTCGAACAGCTTGTCGCCGCTCCCTCGTCTGCGACGGTTCCGCCGACTCCTCACCTACGACGGTTCCGCCGGTCTGCCCGTCGGTGTCGCAGCAGAGTGACCAGGGCGTGGAGAAGCGCGGGTGCCGAGGCGATGAGCAGCAGAACGCCGCCAACCGTCATCACCGGCAGCAGGATCGACCCGCCGATGACGAAGCCGGTGAATAGAACGGCCGAGATCACGCCGCGCGCCAGCTGTTCGAGCCCTTCCACCCGACGATCGAGCTTCGGCGTCGACACCGTGAGCTCGCCGTCTTCGACCTTCGTGACCAGTGCGTCGAGGCGTCCGGGCAGGCTCAGGGTCAGACGCACGAGGTTGAGCGCCTCCTTCGTCGCCGAGCCGGCGACTCCTCCCGGTGAGTCGCTGATGAGGCCGCGTGCATAGGGTTCGACGACCTCCCAGATGTTGAACCGGGGATCGAGTGAGCTGCACAGACCAGAGACCATGGCGAGCGCACGGATGATGAGGAAGAGGTTCTCCGGCAATTGGACCGGAAGGTCGCGGACCACCGATTCGAAGTCCCTGGAGAAGGCCCGCAGCTCCTTTTCGTCGACCTCGCGCAGCTGAGCGAATCCCATCCCGCCGAACCGGGAGAAGAGCTCGGTCAGTGCGCGTTCGAGCTCCGCGGTGTCCGCGCCGTCGAGCAGCACCCCGATGAGTTCGACGCTCGTGACCAGGCGGTGGGAATCCCTGGTGGCCACGGCGATGATGAGTTCACGCAGCCCCGAGCGCAGATCCTCAGGAACGTGGCCCATCATTCCGAAGTCGACGAAGGTCAGGTGCCAGCCGACCCCCGCCGAGGCGGGATGCCCGGTCGAGGTGTGCGTTTCCCCTGTCGGCGGTGAGCCACCCATGTGCTCGGACGCCGGAGAGACACCCGAGCGTTCGACCGCTCCAGTTCGGTCGGGAGTGACGAAGATGTTGCCGGGATGGGGATCGGCGTGGAAGAAGCCGCCGCGGAAGAGCTGATCGAACATCGTGTGCGCGAACGCCGAAGCCACCTCGCGTGGATCGATCCCTGCCCGGCGCAGCGCCGCGACATCGTTGATCTTGATCGCCGAGACATCCTCCATGGTGAGAACCTGGGTCGTGGTCTGCCCCCAGACGATTCGCGGGGCCTGCGTCGGACCGGGCGAACCCGATGCCGAACGCTCGGCATCGTCCGCGAAGCGTGCGGCTTCGGTGGTGAACTGTTCCGCATTCGCCGCCTCGTGGAGGTAGTCGATCTCCTCGAGGCTGACATGGGCGAACTCCTCGACCAGCCCCGGCATATCGACCCGGCTGGCGATGAACCCGACGCGGGAGAGCCACCCTGCGATCCGGCGCAGTGTTCGCAGATCCACCTCGACGACGTCGGCGATGCCGGGGCGCTGGACCTTGACGACCACCTCGGTGAATCCGAGCTCGGCGGCCACATCCGGAGTCAGGGTGGCCGAATGAGCCTGGCCCAGTGATGCCGCGGCCAGCGGTCGGGGGTCGAAAGTGGCGAAGGCGGTGGTGAGTCGCATACCCAGCTGCGCCTCGGCGAGGGGCCTGATCCCGTCGAAGGGAACCGGCGATACTTCGTCCTGCAGGTCTGCCAGCTCTGCGGCGACCTCGGGCGGGAGGACATCCATGCGGGAGGAGAGGAACTGGCCCACCTTGATCATCAGCCCGCCGAGATCGATCGCCAGCGCCCTGAACTTCCTGGCGGTCGACTGCCAGCGCTCCACTCGTCGTCGGGCGGCCAGGCGACCCAGACCGATGCGAGGCAGGACGAGCTCGAACCACCAGGCCATGGCCATCTGGGCCGCGGCAAAGCGCAGGATCCGGGACGACCGGGACCGCAGCGCTCGCTTCCGGTCGGGAAGACCCTGGCCAGGGCCGACAGTGTCTGCTCCGCTGTGCTCACCGGCTTCTCGGCCGAGCTCATCCGGACTCACGTTTCTCTGTTCGGCTCCCGTCGACATCGCTCAGTCCCGAGCGAGGATCGAATACAGCCTGCGTTTGGTCTCTTCCAGCTCGGTGACCGCCTCTGCGACCTGCTCCTTGCTGCCCGAACGTCCGACCTGAGCGGCGGCCTGTGCCAACTCGACCCCGGCCTTGGCCAGTGTGGCCGCGCGCGGAGTCTCTCTCCTGCCGACCGATTCCCACGGGGCGGCGGAATCGGAGTCGGCCTCGACGTGCTCGCGTCCCGCCTCGGTGAGGGAATAGGTCTTGCGTCCGCTCGACGGCTCCGCATTGATGAGACCCTCGTCCGTGAGCAGCTGCAGCGTCGGATAGACCGACCCGGGGCTGGGCTTCCAGCTGCCGCCGCTGCGTTCCTCGATCTCCTGGATGATCTGGTATCCGTGCATCGGGGCCTCTGCCAGCAGCGAGAGGATTCCGGCACGGACGTCACCGCGGTTCATGCGGGCAGGCTGTTTGGGGGCGAAGGATGAGCGCAGCTGCTCGAACGCCTCCCAGATGCTAGCGCTGCCCCGGTCGCCGCCTCGGTGATGGGAGCTTCCGTGGGTGAATGGCTCGTTCATGATGACCTCCCTGGTCTGATGACACCGCAGTACCCCGCTGATTGCACGAAGTTCACTGCCCTGACGATATGTAACGATATATCGCCGATGTGTTGTCGGGAAGACCATGAGGTCGTCTGCGGAGGCAACTCACTGCGCGCGTTCAGGGTGACGTGACGACCGACCTGCCAGCGCCCTGCGCGATCCCCGAGGCGACTCTGCGCGAGTGCCCTACCGCCCGAAGTCGCGTCCGGCGGACCTGCCAACGCAAAGTGGTCGTTCTGGTCACGTTCCGCTGAGCAGAGCGTGACCAGAACGACCACTTATAGAGGCATGCGCCGCCGATTATAGAGGCATGCGCCGCCGAGACGGCACCCGCCCCGAGGGGCGCCCGCCGTTTGGGCGAGCCTTCAAATCATCCGAAGCGACCGGAGATGTAGTTCTCGGTCTCTTCCGTGTCCGGGTTCGAGAAGATCGTCGAGGTCTCGTTGAACTCGATGAGCTTTCCGGGCTTGCCGGTGCCGGCGATGTTGAAGAACGCGGTCTTGTCGGACACACGAGCGGCCTGCTGCATGTTGTGCGTGACGATGACGACCGTGTACTTGTCCTTGAGGTCGTTGATGAGGTCCTCGATCGCCAGGGTCGAAATCGGGTCGAGAGCCGAGCACGGCTCGTCCATGAGCAGGACCTCGGGTTCGACGGCGATTGCGCGGGCGATGCACAGACGCTGCTGCTGACCGCCGGAGAGACCCGAACCGGGCAGGTTGAGGCGGTCCTTGACCTCGTTCCAGAGGTTCGCGCCGCGCAGGGCACGTTCGGTGAGATCGTCGGCCTCGGTCTTCGACAGGCGCTTGTTGTTCAGGCGCACACCGGCGAGCACGTTCTCCTTGATGCTCATCGTCGGGAACGGGTTCGCCCGCTGGAAGACCATGCCCACCTCGCGGCGGACGTTGACCGGGTCGACGCCGGCGCCGTAGATGTCATTGCCGTCCATGAGGACCTCACCGGAGACGCTGGCGCCGGGGATGACTTCGTGCATGCGGTTCAGCGTGCGCAGCACCGTGGACTTGCCGCAGCCGGAGGGCCCGATGAAGGCGGTGACGGAGCGCGGCTTGATCTGCATCTGCACTCCGTCGACGGCGCGGAAGTCGCCGTAGAAGATGTCGAGATCCTTGATGTCGATCTGCTTGGACATTGTGTTTCCTATCCGTGGAAATGGGTGAGTCTGGAGGTCTGTGGGCAGTCGCCGGTCAGCGTCCGGCCTTCGGTGCGAGCACCTTCGCGATGATGCGGGCGAGCAGGTTGAGCACCATGACGAGGGCGACGAGCACAAGGGCTGCGGCCCAGGCGCGTTCCGAGCTGGCCAGGGCGGCGGCTCCCGGCGAGACCGGGCGCAGCTGCGAGTCGTAGATGAACGTCGGCAGCGTCGACATCCAACCGGAGAAGAGGTTCCAGTTGAGCGTCTTGGCGAACCCGGCGGTGACCATGATGGGTGCCGTCTCACCGATGACGCGGGCGATGGCGATGGTGACACCGGAGAGGATTCCCGACACCGAGGTGGGCAGAACGATCTTCACGATCGTCTTCCACTTCGGCACGCCGAGTGCGTAGGAAGCCTCGCGCAGGTCCATCGGCACCAAGCGGAGGATCTCCTCCGTATTGCGCACGACGATCGGGATCATCAGCACCGACAGCGCCACGGCCGCGGTGAAGCCGGTCTTCGCGATTCCGGCCGCGCCGGGCAGGAGCACGTTGGCAATCGTGGAGAACAGTGCGAAGGCGAAGAGACCGGCGACGATCGAGGGAATACCGGTCATCACGTCGACGAGGAAGGTGATCGCCTTGCCCAGGCGGTTCTTGTTCGAGTATTCGACGAGGTAGATGGCGGTGAGGACGCCGATCGGAATCGAGATCACGCAGGCGGCGAGTGTGATGAGCACGGTGCCGACGATGGCGTGGTAGAAGCCGCCGGCCAGAGTGGCCTCACCGGCGACGTACTGCTGATCGAGGACGCCCTTCATGCCGAGCATGGTGCGGGTGAGCAGGTCACCGCTGATGGCGGCCCCGCCCTTGGACACGGTCAGCCACAGCAGCGAGATGAGGGGAACGCATGCGAGGACGAACGTCGAGGTGACGATGGTGGTCGCGATCCGGTCGACGGCCTTGCGGCGGCCTTCGTAGGACGCGGAGACCGCGAACACGGCGATCGCGTTGATGAGGCCGGCGAGGACGGCCACGACGGGGATGTTGAAGCCGCCGAAGGCGATGAAGCTGATGACGATCGCCACGAGGATCGAGGCGACGGCGACGATCCACGGGGTGGCCTTCGGGAGCTGTTTGGAGGTGAGCTTCGCCGGTTTCGACACGGCCGCCTCGGTGGTGGTGTTCATGGTGGTCATTGGTCTCAACTTCCCTTCACCGAGGTGCGGGCGACGATGGCGCGGGCTCCCATGTTCACCAGCAGGGTGATGACGAAGAGCACGAGGCCGACGGTGATGAGCTCGGACAGGCGCAGTCCCGCGGCCTCGGGGAAGTTCTGCGCGATCTCGGAGGCGATGGTCTGGTTGCCGCTGACGACGAGCGAGGCGGTGAGGACGCCGGGCGAGAGGATCATGGCCACGGCCATGGTCTCACCGAGGGCGCGGCCGAGGCCGAGCATCGTGGCCGAGACGATTCCCGACTTGCCGAACGGCAGCACGGCCATGCGGATCATCTCCCAGCGGGTGGCGCCGAGCGCCAGCGCCGCCTCTTCCTGCAGGCGCGGGGTCTGGAGGAAGATCTCGCGGGTCAGCGAGGTGATGATCGGCAGGATCATGATCGAGAGCACGAGCGAGGCGGTGAGCAGTGTGCGGCCCGTCTGCGACACGGAGCCGTCGGCGGCCGGAGCGAAGATCGGAATCCAGCCGAACCACTTCGACAGCCACAGGTAGAAGCCGGTGAGGTTGCCGGCCAGAGCGATGCCCCACAGGCCGTAGACGACCGAGGGGATGGCGGCGAGCAGGTCGATGACGTAGCCGAGCACCGGAGCGAGCTTGCGCGGGGCCATGTGGGTGGTGAACAGCGCGATGCCCAGCGAGAAGGGAGTCGCGACGATCAGTGCGATGGCCGCGGAGATGAGCGTGCCGATGACCAGCGGCCAGACGTAGGAGAAGAAGCCCTTGCCGCCGGTGATCTGGGAGGGGTCGCTGATCTGCGCGGTGATGGTGTCCTTCGACTGTGCGAGAAGGAACAGGGCGACTCCGGCGAGGATCACCAGGATCAGGATGCCGGCGATGAGCGTGGCGGCCGAGAAGATGCGGTCGCCGGGTCGGACGACGGCCTTCTGCTGCCGAGTTGCCGGACTCTGCGGCGGCTTCTGCCCGGATTCGGGCGTGGAGCCGGGCCCTGTGGGGCCTGACTCAGTGGTCTGTGTGCTGATCGGCACAAGTACTCCTCATGTGACTTGTGGTGAAACCGGGGTGGTTCCACAGGCGCGGAAAAGCGGCGCAGGGCTTCTGCGCCGCTCCCGACTGGCTATATCTCCAGGTCAGAGACTGAAATCAGCCTTCGACCTTGATCGAGTCGATGACTTCTTCGATCTGCTTGCGCAGGTCGTCCGACAGCGGTGCGGACCCGGCGGAATCGGCAGCGGACTTCTGTCCCTCTTCCGAGACCACGAACTTCTCCCATGCCTTGACCATGTCCACGGTCTCCTGGTCCTTGTAGGACGAGCAGACGAGGTGGTAGGAGACGAGCACGATCGGGTAGGCGCCGGACTCGGTGGTGTCGCGGGCCAGGTCGAAGGCGAGGTCGCCTTCGCTGCGGCCTTCGACCTTCTCGGATGCGTCGACGACCTTGGTCGCGGCTTCCGGGGAGAGCTCGACGAACTCGTCGCCGACCTTGACCTTGGCGGTGGAGAGCTCACCGACGGCCGAGGCATCCGCGTAGCCGATGGCTCCGTCGGTGTCGGAGACGGTCTGGATGACACCGTCGGTGCCCTGAGCGGCCTCGCCGCCGTACTCCTTCGGGAAGTTGCCGTCGACCTCGGCGTCCCAGTCCTTCTCGGCGGTGGCCTTGAGGTACTCGGCGAAGTTCTCGGTGGTGCCCGAGTCATCGGCGCGGTGAACGGCGGTGATCTTGAGGTCCGGAAGCTCGGCATCCGGGTTGTCGGCCTTGATGGCCTTGTCGTTCCAGTTGGTGATGTCGCCCTTGAAGATCTTCGCGATCGTTTCGGGGGAGAGGTTGAGCTCGTCGACGCCCTTGACGTTGAAGGTCACGGCGATGGGGGAGATGTAGACGGGGAACTCGTAGGCTCCGTCGGCGCCGCAGGCTTCCTTTCCGGCCTTGACCTCGTCATCGTCGAGGTGGGCGTCGGATCCGGCGAACTGCGCGTTGCCGGCGAGGAACTGTTCACGGCCGGCACCCGATCCGTCGGGGGAGTAGTTGACGGTCACGCCGGAGTTCTGCGAGGTGAAGTCCGCTGTCCAGGCATCCATCGCGGCCTTCTGCGAGGAGGCGCCGATGCCGGTCAGGGTGCCCTGCAGGTCACTGCTGCCGCCGGATGCCTCTTCGCCGGTGGCGGACTGTCCGCCACCGCAAGCCGAGAGGGTGATGGCGCCGACCGCGAGGATCGCAGCGGAGGGGGCGAGATGCTTCATCTTCACGAAGATGCCTTTCATGTTTGTGGACACAGCTCGAGAGTTCTCGATTGCTCGTCATCCACGCTAAGGATCACGCGTGAAGTGCAAGGAGTTGAAACGTGAATGGAAGGTGAATGAGGGGCGAAGGGTTGGAACCGCTGTGAGTGCTCGATCACAGACTTCGTCGGTTTCATGAAAGGATCATTGTCGGGACCGGCATTCGCTCGCCGAGGCGGCCCGTTCCGTACGTGTGTAAGTTCGCCGAGGCGGGCCGCCCAGTACGCATGCTCGACCTTGAGAATCGGCTCGCTGGCGGGTCGTGCGCCTCGGTCAGCTGTCGATGGGGCGGACGCGTTCGATCTCGACGATGCGCGGCACCGGACCGGGGCGCACATAGGCGATGAGGACCTCACCGGGCTTGAGGTACGGATCGTCCTTCGGCAGCTTCGCCTCTACCCGTTTCGGGGCATGAGCCGCGTAGACGGAGAAGATCGTCGGCAGCACCGGCCGGTGCGTGCAGTAGATGACTGGTTTGCCCTTCGCCAGCAGCTTCTCGATATAGCGGGCGGTCTTGTCCGGGTTCGCAGCGGTGGCCTTCTCGCTGAGCGTCGACACCTTCTTGATCGACTTGCCCGTCGCCGCCGACAGCGGAGTCAGCGTCGCCATGCAGCGCTTCCACGGACTCGAGACGAGCTTGCGCACGCCCCAGGCTCCCAGCAGCCCGGTCAATGCCATGGCCTGTCGGGTGCCGAGCTTGAGCAGAGGCCGCACATGCTCTGTCTCGTACCACTTCGCACGTGGGAACGCCTTCCCGTGGCGGACGAGGATGAGCGGCCACGCCCGCAGTGCGTCCGTCTCAGCGAACTTCTCCAGCGCGTCGAGCTGTTCCCGGTCCGCGAAGGACGTCAGCTTCGACCGGGCCTTGTCGACAGGGAACCAGCCGGCGGTGTCGACCTCTCGCTTGTTCACCGGGGCGAAGTCCGCTTCGTCCTTGACCTCGGCCGACCAGTAGAACACCTTCTTCAGCGTGTTCTTGCCGACCGTGTACTCGGCCGACGGCAAGGGGATGCCGAGGTGGATGTCGAACCCCGTCTCCTCCTTGACCTCGCGGATCGCAGCCTCCGGCAGGGTCTCACCCGGATCGACCTTGCCCTTGGGCCACGACCAGTCGTTGTACTTCGGGCGGTGGATGAGCACCACCTCGAGGCCTTTCGAACCGTATCTCCAGCAGACCGCCCCGGCGGCAAGGACATCGGCGGTGACGCGCGATGACGCCTGTGCCGAGGCGACCTCGGACCGGCTCACGCCTCATCCCCGATTCGCCGACGCTTCCGGTGCCGACGGATGAGCTCCGTCTGATAGTCGGCGAGGATGCTGCCCTCGTCGTCGTGAGTCCGCCGGGTCCATCTGCCGTCACCGGACAGATCGAATGCCGAGGTGGTCGGGGCGAAGACGAGATCGAAGAGTTCGATGATCTCCGCCCGGTGACCGTCATCGACGATCTGCACGAGCGCTTCGACTCGACGGTCGAGGTTGCGGTGCATCATATCTGCCGAACCGATGTAGACGATCGGGTCGCCGTTGTTGCCGAAGACGAAGGCGCGGGAGTGTTCGAGGAAGCGTCCGAGCACGGAACGCACGGTGATGTTCTCGCTCAGACCTTCGATGCCCGGGCGCAGAGCGCAGATTCCGCGGACGAAGACTTCGACGGCGACCCCGGCCTGGGATGCCCGGTAGAGGGCGTCGATGATGGCTTCGTCGACGATCGAGTTGACCTTGATCCGCACCTGCCCCGCTCCGCCGGACTGTGCGATCGCGATCTCGGAGTCGATGAGGTCGATGAGTCCGGTGCGCACATTGCTGGGGGCGACGAGGAACCGTGAATATTCGGACTTCGGCGCATAGCCGGAGAGCTGGTTGAACAGCTTCGTCAGATCATCGGCGACGGCCCGATCACGTGTCAGCAGCCCGAAGTCCTCATAGCCGCGGGCGGTCTTCGGGTGGTAGTTGCCGGTGCCGACGTGACAGTACCGGGCCAGCCCGTCAGCCTCCTGACGGACGACGAGGGAGAGCTTCGCATGGGTCTTGAGCCCGACGATTCCGTAGACGACATGGACGCCGGCGCGCTCGAGCTTGCGGGCCCAGGTGATGTTGGCCTCCTCGTCGAACCGGGCCTTGATCTCGACGACGGCGAGCACCTGGATGCCGGCCTGTGCGGCATCGACGAGGGCGTCGATGATCGGCGAATCCCCGGAGGTGCGGTAGAGCGTCTGCTTGATTGCGAGCACGTTCTTGTCCGACGCCGCCTGTTCGAGGAAAGCCTGCACGCTCGTGGAGAACGAATCGTAGGGGTGGTGCAGGAGGATGTCCCGGCTGGCCACCGCGTCGAAGACGTCGACCTGGTCGCTGGATTCCCGCAGCGACAGGTCCTTGTTCATCTGTGGAACCATCTTCGGATAGTGCAGGTCATCGCGTGGCACATCGGCGATATCGGACATGCCGGACAGGTCCAGCGGGCTCGGCAGGTGGTAGATCTCCGAGTCGTGGATGCCCAGTTCGTCCTTGAGCATCTCGAGGACGCGGGGGTGGATGTTCTCTGTGATCTCCATCCGCACGGCCGGACCGAAACGCCTGCGCAGCAGCTCCTTCTCCAGAGCCTTGAGGAGGTTCTCCGCATCGTCCTCTTCGACCTCGAGGTCCTCATTGCGGGTCACGCGGAAGGTCGAATGGTGGACGATCTCCATACCGTCGAACAGGGTCCCGAGGTGTTCGGCGATGATGTCCTCGAGGGCGACGAAGCGGGCCGGGACGTCGCGCCCGGCGGGGCGGTCGGTCGCCTCGGCGACATTGAAGAACCGCGGCAGGCGCGGGGGAACCTTGACGCGGGCGAAGAACTCCTTGCCCGTCTCCGGCGACCGCAGGAGCACGCCGAGGTTGAGCGAGAGACCCGAGATATACGGGAACGGGTGGGCCGGATCGACGGCCAGCGGGGTGAGGACGGGGTAGACGTGGCCGAAGAAGAATTCGTCGACACGGTGCCGCTCATCCTCGGTGAGGTCCTCGACCTGGACCTTCGTGATCGATTCCGCGTCGAGGCGGGGACCGATATCGTCCTTGAGCAGGGCGGCATGCCGGCTCATCAGCTCGAATGCGCGCACCCCGATATCGTGCATGACCTGCGCGGGCATGCGGCCGGTGACGCTGGGCACGGCGAGACCGGTGTTGATGCGGCGTTTGAGACCGGCGACGCGGACCATGAAGAACTCGTCGAGGTTGGTCGCGAAGATCGAGAGGAATCGGACGCGTTCGAGCAGCGGGATCTCCGGATCCGAGGCGAGATCGAGGACGCGTTCGTTGAAGGCCAGCCAGCTGAGTTCACGATCGAGGAAGCGATCAGCCGGGTCGGGCAGTCCCAGCTCCTTACCCGAAGCCGCGATGTCGTACAACGCTCTACTCCTTCTCGTCCGTCGACGCCGTGCTCGCAGAATCAGTGCCGGTGACCTTTGCGGAGGCCGGTGCATAGGCCACGTGCGCGACCGCGACATGGAAACCCAGTCGCTCGTACAAGCCTAGCGCCGGGGCGTTGTCCGATTCGACGTAGAGTTCGATCGTCTCGGCGCCGGCGGTCACCATCCGCCGCATTCCCTCGACCGTCAGCGCCTTGCCCACGCCCTTGGCGTGGATGCGCGGATCGACTCCGACGACATAGACCTCGCCGAGGCGGCCCTCATCATCCGTGTCCGTGATCTTCGTCTGGTGGAATCCGATGACCTCGCCATCGCGGGCGGCGATGATGAAGGTGGTCGGGTCGAAGTCCGCAGCGGTGACGACGGCATCGATATCGGCGCGGGTCTGGCCGCCCTGTTCGGGATGCCAGTCGAAGGCGGCGTTGTTCACGGTCAGCCAGCCGTCCTCGTCGCCGGGAGCGAAGGAGCGGATCTCGACCCCGTCGGGGCTCTGCGTCTCGGGGAGGCCGTCGAGGCGCAGACCGGTGTCGGTGCGCATCTGATAGAGCACTCGATCGCGGCCGAGGCCGTGCTTCTGGGCGAGGTGGGCCGCGGCCGGGTGGTCGCCGTGCGACCAGCACCAGGCTTCGGGCTCTTCGTCGAGGATCGTTCTCAGCAGCTGTTCGCCGAGGCCCTGACGACGATGGTCGGGGGCGATGAGGAACTCGGCGGCGTGACGATCCCCCTGCAGGGCGCGGATTCCGAACCCGATGAGCTCGCCGGTCGTGTCTTTGCCGGCGGGGTCGGCATCGGTGGGGCCGGAACCGTCTGCGTCGTCGGCAAATACGCGCCAGACGCTCGAGACGGTCTGCGCCTCGTGGGCGGTGTCCTCACCGGTGGCGACGGCCATGAGCCCGCCGGAGATCTCGGGGGCGCCATCGGTGGCCGCCACGTCATCGAGGAACTTCAGCTCATCCTCGGTGAGGGTGTCGATCGGGGTGGAGGTGATTGCTCCGCTGGCCTGGATTCTCATGCCGTCACGTCCTCTGAATCTGTGTCTGTGACGCTGTCGGCGCTGAACCGGTAGCCGACGTTGCGCACGGTGTGGATGGCGTTCTCAAGGTCTTTGCCGAGTTTCGCACGGAGGCGGCGAACATGCACGTCAACGGTGCGGGTGCCGCCGAAGTAGTCGTCGCCCCACACGGCGAGCAGGATGTCGTCGCGGGTGAAGACGCGTTCGGGGTGCATGGCGAAGAACTTCAGCAGGGCGAACTCGCGGTAGGTGAGGTCGAGGCTGCGTCCGCCGAGCTCGGCGGTGAACGCGGTCTCGTCGATGCGCAGGTCCCCGGTGACGACGACCATCGGTTCGCCATCGGCATTCCACATTTCCTCGCCCGTGTCACCGAGGCGGCCAGACGTTCCGGGCCCGCCTCCTCGGGCGGTGCCGACGGGGCCGCGTCCGGTGCGAACCGGTCCCCGGCCCCCGGCGTCGCCCTTCGCGCCGAGCCGGCCGGACCCGGCATGCAATCCGCCGGGGAATCCGCTGCCGGAATGAGTTGACGAGGATGCGGCGTGACGGTCACGGGCCACGCGCAGCCGCGCTTCCACCTCGGCGGGGCCGGCAGTGGTGAGGATGAGGTCGGACACGTTCCATCTCGCCGAGGCGGTCGCCAGTCCGCCCTCCCCGAGGACGACGATGACGGGGGCGGTGATCCGCGCCTCGGCGAGCAGGTCGGAGATGCGCGGGGCCAGGGACAGATCGAGGCAGGCGTCGGCGATGACGACGTCGACCGCGGCGGATTCGGCCCGGCGGCTGGGCAGGTCCTCGGCGGCGCAGCGGTCGATCTGGTGACCGAGGTACTGCAGGGATTCGGGAGCGAGCGGGGCGTCGAGCCTGGCCGTGGGGCAGATGTGCAGAATCCGCATGTGCTGCATCCACCTCCTCGGCGCCCGTCGTCTCGCCCGTCGTCTGAGGAAGAGTATAGCGAGGCCCCGGCCGGGGCAGCTCCGACGCGCTGCCGCCGGTGGTTACCGCGGGTGTCGCCGGATAAGGCACGATAGTGCTGTGATCAGATGGATTCGAGTAGCCGTCGCCCTGGTGCTGGTGTTGGCCCTCAGTGCCTCCGTGTACTGGGGCTATACGCTGTTCCTGCTGGCGACCGGGCTCATCGTCTTCGGCGTCGCCTATGGCTGGCCGCGTCTGACGGACTCCCCGCAGCCGCGGGCGACGTCGATCATGCTCGCCCTCTTCGGCGTGGGTGGACTCTACGCCGCCTGGCAGGACTCAACGGCTCCCTACCTCGACTGGCTGCCCGTGCTCGCGGGACTCGGTCTGCTGTGGACCTTCGTGCAGAACCTCACCCGCGGAATCGGTGCCTCCTATGCGGTGGCGAACGTGTCCGCGCAGGTCTCCGGTCTCGTCATCGTCCTGTCCGCGAGCACCTGGGTTGCGGCGATCACCGTCCCCGGTGACAAGGAGGCCATCGTCATCGGCCTCGCCTCGCTCATCGTGGCGCAGTGTATGACCGCGCTGCCGTGGCCGGCGATCTACACCTCGCCGTTGGCCATCGCCATGTCCACGGCCGTGGCGGGGATCCTGTCGGTGCTCGTGTTCGCACAGGCGATCTCCTTGGCCATGGCGCTCGTCCTCGGTGTCATCATGGGCCTGCTCGTGGCAGCGGTCGATCGGATGCTCGGGCTCGTCGCCTATGCGAAGTTCCAGGCCGCCAACCTCGAGGCCTCACAGAACATCGAGGTGAAGAAGAACGTCGAGAAGGCCCGGAGCTTCGCCGTTCAGCTCGCCCTCGGTGCCGCCCCGATCGCGCTCGGCGGAGTCGTCGTCTACGCACTCGAACGCGTCGCTTCCTGACCCGGGCTGAATGCACATAACTTTGTCAGGAACTGTAGACTGGGAGCATGGATAATCTTGTTGCTCTCGAAATCGTCTTCTCCAGCCTCGTCGGCATTGCCGCTCTCGGTGCCCTGGGTGTCGGGATCAAGGTCGTCACGGCGCTGTTCAAAGACAACCGCTGATCCCTGATGGTGATCGAACTCGATGCCTCGGTCCATCCCGAGCTCGTCCCTCTGTCCTGGCTGATCGGGTCGTGGGAAGGCGTCGGTGTCGTCGGCTATGCGGACACTCCTGAGAAGCAGTTCGGCCAGCGCATCGACTTCGTCGCCCACGAGGGCACGCCCTTCCTCCAGTACACCGCGCATGCGTGGCTGCTCAGCGAGTCCGGTGATCTCGAGTCGACCCTGACTCTCGAGACCGGAATCTGGCAGCTCGTGCGTCAGCACGACGACGGCGACGTCGGCCCGGGAATGATGGTGCCGACCGAACAGCAGTCCTTCACCTCGGCCGCAGCGGTCGAAACCCTGCGCACGAACGACGACGCCTTCGAGATCGAAGCCGAGATCGTCCACCCGCACGGAGTCATGGAACTCTACGCCGGCACCGTCAAAGGACCGCGCATCGATCTGGCCACCGACGTGGTGGCCAGGACCAAGACCGCGAAGGAGTACACCGCCTCGACGCGGATGTACGGCCTCGTCGGCGGCGAACTCATGTGGGCCTGGGACATGGCAGCCATGGGCCACGAACTCGCCTCCCACTCCTCTGCCAGATTGAAGAAGCTGTCTTAAGATGACTGATCCCGTGTCGCCGAATTCTGACTTCAACGATTCGCCGTCGCCGGAGAACACCGACACCCCCACCGAGGCGGTTCGGCGCTCGTCGCTGGCCCGCGGACTGAGCTCGACCGCGGTGCTCGGAGCCGGCGACCTCGCCGAGACTCCCATCCACTACGGAGCTCCTCTGCGAGAGCAGCGCGTGCTCGAGGAGAAGGACGGTCTCGTCGACCTCGCTCATCTCCGCGTGCTGCGTCTGAGCGGACCCGACCGTCTGACCTGGCTGAACTCGATCACCACGCAGAAGATCGACACCCTGGCCCCCGGAGTGTCCACCGAAACCCTCGTGCTCGATCCGAACGGTCGCATCGAAGGCTGGCTGAAGCTCGTCGACGACGGTGAGGCGCTGTGGGCGATCAGCGACCTCAACACCGACGCGACACTGGACTTCCTGCGCAAGATGGTCTTCATGATGCGCGTTGAGATCGAGGATCTCAGCGACGACTATCAGTGCTTCGGCGCCATCACCGCTCTGCCGGAGACCCTGCCCGTCACCCGGACCTGGTCCGATCCGTGGCCGCACATCGGAAGCGGTTCGGCCTCCTACGCGCAGATCGACATCGGGCACGATGTCGCCGGAACCGACCATCCGGGTCTCGAGACTCCGTTCGTCATCGGCATCGTCAAGCGCTCCGATCTGCAGGGCCTGTCGGCGAACAGCCTCGACATGGCCGGCTTCGACGCCTGGGAGGCCCTGCGGATCGCCGCCTGGCGACCTGGCCGGAATGAAATCGATCACAAGGCCCTCGTCGGCGAACTCGACCTGCTGCGCACGGCCGTGCACCTGGCCAAGGGCTGCTACCGCGGTCAGGAAGCGGTGGCACGCGTCCACAATCTCGGTCAGCCGCCCAGGCGTCTGACCTTCGTCCATCTCGACGGGTCCGGGCACATCGCCCCGGACCCCGGCACCGAGGTGCTTGCCGAGGTCCGCGGGTCCGAACGATCAGTTGGCACTCTGACCTCGGTGACCGTGCACTGGGAGCTCGGACCGATCGGTCTGGCCGTAGTCAAACGGAACCTCGCCCCCGAGGCGCAGCTGAGCTTCGAAATCGGCGACGGCGAACGCGTCATCGGTGCTCAGGAGACGATCGTCGTGCCGATGCGCGAGCACGAGCGCGTGCTTCCGGAACGGAACAGGGACGTCGACGCCCGCGGTCAGAACCGCTGATTGCAGCGAATCTTGGGTGCGGCCAGGGGCTGCCTCTGTCCTCGTTGTGGGCGGTCCGACTCGGGGATTCGACGGTCGATGAACGGCTGCGGATTTCGTACCCGAACTGGCCCGAATCCGCGCGTTCGTCTCTCCGTCGCGGGCGGTTCTGCTCAGCCCTCGGACGGTAAGTGACAAAAAGCGTCGATAACCCCTATTCTTCCCCTTATGACAGCTTTGGAAATTGGCGGCGAAGCTCTGCCGCAGGAACGTAAGATCGTCACCGAGATTCCGGGACCGAAGTCCCGTGAGATCGAGGAACGTCGCAAGTCAGCCGTGGCGACCGGTGTCGGTTCGAGCCTGCCCGCCTACGTGGTCGCGGCCGGCGGCGGCATCCTCAAGGACGCCGACGGCAACCAGCTCATCGACCTCGGCTCGGGCATCGCCGTGACCACGGCCGGCAACGCGAACCCCCGCGTGGTCGAGGCCGCGAAGGCCCAGCTCGAGGCCTTCACCCACACCTGCTTCATGGTCAACCCGTACGAGAGCTACGTCGAGGTCGCCGAAGCCCTCAACCGCCTCACTCCGGGTGACCACGAGAAGCGCACCGTGCTGCTCAACTCCGGTGCCGAGGCCGTCGAGAACGCTGTGAAGATCGCTCGCGCCCACACCGGTCGCGACGCCGTCGTCGTCTTCGACCACGCTTACCACGGTCGGACCAACCTGACCATGGCGATGACTGCGAAGGCAGCACCCTACAAGGCCGGCTTCGGTCCCTTCGCCGGTGAGGTCTACCGCGCACCCATGTCCTACCCGTACCGCGACAACGATGCGGCCGGCACGAAGATCAGCGGTGAGGACGCAGCCAAGCGCGTCATCACGATGATCGAGAAGCAGATCGGCTCCGAATACGTCGCCGCGATCGTCATCGAACCCATCCAGGGTGAGGGCGGCTTCATCGTCCCGGCCGAGGGCTTCCTGCCCACGCTCGTCGACTACGCCCGCGAGAAGGGCATCGTCTTCGTCGCCGACGAGGTGCAGGCCGGATTCGCCCGCGCCGGCAAGATGTTCGCCTCCGAGTGGGAGGGCATCGTGCCCGACCTCATCACCACGGCCAAGGGCATCGCGGGCGGTCTGCCGCTGTCGGCCGTGACCGGTCGCGCGGACATCATGGACTCGGTCGGACCGGGCCGCCTCGGCGGAACCTACGGCGGCAACCCCGCCGCCTGTGCCGCAGCACTCGGCGCCATCGCCTCTTACGAAGAGGACGGGCTGCCCGAGCGCGCCCTGGCCATCGGCGAGATCATCGTCGACCGCCTGACGAAGCTGCAGTCGAAGTACCCCGAGGTCGGCGACATCCGCGGCCGCGGTGCCATGATCGCCGCCGAGTTCGTCGAGCACGATTCGATCGAGCCGAACGCGGATCTGGTGAAGAAGATCGCGGACTACTGCGCGAAGAACGGCGTCCTCGTGCTCACCACGGGAACCTTCAGCAACATCCTGCGCTTCCTGCCGCCGCTGACGATCTCCGACGAGCTTCTGGGCGACGCCTTCGACGTCATCGAGGCAGCCCTCGCCGAACTCCTCGGCTGACCCTCCTCCCAATTACTACCTGACGGCGGCCCAGCAACCTCGCGCGAGGTTGCTGGGCCGCCGTCAGGTAGTTCGGGGGAGGCAGTTGTAGCACAATAGAGGCCATGACTTCAGAGATCGACAGCGCGACCGGCACGTCAGCGAGCGTCCCGGCCCGAGTGTGGCACTTCCTTCGGGGGCCTCGCTTCATCGATCTGCCGATCCGTCTGCTGGCCCTCATCATGGGGCTGACGATCCTGGTGCCAGGGTCGTTCGAGATCACCGAACCCCGCTACGCAGGCCTGCTCATCCTCGCCTACGGACTCATCGTCTTAGCCGGCTTCCTGCCGCTGAGCATCGTCATCGCGACGACCGGACTGGGCATCGCGTTCTCCATGCTCTACCCGGACCTGGAGAACATGTTCCCCGAGGCGCTCATCCTCGCCACCGCGGTCCTGATCAGCCGCCGCCGCTGGATCGGCTTCGCGCTGGGCACCATCGGACTGGCCGTCTACCTCGGCGCATCGACCCGACTCGGATCCTATGATGCCGGCTTCGAAGGGTTCACCGACCTCGGCTACGGCTGGCTGACCTACTCGACCCTCGGCCTGTGTGCGTCCTTCGTCGAAGCTCGAATCCGCAGTGAGATCGACCGCCGCGAACGCGCCGCCGTCGACCACCAGAAGTCACTCGATGCCATGCGCGCCCGGTTCACCAGTGACATGCACGACACCATCTCGCATTCGCTGACCACCGAATCCGCGATCATCCGCACCCTGGCGAAGGAAACCGATTCCGAGACCGCGGACCGTCTCCTCGCCGAGTTGGCGCTGGTCAACGCCGAGGCCACGAAACGGCTCCGACAGCTGGTGACGAGCCTGAGCAGGTGGGAGACCGAGGCCTGCTCCGGGGACTCCGCCACCTCTCGGGTCCGGTTCCGCGCCGAGGCGGAGCAGCTGACGACCGCGATCGAGGATGGGTGTGCGGCCGGTTCCGTTCCGCTGACCACCGAGCTCGCCCCGTTGCCGCCCCACGCGACAGGCACCTTGTCGCACCATTTCCGGGCCGTGATGCTCGAGCTCGCCACGAATGTCATCCGCCACTCCGTTCCGGGCACCCCCGCCACCCTCGCCGTCGAAATGCGAGGTGAGCGCGGTGACCGGGCCGAACTGCTCTGCCGCAGCACGAACGAATCCCCGACCGCCCTGACCAAGGCGCCGAGGTCGCTGTCCCGCCGGGCCACGGCCGTGGGCGGCGTCTGCCGGGTGGACGAGGATGAACGGAGGAGAACCGTCGTCGAGGTGGCCCTGCCGGTCCGTTTCGTCTCCCCGTCCGCGCCGACTTCCTCGAAATCGCATACCGTGCGGTCTTCCTCGAATGTGGTCATGATCGACGTCGTCGATGATGACTTCGACACCAGCGCCGAGGCAACAGGTACTTTGCCGATCTCTGCTGAGTCGGCCGCCACCGACGCCCCCGACCGACTCACGGGCACGGACACCGCTGGTTCCGACCTCTCGGGCGAGGAGACCTACCGCCTCAGCAACGGCAGCCACAGCAGCGGCAGCCACAGCAATGGCACCCGCACGAAGGGCGGCCGGGACAAGGTCGACGCCTGATGACGTCGCACTCCCACACGGCCGCGCACACCACCGCGGCCCCGCACCGGACCTCGGAGGCGGCCCCTCACGTGAGACCGGAGACGACCATGCCGCAGGCCGACCACGACATGACCTCTGACTCCGCCGCACGCACCTCCGTGCTCGTCGTCGATGACGATTCGTGGACGACACGAGCGGTGGCAGCGGCGCTCGATGATGCGGGTTCCTTCCATGTCCTCGACCCGGTGCACTCCGGCGAAGAGGCCATCGCCGCTTTCGACGCCGAGCGTCCCGACCTCGTCCTCATGGACGTCAACATGCCGCCGGGAATGAGCGGCGTCGATGCGACGGCGGCGATCATGGACCTCGACCCCGAAGCCCGTGTTGTGCTCCTGACGACCGTATCGCCTGGTCCGGGAATCGCTCGCGGGCTCGAAGCCGGCGCACTCGCCGTGATCAACAAGACGGCCGGGGAGAGGGAACTCGTCTCGATCGTGCGGGCCGCCTCGGCGGGGGAGAGCCCCGAACTGCTCAGAGGGTTGGCCGAGGACATCGTCATCAGCGGAGATCCCCTGCCCGACGCCCCCGACTCGGCACCGCAGCTGACCGCCCGCGAGATGGAGCTGCTCACCCTGCTCTGCCAGGGCCACAGCTACGAGGAGATCGCCGCCGACCAATCGGTGGCCATGTCCACCATGAAGTCGCACGCCCGCAACCTGCGTCTCAAGCTGGGGGCGCGCAATCTCGCCCAGCTCGTCGTCCGCGCCCTCCAGTTCAAATTCTTCTCCCCGGAATGATCTGCCCCCGTCGAGGCGGCTGGCTGATTCGACTCAACCCCACCCCGCCGAGGCGGCCGACCCGTCCGGTTCATCCCACCCCACCGAGGCGACCGGTTCCGTTGACGCGGACCCTCCCGACCACTGTCGGTCGTTGACTACAGTGGGAGCATGACCGACACCGCGAGTCCGCGACTGTCCCGCCTGATCCGGGACACGGAGGGGTTCCTCCTGCCGCTGACGGAGGTGGCCGACGACGTCGCGGTCGCGCGAGTCGAATTCGGCTTCGACCTGCCAGCCGCTTCCACAGAGCCGTCGGCCGCAGCGCTCACTGCTCCACGCACGGCTCCGCTTACCGCTGCACGCACGGCTTCGACACCCGAGGCGGCTGACCACGGCTCCTTGAACGGCACAGTCGTCCTCGTCACCGAGCCGGTGCGCAGCCCTGCCGGGCTCGATTCCGTGCTGACCGACTATGCGGGAGCCGCCGCTCTCGTCGTCCCGCCCGGAACGCACAGCCACCTCGGTGACGAGGCCGATCTGCGGGGGAGTGCGGGCCGGGCTCCGGTCCTCCTCGAACGATCGCCGCATGTGACGTGGTCGGAGATCCTCGTCCATCTGCGACAGCTCATCGAGGGGGCGACGAGCGCCCTGGCCTGGCCTGATGTCGACGACCTCAGCGCCCTGGCCGCCGTCATCGCCGAAACCACGGGCGCGTCGATCACGATCGAGGACCCGGCCTCGCGAGTGCTCGCGCATGCGAACCTCGGCGACGAACTCGATGAGATCCGTCGCGAGACGATCCTGTCCGGGGCCATTCCCGACTGGCGGATCGCCGAACTCGAGGAATCCGGGTTCCTCGACACGATCCGCCGTTCCACCGATGTCGTCGAACGTCCCGCCGAAGGCACATCACCGGCTCGATCGGTCATCGCCCTGCGCAGCGAGGGCGAACTCATCGGGACGATCTGGGCGGCCTACCCGGCCGAGGTCGACCCCGAACCGCTGCGCGAGGTGCTGCGCGACGCAGCCCGCGCGGCCCTGCCCGTGATGCTTCGGACCCTGCGTCGGTCACCGTTCGAGAAGCGCATCCGCCGGGAGGCTCTCGGCGGGATCCTCGCCGGTTCGGCCGATCTCGGGCCGTCGGCGACCCTGCTGTCGCTGCCGTTCTCGGGCAGCTTCTGCGTCCTTGCCTTCACCGAGGTGGCCCCCGACCGAGAGCCCGTCCTGCGGTTCCATCTGCGGGCTGCCTTTGCCGATGCCGTGCTCGCGCACGTGAGCTCTGCCGGTGCCGTACACGCCGGACATAGTTCTGTCCCTGTCGGCCCGGCAGATGTCAGCATGGGTCGATCCGGAACCGGGGAGCGGGTCCACCTCGCGGCATTGGTGCAGATGAGCGAGCCGATGAACGCCGAACAGGTGCGCGATCACGTCATCGCCGCTCTGCGCAGGTCCCTGCCGAAGTCGGAGACCCTGTGCTTCGGAGTCGGCACCCCGGTCGACCGCCTCGATGCCGTGCACCGGTCGTGGACCGAAGCCGCATACGTCGTCGACGCCGTGCAGGCTGTCACTGAGGCGGGGCCTGGCGCGGACGACGAGGACGTGGACCCGACCCCACAGAAGAACTCGGGTACGCGCGCAAGTCCGAGTACTCACGGCCGAATCGTCGGGGCGACCATCCGCGACGTGGCAGCGAGGGTCGTGGGTCTGCAGGTCGCCGATACGCTGCTGGCCGCAGATGAGCGCGTGATCGGCGGAGGGCCCGGACCGGCCGACGGACGAGCACCCACCGGCCAGCGGGCTCAGGCGGGCGCAGGAGTACTCGGTCCGGCACAGGCACTGGCGGCTCACGACTCTCAGCACAACGGCAGCCTGCTCGAGACCCTGCGCGTCTACTTCGCCACGGTCGGCAACTCGGCCGAGGCCTCCCGCCGACTTCATGTGCACACGAATTCGCTGCGGCATCGCCTCGGCCGCATCGAGGAGATCACCGGACTCTCAACGGCGGAACCGGCCGAGCGGCTCTGGCTCGAACTCTCCGTGCTCGCTCACGACCGGTCGTGAGAAACCTACAATCAGCCCCCGCGAACATTGGCGAATTATCGTGCGTTCTTCGAGGTCAGCCGTCCTAAAGTGACAACAGATCTCGAACAAAGGACGTTATGCCCAGTCACCACCATGCGATTCCGAACCGTCGCGCCCGAGCAATCCGAATGATCGCAGAGAACAGTGTGTCGCCTCACCGCTCAGCCGATCCGGCACAGTCGGCACACGCCTCCGCACCGTCGGATTCGGCTCCTGCGCAGCCGGATGCCGCACCCGCGCAATCGGACTCCGTCCCGGCGCTGACCGATGAGGCGGCTGTGCTCGGACTCATGGATCTTGATTGGGTCGACACCGCCTTCGACCGGCTGACCTCGGCATTCGCATCAGATCGCGAGGTGCTCCACGCAGTGGCGTGCAAGGCGGTGCCGCTGCCGTCGTTGCTGCGCCGGTTCGCCGAGGTGGGAGCCGGCTGCGAGGTCGCCAGCCCCGGCGAACTCGAACTCGCCCTCTCGGCCGGGTTCGCACCCGACCGCATCGTCTTCGACTCCCCGGCCAAGACCTGGGCCGAACTGTGCCGGGCCGTCGACCTCGGCGTCTCGATCAATGTCGACAACTTCGACGAACTCTCCCGCCTCGACACGATCCTGGCGGATCGGAACAGCACGGCCGTCACAGACGCCGCGCCCGCCTCGGCGAAGATCGGAATCCGCATCAATCCGCAGTCGGGCACGGGCGCGATCGGCGCCTTGAGCACCGCCACCGAAACCTCGAAATTCGGTATCGGCCTCGCCGACCCGGGTGCCCGCGAGGCCCTCATCGAGGCCTACCTCGCTCGCCCATGGCTGAGCCAGATCCACGTCCACTCCGGCTCGCAGGGCATCACCCTCGACAAAGCAGCCGTCGGAATCCGCGCCGCCGTCGACCTCGCCGAGGAGATCAACTCCCGTGCCTCGACCAGGCGGATCACGCGCATCGACATCGGCGGGGGACTGTCGGTGAACTTCGACGGTGAGGACATCACCCCGACCTTCGCCGACTACCGCTCGGTGCTCGAGGAGGAGGTGCCGGGCCTGTTCGGCTTCGACATCGTCACCGAATTCGGCCGCGCCCTCCTCGCAAAGGTCGGCACCATCCTCACCCGCGTCGAATACGCGAAGACCACCGGCGGGCGCCGCATCGTCATGACCCAGGCCGGCGTCCAGGTCGCCACCCGCACCGCTTATGCCCCGAACGACTGGCCCCTGCGGATCCTGCCGTTCACCTCGGACGGGAACCCCAAGACCGCCGAAGAGGCCGACACCGAGGTCGTCCCGACCGACGTCGCCGGACCCGCCTGCTTCTCCGGCGACCTCCTGGCCCGGGATCGGATGCTGCCGCGTCTCGACGCGGGTGACCTCGTCGCCGTGCCCGAGACAGGTGCCTATTACTTCTCGAATCCGTTCTCCTACAACCTGCTCCCGCGGGTGCCGATCTTCGGCTACCGCATTGCTCCTGACGGCGGCATCGAGTTCAGCCTCATCCGCCGCGGGCAGACGATCGCTGAAATCCTCGCCGAGGCGGGCGAGACCGAGCTGCGCCCGCTGAGCCCGGCGAGCCGCCGGCCGAACCCGGCGAGCCGCGGGCTGAGCCCGGACGGACGTGCGCTGAACCCGGACGATCGCGAAACCGCTGCCGAACCTCTTGCCCACGGCAGCTGATTTCGAACCGCCTGTGGCATCTGCACAGTGACCGGCTGGCATATTTGTGTGTTGTTGTGCCGTTTTCACGTCACTTCGAACGTAGAGTGATGGAGAACACATCTGCTCTGACCCGGGAGAACACTCCGATTCACCCGGGTCGGGGGAGGACAAGTGAATCACCGCACGAGAAGAAAGACGAAGATGTTCACTTCACACTCACTGCGCAGAGGCTGGCAACGGTGCCTGGCCGGCGTCGCAGCACTCGCCCTTGCCGGATCGATGGCCGCCTCCCCGGCGCAGGCCGCCACCTCGGAGGCTCCGGCCTCCGAGAACGTGCTGCGGATCGCCACCGACGGTTTCATCGACTCCTTCAACCCGTTCACGTCCTTCTACCTCGTGCCGACGAACACCTTCCGGTACATGTACGAGAACCTCGTGGCCAACGACGCCAAGGACGGTTCGATCACCGAGGGGCTCGCCACCGAATGGAACACGGACTCCGAGGGCAAGGTCTGGACCTACACGATCCGTCCGGACATGAAATGGTCCGACGGTGAACCGCTGACCTCGAAAGACGTCGCCTGGACCTACAACCAGATGATGGAGAAGGAAGAGATGGCGGTGGCCAACGGCAGCCTCGTCGAAAACTTCGACAAGGTCGAGGCCCCCGACGACGGCACCGTCAAGATCACTCTGAAGAAGCCGCAGGCGAACAACCCCGGCCAAGAGATCCCCGTCGTGCCCGAGCACGTCTGGTCGAAGATCGACAAGCCCGGCGAATTCAAGAACGATGAGAAGTCCGTCGGCTCGGGACCCTTCCAGCTCGAGAGCTACGAGGCGAACAAGTCGATCACGCTCAAGGCGAACCCGAACTTCTGGCGCGGCAAGCCGAAGCTCGACGAGATCCAGTACCGCTACTACACGAACTCAGATGCGCAGGTGCAGGCGATCCGCTCCGGCGAAGTCGACTTCATCACTGGGCTCAGCCCCGACCAGTTCACGGCGCTGGAGAACGCGGACAACGTCGAACTCAACGACGGCAACGGCCGCCGCTTCAATGGAATCTCCATCAACCCGGGCGTCGCCGACGCCAAAGGCAAGGAATTCGGCACCGGCAATGAGGCGCTCAAGGACAAGAAGGTCCGCCAGGCAATCCGCGCCGGCATTGACACCGAGACCCTGCGCAAACAGGTCATGCAGGACTATGCGCAGCCGGCCACGAGCTTCATTCCTGCCGTCTACCCGGACTGGGCACTCAAGTCCGACAACTCCGTCATCAGCGGATTCGACGTGGCCGAGGCGAAGAAGCTCCTCGACGACGCCGGCTGGAAGGAAGGATCCGGCGGCATCCGCGAGAAGGACGGTGAGAAGCTGCAGCTGCGCTTCCTCACCGACGCCGACGCGCCGATCGAACAGAGCACCGCGAAGTTCCTCAAACCGTGGATGAAGGACATCGGCATCGACCTGAAGAACGAGTCCTCTGACGTCGACACGGTGTCCGAACGCACCACCAAGGGCGACTACGATATGTACTTCTCCGGCTGGTCGATCAATCCCGATCCCGACTACCAGCTGAGCATCAACACCTGCGGTCAGCGCCCCGACGCCGACGGCAACGGCGGCACCAGCCAAGACGGCTGGTGCAACAAGGAATTCGACAAGCTCTATCAGGCTCAGCACGTCGAGCTCGACCCGGCCAAGCGTCAGGACCTCGTGCAGAAGGCCCAGGCCATCCACTACGAGGAAGCCCCCTCGGTGACGCTGTGGTACCCGAACCAGCTCGAGGCCTACCGCTCCGACCGGTTCGACAACTTCACCAAACAGCCCAGCGACGGCGGTGCCATCGCCAACCAGGTCGGCTACTGGGGATATTCCTCGGTCGAACCCGTCAGCGAAGAGGAAGCCACCGGCGGCGGAATGGGCGCCGGAGGCTGGATCGGCATCGCGGCAGCGGTCATCGTCGTCCTCGGCGGAGGCGGCTGGCTGCTCAGCCGTCGCAAGAAGTCCGACGACCGCGAATAGTCCCCACACCCACAGTCCGGGTGCCGCACCATCCGCACCACCTGCGGCACCCGGACCCGCGGGCCAGTCCGCACCACCCGCGGCACCCGGGCCCACGGGCCCGTCCCCACCATCTGGAGCACCACAGTGAGCACACCCACCCACGATCCCCAGTCCGGGGATCGCCCTGACCGAGGACCGGGCACGGCGAACCCGGGCACCGACCCCACGAACCCCAGCCCCGCCTCGGCGAAGGGATCCGCGGCAACCGCCGACGCGAACCCCGCCAACCCGGCGAACCCCGCCACCGTCGATATGGACGAACCACCGGCCGGCGGATCGTTCACCCGCTACTTCCTGCGCAAGCTCGGCGGGGCCGCGACCTCGATGGTCCTCGTCATCGTGCTCGGCTTCTTCGCCTTCCGCATGCTGCCCGGCGATCCCGTGCTCAAGATCGCGAAGGAACGGCCGATGTCCCCGGCGCAGATCGCCGAACTGCGCAGCCAATACGGACTCGACAAACCCGTGATCGTCCAGTTCTGGGACTACCTCGTCGGCATCGTCACCGGCGACCTCGGCGAGTCCTACGTGTACCGGAAGTCCGTGTCGGCGCTCATCGGCGAATACCTCGGCCCGACCCTGCTGCTCACCGCCACCGCGGCCGTCATCGCCATCGTCCTGGGCCTGTGGCTCGGACAGATCTCGGCCTGGCGCCGCAACACCCTGTTCGACAAGCTCGCCTCCTCGACCTCGCTGATCTTCTGGTCCGTGCCGACGTTCTGGCTCGGCCTCATCCTGCTCATGATCTTCGGCGGCACCCTCCAATGGCTGCCCACCGGCGGCATGATCACCCCCGGCCTCGACCCATGGTCACCGGCTGGAATCATCGACGTCATCAAACACCTCATCCTCCCCGTCATCTCGCTCGTCGCCGTCGTCTATGCGCAGTTCCTCATGATCATGCGCGCCTCCCTGCTCGAGGAGATGAACGAGGACTACCTCACGACCGCCCGCGCAAAAGGACTCACCGAGGATGAGGTCCGCCGCCGTCACGCCGTGCCGAATGCGCTGCTGCCGACCGTCACCGTCGTCTTCCTCCACATCGGCGGGCTCATCGCCGGCGCCGTCACCGTCGAAGCCGTGTTCTCGTGGCCGGGACTGGGCAAACTCACCTTCGAAGCCATCCGCGGCCCCGACCTGCCGCTGCTGCAGGGCACCTTCGTCGTGTTCTCGGCGATCATCATCGTGATGAACCTTGCCGCCGACATCGTCTACCGATTCCTCGATCCCCGCGTCAGGAGGGCCTGATGAGCGCGAACACCCCCGCCGAGGCGGCCCCCGGCCCCTCATCGAACGAACCGAATCCGCGTGGTTCGGAAACACGGGGATCCATCCCTGTCGTCGACGGCGCGAAGCTCGTGCGCGAACGCCGCCTGAACAACGCGAAGAAGAACTGGGCGCTCTTCCGCTCCGACGTTCCGGCGCTCATCGGCGCCGTCGTGCTCCTCTTCTTCATCGTCATCGCGATCGCCGCACCGCTCATCGCCCCGGCCTCGATGCTCGATGTCACGAAGCAGCTCGACGTGCCGCGCTATGCCCCGCCGAGCCTCGACCACCCCTTGGGCACCGATGACCTGGGACGGGAGCTGTGGGTGCGCATCCTCTGGGGAGCGCGCGTGTCGATCCTCGTCGGCGTCGCCGCGACCGTCATGTCGATGATCATCGGCACCATCATGGGCCTGGCCGCAGGTCACTTCACGGGACTGTTCGGCGGCATCATCATGCGCATCGTCGACTTCTTCATCGTCCTGCCGTCCCTGCTTCTCGCGATCGTGCTGTCCTCCGTGCTCGAGCGCGGTGTCTTCACGATCGTCGTCGCCATCGGACTGACCTCATGGGCGTCGACCGCACGGATCGTGCGCTCGCAGACGTTGAGCGTCGAATCTCGGCTCTACATCGAAAGGGCGCGCATCCTCGGTGCCGGACATTCCCACATCCTGTTCCGTCACCTGCTGCCTGCGGTGATGCCGCTCGTGCTCGCGAACACGACGCTGACCGTCGGTGGGGCGATCATCGCCGAATCGACGCTGTCGTTCCTCGGCCTCGGGGACACGTCGAAGGAATCGTGGGGCACGATCCTGAAGAACTCGATGGACGTGTCCGCGGCGACCTCCGGCTACTGGTGGTACGTGCTCACCCCGGGTGTGGCGATCCTGCTCGTCGTGCTCGCCTTCACGATGGTCGGGCGCGCATTCGAGGCCATCATCAACCCTGCCCTGAGGAGCCGCTGATGACCGACCTTCATTTCGAGAACGTCTCGATCACCTACCGCTCCTCATCCGACCGCGGCGACGTCGTCGCCGTGGAAGACGTCAGCCTCGACCTGCCCGCCGGTGCCACCCTGGGCATCGCGGGGGAGTCCGGGTCGGGGAAGTCGACCCTGATCATGTCGGCTCTGCGCCTGCTGCCGAAGTCGGCTCGCCTCGACGGGCGGGTCCTCCTCGGCGGGCAGGACATCCGGGAGCTGAGCTTCGGCCAGATCCGCGCGGTCCGGTGGGCGCAGGCCTCGATCGTCTTCCAAGGAGCTCTGCACTCTCTCAACCCCGTCCGCGAGGTGGGGCAGCAGATCATCGAAGCCCTCGAACATCACTCGAAGGGCACGTGGACGACCCCGCAGAAGCGCCGCGACCGGATGTTCGAACTCCTCGCCGAGGTCAACCTCGAGGCATCGAAGTCGAGCGCATATCCGCACGAGCTCTCCGGCGGGCAGAAACAGCGCATCATGATCGCCATGGCGCTCGCCTGTGAACCCGATATCATCATCGCCGACGAGCCGACGACTGCCCTCGACGTCATCGTGCAGAAGCAGATCCTGTCCGGCCTGGCCCGCCTCGTCGCCGAACGCGGAATCTCCCTGCTGATGATCAGCCACGATCTCGCCGTGCTCTCGGCCGTGTGCGCGAAACTCGCGATCATGCGTCACGGCCGCCTCGTCGAATACGGACCGAGCGACGAAGTGTGCCTGTCTCCGCAGGAGGACTACACGAAGCAGCTGGCCGGTGCGTTTCCGCAGATCGGGGACCCCGAATCCCGGCTGAATCCCCGAACACTCAAACCCGCCGAGGTGGTCCGGGCCGAACCATTCACCATGACGGATGAGGTAGTGCTCGAGGCGAAGGATCTCAGTGTCTCCTTCGACACCCGGCGGGGTCGTGAACGTGCGGTGCGCGGTGTGGACCTGCAGCTGCGGAAGGCGGAGATCCTCGCCGTCGTCGGCCAGTCCGGCTCGGGGAAGACGACTCTGGCACGGTCGCTGCTCGGTCTGCAGGAGGTGGAAGCGGGTTCGCAGCTGTCGTTCGCGGGCAAGGCTCTGCCGAAGAAGGCGAAGGAGCTGCGAGCATTTCGGCAGAAGGTGCAGATGATTCTGCAGGACCCGGCCGGATCGCTCAATCCCAAACGCAGCGTGTACGAGGCCGTGGTCGAGGGCCTGAAGGTTCAGGGGATCAAGGACCGGGAGTACGAGAGGGTCATCGGCGCGCTCGAAGCCGCCGAGCTCACCCCTGCCGAGGACTATCTCGAGTCGATTCCGCAGGAGCTCTCCGGCGGACAGCGGCAGCGCGTCGTCATCGCCGGCGCTCTGGCTCTCGACCCGCAGGTGCTCATCGCCGATGAGCCGGTGGCATCGCTGGATGCCTCGGTGCGCGGGGAGATCCTTTCGCTGTTCCTCGCGCTGAAGAAGAACTTCGGGATGAGCGCGCTCATCATCACCCACGACCTCGGCCTGGCCTGGAACATCGCGGATACGGTGGCGGTGATGAAGAGAGGGGAGATCGTCGAATACGGTGAGGTCGACAGGGTGCTGTCCGATCCGCAGCACGAGTACACGCAGGAGCTGCTCGCCGCGGTTCCCCGATTGGGAAGTCAGAGTCTGGTGAGGAATGAGTAAGCCGAGCCCATATCTCGATTCTGCGCCGCTGTCGCCCGGTGACACCGTTCGCCTCATTGCGCCGTCGGGACCCACCGACGAGGAGTCGCTGCAGCGGGCCATCGCCCAGCTGGAATCCTGGGGCTTCGACGTCGTGCCGGGGGCCAACGTCCGCAGCCGGCACCCGCGGGTGAAGTATCTGGCCGGCACGGACGCCGAGCGCCGGGCCGATCTCGTCGACGCGTGGTGCGATCCGGACACGGATGCGGTGATCGCGCTGCGTGGCGGCTTCGGAGCCATGCGCCTGCTCGACGGCATCGACTTCGACCTCATGCGCCGGCACATGCTGCGCAGGGACGGCCGTCCCAAGCTGCTCACCGGCTCCTCGGACATCACCGCACTCCACCAGGCCTGGGAACACCACCTCGGCGTCGCGACTCTGTTCTGCCCGATGGTCGGCAATGACCCGTTCAAGAACTCGACGGTCGTGCCCGACGAGGTGGCCTCGTGGCTGTTTCATCCCTGGGGCGGGCGCGAACTCGGATTCCCCGCAGAGGCCTCGACGGAGGGCACCGCTGCGGCGGAGCAGACCGCTGCGACCCGCCCGCTCAGCCGGGCGCAGACGTTGGTTCCGGGGTCGGCGAGGGGCCGCCTCGGCGGGGGAAATCTCAGTCTCATCGCCGCGGGGATGGGCAGTCCCGAGCTCATCGACGTGCGGGAACGACGCGAGCATCGGGGTCCGAGCATCCTCATGCTCGAAGACGTCGACGAGGAGCTGTACCGGCTCGACAATCTCATGGTGCAGCTGGTCCGCGGCGGGTGGTTCACCTCGGCGGATGCGGTGGTGCTCGGCTCGTGGGAGGACTGCGCGCCCGTCCACGAGGTGGAGGCGCTGATGATCGACTACCTCGGCGGTCTGGGAATCCCGATCGTGTCTGAGATGGGCTTCGGCCACGATCCCGATGCGCCGAGCGCCCCACTCGGCGTCGACGTCACGCTCAAGGCGGAGCCCGGGGAACGGCCGCGGCTGTGGGTGGATCACGCGGGTGGGCAGGCATGATGGTGCCGACCACGTGCCGATGGCCCGGCTCGGTGAGGCGAACGAATCGCGGGCGCGCAGACATGAACGAAACGAGACTGACAGGAGCACGCTGATGAGCGAACTGAAATTCGATGGACTGCCCGGAGTGCGATTCAGCGCTCTGGCCTTCGACGTCGACAGTGGGGAACGGGTGTTCGCCCACAATGAGAACGACGAACTCGACACCGCCAGCATGGGCAAGGTCTTCCTCCTCCACACTGCCTTGCAGATGTACAAGGACGGCACGCTTGACCTGGAGGAACGCCTGCATCGGCGGCCTTCGGAGAGGGTCGACGAATCGGGGATCTGGTACCTCATGGAGCAGGACGATCTGAGCATCTTCGACGTCGCTCTGCTCATCGGGGCTTTCAGCGACAACTTCGCCACGAACGTGCTCATCCGCAGGGTCGGGCTGGAGAATGTTGCGGATCAGGTGGAGAAGCTCGGGTACAGGAACTCGGGTCTGCACGACTTTCTGCGCTGGCCGCGCCCGGCCAAAGCGCCGCGGACACTGTCGACGGGCACGGCCGCGGAGCTCAGTGATTTCATGGCCAGGCACGCCAAGGACGAATTCTGGGACGAGTCGACGAACGAGGTCTTCCGGCGCTGGTTGGGAGCCGGCGCGGACACCTCGATGGTCGCCTCGGCGTTCGATCTGGACCCGCTCGCTCACTACAACTACCAGCGGGACGTGTGGGTGTGGAACAAGACCGGCACGAACGGGACGATCCGGGCCGATGCCGGGATCGTGATGACGCCTACGCGTCGCGTCGCCTATGCGGTGTTCGCGAACTGGGAACCGGGCACCGACCGCGTCGTCGACGTCATGCCGATCATGCGGCAGGCCGGCAACGCGATCCACCGGTTCCTCTGAGCGTCCACTGCGTTCGACTGCCGTCGATGGGAACTCGCCTTTCGCCTGACGAATGTCCCCGGCGGCAGTCGTCGCCTGCCGGGCGACTCGCGGCCGCTCTGGGAGCGCCCCGGCTGCTTTCGGACCGGTCTCGGCGCCGAGAGCCGTGGGGTAGTCTGGTGGGCGATGTCCGATACGATCTACCTCACAGGCGAAGCGAAGGCTCCGTCGAACAACCCGATCACCAACCAGTTCGGTCTGTTCTACGTGGCATTCGAGATCCAGCCGGACACCCACCGAATCCTCGATGTGGACTGCACGGCGACGTTGGCTCTGACCCGGAACTTCATTCGGAGCCTGTTCGTCGATGCCGACATCACGGACCCTGGTCGACTGATAGAGCGCATCCAGCGCCGCTACCACGGATCCTCGCAGAAGGCGCTGATCACAGCAGTGAACAACGCCGCGAAGAAGTACCGCGAGGTCACCGCTTAGGCAGCGCCTTCGACCACCCCGATTGCCCGGGCCCTCACCGGACCGGATCCGATCGACAACTGCACATTGCTCCATCCCGGAGGCATCCTCGGTGCCGCCCGTGGCTCTGCCACTGGCCCAACCGGTGCTGCTGCCATCCGCGCCGTGCGGCGCAGCCAGCTGCGGCACCGTCGGCTCTGCCTCTGCCGGGATGGACGTATTCAATGAGGAAGTGTCGTTAGTGATCACGGACGGTTTTCTATTCATCAGCCTGCTTCTGGCGATCTCCGCAGCGCTCGTCGTCGCGGACCGGAGCGGGCGCTTCAAGCTCCTCAAATATGTGCCCGGCTTCGTCATCCTCTACATCGTGGCGGCGCTGCTCAACACGTTCGGCGTCTTCGACCACGACGGTGGAGACATCACCGTGGTCGGCGACACCCTGCGCGAGGTGATGCTGCCCGCGATGATCCTGCTCATGCTGTTCAAGTGCGATATCCGGCAGATCATCAAGCTCGGGCCCAAACTGCTGCTCACCTTTGCGGTGACCGCGGCGAGCATCATCATCGGCTTCATCATCAGCTACCTCATCCTGCACTCCAGCCTCGACCCGGAAGCGTGGAAGGCCCTCGGCGCTCTCAACGCCTCGTGGACGGGTGGTTCGGCGAACATGGTCGCGGTGCAGGAGGTCCTCCAGGCACCCGAGAACGTGTTCGGCTACGTCCTCATCGTCGACACAGTGCTCTACTCCTTCTGGCTGCTGCTCATCTTCTCCTCCGTCACAGTCTCCGACAAGTTCGACAAGTGGACGAAGGCCGATATGTCGAAGCTCGATTTCACCGACAGAGTCTCGGCCGAGGAGGAGAAGCCGATGACGCTGTCGTCGATCTTCGGACTCATCGGATTCGCACTGTTGGCCTCGGCCTTGGCGATCCGCCTCGGCGAACTGCTGCCCGAGGTCGGAGCGGTCATCGACGGCACCGCGTGGACGATCCTCATCGTCAGCGTCCTCGGGCTCGCCATCGGTTCGACTCGGTTCGGCAAGACCGCCGGATCCAATGAGCTCGCGACGATTCTGCTCTACCTCATCATCGGCATCATCGCCTCGGGCTCGGACTTCACCTCCCTGGCCGAAGCGCCACTCTATCTGGTGGCGGGCATCATCGTCCTCGTCGTTCACATCGCCATCATGCTCATCTACGCCAAGCTCACCCGCACCGAGCTCTTCAGCATCGCCGTGGCCAGCACCGCGAACATCGGCGGAATCGCCTCGGCGCCGGTCGTTGCGGGAGCCTTCAACCGACAGCTCGTCCCCGTCGGTGTGCTGTTCGCGCTCATGGGAACGTTCCTCGGCACGTTCCTCGGCCTGTGGTCGGCCCAGATCCTGTCCGGGCTGGCATGATGAACGAACCGACCCCACCTCGCCGAGGCGGCCGACCTCCCCATCGCGGGAGTACCGTTCCGTGCGTGCACCCCTGCACCGACCCAATCCGCCCGACCGGAAGGACCCGACCATGACCGCACCCAACACAGCCTCCGCAGCCGGACCCGACACCGAATCCGCACCAGACGCAGCATCCGCACCCGCCGTCGACGTCTTCGACGGACACAACGACCTCGCCTGGTACCTGCGCGAGGAACGCGACTACAGCGTGGAGGGGCTCAACGACCCGGCCGTCTCGCCGTTCACCACGATGGATCAGCTGGCGGCCGGACACGTGGCCGCGCAGTACTGGTCCGTCTACGTTCATTCCTCGATCACCGGCGCCGACGCGATCAAGGCCACATGGGAGCAGATCGACGCGGTCCAGCGTGTCGTCACCGCCTACCCCGAACGACTTGCCTTCGCCCGTACCGCCGCCGACGTCCGTGCGGCTCGCGCAGCCGGCAAGGTCGCCTCCCTCATGGGCGTCGAAGGCGGTCAGCAGATCGACGAATCCCTCGCCGTGCTGCGGTCGTACGCCCGCGCCGGGGCCCGCTATATGACTCTGACGTGGTCGACCACTCATTCCTGGGCCGACTCGGCCACGGACGAACCGGTCCACGGCGGCTTGAGCGTCTTCGGACGTGAGGTCGTGGCGGAGATGAACCGGATCGGCATGATCCTCGACCTCTCCCACGTCGCGCCCACCGTCATGCACCAGTCGCTGGACCAGAGCACCCTGCCGGTCCTCTTCACCCACTCCTGCGCGTACGGTCTCAACCCGCACCCGCGCAACATCCCGGACGACGTCTTGGACCGCGTGCCCGACAACGGGGGAGTGGCGATGATGACGTTCGTGCCCTCGTTCGTCTCGAACGCCCGCCGCGAATGGGTCGACGCCGGAGAACAGGGAACCGCCCCCGAGGTGACCGTGGCCCAGGTCGCCGACCACTGCGATTACGTTCGCGAACGGATCGGCATCGACCACATCGGACTGGGCGGCGACATCTGCGGAGTCGATGAGCTGCCGACCGGACTCGGTGATGCCGGCCAGTATCCGAACCTGTTCGCCGAGCTCGCCTCGCGCGGCTGGTCGCAGACCGACCTGCGCAAGATCGGCTTCGACAATGCGATGCGCGTCCTCGACGCGCACGAGGATGCGTACACGGCGTTCCTCGGCTCGGCGGTCGACGCACCGTCCGCGGCCAACGCCGGTTCCGCGGCCAACGGCACGGCCGCCTCGGCGACGGTGAACGGCGGCGGCAACGTCGGGTCCGCAGGCAATGGTTCGGCCGCCTCGGCGGGGGCGGAATCATGACGCGGCTGCTCGTCATCGTCAATGACATCGAGTCCCAGCCGGGGCTGCTGACACGGTGGATGATCAGCGAGAACGTCGAATTCGATCTGCGCATCGGCGGGGTTTCGCCCCTGCCGGCGCCCTCGGAACTCGATGGCTATGACGGGCTCATCATGCTCGGCGGCGGGTACATGCCCGATGAGACGGATCGGGCCCCATGGTTGGCCGATGAGGCCGAACTCGTCCGCCATGCCCTGGCCACGGATCTGCCGCAGTTCGGTATCTGCCTCGGCGGGCAGCTCATCGCCCACGTCATCGGGGGCGATGTGCGGGCTCGGACCGGAGCGCCGGAGAAGGGATACACGCGGATCGACACCACCGCCGAGGCGGCCGCGGACCCGGTGTTCTCCGCGATCCGGCCACGGACCTCGTTCGTCGAAAGCCACGTCGACCGCATCGTCGCCCTCCCCGAGGAGGCGACCCTGCTCGCCAGGAGCGAGGCCTGCGAATTCCAGGCGTTCCGGGTCGGCAGGGCGTGGGGGACGCAGTTCCACCCGGAGTCGACGCGGGCGAACATCGAGCGCTGGGATGCGGAGAAACTGCAGACTTTGGGGTTCGATAAAGATACCCTGTTGGAAGAAGCGATGGAGCTCGGGCCGGAGAGCGAACGTGATTCGAAGGCCCTGTTCTCGGCGTTTCTCACGGTGGTTCGGAACTGAAGCTTGTGTGTCAGGCTCGTGACTGAGGCATACTAGGCGAGGCTCTGACCACAGTCAGGGTTGCCAGGTATGCGGCACAGCCGCCGCATTGGACACGGAGGAATCGTGAGCGACAAAGAACCCACGACGACAATCGACCCCGGTGACGGACACCAGCCCGAGACCCTCAAGCGGGTCATGGGGCCGAAGCTGCTGCTTCTGTTCATCGTCGGTGACATCCTCGGAACCGGCGTCTATGCTCTGACGGGCAAGGTGGCTGGGCAGGTCGGCGGTGCCGGTTGGGCACCGGTGATCCTCGCCTTCCTCATCGCGCTGATCACCGCCTTCTCCTATATGGAACTCGTGACGAAGTATCCGCAGGCTGCGGGTGCAGCGCTCTATACGCACAAGGCGTTCGGAATCCACTTTGTGACGTTCCTCGTCGCCTTCGCCGTCCTCAGCTCCGGAATCACCTCGGCATCGACGGCGTCGAATGTCTTCGCGGCGAACCTCGTGGCCGGCTTCGGTTGGGACGTCTCCGGCACAGGGGTGATGTGGATTGCGCTGGCGTTCCTCACTCTCATCGCGCTCATCAACCTCCGCGGAGTCGGCGAGAGCGTATGGTTCAACGTCGTCCTCACCCTCATCGAGCTGAGCGGTCTGCTGCTGGTCATCGTCGTCGGCTTCTTCGCACTCGGTTCGGGTGACGCCGACTTCTCACGTGTGATGATCTTCGAGACCGAGGGCGACAAGAGCGTCTTCCTCGCGGTCACCGGTGCCACTGCGCTCGCCTTCTTCTCCATGGTCGGCTTCGAGGATTCGGTCAACATGGTCGAGGAAACGAAGGATCCGCGGATCTTCCCGAAGATCATGCTCTCCGGCCTGACGATCACCGGCATCATCTACGTCCTCGTCTCCCTGGTCACCGTCGCGGCCGTGCCCATCGGCGTGCTCACCGAGAGCGAGACGCCGCTGCTCGAGGTCGTCCGCGAGGGCGCTCCGGGCCTGCCGATCGATACGATCTTCCCGTTCATGACGATGTTCGCCGTTGCGAACTCGGCCCTGATCAACATGCTCATGGCCAGCCGTCTGCTCTACGGAATGGCCAAGCAGAACGTGCTCCCGCCCGTGTTCGCGAAGGTCTTGGCCGGCCGCCGCTCTCCGTGGGTGTCGATCATCTTCACGACGCTGATCGCCTTCGCGCTCATCTTCTTCGTGTCCACGATCCTGCCCGAGACGGTGACCGCGTCCCTGGGCGGCACCACCTCGCTGCTGCTGTTGGCAGTGTTCGCCGTCGTCAACGTCGCCGTGCTCATCCTGCGCAAGGACAAGTCCGGCAATGCCGAACACTTCAAGGCACCGACGATTCTGCCGTGGATCGGCGTCATCACCTGCGTGTTCCTCGTCGGTCCGTGGGCCCGTCTCGATGAGCTCATCCAGTATCAGATCGCGGCGGCGCTCGTCGGCATCGGTGTCGTCCTGTGGGCCGTGACCTGGTTCTGGAACCGTTCGACGAAGGGCACGAGCACCCGATTCCGCAATCCCGAAGAGCTGTCGTGAGCTCATCCCCTCGCCGAGGCGGTGCAGCCGGGGCCGCTCGCCGACCCATGTCTGCATCGCTCGATATGCTGGGACTGTGGGTTCCCGACCTGCGCGCTCGGTTCTGTACAGCTCAATCCAACGAAGGTGAAAAATGACAGTACTCGTCGGTTACGTCAACAATCCCGCCGGACACGCTGCTCTCGATGCCGGCATCGCGCAGGCGAAGAAGGACGGCAAGGAGCTCGTCGTCGTCAATGCGTCACGGTCGGCGCAGCGCAGCGACTCCTACCGCCTCGGCGAAGGGGAGCTCAAATCGGTCAACAACTACCTGACCAGGGCGGACGTCGAATTCCGCGTACTGACCTTGGGTAGCGAGTACGACCCGGCCGAACAGATCCTCGACACCGCCAACGAGGTGGGAGCCGAACTGATCGTGCTCGGAACCCGGAAGCGCACCCCGGTCGGGAAGTTTCTGCTCGGGTCGACAATTCAGAAGGTCATCCTCGACGCCGAAGCCCCGGTGCTGTGCGTCAAAGCCGCGCACTGAGGGCTTGACCGCAGCGCACACGCAACCCGGCTCGCTGGGCTGACATGTGTCCGCTGCGTGCACGTCTCAGCGGAGCCGCTCCATGATGAGATCGGCGTTGACATGCGCGCCGGCCATCACCCCGCTGGCTGTGCTGGCCACGACCATCGCTGAGACATCTGCGCTGTTGCCGACCGCCCAGACGCCGGGCACATTGGTCTGCCCTGCCATCTGCGTCGGAATATAGGTGCCCATCCCGCTCGGGTGAGCGACGACCTCGCCTCCGAGCTGCGAGAACAGGTCGGCATTCGCTCGACCATACGCACCGACGGTGAGCGCATCGAAGGTAAGAGATTCCGCTCCGTCCGCGGATTCGGTGGCCGCCAGTGAAACGACGGTGTCGGACTCGGAGCGGGCCACCTCGGTGACGGTGGAATCGATGAACTCGATGCCGAGCGTATCGAGCATTGCCGTCTGTTCGGAATCAGGGGCGGGAGCGTTGTGACGGATGAAGCTGACGTGGTCGCTGAGCTGGGAGAACAACATCGCCTGGTGGTATGACATGGCCGTTGTGCCGATGACCCCGATGCGCTGTCCGCGCACCTCGAAGCCGTGGCAGTAGGGGCAGTGCAGGACGGTGTCGCCCCAGCCTTCCGCGAGACCCGGGATGTCCGGAAGTTCGTCGCTCAGGCCGGTGGCGATGATGATGCGTCGGGCCTTGACATCGCCCCCCCGCCGAGGTGGTCAGTTCGAACCGATAATGCGGGGCCTCCTCGGCAGGGTGGGGTTCCGAATCGATCGTGCGTGCTTGCTGCACAGTCGCATCGATGAAGGCAACGCCGTATTCCTCGGCCTCGGCGCGGCCTTTCGCGACGAGGTCCTGCGGTCTGATGCCTTCGTGGCCGAGGACGTTGTGCGCGTGTGCGCTCGAGGAATTGCGCAGCTGGCCTGCGTCGATGACGACGACGGATCGCAGAGACCTGGCCAGGGCGATCGATGCGGCGAGGCCGCCTGCCCCACCGCCGATGACGGCGACATCGAAGGAATCCTGCGCGGATTCGGCCGACGAGTCGGGCGCAGTTGGCTGGGAGTTTACGGGTGCAGTTTGGGTGGTCATGATTCTCCTGTGTGCTGATGGATGGTCGGCGTCTATTCGAGTGTGTTCCTAGCCCATGTAAAAGTGCAAACGTGTTTGCAGAAATAGCAAACTCTGTCATGCTGAGGGCATGGAAGAGCCAAGAGAGTCAGGGGAGCGTGCCGCTCATGCGACGGGTCGGATGTCGGAGATCCTCTCCGATGGGTCCGCCCCTGTCGAGGCGCAGGAGGCCATCCGGCAGTCGTTGGCTGGTGTCGGTGTTCGCCTGCGAGGGCTGCGGCAGGAGCAGGGGCGCACCCTCGACGAGGTGGCCGAGCTTGCCGGAATGTCGACGAGCACACTGTCGCGCCTGGAATCCGGGAAGCGCAAGCCGAGTTTGGAGCTGCTGCTGCCGCTGGCTGGGGTCTATGGGCTCCCGCTCGATGAGCTTGTGGGGACTCCTCCGATCGGGGATCCGCGCATTCATATCTCCCCGCGGAAGTTCCACGATCAGACGATCCTGCCGCTCAGCCGCGGAGCAATCGGAGTACAGGCCTTCAAGCACATCGTCGACGGTCGGCAGACACCGAAGCTCGGTGCGCTGAAGACTCACCCCGGATTCGAATGGGTGTATGTGATCCGCGGTCGCCTGACCCTCATCCTCGGCGACCGGACGATGGTTCTCAGTGCTGGAGAGGCCGCAGAGTTCGATACGCGCACTCCGCACTGGTTCGGGGGAGCCGATGACGGCGGGGTCGAGTATCTCAGCCTGTTCGGACCCGAAGGACAGCGCGTTCATATGAAGAGCTGAGTGGAGCTGTGGGCCGGCGCAGGCGCTCGTTGATACGACGGGGCGTCGGTTGCGCGCGCTTGATTGTGGCGGGAAGTGAGTTCCGCAAGCGTGACCGTGGCGGGACGTGAGTTCTGCCCGGGTGGCTGTGGCGGGGTCCTGGTCCTGCGTGGCTGCGGCGGGGTGCTGCCTGCGTGGCTGTGGCGGGACCCTGGCCCTGTGTGGCTGCGGCGGGGTGCTGCCTGCGTGGCTGTGGCGGGGCCCTGGCCCCGCGTCCTCGCGTCAGTGGCGAGGAGTAGTCTCGGCCCACTTCGTCGACACCGTAGGTGAGAGCCCCTTCTTCTGGTCGCCGCCAGCGATCATTGTCAAACATCGCACTCCGAGTGAGATCTCCCATTGACCAGTGCAAATAGTACAAAATAGCAAGACAGGGAAAATATCTCAAATAAATCGTACAGAACTATAGACTCTGTTCTATTCCTGGATTAGAATGGAGCCAAGCCGAAGACATCAACGATGATGAACGGATACGAAGAAGATGGCTCTCATCCCCGACCGAAGGTACGACGAGCACGATGATTGCGAAGCGGGAAAGGCTTCGCAGGCACCACCCCTTCAAGGTTCACCGCCCAGTGACCTCCCTCCAACTGCGGCCGGCTCTTCTGCCCGGTCTGCCGACAGTGACTCCTCCAGGTCGACTTACCGGGAGCTGCTCGCTGAGGCCGGATTCGATCTGACCGGTCATCCTCTCGCCGACAGATTCGACGGGATCGCCGACAACCTGGCCGACGGCGAGGCGGTCGCCGACCAAGCTGGTGACGGACAGGATGACGCCGTCGAGGATGGCAGCGATGCAGTCGTCGACGGAGTCGTAGCTGCGGAAGGCAGCAGTCAAGCAGCTGTTATCGAGGCTGACGCAGCGGCGCCTGCTCTTCCGGGTGGCGTTATCCACGCCGGGCAGGGGCCCTGGTCGAGCAGGACGACGATGCCGGAGACCGAGGCAGAGGTCCAGGCATGCATCAGAGAGATCGAAGCACGCCAAAGCGCGTGGATGAAAGCAAAGCGCGAAGAACGTGAGACACAGCGAGCTGCGGAGCGTGAGGAGTTCCTGAAGAAGAACCCGCAGGCTCGCGCAGAGGACGAAGAACTCGCGCGTGAAAGAGCGGAGTGGAACGCCCACGTTGAGCGGTACGAGGCGAAGAAGCGGGCGCAGAAAGAAGCCGAACGTATCGCTGAGGTAGAACGCGCGGAGCGACACAAGGCACTCGCCGAACGCTATGACTCAGAAGCTGACACGCATCCCCTGCTCGACGAGTTTCGCTGGTCAGACTTGAAGCACGCAGCCCCGGAAGTCACAGAAAGCATCTGCGCTCTGCAGGGCCTGCTCGACGGGCTCCACGACTTCACTCGCCCCATGGGGCCCGATGACGCGGTGACTCTTCTCGATGGTCTTGAGACCTTGAACCGTCTGACGGAGTCCCTGTCGGTCGTGACCCTCTCCGTGTTCGAACGTGTCGGCACGCCCCGCGACTACGGGGCGAAAACGACGAAGGCGCTGGTCCAACATCGGCTCAACCTGTCTGCACAAGAGGCCTATCGCCGCACTCAGCTCGCTGAGTGCCTGGGAAAGCGGACCAGCATGAGCGGGGAATCGATCGAGGCGCAGTTTCCGATTCTCGCAGCTGCCCTTCGTGAAGGAGTGCTCTCGGCAAACCAGGCGTCGACGATCTCCAAATGCTTGAAGAACCTGCCTGTGAACGTATCGGAGGACGACAAGATCAAGGCTGAAAGCCTGCTCGTCGAAAAGGCTCAGGCGGTTCGCGTCTGCGATATCCATGCACTCTTCGAAGAGATCCTGGGCTGGATCGATCCCGACGGCCAGGAACCGAAAGAAGCGGCAGACCGGGACAGCTTCGCTGTCAACCTGCGCCAGGCGAAGGACGGAACGTGGACCCTCAAAGGTCGCCTCGACGAGGAGACCGGTGGGATTCTCAATGGCTTGCTGACTTCGCGCATCAAAACCGATTCTCAGTCTGACGAGGACAGGTGCGCGAATGCGGCGGGCATCGATGCCGCTCCCGCGGATGGCGAACGCCCAATCGACGGAGCGAGCGCCACCGATGATACCCGTTCTGCCGACGATGCCCGCTCCGCAGTCGAAAGCGGCAGTGCCAGTGTGAGCGACCTCGACCAGGAAGTCGTCGACGTCTATACGGAGGTCCTGCGCGGCGACCGCTCGGACTGTCTCGACCCCTCGCTCGACTTCACCCCGCCACAGGTCGGCGCGAATGGTGAGATCCCGCAGGGGGCCGGGGTGAGGCAGGACGGCTCACTGGTGACGATGGCCGCTGAGCAGCCGAGTGTCCGGCGTCGCATCTACGAGCGTTTCTCCAGCGTCATCGGCAACATCGAAATGAACCGCATCAAGGCCGGAGCGGCCTACGCACTGGTCGTCACAGCCAAGGCGGAAGATCTGGCGAACCAGACCGGCAAGGCCGTCACGGGAGTCGAAACGCCGTTCCCGATCGATTCCGCTGCTCTGGAAGGACTGAACGGATCGGTCTTCTTCCACCTCATGGGCGAAAGAGCGAAATCGTTGGCACTCGCGACAGAACGACGGTTGGCCACAGAGAAACAGCTGGCAATTCTCGCCAGCCGTGACCAGGGATGCACGTTCCCCGGATGCGACACTCCTCCCGGCTGGTGCGAAGCGCACCATATCGTCCCATGGGCGCAGAACGGCAAGACTGACGTCAACAATCTCACTTTGGCCTGTTCAGCGCATCACCACCTGCTTGATTACACCGATTGGGACTGCAGAATGCTCATCGACGGTCGGCCCGCGTGGGTGCCACCGGCGACCATCGATCCAGCACAAGAACCGGTGCTCCACGCACGGTTCATCGCGCGGGAAATCGGAGAGACTCTCTTCGGCTGACAAGCACTTAGGTTCAGCTGACAAGCACTTGGGTTCGGCTGGCAAAACCCCGGCAATGTGACAGTTATTCGCGGGACACGTGGCCGAGACCAATGGTGCGGTTCATCGGCGGCGTGGTCCGCGGGGAACGGAATGTTCTTCTCACATGCACTGTTGCCTCGTTATGAAGCTTTCGATCCTTGACCTCGTTCCTGTCCGTACAGGACAGACGACAGCAGACTCCTTCGCCGCCTCAAAGCAGATCATCGACACGGCTGACAAGCTCGGATTCACCCGCTATTGGGTCGCCGAGCACCACAACATGCCCTCGATCGCATCGACGATGCCAGGGCCCGAACTCATGCACCTCGGCCAGGGAACACAGCAGATCCGCCTCGGTTCCGGTGGAGTCATGCTTCCCAATCACGCCCCGCTGGCGGTCGCCGAGCTGTTCGCTCTGCTCTCCGCTGTCTACGGCGACCGCATCGATCTGGGAATCGGTCGCGCACCGGGGACGGACCCGATCACTTCGGCGGCAATGCGCGGCCACCTCGGTGAAGGACGGATGGTCGACCGTGAAGGACGAGCAATCGATCCCGTCGAACAGTTCCCCCAGCACGTGATCGACACTCTCAGCCTCATGCGGCCCGAGGGGATGCGAGTTCCGCTTCACGGTGGACGCGAACATGTGCTCAAGGCGACGCCCGCGGCAGCTCCGGGAACGCAGCCGCTGCCGTGGCTGCTCGGTTCATCCGGTTACTCGGCCAGGCTGGCAGCTGAACTCGGCATGCCCTATGTCTTCGCCAACCACTTCGCATCGGGTGCCACCACCGGAATGAAGATCTACCGCGACAATTTCACGCCTGGCGCTTACGGAGACAAGCCGCAGACCTTTGTCACGGCCAACGTCGTCGCAGCACCCACCGAGGAAGAAGCGCGGCTGCGCTCGGAGCCATTCATGCTGCAGATGGCCAGAATGCGCACCGGCGGACCGATGGAGAAGCTGCACCTGGCCGGCGACGACGTGCGATCGGTGATGACCGACCAAGAGCGTATGGTCGGCGAAGAGCTCTCCGGCAACTGGATCATCGGCGACACGAAATCCGTGTCCGCGCAGCTCGAGGAACTCGCCGAGCGCTTCGAGGTCGACGAGATCATGATTCAGCCGATTGCGGGTGCCGTGGAAGGCGAAGACGTACGCGAAGACCCAGGACGGACTCAGACGATCGACCTGCTTGCCACGGAATTCCTCGGCTCCACCGGAGCTTCCGGCGTCGCTGATGCAGGCACCGATATGTGACACCTGGCTGAGGTCTGTCCCCGGTTCCGATCGGGGCCGATATCGGCCATCGGCACCGGGCCGAAGTCTCAGCTCAGCATCGATTCGGGCAAGTGGACTTCAATCCACGACCAGTCCGCGTTATCCTGTCACAGTGTCATGAAAGCTGACAGTCGTGTGACAGCCAGTAGAATCGACACCGTGCAGAACCTCGTCTACGGCGAGGCCGCTCCTTGCGGAGAGGTCGAAACGGAGGCGAATGCTGTACGCCGAATGCGCTCGCGCACCTTCGGAGACTTCCCCCACGCGGGCCCCGGCCTGCAGACCGAAAGAGAAATAATGCGTACCAAAATTGCTGTTTCGGCAGCACTTGGGGTCGGACTGGTTTTCGGCGCCGGTGCTCCCGCACTGTCGAGCAATCTGTCGTCGACTGACGCCGCAAAAACGTCCGGCATCTCCGCTGATGTCGTGCCCGGCCAAGAACTCGAACGAATCACCGACGGCAAGATCGAAAAGGGCGAGACCGCCTACGTCGATGTCACGGTCGCGACACTGTGGACCGACCCGAAGGCCCCTCGCAAGGTCGACAAGCCCGCGCTCCAGCACCCCGTCGACCTCAAGAAGTGGAACAAGAACCTCGAATCCACCGATGTGCGCCGGGGCCTGACTGGAAAAACCGAGACACAGGCAACCTACGGTTCGGAAGTCTCCGTCCTCGAAACCAAGGGCAGCTGGGCCAAGGTCGCCGTGACCGACCAGAAGACCCCGAAGAACAAGAAGGGCTACCCGGGTTGGCTGCCCAAGAAGCAGCTGGTCGAAAACGACCGCTTCGGAAAGCTCGCCGAAGACCAGCCCCGCGCAGTGGTCACGAAGCCCAAGAGCGAACTCGAAGGCATCGAATTCACCAAGGACACTGGTGCCGACGTCAGCTTCAACGTCGACCTGCCGCTCATCGCCCAGGACGTCGATGATGTCCGCGTCGCTCTCCCCGGAGGTGGAGCCGCCTGGATCGACATCGATGACGTGGATGTCTACGACGTCGGCGACAAACCCGAGAAGCCCAGCGGCAAAGACCTCGTGAAGACCGCGAAGCAGTTCGAGGGCCTGCGCTACCTGTGGGCCGGAGTCTCCGCCTACGGATTCGACTGCTCCGGATTCACCTACTCCATCTACAAAGCCCACGGCATCGATCTGCCTCGCGACTCGGGAGAACAGGCGAAGGCGGGCAAGGCTGTCTCCTCGTCGAACCTCAAGCCCGGAGACCTGCTGTTCTTCTCGACCAGCTCGGGAACAGTCCATCACGTCGGAATGTACGTCGGCGACGGCAAGATGATCCACTCGCCGAACGCGTCGAAAGACGTCTACATCACCGACTGGAAGAAGTGGGACACCGGAAACGAATTCTCCGGAGCCCGCCGCATCCTCTGATCTGGATCGAGTCAGATGGTCCCGGTTCCAACCAGGACCTGACCAGTTCAGTCGAGTGACCAGCCGACACACTGATGGCCGGTGCCCTGAGGAGGGCACCGGCCATCAATGATTTCAGTAGGGCCTAGCTGGGAACATCGCCAAGGTTGCTGAGCACGGCTCTAGCTGGGGAGCATCGCCAGGTCTGCTGAGCATGGCGATTGCTGAGAGACCTGGCCAGGGGAGGGGAGGGGCCTGGCCTGGGGAGAGGTGCCCGCCGAGGCGGCTATCGAGCAGAGTCGACCGGAATGACCGGCGACCCGATTTCATCGAAACTCGCCCACCGAGGCGACCGCCGTATGGTTTCTCCGAGGCGACCGCCGGTCAGTGCCGCGAGCTCTGAGTCGATTTCAGGAAGATGGCACGGGCCAGATCATCCCGACGTTCGATGACCAGCCGGCGCAGAGCCGCAGGTGCATCGTCGTTGGCGGCCAACCATGCGTCGGTCTTCTCGACCACAGCCTCCTCGTCGACGGACCACCGGGGATAGAGGCCGAGCACCAGGCGGCGAGCGATCTCAATCGAATTGTCCGTCCAGAACCCGAGCAGACCATCGAAGTACTCATCGACATACTCCTCGATGAGCGGCATCGCGCTCGGCGCGATGAACCCGGCGATGATCGCCGACAGAACATCATTGCTCAGCGCTCCCGCCTCGCTGATCGCCTCCCAGGCACGGATCTTGACGATCGGCAGAGGCAGTGCGGCACTGGCCGTCTCGGCGTGAAGTCGACCCGAAGAGCTGGGATCCGAATGATTCTCCCGCGCGATATCCGTCTGATCCGCCCACCCGAGGCAGACGAGCGCCGTCAGCGCATTCCATCGCAGCGCATGATCATTGATGAGACCCCGGAACGGCAGCGTCGCAGTCGAATGCTCGGCGCCGCGACCCGTGCGGGCACCACCGGAAGCTTCGGCCGACTGGCTCATCGAACCGGCCTGCCCAGCCGAACCAGCCCGATCAGCCGAACCGGCCTGCCCGGGAGCTCCGGCATACATCCGGTCGATCTCCTCACCGACCGGCACCGTCAGGATCTGGCTGGCGAACCCACGCCCCATAGCCACCGCGGAACTGCCGGCGGCGCAGCGGGCCGTCCGCGACGTCAGCGCCAATACGAGGTTGGCCAGATGCAGCTGCGCATCCGACCCTGCTTTCGCCGCCGCCAACGCATCCAACGCCGCTCCCAGAAGCCCCATGATCGCGGCATCGAAATTCCGGTCCGCCACCCACTGATCGATGCAGGTCAGAGCGGTCTGGCTGAGCCCCGCCATGATCCCGGCATGACTCTCCTTGCCCAGGCTGCGGGCATAGGCGGTGAGGTACTTCTGCACCGGCATGAGCCCATCGCGCACCGCATTGTCCAAGGCCGACCACACCAGGGCCCGTGACAGCGGATCCGTGATCCGCGACGCCGAGGTGACCGCCGCCTCCGTCGACTCCGGATCGAGGCGCACCCGCGCATAGTCCAGGTCGTTGTAATTGAGCAGAGTGATCACGCCGGCGCTGCGACCGATCAGCTGCTCGACGTCGGCCGACTCGGTCGAGAACTCGAAACGGAAGGAATCGAGGGGAACGATCGCCCGCCCCGACCGCCCGAGCGTGGCGATCTCGATCGTGTGCGGCCGCAGCAGGGCTGTGCCCTCGGCCGAATCGGACTGAGTGATCGTGGCACCCGTGACCTTCTCCGAACCGGACCGTCGCCGAGGCGGTTCTGTCCTGCCGCTCGACCCGGGCCCTGCCTCGTGAGCGTCCCCGGCAGCCCCGTCGAAATCGTCGCCGACCGCATCCGGGCTGCGCAGCCTTGCGCCCGAGCTCGAAGCCACGAGCTTCCCGCGTCCCGCGCTCTGCGCGGCGGCATCGGTACCGGCAGAACCTCCTTCGGCCCCGGTCCCGGCCCCACCCTGGGAGAACACGGCCGACCCGACCGCGGATCCGGCCGAGTACCCAGCTGACCCGTCCGCGGACCCTGCCGACCCATCCGGGGACCCAGACGAACCGTCTGCCGTCGTGAGCTGCAGGGACAGCTCCGAGACTCCGGACGTCCCCAGCCACGCGGCCGCCCAGTTCGCGATGTCCCGGTCGGGAGCCGCCTCGGCGAGGCATTCGAGGAAATCAGCCAACTCGGTATTGCCGTATTCGAACCGTCTGAAATACAGCCGCGAACCGGCGAAGAAAGCCTCCCGGCCGACGAACGCGACGAGCTGCTTGAGCACGGATGCGCCCTTGGCATAGGTGATGCCATCGAAGTTGAGCTTCGCGGCCTCGACATCGGGGATGTCGGCGACGATAGGGTGCGTCGTCGGATACAGGTCCTGCGTGTACGCCCACGCCTTGCGGCGCAACGCGAAGGTCACCCACCCATCGGTGAACCGCGTCGCCTCGGCAAGCGCGAGCCCGCCCATGAAATCGGCGAAGGATTCCTTGAGCCACAGGTCATCCCACCACTTCATCGTGACGAGATCGCCGAACCACATATGCGCCATCTCGTGCAGGATGACATTGGCACGGGACTCGTAGTTCGCGTCCGTGACCTTGTCCCGGAAGATCAGATTGTCCGTGAACGTCACCAGACCGGGGTTCTCCATCGCGCCGAGGTTGTACTCGGGAACGAAGATCTGATCGTACTTTCCCCATGGATAGGGGTAGTCGAATTCGGAGGTGAAGAAGTCGAGGCCCGCCTTCGTAACGCCGAAGATGTCCTCCGCGTCGAGGTGGTCGACGAGGCTCGCGCGCGTCCAGGCGCCCAGTTGCACGGTCTGCCCGGTGCGCGGATCCGTCCACTCGTCCGTCGCCCCCTCGTAGGGGCCCGCGGTGATGCAGGTGATGTAGCTCGACTGCTTGAGCGTCGGTTCGAAGTAATGGGTGACCGCGGCCGCCGAGGCAGATCCGTTCGCAGGCTCGAATCCCGCCGAGGCGGCCCCCGCCGCACCATCGGCCGGTTCCGTCCGCGCCTCGGCCCGGTTCGACAGAACCTGGAAATGTGCGGGAGCGGTGACCGTGAAGATGAACTCGGCCTTGAGGTCGGGCTGGTCGAAATTCGCAAAGACGCGACGGGCGTCGGTGGGTTCGTACTGTGTATAGAGGTAGGTTTTGCCGTCGGCCGGATCAGTGAACCGGTGCAGACCCTCGCCCGAGGTGGAATAGCGGGCCTGCGCCTCGATCGTCAGGGAATTGCGGCCGGCGCGGACGGGGAACGTGACTCGGGCGCCGTCGAAGACCTCGGCGGGGGAGAGACTCTCACCATTGATCAGAACTGAGGTCACGGAGTCGGCGATGAGGTCGATGAATGTCGAATCGACGAAGCGGGCGGAGAAGTCGACGACAGTGCGAGACAGGTACGTGTCGGCATCGGTTTCGGCGTTGCTGACGTCGATATGGACTGAGTAGGAATCGACCTCGAGCAGCTGTGTTCGGCTCTGCGCTTCGCTTCGGGTGAGATTCGTTGTCATTCAATAGCCTCCTCGGCGGACAGACTTTAGCATGCCACATTTCCGGTATTCTGAGTACAGCACCGGCGAACGGCAGAGGGGACTGATGGCGGACAATCGGGTCAGCGAACTGCCTCGGCGGGGGTTCAACGTCGTCGCCCACCGCCTGCGCTTAGGGCTCAAGCGTGTGTGGGTGAACTCCGGTCAGCTGATCCAGATCCCCATCGCCGCGACCGCCGCCTACGCTTTCTGCGTCTATGTGCTCGGCCACCCGTATCCGTTCCTTGCCGCGGTCGCCTCCGCCGTCGGCATCGGCCCCGTCGTCGACCGTCGCCTGCGCCGCGCCCTCGAGATCGGCATCGGAGCGACGTTCGGGGTGCTCGTGGGCGAGATACTCGTCAACTTCTACGGCTCCGGCATCTGGCAGCTCGCCCTGACTCTGATCATCGGCCTGACGATCGGCACGATACTGAACTCCGGCGGCATCTTCATCACCCAGATCGCCGTCCAATCCGTCTACGTCGTCGTAGTCCCTGCCAGCGCCACCACCATGCCGTTCCCGCGAACCCTCGACGCTCTCACCGGATCCGTCTGCGCCATCCTCCTGGCACTGCTGATCCCGCGCGACGCTCGAAAGGCTCCGCGTCGCCTGGCCGCGGACATGCTCGAGGAGGTCGACGCAGTCCTCAGGATGATGAAACGAGCCCTGCGCGAAGCCGATGTGACGATGGCAGGACGAGCCCTCGAGCGTGCTCGCGAAACCCAGGACATCATCGACTCCTGGGGTTCATCCCTGCGGATCTCTCGTGAAGCCGCGAAGATCAACGCACGTGCCCGCCGGCATGCGGCCGAAGTCACCCGCCTGTCACGTGCCCACACCTTCTCCGACCGCGCGATGCGGACCATGCGAGTCATCGCCCGCCGCGTCGTCGGCATCACCGAGCTCGGCGTCGCCAAACCCGTCATCGCCGACTACGTCGGATCCTTGGCCGACGGTGCGAAGAAGCTCGAGATCGCTCTGCGCCGCGGCACCGACCGTTCCCTCGCCGAGGCGGCCCTGTCCGAAGCGGCGGGGGCTCTGGATCCGCGAGCGAAGCCCGATTGGGACATCCACGACGAGTCGATGGTCCTGCTCCTGCGGACTGTCGCCGTCGACCTGCTGCAGGCCGCGGGACTCACTCGTGAGGAGGCCCAGTCCCGGCTTCCACCGCTGGCCGTGAACGCCGATGAGGAAGACGGACCGGCTGTCGAATAGCCGTCGAGGCGGTCAGCTGCTTTCGACGACGAAGACGGCGTTCGTGCCCGGCTCCAGAGCCGTGAACCGGTGAGGCTGATCGCCCGGATGGGTGAGGTAGTCGCCGACGCCCAATTCGTAGGACTTGCCGAGCACTTCGATGCGTGCGGCCCCGCGGCCGAGGATGACATGTTCGATCGTGCCCTGCGGGTGCGGCTGAGACTCCCTGGGTTCACCCGGTTCGGCCTGGATGAAGTAGACGTCGCGTCGGGCATTCGTCGGCGACGGCGAGAGCAGGGTGGCCACATAGTTCGCGGTGGTCGAGGGCAGGCTGGGCATATCGCCGACGTGTTGGAAGGCGACCTCGTGCGGGGGCGGGTCGAGCAGGCGCGCAAGGGGGATGTCGAGCGCAGCGGCCAGAGCCCACATCGTCTCCAGGCTCGGATTTCCGCTTCCCGTCTCAAGCCCGGACATCGTCGACTTGCCGATGCCGGCGCGCCTGGCGACCTCGGAGAGGGAGAGTCCGGCGCGCAGTCGTTCTCGTTTCAGCGCCGCCGCGATCTGCTGACTCGGTGAGAGCGACGGGCCGGGCGCTGTGGCGTCGGAATCGGTGGCGCTGGGAGCGGACTCGGGGTCGGAGCTGCCCTGAGCGTCATTCAGCGAATCGTCGTTGCTTCGAGAAGTCATGGGTTCACTATAGCGGTTAGGCCGTTCGGGTTGACGAACGATGGCCGAGGGTGCACTGTATAGAACATGGGTTCATTATTTCGCACGGCTGATCGGGTGCTCCCCGGCTCGACCTATCGTGCGGTCGCCATCGTCACCGTCACGATCATCGCAGTCGCGCTGTCGTACGGGGCGATCTCCGCGGTCTCCGGATTCGCCTGGTGGCAGACTCTGCTGCTGGCGATGTTCGCTCTCGGCGGCGCCGCCGAATTCACCTTCGTCGGCGTCATCGCCGCCGGCGGTGCCCCGATCCTCGCGGTGCTGGCGGGTCTCCTCGTCAATTCCCGGAACTTCGCCTTCGGCGTCGCAGTCGGCCCTTTCTTCCCACAGGACTGGCGAGCTCTCATCGCCTCCCACTGGATCAACGACGAATCCACCGCGATCTCGCGCCTCGGGCACAACGACCGGGCGAAATGGCATGCGTTCCTGCTCATGGGCGCCGCAATCGCCATCATGTGGCCCGGCGGTGCCATGGTCGGGCAGTGGCTGGGCAATGTCATCAACGCGGACCTGCTCGGACTCGATGCGGCCTTCCCGATCATCCTCTTCTGCCTCATCCGCGGGGACCTGAAGAACCGGGTCACACTCTCGCTGACCGTCATCGGCATCCTCATCGCCGTGGGCCTGACCCCGCTGCTGCCGCTCGGGCTGGGAGCAGTGACCTCGCTGTCCGTCTTCGTCTTCGTCGCCGCCGGCTGGGGTGTGCGCTGGTTCATCCGTCGCCGCCGCGCAGGCGACAACAGCGCAGACCCGCACGATGCCGCCCACTCGCAGCACTCAACCCGAGAGGAGAGCCGCCGATGAGCGCCGTCAGCTTCCTCATCGCCCTTGCCGGGCTGAGCCTCGGAACCTATCTCATGCGCTTCGCCGGTGTGAAGGTGGGAGCGGCCATCGCCACGAAGGGGCGCCGGCGGACCCCGGCGACCGCCTCGGCAGGGCCTGACTCCTCTGTGGGGGCCGACGCCTCCGCAGGCGTGGACGGACAGGGCACAACCGCCCCTGCAGGGGTCGCGGGGCAGGGCACAGCCGCCTCGGCGGGGGCCGGTGATTCGGCCGACTCGACCGAGCGCGTGACGATGTGGATGGACCGGGCCACGGTCGTGCTCATCGGCGCCGTCTTCGCCACGACCGCGGTCTTCGACGGCACTGACATCGCCGATCCGGCCCGCCTCATCGGCGTCGGCGCCGGCGTTCTCGCCTCGATTCTGCGCGTGCCGATGCTGCTCGCCGTCGTCATCGGCATGGGCGTGTGCGCGCTCATCCGCACCACCGGGATCCTCTGAGCAGGGACGGCAGGCACCCACTGTGAAAGCCGTGGGATGCGGGTGGGCAATTGCCGAGGATCTCCCGCCCGGAACTGCCCCGAAAGCCCGAGATTGCTAGGCTGGGACCATGGAATACATCGCGGGCTTTCAGCGTCTCGTCTTTCTTGCCCTGACGGTGGCCGCATTCGTCGTCCAGCTCTGGGCGTTCATCGACTGCCTCCGCTTCAAGGACGAGAACTACCGTGCCGTGGACAAACAGAGCAAGATGTTCTGGGTCATCCTCCTCGGCGTCGGACTCGCGCTCGCCCTCATCGCACTGCCTCCGATGGGCATGAGCATGATCTTCCTCAACATCATCGCCCTCGTCGCCGGCATCGTCTACCTCACCGATGTGCGCCCGAAGGTCCGCGCCGTCGACCCGCGATACCGCAACCGCTGACCGACTTGACGCCGTAACTGCATTCGCGGACCCGATCGGCAAGCGCCCAGCACACGCTGACTAGACTCACCCTATGAGCACCGACCTCAACCTGCCGGGCCCCGAATCCGGCTTCATCGCCACGTTCGGAAGCGGCGAGCCGCACACCCTCTTCGGCCACGGATTCGCCGGCGCGATCCGCGACACCCGCCCCTTCGGCACCGGCATCACCGGCACCCGCCACTTCCTCCACCTGCCCGGCCACGGCGGCCGCCCCTCACCCGGCCCCGGCTGGACCTACCCGCAGATCGCCGAGGTGCTCGCCGACGCCGTGAGCACCACCTCGGCGAGCCGAGCGCTGGGCGTCTCGATGTCCGCCGGAGGACTCCTCCACCTGCTGAGCATCGCCCACCCCGTGACCCGCGGCCTCGACAAGATCGCCCTCGTCCTCCCCGCCTCCTTCACCGGGTTCCCCGCCGAGGTGGCCGCCGCCAACCGCTCCCACCTGGAGAGACTGCGCCGCCTCGTCGCCGATGAGAACATCGACGGCATCGTCGAACTCATGCTCTCCCGCGAACCCGCCGAGGTGGCCCAGATGCTTCCCGCGCGTGCTTGGACCAAGGCGAAGGCCGAGAACCTCGTCCACACGGACATGTCCGACGGACTCGGACTCGCCCTCGAAATCGCTGTCGCGGATACCGAAGAGGCAGCCCGGAACCTGCGCTCCTTCCCGGGCGATGTCCTCGTGCTCACCCACGAAGACGACCCAGCACATCCGGTCCCCGTCGCCGAAGCCATCCACCGTGCGATTCCGAATTCCCGCCTCGAGGTGCTCCCTGCCGGATCGATCCTGTGGCGCGGCCGTCATGACGTACGGCGCATCCTCGGCGAGTTCTTCGGTTAGGCACCGGCTTCGACCAGGCGCCGGCTTCGGTTGGGCACCGGCTTCCATCAGGCACCGGCTTCGGTTAGTCACGTCCTTCGGTGAGGTTCTGGATTCGGTTCAGCGCTGGCTTCGGCTGGTCACCCGACAGAGGTCGTTGGCTAGACTGTCTCCGTGCGCATCTCCGTCCTCTCCCTCCACACCTCGCCCGTCGCCCAACCCGGCCAGGGCGACGCCGGAGGAATGAACGTCTACGTCGACCAATCCGTGCGCGCGCTCGCCGCCGCCGGACACCGAGTCGACGTGTTCACCGCCGACCCCGGCGGACTCGACGGCACGGGAGGCAGTGCAGAAGTCGCTGTCGACGGAGCCGGCGCTGGTCGGGGACGCGGCGCGGGCCCCTCAGAGGGTCAGAGTGCGAGGCTGGAGATCACCGAATCCATCACCCTCCATCACCTGCCGGTCGGCGCCGCGACGAAGGACGAACTCGCCGACGCGATCGACGAACTCGCCGACCTGCTCAATGCCCACCCCGACTTCCGCTCCGCCGATCTCATCTGGAGCCACTATTGGATCTCCGCCGAGGCGGCCCTGCGCGCCCGTGACAACGCCGTCGACAACGCCGCCGAATCCGGAGACAGCAGCACCGAATCCGGAGACAGCGGTGCCGACGCCGTTGCCGGGGCCGGGCAGGACCGTGCGGCGCAGGCTCCGATCGCGGTGAGCATGCACACGATCGGGGCCGTGAAGAACCGCGATTCCGACACCAGTCACGAACGACCCCAACGACTCGAAGCCGAAGAGCGCATCGCCGCCGAGGCCGACCTGCTCGTCGCCGCTACACCCGCCGAACGTCGCGATCTCGTGTCGGAACTCCACACCGACCCCGACTCGGTCGTCGTCGCCCGACCGGGTGTCGATCACGCGCTCTACGCACCGGACTCACAGTCGGACGCGCGCAAGCGTCTGGGATTCGACTCGGACGAGGCGATCGTCCTCTACGTCGGGCGTATGCAGTTCATCAAAGGCACGGACGTCGCCGTCGACGCCCTGGCCGAACTGCGGGAACGCAACCCGCACCTGGCCTCGCGAACCCGCGGTATCCTCCTCGGAGCCGCCTCGGGGGCAGGCGTCGAAGCAGGCGGGGGAGCGGTCCGACCGTCCTCGACGTATCTGCGGGAGCTGACCGCGGCGATCGCGAGCGAACCCAGCGTCGAGGTCCGCCCGCCCGTTCCCTCCCACATCCTCGTCGACTACTACCGGGCCGCTGACCTGCTCATCGTCCCCTCCCGCAGCGAATCATTCGGACTCGTGGCCGCCGAAGCGGCCGCCTCCGGTCTGCCGGCGATCGCCTCGGCGGTGGGAGGACTCCCGGAGATCGTCGAACACGGACATTCGGGACTGCTCATCGCCGATCACAACCCGCACCACTGGGCGACGGCGATCGAAACGCTGCTCACTGACACGCAGCTGCGAGCCGAACTCGCCGGCCATGCCGTCGACCGTGCCGAACGCTTCGACTGGGGCCACACCGTCGCAGCCGTCCTCGACGCTGTGCCGGACATCTCCCGCGCATCTGCGCGGCGCTCGGAAGCGCTGGGAGCGTGCTGAACGACTAGAGTCGGCGGTGAGCACGAGAGCCGAGCGAAAGACGTGAGACCATGAGCACCGACACCGAGGCGATCCTGTCCGGAGTGCGCACCTGGGCCGAGAGCAACGACGTTCCTGTCGATTCGATCGAGGATGCGGAGATCGTCGTCACCCTGCCGGGGGAGAAGAAGCTCAAGACGAACGTGGCGATCAGCGTCTTCGCTCGCACCGCCCATCTGCAGGCGTTCGTCATCCGTCATCCAGACGAGAACTCGGCCGCATTCAATCGGTGGCTGCTGCTGAAGAACCTCAAACCCGGGCCGGTGGCATTTGCGATCGACAGCCTCGGCGATGTCTATCTGCGCGCGAGCGTGCCCCGAGAGCACCTGCTCGATGACCTCGACGGACTTCTCGGGGCGATGCTCGCCACGGCGGACTCCTCATTCAATGAACTCCTCCAGATCGGGTTCCTCACCGGAATGAAGAAAGAGTGGGCCTGGAGGGTCGGCCGGGGCGAGTCGACGCGCAACCTCGCGGCCTTCGAGAAGGTGCTCAGCGGGGATGACAACGAATTCCTCGGCACCTTCGGTGACGCCGATTCCGAACCCCCGGCGGTGTCGGCCGATCGTGCGAGTGACGGCTCGCGCTCATGAGTGCGTCCACCTCCAAGCCGGCGAGCGTCGACGAATACATCGACTCATTCGACGACGAGCGACACCGAGCTTTCCTCACCCGGCTGCGCGAGCTCAGTCGTGCCGCTGCACCGCGAGCCGAGGAGAGCCTCAAATGGGGCAGCCCCGCCTATGCCCTCGGCTCGATCCTGTTCGTGTTCGCCGGGTACAAGAAGCACGCGAACGTCGTCTTCACTCCCAGCACGAAAGACGTCTTCGCCGACCGTCTGCAGGACTTCGACACCGGTAAGGGCTCGATCAAACTGCCCTATGACGGCGAGATTCCGACTGAGCTGCTGACCGAGATGATCGCCCACCGGATCCGCGAATTCGAGGTCGACGGAGTGAAGTGGATGTGAGGGCGCGCCGGTCTCAGTCGAGGGGCAGCTTCATTCCCTCGTGGCTGGCGACATAGCCGAGTCGGTCATAGAAACGCTGAGCACCGGTGCGCGACTTATCGGTGGTGAGCTGAACGAGTCCGGCGCCGAAGCGACGTCCGCACTCGTGAGCCCATTCGAAGACCGCCGTGCCGAGCCCGATGCCCTGAGCCGAGGGGCCGACTCGCACCGCCTCGATCTGCAGGCGGAGCGTGCCGCGGCGAGACAGGCTGGGCAGCAGACTCAGCTGCAGGGTCCCGACGACGGTCGAGCCGTCGTGAGTCTGGTCTGCTGATGGGGACTGCTCGGCTGACTCGGCCTGTTCGGCTGACTCGGCCCGGCCTGGCGTGTCAGCCTGTCCTGCTGCTTCGGTGATGGCGACGAGGAGCTGATTGGGATCGGCGTCGATGAGCGCGAACGCACGAGAATAGGGGGCCGCATCCTCGGCGTCGGGGATGGCAGGTGCGGCGCCGGCTGCGACAGCGCCCGCACGGTCGACCACTTCGACCTCGGCCTCACGGGCGGCCCCGAGCACGTCGTCACGCAGGAGCGCAACAATGGCCGACACATCGGCCTCGGTCGCGCGGCGGATGACGAACGTCCGGCCCGCCAGGTCCAGGGTCTGACGGGAGAACCCGTCGAAGCCTCGGCCCGATTCGCCCTGACCCGATTCGCCCTCGCCCGGGGCTGCCTCGGTGGTCATCAGCCCGCGATCCCAGCGGAGGTCGCTCCGGCAGTGGCCGGCTCACGGTTGGACGCATCGACCGGCGGCTTGCCGTAGGGACGACGCGCGAAGAGCGAGGCCAGCACGGCGCCGGAGACGTTGTGCCACACGCTGAAGACGGCTCCGGGCAGTGCTGCCAGCGGTGAGAAGTACGTGGTGGCCAGGGTCGATGCCAGACCGGAGTTCTGGAGTCCGACCTCGAACGACAGTGCGCGACGGGTCGGGGTGTCGAGACGGCAGGCCGCGGCCACACCGTAGCCGACACCGAGCCCGAGCAGATTGTGCGTGACGACGGCCAGCAGAACGAGCACACCGGCAGTGGCGATCGAACTCGCGGATCCGGCTACGACGATCGAGACGATATAGGCGATGGCGATCGAGGCCAGCCACGGCAGCACCGGCGAGATCTTGTCGACGAACTTCGACGCGAACACGCGGACGAGGACGCCGACGATGACCGGCACGAGCACCGTCTGGCAGATCGAGACGAACATCGACCAGAACGGCACGTCCATGTACGAACCGGCCAGCCACAGAGTCAGCAGCGGGGTGAGCACCGGAGCGAGCAGCGTCGACAGGGTCGTGATCGACACCGACAGTGCTGTGTCGCCCTTGGCCAGATAGGTGACGACATTCGACGCAGTGCCGCCGGGCGCGCAGCCGACGAGGATGACGCCGACGGCGATCTCGGTCGGAAGCGAGTACACGGTCACGACGAGGAGGCCGAGCAGCGGCATCGCCACGAACTGAGTGACGACTCCGAGCACCGCAATCCACGGCCGCTTCGCGATGCGGGCGAAGTCGGGCAGCGTCAGGGTCAGGCCCATGAAGAACATGACCACGCCGAGCGCCCAGGTGATCGACGGCGCCAGAGGTGTGAAGGCATTGGGCAGCAGGAACCCGAGCACTCCCGCAATGACGACGAGGACCGGCAGAGCCGTGACGGCGATGATCGAACTGCGATCGGCAGCGGGAGCGGCTGTGCCTCCGGAAGCCTGATGTGCTGGCGTTTGTGACATGGGTCCAGGCTACTCCGACGATTTTGTCATTCGAGACACACGCCCAGAAATTGAGACCCGATCGGCGAGGAGGAGCGGCTGGGTGTTGGCGGGCCACCTCCGGAGGAGACCGGCGGTGATGACGGTCGTCGGCGACCGAGACTGAACGGTCGTGTCAAAATGGAGCCATGACGTATAACCTCATCCTGCTGCGCCACGGCGAAAGCGAATGGAACCAGAAGAATCTGTTCACCGGATGGGTCGACGTGACCCTCACCGACAAAGGCCGTGCCGAAGGCAAGCGCGCCGGCGAGCTGCTGCGCGAGAAAGACCTCATCCCCGATGTCGTCTACACCTCGCGGCTCAAGCGTGCGATTCTGACCGCGAACATCGCACTCGAGGCAGCGGATCTGTCCTGGCTCGACGTCCACCGCAGCTGGCGCCTCAACGAACGCCACTACGGCGCACTGCAGGGCAAGAACAAGAAGGAGATCCGCGACGAGTTCGGCGAAGAGCAGTTCATGACCTGGCGCCGCTCCTTCGATACTCCGCCGCCGGCCCTGGCCGACAGCTCGGAATTCTCTCAGGCCGGTGAAGCCCGCTACGCCAACCTCGGCGATGCGCTGCCCCGCACCGAATGCCTCGCCGACGTCATCGATCGCCTGCTGCCCTACTGGTACGACACCCTCGTGCCCGAACTCACCGTCGGCAAGACCGTGCTCGTGGCCGCCCACGGCAACTCGCTGCGTGCGCTGGTCAAGCACCTCGATGGGATTTCCGATGCCGATATCACCGGGCTGAATATCCCCACCGGCATTCCGCTGCACTACGAGCTCACCGAGGACTTCACCCCGGTCACCCCCGGCGGAACCTACCTCGATGCCGAAGCGGCAGCGGCCGCCATCGGCCAGGTCGCCAACCAGGGGCGCTGACCCCCGGCCCCACCGCAGACGGGGCGGGATCCGTTCGGGCTCGGGCGCCGAGACGACACTCGGATGCCGAACCCCGGCCCCACTCATGCATCGATCGAGTCGGCCTTCCCGGCGATCGCCTTCATCTCTTCGAGCAGAAAGGCGATCGCGGGGGAGGCCGACATCGATTTCCTCCACACCAGTGAGATCGTGCGGGCAATGCTCGGATCATCGAGCGGCACCGCCACGACATCGGCCGGCAGGTGCGGCCTGCCCAACCGCGGCACGAGCGCCAACGCCCCGACAGCTCGGACGAACTCGATCTGCGTGTCGTACTCGATGGCCCAGTAGTCGATCTGCGGCTTGCTGCCCAGCTCCTCGAACAGCGCCGTCAGCCATCGATGGCACACGGCATTGCGCGGCGCCGATACGAACATCTCGCCGAGCAGATCGCTGCGGATCACCTCGGTGCAGGCGGCCAGATGATGATCCCGATGCATGACGATATCGGCCCGATCCACGGTGATCGTCTCCGAGATCAGCGTCGCGGGCAGGTGCAGCGAGGACGAATCCCAACCGAAGACGAGCGAGGCATCGATCCTGCCGGCCGTGACCATCTCGATGAGCTCGTCCGGCTCCTCCTCGAAGTTCGACACCGTCAGCTCCGGCGCCGAGGCGGCCAATCGCGGCAGCGCGGGTACGAGCAGTCCGCGGATCCCCGTCGAGAACCCGCCGACCGTGATCCGTCCCCGCGGCTCACCCGACTGCGCTCGGGCCGCGGTTTCCAGACTCTCCAGCTCCTCCAGCAGCCCGGCCCCGCGTCGGCTGAGCTCCCGGCCCACCGGTGTCAGCGCAATGCCGCGGCCCGTCCGCTCAGTCACCGGTGCGCCGAGATAGCGCGAGAGCTTCTGCAGCTGATGGCTCACCGCCGCCGGCGTATATCCCAGAGACTCGGCCGTCGCCGTGACCGAACCGAGCGAATCGAGGGCGACGAGGGTGCGCAGGGCAACGGTATCGATCATCAAATTATCTTAATGAAACAGTGGACGGACTTTCAATGGAAATTTGACGACGGGGCTGGAATGCTGGAGTTATGCGCTCGGTCCACTACATGCTCGCCCTCCTCGTCGTCGTTCTCTGGGGAGTCAACTTCATCTTCATCGACCTCGGTCTGCGCGACTGGCCGCCGCTGCTCCTCGTCGCCGCCCGATTCACCTTCGTCGTGGTGCCCGCGATCTTCTTCGTCCGCTTCCCCCGTGGCTCCTTCGGCCGCATACTCCTCATCGGCACCTTCATGTCGGCCGGCCAGTTCGGCCTTCTCTACACCTCCATGGCGCTCGGCCTGCCCGCCGGCCTGACCTCGATCGTCATCCAGATCCAAGCCGCGTTCACTGTCATCGTCGCGGCCCTCGTGCTGCACGAGATCCCGAGTCGCCGCCAGATCATCGGCGTCCTCATCGGCCTCGTCGGCCTGGCTGTCATCGGTCTGAGCCTGCAGGCGAACGTGCCGATCATCGCCTTCCTCGTCGCGGTCGGCGCCGCCCTGTCCTGGGCGACGGGCAACGTCATCGCCCGCGGCGTGAAACCCGGCACGAACGGAGTGCAGATGACCGTGTGGTCGGCTCTCGTCGTCCCGATTCCGATGGTCGCACTGTCGATGCTCATCGACGGTCCCGCCGAGGTGGCCCATGCACTCACGCACCCGACCTGGGGTGTCGTGGCCTCGGTCGTCTACACCGCCGGACTGGCGTCGCTGGTCGGCTATGTCATCTGGAACTCGCTGCTCGCTCGCTTCCCGGCCTCGCAGGTCGCGCCGTTCTCCCTGCTCGTCCCGCCGGTCGGAGTGCTCTCCGCCTGGATCGTGCTCGGAGACCGCCCGAGCATCGCCGAACTCATCGGCGGAGTTCTGCTGCTCCTCGGTGTTGCCGTGACGACGGGAGTGCTCAAGACTCTGGTCCGCGGCATCAGGAACGGGCCCAGACGACGCCGAAAGGTCGTCGTCAGTCAGGCGCCGGAAGAGGTGCCCGCCTCCAGCTGAGGCTTCGGTCGCGTCAGTGAACCGCTGGCGCAGAATGCGCGAAGCGCCCCGACAGTGTCGGGGCGCTTCGCTCGATTCGTGCTTCTTCGAGCCGGGTTCCTACTTCTTCGACAGGTAGGGTTCCCAGTTTCCGGTGAGCAGGTACTCGACCTTCTGCGACACGGACACGGCGTGATCACCGAAGCGCTCGTAGTAGCGCGAGAGCAGGGTGACATCGGCGATATGACGGGGAGCCAGCGAACCGGCCGGGGCTTCGCTGAGCTTCCCGAACACGCTCAGGTGAAGCTCGTCGAGCTCCTCGTCGATGGCGTTGATCGTGGGCACATCGGACAGGCCGGGATTCGAGAGCAGGCTCTGCGTCGCCTCGGCGATCCTCTCACCGGACTCGCCCATCCGCGCGAACGTCGATTCGAAGCCCTCGGGGATTGCGGACTCGGGATAGCGGATGCGCACCTGCTGGGCGATGTGACGGGCGAGGTCGCCCATGCGCTCGAGCGATGCCGACATCCGCAGCGAACCGATGACGGCACGCAGATCTGCGGCCACCGGAGCTTGCAGGGCGAGCATCTCGGCGGCCTGCTGATCGAGGGTGAACTGCATATTGTCGATGACGGAGTCGGCCTCGATGACCTGCTCGGCCAGCTCGAGATCATTCGAATGCAGCGACTGATTGGCCAGGCGGATGGCGTCGAGGACCTTGGTGGACATGCCGACCAGCTGGGTGGCCAGATCGTCCAATTCGTTTCTGAAGACTTCGCGCATGAACTGCGGTTCCTTAACTCTCGATTGTGACAATCGGAACTGACTGTCGGTGGTGCATGGTGTCATGAGGGGTGCCGGCGCTTCCGGTCCGCACCCTCAGCGGGGGAAAGCAGAAGGCAGGAACGGCAGGGAGCGCAGGCACACAGACGTCAGCATCGCACGATCGAGTGAACGACTCCAGACGGGAAGGTGAATTCCTCGGCAAATACTTCCAGCAGAAGTGAATTCGGTGCGCCGGGACGATGGACAGCGCCTAAGCTTGAGGCTGTGGATCTCTTAGTCGTGGCGGTCCTGACCGGCGTCGTCGGCCTGGGCCTGGGTATAGCGGGAATTCTTGCGTTCCGATTCAGCGAACGCTCCCGCGATGCTGCCGATCTGCATTCCGAGGACGACCTGCCCGAAGGCATCGCCGAAGTGCTGGCCGTCCTGCCCTCGGCCGCGATCGTCATCGACGCCGGTGACGACGTCGTCAAGGCGTCGCCGGCCGCATACACGTTCGGCCTGGTCAGGGGGCATTCGCTGGCATCGCCCGAGATGCTGCGGGTCGTCGGCCGCGTCCGCGCGCGCGGTCTCATCGAAGAGATCGACCTCGAGCAGACACGGGAGAACTCCGACTCCGTGATCCGCTACCTCCACGCCCGCGTCGCTCCCTTGGGCACCTCCTTCGTCCTCGTCCTCTGCGACGATCAGACCGAATCCAAGCGCGTCGACGCCGTCCGCCGTGACTTCGTCGCCAACGTCTCCCACGAGCTCAAGACGCCGATCGGTGCGATGGCACTGCTTGCCGAGGCGGTCACCGACTTCGCCGACGATCCGGCCGCTGTCGAACGCTTCGGCGGGCGGATGCAGCGGGAGTCGAAGAGGCTGACCCAGCTCGTGCAGGAGATCATCGACCTCTCCCGCGTCCAGGACCACGCCGCTCCCGCGACGACCGAGAAGATCTCCGTCGCCGAGGTGGTCGACGATGCCGCTGACCGTGCCCGGACCGGGGCGGAAGGCAAGAACATCCACATCGAGGTCTCCCCGCCGAGCGATCTGCTCATCGAAGGCAACTACGAACTGCTTGTCAACGCGGTGCGCAATCTCATCGACAATGCCGTGAACTACTCGCCCGAGGGCACCCGCGTCGGCGTCGGAGTCGACCTCGTCGACGAGCGCATCGAGATCGCCGTGACCGACCAGGGCATCGGGATGACCGCCCAGGACACCGAGCGCGTCTTCGAACGCTTCTACCGAGTGGACCCGGCACGCTCCCGGATCACCGGCGGCACCGGACTGGGGTTGAGCATCGTCAAGCACATCGTCGCCACCCACGGCGGTGAGGTGCGTGTGTGGAGTCAGCTGAACAAGGGCTCGACGTTCACGATCGTGCTCCCGTTGGCCGGAACTGCGACCGAAGCCTCCGCTGCCGATTCGGCCCCGGCAGGGGTCCTCATCGAACATTCCGCGGATTCGACCGGGACCGCCTCGGCGGATGATGACGAACCGACCGGAGCCGCCTCGGCGACAGAGGGCGAGTCTACGGGGATCGCCTCGGCGGATGACGACGGGCACGGAACCGCCGCGTCCGGCGCGGACGACCCGGCCGGCGACAACGACGCGCCCTCCGGTGATAATGGAGACGGCGGGGCGACCGCCGACCCACCCAAGGAACTGACCGAAGAAAGCGAACAAAGGAAGCTCACAACGTGACTCGTATTCTGCTTGTCGAGGACGAAGATTCGTTCTCGGACCCGCTGTCGTACCTGCTCGGTAAGGAAGGGTACGAGGTGACGGTCGCCGATGACGGGCTCAAGGCTCTGGCGGAGTTCGACCGCACCGGCGCCGATCTGGTCCTGCTCGATCTCATGCTGCCCGGTGCTTCCGGCACCGAGGTGTGCCGCGAGCTGCGGGCGAAGTCCAATGTGCCGATCATCATGCTCACGGCCAAGGATTCGGAGATCGACAAGGTCGTGGGACTCGAGCTCGGCGCCGATGACTATGTGACGAAGCCGTACTCCTCACGGGAGCTGCTGGCTCGCGTGCGAGCCGTGCTGCGCCGCAATGTCGAGACCGAGGAGTTCGAGGACGAGTCCGTGCTCGAGGCCGGGGGAGTGCGCATCGACGTCGAACGCCACGTCGTGTCCGTGCGTGGTGAAGAGCAGTCCATGCCGCTCAAGGAGTTCGAGCTGCTCGAGATCCTCGTGCGCAACTCCGGCCGAGTGATGACCCGCGGTCAGCTCATCGACCGGATCTGGGGCGAGGACTACGTGGGCGATACGAAGACGCTCGACGTCCACGTCAAGCGACTGCGTGCGAAGATCGAGGAGAACCCGTCGGAGCCGCGTCTGCTCACCACGGTGCGCGGGCTCGGGTACAAGTTCGAAGCCTGAGGGCGTCGATCGGCGAAGCCTGGTGATTTCGATCAGAGAAGCCTGAGCTTCTGGGGCGGCGAGACCCGGGCCGGACGTGAATGCAGAAGGAGCCGCTCACATCTGTGAGCGGCTCCTTCTGTGCTCTCGCGCGGGACGGGTCCCGGTGCTCGAGGAAGGCGGATCAGCCGTTGGCTGTCGCGGTTCCTTCCGCGGAACCTGCATCCTCGGTCGGCATGTCCGACGGGGACTCGGACGGCGATTCCGACGGCACGTACTCGTTGTAATACGGCAGGGTGTCGGTGAGGAGCTGAGTTTCGATGACCTTCTCTTCGCCGCCGTTCTTGACGGTGATGTCGACGAGGTCGCCGGGCTTCGCCTTGAGGCTGTCGACGGTGACGACTTCCTTGGACGAGGTCTCGGGACTCTTCGGGTCCTGGACGAAGGTGTCGCCGGCCTTGATCGATTCGCTCACCGTGGTGTCGGCAACCTCGATGGACACCTTGGCGGTGGAGTCACCCTTGTTGATGAGGGTGAAGAACAGCTGAGCCGGACCGGAGCTCTCCTGATCCGTGATGAGCATGAGCCCACGGACCTCGACGTCGCCGACGGCTCCCGAGGCTCCATCGCCGCCGTTGTAGTGGTATTCGGCGGTCTGATGGGGAGACAGCAGGCTTGCACATCCGCTGACGGGGATAACGAGAGCGAGTGCGGCAACGGCGAGAGCCGCGCGGTTGTGCCGTTTCATTATGCTCCTTGAAGTGGCAATACAAGATCAGTCTGTATACTACCCGGTTTTTGACCCGCTGTAGAACCGGGTGGTCGGAGTGGACGAGGTTCCGCGACGCTCGGGCGCGTCGCGGTTGAAGTTTCGGTGAAGAGGCAGCGAAGTTCGGTCTGCATCGTGGTTGGTCGAGGATCTCGGCCGAGCTTCTCGGCAATGCGCCCTCTCCCGATGTACTCGCTGGCAGAGGCGGCAGCCGGGCTCATCGCGGTGCGCGGCAGAGGCGGAGCCTAGCATGAAGATTCGCTACCCTGAACGATTTCTGTGGCGAGCCTCATGGTAAACTGGTATTCCGCGAAAGGGGTTTGAAGAGAATATGAGTTTCCAGGTCGGCGACACTGTTGTCTATCCACATCACGGTGCAGCGACAATCCAAGAAATCAAGAAACGTGCCATCAAAGGTGAGGAGAAGCTGTATCTCAAGCTCCAGGTCGCCCATGGCGATCTCGTGATCGAAGTTCCGGCAGAGAACTGCGATCTGGTCGGTGTGCGAGATGTCGTCGGTGAAGAAGGCGTTGAAAAGGTCTTCAACGTCCTGCGTGCCGAATTCGTCGAAGAGCCCGCGAACTGGTCCCGTCGATACAAGGCCAATGTCGAGAAGCTGCAGTCCGGTGACGTCATCAAGGTAGCCGAGGTCGTCCGTGACCTCTGGCGCCGAGAGCAGGACCGTGGCCTGTCGACCGGCGAGAAGCGCATGCTCTCGAAGGCCCGCCAGATCCTCGTCTCCGAACTCGCACTGGCCGAGAAGAAGGAAGAGTCCGAAGCAGAAGCTCTGCTGGACGAAGTGCTCGCATCCTGAGCACCTGTGTCATCGTCCCGGCCGCAGGGTCGGGATCCCGTCTGGGTTGCAGCGAGCCGAAGGCCTTCGTCCGTGTGAACGGTCGGACCCTTCTGGCCCGCAGCCTCGAGACGATCATATCCTCGGGAGTCGCCTCCACAATCGTGGTGGCTGCTCCTGAGGAGTTTCTTTTGCGGGCGCAAGAAGAAATCGCCGAAGTGGCCACGCGGATGAAATGCGAAATTTCAATTACAGCCGTAGCAGGTGGCGGTGATCGAAATTCTTCGGTGCAAACAGCCTTGAAACTTGACCGAGATGCGGAATACGTTCTCATCCATGATGCGGCGAGGTGTCTGACCCCGCCCGATGTGTTCACCCGAGTGGTCGCCGCGCTGCAATCCGGCGCCGAGGCGGTCGTTCCGGTTCTGCCGATGATCGACACCGTGCGGAGGGTCGTCTCGCACGAGACCGTCGGTGCGGATCCGAGCTCAGGTGCAGGCACGGGTGCGGAGCGCGCTTCCAATGGGATTGTTTGGTCGATCCACGGCGATTCTGGCGCTGAAACCACCGCGGATCGACCAGACAATCCGGATCATGCCGTCGCTGTGGGCGCCGGCGGGCGTGCAGTGGTGTGGGGCGATCTTGACCGGGCCGAGCTGCGACGGGTCCAGACGCCTCAGGGGTTCCGCGCCGAGGTGCTCAGGCGGGCCCATGACGAGTTTGCTGCCGACTGGGTCGGCGCGTCAAAAAGGGCTGGCTTGGCCGATGGCACTGTCACGACCGATGACGCTTGCCCAACCGACGGCGCGGGCTCGACTGCAGAGGCAGATCCGACGGCCGGGGAAGGCCGGCAGGGCAGAGTGCTGCCGACGGACGATGCGGGGCTCGTCGAACGCCTCGGCGTTGAGGTTGTCGCCGTCGACGGTGACGAAGAGGCGCTGAAGATCACCTATCCGCTCGACCTCGTCCTCGCGGAACAGCTCGCCCGAATGCGCGACCGAGCTGAAGTCCACAGAGCAGATGCGTTGGATGCGGCGAAGGAGCCACGATGAATCAGATCATTCCACACATCGGCACCGGCGTCGATGTCCATGCCTTCGCCGCCGATCCCGCGCGCGAGTTGTGGATTGCGGGACTGCTGTGGCCGGGCGAACGAGGACTCGAAGGACACTCGGACTCCGATGTGGCCGCCCACGCCTGCTGCGACGCGCTGTTCTCCGCCGCGGGGCTCGGCGACCTCGGTGAGCACTTCGGGGTCGATCGTCCGGAATTCGCCGGTGCCTCGGGTTCGGTGCTGCTCGCCGAGGCGGCCCGCATCGTGCGCGCGGCGGGTTTCGAGATCGGAAACATCTCCGTCCAGGTGATCGGCAATCGACCGAAGATCGGCACGCGCCGTGCAGAGGCCCAACAGGTGCTGTCGGCTGCTGCCGGCGCACCCGTGTCGGTCTCGGGCACCACCTCTGACGGACTCGGACTGACCGGGCGAGGCGAAGGAATCGCCGCCATCGCCACCGCCTTGATTCATACGAACTGATTCAACAGCTCTGAACCACCAGTATCGAGTCAGACGCACTTCTCTGTTCGAACCGAGCCAGGTGCGCCGAGGAAGGAACAAGCAGTGAGAGTCCTCTTCCAAGGAGCCGGCGCCATCGGCATCGCCGGGTCCGCGCTCTTCACCGATGGCCATGAGGTCGCCGTCGTCTCCCGCACCGCTGGTCCCAATGGGCGGGCGGCCTTTCCGTGGCGCGTGAGCACCTTCGACCCGACCGATCCCGGCGGGGTGGGAGGTGGACACGGCAGCTGCAGGCAAGGAGGTGGGCGAGCCGGAGGCAACAACAGGGGAGCAACCGGGGGAGAAACCGGGGGAGGAACCGGGCGAGAAAACGAGCGAGAAAACGAGCGAGAAACCGAGGGAGCTGAAGGCAGACAAGCGAGCGCGGGCAGTGGCTGGTCGGTGACTCGCGTAGCTGCGACTCGGCGGGTGACGATCTCAGACTGGGCTGCTGCTGCCGCAGATGGGAGCTGGGACCTCATCGTGCTCACGACTCGGCCGGATGATCTCGATGCAGAGGTGGTCTCGGCGATTCGGGACATCTCGCCCGCGTTCATTGCGACGACGAGCCAGGTCGAGGGAGACCTCGATCGAGCACGAGCAGTCTTCCCCGGCACTCAAGCAGTCATATTCGGACCCGCGTTCCTGTCCGAGCGACTGGACCCAGGCGCGCCGGCTGAGGTTGTTCGCGCTGAGGGCAGCCGTGCCGGGGATGCCGACGGAGGTGTGCGTACAGAGGGTAACCGGACCGAGGCGGCCGACGGAGGTGTGCTCACAACCGGCGGTCTCGACGGAGAGGTCGGCAGAAAGGCCGAACCCGGGCATGAAGTGAGGTTCTGGGCACCTGCAGGTGCGCCGCGGTTCTTCGTCGCCGGACCCTCGACCGCGGTGCGTTCGCTTGTCAGCAGGCTGGGTCGACTCGTTCTGCCAGTGCCGATGGAAGCCGTGCTTCTGCCGCCGAGGGTGTTCATTCCCTTCGTCGCCGAACTCAGCGTCCGCGACGGCAGCTGGGCCGCACTGAAATCACACCTTGATCGCCCCGTGAAGGCAGCGAGCGAAGCAGTGCGGACCCGCCTCGGGGCGCAGGTTCCCGTGTTCGGTTCCGCCGCGCACTTCGTGCTCGAAGCAGTCGAGAGGATCGTGCCGATCGACGTGACGAGCTATGCGGGCAGGCACTTCAACCGGCACGTGGGCCAGACCCGGGACATGCTCGCCGGCTGGGCGGAAACGGCAGATTCAGCCCACGCCCTGCGGGAGCTCGTTGCTGCATTGGACGCACTTGACGATTGAGGCTCGACGAGTTCAGATGCCCGCATTGGACGAAGGCTGCGACTGAGCAACCGGCCGCGAGGGAGATCGCAACGGTCCGGCCGCTGGAGATTGCCGCGGTCCGGGGGTGGGGGACTGCCGCGGTCCGGGCGCGGAAGCCGACAGCCGCCTCGGTGGCGGTGAACGGCGGGCTCAGACCTTCGCGTTCGGGTGACGCTTCGTGACGATGACTCCGACGAGGTAGAGCGCGACGACGAAGATGAGCGTGCCGACGATCTGGAAGCGCACGGATTCGACGGTCAGGCCGAGCCCGATGATCACGGCGATCCCGGCCAAGGTGACATACGACAGCCACGGGTAGCCCCACATGCGCAACGGCAGGGACCGACCGGCCGCCTCGGCGCGACGACGCAGAACGATCTGCGATACAAGGGTGGCGACCCAGGTGACGATGAGCGTCGAGCCGACGATGTTGAGCAGGACCCCGAGGACCTCGGCGGCCCAGAAATAGTTGAGTGCGACGGCGACGAAGCCGAACGCCGAGGTGGCCAGCACCGCAGGCACGGGGACACCGCGGCGATTGGTCCGGCCGAGCCCGCGCGGCAGCATGGACCGCTGCGACATCGAGAACGACATCCGGGACGCCCCATAGATGTTCGCGTTCATCGACGACAGCAGCGCGATGACGATGACCGCGGCCAGCAGCGAGGCGATGAACGGCAGCCCGGCGGTCTCGAGAACGGCCACGAAAGGCGACTCTGCCAGGCGGTCGTCCGTCCACGGCAGGACGAGGACGATGATTGCCACCGACCCGATGTAGAGGAACAGGATGCGCCACACGATCGTCTTGATCGCCTGGGAGACGCTGCGCTCGGGATTCGCGGTCTCGGCCGCGGCGACCGCAACGATCTCGATGCCGCCGAAGGCGAACGCGACGACGAGCAGTCCGGCGGCGATGCCGGAGATGCCGGTGGGCATGAACCCGTCGGCGAAGATCTGAGCGGGCGGTTCGGCCGGGGTCCACCCGAACAGGTACGCGGCACCGAGCACGACGAAGAGGACGACGAAGGCGACCTTGATGAGTGAGAACCAGAACTCGAACTCACCGAAGCTGCCCGAAGTGGTGAGGTTGATGGCCGTGAAGACGAGCATGATCGCCAAGGCGATGACCCACTGGGGGACTGCCGGAATATAGGAAGCGGCGATCTGCGCGGCGGCGGTGGCCTCGGCGGCGACGACGAGGCACAGCTGGACCCACCACAGAGCACCGACGGCGAAGGCCGCGGCCGGGCCCATGGCCTTGCCCGCATAGTGCGAGAACGCACCCGGATTCGGGTCGGCGGCGACGAGTTCGCCCAGCGCCCGCATGACGAAGATGACGATGAGACCCGCGACGACGTATGAGATGAGCACGGCGGGACCAGCCGCCTGCACTCCGGCACCGGAGCCGACGAAGAGACCGGCGCCGATCGCCGAGCCGAGGCTCATCATCACCAGGTGGCGGGGCTTCATCCCCACCTTGAGGCCGTTGGACGAGGTATCAGAAGAACCCGAGGCCGAGGCGGACGCTGACTCGGCGGGCTGCGAAGACTGTGATTCAGGCACCCGACGAGTCTATCCGGCAGGGGCGGAATGCGCAGACGCGGGTCGCGAACCCGTGTGGGTCGCGACCCGCGTCTGCGAGTTGCGCTGGTCGGTCACAGCCTGACCGCAGGCAGGTCGGCTATGCGATCTGCGTCTTAGTCGGCGAGCGGTCTGAGCCCGGCCCGCGGCGGCTCAGTGTCCGCGTTTGATCCAGTCCTCGAGGGCCGGGCTCTCCGCGCCGATCGACGTGGAATCGCCGTGCCCGGTGAGCACGACGGTCGCCTCGGGCAGCGGGAAGAGCACGTCGCGGATCGATTCGATGATGGTCTCGAAGCTCGAATGCGACCGTCCCGTGGCTCCGGGGCCGCCGTTGAACAGGGTGTCTCCGGAGAACAGCACCGGACCGACGGCCCGTCCGGCACCGGCCGATGCCGGAGCCGGCAGGCCGGTCTCGACGAAGAAGCACGTCGAACCGGGGGAGTGGCCGGGAGTGTGCAGGGCCTTGAGTTTGATTCCGCCGACGGTCCAGGTGTCGCCGTGGGCGATCTGTCCGTCGGGACGGTAGTTCTCAAAGGTCATATCCCACAGCACATAGTCGTCGGGATTGAGGTACACGGTGGGGTTGCCCACTCGCTGTGCGAAGTCGCGGACGACGCGCACATGATCGTCGTGACCGTGCGTGAGCAGGATGGCCTTGACGTCTCTGGATCCGACCGCCTCGGCGATCGCGTCGACATCATGGGCAGGGTCGATGACGATGACCTCGGAATCATCGCCGATGATCCACACGTTGTTGTCGACGTTGTGCGTCTCTCCGTCCAGGGAGAACGTGCCTGATGTGACGAGATGTTCAATAGCTGTCATTACAGTTCCACCACCGATCGTAGGACCTGGCCCTTGGCCATCTTCTCAAAAGCGGATTCGACATCGCCGATGCCGATGCGTTCGGACACGAACTTCTCGAGCGGGAAACGTCCCTGCTGGTAGAGGTCGACGAGCATCGGGAAGTCGCGGTCGGGCAGGCAGTCACCGTACCAGGAGGACTTGAGCTTGCCGCCGCGGCCGAACACATCGAGCAGCGGAACCGTGAGCTCCATCTCCGGGGTCGGCACACCGACGAGGACGACGGTGCCTGCGAGGTCGCGGCCGTAGAAGGCCTGGCGCCAGGTGGCGGGGAGTCCGACGGCGTCGATGACGACATCGGCGCCGAAGCCTCCGGTGCGCTCCTGGATCGCTGCGACGACCTCGTCCTCGCTCATGTCCTTCGTCGACACCGTGTCCGTGGCACCGAAGTCGCTGGCCCAGGACAGCTTCTTCTCATCGATGTCGAGGGCGATGATCGTGTTCGCCCCGGCCAGAGCCGAACCGGCGATCGCCGCGCAGCCGACACCGCCGGCGCCGATCACGGCCACGGACTTGCCGCGGGTGACCTCACCGGTATTGATGGCAGCTCCGATCCCGGCCATCATTCCGCAGCCGAGCAGACCCACGACTGCAGGATCCGCCTCGGGGACCTTCGTGCACTGGCCCGCTGCGACGAGTGTCTTCTCGGCGAACGAACCGATGCCCAGAGCTGCTTCGAGCTCGGTGCCGTCGGGCAGGGTCATCTTCTGCGAGGCATTGTGGGTGTCGAAGCAGTACCAGGGTTCTCCGCGCTTGCAGGCCCGGCAGTCGCCGCAGATGGCGCGCCAGTTGAGGATGACGAAATCGCCGACCGCGACCTCGGTGACTCCTTCGCCGACTTCGGAGACGACTCCGGCGGACTCGTGGCCGAGCAGGAACGGGTAGTCATCGCTGATCCCGCCCTCGCGGTAGTGGAAGTCTGTGTGGCAGACGCCGCACGACTTCACATCGACGACGACCTCGCCTGGTCCCGGGTCCGGGATGACGATGTCGGTGAGTTCGACCGGGGCTCCCTTGCTGCGGGAGATGACGCCCTTGACGGTCTGTGGCATTGCGTCTCCTAAATGTCTTCGGTGACGGGTGTCCGCGGATGGGAACACCCGAAGTGGACTGAGCGTACCCCGGAATGGGGTGCTCACAGTCCCCACCCTAACCAAGCACGCTGGGCTCGACCAGGTCGGTCCGGAAATCAGTGCACCTACGTGCGCTGACATGGTTCAGAGAGGGCGGAACCGTCCGTCGGGCAGCCTCGATCGGTCGTCGGTCTCGTGCACTCTGAGGGGCATGCGGAGCGGAAGTCGGCGCTGTTGCGTCCGGCGGTTCTTCCCTGGCGGAACGGGGATCGCAGGCGGTGGGCGGAGCCGCGATCTGAGGCGACGGCCAGAGTGGTGAATACGTCTCACATTGTGGTTTATCATTGACCGGTAAACTCAATCTCAGTGATCCGCGTCACTTTCGGCGGTGCGGTTCTCACTGCCATACTGCAAAGGAGGAGTCATGGCAGGCGAATGGAAACGCACGAAGTCCATCGAGCAGAGCATCCGTGACACTCAAGACCCCGAACATCAGCTGAAGAAGAACCTCGGCGCACTCGACCTCGTCATCTTCGGCGTGGGCGTCTGCATCGGCGCCGGCATCTTCGTCCTCACCGGGCACGCCGCCGCGACGAACGCCGGGCCGGGCATCGCGCTGTCCTTCCTCATCGCCGGCGTCGCCTGTGGCCTTGCGGCGCTGTGCTACGCCGAATTCGCGTCGACGGTGCCGGTTGCCGGCAGCGCCTACACGTTCACCTTTGCGACCATGGGCGAACTGTTGGCTTGGATCATCGGTTGGGATCTCATCCTCGAATTCACCGTCGGGTCGGCAGCGCTCGCGACCTCATTCAGTCAGTACCTCGCGGTAGTCCTCGAGAGCACGCCGTTCGCCATCCCCGATGCCATCGCCACAGCCGAGGGCGGCTGGATCAACCTGCCCGCGGGGCTGCTTGTACTGGGTCTGACGATCGTTCTGGTCACCGGCATCAAGCTGTCGAGCCGGATCAACATCATCGTCACCTTCCTCAAGGTCCTCGTCGTCCTCGCCGTCATCATCGTCGGGCTCTTCTTCGTCAAGGTCTCGAACTGGGTGCCGTTCATCCCGCCGGCGGAAGAGCCTGCCGACACCGGCGGATCGATGATGCACCTGCCTGTCGTTCAGGGGCTCTTCGGACTCGACCCGAGCGTCTTCGGCATCGGAGGCATCTTCGCAGCAGCAGCCATGGTGTTCTTCGCGTTCATCGGCTTCGACGTCGTTGCCACCACAGCAGAGGAGACGAAGAATCCGCAGCGAAACCTGCCTATCGGCATCTTCGGCTCCCTGGCTATCGTCACCGGACTCTACATCGCCGTCTCCCTGGTGATCACCGGTATGCAGAACTACAAGGACATCGACCCCGAAGACGGTGCCCCGCTGGCGACCGCGTTCGTCAATGCGGGTCTTCCCCTGATGGGCAACCTCATTGCGATCGGAGCCTGCATCGGCCTCATCGTCGTGTGCATGATCCTCTTCATGGGGCAGACGCGCGTCGGCTTCTCCATGGCTCGCGATGGCCTGCTGCCGCAGTGGCTGGCGAAGACCAACCCGAAGTTCGGCACTCCGTACCGGTTCACGATCATCACCGGCGTGATCATCGCGGTCATCGCCGCGTTCGTGCCCCTGTCGACGCTCGCCGAGCTCGTCAACATCGGCACGCTCTCGGCCTTCGTGCTTGTTTCGATCGGTGTCATCGTGCTGCGTCGGACCCGTCCGGAGCTCGAGCGCCCGTTCAAGGTTCCGTTCGTCCCGGTGCTGCCGATCGTCTCCGCGATCGTCTGCTTCTATCTCATGCTCAACCTCAACATGGACACGTGGATCCGCTTCCTCGTGTGGCTGGTCATCGGCCTCGTCGTGTATTTCGCCTATTCGCGGAAGCACAGTCGACTCAACCGGCCCGCCGAGGTGGCCGAAGCGTAACCGCGGCACCGTCGCCGGGATGACCGCAGGGTCACCCCGGCCTCGCCGAGGCGGCCGTGACCACGGCCCGGCCGCCTCGGCGAGGGAATTACACATGAGCACGAGGAAGGCGGTCCGATCCCTGTCATCGGGGATCGGACCGCCTTCGTCGTCTCATGCCGTCGGAGTGGGCGCGGTGCTCACTCCTCGTCGGGGTGCTTGCGCAGGTGCATGATCGCGGCGCCGAGTCCGCCCCATACGGTGACCATGGCGATGACCATCATGATGATTGCTGAGGTACCCATTTCAGTCTCCCTTGGTTTCGTTGCGGAGATTCTCTTCGGCTGCGGAATCGGCGATCGCCGCCTCCGCCTCGTCGATCGTCTGCTTCGGCCACTTGATGAGCGTGAGGACGATCGCTGCCACGACGAGCAGGCCGATCATGCCCCAGCCCATAACCCCGGTGATCAGGGTCGGGTAGTCCTCGTATCCCTCGGTGGCGTAGGTGATGATCTGATGGATGAGCATATAGGCGAGCACCAGCGTGGTCACTCCGCCGAGGATGATCATCCAGAACCAGCCGACCTTGAAGCTCGAGATCGCGTTGAGGTGATCGCGCAGGACCGGTAGCTTCCGCAGCGCCCATCCGATCACAATGAGGCCGACGACGGCGCCGCCGACGATGCCGATGTTGTTGGCCCAGGCATCTATCGTGTCGAGCACGTAGAGTCCGGTGACGGTGGGCAGGAGCAGGATCGAGATGATTGCCATCACACCGCCGACCAGGATGATCGATGCCTTGTTCCCCAACCTGAACTTCTCACGCAGCGCCTGGATCGGCACTTGGACGATCGAGACGAGCGAGGTCAGGCCGGCGAAGACGAGGCAGGCGAAGAACGCGAAGCCGAACAGTCCGCCGCCGGGCATCTCGGAGATGAGTGTGGGGAAGGCCATGAACGCCAGGCCGATGCCGGAGTCCGCGACCTCGGAGACCTGAGTGCCCTGTGCTGCTGCCATGAATCCGAGAGCGGCGAAGACACCGACGCCGGCGAGGATCTCGAACGCGGAGTTCGAGAAGCCGACGACGAGGCCGGAGCCGGTGAGGTTCGTCTTCTTCTTCAAGTACGAGGCGTAGGTGATCATGATGCCGAAGCCGATGGACAGTGAGAAGAAGATCTGCCCGTATGCCGCGATCCACACATTCGGATCAGTCAGAGCTGCGAAGTCGGGCGTGAAGAGGGCGTTGAGGCCCTCGGCTGCGCCGGGCAGGAACAGTGCCCTGACGACGAGTGCGAGGAACAGGATCACCAGCAGCGGAATGAAGATCTTCGAGAATCCGGCGATGCCGTTCTGCACACCCAGAAGCAGAATGCCCAGGGTGATGATCCAGACGATGATGATCGGGATGAGCACCGCGGGCACGAACTCCATCGAGATTCCCGGGTCGGAGAGGTTGAGGAAGTCGGACTGGAAGAAGGTGGCCGCATCGTCTCCCCAGGCCTGGTTGAGGGAGAAGAACATGTAGCAGCCGGCCCAGCCGATGATGGCTGCGTAGTAGATGCCGATGACGAAGGCGACTCCGGTCTGGAACCAGCCGATGGGTTCGGCGACCTTCGATGCCATGCGGAACGAGAGCGGGGCCGAGCCGCGTGAACGGTGCCCCATGGCGTAGTCGAAGAACAGCAGCGGGATGCCCGCTGTCAGGAGTGCGACGAGGTAGGGGATGATGAAGGCGCCGCCGCCGTTGTCGTAGGTGACATAGGGGAAGCGCCAGATGTTGCCGAGGCCGACGGCCGAACCGATGGCAGCGAAGATGAACGCGCCGCGGGTGGCGAAGACCTCCCTCTGGGGTGATGTCTTGAGAGACATGGTGTCCTTTCTGTGGCGGTCCCGGGGATTCGTGACCGAGTCAGCCCACGCAGTCTCGTCCGTGAGACGGTCGGGCTCGTTCGAAGTCCGCTATGCGAGAAGGTCTCTCGCCTCGGTCTTCATTTCTTGCGTCCACTTTACTGGGAACTTGCTGAGTGATGTGCCACGCATCACGTGAGCCGCGTAACAGTCGTGTATCGAATATCGGGAAACGGGGAAATCAGCCAGGCCCGGTAGACTTGTGGGCGTGACTATCTCGCTCTATAACACCGCCAGCCGCACGACCGAAGAACTGCGCCCCGTCAACGACGGTCAGGTCGGTATCTACGTCTGTGGCGCCACGGTGCAGGGCGAGCCGCACATCGGCCACCTGCGGTCGGCCTCGGTGTTCGACACGCTGCGCCGCTGGCTGCTCTACAGCGGCTACCGGGTGACCGTGATCCGCAACGTCACCGACATTGACGACAAGATCCTGTCGAAGTCCGTCGAAGAGGGGCGGGAGTGGTTCGCTCACGCGTACAAGTACGAACGCGCCTTCACCGCAGCCTACGACGCGCTCGACGTTCTGCCGCCGAGCAGCGAACCGCGCGCAACCGGGCACATCACGGAGATGATCGAACTCATCTCCCGCCTCATCGAAGCCGGTCATGCCTACCCCGCGCTCGACGGCAGCGCCGATGTCTACTTCGACGCCGCCTCGTGGAGCGACTACGGGGCACTGACGAACCAGAGACTCGACGACATGGAACTGTCGGAGGGCGCTGAGCTGCGCGGGAAGAAGGACGCCCGGGACTTCGCCCTGTGGAAGGCCCACAAGGACTCCGAACCGATCACCGCCTCCTGGCCCTCACCCTGGGGTCGGGGCCGACCGGGTTGGCACATCGAGTGCTCGGCCATGTCGACGAAGTACCTGGGGTCGAACTTCGACATCCACGGCGGCGGACTCGACCTGCGTTTCCCGCACCATGAGAACGAGCTGGCGCAGTCCCGTGCCGCCGGGGACCAGTTCGCGAACATCTGGATGCATTCCGGCCTGCTCAACGTGGGCGGGGACAAGATGTCGAAGTCTCTGGGCAATTCGGTCTTCGCCTCTGACCTGTTCGACACGTTCAGCCCGCTGGCCGTGCGCTACTTCCTCACCGGTGCCAGCTACCGGTCGATCCTCGACTTCTCGAACGAGGCGATGGAACGCTCAGCGGCCTCGCTCGAACGGCTGCAGAACTTCCTCCAGCGCGCCCGCCAGACGCTCGGCGCGGACGCGCCGGCGCTGCCGGACGTCAGCGACGCCTACGGTTCACGCAGCGTCGACGTGCCCGCCGAATTCGCCGCCGCCCTCGACGACGACCTCGGTGTGCCTCGTGCCCTGTCCGTGGTCTTCGCCTCTGTGAGCGAAGGGGCGAAGCTCCTCGACTCCGGCAGCGACCGGGAAGGCCTGACGCGGATCGTCGCCGAGGTGGAGCTCATGCTCGACATCCTCGGTGTCAATCCCAGCGCTGAGGTCTGGGCCGGTTCCGCGGCCGATGCCAAGGCGGAGTCGGCGCTCGACTCCCTCGTGGCCGCCATGGCCGAGCGACGGGCCGAGGCGAAGGCGGAGAAGGACTTCGCCACCGCGGATGCTCTGCGGGACGAACTGGCCGCGGCCGGCGTCGTCATCGAGGACACGTCCGACGGCTACCGCTACCACCTCGGCGAGGGCTGAGGGCGACGAATTTCGGCCACGGGCACGAGCTCGCGGCCCCAACGTATTTGAAGGAATCAGATGGCTTCCAATCCCCGCTCCGGCGGTTCGAAGAAGGGTCCGACCAAGGGGTCGGGCGGTAAGAACAAGCGCGGCCTGCGCGGCAAGGGACCGACGCCGAAAGCCGAGGACCGCGTCTACCATAAGGCGCACAAGGCCGCGCAGCAGCGCAAGAGCTCGAACGCCTCGGCGCAGGCAAAGCGGAAGAAGAAGGAACTCGGACCGAATATGGTCGCCGGGCGCAATTCGGTCCTCGAAGCTCTGCGCGAGGGCGTACCGGCCACCGCGATGTACGTCTCCGGGCGCATCGACTCCGACGATCGGGTCCGCGAGTCCATCACTCTCGCGACTCAGCGCGGCATCTCGATGCTCGAAGCGAGCAAGCCCGACCTCGACCGGCTCACCGATGACGCGATCCACCAGGGCATCGCCCTGCAGGTCCCGCCCTACGACTACGCCGATCCCTCCGATCTGCTCGAGTTCGCGGCCGAACGCGCCGAAACGCCGCTGCTCGTGGCCCTCGACGGGATCACGGATCCGCGCAACCTCGGTGCCATCGTCCGGTCGACGGCGGCCTTCGGCGGTCACGGAGTGATCATCCCCGAACGTCGCGCTGCTTCGATGACGGCCGCGGCCTGGAAGACCTCGGCCGGCGCCGCATCGCGCATCCGCGTGGCACAGGTGGTCAACCTGGCCAGGGCGATCGACGAGCTGAAGAAGCAGAACGTCTTCGTCGTCGGCCTCGACATGGACGGCGACGTCGAGCTGCCCGAACTGACCTTCACCCGCGACCCGCTGTGCATCGTCGTCGGCTCCGAAGGCAAGGGGCTGTCGCGGCTCATCGCGGAGAAGTGCGATCAGATCGTGTCGATCCCGATCGCCGCGACCACCGAGTCGCTCAATGCGGGCATCGCCGCTGCCGTGTCCCTCTACGAGGTGGCGAGAGCCCGCCGCCCCTGACCCCTATTACTACCTGACGGCGGCCCAGCAACCTCGCGCGAGGTTGCTGGGCCGCCGTCAGGTAGTAATTAGAGGGAGGCGCGGTAGGTCTGCTCGTCCAATGCCCCGACTCTCGAGTGGCGGCGGCTGTAGGTGAAGTAGACGATCGCGCCGACGACCATCCACGCTCCGAAGACGATCCATGTCCGCCCGCCGAGGTTGATCATGAGGAACGCACACGCCACGGCTCCCAGCGCGGGCACGACCGGCCCGAACGGAACCTTGAATGAGCGCTCGAGGTCGGGGCGTTTGAACCGCAGGTAGATGACGGCGATGTTGACCAGGCAGAACGCGAACAGGGTGCCGATGCTCGTGGCGTCGGCGAGTTCGCCGAGCGGAATGAACGCCGCCGTGATGGCCACAAGGCCGCCGACGATGAGAGTGCCGACCAGGGGAGTGCCGGTGCGCTGGGAGACGCGGCCGAAGATCTTCGGCACCATTCCGTCCCTGGCCATCGTCAGCAGGATCCGCGACTGACCGTAGAGCACGGTGATGACGACGGAGAAGATCGCGAGCACCGCGGCCACCGCGAAAAGCAGCACCGCGATATTCGACCCGGTGATCTCCTCGACGATCTGGACCAGCGGGGCGTGAGCGCCGTCGAACCACTGCCACTGCCGTGCACCGATCGCTGCGACGGCGACAAGGACATACATCGAGGTGACGATGAGCATCGAGAAGATGATCGCCCGCGGCAGATCCCGGCGCGGATTCTTCGCTTCCTCACCGGCCGTGGACGCGGCATCGAAGCCGATATAGGAGAAGAACACGCTGGATGCGGCCGCAGTGACTCCGGCGGCACCCATCGGCAGCATCGGCGCGAAGTTGCCGGCCTTGAACGCGGTGAACGCGACGATGGCGAAGAAGACGAGGATGCCGATCTTGACGAAGACGAGAATCGTGTTGACGACACCGGATTCGCGCGCGCCGCGCATGAGCAGCACGGTCGCCAAGGCCACGACGATGAGGGCCGAGACATTAATGACGCCGCCGGGATACTCGGCCAGGCCCGGCCCTGTGGTCAGGGACGCGGGCAGCTCGAGGCCGAAGACGCGCAGGGTCTCGTTGACGTAGTCGGCGGCGCCGACGGCGACCGCCGCGACCGAGACCGCGTATTCGAGGACGAGGCACCAGCCGCAGACCCAGGCGACGCCCTCACCCAGGGTGGCGTAGGAATACGAGTAGCTCGACCCGGACACCGGCACCATTCCGGCCATCTCGGCATAGCTGACCGCCGACAGCAGCGCGGTGATTCCGGCGAGAACGAAGGCGAGCCACACAGCGGGTCCGGCCACAGGCACGGCCTCGCCGAGGATGACGAGGATTCCCGTGCCCAAGGTGGCGCCGACGCTGATCATCGTCAGCTGGAAGACGCCGAAGGTCCGCCGCAGTCCACCCTGCTGCGCGGACTGCGCATCGGTGTGGGCCTCGGCGGTCATGGCGCTGATCGACTTACGTCGCCCCAGCTGCCGCAGCACTCCTGTGGGAGTGTGCGCCGGAGGGGTGGGCGGAGTGTGCGAAACGGTCATCTGAATATTCTTGCATAATCATGAATATTGTCTCGCCGGTTCCCCGCGCGGTCACTGGTCACTCCGCCCCGCAGCGTCGCGGATCTCACACGTCGGGGGTGAACCGGCCGTCCTGCGCCATCCAGCCGCCGTCGACGAGCTGCGAGTGCCCGGTGACATAGCTCGAGGCGTCCGAGGCGAGGAACAGAACGGGCCCGGCGATCTCGTGCAGGCGACCCCAGCGGCCCAGGGCGGTCTTGTCCGCATACGCGTCCCACCACTTGCCGTCGGCCTTGATCTGCTGCGTCAGGGGCGTGTCGAACGGGCCGGGCAGGATCGCATTGACGCGCACGCCCTTGCCTCCGAGCTCGCTGGCCATCGTCTTCGTCAGTTGGACGACACCGGCTTTCGCTGCCGCATAGATTCCCTGGCCGGGTTCGATGGCCAGCGCCCGGAATGAGGCGTAGGTGACGATCGATCCGCGACCCCGCTCACCCATCTCACGGCCGAAACCGCGCATCAGCCGGTACGTGCCCTTGAGGTTGATGTCGATGACCCGGTCGAACTCGTCATCGGTGGTGTCGACGAGGCGTTTGCGCACGTTCGCTCCCGGTGTGATGACGAGGATCTCGGCATCGGCCCAGGCGTCCACGAGGGCATCGACGGAGGCCGTGTCCGTGATGTCAACGGCTGCAGCCGTGGCCGTTCCGTCCGCTCCCGGTGCAGCCGATCCGTCCGACTCCGAACCCTGCGCCGATGAGTGGGCGGCCGACCCGCTCCTGCGAGCGGCGATGAGGGCGGCGGTCTCCTCGGCGCCGGTGAGGTTGAGGTCGGCGGCGACGACGTGCGCCCCCGCATCGGCGAGCCCGATCGCGCTGGCCTGCCCCAGTCCGGAGCCGGCCCCGACGACGACGGCCGTGCGGCCGCTGAGGTCGAACAGGGACGGGATCGACGGGTTGTTCTCGTTCGTGGGCATCGGCTCGTTCGTCGACATCGGGAATCCTTCCGGGCGGGGTTCGGTTCCGGAGCGACACCGGTGTCGCTCCGTGGACTTCAAAGGTATGCCCGCCGAGGCGGTCCCGCCGTTCCCGTTTCACCTTGTGGAACATCGGCTGAGGTCAGGACCGCCTCGGGGAGGGGGTCAGAATTTCTTGCTGTCGACGTAGCGGATCTCGTCGGGGAGGTTCGCCAGGTAGTCGACGATGAAGTAGGCGATGGCCTCCATCGTGGGGATGTCGCGCTGACGGGCGCGCGCCATGGTGCGGCGGTGCTCGGCGAATTCGTAGAAGATCTGCCCGGGTTCGAGCTTGCGGGTGAGGTTCTCCGGGATCGCCTGGATGAGGGGTTTGTACACCTCGTCGAGCCAGCGGCGGGCGGCTTGGGATTCGTCGAGTTCGTCGAATTCGGCGATCTCGGGAGCCGAACGGAACGAATCGAGGTCGTTGAGCATCGCTCGGGCCTGGTTTTCGTTCGCGCCGATCCCGGTCAGGCGCAGCAGACGCCGTGAGTGGTGGTTGGGTTCGACGACCTTCGGGGACACGAGGAGGCTGATGCCGTCGAGATCCGTCGTCACGGTCAGTTCGCCGAGGTCGAAGCCCAGGTCGTTGAGGCGGCGGATGCGTTCGTCGATGCGCCAACGTTCGTCGACGCTGAATTCCTCGACCCGGGTCAGCTCCGCCCACAGCGCGTTGTACGACTCGCAGAGCCGTTCACCGGCCGCCAGCGGATCGGTCTCGGGAGCGACGAGTCCCGCGGCCTGCAGGTCGAGGAAGTCCCCGGCGATGTTCATCCGCGCGATCCGCAGGTCCATGTTCCGCTGCCCGTCGGAGAGCTGGTCGTGCAGCTCGCCGGTCTCGGCGTCGACGACATAGGCGGCGTAGGCATCGGCGTCGCGGCGGAAGAGCGTGTTCGACAGCGACACGTCTCCCCAATAGAAGCCGACGAGGTGGAGGCGGACGAGCAGAACAGCCAGAGCGTCGACGAGGCGGCCGCCGGTGTCCTCGGCCAGGTCCCGGGAGAACAGTGCACGGTAGGGCAGCGAGAACTCGAGATAGGCGGTGATGAGAGCGCCCTTGAGTGCCTGACCCGATGCGGTCCTGCGCCCTCCGACGACGGCGCGGGCCTCGACGAGGGGGACGTCGAGGTTGCCGAGCGCGCCGAGGATGTCGAACTCACGCGTGGCCTGCGCGTCGTCGGTCTCCTTGATCGCGAGGACTTCGTCTCCGATCTCGACATAGCGCACGACGTGGCGGGAGATTCCGCGGGGCAGACCGCCGAGCAGCTTCTCCGGCCACTCGGCCAGGGGCAGGTGCCAGGGGAGCTCGGCCAGGGCCGCATGATCGGCGTTCCGGACAGTGTGGATCTCCGGCGCGGGAACGGCGGTGCCGACCGATGCGGCGGTGCCGACCGATGCGGCCGCGTCGATCGGCGTCGTCGCCGACGGTGAGGCCTGTGCTGACGGGTCCGGCGGGGGCAGGGTTCCCGGCACGGCTCAGGAGTCCGTGTCGGAGACCGAGGCCACGAGCGCCTCGGCGAGGTCGGGTGTCTCCACGCCGATGAGCCGTCCGCGATCGAGGAAGGCGATCCGGTCGCCGAGGACCTTCGCATCCTCGAGATCGGACGTGGCGTAGATCGTCGTCAGCCCGAACTCCTGCTGCAGCTGCTTGATGAGAGCAAGGGTCTCAGCCTGCTGCTCGGGGACGAGATTGACCACGGGCTCGTCCATGATGAGCACCTTGGGTCGGCGCACCACGGCACGCGCCAGGGCCACGGTCTGGCGCTGCAGCTGGGTGAGGTCACCGGGAACCGAATCGAGGATGTCGCTCAGCCCGATCTTGTCCATCACGGATTCGACGCGTTCGGTGATCTCGTCGGCGGGCAGGCCGTCGACGCGCAGCGCAAAGCCGAGATTGTCGCGCACGCTCATATGCGGGTAGAGCGCGTAGCTCTCCAGGGCCAGGGTGACATCGCGGTCGTTGACGGCGGCGTGGGTGATATCCGCGCCGTCGATGAGGATCGTGCCGGACTTCGGGGTCTCCAATCCGTGCAGCATCCGCAGGATCGTCGACTTGCCCGACCCGCTGGGTCCGTAGAGGACGAGGAACTCTCCGTCATCGACGAAGAGATTGAACGGGTGGACGGATTCGGACGTCGTGTTCTCGTAGACATGACTGAGGCCATTCAACGACACCGTTGACATAAGTCCTCCTAAAACTTCTGAATAACTCCGTGAGCAGCTGGTCGTCGGTGACCCGGCAGGGATGCTCAGTCACTCTCATCCTAAGGGGTGGATGATTGGGGTGCTCTGTGAATTCGACAAAGCGTAGAGTGATTCTCAGCACGATGGCTGTGCGCCGACGCATACCGCGGCGTCCACCCCGCCCGATGCGCCGACGCAGACCGCGGCGCGAAAGTAGACTGACTCGTATGAAGGTCACGTTGGACGAGGTCGCCGCCAGGGCCGGAGTCTCTCTGGCCACGGTCTCCCGGGTGCTCGGTCGCCGCGGTGCCGTCGCCGAGTCGACCCGGGCGAAGGTGCTGGAGGCGATGAGCGAGCTCGGCTATTCGCGCTCGACCCTGCTCCATGATGCGCCGAGGCGGCTCGTGGCCGTCAGCGCTCCAGGCAATCCCGAACATTGGCAGGTCCAGGTCTGCACCCGCGTGGCCAAGGCCCTGCAAGATCATGATCTCCTCGTCACCCGCCCGCTCGTCGAAACCGACCCGGAACCGCTGCAGACCGCAATCGAGGCGGGCGCAGTGGCCCTGGTGACCACGACGATGACGAGTCTGAATACGGAGATCCCCTGCATCCGCGTCGCCGAACAGTCCGCCACCGAGGAGGTCTCCGAAGCCGGTACGGAAGTCATCGCCGCGCGCCTCGACCTCGGCGGTGGGATGACCACGGCCTTCGAGCATCTGCGGGCGATCGGACACCGGCGCATCGGGCTGATCTGCAACGACAGCGGTGAACTGGCCGTCCAGCTCATCCGCCGCTTCCTCGCCGAACATCCGGCCAGAAATCTCGGGCTCAACCTCGAGGACTGGATCTCACGGGTGCCGAAGTCGTTCTCCGGCGGATCGCGTGCGGTGCTCGAACTCAAGGATGCGACCTGCACAGCGGTGATCGTCCAGTCCGCGCTGCAGCTGCACGGAGCCCTCCACGGACTGCGGAACCGGCATCTGCAGGTGCCGCGGGACATGTCGGTCGTCGGATTCGGCGATTCCCCGACGATGAAGTTCACGGGCCCGCCGGCCACGGTGCTCGGCCTCGACGTCGAGGGGCTGTCGAATGCCCTCATCGATGCGACGCTGCAGACCCTGCGGATCTCGACGACGGGTCTGCCTTCGGTGCCTCCGGTGTTCCGTCCTCGACTCGTCGCCCGAACCTCGACGACGGCGGCCCGCCAATGAGCGAACACCTGCCCGAGCACCGGCACGTCCGTCTCGCCGAGATCGCCGGTACTGCCGGAGTCTCGAAAGCCACCGCCTCACGAGCTCTGCGCGATCCCGAATCGGTGTCGGCCGCCTCGTCGGCGAAGGTGCGGCAGGCTCTGGCGATCCTCGGCGCTGCCGGCCAGACCCCGTACGCCGAATCCGGCACACGGAAAGGATCCGGTGCTGGGGCTGGATCGGGTGCCGGCTCGTCGCTCATCGCGCTCATCAAACCCGCGGTGTCAGCAGGCAACGTGGACCCGTATTCGCGGCTTGCGGAGATCCTGACGAACCGGATGTTCGGACTCGGCATCGCCGTCGTCCACATCGAGGCCATCGCCGAACGCAATGAGGCCCTCCTCGAGACGATCCTCGGCAGCGAACACGGCGGGCCCACGATCTCCGGAGCCATCGTGGTCGGCGGCGGTGCCGCCGGTGTGCTTGCGGGGATGCTCGCCGAACGCGGGCTGCCGCTCATCCGCATTTCGAATGCCCGCCACGACGACGGGATCTCGCGCATCTACCTCGACGCGACCGGCGGAATCGAGACCGCCGTGGCCCACCTGGTCCACCTCGGCCACAAGCGCATCGGGCTCGCCGTGCTGCGCGATTCGGCTGCCCCGGCCCGGATCGCCGGCTTCCGCAGATCGATGGCAGGGATCCTCCACATTCCCGCCACCCGTGATCAGGCCCCCGTCGTCGAGGCTGCCGGCGGAGCCATGGCCGGAGTCGCAGCCGCCGAGGAGCTGCTCGACCTGCGCTGCACCGCCGTCATCGCCTGCGCCCCGTCCCTGTCCTTCGGCATGCTCGAGGCCGCCCAACGGCTGCGACTCGACGTTCCCAGGGACCTGTCCCTGCTCACGGTCGGCGACGTCCCCGACACCGATGTCGTCCAACCGCCCCTGTCGCAGGTCGTCTATGACTGGGCGACCGTGGCGCAGTCGGCGATCGACGAGATCCGCGCGATGATCGCCGCCGGTGACGCGCGCGTACATGTCGACTACACGGTCGACCCGGATCTCGTCCTCCGGGCCAGCGCCGTGCCCCCGCAGCGCCGCTGATCTCGGGTTTCGATCGCAATCATCCTCGCCGAGGCGGTCCTGCCGTGATGTGGATCCGACCGGTGAGTCGGATCGACCGGAGTGTGACGAGGCGGTCCGATGCCGGTCGCGAACCGGATCATCTTCGGCGAGTCGGCTCGACCTCAGTCGTGGACGGTGCGGAGGAATTCCGTGCGTTCGGCAACGAGGCGGCCGAGCAGTTCGGCCACGGCTGCAGGATCGGCGATCCGCCATGAAGCGCGAGTCGGCGCGGGCCCGACCTTGACGGTGAGACCAGCGTTCAGAGCGCGGGAGTCCGTGAGTTCGTCGAGGGCCGCGAAGGCGTCCTCATCGGTGACATCGTCGCCGAGGTAGCCCATTGCCGTCGGTTCGCCGGCACGGGCGAGCAGCCGGATGCCGTCGCCTTTCGTTGCCTGTTTGACGGCGAGTTCGGTGATGTCGTGGCCTTCGATGACACGGATGTCCGGGAACTCCTCGACCACGTCGAGGGCGTGTTCATGGAGGGCTGCAGCGGCCTCGGGGGCGAGTCCGCGAGTGTGGACCGTCCGCGAATAGGGTTTGCGCTCGATGAGGAAATCCGAGGGGCCGTCGGCATGGCCCGAGTCGCTCGCGCCAATCGTTGCGGCCGAACCCGTCGTCGCGGCCGCACCTGTGGTCGCCGCGGCCGAACCGGGGCGTTCATCAGCGCCCGGAAGAGTGTGTTCGAACGCGTCGAGGTGAGCGTCTATGGCGGCGAGCATCTCCGCCTCGGCCGGAGCGAGCTCGGGGGACCGGCCCATTGCGGTGTCGGGATTGCGATCAGCGTCGGTGCCGAGCTCGGCCTCCGCGCCGTGCGAACCGATCAGCCACGCCGAGTCCGGCGCCTCGGACAGGCGTCGCAGGGTGGCGATATCGCGTCCGGACACCAGCGCCACCCGAGTGCGCGGCAGACCGGCAAGCGCCGCGATGGCCGAGGCCGATTCGGGGGCCATCCGGGACGTCGACGGGTCATCCTGAAGAGGTGCGAGCACCCCATCGAAATCCAAGGCCAGCAGCAGCGAATCGGCGGTGGCGAGATCACGCAGGGCCACCTCGGCGGGGGCGGAGGGGGCAGGACCGAGCACGGTCGGCTTCGATGTCACTGTTCTTCTCCTAGCGGGCGGTGGAGATATCGTCTGTCCACTCGGCATCATCGGGTCTGTCGGCGCGATCGGACGGGGCCGCCGGCACATCCGGCGGCGGTGCGGTCCGGTTCTTCTGCACCACGGGCCGTTCGGGGACGATGACCTCGGGATTGTCCTTGATGTGCTCGAGTTCGGCAAGGAAGTTCTTCGACCACCGGCTCACGGTGTCCGTGGCGACCCTCTTGCGCATCTGCTTCATCCGGCGGGTGCGAGTCCTCTCGTCCATCTGCACGGCTTCGAGGATGCCCGCCTTGAGGTCGGCGATGTCGTGGGGATTGACCATCACCGCGCCCTTGAGCTGTTCGGCAGCCCCGGTGAATTCGGAGAGCACGAGGGCTCCGTCGTCTCGCCTTCGGCACGCCACATATTCCTTGGCAACGAGGTTCATCCCATCACGCAGAGCGGTCACGAGCATGACATCGGCGGCGAGGAAGAAAGCCGTCATCTCGTCGCGCGGATAGGAATGGTGGAGGTAGCGCACGGGAATCGATCCGACATCGACCTGCTCACCGTTGATCCGCCCGACGGCCAGTTCGACGTCGTGGCGGATGATCTTGTACTGCTCGAGCCGCTCCCGCGATGGAGTCGCGATCTGAATGAGCACGACATCCTCGACATCGAGTCGGCCCTCGGCGAGCAGCTCCCCGAACGCCTTGAGCCGGTGGCGGATGCCCTTCGTATAGTCCATCCGATCGACGCCGAGCATGACCACCCGAGGATTGCCGACCTCCTCGCGGATCTGCTTCGCCCTCTCGACGATCTTCGGATCGCGGGCGAGCTCCTCAAGATAAGGGGTGTCGATCGAGATCGGGAACGGCTCGGCGCGGACGAGGTGGGCCGGGAGGAAATCACCCGGCGGAACCGAGACGGTCGACCCCTTCGTCGCATATCCCAGACGCCCGCGGACGGCACGGCGGAAGTTCGCTGCGTCCGCCGGCCGTTGGAACCCGATGAGGTCGGCACCGAGGAGCCCGCGGAGGATCTCGTCGCGCCACGGCAGCTGAGCGAAGAGCTCATAGGGCGGGAAGGGAATGTGGTTGAAGAACCCGATCGCGAGGTCAGGGCGCAGACGTCGGACCATCTGCGGAACCAACTGGAGCTGATAATCGTGAACCCACACGGTCGCGGACTGCGCAGCCACCTCGGCGACCTTGGCCGCGAAGCGCTCATTGACCCGCACATACGCGTCCCACCAGGTGCGGTGGTACTCGGGAGGGACGATGACATCGTGATAGAGCGGCCACAGTGTGGCGTTGGAAAACCCTTCGTAGTACCTGAGGACATCCTCACTTGTCAGAGTCACCGGGGTCAGGTGCATGCCGTCGATGGTGAAGGGTTCGAAATCCTCGTCGGCGACGCCCGTCCACCCGATCCAGGCACCCTCCTGGGCCTTCATCACTGGAGCCACTGCAGTGACCAAACCCCCAGGTGAGGTGCGCCATCCGCGATTCTCGTCGTCAGGATCGCGGTCGACGGGCAGGCGGTTGGCCACGACGACGAAATCGCTGTCGCCGTAGGGGATCTCGGTGCTGGGCTCGGCAGAGTCGACGGTGCTCATCTGCGCCTCCTCCTGTGTCGGTCCTTGGAATGAACTGTACTCGCTCGACTAGGCTTGGCCAGGTGATGGATCAGGAACTGGGAGGCTACCGCCTCATCGAGGAGCTCGGCTCGGGCGGCATGGGTGTCGTCTACCTCGGTGTCGACGGCGGAAACAACCCGGTCGCGGTCAAGGTCCTCCATCCGCATATCGCCAATGACGAGACCGCCAGGAAGCGTCTGGCCCGCGAAACCCGCACCCTGCGCCGGATCCGCCATCCCCGCATCGCCGAGGTGCTCGACGCCGAACTCGATTCCGCGCAGCCGTTCATCATCACCGAATTCGTCGACGGGCAGACCCTGTCCGATGATGTCCGCGACAACGGCCCCTTCGCCGAGGATGAGCTCGTCCACTTCGGCCACGCCCTCCTCGACGCTCTCAACGCCGTCCACGATGCCGGCGTCATCCACCGCGACCTCAAACCCGCCAATGTGATGATCATGGACGGTGAGCCGATGGTCATCGACTTCGGCATCGCCCAGGTCGCCGACGAAGTGCGCGTGACCGCCACCGGGCTGGTCATGGGCACCCCCGGCTATCTCTCCCCGGAGATCGCCGACGGCAAGACGTCGAGTGAGAAGACCGACTGGTGGGGATGGGCCGCGACCATGGCGTTCGCCGCCACCGGCCGCAACCCCTATGGCTCCGGACCCTTGGAAGCCGTGCTCGGTCGTGTGGCCATGGGCAAATTCGACCTCGACGGGGCGCCGAAGAACTTCGCTCCGCTCATCTCCGCCTGCCTCGACCCGAAACCCGAACGTCGTCCGTCGGGGCAGATGATCCTCGACGCTCTCGTCGACATCGAGTCCGGGCGGATGCCGCAGCTCGGGTCCGGTCCCAGCGGCGGGGCCAGCTCGGGTGGACCGCAGCGGACATCGAGCGGCACCGCGGTCATGCCTGCCGTCGACGACGGCGGCAGCGGTCACGGCGGTTCCGGCCTTGGTGGTGCCGGTCTTGGCGGTGCCGGGGCAGCGGGGGCAGCGCTCGGGGGTGCGGCCGGGTACGGCGGCTCTGCTGGTCAGGGTGGTCAGCGGGGAGACTTTGCGGGCACGGGGTACCCGGGAGCCGGCCCTTCCGGCAGCGGGCAGCCGCAGTACCCCGGATCCAGCCGACCGACCAATCATGCCGGGTCCGGTCATAGTGTCGGGTCCAACCAGGGAGCGGGCTACGGTCCCGGGCAGATGCACGGGCAGCCGCCGCAGCAGGCGACCGCACCGCCGATCAGCAACCCCAACGGCGGCATCCAGGCGGGCCCGGGCTCCCCGATGGCCGGTGCCGACCTCGGCCGTTCCGGCTTCGTCCAACCCGGTCACGGACAGAACCTCGTCGGACCGAACGGTCCCGGCGGACAGCATGGCCAGGTTGCCCAGGGACAGTGGGGCGACCAGTCAGGTCCCGGCGGCCAGCACATGGGGCCCGTCGGCCAGCCGACGCAGCAGGGCGGCCAGCAGATGCAGCCCGGCGGTCAGCCGTGGACGCCGATGGGGTACCGACGAGTGCAGTCGGGCGGCTGGGTCGTCTTCGGACTCGTCGCCCTGGCCGTCGCCGTCATGCCACTCGGCCCGCTGGTCATCAGCGTCGTCGCGCTGATCTGGTCGGTGCTCGCCCGCACCGGCACACGTCTGGACCGGAAGGTCCAGCGGTACCGGTTCGACCGCGGAACGGATTCGGGCGGATTCTTCCGGGCGCTCGCCTCGGCGCCGGGGGCCGTGCTGGCCTCGATCCTGACCTCGGTGGCCTCGCTCATCCTGCCGGCGATCGCGGCCGCCGCCGCGCTCGTGCTCACCCGGCTCGACATCGCCGGGATCGTGCCCAGCGGGTCGTCCGAACAATGGTCGGTGTGGGCGGCCGGCGCCGCGGGTTCGCTGGTGCTGTGGGTCGGGCCGGGAGCCTCGAGCCTGCGCTTCGGCTCACGTCTGGCCGTCTCTGGAGCCACTCGAAATCAGCTCGGCCGCCTCATCGCCTTGGCGGTGATCGCGCTGCTCGTCATCCTCGCCGTCATGGTCATCCAGTCGGGGGCGGCCATGTCCTGGTGGCCGCTGACGATCAACCCCTTCGACTACCTGCCCGGACCGGTGTGAGCAGGTCGGACTGACTGTTCGGTCTGGTGCGGGTCGGTTGGCCGGTCGTGGGCGGGTTGGTCCGACGCGGGCGGGAAAGTGGGAGTTCGCCTGGGCGATCGTGCGCCTGGGCCCGTGGGCACGTGGGCACCTGGGCACTGTTCAACCGTGCGACCGTGCGATTCGATCCGTACTGAGTGCCGGAAGAGCCCGAGGTAGTTGAACGTTGTAGTTGAACCTTGAATGTTTCTGGGAGTCGGCGCAGCACCTGTTTCGGTACAGTGGTGGCGTCGGGTCGCGGAAGCCGTCCCGCACCGTTCGGGCCTCAGGCCGCACCGATGTCAGACGATCCAACGTGAGGAACAATGGCGAAGAACAACTCCGCGGACGACAAGCGGAACCGCGCACGCGAGAACGCCCGCCAGATCGCGGCGAATCAGGCGAAGAAGGAGAAGACGGCGAAGACGATCCTGTACACCGGGATCGCAGTGGTCGTCGTCGCCGTGCTCGCCGTGGTCGGTGTGCTCGTATTCCAGCAGAGCAAGCCCGCTGTCAGCCCCTCGAACTATGTCTCCGACGGAATCACCGTGGGCAAGGACAATACGCTCGTGCAGCCGCTGAAGATGCCCGAAGGCGAGGAATCGGATCTGCCGGCTCCGACCGAGGAGGGTGCGAAGAAGGGTGCCGCCACGGTCACCGTCTACCTCGACTTCCAGTGCCCCGGGTGCAAGGCCTTCGAGGAAGGCAATGCGAGCATGCTGCGCAAGCTCGCCAACGAGGGTTCGGTCGTCGTCAACTACAAGCCGGTGTCGTTCCTCGACCGCATGTCCAGTGGCAACGAGTACTCCACCCGCGCCGCCAACCTCGCCGCCTGTGTCGTCGACAGCCAGCCCGAGGTCGCCATGGACCTGTTCGACGCACTCTACGCTCAGCAGCCGGAGGAAGGCACCGAGGGCCGCACCGATGAGGAGCTGCTCAAGGTGGCCGAGGACGCCGGCGTCGACACCTCGAAGAAGCTCACGGCCGATCCCGAGCAGACCGTGAAGTCCTGCGTCACGGACCGCACCTTCGACAAGTTCGTCGAACAGTCGAGCCAGACCGCGCTGGACGACGGTGTCGAAGCCACCCCGTGGGTGCTCATCAACGGCAAGCACACCGACAAGACCAGCGACTCGCAGGCCCTGGCCACCGAGATCCTCAAAGCCACCGGAGAGTTCAAGGGCTGAGTCCCTGAGGACCTGATCGGTTCCTGTCCGAGGCTGGACCGGACATCGTCCGGGACAGCGCTCGGTCCGGCAGTGCACGAATGAAGGCCGGACCCCGCCGAGGTGGGGCCCGGCCTTCGTCGTCCCCGCGGTTTTGTGGCCGGACCCGGCCATGGACTACTATCGTGTAGGCGCGCACGCTCGGTGCGCACCACGCCTCCTTAGCTCAGTTGGTAGAGCACCGCTCTTGTAAAGCGAAGGTCGTCAGTTCGAGTCTGACAGGGGGCTCCACTCGGGAAAGCCCCGCGAACCGCTAGAACTAGCGGAACGCGGGGCTTCTTCATACCCGGGCCGTGCCGTGGCTGGGATCTGCGCTGCTGCGGGCGACGGGCTTTGGCCGCGCTCGTTCAAGCACAAGCTTCTCGTTCAAGCGCAAACATCTCTCGTTCAAGGCGGAGCGCGGCTATCGATTCGTACACGGCGCGAAAAGTGCGCTCAGCCTTGAACGAGGCAGCGGAGGCGAGTGGCCGAGCGCTGCGGTCGAGTGGCGGAGGCGAGCCGCCGGGCGACCGGCTAGGTCTGGCCGTCGCGTCGGAACACGAGCATGAGGGAGCGCATGCTCAGCACGAAGCCGCCGAAGAGCAGCACGAAGCCGAAGAACGAGTACAGGTGGATGTCCTTCGTCAGCAGCGGACCCTCATCGCTGGTGATGAGCATGATCGCTCCCACCACGGCGGCTCCGGCGAGGACGGCGACGATGAGCTGCTGAAACAGACTGGTGAGGAAGCTGCGGTCGGAGGGATTCTCGAGCACGCGCATGTTCATCGAGAACCGGCCGTGTTCGAGGTCCTCGGTGATCTTGTTGATCCGGCGCGGCATGCGGTCGATCATCGGCATCAGCTGCAGGGCCCGACGCTGCAGCTCATCGGTGATCTTCGTGCCCTTGAGCTTCGACCGCACGAGCCTGTTGCCCTCCTGCCGGGACACGGCGACGACATCGAAGTGCGGATCGATCGTCAGCAGCGCACCCTCCACGGAGGCCATCGCCCGGAATGCGGCGCTGATCGGCGCCGGCACGGAGAACCGGTGCGCGAGCACGAGATTGAACAGGTCGTCGAAGAGCTTCTGACCCTGCGCCGCACGGGTGCCGCCGCCGTAGCGCAGCAGGAGTTCGCCGACGGCCCGTTCGACCTCCCGATCGTTGAGCCCGTCGGGACGCCCGAGAAGTTCGATGAGGGCGTCGGTGGCCCCGGCACTGTCGTTCTGATCGATCGAGTAGAGCATGAGTCCCAGCGAGGTCTGCGTGCCCGGATCGAGCCGGCCGACCGCACCGAAGTCGAGCAGCCCCAGCTTCCCCTCGGGAGTGATGAAGATGTTGCCGGCATGCAGATCGGCGTGGAAGATCCCGTCACCGATGATCTGCTCGAGCGTGGCACCCAACAGTGTGGTCGCCAACCGGGACCGCTCGGCATCACTGAGCCCGGTCAGCAGCGCCCCCGCACGTGAGACCGGCTGTCCGGGCAGCCGATCCATGACCAGCAGGCGTTCGCCGCTGAGGCCCGGATAGCCGTGCGGAACGGTGACATCGAACTTCCCCGAGCGTTTGAGAGAGGCCTCGATGCTGGCCATATTGTCCAGCTCGATCCGATAGTCGAGTTCCTCTTCGAGCGTGTTCGCGAACCCCGCGGCCAGGGACTGCACACCCAGATCCCTGCCCCAGGTCGTGGTCTTGTTCAGCCAGCCCGCCAACCGCTGGATGATGTCGAGATCCTGAGTGACCTGATTGAGCGCCTTCGGCCGCTGCACCTTGACGATGACCTCCGTGCCGTCGAGCAGGGTCGCCTCATGGACCTGCGCCACCGAGGCGGCCGCCAGCGGCGTGGAGCCGATCCGTGCGAACACCTCTCCGATGGGTCGACCGAGCCGCTCGGCGATGGCCGGTTCGATGACCGACCAGGGCTCGGGCGTGACCTGCGTCTGGAGGGTTTCGAGCTCACGGACGAACACCGGCGGGAGGATGTCCCGGCGGGTCGAGAGCATCTGTCCGAGCTTGACGAAGGTCACCCCCGCCTCGGCGAGGGATTCCTTGAGCGCTCGCGCGGTCTTGACGTCGCGACCAGGCGAATCCCCTCCGAAGCCGCGCAGCTGTGAGCCGAGCCCGTGCCGCACGGCGATGGACACGACCTGGGCGTAGCGGCGGCCGCGGCGACGACGGGATTTCCACCCGAAGAACAGCGACTGAGGGCTCGGCAGGGACCCGGTCGGGAAGGCCGCTTCGAGCATGACGAGGGCACCGACGCCCAGAGCGAAGATCCAACCGAGGGCGAGCACCATGAACAGCACCGCCACTCCGGGGGAGACGTCGAGCCCGTCGACGTTCTGCCCGGTGCCGGCCCGGTAGAGGTACTGGACGGTCACGGCCACGACGGCGCTCATGAAGAGACCGACGGCCAGAGTGCGTGGCCAGCCGGTGGGGACGCCGACGACGCGACGGACCACGGTGGCGGCGAACCATGACTGGAGGAAGAGGAAGACGAGTGCGGCGAGGCTCACCAGCACATATCCGCCGACGTCCAATGCTTCCATCGATGACTCTCCTGATCCTGTTCGGACTCTCAGCTGTGGGCCGGCCGCTGTGGGCCTTCAGCTTCGGGCTGTCAGCCGAACATCGTCGATTCGGTCATCTCCAGCCTAGTCCGTCGAGTCAGTCCGTGCGCGGCGGATCGAGGCGCCTCCGCCTTCCGGGCAGGCCTACCTGACGGGCCCAGATGAGGATCCACACCGCACCGAGGAAGGCGAGCAGTCCCGGGAAGAGCACCCCGAACCGCAGGGTGGTCACGGTGATGATGATGGACAGCAGCGTCGGCCCGCCGAGCTTGCCGCCGTTGTTGAAGATCGCCCAGATGCCGAGGAACCGCGGCCTCCCGACCGCGGGAGAGAGGTCCGCGCCGATCGTCATATTCACGCCCGCGCCGAGGCCGTTGCCGAAAGCCATGACCGCGGCGGCGATGACCATCCCGGCGAGATCCGGTTTCGCGACCATGATGACGAACCCGGTGCCGAAGATGGACAGGCACGCGACGAGGGTCGCGACCCGGCCGAGGTGATCCTTGATGTACGCGCCGAGGAACATGACGATGAGTTCGAGCCCGGCGCCGAAGGCGATGATGAGCGAGATCGAGGACTTGTGCAGACCGATCTCGACGCCCCACAGCTGAACGACGACCGGCTGGGCGGCGCGGGCCGCCGCCAGTGCGATGATCGTGACGCCGGTGAGGATGACCGATCTCCATCGCACGTCCAGCGGCGGCCGACGATCCTTCTTCCCCCGCCGAGGAGGGGCGACGTCACCGTGTGCCGGATCGTTCGCCGCGGTGGGGTCGGCCGCCTCGGCGGGGTTGGGAACATCGGTGGGGGAGGGATCGTCATCGTCCGCACATGAGGTCGGGGCCGCCTCGGGGCGGTGGGGATGGTCGTCGAAGCCGGGGATCTGGGCGATCGGCAGGGTCATGATCGCGATCGCGGCGACGGCGGTGAGGCCGGAGAAGACGAACACGGACCAAATCGGGAAGACGAGCATGAGGCCGGCGCCGATCATCGGCCCGACGAGGTTGCCGACCCGCTGCGTGCCGCCGAGCGCAGTCATCGCCTTCGCGAGGTCGGCCGGCGGCATCACCTCGGCGACGACGGCCTGTCTGGCCAGGCTCCACACATCGGAGACCGGGCCGAAGACCATGAGCGCGACCGTGTAGACGAGCAGCGAATACGGCGAATCCCAGATAAAGGCGGCGACGATGGAACCGAGCACGATGATCGCCGCGCACGTGGCCACGAACATGGCCCGGAAATCGCCGAGGCGGTCGATGAGGATCCCGGCCGGCACCGTGGCCATGAGCGACACGGCCCCCATGATGCCGACGATGGCTGCGGCGAAGGCCTGCGTCGAGCCCAGCGAGAGCGCCCCGAGCACGAGGATCGGCATGATCGCACCCAGGCCGACGGCGAAGAGGGCGAACGGCACGAGCACCGGCCACAGGATGGGTTTGAGCACGTGGCAAGTTTAGTTGAGGCGGGGCCGAGGCGTTTGCGGAGTCCGAGGTGAGAGTGGCTGCGGGTATGCGGAACACCGGGCGGGCCGGTTCGGCGGGTGTTGGGCCAGCGCAGCGGGGTGCCGGAGTCGGCCGGACGGCCATAGAATGTGCGAGCACTCAATCCGACCGGTGAGGATCCCATGACCGCACAGCACTCAGCCGCACCGCGGTTCCGCCTCAGTCCGATGCGTCCGCGCGATCCGGGTGAAGAGGGGCGGGCAGCCAGCACGCTCGAACTCTTCTTCGACCTCGTCTTCGTCATCGCCGTCTCGATCGCGTCCTCACACCTGCATGACACGATCACGGAGGGCCGCCTCGGCGATGGGGTGGTCAACTACCTGGTCGTGTTCTTCGGGATCTGGTGGGCGTGGATGAACTTCACGTGGTTCGCGACCTCCTTCGACACCGACGACTGGCTCTACCGAGTGCTCACGATCGTGCAGATGGGCGGGGTGCTCATCCTCGCCGCCGGCATCGGCCCCGTCTACGAGAACGAGGACTACCGGCTGCTCATCGGCGGCTACGTGCTCATGCGCATCATCATGATCTCCCAATGGCTGCGGGCCTCCCGCGGTGCCGGGGCCGCACGGTGGACGACGATCATCTACGCGGCCGGTATCGGCCTGGCCCAGATCCTGTGGGTGATGTGGCTGGCCATCGACGACTCCATGATCCGGTCCGTGGGCCTCGTCGTGCTCATCCTCGCCGAGGTGGCTGTGCCGGTCATCGCCGAAGCCCGCGGCAAGACTCCGTGGCACCCGCACCACATCACCGAACGCTATGGCTGCTTCACGATCATCGTCCTCGGCGAGAGCCTCCTGGCCTCGGCGAACACCGTCTTCGACGCGTTGGGCGAAGTCGAGGACATCGTCCCGCTGATCTCACTGGGCGTCCTCTGCCTCATCGTCACTGCGGCGATGTGGTGGATCTACTTCTGGCCGCCGCATCACCGGGCGATCGGCAGCCTCGGCGGATCGCTCAGATACGGCTACGGCCACTACTTCATCTTCGCCGCCGCCGGTGCGTTCTCGGCCGGGGTCGGCGTGGAGGCCGATTCCCAGCTCGGTGCCAGCGCTCTGAATCCGGTGCTGGCGACGTTCACGGTCTCAGTGCCGATCGTGGTGTTCGTCCTCGGGGTATGGGTGGTCGCCATCCGCGCCAACGCCAATGCCGTCGTCAACACCGTCGTCCCGGCCTGCGCGCTGCTCGTCCTCCTCGACCCGATCATCCCGGTCCCGACATTCCTCACCACATTCTTCATGGTCATCATCGTCATCACCCTCGTCGTGTTCCCTCCGCTCGATGACAACGGCAGGACCGGCGCCGAGGCGGTCGTGCGGTGATCGTGCTCCGCTGACGGGTGCGCGCGGGCCGGGAAGGAGCTCGCGCGGGCCGGGGGAGGAGTTCGCGCGACCACGTGCAACAGAACGGGAGTGCCGGTCCGATCTGCGCCCTCGTCAGAACGGCAGACCGTGATAGCGGTCGATGTGCCTCTGTTTGGCGTGGTCGACCCGACGCGACATCTCCGCGGAGTCGACCTGCACGTGCAGGGCCCGGACGCGGCGACGCTCGATGAGCCACAGCGCCAGGCGCAGGACCAGACCCTCGGGGCCGGATGCCCTGGCGCGGGTGTCCTCGCCGCTGTCGACGACGAACTCCCTGGTCACGGTGATGGTGCGTTCGACGATGCGGCGCTGGTGAGATGCCCTGCCGTCGGCAGTGCCGATGCCGTCCAGGGGAGGGCGGATGGGTGCGGTGAGCGTGCTCATGATGAGGTTTCCTCTCCATCGGTCAGGGGGAAGGCGTAGAACTGGATCTGCACCGGGCGGGAGCCCGGATCATTGCGGCCGCGGTACTTGTTGATGAAGGCCATGGTGGTTCTCTCGTACTCGGCGGCGATCTCGGCGAGCTGTTCCTTGGTCAGGCGCAGATTGCTCGTCTCGCTGACCGCGGCTTCGATCCACGACTTCGGCATCCGCTGGCCGTCATAGGCGGCATCGATGAAGTGTTCGAAGTTGCGCTGTGCATTGCGCACGAACTCTCGGTTGACGTAGGACGAGGCGGTCCGTGCCGACGGGTCGAGGTCGCGTTCGGGGCCCGGCACCTTCATGGCCCCGGGAATCCTCTCCCACCACTTCTCTCGCCCGCTCCGTTCGCCCTCGACCTCGCGGATGAGCTGGTGCCGAGCGAGCTGACGCAGGTGGTAGCTCGTTGCCCCGGATGATTCGCCGAGGCGCTTGGCCAGGCCCGTCGCCGTCTGCGGGCCCTGCGTCGACAGCGCGTCGTAGATCGCCATCCGCAGGGGATGGGCCAGGCCCTTGAGGGCCGAGGTGCTGATCTCGCGGACGCCGTCGGGGTGGGTGATCTCGTGAGTGGCGTCGTGTCCGGTGTCCTCGCTCATAGTGCAAAGATACGCTTGCAAATAAGTCTTTGCAATACTTTCTTTGGATTGTGTTCGGGTCATCGGCTGAGGCCTCGACGCGGCCAGGTCGATCGGGCTGAACGCCGGAGCCCGGCGCAGATGTGCCGGAGTCCGGTGCGGATATGCCGGGCTCCCTATCGGTTCGTCGCCGAAAGTGGCACGCTGGAGTCATGGTCTCTCAGAGCGTCGTCCCATTTCACAGTGTCGTCCCGCCCTACCTTCTCGATGCGATCGCCGAGCGCGGCACCGAGCGATTCCCGAAGGCCGCGGCCGCCGCTGCAAGCTGCCGGATGTCCGACGAGAGCTGTCGGAACCTGCGCCTGGCCGGGCTGCGCTATACCCCACCGGCCGATCTCGGCAGAGACGTATCCGCGCTCGCCGCACCCGCTCCTGCAGGACTGCAGCGCCTCGTCCACGATGCTCAGAACACCGAGGTGCTGCCCGGCGAACTCGTCCGCTCCGAGGGCGAAGAACCCGTCGACGATGAGCCGGTCAACGAAGCCTATGATGGGCTCGGCGCTTCGTATGCTCTGTTCTCCGAGGTGTTCGGACGCGATTCGCTCGACGGCGCGGGAATGCCGCTCATGGCCAGCGTCCACTACGGCAAGGACTACGACAACGCCTTCTTCGATGGCCGCCTCATGGTCTTCGGCGACGGCGACGACGAAGTGTTCACCGGGTTCACCGGTTCGCTGTCGATCATCGGCCATGAACTCTCCCACGGCGTCATCAGCCACACCGCCGACCTCGAATACTTCGGCCAGCCGGGAGCGCTCAACGAGCACTGCGCCGATGTCTTCGGCGCCCTGACCCAACAGCACGACGCAGGACAGAATGCCGAGGACGCCGACTGGCTCATCGGTGCCGGAATCTTCACCCCCGAGGTGACCGGTCGTGCCCTGCGCTCCATGATCGAACCCGGCACGGCTTATGACGACGACGTCCTCGGCAAGGACCCGCAGCCTGCGCATATGGACGACTTCGTCACCACCGATTCCGACAACGGCGGGGTCCACCTGAACTCCGGGATCCCGAACCGGGCCTTCGCGCTCGCCGCCATCGCCGTGGGCGGCCCGGCCTGGGAAAGCGTCGGACAGGTCTGGTACTCCGTCCTCACAGGGGCTGAGATCACGCAGCGCACCGATTTCGCGGAGTTCGCAGAACTCACCATCGCCGAGGCGGCCGACCAGTTCGGCGCCGGATCCGACGTTCACGATGCGATCGTGTCCAGGTGGGAAACCGTGGGCATCTCCCACGCAGGTTCGGCCCGCGGAAACCAGGGGAGCAGCTGGTGAACGAGCAGCCTGCCGATGGGTTCGGGCATCTGCTCGTGGAACGCTCGGGCGGGATCGGCGGGATGCTGCTCGTCTGGGAAGTCGACATCGACGCAAGCACCCGACGCGATGACCTCGGTCCGCGCATCGCCGAACTTCCCTGGTCCGACAACGGGCAGAAGGACGATTCGCCGCAGACGACGGGGGCCGACCGGTTCGCCTACCTCATCGAGAGCCGGTACGGGCGAGTCCGCTTCGGCGAGTCTCAGATGCCGCCGGAGTGGAAGCAGCTCGTCGATGATGTGCGGGAAGTCGCCGAACCGCAGAGGCGGCAACCCGGCTGACCCTTATGCTGGAGGTCATGACCGACACCAACCATGACCCGGGCAACGACGCTCGGACGACGGCCGAGAAGAACGAACGCGACCTCGAAGCCGGGGTCCACACCGACCTCAAGGAATCGATGACATACGGGTCGTATCTCGACCTCGACCGTCTCCTCGGCGCCCAGCATCCAGTCAGCAGTCCCGAACACCACGATGAGCTGCTCTTCATCATCCAGCACCAGACCACGGAGCTGTGGTTCCGGCTCGTCATCCACGAACTCCTCGACGCCCGGCGCCTCATCGCCGCCGATGAGCTGCAGACCGCGCTCAAGCGCATCGCCCGCGTCAAACACATCCAGAAGACCCTGACCGAGCAGTGGTCTGTCCTCGCGACGCTGACGCCGAGCGAATATGTCGGGTTCCGTGACCAGCTCGGTCGTGCCTCCGGCTTCCAGTCCTGGCAGTATCGGGCCGTGGAGTTCCTGCTCGGCAACAAGAATCGGGCCATGCTCCCGGTCTTCGACGGCGAGCCCGAGGCGCGTGCGGCCCTGGAGCAGTACCTCGAGGAACCGAGCATCTACGACGAATTCCTCGCCTGCCTGGCCCGGCGCGATCTTCCGGTGCCGCAGCGGCTCCTCGACCGAGACAAATCGGTCGCCCACACCTTCGACGAGGAACTGTGCGATGTCTTCCGCATCATCTACGAGAACCCGCAGAAGTACTGGCAGGAATACGAGAGCTGCGAAGAGCTCGTCGATCTCGAGGAGAACTTCCAGATCTGGCGCTACCGACACATGCGCACGGTGCTGCGGATCATCGGCATGAAACGCGGAACTGGCGGTTCGAGCGGAGTCGGATTCCTGCAGAAGGCGCTCGATCTCACGTTCTTCCCCGAGCTCTTCGACATCCGCACCGGAATCGAGAACGGCCCCGGAATCAGCCCCGAAGGGATCTGAGAAGCACCTTCAGCCGAGCAGCAGGTTCCTCATCTGTGCGAAGTATGGAGAATCGGGGTCGATGACATCGGCATGGTTCGCGCCCGGCAGCTCGGTCAGGGCGGCGGGGAAGACACGGGAGAATTCGACGTTGACGGTGGCATCGGCATCCCCGTGGATCGAATGCACGTCGACGCGTGCCGGGATGAGGGCCACCCGGGATCGCGGATCGTGGCGCAGGTAGGCTTCCAGATCGTGCTCGGGCCGTACGCCCATATAGTCGAGGACTGCTCCATCGCCGAGGTGGCCCTCAACCTCCCGCAGCAGATCGGTCACCGGTGCCAGAGGACGCAGACGGATCCGCGGACCCCCGTCGGGCAGGTGCGAAGCCCAGGCGAGGACGAGGCAGCCACCGGCCGAATGGCCCGAGACGATGAGATTGCCCTGTGTTCGTTCGCTCACGCCCCAGCGCGGCAGTTCGGCGCACACCGATTCGATGGCCGCGGTGACATCGTCGAGCAGGAGCGGCTGACCGCCGAGGCGTCGATACTCGATGGAAGCGACGAGCACTCCCGACTCGGCCAGCGCCCGAGCCAACGGTCGGGCATGGGACAGATCGGTGCGGGGGCGGAAGTAGCCTCCGTGGACGAAGATGACCGTCGCCGAGGCGGTCGCCGGGTCACCATAGACTTCGACGAACTGCTCGGGGGAGTCCCCGTAGGCGTGCCGGAAGGACGGAGCCACGTCGGTCCCGGCGGCGGCGAGTTCGGGAATGCGCACGGACTCGACGCTCATCCTTCGGTACCCCGAGGTGCGTTCACCTCACCGGTTCCACCTGTGTGAGTTTCGCCCGAGCCGGTCCGGTCGGCAGCGCCCGCTTCGCCGGCGGCGCCTGTCTCACCGTTCTCCCGGGCGCGGTCGACCTCACGCGAACGTTCGACGAGGTCGCGGACGCGGGTGAGCTCCGCCAGCTTCGGGTCCAGAGTGTCACCTGAGGACTGCCCGCGCAGCCGGCGACCGACCCACGGGGCCAGGTACTCACGGGCCCACCGCGACTCCTCGCTCATCACCTCGCGGATCGCCCGCGTCGGACGAGCGGGAACACCGAAGCCCTTGACCGGCAGGGAGCGGCCGCTCTCCAGGGTCGCCAGAGCCTGCTCGGCGACGAGATGGTGGCCCTTCGTCGACAGGTGGATGCGGTCGTCGGCCCACATCTCCGCGGCGTAGAGCGAACGCAGCCCCCACAGGTCGACCATATGGCAGCCGTGCCGCTGCGCGATCGACCACAGGTGGGCGTTGTAGATTCCCACGCGTGGACGCACCGCACGGATGAGCGGGGTGCTGAACTCGGTATCGAAGCCATTGCACATGAGCACCTCGATGCCGGCCTCACGCATCGCGATCACGGCGCGTTCGAACTTCGCGGCCAGGGCATCGATATCAGCCTTCGGGCGCAGGCAGTCATTGCCGCCGGCGCACAGGCTCACGAGGTCCGGCTTCATCTCGAGGACCTGCGGCACCTGGTCATCGACGATGCGGTCGAGCAGACGACCTCGGATGGCCAGATTGGCATAGGACAAGTCCGTGCTGCCCACCGACGACTCGGTGAGCATGAGCGCGAGCCGGTCGGTCCAGCCGCGGTACCGATCCTCGACCCGTGGGTCGGGATCCATCAGACCCTCACTGAACGAGTCTCCGATTGCGACGTATGAGGTGATCGGCTCAAGCATCAGGGATCCTTCTCTCTTCGTGCGATTCATCCAGACTATACGCCGGACCCGACGCGGGGACCCGTCCGCCCCAGAACTACCTGACGGCGGCCCAGCAACCTCGCGCCAGGTTGCTGGGCCGCCGTCAGGTAGCAATTGGGAGGGGAAGAGGGCGGGAACTCGCCTTGGCGGAGGTCGTGCGCCAACGCGGCGAAGGGCCCCGAGGTCACCGAGTGGAATCATCGAGTGGCGTAGACTCGACACCGCAGCCCGACGTCGTCGCCGACCCCCTCGCTAGGAGCAGAATGTATCGGTCAGTCCCGGTCCCCGCAGCCACAGATTTCGTCATCACGAACGCGCGGATCGTGCCCGTGGCCGATGCCTCCGGGAACCGCGCCGAGGCGATCGAAACCGGCACGCTGACGGTCAGGGACGGCCGCATCACCGAGGTGGCCCCCGGCTCCGTCGACACGTCCTCCCTCCCAGCGGACACCGAGGTCATCGATGCCGGTGGACGCTGGGTCCTGCCCGGTTTCATCGAAGCCCACGGCCACCTCGGCGTCCATGAGGACGGTGAAGGCTGGTCCGGTGACGATACGAACGAGATGACCGATCCCAACGGGGCGGGCCTGCGCGCGCTCGACAGCATCGATCCCACCGATCTCGGATTCAAGGATGCCCTGCGTGGGGGTGTCACCTCGGCGCTCATCAAACCCGGTTCCGGCAATCCCATCGGCGGTCGCACCGCTTTCCTCAAGACCTGGGGTCGGATCGTCGACGAGATGCTCGTGACGCAGGATCTGTCCGTGAAGTCCGCACTCGGCGAGAACCCGAAACGCGTATACGGAGAGAAGAAGGTCACCCCATCAACGAGGATGGGCACCGTCAAGATCATCCGCGACGCCTTCGTCGAAGCGCGGAACTACCAGGCCAAACGTGCGCAAGCCGACGCCGATGGCACCCCGTTCGACCGCGACCTGGTCAAGGAGACCCTGGCCGACGTCCTCGACGGCAAGCTCGCATGGGACCAGCACTGCCACCGCGCCGACGATATCGCCACCGCCATCCGCCTGTCCGAGGAATTCGGCTACCGCCTCGTCATCAACCACGGGACCGAAGGCCACAAGATCGCCGATTTCATCGCCGCCAAGGGCATCGACGTCATCCTCGGCCCCCTGATGACCTCCCGATCGAAGGTCGAACTGCGCGACCGCACCCTGGCCACCGCGGCCTCCCTCGCCGAGGCGGGAGTGCGCATCGCGCTGACCACCGACCATCCGGTCATCCCGATCAACTTCCTCATCCACGAAGCCTCCCTGGCCGTGAAGGAAGGACTCGACCCGACCGTCGCGATCGAAGCGCTGACGATCAACCCGGCCGCGATCTTCGGCCTCGACGACCGCCTCGGTTCCCTGGCTGTGGGCCGCGACGCCGATATCGTCATCTGGTCCGGCGATCCGCTCGATCTGAACTCCCGCGCCGAGACCGTCTTCGTCTCCGGCCGTCGCGTCTTCGACTACGACGCCGCCTCAGGAACCGCGTACATCGCCGACCCACTCGGCCCGACACTCATCAGCGAGCCGTGAGCGACAGAGAACTCGAAGACGCCACCACCACCGAGGTTCGGGTCGAGGATCCGGCCGAGCCGGGCCCTGTCCGAGGTTCGTCCCCGGCCCCGACCTCCGGCGGCAACCCGGAGGCCGGATCCCAGGCCCTGCGCGAACTGCTCGAACGCACCCGCCTGCAGCGGCTAGCCGAACTGCGGGACTCCTCACCGGAACCCCAGCCTGAAGATCTCGCCAAGGCCGCTGCGGCGAAGGCGGCGAAGGCCGAGCGCAGCGGCGGGCGGTCGAAGTCCCGCACCGACCACCTCGGTGCGTCTCAGCGCATCGCCCAGAAGGTCGCCCGGCGTACCGTCGGCAAACTCGTCTCCGGTACGACGGAGAACACGCAGCCGGTGCCGATCGTCACCGCGCTCAAGGGCACCCCGTACCAGGCGCCCGTCCAGGCGAACGAGCCGAGCGAAGACGAAGCCCGGATGATCCTCGACCTCGCCGCCGATATCGCGGCGATGATGATGCGCGCCGGTGCCGGCACGAGCGATGTCGAGGTCTCCGTCATCGCCGCGTGCACCGCGTGCGGTCTGGCCACCGTCGAGGTCGATCTGACATCGAACACGCTCGTCGTGCACTATTCGACTTCGGACGGACGTCTGCTGACGGTGATGCGGGTCAACCGCGGTGAGTCCACGCATTTCGCGAAGCTCGCCTCTGTGCACAAGCTCGTCACCGACCTCGTCGACGGGCGTTTGGAATTCCATGAGGCACGCAGTCGTCTCGACGCGATACGCACGCAGCGGCGACCGTTCCCCGAATGGTTCACCACTGGTGCCTGGGGCTTCATGGTCGGTGCCCTCGTCCTGCTGCTCGGGGGAGGCCCGATCGCGATTCCCCTGGGCATCACGATGGCGATCGTCGTTTTCCAGTTCGGCAAACTGCTCGGACGCACCCACCTGCCGTCGTTCTTCATCACGGCGCTGCAGGCCGCCTCGGCGACTCTCATCGCCACCATCGCCGGCGACGTCGGTATCATCGCCTCACCGCAGTACCTCGTGGCTGCCGGAATCGTCCTGCTGCTGCCGACGCAGTCGCTGTATTCGGCGGTTCAGGATGCGCTGACGAACTTCCCGCTGACCGCCGCCGGGCGGGTGGTCGGGGTGTTCATGACCCTGGCCGGCATCGTCTCCGGAATCGCCCTGGGAATCGTGTGCGGTCAGGCCATCGGACTCAGCCATATCGAAGTGCTCGTGCCGAAGACGAGCCCGCATGTGGTCACGGCGATCCTGTCGATGGTCGCGGCGGCCGTGGTGGCGATGTCCGGTGCGGTGGCCATGTCGGCCAGGCGCCGATTCATCCTGCCGGCGGCGCTCGTCGGCCTCGCTTCGCACATCACGATGATGTCGCTGACGCTGTTGGACATCGACAATGTGCTTGCCAGTCTGCTGGCGGCCACCGTCACCGGTTTCCTGTCGCGGCCGCTGGCGCTGCGGCTGGGAGCGCCGGCGATCGTGCTGATGATTCCCGGCATCTACACCCTTCTGCAGGGACTGTCGATCTTCACCGCTGTCTATCAGATCGCGTCGGAATCGGAGAACGTCTCCTTCGCTGTGGGTCTGTCCTCGCTGTTCACCGCGATCCTCGCGAACGCGGCGCTCGCTGTCGGCGCTGTGCTCGGCAGCTATCTGGCGCTGCCGTTGAAGAACCTCAAGAGTCAGAGCTCGGCTGAGGAGAAGGTCGAAGAGGTGCGCAGCGGCGAGACATCGACCTCTGTCATCGACTCGGTGCAGCCCGGCGGTGCGAAGACCCAGTCGAGCGGGTCTGCAGGTTCGAGGATCCAGTCGGGCGAGGCCGGGGGAGAGAAGGCTCAGCCGAGTGGGGCCGGAGAAGCGGACGCCTCGGACGAGGCCGATACCGGTCCGATTCAGATCTGATCCGGGCTCAGATCGGGTCCCGGACTCAGACCTGATCCGGCAGGGCCCAGTCGATCGGGTCGATGCCCTTCTGGGCGAGCAATTCATTCGTGCGCGAGAACGGTCGGGAACCGAAGAATCCCCGCCGTGCCGACAGAGGTGAGGGATGCGCGGATTCGATGATGGCCACCTCGGCGGTTCCTGATGTCAGCAGGGGAGCGAGGTTCCGGGCGTCGCGGCCCCAGAGGATCGCGACAAGCGGCTGATCGCGTTCGATCAGCGCGGTGATCGCCCGTTCCGTGATCTCCTCCCAGCCTTTGCCGCGGTGGGAGGCGGGTTCGCCGGGGGAGACGGTGAGGGCGCGGTTGAGCAGCATGACTCCCTGGCGTGACCAGGCGCGCAGGTCCCCGTGCGCGGACGGCGGAATCCCGAGGTCGGACTCGAGCTCCTTGAAGATGTTGCCCAGCGACCGCGGCAGGGGACGGACATCGGGGTCGACGGCGAATGACAGGCCGATGGCGTGGCCGGGCGTCGGATAGGGGTCCTGGCCGACGATGAGGACCTTGACCTCGGACAGCGGTTCGGCGAAGGCGCGGAAGACGAAGTCCCCGGAGGGCAGGTAGGCGCGACCGGCAGCGATCTCGTCGCGGAGGAAGTCGCCCATCGAGTGGATGCGCTCTTCCACTCCGGTCAGGGCGTTCGCCCAATCGGGGGACATGATCTCTGTCAGCGGGGGCGTCGACGTCATGGGCACGAGTGTAGCGATGCTCGGCGGACGAGGTCGCGTTGGGACAGTGGTGTCAGCTGCCACGGAATGGACGTCAGCTGCCAGGGAATGGGCGGAGCAGGAACGGCGGTGCTGTCGCCGGCGGCGGGGATGCGGGGGCGGGAAGCCACCACGGACATCATTGTTGGGTCGATCCGCGGTGGTTTCCTCAATGATATCACCGTGGATCGGCCCAACAATCCGCCATCCACCGCACAGACGAGGGAGGGGCGAGCTTTGCGAACCTCGGCACCGCCTCGGCGACGGCAGACGATAGCCTCGGCACCGCCTCGGCGACGGAGGACGATGACGTCGACACCGCCTCGGCGAGGGTGGGAATCGACCTGCGCGCATGTGCACGGAGCGCAGATCGGGTGTGCGCGATCGCCTACCGAACCGGTGTATTGCCGTTCAGCGCCACGCGTTATGCTCGGCCTAAGGAGTTCATCGTTGAACGAAAGGACCGAAATGTCGGAATTCCCAGAGGCCAAGAACTGGAAGATGCTCATCGGCGGAGAATGGGTCGATGCCGCTGACGGCGACACCACCGATGTCATCACCCCGATCGACCGCAACGTCGTCATCGCCAAGGTGCCCAACGGCAAAGAGGCCGACGCCGACCGCGCCGTCCAGGCCGCACGAAAGGCTTTCCCCGAGTGGGCGGCCCTGCCGTTCAAGGAACGCCAGAAGAAGCTTCTGGCCTGCGCCGATGCGCTCGAAGCCGCCTCGGAGGAGCTCGCCCAGCTGACCGCTCTCGACACCGGCAACGCGATCCGCACCCAGGCTCGCCCGGAGACGATCACCCTGGCCGACCTGTTCCGCTACATGGGCGGCGTCGCCGGTGAGGTCAAGGGCAACACCCTGCCCGCCGGAGACATGCAGCTCCAGTACACCAAGCGTGTGCCGCTGGGTGTCGTCGCCGGCATTCTGCCGTGGAACTCGCCGCTGATGATCGCCGCCTTCAAGACCCCCGCCGCGATCGCCGCCGGCAACACGATCGTCCTCAAATGCGCCGAGGATGCACCGCTGACCATCCTCAAGATGGCCGAGATCATCGCCGACATCCTGCCCGCCGGTGTGCTCAACGTCGTCACCGGCAAGGGCTCGGTCATCGGTGAGGCCCTCAACGTCCACCCCGACGTCGACAAGGTCTCGTTCACCGGATCGACGAGCGTCGGCCGTCACGTCGCCGAGGTGGCCGGTGGCCGTCTCGCGCATTCGTCGATGGAGCTCGGCGGCAAGTCCCCGAACATCATCTTCCCGGATTCGAACGACGACGACACCCTCGAGCAGGTGCTGCTGTCGACCCGCTTCGCCCGCCAGGGCCAGTCGTGCACCATGGGGTCGCGTCTGTTCCTCCACGAGGACATCTACGACGATTTCCTGTCCAAGCTCGTCGACGCGGTGTCGAAGATGAAGGTCGGCGACCCCCGCGATGAGTCCACCGACATCGGCTGCATCATCAACGAGAAGCAGTACGACCAGGTCGCCAGCTACATCGAGATGGGCAAGTCGATGGACGGCGTCGAGATCGCCTACGACGGCTCCGATTCGCTGGAAGTCGGCGAACCCGGCTTCTACCACGCTCCCGTGATCTTCTCGAAGGCGAAGAACGACTGGCAGACCAGCCGTGAAGAGATCTTCGGCCCCGTCCTCTCGGTCATCCCGTGGAAGGACATCGACGAGGTCATCGACATGGCCAACGACTCCGACTTCGGACTCGCGGCTTTCGTCTTCACCAAGGACGTCGACGCGGCCCTGACCATGGCCAACCGGATCGAATCCGGCTGGGTTCAGGTCAACCAGGGCGGCGGCCAGCTGGCCGGCCAGTCTTACGGCGGCATGAAGACCTCCGGATTCGGGCGAGAGGCATCGCTGGAAGGCATGCTCGAAGGATTCACCCAGATCAAGCAGGTCAATATCCGCATCCGCTGATCCTTTTCCCTGCCGAGGCGGCCCTGCTCTTGCGGTCGAATGTGGGGTCGATCCGATCCTCGTGATCGGGTCACCCGGTTCGCCGAGGCGGCCCCGCCTCGGCGCAGGTCGTTCCTTTCACCCCGTCGACACGGTCACCGATCCGGTGCCGTGCGGCGGGGTGATGCAGTTGCGGGCGCAGCAGCCGCCGGGCATGTGCGAGTTGCCGTCCCACGAGCCGTGCCCTGGTCGGGATCGACCTCACAGCCTCGGCGGCGCGCCGGAAATTTCGGTACCGCCGATCCGGCGATAGGATAGAAGCACAGACACCTCTCGAAGGAGCACAACCTCTATGCCGCCGAACGACGACACCTCAGAACTGAGCGAGCTCGAGGTGGCCGTTTTGGAGTTCGAGCGGCGGTGGTGGAAATACGGAGGCGCCAAGGACCACGCGATCCGTGAGCGCTTCGACATGTCAGCCACCAGCTACTTCCAGATCCTCAACTCGCTTCTCGACAATCCTGCAGCTCTGGCCAGCGACCCCATGCTGGTCAAGCGCCTTCGCCGTATCCGCAGCACGCGGCAGAGCGAACGCGCCCAAGCCCGCGTCTCGAGGTAGACATGACCGACGAATTCGACGAGATCGAGCCCGGCCGGCGCAGCGGTGCCCATCGACAGGAGTCCGCGGCGTCGTCGAACATCGGTGCCATCTCGCTGGTCATCATCCTCGCCCTGGTCGCTGTCCTGCTGGTCGTGGCCGCCATCAACATCATCTTCTCCTCGATGGGCAACCCCGAGTCGAAGATCGCCGACCCTCCGACCTCCGAATCGGCGTCGGCCGAACCCTCACCGAGTGAGAGCGAAGTCAGCGTCGCAGACGATTCGATCACCGTCGACGTGCTCAACGGCTCCGGCGTCTCCGGTGCAGCGAAGAAGTTCTCCGAGGCTGTCGAAGAGAAGGGCTGGAAGCTCGGGCAGGTCGGCAACTACTCGACGAACCTCTCTGATTCGACCGTGTACTACAACGGCGAGGAGAACGCGTCCCAGGCCAAGCTCGTCGCCAAGTCGCTGGGAGTCTCCGCCACCGAGGCCTCGTCCGACTTCGAAGCCGACATCACGGTCGTCATCTGTTCGGACATCGCCGATCGCGGACCCGAACCCAGTGGAGGCGGGGACTCGGAGTGATCCGAAGCGATTCGGCGGCGCGGCAGCGCGACTGAGTCGGCGGGATCGGTTCGGCCTCGGCCGCCTCGGCGATGAGGGCATGAGACGGCGGGGCTCCTTGGTTGCGGTCGGGTCATGGGACGGTGGGCCGCCTCGGCGAATTCCTGACCGAATGGTCTGATTTCATTTGCCGCGATCCCCGCTGTGAACAGGGCAGAAACCCTTAGGTAACGAATCTATAACAGTGTTGAACCGCTCTAGGTGGGATGCGCGCCTGCGGTAGAGTTGCAACAGCTAGGCAAGCACAGCACCTTGTGTTCTATTCGTGCTTCACCGAGATTATTCTCTAGAGGTCAATGAGAGAAGTCGCGGGGTCAGTTGAGTTTTACTAGCTTCCGTATCTCGGGTGGGGTCATCTGATCGCGGCTGCGATGCGGGATTTCAATGGCACTGCACTGTATGGAGAAGTAATGGCACAAGGTACCGTCAAGTGGTTCAACGCTGAAAAGGGCTATGGATTCATCACCCTTGAAGGCGACAACCAGGACGTGTTCGTTCACTGGAGCGCAATCCAGATGGACGGCTACCGCTCTCTCGAAGAGGGCCAGCAGGTTCAGTTCGAAGTTGGAGAAGGACAAAAGGGTCCTCAGGCGGAGTCCGTCACCCTCCTCTGAGACTGGCTGCTGTCAGCACAGTTTTCTGATCCGCTGCGGCGGGGAGTCGGAACGGCCTTCGGGCCGACCGGCACCAATCGCACGGGGGAAGCGCCGAGCAGGCAACTGCTCGGCGCTTTTCAGTGCCCGCGGGGCCCGGGGGCCGCGTCGGGTGCACCCGTGCGCATGGACTTCGATTCAGCCCAGTGTGAGTTGAGCAGCCCATGTTGAAAACAGGGCTACTCGCCATAAATTGGGCTGTTCGAAATCGTGGGCAATCGGGCCTGCGCCAAGCGTTTCGCGCTGGGCCGAACTGCCCGCTGCGCCTCCATCGCGCGCCGACAACTCGCGGATCTGAACTGCCCTCGCCCATCTTGGCGGGCGACAAACATTTGCACTCGCATGGGGAGAGTGCTAAATCTAGTACTGGTGAAAACCGATGGGTTCCCACCAGTCGTCTCGAGAGCGTGGTCCATATGTGGAATGGAACATGCGGACACACTCTCTGCCGTCGCGGGCGTTGACGACTGCTCTGGATTCCCACTCCACTCCATCAGGGAGGATCTAAGCCACTATGGCAAAGATGATTGCATTCGACGAAGAAGCTCGTCGAGGACTCGAAGCTGGCCTCAACCAGCTTGCGGACGCGGTCAAGGTGACCCTTGGACCCCGCGGTCGCAATGTCGTGCTCGAAAAGCAGTGGGGCGCACCGACCATCACCAACGATGGCGTCTCCATTGCCAAGGAGATCGAACTCGAGGACCCCTACGAGAAGATCGGCGCCGAGCTCGTCAAGGAAGTCGCCAAGAAGACTGACGACGTCGCAGGCGACGGAACCACCACCGCTACCGTGCTCGCACAGGCTCTCGTCCGCGAAGGCCTGCGCAACGTGGCAGCCGGTGCTGATCCGCTCAGCCTCAAGCGCGGTATCGAGAAGGCCGTTGAGGCCGTCACGAACGTCCTGCTGAACAACGCCATCGACATCGAGACCAAGGAACAGATCGCCGCCACCGCTGGCATCTCCGCCGGAGATCCCGCAATCGGTGAACTGATCGCCGAGGCCATCGACAAGGTCGGAAAGGAAGGCGTCGTCACCGTCGAGGAGTCCAACACCTTCGGACTCGAGCTCGAACTGACCGAGGGTATGCGCTTCGACAAGGGCTACATCTCCGGTTACTTCGTCACCGACACCGATCGCCAGGAAGCTGTCCTTGAGGATCCCTACATCCTCATCGTCAACTCCAAGATCTCGAACGTGAAGGACCTGCTGCCCGTCCTCGAGAAGGTCCAGCAGTCCAACAAGCCGCTGTTCATCATCGCCGAAGACGTCGAGGGCGAAGCCCTGGCCGTCCTGGTGCTGAACAAGCTAAAGGGCACCTTCAAGTCCGTGGCCGTCAAGGCTCCGGGCTTCGGTGACCGTCGCAAGGCTCAGCTCGCCGACATCGCCATCCTCACCGGTGGCCAGGTCGTGTCCGAGGAAGTCGGGCTCAAGCTCGACAGCGTGACCACCGATCTGCTGGGCACCGCCCGCAAGGTCGTCATCACCAAGGACGAGACCACCATCGTCGAGGGCGCCGGGGACGCCGAGGAGATCGCCGGACGGGTCGCTCAGATCCGCGCCGAGATCGAGAACTCGGACTCCGACTACGACCGTGAGAAGCTGCAGGAACGTCTGGCCAAGCTGGCCGGCGGTGTTGCAGTCATCAAGGCCGGAGCCGCCACCGAGGTTGAGCTCAAGGAAACCAAGCACCGCATCGAAGATGCCGTGCGCAATGCCAAGGCTGCTGTGGAAGAGGGAATCGTCGCCGGTGGCGGCGTCTCGCTCATCCAGGCTGGCAAGGCCGCATTCGCCGACCTCGCACTCGAGGGAGACGAGGCCACCGGTGCCAACATCGTCAAGGTTGCCATCGAAGCCCCGCTGAAGCAGATCGCCACGAACGCCGGCCTCGAAGCCGGTGTGGTTGCCGACAAGGTCGCCAACCTCGAAGCCGGATTCGGTCTCAACGCCGCAACCGGTGAGTACGAGGACCTGCTGGCCGCCGGCATCAACGACCCGGTCAAGGTGACCCGCTCTGCCCTGCAGAACGCCGCCTCGATCGCCGGTCTGTTCCTCACCACCGAGTCGGTCGTCGCCGACAAGCCCGAAAAGGCCGCCGCAGGTGCAGACGCAGCTGCCGGTATGGACGGAATGGGTGGAATGGGCGGCATGGGCTTCTGATAGCCACCGCTTGTTCGATCCGCCGTGCCGGTGCCCGCAAGGGTGCCGGCACGGCCGTTTTCGTGCTCGGACTCTCGGGTCCCGGCCCGACGGTAAGATCGTTCACGCGGAAGTGTCCGCTCGTCGTGCGTCGGCGACCATCATCGCCGAGGCGGCCCGCCGACCCGTTGTGACACCGCTCGGGCCCGCATAGGCTGGGTCCATGACCTTCACCGGAACCGACGCCTGCGGAAACAGTCCGAAGAACGTCTTCGTTGCAACGTTCGAGGAGAATCTCTTCAACGGCGACAGAGAAGCACTCAACGAGGTGATCGCCGACGATTGCGTGCTCCAGGTCGTTCACCCTTCCGACGTCGAAACCCACACGGGCCGAGAAGCCGTCGTCGAAGCTCTGTTGAAGTTGTCCGGCCATTCTCACGAGGTCGGCCACCTCGAAGCAGCGATCACCCACGGCAAAGCCGCGGCCGCGTGGGGATACTGGCAGGCCGAGGCCGACGGCGACGACCTGCGGCACTTCTCGCACACGATGTGGTTCACCACGCACAAAGCACAGGAGTTCGGACAGATCCGGATCTTCCAAGTCTGAGACAGTTCCGGACGTGCCCTGCTTGAGACGGTTCCGGACGTGCCCGGTCTGAGTAGGAAACGGAGTTTCCGGGCCTGAAGAGGCCCAGACCCTGCCAGACCCGGAACGTAACCTCAGTCCCAGGGATTGTCGCGGTTATGGCGGCGATGCGACCGGCGCCGGTCCCGCTCTTCCCGCCGTGAGATCTGTCCGGGAGAGTACGGCGGATGAGACGGATGCGGCGGCTGCAGGCCCGTACCGAAGTCCGCTTCAAAATCCCGCTCGGGAGGCTCACCCTCCTCGAGCTGTCGTTTGGCCTCAGCATCACCGAGCTGGGCCCGGGCTCTGCGGGTGAGCTCCTTCTTCCGGTTGCGGATGATCTCATCCTTGCGCGCGATGTGTCCCAGTCCGCCGAGCAGCGTGGGAATGATGACGAAGATCGGCCAGAAGAAGATGAACCCTCCAGAAGCGATCGACGAGATCGCCCAGATCGCCAGCACGATCCCGACCGGCCCTGCAACAGCACCGAGCAGTGCACGACGCACCCGATCTCGGTAGTACTTCTGCGCCGCGGCATCGATCTGCTCCGGCGTGATCGGCACCCGCTCTGCCTCGAGGCGAGCCAGTGCCTGCGCACGGCCCGCATCATCGAGCTTGCCAGGCTCGACCTCGGCCGGATCGGCGAGGACGAGGTCCTCGATCAGCTCTGGGACTTCACCGAGCGTCTTGATCTTCGCAGCCGCCTCGGTGCGTTCATCGAACTCCTCAACGTCGAGCTGACCGAGAGCATAACCCTCCGAGAGGACATCACTGACGACCGCGCGGTCGGCATCAGAGGCCCGGACCCGCCCATACGAGCGGGGATCTGCGCTGAACCGCGACCAGAGGGGACTGGCATTCATGGTGAATACTCTAACCCCGCGATCAGCGGTGAGACTGAGGATCAGCCGGGAATCGGGCTGGACTAAACTCGACCGAGTGGAACCCGTCGTCGTGCTCATCCTCTTCGCCGTGTTCCTCGGCGCATTGTCCCAGCGCGTCACCGGGATGGGATTCGGCCTGGTCAGCGGTCCCTTCCTCGTCCTCCTCCTCGATCCGTTCAGCGGCGTCATCCTCGTCAACATCTGCGGAATCGTCGCCTCATTCTCCGTCTTCGTCCGCACCTTCGCAGAGGTGGAATGGCCGCCTTTCCGGCATCTTTCCTTGGGCGCGGTGATCGGTACCATCCCCGGCGCACTCCTGTCGTCATCGATGCCCACCCCACCGCTGCAGATCCTCATCGGCGCACTCATCATCGTCTCCCTCATCAGTTCACTGACCTTGGGGAAGCTGGGGCGGACGATCCCCGCGAACATCGGCACACGCCTGACGGCCGGTCTCTTCTCCGGGGCGATGTCTGCCGCGGCAGGAGCCGGGGGACCGGCGGTGAGCGCCTACGCTGTGCTGACGAGCTGGGAACAACGGTCGTTCGCGGCCACCCTGCAGCCGTTCCTCGTCGTCGGGACCGCCTCGGCGGTGGTGATGAAGGTGATCATCGACGGAGGGTCCTGGCCTCACCTGGAGATCGGAGTCTGGATCGGACTCGGTCTCGTCCTTGTGGCGGGCCTCGCCGGAGGCGATTGGCTCTCCCGCCATATCGACGTGGGCGCAGCGCGGATCGGGATGCTCGTCCTCGCTTTCGGAGGCGGGATCGCGGCCTTGGTCAAAGGTCTCGTGGCCCTCGTCTGAGGCGGTGGCACACTGGCCGTCTGAGGCGGTGGCGCACTGGGCGAGCGACGGTGTTCGATGACCCGCGCGCAACGGCGTCGCGTGACCTGCATGCACCGGTCTTCCACCGCCGGGACTGAGCCGTCATCGACGGCCGGGGACTGAGCAGATGTGGGGCACAGGCTCAGACGTCTTCCAGTTTCATCGGGCATACTGTTCGAGGACAAAGCTAGCCTGGGAGGCATGGATCGTGACTGAAGTATTTCTGTTGCTGCTCGTAGTTCTCGGGGCCGTTTTCTTCATCGGTCACCGCAAGGAGAAGAAGCGGCAGCAGGAATTGCACGCCGCTGAACTTCAGCAGGTGAAGAAGACCGCTGAAGAGGACGTCACCGCATTCGGTGAGGAAGTCGCCGAACTCGACGTCATCACCGCTGGCGTCGACCTCGACACGGGCGGAGCGCAGGACTACAAGCAGGCGCTCGACTCGTACGACGTCGCCAAGGAGACACTCGAGAAGGTCTCCGAACCCACTGACATCCGCCACGTCACCGAGGCGCTCGAAGACGGCCGCTATGCCGCCAAATGCGTTCGCGCCCGGGTCGAAGGCAAACCCCTGCCGGTGCGTCGTCCGCCCTGCTTCTTCAACCCGCAGCACGGTCCCTCGGTCGAAGACATCGACTGGGCCCCGGCCGGCGGCCAGCTGCGCCCCGTGCCCGTGTGCGCCGCCGACGCCGAGCGCGTCGCCGTCGGAGCCGATCCGCTGGTGCGCAAGGTCGTCACCGGTGACGGACACACCCGTCGCGCTTACTGGGAGGCCGGGCCGGCCTACGCCGAATACAACCGCGGCTACTTCAACTCCTACGCCGGCTCCGGTCTGTTGCCCGGCGTCCTCATGGGTGCCATGATGTTCGGCGGAATGGGCGGCGGCTGGGACGGCGCCTACGGCAGCGACATGGGCGACGCCGGTGGCGATATGGGCGGAGACATGGGCGGCGGTGACGGCGGAGGCTTCTTCGGAGGCGACGGCGGTGACGGCGGCGGCCTGTTCGACGGATTCGGAGACATGTTCTGATGGACACGATCGGGATCCGCGGCGAGTCGATCAGACTCGGTCAGCTGCTCAAACTCCACGGAATCGCCGAACACGGTGCCATGGCCAAGGACATGATCGCCGACGGTGAGGTCAGCGTCAACGGATCGGTCGAGACCCGCCGCGGTGCCACGATCCGACCCGGCGACCGCATCGAAGCCCTCGGCGAAGTCATCGAGGTGGCGGCTGAGGAAGGCTGACAGCTTCGGATATGAGTGGAGGGCGTCCCTGCAGGGACGCCCTCCATTTGTCTGTTCGGACTGAATTGCTCTCTGTTCCGGCTGAACTGTTCTCTGTTCGGTCTGAACTGCCTACTGCAGTTCAGGAGCTCCCGGGGTGTCGTTGATGCCCGGGGCGTCCCACAGCGCCGACCAGTTCGACGTGTCCTCTTCGAACGGCAGCTCGTTCGAGAGGATGCCCTTGACCTGGATCTCCAGGGGATTGTCCCGCTGCTTCGGTCCCAACTGCACGAACGGATAGAAAGTCCCGCGCTTGTACTGGTAGACCAACGCCATCCGACGCCCATCGGGATGGACGAAGTACACGGTTGTGCACAGCAGCATCGTGTCGAAGCCCTGATTGACCAGCGCGGAGTTCACGGCGTGGATGTTCGTGACGAGGTTGACCACCTCGGCGTTCTCATCGGCCACGACCTGCCACGTGAACCCGAACCCGTCGTTCTCCTGCCTCACCGAGGCGGCCGGGTCGGAGCCGATGAGGGCGACGCTTTCGGACTCGGCGGATTGGAACGCGGCTCCCTCGACCTGACGGAAGGCGACGGCCCCGACACCGGTGGGGGTGAAGCCGGTCGCGGCCTGCAGAGTCAGTGCCGCCGGAGGCAGGGCGAAGAGGTCGTCGAGGTTGGCCCGCTTCGGTTTGGACCGGCCGAGCAGTGCGTCGAAGAATCCCATGGAACTCCTATATCGGTGGTGCGCAGTTCAAAAGGTGCAGTTGGTGCTCACTCGGGGCGGGAGAGCTGGGCGGAGATCTGGGCCAGCTGCTCCAGTCGCTTCTCGAGTGAGGGGTGAGTGGAGAAGAGCTGACCGAAGGCGGCCTTTCCGCTGATGGCGGGGATGAGAGCGAGGTGGTTCGCCGAGGCGGACGACCGTAGGTCCTTCTCCGGGATCTTGGCCATGTCTCCGCTGAGCTTCGTCAGCGCCGACGCCAGTGTGGACGGTGCACCGGTGAGGATGGCTGCTGCGCGATCGGCGGCCAACTCGCGATACCTGGAGAGGGCGCGGATGAGGACGAACGAGAGCCCGTAGACGACGGCTCCGACGAGGATGAAGAGCAGCTGGATCGGGATGCCGTTGTTATTGTTGTTCGACCGTCCGAAGCTCATGTAGTAACCGGCGCGCATCATCAGTGCGGCGACGACACCGGTGACGCCGGCAACTGTCATCACCGTGACATCGCGGTGGGCGACGTGTGAGAGCTCATGGGCGAGCACGACCTCGACCTCATCACGGTCGAGCTTCTCGAGCAGACCACGGGTCACGCACACCACCGAGCGCTCAGGGGATCGGCCGGTGGCGAAGGCATTGGGGATCGGGGAGTTCGAGACGGCCACGCGGGGTTTCGTCGAATCGGCCAGCTGGCAGAGTCGGTCGACGATCGTATGCAGCTCCGGAGCTTCCTCGGGGGAGACCTCTCGTCCGCCCATGGCACGCATGGCGATCTTGTCGGAGAAGTACCACTGGAAGAAGAACGCGCCGGCGCTGATGAGGACGGCGATGATGACTCCGGGAATGTTCTGTCCGAAGATCCACCAGATCGCGAGGATGATGACGACATAGATGAGGCCGTTGAGGAAGATCGTCCATCCCATCCGCATGGTCAGTCCGTTGTCTTTGACGAAGCGATTCTTCATCGGGGTTCCTCTCTGGCAGTGGCAGAACCGGCCCACTGTCGAAGACAATGGGCCGGGTGCATTTCGGTGCTCTGTGGTTTCAGGCCGGGTCCGGGATGAAACCCTCGCCGGTGAGCAGTTCGGCGATCTCGGCCAAGGTGGCGTCGACGAAGGGGATGACGACATCGGAGGATCCGAGGTAGTCATCGGCGACGGGCTGCCCGTTGGCCGTGACGTAGTCATGGAGGGCGCTCAGCGCGGTGCGGGCGGCTTCCTCGTTGCCGGCGTTGACGGCATCTTCGACCTGGTTGTCGTACTTCTGGAGCAGGTCCTGGTCGACGTTCTTGACGTCGAACTGTCCTTCGCCCATGATGCGGATGATCATTGCTGATCCTCACCTTCGAGCGACTTCTGGTCCTGCTTCTCGGACCCGGCAGGCAGGGAGTCACGCATCCGCTGGAGTTCCATCTCGACGTCGTTCTCGCTGGAGAGGGAGTCGAGCTGGGCGGTGATGTCGTCCTTCTGGGTTCCCGTGACGTCGTCGAGGGCACCCGAAGCGAGGAGCTCATCGACGGCACCGGCCCGCGCCTGCAGCGACGCGGTCTTGTCTTCGGCGCGCTGGACGGCGAGTCCGACGTCACCGAGCTCTTCCGAGATGCCCGAGAACGCCTCGCCGATCTTGGTCTGTGCGTCGGCGGCGTTGTATGTGGCCTTCAGCGTCTCCTTCTTCGTGCGGAAGGCGTCGACCTTGGCCTGGAGACGCTGCGAGGCGAGAGTGAGCTTCTGCTCCTCGCCCTGCAGTCCTTCGTGCTGGGTCTGCAGGTCGGTGATCTGCTGGGTCAGCCCGGACTTGCGGGTCAGGGCCTCGCGAGCGAGGTCTTCGCGACCGATCTGCATGGCTTTCTCGGCCTGACCGGAGAGCTTGTTCTGCTGCTGTTCGAGCTGGTTGATCTGCAGCTCGAGGCGCTTGCGGCTGGTGGCGACATCGGCAACACCACGACGGACCTTCTGCAGCAGCTCCAGCTGCTTCTGGTACGAATAGTCAAGGGTTTCGTTGGGGTTTTCGGCCTTGTCCAGAGCTTTGTTGGCCTTGGCACCGAAGATCGTCGCGATCCGTTGGAAGATACTCATCCGTAGTCGACTCCTGCATTGGTTTGACCCGACGCTGCCAACCCGATCCACTCCGGTCCGGAGATTCTTGGCCAACACCGCCGCGAACTATCGCTCTCAAGTCTACTGAGAAAGGCTGATAGTTTGCCAGACGCCGACTACGAGAACGAACAGATCCCGGCCGCAGAAACTCGGGGATGAGCGGCAGAGGTCCCGGCGCTCGAATCCGATCGGCTCAGGGGGCGAAGAGACGCGAGTTCGCCGCCTCGACTTCGGAGTACTGCCGGGCCGCGGTGTGGAGCGCTCCGTGGACGGAGTTGAGCGATTCCATGAGCTGCTTCTGCGCACGCTCCCACTGGTTGACCACGGCTTGGAAGTTCTGGGCCGCACTGCCGCGCCAGCACTCCTGGAGGGCGAGCAGATTGCGCATCATCGTGTCGGATTCGGACACGAGATTGCGGGAGGTGTTCGCGGCGGCTGTGGCAGCGGACTGGACGCGTTCGGCGTCGACTTCGAAACTCATCATCACTCCTCTTGGTCAGAGACGTTCCGCCGCGGTCGGGCGAGACGACATCAGTGTCGGCTGACGCGACAGAGGAGGGAAAGAGCACGAAAGGAGGGTGTGGACAGCGTTCGGCTGTCCACACCCTCCAGGTGGCTGAGTCACGACCGGATCCCCACGCGCGGACGCTCGAGTGGTAAACGTTCGGGCGGCTGACCGCTGAGCCAGCGGACCGCCTCGGCGTCGTGCCTACTGCAGCACGAGCGTGACGTCGAGCTTCTGTTCCTTTCCGCCGCGGACCACGGTGACCTCGACCGGGGTGTTCACCGGCTGGGCGCGGACGAGGGCGCGCAGGGCGATGGCGTTGTTCACCTTGGTTCCGGCCACCTCGACGATGTCGTCTCCGTCCTTGATTCCGGCCTTGGCCGCGGGGGATCCACCGGCCACGGACTGCACCTTGGCGCTGCCTCGGCTGATCCCGCCGCTGTTGATGTGCCCGTCGGTGAGAGTGATGCCGAGGAACGGATGCTTGGCCTTGCCGGAGGAGATGAGCTGATCGGCGATCATGACAGCCTGGTTCGCGGGGATCGCGAATCCGATGCCGATCGACCCGGACTGACCTCCCTCGCCCTGGCTCAGCGATGCGGCCGCCGAGTTCACGCCGATGAACTGGCCATCACCATTGACCAGCGGTCCACCCGAGTTGCCGGGGTTGATCGCCGCATCGGTCTGGATGGCGTTCGTGATCGTCATCTCCTTCTCCTGCGAGGAGGCATCGTCGCCGATGTTCTCCGTCGATACCGGACGGTCGAGCGCGGAGACGATGCCGGTGGTCACGGTGTTGGCCAGACCGAGCGGGTTGCCCAGGGCCATCACGGGGTCGCCCACGGTCAGCTTCTTCGAATCGCCGATGGCCAGAGGTTTCACCCCGTCGGGCACCTGTTCGAGCTTGATGACGGCGATATCGGTCGAAGGATCGCGTCCGACGATCTTCGCCTCCGTCGTCTCGCCGTTCTTCATGGTCACGGCGATCTCGCCGTCGGGGGTGTCCGCGGGCGCGACGACGTGGTTGTTCGTGATGACGTGGCCCTGATCGTCGTACAGCGCACCCGAGCCGAGTCCCTGGACCTGGCCTCGAGTACCGACCTGGATCGACATCACACTGTCCGAGGTCTTCTCTGCGACCTGCGTCCAATCGGGGGTCTCGATCGTCTCCTCGGCGACCTTGCGCGGTTCGTCCTGCTGCAGCGCCGAGAGCGCATAGTTTCCTCCGAACGCGAGAGCCCCACCGAGGAGCGCGGCCACCAGGCCGATCGCGATCGTCGCACCCCAACCGGGTCCTTTCTTCTCTCGCCGAGGCGGCTGCTGAGCGCCGTACGGACCGAACCCGTCCGGTCCGTACGGACCACCGGGTCCGTTGGGATTCACCGGCCCACCGGGTCCGGGCTGGGAACCGACGGCCGAGAATTCCGAGGAATAGGGGCCCGAGCCGGGTGCCGCCGAGTAGGCGTTGGAACCGGTGGGCTGGCCGGGAGCGTTCTGTTGGTTCGATGCGACCTGCTGACCGGAACCAGGCTGTTGGCCCGGAGCGTTCGGGTACCCCGGACCGTGCGGGTTCTGGGGGCCGTTCGGGTGGCCAGGAGCGGCTGGATAGTCGGCGGAACCTGTCTGCTGAGAGTTCGCCCCGGCGTGATAGGCACCAGCGCCAGCAGCTGCTGCTCCGGCCCCTGCCGCTGCGCCGGCTCCTGCCGGGGCTCCGGTGCCGGTGGCAGACGAGCCGGTGCTGTTCTGTCCGTTGGCGTTCTGGCCCTGATACGACTGCGGACCGTTCTGCTGGGACTGCCCGTATGGAGATTGGTTCTGAGTCTGATTCGCCTGGACGTTCTGCCGACCCGACTGCGATTGGCTGCCGTAATTGCCGTGGGCGCTCTGGTGTCCCTGCTGGCCGCCCTGCTGTTGGCTGCCTGGCTGGTACGAAGAGTGCTGCTGCCCGTTCGGCTGATACGGCGACGGCTGCTGGGAGGGAGAGCCTCCTCGGTGAGGGGGTCCGTCCACAGGGTTCTGCGCCTGAGTCGACGGAACGTCGGGGTGTCTCTCCGGCGGTGCGACCGGTGGACTGACGCGTGCAGGACCGTTGGGCTGGGACGGGAAGGTGCGCGGAACCTCGGCTCCGGACCCGCGGTAGCCTCCGGCCGATGGGCTGCGACGTCCCCCGCCGGCGGAAGCGCTGCCATGATTCCCCGACGGAGGCGGTGTCTGATCATCCGATCGGGAGCTGCGGGACACCTCATCCGGATTCTGAGGGTCGGTGTTCTCGTTCATCGCTCATCCTTTCGCGTGTCCGCAGTGGTTTCGCCGTTGTCGGAGATGGGCAGGTCGATGCGGAACGTCGCACCGCCGCCCGGAGTTTCGTGGACGGAGATCGCACCATGGTGGTTCTCCACGATCGCCTTGACGATCGACAGGCCGAGCCCGGACCCGCCGGTGTCCCTGGTCCGGGACACGTCGAGGCGGTAGAAGCGCTCGAAGATGCGCGGGACCACCTCGGGGTCGATACCGTCGCCGTGGTCCCTGACCTCGAAGCGGACCCTGCCGTTGGGGAATCCTCGCAGTGACTCATCGACCGTGATCGATCCGGCAGCCGTGACATCGGGGACGATGTTCGCCGGCTCGGGAGCCTTGGACTGAGGTCCGGATTGGGACTCGGCTGCTGATGAGGACTGCGCCGCAGTCTGGGAATCGGCCGCTGCCCCATTCTGCGGTCCGGAATTCTGAGGACCGGAGGGCTGCGCCGACTGCGATCCGGACGGTGTCCTGAGCTGCCCGTTGTGCTGCCCCTCTCCGTACTCCGCATTCGCGGTGGGAGTCACGGGACCCACCTGACGGTCGGGCTCGGCCGGGGACTGTGCGGCGGTCCGGGGGGTCGGTTGGGTGTCGGTTTGGTCGTGTCCAGCGGAGTCGCCTCGGCGGAAGATGCGGACGCCGCCGGTGACGAACCCGCGTTCACGGGGTTTGTCCTTCGCCCCGCTCTTCGCACCATTGCGACCGTTCTGACCGCGGGCGCCGCCCTCGCGGATCTCGCCGGTGTCTGCGGAATCGGGGTCGACGGACTCGGGGAGACCGACGACGCCGACGGCGAATTCGATCGCCGCATGCTCGGGGGTGTGGCGCACGGCGTTGCCGGCGAGGTTGACGATGACCTGGCGGATCTTCGATTCGGAGCCGCGGATCATCGGCACGGGTTGGGCGTCCTCACCGTCGAGTCCGATGAAGCTGATATCGCGGTCCGGGGCCTGTGCCGCGGCATCGGCGGCGGCATCGCGGACGACCTTGTGCAGATCGACCGGGCCGATCTCGGCGGCACGCTGCTCGTCGAGCCTGGCCAGGACGACGAGATCGTCGACGAGGACGCCCATGCGCTTGGCCTCGGACTCCATCCGCTCCATCGCATTGGCGACGTCCTCGGACTTCGTGATCGCACCCTGGCGGTACAGCTCCGCATAACCGCGGATCGTGACCAGGGGCGTGCGCAGCTCGTGCGAGGCGTCGGAGACGAACTGGCGGATGCGCTTCTCCGAGCGGGTCTGCCCGTCGAAGGAGTCCTCGATGCGTCCGAGCATCGTATTCAGTGCCGCCGACAACCGCCCGAGCTCGGTGTTGCGCGGATAGCTGGGCACACGTTGGGACAGGTCGCCGGCGGCGATGCGGGAGGCGGTCTTCTCGATATCGCGCAGCGGGCGGAACGTGTTGTTGATCGCCCAATAGCCGACTCCGGCGACCATCGCCAGGGCCAACAGGCCGATGCCGATCATCGTGTTCCGGGCCCGCTCGTTGATGTTGTCGACTTCGCGGTCGAAAGGCACCGCGATGGACACGAGCACGTCGGTGTTCTTCACCTTCATCGCCCGGGCCCGCCACTGCGAACTCGTTCCGGCGACGGTGAATGGCTGGCCGCCGCGCGTATAGACTTCCTTCTCGTTGATCTTCGGCAGGATCGGACGGTTCTGCGGCTCCGGGGCGACGGGGTCGCGGATCGGATCTCCGTCCGTGTTGTAGAACTGCACATAGAATCCACCCGGCAGGAGGCTCTTGAGCTGATCCCAGGAATTCGAATCGATCGTCGTCGACGACGGCACATCCTCGGCGTCGTCGTCCCCGGACTGGAGTTCGGCCTTCTGGAACACATCTTGGTAGGCCTGCTTCGCCAGGGTCTCGGAGGCGCTGATGAGTCGTTCATCGGTGCGCTGGACGAGGCTGTCGCGCAGGTTCTCCAACACCCAAGCGCTCGTCCCCGTGAGGACGAGCAACATGAGCAGCATCATGATGGCCAGCAGCTTGGTGGTCAGAGACCATTCTTCCCAGAAGCCGGGACGGGAGGGACGGGATTCTATTGCCACGTATGTAATCTATCGTCCTTGCATGGACGACTACTTGGATTCCGGTGTGCGCAGCATGTAGCCGACCCCGCGCTTGGTCTGGATCATCGGTGTCCACTCCATCTCGACGGGGTGGCCGGCGGCATCCGTCTCCGGGGTGACGTCGATCTTGCGGCGCAGGTAGGAGATATAGGACTCGACGATTCCCGTGTCTCCGCCGAAGTCGTATTCCCACACGTGGTCGAGGATCTGCGACTTCGACAGGACGCGGTTCGTGTTGAGCATGAGGTAGCGCAGCAGCTTGAACTCGGTGGGGGAGAGGTCGATGAGGATGCCGGAGCGGCGGACCTCATGGGTATCGTCGTCGAGTTCGAGGTCGCCAGCCACGATGACGGCGTTTTCTTCGTCCTCGAGATTGCGGGTGCGGCGGAGGACGGCGCGGATGCGGGCGACGACCTCTTCGAGGCTGAAGGGCTTCGTCACATAGTCGTCACCGCCGACGGTCAGACCGGTGATCTTGTCCGAGGTGTCATCACGGGCGGTGAGGAACACGACGGGGGCGTTCATGCCGATCTGGCGCAGACGGCGGGTGACGGTGAAGCCGTCCATGTCCGGGAGCATGACGTCGAGGACGAGGAGATCGACGTCGGTCTGCTCGGCGAGGCGCAGCGCCTCGGCGCCGTTGGCGGCGGAGACGACGTCGAAGCCGGCGAAGCGGAGACTGGTGGACAGGAGTTCGCGGATATTGGGCTCATCATCGACAACGAGCAGGGTGGCTTCGATGTCGGTGTCGTTCTGTGCTGTAGTCATGGCTCCAGTCTGAGACCCATTTCTGGGAGTGGGCTGGAGGTAAGCTGAATGCGAATGTGACATGTGTCACTGGAAAACTCTCAGGAAAGTCATTTTGGTCCTGGATCGGGTATTCGTTCTCAGGAACGAAAGCCTGATTTCAGTGAAAAATGTGGCCGCGCCCAGTTTGTTTTCAGAAATGCTCGCCGAGGTGGGTGTGCGAGGGCGCGTTCAGCTGAGTATGGGTGTTCGGCTCAGCGTGGGCGCGGCGGGCGAGGGTCGGGTGGCATCGGGAAGACGGTGCCCGACCGGGATGTCGGATTCTCTCGGATCTCACGCGGCGGGCGGAGGTCGAAGAGCTGCTGGGTGACGGCGAAGCGCCGAACCAGCTCGGGGCGGTGGCGGTCATAGATCACCTGGCCGACAGTGCCTCGTAGTGACGGGTCCTGCTGGACGAGGTGACGGGCCCAGCGGTCCCGGCCCTTGTTATCGACGAAGTGAACCACGGTCAGGCTCGGTGCTCTTGCCGAGGAACCGGACCAGTAGTCGATAACGCTGCCTTCGGCCAAGGCTGCATTGGGGTAGGGAGGGCGGTCGAGAATCGGATAACGGGCCTTACGGAATGCGAGCAGGGAGACGGCGATGAGTCCGAGGCCGGCGGCGATTGCAACCACCCACCAGATCGGAGCCGCGTCTGTCATGGCGGGAACGAAGCCGAGGCCGAGCCCGCCGCCGGCCCCGAGTGCCGCCAGTTGGTATCGGAAGAACCTGGACAGGCTGCCGCCGGTGCGGAAGCGGCCGAGGGCCGCGAGTACGAGCAGGAAGCTGATGGCGGCAGAGACGAGGGCCACGATGACGGCGAGGGCGCTGAAGACGGCTTTTTCGCTCAGCAGCCCTCCGGGATCCGCGGGAAGGAATGACAGCACCGCAATGGCGAAGCCCGACGCCAGTGTGGCCGACATGGTGGTGATGCCTGCAAGGCCGGCGGCGAGCTTGCGTCCGGCGGTGATGCGCAAGGGTTGAAGTGACATGGGCGGCTCCTCGGCTCAGCCGTGGGGATCGGCATCGGACTGGCGGGCGCGGAAGGCTGCGACATGAGTGCGGGTGGCGCAGCTGCCGGTATCGCAGAAGCGCTTCGAGCGATTGCGGCTGAAGTCGGCGAGGTAGGCGCGGCAGTCCTCGGCGGCGCAGCGGCCGAGCCGGTCGAGATCGCCGGAGCGGATGAGGTCGATGAGGACCAGAGCGACATCGGCGGCCACTCGGTCGGCCAGGCTGGCTTGAGCGCCGGTCGCGTGCAGGTGCCAGTCCCAGTGGTCGTGTTTGACCAATTGCGGCACTGACCCCGAGTCGCTCAGTGTGAGATTGATCTCATCGACGACCGCGATCGTCCCCGCTTCGACCTCGTCGTCGGTCTCGGCGTCGATGCTCGCATCCAATGCTGCGGCGAATCTGCGGCGCAGTTCCAGGGTCTCGTCGACGTCGCTTCTGGTGGCGGTCAAAGGTCCGGAGAAGTCGTGCCGGGCCGCGAATTCGCGGAGTTTCGCGGTTGTCGTCAGTTCGTCACCGCCGTCCGTGATGTCGCCGGAGGTGTTGAGGAGGTCGACGAGCATCGTGAGGTTCGCGCGAATGTCGTAGATGAAAGCCATGGTGAATGACATTCTGCCACAGGATGTAAGGACCAAAATGCACTTGACCCATTTCAATTTCAGGGTCGATACTGAAACCAGCAGCCGTCGGACCGCCTCGGCGAGGGGATGATCCGCCACCGCACCATCCGCTCAGCGTCGCACTGTCAACTCAACACCGCACCACCACCTCGGGGACGTCTGTCCTCGTACGCCACTCAACGTTTCGCCACATCAGGAGGTCAGGAATGAATCGCACCGTCATCGCAGGGTTCCTGCTCACTCTTGCCTCCGCGTTCTTCTTCGCGGTGTCGGGGCCGATCGCGAAGACGATGTACCAGGTCGGGTGGACGCCGGGCGCGGTTGTGCTCATCCGCTTGGCCGGCTCCGCGGTCCTGCTGCTCATCCCCACCCTCATCGCCCTGCGCGGACGCTGGGGCGAAGTGCTCACGCACTGGCGCACCGTCGTCACCTACGGCCTGGTCTCGATGGCCGGCGTCCAGGGGTTCTACTTCGTCGCCGTCGAACACCTCACCGTGGCCGTGGCGCTGCTGCTGGAGATGACCGCGCCGATGCTCATCGTCTTCTGGATCTGGGCGCGGACGCGGACCCGGCCGGCGACCGTGACATTCATCGGGGTCGTCGTCTCGATGATCGGGCTCCTGCTCGTGCTCAACCTGCGCGGATCGTCGATCAGCATCTTCGGCGTGATCATGGCCATGGCAGCCGCGGTCTGCCTGGCCAGCTATTTCCTCGTCTCCGCGAAGGACACGATCACGATCCCGCCGGTCGCGCTGACCGGTCTGGGCATGGGCATCGGGGCCCTGGCGATGTCGGCCATCGTGCTCGCCGGCGTCATGCCGTGGAACGCGGTGACGGCGGACGTCGACTTCGGCGGGGTGTCGATGTCGTGGGTCGTGCCGATGGCGATGATCGTCGTCTTCACGGTCGGCGCCTACATCACCGGGATCCTCGGTCTGCGCTACGTCGGGGCGACGGTCGGATCGTTCGTCAACCTCGTAGAGGTCCCGTTCTCCGTCATCGTCGCCTGGCTGGTGCTCTTCGAGATGCCCGCCCCGATCCAGCTCTTCGGCGGCGTGTTCATCCTCGGCGGCGTCGGCTTCATCAAGTGGGGCGAGTCCCGCCTGGCCCGCCGCGTCGCCCGCCGCGAGGTCGTCGCCAAGTCCGAACCCTCCCTCATCACCACGTAATTACTACCTGAGGGCGGCCCAGCAACCTGGCGCCAGGTTGCTGGGCCCCCGTCAGGTAGCTCGAAGACATCTGCGATGGCAAGAGATATTGATAGGTTGACCACATGGGCCATATCGAGATCAACGATGTCTCCCACACCCTCGCCGACGGCAGGCCTCTGCTCGGATCGGTGTCGTTTCGCGTCGGGGACGGGGCCAAATCCGCGCTCATCGGAGCCAACGGTGCCGGCAAAACCACCCTCCTGAGGATCCTCACCGGTGAGCTCGTCCCTGATGAGGGAGCTGTTTCGCATACCGGCAGCATCGGATTGATGCGTCAGTTCATCTCCGCCGATACCGTCGCCGAGGCGCTCGAGGAACTGGCTCCGAAGCCGATCCGTCGTGCGGCGGCGAATCTGCGTCGGGCCGAAGAGAAGCTGCTCGGACCCGAGAGCGAGTCGACGGCTGTGCAGATGGCCTACGCCACGGCGATCAACGATTGGTCGGACGTGGGCGGATACGACGCCGAGGTGCTGTGGGACACCTGCACCACCTCGGCGCTGGGAATGTCGTACGACCGCTGCCGGGACCGTAAGATCTCCACCCTGTCGGGAGGGGAGCAGAAGAAACTCGTGCTCGAAGCGCTCCTGCGCGGCCCCGATGACATCCTCATCCTCGACGAGCCTGACAACTTCCTCGATGTCCCGGGCAAGCGCTGGCTCGAAGCCGAGCTCAAGGACACGGACAAGAGCGTCCTCTTCGTGTCCCACGATCGTGAGCTGCTTGCACAGGCGGCCACGCAGATCATCACCGTCGAGCTCTCTGCGGCGGGGAACACCGCATGGGTGCATCCGGGCGGATTCGGCACCTACCACGCGGCCCGGTCGGACCGGTTCGAACGGCTCGAGGAGCTGCGCAGGCGATGGGACGAGGAGCACGCGAAGCTGCGGTCGCTGGTGCAGATGTACAAGCAGAAGGCCGCTTACAACTCGGACATGACTTCGCGGTACCGGGCCGCGCAGACTCGTCTCGAGCGTTTCGAGACCGCCGGCCCGCCCGAAGCCATTCCGCGTGAACAGGATCTCGGAATGCGTCTGCGCGGCGGACGCACGGGCAAGATCGCGATCGTCGCCGATGCGCTTGAACTCACCGACCTCATGCTGCCGTTCGACCTCGAAGTCCATTACGGGGATCGGATCGCCGTACTCGGATCGAACGGGTCGGGAAAGTCGCACTTCCTGAGGCTGCTCGCAGCCGGCGGCAGCGACCCCGAACCCGAGCACCGCCCGGTCTCTGACATCGACATCGCACCCGTCGCCCACGACGGAACAGTGCGGCTCGGAGCCCGCGTGCGTCCCGGCTGGTTCGCGCAGACGCACGGCCGCCCGGACTTGCGCGGGCGGACCCTGCTCGAGATCCTCCACCGCGGGGACGAGCATCGAGCAGGCCTGCCGCGGGAACCGGCTTCGCGGGCGCTTGCCCGCTACGAGCTGGCCGGTGCTGCAGAGCAGTCCTTCGATTCGCTCTCGGGCGGGCAGCAGGCGCGCTTTCAGATCCTGCTGCTCGAGCTCGCGGGCGCGACTCTTCTGCTGCTCGACGAACCCACCGACAACCTCGACCTCGTCTCCGCTGAGGCATTGCAGACTGCGCTGCAGTCATTCGATGGGACGGTGCTGGCAGTCACTCACGACCGCTGGTTCGCTCGTGACTTCGACAGGTTCCTCGTCTTCGGGGCCGACGGCGAAGTCTATGAGTCGGAAGCACCGGTCTGGGACGAAGGTCGCGTGGTTCGCGACCGCAAGTGAGTCTCCCCGAACTACCCGACGGGGGCCCAGCAACCTGGCGCCAGGTTGCTGGGCCCCCGTCGGGTAGCAATTGAGGGGAGTATCAGCGGACTTCGATGCTGTAGCTGTAGCCCTGCTCGGTGAGGAAGCGGCGGCGCTGAGCCGCGAAATGCTCATCGACGGTATCGGCGGCGACGACCGTGTAGAACGTGGCCGAACCCTTGTCTTCCTTCGGACGCAGGATCCGTCCGAGGCGCTGAGCCTCCTCCTGCCGAGACCCGAACGCTCCGGAGACCTGGATCGCCACCGAGGCGGCCGGCAGATCCACTGAGAAGTTCGCGACCTTCGAGACGACGAGCACCGGAATCTCCCCGGACCGGAACTCGCGGAAGAGCTCCTGGCGCACCGATTCCGGGGTCTGCCCGGTGAGCACGGGCGCACCGAGTTCGGCTCCGATCTCCTCGAGCTGGTCGAGGTACTGACCGATGACGAGGATTTGGGCATCCGGATGATCGGCGACGAGCTCGGAGACGATCGGCAGCTTCGCATCCGAGGTCGCCGCCAACCGGTACCGGTCCTCCCCGTCGGCGCGGGCATACGCGGTTCGGGTTCCGCCGTCGAGACGGACGCGGACCTCATGACAGGCGGCCGAAGCGATATAGCCGAGTCGTTCGAGTTCCTTCCACGGCACCTCGTACTGCTTGGGCCCGATGAGGGAGAACACCTCGTCCTCGCGTCCGTCCTCACGCACCAGCGTCGCGGTCAGGCCGAGGCGACGGCGAGCCTGCAGACTTGCGGTCAGCCGGAAGATCGGCGCCGGAAGCAGGTGCACCTCGTCGTAGATGACCAGGCCCCAGTCCTTCGCGTCGAGGAGCTCGAGGTGGAGATACGAGCCCTTCCTCCGGGTGGTGAGCACCTGGTAGGTGGCGATGGTGATCGGGCGGATCTCCTTCGTCGATCCCGAATATTCGCCGACCTCGTCCTCGGTCAGGGTGGTGCGGCGCAGGATCTCGTCCTTCCACTGCTTGGCCGAGACCGAGTTCGTCACGAGGATGAGCGTCGTCGTCTGCACCCGAGACATGGTGGCCACACCGACGACTGTCTTCCCCGCACCGCACGGCAGAACGACGACCCCGGACTCACCGGACAGCGACTGGTCGATCGCCTGCTTCTGGTAGTCGCGCAGGTGCCACTGCCCGCCGTGGGCATCATCGGACAGGGAGATCTCGTGGGCTTCGCCGTCGACGTAGCCGGCGTGGTCGGAGACCGGGTGGCCCAGCTGCAGCAGGGCATGTTTGAGCTCCCCACGCTCGGAGGGGTGGACGAGGACGGATTCGGCATCGATGCGTTTGCCGAACTTGCCGACGAGGTCGGGCTGACCGACGAGCTCATCGAGCAGTCCCGTCTCCGTCGAGGTCAGGGTCAGTCCGTGGATCGGATGGTCGATGAGGGTGAGCACACCGAACCGGTCCATGATGTCGACGATGTCGACGAGGAGCTCATGCGGGACCGGGTACTTCGCGAATTCGAGGAGCACGTCGACGACGGATTCGGCATCATGGCCGCTGGCGCGAGCGTTCCACAGCCCCAACGGAGTGATCTCATAGGTGTGGATGTACTCCGGGGTCCGCGACAGCTGCGCAAACGGGGCGATCGCCACGGCCGCCTCGACGGCCAGAGGATGTCCCGATTCCAGCAGCACAGTCCGATCGGACTGCACGATCAACGGACCATTCATTCAATACTTCCCTTCCCGAAGTGTGATGACACCAGAGGACACAACACGTCCATCACCTCGATTGTTCCCGCTCCGAGCTACCTGACGGGGCCCTGATACCTCGCGCCAGGTTGCTGGGCCCCCGTCAGGTAGCAATTAGGGGGAGGGGTCGACGGAGACGATGCGGGCGACGGACAGTGAGGCCTCGGCGCCGGTGGTCGTCACCACTCCGCGGACGCGGCCGGCGTTGAGGGTGGTCGGCAGCATCTCGATCGTCCGTTCCTTGCCGTGGGAATCCGCGATCCGAATGAGCACGCGACGCTTCTCCTCCGCCGCTTCCCGCAGCCGATCCATATGCCCTAAAGGCTCATCCGTGCTCACCTGGGCGGCCGCCGCCGGTGCGGACCGCAGGATCCGAATATATTCGCCGAGGTGGCCGTCGCTGACCCGCGGACGTCGCCTCACGCTGACCTCGGGTTCCGATTCGGTGATCACCCGGCGCTTGCGCACCGGCCCGGTCGCCGAATGCAGCAGAGCATGGTGATCCCCGGCCTCGAGCAGATGCATCGTCCGCTCCGGGCCCAGCTGGGCGATCGCCACGGTCGGGGCCAGACGTTCGAGACCGGCCGGCATCATCGCCTGATCGGAGAGGATGACATCGAGGTCGACCGGGTCGTCGACGATGAGCACCGCCCGGGCCCCTGCCACCCGCACCCGGCGCAGCTTCGAGGCCGTGTTCTGCACGAGGAATTCCAAGGTCGACGGCAGCTCTTCGGCACTGATGCCTGCAAGTTCGGCCAAGGCCTCCTCCGGGGTGGTCCCGGACTGCATGGTGTCTTCGATGGTCTCGGCGTCGATGCGATAGACGGTGCCCTGGCCGCGTGCCTCGACGACGGCATACTTGCGCAGAATACGGTGGACCCGTGGTTCGATCGGGCCGGTGGCCACGGCGGTGAGATCGGACTGGATGAGCACTGTGTCGACCTCGGCCCCCAGCCCCTCGGTGACCGCGGCGATGACATCGCCGGGCACTGTCAGGGCATCGGCGGAGACACCCAACGGCAGGATCGAGGGGTCCTGCTCGGCATGCTCGGCCATCACCCGATCCAGTCCGGCGGCCAGACGGAGTCCGAACCGGCTCGGACCGAAATGATCCGGCTCCTGCAGCGGAGTCGTCGCCAACCCGAAACTCACACAGGTGTGGAGAACGGCCTCGGTCATCGCGAATTCGTGCGCCGGCAGCAGCGGATGCCGACGCAGCACCTCGGCATGGATCCACCCGGCCGACCGTGCCGACCCCAGACCGATGTCATGGAGGACGGAGAGCACGGCGAAGCGCAGCAGCGGCATCGCCGGCACCGACAGCCCATAGCCCTTGAACAGGGACTTCTTCGGAGCAGCGAGCACCGTGAGGCGTTCGTTCTCGCTCGCCCCCGCCGCCAGCTGCGTGACGTCGAGCAGATCGCGCAGCCACGCCCCGATCAGCGCCGCCCACAGTTCGGCACGATCGCCGGCGAGGGCGGAATCGGCATCGTCGGCGGCTGTCCACTGCGGATCGAGCGCATCGTCGAGGATGCCGATGAGGTGCAGCGATTTCGCCGCCTGCAGCAGGGTGATCGTCTGCTCAAGACCCAGTTCGAGGGTGCGGGCGAGTCGGGAGACGTCCCGTTTCGAGATGCCGCCGCTGGTCAGCCGGGAGATCGGGGAGGCGGCGAGCTCATCGACGAGGCCGCGCAGAGATGAGATGACCTCGGCCACGGCGGCCTGTTCGCTGTTGTGGATGAGCGGCTGACCGATCGCGGCCGTGCTCGAATCGATCGATGAGGGGTCGATCTGCCAGGGATAGGCTCGGGCGGATTCGGCCGCCGAGGTGGGCAGCAGAGTGATGGCCTCGGACTGGATCTTCCACACGCCCCCAACCGCAGACCCAGCAGACCCGCCAGACCCCGCAGATCCACCAGACCCACCCGCATCGGCATCCCCACCGGCCGGCCATGCCAGGCCGAGGTCGCGCAGTCGGGGCAGGGCCGCCTCGGCGAGGACGGGATCGATATGCGGATTGCCGGTGATCTTGATCTCCGGCGTCGTCCGGGCCGCCTTGGCCAAGGCGATGAAGACCTCGAGCGACTGCGCATCGAGAGCTTCGATGCCGCGGGAGACCCCGATGCGCGAGGACGCGGCCGCGGCCAGGGCCGCCATCGTCGGGGACTCGGGTTGGAGGAGGTCGCGTCGAGTCCGGACGAAGGACTCGAAGTCGGCATCTGCACTGTGGGACAGCCACTGGCTGAAGGTCATTGACATCGCAGATCAGTCTATCGCGAGGGGTACAATGGAGGCGCAGAGAAGGATCAGAGATCGGACGGAAGGACGCGCATTGTCAGCCACTCGAGTCGACACGACCATCGTCGTCGCCGCGGTTGCCGCCGCAGCCATCGGGGCGCTCGGCCTCATCGGCGTCCTCGGCCAGGCCTGGATGGGACTCACGCCCAGTCCGCTGCTGACCTACCTGCCCATGATCCTCGTGCCCATCGCCGTCATCCTCGCCTGCGTGGCCATGATCCGAGCCGCCATCCGACGCAGACAGACCGGGGTGGGCCACCGCTGAAACCATCACTCATGCCTCACCCCGCAGGTTCGGGTACGGGCATGAGCCCCACCCGCACAGTGTGATCGAATGGTGCGGATCCCCACCTCGCCGAGGCGGCCGACCACCCAATCGCGTACGCCCCCGTGATCTCCCGCCGCGGACAAGGTGCTCACCGCCACCCTGCACGTGACCTCCACGGACAGGTGAGAGCCAGGGATCACAGCGCCGATGCGATGCCCTCGGTCCCGCAGTCGGCATGGTCTGATCGACGGCGATGAGGGCACACGAGCACAGCGACCACACCACCCGACCTGCTTCCCGGCCGCGGAATCCGACTCCGCAGCCGACCGACACACAGCCCGCACCTGCGGGCACCGTACGATCAGCCCGCTTCAACGGGTACGAACAGACAGAAAGGACATCATGCCCACCGGACGCGTGAAATGGTTCGATGCCGACAAGGGCTTCGGCTTCGTCATCGCCGAGGACGGCTCGCAGGCCTTCCTCCATTCCTCCGTGCTGCCCGAGGGAGTCGAAGTCACCAAGGGCACCCGGCTCGAATACGATGTCGTCGATTCCCGCCGCGGAGCGCAGGTGCTCAAGGCCCGCCCGATCACCACTCCCGGCAAAGTCGCCAAGGCCCGCCGACGTCCGGCCGTGGACATGGCAGTTATGGTTGAAGATGTCATCAAAGTTTTGGATGACCTCAACAACGGACTGCAGCACGGCCGTTACCCGGACCCCACCCATGGGAACAAGGTCGCCAGCCTGCTGCGGGCGATTGCCGACGATTTGGAGTCCTGATGTCATCACTGTTCAGTGATTGGCTGGCCCGGCAGACCGCCGCGCCCGCCGAGAACGACGCCGAACAGGCCACCGAGGTAGCCCCTGGCAGCGATGTGCCGACCGCTGCGGGCGAATCGACCGCCGCTGGAAGTGCGGTCGCCGCGGATTCCGGCACGGCCGCCTCGGCGAAGGCAGCGAAGACCGGTCGTCCGCGATCGGGCACGGAGAAGGTCGTCCTCGACACCCAGCTGGCCGCGGCGATCGACATCGCCCGCACCGCCATCACCGAGGTGGCCGGCACCGCCGTCGTCGGCGAACACCTGGGCACGGTGGCCGAGGCGACGCGACTGGTCACCCACTACTTCGTGTGCACCGACCCGACCTACCGCGGTTGGCGGTGGGTGGCCGTACTCGCCCGCGCCCCGCGCGCGAAGAAGGTCACGGTCTGCGAAACCGCGCTGCTGCCCGGACCCGACGCTCTCGTCGCCCCCGAATGGGTGCCGTGGGAGGAACGACTCGAACCCGGTGATATGGGTCCGCGCGACACCCTGCCGAAGCTCGACCAGGATCCGAACCTGCAGCCGGGCTTCCAGCAGACCGAGGACAATGCGGCGGACAACGTCGACCAGATCCAGAACTTCGAATTCGGTCTCGGTCGTGAACGCGTGCTCTCCTCCGACGGGCTGAGCGCGGCCGCAAGCCGGTGGGCGGAATCCGATGCCGGACCCGACAGCGAGTTCGCCTCACGCGCGGCCGGACACTGCGGCAGCTGCGGCTACCTCATGCCGATCGCCGGATCGCTGCGCCAGAAGTTCGGAGTCTGCGCCAATGCGTGGTCGCCGTTCGACGGTCGCGTGGTCGGACTCGAATCCGGGTGCGGTGCGCATTCGGAGACCGATGTGAGACGGCCGAACAACGAGCCTGCTGAAGCGGTCGTCGACGACTACTCCGGCGAGCTCGAGTTCCAGGAGGGCTGAACCACTCGATGTCCCAGATGTTCCGGTCACTGTCGGAGCCGAACTACCGGCACTGGTTCGCCGGTGCCCTGATCTCCAACACCGGGACATGGATGCAGCGCACGGCGCAGGACTGGATCGTCCTGACCATGCTCACGGACAACAACGCTTCGGCGCTCGGCCTCACCATGGCTCTCCAGCTGGGCCCGCAGCTGATCATGTTCCCGTTCGCGGGCAACCTCGTCGACAAGTTCGACAAACGGCGTCTGCTCATGGTCACTCAGGCGCTGCTGGGATTCATCGGACTCGTCCTCTTCGTCCTCACCATCACCGACGTCATCGTCCTCTGGCACGTCTACGTGCTCGCGTTCACGCTCGGGATGCTGACAACCCTGGACAACCCGGCCAGGCAGGCCTTCGTCTCCGAACTCGTCGGTGAGAAGCTGCTGCCGAATGCCGTCAGCCTCAACTCGGCGTCCTTCAACGGCGCCCGCATGATCGGTCCGGCCGTGGCCGGTGTGCTCACCGCTGTCATCGGGCCCGGTCCCGTCTTCCTCATCAGTGGACTCGGCTTCGCGGCGACGCTCACGGTGCTCCTCCGGCTCGACAAATCGAAGCTGCACCCTTCCGGTCGGCGCGGCAAGGGCGGGGTCCTCGGCGGGCTGAAATATCTGCGCAGACGCCCGGACATCACGGTCGTGCTCGTCGTGCTGTTCATCGTCGCGACCTTCGGATTCAACTTCAACATCTACACGGCGACGATGGCGAAGATCGAATTCGGCAAGGATGCCAGCGGCTTCGGCCTGCTCAACTCCGTCATGGCCATAGGCTCCGTGACCGGGGCGCTCGCCTCGGCCAGGCGGGAGAAGCCCCGACTGCGATTCATCTTCGGCGCCGCCGGCGGATTCGGTGTGGCCGTCGGCGTGGCATCGCTGATGCCCAACTACTACCTCTTCGCCGCCTCGCTCATGTTCGTCGGCTTCGCATCGCTGACGATGATGACCTCGGCGAACGCCTATGTGCAGACGACCACCGCGCCGAACTACCGCGGCCGAGTCATGGCCATCTACGCGGCTGTCGTCATGGGCGGCACCCCGATCGGGGCACCCCTGGCCGGCTGGGTCGCCGATGTCTTCGGACCGCGGATGGCGCTCGTCGTCGGAGCCGCCTCGGGGATCCTCGCCTTCGCCGTGGGCCTGCTGTGGATGATCATGGCCAAGGACCTGCGCCTCCACCGGGATCCGAAGTCGCGGATCCGGCTGCACATGAGCTATCAGGGCAGGCCGCCGGGCGGCAGCGGACACTGACGGGTTCGAGCGGGCGGGGTCGCTTACTGCCGGTGGGCGTTCGGCCCCGGGCGTTGGCGGGAGGAACCCGGCACTCGGCGGGCCCGGAGGTTCGTGTCATAGAATTTCGATCGACCGCCTCGGCGAGGGATTCGAGGGTCGAGCAATGGAAACGGACGGACTGTGACAACTGACATCATCACCTCGGTGCTCGTCGGCCTGGCGATTCTCGTCGGCTGCCTGGGCATCATCGTGCCGGTGCTGCCCGGGTCGATCCTCATCGCCATCGCGGTGCTCATCTGGGCGATCATCATCGGCGGACCGACCGCATGGATCATCTTCGCCATAGTCGCCGTATTCGTCGCGGCCGGGATGAGTGCCTCGCTCGTGCTCACGGGCCGCAAACTCAAATCCATGCAGGTGCCGAACTCCTCGGTGCTGCTGGGCGGAGTGCTCGCCGTCATCGGCTTCTTCGTCATTCCGGTGCTGGGCCTGCCGATCGGCTTCGTCGCCGGTCTCTACCTCGCCGAGTATTCCCGCCTCAAGGACGGAAAGACGGCGTGGAACTCCAGCTGGGAGTCGATCAAGGCGATCGGCCTCGGTGCGGGCATCGAGTTCATCCTCGCCATGCTCGCCGGAATCACCTTCGGCATCGGCGTCCTCATCCACTTCTTCGCCTGAGGCTCGCAAGCATCCGTCACCGTTAGGGCTTAATTGCATCGTTGCAGTGGGGTGTTTTGTCGCGAAGGGTGAGGGATGCCCCAAGTTCCGCCCGTGGCGCATGCATCCGTCACCGGTAGCGGCAATACGTCCTCGGAGTGGCTTCTCCTACCGCGGCAAACGCATCCGACGCACTGAGTGCCATAACACCCCTTTGCAACGGGTCGTTATGGCACTGAGTGGAGGAGTTGCGCGGCCGAGGTGCTGGCGGCCGACACTGGAAACTTGCGTATGCGTTGCGTCCGCAGCCGCCGGTCGCGGCTCTGCGCTACTTGAGGGCGTCGATGACGAAGTCGATGCAGTTAAGCAGTGCCCGCACATCGTCGGGGTCGACGGAGACGAAGGTCGCGATGCGCAGCTGGTTGCGGCCGAGCTTGCGGTAGGGCTCCACGTCGACGACGCCATTGGCCCGCAACACCTTGGCCACAGCAGCAGCATTCACCGACTCATCGAAATCGACGGTGGCCACGACCGACGAACGATCCGCAGCGTCTGCAACATAGGGGTGGGCCGCCTCGGCGGAATCCGCCCAGTCGTAGACGAGCCCGGAGGACTCAGCGGTCCGTTCGGCTGCCCAGGGCAGACCGCCGTTGCCGTTGATCCACTCGATCTGTTCGGCGAGCAGCAGCAGGGTTGCGACGGCCGGAGTGTTGTAGGTCTGGTCCTTGGCCGAGTTCTCGATCGCGGTGACGAGGTCGAGCGAGGTCGGGATCCAGCGTCCGGAGTCCTTGATCTCCTGCGCGCGGGCGATCGCGCGCGGCGACATGATCGACACCCACAGTCCGCCGTCGGAGCCCATGTTCTTCTGCGGGGCGAAGTAGTAGACGTCGGTCTCGGCGATGTCGACAGCCAGTCCGCCGGCACCTGAGGTGGCATCGATGACGACGAGGGCATCCTCGGCGATCCCGGTCGGACGTGCGATCCGAGTGGCCACACCGGTCGAGGTCTCATTGTGGGGCCAGGCGAAGACGTCGGCGGCGGACTCTCCGGTGGCCGCCTCGGCGGGGGAGTCCACGAGACCAGCGGCAGCCAGGGCCTCCGGTGTCGGGATCGCAGCGGTGCCCGGTTCGGCGCCCAGGACGAGGGACGACTTCAGGTGCGGGGCGGTGTCGGTGGCCTTCGCGAACTTCTGTCCGAACTCGCCGAAGGTCGCGTGCGCGGCCCGTTCGCGGACGAGGCCGAAGGCCGCGATGTCCCAGAACACGGTGGATCCGCCGTTGCCGAGCACCACTTCGTAGCCTTCGGGCAGACTGAACAGCTCGGCCAGTCCGGAGCGGATGCGGCCGACTAGGTTCTTCACCGGAGCCTGGCGGTGGCTGGTGCCGAGCACCTCGGTCGCGGCCGAGGTCAGCGCCTCGATCTGGGCGGGGCGGATGCGGGCCGGGCCGGACCCGAAGCGTCCGTCGGCGGGCAGGAGGTTCTTCGGGATCTCAATATTCGTCGCAGTCACGCTCGACATTCTACGGCGGGCCCGCCCGGCGCCTGGCACCGGTCCGTCATGTGACGGACGTGCCGTCTCGACATTCCGAGTCTCGACTGCCCTCGCCGAGGCGGGACCCGGCTCGATCGCCCGCCGAGGCGGGACCCGGCTGACTCGTGTCCGTGCCGCGTCGTAGAGTGAAGACATGAGTGAGCCCGTCGATCGTCTCCCGCAGACCCGGAAGTCCTATGACTCAGCCGTCTTCGAACACCCGGACACCGCACCCCTGGACCTGCTGCGCCAGTGGTACGACGAGGCGGCTGACCATGTCCGCGAACCGAATGCGATGACCGTCTCGACCCTGGACGAATGGGGCCCGAGCTCGCGCATCGTCCTGCTCAAAGGCCTCGACGAGCGCGGACTGCTGTTCTTCACCGACTACGACTCCGCGAAGGGCCGGCAGCTGCGGGCCGACCCCCGCATCGCCGTGAACTTCCCGTGGCAGGACATGGAACGACAGGTCCGCATCCGCGGTGTCGCCGAGGTGGCCGCCCCCGAGGACTCGGACGCCTACTTCGCCGTGCGCCCCCGTGGATCGCAGATCGGGGCGACCGTGTCGAAGCAGTCCCAGCCGGTGACCAGCCGCGAGCAGATGCAGGCCGAATACGATGCAGCGGCGGCCGAGTTCGAGGGTCAGGACGTGCCGCGGCCCGATCATTGGGGCGGATTCCGCGTGCGCGTCTTCGAGATCGAATTCTGGCAGGGTCAGCAGAACCGGTTCCACGACCGGTGGGTCTTCCGCCGCGCCGACAGCAGTCACGACGCGGCCGACCTCGATGACGCCTCGGCCTGGTCGGTCGTCCGCCTCTACCCCTGAGGTTCCTCCCCTGAGCACCGCCGAACTGTGCCGCAGCGCAGCGGAGATCGACAGCACCGTTTCGGAGTGCGGATCAGTGGCGCGCCACTGGTCCACGTCACGGGTCCGTGTTGCAGAACGAATCAGCACAGGGCGCCGGCCACCCAGCACAATGGTCACAACATGCGCACCGCAACCAGGCGCAGACGATGCAAAGGAGCACCCATGACACCCCCAGCATTCAGCACCCAGTACGGACCCGACGCCGTCTTCGACAACCTCATCGGCGGAGCCCGGGTACCCAGCGACGACCGGTCGACGAATACGAACCCGTCCGACCCGTCCGATGTGATCGGCCGCTACGCCCGCGCGGATGCCGCCACGGTCGCCTCGGCGATCGATGCCGCCCGCGCTGCCGCCCCGGCCTGGGCGGACCTCGGTTCACAGCAGCGATTCGCGATCCTCGACAAGGCCGGCAGCCTCATCGCCGAACGCGCCGACGAACTCGGCGATCTGCTCGCCCGGGAAGAGGGCAAACAGCTCGCCGAAGCCAAGGGCGAGGTGCTGCGCGCCTCCCAGATCTTCAAGTTCTTCGCCGGCGAGACCATTCGCAACACCGGTGAGGTCGTCGACTCGGTCCGCCCCGGGCTCATCACCGAGATGACGCACGAGCCCATCGGCGTCATCGGCATCATCACCCCGTGGAACTTCCCGATCGCCATCCCGGCCTGGAAGATCGCCCCGGCTCTGGCCTTCGGCAATACGATCGTGTTCAAACCTGCCGAGCTCGTCCCCGCCAGTGCGTACGCACTGGTCGATATCCTCGCCGAGGCGGGACTGCCCGAGGGGGTCCTCAACCTCGTCATGGGGCCGGGCTCCGTGGTTGGGGACGCACTGACCACCTCGGCGAAGGTCGACGCCGTGACCTTCACCGGATCCGTCGCCGTCGGACGGTCCGTCATCGCATCGGCTGCGGCCCACCAGATCAGAGTGCAGTGCGAAATGGGCGGGAAGAATCCGCTCGTCGTGCTCGGCGACGCCGACCTCGAAGCGGCCGCCGAGGCCGCGATCAACGGAGCCTTCTTCTCCACCGGCCAGCGCTGCACCGCGTCCTCCCGCCTCATCGTCACCTCCGGTGTCCACGACGAATTCGTCGCGCTGCTCAAGGAGAAGATGGCGGCGCTGACCGTCGGAGACGCCCGAGCCGAGGGCGTCGCCATCGGACCCGTGGTCTCCAAGACCCAGCTCGACCAGGACCTCGATTACATCGCCAAGGCCCGAGCCGAAGGCGGGGAGGTCACCGGCGGTGAGCTCATCGACTCGGACACGGAGGGGTACTTCCTCGCGCCCGCACTCGTCACGGGCACGAAGCCGGGCGACACGATCAACGTCGAAGAGGTCTTCGGTCCGGTCGCCTCGGTGATCGAGGTCGCCGACTACGACGAAGCGCTGGCCGTGGCCAACGACACCGAGTTCGGACTGTCCGCGGGCATCTTCACGACCTCCCTGAAATATTCGACCCACTTCAAGCGTTACGCCGATGCCGGGATGGTCATGGTCAATGCTCCGACTGCAGGAGTGGATTATCACGTGTCCTTCGGCGGACGGAAAGGGTCGAGCTATGGTCCCCGCGAACAGGCTCGGGCGGCACGCGAGTTCTTCACAGTGCACAAGACGACCTACACGAACGCGGGCTGAGCCGGGCGGTGCGAATTCTTCCCGAGCGGGCAGATGCAGACCCCGGTCGAGCCGTCAGGCGCTGACCGAGGTCGCCTCCGGGACGGGGCGAATCCTCGAATCACGGGAATTGCTGAACGCACGATAGGATTGGGGCAGATCGCAACGGCCGCGAACGGGTTCGCCTGTGCGGGGCGGGGCAGGGTCGGAACGACCCGAAATGGTGACAACGCCTGAAACGGTCGAAACGACCTGAAGACGAAGAGTGGAGTGGCTGGTCAGAAGTGAACGACCTCATTGATACAACCGAGATGTACCTCAAATCGATCATCGAGCTCGAAGAACAGTCGATCGTGCCTTTGCGTGCCCGCATCGCCGAGCGCCTGGACCATTCCGGCCCCACCGTGTCACAGACCGTGGCGCGAATGGAGCGCGACGGACTGCTCCACGTCGGCAACGACCGCCATCTCGAGCTCACTCCGGAGGGCCGACGGATCGCCACCGACGTCATGCGCAAGCACCGCCTGGCCGAGCGTCTCCTTTCCGATGTCGTCGGACTCGAATGGGAACTCGTCCACGACGAGGCCTGCCGCTGGGAGCACGTGATGAGCGAGCAGGTCGAGCGCAAGCTCGTGACGTTGCTCGCGGAGACCTCCACCGGGCCCTACGGCAACCCGATCCCCGGACTCGACGTCATCGGCGGCGAGGCCTCGAAGACCACCGACGTCATCGACCTCGCCACGGCAGTCGGCCGGGACGGTGCGAAGAAGCTGACGATCGCTTGGCTGGCCGAACCCCTGCAGGTCGATATCCATCTGCTTCAGCAGTTCCAGGTCGCCGGCGTCCTGCCGGGCAGCGACGTCGAAATCTCTCGCAACGGCGAATACATCACCGTGCAGGTGCCCGGCGCGCAGGACGTACTCGACCTGCCGGTCGAGACCGCCTCGCACGTCTTCGCCTACCGAAGCTGAGACGCCCAGAGGCCTCCGCCGATAGCGGCGAGACTGAGTCTCGGTAACGGGACGAGAGGGCGTTTCGGTGACGGCAGCGCTGTGTCTCGATAACGACGAGACCGAGCAACGGTAACGAAAAAGCGGGTGCCCGAACCCCGATTCGTTACAAATGACTGTGATCTCTGACCCAGGGAGTGGATTTTCCACCCCTGGGTCACGTCGTATAACGAGAAAATGTTACGAATATTATACGCCGTTTAAGGCCTCTGACCTGCGGTTTTATGGAAAACATCACGGTTTTCCTCCGGTGGTTGTGACAAAAACGTGACAATCAGTCACCGATTGGTTACAGTTGTGGAGGTCGTTCACGCAATGACGACTGCACAGCGAGAACCGAACGCCGCGCTCGCTGTGGGATACCAAGGACCAAGAGCGGCGGTTGGCCCGGAAAGCCAATAGGTGCGAGAGGGAAAACGTGGCAACTAAGCAGCATGGCCGCCGCGCCGCCGATGCCAAGGTCAAGACTCCACTGACCGAACTCACTGAACTTCTGAACGCCAACTCAGGCGTCTTCGGCCGTCGCGCAGCAGTTGTCGCTGCCAGCGGTGGTCTGCTGACCGCCGCAGTGATGCCGGCCGCCGGCCAGGGAGCCGACGACCAGAGCAAGGTCTCCGCAGAAGCCGAGACCACCCAGAAGGTCGATTTCGAGAACCAGACCGTCACCATCGGCGACGACTCGAAGGACAAGAAGGACGACAAGAAGTCCGATTCCTTCGGTGTCGAGAGCAAGGCCATTACCGCTGAAGCTGCTCCGAAGCCCAAGCCGAAGCCCAAGCCGGTCGAAACCTCCACTCCCTCCTCCGACGAATCCGCCGGAACCTCCGACGACACCGCCAACAGCGGATCGTCCGATTCGGGCGAATCCAAGGACTCCGGCTCGGATGCCGGATCCATCGACGGATCCAAGGCCGAGCAGGTCCTCGCCTGGGCCCAGAAGGGCGTCGGAACCCCCTACGTCATGGGCGGAACCAGCCAGAGCGGCTGGGACTGCTCCGGCTACACCTCGTGGGTCTACAGCCACGTCGGCGTGAACCTGCCCCGCACCTCCGGTGCACAGAAGGGTGCAGGCCAGATCGTCTCGCAGTCCGAAGCCAAGCCCGGTGACCTCATCTGGCACCCCGGCCACGTCGGCATCTACGCCGGTGGCGGACAGATGTACGATGCCGGTTCGCCGAGCTCGGGAACCTCGAAGCGCAGCTACAGCTGGATGGGCAACGTCACCTTCATCCGCGTTCTCTGATCTTCGTTCCGATTGCTCCCCGTGAGACTCGACGGTCCTCGAGTCGCACGGGGAGCTTTCGTATGCCCGGAAACTTCGCGCGCCCGCTCGCGCCTACCAGATTCGGTGAACGGAAACCGAAGTTTCCGTGACGCTAGCCGTATGAATTGGGTCACGGGCGCGCGCGGCGTTACTCTGGAGAAGATTGAGTTCCATAAATGGTGGACACCAAGTGGTGTCAACCGCTGATGCGAAGGAAAGCGGATGGGGCATAGTCGAATAATTCGAATAGCCGCTCCAGTCTCTGGTGCGGAGTACATATCTGTCTCCGTGCCCTCTTTCCCAGGCGTTGTGCCCATGAGCACGGCGCCTTTTGTGTTCCCTGGGGCCGGGGCAGCCGGTTTCGGCCCGATAGAGAAGAAGATGAGGGGCGAGATATGAAGACTCTCGTGCTGAACGCCGGTTATGAACCGCTGTCGATCGTTCCGTTCACACGAGCCGTGGTGCTCGTGCTGACCGGAAAGGCGACAGTTCTGGCCGCAGAGGACATTCCGGTGAGATCCGAGCACATGAGTCTCGATCAGCCCTCCGTCATCCTGCTCACCCGCTATGTGCGCCCGCCGAGCAACCGCCGCGTCTCGCTCTCCCGTCGCGGAGTCCTGCGTCGGGACGGCCACCGCTGCGCCTATTGCTCGAAACCGGCGTACACCGTCGACCACGTCGTCCCACGGTCCCGCGGAGGAGCGAACACCTGGGAGAATCTCGTCGCGTGCTGCCGCGAATGCAACAATCGCAAGGGCAATCGCACTCTCAGTGAGATCGGCTGGAAGCTCAGCTTCCTGCCGCAGGAGCCCCGCCTGGGTCAGCTGTGGATGCGTGGGATCGACAAGCCCGTCGAGAAGTGGCGACCATTCCTCGAATACTCCAGCGCTGCTTGACAACAGCTCCAGCGCCGCCTGAAAACGGGCCATCGTCCCAGATAGGGGACCGTGTTGTCCATATGTTGGCGCAATTCGGATAACGATGTGACATAGGTGAAGTTCTCACCGTCAATGTGCTCTAGGGTGGACGAAACAGAAGTTCGCTTCGACCCAAGGAGCTTGCGATGAGTGAGCAGGATCGCCCACAGAACCCCGACCCGGCCCCGGCCGGTGAGCCCGAAGCCGTCATCGTCGGAATCGACGGTTCGCCGCCGAGCCGCAATGCCCTGGCCTGGGCGATCCAAGAGGCACGCTCCCTGGACCGTCCGATCCGCCTCGTCGGCGCCTACACGATCCCGAGCGTGGCCGCGGCCGCCATCGACGTGTCCTATGTGCCCATCGACGACAGCTCGATCCGTGCGGCCGTGACGAACACGCTCAAGGAGGCCGCCGCCGAGGTGAAGGCCGCCGGTGTTCCCGTCGAGGCGGTCATCGAGATCGGAGACGCCGCCGGTGTGCTCATCGACGAATCGAAGACCGGCTGCCTCACCGTCGTCGGCTCCCGCGGGCGCGGCGGCTTCGCCGGTCGTCTCCTCGGCACGGTCTCGAGCGCTCTGCCGGCGCACTCCGCATGCCCGACAGTCGTCGTCCCCTCCTGCTGGGACAACCAGGCCGAGCGCCCCGCGCACCCGACCTCGTCGCGGCCGATCCGACAGGACGGCGTCGAGGTCGAAACCCACGACCCCAATGCCGAGTCGATCGAAGGTCTGCGCTTCGACGGGAAGGTCGTCGTCGGCGTCGACTCCCTCGGCGCCGAATCCCCGGCGCTGTGGAAGGCGGCCCGATTGGCTGTGCGCCGTGGCTCACCGCTGCACATCGTCGCCGTGATCACCACAACGGTCATCGGTCCCGAGTGGCTGCCGAGCACCGCCGACCTCGAACGCCTCGTCAACGAGGGCGCGGACAAACTCGTCGTCGCCAAACAGCGGCTGGCCGAAGAGTTCCCTGATCTCGACGTCACGTGGACGCTCTTCGACGGCCAGCCCGCCGAGGTGCTCGTCCGAGCCTCTGACACGGCCGAAGTGCTCGTCATCGGCTCGCGTGGCCGCGGCGGATTCGCCGGCCTCCTGCTCGGTTCGACCTCGCAGTCGGTGCTGCCGTACTCGCAGTGCCCGACGATGGTCGTCCGCGTCGCCCGCGATCACGGTCGCCGCAAGAGCAACGAGGCCCCGGCAGAGCCTGGCCTATAGACCCCGCCTGAGTCCGTGAATCCCGATCACGAGGAGCGGATCATTCAGGCCGGAAGACGATCACCGAGGCGGCCGATCGATACGATCGGCCGCCTCGGCGATAGTGGGTCTGGGCGACATCGGCAAGTGGATCTTGCTCGGACAGGTGGTTCTGGCGCCCCCGGGCAGATTCGAACTGCCGACACCCGCTTTAGGAGAGCGGTGCTCTATCCCCTGAGCTACGGGGGCCAGGTGGTCGTCCTCAACCACGATCACCCAGTGTAGCGTAGAAGAAACCTCACTGTTCCACGGTGTGCCAGCACCTATTATGGACAGTTTCTCGTTAGGGTCGAATTGTGTCGGATTCCGTTAGAGACGAACAGTTCCCAGAACTCGGAGATGTCTTCGCCGAGTGGAAGAAGCAGGCTGCCCATCTGGGCGGTCGCGACACCATGCTTCATTTCCGGGACTCCCGTGACGGAAGCATCGACCTCTCCGGCGCCCACCCCTCCGGCCTGGCACAGCTGCTGGCAGGTCGCGCCACCCGACTCTCCAGCCTCATCCGCGACCACGACATCCTCACGGACGCGCGTCGGCGTGCGAAATCCATCCGGTCGAAGGCAGAGCAGCTCGACAACGAACGCGGCATCCGCACCGCCCACCTGGCGCTCGGATTTGCTTCGTGGACGGAAAAGGACGCGAAGTTCAAGTTCAACGCCCCCGTCGTCATGCGCCACATCACGCTGGTGCCTCGTGGGTCCCGAGTCGAGGACTACGAGATCGTGCTCGACAACGAGATCACGATCAACCCCGCTCTCGTCCAGCATCTGCGCGAGGAATACGACCTCGACGTGCCCGTCGACGAATGGGTCGACGCGACCGGCGGACCGCACGGCTTCGACCCCGGCCCGGCTCTCGACCGCCTGCGCGATCTGGGGCAGAACGTGCCCGGTCTGCGGATCAACCACCGCCTGATCATCTCGACGTTCGCGAACATCGCAAACCCGTTCTCCACCGACTACCTGCCTACCCAGCATCCCGTTCTGCGGGCGCTGGCCGGTGACGAGGACGTGCGTGCCTCCCTCGGCGGGCCCTCGTATGTGCCGCAGCCGGGCGTGCTCCCGGACGAGAAGATCGCCGCCGCCGAGAAGGCCGAAGCCGAGCAGAAGCGAACCGAAGCGAAGAGAGTCGCCGGCGTCGCCGCTGCCGCCGAGTCCGCAGACAAGGACACCGAACCCGCAGGCGGCGAGAAGTCGGCGCCTGAAGTGACCTCCGCGGACGCAGCGAAGTCAGGAGCTGAGACCAAGACTGCGGAAACGGCAGAAGGCGACCGCGCCGAGGATGCTGCTGAGTCCGCTGTTGAGTCGGCAACCAGCGGCGAGAAGACCGGTGAGAAAGCTGCGTCCGAGAAGCCTGCGGCCGAGAATGCTTCGTCCGAGGCAGCTACCGGTGCCGCTGATGCAGCGGATGCCGATGCCGATGAGGACTACGGTCAGCCGACCGTGCCGATCACCGACGAACCACTCGATGCCGCAGAGCCGGTCACTGCCGCCGAGTCCGCCGTCGACACGACCACCGACGACGAGAAGACGTCGACCGATGCCGAAGCTGTATCGGCGACCAAGTCTGAGAAGACAGCACCCGCGGCTGAAGCCGACGGTGAAGACGTCGTACCCGCTGCGCTTCAGGAGCCGATCACCCCTCTTCCCGACCGGAAGCCGCAGGAGGAATTCCTCGTCATCGACGTCGACGGTGACCAGCAGGCCGTCGTCGACGCTGCCGTGTCCGGTCACTCCGTCGTCGTCGACACCCCGCCCGGAACCGGTGCCACCCAGGTTGCCGTCGCCGTGGCCACCACACTGGCACACACCGGCAAGAGCGTCCTCTTCCTCGCGCAGACCTCCGATGCGCTCGACGATTTCTCTGCTCGCCTCGGCGAGGTCGGACTCTCCGACTTCGCGGTCGACACCCGCGCTGGTTCGGAAGACATCCGCAAACAGCTCATCGGTCTCATCGCCTCGGCAGAGAAGTCCGAACGCCCGGACCTGTCTCAACTGCTGACCGAACTCAACGAACAGCGGGCGACCCTGGCCGACCACGTCTCCTCCCTGCACCGCAGGCGCAAGCCGTGGGACGTCTCCGTCTACGAAACCATGCAGCACCTCGCCGAACTGACCTCCGGTGATGACTCCCCGCAGACACCGGTGCGCTTCGATGACGATATCCTCGGCGCCAGCGACGACCGCCGGAACATCCTGCGCGGCAAACTCGGTGAACTCGCCGGACTGGGTGCTTTCACCCTCGATGTCGAAGACACCGTCTGGTTCGGAGCCGATCTCAAATCCGTCGAAGAGGCCGAAGCCGCACGCACCGTGGCCGAACGCATCGGTCGGACGATCCCCGACCTCGTCGCTGCCGCCGAACCGGTGCTGCAGAAGGCGAAACTCAATCCGCGCCGCAATGTCGATGACTGGTCCCGCGCCGTCCGCGTGCTCCTGCGCGTGCGCAAGACGCTCGACAACTTCGCACCTGACATCTACGACCACCGCCTCGATGACCTCATCGCCGCCACTGGCACACCCGAATACCGGGCCGATGTCGGCGTCGAGATGGGCATGATGCAGCGCCGTCGGCTGAAGAAGTCGGCCGCGGAGTTCCTCCGGCCCGGCGCCGAGGTGGCTGACCTCCACGAGGCACTCATCGACGTCCGCGCCCAGCGGGTCATCCTTTCGGACCTCGCCGGACATGACGGCCGCCCGCAGATCCCGCGCGGCGTCCTCGAAGCCGACGAGATCCTCCAGAGCGTCGAAGCCGATATGGCCAAGCTCGCCCCGATCCTCGAGACGACGCCGGACGGCGGGGACCTCGGATCGATGCTCATCGAGGAACTTCAGGCACGTGCCGAAGCGATGGGCAGCGATTCGGAGAACCTCGCCGATCTGCCCGAACGGTCCCGCCTGCAGCGTGAACTCGACGGCGAGGGCCTCGGCGATCTCATGGCCGATCTGCGCAGGCGCAAGGTCGACGAGTCACTCGTCGGCCCCGAGTTCGACCTCGCATATTGGGCCTCCGTACTGCAGACCATGGCCGGTGAAGATCCTGCGATCGGCCGCCACGACGGTGCAGCTCTCCACCAGGTGGCCGAAGGCTTCCGCGAGAACGACCGCGCATTCGTCGCCGCCGGTGCCTCCCGACTGCGCTACAACCATGCGCAGGCATGGAAGCGCGGAATCGAATCCGACCCGATCGCCGCCGGAGTCATCAAACAGGAGTTGCTGTCGAAGCACACCTCGACGAAGCGGATCTCCACGCAGGCACCCGAACTGCTGACGACTCTGGCCCCGGTGTGGATGGGCAGCCCGTACACGGTGCCCGAACTCTTCTCCGCTCTGCCTCTCTTCGATGCGGTCGTCATCGCCGATGCCGGACGGCTCTCGGTCGCCGATGTCGTCCCCGGAATCACCCGAGCCCGTCAGGTCATCTCCCTCGGAGACTCCCGCCTGCTCGGACCGCGCCCGTTCTCGATCGCGGTCGATCGCTTCGGCATGGACGACGGGAAACATCCCCGCTCGGTGCAGGACCGCCTCGGCGAGTTCCTGCCGCGGATGCGACTGTCGAACTCCTACCGCTTGTCCCCGGTCGGGCTCATCGACCTGGCCAACCGGCACTTCTACGATTCGACGATTTCGACGCTGCCGACCGCGCATACCGGTGAGGGCAGCGGCCTCGAATTCTCCTATGTCGCCGACGGCAGGGGCCCCACGGACATCGGGACCGGTCGGGTCGAGAGCCCCGACGCCGAGGTCAAACGCGTCGTCGATCTGGTGCTCAAGCACGCGCGGAATCGGTCGCGGGAGTCATTGGCCGTCGTCGCGCTCACCCCGCATCATGCGCAGCGAGTGGCGACGGCGATCTCGCGGGCGATGAAGGATCTGCCGTATGTGGCGGCGTTCTTCAACGATTCTTCGAAGGAACCATTCGTCGTCACCGACGCCGAACGCGTCCAGGGCATGTCGCGCGATGCCGTGATCTTCACCCTCGGCTATGGCCGCACCGTCCACGGTCGCGTCATCCACGACTTCGGTCCGCTCTCCGGGCCGGACGGTCGTCGCATCCTCGCGGCCACGATGACGCGGGCCCGTAAGCGGCTGACCCTGGTCTCGAGCATCGAGGCCGAGGACTTCGATCGCAGCAAACTCAACGGGGGAGCGGTCATGCTCCCGCAGCTGCTCGAGGAGGTCGCGACCGGCGGCGTCCACCAGCCCGGACCGCACGGCGAGATCTACGATCCGCTGTTCAATGACATCGCCGACCGGCTGCTGCAGCTCGGCGTCGTCGCTCACGAACACTACAACGGCATCGACCTGGCCGTGGCGAACTCCACCGAGGACGAGCACGGAATGATCATCGCCGTCGCCGGTGACGGACCCGAATACGCGTCGATGCGCAGCCTGCGCCAGCGGGATCGGGTGCTGCCCGAACAGCTGAGCCGCCGAGGCTGGAAGTTCATGCGCGTGTGGTCGACCGATGCGTTCGTCGACCCGCAGACAGAGACCGAGAAGATCTTCGAGACCTGGCGTGCCACCGTGGAGACGATGAGCCCGCAGGCCGTGCTCAACGCGGCACGTGCCGCGTCGGTGGTCGTCGGCCGCACCGGCAGCCGACCGAAGCTCGTGCCCGGTCTGCCGATGCACAAGTACTCCGCCGAAGGCCTCGATCAGATGATCGACTGGATCCAGTCGGATGCGGTCGTGCGCGGCGACGGTGAGATCAAAGATCTGCTGCGCACCGCCCTGGCGCAGAAGGGCAACTCGAGCCGCGGCGATTCCCAATTGCAGGCCGCCGTCGACCGCTACCGCGAACGCCATGCGCAGGCGAAGAAAGTCACGGGCGCTGAGGTGTTCATCCCACGGTCGAACTCGGCCGGCCCTGTCGAAAACGACATCTTGCCGACCTTCGACACCGGTAAGATCCGTGCCGATGAGCTCCGCTCCGCCGGCCTCGTCCAGACCGCAAGCAATGACCAGGTCCCCGAGGCGGCCGACGAGTCCGCCCACGCTGATTCGGTTGATGCGAAGTCTGACAGTGCCGGTGAGGACAGTGCACGTTCGTCCGCGGAGGCAACTGCCACGCACGACTCTGAGGCCGCCAGTGCAGCTGGGGCCGCCAGCGCGGCTGGGGCCGAGTCCGCAGACTCGGATTCGGCCGACGAAGATTCGACCGCCGCTGACTTTGGCGGGTCGGATTCGGCCGAGGTGGAGTCGGGGGAGTCGGAGTCGGCTGAATCCGGGACAGACGGGACCGCCTCGGCGAAGTCGGGGTCGAAGAACGACGATGCCTGACCGGCCCGCCGGCACCGAGGATGCTGATTGCGGCCGAGAAACGAGCGGCCGCGACCGAAGAACGGTCGATCCCAGTGTCATTGGGGCAGGCGGTGAGCCGGAAGAGCCATCGCACGGGGACGGCGAGTCCGGCGCTGAGCCGGTACAGCCATCACATGGCGACGGCGATGCCGAAACTGATGAGTCTCGGAGGGCCCGGATCGAAGCGGCGAAGCGCCGATATCGAGCGACTCTGCGCAATGAAGCCGACTCCGGTGGCGGCGGCTTCAGCGAGGACGACTACCGTTCGCAGAAGCCCCCGCACTGGTCATAGCTCCTGATCGGTTGCAGACAGCTCAATACGTTTCACACATGAAGAAGGCCCGCTCTCGGATGAGAGCGGGCCTTCTTCGCGATCGGCTGGTGATCAGTGCCGCGGAGGCTGGTTCGGATCGATCGGACCGTCGGTAGCGGGACCCTCGGCAGGTCCGGCAGGCGAGGCAACCTGGTTGCGCAGGATCTCGCGGATGTCGCCGAGCAGATCCTCGGTGGTCGGAGGAACTTCTTCTTCGGGAGCTCCGCGCTTGCGCAGCTCGTTGAGCTTGTTCATCGGCACGATGATGATGAAGTAGACGATGGCGGCCACGATGAGGAAGTTGATGGCCGCAGTGATGACCGCACCGATATCAAGGGTGGCCTCGGGCACGCCTTCCTTGAGCGGGATCTGCAGGGCCGGTCCCTCAGCACCACCGACAGCGGCGATGAGCGGGTTGATGATCTTGTCGGAGAAGGCGGTGACGATGGCGGTGAAAGCGCCGCCGATGATGACCGCTGTTGCGAGTTCGACGACATTCCCCTGGAGAATGAAGTCTCTGAATCCCTTAAGCATTAGAGAAACCCTTTCGGTGTGTGTTCACTGAAATGCTGTTATCGAATAGCTCAATTACGTTCCAATAGTACACATGGGTAACTCATTGTCAGCAGAAATGTTCTGCGAGTCTGATCATCGTATTGACGCTTCGGGTAATCGCTGTGATGCTCCGGGCAATCGGTTTGCAGTGATGAGCGTCCGTCCGGTGAACGCAGACGTCTCCGACCACCGCAGATCAGCAGGGCGGACGGTCCGGCGATGGCATAGCTCAGCGAGGGAGGATCGCAAAGCTGATGGGGAGTCCGGCGAACTCGGCGACACGCCCGGCATCATCGGCGGAGAGGATCACGGAAACAAGTTGTCCTGACTCCGCGGCTATTCCTTCGGGTTTGTCGACGAGGCGGGCGATCGTCACTTTCTCGACGACGACTTCCGACCCGCCGTCGGGCAGGGACGAGAAGAGTCGGATCTTCTGCCCCGGCTGGAGCAGTGCCGCCGAGGCGTCATCGGCCAGACGGATCGGCATGAGCAGATCGCGACTGCCTTTCGGCAGCGCCTGCTGATCGAGAACGATCGACGAGGTCAGAGGTGATCCCTTCGACAACCCCGCCGAGGTTGCCCGTCCCTTCACCTCTTCAACGGACCTGAATGCCTTGTCGGGGACGAGGTCGGAAGGGAACTGAGTGAGAGTGAGGTCCTGGGCCTTGAGCTCGGTTCCGGGCGCCAGGTCCGACTTCGCGACGACGATCGCCGTTCCTGCGCTGCTCGGTGTGAGCACCCAGACGGCAAGAGCGCAGGCGCACGCGAGGCAGACGGCGGCGAGGATGCGCTGCGGCCGAATGCGAGACGGCCGTGACCAGCCAGAAGACGAGGACCGGATGCGGTGGAAGATGCCCATGCGCCGAGTCTGCGGCGGTGCGCGGCCCGCGGCAAGGGTACGGAACTTGCCTGTGGACAGTTCGTGCCGTCCACAGGCGATCGGTGTCTGAGTGACGAGAGGCGGTTCGTCGCGGCATTCGGTCGGCTAGCGGCTGGGAAGGTGCGCCGGCGACCGGCGTTGTTCAGCTTGCGGCTGGGGTGCTCGCTGCCGAGGAGCTGCTCGATGACGAAGTCGACGTGCTGGAGGATTCCTTCGACGACGAGCTCGAGGACTCCTTCGAGGAGGAGTCTGAACTCGAGGAGCTGACGGTGCTCGACTTGCTCGAGCGGGAGTCAGTGGCGTAGAAGCCGGATCCCTTGAAGCTGATGCCCACGGCGCCGAAGACCTTCTTCAGGCGGCCCTGGCATTCCGGGCAGACGGTGAGCGAGTCATCGCTGAAGTCCTGATGAATATCAAAGGCGTGACCACAGCTCTTGCAGGCGTAGGAGTAGACGGGCATTCGAGACCTTTCTTCGACGACAAGATTATAGTGCACGTCGGAACCTCCCCGGAGCACCGGTCCGGGATATGCACAAGGTTATCCACATATCAACACGCGCGAGTGGGTGCTGATTCCCGACGGTCAGGCCGTGAAGATGTGAGTTCCGTCGTCGGTGACGGCCTCCGGGATGCGCAGGTCCCAGACTTCTGCGGCGAGACCCTTGAGGTTGAGCTCGTAGGCGAAGCACACCCCGACAACGCGGGGACCCGAGCCAGGAGCTGCCGAACCAGAAGCTGCCAAACCATTGCGTTCCGAACCAGGGGGCTCGGAACCAGGGGGCTCGGAACCAGGACGTCCCGATCCGAAAACGCCCGACCCGAGAGGCTCGGCCCCGTGCGGGCCGAAGGTCCTGTCGTAGAAGCCGCCTCCGTTTCCCAGCCGAGCACCATCGGTGCCGAAGCCCAGGGCGGGGACGAAGACGAGGTCGAGGCCGATCGTGGGGGAGAGCAGCTGTGCGGCGGTGAGCAGCTCACCATCCCGGGCCGGTTCGCGGATTCCCCATCGGCCCTGCGGTCTCAGGCTGGCCATTGAACCAGTGACCTGGCCGAACATCAAAGGTTCGCCCACCTTGGTGACGACGGGCAGGTAGACGGTGCCGCCGGATGCGAGAAACTGATCGAGTGCCGGGTCGAGGTCCGGCTCTCCGGGCAGCGCCGCATAGGCAAGAAGGGAACGAACCGGTGTTTCTCGGATGAGGTCCCACGCAGCGGCCGCCACCGTCCCCGCAGCCGCCGTGGTCCCCGGAGTCGCCTCGATGAGGGAGCGGTCTGCGCGAGCTGCGCGGATGCGGGACCGCAGCTGCGCCTTCGAAGTTTGTGAGTCCACGCATTTCAGACTAACCGGGGTTGGCGGATTCGTTAAGATGACTTCATGAGTGATGAAGTGCAGCGCACCGTTCGCAAGGCCGTGATCCCCGTCGCCGGTCTCGGAACTCGGTTCCTCCCCGCCACGAAAGCCACCCCCAAAGAGATGCTCCCGGTCGTCGATAAGCCGGCGATCCAGTACGTCATCGAGGAAGCCGTCGATGCCGGTCTGCAGGACGTTCTCATGATCACCGGTCGGAACAAGCGGCCGCTGGAGGATCATTTCGACCGGGTTGACGGGCTCGAGGCAGCGCTCGCGCAGAAGGGCGACGACAAGAAGCTCGCCGCGGTGCGCCATCCCTCGGAACTCGCTGATATCCACTATGTGCGCCAGGGCGACCCCAAGGGACTCGGCCATGCCGTGCTCAAGGGGCGTCAGCATGTGGGCAATGAGCCGTTCGCGGTCCTCCTCGGTGATGACCTCATCGATGAGCGCAGCCCGATCCTGCCGAAGATGATCGAGGTCGCGGAGAAGACCGGCGGCAGTGTCGTCGCCCTCATGGAGGTTCCGCCCGAGGCGATCCACCTCTACGGCTGTGCCGCCGTCGAGTCCACTGCTGACGACGAGGTCGTCAAGGTCACCGACCTCGTCGAGAAGCCCGCCACCGAGGATGCTCCGTCGAATCTCGCCATCATCGGCCGCTACGTGCTGGCGCCGGAGATCTTCGATGTCCTCGAGACGACGAAGCCGGGACGCGGCAACGAGATCCAGCTCACCGATGCCCTGCAGGAGCTCGCCGGAGACGACGAGGGCCACGGCGTCTACGGAGTCGTGTTCAAGGGCGCTCGCTACGACACGGGAGACAAGCTCGACTACCTCAAGGCCGTTGTGCAGATCGCATGCGACCGGGAGGACCTCGGCGACGATCTCAAAGCGTGGCTGCGCGAGTTCGTGCCGACGCTGGACTGAGCGCCGACACGGCTCCGAGCCGACCGTCCTGGTTCAGCCCATCCGGGCAGACCGACCTTGATCCCGAGAGCGAGGGCAGCCGTGTGTGGCCTGTCATCCTGACTGATCGACAGTCCGATATCGTGCTGCGACCGCTGCGCCGCCGCGACGAAGAGGCCTGGCGAGAGGTCCGCCGATTCAACCGCGACTGGCTGCGCCCGTGGGATGCGACCCTGCCTGCGCCGGGCCAGGAGCTGCCGGGGTTCCGCACGATGGTGCGGATGCAGGACAAACAGGCCAAACGCGGGCAGACCGTGCCGTTCGCCATCGAGGTCGACGGGAACTTCCGCGGACAGATCACCGTATCGGGACTGAGCTGGGGTTCGATCCTGTCCGGGCAGATCGGTTACTGGATCGACTCGCGCGTGGCCGGGCGCGGTATCACCCCGGTCGCCGTGGCGATGGCCGCCGACCACTGCTTCTTCGCCCTCGGACTCCACCGCATCGAAATCAACATCCGCCCGGAGAACACCGCGAGCCTGCGCGTGGTCGAGAAGCTGGGTCTGCGCGATGAGGGGCTGCGCGAGAAGTACATGCACATCGATGGGCAGTGGTGCGACCACCGCACCTTCGCCCTCCTCGCCGAGGAGGTCCCTCAGGGTCTGCTGGCCGCATACCGGCACGGCACCGGCGGGTGGTAGGCGCGAACCGGGGACGTCCAGCCGCCACCTGGGAATTCGGTGAACTTCGCCCCAGTTTGACCGACACACCTCGCGTCTTCACGACTTCCCTGATGCCTGCAACTTAGGGTGGCATTGTGGACACCAGCATCATCGTCGTCATCGCCATCGTCGTGGTCTTCGCCGTTGCTGTGCCCGCAATGATTCGGAAGTCCGCGACGGATCTCTCGCGCGTCGAAATCGACACGGTTCCGGACAATGCGGCCGTCGTCTCTGCCGAGACAGCCATCCCCGGGCACGACCATTCGGAGCGCATCCAGGTCTTCCACGACAAACCTCGGAAGGTGCCGTCGGTTCCGACCCCGGACGTCTCACAGGAAGTCGAGGCCCCGAAGCTGAGTCTCTCGGCCTCCACTCCCGAGCTCGCCGTCATCGACGGTCACGCCGAAGCACACACCATCACCGAGGCTGCCGAGCACGCCCAGCTCAACGTCCTTCCCGTTGCGGTCGGTGAAACTTACTCCTCCCTGTCCGCCGACCATGCGGCCGTCGGTCGCAGTGTTGTCGTTTCCAGCGTAGGCGTCGGCACTGACACAGGTGTTCGTGCAGGCGCTGCCACTGACAATGTGCGACTGCTCCACCCCGCGGTCCATGCCGTCTTCAACGACAGCGGCCGCTCCGTCGGGCAGTCGGACAGACAGGGCCGTTCGCCACAGGCCCATCCGCCGCACTCGACCGGCGCCGGTCACGCGGCGTCGACGAACCGGACGGTTTCGGGCGGTGCCGGTCCGGCTCCTCACGGCGGCGGACCACGCGAGGGCCAGTCCCGGACGGGACGCGGCGGCCACCTCGGCGAGGGGATGGCCGGCACAGATGGACAGAACCGACAGATTTCCAATCCGACCATCGGAACCGATGAGGAACATGCGATGACCGAGCAAGCCACGACCCTGCGGGAGTCACTGAAGTCGCTGAACACCATGGTCAGGGGCTTCTCCCTGGTCTTCCTCGCCTCGGTTCTCGGCATCCTTGTGTCGAGTGTGCTCGCGGCCTTCTCGGTCGTGCACATCGCCTTGGCCGGTGTCTTCCTCGGGCTCGCGGTCGTCACTCTCTTCCTCGTGCGCACGCTCAATCTGCGCAAGCGGGAGACGAAGAAGAAGCTGCGACGTCTGCAGGAGACCGCACGGTCACGGTCAGCGGGCCAGCCGAAGCGTGCCGCTGAGCCGGAGCGCGCCGCCAAGGTCGAGCGTGCCGCCGAGCCGAAATCGGCCGAACCGTCGACTGCCACGGCACGACAGACTGCCACAGCCAGGACGACTGATGCTCAGCCTGTAGCTGGATCGCAGCCAGCTCGCACGGGCGCGAAGTCCGCGAAGTCGCAGACCGTTCCGGTCAAGCAGCAGCCTCGCACGGCCCCGGCATCGACCTCGAGCGGAACCGCTGCCCGGATCGCCGCGGCCGCCCAGGGCACAAGCGCGGCGGCGAAGGCCGCGCAGGCTCGCGCTGCGATGAACCGCTCCGCCGCGGCGAAGAAGTCCCGCGAAGAGGCCGACACCGGAGAGATCCCGCTCGTGCGCATCCGCAAGGAAGCCGCCGAGGGCCACACCACGCGCCAGGTCCTCCTCACCGGACCGATCCCGGTCGTGAAGGAGAACGCCACCGCAGACGGTGACGCGACTTCCGCCGAGGTGGCCGCCGGCTCGGAGGCCGCCTCGACGTCGGGCACCGTCGTCACCGCGGAATCAACGTCGACGGCAGAGCCGAAGGCGACGGGTACCAACATCGACCGCGAGAACGATGCCGACGCCGCCTCGGCGACGTCTGCAGAAAAGGCTCGGACCGAGTCCACCAAGACCCCGGTCTCGCTCGGAGCCGACCTCCTCACTGAGACCGAAACCGTCGCAGATGCGGCCGGTCGAAAGGAAGTCGATGCGGATGTGCACGCTGCACTTGATGCGGCGGCTCGCACGGTCGATGACCCGTTCATGCAACGCCTGAAATCGCGCGACGGCTGGTCGCCGACTCCGCTGCCGGTGCCCAGCTATGTCGACGCACCCGAAGCCGAGCATCCGGTGCCCTCGGCATCGGCGGCCGATGCCAGCTCGTACGAAACCGAGGCCCGCAGCCGTGAAGATATCGCGGCTCAGTTCGCCGAAGAGCTCGGCTACCGGCCGGAACTCAGCGACTCCGCCCGCGAGGAAGGACCCCTTGGCCACGGGCGCAAGGCGATCCGGACGACGAAGGCCGCCGACCTCGGTGCCGTCAACGACGTTCTCGCTCGCCGGCGCGCGTGAAGCCCCGAAGTCGCTGAAGCGAGGTCCGCACGGATTTCGCGATGCCGACGCAGAAGCCCCGCCAATCGGCGGGGCTTCTGCATGCCAGGGTTACGGTGTCCACGAGGGTGAGTCACTGGCAGCCAGCTTCACGACAGATAGCACCCGTTCTAAAGCGTGCTGTCTGCCGTGGAGGGTGCCGCCAGCGATCAGGCGCTGAAGACCGACCAGCAGATCGCATCGCGGCGTGCCTGATCTTCCAGCACGAGTTCGCGGACTTCATTCGGCAGCCGGTCACGCTGCCAGTCGCGTTCGGCACGACCGGCCCCAAGGTCCTTCCCCGATGTCCCTCGGACCGCTTTGATCGCGTAGGCCGCCGCCCCCAGATCGTGTTCGGCGACGTGTCCGACACAGGCCGACTGCCCCGCCGCATAAGCGGCGAACCGGGGTGGCCCACGCAAGGGTCGTGCCGCACCCATGGCATGACCGCCGAGAGCGCGAGCCTCCATCATCGGCATTTCACCAGCTGCCCACGCCCGGGCGGCGGCAATGGCTTCGCGAGGTCGCTCATCCTCGGGGCAGACGGCTTCGAAGAACGGCAGGACGTGTTCGGCGCAGTCGGCGGCCCACAGCGCGAGAAGACGGTGGTCGGCATCGGTGAGGGAGCCGCCTCGGCGAATCGTGATCATCCGAGGATCTCGGACCTCCGGCAGGATCACGGATGAACCCGGACGACCACCCTTGCGGCGGGGCAGCTGTTCGTCATTGGGAGCGCCCGCCGAAGTCCTCAGCGATCGACGCCGCGACGGCCTGTAGGCGTGGGACGACGTCGTCCTCGATCGAGAGTCCACGCAGATGGGACGTGTGCAATGAGACATTGAGCGCGGCCAAGGTGGTATCGCCTCGGCGGACGGGCACGGCCAATCCTCGCAGCCCCTCGTCGAGCTCCTGCGATACGAGGCACCATCCCTGTTCGCGGATGCGCTCGAGCTCCCTGCCGAGCTCCTCCCTGGACGACACTGTCCTGTCGGTGAATGTGGAGATCTCGGTGCGGTCGAGGAAAGCCTGCCGATCCCTCGGCGGCAGCTCGGAAACGAGGATCCGGCCCATCGACGTCGCCCAGGCGGGCAGTCGATTGCCGAGATTGACGGTGACGGTGTGCAGCCGCGGAGCAGTGGCGCGGGCGATGTAGACGATATCGTCCTCATCGAGGATGCTCAGCGTCGCGGATTCGTCGAGATCGTTCGCGAGCCGGTTGAGATGGGGCTGAGCGACCTTCGGAAGGTCGAGCCCGGCGAGGAACCCTGCACCGATGTCGAGCACGCGCGGGGTGAGCGAGAACTGGGTGCCGTCACTGCTGAGATACCCGAGATCGACGAGCGTGAGAAGGAACCTGCGGGCAGCAGCCCGAGTCAGACTCGTCGCCTCGGCAACCTGAGTGACCGTCAGTCGCGGATCGTCAGAAGTGAACGCCAACAGCACCGACAGCGTCTTTTCGGCAGACTTCACGTAATGGTCGCCGGTCGACGCATCTGCTCCTGAATTCTTCTCTGACTTCACCGTCCCAGGGTATCGGCAAGGTCCGATCCATTCTGCATTGTGCGCTATGTGCACATATGTACGTTTACCGCACATCGTGATACTGTGATCTGCGACAAGCACGAGCACGCCCTCATCGCGGAGGAACCGCGAGGCCATCATTCGAAGGGGAATGTCATGTCAGCACCGGACAGCACGCACGCGGGAGCCTCCGCGGAACTCAAGCGGGCCAGGCGGGCCGCCGCCGGGTCGTTCATCGGCGCAGTCGTCGAATGGTACGACTTCCTCCTCTACGGAATCGTCGCCGCACTGGTCTTCGGGGAGCTCTTCTTCCCCGACTACAGTTCCCATGCGGGAACACTCGCCGCATTCGCGACCTTCGGCGTCGGATTCATCTTCCGCCCGCTCGGCGGCATCATCTTCGGCCACTTCGGCGACCGCCTCGGGCGCAAGTCCATGCTCGTGTGGACGATGACGATCATGGGCGTGGCCACTGCTCTCATCGGATTCCTGCCGACCTACCAATCCGTCGGCTGGCTCGCTCCTGCCTTGCTGGTGCTGCTGCGTTGCATCCAGGGGATCGCCGTCGGCGGGGAATGGGGCGGTGCGGCGCTCATGGCCGTCGAAAGCGCACCGTCGAAGCTGCGGGCATTCTTCTCCAGCGGAGTGCAGATCGGATATTCTTTCGGCCTGCTGCTGGCCACCGGGCTCGTGGCTCTGCTCAGCAGCAATTTCTCCGCTGAGGCATTCCTCGCCTGGGGTTGGCGCATTCCGTTCTTCTTCAGCGCCGTCCTCGTCCTCGTCGGGCTGTGGATCCGTGCAGGCGTCGAGGAATCCGAGGAGTACGTCGAGCGTGTGAAGAATGCGAAGACCGACAAGACCGCGAAGCTGCCGATCTTAGAGGCCTTCAAACGCTATCCCGCACAGATCTTCCAGATCGTCGGCCTGCGGTTCATCGAACTGCTGACCATGTACATCGTCACGACCTTCGCTCTGTCGTATTCGACCGAGCAGCTCGGGCTCGATCGACAGATCATGCTCAACATCACGCTCCTCGTCGGCGGTCTCGGCATCGTCACGATCCCTGCCTTCGCCTACCTCTCCGACCGCTACGGACGACTGCGGGTCTACCTCACCGGCGGCGTCATCGGCCTCGTCAGCGCGGTCCCGTTCTTCCTCTTCCTCGAGGCCGGCAACATCGTCGGCATCGTCATCTTCGCCGTGCTGCTCATCAACATCGCCCACGATGCCGTCGTCAGCGTCCAGCAGCCGCTGTTCGCCGAGATGTTCAGCCCAGAATTCCGCTACAGCGGAGCGGGCGTCGGATACCAGCTCGCCAGTGCCATCGCTGGCGGCTTCACCCCCTTCATCGCGACATTCCTCGTCGGGCTCGGCAACGGGACCTGGTACCTCGTGGCGGCCTACCTCGGGGGAGGCTGCCTCATCTCGATCTCGATCGCCATGCACCTCGTGCGCAAATGGCAGATCGGCCGCCGCGCCGAACGCTCCACTGTCGAATCCACTCAGGTCGTGTCCGCCTGATGGTTCGCCGCCCCTCTTTCGCCGCCGCCATGCCGACCGCTGAGAAGCGCGTCGAAGCGAAGTCTGTCTCGAGCGGAACGATCCGGTCTGTCGAGATCACCGCGCCAGGTCGCGTCGAGGTCCTCACTCGACCGGGACCGCCTGGGCGCCCTGCCTCCGGGCATGTGAGGGTGCGGATGCTCGCGGTGGGAATCTGCGGCACCGATCTCAGCCTGGCCTCCGGTTCGCGGACGCCTCCCGAGCTGCCGTGGCGACTCGGACACGAAGGTATCGGAGAGGTCATCGAGGTGGGGCGCGGGGCCGAGGAATGGGCGATCGGCGACAGAGTCGCGCTTGAACCCAACATCACCTGTGGGCGGTGCGAGTACTGTCTTCGGGGCATGACCTCGGCATGTGTCTCCCGGCTGAGCGCCGGCGTGCTCACTCAGCCGGGATTCCTCGCCGAGGTGGTCGACCATCCCAGCGGATTCTGCCACCGCGTGCCGGCTGGGATACCTGTGGAGCGCGCCGTATGCGCCGAACCGTTGGCGGTTGCTGCTGCGGCGATCCGACGTACCGAGCTGCATGGAGGGGAAGACGTCCTCATCATCGGTGCCGGAGCTCAAGGACTATTGGCAATACTCGTTCTCGTGGATCTCGGCTATCGTCCCTGGGTGAGTGAACCGGACGAGACCCGGCTCCGATTAGCGGTCGAGCTCGGAGCCCGGGCATTCGTCCCCAGCGCCGGCCCGGCACCTCAGGTCGTCATCGATGCGGCCGGAGTCTCAAAGGGACTCGCCGCAGTCGTCGACCAGCTCTCTCCTTTCGCAAAGGTCACAATCGTCGGAGAGGATCAGGACCGCCTCGGCGCGTCGAGCTTCGATATCGTCCAACGGCAGCTGAGCATTCGTGGCTCTTTCATCTACGAACATCCGAATGACATGGCGACAGCGGTGGCGATGCTCAACGAACTGCCGTCTGAAGGAATAGTGGGCCCGGGCCTTTCGCTCAATGATCTGCCAGAATTTTTCGCGAGGAGAAGAGCAAGTCGGCCCGGAGTGAAGCAGTGGGTGGATCTGCAGGCGTGACTCAATAGCGCACACGGGCATTTTCAGCGGTCGGTCTGCGGGATTGGGCGTAAGAATCGGTCAGTCATCGAGGCCGCGCGACATCATCGACAGTGACGCATGAGCCAGCGCACTCGCGGCGATGAGCTGACGATTGGACATCGTGATGCCGCGGATCACGCTCAGGCAGACCCTGTCGCGACTGTGCTCGACGCTGATCGGGCGGACATGAGACTGAGCGATAGGGGCAATGGCCCGGCACTGGGCGACGATCGAATCGACGGTGACCGGGTATCCACCCGCCTCGACCATCGCGACAACACGTGCCAGTGCATTCCTCGCTGCAGATTCCTCATCGGGCCAGCCGAGGCGGTCGATCACCTCGGAGACCAGATCATCGAAGCGGTCAGGGGTGGGGGAGACTGCGGTCGGATGTGTTCCGGAGGCCCGCAGGGCGAACGGCGGGGAACCCGGTGCGCGCTGCGCCGAGGCGGGCAGTCCGGAATTCACGCGCAAGGCGAGCTCCTGGCATACGCCCATCAGCTCGATCGTCGGCAGCGATTCGTCGTCAATGGCGCGGGTGAGTTCGGCGATGTCGGCGATTGGAGTGGCCAGCTCCTCGCGCAGCCAGCGGATGAGCGCCAGCCGGTGCAGATGCGTCGCGTCGTAGACGGCCGTCGTCGCATTCTTCTTCTGTCCAGGCGGCAGAAGCCCCTCGTGGATGTAGTACTTGATACTCGCAGCCGAGACGCCGGCGGCCTTTGCCAATGCGCTGAGCTTCACTGTGCCCCTCCTTCTGCGGGTTGCTTCTGCAGGTTTCGTCCTCGACGACGGTGAATGGATAGTGGAAGCGGCGTTCACTATCCACGTTGCCACACTTGGTTAGTGACACTATCTTAATGACATGTTCTCACTCTTCATCGCCATCCATGCCATCGCCGCCACGGGTGCCGTCCTGCTGGGACCCATCCAGATCATCCGCCGCACCAAGGACCGCAAGCACCGTTTCATCGGACGGTCCTGGGTCATTCTCATGTACTTCGTGTGCACCAGCGGAATGTTCATCTACTCGCTCACCGGTTCCTTCACGCTCTTCCACGCCCTGGCGATCTGGACCTTCATCTCCACCACGCTCGGCGTCATCGCGATCCGCCGTGGCAATGTCCGCCGCCACATCGGAATGATGGTCGGCTCCTATCTGGGTGCACTGATTGCAGGCATCTTTGCCGCTGCAGTCCCCGGACGAGAGATCCCACAGCTGGCAGTCAGTGACCCAGGACTGCTGTGGTCACTCGTCGCCGCGGTCATCGTGGCAGTCACCGCCTGGGCGATCTTCGTCCTGCGCTTCGTCTCCGGATACGACCGTCAACAGGAGATCGTCGAGAGCGCGAACATCGTGGGCAATGCAGAAGAAGGCGCCAGCGGCGAACCGCTGACGCCCGCGAAATTAAGCGAAGCAGGCCCGGTCACTGCGTAATGACGACTCTGGGGTGCGAGTTGACGTCCCCGGGCAGGGAGCTGACGAGACCGAGCGTGACGCTCAGGCGACGAACTTGTCGAACTCGTCGTTCTTGACCAGGAAATTCTGCACGTAGGAGCACGTCGTCCGGAACTTCAGCCCCTCCTCGGCGCTGGTCTCCAGTGCATAGCGCACCAGCTTGGCGGCCAAGCCGCGGCCGCCCCACTCGGGGGACACCTCGGTGTGGGTGAAGATGCGCACCGGGCCGTCGGCGGTGTCATCGGCACTCGCCTCACGGTCGATGTAATCGACGAGACCGATGACCTTTCCGGAGTGGGAGACGGTGAAGCGTTTGGCCGCAGCATCCTCGGTGATGGTGAAGGTCTCTCCCGAGATGTCGATGTCCATGGTCATTCCTCCCGAATGTCCGTGCCGGCGGCACTGCGCGATGGTCGTCGGCGTTCGATCGGCGATCGCCGCTGTCCTGACAACTGACACTATAGTTCTGTTTCTGAGGAAGCGACTAGCCTGGTCTGACGCAGCCGACCGGACGATCTTGAAGGAGTCCCACCTATGACCGCACACCCCTCGGCGACCCTGGTCGACGCGCACCGCCAGAAGCTGCGCGCAGTCGGATTCGAGGTCACCGAACTGACGTCCGCCGACATTCCCGACTACGTCGAGCTCGTGTCTTCGGCCTACCGCGGCGAGGGATCGAAACAGGGGTGGACCACCGAGGCGGACCTGCTCGGGGGACAACGGCTCGACGGTCCGATGGCCGAGGACATGCTCGCCGAGGCGGACTCCCAGATCCTGCTCGCCCGCGATGATCAGGGTCGCGCCGTGGCCAGCGTCTATGTGCGAGAGCCCGAAGACGGGGCCGCCTACCTCGGGGTGCTCGCCGTTTCTCCGCTGGGACAGGGCAAAGGGCTGGGGTCGTTGCTCATCGGCCTCGCCGAGGCGTGGGTGGCCGAACATTGGGGTGCGACGTCGATGCGGATGAGCGTGATCAATAAGCGTGACGAACTCATCGCCTACTACGAGCGCCGCGGCTACGTGCGCACCGGCGAAATCGAGCCCTTCCCCTACGGCGACGAACGCTTCGGTCTGCCGAAGGTCGACGACCTGGAATTCGTGTTGCTGGCCAAGCCCTTGAGCTGAGGGGCGGCAGAAGCGTGGTTGCAGCCGAAGAACGGGTTGCAGCCGAAGAACGGGTTGCAGTCGGAGAATAGGTCAGCATCGGACACTTCTGTTGGAGAAAAGTGTCCGATGCTGACCTATTCTTGGAGGCTCTGGGGCCTGCCCGAGAGCCCGGCCTCAGAACATCATGGCGGGCACGACGAGGCCGCCGACGAGCGCGACCGGTCCGATGACGACCATCGACATGCCGAACTTCACGAGGATGCGGGTCAGGCGCGGCTTGTCCCCGACCGGGGCGGTCGCGACGACCGTGGCACCCAGCGTCGAGAACGGTGAGACGTCGACGACCGCCGAGCACACGCCCAGAGCCGCGATGAGTGCCCAGCCGGGAACGCCGCCCGCGGCGATGAGCGGCAGAGCCAGCGGCACGAGCGCAGCAAGGATGCCCGTCGTCGACGCGAAGGCCGAGACCAAGCCGCCGACGATGCAGAGGACGAAGGCGGCGATGAGCGGCGAACCGATCGACTCGGCGCCTTCGCCGAGCAGGTCGACGGCTCCCATGTTCTGCAGCACGCCGACGAAGGTGATGATGCCGCCGACGAGCAGCACGGTCGGCCAGTCGATCTTCGGGATCGCGGCCTTGCCCGTCTTCGGGTCGACGAGCGCGAGGATCGCTCCGAACATGAAGCAGAGCAGGCCGATGTCCGGTTCCTGACCGAGGGCCGCGAGCACGACCACGGTGCCGATGAGGCCGACCATGAAGATCACGGTGAGGATCTGTACGAAGGTGAACGGCTTGGATTCTCCCGCCACGTCGGTGGTGGAGGAGTCGAAGAGAGCTTCGTCTTCGTCATCCTCACCGAAGGCGACACTCGACGCCGAGGCGGAGCCGCGGGAGATCTTCGACTGGGCACTCCCGGCCGAAGCATGATCGGCGGCCGCCACCGTCGTCTTCGAGAACAGCGATCGACCGTACATGAAGTAGGCGACGACGAGCATAACGAGGTAGACGGCCACGGCGATTCCGAAGAGCAGGAATGGGGAGAGGTCGATGCCGGCATCGTGGGCGGTCGAGTACGTGACGATTCCGTAGAGGCTGGTCGGGGCGAAGCCGCCGGCGCCGATGGCGAAGCAGATCGCCAGTCCCATGAGCGCGTAGTCGACGCCGTACTTGCGGGCGACCTGCATGCCCACCGGCATCATGACGAGGCCGGCCAGTGGGGCACCCATGGCCGCAATGCAGCCCGTGATGACGAAGAACACCGCGGGCAGCAGCACCGCCGAGGATCCGACGCGTTCGAGGGCCCAGTCGATGATTTTGTCGACGGTCCCGTTCTCCTGCGCGATCGCGAAGAAATAGGTGACCCCGGCCAGCAGGATCATGATGTCCAAGGGGAACTCGGCGATGATGTCGTCGATGGCCATATCGGTGAAGAGGAGCCCGGTACCGGCCGCGCCGACGAGCATGAGCACGCCGATCTGCACGCCGCGGACAGCGCCGATGGCGAAGAGGGCGACGAATATGAGCAGAGCAATGATCTGAGTGAGCATGATGTCCTTGCGAAGGCTGAAGCGACACTGAGCATCGCTGGCTGATTCGCTGAGAGACTACCAGTGTTACCGGCGGGTACCGCTGAGGCGTGTCCGAACCGTCGGAAAGTCCCGATATACGGAGAATCCTCCCCAATTGCTACCTGACGGCGGCCCAGCAACCTCGCGCGAGGTTGCTGGGCCGCCGTCAGGTAGCAATTGGGGAGGGGTTAGGTGAGGAGGATGGCTCCGCCGAGGGCGATGAGGGCGACGATGATCGTGACGAGTGCGGCCAGGGCGATCGGTCGGGCGCCGAGGTTCTTCAGTGATCGCCACTGCACTCCGCGGCCGAGGGCGAACATCGCCATCGCCAGGCATACTGTCTGGATCCAGCTGAGACCGGTGACCGCGATCTCGGGCAGCAGGCCGAAGGTGCGCAGGGCCGCCAGGATGAGGAAGCCGACGACGAAGAGCGGAACGATCGGCGGACGTTTGCCCTGCGCCGGAGTCTGCTTCACCGCGATCGACACCGGCCCACCGGTCGACACTGCCCCCGCGGCCGATGCGCCCGACCCCTTGCTCTCTCCACCCCGGCCTGCGGCTGCGGAGGTCTCGGTGGAACCGGCGGTCGCCTCGGTGCTGGTGTTCGTCAGTGCTCTGTCCTCGCTGCGGCGCACTGCGTAGCTGAACACGGCGACAGTGGGGGCGAGCATGATGACGCGGGCGAGTTTGACGAGGACGGCGATCTCGAGGGCCGCGGGGCCGATGATCCCGCCGATCGCCACGACCTGGGCGACCTCATGGGTGGCGGCACCGCCCCACATTCCGGCGGTCTCCGGGGACAGACCCAGGGCGGTCGAGAGTCCGGGCACGATCGCGATCATCAGCGTGCCGAAGAGGACGACGAGGCCGATCGCGGCCGCCACATCCTCCTTCTTCGACTTCAGAGTCGACTCGACTCCGGCGACAGCAGCGGCACCGCAGATGCCGAATCCGCTGCCGATGAGCACGGCCAGGGGGCGGTCGACCTTGAGCGGTCCGGCCAGGGCCAGGGCCGAGAGGATTCCGGCGGCGACGATGACGGCGGCTAGCACGAGAACCAGCCACCCGAGGTCGAGGATGTCGCCGAGCACCACCTGCGCGCCGAGGGCGACGATGCCCAGGCGCAGCAGCGGCTTCGCGGCGAAGTTGAATCCGGGCATGAACGCCTCGGGCAGGTTGGGCACGAGATTGCCCAGAAGGATTCCGAGCACGATCGCCACGAGCAGCGGTGAGAGCACGGGAGCGAGCATGGAGATCGGCCACGCGACGGCCGTGGCCGCAGCGGCGACGGCGAGTCCGGGTAAGAGGGAGACGAAGCGGTTCATGACTTCAGTCTGTCAACGCCTGCACGGTCGCAGTAGACGGTGATTTCTTAGCAACCCATATGGATCTGATATGTCATGATGAGCATATGCACGACCTCGGGAATATGAAGAACTGGCCCGAGCTCCAGGCTCTGGGGCTGCTGGTGGCCCTCAGCGGCAACGCCAGGTCGATCGGCCAGGCCGCGGCGAAGCTCGATCTCGCCCAGCCGAATGCCTCCCGCAGCCTGCGCAACCTCGAACGCGATCTCAAGGTGCCGCTGCTGCGGCGCTCTCCGCGGGGCACCGAACTCACCGTCGAGGGCCGCGCCGTCGCCGAATGGGCATCGAAGGTCATCGAAGCCTACGACACGCTCTACGCCGGGGCCCGCGCCATCCAGGACGCCCGCGCCGGAACCGTCAAGGTCAGCGCCTCTCTGACGGTCGCCGAATACCTCATGCCCCACCACCTCACGACCTTCCGCGCCGCACACCCGACGATCGACATCGGTCTGTCGGTGGAGAACTCCGCGACCGTCATCGACCGGGTGCGCCGGCAGACCTGCGACCTCGGGCTCATCGAATCCGTGTCCCTGCCGCAGGACCTCAACGCCGAGGAGGTCGGCCGTGACCGACTCATGATCGCCTGTGCCCCGGACTTCGCTCACGCCTGGACGAAGCCGATCAGCGCCGAGGAGCTGGCGCAGGTGCCGCTGCTGGTACGTGAGATCGGTTCGGGCACCAGGGAAGTCATCGACGCGGCACTGGTCGGAGCTGGGGGAGTGCGCGTGGCGGGGGAGTACGGATCGAACTCCGCCCTGCGCATCGCCGCCGCCACATCCGTGGCCCCGGCCGTGCTGTCCGAACTCGCTCTGCGCGATGATTTCCGGGCGGGGCGTCTGGTGCCGCTGCCGGTGGCCGACGACGTCGACCTCACCCGCGAACTCCACGCCGTATGGGCCAGGAGCCGGCGGCAGTCACCCGGGGCACGTCTGCTGCTCGAGCACATGGTGTACAGCCTCGAGTGACAGGATCCGAACGACGGGACCCGAGTGAAGGGGCCTAAGTGAAGGGGGCTCGAGCAGGTCGAAGTCTCCGCGCCGTCCGAAGCAGCGGACACCGGGCGAACCCTTCAGAGTTTCGGAAAAGTGTCCGAAATATCGCTGTCGATTCCGTGTGATGCGGTGAGGCATATATTGGGGACATGACACAGCCCGAGCCAGCCTCCTCTCCCGCCCGTCATCCCGAGTTCGCTCCGGACACCATCGTCGTCGAGACCGGACGACCTCAGCGCGTCGATGGCGCCTCGGTGAACCCGCCGATCGATCTGTCCTCGACCTTCGTGAGCGCGGGCGACATCTCGAACTCGCCCTATGCCTATGCCCGCTTCGACACTCCCGCATGGACGCCCTTCGAAGAGGCGCTCGGTCAGCTCGAACACGCGAGCCTGCCCGGACTGGTCTTCGGCTCCGGCCTGGCGGCGATCTCGGCCGTGATCAGCCTCGTGCCCGCCGGAGGCACCCTGATCATCCCCACCCACAGCTACCAGGGAGCGCTCGCCTCAGCCGAACAGATCGCTGGGCGGCAGAACTTCGACCTCGTCACCGTTGATATCGCCGACACCGAGGCGGTCATCGCCGCCCTCGACGAAGCGGGGCACGCGACGGCGGGCGAAGCCGCATCCCCGGGGATGCTGTGGATCGAATCGCCGACGAACCCGATGCTCGAGGTCGCCGACGTTCCCGCGCTGACCGCGGCAGCCAAGGACCGTGGATTCCTCGTCTCCGTCGACAACACCTTCGCCACCCCGCTGCTGCAGACCCCGCTCGACCTGGGCGCCGATATCGTCGTGCACTCGGTGACGAAATACCTCGCCGGGCACTCCGACGTCGTCCTCGGTGCGGTCGTGACCAGCAGCACCGGACTGCGCGAAGAACTGCACACGGAACGATCCATGCGGGGCGGAATCGCCGGTCCCTTCGAGGTCTGGCTGGCCCTGCGCGGACTGCGCACCCTGGCGGTGCGCCTCGACCGCGCGCAGGCCAACGCCCAGGTCATCGCCGAGCGCCTCGCCGCCCACCCGGCCGTCGTCGAAACCCGCTACCCGGGCCTGCCGAACGACCCCGGCCACGCCCGCGCGTCCGCGCAGATGAACGGATTCGGCGCGATCATCTCCTTCACCCTCGCGACCGCGGACAAGGCCACCGCCATCGCCGAGGCGGTCCGACTGTGGACGCCGGCGACCTCCCTGGGCGGGGTGGAATCCCTCATCGAACGGCGCCGCCGACACCCCTCGGAACCGGCGACAGTGCCCGAGGGGCTCATTCGGTTGAGCGTCGGCATCGAGAACCTCGACGACCTCTGGGCCGACCTCGAGGCGGCCCTTGCCTGATGAGGCAGACGCCCGACTATGTGCTCGACCGACCCAGCGCGGACGACCTCGACCAGTTCTTCTCCATCGACTCCGACCCGCGGGTCTGGACGCACCTGCCTAGTGGCCGTCTGACCGATGAGGAAGAGGCCGAAGCGATCCTCGTCCGACTGGCCTCGCAGTGGGAACTCGACGGAATCGGACCCTGGATGGTCAGGCAGAAACCGGGCGGGGACATCCTCGGCCATTGCGGCTGCTCGCTGCGCGGAGTCTCCGGCCCCGGTGCCTCACGCGGCACACCCGGAGCGTTCTGGAACCTCGGATACCGGTTCCGGCCCGAAGCGCAGGGGCGTGGCTTGGCGACAGCGGTCTCGCGGGAGGCGATGGAGGCCGCGGCAGACATCGACCCGGAGCTGCCGGTCGTGGCGTATCTGCTCGAGGCCAATACCGCCTCGGCGGAGGTCGCTCGCAGACTCGGCCTCGACCTCGTTCACCGCGCACCCGACGCCGGCAATCCCGACCCGACTGCCGTCCGCCTGGTCTTCGCCGACCGGAACCTCACCGCCGCCCAGCTCGGCGCCACATTGGCTTGAGCACGACGCATTCCGCCGAGAAACGGGCTGCGTGTCGAGACACGGGTGTGCGCGGGCGTTTCTCGACGCTTGACCCGTTTCTCGGCGAAGAACGAAGCTGCTCGGGTCTGTGACGCAGATCAACTTAACGTACGTTAAAGTGACGGTAGATGCTTCGGCCTGCCTGAGCGCGGACGGAAGCAGAAGCCCCGAAAGCTACCCGGATCATCGGATTCGTACGAAGGAGTCGCATTGTCCACCAGCGTTCTCACCGAAGTCAGCGGCGATGTCACGACCGTGACCATCAACCGTCCGGAGAGCCTCAACGCGCTCAACGAGGAGACATTCCAAGCCATCGGCACCGCGTTCACCGAGGCGGCCGCGAACTCCCGCGCCATCATCCTCACCGGCAATGAACGGTCCTTCAGCTCTGGTGCGGACCTGCAGGGTGGAGTGGCGAAGCGCGAAGGCATCGACCTCGCCGGAGCGAATAGGATCATCGCCGCGATCCTCGACCTGCCCATCCCCACGATCGCGGCTGTGTCCGGACCAGCCGCCGGCATCGGATGTTCCCTCGCCCTGGCCTGCGATTATCTGGTGATGAGCGAGAAGTCCTATCTCATGCTGCCGTTCACGAAGATCGGGCTCATGCCCGACGGGGGCTCGACCGCCCTGGTCGCCGCCTCGGCCGGACGCCACCGGGCCCTGCGCCTGGCGCTGACCGGAGAGAAGCTGCAGGCCGCCGACGCCCTCGACTGGGGACTGGCCAGCGAGGTCGTTCCGGCTGGAAGCCACCTGGAACGTGCCGGAGAAGTCGCCGCGGTCTTCGCGCAGGGCCCGACCCGTGCCCTGGCAGCTTCGAAGCGAGCGATCAACCGGGCCAGCCTGGCCGAACTCGACGCGTCCTTCGCCCGCGAGGTCGAAGGACAGGATGCGCTGCGTGCGAGCAACGACTTCGCCGAGGGGGTCGCTGCCTTCCTCGACAAGAGGGCACCCGGCTTCACCGGGGAATGATTGTGGGTCGGCGCGGACGAAACGGTTCATGACTGCCAGACCGCACGCTGGTCCATAGCGGCCGGACCGCAGACCGGTTGATAACTGTTTGACCACGAATCAAGGCATCTGCATCCGCACCGCCTCCGCACCTGATGTGATGGTGACGACCGCCCACCACGAAACCGGCGATCACGATTCTTCTCCCGTCGCAGCCACAGCGACGAGGAGGGACCGGAGCACGAACGAAGGAGTCTCATGCTGACAGGAATTCCGTCCACCCTGGGCGACAGCTACCAGCTCAACACCACCAGCCTCATCCGCCATGCAGCCACCGTCTTCGGTGATGCCGAGGTCGTCTACCGCCGTTCGGACGGATCCTGGGGCCGGTCGAACTACGCCGACGAGTTCAAGCGCATGGCGCAGCTCGCGCACGGCCTCGCCGACCTCGGCGTCGGTGCCGGCTCCATGGTCGGAGTCCTCGACTGGAACTCTCGCCGCCACCTCGAGCTCTACTTCGCCGTGCCCGGTGTGGCCGCGACCATGCTTCAGCTCAACCTGCGCCTGGCTCCCGAGGACCTCGCCTACGTCGTCAGCCACTCGAAGTCGGACTGGATCTTCGTCGACGAATCGCTGCTGACCGTGGCCGAATCGCTGGCCCCGAAGCTCGACGTCAAGGGCTGGGTCGTGATGACCGACAAACCCATCGCCGAGATCGAGACGAGCCTGACCAACGTCGTCTCCTACGAAGACCTCATCGCCGACAAGCCCGAGACCTACGACTGGCCCGTTGTCGATGAGAAGACCGCCGCCTACGCCGGATACACCACCGGCACCACCGGCCGCCCCAAGGGCGTGTACTACTCGCACCGGTCGATCTACCTGCACACGATGGGCGGTTTGGCCGCACTCCACGCGAACTTCGACGACTGCGTCATGCCCATCACCCCGATGTTCCATGTGCTGTCGTGGGGCTTCCCGCAGAACGCCGTGGCCGCTGGCGCCAAGCTCGTCCTGCCCGGCAAGTTCGCCGCCGAAGAGTTCGGTGCCATCGCCCAAGCCTTCGTCGAGGAGAAGGTCACCCTGGCCAACGGCGCCCCCGCCATCTTCGGGCCGATGCTGCAGATGATGAAGAAGATGCCGCAGGCCCCGGACCTCAGCGGCGTCCGTCTCGTCTCCGGGTCGTCCGAGCCGCCGCTGTCCATGATGCGCGGGTTCAAGGAGGTCACCGGGGCCGACGTCATCCACGGCTACGGTGCCACCGAAACCACCCCGCTGGCGTCGACGAACTGGAAGATCCGTCCCGGTCTCGACCTCGACGAGGAAGAGAAGTGGGACCTCAAGCGCTCGCAGGGCCTGCCGATCATCGGTGTTGAAATGAAGACCGTCGACCCCGAGGGCAATGAGCTGCCACGCGACGGAAAGTCCATGGGCGAGCTCCTCATGCGCGGACCCTGGATCACCGAGTCCTACTACCAGCTGCCCGACAACGCCGACCGGTTCCTCGACGGGTGGTGGCGCTCGGGCGATGTCGGCACCATCGATCAGTACGGCTACCTGAAGATCACCGACCGACTCAAGGACGTCATCAAGTCCGGAGGCGAGTGGATCTCGTCGATCGACATGGAGAACGCGATCCTCGACAACCCCGACGTCAGCGAGGCCGCCGTCATCGGCGTCCCCGACGAGAAGTGGGATGAGCGTCCCGTCGCCTACGTTGTGGCCAACCCCGGCGCCGAGGTGACCCGGGACTCGATCGTCGAAACGCTGAGTGCTCGTTTCGCCAAGTGGCAGATGCCCGACGAGGTCAGGGTGGTCGAGGAGATGCCGCGCACCTCGGTGGGCAAACTCGACAAGAAGCTGCTGCGCAAGGACTGGGAACAGTCCTGATCACAAGGCTGATCCGGGCAGCGATCGGTCGAGCCCCGGGCCTGACCGATCACAGCAGCAGCCAGCCGAGCACCCCGGCGCCGATCACCGTCGTCCACGCCGGGACCTTCCACATGGTCCCGGCGACGAAGGCGGCGACGGCCAGCGCCAGGGTCGCAGGCGAGGTGATCCCCTCGACGAACACAGGATCGTAGAGCGCGGCCCCCAGCAGCCCCACGACGGCGGCATTGACTCCGGTCAGTGCCGCCGTCGCCGGTTCCCAGGCACGCAGCCGTTCCCAGAACGGCAGGATCCCGACGACCAGCAGACCCGCCGGAAGGAAGATCGCCAACAGGGCGATACCGGCACCGAGGATGCCGCTCGGTCCCGTCGTCATCGACGCTCCGAGGAACGCCGCGAAGGTGAACAGCGGACCGGGAACGGCCTGTGCTGCACCGTAGCCGGCGAGGAACGTGTCGTGGCCGACCAGACCGGTGGGCACGAGTTCGGCCTCGAGCAGCGGCAGGACGACATGACCGCCGCCGAAGACCAGGGCCCCGGCCCGATAGAAGATATCGATGAGGCGAATGGTCGCATCCCCGGTCGCCGCGGTGAGCGCGGGCAGTCCGAGGAGCAGAGCGGCGAAGGCGATGAGGGAGGCGATGCCCAACCGTCTGGCACCGCGGGAGGCGATGCGGCTCTCGGGGGAATGGGGCCCGACCGCGGCAGCTGCTGACTCGGAGGCGGAAACTGAATTGGAATCGACCGCTGTGTAGGGTGCGGCCGCCTCGGCGGAGGCTTCCTGCTCTTTCCCACTTTCGTCGGGCCGTTTCAGCCAGACGAGGCCGAGAACTCCGCCGAGGACGATCGCGGCGATCTGGATGAGCGCCGTCGGCACCATCGAATCCGGGATGACGAGCATGAGGGTGAGGGCGGCAGCGGCGATGCTCGCACGACGAGCATCCGGGGTCAGAGTTTTCGCCATCGACTGCACGGCACCGGCGACGACGGCCACCGCGGCGGCCTTGAGCCCGAGCAGCCACCCGGCATCCCCGAGGTCACCGAAGGCCGAGAGCCCCAACGCGAAGAGGGTGAGCAGAATCGCCGACGGCAGAGTGAAGCTCACCCACGCGGCCGCGAGCCCGGGCAGGCCCGCACGGCGCAGCCCGAGTCCCATGCCGACCTGGCTCGACGCAGGGCCGGGCAGCAGCTGGCACAGGGCCACGAGGTCGGCGTACTCACGGTCGTCCAGCCAAGAACGGCGGCTGACGAAGGTCTCGCGGAAGTACCCGAGGTGGGCGACGGGACCGCCGAACGACGTCAGGCCCAGACGCAGGAACGATCCGGCCACCTCGGCGAGGGGGGCCGGACCAGGCGGCTGTGTGGCCGCCGTATCACTGTTCATCGGTCCTCCGCTTCGCTCAGGTGAACACCTCAGTGAACACGTATCAGGTGACGCCGAGGTGAACGGGACAGCTGCCGGCAGTGCGAGCAGGCTCGCCGCGCCGGGCGAACGGGCAGCGAAGGTGAACGCTCAGGGGTGGTGGAGGAGGTAGGTGCCGCCCTTGAGGCAGGTGTCGACGACCCAGCCGTCGCCGACGAGCCCGGTCAGCGCCGTGCGCAGCGCCAGTCGCCAGCGGCTGGCGAGATCGGCATCCTGTCCGCGCAGGTCCTCGATGTCGGAGGGGAAATCCAGCGAGACGAACTCGGTCTCCTTCGGAACCTCGCTCAGCAGCGGCTCCCCGTCGTCATCGGCGCGCAGGCAGGGGAACGCCGATCCGGGATCGACGACCGAGGCGCGTGCCGGACGGTCGAGCGGCCAGGACACCATCATCCGGTCGCTGGCCTGGCCGGAGTTCACCCCATCGCGCATCTGCCCGTAGAAGTCCTCGAGGTATTCGACCATGCCGACGCCCAGACGCTGGAAGTTGAAGTACGCATTGCGGGCGATGAGCGGGTCGAAAGTCCAGGTCATCTCGGTGATGCCGAGGTTGAGGCACCACAGACGCTGGTGCAGCTTCATCGCGGATCCGGCCCCGCGGCCGATGATCTGATGGCGGACTCCGGCGATATGCGAATGCATGACCGAACCCAGAGGCTGGCCGAAGAAGCCGATGGTCACACCGATCATCTCGTCGGGTTCGTCGACGCTGTACGCAGCGGAGACATAGTTGCCGGCGTGGGCGAAGGCGATGATGAGGCTGGGTTCGAACACGTTCGTGCCGGTCTCGTCAACGTTCCAGACTTCGTCGAGCAGCAGTGAGGCCTTGGCCGCCTCGTCGGCGGTGTGGATCTCGCGCACCTCGATGCGTGCGGTCTCGGCCGCGGCGGCGTATTCGTCCTCCGCCAGGGCGATGATCTCCGAGTCCACTGTTCTCAGTTCTGGGTTCGCGCTCATGGTGACATTGTGCCACCAGGACGCGACCTCGGCGGGAGGCACACGGCAACGATTCGACTACGGCGAACGGGCCGGTGTCTGCCGCCGCACGCTTGGGTGAATGCCCTCGCACGCCACAGTGAACTCCGCCGCTCGAGCAGGTGGGGCGGGTATAGCCTGGTCGCATGAGCTCAACAGTCGCCGTTATCGGCGCCGGAACCATCGGCCGATCGTTCGCCTTCCTCTTCGCCCGCAGCGGGTACACGGTGCGGGTCTTCGACCCGCGTCCCGACCTCGCCGAGGTGGTCGCCGGCTTACAGGCCGACGTCACCGCTGATGCCTCCGCCGAAGATGAGTTGGCCTCTGAAGTCGGCACCGTGGAACTCGCCGAATCCGTCGAGGCCGCGGTGGCAGGTGTCGTCTTCGTCCAGGAATCCGGTCCCGAGGATCCGGAATCGAAGCCCGTGCTGTTCGCTCAGATCGCCGAGGCGGCTCCGGCCGGGGCCGTGTTCGCCACATCGTCGTCGACGATCCCGGCCTCAACGATCGCGGCCGCACTGCCCGAGTCCGCGGCCTCCCGCGTCATCGTCGGCCATCCGTTCAATCCACCGCACCTCATGCCTCTCGTCGAGGTCGTGCCGTCGCCGCAGACCTCCCAGGAGACCGTGGAGGCCGCGGTCGAGTTCTACCGCAGCTGCGGGCGCGAACCGGTGGTGCTGGGGCGCGAGATCCGCGGATTCGTCGGCAACAGGCTGCAGAACGCGCTGATGAAAGAGGCGATCTCGCTCGTGCAGAACGGCGTCGTCACTGCCGAGGGGCTCGACACGGTGATGAAGAATTCGCTGGGTCTGCGCTGGTCGGCCATCGGCCAGTTCGAAGGCATGCACTTCGGCGGGGGAGAGGCCGGGATCCGGGGTTTCATGGACCATATCGGACCGGCCTTCGCCGCCATCGAGGACCTGCCGGTCGATATCGATCCCGCAGGCATGGAAGACGTCTTCGAACAGGTCGAAGACGCTTATGGCCAGACCCCGACCCCACAGGCAGCGGCCGTCCGCGATCGGATCCAGAAGGCGGTGCTCGAGGCCCGCGGTCAGTGGCACTGAGACGTCTGCCCACGTGGTGACCGTTGGCCCGTATTGGTGACGAGTCAGACACTCTCACCAGGACGAATAAGGAATCTTTGAGGTGATTCTCAGCGTTGTCATAAGAGCAAGTGCATTGGGGCTTCGGGGCAACCTGCCCCGGATGCCGCAATGCGATCACCTCAGGAGGAAATCACCATGGGCGGATTCTTCACCGGCGTCGAGTCGCCGGGAATGATCGATTGGGCCACGATGCCCACCTACAACACGATCATGTCAGTGGCGGTCGGCGCCGGACTGCTCGCCGTCGTCCTGTTCTACCGGGAACTGCGCCGTGCCGGAGGGACGGCCGGAGTCGGTGACAGCGCAGGATCGAAATGGCGTGGAGGCAGACACGCGCTCAGCACCGACGGATGGGCGCTGATCTTCGGCGTGCTGGGACTCATCCTCACCCTGACCGGTCTGCACATGACGCTGACCTGGCCGCTGGCAGCGGGCGGATTCGCCTTCGACAACGTCATCTTCGGTGAGACGAGCCTCGCCTTCGGCGTGCTCATGCTCGCTGCTGCCTGGTATCTGTGGAAGCGCGGGGCCGACCTCAAGGCCGATGCCGATCCGCTGGGGATGGCGGCAAGCACGGTGAAGCCGCTGTCGATCTTCATCGCCGCGCTCGGACTCGCCCTCTTCGCCATCGCACTCGCGGGAACGGTCTACCAGCTCTTCGCCGCTCCGCCGCAGGAGCCGATCTCCGGTGCCTTTGCTGACTACCCGGTCATCGAAGCCACATTCATGTCACTGCTCTTCGCCCTGGTCGGTCTCGGAGCGGTGCTGTTCCCCTTCGCGGTGCGCAAGGTGCTGAGCACCCCGGTCGACGCGCAAGTCGGTGGAGCTGCGATCTCCGTGACCGGCGTGGTCTGGACGATCACCGGAATCGTGTTCGTCCTCTTCGGCGCGATGAACTTCTACACACACATCGGACTGATCGTCAACACGATGTGATCAGCCGCAGCGGCTCAGACCGCTGCTTGGTAGAAGTACGTGGTGCGTTCGGCGATGAGGCCCTCGGTGTCGAAGAGGAAGAAGTCCGCGAAGCCCACCGAGGCCTCTGAGCCGTCCTTGAGACGACCGCTGAAGACACCGCGACTGGAAGCGCGATCACCGTCGACGAGGATCTCCTGCAGCGAATGCGCACCGGACTCGATGACGCGTTCGCCATGGTAGAAGTCGGTGATCTGCCGGCCGACCATCGTCGGATAGCCTGGCCGATCATAGCTGGCGTCCGCGGCGAACAGCACCGAGGTGGCGTCCGCATCTCCGGCATCGACGGTGGTGTAGTAGCGCTTCACGAGTTCAGTCACACTGGCCATGGCACTACCGTAACAGTGGCTCATGTCATAGTCGGGCCGGCCCTTGGTCCTCGCTGGCCCGCCGGGTCTCCCTTCGTCGCCGACGGCGACCTCATTTCGCATATCTGTCCCTTATCGGGTTAGTATCGACCTGCTAATGATAACGAGTCTCACTAACTAGAGAGTGCGAATAATGAAACGACACCACACGATGCTCGGATCGGCGGTGGTCGCCTCTGCACTGCTGCTCACCGGCTGCCAAGCCGGCGACGACGCCACCGACTATGACGCGGGCAGTTCGGACAAGAAGACCGCAGGCGCCGCAGACGACAAGGAGGACACAGGGCACGCCCAGGAGCTCGCCGCCGCCCAGCCGCGGCTCGTGACAACCTACGACGGCGGGATCCTCACTCTCGATGCGACGACTCTCGACGTCATCGACGATACGAAGCTCGAAGGCTTCAACCGCCTCAATCCCGTCGGTGACGGCCGCCACCTCATGGTCTCCGTCGCCGAAGGCTTCCGCCTCTTCGACGCCGGAGTCTGGACCCAGCCCCACGGCGACCACACCCACAGCTACGCCGCCGACCCGCAGCTCACCGACACCGTCTTCAACACCGAACTGCCCGGACACGTCGTCAACCACGGCGAGGCCACCGTGCTCTTCGGCGACGGCGACGGCAAGATCCAGACCTTCGACACCGAGGACTTCTCCGACGGCGCCCCGAAGCCCCAGGTCGCCGAGGTCGACGAACCCCACCACGGTGTCGCCGTGAAACTCGCTGACGGGTCGATGCTGCACACCGTCGGAACCGAGGACGAACGCTCGGGTGCGAAAGTCGTCGACAGCTCCGGCAAAGAGATCGCGAGCAGCGACGAGTGCCCCGGAGTCCACGGCGAAGCCGCTGCGAAGGACGAGGTCATCGCGCTCGGCTGCGAGAACGGAATCCTGCTGTACAAGGAGGGGAAGTTCGAGAAGATCGACGCTCCCGACTCCTTCGGTCGCATCGGCAACCAGTCCGGAAGCGACGAATCGCAGTACATCCTCGGCGATTACAAGGTCGACGAAGATGCCGAGCTCGAACGTCCCGAACGGGTGAGCGTCACGGATACGAAGACAGGCAAGCTCTCGCTCGTCGACCTCGGCGCCTCCTACAGTTTCCGGTCACTGGGCCGCGGACCAGAAGGGGAAGGCGTCGTCCTGTCCACGGATGGGAAGCTGAAGATCATCGACCCTGCGACCGCCTCGGTGACGGAGGAGTACCCGGTCATCGACGAATGGGAAGAGCCCGTCGAGTGGCAGAAGGCCCGCCCGACGCTCTTCGTCCAGGACGAGGTCGCTTACGTCAGCGATCCGGCGGAGAAAACGATCCACATCGTCGATCTCGAATCCGGTGAGGTGATGGCCGAGAAGTCGTTGCCGCACGCACCGAACGAACTCACCGGCGTCACCGGCTGAGGGGTCGGGACGAGCCCGACCGGCGAAACAGGCCCGACGGGCGGAACAGGCCCGACCGGCGGGTCAGGCCCGACCGGCGGAACGGTCTCGACGGACTCGACCGGCGGTGTCCCTGGACACTCCGCCGGTCGGGTCGGCCGCCTCGGTGGCGGCTGAGAATCTGCCCAGGAGATGAGACCGCCGTTGCCGACGCCGGAGTTCGGCCATAGCGTGGGGGATGGACCTGCGATCACACCATCGGTGATCGCCTCAACCCCGTCGAAGTGAAAGAGGACAGCCATGACCACCATGTATCGCGTCACCGATCCGGCGACCGGCCAAGTCGCCGAAGAATTCCCCACCGCCACCGATGCCGAGATCCTCGCCGCCCTCGATCGTTCGGCGACGACATTCGACGAGTGGAGCCGGGCCACGGTCGCCGAGCGCGCCGCCATCCTCACTCGCGTGTCCGAGATCTACGCCGAGCGCGCCGAGGAGCTCGCCGAAGTCATCAAGCTCGAAATGGGCAAGTCCGTGCCCGAGGGCAAGGGCGAAGTCCAGCTGAGCTCGATGATCTACAAGTACTTCGCCGACAACGCCGAAGCCTTCATGGCCGACGAACCCCTGCGCGGACCCAAGGACGCCACCGCCATGATCCGCCGCAAGCCCGTCGGCTCGCTGCTGGGCATCATGCCGTGGAACTTCCCCTACTACCAGGTCGCCCGCTTCGCCGCCCCGAACCTGGCCCTGGGCAACACGATCCTGCTCAAGCACGCCCCGCAGTGCCCCCGCTCGGCACAGATCATGGAAGAGATCTTCATCGAGGCAGGCCTGCCCGAAGGTGCGTACATCAACATCTACGCCAGCAACGAGCAGGTCGCCGACATCATCCTGCCCGACCCGCGCAACCACGGAGTGTCCCTGACCGGATCCGAACGCGCCGGTGCCGCCGTCGCTGCCGAGGCCGGAAAGAACCTCAAGAAGGTCGTGCTCGAACTCGGCGGATCCGACCCCTATATCCTGCTCGACACGGACGACGTCCAGAAATCCGCGAAGACGTTCTTCAACACCCGCATGGGCAATACCGGCCAGGCCTGCAACTCGCCCAAGCGGATGATCGTCATGGACGACATCTACGACGACTTCGTCTCCTCCATCACCGAGGCGGCCAAGAAGAACACCCCCGCCGTTCCCGGCGAGGAGGGCTCCCGGTTGTCCCCGCTGTCGTCGGTGGCCGCCGCCGACCGCTTCGTCGAGCAGGTCCAGGACACCGTCAGCGAGGGCGCGACCCTGCTGGCCGGCGGTAAGAAGTACGACGGCGGCGGAGCCTACGTCGAACCCGTCGTCCTCACCGATGTGCAGAAGGGTATGCGCGGATACTACGAAGAGCTCTTCGGACCCGCTGTCATCGTCTACAAGGTCAGCAGCGAGGAAGAAGCCGTCGAGCTCGCCAACGACACCCCGTTCGGCCTGGGGGCCGCCGTGTTCTCCACCGATATCGCCCGTGCCGAACGCGTCGGCGACCAGATCGATTCCGGCATGGTCTTCCTCAATGCTCCGGAAGGCAGCCGCGAATACCTGCCCTTCGGCGGAGTCAAGCGCTCAGGTGTCGGCCGGGAACTCGGTCCGCTGGCGATGGACGAATTCGTCAACAAGCAGCTCGTGTACAAACAGGACTGATCGGTACGACCAGAGCCCGAGGATCCGGGTTCCGATCGTGACCGGGTTGTGATCGCGCTCAGGGCGCTGTCTCTTACGGGGACAGCGCCCTGATTGTATGCTGAGACCACGCACAGACAATTCTCATAATTCTCAGCGGGAGGTCATCCCATGTCGGCACCGAAGCCGTCAACCCAGGTCAACGCCGCAGCCTCAAAAGGGATCATGCGGCCGGTCAACCGATTCCTCGAACAGTGGATTCCCTCGGCCCTGACCTTCGCCATCGTCCTCACCCTCATCGTCGCCGTCCTCGCGTTCATCTTCACCGACGCCGGACCGACGGACGTCGTCACCGGCTGGGGTGAGGGACTGGCCGGTCTGCTCGAGTTCATGACGCAGATGTGTCTGATCCTCCTGCTCGGGCACATCCTCGCCAACACCGGACCGGTGCGGAAGCTGCTGTCCCGGCTCGCGCGAGTTCCCGGAAACGCCACCTTCGCCTACGTCTTCGTCTTCATCGTCGCCGCGCTCGCCAGCCTCATCACCTGGGGACTCGGCCTCGTCGTCGGCGCCCTGCTCGCCCGTGAGATCGCAGTGCAGTCACGCGAACGCGGAATCAAGGTCCACTTCCCGCTGCTCGTCGCCGCCGGCTATTCCGGATTCGTCGTCTGGCACATGGGGTATTCGGGATCGGGTCCGCTGACCGCGGCCACCCCGGACTCCTTCCTCTCCGAGTCCCTCGGCGGGAAGACAGTTCCGGTGTCGGAGACGATCTTCGCCGGCTGGAACCTATTGGCGATCGCCGGAGTCATCATCGTCTGCGCGCTCCTCTTCTTCCTCGTCGCCCCCAAGGCCGGCGCCGCCGTCTACGAACTCCCCGCCTCGGTGAGCTCGGAGGGGCAGAGCGAGGTCGACGAGGAGGTCGTCACTCCGGCCGACCGGATCGACGCCTCACGAGTGCTCACCCTCATCGTCGGTCTCGCTCTCGTCGCCTATCTCATCATCCACTTCGCCCAAGGAGGGGGACTCACCCTCGACATCGTCAACTGGTCGTTCCTCGCGCTCATCCTCCTGCTCGTGCGCAACCCGTTCGAGCTCATCCACCTGACGAAGGAGGCCGCGTCGAACGTCGGCGAGATCCTCCTGCAGTTCCCGCTCTACGCGGGAATCCTCGGCATCATGTCGACCACCGGACTCATCGCCGTGTTCTCCGACGCCTTCGTCTCGATCTCGAACACCACGACCTTCGGCGTCCTCGCCCTGCTCTCGGCCGGACTCGTCAACTTCTTCGTCCCCTCCGGCGGCGGCCAGTTCGCCGTGCAGGGCCCGATCATGCTCGATGCGGCCAACCAGCTCGGCGTCGACCCGTCGATCGCGATCATGGCCGTGTCCTACGGCGACCAGTGGACGAACATGCTCCAGCCCTTCTGGGCGCTGCCGGTGCTCGCGATCGCCGGGCTGAAGATGCGCGACATCCTCGGCTACACCGTCATCACATTCCTCGGCTCAGGGGTGGTGATGGCTGCCGCGCTGCTCCTCGTCTCCCTCTGAGACTCGATGAACGTTCCGCCGAGGCGGTTGGGACTTGACCGACGATGACCCGGTCGGTGAAGCCCCACCTCGGCGAGGGTGAGTCGCTGATCTGCAGATTCGCGTGGCATCACAGGATAAGTGACCGGAAGTGTCTATGTGGTAACCTCCGTTGTTGGCCGTCCCCGGGGATCCGGGGGATCGGCGATGACGGAAATTCTTGAAGCAACAGCCGTTGATCATGCTCGGTTGAGCACCCTGTTCGACCGGGTCCGATGCCACGACGCAACAGCGTCCGGATAAGGAGCACAACCATGTCAGCATCAGTCGACACCCCGCCGGGTGAACCGAAGGGAGAGGCGAAGGGCAAGGTGAAGCCGTCGCTGCCTCCAGTGAATAAGCGGGTGTTCCTCGCGGCAGCACTGGTGGCGCTCGCCATCACCGTATGGGCCCTCATCTCACCGACCAACGCCGAGACGGTCCTCGGTGCAGTCGTCGGCTGGACCTCCGATTGGTTCGGCTGGTTCTACGTCCTCCTCGTCCTCGCTGTTCTCGTCTTCGTCATCTACTTGGCGGCCTCCCGCTACGGAAACACGAAGCTCGGCCCCGAACACTCGAAACCCGAATTCGGCCTCGTCGCCTGGGCGTCCATGCTCTTCGCCGCCGGCATCAGCACCGACCTCATGTTCTTCGCCGTGGCCGAACCGGTCACGATGTACCTCACCCCGCCGAGCACCGAAGCCGAAACTGTGGACGCGGCCCGCGAATCCACTGTGTGGGCGCTCTTTCACTACGGTCTGAGCGGCTGGGGACTCTACGCACTCATGGGTATGGCCCTGGCCTACTTCGCCTACCGGATGAATATGCCGCTGGCGATCCGCTCGGCGCTGGCCCCGATCTTCGGCAAGCGCGTCCATGGTGCTCTGGGTGAGACGGTCGACCTCGCCGCCCTGCTGGGCACGATCTTCGGTGTGGCCACCTCGTTGGGCATCGGCGTCGTCATGGTCAACGTCGGCCTCAACACTGTCCTCGGAATACCCATCGGCGTCGGCACCCAGGTCGGCATCGTCGTCGTCGGAGTCGGTGTCGCCACGCTCTCGGCAGTCTCAGGTGTGGACAAGGGAATCAAGTTCCTCTCCATCCTCAACGTCGTCCTCGCGATCGCTTTGAGCCTCTGGGTGCTCGTGGCCGGAAACACGAAGTTCCTGCTCAACGCCTTCGTCCTCAATGTCACGGACTTCGTCCGCCTGTTTCCGAACATGGCAGGACAGACCTTCGCCTTCGAAGACACCGGAACATGGATGACCGACTGGACCCTGTTCTTCTGGGCTTGGTGGATCGCCTTCGCGTCGTTCGTCGGACTCTTCCTCGCCCGGATCTCCCGCGGACGCACCATCCGCCAGTTCGTGCTGGGCACCCTGACGATTCCGTTCATCTACATCTTCATGTGGATCTCGATCTACGGAAACTCGGCCCTGGACATCATCCGCAGCGGAGACAAGAAGTTCGGTGAGTCGGTCATGCTCAGTCCTGAGGGCGGGTTCTACGACCTGCTCTCACGCTACCCGGCCTTCGCCGTCATCGCCGCTCTGGCCACGATCACGGCGCTGCTGTTCTACGTCACCACAGCGGACTCCGCGGCCCTGGTCATGGCGAACCTGTCGTCGAACCTGCGCAATCCCGCCGAAGACGGACGCGCCGGACTGCGCATCTTCTGGGCCCTGTCGACCGGAGCCCTGACGGTGGCGATGCTGCTCGTCGGGGGCATCGGCGCGCTGCAGAACGCGACGGTGATCATGGGCCTGCCCTTCGCCTTCGTCGTCATCCTCGTCATGATCGGCCTGTACAAGGCCCTGCGGGTCGAGGCGAACCGCGTCGACAGCGTCGATACGACCCTGCCCGGCTCGTTGGCCCGTCGCTCCCGCGGTCCCGGCCACGAGACTTGGCAGCGTCAGCTCGGGCGGGTGCTGTCCTTCCCGAATAAGGCGCGTGCCGAGGAGTTCGAGCAGAAGGTCCTCATCCCCACCCTCCACGAGGTGGCCGAAGAGATGGAGGGCCGCGGAATCTCGTCACGCTGCGGTCGCGTCGACTCCGAAGGCGTGTTCGTCGACGACGGCGAACTCTTCCAGTTCGAGGTCGACGGAGACGGGGAATACCCGTTCCGCTATCAGGTGTGGCCGCACAAGGTCAGCGTGCCGTCATTCGGCGGAATGGTCCCCCGCGGAACCGGCGAGGACTACTACCGGATGGAGGTCTACCTCGACGGCGGCACCGGTCAGGGCTACGACATCATGGGCTTCTCGAAGGAGCAGATCATCGATGACGTGCTCGACCAGTACGAACGTCACGTCGAATTCCTCCAACTCCAGGAGAACATCACCCACCGCGATGACTGAATCGCGATGTCCGGATGACTGATTCCGGCGGGTGAGTGCGGCGCCCGGGATCCCTGGCCTGACGGTCGGCGGTCCCGGGCGTCGTCATTTCTCGCACCGAGGATGCGTCGATCTCAAGCGCCGAGGCCGGCGGACGCTGCGTGGTGGGCTCGGGGGCGGCCAGGTGATCACCTTGCCGTCACGGTGCGCAGGGTTCGGGCGACGGACAGGGCCGTCAGCCCGCTGGTGGCAGGGTTCTCCGGGCTCGGCGTCGACCGGATGTCGAACGCGAATTCCCCTGCGGACCCGGACGCCCGGATTCGGTGGGCGGACTGGGTCTGACCGGCGACCGCCTGGAGCACGACCCGCACCCTCTCCAACGAGGCACCGAGTAAGTCGGCATCGGTGCGTTCAGGTGCGGTGTCGGTCGACGCCGCTCTGGCTCCTGAGTCTGAGGCCGCTGCAGCTCGACTCAGTCCGCGGGTGGCCCAAGCGAGGGCGACGGCGATGTTGACATTGGCGGGGAACTTCTCGATCGCCTCGGCGGGATTGCCCTCGAACACCGTCAGAGGGCCGTCCTCAGGACGGAGGACACGCAGACGCTCGGCTTCGGTCTCGGACATCCACGGTCGGATGAGTCCGCTCGCCTCCTTCGAGGTGGTGATTTCGACGCTGTCGAGGCCATCGGACTGAGCCGCCGCCTCGAGCACATCGAGTCCGCCGATCGCCCCATTGGTCACATGCAGGCGGCCGGGTCCGGCGAGCAGACCCGCACGGGTGCCGGGATCGGCCATGGCTCCGACACTGGTGAGCACGAATGGGCGACCGGCCGCGATGACGGCGGGGCCGAATCGGGCGGCGGCGGGAACCCCGGCGCATTCGACGATGACATCGAAGCGGTCGAACATCCTCGGCGACGGTGATTGCGTCGATGACGCAGCAGGCAACGATGGGGCCGGTTCGTGAACTGGGGTGGTGAGCGTGGGGAGGTCGACTACCTCGGCGCCGTGATTCGGGCGACCTCTGTGGTTGGCTCGATCCGAGACCAGGGCGGTCAGGTTGAACGCCCCGGACTCGAGCTCGGGAGAGAGCAGCCGGGCGACGTGACGGCCGATGGCACCGAAGCCGAGGAGGAGCACTGAAGTCATGGCCGCACCCTATCGGAGACATCTGACACGGGGCTGGACCGTTGCCGCAGGAGACCGGAGCGTGGGGGTGCGCGGGCAATGTCAGTGCGACGCGATACGGTTGCAGGATGGACGACGAATCACAGCCGAGTGCATCCGGGGGAGCCGTCACCGGCGACGACGGACTTGCCCGCACCCCGTGGGCGTACGGCGACCCGATGCTGCTGGACTACTACGACAGCGAGTGGGGTCTGCCCACCCACGACGAGGCGGGGCTGTTCGAGCGGATGAGCCTCGAGGGATTCCAGGCCGGTCTGTCGTGGCTGACGATTCTGAAGAAGCGGAGTCGGTTCCGTGAGGTCTTCGCCGGATTCGATCCCGACGCCGTGGCCCGCTTCGGCGACAGCGAGATCGAGCAGCTGCTGACCGATTCCGGGATCATCCGCCACCGCGGCAAGATCGAAGCCTGCATCAACAATGCCGCTCGCGTGATCGAACTGCGTGAAGACGGCGGACTCGATGCGTTCCTGTGGTCGTTCCAACCTGCGCAGACCCCGCGACCGCGTACCATTGCCGAGATCCCGACGACCGGACCGGAATCCGTGGCGCTGTCGAAGGCGCTGAAGAAGAAGGGGTTCCGCTTCGTGGGACCGACGACGATGTATGCGCTGATGGAGGCCATCGGCATGGTCGATACGCACCTGCTCGATTCCCACCGCCGAGGAGCGTCCGGAGTGTGGTCGGAATGAATGACATCCGCGTCTCCGCACTCGTCCTCCTCCACCCGCAACGCCGGGAACTGCTCATGGTGCGCAAGGCCGGGACCAGTTCCTTCATGCTGCCCGGCGGCAAACCCGAAGAGGGGGAGACCGCTGAGGACACCATCGTCCGTGAGATCGCCGAGGAGCTTGGACTCGATCTGGACCGTCACCGACTGCACGCTTTGGGCACGTTTGCTGCCGCGGCGGCGAACGAAGCCGATCACCGTGTCATCGGCGACGTGTTCTGCTATGACGGTCTGCCGGCAGCACTCGATGTGGAGAACATCGCGCATCTGGCCGAGATCGCCGAAGCCGGATGGTTTCCCATCGACCCGCTGCCCGCGGACACCGGTATCCGCCAATTCGCGCCACTGACCCGCAACGAGGTCATCCCGGCGCTGCAGGCCGCGGGGAGATCGGTTGGTTGACCGAGTGAAGCGCCGTCGTCTTGCGCGGTGCGATGCTGCTTTCACGCTGGGCAGCGCTGGTCTCATGCGGTGCGACGCTGGAACCCGAGGTCGAGGGTGAACAGGTGCAGGGAATGCACCACGGTGATCGCGGCGATGAGGAAGCTCAGCGAGATGTCGATGATGCCGAAGATCGTCAGCGCCGGTGGGCTGACATAGCCGGGTGCCTGCAGAAGGGTGCAGCCGATGACGATCGCGCCGGTGAGAATCGCGATCAGAACGGCGATTGTCGTGCGACCCACCGCTGCCAGGCACAGCAGCCCGGTGGTGAACAGCAGAGCGAAGAGCGCGAAGACGTCGACTCCCCGTCCGATGCTGAGGACTTCCTGCCACAGGTTCCCGTATGTGACCGAACTGTCCGGTTCGGGGGAGTAGTAGGGGAAGAACGAAGCGGCGATCACCAGCACCACCAGCGGCCCATAGAGGCGGGCATAGGTGATGTTCGTGCGGCGGATGCGCTCGGCGAGGACGTCAGCGCTGCGGAGATTTCCGGTCGTCATCGACCGTCCGTCATCTGTTGCTGTCACTGCGGCCCGCCGTCGGAATCGAGGATGGCGGTACGAGGACTCGTTGCTGTGCCGAAGCACGGCAGAAGCATCTCATTTCTCCGATCAGAGGATTAGGGATTGTGGTCGGCGGCGGCCCGAATGGATTAGTCGCCATCAAGCGAACCGATACCTGAAACGTATCCAGGAAAGTTACCGCTCGGTGTTCTCGGGCGACAAGGAATGGACATGACTCACGGGTCATGCCCGCGAAATTTCACATATTCGCACAAAGGCTTTTATGTCGGGTTGTGACCTTATCCCTATTTCGCTGCTCGGGGAGCCGCATTCTTCGCTCGGGAAGGTGCGAGGTCGGGTGCCGCATGGCCCTCGGCAGCCCGACCGAGCTGGACCGAGAGTCGGTGGAGGCATTCGCGGAGGTCGGGACTGTCGATGACGGTGAAGTCGGTGTCCAAGCGCGCCAGGGCCAGGGCCATCGTGGTGAGGCTCTGGCCGCCGACGGTGACGAGACAGCGGTCGTCCTCGAGTGCTTCGACAGTGCCTTCGGCGGACGCGAGCTTCTTCATCACTGTGGGCGCCGGTGCATCGACGATGACTTGGGCCGAATGCCGCCACCTGGGTTCCGTGGCGTGTCGTTCGACGAATTCTCCGATGTCGTCGGCCGGCAGCGGACGTGGAGTGAAGCTGCGGCCGCTCGGGGTCTTCGGCACGATGCGTTCTGCGCTGAAGACTCGCCAGTCCTCAGCCTGGGGTTCGAAGGCCAGCAGGTGCCAGCGGTGCTGACGATTGACGAGTCGGTAGGCTTCGACTTCCAGATGGACCTCGTGTGCCGAGGTGCTGCTCGGGTCGTTCGGTAGGAGAGAGTCGCCGGTGTCTGGGTCGGCTGTAACTGGGCTGGTGGCGCATGAGTCGCCTGTGCCGCCGGGTGAGCGGTCGGACGGTTCACCGAGATACGTGAAGCGCAGGCGTTCGTGTCGGCGACAGTGGTCGATGAGAGTGACGATGAGGTTGGGGTCGACAATCGGCATCGGCTGATTGCCGACGACCGGGACAGTGAAGTGCGCGAGGCTCTGCACCCGTGTCCGGACTGCGGTGGGGAGAATGGTCTCGAGCTTCGCCAGTGCCAGTGCCGAAGTCTCTTCCATTCCGCCGATGATGCAGCTCAGCCCCGAGTGGAGGCCGACGGCGACCGCCACCGCTTCATCGGCGTCGAACATGAGCGGCGGGATGCCCACGCCGTTGGAGGAGAGACGATATCCGCCCTCGTTTCCGCGTGTGCCGTCGATCGAATAGCCGATATCGCGGAGCGTGCCGATATCGTTCCGGATGGTCCGCGGGCTCACTCCCAGGCGATCTGCCAATTCGGTTCCCGACCAGGTTCGGGGCACCATCAACAGTGACAATAACCCGAGCAGCCGTGCTGCAGTCTGTGACATCTCTGCGTCTTCTGTCGTTTAGGAAGACCTCCTGCCTGAACTCAGAATAGCATTATGCAAATCGTTCCGGGGCAGAGCGAAAACAAAGAAGTGACTTCCCCGAATTCGGAGGAACTAACAAAATTGATGCACGATCAGCAGAATATTCAGAGCATTCCTTCCACAGAGACAACTGAAGCAGAATTCGACGTCGATGACTATCTCGAGTTGTATTCGTCGGCACGGAAGAAGGACAAAGGGTGGATCCTCGACGAGGTCATGATCCTCACCGGTTGGTCACGTGACCATGCGCGGCGCCGCCTGGCGGCCTTCCGCATCGGAGAAGATGATGCCTACGACGATCCGCCCGCCGACCAGCCGTCGTCGAGGTGCTGCAAATACTCACCCGAATCGCGAGCACTCCTCGTCCGGATCTGGGAGTGGTCGGGGTTCCAGAGTGGAAAGTACCTGGCCGCTGTGATGCCGCAGCTGCTCGATGCGGCCGAGCGACACGGCGCCCTGGTGCCCGACCGCGATGGTTACAGCCTCAAGGTCCGGTCCGAGCTGCTCGCCGTCAGTCCGGCGTCGATCGACCGGTATCTGCGCACCGCGCGAGCCGAGGACTTCCGAGATCGTCGAGTGTCGACGAAACGATTCACCAGTCCCAGCGAAGACTTCCTCGACTTCGCTTCGGGGCCGAACGAGCACGAACCCGGATACTTCCTCGTCGACACCATCGCCCACGCAGGACCGACCCGAGCCTCGAACTGTGTGTTCACGATCAGCGCCTCCTGCCTGCACACCGGTTGGGTCTTCACCCACAGCCTCGCCGACAACGCTCCGGACACCATGGTGGACGTGCTGCAGTGGTCGCTCGATGAGGTGCAGGGGATTCCCTTCTGGGTCAATGCCATCGAGCTGAGCAATGCCGATGACACCGTCCACGAGGCGACCGACCGGTGGGCGCGGGGACTGGATATCCATTTCAGTCCGGTGCTCAAAGATCTCCGCCGCGATCGGCTTCCGGAAGCCTCGCGGCATCAGCATCTCGTCCATGAGTACGGCAATATCCGCCGCTATGACACCGAAGAGGCCCGGTCTGCACTCAACGGACTTTGGCGCGCGGTCGATGACCGGCTCAACTACTTCACTCCCACGCGCAAACCGGCTGGCTGGGCCGATGACGGTGACGGCGACCAGCGGCGAATCTACGACGAACCGCGCACACCGTTCGAACGTCTGCGCGCAGCGGGAGTCATGTCACCGACGCAGGAGGACGAGCTCACCCAGTATGCGGATGGTCTCGACCCGGCCCGACTGACCGAGGAGATCGTGTTCTGGCAGAGGCGTCTGCAGGAGCTGGCCGCCTGAGAGAGTTCCGTTCCCACGCCGCCGGCAGAGCATCGTGTCCGCTGGCTGTCGGCAGATCCGCCCCGTGGGGGTGAAGACTTAGTCTCGTTCCTGCCGCGAATAGGCGATGAGCGCCCGGTACAGGTCGATCGGGGCGCAGTTGGCGCCCTTGGCCAGGGACTTCATGAGTTTGCGGTAGGTCTGATAGTCCATCTGCGCCGGATTGTCCGTGGGCACGAGAGCGAAATCGTGCAGAACGGTCAGCGCCCGGGAATCCATGATGGAGAACTTCTTGGGATTGACCACGGTGAGCAGGGTGCTGGCCATCGGAATTCCCACTCCGGGCAGCATCTGCAGCAAAGGCAGACGGAAGCGGTTGGGTGTGTCATCGTCGAGCGCGACGCCGGTGACGAAGTCGATGTCATCGGACGAGATCTCCTCGAGGCTCGGCAGAACTCCGATGGCCTTCCACTCGGCGACCTTGAGGAAATGCTTGCGTTTGAACGATTCGCGGACCTTCGTCTTCGGGCCGATATCACTGAAGATCTCCGACTCGAGGTCCGTGAGGGCATAGAGCGGTTCGAATTTGAGGACGAATGCGGTGTCGATGGTGCCACTGGGAGCGTCGCGTTTGAGGTCCGAGCCGAGTTCCGATGAGTTCATGGACCGATGGTAGGCGATCATTCTGACGTGGAGGTGAACACTTCTGCACCAGATGGACGGCAGATGGTGCGGGCACGGCAGATGCAGTGCCGATGTCGTAACCTCGGACTATGGACCCCGAACATCCGTCTCAGGCGACGTACACCCCGGCGCTGTTGGGTCTGGTGTGGACGGCGATGTTCGGGTTCTCCGCCTTCTTCTTCAGCTATTCGACGATGGTGACGATTGCGGCGACGGACGGACTGTCGACCGTCACCGGCGGGTCCGTGCTGACGACGATGATGATCGGTGTCATCGTCGCCCAGCCCTTCGCCCCGTGGGCCGGTCGCGTCTTCGGTTTCAAGGCCTCGCTCATGCTGGCTCTAGTCCTGCAGTTCCTCGGCCAGCTCCTCGGACTCTTCGTCACCCCGCCCCTGTTGGCACTCGTCCTCGCCGGACTCTGCGGAGGCGTCGGGTTCGGGCTCTTCGTCGTCCTCGCCAATGCCGCGGTCCCAGGAACGACCGCGCCGGGACGGACCGGCAAGGCGCTGGGCTTCTTCGGTGGGATCACTTCCCTGGCCGCGGCCGTCGGAGCTCCGCTGGGGCTGTGGTTGGTTGAGACGATCCCGATCTGGACCTTCCGCATCATCGTCTGCGCCTGTCTCCTCCTGGCCATTCCCACTGTGCTCAAATACGTACCCGGTCGGCCGCCTCGGCGTGGGAATGACGATTCGGGAGCATCGCCGAGCGGCAACGAGACGGTCGGGGTTCGGTCCGGACGCAACGAGAAGCGGAGCCTCCGAAAAGCAGGACGCTGGGCGGGGGAAGCGCTCGGGCTCGTCCTCATGCTCTCTCCGTTCCTCGTCGGCATGATCGTCTTCGGGATCATCGTCGGCTTCGGTCCGGGCGAGGACGTCGCCGTAGCGGCACTGTTCATCGCCGGGATGCAGATCTCGGCGGTCATCGGACGCTTCGTCGTCGGGGCCGTTTCGGACAGCTTCCCGCCGTTCGCCCTCAACATCTTGGGCCTCGTCCTGACGGCGATCGGGCTGGTCTGCGCTGTCGTCTCCTACGGTGGGACGCTGTTCGCCTCGATGCTCGTCATCGGACTGGGATTGGGCGCCATGCAGTCGGCAAGTCTCGTCATGGCCTTCGCCGCGGTCAGTTCGCCGAGCCGGGCCAGCGTCGCATGGAATATGAACTTCGACATCGGGCTGGCCGTCGCAGGTGTGGTCGGCGGGCTCGGTTTCACCTATCTCGGGTCGTCGTCGACCTTCTTGGTGTGTGCTCTGCTTCTGCTGTTCACCGGTGCCCTGTCGTGGATCGCGCGGACTCTGCAGAGGCGGAACAACGGGCACGGCTGAGCTGTCAGTGCGGGCACGGCTGAGCTGTCAGTGCGGGCGCTGCTGACCCGGAGACTGCGGGGTGCGACTGAGCCTGTGGTTGAAGGGCAGGGCTGGATCGTCAGTGCGGGGACTCCTCATCGAGCTGCGCGAGCAGTCCGACGGCCGCACGTGTGTACTCACCGATCCAGCGATCATGGATCCGTTTGATCGGGAGCGGTGCCAGAGCCAGCAGTCGGGTGCGTCCTTCCTTGCGGCCGGTGACCAGCTCAGCGCCCTCGAGCACTCGAATATGCTGCAGCACAGTCGTGCGATCGAGGTCGGGAAACGCCTCGCAGACCTCACCGGTCGTCCGCGGTCGAGTCCGCAGCAGGTCGAGGACGCGTCGGCGGTTGGGGTTGGCCAGGGCCTTGAAGACCGCATCGTCGGATTCATCCGAGCCTGTTCCCAACTCCCGTGACATGTGGTAAAAATATCACATGACAGATGAGCAGAGCACCCAGAACACACCCGTCGAGCAGAACGATCAGTCCCGTCCATTGGAGGAGCTGTCCTTCACGGTCACCGGCTACATCTCGAAGACTCCTCATGAGACCTATGAGGCGGTCGCTGATCCCGAGCAGCTCTCGCATTACTTCACGACCGGCGGCGCCCGCGGCCGTTTGGAGGCCGGGGCCGACGTGACATGGGACTTCGCTGACTTCCCGGGTCGATTCCCAGTCGAAGTCGTCGAGAACTTCCAGGACGAGAAGATCGTCATCCGCTGGGAGGGTTCCGACGATTCCGTGGAGAGTGACACGACAACGACCTTCGAGTTCACTCCCGTCGATGACGGTGCGCGGACGCTCGTGACGATCACGGAGAAGTCCTGGAAGCTCACCGAGGGCGGAGCTCAGGGCGCCTTCGGCAACTGCATGGGCTGGACCGGAATGCTCTCGGCTCTCAAGGTTTGGATCGAGCACGGAATCAACCTCCGCGAGGGCTACTACAAATAAGCCCGGGACGTCAGCGCCCGGACGGTCCCGCCGCAGAGTCCGATGTCGTCACAGTGCCCGACGTGCGCTGCCTTCGTGCTCCCCGTTGTGCCCGGATCTCCGGAATGAGCACTGCGAGGACCGCGGCAAGGAAGACGGCCTGCATTACTGTGCGCGGCACCAGCTGATCGTCCCACGGCAGATTCTCGCCGGTCAGCGCCAGATGCACATTCGCCGGGAACATGAGGATGAGCATCAGCCCCAGCCCGCCGGCCGCCCACGGGCGAGTCGGGCGCAGCAGCAGGCCGAAGGCTCCGAGCAGTTCGAGCACCCCGGTCACGGTGACGAGCGCAGCCGGTGCTGGAAGCCATGGCGGCACCATGTCGATGAGAGCCTCGCGCATGCCGACGAAATGTGAGATGCCGGTGACGATGAACATCACGGCCAGCCCGAACCGGATTGCCACCGGCCATGTACCAAGGCCATGTTCGGCCGCCGCCGAGTTGAAGCGTCCGACGGCGTAGACGGCGAGAGTGGTGATGAGGAGAAAGAGCAAGGGTGCCATGAGAGGCTCCTTCGATGAGCGAGGCCTTGCGGCCGCGACGAATCTTTACAGTGAAAAGATAGATCGCCGACAAGCATCTTGTCAATGAAAAGTTTGCTCCGGTACGATCGGACTGTGACTTATCATCATGGGGATCTGCGTCGAACCCTGTTGGCGGAGACCGCCTCGGCGATTGCCGAAGACGGCGTGGCCAAACTGAGCATGCGTGCGCTGGCGAAGCGGGCCGGCGTCTCCAACGCCGCTCCGACGTATCATTTCGGTGACAAATCCGGTCTGCTCACGGCGCTGGCGACAGAAGGATACGACCGCCTGGCGGAGGCGATGTCCGGAGTCGACGAAGGCGGCGGACTCATCGACCGCGGAGTCGCGTACGTCGAATTCGCGCTCGCCTGCCCATCCCACTTTACGGTGATGTTCCAACCCCGGCTGCTCCACGATGACGACGGCGAACTGACTGCGGCCCGTCAGCGGGCGTGGGCGGCGCTCTCGGTCGGAGTGGCGACGACCAGATCGGGGCCGGACTCCGACTTCGGGGTGGCGGCATGGTCGCTCGTCCACGGATACGCCACTCTGGTGCTCAGCGGAGCAGTGGAGCCCGAAGACGCACTCAGACAGGCGCGCATCGTGGCGGGCCACCTCGTCGAGGGCGCCGACAGGAGCCGCTGAGGGGCTGGGCCGCTGAGGGGCTGGGCCGGATCTGTTTATATGGCGGTGAGGCACCTGCGGTGCCCCGGAATCACTTGCCGGCGACCTTCTTCTGCCCCGGTTCGAGTCCGTGGGAGTTCTTGATGAAGAACGCACCGATGACGCCGAGGATGCCGACGCAGGCGGCGACGAAGAACGCGACGTTCGCGCCGTGGACCAGGCCTGCCATGCCGTAGGTCTCCGGGTTCCGCGCGGCCGAGACCATGATCGTCACGAGCGCCGCGGTGCCGACCGACGCCGCGATCTGGCGCAGCGTGTTGTTCAGGGCAGTGCCGTGGGGGATGAGGTGCGAGGGCAGCTGGTTGAGCGCGGCCGTGGTCACCGGCATCATCACCATGGCGACACCGAACATGCGGATCGTGTTGACGACGGCGAGGTAGACGAACGAGGTGTCCGGTTCCAGCCGCGCGAGGAGGAACGTGGTTCCGGTGAGCAGGACGAAGCCGGCGATCGCGAGCCATTTGGCGCCCACGGCGTCGAACACGCGACCGGTCACCGGCGACATCAGTCCCATCACCGCGGCGCCGGGAAGCAGGACCAGACCCGACTCCATGGCCGAGAAGTCATTCATGTTCTGCATGTACAGCGGCAGGACCATCATGCCGCCGACCATGACGATGAACACGCACATGCCCAGCAGGGTGTTGAGCGTGAACATTCGGTAGCGGAGGATGCGGAACTCGAGGATCGGCTGTTCGAGTTTGAACTGACGGGTGATGAAGAATGTCAGCGAGATCGCGCCGATGACCAGCGGGATGAGCACCTCGGCGCTGAGCCAGCCGGCGTCACCGGCGGTGCCGAAGCCGAACAGCAGTCCGCCGAAGCCGAGGGTGGAGAGGATGATCGAGAGGACGTCGAGTCGGGGGAAGGTGCGTTCGGTGACGTTCTTGAGCAGGAAATAGGCGACGATGAGATCGATGATCGCGATCGGCAGCATCATGTAGAACAGCGTCTGCCACGGAAGGTGGTCGACGATCCAACCGGAGAGGCTGGGGCCGATGGCCGGTGCGAAGGCGATGACGAGGCCGAAGGTGCCCATGGCTGATCCGCGCTTCTCGACGGGGAAGATCGCGAAGAGAATCGTCTGCATGAGCGGCATGATGATTCCGCCGGCCGAGGCTTGGATGACGCGGCCGATGAGCATCACCGGATAGACCGGAGCGATCGCGCAGACGATGGTGCCGATGATGAACAGACCCATGGCGGTGAAGAACAGGCCGCGCGTCGTGAACTTCTCGATGAGGAACGCGGTCACCGGGATCATGATGCCGTTGACGAGCATGAAGCTCGTCGTCACCCACTGTGCGGCGCCGGAGGTGATGTCGAAGTAGTGCATGAACGCCGGTAGGGCGGTGTTGAGCAGCGTCTGGTTGAGGATGATGACGAACGCGCCTGAGACGAGAACCGCAAGCACGAGGTTTCGGTTGACCGGGGTGCCTTCTGACGGGTCCTTCTGAATATCGTCTCCGTTCGCCAATGGCATCCCCTCACCTGTTCGTCGTCTGCGTCTCTTCTCGTCTTCCAGCGACAGCCTGCCCGCGGCGGTGTGCTGAATCGGCTCCTCTTTGCGCCCGGAAATAAATTCCTTGGTTATATAACCGCTTCATGCAGTTTAACCCACCACCCTCGCCGAGGCGGCCCCGGGTCGGTGTGAGATTCATTGAGTTCATCTCCCGGTTGGGTGACAGACACCCGTCGCCGGTGCGGACGATCCTGATCGTGGCCCGATACGGGGCCGCGGTCGGAATCGCAACGGTCGGCCGCCTCGGTGAGGGGCCGGTCGGACGGTCGGCCGCCTCGGTGAGGGGTCAGGTCAGGCGGGTGGCCGGTGATTGGGTCTTGTTGGGGTCGGTCTCCGGCAGGTCGCCGAGGATGTCGTCGATGCGCGTGAGGACGTCCGCGTCGAGGGTGACCCCGGCGGCCTCGGCGTTCGAGGCGATCTGCTCGGGGCGGGAGGCGCCGACGAGGGCGGTGGCGACGTTGTCGTTGGCCAGCACCCAGGCGATCGCGAGCTGCGCCATAGTGATTCCGAGCTCGTCGGCGATCGGTTCGAGCTTCGCCACGGCCGTGAGCTTGTCGTCGTGGAGATAGCGGCTCCTGATCGATTCGGCGCCGCCGCCGTCCTCGTCGGTTGCCCGGGATCCGGCGGGGACCGGCTGGCCGGGCTTGTACTTGCCGGTCAGTGCGCCCTGGGCGATCGGGGACCAGACGATCTGCGAGATGCCGAGTTCCCTCGACGTCGGGACGACCCGTTCTTCGATGACGCGCCAGAGCATGTTGTACTGCGGTTGGTTCGACACGAGCTGGATGCCGAGGTCGCGGGCCAGGTGGTGGGCGGCGCGCAGCTGGTCGGCGTTCCATTCGCTCACGCCGATGTAGAGGGCCTTGCCGGAGCGGACGATGTCGGCGAAGGCCTGCATCGTCTCTTCCAACGGGGTCTCGTAGTCGTAGCGGTGTGCCTGGTAGAGGTCGACGTAGTCGGTGCCGAGTCGGCGCAGCGAGCCGTTGATCGACTCCATCATGTGCTTGCGCGACAGGCCGGTGTCATTGTGTCCCCTGGGTCCGGTGGGGAAGTAGACCTTCGTGAAGATCTCGAGCGATTCGCGTCGTTGGCCCTTGAGCGCATCGCCGAGGACCTGTTCGGCGACGGTGTTCGCGTAGACGTCGGCGGTGTCGAAGGTGGAAATGCCCGCGTCGAGGGCGGCGTGCACGCACTTCGTGGCGGTGTCGTTCTCCACCTGCGAACCGTGCGTGAGCCAGTTGCCGTACGTGATCTCGGAGATCTTGAGTCCGCTGTTTCCCAGATATCTGTGCTCCATGACCTCAGCCTACGACTGGGCGCGGGAGTGGGGAACCCCTCGCCGAGGCGGGACTCAGTCCACCGGTGAGTGCGCAGCGAGCGCGAGCGGCCGGCCCGTGCGGTCGCGGCCCAGTTCGAGGTGGATAGCCCATGTTCAAACATGGGCTGCTCAACTCAGACTGTGCCGTTACGAGGAGACGTCGAGTCGAATCGCCACAGGGGCCCGGTGCATCCGTCCGTCAGTGCGCCGGGCCGGCGTTCTCCGCGATGTGGCCCTGCAGAGTCGCCGCGAATGCCGCGGAATCGCCGGAGCGCAGATGTGCGACAAGGGCCTCGTGTTCGGCGATGAGTTCGTCCGACCGATCGAGCAGGTGTCGGCTGTTCATGAAAAGGGTGAATCGGTGCCGGTCGGAGAGCAGCGAATACATCTCGAGCATCACCCGGTTGTCCCCTGCCTCGACGAAGCCGCGGTGGAACTCCAGGGTGAGCTCGATGAATCGGGCGACGTCCCCCTCTGCGAAAGCGGCTCGATGCTGCGTGATGAGAGCGCCGAGTTTCTCCGCCAACCGTTTCCGCATGGGTTCGGATGCCCGCTCGACAGCGGTCGTCTCGAGCACATAACGGGCATCGGCGAGCTCGGAGACCGTGCGTTCGTCGATGCCTTGGACGATCGCCCCGCGCTTGGGATAGATGTGGATCCACCCCTCGTCCTGCAATCGGGCCAGAGCCACGCGCACCGGGGTGCGGCTGACGCCGATCTCGGTGGCCAGTGCCGCCTCGCCGAGCATCGTCCCGGGCACGTGAGAGCCGTTGAGGATCTGCCCGCGGATGACCGAATAGGCGCGTTCGGCCGCGCTCATCGATTCCGTCGCCGTTCTCGAGGATCGTGTATTCGTGCTCATTTCCCTGCCCCATCCTGTCTCGTGGCGGCAGCGGGCGGGTCGGCCGCCTCGGCGAGGCCGGCAGTGCGGCGTCCGGGCCAGCTCATCAGCGGGATCGCGCGGATCGAGAATCCGACGGCGATGAGCAGGACGAACGTGGCCATGAGGTTAATCCACAGGAATCCGCCGGCGCCGAGTACAGTCCCGGCCATCGCCGCCATGAGCGCCCCTCCGAGGTTCATCGCCGAATCCGAGGCGCCCTGCAGCGGCACCTTCGCATGTGCCGGCACCGAGGCGGTGAGTAGGGACGAGCCGCCGATGAGGAACATGGACCATCCGATTCCGAGCAGCGACAGCGCGGTCGACAGCAGCACCATCGACGACTCCGGGGCCACCGCATCGATGACGCCGAGGACGATCGTGAGAACGAAGATACCGGCCCCACCTGCGATGACGCCGCCCGAACCCCACCGGTCGGCCATCCAGCCGAATACAGGGGACAGGGCGTACATGCCGGCGATGTGGATGCTCACGACGATGCCGATGGCGCCGAGGCTGAACTCCTGGTGATCCATGTGCACCGGGGTCATGACCATGACGTTGGTCATCATCATCTGCCCCGCGATGATTGTGATCATCGCGAACAGCGGCACCGGGCGGGCCAGGGCGAAGCGCAGCGCTTCGCCGAGTTTCATCGGGGGAGGGGCGGTCGCCTCAGTGGTGGTGGACTTGTCGGTCGGGGCGGATTCCTTCGCCGAGGCGGCGCTGTCGTTGACCTCGGCCGTGCCCTCACCGTCGTGGCCGGGATCGTCGACCCTGGGTTCGCTGGGGTGGTCGGTTCCGGCGGCCACCGACTTCGTCAGCGTCGAGGCCGACAGCGTCGCCAGGGCGAACGCCACCATGGAGATGAGGTAGGGCCCGGCCAATCCGTTCATGCCCAGTGTTTCGCCGAGGTGGGCTCCGGGAGCGGTGAAGCTGGGGCCGAGGACGGAGCCGACGGTCGTCGCCCACACCACCAGGGACATCGCTCGGCCTGCGGCGGCCGGGTCGGCAAGGTCGACGGCGGCGTAACGAGCCTGCAGGCCGGAGGCGGTCGAGGATCCGCACATCATCATCCCGAGCATGAACAAGGGCAGGAACTGCAGGGCGACGCCGATGAGGACGACCACGGCGCCGAGCGTGCCGATGCCGAAGCCCAAGGTCAGCGCCTTACGACGACCGGAACGACCGGCGAGCACGGCGAGAGGATAGGCGATGAGGCCGGCGCCGAGAATGACGCTCATCTGCGCGAAACCGGCCATCGAGGTCTGCCCGGTGATCTCCTCGGCGAGCAGTCCGCCGACGGCATACCCGGAGGCGATGCCGGCTCCCGAGAGGAGCTGGGCGGTGATGAGTTTGGCCTGTTCGCGGATGTGGCTGGTCATGGTGGTCTCACGTCGTCGTGGTGGTCAGGACTCACTCACATTAACTTGCATCCATCTTGGATACAAGAGTGAGTCTGGCCGCAGGTGGGACAGACAGGGACGACCGAGGTGGTGGCCGGCCGATGCCCTTCGCCTGACCGCGCGAACCTCAGACTCTTGCGACGGTGAAGTGCCGGTCGCCCTCTGGTGATTCGAGTTCGTCGATGACGGCAGCGGCGAGGTCCTCGGCGCTGATGCGCGCCTGGCCGTCCGCCCCGATGAGCAGGGCTGTCGTTCCGCGCTGGTACTCGCCGAGGCGGTTGCCGGGTTCGAGCACCGCCGGCGGGCTGAGGTAGGTCCAGTGGTCTCCGCCCTGGTTGCGGCAGACGTCGAGCTGGGCGACGCTGGCGGCAGCGAGCTCCTTCCACTCGGCGGCGACGAACTCCGGATCGTCGACTACGAGGATGTCGGCCCGGTTCGGGGAGCGCAGCGGCCCGGCACCGCCGACGATGAGCAGCGGCACCCTTGCGTGAGCGGTCGCTTGCAGCACTTCCTCCGTGATGGAGAGGAACTGCTGTGTCTGACCGGGTGTCGCGCGCACAGTGAGAACGGCTGCGTCGGCACCGCGCAGGGCACGGTCGAGGTCCTGCGAACGACTGGCGTCAATCGCCAGCGGATGCACCTCGGGGCGAGGTGTGTGTTCGGGGTGGCGGGAGGCGGCGATGATGCCATGGCCGCGGTCGGCCGCCTCGGCGACGATGCGGGAGCCGACCATTCCGGTGGTTCCGATGACGGTGATCTTCATACTGCGGGTTCCTTCTCTGTGCGGTTTGATGTGCGTGCACGGTTGAGTGCGGTCGGGGAGAGCTGTCCGCAGGCTAGTGCTGCCAGAGCGAGGACGAATCCGGCGATCTGCGCGAGGTTGAGGCTCTCACCGGCGAAGACGATGCCGAGTCCGGCAGCCACGAGCGGGGAGAGCAGTCCGAGCAGGGCGGTCGCGGTGACCGGCAGGCGTCCGAGGCCGCGAAACCACAGGGTGTAGGCGAGCAGTCCGCCGACGCCGCCCAGCCACAGATAGCCGGCGATGCCCGGGGCGTCGACCTGTGCGGGGACGCCTTCGATGAGCAGGGTGGGCAGGAGGAGGACGAGTCCGCCGGCACTCAGCTGCCAGCTCGCGAACCCGACCGGTCCGATGCCCGGCGGCAGTCCCCATTTCTTGGCGAGGATGACGCCGGTTCCCATCGAGGCGGCACCGAGGATGCCCGCTGCGATGCCGACTGGATCGAAACCGGCGCCGGGGCCGAGCACGACGAGACCGACTCCGGCAACGCCGACGAACCCCCAGCCCAATCGCCACACCGACAGACGCTCACCGAGGACGATGACTGCGAGGACGGTGACGAGGATCGGCTGCGCGGCTCCCAGGGTCGCAGCGACCCCGCCGGGCAGGCGAGCGGCTGCGACGAACAGGAGCGGAAAGAAGATCCCGATGTTGAGCGTGCCGAGCACCACTGCTTTCCACCACCAGGACCCGGCGGGCAGGCGGCGGGCGATGAGGAGACCGATGAGGCCCGCGGGCAGGGCGCGCATGAGCGCGGCGAAGAGCGGGTGGCCCGTCGGCAGGAATTCCGTGGTCACAAGGTACGTCGTGCCCCACACTGCAGGGGCGAGGGCGGTGAGGACGGTGGTGCCGACCCGGGAGCTCGCCGGAGTCGGGGTGGATGGGGTGAGTGTGGTCGTCGTTGTCATGACTCCAGCGTCTGCCTGAATCGTGCCATGAGTCCAACACATAGTTTTCATCGAATCCATGAACTGTCATCATGTATGAATGGAGTTGCAGCAGCTGCGCTATGCCCTCGCCGTCGCCGAGGAGCGGAATTTCACCCGAGCGGCCCAGAAAACCCATGTCGTGCAATCGGCACTCAGCCATCAGATCAAGGCTCTCGAACGCGAGCTCGGTGTCCAACTCTTCGCTCGGACCAGCCGACGGGTCGAACTCACCGAAGCCGGGCACGCCTTCGTCGCCGGTGCCCGGGCGACTCTCGACGCCGCGGATCGGACTGTCACCGAGGCGGTCGCGGCGACAGGGCAGATGCGTGGAAATCTGACGGTCGGGGCGATCCCGACGGTGACCCGACTCGACCTCGTCGCCGTGCTCGGACGGTTTCATCGGACGTATCCGCAGGTGAGCGTCGGATTGAGTGTGGGCGGCAGCGTCGATTTCATCGAGCGGATCCGTGCCGGGTCCCTCGACGCGGCAGTCCTCGGATTGCCGGAGGCGGCGGTGCCGACCGGGGTGGCAAGTCAGGTGCTGGCTCGGGAGAGGCTCGTGGCCGTGCTCGGTCCCGGGCACCGGTTCGCGCGGCGCAAGCGCCTGCGGTTGGCCGATCTCGCCGACGAGGCATTCGTCGACTTCCCCGCCGACAGCCCCGGTCGAGCTCAGTCGGATCGGGCCTTCGACGAGGCGGGGCTGACCCGAACGGTTGCGTTCGAATCGATGCTCGTGGACATGATGCTCGACCTCGTCGCACACGACCTCGGCATCGCGTTGCTTGCCCCGGCAGTTGTGCCGGAGGGGCGAGGACTGATCACCGTGCCCGTGGTCGACGGGCCGAAGCGCGTCGAATACCTCGCCTGGAGCGAATTCAATCCGAGCCCGGCGGCGTCGGCCTTTGTTGAGTCGGCGTTGGCGAGCCTTGGGGCGGAACAAGGTTGAGGAAGCGACACACTCACAGGCAGGAGCCCGCATGATCAGGCAAGACCGCACCGACGACATTCTTACCGTCACCATCGACAATCCGGGGCAGGCGAATGCGCTCACCGAGGACATGCTCGGACAGCTCATCGACGCCTTCACCGAGGCGGGTGCTCACGAGAGCCTGCGCGCGGTCCTGCTTACCTCGGCCGGCGGACGCGGATTCTCAGCCGGAATGGACACCGCACAATTCGCGCACACGAGTGCGTCGCGGGCGTACGCGACGATCAGCCGCCTCGGCGAGGTGTGCGAAGCGATCAAGGACTGCGCCCTTCCTGTCGCCGCCGCCATCGACGGCTACTGCATCGGCGGGGCCGCCGAGATCGCCGCAGCCGCGGACTTCCGCATCGGCAGCCAGGACTCCTGGTATTCGATGCCCGAGGTGCGCATCGGCATCCCCTCGGTGCTCGAATCGGTCAACCTCCACCGCCTGATGGGCTGGACGAAGGCGACAGAGTTCGTGCTCACCGGCAACTGTTTCTCCGCCGCTGACATGCTCGCCTGCGGCTTCCTCAACGACTCCGTCGACGGGTCGGTCGAGGAGCGCGCACTCGAGCTGCTGCGCGACACCACACGCGCCGATCGGGCCGTCATCGCGCAGCAGAAGCGACTGCTGCGGACGTGGAAGAACACCTTCGAGGCGCAGGCGATTGCCGATAGCAAGAAGGAGTTCGCGCTCGCCTTCGCCGCGAAGAACGAGACTGCCGACCCCGGCTCGGGCGACTCAGACCCCGAGGGCAAAGTCTGAGGTCGGGCAGAATGGTGGAAACGCTCAACGACTGAGGAAATTGCATGACAGACAACGAGGTCAGCCCGCTTCCCGAGGCCTTCTACCTTCCGCGCGGCGAGGACGAATTCGACTCCACACGTGCGACGACGAGCCCGTGGGATGAGGCGATGCAGCACGGCGGCCCGCCCGCCGCGCTGCTGGCCAGGGCCGTCGAACGAGTCCGTGAGGACGAGGCGATGAGCATCGGGCGGCTGACCATCGACATGCTCGGCCCTATCCCGCAGGGCCGCATCCGCACCGAGGCGACGATCGTGAGGCCCGGAAAGCGAATCGAGCTCGTCGAGGCCAAACTCTGGGCCGAGGGCCGACTCGCCGTCACCGCAACCGCGTGGCGGATGCGCTCGACACCCGAATCCAGCGCCGAAGTGGCCTCGACCTTCGACACCTCGGTGGTGCCGGAACCGCAGGAGCAGAAGTATTTCCCCGGCATCAGCCCCGACTGGGGCTATGGGCGTGCCATCGAGTGGCGCTTCGTCTCCGGCGGCCTCCAAGAACTTGGCGCGGCCGATGTGTGGGTGCGACCGCGCATCCCGCTCGTCGCTGGTGAGGAGACGAGCCCGATCCAACGCTTCGTCATCGCTGCGGACTCGGCGAACGGCGTCTCGGCGGCGGTTCCGTTCGGCGAGTGGACGTTCATTCCGCCGTCACTGTCGCTGACCTTCGCTCGCGAACCGCGGTCGGAGTGGCTGAACATGAATGCCCGCACCCACGTCGGCCCTGATGGGCGCGGTGTCACGGACGGTGATCTGGCGGACGAGGTCGGATATGTCGGATCGGTGACCCAGCCGTTGCTCATCGCCCGGCTCTGAGGTTTCCCGCCAGTCATGGAATTCCTCGGACTCGTTCTCATCGGCTGCCTCGTCGGCCTGACCACCGTGCTCTTCGGGTTCGGCGGCGGCTTCGTCACGGTCCCGATCATCACCCTCGTCGATGCGGATCTCGGACATGACACGGCGCGGGTGGCGTCGGCCACCTCGGCGTTGGTGATGCTCGTCAACGCGATCGTCGCGACGGTGTCGACGAAGCGATCCACGCTCGCCCACCTGAAAGGGCGATGGTGGCTGCTCGGGCTGCTCGCGCTGGGCGGGGGATTGGGTGCGTTCGCAGGACGATTCGCACCGGACGCGCTGCTGCAGTGGGGGTTCGTCGCGTACATTGCGGCCACTGCCATCGATCTGCTCGCCCGGCCCGGATTCTTCCGACGCAAGGCCGCGGTCGTCGATGACGTTGGCGAAGTCAGCGAGGGAGGCCGAGGAATCGCCGCTGTCTGGGGTGTGCCGATCGGTGGGCTGGCTTCGTTCCTCGGTGTCGGAGGGTCGGTGATGACGGTGCCGATGATGCGCCGGTCCGGGGCGACGATGACCGTGGCCACGACGCTGGCCAACCCGCTGACCTTGGTGATCATGAGCCCGGCCGTGCTCGTGACGATCCTGACCCCGGCGGCGATCGATGCCCCGGGCATCGTGGGATCACTCGACCTGGTGGCGGCCGCGGCGTTGCTCATCGGCGGACTGCCGATCATCGTGTTCCTGCGCCGTCGGGTGCCGAAGATCCCCGAGATCCTCCACGCCTGGGGGTATTTCGTGTTGCTTGTGGCGGCTGGGGTAGTCGTCGCCGTGGCGTGAGGAAGCAGGTGCAGTCAGGCGTCTGCTGACGCCCTGCGATACCGGCTGGGGCGGATCCCGTACTCGCGATAGAAGGCAGTGCTGAGTGAGTATCCGCTGGAGTAGCCGACTTCGAGCGCCACGGATTCGACTGTCGAGTCGCTCTGTTCAAGGAGGTCGGCGGCCAAGCACAGACGCCAGCTCGTCAGGTATGTCAGAGGGGGCTCTCCCAGCAGTTCGGTGAAACGTCTTGCCAGCGTCGCTCGCGAGACGTTGGACTGTTCGGCCAGAGTCGCGATGGTCCATGGGTGCTGCGGGGAATCATGGATGGCGTTGAGCGCGGCGCCCACGGTCGGGTCGGAGCTCGCGCGGTACCAGCCTGGGGCCTGAACTTCGGGCATTGCGAACCAGTCCCGCAGCGCCGCAGCCAGCACGACGTCGAGCAGTCGATCGAGGATGACCTGTTGTCCGGGCTCTTCGCGCATGATCTCCGTCTCAAGAAGACCCAGCGTCTTCGTGCGCTGTGACTCGTGCGGCACGACGAATACCCGAGGGAGTGTCGTCAGCAGGCGGTCGGCTACGCGACCGTTCACAGTGAATGATCCGGTCAGCATAGTGTCATCGGCATCCAACTGTGTGCCGCAGGTCCGGGTCCCCAGCGCAATGCTGTCGGCCACACCTCCGTCTGCGGCAAGGCAGACTCCCGACTCCGTCTGGACGTACATGGGATCAGGAGACATTCCGGGGTCACTGGTGACCTCGAAAGGGGCCTGTCCGACGACAACGGCGATGTCATGGGGCTTGAGTCGGTGAGACTGTCCACCATCGACGATCCACGCATCACCCCGGATCATGGCGACGAGCGTAAGAGAGGACTTCTCCGCGAACACTGCAGACCATGGCGGATTCGCCAAAGTCCTACCCAGCAGCGCGCCGGACGACCGGATATGTGTGAGCACATTTGTCAGAGCATCCACGTTGCCATTTTAGACGATGGAGCATCTATCTGATCGTGCCACCTATTCTCCGTCTCGTGCGCCTCGTATGTAATTGAGTCATGAACTCATTTCATGAACCGATCTCCGGTCACGCCCACTGGGTCTACACACATCCGCAAGCAGATTCGCTCAACAGGCACCTGCTCCAAGTCGGTCGATCCGCGCTGGCCGATAAATACGAGCTCACAGTGTCGGATCTCTACGCCGATCGCTTCAACCCGACGCTAGGTGAGCATGATCTCGGAAGTCTGTCCGGCGCCGGTGGGAACCTGGCGGAACTGACTGGCGAAGCCTATGCCCGGGGTGAGGTCGAGCCTGAGGTGAGACGCGAACAGGAGCGGCTGGCGGCGTCCGAACTCCTGGTTCTCCAGTTTCCGCTGTGGTGGTACGGGCCTCCCGCGATGCTCAAAGGATGGATCGACCGCGTGCTGCAGACCGGTTTCGCGCAAGGCGACGTCGATGACTCCACCGGGCTGCCGAGACGCTACGGCGACGGTAGGCTCATGGGCAGGAAAGCACTGATCATCGTCACAGCAGGAGACGACAGTCGAACACTGGGCCCACGCGGAATCAGCGGCGACCTCGAATCACTGCTCTTTCCGCTGACACACGGTGCACTGTGGTACGTCGGGATCGAAACCCTCGACCTCCACGTAGTCTATGACGCGGATGGGCTCGGTGCCGACGGCAGAGAACGGGAGGCCGCGCGACTGACCGCTCGGATCGCGGGACTGCGCGAGGAACGTGCGCGCCCCTACCGTCGAATGCTGGGCGGAGACTATGACCGGTCCACTCGGGCGCTGGTCGACAGCGTCCATCCCGGACGCACGGACCTGACGATCCACCGGGCCGGTTGACCGAGGTTGTTCGACCGCTCGCCTCAGCCATGTTCCTGGCCAAAGACCGCTCGTATGAGCGCCGAGCGCTCGCCTCAATCCGCAATGCGTGTGCGCTCGAGGCTAACTCGAGCGGTCGACGAGGGTGGGTCAGAGAATGTGCTCAGTTGTCCCAGCGGCGCCTGCGCAGAATAGGTGGCAGGCCGAAGTAGATCGGCGGGCGGGCTGAGGCCGGACGCGCAGTTTCCGAAGAAGCAGCCGGTGGTGACGGTTCTGTCGTGACAGCGTTTCCCGCGACAGTCGCACCGTCCGTGCCGCTTCCGGAATCACTCTCATCGCTTCCGCTCGTGCCCAGGGCCCAGGCGCTTTCCCAGCTGATGAGTTCGCCGGCATGGCAGACGGGGTCGCCTCCGCTCGACGGCGGCTCGGCCCACATCCACAGGTTGATCCCGTACTCCATGAGAACCAGCTTGTGGGAGGCCTCTCGTGACGAGTTCTCCTTGACCAAAGCCGCCCGCACCTTCGCCGAGGCGTCCTCGAGATCCGTCCACCCGTCCTGCCGATGTGGCAGGAACACCCACGTCCCAGCGGGGACGTGATTGGGCACGAGCCCTTCGAGGGCGGCGATCTCAACCGAGTCCCCGAACGCATCGAGCATTTCCCCGAAACACGCACGGGCCACCTCGGCGGAGGGAGCGACGATGAGGTAGTGGGCCGCCTCGGTGCGCACCTCATCCGGGGAAAGATGCGTGAACGGATTCGCGCGCATCGACCCGAGCACCTGCGTCCAGTGCCCCGGCACCGTCCCATCGGCCAGGAACCCGGTGGTGCGCGGACGCTCCTCATCGTGTCGCATCGAAAATCCTCCTCGCCGAGGCTGCTCACCGTTCCATTCCATCATGCACCCACCCGCCGGTGGAGTCAGATGGGATGGTCAGCGGGATGTCTGCTGGCACGTTTCCGCGTATCTAACGAATGGGATACGTTCCGGCCGACCGTGTGCCATCGTCGCTCCGCCGGACCTACACTGATCGGAGTGGATCGGGCAGCGGCATTCGTGTCGGCTCGGTCCACGACCACGTCTGAACCACCTCGCCCCAGTGGCGAGCCTGCACGCCCGAAAGCCCATGCCCTTGCTCTCTTCCTCACGCCGCGCACTCGCGGCATTCGCAGCAGTCCTGTCCCTCGGCCTCCTCTCCGGATGTGCCGAGGATGCCGATCCGACCGTCGACACCGTCTCATCCGGCGCCGCCGACCCCACACCCACACGTGGGGCCTCGGAGGCAAGCGAGGATATCCCCTCGCCGTCGGATTCCGATGACACCGACGAAGCCGGCGAAGGAGACGAAGGCCGCGCGGGCAGCGCGGCGACGGGGACCGCCTCGGCGATGTTGGCTGAACTCACGGTCAAGGGCCGGGCGCCGAAGACCGGGTACGACGGTGACCTGTTCAAATGGCGGTCGGACACCGACCACAACGGCTGCGACACCCGCAACGACGTACTCCGCCGCGACCTCACGACCATCACCCTCAAAGCCGGAACTCAAGGATGCATCGTGCTGGCCGGGACGCTCGACGACCTCTATGCCGGCGACACCTACGACTTCGACCGGGGCGCGAACGCCGTCGACATCGACCATGTCGTCGCCCGATCGAACGCCTGGCAGACCGGGGCTTTCAAATTCGACGACGAGACGCTCAAGGAATTCGGCAACGACCCGCTCAACCTGCTCGCCGTCAGCTCAAGCCTCAACCGACAGAAGGGCGACGGCGACGCCGCGACTTGGCTGCCGCCGAACAAGAGCTTTCGCTGCGAATACGTCGCCCGACAGATCGCCGTGAAGCACAAATACGAGTTGTGGGTGGTCCCGGCCGAGAAGGCCGCCATGGAACGCGTGCTTGCGAAGTGCGACGACCAGCCCGCCTTCGCCGAGGATGTCGACTGGCCCGGCCCCGGTGACGGCGACAATGTCACCACGAAGGAAGAGACCCGCCCGGCGAAGCAGAAATCCTCGAGCCCGGGATCGTCGTCGAGCGGATCATCAGGTGGCTCATCGAACTCGTCGTCCTACTTCGAGAACTGCACGGCCGCCCGCGAAGCCGGTGCCGCACCCGTTCGCCGAGGCGACCCCGGATACGGGTCCCACCTCGACCGCGACGGCGACGGAATCGGCTGCGAATAGCGGAGGCGTCACGCTCACATTCGCATGGAACCGAAGCGCGGACAGGAAACGGTCGCGCTGCCGGCCGTCCGACTCGGCGAGGGGTGGTGTGCACGAGGTCACAGTCGCTCGGTAATCTGAAGTCGAATACCGTCGCAGCTGCGCCTGCCGACGGCCGCCACGATCATCGACGATGAGGAGATACCCATGTCCGGACTCGATACCGCCCTGACTCCGCTGCGCTTCCTCGAGCGCTCGCTCGAGGCACACCCGGACCGGGAGGCGATCGTCGACGGGCCCCGCCGCTTCACCTACCGGCAGATGGCTGAGACCGTCCAGAACCTCGCCGAAGGACTCGTCCGCCGTGGATTGAAGCCAGGGGATACGGTTGCGGTGCTCGCCCCTAACAGTGCCGAGGCGCTCATCGCCCACTACGCGGTCCCGTTGGCCGGCGGCGTGCTCGTCATGCTCAACACCCGACTGGCGCCGCCCGAGGTGGAGTACATCCTCGGCCACAGCGAAGTGAAGTTCTTCTTCGGCGATGCCGGACTCCTCCAGCCGGTCATCGATGCCGGAGCTGCGAACGCCGTCGACACCATCGTCGTCCACCCCGACGAGGACGGCACCCCAGGTGAGGTGGCCGCCGCGGATCTCAGCGTGGAAGCGTATGCCGACTGGACCGCCTCGGCGCCGGAATCACCCCGCGCCTACGAGGTCGAGGACGAAACGGCGACGATCACCGTCAATTACACCTCGGGCACGACGGGCCGGCCGAAGGGCGTCATGTACACCCACCGCGGGGCGTACCTGAACTCGCTCGGCGAGGTCATCACGCAGGACTTCCCGGCTCTGACCAAGTACCTGTGGACGCTGCCGATGTTCCACTGCAACGGCTGGTGCACGACCTGGGCGCTGACCGCGGTGTCGGGCACGCACGTGTGCATCCGAGCCGTGCGTGGACCAGAAGCCTGGCGGCTCATCGACGAGGAGAAGGTCACGCGGATGGCCGGTGCTCCCGTCGTGCTCAACACCATCGCCGGGGCCAAGGAGGCCCACGACCTGGACGGATCGCTGTCCATCACCACGGCCGGCGCCCCGCCGTCGCCGACGACGATCGCCCTGTTGGAGGGCCTCGGCATCGAGGTCATCCACGTCTACGGACTTACCGAATCCTACGGCCCGTACTCCTCGTGCGAACCGCAGCCCGGATGGACCGGCCTGCCGGTGGAGGAGCGCGCGAAGCTGAAGTCCCGCCAGGGGGTCGGCATGATCAGCGCCGAACGTATGCGCGTGGTCGAGCTGCGCGACGACGATGTGCTCACCGACGTGCCTCGCGATGGGGTGACGATGGGCGAGATCGTCATGCGCGGCAACAACGTCATGAAGGGCTACCTCAATGCGCCCGAAGCCACCGCCGAGGCGTTCCGCGGCGGCTGGTTCCACACGGGTGATCTTGCCGTGATGCACCCCGACGGGTATGTCCAGATCCTCGACCGTGCCAAGGACATCGTCATCTCCGGCGGGGAGAACATCTCCACGATCGAGGTCGAGCAGGCTCTCGTCGCCCACGAATCCGTCGCCGAGGCGGCCGTGGTCGGAATGCCCGACGAGAAGTGGGGACAGCGACCGTTGGCCTACGTCGTTCTGGGGCCCGGTGCCAAAGTGAACGAAGCCGACCTCATCGCATTCGTCAAGACCCGAATCGCCTCCTACAAGGCACCGGCCGGAGTCGAATTCGTCGAGGAACTGCCGACGACGTCGACCGGCAAGATCCGCAAGAACGCACTGCGGGAGATGGCTGGGAGCTGAGGCTCAGGCCGATTCGAGAGGGAAGACCAACAAGCTGCTCGTTGCCGTCGCGACGGCCTTGCCTGCTGCGTCAACGACCTCACCCTCGGCGAAGGTGACCCGGCGTCCCGGTTTGGTGACTCTGCCGGTGGCGACCAGAGGGCCGCTGTCGGCGGTCACGGGCCGCAGGTAGCTGACGTTGATGTCGATCGACGTGTAGCCCATACCTGCGGGCAGCAGCGAATGCGCGGCACATCCGAGGACCGAGTCGAGCAGGGTGCAGACCAGACCGCCGTGGACCACTCCGATCGGGTTGTAGTGGGACTCGTCGGGATGGCAGGTGAAAGTGACCTTGCCCCGCTCCACCTCGGTGAATTCCATTCCGATGTGTGCTCCGATGGGAGCGCCGGGAATCTCGCCGTCGGCGATCTTCTGGAGGAAGTCGAATCCGTCGAGGTGGGGAAGCTGCTTGAGACCGATGGCCGGATCGCCCCAGGTCACGGTCGTTTCGCGAAGTTTCGGCTCAGCCTCGGTGCTCATCTCAGTTGCTCCCTTCGGGCATGGGGACGTTCTGGAGGCGCAGCTGGCCGCGTGAGAGCTGCTTGCCGCTGGCCGCATCCGTGATGATGATCTCCCAGAGCTGCTGAGTGCGTCCCTGGTGAAGAGCGTTGCCCTCGACATTGACGCGGGCTCCCGTGCTCGGGCGCAGGAAGTCGGTGGCGTTGTGGACGCCGACGGCGAACTCGCCGCGCTCAGCCACGGCGTATGAAGCGCCGATGCTGCCTGCGCTTTCGACGATGGTCGTGTACACGCCGCCGTGGATGACGCCCCATGGAGTGTGGTGATTCTCGTCGAGTTCGGCATATCCCCGCACCGAGGTGGCCGTCACCTCCTCGACGACGAAACCGGAAGCCGCGACGAATCGACTTGCCTTCTCCAGCGAGACATCGGGGGTCTGGGCGGCCTGCGCGTCATCAGTCATGTGTTCTCCTTCGATCTGACTTGTTATTATGAAGTTAGCCTAGGGCGTCGACGACGGTCAACCGAAGGAGGGGGACATGGAATGGCTCGAATACGACTCAGCTGCCTGCTCGATCCGACGCAGTCTTGATGTCATCGGACAGAAGTGGACGTTGCTCATCCTGCGGGATGCGTTCAACGGTGTGCGGCGATTCGATCAGCTGCGCGACCACCTCGGGGTCTCCGATCCGGTGCTCGCCGAACGTCTCCGCACACTCGTCGCGGCCGGTCTCCTCGAGCCCGCGACCTACAGTGAACCGGGTCGGCGAGCGCGAAAGGAATATCGACTCACTGACAAGGGCCGCGATCTCTATCCCGTGCTCATCGCGCTTCTCCAGTGGGGCGACAGGCATTGCTCAGGGCCGGACGGCCCTCCGGTAGACGTGACGCACCGCGACTGCTGCGAACCGGTCGAGGCGAAAGTCATGTGCGCGGCCGGACACGAGCTCACCTCGCCGAGCGAGGGCCAGACAGCGCCCGGCCCCGGTGCAGAAGTGAGAGCGTAAGTCCTCCCGGCCCCGGCGCTCTGGCGAAGCCGTAGGCTGCTCACGCGTCGGTTCAGCAGCTCACGCGCTGTTTGGGCAGGTCACGCGAAGAGCGCGAGGCCGAACACGACGAAGATGATGATGTGAGCGGCCCCCTGGACGGCCGTTACCTTCTTGGCGGCGAACCCGATGATGGAGACCATGAGCGTGATCGCCAGCAGCGCGAGGTTGATCGGTGACTCGGCGAGCACGATCTGCTGATCGGTGAGCATACCGATGACTAGAACCGTCGGAATCGTCAGTCCCACCGTGGAGACCTGTGCACCGTGGCAGAGGTTGCTTACCCGCTGGATCTCCCCGTTCCAGGCCGCCCGCAGAGAGGTGAGGGTCTCGGGCAGGAACACGATCATCGCAATGACCACCCCGGACAGGGCCACCGGAGCGCCAAGGCGGCCCAGACCGTCGTCTAGCAGTGTGGCCATATCGTGGGAGAGCAGCACAATTGGCAGCACCGTGGCGACGAGGAGGGCCAGCCGGAGGACGATCTCCACGCGGTGGGTCGAGAGGATCTCGACGATTCCGTGAGACGCGTCGTCGGTTTGGTCGGCCGCCTCGGGTCGGGTTGATTCGGGCCGGCCGGCCGCCTCGGTGGGGGAGGACTGCGTCGTTCCGGCAGTCGATGAGGCGCCCGCCGAAGCAGACCCGACGGGGGCCACCTCGGTGAATTCGTGAGCCTGCGGGCCCATCTGTCGGTAGAGGAAGAAGACGTAGGCGCCGACGGTGACCACGATGATCGGGATCTCCTGCCAGATCTCGTAGGCCCCGTCCGGGGTGCCGATCAGGGCGGGCACGGCGAAGGCGAGGGCGGCGAAAACGACGATCATGACCAGGTAATTCGAGACACCCGTGCGATTGTGGGTGAGTGCGCCGTGGCGCAGTCCGCTGACGAGCAGGCAGAGGCCGATTACGGCGTTGAGGATGATCATCGATACCGCCATCACCGAATCGCGGGCGATCGTCGCGTGGTCGCCGGGGCCCAGCAGGACCGCAGCGATGAGGATGACCTCGATGAGGCAGATCGAGATCGTCAGCACGAGCGAGCCGTAGGGATCGCCGAGGCGGTTCGCTAAGTGCTCGGCTTCGGTGACGACTCCGAAGGCGCAGATGAGGATGACCGCGATGATGACCACGAGTGCGGTCACGAGCAGCGGCAGGGGGACCGGCGGGGCAAGCAGAGAGCGCATGAACTGCAGGGCGATGAACACGCCCCAGCCGAGGACGAGTCGCAGAATTGCGGTCGGCGTGATGATGGTGCGGAGGGCGGCGGTCATGAAAGGTCTTCCTGTCTCTGAGGCCGTCCTCATCGTGAGTCTCACGCAGCCGGGTCGTCCCGACTGGTTCCTTCCGCTTTCAGGTTATCCAGGCCCGCCTGGCCCGGCAAATCTGGTGATCTGGGGCACCGGATGGCTTGGGGTGCGGGTGCGGCTCGAGCGCGCCGTCGGCCAAATTGGGGTGCACGTTGGTGGGCGCGAGCCTTTCGTCGGAGCGCACGTTCTGGATCTGTATAGGGTCCTCGGAAATGGCCACCTTCCTTGCTGTGAAATTCAGAGCAGGGTGAATTGATTCGCTGGATCGGGCAGCCGCTACGGCACGGTTTGAGTTGAGTGGCCCACGTTTGAAACAGTGCTACTCGTCGTCAACCGTGCCCTTGCCAGCACGTTGCCGCTCACCGCTGCCGCACGCGGTCGACGAGCCCGCTCACCTGTGTCGCACGTGGTCGACGAGCCCGCTCAGTGCTGATGTGTCGGAGCCGTTGCGCATCGCGTCGCGGTTGCTGAAAGGAATGCCCGACTGCAGACCCCGCCCGCCGCAGGTGATCGCTTCGCCGAGCAGGCTCAATCCGATGCTCAGTGTCATAGGGCGAACGGCTTCTTCGGCGCCGATGAGCTGAGCTCCGAAATGCAGGCCCAGCCCTGCCAGCAGGCTGCATGCCCAGATGATCATCGTCTTCACCGTGTATTTCTGGTGGAGAGTCCCGTCTCGTTCGAAGAGGACCGTGGAAGCTCCGCGCAGCATTCCGAAGCTGACACCGACCACCACCGAGGCGGTCAGGAAGGTGAGGTTCGCCGGTGTCCAATGGCTGAATCCCCACAGTTCCTTGATGGCCAGCCCCAGCAGTATCAGCGGTGGAATTGCGAGATCTTTGGCGTCGACGGGCTCTCCGCAGAAGCGCCGAACGATGACGACGGCGAGGACGGCTATGACTCCGAGGGCGATGAGGAGGGGTGACATGGGCGATCTCCTTTGATTTGTTAGCAGGTGCGTGCTAAAACGATAGCACGTCGTGGCAGTGGTGTGCTATAAAAGATCTATGCCGAAATTCGTCGACCCTGTTCAACGCCGAGAGCTCATCGCCGATGCGCTCTTCGCCATCGTCCTCAGACAGGGACTCTCCAAGGTTTCGCTGCGGACGATCTCCGATGAAACCGGCTTGGCCATCGGCTCCATCAGGCACTACTTCTCCGGCGCCGACGGGATCGTGCGTTTCGCGCTCGAAACCCTCGTCGAGCGTGTCGGGGCTCGGCTGGAAACACGACTGGCCGACATGCTTCCCAAACTCGATTCCGGGAACATCGATCACGATCAGGCCAAAGAGCTGACGGTCGACTTCCTCTCCGAACTGCTGCCGCTCGACGAGACACGGCGGCGGGAGTCAGTGGTGTGGCTGGCCTTCGAAGAGGAGGCTCGAACGACACCAGAGCTTGCCGACGTCTTCGAAACGTCCGTGCGCGGCACTCGTGATCTCATGGCCCGAGTCGTTGAGAGTATGAGTGCCCGCGGGGTCCTGCATGCGGGCCTCGACGCTCAAGCCGAAGCCGAGACGCTCGCTGCCCTCATCGACGGGTTGACCCTGCGTTCGGCGCTGCACCCCGAGGTCCTGGCCCCCGAGCGTGCTCGCGAGCTTCTGGCTCTGCATCTGCAAGGCCTGCGATGAACAGTTTCAGGCATCTTTCGAACATTCGGTCCACGTCGAGTTCGAAACCTGAATTCTCGTTCGCCGATGGCTGTTGCAGCTCACTGGTCGGCAACACTGCCGCGGGTGCTCAGGTGCTCACCTACTTGTGGTGCTATTTGCTGCAGACATTTCGCGAATTCTGCTGCCTCCGATGAACCGATCCTGGTGGTGGGGCCTCCAAAGGTCAAGGCACCTACAGGTCGTCCGTCGGGGAGATCGATGCGCACGCTGACTCCGGCAACGCCGATTTCACGCTCGCCCCGACTGGCTGCGTACCCCTGTCTGATGCTCTGCGCAATTCTCTCCTGTGCGGTGAAATCAGCTCGGCGGTCGCGGAGCTGACGTTCAACTCGCTCGACAATCTCCGGTGGTGCCGACTGGAGCAGTATCCATGAGGACGCGCCCGCGCTCAGCGGCATAGGTTCGCCGACCGAGATCACGTGTCGCAAAGTCCGTGTGCCGGGAACGTGTGCGATCGCAATGCGCGAATCTCCGGAGCGGATGTAGAGGCTGACAGACTCCCCGCGCTCGGCGACCGCGTCATTCATGAGGGCTTTCACCGCAGCCGGGACTCCCCACCGATGCCCGGCAATCTGGGCCCAATGGAGGAATCCGAGCCCCGGGGCATAGGTGCGAGTAAGCGGATCATGCTCGATCATGCCTTCGGCACGAAGTGCTCCGAGAATCCGCACTGCAGTGCTTTTCGGGATCTGGGCTTGCGCGGCGAGTTCCTGCAATGTAAGAGACTCGACTCCGGGGGAGAAGCAGCGAATGAGGGCGAATGCGCGCGAAATGCTCCGAATAGTGGAGGCGTTGGACGGCTCAGCCACGGATTGGTTCCTTTGCGGTGAGTACCGGAATCGGTGTTTCGAGAATTATCTTCTGAGCCGCGCTTCCCAAGAGGAATTTTCCGACTGGTGAACGTCTCCGGACGCCTATGACGATCAGGCTCGCGTCGTGCTCTGCTGCGAGATCGAGGACAGCGTCGGACTCGTCCTGATGTTCGGCAAGGAAGACAACTTCGGCATCAGGGGTTTTCGGGTGCCGGGTCCGTTCGACTGCCGCGACAATGAGCGGCTGCCCCGTTGACTCGGCGGCGAGGTGTCCGAGTCGTAGCACCTCCACGCCCAGATCGCTGTCGTTGACTACGCACAGGACTGTCATTGCTCACTCCTAGAGTTCCGTTGTACGGAATTTGTTGATCACTGTTCGGAACGTGTGCTCCACTTTAACCGTTGCCAAGACGAATGGGCAATGAAGATCCAGACGAGAAAGGGAACAGGAATGGCAATCACCAGACGCCAATGGCTAGCCGTCGGTCTGAGCATTCCATTGACATTGGCGGCGGGCACTCAAGCCGCGATCAGCGGATCCGCCTCGGGGGCGCGCACAGCGCTGACACTGCTGGTCGGTGCAGCACCCGGGGGAGGGTGGGACACAGTGGCCCGTGAACTGCAAGCAGCAATGCGCGAAAATGGCATCGTTTCGAATCCGCAGGTCGTCAATGTGCCCGGCGCCGCGGGAACGATTGCGTTGGAGCAGCTTCTGCAGATGCGCGGACAAAGTGATGTTGTGATGATCACCGGGACTGTGATGCTCGGCGGAGTCGTGGTCAACGATTCGCCGCACGATCTCACTGCTACCACCCCAATCGCCCATCTCGCAGACGACTACGAAGCCATAGTCGTTCCAGCCGATTCGTCATTGAAAACACTCGACGATCTGGTAGCCGCGCTGAAGGAAGACCCAGGGGCCGTGTCCTTTGGCGGAGGGTCTCTGGGCGGAACTGACCATCTGCTCGCCGGACTACTTGCACAGGAAGTCGGTGTGAATCCTTCCGAAGTAAACTATGTTCCTTTCGCTGGTGGAGGTGAAGCGGTGTCCGCGCTGCTCTCTCACAGCGTGACCGTAGGAGTCAGCGGGTATAACGAGTTCGCCGATCAGGTGACCGCAGGCAATCTCCGTCTTCTCGGCATCGCGTCGCCCAAAGCCGTTGCTGGCGTTGATGGCCCGACCTTCTCCGAGGCCGGCTACAAGGCGTACCTCCCCAACTGGAGAGGAGCAGTGGCGCCTGCTGGCCTCGACGCCGAAGACGCGGCTGAGCTAACGGCCATCCTGTCCGAGACCGTGAAGACACCGGAATGGAAGGACGCTCTCAAGAGGAACAAATGGGTCGATGCCTATCAGGAAGGCAAAGAGTTTCGCGAGTTCGTCGAGAGCGAGACCAGTCGGGTCACCAAGACCATCGAGGAGCTGGGACTATGAGCGAAAAACAATACGCCGGAGCTTCATTTCCGTTGACGGTGTTGGTTCTCGGTGTCGCGATCTACCTGACCATCGGACTGGTAACGATGAACGTGCCGGAGTCTGTGGCATCACCCGGTCCTCGCTTCTTTCCCACAATCATCACCATCGTCGCTTACGCCGTAGTCCTTGTGCTCATCGTCCAGAGCATGCGGCAATTCCTCGCCGACCGACGCTCAGTTGCTGTTCGTCGTCCGTCAGAACTGAGCGTGTCTGGTGGCTTGGTGAGCAGTGACGCGACCATCTCAACGGCGGACTCATCAGAGAGCGGTGACGGCAAGGGCGAGGACGAGCAGATGAACTGGAAGATGATCTCAATCGTCGTCATCAGCTTCATTGCCTTCATACTTCTTCTCAACGTGCTGGGATGGCTGCTCAGCGCAGCGTTGCTCGTCTTCGGAGTAGCCACGGGGCTCGGCGCTAAGAGCATGTTCACCTCGGCCTTCGTTTCTCTGACAATGTCAGCAATTGTGCAGTTGGCGTTCGTGGGTGGACTCGGACTGCCACTTCCGACCGGATTCCTCGGAGGTTTCTGACATGGATACCCTTACTCATCTCCTCGGCGGGTTCGAGACTGCTCTCGCACCAATCAACCTTCTGTGGGTCTTCATCGGTGCTCTGCTCGGCACCGCCGTCGGCGTGCTCCCCGGACTCGGCTCAGCAATGGCAGTCGCTCTTCTGCTGCCGATCACTTTCACCCTCGATCCCACAGGGGCTTTCATCATGTTCGCCGGTGTCTACTACGGCGGACTCTTCGGCGACTCGATCTCGGGGATCCTTCTCAATACCCCCGGGAACTCCTCGGCGATCGCATCGACTTTCGAGGGCCACCGAATGGCCTTGACCGGGCGTGCTCCTCAAGCGCTCGCCACCTCAGCGATAGGGGCCTTTACCGGCGGACTCATCGCAACAACTATTGTCGCGTTCATGGCGCCGGCGATGGCGGTGCTGGCTACCTATTTCGGTCCAGCCGAATTTTTCGCACTGGCAGTCTTCGCGTTCGTAGCGACATCGGCAGTCGTCGCAGAATCATTTGTCAAGGGACTGGCCGCGCTCGTCCTCGGCTTGGCTTTGGCCGTCGTCGGCATCGACTCCCAATCGGGAGCGTCTCGGTTCACCTTCGGCGTCCCACAGTTGTTCGACGGAATTGACATCATTGTCATCACCGTCGGCCTGCTTGCACTTGGCGAAGTGCTCTATGTCGCGTCCCGTGGCGGTCGCAGCTCCAGTACCGGTTCGCTCTCTGCCGGACGTCGCCCATTCCTCTCACGCGGTGAATTTCGGAAGGCTCTTCCGGCCTGGTTGCGCGGGACCGCATTTGGATTGCCTTTCGGCGTCATCCCCGTGGGCGGATCGGAGATTCCGACATTCCTCGCGTATGGAAACGAGCGGCGCATCGACCGCAAATCGTCGGAGCCCGAGTTCGGGCGCGGTGCGATCCGAGGTGTCGCGGCACCTGAAGCGGCAGGCAACGCGACCTCTGGCACGGCCATGGGAGCTCTGCTCACCTTGGGACTTCCCACCTCGGCGACTGCTGCCATCATGATGGCAGCATTTCAGCAATATGGGATGCAGCCTGGGCCGTTGCTGTTCGAGCGTAACGGCGACCTGACATGGGCACTTCTTGCTTCGTTATTCATCGGACTGGTTGTCTTGCTCATCCTCAACCTTCCCTTCGCTCCGTTGTGGGCGAAGCTTCTGCTGATTCCGCGGCCGTACCTCTACGCGGGAATCGCTATGTTCTGCGCGTTGGGGGTGTATTCGACAAGCGCCTCCGTCGTCGATGTCGCGCTGATGCTGGGCGTCGGACTCGTTGGTCTGCTGATGAGACGGTACGACGTACCCGTGGCGCCCGTGCTCATCGCTGTGATCCTTGGCCCATTGGCGGAGACCGAGCTGCGACGAACCCTGGCTGTGAGCGAGGGGTCAGTGGGCGCACTGTTCGACAGCGGAATATCAATAGTCCTCTACCTCGTGATGATCGCCGCAGTAATCATTGCGGGAATCACGAAACTGCGTCAGAAGAAAGGATCCGATCTATGACGTCCTCCCATCGGGCACTCACCGGCGTGCGTGTACTCGACATGACAAATGTCCTCGCCGGTCCCTTTGCGGCCTATCAGCTGAGCCTTTCCGGTGCTGATGTGATCAAGGTCGAAGTTCCGGGAGGCGGCGATCTCGCTCGGACTCTTGGAGCTTCAGAGCCTCTGAATTCCCAGGGTCTCGGGGCGTCATTTGTTGCTCAGAACAGCGGCAAGCGTTCCATTGCCATCAACCTCAAGACTGAAGCCGGAAAAAAGGCCCTCACTGCTTTGATCGAAGAGTCCGACGTTCTGCTGGAAAACTTTCGCCCAGGAGTACTTGATCGTCTGGGGTTCGGCGAGCAGAAGCTCTTCGAACTCAACCCGCGGATCGTCTACTGCGCGATCAGCGGGTTCGGCCAGTCTGGTCCCCTTCGGGACCGCCCGGCTTATGACCAGATTGTTCAGGGCCTGTCGGGAATGATGGCGTCGTCTGGCACGAGCGAGACTGGTCCGTTGCGTGCTGGATACCCAGTCGCCGACACTCTCGGGGGCATGGCTGCGGCTTTCGCGATTTCCTCGGCGCTGGTCAATCGCGGTCAGACCGGGCGTGGCAGCGCCATCGACGTGTCCATGCTCGAGACGGCCATTACAGCGATGGGGTGGGTGGTTTCGAACTATCTGGTGGCGGGCACGACTCCGGTTCCACTGGGCAATGAGAACTTCACGGCAGCTCCGTCAGGAACATTCCGGACCGGCAATGGTGAGATCAACATTTCCGCTAACAAGCAGGAACAGTTCGAAGACCTGTGCCGGTGTCTCAACCGGGAGGACCTCATTCACGATCCGAGATTCTCTGAGCGTGAACAGCGCAAGACTAATCGCGGGCAACTGACCTCCGAGCTTGAAGAAGCCCTGGCATCACAGGGGGCTGTGGAATGGGAAGAAAAGTTTGCCGCAATCGGTGTTCCCGCTGGCCGCGTGCTGACGGTCGAAGAGGTGCTCAGTCACGAACACGTCGTCAGACGTGGCCTCATCCACGAGGTTCCCAATCCGGTCGACGAAGACAATCCGCTCTCCGTCCTCGGCAACGGTATCCGCGTCAATGGGCACATCAGCGCCCCGCTTTCGGGTCCGCCTCTCCTCGGCGAACACACAGAACAGGTTCTCGCCGAGGCGGGACTCGGCCAAGAGCAGATCGACGAAATGCGTGATCAGGGAGGTATCGCATGACTCAAGATGCGGGAGAGTCAGTGAAGACCAATGACCCAGCCGCTGAGCAGGTGGAAAAGGTGCGCCAGTGGTGGGCGACCTCTGTCAGTCGCATCGAACCGAATGTGATCGAATATCGCGGCCGACCGATCGAAGCTCTGATCGAAGGTTCGACTTTCACCAAGGTTATCTGGCTGTTGGTGACGGGGCGTGAGCTGGCGCCGGTGGAGGCTCGACTGTTGGACGCGGCTCTCCTCTCAGCGGCTGATCATGGTCCCCAGGCCCCGTCGATTGCGAGCGCGCGGATGGCGATCACCTGTGGAGTGGGACTCAACAATGCGATGGCCAACGGAGCAAATACCCTCGGTGACGTCCACGGCGGTGCTGGGCAGCAGTGCGTCGAAATACTCGAACAGATGCGAGGCAGAATCACCGCGGGAGAGGGAGATGCGATTGATGTGGCGCGCTCGATCGTTGCCGACTATCGAACTCGCAAAGCCTTTATCCCAGGCTTCGGGCATCGCTTCCATACCAGAGATCCGCGCAGAGACGCATTGATTGCTCTGGTTGAGGAGGCGATTGAGCAAGGCCACGTTGCTTCTGAGGTGCTCGATTGCGGCCTTGCGCTCGAGGCTGCGCTGGCCGAGGGGCGAAAGGCTCCGGTTCCGATGAATATCGACGGGGCGACTGCAATCATCTATGCGACGTTGGGTTGTCCGGCTGAGCTCGCACGTGGACTCTTCGTGCTCAGTCGATCCGTGGGGATCCTGGCACATGCGTGGGAAGAGCGTCAGGGTGCCAGAAGAATCAAAGGACCACTACCGCCGCCGCTCACTGCTCCATACAGCGGGCCAGCCAGCGAGGAACAAGGTGCCGAGGTTTCTCATCAGAACCCGTAGGCGGCGTCCCGCTCCTCCCGAATCGAGGCAAAAGTGCGGGTGAGTACGACCGTGTCCTCGACGAGGCGGTCGAGACGCTGCAGGACGTCGTGGCTGACGATCTCGCCGCGGTGCAGATCGCTCTCGCCGACGAACACATACGGCTGGACGACCTGCGCCTTCATATAGCTGAGGATCGGCAGCAGGTGCTGAGCCGGAATGAGATAGTGCTTCGACGACCCCGCCGTAGCGATGACGCCGACGACCTTGTCGAGGAAGGCGCTCGTCGGCAGCAGATCGAAGACGTTCTTCAGCGCCGCCGGGATCGAGGCCTGGAAGATCGGGGTGCCGATGATGATCGCGTCGGCGTCCATGAGGTCCCGGGCCACCCGACCGGTGTCGCCGGTGTACTCGGTGAAGTTCCGGCCGTCGGCGAAGACCATGTCCACCTCGGCCAGATCGATGACGCTCAGCTCGATGGTGGAGTCATAGGTGGTGACCGCCTCGGCGAGGTGATCGATCACGGTCCGGGTCTTCGTTCCGACGTTTGAGCCGGACAGCAGAACCAGCTTCATGACCGTGCCTCCTCGGCGGAGTCGAACGCAGAGCCGGCGGCCCCGGTCTGCTTATCGGTCGGCGCGGTCGCGGTGTACTTCTTGACGGCGGGCAGGATCTCGGTGCCGATGATCTCGATCTGCTTCATCACGTCGGCATAGGCCATCCCGCCGAAGTCGACCTGTGCGAGATAGCGCTGATGACCGAAGACCTCATGCTGGTGGAGGATCTTCTCGATGATCTGCTGAGCGCTGCCGATGTTCGCGATGCTCGCCGGGTGGACGCTCTGCGCGAAATGCTGCTTGGGCATGCCCTGCCCGTTCGTGCGCTTCATCCCCTCGTTGATGTGCGGATACATCGCCTGCAGCGCCTCTTGCGAGGTCTCCGCGGCATGGAAGAATCCCGCCGTGGTGATCGGCAATGTGGCCGGATCGAATCCGGCATGCGCGGCCGCGCGACGGTAGGCATCGACGGTGCCCTTGAACACCGAGGTGGTCCCGCCGAGGTGGGCCATGACCATGGGGACCCCGGCCAGTCCCGCCTTCACCGCGCTCGCCGGTGCCCCGCCGACGGCGCGCCAGATGCGCAGCGCCTGCCCGGTGGGGCGGGGGAGGACCTCGGCGTCGTTGAGCGGAGCTCGGAACTGCCCGGACCAGGTCACCTGCTGTTCGCGGTTGATCTTGAGCAGCAGATCGAGCTTCTCCTCGTAGAGCTCTTCGTAGTCGCGCAGGTCGTAGCCGAGGAGTTCGAACAGACCGACCCGCGAGGCGCGACCGGCGACGAGCTCGGCACGACCGCCGGAGATGAGATCGATCGTCGCGAAGTTCTCGAATACCCGGACCGGGTCCGAGGTCGACAGGATCGTCGAGGAGCTGCCGATGCGGATCGTATCCGTGGCTTGGGCGATGGCACCGAGGATGACGGCATGGGCCTGCGAGGCGAAGAACTCCTGATGGCTCTCGCCGAGGCTGAAGAAGTCGAGTCCGGCCGCCTCGGCGGCTTGGGCGTAGCCGATGAACTCGTGGATGCGCTGGCCGGCGTCGACGCGTGATCCGTCGTGCGGGTCAGGCAGATGGTCGCCGAGGCTGTAGATGCCGAACTGCAGTCCCTGGCCTTGGTCGAAACCGAATTCGTGCATATAGTTCGGCTGCTGTGACGGCAGGGATTCAGTCGTTTCGGAATGCTGCTGAGGGGTGGTGTGCAGCTGCGCGGACTCGCTCAAGGTGTCTCCTCGTGACGGTGACGAAAATGTCATTTGCCATGTCAACTGAGACGGCCGCGGGATTATTCCCGCGGGTTCTCGCCGCGCTTCCGGCTGGTGTCGTAGAGCTTCTTCATCAGTGCGTGCAGCTGCACCTTCTCGTCCTCGCTCAAGGAATCGTCGAACAAAGACGCCTGCTGTTCCTGCTGCGAGGGAAACGCCCGTTCGAGGAGTTCGCGGCCCTTGGGTGTCAGCGAGATGTGTTTGGTCTTCCAGTCCTGTTCGCGAGAGATCAGGCCCTCGGACTCGAGCCGGGCGAGCATGCGGGAGATCCCGCCGCTGCTGACGGTCAGTCCTTCGGCGAGAGCGGACTGCGTGATCGGCTCGAAATTGCGGATATGGGCAAGGGCTTCGAACTGGGCGACGGTGAGCCCGAACTGCCGCAGGTGCTCATTGGAGAGCTGGTTGCTGTTCTGGACGAAGCGGGCCATGCGCAGCCAGATCAGCGTGCTCAGGCTCAGATCTTCCACCGCTTCTCCTTCTCCTGACTGCGTAGTGGCCGCCGGCGTCGTGATCGCCGCGAGCGGCTATCCCGACCTGCCCTCACATTACCTGCGGCGTGCGAGGGGTCGGGAATGGTCCGCGGCGAGGGTGGTGACGGCGTTGGGCAAGCCAAGTGCCTGGCGTTTGCTGTAGCTCAGGCGTCGGCGGCCACGGCGCGAGATGCGCTCGAGCGCTTACGTCCCTTGCCAGCTTTGCCGGTGAAGAGGAGGCGGTCGATGCTCAGGCGGCCAGGACCTGCAGCGGCAATCAGCAGAGCGCCTGCGGCCAGTGAGGCGACGAGCTCCCAGCCTCCCTGATCGACGAACGGGGTCGGGGTGAGGTGGACGATGATCAGGGCGCCGATGACATTGGCTGCCAGCAGGAATCCGACGATGGGAGTGAGCGCACCGAGGATGAGCAGTGCTCCGCCGATGAGTTCGACGAAGGTCGCGACCGGGGCCGCGATATCGGCCATCGGCACTCCCATCTGCGCAAACGAATCGCTCGTTCCGGCGATGGTCCACTCATTGAACTTCTGCCACCCGTGGGCGATGAAGATCGCGCCGAGGCCGATCCGGGCAATGAGAGTGATGATGTCGCGGGCAAAGGTCGGCAGTCCGGTCGTTGCGTACACGGTGATCTCCATGATTGGTTGAAATTGCAATCACACGGTATGTGCCGAACATGGCAATACGCTGGCAATCCCTTATCGCCAACGAGGCAAAGCAGCGAGAGCAGCCCTCAACGATTCGTCCCTTGCGTTGCCGTCTCTTCCCCGCGACTCGGGGTCGTGCCGTCTCTGGTCATCCCCGATCGGAGTGGGACAATGGTGGCCAAGACCGTGCCTCGTGGGTGAGCGCAGGGATCGCGAGCGGGCGCACGTACCAGATGTGCTGCTTACGGGTGCGATTGAAACTGATTGGGAAGAGGGCAGATAGGTGAGCGAAGAGAACAGCGAGCTCCTCGGGGCGGGACGCAAGGCTGCGGTCATCATTGCCTCCACCTCGGCGGCCAGGGGAGAGGCCGCGGACACGACGGGTCCGATCCTCGTCGATTGGCTGCGCGGCCGCGGTTATGAGACTCCCGAGGCTATCGTCGTCCGCGACGGCGAACCCGTTGGCGACGCACTCAAGCAACTCCTTGTCGACACTCCGGAAGCCGACCGTCCTCGCGTCATCGTCACGAGCGGCGGCACCGGGCTCGCTCCCGACGATCGCACTCCGGAATTCACTGCCGAGCTCCTCGAGCGCCAGTCCCCGGGCCTCATCTATGCGATGTGGCGCAAGGGTCTCGAGTCGACATCCTCGGCGGTGATGAGCCGCGGAGTCGCGGGAGTGCGCGGACGCAGCTTCGTCATCAACTTCCCCGGTTCGAAGGGCGGGGTCAAGGACGGAATCACCGTCATCGACGACCTCCTTGAGCACATTCAGACCTCCGTCGAGGACACCACCGACCACGGCCCCCGGGTCTGAGAGAGGAACGGAGAATGCAGATGCGCAAGGCCGTGCGAGCCCGGGTCTATAAGTTCGACGCCACCGGTGAGATCTCGGCCGGTCCGGATTCCCTGGCAGGCGAGGAGCCGCTGGAGATCCAGCTCAACGGTGAGCAGTACACCGTGACCATGCGCACCCCCGGACACGACGTCGAACTCATCGCCGGTTATCTGCTCTCTGAGGCGGTCGTGACCTCGATGGACGATATCGAAGAGGTCAATTTCTCCGCCGGGCTCGCCCCCGATGGCAGCCGGAACTACAACGTCGCCCAAGTGCGTCTGGCTCCTGGGATCTGGAATCCAGAGACGGCTCCGGCCCGCAACGTCTACACCTCATCCTCGTGCGGGATCTGCGGAACCGCGGCCGCCGATGCGGTGACGAAGACCTCCGCGTTCCCGCTCATCCCCGCCGCTTTTCATGTCGAGGACCAGGGGGAGTACGAGTTCCCGCAGCTGCTCTCCGCCGCCCGGATCGGTGAGCTGCCCGATCGGCTGCGGCAGACGCAGGAGATCTTCGACAAGACCGGCGGAGTCCATGCTGCGGCGCTCTTCGCCGTCGGTGACGACCCGAACACAGAACCCGAACTGCTCGTCGGTCGCGAGGACGTCGGCCGGCACAATGCCGTCGACAAGGTCATCGGCTGGGCCATGGCCAACCGTGGCCTGCCGCTGCGATCGACCGTCCTGCAGGTGTCCGCGCGGGCATCGTTCGAACTCGTCCAGAAATGCGCGATGGCAGGCATCCCGATGATGTCGGCCGTCAGCGCCCCCTCGGCGATGGCTGTCGACTACGGCAAGGACGTCGGCGTGAGCGTTATCGGCTTCAACCGCAAGGGCAAGTTCAACGCGTACTCGTATCCAGAACGCGTGGCCTGAATTCCCCGAGGCGGCCCCGCCTTTCCGGTGCTAGATTCGCTGGCATGGACATCAATGACGATCCCACCGGCTTCACCTCCCGCCTGACCATCGCGCAGGCACACACCGAATGGGACGTGCAGACGGCCTTCCTTGATTCCTGCTCCTACGGTCCGCCGCCTCGGCGCGGATGGGATGCGCTGCAACGGTCCCTCGACGAGTGGCGGGTCGGAAGCGTGCCCTGGCCGCGATGGGCGGAATCGGTCGACACCAGCCGTGAACTCTTCGGTCGCCTCGTCGGCGTTCCTGCAGCTCAGGTGGCCACCGGGGCCGCCGTATCCCAACTGCTCGCCCCGATCGCCGCGGCGCTGCCCGACGGTGCGGAGGTCCTCGTCCCCGACATCGAGTTCACCTCTGGGGTCTACCCGTTCGCCGTCCACGCCGACCGTGGGGTGCGGGTGCGCACCGCGCCGCTGAATACCCTCGCCGAGGCGGTCGACGAGTCCACGACGTTCGTGTCCTTCTCCGCCGCACAGTCCGCGACCGGCGAAGTCGCCGACATCCCAGCGATCACCCGCGCCGCCCGCGAAGTCGGAGCGCTCACCGTCCTCGACGGCACGCAGGCGGCCGGATGGCTGCCGCTTAACGCCTCCGAGGTCGACTTCCTCGCCGTTGCCGCTTACAAGTGGCTGTGCGCCCCGCGCGGGACAGCGTTCCTCACGATGCCGTCGCAAGCGATAGCCGCCGACGGCTCCCATCCTCGCCGTGCGGAGTTCTTCGACCGGCTCAAGCCTCTGGCCGCAGGCTGGTTCGCAGCCGGGGGAGCGGCCAGCTACGGGATGCCGATGCATCTGGCCGACGGTGCTCGTGCCTTCGACATCTCACCGGCCTGGCACTCGTGGGTCGGCACGGCTCCAGCGCTCGAACTGCTGCTCGACGTCGGCATCGACCAGATCCACACTCATGACATCGCCTTGGCCAACCGTTTCAGAACCGGGCTCGGCCTTGCAGAGTCGAACTCGGCGATCGTGTCGATCGAACTCGGGATCGTCGACCGGTCCTGGCCCGGTGCCCCCGACCGACTCGACGCGGCCAGGGTCAGGTACTCGCAGGCCGGAGGGAATATGCGCTTCGGTTTCCACCTCTTCAACGACGAGTCCGACGTCGATACGGCGCTCAACGCCGTGACGGACACGGCGACCGTCTGACAGGAGCGGGTGGCTACTCCGGGCTCCCGGTCGCTCTGCGGGTCGCCTCGGCGGCGTGATCGAGGAAGCCGGCAATCGTCTCCAGGGCCGCGTCATCGAGCCCGGACAACCCGGCACCGAGCTCTTCGCCCAAAGGCGCCAACTGTGAGAACAGCTCGGGCAGACGAGTCGGATCAACGCGGACGACGACGGTGCGCCGGTCGGTCTCCGAGCGCTCGCGGACCACCCAGCCCTGCTGCACGAGCCGATCGATGATGCCCGTCGTCGTCGCCGGCGGCAGCGCGAGCATCCGCGCGAGCTCACCGGTCGTCACAGCCTCGTGACGGTGGACGAGGTTGAAGCACTGCAGATCGATCGGACGCATCCCCAGCCGTGCGCTGAGGTGTTGGCCGAAGATCGCCAGTTGGAGTTCGAGCTCCCGATAGCGGTCGAGTACGCGCCACATCGGGGAGTCGCCCGAGTTGATCTCGGGGACCTCGGGAACGGGATCGCTCATGTCCACATCCTCTCAGTCTTCGGCGGGGAAGAAGTGCGCCGCCATCGCCAGACCCACATTCAGTCCAGACCCGCATCTAGTCCAGACCCGCACGCAGCAAACTCTTTCGGTTTCAATATATTTCGTTTATCGTAATAGTATGTCAGATGGTCTCGACGTCCGTGCCGCAGTCACCCGATCGATGCTCGGGTGGGGCGTCGTCGCGGGTCCCTTCTGCATCGTGTTCGGCCTCATCCTTGCCCTGACCAGGGACGGATTCGACCTGACCCGTCACTCGCTCAGTCTGCTCAGCCTCGGTGAGGGCGGCTGGCTCCAGATCCTCAACTTCGCCCTCACCGGCATCATGGTCATCGTCGCCGGGTGGGGACTGCTGCGCGCGCCCACCGACCGGTCACGCGGCACCGGCATCGCCGTCATCATCGCCGGCGCCGCGCTCGTGCTCGCCGGGGTATTCCGCCCCGACCCCGTTGCCGATTTCCCTCCCGCCGCCGAGGCGACCGCCACCACCGGTGGGATCCTGCACCTGGTCATGGGCGCCGCCCAGTTCATCGGCCTGACCGTTGCGGCACTCATCCTGGCCGGCACCTTCGCTCGTCGCGGCGAGCGCGGCCGCGCCGCACTGTCACGCATCCTCGGCGTCGTCGTGGTCGTCGCGTTCCTCGCCGGGGCCGCGCTGTCTGCCTCCCCGATCGGGGTAGGTCTGCTGTGGCTGGCCGTCGTCGCCGGATTCGCCTGGCTGCTCGTCAGCTGCCTCTGGGTCTACCGGATCGTCCCGCACCCCGACCTGTCCCGGCGCTGAGCCTCGAACCCTCAGTAGTTCGGTAACACAGTCATAACGATCGATCGGACGTTTGCCAGGGGCGAGCAGGCGTCCGGCCCAGCCGGTCGCGGTAGTACGGCTTTTGTGAAAATTCTGAAACATTCAACAATTTCTTCATGTGGCAATCCGAGCCCGAACTCGCAGGCTAATCTTGCTGTCGGTGCCTGTCCGGTGTGACTGGAACGGGCGCGGCTGACAGACCCCGGCGCATTCCGACCGCACCTGGCGGAGATGCCGACAACGAGATGGAGTGACGATGACCTACACGCTGCAGGCCGTTGAGAACTCGGATGAGAAGGCCGGCCTGGTCCGGCGATTCCGCAACGGTGCCCTCATCGTCATCTTCGCCTCCGTACTGTGTGGGCTCCTGGCATGGAATGAAGCACATCCGGTGGCGGTCGCGCTCGCCGTCTTCGTCGGCGGTGCGGGCATCCTCGCCATTGACATCGCCTTGGCTTACCGATCTTCGGTGCGGCGCTCGAAAAGCTGAACCGCGGAGGAATCCGCGACAGACCTGCCCAAACCTGCACCCGTTCTGCCCCCGTAGCGCTGTGCCACCGCGATTGCATAACCGCTCCTGAGGCACCGCAACACCCGTCGTCAGCCTCCGGCTAGCATGCTGACTTGAAGCATGCCGGCGACAGGAGGTGGACAATGGCCGACCAGGGCCAGCAACCGGATCAGAAGACACCTGGCATCGGTCTTCTCACCGTCCTCCTCGGCGCCGTCGCCGCCGGGCCCATCATGCTCTACGGCCTCAGCGCCACGAGCGATTCCATCATCGCCGAGCTCGGCATCTCCGAAGCCCACTTCGGCCTGCTCGCCACCACCTGCTTCGGCGCCGCCGCGATCGGCAACGCCACCCTCGGCCGTCTCGCCGACCGGCATACCGACCTCTCCCTCATGGCGTTCATCTTCGTCCTCGCCACCCTCGCCCTCGTGCTCGTGGCCGTGCCCGACGGATTCTGGATGCTGCTGCTTGCCGCCGCCCTGTCCGGCATCGCCCAATCCTTCCCCAACGGCGTGACCAATCGGATCCTCCTCGAGCGCGTCCCGGACTCGAAACGCATCGGCTGGGTCGGCATCAAACAGTCCGGAGTCCAGGTCAGCCAGCTCGTCGCCAGCCTCGCCTTCCCCGTCCTCGCGCTCGGCATCGGCTGGCGCGGCGCGGCACTCACCGTCGCGATCATCCCGCTCATCCTGCTCGCGATGACCTGGTATTCCCTGCGCACCACCCCGCTGTTGACCGCTCCGAAAACCTCAACCGACACCGCCAACGAGGCGGCCGACCACGACAACGCCCAGACCGACACAACCGACACCCCCGCCGAGGCGGCCCACACCGAACCCGAACCTGCCCCCACCCGTCCGGCCAAGCACCCCGGCATGGTGTGGGCCCTGGCGCTGTTTGGGCTCATCAACGGCATCGGCGTGCAGGCGACGAACGTGTACATACCGCTCTTCGCCGTGCGGGAGATGGGGTTCAACCTCGTCCTCGGCGGTGCCACGGCTGCACTGGCCGGCGTCATCGGCGTCATCGCCCGCGTCACCTGGGCCAGACGCATGGCCAAAGGCGCCTCGGGGCCGCGCCTGCTTCTGGTCCTCGCCCTCATCGCCCTGGTCGGAGCGGTGCTGTTCCTCATCGCCGACGCGGCTGGGTGGGCTCTGCTCGTCTGGGTCGCCGTGGCCTTCCACGGCATCTCCGCGCTCGGCGTCTCGGTCGTGCTCATGGCCGCACTCATGCGTGCGATCCCGGCATCCTCGATGGTCTCGGCCAGCGGCATGGTCACGGCGGGAATGTTCTTCGGCTTCGCTCTGGGCCCGCTGCTCATGGGCGTCATCGTCGGCTCACCCGGCGGTTTCGTCCTCGGCTGGATCACCGTCGGCATCACTTATGTGCTGTGCGTGATCCTCGCGTTCATCCTCATTCGTGTGAGTTCCCGCCGCTGACGACAAAGGCCGGTGACAGCGCGGCCGCGGCCACTGCCAGCGGCAACTACCCCTCGCCCGAGTCCTCGACCACGCGATCGGTGGCCAGCAGAGTTCGGTCGCCGGCGCGCAGGGTGCCCACGCCCGCAGTTGTGAAGACATCGGGGATCGCGACGATGCCCGACTCGCCGGCCTTATAGCCGCGCGCCAACGACCCGGTGGTCGCATTGTGCACCCGCAGCTTCCCGCCTTCACGCAGATACAGCAGCCCACCGGCCGCCGCCTCGAGGTGCACCGACTGCGGCACAGACACCGGCTGCTCAGTCTTCCCGAGATCGTCGATGACCGTGATCCCCGACTTCCCGAGCGTGACCACGGCCTGCGTATTCGCATCACGGGCAACCCCGCGCGCATCGTCATCGAGCAGATCGCCGGTTTCCCGATCGAACACCGGTCCGACCCCGTCACCGGCATCGAGGTGGATGAAGCCTTCCCCGGTCGCCGCGCCCGCAGCCGCCGTGAGCTTCTCGGCATCCCAGCCGTTGTCGGCCAGCGAATGCTCCCACGCGGTCGTCCCATCCTCGCTGGCCACGAGCTTGCCGTCCTTGATGTCGAGGATCAGGCCCTGATACTCGCCGAGGTGGCGCACCCCGCCCGCGTTCCCGCCGTCCGAATCGTCGGCCGGTTCCCCGGCAGCAGGGTCGAGCACGACGGCTCCGTCCGCGGGGGCGTCCTCGGGGGCGAAGACCGCGCCCGGGCCACGCAGCGGGCCGGGCACGTCGACTGGTCCCCACGCCTTCTTGCCGGACTTGAGGTCATAGGCACTGGCGGTGACATCGTCGTCGCAGTCCGTGCTCGACTCCGAATCAGTGAGCACCGCCAGGGGAGTGTCTCCGTCGGCGGTGACGGTGAAGCCGGTGCACCCGCGCGGACGCTCGGCCTGCCACAACTGTCCTCCCTTCGTGTCCACCGCCGAGTACATCAGTGATTCCTCGCCGGAATCGGCGGACAGGAAGACGGAACCGGCTGACTGCACGGGCAGATCCCAGCCCGGTTCGACGAGCTCGAGCGGTTCGACGATGAGCGGCAGCTGTAGACCCGACGTGTCTGCTGCTTCAAGATCGGTGCCGACCGTCTCCGGGTTGCGGTCGAAGTCCTCCGGTGTATTGCCGAAGGAACACCCGCTGAGCACCAGCGCGAGCGTCGCCGCTCCGGCCGCCAGGCCGGACATTCTGCGAGTGCGCATCAGTGCCTCGCCTTAGCGGCCTTGCGCATCCGGCGGCGTTCGTGGAGGAACCACCATACCAGCGCGGCCACTGCGAGCACGCAGACGACCACGATGTCCACGGTCGTCGACGACCACGAACCGACCCACTCCTGCATCCTTGCCAGCGAACTCGTCGACACCACCGACGGTGCCGACACCAGGCCGTTCGTGACCCAGAAGACCACACCGATGAGGATGAGCAGCAGCCCGGTGACCATCGACACGACCGGCAGCTGACGACCGAAGACCGTGATCGAACCGCCGCGCAGCACCTTCCGCCCGCGTGCGCCCAACCGAGACCAGAGGGCGGCGATGATGAACAGCGGCACCACCATGCCCGCCCCGTAGATGGCGAGCATAAGCCCGCCGAGGACGATATGCCCCTTCGCCGCGGCCAAGGTGAGAACGGCACCGAGGATCGGTCCCGCGCAGACTCCGGCGATCCCGCTCGTGGCCCCAAGCAGGAATGTCTTCGTCCATCCCGTCGCGGTCGACGATCTGGTGCGGGCCGCCTCGGCGCCGGGAAGATACTTCGCCGGATCGAAACCGAACCCGAAGAATTGAACCAGCCCCAAAATGATGAGCACGGCCGAGGCGATGCCGACGATGAGGCTGCGATGGTCGGAGAACAGCGACCCGAGCGTGCCCGCGCCCATGCCCAGCGGGATGAGCACGAGCAGCATGCCGAGGTAGAAGACGAGACCATGGCCGACCAGCTTCGAGCCGGTGCCGACGGTGGAACCGAAGAACGCGGGCAGCAGGAGGGCGGCGCACGGGCTGAGCAGGGCGAGCACTCCGCCGAGGAACGCGCTGAGCAGGGTGATGTCCATCAGTTGGCTCCCTTCTTCGCCTCTTCGATGGCGTCGACGAAGACGTCGGTCGGCTGCGCACCGACGTACGGTTGGCCGTTGAGCAGGAATGTCGGGGTGGAGAACGCGCCGAGGTCGGTGCCCATGGACGCGTTCTCCTCGACCGCCTCGGCGGTGGATTTCGCGTTCATATCCTTGGTGAACCGGTCGACGTCGAGACCGACCGTCTTGGCCGCCTCGATGAGTGCCTCGGGGGTGAGCTCACCGGGGGAGCGGGGTTCACCGTCTTTGAAGAGTTCGGCGTGGAACTCCCAATGCTTGTCCTGCAGTGCGGCCGCATAGGCGGCCTTCGCAGCCTGCACCGAGGCGGAGCCGAAGACATTGACCTCACGCCATTCGATGCGCAGATCCCCTTCGTCGACGTACTCGAGCATCTGCGGCAGGGTGTCCTTGCTCCAGGCGGCACAGAACGGGCACTGATAGTCGGAGAACACGACGAGGGTGACCGGGGCGTCGGCCGGTCCATCGGCCAGCGGGTCAACGTCCTTGGCGGTGGCGTCTTGGTCGACGTCGGCCTGTTCTGGGTCTTCGACCTCGGTGACGACGGGGTTCGGTTCCGGGGTCGACCCGGCGGTGGGCGCGGAGTCCTCACCGGTGTCGTTGACGAGGATGAGGGCGATGAGGGAGGCGGCCACGGCGATGACGAGGATGGGGATCCACCACCGGACGTGCACCCTGGGTGCGGCGTGTTTGGCCATCAGGACTGTCCGGCCGAGGTAGCGGGAGTCGCGCCGTCCGCGCTGTCGGTGGCCTCCGCCTCGGCGAGGGCTTCATCGACGGCGTCGACGAATTCCTGCGTCGGCTGTGCCCCGAGGATGGGGGTGCCGCCGATGATGAACGCGGGCGTGCTGATGACTCCGATGGATTGGGCCTCCGACGAATTGGTGTCGAGGTCGTCGTGGGCCGTGACCGCGTTCATGTCCTGGTGGAACTGCTGCCCGTCGAGGCCGAGGTCCTCGGCGAGGGTGATGAGTGCATCCTGGGACAGCTTCGATTCCGAACGGTGTTTGCCGTCTTCGAAAAGAGCGTTGTGGAATTCGAGGTAGGCGTCCTGCTCGCCGGCGGCGAAGGCAGCGCGGGCGGCTGTTCCGGAGGCCTCGCCGAAGACCGCGAGGTCGCGCATCTCCAGTCGCAGGTCATCGTCGTCGACAAAGTCCATGAGCTCCGGCAGGGTCTCGTCGTTCCAAGTCGCACAGTACGGGCACTGGTAGTCCGAGTACATGATGAGGGTGACCGGGGCGTCGTCATCGCCGACGGCGCGAGTGTCTTTGTCGTCGTGGCGTTCGAGGAAGCTGAAGTCCGGTTCGTCGCTCGTCTGACCGGTTCCATCCCCGGAGCCGCTCGCGCCGGACGAATCAGCAGAGCCATCGGATGTCTCCGAGGCAGCGGAGCCGGAGGTGTCGTCCTTGTTGATGACCACCAGGCCGATGAGAACGGCGGCGAGGGCGACGATGCAGATGGGCACGAGCCAGAACATGGGGCCGCGTTCCGACCTGAGCACAGATTCCTCCGAAGGACGATAAGGGCCGAGGGCCCGTGAGTGGGGATCGGCAGGGGGGTCTAGGACCAATTTTACTGATCCGCTGTTCCCTGTCAGATCGAAGACTTAGAATAGAACACATGTCTGAATATGATCCTCCGGCGTGGATGATCCGCTACCGGAACTTCAAAACGCTGTGCTCCTACGTCTGCGGTGAGTTCATCCGCTTCTATCTCACCACCGGCTGCGATCAGATCAGGTACACGCATTCGCAGATCACCGAGGGTCTGCCGAACTATTCGTGTCGACTGGACTCCGACGACGGTTCGGTTCTGTTGCTGCCGCTCGATGACTGGGTCGATCGTCTGGACGAGGTCATGCCGCTGGTGCGGACGTGGCTGGGCGAGCATTCGGATCTCAAAGGGTGCAAGCCGGAGAAATCGCACTACCAGGGTGACCGCTATTGGTTCACCCGCTGGCAGGAGGCCAACCCGTGGTGACGGTCGGCTCCTCGGCGGGACTCGACTGCGGCCAGGTGTGCCACGGTAGAATCTGGGCCATGCGCAAACGTGTCGTCATCATCGTCCTGGCCGCACTGGCGGTGCTCGGGCTCGTCGCCGGTATGCTCGGCGGCACTCCCACCTGACCGTCGGCGCCGATCGGCATTGCCGAAGCGATCAGAACTGGTGCCGCAGCAGACGGTCTCAGGAGTTCTTCTTCGTCCTCCGGCTGCTTTCCTTTTCGAGGGCGTCGACGAGTTCGCTCTTCGTCATCGTCGATCGACCTGCGATGCCGAGATCTCTCGCCTGCTGGTAGAGGTGGTCCTTCGTGGCGTTGGCGTTCACCCCGCCGGCCGTTGCTCCATCGGTGTTCTTTCCGTCGGCGCTCTGTGCGTCCGAGGGACCGGGCGTTTCCTTGGCCACCCATTCGTCGCCGACCTTCTCATAGCTGTGCTTGAGAGCGGCATAGGCGACCTGGTGCGCTCGCTGCTCATCGCCGTATTCGGCAAGAGCCGAGTCAAAGGCCTTGGCAAAGGTCCGCTGAGCCTTACTGCTCGACTTCTTCAGGGTCGGATGAGTCGCTCACTCACACGGATTCGCGGGTGCTGCGCGCCGAGGCGACATCGTCGACGATGACGACGATGTGACGCAGGCTGGTGATGAGGGAGCCGTAGATGGGCCAGGAGGTCGTCGACAGTCTCCTGTCCTGAGAGATGCTCGCCGACAGCTTCTCGAGGCGGTCGAAGATCGGACCGACCTCGGCATCCGGATCAGCGATGGAACGGCCCGCATCGGCGACGATCGCCGCCCATTCCTCCCGGAACTCATAATCCCAGTCTCTTTCGGCCGATGAGGCATCGCGCAGAGTTCGGGCGAGGTTGCGCAGATGCGAAATGCCCTCATCGGCTCTGAGCAGGATGTTCTCATAGCTTTCCTTCTCAGGCGCCTCTCCTGCACTCGACTGGCGATTTCGCCGTTCCGCATGGATCGCCGTCCGCGGATTGACGCGGCGGCTCTCGCGGGCGAACCGCACGGTCTGCCAGGCCGAGTCGAGTTCACGACTCATCGCTTCGGTCCTCTCGAACCAGTCCTCGGCCGAATCCGTGTCCCACGAGCTGGTGAACTCTTTCGACATGTCGATGAGGACTTCACCCATCTGGCGGTTCACGCTGTCGATGTAGCGCTTCGCTTGGCGGTCGCGCAGAGGCGGAAGCACGATGAGATTGACCGCGATGCCGACCGCTACGCCGAGGGCGATCTCGAGCAGCCGATCAGCGAGCAGCGGCTGCTGCGAATCGAAACCGGAACCGAGAACGAAGATCGCCGTCGTCGCGATCGCGACGCCTTCGTCGCGGATCCACGACAGTCGGGCGCCGGCCAGACCGACGAGCATAGCCAAGGCGAACGTCCACAGGCCGACTCCGAGGTAGCTGCCGATGAGGAAAGAGACACCGACTCCGATGGCCGACGCCACCGTCGTCTGCACTCCGCGAGACAACGACCTGTAGACCGTCGCGTGCACGGTCAGCAACGCGGTCCATGGAGCGAGGAAAGGCATCTGGCTGTCGAGCACGTTGTCGGACAGCCACCAGGCGCCGGTGGCGGCGATCACTCCCTTGGCGATCTGGAGCAGATCGGTGGTGAACTCGGGCCGCCGCAGGAAATTCGCCGGTGAGACGCTGTGGGGCATGGCTGGCTCCTCGCCTCGAAATGGTCAGAACAATTCAGCTCCGGCCTCAGTGTAAAGGCTCATCTTCGAGTTGTGGTCGGGTGAAGGTGGTGGGAGGACGGACGAGTTAGAGTGAGCAGATGTCTCCACTGAGAACTCAGTCCGTCGGCCGTTTCGACCGTCTGCGGCGCCTCGTGCCCTGGGCGGCCGCAGGTCTGGCCAGTGCAGTCCCGGCGACGGTCGCTGTTTCGATGGCCGTCGATCTCATCCAGAAGCGAGGACGGAAGTCGCGGGTGGCACCCAGGCCGGGAACATTCAGTTCGCAGGTCGAGGACTCCAAGCTCGACATCTACACCGATGGCTCAACCCTGTATGAAGACATGCTCGCCGCGATCGACTCCGCGCAGGAATCGATCCTCATGGAGACGTTCATCTGGAAGAACGATGAGGTGGGGCAGAAGTTCATCGACGCGTTCAACGCGGCCTCTGCCCGCGGCGTCGACATCCACCTCATCTATGACGGGTTCGCCAATCTGGCTGTCCCCTCCTCCTTCTACCGCCAACTGGCCGCCGATATCCATGTGTTCCGGATGCCGACAGTGACGAGGAAGTTCTGGAGAGGACCTCTGCGCCATTCAGGATTCGACCACTCGAAGATCCTCGTCGTCGATGATGGTGTGGCCTTCGTCGGTGGGTTCAACATCGGGTCTCTCTATGCCCGGCACTGGCGTGACACCCATCTGCGCTCGGTCGGAACCGGTGCGTGGGCGCTGCGACAGTCCGTCGCGCAGGTGTGGAACGCCTACCACCCTGCGGACGAACAGATCTCTTGGGTCCGGCCCTCTGCTTGGGAATCGCAGGTGCGAGTCTCGGCGAATCTGCCGATCCAACTGGTCTACCCGATTCGCAATATGTACATCAATGCTTTCGCCCGCGCGCGGAAGCGGATCTGGCTGACGACTCCCTATTTCATCCCCGACCAGCAGCTGCTGCGATCCCTCATCGAGGCGGCCGAACGCGGCGTGGATGTAAGGCTCATGGTGCCGCAGCAGTCCAACCACATCCTCGGTGACTGGCTGTCCCGGGGCTTCTTCGAGCAGCTGATCAACTCGAAGATCACGATCCTGCTCTACACCGCGAGCATGATCCATTCGAAGGTCGCTACGGTCGACGGCGAATGGTCGACGGTCGGCACGGCGAATATCGACAGATTGTCACTGTCATTCAACTACGAGACGAATGTCGAAGTCATCGATGCCGATTTTGCGGCCGAGATGGAGAAGGTGTTCGACAGCGATTCTGCGCATTGCACCGAGCTCGGCAGGGACTGGCTCAACCGCCACCGACTGACGAAGCTGGCCGAACGTGCCTTGGTGCCGATGCGCCCCTGGCTCTGACGCGTACCCTACTGCGAAGGGCACGACGGGTGGACCGCCCGTTCCTCGCTGCCGTGACCGGGGGTGAGAACTCCCAGCTGAGACTGACGCAGAGCGGTGAAAACGCCTGCGACCTCCACCGAAGCGACACGGGCCGTGAGGCAGACGTGATCGCCTCCGTCGTCGAGCATCGTGATGCGTTCGACGACGAGGCGGTTCGGCAGGGCAGTCAGCAACGGCACCTCATCCTCGGTGACGGTGAAGTCCAGACCGGCGAACTTGTCCGTCTCCGATCCGGAGCGCGACCCGAAGAACCGGGCCAGCTCACTGTCCGCGGTGGTGGGGAAATGAATGGCGAAATGGTCCGAACGCAGAGCCACCCGGTAGGTGTGGTTGGCTTTCGACAGCCAGAAGCAGTAGTGCTCCGGATCGATGCTCGCCTGCGAATGGAAACCGACGAGACAGCCGGCCCGTTCACCCTCCGCCGAGGTGGTGACGACAATGAGCGGGGAATCGACCGATCCCATGAGGTCGTCGAGCCCGGGGGTGCTCATGACCGTCCCTCGTCTGCTGTCTTCGATTCGTAGCGGAGGAAGAGTGTGTCGTCGGCGATCATCGTCGATTTCAGAGAGAACTGTGCGATGTCGGCTCCCGGCGGCGCGACGCTCACGGGCAGCGGATCGCCGCCCATCATCGGTGAGATCGACAGGCACAGTTCGTCGAGGCGGTCTGCGGCGACGAGCTCCCCGAGCCACCGGGGTCCGCCTTCGCAGAGCACGACCCGATGGCCGAGACCGGCGAGGGCCTGCAGAGCCTTCGCCGGTTCGACCCGGTCGTCACCGGCGATGATGACCGTGGCCGCCTGTTCGGCGGTTGCCAGCCGCTTCGGATCGGCCCCGGCGCACGTGATGACGATGGTGCGCGCGTGCTCGGGTGCTGCGGCGAAGACCTGTGAGGACCAGTCGAGGTCGAGGCTGCGACTGACTACCGCCACCGGCGGCATCTCGGACTGTCCCCGCGTTCGACGCTGCGCTCGGGCGGACTCGCTCAGCCGCATCGGCGCATAGCCTTCGCTGCGGACCGTCTGCGCGCCGACCATGACGACATCGGCGATCTGCCGCATCCGCCGAAACAGGTCCTGATCGGGTTCCGTTGACAGTTCGCCGACGCGTCCGTGGATGGCAGCCGTCCCGTCGAGACCGGCCACCATGTGACCGGTCACCCAGCATTCGTGTCGCGGCTGGGTTCGGTCGACCTCGAGATAGGGTGTCAGCGGGTCCGGGATCGGAGCGCCGCGGTCGAGTGGCTCCATCCGTGCAGTCTACTCAGTTGCTCCAAGCGTCGTCGGTGAAATAGCCGTCGATGAAGCCGGGCAGACGGTGACCGTCTTTCGCGGTCGCCAGTGTGTACGGGGCGACGTGGAAGCCGGCCTTGTCGAGTTCGCGCATCTTGTTCGTCGGCAGGTTCTTGCTCGGTCCCACCCATTCGATGCCGGCGTCCTTGATCTCTGCCGGTGATTCCTTCGGCATGGTCGAGCCCATGAGGTAGAGCGAGGTGTATCCGCGGTCGGCGATCGTCTTCGCCGCTTCGAAGTCGAAGGACTGGACGACGAGGGAATCCTTCAACCCGCGTTCGTCGAATTCGTCGAGAACCCGGTCGACCTCCTCGGGGGTGGCCCCGGGTTTGATCTCGGGCACCATGACGACCTCGCCGCCCATCTCGTCAAGGAGTTCGTCGAGGGTGACGGTGGCGGCTTCTTCTCCGCCGGTCGGGTGCTTGATCGTGGCCGCGTCCCATTCCTCCCTGCTGAGGTCCCGGATGGGTCCGGTCGCGCCGTTGAGGGTGCGGTCGGCGGTGTCGTCGTGGATGAGGACAGGGGTGCCGTCTTCGAGGAACTGGATGTCCATCTCGGGGAGGAATCCGTCCTTCGCCGAGGCGGTGAATCCTTCCATGGATTCTTCCGGATAGACGTCGGCGCCGCCTCGGTGGGAGATCGTGGTCGGGAATTCGATGTCGGCGACCTTGTCCGGGGCGGTGAAGCCGCTGGGGGAGCCGAGTCCTGGTGCTTCACCGGCGGAGCCGAGCCCGGCGGCTGCCGCGGGGGCGAGGCCGGCGCCGAAAGTGGCTGAGGCCGCGAGAACTGCAGTGGCGAGAATCGTGTACGGACGGGTGCGTGTGGATGTCTCTCTCTGTGTATTCACGTCCGCGACGCTACGAAGCCCAAGTGATCGTGTGGCGAAGCCGCCGTGAACGTCATCGGCCGAGTGGACGAACGGGTGGGAAATGATTGACCTCGCCGAGGCGGCCCCCACTGCCGTCCGCCTGCTTCGCGGGCATCGAGCTGAGGAACGTGTATCCCTGGTTTCGGCGCCGACCGGACTCTATTCTTTGCGCTATGGTCACCGACCCCGCCCTCGGCAGAGCTCCGACCGATCCCGATATCACACGAGGTCGCCAGGACGAAGCGGTTCTGCACAAGTACGATCGCCCGGTTGCGTTCTATATGTGGGCGACCGTGTTGCCATGGGTGTTCTGGTTCGCGGCTGCCTATCTCAGTCATCTGCCTGAGCAGAATCAGGCTGTGCTCGTCGCGACCTTGGTGCTGTCATTGGCGGGGCTGTTCGCCCCTCTTGCCGTGGTCGTCGCTTTCGTCCGGCACCGCCCGGAGCTGCGAGCCGACATCGTCAACAGATTGAAGTGGCCGAGTTCTGCGCGATGGCCGTTCCTTGTCGCCGCGGTGTTCCTCGTTCCCGTCACTCTCATGGCTGCGCAGTGGCTGTCACTGTTATTCGGCTACGACCCCGGCCAGTTCAAGCTTCGGGGCGGGTTCACGTTCTCAACGGGGCTGATGCCGGTGTGGGTGACTCTGATCGGGGCCGCTGTCATCGAAGAGCTTGCTTGGCACAGCTACGGCACCGACACCTTGGTGAGGAAGATGCGGGTGTTCTCGGCGTCGATGCTCTTCACTCTCATCTGGGCGCTGTGGCATGTGCCGTTGTCATTCATCGACGGCTACTACCAGAACGAGGTCGTCGAATCAGGAGTGCTGCAGACCCTGAACTTCCCGGTCTCGATGGTGGCGTTCGTCCTCGTGATGAACTGGCTGTACTACCGGTGCGGACGCAGCATCCTGGTTCCGGTGGTCTTCCACGCCTCTGCGAATATGTCCGCGGAGATCTTCATGACCGATCCTGACTCGAAGATCATTCAGACCGGCCTGATGCTCGTCCTCTCGGCGATCATCCTCGTCAAGGAACGCCGACTGTTCTTCGACCGGCCGGGTGCGGTGTGAGTTGCGGGTCGCCGGACGTGCAATCGAGGAGTGCGCGTTACGGTATGGGATGTTCGCCTTTGGGAAGTGGCAAGTCGAGCAGCAGATTGTTGATCGCCAGCACCTGGGAATAGATGGTCTTGGGGGCCACATCGGGGTGCTTCATGATCTGAGGGTTGTCGGAATTGAAGATCGTCAGTTGGCTCCTGAGCGGCTCGATGATCTTCGACGTGTAGTCGTATTGAGGAGACCTCGACGAGGTCACGATCACTGATTCTGCAGTTTCAGTCGGCGGGCTGGTAACTGACTGCTCAACGAGTTTCGCGAACACCTGTTGCTTTGTTTGAGGGAAGACGCCGCCAGTTGTGAAGTGATAGTCATTTTCGTTCTCGATGTACCAGGAGTCAGAGAGAATGGGGTCGACGGCGACGAACTTCAAGTTTCCGGTCAGTCCATGGAACAAAGCCCCTGTTCCGCCCTTCGACGCACCGAACAGGACGACATTCCGCGAATCGATTCCATGGCGGTCGATCGTCGACCTGATCAGGTTTTGGATCCTCGTGCTGTTGTCGGGAAGGAAACTCGTATTCAGATAGAACGCGCCTTTGACTCCGCCGACGTCTGCAATCCGCAGGATTGCTGTATTCCGTGGAACATACTTCATCAGAGTGGCGAACGACGGACGGAAATACCGGATCAGACGGGGCTTCGAATTGATCGGCGACATGATGACGACGAGGCGCTCAATTTCTCCCGAAGCGGGAGCCTCGAACTGGTGGACGATTCCGTCCTCGGATGCTTCGAAGATGCCGTCTTTCACTGCGGGCCAATGATGAACAATGCGATCGTGTCTGACGAAGCGGCTCTCATCAGTTGTGTTGTAGTAAAGGGAATAGCCGAGATTCGTGAGGGCCAGCAATAGGTGCTTGGCGGTTGTGCTCTTGAGCGACAACTTCATCATGTCGATATCCGGCTGTTCGGCCGACGAGGTGTCGACTCGAAAGTAGCGTGGCAATCCGTTGTTGTCCGCGACCATTGAATCGATGTCATTGGCCTGAGTCTTGAGCGTCAGCCATAGGATGTTGTTCTTCACAACGGTCCTCTCAGATCGTTCGAGGTGTCACCGGCGTGCATGCTCGGCCAGCTTCTTCCAAAAGTGCGATGCTCCAGGGAACATCACCAGTTCATCGAACTGTGAATCCCCGAACACCCGACGGTATTCGCGCTCATACATGTCGGACAGGAGGTTATCCGCAGGTTCGACTGGATCCTTTGGCCGTCGAAACACCGATTTCAAACGCTGCCACGGCGTTGCGCTCGCCTGAGCATCTGGAGCGCCTTTCGACGTGTCAACCGGATTCCGAGCATCTCGCTCTGCCGTTGTCATAGCCATCTCATAGTCGTTCCGTGCAACGATCGACACCGTGAGACCCAAATCTCTGATCTGTTCCATAGCGGCCTCAATGGACTTCGCCGAATGAGCGACGAACAGTGTCACTTCCTTGTCGCCGGCTTCTGCCGCAATCCGCACCGACTCGAGGAAGTCCCTGGTCTTCTTTCCTTTATCGAGACGCCCGCCCCAAAAGATGATGCTCGGGCGCTGGCGGGTTTCAACAAGCCTGATGTCAGCGCTGTCTCCCTGAAAGAACCATCTGATTGTTCGATCGGAGGCATGCCCATCGTCGTAAGGGCCGAATTTCGCCTGCGCCCGTCGGTATTTCTCATCGGGAGTGTATGACCGAGCTGTCAGGTCGCTGACTGTCGCAATCAACTCGTCGCTTGTTGTGACGATCGGTCCGGGGAGCTCACTCTTGTCGAGTAGGAGTCCGCGCTCTTCCGCGTATGCGTCGTAGTCATACAGGTAATGGACGATAGGTTTGTTCGTGGCCAAGAAGTCGAAGAAGATGCTTGAGTAGTCGGAGATGAGCAGGTCCGTGACAGCAAGCAACTCGTTGGTGACAATGCTGGGCGGCGGCACGATGATATTCCCATAGTCGACGTCCTTGATGTGTCGGAGCATGATGTGGTGGGCTTGGAAGACCACGTTCGCGTCGAGCTTGGTCAGGCTGTCGATGTCCTTTTCGAGCTGGTCCGCATCGAATCGAGCTGTGCCCTTGTTTCCACGCCAAGTCGGTGCGTACAGGACTGTCTTCCTGTCGGGGTCGAGTCCCAGCTCCTCCTTGATGCGGCTTGCCCGATCCTGGTGCATATTCAGCATCAGGTCTTGTCTCGGATATCCGACTTCAGCCAGAGATCCTGAGAAGACCCCGCGCAGAGAGAACCGCGACAGCTCGGTCTCGGTCATGAACGGGCAGGGAGTGAGAACATGAGTGGCCTGAAGCAGGTTGTAGACACTTCCCGCAGCACCTAGAGGCGAATCCTCGGTTCGGCCCAAGGCCTTATATGCAATCCCATGCCACGTGTTGAGGTACTTCTGATCGGTTTTCCTCACAAAATGATCTGGCAGCAGGGAATTGCCGATGATGTGTCCGGCCAACGCAAGGAAGTACATGTGAGCGTCAGTATTTCGTGTGACGAAGGTGACTCGTGGCTCATCTTTGAGCTCGTCTGGCACCAGATCCTGAGATCGGACTGACCACACGTGGTGATGGTCGCGAAATGCGGGGTCGTCGAAGATGCGAGCAAAGAGAGCGTACGGTGAGTCCATCATTCGGGCGCCCGACATGCTCTCGTAGAAGATCACTTTGGCGTTCGTCGGGACGGCTTCGTTGTATTCGGCTTGTCGAGTTTTCAACTCTTCTGCGTCACGCAGCTTCTTCTTCCAGAACTCGTCGCCGGTTGTTCGACGATGGCGTAGGAGGCCCTTCGGCGCTTCTCGGGTGTTGCGGCCTGGCACGTCTGGACTCTCCGATCGATTGTTGTTGAGCTGACGGGTGCTTTGCGAAAAACCCTGACCTGGGGGTTCACTGCAGCGGTTGCGCAGGTAGGCCATGTTTTCATGTCGTTGCCGATGCCAGTCCCGTCCGCCGTTAGAATACCCAATGACGAAGAATTCACTACATATTTGATCGCTTTCGGCCCGGCGTTCATTTTCTGGTCATTGAAGCTGATTTGGAGCACTGTGCACTTAGGACCTCAGGCAAAGCAAGTTCTGTTGAAGACACTGCCGTCGGCGCTGTCGGCCTATCTTCGCCGGGAGCGCGTCCAGTGGGCGAAGCAGCTTCGACAGAACAGACAATCGCTTTCGTCCGCGGTGAAGTCACGGGCGTTCGTCAAAACTCTGTCGACACCGGTGCGCAAGAAGACGATTGTGTGGGAGTCGTTCTCGGGAAACGGTGCACTCTGCAACCCCGAAGCACTCTTCCGACAGATGATCGAAGATCCCCAATACCGACAGTTCCGTCATACCTGGGTCCTGTCTGCCAAAGCCTGGGAATCGCCATTTCGCGTAGAGTTCGCCGATCACCCGCGAGTGGACTTCGTCAAGTACAGATCCACGAGTTATTTCGACAAGCTGGAAAGCAGTCAGTACCTATTCAACAACGCCACCTTTCCGGCTGAGTTCATCAAGCGGCCAGACCAGACCTATGTCAACCTGTGGCACGGCACTCCGCTCAAGAAGATGGGCTATGACATCGAGAACGGGGCCGACGGCGCTAGAAACGTCCTGCGCAACTTCATGTCAGCCGACTATCTGGTCTCCCAGAATTCCTTCATGACGAATGAGATGTATCTGGGCGCGTACAAGCTGGCGAATGTCTTCGACGGCGCGATCATCGAAGAGGGCTATCCGCGAACCGACTCGATGTTCGCGTCCAATGCCGGCAGTCTGGCCAGGAAGGCACTTCGCGGACGCGGCATCGAGACGGACGGAAAGAAGGTCCTCCTCTATGCGCCGACCTGGCGCGGTGAGTCGTTCTACAAGCCGAATGCGGACGCCAATCGACTGAAAGCCACGGTTCGGGCACTTCGTGAGCGTCCTGAACTCAAGAACTGGGTAGTTCTCCTCAAAGCTCACCAAGTCATCTTCGATCAGCTGATCGACGATCCGGAATTTTCGGACTTCCTGATCCCCAATGATGTGCCCGCAAATGAAGCGCTGGCCATGTCTGACATTCTGCTGACGGACTATTCGAGCATCTTCATCGACTATCTGGCGACAGGTCGGCCGATCGCGTTCCACATTCCGGATTCCGACAGCTATTCGAGTGATCGCGGAATGTATCTCGACTCGACAGAGCTCCCCGGCCCCACGTCTCGGACAGATCAGCAGCTGGTGGAGAACATCGTCGCTATGGCCGAAGCTGGGCAACTCGCATCGGCGTTTCCGCTGGAGTGCGATCGCTATTCCAAACTGGCGTCGCAGCTCACAGACAAGGACGACGGCAAGGCCGGATCTCGCATTCTCGATGTCATATTCGGAGAGAACGAGGCCAAATACAATGTCAGACGTGGATTCAGCGACGGCCGTAAGAAGCTGGTCATCTACCTCGGAGGAATGATCACCAATGGGATCACCTCCTCCGCCCTGAACCTGCTTCACAGCATCGACAGCGATGAATACGACGTCACGGCATTCTTCTATCGTTCCGGGCAACGCGACCGGAAAGAGAACGCTGCAATGATTCCTGGGCACGTACGACAAGTGATCAGAGATGGAAGCATTCTTCAACTGCCGCTGTTGGGCAGCATGAACGACTTGGAAAATTCGAGTTTCGAAGAGCTTCCCGAGACCGACAACGCCGAAACTATCTGGGATTGGGAATGGCGACGGATCTTCGGGCATGCTCAGTTTGACGCGGCCGTCGATTTCAGCGGTTACTCCTCTTACTGGACTCGAATAGTTGCTCATGCGACCGCGCCGCGGAAGGTGATTTGGCTTCACAACGATCTGGTCGCCGATGCCGAGCGCGAGGTCAACGGCGTGCGGCCCCACTTTCGGAACTTGACTGGAGTGTTCAAGCTCTATCGAGATTTCGACGCGCTGGTCTCTGTCTCGCCTGACTTGGACAAGATCAACCAGAGGAGTCTCGGCAGGTACGTCCGCGGTCAGAAGTTCACCAGCGCACGCAACACCATCAACGTTGACCGAATTCGTTCCGGCACTGGTGGATCTATGGCGAGCAACGACGCCGGAGGAGACACTTCACTTCAGAATCTGGGCGACGCAGTCAAAGCGCTCGGGCAGTTCTATTCATATGACGAGATCATCACTGAGGCTTCCAGACAGCGCAGTCTCTCGAGTTTCGTGGGCGACAACGGCGGGTCTACTTTCGTCACCGTGGGCAGACTTTCGCCAGAGAAGAACCACGCAAGACTGATCAGAGCATTTGCGCAGATCGCCGTGGACGAGCCCGACGCGAAGCTGGTGATCATCGGCGAGGGCCCGTTGCAGAACGAGTTGAAGCAGCTGTCCGTATCCTTGGGTGTCGCCGGTCAGGTGCAGTTCACTGGTCGACTGCGAAACCCGTATTCAGTGATGTCCGCCTGCGATTGCTTTGTGATGTCGAGTGACTATGAAGGTCAGCCGATTGTCATCCTTGAAGCCAGAGTGCTGGGGCTGCCGATTGTCACGACCCGATTCGGCTCCGTCGAGAGTGCTATGGAGGACAGCGGAGGACTCATCGTCGACACGGACGAGGACGCACTCGCCGAGGGGTTGAGGAAGTTCCTCGACGGGCAGATCCGCGCTCGTGCATTCGACGGGGACGACTACAACCGAACGGTCATGAAAGAGTTCGTCGACGTGGTCTTCGGAACTGACGAAGATACGGTTGCAAAAGCGACGTCGGCGGCCCGGCCGGTCACATCCACTTCTTGACTCGGAAGACGATATAGAGGACGACGCCCAATCCGAACATGAGTCCCAGGGCCATCGGATATCCGAACGCCCAATGGAGTTCGGGCATATCGTCGAAGTTCATGCCATAGATCGCTCCGACGAGGGTGGGGGCGAAGAGGATCGCTGCCCAGCCGGAGATCTTCTTCATGTCCTCGTTCTGCCGCTGCGCGACGAGGGTGGAATTGACGTTGAGGATCTGCGACAGGGCTTCTCTCAGTTCGCCCGCTTCGGCGAGAACTCGCGTGAGGTGGTCGGTGACATCATCGAGGTAGGCGCGAAGGTCGTCGGGAATCGCATACTTGGCTGCCCCGTTCCCCAGCGCCTGCGTCAGCCGATTGAGGTGGGTGGAGTTGTGAAGGACATCGATCACCTCCTGGCTGAGGAGATAGATGCGTTCGGCCGCGGCAGTGTCTCCGCTGAAGACCTGTCTCTCGATCCCGTCTTTGTCGTCTTGCAATCCGTCGAGAACAGGGAAGTACCCATCGACCGCGGTGTCGAGCAGGCGGTAGATGAGTGCTTCTGGTCCGAGCGCGAGCAGTTCGCGGTCTTTCGTCCAGCTGCGCTTCTCGTTGGCGAAGTACTCCTGGATTCCACCTGTGTCCGACGGAATCGGGGTGCCATCGATGAAGCGGTCCCCTTGGCAGATGATGACGAGCGCATCGCCCTTCATAAGAAGATGGAATTCGTTGAACTCCACCTCTTCTTTGGCATCGATGTAGACCGCAGACTTGAGTACGACGAAGAGCACATCACCGTATCGCTCGACTTTGGCCCGCTGGTCAGCGTGAAAGAGATCGTCGACGAGGACCGGATGCAGGTCCCAGGCTGAAGCAAGTTCTGCGAGGAGTTCGGGAGTCGACCAAGGAATGATCACTTGAGTGGTCGACTCTGTCACGTTCGATTCAGAGCTATCGGCAGTAGACGCGGTCAGGACATCGTGAAATGTATGTGCGGTGTGCAGGTCTCGAGGTTCGCTGCTGACGATCCTGCGGCTGAATAGTGCCGTAGCCCGAGGTATGGACTCTTCGGAGCCGGGAGTCGCTCGTTTTCGCAATGACGGACGATCGAACCGTTGACGGCTTTCAGGCGGCATGTGCTCCCTTTCGCAGAATCTCACCCAAAACTAGCCGATTGGTGCTGGATGAGTCGATTGAAGTTCGCACAATGGTTCACCAGGAACGGAGGCTGAGTTCAGGTCGAACACAGATAGGCATGCACAATAGTCTCCATGACCTTCCTACCGGCAGAACTGCCGCATACCGCAGTCCGTGGTGCCTCTTTTGCGCAGTCAGTGGCCAAGCTCGCGGCGCAGCGATTGCGTGAACGTGTCCGTGAATCACGGCTATCCGACGATTTCAACCCCCAGGACGACGACGAATTCGTCGTGGCCGCGTACTTCGCTGGGGATCTCAGTTCGGTCTATCAGCTCGAGCAGTGGCTGTGGCCCTTCGAACAGCTCGAATCCCGTCTGCAGGAACTCGGCTACAGTGATCGTCCGTTCGGCATCATCGTCCGAAATTCGCTCGTCGCCAAACACCTGAAAGGTGTCACCTCTTTTCCCGTCCGCTTCTCGCGTCTGACAAAGGGACTGGACGAGTTCATGCAGTCGTCGACTCTGCGTGCGGTGTTCTATGTCAATCAGGGAACGAGCAATTTTCAGGCCCTGCGTTACCCTGAGCCGGCTCACGTACACCTCAGCCACGGCGAGAGCGAGAAGATCTCGATGATCTCCAACCAGCTCAAAGGTTACGACTACGTCTTCACCGCCGGCCAAGCCGCCAGAGAGCGGATCGCACAGACGCTCTACGGCATGGGTGATGAGCGGATGTTCGACGTCGGACGGCCCCAATTGGATCGACCGCGATCAGTCCCTCCCGAGTGGAAAGAGTTCGTGGCGAAGAATCCAGATGGCAAAGCCGTGTTCTACGCGCCGACGTGGGAAGGAGACTCTCCGTCGATGGCGTATGGAACCATCGCCTATAACGGAGTGGAGATCGTCAATTCGCTTCTGGAAGCCGGTTACCGAGTGATCTTCCGACCGCATCCTCGCACCGGAGTGATGCGCCACGAGTTCGAAAAAGCTGTAGAAGATGTGGCGGAGATAGTCGAGTCCGATCCTCGAGGCTTCCTCGACGAGAGCCCAGATGTGTCGTGGCAGTTGGATGAAGCCGACGTGGCCGTTGTCGAGATGACTTCGGTGGCTTTCGACTGGCTCGCGTCCGGAAAGCCCTTGGTGATGGTCAAGCCTCATGAGCCAGACGCAGAAGTGCTCGAGGGCGGTCTGCTCGATCGATGCCCAGCAGTCGATCCGAAAACCAGTGACGACGTCGTCGACCTCATAGATGCCGCCGTAGCCAGTAGCGGCCTGGCCGCTGAATTGGCCCAATTGTATTTGGGCGACACTGCGGCAGGCGAGCAGACAGAACGGTTCATCCGGTCGAGCGAGCGAGTGATCAGAAACCGGTCGGAAGAACGTCGCCTGAAGCACGCTGAGTGAGCCGTGTGACATTTTCTTAACTTGAAGTAACAGAATGATAAACTAACGCGGAACTAATTCTGCGGCTCACGAGGTGAGCTTTGACCTCTGGACGGAATCAGCAATGAAACGAGTCATCACGTACGGAACTTTCGACCTGCTCCATTATGGGCACATTCGACTGCTCCAGCGATGCAAAGAGCAGGGCGATTACCTGGTCGTTGCCTTGTCGAGCGACGAGTTCAACGCTGGCAAGGGCAAGAAGTCGTACTTCTCCTACGAAGAGCGCAAGCATATGCTCGAAGCCATTCGCTATGTCGATCTCGTCATTCCTGAAGACAATTGGGAGCAGAAGTCGACCGACGTGGAGAAGTATCACATCGACACCTTTGTCATGGGTGACGATTGGGAAGGTAAGTTCGACTTCCTCAAGGACAAGTGCGAAGTTGTCTATCTGGAACGCACTCCCGAGATCTCGACCACGCGAATCAAGAGCGAGCTGGGCAAGTCCTGACTGTAACGGCGCGAACTTCGCGCTATCGTTGCTGGACATCATCGATGGATCTGAGAGGAACGGACGTGCCCGAAAAGTCTTCGGCGAAACATCCGACACTGTCGGAGCTTCGGGCGAAAGCACAGCCGATAGAGGTCCGCAGTCGCAAGAACGCGGAGCACTGGTCGGCGCAGCTCTACCTCCGCCATATCTCGATCTACTTCACGATGCTGCTCGTGCGCACAAGGATCAGCGCAAATGGCGTCACCGGCCTGATGATCTTGGCCGGCTGGTGCATCGCCTTCAGCCTTCTGATTCCGGGTATCTGGGGAGCGGTCCTTGCTGTCTTCTTCTCCCAAGTTCAGATGTACATTGACTGCTGTGACGGTGAGGTCGCCCGATGGCGCGGAACCAGCGGCGCCAAAGGTGTGTTTCTGGACAAGGTCGGCCACTATACGACCGAAGGCCTGGTGGCGGTTGCGCTCGGAATCCGAGCGGTGGGGGAGTGGAACAATCTCATCGACGACCCCGCCGGTTCCTACCCGCTCCTGCTTGCCGGAACGGTTCTGGCGGGACTGGTGCTTCTCAACAAAGCCCTCAACGACATGGTTCACGTCTCTCGTGCATTCAACGGACTCGATAAGCTCGCGGATTCGAAGGAAGCCACAGCGCTGAACCCCGGAGTTGTTGCCACTCTCAAACGAATCGCTCGGTTCGTGCCTTTCCACCGCATATTCCACTCGGTAGAGATGTCATTGATGGCACTGGCGGCGAGTATCGTCACCGCGATAGCAGTATCGGCAGGAGCTGAGCCTCTATTCGGCGAACGATGGCTCGTCCTCATCATGGCTCCGCTGTGCCTGCTCTCCGTCATCGGCCATTTCATGTCGATCATGGCATCAAGGAGGCTGTCATGAGCGAGTCATCGAGGATCCTCTCCCAGCGCTTCGAAGACAATCGACGTTACACGTTCGGCGTTGTCGTTCTCAGCCAAGGCAAGCGGCTGGACGACCTCAACCGTGGATTCGAGTCGCTGCTGGCGCAGAAGGGCGTCGATCTCGACATCGTCTGCGTAGGAAACGGCTGGGAGCCGGAAGGCATACCGGACCAGGTCAAGAAGCTGGGATTGCCAGAGAACCTCGGAATCCCTGCCGGCCGCAATGCCGGAGTCCCTCACGTCGACGGCGAGTTCCTGTTCTTCCTTGACGATGACGCATGGCTGCCGGACGACACGTCGCTGATGCGCATGGCACAACTGATGCGGACTAAACCGCAGATCGGACTGATCCAGCCGAGGGTTGAGGAGCCCGGTGGGCCAGATGCACCGAAACGGTGGATTCCCAGGCTGAAGAAGGGAAGCGCCGACCATTCATCGAATGTGTTCTCGGTGTGGGAAGGCGCAGTCTGCATGCAGCGTCGAGCCTTCGACGAGTGCGGAGGATGGCCTGCGCCATTCTGGTACGCGCACGAGGGAATCGAACTCGCGTGGAGGGTCTGGGACGCCGGCTACATCGTCTGGTATATGGGTGACCTCGCCGTCGCCCACCCGGTGATCGACCCGAGGCGCCACGACGAATACTTCTACATGAATGCGAGAAACCGAGTTTGGCTGGCGCGGCGTAATCTGCCGTGGCCGTTCAGCTGGGCCTATGTGGGTTCATGGACATTGATGCAGTTCATCAAGTGGGCCAACAAGCCACACCAACTCAAAGCGTGGATGGAAGGATGGCGTGCCGGATGGCGTCTCGACCCGTGGGGTCAGGACGAAGACCGGCAGAAGCTGTCAAGAAGAGGTGTACTTCGAATGTCCCGGCACGGCCGGCCGCCCATCGTGTGACCTCACGCCGCTATGGCGGAGAGGTGCGCGTCGATACAGCAGCAATCAAACTGGAGGAGTCTCCGGGGAGCATGCTGTCTGCCGCGTACCAAAGAAGCGAGTAATGACAGGGACCGCAGTCGGGTCCGAACCAACCGGCTGAGAAACTGAGTGGAGCCGATTGATGCAGTCGACAGCCCCCGTCGCTGAAAACTCCCCACAGAGGTCGAGCGTGCCCGAATCCTCGGGATTCCGTTCCGATATCCAGGGGCTGCGAGCCCTGGCAGTGGGAATCGTTCTGCTCTATCACCTGTGGCCCGATCGGTTCGTCGGCGGGTTCGTCGGTGTCGACGTTTTCTTCGTCATCTCCGGCTTCCTGATCACCAGCCACCTCATCAAGTCCCCGCCACAGAGCTGGGGGGACGTGGCAAAGTTCTGGGCACGACGGGTTCGTCGATTGCTGCCGGCGTCCCTGCTCGTCCTGTTCCTCGTCGGTATCGCAACTTTCCTCGTTGCTCCACAATCGATTTGGGCCGATACCGGGCGCCAGATTCTTTCCGCAGGGCTCTACGTCGTGAATTGGGATTTCGCCATTTCCAGCGTTGACTACCTGGCTGCGGACAACGCCCCGTCGCCCGTTCAGCATTTCTGGTCGCTGTCGGTCGAAGAGCAATTCTATTTCGTCTGGCCGATGATCATCGGCTTGGCTTTCCTCGTAGGGACGAAACTCGGAAGGTCCAAGAAGTTCGTCGGATTCACCGTCCTCGGGATCTTCCTTGCCTCGTTTGTCTTTTCTATCTGGTACACCGCCAACGAACCTGCAATGGCCTATTTCATCACCCCGACCCGGATGTGGGAACTGGCCACCGGCGGCCTCGTCGCCGTCTTCGTGCTCTATGTTCGACCAGAGCGGCTTCCATTCAGTTCAGTGCTCGGGTGGAGCGGTCTCGCCGGTATTGTGGCTGCCACTTTCCTCGTCCGCGCAGACATGCCGTTCCCCGGCTACATCGCGCTGGTCCCTGTGGTGTCGACTGCACTCGTCATCCTCGCCGACTCCCGGGGCAGGGCGTCTGTGCTTCCACTGTTGTCGCTGCGTCCGGTGCGCTTTCTCGGTGACATTTCGTATTCCGTCTACCTCTGGCATTGGCCCCTCATCGTCCTCGTGCCGTACCTCTCGGCCAAGCTCGGACGTTCGGAGAGTCTCGGCGTCCTGGACAATATCGCCATCATCTTGGTCTCGATCATCGCGGCCTGGGCTTCGACAACCTGGGTCGAGAACCGATTCCGCAAGTCGTCGTTCTTCAGCAATTCGAAGAAGACTTTCGCATTCGCGGGACTTGCTATGGCTCTTGTCGCTGCCCTGGGGCTCAGCCAGATGGTCATCGCCAACACCATCGTCGAGCAGAACGAAGACAAACTGCAGGCCCAGTTGGACGATCCCGACTCCTGCCTCGGCGCCGGGATTCTCCTCCCCAGTGCCAAGGACAATTCCAACTGCGAAGACAAGGACTCGCTGCAGATGGAGCCCGCTGCGGCGAAGAAGGACAAGTCAAAAGCCTACGCTGATGGCTGTTGGGCCAGTGCCCCATACGCAAGCAAACCGGAATGCACCTATGGAGACGGGTCGAAACATGTCGCGCTGGTTGGAAATTCACATGCCGGTCATTGGCTGCCGACACTCGAGCGCTTGGCAGATGAACAAGATCTGACGATCACCACTTTCCTCGCCTCGAACTGCAGCATCTCTACCCTGCCTCAGGACCTTTCGACGCCGGACGAAACCAAGGGGTGTCAGGACTACGCCGATTGGGTCTCGAAGAGAACGACCGAAGGAGGATTCGACGCAGTGATCACTTCCGAGCGGCAGTCCACGCCGCTGGAAGGTATGGACTGGGAAGAAACAGAGAAGAAGGCGCCTGAAGGGCATCGTGAGATCCTGCAGCGTTGGGTCGATGCTGATTTGGATGTTGTGGTCATTCGGGATACCCCATACCCAGGCGGGGCAGGTGTCACCGTGCCGGATTGCGTTGCCAAGCATGAAGACGACCTCGAAGAGTGCTCCGGAACTCCGGAATCATGGCACTGGATGGATCCGCTCGCAGCCTCCGCGAAGACCATAGATTCGAAGAAGATGTCGGTCATCTACCCCCAAGACTGGTTCTGCCCCGAGGGGCGCTGCGAGCCTGTCATCGGCGGCGTCATCACCTATTTCGACACCGCCCATATCACCGCGACCTATGCGCAGACCCTTGCCCCGCAATTCGACGCTAGCCTCCGCAAGACGGGCCTCGGCACCTTCGATTGAGACCGCTGCGGTTCAACGAACTGACAGTCAAGTCGTATACCGTGTGCCTGATTGCTCTTGACCACCGACTGCTACGAACGACCGATCACCGAAACCTCTGCAAAGGACTGAACGAGTGACCACTGGACGAAACGCTGCCGACCGATACTTCAGCAAGGGACGCGAACTGGTGAAGCCAGTCGTCCACGGAATCGCCCGTCGCGCCCTGCCCGTGGTCGAGCGGGCCTCGGGAACGAAATACGTGCGTGAACGTGCCGCCGGGGGAGCTGGAGCGGGGAAGTCTGGCGGTTCTGCGAAGAAGATTGCGACGGACACCGCTCGCGCGTATCGGACGCTGGCCTCAGGGCTCAAAGGCAAGACGGCGGACGACACGAACGGTTGGACCGTTGCGCCGTCAACTCGAGAGGTCGACGCAAAATCGCGCCAATTGGCTCGCGTCAAGGCTCATGCGACCCTTTCGGAAGCACTGGCACAGGGTGAAGCTCTCGGGGAATCAGTTGTTGACGCGGGGAGAGTGATCGTCGGAGAGGGTTACCTGGCGGAGGCTGTGTCCATCGGACTGAATCTGCGCAGCCACGTGTCGACCGAGGAAGCAGGCAGAGTGATCCTCGGAATGGCCCATCAGCGATCATCAGACCCGGAAGTGGCGTGGGCCGAGTTTGAGAAGATCGACGACCGCGACATCATCGTCTCCGCAGCCGAAGAATACTTTCCTACTGCGATCGACACACTAGGGCAGGAGGCTCTGCCGCTTCTCGACCACTCGAAGCAAGCCGGCGAAACCGACCGTTGGAGCGACAAAGCAGTGCTGCGCACCGCTGAATCGGCATTCTGCATCGGAGCCTTCGACCATGTGCGCACCCTCGTCGAGGCACGTCTCGATAGGCCGTCGGATCAGATGGACTCGGCGGTACGCTACGAGCTCAACCGCATGCTCGATTGGCTTCCGAGCGGAAAGCACCTCGAGCCTCTCCCGACCACAGTCGGCAAGCGCAACTTCGGTGTGCTCAGCTATGACCAGCCGGGAATCCGTTCCCGCAACATCGGCGACTACATCCAAACGATCGCGTCGATCGGTCATCTTCTGCGGTACGAAAACCTCAGCTTCTCGGGTGACCAGGGGTTGACCGAGCTCTTCAAGAAGTTCCGCAAATCAGTCAAAGAGGAACGAAAGTACGCTGGACCTGAAGCTGAACTCAATCTCGTCGAGGTCTACAGGGACGGCAACGTCTATCAGGACATTCCGGAAGACACCTGGTACATCGCCTTCGGCTGGTACATGCACGACATCTTCGGAAAATCATTCAACATCCCGTTCCACCCGAACCTGCGGCCGATTCTGCTCTCAGTCTTCGTCCGGTACCCGGAGATGCTCACCCCCGACGCCATCGACTACCTGAAGAAGTACGGCCCGGTGGGATGCCGTGACTGGCAGTCGGTCGCGGTGCTCAGAGCCGTCGGTGTACCGGCATTCTTCTCCGGCTGCCTCACCACCACGGTCGATACCCTGTTTCCTGCTCCGCCGACTGACCGCCGGTCCGGCACGCTGCGGATCGATTGGACCAAGGGTGGAAAAGGTCCGAAGAAAAAGCAGACAGTCACTGCGATCCGTGACAAGAGCTTCCCCGAGAACCTGGAACTTGCTCGCAACTGGGTCGCCGACTACGCCTACAAATACAAGCGAGTTCTCACCTCGCGGCTACATGCGAACCTGCCCGCGCGGTCGGTGGGTGCTGAAGTCGATTTCGAACCGAAGAACAAATCGGATTCACGTTTCGGTGGGCTGATCGGCATCGACGAGAACGAGTTCGACGCCATCCGGGACGGGATCCTAGACAAACTGTCCGTAATGATCCCGCTCATCGCGACTGGAGCTTCGGAAGACGAGATCTACTCGAAGTGGTCAGAGATCACCTCGGACGACATGGCCGCCGCCGATGAGTATCTGGCAACAGCTGAGCTTCCCATCGAAGACAGCACTGCGATCGATGCGGCAGTGAACAAGGTGGACAAGGCAACTCCCGAAGCACAGGTCACCGACGTCTTCATGACCGTCGAGAAGGGCGAAGAATCTCTGGTCTCAACGGCCATTAGGTCCATCGACGCCCATGCCTCAGGACGGTACCGCATCTGGCTGCCGTCAGGAGCAGCGAGTGCGGAGGGCATCGCCGAGATCCAGGCACAGCTCTCGCTGGGAGCCGTCGAGAGCTTGGGCGCTTTGTCCTATGCAGACATCACGAACGAGAATGACCTGGCACAGGCTCTGCTTCCGGTGCTGTTCCCGAATCATGAACGCCTCGTAGTTGTTCCCGCAGCCGGCGAGTTCTCCTCAGACATCGTGGAGCTCTCGAAGGCTGACCTCGGGACAGCACTGATCGCCGCGAAACATGATGTGAGGAAGAACCGCTCCAGCGGTCTCACTCTGATGAGGAGGATCGCAAGCTCATTCGGCGACGATCATGTCGGAGCACTCAACTTCGTCTTCGCAAGTCATGCCGGCCTCACCGAAGATTTCGTTCCCTTCGACCCGCAGATTGCCGTACTCAACCTCAGCCAGCTGCGCAGCGAAGATCTCGTCAGCAAGATCATCGGTCTGATGAATGACCTCAAGCTGAGCTATGTTGATGCAATGCAGATGATCATCTGTGGGCGGTACTCTGACATCGGCGACGAGTGGAACGTCCGTGCACAGTGGGAGACTTCGGACAACCCTAAGCTCGTCAACTGGCGTCGTCAGACACGCCACTATGGTCGTATGGCACTTTCACGTTGATCAATGCCGCTGAGACCGACGCACGACCAGAGCTGAGAAGGATACCACTTGTGAAGTTCATGCCTCGACAGACGTATGACGCCAACGACAACCTTCGGGTCCGGAATGCGTCCGACCACAAGCTCGGAACCGATGAAGTGCACGTCTACAACGTCTTGTGGTGGATCCCTGAATCCATGGGTGGGATGACGACTGCGGCACTTCGCCGCATTCGCAGCTTCCAGAGCTTCGGGAAGACCTTGTCGCAGACCATCCTGACGTTCAGTCCTCGAATGGACACAGATGAGATCCGAGATGGATTGATTTCGTCGGGACGTATGCGCGATGACGTCGATCTGGTGAACATCTGGCAGGATCTGCGCAACAGGTCCGACCACGAACTCTCGCAGCTCGCGGGCGAGCAACCGCGGAGTCCGATTCCGGACGTGGACGGTGAAATCGAGAACATCACCGCCTTCTACGATGCGGTCCGTGACGCGCGCAGCGGCAAGATCACCCGTCGTCACTATTACAGGGAAGACGGAAGTCTTCTTGTCGCGGACATCCGGGATCCGAAACTGGGCAGAAGGTTCATCCTCCATTCGCTGGACGGAACGCCGATGACAGAGTGGCGACGACCACGAGATTTCTACAACTCTTGGATCAAGTCAGTTGTGAACAAAGAGCCCGCTGTCGTCATCGTCGATGACAAGAAGGTCAGCGAGTTCATCCACGAGATCTCGGATCGGAATTTCGCGCTCGTTCTGTTCCTCCACGGAACTCATCTTCGCCATCCGTGGAATGGCGACCATGGCCAGGTGCTTCCTCGCAGAGTTGAAACTGTGCGCAACTTCGACCGCTTCGACGTGGTGGGTGTTCAGACACGTCAGCAGGCGAATGCCGTTCGCGCCATCGGTTTCACTGACGACAACATCAGACTTCTGACCGGTGAACTGCCGGCAGGGTCGGTGCTGACGGAGGCCCCGAAAGAACGGCCGATCAACAAGGCGGTGATGATCGCCAACCTCATCGAGCTCAAACGTGTGGACCATCCGATACGGGCGGTGGCGAAACTGCGTGACCGCGGAGTCGACGTCTCTTTGACCATTTTGGGGGAGGGACCGGAGCGAGACCGGCTGGAACGCCTCGTCAATGCCCTAGATGTTCGAGATCGAGTGGAATTGCCCGGCTACGTCAACGATGTCCCCGACAGGTTGAAGTCTGCTTCATTCTCCATGCTGACGAGCACGAGTGAAGGGCTTCCGCTGTCGATGATGGAGTCGATGGGCGCCGGGTGCATTCCGATTGTCTACGACATCACGTACGGGCCGCGTGACTTGATCGAGCAGGGGCACAATGGTTTCATCACGCCGATGGGCGATGTCGAGGCCCTGGCCGATCAGATTGAGAAATTTCTCTCTCTGAGCGCAGATACCGTTTCGGTGATGCGCAGCTCTGCCATGGATACAGTCGAGCACTATCTGCCTGAAGCTGGGTACCGTCGCTGGAAATCGGTCATCGAGGAATTTCCGGTGGCGCAGGTCTATGATGATCTCATCCAATCAGCGGGCTCTCCTGTCGCAGTGAAGAGAGCGGCGTGCGAGAGCTTGTCTGAAGTCTGTCGGATCGAACTCGAATTCGCTGATCTCCGTCGAGACGTCAGTGAAAACGTGGAGATGGTCGTGTCTGCACGCGACGTCAATACCTTCTTCGTGTGTGGAGGCTCTTTGACGTCCACTGGTCGGATGGGCAGGCGGCATGCGGTGTCATTCGACGTGGACTTCGAAAGTTTCTCTGAAGCGATGGGGGAGACTTTTGACGTCTATCTCCGAATGCCCCGCAGCCTGTGGGAGTCGAAGCGGAGGATTCGACTCCCTAAAGGATTCCGTGCAATGCGGACAGGGCAGTGGGAATGGTATTCCACGAAGTACGGGAACCTCTCGGTACGACCTGTGAAATCAACGTAGCAAGAACAACCACCCTGAACTGGGAAACCGCCGCCAGGTGGAGCTGCTTACCGCCGCCTTCTATTCGCTGGTGGATTCGTCCTCGGACTCGGCGTTGATGCTGTCATCGGAATGGAAGTGCTCCAGGTCGACTGTACGAGCGGCGATCAGTTTCGACACCGCGGCGGTGAACAGGACTGTCGATGTTCCCTTCCCGCCTTCGCCGAAGTAGTGACGACGAAGATCGAGACGGGCCTCCGCAGCCGAATCCTCGGACAGAATCGCTTGGAACATCAGCTCCAAACCGTCGGCCGTCGTTCGGTCGATGATCGGAGTGGCGCGACTGATCGGCGCTTCTGCGTTGAGCGAAATGGTGTCATTGCGGCGATCCGTCAATACAAGCGGCTTCTCGGGGTGCAGGTAGAGAAAGTCGAGCCCGACACTGGAGATATCGGTGACGAGCAGATCGACCGCGTCGAACATAGCGAGAATATCGCCCTGCATGAGCACCTGATGTTGCATGGACTCGTCCGAGATCGAATCGTTAGCCGCCTCGAGGAGTTCAAGGATCCGAGCGTTCGCTTCAGTCATCGCCGGGTCATTGGATGTCTCAACTCGGGGATGCGGTTTGTAGATCACTCGGGCATTGGGAATCTGCAATGCCGCTTCGACGATCTGCGGACCGAAAAGATCGACGGACGTGTAGTTGTTGGATTCGTTCTCACCCTCCCACGTGGGCGCATACATGATGGTTCGCGCGTTTGAGGGTTCCAGCTCCACCGGGCGCTCGATGTCGAGCTGTGGCCGTCCGACCTTGACGAGGGCGGACTCATCGAAATCGATGAGGGCTCTGCGGTGCCGTTCGATAGCGGCGTCGCCAGCGACGAACACTTTGTCGTATGACTTGGCTTGGTTCGAAACCATGCTCAACTTGTCCGACTCTCCGTGGTTGACGTGCACGTGCACCATCGGGGCGAAGGCCAGCGACTGGAAGTTCGTCATCCCGTTGTTGACGTAGAGCGCCAACTTGAAGTCGTTGGCATGGTAAAAGGTGTGCAACGGGTCGAACCGTCGTTTGAACACCACTGGGAGGTTGGTGGTTTCGAGCGTGCGAAGCAGCGCAGAGCCTTTGCGCATGACCAAAACGACCCTGTGACTCTTATGGAGTTCTTCGAGCACAGGAATCCACTGCTCAAGCTGATAGAACTTCGAGCTCCGATCGCCGAAATAAACCACTACCTCGGCCTTGACGTAGCTACCGTCGTACTCGTCTTCGAGTCGGTTCCATCGCTCCGTGCCTCGAATCCAGCGACTTGTGCTCTTCCAAGCACGTGAGCGAAGTGCGTTGCGAGCAACTGTGCGGAGGGGGTTCATTACGGTTCGAACTCCTCGTGTCTTGGGGGAACGGAGGTGCCGGCGTGACCCCGCAGGCGTCAGTGGCAGACCGATCCAGACTATCGTGATCCGCCCGATGGTAGGAACTTTTCAGCTCGAACACGGGTGACAGCGGCCGAGCGCGCCAGCAAGTTCTGTGGCCGCTGAGCGAACTGCTAGGCTACCAACGTTAACTGGTGGTAAATGGAGCACGTCGGTAGTCCAATGCCGGGGCGCGTGAGGGGCATTCGTGATAGATGATCTGACTATTGAAAGAATCTCGTGGGAACGAGTGATTCTGACATTTGTCGTCAGGTTTTCCGGCGAAGCGCCTGACTCCTTCTTTCTTACACCGAACTCGCGTCCTTACGAAGTGGAGCTTCCGGTCCGGTCCGAGCCGATGGGGGAGGGGCGCTATCGGCTGACCATCAATGTCACGCAGTTCAATCGACGAGCGCAGGTTCCCAACGGAACCTACTACCTCATCGCTCGCCGAGGCGAGGAGAACCACCCAGCCTCGTATCCGCTGAGGAGAGCCGAAGAGCTCGGCGACGCGTCTCGAGCTTTCGTCTACAACAAGAACTTTTCTGCTTACACCGTGACGTTCGGCATTTCGGACGACGAAGCTGCCCCCTACTTCCTCATGCGAACCTACTCATTCGGTCGTTCCGGAAAGAAGCCGTCTTCGACCATGGCACGTTTGAAGTCGAAGGCTCGGAAAAGGTGGACGAAGACCAAACGGAAGGCTCTTCGGACTGTGTTCGCCATTTCCGCGCACAAACGGCCGTCTGACGGAAGCAATATCCTGTTCGCGTCCGAAGCCCGTCCTAATATGCAGGGCAACCTCAAAGCTGTCCACGATCGTATGCTCGAACGGGGTCTCGACTCTCAATTCAAGTTCGGCTATTCGTTCCGTACGGGGCGAACCAGCAGCCGCCAGAGCGCTTTTGCCCTTGCTTGGGAAATGGGCAAAGCCAACACGATCCTCATCGACGACTACTTCGCCATCCTCAAAGATCTGGGGAATCGAGACGAGCAGAAGATCATCCAGCTCTGGCACGCTGGCAGCGGATTCAAATCAGTGGGGTACAGCCGATTCGGGCAATATGGATCGCCGAATCTGAAGAACGCGCATCGTCTCTATTCCTACGCGATCTGCGGGTCCCAGCATCTGCGCGACGTGTACAGCGAAGCGTTTGGAATCGAGCGAGAGGCTGTCATCGCAACCGGACTTCCGAGGATCGACGGGTTCCTGCGCGAGGGGCGTGCCGAGGAAGTCCTCGTCGACTTCGAGACTGATTTCCCGGCGGCAAAGGACAAGCGAAAGATCCTCTTCGCTCCCACATTCCGGGGCCGTGGTTCAGGCGATGCTCACTACGATTATGAACAGATCGATTTCCGCGAACTTTACAATTCTTGCGGTCAGGATACGGTCGTTCTGTTCCGTCAGCACCATTTCGTGCCGGATCCAGCACCCATTCCGGAGGAGTTCAGCGACCGGTTGATCGACGTCGCCGCATATCCCGATACGAATGACCTGATGCTGATCTCCGATGTACTCATCACGGATTATTCCTCTGTTATCTACGAGTACTCGCTGCTTGAGCGTCCGATGATCTTCTTCGCCTACGACCTCGACACGTATTCGGCAACCCGAGGCATGCACAAAGACTATCGCGAAGCTGCTCCCGGACAGATCGCCACTACATTCGATGAACTGGCCGAGCTCATCCGCGCGCCTGAACTGAGCAACAAGGAGACGAAGGAATTCGTCAAAGAGAATTTCGACTATGTGGACACTCACAATTCCGACCGGGTGATCGACTCCCTCATCCTCAGCGAGCCCGCTTCGGAACCGCAGGTGCCCACCGAAGGCGAAGAGCAAGAGATCACCGAACGTGTCGGTGAGGAAGATCCGGGTGCTCCCGGCCAAGAGGACCAGCTGAACGAGCCGACGGACAACGACTCCGAGAGCAGCTACAAGACCGAGGAAGAGGACGAAGAGAACCAATGGCAAACATCGCAGTAGTCTTCGCAGGAGGCGTCGGAGCTCGAATGGCGCACAGCTCCCGTCCGAAGCAGTTTCTGGAGATCCACGGCCGGCCGGTGATCGTGCACACTCTGGACATCTTTGAGCAGCATCCCGAGATCGATGCCATTGCCGTGGCCATTCTTCCGCAGTATCGGGAACATCTGGAGCGCCTCGTCAAGCGGTACGAGCTCGACAAAGTGAAATGGATCGTGGACGGCGGATCGACCGGTCAGGAATCGCGACATAACGCTCTCAAGGTCGTCGCCGAACACAACGACCCGGACAGCATCGTGCTCATCCACGATGGTGTACGTCCGCTCATCGACGCTGATCTTGTCTCGAGGAACATCGCCAGTGCACGCGAGTTCGGTTCGGCCGTCACATGCACCAAGATGACGGAAACCGTCGTCGTCGAAGAGGGCGAGGGAGTCAAAGAGGTCATTCCGCGGGACCCGCTGTGGACGGCCCAGGCTCCTCAGACATTCCCGCTCAAGGATGTCCTTGCCGGATACGATCGTGCTGTCGCCGAAGGTGAGAACGATTCCATCGATACCTGTACCTTGATGAACGGCTTCGGTTATGACGTTCATCGAGTGGAAGGTCCGCGGACGAACATCAAGATCACCACGGCCTCGGATTACTATGTCTGCCGGACGTTCCTCACCCTCATCGAAGACAGGGAGGCTTTCGGTGGCGAGTGAGGACCGCGCAATCGCTTCCGACGCAGACTCCACCGACGTCGTTCTCTTCGATACACCTGTATTCGCTGACGACGTCGCCCGAATCGCTGCTGCAGAGTTGCCATGGGAGAAGTTCCGGAAGGCAGAGATTCTCGTCACCGGGGCCTCTGGCATGATCCCGATGTACATAGTGGGTTCGTTGCTGGCCGCGAACGATGCTTATGACCTCGGACTCCACGTCACAGGAATGGTCCGGAACCCGGCCAAGGCGGAGAAGCGCTTCGGATCTGCCCCTGACCGTTCTGACTTCACATTGCTAGCAGGTGACGTCATCGACACTCGCCGTTTCGAACGGAAGTTCTCAATTGTCTTCCACGGTGCCTCTCCGGCTCGTCCGAGTCTGCACAAATCATCGCCGGTGACCACGCTGAAGGCGAACACCCTCGGTACGATCAACCTTCTTGACGCACTAGTCGAAGCAGGCGGAAAGTCATTCTCTCTCCTTTCCTCGTCGGAGGTCTATGGTGCGGTCGCGGGCAGCGAACTCATAGGTGAGGACGACGAGGGAACACTCCAGCATTTCGCTCCCCGGGCCAGTTACTCGGAGGGCAAGCGAATCGCTGAGACCGCTCTCGCCGCATATGCGGACGAGTTCGGCATTCGGGGCCTCAGCCTGCGCTTCGGGCACATCTACGGCCCAGGCATGGCACTCGACGACGGCCGGGTACAGGCGGACTTCTTGGCAGATGTCGTCCGTGGACGCAATGTCCGGATGATGAGCGCTGGCGCTGCGACGCGGACTTATACCTATGTCGCCGACGCAGTGGAGGGGCTGTTCTTTGCGCATCTGCTGGGCGAAGAACAGGTCTACAACGTCGCCGATCCCGCAGGGAATATCAGTATCCGTGAGCTCGCCGAGACTTTTGCCGGGGCTCGGCCTGAGATGAATCTCGAACTGGACTTCGCCAATCCAGAGGACGGCCGTTCCTACTCTCCAGTGGCTTCACTCGGTTTGGACTCGCGTCGGCTCAAGATGCTCGGCTGGGCTGCCACGACGTCGTTGTCCGAAGGTGTCTCCCGGACAATCAGATCGTTCGAGGATGGACCCCTCGTCCGCAGATGAGTTTGCGGACGCACGGTCCGAACTTTGGATGGCGTTTCATGCCACAATCTCGATAATGGCGAAGTTCGCCCCGGTGATGAGGAGACCTGAACCACAATGAGCCCAACTCGAATCCTGCTGTTGACGAATCGTGATTCCGACAATGTCGGAGATCAGATCATCGAAGCCACGGTGATTTCGATTGTCAAAGGGGTGATGAAGAATCTCGGATTCACCGCTGACGATTTTGTGATCTCCAGTCGCGCTGCAGGCATCATCTCGAAGAGATATATGAAGACCAGAGATGAAGAGTTGCTCAAACCGGCGCGAGAAGCCATCTCCGCTGCCGATCTGATCATCTTCGGCGGCGCTCCGCTGTTCAACTACAAGTATCAGAATTTCTATCTGCGCACTATCAGGACTCTTGAGCTAGCGCAGGAGTACGGTGTGCCCGTCATCTTCTCGAGCATTGGCGTCGAGGCGTTCGATCCGACAAACAAGAAATGTATCGCACTCAAAGAAGCTTTGGCGGTCCCCGTCGTCCGGCAGATCACCACTCGAGACGACGTCGAGTCATTGAGAAAGTACGTGGAAGGCACTGATATCCCGGTTGCACATGTGGCCGACCCGGCAGTCTTGGCCGACATCGTGTACCGGAAGAAACCGGAGCCGGCTCCCGCGCCGAAACCGGTGCCGTCTATACCAGTGCGAGCAAAACGCAAGCTCAAGAGGATCCTCCGTCGTGTGGTCGCATCTGCAAAGCCGTCGGCAGCCGATTCTGCCCCAGCGGTGAGCAGCTCGAAACCGATGGAGTCCACGGTCGCGGAAACAAAACCGAAGCGGATCGGGCTCGTGGTCACCCGCGCCGGTATCTTTGCCGACAACGGGATCGAGTTCTCGGAATCGGATCAACGCCGGTTCTGGTTGGACACCATGGCGATGCTCGAGGAGCGCGGTTACGACTATAAGCTCTTCACCACCGGCCACTTCTCTGACGAGGTGTTCCTCGACTCGCTTGTCAAGGACAAGGGCATTCCGATCGCACGAGCTGCGGTGACGGTGAATACGCCTGATGAACTATTGCGAGAGCTGAGGGCCTGTGACGGAGTCATCGCTTACAGGTTGCACGCCAGTATCACCTCCTTTGCCCTAGGCATCCCCTCAGTCGGCCTGTCGTGGAACTTCAAGGTGCCGTACTTCTACGAGTCCGTCGGGTACCCGGAGAGAGCAATCGAATCGGAACGCTGGACGGCGGCCGAAGTCGTGCCTGTGATCGAAGCGGCAATGGCTGAGGGCGTTAAGAAGGACTACGAATTCCTCAAATCCGTGTACGACACGCTCTTCTCCGGAATCGGCAGTGTGCTTGCCCCAGAATCCGGAGCCGAGCCATTTGCGTTTGACGATCTCTGGGACGGCCTGCCTCGGCAGGTCGCGATAGGGCCCAAAGGCTATAGGGAGCGCGTCAACCGCAAGTTCCGTCGCACATACGAGAACTATCAAAAGCTCGCGCTCAAAGCTCAGAAGGCCTGAACCCTGTCGCTCCAAGATAGAAAGTCCGTTCCAATGTCCAACACTGAAGTGCTGCTGCTGACCAACCGCGACTCGGACAACATCGGTGATCAGATCATCGAGGCATCGGTGATCAGTCTGCTGAGAGCGGTCGGGAGCAACCTTGGAATCGATCCGAAGTCGCTGACGATTCGGAGCCGAGCCGCGAGCATCATCAGCCGTAAGTACATGAGCACCCGAGACGAGTCTCTCCTCGAACCCGCGAGACGAGCCATTTCTCGCGCAGACGTGATCGTATTCGGGGGTGCTCCTCTGTTCAACTATCGCTATCAGAGCTTCTATCTCCGGACGATTCGAACCCTGGAGCTTGCGGCTGAATACGATGTTCCGGTGCTCTTCTCAAGCATCGGTGTGGAGCCGTATTCGGAGACCAACGAACGATCACAGCAGCTGAAGCAGGCTCTCCGTCTGCCCGTAGTACGGCAACTGACGACCCGAGATGACCTGGAGTCAGCGACAAAATATGTGGAGGGGACCCAGACTCCCACCGCGCTCGTTTCCGACCCTGCGGTTCTGGCGGACTCGGTATTCGGCGTCGATTCTCGGCCCGCTGAAGGTTCTCAGACAGATTCAGGCAGGTGCATCGGTCTGGTGGTGACCCGCGCTGGAATCTTCAAAGACAACGGCATCGATTTCAATGAAGCCGATCAGCGTCGATTCTGGCTCGACATCATCAGTCAGCTGGAGTCCCGCGGAGATGACTATAGGATCTTTACCACGGGCCACTTCTCCGACGAGATATTTCTCGACTCACTCGTTCGGTACCACGGAGTACCTAATAAGAAGGCAGCTGTCACCCTCAACGCTCCCGAAGAGCTGATCGCCGAACTGCAGAAGTGCGACGGAGTTATCGCTTACCGTCTGCATGCCAGCATCACATCATTTGCACTTGGAATTCCTTCGATAGGTCTGAATTGGAACTTCAAAGTGCCAGACTTCTATCGGTCTATGGGCTACCCCGAACGAGCGCTCGAGGATTCAGATTGGAATTCCGCAAAGGTTCTGGAAGCGCTGGACGTTGCCATGAGCGAAGGCGTTGCGAAAGACCCAGATACGCTGATGTCCGTCTACAGGACACTGTTCACTGGCATGAAAGGCATCGTTGCCCCGAATTCAGAGGCTGATGCCTATTCGCTCTCTGAATTGAGAGAGAAAATGCCGACCTACGCCGGGACGTCTCGGAAGCAGTACCAAGAGAAGATGCGACGCAAGCTGCGACGCTCCTACGAGTATTACCAGCAGCGGATCAGCATGGATGTTGCGAAGACTTCGACGAAGACGGAAACGCCTGACTCGATTGGGAAGCGCGTAGTCCGTGGGTTGAGAAAAGTGCAGAAGCGCGTCACCCGCTCGTGACCGCGAAAAGGCGTCTACCTGGGGTCAGGTGAATCGACATCTTTGCGCTGCCACCTGATACGCAGCCGAGCAATTCTCGAAGTGAAAAGCGTGGTCCGCTTCTCGAACGATGAGTTCGAGAAGCGGACCACGCATCTCACTATGTCGACCTGGAACGAATCTCTAGACTGCCTGATGTGGCTCAATCTTCGTCCTCAAGCCGCGGCCGGCGAGTCTACTTGCCGTGCCGTGCATTGGAGATCTTTGTCCACGTGCGGATCGGGAGCATCTTCTGAAGCTTCTTCGCCGACTTCTCCGCGGCAATTGCTCGGGTCTTGGTTGCTTTCACACTAGTTTCCATGCGAGCCAGTTTGCGTTCGAGAGGAGCAATTCTCCGCTCCAGTGAAGCTACTGCCGCCGCCGCGTTCTTCGTCTTCTTTCGAGTCTCGAAGTCAGTAACGAGATAGTTCAACGCAGCTTCGATTTCGGTATCGCCCTGTTCCTTGGCGAACTCGAGATTCTCCTTCACGAACGAGAGGCTGTTCATCCCTGATATCTTGAGATTGCGGATCGCGTCGGTAGAAATCTCGGAATCAAAAGTTTTGAATTCGGGCAGGTCTCCGCTCAGCGAAAGTGCCACCATAGTTCTTACACACTTGTCGCAGACTCCGCAATTGTATTTTCCGGTGTTCTGCCAGCACACATCGCAGATGTTCTTTGGCCGCCGGATACTTGGCCACACGTTTGGTCTTGTCGACCCGTGTGGATCCGGCACCGTCATGCACAACCGAAAGTCGGTTGCTCGACCATAGGTGGTCGAGGAGGGGATGTGAACCCCAGGCGAAAGTGTCGGAATAGGTGTGCGAGGCAGGGATCATCAACCGCCCGAATTGGCCGCTCAGAAGGTGTCCGATCGATGACAAGGCTGCGCCATGAGTCAGAGTGGGCCATTTGCCTGCGCGATTGAGGAACCTGCGAATGTTCGTGGAGCCCTCGATGAGCTGTTTGCCCGTAAAATCGGCCACTTTTCGAAGGTGTGCGGATGTCGGCTCACGGACATCTGTCCGCGAAAGCGGGATGTCGAAGCCGTGCATGTACACAAGCGCGTCGATCTCGGATTCGTTTCGGATGAGAGTATCGAAAGAGTCGACTCCGCCGGTGAAACAGGAAACGGTCTTCTCGAGCAGTGGAGCCTTGTCCTGCGCTCGCGGAGCCACTTCGAGGCGGGCAGAAACCAACTGTTTGGGGTACCAGGTACGAAGAATGTCCTGTGCGGCCTGTGAGTTGTAGATGAGCCGACTCGAGACAGGCTGATCCATCTCCAGTACGCCGTCGCTGCCGATCGCCAGGATCAAACCGATGATGAAAAACGCGTCTGCGGCGGCCTCTTCGTCGGTCTTCGTGGACTCAGGGAGCTGAATCCATGCTTCGCCCTCGGCCGCCGGCATGGTGATTTCAGCGGAGACGTAGACACCCTCGTCATTGTCCTGAACCGCCACCGATCGGATACTTACCACTCTGACCTCGCTTTGCATTTCAGTGCTGATGGATTCGCACTTATTCAGTAGTTCCATGGGAGTTTAACCCAGTGTTCATCCTCTCATTGTTCATTTGGGTTCCCGTGGCTTGTTGTGCTGCAGCCTCGAACAGGTTCCTTCGGATTATCCGAGGGGCAGCGGACCGAAGGCTGACGAGAGTGCAACGTCCGGTGCCCGCGGGCCGAGGGCCGGATGGATAATCGGCAAACTAGCCGAGGGCAGGAAACCGGAGGCTGAGGCTGCCGAACCTCGTCGAGTACACCTCCAGATGGCCCAGCGGCTGAGGTGCGACGTCGCCGGCACCCTTGATGCGAAGCCTGCAGGGATGACCGGCGACTCTCAGGTCGATCCAGAAGTCGATGTGCCCATGGTCGACTGCGGCGAAGTCGTCCGCGTGGGCCTGTGCGACGACCTGAGTCTCGCCGCCGACCTGCTCAAGTCGGGCAGGCAGCCGACCGAATCGTCCGCCCTTTCTCTCGGTCCACGACAGCAGAGCCCATTCGGGACCGGATGCAGCATCGCCGCTGAGCACCACCCGCAGAGCCAATTCGCCATCCTCGACTCTGACGCTCGACAGGCGTGCGTTCCCGTCGACTTCGGCCGGTCGTTGCTTGTTCGATACTGCACGCGTCAGTGCGGCACCCCACAGTTGGGTGATCTTCTCCGGAGAGAAATCACTGACGCGCCGGATCGCGGCCAGCCTCATCTGCGTGAGTCTCTGCTCGTCCATGGTGTGGAGGTCATTGATTCGGCGGGCCATGGCATCGATATCACCATCGGGCACGAGGAATCCGTCGACACCGTCGGTGATGATGTCTGCGGGACCGTATTTGATGTTGTAGGAGATGGGAATGCATCCTGCTGCCATGCTCTCCAGGAGAACCAATGACTGGCCCTCGTATTCGCTGGTGAGCAGAGTGAAAGATGCCTTCTCGAACTTCTGCTTTGCTCGCGGGTCGAACCCTCTGAGCGCAAGGGCGCCATGGGCGTCCAAATCCGCGACGAGTGTCTCCAGCGACTCCTGCGCCTCGTCCGCTACTCCGTAGATATCGAGCGTCGCGTCCGTGCCGGCCTGCCTTGCCTTGTGCACAGCAGTGATCGCATGGTCGATGCGTTTGAGGAACGTGGTTCGGGCCAGCATTACGCCTGCGCCCGGTGGCCGGGACCTGATGCGACGCATCGGAGTTGCGGCCGTCATATTCGGAAGGACGGCCGCATTGTCCATGATGTAGTTCAGATCGGTGAGGTCAGAGTGCTGTGACTGAGTGAGTACGGCGAAGAGGTCGAACCGATCGACATTCTTCAGCGCCGGCGTATAAGTCGGCCCGAGGGTTTGGGACCGCTTTGTCGGTTCAGCGGAATGCTTGCTGTGAATGGTCTGCACTAGGACGACGTTCTCTCGCTGATACTTGTGCAGGTAGCGGGCCAGAGGAGGGCCGTCGTTGATGATGATCGCCTGCTCGGAGCCGATCAGCCAGTCGAACCACGCGAAATAGAGTTCGTGCTGTTCAGTCCATTGGGCGATGGGCCGACCGCGAGCGTCGAAGATTGCGACGCTCTTCGCCTCGTCTTCGCCGCCGAGGCGGTAGCTGAAATACCGGGACCCGTCCTCCCTGAACCGATCGGACCGAAGCGTTTTTCCTGAATCGTCCAGTTCTTTGATCTCTGACGTTCCGTCGAAGTCGGGAAGCTTGGCGGTGTCGATGGTGATCGACTTCGTCGAGTGAGAAGCGATCTGCGCCAAGTCGTGTGGCGAGGCTCGCTTCAGGTCAGCCCACACGCTGCGAACAGTGACCTTCTTGCCGATCCTTCCCTCGCCACGCAGCCGGGCGGTTAGAGCCTCCGGATCGTCGTTCCGCGGAGAGAGAGTCAGGATCTCGACGTGCCGACCGTCGAGTTCTGCGAATGCATCGGCTCTCTGCAGACACACACCGGTTCTGCCGCCGAAAGTCTTCGGGATTCCGCCGATGAGTCCGTAGACAGTCGCCTCGGGCAGGTACTTCTTACGCCGTGAGAACATCGTTCCTCCACATCGTGCCCGAGCCGTTGCCCGCGGTCCTACAGAAGTCGATCGATGACTCGCGCTGCCGCGTGTCCGTCATCGTTGGGGGCGTACTGTTTCGCAAACGATCGCAGTCGTTCTCTGTCCTCTTCCGTCACCGAGGATGCTCTGTCGATTTCGGCGAACAGCGCTGTCGATGTTGTGGCCACTGGTCCAGGCAGCTCCGTTTCGTAGTCGAGATAGAAACCGCGCAGATTGTCCCGGTAGTTCTCGAGATCATAGGCAAAGAAGATGATGGGGCGCTCGAGGACTGAATAGTCGAAGAACGACGACGAGTAGTCGGTGACCAACATGTCGCTGGCCAGGAAGAGCTCATTGATGTCGGGGAATCCGCTGACATCGATGATGTGGGCCTTCAGCTCCTCCGGTATTTCGAGCTTCGTATTGATGAGGAAGTGGGTGCGAACGAGGAGGGTGACGTCGTCGCCGAATCGTTCCACGAAGTCCTGCGGATCGAAGGGCCACTGGAATGCGAAGCGGCCTCGGGTTGTGGGCTGGTCATCGCGAAAGGTCGGCGCATAGAGCACGACGGTGCGCTCTCGGGGTATCGAGAGACGTCGGCGGACGCCGGCCCTGATCTCATCCGTGTCCGGACCCCTCAAGACGTCGTTTCTCGGGTACCCCAGTTCATAGACCTCGCCTGTGTAACCGTAGGACGATCGCATTGCCTTGGTGGCGTAGGGCGACGGAGACACCAAGGCATTCCACTGTGCCGATGCTTCTTTGACACGGTCGACATACCCGGGATCGCGGCCGTAGAAGTTGTCCTGGTCGAGGAACATCCGCTTCAGCGGCGTCCCGTGCCAGGTCTGGATGTACACGCCCTGATCCCTGCGGTGAATGTAGTTGGGGAAGTTGTGGTTGTTGATCCAGTACTTCGCCGTCGCGAGATGCCAGAAGAAGGCGGGGGAGTGACGCTTGACCACCGTTGTGTGCTGGTCGGTCACGGGAAGTCGCTTATGGTAGATCCACACCTTTCGTCGGGTGTCGCCCTGCCGGATGAGTTCCTCGTGGATTGCCCGAGGACTGTCGGCGTACTGCTTCCCCTGCCCGGTCTCGAAGACGATCGTCTGCTCATCGAGCGGAGCCAGACGCATCAGCCTGTAGAGTCTCTTCATCACCGGCAGGTAATACCTGTTCCGCCGTGCAACCCGATAGACGGACTGAGCCGTCTCACTTTGGATGCGGTCGGACATGGTGATATCAGGCTTCGTCGAGTTCTGAATCGCTTCGAAGATGCGCTCCCGGCTGGAGGTGTCTCTGTGAGTCAAGAACCTGTCAGCGCGCCTGCGGAACTCCGGAGCCATTGCCCCACCAGACTCATATGCCCTCTCGACCGCGTCGAGGACCCGAGTCTCTTCGGCGACAACAGGTCCGGGGAATTCTGCGACCGGGTCCGCATGCGGTTGGGCGAAGCGGTGGTCGTCGAATTGATAGTAGACGACGGGTTTGTGGAGGAACGCGAAGTCGAATGCGACGCTCGAGTAGTCGGTGACGAGCATCGAGCTCTGTTTGAGCAGCAGCTGGACGTCGATCTCGCCTTGGACGACGACGCGGATGCCGAGGTCATCGAAGTGCGAACTGAATTGCTGCATGTTCGGGTGCAGACAGAAGATCGGTGTGAGTTCGTACTTCTCGATCAGTGCTCGCAATCGGTCACTGGTGAGCAGAGACTTCCATCTCTGAAAATAGTCGGACTCGACGAAACGCTCTGGGTCCTGCAGCCACGGACGCCAGGTCGGCATGATCATCAGCTGGCCGCGATTGACGTCGACGTCGTCTGCCAACAGTGCATCGAACCGGGCAAAGCCGGTCACCGCCACCTGCTCAGGCGCATACCCGAAGTCCTTGACGAAGAATTCCTTCTCACGTTCGGAGCAGACAGTGATGAGATCGACGTCGAATCCACGAACGTACCGTCCGTAGTTTGGCACCATCCACTTGGCGGCGGTGACTCCGTGCTGCAGAAAGACCTTATCGGCCCGCAGCGCTTTCTCGAATTGAGGCTCTCTCGTCGGGTAGAGGAAATCGGGGTGGTGGGTCCCGATGATCTTGTCAGCGGCAAGCGCCGCCTGGATATGGTCATGTGAACGGAAGTCGATGACGTTGTCGTAGCCGTCGAGGTTGACCCGTTCGGGGGAGTCCGGCTCGATGACGTAGTAGGCGTCGACTTCGGGATGTTCGTTCCGCATGTATCGGAAGAATTGGAGCCCGTTGTCCTGTGCCTTATACGGCAGTTCGCCGATCAGCCAGACGGGTTTGCGATCAGACGACTTCGGAGGATTCCAGGACCGCCGGCTCGCAACCAGGCGCTGCATATAGTCAAAGGCAGAGGCATTGAAAGTCTCGAGGTGGAGTGACGGATACTTCGCCTTGAACGTGTAGTACGGAATGATGGAAACGCTCTTGTCGCCGGAGGACACTGTGCTGCCGGTGGTGCCGAAGCGGACCAGGTAGCGGCTCTTCCCGATTCGGGCGCGCTTGGGCTCATCGCCGAGGACCGGGTCGAGGTCGAGGTACAGGTCGGCATTGTCGTCGCTGATCTCGTCGACGAGGTCGTTGAAGTCGAGAGCTGCGGAGAACCTGTAGTAGTTGAGTCCGAAGCGTCGTTCCGACAGCTCGTCATTGGGAGCGAGTTCGACGTCGACAGTGGCACGGAATCCCGAGGTTCGGCCCACCACGACGAGTTTTCCGCCCGAGTATTCGGTTCCCCGTGCGATGACCCGGCCCTCGATTTCGAGCCTGCCGTCACGGATCGTCAGCCCCTCATTCCGAACGTCGGCAAAGGGGCGGTGGGGACGATCCACCTCGATGGCGATGTGACCATTGCGGTTGACCAGCGGATAGCACTCGTGGTCACCGACTTGACGGTAGGCGAGGTTCTCGGTGCGAGTGCTTGTGGCTCGTCCGAGCCGGACCAAAGCGACAGTCGTGCCGTCGTATGAGGTCTCGACGGCGGAACTCGGCATCTCGTCCACGTCGTAGTCGGCATATTCGACGTAGAGCCGCAGGACGAATCCGGCTGTCTCATCACCGTCGGCACCTGGCTGCGGAGGCGAAGTCCAGTCGGACAGGTTCGCAATGAGGGAATCGAGGTCGATGGTCGCCGTGCGTACCGCAGCGCCACCCGCATCGGCGGCAAGAGCGTCCAATTCCTCCAGCGAGCCGATGCGGTGCAGATCGTTCTCATGTTCCACCCATAGTCCGCTCGGGACGACGGGGGAGGCTGATGTGAGGTCGATGTGGAGCAGGTTCTGGGCTTGAACGAGTTCGAGCGAGGCCACTTGGGCAGAATGCGCTGGCCCCGTCGCGGACGTTCGTGCTGAGGCACGGGCTGCCTTCTTCAACGTCCGTCTGGCTGTGCCCAGAACTCTGATCGCCGATCGGGCGACGAGGTTTCTGAACTCCACTGTGGATTCCTCCAAAACATCGTTGTCGGGTGTGGTCCACGCAATTCCAGTCTAGGTCCACATCGTCCCAACAGGCAGGAGGCTATGCCGAATACCTGCGACCGAAACGGAAGAACTCTGAGGTTCGTCCACGGTAGCCCGAACCATCGGCAGGGACTAGGGTGTGCCCCGAGGGGCAAAGGCAGCTCTCAACCGACGACCAATGGTGGCGTGCACATGAGTAAGCGATTTCTGATGCGTCTGGGCAAGACTCCGTTCGAGGTCTTCGACGGTTTCGATACGCTCGATCGCAATACCATCGGGCGAAACAACGGCAACCTGATCTTCGGTATGGCCGCTCACAAACTGTTCTCGACAGCAGACACCGTGGTCGACGCGAATCGCTACAAGATCAACGGCGCGATGGCGCCGAAGGTCAATGACGAGTACGACGGTTTCATTCTGCCGCTTGCGAACGCCTTCCGGCCGGGGTTCGAGGCAGAACTGGTTCGCACCACCGATTTCATCGAAAAGCTGACGATCCCTTTCCTGATGCTCTCCGGCGGAGCCCAGCTTCCGCTCGACGGTGACCCCGCCGCGCTGAAGAAGATCGAACCGACGGTCAGACGATTTGCTAAGGCGGTGCTGGAGAAGTCCAGCGCGCTGACAGTGCGGGGAGAGCTGACCGCGGACTATCTCAAATCTCTCGGCTTCAAAGACGTCGTTGTTGTCGGGTGTCCATCCATGACTATGAACGGCCGCGGGCATCGGGTGGACAAACCTGACGTGCTGACACCCGGCTCGCCGATCGCCTACAACCTGCAGACGAACAATCCCTTCGGCAGCGAGCTCATCCGCGACGCAGAGTCGAACTTCGACGCGACGTATATGCCACAAGATCTCGCCACGCTCGAATTCATGCTGTGGGGCACTGATCCTTACCGGGGGCATGATCGAAGTCTGCCACTCGACCGGAGCCATCCTCAGTTCACGGAGAAGAGAGCCCAGTTCCAGCTGGATGCTCCAGAATGGATGCGCAGGATGGGTGAGCTGAGCTTCTCATTCGGTCCCCGCATCCACGGAAACGTCGCAGGCATCCTCGCCGGCACTCCCGGAATCGTCCTCGCTCATGACGGTCGGACGCTCGAACTGTCGAGATACCACGGTGTCCCGGCCATCGACCTGACCGTGGAAGAAGCACCGCTGACGGTCGCCGAACTCTACGAGAGAGCCGACTTCTCCGAATTCAACCGAGGCCACGCCGAGCGATTCGACCGACTGGCTGACTTCATCCACGCCAATGGTTTCTCGCACATCTACGAACCCGGCCAGGAAGAGGCCCTGGCCGACTACGGCCACCGCCTCGACGCCGTGGAGTTCCCCGAACCGCAGACGAGTCTGTGGCAGGATCGTCCACCTGAATTCGTCCGTATGGCCGCAGTGCTGCAGCAGCGCTACCTTGCCCTGAAGAAGACTCAGAAAGGACTGAAGTCCGGGACCGGGTCAGGCGGAGCGGCAGATCTCGAGAAGCGTGTACGTGACCTTGAGAAACGGTTGTCGATGACCGAAGCCGCATTGAAGAAGTCACAGGCGTCGGCGGCAGAAGTCCGCGCCACGGCGAATCGGACCGACCGGAGGCTCAACAAGCTGCTGGGGATTCCACTCGGGGTGAAGAATATGCTCGGTCGGCGTCGCCCCAGATGAGACCACTACTGGTCTGCGACCTCATCGATCTTACGAAACCGAGGCCCGATCATTCTCGAACCTCGACGCCACCGGGAAACGATCGTCGAAGAAGTGAGCCACGAGCCGATCGACTTTTTCCTCAGAGCCTTCCGGTAGGTCGGTCTCATTGAGGCAGAAGACATCCAGATCGGTACGTCGGGCGACTCTGAGCAACCGCAGCTCGAGGTCCTCCTCGGCGAGGTCGACGAACTGATACCCGATGCGTCCTTCCACGGACATGCCTCGTGCAAACGCATCGAAGTGGTGCAGGGACGAAGGGATGGAGACATCTTCCGGAGCACGGAAAGGTGACGCCGCGACAGTGGCGAACAGATCGGGCTCTTCGGATTCCATCGCCTCGAGGACCATTCGCAGCTGTGGGTGAGGGGTGTGTTTGAACCGATGGGTGATCGTGTGCCCGTATTTCTCGAGAACGTAGTCCCTCCCTCGCTTCGCCGCCGAGATGATGGGGAGGTCCCGGGGAGTCCAACTGCCGATATCGACTGGCACTGTCGAGGGAAAGTGCCGGGTCAGGCCATTCGCGGTGAAGAACAGTTCCGGGTCGGTCGGACGGAGGAAGAAGCAGTCGTCATTGAGGTAGAGGTAGTGGTCGGCCAATCCCGGGATGTGATGCAGCTGCGATTCGATGGCGTGCGAATTGAAGACGGGAAGCACACTGGGGTCGGAGAAGATATCCCGGTGGTCGACCACGGTGATCTTCGGATCGTCGGTGTTCAGCCACGATGGAATCTGCCCGTCCGTGACGATGAAGATCCGACGCACCCACGATGCATAGTATTCGAGCGAACGCAGAGAGAAGCGCAGCTCATCGCGTGAGGTGAACCGAGAGTCGGAGACGGAGCTCGGCGCGTTTGTTCTCAGATCAGCGTCGTCTCGAGCGGCCAGCATCCGCGCGCGCCATTTGGGATCGGAGCCGTCGACCCAGGTGTAGACGGCGTCGACCGGTTCGCTGAGCACTCGAAGATGAGGCGCCGGCAGTCTGAGCCGACTGTTGTTGGTGACGGCAGCATGCCAGACCGTCGGTTCGATGTAGTCGACGGTGAGGGAATGATCATTCTGGCGTCGGACCAGAGTCCCCGGCAGGTGGTTGCCGCCGTCGGCCCGTGGCGTATCGCTGTTCACCCTCTTCCAGAGCTCGACAGTGACAGTCAGCGCAGAGGTGGTGAGTTCCCTGCCGTTGACAGCACGGAGGCGCCGAAGGCACGTCACGCTGCCGATCCGGGCTGGGCGTTCGCGAGCAGTTCGTCGGCTCAGCCTCGCGCCTCGGACATTGCGGAACCGGACCGACCAGGTTTCATTTCCGTCCCTCACATCGTTTCCCCCATCCGGAAGACCGAGCAAGGCAGCCACGATTGCACCGGTGTTCTCTGCGTCGACGATCAGAGTCGGGCGGAAGTGGCTCAGCCGGGGGAGCTCTGCGAATTCGATGTCGGCATCGGTCAACGCAGAGCGCACTGCCGAAAGCGCCTGGATCTGTTCGTCACGAGCATCAAATGTTGACGGCTTTGTCGCGGATCGGTTCGGGGTCGAATCTCGACGTCTGAGAGACGCCGGTTTCTGCCAAGGCTGTTCACCATGACGCGTTCGAGAGAACCAGGCCTTACGCTCGGGCGTCAACTTGTCGGCGAGGAACGAACGCACCGACGACGGTGAGTACCACATCCTGGTAACGCCTCCTTGCGTTATACCGGAATCAGGGGATCGGCGGCAGTGATAAGGGGATACCGCCAAGGTTCATTGAGTGTGACTCTATCGTCCCTGCTCGATGAATGGCTATCAACTTGCTGATGAACCTCAAGGGTAGTGTCTGCGAATTCTTCCCAGTCGGCTCGCCCAATCGTCACGTTTAACTACCCAATACCCCAGTAAGTCTTGCCAAAATCGCAACTTATGTGCAGACTGTAGTGGTGGTCACGACAGGCAATGGTGCTGAAAGCACAGAGACGTCCCTGGTCAGCCGTGTCCGAACCGCCATCAGAGACGCAGGAGTCAACCACAGCGAAGTCGCCCGACGGATCGGACTCGACGCCAGCAAGCTCTCGAAGTCCCTCGCCGGAGTGCGGAAGTTCCGGGTCGAAGAGGTCTCTCGCATCGCTGAACTCACCGGGGTCACCACCGATTGGCTGACGACCGGCCGGAAGGCACAGCTGCCTCGGCGAACCATGGGCACCGACATCCCGGCGGCTCTCATCGAATCGTCTGCCCGCCATGCCGCAGCTGATGGACGGATGGAGGATGTCGATGGGGAAACGGCATCCGGACCTGCTGCTGAGCAGGACTGGATGTCGAAGGGCACCCGCAACCGGCTGAAGATCATCGCCGCGGCCTGGAGACTCTATGCCGACCTCGGCATCGACAAGGTTCGCACCGAAGACGTGGCGGACGCGGCCGGGGTGAGTGCCTCGGCGGTGAACTACCACTTCCGAACGAAAGACCAACTGCTGCAGGCGGCCCTTCGCTACTCCCTCGACATCATCGCCGAGGCGCGACACCTCAACGCCGACGACCCGATCTCCGTGCTCCGGCACTTTGCCCGCATCCACGCCGGGGTCAACGTCAAGATCCGGCGGGTGTGGTCGATCTGGCTGCAGTGCTGGGCCCGCGCCGCCACAGATGACAACGCACGTGAGAACCTTACGGCCGTCTACGGCGAATGGATGAGCATGATCGCCAGCCTCGTCGACAGCGGTCAACGCTCGGGACTGATCCGCACCGGCGACACTGCACTCATGGTCAAATCTCTGGCGATCTTCATCGACGGACTCGGCGTCGCCCGCAGCACAGGTCAGGTGCCTATCGCCGAGGATGAAGCGCTGCTCATGCTCGAGAACTACCTCGCCGCTCACGTCCTCCTCGAACCATCCGACGACACCCGACACCCGAAGTCAGACCGGGTCGCCTCAGGCAGCCGGCCCGACCCGACGTCCTAGGAAGAAGACACATGAACACACCGAACCGAAGACAAGCGCTGGGCGCGGGCCTTGCCGTGGCCGGCGTCGCAGGCTTGAGTGCCTGCGGCGGAGGGGCCGTCGGCGCCGCCGACGCCGGCGAACCTGTCAAAGGCGGATCTCTGCGTGTCGGCGTCACCGGCGGCAACTCCGCGGACACCGTCGACGCCCATATCCCCGTCAACAACGGCGACGTCTGCCGCGCCGTCAACCTCTACAACGCCCTCTACGGTTGGGATGACGACTCCCAGGTCGTGCCGCTGCTGGCCGAATCCATCAAAGCCAATTCCGACTCCACCGTGTGGACGTGCACGCTCAAGGAGGGCATCAAGTTCTCCGACGGCAAGCCGATCACCTCCGAAGACGTCGTCTTCACGTTCGAGCGGATCAACGACCCCGACGATCCGAAGACCGCGGCCGCGAACTTCTCCATGCTGGAGAAGGTCGTCGCCAAGGACGACCGCACCGTCGAATTCCGGCTCAACGAACCCAACGGCCTGTTCAAGGACGCCGTCGCCGAATACACCGCGGCCATCGTCCCAGTCGGCTACGATCCGAAGAACCCTGTGTGCTCGGGGCCGTTCAAACTCAAATCCTTCACCGCCGCCCAGTCGACGGTGCTCGTGCCCAACGAGCACTACTTCGACTACGACAAGATGTACCTCGACGAGGTGGAGGTACTGAACTTCAACGACGACGACGCCCTCATCAACGCCCTCCTGTCCACCCAGGTCGACGCAATCGCCGGCATTCCGCTCGCCCTCGTCGAAGTCATCGACGCCGACGAACGCATGTCCATCCTCAACTCGAAGACCGGCATGTGGCTGCCCTTCACCATGCGCGTGGACAAGAAGCCCTTCGACGACGTCAAGGTCCGGCAAGCCTTCCGGCTCGTCGTCGACCGGGAACAGATGATCGAACAAGTGCTCTCCGGCTACGGCACCCTGGGCAACGATATGTTCGGCCCGCTGAGCGAGAACTATCCGGAGTTCCCGCAACGCAAACAGGACCTGGACAAAGCGAAGAAACTCCTCGCCGAGGCGGGCTACCCCGACGGACTCGACGTCGAGCTCGTCACCGCCCCCATCCAATCCGGAGCCGTCGAGGCCGCCCAGGTCTTCGCCCAGCAGGCCGCCGACGCCGGGATCCGGGTCAAGATCCGCAAAGTCGACGCCACCACGTTCTTCGGCGACGGCTACCTCCAATGGGACTTCGCCCAGGACTTCTGGTACACCCGTGACTTCATGCCGCAGGTCATCTCCTGCGCCCTGTCCGAATCACCCTTCAACGAAACCCACTGGGACGAACCGAAGTTCAACAAGGTCTTCGACAAGGCCCGCGCCATCCCGGAGGCAGAGAAACGCCGGGACCTGGAACACGAGCTGCAGAAGATGCTCTACGACGAAGGCGGCTACATCGTCTGGGGCTTCGCCAACCAGGTCGACGCCTTCCAGAAGTACGTCGGAGGGCTCGTCCCGAACTCCACTGGACGACCCCTGAGCGGTTGGAGATTCGACCGCGTATGGATCGGAGAGGTCTGACATGTTCGGAAAAGTCATCGGTAAGCGGCTGCTCTTCTCCGCGTTCATCCTCATCGCCGTCTCCCTGCTCGTCTTCGGCGCCACCCTGCTTCTGCCCGGCGATGCCGCCCGTGCGATCCTCGGCCAACAGGCCACACCGGAGCGCATCGCGGCCCTGAACGAACAGCTGGGACTCGACCAACCCGCCTGGCAGCGGTACTTCACCTGGCTGGGAGGACTCTTCGTCGGAGACTTCGGAACCTCCTCGGCGACGGGCGGATCGGTCGGTGCGCTCCTCGCCGATCGGATCGGGGCCTCCTTCATCCTCATGGGACTGGCCGCAGTCATCTCCGTGCCCTTGGGCATCGGACTCGGCGTCTATCAGGCTCTGCACCGCGGAAAGCGCCGCGACCAGGCGATGACCGGAATCAGCCTCGTGCTGGCGGCCATGCCCGAGTTCGTCATCGGCATCGGCCTCATCGCGATCTTCGCCACCTCGGTGTTCCAGATCCTGCCGGCCGTGACCCTCGCCCCGCCGGGAGAACCCGTGTGGAACCGTCCGGAACAGCTGATCCTGCCGACCCTGACGCTCATCCTCGTCGTCACTCCCTACATCGTGCGGATGATGCGAGCGACGATGATCGAAGTTCTCGACTCCGGATTCGTCGAGATGGCGCGTCTCAAAGGTGTCCCGGAGAAGCGCGTGATCATGCGTCACGCCGTGCCCCACGCCCTCGGACCGGTCGCTCAGGTCGTCGCGATCCAGCTGGCCTGGCTGGCCGGCGGTGTGGTCGTCGTCGAGTTCCTCTTCCGCTACCCGGGACTCGGCCAAGCACTCATCGATGCGGTGACCTACCGTGACGTGCAGGTCGTTCAGGCGATCTCCATGCTCGTCGCCGCCGTCTATGTCGTGGTGAACCTGGCGGCCGACGTCGTCGGCATCCTCACCAACCCGAAACTCAGGAGCGCAGCATGAGCACCGACGCCAACAGTCTTGATGACCTCAAGTCCGCGGCCACCGATGCCGCTGAGGTGCCCAAGGAATCCGCCACCACCTACGTTCCCTTCTACAAGCGGGTGCTCGCTCAGAAACAGGGCAAGATCGGTCTGACGATCACCGTCGTCATCGTCGTGCTTGCCCTGTGCGGACCGCTGCTGCTGCCCTGGGCCACAGGCAACACCGCCACCCAGTTCGTCACGAAGCCGTTCAGCCCTTACGGCCTGTTCGGTTCGGACAACCTCGGCCGCGATGTGCTCTCCCGATTCCTCGCCGGCGGTGTGACGCTCATCGTCTACGGTGTGCTCGCCACGGCGCTCGGCATGATCGTCGGTGCCCTCGTCGGCATGCTCGCCGCCTACATCGGCGGGACCTTCGACGCTGTGATCATGCGTATCAACGACGTCTTCCTCGCCATCCCGCAGCTCGTGTTCGCCCTCCTGGCAATCACAGTGTTGGGACCGCAAGGATGGGTGCTCGTCACCGTCATCGGCCTCACCCACGCCCCGCGCATCGCCCGTGTCGCGAGGTCCGCGACGCTGGGCGTCATCACCGAGGACTACATCAAGGCGGCCGAGATGTACGCGATGCCCAGGTGGAAAGTGCTCATCCGTGAGCTGCTGCCCAACATCACCGGACCGCTGAGCGTGGAGGCAGGACTGCGTCTGACCTACTCGATCGGCTACATCGCGTCGCTGTCGTTCCTCGGACTCGGTCTGCAGCCGCCCGCGGCCGACTGGGGCCTGATGATCAACGAGAACCGCATCGCCCTGTCCATCCAACCCTGGGGTGTGCTGCTGCCGGTCGTTGCGATCGCGCTGCTGACCATCGGCACCAACCTGCTCGCGGACTCCTTCGCCCGAGCCACCGCATCAACATCCGTGGAGGCATGATGAGCCCGAAGACAGAGACCGTTCGCCACGATGATGCGAACGAGCCGAACGAGAAGATCGTCCTGCGCGTCAGCGACCTGCGCGTCCTGACCAATGCCGGGGACGAGATCCTTCACGGAGTCGACTTCGCCCTGTCCCGAGGAGAGATCCTCGGACTCGTCGGCGAGTCCGGTTCCGGTAAGACCACGGCCGGCCTGGCCTGCATGGGACACTTCCGGGAGGGCCTGAAATTCGGGTCCGGGTCCGTGAGCATCTGGCCGCGCGGTGACGCCACCCACCTTGAGGTCGGCGACCTCGACGAGGTGGCTCTGCGAGATCTGCGCGGATCCCGCATCGCGTACATCCCTCAGGATCCCGCGCTCTCGCTCAACCCGGCAATGCGTGTGGGTGAGCAGATCCGGGAAGTCCTCGACATCCACGGATTCGGAGCTTCGGAGAAGGAGCGAACTGATCGCGTTGCAGAGGTGCTCGTTGACGTCGGCTTGCCCGGGGATCGTGCCTATCAGCGACGCTGGCCCCATCAGCTCTCCGGCGGTCAGCAGCAGCGCATCGGCATCGCCATGGCCTTCGCCATGTATCCTGACGTGCTCATTCTCGACGAACCGACGACGGGTCTGGACGTGTCCACGCAGTCGGTCGTGCTCGACACGATCCGGCAGATGACGGTGGCGAACAACGTCGCCGGTCTCTACATCACCCACGACCTCGCGGTGATCAAGGACATCTCCGACCGAGTGGCCGTGATGCTGCGCGGCGACCTCGTCGAAGAGGGACCGGTCTCGGCGGTGCTCGAACGTCCGCAGCACGACTACACGAAGATGCTCATGGCCGCAGTGCCCGACCTCGCCGGACGCAAGACCATCGGCGACGGGGCCGCGGAAGCAAAGGCCGTCACCGAGGCCGACGAGAAGAAGCACATCCTCGTCTCGACAGGGGAGAAGCACGGCGATTCGGAATCGGATCGGTCCGTTGCTGACGGGGTGGCCGCCTCGGCGAAGGACCGGGACAGCGGGGCCACGAATGCACCTCTACTCGAGGTCAAGGATGTGGCGCTCGCCTACGGGAAGGCGCAGATCCTCGACGGGATCAACCTGACCCTGGAGCCGGGGGAGTGCACGATGCTGCTCGGCGAATCCGGATCGGGCAAGACGACACTGTCACAGTGCGTGGCCGGGCTCAACGACGACTATTCGGGCTCAGTGAAGCTGCGGGGAACGGAGCTGGCACGGTCGACGCGCAAACGCACGAACCAACAGCGCGTGGGCATCCAGTACGTGTTCCAGTCGCCCTTCTCCTCACTCAACCCGCGCCGGTCAATCGGCCAGTCGCTGACGGTGCCCTTGGAGATGAGCGGTCAGGGCACGGCCGCGAGCAGGAAGGCCGCTGTCGAGGAAGCACTCGATTCGGTGCGGCTAGGACGATCGTTCTATCACCGGCGTCCCGGTGACCTCTCCGGCGGTGAGCGGCAGAGGGCCGCGATCGCCCGAGCGCTGGTCAACGCGCCGTCGGTGATGGTCTGTGACGAGATCACCTCGGCGCTCGACGTCAGCGTGCAGGCGTCGATCGTCGCCCTGCTGCGGACCCTGCGGGAAGAGCGTCAGCTGGCAATGCTCTTCGTCACGCACAACATCGCGCTGTCGCGGCATATCGCCGACAACCTCGCGGTGCTCAACAAGGGCAAGATCGTCGACTACGGACCGACCGCGCAGGTGCTTGAGGATCCGTCGCACGAGTACACACGGGCGCTGATCGCCGACGTGCCGAAGTTTTGAGGGCTTGTGGCACAGTTTGGGGCGGATAGCACCTGTTCAAACAGGTGCTATCCGCCCCAAACTGTGTTGTGAGCCGACGATGCTCTGAGGTCGTCAGCGATCCGTTGAGGGCGAGTCGATCGTTGATGCGTCATCCTCGGAGGGCGCATCCTCGTTTCGGTTCTGATCCTCGGTGGATTCGTCCTTCCGGCCGAAGTCGTCGGGGTCGACCTTGTCGAGATACTCGGATGACGGTGCACCTCCGGCCTCGTGATCGAGGTTCTCCGCAGCCTTGCGCATGCTGTCTGATGTGTTGCCTTCGGTGCTGTTGTCGTCGGTTGACATTCTGATCACCTTTCGCTGGAGAGCGCGGATGGAAAATCAGTCTACGCGGCAGGTCGCGCCGCGTCGATCAGGCGTGAGGTCTGGAAATTTAAATACCTCTAAGGATAATGTATCCATCGGGTTAACAAAGTGTGTAGGGTTGACTCATGGAGCCCCACCACTCGACGTCGCCCGGCGACGAAGTCATCCGACAGGCCCACATCCCGCGCCGAGTCCTCGTGCTCGGCGCGACCGGTTACATCGGCGGTCGCCTCGTGCCTCGACTGCTGCAGGCCGGTCACGAGGTCCGAGTCGGGGTGCGGCGACCTGAGAAACTCGAACAGGTTCCCTGGGTAGCCGACGTCGACGTGAGAGCTCTCGACCTCGACAGCGGTCGCGGACTGTCCGACAGCCTCGTCGGCATCGATACGGTCTACTACCTTGTCCACTCCATGGGGTCCGGCGGGGACTTCGAAGCGGCCGAGGCCCAAGCCGCCAAGCGCTTCGTTCGTGAGGCCACATCAGCCGGTGTGCGCCGCGTCGTCTACCTCGGAGGACTGCATCCTGAAGGGCGCAGGCTGTCGAAGCACATGCGCTCGCGGGCGACCGTCGGACGGATTCTGCTCGACTCCGAGGTCGACGCGATCGTCTTCAACGCCGGCATCATCATCGGCTCCGGCTCCGCCTCGTTCGAAATGGTCCGCCATCTCGCCCTGACGCTGAGGTGGATGCCGGCACCGGACTGGGTGGCCAACCGCGTCGAACCGCTGTCGGTCCGTGACGCACTCTACTACCTTCTTTCCGCCGCGGATGTGGAAGGAGCGGTCAACTGCTCGTTCGATATCGGTTCGCGGCAGATCCTCACTTATGCGGACGTGATGCGGACCTTTGCCGCTGTCGCCGGGCTCAAGCCCCGTCACGTCATCGCGCTGCCGCTTCCCGCCCCGACCCTGTCAGGTATCTGGGTCGGGCTGGTGACACCGCTGCCGTTCCGCCTCACACTCCCGCTCGTCCAGTCTCTGCAGGAGGATGCGGTGGCCTCATCACACGATGTCGACGAGGTCATCCCACCGCCCGAGTCCGGGCTGATCAGGTTCGACGACGCCGTCCGACTCGGGTTGCGTCGCGAGGTCGAGGGCGCTGTGGATACGAACTGGGAGGCCGACGCAGGAGGGCTCGACGAGGCTGCCCAACCGTTGCCCAATGATCCGCAGTGGTCGGGCAGGCGCATCTTCACCGATGAGCGGTCGGCGACGATCCCCGGTCTCTCGGCCGCCGAGGTGTGGCCCGTGATCGAGGGCGTCGGCGGGTCCAACGGGTGGTACTCCTGGCCCCTGGCCTGGAAAGTCCGCGGATTCTGGGACAAAGCCGTCGGGGGAGCCGGCCTCAAACGAGGTCGGCGGCTGCCGGACACCCTGCGCATCGGCGACCCGGTCGATTGGTGGAGAGTCGAACGGCTGGAGCGAAACTCTCGCCTGTTGCTGCGCGCCGAGATGAGAGTCTCCGGTCACGCGTGGCTCGAATTCACACTGGCAGACTCCGACGACGGCTGCGAGTATCACCAGACAGCGACCTTCATCCCCACCGGGCTGCGCGGCCACATCTACTGGGCCCTCGTCGCCCCGTTCCATCGGTTCATCTTCCCCGCAATGGCGAAGAACATCGCCGCCGAGGCGCGGCGTCGTGTCCGACGGCGAATGATCCACGGAGCAGGCTTTGATCAGGAGCGGTCCATCAGCATCGATGCGAAGCCGTCCCGGTAGGTGGGGAACTTCAGTTCACCCACGAGCGAGCCGAAGCGAGTCCCATCGATCCGTTTGCCGCCCGGCCTCTCGTCCTCGATATGGCCAGGGACGGAAACGCCGAGGCGGTCCGCGATGAAGGCGACAACCTCGCCCATCTGGGCAGGCAGAGAATCGACAGCGTGGACCAGGTCCGGCGGCTCAGGGTCAAGGGCCAAGCGCTCGAGGCCGTGAACGAGGTCGTCTCGGTGGACGCGATTCGTCCACCGCTGATGATTGAACTGCTGTCCGCGTCGCACAGAGTCGATGAGACGGGTTCGACCAGGTCCGTAGATACCTGCCGGGCGCACGATCGTGAGGTGGTCGAAGAGCTCGGCTGCTTTGGCCTCGGCCGCGGCGAGGACCTCACCCGGCCCGGACCCTGGGGCGAGCGGAGCGTCTTCGGTGATCACACGCGTCGGGTCCTCAGCAAGGACACGGGTGGAGGAGACGAGGATGACTCGGCCCGGCTGTGACTCGAGGACGTGTGCGAGACCTCTCAGCCCGTGGAGGTAGGACCGTTCGTATCCGTCCCGTGTCGACTCGTCAGGAGTGAGAGTGATGATGACCGCGTCGAGTGCGTCCAGTCGCGGATCGCTGCGGACGGCGTCGCCGGCCCAGCCGCGCTCGGGCGCTCCGAGGCGGGTGAGATCCATAGCGATGGTCTCGAAGGCATCGGGCAGTTCGGCGACGCGGCGGCGCAGTCCGATCACCTCGTGCTCCTGGTCGACCAGCCGCAGGCCCAGCCGTGTACCCAGGTCTCCGCACCCGGCCAGGAGAACCCTGCGTCCGTTCGTCGTGCTCATTTCGCCTCACTCTTCATCCGGTCATAGGCCGCCAATGCTGCTTGGCGCGATGCCTTGAGGTCGACGATCGGCTCGCGATCGCCGTGCGAACGCTCCGCCTTGGTGAGACCGCCCGGTCCGTGGCCCAGCCACCGGCCGACGTACTCGTTGGTCGGGTCGAAGCGCTCACGTTGGCGTTCGGGATTGAAGATCCGAAAATACGGCGCCGCATCGGCTCCGCATCCGGCCACCCATTGCCAGGAGACGGGATTGTTGGCTTCATCGGCGTCGACGAGTGTGTCCCAGAACCACTGTTCGCCGTGCCACCAGTGAATGAGCAGATTCTTAGTAAGGAAGCTCGCCGTGGCCATCCGGACCCGGTTATGCATCCACCCGGTCTGCCACAGTTGGGCCATGCCGGCGTCGACAATGGGGATCCCGGTCGTCCCGTTCTGCCAATGGTTGAGCGCCTCGGGGTCGTCCTCGTATGGGAAGCGCGCGAACTCCGGCCGCATCGGCTCGGACTCGACGTTCGGCAGATGGTAGGTCAGGTGCCAGGAGAACTCGCGCCAGTAGAGCTGCCGGATCCATGCCTGTCGGTCATCGTCGCTGACCTCCGGCAGGTCCAGGGCCGCGGCCAGCAGCTGCCGTGGGGAGAGTTCGCCGAAGCGCAGTCGCGGTGACACGCCTGACGTGCTGTCTGGGTCAGCCGGGACATCATGCGAATCGGCGTAGTCGTCGACCCTGTCGCTGAGGTCCGCCAGCGTTCGGGCCGCCTCTCGGCATCCGGGGCTCCAGTGTTCGGCCACAGTCGTCTGCCACCACTGTGGGGTCTTCGCCGAAGCGAAATCGCCCGAGCCCGTGTCTGTTCCGTCGAGGAGGCCGAGGTCGTCGAGGTCGCGCACCCACGAGTGCCCGTCGAGGGTCTGGCGGTCCGCCTTCGTCAGAGACGTCTGTCTGCGTGGGGCAGGGAGGACGTCGCCGACGCTGCGATCGCGCACGGCGTTGAAGTACGGGGTGAACACCTTGTAGAAGTCCCCGCCCTGCGGGCTGACAGTCCAGGGTTCGACCAGCAGCGCGCCGGTATGGGAGTGCACAGCACACCCGGCGTCGGTCAGCTGTGTCTTGATCTGTGCGTCGAGGCGGCGGGAGGCCGGCGCATAGCGGCGCGACCAGCGCACGGCATCGACTTCCAGGTCCGCGGCCGCCTGCGGGACGATGTCCGCAGCGGAGCCTGCTGCGAAGATCAGCGGGATACCGAGCTGTGCGAGTTCGGTCTCCAGGACGCGCAGCGACTCGTGCGCCCACCAGCGGGTGGCCCCGCCCAGCGGGCGTGGGCCCAGACCATCATCGTCTCGGCACTCCCTGATCCAGAGGCCGATCACCTGACCGTCGGCGCGGGCTGCAGTCAGGGCCTCGTGGTCCTCGACGCGCAGGTCGTCGCGGAACCAGACGAGGGTGAGATGCTCGTTGCTCATCAGTTGGTTTCCTTCTTCGCTCTTCGTAGACGACCGAGCAGACCGCGCCGCAGCAGCCCTTGCGGCGGCGGAGTCCAGATCGGGGTGCCTGCGACCCGCCAGGTGCTAAGCAGTTCGTTGGCGGCGAGATACCCGGTGGTCGCCGCGCGTTCCATGAGCGCCACCGGCAGTTCGCACCGAATGTGGTCACCGGCCAGGACCAGGCCGGGCAGCGGAGTGGAGACGCCCGGCCGGTCGGCCCAGGCTCGGGTGTCGCTGAGCCCGCAATCGGATTCGATGAGGAATTCGCGGTGGAGGATTTCGATGTGTCTGGTCTCCGGATATACCTCGTGCAGATCTGCCAGAAGCTGCTCGGCCACTGCGTCCTCGTCCACGGAGTCGGCAAGGGCATAGGCATGGAGTTCGACGACGGATCCCGCGTGCTCCTCGGCCCACCGGGCGGCACCTGCCTCGAATCGTTCGAGCACGGAGATGTTGTCGAGCAGCTCAAAACCGCTGGTGCCCAGGAATGCGGGTCGGTCGGGCGCGACCGCCTCGGCGAACCAGAGCCGGAGCACCGCAAACGGCGGGGAGTTGCGCTGCGCGGCGACACGGGTGAACCAATCGTGCAGCTCCTGCCGAGCAGCGGGTGCCGCCCGACCGGTCCCGTGGGCCTCTGCAGAGTCGTCGTGCGCCTCGATCGTGGAGATCAGACGCCGAGTGCTCGCGGTGTCGGCGGCGAGGACGAGCGCATCGGAGTCAATGACCCTCGCAGTCGTGTCGACACTCCAGCCACCAGGGGTTCGGTTGATCGTGCGGGCTGCAGTGGTGGTCTCAATGCGCACTCCGAGGTCCTCCAAGTACCGTCCCAGCGGTGCCCACAGGGCGGTGTCGTAGTCGTCATCGGGGACGTCGAAGAGCAGACCTTCGGCCGAACCTGCGAAGTAGGTGTGGAACATGGCGACGAGTTCACCGGCGGAGAAGTCGCCCGGGTCGGCGAAGAAAGACCGCGCGAAGACCTCGAGGGCGAGGTGGCGCGCTTGCTCCGGGAAGCGGAGACGATCGAGAAACGCGGCCGCCGACTCCCCGTCATAGCGAGAGAACGAGGCCGGGAAGTCGACATCGATGAGTTCAAGGGCTGTGCCGAGATCGACACGCGTCAGACCCAGCAGCGGGAAGGTCGGGCTGCTCAGCACGAAACCGAGGAGATTCAGCGGGGGAGTCCGCGGGATCGAGGCGAACGAATCGGTGGGGCCGCCTCGGCGAATGAGGGGATAGTCGGGAATCGGTCGGAGACGATCGAGATCGGGGTCGGTGCGGCTGAGCAGATCGCGCAGGTTGTAATACTGCCGGAAGAAGGCGTGGAATCCCCGGCTCATCGTCCGATCGTCTGCCACCGGCCAGGCGCTGACCCGGCCGCCCAGGCGAGGCCCGGATTCGACGATCGTGACCTCGGCCCCGCGCTCGGCCAGAATCGTCGCGGCCGACAGGCCCGCAATTCCGGCGCCGACGACCGTCACGGTCTTCGGGCGCAGCAGGCTGCGTCGTCCTGGGTCGGCGGGCAGCTGTCGAGCATGCGGATCGTGCGGGGTCATTCCGCCTCCTCGGGGTTTCGGCTGAGGTTCCACTGCCAGAGCATGAGCACCGCGGTGATCATGGCGAAGCCGAACCCGAAGTCTTCGATGGGGATGTCGAACGGGAAGCGGATGCCGAGGAACATGTCCGGGTTGTAGATGACGATCGGGTCGGACAATTTGGTCAGCCAGCCGTCGACGAGGCATTGGAACCCCAGGCAGATGGCCAAGGCCGCCCAGTACTTCGCGCGGCGGAAGATGCCGCTGCGGAAGACGAGGAGTTCGAGTCCCACGACCACGATCATGCCGAGGGCGGTCATCACGGTGTACTCGGGGATCATCGGATCTCGCCGTCGTTCGGTGGGCGGTTATCGGGCCTCTCCGGGCGGGCGAGGTTCGTCCGGCGACCGGTGCGGCGTCCTGCCCACCCGATCACGGTGCCGACCGCTTCGTAACTCAGCAGCGCGCAGACCGGGATGACGAGGAAGAACACGAGTTCCTCAAGCGGCAGGACCCCGAGGTCGATGCCGGTGACGAACCGGGAGTCATAGGTCCAGTGGTTGCGGGCGATGGCGATGATGTCCCAGACGGCGAAGACGGCGACCACCGGCAGCAGGGACTTGAGCAGAACCTGCCAGCGACGGTAGACGCGGGCGGCGAACACGAGCTCCAGCGGCAGCGTGATGAGCAGGCAAGCGGCCATGAGGCCGAGGTAGTCCCAATGTCCGATCATGGATGACTCCACCGTGCGGGATCGTTGCTGCCAGGCGTGCGCGCGGGGCGGGCCGACACGTGGAGGCCGAGATCGAGATTGCGGATTCGGTAGCCCTCGATGAGGTCGTCCCAGTCGACGGTGGGTTCTGTCAGCAGCCGGGGCTCGCAAGAGAGGAGCCGATGGAGAAGCGCATCGGTTTCGAACAATGCCAGGGCCTTCCCTGGACAGCTGTGGGCGCCGTCGCTGAAACTCATCCCTGCGGCCGGGGCGGCCCACTGCCGGGCTGGGCAGAGAGCCTCGGCTTCGTGGCCGTAGTGGTCGGTGTCGATGTTGGTCTCGCGAACGCAGATGTCGATGAGTTCGCCGGCGGGAATGGTGGTGTCCCCGCGGCCGTCGCTGATGTCGATGGGGGAGGTGGCGCGACGGTAGAGGTGGCCGACGACGGGTTCGAGACGGATGATCTCCTCGAGGATGGACAGGCGACGAGGCTGCTCGGCTGCACGGTATTCACGCTGCAGCTCCTCGTTGTCGAGCAGATGCCAGCAGGCCATGGCGATGAACTCGCGGGTCGTGACCATTCCCGCGGTGCCGTACGTGAGGCACTCGACGAGGATGTCACCGGTGCTGTGCCCGGAATCGAGGAGGTGGGAGATGACGTCGCCGCGGTGTCGTCGTCGGTGGGCACGGATGGCGGGGAAGACGTCATGGGCGAAGAAAGTGATGAGCGGAACGATGCCGTTGACCGCAGCCTGCATCCATTGGCGATTCGACCTGCCCCAGCTCTCTGCGGCAAGGTCGACCGGCGGCTGACGGAAGAAGGCGGTGAGCCGCGCGGCCATATCGTCGGTGTCGGATTCGGTGAGTCCCACGACCTGCGATGTCACGTCGACCGTGAAGTGCAGAGCAGCCTCATCGAGTCGGCATCGGCCGGTGACCACCGCCTCGTCGACGATTCGCTGCGCGGAGGCGGCGATCGTGTCGCCGTAGCGGTCGGCGATCACTGTCGGGGCGAAGAATCGGGCGACCTCACGACGCTGTCGGTCATGAGCCGGTCCGTCGGAGATGAGAATCGGATGGGAGCGGAAAAGGCCGCGGGGGATCTTCTCCGCAGTGAAGCCGGCTTGAGTCGTCTGGTCACGGGCGCGCAATACCTGTCGAGCCGCGGTGAACGAGCGGATTCTCCACATTCCCCGGTCGGACTCGACAGCGGGAGCCGCCGCCTCACTGTCACGTCGTGCCTTGCGCCCACCCGGCGCCGGGCTTCGGCGCGCCGGGGGAGGCTGTTTCACTGCTTCTTCGCCCAATCGGCCTTGCTCAAGGACAGCTCGTCGGCCATTCCGTCGAGGAAGCGGATGACGGCATCGCGTTCGCGGCTGCTGAGCTGGGCGGCGGCATAGACGCGTCTTGCCTGGGAACGCCCCACAGTCTCGCGTGCTGAGCGTGCTGTCTCCGCGGTGATCTCGATGGCGTAGGCCCGGCGATCACTGGGATGCAGCTTCCTGATGACATGTCCCTCGCGTTCCAGGCGATTGATCAGCTTCGTCACCGAGGCTGCCGACATGGCCATGTGAGCAGACAGCATCTTCGGGGTCACCACTGCACCCTGCCGCTTCGCGGCGATGAGATAGTGCAGGGCGCGCATGTCCTGTTCGCTGAGCTTCATGAATCTGCGCGAAGCCTCGGAGAGAGTGCGCTCGGCCTCGCGCAGTCGGGCGAGAGAGTTCATGAGTCGAGCAATCTGTTCGCGGTCAGCGTTCGACAGGTCGGAGGAGTCGACGAGGTCGCCGGGAAAGCTGTTCTGCGATCCGGTGTACATGTTCTCTGTGATCGGGTCGTGAGCGCCCGCGGCCTCGGATGACTCCATATCGTCATCTTACTGTTTCCCACTCTCGAACCTAGAAGAATAACTTCCTGTATATATTAAACCACAGTGTATTATACGTTCTAGGCTATTACATTTCGAGCGAAGGACTCACCGATGACCACTGCCGAGGGCGTCGTGTTCGGACCCTCCGTCACAATTGAAATCGAGTCCGAGATCCGCCGTGTGGTGGACAGGCAGGCCCAGCGAGTGGCTGGATTGGGATCAGCTGCCAGTCACGCTTGGGAGCGAGCCTCGGAATGCCTGCTCGGCGGGAAGCTGCTGCGGCCGCGGCTTCTCATGGGTGCCTTCGATGCTCTCGCCCCCGTTGAATTCCAGGAAGTTCTCGCGGAAGTCGGCTCTCCTCGGTCGGGCAGCGGTCTCCCGCTCACCGCACTCAGGGACACTGCACTCCCGAATGGGGCGGCAGCGAGAGAACAGGCTTTGCGCATCGCTGCCGCCGTCGAGCTGCTGCATTTCGCTTTTCTTCTCCACGACGACATCATCGACGGCGACCTCATGCGTCGCGGTCGCCCGAACTTCATCGGCCTCCAGCTCAGGGATGGGGACGCGGCGGTCGGTGGAGTCGAGACAGGTCGGGCGTCGCTCGCATCGCAGCTGCACGCGGCGCGCAGCTCTGCGATGTTGGTTGGAGACCTGCTGCTGTCCGCCGCTCATCAGATCATCTTCAGCGAAGCGCTGCCGGTTGGATTGGGGATTCGGCTTCAGCAGCAGCTTGATCGGACCGTGGTGGAATCGGTATCGGGTGAGCTGACCGATGTGGCGCTCAGTGCCGGGCACGTCGATGCGGAGCTGGTCGACGTCGTGGAGATGAGCAGGCAGAAGACGGCGACCTACTCTTTCGAGCTGCCCTTGCGTTCCGCAGCGATCCTCGCCGGCCTCGGACCCGATGTCGAGGACACTCTCGGCCAGGTGGGGGCGCAGCTGGGGCTGGCCTATCAGCTGCAGGACGATCTGCTGTCGACCTTCGGCAGGGCCGACGAGCACGGTAAGGACGCATTCTCCGACCTGCGCGAAGGAAAGGAGACGGCGATCATCGCCATCGCCAGACGAACCGGAGCCTGGCCGTACATCGCACCGCATTTCGGTGCGGGAGACTTGAGCACAGCCGATGGCGCGAAAGTGAGATCGCTGCTGTCCGAGTGCGGGGCAGAGCGGGAAGTCCGGGCACTCATCGACGAACTCGCGGCGAATGTGCGGGAACTCATCGCGACCGAACCGGATGTCATCGGCCCCGACATGGCAGGACTCATCGACGACCTCATCGACACGCTCAACGGGAGACGATCATGAGGCGGGACATCGACCGGTTGGGACCGCTCGGACGCTATACGTTCGTATCGAACCGGATCTCACGGTCGGTCATCGGTGCCTACTCGACGTCCTTCGGTCTGGCGACGCGACTGCTCGGTTCCCGCCACCGCGACCACGTGCGCAACATCTACGCTTTGGTCCGATTGGCCGACGAGCTCGTCGACGGGGTGGCCGCCGAAGCAGGCATCGCCGCCGACCAGCAGCATCGGATGCTCGACCGGCTCGAGGCCGAGACAGAAAGCGGGATGAGCCTCGGCTACAGCAGCAACCCCATCATCCATGCCTTTGCCCGTACAGCCCGCGCCGCCGGAATCGGAGACGAGCTGACGCGGCCGTTCTTCGCATCCATGCGGACAGACCTGCAGGGGCACCCGACGAACGTTTCGGCCACCGCTGTTGAGGGGCAGATCGGCTTCGGTCCCCAGGAGCATGCCGACTATGTCTACGGATCCGCGGAAGTCGTGGGTCTGATGTGCCTGCGGGTCTTCGCTCGCGACGAGTCGTACTCACCGGAGGAAGAGCGGCTTCTGGAACACGGTGCCCGCAGCCTGGGAGCGGCCTTTCAGAATGTCAACTTCCTCCGCGACCTCGGCGATGACATGCAGCGCCTGGGGCGCAGCTACCTCACCGAGGATGGCGCGGTCGACGACCGAACACAGGAGCGATGGGTCGTTGCCATCCGCGAACAGATCGAAGCCGCCGCACAGACGATTCCGCTTCTGCCCGGTGACGCCCGCCTGGCAGTCCTGTGCGCATTGCGTCTATTCTCCGCACTGACCGACAGATTGGCCGAAGTGCCGGCCGTGGAGCTGCCGCGTCGTCGGATCCGAGTGGCGGGCCCACACAAGGCGGCACTCGTCCTTCGGACGGTCTATGAGGTGCGGATGGGGGCGAAGCGATGAGTCGGGTGATCGTCATCGGCGGGGGAATCGCCGGACTTGCCACCTCGGCTCTTCTGGCCCGCGACGGACATGAGGTCACCCTCCTCGAACGCAACAGCCGCCTCGGCGGGCGAGCGGGCAGTGTTGAGGATCAGGGCTTCAGATTCGACACCGGGCCGTCGTGGTTCCTCATGCGGGAGGTCTATGACCATTTCTTCGAACTGCTGGGCACGAGTACGGATGAGCAGCTGGATCTGCGGCTCCTCGACCCAGGGTATCGGGTCTTCTCGGAGCCTGATGATGTCACCGGTCTGCGCTGTGTGGAAGTGCCGCACGGCGTCGAGGCGGTGGCCGATCTGTTCGAGAGCATCGAAACTGGAGGGGGTGCCGCGATGCGGAAGTACGTGAGGTCCGCGGGGCTGACGGCCGAAGTCGCCCGCAACCGGTTCCTCTACAACCCCTTCACGAAGCTGAGACCAACCATCGGCCGAGATGTTCTCAAGTCCCTGCCGCAGCTGACCCGATTGCTGCTGCGGCCGCTCGCGACATTCGTGGAGCGGCGGTTCGCGGCATCGATCCTGCGCCGGATCCTGACGTATCCGGCGGTGTTCCTCGGCACCGACCCCAATCGCGCACCCGCGATCTATCACCTGTTGAGCGCATTCGACCTGGACCAGGGAGTCTTCTATCCGATGGGTGGGTTCTGGGCTGTCGTCGAACGTCTGGAAGCGCTGGCTCGCCGAGCCGGGGTCACGGTGATCACCTCGGCGGAGGCGACGGAAGTGATGACACAGGGCAGAGGCGGTCGAACAGTCGTCAGCGGAGTTCGCTGGACCGATTCCGGCGGTCGATCGCATGTCGAACCGGCCGATCTCGTCGTGTCCGCCGCCGACCTGCACCATACGGAGACCGGGCTGCTTCCGCCACGGCTGCGCAGCTACCCCGAGTCGGATTGGTCAAAGGTGGAGAGTGGACCGGGGGCGATCATCGCAATGCTCGGCGTCGACGGAACCCTGCCCGAACTCGAGCACCACTCGCTGTTCTTCACCGATGAGTGGGAGGAGAACCTGCAGGCGATCTTCGGTGCCGAGCAGAAGATACCCGAGCCGGCATCGCTCTATGTGTGCAGACCCAGTGCCACGGATCCCACGGTGGCACCGGCCGGGTGTGAGAATCTCTTCGTTCTCATTCCGGTTCCGGCGGACGTGGAGATCGGCAGTGGGGGATCGGACGGGAAAGGAAGCCCCGTCCTCGAGGCGGCAGTCGATACCGCGCTCGAGCGCATCGGACTGTGGGCAGGAATCGAGGACCTGCGCAGTCGGATCAGACTGCGCAGGACCCTGGGCCCGGCCGATTTCGCCCGGGACTTCCACTCGTGGAAGGGAGGAATGCTCGGGCCATCGCACATCCTCCGACAGAGCGCATTTCTGCGGATGCAGAACCAGTCACGACGCGTGGACGGACTCTTCTACGCCGGAGCAACGACCGCGCCGGGCATCGGTGTGCCGATGTGCCTCATCAGCGCAGAGCTTGTGGCCAAACGCATTCGCGGAGATCATTCGGCAGGGCCGACACCCGTGTGATGTGCGCCGGTGCTCCGCTGGGATCGTCTGCTGGACTCAGCTGCTGGTCGAGTAGACCTGCTCGGAGCCTCCGGTGCGCACCCGATTGCGGCGGCGGGTCTCCGGGCTGGTGCCGCGCGAATCGGATGAACGGCGGTTGGCCGGCTGACCGGAACGCGAAGCCGAACCCTGACCACCGGAACGGCTGCCGCGAACCGACTCGCGACGGCGGCTGCCCTCGGCGCTGCGACCGCCATGGCCGGATCCGCCGCTGCGACCGGAACCATTGCCACGACCGCCCTGGCCGGAACCGGTGCCGCGGTTGTTCTGTCGGGAGGCGTTGCCATTGCGCTCTCCGCCGTTGCCACGGGAGTTCTCGCGGCTGCGACCCGACTCGTTGGTGGCGCCACCGCGGCCCGCACTTCCACCGCGTCCGCCACGGCCGCCTCGGCGACGGGGCGAGCGACCACCGGACTTCGCCGGTTCGGTCTTCTTGCGCGGCTGGACGGGTTCCTTCGGCTGCGGGGCGACGTATTCGGCGATCTCACCGACGAGCTCGGTCACCTCGGGGGACTCTGCGGTGACCTTCTGCGGGGTCGCCTTGATGGCGGCCTTGCGCAGGAGCATCTGGGTGTCCTTGCGCTCTTCGGCGGTCATCACCGTGACGACGTCACCGGCGCTGCCGGCACGTGCGGTGCGACCGGAACGGTGCAGGTACGCCTTGTGTTCGGTCGGGGGATCGACGTGGACGACGAGCTCGACGGAATCGACGTGGACGCCGCGGGCAGCGATGTCTGTGGCCACGAGCACCTTCGCCTCACCATCGGTGAACGCGGCGAGGTTGCGATCGCGAGCGCCCTGCGACAGGTTGCCGTGCAGATCGACGGCGGGAATGCCCGCTGCCGTGAGCTGGCGGGCGAAGCGTTTGGCCCGGTGCTTCGTGCGAGTGAAGAGGATGCGGCGGCCCGTGCCGGAGGCGAGCTTGTGCACGAGTTCGTTCTTGTCGTCGACCGACACCTCGAACACGTGGTGGGTCATGGCCGATACGTGGGAGGTCGCCTCGTCGACGGAGTGGAGGACCTCGTTGTGGAGGAAACGACGGACGAGCTTGTTGACGTCGTTGTCCAAGGTGGCGGAGAAGAACATCCGCTGCCCCTCAGCCGGGGTCTGGTTGAGGATTCGGGTGACTCCGGGCAGGAACCCGAGGTCAGCCATGTGGTCGGCCTCGTCGAGGATGGTGACCTCGATGTTCTCGAGCGTGAGGATGTCCTGCTGGAGCAGGTCCTCGAGGCGGCCGGGGCAGGCCACGACGATGTCGACTCCGGCCTTGAGTGCGATTTCCTGTCGCCGCTGCTTGACCCCGCCGAAGATCGTCGTCGTCCGCAAGCCCACGGCTTTGGCCAACGGGTCGATGACCTCGGTGATCTGCGTGGCGAGCTCACGGGTGGGAGCGAGTACGAGTCCGCGCGGATGGCGGAACTTCTGCGAACCCTTGCCGGATTCGACCAGTCGGGCGACGAGCGGAATGGAGAACGCCAGGGTCTTGCCTGACCCGGTCTTTCCGCGGCCGAGCACATCGCGGCCGGTCAGCGTGTCGGGCAGAGTGTCCTGCTGGATCGGGAAGGCCTGAGTCTTGCCTTCCTTGCTCAGCGTGTCGACCAGCTTCTGGGGAACACCGAGCTCGGCGAACGAGGTGGGGGCTGGGGAGGCCTTCTTCGTGCGATTGACCGAGGCGTTGGCGGCGGTTGTGGTGGTGTTGCTGTTGCTGCCTCCGCGGGTGCGGGTGCTGCGGGGATTGGTGCGAGTCTGTGACGTAGTGATGGGGTGGCCCTTCGACGTGCCGGAGGGCGTGCCGGTGCCGTGAATAGGTGGCAGGCAGCCGCTTCCGGTCATGGAATGAGCGCTGTCGGCGCTCTCGATCGCCGAGAGAAAACGGCTTCGGAAATGCGCGGGTTCTTTCACCCAGCTGCAGAGGCGAGGCGTCCTGACGACGCAGGGAACCCGAAAACGGGTTCGCAAGTAGCACCAGTCTACAGGGCGTCGGCTCACGAATCACATCGGCCCCGCTGCCGTCCTGACTTCATCGGTCTGTGACGTCAGCAGACGCCCTCTGTCGGACTGTGACGCCGGCGGACGCCGTCATTCGGTGTATGAAGTCGCCGGACGTCACTCGTCGGCCCGTGAACTCAGCGGACTCGACATGGCGCGATCACGATTCGGATTCGGGCGCTGACCATAGCGTGAGGTCATCTCGGATCCACTCAGCTGGGATTCGAGGGCCAGTCATCGAACGATAGGACACCAGACCCATGGCACTATCTCGTCCCTCCGCCGACCGGCGGACATCTCCGCCGCGCCACGGACGCCGAACTCTCGGATTCGTCGGATTCCTCGCAGCAGCCGCCCTGACATTGTCCGCCTGCGGGGGAGCAGCCTCGGGGCAGGGATCGGTCGACGATCTCAAGGATCAGGCTCTGGCAGACGAGGTTCCCGCGGGAACCGTGCTCAATATCGCCGACCAGCAGGAACAGCAGCAGGTGGCGTTGAAGTCCTCCGGTGAGCTCGACGACTTCAGCTTCGAATACGAATTCTCGAACTTCGTCGGCGGACCGGAGATCCTCGAAGCCTTCCGGGCAGGTGCCGTCGACGTCGCCCGCGTCGGCGATACCCCGCCCATCCAGGCCTTCGCCTCCGGGGAAGTCGTTCCGATCATCCTCGCCCTCCAATCCTCACCAGACGTCATCCGTCTGGCCACCTCCCCGAGCACGGACGTCGACTCGATCAGCAAGATCAAGGGCGCGAAGATCGGCTACGCAGAGGGCACCGCCCAGGGATCTCTGGTGCTGCGACTGCTCGACAAAGCGGGACTGTCGACCGACGACGTCGAACTCGTCCGCCTGGAACTCGGCGAATTCAGCGAAGCCCTGCAATCCGACGAGATCGACATCGCCCCGCTCACCGGAGCCAGGCTGGCCCGCTATCTCCAGGGCTATGAGAAGGAAGGAGCCGGTTACCTGCCCGACAAGGAGACCGCAGGGCTGGGCACCGGGCTGAACTTCATCTATGCCCGCAAGGAAGTGCTCGAAGATCCCGCGAAGTCGGCCGCGCTGAGAGAATTCGTCGCCCATTCGATCCGGGCCAATCAGTGGATCAATGAGAACACCGACGACTGGGTCGAGGACTACTTCGTGAAGAACCAAGGGCTGACCGAAGAGGAGGGCCGCTTCATCCGCGAGCAGGAGGGCACAACGGTCTTCCCGAAGCTCGACGACGTCATCGCCACCGAACAGTCCACCATCGACCTCAGCTACGACTCCGGAGAACTGCCGGTCGACGTAGACGCAAACGACATGTTCGATCGGCGCTTCAACGACGTCATCGAGGACACCGTCGACGAGGTCGGCGCCCACCAGGACCGAAAGGAACTCGACGAATGAGTGTGACAGTCCAGCCTCCGGAGACCACGCGACTCGAACCCGGTCAACACAGCGTCAGCTCCGACATCTCACCGGCACCGGAGCCGCGCGCTCCATGGTGGCAGCGCTTCTCACCGACACGCATCTCTCTCGGCATCGTCATCCTTCTGGCCATCTGGGTGAGCGGTTCGGCCACCGGTCTCATCGACCCGCGCGTCCTGCCCGCACCGTGGACGGCGGTCTCGACGGGAATCTCCCTGACGGAGAACGGTCGCCTGCCCGAGAACCTCCTCACCTCCCTCCAGCGAGCGGCACTCGGCCTGGGCATCGGCGTGATCGCCGCGATCCTGCTCGCCCTCGCAGCGGGACTGACCCGCCTCGGCGAGAGCCTCATCGACGGTCCGATGAATATCAAACGCGCTGTGCCCACCCTGGCCTTCATCCCACTGGCGATCGTGTGGCTGGGCATCGGCGAAGGCATGAAAGTCACCCTCATCGTCTTCTCGGTCATGGTGCCCATCTACATCAACACCCACGCCGCCCTGCGCGGACTCGACGGCCGGTACCAGGAACTCGCTGCCACGCTGCGGCTGAGCAGACGCGAATTCGTCACGAAGGTCGCACTGCCCGGAGCGCTTCCCGGGTTCTTCACCGGACTCCGGCTGGCCGTGACCAGCGCCTGGACGTCATTGGTCGTCGTCGAGCAGATCAACGCGACCTCGGGCATCGGGTTCCTCATGAACCAGGCCCGCCTCTATGGACAGATCGACATCATCGTGGTCGGCCTCGTCGTCTACGCCATCCTCGGCGTGGGCAGCGACCTGCTCGTCCGCATCGCAGAAAGGAGGGCGCTGACATGGCGCCAGACACTCTCACGGTGACCGACTCGGACACCACGACCCGGAACTCCACCACCCCCGCCGAGGCGGCTCCGCCCCTTGTGCACGTGCGCGGACTCACCCGCCGGTTCGCTTCCCGCACCGTGCTCGACTCCGTCGACATCGACATCGCCGCAGGTGAGTTCGTGGCACTGCTGGGCCGCAGCGGCTCCGGGAAGTCCACCCTGCTGCGGGCACTCGCCGGGCTCGACCCCGACATCGAGGGGCAGATCGACGTGCCCGCCGAACGATCGGTCGCCTTTCAGGACTCCCGGCTGCTGCCGTGGCAGAAGGTGCTCGACAACGTCACCCTCGGACTGCGCGGGGAGGATCCTGCGCAACGGGCCCGAGAGGCACTCGCCGAGGTGGGGCTGGCCGGACGTGAGAAGTCCTGGCCCAAGGAACTCTCCGGAGGCGAACAGCAGCGGGTCTCCCTGGCCCGAGCCCTGGTCCGCGAACCGGCACTTCTGCTCGCCGACGAACCCTTCGGCGCCCTCGACGCGCTGACGAAGTCGAAGATGCACGGACTGCTCCACACCCTGCTGACGAAACATCAGCCGGCGGTCCTCCTCGTCACCCACGACATCGACGAGGCGCTGCTTCTCGCCGATCGGATCATCGTCCTCGACGACGGCCGGATCTCCACGGACATCCGCATCGACGCAGCGCACCCGCGGACCGTCACCTCCGCAGAGCTCTCCGAGCTGCGAACCTCGCTGCTCGAGGCTCTCGGAGTCGACGTCGCGGTCTGAGCTCCCACCCAGCCGAAGACGCCCCGCCCACCCGACGGCCCCACCTGCCCATCCCGCGACTCCCATTCCATGATTCGGAAGGCAACGCTATGACGACAACACCACCGGAGAAGACTCTTCACCTCAACGCATTCCTCATGACCACCGGTCATCACGAAGCCTCGTGGCGGCTGCCCGAAAGCGATCCCGAGGCCGGCACGGACATCGACCACTACATCCGGCTGGCACAGACTGCCGAGCGGGGAGGCTTCGATTCGATCTTCTTCGCCGACGGACCGAGCCTCCGCGCCGAGGTGGGCAGACGACCTGCCGGCAACCTCGAACCGCTCACCCTGCTCAGCGCATTGGCAGTGGCGACACAGCGCATCGGACTCATCGCCACCGCCTCGACGAGCTATAACTCTCCCTACAATCTTGCCCGCCGGTTCTCCTCGATCGACCACATCAGCCGGGGGAGGGTCGGCTGGAACGTCGTGACCACCGCCGGCGCGGATGCGGCGAGGAACTTCGGCCTCGATGAGCTTCCCGCCCACCGGACGAGGTACGAACGCGCCGAGGAATTCCTCGAGGTCGTCCAAGGACTGTGGCAGAGCTGGGACGATGGCGCCGTCCTCGGAGACAAGGAATCCGGGATCTGGGGTGATGCGGAGAAGGTCAGCGCCATCAACCACGAGGGCCGCTTCTTCAAGGTCGCCGGACCGCTCAACATCCCCCGCTCACCGCAGGTCTACCCGCTGATCGTGCAGGCCGGATCCTCGGAATCCGGCAAGGAGCTCGCTGCCAAGTTCGCCGAGGCGGTGTTCACCGCCCACCAGTGGCTCGACGATGCGATCGTCTTCGCCGCCGACGTCAAGAACCGTGCGCTCAGGCACGGCCGCAACCCGGAGCATGTGAAGATCCTGCCCGGCATCGTCCCGGTGATCGGAGCCACCGAGGCCGAGGCTCAAGCGAAGGACGAGGAACTCGACCGCCTCATCCGGCCCGAGTTCGCGCTCGCCCAACTCGCCCAAACACTGCGGGTGTCCCCGGACGAACTCTCCCTCGACCGGCAGCTGCCTGCCGATCTTCCCGCCGAGGACGAGATCGAGGGAGCGAAGTCACGGTACACGCTCATCGTCGACCTCGCCCGACGGGAAGGTCTCACGGCACGAGAACTCATCGGCCGCCTCGGCGGGGGTCGCGGTCATCGGACCGTTGCCGGCACACCCGAACAGATCGCCGACGCGATCGAAGAATGGTTCCGTGCAGGAGCCGCCGACGGGTTCAACATCATGCCCCCGTCGCTGCCCGGCGGCCTTGACGATTTCGTCGACACCGTGGTGCCGATCCTTACGCGACGCGGCCTGTTCAGGCACGACTACGAGACGACGACCCTGCGCGGGCACTACGGCCTGCCGACCCCCGGTCAACGGGACCGCGGCGATGAACTCACTGATACGACGAGCAGCGAGGTGGCATGACCATGACTGAACCGAAATACCTCTGGTACATCCCCAACCAAACTGAGCCCGGACACCGCGGCGACGAAGTGCGAGCCGATCACAACTCGTTGGACACACTGACCGAGCATGCCCGGGCGGTCGAGGCCAATGGATGGGAAGGGGCGCTGTTGGGCACCGGATGGACGCGGCCGGACACCTTCACCGTCGGCACCGCGTTGGCCGCACGCACCGATTCCTTCCAACCGCTCATCGCGGCCAGGCCCGGGTATTGGCACCCGGCGAACTTCGCGGCGGCCGCAGCCACTCTCGATCACCTCAGTCGGGGGCGTGTACTGATCAACATCGTCTCGGGCGCCGATTCGGCGTCGGCCTATGGGGACACTGTGACCGATCGGAGCGACCGGTATGCGCGCACTCTGGAGTTCATCCACCTGGTCAGACGACTGTGGTCGGAGGAATCGGTGACCTATGATGGGCGGTTCTACACCCTCAACGACGCCGCTCTCGGTGCACGACCGTTCACTGTGGGTGAGCGGTCGCAGCCGACGCTCTACTTCGGCGGGGCCTCGGTCGAAGCGGAGAAGGTCGCTGCCGCCGAGGCGGACGTGCAACTGTTCTGGGGCGAGACCTATGCTGCCGTGGCCGAGCGGATTGCGCGACTCCAGGCGCTGTCCGAGGAAGTCGGGCGAGTGCATGCGCCGTTGGAATTCGGGTTGCGGGTGACCGTCGTCGTCCGGGAGACGAGCGAAGAGGCGTGGAGTGTGGCCAGGAATCGCGTGGCCGGTATGCATCATGAGAGCCAGGCGAAGGTCTGGCGGGAGAACCACCGGCAGTCGGTGGGTCAGGACCGCCTCGTTGCTCTCGCCGATGAGGGCGACGTCCTCGACGATGTCCTCTACACCGCTCCAGGCCGCCTCGGTGGGCAGGGCGCCGGCACCACCTGGTTGGTGGGTTCGTTCCAGGAAGTCGCGGATGCGCTGAACCGCTACCGGTCACTCGGGGTCAGTCACTTCATCCTGTCGGACGCACCGTATCTGGCAGAGGTTGAGCGGGTCGGGCAGAATCTCCTGCCATTGCTTCAGCGGGAGGATTCGGCTGCTGTCGAGCCTGCTGGGGCGGTACTCGGATAGTGTCTCTCAGTGCTGTTCGGGAAGGGGTTCGAACTCGGCGATGTCCGGTCACCCGAGCGGCGAGCATCACCGAAGCCCAGCCGATGCCGATGCCCGCGATGTCGTCGAGGATGTAATGCCATCCGAAGTAGAGCGTGGCCACGACCGTCACCCCGAAGAAGATCCAGGTGAACACCTGGACGGCGCGATGCTGTTTCGTCAGCGTCATGAATAGAGCGGCGGCGAAGGTGACGGAGACGTGCAGCGATGCGAACGCGGCGACACCCTGGATGGAGTCACTGCCGATCGGGTTGCTCAGGTAGTCGAGGCGAGTGTCGATGAGGGATTGCTGGAGCTCACTGACTCCGGTGTCGGGCAGCGCCCGGAAGACCTCTGGGTGGCTGAATACCGGGCCGACCGATGGCAGGAGATAGTAGCTGACGGTGCCGAGCACCCAATTGAGACTCAACATCGTTGTATACCAAGCGCCGACGGCGAGTCTGCGATTGAGCACGAGGACCGCGCCGAGGCTGATCGGAATGAGCGGCAGGTAAGCGAGGTAGGCGATCGACAGCAGGTTCGCCGCGATGTCGGTGCCGAGGAGTTCGTGCAGGAGCACGGCGGGAGTGTTTCCGCCCATGAGCCAATGGTCGAGGCGGAACAGCTGCTGATCGAAGAGGGTGCCCTCGCGGAACACCGGCAACACGCTCTTGAGATTGCGGTAGGCGACGTAGCAGACGTAGAAACTCAGCAGCCCGGCACCGATGCACAGCAGACGGTGTGTGTTCCACTCCTTCTTCGCGACGTCTACGACAGACGTCGGCAGATTTCGCCACCCGCTTCGCCTCACCGTTTCCACGATCAGCCCGCCGCCGATGAATCCGAGAACCAGCAGAGGCAGACGGATGTATGAGGGACCGAGGAAGCCGTCGGGGTCCCGCAGCGGGAGGTCGAGGAAGAGGGAGGAGAACACGGCGGCCGCTCCGACGAGGAGGGCGAGCGCCATGGCAAAGGTGTAGGGCCAACGTCGCAATCTGGTCATCGGAATACCGTAGTAATTCACTTTTAGTACATCTTCGGATTTTCCTCGGAGGCGGCTGACCGGAACCTTGTCTCGCCCGCGCCGGCGGGGCAGAACAGAATGGTCCACCCACTGTGCGGCTCGCGGCATTAGTGTTGGTTCATGACAGAAGGTCCATTGAACGCGCCCCCGAATCGCGATGACCCGATACCCGAGGGACTCAGACTCGGTGCCCGCTTCACCGGATACCTGCTGGTGATCATCGCGGGAATCACAGTCGCGATCTTCGTGGCACTGCAGGTCGCACAGATCGTCGTTCCATTCCTGGCCGGGCTCGTCCTCTCTGCCCTCCTGGTGCCCATGTCGACGTTCCTGCAGCGGCATCGGTGGCCGAAGTGGTTGGCGGTGGTCACCGTCTGGGTCGTCGTCCTCGGCCTGTTGGCCGGACTCGTCCTCCTCATCACCTTTCAGATCAGAAGTGAGATACCTGAGATCCAGAAGCAGGTGGCGACGACCCTGGACGCGGCGAAGCAGCTCTTGGCCACGCAGCCGTTCGGAATCACCGAAGCCAAACTCAACGACCTCGTCGATTCCTCGGGGAAGTGGCTGCAGGACAACGCCGCCGGTCTCGGCTCCGGTGCCGCCGAGGTGGGCACGACGGCGGCGCATGTCATCGAAGGCGTCATCATCATCCTGTTCGTCACCCTCTTCGCGCTCATCGACGGACGCGGCATCTGGACCTGGGTCGTCAACATCTGGCCGAAGAAGGCGCATGCGCGGATCTCCGCGGCCGGTGAGGCCGGTTGGAAGACGCTGACGAACTTCATTCGGATCCAGCTGGTCGTCGCGGCCAGCGATGCAATCGGAATCGGAGTGGGTGCACTGATCCTCGGCGTCCCCTTGGCGGTGCCGATCGCCATGGTGGTTTTCCTCGGTGCCTTCGTGCCGTTCGTCGGAGCGATCGTGGGCGGAGCGGTCGCAGTGGGCTTGGCACTGCTCTTCAACGGCTGGGTGCACGGCCTGATCATGCTCGGGATCGTCATCGTCGTCCAGCAGCTCGAAAGCCACGTCCTGCAGCCGTGGCTGACAGGACCCACAGTGAAGATCCACCCCTTGGCGGTGATCCTCGGTGTGACAGCGGGAGCAGCGGTGGCGGGCATCGCCGGGGCCTTCTTCTCCGTGCCGGTCATCGCGACTCTCAATGCGATGATCCACGCGGCCAAAGACTACAGAGTGGGACAGCGTTGAGACGGGCCGGGCCACGGTTGAACCGAGTGCGAATCGTCAAGGGCGCTCTTCGGCGTCTGCTCGACGACGAGTGCCTCGACAGAGCAGCCGGGCTGAGCTTCTACGCTCTGCTCTCTGCTGCCCCGGCGATCCTCGCCATGGTGTCGCTGCTCGGGGTGGTCGGGGAAGCCGAGTCGACCACGAAGGCGGTGCTCTCCCTGGTCCACGGAGTCTCGGCCGAGGCCGCCACGGCGATCCGCCCGTTCATCGTCGAACTCACCGAGTCGTCCTCGGCCGGAGCCACCCTCATCGGCAGCCTGCTGCTGGCGATCTGGTCGTCGTCGAAATACATCGGCGCATTCGGCCGTGCTCTGAACGCTGTCTACCGGGTCGAGGAGACTCGGCCGTACTGGAAGTTCAAGCCGCTCATGCTCCTGATGACCGTGGTCACGCTCATCGTCCTGGCCGCTCTGGGGCTGCTGCTCGTGCTGTCCGGGCCCATCGCCGAAACGCTCGGCGAGTTCATCGGAATGGGCGCCGTTGCCCTGCTGATCTGGAACGTGGTCAGATGGCCGGTCTTCGTCTTCTTCGTCATGCTGCTCATCGCCCTGCTCTACTACGTGACCCCGAACGTCAGGCAGCCGAAGTTCCGGTGGGTCAGCCTCGGTGCGTTCGTCGCGTTGCTCGTGCTGCTTGCCGTGTCGGCCTGCTTCGTTCTCTACATCAACAACTTCAGCAGCTACAACGTCACCTATGGGTCGATCGGGGGAGTGATCGTCGGGCTCGCCTGGGTGTGGATGGTCAACCTCTCGCTGCTCCTCGGCGCCGAGTTCGACGCTGAGATCGAACGCGAGCGGCAACGGCAGTCCGACGGTGCCGCAGACTGCAGGAATCAGTTCAGACGACGTGCGGCGAACTCGGCGGCATTGTGAAGCACGGTGTTCGTGTCGTCGAGCACCCGACCGAAATGGAGGAACGAATGGAGCACATGCGGATACTCCTCGAAGCGGACGTCGTTGCCTGCCCGCTGCAGGGTTCTGGCCAATGCCCGGCTGTCGTCGCGCAGCGGATCGAGCCCGGCGGCCGCGACGAACACCGGCGGCAGACCGGACAGATCGGCGGTGAGGTGCGCGACGAACGGTGAATGTTCGTCCTCCGGGGTCGGCAGGTAGTCGTCGAGGAGGTTGCTGAGGTCGTGGATGCCCATGCCGTCCCAGTCGCCGCCGTAGAGCCTGCGACTGGCCGAGTCGATGAGACCGTGGCTGCCGTAGATGGGCAGGAGGGCGCGCAGAGCCGAGAAGCTCGCGGGACTCGCCCCGATGGTCTCCGGTTCATCGCGCAGAAGCAGACCTGCGCCGAGGGTGAGAACCGCCCCAGCCGAATCTCCGGAGATGGCCAGACGTGTGCCGTCGATGCCGAAATCCTCACCGTGGCCGGCGAGGTGGTCGACGACCCCGGCACACTCGTGCAGCGCCTGCGGGAACTTCACCTCCGGCGACAGCGAATAGTCGACTCCGATCACGGCGAAGCCGCCGGCAGCGGCGAGCACGCGCATGATCCGGTCATGTGTATCGAGGTCGCCGAGGCTGAACCCACCGCCGTGGAGGAACAGGAGACCGGGCAGGACCGCCTCGGTGGTGGGGCGATGGATGCGGATCGGAACGTCGACGTCGGCGGTGCGGATGTGGAGATCATCGGTGCGGGCCATGGTCGGGCCGCCTTCGTTCCACAGCGCGCGTTCAGTCCGGTATTCGGCGCGTTTGGCGGCCAAGGATCGAGCGGCAGGGGAGAGGTCACCGGCGGCGGCGAAGTCCTCGCCGGCTCGTCGGCACGCGTCGGCCCGAGTGGCTTGGACGGCCATGACCTCGCGCATCTGTGGCGACATCGATGCCACGATGTAGGCAGGAATGGTGGCCAGCAGCGCTTCGGTGAGCGCGGGGTCGACGGTCACGCCGGGAATCATCAGCCTCATTCTTGGTCGGCGGCAATGATTCCCAGCTTAGCGAGGCCAGCGGCGGCGGCCACGGTAGGACTCACCTGCGAAGATCCGGAATATCCGCCGATCGTCGCTGTTATGACAAGGGGACTGTGACACCAGTCCTTCACCGCCGAAGACACTGCAGGAGCGAACCCTTGACCGAACACATGCGCAGGCACGAGACCGACCACGAAATCCCATGGTCACTGCCGATCGTCGTGCGTCGGTCCAAGACCGCCATCGCTCGCCACATCGATGTCCTCGAGGCCACTGCCCGCGCGGTTGTGACTTTCCTCGACGATCAGCGGTCGCGGCCGGGCGGGGACTGGAACGAGGCCGTCGAATACTGGCGTGACGGAGCGATCCGCAAGGTCGTGCGCCGCGGTGACGGGAAGAAGCTCGAGGACGCCCGGGCACTCGGATGCGTGAGCGTGACCTTCGGCGGCACCGACGATTTCGCTCCCGCCGAGGCGTTCGTCTTCGCACCCGGCCCCGTCGAACCCCTGCCACCGGAGCTGAAGAAGCTGCAGGTCGGCGGCACCGAATTCCCGGATGAGGGCGAATCCTCGATCCCCGCCGCCGAGGCGGTTGTGACGATCGAACTCTCTCCCGACCTGACGCTCACGACCGGGAAGGCCGCCGCGCAATGCGGTCATGCCGCGCAGCTGGCGTTCGAGCAGATGCCCGACGAGGTGCGCGACCGCTGGCGTGAGTCGGGGTTCAGTCTGCGCGTGCAGACTGCGACGAAGGACGCGTGGGCGGCGAACGAGCAGCAGGTCAGCGTCGTCGACGCGGGCTTCACGGAAGTCGATGGGCCGACGGAAACGGTGCGGGCCTCGTGGTGAGGCCGCTGTTCGCGAGGACAAGACACCCCCTTCTGTGCTGATCCCATCCGCCGGGCGACATGCCGCGGCGATGGTCGGTGAGGCCCGGGCGACGGGGCTTCGGAGTCTTGACAGCTGACGGTGCCAGGACAAGCCTGGAGGGCCAGGCTGGGCCGCGTCGCAGCACGTCGGCTTGGCACATTCGACACGCGAGTATTCGTGAGGAGAAGGCACATGGCGACCTCCGTCAGCGACTTCATCATCGATCGGCTCATCGCCTGGGATCTGCACCACTGGTACGGATACCCCGGCGACGGCATCGGCGGCTTCGACGGGGCTATGGGCCGAGCGCAGGACGAGGGCAAGGACTTCACCTATGTGCGCCCCACCCACGAGGAGGAGGCGGCGTTCATGGCCACCGCCCACGCGAAATTCACCGGTGAGGTGGGCGTGTGCGTCTCGACCTCGGGCCCCGGCGCCATCCACCTCATGAACGGCCTCTACGACGCCAAGGGTGACAACGCCCCAGTCGTGGCCATCGTCGGGCAGCAGGCGCGAGTGTCGTTGGGTTCCGAATTCCAACAGGAGATCAACCTCGAACGACTCTTCGCCGACGCCGCGGTGTTCGTGCAGACAGTGGCCGCGCCGATGCACGCGCAGCTCGTCGTCGACAAAGCCGTCCGCATGGCCAAGGCCTACCGCGGTCCGGCCGTCGTCGTCCTGCCCGCCGACGTACAGACGATGGACATGGAAGAGCCGGCGGTCGAGCATTTCGTCTCCCGTACCGGCATCGGCTACGCCGAGGACCGCCTGCGACCCGACGACGACGCGCTCGCCCGCGCGGCCGAAGTCCTCAACAGCGGTGAGAAGGTCGCCATGCTCGTCGGACAGGGCGCGATCGGAGCGACCGATGAGGTCATCGCCGTGGCGAAGCGCCTCGGTGCTGGTGTCATCACCACCCTGTTGGGCAAACAGGTGGTGCCCGGTGATGTCGACTTCCACACCCAGCAGCTGGGATTGCTGGGATCGCGGCCGAGCTACGACATGATGCAGAAATGCGACACCCTGCTCATGATCGGCACGAACTACCCCTATGGCGAGTTCATGCCGCCGACCGGGCAGGCACGTGCCGTGCAGATCGACCTGTCGCCGCGTCACCTGGGGATCCGCTATCCCACCGAGGTCAACCTGTGGGGCGACGCGAAGACCACGCTGGCTGCCCTGCAGTCGCATCTGAGCCAGCACGAGACCGGGTGGCAGGAGAAGATCGCCGATGAGAACCGGGCGTGGAAGAAGGAGAACACTCGGGTCGCCATGACCGAAGCCGACCCAATCAACCCCCGCCGTGTATTCGTCTCCCTCAACGAACATCTGCCCGAGAACGCGATCATCACCTGCGACGCCGGGAGCACAGCCGACTGGTACGGCTTCCACATCGAACTGGGACCGAAACAGATGGGCAACCTCTCGGGTCGGATGGCGTCAATGCTCGCCGCAATGCCCTATGCGCTGGCCGGCAAGTTCGCGCATCCCGATCGCCCGGTAGTGTGCACCATCGGCGACGGAGCCTTCCAGATGATGGGAATGAACGGTCTGCTCACCGTCAAACGCCACTGGCGGGAATGGTCGAACTTCACCTTCGTCGTCCTCGTCATCGACAACGGCGACCTCAACCAGGTGTCCTGGGAGATGCGGGAGGCCGGAGACCCGAGGTGGGACACGGCCCAGCTGGTCGAATCGATGGACTACGCCGGATATGCGGAGCTGCTCGGGCTCAAAGGCATCCGCGTCGACGATCCGGAGAAGATCGACGCGGCCCTCGACCAGGCATTCGCCGCCGACCGGCCGGTCGTCCTCGACGTCCGCTGCGACCGCAACACGCCGCCGCTGCCGGCCCACATCGCTTTCGCGCAGGCCAAAGGACTCGCGGAATCGCTGCTGGCCGGAGACCCCGAGCTCGGGCAGGTGGTCAAGCAGAGTTCACGGGCCACCGCCGCACGGCTGTTCGCACGCATGGGCCTGACCTCGGATGACTGATGGCGGCTGGTTCGCGATCAGGTCTCGGGCGCCTCGTCGAGGTCTTCGAGTTCTTCTTCGGACAGCGGCCGCGTCTTCGTGCCGTTGCCGAATTCGTCGAGGTAGATGACGTGTTTGACCATCTCGCCGGTCTCTTCGTCCTCGACTTCGATGATGTCACCAGGTTGGGTCGCTGGCTGGTAGAAATCCTCATTGACTCCGGTCATCGTGACCACCTCCTATAGGTATCTTCACCATACGATGCTGTGATCTGAGTCTCAAGGGATCCCCTTACTACCTGACGGGGGCCCAGCAACCTGGCGCCAGGTTGCTGAGCCCCCGTCAGGTAGCAATAGAGGATCTTCAGGGTGCGGAATCGGTAGTCTGAGTTCATGGAACGACAGAGATTTCACACCACCGGAGGTCGCGATCGCAATGTCGCCGAGGAGGCCCGCCCCGGAGAGGACGAGTTCCGCGTCGATATCGAACGGATCCGGTTCTCCCCGTTCTTCTCCCGCCTTGCCTCGGTCACCCAGGTCATACCGCAGGCCGGATCCGGCACGGTCATCCACAACCGGCTGACGCATTCGCTCAAGGTCTCCGCGGTGGCCCGGTCGATCGCGATCACGTTGAACAACGCCGACGATGGGACCCGGGAAACGGTGAGCCGCCTCGGCGGATGTGATCCTGTTGTCGTGCAGGCGGCCGCGGCCGCTCACGATCTGGGGCACCCGCCGTTCGGCCACCTCGGCGAGAAGGAACTCGACCGGGTGTCGCGGCAGGTTCTGCGTCTTGAGGACGGGTTCGAGGGGAATGCGCAGACGTTTCGGATTCTCACCGCCCTCGACAGCTGCGAGGCCACGGCGCGCGGTCTCAATCTCACGCGCGCGATTCGGGCTGCGGTGCTCAAGTATCCGTGGGAGCGCGGGGAATGGACAGGCGATCGGGCGTCGTCGGCGGCACGGATGCCACGTGGGGTCGGTGACGATGTCAGCGAGGGAGCGATGAAGTTCTCCGCCTATGCCACCGAGGTCGAGGAGATGGCGGACGTGCTCTCGGCGTTCCCGGCGATCGGGAAGTATCAGCAGACGCTCGAATGCGCGGTCATGGACGTCGCCGACGATATTGCGTACGCGGTGCACGACCTGGACGATTTCTACCGGTCGAACGTGCTGCAGTACACGGCCGTGTCCGCTGAGCTCGGGCGGTGGCTGCGCGATCATCGCGAGTTGGCGGCCTTGGACTCTGCAGAATTGGACCGGCGGCGGCCCGGGCATGCCCTCGAAGCGATCCGGCGACACATCGGGGACAAGGACCCGTGGATCGCGTCGGAGGAGGCGTTCCGAGAGTCGGTGGAGCGGGTCAACCGGGACCTTGTCGAGGGGCTGCTCGGCGTTCCCTACGACGGAGGACTGGAAGCGGATCGGGCGGTCACCGGATTCACCCGGAGGTGGATCGACCGGTTGCAGGCCTCCATCGTCGTCGACCCGGACCCGCATATCCGCAGCGGTCACGTGCGGCTGAGCCAGGAGGCTTGGCACGATGTCGTGGTGCTGAAATTCGTGCATTCGCGCTTCGTGCTCGAACGCTCTGACCTCGCCGTGTATCAGCGTGGGCAGACGCGGATCATCGCGTCCCTGGTCGAGGGATTCCATGAGTGGCTGCTCGATCCGGATGAGGCGACGCGGATTCCCCGGCGTCTGGTCGATTCCGTCGAGGCGGCCACGCAGGAGTACTCGGATCTGTACGCGCGCAACCCTGCTGCGTTGGGGGAGGAGGGCGCGGCCGGCATCGTGCGGCGTGGTCGGGCGCGGGCGGTCGTGGACTATATCGCCTCGTTCACCGATGCGCAGGCGATGTCGGTCAACGCTCTGATCACCGGTGCCTCGGAAGAGCCGTGGGAGGCCGGGCGCGGGTTGTAGGTCTCGTGCGTCGGGGTCGGGGCTCCCCGCGATCCCTGACCTGCGGTCGAGGCCGTGGCCCGTTGTCGGCGGTCAGGAAGCGACGGGGATGCAAACGGCGGGGCCGGAGTTCTCACTCCGACCCCGCCGTTGGCGGTTTCAGCTCAGTGACTGAGCTGGGTCACCCTCAATGCTTGCCGGCGCGGTAGCGGCGGGTTGCCCACACCGCTGCGGCACCTCCGGCGAGGAGCAGCGCGGCGAATCCGACCATGGCCGGGAGGCCGTCGGCACCCGTCCGCGGCAGGTCGCCACCAGCATTGCCCGAGGCGTTCGTGCTCGAACCGGCCGAGGTGTTCGAACCGGATCCGGCGTTGGCTGCCGAACCTGCGTTGGCCGATGCGGCCTGGTCCGAATCAGCCGAAGCCTCATTTGCATCGTCTGCCGACGAAGCGTTGGCCTCGTCGCCGTCGGCCGAGGCGTTCGCCTCTGCGCCTTCAGCGGCTGCGTCAGCCTCAGCGCCGTCTGCCGCTGCAGAAGCAGAAGCCTCCGAGGAGGAGTCCGCCGTCGACGCTGCCGAAGCGGCGGCACCGGCGTTGGCGTTGGACGCAGCCGAAGCCTCCGCATTGCTGTCATCCGAGTTATCGGCGTTTGTGGCGGCGTTGGCTGCCTGCTGCGCCGATGCGTTCGGATCCGATGTCGCATCCGCTGAGGTCTCCGAGGAGGCCTCTTCGTTGGCGGCGGACTCTGCGGCTGCTTCGGCGTTCTCGTCAGCTGCTGCCGATGCCGTGTTGTTGGCATCGTTGTCAGCTGCTGCCTGAGCGGCTGCCTGCGCCGCCGGATCTGCGTCAGCATCAGCGGTGGCCGTGGCGGACGCCGAAGCCGAGGCCGCTGCGTTCACATTGGCGTTCGCGTCGGAATCATCCGAGGCGGTGGCCGCGGCTCCGTTATCAGCGCCATCGGCATCCGCAGCGGCTTCAGCCGAAGCTGCAGCCGAGGAATCGGCGTTCGCTGCCACCGAAGCGGCTACCGCTGCATTGGCATCGGCTTCCGCGGTGGTGTCTGCGCTCGCCGAGTCCTCATCGTTGCTGTCGGCCGTTGCCGTTGCTGCGGCCTGAGCTGCAGCGTTGGACTCGGTCGTCGCGTCGGCTGAGGTCTCCGAGGTCGCCTCTTCGTTGGCGGCCGATTCGGCAGCTGCCTCGGCGTTCTCGTCCGCCGCTGCAGATGCTGTGTTGTTGGCATCTTCATCGGCCGCGGCTTCGGCTGCTGCCTGAGCAGCAGGGTCCGTGTCAGCGTCAGCCTGAGCGGATGCAGCGGCCGAGGCCGAAGCATTCGCGTTCGCGGTGGTCTCATTGCTGGCATCCGCGACCGTGGAATCATCCGCATCTGCTGCAGCCGAGGCCGAAGCTTCTGAAGAAGAGTCCGCCGTCGCTGCGGTGCTGGCTGCTGCCGCCGCGTTGGCATCGGCCGCTGCTGAGGTATCAGCGTTGGTCGAATCCGAGTTGTCGGCGTTTGCGGCGGCGTTGGCTGCCTGCTGCGCCGATGCGTTCGGATCTGATGTCGCATCCGCCGAGGTCTCCGAGGAAGCTTCTTCGTTAGCGGCGGATTCCGCTGCTGCTTCGGCGTTCTCGTTCGCTGCTGCCGATGCTGCGCTGTTCGCATCGTTGTCGGCTGCAGCCTGAGCTGCAGCCTGAGCGGCGGGATCGCCGTCGACGTCAGCGTCGGCAGATGCCGAAGCCGAAGCCGCTGCATTCACGTTCGCATCTGCTTCATCAGCTGCATCCGCGTTGGGATCGGCATTTGCCGATGGATCGGCGTCGGCGTCTGCCGCTGCGTTCTCCGATGCGGTGGCTGACGAATCTGCCGTCGAGGCCGCCGACGCAGCTGCCGCCGGGTCGGCGTTCGCTGCGGCGGAGGATTCCGCATTCGTGTTATCGGTGTTGTCGGCGTTCGCTGCGGCCTCGGACGCGGCTGTCGACGACGCGTTCTCGTCTGTCGTCGCGTCGGTCGAAGCGGTGGTAGATGCGTCTTCCGTCGCCGCAGCCTCAGCCGCAGCTTGTGCATCCTCGTCGGCGGCGGCCGAAGCGGTTGACGTGGCGTCGTCGTTGGCCGCGGCCTGCGAAGCTGCCTGGGCAGCTTCGTTGCCGTCGTCATCGGCGGTTGCCGATGCGGCAGCCGAAGCCGCTGCATTTGCGTTCACATCATCGTCACCGGGCTCCTCCGGAGCGTCCGCGGTCGCACGGACCGAGGACGACGCAAGGTTGATGTCGATGGCGTCCGCGGCTGGGAGCAGTTCCAAGCTCACTGCACTGACCGTGAAGCCAGGCCCATTGTTGCCTTTGACCTGGCTTTCCTCTGCAGGATCCTTAGCGGTCGGCTGCTCGTTGATCGTGAGATCTACGACCTGATTGAGTGCCTCGAAGACTGGGTCGAGGGAGGTCAGGAGCGGGTTGACGATGCCGGTCACAGCATCGGCGACTTCATCAGCCGTCGAATCAAGGATCCCGCCGATGAGAGGCTCGGTGATACCGAGGACAGCGTTGATCACCGGTTGAGTGATGGCATTGAGCACACTGCCCACAGGAACGCCCGCAATTGAGAGATCGGTGGTGACTGTCGGGTCGGAGTCGTCCGTGCCGGCCAGTTGACCGAGCGTGGCGTCCACAGTGACCTTGCCGTTGACGGCGGGAATTCCGAGTGCAGAAATGTTCGCAGGGAGCTCGATGACGAGATGTACATCGTTGAGCGCATCAGACAGTGTCTCGTTGACCTTGCCGGAGAGCGCGCCGAGAGCGTCGGCCACCGCGTCGGTGATTTTAGAGATCGTGTCCGAGGTGAGCACCTGGGTGTTCGGGTCGAGACCGTTGAGGTCAGAGGCGTCTCCGCCCTTGACGATCTTCGCGAGGTCGATCTGGATGTCGCCATTGGCGAGATCGATCGAAACGATGCCAGCTTCATCTTCGAGTGCCTCGTTCACGACGTTCTCGACAACGCTGTTGAGCGCATCGCGAACCTGGACCGACACTTGGGTGTCGTCTCCTCCGATATTGACGGAGGCGATCCCGACGTTCAGATTCAGTCCGATACCGGCCAGTTCGTTGACTAGGCCCTCGTCGCCGATGACCTCTTCGAGAGTGCCACCGGCACCGTCGACGACTTCGTTGAGGTCGTCGGACAGGCCGCCGACCGCGGGGCTAGAGACTGTGAGGATTCCGTCGGCGACGGCGTATTCGGAGTCGTCGGCTTCGCCGTTGCTGTTGGCCGTCGACGCGATCGCACCGAGTTCGAGACTGAGCTCATCGACGATTTGATCGGTGACCCCGTCGAGGTTGAGCTGGCCGAGCACTGAAGTCAGATCGACCTTGGCGTTGCCGTACTCGCCATTGTTGATGTCATCGAGATTGAGGCCGCCGTCCGTCCCGACGGCGCCGGCACTGGCCGTGGCGTCGTTGTAGGCAGGAGCGTGCCCATAGGTGTTGAGTGCTCCGCCTTCGCCGAGTTCGAGGAGGCCGTCGCCGCCCTCGTTGCTGATGAGCGGGATGCCGATTCCGGGGAGTTCGACTCCGATGGCTTGGAGCACCTCAGCGTTGATCGGAGTGCTGTCCGCGTCCGTGCTGGACGGAGAACTGCTGTACGCCGAGAGAGCGTCGACAGCGTCTGCGGTCAAAATGTCGGCATCGATCAGTTGCCCGTAGGCTTCTGAGTTTTCGTTCGGATTCTGTTCATCGGCGGCACCGGGCGAGGTCGTCAGCAGGGTCAGTCCCACCGCTGTCGCCGCGGCGACAGACCCCACCGCGATCTTCCGACCGGCTCCGGGCCGGCCTCTCAGTATTCTCATGGTTCTCCACATCGTTCAGACCCTGATCAGGTCCAGGCGCCGCCTGGACGGAAACAGGCAGTTTTCTGACAGGACGCTCACAACGTTACGGAGTAATCAAAAAGTAATCAGCAGATCACAGGAAAAGTTACCTCGTCGTTATAGTTACGCCAAGGTAGGTTTGGATGGCTGCTGCGGATGTCTGCGGCGGCAAGTCTCGTTTCTGCCCGATTCTATGAATCTGCAGGTGAAAGGCTTGTTCGGATGAGCGCAGTCTGACGAACTGAAAATTGCCACAGTCATAGTTGAGTCACTGCGTACGCCCGTTTATGTCATGGATTGAGACACGAGCGTGCTGCTGCGAAATCCGTCTGTGACCGTATGGTGACAGACAAGGTCCCGACTCCCGCGGTGTGGACGGAACGCGCAAGACGCCCCGCCGTCGCCTAAAGTCGGCTCAACCGGCAGAAGTGACGACATTCGACGAAGGAGTTGAGGCATGGCGAAGAAGACACGATGGGCAGTCATTGGGGCCGGCATCATCGGCGTCGCAGTGGCACGCGAGGTCCTCATTCGCCACGACTCTGCCGATGTCACTCTCTTCGAGAAAGAAGACCACCCTGCCGCCCACCAGACCGGTCACAACTCCGGAGTCGTCCACGCTGGCCTCTACTACGAACCCGGCAGCCTCAAAGCCACCCTCTGCCGCAGAGGCGTCTCCCTCCTGACCGACTTCGCTGCGGAACACAACGTCGCCTTCGACGAATGTGGCAAGGTCGTCGTCGCCACCGACGAAGCAGAAGTCGAACGTCTTCACGCCATCCATGACCGTGCTTTGGCTAACGGGGTCCCCGACATCGCCCTAGTCGACCGCGACGGCCTGCGTGACATCGAACCGAACGCCGAAGGCCTCGCAGCCCTCCACTCACCCCACACCGCGATCATCGACTACCCCGGCCTCACCGACGCCCTCGTCACCGACTTCCGCGCCCACGGCGGCCGCGTTCGCCTCTCCACCCCGGTCAAAAGCATCGATCACCGAGGCGGCCCCACCTCCCGCGGCTCCGCCATCGTCCACACTCCGGTCGACGCCCAGGAATTCGACCACGTCATCGTCTGCGCCGGCCTCCAGTCCGACCGCCTCGCCGCCCGCTCCGGACAGAAACGTACCCCCACCGTGGTGCCCTTCTCCGGGCAGTACTTCATCCTCGACGAGGCGCACAGCAATACGGTCAACGGACTCATCTATCCCGTCCCGGACCCGAAGTATCCCTTCCTCGGCGTCCACGTCACCCGCCGCATCGACGGCGGACTGATGATCGGGCCCAACGCTTTCCTCTCCTTCTCCCGCGAAGGCTACCGAGGTCTCGGCCTCAACATCCCCGATTCCCTGGCCGTGGCCGCCGACCCCGGATTCTGGCGCTTCGCCGCAGGCAATATGGCCACCGCTGCCCGTGAGCTGCCAGGGGTGCTCTCCATTGAGAGATTCGTCGCCGAGGCGGCCCGCTATGTCCCCTCCCTCGCGGGAGCCGGCGGCCACCGCGCCACCCGTGGAATCCGCGCGCAGGCCATGAATCGGGACGGAACACTCGTTGATGACTTCGTCATCGATCGGGCGGGAGCCACGATGTTCGTCAGGAATGCGCCGTCCCCAGGAGCCACCTCGGCACTGGCCATTGCCGAACACCTCGTCGGCATCATCGACGGGCGTTGATGCCGGTGCCGGGCGTCGACGACGAAAGGCTGCCTGCCCGACCGTGAGGACGGGGAGGCGGCCCGAAGACCAGAGTGGCTGCTCAGTCGCACCGACTCACTTGGGTGTGCGGGTCTCTGCGCTGATGAACCAGGCCTGCTGCTCGAGTTGGGCGATGTAGCTGTGGAAGATGTCGGCGGTCGTCGGGTCCGCCGGGTCGACCTCGTCATGGGTGCTGCGCATCGACGCCACGGTTGCCTCGATCGACGCGACCACGTGGTCGATGGCGTCGTGGGTGCTGATCTCTCCGTTCGGGAACTCCGGCAACCCTGTCTGTTCGGCGATCACCGCGGGGCGACCGTCCGGAGAGGCGTGGAGGGCACGCATGCGTTCAGCGATCTCATCGCTGCCTGCACGGGCGATGTCCGTGACTTCGTCGAGGTTGAGGTGGAGGTCGCGGAAGTTCGTGCCCACGATATTCCAATGCGCCTGTTTGGCAGTCAGGCTCAGAGCGATGAAGTCAACCAGAACCGTTTGGAGGTTCTTGGTCAGGGCGTCGGAGGCGACGAAGCCGCGTTCGGCGTTCTCGCGAGTGGTCTTCTCTGAGCCATGGGGGTCGGGAACTGTCACTGACTGTGTCATGATTCTTGCTCCTGTTCTCTCCGGTTTCGCGTTGACCCGGAGTCTGTGGCCACCATAACGCTGCCGCAGATGGCACGTAACCCCCGTCAGGGTGTGCCTGACTCATCGTCTTGGGCGATATAGACGCGGGAACGCAGCCGCTGGGCGTGCGTGAGATTCTTGAGGTCGATGTCGCTGTCGAAGCTTGAGCCGAGTGCGCCGGCGACGACGCCCATCGCTGCGCTCAACCACGCGATGTCGAGGTAGTTCGTCAGCCGGGCTTCCGGCCGGTGGATCGTCTGGGCCATGAACTCGGGGTCGATGACGATGAGCCCTCCGGCGAGGATGCCGATGACCAGCAAAGCGTAGAGGCCCGTCACGCAGATGATGAGTGTGAGTACGGTGGACAGGTTGTAGTAGAAGACGACCTGAGCAAGGCGTTCATTGACCGGGCGATCCCAGAGGCGATTGATCGTGATCAGCCAGCCGACCATGACTGCGATGGCGATGGCGCCGATCGAGATGAGGCGGGCGGTAGACAGATGGTGGGACATCTGCCAGATGGAGCTGTAGAAGATGCCGAATGCTCCTGTGGCAGCGGCTGCGGCCATGGCTCGTGAGAGCCTGCGGGCCATCCGCAGCGGCTCATTGGCCATGGTCATGCCCAGGACGAGGCGGGGACCGCCCGTGAATGTGTGCGAGTGGAGCGTGCGACGCCCCGATTCGGCTCTGCTCGACCACTGCCCCCAGCGCGGCAGACGATGCGCCTTGGCAGGCAGGTGCTCATCGGGCAGGAGCTGATTGAGGCAGCCCATATAGATCTTCAACAGACGGCGCTTCGTCGTCAGCGCTCCGAGGGTGGGTAGGAGATCACGGCGACATTGCGTTCGGGCAGCACCTCGGCGATCAGCGGTTTGCCGTGGGTGTGGCGCGGAATGTCCGTGAGCATGATGACGAGGTCGGCGTCAGGGTAGCGGTCGACGATCGCATCGAGCGTCGACAACTCCAGTCGGTGGTCGGCCTGGACCCGGAGCGCCTCCGTGCACACTTCGACAGTCACCTCCGACTCGAAATCCTGCCGGAGGAGTTCGGCAAACTCGTCCTTGAACGAGGCCACACGGCGGCTCGGAGGCCCGGGATCGCAGATAAGGAGGATGTGCATTTTCCCACTGTGGCAGGGCCGTCTGTTCCTGGCCAGGGGGACGGCGAATTCCGAAGCTTTCCTCACGGGGTTTTCAGACCGAATCTGAACTCGGACACCTGAACGCGTATTCTGATACCGACGTGTCGAAGAGACGAAGGAGGACGCGGTCAATGGCAGTTCTGGTGACCGGAGGGGCAGGCTACATCGGTTCGCACGTGGTGCGACTGCTCACCGAACGCGGCGACGATGTGCTCGTCGTCGATGACTTCTCCACCGGCATCGACGCTCGCGTCGAGGGCCTTCTTGTGGTCAACCTCGACCTCGCCGCCGCCGACGCCGAGGAACGCCTGGTGTCCGCGATCAGGGAACACGGCGTCGACTCGATCATCCACTTCGCCGCGAAGAAGCAGGTCGGTGAATCCGTCGAAGAGCCGGTCATGTACTACCGGCAGAACATCGGCGCGCTGACGAATATCCTCTCAGCCGTCGAAGCGACCGGCATCGAATCGCTCGTCTTCTCCTCCTCAGCGGCGACCTACGGCATGCCCGATGTCGACATGGTGCCCGAGGACCTCGAGTGCCGACCCATCAACCCCTACGGCCAGACGAAGCTCATCGGCGAGTGGATGATCGACAACCAGATCACCGCCTCGCAGATGCGGGGAACCACGTTCAATGCCGTGAAGCTGCGCTACTTCAACGTCGCCGGCGCCGGCTGGAACGAACTCGCAGACACCGCCGTCATGAACCTCATCCCGATCGTGCTCGGACGGCTGAAGGACGGCAAGGCGCCGATCATCTTCGGCGACGACTACGACACCCCCGACGGCACATGCATCCGCGACTACGTCCACGTCAAGGACCTCGCCGAGGCGCATATCGCCGCCCTCGACTACATGAAGGCCGGCGGCACCACGGAGACCGTGTTCAACGTCGGCACCGGTACCGGCGCCTCGGTGAAGGAAGTCATCGACACCATCGCCGAGGTGACCGGCCGTGACATCGTCCCCGACATGGGCGAGCGTCGCGCAGGTGATCCGCCTGCGTTGGTCGCCGATGTCACCCGGATCTCCGCCCTGCTCAGCTGGAAGGCCGAGTTCGGTCTCGAGGAGATCGTCCGCAGCGCCGTCGAGGCCGCGGGAATGCTGCCCGAGCAGAAGTAGGCGATCCGAGAGTAGAGCGATCCGAGTAGGGGAGCAGAGTTTTGGTCTCTCATATCGTCATCGGAGCAGGGTTGGCTGGTGCCGCGGCCGCGTATTCGCTGACCTCGCGTGGCGAGGACGTCACCGTGCTCGAACGGCATACCCCGGCCAACGATCGTGGCAGCTCCCACGGTTCGGCCCGCATCTTCCGCTACGCCTATCCGGATCGTCTCTACACCGAACTCGTTGTGCGTGCGCGTGAGCTGTGGGACGACCTCGAAACGAAATCGGGAACTGAGCTGATCACCCGCACGGGAGCGCTCGACTTCGGCGACGCCCGGCACACCGATCTGCTCGCCGAAATCTTCGATGATGTCGGCGTTGAGTACGAGGTCCTCGATCCCGAGAGTGCCGCAGAACGGTGGCCGCAGTTCGCCTTCGACACCGACGTGCTGTGGCACCCCGCCGCCGGCGTCATCGATGCCGAGACCACGGTGACCACCATGATCGACCGTGCGGTGGACACCGGACGTGCCCGGATCCTCACAGATTGGACGGTCACCGAGGTGGCCCGACGATCCGCGGGCGGCTTCAGTGTCATCTCGGCGCCGGGGGACATTGTCGAAGGTGACCGCGTCATCGTCGCGGCGGGCGGGTGGCTGCCCGACCTCCTCGGCGATCTTGGTCTTCCGCAAGCGTTCCTCGAGGCGCTGCCGACATTCGAAGTCCGGCAGGAACAGGCGTTTCACATGCCCTACCGTGATGCCGGTGCGGACGGTCGGCCGAGCACACCGTGGCCGACGTTCATCCACAAATCCGGGGAGATGTTCACCTACGGACTGCCCGGCGGGCGGGACGCCGGTTTCGCGGGGCAGAAGTTCGCGCAGTTCAACGGTGGCAAGGTCATCGATTCGGCTCTTGACCAGGACGGACAGATCACCGAGGAGATGCGGGCTCGGATGATCGACTATGCGAAGCGGAACCTGCCGGGACTCATTCCGGAACCGTATGCGGAGACGACGTGTCTGTTCACGAACACTCCGAACGAGGATTTCGTCATCGACGAAGTCGACGGTCTCGTCATCGTCTCGGCCTGTTCGGGGCACGGGGCGAAATTCGCGCCGCTGCTCGGCGAATTTGCCGCCGACCTCGCTACGGGTGCCGGCGATGTTCCGGATCGGTTCCGGGTGGGCGTCGCTTCGACGATGTGATCTGGCGGCGAGGTGTCTCAGCGTCCTGTCGCGATGAATTGCCTCAGCGCTTTGACGCGATGATGAGGTGCCGCGTCGAATGCGCGACGAAGGGCTCGCCGTTGCGCATCTGCCTGTCGAGCTCTTGCAGCTGCGGAAGATAGTCGGCAACCGAGAAATCGGGCACCCACCACGGACATTTGCGCAAGATCCACACGATCGCACCGACGTCGAAGAACTCCATGCGGCAGCGCGCGGTGCGCAGCGTTTCGACCGTGAGTCCGGCCGCCTCGGCGGATTCGGATTCGGTCTGCGGGTGCCGTGAGCGGCGATTTTCCGGCAGCGATCCGAGGAAGAACTCGATGAGCTCGAACGCCGAGGCCGGACCGACGTGCTGGGCGAGATAGGTGCCTCCGGGGACAAGCACCCGGGCGATCTCCGACCAGGCGGGGCTCACGGGATGGCGGGAAGTGACAAGGTCGAAGCTGCCGTTGGCGAAAGGCAGCCTGTGCGGGTCGGCTTCGACGACATCGACGCCACGCGGACCGAGCCGGTGACGGGCCACGGCGATGTTGGGGCGGTACGACTCGGTCACCGCCATGCGCGGCGGCAGCACCGGTGCCTCGTCGATGACCTCCCCGCCGCCGGTATCGATGTCGAGGGCCGCCGTTGCCGTCGACAACCGCCTGGCAAGAAGACTTGCGTAACCCCAGGGTGGTCGCTCTTCGGTGGTGCGCCCAGCGAGCCAGTCGAACCCCCAGCCAGTGACATCGGCGGATTGTGCCTCGGTGACGAGCTCGTCGAATGCGCGCATACCGCCATCTTCGCGCACACGACTCTCACACGTCGAGCCAAGCGGTCACATCGACGAACAGATCGTGCGGTGCCTCGAGCGGCACGAGGTGGCCCGAGTGCGGGAACCGGGCCACGTGCGGGTTTCCGGGAAGCGCCTCGGCGAGGCGATCGGCCTGGTCGACCGGAATCCACGGATCGTCCTCACCCCCACCCGATACGGACCGGGCAGCGCACCTCGCCGAGGCGGTCGACGACGGGCGCCGTGTGCTCGGGGCGCAGCGCGGCGATCTGCCGGTAGAACGCAACTTGACCGGCGTCGGTGCGCCAGGGTGCGCTGAGTGCGGCGATCCATTCCTCGCTGAGACTCGAACGGTCTTCGCCCGATGGCGATTCGTCGGCTGGCATGGCCGCCGCGCCGGCAATGTATTCGCAGACCAGGGCGCGATGGAGGCGAGGTGGGAGGGCGGCGAAGACCTTTTCGTTCTCGGCGACGAGGTGGAAGAACGGTGAGCCCCACGGGTCGAGAGTGACGATGTCGAGCAGATACAACGACGCGAAATCGCAGCCTTCGAGCAGGTGTGCGCCGAGAGCGACAGCGCCGCCGATGTCATGGGCGATGACGTGGGGATTCGAGACGTCCCAGCAGTCGATGAGCTCGGCCAGTCGATGACGTTGGGTGACGAGATCGACGGCGGGGGCCGCCTCGGCGAGGGGATTGTCCGTCGGCTGTGCCGACGTTTCGGAGGGATCGGGGATGGAATCGCCGGATGTGGCGGGAATCGAGTCGCCGTAGCCGGGCATGTCCCAGAGGCGGACGCGGTTCGTCTGGGCGAGCTCGCGGGCAAGCGGCAGCCACATCCGTGCTGACCACGGGGTTCCGTGGCAGATGATGACCTCGCAGAGGCGGTCCTGGACGTTGTCGTGGGAGGTCGGTTCGAGGGTCGTGGTGGCCACCTCGGCGCCGTCGCTCAAGGTGATGCGGTCGGTGGATATGCGGAGGGCGGGGCTGCGATCGGTCGGCGTCATCATGGATCGACGGTAGAACTTCAGGTCAACCTGAAGTCAAGGTGTCATCATGGAGTCATGAAGATCGGGAATGCGGCAGCGCAGCTGGGAACGGCCGCGCATGTGCTCAGGCACTGGGAGGACGAAGGCGTCGTCGTGCCGGACCGCACTGCGGCCGGGCACCGTGAGTATTCGGATGAGCATCTGAGCCGGTGTCGGATCGTGCTGTCGTGTCAGAGCGTGGGCTTGAGCCTTGCCGAGATCCGGGCGATCCTGCATCGTGGGGAGACCGGCCGTGCCTCGGTGATCGCTGCTCGGCTCTCGGCGATTCGGGCGCAGCGGACCGCGCTGGACTCAGCTGAGAGGTTTCTCCTCCATGTTCGCCATTGCCGGCACGACCTCATGACTCGGTGCCCGGAGTGCTCGGAGTATGCGGGGTGAGCGGTCGGCCGCCTCGGCGAGTTCGATGTTGCGGTGGGCGGAACTCAGTGCACATTGCGCGAATTCTCGGGTCGGTGAAGGTCACAAAATCTCGCAGAACGGGCATGATGGCCTTATGACCACAGATATGGATATTGCGCTCAGCGCCGAGCTCGATCCCATCGTCGATATCGCCGCTGGGCTGGGTCTCGACGCGAAGGACATCATTCCCCACGGATGGACGAAGGCGAAGGTGCCGATCGACGTCCTCGACCAGGCGGCCGAGACTGCCACGGACGGCAGGCTCATCCTCGTCACTGCCATGAGCCCGACCCCGGCAGGGGAAGGAAAGACCACGACGAGCATCGGTCTTGCTGATGGACTCAACGAACTCGCGCGGTCGAAACCCGAGATCGGCAAGGCCGTGCTGGCGCTGCGGGAGCCGAGCATGGGCCCGGTCTTCGGAATGAAGGGCGGGGCGGCCGGAGGCGGATACGCGCAAGTTGTGCCGATGGAGGACATCAACCTCCACTTCACCGGCGACTTCGCGGCCATCGCTGCGGCGAACAACCTTGCCGCGACGATGCTCGACAACCACATCCATTTCGGAAACGAGCTCGACGTCGACCCGCGGCGTATCCACCTCCGCCGTGTCGTCGACCTCAATGACCGAGCCCTGCGCGGAGTCGTCGTCGGACTCGGCGGGATCAACGGGGGAGTGCCCCGCGAGGATGCCTTCGACATCGTCGTCGCCAGCGAGGTCATGGCGGTGTTCTGCCTGTCCACCTCGCTTGCTGATCTCAAGGAACGGCTGGGACGGATCGTGCTCGCCCACAGTAGGGGGCGGGAGCCGATCACCGTTGCGGACATCGGGGCGGCGGGCGCGATGACCGCGCTGCTGCGCAACGCACTGGCGCCGAACCTCGTGCAGTCCCTGGAACATTCGCCGGCGTTCATCCACGGCGGACCGTTCGCGAACATCGCCCACGGCTGCAACAGTCTCTTGGCTACCAAGGCCGGGCTGGCGCTGGGGGACTGGGTGGTCACGGAGGCCGGTTTCGGTGCCGACCTCGGAGCCGAGAAGTTCCTCGACATCAAGTGCCGCACCGCCGGGATCTGGCCCTCTGCCGTGGTCGTCGTCGCGACTCTGCGGGCCCTGAAGTACCACGGGGGAGTCGACGTTGCCAATGTGAACTCGGCTGATGTTGGTGCGGTGCTGGAGGGCATGAGCAACCTCGAGCTGCACTGCCGGAACCTGCGCGAGATCTACGGACTGACGCCCGTCGTGTGCTTCAACCGGTTCCCCACGGACACCGACGAGGAGATGGCTGCGGCGATCAACCACCTGGACGGTCTTGGGGTTGCGGCCGTGGAGTCCACACACTGGGCCGACGGTGGCAAGGGTGCTCTTGCATTGGCCGAGGCGGTCGTTGAGGCTGCGGGCGGCATCGGCAATGCCGGGGCCGCTGTCGATGACGGCTCGGTCTTCGTCGCCGGCACCGCCTCGGGGGACGCCGAAGCTCCTGCTGCCGATCCGGCGTCGCGGGCACGGTACAGCTATGACCTCGACCGGCCGCTGGAGGACAAGATCCGCACGATCGCTCAGCGGATCTACCAGGCCAAAGATGTTGATCTTCCGGCCAAGGTGAAACGGAAACTGCGTCAGTTCACCGATGAGGGCTACGGCGATGCGCCCGTGTGCATTGCGAAGACGCAGTACTCGCTGTCGACGGATGCGAGCCTGCGTGGGGCACCGACCGACCACATCATCGAGGTCAAGGACGTGCGGCTATCGGCCGGCGCCGGGTTCATCGTCGTCATCGCCGGCGACATCATGACGATGCCCGGCCTGCCGCGAGAACCCTCGGCGCTGAAGATCGACGTCACCGAGGACGGCAACATCACCGGCCTCTTCTGATACGTAATTGCTACCTGACGGCGGCCCAGCAACCTCGCGCGAGGTTGCTGGGCCGCCGTCAGGTAGTTCTGGGGGTCAGTCGGACTTCGTGACGCGGTCGAACACGGCGTCGAGAGCTGACGCCAGGGAGCTGCGGTTGGCCTCGTTCATCCACTCGTTATTGAGCATTTCGTTAAGGCCGCCCGGGGTCTCGTGAGCTGCGACCAGGTTGTCGATGGGCTCGTCTGTCTGCGCAAGAGTGGTGCCGAGTCCGACGAACTGGCCGCGGATGAAGTGATCGGCATCCGCCTGGTCCCAGCCGCGGTCGACCAGCCACGCGGTGATCGTCTGGAGGAACGCGAAGTGCGCCGACATCGTCGCCGTCACCGCTGAGAGCGTGGAGAACATCGTCTCATCTGCTGCGGTCACTGATCCGCCGAGGTGACTCAACAGCCCTTCGACCGCGTCATTGGCCGGGTATACGGCGGTGACTCCCTTGCGCTCGCGGACGGCGGGCAGGGGGATGACGCGCACGATCGTCGGGGAATGCGGAAGCCGGTTTTCGAGCGTGGTCGTTGAGATTCCAGCGACGGCGCTGACCAGGGTCTTTTCGGCAGGAATGTCGAGATCGTTCAGGACTGCGTCGGTCTGCTGCGGCAGGACTGCGAGGACGATGAGGTCGCTGCGGTCGATGACGTCCTGATTGCTCTGGCAGGCCGTGGCGGACTCGATTGAGTCAGCGAGTTTCGCCGCGCGTTCTGCATTGCGTGGGGAGAGGAAGAATTGGAAGTCGGGTTTCGCCTCGCTGTCGGCAAGACCTTCGACCATCGCCGAGGCGATCTCTCCGACTCCGATGAAACCGATTCGTGTCATGTGCTCCTCCTTGAGAGACCAGTTGTTCGTCAGCGACGGGTGTGTCTGTTCGCATTGTTTCATCGACTCAACCGTCCGGGTACGGGGATCTCGAAGGGGATAGGAGGCGAGCTGCCGCGTGTCCAAACAACCTGACGGCGGCTCAGATACCTCGCGCGAGGTTGCTGGGCCGCCGTCAGGTAGCAATTGGAGAGGATTGGCTTCATTCGAATTCGGTAAGCGCCACCTCGGCGACGGCAGCGACCAGGGCTGGTCCGTCCTCTGATTCGGGGTCATCGGTTTCTGTCATCACTGAGATGACGATGGGGTGGCGATCGGGAGGCGTGACCACTGCGATGTCGTTCTGAATCGCATCCGAGTGCCCCGACTTGTCCCTGACCACCCATCCCTCGGGTGCGCCTGCGCGGATGAGCGGGTCGCCGGTCTCGTTCGCCGACATCCAGTCGAAGAGCACCCTGCGATCATCGTCCGAGAGCTGTTGCGGGTCCAGGAGGCGGTGGAGATCGTTGGTGAATGCGGCCGGAGTGGTGGTGTTGTCCCTGCTGCCATCTTTGACGTCGTTGAGCTCCGGCTCTTCGTCTGTGACCTCGGTCGTCATATCACCGGACTTCTCCAGCGCGTCGTCGAGGGCCTCGGGCCCGCCGAGCTCGTCGAGCACGATGTTCATCGCCAGGTTGTCACTGACCCTCAGCGCGCTCTCGGCAACGTCGTCGAGCGGCAGTCCGTCGTCGACGTGTTTCTGCGTCACCGGTGTCCATCCGGCCTCATCGACATCGGCCTGAGTCCAGGACACGTTCTTCTCAATTTCTTTCGGTGACGTGCGGTCGAGGAGTTCGGCGACAGCGAACACCTTGAGTGAGGAAGCGAAGCCGAAGCGCTCGTCTGCTCGGTAGTCGACTGACTCATCGGACTCGGTATCAAATGCGCTGACTCCGACTCTCGCGTCGCAGCGGTCCTCGAGATCCTTGAGCTGCTCTTCGAGTCGCTGGCGGTCAGAGACGTTCGCTGATTCTGTTGAAGCTTCGGTGTGGGAGTCGCTGTCGTCCGACGACTGAGCCTCACCCGGAGCGCAGCCGCTTACTGCCAAAGCGGTCAACGTTGACGAAGCGAAAAGCTGCAGAGTTCGTGTGGTCATCGAATCGTTCCGTTCTCTCCCCAGCGGGAGACGACGCGTGCCGCCATCGTGGAAGTACGTCAAATTGACGAAGGCGCCATTGTGGTCTTCGGTAACGACCAGTCTCCTCCGTCATCGCGGTTCCCCGCGAATCGAGAGGCGTTTCGTACCCAAACAACCCGACGGCGGCCCAGCAACCTCGCGCGAGGTTGCTGGGCCGCCGTCAGGTAGCAATTGGGGTCAGAAGCTGGGGAGGACGGAGCCGTCGGCCCACTTCTTCTCGATGAACTTCTTCACCTCGGGGGAGTGGAGCAGCTCGTCGAGCTTCTTGATGTTCTCGTCGTCCTTGTTCTCCGTACGCACGGCGAGGAAGTTGCCGTATGGGTTGTCCTCGGCCTTCTCCAGCAGGATGCCGTCCTTGGCCGGGCTCAGACCGGCTTCCAGGGCGTTGTTGCCGTTGATGACCGAAGCATCGACGTCTTCGAGGGTGCGAGCCAGCTGCGCGGCGTCGGCCTCGACGAACTTCACGTTCTTCGGGTTGTCCTCGACGTCGGAGAGCTTCGCGTCGACCGCGTCCACGCCGTCCTTGAGGGTGATGAGCTTCGCGTCTTCGAGCATCTTCAGCGCGCGACCCTGGTTCGACGGATCGTTGTTGATGCCGATCTTGGCGTTCTTCGGGATGTCCTTGACGTCCTTGATGTCCTTCGAGAACAGCGCGAAGGGCTCGAGGTTGATCGGCTCGAAGCCGGTGATCTCGTAGCCCTGGCCTTCGACTTCGGAGTCGAGGTACGGCTTGTGCTGGAAGTAGTTCGCGTCGATGTCGCCGTCGTTGAGCGCCTTGTTCGGCAGCGTGTAGTCCGTGTACTCGGTGACCTCGATGTCGAGGCCGGCATCCTCGGCGAGGTTCTCATCCACGTAGCGCAGGATGTCGCCCTGCGGCACCGGGGTCGCACCCACGGTGAGCTTCGTGATGTCGCCGTCCTTCTCGCCGACGGAGTCGGTGCCGCCGCCGACGAGTCCGCAGCCCGAGAGCAGCAGAGTCGCGCTGGCCGCGATCGCAATGAGCTTGGTCTTCATGATTCTCCTTGATGTGTGTTGTGCAAAGGGATGAGCAGTGGTGGCCGTTAAGTGTGCGCAGATTGCCGGATTCGTCGCCGATTCGGACAATCTGAGCACACTTAACTCGGAGTTCCGTCGCCGCGCCGGACGTGATCGACGCCGCCGAGGCGGTTCACCGGTGGTCGACCGTGCGGGCCAGCCGATCGCCGATGAACTGGATGATCGTGACGACGAGGACGAGAACGATGATGCAGGCGATCATCGTGTCCGCCTGGTAGCGCTGATAGCCGTAGGAGATCGCCAGCGCACCCAGGCCGCCGCCGCCCACGGCACCGGCCATCGCGGTATAGGACACCAGCGTCACCGAGGTGACCGTGGCTGCTCCGATGAGACCGGGCAGAGCCTCGGGAACGTAGACCTGACGGATCACCTGGCCGTTCGAGGCGCCCATCATCAGTGCGGCTTCGATCTTGCCTTCGGAGACCTCGCGCAGCGAGTTCTCGACCAGACGGGCATAGAAGGGGATCGCGCCGATCGTCAGTGACACCACGGTCGCCTGCCAGCCCAGCGCCGAGCCGACGACGAATCGGGCGAAGGGGATGAGGGCGATGATGAGGATGATGAAGGGGATCGAGCGCGTGATGTCGACGATGAAGGACAGCACACGGTAGACGACCGGGTTCGAGTTCAGCCCGCCCTTCGACGCGGTGAACAGCCAGATGCCCAAGGGCAGTCCGAAGAGGACGGCGAGTCCGGTCGACCAGGCCGTCATGAGCAGAGTCTCGATGGTGGCCGGCCACATCTGATCGGTGATCGCCGGGTTGTCGAACCATGTGGGATCGTTCATCAGGCAGCCTCCTCCGCATAGATTCCATCGGCTTTCAGGGCGCTGATCAGCTCTTTCGCCTGTTCGGCCGAGTCGACGGAGAAGCGCAGCCGACCGACCTGGCGGCCTTCGATCGTCTCCACGGCTCCGGCGAGGATCGCCTCGGCGCTCGCTCCGGCATTCCGTGCGGCGGTGAGCACGGTGGGCAGATCGGTGCCAGCTAGGGACACCTCGACGAGGCGGCTCGCCCCGTCGTCGAGGCTGACCGGAGGCAGAGGGACGAGATCCTTGGCCAGGACCGATCCGGGCTCGGCGATGACCTCGGCGAGTTTCCCGGTCTTGGCCACGCGCCCGTCGGCGAGCAGCGTCACGGAGTCGCAGATCTCGCGGATGACGGACATCTCGTGGGTGATGATGAGGACGGTGATGCCCAGACGGTCGCGCAGCGAGCGGATGAGGCTGAGGATCTGATCCGTCGTCGTCGAATCCAGCGCCGAGGTGGGCTCATCGCACAGCAGCACCTTCGGCTCTGCGGCCAGTGCTCGGGCGATGCCGACGCGCTGCTTCTGTCCTCCCGAGAGCTGAGCCGGATAGTTGTCGACGCGGTCGCCGAGGCCGACGAATTCGAGGAGCTCACGGGCCTTGGCCAGGCGTTCGGCCTTCGGCACGCCGGCGATCTTGAGCGGGTGGGCCACGTTCTTCAGCGCGGTGCTCGAGTCGAGGAGGTTGACGTGCTGGAACACCATGCCGATGCTGCGACGGGCCTCGCGCAGTCCGGCACCGGACTGGTTCGTGAGGTCGACGCCGTTGATCGACACCGTCCCGGAGGTGGGGGACTCGAGCCCCGTCAGGCAGCGGATGAGCGTGGACTTGCCGGCGCCGGAGCGGCCGACGATGCCGTGGATCTCTCCGGCGGGGACCGAGAGGTCGATCTCCTCCAGGGCGACGGTCTCTCCGAACACCTTCCGCAGTGCGCGCAGTTCGATCACAGGCGCCTCCTCGTGTGGTTGACGAATGCCGCGCACGGTGGTGGACGGCAGAGATTTGGGGATGGGCCGGTCTACGGTCCAGTAGGGCCGACGATTCAGGATGACAAGGAATCGCCTCGGCGGCGTCATGAGATGTCATAAAAGGACGCATTGGCGGCTCATCGTGACGAAGAACTCACTGCGGCGGGGAAGGGCGTTGTTGCTCTCTTCGGTGTCAACTGATCTCGACCGCCTCGGCGGCAGAGATGACGAGACGGTGAACGGCGGTCGAAGTCGGGGCAGAATCCAGCAGCATTTTCCTCCGACGTAACCCGATGTCCATGTCCGGGGCGTACCTGTGGTTGATCGACAGGTTCGCTTGCCCGGTGTACCCGGCGGGCGGACGAGCTCCACGACGGGACCGGTGAATGTACGAAGAATCGAGCAGGATCGCGGCGATCGTTCCCTGCCACAACGAGGAGATCACCGTCGCCAAGGTCGTCGGCGACCTCAAGGCCGCCGTCCCGGGCATCACGGTCTACGTCTATGACAACTGCTCGAGCGATCGCACCTCGCAGCGCGCTGCCGAAGCCGGTGCCATCGTGCGCAAGGAGAACGTCCCCGGCAAGGGCAATGTCGTACGCCGCGCCTTCGCCGACATCGATGCCGATATCTACGTGATGATCGACGGCGACGACACCTACGAGGCGGCCCACCTGCCCGAGATGATCGATACGCTGATCTCCGGCCCTTACGACCACGTGCTCGGTGTTCGCCAGGACAATCAGGAGACCACGTCCTACCGTCCCGGCCACGAAGCCGGGAACAAGATGTTCAACCGGCTGACCGGGTGGCTCTTCGGTTCGCAGGTGTCCGATATGCTCTCGGGCTACCGCGTCTTCTCCCGCCGTTTCGTCAAGTCGTTCCCCGCGATCAGCCGTCGGTTCGAGATCGAGACCGAGCTGACCGTGCACACGATGTCGCTGCGCCTTCCCACCACCGAGGTGGCCGTGGACTTCCGTGACCGACCCGACGGAAGCGAGTCGAAACTCTCGACCTTCAAGGACGGGTTCCGCATCCTCGGGCTCATCTCGGCTCTCGTCCGCCATGAACGACCCCGCCTGTTCTACGGCACGCTGACGGTCGTGCTCGCCGCCCTGTCGCTGGTCTTCGGTCTGCCCGTGGTGTGGGAGTTCTGGCAGACCGGGCTCGTGCCGAGGTTCCCGACTGCGATTCTTGCCACCGCGCTCATGGGGCTGGCGTTCCTGCTCGGCAGCGTCGGCCTGACCTTGGACGGTCTGCGCAGGGCTCGCCGCGAGACTTCCCGCCTGGTCTATCTCAGCTTGCCCGCGGTGACCGGTCGACCCGTCACGCAGCGTCAGACGCCGCAGCAGACTGCTCCCGCGGACCGAGAGTTTTCAGCCCCGGAGGCAGAGATCTTTGCCGACGCAGCACGGATGAAGCCGAACCGGCAGGTGCGGGCACGCTTCGCTTCATGAGTCGTTCTGCTATTCGCAGGTGGCTGACGTCCCCGTTGGCATGGGACCTGCTGCTTGCTCTCTTCACCGTCGCATGGTCGTTTATCTTCCTGCGCCTGTTCTGGCCGGGCCGGGTCAACGTCGATATCGCCAATCAGTACCTGCAGGCAACCGGAAAGATCCCGTACTCCGATTGGCATGCGCCGGTGATGAGCGCGGTGTGGAGAATCCTCATCGACATCACCGGAGACCCGGGCAGTCTGCTCCTGCTGCAGGTCGGCCTGCTGGCCGCGGCCGCGTGGGGAATCGGGGTGCTCGTCCACCGATCTGGGGCGCCGAGGTGGGTGTCGCTCTTGGGTCCGACCATCATGGTCACTCCCTGGGTCGTCTCCCAGATGACGACGCTGTGGAAGGATTCGCAGATGGCCGTGGCCATCCTGCTCGCCGTCGTCCTCATCATGATCACCCGCTTGGTTCCGAAGACGTGGCTGCTGTGGCTTCCGACGCTGGCCCTCCTCGTCTACGCGGTGGGGGTGCGCAAGAATGCGGTGTTCGCGGTCGTCCCGATCGCCGTGTATGGCGGGTGGTGCCTGGTGCATCTGTGGCGCCATCGGCGAGGACGATCTGGAGACTCTGCCACGTCTGCAGACTCCGCGTCACCGGAGACTTCAGAGCCGACAGCAGACTCCGCGAAGAAAGGACGCCCTTTTCTGCTGACGGCGGTTTCGTCGCTGATCGTGCTCGGACTCATCGGCGGAGGCGTCAAAGTCACCGACGCGGTCATCGACTCGCAGATGGGAGTGACGAAGACCGGCCAGATCTCACAGATCTTCCTCGACGATGTGATGTTCTCCGTGCCGGAATCTCGACTGCAGTCGTCTGACGCGCCCAGAGCGCTCAAAGACCACATCAGTTCTGCGCGCGACAAATGCCTGAAGAGAGGCGAGATCTGGGACGCCTACTGGAACTGCTACGGCAGAGGCACGACTGGGAAGGCATTCAGTCCCATTGCCTACCAGGATGAGCTGAAGTCGCTGTGGTTGAGCGAAGTCGTCACTCATCCGGTCAGCTACATCGAATATCGGATATCGGTCTACTCCTCCTACTTCTTCACCTCGAAGCTCGAATACTGGGAAGCCGACTGGGACGGCGATGCCCAGAAGGCACGCTTGCCCGCAGGGAGCGCAAAGGCTGACTACATCTTCCGACCGTATGTCGAGGACTTCGCGCTGGGAACTTTCCCGATGCTCTTCAAGCCCTGGTTCTGGACCCTCGGCGCCGTTCTGCTGCTCGGTCTCGGGTACCGATCGCACAGCCGCACCCGTCGCGAACTGAACGCGTCTGCCCACCGGCCGCGGTCCTTCTGGTCCGAGATCACGGTCCTGGCCGCCTCGGCGCTGTGCTACATCTTCGGGTACTTCCCGATCGTGCCGGCGAATCATTTCCGGTACACGTTCTGGCCGGCGCTCGCCGTCACCTTCGCGTTCGTCCTCTGGCTCGCCCAGCGCCGCATCCAGCGAGTCCGAAACATCGGGCCATAGACTGAGTGCAGTTATGAAAGAGTCATTCTCGGACCGTCTCCGGCGCCTGGCGGTGGAAGCCTTCAAGTTCCTCACCGTCGGCGGGCTCGGCTATATCGTCGACGTGGGCCTGTCGAACCTTCTGGCCTACGGGTTCGGTCCGATCCCCGCCCTCCTCGAGGGCAGTCCGATCAAGTCGAAGATCATCTCGACTATTCTGTCGATGATCGTCGTGTGGATGGGCAATAAGCTCTGGACCTACGGCGACCGGACCACGAACTCGAACATGCGCGGCATCGTCCTGTTCGTCGCGGTCAACCTCGTCGGCATGATCATCACCGTCATCCCCCTCGGTGTGACCTGGTACCTGCTCGATATGCGCGACCAGCTCACCTACAACATCTCGACGAATGTCATCGGCATCGGACTGGCGATGATCTTCCGCTTCTACGCCTACCGCACTTGGGTATTCAAGGACCAGGCCCCCGACACCGAGGTGGTCGTTCCCATGGAGGAATCGAGCCAGGTCCCCGACGACCGGGGTTGAACGCGGCGGGCGCGGTCATCGACCCGGCCCTGCAGGGCCCCGGCTGTCCCTCTGGCCAGCTGTCCCTCTGGCCGGCGACCTACTTCCTCAATCTCCGGTAGGCATGGGCCGAGAGCGGCACGAAGACTGCGGTGATGACCAGCGGCCAGGCGACTGCGGCAAGCAGGCTGTAGTCATCGAGCCACCCGCCGGTGACCCCAGTGGGATTGCCGAAGAGCTCGCGCACTGCCGTCGCTGTGGCCGATATAGGATTCCACGACGCGACCGCGCCCAGCCAGTTCGGCATGAACTCGGGGGCGGCGAAGACGTTGGACAGGAAGCCGATCGGCCACACCAGCACCTGCACGAGAACTGTCGCTCCTTCGTGCTTGCCGACGGTGAGTCCGAGGTAGATCCCGATCCACAGAACGGCGAACCGCAGCCACAGGAGGAGGACCACCGCCAGCAGCCCGGCCAGTGGGGAGTTCGTCGCCCGCCATCCCAGGAGCAATCCGCCGATGAGGAGGATGACGATCTCGACAGTGGAGCTGACCATGTCGGCACCGGCCCGGCCCAATGAGACCGAGGCATCGCTGATCGGCATCGACCTGAACCGGTCGGTGATTCCCTTCTTGGCATCATTGGCCATAGTCGTCATGGTCGTTTCCACGCCGAACATCATCGCCAGAGTCATCATCCCCGGCAACAGGAAGTGGATGTAGTCGCCGCCTCCCGGCAGTTCGATCGAACCGCCGAAGATGAAGGCGAAGACCAGCAGCAGCATGATGGTGAAGAGCAGATTGAAGATCGGCGTCCAGGGTTGGCGGCCCCAATGGGCGAGGTCTCTTCTGCTGAGGATCAGGCCCTCTCGAACGATGCTCATGCGTCCTCCTTCTCGGTCAGGGCGAGGAATACCTCGTCCAGGGTGGGTCTGCGCAGAACGATGTCGTCTGCGACGATTCCGGCGGCATCGAGCCGACGAACGACGGCGCTGAGATCTCCGGCACCGCCGGCGGCAGGGCAGGTCACGACGCCTGTGTCCTCGTCCAGTGCGATCTCCGGACCGTCCGTGGAGACTAGGGCCGTTCGGATCGCCCGAGCCTCAGACGCTGTCGCCCCCGTCACCTCGATCCGGTCCCCGCCGCGGGCTCGTTTGAGTGCGGTAGGGGTTCCTTCGGCGATGATGCGCCCGGACTTCATGATCGAGATGCGGTCGGCGAGAGCATCGGCTTCCTCGAGGTACTGGGTGGTCAGCAGCACCGTCGTGCCCCGCTCGGCGATCGCGGTGACCGAATTCCAGACGTCGATGCGACCTCGCGGGTCGAGCCCGGTCGTCGGTTCATCGAGGAAGAGGACCTGTGGATCGAGGATCATTCCCACCGCGATGTCGAGCCGCCTGCGCATCCCACCGGAATAGGTGCTCGCCGGGCGCTCGCCTGCCTCGGCAAGGCCGAAGCCTGCCAGCAGCTCATCAGCACGCCTCGCCGCATCGCGACGCGACAGGCCGAAGAGCTGTGCAAACATGACGAGATTCTGACGCCCGCCGAGAATCTCATCGAGCGCCGCGGACTGGCCGACGAGACCGATCCGTCGCCGCACCTGACCCGGGTCAGCACTGACATCGAGGCCGGCGACCTCCGCCGTTCCCGCTTCGAGGGTGATGAGGGTGCTCAGCGCACTCACCAGCGTTGACTTCCCTGCTCCATCGGGTCCGAGGAGCCCGTGGATCGTGCCGGCCTGAATCTCGATCTCCAGCTCGTCGAGGGCCCGGACATTGTCATAGTTCTTGACCAGCCCGGTCGCCCGCACTGCTGGGCGACCGCGGTCCTTCTCCACTGCTTCACGCATCTGCAATCCTAACTATGTACAGTGTACGAATTAAGGTGGACTGAAACAGTGTACACCGCACGGAGTAGACTGCAAGCATGGATTCGAAATCAGATGGTTCGGGATTCGATCCCGAGTCCGTGGACGTCGTGCTCCGCCTGCTGTGGCGCGAGCACCTCGAAGTCGCGCCCGGCAGACGTGGACCGCGCCGCAAGCTCAGCGTCGACGAGATCATTGCGGCCGGTGTCGCTCTCGCCGACGCCGAAGGGCTCGAGGCGCTGTCGATGCGCAAGGTCGCCGAGGCGGTCGGAGTCTCTGTCATGTCGCTCTACAGCTACGTTCCGCACCGGTCGGGGTTGATCGGACTCATGGTCGACGAGGTGATCGGCCGAACCGCTCTGCCGGAACTCCCCGAGGGTGTAGGGGAGCGACTGCGCATGATCTCCGACCTGTTGTGGGACGAGTACCACCGCCACCCGTGGTTGGTCGCTGCCCAGTCGCACAGACCCTGGATCGGCCCCCATACCTCCGCCCGCTATGAGTGGGAGCTCGGGGCGCTCGAAGGGATCGGCCTCGACGACATTGCGATGGACCACACCGTCGCACTCGTCGAGTCGCACGCTTCGGCCAGCGCCTCGAACAGCATCAATGCACAGAAGCTTGCCGACGACTCCGGCGTCAGCGATGTGGATTGGTGGAACGCCAACGCCCCGTTCCTCGAACAGGTCATGCCCGACGAGGGATATCCCGTCTCCGGGAGAGTGGGCTCAGCCGTGGGCGAGGCCTACCAGGCAGTGACCAGCCACAGAGCGGTCTATGAGTTCGGTGTCGAGACGATCATCGCCGGCGTGGAGGCACGCCTCTCGGCGCCGGCGTAGGTGAGAAGAATGGTCGGCCAATGCGAAATCATGGTCGCAAACGGACAGTTTCCGGCGGGCGGCGGGCGAAATGTCCGATGGTGACCTATTCTCGGGGAGTGTAGATGCCAGCGGACCAGTTCAGCGGGCGTAGCGGAGCCTGCGGTAGGCGGCGATGATCGGTGCGGGGGTGACGGTGCGCAGTTCGGCCCTGATGAGCATCCGCTTCTGCTTGAGCAGTGTCGACCGACGGTTCGGCAGTTGACCGGCCCGTGCTCGGGTGGCCAACAGCCCCAGATCTCGGCGCAGCTGTCCGTCTTGCGCGTGGAAGTAGTTCTCGGTCAGCCATTCCGGGTCAGGGAATCCGATTGATCCGGCGGCGACTTCGGCCAATGTGCCGGTGGCACCGGAGTCTGCGAAGACCTCGTTGAGCAGCTCGGCGTTGAAGCCGAAGTCCGAGATGAGCAGGGTCGGAATGCCCCGATCGATGGATTCGAGTGCCGCAGTCGAGGACACCGTGATCAGTGCCGAGCCGTCGGTGAGGAAATCGCTGAGAGGACCATATCCGAGCTCGATGCGCTTCGCTCCAGGCACTCTGCGGGTGCGGAAGTCGTCGAGGATCTCGAAGTAGGAGTGCTGTTCGTGATGGGTTTCGAACTCACCGGGACGCGACCGCATCTTGATGACCGCCGTCGAATCCGGGTGCCGGTCGGCGAACTCGGCCAGTGCCGCGATGATCGCCTCACGGTCGGCTCGCTCGGCAGGAACCTTCGCCTGCGGGGCGAAGAGCAGAGTCCGTGGGGCCGCAGGGGCACCGGTTCGTGCGGCACCCGCTGAGGACGGCGCGGTGGCGTCGGATGGTGGGGTCGCCTCGGCGAGGGGTTCCGCAGGTGCCGCGAGCTTCGGTATGCCCTCCGAACGCAGCATCGGCAGGCGCGCCAACAGAACTTCGCAGGGCACCTGCGACCGGGCACTCGCTTCGGTGTAAGCGGCAACCTCGGCGGAGGAATGGGCGATGAACGCATCCATCAGACGGCGATAGTTCATCCCCTTGCCGCTGGCAGGCAGACCCATTCCGGGCAGCCCCGAGATCAGGGCCGGACGGTCAGCGCGGGTGTGCGCGGTGAGGAAGACCTGGGCGACGATCGGGCCGGTGGCGGCACCGAGGACGATATCGGGGGAGTGATCGGCGATGACCTGCGCGAGGTCGGCCCGCGCGATGACGGGGACCTCTCGGTGTTCCCAGTCGGTGCCGGCGACGGCGCTGGCGATCTGCTCATCTGTCGGCAGAATCGGATTGTCGACGAGGAACACGCGTCCCTCCACGTCGGGCAGGGACGACAGAAGCTGGGTCGCCCACTTGAGATAGGACTCACTGTCGGAAATCGAGAGGATGCGGATGGGCGCAAGCCCGGCCGATCGCCGAGGCGGGAGCACAGGACCGTCCGGGAAGTTCGACTGCGACGACTGACCGTCCGCGCGGGTGCGTTCGGTCAGGTGTGAGGGCCGTGGCGGCGCGTCGGAGAGCGACGGCGGCATGATCGGCCCGCTGTAGTGGGGATCGCCTGGTTCAGGAATCGTCATCTGCCTTGACTGACTGGGCGTTGAGGGACTTTCGCAGACTATCGGGTGAGGCGCCGGTCCACCACTTCGCGGGGATCTCGGTGACGTCGATGGTCACATCCGGATTGAGTACGGCCAGGGACACCGCTGCCGTCGACGGCAGGCTGCGGATCGTCGAGTCCGGCGGCAGGTTGATCAGCCGCAGCTCGATGGGCAGGCCGAGATGCTTGATCCTCACGCGTTCGTCCTGGGCGAGATCGGCGAGGAATTCCTCGGTCTCACGGCGGTGCGGATAGTAGGTGATCGATCCGTGAGTGTCGATGATGTCATCGACCCACGCCCGGTAGGCAAAGGCATCGATGAGACCGTCGGCGGCCAGGGACGAACCGATGACCGGATTGTCCCGGGGGTGGCTGCCGCCGGTGGGCAGAGTCTGGAGATGTTCGAACCGGTGGCGAGTGATCTCACCGCCTGATTTGAGGAAAGCCTTGCGCAGCGGTTTCGCCACCGGCAGCGCCGTGTGCCAGCGCAGCTTGCCCACAGTGGCGAGGTGGCGAAGCCGGTCGGCGACGTGAGCGGCCATGACCGTGCGCGAAGCTTTGAGCTTCTGCCGGGGACGGACGAGGGGACCGCGCTTGGCGGTGAGGATCTCGATCGCAGAGTACGTGGCCAGACCGTCATCGAGAATGACGACCTCCGGCAGACGACGTTCCAGGTATGCCAGCGCCAAGGCTCTGTGCACCTGACCGGAGCAGGCATCGCCGAGGTAGATCCGGTCGAAGTTCGTCTTCCGCAACACTCCCGGTTTCGCCCCATCGCGCTCGAGGCGGACATTATTCGGCAGCCAGGCCGGGTCGAAGGCGTCGAGGAAGGACGTCATCCCCTTCGCGCTCGCCCGAGCCCGAATGAGCAGCTCCTCCGTCGGCTCATGTGATTCGAGCGCCGAAAGGAACTGCAGTGGGGATTCGACGAAAGCGACGGCGCTCCGGCGCTTCTTCTTCGGTGTCACCGCTGTTGGATCCGTTTCATGATGCGTTGTTGTTTTCTTGCCACCGCTTTGATCACGAGCGTTCCCGATCGTTTGATCATCCGCTTCGGAGCAAACGCCTTCGACGTGCTGCCCGGCAGAGCGAGCGCGGTGAGGCGTCGGCGTTTGAAATAGCGACTGAATCGGTCGGCTGACTCGCCGCGGCCTGTGCTGACCTCGAAGACCTCTGTGAGGAAGTCTGTTGCCGCGTCACGCAGATCGTGCGACAGCGTCGGTGCCATGCAGTAAGAGACGGCTGCGAGCAGACGCCCCAGCTGCGGATGCGCATCGGTCTTGTCCGGGGCGCTGCCGTCGCAGATCTCGGAGATGATCGTCAATGGGATGCGATTGCTGTTCTGATAAGGAGCGATGGCTTCGAGCAGCAGATCCGTACCCACAGCCAGGGCAGGTACCTGATAGATCTGGCGAGCAGTCATCAGTGCGGTGGAGAACCCGCCGACGATGAGGTCTGGAGCCAGACGATCGATGATGACCTCGGCCATGACGGGCAGGTCGAAAAGCTGCAGAGTGATCCCGAGTCTCTGTGCCGCCTCGAACAGTGGTCCTGTCTGCGAGGGAGGAGCGGCCGGGTGCGGTTTGAACACCACGACTTCCATTCCGCGCGCAGCGGCGGACTCGATCATGTCGATGTGCAGCTGCGTCTCTTCCTCAGAAGTGATGAGTCCGAGCGCCGACAGATACTGGCCGACAACCAGTGCCCACGGACGATTGCTCGACGGCGCGGCGCTGAGAACCCCTCCCAGTTCGTCCTCCAGCGCTTCGGCCGAATGCTCGCCGAGCTCGCGCACCACACCGGTGAACGACTCGACACCCAGTGGGCGGTGGACGATTCCGAACTCGCGGAGCAGCTTCGGCGAGATTCCCGGCACCAGTGGCAAGTAATGCAGCACGGACATCCGCTGACCGTTCGTCAACGGAATCTGATTGCGGGTCGGGCCGAAGCTCATCAGTCCGTCGGCATGTACCCTGATCGTCGCGCGGGAGAACACTCGGCCAAGCGCAATGGCCGGGTTGACCTGGGGTGATTCGATTACGAGTTCGATCTCGTCGGTATCGTCCAACCCCCACCGGCCACGCAGATACGATTCCACGACCGGCAGATCCGTATGATCGGGCCGCCATGACGAAGGATGGACGTGCAGAGGCGCGAGCGCCTCATTGAGGTTGACGACCCGATCGAACCGGGCGATCAACGAGGCGGCTCCCGGCGAATCGACGAAGGATTCCGAGAGCTCCATGACCACGGCGTTGTTGCTGACCAGCAGGATCCGTTCGGTCGGAGCCGGGGTGTCCTCGGGCGCGAATCCATCGGTTCCCATCAGCGCCGGAGCCGCCGGCCGGTCGTAGTCACCGCCATCGATTCCTGCCGCCAAGCAGACGAGTTCGAACAGGGTCGAGGCCAAAAAGATCTGTTTCACTTCACCATCTCCAGCATTAACGAAGGTGCGTCATTGAGGTAGCTGCTGACGTTGAGCTGTCGTCCCTGTTTCTGCAGAACGAATTCCTCACGCAGATACTCTGGCGGAATCTTCGCCGAAATCGTTCGTGCACCCCTTCGCAACTGGTTTCGCAGGGACGCCGGCGACGCTGCGAAACGATTGATCTGATGGTCGAGGATTGCCAACCAGTTGCGGATCGCCTTCGGCCACAGTCGGTCGGCGTCCGGCTCGGCAGCGACGAGATCGAAGATTTGTCCGAATGCGCGGATGAAATCCAGCTGTCGAATGTCGACGATGCGCGACAGAGAGCCCGCCATCCCTCTTCGATAGAGGATCCCTGGAGCATCGACGACGGCGAAGGACTCGGCCTGCAGGTGCAGTCGCCAGATCCAGGACCGGTCTTCGGCAGTCATGAAGTTCTCCGGGAAATGGAGGATCCCCTGTTCGAGCACTCGCCGGTGGAAGATGCCGGCCCAGGCGAACGGATAGTCGACCATCGTCGATTCGTAGACGGGCAGGATCCCCACCTTGGGATCCAATGGCACGTCTCGGACCGACATCGGCGCGAGTTTGCGCACCCGCTTGGTCCCCTCGACCGTCGTATGGTCACAGCGGATGAAATCGACTCCGAGCCTATGGGCTGCGGCAAGCATCGAGGACAGATGCCCCGGGGCCAACCAGTCGTCCCCATCGAGGAAGATGATGTGCTCTCCCCGGGCAGATGCCAGGCCCTTGTTTCGGGCATTGGCAAGTCCCGTCGCCTCCGGGTTGGTGAGGACCTCGAAATGAGGGAACCAAGTGCTGAACTCATCGAGCAGCTCCGGCGTCTCATCACTTGATCCGTCATTGACGAAGATCAGCTGAGTGCGGTCCCAGACGGGGCCCTGCTGCCTCAGCGAACGGAACAGCGTGCTCAGGTAGGGGGCACCATCTTTTGCGGGAATGATGATGCTCAGGTCGAAATCGGTCACGGGCCTTCTCCGAAGATTGCGGTCATGGGTTGGTCCACCAGAAGATCAGTGGATCGGACATGGAAGAGCCACCTCGGCGCAGAAAATCCTCGCCGAGGTGGCTCAGCCGATTGCTCAGGCCGTGACCTTGCGCAGGGAATCGATCTTCGATTCCTCGCCCGGCATGACGCGCTTGACTCCGTCGCCGAATGCGGTTTCGAGGACGCGGACGCCCTTGACGAGGGAGGCGAATTCGCGCGGTTCCATCGATGCGGACTGGTCGGAGCCCCACATGGAGGAGTCGAGGGTGATGTGGCGTTCGATGGTCACAGCACCCAGTGCGGCTGCGGCGAAGGAGATCTCCAGGCCGAGCTCGTGGCCGGAGTAGCCGACGGGAACACCGTAGCGTTCGCGCATGGCCGGGATCGCCTTGAGGTTGACCTCTTCGGGCGGCAGCGGGTAGGTCGAGGTGGCGTGCATGAGCACGAGCTTGTCGCGGTCGAAGACCTCGACGGCCTTGTCCAGGGTCTCCCAATCGGACATGCCCGAGGAGCACAGAACCGGCTTGCCGGTGGCGGCGATCGCGCGCAGCAGCTCGAAGTCCGTCAGCGAGGCCGAGGCCACCTTGTAGGTCAGGGCATCGAACTCGTTCTCGAGGAAGTCGACGGAGTCGGTGTCCCACGGGGACGCGAACCACTGGAGTCCGACTTCCTTGGCGTAGCGGTCGATCTCGGAGTATTCGTTGATGCCGAACTCGACGCGGTGCTTGTAGTCGATGTAGGTCATCTCGCCCCACGGGGTCGAGCGCATCTTCGACTTCTGGTGTTCGGGAACGGCCACCTCGGGGTTGCGCTTCTGGAACTTCACTGCCTGCGCACCGGCGGTGACGGCGACATCCATGAGCTGCTTGGCGATGTCGACGTCGCCGTTGTGGTTGATGCCGATCTCACCGATCATGTACACGGGCTGGTTCGGGCCGACGAGGTGCTCTCCGATGGCCACGGGGGCGAGTTGATCAGTCATGAAACCTGCTTTCGGTTGGCACGCGAAATCTCCGCGCGGTTGGTGAACTGCGGCTGGTGCCGCGGGACGGACGGTTGCTGGTCGGGGAAGGCGGACGCGTGGCCGGACAGGGCCGCCGACTGGTGGCCGGCCGGGCGTCCTGACTGGTGCCCTGCCAAGGTCGATGGGTGTCCGGTGGGCGACCGCAGTGAGGTCAGGGTCGGATTCGGCAGGGGTTCGGCCGCCTCGGCGGGGATGGGAATGAGGTCGCAGACCTCACGCACCGCACCCCGTCCGCCTGGCCGATCGAGGATGACGCGGGCGGCGGCGAGGACGCGCGGGTGGGCGTCGGCGACGGCGATGGGCCAGCCGACGACGTCGAAGGCCTCGAGGTCGTTGATGTCGTTGCCGACGTAGGCGACGCGGGCCGGGTCGAGGTCGTTGGCGGTGATCCATGCGTCGAGGATGCTGGCCTTGTTGTCGATGCCCTGGGCAACGTCGACGCGCAGCTTCTCCGCACGGCGGGTCACGACGGGGTTGCGTTCCTTCGACAGGATCATCACGGGCACGCCGGACTTCACGAGTCGGGAGATGCCCATGCCGTCGCCGCGGTGGACGCGGACCTGTTCGTTTCCGTCCTCGTCGACGTAGGCGCCGTCGTCGGTGTGGACGCCGTCGAAGTCGGTGACGAGGGCGTCGACGTCGATGACCTGCGCGGTCTCCTGCGTCGAGGCGATGGCGCGGACGAGGGTGAGGTCGGACATGTCGTCGATCTCGCGGGCGTGCTCGGGCGGGACCTCTTCGATGCCGATGCGGCCGAAGAAGCGGTGCTCATGCTCGATGAGGCCGGAGGTGCGCATGACGTAGAACGCGCCGGTTTCGTTGAAGTGCTTGGCGCGGTCCTGGCGGCGCGGTCGGAAGCTGGCTTCGTGCCCGACGGCCACGGCCTGGGTGTCGTCGTCGAGGCGCCACAGGAAGGAATGGTCTTCGACGGCGGAGAAGACGACATCGGCGTCGTCGTCACGGACCGTGCGCACCGCGTTCTCGATCGAGGCGGAGTCGATGAAGGGGGAGGTGCACTGCATGAACACTGTGATGTCGAAGTCCTCGTCGAGGGTCGACAGTGTGTGGATGAGCGCGGATTCGCTGGTGGCGGTGTCGCCGGCGATCTCGGCGGGGCGGTGGGCCACTTCGGCGCCGGCACGCAGGGCTTCGGCAGCGATTCCGTCGTGGTCGGTTGAGACGATCACACGGTCGATGCTGGGGCTGGCCTGGGCGGCGTTGATGGCGCGGGCGAGCAGGGAGATGCCGGCGACCTTCTGCAGGTTCTTCAGCGGGATGCCCTTGGATCCTCCGCGCGCGGGGATGATCGCGACGGTGCGGTGGGGAGTGGGGGAGGTGGTGCTGGTTGATGCGGTGGTGCTTTCTGCCGCCTGGTTCGCGGCCACGGTGGTGCGCGCATCCGGCTTCATTTCCGACTGAAACTCGGTTGCGTTGGGCTCGTAGGTCGTCGATTGGTCATTCACAATGATTCGACGCTAACGACGGGGTGTTACCTCAAGGTGAACACGCCATGTCGCCGAGGCGACCCTTCGATGGCGAACCCGTGACGGATGTGCCGGTGGGCCGCGGGCGGGGCCGTGCGGCGACGTTCAAGCCGGCCCCTGTGCCCGCGGGCGGGGCCGTGCGGCGACGTTCAAGCCGGCCCCTGTGCCCGCGGGCGGTGGGTGCTGAGCGGGCAGAGCCGGTGGGAGCCTCATCGACTTTTGTGCAGTTGTGCGAAAACGTCTCATCGACTTTTGGGTAGGCAGGTGAATCGCTTCATCGACTTTTGGACGAATAATCCGGTTCGAACATGAGTATCTGATCAAAAGTCGATGACGAATGGGACAAAAGTCGATGACGCGCGGCCCGAAGCTGCCGGTGGGGTGATTCGACGGAGCCAGTGCGGTGCGTGGGTGCACGCCGACGTCAGCCGATCAGCGCCAGGTGATGTTCCACATGCGGTTGTTCCAGGCCGAGAACGGGATGACCTCACCGGTGTAGACGGGCCAGAAGTAGGCGAAGGCGAGGATCGCTGCGACGAGGATGAGCCCGACGCTCAGTCGCCTGGCGAACAGCGCCGCGGAGATCCGCGTGAAACGCTGCTTCGTCGACGGCCCTGGCGACGCTAGCCCACGAACCGGAACCCGACCCCAGACGAGGGTCAGACAGTACGTCACGGCCAGCACGACGAAGGGCACCATGACGATGGTGTAGAAGGTGAAGATCGTCCGCTCCTGGTAAGCGAACCATGGCAGCCAGGTCGCTGCCAGCCCGGCGAGGATGACGGCGGGGCGGACGTCCCGGCGGATGATCCACACGTTGAGGCAGACGAGCACAGCCAAAGCGGCCAAGCCCCAGATCACAGGGTTGCCCACCGAGGTGATCGCCGAGGAGCACTTCGCGACCGTGCACCCCATATCGCCCCGGTCGTAGGACTCGTAGTAGAACGATGTCGGCCGCCACTGCACGATCCAACCCCACGGGTTCGACATGTACGGATGCTCCGAGTCCAGCCCGACATGGAACGAGTACGCCGTGTAGTGATAGTGCGCCAGCGACGGCAGCCAATCCAACCACTGCGGCAGCGCGCGCCACCAGCCGAAATTCTCCGCAGCCCACTGTCGGTCCCACGCGTCATCCGAACGGATCCACCCGGTCCAGCACGCCACATAGGTCACGAGCGCGATCGGCACGAGCTTGAAGAACGAGGGAATGCTGTCGCGGATGAACATGCCCAGCCACGGATGCACGACCCCGGCCCGATACCGCGAATGCACATCCCACAGGACGATCAGAATCCCGAACGCCGCCAGCGCATACAGACCCGACCATTTCACCCCCGTAGCCAGGCCGAGACTGATCCCTGCAGCGAAGATCCAAGGCCGCGCGCCGAGGCGGGGCCCGAAGTTGATCACGTCCCTGGACTTCGTCCGACGCCGACGTCGGGCTTCCGCGGTGGGCGGGGCCGCCTCGGGGAGTGGGGCGGCGGAGGTGATCGACTCGTTAAGTTCGGTCGGGAAGGTTCGGGGGACCTCATCGGGGTCGGATGGGGAGGAAGCGGCCGCCTCGGGGAGGGGATCTGGATTCTGCAGTGTGCGGGACGGAACGGAGCTGTCGATCTCCGCGGTGCCCTGGGTCCAAGCGGCCAGACGCTTCGTCACCTGATCGCGGTCGAGAAGGATGAAGAAGAAGGCGAGGAGGACGAAGGCCATGAGCACGATGTCGAGCAGGCTCGTGCGGGAGTGGACGAAGTGCTCGCCGTCGATGGCGAGCAGGCCGGCGGCGATGCAGGCGAAGAACGCCGAGCGGAAGAGCTTCCAGGCGATGACGCCGAGGAGGAAGATCGTCAGGGTGCCGATGATCGCCACGGTGAAGCGCCAGCCGAACGAATCGTCGGCGCCGAAGAGGTCGATGCCCCACCCGATGAGCCATTTGCCCAGCGGCGGGTGGACGACGTATTCGGGGGTGGGCTCGATGACGCTGGGATCGCCGGCGTTGAAGGAATCGTCGGCGTTCTCGGGCCAGGAGCGTTCGTAGCCGAAGTTGAAGACCGAATAGCCGTCCTTGACGTAGTAGGTCTCGTCGAAGATCAGGCGGTGTGGGAAGTCGAGGCGGAAGAGTCGCAGGGCCGCACCGATTCCGGTGATGACGAGCAGGGCCGGCCACATCCACAGCGGTGCTCGGGTGGCCCACATGCCGGCGTGGAAGGTTTCGCGGCGCATCGCAGCGGCGCCGGAACGCACCTTTTCGCGTTTCCTCGCCAGGCGCTCGCGGGCGATGCGCCTGGTGGGGGGCGGGGAGTCTGCGGTGTGAGTCATCGGAGTCCAGTTTAGAGATCTCGGCGGGCAGGGCTCTCATGCGACCCGCAGGGAAGGGCGGGGCATTGGGAGTGATCGGGCCGACGAGGTGGGGTCGAAGGGGAGTGTCGGGCGGGCGTAGGTCGGGGAGTGAGGGCGTGCCGGGTGGGGCCGACGAGGTGGGGGAGTGAGGGCGTGCCGGGTGTGGCTGGCGTAGGTCGGGAGGGGGAGACCGGCATGAGGTTCGGCACCTTGAGCAGGATTCTTGGGCATTCGCCACCGTGCATCACTAGAGTAGTGGGAGACAGCCGGAGTCAGAGCGAATGGTGCACAACGTGTCGAACAACCCCAACTACCGCCCGAGCGATCCTCCCCAGGTCGGCTCGCAGCAGTTCAACAACAACTATGGGTCCCAGCCGCAGTATGGTCAGGGACAGTCGGGTCAGTACGGATCCGGTGCCGGACAGTACGGGTCCGGTGCGGGTCAGTATGGGTCCGGTGCCGGACAGTATTCGCAGGGACAGCCGTATGGGCAGCAGAACTCCTATGGACAGTCCGGCGCCTACGGTCAGCAGAACGCGTACGGACAGTCAGGCGGATACAGCCAGCCAGGTGCGTACAGCCAGCCGAACGCCTACGATGCCTACAGCCAGTCGGGCGCGTACAGCCAGCCGATGACCTACGGCACGCAGCCGGTCTTCGTCCGGCCCGCACCCAACAAGATGGCCGTGTGGTCGATGTGGATGGGCATCGCCGGTATCGGCGGCGGATTCGTCTGCGGCCTGCTGTCGATGATCCCGGTCATCGGCATCATCTTCAGCATCATCGCGATGTTCCTGTGGATCGCACCGGTGCTCGCCGTCATCTTCGGCCACATCGGCCTCGGCCAGATCAAGCGCACAGGCGAAGAAGGCCGCGGACAGGCGATCGCCGGGCTCATCATCGGATACGTGACTATCGCCCTGGGGCTCATCATGGCGATCGTCATGATCGGCATCCTGGGCATCGGCTTCTTGGGCATGATGAGCAGCTACTGAGCAGCCCCGCGTGACCTCGGCGCTGCCCGGGGCGACTTCGGCGCCGCCCCGCGTGACCTCGGCGCTGCTCCGGATGACTTCGGACGGGTGCCGAGGTCACGCTCGATTCGGACGGTCGGGCCGCTCTGCACGACCCTGAAAACGCCTGCCCGCAGCGTTGCGTGCGCCCCAAGGCCACGCGGGTACGGGCCGGTCGGGCCGCCTCGGCGAGGGGAACCTGCAACCTGTGGTGCAGGACTGCAACACGATTCGGCCGCCGCGCTCGCTGCACGTGGGTAGCGTTGATGACAGATATCGGGACACCCGTCGAGGACGGCCCCGAGCAGATTCAAAGATCAACGACAGCCAGCGGAACGGAACGGACATGAACACTCGCGTACTGCCTCTCGGGAACACCTACACCGGATCGAAGGGTTCGGTCCACGCCCCCGTCGCAGTCCACACGCCCGCACCGGTTCATACTCTGGCCCACCCTCATGCCCTGGTCCAGGCCCCCGTGACGTACGGAAACCGAGCACCGGTCGTCGTCTACCAGCAGGTGGCGCCGACGAATTCCTCGTCGATCGTCGCGCTGGTGCTCGGCCTCATCTCGTTCATCTCATCGTTTTTCTTCCTCGGCTTCGTCGGCATCATCTTCGGACACATCGCCCGTTCGCAGATCAAGGCCCGCGGAGAGCGCGGCAACGGAATGGCCGTGGCTGGACTGTGGCTGAGCTACCTGAGCGTGCTCTTCTGGGTCGTGTTCTGGCTGTTCTACTTCGGCGTCATCGCGCTCGTCATCGGCGCCTCGATCGCCGCTGGAAACGCAACCGTCAGCTGAGGCTCGGGATTCCGGGAAGCCCACCCCGGCAAACGACCTGGCGCACGGCCTCAACGTCCGACACACGCGCCCGCCCCGGCATCACATCGCAAGGTGCCCACCCCGCCAACTGTGATTGACCTGTAACCGCCCCGCCTTTTGCCGCCACCGACGACTCTGTACCGTTGAAGGCAACCACAAGGAGACTTCGCTATGAGCAGCCAGAACAACTGGAACAACCCGGACATGTACTATCAGCAGCCCCAATCGAACGCGGGCGGCTCGTACGGTGCCCAGTCGTACAGTCAGAACAGCGCCTACGCGGCCAATGCGCAGTACGCCGGCGGACCCGGCTACGTGTACCAGCAGCTGCCACCGACGAACGTGCTGGCCATCGTCGGCATGTGCGCCTCGATCTTCGGCGTCATCTCGTCCGTCTTCATCGGCGGCATCGCCGGCATCATCATGGGCCACATCGCCCGCAAGCAGATCCGCGAACGCGGAGAACGCGGCGACGGTATGGCCATCGCGGCCCTGTGGGTCGGCTACATCGGCACCATCCTCTGGATCCTCTTCTGGGTCCTCTACGTCGGGGTATTCGTCCTCATCTTCGGCGCGGCAATGGTCGGCGCGGGTTCGACCAGTTGAGTTCAGACTCCTTCGCGTCCTCCGACCAGGGCGTCGATGCGGATCGTGGAATCGGTGACGACGACAACTCCACCGAGGCGGCCGTCCACGGAGCCGACGACAACTCCACCGAGGCGGCCGGCCACAGAGCCGACGACAGCCCCACCGAGGCGGTGCCGTCCGACGACATCGACCTGACCGATGACGCGGGGCCACGTATCGGTCCGAACCTCACCGGCGGTCGACTGATCCTGGTCGGGACTCCGATCGGCAACCTCGGCGATGCGAGCCCGCGGATGCGGGAGGCCATCGAAACTGCCGATGTCATCGCCGCCGAGGACACGCGGCGGTTCCTGTCGCTCGCGCAGCGACTCAACCTCACGCACACGAAGCGTGTCATCAGCGTCTTCGACCACAACGAGGGCCACCGCGCTCCCGAACTCGTCGATATCATCGCCGCTGGTGAGACCGTTGTTCTGCTCTCCGACGCGGGGATGCCCGCCGTCTCCGACCCCGGCTACCGTGTGGTCAAGGCCTGCGCCGAGGCGGGACTTCCGATCACGTCGACACCGGGGCCGTCCGCGGTGCTCATGGCGCTCGCGGTCTCGGGACTGCCGAGCGACCGGTTCAGCTTCGAAGGGTTCCTGCCGCGCAAGTCCGGGCAGCGCAAGACCCTGCTGACCGAACTCAAGGCCGAGAAGCGCACGATGGTCTTCTTCGAAAGCCCACACCGCATCGCCGATGCGATGGACGACTTCGCCGAGATCATCGGCGTCGACCGGCCCATGGCCATCAGCCGCGAGCTGACTAAGACCTACGAGGAGACTCTGCGCGGAACCGTCGGTTCACTGCGCGATCAGGCCGCCGAGGGTCTGCGAGGGGAACTGACCCTCGTGCTCGCCGGTGCCACCGAGGTCGAAACGGCTCCGGAGGACCACCTCGGCGAGGTCAGCGCACTGGTCGACTCCGGTTCGCGTGCCAAGGACGCGGCCGGGCAGGTGGCGAAGAAGTTCGGCCTGTCCAAGCGCGACGTCTACGAGGCCTGGCTCCACCGCGAGTGACACGACTCGTGCGCAATCGGCTGTGGATAGCCGGCAGCCCAGTTTCGGGTGGATAGCCCATGGCAGAAAGTGGGCTATCCACCCAAAACTGGGCCATCAGCGCGGTTGAGATACTCCCCAAACGAGCCTGGTGCGAAAGGCACGAGCCGCTGTGAAGCCGGTCGACGACTCGACTCGAACGCTGACGCCTGTTGATTGACTCTTTACTGAGGCGCTGTCACCGTGTGGACGCCGAAGCTGATTCCACAGCAACAGGATTGAGCATTGCTGAATCAATGCGGATTTCGGCAGTGTGCCGGCATGAAGAACAACGTCGTGTATTTCACGGACCTTCGCAATGCTGGAGCCTCATCGGCAGACATCCGCAGCGCTTTGGGCTGCTGTCTGCGAAAGCTCTCTCGTGGAGTCTATACAGTCGTCAGTCGTTGTGAAGTCCGTGCCCACCGATACCTTTCTCCCTTCGCCACAGACTCGGATTGGATGACGTATCACGAGGAAGGACGCGACAAAGAGCGGTCCCAGCAACGCAGATACGAGGCGAATCTGAAGCGTCTGCAAGTCCTCCACTATCCCCACTACCGCGCAGGAGACATCGTGTTCGGGATCTCGGCGGCCCGCCTGCACAGAATCGGTATGTTCGATGAGCCGGACGAACCAGTATCGGTGTTCCACCCCGTATCAAGCACCAAATCACCCGAGCTGATCAGGCGACGCAGAACAATCGCAGCTGAAGACGTCTCCGAGGCGGAAGGGCTTCGCGTCACTACTCCGGCTCGAACTGCCTTGGATCTGCGGGCCGAACTCGGCAGCGCTGCGGCGTTTGCCGCGATGGAACAGGTGGTCAGATGGCATCTTCTCGGCGACGACGAGGATCTGATCTTCAGGCTCGGGTATCCGGCACACCTGCTGGACGAGGTTCCGGGTGCAGTCGCAGCTCTGTTCGCAGCGCCCATTGACCGCCTGGCACGGGGCGCAAAGGTGGCTGCGAGACTGGTCTCACTCGCATCACCGTTGTCCGAAAGCTATTTGGAGAGCAGAGCCGCCTTCAATCTGCATCTTCTGGGTCTGCACGACTTCGTGCAGCAGGTGAATATTGCCGATGGCAGCCGACTTCTCACGAGACTCGACTTCCTGTTCCGTGACGATAGAGTCGCACTCTACGTCGATGGGACGCAGAAGTACGTCGACGGCGGCTTCGACGTCATGAACAAGGAGAGCCGACAGCACAATCGTCTGCTGGCGATGGGCTATAAGATCGTGCGCTTCAAATTCAATGAAGTTCTGGACCCGAAGACCTTCGGACAGAAGCTCTTCTTACAGGCACCTGAACTACGTCGTCGATGTGGAAAACCGCTGGTTCTGTGAGCTGGTGTCCAGGTGCGAACTGATTCAGCCCAGTCCGAGGTGAGCCGCCCATCTTCAAACGTGGGCTACTCACCGCAAATTGGGCTATTCGCGAATCCTCGGCAAAAACTCGCTTGGGTCCACCAGCACCAGCCCATGCGCGCCTGCGCGGCGGTGTCCCTTAGACTGAGTTCCCTATGGGTTACTACTTGACGACAGCGATTGCCTACCCCAACGGGGCCATTCACATCGGGCATGCCTATGAGTACATTGCGGCCGACACGATCGCCCGGTTCAAGCGACTGGACAATCACGATGTCTTCTTCTGCACCGGCACGGACGAGCACGGACTGAAGATGCTGCAGGCGGCGAACAAGCTCGGCATCACCCCCAAAGAACTCGCTGACGACAACGCGAAGAACTTCCGCGACACCCAGCTCGCCCTCGGCTCGACCTTTGACCGGTTCATCCGAACCACCGACGAAGACCACTACGCCGCCTCGCAAGCCATCTGGCGCAAGCTCGAAGAGGCCGGCGACATCTACCTCGACACGTACTCCGGCTGGTACTCCGTGCGCGACGAGGCCTTCTACACCGATGACGAGACCGAAGTCGTCGACGGCGTGCGCCTGTCCAAGGAGACCCGCACCGAGGTGACCTGGACGGAAGAGGAGTCCTACTTCTTCCGCCTCTCGAAGTACCAGGACAAGCTGCTCGAGCTGTACAAGAACCACCCCGAGTTCATCGGTCCCGACTCCCGCCGTAACGAGATCGCCTCGTTCGTCGCATCCGGGCTCAAGGACCTCTCCATCTCCCGCACCACCTTCGACTGGGGTGTGCCGGTGCCGGGCAACGACAAGCACGTGATGTACGTGTGGATCGACGCACTGACGAACTACCTCACCGCCGCCGGCTACCCCGATGACCAGGAGCGCCTCAGCAAGTGGTGGCCCGCCGACGTCCACATCATCGGCAAAGACATCATCCGCTTCCACTCGGTATACTGGCCCGCGTTCCTCATGAGCGCCGGCATCGAACTGCCCAAGCGGGTCCACGCCCACGGCTTCCTCTTCAACTCCGGTGAGAAGATGTCGAAGTCCGTCGGCAACGTAGTCGACCCCCTCGACCTCGTCGATGCCTTCGGCCTGGACACCCTGCGCTTCTTCCTCTTCCGCGAGTTCTCCTACGGCCACGACGGCTCGTATACGAAGGACTCGATCATCACACGGAAGAACTCCGACCTCGCCAACGAGTACGGCAACCTCGCCCAGCGTTCGCTGTCGATGATCCAGAAGAACTGCGACGCCCAGGTCCCGCAGCCGGGTGAGCTCACCGAGGCGGACGAGAAACTCCTCGCCCTCGCCCGGGCCGTGCCCGACACCGCCCGACGCCACGTCGACACCCAGGCCCTCCACCTCTATGTCGAGGCCTGCTGGAAGGTGCTGTCCGAGGCCAACCGCTATTTCTCCGCGCAGGAGCCGTGGAAACTGAAGAAGACCGATCCCGATCGTATGGCCACCGTGCTGTGGGTGACGATCGAGGTCGTGCGCATCATCTCCATCCTCATCCAGCCGGTCATGCCCGATTCCGCGGGCAAGATCCTCGACCTCCTCGGTGTGCCCGCCGGCGTCGGTGAGGCCGGTGCGAAGGTCCTGCCGACCGCCGTCGATTCCGGGTCCGGCGCCGAGGCGATGGGAGCCGTATCCGCGAGCGCGGCCATCGGCGTCGCCGCCGGTGCGGCATACGCTTCGGCCGCCCTGGCGCCGAATGTCGCCGAGGCCGCTGCCGACGGCATCGCCGCCGCCGAGGCGGATCCCCGGTCGTTCGCGGCCGTCGGGTTCCCGCTCGAACCGGGCACGCCCCTGCCGAAGCCCGAACCCGTGTTCCCGAAGTTCGTGGAGGAGACCGAATAATGGCCTCGCGCGCCGCCGGAACCTATCCACCGGTGCCCGAACCACTCGCTCATCCCATCGTCGACACCCACACTCACCTCGACATCTGCACGGGTGTGCGGCTGCCGCTGGGTGCTGGTGAACCCGAACCCGAGGTGACCCCGAACGCGGACGAAGAGTTCCCGTCGCTGGATTTCTTCCATGACACCGCCTCCGAGGCGGGAGTCCGTCGCATCGTCCAGATCGGCTGCGACCTTCCGGCAGCCCGGTGGACGACCGCGCTCGTGGCTTCCCAGTATTCAGGCACCCCCGCCGAGGCGGCCACGGAGGTGGGATCCCTCGCCGAGGCGGCCGACCCCCGTACTGTGCCCGGCCCTCCTGCCGAGGGACGGACCTGGATGATCGGCGGGGCCGCCCTCCACCCGAACGAAGCCCCGCGGCTGGCCGAGCGCGGCCTGCTCGATGACGCTCTCACCGAGATCGAATCGCTCGTGAGCTCGCATGAGCGCATGCGCGTGGTGGGGGAGACCGGTCTCGACTACTTCCGCACGGCAGAAGAGGGAGTCGCCGAACAGCAGCGCTCCTTCCGAGCTCATATCGAGATCGCCAAGCGCACCGGACGTGCACTGCAGATCCACGATCGGGAGGCACACGCCGATGTGCTGCGCATCCTCAAGGAGGAAGGCGCTCCCGAGGTCACGATCTTCCACTGCTACTCCGGCGACGAGGCGATGGCCCGCGAATGTGCGGCCGAAGGCTATTACATGTCCTTCGCCGGCAACCTCACGTTCAAGAACGCCGACGAGCTGCGGCGGGCCGCGGCGGCCGCTCCACTGGAGCTCCTGCTGACGGAGACCGACGCACCCTTCCTCACCCCGCACCCGCATCGCGGTAAGCCGGGAGGTCCTTACCTCACGGCGGTCACGGCGCGGAAACTCGCCGAGGTGCGCGGGATGAGCGAAGAGGATCTGTGCGCGGCCGTGTGGAACAACGCGGAGCGGGCCCTCGGCAGCTGGGACTGAGCCGGGCTCAGCCCTTCGTTCTGTGAGCGAGATAACGGGACGCAGCGCCGCCTCGGCGGGGGAATGTCACGATCGGGAATGCCCCGGGAACACGGGGAACTCCAGGTCAGACACGCCCTCAGGAAACTCACACCGTTACATTTCCGTGATATTTTGCGAACCGTGTAACGAATCGGTTACAGTGAACAGGTCGATAAACTCTGCTCAGGGATATTTTTGTGATTGATTTTCTGAAGAACCGCAAGGTTCAGATCGCTGCACAGGCGGTCGTGATCACCGGACTCGTCGGTGGCACGGGCGCGGTTGTGACCATGAACAAGCCCGTGACCTTGGAGGTCAACGGACAGGCCGAAGAGATCCGAACCTTCGGAGGAACGGTCGGGGACATCCTCGACAGCCACGAAATCGATGTCGACAAGCGCGACCAGGTCAAGCCCGGTGTGGGCACCAAGGTCGACCGTGATATGACGATCACCGTCAACACGGCGAAGAAGGTTGCGCTGTCCGTCGATGGCAAAGAGACGAACGAATGGACCAATGCGAACACCGTGGGTCAGGCTCTGGCCGACCTCGGTGTCGACGCGAAGGGCGCCGACCTCAACGCGAAGGCCAGCCAGCGTCTGAAGGACGAAGGCAATGACATTGAGGTGACCACGTCGAAGGACCTCACCGTCGTCGCCGACGGCAAGGACCATAAGGTCTCGGCCGCTGTGGGCACCGCCAAGGAAGCCCTCAAGGACACGGGCGTCAAGCTCGACAAGGACGACTTCCTGTCCGTGCCGATGTCCGCCGAGGTCTCCGACGGCCAGGTGCTGACCGTCAACCGCGTGAAGAACGACACCGTCAAGGACAAGCAGGCCATCAAGGCCAAGGTCGAGACCAAGAAGTCCGATTCCCTCTACGAGGGTGAGACCAAGGTCGAGACCGAAGGCAAGGACGGCGAGAAGCAGGTCACCTACAAGGTCAAGACGATCAACGGCGAAGAGGTCAAGAAGGAGAAGAAGGACGAGAAGGTCCTCTCCGAACCCAAGACCAAGGTCGTCATCCAGGGCACCAAGAAGAAGGAAAAGCCGGCTGACACCGGCGGTTCCGACTCGGGTGACTCCGGCGATTCCGGTTCGGGCGACTCCGGTGACTCCGGTGGCTCGAGCACCGGCGGCGGCTCCGGTGGCGGCGGTTCCATGTCCACCGCCGAGATCAAGGCGATGCTCGGCGGACCCGGTTCCAAGTGGTACTCGGTCGTCGAGTGCGAATCGAACTTCGATCCGAAGGCTTCGAACGGCACCCACTTCGGTCTGTTCCAGTTCCTGCCCTCGACCTGGCAGGCCATGGGCGGCAGCGGCAATCCGTCGGATGCCAGCCCGCAGGAGCAGTTCCAGCGCGCCAAGAAGCTCCAGGCTGAAGCCGGCTGGGGACAGTGGGCCTGCGCCTGATCTGAGATCAGGTTCGCAGTAACCGACTGAGCGCCTGTACAGGCCATGAACTCTGGCCGTCATTGACAACAGATATCGACAACTGAGCTGAGGCGGTCAGCAAGGAGCGTGGGCCCCGAGGAGAGATCCTCGGGGCCCACGCTTTTCGGTGCCCCGCTGCCCCGGCTTCCGGGGCCCAATCTGAACTTTCGCCCAGAGCATGACGAATTGCTGGCACTCAAGTTGACCGAGTGCTAAGAGCGTTCTAGAGTCAGAATTAGCACTAGCACTCATTGAGTGCCAGTTTCATGAGACGGTCGAATCGCTCGGCACCCGCGACGACGAGAGGTTCATGGCATAAGCCGCCGTCTGACTCGATGAAATAGAACCCAGCGAAGGGAGAGGGCCCGATATGTCGGTCTCCATCAAGCCACTCGAAGATCGGATTGTCATCCGTCAGGTCGAAGCAGAACAGACTACCGCCAGTGGTCTGGTCATTCCCGAAACCGCCAAGGAAAAGCCTCAGGAAGGCGAAGTTGTCGCAGTGGGCCCGGGCCGTGTTGCTGACAACGGTAACCGCGTGCCGGTCGACGTCGCCGTCGGCGACAAGGTCATCTACTCCAAGTACGGAGGCACCGAAGTCAAGTACGCAGGCGAAGAGTTCCTCGTGCTCTCGGCTCGCGACGTGCTCGCCGTCATCGGCTGAATCCCCTGAACAACTACTTCACTGACAGGAGGACGAATGCCTAAATCATTGGAATTCAACGACGAAGCCCGTCGTGCACTCGAAAAGGGTGTCAACACCCTGGCCGACACCGTCAAGGTGACGCTGGGACCCAAGGGCCGCAACGTCGTGCTCGACAAGAAGTGGGGCGCTCCCACCATCACGAACGATGGTGTGACCATCGCCCGTGAGGTCGAGGTCGACGATCCTTACGAGAACCTCGGCGCACAGCTGGCCAAGGAAGTCGCCACCAAGACCAACGACATCGCCGGTGACGGAACCACCACCGCGACCGTTCTCGCTCAGGCCTTCGTCAACGAAGGACTGCGCAACGTTGCCGCAGGTGCCGCACCCGGACAGCTCAAGCGCGGCATCGAGACCGCCGTCGAGGCCGTCTCGCAGCAGCTGGGCACGATCGCCCGCGACGTCGCCGACTCCTCGGAGATCGCACACGTCGCCGGTCTGTCGGCTCAGTCGCCTGAGATCGGCAAGCTCATCGCCGATGCCTTCGACAAGGTGGGCAAGGACGGCGTCATCACGATCGACGAGTCGCAGGCCGCGTCCGTCGAACTCGAGATCACCGAAGGAATGCAGTTCGACAAGGGCTTCCTGTCGCCGCACTTCGTGACCGATGCCGATCGCCAGGAGGCTGTGCTCTCCGACGCTCTCATCCTCATCAACCAGGGCAAGATCTCCAACATCCAGGAGCTCCTGCCCGTCCTCGAGAAGGTGCAGCAGGCAGGCAAGCCGCTGTTCATCATCGCCGAGGACATCGAGGGTGAAGCTCTGTCGACCCTGGTCGTCAACAAGCTGCGCGGAATCATCAACGTCGCCGCCGTCAAGGCTCCCGGCTTCGGTGACCGTCGCAAGGCCATCCTCGAGGACCTCGCCGTCCTCACCGGTGGCCAGGTCGTCACCCCGGACATGGGCATGAAGCTCGACCAGGTGACCCTGGAAGAGCTCGGCAACGCCCGCACCATCACCGTCACCAAGGACAACACCACCATCATCGATGGTGCCGGTGCCGACGATGCTGTTGCCGGTCGTGTCGCTCAGATCCGCGCCGAGGTCGAGAACACCGACTCCGACTGGGACCGCGAGAAGCTGCAGGAGCGCTTGGCCAAGCTCTCCGGCGGAGTCGCCGTCATCAAGGTCGGCGCCGCCACCGAGGTGGAGCTCAAGGAGCGCAAGCACCGCGTCGAAGACGCTGTGTCCGCTACTCGTGCCGCCATCGAAGAGGGCGTCGTCGCCGGTGGTGGATCGGCTCTGATCCACGCTGCGAAGGTCCTCGACGGCAACGACCTCGGACTGTCCGGTGACGCACTCACCGGTGCCGAGATCGTCAAGCGCGGAGTCGTCCAGCCGCTGCGCTGGATCGCCGCCAACGCCGGCCAGGACGGCTACGTCGTCGTCGCCAAGGTCCAGGACCTCGAGTCCGGCCAGGGCTACAACGCCGCCATCGACGAATACGGCGACCTCATCGGTGCCGGGATCATCGACCCCGTCAAGGTCACCCGTTCGGCACTGCGCAACGCCGCTTCGATCGCCGCCCTGGTTCTCACCACCGAGACCTTGGTCGTCGAGAAGAAGGACGAGGAGGACGAAGCCTGAGCCATTCGCTCGGACTGAGTCGTCTCTGACCACGACAGTGGCCCGGAACATCACGTTCCGGGCCACTGTCGCATTCATCGGCGTATTCACCCTCACCGAGGCGGCCGCCGCTTATTCAACGCATTCTGAGTGGCTGTATCCGAGCCTGACCTTGGCGTCGGCTTGAACGCGAACGTATTCACCTCGGAGACAGGTGCTGTTCACGAGCGAACCCATCGCTGTCGTTACAGTGATCGGAATATTCGATTGAAGTTCTGCAGTGCATGACGTGAACAAGGGATCCATGAAGAGAATTACGATGATCGGCGACGTAGGCTGGAGCCGGTTCTACCATCTCGGCGATGAGGCCATGACCGAACTGGCCATCGATGCGCTCCGTGCCCGTTCGGACATCGCCATCACACTCATTGCCGGTGAACCTGAGCACGCGAGCGAAATGTACGGTGTCGACGCTGTCAAGCGTATCGGGTTCAAGCGCGACCGACGTCCGAATGCCTCGCGGATGGCGAAAGTTCTCGACTATGTCGGTGGAGATCGGGCAGCGCTCAAGGCAGATGACCCGGCGATTGACGTCATCGGGGCGGTTCGTGAGTCCGATGCTGTCCTCATCGCCGGTGGCGGAAACCTCAACTCCATGTTCGCCCACCACATCTATGAGCGTGCGACCCTGGCGAAGATCGCTCGCGTCCTCGGCAAACCGTATGCGTTGACCAGTCAGACGCTCGGCCCGCTCATCTACGACGAGGATCGGGACATCGTTCACGAACTCCTCTCCGAAGCGGAGTTCGTCGGGACTCGAGAGAGCTACACGACTCACCTCGTCGACGACCTCGGACGAGGTTCGGCCACGGCGCGTCGTCAGGTCGACGACGCGTTCTCATTGACAGCGCGCGACGAGGACCGGTCTGCCGTATCGGATCTGACCGAGCATCCGTTCATCCTGGCGAGCTTCGCCGAGAAGGCCTCGACCCCGATGCTCAGCGATGATGACTATCATGCGCGGTTGGCGGAACTCACACGTCGGCTTGCCGAGGATACCGGCCTGCGGGTGCTGCTTGTGCCGCACGGCGGGGCACTGCCACCAGCGCCGGAGACGAGAGACCAGCTCACTGATATGAAGATCGCTCGGGCCAGCGGGCATGCTGAGGTCGTTCCCACCCGGATGCTCACCGCACGAGAGCTCATCGCCCTGACGGAGCAAGCCCATTTGGTCGTCGGGACCCGGTACCACGCTGCGATTTTCGCTGGAGCCGCGGGCGTCCCGTTCATCTCACTGGCGCCGAACCTCTATTCGTCGATCCGCATGCGTGGAGCTGCTGAGAACGTCGGTATGGAGGACTTCGTGCTGCCGCTCGATTCGGTCGACGACATTGTGGCAACTGGGGTCGGCGCGGTGGAGGACCGAGGCGAGCTCACGAACCGATTGCGTTCGCAGTCGCAGAAGCGCCGCGCCGAGCATAGGGAGTGGTGGGACTTCGTCGTGGCGAAGACGCTGGGCGTCACTCCCGGAGCGGCGGAGTCCGAAGCACCCGGCTTCTTTCACGCCGATGTGATCGACAACCCTTACGTCGACAACATCGGCGTTGTCCGCGAACGTCTCAACGCCGTCCAGAACTATGGGTTGGTGATGGCGCTCAAGGACCGGAAGGCGGCACGGTTGAATGAAGAGGTGCAGGCGGTGAAGTCGCAGCTGCAGCGCGTACGCACCGAACGCGACGAGGCCCGCCGACGTGATGAGCGGCGCGAGGCAGAGCCTGCCGTCCGGGCAGCGCGCCGTGTCGAGAGCGCGAGCCGACAGTCTGCAGACTTCGCCCGCCGCGCATATCGCCGGCTGCGTTCCGCGCGCAGGTAGGCTCAAGGGCCTCGGGCGCGCAGGATTCCACTTTCGACACACCCTGCTCTGAAATGCACACTGAAGAACCTAGGCAATTCAGAGACAGGTGTACAAAAGGCCTGAAGCCACTGTGACCCAGCCGTTGTTGCGCGCTTTGTGCCGTCTAGGGCGTGCTCGGGCATGGGGCTGTGTCGTTGGTGTCGGCTTTGTGCACGCGCGCGAGGCCTGGACGAAGGGTGCTCAGGCAGGGCGTGTTCAGGCGCGGTCGCTCTCGAGCTGAGTGCGCAGGCGGGCGAGGTCGGCACGAACCATGTCGGCGTCCCGGTCGAACTCGGCGTCGTCGACTCCTGGCAGACGGAACAGAGTGAAGACCACCTCGGCGCCGGTGCCGTTGGCGAGCACCCGCAGGGGATTGTGCACGATCGTGCCGTCGGGGAAGATCACGTCGTGATCGAGGATGCCCAGCTCCGTGTGCGGGCCGAAGCGGACTTCGACCTCGCCCATCGGGGAATCCGTGATCCAGCGGCCGCCCGCCTCGCGGATTCCATTGCTCAGTCCTGCGGCCCAGGCCGGAAGGTTCGCGGGATCGCCGGCGAAGGCCGCCACCTCGGCGGGTGAGGCGTCGATGGACGTCGATAGGTGGAGCGCTGGATTCGTCATCTCCCAAGTGGACCACATGAGAAGCCGCGCGGCCAGGGAAAGGGAGCGGACCATCGCACGCGGTCCGGCCCCTCGCACGCGGGTCGGTACCTCGCACGCGGGCCGACCATCGCACGCGGTCCGGCCCAGAGTGCCCTCCCTCGTGACGCTCGCAGCAGACCGTACACAGCTCGCTCCCACCTACTGGCCAGTCGCTTTTCATGTTTCTTAAGCCCGATCCTCGTTAGTCTGGAAATGACAGCTTGCACCGACGCATGAGGAATCTATGACCACCGGCCCAACGATGCCCATCGCCCGACTTCGCGACGTTTCGAAGGTCTTCGATCCGAAAGGGGCCGCGGTCACGGCTCTCAGCGGGGTCAGCCTCGACATCGCACCGGCCAATCTGACCGCGGTGATGGGGCCCTCGGGCTCGGGGAAATCAACACTCATGCACGTCCTCGCCGGACTCGATCGTCCCACCTCGGGCTCAGTCCACCTCGGCGAACAGGAGATCACGAAGCTGCGCGACGACGACCTCACCGCCCTGCGCCGCCGCCGGATCGGATTCGTCTTCCAAGCGTTCAACCTCGTGCCCACGCTCACCGTCAAAGAGAATATCCGCCTGCCCTTCGAACTCGACGACCGTCGGCCCAATGCCGACGAACGCGCCTGGATCACCACGGTCGTCCACCGCCTGGGGTTGGAAGACCGCCTCAAACACCGACCCAACGAGCTCTCCGGCGGTCAACAGCAGCGCACCGCCATCGCGCGGGCGCTCGCAACCCGCCCCGACATCCTCTTCGCCGACGAACCGACCGGCAACCTCGACGCGAAGTCCGGTCGCGAAGTTATGGCGATCATGGTCGAGGCCGTCCGCGACTTCGGCCAATCCATCGTGCTCGTCACCCACGACCCGATCGTCGCCGCCCACGCCGACCGCGTGATCTTCATCGCCGACGGCACCCCCGTGACGGAACTGAACGACACCATCACCGCCGAAGCGATCGCCTCGACCATGCTCGACATCGACGAACGCGCCGAATCCGCGGTGAGTCGATGAACCCGCTGCGCGAAATCCGAACCAACCCGCGGCAGTTCTTCCCCAGCATCCTCGTCGTCTTCATCGCCGCTCTCTTCGGCACCGCAATCATGCAGGGCATCGCGATCCTGACCGCGTGGCTGTCGTCCGAGAAGATCATCGCCGAGTCCGAGACCGCGCAGAACTTCCTCTCGATGATCGGTGTCACCTTCTTCCTCATCGCTCTCTTCGTCTCCGCGATCGTCATCGCGAACACGTTCTCGATCATCATCGCCGGTCGCAGCCGCCAGCTGGCTCTGCTGCGCCTCATCGGGGCATCGTCGAAACGGCTGCGCAGGGCCGCCTCGGTGGAGGGCCTGATCATCTCCGTCCCCGCCGCGGTGCTCGCATTCGCGGCGTCGACCGGGCTGGCGAAAGCGGCCCAGAATTATCTGGGCAGCGCCATCACCGAGGAGGTCGCCCTCCTCACCCCGACCATGGCTGTTCCAGCGCTCGCCACGATCATCGTGACCTGGCTGTCGGCGTACCTGGGCGCGCGCCGCATCACGGGGATCTCACCGATCGAGGCGACCTCGCAGGCGGTGGAGGCCCGGCCCGAGGATGCCCGCGCCTCACTCGGCGGACTCACCGCCTCGCTGATTCTGCTGTCCATGGGGGTGACGTTCCTCGTCAACTCCGTGATCGGGGCCGCCGATCATCGGATCAGCGTGATCAGCGTGGTGCTCACCGCATTCGGCTCGAGCCTGACCTTCCTCGGCGTCATCATCGGCCATCCGTGGATCCTGCCGCCCCTGCAGTCGGCGATGGGCTGGCTGTGCGGGCGCACCGCGGTGTCCCGGTTGGCCGCCTCGACGATCGCCCGCCATCCCACCCGGAACGCGCGCACGGTCATCGGACTCGTCATCGGCATCACGCTCATCGTCATGTTCGCCACCGCCATGACGACCTTCCGCGATCAGCTGCTGCGGTATGCCAGGTCGCTCGGCGAGGAAGGGTGGGGCGGCCTCGAAGACGCGCTGGCCACCGTCATCGACAAGTCGATGCTGTTCGCGTTGGCCCTCATCCTCTTCTCCGTGATCATCGCCGTCATCGGCGTCGCGAACACACTCATGCTCTCCGTGCGTCAGCGCACTCAGGAGATCGGGCTGCTCATGGCGCTCGGCCAGACTCCGAAGCGCGTGCGTCGGATGATCACGGCCGAAGGCCTGCAGCTGAGTCTGACCGCCTGCGCGGTCGCCGTCCCGCTGGGCATCGGCTTCGGCTGGGTCGGCGCGCTGACCCTGCTCTCGCCGCTGCTCGGCCTCTTCGCACCGAGCGTGCCCTGGACGGTCGTCATCGCCGTCATCGTCGGCACCCTCATCGCCGTGTTCGTCGCCAGCCGCGAACCTGCCCGCGCGGCCACATCGATCAGCCCCGTCGAAGCGCTCGAAGCCGTGTGAGGTGCGGGTGCTGCGGATGGCTACCGCCGAGGCGTCCGGCAAGGCCGCGGCGAGCAGCCCAGTTTGAGTTGAGCAGCCCGGTTTCAAACATGGGCTATTCAACTAAGACTGTGTAGAACTGTCGTCCGGGCTGAATCGAGCTCTGCGCCTCAGTCGAGTTCGATGACGTTTCCGTTGGATCCGTCGACGCGGACGCGCTGGCCGGAGGTGAATCTGCTGGTTGCGTCGCGCACGGCCATGACGGCGGGCAGTCCGAGTTCTCGAGCGGTGACCGCTCCATGTGAAAGTGCTCCGCCGCTTTCGGTGATCACCCCGCCGGCCTGGTAGAACAGGGCGGTCCATGCCGGGTTCGTGGTGCGCGCGACGAGGATCGCTCCGTCGGGGAATGATGAGAAGTCAGCGGGGGAGTGGACGACGAAGACCTCGCCTTCGACGGTCCCCGGGCTGCCTGCGGTGCCAGTGATGTGGTCGGTGTCAGCGTCGACTGCTGCTGTTTCCTTGCCGTACTCCCATTCGGGTGTGCGATCGACCGCAGCCTGGTAGGCAGCCTTGTTCTGTGCGGCGATCTCGGTGAGGCTCGTCAGAGCGGATCCTGTTCCCGTGGTGCCTGTGACCGGGCTCGTTGAGGCGCGGGTTGCGGCAGCGTCGGCGGTGTCCACCTCGCGGTCCGCGGCGTCGGCACGGATCGCCGTTTCGAGGTGCTCGAAGTCGATGAAGTACACATCCGAGGCCTCAACGAGGACACCGGCATCGACGAGCCTGCCGCCGAGCTCCTTCAGCGCGCGCCGCATCGGCAGGGTCAGCCGCGTCGTCTGATAGTGCTCGAGGTCATCGAGTGCCGTGTAGGTGCGGGCCAGACGGATGACTTCCTGGACGAGATAGCGCAGCTTCTCAGGTGCCGCATTGACGACGGCGAGTTCGGTCTCTGCCTGCACGATCTTGCGCTCCATGTCCGTCATCGGCGCGGACGCGGCCCCTGTGCCCGAACCCGACTCCGGCGAGCCGATTGTCGCAGCGGCCGAATGGTCTCCACCACCCGCTGGACTGGCCCCGACGTCCGAGGTCTCTGCTTCGGCCACGGTCCGTGCGGCGAGCAGGCGGATCTGGTCGAGCACGATGTGCGGAGCCTCGACCCACGTCGGATGGTAGGCGTCGAAGTCGAGTTCACGGTGTCCGTGCTGCTCGAGGAACCGGTCGAAGGATGCTTTGAACTGCGGGAACCTCTCCAGCTCCGCGACCCCGGCCTCACCTTGGTGGGCCTCGAGCGCAGTGAGCAGATCAGCATCGGCGGCGACAAGCTGCGAGAGCTCGCGCAGCTCGGCGTTGACCTGCGATGTCTTCGTCTCCGTCGACGCCATGAGGCGTTCGAACACGACCTGTGCCTGATCCTCGTCGAGAGCGAGCGAGAGCATGTGCTGCAGAGCCGCATAGAGTGTGCCCTGGGTCAGCGAGATCGCGATGTTCGGTCGGAAATACTCGGTGCCGAGGTCACTGATCGCAATGACGTGATCCCACACCTGTGCCAGTGACTTGTCTTCCAACGGCTCGTTCGACAGGCGACCGATCCCGATGAGATACGTGTCGAGATCACGCATCCACTGCACCGGCAGCTCCTGCACCCACCCGAACTGCCGAGCGATCTGGGGCAGCGACTCGGTGATCGTCTCGACGCTGGCGAGCATGTTCGTCGGCAGCCGGCCGGCGTAGAGATCGACCGCGGTCTGATTGCCGTAGATATAGAAATCGCGCATGACGAACCATTTGTCATCGAACGGCGGCAGCCCCATGAGATCGAAACTGTGATTGAGCGAATGATGGAAGCCGGCCTCCACGAGATCCCAGGTCAGCGGTGTCACCGGGGTGGGGAAGCGCTCCGCGGACTCATCGCGGGTCCACCGCGGAGCCACCCGCGTGATCGGCCGCGACTGCAGCAGATAGAGATCGCCGTCATGCAGCGCCCATTCGATGTCTTGAGCGAACCCGAAATGGTTCTCCGCGGCCACCGCGAGCTCGGCGACCTGTTTCGCCTGCGCCGTCGTCAGCGCCGGACGCGTGCGCTGCTCCGCGCCGAGGTCGACGACCGTCGTCCCCGCGCCGTCACCCTCACCGAGGCGGTCGCCTCCGACGTCGTGGCCAGCCCCGTCGCCCGCGCCGTTCCCACCGCCGGTCATGATGAGCGCGGTGGGCTTCTCGGCGATCTCGGCTGCGACCTGCTCGCCGGTTTCCCGGCGGACCCGGAATTCGTCGACGGGTTCCTCTCCGCCGACAACAGTCTCACCGAGGCCGAAGGCTGCGTTGATGAGCACCTCATCGGTGTTGCCGCGCACCGGGTCGACGGAGAACGCGACACCCGCGGCTTCGTCGGCGCCGACGGAGACCATGAGCTGGACGACGACGGCCATCTTCGCCTCAAGCTGATCGACGCCGAGCTGCCGGCGATAGCGGAAGGCATGCTCGTTCCACAGGGAGGCATAGCAGTCGCGCACCGCCTCGGCGATGGCGGCGGTTCCACGCACACCGAGGTAGGTGTCGTGCTGCCCGGCGAACGCGGCACCCGGCAGGTCCTCCATGGTGCCCGAGGACCGGACGGCCACGGCCTGGCCGGTCAGGCCCGCCTCGGCGACGGCTTCGTCGAATTCGGACAGCCAGGTATCGGGGATAGCGGTGGAGCGGATGAGTTCGGCGATCTCCTCGGCGGGGGAGTCGGTGCCGAAGAGCTCGGAGATCCGCGACTTCAGCGGTGCGATGAACTGGGAATAGGCGTCGGCGGTGACGATGAAGCCACCGGGCACGGGCAGGTTCTGCGCGGACTTCGCCAGGCTTGCGCCCTTGCCGCCGCTGCGGGCCAGCTCGGTGGCGAGGGGATCGGTGAAGCGGAGTGTGAGGCTCATCGGGGCTCCTTCGGATCTGCGGTTCACGAAACAGTTCATCGGGTGCGGTGCGGTTCGTCGGGCGGGGTGGGGTTGGAGGGTCGATGCGGTTCGTCGAGCAAGGGCGGTTCACAGCCGGATGCGACGGACCCCCAGCAGCAGCCAGCCGAGCACCCCGCTGAGGACGCCGGCGCCGATGACCGCGGGCCAGAAGAACGCCGCGATGATCAGCACCGGTATCCAGACCATAACCGCTGCGAAGCCCGCGAGGATGCGAAAGAATGTGACAGTATTGCGACCGTCCGCGCGTGACCCGGCGACCGCGGCGGCCACAAGGATCGGGGCGAAGAGCCACAGAGCCAGGAATCCGACCCACCTGATGACGGGATAGGTGCGCGGTGTCGTGGGGACATTCGCCGAGGTGGGGCCGCCGTCCGCCTGGCCCGCACCGGTAGGGCGGTCGCCGTCGGGAACGGCGGATCCGACCTCATTCTGCAGCTTGAGAAACGCCTGCGCATAGCTCGCCGAGGCGCCCGGAGTCCTCCGCGCCCGGTCGAGGGCACGGGCTTCGACAGCGGCGAACGTCGTTTCGTCCGGGCAGTTCACCGACACATCGTCAAGGGCGGCACCCATCGCCGAGGCGACCGCTGCCTCCCATTCTTTGACCTCCCTGCCGTCGCGGTCGGGAATCGTGACCGCGCGACCGCGGACCACCTCGGCGCGGGAGCGGAACCGATCCGGGGTCGAATAGAACAGGCCCACGGGGATGACCTCGACGTCGATGCCGTCTTCGATGAGGGCACACGCGATCCGGGCAGCGCCGGACTTGTACGGCTGCGGACGGTGGCCCCAATCGCTGCTGGCCTCGGGGAAGATGCCGAGGTCACCGCCTCGGCGCAGGTGGGCGAGTCCTGCCTCGACGGGGCTGGCCACGGAGGCGGGATCGAGTCCGTAGCGCTCGACGTCTTTGGGACGGACCACGGGGATGCCGGCAATGAAGAGGCGGAGGAACCAATGGCGCAGCAGCTGGATCGAGACGAGGAACTGAGCGTGCGGGAACGCTGCTAGCACCTGGTGGCCATCGATCGCGCCGTTGCGGTGGCTGGCGATGATGAGGCGCGGTCGCCGGACGGGACCTCCGTCGGGCGCGGAAGGAGAGTCAGCGGATGCGGCGGGACGGCCGGCACCTGAGGCGGGGGCCGCCTCGGCGGGAGATGATGCCGACTTCGGTGACTGGGAATCCGGGCTCGAGCTGAGGTCGAGCACGCGGATGCGGCCGAAGTACACGGTGCGCATGGCCGCGTTGATGATCCGGTGGCGCAGGCTCAGTGAGGCATCGCTCATGACACCAGTCCACCACAGGTCCGGGTGGGATGGGACGTCCTGGCTATGCAATCGACGGTCGGCCAGGACGACCGCGGCTCTCGGCCTTCGTCAGTCGGCAGCCACCTCGCTGCGCAGTTTGTGCTTGAGCAGTTTGCCTGAAGGGTTGCGCGGAAGTTCGTCGATGACGAAGACTTCGCGTGGCAGCTTGTAGCGGGCGAGCTTGTCAGCCAGGTGGTCGCGCAGTTCCTCGACACCGAAGTTCTCACCATCTGCAGTCGTGATGAAGGCCACGACCTGCTCGCCCCATTGCTGATCCGGCTTCGCCACCACCGCGACATCGGCGACCCGGTCGTGAGTGATGATGGCCTCCTCGACCTCGAGGGAGAACACGTTCTCACCGCCGACGATGATGACGTCTTTCGAGCGGTCGACGATATAGAGGTACCCGTCCGCGTCGAGCCGGGCGAGATCACCGGTCTTGTACCACTCGCCCTCGAAGGCCGCCTCGGTGGCTGGGGGATTGCCGAGGTATTCGCGCATCCGGGTGTCACCGGCGAACCAGATCTCGCCGGTTTCCCCGGGACCCGCCTCGGCCCCGTCGGCCGTGACCACCCGCATCGCGTTGCCGACCATCGCGTGCCGACCGATGGATCCTGCCTTGCGCAGCTGATCCTCGGGCCCGAGAAGACAACCGGTCGGACCCATCTCGGACATGCCGAAGAGGTTGTAGAACTGGTTGGTCCCGTAGGCGTCGATGAGCATGGCTGCCGTCGATCGGTCGATCGGGGCACCGCCGTAGTTCCACCGGCGAATGGAGGAGAAGTCGTAATCACCGAAGTCGAGGCCGAGCTTCTTCGCGGTCATGATCGGCGCAACATAGGCGACGGTGGGTCCGAAGAACGTCGTGATCTGCTCCGCGGCGATGATCTGCATCGATTCGACCGGGTGATACGCCCGCTGGAGGACGACGGTTCCACCCATCTGGATGGTGGGGACGAGGGCGATGTTCAGCGGCGCCGAATGCCAGATCGGCATGCAGATGAGGTACCGGTCATCGCTCTGGTAGCCCATATTGAGGTTGATGAGTGTGCCGACCTGGACGATATTGCGATGCGAATGCACGCACCCTTTCGGCGAGCTCGTCGTGCCCGAGGTGTAGAGAATCTGCGCGACCTGTTCATCGGTGAAGTCGCCTGGCGCCGCCTCCGTGGCGTTCTCGAGCTGGACATCGAAGCTGCCCGGGTCGTTGGGTTCTGTCTCCAGCCAGGTGACGTCCGGTGCCCCGGCCCGCGCGGTTCCGGCGAGTTCGGTGCTGACGATGCCGAGCTTCGCTCCCGAATGCTCGACCGTGTATTTGACTTCCGGAGCTTGGAACTTGTGATTGATCGGCACAACCGTCGCCCCGAGGTACCAGGCACCGAAAGCGGCGAAGACGAAACCTGGAACATTCAACGTCATGATGCCGACGGCGTCGCCGGGCCGGATTCCGTTGTCGGCGAGCACCTGCGCTGCCTTGAGCGCCCGGTGCCGCAGCTCGGCATAGGTGAAGCGCTGATCCTCGTAGACCACGGCCTCTTTGTCCGGGTTCCGCAGGACGGTGGTGTCGAGCATGGTTCCAAGCTTCATTGCTTCTCCTTGTGACGAGTGCCATACTGAGAACAATTGAACCACGATTCATTTCTTTGGGGAAGCGACAGTTCGGGCTGGCGCCGAGGTTGATGATGTCGACACCGTGGTGCCGCTGCGACCGATGGGGTGAGGATGGCATATCGCGCAACCCAGCGCACTCGGGCCAACGCCGAGGCGCGCCGCGCAGGCATCGAACGTGCTGCCCGACACGTCATCGCCCGCGGTGGATTCGCCTCGGCGAATGTGGCCGCCGTTGCCGTCGAGGCCGACTGCAGCGCCGGGTCGATCTACACGTATTTCAGCAACCGGGATGAGCTGTTGCGTCTCGTCTTCGCCCAAGCAGCCGGTCACGAGCTGGATGTCATCGCCGGCACAGTCGCCGAAGCATCCACGGCCTCGGAGATCGCGGAATCGACTGTCGAGGTCTTCGTTCGCCGAGCCGTCGCGGGGCGCAGGCTCGCCCACGCGCTGCTGCTTGAAGAGGTCCCCGAACCCGTGCAGAGCGAACGGCTGCGGCTGCGCCGAGGATACGTCGCCGTCATCGGAACCGCCCTGGACCGCGTGGGCGGCACGCAGATCCCCGCCGAGGTGGCCGCCCGTTCGATCGTCGGATGCGTGGGAGAGAACCTCGTCGACATCCTCGACCCGACTACCGCGAACCCGAGTCCTGCGGAGATCGAAACTCTCGTCAAGGCACTGACCACCTTCACCCGATCGGCATTAGGAGAACCATGACCACGACCGCAGAACCGACCGCCCCGCGGACGACGCATACCGTGTTCAACCAGGCACCACCTCGGCGAGATATCAACGAGTTCACGCTGAATACGGCCCTGAAGGACGCGCTCGCCCACTATGCGCCGGATGCCTCGCTTGACGAGGTCGAACGCATCGGAGCGCTCGTCGGCAGTGCGGACTTCATCAGCGACGCTCGCCTGGTCAACGTCCACGGACCGGAGCTGCGGACCCACGACGACTGGGGCAACCGCATCGACGAGGTCGACTTCCATCCGGCCTATCACCGGATTATCGGAGATGCGCTGGAGGCGGAAGCTCACTCCTACGCCTGGACTCATCCCGGGCCGGGGGCCAATGTCGAACGTGCCGTACGGTTCATGCTCTTCTCCCAAGTCGAGCCCGGACATGCGTGCCCGGTGTCGATGACGCACGCGGTCGTGCCGTCCCTGCGTGCCGATCCCGCGCTCGCCGATTTCTGGGTGCCACGCGCCACGGCCGCCGGCTATGATCCGCGGCGGATGGACCCGGCGTCGAAGTCCGCAGTGACCTTCGGCATGGCGATGACGGAGAAGCAGGGCGGATCGGACATCCGCGCGAACACCACCTACGGCGTTGCGTTCGGCGACCACTACCTCATCACCGGCCACAAATGGTTCTGTTCGGCTCCGCAGTCCGACGCGTTCCTCGTCATCGCCCAACTCGATGAGGGCCCGAGCTGCTTCGTCGTACCCCGTGTTCTGCCTGGCGGAGAACGGAATACGTTCCGGATCCAGCGGCTCAAGGACAAGCTCGGGAACAAGTCCAATGCCTCCTCGGAGGTCGAGTTCGACGCCACACACGGATGGCTTCTCGGGCAGGCGGGCAAGGGTGTCCGCACGATCATCGAGATGGTCGCCCAGACCCGCCTCGACTGCGTCCTCGGTTCGACCGCTGGGATGCGCCAATGCGTGGCCGAAGCGGCCTGGCACGCTCGCGGGCGTGCGGCCTTCGGGGCTGCGCTCATCGACCAGCCGCTCATGCGCGCCGTCATTGCCGACCTCCAGCTTGAAGCTGAGGCAGCCACCTATACGGCGCTGCACCTGGCCGCGTCCTATGACGACGATAGCGACGAGGCGGCCGACTTCCGACGTCTGGCCACCGCCGTAGCGAAATACTGGATCTGCAAACGCGGTCCCGAACATGCTTATGAATCGCTCGAATGCCTCGGTGGCAACGGCTACACGGAGTCCTTCCCTCTGGCTCGCCGCTACCGAGAGCAGCCGGTGATGGCCGTGTGGGAAGGCTCCGGAAACGTCATCGTCCTCGACGTGCTGCGTGCCTTGGCCCGCGAACCGCGCAGCGCGAAGACGTTCCTCGGCTTCCTCGAGACCGGGCTGGGCAGACACGCGGACTTCGATGCGGCGTATGAGTCGTTGGCCCGGTCGCTGCAGTCGGCGGTGCAGGATCTGGATTCCGGGGATGCGGCAGCGCAAGCGGCGCTGCAGGCGCGAGGCCGTGTCCTTGTGGAGAAGATGGCGCTGCTCATGCAGGCGTCGATCCTCTTCGAATCCGCCCCAGCTGAAGTGGCGGCCAGTTTTGCGGCGGCCCGCCTCGGTGCCGATCGGGGCCGCGAATACGGTGCCCTGCCCGACGGAGTCGAAGTCGACTTCCTCGTCGCTCGGGCGTGAGCAGGCGGCCCGGGCGCTGAAAGCACAGTTTGAGTTGAATAGCCCAGTTTCAAACATGGGCTATTCAACTCAAACTGTGCTGCAACCCTCGGGTGACCTGTGTTCTCAGCCGCGACGAAGTGCGAAGACGCGGCGGAATTCAGTCGCGGCGGTGAGCGGAGACGCAGCGGCGGCGGTCGACGCGCATGACTCGGCCGCGGTTGCGCAGTCGACGCTGAACGCAGTCCGGCGGTCCCTCGAAATCCGGTCGCGGAGTGCGAGAGACGACAGCAGGTTTGTGCTCGAGGGCGAATGAATCGGCCTCCCATTCCGGGGCGCGTCGCGCACCGAACTCAGAAGTTTCGATGAACGACCGGAACTCCGCGACCAGGCGCTCCTGCATGTCGTAGAGGCTCTCATCGTTGCCTGGGTAATCGAGGAGGACTTCAATGGCCTCTCCGGCGACGACGATCCGCGCGAAGAGCCGACGCTCGTCTTCGGTATCGCGGAGCATCGCGATGCTGTCCCACTCGTGATCGGCGAACATCGCGAGAACGATCGGAGTGACGACCTTCTCGCAGAGGACATCCTGCGTGAGTTCGATGCGGTCCATGTGTCCCACCATAGGTGCTCAGCCGTTGGGAGTTCGAAGGCGTCTCGGAGTTTTGCGGAAACCGCGGCGGATCTGCGGTATGCGGCAGACTTCGTGCGGTTCCACGCCAATGCTTCCGCGACCGCGACGACGGGGCATCGCAAAGACTGGGACGGAGACGACGCCGCAAAGACTGGGACGGAGATGGCACCGCATAGACTTGACCCCATGCCCCGCAGTCCGCTCTCGCCCCGAGAAGGAATCTCGGCGACCGCGCTGCGCGCCCCCGGCGGCAAGGCCACCCACGCGAAGAATCACCTGCCCGTTCCCGACTCGATCGGTCAGTGGCTCGAATCCGAATTCCCCGAAGCGGCCCCCGATTCCCGACGGGCGCTGCTGACAGATGGGGACATGCGCGACGAGGCGGGGCTCCCGGTGGCCTGGGACGATCCGGTCATTCCCGGCGGGTTCTACTTCTTCCACCGTCCGGTCCCGCCCGAAGAGCGAATCCCGTTTGAGGTCGGGATCGTCTTCGAGGACGATGACCTCCTCGTCGTCGACAAACCCCATTTCCTCGCCAGTACCCCGAACGGACGATTCGTCCGCGAATGCGTCGTCACTCGTCTGCGCGTCGACCTCGGCCAGCCCGATCTCGTCGCCATCCACCGCCTCGACCGGATCACCGCCGGACTGTTGGTCCTTTCGAAACGGCCCGAGACGCGCGGCCGTTACCAGCGCCTGTTCCAAGACCGACGAGTCAGCAAAACCTACCGTGCCCTGGCGCCGGCCCCGCCGCCAGAGCTCGGATTCCCGCTCGTCCGCGAATCGCGCCTGGTCAAACCCGTCGGCGGACGCCAGGTGCACGAAGTCGCAGGGGAGCCGAATGCGGTCAGTCGGATCCGACTGCTTCGGACCATCACCCCACCGGACGGCGAGCCATCGCGAGGTGACACGGATACCTTGCCGCCACCTCGGCGAGGTGGAGCTGACGGTGCCCCGTCCGAACGGGCGGGGGACGGAAACGGAGCACCACCTCGGCGAATTGATGCGATTGCCGAATACGAGCTGAGTCCGGTCACGGGCAAGACGCACCAGCTGCGGGTGCACATGAACGCGCTCGGGCTGCCCATCCTCGGTGATCCGGTCTACCCGGTCGACCTCGCCCCGGACCCCTACGACTTCTCATCACCGCTGCAGCTGTTGGCCGCGGAGATCGCCTTCGATGATCCGCTGAACGGGCTGAGCCGACGATTCGAGAGCGGACTCGAACTCGAACCCGCCGCAGTCAGCTCCGATCCAGGCGAAACCCGGTAGCCTGGTGTTATGAGTCCACATGCCCCCGGATGCACATCAGAGGCCATCGTCGCCCTTGTCCGCACCCGCATCACCGACGGTGAATACCCGGCAGGAAGCCCGGTCCGCGATGGTGCCCTGGCCAAGGAATTCAACGTTTCGCGCAACACCGCCCGCGAATCGCTGAGCTTGCTGCGCCACGCCGGGCTGCTCACTCAGGAACCCAACCGGGGCTTCTTCGTCTCCACCTTCGGCATCGACGAACTCAAGGACCTCTACCGCGCGCGCCGGGTTTTCGAGATCCGCGCCGTCCAGGAATCCCAGGACGCCACCGACGAGGCGATGGCCGCCGTCGAAGCCTCCGTGGTCCGGGCCGAAACCGCACCGAAGAACGAAACCTGGGCCGATGCGCAGGAGCACTCGGCATCGTTCCACCGTGCGATCGTCGGCCTGCTGGGTTCACCGCTTCTCGACGAGTTCTACCTCAATCTCATGGCCCGACTGTCGACGACGTTCTCGCGCTCGCCCGAACCCGGCAAGTACCACTCGCACTGGGCGAACCCGCACCGGGACATCCTCGAGAAGATGAAATCCGGGGACCGGCAGGGCGCCGAAGGACTGCTGCGCATCCACCTCGACGATTCCGAAGCCTCGACCCTCGACCTCGCACGGTCTGTGGGGGAGGGGCGCTAGCGCTTCGGTGAGGATGGGGCGCAGCGACGATCTGTGCCTGTAGGGCACGGAAAGCGGGGCGGAGTCAGTCATCTCTGTGCTCGACAGCGATGCCGTACTGAGCGACCTCATCGACCAGTTGGCGCCTCGCTTCGGCCTCGGCTAACTCCCACACTCGCATATTCTCGTTCGTGTCCCACCCTGTTGCTGTCGGAGTGGTCCAGAAGCTGGTGTCATGGCGTTCCCAGAAGTCATGGAGTGCTCGGAGATTCAGAGTGAGCTCATCGGAGAGATCGAGGTCAGAGGGTTTGAGGCACAGTTCGTCATGCTCCACGTCGCCCCAGAGCGGCCAGCGGCGTCCGTGGCTGGGAAACATGCGGATCTCCGGCGTCTTGATCATGGAGCCAGGCTACTGGACCGGATTCCAGCGCGAGGCGCATCGACGTGCTGATTTCAGCGCCAGTGCCTGTGTAGCCAGTCTCACAGTGCCCGGTGCTTGAACCCATAGCGGTCGACTCTCTCGCTCCGATAGCATTGAGCCACCGTATCTTCGCGTCGAAAGGCTGTCTTCATGGGAAACCCTGAGCAGGAATCACAGGCCGCAAACGATCCGTTCTCGCTGACGGGACTCACGTATGACGATGTCCTCCTCCTGCCAGGCGACACCGATGTCATCCCTTCCGAAGCCTCCACCGCCTCCCGGCTGACCAAGGAGATCGAGCTCAACATTCCGCTCGTCTCCGCGGCGATGGACACCGTGACCGAATCCCGGATGGCGATCGCCATGGCCCGCATCGGCGGCCTGGGCATCATCCACCGCAACCTCTCCGCCGAGGATCAGGCGAACCAGGTCGACTACGTCAAGCGCTCCGAATCGGGCATGATCAACGACCCGCTGACGATCACCCCGGACAAGACTCTGGAAGAACTCGACGAGATCTGCGGCAAGTATCGCATCTCCGGACTGCCGGTCGTCGATGAGAACAATGTGCTCGTCGGCATCGTGACCAACCGCGACCTGCGCTTCGTCACCCGCAGCGAATTCCCCACACGCACCGTCGCCGAGACGATGACGAAGATGCCGCTGGTCACCGCGCCCGTCGGCGTGGCTGCCGAGAAGGCGTTCGAGCTGCTCGCCGAACACAAGGTCGAGAAGCTGCCCCTCGTCGATGACAACAACGTCATCCAGGGCCTCATCACCGTCAAGGACTTCGTCAAGACCGAGGAATATCCGCTGGCGACCAAGGACGACGAAGGCCGCCTGCGCGTCGGTGCCGCCGTCGGATTCTACGGCGACGCCTACGAACGTGCAGGACTGCTCGCCGAGGCGGGAGCCGACGTCCTCGTCGTCGACACCGCCAACGGCCACGCCCGCGGAGTCACCGAAATGATCAAGAAGATCAAGTCGGACCCGGCGTTCTCCGCCGTGCAGATCATCGGCGGAAACGTCGCCACGAAGGAAGGCGCGCAGGCGCTCGTCGAGGCCGGAGTCGACGCCGTCAAGGTCGGCGTAGGACCCGGATCGATCTGCACCACCCGCGTCGTCGCCGGTGTCGGCGTCCCGCAGGTCACTGCCGTCCACCTTGCTGCACAGGCCGCTCAGGCCGCCGGGGTGCCGGTCATCGCCGACGGCGGTCTCCAGTACTCCGGTGACATCGGCAAGGCCCTCGTCGCCGGTGCCGATACCGTCATGCTCGGCTCTCTGCTGGCGGGATGCAACGAATCGCCGGGCGAACTCATCTTCGTCAACGGCAAGCAGTACAAGGCCTACCGCGGCATGGGTTCGCTGGGCGCGATGGCCCCGCGCAAGGGCAAGTCGTATTCGAAGGACCGCTACTTCCAGGCCGATATCGCCACCGACACCGACCTCATCCCCGAGGGCATCGAAGGCCGAGTCGCCTACCGCGGTCACCTCAAGCAGGTCGCCCACCAGCTCACCGGAGGCCTGCGCCAGACGATGTTCTACGTCGGCGCGCGCACCGTCGGCGAGCTCAAGGCCAAGGGCAAGTTCGTCCGCCTGACCACGGCAGGGCTGAAGGAAAGCCACCCGCACGATATCCAGATGACCGTCGAGGCCCCGAACTACGTCGTGAAGTGACGTAGGCAGGCACATCTGACGGAGATGCCTCTGGTCGATGAAAAGCCGCAGCTTCCGCGTTTGAGCGGAGGCTGCGGCTTCTTGCGTGTGCGGTCGGCTGAGGGCACGGGGCGAATTCCTGGCTGTTCAACGGAAATCTGTGACTCTGCAGTGCCTGAGCAAATTGTTGGGTCGATCCACGGTGTTCTGCGGTCTGAAACCACCGTGGATCGACCCAACAAATCGCGGTCACCCGGGCGCCCTTGGTCTCACGATGCTGGATGACACACCCCGATGTGACGAATGCCACTCGCCCATTTTCCGGCCGATGCACCCGTAGTGCGAACGGCCGCCTTGCCGTGTGAACGCTGGGAAGCGGGGCATCGTCCTTGGTGAGGGGTCTACTTCCGTAGTCATCGAATCCGCCCGGAGGCTCTTCGGGAACAAAAGAACTTAGGGTAGGTTTCCCTAATGCGAGCCGCGCTTCGCGGTGCGCATCATCGAAGGAGGAAACCTCACAGTGACGACTTCTCTGCTCTACGACACCGAAGCGACACCCACTTCAGCACCCCTTCAGACTCCCGAAATTCCCCACCCGGACGCCGCCGGCACCTTCAGCGATCGTGGCGCCCACACCGATGCCCTCCTCGGCGCCCACAGCGCAGACGAGTACACATCGCTCATGCACGACGTCGTCGACATCCTCGGCGATCGGTTCCGCACAACTGAGCGGGCCGCCTCGGCGAAGGAACGCTCCGGGCTCCAGGCCGCCGTCGACGCCGTGGATCTCGACACCGCAGGCGTCGGCAACGCCGAAGCCCTGCGCGAGGTCGACGCTCTCTACGCCGACAATGCCGTGTGGTTCCACCACCCCAGCTACGTCGCCCACCTCAACTGCCCGGTCGCCGTGCCCGCCGTCGCCGCCGAAGCGATGCTCGCCGCCATCAACACCTCGGTCGACACCTACGACCAATCCGAGGTTGCCACCCTCATGGAGCGCCGCCTCATCGACTGGACCTGCGGCCATCTCGGCTTCGCCGGCGGCGATGGAATCTTCACCTCCGGAGGCACCCAGTCGAATCTCCAGGCACTGTTCCTCGCCCGCGAAGACGTCCTCGCCGAGGCAGCGGGACACGTTGAGGCCGATGACGCCGAATCCCGCCGAGGCGGCCCTGACCTGGGCGCGCCCAACCGCCGCGACCTGCTGTCCCGGCTGCGGATCCTTGCCACCGACCAAGCCCACTTCTCCGTGTCCCGTGCGGCATTCCTCCTCGGCCTCGACGCCGAGGCGGTCGTGACCGTCCCGACCGACCGGTCCGGCCGCATGGATGCCGAAGCACTCAATGCCAGCCTCCTCGCGATCCAGGCGAACGACCAGATCCCCATGGCCGTCGTCGCCACCGCCGGAACCACCGACCTCGGTGTCATCGACCCGCTTGAGACCATCGCCGAGGTCTGCGAATCAGCGAACGTGTGGCTGCACGTCGACGCCGCATACGGCGGCGGACTGCTCTGGGCCCCACAACGCGCCCACCTGCTCGACGGCATCTCCAGAGCCACCTCGGTGACCATCGACTTCCATAAGACGTTCTTCCAGCCCGTGTCCTCATCGGCCCTGCTCATCAGGGACGCGAGCCTGTTCGCGCCGACGATCCACCACCACGACTACCTCAATCCCGAAGCCGAAGCGCAAGAAGCCGACGCCGAACCGAACCAGGTCGACAAGTCCCTGCAGACCACCCGCCGCTTCGACGCGCTCAAGCTCTGGACGACGCTGCGCGCCCGCGGAGCAGGGGAGATCGGATCGATGCTCGACACCGTCTGCGACCTCGCGACCGACGTCCGGGCGCTGCTCGAGGACCAGGCGGACTTCGAAGTGCTCGGCGCCTCGGACCTGTCCACGGTGCTCTTCAGATTCACCCCGGAGACCGCGGACCAGGCCACCTGCGACGAACTCGTCCCGCTCATCCGCCGAGTCCTCTTCCGCTCCGGCCGCGCCGCCATCGCCCGCACCGTCATCGACGGCACGCCGTGGCTCAAACTCACCCTGCTCAACCCCGACACCCGCATCGACGACGTCACCGCCGTGCTCGACCTCGTCCGTGCCACCGGGCACGGCATCCTCGCCGGCCGGGACCTCGAGGACGCAGCGACAGAAGGAGGCGCAGCATGAGCGCAGATTCCACACACATTCACGACATCCTCGGCGTCGGCATCGGACCCTTCGGACTCGGCCTGGCCGCGCTGTCGGAACCGCTCGACGACGTCGACGCGATCTTCCTCGATCAGCGCCCCGAATTCCGCTGGCACCCGGGCATGATGATCGAAGGCTCGACCATCCAGGTGCCGTTCCTCGCCGACCTCGTCACCATGGCCGACCCCACCTCGCCGTACTCGTTCCTCAACTTCCTCAAGGAGCGCAAGCGGCTCTACCCGTTCTACATCCGCGAATCCTTCTACCCCCTGCGCGCCGAATTCGACGAATACTGCCGGTGGGTAGCCGCCCAGCTGGATACGCTGCGATGGAACCGCCGCGTCGTGTCCGTGACCAGGGACGACGGTGTGTACACCGCCCTCGCCGAGGTGGTCGATGACTCCGGTTCGATCGTGACGACCGAGACCTACCGCGCTCGGCATCTCGTCCTCGGGGTGGGAACGCAGCCGGTGCTGCCACCTGCGCTGCAGGGGCTCGGGGGAGGAGCCGCCGACTCGCCCGCTGCCGGCCGGGACGGTGCCGCCGGCTTGCCCGCTGCCGGCCCGCTCATCCACACCGCCGACTACCTCGAGAACCGGGAAGCGCTGCTCGACTCCGGGGCGATCACGATCATCGGCAGCGGCCAGTCCGCCGCTGAGATCTACCGTGACCTGATCGACGACGCAGAAGACCGCGGAGTGCGCCTGGACTGGGTGACCCGGTCGCCGCGGTTCTTCCCGATGGAGTATACGAAGCTCACCCTTGAGATGACCTCCCCGGAGTACACCGACCACTTCCGGGCGCTGCCCGATGAGCTGCGCGAACGGGTCGGCCGGGAACAGCGCACGCTGTACAAGGGCATCTCCGCCGACCTCGTCGACGACATCCACGACACTCTCTACCGACTCAGCCGCGGCGGGCGGCAGCTGCTGACGAACCTCGTCTCCGAAGCCGAACTCGAAACCGCCGAGATTGATCCGATCAGCGGCGAATACCTGCTCGGCTTCCGCAGCACGGCACTGGACAAGACGTTTACTCGGCGATCCGGGTCCGTGGTCGCCGCCACCGGATACAAATCGCAGGTCCCGGACTTCCTCAGCCCTCTCGGCGACGACATCCGTCTGGACTCCCGAGGCCGCCTCGACGTCAGCCGCCACTACACGATCAACGACGAAGGAACCATCCACGTCCTCAACGGCGAAGAGCACACCCACGGCGTGACCGCCCCCGACCTCGGCTTCGGCCCGTGGCGGGCCTCGGTGGTGCTGGCCGCAGTGACCGGCCGGGAACCCTATCCGATCGAACGGACCATCGCCTTCCAGACCTTCGGGATCCCGGCCGACGAATCCGATGCCGTGCCCGATGCCGCCTTCGCACTCGACGACTCCAAGGAGATGTCACACGTATGACCACCGAACTCATCACCAGCCTGACCACCGCCGAGGCGGACGAAACCGACCCGACCGATTCTGCGGTTGGTGCGAACGCCACCTGTACGCGCACGGACCGCAGTTCGGACGTGAAGCTCACGGCTGCCTCGGCGACAGTGACCATCCGTCCGCTCGACGTCGACCGGGACACCGCCCGGATCCACGGGTGGCTGACCCACCCGCGCGCTCACTACTGGATGATGACCGACCTCGACGAGAACGAGGTCCGGACCTACTTGGATGGCATTCGCGACTCCGCGGACGACGCCGGTTGGGTTGGCTCCGTCGACGGCACCGACTGCTTCTACGTCGAAACCTACACTCCGGACACCCTCATCCCGCAGAACATCGTGGCGACCGGGCCCGCGGACATCGGGATGCACCTGCTCGTCGCACCGCCGGCAGGACCGGCCGTGCATGGCCTTACCGACCGCATCATGGCGGAGGTCATCGACTTCTGCCTGAAGCCTGTTGACCAGGGAGGACGCGGTGCCGAGCGCGTCATCGTCGAACCCGATGCCAGGAACGACGCGATCATCGAGAAGAACCGAGCTGCCGGTTTCACCCCCATCACCGAAGCGACCATCATGATGGGCGAGATCGAGAAACCGGCGCTCGTCAGTGTGTGCACTCGCGCGGATTTCGAAGCCAGCGCGCTGGCTCCGTTCGTCACGGCCGGTGCTCGGGAGTCGCGCGTGGCTGAGACCGGCGAGTCGGACAGTGACCGGAGGTCCACCAAATCACGCGCGGGTCGGACATTCGCAACCCCACCGGTCCCGTACGCCCACCTCAACGGGGATGCGTTCGCCGTCGTGCAGCGCCACCTCGTCGCCAAAGCCCTGTCCGAATTCGCCCACGAACGACTCATCGCACCGGTGAGTCTCGGCGAGGGTGAAGGGGTCGCAGCGAACGGCAGTGCACATCGGGTCGGGGGAGCCGCCTCGGCGAATGGCGAAGGCGAGACCTGGGAACTGAGCATCGACGGCGCCAGCCGATACACGTTCACCGCGCGCGTGCTGCCGCTTGAACACTGGGTGATCGACGAAGCGAGCATCACCCGGTTGCGCGACGGTACCGAGGTTCCGCTCGACGCGCAGGAACTCGTCGTCGAACTCCAAGACGAACTCTCCATCCCCGAGGACCTCATCTCCACCTACCTCGAGGAACTCGCCTCGACCCTGGCCGGGGCCGCGTACAAACTCGAGGACGCTCGAGCCGGGCGCAGGCCCGATGCACGTGCACTCGTCGAAGCGGATTTCCAGACCACCGAGGCGGCCATGACCGAAGGCCACCCGGGGTTCCTCGCGAACAATGGTCGCATCGGCTTCGGCCTCAGCGACTTCTGCAAGTGGGCGCCGGAGAACGGACGGCTCAACCGCATCGAATGGGTGGCAGTGAGGCGTGAACTCAGCCATCTGTCCACGGGCATCGGACTCGACGAGGAGAGCCACCTCGGTGAGGCTCTCAGCGACGCCGAACGGGATCTCTTCGGGTCCCGGATCCGGGCGGCGGGACAGGATCCTGCGGACTTCCACCTCATGCCGATCCATCCCTGGCAGGCCGACCACCGCCTGGCGATCACCTTCGCCGCGGACATCGCGCGCGGCGATCTGCTGCCGCTCGGGGAAGGGCTCGATAAGCACCAGGCGCAGCAGTCCCTGCGCACGTTCTTCAACCGCTCGCGGGCCGGAGCTCCGTATGTCAAGGTCGCGCTCGCCGTGCAGAACATGGGATTCCTGCGTGGGCTGTCGCCGAAGTACATGCGCGACACTCCAGCCATCAACGACTGGGTTGCTGGCTTGGTGGGATCCGACCCCACCTTCGCCGAGGCGGGCTTCCGAGTGCTGCGGGAGCGTGCCGCGCTCGGGTACACGGGGGACGTCTACCACCGGACGAAGGAGACGAACCCGCACCGGAAGATGCTCGCCGCCCTGTGGCGGGAGAACCCCGTCGAGCAGATCGAACCAGGTCAGAAGCTCATCACGATGGCCGCCCTGCTGCATCGGGATCACCAGGGGGTGTCGCTGGCCGGCGAGCTCATCAGCGCATCAGGCCTGAGCACCGCGGCATGGCTGCGCAGCTACCTGCGGGCGTACCTGAAGCCGCTTGTCCATGCGCTGCTGGCCCACGATCTCGTGTTCATGCCGCACGGGGAGAACCTCATCCTCGTCCTCGACGAGCATGTGGTCACCGGGGCGTTCATGAAGGACATCGGAGAGGAGGTCGCCGTGCTCGGCCACCGCGAGCTGCCTGCCGATGTCGAGCGCATCCGCGCCGTGGTGTCGGGGGAGGAGAAGGCCCTGTCGGTGTTCACCGATATGTTCGACGGGGTCCTGCGGCACCTCTCCGGCATCCTCGACGGCGATGGACTGCTGCCGGCCGAGAGATTCTGGGCGATCGTCGCCGAGACCCTCGACGACTACGAAGCGGAGCACCCGGATGATGCGCGCGGTGTCAGCGGCGACGTGGATCTGCGTGCCGACCACTTCGCTCATTCGTGCCTCAACCGGCTGCAGCTGAAGAACACGAAGCAGATGGTCGACATCGGCAACCAAGCCGAATCACTGCTCTACGCGGGCACGATGCCCAACCCGGTGGCTCGCTGAGTCATAGGGGGCCACGCCGACCGCTCACCTGAGCGGCGACCGCTCGTCGCATAACTTGATACAGCGACGGCAACTCGAGCGCTCAGTGAAGGATGACTGAGCCAGTGCGTGCGCTCGCCGCTGCGCTGAGCGGTCGGTGATTCGACGCAGCAGAACATGCCACTCGCCGAGGCGGGACTCCGGAAAGGAGTCCCGCCTCGGCGAGTACGTTCAACGAGTTGATCCGATGGCGGAATCGGCGCCATGTTTCTGAGCGCGTCTGCGGGCGATGAGCAGGCCGAGTGACCAGGCCAATGGGATGGGGATCAGCGGTCCGCAGAACAACCAAGTGAGTATCATCGCGACACCGGCCGAGATCCACCCGTCCTCAATGGTGCTCGCCCAGATGGTTACGACAATGCAGAATCCCAGGAGAAGAAGACACACAACTGACACGGCGGCGTAGAGCCAGCGGCCCACTGTGGATTTCGGAATCACTCTGTCCTTCCGCAATCGCGGCGTACTGTGAGATTTGACGATACAGGCAATCTTGTCGAACTCATGTTGATTTTCAAGCGGTTACGGCATAATTCGATAAAGGCATCACCGTCGTAAACCACTCGTTTGGAACACTGCAGAGCCGACCGGAGGCCACTGATATGACTCCCGAGCAGACTTCACTTATCGAACGAATCCGTGCACTCATTGTCGAAGAGCCCGTGGTTCGAGAGGTCTCGATGTTCGGAGGCCGCGCGGTCATGGTCAACGAGAAGATGATCGTCAGTGCTGGTAAGACGGGCGATCTGCTGGCGCACATCGATCCCGACCGTCACGATGAGCTCCTCAAACGACCCGAAGCTGCCCAAGCCGAGATGGGAACCGGTCGGGACATGGGACCGGGGTGGATCAACGTGAGCGCAGAGTCTGTCTGTGATGACGAACAGCTGGCATTCTGGGTCGAGACCGCCTTGGACTTCAACCGGACGGTGACAGGCCAGCACAACTGAGTCCGCCGCGCGAGCGGTTAGTATCATTCCAACGGTTGCCTGTGCGTCGATGCGCAGATTCACGAACCGGTTCTCAGACTCAAAGGTGTGCGCATGGCGAAGCAGAACGATCGGCCGACCCTGGCCACGGTCGCTGCGCGTGCCGGCGTGAGCATCAAAACCGCCTCCCGCGTCCTCAACGGCGAAAAGCACGTTGCCGCCTCGACGGCGGAGAAAGTCGAAGCTGCCGCCGAAGAGCTCGGATTCCGCCTCAACCCCACGGCCAGACGCTTGCGTGCCGGAGGCCGCTCACCCTATATCGGCGTCGTCCTCTCGGACGCCGGTGACGCCTTCCAATCACGTGCCTTCGCCGCAGTGGAAGCCGAGCTCGCAATCCTCGACCTGCGCCCGGTGGTGACCGTGGTCGGTGACGACCCGAACCGAGAGGAAGCCTTCCTCGACGAATGCCTCGCCAACGACCTGACCGGGCTCATCGTCATCCGCGCCCACCCCGAGGCGGCCGAGACCTACGCACGAGCCGCCTCGGCGCCGGGCACTCGAATCGTCTCCCTCGACCCAGCGGTCGAAGGCCCTGGAATCAGCATCGTCGCAGGCGACGATCGTGAGGCGGGACGCCTCGCGGCCGAACAGCTGCTCGCTCACGGGCACATGGCACTCGGCGTCATCGGCGACCATTCGCCCAGCCTCATCACCACCCGCCGACTGCAGGGAATCCAGGACGCCATCGCCGGCCGCCGCGGCGTCGGCTGGCGCGCCTATATGCGCGAAGACGCCCACGACGAAGCCAGCGCGAAGAACGTCGTCGCCGCCTGGCTCGGTTCCCGCAGCGCACCCGGAGCCCTGATCACCCTGTCCGCCACAGTGACCCAAGGTGCCATCGACGCCTGCCGCCGCCTCGGCGAATGGCCGGCACTGGTCGGCATCGACGATTTCCCCACGGCCGAACTCCTCGATGTCACCGTCGTCGATCGCAACGTCGAATCCCTCGCCGCCGAGGCGGTCCGACGACTCCGGGTCGGTGTCGAACCCAGCGATGCTGGCGAGGGCGGGGACCGCCTCGGCGAAGGGGATGGCCCGATTGCGGGGGAGGCGAACCGGCGCGATCGAGTCGACGACGGCGTGCCCGATTTCGACAATGCGCTGTGCGTCATCGCTCGTGGCAGCGGTGAAGAGCCGCCGGACACCCGCTGAAGATTTTTGTCGAAACAGTTGACAGCAGGCGGCGTTCAGCGAATCATATTCAACAGCCTGACAACGTTGTCAGAAAGATTGAAAGGTTCACAATGAGGCACAACCTTAAGTCCCACAAGAAGCTGGCGCTCCTCGGTGCCTCCGTCGCGATCGGCGCTCTTGCGCTCAGCGGCTGCGGCAATCAGAAGGGCCAGGGAAACGACGAGGCCGACAGCGGATCCGGCGGCGACGGGGACGTCACCATCGCGCTGCTGCTGCCCGAGTCGAAGACCACCCGGTACGAGTCGCTCGACAAGCCGAACTTCGAGAAATACCTCAAAGAAGCCAACCCAGACGCGAAGGTCGAATACCGCAACGCCAATCAGGACGCGACTCAGCAGCAGCAACAGATTGAGGCGGCCGTGACCGAAGGCGTCGACGCCATCGTCCTCGACCCCGTCGACGCTTCCGCAGTCTCATCCGCGCTGTCGAAAGCCGAAGCGAAGAAGATCCCGGTCATCTCCTACGACCGCTTCTTCGAAGGTGCGGATTACTACACCTCGTTCGACAACAAGAAGATCGGCAACCTGCAGGGCCAGGCCGTCCTCGACGGGCTCAAAGACGCCGGCGTCGACCCGAAATCGGGACCGGTCTGGATGGTCAATGGTGATCCGAAGGACCCGAACGCCGCGGACTTCAAGGCCGGCGCCGAAGAGACCCTCAAGGGCGCAGGCGTGGACATCGCCGCCAGCCACGACACCCTCGACTGGAACCCCGACGACGCCCGCCAGTGGGTCGAAGGTCAGCTGCAGGGCAAGGGCGAGAAGCCGATCGCGATCTACTCTGCCAACGACGGCACCGCCGGTGGCGTCATCGCCGCAACGAAGAAAGCCAAGGTCGAACCCGTCGTGACAGGTCAGGACGCCGAGGTCGACGGTCTGCAGAACATCCTCAAGGGTGACCAGTTCGCCACGATCTACAAGTCGATCCCACCGCAGGCCGAATTCGCTGCGAAGGCCGCAGTGGCCCTGGCCGCTGGAGAGGACGTCGATGCGGGAACGACCTATAAGGACACTCCGACGGACTTCGTCGAGGCCAAGGTCGTGACCAAGGACAACATCAAGGACATCGTCGGCGACCAGATCAAAGCTGATGACATCTGCACAGGCAAGGTGGAGAAGCTCTGTGCCGATGCCGGCGTGAAGTGAGCGCGTGCGCGTTCACAATCTGACGTGCCCGACCTCGAGCCGGCGACCGCCACCGGTCGCCGGCTGCCGGGGTCAACGACTGCGACAAGTAGGAACAGATGACATCAGAGACACCCGACCCGGCAACTGAGGCGACGCGGACGCCGGGCAGCGACAGCGAGCCGGTGCTCGAACTGCGCGGAATCAACAAACGGTTCGGTGCAGTCCAAGCCCTGACCGACATCCATCTCAGCGTCGGTCGCGGCGAAGTCGTCGGCCTCGTCGGCGACAACGGCGCCGGCAAATCGACCCTGATCAAGGTCATCGCCGGAGTCCACGCCGCCGATGACGGCGAACTCATCATGAACGGGACGGCGCAGAGATTCTCCTCCCCGAAGGATGCACAGAAAGCCGGAGTGGCCACAGTGTTCCAGGATCTGTCCCTGTGCGAGAACCTCGACGTGGTGGCCAACCTGTTCCTCGGACATGAGAAGACCCGCGGCGGCGTCCTCGACGAAGTGACGATGGAAGCCAAATCCTGGGAGCTGCTGCGCAGCCTCTCGGCAAAGATCCCGAGCGTGCGCGTACCGATCGCGGCCCTATCCGGCGGTCAACGTCAGACGGTCGCGATCGCCCGGTCCCTCCTCGGCGAACCATCCTTGGTCATGCTCGATGAACCGACGGCGGCACTCGGCGTCGCCCAGACGGCCGAAGTGCTCAACCTCATCGAACGGCTCAAAGAACGCGACCTCGGCGTGCTGCTCGTCAGCCACAATATGGCCGATGTGCAGGCGGTGTGCGACCGGGTGCACGTGCTGCGGCTGGGCAAGGACGCCGGTGATTTCCCCGGTGACGAGCGCACCGATGTGCTGGTCGCCGCGATCACCGGAGCCAGCGACAATGTCGTGACCAAACGCGCCGCACGGAGGGGTGAGCGTCGATGACCCGCAATTCCTTCATCACCGATGAGCGGATCTCGTCCGAAGGCGTGATCGGCACCTTCGTCCGCCGGGTCAAAGAGGGGCAGCTGGGGTCGTTCCCGGTCATCCTCGCACTCATCGTCATCGTCATCGTATTCCAGTCGGCCGACTCGAACTTCATCTCTCCGGCCAACCTAGTCAACCTCTCCACTCAGGTCGCGTTCCTCGCGATCCTGGCTCTCGGCATCAACCTCATCCTGCTCCTCGGCGAGATCGATCTGTCTCTGGCGCAATTGGGCGGTTTGGCCGCCTCGCTGCTCGGTGTCTTGGTGGTAAGGCAAGGTGTGCCGCCGGCCTTGGCGCTGGTCATCATGCTGCTGCTCGGCCTGGTCGTCGGCGCGATTCAAGGTTGGTTCTTCGCCGTCGTCGGCATCCCGGCGTTCGTCGTCACCTTGGCCGGTCTGCTCGCGTTCACCGGTCTGACTCTGACGACATTGGGCACGCAGAAGAACCTGTCGATGTCGGACACCTTCGCCTTCGACTTCGCCAGCTTCTACTTTCCTGCGATCTGGGCCTATATCTTCGGCGCCGTCGCGATCATCGGCTTCGGCGGCGGCATCATCTATTCGAAGCTGCGCCGCCACCGGGAGGGTCTCAGCGCTCCGAGCTGGACCTCTGTGATCGTGCGGATCGTGCTGCTGGCCGCGATCGTGTTCGGGTTCCTCATCCTCGTCAATCAGGACTTCGGTCTGGCGATGCCTTTCTTCCTCATGATCGTCATTGCGATCATCATCGACCTCGTGCTGCGCAAGACCCGCTACGGTCGTTCCATCTACGCCGTCGGCGGCAAGGTCGAAGCTGCACGGCGTGCCGGCATTCGCGTGACCTGGGTGCGCATCAGCGTGTTCATGGCAGCCGGAGTGCTGGCCGCATTGTTCGGCTTCATCAAGACCGGTGTGACGACAAATGCGGGATCGACGCTGGTGAGCACGCAGGACCTACTCAATGCGATCGCTGCAGCTGTCATCGGCGGCACCTCGCTGTTCGGCGGACGCGGAACCGCCTGGGCAGCCGTGCTCGGTGCTCTGGTCGTCGGTGCGATCAACAACGGTCTCTACCTCATCGGCTTCAACTCCGATGCGCAGCAGATCATCACCGCACTCGTCCTGCTCACCGCCGTCGTCATCGACGCGCTCAGCCGCCGCGGACAGAGGTACGTCGGGCGCGGGTAGTGGGGCGTGAAGCTCCCTCTGCCGACCGCTCGCCTTAGCGTCGAGCGCGCAATGCATAGCTTGATACAGCGACGTTGAGTCGAGCGGTCGGTGCTGAGCATCCAAGCAGAGTATGGAGTCGCCCGTGTCCGACCGGGCTGATACAGTCGGAGCCAATGACATGGGGTGCCTCATGAGGATCCGTGCGCACCAAAGAGTTGCGCACGGAGGACACCGAGGCTGAGAGAACACCCATCGAACCTGATCTGGGCCATACTAGCGAAGGGATCGTCATGGTTGACTTCGACCTGCGTTCTGCGAATGCGCGACTGCGCGCAAGCAATCCACTCATCCAGTGCATCACGAACACCGTCGTGCAGCAGTTCAGCGCCAACGTGCTCCTGGCCATCGGCGCCTCCCCGGCAATGCTCGACCACGAGGCCGATGCCGGACAGTTCGCCGGGATCGCAAGCGGAGTCCTCGTCAACTTCGGCACCGCCTCGAACCACCAGCTGCTCGCCGCCGATGCCGCCATCGACGTCGCCAACACCGCCGGAAAACCCTGGGTCCTCGACCCCGTGAGCGTCGGCGCCGTCGACTTCCGCACCTCCCGCATCCGCCGCGCCGCCGCCGATCACCCGACCGCCATCCGCGGCAACGCCTCCGAGATCGCCGCACTCGCCGGAGTCGGACTCGGCGGTCGTGGAGTTGACTCCACCGACGAAGTCGACGCCGTCCTTCCCGCCGCCGCGAAACTGGCCAGAGAAACCGGTGCCATCGTCGCTGTCTCCGGACCAACCGATGCCGTCGTTGCCCACATCGACGGCACTGACCACGTCGCCCGCATCTCCGGCGGACATGAGTTCATGCCGCTCGTCATCGGCACCGGCTGCTCACTCGGTGCCGTCACCGTCGCCTACCTGGCCGCCGTCCGAGCCGGACTCGCCGACCCCGACGCCGACGTCTCAGCCGTCAACGCCACTGAGCAGTCCGCGAACGGTGGGGCCGCCTCGGCGAAGTTCGAAGCCGTCGTCGCCGCCCACGCCCACTTCGCGGTCGCCGGGGAACTCGCCGCCGATGGTGCGAAGGGTCCGGGCAGCTACTCGGTGAACTTTCTCGACGCACTCCACACCGTCGACGGTGACCGACTCGCACAGGCGAGAATCGGCCTCGACACGCTCACTTCTGCGAATGAAACCGCCGGCGAAGGCGTCCAGGCATGACCGCCGGATCCGCCCACATCGCTGACAACCCGGCTGACGACGGCGCGACCGTGAACGACCGAGACGGCTCGGCCGACCGCTTCGCCGGAATCGACACGCGCCTCTACCTCGTCACCGACTCCGCGCAATGCGAGGCCGCCGGCCGCAGCGTCGCCGAGACCGTGCAGGCCGCCGTCGCCGGGGGAGTGGGCATCGTCCAGGTCCGCGACAAAGACATCGACGATGCAGGCTTCTATTCGCTCACCCGCCAGGTCATCGCCGCCGTCGATGCCGCCACCCGCGACACCGACCGCACGGTCCCCGTCGTCCTCAACGACCGCGTCGAGGTGGCCCGCCGCCTCATCGATGAAGGCGAGAACGTGCACATCCACGTCGGCCAAACTGACACCACCGTCGTCGAGGTGCGCGCCGCCCTGGGTGCGGAACCGCTCATCGGTCTCTCGGCCGCGAACAGCGACGAATTCGTCGCCGCCCGAGACTCCGGAGTCGTCGACCTCGTCGGCATCGGACCGGTCTATGACACCTCCACGAAAGCCGACGCCCCCGACGGAATCGGACCGGACCGCCTCGGGGAACTGGTGGCAGAAGCGGGCATCCCCGCGGTCGCGATCGGCGGCATCAACGCCGATCGTGCTCCTGACCTGCAGGGACGTGGGCTGATCGGGATCTGCGTGGTCTCGGCGATCTGCATGGCCGACGATCCGAAGACGGCAGCAGAGGAGCTGCTCGCCGCATACGCCGGGAGTGCACAGTGACAACCCGCCCGCCGATCACCCTGTCCATCGCCGGCACCGATCCCTCCGGCGGTGCCGGAATCCATGCCGACCTCAAGACCTTCACCGCGCGGAAGACCATGGGCACGACCGTCATCACCGCCCTCGTCGCGCAGAACACGCACGGTGTGTCCCGCGTCTATCCGATCGACGTCGATTTCGTCGCCGATCAGTTCGACTCCGTGCTCGGCGACCTGCCCGTCGATGCGACGAAATCGGGGATGCTCGGCAGCCGTGACCTCGTCGAACTCGTCGTCGATCGCGCCGCCGAAGGCCGGCTCGGCTTCTATACCGTCGACCCGGTGATGATCGCGACCTCCGGCCACCGCCTCCTCGAGACCGATGCCGTCGAGGCCGTGCGCACCCACCTGCTGCCGGTCGCCGACCTCATCACCCCCAACCTCCCCGAGGCGGCCCTGCTGATCTCCGACGACGAACCCGAAGCGCAGACGACTGAAGCCATGCGTGACCAGGCTCGGCGCCTGCTCGAACGCGGCCCCGGAGCTGTCCTGCTCAAGGGCGGGCACGGCAGCGAGGACGAGGTCATCGACATCCTCGCCACCGCCGATGGCCAGGTCCGCGAGTTCACCCACCCCCGCGTGACGACGATGAACACGCACGGAACCGGGTGCACTCTGTCAGCCGCGATCACCGCCGAGGTGGCCGTCCTCGGCCGCGAACGCACAGAGATCGGGTCGGACATCCTCGGCGAGGCCGTCGACAATGCCCTCGATTATCTTGCTCGCGCTCTCACCTCGGCCGCGGACTGGCAGCTGAGCCTCAACCCGGAGGGCGCCCACGGACCCGTCGACCACCAGGTCGACATCGTCCGCGGTCGACCCGCCTGACATATCCATCCCGCCAGACCACCACCTCACGCGAACCGCCAACTCAGTCGATCCACCACGTCATACGAACCACCACGTCATACGAGCACAAAGGAGTTCCCATGACCGTCACCTTTACCGCCGGCCCATTGACCACCCAGCTGTGGGACCGTGTCCGCCCCATCGTCAAGCAGATCGAAGAGCTGCCGTTCCTCGCCCAGCTCGCCGACGGCAGCCTCGATCCGAAGGCCTTCGTCAACTACATCTCGCAGGACAGCCTCTACCTGAACGGATACGCCAAGGCCATGTCGTTCCTGGCCGCGAAGACCGTCGACCGTGACGAATCCCGATTCTGGGCCGGATCCGCCGCTGAGGCGATCACCGTCGAAGAGGAGATGCACGGAGAGCTGCTCGCCGATGCCCGACTCGCCTCGGCGCTGGAAGAACTCACCGCGGAAGGCTCCCGTTTCAAGGCCTCCCCGACGACGCTGGGTTACGTGTCCTTCCTCGTCGCCACGGCCGCCAGCCGATCCTACGGCGAAGGCGTCGCCTCAGTGCTGCCCTGCTTCTGGGTGTACGCCCATATGGGCAAGGTGCTTGTCGACCGGGCCGGGCAGATGGCCGACGACCACCCCTACCGCACCTGGGTGCAGACCTACGACTCACCCGACTTCGACGAATCGACCCGCCACGCCGTGCAGATCCTCGAACAGGAACTCGCGAAGGCACCGAGCGAGGAAGCCGCCCGCATGCGGGCGGCCTTCGAGCAGGCCTGCGTCTTCGAACTCCACTTCTGGGCCTCGGCACACGCCATGCAGAACTGGGACGTCTCCGTGTTCCTGCCCCAGGAAGTCACCGTCTGATTCCAGGGAGCATCGGATCCCCCTCGCCGAGGTGGCCCTGACCTTGAGTCGGTCACCTCGGTCGGCGGGCGGAAGCGTTCCCGCCTCAGGCGCGGGAGGCTCCATAAGGGTCATCCGGGTAATGAGTGAGCGGACCGAACGATCCGAGAGCATGCCAACCGCGGCGCAGAGTCGTCCACAGAAGCACGTGATCGACCTCGATGAGGGGCACTCGGTCGTGCTTCGGGCAGGCGAACCGACCGATGAAGAACACAACGGTCGCAAACATCACTGCGATCATGAACAGAATCAAAAGATCCATGGCGGCCCCCTCACATCCTGATACGAATGCCTCTCTTTTAGTCTCGCCCCAAAATAAAGAGAAAGATAGGGCTATCCCACCTGGTGAGCGTGAAGGTGATCAAAATCAACTCGGGTGTGAGACGCCGTTCATGCAAAGGATGAGGCGAGGCTCTCGGCAGCGCTGATGACGGCTCGGGCGGCCGCTCGTCCCTGGTCGGGGGTGATCGAGGACGGGAAGGTGAAGCGCACACTCGTCTGCGCGACCTCGGGCGCGACCCCTAAGGCCGTGAGCACATGGGAGGGCTCATCGGAGCCGACCGCACAGGCGGAACCGCTCGAGGCCGTTACCCCGAGGCGTTCGAGCTCGAGCAGCACTGCCTCGCCGGAGGTGTTCGAGAAGCAGAACGACGCATGATTCGGAGTCCGAGTCGCCCGGCCGTCAGGGCCGGCCGTGCCCGCCGCGCCCGTCAGAAACGACCCGGGGACATGGCTGAGCACTGTGGAGATGAACTCATCGCGGATGGCTCGGACACGATCGGCGGCCTCATGCCGATCCGCCTCGGCGAGTTCGAGTGCCGTGGCGAACGCAACGGCCAAAGCCACGTTCTCCGTGCCCGATCGTCGGCCCGACTCCTGCCCGCCGCCGTGGATGAGTGGTTCGACGGGGACGCGGGCGCGGATCGCGGCCACACCGATGCCCTTCGGCGCCCCGACCTTGTGCCCGGCCAGGCTGAGCGCATCGACGCCCAATCCGGTCAGCGGCAGCCACCCGGCCGCCTGCACGGCGTCAGTATGGAAGAGAGCACCGGCCTCATGGGCGATTCCGGCCAGGGTCGGAATGTCGGCAACGGTGCCGATCTCATTGTTCGCATATCCCACGCTCACGAGCACGGTGTCCGGGCGGATCGCCGCCGTGAGGGCTTCGGGGGTCACGGTTCCATCGGAGGTCGGGGCCACCTCGGTGACGGTGAATCCGTGGACGCGGGTCAGGAATTCCACCGAGGCGAGCACCGCTTCGTGTTCGATGGGAGAGGTGACGATATGTCGCCGAGGCGGCACCGCGGTCCCGGCCCGACCCTCGGGCTGAGCCCGATCTTGGGTGTGCGATCGACCCTGGGTCTGAGCCCGATCCTGAGTCCGAGCGCCGAGGGCCATACCGATGATTGCGAGATTGTCCGCCTCGGTGCCGCCGCTGGTGAACGTGATGTCCGTGGCGCGCATGCCAAGCACCTTCGCCACGCGAGCACGGGCATCGGCGAGGGCTTCGGCGGGTCCGCGCCCGAATTCGTGGTGGCTCGACGGGTTGCCGAACGCCCCGGCCAGATACGGCCAAGCGGCTTCGAGGGCTTCCCTGCGCACGGGAGCCGCGGCCGCGGTGTCGAGGTAGAGGCGTCCGGTCATCTCAGGCCTCGAGGGAAAGGTCGAGACCGAGGTCGATCGCGCGGACACTGTGGGTCAGCGCGCCCGAGGAGATGACGTCGACGCCAGTGGCGGCGATCTCCGGGATCGTCTCCAGGGTGACGTTGCCGCTGGCTTCGACTACGGCGCGGCCGCCCACGAGTTCGACGCCTTCGCGCAGCTGAGCCGGGGTGAAGTTGTCGAGCATGATGATATCGGCGCCGCCGTCGAGCACTGCGGGCACCTGGTCGAGCCGGTCGACTTCGACCTCGATCATCGTCGTATGCGGCAGACGGGCGCGGGCGGTGCGGATCGCCTCGGCGACGCTGAGTCCGGCACCGGTGAGCACGGCGAGGTGATTGTCCTTGGCCATGACCGCGTCGGAGAGGCCGAAACGGTGGTTGTGTCCGCCGCCGCAGACGACGGAGTGCTTCTCGAACGCGCGCAGCCCCGGAGTCGTCTTGCGGGTGTCGACGATGCGCGCCCGCCCGGCGGCGGCATCGACATAGGCGCGGGTCTGGGTGGCGATTCCGCTCATGCGCTGGCAGAAGTTCAACGCGATCCGTTCGGCCTGCAGCACCGCCCGAGCGGGACCGGCGACCGCGGCAAGCACCTGACCTGCGGTGAAAGCGTCTCCATCGGCGGCGGCGAGGTCGACCGTGACGCTCTGGTCGACGAGTGCGAAGGCACGGGCGAAGACCTCGATTCCGGCGAGCACCCCGTCTTCGCGGGCACGCAGCTCGGCCCTCGCCGAGGCGGCGGCGGGGATGAAGACCTCGCCGGTGATATCTCCCCAGGGAGCGTCTTCGTCAAGGGCTGTGCGCAGTGCGGAATCGATGGTTGAAGCGGTCAGCATGCGGAGGCCTCCTGAAGCAGAGCGGTGGGCGAAGTGGCGGTGGACGGCGCGGTCGTCGACGGCGTGAGTGTCGTATCCGTGCGGGTATGCGCGCCGAGGCTGTGCTCGCGGGCCAGGGCATGCCGAGCCATATGTTCGGCGATGAGGGCGAGATTCGCGGTCTCGAGTGCGTCGGCGAGGGCCGCAGCCGGGGTGGTGGGGTGATCATCGGCGCTGTGGGCACGGTTGGCGGAGGTGCCGGCATTGCGGGCCCCGTCGTTGCGGGCACCGTCACCGAGGCGGTCGAGCAGGGTCCGCAGGCCCGTGGCGGTGCGCTCCACGCCCAGATGAGCCCAGGTCAGGTCCTGCAGCTCGGTTCGTGTCAGTGCCGTCTGGTGGAGTGAACGGGACTGGGGGAGTGGGAGTTCATGGTCTCTGTTGACCGGCAGTGCGTCGATCGCCGCGGCGGCGCGGGCGGCGAAGACCGCGCCCTCGAGCAGAGAGTTCGAGGCCAACCGATTGGCTCCGTGCACTCCGGTGCACGCGACCTCGCCGACCGCGAAGACTCCGTGGATGCTCGTGCGACCATCGCGATCCGTGGTCACCCCGCCCATGAAGTAGTGGGCGGCGGGAGTGACGGGGATGAGGTCCCGGGACAGATCGAGACCGTGAGCGGCCAGACCGGCAGTGATGCTCGGGAACGTCGCCTGCACATCCGGGACGGCCCGCGCATCGAGGAAGCACGGGCGTCCGTCCTGAGCCGCCTGGCGACGGTGCAGGGCGAGTGCGACGACATCACGAGAAGCGAGCTCGGCGCGATCATCGATGTCAGTCATGAACCGGTGGCCGTGCTCGTCGAGGATGAGAGCGCCGGCCCCGCGGACGGCCTCGGAGATGAGGAAACCGGGACCTGGAAGGGCGGTGGGGTGGAACTGGAAGAACTCGAGATCGGAGACCTTAGCACCGGCGCGAATGGCAGCGGCCAAACCGTCTCCGGTGGCAGCTGCCGGGTTCGTCGTGTGTGCGAAGAGCTGCCCGACACCGCCGGTGGCCAGCACGATCGCATCAGCAGCCAGGGCCGCGACGCGGCCTTCGCGGAGCACGGTGACTCCGGTGGCTGTGGCGACTCCGGTGGCTCGACCCTGTCGGCGCTCGTGGGCGTCGGTGGTGAGGATGTCGACGAGCATCGTGTCCTCGAGGAGGGTGATTCGCCCTGCGGCGACTTCGGTGCGCAGCTTCTGCGCCAGGGCGGTGCTGATCGCCCGACCTGTCGCATCACCTCCGGAATGGAAGATGCGCGGATAGGAATGCGCCCCTTCTATACCCCTGGCCCAGGCTCCGGTCGGATCGGTGTCGAAGTCCACCCCCGCCTCGGCGAGGGAGACGATCGCGCCCCCACCGGCTTCGCACAGGGAGCGCACGGCCTCCGGATCACAGTGCCCGGCGCCGGCCGCGAGCGTATCGGCGATATGAGAATCGACCGAGTCATCGGGTCCGATGACACCGGCGATGCCGCCCTGCGCCCACTCGGTGTTCGACTCGCCGAGGCGGCCCTTCGTCACGAGCGTGACCGTGTGGCGGCCGGACAGGTGCAGTGCCGCGGTCAGCCCCGCGATCCCGGAGCCTGCGACGATGACGCGGCTCATCAGATCCGCGGCTTCGCGGCGAGCATCCGCTCCAGGGACACACGGGCAGGTTCGGCCACCTCGGCGTCGACGGAGATCTGATTGACGACCTGTCCGTCGATGAGCGATTCGAGGACCCAGGCGATATAGCCGGGGTGGATGCGGTACATCGTCGAGCACGGGCAGATGACGGGGTCGAGGCAGAAGATCTCGTGCTGAGGGTGTTCGGCGGCCAGCCGCTGGACCAGGTTGATCTCGGTGCCGATGGCGAACGTCGTCGGTTCGGTCGCCTGTTCGATGGCCTTCGTGATGTACGCGGTCGATCCGGCCTCATCGGCGGCCTCGACGGTCTCACGCGGGCATTCGGGGTGAACGATCACGCGCACGTCCGGGTGCTCAGTGCGGGCCTTGTCGATCTGGGCGGGGGTGAAGCGTTTGTGCACGGAGCAGAATCCCTGCCACAAGATGACCCGAGCCTCACGCAGCGTCTGCTCGTCGTTGTTGCCCATTGGCCTGGCGGGGTTCCACAGCGGCATCTCGTCCAGACCGATGCCCATGTTCACCGCGGTGTTGCGGCCCAGGTGCTGATCGGGGAAGAACAGGACCCGCTGCCCGCGTTCGAACGCCCATTCCAGAACCACCTCGGCGTTCGACGAGGTGCACACGATTCCGCCGTTGCGGCCGCAGAAGCCCTTGATCGCGGCCGAGGAGTTCATGTAGGTGACGGGGATGACCGGGACGCGACCGTCGGCATCGGCTTCGGTGCCGAAGACCTCGGCGAGCTGCTCCCAGCAGTCCTCGACCTGGTCGATGCTGGCCATATCGGCCATCGAACAGCCTGCGGCGAGGTTGGGCAGGATGACCGACTGCTCCGGCTTCGACAGCAGGTCGGCGGTCTCGGCCATGAAGTGGACGCCGCAGAAGACGATGGCCTTGGCCTCCGGATGGTTCTGGGCGGCCTGGGCGAGCATGAACGAGTCGCCGATGTAGTCGGCGTGTTCGACGACTTCGACTCGCTGGTAGTGGTGGCCGAGCATGACGACACGATCGCCGAGGGCGGCCTTGGCGGCGCGGATGCGGGCATCGAGCTCCTCAGGCGCGGCCTGCTTGTACTCCTCGGGGATATCGCCCTGACGTGGGGCGGCGACCGGAATCGGGTCGGCCATCGAGGAACCGGGACCGTAGCCGGGACGTTCGTCGACATCCCACGGGGCATCGAGCAGGTCCGTCGAGCACATTTCGTCGTTCGCTCCCGAGGCAGAGATGTCCTTGAGGGTGAGTTCGATCGAAGCTGTTGTGGTCATCATCGTCCTTCGCTCGGTGGGCGGGACCCGTGCCTGAAGTGCCTCGCACGTGGTGAGAGCCGCCCGAAATCTTTTGCGCAATTGTGCGTTTATTTCTTTGCGCAGATTTGAGCTTAATCCTGTCGGCGGGCAATGTACAACTCGCCGGCGATGGCTCTGCGCCGGGGGATGCAATAGGCTGTGGTCTGGCTCGCAATCCGAGTCGATGCGCACTGCGGTGGGCGCCCCCGTGAGAGTCGCCGAGGCTTCGGACCGAAGCGTCGGTCTCGCCCCGCCCGCGCCGGCACCGACGACATCGCATATCTGAAGGATTCTCATGCCCGAAGCGGCACACTCGAACCAGTTCACCTCCCCCTCCACCACCGGCATCGCGGGCAACGCTGCTGCCGGTGACAATGCCCCGGCCGGCCTCGGCGCCCCGGCCAGCCCCGACGCGACGGCAGGGGCCGCCTCGGCGGAACAACCAGCCCCGTACGGCGGTCCGGTGTCCGCACCGGCAGCGCCGCCTCGGCGAATCCGGACCCTCGATCTCATCAAGGCCAAGGCCGAAGGCCGGCGGTGGGCGATGCTGACCAGCTACGACCAGTACACGGCGGCCCTGTTCGAGCAGGCCGGTGTCGAGGCCCTGCTCATCGGCGATTCGGCGGCGAACAATGTCTATGGCCACACGACGACCCTGCCGGTCACCGTCGACGAACTCATCCCGCTGGCCAGAGCAGTCGCCTCGGCGACGAGCCGGGCGCTCATCGTCGCCGACCTTCCATTCGGCAGCTACGAGATCTCCGATGAACAGGCCGTGGCCACGGCCGTGCGATTCATGAAGGAAGCCGGAGTCCACGCGGTCAAACTCGAGGGCGGGGCGCGGATGGCCTCGCGGATCAAGGCGATCACGACGGCGGGGATCCCGGTCATGGCGCACATCGGCTTCACCCCGCAGGCCGAGCACAACCTCGGCGGCTACAAGGTCCAGGGCCGCGGCGCCGCAGGCAGCGCCCTGCTCGACGATGCCCGCGCCGTGGCCGAAGCCGGAGCCTTCTCCGTGGTCATGGAGATGGTGCCCTCCGGGCTGGCCGGCCAGGTCACATCCGAACTGACGATCCCCACCGTCGGGATCGGCGCCGGTGCGGACTGCGACGCCCAGGTCCTCGTATGGCAGGACATGGCGGGCCTGCGTACGGGGAAGGCCCCGCGCTTCGTCAAGCGCTACGCAGACCTGCATTCCGTGCTCACCGAGGCGGTCGGCACCTATGTCGACGAAGTGAAGTCCGGGGTCTTCCCCGAGCCCGAGAGGAGCTTCGACTGATGGAGGTCGGCGGCATCCAGGCACTGCGCCGGTGGCGGGCCGAGCAGTCGGGCCGCATCGGTCTCGTCCCGACGATGGGCGCCCTGCACTCCGGGCATCAGGCACTCATGACACGTGCACGCGCAGAGTCCGAACTCGTCGTGGCCTCGATCTTCGTCAATCCGCTTCAATTCGGTGCCGACGAGGACTTCGTCCAGTACCCGAGGCCGATCGAAGAGGATCTGAGGAAGTGCGAAGAGGCCGGAGTCGACTTCGTCTTCGCCCCGGCGCTGGCCGAGATGTACCCGTCCGCACCCGAAGTGCGGGTCGTCGCCGGGCGCATGGGGGCCGTGTTCGAAGGCGCGGCCAGGCCCGGGCACTTCGACGGCGTGCTCACCGTCGTGGCGAAGCTCTTCACCCTCATCGCCCCCGACGTCACGGTATTCGGGCTCAAGGACATCCAACAGTTCGTCCTGGTCAAACGCATGATCGCCGACCTCAACTTCGATATCGAACTCATCGGGCTACCCGTCGTCCGGGACGCCGACGGGCTGGCCATGTCGAGCCGCAACTCCTACCTGGCGCCGGACGACCGTGCCCGTGCTCTGGCGATTCCACGGGCTCTCACCGCCGCCTCCGAGGTGGCCGAGCGAGGCCGTGGGGCGGCGGAGTCCGGCATCGGTGGCGGTTCTGGCTCTGGGGCCGGCACCAGTGGTGTCTCTGCTGGCTTGCCCGCTGCCGTCGAGGCGGCCGCGCTCGCCGAGCTGGAGCCGGCTGCTGAACGTGGGGATCTCGAGATCGTCTACTGCAGTCTCGTCGAGGCCGCGACCCTGCGGCCGTGCCCACCGGCCTTCACGGGACCGGCTCTGCTGCTCGTCTCCGCGACGGTCGGTGGGACTCACCTCATCGACAATCTGCCGCTGGAATTCTGACGCGATATGCAATTGTGATGAGTTTGTGAAGATTCTGTTGAGCGATCGACATATGCATATGTAACCGATCGAGAATCATCGACAACTGTGGTTTCAAATGTCGGCTATCAGTCGCCGGACCCTTGTTCTCAGTGTTCGCTGAGAATAGACTCAAAATCAGCAAGAGAAAATGAAACTTGCCGATTCGCTGAGTTCGAAGGAGATAAGCGACATGCAAGATCTGGATATCTGGTCGGTCCTGACGAAAGTCGGACTGGCAATCGTCATTCTCATTGTCACCTGGATTCTCGCCGCCATCGTCAAATGGGCGATCGGCAAACTCGTCACCAAGGTTCCCGCACTTCAACGCGATGGAAGCAATGGTCAGCAGATCGGAAAGTCGGTCGGGCAGATCGCCGGTCTCGTCATCTGGCTGCTCGGACTCATCGCCGTGCTCCAGCTGTTCAACCTCGATCAGGTGCTGACTCCGCTGCAGGGTCTGCTCGATGGAATCTTCGGATTCCTGCCCAATATCATCGGCGCGGGATTCATCTTCTTCATCGGCTATGTCTTCGCGAAGATCGCCAAACAGCTCGTCCAGACCGCTCTCAACGCCGTGGATCTGACGAAGCTGACGTCGAAGTTCCGCTCGCTCGGCGACAAAGCCACCGGAGTGGCCGAGGGTGCCGGAAATGCTCAACCGCATCCCGACGCCACTCAGCAGTACGCCGCACAGGGTCAGCAGGGCATGCCGCCGCAGGGTCAGCAGGGCATGCCGCCGCAGGGGCAGCAGGGTATGCCGCCGCAGGGCGGACACCCCGGTCATGCACCGAACCCGAACGCGGAGGCGAACGCGAAGATCTCGAACCTCATCGGCAACCTGGTGTTCGGAATCATCATCATCGTCGTTGCGATCTCGGCGCTGCAGGTCCTCGGCATCAAGGCGATCTCGGAGCCTGCCCAGCAGATGCTACAGATCTTCCTCAACGCGATCCCGCTCATCATCGCCGCCGGCATCCTGCTGGCCATCGGCTTCGTCATCGCCAAGTTCCTCGGCAATCTGCTCGAACAGATCCTCCAGGGCATCGGCACCGACAAAGCCATCAACGAGATCGGGATCGTGCCCGAAGGCACCAGCGCCTCCAACGTGATCACCCGCCTCGTGCAGGTGGCGATCATGATCTTCTTCGCGATCATGGCCGCCCGGATGCTCGGATTCCCCGAGATCACGAACATCCTCAACGAGATCCTCGACCTCGGCGGCAGCGTGCTCTTCGGCGCTGCGATCATCGCCGCAGGATTCCTCATCGCTGCGATCATCGGCAAGTTCATCACGAACAACCTCGCCAGCAAGGTGCTGCGCTACTCGGCGATCGCCCTGTTCATCGCCATGGGCCTGCGCTACATGGGCCTGGCTGATTCGATCATCAACCTCGCCTTCGGCGCCGTCGTCATCGGCGGTGCCGCAGCGGCCGCTCTGGCCTTCGGCCTCGGCGGACGTGAGGCAGCCGCGAAGATGCTCGACAAAGTCGACCTCGCCGAGGCGGCCGAAAAGACGAACCCGGACGCCGTCGACAGCGGCACACCGGGGACCGGAACGCGCACTGACGGAGGTGGCAGCGGGAACGGGGGAGCCTCCTCGGCGAATGAGAGCTGAGTGAGGGTCTGCCCACCGAACCGAAAGGGGCGGGGCACCGAGGATCGACCTCGGTGCCCCGCCCTTCTCTTATGTTCCGGGCAACCGCGGCTCAGATGGGGATCGCGATGACGGCGATGCCGATGATGAGCAGGATGAGCGTGGAGGCGGCTTCGATGAAGAAGTCGGCGCTGCGGTGGGCCATTGCGGACGCGGCGAGGCTGGCCAGGCATGCGAGGACGAGCTGGTAGGACAGGAGCACGCCGAGGATCAGGGCGACGAGTACGGTGTAGTCGATGCCGGTCGGGGACGCGGGGACGAGGGTCGGCAGGATCGCGAGGAAGAACAGGCCGACCTTTGGGTTGGACAGCGACGAGATGATGCCGCGGCGATACGACACGAACGAGCGCAAGTGGCCCCACGAGGTCGACTCCATGACGTGAGCGATCTCGGTCACGGGCCCGTCGGGGGAGTCGGGGGCGGTCGATGGGGTGGGGGTGGCGTTCGCGGTGGGGCGGTCGGTCGCCTCGGCGGCCTTCAGCTCCCGGCGCAGGCGAAGCGCCTGCCGACCGGCGAGGACGCCGAGGAGACACAGATAGAGGCCGCCGCCGATCTTGAGCACCTGCACGGCAGCCGGATAGAGGGTCAGCAGTGCGGAGACGCCAGTGAGCGCGAGGACCATCCAGATCACGGTGCCCGTGGCCGTGCCGAGCGCATAGACGAGTCCGGCCTTGCGGCGCAGCGAGGACAGTCGGATCGTCAGGATCGTCTCGGGGCCGGGCGTCACGGCAAGCGCGGCAGCTGCTCCGGTGATGGTGAGGATCTCGGGTCCGGTCATGGCACTCCTTCGGGGTGATGGGAACGGTCAGCGGGGATGGTGCACGGGTGCCTCGGGGCGTCGTCCGATGGCATCGGGGAGGAATATCATTCTGCCGGAATCGATCAATCGGGAAAAGCAATTGATTGTGAATGATCATCAGGCAGTGCCTGATGATTTTCCGGGCGCTCAGCGGTTAGTCTTGAGGGCATGTGGGATCTCAATCGTCTGCGGGTCTGGCGGGCCGTCGCGGCCACCGGTTCCGTGGTCGCCGCGGCGAAGAACCTCAACTACACACCGGCGACCGTCAGTCAGCACATCACCACCCTGCAGAAGGCCGTCGGGGCGCCGCTCTACCGGCGGTCGGGGCGCGGAATCGAGATCACCGAGCTCGGCCGGCGTCTGGCCGATGATTCGGCGGAGGTCTTCACTGCGGTCGGCCGCCTCGACGATCTGGTCGAAGGCTTCCGCAGCGTCAGCAGGCCCCGGCTGCGGATCGCGGCGTTCACTTCGTTCAATGCGCGCCTGCTGCCGGGCATCATCGATGCTGTGGCCCTGGAGCATCCGGATCTGCGTTTCGACATTCAGCTCAACGAACCGGCGAAGAACCGGCGCGGGCACTGCCTCATCGAGATCCGCGCCGAGGCTCCGCAGGACGGGGAGAACCATCTGCCGGAGATGACGCGCATCCCGCTCTTCGACGACGACTATCGGGTGGTCGTCCCCGAGGGGCACCGGTTCGCAGACCATGAGTCCGTGCCGTTCATCGACCTCGAGGACGAGCACTGGGTCGACTACGACATGTGGGCCGGACCCTCGAGCAAGGTCGTCGACCATGCGTGCGCCGCGGCCGGATTCGAACGCAGAAGCTTCGCCGCCTGCGAGGACGACTTCGCGGCATTGGCCCTCGTCGCCTCAAACATGGGCATCACGGTCCTTCCGCGGCTCTCGACTCTGCAGCTGCCGCCCGGCCTCGTCGCCGTCGACCTCACCGACCCCGTCCCGATGCGCCGGGTCGTCATGCACATCCGCGACAAAGACGCGCATTTACCCCACGTCCGCGCCTTCGCCACAGCCACGTCGAAAGCGGTCGAGTCTCACCTCGCCACCCCCTAATTGCTACCCGACGGCGGCCCAGCAACCTGGCGCCAGGTTGCTGGGCCGCCGTCGGGTAGTCCTGGGAGGGGAGATGCGCTGTACCTCATAGTGGGCTGAGACGTTGCGCGAAGGGCGGTGGGATAGGCTGTTGGGGTGAGTTCTGAAATCGAAATCGGCAGAGGCAAGCGCGGCCGTCGCGCCTATTCGCTCGACGACATCGCCATCGTCCCCGCTCGGCGCACCCGTGATCCCGAAGACGTGTCCCTGAACTGGCAGATCGACGCCTACCAGTTCGAGCTGCCCTTCATCGGCGCTCCCATGGACTCGGCCATGTCCCCGGAGACCGTCATCGCGCTCGGCCGATTCGGCGGACTCGGCGTCCTCGACCTCGAAGGTCTGTGGACCCGGTACGAGGACCCCACCCCGCAGCTGGCTGAAATCGCCCAGCTGCCGGCCGAGATGGCAACCTCCCGGATGCAGGAGCTCTACTCCGCACCCATCCAAGCCGAACTCATCACCGCTCGCCTCGAGCAGATCCGCGAAGCCGGAGTCACCGTCGCCGGTGCCCTGACCCCGCAGCGGACCCAGGAGTTCTACAAGACGGTCGTCGACGCCGGAGTCGACATCTTCGTCATCCGCGGCACCACGGTCTCGGCCGAGCACGTCTCGACCCACACCGAACCGCTCAACCTCAAGCAGTTCATCTACGAACTCGATGTGCCCGTCATCGTCGGCGGAGCCGCCACCTACACCGCGGCCCTGCATCTCATGCGCACCGGTGCCGCCGGCGTCCTCGTCGGCTTCGGCGGGGGAGCGGCGGCCACGACCCGCAAGACTCTGGGCATCCACGCGCCGATGGCCACGGCCGTCGCCGACGTCCACGCCGCCCGGCGGGACTATATGGACGAATCCGGCGGCCGCTACGTCCATGTCATCGCCGATGGCGGACTCGGCACCAGCGGCGACATCGTCAAGGCCTTCGGGGTCGGCGCCGATGCCGTCATGCTCGGCACCGCCCTGGCCCGGTCGACCGAAGCACCCGGCCGCGGAATGCACTGGGGCGCCGAAGCTCATCACCCGGATCTGCCACGCGGACACCGTGTGGAACTCGGCACCGTCGGCAGCCTCGAGCAGGTGCTCTTCGGCCCCGGCCGCACCGCGATCGGCGAACTCAACCTCGCCGGCGCCCTGCGTCGGGCACTGGCGACCACGGGTTACCTCGATCTCAAGGAATTCCAGCGCGTCGACGTCACCGTCTCGCCCTACCAGACTGGTTCGGTGGTCTGAACTGTTCCGCCTGGCACTGACTCCCAAATGGCTGGGGTCCCTGCTCCTCGTCCTGGTGCTCGTCACCTGCTTCGTCGGACTCTCCGCGTGGCAGGTCGACCGGGCCCAGCACAAAAACGACGTCGCCGCGTCCTCCGGAGTCGATGAGCTCAAGGACTTCAACGACGTCATGGATGCCCAGGCTCCGATGCCCGGCATCCTCGCCGACCAGCGGGTCAGCCTGTCAGGACACTGGATCCCCGATGCTCAGATCGTCGTTCCCGGACGCGTCCAGGACGGCGATACCGGGTACTGGGTCGTGACGATGTTCGCCCCGGACGGCGGTCACCTCGGTGAAGGCGTCGAGGCCGCGAACGCCGACGAGAAGACGATTGCGATCCCCGTCGTCCGCGGTTTCACCACCGACGAGGACACGGCGATGACGTCGGAGGCCAGGGACGGTCAGGTCGAGCTGACCGCGCGCATCGGACCGATCGAGGGCCCCGTCGAGGGCAACGATCTGCCCGAGGGGCAGGTGCACACGGTCTCGACCTCGCAGATCGTCAACCTGTTCCCCGACCTGCTCACTTACTCCGGATTCCTCATCCCGGAGAAGGCCACCGGTGCCGCCGCCTCGGTGGGCACCGACGGTCTCGCACAGGTTCCGACCACGACGACCCGCGACGAGGGCGGATTCGATCTGCAGTCAGCCGTCTACGCTCTCGAATGGATCATCTTCGCGGCCATGGCCCTCTACATGTGGTTCCAGCTGCTGCGCGATGATTACCTCCGGCGCCGCCTCGGCGAGGATTCCCATGATTCGGAGAAGAGCGTCGAGTATGTTGTCGTCAAACCCGCGGGCGACGCGACCATCGACCCCGAGGTGATGTCCGGACTCACCGGACTGCCGGCCCACCGCCACGGAGGCGCCAAGCCCGGCAGGAAACGAAGCAAGAACGCCGATGCCCGAAACACTGACACCCGCACGACCGGAGGAAACTGAGCGTGAGCGAAGAACACGAGTCCTTGGACTCCCGCCCCGACTTCGACGAGAACAACGTGTGGAGCGTCAAACGCTTCACCTCGGCCCGCAATGCGCTGAAGTTCTACCGCGTGATGGCGCTCATCACCGGTACGATGCTGCTCATCCTCACGGTCGAGATGATCTACAAGTACCTCATCGCCGCGGACGCCGAGACGGCCCTGAACTTCGGCGGCTTCAACCTCGCCGCAGCCATCGCGATCTGCCACGGCTGGTGCTACGTCGTCTACCTCATCGGCTGCTTCTGGCTCAACCAGCAGATGCGCTGGACGCTCGGCCGCTACCTCATCCTCGCCCTGGCCGGAGTCGTGCCCGTGATGTCGTTCATCCTCGAGCGTCGCATCCACCGTCAGGTCGACGCCGAGCTCGAAGCCGCCGTCGTCGTCGCCCCCAAGTCCTAAGAGGGACCCCACCTTCGCCGAGGCGGCCCGCCGACCCGCGGTCATCCGCGGCGGCGAAACCGGCCCGGCCCACCTTCGCCGAGGCGGCCCGCCGTTACGTGCGCATCCGCCCTTCGAGGGGAGCGCGACCCGAATTCGGGCGTCTGGTCGCCGACGCTTAGAATTGGATCATGACGCAATCTCAGAGCACGCAGGTGCCCCCCGTCCTCGTCGTCGATTTCGGCGCCCAGTACGCCCAGCTCATCGCGCGCCGCATCCGCGAAGCCGGCCTGTACTCGGAGATCATCGCCCACGACGCCCCGGCGTCCGAATTCGCCGCGAAGAACCCCGTGGCCATCGTGCTCTCCGGCGGACCCTCGAGCGTCAACGACGCCGGCGCCCCGAGCTTCGACACGTCCGTGTTCGACCTCGGAGTGCCCACGATGGGCATCTGCTACGGCTTCCAGCTCATGTCGACCGCACTCGGCGGGCGCGTGGCCAAGACCGACAAGCGCGAATACGGATCGACCCCGGTCTCCGTGTCCCAGACCGGCTCGCTGCTCGCCGAGACCCCTGAGAACTACAAGGTCTGGATGTCCCACGGGGACTCCGTCGCCGAGGCGCCCGACGGCTTCGACGTCCTCGCCTCCACCCCGGACACCCCCGTCGCGGCCTTCGAATGCGCGGCGAAGAGGTTCGCCGGCGTGCAGTGGCACCCCGAGGTCCTCCACTCGGAGAACGGGCAGAAGATCCTCGAGAACTTCCTGTTCAACGTCGCCGGCCTCACCGCCGACTGGACGAACGAATCCGTCATCGACGAGCAGGTCGAACTCATCCGCGCCCGCGTCGGCAACAAGAAGGTCATCTGCGGTCTGTCCGGCGGAGTCGACTCCTCCGTGGCCGCAGCTCTCGTCCACAAGGCCATCGGCGACCAGCTCACCTGCGTGTTCGTCGATCATGGGCTGCTGCGTCAGGACGAACGCGTCCAGGTCGAGAAGGACTACGTCGATTCGATCGGCGTCCGCCTGGTCACTGTCGATGCGCGTGAGCAGTTCCTGTCCCAGCTCGCCGGGGTCACCGACCCGGAGGAGAAGCGCAAGATCATCGGCCGCGAGTTCATCCGCACCTTCGAGACTGCTGCCGCCGACCTCGTGCTCGAGGCTCAGGAAGGCGAGGGCGAAGAGATCGCGTTCCTCGTCCAGGGCACCCTCTACCCGGACGTCGTCGAATCCGGCGGCGGATCGGGCACCGCGAACATCAAGAGCCACCACAACGTCGGCGGCCTGCCCGATGACATCCAGTTCCAGCTCATCGAACCTCTGCGCGCCCTGTTCAAGGACGAGGTCCGCGCCATCGGCCGCGAACTCGGCGTGCCCGAGGTCATCGTCTCCCGCCAGCCGTTCCCCGGACCGGGGCTCGGCATCCGCATCATCGGCGAAGTCACCGAGGAGCGCCTGAACATCCTGCGCAAGGCCGATGCGATCGCCCGCGCAGAGCTGACGAAGGCCGGCCTCGACGGAGAGATCTGGCAGTGCCCGGTCGTGCTCCTGGCCGATGTCCGCTCCGTCGGCGTCCAGGGCGACGGCCGCACCTACGGCCACCCCGTCGTGCTGCGCCCGGTCTCGAGCGAGGACGCGATGACCGCCGACTGGACGCGCATCCCCTACGATGTGCTGTCCGTGATCTCCAACCGCATCACCAACGAGGTCGACGACATCAACCGCGTCGTCCTCGACGTCACCTCGAAGCCTCCGGGCACGATCGAATGGGAGTGATCCTCCGCGACCGTTGAGGGGCACTGCGCGTGTGAACGTGCGGACACCCTCCTCGAGGCGGCCTCGACCGCAACCCCGAATACCGCTCCTGAACACCGTTCAGTTACAGTGGGAGGGTGCTCGAGGCCGCCTCGGGCGTCCCCGATCCCGTCGGGGAGGATCACGACCAATGGAGTACTCATGACACCGACCCACAGCACCACCTCGGCGGGAATCACCCGTCCTCGCTCGGCCGGCAGCGATATCGCCCTCGTCGCGGTCTTCGCGGCGATGCTCGCGGCCTTTGCGATGATGCCTCCTGTCCCGGTGGGTCCCCTCGGTGTGCCGATCACTCTGCAGACCTTCGCGATCGCACTGTGCGGGATGGTGCTCGGACCCTGGCGCGGATTCGCAGCCACCCTGCTCTATGTCGTCCTCGGTCTCGTCGGACTCCCGATCTTCTCGGGAATGCGCGGCGGAATCGGCGTCCTCGCAGGTCCGAGCGCCGGCTACATCCTCTCCTTCGCGCTCTACGCTCTCCTCGCCGGGCTCATCGCCCGCTGGGCCGTGCGCCGCTTCAGCGGAATGAAGCTCGGCGTGGTGCTGTTCCTCGGCGGCTTCGGCGGCAGCCTCCTGCTCAACCACCCGCTGGGCATTCTCGGCATGTCGATCAACGGCGATCTGCCGCTCGGCGTGGCTGCGGTCGCGGACCTCGCCTACTGGCCCGGTGACATTGTGAAGAACATCCTGGCCGCGTCGGTGGCGGTGCTCATCCACCGTGCATTCCCCGACGTGCTGCGCCGTCGCGGCATCAGCGTCGAATCGGTGTCGGCCGGGCAGGCACAGGGCGCGAAGTGACTCGTGAGATCCGGTTGAGCGACGTCGGCGTCGGAGTCCTCGACGACGGACCCGACGGCGATGTCGTGCGCCCGATCCTCCAAGACGTCAATCTCACCCTCACCGAGGATGTCGTCGCCGTCATCGGTGCCAACGGCTCGGGGAAGTCGACCCTGCTGCAGCTGTTCAACGGGCTGGTCACCGCGAACGCCGGAGAGGTCCTCGTCGACAGTTTCGACCCGCGCCGGCAGGCGGCGAAGGTGCGCTCAATGGTCGGCTTCGTCTTCACCGATCCGGCCGCGCAGCTGGTCATGCCGACCCCGATCGAGGACATCGAACTGTCCCTGCGCAAGTCCGTGCCCAAACGCGAACGGCGGGCAGCGGCACTGGCGGTGCTCGACGAGCTCGGCATCGCCGACCTGGCTGAACGCAGCGTCTACGAACTCTCCGGCGGTCAGCGTCAGCTCGTGGCACTGGCCGCGGTGCTTGCGGTGGATCCGCAGATCCTCGTCCTCGACGAGCCGACGACCCTGCTCGACCTGCGCAATAAAGAGCGGCTGCGCGTGCATCTCCAGGAGCTCGTGGACAGGCGCGGGGTGCGCATCATCCTCACCACCCATGACCTCGAGTTCGCGCAGACCGCCCAGCGCGCGATCGTCGTCGACGACGGTCGGATCGTGGCCGATGCCGCCCCCGCCGAGGCGGTCGCCGCCTACCGGAATCTCATCATGAGCGATACGCCATGAGTGGGAAACGTCCTGTCGGGGCCGGTCATACCGGCGTTGGTGCCGGTGACACCGGAACGACGTGGCGGAAGCACGCCGGCATCAAGGCCCGACCGCAGCTCTTCGGGAAGGTGGCGCATCCTCGGGGATGGCTGCATGCAGTGCCGACGGGAGTGAAGCTGGCGGTGATCGCCGTGATCGGCATCGTTGCGCTCATCTTCCGTGATGCGGCGATCAACTGGTCGATGTTCGCTGTCCTCGTGGTCCTCGGCTTCACCGCCCGGCTGCGGGTGAAGCACTTCCTGCGCACATGGATCTATGTGGCGGTGCTCGTGGCGATCGTCATGGGGCTGCAGTACTTCTTCGGGTCCATGGAGTCGGGGCTGGCTGTCGGCGGGACCGTGTTCGCCTGTGTGCAGGCGGCCCTGATCCTCACCCTGACGACGTCGGTGGCGCAGCTGCTCGACACGTTCACGGTGCTGGTCGCGCCCTTGCGGTTCTTCGGCGCGAACACCGAGGCGATCGCACTGACAGCGAGCCTCATGGTCAGGGCGATCTCCCATATCTCCGGTCTGCTCGGCGAAGCCGAACGCGCAGCCCGGGCCAGGGGACTGGACTCGAGCATCAGGGCCCGAGTGGTGCCGGCGATCCTGCGGTCGGTGAAATACGCGCAGGACACCGGTCGGGCCCTCGACGCTCGCGGCATCGTCGACTGAACCGCCCCCATCGGTCGTGTCAGGACCGCCCCATAGAGTGTTCGGCACATCATCGGATGAGAGCAATGCTGCTCGAAGAGAGCAGCGTTGCCGGATGAGAGCGGAGATATGTCGAGCCCAAACCTGCGGTCACCTGCACTGGAGAGGTTCTACCTCGCTGCTGCCCCGAACCCGATCGCGTTCATCGACGAGTCGATGAGGCAGCCGACAGGCGCGGCGGAGGGCACCTTCTCTCGAACGCGGTTGGGTCCGGCGGAGGTCTCGTTATATCAGATGGCCGCGGTCATCTTCTCTCATGCGCGCTTGGATTCCATTCGCGAGCGATTGGTGGAAGTGGCCGACGGAACCTACTGGCATACGAACAAGAAGTTCCGCGGAAGCGACTTCGACCGCGGTGACATCGTCGAGATGGTCGAGACGATCACCGAGGAATCGGTGTGGAATGTCATTGCTGTGAAGATGCCGTTGGCGGGCAGTTCTCAGGGCGACATTGCGAGGGCCAGGGCGCTGTGTCTCGGCCGGCTCGTCCGTAACCTCACGAGCGGTACCGGAGAGGGGGCTGTTCGGGGGATCGTCGCTGACAACAATAGGGATCAGAGACTCAACCGTGCAGATGAGCGAGTGGTCGATAGTTTGCGGAGGACGGGCGCGATTCACCCTGGTGTCGCCTTCACTCACGGCGGAATGGCGTTCGAACCGTTGTTGTGGTCAGCAGACGCGATCTCATGGGCGATGCAACGTGACATCGCGCGCGATGATGTCAGATTCATCGAGCCGGTTCTGCAGGAAGGCAAGTTGACGGTCATCAATGCTGTCGACGGAAAGCTCTTGAATATGAAGCACCCCCTGGGTGCTTCCGCATTCGCCAGGGGGCCGTCTTCCCAAAGGCCGGGATTATCCGGTAGCCCGGGGCATGACGTTGCTTCATCATCCAGGATACCAGCGCGTTATGCGGTCGACAACGGCGCGTTGTTTGCTCCCGGCCAGTCGGTGGGCCATGATCTTCTGCGCCAGATCCGCGCCTTGGGCGAAGCGGCTCGACGGAAGGCAGGCGGTTGAAACGATAGGTCCGTGAATATGAAGCACCCCCTGGGTGCTTCCGCATTCGCCAGGGGGCCGTCTTCCCAAGGGCCGGGATTATCCGGTAGCCCGGGGCCTGACGTTGCTTCCTCTTCATCATATCGATGCCGCCTTCGGCGGACAACGGCACTCCACTGCTAGCCGTCGCTCCGGTCTCAGTCGGCATTGAGCCTCGACTCAGCGGACCAACTGGAGTCAGGAGTAACCTCGGCGGAAGAGGGAATCAGCCCCGCACGAACCGAAGGAGACATGATGACCGGAACCGACAGCACCGTTCTCTTGGCCATGGATTTTCAGAACGGCATCGCAGGTGACGACGCCTTCGCCTCGACCGGTGTGCTCGAACGCGCACGTGACGCCGTCGCCGCGGCCCGCAGCCACGACATCCCCGTCGTCTGGGTGCGAGTGGCGCTGCGCGAGGGGCATCCGGAACTGTCGGCAACGGCATCGTTCGCGCAGATCGCCGCCCACGGCGACCTTGACGAGACCCATGCCTCGACGAGCATCCACGACACCCTTGACCGGCATCAGGGCGAGCCGATCGTGACCAAGCGTCGCATCAGCGCCTTCACCGGCAGCGATCTCGAGGTGCTGCTGCGCGGCTACGGGGCATCGTCTCTCGTGCTCGCCGGAGTCGCCACGAGCGGTGTCGTGCTCTCGACGGTGCGCCAGGCCGCCGATCTCGACTTCGAGCTCACTGTGCTCTCCGACGCCTGCGCCGACCGCGACCCCGAGGTCCACGCGGTGCTCACCGAGAAGGTGTTCCCCAAGCAGGCGACAGTGGTCACCGTCGCCGACTGGACGGCCGGCCTCGGCTGAGCTCGGCATCTGAAGGCTCGCGCGCGCCGACCGCTCACCTCGGCGCCCAGCGCTCACCGTATAGCTTGATACAGCGGCGGTAACTTGAGCGGTCGGCGAAAGGGCCGGAAGCTGACCTGCGCGGTCACCTCAGTAGGGCAGTGGATTCTCCAGTCCGGAGTTGACCATCGAGCTGAATCCGCGGCCGAGCACCTGCGGGGCTGGATTCTCGATCGCCCGCGAATAGTGGCCGACGAGCTGTGAGCACACGCTCTTCCAACTCCTGGCCTGCACCTGCTCACGACCGGCGACCCCGAAGGCCCGCCGTTTCGCCTCGTCGCCGAGGAGGTCCGCCGCATGCGCTCGCATGGCAGCGAGATCCTTCGGGGTGTAGAGCCACCCGGTGCGCGAGGAGTCGACGAGGTCGAGTGGGCCGCCTCGGGCGGGAGCGATGACCGGCACCTCGGAGGCCATGGCCTCCTGAATCGTCTGGCAGAACGTCTCGAGCTCACCCGGGGCGACCATGAGGTCGAAGCTCGCCACCGCCTGGGCCAGGGCATCCCCGCCGAGGAACCCGGTGAAATGAGCCTCCGGCAGCAGCCGCTGCAGACGCGTCCGCCAGGGACCGTCACCGACGATGACGACCTTCGCCCCGGGCAGATCGGTGAGCGCAGCAAGGTCTTCGACCTGCTTCTCCGCGGCCAACCTGCCGACGAAGCCGATGATCTTCTCACCATTCGGGGCAACGCTTCGACGCCAGGCCTCGGACCGGTGACCCGGGTCGAAACGGGAGGAATCGACCCCACGGGCCCACAGTGCCACCTCGGCGACCCCGAGCCCTTGCAGCTGATCGATCGTGTACGACGATGGGGCCAGCGTCAGAGAGGAATGCTGGTGGATATTGCGGACGTGGTTCCACAGCATGGCCTCGATGCCGTGCATTCCGTACCGGGCGGCATAGGCGGGAACCTCGGTCTGGTAGATCGCCACGGTCGGCAGATTGAGTGCCTGGGCGGCGAGGACCCCGCGCCAACCGAGGACGAACGGGCTGGCCAGATGGACGACGTCCGGGGCGAACCGCTGCAGCAGTCGGCGGATGCGGGTGACGCCGCCGGGAGCGACACGGATGCGCCGATACTTCGGCAAGGCGATCGAGGGAACCCGGACGATCCGGGCGCCGGCGACCTCCTTCGGACCGTCCCTGCGTGTGCCCGGAGCGATGACGAGGACTTCGTCGCCGCGGTCGGCCAGATGGTCGAGGACCCGCAGGAGTGAGTGGGTGACCCCATTCATATTGGGGAGGAAGGATTCTGCAATGATCGCTACTCTCACGACTTCCAGCTAAGGCCCGCCGAGTGACGAACGCATGACCCGAAGGCGACAGGTCGGCGACATCTGGCCGAAATCGGTCCGCACTCTCTGCGGTGACTGCAGAATGCCGGGGCCGGTGTCCGGGCGCGGTCCTTCTCGGTGACTCTTCTCAGTAGCCTCGGTGTCCGGATGATGACCTGTTCGCGACGAGTCTGAACCCCGCGTAAACTGAGGTGTCGGAAATGCTCGTGCAGCACATGGAACGAGGGGAATGGCCGTGGTCTGGTTCATCGTCGGCGGTTGCGTACTCGCCGCTCTCATCGTCCTCTTCGTCATCCTCACCGTCCTGCGCTTCAACCAGCTGTCCATGGCCCGGTCGCTGTGCGATGAAGCCAAGCGCCAGCTCATCGGCGAGATCCGCGCCCGCCATGCTCTCGTGCCGGCCTATATCGGCACCCTCCAGCAGATCGCCGGACAGGACCTGTCCCGGCTGGAACTCGCGCTCGCCTCTGCCGAACGCGCCCCCTTCGACCACCGCGGCGCTGCAGCCGAAAACGCCCTGACCGACGCCGTCGATGACGCCGCACTCATCCCCGCGGCGCTGACGGAGAGGTCCCTGACCTCGGACTCTGCCCGTCCCCATCGGGCTGCGGTCAATGAGGAGATCGACACGACGATCCAGCTTCTGCACGGTCAGCTGCAGGTGCTCACCGAACGGATCCTCGCCGGCGCGCGTTTCTACAACACGAATGTCGAGCGCTATCACCGGCAGCGGGCGCGACTGGTCTCCCGCCTCTTCGGCGGGGTCTTCAAGCCCCGCGCCCCATTCACCGAGGCGATCGATGACGATGGCGGACCCGGAACGGCGGGCCCCGCCTCGGCGAGGATGACCCGATGACCCGCTTCCGCCTTGACCTGGGCTATCGCGGCACGGATTTCCATGGCTGGGCCAAGCAGCCGGGGCTGCGCACGGTCCAGGCCGCCATCGAATCCGGACTGGAGAGGATCACCGGCATCGAGGTGGCCACCGTCGTCGCCGGCCGCACCGACTCCGGCGTCCACGCCCGTCGTCAGGTCGTGCATGTCGATCTGGGCGATGAGGCGATCGGCAAGCTCATCGGCCAGTCGAATCGATCCGCCGAGGCGGCCCTCCTGTCACGTCTGCGCGGAGTCCTCATCGCCGGTGAGTTCCACGACATCGTCGTCCACGCGGTGGCCGAGGTGCCAGAGGACTTCGACGCCCGGTTCTCTGCGCTGTGGCGGTCGTATCAGTACCGGTTGGCCGATCATCGGTCATTCATCGACCCGCTGCTGACGCAGGTGACGCCGCGGCACAAGGGCGAACTCGATGCCGAAGCCATGGCCGAGGCCGCGAGCGAGGTCCAAGGGCTCCACGACTTCCTGCCGTTCTGCAAACCCCGGGAGGGCGCGACGACGATCCGCACCCTCCACGAACTGCGAGTCTCGCGCGATCAGGATGCTGTGATCACCATTGATCTGCGCGCCGACGCCTTCTGCCATCACATGGTCCGTGCACTCGTCGGCGGACTGATCAAGGTCGGATCCGGCAATTGGGCGGTGACCCGCCCGGCCGAACTCATCGCCGAGGCGGACGCCGGGCTGACTCCGGATGTGCCCATGTTCGTCACGTCTGCCGAAGGACTCGTCCTCACCGATGTCGGCTATCCGGCACCCGAGGACTACGCGGCCCGCAACGCCCAGACGATGGCCCGCCGCGACCAGGAATAGGCCGACGGTTCGTCGGGTCGTCGGCAGAAGCATCAAGCCGCCTTTTATCGCGCGAGTCGCGATCATGTGAGAATTCCTCTTTCCAGTTGTGAGAATCCTGTGTAGATTCACACTTAAGTAACTTTCAGTTCGCATTGGCACTGCAGGATGGAATCCGTCTTCAATCCCACCGGCACGGTTGATGTGCGCCTCACTGAACGATCGAAGGAACCGAATACATGTCGAAACTTGTGACCAAAGTGCTGGCCACGGGCGCCGCGGTGTCAATGCTGACGCTGCCTGGCCTCGCGCCTGCCATCGGGGCACCCTCTCTGGGCAACGGAAACTCCACCGACGACAGCGCCACGGCACCGAGTGAAGCGGCTCCCGCGGACCCCGACGGGTCGTCGAACGATTCGACCGACGGCAAGTCCGCGCCGTCGGACAACGCCGGCGACGAGCAGGATTCCGGCAGCGATGCGCAGTCGGCGCCCGAGGGCACCAAAGTTCAGCTGCTCAATATCACCGACTTCCACGGACGCATCTCCGAGGCAGGCACTCAGGTCGCCTCGGTCGTCGAGGAGGAACGAGCGAAGTTCGGTACCGGAGGCGACAATATGGGCACTGCTCTGCTCTCGACCGGTGACAACATCGGTGCCTCGACCTACACCTCCTCATCGCAGAACGACACCCCCACGCTCGATGTCCTCAACGCCATGGGCGTCGAGGCCTCTGCTGTCGGCAACCACGAATTCGACAAAGGCATCGATGACCTCACGGGAAGAGTGAGCGTCGAAGCCGACTTCCCGTACTCGGCGGCCAACGTCTACGACAAGGGAACTCAGAACGTCGTCGACGGCCTCGACGAGTACTCCATCGTCGACGTGTCGGGAGTCAAGATCGCCGTCATCGGCGTTGTCACCAAGGACACCGCCTCACTCGTCTCACCGGACGGCATCGCCGACCTCGACTTCGGTGACCCCACGGACGCAGTCAACCGCGTCGCCGACGATCTCGAGAACCTGCCCGAGGACGAACGACCGGATATGACGGTCGTCGAGGCCCACCTCGGTGCGTCGTCGACCGAGAGCCTGGAAGACGCGAAGGCGTCGAACGCGGAGTTCAAGAAGCTCGTCACCGAGGCCGACGCCTCGGTCGACGCCATGTTCACCGGCCACACCCATATGCCGTATGCCTTCGAAGCACCGGTGCCCGGAGAACCCGATCGCACCCGTCCCGTCATCGAGGCCGGCAGCTACGGCGAATACGTCGGGCAGGTGACCATGAGAGTCGACGGCAACAGCGACTGGCAGGCCAGCGGCATCGATCTCATCGAGACCGAGGGCAAGAGCTATGACTCCGAGGTCGTCGACAAGGTCGCAGGCATCGTCAGCGACGCAGAGGAGAAGGCCAAGGAGCTCGGCTCGGAGGTCACCGGCACGATCAGCGAGGACATCACCCGAGCGAAGAAGGACGGCGAGGAGGACCGCGGTGCCGAGTCCACGCTCGGCAACCTCGTCGCCGATGCGCTCAAGGAAGGCGTCGAAGAGACCCAGCTGGAAGAAGCCGACTTCGGCATCACGAACCCCGGCGGTCTGCGCACCGATCTGCTCTGCGATGACATCTACAACTCCGAGGAGAAATGCGAAGTCACCGTTGCCGAGCTCAACAGCGTGCTTCCCTTCGCCAACGACCATGGTGTCGTGACGATGAAGGGTTCGGACGTCATCGGCCTCTTCGAAGAGCAGTGGCAGCCCGACGGTGCCTCCCGGTCGTTCCTCCACCTGGGCATCTCCGATGACCTCGACGTCGTCTATGACACTGATGCCGACAAGGGCGAGCACGTGAAATCCGTCAAGGTCGATGGCAAGGACATCGATCCGAACAAGGACTACCGGGTTGCGACGCTGAGCTTCCTCGCCACCGGTGGTGACAACTTCTCCTCCTTCGCCAAGGGTGATTTCGAACAGTCGGGACTCACCGACTTCGAGACCTGGGAGAACTACTTCAACAAGCACCAGGCCGAAGGCAAAGACGTCACCCCGGATAAGAACGAGCGTCAGGCAGACGCAGCCAAGGACGTCATCGACAAGGGTGATCTGAGCGCCGAGCTGACCGGGCCGAAGGCCATCAAGCCCGGTGAGAGCGCTGAGTTCGCGCTCAAGACGAACGCGAAGTCCGAGGTTGCGGGTCCCATCGACGTCACCGTCGACCTGCCGGAGGGCTATACCGCCGAGGCGGCCGCGCAGTCCGAGTCCCGGTCTGCTTCCAGCAGCGCCACCAAGGACAAAGCCCCCGAGGTCAGCGCCGAGGCGGCTGCCAAGACGATCACCCTCGACTCGATCCCGGCAGGTGCGTCCGAGACTCCCGTGACCGTGACCGCGCCGAAGGACGCCTCGGGAGAGGTGGCCGTCACGGCCAGCGTGCAGGCAAATTCCGATGGTCCGTGGTGGGATGACAACCCGCTGCCGCTGGCACATGAGTTCGAAGCCACCGCTGCTGTCGGTGACGATGCGAATGCCTCGGCCGGCGATGACGGTTCGGCCGACGGCGGCAATGCCGATGGTGGTTCCGCCGATGGCGGCGCCGCTGACGGAGGAGACAGCGCGGCCGGCGGCAATGCCGATGGCGGAGACAGCGCGGCCGGTGGGTCGGACGGTTCGTCGAACGCCGGCGGTGGAGCCGACGGTGGTTCGGCCGATGGCTCCGGGGCCGATGCAAACGGTTCGAAGGATGGAGGCGACCTGCCGCGCACCGGCTTCGAGACCGTCAACATCGTCGCCGCGGCCCTGGCGCTCATCGTCGCCGGCACCACTGCGGTCACGATCGTCCGTCGCCGCAAGCTCAGCCTCCAGAACTGAGCCAGGCTGTTCAGAAGCACCTGACACTCAGGCGAGATCATCGCCGAGACGGGCGGGGCCGGAGAGTTCTTCTCTCCGGCCCGCCGTCGTATACAGGCACATTTCTCGCGGAGCCATCCCGCACCCTTGGCGTCATCCCCACCCGGTAGTCGCATAGTGCACCGGTGCACGAGTGCGAATTGCTGCTGCGGGGGTGTTTTGCGAGGAAGCGGCGGGGATGCCACTGACGGTGAGGGATGCCTCGGCGAAGGTCGTTCTCTGTGCGGCACCATGCGCCGTCAGTGCCGTCTCCTACAGGTAGGCGCATTGCGCACCGGTGCAAAGGTGCCTTCTGTCGCCACGGAGGTGTTCTGCGGCGAGCGGTGGATGTTGAGACTACCGGTGCGTGATGCCCGCAGTGTCAGGGGCGTGACGATGAATCGGAGCCGTCGGCGTCGGCCTCGGCACCGGAGCCGTCGCCGTCGGCGTCGGCACCGTCGCCGGAGGGCGTCGCCGCTGGGACCGGCGGGCGACCGGCGCGGAAGGTCTCGAGGTGAGTGAGCACCGGGACGAGGAAGAGGATGCCGACGGCCGGCACGACGATGCCCGAGTCGTTGATGAGAGTGCCGACTCCCAGCAGGATCGCGAGGCTGATCATCGCCGCCCTCAGCAGTGGGATCCGGCGGTAGGTGTCCTGGAGTCCGTTCAGTCGGAAGCGCGCTGGATCGAGCGCCATCCAGAACACGCCGATGATGACCAGCGGCAGCACCAGAGTCATCCACGACTGGGTGAGGATGTCGATGTTCATCCCGATCTTTCGAGCCAGAACGCTGAGCGCTTGACCGCTGATGATCGAGTCGAAGAACCGTCCGAAGTGCGTGCGCTGATCGGCCGGGCGCAGCCAGTCGAGGAACAGCACGGTGAGCATGACGAACCCGGCGATGCCCACCGTCAGTCCCAGCCGTTTGAGCGAGAACCGGATGCTCGCCGCGGCCAGAACGAGGTAGGCGACTCCGATGATGAGGGTCGGCACGGACCCGAACTTCGTGCCCAGACCTGGTGCTGCGAGGATGACGCAGGAGGCGAGCACGGGAACGGTGACGATGAGGACCCGATGCAGCGGCTTGGTCACCAGTGACGCGAACCCTGCGACCGCCAGCAGCAGCGCACAGCAGTACAGCGCCAGTGCCGAGTTCCCGATCCCGTAGAACCGGGAGGCGATGAGCAGGGGCTCACCCAAGAGCGTCGACATCTGCAGCTGGGATCCGGTGACGACGTCGTAGGCGAGCACGGCGACGGTCACGGTGGACACGAAGAGCACCGGCCCGAACTTGTGCCGCCGCCAGGGGCCGAGGAGCGCCAGCACCCCGAGCAGCAGCGCCCACCCGGCCAGGGCTCCGAGCATCGCGATGTCCGGATTCGTCGCCCGCTCCCACGGCACGGTATTGACCAGATACGTCGAGATCGGCATCGCCGCGAATACGACACCGAGGCGGTACGCCCCGGAATGGACGAGCTCCCGGTGGTTCTTCCGCATGAACCACGCCAAGGCCAACAGTCCGATCATGAGCACGGCGACCACGGGGAAGAACCACGTCGACAGATCGTTCTGCGTCTTCACCGCCACCTGCCGGTCGAGCACTGCCTGATAGCGCGAATGCCAATCGGACCCATGCGCCCCCGAGGTCATCGGCGCCCCGGCCGCATTGTCCATCTCCTCGGCACCGGACAGTGCCACGAGCGTCGGTGCCAGGTCGGGCACCTGCACCAGTCCCGGCTGCCGCGTCGACGAGGAGGTGAGCAGTCCCGCCTGCTCGCCCGGGGCGACCATCATCGTCGCCTGCATCGACGAACCTTCATGCGTGCCGTCGGCGATCGATGAGAACATCACGGGAACGCGTCCTTCGCCGAGGCGGTTCGGCTGATCCGCGCTCATCCATCCCGTCGATTCGAGGATCTCCCCGACCTGAGCGTCGAGGCTCTTCAGCGAGTAGCCGTCGGCGGCGGTATTGCCGAGATCGACGAGCGTAAGCTCGCCGTCTGCGGTCGATTTCGCGACGTCCGCTCCAAGGTCGGCTCCGACGGGCGACCAGTTCTCGACGCGGCCGGTTGGGGTGGCCGCGGCGATGGCGGCACCGTTGCCGAAGGCGCGGATATCGGGCACTGCCTCGGCCAGGGCCCCGAGGGAGGCATCGTAGTTGTCGCCGCGGGCCACCTGCGCGTACACGTCCCAATCGGCGACCCAGCCGTCGAGCGGAGATGCCGGTTCGCGGCACTGATCGCGGGGTTCGTCGGCGGCTCGCCGCCCGGATCCGAGCCCCAGCCAGCCGTCGACCGGGCAGCTCGTCGAGCGCACGCTGCGCGGTGTGATCGTCCCGATCTGCCCGCCCTTCATCATCACCCACAGGTGCGGTGTGGTGCGCGGATCGAGGTCCTCGAAGCTGAACCCGGAGACGCTGATCGACACGACCCCGGGACTTGCCGAGGTGGTCCCGCCGTCGCCGTCTTCCGAGGCCGGAGCCGTGCCCCCGTTCCCGCCCGCCGCCTGGGCGTCGGCTCGAGCCGACGCACCCGCGGCCGCATTCGCGCCCGTGGCAGCATCCGCGTTCGAGCCCGCGCCCGGAACCGCCTGCCCGGCTTGGGGCAGGCCGAGGACGAACAGGGCGATGGCCAGGATCCCGAGCAGAACCCGAGCGGCGGGGGAGGTCACGGGGGCTCTCATCGGTGAGCCTCCTCGGCGTGCTCAGCACTGAGCGCCAGCAGGAAGGGCAGCAGAACCATGGCTCCGGTCGAGGGCACGGCGACCCCGGAATCGGTGAGCACGAGCCCGACGCCGAGCCCGGTGGCGGCGGCCAGGAATCCATAGTGCAGGTCTGAATCGGTGAAGAGCTGGGGGAGCCGTCCGCGCCATTTGTTGACCAGGCGCCCGGTCCGGCTGCCGGCGTGGACGCGGGGGAAGTGGAGGAGGTAGCGGAGGAAGATGAGGATCGCGATGGCCGCAAGCGGGGTGACGATGGCCAGAGCCGGATTGACCTGGATGATGTGGAGGTTCGCGCCGAGCTTGCGGCCGACGACCTGCAGGGCCTCACCGGTGACGATCTGGTCGAAGAACGTGCCGAAATGTGAGCGCGCCCCGGCCGGGCGCAGCCAGTCGAGGAAGGCGATGCCGATGAGCACGGCCAGCGAAGACAGACCGATGAGGGCGAGGCGCAGCAGAGTCAGTCGGATCTTCGACAGCAGTGCCAGCAGGACCATGAGTCCGGCGAGGATGGCGATCGTGCCGCCGAACTTCGCACCCCAGGAGGGGTTGCCGGAGACGAACACGGCGGCCAGTCCGACGACGACCGGCACGATGATCACGGCTTTTCGGTGGCCCCGCGTCCGCAGCCAGGACACCACAAGCCCTAAGAAGATGAAGAGGCTGACGATGAAGATCGCCGCACCCTGATTGCCGAGTCCGTAGTAGCGGCCGCCGACGATCGGGTTGTACCCGAGCAGCGAGTTCGCCTGCAGATGGGACCCGGTGGCCAGGTCGGCGGCGAGGATGAGCAGGTTCGCCCCGGCCAGGGCGCCGACCCGTCCTCGCCAGGTCCGACCCCATGGCGGGATGAGGGCAAGGACGAACAGAACGGCGGCCGTGCCGATGACCGAGAGGAACAGGCCGAGCCCGGGATCGGCCATCCTCGACCAGGGGAGGAGCCCGGCGAGGAACGCGCCCATCGGCAGGGAGGCCACGCCCAGGGACACCCACCCGAGGAAGCGGTGGACGTGGGACGCTCGGGTGGCACCGCCTCGGCGGCCGAGGATGGAGCGGTTGAGCAGGACCGCGCACGCGATGAAGAGGATGTAGAAGATGACGTCGAGGGTGATGGAGAACGTCGAGAGATTCTGATGGATCGTCGTCGACTTCTGCGCCTCGGCGACGAGATCGTCGATGCGCTGCTGCGGATCATCATCGGTCGGGGTGGAGTCGAAGCCGACGGCGCGCGGGGAATCGACTTCGAGGACATCGAGGATGCCCGGCGCCAGATCGGTGATCTGCAGCAGCCCCGGGGTGCGGGTCGTCGCCGAGGACAGGGACCCGGGTTCGAAGCCGGGCCCGGACGCGATGAACGCGCGCAGCTGCGGCAGACCGGAACTGTCACCGAGGCCGGCGACGATGATCGTCGGATCCGCGGCCCCGTCCTTCGCGTTCTCCCGCACCTCCTGCAGGCGCACGCCGAGGCGGCGGTCGGCTTCGGCGACTCGGGTCTCCCGGTCGTAGTTCGGCGGAACGGTATAGGAGTAGTTCGGGATCGGGTCGAACAGCCAGGAGCGGATGCCGATCGCGCCGAGGTCGACGACGCCGAGGCGGCAGTCCGTGGCCAACGCATCGTCCGTGAAATTCGTCACCACCCCGTCTTCGTCCGCGGCGGCATATGCTGCGCCGGGGCCTTCGGCTGCGACGCAGGGTTCGAGCAGGGAGTCCGCATCGGTTGCGTCGGTGCCGGCGGGCACGGCGCTGCCGGCTTCTGTGACGGCGCGCGCGAGCATGCCGTAGTCGACGGAGTAGCCGGAGCCGATATTGGGTTCCTTGACCGCATCGAAACCTTCGATCCGAGCCGTCGTCGTTCCGGCCGCGGAATCGTCGCCATGAGCTTCATCACTGTTCGTCGCCCCCTTCGCCGAGGTGGCCCCGTTCTCGGCATCCGCGGAACCGTCCGTGGTGGGGGCGATCATGGTCGGGCAGCGGGCCGAGTCATCGGGGTCGGCATCCTCGGCGATGGGGGAGGGGCCGGCCTGCGCGCGGGCGCCCGCGCCGAAGGACAGCCAGCCGGAGGCGGGGCAGGTGGCCGAGCCGATCGTGCGCACGTTGAGGTTCGCTGCCGCGCCCTCGGAGAGCAGATGAAAGAGGTTCGGAGTGCGCTCGGGGTCGATATCATCGATGGTCAGACCCGGAATGCCGAAGACGACCGTCTGCCCAGCCGGGGGCCTGCCGGTGTCAGTGGACTGCGTGGAGGACGCATTCGCGTTGGCCGAACCGTCGGTCGGTGCCATGCTGTCCGTTGATGCCGATGCGGAGGCGGGGCCGAGTCCGAGGCCCGCCGTCAGGAGCCCGACCAAGAGACCCAGCATCAGGATTCTCAATGCGGGAAGTCGGAAGGGCAGGCTGGAATGAGTCGGCACAGATCAATACTATCGGCTCGGGTTTCAGCTGGCCCTGAGACCGCTCTGGGCGTTTGCTCCCCGGGGCTGAGGGCATGTATATTTGATTGTCGTTGTGTGTGCTTGTCGCACTCCCTTACATAGCCTCATGCGTTGCAGGCCCGTAGGTGAGGGGAATGCGTCGATAGGTTCACCCGATTGAAGACAACCAGCGCTTGAGACCCATTGGACTCACGACCCGATGAGGATCCGGCGCTGCACTGAACACAGATACGAAAAGAAGGCTACTTTTGCGTACGTATACAGCTAAGCCCGGTGACGTTGAGCACCAGTGGCACGTCATCGACGCCACTGACCAGGTGCTCGGTCGCCTTGCTTCGCAGGTTGCACGCCTCCTGCGCGGCAAGCACAAGACCACGTTCACTCCGAACACCGACACCGGTGACTTCGTCATCATCATCAACGCCGACAAGGTCGCGCTGACAGGTGCGAAGCTCGAGAAGAAGCGCGCTTACCGCCACTCCGGGTACCCCGGTGGCCTCAAGAGCGTGAACTACGCCGAGCTCCTCGCCACCCACCCCGAGCGTGCAGTCGAAAAGGCTGTCGCCGGTATGGTCCCGAAGACTCGTCTCGGACGTGCCCAGATGCAGAAGCTGAAGGTCTATGCAGGTGCCGAGCACCCGCACGCCGCTCAGAATCCGCAGCCGTACGAACTCAGCCAGGTCGCGCAGTAAGCGCCTGAGCTCTAGACATACCGAGGAGAACCGTGGCTGATACCACCAACGCGACAGAAACTGTCGAAGAAGAGATCACCGAATACACTTCCGAGACTCCCGCATCCGCTGGCCTGGGCGAAAGCACCGCCGGTGGACGTGGACAGTCCCTGACCGCCCCCGGCAACGGAGTCGGCCGCCGCAAGCAGGCAATTGCTCGTGTGCGCCTCGTCCCCGGCACCGGTGAGTGGACCATCAACGGACGTACTCTCGAGGAGTACTTCCCGAACAAGCTGCACCAGCAGCTCGTCAACGAGCCCTTCACCCTGCTGGACCTGGGCGGACGTTTCGACGTCATCGTCCGGATCTCCGGTGGTGGACCCTCCGGCCAGGCCGGCGCCGTCCGCCTGGGCGTGGCTCGTTCGCTCAACCAGATCGACGCGGAGTCCAACCGTGCCGAGCTGAAGAAGGCCGGATACCTCAGCCGCGATGCTCGCGTTCCTGAGCGCAAGAAGGCCGGTCTCAAGAAGGCCCGTAAGGCACCTCAGTTCTCGAAGCGCTGATCTCGCTGGCGAACCGACTGCGGCTGGTCTGCCACTGAGTCGCAGTCATCGACAGTTCAGCATCATGAACATGAGAATGCGGTCCCGAACCAGGTTCGGGGCCGCATTTCTCATATCCGGACTCATCTCACACGGTCACTGACTTAGCCGGCATTGCGCGCGACCGCGGCTGCGGTCGGGTGTGCCGCCTCGGCGCATAGTCCGTCGCTCAAGCCTGAGCGCGAATATCGCATTGTGCACCGCACGATAAGCGCGCTCCGCCTTGAACGGACACTCGCGACGCCGCGATCACAGGAGCCACGGCTGCGGGTGAGCCGCCTCGGCGAGGACGCCGACATCACGAGCGACACACAGCGGATCGACTAAGATCGACTCCGACATTGACGAAAGGATCTCCACTATGTCTCGACTCTTCGGCACCGATGGAGTGCGCGGACTGGCCAATCGCGATATCTCGGCCAAACTCGCGCTCCAGCTCTCGGTCGCAGGTTCACGCGTGCTCAGCAGCGGCTGGACGGGTGAGAAGCGCCCCTTCGCCGTGGTCGGACGTGATACGCGCGTGTCCGGCGAATTCCTCTCCGCCGCACTGAGCGCCGGAATCGCCTCGACGGGAGTCGACGTCCTCGACGCGGGCATGCTGCCGACACCGGGCATCGCCCAGGTCGTCAAGGACACCGGCGCCGCCTTCGGAGTCGTGATCTCCGCCTCTCACAACCCCATGCCCGACAACGGCATCAAGTTCTTCGCCGCAGGAGGCACGAAGCTCGACGACGCCGTCGAAGACGAGATCCTCGCGATCTTCGATGAGGATTGGGACCGTCCGACCGGAGCGGACGTCGGCCGCATCTCGCGCTACCCGGCCGCTGCAGACGAGTACACCGAGCACCTGGTGCGCTGTGTCGACGCCGACAATGTGCGCCCGCTGTCGGGACTCAAGGTCGTCGTCGACTGCGCTCACGGTGCGGCGTCCATCGTCGGACCCGCCGCCCTGCGCCAGGCCGGTGCCGAAGTCATCGTTTCCGCCGCCGAACCCGACGGCTTCAACATCAACGACGGTGTGGGATCGACCCACCTCGGACCGCTGCAGCGCCTCGTCGTCGAGACCCAGTCCGATCTGGGCGTGGCTTTCGACGGTGACGCCGACCGCTGCCTGGCCGTGGACTCCTTGGGGCGGGTCGTCAATGGCGACCAGGTCATGGGCATCCTGGCGATCGGGCTCAAGGAGCTCGGTGAACTGCGCGGCAACACCCTCGTCACGACCGTCATGTCGAACCTGGGTCTGAAGCAGGCGATGGACAAATACGGCATCGATACCGTGCAGACCGCTGTCGGCGACCGGTATGTGCTCGAGCGGATGCTCGCCGACGGGTATGCGCTCGGCGGGGAGCAGTCCGGACACGTGCTCATGCTCGATCACGGCACCACCGGCGACGGAGTGCAGACCGCCCTGCATCTGATGAAGCGGATGGCCGATGCCAAGCGCACCCTGGCCGACCTCGCCGCGGAGATCCCGCAGCTGCCGCAGGCGCTCGTCAACGTCAAGGGCGTGGACAAGAACAACGTCGATCACCCGCAGGTCGCCGCCGAGGTGGCCGCTGTCGAGGCCGAACTCGCCGACACCGGTCGCGTGCTGCTGCGCGCCTCGGGCACGGAGCCGCTCATCCGGGTCATGGTAGAAGCCGCCACCGAGGATGCCGCCTCCGCCCAGGCCGAGCGCCTGGCCGCGTCGGTCAAGGAGCACCTCGCGCTGTAAACGCCGAGCCACCGGCTCCGGCGTGCCTTGCGGGGCGCCCTTCGCTCGATCAAGGGCTCGCTCAGATATGTCGCGGTCTTCCGCAGCATATTCGGGCGGGCCCTTGATCGACGTTGAGAGGCGCAGGGTTTGCCGAGTGCGCAGTGCCGCGCCGATCGCCAGTTTCAGAGGGGCCCTGCCGTGGCGACTGCGGGGCGGAACGACCTTCTGCCGCGGCGTTGGCCAGTCAACTGTGCGCAGATTGCACAATTTCGGCTCGAAACCGGCAATCTGCGCACACTTGACTCGAGGAAGTCTCTGACCCTGCGGCGTCGGTGCGGGACTCGCACCGAGAGTGGTTCAGCGTCGCGTACTCAGCTCGAGGCGAACTGGGTGGCGTAGAGCTCGGCGTAGCGGCCGCCGCGACCGACGAGCTCCTCGTGAGTGCCCTTCTCAATGATGCGACCGGCCTCGACGACGAGGATCGTGTCGGCCTGCCGGATCGTCGACAGACGGTGGGCGATGACCAGGGCCGTCCGCCCGTGCATCGCCTGGGCCAGGGCACGCTGGATCGCGGCCTCATTCGTCGAATCCAACGCCGAGGTGGCCTCATCGAGGACGACGATCTCCGGAGACGCCAGCAGCATCCGGGCGATGGTCAGGCGCTGACGCTCGCCTCCGGAGAGACGGTACCCGCGTTCACCGACGACGGTGTCCAGTCCGTCGGGAAGCGCATCGATGACGCCTTTCAGCTGTGCCCGGTCGATGGCATCGAGCATCTGCTCCTCGGTGGCATCGGGATTGACCAGCGCCAGGTTGGCGCGGATCGACTCGTGGAAGACATGTCCGTCCTGGGTGACGACGCCGACGGCCTCGCGCAGATCGGCGAACGACAGATCGCGAACATCGACTCCGCCGATGGTGATCGAGCCGCCCGTGACGTCGTAGAGCCGCGGCAGCAGCGACGCGATCGTCGACTTTCCCGCACCCGAGGATCCGACGAGGGCGACGGTGTGCCCGGCGGGAATCGTGAAGCTCAGGTCATGGAGAACCTGATCGCCGCCGCGGGTGTCGAGCACGGAGACGTCTTCGAGGCTGGCCAAGCTGACCTGCGAGGCGCTGGGGTAGGCGAAGTCGACGTGATCGAACTGCACATCCAACCCGCCGGCGGGCAGGGCCTTCGGCTGCGACGGCTCCTTGAAGTAGGGCACGAGATCGAGGATCTCGAACACCCGCTGGAACGACACCACTGCGCTCTGGATGTCCAGGCGCGCGTTGGCGAGCATCGTCAGCGGCGTGTAGAGCCTGGTCAGCAGCAGTGCCAGGGTCACGACCTGACCGGCGTTGAGGTTGCCGACGACGGCCTGTGCACCGCCGACGCCGTAGACGAGAGCCAGCGCCAGGGCGGAGACCAGAGTCAGCGAGGACACGAACGTCGACTGCAGCATCGCGACCTTGACCCCGATATCGCGGACCTGGCCGGCGCGGTCGGCGAACTCCTCGTTCTCCTGGCGGGGATTGCCGAAGAGTTTGACCAGGGTGGCACCGGCGGCGGAGAAGCGCTCGGTCATGCGGGTCGACATGTCTGCGGAATTGTTGGCCGCTTCGAACTGCAGGGATGCGAGCTTTCCGCTGAGCATTCGGGTGGGGATGATGAACAGCGGCAGCAGCAGGATCGACAGCACGGTCACCTGCCAGGAGATCGTGACCATGACGCCGACGGTCAGGGCCAGGGAGACGAAGTTCGACACGATGCCGGACAGGGTGTTCGAAAACGCCCGCTGCGCACCGATGACGTCCGTATTGAGCCGGGAGACCAGGGCGCCGGTGCGGGTGCGATTGAAGAATGCGATCGGCATCGACTGGACGTGATCATAGACGGCCGTGCGCAGATCGAAGATGAGTCCCTCGCCGATCCGTGAGGACAGGTACCGGTTCGTGATCGAGATGGCCGCATCGGCGATGGCCAACCCGCCGATGGCCACGGCCAGCCATACGACCGTGGACACGGGCCCGCCGCCGGTGATCGCGTTGACGACGTCGCCGGCGAGGACCGGGTTGAGGACGCCGATGCCCGCGGTGAGCACGGACAGCAGCAGGAAGATGATGAGTTTGCGCTTGTGCCGGGTCGCATACCCGGCGATCCGCTTGTAGATGCCCGGTTGGATGCGCGTCTCGGGGGTCTTCTTGCTCTTGACCGAGGAGTACATGAGGTGATGTGCGGATGGCACGCTCATACTGGGTCCCTTTCTGCTGCCGAAACGACCGAGCATGCACGGGGGAGCCCGTGACGGCGCGAGGATCGCTCGCATCCGGCCGCCGCCGTGGGCGGGTGGCCTGCCGGCGGTGAGTAGTTCAGTGCACACTGTGCAACCGCCAGAGCGGTGAAACTATTTCCTCACCGCCCGGCGACTCCCATCACAGGTACCATCGCAAGCTCGCCGAGGCGGCCCGCCCCTTCCGAGGTCCCAGACCCACCAGCGACTCCCGTCACAGCTTCCGCAGCTGCACCTTCCGGATGGTGTGGTCGGAGGATTTGTGGAGCACGAGATCGGCTCGGCCGCGGCTGGGCTGGACGTTCTCGCGCAGGTTCGGGAAGTTGATGGAGTCCCAGATCTCCGTGGCCAAGGTGATCGCCTCGTCGTCGTCGAGCTGCGAGTACCGGTGGAAGTAGGAATCCTCGTCCTGGAACGCACCGTGCTTGAGTTTGAGGAACCGCGAGATGTACCACTGGCGGATGTCACGGGAGCGCGCATCGACGTAGACGGAGAAGTCGAAGTAGTCGCTGATGGCCAAGCCCACGGTCCCGTCCTGACGGGGGCGGGCGGGTTGGAGGACGTTGAGGCCCTCGACGATGAGGACATCGGGGGAACGCACGACCACCTCGGCGCCGGGAACGATGTCATAGGTGTGGTGCGAGTACACAGGTGCACGGACCTCGGGGGCCCCGGATTTCACGGCGGAGATGAACTTGAGCAGCTTGCGCCGATCGTAGGATTCGGGGAATCCCTTCCGCCCGTTGAGGCGGCGACGGTCGAGTTCGGCGTTGGGGTAGAGGAATCCGTCGGTGGTGATGAGCTCGACGCGCGGAGTGTCGGGCCAGCGGGCGAGCAGTTCGCGCAGCACACGTGCCGTCGTCGACTTGCCCACGGCCACCGATCCGGCGACGCCGATGACGAAGGGCGTGCGCTTGGCATCCTGCGGTTCCAACCCGCGTTCGTGCAGCGGAGAGAAGAATTCCCTGGTCAGGTCGTGCTTCGCCCGCCGTGCGGAGACGTAGAGGTTGAGCAGTCGTGACAGGGGCAGATAGACCTGGGCCACCTCGTCGAGGTTGATCCGATCCCCGAGCCCGCGCAGCCGTTCGATATCGCGCTGCTTCAGCGGAAGCGGCGTAGCCTGGGCGAGCGTACCCCACACCTCCCGATCGAACTCCCAGAACGGAGACGTCGTGTCCGGCTCGCTGCGCCGGGCGGTATTGAGGCCGGCGAGCTTGCGCGCACGGTCCAACTGAGGGTCGACATGGCTCATCCCACCATTGTGTCATGCGTCATGTTCGCCACCCGCCCCAGGTCGGCGAAAGCCCCCACCCCCACCGAGGAGCCCCACCCCACCGAGGTGACCGTTCCGTCTCCGGCCCCGTCAGGTGTGCCCCGACCATCCTCTCCCGCGCCCGCGTGCGCGTGCAGTTCGTCACGTTGACCCGATCGTGACTCGCCGGAATACCCGAGATCGGCTATCAGTGCGTAAAATCTCCCTCATGTGTGGAATCGTTGGCTATGTATCCAAGGCCCCCGTTGACAATGCCGACCACTCGGCGCTCGATGTCGTGCTCGGCGGCCTGAAGAGGCTCGAGTACCGCGGCTACGACTCGGCCGGCGTCGCGCTCGTGACGCCCGACGGTCAGCTCGCCTCGGCGAAGAAGGCCGGAAAGTTCTCCGCCCTGACCGAGGAGATCGAGGCCAACCCGCTGCCCGCTGCGCAGACCGGAATCGGCCACACCCGCTGGGCCACCCACGGTGGACCCACCGACCTCAACGCCCACCCGCACCTGGCCGACGGCGGCAAGCTCGCGCTCATCCACAACGGGATCATCGAGAACTTCGCCCACCTGAAGAAGGACCTCGTTGCCGAAGGTGTCGAGTTCCTCTCCGAGACCGACACCGAGGTGGCCGCCGCCCAGCTGGCGAAGAACTATAAGGTGACCGGCGACCTCACCGCCGCGATGCGCAAGACCGCCACCGAACTCGAAGGTGCGTTCACCCTGCTCGCCGTCCACGCCGACGCTCCCGGTCAGGTCGTCGCCGCGCGCCGGAACTCACCGCTGGTCATCGGCCTCGGTGAGGGCGAGAACTTCCTCGGCTCCGACGTCGCCGCGTTCATCGACTACACCCGCACAGCCGTCGAGATCGGCCAGGACGAAGTAGTCACCATCACCCCGGAGACGGTTACGATCACGGACACCGATGGCAACCCCGTCGAGGGTGAGCAGTTCGAGGTCGACTGGGACACCGCCTCGGCGGAGAAGGGCGGCTTCGCGTCCTTCATGGACAAGGAGATCCACGATCAGCCGCAGGCCGTGGCCGATACTCTGCTCGGCCGCCTAGACACCGAGGGCCGCCTGACGCTGGACGAGATGCACATCGATGAGAACGTGCTCAAGTCCGTGGACAAGATCGTCGTAATCGCCTGCGGCACCGCAGCGTACGCCGGTCAGGTCGCGAAGTACGCGATCGAGCACTGGTGCCGCATCCCCACCGAGGTGGAGCTGGCCCACGAATTCCGCTACCGGGATCCGGTGGTCACGGAGAAGACGCTCGTCGTGGCGATCTCGCAGTCCGGTGAGACCATGGACACGATCATGGCCGTCCGCCACGCACGTCAGCAGGGTGCGAAGGTCATCGCGATCTGCAACACCTTCGGCTCGACGATCCCACGCGAATCCGATGCCGCGCTGTACACCCACGCCGGCCCGGAGATCGCCGTGGCCTCGACGAAGGCCTTCCTGTCGCAGGTTGTCGCCTGCTACCTGCTCGGCCTCTACCTCGCCCAGCTGCGGGGCAACAAGTTCCGCGACGAGATCGGCACGATCCTGGGCGAGCTGCAGTCCATCCCTGCGAAGATCCAGCACATCCTCGACGAGACCAAGTCGCAGGTCCTCGCCCTGGCCGACCGCAACCAGGACGTCGGTTCGGTGCTGTTCCTCGGCCGTCACGTCGGCTACCCGGTGGCGATGGAGGGTGCGCTCAAGCTCAAGGAGCTCGCGTACATCCACGCCGAGGGCTTCGCCGCAGGTGAGCTCAAGCACGGACCGATCGCGCTCATCGACGACGGTCAGCTCGTCATCATCGTCGTCCCGTCCAAGCGCGGCCGGGATTCGCTGCATGCGAAGGTCATCTCGAACATCCAGGAAGTCCGCGCCCGCGGTGCGAACACCGTCGTCATCGCCGAGGAGGGCGACGAAGAGGTCGATCAGTTCGCCTCCGAGGTCATCTACGTGCCCGAGACGACGACGCTCATGGCGCCGCTGCTGACGACGGTTCCGCTGCAGATCTTCGCGATGGAGCTGGCCACGGCCAAGGGCCTCGACGTCGACCAGCCGCGCAACCTCGCGAAGTCGGTCACGGTCGAATGATCCGCCTCGGTGCCGGGCACGACAACGGTCGGTCCGGCATCTGAGTCGGTCGGGTATCTGAGGAGGTTCGATTGTGGCGATTCTAGGGATCGGCACTGACATCGCCGACGTGCCGCGCTTCGCGGAGCACATCGAACGCGTGCCTGAACTGCTCGACCGCCTGCTCACTCCCGGTGAGCAGCTCAAACGCAACGGCAAACGCCGGACGGATGCCTCCTTGGCGGCGCGGTTCTCCGCGAAGGAGGCGCTGAAGAAGGCGATCGGCTTCCCCGGATGGCTGCCGTGGCAGTCCGCCGAGGTGGTCCCCGCCAGGTCCGGTGCGCCGAGTTTCCGTCTGCGCGGGCTCGTGCTCGAGCACTTCCGTGCCATCGGCGGAACGAACATCCACCTGTCGATCACCCACGATGCGCACCTGACGATGACCTTCGTCATCGCCGAGGGCGACGGGCCGTCGCTGAGCCCCGGCATCGAAGGTGCCGCTGAGCACTTCACCCATTCGATGTACAAGCGAGTTCTTCGGCCGGAAGACTGAATCCGCGGCAGGAAGACTTACGCTGCAGCTGGGACAATGATTCGATGGACTCAATGACTAGCAATGTGGCGGTAGTGCTCTTCGACGGCTTCGAAGTTCTCGATGTATTCGGCCCCGTCGAACTCTTCAGCCGTCTCCCGGATTCCTTCACCCTCTCCTATGTCGCCGCTCAGCCTGGGCCCGTTCGCAGCGCTCAGGGCATCGAGGTTATCGTCACCGAGTCCTTCGACACAGCGAGCAACCCGGACATCGTCATGGTTCCCGGCGGGATGGGCACCCGGCAGCTGGTCGACGACCGAGCATTCCTCGACCGCCTCGTGAACTGGTCGGCCGGTGCCGAGCTCATCACCTCTGTGTGCACCGGTTCGGCGGTGCTCGCTGCCGCCGGCCTGCTCGACGGGTACCGGGCGACGTCGAACAAGAAGGCTTTCACGTGGGCGTCCGAACACGGCGAGGATGTCACCTGGATACCGCAGGCCAGATGGGTCGAGGACCGGGATCGATGGACCTCATCGGGTGTGGCCGCTGGCATGGACATGACTGCGGCACTCATCACCCATCTCTACGGCGCCGAGGCGGCCGCCACCGTCGCCCGTGAGATCGAGTTGGATATCCACACCGATCCCGATTGGGATCCCTTCGCCGCCCACCACGGGCTGGTCTGAACCGTCGACTTCTTGCACAGTCGAGCATCATCGGGACGCGAGTCTCAGTAGACCAGCATGTGTTCGGCTGAACCCGCACGAATCATGATAGAAAACTTCGAGGTGCGGCTCATAGTCGACATGCACCCATTCGCAGCCGGCGGCTTTGATTTCATGAACGAGAGTCTGGACCAGTCGTTTTCCGATACCACGCCTCTGATGTCCCGGATCAACAATTGTGTCGAGGACGAACGCGTGCACCCCGCCGTCCCAACAGGCGTGGACGAACCCGATCAACTGGTCGTCGGAGAACGCACCGATCCACGTCAGGCTGTGCCGCTTCAGGCGCGCTCCCCACGGTTTCACCTCTCCACCTGAGTGTCCAAACGCTCGTGCATGGAGCGCAGATAGGTGGGCGTCATCAACAGTGAATCGCACACGAAGGTCTATGTCCTGGGCCATGACGATCAGTATGCCGTATCGATCAACATGGTGAGCTTCGCTGAATTCTCTGTCTGCCACCGAGAACCGGGACCCCTGACGCTTCATGAGATCCGTCCATCGCCCACCACCGCGTACGGTTCACGTCCGATGGAGGTGAATGTATTCGCAAGGAAATGTTATATGGCCTGGTTGAGTCGCTCCCGATCTGGGAGAATAGATTTATGGAATCCGCCGTGGTATTCGACACTGACGCAATCAGGAGCGCTTGCGAAAGATTCGGTGTGGAACGGCTTCGCATTTTCGGGTCCGTGCTCACGGATCGGTTCAATCCGGAGACGAGCGACATCGACTTCCTCGTCACTTTTCGACCGGAACGGGACAATCTGTTCCACGACTACTTCGATCTGAAGGCTGAGCTGGAGCGGATCGTCGGACGGCGAGTCGATCTGGTCATGGAACGCTCGGTGAAGAACCCCTTCTTCAAAGCGGCCGCGTTCGAGAGTGCGCGGGATGTCTATGCAGCGTAAGACAGGTGCGCATCTCTGGGATGCTGCTGAAGCGCCTCCGCAGAGACGATGCCGACACCGCTGCTCGTGTGCCCGGACTCGAACGAATCGTTGGGCTGCGGAACGTCCTTGCCCATGAATACGGTGACATCAACTACGAAATACTTTGGTTGGCGACCACAACCGAAATCCCCGGCCTGATCACGATCCTCAATGAGCTCGTCGATGAGGCCAGAGACGCTACAGGACTGTAGCGGCTCCATTGCGAAGACTGCTGATCGATCACTGCCGCCGGAAGAATCACGCGTAGCGCGCGGATTTCCAGGAAGGCTGATCGGTCTCAATCCGCCTGCGCCTGGTGGGTAATAGACTCAGGGCATGAGCTCACTTCCCAACGACACCGACAACACCGCCGCTGCCGACCTCGCCGCCCCCACGATCCCGACCCCCGTCGAGGCGGCCGCCACCCAGGTGCACCTGCCCACCGCCGATGACGCGAACGACATCGCGCCCGGTCTGGTCACCCTGCGCCGTGCCCTGCACGAGAACGTCGAGGTCGGACTCGACCTGCCGGTGACGCAGAAGCTCGTCCTCGACGCCATCGAAGGCCTCGACGTCGAGGTGAGCACGGGGGAGGGGCTGTCGTCGATCGTCGTCGTCCTGCGCGGAGGTGCCCGCAAGGAGGACTCGACCGGGGTCGTGCCCCCCGTCCTCCTGCGCGGGGACATGGACGGACTGCCCGTCACCGAGGCGACCGGATTCGACTTCGCGGCCACTTCGGGGAGGATGCACGCCTGCGGCCACGACCTGCACACCGCCGGGCTCGTCGGCGCACTCAAACTCCTCCACCGCGACCGCGACTCCCTGCCCGGCGACGTCGTGTTCATGTTCCAGCCCGGTGAAGAAGGCTATGACGGGGCCGGGAAGATGATCGACGAAGGCGTCCTCGACGCCGCGGGTCCCCGCGTCAAAGCCGCCTACGGCATCCACGTCTCCGCCGACGCCGACCTCGGCGTCGCCAGCTCCCGTCCCGGGTCGTACATGGCGGCGTTTTCGAAGATGACGATCACCGTGAATGGCAAGGGCACGCACGCCTCCCGCCCGGCCACCGGCAAGGACCCCATCCAGGTCGGTGCGATGCTCGTGGGCCAGCTGCAGGAGTACGTCACCCGCCGCTTCGACATCTTCGACCCGCTCGTGATCACCGTCGGCCAGTTCAACGGCGGCACCGCTCCCAACGTCGTCCCCGACTTCGCGACCTTGGTCGTCAGTGTGCGCACGTTCTCGGAAGCTGTGACCTCCCGCGCCGAGGCGGAGCTGCCTCAGCTTGTCCGTGACCTCGTCGCCGCCCACGGTCTGACCGCCGACGTCGAGTACGAGCAGATCCTGCCGCCGACGATCAACGACGACGCCGAAGCCGAGTTCTTCCTCTCCACCTTCACCGACCTCTTCGGCGAGGAACGGACCGTGCGCAAGGCGAATCCGCTGCCCGGTTCCGAGGACTTCTCCCGTGTGCTCGACGCCGTGCCCGGAGCCTATGGACACTTCGGAGTCGCCCTGCCGAATCTGCCGGTCGAAGAACGCGAAGCCAATCATTCCCCTCGCGCCCGCCACAGCGACGACGGTCTCGCCGACCAGGCTCTGTTCCTCGCTCATCTGGCCGGGCGCCGGCTGGCGCAGCTGTCCGAGGGATGATCCGCTCGACCCCTGGCCTGGACGGTGGAAACGGCATACGGTGCAGGGATAAGTCCCGTGCAGGGCGACGTCGTATCAGGAGCAGAGTTGTGAAGAGGAACAGTCGATGAGCATGTTCGCCTACCCGAGTGAAACCATCAGGGAGGCCGAGAATCCGCTGCTCGAAGCCGGCATCCCGCTCATGGCCAGGGCCGCCCGAGCACTGGCGAACAGTGCGGCCGCCATGCTGAAGGCCGACCACGGACAGGTCACCGGCACCCGCGTGAGTGTACTGGCCGGGCCCGGCAACAACGCCGGGGACGCACTCTTCGCCGCGGCGACTCTGGGAAGGCGCGGTGCCGCCGTCACGGTCATCACCCTCTTCGATCGCACTCACGACGATGGACTGGCCGCGGCACACAGCGCCGGTGCGCAGGTCATCGCGTTCACCTCGGCCGAGTCCGATGCGGCCCGGGCCGACGCTCTGCGGGAGCTCTCCCGGGCCGATCTCGTCCTCGACGGCATCCTCGGCACGGGCGGTCGGCGCGGACTGCCTGACCACATCTCCTCACTTACCGCCGATTGGGCCCCGCACCGGACCGGCCGCCTCATCGCCGTCGACGTCCCTTCCGACCTCGACCCGAACCACACCGGGGCAGAGAAAAGACTCCACGCCGACCGCACTGTGACCTTCGGTGGACTCAAGGCCGAACTCATCGATCCGCGTGTGGACGAGTTCATCGGAACCATCGACGTCATCGATATCGGCCTCGGCCTCGACCCCCGCTCGGCCGCCGCGGAGCTGCTCGATCACGATGATCTCGTCACCGGATTCCCGCGCCCCGATGAGACCGGGCACAAGTACTCCCGCGGTGTCACCGGGGTCCTCGCCGGCTCCGAGGACTACCCTGGCGCGGGCGTGCTCACCACCACCTCGGCGGTGAACACCGGAGCAGGGATGGTCCGCTATCTCGGCTCCCCGCTCGTCGCCGAATACGTCCTCGGCCTCCACCCCGAGGTCGTCAACGCCTCCGGACGCATCGACTCCGTCGTCCTCGGCCCGGGCGACCCCGAACCCGAATTCGTGCAGGGCGTCGCCGAGGCGCTGGCCGGCAACCGCACACCGGTCGTCGTCGACGCAGGCGGCCTCGACATGATCGCCCGCGCCGAATCGATGGCAGGCACCTGGCTGGCCGACCGCCCGCTCATCATCACCCCGCACGCCGCCGAGCTGGCGCGGCTGCTCAGCCGCCTCCTCGGCGAGATCATCACCGCCGGCCGGATCGGGGCGAACCCGATGCGATGGGCGCGGCGAGCCGCGGAGCTGACCGGAGCGATCGTCCTGCTCAAAGGCCATCACACGGTCATCGCCGCCCCCGACGGACACGTCGTTCTGCCCGCGCCGGGGCCGGGCACCCTCGCCACGGCGGGCTCCGGGGACGTGCTCGCCGGGATCCTCGGCACGCTCGCCGCGATCACCGCCGCCCACGGCCGCTATGACAGTGACGATCGGACGCGTCCACCCCGCGAGTGGGCTCGCCTGGTCGGAGTCGGAGTGCTGCTGCACAACGAGGCCGGCCGACGCGCGGTGACCGCGTCCGGATTCGCCGATGCCCTCGCCGAGGTGGTCGGCGAACTCATCCACGGCACTGACTGAATCCGCTCACCCGGTCACGCCGGCGACTTTCCGTGGGTGCATGACGAGCATGGCGGCCACACCGACGGCGACCGCAGACAGATGCGCGACTCGGCTGACGAGGATCACCGCTCCGGGGCCGTCGAGACCGGCGAAGTAAGCGCCGAGATCGGCATCGCCGAACAGCCACATGACGGGTTCGACGAGCAGAGATGCCGTCCCGATCACGCCGAGCCCGACGAGCAGGACGATCCGAGCCCACTGCCTGCCGCGAGCGAATCGGAGGATCACGACGGCGACGAGGGCGTAGACGGCCAGGCGGATGACCACCGCCCCCGCATTCTCCGCGAGGTCGGTGAACGGCCACAGATGTGCGGCCATTTCGACGATTCCGGCCGCCAAAGCGGTGAACAGCGCCGTCACCGCCAGGCGTCTGGGCGTCCAGGCCCCCTGCCGCTCGTGTTCGTCTGTCTGTTCAGTGGATAATTCTGTCTGTCGACCGGTTCGTTCCATGTCGCTGTCCTCCTCGTCGGTGAGTCCCATATGAGCCGGGTGTCCAGCTCGGAGTCATCACCAAGAGGTAGCGAATCACCGCCCGGCAGGTAGTTCCTGAGGGGGATGCCGCCGGGCTGCGAAACGCGCCGAACAGGCGGAATGGTTCGAACAGCCGGGACATGCCGAACAGCCGGAACGGCGCCGAGCCTCAGTGGATGAGGATCTGCGTCTTCGTCGAGCCCTCCCACTTCATCGCCTTGACGAGACTGGACTCGTACATCGACACACAGCCGGCGGTCTTCATCGACTCCGTGTTCGCATGCAGGAAGATCGCCGATCCCTTCCCCAGTGTGCGAGCCTCGTTGTAGCCGATGACCTGGGCATACTTGTACGGCTTCGGCTGGTAGAGAGATTCGCCCTTGTACCCTTCGGACTTCCGCTGCATCGTGTTGTAGCCCTCGGCCTTCGTCGCGTCACCGTCGACCCAGACATGATCGCGGGTGACCTTCGTCCACGGCTTGCCCAGCCCGGGATTCGCCGAGGTGCCGAAGCCATCGCGCATCCAGAACACACCCTTCGGGGTCTTGCCGTCACCTTCCCGTTTGCTCGACGTGGTGCCGTTGTAGCCGAGGCGGGCCTTGAACGGGCCGCTGTCGCGGACGTACCGGTCGCCGGACTTCTTGCACAGGTAGATATCGGCGGTGATCGTCGACCGCTGCTTGACCTCGATGGCCTTCGCGGCCGTCACCGAGCTGTTCGACTCGACGCCGGTGCAGTACTTCGCGGCCGCCTCGGCAGGACCGGTCTGTCCGATCACGGTGAGGCCTGTCGCAAACAGGACGGCCGCGACCACCATCGCGAGGATGCGGGCTGGTGTGGTGTGCATGATGTCTCCTTCTTCATCGAATGGCTCGTCGAGCCGGTCTTCGCCGAACACGTCGTCGGCTGCACCTGCGACACCGGCGCCAGAGCCGAATGTCGCGGGGGATCAGCGTAACGAAGGTGCTGGTCGACGGGGGTCGGCGGTAGTCTTATCCAGTGACATCTTTCGACATCCCCGAGGCTCTCGTACGGGCCGAGATCGACGAGGCAGCCCTGTGCGACAACGCCGCCGTCCTTGCCGATCGGCTCTCACCCGCCCGCCTCAAATGCGTCGTCAAAGCCAACGCCTACGGCCACGGCATCGACCTCGTCGCACCCGCTCTCTTCTCGGCCGGGTGGCGCGAGTTCTGTGTGGCCACGATCCCCGAGGCCCTTCGCCTGCGCAGCCTGCTCGGCCCCGAAGCGCAGATCCTCGCATGGCTCTACGGACCGACCACCGACCTCGACGAGGCGGTGCGAGCTGACATCGAACTGGGAATTTCGACGGTCGGGGCCCTCGACCGACTCGCCGAGGCGGCCCGCCGCACCGGCGTCACAGCCCGAGCCCATCTCAAGATCGACACCGGACTCGGCCGCAACGGTCTGTCCCCGGAAGCGCTCGTCCGTGCCTTCGACTGGCTGCGCCGCCACGCCGAAGACAGCCACACCGACGACTCCGGGAACCCCGAGGCCGGCGCCGATATACGCATCGTCGGAATGATGAGCCACTTCGCGGTCGCCGACGAACCCGAACGCCCCGAGACCGCGGCGCAGAGCGCGGTCTTCTCCTCCGCCCACGGGCAGCTGCGGGCCGTGCTCGACGCCGCGGACGGCCGCCTCGGCGAATCGGATGACCTGGATGTGCACATCGCGAACTCACCCGGAGCGCTCACTCTGGGACCGTGCCCGGGCACCTCGGCGAGGGTGGGGCTCGCCCTCTACGGTCTGTCCCCGCTCGAAGACGGAGATCCGGCGGCTCTCGGGCTCCGGCCGGTCATGCGGCTGACCTCCAGCGTCATCAATCTCAAGGACATTCCCGCAGGTCACGGCGCCTCCTACGGGCTGACGTTCACCGCCGCGACCGACACCCGGTTCGCGCTCGTGCCCGGTGGGTACGGGGACGGACTGCCGCGGGCAGCCTCGAACCGCGCCGAGGTGGCCATCCGGGGTCGTCGTTACCCCGTCGTCGGGCGTATCGCCATGGATCAGATGATCATCGACATCGGTGCCGGCAACGATGAGGTGGCCATCGGCGACGAGGTCGTCATCTTCGGCCCCGGTGGGCCGAGTGCGGCCGAATGGGGGACCTGGGCGAACACGATCAACTACGAGATCGTCACCCAGCTCAGCGCCCGCGTCGACCGGGTCGCCCGGAAGGGAGACGGGCGATGAGGGTCCATCTCGAATCCTTGGAGCAGATGCGCACGTTCGCTGCGGCCCTGGCCGACCATCTGCGCGCCGGTGACCTGCTCATTCTCACGGGCAACCTCGGAGCGGGGAAGACGACGTTCACGCAGTCGCTGGGCAGAGCCCTCGACGTGGCCGGACGGATCACGTCGCCGACGTTCGTCATCGCCCGCGAGCACCCATCGCGCTCGGGCGGACCCGCCCTCGTCCACGTCGATGCCTACCGGTTGGCCGACGGGGAGGAGCTCGAAGATCTCGACCTCGACTCCGAACTGGACGAGTCGATCACGGTCGTCGAGTGGGGAGCCGGCCTGGCCGAGCAGCTCAGCAGCGATCACCTCGACATCACCATCACCCCGGTGTGGGATGAAGCCGCGGGGGATGATGACTCGGTCGGTGTGGACGACGAGGATGAGGTGGAGGACGAACGACGCACCGTCGACCTCGTTGGTCGCGGGGATGCCTGGATCGATCGGATGCCGCAGGTTGTGGCCACTGTCTCGGCGCTGGCAGGCGTGCGAGTCGACGACCCGGCCTCTGCAGATCTGCCTGCCGAGGACTTCGCGGATGAGGGAGACGAATCATGATCGTTCTGGCCATCGACACCTCGCAGTCGGCCTCTGTGGCCCTCGTGGATACGGACACCGGTTCGGTCATCGCGGCCGAACAGGCCGATGACCAACGTCGACACGTTGAGTTCATCGGTCCTGCGCTCGCCGGCGTGCTCGCCGAGGATGCCCAACCCGAACTCGTCGTCGTCGGCATCGGACCCGGACCCTTCACCGGTCTGCGGGTGGGCATCGCCTCCGGAATCGCCGTCGGTCAGGCTCGTGGGATTCCTGTCAAGGGACTGCTGTCCCAAGCCGCGATCGTCGAAGAGTTCGTCCGCAGGGCAGAAGGCTCCCCAGCACTTGCGTCGGAGGTCGCGTCGCCCGCCGCGACCGAATCCGTTCGCCCCGTCCTCATCGCTTCGGACGCCCGCCGCAAAGAGGTCTATTTCAGCGTCTACGACTCCGCCGACGCCACGCTGAACGCCGGGCCGTTCGTGGCCAAACCGGCCGAGGTTGCTTCAGTTCTCGCCGACAACGGCTACCGGCTCGATACGATCGATCAGAAGCTCGGCCGCGGATTCCTCCTCTATCCGGACGTCCTCGGAGCGTCGAGCACCGAGTCCATCACCGATCCTCGTGCCGAATATCTTGCCCTCGCGGCGGCACGGGAACTCGCCGCCGGTCGAGACCTTGCCGACCCGATCCCCGAATACCTGCGCGAACCCGATGCGAAAGCAACCCCGGTACGCGAGAGCTCATTGAAATGACCTCCACGACCATTGCCGAGCTTCCCTGGTGGGACCTCGCCGAGGTGGCCGACCACGACGCGGCGATCTTCGGACCCACAGCCTGGACGCTCGGCTACTACTGGTCGGTCAAGGCGCAGAACGGCACGGTCATGCTCGCCGCCAGGACCGCATCGGCGGGGGAAACGGATGTGGACGGCACAGCCACGGATAGTGAGTTCACCGCCTCGACGGGGGAGCTGGCAGGGTGGATCGTCATGTCGGGGGCCGGTGCGGAAGCCGATGTGATGACGATCGCCACCACCGAGGCGGCACGCGGCACAGGCATCGGTCGTGCCCTGCTGCAGGCCGGAATCAATTGGGCGAAGGACCGTGGGTCCGAGATCGTCCACCTCGAGGTCGACGAACGCAATGCTGCGGCGTTGGGGATGTACGCATCTTTCGGGTTCGAGGAATGGGGGCGGCGCCCGGACTACTATCCGGGCGCCGCGGGAATTCTCATGCGTCTGCGGATCGGCGACTGATCCTTCTCAAATCGCGCCCTAGGCGACGGGAACCGCGCGGTTATCAGTCGCCTCGGTGAGGTCGACGAGCAGCGCTCCATTGAGTCGGAACGCTTCCATCGTCTCGTCGACGACGATCTGCTCGTCACCGCCGGTTGCCGCAACCTGGTCGAGGAGTCGGCGGTAGGCGTCCTTGTACGGCTTCGTCTTGCCGAGCTCGGCGAAATCCCACATCGTCAGCGAGGTCGCCGGCAGACTGTAGTGCCGGCCCATGAGGGTGCCGATCGCCTGACCGCCGGAGAGGTCGCCGAGGTAGCGCGTGTAGTGGTGGGCGATGACCTGCTCGGCCCGTTCGAGCCCCGCCAAGTGCGCAGCATAGGCGGTGGCACTGGGCATGACAGGCAATTCGGTGCCGTCGAGCGCGGCCAGATCGGCGGCGATGCGGTCGGCCCGGAACAGATGGGCGTCGAAGAACGGCGCGAAGACCGGATCCTCGGCGAACTCCCGTGACTTCGACTCGAGCACGCCGTAGATGACGTCGTACTGCTTGAGCAGGAGAGCGTAGGCCCTTGCGTCGAGCCGTCCTTCCATGAGGTCGACCATGAACGTGGTGTGTTCGACCTCGTCGTGGATGGTGGCGGTGCTGGCCTTGAGGCGAGCGGAGAACGGTTCAGACATGATGTTTCCTTGGGGGAGTGCGGCCAACCGAATGCTGGTCTGCCGCCGAGGCGGCGTGATCGGCATCATTGCGTATCTATAGCTTAGCCTAACCTGAGTTCCGGGAGACGGTCCTGCCCCGAAGCAGTGGAGGTCAAACGGGTAGTCTGGAGGGTATGACACGTGTGCAATTGGCAGATACCGATCTCTTCGTTCACCCTCTTCAGCTGGGCGGCAACCCCTTCGGTTGGGGTGCGGATCGGGATCAGAGCTTCGCTGTTCTCGACGCCTATGCCGAGGCCGGCGGAAACTTCATCGACACCGCCGACGCGTATTCGGCCTGGGTCGAGGGGAACTCGGGCGGAGAGTCTGAGACGATCATCGGCGAATGGATGAAGGCTCGCGGCAATCGCGACGAGATGGTCATCGCCACCAAAGTCGGCATGCACCCGAAGGGGCATGGCCTCGATCCGGCGAACATCCGCAACTGCGTCGACGACTCGCTGCGCCGGCTCGGCACCGACCACATCGACGTCTACTATGCCCACAGAGACGATGATGACGTCGACCAGGTCGCCGTCGCCGAGACCTTCGACGCGCTCGTCCGCTCCGGCAAGGTCAGCTACCTCGGGGCATCGAACTTCAGCCTCGAGCGACTGCAGAAAGCCCGGAAGATCTCGACGAAGTTCTCGCTTGCCTGCTATCGAGTCGTCCAAGACCGGTTCAACCTCGTCTCCCGCGCCGCCGTCGATCCGCAGAAGCAGGCGTACCTGCGATCTGAGGGCATCGCCGAACTGCCCTTCCACTCACTGGCCTCCGGTTTCCTCACCGGCAAGCACACCGGCGGCGACGCCACCGGCAGCGTCCGCGGTGACCGAGTCGCCGATTTCGTCGACGACCAGAAAGCCCTCGGCGCCCTCGAAATCCTCCACGATGTCGCCGCCAACCACGGAGTAACGATGACGGCCACGGCCATCGCGTGGCAGCTCACCCACGATTTCATCCCCTCGACGATCGCCTCGGCGCGCGTGCCCGAACAGCTCACCGAGCTGCTCGCCGGAACGGAGATGCAGCTGAGTCCTGATGAGAAGGCGGCCCTCGACGGCGCTTGGGAGGAAGCATGAGTGGGACCAGCCCGCGCCTGGTCACCTGGGAGAACGGCACCGACCTCGTCATCGAGCTGCTCCTCGAGCGTGACGTCGAAACGGTGTGGAACGCACTGACCGATGCCGAGAGTGCACGGGCCTGGTTCGCGCCGTTCCGCCTCGGCGAGGATGGAGAGACGCGCACGATCACGTTCGCGCTCGAGGACATCGACCTGAACGGATCCGTCCTCAGCTGCGAGGACTTCGACCACGTGCTGCTCGAACTCGACGACTTCGGAGTGCTCGGCCTCCGCGTGCTGCCGATCGAGGGGGAGACCGGTCACGAGACCCTGCTCGTGCTCACCCATACCGCGCCCGATGCCGAGACCGCCAGCGGTCAGGCCGCCGAAGTGGGGCCGATGTGGGACACGCATCTGCGCCTCTTCGCCCGCACCCTCGGTATGGACATCGCCGAGGTGACCGAACCCGAACTCGTGGCCATCTACTCCGACCTCGACCTCGAAACCGCGGAGTCTGCCGACGCCCCGGAGGACGGATCATGAGCGACCCACTCGTCCTCGGCATCGAATCCTCGTGCGACGAAACCGGGGTCGGCATCGTCCGCGGGCGCACGCTGCTGACGAACACCGTCTCCTCGTCGATGGACGAGCATGTGCGCTTCGGCGGGGTCGTGCCCGAAGTCGCCTCCCGCGCCCATGTGCAGGCCATCGGCCCGGCCATCGCCTCTGCCTGTGAGACCGCCGAGGTGGAGCTGTCCGAAATCGACGCCGTCGCGGTGACCGCCGGACCGGGTCTCTCCGGTGCGCTCATGGTCGGGGTCGGCGCGGCCAAAGGACTTGCCGCGGCGCTGGGCAAACCGCTCTACGGAGTCAACCATCTGGCCGCTCACGTGGCCGTCGACCTCGTCGCCGAGGACGTCGACGGATTGACCACTCCCACCATCGCCCTGCTCGTCTCCGGTGGGCACACCGAGATTCTGCGCATCGGCGACCTCGTCGAGGACATCGAACTCCTCGGCGCTACGATCGATGACGCCGCAGGTGAGGCCTTCGACAAGACCGCGCGCCTGCTCGGGCTTAACTATCCCGGCGGACCGAACATCTCGAAGGCTGCTCTCGGCCTGCTCGACGGCACCGGGATCCCCGGCGACCGGAAGGCAGTGAGATTCCCGCGCGGACTCGCGAAGAAGCAGGACCTGCGCGACCCCGAGCGTCGGTATAACTTCTCGTTCTCCGGGCTGAAGACCGCAGCCCTGCGTGAGGTGACGAAGGCCGAGACTCTGGGCGCGGACCTAAGGGTGGCCGATATCGCCGCCGGGTTCGAAGACGCTGTCGTCGACGTGCTCGTGACCAAGACTCTGCTCGCTGCGGCTGACACCGGCATCAACCATGTCGTCCTCGGTGGGGGAGTGGCCGCGAACTCGCACCTGCGTGAAGTGCTCTCGGCTCGCTGCGCCGAGGCGGGCGTGACTCTGCGCGTGCCGCCATTGACACTGTGCACGGACAATGGAGCCATGGTCGCAGCTCTCGGTGCGGAGCTCGTCTCCCGCGGAATCGGACCGAGTGACCTGTCCTTCGCCGCCGTCTCCTCTTTGGATGTCGATCATGTCCTCGTCTGAGAGCGACCCGAACAGCGCCGCCGAACGGAACGCACAGGCGGCGAAGTCAACGCGCCTGCCTGCCGGTCGGCCGCCTCGGCGATCGGGTGACGGGTGGACGTATGGGTCCGATGGGAAGAAGCATTGGGGTCTCAACGGGGCCGCGGGGCTCATGCTCGTCGATCCCGAGCGCGGGGTGCTCATGCAGCACCGGGCGCTGTGGTCGGTCGAAGGTGGGACCTGGGGATTCCCCGGCGGCGCCCGCGATATGGGCGAGTCGGCGGTCGAGGCCGCGGTCCGGGAGTCCTGGGAAGAGGCCGGGGTGCCCGACCAGGATGGATCGGGCATCGAGATCCTCGAGACGCACATCCTCGACCTGGACACCTGGTCGTACACGACGGTGATCGCGAAGACCCTGCGCCGCTTCGACGCTGTCATCAATGACCCCGAGAGCATCCAGCTGTCGTGGGTGCCGCTGGACGAGCTCAACGACTACGAACTGCACCCGGGAGTCGCCTCCGCGCTGCCGACGCTCTTGGAGCTGCTCCGACCCCATCTGTGAGCTCGGCTCGCTCGCCGTTGGGGCTGTGCCTGCGGGCCCACGTGTCTCCTGTGGGTGGATCCGTCTCGAAATCTCCTTGCGAATCGTGGTGGATCCACCCCTAGGACGCATGAGGGGCTGATGCGGCCGCGGGTGGGCGCAATCGAACCCGGAAGAGCCGCCTCAGCTGTAGGAGTTGCGGAGGTCGCCGATGAGCGAGCGGGTCACCTCGGTGAGCGAACCCGTGGTGCCGAAGACCTTCTGCAGGCGCTGGTAGGGCACGCCTCGTTCGATGATCGAGGTGATCGAGTGCAGCTCGTCGACACAGCCGAGGCGTTCAGCGACGGGCGAGAGTCGTTCGATCTCATCGGCGAGACATTCGGTGACGAGACGCTCGTCGGCCGCGGCGTTCTCGATGATGATCGCGTCCATGCCGTAGCGGGCGGCGCGCCATTTGTTCTCGTTGTGGAACCAATCGGGCATCGTCGGCAGGGTCTCACCGGCGTCGAGGCGTTCGGACATGTCATCGACGAGGCACTGGATGAACGCGGTGACCGCGAGGATCTCCTCGAGGGTCGGCAGTCCGTCGCAGACACGGACCTCGACGGTGCCCCAGTGCGGGGCCGGCCGGATGTCCCAGCGGATCTCGTTGATGTTGTCGATGATCCCGGTGGTGAGCATATCGTCGACGTACTTCTCGTAGTCCGCCCACTGATCGAACTGGAACGGCAGACCGGCCGTCGGCAGCTGCTGGAACATCATCGCTCGGTTCGAGGCATAGCCGGTGTCCGTGCCGCCCCAGAACGGAGACGATGCGGACAGTGCCTGCAGGTGCGGGACATAGGCGAGCAGTGCGTTGACGATCGGCAGCACCTTGTCGCGCGAGTCGATGCCGACGTGGACGTGGACGCCGAAGATCAGCATGTTCCGGCCCCACCACTGGGTGCGATCGACGAGTTCGAGATAACGGTCCTTCGCGCGGACCTCCTGCGACTGCCACTGCGCGAACGGGTGGGTGCCCGCCGACATCAGTTCGACACCGCGTGCCTCGGTCAGCTTCCGCAGCGCCCCGATCGAAGTGGCCAGATCCTCGGCGACGGTCGACACCTGTTTGTGCACGCCGGTGACGAGCTCGATGGTGTTCGTCAGCATCTCTCCGACGATGTGCTTCTCGTACTCGGGCGCATGCTCGGCCACATCGGCCAACAGAGTCTCGGCAGCCGGGGTCAGATCCAGGCTGCGAGAATCCAGCAGAGCCAGTTCCCACTCGACACCGAGGGTGGAGCGGGGAGAGCGTGCGAAATCGACCATGATCCGATCATAATCGCGCACGCCCGATTCCCCTGACTCAGCGGCGACTTTCGAGCTGTGTGATGCCCCGCATTCCCCCGGCGAGGCGGCGCCGCCGTCCCGCGGTGCGCTCGCCTCCGTCGGCGCGCCGGTCACGAGGTCCGCCGGTCACGCGGCGCGGCGTGTGTCCTCGGCCAATCGGCTGCCCGAATCGGTGTCGAAGAGGTGCAGGCGCGCGGTATCGGGAGCGACGCGCACGGTGTCCCCGCGGCGGATCGTCGACCGACCGGCGACGCGAGCCACCACTGTCTTCTCGCCCGAGGCCAGGACCGCTCGACCGTGGACGTAGGCATCGGCGCCGAGCTCCTCGACGAGATCGACGGTGACCTCGAGGCCTTGCGTCTCGGTGACCTGCAGATCCTCCGGACGGATGCCGACGGTGACCGTCTCACCGGTGACCTGCTCACGCTGTTCCGCGGTCAGTGAGAGTTCGACATCGCCGAGGCGCAGCGACGTGCCCTCGACCGGCACGTCGACGAGGTTCATCGCCGGCGAGCCCATGAAGCCCGCGACGAAGAGGTTCGCCGGTCGATCGTAGAGGTTCGCGGGAGTGTCCACCTGCTGCAGCCGGCCATCGGCGAGGACCGCGACCCGGTCGCCCATCGTCATCGCTTCGACCTGATCGTGGGTGACGTAGACGGTGGTGACGCCGAGGCGGCGGGTCAGCGAGGCGATCTGTGCGCGGGTCTGCACCCGCAGCTTCGCATCGAGGTTCGACAGCGGCTCGTCCATGAGGAAGACCTGCGGGGACCGGACGATGGCACGCCCCATCGCCACTCGCTGTCGCTGCCCACCGGACAGCGCCTTCGGCTTGCGGTCGAGGTACGGTTCCAGGTCGAGCAGCCGGGCGGCTTCCTCGACGCGCTGATCGCGTTCCTGCTTGGCGACTCCCGCGATCTTCAGTGCAAAGGCCATGTTCTCGCGCACGCTCATATGCGGGTAGAGCGCATAGTTCTGGAACACCATCGCAATATCGCGTTCCCTGGGGGAGAGGTCTGTGACATCGTGGTCGCCGATGCGGATGTGACCGGAGTCGACGGGTTCGAGCCCGGCGAGCATGCGCAGGGTCGTCGACTTCCCGCAGCCCGAGGGGCCGACGAGGACGAGGAACTCCCCGTCGGCGATGTCGAGGCTGACCTCGTCGACGGAGGGTTTGAGTGCCTCGGGGTATTGACGAAGTGCTTTGTCGAAGGTGACTGTGGCCATTGTTCTCAACCTTTCGCGGATGCGTGCGCACCCGAAGATCCACGGTGATCGGTCAGTGATTGATCGGACGATGAGCGTTCGGACAGAGAGGGTTCTGACGAAGTCGGTTCCGGCGTTGTGTGGCCCGGCGAGACGAGACTGGCCGTCTGCTGTGCAGCCGTCTGCGCTGCACAGGACCGGTACTGCTGCCGCACCCGCGATGGACGCGGATGCAGAGTGGCGACGAGCTCGACTGTCCAGTCCGGCAGGGTTCCCGAGAGTGTCCACGCCGCCTGCCGAGCCGCCCCGATGGCGACGTATTCGGCCTGTTCGGGCACGTCGATGGGCACGGTGAAGATATCGCGGGCGACCTCCCGGACGGCAGGATTGCGTGCCGCCCCGCCGATGAGCAGCAGCCGTCCGGCCTCCAGGCCCTGAGCCTGCACCGCGTCGAGCCCGTCCGCCAGACCGCACAGCATTCCTTCGACGAAGGCGCGGGCGACGTTCTGCGCCGAGGAGTTCGCCAGGGTCATCCCCTCGAGGCGAGCGGTGGCGTCGGGCAGGTTCGGGGTGCGCTCGCCCTCGAAATACGGGACGAGCGTGAGCCCGTCCGCTCCCGGCCGGGACGCCAGCGCCAGGGCCGCGAGTTCGTCGTGGCTGACCCGCAGCAGCTTCGCCGCCGAATCGAGGACGCGGGCGGCATTGAGCGTGGCGACCAGCGGCAGGCGCCCGCCGTCGGCCGAGGCGAACCCGGCGACCGTGCCGGACGAATCGGCGATGGGCAGGTCGGTGGTGCCGAAGACCGTACCGGACGTTCCGATCGAGATGACGAGATCCCCCGAGGTGACCCCGAGTCCCAGCGCCGCGGCCGCATTGTCGCCGGCCCCGGGGCCCACGACGATTCCGTCCGGGCTGTGCCCGGCCGCCTCGTCGGGGGCGAGGACGCGGGGAAGGATGATCGCCGAGGCGGCTTGCCCGTTCCCGCCCACGTTCGGTGAATCCGCCTCCACCTCCGTATCCGCGGCGCACGGCAAGCCCGCTGCCTCACGGGCGGACGCACCGAAGGCGATGCGGAAGAGATCGAGATCGTAGCGAGAAGCGGAGGGGTCGAAGTAGGCGGTGCCGCTGGCGTCGGACGCGTCGGTGACCAAGGCCTCGAGCACGGGACCGCGGACGGATGCGTCGGTGGGGCCGTATCCGAGGAAGCGCCAGCTCAGCCAGTCGTGCGGCAGGGCGACGGCGGCGACCCGGTCGGCATTGTCCGGTTCGGCATCGCGCAGCCACCGCAGTTTGGCGGCGGTGAAGGAGGCGACGGGCAGGACCCCGGTGCGTGCGACATAGTCGGCGGCTCCGACCTCGGCGATGAGGTCTCTGGCCGCGGCCTTGCTGCGCAGATCGTTCCACAGCAGGGCATCGCGGATGACCCGGCCCTCGGCGTCGAGGGCGACGAGTCCATGCTGCTGACCGCTGATGCTCAGACCCGCGACATCGTCGAGTCCGCCGGCTGCCGCGATCGCCTCCTGCAGAGCCGTCCACCACGCTTCGGGGTCGACCTCGGTGCCGGGAGGGTGCGGGGCCGAACCGGTGCGGATGATGTCACCGGAGTCCGGATCGGCGATGACGACCTTGCAGCTCTGGGTCGAGGAGTCGACACCGGCGACGAACCTGCGATTCGCACTCATCGGAACTCCTCCTCAGCTGGTGCAGCACCGGGGTCGGCCGCCTCGGCGAGGATCTCATCGGCCAAGGAGCGGTCGATGATCGCGATATCGAGGATCCCGGCGGCACAGGCGGCACGGACCGCGCGGGCGCGCTCGGCTCCACGGGCGACTCCCACGGTCGTCGAAGCTCGGCGGAGCTGATCGAGGGTGACGGCGATGACGCGGTCGTCGATCGTGGTGACATCCGATCCGTCGGCGGCGAAGAGACGTCCGGACACCTCGGCGATGGCGCCGTCGTCGATGCCCGCCTGACGCTGGGCGGGGGAGCACTTCTCCCACACCGAGGACAGGCCCTCGGCCCAGGAAGCCACAGAGACCACGGCAAGATCGAGGTCATCGGCGGCGGCCAGGGTCCCGGAGATCTCGGGCAGTGCCCGCAGGTCAGCGGCGGTTCCCGCCTCGGTGACGAGCAGCGGGGCGGGCAGACGGACCATGCTCACCGCCGGATCCTGGCCCAGCCGGGTGAAGATCTCCGAGCTGGGACGATGCGATTCCAGGCGCAGCGCACCGGCGAGCTGGACGATCGTGCAGCGGGGCAGGGCCGGGGTGAACGCGGCCGCGGAATCCAAGGTGCGCGACCAGGACAGGCCGATGCGCATCCCCGCATGGGCGTGGCGGCCGACCAGCGACAGCGCGGCCCGACCCATCTGCTGGGAGGCCTGGGTCTCGTCGGGGATGTCGACGATGACGACCGAGTCGAGGCCGAGTGCTGCGGCGACCTGCTCGGCCAGACCGTCGGCTTCACCGGCATCGGCTTCGATGGTGATGGTCACGACTCCGGTGTCGACGGCCTCTTGGAGGAGGCGGGCGACCTGGAACCGGCTGAGTCCGTTCGCCTTGCCGATCTCGACCTTGGACCGCCCCTCGAGGTAGTGATCGCGGGCCAGCTGGGCGAGGAAGCGGCGGTGGCGGGCGGTGGGCACCGTGGACATGGGCCTCCCTTCGGCGTCGACGACTGTGTGTTCGCTCATATGTGAAGTGTTGCACATCTGATTGGTTCGTGACACAGTATTGCACATATGAGCACGGATGCTCATATGATTTTCTCGCAGTGAACCGACGGCGGGCTGCGATCCCGCAAGGACGAGGGAAGGCGCAACGATGAAACACCTGATCACAGGCCGGGGAGCCACCTGGGCGGCCATCGGCATGGTCGGAGCACTGGCATTGTCCGGCTGTGGTGGTGCCGGCGGCAGCTCGGCTGGAGGCGGCGGCGACGAAGTCAACGTCCTCATGGTCAACAACCCGCAGATGCAGGACCTGCAGAAGCTCACGGCCGATCATTTCACCAAGGACACGGGCATCAAGGTCAACTACACCGTGCTGCCGGAGAACGAGGTGCGGGCGAAGATCGGCCAGGAGTTCGCCGCTCAGGCCGGCAACTACGACGTCGCCTCGATGTCGAACTACGAGATCCCGACCTACGCGAAGAACAAGTGGCTCACCCCCATGGACGAAGGCGTCGTCGATGCCGAGGGCTTCGACCAGGACGACATCCTCGCCCCGATGGCCGAGTCGATGACGGTCGACGACCAGGTCTACGGTGAGCCGTTCTACGGTGAGGGCTCGTTCCTCATGTACCGCACGGACATCTTCGACAAGGCCGGCGTGGAGATGCCGGAGAATCCGACCTGGGACGAAGTCGCTAAGCTCGCGGCGAAGGTCGACGGTGCGGAGAAGGGCACGAAGGGCATCTGCCTGCGCGGACTGCCCGGCTGGGGCGAGATGTTCGCTCCTCTGACGACCGTGGTCAACACCTTCGGCGGAACCTGGTTCGACGAGGACTGGAACGCGCAGGTCGATTCCAAGGAATTCAAGGAAGCCACGAACTTCTACGTCGACCTCATCAAGGACCACGGCGAATCCGGAGCCCCGCAGGCCGGCTACACCGAGTGCCTGACGAACCTGCAGCAGGGCAAGGTCGCCATGTGGTACGACTCGACGGCCGCCACCGGAACCCTCGAGGCCGATGACTCTCCCGTCAAGGGCAAGATCGGCTACGTCGCGGCACCGGTGAAGGAAACGGAGTCGAGCTCCTGGCTCTACACCTGGGCATGGGGCATCCAGGCCGCAGGCAAGAACCAGGACGCGGCGAAGCAGTTCGTCGCCTGGGCCTCGTCGAAGGACTACGAGGAGACCGTCGCCGAGGAGCTCGGCTGGCAGCACGTGCCTGCCGGCAAGCGGACCTCGACCTATGAGAACCCCGAGTACCAGAAGGCCGCGAAGCCCTTCTACCAGCAGACCGAGGACGCCATCAACTCGGCCGATCCGGTCAGCCCCGGAGTCCAGCCGCGGCCGACGCTGGGAGTCCAGTTCGTGACGATCCCCGAATTCGCGGACCTCGCCACGGGCATCTCCGAAGACGTCAGCTCCGCCATCGCCGGTCGGACCTCGGCCGATGCGGCCCTGAAGAAGGGCCAGAAGGAAGCCGAGAAGGTCGGAGACAAGTACAAGAAGTGACCGAGCGCCTCGGGGCGGGTGACGATCACCCTCCCCGAGGCGGCCCCGGCCCCATCCGCACCACCGCCCGACCCACCACCCGCCTGACGAAGGATGTTCGAAGTGTCAGCTCCAGCCGCCGAGCGTGCATCGCAGCCGATCACGCCGCCGAAACCCCGTGCCAAGGACCGATGGCTCAAGCGCGCGCCCATGCTGCCGGCGCTGATCTTCGTCATCCTCGTCACCCAGATCCCGTTCGCGATCACGATCATCATCTCGTTCATGAACTGGAACGCCGCCTACCCCGATGACATCAGCTTCGGCACCGTCCAGAACTACGTCACCGTGTTCACCGATGCGAACCTGCTCAAGGCCGTCATCGTCACCGTCGGGCTCACGGTCGGCGTCGTGCTGGCCTCGGCTCTGCTGGGCCTGGGCATCGCGCTGCTGCTCGATCGGAAGTTCATCGGCCGCGGATTCGTCCGCACCCTGATGATCACCCCGTTCCTCGTCGTCCCCGTCGCCGCCGCGCTGCTGTTCAAGCACGCGATCTTCAACCCCTCGTACGGCCTCATCAACGGGCTGCTCACCACCATGTTCGGCGAGAACGCCCCACAGCCGGACCTCATGACCTCGAACCCGCTGCTGGGCATCGGGATCGTCCTCGTCTGGCAGTGGACGCCGTTCATGATGCTCATCATGCTCGCCGGACTGCAGTCACGACCCATGGACGTCTACGAGGCGGCCCTCGTCGACGGCGCCGGACCCTGGCAGACCTTCCGCTTCATCACCCTGCCCCACCTGCGCCGATACATCGAACTCGCCGCACTGCTGGGCACCATCTACATCGTCCAGAACTTCGACATGGTCTTCACCATGACCTCCGGAGGGCTCGGCACCGCCACCCTGCCGTACGTCATCTACCAGGAGTTCTTCGTCGCTCAGGACTACGGAGTCGCCTCCGCCGTCGGCGTCATCGTCGTCATCGCCTCCCTCATCACTGCGACCTTCGCCCTGCGCACCGCATCGACCCTGCTCAAGGAGGAGAACTCATGAGCACCCCCGACCTCACCGTGGACGACCACCCCGCACCCGGGGTGACCCCCACCCCGACCGAACCGGGCGGACCCGGTTCCGCAGAGCCGCCTCGGCGAAAGGCGAATGCACCGAGGCGGCCCGGCCAGGGGCGGGCGGGCAAGATCCTGCTCGGCCTGTTGGCCTGGTTCGTCGGACTCCTGTTCGTCTCACCCCTGCTGTGGATGCTGCTGACCAGCCTGCACGCGGAGACCGACGCCTCGACGAATCCGCCGAGCTACTTCGCCCCGCTGACGCTGGAGTCCTTCGTCAACTTCTTCGGCGGCGGCAACGGCGCGAACCCCTGGCCGTTCCTCATCAACTCCGCGGTCGCCGCCATCGTCTCGACCCTCATCGTCCTCGTCCTCTCCACGATGGCCGCGTACTCACTGGCGATCCGCCGCATCGAACGCTGGTCGGACGTGCTGTTCTTCCTCCTGTCGACGAAGATGCTGCCGATGGTTGCGGGCCTCCTGCCCGTCTACCTCGTCGCGAAATCCTTCGGCATCCTCGACACCTGGCTGCTGCTCATCATCATCTACTCGGCGATGAACATGCCGATCGCGGTGTGGATGATGCGCTCCTTCCTCGCCGAGGTGCCCGTCGAAGTCCTCGAAGCCGCCGAACTCGACGGCGCCCGCCTGCCGCGCGTCTTTCTCCAGATCCTGCTGCCGCTGACCGCACCCGGACTGGCCGCGACCGCACTGATCTGCTTCATCTTCTCGTGGAACGAACTCCTCTTCGCCACCGTGCTCACCTCCACGGCGGCATCGACGGCACCCGTGTTCCTCACCAGCTTCGTCACCTCCCAGGGTCTGTTCCTGTCACAGGTGTGCGCGGCCTCGCTCATCATCTCCGTGCCCGTGCTCGTGGCCGGAATCGCCGCCCAGGACAAACTCGTCCAGGGCCTGTCCATGGGAGCCGTCAAATGACCGCACCGACCACCGCGCTTTCCCTCAACACCCAGAACCTCGCCGAGGTGGCCGACCACGGTATCGCCGTCCCCGCCTATGATCGGTCGGCCGTGAGCCCCGGCATCGTCCATTTCGGAGTGGGCGGATTCCACCGCGCGCACATGGCCATGGTCCTCGACGATCTGCTCGGGGCTGGGCTGGCCTCCGACTGGGGGATCGTCGGAGCCGGAGTGCTGCCCCACGACGTGGCCATGCGCGATGCGCTCGCCGACCAAGATCACCTGTACACGCTGACGCTCAAACACGCCGACGGAACCAAGGAACGTCGGGTGATCGGGTCGATCATCGACTACCGATTCGGGCCCGATGACCCTGCCGGACTGCTCGATCTGCTCACCGATGAGACGATCCGGATCGTCTCCCTGACCGTCACCGAGGGCGGATACAACGTCAACCCAGTCACCGGAGAGTTCATCACCGATGAGCCGACGATCGTCGCCGACGTCGAGGCGCTGCGGTCCGGTGAGCTGCCGGCCACTGTCTTCGGCTATGTCGTCTCCGCTCTGCGGTCACGGCGTGAGGCCGGAGTCGCACCGTTCACCGTGCAGTCGTGCGACAACATCTCGGAGAACGGCGATGTGGCGGCGAAGATGTTCTCTGCCTTCGCCCGCCTCGTCGATGCCGAACTCGCGGAGTGGATCGCCGAGTCCGTGGCGTTCCCGAACTCGATGGTCGACCGCATCACCCCGGCCACCACTGATGGCGACCGCGCCGACCTGGTGGCCGACACCGGAGTCACCGATGCCTGGCCTGTCGTCGCCGAGCCCTTCTTCCAGTGGGTACTCGAGGACGATTTCACCTCTGGTCGTCCTCCCTATGAAGAGGCACGGGTGCAGGTCGTCGACGATGTGCAGCCCTATGAGCACATGAAGCTGCGGCTGCTCAACTCCGGGCATCAGGGGCTCGCGTACTTCGGCCTCCTCGGCGGATACACCTTCGCCCATGAAGCGATGGCGAACCCGGACATCCCCGTCTACCTGCGCCGATACATGGACGAGGAAGGCACGCCGAGTCTGGCACCGCTGCCCGGGATCGACCTGGACGCCTACAAGGATTCGCTCATCGAACGGTTCAGCAACCCGGAGATCCGCGACACCCTCGCCCGCCTCGGCGCAGAGTCGTCCGACCGGATCCCCAAATGGCTGCTGCCGGTCGTCAAGGACAACCTCGCCTCGGGCCACCCGATCGAGGTGGCCGCGGCGATCTGCGCCTCGTGGGCCCGGTATGCCGAAGGGCACGACGAATCCGGCGGTCGGTTCACCATCGTCGACCGCTATGTCGACGAACTGCAGGCAGTGGCCGCGACACAGGGAGAGGACCCGCTGGCCTTCGTCCGGCAGGAACAGTTCTTCGGACCGCTGGCCGAGGAGCCGAAGTTCACCGAACCGTATCTCAAGGCACTGACATCGCTGCACGAACGGGGAGCGAAGGAGACCGCCCGCCGCCTGGCCGCTCACGAAGAACTCTGAGCAGGCGGTGAGCAGGCGGGAACGTCTAGCATGGAGACATGTTGCGTTCTCGCCTGAGCCTCCTGGCCCTGACCACGACTCTCGCGCTCGTCGGCTGTTCCGGCGGAGCGTCAGCCCCCGAATCCTCCACGGCCGGGCAGAAGTCCTCCGCCGACTCCGGTGCTGAGACCCAAGCGCAGTCTGAAGCCCAGTCCGAATCGTCCCTGGACAACCCCGCCGACGCGGATCCGGCCGACTTCAAGGACGAGGCCGCGGACATCGTCGGAGACTTCTCCGACGAGGAACTCGCCGGGTCCCTCATCATCGGCACCTGGGAAGGCACCGACACGCAGACCCCGGTGGACATGGTCAAGCAGAACCACCTCGGCGGGGTCATCGTCATGGGCTACAACCTGCAGGAGAACCCGACGAAGGACCAGGTCACGGAACTGACTGGTCAGATCTCCGCGGCACGGTCGAAGGGTCAGCCCGTATCGATCGGCGTGGATCAGGAAGGCGGACCGGTGTCACGCCTCGGCACCGCAGCCCTGCCGTTCCCGCCGCTCATGGGCTTGGCCGCGACCGATGATTCCGATCTCATCACCGACGCCACGACCGTGCAGGGGCAGAACCTCACCGGCCTGGGCTTCACCATCGACTTCGCTCCGGACTCCGACGTCACGGTCGGGCCGAAGGACAAGGCGATCAACGTCCGCTCGGGCGGCACCGACCACGAGGATGTCGCCGAGGTCGTCGCCGACGCCGTCGAGGGATACCGGTCAGGTGGGGTGTCGAGCTCGGCGAAGCATTTCCCGGGGCACGGCCGCCTCGGCGTGGATTCGCACGAGAGCCTGCCGGTGTCGGAGAAGTCGATCGAGGAGATGGAGGACACGGACCTCCTGCCGTTCAAGTCCGCGGTCAAGGCCGGGGTGCCGATGGTGATGATGGGCCATATCGGGCTGCCCGATGCGAAGACGACGCCCGCGACGCTGAACAAGAAGGCCTACTCGGCGCTGCGGGAGACTCTCGACTATGACGGTGTCATCACCACGGATGCGCTGAACATGAAGGCTGTGCCGCAGAACCTCAAGGGCGGAGAGACGGTCAAGGCGCTCGCTGCTGGAGCCGATATCGCGCTCATGCCCCCGGATTCGGCGGCCGCGCAGAAGGCGATCGTCAAGGCGATTGGGGACGGGACGCTGGAGAAGAAGGACCTCGTCGAGAAGTCCGAACGCGTCGTCGCAGCCCAGCTGGCCACCGCCGAGGCTCAGAAGAGCGTGCAGGCCGGGGACTCGGATGCGAAGGATCCGAAGAAGGTCCTCACCGAGGTCGCCGACAAGTCGCTGACCGTGCTCAAGGGCGAATGCTCCTTCACCGGGACCGATTCGATCTCGATCGTCGGCGGCAGCGACAAGGAGAAGGCGGCACTGAAGGAAGCCGCCGAAGCCGAGGGCCTCACCGTGGGATCCGGTGGAACCTCCGTGAGCCTGAGCCCGTCGACCTCCGCCGAGGTGGCCGTAGGCACCGCTGCTCCGTGGACGATGCGCAACACCGCGGCGAAGTCCGCCGTGACCGCGTACGATTCGAACCCGTACGCACTGCGGGCCGTGGCGAAGTGGCTGAAAGGCGACCTCGAGGCATCGGGCCAGCTGCCTGCCGAATACGACGGCAGCGACAAGGCTCCCGAATGCGGGTGACAACTAGTCAGCTGCGATCATGGTCGTGAACGAGCCAAGGTCGTGAACGAGCGGCTCACATAAGGAATCCCCTCATCGGCACAGTGCCGACGAGGGGATTCCTTATGTATTCAGTTCTGAGTGGAGATCAGAGCACGCGGATGTACTGTGCGCCCTGCTTGGTCATCCAGTCGACGCTGCGGTAGCTGGTGTCCACTGAAGTGTTCCCAGCGTCATACATCATGCCGTCGCCGGCGTAGATGCCGACGTGGCCCGGAGACCAGATGATATCTCCGGCTTTCGCCTCGGAGGCCGAGACGGTCTGCCCGGCGCCCTTCTGTGCCGAAGACGTGCGCGGAAGATCCACGCCCACCTTGCCGTAGACGAATGAGGTGTAGCCGGAGCAGTCCCAGCCGCTGGGTGAAGTCCCGCCCAGCACATACGGCGTGCCGACGTACTGCTTCGCGATGGCGATGACCTGCTCGGCCTTCGACCCGTCCGGGATCTTGACGTCTCCGGAGCCCGAGTCCGCACCGTCGTCCTTGCTCTTGTCGTCGCCCGAATCGGCCGGACCCTCATCGCTGGTGCCGGCGGAGTCATCGTCCGAGGACTCGCTCGGCTCCTCCTCCGGCTCTTCAGCGGGGGCCGGCTCGGCGACGGTCGTCTCCGGCTCCTCCTTCGGCTCGGGCTTCGGTTTGGGTTTCGGCTTGGGGGCGGCTTCGGCAGTGACGACGTCCGTGTCGACGGTGACTTCAGCCTCCTGATCGCCCTTCTTCGACGCGCCGCCGGCATCGATGGTCGGTGTCTGGTTCTTGAACTCGACCGGTGCCTGCTTCTCGGACTCGGCTGCGACCTTCGCCTCGTCGTCGGCTCCCTGCCCGGCGGCAGGGAGGACCGCTGCGGTGAGCAGTCCGCCGCTAGCGGCGACGACTGCGGCACGGCGGCCGAATGCGCCGGAGTTCGCTGCGAGCAGTTCGCTCAGCTCGGTCAGTGGTGTCTTGGCCTTGGCGTTCGCGGCGCGGCGGCCGTGCTGCTTAGATGCCACGATTTCCTCTCGTTGCCTGTCTGAGTGTGACGATGTCCTCCACTGTAACGAATTCGTGATCTTCTGTCACGTTTTTGTTACAAAAGGATTCTCGGGCAGGTTCGAGGGCATAATCCCAGTTCACAGGGGCAGTGCGGACAAGAATGGCTGGTGGTGGGCTGTGGTTCCGCCTGATTGCGACTGTGATTCAGCGCTCAGTCTCAGTCTTGAATAACGTTTCGTGACATTCGCGAGCCGCGATTCTTGGGTCGATCCGCGGCGTTATTCGCGGCCAAACCACCGTGGATCGACCCAAGAATGCCGTCGACGTTTTATTGCGCGCGGACGCGGTGGCGCGCACGTGCGGTGATGACTGAGCGTCAGGCTCCGGTTGTGACTGAGCGTCAGGAGCCGGTTTCGACAGGTCGATTGGGATCGGATGACCAACCGGACCAGCTCGCGGGGTAGAGGCTGGCCTCGACGCCGAGGGTCGCCAGCGCCAGAGCGTTGTGGCAGGCGGTGACTCCCGAACCGCAGTACACGCCGACGGGACCATCGAGGGCACCCAGGTCGTCGAAGCGTTCGCGCAGCAGCGCTTCGGGCAGGAACGTCCCCGCGGGGACGTTGTCCGTGGCCGGGGCGCTCTTCGCTCCGGGAATGTGACCGGCCTGCGGATCGAGCGGTTCGGTCTCTCCGCGGAAGCGCTCACCGGCACGGGCATCGAGCAGGACTCCATCGAAACCGGCTGCCGCCTCGGCATCGATGACGGGCAGTCGACCCGGGCTGATCTCCACGGCACTCGGTGCGACCTCGGGGGAGTCGCCGGTCTCGAGCGTCCCGCCGGCGTCACGGAACGCTGCGAGCCCGCCGTCGAGGACTCGCGCGCTCAATCCCGCCCAGCGCAGCAGCCACCAGGCCCGGGCCGCTCCGAGGGAGGAGTTGTCGTCATAGACCACGACCTCGGTACCTTCGTCGATGCCCCAGGAGCGCACCGTCTCCTGAAAGGCTTCGGGGCTCGGCAGCGGGTGGCGACCGGCCGTCGGATCGGTGGTGCCGTGGTCAGCGAGCTCCGTGTCGAGATCGACATAGACGGCACCGGGGATGTGCCCCGCGGCGAAGTCCTCGCGGCCATCGGGCTTCGACAGGGTCCAGCGGACGTCGAGCAGCCTCGGCGCTGGGGAGTCGGCCATTCGGATGAGCAGTTCATCGGCGCTGATGAGAACGTCGGAGCGGGACAATTCGATCTCCTTCACGGGCAGATATCTTCATGGGCAGGTTGAAGGGGTCACACCGGTTGGGTGAGCAGCACGACGTGCTTATCGCCGAGCCGGGTGAATACGAGCGTGGCTTTGTCTCCCTTGGGCAGTTTGAGTTGGCGTCGGACCTGGTCGGGCACGATGTCGGCACCGCGTTTCTTGATCACGACCGAGCCGATTCCGCGGGAGACGAGCTCCTTGCGCAGGCTCGAGACCTTCGCGGGCAGAACGTCGACGACCTCGTAGGCGGTGACACCTGCAGAGGCCGGCCCGCTCGGTTCGACGTCGGTGGTCAGATACGCGATCTTCGGGTGCAGTCGGCGCGCCTGCAGCGGTGCACACAATGCGGCGACGAGTCCGGCGCGCACGATCGCCCCGTCGGGTTCGAGCAGATACTTCCCGAGCTCCCCGATGCCCGACTCGTCCTCACGAGGGAGATTGTGTTCATGGACGAGGAGGGTGCGTTCGCCCATGACGAGGGCTCCGCGGCCGGGGCGCTGCCTGGCTGCACCGAAGTAGAGGCAGACCTCGACGACCTCTCCGTTATGGGAGACCCACTGGGCTTCGGCATCCTCGGGGACGAGGTCGTGGTCGAGTGCCGGGCCGAGCTTCACTCCGGCCGCCTTCGCCGTACTCGCCTTCTCGATCACCCATGACAGAGAAGGGGAGAAGGCCTCGGGGTCGGTGATGCGGGAAGTCGATCCGCGTTTGTCGGCCTTGCCGATGGTCCGCCGGGCCGGATCGAACCAGAGGGCATCGAATCCATCCAGGTCGACATCCTCGGCGCGAGTATGTTCGACGGCCGCATCGGGCAGGTGGCGGAGGTTGAAGGCGGCGATGGCAGCGGTGACCTCGTCGGCATCGACAGCCGAGACCTGCGCGCCCATTCCGGCGAAGGCGACCGAGTCCGCGCCGATCCCGCATCCGAGATCGGCGATGCGGAAGGACTCACCCTCGGCCACGTCGCCGATGAGGCGACGCGCATGATGAGCGGCGACCGGCAGCCGCGTGGCCTGGGCCAGTCCGTCGCGAGTGAAGAGCATGTCCTCCGCGAAAGGTCCGAGCTTCGCTGCCGCCTCCTGACGCAGCCGCGCCTGAGTGAGCAGGGCCGCAGTTACCTCGGAGGAGTAGCCCTCCTTGCGCAGGGCCGTGGACCGGGCGAGCTCATCGCCCTCGAGGTCGTCGATGCGGTCGAGACGTTCGAGGACGGCGACGTCGAGCAGTTCGGTCAGTGTCTGCGGATCCATAGGCTTCACCCTATCGTCTGCGCGGTGGGGTCATTCCCCGCGGCGAGGCGGACCGGCCGAACCGCCGGGCCGCCGAGGTGATTGTGCGAGCCGACCGTTGCGGTAAGTTGTTGGCTGTGACGTTATTGACCGCCCGCGATATCCGCGAATTAGCCGCTGACATCGGTCTGCGCCCGACGAAGCAGAAGGGCCAGAACTTCGTCATCGACCCCAACACCGTGCGCTCGATCGTCACCGCCGCAGGGCTCGATGAGAACTCGAACGTCGTCGAGATCGGTCCGGGACTCGGTTCGCTCACCCTCGGCCTGCTCGAAGCCGGTCACAGGGTCACCGCGGTCGAGATCGACGAACTGCTCGCACAGAAGCTGCCGAGCACCGTCGACAGGTTCGCCGGCAGTGAGGCACCGTTCCAGCTGGTCAACGCCGATGCACTCCGCGTCACGACGCTGCCCACGCCGCAGCACACCACCAAAGCCGCGACCGACACGCCTGACGCCGATGCCGAGAACCAGCCCGATGCGCTCGTGGCGAACCTGCCCTACAACGTGGCCGTGCCCGTGCTGCTGCACTTCCTCGAGACCTTCCCGAGCCTGACAACCGTCCTCGTCATGGTCCAGCTCGAAGTCGCCGAACGGCTCGCCGCCGCCCCCGGCTCCCGCACCTACGGAGTCCCCAGCGTCAAAGCCCAGTGGTACGGGGACGTGCAGCTGGCGGGCAAGATCGGCAAGAACGTGTTCTGGCCGGCCCCGAACATCGACTCCGGACTCGTCCGCATCGACGTCACCCGCACCGACCGCGACCCGGCCGTGCGCAGCCGCCTCTTCACCCTCATCGACGCCGCTTTCGCCCAGCGCCGCAAGACCCTGCGCGCAGCCCTGTCCGGATGGGCCGGCAGCCCCCAACAGTCCGAAGACCTGCTGACGGCCGCCGGAATCGACCCGAAGACCCGCGGCGAGGCCCTCACCGTCGCCGACTTCCAACGCCTCGCCGCTGTTGCCGTCGACGACGGTGGCGCCTCCAACGGAGATGCCGCTGCACCGGCCCCGCCCGCCGAGGATCCCTCACCATGACCGTCCCGCTGCATCCGCGCATGACGATCCCGGCCCCGGTGAAAGTGCAGGCGCCGGGGAAGATAAACATCCACCTCGGTGTGGGTGCGGCGAACAACGGGTATCACGAACTCGCGACCGTATTCCAAGCGCTCAACCTCGGCGAGACCCTCACTCTCATTCCGGGCGGAACACGAACGATCATCGTCCAGGGCCGCTACGCGGATGCCGAGGTCCCACGCGATGAATCGAACTTCGCCAGACGCGCCGTCGACCTCCTCATCGCCGCGCTCGAGGGCGACCGGGATGTCGATGTGCTGCGCGACCTCGACATCGTCATCGACAAACAGGTGCCCGTGGCCGGCGGAATGGGCGGGGGATCGGCCGACGCGGCCGCCGCGCTCGTCGGAGCCGCTCACCTCGTCGGCGGAGTCGATGAGGCGATCCTCCACCAATGCGCGGTCGCCGTCGGGGCCGACGTCGCTTTCCTCCTGCGCGGTGGCACGGCCATCGGCCACGGTCGCGGGGAGAAGCTGAGCCCCGTGCTCACCCGCGGAACCTTCCACTGGGTGATGGCCACCTCGGCGTCGCCCCTGCCCACCCCGGACGTCTACGCCCGCTTCGACGAACTCAACCCCGACCCGGCACCCGCGACCGTCCCCGATCAGGTGCTCACGGCGCTCGCCGCCGGCGAACCGGACTCGCTCGCGGAATTCGCGGCGAACGATCTCACCGAGGCGGCCGTGTCCTTCATGCCCGAAATCGCCGAGGTGATGGAGGCCGGCCGGGACGCCGGCGCCGTCCTGCCCCTGCTCAGCGGGTCAGGGCCGACGATCGGCTTCCTCGCCCGCGATGCCCACCACGCCCTCGACCTCGCTGTGCTCCTGCAGGCTACGCGCGGCGTCAACGAAGCACTGCGCACCACCGGGCCCGCCCCCGGAGCGCATATCGTGGACGGCGGCTGACCGTGGGGGAGGAGAACCAGACCCCCGCCGAGGCGGCCGACAGTCCGAAATCGAGCCCGGAGAATCGCGGCAACCTCTATGAAACGCTGCGCGATCAGGTCGGACAGGACATCGTCTCCGGGCGGCTGGCCGCCGGGACGATCATCAAGGCCGAAGATCTGCGTGCCCGCTACGATGTGTCGCTGTCGGTGGTGCGCGAAGTCGTCCGAGTCCTCGAATCATTGGGCATGCTGCAGCCGATCCGTCGGGTCGGCCTCGTCGTGCTCGCGATGAGCGAATGGATGCTGCTCGACCCGCTCGTCATCCGCTGGAGGATGACCGAGGCGCCGGCGCGGCAGCTGCGGTCGCTGACGGAACTGCGAGTGGCCATCGAACCCGAAGCGGCCGGACTGGCCGCACAGTATGCCCCTGCAGAAGCCGCCGAGGAGATCATGGGTCTGGCCGCTCGGATGCGAGCCTCGGGCAGGCAGGGCGATGTCGAGGCGTTCCTCGAAGCCGATGTGGAATTCCACCGGGCAGTGCTCGGCGCCGGAGGCAACGAGCTCTTCGCCGCCTTCGACACCGTCATCGGCGAGATCCTCGCCGGCCGCACCGGAGCGGGACTGATGCCGAAGTTCCCGCACCCGGATGCCCTGCAATGGCACTTCGACGTCGCCGATGCCATCGGCGGGCAGGACCCGGCCCGGGCGAAGGACGCGATGGCGAAGATCGTGGCCAAAGCCGATGCGGAGATGGGCAGCGTCTGGGCTGACGAACCCCGGCACCCCAGCAATTGACGAAGGTGCCGAGGCGCCCGGGCATCTGAGCACCCAAGCGCCCGGGCGGCTGAGCACCGGCTTCAGAACAGGCTGACGACTCCGTAGAGGGCGAGGCTGAGCAGGAATCCGACGGTGCCGAGCAGCGTCTCGGCGACGGTCCAGGTCTTCAGCGTCGTCTTCGTATCCATCCCGAAGAAGCGGGACACCAGCCAGAAGCCGGAGTCGTTGACGTGGCTGGCGAAGACCGAACCGGCGGCCAGCGACAGCACGATCGCCACGACCTGCAGGCTCGAGAAGTCCGGATTGCCGACGACGATCGGCTGGACCAGTGCCGCCGCGGTCGTCAGCGCCACCGTCGCCGAACCCTGTGCGATACGCACGATCGCGGCGATGACGAAGCCGGCGACGATGACGGGCAGGCCGAGGGCAGCCAGCGAATCGGCCAGGGAATCGCCGATGCCGCTGGCACGCAGCACTCCGCCGAACATGCCGCCGGCACCGGTGATGAGGATGATCGAGCACACCGGGCCGAGCGCGGAGTCGACGACGGTCTCGATGAGCGACTGGTCCTTCTTCTGCTTCCAGCCGAGCAGCCACATGGCGATGACGACGGTGATGAGCAGGGCGATCGGCGTCTCTCCGAGCAGTCGCAGGGAGCTGATGCCCACCGATTCGATATCGACCCACCCTGCTTCACCGGCGAAGTTCAGCCCGGTGTTGAGGAAGATGAGCACGAGAGGCAGGACGAGGAGGAAGATGACGTGGCCGAGCTTCGGGCGCGAGGCGAAATCTTTGAAGTTGTCGTCCTTCCCGGCCGAAAGGACCGTCGGGACCGGGACGTCGATGCGTTTGCCGATGATGAGCCCGAACAGATACCCGGTGAGGTACCAGGAGGGGATGGCGATGATGATTCCGCAGATGAGGACGAGGCCGACGTTCGCGCCGAGCAGTCCGGAGGCTGCGACAGGGCCGGGGTGCGGGGGTACGAAGATGTGCATGGCGGAGAATGCCATGGCCGCAGGCATCGCGTAGAGCAGCAGAGACCCGCCGAGGCGGCGCGCGATCGTGAAGATGATCGGCAGCATGACGACGAGGCCGGCGTCGAAGAAGATCGGGAAGCCGAAGAGCAGCGAGGTCACGCCGAGGGCGAAGGGTGCGCGCTTCTCACCGAAGAGGCGGATGAGGGCGTCGGTGAGCACCTCGGCGCCGCCGGAGAGTTCGAGCATCCGCCCGAGCATCGCACCGAGTCCGACGAGCAGAGCCACACTGGCCAGGGTGGATCCGAAGCCGTCGTAGAGGACGTCGATGAGGTCGCCGGGCATGATGCCGGCGGCCAGTGCTGTGATCACTGAGACGATGACGAGGGCGATGAAGGCGTGGACGCGTGCCTTGATGATGAGCAGGAGCAGCACGGCGATCGCCGCGGCTGCGATTCCCAGCAGGGCCGGAGTCGGCAGGGTCCAGGCCAATTCGAGTTCGGTCATTGTTCCTCTTCCTTGAGGTCAGATGGATGGGCGGACGGTGGACGGGACGATCATGCGTTCAGCCGCTTTACGGATTCGAGGATCGCATTCAGAACCTCGGGAATCGACCGGTCGACGTCGACGGTGGCGTGAGCTTCCTCGGCAGCGAGCGGTTCGAGGGTGGCCAGCTGCGAATCGAGCAGATCGGGAGACATGAACTCGTGGTCGCGGCGGGCCAGATGGTCGGCGATGACCTCGCGAGGACCGTCGAGGTGGATGAAGACGAGTGAGGGTGCCGACCTGCGCAGCAGGTCACGGTAGGTGCGCTTGAGCGCGGAGCACGCGATGACCGGGGCCGGGGTGCGGGCGGCCTCGACGGCGACGCTGTTAAGCCAGGGGGAGCGATCCTCATCCGTGAGCGGCACCCCGGAACTCATCTTCGCTTTGTTCGCCGCGGAGTGCAGATCGTCGGCGTCGACGAATCGACGGTCGAGGGCGTGCGCCACCTGCGCGCCGAGGACGGTTTTGCCGGTTCCCGAGACACCCATGATGACGAGCGGTGGAAGGAAAGGGCTGTGACCCATAACCGAAACCTCTCGATAAAATATGAAGAAATATCTATAATCAGTTATTAAAACAGATTTATTGCACCGTAGTGCTGGTGGGAAGCGACTGTCAACACTGCTGATCACAGGGAAGAAGGATGCTGATGAAGGCCGATGTCGCGGTGATCGGAACCGGCGTGATGGGGTCGAATCTCGCCCGCAACCTCGCCCGTGAGTCGGGCCGCCGAGTGGCCGTCTACGACCGCGACGTCGAGCGCGCCCAGAACCTGGCGCAGGACTTCCCCGAGGCGGACTTCCTCGTCGCCACCGACCCGACCGACCTGGCCGGGAAGCTCAACGAACCACGAGTGGCGATCCTCATGGTCAATGCCGGAGGCGCCACGGATGCGGCGATCGGCGATCTCGCCGAGGCGTTCGCCCCCGGAGACATCATCGTCGACGGCGGCAACTCCCACTTCCGGGACACGATCGCCCGCGGGACCCGACTCGATGGCACCGGCATCGAGTTCGCCGGGGTCGGCATCTCCGGGGGAGAGGTCGGCGCCCTGCTCGGGCCTTCCCTCATGGTCGGCGGATCGGAGACCGCATGGCAGCGCCTGCGTCCCCTGCTCGAACCCATTGCTGCGAAGGTCGGAGACGAGGCCTGCGTCGATCACATCGGCACCGACGGGGCCGGCCATTTCGTCAAGATGGTCCACAACGGCATCGAATACGCCGATATGCAGCTCATCAGCGAGGCCTTCACCCTCCTGCGTGACGGCCTGGGCATGACACCGCCCGAGATCGCAGAAGTCTTCGCCGACTGGAACACCGGAGAGCTCGAGTCCTACCTCATCGAGATCACCGCCGACGTCCTCGACCACGTCGATGAGGCGACGGGTCGGCCGTTCGTCGACATCGTCGCCGACGCCGCGAAGGCCAAGGGCACGGGTGCGTGGACGGCGCAGGTCGGGCTCGATCTCGGGGTTCCGGTGCCCACCATCGCCGAGGCGGTCTTCTCCCGTTCGCTGTCATCCTCGGTCGATCTGCGCGCTCAGGGACTCCGCTTGGCCGGTCCCCGTCCCGGCGCCGGATCGTCGTCGTTGTCTCCGGACGAGCGTGCGGCTCGCATCGAGGAGATCGGCAAGGCCCTGCTGCTGGGCAAGGTGATGGCCTACGTCCAGGGCTTCCACGAGATCGCGGTCGGGGCAGCCGAACACGGATGGGACATCGACCTCGGGGCGCTCGCCGGAATCTGGCGGGCCGGGTGCATCATCAGGGCCCGCCTGCTCGATCGAATCGTCGAGGCCTTCGACGTACCGACTCCGCCCGAGAACCTGCTGGCCGCCGACTTCGTCCGCGAGGTCGCCGACCGCTGCCAGGAATCCCTGCGGACGACCGTGGTCGAGGCCATCGGTCACGGAATCGCCGTGCCTGGACTGTCCTCGACGCTGGCCTACTTCGACGGACTGCGCACCGAGGCGGGCAGTGCCGCACTCATCCAGGCCCAGCGCGATCGCTTCGGTTCGCACACCTACACGCGCACCGACCGTCCCGGGTTCTTCCATACCCTGTGGTCGGGGGATCGGGGTGAAGTCGAAGTCTGATCGTCGGGCCGCCTCGGTGATGGTCGACCGGAACGACGGGGCCGCCTCGGTGCGCGGTGAAACTGACGTTCGGCCGCCTCGGCGAGGGTCGCTGCGGTCTCACTGATCGACTCCGGTGGCCCGGATGGCGGACTGTCGATATGTTAGAGCCATGACTTTGCCACACGAAGATGTTGACCCGGACGGACTGCTCGAATACTCGGTGGTCTTCACCGACCGATCGCTCAACCACATGTCGCAGCGGTTCGTATCCGTGATGCAGGAGATCAACCGGATCCTGCGCTCGGCCTACGACGCCGATTCCGCTGCCATCGTCCCCGGCGGCGGCAGCTACGCCATGGAATCCGTTGCCCGTCAGGTCGCCACCGGCAAGAAGGCGCTGATCGTGCGCAACGGTCTGTTCTCCTTCCGCTGGTCGCAGATCCTCGACGCCGGAGCCATCGCCTCGGAGACGACCGTGCTCAAGGCCTCCCCGGACAGTGCCGAGCACCAGTCGCCGTGGTCGCCGGCCCCCGTCGCCGAGGTGGTCGCCGCCATCGAGCGCGAGAAGCCCGCTGTCGTGTTCGCTCCCCACGTCGAGACCGCCTCGGGGATGCTCCTGCCCGATGACTACGTTCGCCAGGTTGCCGAGGCCGTGCACTCGGTCGGCGGAATCTTCGTTCTCGACTGCATCGCCTCGGGCGCGGTGTGGGCGTCGATGACCGACCTCGGTGTCGATGTGCTCATCTCCGCTCCGCAGAAGGGGTGGAGCGGATCGCCGTGCGCCGGCTACGTCATGCTCAGCAAGGCCGGCCGTGCCGCCGTGGAGGCGTCCACCTCGACGAGCTTCGCGATGGATCTGAAGAAGTGGCTGTTCATCGCCGACGAATACGAAGCCGGCCGTGCGCCGTACCATGCGACGATGCCCACCGATGCTTTGGCGCACAATGCCAAGCTCATGGTCGAAAGCGAGGAGCGCGGCTTCGATAAGCTCGCCGCCGCGCAGGCCGAACTCGGACAGCGCGTGCGCGCGGTCTTCGCCGAACGCGGACTGCCCTCGGTGGCTTCGGACGAGTTCGCCTCGCCGAGCGTGGTCGTCGTCCACACCGACAATCCGAAGCTCGCGACCGGTGCCAGCTTCAAGGAAGTCGGTGTGCAGATCGCTGCCGGCGTGCCGCTGCAGTGCGATGAGCCCGAGGACTTCTCGAGTTTCCGCATCGGCCTGTTCGGTCTCGACAAGCTCGGCGACATCGACGGCACGATCGCGCGCCTCGAGGCCGCTCTCGACTCGATCGGCGTGACCGCCGAAGCCTGAGCGCTCACGGGCGACCCCGCGCGGTCGCCAAGCATCACGCACCGTAACCGGCACTGCCTACAGGCAGAACGCCGGGAAGCATCACGCACCGCCAGTGGCACTGCCTACCGGTAGTCGCAGCACATACAGTCAGCGCTATAACCTCCCGTTCCTGCGAGGGGTTATGGCGCTGACTGTATGGGGTGGCCCTGACAGTGAGGGGGGGGGTGCTCAGAACGCTCGAGTGCCTTATGGCGGGGACGCTCAGGCACCCTCGTTCGCCTAGCTGTGAGCGATGCTCCCGAGTCTCAGGCAGTGTCTCCGAGGGCCACGACGTTGTCGGCGAGCCGTTCGTTGCTGCCGTACATGAAGTGGTTGGCCATGTTCTCGGAGAAGCGGCTCGCATCGGTGGTCAGTCCGACCGCCTCGGCGACCTCGCGGATGTGCATCGGGGTCGCGCCGCAGCACACTCCGATGTAGTTGACGCCCAGGTCATAGGCTTCCTTGGCGAACGCGCCGATCTCGTAGCGGTTGGTCTGCAGGGGATCGAGAGCGGTGGGGAACGTGCGTCCGTGCGGGGAGGCCACCTCGGCGCGGGGGTCGGAGAGGTTGAAGAACGTCGGCTCGTCCTCAGTGGTGCGGTAGGGGATCGGCAGGGCGCCGACGTGACAGGACACTGCCTGACGGATCTCTTTCAGCCACGGCAGCATCGTCGCGGGACCGCGGAAGCAGTTGAGCCCGACGACATCGACGCCGAGCTGCTCGAGGCGCTGCGCGGTCTCGACGATCCCGACCCCGTCGGCCATCTCCTGGAAGGCCATCGGGGCGAGGGTGAGGACGACGGGCAGTCCGCTGGCCTTGGCGATCTCGGCGGCGGCGATGGCCTCACCAGCGAAGTAGAAGGTCTCGCCTATGATGAGGTCGGCACCTTCCTCGACCGCCCAGGCGACCATCTCGGCGAACATGGCTCGCACCTCGGACTGCTTGGACTCGTCGGCGGGGTCCCAGATGTTCGAGTTCGAGATGTTGCCGGCCATGAAGTTCCCGGGCTTGGCGTCGGCTACCGACCGGGCGATCTGGAGGGCGGCGCGGTTGAGCGGTTCGAGCAGATCTTCCTTGCCGATCACGCGCATCTTCTCGCGGTGCCCGTTGTAGGTGAAGGCCTCGACGATGTCGGAGCCGGCCCGCTGGAAGTCGACGTGGAGGGAGCGCAGGGCGTCGGGGAACTCGAGGGCCACCTCGGGGACGAACTCGCCGGCAGACAGATATCCGCGCTTCTCGAGCTCGAACAGGAAGCCTTCCGCGCAGATCACGGGGCCGGCATCGAGGCGTTGGGTCAGGGCGTTGGTCGCGGTCATGGATGCTCTCCGATTCGATGATGTGGCCGAGCCCGGGCAAACGGCCCGAACATTGTTATCACACCATCAATCGGCGCAGTGAGGTCCGTCACATCGACATAATTCGACGCTGAAGGCCATGAAAGAACACGACCTCGCCGAGGCGGCCCGACCGAAAGCCTGCAATGTCGGGCTCCGGTGGGGTCCCCGCAAAGATCAGCGACCGCCGAGGCGGCCCGATCGTCAGCGGTCCTCGTCGCCGCTGAGATAGACCGGCAGGCGACGGTAGCGCACTGCCCGCTGGGCTGCGCCGGCGGGCACCTCCTGAGTGGGTTCGTAGGTGGCGTTGTTCTGCGGAACCTCATGTGAACCCGGCAACGGGTACGGCTCGCCCGCAACCGGGGCGGGGGAGGCGAACGACTGTTGCTGACCGGGCTGCTGTTCGTAGCCGGGGGAGTGCTGGTAGCCGACTCCGGGCATGGGCTGCAGCCCGAGTCCCTGCCGGTCCGGTCCGTCGCCCTCGCTGTAGGCGTCCCCGGGGTGATAGGTGTCGCCGGTGTAGCCGGCATCTCCACGGCGACCTCGCTCTCCGCGATTTCGCCTGCTGCGGCCTCGCTCTCCGCGACCTCGCCCGCTGCGACGGTCGGAGTCCTCCGGCCGGAGGAAGGGGAACGGTTTGAGCAGCAGGCCGGTGACGGTCGAGGACCACCAGCGCAGGGCGCGTTCGAAGGGCGACCAGGCGAGCAAGCCCGTCCAGACGACGGCCAGGGCCACACAGATGAGCAGGACGACGGCGTCGTGGAGGACGTTGCGGCTTTCGTCGAGGACCGGCTGCAGGGCGCGGACGACGAATCCGTGGAGGATGTAGACAGCGAGGCTGTTCTTGCCGATCGTCGCGATCGTGTCCTTCGTATTGCTCAACCAGGATAGAAGGGCCAGCGTCAGCAGCACCGCTCCGATGTCGACGATGAGTCGCAGTCCCACGCCTTCGGGAACGCTGACGTCGAAGTGGGCGAAGTTGAGGCTGCCGTAGAGCCAGTTGTAGTCGACCTGGTCGAGGAAGAAATATCCGACGGCCGCGAGGGCAGCGGCACTGAGACAGAGTTTCTGCCAGATCGCGAGGCTGCCCGCCCAGTCGATGATCTGCTTGCCGTAGAGCTTGCCGATGACGAAGAACGGCCAGAACGCCATCGTCCGAGCCGCGGAGAGCTCGGTGTCGAGGACCGGCAGCAATCCGCCGAAGAGCCCGACGACCAGAGAAGCGACGAGCATCGTGCGCGGGAATCGCTCGATGAAGGGGACCGTTATCATCCACCACGCCATCGACAGCAGGAACCACGTGTACCAGAACGGTCGGAGGAAGTCGTAGTCGGGATTGAGCCCGAAGAGCCACATCCACCCCCACATGAGCGGCAGCACCGTGGCGAGGAGGACGAAGTAGGTCAGAACCCGTTCGGCCAGTTTGTTCGACTTCGCCGTGATGCCGGCAAGGAAGACGAACGCCGGCATGTGGAACATGTAGACGAAGTACATCGGTGCGCCCAGGATCGGCGACTCCCATGGGGAGGTCCTGGCGAGGAGGTGGCCCAGAACCACCAGGAAGATGAGTATTCCCTTGGCGCGGTCGATGCGATAGTCCCGTGATGACACGCCGATACACTACCGCACCCGGCAGGCTTTGGGGAAAGTTCAGACCGGCGCCGAGGCGGTCGCCCGGTCGTGTGCGACGGTGCACTCGTGCGTGCGAAAGGGGATGGAAACGACTAGCCGCGGGCGGCGCAGTTCACGCATTTGGCCGCGTAGGGGCGGGCCTCCAGCCGCGCCTCGGCGATGGGTCTGCCGCAGTCGATGCAGGTCCCGAACGTGCCCGCGTTCAGGCGGTCGACCGCCTCGGCGATCTCCTCGAGGCGATTCTCGGACTGTTCGAGCAAGGTCGCGGCCTGCGACCGTTCGAAGGCGAGCGTCGCCCCTTCCGGATCGTGCTCGTCGTCGCTGTTGTCGCCCTCGCGAGCGGCCGAGACCTCATCGATTCCCTGAGTCAGGCGGTCGATGAGCGCCTGCGTCTCCGCTCGTTCCGCCTCGAGCAGGTCTCGCATCGTCGCTTCGTCGATCACTCAGGCCTCGAGAGCTTCGGACGCTTCGAGCCAGCGCATCTCGAGTTCGTCGAGTTCGTCCTGGGACTCGCGGATCGCGGCCGTGAGCTTGGCCAGTCCCTCGAAATCGGTCTGGTCGTGGGCGGCCATCTCCTCGTGCTTCTTCGCGATCTGAGTGTTCAGCTTGTCCATCCGCCGCTCGATCGACGACAGTTCCTTCTTCGCCGCCCGGGCTTCCGCGCCGGACAGCTTCGGAACCGATGCGGATCCCTCGCTCGCCGAGGCGGCCCCACCGGAACCGGTCCCGTCGTTTCCCGCTGTGGCCCCGTTCGAACCGCCGGAAGCCCTGTTCGAACCTGCAGTGCCGCGGCATTCCTGTTCGGCTCGCAGCCGCAAGTACTCTTCGACGCCGCCGGGAACATGGCGCAGTCCGTTGTCGAGGATCGCGTACTGCTGATCGGTGACCCGCTCCAACAGGTACCGGTCGTGGGAGACGACGATGAGGGTGCCCGGCCAGGAATCGAGGAGATCCTCCATCGCCGCGAGCATGTCCGAGTCAACGTCGTTCGTCGGCTCGTCGAGGATGATGACATTGGGTTCGGCCATGAGCAGCAGCAGAAGCTGGAGTCGGCGCTTCTGCCCGCCGGAGAGCTCCTTGACCCGGGCGGACAGATGCTCCTTCGCGAAGCCGAGCCGTTCGAGCAGCTGGGCCGGAGTGAAGTCCTTGCCTTCGATGTTGAACGAGGTCTTCGACTCGGCGAGGACTTCGCGCACACGGGATTCGGCGATGCGGGCCAGATCCTTGAACTGCTGATCGAGCACACCGATCTGCACGGTCTTGCCGCGCTTGACCCGACCCGCATCGGGTTCGATCTCTCCCGAGACCAGACCTAAGAGCGTCGACTTCCCAGCACCGTTCGGACCGAGGATCCCGGTGCGCTCACCGGGACCGATGCGCCACGTGACATCCTCCAGAATCGTGGTCTCGGCGAAGTGCTTGGACACGTCGAGCAGATCGACGACGTCCTTGCCCAGGCGGGCCGTGGCCATTTTCTTCAGCTCGATCGGATTGCGCACCTCCGGCACATCGGCGATGAGCTGGTTGGCGGCTTCAATGCGGAACTTCGGCTTCGACGTCCGGGCGGGAGCACCGCGTCGCAGCCATGCGAGTTCCTTGCGCATGAGATTCTGTCGCTTCGCCTCGGTGGCGGCGGCGATCCGATCGCGCTCGACGCGCTGGAGGACATAGGCGGCATAACCGCCTTCGAAAGGCTCGACGATGCGGTCGTGGACCTCCCAGGTCTTCGTGCACACCTCGTCGAGGAACCACCGGTCGTGGGTGACCAGCAGCAGGGCTCCCGCGTTCTTCGGCCACCGCCCGCGAATATGCTTCGCCAGCCACGCGATGCCGTCGACATCGAGGTGGTTCGTCGGCTCATCGAGGATGAGCATGTCCCAATCGCCGATGAGCAGAGCCGCCAGAGCCACTCGGCGGCGCTGACCGCCGGAGAGCGAGGAGATCCGCGCATTCCAATCGAGATCGGCGATGAGACCGGAGATGATGTCACGGGCCTGCGGATCGGCGGCCCATTCGTGATCGGCGGCATCGCCGACGACCGAGAAGCCGACGGTTGCCTCGTCATCGAGGTCATCGCGCTGGCCGAGCATGCCCAGACGCAGCCCGCCGCGATACGTCACGCGTCCGGAATCGGGTTCGATGGTGCCCGCGAGCATGCCGAGCAGGCTCGACTTGCCGTCGCCGTTACGGCCGACGATGCCGATCATGTCACCGGACTCGACACCGAGAGTGACCGAGTCGAAGACGACGCGCGTGGGATATTCGAGGTGGAGGGCTTCTGCCCCGAGGAGATGTGCCATAGCAGTCTCTAGCCTAGTTCACCGCGGTTCGTCTTCTGCGCCGTCGGTCCGGCGGTCCACCTACTTCGTTCGTCGTCTTTCTGTCTCAAAGTCAGAGGCCTCCGCGTTCGCATCGCGGACCGAAAACGGTCATGCATGACGGAATATTTCTTTTTCATATCGGTGTCCGTGATTGAGGTGCTAGCGGAGCCGCTGAAATGACTTCGGTACATTAGACTGACCGAAACTCATTAAAATATGACAGTTCGTCCAGTGGTTTCACATTTTCGGTAGGGGCAGACAGGGCCCTCATCCGTGTGCACTGTCTGTATCAGAAAAGAGAAAACGTGAAGAAGCTCGCTTCAGCGGTGTCGATGATCGCCGCATCCGCCCTCGTCCTCTCGGCCTGTGGTTCAGGCGAAGGAGGCGAATCCGGTTCGGATTACCTCGCCTGCATGGTCTCCGACTCCGGCGGTTGGGACGATCAGTCCTTCAACCAGTCCGGTCGGGAGGGCATGGAGAACGCGAAGAAGAACCTCGGCATCGAAGAGAAGCTCGCCGAATCGCAGGGCGACGCGGACTTCGGGCCGAACGTCGACAACATGGTGCAGCAGGGCTGCAACCTCACCTTCGGCGTCGGATTCCTCCTCGAGGACACGATCCAGGAAGCCGCCGAAGCGAACCCGGACCTCAACTTCGCGCTCATCGACTCCACATTCTCCGACGCCGACGGCAAGCCGGTGACGATCGACAACGCCAAGGCAGTCGTCTTCAACACCGCCGAGGCCGCGTACCTGGCCGGCTATGTTGCGGCCGCGACCTCGGAGTCGGGCAAGGTCGGCACCTTCGGCGGCATCCAGATTCCGTCGGTGACGATCTTCATGGACGGCTTCGCCGATGGCGTGGACAAGTTCAACGAGGAAAACAAGAAGGACGTCAAGCTGCTCGGCTGGAACAAGGAGAAGCAGGACGGATCGTTCTCCGGTGACTTCGAGAACCAGGGCCAGGGCCAGGAGCTGACCAAGCAGCTCATTTCGCAGGGCGCCGACGTGATCATGCCCGTGGCCGGACCCGTCGGCCTCGGTGCCGCAGCGGCGGCGAAGGAAGCCGGCGACGTCAACCTCGTGTGGGTCGACTCCGACGGCTACGAGTCGACCGAATACGGAGACATCATCCTCACCTCGGTGGTCAAGCAGATCTCGCAGGCCGTCGAAGACACCATCAAGGAAGGCTCGGAGGACAACTTCTCCAATGAGCCCTACGTCGGTACGCTTGAGAACGAAGGCGTGGGCCTCGCTCCGTACCACGACTTCGAGGACAAGGTTCCCGAGGACGTGAAGAAGAAGGTCGAGGATCTGAAGAAGCAGATCGTCGATGGCAGCCTGGTCGTCGAGTCTGAGAGCACACCGAAGTAAGCTCGTCGGTTAAACTGCAGGGCCGAGTTCTTTCGGCCCTGCAGTTTTCAAGTTTGTGAGGAGAACCGGAAGCAGTGAAACTCGAGCTTCGCGGGATGACCAAGGTGTTCGGATCGTTCGTGGCCAACGACCACATCGATCTCACCATCGAACCGGGCGAGATCCACGCCCTGTTGGGTGAGAACGGCGCCGGCAAGTCCACCATGATGAATGTCCTCTACGGACTCTACGACGCCGATGGGGGAGAGATCCTCATCGACGACAAGCCGGTGAAGTTCTCCGGGCCGGGCGACGCCGTCGCTGCGGGCATCGGCATGGTACACCAGCATTTCATGCTCGTGCCCGTGTTCACCGTCGCCGAATCCGTGGCGCTGGGCTACGAACCGACGAAGAGCCTCGGGCTCCTCGACATCAGCGAGGCGCGCAAGAAGGTCAAGGAGATCTCTTCGCGTTTCAATTTCAACATCGATCCCGATGCCCTCATCGAGGATCTGCCGGTCGGCGCCCAGCAGCGAGTGGAGATCATCAAGGCCCTGTCCCGGGATGCCGAGATCCTCATCCTCGACGAGCCCACGGCTGTGCTCACTCCGCAGGAGACCGACGAACTGATCTCGATCATGCGCCAGCTCAAGGAGCAGGGCACGTCGATCGTCTTCATCACCCACAAACTCCGTGAGGTCCGGGCGATCGCTGATTCGATCACGGTTATCCGCCGCGGAAAGATCGTCGGCGAGGCCTCGCCGGAGTCGACTGAGACCGAGCTGGCCAGCCAGATGGTCGGCCGAGCCGTGTCGCTGACGACCGAGAAGGAGGCCGCCGATCCCGGCGATGCCACCTTCCAGGTGCGCGGACTCACCGTCGTCGACAAGGCCGAGAACGTCGTCGTCGACGATGTGTCCTTCGACGTCCGTCGCGGCGAGATCCTCGCCGTCGCGGGCGTCCAGGGCAACGGGCAGACCGAACTGGCCGAGACGATCATCGGTCTCACCGAACCGCGGTTGGGCACGATCACCCTCGACGGGAAGAAGCTCGTCGGGGATTCGGTCAAGGACCGCCTCGGTGCCGGTATCGGATTTGTTCCCGAAGATCGGTCGACCGACGGCATCATCGCGGAGTTTGCGATCCGCGAGAACATGATCCTCGACGTCTACGATCGTGAGCCCTATGCCAAGGGCCTGAATATGCGGTCGAAGGTCATCAACGAAGAGGCGAAGAAGAAGGTCGAGGAGTTCGACATCCGCCTCGGCAGCGTCTCCGATCCGATCTCGACCCTCTCCGGCGGAAACCAGCAGAAAGTGGTGCTCTCCCGCGAGCTCGGCCGCGATCTGCGACTGTTCATCGCCAGCCAGCCCACCCGCGGACTCGACGTCGGATCGATCGAATTCGTGCACAAGCGCGTCATCGCCGAACGCGATTCCGGCACCCCCTGCATCATCGTCTCGACCGAACTCGACGAGGTCTACGGCCTCGCCGACCGAATCGCCGTGATGTACGCCGGGCGCATCGTCGGCATCGTGGGACCCGAGACCTCCCGCGAAGCACTGGGCCTGATGATGGCCGGCGTTCCCGCCGACGAAGCCCTCGAGGCGACGGACGACGACTCAGCCACCACCTCGGCGGAGGAGACCAAATGACGACTGATATCTCACCGGCGGCTCCTTCCGCGGCACCGCCGCCGGAGTCCGAGACCGAGGACGGCAAGGAACAGACTCTGCTCCAGCAGATCATGTCGGGATCCTGGCTGGTCTCGCTGCTGGCGATCGTTCTCGCCCTTCTGTTCGGCGGTGTCCTCATCGCTGTGTCGAACGCGGAGGTCGTCGCGGCGGCCGAGAACTTCTTCGCCGCTCCCGGCGAGTTCTTCGCCACGCTCTTCCAGACCGTCGGCAATGCCTATTCGGCGCTGTTCCGCGGAGCGGTCTTCGACTGGGACGCACGCACCACCGAACGCGCCATCCGCCCCCTGACCGAATCGATGGTCTCGGGCACCCCGCTCATCCTCACCGGTCTCGGCATCGCCTTGGCCTTCCGCTGCGGTCTGTTCAACATCGGCGGTCAGGGCCAGGTCATCCTCGGCGCGACCATCGCCGGATTCCTCGGCTACGCGCTGCCGCTGCCTCCCGTCGTCCACATGCTCGTGGCCGCGATCGGCGGAATCATCGGCGGTGCGATCTGGGCCGGAATCGCCGGTGTCCTCAAGGCACGCACCGGTGCCAACGAGGTGATCGTGACGATCATGCTCAACTCGATCGCCGGCTACGCACTGGGCTACCTGCTCAAGCAGAACTGGTTCACGCACACGACCTCGGCGAACCCGCAGTCCCGCGTCATCGACGACTCCGCGCAGATGTTCCTGCTGCTGCCACCGCCGTTCCGTCTCCACTTCGGGTTCATCATCGCCATCCTCGCCACGATCTTCGTGTGGTGGCTGCTCGAGCGTTCGACGATCGGCTTCGAGTTCAAGGCCGTCGGCGCGAACCCGCACGCGGCCCGGACCGCAGGCATCTCCGTGTCGAAGGTGACGATCCTCGTCATGATCGTCGCCGGTGCCCTGGCCGGACTCGGCGGTGCCGCTCAGGTGCTCGGCACCGAATACAAACTCACCGGCGGAATCAGCGGATCGATCGGCTTCGACGCCATCACCGTCGCCCTGCTGGGAAGGTCGAAACCGCTGGGGACGTTCCTTGCGGGCCTGCTCTTCGGCGCGTTCAAGGCCGGCGGCTACCTCATGCAGTCCCAGACCGGTACGCCGATCGACATCGTCCTCGTCGTCCAGTCCGTCATCGTGCTGCTCATCGCGGCCCCGCCCCTGGTGAGGTCGATCTTCCGGTTGCCCACACCGGTGCTCAAGCGGAAGGAGGACTGAGATGACTGCTCAGACCATGGATAAGACACCTTCGACCCAGGTCAAGGCGCTTGCGCCCATCGCCTGGAAGTTCCCGATCGTCTATACGATCCTCGCCCTCGTCTCGCTCATCTTCTTCGGCCTCATCGGCCGTGACGGGGAGACGACTTTCCGGGTGGCCACCGGCGGAGACTTCTTCGCCATCCCCGACTTCGCCGTGTCCTCGACCGCGGCGGGGCTGACGCTGGGCATCCTGCTCATCATCATGGCCGCCGTGTCCATCTATGTGGCGATCAGGCGCATCGACCTCGGCTCGTGGTTCCCGATGCTCTTCGGCGTCATCTTCGTTCTCTCCTTCCTCGCCTGGGCCGGCGGCGGATCCGGAGGCGTCATCCCGCTGACGACGCTGCTCGCCGGAGCCCTGGCACTGTCCGTGCCGCTGATCTTCGGCGCCATGTGCGGTCTCGTGGGAGAACGTTCGGGCATCATCAACATCGCCATCGAAGGCCAGCTGCTCGCTGGTGCGTTCCTCGCCGCGGTCGTCGCCTCCGTGGTGAAGAACCCGTATGCGGGACTGCTCGCAGCTCCCATCGCCGGTGCCCTGGTCGCCGTGGTGCTCACCTTCTTCGCGGTGAAGTACTGGGTCAACCAGATCATCATCGGCGTGGTCCTCAACGTCCTCGTCGTCGGCATCACGAGCTTCCTCTACTCGACGGTTCTCACCCAGGACCCGGGACTGTGGAACTCCCGCCAGAAACTGCCGAACCTGCCGATCCCGCTGCTCTCGGACATTCCGGTGCTCGGACGGGTGCTGTTCGACCAGAACATCCTCGTCTACATCATGTACGTCGTCGTCATCGCGCTGCAGATCTTCGTGTTCCGCTCGAAATGGGGTCTGCGGATGCGCGCCGTCGGTGAGCACCCGAAGGCGGCGGACACCGTCGGCATCAAGGTCAACTTCACCCGCGTGCGCAATACGCTGCTCGCCGGTGCCATCGCCGGTCTCGGCGGTGCCTTCTTCACTGTCGGCTCCGGATTGGCGTTCGGCAAGGAGATGTCGGCAGGACAGGGCTATATCGCCCTGGCCGCGATGATCCTGGGCAAGTGGAACCCGAAAGGTGCGCTGTTCGCGGCCCTGCTGTTCGGATTCTCCAAGAGCCTCGGCAACACTCTGCAGTCCATCGGCACCCCGGTGGCCAACGAGCTGCTGCTCATGCTGCCCTACATCGTCACCGTCTTCGCTGTCGCCGGATTCGTCGGTCGGGTCCGCCCGCCGGCCGCGGAAGGTGTGCCCTACGTGAAGTGAGCCCCGCCTCGGCGATGGATCGGCATTTCCCCTCGATCACCCCACAGTCACCACCCGAAGGAAGAGATATCCCCATGACTGCCCCCGAACCCCGCGCTTCCGCACCCGAGTCGACCGACCCGGTTTGGAGCGAGGAACCCACCCCGGTCAGCCCCGAAGACCTCAGCGAAGGCACCTGGGAGCTGCTGCGAGCCGAGGCGACGCGGGCGATGACGAAGGCCTATGTGCCGTACTCGAACTACCCTGTCGGAGCCGCCGGTCTCGTCGACGACGGTCGCATCGTCGGCGGCTGCAACATCGAGAATGCCTCGTTCGGGGTGACTTTGTGCGCGGAATGCTCGCTGGTCTCCGAGCTGTTCATGACCGGCGGGGGCCGCCTCGTCGCCTTCGACTGCGTGGACGGAGAGGGCAACACCCTCGTTCCCTGCGGGCGATGCCGACAGCTGCTGTTCGAACACGGCGGCAACGACCTCGTCATCAACATGCCCAGCGGACGCGCCCCGATGTCCGTGGTCCTGCCCGAAGCCTTCGGCCCCGACCACCTGGCCGGGGCGCGCGACGGCCATGAGGCCAAGCACTGACGAGTCCTACCCCCCCCCGCCGAGGCGGCTGTGGCCCGGAATGTCATCACAGGGATTGATGACAACGAAGATTTCGACGACAACGCACGCATCGTCGACAACACAGATTTCGACGAGAACGAAGGATTGAGACCGTGAGCGTAGAAGCATTCGACACCGTCGACGTCATCGCCGCAAAGCGAGATGGCCGAGCCCTGAGCAAGGAGCAGATCGACTGGGTCATCGACGCCTACACTCGGGGTGCTGTCGCCGAAGAGCAGATGGCGGCCCTGGCCATGGCGATCTTCATCAACGACATGGCACCGGTTGAGATCGCGCACTGGACGCAGGCGATGATCGACTCCGGTGAGCGCATGGACTTCTCGTCCCTGTCCCGGCCCACCTCGGACAAACATTCGACCGGGGGAGTCGGCGACAAGATCACCCTGCCCCTGGCCCCGCTCGTCGCCGTCTTCGACGTGGCCGTCCCACAGCTCTCCGGCCGCGGCCTCGGCCACACCGGAGGCACCCTGGACAAGCTCGAATCGATTCCCGGCTGGCAGGCGGGACTGAGCAACGAGGCGATCGTCGACCAGCTCGAGGACGTCGGCGCCGTCATCTGCGCCGCCGGATCCGGATTGGCGCCGGCCGATAAGAAGCTCTACGCCCTGCGCGACATCACCTCGACGGTCGACTGCATTCCGCTCATCGCCTCCTCGATCATGTCGAAGAAGATCGCCGAGGGCACCTCCGGTCTCGTCCTCGACGTCAAGGTCGGCTCCGGTGCGTTCATGAAGGACCTGACGAAGGCTCGCACACTCGCGCAGACGATGGTCGAACTCGGCAAGGCCGCAGGCGTCAACACCTCGGCGCTGCTCACCGATATGTCCACGCCCTTGGGCCTGACCGTCGGCAATGCCCTCGAGGTCCGCGAATCCGTCGAGGTCCTCGCCGGCGGCGGACCCGCCGACGTCGTCGATCTCACAGTGGCTCTGGCGGAGGAGATGCTGCGCCTGGCAGGCAAGACCGATGTCGATGTTCGAGCCGCGCTGACCGACGGTCGGGCCATGGACAAGTGGAAGCAGATGATCCGCGCCCAGCACGGCGACCCGGACGCCGCTCTGCCGGTCGCCGAGCACACTGAGGTCGTCACAGCGACCGACTCCGGGGTGCTTACGAAGCTCGACGCGCTGGGCGTCGGGGTGGCATCGTGGCGTCTCGGCGCCGGACGGGCACGGAAGGAAGACCCGGTCCAAGACGTGGCCGGAATCGAACTGCACGCCAAACCAGGGGACACGGTCACGGCCGGTCAGCCGCTCATGACACTGCACACGGCGACCCCGGAACGGTTCGAGCGCGCCATCGAGGCTTTGGAGTCCGCGGTCGAGATCGGCGGGGATGCCGCCTCGGTGCCGGAATCGATCGTCTTCGACACGATCACCTGAGCCGAATCGCACACTCTCAGCACTGCCGCGCGGCCGCTGGCCTCGCTACGCTGGACCTGATGACTCTGCGCGGCACCTGCACGCGCAACCATGCACGACCACGCAACCTTGCACGACCACTTCTGGAGGACCGAATGACCAGCCGCACCGATGTCGCGAACATCATCGACCACACCCTGCTCAAGCCCGAAGCGACCCGCGCCGACGTCGATGCCCTCGTGGCGGAGGCGAAGGAGCTGGGCGTGCTCGCGATCTGCGTGTCACCGTCCATGCTGCCGATCACCGATCCGGGTGAGCTCGTCGTGGCGACCGTCGTCGGGTTCCCCTCCGGCCAGGTGAAGCCGGAGATCAAAGCCGCCGAGGCTGCTCAGGCCGTCGCCGACGGTGCTGCCGAAGTCGACATGGTCATCAACATCGGACAGGCCGTCGCCGGGGACTTCGACGGACTCGAGGCCGATATCCGCGGCGTCGTCGAGGCCAGCGGGGACGCCCTCGTCAAGGTCATCATCGAATCGGCTGCGCTCAACGACGAGCAGATCGTCGAGGCCTGCCGCCGCTCGGAGGCCGCCGGAGCCGGATTCGTCAAGACGTCGACCGGTTTCCACCCGGCCGGAGGCGCCAGCGCTCATGCTGTGTCTCTCATGCGCGAGACCGTGGGCGACCGCCTCGGGGTGAAGGCCTCCGGCGGAATCCGCACCGCCGAAGCCGCCGAAGAGATGATCGCCTCCGGCGCGTCCCGCTTGGGCCTCTCCGGCAGCGCCGCAATCCTCAACTCCCTCTAATTACTACCTGACGGCGGCCCAGCTACCTCGCGCGAGGTAGCTGGGCCGCCGTCAGGTAGTTCTGGGAGTGTCAGAGGGCGATGGCTTCCCGGATCTTAGTGACGGCCTTCTGCGCCGTTCGCTGTTTGATGAGGCCCTCTTTTGCATGGGCCGCGATCCCCAGGGTCGACTCTCTCCGGTCGAGTACGACGATGACGTAGGCCGGATTCATCGACGCGAAGCCTGATCCGATGACACCGCGGATGGTGACGACAGGGTCGTCGGTCGCAGGAGCGTGTGCGGACACCAGCTGAGTCACCTGATTGAGAACGCGTTCGGTCTCATCCGGTGGAACTTCGATGACGGCGTGATGGGTTTCGGTCTTCAGCCGCTTCGCCGACCACTCGGCACCGAGTCGACCGGCACCGAAGACGCTGCTGCTTTCGCCCAGTGATCCCAGCAGGCTGGTCAGAACCGCGTCGACCTCTGGATCGTGAGGAACGTCCATCGTCGCCTCCTTATTACAGCTACTGGCCCTAAATACTACGTGACGGCGGCCCAGCAACCTCGCGCGAGGTTGCTGGGCCGCCGTGAGGTAGTAATTAGAGGGCGAAGAAGGTTTTGAGCTCGGTGGTGATCGTGTTCAGGCGCTCCGTTAGGGCCGGTTTGAGCGAGGCGCTGGCCGAGGCGGTCGGCAGGCGCACTCCGGCGCTGGCCGCAGCACGTGCATCGGCCTCGGCCGCAGCCTGGATTTCCGAGGGTTCGGCGACGACCTCGAGATAGCATTTCAGTTTCGGCTCGGTACCCGAAGGACGCACGATGACCCGCGAGTTCGACTCCGAGAGGAGCAGGATTCCATCGGTCGGCGGCAGCCCCTCATACCCTGCCGACAGGTCGTGGACCTCGGCGACCGGGGAGCCGGCAAGAGCGGCCGGAGGGTTCTCACGCAGCTTCGCCATGGCCGTGCCGATGAGAGAGACATCGTCGAGACGGAAACTCAGCGGAGCGGTGGCGAAGTATCCGTCGCGATTGCGGATGCGATCGAGCTCGGCCTCGATGCTGCTGCCCGCAGCCTTGAGCCGTGAGGCCAGCGCTGCGAACGTCACAGCCGCCGAAATCCCGTCCTTGTCGCGTACGATCATAGGGTCGACGCAGTAGCCGAGTGCTTCTTCGTAGCCGAAGACAAGCCCGAGACTGGCACGAGATATCCACTTGAAACCAGTGAGTGTGTTCACTGCGGCGAAACCGTGGCTCTTAACCGCAGCCGCGAGAGCCCGGGAGGACACGATCGAGTTCGCGAAAACGGCGCCGTCTGAACCGCTTTCTGCGAGTCGGTCGGCGAGGTCCTCACCCAACAGCAGCCCCACCTCGTCGCCGGAGAGCTGACGGTAGCCGATGGCCGCCGACTCATCGGGGATGGCCGCAGAGAACCGGTCTGCATCCGGATCGTTGGCGATGATGAGTTCGGCACCGACCTCACGGGCCAGGGCAAAGGACTCATCGAGTGCGCCGGCTTCCTCCGGGTTCGGGAAGCACACCGTCGGGAAGTCCGGATCCGGTGCCTGCTGGGAGGCCACCGGGTGGAGGTTTGTGAACCCGGTGCGGGTCAGAGCAGCCTCGGCGACTCCGGCACCGACACCATGCAGCGAGGTCAGCACGATCGAGAGATCCGACTCCGCCCGGACACCCAGATCGTCGATGCGCGACAGATAGTCCTCGACGATCGACTCGTCGAGATGTTCCCACCCGGACTCCGCACGTGACACAGACGCCACGGACTCGACTGCTGAGATCTTTTCGGCGATGAGCGCATCGGCCGGGCTGACGATCTGCGCTCCGGCACCCGCTTCGGCGTCGGCCTCGGATCCGATCGCCTGCAGCGGACGCTGTCCCAGGTAGACCTTGTAGCCGTTGTCAGCCGGTGGGTTGTGGCTGGCCGTGACCATGACTCCGGCATCGGCCCCGCGCTGCGACAGCGCGAAAGCCAGCAGCGGGGTCGGCAGCTGCTCGGGCAGCTGAATCGCGACTCCGCCGGCGGCGGTGATGACGGCGGCAGTGTCGGCGGCGAACTCCGCGGACTTGTACCGAGCATCGCACCCGATGACGACTTGGAAGCCCTCACCGACGGTGTCTGCGAGGAATGCGGCCAGTCCGGCGGCGGCACGGATGACGACGGCTCGGTTCATCCGGTTAGGGCCGGCGGCGATCTCGCCGCGCAGACCGGCCGTGCCGAAGACGAGGGGACCGGAGAACCGGTCCTCGAGATCGGCGACCGCCGCCTCGTCGCCGCTCTCGGCCTCGGCGAGGATGTGCTCCAAGGAGATGGCCGTCTGCGGATCAGGGTCGTCGGCGATCCAGGCACGGACCACCTCGGCGTCGAATCCATTCGTGAAGCGGTCGGCTACGCGGGTCATATGAGGTCCTTTGCGAATTCGCGGTGGCGGGGCGGGGGAGCGCGGAGTGGGGCTGGCCGTCTCAGAGCTTCGCGACGATGTCGGCGAGCAGACGGGAGATGCGCGGGGCGGCCGCGGCTCCGGCTTCGATGACCTCTGCATGAGAGAGCGGGGTCTCCTGGATGCCGGCGGCAAGGTTCGTCACCAGCGAAATTCCCATGAGTTCGAGCCCGGACTGACGTGCGGCGATGGCCTCCAACGCCGTCGACATTCCCACCAGATCGGCACCGAGGACCCCGGCCATGCGCACCTCAGCGGGGGTCTCGTAATGAGGTCCGCGGAACTGTGCGTACACCCCCTCGTCGAGCGTCGGGTCGATCTCCTTGGCGATGGCTCGCATCCGCGGGGAGTACAGATCGGTGAGATCGACGAAGTTCGCGCCCTCGATCGGAGAGGTGCCGGTGAGATTGATGTGATCGGAGATGAGCACCGGAATGCCGGGCCCCCAATTGCGGTTGAGCCCGCCGCACCCGTTCGTCAGCACCAGCGAGGAACAGCCGGCAGCCGCGGCGGTGCGCACACCGTGGGCAACCGCCCGGACACCCTTGCCCTCGTAGTAGTGGGTGCGCGATCCGAGGACGAGCGCATGCTTGCCGCTGGCTTCGATGCGCACCGTGCGCAACGTCGCGCCGTGGCCCTCGACGGCGGGGGCGTGGAATCCGGGGACCTCCGCCGCGGAGATCTCGGCAACGGTCTCGCCGAGGAGGTCCGCCGCCCCGCCCCAACCGGAGCCGAGTACGAGCGCGATGTCATGGGCTTCGATGCCCGCGTTCGCGTTGATGGTCGTGGCCGCGGCGTGCGCGGCGGCGGTAGGATCGCTTAAGTCAGTCATGACGCCAAGATTATCAAGTTCCCCACCGCCCAAGGAGCGAGCACATGCCGATTCGAGAGCTGACCGACGGTGACGATCTGCGCCTGAATGAGGTGTTCGCCGACGCGACCACCCCGGCCGGTCATATGGCCAGGTCCTTGTTCCGTCCGTCCTCGGATTCGCCGTTGATCCGCTCCGTCGTCGCCGAGGTGGTCCCCGACGTTCCCGTCGGAGCCGCCGCGATCGCCGAATCCCCGCTTCACCCCTACCGGGCGTGGGTCCACGTCGAGGTCGCCGCCGAGGAGCAGGGACATGGTCAGGGGCGTGAACTCTTCGACGCAGTGTGCGCGGAGACGCGGGGAACCGCACTCGAGGGCCTCGATCTGCGTGCCCGTGTGCACGCCGGCAGCCCGGGAGAGGGCTTCGCGCAGGCTCTCGGCTTCACCCCACTGACGACGACCCGCGTGATCAAGGTGCCCGCCGGTGCTCTGCCTCCGGCCGGCGGCGGTCGGGCCGAGGACCTCGAGATCGTTGCCACCGGTTCGGTGAAGCTGACGAAGGCATTCCTCGCCTGGTACACCGCCGTCAACCGAGACGATGCCGTCGGCCCGCTGACCATCGGACAGGTGAACAACGTCTTCCTCTCCGAGGCGGCCGGAGCTCATGGTGCCGCGCTGCTGAATGGCGCTGCCGGGACCGCCGAGGCGGGTGGACTCAGCGCCTTCGCCGTGTCCTATGCGCGGGAAGCCGACGAGACCGCCGGTGTTCTGCCCTCGGCCGGTGAACCGGGTGCCGGAGATGCTGTCGGGGACGGCAGGGCCACCGTCGACCAGGTCGACGAGGAACCGCCGACCGAGCTCATCCTCGGGTCGATGTTCGAGACTCGCGACGATGCCGCAGACACCACGGGTGAGGACTTCGCCGCGGCCGTCGCCGATGCCGAACTCCTGTTGGCCAGGCTGTCGGTCGACGCCGATGTCGTCATCGAGGTCACGAGCGGAATGCCCGTGATCTCCTCGCTCGCCGATCGACTGCTCGACGCCGGAACCGCCACTGAGCTCTACCGCTACGAGACTCTCTCAGGACCGCCTGCCGACGTCAACTGACTCAGGCTCGACTCCCGTTGGGCTGAAGAAGCGAACAGGGCGAGCCCGGTCCTCGGTGACGAACCAGCCCGTCCCCGGCAGCCCGTCGAGCGGGGCCTGTCGCAGCACTCCGAGCCCGGTGAGATCTTGCCTGGTATGCGCACCGAGCACGAGAAGCGGTCCGAGACTCTGTGCCTTCGCCAGAGAGGAACCATAGCCGGGAGTGAACCGTGTCGGCACAGTGAGCACATGGAAGCGTCCGTCGAGCAGATCCCAGTCGGCTGGTTCCGATTCCATGTGCACATCGTCGTGGACAGAGACCCCGCCGAGGCGGCCCAGGTACGTCGCGAATCCGGTCTTGCCGCTCTGCGGAGAACCGCGAACGGTGAGCACTGAACCGTCTCGCCGCGGATCCCACACCACGAGGTCGTCGAAAGCATCAACGCCGACCGGGATGCAGCCCGGCATGCCGCTGAAGGGTTCCTCGCCCACGCCCACAGATTGGTCAAGCCCCCGCCAGCGTGGAGCGAATCCCTTCCGGGCCTCCGGAATGCCGGGTGATCCGCCGAGGATGCTGGTGCCCGCCTCGGACATCGACGAATCGAATCGTGCCGCATCACCGGGTGCGAACTGCACATCAGCACCGTCCCCGCCGGCGGCCTGCGCGCGGGGACCGCGGATGACGGCGCGGAGATCCGGCCACGAACCGGCGAATCGCTGCCGGCTGAGCCCGACGCTCGTTCCGTCTTCGCCGGCCTCGGGCGGAAAGATGATCTGGGTGGAGAAACGAGAGCTCCTGCTCGTCATATTCCGGCACCCGGCGAGCAGGAACACGAGATCCGATTCGGCACCATGTCCGAGGAGACGTTCGGCCCGTTCGGCCCAGTAGTGGTCGAGCGAGTCGACGAACTCGGCCCAATTGCTGCAGACGATCAGGCTCGGTGGCTGTCGACTCTGCCTCGACCCGGTCGGGGAATCTGTGCTTTCACCGGCGCGCGAGAATCTGCTCGGGTCCCCACGGGCAGAGAGATGGTCGAGCACCGCCTGAATCCGCCAGCCCGAGCTCAATCCGCAGCTGATCTCGGCCCAGTCGAGGACCGCGGCGATTCTGCCGATCGCGATGATCCGCCGGGTCGGAGCGGCCGCTCGTGCCATGGTCGCAAGCACGGATTCCACGGTGTCCGGGCTGCCGCCTGTGAGGATCGTGGAACCATCCACGTCCGGGTCGAATGACCACATCTGCTGCCGCTGCTGACTGGGAACATCGATGATCCCCGTGACTGTCGGCGCGAATTCACCACCGTCCGTCACCGGTCCCGCAGAGGAAGCGGCGAGCTCACCATCAGAATGGGCCAGTGCCCCTGCCGCCCAGGCCGGCATCTCTTCAGGTCCCGGCAAGGGAGGCAACACCACCTGTCGATGAGCCGAAGCGTCCTCGGCCCTGGCGATGTCGTGAGCCGCGGCGATGATGTTGTCGACGTGAACGCCGTGGGCGCCGCTGGCCAGGGACGGAACCGGCCCCGGAACCCAGGGACGAACGCGAGGGCGGAGGGCCGCCTCGGTGTGGGCGTCATTTCCGAAAGGAACCGCCACGCGGAATCGGGTGACGCAGATCCCGGAGTCCAGACAGGCGGCGCCGGGCTTGTCCGCGGGCAGGAACGCACCCGCCTCGGAGCCGATGACGTCGAAGGAATCGGTCTCATCGCGCACTCGCAGGCACACGCGAATGTTGATGTTCGCCTTCATCTGCCCGGTGACGACGCCCATCGGGCGCTGAGTGGCGAGAATGAGGTGGACGCCGAGGGACCGGCCGAGAGCTGTGAGGTGTTCGAGGAGGTCGGCGGCGCGAGGATGAGTGGCCATCAGCGCATGGAACTCGTCGATGACGATGACGAGTCGTGGGGGAGGATCGGCGAGATCGGCGACATCGGCACACCCGTGATCGGCCAACAGCCGCTCTCGATGGGTGATCTCGGCGCGCACGGAGACGAGAGCGCGAAAGGCGAGACCGGAGTCGAAGTCGTCGAGCACACTGTCGGTGTGAGGCAGATCCTGCAGTGGTGAGAACGTGGCCCCACCTTTGAAGTCGATGAGGACGAAACACAATCGCCGAGGCGGCTGTGCCAGGGCCATCGACAGCAGCCATGTCTGCAGGAGCAGGGATTTTCCGCTGCCCGTGGTGCCGGCGACGAGAGCGTGAGGACCGTCGGAGAACAGATCGATGCCGACGTCACCGTCGGTTCCGCGCCCGATCGGCACCGGCCCCGAGGTAGGAGACCGCCACCGTTGTCGGATGGCCTCGGGTGCATCGTCGCAGAGCTCGCCGAGTCCGTGGTCGGGCCAGGCACGGGGGCCGCTTTCGGCTGAACGGCCACAGTGCAGAGTGACGAATCGCGCGGCCGGCATGAGTGCAGCGACGAGTGCCCGTCCTGGCACCGGGCCACCGGCCGCAGTCGAGGACGTGGTGCGTGCCTGCGCGAGAGAGCCCACCGTCAGCGAGACCGCGGAGCCGGCATGCGGGGCGGTGAGCGTGAGCACGGCGGGGTGAACCGCCTCGTCGAGGGTGATCGAGATGGGATCGTCGATGCCGGCGTCTGGGCGTGGCCCTGACCCGACAGTGGTCGATGCGTGGTCGGCGGAGAACCCGGTGCCTGCCAGTTCCGGCAGCAATGAGAGTTCGGGACTCGGTCGCCATCTGAATCGCCGGTCGGCCAACCAGGCGAAGGCCATGGTGCGCAGGACTGCGGGTGTTCCGCTGACGGTGACCGTGGTCGTACGTGGATCGATGCGGATCGGCATATCGGTGCAGACGATCCGACCGTCGACGTGGTCTGTTCCATGCTGCAGCCGTTCGTCGATGGTGAGGTCGCTGAAGACCGTCCCGAAGCCCAGACACAGACCAGGGGACGAGAAGATCATCTGACGGTGCGACTTCTCCAGGCGCCTCAGCCTTGCCCGCGCCTCGGCCAATGCCTCGTCGCGGTCAAGTCGACATTGTGCGCTGTCGCGGGTGAAGCGCTTCTTCTCCACCACGTAGGCAACCCACCCGGAGAGCGGGGCCGAGATGCTGAAGAGCAGGAACCACCACATTCCGGTGGCCACGGCCAGCACCACGCCGATGCCGACGGGGATGAGGAACGTCCACCACTGTGGGGGTCTGGCCGGCCGAGGATCGGCGATCGTCTTCGGGGCGATGTGGATGTCATTGCTGTGGTGCAGCGGCGGGGACCGGATCGGCGGAGCCGAACGGGCAGCCGAGGAAGAAGTGCCGACTGAAGAACCGAATGACGGGCCCGGTGCGAGCACAGTCGCACCCAGAGCTACGGCGGGCCCAGTCCCCGTGGCATCGAGTCGCAGCGGCTGAGGGGCGCGGGAGATGCTGGGGTCGATGATGGTCAGACAGTCGGGGTGGGGCAGTCGAGACAAGTGGGCCCGCCGTGGGTCGAGCGTCAGGGTGAATCCCGCATCCGGTCCTGCCAGGACGGATACGTTCGTCCGCGCGGAGTCGGCACAGTCGTCGGTGGTGCGCAGAACATTCGCTCCAACAACAGTGATGGGATTGAGTCTCTGCCAATGACCCCAGCTGATCGACTCGATTCTGTGGTTGTCGAGCCGGTTGCCGGCGGCCAAGTCCTGGGAAGTCAGTTCCGCTCCAAGGGCAGACCGGAAGATCTCGAGGGCCGGTTGGGCTGATTCGGCTTCGATGCTCATGCTCGTGACGGCTCCGTTCGTCTCAATGCGGTGGATGAGTCCCAGGGTTCTCATGCCCACAGACTCACCGCGAGCGCATGGCTTGGGCAAGAGCGAGAATGCGCCCTGTGGATACGCTTTGGGCATCCACAGCCTCAGGATGCGTGAGTGGAACCTGTGCCCACAGGAATCAGCGTCGAGGTGGAGACGGCTCGGGTTGATCAGTCGAGGCGCAGGGCGCCCCGGGCATAAGCGGTGGCGTGGAGGTCGATGAGGCCGGGCACGAACGGTGAGAGCAGCGCCGGCGAGTAGCGGGCTTCGATGCGGATGCGCACCGAATGCGTTCCATCGGCGTCGGCGCTCAACCGCAGATTGCCCATGTCCTTCGGAGTCGGCACTGCGTCGAGGTACCGTCCGGCGGCGCGTTTGGCCGCTGGAGGTGAGAACACGAGACCGGGATCGTCTCCGGGAGCCGGTTCGAATGAGTCCGAGGCCGCCAGCGCCGCAGAATCGGCCAGCCCCTGCAGCTCTCGGCGGGCCATGTGCAGGTCGGTCAGGGCAGCGATGAGGAAGGCGAGCAGCAAGGCGATGACGACGAAGCCGATCGCCAGCGGCGTGATCGACCCGGCATCCGAATCATGATCCGACTCCTGACCGCGCGTCGAATCCTCACATCGCTCCAAAATGTGCTCTCCCGCGGTCGGCATATCACTGATGTCCTGTGGCGACGACGTCGGTGTGGTTTGCGCGCAATGTGATGTGTGGAGACCGGGCGGAGCCGAAGAGGAGCGGGAACCCGGGCAGTGACACTTTCGTCTCGACTCGAGCGGTGATGAGAGAGCCGGCCTGTCCACAGGGTCCGGCACACGAGTAGGTGATGGAAGTCGGCGCATCACGCAGCCCGAAGTCCGCGAAATGCATTTTCGCGACGGCATGGGCGCGAGCCTCCGAGGGGTTCGCGTCGCGGGCGGCGATACGTGAGGCCGACATCGCCGCCGAGGTGGTCGCATAGCTGGCCGCCTGCAGCTGGGAGAGGGTGAGCATGAGGTAGATGACCGGGATGAGCAGGACGATGGAGGCGAAGATGAACTCGATGACCGCCGTTCCTTCGTCTGCGTCGTCGGTCGCGACTCCCTGAACGAACGCGGGTTCAGTCACGGTCGACGTCCTCGACGATGGATCGTCCGCGCAGGTCCCAGACCTCGGCGGGTCCCCACAGCCCGAGGACGGGCAGCGGGGTCGTCACCCTCACCTCGACGATCTCGACGGCACCGCGCTGTGACGTCGAGACTGTGACCTTCTGGGCATAGCGCTCGCCCACGGACACTCGGATGAGGTCGCGGGTGAGCTTCTGCCCGTCGCGCGGAGTCTGATCGGCCAGGCTCGCCTGCCTCGCCCCTGCGATGGCGGAGTCGATGACAGTGTTGCGGACGTGGATGACGAGACCGATCTGCAGGGCGCCGGCCAGGATGAGGGCCAGCAGCGAGGCGATGAGGGCGAACTCGGCGACGGCGGATCCCGAATCGCTGTGCTCGCCTGCCTCCGTCATCGAGGCAGCCCTCCTCCGACTTCCCGGTAGTGTCTCGTCGCCACTGGTCACAGCTGGGTCACCCGGCCCCGCGGACCTTGTTCATCGCGTCTTGGAACATCGAGGTGAAGGCCTCGCCGGCCAGAGCCCACAATGCGACCACTAACCCCGCAGTCATCAGGGTGATGAGGACCCAGCCGGGAACGTCCCCGCGATCGGGACGGTCGACATCGGCGGTGAGCTTCGCGTCGATGCCGGTCTCGGCCGCCTCGGTGATGGTGGTTCCACCTCGCGGAGGAGGACCCGGGATGAGCCCGAGCATGAACGGGACGAGGCGGTAGGTGAACTGGCGGAACATCGTGTCTCCTTCATCGGCGAGGTCGAGGGTTCGATCCGCGTGGTCAGTGGTGCGGGCGTGGTCAGTGGTGCGGAGTGCGGTCGCTACGGGCTGAGGTCGAGGACGGTCAGGGACGGGAAGACGGCGAAGATCACGGTGACGGGAAGCACGAATACGACAACCGGAATGAGCATCCCGATCTCTTTGCGACCGGACAGTTCCAGCAGCCGTCGTCGAGACTGTTCGCGCACGTCAGCGGCTTGGGAGCGGAGGACTTCGGCCAGCGGGGTGCCGCGGGTCATCGACACGGCGAGGCCGACGACGAACTGGACGATCTCGGGGATGGCGATGCGCGTAGCCATCCCATCGAGCGCTTCGACCAACGGTGTCCCGGTGCGAGTGGCGGCCAGGGCTGCGCGGAGTTCGTCGATGAGGTCGCCGGAGCAGGTGCGGCACACGCGTTCGAGAGCCTCCACGATTCCCTCACCGGCGGTGATGGACAGTGCGAGGAGCTCGGCGACGGTCGGGAATTCGGCGAGCACACGGGATTCGTGGCGGGCGATGGCTTGGCTGAGTCGCCAATCATTGAAGACGTGCCCGGCGATGCCGCCGCTGATGACGAGGACGACGGTGACGATGGGGGAGAAGCCGCGCTGCGCCGACAGTGCACCGGCCAGACCGCCGGCGACGATCATCCCGACGAGGATGCTCAGCACCTGGCTGATGCGGAAGCGTTCGATCGTGGCATTGCCGCCGAGGCGGTCGATGCGCAGCCGCAGAGTCGCATCCGTGGTGATGCGCGACGTCACCCACAGGGTCGAACCGATCAGCCAGGACTTCACCAGTCCCCAGAACCCTTCGGTGCGAGGGGTCGGCGGAGCGTAGATGTCGACCAGGGATTCCTGATCCCGCAGATAGGGTGCGATTCGCGACGACAGAGTCGGTCTGCGCAGCGGCGGGAGGGAGAGAACGAAGACACACAGGGCGAAGCCGTTGAAGAGTCCGAGGGCCAGGACCGACAGGGGCTCGCCGAGGGGACTCATGCCGCCCGCCGGTCCGCAGCGTCTTTGTCGTCGGCCGAGAATCCGCCATTCGCGCCGGGGCTGCCCGCGAAACGTCGGTGGGCGGCGCTGAGTGAGGACCCTTCGATGACTCTGGGTTCGGACGGGAGCCGACCGATGCGCTTCATCGCCTGATACGCCAGCAGAGAGACGACGAAGCCCGCCGCCAGGAGGATCAGCCCGGTCCGCGAGTTGTACGCCACGGCCGTTTCGGGCCGCGTGGAGAGGAATGCGAGCACCACCCACGGTGCGGCGACGGCCAGTCGGGCACCATTGACCGTCCATTGCTGCCGGGCGGAGAGCTCGTTGCGGGTGCGGGCATCGTCGCGGACGAACTGAGCCAAGGCTCGGAGCATGGTGCCCAGATCGCTGCCGCCGACCTGCCTGGTGACGCTGAGCGCGACGACGATGCGGTCGGCCACCGGGTCGGCGCTGACTTGCCGAAAGCGCTCCAACGCCAATGCGAACGAACCGCTGGCCCGATATTCCTCGGCGAAGACTTCGAACAGCGGTCGCAGCGGTTCGGGCCCGCGATGAGCCAGAGAGCTCAGTGCTTCAGGCAGGGACAGACCCGCACGGACACCGGAATTGAGATGGTCGAGAGTCTCTGGCCACAGCTCCCGCCGCATCACCTGTCGGCTCCGCGCCCGATGCTGCAGCGCCCGATGCGGCAGCCAGGAGGCGAACAGACCGAAGCACAGCGCGATCGCCCACGATCCGGTGAGCACTGTCGCGACGACTGCAACGACACAGAACGCTGCGACGGAGATGAGCAGCAGGTGGGCCGGCCGCAGCCTGGGGAATCCGGCCCCGGTGAGCATGTCATCGAGCTCGCGCACCAACCGCGACTGAGTCCGCTTGCCCTGCGGTCGCCGCCACAGCGACATCCAGATGAGGAACAGCCCCGCCCCGAGGCAGGCACCGATGAGCAGAGCGGACTGAGAATAGCTCACGCCGCCTCCAGAATGGCGTGAAGATCGCGGCCGATGGCCGCAAATCGCTCGCCGAGGTGGCCGAACCCCTGACCGCGAATGAGCTGTCCTCGTGGCGAATGGAAGATCGTGTCGAGTTCGACGACGTCGCCTTCGACTCCGCCTGGCACCGCGCAGATCTCATCGACTCGGCGCACTCCGGACGGGTCCCTGCGCAGGTGGACGACGACGTCGAGGCTGACTGCGACGGTGGGCACGACGAACGCCGAGGAGATGTTCGCCCCGGCCAGAAGGGGCAGAGTGCAGATCTTCGTGATCGCCGCCCGAGCGGAGTTTGCGTGCAGGGTCGACATTCCGGCCAGACCCGAGTTGAGCGCAATGAGCATGTCGAGGCTTTCGGCTTCTCGGACCTCGCCGACGATGATGCGCGTCGGTCGCATGCGCAGCGCCTCTTTGACCAGGGCGCGGAGGGTGACTTCGCCGGTTCCTTCCAGTGACGGCTGGCGGCACTGCATGGGAACCCAGTCGCGGCTGGGCAGATTGAGTTCGAAGACCTCTTCGCAGGAGATCGTGCGTTCGCGGGCCGGTATCGAGCCGGCCAAGGCGTTGAGCATAGTGGTTTTGCCGGCCTGAGTAGCCCCGGAGACGAGGATATTGGCACCGCACGTCACGGCCGCGTCGAGGAACTCGGCGGCCCCAGGAGTCAGTGAGCCGTGAGCGACGAGATTGGCGAGGTTGCGCGGCCGGGCGATGAACTTGCGGATATTCACGGCCGGGTGGGTGCGAGTGATATCGGGCAGCACGACATGCAGCCGGGACCCGTCGGGCAGAATGGCGTCGACAAACGGCTGGGAGAGGTCGACGCGACGGCCCGAGGTGCGCAGCATCCGCTCGATGAGGTCATCGAGTTCGCCCGAACTCAGCTTCGTCGTCGTCAGCTGGTGGATTCCGTCGACGGCGATGAAGACCTCGCTCGGGGAGTTGACCCAGATCTCTTCGACGTGCGGATCATCGAAATAATCCTGCAGGGCACCGAAACCCGAGAGCTGATTATCGATGTGCCGAAACGTCGCCTCTTTATCCTCGAGCACGGGGAGATCGGCGACGAGGCTGCGTTCGTCGTATTCGGCGATGACGGTGCGAATGAGCTCGCGAGAGCGCTGAATATCGGCGCGGGGATCCACATCGAGATCTCTGATCCGCTTGTGAACCTCGCTGGTGATGACTTCGGTGGCTTCCACTCTGAACCCTTGCCCGATCATTCAATTGACAGCGTGATTTGCTGTTTAACCTATCTGTAGTCGAATGAAGAATCTAGTGAATTCCGAAATCTGTGGATAACTGGGAATGAGTTCTGCAAATGCTCACGGTGTAGTTTCACGATTGTCATTGCGGGGCGTTTTCGTCTTGCGCAAGGGTGGGTTTCGGTCTATATTTTCCTCACCAGTCTTCGTATGAAGCGACGTGAGCCGCGCCGCCGGCGGGATGAATCAGATCTCCCGCCGGCGGCGCTTTTTGGGGCCGGGGCGACTGATCGGGGCTTGCCTCGACCGATCAGCCTTCGATATCTCAACGGTCGACCGCCTCGGCGTCGTTTCATGCTCGGGGGAGGGCATGCACTAGAATCGGATCATTATGGCCTCCACTGATTACTCTTCTGAAATCGCCAACCTCCGCCAGACGTACAAAGCGATTCTCGACGTGTCCGATCTGGACAACCTGCGCGACGAGGTTGCCGAACTCACGGAGCAGGCGTCGTCGCCGACGTTCTGGGACGACCCTGATTCGGCGCAGAAGACCTCGGCCAAGCTCTCGCACAAGCAGGGCACCCTGGAGAAGCTCGAGAAGTTCGGTGAGCGGATCGACGACGCTGAGCTGCTCGTCGAGATGTCCCAGGATGAAGGCGACTCGGACTCGCTCGAAGAAGCCGACCGCGACATCAGAAAGCTGCGCGATCAGCTGGCCGAACTCGAGATCTCGACCCTGCTCAGCCACGAATACGACGAGCGCTCCGCCGTCGTGACCGTGCGGTCGGGTGCCGGCGGCGACGACGCGACCGACTGGGCGCAGATGCTCACCCGCATGTACGTCCGGTGGGCGGAGAACCGCGGATACAAGGTCCAGGAGCTCGACACCTCCTATGCCGAAGGTGCGGGCATCAAGTCCGCGACCATCCAGATCGACGCGCCCTACGCCTACGGCACGTTGTCGGTCGAGGCCGGCACCCACCGTCTCGTGCGCATCAGCCCCTTCGACAACCAGGGCCGCCGCCAGACCTCCTTCGCGGCCGTCGAGGTGGTCCCGCTCATCGAATCGACCGACCATGTCGAGATCGACGAGAACGATCTGCGCATCGACGTCTACCGGTCCTCGGGCCCCGGTGGGCAGTCGGTGAACACGACTGACTCGGCCGTGCGCATCACCCACGTCCCCACCGGTGTGGTCGTGAGCATGCAGAACGAGAAGTCCCAGATCCAGAACCGTGAGGCCGCGATGCGTGTCCTCCAGTCGCGACTGCTCGACCTCAAGCGCCAGGAAGAGGCCGCGCAGAAGAAGGAGCTGGCCGGCGATATCAAGGCCAGCTGGGGTGATCAGATGCGCTCCTACGTCACCCATCCGTACCAGATGGTCAAGGACCTGCGCACCGGCTACGAGGTCAACAACCCCTCGGCCGTCTTCGACGGTGACCTCGACGGACTCATCGAGGCCGGCATTCGCTGGCGCAAGGAACAGGAGATGGCCGAAGAGGCCGAGGCCTGATCCTGATTCTTCGGGCAACGGTACCGAACCGTCTCACTCGGTCGATGGCCGACTGAGGGTCGGCCGCCTCGGCAAGGCTTCGACCATCACCGAGGCGACTGTGAACTTCATCAGATCGCAACACACGCCCGGCCGCCTCCGCGAACATCACGGAACTGTTACGTACAGTGGAATCGGCCGAGCCACCCGCAACATGATTGAAGACCGACTTGATCAGATTCGACTCCGTTTCGAAGTCCTACGACACGCGTTCCCGCAAAGCACTCGATGACATCTCCTTCGAGGCTGACCGCGGGGAATTCGTGTTCCTCGTCGGGGCGTCCGGCTCGGGAAAGTCCACGGTCATCCGACTCATCCTGCGTGAAGAGGTCCCCAGCTCCGGTCGCATCCACATCGCCGGAAAATCCGTGGTGAAGATGCCCAGCTGGAAGGTGCCCTACCTGCGGCGGGGGATCGGAACCGTGTTCCAGGACTTCCGCCTGCTGCCGAACAAGACCGTGTTCGCCAATGTCGCCTTCGCCCTTCAGGTGATCGGAAAGTCCCGCGCGGCCATGTCGACCCTCGTCCCCGACGTCCTTGAGACCGTGGGCCTGGCCGGCAAGGAGAAGCGGTACCCCAGTGAGCTCTCCGGCGGCGAGCAGCAGCGTGTGGCCATCGCCCGCGCCGTGGTCAACAAGCCCGGAATCCTGCTCGCCGACGAACCGACGGGCAACCTCGACCCGGCGACGAGCGCTGACATCATGAACGTTCTCGAGAAGATCAACCGCAACGGCACCACGGTGCTCATGGCCACCCACGACGGAGAGATCGTCAACCGGATGCGCCGGAGAGTCATCGAACTGCGCGAAGGCGAAATCGTCCGCGACGTCGAAGAAGGCACCTACGGAGTCGCCTCATGAGGGCCGGTTTCATCCTCTCCGAAGTCTGGTCGGGTCTGCGCCGGAACTTCTCCATGGTCATCTCCGTCGTGCTCGTGACCTTCGTGTCCCTGCTCTTCGTCGGTGCCGCGATCCTGCTGCAGATGCAGGTCGGGCAGATGAAGGATTTCTGGTACGACCGCGTGCAGGTCTCCGTATTCCTGTGCCCGCCGGATTCGGAGGCGACGAACTGCGTCGACGGTGAAGTCACGGGCGACCAGAAGGATCAGATCCGGGCAGAACTCGAAAGCTCCGATCTGGCCCCCTATGTCGACAAGGTCTATTTCGAGGACAAGGCCGAGGCCTACGAGCACTTCCAGGAGCAGTTCAAGGGCACCAGCCTCGAAGGCACAGTGCCCAAGGACGAGATGAACGAGTCCTTCCGGGTCAAACTCAAGGACGCCGAGAAATACGACATCATCAAGGAGACGTTCTCGTCGACTCCCGGGGTGGAAGAGGTCGTCGACCAGAATCAGCTGCTCGACCGCCTGTTCGGGGTGCTCAATATCGCGACCATCGTGGCGATCGCGATCGCCGGCATCATGCTGCTGTGCGCGATGCTGCTCATCGCCACCACCATTCGACTCTCCGCGTTCTCGAGACGCCGGGAGACCGGCATCATGAGGCTCGTCGGTGCGTCGAATACCTTCATCCAGATGCCGTTCCTGCTCGAGGGCGTCATCGCCTCGGCCGTCGGTGCGACGCTGTCCGCCGGTGCCCTGGGACTGCTCGTCCACTTCGGAGTCAGCGGTTGGCTGCAGTCGCAGGCCACGGGATTCAGCCTCATCTCCGGATGGGACGTCCTCCTCATCACCCCCGTGCTCATCATCATCGGCGTGCTCATGGCCGGAGCATCGTCGCTGATCACGCTGAACAAGTACACGAAGGTCTGAGATGAGACGCAGACTCGGACTCGTCCTCACGGCAGCTGCGCTGGCAGTGGTCATGCCGGTCACCTCGGTGGTGGCCGATCCTCGCGACGACAAGAGCGAGGTCGACGAACGCGTCAAGGAACTCCAGCAGGAGTTCGAAGGTCTCGATGAGGACCTCGCCCGCGTCATCGCCGAACGCGATGCGGCGCAGGAGAAGCTGCCGGATGCCGAAGCCGAATCGAAGGCCGCCGACGATGCGCTGGCTGAGGCGATCGAGAAGGATGAGGACATGGCCGCGCGCCTGACCTCGGCGGAGAACGCGCAGAAGGATCTCAAGGACACGATCAAATCCGGCACGGAGGAGATCGACAAGCACAAGACCTCGGCGGCGCGCATCGGACGACAGGCCTACCAGAACTCGGGCATCACGTCCGATCTGGCTATGCTGCTGCAGATGGCCGAGGGTACGAGCGCCGACGGCGGCATCGGTCGCGTCGACTCGGCGGTGCGGTCTCAGCAGCGCACGATCGACAAACTCTCCGAACAGCGGGCGCTGAACAAGAACAACGAAGAGCGGCTCTCGGGCGTGACCGAGAAGATCTCCGACCTCAAGGACGAAGCCGCCGAGGCGGTGCTGGCCAAAGAGGCCGCGCAGGTCGATGCGAAGAAGAAGGCCGACAGCCTCAACGACCTCATCTCCGCGAAGGACGATGCGGAGAAGACGATCTCCGACAACAAGGACAAGACCGAGAAGCAGCTGGCCGATGAGAAGGCCGAGCAGGACCGGTTGGCCGAGAAGGTCCGGGAATGGGAGAAAGAGCAGGAGAAGAAGGGCAAGTTCGTCTTCGGTGACGGAGTCCTGGCCAACCCGGCCAAGGGATACCCGACGACGTCTCCGTTCGGATACCGGGTCCACCCGATCACCGGTGCACGGAAGCTGCACACCGGAATGGACTTCGGCGTTCCCTGCGGAACCCCGATCCGCTCGGCCGGCGACGGAATCGTCGTCACCTCCGGCTGGACCGGCGGTTATGGCAACCGTGTCGTCATCTCCCACGGCAAGATCAAGGGCAAATCGATCGCGTCGACGTACAACCACAACACGAAGCTCAAGGTCCATGACGGGCAGAGGGTCAAGAAAGGCGATATCATCTCGTACTCCGGTACGACGGGAGCGTCGACCGGCTGCCACCTGCACTTCGAGATCATGGAGAACGGCGGCTACGTCGATCCCAAACCCTTCATCTTCTAATTGCTACCTGACGGCGGCCCAGCAACCTCGCGCGAGGTTGCTGGGCCGCCGTCAGGTAGTTCTGGGAGGGGACGGGCGTGCGGAAGGGCGGCGATGGGATAGAATTGATGGCTGTGCCCGCAAACGCGTGCACAGGTGATCGGGAGCAGAGAGGAGGCCGGTCATGCCGAAGGACACAGGCAAGAAAGTCATTGCGAGGAACCGCAAGGCGCGCCACGACTACCACATCGAAGACACGTGGGAGGCCGGACTCGTACTCACCGGCACCGAGGTGAAATCGCTGCGCGAAGGCCGAGCCTCGCTCACCGACGGCTTTGCCCTCATCTTCCAGAATGAGGCCTGGCTGGAGAACGTCTACATTCCCGAATACCTGCAGGGGACGTGGACGAATCACTCGGCCCGCCGCCGTCGTAAGCTGCTGCTTCACCGCGAGGAGATCCTCAAGATCTCGCAGAAAGTCAAGGAATCCGGCCGGACCCTGGTCCCGCTGGAGCTGTACTTCGACGGCTCACGCGTCAAGGTCGAGATCGCCCTGGCCCGCGGCAAGCGCGAATGGGATAAGCGACAGGCACTGCGCGAAGCGCAGGACAAACGCGAAGCCGAACGCGCCATGAAGTCCAAGCAGTACCTGTAAGGGTTGGTCGACGGCGGGTTCGATTCCCGCCATCTCCACCGTCTCTCGGCTCCGTCGCCGAGGCGGTCCGAGCGCATCCGAGCGCGTCCGGTCACGTATTCGCGGAGTTCAGGGAATGCAATTGGCTCGGTCTGCGTTGTACGAGTATGCTGGAGTATCTGATCGGCGCCAGCAGCCGCCTCGGCGGATGAAACAGCTGATCAGGATTGGTAACAGAATATGGGGATGATCGGTTTCGACGTTGGACACTGCGTCGGGAGAAGCGGGCCGAGAATGCAGAGTCATCTCGTTAATGTCCTCTGCAAAACAATAGGTGCTAAGTCTAACAACCGCACCGATTTCGCCCTCGCTGCCTGATAGAGCGCGAGCTGCGAATCCGTCAGCCTAGAGTTGCCTCTGCTCTAGATCCTGGCGTCGCTTAAGAGGCCACTGCTTCAGGCACATGTTGGGGGTGCCTGAGGGACTTTCACTCAACTCCGTTCGTTGGCTTACGTGTTCGTGCGATAGCCAGAACCTAAGACACTAATTCACGAACTGCGCCCGGAGAAGTCCTGACAATCTGCCGACGGACGCGGGTTCGATTCCCGCCATCTCCACGTGTCTAAGCCCCGGATTCCGCAAGGATCCGGGGCTTTTCGCTGTCCGGATATCCCCAGACCTGCAGTTTCACCACATCGACACCGGTGAACACCATCGCCGAGGCGGCCGGACAGGGCCGTTCCCATCTGTCCTTTGGAGAGCGGCTGGGTTCAGCCCCGATGAGATACGGTGGATCCGAGTTCAGAGAGGGGACCGGCAACGATGTTCTATCCGCCGCTGATCGGCTATCTGCTCCTCGCCGTTGTCTGCGTCGTTCTCGTGTTGGTCATCCGCGGCGACCGTCTGCCCCGCAATCGTGCAATCGGAATCCGGTCGGCGCTGACGCTGCGGTCCGAGGCTTCTTGGAAAGCTGGCCACCGTGCGGCGATTCCCGTGCTCATCATCATCAGCATCATCGCCGTCGGGTTCTCGATTGCACTGTTGAGCGTTGAGAAATTCGCCTGGCCGAAGGCAGTCGGAGCCGTTCTCGCAGTCTCGGGGTGGCTGCTCATCCTCGGCCTCTTTGTCAGAGTCTGGACGACGGCCAACCGCGCGGCGCGATCCGCGGACGACTGATCTGCCACGGCGACGACCTCCCCAGAGACGACCGCCATACCGTTGTCTGGGCACTCTCTTCGCGACGCCCTTGCGAGACCCGGGAGTTCCGACCACTCGGCCGATCACGATCAGCCATTCGGCCGAGGCTCGGCCTCCCCGAAACGGGAAGGATCGAGGGTGTCAGACAGCAGCCACGCGCCGGCTGTGAAACCCCGGCCCAGCACAGTGACTGCTCACTCCGATCCGATAAGGACGCTCCACACTCATGAAGAAGGCACTCATCGCCCTCGGCACCATCGTCATCATCCTCATCGCCCTCATCGGCGGACTCATTGTGGCTGAGAACCGTGCGAAAGTCGCACTCGAAGCCGACGTCGCCGACTACCTGGACGGCTGCGCGATCACACCCGACACGATCGACGTCCACGGTCGCCCCTACCTCCTCTACGCTGCACAGCACACCGCAGACCTCAGCTACGTCGATCTCGACCCAGCGAAGGGAACGAACAAGGATCAGGTCCTCGTCCACCGCCTCGTCGACGGCCACGCCGACCGGCTCACCCGCTTCATCACCTTCGACTACCCGTCAGGCCAGGTCCGGCCGGTGAAGAATCCCGATGACTCCTACACCGAGGTGGCCACCATCGACGGCAAGAGGGTGACCTTCTCCGCCCGGGCGGAAGGCAACCGGCTCGATGTCCTCGCCGACGAGCGTTTCCTCACCGACCGCGCCCTGCCGCAGGCGGCCGAAGTGCGGAACGTGTCCGCGGGAGACGATGGCGTGGTTGTCGAGGTCGAATACGCTGACACCGACTGCCGCTGATACGGTCAGCGCAGCGCACGACAATGCCGAACCCGAGAAACCAGAACCTGGCATCCGGCGTTGACTAGACTGTGAGCAAATGAGACGACTCCTCACCTGGCTGTGGCTGATCCCGGTCCCGCTGACCTTCGCCCTGGAACTGTTCATCGGCAGCGGCTGGTCACTGATCCTCGGCAACGTCATCGCCGTGGCCGTCGGCCTGCCCATCCTCATTCGAGCCCAGTTGCGTCCGGGACGGTCTGCACGGCTGGAGTGGGCCGTCCTCGGACTGCTCGGTGGCCTCGCCCTGGCCGCCGTCGCCGCCACACTGAGTCTGACGACTCTGTGGCTGAGCCTGACGGTGCTGGCGATGCTCACGCGCGCATCCTCGGGCCGGATGAGCATCGCCTCCATTGTCGTTCTCGCAGTCGCGAACATCGTCTGTCCCCTGGTCATGGCCGACGGTGCGACCTTCGCACTCATGGTGTTCGCCCTGATCATCGCCGCGATCGCGATCGGTCTGATGCTGCGATCGAATGACCGTACCCTGATCGAACGACAGGCCACCGCCACCGAGGCGGAACGACGTCGCATCGCCACCGAACTCCACGACCTCATCGCCCACGAGGTGACCGGAATCGTCGTGCTCGCCCAAGCCGCCGGGCGCAGCGACAGCCCGGACCTGAGAACAACGGCCCTGGCGAAGATCGAAGATTCGGGGACCCGCGCGCTCGAGGAGATCCGCCGCCTCGTCTCCGACGCCCGCAGCGACACGCGAACCGATGCCTCACCCGTCACCGCTGCGGGAACGGTGTCCGATTCTGGCGCGGAGACCGCTTCCCGCACCCCGATCGCTTCGGGCCCGCAGGCTCTGCGTGACCGGGTCGCGGCGTTCGGCAAGTCCGCGACGATCACAATCGACACCCCCACCGAGGTGGCCGCCCCGGTCTGGCCCGTCCTCGACCGTGTCCTCGTCGAATCCCTGACGAACGTGCGCCGTCACGCCGGCGCCGATGTTCCGGTGACGGTCACCGTCATGATCGAGCCCGCCACCCCGACTGACTCAGCCGAAAACCTCGCCGGGCCCGACGTTCTCGGCACCCTGACCATGACCGTGACCAACGAACCCGGTTCCGGTGGGGTCGGTGCCGGTAGCGGCACGGGACTGAACAGTCTGCGCGTGAGGGTGAGCCACCTCGGTGGGAGGATCGAGGCGGGATCCGAACCCGGGGGAGGATGGAGCGTGGTCGCGCGGCTGCCGCTCAATCCAGTGAACGACCACCGAACAGGGGAGAGCCGATGATCACCGTCGCTGTCATCGACGATCAGGAGATGGTGCGGATGGGATTCTCACTCATCCTTGACGCCGAAGCCGATATCCGCGTCACCGGGCAAGCCGCCGACGGCGTCGACGCGATCGCTCTTGTCAAACGCGAACAGCCCGATGTGGTGCTGCTCGATATTCGCATGCCGCGCCTCGACGGTTTGGCTGCGCTTCCGCGACTGACTCCGTATTCGCAGGTCATCATGGTCACCACCTTCGACGATGATGACTATGTCGATGCGGCTCTCGCCGGGGGAGCCAGCGGATTCCTGCTCAAGGACGCCGGAGCCGACCTCCTGCTCGCCGGAGTCCGAGCGGCGGCGAACGGCGATGCGCTCATCTCCCCCTCGCTCACTCTCGACCTGCTCCGACGGCGCACCGCCGCACCCCGGTCGGAGACCGCGCGCATCGACAGCCTCAGCGATCGGGAGACCGAGATCGCAAAGCTCGTCGCCGTGGGACGGACGAACCAGGAGATCTGCGCCGAGCTCTTCATCTCACTCGGCACCGTGAAGACCCACCTGGGCAGCATCCAGGCCAGACTCGATGCCCGTAACCGCGTCGAGATCGCCGCCCGGATGTGGGAATCCGGGGCCATGAACTCCAACGGCTGAGGAGCGCGGACTCTTCTCCCACGCTGCAGTCGCCTCACCGGCCCCAACCGCCCCAACCGTTGCGCCCACCTCACCCCGCCAGTCGTGCCGGGATCAGCCGAATGGCCGACCCCGTTCGTCGATTCTCGGTCGCACGGCCGATGTGCCAGGTCATCGATCCGGGAAGGATAGAAGCCATGACACGACCTCAATCCGACACCACACGCCCTGCCGACAACGTGAGCCCTGCCGACTCGGCGAGGCTCGCCGACACCGCGCGGCCCGCAGATATCCGATCTCGACCCCGCATCGCCGCACTCGACGTCATCCGCGGGTTCGCCCTGTGCGGGATCCTGCTGGTCAACCTGCCGCCGATCTTCGGCCTCGGCGTCGAGGGTGGGGGCCTCGACTTCTACCGTTTCTACGAAGACTTCGTGCAGAACCGCTTCTTCCCGATCTTCTCGTTCCTCTTCGGAATCGGGTTCGGACTCATGTGGCTGTCCGCCCGGAACCGCAGCCACCGACCGCGCCTGGCTCTGCTGCGCCGGTTCGCCTTCCTCGGCATTCTCGGTGGGCTCCATCAGCTCCTCCAACCCGGCGAGGCGCTGCTTCCATATGCGCTCGCCGGGATCGTCTTCCTGCTGCCGGCCACGTGGATCGCCGACCGGTGGCGGAACGTCGTCACTGCGATCCTCGGCGTCGTTCTGCTCATCGCCGGAGTGGCCACCGGAGGCGGAATGGCCGTCATCCCCGGACTCTTCCTGCTCGGCTTCGCCATCGGCGGCAGCGATTTCCTCCGTTCCGTCCTCAACCGCCCGGGACGAGTCGCGATCGCCGGTGGTCTCGCACTGATCGTGACGGTCGTCGGCTTCTCCGTGACGGACTATACGACCCGTCACGTCGACCAGTGGATCAATGCCGGCCTGGGCCTGTGTATGGCCCTGACCTATATCCTCGCCATCCTGCTGCTCCTGCGCACCCCCGCCGAGGCGGTCCTGAAGTCCGTATTCGCACCGCTGGGTCGGATGGCGCTGAGCAATTACGTCGGCGCCACTGTCATCCTTGTCGCCGTTCGGCTGGCAGCGCCCGATCTCGCCCGGTTCGAGGACCGCGGCGGATACGTCGCCGGACTCGTCATCTGCGCCGCGATCATCATCGTTCAGGTCGTCGTCTCAACTCTGTGGCTGCGCTGTTTCGGACAGGGCCCGCTGGAGAAGCTGTGGCGCCTCGTCACCTGGGGCCGGTCGGCACAGCAAGACCAGTGTCTGAACCAGGGCCGCCACCAGCTGCGCAACCGGCCGGGCGCCTTCACGAGTTCACGCGGATGACCTCTTCTTGGTACGGTGCGATGATCTCGCCGGAGATCCGCAGGTCGAGGAGCAGGAAAGGCCGTTCGTCCACTGGGCGGGACTTCCACTCCTCAACCACGGCGAGATCGCTCAGGGTGCGGACGGCGACCCCGTGCCCACCGGCGGCCGTCGCGAGGGCCGCGAAATCGATCTCGTCGATGAGCATGGGCGACTTCTCCAACCCCTTGAGCCCGTACAGGTTGACCTCGGCACCGTAGGCCGCGTCATTGAAGACCACGGCCAGACCGCGACCGCCGGCCACCCGGATCGCGGTGTCGAGGTCGGACAGTGCCATGGCTCCGCCGCCGTCACCGGTGGTGAGCACGATCGTCGAGTCCGGGTTTGCGCGGGCGGCCCCGGCGACGCTGTGCCAACCGAGTCCGATCGATTGGAAGGCGGTGCCGACCATCGCCAGCCGATCGGGTGCACTGGGCTCCCAGAACATGTTCGCCCAGGCGATGAAATGTCCGCCGTCGGAGACGACGACCCGATCCTCGGGCAGAACCTCGCCGAGGCGGTTCGCCGCCGCACGCGGATCGAGCCGACCATCGTCGGCGAGCTCCGACCCGACGACGTAGGCACGGTCGGCAGCGGTGTCGACGGAATCGTGCCAGCGTTCGTCGGCACTGTCCGAACCCCCAGCACTGCCTGCGCCGGTCGCCGCCAGGCGCGCGATGAGTTCGGCGGCGGTGAGTTTCGCATCGGCGCGGATGAAGCCTCCGACTCGGGCGTTCGTGGCGCGGTCGTCGGTGTCGATCTGCCATACCGCCGTCGAGGGATGGAAGAGGTCTCCGAAACGCATGGTGAACTGATTGAGCGAGGCTCCGAAGACCACGGCCACATCGGCCTCGCGGACGCGCTCCATCGCGGCCGGGGCACCGAATCCGCCGGCGACTCCCAAATCGTGTTCGGCAGCCGGGAAGATGTTGCGTCCCAGCGCGGTCGTCACGGTGAGTGCTCCCGTGATGTCCACGAGTTCACCGAGTTCGGACTCGGCTCTGGCCAGCCAGGCACCGCGGCCGGCGAGCAGCAGGGGACGTTTCGCTCCAGACAGATCGGCGGCAAGGCGATCAAGAGCCGCATGTGCGAATTCGCCGGTCGGTGCCATCGGCGAGGGACGACTGGGGCCGGGCACAGCCGGGATCTCACCGAGGTCCAGAGTCGCCACATCGTAGGGAATGGCCAGGACGACGGGCATTCGGTAGGTCAGCGCATGCTCGATGGCGGTCACGGTAGCTGCGGCGGCATCGACCCGACCGACGGTGTAGGTGCGCACACCCACGGCGGAGGCCATGGCGATCTGGTCGACGTCCCATGGGCGGGGACCGGACGTGGGCTCATCCCCGACGACGAGGACGAGGGGAACCCGGGCTTGTGCCGCCTCGGCGAGGGCGGTGAGCGTATTCGTGAACCCGGCACCATACGTGGTGGTGGCCGCGGCGATCCGCCCGGAGGTGCGGAAGTGGGCGTCGGCGGCGACGACGGCTCCGGCCTCGTGGCGGACGGCGGTGTAGGTTGCCGAGGTGTTACGCAGCAGGGCGTCGAGGAAGTAGGCATTGCCGTTGCCCATGAGGCCGAAGACCTCGTCGATGTGGGCGGCAAGGGTGTGCGCGACGTGCGCGGAGGTATGAGCCATGGCAGGCCTTTCGCGAATGAGATATGGAAATGAGGGATCCATATATGTCTCACACGCGCGGTTTGCGGCTTCGTGCTCCTTTTTCGAGCACCGGCTGATGTGCCGCTCGCCCTGGGCACCCAGCTCCGGGGGCTGCCGTGGGCGGCTCAGCCTGACGTGTACGAATATAGGGGACTGTAGCCCGGCGCACCAATCCGGGTGGTGGCCTCGCGAGGAGAACGCCCGCCCCCGAACTACCTGACGGCGGCTCAGCAACCTCGCGCGAGGTTGCTGAGCCGCCGTCAGGTAGCAATTAGCGGGTGATGCGTTCCTTCCAGGCGGCCATGACCTCGGGCGAGGTCGGCTTCGACGCGAAGGACCCGACGAGGTAGCCGACCAGCGAGGCGATGAGGCCCAGGTAGATGGCCTCGTTGGCGTAGATGCCCGCCACGATCATGACGATCACGGTGGTCACGGCGCCGAGGATCATGCCGGCCATGACGCCGACGATCGTTCCGCGCTTGAACACGAGACCGCCGAGGATCGGGATGAACAGACCGGCCACCAGCAGGTTGTAGGCCACGGTGAGCGCCTCGACGACGCTGGGCATGATCATCGCGAGCACCAGCGTGACGACGCCGAGCACGATGAGGTAGATGCGCGAGTCGCGCACCTCGTCACCGGTCTCGCGCACCAGCGACCGCACGAGCGTCGACCTCGCACCGGATCCGGATTCCGAGCCGGAAATGCCGGACGCACTCGCCGAGGCGTCCGACCCATCCGTTGCCGTATCCTTCGCACCGGCTCCCGCACCGTCGCCGTCGCCGCGTTCAGGAACGATGTCCTTGCGGGCGAGGATCGGTTCGACGATGTCCTGACGGCAGACGGTCGAGGCGGCCATGAGCGAGCCCGAGGCCGTCGACATCATCGCGGCCAGGGCCGCAGCGAGCACGATTCCGGCGAGCACCGGAGACATCGAGGCATCGACGACGGCGACGAACACATCGTCCTGGACTTCGATGCCGGGCACGATCTTCGTCGCGGCCATGCCGATGAGCGCACCGGCGACAGCGTAGAGCAGGCAGTAGACGCCGGCGGAGAAGCCGCCCCACCTGGCCACACCCGGGCTGCGGGCGGTGAACACGCGCTGCCAGATGTCCTGGCCGATGAGCAGTCCGAGGGTGTAGATGAGGATGTAGCCGAGGATTGCCTCCCAGCCGATGCCCACCGGTGAGGTGTGCGATTCGGGCAGCGAGGAGAACAGCTCGGAGATGCCTCCGGACTTCGAAAGCACGATGGGCAGCATGATGAGGAAGATGCCGATCGTCTGGATGAAGAACTGCACGAAGTCCGTCAGCGTGATCGACCACATGCCGCCGAGCATCGAATAGAGGATGACGATGCCGCCGCCGATGAGCACCGACCACACCTTGTTGAGATCGAACAGGGCATGGAAGACCGTGGCGTAGGCGACTGTCGACGTCGTCGAGATCATCAGACCGTAGGCGGTCATGATCGCTCCGGAGACGAAGCGGGAGCCCTTGCCGTAGCGGAGTTCGAGCATCTGCGAGACCGTGTAGATCTCGAGCTTCTGAATCTTCGGAGCAAAGAACAGCGAGAGCGCGATGATGCCCAAGCCGATCGCGAAGACGAGCCACATTCCCGACAGCCCAGCCGTGTAGCCGAGGCCGACTCCGCCGATCGTCGACGCGCCGCCGAGGACGACGGCCGACATCGTGCCGGTGTACAGCAGTCCGCCGAGGCGGCGCCCTGCGACCAGGAAGTCCTCCTGGTTATGGGCCTTGAAGCGGCCCCAGACTCCGAATCCCACCATGGCGGCGAGATAGATGATGACTACCAAAGAGTCCACAGCGACCCTTTCTGTTGGATCGGCTCAGTGACCGACGGTGATGTGAATGGCGGTGGGAACGGTGCGATCGAGCGCCTCGGCGATGGCTTGCGGCAGAGCGGAATCGATGTCCGCTTCGGCGATCGTCACCCCGGCCCCGCCCATGGACTCGCCGAGTTTCGCGAAGTCCGGACGGGCGAGTCTGACAGCGAAGGGTTCGATGTCGCGGTCGACCATCTGACCCTCGATCTCCGCATATCCGCCGTTGTCGACGACGACGAAGGGGATGCCCAGCCCCAGCTCGGCAGCGGTCATGAGCTCCTGGATGGAGAACATGGCCGCACCATCGCCGAGGATACACACGACCGGTCGTGCAGGATCGGCGACCTTCGCTCCGAGGGCGGCGGGAATGCCGTAGCCCAAAGTGGCGAATCCCGGCATGTAGAGCAGCTGATCGGGCGTGCTCGCCGTCAGCGCGTGCACCGTGCCGTCATAAGTGACCTGCGAGGAGTCACCGGAGATGACGACGGTCGATCCCGCACCTTCTTCGACGAGCCGGGTGACTCGGGCGCCGATCGCCTCGAAGTCGAAATCGGTGGCCCAGGTCTCTCGGATCCGGGCGACCCGATCGGCCCCGGATTCCTTCGCCGAGGCGGCCGATCCGTGTCGCTCGGACGATTCCGTTCCGTCATCTTTCGCCGAGGCGGCGCTGGCCGAGGCGGCACTGTCGTTTCCGATTCCGAGTGCGCTCATGAGCGCGGTGAGGAACTCGCCAGTGTCCGCGCAGGCGAGGATGTCCCCGGGCAGGTTCTTGTTCAGCTGGTCGGGGTCGATATCGCAGCGGATGACGGTCTGTCCGGCAGACTCATCACGCACACCGATGCTCGTCTGCGCACCGATGACCCCGCCCCACAGGTCGGAGTCGGCCAATTCGGAGCCGAGCACGATGAGCACATCTGCCGCCGCGGATTCGGCCTGCACGCTGGGGAAGCGCACATTCGAACCCAATGACAGCGGGTGCGTCTCGGACACGATGCCCTTGCCGTTGGCCGTCGTCGCCAGGGGAGCGTCGAGGGCCTCGACGAGACGAGCCACCTCGGCGTGGGCGCCCCTGGCACCGCCGCCGGCGATGACCAGCGGACGCTTCGCCGCACGGATCGCCTCGGCGGCACGGGACACCACATGATCATCGAGTCCGGGACGGCGACCCGCGAACGGGACCGGAACGCTTCCGTTCCATGCGCCCTCGAGCACGTCGAGGGGAACCTCGATATGCACGGGTCCGGGACGGGCCGAGTCGAACATGGCGAACGCCTCGGCGACGGCCTGAGCAGCACCTTCGGCAGTGCGGGTGCGCTGGGAGGACACGAGGAGGTGGCCCACCGCACCGGAGGAGTCCTTCGTCTCGTGGAGCATCCCGACGTCGGCGCGCTCGAACCCGGTGGGCACACCGGGAGAGAGGATGAGCATCGGTCGGGACTCGGCATAGGCGGTCGCGGCGGCGGTGATGACGTTCGTCAGCCCCGGCCCCGAGGTCGTGATGACGACCCCGGGCTTGCCCGAGACGAGGAAGTACCCGTCGGCACCGTAGCCTGCCCCCTGCTCGTGGCGGGGAGTCACGGCGCGGATCCCGAACTCCGGCAGATGCCGGTAGAACTCGAGATTGTGGGTGCCGGGGATGCCGAAGATCGTGTCGACACCGTGGGCGGCCAGGGTCGCCACGACCGCGCGACCGCCGTTGCGGACGTTCTGTTCGGTGCTCATTCAGACTCCGAGAGCATCGCCGGCGGGCCCGGAGGGAGCGGTGACTCCGTTGTTCTCCGCCGCCCAGAGGGACAGGACCTCGTAGCCGACATGAGCGGCGGCGAGTCCGGTGACTTCGGCATGGTCGTAGGCGGGGGCGACTTCGACGATCTCGGCGCCGACGACATTGAGTCCCTGGAGCCCGCGGATCGAGTTGAGCAGCTCACGGCTGGTCATTCCACCTGCCTCGGGGGTGCCGGTGCCGGGTGCGGCCGCCGGATCGAGGACGTCGATGTCGACGGACAGGTAGACCGGAGCGTCGCCGAGGCGACCCCGCATCCGGGCGACGACGTCCTGGACGGAGGTGAACTGGTATTCGTCGCTGCGGATGATCTGGAAGCCGAGCACCTCATCATCCTCGAGGTCCTTCTTCCCATAGAGGGGACCGCGGATGCCGATGTGCATCGAAGCGGTCATGTCGATGAGGCCCTCTTCGCTGGCGCGGCGGAAGGGAGTGCCGTGGGTGTAGGGCGCACCGAAGTAGGTGTCCCAGGTGTCCAGGTGCGCATCGAAGTGGAGCACGGCGATCTTGCCATGCGTCTTGTGCAGCGAGCGCAGGTTCGGCAAGGCCAGGGTGTGATCCCCGCCGAGGGTGAGCAGCTTGGCCCCGTCGGCGCGCATGGCGTCGGCGTTGGCCTCGACGGTGGTGATGGCCTCTTCGATGTCAAAGGGATTGACGCCGAGGTCACCGCAGTCGGCGACCTGCTGCCAGGTGAACGGGTGGACGTTCGTGGCCTGGTTGTAGGGGCGCAGCAGCTTCGAGGACTGGCGGATGTGAGCGGGTCCGAAGCGGGCACCGGGACGGTAGCTGACGCCGGCGTCGAAGGGAATGCCGATGACCTTGACGTCGATCTTCTCGCCGGGACGCTCGGCTTCGACCTCGTCGATGCGCGGCAGCAGTCCGAACGTCGGGGGTCCTGCGTAGCGGGGTGTCTTGCTGTAGTCGGCTGGGCCGAGCGGCTGAGACGTCACTGGCTTGCTCCTTCGTCGTAGCGGCTGACCCGACCCGAACGGGCCGGAGGTGATGCCCTCAGCCTAGGACGTGCGTCACACAACACCGATATCCGTAGGGGAGCATTTGAAACCACTACTGTCCATCATGGATAGAATCGGGTGCATGGTCACCTTGGAACAGATCTGGACGCGCGCAGAACTCGCGCTCGAGGTCATCGTCGATTCGCCCACCGCAGCGGAGCAGAACGTCACGATCGTGCACTCCTCGGAGCTGCCGGAGGTCGACGAATGGCTTGCCGGCGGTGAGGTGCTGCTGACGATCGGGGTCGGTCAGGACCTCGGCGGGGACACGGTCGGGGACTATGTGCGCCGCCTCAAGACTGTCGGCGTGCACGCGCTCGGCATCGGGCTGGGCTCCGACCTGCCGTGGCAGCAGGTTCCGCCGAAGCTCGTCGCCGCCGCGCAGGAGGCCGGGCTGGCGCTGTTCGGCGTGCCCGAGCCGGTTCCGTTCGTCGCCGTCGTCGATGCCTTCACCCGGATGCGTGAGGCCGAGACCAACCGAGAGCTGACCCGGGCGAGCAGCGCCGCCCGCCGTTTCGCAACCGCATTGGCCGGGGAGGGACCTGCGGCGCTTGTGGCCGACCTGGCAGAGACGCTGAAGGCTCCGGTCCGGTTCGTCTCGCCGACCGGCAGGGCGTTGAGCGGTGACGACGCCGAGGAAGACGTGCGTTCGGCACTCATCGAGGAGTCATTGAAGCCGACGTCGGGGCCTCGCCTGATCCGCACCGGTTCGCGGATCGTCGAGGCCGTTCCGATCGGAGGTGATCATCCGCTCGGGTGGATACTCACCCCCGCCGAGGCGGCCGGATCTCCGAAGACGCGTGCCCTGCTGCTGTCGACCGCCTCGGCGCTGTTGGCGATGTCGTTGGCGGATCTGCCCGTTCCCTCCGGTCGCGCGCGGCTCTTCGACTCCGATCTCAGTGACGACGAAGCACGTGGGGAGTGGACTCGGGTGACGGGGTTGGCACCGGTGGCGACGGTGGGGATGCGCATCTTCGGCGGTGTCCGAGGGGACTCCGCCGAACGCCTCATCGCCGATATCGTCGGTCGGAGCCTGCTCACTCGCACCGGTTCGCTGCTCGGGGTGGTCGGAGCACAGGAACGCGGACTCGATGAGCTGGTGACGCGGGCCGCCGAGGTCACCGGCCTGGACGTGCTCGCGGAGAAGAGGCTGCCGTTGGGTCAGCTCCATCACACGTGGATGCTGTGGCGAACCCAGCACGAGTCCGAGGCCTCCGAGGTCAGGGCGCTGCTGTCGGCGGTCGATGAGGAGGCTGCCGACCGATTCGTCGATCGGGTTCTCGGCGAACTCTTTCGGGCCCGCGGCGGTGAGGAGCTGTTGGAGACCCTCCGGGCCTTCATCACCGCGTCCGGGGCACGCGAGCGCATCGCCGCCGAGTTGGGAGTGCACCGGCATACGGTGCGGGCGCGGTTGGCGAAGATCGAGAAGCTGCTCGGCCGGGACCTCTCCCGTGCCGAAACACTGCAGGCCGTGTCGTTGGCACTCGAACTCGCTGAACTCTAGGCACACCTCTCACCGACCGCTCGGCACGGTGTTCCGCGCGGCGGTGCTCTCCGCTCAGTCCTCGAAGTGTTCGATGCGGAAGCGTTCGGCGATCTCAAGCACCCGGGCGAGGGCTTCGTCTGCGCCGATGCTGATGCGCACACCGGCCCCGAGGTTGCGCACCGCCACGGCCTGTTCGACGCAGGCATCTTCGAAGGCACCAGACTTTTCACCCAACGGCAGCCAGACATAGTTCGCCTGTGCTTCGGGCACCTCCCAGCCCTGTTCGCGCAGTGCAGCTGCGAAGGCATCGCGGGTCTGTGCGATCTCGCCGGCCCGCTCGAGCACTTCGTCCCAATGATTGAGGGATTCGAGGGCGGCGGCCTGGCTGAGATCGGTGACGCCGAAGGGGATGACGGCCTTGAGCAGTCCTTCGATGACCGGCGGGTGGGCGACGGCGTAGCCGACACGCAGCCCGGCGAGTCCGTGTGCCTTGGAGAAGGTGCGGAGCAGAACGAGATTCGGATAGTCGCGGACAAGACCGAGTCCATCGGCTCGCCCGGGTTCGGTGGCGAACTCCCAGTACGCTTCGTCAAGGGCGACGAGAACGTGGTCAGGCACCTTATCGAGGAAGGCGCGGACCTCGTCGTCGCGCAGCACCGGGCCGGTCGGGTTGTTCGGCGAGCACAGGATGATGAGGCGGGTGTCTTCGGTGATCGCCGCCGCCATCGCGTCGAGGTCGTGGCGACCCTCGGCTGTCAGCGGCACTTCGCGGCGGGTGGACCCGACGAGCCCGGTGGTCTGCGGATACATCTCGAACGACGGCCACGGATAGATCGCCTCGGTGGTGGCATCCGAGGTGATCTGGGTCAGCGCGACGAGCAGTTCGCTGGCACCGGTGGTGACGACGAGCTGATCCAGCCCGACACCGAGGCGGTCGGCCAGTCCCTGACGCAGCGCCAGCGCCGCGTCGTCGGGGTAGAGCGCGGGGTTCGTCGCGTGAGCGACCATGGTTTCGAGCACTGCCGGCAGGGGAGGCAGGAAGTTCTCGTTCGAGGAGAGCTTGAACGACTCGAGACCCTCGACCTGGCGGGGAGGCTTGCCCGGAACATAGGGCGGGAAGGTCTCCAGAGCGGCCCGCAGCCGCGGTGACGGTGCCGAGGGAGCGGACGCCGAAGCGGTGGAGCCGGATGCGCTCGAGGACGAAGTCCCGGGCGCGGAGGTGGACGCAGAATCTGAAGCAGCGGGGTCGGAGGCGTTCATGGACTCATGATGTCACAGCGGGTCAGCGCTGCCACCACGCCCCGGAGGGGTCAGACTTCGTCGACGAGGATCACCAGGGTTTCTCCGGGGTCGACCGGCCTCCCTCGCCGCCGGGGCCCTGCTGTTGCTGCTGTCGTTCGGAGTCCTCGCGGCGCTTCTCAAGCTCGTCCCGCTTCTTCTCTCGTTCGGACTTGCCTGAGGAATCGTCCGGCTTCTCCTCATCTTCCCCGGGATCCTGGCTTTCATCTCCGGAGGATTTCTCGTCCCCGGAGTCCTTCTCCTGCGAGTCCTCGTCCTCGGACTCGCTGTCGTCGGTTCCCTCCTCCTTGGCTTGCCCGCCCTGCTTCTTGTCCTCGACGCGTTCCTTCGCCTGGCTGCTCTTCTGCTTCTCTTCGCTCTTCTTCGGCTGGCATTCCTCGGGCGCGTCTTCGAGGGTCTTCAGTGACCGGTCGTAGAGTTCCTGCGACTGGTCGGGGTCCTGGGAGGCGATCTGATCTGCCTGCTTCTCATAGACAAAGGACAGGTTGATCCGCACAGCACATTCGGCCGAGGTCGGAGCGATCTCCAAGGCGGCTTCGAGATCGGTCTGGGCAGCGTCGTAGTCGCCGACGGCCGCCTCGGCGGTGCCGCGGTTGAAGTAGCCGATATGGCGTTGGAACGGGCTGACCCGTAGGAACGCCGTCGCCGCCTTCTTGGCACCAGGGAAGTCATTCGAGGTGTATCTGACCTGCGAGGCGGTTCCGAAGTATGTGGCCATGGCGATATAGCCGAACACCAGGGCGAATATCGTGCCGAGGATGAGGTTGATCTTCGTGATCCGACGCAGCCGTGACCACAGATTCTTCAGGCGGTTCATCGCTGACCTCCCTGATAGGGCACCGGCTGGTAGGGAACCGATCCGCTGGGACCTGGTGGGCCCCCGGGACCAAACGGACCTCCGGGACCAAGCGGGCCTCCGGGACCGGGTGGGCCGCCTCGGCGAGGGCGTTTGGGGGTGATCGCCTTGAGGCGAAGGTATTCGCGGACTCCGAAGACGAGCTCCACGGCGATCCACGCGAAGACGAGGATGAGCGGGACCCAATAGTATTCGTCGACGGTGACCCGGCCGTCCTTCTTCACCAGGGCCTGATCGTACTTCGGGGCGGTGTAGACGCTGGAGATCGCGCCGTTTCCGTCCCGGTGGTGGTAATCGACGCCGAGGTCCGAGGCGATCTGGCGCAGGTTGCCCTCGTCGATCTTCGAGATCCCCGGATTGCCGTTGCGGTCCTGGATGTACTCGGGAGGTGCCTGATCGTCATCTGGGTCATCGGGGTCACCGATTCCTGGGGCATTGCCGGGATCACCGACACCGGACCCGTAGCCGAACGGCTGGCTGTCGCGCATCTTCCCGCCTTGATCGGTGCCGTATCCGAAGACGGCGCCGCTGTCGATGCGGGAGGCGAAGGGCGACCACGACTCCGGATTCTCCGATACGGTCTGCTCACCGTCGCCGAAGTAGAACACGACGTTCTTGTTCTCCGGACGGTCCTCATCGTTCGAGGTCATCCGCTTATCGAGCTCCTCACCGGCCTCGGTGATCGATGAGCCTCTGGAATTCATGGATGATTCGGGTTCGAGGACGTCGACGGCGGAGGCGAAGGCGGCGTGGTCGGTCGTCAGCGGCATCACGGTGGCTGCGGTCGAAGCGAAGGTGATGATGCTCAGCCGGGTGCCGGGGAAGGCGTCGGCGAGTTCGAGCATGTCCTTCTTGACCCCCTCGAGGCGGGTGTCGTCCCCGTCGAAATCCTCAGCGGCCATCGACGTCGTGACGTCGACGACGAAGTACACATCGGCTCGTGCCTCGTACTCCTCGGTCGAGGATTTGATGGGGATCCCGGGGCGTGCCAGTGCGATTGCGAGCACGGCGACGACACCCATGCGGGCGAACCACTTCCAGCGTGCTCCGTCGCCGCGGATGGCGGGGATGATGCACACGGTGAGCAGGGCGATGACGATGAAGCCCCAGCCGAACCAGGTGAAGACGGGATCGAAGATCATGATTTCGTCCTCCACGCCAGTACGAACACTCCGGCGAGGCCGAAGACGGCGAGTGCGAGCGGAACCACCGGCATATCGTGGACGATCGTGTACGAACGGCCGGGGGTGTTCGCCGCTTCCTGGCTCTGGATCTCCTCGACGATGCGGTCGATCGTCGAGGCCGAACCCATGTCGAACTGTTCGCCGCCGGTACGGTCGGACACGGATCGCAGCTCCTTCGTCTGAGTGGTCGTCAGCACCGAGGGAGGGGAGAGGCTGTAGACGCGGACCTTCGCGTCGACGGCGATATCGGCGGCTTCGTTGAGCTCGAAGAGGGGCTCACCGGCGAGCATATTGTCCGTGGCGAAGATGATCGACCGGGACCGGTCCTCGTCCTGCCGGTCGAAGTTGTCGACGCAGCTGACGAGTCCATCGCCGATGAGTGAGGAGCCGCCGATGTTCGGGGGCGACGTCGACCACGAGTAGTCGGTGCCCTCTGCGCCCCAGGTGCGGAACCCCTCCTCGGCCTCGGCGAGGTAGTTCTGGACCATGTCGTAGTCGTCTGTGAGCGGGAATGCGGAGACCGCGGTGGCATTGAAGACGGTCAGGCCGATGCGTTCGCCGTCGAAGCGGTCGACGAGCTCCTGGTAGGACTCCAGCAGATCGGCATCGTAGCCGAGCATCGACCCGGACACATCGAGGCAGAGCATGACATCGCGCATCTTCCGCTCCGGGTTGACCGTCTCCACCCAAGCCGGACGTGCGACTCCCGCCAGTGCCGACAGCCCGGTGAGGACGATGACTCCGAGGAGGGCGACCGTGGTCACCAGTCGTCTGCGCATGGCCCTGCGGAAACTCGGCAGGCTCGTCATCCGCCCGCTGTGGGCCACGGCCAAAGAGGACTCCGTCGACTTCGGACGGCGGAACCAGAAGACTGCGGCTGCGGCGAGGGCCAGCAGGATGAGCGCCAGCCACCAGAACATCAGGACCATCGCGCCACCAACTTCCGGGCCTCGGCGATCTGAGGCTGCAGACCGGCCGGTTCGGCTTCGGCGAACTCCGCCTCGTAGAGGCCGAGCAGGCACTGCGCGAGGTCGTCGAGACCGGCGACTGCCGCATCGCGGTAGGTCAGGTGCTCGGCTTTGACGCCCCAGGCGTCATGGGCGAATTCGCGCACGATCGTCGCCAGCTGCTGTGCCGATTCGCGCACGTCCGCCGATTCTGCGGTCAGTCCCGTTTCCACGGCGCTGATGCGGGAGAGGTAGGTGCTGCGCACGGGAATCGGGATGCGCGGTCCGTCCGCTGCGGTGACTCCGGCGGCGGCGCGGAAGAGAGGGGCGAAGAGGTTTCCGCACGCCAGCAGCAGGACGAAGCAGGCTGCCACGTACCACGCCGGTGAGACCTCCAGGGGCCCGATGAGTTCAGCGGGGCCCACGGCGGTGCCTCAGCAGAAGAGTGTGCAGTCGGCCGAGGGCCGACTTCGGATGGTCGATTTCGATGTGGGCGATGCCCAGCTTGGCGAGAAGGTCGATGCGCTGCTGACGGCGGGCCGCCTCGGCGAGGGCGAATTCCTGTCGGACCTCGGGTTTCGTCATCACCGAGGTCGGCAGTCCATGGTCGGGTCGGGCGACGTCGAACGGCGCCGAGGCGGACGGCAGTCCTGCGAGGTCCGCGTCGGTGATCGTGATCCACAGGACCTCATGTTGGGCGCGCAGCCGACGGATCGTCGCTTCGGCCTCCGGCCCCAGCGGAGCCTGATCGGAGATGACGACCAGCAGCATCCGATGGTTGATATGGCTGGTGATCCACTGCAGCTGGGTGTTGATCGACCCGGGGGAGTCGCTGCCGGTCTCGGCGAGGATCTGCTGCAGGAGATGCTCGAGGTGGGCCTCGCTGCCTTTCCGCGGTGAAGCGGTGGTGTGACCGGCGTTTCCGTGGATGAGCATGACGTCGTCGGCGTGGCGGACGGCGAGGTAGCCGACCATCCCCGCCATGAGGATGGCCAGGTGGCGTTTGTCGGCTCCGGCGGAGGTCACGGCGTCGAAGTTCCGGGAGGTGTCGACGACGAGGCCGAGGATGTGCCGACGGTGGGCGACATAGCGTTTGACCAGGGGCTCTGTGTGCCTGGCCGTGGCTTTCCAGTCGATGTCGCGGATCTCGTCACCGGGGATGTAGTCGCGCAGATCGTCGAAGTCGAGGCTATGGCCGTGGAAGACCGAGGAGTAGTCGCCGTCGAGGAGGCGCCGGGTCCGCCGATGGGCGTGGATGGTCATCCGCGCCTTGATTCGGTTGAGCAGGACAGTCATCGCGGCAGCCGATCAGGGAGTGGGCACTGCCATGAGGAGGGCATCGACGATCTGGGCGCTCGTGATGTTCTCGGCGGCGGCTTCGAAGTTGAGTTGGATGCGGTGGGCCAGCACTCGGTGGGCGAGGTCCTTGATGTCTTCGGGGATGACGTAGTTGCGGCCGCGGATCATCGCCAGCGCCCGGCCGGCGTTCGTGAACGCGATGGAGGCACGTGGGCTGGCTCCGTATTCGATGAACGGGGCGAAGCGGCCGAGGTACTTCGTCGTATTGCGGGTGGCGTGGACGAGTTCGACGAGGTAGCGGGTGATGGCCGGGTCGATATAGACGGTGCGGGCGTAGCTCTGCATGGTCACGACATCGTCGAGCGAGCAGGCCGGATCGGGCACCGAGTCCTTGTCGAAGACCCCGGAGTCGAGGCGGGAGAGGATCTCGACCTCTTCGCCGGGGTTCGGGTGGGTGAGCAGGTCCTTGATCATGAACCGGTCGAGCTGGGCTTCGGGCAGTTGGTAGGTGCCCTCCTGCTCGATCGGGTTCTGCGTGGCCATGACGAGGAAGGGGCGGGGGAGTTCGAAGCGTTTGCCGCCGATCGTCGTCTGCTTCTCCTGCATGGCCTCGAGCATCGCCGACTGGGTCTTCGCCGACGACCGGTTGATCTCATCGAGGAGGACGATGTTCGCATGCACGGGACCGAGCACGGTGTTGAACGACCCCTCGTGCGCGTTGTAGATCTGCGAGCCGATGATGTCGGCCGGCAGCAGATCCGGGGTGCACTGGATGCGGGAGAACTTGCCGTCCACGGCATTGGCCAGAGCCGCGGCCGCCGTGGTCTTCGCCAGCCCCGGCACGCTCTCCAGCAGCAGATGACCGCTGGAGAGAAGTCCGATGAGCAAGGATTCGCGCAGGCGCTGCTGCCCGACGACGAAATGGTCGAGGTAGGACTCCAGAGCCTTGAGGATCGTCTGTGCGTGCGCGATCTCCTGCGTGTTCGCCGGTGCCGTTGCCGTCATGGTCCCTCAGTCTCTCGGTGTCACTGGTGCATCGATGCCACGTGTCTTTCGGTGTCACTGTGGTCGTTCAGCCACGCCGTCTGATGCGTTTCTGTGGTCTCCAGCATATTGGCTGGCACTGACACGCGACAGCCGAGAACGTTGCAGTGCTGACACACAGAGCAGTGCTGTGCCCGACGTGCGTCCGTCCGCCACCTGCCATTCACAGCGCGGCCATCTCATGTCAGGACCGGGCTGTAGCGTCGATGGAACCGACGAACGGATGTGAGGAGGTGCTGTGATGATCGCCTCTGCCTCGACGTGATCGGTGCCGCACTAAGGAGTTCGGAATCGTCGGTCGTGGACTCCGCGACATGCCCACAGGCAAAAATTTTTTCTGTGGAAAGCGGTGGAAAACGGAGGTGGACAACGGGTCGAAAATCGGCCCTGAAGCCGCCGATCCCAGCGTCCGCGCAGGTGATCGAACTACATGATTGTCGTTCACAGCCTGTGGACGATTGTGGACGGTGATGACACAGGGTGTGGAACCTGCAAATGACACTGGTGTAACACTGGATATAGGGGTAAGGTCTAACCCGAACACAACATCTAGTGGTCACCCCTGAGCCTGCGCCTCGTGATATTCATCATGATCGAGCAGTTGACGGGACACGGTCACAGCCATCAGAATGCCGAACTGCACAGCAGAATGAAGGAGTCGTCATGATCACCGTGTACACCAAGCCAGCTTGCGTCCAGTGCAACGCCACCTACCGTGCTCTCGACGCCAAGGGCCTGAAGTACAAGTCGGTGGATCTCAGCGTCGACGAGAACGCCCTCGATGTCGTCAAGGCCATGGGTTACATGCAGGCTCCCGTCGTCGTCACCGACAACGATCACTGGTCGGGCTTCCGTCCGGACAAGATCGCCACCCTGACCGGCGAACAGTCTGCGTCCGTCGTGGCCTGACAATGCTGCTGGTCTACTTCTCCGCCAACTCCGAGTACACGCACCGCTTCGTCGCGAAGCTGCGTCACCCGGCAGTGCGGTTGCCGACGTTGACCAAGGAGCCGACGCTGCGAGTGGATGAGCCATTCGTTCTCGTCACCCCCACCTATGGGGCCGGTCGCAATCGCGGGGCTGTTCCCAAACAAGTCATCAAGTTCCTCAATGTCGAAGAGAACCGGCGCCATCTGGTCGGTGTCATCGGCGCCGGAAACACGAACTTCGGCATGGACTACTGCCGCGCGGCCTTCAAGGTCGCGGCAAAGTGTCAAGTACCCCTCATGTATCGAGTCGAACTCCTGGGCACTCAGGAAGATGTCGACGCTGTCAACCTAGGATTGGACAAACTGTGCGCGAGCTCGCTGAAGACCGCAATGTAGAGGACATCATCCGCGAAGAGACGGATCTGGATTACCACGCGCTCAACGCGATGCTGAACCTGTACGACGAGGACGGCAGGATCCAGTTCGAGCGTGACAAGCAGGCTGCCCGGCAGTACTTCCTGCAGCACGTCAACAACAACACCGTCTTCTTCCACAACCTCAAGGAGAAGCTCGACTACCTCGTCGAGAAGGACTACTACGAGCCCGAGGTTCTGGAGCAGTACTCGTTCGATTTCATCGAGCAGCTCTCGACGCGCGCCTACGATCAGAAGTTCCGCTTCCAGACATTCCTCGGCGCGTTCAAGTTCTACACCTCCTACACGCTGAAGACCTTCGACGGAAAGCGCTATCTCGAACGCTTCGAGGACCGCGTCGTCATGGTCGCTCTCTTCCTGGCTCGCGGAGACGAGACTCTGGCCACCCAGCTCGTCGACGAGATCATCGCCGGCCGCTTCCAGCCGGCCACCCCGACGTTCCTCAACGCAGGCAAGAAGCAGCGCGGTGAGCTCGTCTCCTGCTTCCTGCTGCGCATCGAAGACAATATGGAGTCGATCGGTAGGTCCATCAACTCCGCTCTGCAGCTGTCCAAGCGCGGCGGCGGCGTGGCCTTCGCTCTGACAAACATCCGCGAGTCCGGTGCACCGATCAAGAAGATCGAGAACCAGTCTTCGGGCGTCATCCCCGTCATGAAGCTGCTCGAGGACTCGTTCTCCTACGCCAACCAGCTCGGAGCCCGCCAGGGTGCCGGTGCCGTGTACCTGCACGCCCACCACCCCGACATCTACAAGTTCCTCGACACCAAGCGCGAGAACGCCGATGAGAAGATCCGGATCAAGACCCTGTCCCTGGGCGTCGTGATCCCGGACATCACCTTCGAACTGGCCAAGCGCAACGAGGACATGTACCTCTTCAGCCCCTATGACGTCGAACGCGTCTACGGTGTGCCCTTCTCCGACATCAACGTCAGCGAGAAGTACACCGAGCTCGTCGACAACGCGGCGATCAAGAAGAAGAAGATCAACGCCCGCGAGTTCTTCCAGACTCTAGCCGAGATCCAGTTCGAGTCCGGCTACCCGTATGTGATGTTCGAGGACACCGTCAACAAGGCGAACCCGATCGACGGCAAGATCATCATGTCCAACCTGTGCTCGGAGATCCTCCAGGTCTCCGAACCGAGCAAGTACGACGACGATCTCGGCTATGACGTCGTCGGCAAGGACATCTCCTGCAACCTCGGTTCGCTCAACATCGCTCTGACGATGGACTCGAGCAACTTCGGGCAGACCATCGAGACCGCGATCCGCGGACTCACCGCGGTCGCCGAGACCTCGAACATCCAGTCCGTGCCTTCGATCGCCCGCGGCAACGACATGTCGCATGCCATCGGCCTGGGGCAGATGAACCTCCACGGCTACCTCGCTCGTGAGCACATCTACTACGGTTCCGATGAGGGCCTGGACTTCACGAACATGTACTTCTACACCGTCGCCTACCACTGTGTGCGGGCGTCGATGGAGATCGCCAAGGAGCGCGGTGAGACCTTCGCCGGCTTCGAGCGGTCGAAGTACGCCACCGGCGAATACTTCGACAAGTACACCGATGAGGTCTGGCAGCCGCGCACCGCTCGTGTGACCGAGTTGTTCTCCGAAGCAGGCGTGCACATCCCGACCCAGGACGACTGGCGCGAGCTCAAGGCTCAAGTGGCCGAGCACGGCATCTACAACCAGAATCTCCAGGCCGTGCCGCCGACCGGTTCGATCTCGTACATCAACAACTCGACCTCGTCGATCCACCCGGTGGCCTCGAAGATCGAAATCCGCAAGGAGGGCAAGGTCGGCCGCGTGTACTACCCGGCTCCCTTCATGGACAACGACAATCTCGAGTACTACCAGGATGCCTACGAGATCGGCTACGAGAAGATCATCGACACGTATGCCGAGGCCACGAAACACGTGGACCAGGGGCTGTCGCTGACACTGTTCTTCATGGACACCGCCACCACTCGTGACATCAACAAGGCGCAGATCTACGCGTGGCGCAAGGGCATCAAGACCATCTACTACATCCGGCTCCGGCAGCTCGCTCTGCAGGGCACGGAAGTCGATGGCTGCGTCTCCTGCATGCTCTGATGATGGAATCGGCGGACCGATGCGAATCGGTCCGCCGGCCTCGTGCGGGCTCCAAGCCGCCGGCTGGGCCCGCACACATGACTTTCGTCTGCCGCGCAGACAGCACGTACTCACGACGAACAGCACTTTGGGAAGAGAGAAAGCGTTGGAGAATCTGACTCTGGCATCGCATGTCGATGCCATCAACTGGAACCGCGTCGTCGATCCGATCGACGACGAGGTCTGGGATCGCCTGACCGGCAACTTCTGGCTGCCGGAGAAGGTCCCGCTGAGCAACGACATCCAGTCCTGGGCGACTCTCACCGACGATGAGAAGACGCTGACGATGCGCGTCTTCACCGGTCTGACCCTGCTCGACACGATCCAGGGCACCGTCGGTGCGATCTCGCTCATCCCGGATGCGGTCACCCCGCACGAAGAGGCGGTGCTGACGAACATCGCGTTCATGGAGAGCGTGCACGCGAAGTCGTACTCTTCGATCTTCTCGACCCTGTGCTCGACGAAGGAGATCGACGAGGCCTTCCGCTGGTCGCGTGAGAACAAGTACCTGCAGTCGAAGGCCGATATCATCCTCAGCTACTACCGGGGAGACGATCCGCTCAAGCGCAAGGTCGCCTCGACGCTGCTCGAGTCCTTCCTCTTCTACTCCGGCTTCTACCTGCCCATGTACTGGTCGGCACACGCCAAACTGACGAACACCGCTGACCTCATCCGTCTGATCATCCGCGATGAGGCTGTGCACGGCTACTACATCGGCTACAAGTACCAGAAGGGTCTGGAATCGCAGCCCGAAGAGCGCAAGCAGGAGCTCAAGGACTACACGATGAACCTCATGTTCGAGCTCTACGAGAACGAGGTCGCCTACACCCACGATCTCTACGATCCCGTGGGACTGTCCGAGGACTGCAAGATGTTCCTCCACTACAACGCCAACAAGGCGCTGATGAACCTCGGTTACGAAGCGATGTTCCCCAAGGAGGTCACGAAGGTCAACCCGGCCATCCTCGCGGCTCTGTCGCCCGGCAGCGACGAGAACCACGACTTCTTCTCAGGTTCGGGATCGTCCTACGTCATCGGCAAGGCCGAGAACACCGAAGACGACGACTGGGACTTCTGAGTACTCAGCCCTGACCTGACTTTTCAGCATCGAGGCGGCCCATCCAGACGGAAAACGTTTGGATGGGCCGCCTCGCTGTTCGTGCACCGGGGCGGTTGTTCGATGAGCGTCAAGCGGAATGTTCGGAATGCGAGATTCTTTCCTCGTGGTTCGGATACTATGACTCGGCTCAGATACGATCATCGGAATCAAGTCCGCCGAGGTCAGAGGTGATCGTCAGTGTCGAACGTACGTGGACGCCGAGTCGAATTCGATGATATCGACGAGAACGATCTTGTCATCAGCGAACCGAAGACCGCGGCAGCGGGACTCAAAGCCGTCGAGGTTGCCTTCGAACGCGGACTCAAACAGGGCGGCGCGAGCCGGACCGTACGGTCGATGTTCCGCGTCAATCAGCCTGACGGCGTCGACTGCCCAGGCTGCGCGTGGCCGGAATCGATCACCGGTGATCGGAAGAAGATCGAGTTCTGCGAAAACGGGGCGAAGGCGCTCGCTGAGGAGAACACGACCCGGGTGGCGACCCCCGGCTGGTGGGAGCAGCACCCAATCTCCGTGCTCGAGCAGAAGACGGAGTACTGGCTCGGCCAATCCGGCCGCATCACCCATCCGATGATCATCCGCGAAGGGGAGTCGCACTACTCACCGATCTCCTGGGCCGACGCCTTCGAGACCATCGCCGAGCACCTCCGCGCCACCGAACCCGACCGGTCGGTCTTCTACACCTCCGGTCGCACTCCCAATGAGACAGCGTTCCTCTACCAGCTGTTTGCCCGCAGCCTGGGAACGAACAATCTTCCCGACTGTTCGAACATGTGCCACGAATCCTCCGGCACGGCACTGTCTCCGACGATCGGCATCGGCAAAGGAACCGTCTCACTTGAGGATCTCGAGAAAGCCGAACTGATCTTCGTCGTCGGGCAGAACCCGGGGACGAATCATCCGCGTATGCTCGGCACGCTCGCCGCGTGCCGGCGCAACGGCGGCAAGGTCGTCGCGGTCAATCCGCTGCCCGAGGCGGGGCTTCTCCGCTTCAAGGATCCGCAGACGCCAAAGGGCCTGCTGGCCGACGGGGAGCGGACCAGTGACGAATTCCTCCAGATCCGGGTCGGGGGAGACCAAGCGCTCTTCCAAGCGCTCGGACACCTGCTGTTGAGGAAGGAAGCAGAGACTCCGGGAACGGTCGTCGACCGGGACTTCATCGAATCCTCCACTGACGGCTTCGCCGCCTACTCGGAAGCCAGGCAGGAGCTCAACTGGGCGGAGACAGAGCTCGCCACCGGTCTCGAACGAGCCGAGATCGAACACGTCGCGGATCTGCTGGCGAAGTCGAGGGCAACGATCTTCTGCTGGGCATTGGGCATCACGCAGCAGCCTCATTCGGTCGACACGATCAAAGAGATCATCAACCTGCTCTTACTCCAGGGCAATTTCGGTAAGCCCGGGGCAGGGGCCTGCCCGGTGCGGGGGCACTCGAATGTCCAGGGCGACCGCACCTTCGGGATCTGGGAGAAGCCGAAGGAGGACTTCCTACAGCGCCTGGATGCCGAATTCGGCATCAATGCGCCCCGGAGGCACGGCTATGACTCCACAGAGGCGATGCATGCCATGGCCCGCGGAGACGTCGACGTGTTCATGTCCTTGGGCGGGAACTTGGCCATGGCCAACTCCGACACCGCCGCAATGGAGGCCGGACTCAAACGCACAGGCCTCACCGTGCATATTTCCACGAAGCCCAACCGTTCCCATGTCGTCCACGGCAAGACGTCGATCATCCTCCCGACGCTCGGACGCACCGACAAGGATGACAAGCACCCCGGAGGAGCACAGTTCCTCTCGGTCGAGAACTCCATGTCGGTCGTCAGCCGCACCCAAGGTCGGCTCGAGCCGGTCTCCGACCACCTCCTTGCCGAACCGGTGCTGCTGGCCCGGATCGCCGAGGCGGTCTTCGGACCCGATCACGTCATCGACTGGAGGGCGATGGCCGAAGACTATGACGTCATCCGCGACCGCATCTCACGGGTCGTGGAAGGCACCGAGGACTTCAACCGCCGCGTGCGGGACAAATACGGCTTCGTTCTGCCCAATCCGCCCCGTGATACACGGACTTTCGCGACAGCCGAAGGACGGGCGCAGTTCAGCACGCGCGAACTCGAATATCTGCTGCCGCCGGAGGGACACCTGGTGCTGCAGACGATGCGCTCGCACGATCAATACAACACGACCTTCTACGGGCTCGACGATCGCTATCGGGGAATCTCGGGCGGGCGCAGGGTGATTCTCATCAATCCTGCCGATCTCGGCCCTGCCGGTGTCGACGACGGTCAGCTCGTCGATGTTGTCTCGGTCTTCAACGGGGAAGAGCGACGGGCGGAGAAATTCCGGATGGTCGCCTATCCGACGGCCCGCGGCTGTGTCGCTGCCTACTATCCGGAGGCGAACGCGTTGGTTCACCGGGACCTCGTGGCCAGAGAGTCGAACACTCCGGGATTCAAAGCCGTTATGGTGCGGTTCGAACCACGCACCGATGACGAGGAACCTGCAGAGATCCACAGCCTCGTTGACGCGCATGGGTGAACGACAGACGCCCACCTGCTGCGTAAAACCCGGCAGCAAGTGGGCGTCTTCTCAATCAGTGAGGATCAGTCCGGCCCGGTCGGGCCATGTCGATCCCTGCAGATCAGGGCGACCGAGGTTCGGTCAGGCAGCGGCCATCGGCGTGATCTCACGCAGCGAGGTGCCGGTGAACAGCACAACTCGACCGGTCGCATCCTTGATCGTGATCTCACCAGGAGCCTGACGGCTGATCCGGGGATCGATCAATCCTGCGTGTGCGAGTCCGCGCTGGACCCACTGTGGGAACTCAGACATGGTTCCCTCCTTTCTTCAGTTGTGAATAGCAGGCAACGACGCGCGCTATTCTTCAGGTTCTCAATACGGCGATTGGGTGATCGCCATGGGGATCTGCGATTCGAAGAGACACAGTGTCCGGAACATTCATCTGCAAAGTCGAACCATGATCGGGGCCTACGACTTCAAAAGCTTGTCGTCAGGAGCAACGCAACGATCAGTTCGATGAATGCGGACAACTTCGAACGCAAGTTGTAAGCTTAACGCGTCTATGTCGACGTTGTCCAATTGAGGTCAGAACCCTAGGCTCAGGTCGACCGACCTTACCTCCGGCCATCTCGCCGAGGCGGCACCGAACCTTACCGTTGATCCTCTCGCCGTAGTGGACCTGCAAATCGTTTTTGCCGGCCTCTGGCCGAGGAGGCTCTGAATGCCCCTATCGTCGGCCCTGCAACCGTGCCCGGAGTCGCAGCCACAGGATCACCGTGGCTATGAAGAGCACGACCCCACCCGCCAAGAGGACGAGCGCCAGGGGATTGTCCAGTGCTGCACCGACGGTCTGGGATGCCATGGATGACTCCGATTCATCGGACTTCTGGGACTCCGTCGTTCCGCTCGAATCCGATTCGGCGCCCCCGGCATCACTCGAGCTGCCAGTGGCGGTGGGGGCCGCCTCGGCGGTGGCCTGAACCCCGACGGGCACGGTCTGCAGCGATTTCGGGTCCTTCTGGGCGAAATCCCAGTCGAGCAGGTCCACGGCGACCTGGCGAGAGTTGTTGTCGATGCCGAGCATCGTCGCGACCACACGGTGCCCGTCGCGCTCGGCCACGGCCACGTACGAGCCCTTCGCCGCCCGAGTGAACCCGTTCTTCAGGCCCAGCCCGCCGTCGACCTGGCCGACGATCTTCGTATGGTTCTGGATCTCGTAGCCCTTGAACTTCTCTTTCGTCTGCGGGTTCTTTCCGCCCGGGAATTGATAAGTCTCCGTGCCGATGACCTTCATGAGGTAGTCGTCTTCGCACACCGCCCACGCGAGCTTCATGAGGTCCTCAGCGGTCGTGTACTGGCCCTTTGCATCGAGTCCCGAGGTGTTCTTCGCCTGCGTATTCGACATGCCCAGCTCGGCCGCCTTCTCGTTCATCAGCTTCACTGCCTTGTCTTGCCCGCCGGCTGCACGACCCAGTGCATTCGCCGCATCGTTGGCGCTCGACATCAGCATCGCGTGGAAGAGCAGATCGATGGAGTACTTGTTCGTCTGCATGAGACCGACCTTCGTCCCATCGACTTCCATGTCCTCGAACTCGGCGGTCACTTTCTTCTTCTTGTCGTCGAACTCGTCCACGAGCGCCAGAGCCGTGAGCAGCTTGATCGTCGACGCCGGAGCGTGCCGCTTCTCCACATTCTTCGCCACGTGCAGTTCTCCGGAGTCGAGGTCGCCCACCAACCAGGACGTGCCCGTCGGCTTCGGGGGCTTCGCGCCGTCACCGAGGTCCTCTGGACTGACATACGCCGGTGCTGTCGACTCCGCCGGCTGCGGCACCGCGTGTGCGGGGGCGGGGGAGTGGACGAGCTGCGCGGCGAGCATCAGCAGTGCGGCGGCGAAGCCGAGGATGCTCAGGGGCAGGCTGTGTAGTGAGGAAGCAGTCGAGCGGGTGAAACGCATGCGCACCAGTCTACTTTCGCCGCGAGCAGCTCGTCCTCAGGATTCGTTCACTCGAGGCGGCACCTCACCGAGACGAAGCTTGTGGTGGCAGCCCAGTTTGAGATGGATAGCCCACGTTCAAACGTGGGCTATCCACCCTCAACTGGGCCGTGGTGAAAAGCACCCAATCACGGCGGGACAGACGAAAGCGGCCCCGCACCGTGTGGTGCGGGGCCGCTGCAGTCGGGATCAGACTGGCGCGATCAGAATGCGCGCTGCAGGATCGCCTGCTTCACCTCGGCGATGGCCTTGGTGATCTCGATGCCGCGAGGGCAGGCCTCGGTGCAGTTGAAGGTGGTGCGGCAGCGCCACACGCCTTCCTTGTCGTTGAGGACCTCGAGGCGCATGTCTCCGCCTTCGTCACGCGAATCGAAGATGAAGCGGTGCGCGTTGACGATCGCGGCCGGACCGAAGTACTGGCCGTCGGTCCAGAACACGGGGCACGACGAGGTGCACGCAGCGCAGAGGATGCACTTCGTGGTGTCGTCGAAGGCCGCACGCTGTTCGGCCGACTGCAGACGCTCACGCGTGGGCTCGTGTCCCGAGGTGACGAGGAACGGCATGACCTCGCGGTACGACTGGAAGAAGGGCTCCATGTCGACGATCATGTCCTTCTCGAGCGGCAGGCCCTTGATCGCCTCGACGGTGATCGGCTTGGACGTGTCGAGGTCCTTGAGCAGAGTCTTGCAGGCCAGACGGTTGCGGCCGTTGATGCGCATCGCATCGGAGCCGCAGACGCCGTGGGCGCAGGACCGGCGGAAGGACAGCGAACCGTCGATCTCCCACTTGATCTTGTGGAGAGCATCCAGCACACGGTCGGTGCCGTACATCGTGATGCTGTATTCCTCCCAGTGCGGCTCGGAATCGACCTCGGGGTCGAAGCGAGCGATCCGGAAGGTGCAGTCGAAGGACGGGATGGACCCGCCTTCGCCTGACACATGTGTCGGCAGGTCGATCTTCGACGCTGGCTCTGGGGTGGTATCGGTGCTCATCAGTACTTACGCTCCATCGGCTGGTAACGGGTGACGATGACGGGCTTCGTCTCAAGACGCATGCCCTTGATGCCGTCGGTCTCCGCTTCGGGATCGAGGTAGGTCATCGTGTGGTGCATGAAGTTCTCGTCGTCACGATCCGGGAAGTCCTCGCGGAAGTGTCCTCCACGCGATTCCTTGCGGTGGATGGCGGCGACAGAGATGACCTCGGCGAGCTCGAGCAGGAAGCCGAGCTCGACGGCCTCGAGCAGATCGAGGTTGTAGCGCTTGCCGCGATCCTGGATGCCCACGTTGTTGTAGCGCTCGCGCAGTTTGGCGATCTCGTCGAGAGCGTCACGCAGAGTCTCGTCGGTGCGGAACACCTGCACGTTGGCGTCCATGATGTCCTGCAGATCCTTGCGGATCGCCGCGATGCGTTCGGTGCCGTCCGAGGTGCGCATCTTCTCGAGCATCTCGACGACGTCGTTCGCCGGGTTCTCGGGCAGTTCGACGGACTCGGCGGTCTTCGCGTATTCCGCAGCGGCGATGCCGGCGCGCTTGCCGAAGACGTTGATGTCGAGCAGCGAGTTCGTGCCCAGACGGTTCGAACCGTGCACCGACACGCAGGCGCATTCACCGGCGGCGTAGAGGCCGGGGATGACGGTGTCGTTGTCGGCGAGGACTTCGGCTTCGATGTTCGTCGGGATGCCGCCCATCGCGTAGTGCGCGGTCGGGAAGACCGGCACCGGCTCCGTGTAGGGCTCCACACCGAGGTAGGTGCGGGCGAACTCGGTGATGTCCGGCAGCTTCTCGTCGATGTGTGAGGGCTCGAGGTGAGTGAGGTCGAGCAGGACGTAGTCCTTGTTCGGTCCGCAGCCACGGCCTTCGCGCACTTCGTTGGCCATCGAACGGGCCACGATGTCACGCGGGGCGAGGTCCTTGATCGTCGGGGCATAGCGCTCCATGAAGCGCTCACCCTCGGAGTTGCGGAGGATTCCGCCCTCACCGCGAGCCGCCTCGGACAGCAGGATGCCCAGGCCGGCGAGGCCTGTCGGGTGGAACTGGAAGAACTCCATGTCCTCCAGCGGGATTCCGCGGTTGTAGGTCACGGCCATGCCGTCGCCGGTCAGGGTGTGTGCGTTCGAGGTGGTCTTGAAGACCTTGCCGACACCGCCGGTGGCGAAGACGACCGACTTGGCCTGGAAGACGTGGATCTCACCGGTGGCCAGTTCGTAGGACACGACGCCTGCGGGGCGCTTGACCCCGTCGACCTCGGTCATGAGGAGGTCGAGGACGTAGAACTCGTTGTAGAACTCCACGCCGTGCTTGACGCACTGTTGGTACAGGGTCTGGAGGATCATGTGACCGGTGCGGTCTGCGGCGTAGCAGGAGCGGCGCACGGCGGACTTGCCGTGGTCGCGGGTGTGACCACCGAAACGACGCTGGTCGATCTTGCCTTCGGGGGTGCGGTTGAACGGCAGCCCCATCTTCTCGAGATCGAGGACGGCGTCGATGGCTTCCTTGGCCATCACCTCGGCGGCGTCCTGGTCGACCAGGTAGTCACCGCCCTTGACGGTGTCGAAGGTGTGCCATTCCCAGTTGTCCTCTTCCACGTTCGCCAGTGCGGCGCACATTCCGCCCTGGGCGGCTCCGGTGTGCGAACGGGTGGGGTAGAGCTTGGTGAGAACGGCGGTGCGGGCACGCTGGCCCGACTCGATCGCCGCACGCATGCCGGCGCCGCCGGCACCGACGATGACGACGTCGTAATGATGTACCTGCATGTTTCTCCTTTAGGCCTTGCAGAACTCAGCCAGGACCGAGGGGTCCGCTCCGGCCGGGCAGGGATCGAACGTGAAGATGACGAGCGTGCCGAGCACGATGACGATGACCGAGGCGATGTAGAGGATCACCTGCAGGGACATGCGTGTGCCGGGCTTCTCGGAGTAGTCCATGATGATGGTGCGCAGACCGTTGGTGCCGTGCAGCATCGCCAGCCACAGCATGAGCAGATCCCAGATCTGCCAGAACGGGCTGGCCCACTTGCCTGCGACGAAGCCGAAGTCGATGGCCTGGACGCCGTCGCCGGCCCACAGGTTCACGAACAGGTGGCCGAAGATGAGGATGACGAGCACGACGCCGGAGATGCGCATGAACAGCCATGCGAACATCTCGAACTTCGAACGCGTCGACTTGTGCCGGGAGTAGCCGGTCCGCGGAGCCGGAATGGATGTTGTGCTCATGTCAGCCTCCGAAGGTGTGCATCAGCTGGCGGGGAATGAAGGCGATCATGATGATGAGCCACACAACCATGACTCCCCAGAACAGCTTCTTCTGATTTTTCGGGCCACTCTTCGAGAAATCGACGAGAATGACGCGCAGACCGTTGAACGCATGGAATGCGATTGCGGCGACGAGCGCGATCTCACCGAATGCCATGACCGGTGTCTTATAGGTTCCGATCACTGCGTTGTAGGCCTCGGGCGAGACGCGGACGAGTGCAGTATCGAGCACGTGGACCAGAAGGAAGAAGAAGATTCCGACGCCTGTGACGCGATGCGCGACCCAGGACCACATTCCTTCGTTTCCTCGGTACAGAGTGCCCGTAGACGCTTTGGCCACGGAGCATCCTCCATCTTGAATATTCGGGTGTGTACGTCTAGAAACTACGCCGAAGACCGCTTCCGTGCCAGTCGAGACACGGCTGAGCGTCCCGGATCACACCGCAACCCTGGCAATTCCCTCAAAACTGGGATTTCGCGTCTCACGAAATTTCAATTACATCACAGTCGTGTGCTCTAAATTGTTGCGCTCCCGTCCTGACCCGGGCGGCCCGGGAACTCAGGTGCACCATCCCCGAGGCGGCTCTGAGGTGGGGAGATCCCCACCGGATCCCTGGGGATCGGCTCATCCGACACGGCGGGCAACCTCGGGGAAGGTGTGCCCGAATTCTGAGACACTGAAATCGTGAACACGCACTTCCACGCCATCATCCCCGCCGGCGGATCCGGAACGCGCCTGTGGCCGCTGTCTCGCCGGGCGACGCCGAAGTTCCTCCACGATGTCCTCGGCCTCGGCCGCAGCCTCATCCAGGCCACCTGGGACCGGGTCGCGCCGATCGTCGGCGAAGACAGGGTCTGGGTAGTCACCGGTGAGAGTCACTTCGACCAGGTCGCCGAGCAGCTGCCGCATATCGCTCGCGCCCAGATCATCGCCGAACCGTCCCCGAAGGACTCTGCCGCCGCCATCGGACTGGCGGCCATGATCATCGCCCGCGAGGACCCCGACGCCATCGTCGGTTCGTTCTCCGCCGACCATTCGATCACGAACGTCGACGAATTCCGTCTCGTCATCGACCAGGCCGTCGCTGCCGCGGAGACCGGTGACATCGTCACCATCGGCATCATGCCCCGCAATCCTGCCACCGCCTACGGTTATATCGAGACCGGTGAGCTGCTCGGGCTCGACGGGGCGCCCACGGCCAGGCGGGCGCTGGCATTCGCGGAGAAGCCGGAGGCGAGCACGGCCCGTCAGTATGTGAATTCCGGACGCTACCGCTGGAACGCGGGCATGTTCATCGCCAAGGCGTCCTCCCTCCTCGACATCCTCGCCGAGGAGGACCCGCCGCTCTATTCGGGACTGGCCCGAATCGCCGAGGCCTGGGACACTCCTGACCACGACGAGGTCCTCAGTGCTGTGTGGCCCGGACTGGAGAAGCGAGCCATCGACTATGTGGTGGCCGAGCCCGCGGCCGCGGCCGGTCGTGTCATCGTCATCCCCGGTGACTTCGGCTGGGACGACGTCGGCGACTTCGACTCGGTGGCCCGCCTGCGGCAGCCGGTGCCCGGGGAGCCGCGCGGAGTGATCTCGATCGGCGGGAACACCGACCTGCTCGAGGTCGATGCCTCGGGGGTCGTGTTCTCCGAAGGACCGCGGACCGTGGCGATCGTCGGACTCGAAGACCTCGTCGTCGTCGACACCGACGACGTCCTGCTCATCACCTCCCGCTCGCACGCCCAGGACGTGAAGAAGGCAGTGTCCGTCGCCGGTGAGCGCGGACTCGACGAACTGCTCTGAGTCGCTGGGCCGCCCCCGGGCGTGGGGGATCGAACTGCGAAGTATGTCGAAATTGGTCGCAATGGGCACATTTATGACATCGAGTGCTTAGCATTGCTTGAAATGTTCGACATCGCCCATCCCCGACCTCCCCGCCCTGAAGGACCCGACGTGATCAGCTCGACAATCGCTGAGATCGGTGCAGAACTCATCGATTTCCGCCGCGACATCCATGCCCATCCGGAACTGTCCTTCCAGGAGTTCGAGACCACCGACAAGATCGTCGCCCGTCTCGAGGCCGCAGGTCTGGGTCCCCAGCGCCTCGAAGGCACCGGGGTCGTCTGCGAGGTCGGCGAGGGGCCGGTGGCCGTGGGACTGCGAGCCGATATCGACGCCCTGCCGGTTGATGACCTCATCGACGAGGAATTCCGTTCCACCGTTCCCGGCGTCGCCCATGCCTGCGGCCACGACGTCCACCTGACCTCGCTCATCGGCGCCGGCATCGCCCTGCAGAAGATCCATGAATCACGGCCCGGCGGCCTCGGCGGTCGCGTGCGACTGATCTTCCAGCCCGGTGAGGAAGTCACCCCGGGCGGTGCGCTGCGCGTGATCTCCCAGGGCGTCCTCGACGACGTGCCCGAAGTCTATGCCGTTCACTGTGACCCGAACGTCGACATCGGCAAGGTCGGTTCGCGCATCGGCGCCATCACCGCTGCCGGCGACACGGTCATCATCCGCCTCTCCGGTCACGGCGGGCACACCTCCCGTCCCCATCTGACCGAAGACCTCGTCTATGCGCTCGGCAAGCTCGCCACCGACCTGCCCTCGACCCTGGGCCGGCTGATCGATCCGCGGCACGCGATCTCCCTTGTGTGGGGCGAGATCAGCGCCGGTCACGCAGCGAACGTCGTTCCCAGCGAGGGGATTCTGCGCGGAACCCTGCGCTGCCTCGACGTGGACGGCTGGAACCAGGTCGCCGAGGTGCTGCCCGAGCTCGTCGACCGCATCGCCGGACCGTACGGAGTCGAGGTCGACCTCGAACACCGCCGAGGCGTCCCACCGGTGGTCAACACCGAAGACCAGGTCACCCTCATCGAATCCGCGGTCCGCGGTGAGCTCGGCGAGAACTCGGTGCAGCTGACCCCGCAGTCCATGGGCGGTGAGGACTTCGCGTGGTACCTCACCCACTGCCCGGGTGCGCTCATCCGGCTGGGCACCCGCACACCCGGCGGCATCACCTACGACATCCACCAGGGTGATCTGCTCATCGACGAACGCGCCGTGGAGATCGCCGCCCGCGTATTCACCGCCACCGCTCTCAAGGTCCTCGACCGCGACCGCTGATCGACCTGTCACGGTCCGCGACCAAACGACAGCGATCGGTGGCTGCTCGGCTGCGCCGGCTGTCCACGCTGATTACCCGGCCGATAATCTTGATGTCATGAGTCTCCGAACCCGCAGCACCTCCATCGCCGCCTTCACCGCGGTGGGCACCCTGGTGCTGACCGGCTGCTCCGTCACGACTCCCGAAGCCCTCGAAGAGGAACGGCTCGGCTGCCTCGTCTCGGCTCCGGCCGGCTTCGACGATCACTCGGCCGGTGCGCTCACCCTCGAGGAGGCGGAACTGGCCCGTGGGGCCGGGGTCTTCTCGGGTACCTCGAGCCAGCGTGTCTCGGGTGGGTCGGCCACCTCGGCGGCATTGGATCGGATGCACAGACACGACTGTGCACTGACCACGGTCATCGGACCCGGGGGAGCGGACGAACTCGCGGACTTCGCCGCCGCCCACCCCGATGATCTGTTCCTCGGGGTCTCCAGCGGCACCGACGACCTGCCGAAGAACGTGCTGAGCATGGACTTCGACCTCGTCCCGCCGGCGTTCATCGCGGGATACACCGCTGCCACAGCCTCGGAGACGGGGAAGGTCGGGGTCGTCGTCGCGCACGGTTTCCCGCAGTCCGAACGCATCCTGGCCGCCTTCGACGCCGGGGTCGACCTGTACAACAAGGAGAAGGACGAGGACCTGCCGAAGGCGGAGTCCTATCGTCCCTCCTCGGGCGGGGCCGCCTCGGCGAACGGTTCGCCTCGGACGATCGACGATACCCGCGACGCCGGGAAGGACTACTTCGAACGGTCCTTCGATGCCGATGTCGACGTGCTCGTCCCGTTCGGATCGGCGGCCGCGATGGGGGTGGTCACCTCGGCGGATGAGAAGCGGACCGAGCTGACCGCGGCAACGGAGGATCCGGAGGGCGACGATGAGGGACCGAGCCTGCCGAAAGTCGTCTGGTACGGCACCGCCGGCGGGTTCTCCAAGGCGATCGTGGCCACCCTGGAGCCGAACGTGCGCCGCGGACTGCGCACGATGTTCCCCGACTGGCCGCAGAGCAAGAACCCCGACGAGGTGGCCCCCGCCCCGAAGACCGGGCCCGAGGAGATCGGCGGCTTCCGCGTCGCCGACCGTCATTATTGGGGCACCCTCGACAACGGGGGAGTGCGCATCGTCGCCGAGGACGGATTCCTCTCCCGTGTCTCCGACGCCGGACGCGGAATCACGGACCTGCGCGAGCGGATCAAGAGCGGGGAGATCGACCCGGAGAAAGGATGAGGGCCGCGCGCCGCATCGGATAAGCTGAGACGGTGATGAATGTACCCGCCGGCGTCGCATCGGACGACCCCATCCTGCAGCTGCCCAAAGTCTCCCTCCACGATCACCTCGACGGCGGTCTGCGCCCGTCGACGATGCTCGAACTGGCCGACTCGATCGGTCACACCCTGCCCGCCTCCGATGCCGAATCGCTGCGCCGGTGGTTCTCGGAGTCCGCGAACTCCGGTGACCTGGTCCGCTACCTCGAGACGTTCTCGCACACCGTGGCGGTCATGCAGAGCGAGGACAACCTGCGCCGCGTGGCCAAGGAATGGGTCCTCGACCAGGTTGCCGACGGAGTCTTCTATGCCGAGGCCCGGTGGGCTCCCGAACAGCACCTCGAAGGCGGACTCGAACTCGACGCCGTCGTCGAAGCCGTCCAGGACGGTCTGGAAGCCGGCGTCTCCGAGGCCGCGGCCGAGGGCAAGTACATCCGCGTCGGACAGCTCATCACGGCCATGCGTCAGGCCGACAACTCGCTGGCGATCGCCGAACTGGCCATCCGCCATCGTGAGAAGGGTGCGGATTCCGGTGTCGTCGGCTTCGACATCGCCGGGCCCGAGAACGGCTTCCCGCCGTCTGCGCACCTCTCCGCCTTCAACGCCCTGCACCAGGCATATGTGCCGGTGACGATCCATGCCGGTGAGGCCGCCGGCAAGGAATCCATCCACGAGGCGGTCACCATCTGCCACGCCCAGCGTCTGGGCCACGGTGCGCGCATCGTCGAGGACATGGACATCGTCGACGGCCAGGGGCAGCTCGGCAGCCTCGCCGCCTGGGTCCTCGACCAGCAGATCCCGCTCGAACTGTGCCCGAGCTCCAACCTGCAGACCGACATCGGCGGCACCATCGCCAGCCACCCGATCACGGGGCTCAAGGATCTCGGATTCGCTGTCACCATCAACCCGGACAACCGGCTCATGTCCGGCACGTCGGTGTCGCGTGAGATGCGTCTGCTCGTCGATGAGGCCGGTTGGAACCAGACCGACCTCGAATGGGCGACGGTCAACGCCATCACCGCTGCCTTCCTGCCGCTGGATGTGCGCGAGCGCATGCTCGACGAGATCCTCATCCCCGGATTCGCCCGGGTGACCATTTGAGCTCACACAATGACCGGGCCGCAGCGTCCGGTGCCTCACCGGAGCCTGAGGGGCACGGCGTTCCGACCCCACGGGCGATGCTGCTACCCGTGAGCGTCCTCGGCATCCAGGCGCTGGCCCTGGTCGGAGCGGCGGTGTCGTTCGTCATCACCGCGATCACCGCCGGCCCCTTGGCGGCTTCGCTGATCGGTCTGGCCGTCATGTTCCTCATCTTCGCGGCCGGTGTCGGCGCCGCGGCCCGGGGCGCCTGGCGTCTGCATCGGTGGGCGCGTCCGGCGGCGATCGCCTTCGAGCTGCTCGTCATCGTCTTTGCCTTCAGCGTCATCGGCGGTTCCCTGTGGCTGGGGCTGGCCTGCCTGGTCACCGCCATCGCCGTGCTCTTGGGCTTCTTCTTGCCGGCCGTCGTCGACGCCTACAACCGAGCGCTGGCTGACTGAGACTGTGAGGCTCCCCGCCCGACTGACTGCCTGAGGACTGCGGCCAGCCGCGACCTCCCCTGAACAGAGGTCACGACTGCGCTGGCTGGCTGCGCTGCCGTGGGCTTGCCACCCGGCGAACGCGTTAAGTGTGCGCAGATTGCCGAAAAACTGCGTCTGACGGACACTCTTCGCACACTTAACTCGCGCGACGACGGCGTCCGTGTCTGACGGTTCGAGGTTGCCGCGCCCGCCGACTTCGCGCATGGCGAACGCGTTCACTGTGGGTAAAAGGCGGAAAATCGGCGCCTCAGCGGATTTTTTGCCACATCCAACTCACGACGGCAGCGTCGGCGGCGACCATTTCTGGACGCTCGCGGCCTGAGCGGCGATGAGTCGCGACGGAACCGCTGAGAAGACGGCATTGCGCAGCCGCGCCAGCAGCGGCGATTCGAGTTGGAACACCTGCCCCATCAGCCGAGACTTCTGTGCGATCGACTGCGTCCGCGGACGCCGCAGCGAGTCATAGCGGCTGAGTGCCGCAGCGAGGTCTGCCGGTGCTGAGGCGCGCGGGCCCGCGTCGTGGGCCGGGTTCACACCGGCGCGTGTGCCCACATCGTCGGCAGAGTTCACACTTGCGCCCGCTCTGGCACCTGCAGCGGAGACTGGTATCTCGGCTTGCTCCACCATCCGCCCGGGTCGATTCGCCTCGGGCCCCGGAGACTTACTGATCAGCGGGGTGAGCAGGACGGCCAGCGTCGCCGCGTCTTCGAGGGCCTGACCGCCACCCTGACCGAGGTTCGGCGTCATCGCGTGCGCGGCATCGCCGAGGAGGACGACTCGGCCGCGGTGATAACGACGCAACCGGCGGGAGAGGTCGGAGATCGCGGTGCGGCGGACCTCCTCGGCGGGGGTGGCGGCAATGAGCTCGGCGATGGGGGAGTGCCAGCCTGTGAACATCTGCTCGATCGTCGCCTTCTCATCGGCGAAGACCGCGTTCTGCGGCATATTCGCCACGGCGAACCAGTACACTCGGCCGTCGGCCAGCGGAGCGATGCCGAAGCGGCGTCCGTGCCCGACCGACTCCCCGGCCTCGCCGGACAGATCCACCGGCACCGAGGTGATGCCCCGCCACGCGGAATACCCGGAGTACCGCGGTGCCACCGGTTCACCGTCGACGACGGTGCGGACCCAGCTGTGCAGACCGTCGGCGCCGATGATGAGGTCGAAACGCTCTGCGATCGACTCCATCGTGCTCGAATCGTCGGCGGACCTGGCCCTGATAGTCAGCGTCCCGTCGGTGCCGGTCGCCGTCGCCTCGGTGCCGGTGCGCACTGTCCCGGGAGCCAGAGCATCGAGGAGGATGCGGTGGAGGTCGGCCCGGTCGACGATGCGCAGCGCACCGACCGAATCATCGGGCACCTGAGCGATCCAGTGCCCGTCTGCGCGGCGCTGACCTGCGGCGAAGCCTTCGACGCTGGAATCGGTCACGGCGTCGAACGCCTCGCGCAGACCGAGCGACTCCAGTGCGGCAAGCCCGTTGGCGAAGATCGACAGTCCCGAACCACCGGCCCTCACTTCGGGGCCACGTTCGAACACGGTGACCTCGGCGCCGGCCCTCTGCAGTCCCACGGCCGTCGAGAGTCCGCCGATTCCAGCTCCGATGACAGCGATCTTCATGAACTCATCGTCGCACGCAGAACGCCGGGTGGCGACGCCGCCGGTTGACCGTTGGTACGCGTTAAGTGTGCGCAGATTACCCAAAACGGGCTTCAGAGTGGCAATCTGCGCACACTTAACACGCACCGAGGCAAGGCGAGGAGTGCCCAGAGATTACTGGAGGAACTCTCCGCAGGCTTCAGTGAGGTAGTCGCCGGCGACTCCGCCCTCTTCGCCGAGGCTGATAGCGGTCATCTGGATGCCCCACCACACGCGCGGCGAACCGCCCCACTGTTGGCGGAACTCCTCGCGACGACCGGGATCTTCGGCGAGGTCGTCGGCGGCCAGGCCGATGCGGTCCTGGGCATCATCGGCGGTGCAGCGCTTCTCGTCATCCGGGCCCTTCGGGTCGAGCTCGGGGATGTCTTCGTCATCGACGGTCTTGAGGGTGTAAGCCGAGTTGCCGATCTCTTCGACCTCGAAGGTGCCGTGGATGAGCAGGAACGGGGAGGCACCGTCGTCGACGTTCTTCGAGTCGACGGTGACGCTGACGCTGTCGGGGCTGTCGGCGGTCACGGTCGTCTCGCCGGAGTCGGGGACTTCCGGGTTGCCGGTGTGCACGTAGACCTTGAGGTAGGCCTCGGTCTTCTTCTCGGCCGCCTCGGCGAGGCCCTGCCACAGCGGGTCGGTGTCCTTCGCCCCACCTGGCGAGGAATCGACGATGGACACCTTCGGTGCATCGTCTGGCGTCTCGATCGGGGTGACCTCCTCCTTGCTCACCGAAGGGCGCGGCTGGGGTCGGGTCTCATCGGGAGTCGACACGCAGGCCGTTGTCGTGGCCAGCAGTGCTGCGGCGGACAGCAGGGCAAGGGGGCGAAGTCGCATGGTTCCTCGAGGTATCTTCAGCGTCCAAGTGGTGTCGCTTCCAGCGTAATGCGCGGGACGGTCCGAGCCCGGGTGGACGCGCGGCGAGGCGGTGAAAGCAGCGCGGGTGCGAGACTTCTGCGCCGGGGTGCGACGCACTGACCCTGACGTCACAGGCCGGCCGCCCAACCGCGGCGCCCGACCCTGCTGCCTCAGCCGCGGCGCGCTGCGGCGATGAGTTCGCGCAGGCTCTGCCGCTGGCCGCCCGCGGCATCGAAGTTCGCTTCGTCGAGCCACTGCTCATACGCCGATCGCAGCGCCGGCCATTCGCTGTCGATGATCGAGAACCACGCGGTGTCGCGGTTGCGGTCCTTGTACACGAGGTGCTGTCGGAACACTCCTTCGAAGGTGAACCCGAAGCGTTCGGCGGCCGCTTTCGACGGGGCGTTCGCGTCATCGCACTTCCACTCGAAGCGTCGGAAACCGGAGGCGAAGGCGAGATCGGCGCAGAGGAAGAGCGCCTCGGTGGCTGCTCGCGTCCGCCGCAGCGCCGGACCCCAGAGGATGTGCCCGATCTCCATGACTCCGTTGGCGGTGTCGATGCGCATCAGTGCCTGCCGCCCCTCGGCTCGACCGGTGGATCGGTCCACGACGGCGAAGAAGAGGGGATCGGACGACGTGGCCGCCTCGGCGATCCAGGTATCGAAGTCGCTGCGTTCGGTCTGCGGAGACTGCGGCAGGTAGCGGAACCGCTCCTCGATCCCGTCGGCAACTGAGACCGCAGCGAACAGATCATCGTCGTGGACGGCAGGATCCAGGGGTTCGAGATCGACGTAATGACCGTGGATGGGCTCTCGCCGAGGCGGCTGTGCACCTGTGAAATTCGTGAGGTCGTCGTTCATGGCTGGGTCCTCGTCATCGGGGTTCGGGTGGGTTTCGTGTGTCCGTGTCTGTGGTTGGGCAGGTGTGACTGTGCTCGGAGTGGGTTCAGTCTTCGCTGCCGTCGAAGCCGGTGGACAGCTCGCGCAGAAGTCCGGCGAGCTTGCGGCTGCCGGCGGAGGTGAGGCCGCTGAGGATCTCGCGCTCCTTCACGAGCAGGTCCGCCAGGGCGGAGTCGACGGTGGCGCGGCCGCTGTCGGTGAGGTGGACGAGCACTCCGCGGCGATCACCCGGATCGGGGCGACGCTCGACCCATCCGCGGGCCACGAGGCGGTCGATGCGATTGGTCATGGTGCCGCTCGTGACAAGCGTCTCCTGCAACAGGGTCGAGGGGGAGAGCTGATAGGGCTCACCGGCCCGGCGGAGGGCGGAGAGCACGTCGAAGGCCCATCCCTCGATTCCGTAATCGGAGAAGCTCGCCTTCCGTGCCAGGTCCAACTGCCTGGCCAGCCGCGAGACTCGGGAGAGGATCTCCATCGGGGAGACGTCGAGATCCGGACGCTCACGTCGCCAGGCTGCGACTATTCGATCCACTTCGTCCATGAATCGATTTTACGTCCATATCAAGAATCTTGAGCGCAAAGATACTTTTTGACGAGAGATTCCTTACTCTCAGGGTCCGTTTAACCTGCAGGTTTGGATGGACGGGTGCGTTTGGGAATATGGTTGTCCTTGGTTGTTGCATCCGTCAACGAACCTGCAGGGGCCAACCACCCGGCAGCAGAAACGAAGGAAAACACGTGGATCTTTTCGAGTATCAAGCACGTGACCTGTTCGAGAAGCACGGAGTGCCCGTGCTCAAGGCCCAGGTCGCGACGACGCCAGAAGCAGCGAAGAAGGCAGCCGAAGATCTTGGCGGCGGTGTCGTCGTCGTCAAGTCGCAGGTCAAGATCGGCGGCCGTGGAAAGGCCGGCGGCGTCAAGGTCGCCAAGAACCCCGATGAGGCCGAGGCTCGCGCCAAGGACATCCTGGGACTCGACATCAAGGGCCACATCACCGAAAAGGTGATGATCGCCGAGGGTGCCGACATTGCTGAGGAGTACTACTTCTCCGTCCTCCTCGATCGGTCCAACCGCACCTATCTGGCCATGTGCTCGAAGGAAGGCGGCATGGAGATCGAGCAGCTGGCCGTGGAACGTCCGGAAGCGCTCGCCAAGATCCCCGTCTCCGCCATCGACGGCATCAACGATGCCAAGGCAGCAGAGATCGCCGAGGCGGCCGGCTTCGATGCCGACACCGCCGCGAAGGTCGCCCCCGTGCTGACCAGCCTGTGGACCGTCTTCGAGAAGGAAGACGCTACCCTGGTCGAGGTCAACCCGCTGGTCAAGACCGGTGCCGGCGACATCATCGCCCTCGACGGCAAGGTCTCGCTCGACGACAACGCCGACTTCCGCCAGAAGGAGCACGAGGAGCTGCGCGACATCAGCGCAGAGAACCCGCTGGAGCTCAAGGCCAAGAAGCTCGACCTCAACTACGTCAAGCTCGACGGTGAGGTCGGAATCATCGGCAACGGCGCAGGACTGGTCATGTCGACCCTCGACGTCGTCGCCTACGCAGGTGAGAACCACAACGGCGTCAAGCCCGCGAACTTCCTCGACATCGGAGGCGGCGCCTCGGCTGAGGTCATGGCCAATGGACTCGACGTCATCCTCGGCGATGATCAGGTGAAGTCCGTCTTCGTCAACGTCTTCGGCGGAATCACTGCCTGTGACGCCGTGGCCGACGGCATCGTCAAGGCCCTCGAGATCCTCGGCGACCAGGCCACAAAGCCGCTCGTCGTCCGCCTCGACGGCAACAACGTGGAAGAGGGACGCGCCATCCTCCAGAAGGCCGCGCACCCGCTCGTCACGCTCACTGACACGATGGACGGTGGAGCCGACAAGGCCGCCGAACTGGCTGCTGCCAAGTAAGGAAAGGTCTTTACAACAATGTCTATCTTCCTGAATTCCGATTCGAAGATCATCGTCCAGGGCATCACTGGCGGAGAGGGCTCGAAGCACACCGCCCGCATGCTCGCAGCCGGATCGAACGTCGTCGGCGGTGTCAACGCCCGCAAGGCCGGCACCACTGTGAAGCACAACGACCAGGCCGGCAACGAGGTCGAACTCCCCGTCTTCGGGTCCGTCGCCGAGGCGATGGAAGCCACCGGTGCCGACGTGTCCGTGGCCTTCGTGCCGCCGGCGTTCTCCAAGGACGCCGCGATCGAGGCCATCGACGCCAAGATCGGTCTGCTCGTCATCATCACCGAGGGCATCCCGGTGCAGGACTCGGCAGAGGTCTGGGCCCGTGCGCAGGCGGCCGGAAACGCCACCCGCATCATCGGACCCAACTGTCCGGGCATCATCACCCCCGGTGAGTCGCTGGCCGGCATCATCCCGGCCAACATCACGAAGAAGGGCAAGCTGGGCCTCGTCTCGAAGTCCGGCACCCTGACCTACCAGATGATGTACGAACTGCGTGACCTCGGCTTCTCGACCGCCATCGGCATCGGCGGAGACCCGGTCATCGGCACCACGCACATCGATGCGCTCGAAGCATTCGAGGCCGACCCGGAGACCGAAGCCATCGTCATGATCGGCGAGATCGGCGGAGACGCCGAAGAGCGCGCAGCAGCCTTCATCAAGGAGAACGTGACGAAGCCGGTCGTCGGCTACGTCGCAGGCTTCACCGCTCCCGAGGGCAAGACCATGGGCCACGCAGGCGCCATCGTCTCCGGCTCCTCGGGAACCGCTCAGGCCAAGAAGGAAGCCCTCGAAGCTGCAGGCGTCAAGGTCGGCAAGACCCCGACCGAGACCGCCGAGCTCATGCGCGGACTCCTCGGCTGAGTCGAGCACTCCCGCATCGGGTGAGCGCCTGACCGGCACTGATCCGAACCACACTGCGGCCCGCCTCCACAAACGGAGGCGGGCCGCAGTGCGTCTCGGTCGGTTGGGGCGGCGCAGAGCCCTGCAACTGGTTCAAAGTGTGATTGCCGCGCACGAATGATCTGCGTATGCATTTTGAAGCCGTTATTGCCCGCAGGAGGGGCGTCTGAAGCTCCGTTGACATCGCGCGGACCGTCGTGTCAGGGCCCCGCGGAGGGTCTAGGCTGGGATCGTGAACTCTCAGACATCTGATCAGACAGCGCAGTCGACGAACCCCGCGGACCTTCTCCCCGACACCGGCACCGCAGCCCCACCTGTCGACCCCAGCCCCGAGGCGCACCCGCGCAACTTCGGGTCCGATAACTGGGCCGGGGTCCACCCCGAGGTCATCACGGCCATTGCCGAGGCCAACGTCGGCCATACGCCCGGCTACGGCGGAGATCCGTGGACACAGCGCTTCCACGACATTATGGCCCACCACTTCGGGCCCGAGGCTCAGGCGTTTCCTGTCTTCAACGGCACCGGCGCGAACGTGCTCGCCCTGCAGTCGGCGCTGCCGCGGTGGGCGGCGGTGATCACGGCCGCCTCGGCGCATATCAACTACGACGAGACCGGCGCCCCGGAGAAGGTCGGCGGGCTCAAGATCATCGGTGCTGCCACCGAGAACGGCAAACTCACCCCCGAGACGGTCAAGGGTGCGATCATCGGCCGCGGCAGCGAACACAATGCGCAGTCGTTGGCCGTGTCGATCTCCCAATCGACCGAATGGGGCACGACCTACACCCCGGACGAGATCGCGGCGATCGCGTCCACCGCGCACGAGAACGACATGATCCTCCACATCGACGGATCCCGACTCGGCAACGCGGCCGCCCACCTCGGCGTCGGCCTCGGCGACATCACGACCGCGGCCGGAGTCGACATCGTCAGCCTCGGCGGAACGAAGAATGGCTTGCTCGGCGCCGAGGCGGTCGTCGTCCTCAACCCGGAGATCGGCCAGGGACTGCGGTTCCTGCGCAAGATGAACCTGCAGCTGGCCTCGAAGATGCGCTACCTCTCCGCCCAGCTGAACGCCCTGTACGAAGGGGACCTGTGGCGAACCTCCGCCACCCGGTCGAACGAGATGGCTCAGTATCTCAATGAGAGACTCGCCGAGGTGGCCGGCAGCGGCCGTGTCCCCGGACTGGAGATCGTGCAGAAGGTCGAGTCGAACGTCGTGTTCGTCCGCATGCCCGCCGAGGTGGCCGCTCGCGCCCGGCAGAAATTCGCCTTCGCGGACTGGCCCTTGGAGAAGGACATCGTCCGCCTCATGTGCGCCTTCGACACGACGGCCGAAGACGTCGACGCCCTCGTCGCCGCCATCGCAGGGGACTGAAAGACCTCAGGCGCGGCGCTGGGAGTCCTTCGCCGCAGGCTACTTCTTCTTCCGGCGATCGACCTTGACGGAGACGACGGGGACGTCGGAGTCGAGGATGATGCGCTGGGCCGTCGAGCCCATGATGAGCTTACCCACGGGGGAGCGGCGGCGTGATCCGATGACGATCATGCGGGTGTCGGCGGTCGCCTCGGCCAGCGCCAGAAGCTCTTCGACGGGGTCATTGCCGCGGAGGAACTGAAGGATCTCGTGGGAGACCTCGGAAGACTTCAGCGTCTCCTTGAGTTCCTCGATGTCTTTGCTGGTGGCGACGCCGCGCTCGTCGGGAGTCTCACCGATTCCGGCATTGAGCACGACGAGGACATCGTCGAATGCGCGGGCCTGCTCGATGCCGAATTCGACAGCGGCCTTGCCTTCGGGCGAGGGGGAATAACCGACGAGGATTGTCATGATCTCTCCTGGTGCGACATTGGACGAAGCTCTCTCAATTAGTAGCATATCCGCGCTGTTCGGACGGGCGGCAGCTCACTCTGCGACGGGGGAAACGGGGAGCTTCGACTGAGATCTTCCTCACCTCACCAGGTACGGGATCGTCAGCCTCGAGCGACTTCTGCTCTGTAACCGCGCGTAAACCGTGCGAAAACCCCGCGGAATCGGGCCTCCGACCCCAAATCTCAATTACTGACTGAATCGTCAGTTCGATTGACTCGGCAGTAAGGTGACCTGGGCGCTGCGTGCGCCGCGTACGAGTGAGAAAGAAGAAGCATTGACAGATCAGAATACGCATCTCGACCAGGCAGAAGCCGGTGAGACCCCAGCGCAGAAGAAGTCGGAATGGAAGACGGTCAAGGCCATCATGGCTGCCTCTTCGGGCAACCTCGTCGAATGGTTCGACTTCTACATCTACGCCTTCTTCAGCGTCTACTTCGCCGACCAGTTCTTCGTCGCTGACAACCAAGCACTGTCACTGATGCAGGCTGCCGGCGTCTTCTTCGTCGGCTTCCTCATGCGTCCCATCGGCGGCTACATCTTCGGTCGCGCCGCCGACCGCCTCGGGCGCAAGAACTCGATGCTCATCTCCATTCTGCTCATGTGCGCCGGTTCGCTGATGATGGCTCTGCTGCCCACGAGTGCGGTCGTCGGCTCCTGGGCCGCGATCCTGCTGCTCATCGTGCGCATGATCCAGGGGCTGGCCGTCGGCGGCGAGTACGGCGCCACCGCCACCTACATGTCCGAGGTCGCCACCGAAGGCAAACGCGGCTTCTACTCCTCCTTCCAGTACGTCACTCTCATCGGCGGCCAGCTGCTGGCCAGCCTGCTGGCCGTCATCATGACCCACACTCTGGGCACCGACCAGATCGAAGCCGGCTGGTGGCGACTGCCCTTCGCCATCGGCGCTGCCGCCGCGATCGTCTCCCTGTGGCTGCGCCGCGGACTCGAGGAGACGACCTCGGCGGACACCCGCAAGGACGAGAACTCCGGCAGCTTCCGCGAAGTGCTGCGCCACCCGCGCGCCTTCTTCGTCGTCCTCGGCATCACCAGCGTCGGATCGCTCGTCTTCTATGTCTTCACCACTTACATGCAGAAGTTCCTGCTGCTGCAGAACGAAGGCACCCCGGGCGAAGCCGTGTTCAACAAAGGCTCCATCGCTGACCTCATGACAATCTGCCTGCTCATCTTCGTCGTCATGCAGCCCATCGCGGGCAAGATCTCGGACAAGATCGGCCGTAAAAACAACATGCTCATCTTCGTCATCGGCATGATCGCGCTGCCCATCCCGCTGCTCGGCATGATCGGCAAGGCCGATTCCGTCCTCACTGCAGGCATCCTCATCGTCATCGCCATGGCGTTCATCAGCATGTACACCTCGATCTCCGGAATCGTGAAGGCCGAGATGTTCCCGGCCCACATCCGCGGAATCGGCGTCGGCTTCACCTATGCGGTCGGCAACTCGCTGTTCGGCGGCTCCGCCGAATACGTCGCGCTGTGGTTCCGCAACGCAGGAATCGGCACCTGGTTCGCCGTCTACGTCGTCGTCATCGCGATCGTCGGCTTCGTCGCCGTGGCTTTCATGCACGACAACCGCAAACACTCAACGATCGACAACGCCGATTCCTCGGCGTACAAACGCATCGGCAGCTGAGTGACAGACGGCTGATCCCATCACCGAGGCGGCTTACCCGGTCCACTGATCCCATCGCCGAGGTGGCCCACCCCGACCGTGAACGACGAGTGCCCCTGAACGCTGAGTTCTGGGGCACTCGTCATTCATAGATCTCGCCGCCTCGGCCGAGCCGCCTCGGCCGAGCCGCCTTGCCGGGTCGACCACTAGGTGATGTGGGAATAATTGGAAAGATGTTGGAATGTGATTGACGGTGCGTGAATAGAGTCCTAAGATCGTTCAAACCAACAGATAACCACGTGGTTATTCGTCCGTATGACGATGAGCCGCGCGAAGGGAAAGGCCGGACGTGTTCGCTGAAGAACGGCAACGACGCATCGCTGAGCTCGTCAGCGAAGCGGGCCGGGTCAATGTCACCGATCTGGCCGCCGATTTCGACATCACGACGGAAACCGTTCGACGCGACCTCGCCGCCCTCGAAAAGGCCGGAGCCCTCCAGCGCGTCCACGGGGGAGCGGTGCCTTGCCGTCCCCACAGCCTCGAAGAGCCGGCCTTCGACGACCGCGAGATCCACAACCTCGATGAGAAGACAGCGATCGCCCGGTCAGCGCTGAGCCTGCTGGAGGAGACGATGAGCATCTCCGTGGACGGCGGCACGACCTGTGCGGCCTTCGCTCGCGCGATCGCCGACGAAGCCCATGGCCGCCTCGTCGCCGGACAGGCACCGCGACAACTGCGCGTCATCACGAACTCCCTGTCCGCCATCGACAGCCTGGCCGGAGCGCCCGGCGTCGACATCTTCGTCCTCCCCGGCCGGTTCCGACCGGTCACCCGGGCCATGGTCGGACCGCAGACGATCACGGCCATCGAGGGCCATCGAGTGGATCTCGCGGTGCTCGGCACCAATGGACTCACCGGCGACGGCGTCTCCACGCCCGACCATGACGAGGCGGCGACGAAGTCAGCGTTCGTGCACTCCGGACGCAGGGTCGCCGTGCTCGCCGACTCAGCGAAGTTCGATGCCATCTCTCTGGTGCGGTTCGCGGAACTCGACCAGATCGATGTCCTCATCACCGATGACGCGCCGGAAGAGTCGTTGTCGGCCGATCTGGAGACTGCGGAAGTCGAGGTCGTCACTCCATGATCCTCACCCTCACCGCCAACCCCAGCCTCGATCGGACCATCGAAGTGCCCGGCCCCGTTCTCCGCGGCCAGGTGCAGCGCGCCGTCTGGGCCGGACAGCAGCCCGGCGGCAAGGGAGTCAACGTCTCCCGTGCCGTGGCGGCCTCCGACCGTGACACCCTGGCGGTCCTGCCCGGAGACATCGACGACCCGGTGCTCACCGGACTCGACGCGACCGGACTGGCTCATCGCTCCGTTCCCACCGGCACGCCGCTGCGGTCCAATATCACCGTCACCGAACCCGACGGCACGACGACGAAGATCAACGAACCAGGCTCGCCTCTGAGCCCGCAGGCTCAGGACGAACTGCTCGATCTCGTGGCCGAGCAGGCAGTCGGTGCGAGCTGGGTCGTCCTGGCCGGTTCGCTGCCTCCAGGAGTCGACGATGACTTCTACGCCCGCGCGATCAAACGTATCCGCCAGCTTGATCGTCCGCCGCTGATCGCCGTCGACACCTCCGGTGCTCCTCTGACTGCGGCCCTGATGGCCTCACCAGATCTCATCAAACCCAACGCCGAAGAACTCGCCGAGCTCCTCAACGCCGCCGGCCTCCTGCACGCCTCCGGTCTCCGGGACGATTCTGACCCACGTGTCGCCGTCGAATCCCTCGGCACCGCCGAACTGCAGACGATCGCCGACCGCCTCGAGTCCTCACCGCAGCTCACGGCTCGCGCCACATCGACCCTGCTCAACGCGCGCGGCCCCCGCCCGCGGTCGATCCTTGCGACCTTGGGCGCCGGCGGCGCAGTGCTCGCCCAGCCGGACGCTGCCTGGCATGCCCAGCATCCGCCTACGGACGTCGTGAGCACCGTGGGCGCGGGCGACTCCACCCTCGCCGGGTACCTGCTGGGTCTGACCGACGGCCGTGAACCCGATGCGGCTCTGGCGCGAGCCGTCGCCTACGGATCCGCAGCCGCCCGGCTGCGCGGCACCGGAGTGCCGAGCCCGGCGGACGCCCGGACCGACGCGGTGACCGTGACGTCACTGGAGACATCCGCAGCACCGCTGACAGGTAGTCCCACAGCACATACAGACACGCATACCGACGACACTTCCCACCGACATGAGGGCACAGCCCCCGAAGCCGAGGAGGCACGATGACATCGCTCATCACAACAGACCTGGTGGTCCTCGACGCGGATCAGGGGACGGCGTCGTCCGCTGTCATCCGCGCTCTGGCCGCCACGATCGCCGAACAGGGCCGCGCGAACTCCGCAGACGGATTGGCGGACGCGGCGATCGCCCGCGAAGAGAAGACCCCGACCGGCGTTCCCGGCGGCATCGCCATCCCGCACGCCCGCACCGAGGCGGTCACCGAACCCAGCCTCGCAATGGCGCGACTGAACCCGCCGGTCGACTTCGGTGCCAAGGACGGCCCCGCCGACCTCGTGTTCATGATCGCCGCCCCCGAGGGCGCCGGGAAGGACCACCTCAAGCTCCTGTCGAAACTCGCGCGGTCACTGGTGAAGAAGGACTTCGTCGCCTCCCTGCGCGCGGCGACGACCGAGCAGGAAGTCGTCGACCTCGTCGAAACCGCCCTCGGCCTACGCGAGACGCCCGAAGAGCAGACCAGCACCGAGGCGGCCCCTACCGGCGCACCCACCACCGGTGCCGCTGGGGCCCCCACCGAATCCGCCTCATCCTCGACCGACCACCCCCGCCGCGTCGTCGCCGTCACGGCCTGCCCGACGGGAATCGCCCACACCTATATGGCCGCCGACGCCCTCGTCCAGGCCGGAGCCGAGATGGGCATCGACGTCGTCACCGAGACTCAGGGCTCGAGCGGCACGACTCCGCTCGACCAGTCCGTCATCGATGCCGCCGATGCCGTCGTCTTCGCTGTCGACGTCGACGTCCGCGACAAGCCGCGGTTCGCCGGCAAACCCTATGTGCAGGTGCCGGTGAAGGCCGGAATCGATGATCCTCAGGGTCTCATTCGCAAGGCCCTCGCCGAGGCGGACGCCCCCAACGGCCGCAGGCTGACCGCCGCTCACGCCGCCGACGACTCCTCCGAAACACAGTCCGGCTCTCGCGAAAGCATCGGTGCCCACCTCAAACGCGTGCTGCTGACCGGTGTCAGCTACATGATCCCCTTCGTCGCCGCCGGCGGACTGCTCATGGCACTGGGGTTCCTCCTCGGCGGATTCGACATCCCCGACTACGCCGAGGACATCGTCCTGGGCAACTCCCTGTGGAACCTGCCCACCGAATACGGTGACCTGGCACTCGGACCCGTCGGCGCCTACCTGGGCGCCGTGGCCTTCCAGATCGGCAACCTGTCGATGAGCTTCCTCGTCGCCGCCCTGGCCGGATACATCGCCTACGGCATCGCCGACCGCCCCGGAATCGCTCCCGGCTTCACCGTCGGCGCCGTCGCCGTGCTCATGGGCGCCGGGTTCATCGGGGGCATCATCGGCGGACTCCTCGCCGGCTATATCGCCCACTGGATCGGCTCCTTCGCCGCACCGAGGTGGCTGCGCGGACTCATGCCCGTCGTGATCATCCCGCTGGTGGCCTCCCTCGTCTCCTCGGGCCTGATGTTCATGGTCCTCGGCGGACCGATCAGCGCTCTGACCAAGGGCCTCGACAGCTGGCTGAGCTCCATGACCGGAACCGCCGCCGTCGTCCTCGGGCTCATCCTCGGCGCGATGATGGCCGTCGACCTGGGCGGGCCCGTCAACAAGGTTGCCTACTCGTTCGCCGTCGCCGGCCTCGCCGCAGGCTCCGTCGACAACCCCGTGCCGTGGGAGATCATGGCCACGGTGATGGCCGCCGGAATGGTTCCGCCCCTGGCCATGGCGCTGGCCACCGCCGTCCGCCCACGCATCTTCTCCCAGGCGGAGAAGGAGAACGGAAAGGCCGCCTGGCTGCTCGGCGCCGCGTTCATCTCCGAAGGCGCGATTCCCTTCGCCGCCTCCGATCCGCTGCGCGTGATCCCTGCCTCGGTCGTCGGTGCCGGCGTCACGGGCGGCATGACGATGGCCTTCTCTGTCACCAGCCAGGCCCCGCACGGCGGCGTGTTCGTCTTCTTCGCCATCGACTCGTTCCTGCTGTTCCTGCTCTCCGTCGTCGTCGGCACGATCATCAGCGCCGTGCTGGTGCTCGCGCTCAAGATCCTCGTCCGCAAGGGCGGAGCGGCAGGCCTCGCCGAGGCGGCCGACCGGTCCGCACCGGCGACGACCGCAGCCGCGTCGACCGGTTCGACCACCGGATCCGGTTCGGCCGGTGAGGGTCAGCAGGCCGAACCGGTATCGTCGAACGCTGACGCCACACGAGTCTGACCGCTCTCACCGACGAGGCAAGACAGGAAGGAATGGGGATGTCCGCAGAGTTCTCAGGCATCGGAGTCGTACCCGGACGGGTCATCGCCCCGGCGCTGACCATGCCCGACCCCGTGTCCGCACCCGTGGCGAAGCCCGCCCCGGCTGATCCTGAAGCGGAGGCGAACAGGATCCGAGAGGCCTCGGCCGCCGTCCACGCCGAACTGCGTGAGCGCGCCGAATCCGTCACCGGGGACGCCCGCGACGTGCTCAAGGCCACCGCCCTCATGGCCAAGGACCCCACTCTGGTGAAGACGGCGATCAGACGCCTGCCTGAGACCGATGCGGAGACCGCGATCTGGACGGTGGCCGCGGAGACCGCTGCACAGCTGGAGAAGCTCGGCGGCTATATGGCCGAACGCGCAGCCGACGTCCTCGATGTCCGCGCCCGCCTCGTCGCCCATCTGCGTGGAGTGCCGGCCCCCGGCATTCCACACGCGGCCGAGCCCTTCGTGCTCATCGCCACGGATCTCGCTCCCGCCGACACCGCAACTCTGGATCCTGAGCTGGTCGTCGGACTCGTCTGCGCAGAGGGTGGACCGCAGAGCCATACGGCCATCCTCGCCAGGTCGTTGGGCATTCCCGCCGTGGTCGCAGCCGCCGGCGTCCGCGAGATCACCGACCACACACCCGTCTTCGTCGACGGCGGTGCCGGAGTCCTGTGCACCGAACCCGGTGCGTTGGAGACCGGTCTCGTCGAGGCATGGGCGGAGACGGCTGGCCGTCTGCAGTCGTTCACCGGACCCTGTCTCTTGAGCGACGGCACCCGGATTCCACTGCGTGCGAATGTCGGCGACGGCGCTCAGGCACGGGCAGCGGCAGCCGCCGGTGCCGAAGGCGTCGGTCTGCTGCGCACCGAGTTCTGCTTCCTCGATCGTGACACCGAACCCAGCGTCGAGGAGCAGGCCGAGGCCTATGGGCAGGTGTTCGCAGCCTTCGATGATCACAAGGTCGTCGTGCGCACCCTCGACGCCGGAGCCGACAAGCCTCTGCCGTTCCTCACCGACGCCGATGAACCGAACCCGGCCCTGGGCGTACGCGGATTCCGGACCAGTCGCCGGGCTCAGGGCGTCCTCGAACGTCAGCTCGAGGCGATCGCGCTCGCCGCCTCAAGGCATGCGGTGACCGTCCACGTCATGGCTCCGATGATCGCCACCGCCGAGGAGGCCCGACAGTTCGCAGACCTCGTTCGTGCGGCAGGACTCCCCACCGCCGGTGTCATGGTTGAGGTCCCCTCGGCGGCGCTGCAGGCGGCCACGATCCTCGAGGAAGTCGAGTTCGCGTCCATCGGCACGAATGATCTCACCCAGTACGTCATGGCCTCCGACCGCATGCTCGGCGGTCTGGCCGAACTCAGCGACTCGTGGCAGCCGGCAGTCCTGCAGCTGATCGGGATGGCCGCCGCGCAAGGAGCTGCGGCGGAGAAGTCCGTGGGCGTGTGCGGAGAGGCTGCGGCCGATCCGGCATTGGCCGTCGTGCTCGTCGGCCTCGGAGTCACCAGCCTGTCCATGGCGCCCCGAGCTCTGCCTGCCGTCGCCGAGGTGCTGTCCGGTGTCACCCTGGAGCGGGCACAGCAGATCGCCCGCAGCGCACTTGCGGCACGCAGCCCGAGCGAGGCGAAGGCCATAGTCCGTGCCGAGCTGCCGATCCTCGACGAGCTCGGCCTGTGAGCCCGGACGTCAGGGGAGTGGCCCCGTGACGTACTCAGCACCACCGCAGACACCACCAACAGGAAATGCCGAGACACCGGTCCGGCCGAACCGCGGCCGGTCTGATCAGGAAGGACAACTCATGGCAGAGACCATCGCAACAGTCGGAAGCACCGTCGGCCTGCACGCCCGTCCAGCAGCACTGCTGGCCGAGGCTGCCGCAGACTATGACCTCGAGATCACCATCGCCCTGGAGGGCGAACCGGCCGAGGACGCCCTCGATGCGGCCAGCGTGCTCTCCCTCATGGGCCTCGGCGCGGAATACGGTCAGAAGGTCGTTCTGCGCGCCGAGGGTGACGGAGCCGATGAAGCACTGGCCAACCTCAAGCAGCTCATCGAGACCGACCACGACGCCGAAGGCTGAGCGGCACACCCTCGAGGAGGCGGCGACCGGTCCGCTCAGTTTAGACTGATCGAATGTCCGCCTCCCTGCTGCCCTCTGACTCTGCCGCCGCCCACCGCAGCCGGGGTCTGCTGGCGGTATTCCCTCAGCTGAGCGACTTGCCCGGCCTGCCGCAGGCGCGGATGCTCATCGACTACGTCATCGGTCGCCGCTGCGGAGCCCTCGACGTCTCGGGTCGTGACACCGAAGGCACCTTCGTCGCCGCCGAACTCTCAGCCGAGGTCCCCGAGAACCTCATCCTCGTCGACGACGCGCACGGTCTGCAGGCGACCCTGCTCAGCCGGCTGACTCAGGTATGCACATACAACGACCGGCTCGACGAGGCACGGACCTTGGCCGCAGCGGTCGAGTCCCTGGCCGGAGCCGGCGAATCCGCCGGAGAGGCCGGAGAGGCCAGTGCCGAAGCGGCCCCCGTGCTGGCGGTGAGCGAGCTCAATGAGATCGCGGGACTGGCCGAACTCGGCGTAGGGGAGACGTGGGCAGTCGTCAACGCTCCGAAGGCGATGAATGCGCTCACCGAGACGATCGCGGTACTGCAGCCGTTGGCGAGCACCATCATCGTCATCGGCCGCAGCGATGCGATGAGCCGGGGCGTCAACAAGGAGCTCGCCCGCGGATTCGGCCGAGTCGATGTCTCTCCCGGGGTCGGCAAGCACCGGATGATCATCGGCAGCCGCCCCCTGTCCTCTCCGAGCCTGCCGGAATTCCCACGCCGTGGGGCGATCACCCAAGGCGGTGTCGGTGAGCTCGAAGTCCGCGCACATGGGGCCTGCTTTTCCGGGACGAAGAGCGATGAGGGCTCGGAGCTGCTCATCGACTCACTGCTGAGACTGCTCCCAGGCGGGGCGCCGGAATCTGTGCTCGACCTCGGCTGCGGCAACGGCTGGCTGCTCACCGCAGCCATGCGGGCCTCGGGGGCGAATACGGGGCTCGGCGTCGATGTGTCGAAGGCGGCGGTCGCCTCGGCGAGGGCCACAGCGGAGGCGAACGGAGTCGGAGTCGATATCATCCTCGGTGATGCCGCAGATCCGGGAGAACCGGCGCTCGCGAACTTAGGCGAATTCGATGTCATCCTGCTCAATCCGCCGTTCCATCAGGGAACGGCCATCGAGACCGAGACGGCCGCGGCGCTCATGGCCACGGCCGCCGAGCATCTGGCGCCGGGCGGGCAGGTGCTCACGGTGTTCAATTCGCATCTGCGCTACCGGGATCGTCTCGAATCGATCATCGGACCGAGTCGGCAGCTGGCCCGGAACAAGAAGTTCACTGTCATCGCCAGCCGCCGCGACTGAGATCTCTCACCAGCTGTGCGATCGGGTCGGCAGGTGGCCGTCCCGATCGCACAACTTCACCGACGATTGCGGCGATAGATCCGCCAGGTGCTCACCTGATCCCAGACGGTGATGATCCAGATCGCGATGACCGTGATGATCTGCTGGAAGTCGGCGTTCCCGGTGTTCGTGAGCTCGGAGTGGAGGACCGGCTGAGTCAGCAGCGCGATGGTGAGGAAGACGGCCATGGCGATGTCGACGATCCCGCCGATGATGGCCACGGTCGGTTTCGCCGAGGCGGTCGTGAACTTGATGACCTCGACTGCGGCCATGAGCGCGAGGAACGCCCAGTAGCCGAGCAGCCAGCCGACGCCGAGGTCGGGGTTGACGAACGTCTCCCCATCGTTGAGGTGGCCGACGTAGAGCAGAGAGGTCGGGATGAGCGGGACCATTGCCAGGGCGACGATGAAGACCAGCCCGAGCCCCGCCTCGGCGCGGATCTGCTTGCTGCGGGAATCACGTCGGTCGAGATCATCGATCGTCCACGTGCCCGGTTTCCGCTTCCGGAGCGAATCGGCTGCGCCGCCGTCCATTCCGCGATCGCCGAGGCCGATGATGATCGTGATGACCGCGAAGGCGGTCAGCAGCGCTGTGACGGTGCTGCCGACGGTCTTGCCGATCAGTTCGCCGATCTGGACGTCGGGAGAGGTAGCGAGAGTGACCACGACATTCGTGAGAATGGCGAGCAGACCGACGGCCGGCAGGATCCAGCGCAGCGCCCAGATATAGAGCGGGTAGGAATTCGGGCCGATGAGGTGCTGCGGTGAGTTCGAGTACTCCCGCGACAGCGCGACGGGATCGCCGAGCTCTTCGAGGACTTCGCGTTCGACGGTCGCCGTGTGATCCGGGGACGAATCCGCATCCTCGCCGAGGCGGGCGTCGACCATGTCGTCGATCGTGGCGGTGATTTCGGCGGCGATGTCGGGCCGGGAGTCTTCGGGGAGGTGGCGGGTGACGTTGTCGACGTAGATTTCGGTGAGCGCACTCATGGTGTGCCGTCCTTCCAGAGCTTGGTGATGCTGGAGTTGAGTTCGAGCCAGTGGCTGTGCAGTGCGGCGGCGACTTCGGCGCCGCTGTCGGTGAGTGTGTAGTACTTGCGGGGGCGGGCTTGTTCGGTGTTCCAAACCGATGTGAGCAGGCCCTGTTTCTCGAGCCGCCGCAGGAGGGGATAGAGGGTGTTGGCTTCGGTGGCGATGCCTGCTTCGGTCAGCGTCGTCAGCAGCGAGTAGCCGTACTGCGGCCGTCGACAGGCGACGAGGCTGGCGAAGACCACGGTGCCGCGTCGCAGCTCCTGTTCGTGGGTGGCCAGTGCCTTGTCTTCATCCCCGTTCATGCATCACACAATAGTGTGTGTCACACACTATTACAAGAGGCGGGGTATTCTTTGCTGCGGCACGGCGCGCGGCACGGTTTAGGGTCAGCAGCTCACGTTGGAACATGGGCTATTCGCCTCAACCTGGGCTTTCCGGCACACGAGTAGCGCGAGCATCGGTAGGTAGTCTTGCCTCATGAGTTTGAGGAAGTGGGTGCTCTTCGATATCGGGGGAGTGCTGGAGGTCGTTGATGATGACACCTGGGGACAGCTTTTCGTTCGCCGGTGGCAGGAGCGCTCTGGATTCTCAGCGGAGGAGTATCGGGCGCGCATTCTGGCGGCGGACTTGCCGGTCATCGACCGTAGAGCGGACACGCGGGACGAGTACTGGTCGAAGCTGGGTCGAGCGCTCGAGATGGATTCGAACCTGATCGAGGCTATGCAGGCCGAGATGTGGCACGAATACTGCGGGAGTCTCAATACAGAGTTGTTTGAGTATGCAGCTGCGCTGCGGCCACGCGCCGGTGTGGCGATTCTGTCGAACTCAGTGGACGGGGCGCGGCGCGAGGAAGAACGGCGGTTCGGGTTCAGTGAAGTCTTTGACCCGATTCTCTACAGTCACGAGACCGGTCTGCTCAAGCCGGAACCGGAGGCCTATGAGAATGCGCTTGAGCGGATGGCTGCGGACGCCGGAGACGTGTTCTTCATTGATGACCACGAAGTCTGTGCTGAAGGCGCCCGTGCCGTCGGCATGGATGCGATCGTGCACCGTGACAATCGGTCGACGATTGATGAGATCGAGCAGTTTCTTCTTTAGGCGGCTTGACTGAACAGGAGTGAATGAAATGGCGAACAACAGTGCTTTGGCTGGTTTCATCCTCGGGCTGGCAGTGTCTGCTGGGGTGTTGATGCTGTTGTTTCCTGGGCTTCTTGAAGGGCCTGAGGCATGGCAGGTGTGGGTAGCTTGGATGGCTGCCGGATGTGCCATCGCCTGCGCGCTCGGGACGGTATTGTCTCGAGCCCGCGGGCGATGATCGAAGCGCATCCTCTTCAGGCTTTTGCCACGGATCCCGGCTGATCTGAATCGGCCGAGTCAACGGCGAGTTCGGAAAGCTGGGTGCGGAGGCCCTTTGTTGCCACGGCTGGGATGACGGCTCCGATGACGAGCCGGATCGTGTCGAGGGTGATCGCGTGCCCGTTGAGCCGAGTAGGTCAACGTCAGTCCGTCAGGTCGAGCATTGGTGTCGGCCGACGGAATCCCCGTGTGACGAAAGCGAGGTATCCGACTCCGAGAACCAGCCAGATGGCGCCGATGAGAAGAGTCCGCGGAGACAGGCTCGTCCACAGCCACAGGGTCAGACAGAACCCGATTCCCGGTAGAACGATCGAACTGAGAACAGCACGTGAACCGCGATTCTTCTCGTCGATGATGAAGTGCTTGATAACCGACAGATTCACTGCTGAGAACGCGATCAGAGCACCGAAGCTGACCATCTCCGATATGAATGCGAGGTCGACGGCGAGCGCAAGCAGAGAGACTGCGCCGACAGTCAGAGTTGCAATCGTGGGTGTGTGAAAGCGCGGTGACAAGCGGCCGAAGTAGCTTTTCGGGAGCACACCGTCGCGACCCATCGCGAAGAGAATGCGTGAGACTGATGCCTGCGAGGTCAGAGCCGAGCCGCATGCTCCGGCGACATAGGCGGCGGTGAAGAAGGCGGTGAGGAATTCGCCGCCGGCCGCCGCCATGACGTCAAGCGCGCCTGAATCGACATCGGCGAACTGATTCGACGGGTAGACCAGCTGAGCCAGGTACGACAGAACAATGTAGATGAGGCCGCCGGTGACAGTGGCGATGACGATCGCGCGGGGAACTGCTCTCTTCGCGTCCTTGGCCTCCTCGGACAAAGTCGAGACCGCATCGAAGCCGAGGAAAGACAGACACAGAATCGCTGCGCCGGCCATGACATTGTCGAATCCGGGTGCAGAACCGTCACCAGTGAACGGCGCCGCTAGGTCGACAGAACCGGATCCGGTGAATGAGGCGATGCCGAGCGCAGCGAAGACAACGATGAAAATAGCTTGGGCAGCGATGATGACGATGTTGGCCCGTGCAACGGAGACGATTCCGATGACGTTGAGGACGGTGACGAGAACAATGGCAGAGACGACGAAGACCCAAGCCGGAATCATGGGGAATGCTGCGCTGAGGTAGATGCCGATGACCAGATAGTTGATCATCGGCAGGAACAGATAGTCGAGAAGCAGTGCCCAGCCGGCAACGAAGCCGATTCCTGCTCCGAAGCTCTTCTGCGTGTACGTGTATGCCGAACCGGCGAAAGGCATCGCGGCGGCCATCTTCGCGTATGACCTGGCGGTGAACACCATTGCCAGCAGGGTGATGACATATGCGGCTGGGACGCGGCCCCCGGTGACCTGGGTGACGATTCCGTAAGTCGTGAAGACTGTCAGCGGAACCATATAGACGAGGCCGAAGAAGACGAGTGAAGGCACTCCGAGCGCACGCTTCAGGTGGGTCTCGGCGGAGTCTTGAGTGGTGACACTGTGGTTGGAATGGGACATCATTGTCCTTTCGATTCAGTCCGCTGAGTAGACGGCCGCGCCGCGCAGGTATGTGCGGCGAACAGGGGCATCAGACAGTTCTTGGGGGAGAAGTGTTCGAGGATCCGAATCGAGAACGATGAAGTCGGCGCTCGCGCCCGGACGGATCACTCCCCACTCGTCGGGTCTTTGGTCTGCAAATGCTTGGTGGGCAACCGCAGCCGAATAAGCGTCGAGAGAGCGTTCGACGTCGAGGATCTCTTCGGGAGTCCACCCGCCGTCGGGCTCACCGTCATCGGTCTGTCTGCTCACGGCAACGGCGAGACCCTCGAGCGGCGCCCCTGAAGTGCAGGGCCAGTCCGAACCGAACGCAAGGTGCCCGCCGCTGTCGAGGACGCTGCGCATCCGATATTGCGCCACGGCGCGTTCTCTGCCGATCCGGGGGACGGTGAGTACTGTCATGAGGTCATCGAGCTGAGCCCACAAAGGCTGCATATTCGCGATGACGCCGAGTTCAGCAAAGCGGGACAGGTCGGCAGAGTCGATGATCTGGGCATGTGCGATCACCGGCCGTCGATCACGGGCTTCGTTGTTCCGGATTGTGTACTCGATGGCATCCAATGCTTGTCGAACGGCCGCGTCGCCGATGGCGTGGATGTGGATCTGAAAACCTGCCGCGTCGACTTCGCGAACCGCCTCTGCCAGCGAATCTCCTTCCCAGACTCGCATGCCGTGGTTGTGAAGGGAGGAGCAGTAGGGCTCGATGAGCGCACCGGTTTCGTTCTCGATGACTCCGTCGGCGAAGAACTTCACGGTCTGAGCGGTCAGGAACGGATCCGAAAGTTCCTCGATCCTTCGGCGCGCAGAAAGCATTTCGGGCAGCTGTTGCGTGAAGCGGCGGGGATCGGCGTAGAACGCGAGGTTGAATCGCAGTTTGAGCCGATCCTGCTGAGAGGCGGACGCATAGGTCTCGACATCGGCTGGCTCCACCCAAGCGTCCTGGACCCAAGTGACGCCTCGAGCCAGGTAATAGTCGGCTGCCCGATCGAGAGCGCGAAGTCGGACGGAATCGTGGTGTGGCGGACGAACGGCGTCGATCAGATCAATTGCACCCCATTCACGCAGAGTGCCCAGCGGTGAGCCGTCGTCTCGGCGAGGAATCTCGCCTATCTGCGGCTCCGGGGTTGCCGCGGTGATTCCCGCGAGTTCCAATGCTCGAGAATTGCACCACACGGTGTGGTAGTCCCAAGCGCGAAGGACGACCGGTCGGTCGGACACGGCTCTGTCAAGCCATTCGGCGTCGAAGAGGCCGTCGCCTACGAGGCTGCCGTCATATGAGGCACCAGTGATCCAGTCGTCGTCGGGATGAGCCTCGGCGTACCGTTTCACTTCAGCGATGATCTCTTCGACGCTCGTGCACGATCTCACCTGTGGGCCCTCTGCTTCCATGCCACCGAAGATCGGATGAGCATGGCCGTCGCCGAAGGACGGCATGAGGAACCCGCCGTCGAGATCGATGGACTCAAACTCTGCGCCGTCGTGGCTCGAAACTTGATCGAGGACGGCCGCCACCGCATGTGAACCAGAGGCAACGACAGTGCCATCTTGAACTACAAGGGAATCCTCAGTTTGGGCGCCGGCGCCCAACCAGATGGTGCCGTTGTGGAAGTGCTGTGTCGTCAAGACTGCCGTCCTCCTGCTCCATTGCTTGTGGCCGGCCGCGCCGGCGTTTACACGAACAGTGTTCGTATGTGACTGGGAACACGATACACTGCTCGAAAGATGTAGGGAAGTGCGAAATTGAGAGCGAGCATTCTGTGAGATTGAATCAGGATCGGCTGGTTGATGCCGCGCTCGCGCTTGTCGACGACCTCGGCGAAGAGTCATTGTCGATGCGAACTCTGGCGGCTCGCGTCGACAGGCAGGTGTCCTCTCTGTACAACCATGTCTCCGGCCGAGGTGAACTCATCGAATTGATGCGCGCCCGTATTGTGGCTGGAATCGACGTTCAAGTATTTTCTGGGATCGAGGAATCGTCGGAGAGCGTGCCGTGGGACAGAGCTCTGGAGCTGTGGGCCCGGACGTATCTCAGAGCCTTCGCCGACCACCCGAACCTCATCCGATTGCTGGCCACGACCTCGATTCGAGACCTCTCAACGTATGAAATGTATGACTCAGTGATCGGTGGACTTCGTCGAGGGGGATGGCCGCAGGGTCAGACCGTGGCGGTGATGCGGTCCGTTGAAGCCTATGTCCTCGGTTCCGCTCTGGACATCGTCGCTCCAGTCGACCTCATCACTCAGGAATCGGCCGGAGACAGATTTGCGGAGATTCGAGGTGCGCTGGATCCTCGATTCGGCGAGAACTCGTCAGCGGTGGCGTCCTTCGAGTTTGGGCTGACTAGTCTGATCCAAGGTCTGAAGCATCGGCTTGAGGCCGTGTCGTGAGTCAAACGGCAAGGCTCGATGTCACACTCGACTCGTTCTGGGTGCGGGTCCGCAGCTGCATCCCAGACCTGCCGAAGGCGATGCCTGAAGCATGGGCCTTCGGCGCGACTCCCGAGCATGCGGACGACCTCCTCGCTCTCGTGCTGGCTGGGACCAAGACAGGCACCGCCTCGGCGCTATGGGACATCGAAGCCGATGACGAATCCGTACCCGAGGTGGGTGAATTGAGCATCATCCTAGACGGCCGAGGCCGGCCGAGAGCCCTTATCGAAACCACGGCGATCGACATCGTTCCGTTCTGCGAGGTGACCGCCGAGCATGCCCATTCGGAAGGGGAAGGCGACCGAACCCTGGCCGCCTGGCGCGAGATCCATGAGCGCTTTTGGCAAGAGCATGGCCGGCGCGGATTCGCGCCCGAGATGCCGGTCGTCTGCGAACGCTTCCGGTTGCTGTTCGACGTAGAAGACGATGGGTTCTTCAGCATCTCCGGCGACGAATCACAGGGGGCGAGCAGATGAACGAAGCCGAATACTGGGACCTCATCCACACGGAACGCGCGCGCCTGGCCGACCTGCTCTCCACGCTCGAACCGGAGCAGTGGGCGCTCGCCACTCTGTGTGCAGACTGGACGGTCGAGCAGGTCGTCGCCCACCTGACAGCCGCAGCCAACACCGGGAAGTGGGCCTGGATCCGCAGCATCGTTCGGGCGGGATTCGATCCTGCCAAACACAATGCGCGACTGCTCGAGCGCCGCCTCGGTGGCTCACCTGAGGAGACCCTTGCGAAGTTCCACAGCTCGATCCCACTGACTATCGCGCCGACCAAAGACTTCCCGGCCTTCCTGGGTGAAGTCATCGTCCACGGCCAGGACATCGCACGACCACTGGAACTCGACCTGACCCCTGGCGCCGAGGCGACCGTCGAGGTGGCCCGATACTTCGCCTCTAAGGACTTCGCAGTGAACTCGAAGACCCTGGTCAGAGGGCTGAAGCTCAGTGCTGTCGACGCCGACTTCGAATCCGGAAGCGGGCCGGAGGTGACCGGTCGTGTCCTCGACCTCGTCCTGGCTATGGCCGGTCGACCGGAATCACTGACAGAGCTGACGGGCAGCGGAGTCACCGAACTCCGGCGACGGATGAACTGAAACCTCAGCGGTCAGAGTGCTGCGACGCTTTTGCCGGGCCATCCCTGACGACGAGATGAACGTCGCCGTGTGCTCAGGCGAGTCCGACGACTCCGACCGCCACCAGGACGAATCCGAGAAGCTGCAGTGAAGCGCGCACAATCTGGAAGGCGTCCCACCGTCTGCGCATGGCGATGAATCCCTCGGGGGCGGTCTCCTCGGTGATCCGTCCAGTCCGGGTGTTGATCGGGACGTTCCCGATGATCGTCACGACCAGAGCGACGCTGAGGCTGATTGCTGCCGAAACCAACCATGCGTTGGGCTCATCGATGGCAATGATGATGGCCAGCGCTGTCGCTGCGGTCATCCCCACCGGCATCACCCGGCCGAACGTCTTCAGCAGGCCCCTCTCCATGATCAGCTGATCGTCCGTCCTCAGCTGACGGATCACCGGATGAACCAAAGCGGCCGACCCGAATTCCGCTGAGCCGACGAAGCCGGTGACGAGGACCGCAGCCAAAGTCAAGGCATCCATGACCTCTCCTCTTAATAGGTAGTTATACTATCCATAATAGATAGTAGAGGTATCTGCTAGGGTCGAGCAAGACCAGTCACCGAACATTGCTGACAGTGCCGGGAGGAGATGACGATGCAGGAATCAGCGGAGAAGTCGGGGATGAGGATGGCGGAGCTGTCCCGTCGTTCGGGCCTCAGCGTGCCGACCATCAAGTACTACCTCCGCGAAGGACTGCTGCAGCCGGGACGACGGACAAGCGTGAATCAAGCCGTCTACGATCGCACTCATCTCGAGCGGCTGCGCCTCATCGGGGCGCTGACGTCGGTGGCCGGACTGCCGTTGGCGAAGGTGCGAGCCGTCGTTGATGCTGTGGACGGGCAGGCCTCGGAAGTCGAAGCGATGGGCGTCGTCCAGGACGCGCTCATCGACGAGGCCGAGACGGACGATACAGCCGCCTCGGCGATACTCGACCGCGCGATCACCGCGCGAGGGTGGCACTGCGCGAAGTCGTCACCGGCCTATCGGGCGGCTGTGAAGGCGGTTGCCATGTTGACTGCGGAGAACCTGACTCCGATCCTCGACCGACTCGACGCCTATGTCGAAGCCGCTGAAGACGTCGGTCGCACCGACCTCGACGCGATCGGCGACGCAGACAGTCTGGAGGAGCGGATCCGCGGAGTCGTCCTCGGCAGCGTGCTGCGCCGACCGCTGCTCGAGGCGCTGGTCCTGCTCGCACAGCAGCACTTCGCGCAGGACCTCACTCGCTCGGAAGAAAGCTGACGGGGAACAGCTCCGTCCTGGCGATGACTCGATCGCGTTCGGCGGCCTGCGCCCGACGTCGCGGATCCGACAGGTAGGAATCGAGAGCTTCCGTGGATTCGAACCGATAGAACTGCACCTCGTTGGGACGCCCCTGAGCCCCGTCGCTCTTGGCACGATTGACGACGCGCCCTCCGTGCTCGGAGATGAGCGCGAGAACACCGTTCTCGTAGGCTGTCAGTGCCTCAGCCCGTCCTTCGCGCGCCCACAGCAGGCAGCACAGAAGCACCTCGCGGTCATCACCGGCGTTCGCTGAGCTTGCCTGTTCTTCCGGCTCCACCGAGCTCGGCCTCTCCTCACTCGGCAACTCCGTGCTCACGACTCCGTCGGCTTCGCGTCGTAGGTGAGCCAGTTCGTCTTCGCTGCGACATCGTCATAGAGCACCTGAGCCTGAGCGTTGTCATCGGCGGTGATCCACCGGACCACCGAACAGCCTTCGGCCGCGGCGATCATCTGCAGCCGGGAGATCAATGCACGACCCACACCTCGGCCGCGCGCCTCGGGATCGGTGAAGAGATCGTCGAGCCAGATGCCGACGCTGCCTGTCGAGGGACGCGAGAAACGACGATAGTCGGCGATTCCGACGATCGATCCGTCCGCCTCGGCGACGAGTCCCTGGCACTCATGGGCGGAGTCGGTCAGCCACGACCACACGCGAGAGACGATCTCCTCGGAGGGCTCCAGTCGGTAGAACTCGCGGTAGGCGCGGAAGAGCTCCTTCCACCGGGCCTCGTCGGCAGGAGCGGTGGGGCGGATCGTCGGGGCCGGGGACGTCGTCATCTGCAGTCCTCTCACTAGGTTCGGTGCACCAATGACCACACTACGTTCTCCGCGTCTCTTCGCGTACAGAAGTGACGACAGAAAAGTCCCCGGCGCGGAAGCCTGTCGACTTCCGCGCCGGGGACCGCGGTACGCGAGAGGGGACTTGAACCCCTACGTCCGAAGACACTGGAACCTAAATCCAGCGCGTCTACCAATTCCGCCACTCGCGCTGAAGCGGCCACCCTCGCGGCCACAACGTCCTCAAGATTAGCAGGGGCGGCCCGAGTTGTTGAAAACTCGGACCGCCCCGATGCTCACGTTGAGCACGGGCAGTTCAGCCCGCCCGACGCTCAAGTTGCAGCAGACTCAGGCAGCGTCGATGCCGAGCTCCTTGCGCACGCGGGCGACGTGCCCGGTGGCCTTGACGTTGTACTGGGCGAGTTCGACCTTGCCCTCGGCATCGACGACGACGGTCGAGCGGATGACGCCCTGGACGACCTTGCCGTAGTTCTTCTTCTCGCCGAAGGCACCCCACTCGGTCATCATCGTCTTGTCCTCATCGGAGAGGAGGTCGAAGTTGAGACCTTCCTTCTCGATGAACTGCTGCAGCTTCTCCGGCTTGTCCGGGGAGATGCCGACGACGGCGATTCCGGCGGCCTTGAGTGCCGACAGCGAGTCCCGGAAATCGCAGGCCTCGGTCGTGCAGCCCGGGGTCATAGCGGCGGGGTAGAAGTACACGACGACCCGCTGACCTCGGAAATCGCTGAGGCTGACGGACTTCCCGTCCTGGTTGACGAGGGTGAACTCCGGGGCGGTGTCGCCGACCGACAGACGTGACATGAATGCTCCTCTTGATTGGGGTGGTCTCCATGATGGACAACCATTGCTGACCACCACTCTATTCCGTTGCCGAGCCCGATGCCTCGACCGATGCACGCAGTCACCTCGACCGATCCTTTCGCCGAGGCAGCCCGCCGTCTCAGTCGACCCGTGCGATGGCCTGCCCGACCGCCACGACGTCGCCGACCGCCGCGACCTGGCGCAGCGTTCCCGCGACCGGGGCTTCGACCCGGGTCTCCATCTTCATCGCCGAGAGCACAGCGACCTCGTCACCGGCCGCCACCTGCGCGCCGTCTTCGACGAGGAAGTCCACAAGGCTGCCCGGCACAGGAGCGGTGACATCCCCGGCACTCGCCGAGGCGGCTCCACCGTGTCCGGCGCCACCGGCCTCGCCGCCTTGACCCGTGCCGCCCTGACCGGTCCCACCGACCGAGCCGAGCGCAGCGAGCAGTCCGGCGGGCAGTCCGATCGTGGTGAGCTTCCCATCGATCTCGATCGACATCCGCTGCATCGCGCCATCGGCGACCGGCGCCGGGCGGTCCTGAGTCTCGAAGCGCGGCAGCAGCTCGGCCTCGATCCACTGCGTGTGGATGCCGTCGACACCGTCGACGCCGAGACCGGTGAACGCCTCATCGGTGAGGATCGCCAGGGAGCACGGCACCACCGTGGCCGGACCCTCGACATGGAGTTCCTTTGCCGCTGTCACGGTGCGCGCGATCGCCTGCTCACGGTCGGGACCGTGGACGATGAGCTTCGCGAAGAGGGAATCGAAGGCCGGCTGTACGGTGTCACCGGCACGCACACCGGAATCCCAGCGCACGCCGAGGCCCCCGGGCACGTCGAGGACATCGATGTGTCCCGGAGTCGGCAGGAAGCCGCGGCCGGGATCCTCGGCGTTGATGCGCAGCTCGATCGCATGACCGACCGGCTGCGGGGTCGACTCAAGCGACAGTCCCTGTCCGAAGGCGATGCGGAACTGTTCGGCGACGAGATCGACCCCTGAGGTCACCTCGGTGACGGGATGTTCGACCTGCAGTCGGGTGTTGACCTCGAGGAACGTCATGGTGCCATCGGCAGCGAGCAGGAACTCGACGGTGCCGGCACCGCGGTAGTCCACCTCGGCGCAGATGGCTTCGGCCGAACGGTGCAGGCGCTCACGCTGCTCATCCGTCAGTCCCGGGGCGGGTGCTTCCTCGATGAGCTTCTGATTGCGCCGCTGAGCGGAGCAGTCGCGGTCACCGACGGCCACGACCCGACCCTGACCGTCGCCGACGATCTGGACCTCGACATGGCGGGGACGCTCGAGGAACTTCTCGACGAAGCACTCGGGCCGACCGAAAGCCTCGACGGCCTCACGGGTCGCCGATTCGAAGGCACCTGCTACCTCGGACAGCTCGTGGACGATCTTCATTCCGCGTCCGCCGCCACCGTGGGCGGCTTTGATGATGATCGGCAGTCCCGCCTCGGCGGCGAAGGACTCGACCTCAGCCGCGTTCTCGAGGGGACGGTCGATGCCCGGTGCCAGGGGAGCGCCGACCTTCTGCGCGAGCTGACGGGCCGTGACCTTGTCGCCGAGGGCCGTGATCGTGTCCGCGGTCGGACCGATCCAGATGAGGCCGGCGGCTTCGACGGCGGCGGCGAAATCGGCGTTCTCGGACAGGAATCCGTACCCGGGGTGGACGGCATCGGCACCGGCGGACTTCGCTGCGGAGAGGATCGCATCGATGTTGAGGTACGTGTCACCCGCTGTCGTCCCAGGCAGAGCGAACGCTTCGTCTGCGAACCGGGCATGCATGGCGTCGGCGTCCTGATCAGCGTAGACAGCCACCGAAGTGTGCCCGTGCTGGGCGCAGGCACGGATGATGCGGACAGCGATCTCGCCGCGGTTGGCGATGAGGATTCTCGACATTGTTCAGCCTTCGTTCTCGTTGGTGCGGGATTCTGCTGCGGTGCGGGACGCCTCGGCTGGGTGGGCGTTCGACGTCGGTCGGGCAGAGGTGGTGAAGCGCAGCTTCACGCCGGGAGGCAGCTGCGCGGCGAGGTCGACATCATCGACGCTGGCGATGATCGGATAGCCGCCGGTGAGCGGGTGGTCGGGTCCGAAGAGCACCGGCTGACCGTTCGGCGGAACCTGCAGGGCACCGGTGACCGCGCCTTCGCTGGGCAGCTCTCCGGTGCGGGCACGTTCGAGTGGAACCTCACCGTTCAGGCGCAGTCCGACCCGGTCGGATTCGTGGGTGACCGTCCACTCCTGTGACAGCAGAGTCTCGATCCCGGTCTCGGTGAACCAATCCTCACGCGGTCCCAGCGTCACGCTCAGCGTCACGGTCTCACCCGCCTGCGGAAGATCCCTTGGCCGCGTGGGATTGGGATCGACGAGGTGGGGCGCCGTCCGCGGATCGTGCACTCCCACCGTGGTGCCTTTGTCCACAGCGGCCGGACCGAGCCCGGCCAGGGTGTCGGCGGAGCTGCTGTCGAGAGCCGTCTCGACAGCGATTCCACCGCGCACGGCGAGGTAGCGGCGGACTCCGCGCTCGGTTGGTCCGAGCTCGAGTTCGTCCCCGTCGGCCAGGGCAAAGGCCTCGCCGAGGCGGGGCGTGAGGACCGTGCCATCGGCAGCGGTCACGGTGATCGCTCCGGTGGCCCCGGTGACAGCGGCGACGCCGTCACCCGTGGAGCGCAGGAGCACTGCGCCCCCGAAGCTCTCCAGCCCGGCCGCGGTTTCGGCATTGCCGACAAGACGGTTGGCGGTGGTCAACGCGGTGCGGTCGGCGGCACCGGCGGCGGAGACTCCCATCGAAGCGAAACCGGGGCGACCGAGATCCTGGACGAGCAGCTGCAGCCCGGGACGCAGCACCTCGAGGGAGTGGGTGGCAGCAGCCGCCGAATCGGACGCCGAATCCGCTGCTGAATCCACCGCAGAATCCGACGCCGAACTTGCCGCACCTGGCGAACCTGCCGCACCTGACGAACCTGCCGCACCTGACGAACCTGACCCCGCACTCGAGCCCGCGACCTCGACGGTCTCGCGCCCCGCCTCGGCGAATTTCACGATCGTGCCGGGTACGAACAGGGCCGGTGGTTCCCGGTCCAGGTCCCACAGCTTCGCATCGGTGCGTCCGATGAGCTGCCAGCCGCCGGGGGAGGAGCGGGGGTAGACGCCGGTGAACTCGCCGGCCAATGCCACCGATCCCACGGGCACTCGCGTGCGTGGGGACGAGCGGCGGGGAACGTTGAAGAGTTCGTCGTCGCCGGCGAGGTAGCCGAAGCCGGGGGCGAACCCGGCGAACGCGACCTGCCAGGTTGCGGCCTGGTGGCGTTTGATCACCTCGGCGGGGGAGACAGAGAGGAGGTCGGCCACCTCGGCGAGGTCGTCCCCGTCGTAGTGGACATCGATCGTCACCTCACGGGCCGCATCCGAGGCCGACTCGGTGTGCCCGAGCCCGCGCATTGCCTCGGCGAGGATCTCGGCGTTCGTGCGTGCGGGATCAAAACTGATCAGCACTGTTCGGGCGGCGGGGATGAGTTCGGCGACGCCGGGCAGATCGGCGGCTTCAAGACTGTGGTGCAGGGCCATCGTCGTGCCCAGGTCCGCGCATTCGACGAGGAGGTGGCGCGTGGAGGCGGTGTGGAAGGTCAGGGAGTCGGCCGGAGGTGTCGAGGTCATTGGCGGTAGGTGTCTTCCGGTTCGTCAGTGATGAACATCTTCCCAGGTGAGTGGGTGATCGCGAAGGGGATTCTCGACGCCTGGATGGCTGCCTGTGGAGTGACTCCGCAGGCCCAGAAGACGGGAATGTCGCCGTCTTCGATGGCCGGAGCATCACCGAAATCCGGGGCGCCGAGGTCATCGATGCCGATCTGGGAGGGTTCGCCGATGTGGATCGGTGCACCGTGGACGGCGGGGAAGCGGTCGGTGATGCGCACTGCCTCGGCGACTTGGGAGGCCGGGATCGGGCGCATGGACACGACCATGTCTCCGCTGATCCGGCCGGCGGGACGGCAGGCCGTCGACGTGCGGTACATCGGCACGTTGCGACCGGCCTCCTGGTGGCGGATCGGGATGCCCGCTTCGGTCAGGCCGTTTTCGAAGGTGAATGAGCAGCCGATGAGGAAGGACACGAGGTCCGGATGCTGCTCCCAGACTGAAGTGGCGTCGGTGACCTCGTCGGTCAGGGCGCCGTTCTCCCAGATCCGGTATCCGGGAATGTCCGTGCGGATATCGCTGCCCGGGGCGAGTGCGGATGCCAGCTGTCCGGGTTCGAGGACGTCGACGACCGGGCACGGCTTCGGGTTGCGCTGGGTGAAGAGGAGAACGTCGAAGGCCCAGTCCGCGGGGACGGAGATGAGGTTCGCGTGGACGAGTCCCGGTGCCATCCCCGAGGTGGGACCGTCGAATCCTGCCCGGATGCGTGCGCGGGCTTCCGCACCCGCAGCCCGCATCGTGTCCATGGAAGATGTGCTGGTGGTGGCAGTGTTCATCGTCCGGCTCCGGCGAAGGCGGCGATCGTGACGCCTTCGGATTCGAGGAGATCACGGGCGGCCCGGGCCATGTCGATGGATCCCTGGCTGTCGCCGTGGAAGCAGATGGACTGCGCGTCGACGTCGACGAGGGTGCCGTCGACGGCTTCGACCTGTCCGGTCTGGACGAGGCGCAGGACGCGGGCGGCCACGGCCTCTGGGTCGTGGAGGACAGCGTTCGGCTCCGACCGGGAGACCAGGGAGCCGTCGGGGTTATAGGACCGATCGGCGAAAGCCTCGGCGGCCACGGTCAGCCCGGCTTCGGCGGCGACGCGGTTGGCCACGCTGCCGGCGAGTCCGAGGAAGACCAACGAGTCGTCGATGGCTGTGATCGCGTCGACGACGACCTTCGCCTGCGCCTCATCGTGGACGATCGCGTTGTAGAGACCGCCGTGGGGTTTGACGTAGGAGACGGTTCCGCCGACGGCTGTGGTCAGGCCGATGAGCGCGCCGATCTGGTATTCGACTTGGGCCTGCAGGGTGGCGGCGGGCACGTCGAGGGCGCGGCGGCCGAAGCCCTCGTAGTCGTCGTATCCGGGGTGGGCCCCGATGACGACACCTTCCTTCGTGGCGGCGTCGACGGTGGCGCGGATGCCTTCCGGGTTGCCGGCATGGAACCCGCAGGAGACGTTGGCGCTGGTGACGAGGCCGAGCATGGCGGCATCGTCGCTGACGACACGGTCGGGGACGTTCTCCCCGAGGTCAGAGTTGAGGTCGATTCTCAGTTCGCTGTTGACAGACAATGTCACCCTCCGATTCCGATCATGGCGAAGATGGGGCCGATGGACTGTGTGGCCGTGTACCACGTGACCAGTGTTGCCGCGGTGCCGATGATGAGCAACCACTTCGGGTACGAATCAGCGCGCAACAGGCGCGGCCTGAACCAGCCGATGTACATGAAGATCGTCAGACCGATCGGCAGGATAAGCCCGTTGAAGCCGCCGACGAAGACGAGCAGTGTGGCAGGTGCCGTGCCGAGGACGAGGTAGACGACGAGCGAGACGACGATGAAGGACACCGTCGCCAGCTGCAGCGGCCAGCCGCCTTCGAGGCGTTTGGAGAACGCCGAGAGGAACGTCGCCGAGGTGTAGGCGGCGCCGATGACCGAGCTCAGAGCCGCGGCCCAGAAGATCGCGCCGAAGATGCGCATTCCCGCATCGCCGAGGACTGCGGCGAAGGCCTGACCGGCGGGGTTGGCCACGCTCGAGTCGAGGTCGAGAGCGACGCCGGAGGCGACGACGCCGAGGATGGCGAGGAAGAGGACGTAGCGCATGACACCGGTGACGAGGATCCCCGACAGAGCCGAGCGCATGACAGAACCGGCATTCTCCGGGCCGGTCTTGCCCGAGTCGAGATAGCGGTGGGCACCGGAGTAGGTGATGTAGCCGCCGACGGTGCCGCCGACGATCGTCGTCACGGTGGCGAAGTTGATGGTGTCGGGCACGAACGACTGTTTGATCGCCTCACCGACCGGCGGGTTCGAGACGATGGCGACGACACAGGTGAGGATGATCATTCCGACGCCGAGGACGAGGACGACGGCGTCGACGACCTTTCCGGCGCGTTTGAACAGGAAGATGCCGATCGCCAGGACGCCGGTGAGCAGTCCGCCGAGCTTCGGGTCGATGCCCAGCAGCGCATTGAGGCCGAGGCCGCCACCGGCGATATTGCCGATATTGAAGGCCAGTCCGCCGACGACGATCAGGACGGACAGGAGGATGCCCGAACCCGGCACGGCCGAGGAGGCCAGCTGGGCTGCGCGTTTGCCCGAGGAGGTCACCATCCGCCAGATATTGAGCTGGATGGCGATGTCGATGAGGATCGACGCGAAGATCGCGAAGGCGAAGGCCGCACCCATCTGAGCCGTGAATGTGGCTGTCTGGGTGATGAAGCCCGGACCGATCGCCGAGGTGGCCATGAGGAAGATGGCGCCGATGATCGCGCTGCGGCTGATCTTGGATCCGATTTCGCTCTTGGCATTGTCAAGGCCCGAGGCGGCCCCATCCGTAGAAGAGGATTCCGGCGGTTGGGATTCCGGTGCGTGTGACATGGGAGTCTCCGACTGTCTGGTGGTCAATTGTTCCTTCGTGTGCGCCGATGGGGTGAGAACAGCGATGTCTGTGTCCTGGCACACGTGAAGTGGTAAACAATCTAGCACTCATTGTTCAACAAACATAGACGGGGGTCACACTTTTCTTCGTCGCTTTGTCGACGGACGGATGGGAGTTCGGGGTGCTGTTTCAGTAGGATGGAGAGGTGAATCACGATTCGTCCCTGGTCAACAGGCTCACTGACCGCCTCATCGCTGGAGAGCTGCGCCCCGGTGAGCGGCTGTCCGAAACCGCGCTGGCGAAGGAATTCGATGTTTCGCGCAATACTCTGCGTGAGGCGTTCCGGGTCCTCGGGGAGCAGGGCCTGGTCACGCATATCCCGCACCGAGGCGTCTCAGTGGCGTCACCGAGCACCGCCGATGTCGTCGACATCTACCGGGTGCGCCATCATGTCGAGTGCTCGGTGCTCGAGCACGCTCCGCGCAATCACCCGAACGCCGTGAGGATGGAGGCGGCCGTCGAAGCCGCCGAGAAGTTCGCTGCCGAAGAGAACTGGCTGGAGGTCGGCACGGCGAACATGGAGTTCCACAATGCCGTAGTCTCGCTCTCGGACAGCAGGCGGCTGATGCAGTCGTTCTCCAATGTGCTCGCCGAGCTGCGGTTGGCATTCCTCAAGGTCGAGGTCCTCGACTTCCTCCATGCGCCGTTCATCGGCCGCAACAAGGAAGTCGTCGAGATCTACCGCACGGAGGGGCCGGTGGCTGCGGCGAAGATCCTCGGCGCCTACCTCGGTGATTCCGAGCGCCAGGTGCTCGGCGCCTACGCCCGCGCCGGCCAGGACTGAGCCGCGGGGCGGCAAGCCGTATGCCATGAGCGGCCCGGCCGGAATCCCGCAATAGCTCACTCCGAGGTGAGCAGCCCAGTTTCAAACTTGGGCTGCTCACCCCCAGTTGGGCTATTGGCAAATCCCGCAGGCGAATGCTCCTCGCCGGAAACAGAACCCCACCGGCAGATGGTGTGAATGCGAAAGAACCGCCTCCGACCGAAGTCGAAGGCGGTTCTCTCTATGCTGTGCACCCCCCGGGACTTGAACCCGGAACCCACTGATTAAGAGTCAGTTGCTCTGCCAATTGAGCTAGAGGTGCTTGCCGCACATGCTGTGCAACGAGAATTAATAATACTCAGGTGTCGACCGATCATGCAAACCGAGATCGGCCCATATTCAGTTTTGTGATGAAGGTCGCAAGCCCCTGGTCAGAGTCCCTTTGCCCGCGAATCCGGCGACCCGGAACCCACTGATCAATAGTCCCTCCACCGCACCGGATTCGTCCTCGATTCCCGGAGGCACTTCAGAGATACATTCCGGAACTCGACTGTTCGGCCGGTTCGGAGATCGCGTGGACGTCGCGTTCGCGCAACAGCACATACGCGCGTCCCTCGAGCTCCACCTCGGCGAGTTCCTCGGGATCGTAGAGGACGGTGTCGCCGAGGTTGGCCTGCCTCACGTGCGGGCCGGCCGCTACGACCTTGCCCCACACGAGGCGTCTGCCCATGCTGGCGGTGGCGGGAATGACGATGCCCGCCGAGGATTTGCGTTCCCCGGCTTCCGCGCTGGGTTCGAGCAGGATCCGGTCATGGAGCATCCGGATCGGTAGTGCGGCATCAGCCACGCTTGCGACCGGAGAGTCCGACGATGAGGGCGGCCACACCGAGGACGGCACCGGCACCGAGTGCGATGATTTCGGGCTTGGGGGAGCCGTCTTCCTCGACGACCTCGGACTTCGCCTTGTTGACGGCGCGCGTCGCCAGCACCTTTGGGTGGATGCGGCCGACGAGCTCGTCGATGTTCTCGGCGATGCGCTCCTCGCGCAGTCGGATCGACTCCGCGAGCTGCGCGGTTGTCGCCTGGTCGACGGTCACATCTGAGGTGTAGACGTTGTCAGTCATCGGGTCGAGTCCTCCCGGTCGAGAATGCTTTGCTGCGTCTGTGACCTTGTGCCACAGTGCTTCGCTGTCCAGCTTAGCGGCTGGGCACTGTGAGTGTCAGATATCGGCCGCGGTTCGACGGAATCTTACGATCTCGACGCTCGCGTCCGCGGGCATGGTCGGGTAGTGCCCGCGGAGATTGGCGATATACCGCTCCAATCCACTCGGGCGGGTGAGGTCGAGATCCTCAGGTCGCAGTTCGTCGAGTCGCTTCACCATCACCGAGGCGACTTCCACGGGGAGCGTGCCATGCGCGGTGTTCTCGAAGTGCGCCAGAGCCGGACCCGTGCGGTGGCCTTCGTTCCACCGCACCGTCAGCGTCTTCGTCCCGTCCGCGACGGCCTCGAAGTATCTAGCGTGGAACCTCAGCAGCCGTTTGGGATCAGAATCCGGATGTCGGTAGGAGTGGGGGAGCAGGGCGGGGATCGGGGCGATCGACGTCTGGCCAGTGGTGTTGTCGGGTACGACGACGAGCGCATCAGGATGGAGGTCGAGGATGACCTGACGGCAGCGTCCGCACGGGGCCAGCACACCGCGGTTCCGGTCGCCAACCGCTGCGATCGTGACCAGGGGTCCGGCGTTCGCTGTCGCGGCGGCACCGATCACGACGAGTTCCGCGCAGGGTCCGCCGGTGAAGTGAAAGACGTTGACGCCGGTATGGATGCGACCGGAGGCGTCCATCGCGGCAGCGGCAACGGTGTGGTTGTCATCGCTGCCGAGTCCGCTAACGAGCTGCTCGGCAGCGGCGATGACTCGCAGTTCGGAGTCGAAGAGGTCCACGCGGCCTCACTCCTGTTTTCCGCGGCGTCCCATGAGGTAGATGATGAACCCGACTGCGGCCATACCGGAGGCGGCGAGGACGAAGATGGGCCAGGAGCTGACGATCGTGGAGATGATGGATTCGCCGAACGAGGTCGCCGGATTCTGGTTGGCTCGCGGGGACGGCTGATCGCCACCCGTGATGAGGTCCGTATCGTCTTTGGGCGCAGGCTCGTCGGGGTTGCGAGGCACAGGGTCCGAGTAGTCAGGGGTTTCGGTATCCTCGTCATCCCCGGGCAGCCATTCATCACCGGCATTGCCGGGAATGGTCTCGCGTTCATCATCGGGGGAGCCGTTGCCGTTCGACGGGTCCGGGGTGGTGCCGTCGGCATCAGAGGCTCCGATCGACGAGCCGGAACCATCCTTGTCCGATTCCTTCTCGTCATCGTCGCCGGAGTCCGAATCGGAGCCCGACCTGTCGGAATCGCTGCCGCGTGAGCCGTCCGAGCCTGAGCCGGTGTCGGCGTCAGATTCTCGGCCGTCGGAGTCCTTGTCACCCGAGGTGTTCGCGCGGTCCTTCGATCCCGAATCCGACGAGGAGCCGCCGTCGGTCGAGGTGTCACTGTCCTTTGAGGTGTCGCTGTCCGCAGACGACCCGTCCTTGCTGGCCCCGCGGTCGTTCGCAGAGCCGTCGTCGGAGGTGGCGCCGTCTTCGCCGGCAGTCTTTTCGCCACCGTCGGCAGTGGCGCCGTCGGATGAGGTCGACCCATCCGCCGCCGGAGTGGGGTCGTTGTCCTCCGACCCATCATTGTTGCCGTTTTCCGAATCGTCTGAAGTGGAACCGTCCGGGTCGCTGGAGGCATCGGCCCCGTCCTCGTCGTCCGGGTAGGGCTGCCCATCGGCCACGGCGATCTGGCCATCGTCGTTGAGCGCGAACGTCCAGGCAGGGTCGGGCCCCTCAAGGGCATCAAAGTTCTCGAACTTCACTGGACCGGAACCGTCGGCGTCGACGATCACCCCGTCTTCGTTGAACTTAACAGTATCCGGGATAGAGGCCCGTGCGGTCGCTTCGGCAACGGACTGACCGCTGTCATCGGTGCCCGAACCGTTCTCGGCCGAACCAGTGTCGTGGTCAGCGGACGACTGTGCCGGAATGCGCTTCATTGCCTGTTTCGGGGCCTTGAACGGCTTTCCGACCCAGCTCTCCGGCAAGGTTTCAGGCTTGCCGGCCGGTTCGGCCACCGTCATCGTTTTGGATGTTGGGTGCCATTCGGCTTCCAGCGGCTCCGCCACTTTGCACGGTCCGTTGGTGCCCGGCACCGGGTCGCCCTCTTCAGGAGGTGCACAGGCTTCGTCATATTCGGGATCGGGATCCGGATCGGTGTCCCCCTCTTTTGCGGCTTCGACTTCGGTCACGCCGTTGTCGGCGCTGCTCGAATCGGCGTCGGCACCGTCGGTGCCGTCGGCTGTCGAACCAGCGTCATCGCCGGAATCGGAATCTGCTCCGGCGGAAGCACCTGCCTCCGCGTTCGAACTGGCTTCGGCTGTGGGGGTCGGACTCGGCTGCGCGAATGCAGGTGTGAACGTCGCCGAGATGGGTAGTGCTGCCAGGGCAAGCGCGGCGCCGATTGCGGCGGCTCTGCGGCTGAACCTGTGTGAGACTGGCACTACGTTCCTTCGCGGTGGGGATTCCGACTTCATTGGGTCAAGGGGACATGACGTTCAGACACATCGGGCACTATCTTAATGTCTCGGCCAGATGTGTTAAAGCCGTAGGCGTGTTTCGCCGTGGCGCGGAATCAGCGATCCTGCGTCTCTGACTTCTTCGGATATGCGCGAACGGTCGAGTCGTCACCGAGCACCAGGGCCTCGTTGCCCTTGTCGACGACCGCCAGCAGGTCGGTGTCGGTCTTGAACGCCTGTTTGCCGGCGAGCAGGCACGAGGTGCTCGTGTCCATCGTGCAGGGCACGATGGATCCGCGCGGTTCGGAGAGATGGATATCACGGCTGGAGACGTCCATCAGCAGCAGACCCGTCTCCAGGTCGAAGAGATACGGACCGATGTAGGCGCGTTCTCCGGCCTGCCCGCGCACCCAGGACTTCTCGCCGACGATGTCGGTCGTCGTCGTCACGGTCGAGAGGATCGACCCGTCGTCGAGGGAGTGCACGACGAGCTGGATCCTGTGACCCGAGTTCGTCGAAGCGCCCTGTTCGCCCCACAACGTGATCGCCTTGCCGTGGCCAGCGGAGATCCAGTCGATGATCTTCAGTTCGTCGCCGGGGCTTTCGAGCTTGATGCTGCGTTCGTCGCCGGACTTGATGTTCTTCGCTGTGACCGGACCGTTCCAGTCCGAACTGAAGATCTCATCATCGTCGATGGCCATCGGTGTCGAGCCGGCCTGCGGGGTGGGCACGTCTTCCAGGCCTTCGGCGCCGAAGGTCGAGAGCTTGTTGCCCGACTTGATGAGCACGCTCTTGCCTGCGGAGGTGATGCGGGCTTTCTCCGGCAACTGGTAGGTCTTCGGCTTCGATTCCCCGTCGAAGAGCGCCTCGGCGGTATTGCCCGACTGCCACAGCAGGGCCGGGCGGCCGTCGATGACGGTATCGACGGCAAAGGTCGGGGACTGATCGATCTTGGCTTTGTACCGGGTCTTGCCGGTGTCGGCGTCGAGGACTTCGAGGCGGTTGTCGTTGACGAGGAGCACGCCGCGATCGGAGGCTGTCACCGAGGCGCGCTTGGGCACCTCGGCTTCCCACGTGGGGGAGTTGTCGTAGCTGGGAACTATGTCCTGGGTATTGTCGACGGAGAGTTCGGAGGCGGGGTTGACCTGCTGCTCCGAACCGATCGTCTGCGGGGTATCGGGGGAGTCGATGGGGACGATATTGGGAACGACGAAGGCGCCGATCATAAGGATCGCCAGACCGATGAGCACGAGTCCTGGGATGGTGATCTTCTTCAGTCGCTGCGGACGGTTGCGTGTCGACCGTTTGCGCACTGGTGTCTTCTTCACTGTCGGCGTGGCCGGTGCGGCCGGTCCGGAGAACGGAGTGCCCATCGGGTAGCTGTCGCCGTTCGACCCTGATGAGTCGTCATAGGCTGCGAAGCCGTTCTGCCCGCTGGCGGACTGGCCGTGTGTGCTCTGGCCGTTCGTGTTCTCGCCGCCTGTGTTCTGGTCGGCGTCGTCCGGTTGTCCGGCCGTCTCAGCCGAACCATGCGCGGACGAAGCGGTCGATGATTCGTCCGCGACCTCCTCGGCGCCGGTGTTGTATTTGGGAACCGCCCCGACTCGGCCATTCACATCGATGCCGATCTCGGTCGTCTTCGTACCGTCGTCGATCGTCACGGTCAGGGGAGTCGCGGTCTCCTTGGCATAGTCGCCGAGGTAGGAGATGGCCTGTCCGGTGTCCGAATAGCGACTCGTCGCCCCGTTGAGGGTGGTGTAGGTGAACCCGTCATCAGAGACGGAGATCAACGCACGAGGCATGTACAGGGTTCCTTGACAGCTATCGAGGACAGGGCCGAGTCAATACTAATGAATGTCGAGGGTCGCTCCTACCAGTTTTCCGAAACCGTTATAGATCGCTACTGAATCGTTGCATGTAATGAGATCTGCGTCTCATCGGGCCGATGGGGCGGTTCTGGTTTGCCCGGGTCAGGCGGGTGCGGTTAAGATGTATCTTGCTGTCTGCGCCTGAAGGCGCAGCGCATGTGGTGGGTATAGCTCAGCTGGTAGAGCGCCGCGTTGTGGTCGCGGATGTCGCGGGTTCAAGTCCCGTTACTCACCCCGATCGGGAAGCCCCGTGATCTGTGCAGATGGATCGCGGGGCTTCTCTCATGTTCGCTGTGTGCCCACGTTTTGCCAACACCCGCCCGATTCCGATCGCCGACAATCGTCGTCGATCCGCCCTCTTTCGATCGTCGATAATGGGGTCATGACCATCGACTGCTCCCTGACGGTCGTCGGCAGCATCAACGCCGATATCACCGCCACCACTTCCCGACTTCCCGCCGCCGGCGAGACCGTGGGAGGATGCAGACTGTCCCGTTCTCCCGGCGGTAAGGGGGCGAACCAGGCCGCCGCTGCCGCACGCCTCGGTGCGCGGACCCGCATGATCGGTGCGGTCGGCCCAGACTCCGACGGCAGGGCAATGCTCGAGGCCCTCCGCGCCGCCGGGGTGGATACCGATGACATCGCCGAGGCGACCGCCGAGACCGGGACCGCGCTCATCATGGTCGACGCCCACGGTGAGAATCAGATCGCCGTCTGCGAAGGAGCGAATGCCGAGGTCAGCCTCGACGGTATCGAATTCCGGGCCGACGAGGCCGTGCTCACTCAACTCGAGATCTCCCTCGATCTCATCGTCGAGCTCGCGAACCATGTGCCCGGGTTCCTCGCCGTCAATGCGGCTCCCGCCCTTCAACTGCCCGCCGAGGTGGTCGACCGTGCCGACCTCATCATCGTCAACGAATACGAGTACTCCCAGCTGCCGCAGCTGCAGAACGCGAAGCTCGTGGCCGTCACCTACGGGGCGGAAGGGTCGGCACTGCTGCAGAGAGGTGAGCAGATCGCCTTCGCCGAGGCGGTCCCCGCAAATCCCGTGAGCACCGTCGGTGCCGGAGACGCCTACTGCGCGGCGCTGACCATCGGCCTGACCAGCGGACTCAAACCGGAGCGCGCGCTGCGGGCTGCCAACGCCGTCGGTGCGGCGGCCGTGGAGGTCGCCTCAGCACAATTGGAGTTCGATCGGTTCGAGATGTACCTGCCTACTCTCGACTGACCTGGCAGACTGAACGCAAGCGGGCCCATCCGCTGCTGCCGACCGCGTTTCGTCGCGGCCACCCGAGGTTCGCGCCATCGGTGGCCCGCGTCCACCCGAGGAGGATCATTGACGAACACCCCCGACCCGTCCCTGTTCACCGGGCTGAGTGCCTTTCCGCTGACCCCGCTGAAGGACGATTCCCTCGACGAGGATGCCTTCATCGGGCTCATCGAACGTCTCGTGCTTGCCGGAGTCGACTCGATCACGGCGCTCGGATCGACCGGTTCGTATGCTTACCTCGACACCGACGAACGCGCCCGGGTGGCGCAACTGAGCGTCGAATCCGCCCTCGACATCCCCGTCTTCATCGGAGTCGGTGCACTGCGGACGAGAGACGTTCTGGCCAATGTCGCCTCCGCCGAAGCTGCCGGAGCGCAGGGGCTGCTGCTGGCACCGGTGAGCTATCAGCCGCTGACCGATGACGAGGTGTTCGCACTCTTCCGCAGCGTCACCGAGTCCACCGATCTGCCCGTCGTCGTCTACGACAACCCCGGCACCACGCACTTCACGTTCACCACCGAACTCTATTCACGACTGGCCGGGCTCGACGGTGTGGCCTCGATCAAGATCCCCGGAACACCGGCCTCGCCCGCCGGATGGGACGAGCGCATCGGCGAGATCCGTGCGGCCATCGGCAACGAGGTGACGATCGGCATCTCCGGCGATGCCCATGGTGCCGCGGGCCTCATCGCCGGCTGTGATGCCTGGTACACGGCAGTCGGCGGCACCATCCCCGAGCCGATGCTCGAGATCACGCGGGCCGCGGAACTCGGCAATGCACAGCTCGCCCGCGAACTCTCGGCCGAGCTGCAGCCGCTGTGGGATCTGTTCACCGAATTCGGCGGAAGCCTGCGCGTGACCGCCGCCATCGCCGAACATCTCGGACTCGTGGGTGCAGACACCCTGCCTCTGCCGGTGCGTGACCTCGATGCGGCAGCGAAGCGCAAGGTCGCCGAGGTGGCCGAGAACCTCGATCTCGGCTGAGCTCTCCCTGGCGACCTCACCGACCGCTCGCCTCAGCGCCGAGCGCTCACTGTATACCCTATTTGCCAGGATGGTCGTGAGCGGTCGACGTTAACCGAAGCAGTCGCTGAGTGTGTTCACCATCCGTCCATCTGCGGTTCGGAGCCGGTCCATTCTGGGTGCCTATGAATAGGTGTTTGCGGGTTCAGTCGGCCCGCGACGCCCAATCGATCCCGGAGAACCGATGCCGATCCCACTGTCCGCGAAGACGCTCACGGCCCAGGCGGCCGCCCTCCTGTTGGCCACCGGTTTCACCGTCGGCGGCACGGCGCCAGGCACGAGCACCGCTCACGCCGCGGAAGTGGACGATCCGATCAGCTCCTCGGCCTCGGACGCACAGATCGAGATGGGCTTCCTCGGGTCCCACGAGACCGGACAGTTCGACGAGTCCGCCGCCGAGATCACCGCCGTCCACGGCGATACGGTCTTCACCGTCAACGCCCAGGCGGCCACCGTGGACGTCATCGACTCCTCCGACCCGACCAACCCGCAGAAGGTCTCCGAGATTAAGGGCACCGGGGTCGCGAACTCGATCTCCATCCGTGAGGACGGCCTGGGCGTCATCGCCCTCGAGGACGATGACAAGACGCAGCCGGGCACCGTGATGTTCTTCGACGCGAACGACCCCGAGGCGGACATCCTCGGCGAGGTTCCCGTCGGGTCCCTGCCCGACATGGTCACCGTCACTCCGGACGGCAGCCATGCCCTGGTCGCGAACGAGGGCGAACCGGCCGATGATTTCTCGACCGACCCCGAAGGCTCGGTGTCCGTCATCGATCTCCCCGCCGAGGTGGCCGCGCCGTCGGACTCGGACGTGCACACCGCGGACTTCCACGAGTTCGAGGACGGCGGAGCGAAGACACTGCCCGAGGATGTGCGGATCTTCGGTCCCACCCCCGAAGAGGACCACCCGATCTCCCGCAACCTCGAACCCGAGTACATCACTGTCGCCGGTGACAAGGCCTACGCGACCCTGCAGGAAGCGAACGCGATCGCGGTCGTCGATATCGCCTCGGCTTCGGTCGAGGAGATCCTCCCGTTGGGCCTCAAAGATCATGGCCAGGCAGGCAACGGACTCGATGCGTCGGACCGGGATCCCGAGGATGCTCCGACCGTGAACATCACGGAATACGAGGGGCTCAAGGGCGCCTATATGCCCGATACGATCTCGACGTTCACCTCCGGCGGCACCGATTACCTCGTGACCGCGAACGAGGGCGACTCCCGTGAGTGGGGCGACTTCGTCGATGCGGCCAGGGTCAAGGACCTCGGCGAGGACGGCCTCGCACCGGTGTGCGAGACCTCGCCGCTGGCTGACAGACTCGGCGACGCGGACCTCGGACGGCTGAACATCATCACCGATCTGGGTCTCAACGACGCCGGCGACTGCTATGAGGAGCTCGTGGCTTTCGGCGCCCGCTCATTCTCCGTGTGGACCACCGACGGGAAGCTCGTCGCCGATTCCGGGGACGAGTTCGAGAAGCTGACCGCCGAGGCGGTGCCCGAGTTCTTCAACTCCAACCATTCCGAGTCGAACCTCGAAGGACGCAGCGACGACAAGGGCCCAGAGCCCGAGGCGCTGACCATCGGCGAGGTGGGGGAGACGACCTACGCGTTCGTCGGCTTCGAACGCATCGGCGGAATAGCGGCCTTCGACCTCAGCGACCCGAGCGCCCCGAAGTTCGCGACCTACTTCAACAATCGGGCCTTCTCGGTCTCCGTCGAGGACGAGATCGAAGATGCCTCGGATCCTGCTGCGCTGCTCGCGAGCGCCGGAGACCTCGGACCGGAGGGCATTACGTTCCTCGGCTCCGATGAGTCGCCGACGGGTGAGGCTGCGCTCGTCGTCGGCAATGAGGTCTCGGGAACGACAAGTCTCTACTCGGTGGCCGATCTCGCGAACGGTGGAGACGACGGCGACGATGAGAACGCCGGGACTGACGAGGATGCTGGTGCCGATGAGAAGGCCGGTACTGATCAGGAAGCCGGCGCAGACGACAACGCGGGCGCCGATGAGAACGCCGGGACAGATCAGGACGCCGGCGCAGACGACAACGCGGGTGCCGACGACAACGCGACCGAGGATGCTCAGGTCGACGCGGCCGGCAGCGAGTCCGACTCCGAGTCGGGTGCGAACGACAGCGCTCGGGCCGATGCGGGCAGCGAAGCGGATTCGCGCGCTGACGGTGCGGTTGCTGACGGGGCGGAGTCGGATAGCGAAGCTGGCTCGAGTGCAGACGGTTCCGAAGCATCCAGCGACGGTGACGGTGACCCGCTGCCGCGCACCGGTGCCGACCTCGGTCAGTACCTCATCCTCGGCGGCATCGCTGTCGGTCTCATCGCCATCGGCACAGCGGCCTACTTCTTCGCCCGCCGTCGCAGCTGAACCCCAGCCGATCGCTCACCCTATGGCGTGAGCGGTCGGCGACAACTCGAGCGGTCGACGGCGACCTGAGCGGTCGCTGTGACCAGGCAGGGAAATCAGTCGATCTGGCCGATGGGCTCGCGCTTCTCGGCCTGGAACTGGTCCTCGGCACGGCCGCGGGCCCAATACGCCGAGATCGACAGCGACTCCCGCGGCACTTCGCGGTCCTTGAGGATCTTGCGGATCGCCTTGATCGTCTCGCGCTCGCCGTGGGCGAAGACCTGCGGAGTGCCCGCACGCCACTCGAGCCCCTCAACTGCGGCAATGAGCTCGTCGTCCGAGTCCACCCATCTCACCTCGACGCCTTCCGGCGCCTCGGGCAGAACGCGATCGGCGTCGTCGGCGACATAGGCCAGGACGACCCCGGTGGCTCCGGTGGGCATGGCCTCGATGGCCGAACTCACCGCGGGGATCGCGGAATGGTCGGCGATGAGCAGGTGCCAGTCGGACTCGGCGGCAGGGGCGTACTTGCCGCCCGCGCCGGAGAGGACCATCGTGTCTCCCGGCTTCGCGCTCTTCGCCCACGGTCCGGCGATTCCGTCATCGTCGTGGATGACGAAGTCGATGCTCAGCCACTTCTCGTCCAGGTTGATCTCGCGCACCGTGTAGGTACGGCGACTCGGCAGCTTCTCGGGGGATTGCTCGCGCAGCTTCGTCAGGTCGTAGGGCGGGACGAGCCCGTGTGCCGGATCGGCGAAGAGGAGCTTGACGTACTTGTCGGTCGCATCGTTCGAATCGATGTTGTCGAAGGTGTCCCCGCCGAGGCGGATCCGCACCAGGTGCGGGCTGACTTCGGTCGTCTCGAGCACGGTGAGAACAGCCTGCTGGCGGACGGGTCGTGCGGTGCGTTCGGGGGTGTTGGGTGCGGTCGTCACAGGCGGCCTTTCTCAAACGGGGTGCCCCTGGAAGCTCACGGTCGGCCTTGAAGTGTGGAGCCGCCTCGGCGCAGGGGTTCAGTAAGGCTCACCTTATCAAATCTCTGTCGACCACCCACTGGCCCCGAGCCCAGAGGGCGGGCCCATCGCTGCCGTCAGTTGGAGCGGTCGGCCATCTCCCGGCGACGATCGTCGCGGATGCGTTTGAGTCCTTTGACCGATTTGAGCGAATCGAGGATCTGCACACCTGGAAGGGCGGAGTTCGGTCCTTTGCACTGCATCATGTCGTCGGGGTCGAGCAGGACAACGCGGATCCCATCGTCCTTCATTCGTGACAGCGCCTCGGTGAGCATGCTCCGGGCGACGGAGTTGATCTCGTTGACGCGGCGCAGGTCGAGGACGAAGGTGTTCGTGGTGGAACCGGGTTCGTCCATCGTGCGCAGGACGTTCTCCGAACCGCTCCACTGGATGAGTCCCTGCAGGCTGCAGATGCGGACCATTTTGCCCTCAGAGTCGACGAAGCGACGGTCGCGGCGGATGATCGAGCGGGCCGGTTCCGGAGCATCCATGATGTGCAGGCTCAGCCGATCTGAGAGGTCCTGGAAGATCTTCGCTCCGCGGACGCTCGTGCCGTGCCTGTCCAGCCGCGGAGAGAACGTGGCGATGCCGACCTGACCGGGCATGACACCGAAGACACCGCCGGAGACTCCGCTCTTGGCGGGGATCCCGATCTCTGTCATCCAGTCGCCGGCCGCGTCGTACATGCCGCAGGTCATCATGACTGCGAGCACCTGCCGATTGACCCTGGGGGAGAGCACCTGTTCGCCGGTCAGCGGGTTGATGCCGCCGCCGGCCAGCGTCGAGGCCATGATGGCGAGGTCCTTGACGGTGACGGTGATCGCGCACTGTTCGATATAGCCGCGGACCACCTCGTCGGGGTCGTCATAGAAGATGTCGTAGGACCGGAGCATGTTCGCGATGGCGACGTTGCGGTAGGCTTCCCGCCATTCGCCGTCGGCCACCGATTCGTCGATCGACAGCTCTCGGCCGGCGAAGCGAGAGAGTCCGGCGCGCACGATCTCCGTGCGTTCGGCCAAGCTTGCACCCGGATCGCCGAGGATGGAGTGAATAGTCATGGCCCCGGCGTTGATCATCGGGTTGAGCGGCCGACCCGACTTCTTGTCCAGGGAGAGCTCGTTGAACTTCTCACCGCTGGGTTCGACGCCGACCATCTCGAGGACCCCGGCCAGGCCCTCCTGCTCGAGGGCGAGGCCGTAGATGAAGGGCTTCGACATCGACTGGATCGAGAACTCATAGTCGGCATCGCCGGAGGTGTACTCGACGCCGTCGAGGGTGGAGATGCAGATCGCGAGCTTCTCCGGATCCGCTGAGGCGAGGTCCGGGATATAGTCCGCATTCTCGCCGGACCGATCCGGTCGGAATCGGTCGAGCGTCTCATCGAGGAAATCCGGGATAGGCGATCGCATGGCACCTCCTGCTGCAGTCGTGGTCGGTGGGCACAGCGTAGCTTGACGCAGACTGCCATTCTCACACACTCCTCCGCCGGCTGCCGATCGTCGGCAGCAGAGCCACCGGTTCGGCCGAACGGGGCCGGTGCGGAGGTACTTCGATGACGCACTCAGCGGCACAGTTTCAGCGCCGCACCCAGCGATTGTTCCAGGTCTGGCACCGACTGTGCAGCTCCTGTGACGGGACCCGGCCATAGTGTGAAGTCATGACCCGCCCCAAGCTGCTCCTCCTCATCGGCATCGCGTTCACTGTCGCCGTCATCGGCGTGATCGTGATCGCGCTGGTGCTGCGGTACTCGGCTCCCCACCCTGAGACCAAAAGCCTGCCCGAACATGCGCTGACCCCGCAGGAAACCATCACCGAGGTGGACCCGCACAGAGACGGCACCGTGCAGATCCGCCAAAGGCTGATCTTCGAGAGCCCGCCTGAAGGCGGAAAACCGGTCGGTCTGTGGATCAGTGATGTCGGCGTGGGCAGTGATCCGCGGACCGGCAACAGGCTGGCGATGATGCCGAAGCCGTCGGCGCTGAGAGCAGTCGAGCTGAGCACAGCCGACGATTCGACTCAGGACTCACCGAAGTCCCTCGGAGAGCTGCACATCGACGTCGAAGAGACGAAGCAGGAGGGCTTCGACCACCCGCGGGTTCTCTTCGAGTTCACCCCGCAGGATTCCGACGGAAAGGCCGTGCCGTGGAGCGAAGGCCGTCATGTCGTCGAGCTCGAATACGTCCTTGACGACGTGTTCATCACCGTGGCCGGCGAGGAATTCTTCGCCGTGCCCGTCCCCGTGATCGGGAATGGTCAGCGCACACCGACGACGCACACTTTGGACATCGACACCGACGGGCCGGTGTACTGTCCGGCCGACAACGTCGACTTCGATCTTGGTGACGGGTGTGACGCTGAGGCATTCTCGCGAGTCGATGACAGCGATGCGATCAACAGCGGCGACGCGGTCGAAGACGGAACCCATATGGTCTGGCGGGAGTCCCTGACGGACAGTCATGAAATCATCGCCTTCACTCCTCCCACGGGAATGACAGTATCCCCGATCCCTGCAGAGGAGAGGCAGTGATGAGCGAGACGAAGAGAGGATTCGGAACCCGGGGAGCTTTCTCCATTATGGCGGCGCTCGCCGTGACTGCGGTGATCACGACTGTGATCGCAGCGCCCGGCGGAGTGGATGCAGCGCCGAACCCGCTGCGAGACAAGACTGCTGAGCACACGGTCAGCATCGCCGCCGATGGCAGCTACTCGGTGCGGATGGATACGAAACTCGAGCTGGCGCTGGAGACAGCATGGGGATTCGGTGGTGACATCCATGACGGATTCCGCCTGCCCGACTCCGAGTCTCTGCTGCCGCCGTACCTGCGTGCGCGCTATTCGAATCCGCAGGGAACCATCGATTCGGCTCCCGCCGAGGCGACTATCGAGGAAGAGTTGCATTCCGTCGATATCGGATTCTCCACAGACAGGCTCACTGCAGGAGCTCATCGAGGGGTCCTCAACTACGAGGTGGCGGGGGCAGCGGTGCCTGCAGCAGACATGAACGGCGATCAGGGCAATGGCGTCGTCGTGTATGTCCGTCCCTTGGACCGAGGAGACCTCGTCATCGAGTCCGCGGCACCGATCTCTGCCGTCGACTGTGAGGTCTTCTCTCCCCGTGGCGAGTCATGCGGAGAGAAGACGGGGGACTCGTGGACTGTACCGGCCGAGGATCTCCTGCACGATCGTGCTGTCATCGACGCAGTGCGGATCACGATCGACGCCGATCCGAAGGGTGTGCCGGCCCCGGACATCGATTCCTGAGCCAGGATTGTCTGCACAGTCGCATATCTGACCCTGCTGGCCGCACCGTCAGCAGCACCGCTGCGTCCGCTTAAGACCGCCGAACAGAGATCGAGCCCCTGCCGCAGTCGGCAGGGGCTCGATCAGGTGACGCAGATGATCAGCGGTTTCCGGCAGGTCCGTTGCCGCCGTCGAGACCGTTGTCGCCACGATCATCTCCGCGGACATCGTTCCCACGAACGTCGTCGCCGCGGTTCGCACCGCCGGGCTGATCGTCGCTGCGATTCGCTCCACCGGTCTGATCACGGTCATTGCCGATGGCATTGTCGGCGGCGTCCCGGGCCTTCTTGATCTTGTCCGAGTGCTTGCCTCCGGTCAGGGAGTCAGCGACACCGGCGGCCTTGTCGAGGACCGAGTCGGTGACCTTCTCAGCTTTGTCAGAATTGAGCTTGTCCTTGATCTTGGGATCGTTGGCGAGGTTCTTGGCCTTGTCGAGGAATTTGTCGAATGCCATGGCACGGTCCTTCTCAGTTGGTCGATTACACTGTCGATGCTGATCGTGGGGATGAACACGGACGATTCGAAGCCTAGTGCGGCTGTCTGTGACGGAACTGGCAATCGCCCGGTGCGGATTCGCTGGTCACCGAGCTCGTTCACACCTGCGACCGTCGATGGTGCGCCTGAGACCGGCGACGGTGCTGGGCATTTCGGACGGTGAGGATGAGCGCGGCGAGTGCCGCCGAGAACAGAGAGGCACTGAGAACGGCGACCTTCGCCACATCGTGTTCGACCGAACCGGCGGTGAAGCTGAGCTCGGCGACGAGGAGCGAGACGGTGAAGCCGATGCCGGCAAGCAGCCCGATGCCGGTGAGGTCGGCCCAACGCAGACTGGGATTCAACCCACCGGTGAACCGGGTGACCAACCAGGTGGAGACGAGGATGCCGACAGGCTTGCCCACGATCAGTGCCGTCACGATCCCGTAGGTCAACGGGTGGGAGAACGCCGAGGCTAGACCGTGGGTTCCGCCGATATCGACGCCGGCGGCGAAGAATGCGAAGACCGGGACGGCGAAACCGGCCGACAGCGGTCGAAGGCGGTGTTCGAGCGCCTCGGCGAGGTCGATTCCGGACCTACTGTCGGCATCCGGATCGAGGTCGCTGGAGGCACCGTGGTCGGTGCCGATCGCGCGGTTCGAACCACGACCGACGACGGCGGGGATCGTGAAGCCCAGTAGCACTCCGGCGATGGTCGCGTGGACGCCGGAGGCGTGCATGAACGCCCAGGCGGTGAGTCCGAGGGGCAGGAGGATGACCCACGAGGCCCAGGTACGGTCGACGAAGAAGCGACGGAAACGGCTCGCGATGAGCCCGTAGACGATGACGATTCCGAGCGCCGCGACAAGGGGGAGAACCGCGATGGACTCGGTATAGAAGATCGCGATGATCGCGATCGCCAGCAGATCGTCGACTGCGGCCAGGGTCAGCAGGAAGAGGCGCAGCGCTTTCGGCAGATGGGAGCCGACGATCGCAAGGACGGCGACGGCGAAGGCGATGTCTGTCGCGGTGGGGATCGCCCAGCCGCGCAGGAGCTCCGGGCGGGTGAGCAGAAACGCCGCACAGATGAGGGCGGGGACGAGGACGCCGCCGGCCGCCGCAGTGATCGGGACGACGGCGGTGCGGAGCCGACGCAGGTCACCGCGGGTGAATTCCGCCTTGAGCTCGATACCGACGAGGAAGAAGAAGATTGCGAGCAGTCCGTCGGCGGCCCATTGCCCGATGCTCAGCCGCAGATGCCACGGTTCGTAACCGAACTCGATATCGCGGAGTGCGAAGTATCCGGCCGACGCCGGTGAGTTCGCCCAGATCAGAGCGGCAGCTGCGGCGACGAGGAGAAGGGCGCCGCCGACGGTGTCGCTGCGGAGCGCCTGGAACAAGCGCTGTCCCAGAGGGGTCGGTGAGGCGAGTGGTGAAGCGGTTGCAGAAGTGGTGGTCACAGTGATCCCGTTCGTGGTCGGCAGAGAAAAGGGTTCGACCCGAAGAGTGGATGTGCAGACTGTGCTCAGTTCGTCGACGCTGAGCGTACGTACGTGAATCGAGCGGACGTCGTCGGCTCGGACGATGAACTCTGTCGGAAGATCACACCAGGGGTCGGGGCGGAAGATCTCCGCGTCCGAACGGCTGTGTGCCCGACTGCATTTCGCCCCACGAAGTGATGTAGCCGTTGGTGCCCGAGTGCGGAAGAACCCACACTTTCGGGCGGAAAGCGGCATCCGGGGCTGACTGTGACATTGCGGACAGTCTACCTCAGCGGATCGCGCGCCTGCCCGACTTCACCGGGCAGTTATCCCAGCCCGCCGGAGAGTCGCGTATGCAGAGTCTCGGTATACGCATTCATTCCGGTGATCTCCACGTTCGTGCCCAGCGCCTCGTACTTCGTCACGATCGCATCGAGGGCGGCCACTGTCGACGCATCCCAGACATGCGATTCCGTCATATCGATGACGACCTGATCGGGATCATGTGTGTATCGGAATTGAGTGGTCAGGTCATTCGAGGAGGCGAAGAAGAGCTCGCCGCGGACCACATACCGGGCGACCGCCTCGGTGACCGTGCGCTCGACGGTGACGAAGTGGGCGACCCTCCGAACGAAGAGCACACTGGCCACGAACACTCCGACAACAACGCCGATGGCGAGGTTGCCGGTGGTGACGACGACGGCGACGGTGGCGATCATGACGAAAGTCTCGGACTTCGGCAGCATCTTAAGCGTCGAGGGACGGATGGAATGCCAGTCGAAGGTGTCGACGCAGACCATCATCATGATGGCAGCGAGTGCGACCATCGGGATCATGCCGACGATGTCGCCGAGCACGACGACGAAGATGAGCAGGAACGCTCCGGCCATGAACGTCGAGATCCGAGTCCTCGCCCCCGAAGCGCGGACATTGATCATCGTCTGCCCGATCATCGCGCAGCCGCCCATCCCGCCGAAGAGGCCGGAGATCATGTTCGCAGCCCCTTGACCCCAGGACTCACGGGTCTTGTTCGAGTGCGTGTCGGTGATCTCGTCGACGAGCTTCGCCGTCATGAGCGACTCCATCAGCCCGACCAGTGCCATGGCTAGCGAGTAAGGGGCGATCGTCGTAAAGGTCTGCCAGGTCAGCGGCACATGCGGGATGAAGAGTTCGGGCAGACTGCGCGGCAGCTCGCCCTGGTCGCTGACAGTAGGGACATCGACGGCGAACACGACGACGATGCCGGTGATGATCACGATCGTGATCAGCGGTGCCGGTACGATCTTCGTCAGCTTCGGCATGAACACGAGCACGACGATGGCGATGGTCAGCAGAGGGTAGACCATCCACGGCACTCCGATGACGTGGGGGACCTGTGCTGCGAAGACGAGGATCGACAGGGCGTTGACGAACCCGACCATCACGCTGCGGGGGATGAACCGGATGAGCTTCGCGACTCCGGCCACGGCCAGCAGGATCTGGAACACACCGGCGAGCATGACGGTGGCGATGAACATGTCCATCCCGTGCTCGCGGGCGACGGGGGCGATGACGAGCGCGACGGCTCCCGTCGCCGCGGAGATCATGGCCGGGCGCCCGCCGAGGAACGCGATCGAGGTGGCCATGATGAATGCGGAGAACAGCCCGACCTTCGGATCGACTCCGGCGATGATCGAGAACGCGATCGCCTCGGGGATGAGGGCGAGCCCCACGACGAGTCCGGCCAGGACCTCACGGGTGAGCAGCCTCGGTGAGGTCAGTGCGGTGAGGACGGTCGGATCGGGGCGGTAGCGGCGGGCATCGTCGGCGGTCTCGGCGGGAATGGGAGTCGTCACGACCGGAACATTACCCGATCGCCGAGGCGGCCCGACCCGACCACGGCCGCCCGGGGTCCCAGCGGGTCACTGCAGGCTGACGCCGGAACCGTGGAGGCGGACTTGCAGTCCCGAGTCGGTGGCGGTGATGTCGGTGAGTTCGAGTCCGGCGGGCAGGAAGTCGAGATCGATGACGATATCGGAGATCTCCGAGGTGAGGAATCCAGGCAGGCGATCGAGGGAGAACTCCGCCGAACCCAGTTTGATCGTCGTCGCGTCGACGACGGCCCGCCTGCCGTCGGCCTTCGGGTCGATGCCCACAAGCAGATCCTGACCGAGCATCGACCCCTTGAGGAAGAGTTCGCCGTCGACGGTCGTGAACGACATCCCCTCGGGCAGGTTCGCATGTTCGGCGGCGAGTTCGTCGAGGGTCGAGTGGGGGAGCACCGCAGTGCCGTCGACGGTGCCGATCGGCTTCGACCCGCCGGTGGGAACGTCATAGAGCTTCGCATCGACATCGGTGAAGTCGACGCCCTCATAGGTGGCCTCATCGGCGGTGACATGCACCGTGTTCAGTTCTCTGGAAGCCAGCTGCGTGAGGATGGGGAAGCCTTCGACGGAGACCTCGGCTTCACCGTAGTCGGCAAGTCCGTCGGCGATGCGCTGCTCCGTGGTGTAGTCGACGATGCGGTCGGCCGCGACACTGCCGATGATGAGGGTGAGGACGATGACGACCGCGGAGACGATGAACGTCGTCCGCCGACTGCGACGTCGAGGTCGGTCATCCGGCCGCGGGTACTGAAGGGTCTGCGCCGTGGTCATGGGCTCCATTGTTCCGCACTCGCCGGTCCGTTCGCATTCGCCGGTCCGAGTGCGCTCGCCGGCTCGGCCGAGTCGAAGGTCCTCGCTGAGCTCAACTGCTGAGGATGATGACGTCGAGGGTGCGCGGTCCGTGGACTCCTTCGACCCGGCTGAGCTCGATGTCGCTCGTGGCCGAGGGCCCGGAGATGAACGTCAGCGGTGCGTGCGCGTCGAGCCGGGAGATTCCCTCGGGGACGATGTCGACGATGTCGTCCGTCCGGACGATGCACACGTGATGGTCGGGCACGAGCGTGATCGCCCTCCGTCCGCACTCGTCCGATCCGTCGAGGACGATGGTGCCCGTCTGCGCGATCGCCACCGCCGAGGCGGTCACCACCGCCCCCTGAGCGTCGAGTTCGTCGACGCTGAGTTCCTCACCCGGAGCATCGACCCGCACCCCACCGGAATACCCCGCCAGCCAGGACGAGTCGAGGCCGCGGGGGACGACGACCGAGGAATGGTCGCCGATGAGTTCGGCGATCGTCGTGCTCGGGTCGCCGTCGGCGCGGTGGACGTTGGCTTTGTAGTCGACGAGGCGGTCGATGAGCAGCTCGACGAGGGCCTCACCCGTGTGTGTGCCCTCATGGTGGTATCCGGCGTCGGCGGCCGTGGCGGCAGTGTTCGCCGAGGCGACCCCACCGGATTCGGCATGTGCCGTGCCGCCGGTGCCCGGTACCGCCGTCCGCGGAGACGACGACACGTATTCCCCGCCGCCGCGGCGACCGAGTGCTTCGCTGATGCGGGCGAGGATCTCCTCGCGGGCGGTATCGGTCATCGCTGTCCCTCCTCGTCGCGGTCGTTCGCTTCCTCTTCGGCCCACAGCTGTCGGAAGCTCTTCTTGGGCAGGGCCGGGATGTCCCGGCTCGATGTCCAGGCGCCGGCGATTCCGGGCAGAGCGTTGATCTGCTCACCGCCGGTGACCTTGTGCGCGAGAGGCAGTCCCCTCACCGCAGCGGCCATCCGCTTCCCGTCTCCCATCATCCATGACGCGCCGGTGAGGGCGGCGTCGAGTTGGGAGGACACAGGGGAGTGGTTGGCTTTGACATCTTCGCCCCGCAGATGGACGAGGATCTCCGGGATGTTGATCTTCACAGGGCACACGTCGTAGCAGGCGCCGCACAGGCTCGACGCGTACGGCAGAGAACCGTTGCCCTGTTCTTCGACTCCCGTGAGCAGCGGGGACAGGATCGCTCCGATCGGTCCCGGATAGGTCGAGCCGTAGGCGTGGCCGCCGGTGCGTTCGTAGACGGGGCAGACGTTCATGCATGCCGAGCAGCGGATGCAGTTGAGCGCCGTACGTCCGTGCTCATCGGCCAGGGCCCGTGTGCGTCCGTTGTCGAGAAGAACGAGATGGACGTTCTGCGGACCGTCTCCCTCGGACTTCCCCGTCCAGAACGAGGTGTAGGGGTTCATCCGCTCCCCCGTGGACGAGCGCGGCAGCAGCTGCAGGAACACCTCGAGATCGGCGAACCTCGGCAGCAGCTTCTCGATGCCCATGACGGTGATGAGCGTCTCCGGCAGGGTCAGGCACATGCGCCCGTTGCCCTCGGACTCGACCACTCCGAGGGTGCCGGTCTCCGCGATACCGAAGTTCGCTCCGGAGATCGCGACCTTCGTGGTGAGGAATTTGTGGCGCAGGTGTCGGCGGGCCGCCTCGGCGAGGACGGCCGGTTCGTTCGTCAGCTCCCCGGCGTCGGGCATCTTGTCCATGAAGATCTCACGGATCTCATCCCGGTTGCGGTGGATGGCGGGAACGAGGATGTGGCTGGGTTTGTCCTCGCCGAGCTGGACGATGAGCTCGGCCAGATCCGTCTCGAACGCATCGATGCCTTCGGCCTCGAGGTGCTCGTTGAGACCGATCTCCTGGGTGGCCATCGACTTGACCTTGATGACCTCACGGCGGCCTGTCTCGAGCACCGGCGCATTGTCCTCGACGAGTTCGGCGACGATGGCATTGGCCTCATCGGCGTCGCGGGCCCAGTGGATGATGCCGCCGGCGGCGGTGAATGCCTCTTCGAACTGCGCGAGATACTCGGGCAGGTTCTCCATCACTTCGTTCTTCGTGGCCTCACCGGCGTCGCGCAGGGCTTCCCAGTCGTCGAGCTCGGAGACGACCTCGGCGCGCTTGGACCGAATCGTCGAGGTGGCGTGGCCTATGTTGTTGCGCAGCTGCTGGTTGCTCAGATGCTCGTGCGAGACCTCGGGAAAGGCCTCGGCTTCGATGATGTTGCCCTGCCCGCCGGGCAGATCGCTGCGTCGCTTCGACGGCAGCAGCGGCATTCCCAGAAAGGTCATCGCAGGCTCCCTCCGCTCACTTCTGCTCCTTCGCTCGGCACCCGCAGCGGGTCCTCCTTCGTCGACGCGAGGATCCGGGCCAGATGGACCGCGGCTTGACCGACGCGGAACCCGGATTGGGTGCGGCTTGGTTCGGCCGGAGAGGTGCCCCGATGGCCTGGGGTGAGGTGGTCGTCATCGTCGGCACCGACGACCGTCGTCAGCGTCTCGGTCGTGTGCCCCCGCTCATCGGTCGAACTCGTCTCCTTGACGTGGACGGCGGTGACGTCCGGGGCGCCGTCGAAGCTTCCGGTGCGTTCGAACCGTGACATGCCCCCGCCGATGTGCAGCAGACAGGAGGCATCGCCGCCGGTGCAGACATCGGCTTCGGTCGCCTGGATCGTGCGCACCTTGTCGGCGAGCATCGCCGAGGACACCTCCGGGTTCTTCACGGAGAAAGTGCCGCCGAACCCGCAGCAGGAATCGGCCAGAGGCAGTTCGACGAAGTCGATGCCCTCGACGGACCGGACGAGGGAGGACTGTCGATCGCCGAGGCGCAGCAGCCGCATTCCGTGGCACGACGGGTGATACGTCACACGGTGCGGGAAATAGGAACCGAGATCGGCCGCGGCATCCGTGACGCCTTGGACGTCGGTGAGGAACTGGGTGAGCTCATAGGTGCGGCCGGCCACCTCGGCGGCCTCGGAAGCCAGGGCATCATTGCCCACCCGGGTGGCGACCATCGGCTGCTGGTGGCCGAGCGAGGCCACGCATGAAGCGGACGGGGCGACGGCGACATCCCATTCGGTGCTCGTGAAGGCGCGGAGGTGATTGGCGATGACCGGTTCGGCCTGCGCGAACTTGCCGGAGTTGATGTGCATCTGCCCACAGCACGACTGGCCTTCGGGGAAGATCACATCATGGCCGAGTCGGCGCAGAATTCTCACGGTTGCCTGCGCAACCTCGGGATACATCGCATCGACGATGCAGGTGGCGAACAGTGCGATCCTCATCTGACCTCCAAGCCGGACGCTGTGCTGATGCGGTTGGCGGGATCGGCTTCCGACCGGGACGATGCCGTGGTCGCAAACGGTCCGTGTCACTCCATGCTCAGACCGTAGCACCGGGTCCTGACGCGGCAAATGTGCGCGACCGGACGGGCGCGCCGGTGCGAGGATCGACGCGGGAGTCCGGCCGCCTCGGGGGAGGGGGAAAGCGATTTAGGACCTATGAGACTGCGCTATTGACCTGCGCCGGTCGGTGCGGGCAGCGACGCACGCGCAGACCCATTTACCTGGGAGGAGACCGCCCATAGGATGACGATATGGATTCCCAGCGCACACAGAACATCAGAACGGTCTCGGCCCGCATCAACTCCTTCCACTCGTCGATCTACTTCTCGCAGACGGTCGGCGCCGAGTACGCCAAGTACGGACTCGAACCCGGTGTCGAAGGCAATATGGCCGCCCGTTCGGCTCCGCTGGGACGGGTGAATCCCGGAGTCGTGTCCGCCGCGTACTACAACTATTCCCCGAATTTCGTCGCCGGAATGCTGCCGCGCCTGTGGGAGACGGTGAGCCCGGAGCAGATGGTCCAGGCCCGCTTCGACGCAGTGGGCGCGTACATGGCCGAACTCTTCGGTGACCGTGATGACATCGCCCTGCTCACCGAGGCGGCCACCCAAGTGACGGAGACGCTGGCACCCGTGCTCGCCGCCATGGACTTCTCCGGCCGCACCCTGGCCGCAGCCACCGCCGACGTCATCGGCGGCCACCAGGCGGCCACCGCATTCGAGAAGATGTGGGACGTGGCGACCGTGGCCCGCGAATTCCGCGGCGACGGCCATGTCGCCTCCCTCGTCACCGCCGGTGTGCCCGGAATCGACGCCCTCATGCTCGACGTCGCGACCGGTGCCGGGTTCCGTCCGCGAGCGGCACAGAAGACACGCGGCTACACGGATGAGGAATGGCAGACCGCGCAGTCCAGGCTCGCCGAGGCGGGGCTGATCACCGTGGACAAGGATGAACGCGGGCACGACCTCCCCACCATCACCGAGGCGGGACGTGACCTGAAGGAGCAGGTCGAAGCCCTCACCGACGGTACCGTTGCAGCCGCGTGGTCGGTGCTTGACGATCAGACGATCGAATCTCTGCTTTCGCCGAGCCGTGACCTGCTGCGCGTCATTGCGAAGTCAGGTGCCTTCCCGTCGAACATCTTCGCCCGTCCCGAGAAGAAGGCCGGCTGAGACACGATCAGCTCTGCCGCGCCCGCTCCACATGCGAGCGGGCATGGGCGAGGGCAGCCGGAAGCTCATCGAAGAGGTGCTTGTGGTGACGCAGTGCGGCGAGCACCCCGACCTGTTCGAACAGTCCGGCCTGGCTGTCTCTGACGCCCTTGATGAGCACCGTGATCCCGCGGCGTTCGAAGGCTGTGACCATATCGGTGAGGATGTGTGCGCCGGTGGCGTCGACGAGTTCGAGCTGCGACATGCGCAGCACGACGACCTCGACTCCCCGCAGCCCCAGAACCTCATCCGAGATGCGATCGGCCGAGGCGAAGAACAGCGGTCCGTGGAAATGGACGATGGCGATCCTCTCATCACCCGGATACTCGGACTCTGATTCCGAGATTCGTTCGATGCGCACCGAGGTGATCGACGACAGCTTCCGCAAAGCGAAGACCGCGGCAACGACGACGCCGATGCCCACGGCGACGATGAGGTCGAATGAGATGGTGATGAGCGCAGTGATGACGAACCCGAAGGCATCGGACTTCGTCGAGCGCAGAATCGACCGCATCGTCTTGAGATCGACCATCCGGACCGCCGTGACGAAGAGGACTCCGCCGAGGGCCGCCAGCGGAATCCGACTCACCGGTCCCGCAGCCACCAGCACGATGAGCAGCAGCACGGCCGCGTGGACGATCGAGGCCAGGCGCGTGCGACCGCCGGCACGGATGTTCACGGAGGTGCGGGCGATGGCACCGGTGGCAGGGATGCCGCCGAACAGCGACGATCCGATCGAGGCGACGCCCTGGCCGACGAGCTCACGGTCAGGCTGGTAGGCGCCGGCGTCGGACATCGACGAGGCGACCCTGGCCGAAAGCAGCGACTCAATGGCCGCGAGCGCGGCGATCGTGCCCGCCGCCGGCAGCAGTGACGGCAGGGAGGCCGGGTCGACGACCGGCAGGCTGGGGGTCGGCAGCGACTGGGGGATCTCTTCGATCGTGGCCAGGGGATTGGGCACGATTCCGGCGAGCACGGTGACGACGATGATGCCGACCAATGATCCGGGGATCGACTCATGGAACTTCGGAGCCAGCAGCATGCAGACGGCGACGATCGAGACCGCACCCAGGGAGTAGGGCAGATACGACCAGTCCGCCGACGAAACGAGCTGCACGGCGGCGGCGAAGGCATTCGTGCTCACCTCGCCCGGAGCCAGATCATCGGGGGTCGTCACGAACGGCACCTGTTGGAGGAAGATGATCGCAGCGATGCCGACGGTGAAGCCTTCGATCACCGGCCAGGGGATGAAGGACACCGTCCGGCCGAGCCGCAGCAGTCCGGCCACGACGACGATGAGTCCGGCGATGAAGGTGACGGCGATGACGGCCTCGGCGCCGTGGCTGGCGACGATCGGCACGAGGACGACGGCCATGGCACCGGTGGGACCGGAGATCTGCAGGTGGGATCCGCCGAAGACCGCGGCAAGGAAGCCTGCGACGATTGCGGTGATGAGTCCCTGTTCGGCAGTGAGCCCGGAGCTGACTCCGAAGCCCAGAGCCAGGGGCAGGGCGACGATGCCGACAGTGGCGCCGGCGAGGAGGTCCTTCGGCCAGGAGCGGCGGGTCTCACGGTAGTCGGCGACCGACGGCAGCAGAGATCGGGTGCTGCGCAGCGGAGATGTCGGGCTCATGCCGTATCAGCGCCCGGGATCTTCGGCAGCGAACGGGCTTCGGCGAGTCGCTGCTCATCGTCTTCGAGCATCGTCAGCAGCAGGCTCCTGGCCACCGCGAGCAGCTCTGCGGTGCGCCGGTCGGCCAGACGGTAGTAGACATGGCTGGCCCGACGTTCGGATTCGACGAGACGGTGGCGCCGCAGCACTGCGAGATGCTGCGAGAGGTGCGAGGCCTCGAGCGCGGTCTCGGCCTGCAGATCGGCCACGCTGACCTCGTCGTTGCCGGAGAGGAGCTCGAGGATGCGGATGCGGAAGGGATGGGCGAGGCCCTTGAAGAGGTTCGCCTTGACCTCGTACAGGGGTCGCTGAAGCTGATTCAATGGCATGATGAAACCATCATATCGAACGCTCGGGTTCAGATCCGGCTGGTCTCAGAGAATGAACAGCCCGGTTCCGCAGCTGCGGAACCGGGCTGTGCTCACGATCGCCTCGGAAGGCGGCGGTCAGTCCTCGTCGGTCGCCTTCGGGTAGGCCTCGGCCACCTCGGCGGCAATCGATTTCGCCTCATCGGAACTCGGCCCCTCGGCGGAGAACACGGCCTTCCGGTAGTACTGGAGCTCGATGATCGAGTCGATGATGTCTCCGAGTGCACGGTGGCCACCGTGCTTGGCCGGTGCTTGGAAGTAGGCGCGTGGGAACCACTGCTTGGACAGTTCCTTGATCGAGGAGACATCGATGATCCGGTAGTGCAGGTGCTCGACGAGTTCGGGCATCTGTTTGGTGAGGAACACCTTGTCGGTGCCGACCGAGTTCCCTCCCAGCGGTGCCTTGCCGGCCTCGGGGACATGCTTCTTCACGTATTCGAGGACTCGGGTCTGCGCCTCGGCGACGGTGGTGCCCGCGTCGAGTTCGGTGATCAGGCCCGAGGTGGTGTGCATGTTCGTGACGAATTCGTTCATGTTCGCCCGTGCCTCCGCCGAGGGCTTGATGACGATGTCGATTCCGTCGTCGAGGGGGTTGAGCTCGAAGTCGGTGACGATCGCAGCCACCTCGATGAGTTCGTCCCGCACCTCGTCGAGGCCGGTCATTTCGCAGTCGATCCACACAATTCTGTTGTTGCTCACTCGCCCAGCTTAGGGCAGACAGCAGGGAACGGGACATTCCGGGGCGCAATCGGCGCCGCTGCGCGGCTTGGGCGTGTGAACGTCGACACACACTGAGCGTGCGCACAAAGGCGATGTCCGGGATGTGACTTAAACTTGAAGAGTCCCCGAACTGGGGTGCCATTTTTGCTCGGCTGAGGGAAGGTTCGCTCGTGCGTTACACATTCGCTGTGATTCTCATGGTGGTGGGTGTCGTCGTCGGTGGCCTCGGCATCCTGCAGAAGACCCTGTGGGCGCCGGAGGATACGATCACTGCCACCGCACAGATCGATGCCGACAAACCGGCGGTCGTCGTCGACCCCGGAATGCTCAACCTCTACGAAACCCCGACCACGCTCACGGTCAAGGGCAGCGGTGACCTCACGATCGCCCAAGCTCCGATCGAGAACGTCGAAGCCTGGGCGGGACAGTCCGCCTATGACCGCGTCACCGGACTCGCCGAAGGCGGCAAGCTCACGACCAAGGCGACCGATGGTGAGGGCAAGGTTCCCAATCCTGCCGGGGCCGATCTGTGGCAGTCGGAAGTCACCGGCACCGATTCGGTGGAGCTGGAATGGAACGACGAGGCCAAACGCACCGGATTCCTCATTGCCGGCGACGGCGAAGCCGGAGCCGTCAAATCCGTGACCCTCACCTGGCCCAACCATGCCGAGACTCCCTGGGCGCTCCCGCTGATGATCATCGGCGGTGTCCTCTTCGTCGTCGGCGTCGTCCTCCTCTTCCTCGGTGCGAACAATTCGAAGAAGGAAGCGAACCGCCGCAAGGCGCGCCAGGAGCGCCGCCGCAAGCTCGCCGAATACGGCACCGCCTTCGCCGTCGTCCCCGTGCTCGCCCTGAGCGCCTGCGGGCCCGAAGAGCTGCCGAAGCCCGAACCCTCCGAGGCTCCGAGCTCCGCGGCCGCGGGTGTCACCGATGACCAGGCCAAGCGGATCCTCGACTCCGTGGCCGCCGACGTCAAAGCCGCGGACAAGAAGACCGATAAGAAGGCACTGGCCGAACGTGCCGCCGGTCCCGCGCTCAAACAGCGTGAAGACCTGTACAAGGTGAAAGACGACGTCGAAGACCAGAAGATGGCGCCGGAGGTGGCCAGCGAAGAGATCGTCGCCAACTACACCTCGGCCACCGATGCCTGGCCGCGCGTGACCAGCCTGATCACCTCCGCTGGTGGGAATTCGCAGCTGCTCGTGCTGACCCAGGAGGATCCGCGCAGCAATTACAAACTGTGGTCGCAGACCCAGCTGACGGCCGGCACGAAGCTGCCCGAGCTGCCCGACTCGCGTCAGGGGGCGAAGATGCTCGAACCCGGATCCAAGGACTTCGTCACCACTCCGGAGAAGGCCGTCGCCGACTACGCGAAGGCCCTCGGCAGCGGGGCGGACTCGAAGGAGGCGAAGAAGTTCGAGTCCGATGACTTCTCGAAGTCCATCTGGAAGAACCAGAAGGACCAGAAGGCCAGTGCCGAAGAAGGCAAGGCCGAGGTGAAGTACAAGTACACTCCGGGCAAGGAGCTCGTCGCCCAGGGCACCGCCGGGGACGCCGCCATCGTCACCGGAGTCATCGACGCCGAATCGACGATCAGCCCCGAGTCGAAGGAGGGTCGCACCGGCACCCTGTCGCTGTCGTCGCCCCAGAAGGAACTCGTCGGCTCCGCGACGACCAAGGAGCCGGTGACGACGAAGACCACCCAGGTGCTCACCTTCCTCGTCCCCAAGGACGGCAAGGTCAAGCTCATCGGCGGTCTCGAGACTCTCGCCGGAGCCGAAGCAGGCTGAGGCGGAAGGGTCGGCACCGTGGTGTTCCTTCCCTGACGGCTGAGGAAATAGCCGTGGGCGCACCGGTGTTGATACGTTCTGTTGGATAAGCAAGGACCAGGTGCGTCACGGTTTGCGCCGAGCCCACCGACCGCGTCACAAAGGAGACCACGTGTCAATGGATCCCTCGCAGGAGAGCACGCAGCCCAATCAGGGACTCGACCTGTCGGCGGTGCGCAGCAAGAACATGCCCGCCGAACAGGCCGGTCAGACCGGTCAGACCGGTCAGACCGGTCAGGCCGCCGGTGCGGGAGCCGGTGCTGACGGTGCTGCCGGCGGCCCGGCCGGTGGGGATCCGAATGCGGTCGCCGTTCCGGGACTGGTCTTCGACGTCGACGAATCGACGTTCACCAGCCTGGTGGCGATCTCCGACCGCGTGCCCGTCGTCATCGACCTGTGGGCCGATTGGTGCGAACCCTGCAAACAGCTCTCGCCGATCCTCGAGCGCGTCGTCACCTCCTACGGGGGACGTCTGGTGCTGGCCAAGGTCGACGTCGATGCGAACCCGCGTCTGCAGCAGGCCTTCGGCGTTCAGTCGATCCCGACGGTCGTCGCCCTCATCAAGGGGCAGCCCGTGCCGCTGTTCCAGAGTGCTCTGCCCGAGCCGCAGGTCCAGGCGTACTTCGACGAGCTGCTCAAGCTCGCCAGTGAGAACGGTGTGACCGGTCATGCGGCCGTCGGGGGAGCCGAGCCCGAACCGGCCGGCCCTGCCCACCCGGAGGCCGAAGAGGCACTCGCCAAGGGCGACTTCGACACAGCCGAGAACCTGTTCAAAGCCGCGCTGGCGAACTCTCCCGCCGATGAGGAGGCGAAGTTCGGTCTCGCCCGTGCAGGCCTGGGCCGCCGCCTCATCGACCAGGAACCAGCCGATCTCATCGCCGCCGCCGATGCGGACCCCAAGAACGTCGAAGCCGCGAAGGCCGCGGCCGACGCCGAAGTGGTCAGCGGCAAAGCCGGCAGCGCCTTCAACCGACTCATCTCACTCATCCGCACCACCGCGGGTGATGAGAAGGAGTCCCTGCGCCTGCGGGTCCTCGATCTCTTCGAGGTCCTCGGCGCCGACGACCCAGCCGTGACCAAGGCACGGACCGCACTCATGAGGGCACTGTTCTGATCCAGCGAATCCGACTCATCACCGCCATCCTCTTCGGCGTAGCGGCACTCACGCTCGCCGGACTGGTCATCTCTGCGCTCTCGGTCGTCGGCACCGACGAGATCACCGAGACGCCGGCCTTCAAGGTCAAGGACGGTGCCTACGCCGTCGTCCTCGACGAGGCGATCGTGCCCTATTCGGGTTCGAGCGTGACCGTGACGGCGAAGAACTCGAAGGGCACGGAGCTGTTCGTCGGCACCGCCAGCGGGGTCGACGCCGACAGCTACCTCGACGGGGTGGCGCAGGAGCAGATCAGTGATGTGTCGTTCCCGAACTCCGCCTCCCACCGGTTCACTCCCGGTGATGCGAAGCCGGAGGCCGATATCGCCGACCGTGACTGGTGGATCAGCTCGGACACGGGAAAGACGGTCGCGAAGACCTTCGACCTCGATGCCGAACCGCAGGTGCTCGTCATCGCTCCTGCGAACTCCGATGACAGCCTCGACGGAACGACGGTGAGTCTCCAGATGCGCGTCAAGGGCGTGTTCGCACTCAGCCTGCTCGGCATTGCCGGCACGATCATCCTCGCCGGATTCTCGGTGTTCTTCTTCATGCGCTGGTGGGCCTCGCGCATCCGCCCGCCGAAGAAGGACGTCGGACCCCCGAGCGGCAGCGAACCCGACAGCAACGACAGCGGACCCGGGCCCGGAGCCGGCAGCAGCTCCGGCCGTGACGGCCGGGGAACGGCCGCCGACCGCACGGTCAAAGGCGAGCCGGGACCGGCGACTCAGCCGATCTCGACAGTGCAGCCGGACACGGCCGGCCACGCGCCGCCTCGGCGACGGGATCTGCGGAACCGGCGGTCCTTCCGCGCAGTTACGGCCTCCGTCTTGGGCACCGGACTCGTGCTCAGCGGCTGTGCGAATATGCCGATCGCCAAACCCAGCAGCCCGGACACCACCCCGTACGAGCGCACTGCGGTGCGCCCGGGTGAAGCCGGGAAGTTCATGACGAACTACACGGAATCGCTGGACAAGACCCTCGGCGACAAGGGCTCCGACCTCGACAAGATCCAGGCGGCGCCGCTCATCGACCACACCCGCGCGCAGATCCAGATCGCGGACAAGGCGAAGCAGAAGCTGCGCGCACCGAACTTCACCGAGGTTATCGCCGGCAGCCCGAACTTCACCGAATATCCGATGTGGTTCTACGCCTTCGGCACCGCGGACAAGAAGTCCACGGACGGGGACAAGCAGCTGACCCAGGTGATGCTGGTGACGCGGGAATCGGCGTCGACCGATCCGCTCGTACGTTCGGCGTCCTATATCCCCACCGACCAGATGCCGACCCTCATGGCCGATGACAGCGGCGCCGTGGAGAAGGGGCCGGAGGACTTCTCCGAGGATCTGACGACCGCGTCCGGTGATGTCTCGTCGTTCCTCGTTGACGGCAAGGCGAAGTCCGGGGGTCCCGAGGGCCTCAAGGAGGGCGGATTCAAGGGATTCCGCGACTACCTGGGTGACCTGCGGGACAAGGACTCCGGCTTCGACAAGGTCGACGTCGACTGCAAGCCCTACGAGGACCTCAAGTTCGAGGACATGACCTTGAGCACCGAGAACGGTGCGATCGGAATGGGCGAAGTGCGGTGCACCCTGACGATCAAGGCACCGTCGGACTACGCACTCGACCTCGGCGACACCGTCGAAGCCGTGAAGACGAACGACAAAGAGGGCGACACCATCAAGGTCGACACCGCGCACCCCTATGTGCTCATGAAGACCGGTGACGAACTCACCGCCGTCGCCACCGACTGGAACGTCCTGTCCTCCAAGGTGGAATGAACCGCGCTGGGCCGCGGTTCGCGCGATTTGTCAGCCGCGGCTGGCGCGGCGGCCTACTCGCAGCAGCCACCACAGGCCGATGAGCGGCAGGAGCAGCGGAATATAGCCGTATCCGCTGCCGAAGTTCGACCACACCGACGGCTTCGCGAAGTCCTCGGGGTGAGTGTGGCTGAGGATGCCGACGACGATGACGCCGAGGAACTCGATCGCACAGGCGGCGACGGCGATCCGGTGCGAGACGCGGTTGCCGATGACCAGACAGACCGTGGCGAGGATGTAGATCACCGCAGCGAAGGCCGAGAGCGAGTACGCGATCGGCGCGACATCGAATTCGCGGATGAGCTGGTAGCCCGCCCGGGCCGTGGCCGAGAGCGCGAAGACCCCGTACACCGCCGTCAGTGCCCGTCCCGGTCCGGTATGCATCGCCGAGAACGGCGACCGTCCCGTCTTTCCCCTCGCCGAGGCGGCCGTGGAGTCCGCGTCGCCCGCTGACTTCGCATTGCCTGCCTTATTCGCGCTGTCTGCTGAGTTCGCATCGTCGGCGGAGTCCCCGCCGAACCGATTGCGCCTGGTCACTGCCAAATCTGGTCCAATCTCTCGATCATCACGATCACCGTCAGTCCTGCCGCGGCCAGCACACCCGGCCCCCAGCGGCTCAGTTCCGCAAACGCCCAGAACCCGGCCAGCGCCATGACCATGATCGCCGTGATGATGTAGCCGAAGTAGAGCAGCGGGTCGACATCATGCGTGGAGCCGAAGGTCGCAATCGAGATGATCAGCTGCACGATGAGCAGCAGCAGAAGCAGAGCGGCACCGCCGAGCAGGGCCTTGCCGGCCGGACGGTTGCGGATGGTCTCGACGATCGACCACAGGGTCAGGATGCCGGTGGCGGCATAGAGGACGATGGTGAAAACGGTGAACACGGAGACCAGTTTAGTCGGCCACACCGGCGGGCAACTCGTCCGGATGTGCCGCTGCGCAGGTGAGATGCCGCACGGATCCTGGCCGTAGCCTGGCTCACGCCCTAAAATTGCAGGGTGCCCATCTATCTCGATCACGCAGCCACCTCGCCGATGCCCGCCGAGGTGCTCGAGGTGTACACGAAGGAGCTGGCCCGCCGGGCCAACCCCTCGGCCCTGCACGCGGTCGGACAGGCGGCACGGATGCGCATCGAAGAAGCACGCGAAGGAATCGCCCGCGCGGTCGGTGCGGCCACCTCGTCGGAGGTGATCTTCACCTCCGGAGGCACCGAGGCGGACAATTTCGCTCTCAAGGGCCTCTACCTCGCCCGCAACAACGGAACGTTCACGGAGCCTGCGCGCCCGCGGGTGCTGACGACGACGATCGAACATCCTGCGATCCTCGAGACCGTGGAGTGGCTGGAGCGCCTCGGCGCCGAAGCCGTCTACCTGGACGTCGACTCGGCAGGGCGTCTCGATCTGGACGCGGCGACCGCCGAACTGCGCCGCGAACCCGAACGCACCGCGCTCATCAGCGTGATGGCCGCGAACAACGAGATCGGCACTCTGCAGCCGATCGCCGAGATCGGTGAGATCGCCGCCGAACTCGGCATTCCCTTCCACATCGACGCCGTGCAGGCGCTCGGACAGATCCCGCTCGACTTCGCGGCACTCAAGGCGACGGCCATGACGATCACCGCGCACAAGATCGGCGGCCCCGTCGGCATCGGCGCACTCCTGCTCGACCGCGCAGCGAGCCCGACGCCCATCCTCCACGGCGGGGGACAGGAGCGCAGCGTGCGTTCGGGCACCCTCGATGTCGCCGGTGCCGTGGCTTTCGCCGCCGCCGTCGATCTCGTCACTGCCGACCTCGAGTCCCGGTCGGCCCGACTGTCGGGGCTGCGGGACCGCCTCATCGCGGGAATCGAATCGAGCATCGACGGTGCCGTGCTCTCCGGTCCGCGCGGAGCGGACCGCCTGCCGGCCAATGCCCACTTCACGTTCCCGGGCTGCGAAGGGGACTCGCTGCTGTTCGGTCTCGATGCCAGGGGATTGGCCACCTCGACGGGATCGGCCTGCTCTGCCGGTGTCTCCCGTCCCTCCCATGTGCTCCTGGCCTGCGGGATGGATGAGGACAGCGCCCGCACCACCCAGCGCTTCACGCTCGGTCACGACACGACCGAATCCGATGTCGATGCCCTGCTCACGGCCCTTCCCGAGGTCGTCGACCAGGCACGCCGAGCCGGGATGGTTTCGGCAACACCCCGATGGATGCAAGGAGCATCATGAGAGTACTCGTCGCCATGTCCGGCGGAGTCGATTCCTCCGTCGCAGCCGCCCGTGCCGTCGACGCCGGACACGAAGTCGTCGGCGTTCACCTCGCCCTGTCCCGGATGCCCGGGACCCTGCGCACCGGATCGCGCGGCTGCTGCACGATCGAAGACTCCCGCGACGCCCACCGGGTGGCGGGAATGCTCGACATCCCCTTCTACGTCTGGGACTTCTCCGAGAGGTTCAAGGAAGACATCGTCGATGACTTCATCGCCGAATACGCCGCCGGACGCACCCCGAACCCGTGCATGCGCTGCAATGAGCGCATCAAGTTCGCCGCCCTCCTCGACCGGGCCCTGGCGCTCGGCTTCGACGCCATCGCCACCGGCCACTACGCCGAGGTGCTGCGTGACGACGAGGGCCGGCCCGAACTCCACCGCGGTGAGGATCTGGCCAAGGACCAGTCCTACGTCCTCGGTGTGCTCACCTCCGACCAGCTCGAGCACTGCTACTTCCCGATCGGTGCGACGGCGTCGAAGGCCGAAGTGCGCGCCGAGGCGGCCGAGCGCGGATTCTCCGTAGCGAACAAGCCCGACTCCTACGACATCTGCTTCATCCCCGACGGGGACACGAAGGCCTGGCTGGCCGATAAGATCCCGATGCGACCCGGACTCATCAAGGACTCCGAAGGCGAAGTGCTTGGGCGTCACGACGGAGCGATGACGTATACGATCGGTCAGCGCAAGGGCCTCGGCATCGAGAAGCCTGCCGCGGACGGCAAGCCGCGCTTCGTCACCGGCCTCGACCCGGCCACGAACACCGTCACCGTCGGGTCGCGCGCCGACCTCGCGGTCTCGCATCTGACCGGAATCCGCACCTCCTGGGCCGGAGCGGCCCCCTCGGACATGGGTTCGACTCCGGAGACCGGGATCGACTGCGAAGTGCAGATCCGTGCCCACGCCGATCCGGTGCCGGCCCGTGCGTGGCTCGGCGAATTCGTCGCCGAGGCGCCCGAACACGAAGTCAACCCCATCGTCGACGAGGTCGAGGTGCCTGCCGCACGTCCGGCCGGGCAGCTCATGCACGTCGACGTCGATGAGGAGCTGTCCGGAGTGGCCCCGGGCCAGACCATGGTCATCTACCGCGGCACCCGTGTCCTCGGCCAGGCCACCATCGACTCCACGGCCAAGGACCGCATCACCCCGGCACCCGAATTCGCCGGTGCCTGAGCCGCTTCACCTCACTGAAGCGACGGCCCCGGGACCGATGTCGGTCACTGGCGATACTCTGGGGGCATGAAGGAAAGTCCCCAAGATGTCGTCACGGCACCTTATGGAACCTGGTCCTCACCTCTGGGCGCCGCCGAGGTGGCCGCCGGTGCCGCTCCGATCTTCGACGCCGCCTTCAGGGGAGACGAGATCTTCTATTCGACGAAGATCCCCGCCGAGAAAGCCCGCACCGGGCTCGTCCGCACCTCACTGTCGCGTCCGGGAGAGCGTGAGCAGGTCATTCCGACCGGGTTCAACATCCGCTCCGCCGTCCACGAATACGGTGGCGCCTCGTGGGCTCTCGACCAGAACAGCGAAGTCATCTACTTCGTCAACGCCGCAGATCAGCGCGTCTGGCAGATCATTCCCGGGCGAGCCCCGCATGCCCTGACCCCGGACACCTCGGGGCGGATCCGCTACGGAGATCTGCACATGAGTCCGTGGGGACTGCTGTGCGTGCGCGAGGACTGCCGGTCCACCCGTCGTGAACGCGCGATTGTGCTGCTGACCAAGCACGGGACGACGAATGTGCTCTCGACCCACTCTCATTTCATGGCCTGGCCCAGACTCTCACCCGACGGCAGCAGCTTGGCATTCATCGGCTGGGAGCACCCGAACATGCCCTGGGACGGAACGACCCTGTGGCTGGTCGATGTGCGCACGCCGGCCACCCCTGCGGTCGCCGTGCTCAGCGGCGACGGCGTCGAAAGGCCACGCAGAGCCGATCCGGGCATGCCGAGCCCGACCGATCCGGGCATCTCCCTGCTCCAGCCGGAGTTCACCTCCGATTCCTCCCTCCACGTCATCTCCGACCATCACGGGCACTGGTCGTTATACGGGCTCGACATCGACCCCGTCGCCTCGCGTCCCCTGGTCACCGACGACCGTCAGACGCCGGCGCCCGAAAGAATCGGATTCGACCGGCTGCGACCGGTCATCGACACCGGCGAGGAGATCGGTGGTGCCCTCTGGCAGCTGGGCACGCGGTGGCACCTCAACGACGGGGATGAGGTGTGGGCGCATTCTCAGGCGGCCACCGCGACGCTCGTGCGCTGCCGCCTCACCCCCTCCGATACAACGCTGGGTCCTTCCGACACGGCCTGGGAGACCATCGACACGACGGGGGAGACCTTCGGCACGATCGAACTCCTCGACCTCGGACGCACACACCTGCTGCTGACGGCGAAATCGACAAGGCGCCCCGGAGTCCTCTATGCCGTCGACCGGGTGACCGGACTGTTCACCGAGATCGCAAGCGAACGCCTCGACACCCACCAGGGCTATTACTCCCGCCCGCAGGTCGGCGAGCTCGGGGGAGTGCCCGTCGTCATCCACCCGCCCCACAACCCGCGCTTCGCAGCTCCCGTCGACGAACTCCCGCCCTTCGTGGTCTCGATCCACGGCGGACCGACGGGACAGGCGACTCCGGAGATGACGGCCCGCACGAGCTTCTTCACCTCCCAGGGCATCGGCGTCCTCGAGGTCAACTACGGCGGGTCGACCGGATTCGGTCGCGCCTGGCGTGACCGGCTGCGCGGCGGGTGGGGAGTCGTCGACGTCGAGGACACCGTCGCCGCCGTCAACGGACTCATCGCAGCCGAACTCGCCGATCCGAATCGCATCGCCATCTCCGGAGCCTCCTCGGGCGGGTGGACGGTGCTGTCCGCCCTGGCCTCGACGAACGTGTTCGCCTGCGGCACCTCGTATTTCGGGGTGACTGACCTCATGCGCTTCGTCGTCGACACCCACGACTTCGAATCCCACTACATCGACGGCCTCGTCGGACCCTGGCCCGCAGCCCAGGACGAATACATCACTCGGTCGCCGATCCGCCGGACCAGCGATATCACGGTGCCCGTGGCCGTCATGCAAGGCGACCGCGACCCGATCGTCCCACCCTCACAGGCCCAGGAATTCGTCGATACACTCGAACTGGCCGGAGTGGAGTACATTTACCGTCTGTACAAGGGCGAATCCCACGGCTTCGTCCGCGCCGAAACCATCATCGATTCCCTGGAAAGCGAGTTCGGATTCTATGTCGACGTCTTCGGAATCCCCCGCGCCCACCAGCATGGCTGAACCCCGATCTTCCGACCGCGAAAGCTCCGACCGCGACCGTCCCGGTGCCACCTCCACCGAGGCGGCCGCCCCCGATGTCCCGATGTCCGTTCTGCCCGCCGCCACGACCACGGGAATCTGGCTGCCCGGAGCCCGCGATCCGCACCGCGGCTATATCGCGACCAGTCCGGTCCGGGAGGCTGCGGCCTCCGGTTTCGACATCCTCGCCGACCAGCTTCCGCCGGTACCCCTGACCGCTCACCAATCCGAGGGCAGATGGGGCGCCGACGCCATCGGTCGCGCCGTCGGCCTGCTCACCGAACTCCACGTCGACCGCACATCCTACGGATGGCGCCTGACCGCCTCGGCGGGCAAAGACGAACGGCTCGAGGACTCGGCATTGATCGAAGCCTTCGACGCGATCGCCGAATACGGTGGGTCCCGGCCCGGGCAGGTCCAGATCAGCCTGCCGGGACCGTGGTCGCTCGTGACCGCGTTGAGCCTGAGCTCCGGCGCTCGTGTGCTCGGCGACTATGGGGCACGCCGCGACGTCGTCCAGGCCTACGCCTTCGGCATCGCCGCCTTCACCGACCGCATCGCGAGCCTGGGTATGCAGCCGACCGTCCGCCTCGTCGAATCCCGCCTGAACCCGGTCCTCACCGGCACCTGGCCGACGGTGTCCGGGTGGGCGAGCCTGCCCGCCATCAGCGAAACCCAGGTGTGGGCGGCGCTCGAATCCACGCTGCGCCACCTCCCGCCCACCGTGCTCGCCCTGCCGGACCTCGATTCTTTGAACCTGCAGGGCAAGGAGATTCCCGCCGCCGAGGCGGTCCGCCGCACCGGCGCCCGATCCGTGTCAGTGCCGTTGGCTAGCCTGAGACCACACAGCTGGGAGCAGCTGGCGATCCTCGCCGAGGCGGGGCTCGGCACCTGGATCCACCTGCCGGCAGCGGCCGGTGTGCGATCGGACGCGGTCAACCACTGGTGCGAACGGATCCGCATCCCGTGGTCGCGCATCGGCATGGGGGTCGCGAGTCTGCGCGAATTCGGGATCATCGCCGGACCCGAACTGCCGCTGACCTACCCGCCGCTGCTGGAGGACCAGCCGGGGATCGGACCCGAGCACAATCGGGGAACCATGACCATCGCCGCCGGTCTGCGGCGGGCTCTTGAGGAGATCGAATGACCACGACACCGGAGAACGCCGACTCGTCGACGCCCGAGCATCAGACCTCGGATTCGACCACACCCGACCTGCAGGGCGTCGACCTCACCGACGCGACCGCTCGCGCTCAGGCCCATGCTCAGCTGACCGAGAGGATCGAGGAGCTGCGGGCCGCCTACTATCAGGACTCCCTGCTCGTCTCCGATGCGGAATACGACGAACTCGTCCATCGCCTCGAAGACCTCGAGGCGCAGTTCCCCGAACTCGTCACCGACTCCTCGCCGACGCAGACCGTCGGCGGCGTCGTCGACACCTCGACCTTCGACCCGGTCGAACACATCGGTCCGATGTACAGCCTCGACAACGTCTTCGACTACGACGAACTGCGTGCCTGGTACGAACGGGTGCGGTCGGCCACCTCGGTGAAGTCGAAGTTCCTGTGCGAACTCAAGATCGACGGCCTCGCCGTCAATCTGCTCTACCAGAACGGCGAACTCGTGCGGGCGGCGACCCGCGGCGACGGACGCATCGGTGAGGACATCACCGCGAACGTGCGCACGATCTCCGATATCCCGCACCGCCTCGACACCGAGCACCCGCCGGCCGAGGTCGAGATCCGCGGTGAGGTGTTCTTCCCCGTCGAGGACTTCGCCGAACTCAACGCCTCCCTCGTCGCCGAGGGCAAGGCCCCGTTCGCGAACCCGCGGAACTCCGCGGCCGGTTCGCTGCGGCAGAAGGACCCGGCCGTCACCGCACGCCGGCCCCTGCACATGCTCGTCCACGGAATCGCCGTGTGGACACCGGCCGATGATTCGCATCCGGAGCCTGCTCACCAGTCCGAGGTCTACGAGCAGTTCCGGTCGTGGGGTCTGCCGATCAGCGACTACTTCAAGGTCCTCGCCACCGTCGACGAGATCGAAGACTTCATCTCCTATTACGGCGAACACCGTCACGATGTCACCCACGAGATCGACGGAATCGTCATCAAGATCGACGATATCGCCGTGCAGGAGACGATGGGCTATACGTCTCGCGCACCGAGGTGGGCGACGGCCTTCAAATACCCGCCAGAGGAAGTCACGACGAAGCTCATCGACATCCAGGTGCAGGTGGGTCGGACCGGGCGCGTGACCCCATTCGCCGTGATGGAACCGGTCACCGTGGCCGGATCGACCGTCGAGCGGGCGACCCTGCACAACGGGTACGAGGTCAAACGCAAGGGCGTGCTCATCGGCGACACCGTCACCCTGCGCAAGGGCGGAGACGTCATCCCCGAGGTGCTCGGCCCGGTCGCGGCGCTGCGGGACGGATCCGAGCACGAATTCGTCATGCCCACCCACTGCCCGTCCTGCGGGACCGAGCTCGGTGAGCAGAAGGAGGGCGACAAGGACCTGCGGTGCCCGAATTCTCGATCGTGCCCGGCGCAGCTGGCCAACCGCATCTTCTACTTGGCCTCCCGCGCGGCCTTCGACATCGAAGCTCTCGGCGAGGAGGCTGCACTGGCGCTGACGGCGCCGGCCGAACCGGACACGCCCCCGCTGACGTCGGAGGCCTTCCTCTTCGACCTCACCCCGGAGGATCTGGGCGATGTCAAGATCTGGCGGAACAAGAAGTCCAAGGGAGTGGAGACCGGTGAGCGAGAGCTTGTCCCGTATTTCTACACCCGGGGAACCGCGAAGAAGCCGAGCGCCCCGAGCGCGAACACGAAGAAGCTCTTCGACGAGCTGGAGAAGGCGAAGGATCAGGATCTGTGGCGGGTGCTCGTCGCCTTGTCGATCCGCCACGTCGGACCGACCGCGGCACGGACCCTGGCCGCGAAGTTCCGGACCCTTGAGGCCATCCGTGAGGCAAGCCTCGAGGAGCTGTCGGCCGTCGAGAGCATCGGTCCGACGATCGCCCAGAGCATCCGCGATTGGTTCGAGATCGACTGGCACGTCGAGATCGTCGAGACCTGGGCGGCCGCCGGGGTGCGGATGGAAGACGACGAGGTCGAGGCCGCCGCGCAGACCCTTGAGGGGCTGACGATCGTGGCGACCGGTTCGCTGAGTTCGTTCACCCGCGATGGCATCAAGGAGGCGATCCTCGGTGCCGGCGGCAAGGCGGCGGGATCGGTCTCGAAGAAGACCGATTATGTCGTCGCCGGTGAGAATGCCGGGTCGAAGTTGGAGAAGGCGGAGTCGCTGGGCGTGCCCGTCCTCGACGAGGACCAGTTCAGGGTTCTGTTGGAGACCGGCAGCCTCGACTGAGGTGTGCCCTGGCCTCGTGCCTGGTCCCTGGTGCCTCGCTGCAGGAGGGAATACATCCCGGTTCCGGGAGGTTCCATGGTGTGGCTGTGATTCGTTCGTGACCGAACTCGAAGTCGGGGTTCAGACTCAGCCAAGCTCAGAGACAGCTTCGAGTGGAAGAGTGTGGGACATGAGATGGATCCCCAAAATCCTCGCCGGAACCTGCGTGGTCGTCGCCGCGGCACTGACCGCGGTGCCGGTGACGGCAGGCCTGGCGGACCTGGTGCTGGGGCCGGGACCGAACAGCACCAAACGCAATGCTCAGCCGGCACTGACCTCGATGCGCACCCCGGCCGCTCCTGTCACCGCGCGGACCGAGGAGTCGACGATTGCGTTCGACGGCATCTCGACGGACGCGCACGAGGTCATCGAAGGCACCATCGTCGACGATTCTGCGGTCGGCGCATTCTCAGCCGGCACGGACCTCGTCGCCGCCACCGCGGCCGACGCCCGGACCCGCATCGCCGATCTCGCCGCCGACCTCCAGGCCGGAGTCTCGGCCGGAGAATTCACCCAGGCCGACGCCGACCGCGTCGTGGCCGACATGGCCGGATACATCCACGGCACCCGCACCTGGCCCGAACGCCTCCCCGCCTAATAATTACTACCTGACGGCGGCCCAGCAACCTCGCGCGAGGTTGCTGGGCCGCCGTCAGGTAGTTCTGGGGGAAGGTCACAGCGCAACGGCGGGGGCGGGTCGGCTGAAGAGACTAGACTGGTGGCGAGTGAAAACGACGATGAAAGGCAGGGAATGACGGAGTCTTCCGCAATCACCCCCGAACAGGTGGAGCATCTGGCTTCACTGTCTCGGATCGCCATGAGCGAAGATGAGCTGAAATCGCTCGCCGGTGATCTGAGCACAATTCTGGGAAACGTCGCCAGGGTCAACGAAGTGGCCGGCGACGATGTGCCCGCAACCAGTCACCCCATCCCGCTGACGAACGTCATGCGCCCCGACGTCGTGGGCGAGACGCTCTCCAGCGAACAGGCACTGGCCTCGGCCCCGGCCGCCGAGGACGACAAGTTCCTCGTCCCGCAGATCCTCGGGGAGGAATGAGATGACTGAACTGACGAACAAGAGCGCCCTCGAACTCGCCGCAGGACTGAAATCCGGCGAGTTCTCCTCCGTCGACGTCACACAGGCGCACCTCGACCGCATCGCCTCCACCGAGGATGACTTCAACTCCTTCATCACCGTCACCGACGAGCTCGCTCTGGAGACCGCAAAGGCCGTCGACGCCAAGCGCTCCGCCGGTGAGGACCTCCACGCCCTCGCCGGTGTTCCGGTGGCGCTGAAAGACCTCGTCGTCACCGAAGGCACGCGTACGACCGCAGGGTCGAAGATGCTCGAGAACTGGGTTCCGCCCTACGAATCGACTGTGCACAACAAGGTCAAGGCCGCCGGTCTGCCGGTGCTCGGCAAGACCAACCTCGACGAATTCGCCATGGGTTCGACGACCGAGCACTCGGCCTTCGGCAACACCCGCAACCCGTGGAACCTCGACCACGTGCCCGGAGGATCGTCGGGAGGTGCGGCCGCAGCGCTGGCCGGATTCCAGGCCCCGCTGTCCGTGGGCACCGACACCGGCGGATCCGTCCGTCAGCCCGCCGCGTTCACCGGAACCGTCGGCGTCAAGCCGACCTACGGGTCGATCTCGCGCTTCGGCATCATCGCCATGGCCTCGAGCCTCGACCAGGTCGGACCGATGGGCCGCAACGTCGCCGACGCCGCCGCCCTGCACGAATTGCTGGCCGGACATGATCCACTCGACTCGACCTCGCTGCCCGATGAGGTCGGCGGATTCCTGAGCGCTGCCCAGACCAGCGAGCTCAAGGGCAAGAAGCTCGGCGTCATCAAGCAGCTGGCCGGTGAGGGATACCAGGACGGAGTCCGCACCGCGTTCACGGCAGCGCTGGAAACCGCTGCCGCTGCCGGAGCCGAGATCGTCGAGGTCGACTGCCCGTCGATCTCCTACGCCCTCGACGCCTACTACCTCATCATGCCCTCCGAGGTGTCTTCGAACCTCGCTCGCTATGACGGCATGCGCTACGGCCTGCGCGTCGAACCGGAATCCGGTCCCGTCACCGCCGAGACCGTCATGTCGGCCACTCGTGCCGCAGGCTTCGGATCGGAGGTCAAGCGCCGCATCATCCTCGGCACCTACGCTCTGTCGGCCGGCTACTACGATGCCTACTACGGTTCGGCGCAGAAGATCCGCACCCTGGTCCAGAACGACTTCGCGAAGGCATTCGCAGCCTGCGACGTCCTCGTGTCCCCGACGACCCCGACGACCGCACTGAAGTTCGGTGCGGAGAAGGCGGCTGACCCGATGGCCCTCTACCTCGGCGACGTGGCGACGATCCCGGCGAACCTCGCCGGCATCCCCGGACTGTCCCTGCCCGCGGGCCTGGCCGATGGTCTGCCGGTCGGCTTCCAGATCCTGGCTCCGGCCCGTGAGGACATCAAGCTCTACGAGGTGGCCGGACCCTTGGAAGCCGCACTCGAATCCGCCGGCGGACGCGTGCTCGACACTCTCGCGGAAGGACTGAACGCCAAGTGAAATACGAAGACGCGATCAAGAAATACGATCCGGTCATCGGCATCGAGGTCCACGTCGAACTCGGCACCGCGACCAAGATGTTCGACGCCGCCCCCAACACCTTCGGCGGGGGACCGAACACCAACGTGACCCCCACCTCCCTCGGGCTGCCCGGGTCCCTGCCCGTGGTCAACGAGAAGGGTGTGGAGTACGCGATCAAGATCGGTCTGGCGCTCGGCTGCGAGATCGCCGAAACCTGCCGGTTCGCCCGCAAGAACTACTTCTACCCGGACGTGCCCAAGGACTTCCAGACCAGCCAGTCCGATGAGCCGATCGCGGCCGAAGGCCAGGTCGAGGTCGAGCTCGAGGACGGCACCATCGTGACCGTCCCCGTCGAGCGCGCCCACATGGAGGAAGACGCCGGCAAGAACACCCACGTGGGTGGGGCCACCGGCCGCATCCAGGGCGCCGACCATTCCCTCGTCGACTACAACCGCGCCGGTGTGCCGCTCGTGGAGATCGTCACCCACCCGATCACCGGGACAGGGGAACGGGCCGCCGAGGTGGCCGCCGCCTATGTGCGGACCCTTCGTGACATCTTCCGCGCCCTCGACGTCTCCGAAGCCCGCATGGAACAGGGCAACGTCCGCGCCGACGTCAACGTGTCCCTGCGGGAGCGCCCCGAGGCACCGCTGGGCACCCGCACGGAGACGAAGAACGTCAACTCCTTCCGCTCGATCGAACGCGCCGTGCGCTTCGAGATCGCCCGCCAGGCGACCCTCCTCGAGGCGGGGGAGAAGGTCGTCCAGGAGACCCGTCACTTCCACGAGGAGACCGGAGAGACCTCCTCGGGGCGTCCGAAGTCCGACGCCGACGACTACCGCTACTTCCCCGAGCCCGACCTCGTCCCGCTGCAGCCGTCCCGCGAATGGGTCGAGGAGCTGCGGGCGAGCCTGCCCGAGCTGCCGGCGCAGAAGCGGCGCCGCCTCCTCGGGGAATGGAAGTTCTCCGACCTGGAGATGCGCGACATCGTCAACGCCGGACTCCTCGAAGCCATCGAGGACACCGTCACCGCTGGTGCGAAGCCCGCAGCGGCACGCAAGTGGTGGACCGGTGAGGTCGCACGCCTGGCCAACCAGGAGGACAAACACCCCACCGAGATCATCACACCCGCCCAGGTGGCAGGACTCGTCGATCTCATCAACGAGGGCAAGCTCAACGACAAGCTGGCCAAGGATGTGCTCACCGGAGTCATCGCCGGCGAAGGCGAGCCCGCCGAGGTGATGAAGGCCCGCGACCTCGAAATCGTCGAGGACACCGGTGCACTCGAAGCCGCCGTCGAGGAGGCCATCGCGGCCAACCCCGATGTGGTCGAGAAGATCAAGGGCGGGAAGATGCAGGCCATCGGAGCGCTCATGGGTCCGATCATGAAGGCCACCCGCGGGCAGGCCGATGCCGGAAAGGCCAAGGACCTCATCCTCGCCAAGTTGGGCGTCTGAGTACAGGTCCGACTCCGATCTTGGTCGACGGCGGCGCCTGACAGTGCCGAGCAGGACTCAGGATTGATCCAGCCACACCCTCTAGACTGTGCGTCCAAGGGAACCGACCGGTTTCCCGAGCACAGCGGAGGGTGTGGCTGTTCGCATTCCCCGCAGCCGATGGCCCGCAGGGACAGGGCCGAGTGCGTGACCCACACGCGTGGAGGTGAAGCGGTGTCTGAGTGGAAATCGCTGTGGAAGAGCGAATGCGGGAAGTCCGCGCCGATCTATCGGGTGCTCGTGCCCGACAGCGTCAACGAGGCGGTGCTGCGAGCCTGGAGTGCCCGCGGATACCGCTACACGGCCGGAGCCCCGAGCGCGATCATGCTCACCGGTGGGATGAGCCGGAACTTCTTCCGCTCCAGCGTCCTGTTCAAGGGCGGCACTGCCGCCGGCACCGCCGTGACCGCGGGATTCGCGGCTCCCGGGGGACTGGCTCTGGTCTCGGGATTCGCCGACGCCGCACTGACCTTCGGCGGAATGGGTGCGGCTACCGCCCTGGGCACCGGAATCTTCGCCGCCGTCACCGGGCCCAAGTACCTGCGTGACCCGAAGCGACTGAGTCGGAAGAACCGGCGCAAGGTCGCCGGCGCCCAGTGGGTGACTCCGGCCAGTCTCGGCTATCTGCCGGGGCGCAAGGAAGGCCGGGACACCGACGAACAGCGTCTGTTCCATCTCGCGGTCACGATCGCTCGCAAGATCGTGCACACCCGTGCCTGGACCCACCCGATACTCAAAGACCACGTCTCCCGCGTCGACCTCGACCATGCCGTGGCCTCCATCGGAGTGCGGCTGCAGGAACTCGTCAGCCTGCGCGAGGAGATCGAAGGCATCCGCGATGCGGGAACCGCGAAGTCGGTGGAGACCTATCTGTCGAAGCTGGCCGTCGCATTCTCGTCGATGGCCCGCCGGGTGGAGTCGATGCACGAATACTACGAGCGGCTGCTCGAACTCGATCAGCAGCTGATGCTGCTGCACAACTCCGAACGCTCCCGCGAGCTCGGCGATCGAGTGCTCGATGTGCTGTCTCGCACCGCAGCCGATGATTCCGCCGATTGGCAGTTCAGGGAGCTGCGCATCGATGCGGATTCGCAGTCGTCGATCATCTCCGGACTCGTCGCCGAACTCGACCAGACTGCCGATGATTTCGACGACTTCGACACCCGGCTCGCCGCGGCTCAGAAGTCCGTGGACGAACTCGAAGCCTGAGCTCGCCCCCGGCTCAGTGACCGAAAGGGTCGGGGTCGACTCCCGGCATCCATGACTGGCCCGGCTGGTTATAGCCGTGAGCCTCCTGGGCTTTCTTCCACTTCTTCGACCACCGCTTGTCGAGACGGTCGACGTAGAGGGTTCCCTGCAGGTGGTCGTATTCGTGCTGCATGATGCGCGCGAACCACCCGTCAGCGCTCAGGGTCACCGGTTCGCCTTTCTCATCGAAGCCGTTGACGGTGACCCTGTCGGCACGTTTGAGGGGGAAATCGAGACTCGGCACCGACAGGCATCCTTCGGTCTCATCGTCGGGATCAGGACGGGTATCGGGAACCTTCGAGGCAATGAGCACGGGATTGACGAAGGTGCCGCGACGACGCACACCATAGTCATCGTCGGCGTTGAACACGAAGATGGACTTGCCGACACCGATCTGCGGTGCGGCCAGTCCGACACCGTTGCTGGCGTCGAGCGTCTCGTGCATGTCTGCGACGAGTTCGGCAAGGTCCTCGTCGAACTCGGTGATCTTCTCGGCACGACGATGCAGAACGGGCTCGCCGTAGACGACGATGGGATGAATAGCCATGGGGACAATCGTATCGGTCACCTGAGACCGTCTCAGACTCCGCCCGATCGCAGCGCTCGGGCGCGATCTCGGGGGAGGGCCGCCTCGGTGACCGTGTCCACCGATTGCTCAGCGGTTGATCGTATCCCGCGCTCGATCGAGTGGATGGATATGCGGCCATCTCGGGTATGTGATAGGGGCCGTCATAAAGTTTCGCCCCCAGCGAACACAGATTGTTGAGCAACATATCTGGGAACACGTTCAAGGTCGGCGTGGTTATGATGAGGGCAAGCCGTCTCGGACCACGAGATGCAAGCTGTCGCTCCACCCGTTCAGGTGCACGTCCGCCGAACGGCGAGTGGCCGCCGACGGCGGTGCACAAAGAATCGTGAAAGGACTTACTTTGACCATCTTCAACAACGTCTCCGAACTCGTCGGCCGCACGCCGCTGGTGCGCATCAACAAGGCCAGTGACCGGTCGGGCGCCGAGATCGTGGCGAAGCTCGAATCCTCGAACCCCGGCAACTCCGTCAAGGACCGCATCGGCGTGGCGATGATCGACGCCGCCGAGAAGTCCGGCGAACTCAAGCCCGGCGGAACCATCGTTGAGGCGACTTCGGGCAATACCGGCATTGCGCTGGCCATGGTCGGCACCTCCCGCGGCTACAAGGTCGTCCTCACGATGCCCGAATCGATGTCGAAGGAGCGCCGTGCTCTGCTGCGCGCCTTCGGAGCCGAGCTCGTCCTCACCGACAAGGCTGCGGGTATGAAAGGTGCCGTGGCGAAGGCGGAAGAGGTCGCCGCCGAGGGGGCCGTGCTCGTCCGTCAGTTCGAGAACAGAGCCAATGCTGAGATCCATAAGGCCACGACCGGCCCCGAGATCCTCGCCGACACCGATAACAAGGTCGACATCTTCGTTGCCGGCATCGGCACCGGCGGCACCATCTCCGGCGCAGGCGCCGCTCTGCGTGAGGCGCTGCCTGAGGTCAAGATCGTCGCCGTCGAACCCTCCGCCTCGCCGCTGCTGACCGAGGGCACTGCCGGACCGCATGCCATCCAGGGTCTGGGTGCGAACTTCGTGCCGGGCATCCTCAACACTGAGATCTACGACGAGGTCGTCGACATCGACAACGAGGTCGCCATCGAGCGGGCCCGCGAGGTCGCCAAGGAAGAGGGTCTGCTCGTCGGAATCTCTTCGGGTGCTGCCCTTGCTGCGGCTGAGCAGGTCGCTTCGCGCCCCGAGAACGCCGGCAAGCGCATCGTCGTCGTCCTCCCCGACTTCGGCGAGCGCTACCTGTCGACACCGCTGTTCTCGGAATACCTCGACTGAGCGCGAGTGAACAGCGTGAGGGCGTCAGACTTCGGTTTGGCGCCCTCGCTGTCTGAGACGTTCCCTGTCGGAGGGTCGCGGGAATTCTTCCGACCGGATCCGACTTGCACGAGATAGACCGAGACGACTGAGCAAGGGAGTCAATGATGAAGGCACTGTGGGCAGTGGCCGCGGCAGCTGCGGGGGCGGCCGCCTTTGGGCTGAGCCGACCCGGTGTGCGCGAGTCGCTGAGAGAAGACCTCGAGACGGTGAAGCGACGCGATCCGGCGGCGCGCAATGATTTCGTCTCCCTGGTCTCCTACCCCGGGATGCATGCCATCTGGGCGCACCGCGGACTCCACCGGTTGTGGCAGCACGATGCCGCAAAGGTTCCGGCGCGACTGATGTCCCAGCTCGTGCGGACGCTGACCGGGGTGGAGATCCACCCAGGGGCCAGGATCGGGCGTCGCTTCTTCATCGACCACGCCAACGGAGTCGTCATCGGGGAGACCTCGGAAGTCGGCGACGATGTCATGCTCTACCATCAGGTCACCCTCGGCGGTACGTCGATGGCACAGACGAAGCGCCACCCGACGATCGGCAACCACGTGCTCGTCGGAGCCGGGGCGAAGATCCTCGGCCCCGTCGTCGTCGGCGACAACTCCGCGGTCGGAGCCAACGCCGTCGTCGTCAAGGACGTGCCGGCCGACTCGAGCGCTGTCGGCATCCCCGCGACCGTGCGCTCGAAGAAGAAGGACGGCGCCGCTTCGGCGAAGGCGGGAGCCGAGTCGTCGACGACGCACCCGGATTTCGTCCTCGAGGATCCGGCCCTCTGGATCTGAGTCCACCGCCGCGGCCATGCTCCGGTTCGCTGCTGTGCTCAGCGAACCGGTCTCGGCGAACAGACACGAAAAGCGGTTCCTGCCTACGGGCGGGAGCCGCTTTTCGTGCATTGTTGGGGCGATCCACGGTGAAAATCGGGCTGGAAACACCGTGGATCGACCCGGCAATCGACCGTTTGCGGTCATGGCCTCGCGTCCCACCCAGGTGACCGCTCTGGGGCCGGGAATACTTTCGCGACCACTTCTGTTAAGATTTCAACTAGTTACTTCAAAATTGAAGTTAGTTCAATCAGTTGGGCGGCCGCGAGAACCGCAGCAGCCCAGATGCAGGAGGCGTCATGGAATTCGGAATCTTCACCATCGGCGATGTCACCACCGACCCCACCGACGGCACCACCGTCAGCGAACACCAGCGGATCAAGAACACCGTCGAGATCGCCAAGAAGGCCGAGGAGGTCGGACTCGACGTCTTCGCCACCGGGCAGCACCACAACCCGCCCTTCGTGGCCCCGGCGAACCCGCCGGTCCTTCTGGCCAACATCGCCGCACAGACGGAGAAGCTCGAACTCTCGACGGCGACCACGCTCATCACCACGACCGATCCCGTGCGCATCGCCGAAGACTACTCGTACGCGCAGCACCTCTCCGACGGTCGCATCAGCCTGATCATGGGCCGCGGCAACACCGGCCCCGTCTATCCGTGGTTCGGCAAGGACATCCGTGCCGGCATCCCGCTGGCGGTCGAGAACTACAACCTGCTCTACCGTCTGTGGCGTGAGAAGAACCTTGACTGGGAAGGCAAGTTCCGCACACCGCTCAACGGCTTCACCGTCACCCCGACCCCACTGGACGAAGTGCCGCCGTTCGTCTGGCACGGATCGATCCGCAGCCCCGAGATCGCCGAACAGGCCGCCTACTACGGCGACGGGTTCTTCCACAACAACATCTTCTGGCCGACCTCGCACACCGCGCGGATGGTTCAGCTCTACCGTCAGCGCTATGAGTACTACGGCCACGGCACGGCCAGCCAGGCGATCGTCGGCCTCGGCGGTCAGGTATTCATGCGCAAGAACTCCCAGGACGCCGTCCGCGAGTTCCGTCCCTACTTCGACAACGCCCCGGTCTACGGCCACGGGCCCAGCCTCGAGGACTTCTCGACGCAGACTCCGCTGACTGTCGGTTCGCCGCAGCAGGTCATCGAGCGCACCCTGAGCTTCCGGGACTGGGCTGGGGACTACCAGCGCCAGCTCTTCCTCATCGATCATGCGGGACTGCCGCAGAAGACGGTGCTCGAACAGCTCGACCTCCTCGGCGAAGAGGTCATCCCCGTCCTCCGCGAGGAGTTCGCGAAGGGCCGCCCGGCCGACGTCCCCGACGCTCCCACCCACGAATCCCTCGTCATCCGCCATCGCGAAGGCCGGGACCCGATCCCCGGCGGCGGAGAAGGTTCCCGCGCCTTCGAGGACCGTCAGGCACGCGCCGCCGAAGCGGCCCAGAATCCGACACAGGAAGGAGCCGACCGCTCATGAGCACGAACACGATGAACATCGTGGCCGTGACCACCTCCCTGAGCGAGGACTCGACCACGCTCAAGCTCACGAACCGGATCCTCGGTCAGACCGCCTCGGCGGGGGAATCGGTGGGCATCGACGTGACCACGGACGTCATCAACGTCCGCAGCCTCGCCACCGCGCTCACGGATATGACCCTGACCGGGTTCCGCTCCGAAGCGTTGGAGCAGGCCTTCGCGACCATCGCCGCCGCCGATGCGATCGTCACCGTCGCACCGGTGTACAAGGCAGCCCCCGTCGGCCTGCACACCCTGTTCTGGCAGCTCGTCGACGACAGGGCGCTGAGCCGCAAGCCCGTGCTCATCGCCTCCACCGGCGGCACTGCCCGCCATTCGCTGGCCGGGGACGCGGTGCTGCGGCCGATGCTGTCCTGCCTCAAGGGCATCGTCGTGCCCACCACGGTGTTCGCCGCGACCGACGACTGGGGAACCGTCGAAGGCGGCCGTGCGCTGACCGCCCGGATCCGTCAGGCGGGGGAGGAACTCGTGTCCCTGACCGCAGCGATCATCGGCGCCGGAAACGACGACCTCGCCGAGGTGGCCGACCCCGATTCGCACGCAGGTGCAGGGGCGGGCGCGACCCGGGGCACCTCCTCGGCGAATCGCGGAATCGTCGACGAATTCGACCCCGCGAACGTCACCCCGTTCGCGCAGCTGCTCGAGGGCTGAGATGACGGAGATCAGATTCGGGCTCGGCAGGGAGGCGCTGGCGCAGAACGCGTGGCGGACCTATTTCGAGACCTCGCAGCGCCTCCGTCAGGCCCTCGAGGTCCAGCTCAAGGACGATGCAGGGCTCGACGTCAGCGACTACAACACTCTGCTCCTGCTGTGGGAGGCGCCGGAGCGGACGCTGACGATGAGTGCCCTGGCGAAGAAGCTCGTCTTCTCGCCGTCGCGGCTGAACTATCGGATCAAGGTCCTCGTCGACGCGGGACTGGTGACGAAGACCCAGTGTCTCGATGACGGGCGTGCCCACAATGTCGCTCTCACCGAGGCGGGGGCGCGGGCATTCCTGTCCGCCGGGTCCCAGCACAAGAGCTATGTCGACGAGATCTTCTTCGATCATGTCAGCGATGCCGAACTCGAGGTGATCGAGGCCGTCTTCACTCGGATCGGAAGAGCGCTGCCCGAGTGACGAGGCCCGTCATCTCAGAGTGACGAATCCCTCGGCACCGGGCCTGGCCGCGTGCCACAATGAGGGCATGTCCATCACCACAATCGCCTTCCCGAACTCCGAGCTCCGCAACCGTGTGATCGCTCGGATCCCCGCTCACCAGCGCGCGAACGTCGACCTCGTCGTCTTCTCCGATTCCGAACGGTCGGCCAAGCTCAGTCGTGACGATGTCGATGTCGTCATCCTGCCGTACATGGATTCCGGGCCGACGATCGAGCTGCTCGACGAGCTGCCCAACCTGCGCATGGTCATCACTCAGACGACCGGATTCGATCCCGTCGCCCACCTGCCCGAACGCGGAATCCAGGTGGCGACCGCCTCCGGCGTGCACACCGGGGGCACCGCCGAGCTCGCCCTGGCGCTGACCCTGGCCAGCCTGCGCGGAATCGATGACGCCGTGCGCTCGCAGGTCTCGCGGGTATGGGAGCACCAGCGTCACCGCTCGCTGCAGGACCGGCGGGTGATGATCATCGGCGTCGGCGAGATCGGCTCGGCCATCGCCGACCGCTTCGACCCCTTCGAAGTCCAGCTCACCCGAGTGGCCTCGACCGCACGTGAGGACGAGCGCGGGAAGATCCACGGCGTCGACGAGCTGCCGGAACTACTGCCCCACACCGAGGTGGTCGTGCTCATCACCCCGCTCAACGAGGGCACCCACCGCCTCGTCGACGAGAAGTTCCTCAGCCAGCTTCCCGACAATGCGCTCATCGTCAACGTCGCCCGCGGCAAGGTCGTCGACACGGAGGCGCTTGTGGCGGAACTCGCCGCGGGCCGGCTCCATGCCGCCCTCGACGTCACCGATCCGGAGCCGCTGCCGCGCAACCACGCGCTGTGGGGCACCCCGAACACCCTCATCACACCCCATGTCGGAGGCGACACCTCGGCGTTCGAACCACGGGTCGTGAAGATCCTCGCCGAGCAGGTCAGGCGGATCAACGACGGTGAGCAGCCGGTCAATCTCATCAAGGCCTGAGATGCCGTGAGCTGGGGCCCGAGGCGCAGCGAATCGCGGGCCTGCATCGCCGGCAATAGGTCACGCGAATCTGACCTAAGCAGGGCCGGAACATGTCCCCGCGGTCGGACTCTCGCATGGTTCCCACGAGAGGTTCCACCATGCGAGAGTCCGGCATGCGGATGCTGAAATCGGGCGTAGCATGCCTGCATGAGCATCGATACAGACAACACCACTCCCGACATCAAACCCCGTTCTCGCGATGTCACGGACGGCCTCGAGGCCACCGCCGCACGCGGCATGCTGCGCGCCGTCGGCATGGGCGACGACGACTGGGTGAAGCCGCAGGTCGCGATCGCGACCTCGTGGAATGAGATCACCCCCTGCAACATGTCGCTGCAGCGTCTCGGTTCGGCCGCCAAGGAAGGCGTCCACGAGGCCGGTGGCTTCCCGCTGGAATTCGGCACCATCTCCGTCTCGGACGGAATCTCGATGGGCCACGAGGGAATGCACTACTCGCTGGTCTCCCGCGAGGTCATCACCGACTCCGTGGAAACCGTGATGAGCGCCGAACGACTCGACGGCTCCGTGCTCATGGCCGGCTGCGACAAGTCGATCCCCGGAATGCTCATGGCCTCCGCCCGCCTCGGGCTCTCGAGCGTCTTCCTCTACAACGGTTCGATCATGCCCGGAACCGCGAAAATGGAGGACGGCTCGGAGAGGGAAGTCACCCTCATCGACGCCTTCGAAGCCGTCGGCGCCTGCCGTGCGGGCACCATGTCCCAGAAGGACGTCGACGCCATCGAGCGCGCCGTCTGCCCCGGTGAGGGTGCCTGCGGCGGAATGTACACCGCGAACACGATGGCCTCGGCCGCCGAGGCCATGGGCATGTCCCTGCCGGGCTCGGCTGCTCCGCCGGCCATCCACCGCAACCGCACGATGTTCGCTCGCAAGTCCGGTGAGGCTGTTGTCAACATGCTGCGCCAGGGCATCACCACGAAGGACATCATCACCCGCGAATCGCTGCACAACGCGATCGCCGTGGTCATGGCCTTCGGCGGTTCGACGAACGCGGTCCTCCACCTGCTGGCCATCGCGCACGAAGCCGGCGTGGAGCTGCAGCTCGATGACTTCAACCGCATCGGCGACAAGGTTCCGCACCTGGGCAACGTCAAGCCCTTCGGACAGTACGTGATGAACGACGTCTTCAAGATCGGCGGCGTGCCCGTGATCATGAAGGCTCTCCTCGATGCCGGTCTGCTCAACGGCGACTGCCTGACCGTGACCGGCAAGACCGTGGCCGAGAACCTTGAGTCGATCAACCCGCCAGACCCGGACGGGAAGATCCTGCGCGCGCTCAACAACCCGATCCACGCCACCGGCGGCCTCACCGTGCTGCAGGGATCGTTGGCTCCCGAGGGTGCGGTCGTGAAGTCCGCGGGCTTCGACGCCGATGTCTTCGAGGGCACCGCTCGCGTCTTCGACCAGGAGCAGCCGGCCATGGACGCCGTGCTCAATGGAGAACTGAAGAAGGGCGACGTCGTCGTCATCCGCTATGAAGGACCCAAAGGCGGACCCGGAATGCGCGAGATGCTCGCGATCACCGGCGCCATCAAGGGCGCGGGCATCGGCAAGGACGTCCTGCTGCTCACCGACGGTCGCTTCTCCGGCGGTTCGACCGGCCTGTGCATCGGCCACATCGCCCCCGAGGCAGTCGACGGCGGTCCGATCGCGCTCGTCGAGGACGGTGACAAGATCACCGTCGATATCGCGGCCCGCTCGATCGAGCTCCACGTCGACGAGGAGGTGCTGGCCGAGCGTCGCAAGACCTGGACGCTGCCCGAGAACCACCGCCTCACCGGTGTGCTCGGCAAGTACGCGAAGCTCGTGCAGTCGGCATCGAAGGGCGCGGTCTGCTTCTGATCCAGTTCAAGGTCCGTTGCTGATTCCGCTCGCCTTCGGGTGACGCTCAGCGATACGGAACGGTTCCACCATCGCCGAGGCGGTGCAGACATCACGTCTGCACCGCCTCGGCGATTTCGGTGGGGAACGTTCCTGAGGACAGCACGGACCGTTCCGACCCGGCGACACGAGACTACAGTTACCGAAAAGTTACTTCGGCGTGTCGCGCGGAATTCCGGGGGACACGGAGCCTTGTCGCAATCAATACTGCAAGGGAAGTTTGTGCAACAGGTCACATGGAGATACAGTGCGAATTACGTTCAGTCTTCTGTGATGAACCATTGATGATTCACTCATAGTGGCTGATCAGAGGAAAATTCGCGCAAAGGAACCTTGATCGTTGATGATTCGCACCGCTTACCCGATTCGCCGTGAGATCTACTCCCAGCTGCCGGGTCCCATGCACCATTCCTCGACGTCCAGTGAGGCCCGGCTGATCCCTGTGTCGTAGTCGGCGCCATGGGAAAGTACGTCCTGCGGCGGTTCATCAACTACTTCATCCTCGCGTTCATAGCGACGGTCACCGCCTACATCACCTCCAGCTCATTCATGGATCCGGCCTCCCGGTACCGTGGCCAGAATCCGCCGCTGTCAGAAGATTCGATTCGGTCCATCCTCAACGGCCACGGCACGAACCCCGAAGTCCCGATCCTCGAGAGGACCTGGCACTGGCTGACGAACATCTTCCTCCATGGTGATTTCGGCACGACGGTCCACAACTCGCCTGTGCTGCAGGAGATCCTCGTTCGGGCAGGTGTCAGCCTCAAGCTCCTGCTCATCGGATCGATCATCGGAGCCATCCTCGGTGTGATCCTCGGCGTCTGGGGAGCCGTCAAGCAGTACAAGGCATCCGACCAGGTCGTGACCTACGCGTCCTACCTCATCATCGCCACTCCGACATTCGTCATCGGCGTGATCCTCATGATCATCGCCACCGGATTCAACAATGCACTCGGCACGACCCTCATCCGCTTCTCGGGTGACTACTCGGCGAATATCGACCCTGGCTTCATCCCGTGGTTCACCGACCAGGTGTCACATATGCTGCTGCCGACCCTGGCGCTCGTGCTCATGGGCGCCGCGACGTACTCGCGCTACCAGCGTTCGGTCATGCTCGACGTGCTTGCATCGGACTTCATTCGCACCGCCAGGTCCAAAGGGCGCACCCGCAGAACCGCGTTGGTCAAGCACGGCGTGCGCGTCGCACTCATCCCGATGTCGACGTACTTCGCCTACGCGTTCGGCACCCTGGTCGCCGGCTCCTCGATGCTCGAGGTCGTCTTCTCATGGAACGGCATGGGCCAGTTCACCATCAACTCGATCCTGCAGTCCGATATCAACGCGGCCGCAGGCTCCGTTCTCTTCGTCGCAGTGCTCACGCTCCTGGCCTCGACCCTGTCCGAGGTGCTCTATGCCGCACTCGACCCGAGAGTGAGGATCTGACATGGCAACAGATATTCCGATCTCCACAGAGCCCGACACCGAGGTGGTGACGAAGCGTTCGAAGCCGACCTCTCGGGCGATGCTCATCTGGCGCCGCCTGCGCTCGACCCCGCGGTTCTGGGTCGGCGGGATCCTACTCGCATTCTTCGTTCTCTTCGCTCTGTTCGGCAATACCATCAACATCTATTCGCCGACCGACCAGGATGTCTTCGCACTCAATGAGGGCCCGAGCGCCCAGCACTGGTTCGGTACGAACACGATCGGCCAGGACATCTACGCTCAGACCGTCGTGGGACTTCAGAAATCCCTGCTCATCGGCATCATCGCCGGACCGTGTGCGAGCATTCTGGCCGCCATCATCGGTTCGACGGCAGGCTATTTCGGTGGTCGCGTCGAGACGATCATCGTCTGGTTCATCAACCTTCTGCTCGTACTGCCGTCCTTCTTCATCCTTGTGCTCATGGCGCCTCTGCTGAGGCAGCTGTCGTGGACGGCCATCGTCGTCTTCCTCGTGCTCTTCGGTTGGATGATCATGGCTCAAGTCGTGCGCAACCAGACCAAGGCGATCAAGGACCGCGACTTCGTCCGAGCCGCCCGCTATATGGGGGTTTCGACTCCGAAGATCCTCAGCCGTCACATCATTCCCAACGTGGCCTCGATTCTCATCGTCGATGCGACGCTCGGCGTCGTCTCCGCGATCCTTGCCGAGACCTCCCTGAGCTACTTCAATCTGGGCATTCAGAAACCCGACGTGTCGATCGGCACACTGCTGGCCGAAGGCTCCGGAGCGGCGGCCACACGTCCCTGGCTGTTCGTCTTCCCCGCAGGGGTGCTTGTGCTCATGCTCTTCGCGATCAGTCTCATGGCCGATGCCCTGCGGGATGCGATCGATCCGACCTCAGGAGTCAACCGTGACTGAAACCCTTGACATCGACCTCGCCCCCGTCACCGCGGCAGAACCCATCCTTGAGGTCAGAGACCTGACGGTGACCTTCCCCAACCCCAAGGGCGACGTTCAAGCAGTGCGCGGGGTCAACTACGAGGTCAGACCGGGCGAATTCCTCGGCATCGTCGGCGAATCCGGGTCAGGCAAATCCGTGTCATCGATGGCTGTGATGGGTCTGCTTCCCTCCACCGCTCAGATCGCCGGCTCCATCCGGTATCGCGGGCAGTCTCTTCTCGACATGAACGACCACCAGATGTCGAAGCTGCGTGGCCGCGAGATCGCCATGGTCTTCCAAGATCCGCTGTCGGCACTGACTCCCGTCTATACGATCGGAGAACAGATCTCCGAGGGTCTGATCATCCATGACCCGAGCCTGTCGAAAGAGGCGGCGAACGACCGGGCGATCGAACTGCTCAGAATCGTCGGCATCCCAGGGGCGGAACGGCGGGTGAAGTCATACCCCCACGAGTTCTCCGGAGGCATGCGGCAGCGAGCCATGATCGCCATTGCGATCGCCAACGATCCGGATCTCATCATCGCCGACGAGCCGACGACGGCATTGGACGTGACGATTCAGGCTCAGATCCTCGACGTGCTGCAGAAGGCACGCGAGATCACCGGTGCCGCGATCGTGCTGATCACTCACGACCTCGGTGTAGTGGCCGGAAACGCCGACCGAATCGCTGTCATGTACGCCGGCCGCCTCGTCGAGACCGGGGGAGTGGAGCAGGTCTTCCACAGCCCGCAGATGCCCTATACGACAGGACTGCTGCGTTCGGTGCCGAACCTTGCCACAGCGGGAACCCAGAGACTCGTTCCGCTCGAGGGCAAACCGCCGTCGCTGTCGAATCTTGCGCCGGGGTGCCCATTCGCACCGCGTTGTCCGATCGCGGTCGACAGATGTCGCGAGGTCGAGCCCGAACTCGTCGAACACGGAATCGCCGGCGTGCAGGCCGCCTGCCATCGTGCCGACGAGATCGCCCGGGGCGATCTGGAAGCCAAGGACATCTACCCGCGCCCCGACCCGGTGGCGACTCGGGTGAAAGACGACGCAGCCCCGAACATCCTTGAAGTCACCGGTCTGCAGAAGCACTTCCCTCTGCTCAAGGGTGCCGTGTTCAAGCGACAGATCGGCACGGTGAAAGCCGTCGACGGAATCGATCTCGAGATCAAGGCCGGCCAGACCCTCGGACTGGTGGGCGAGTCGGGCTGCGGGAAGTCGACGACGATCGGTGAAGTCCTGGAGATGGTCGCTCCGCAGAAGGGACGGCTGGTCATCAACGGCATCGATGTCGCGGACCTGAACAAGCGTGAACGTCTGGCCATGCGCAAAGACGTCCAGGTCGTCTTCCAGGATCCGATGGCCGCAATCGACCCGCGGCTGCCGGTCGGCGAAGTGATCGCCGAACCGCTGACCGTGCACAAAGTGCCGGCTCAGGAGCGCAACGACAAGGTTGCCGAGATGCTCGAACTCGTCGGCCTCGACGCGTCGATGGCCGAACGCTATCCGCATGAGTTCTCCGGTGGGCAGCGTCAGCGCATCGGCATCGCTCGGGCCTTGGTGACGAACCCGAAGCTGCTCGTCCTCGACGAACCCGTCTCGGCTCTCGACGTCTCAGTCCAAGCAGGTGTCATCAACCTGCTGGAAGACCTGCGTGACACCTTGGGACTGTCCTATCTGTTCGTCGCTCACGACCTCGCGGTCGTCCGACAGATATCGGACTATGTCGCCGTGATGTATCTCGGTCGGATCGTCGAGTACGGCGAATCCGACGCGCTCTATCGGCAGCCGCGGCACCCCTATACACGTGCACTGATGTCAGCGATCCCCGTTCCCGACCCAGAAATCGAACGGTCTCGGGAACGGGTGCTGCTCACCGGAGATCTGCCGAGCCCGACCGATGAGATCTCCGGCTGCAACTTCCGCACCAGGTGCCCGCTGTTCAACCTGCTGCCGGACGGGGACAGGCAAATGTGCCTGACCGATGACCCCCGTCCGCGGTCACTGGAAGGCGACCTCGTCGCCTGCCACCATGCGGAGCGGATCACGGAGCTCGACACCGCGACCTGAAGCCGCACCCATAGCCCACCTCGAGGAACACCACACTAGAAATGAGGAACTCATGAGAATGAGGAAGAAGGCGACAATGGTCGTCGCCGCGACCGCTGCGCTGGGCCTGGCACTGTCCGGCTGCCAGCAGGCGAACAAGGACTCCGGCGGAGTCGACAGCGACAAGGCGGACAAGGAGATCTCCGGGCTCCCCACCACCGACTACCAGAAGGCCGGATACGACGAGGTCAAGGACGGCGGCACGCTGACCTACCCGATCACCGAGATCCCCGCGAGCCTCAACTACTACCACGCCGACGGCGCCCATGTGGACAACAACAACATCTACGGCACCACCTTGGGCGGACCGGTCAAGATCAAGGATGACGGCACCTGGGAAGTCGACAAGAACTACGCCGAGAGCGTCGAGATCGCCAGCGAGGATCCCCTGGTCATCGACGTCAAGCTCAATAAGGACGCCGTCTGGGAGGACGGCACACCGATCGACGTCGACGACTACAAGGCTTTCTGGCAGACTCGCGACGGCAAACACGACGAGTTCGAGGTCGCCTCGACCAAGGGCTACGAGGACATCGAGAAGATCGAATCCGGCAAGGACAAGCACGACGTCAAGGTCACTTTCAAGACCCCGAACATCGACTGGCCGAACTACATCGGCGCCTTCCTGCCCAATGAGATCACCGAGGATGCCGACTCCTTCAACAAGGACTACACGAAGAAAGTCCTGCCTTCGAACGGTCCCTACAAGGCCGACAAGGTCGACACGAAGTCCGGCGTCATCACCATGGTCAAGAACGACAAATGGTGGGGACAGGAACCCAAGCTCGACAAGGTGATCTTCAAGGTCGTCTCTCAGGCACAGCAGGCTCAGGCCTACGCCAACAAGGAGATCGACCTTGTCGATGTCGGCACCGATGGCGACTCCTACAAGACCGCCGGCAAGCGCGAAGACGGAGAGATGTACAAGTCGCAGGGCATGGAATACACGCACCTGACGATGAATGCGAAGAAGGGTGCGCTCAAGGAGCAGGAAGTCCGTGACGCGATCGGTCATGCGATCAACCGCGAAGCCATCGCTCAGGCTGCGATCGGCCCCGTCGAAGCACCGGTGACTCTCATCAACAACGTCACATTCATGCCCGGCCAGGAAGGCTACCAGGACAACACCGACGGCAGCCTCGACTTCGACCAGGAGAAGGCGAAGAAGATCCTCGACGACGCCGGCTGGAAGGAAGGCGATGGGGGTGTCCGCGAGAAGGACGGAGAGAAGCTCCAGTTCAAGATCGTCGTTCCCGCCGATACCGCTTCGAATGCCCAGCGTGCCGAACAGGTGATGAAGGACCTCAACGAGATCGGCTTCAAGGTCGAAATCGAAACCGTTCCGGTCGCCGCGTACTTCGCCGACCACGTGCTCAACGGCAACTTCGAGATGGCGACGTTCACCTGGCAGGGCACAGCCTTCCCGATCTCCTCGGGATCGAACCTGTTCTACCCGGCGGATTCCGCGCAGAACCACTCGAAGATCTCCAGCGATGCGATCGGCGAGAAGTTCAAGGCTGCGACGAAGACACTCGATCCGGCCGAGGCGAAGAAGCTGGCGAACGAGGGCGATGCCGAGGTTCTGAAGCTCAAGCCGCTCATCCCCTTCTACCCGACACCATATGTGTGGGGCGTGAGGAATGACGTCCTCAACCTCGGGCCGCGCCAGCTCGAAACACCCGACTGGACCGAGATCGGCTTCAAGAAGTGATGCACTGATCGATTGAAGCCTTCCGAGACTGCCGGCCCCGTGGGATCACGTTCCCCACGGGGCCGGTCCTTCTGTGTTCAGATGAGTCCGACTGCCACCAGGAGCACCAGCACCAGAGTCACCCCGATGACGCCCCGGCTCCATCGAGTGCTGACGTCCTCGGCAACGCCGGACGGACCTCTTCGCGCAGCCGTTCCAGGGGCATGGGCCTGAGCATGCTCCCATCGACGCAGCAGCTCGAACGCGGGGTGATTGTCCAGAGACTCCGGTCGCGTTCCGCCGGTCAGTCCGGAATCGATCTTCCGTCGCGGCATTCCGGGGGCGTTCCACGGTCGAATGGTGCGTTCGACCCCCTCCGCCGAGGCGGTTTCGATCGTCACGACAGAACCCAGCCGAATATCACGGATTCGGGTGAACGGCACCGTCGTCGTACGCAGGATCTCCCTGACCTCCACCTCGTCGGTTCCGACGACGAGAGCCGGCCGCCAGAGGACGATGAACGCGAGCCAGCCGATGAGTACAAGCCCTGGACCGAAACGGCCGACGGTGTCCCACGCCCCGCGCAGCAGCGCGTCGCCGAGGAGGAAAGCGAGGAACGCCCACACGATGACCGTGATGATGGGGCCGCTGCGTTGTCTCAGGATGATCGGTGCACTCACCAGCCCAGCCTATCGGCTCTAGGATGTAGGTCACACGACTTCAGGAGAGGAACACAATGCGCATCGTCGTTCTCGATGACTATCAGCAGGTGGCAGGCACGTTCGCGGACTGGAGCGGTCTCGACGCCGAGGTCGAGTTCATCGATCGTCCCATCGTCGACGACGAAGACCTCGTGCAAGTCCTCTCCGGCGCCGAGGTGGCTGTGGCGATGCGAGAGAGAACCGCCTTCACCGCCGGCCGGCTGGAACGGCTGCCGGACCTCCGTCTGCTCGTGACCACGGGACGGGTCAACGCCTCCATCGACGTGGAGGCGGCGCGTGCGCAGGGGATCGTGGTCTGCGGAACCGAGTCGACCACCTCGGCGACACCGGAGCTGACCTGGGGACTCATCCTTTCCGTTCTGCGCAGCATCCCGGCCGAGGACGCCGCTGTCCGAGGCGGCGGCTGGCAGTCGACCGTCGGGGGAGACCTCGATGGGCACCGCCTCGGCGTGGTCGGTCTGGGACGTCTGGGAACGAAGGTCGCGCGGGTCGGTGCGGCCTTCGGAATGGATGTCGTGGCGTGGAGCCAGAACCTCGACGCGGAACGGGCGGACGCCCTGGGCGTGCGCGCGGTGAGCAAGGACGAACTGTTCTCCACCGCGGACGTGGTGACGATCCACTACAAACTCAGCGACCGCAGCCGAGGACTCGTGGGAGCCGCCGAACTTGAGACGATGAAGCCCGACAGCATCCTCGTCAACACCTCGCGCGCCGGACTCGTCGACACCGACGCGCTCATCACCGTGCTGGAAGCAGGTGGGATCCGTGGGGCCGGACTCGACGTCCACGAGGAAGAGCCGTTGCCGGTGGACCATCGCCTCCGCAGCACACCGCGCACTGTGCTCACCCCGCACCTGGGATACGTCACCGAAGACACCTATCGGATCTTCTTCACTCAGGCAGTCGAGGACATCGCAGCCTGGGTCACAGGAGAGCCGATCCGCGTGCTGGGCTGAGCCGACTCGAATACGCCAACGGATATGGTGAGGTGGGAGAGGCGCCACACAACTCGGCTCCTCCGTGCGAGAACTATGAACGAAAGCAGAGGCACAATGGTCGACCAATCCGACAGAGACGACGGAGAGAAGACAGTCCTCGACGCGAGTCTGGAGGTCTTCCGTGCCCACGGGATGACGACGATCTTCGGAAATCCGGGATCGAACGAACTGCCGTTCCTCGCAGGACTGTGCGACGACTTCCGGTTCGTCCTCGGTCTGCACGAGCAAGTCGTCGTCGGTATGGCCGAAGGCTTCGCACGGGCCACGGGAGGGCCGGCGTTGGTGAATCTGCACGCCGCCTCGGGGTCGGGCAACGGCATGGGGGCGTTGACGAACGCCCACTACGGCCACGTTCCGCTGGTCGTCCTCGCAGGTCAGCAGGTGCGCCGCACCGTCGGTCAGGAGACGATGCTCGCCAGCGTCGATGCCTCGATGCTGCCCGCCCCGCTGGTGAAGTACTCGCACGAGCCGCTGTCGGCCACCGACGTGCCGCGCACGCTGTCGCAGGCGGCACTCGAGGCAACCACCCAGCCGAGTGGTCCCGTCTATGTGTCCGTTCCGCTCGATGACTGGGACGAACCGGCACTACCCGACGACGCACTGTTGGCGAAGCGTTCGGTGACGACGGCAGGAACCATGCCGGAGTCGCTGCGCCGCGAACTCACGGACGTCCTCGACGGGGCACAGAACCCTGCCCTCGTCCTCGGCCCGCAGGTCGATGCCGCCGCAGTGGCTGATCCGACGGTCTATGAGGACGCAATGGTGCTGGCCGAACGCCTGAACGCCTCCGTCTACGTCGCACCCTCACCAACGCGGTGCCCGTTCCCGACCACCCATCCGAACTTCGAAGGCGTCCTGGTTCCGGGCATCCGATCGGTGCGCGACCGATTGTCCGGCCACGACGTCGTGCTCGTTATGGGAGCCGCCACGTTCCGGTACCACCGCTGGGAGCCGGCGAACTATCTGGCGCCGGGCACCGAGGTCATCCAGATCACCCAGGACCCGCGTGAGGCGACACGGGCACCGTTCGGCCGCGCCGTCGTCGCGGACGTCGCGACCGCGCTCGCCGACCTCGCTGCAGCGACGACGGATCGAGGAACTCGCCGAGGCGACCGTGGGTCTCGAATCGTCACCTCCCCGCCGCGGTCAGAGCAGGGAATGACCGGCACCGAGGTGCTCGCCGTGCTCAACGATCATGTCGACGACAGCGTCGTGTACGTCAATGAGACGACCACCCTCGACCTCGACTACCTCGAGCGGATCGTCATCGACAGGCCGGGCATGTACCACTTCCCGGCCTCGGGAGGGCTCGGCTTCGGGCTGCCGGTCGCGCTGGGTTTGGCGATCGGCGACCCGGAGAAGACCATCGTCGCCACCGTCGGTGACGGGTCGGCGAACTACGGGCTCACAGCTCTGTACACGGCCGCCCAGTTGGGCACGAAGACGATCTTCATCATCGTCAACAACTCCGGCTACGGTGCGCTCTCCGGATTCGCCGAACGGATGGGCGTCCCTGACACACCGGGGCTGACCCTGGGCACGATCGACTTCGTGTCGTTGGCGCAGGGCTACGGTGTCCCGGCCAGCCGGACCACGACTCGCGAGGAGTTCGACGCGGCCTACCGTGAAGCGCTGCAGGCCGACGGACCGGTGCTCATCGACGCCGTCGTCCTCGGCGTCGACGGGCGGACGGTGGCGTGACAGAACGACGAAGCCGCCGGAGAGTCGGAACTCTCCGGCGGCTTCGTCATTGGTCGACCTGACTGCCCAACCGGCCACGTCGGTCACGATCGTTGGTCGGGGTGGGCCGCCTCGGCGAGGTTTTGGTCGAACCTGAACGGGTCAGTTCACCTCGGCGGGATCGGCCGAGACGCGGCCGCCGTTTTCGAGCGCGTCGATGGCTGCCACCTCGGCGTCGGTGAGTTCGAAGTCGAAGACGTCGAAGTTCTGCTCCATGCGGTCGCGGTTGTTCGACTTCGGGAAGACGACGTGACCCTTCTGCAGGTGCCAGCGGATGATCGCCTGAGCCCAGGACTTCTCATGGGCGGCGGCGATCTCACCGATGACGGTGTTCGCGTAGTCGACCTTGCCCTGGCCCAGCGGACCCCAGGCTTCGATCTTGATGTCGTGCTCGGCGAGCAGCGGACGGGTCTCGACCTGCTGGAACTGCGGGTGGACCTCGATCTGGTCGACGGCCGGGATGATGCCCGTGTCGAGGATCTCCGGCAGGAAGCGGTGGTCGAAGTTCGAGACGCCGATCGAGGTGGTCAGGCCCTGGTCGCGGTAGCCGGGGAAGGCCTCCCAGGTCTCGACGGAGTTCTTGTTCGCCGGGGTCGGCCAATGGATGAGGTAGAGGTCGACATGGTCGAGGCCGAGCTTCTCCAGGGATTCTCCGAGGGCCCGCTTGGATTCCTCCGCACCGTGGCGGTCATTCCACAGCTTGGTCGTCACGAAGAGTTCGTCGCGGGAGATCCCGGACTTCGCGATGGCCCGGCCTACGCCTTCCTCATTGCCGTAGACGGCAGCGGTGTCGATGTGGCGGTAGCCGACTTCGAGGGCGTCGGTGACGATGCGTTCGGTCTCGTCGGGGTCGACCTTGAAGACGCCGAATCCCAGCTGGGGGATCGTCTTACCGTCGTTGAGAGTGAGTGTGGGAACCGTCATGGTGCCGCCTTTCGTCACGTATGCACTGGTTAGGACGGATCCGAGGCTGATCGGGTCCGCCGGTTCGGCACCCGGTGAGGGCACCGAACCGAGCGTATAACGTCACCGGGCCCCGGAGCATTCCATGGACGGTCAGCTTCTGCCCTCGTCCTGTGCGCGCTTCTTGCCCGTGGACTCTTCGGCGGCGATCTGGGCTTCGTCGAAGACCGAAGGAGCACCGGTGCCGGTGTCGGTCTCGTCCTCGCGGCCCGGGGTGTGCAGATTGAACTTGATGATCGCCCACCGGAACAGGAAGTAGTAGATGACGGCATAGGCCAGGCCGATGACCAGCAGAAGCAGGACCGGTCCGATGCCGCCGGACAGTTCCGACGCTCGTCCGAGGTTGAGCAGATAGTCCAGCGCACCGGCCGAGAAGCCGAACCCGGATTTGATGCCGAGCGCATTCACCAATGCCAGAGATGTGCCGGTGAGTACGGCGTGGACCGCGTAGAGCGGGAATGCGACATAGGCGAAGGCGTATTCGAGCGGCTCCGTGATTCCGGTGATGAAGGCGGTCAGCGCCACCGAGAGCATGATGCCGCCGACGACCTTGCGGCGCTTGGGATGGGCGGTGCGATAGATCGCCAGGGCCGCGGCCGGCAGCGCGAACATCATGATCGGGAAGAAGCCGGTCATGAATGACCCCGTCCAGTCGGCCGTGCCGTCCACACCGGAGAAGAAGCAGGTGATGTCGCCGTGTGCGGTGTCCCCCGAGGAGGTGGTGCACGAACCCAGTTGGAACCAGGGCAGGTTGTTCAGCAGATGGTGCAGTCCGAAGGGGATGAGGAGACGGTTGATCGTGCCGAAGACGAAGCCTGTGCCCGGGTTGGCTCCGTGCTCCATGAGGAAGCCGCCCACGCCCTTGTTGATGAGGGCGTCGAAGACAGGGTAGATGAGCGCCATGATCACGGCGATGACCATCGACGCGACCGCAGTGACGATCGGGACGAAACGGCGACCGCCGAAGAAGCCGAGGTAGGTCGGCAGCTTGATCCGGTGATAGCGCTGATAGAGCAGGGCGGTGATGATGCCGACGACGATTCCGCCGAGCACTCCGAAGTTGATGACGTTCTCGCCCTCACCGTTGTCCGAGCCGAAGCCCGGAGCCATGGCGGTGAAGACTCCGGTGAGGACCATATAGCCGACGACGGCGGCCAGTGCCGTGGAGCCGTCGGCCTTCTTCGCGAAGCCGATGGCCACACCGACGGCGAAGATCAGCGGCAGGTTGTCGAACAGAGCCGAACCGGCGGCCGCGAAGACCGTCGCCACCGGCAGCAACCAGTCCGCGAACTGGCCGAGTCCGTCGGCGCCGAGCATGTCCGGCTGGCCGAAGCGCATGAGAAGGGCCGCGGCCGGAAGCACGGCGATCGGGAGCATGAGGGAGCGCCCGACGCGTTGGAGCTGGGCGAACCCTGGTATCGCCCTCCTGCGCTTCTTCGGTGCCTCAGCGGATGCGGTGGTCATCGGGTTCCTCCTCGGAAATGGGGCAGTCGGTCACGAGTCGCCGTAGACTTGTGACGCAGATCGCAGAACGTGAAATCGACGCCGGCGCATGGACGCCGGAGATGAAGGTGACAGACATGGACAAAGCAGCGCAGATCCTCGCCGGACTGGGCGGTGCCGACAATATCGACGACATCGAAGCGTGCATCACTCGCCTGCGCGTCGAGGTCGACGATGACTCTCTCGTCAACGAACAGGCGCTCACGGCAGCCGGTGCCTTCGGCGTGGTGGTGCAGGGGAGCGCGGTCCAGGTCGTCGTCGGTCCGGAGGCCGACAACCTCGTCGATGACATCGAAGACCTCATGGGCTGAGTCACGTCTTCGTCTCCTCTGCTCGCCGATGAGCATCTGCTGGTCGACAGTGATCCTTGTCTGTAGTCTGAGGTCAGTCTAGGCGAAGTACAACTGATTTTGGAGAAAGGCGGCCTGCTGGCTATGGCAGTCACGATCGCTGCACCCATCACCGGCACGGTGATCCCATTGACGGAGGTTCCCGACCCCGTCTTCGCAAAAGCGCTCGTCGGCCCCGGAGCGGCCATCGACCCCGGCGAGGCCGCGACCCTGACGGTCACGGCTCCTGTCGCGGGAAAGCTGACGAGCCTCAAACCCCACGCCTTCGTCATCTCCCACCGACCCGATCAGGGTGTGCTCGTCCACCTGGGCATCGACACCGTTCACCTGAAGGGAGGGGGTTTCACGCTCCGTGCCGAGGCCGGGCAGCAGGTCGAGGCCGGCGAAGAGATCGTCGTCTGGGACTTGGCCGCCGCCCGTGAAGCGGCGAAGTCCGTGGTCGTTCCGGTCGTCGTTCTCGAAGCCGACGCCGAAGACCTGTCTCTCGCCGAGGCGGGGCCGATCGCGGCCGGCGACGTCCTCATCCGAATCGGCTGAGGACGTCCGAGTCAGCTGAGGCGTCTCACTCCGCGAAGAGGGTATGAACCTCGCCCGTATGCTCGCGTCCGCCGAGCGCGGTGAGCTCAAGGACGACGGCTGAGCCGATGACCTCGGCGCCGAGATCGGCGACCAGGGACTGGGCCGCTGTGAGCGTTCCGCCGGTGGCGAGGATGTCATCGATGAGCAGCACGCGCTCGCCCTCCTTCAGAACATCGGGACCTTCGATCGTGGCAGTGCCGTATTCGAGCGTGTACGACACAGCAGCCGCTGGGCGGGGGAGCTTTCCGGCCTTGCGGATCGGCAGGATTCCGACTCCCGTCATCGCGGAGATGGCACCCGCGAAGAGGAAGCCACGGGCCTCGAGCCCGCCGACGATATCGAACTGACCTGCGAAAGGTTCGATGAGCGCCTCGGTGACGCTCCGCATTGCCGGACCATCGGCGAGCAGCGGGGAGATGTCGCGGAAGACAACTCCCGGTTCGGGATAGTCAGGAATTGAGGTGATGAGGCTCTGGGCGCGGCCGAGATCAGATTGAGTCACGGCACAACGATACTCGGTGACGCCATTGTGCCCTCAGCGCGGATCGGCACAATGGGAGGGTACAGAAGACCGTCGTGGATCGGAGGAGCAGTGACATCGGATGCGACGCGCGATCGAATCGCCGAGGCGTTCGCCCGGGTTCCACGCGAACCGTTCCTGCCGGTGGCAGAACGACAGAATGCCTCCGACAACGTTCCGTTGCCGATCGGGCTGGGGCAGACGAATTCGCAGCCGAGCACCGTCGCGGACATGCTCCGGCTGCTTGATCCGCAGCCGGGTGACTCTGTCCTCGACCTCGGATCGGGGTCCGGGTGGACCTCGATGCTGCTCGCCGTCCTCGTCGGTCCGGCCGGGCGGGTGCTCGGGGTCGAACGCCATCCCGGGCTCGTCGAATCCTCGCGGGCGGCCATCGAAGCCGTCACCGCCGATCCCGCAGACCAAGAGACCCTCGCCGAGGTGACCATCCACGAAGCCATTCCGGGTGCCCTCGGTCTCCCTGCTGAGGCGCCGTTCGACCGGATCCTCGTCTCCGCCGGGGCAGAATCACTGCCCGACCAGCTCGTCGATCAGCTGGCCCTCGGTGCCACGATGGTCATTCCCGTTGCGCGAGAGATGCTCCGAGTCGTCCGAGACGGTCGTGGTTCCGACGAGCTGACGATCACTCGTCACGGCCGGTATCGGTTCGTGCCGCTGATCATCGGGTGACCTCACCACTGCTTCGCTTCCGCCAGCGGATGAACCAATTGATGATGAAGAGCGCAAAACCGACGAGTGGCACCAATATGAATAGGTCCACTCCGTCGGTGAACGCTCTCCACGACCAGTTGAGAATCGGGTGGCCGAGAAGTGCTTGGGTGATGGCCAATGCGCAAACTGCAATGATGAGACCAGCCCCACTCAGCATGCCCGACAGCGTCGTGGCTTCGAATTCTTTCAGCGACGGAATCTCCAGTTCGGCTCGGTGTATGCGCAGGTGGCGTTGGGCTGCTGCGCGCGGCAGATCGAGATTGGTCACAAAGATGAGGAGAAGCCCCGCAAACCACAGTCCAGAAGCGATCAGCAGCATCCCCACCACCGCGGCCATCGCCAGGCCGACTAGGAATCCGAGGGCGACGGCGTCTCCGATGATCCGTCGTTCGTCGGCGGCGTCGTCAGTGTCGTTGGTTGTGCCGGTCGCGTTGACCTCAGTTTCTGCTGAGGACTCGGCGTCGGTCGGGTGCTCGGCCGCAGCTTCCTTATCCGATCCAGTGGCAAAGGTTGCCCTCCTCGTCGATTCGACTCGTCTTTTACACAGCAACATACTTTGCTGGAACTGCTGAGTCGACCACGCTGGTGATGACGAGCGGCAGGAGGACGGGAGGACCTCACACGAGGGAGTCGCGCCAGGCCTGGTGCAGCTGTGCGAACTTCCCGGTGCCGGAGATGAGTTCGTCGGGTGTGCCGTCCTCGATGATCCGACCGGATTCCATGACCAGCACGCGGTCGGCGATCTCGACAGTGGACAGGCGGTGGGCGATGATGATCGCTGTCCGGCCCTCGAGCACCGTGGCCAGAGCGTTCTGCACCAGCCGCTCGGACGGGATGTCGAGGTGCGCAGTCGCCTCGTCGAGGACGACGACATCCGGATCGGCGAGGAACACCCTGGCGAAGGACACGAGCTGACGCTGGCCAGAACTCAACCGGCCGCCGCGCTTCTTCACATCCGTGGCATAGCCCTCGGGCAGCCGGCGGATGTACGCATCCAAGCCGACCGCGGTCGCAGCCGCCACGACATCGTCATCGCTGGCGCCCGGATTGCCGATGCGGATGTTGTCGGCAATGGTGCCGGCGAAGAGGAACGACTCCTGCGTCACCATGACAACCGACGATCGCAGCTGTGCATCGTCGAGGTCACGCAGATCCACCTCGTCGAGGGTGATCCGTCCAACGCTTGGATCGTAGAAGCGGGTGACGAGCTTGACCAGGGTCGACTTGCCCGCGCCGGTGGCGCCGACGAGCGCGACGATCTGTCCCGCCGGGATGTGGAGATCGAAGCTGGGGAGGACGTCGGGGCCGTCGGAGTAGGCGAAGCGGACGTCGTCGAGATCGAGGGCACGACCGCTGGCAGCCGCGTCACTGGTTGCGTGCGCAGGCAGAGCCTGCGGCTGGGTCGGTTCGACCACCTCGGGGTCGGTGTCGAGCACCGCCGCGATCTTCTCCAGCGCCGCCGAGGCGGACTGGTAGAGATTGAACGCCTGAACGAGTTCATCGAGAGGACCGTAGAAACGACGCAGGTATAGGATGAAGGCGGCGAGCACGCCGATCTGCGTCCACCCCTCGATAACGAGCCACGCACCGATGACGATGATCACCGTCTGCGTGACGTTGCCGATCAGCCGCGTCCACCCGGCGAACCAGGCCACCCCGCGCAGGGCATCCGTGTTCGCATCCCGATACCGGGCATCCTGATCGCTCAAGGTCCCGCGCCGCTCGGGCTGACGCCGGTACGCCTGCACGGCGCGGATGCCGCCCATCGTCTCGACGAAGTGGACGATGACCTTCGCGATCGATGTCCGCGTGCGCCGGTAGGCGCTGCGCTGAGTCGAATGCGCCGCCTTCGTGATGAAGAACAGCGGCACGAATCCAGCGAAGACGACGATCGCCAGCGGCACATCGAGAACGACGAGGGTGACGGCGATGAAGAGCATCTGCAGCACCGCCAGCGCCGTGTCGAAGAGCGAATACGACAGGAACTGCTGCACCGATTCCATGTCCGAGGTCTGCCGGGACACGAGCCGACCCGAGGTCGACTTCTCGTGATAGCCCAGGTCAAGACGCTGCACATGGGTGAAGACCCTCTCGCGCAGGGTGAAGAGGATCCGCTGAGCGGTGATCCCGACGAGCCTGGTCGACGTGAACGCCAAGATCGCCGAGGCGATTGCGGAGACCACGAAGAGCGTGACCGCCCGGATCAGGGGATCCATATCGCCGTCGATGGCTGCGGGCACACCTCGATCGAGGGCATCAGCGATGAACACCGGCCCGATGACCATCAGCGCAGCCGTGAGCACGACGATGACGGCGAGGAAGACGGCCATCGCCAGGTGCGGCCTGACCAACGACATCAGCAGGGTGCGGGCTTTCTTCGCAATGTCCGGCGGCAGCGACTCGATCTCGTCGTCGCTGTCGAGACGTGGCATGCTCATGGTGTCCCTCCTTCCTTCGCCGAGGCGGCCGCACCCGGATACGTGTGTGCATCGGCTTTCGCGCTCGCCCCCATGAGTTCGCGGTAGAGCTTCGAGGACTCGAGCAGCTGTTCGTGGGTGCCGAGCGCTGCGATCCGGCCCTCGTCGAGCACCGCCACCACATCGGCCAATGCCGCTGTGGATGGGCGGTGGGCGATGATGAGAGTCGTCGAATCCGGCAGGATCTCCCGCAGGGCCCGCTGCACCCGATCCTCGGTGTCGACGTCGACGGCCGAGAGCGGGTCGTCGAGAACGAGGATGCGCGGACGCCCGATGACCGCACGAGCCAGAGCGAGGCGCTGACGCTGACCGCCGGAAAGCGACAGTCCCTGTTCGCCGACCTGCGTTTCCAGACCATCGGGCAGTCGGGAGACGAAATCCTTCGCCGCCGCGATCTCGAGGGCCTCCCAGATCTCTTCCTCGCCCGCGCCCGGGGAACCCATCTCGACGTTCTCGGCCACGGAAGTCGAGAACAGGATCGGGTCCTCGAAGGATACGGACACGAGGTGACGCAGCTCGTTCACCGGCATGTCTCGGATATCGACGTCGTCGATGCTCACCGTGCCGGCGGAGACGTCCTGAAGCCTGGGCACCAGAGACGCCAGAGTCGTCTTCCCCGAGCCGGTTGCCCCGACGAGAGCGAGAGTCTGACCGGGCTCGATGGTGAGATCGAGACCGCGCAGGGTCAGTCGCTCGGTATCAGAGAAATGGAAATCGACGTCGTCGAAGCGCAGCTTCCCGCGGTAGTGGCCGACTTCGGGAGCATCGTCGACACCGCCGTCGGTATCGGTGATGTCATGGCGGATGTCGATGACCTCCCAGTACCGTCCTGCGGCGGTCAGCGCCATGAGCGCATCGGCGAGCAGGAAGCCGAGCATCTCGATGGGCATCCGCAGCACCATCGAGATCGTCACGGCCGCCACGACCGTGCCGATCGTCGTCCAGCCCTCGATGACACCCCACGTGCCGACGGCGACGATCGCGGCCTGAGCCAGGGTCGGCAGCAGCAGGAGCACGCTCCACAGCCAGGAGTCGAGCTTCGCTTTGCGGATCTCCAAGGATTTCAGCCGGGTGGAGATCTCGGAGAAGCGCTCGGCGGCCCAGGGGGAGCGTCCGAACGACTTGAGGATGCGGATGCCCTGGATGGACTCCTCGACGTCGGTGGTCAGTTCGCCCATAGTGTCCTGCGACCGACGGGAGGTCTCCCGATAGTGCTTCTCGAAGACGGCGACCGCGATGATCGCCGGCACTGCCATGATGATCATGATCAGACCGAAGACGGGCTGCATGATCACGAGCATCACCGTGCCGACGGCGAGCACGATCGGTGTGGAGAGGAGGAACGGGAGCCCGAACGCGAAGAAGCGACGCAGCTGAGACAGATCATTCACCGCGCGCGAGAGGAGCTGGCCGGACTCCCAGGAGTCGTGGATCGCCACCGAGGTGTACTGCAGACGATCGAACAGGCGCGAACGCCACGTCACCTCCCAATGGGAGACGACGGGAGCGACGACCATGCGCCGTGCCCACATCCCGACAGCCTCGGCGATGCCGATGAACAGGACCCCGAGGACCGGCAGCCACAGGCCCGACAGATCGCGGTGGGCGATGGGTCCGTCGACGATGTAGCCGGTGATCACGGGGACGATGAGCTGGATTCCGTTGGCCAGGAGAGTGAGGACGAGCACGAGGACGTACACGCCGATGCGGGAGCGGAGGTCAGGCCAGAAACGGAGGAGGGGGCGCACGAGAATCCAGCCTAGTCGCAGACTGTGATCTATTCCACGAATCCGGCAAACAGGCTTCCCGTTTCTCTGTGCGCTGAAAATTGAGGTCGAGCGGAACGGCGGTGGGGAATGGGGACGCTGTGCCGCCTCGGCGAGTCTCGCCTGGCAATCATCGTCGGTCTCGAATGTCGGGACGAACGTTTGCGAGGTTTGACACCCTCGAGTGCTGCGGGGAACTATTGAGGCATGACTCACCTTCTTGTCGTCGTTATTACCCAGCGCGCGGATCTTCCGTAGCCTGTCGAGACGACACGTTCCGCGCGCCCCTACCGAATCCGGAGGGGCTTTTTTAATGCGGAGATGAGAAGGAAACCCAGGAAGGATAGGAATCGATGGCAGCCAAGCCCTCGACCGCGAAAGACACGGGCACTCAACCCGCGTCCGCACCGGTCACAGCCACACCGTCCAGCATTCGCCGCAACACCGGGCCGGAGGTCCTCACCGGCGCACAGGCGATCGTCCGCAGCCTCGAGAAGCTCGAGGTCGACACGGTATTCGGGCTTCCCGGCGGCACCATCCTTCCCACCTACGACCCGCTGTTCGAGACGGACAAGATCCGTCACATCCTCGTCCGTCACGAGCAGGGCGCCGGCCACGCGGCCGAAGGCTATGCGGCCGCATCGGGCAAGCTCGGCGTGTGCATCGCCACCTCGGGTCCGGGCGCGACGAACCTCATCACGGCCCTGGCCGATGCGCACATGGACTCCGTGCCGATGCTCGCGATCACCGGTCAGCAGGCCTCATCGTTGCTCGGCACCGACGCCTTCCAGGAAGCCGATATCGTCGGCATGACGATGCCGGTGACCAAGCACAGCTTCCTCGTCACCCGTGCCGAGGACATTCCGGCGGCGCTCGTCAACGCCCACCACATCGCGACCACCGGCCGTCCCGGCCCCGTGCTCGTCGACATCACCAAGGATGCGCAGACCGGCACGGCCCCGTTCGTCTGGCCGGAAGAGCCGGTGCTGCCCGGCTACCGCCCGATCCTCAAGCCGCACGCCAAGCAGATCCGCGAGGCCGCACGCCTGATGTCCGAGGCTCAGCGCCCGGTGTTCTACATCGGCGGTGGAGTCATCCGCTCGGAGGCCGAGAAGGAGCTGCTGCGCCTGGCAGAGGCCACGAACATCCCCGTGGTGACCACGCTCATGGCGCGCGGAGCCTTCCCCGACTCGCATCAGCTGCACTTGGGCATGCCCGGAATGCACGGCAGCGTGCCTGCCGTCACCGCCTTCCAGAAGGCCGACCTGCTCATCGCCATCGGTGCCCGCTTCGACGACCGCGTGACCGGCAAGCTGGACTCGTTCGCGCCGAACGCCCAGGTCATCCACGCCGATATCGACCCGGCCGAGATCGGCAAGAACCGAGAGGTCGATGTCGCCATCGTCGGCGATGCCCGCGAAGTGCTCGCCGAGATGCTCGCAGAGATGCGCAGCAAGTTCCCCAAGGCTCTGGAGCGCCAGCGCGAACCGTGGTGGCGCTTCCTCAACCGTCTCAAGCAGACCTACCCGCTCGGCTATGAGACGCACGGCGAACTGTGCGATCCGCAGTACGTCATCTCCCGGATCTCTGCGCTCACCGGCCCCGAGGCGGTCTATGCCGCAGGCGTGGGGCAGCACCAGATGTGGGCCGCTCAGTTCATCGAATTCGAACGCCCCAAGTCCTGGCTGAACTCCGGCGGGCTCGGCACCATGGGCTACTCCGTGCCCGCGGCCATGGGTGCGAAGGTCAGCCAGCCCGACCGCGTGGTGTGGGCGATCGACGGTGACGGCTGCTTCCAGATGACGAATCAGGAGCTGGCCACCTGTGCGCTCAACAACATCCCGATCAAGGTCGCGATCATCAACAACTCGTCGCTGGGCATGGTCCGTCAGTGGCAGACCCTGTTCTACGACGGCCGCTACTCGAACACCGACCTCAACACCGGGCACGAGACGATCCGCATCCCCGACTTCGCCAAACTGGCCGAAGCCTACGGCTGTGAGGCGATCCGCGTGGACCGCAACGAGGATGTCGACGCCGCGATCGAGAAGGCGCTGTCGATCAATGACCGACCGGTCGTCCTCGACTTCACGGTCCCACCGGATGCGATGGTGTGGCCGATGGTCGCGGCAGGCGTGTCGAACGATGAGATCGAGTACGCCCGCGGCATCCGTCCCGAGTTCGACGGAGAGGGCGAAGAGGAGGCCGAGGCTGCCATCGCCGAGGCCGGAGCGAACGAAGACGGCACGGTGCGTTCCGTGGCTCAGATCGAAGGAGGCCTGGAATGAACAGCAGCCGACACACACTCTCTGTCCTGGTCGAGAACAAGCCCGGCGTGCTCACCCGGTTCACCGGGCTCATCGCCCGCCGCGGCTTCAATATCCACAGCCTCGCCGTCGGTGTGACAGAACATGAGGAGCTGAGCCGGATCACCGTCGTCGTCGACGTCAACGACGTTCCGCTGGAACAGGTGACGAAGCAGCTGAACAAGCTCGTCAACGTCATCAAGATCGTCGAACTCGAACCTGAGTCCTCGGTGCGCCGTGCGCACATCATCTACAAGGTGAAGGCGAATGCGGCCACACGACCCCAGGTCGCCTCGGCGGTGGAGATGTTCCGCGCGAAGATCGTCGACGTCGGACCCGACTCCGTGAGCATCGAGGCCACCGGTGAGCTCGGCAAGGTCGAAGCCCTGCGCGAGGTCCTCGAACCCTTCGGGATCAAGGAGATCGTGCAGTCGGGAACCGTGGCCATCGGCCGCGGGGCGAAGTCGATCACCGACCGCGCACTGCGTGGCTGATTTCGCGTTCCAACTTGTGGAACCCCGCTCATCTCAATACGTGAACAGCAGTACCGAACTGTGAAACAATGGGGACATCACCCCGTAACCCGAAGGAGCTAGAACTATGGCAGCAGAACGCTATTACGACGACAATGCAGACCTGTCGATCATCCAGGGCAAGAAGGTCGCCGTCATCGGCTACGGCAGCCAGGGCCACGCCCACTCGCTGAGCCTGCGCGACTCCGGCGCCGAAGTCCGCATCGGCCTCAAGGAAGGCTCGGCCAGCCGCGACAAGGCCACGGCAGAGGGCCTCGAGGTCGGCACCCCCGCCGAGGTGGCCGCATGGGCCGATGTCATCACCATCGCCGCACCCGACCAGGTTCAGGCCGAGATCTTCAACAATGAGATCAAGGATCAGCTGGCTCCCGGCAAGACCCTCGTGTTCATCCACGGCTTCAACATCCGCTACGACTACATCAAGGCTCCCGAGGGCGTCGACGTCATCATGGTCGCACCGAAGGGTCCCGGCCACGTGGTTCGTCGTGAGTTCGTCGACGGCCGCGGTGTGCCCGTGCTCGTCGCCGTCGAGGTCGACGCCTCCGGAAAGGCCTGGGACACCGTGCTGTCCTACGCCAAGGGCATCGGCGGCCTGCGCGCCGGCGGCATCAAGACCACCTTCACCGAGGAGACCGAGACCGACCTGTTCGGTGAGCAGACCGTGCTCTGCGGCGGTGTCTCGCACCTCGTCCAGTACGGCTTCGAGACCCTGACCGAGGCCGGCTACCAGCCCGAGATCGCGTACTTCGAGGTCCTCCACGAGCTCAAGCTCATCGTCGACCTCATGGTCGAGGGCGGCATCGCCAAGCAGCGTTGGTCCTGCTCCGACACCGCTGAGTACGGCGACTACGTCTCCGGCCCGCGGGTCATCACCCCCGAGGTGAAGGAGAACATGAAGGGCGTCCTCGACGACATCCAGAACGGAAAGTTCGCCGAGCGCTTCATGAACGACCAGAAGAACGGCGCCCCGGAGTTCAAGGAGCTGCGCGCCAAGGAAGAGCAGCACCCGATCGAATCCACCGGTCGCGAGCTGCGCAAGATGTTCGCATGGCTCAAGGACTCCGACGACGACTACACCGAGGGCACTGCCGCTCGCTGAGTCGGAATCATCGGCTGAGTCTCAACCTCGCCGAGGCGGCCCCAACGCTGCGATGCTGTGACCGCCCCAGCTGGGAGAGCTGAGAGAAGGAGCCCTGGACACCATTCGGTGTCCAGGGCTCCTTCACATTCACAGATCTCGGCTGGTCAGACGGCCGGTGCTGTCGCTCTGGCAGCCGACTCGCCCGGTCAGGCGGCCAGCCGGGCAGCGCGTCTGGCGGCTTGGATCTGCGGATCCGGCAGGGGAGCGGATTCGATTAGCTCCTTCGTATACGCCTGCTGCGGCGCAGTGAGCACTTGAGCGCTCGTGCCCTGTTCGACGATCGCTCCATGCCTGAGCACGACGACGGTGGAGGCGAGCTGCTCGATGACGGCAAGGTCATGACTGATGAACAGACAGGCGAAATCGTGGATCTCGTGGAGTTCGGCCAGCAGACGCAGCACCCCGCGTTGGACCGAAACGTCGAGCGCGGACGTCGGCTCATCGGCGATGAGCAGCTTCGGATCCAGAGCGAGTGCCCGCGCAATGGCCACACGCTGACGCTGACCACCGGAGAGCTCGTGCGGATAGCGCTCGGCGAAGTCACCGGGCAGCTGCACATCGTCGAGGAGCGCAGCCACGCGTGCGTCGATCGTGTGAGAATCGAGGCGACGATGGACCCGCAGGGGCTCGCCGATCTGAGAACCGATGGTCCGCCGCGGATTGAGTGCGCCGCGTGGGTCCTGAAAGACCACACCGATATCGGCGCGGCGACGTCGCTGAGCCCGGTTCGGGCGGGTGGACACGGCCTGACCGTCGACGAAGACCTGACCGCTGCTGAGCTTCTGCCCGCCGGTGAGGACAGTGGCGATCGTCGACTTCCCGGAACCGGATTCGCCCACGAGTCCGGTGATCGAACCGGCAGGAATCTGCAGGTCGATGCCCTCGATCGCGGTGACCGGGCCCGCCGAGCTCCTGTGCACGACTGTGGCAGATCTGAGCTCGGCGGCGATTGCCGGAGCAGTTGATCCATCTGGCGCTGTCGATGCATCCGGAGCGCTGGATGAACCGGTCTCCGGTTTCGACCTTCCAGATCCGAAGTCACCGAGGCGGGGGACCGCAGCCAGCAGCTGGCGCGTATATTCTTCCTGCGGGTCCGAGAACAGTTCGTCGACCTTGCCCTGTTCGACGATGCGACCGTTCTTCATCACGGCCACTTCGTCGGCGATATCGGCGACGACACCCATATCGTGGGTGATGAGGAGGACGGCCTGCCCTTCCTCAGTCGCTTGGGAGCGGAGAAGGTCGAGGATGCCCGTCTGGACCGTGACATCGAGAGCCGTCGTCGGTTCGTCGGCGATGAGCACACGCGGGGCATTGACCGTCGCCAAGGCGATCATCGCTCGCTGCAGCTGACCACCCGAGAGCTGATGCGGATAGGCTCGCATGATCCGGTCCGGGTCGTCGAGGCCGACCTTGACCAACTGGGCTCGTACCCGGTCTCTCACCGATGTTTCGGCAGCAGATGCGGCACCGGCCGTCGCCTCCGCACCTCCAGCGGGTTCTGCTCCACCCGGCGAAGAGCCCGCGCGGTGACGGTGAGCACGAACCGCCTCGGCGATCTGATGACCGAGGCGGAACATCGGATTGAACGCGCTCATCGGCTCTTGGAAGACGACGCCGATCTCCGCCCCACGCACTCCGCGCAGCCCAGTGGGGTCGAGCCCGACGAGTTCACGGCTGTCTGCAGCTGTACCGGTTAGGCCCGCAGAGCTCAGAAGCACGGACCCCGTCTGCTCCGCGCTTCCTGCCAAGCCGAGTGCAGCCAGTGCGGTCACGGACTTGCCCGAACCGGACTCGCCGACGAGGGCGAGGATCCGGCCGGGAACGAGGTCGAAAGACACCTCACGGGTGATGACCTTCGGTCCGAACGACACGCAGTGGTCACGATAGGACAGTGCAGCGCGGTCAGTCGGAACGGTCTCAGGCGACGGCGCAGAATCGGCAACCATGGATCAGCCCTTCAGCGATGCCTTGAAGTAGACCGGGTAGGCGGGGAAGTCGCCGATGACGAAGTTCTCCACGTTCGACCCGTGCAGGTAGGAGTTCTTGTTATAGGTCAGCGGTACGATCGGCGCCTGCTCCATGATCGCCTTGTCGGCCTCGGCCCAGACTTTCTGAGCTGCGGTCGGGTCGACGGTCTCGGTGGCCTTCTTGATGAGGGCATCGACCTTCTCATCGGAGAAGTGCGAAATGTTGTAGTTGCCGTTGCCGATCTGTGAGGAGTCGAAGAGCGGAGCGATATTGCCGTTGGCCGATGGGAAGTCCGGCTGCCAAGAGCTCAGGGCGAGATCGTAGTCGCCCTTGGCATCCGTTGCGTCGGCGGAGAAGGTGTTCGAGTCGACGGATTTGATGGTGACCTTGATATCGGCGCGTGCCAGCGCTTCCTGGACAGCTTCTGCTTCGGACACGGAGGTGGCGTCATTGGCGACGAGCAGCTTGAGGTCACCGAGCTTCTCTCCGGATTCCTCGAGCAGGGACTTCGCCTTCTCCACATCGCCTTCCGGCTTCGCCTCGTACAGGTCGTAGTCGACGCGTCCGGGGATGCCTGGGGTGATGAGGGTCGAGGCGAAGTCGCCCGAGATCTCGCCTCCGGCGGCGATGCGGAACGTGTCCTTGTTCACCGCATAGTTGATCGCCTGACGAACCTTGACGTTGTCGAGACCCTTCGAATCGTTGTTCATCGCCAGGTATGACAAAGCTCCGGGGCCTGAAGTGACCAGACGCGACTTCGCATTCGGATCGTTCTGCACCTGGGCGAGCTGAGCAGCGGGCACGAAGCTTGCCGAGAAGCCGTTCTTCGCATCCCCGGAATCGGAGATGAGCGCCTGCGCAGTCACCGAAGCATCCTGACCGAGTTTGAAGACGACTTCGTCGGGGCCGGCGGTACGCACCGGATCGGTCTTCTCATCCCAATTGTCATTGCGGGTCAGCACCGCCTCGGCGCCGGACTTGTTCGACTCGACCTTGTACGGACCCGATGCGATGGGATCGAGGCCGTATTTGCCCGGATCGTCCTTCGATTCGGGCACGGGGGAGAAGGCCGGCATCGACGCGATCCACGGGAAGTCGCCGAATGAGGAATCGAGGTGGAAGACGATCGTCTTCTCATCAGGAGTCTCGACGGACTTGAGCTCCTTGCCCTTGAACGGGCCCGCATAGTCATCGCCGCCCTCAAGCAGCGTCTTGTGATAGCTGAGCCCTCCGGAGAGTTCGGTGGAGAAGGAGCGTTCGATGCCGTACTTGATATCGGCCGAGGTGATCTCCGAGCCGTCTTCGTACTTCAGCCCGTCCCTCAGCGTGAAGGTCCAGGTCTTGCCGTCGTCGCTGGCTGTACCAGTGTCAGTGGCGAGATCCGGGACGACCTTCGCCTGTTTGCCTGGCTGGATGTCCCAGGTGGTCAGGCGGCGGTGGACGAACGACAGGGACGTGATCGCCAGGCCCTGGCTCTTGCCCGGATCGAAGTCCATGTCCGGGGCGTCGGAGAAGATGTTGAGCGTCCCTCCCTTGTGCGTTTCGCCGAGGGTGTTGGACTCCCCGCCGTCCTTGTTCAGTTCAGGGTTGGCATTGCAGCCGGTGAGGACGAGACCCAAGGACAGGGTGGCGGCGATGAGTGCTGCGCGTTTCATGGTGTGCCTTTCGGATGTGCGGCGCTGACTGCGTCGCGAAGTCGGTCAAGAGACGAATGAGGAGGAGAGCTGGTATCGACATCGCCGCCGAGGCGGCCCCGTGCGCATGTGTTCGTGTGCGGTGCTCATCGGCCGGTCACCGTTCATCGGACGGCCTTGATTCGCGGGTCGAGCAGCGAATAACTGAGATCGGCCAGCAGGTTGGCGATGATGACGACGGCGGCTGCGAAGAGAGTCACACCGACGATGACCTGGATGTCGAGGTTCGACACCGCTTCGAGCAGCAGAGTCCCGACTCCGCCGAGCCCGAAGACCTTCTCCGTGATCACGGCGCCGCCGAGGAGTCCGCCGATATCGATGGCGAAGAGGGTGGTCAGAGGAACCACGAGGTTGCGCAGGCCGTGTTTGCCGATCACCGTCGTTTCGGACAGTCCCTTGGCCCTGGCAGTGCGGATGAAGTCCTGGCTGAGCACTTCGAGCATCTGTCCGCGAGTGAGCCGGGCATAGATGGCGCCATTGGCGATGGCGAGCACGATCCACGGCAGGATGAGGTGGAAGGCCCACATTCCGGGGTTCTCGGTGAACGGCACGTAGCCGCCGATCGGCAGCACGTTGAGGGTGAAGCCGAAGAGGAGGATGCCGAGCAGCCCGAGCAGATAGGTCGGTGCGGAGATGCCGGTGATGGCGGCGCCCATGACCGTGCTGTCGGCGGCAGTTCCGCGTTTGAGAGCGGCGATGAGACCGGCGGCTATTCCGCCGATTCCCCACAGGACCGCAGCTCCGAGGGTGAGCGAGAACGTGATCGGCAGACGGTCGATGACGAGATCGGTGACCGAATCGCGCAGACGGAACGAATACCCGAAGCAGGGTGCGTTGCAGTGGATTGCGGCCGCGCCCTCACCATAGGTGCGCCCGCCGACGATGCCGCCGAGGAAGTCGAAGAGCTGCTTCCACCAGGCCTGATCGACGCCGAGATAGCGCTCGACCTCGGCCAGACGTTCCGGGGAGCAGGGTTTGCCGCACGAATACTGTGCCGGGTTCGCAGGCATGAGGTAGAAGATCGCGAAGCACGCAGCGGCGATGATGAGCAGTACGAAGGCCGCGCCGAGGAGGCGCATGAGGATGAATTTCGTGCGGTTCATGCCTGCCCTCCCGCGCTCAGCGGATCAGTCGAGACGGGAGCAGCCGCGGGGGCCGCCTCGGTGCTGGTGGTTGTCGAGGCCTCAGCCTCGGACGGGTCGAGGGCATCGCGGAGCCCGTCGCCGAACATGTTGAATCCGAGCGTGACGAGGAACAGAGCCATTCCGGGGAAGATGAGATACATCGGGTCGACTTGGACCCAGCTGATGGCATCGGAGATCGACCGGCCCCATGACGGAGTGGGCGGGTTGACGCCGACGCCGAGGAAGGACAGCGCCGCCTCGGCGCCGATCTTGCCCGGAATCGACACTGTCGTGAAGACGATGATGGTGGCGAGGATGTTCGGAATGATCTCGCGGATGATGATGCGGCCGCTGCCGATGCCCTGCGCCGCGGCGGCGCGGACGAATCCGCGCTCCCGCAAGGACAGGGTCTCGCTGCGGACGACGCGGGCGATCGACGGCCAGCCGAAGAACCCGATGACGAGGATGAGCAGCAGCGGTCGGGGGACGCTGGCCGGGACCGTTGCGGACAATGCGATGGCGAAGATGAGGAACGGGAAGCCGAAGATGATGTCGGTCAGCCTGGAGAGCAGACGGTCAGCGACTCCACCGTAGAAGCCGGCGATGAGACCGACGGCGACGCCGACCATGATGGACACCGCGGTGGAGGCAAGACCGATGAGCAGTGACACCTGCGCCCCATAGCTGACGATGGCGAAGAGATCTCGGCCCGTGCGGGGTTCGACGCCGAACCAGTGTTGAGCACTTACTCCGCCCAATGGTCCGGTCGGGGCTGTGTCCGGGCCGAGTGCATCCGGGTTGTAGGCATACGGGCTGTTGCCGGTGATCGCAGAGAATGCGGGAGCGAGCGCAGCGAGGGCGACGAAGAAGACGACGAGCGCGAGGCCGATCATGGCGGGACGGGACCGCCTCAGGCGCGTCCAGACGGTGATGCGCTGACCGCGTGGGGGTGGTGCTTGATCCATGTTCTGCTTTCTTCGACGGCGTCGCCGTTCTTGAGTCGAGCGGGTGTGCTCGGAGAAGGGCGGGTGCGACCCGGAGGTGGCCGGGTTCGGCTTGGTTGCCTGAACTGCTCAACAATTATTACTCCTGAATTCCTCCTGGGCAAAGTCTGGATGCTTTCTCGGTCTGCGGACGGTCGGCTCCCGTGGGCGGCGATCGGCCGGTCCGTCTGGGATCTGTGAGCCCTCTGCCTAGCCTGAGCGCAATCATTCGTGGGCATGGAGGGTGATCTGGACTACTGTGGATGTGTGACGAATTACAGATTCGAAGACTTCGAGCCCACCATCGACGAAGCCGCCGGCGAGCCGGATGAGCGCACCAAGGCGTACTTCGCCTCGACGAGTGTGGGCTTCCACGACCCGCGTTCGACGGATGCGGCCCTGGTGGGCAGGGTGAAGCGGGCGATCGCCGATGGGCGCAAGCTCACCGCCGTCTACGCCGACCAAGAGTTCGGCCACGGATTGGATTCGTCGATCCCGGTCGCGACCTTCGCTTGGTTCGAAAAACTCGTCAACGTCGGCGGCGGTCGGCTGGTCCCGGGTCACCTCATCACCTGGATCACGGTGCGACCGACCCACCGGCGGCGCGGTCTGCTGCGGTCGCTGATGACCACGGACCTCGCCGAGGCGAAGGCGGCCGGCTACCCGTTCGCCGCACTGACCGCGACCGAAGGCGGAATCTACTCGCGCTTCGGCTTCGGTGTGGCCACCTGGCTGCGTTCGATCGAGGTCGACACCTCTCCCGGCTTCAAAATGGTCCGCGAACCCGATCGCCGTGTCGAGATGTGCCTGCCCAGCGAGCTGCGCGAACTCGCTCCGAAGATCTACGACCGTTTCATGCGGACCTCGCCCGGAGCGATGGAGCGCCAGCAGACCTACATCGAACGCGCCACCGGCGCCCTCAACACTGAGACGGGCGAAGAGGACCGCGGTGTCCGCGCGGCCCTGCACTTCGACGAACAGGGCGAGCCCGACGGCTATGTGTCCTACAAGTTCGCCGGCTGGTCGAAGACCCCGCCGACCGTCGACATCATCGACTTCGTGGCCGTCACCGATGCGGCCTACGCCTCCCTGTGGTCGTTCCTCGCCGCCATCGACCTGTCGACCCGCGTGACCTTCGGCGAGTCCGCCGAATACTCCCCGCTGCCGTGGCTGCTCACCGATTCCAGGCGTGTGAAGACCGTCGCGAGCGAGGACAACATCTGGATCCGCATCCTCGACGTCAAGGCCGCACTCGAAGCCCGGCCCTGGTATGTGCCCGGAACGCTGACGATCGACATCGACGATTCCCTCGACCTCGCAGGGGGACGCTTCACGATCACCTCTGACGGTGAGAGCGCCGAGGTGACCCCTGCCTCCGATTCGACGCCGGCAGACCTGGGGCTCGGCATCGCCGAGCTCGGGTCCCTGTACCTCGGCGGCGCCGATCCCGTCATCCTCGCCCGGGCCGGACGCATCGATGAGCAGACGCCGGGATCCGCCGTACTCGCCAGCGCAATGTTCAGCCTCGGTCGGGCACCGTATTCTCCGAACGGATTCTGAGCACGCCGCGGATTCTGAGCAACCCGAACGGTCTGTTGAGCGATTCTTCCCAGAATCTGAGACCTTGTGAAGGAATCCTGAAAGTCTCATAAGGTGGACGCGTCCCGGACGCAACAGGAGGAAATCAGTGCCCAAGCCCGTCGTGCTCATCGCCGAAGAACTGTCACCGGCCACCATCGAAGCTCTCGGAGGAGACTTCGAGATCCGTCACACCGAGGGCGCCGACCGATCCCAGCTCCTGCCCGCCATCGCCGACGCCGATGCGATCCTCGTCCGGTCTGCCACGCAGGTCGACGCCGAAGCCATCAACGCTGCGAAGAAACTCAAGGTCATCGCCCGCGCCGGCGTCGGACTCGACAATGTCGATGTCCCCGCGGCCACCTCGGCGGGTGTCATGGTCGTTAACGCACCCACGTCGAACATCATCTCCGCAGCCGAGCTGACGATGGCCCACATCCTCGGCTCGGCTCGCTACTTCGGTGCCGGAAACACCTCGCTGAAGGCGGGGGAGTGGAACCGGAAGAAGTACACCGGCGTCGAACTCTACGAGAAGACCCTGGGCATCGTCGGCCTCGGCCGCATCGGCGGACTCGTCGCCGAACGCGCGAAGGCCTTCGGCATGCGACTCGTCGGCTACGACCCCTACATCACCCAGGCCCGCGCGGCTCAGATGGGCGTCGAGGTCCTCGACCTGCCCGGTCTGCTCGCCGTGTCCGACTTCGTCACCGTGCACATGCCGAAGACGCCGGAGACGGTCGGCATGATCAGCACCGAGGAGCTCAAAGCCGCCAAGCCCGGAGCCCGGTTCATCAACGTCGCCCGCGGCGGCATCATCGACGAGGCAGCCCTGGCCGAGGCTGTGGCCAACGGCGAGGTCGGCGGTGCCGGAATCGACGTCTGGAACGTCGAACCGCCGGAGCACTCGGCACTCATGGATCTCGATGCCGTCAACGTCACCCCGCATCTGGGCGCCTCGACTCATGAGGCCCAGGAGAAGGCCGGCGTCGCCGTGGCGAAGTCCGTGCGCAAGGCCCTGGCCGGGGAACTCGTCCCCGACGCGGTCAACGTCGCAGGCGGCGCCATCCACGAGGATGTGCGCCCGGGCATTCCCCTGGCCGAGCGTCTGGGCCGGGTCGTCAACGCTCTGGCGGACTCCTCGGTCACGCACTTCAAGGTCGAGGTCAACGGCGAGATCGCCGACAAGGACGTCTCCGTCCTCAAGCTCTCCGCGCTCAAGGGCCTGTTCAAGGACGTCGTGTCCGATCAGGTCTCCTATGTCAACGCTCCGCTGCTGGCCGAAGAGCGTGGAATCGGCGTCGAGCTCGTCACCGATCCGTACTGCGAATCGTTCCGCAACATCACCCGACTGACCGCGACGACGAGCACCGGGCAGCGCATCTCCGTGTCCGGCACGGTCACCGGTCCGAAGCTCGTGCAGAAGCTCACCGAGGTCGACGGCTACTCGCTCGAGATCGAACTGACCGACAACCTGCTGATCTTCCGCTACGAGGACCGTCCGGGAATCATCGGTCAGCTGGGTCTGGCACTCGGTGCGAACAACGTCAACATCGCGGGAATGCAGGTCTCGCCTGCATCGACGAGCAACGAGGCGCTGTCCGTGCTCGCCGTGGATTCGGTCGTCTCGGACGAGGTCGTCAAGGCCGTGGCCGGTGCCGTGAACGCCTCGGCCTTCACCGGCGTCTCGCTCCAGGAGGACTGAGCCCCTCAGCAGAAGACCCGTTCACCCCGCAAGCCACAGAGCGAAGCGGGGTGAACGGGTCTTCTGCGCTGTCAGGGTCCAGAATTCGTCGACGAGAACGGCGACGGCGATGCCGATGAAGGCGCCGGCGATCGTGTCGGTGAGCCAATGGACCTGGAGCGCTGTCCGAGACCACATCATGCCGAGGATCCAGATCCCGGCGAGGATGAACGACCAATGGAAGCCCATCCTCGGTGCTTGTGCTTGTGCTTCCTGGGCTGTCGATCCGCGCAGCTGATGACGGCGGCAGGCGATGATGGCCAGACTCATGGCCAGTGCGGCCGCGCCCATCGAATGCCCCGAGGGATAGGAGAACCCCAAGGATTCGTAGAGCTGGTCGCCGGGGCGCAGCCGGGTGACGATGGCCTTGAGGATCTCCGAGGCGGCGATGCCGGCGAGCATCGTGGTGACGAGGAAGAGCGCCGAGCGCAGGCGTCTGCGCAACACGAAGACGCCTGTGAGCAACGCGGTGCAGATGACCACACCCGTGCCGCCGCCGACCTCGGCGAGGACGACGGCGATCCAATACGGCACCGAGCCTCTATCGAGGCCGACGAACTCCAACCAGGACTGATCGACCGGGGTGGGCCCGATGCGCTCGAGATGCAGCCACAGTCCGAAGGCGATGACGAGCAGGACGGCGGGCAGTGTTGCCCACAGCAGCCAAGGCGGCTGTCGGCTCAAGCGTTCCAGAGACCGTAGGCGTCGGCCATGGACGCGATCTTCTTGGCGCGGGCCAGGCGCGGCAGATAGGAGCCGTCGGTGATCTCGGATCCGCCTTCGGCGGCTTCGAGCATCTGGCGGGCCCAATCGCGTTCGTCTTCGCTCGGGCTCATGGCCTCGTTGAGGGTGTTGACCTGGTCGACGGTGAGGACGAGCTTTCCGGTCATGCCCATCATGTGTGTGACTTCGGCATCGGCCCAGACCTTCTCATCATCGGCATCGGCGGCCGAAGGGCCGTCGATGGGTCCGGGAAGGCCGCCCATGCGAGAGGCGATCGTCAGGCGTGAGCGGGCATAGGCCAGAGCCATCGGATCGCCGGAGAAGCCGGTGTCCTTGCGGAAGTCATTGGTGCCGAAGGCCAGACGGAAGGTGCCGGGCGCCTCGGCGATGCGGGTGGCGTTCTCCACTCCGCGGGCCGATTCCAAGAGGGCGAGCACGGGCAGGCCGGCCTTCGCGCGCATCGCGGTGTAGGACACCTGCTCAGGGCGTTCGGTCTCGGGCAGCATGACTCCGCGCAGGCCCGGAAGCATGGCGACGGCGGCGAGGTCGTCGGCCCAGAACTCGGATTCCATCTTGTTGATCCGCACCCAGGCGGACATTCCCGAGTCGAGGGCGCGCACGACATTGTCGCGGGCTTCGATCTTCTTGTCATCGGCGACAGAAGCCTCGAGGTCGAAGATGACGGAATCCGCTTCCGAGGTCTGCGCAGGAGTGAACAGTTCCTCCCTCGCAGCATTGACGAGCAGCCAGGACCGGGAGAGTTTGGCGGGCAGAGCTGCGGCGCGGGCGTTGCGGATGATTTCGGTCAATGATCGACTTTCTCTCGGGGCTGGTTGCGTGCGGCCCCCACGGGGTTTGGGGTGCTGTCTCCATTTTCGTCCCTGCGGCGTCGGATGTGTAGCCGAGAACAGTGATTGAGACGTGAATTTGTTCATGTCGGCACACGGAGCGCGGGGCAGCGGCGGGTGCGGCGGTCGTCGTCCGAAGTGTTCGCGCCACTGTTGCACCGACGTCGCTGCATCTCCGCCCCTCCGCGACGGCGCAGACGACGGTTCACATTGTAAGACGCTGTAGTTGTATCGTGAGATTGAGTCTTATTCTGTGAGCATGAAGTTCTCAATCGCAGTCATGCCCGGAGATGGAATCGGCAACGAGGTCGTCCCCGAAGGCCTCAAAGTCCTCAAGCGCGCCATCGAGGTGTCCGGCGAGCCCGTCGAGCTCGAGCTCACCGATTACAAGGTCGGTGCTCAGCGCTATCACGAGACCGGTGAGACGCTCACCGACGAAGAGCTCGAATCGCTGCGTGAACATGATGCCATCTTCTTCGGCGCCTGCGGAGATCCGTCCGTGCCCTCCGGCGTGCTCGAGCGCGGAGTCATCCTCAAGATGCGCTTCGGGCTGGGGCATGCTGTGAACCTGCGTCCCTCGAAGCTGTTCGCCGGAGTCACCAGCCCGCTGGCCGAGCCCGGGAAGATCGACTTCGTCGTCGTCCGCGAGGGCACCGAGGGCTCGTACACCGGATCCGGCGGTTCCGTGCGCACGGACACGCCACAGGAAGTCGCGACCGAGGTCTCGGTCAACACCTGGTACGGCGTCGAGCGCGCCGTCCGCGATGCCTTCGCCCGTGCTCAGGCGCGGAACAAGAAGCTCACCTACGTGCACAAGCACAATGTCATGGTCCACGCCGGCCACCTGTGGCGTCGCGTGGTCGAGAAGGTCGGGCAGGAATTCCCCGAGGTGGCCGTCAACTACGAGCACACCGATGCGTGCACGATCTACATGGTCACGAATCCCGAGCGCTACGACGTCATCGTCACCGACAACCTCTTCGGTGACATCCTCACCGACCTCGCAGCCGCGGTCACCGGCGGAATCGGTCTGGCAGCCTCGGGGAACCTCAACGTCGAAGGCACGGCGCCGAGCCTGTTCGAACCGATCCACGGATCCGCTCCGGACATCGCCGGGCAGCAGATCGCCGACCCGACCGCCTCGATCCTCTCGGGGGCGCTCATGGCCTCCCACCTGGGGCTCGAGACCGTGGCCAAGGCGATCGAGACGGCCGTGGAGGCCGACCTCGCCGAGCGCGACGGAACGAAGCGGTCCACCGCCGAGGTGGGCGACGCGATCGCGGCACGCATCGGCTGACCGGATCGACCGTCTCGGCGAAGGGGTGAGTGGGTGACCACGGGGTCACCTCTGCGAGGGGGCGGATGGGCAACCATGGGGTCACCTCTGCGAGGATGAACCCAACCGAGCGACACCCGATTTCAGGTTTGACGACATCACCCCGGTGCGACGAGCGCCGGGTGATGGACTACCCTGAAAGTGTCACTCATCACAAGTGAGAAAAGAGTTTTCATGACAGATTTCACCGTTCTTAAGAACCTCCAGCCGCAACCCGAGCTGGTGCGCGAGAACATCAAGAAGGATCCCGGCTTCGGCCAGTACTTCACCGACCACATGGCGCACATCCGCTATACGATCGATGACGGTTGGCAGGGACACGAGGTCCGGCCGTATGGTCCGCTGCTGCTCGACCCGGCAGCCGCCGTCCTCCACTATGCCCAGGAGATCTTCGAGGGGCTCAAGGCCTACCGTCATGCCGACGGATCGGTATGGACATTCCGACCCGAGCGCAATGCCGCGCGCATCAACAAGTCTGCCGAGCGTCTCGCGCTGCCGCAGCTGCCCGAAGAGGACTTCATCAACTCGCTCAAGCACCTGGTCAGCCTCGATCAGGCATGGGTTCCGACGCCGGAGTCGGACGCCGATGAGTCGAGTCTCTACCTGCGCCCGTTCATGATCGCCACGGAGCGGTTCCTCGGCGTGCGGGCGAGCCACGAGGTCGACTACTACGTCATCGCCTCACCGGCCGGACCCTACTTCTCCGGCGGCATCAAGCCGGTGTCGATCTGGCTCTCGCCGAAGCTCAAGCGCGCCGGCGCGGGCGGCACCGGATTCGCCAAGTGCGGCGGCAACTATGCATCGTCGCTGGTGGCGACCAACGAGGCGGCCGCCAAGGGCTGCCAGCAGGTGCTGTTCACCGACTCGGTGGAGAACAAGTACATCGACGAGCTCGGCGGCATGAACCTCATGCTCGTGACGAGGAGCGGCAAGCTGCTCACCCCGGCGCTGAGCGATTCGATCCTCGACGGCGTCACCCGCCGTTCGCTGCTCGAACTGGCTCCTCAGCTCGGACTCGAGGCCGAAGAGCGTCAGATCTCCATCGAGGAGTGGCGCGAGGGCGCGGCCAGCGGCGAGATCGTCGAGGCGTTCGCCTGCGGCACCGCCGCGGTCATCACGCCGATCAGCAAGCTTGTCAGCGAAGACTTCACCATCGACCATGGTGAAGAGGCCGGTGAGAAGACAATGGAGCTGCGCAAGACGCTGCTCGGCATCCAGTACGGACGCGTCGAGGACAAGAACAACTGGCTCGTGCGGCTGGCCTGAGGGTCGGGGCTCTGGAGGGCCGGGCGTCGCGATGATCGCGGAGTCCGGCCCTTTGTGTCAGTTCGTCTGCTGTTGCGGAGCCGTTGATTACGGGGTGACCGGTCGGCAGTTATTTTACTCAGCTGTGCGTTAAATGGGGTACTGTGTCTTCGTGCACACGACCACCTCGGCGTCGGTACCGACAGCCTCCGAAGTCATCGCTCACCTGCCATGGAAGTGGCGCACCCAAGGTGCCATCTTCATCATCGGCGGGCTCGGTTTCATGTTCGACGCATGGGACGTCGCCCTCAACGGATTCCTCATTCCGCTGCTCAGCGACTATTGGAGTCTCACCGTCGGCCAGGCCGCCTGGATCGCGACCGCCAACCTCATCGGCATGGCACTTGGTGCCTTCATCTGGGGCGGCATCGCCGACGTCATCGGTCGGAAGAAGGCCTTCACTCTCACGCTCCTTGTGTTCTCGATCTTCACCGTCGCCGGAGCCTTCGCGCCCGCATATGGGTGGTTCATCCTCTTCCGCTTCTTTGCGGGATTCGGGCTCGGCGGATGTATCCCCGTCGACTACGCCCTCGTCGGGGAGTTCACTCCCAGCCGTCACCGCGGACGCGTGCTCACGGCTATGGACGGCTGGTGGCCGATCGGCGCCTCGCTCTGTGCGTTCGTGTCGGCTTACCTCCTCGGCTTCGGGGACTGGCGCCTGATCATGCTCGTCATGATCGTGCCGGCTCTGTTGACGGTGGCGGTGCGTTTCGGGATTCCGGAATCACCTCTCTATCTGGCCTCGGTCGGACGCTACGCAGAGGCCGATGCGATCATCAAGCGACTGGTCGAGCGCACCGGCGCCGACGTGCGTGAGTGGACACACGAGCCGGTCGGAGGGACTGCTGCGACGCCGACCTCGAGTGCAGAGCCCAAGGTAGGTGGGCAGCTGCGTGCGGCCAGTGGTCAGCTGGTGCAGCTGTGGCAGCATTCCGCGAGAACGACTCTCGTCGCCTGGTCGCTGTTCGTCTCCGTCCTTCTTGTCTACTATGCGGCGCTGACATGGCTGCCGGGGATCCTCAAGAAGCAGGGGCTGGCCGATCAGGCGGCATTCCTCGTCACCGGGTCGATGACAGCGGTGGGCATCCTCGGTGTGATCGTCTCCGCGCTCATCGTCGAACGATTCGGTCGCAAATGGGTGCTCGGGGTCTCGTCGATCGTGGCCGCGATCCTCCTCGTCGGATCGGCAGTGTTCATCGAAGCCTCCGGCGCCGACCTCACCTGGACTGCGAAGGCCGCAATCATCGGGTTCGGCTTCGTCATCCAGATCGCCATCCCGACGCTCTACACCTACGTCTCCGAGCTCTATCCCACCCGCCTGCGCGGATCCGGATTCGGATGGGCGTCGGCAGCGTCTCGACTGGCGACAGGAATCGCCCCGATCGTCTTCGGTGCGTTCATGTGGCCCGTGCTCGGACTGGCGCTGACGTTCGTCCTCACCGGCGCGCTTGTGGTCGTCGCCGTGCTGCTCATGGGCTTCCTCGCCCGAGAGACGACCGGCGAAGAACTGAGCTGAGGCAGCCGCGAAAGCAGCGGGGCAGCTCCACCTCGAACCGATTGGCAACGGATCTGCTTCCATGAAGCTGTGACCTGCACAGATGGTCGCGCGAAATCTCGTGTCAGTGGCGAACGATAGTGTTCTGGACATGGAGGCAAAGCCGGTTCCAGACGTGCTCACCGAGATCGCTCGGTGGTGTGAGAGCCTGTCCGAAATGCCTCCTGCCGCGACCGAGGAAGAGGCGATCGATCGCATCACGGCTCTCGAGGAGCTGACTTCCGCCTGCGCCGCCGCGCAGGCCCGCGAATCCCTGACGTTCGATACGCACCGCAGGAATCGGGAAGCCGAAGACGGGATCCCGAGCAAGAAGCAGGGCCTCGGAGTCGGTGCGGAGATCGGCTTAGCCAGAAAGGTCTCCCGGCACCGTGGCAACGCGCTGCTCAAATTCTCTCGGACCCTGCTCTTGGATCTGCCCAATGTCTACAGGGCGATGAAAGGTGGCGACATCTCGGAGGAGAAGGCCCGCACGGTCGCAAAGGAATCCGACTGGCTTCCCCGGGAGAAGAAGCACGAGCTCGACGAGCAGATGGCCGGACGCCTGGCCGAGGTGGGTGTGAGGCGACTGGGCAACGAAGTGAGGGCTCTCGCACAGAGACTCGATCAGAAGGCTGCAGTCGACCACCTCGAGCGCTGTATCGAGGAGCGCTCGGTCAGTGTGCGTCCGGCACCGGGAAATATGGCGTATCTGACCGCTCTGCTGCCGATGCCGCAGGCTGTCGCCGCATTCGCCAACCTCAAGAAGTCGGCGCAGACTGCCATCGCCACCGGCAGAGCCGACGGTTGAGGTCAGAATCAGATCGCTGCGGATCTCTTGGTCGAGCGACTGACCGGGCAGGCTGCTGCTGCGGCAGTGCCCACTGAAGTCCACCTCATCATGCAGGACAGCAGTCTGTTCGGGCCCGGGGAAGAATCGGCATGGTTCCCCGGAGTCGGCCCGATCCCGGCACAAGCCGCCAGGGCCGTCGTTGCCGAGAACGAGGCCGCCACCTTCATCCGCAGGCTCTACACTCGGCCCGAAGACGGGCAGCTCGTGAGGATGGACTCGCGCCGCAGGGAATTCTCCGGGCTGCTTCGACGCATGGTCGTCTTCCGCGACGACGTCTGCCGCTCGCCGTGGTGCGAGGCCCCCATCCAGCACGCCGATCATGCCGACGCGGCTGCCGGCGGCGGCGAAACCGAGTGGGACAACGCCTCTGGACTGTGCGCCGCCTGCAACTATCTCAAAGAGCTCAGCGGGTGGCGCCACAAGGCAACTGCCGACTCCCTCGAGGTCGTCACACCGACCGGTCACCACTACAAAACCCGCACCAAACCACTCAGCGGTCCCGATCCCGGATGCGCCTCCGGTCAGGACGGGGGACTCGGTGCGAGGCATGGCCCCGGCCAACAGGATCCTCCTGATCAGCAGCACGATCGGGAACGGCAGCAACTTCCCGGTCGACAACACGGTCCCGAGCCGGGACGAGACTATGGCCCCGAACCGGGACGAGGGCCCGTTCAAGCAGCGGAGGCGACGGCGTCGACCGGTGACGGACCTCGTGCCGCGCCGCCCGGCGAGGGAACACGTGCCGCGCCGCTGGACGACGGACCTCGTGCCGTTCCCCCGAGCGACCGTGACGGTGCTTCACCAGACGAAGCCGAACACGCGTTCTCGGTGCTGATCCCATGGCGGTACGTTCGCCGGACCTCGCAGCCGGCAATTGTCGAAGTTGGCGGAACCACTATCGGAATCGATATCTTTGATGCCGACGAACGCCCGATGAGCCCCACCGAAGAACTACTCTGCGCCGCAATCCTCGAACACCGAGGCAGGCTGTGAACCGAGTCTGCCGAGGCGATGACAAGTGGTCACCGAAAGTTCAACTGCCCGCTCCATCACGGGACTATGGTGATAGTCATGAACGACCTCAACGGGCAGCCGTCGCCCGCTGACCACATCGCGCCCTCCGGCCGCGCAGACGTTCCCGCGATCGAAATCGTGTGGGGGATGCCGACGGGAATGGGGCCGTTGTGGCAGGGCATGCCCTCGGGGCCGGGAATCACCGGAGTCCTCCCGCCCCGCAACGAGGTCGAAGCAGTCTATGGGGCCGCTGCCGCCGAGCCGCCGCTGAACGAGGACCCGAGGTTTGCGGCAGTGTTCGCCGACGTCTACGAAGTCTCCGTCCGCAACGGGCAGGTCCTCATGACATTGACCCGGACCCAGCCCGACGGACGGCTGAGCTCATTCGCCTACGGACACCATTGGAAATGGGAAGAACAGAAATATCCGTGGGCCTTCGAACTGCAGCGCCGCCTCGGCGAGGTTTCGACCGAACTCGAATCGACCTTCGCTCTCAACCTGCTCGCCCGTGATCCGAACCGGCGCGAACGAGGACTGGGACGGCGCACTCTCGAGGCGTGGATCGGGGAGGTCGGACGCTTCGGCTGCTGGCTGCAGACCGACGATATCGACAGCCCGGCACGACGGCTCTACGAGGAACTCGGCTTCACCGAACTCGGCCACGGGCCCGAAGCACCCAACGGGCACCCCGGCTTGGTCATGTTCCGCAGCCCGCGGTGAGAAATCCTCGGCAGAACAGTTTCTCGTCAGCGGCGACACGTGGCCGCGTCGGCGGCGGTCACTAGGATGGGAGCATGCGTGAAGAAGACTCCTCGAAGGCGGCCTCGACGGTGAACGCCGAACTGCCCGACGACGAAAACCTCTGGCTCGAAGACATCTACGGCGAGGAGCAGATCGCCTGGGTGAAGGACCAGAACGCGAAGACCCTCGAACGTTTTCACGACGGCCTCTTCGACGACATCTCCGGTGATCTGCGCACTGCGCTGGACTCCGACGACCGCATCCCGATGGTCACCAAACGCGGTGATCACTTCTATAACTTCTGGCGGGACAAGACGAACCCGAAGGGCTTGTGGCGACGCACCTCCTGGGACAGCTACCGCACGGCCACTCCCGACTGGGAGGTGCTGCTCGACCTCGACGAACTGGCCGCAGAGGAAGACACCGCCTGGGTCTGGTCAGGAGCGATGGTGCGCCGCAGCGACAACCGCCGCGCACTCGTCCTCCTGTCCCCGGACGGAGGCGACTCACACCGAGTCCGCGAATTCGACCTCGACGACCGCGCCTTCGTCGACGGCGGCTTCGACATCCCCGCCGCCAAGACACGGTTGGCCTGGCTCGACGACGACACCGTGCTCGTCGCCACCGAAACCGACGCCGACTCACTGACGACCTCGTCCTACCCACGCCAAGCCCGAGCGCTCCGCCGCGGTCAGAGCCTCGACGACGCCCCGATCGTCGCCGAAGTGCCGCGCGACCACGTGGCGATCTTCGTCGGCAGCGACATCCGCACCGACACCGAGGCCACCGACCGCGCCGTCATCATCGACGCCATCGACTTCTTCAACTCGACGATGAGCTTTCTCGACCTCGCCGACATCACGGGCGCAGACGGTTCGCTGTCAGCCGAACCGACGGCATGGGCCGACGCGCTCAACAGGGTCGACGTCCCCACTGACGTCGAGGTCGGCTTCGAGCGCGACCTCGTGCTCTTCCGACCCCAGTCGACGTGGACGTCCGCCACCACCGAGGTGGCCGCCGGCGGCCTCGCCATCGCCGATATCGATGCGGTCAAGGCAGGCGAGATCGCTCCGCGCGTGATCTTCACCCCCGACGCCCACACCTCCCTGCAGTCCTTCACCTTCACCCGGGACTACCTCGTGCTCGAGCTGCTCGCCGACGTGCAGTCGAAGCTCACGGTCCTCGACCTGAACAACAACTTCGCCGAATCCGCTCTGCCCGGAGTCCCGGCCAACCATATGGTCGGCCTCGGCGCGGTCGACAAGTACGACCCGGCCACCGCCAACGACTTCTGGATGGTCAGCACCGGCTTCCTCACGCCCTCGACATTGTCGTACGGCACATTGGGCCCCTCGGACGAAGCTGCGGGAACGAACGAGCCCACCATCGAGGTGATCAAGTCAGCACCGGCGATGTTCGATGCCGAAGGGCTGAGCGTCGAACAGCACTTCGCCACCAGCGCCGACGGAACGAAGATCCCGTACTTCCAGATCGGAGCCGACGACCTCCCGCTCGACGGAGAGAATCCCACCCTGCTCGACGGCTACGGCGGCTTCGAAGTCAGCCGCACTCCCGGATACTCACCCGTCGTCGGCATCGGCTGGCTCAGCCGGAGCACCACCGGCAAAACCCTTCCGGCAGGTCGCCGAGGCGTCTATGTCCTCGCGAACATCCGCGGCGGAGGCGAATACGGACCCGAATGGCACACCTCGGCGATGCGGGAGAACCGCATGCGCTGCTATGAGGACCACTCGGCCGTGGCACGCGACCTCATCGCCCGCGGCGTGACGAGTCCCCAGACGCTCGCCTGTGCCGGCGGATCCAACGGGGGCCTGCTGGTGGGCAATATGCTCACCCAGTATCCCGAGCTCTTCGGTGCTGTGTCCTGCGGAGTGCCGCTGCTGGACATGGCCCGATACACGAAGCTCAGCGCCGGCTATTCGTGGAAGGCCGAGTACGGAGACCCGGACGTGGCCGAGGACTGGGCGTTCATCAGGGAATTCTCTCCCTACCACCTCCTCGAGGACGGTCAGGACTATCCGCCGGTGCTGTTCTGGACGGCCACGTCGGATGATCGGGTGGGGCCGGTGCAGGCCCGGAAGATGGCCGCCCGGATGCAGGCGGACGGAATCGAGAACGTGTGGTTCTTCGAAGACACCGAAGGCGGACATTCCGCCGCTTCGGACAATGAACAGACCGCATTCACCCGGGCGCTGAGCTACCGGTTCATGTGGAACGCACTGACAGGGGAGTAGGTTGGGAGACATGACGAACGAGACGCAGCACTTCCACGGCGAATACAAGGTCATCGGCGGCAAACTCGTCGTCGCCGATGTCACCACCGACGGCAAGACCATCACCGAGGTGAAGATCTCCGGGGACTTCTTCCTCGAACCCGAGGAAGCCTATTTCGACCTGGCACCGGCCCTCGTCGGCGCCAGCGTCACTGCCGATAATGCGGCGCTGCGCGGCCGCCTCGACGAGGCTCTGGCCGGCTACGGTTCGGAACTGGCGATGCACGGCTTCTCCACCGCCGATATCGCCACCGTCGTGCGACGGGCGCTGGGTTCGGCGGCGAACTTCACTGACTTCGACTGGCAGGTCATTCGCGGCGAGGTGCTGCCGACTCAGCTCAATGTGGCACTTGATCAGGTCCTGCTCGAGGAAGTTGCGGCAGGTCGTCGTCAGCCGACCCTGCGGTTCTGGGAGTGGGAGGACACGGCCACCGTCATCGGGGCCTTCCAGTCCTACGTCAACGAGCTGCGGCCCGAAGGCGTGGAGAAGTACGACGTCCAGGTCGTGCGTCGTATCTCGGGCGGAGGTGCGATGTTCATGGAAGGCGGCAACTGCATCACCTATTCGATGTTCGTCCCGCCTGCCCTCGTCGCCGGCCTCGACTATGAGGAGTCGTATGTGTTCCTCGACCAGTGGGTGCTCGCGGCTCTCAAGACTCTCGGCGTTGAGGCGTTCTACAAGCCGATCAACGACATCTCCTCGACCGGAGGCAAGATCGGCGGTGCCGCACAGAAGCGCAATCGCGACGGCACACTGCTCCACCACGCGACGATGAGCTACGACATCGACGCGGACAAGATGGTCGAAGTTCTGCGCATCGGCGAAGCGAAGATCTCCGACAAGGGAGTGGCGAGCGCGAAGAAGCGCGTCGATCCGCTGCGGAGTCAGACCGGTGAGGCGCGCAAAGACATCATCGATGTCATGGCGGACACCTTCGCCACCCGCTACGGGGCCACTTACGGCACCTACACGGAGGAGGAACTCAAGCGGGCCCAGGAACTCGTCGATGAGAAGTTCGGAACCGAGAAGTGGACGCACCGAGTGCCGTGAGCACCTCTGAATCCACCGCTTTCCGGGGCACGATCGTGGCCCTCGGCGGTGGTGGATTCTCGATGTCCGAGACCGGGGAATCGGCCATTGACGACGAGCTGGTGCGCATGGCCGCCAGACGGATCCGCGGCGGCGCTGAGGACGAGGCCGGTGCTCAGAGCGGCTTCGGCACCTCTGTTGGACTCCCGAACGTCTGCTTCGTCCCGACGGCATCCGGTGACAGCCGTGACTACAGCGAAAGGTTCGAAGCGGCATTCGCGGCGCGGGCACGAACCCATGTCCTCTCCCTGTTCGGGCAGAGTCCGTGGGACTACCAGGATCCGGCGATGCTGCTCGACATGGACCTCATCTACGTCGGCGGCGGCTCCACGGCGAACCTGCTCAGCCTCTGGCGGAGGCATGGCGTCGACCAACGGATGAGAGAAGCGGCCGCCGGAGGAACGATCCTCGCCGGCATCAGCGCCGGTGCAAGCTGCTGGTTCGAGGCATCCTCGACGGATTCGTTCGGTCCGCTGGCACCGCTGAACGACGGGCTCGGCTTCCTGCGGGGGAGTGCCTGCCCGCACTTCCATGGAGAATCCGGACGGAAGGAATCCTTCCGGGAATGGATCGCACAGGGCCGACTTCCGGGCCCCGGAATCGCCATCGATGATCATGCCGCGGTCGTATACGTCGACGGTGCGGCCACCTCGGTGATGGTGGAATCCGCGGGGGCGCAGGCGTTCGTCGTTGATACGGGCGGTCGCCTGCACAACCTCGACGAACAGGGCCCCGTCGCATCTGTCAGCCAAGGCGGTTGAGGCGAGGAGAATTTCGGTGCGGACCGGTCGCCGCAACCAGCCGGGCTGTCTGTAGGATTGGGAATCAATCACGTCCCCTTCAATAGGAGAGCCATGCGCCAGGTCGAACCGTCCGTTGAACTGCTCGCCAAGCCCAATATCGATTGGGAAGCGATGAGGACTTACCTCGACGAGGTGGGCGGAACCTCCTGGGCGGACCGGGTCGAAGATGCGGAATCTCCCGACGCCGAGGATCTCCTCGAGTTCTCCGGACGCATGTGCTATCGCTCGTGGGAGCCGGGACTCAACCCGAACGTCTCGCGGGTGCGCACCGATTCCGCGCAGTACCTCGGCAACGTCGTGAAGTCCCAGCACGGATCCGTGCTCGAACACGCGAACTTCACCTTCGTCCTCCACAACGTCTCGCGCGTGCTCACCCACGAACTCATCCGCCACCGCGCAGGATCGGCGTTCTCGCAGGAATCGCTGCGCTACGTCCGCCTCACGGACATCCCGTTCTGGTTCCCCGAGTGGGCCCGCGAAGATCCCGAACTCATGGAACGCAGCCTCAAGGTCCTCGACACCCTCGAGGAGCACCAGCAGTGGATGGCCGATCATTTCGAGCTTGACGAGGAGGGCACGAAGTTCTCCCACAAGAAGCACATGACCTCGTTCATGCGCCGCTTCGCCCCCGAGGGCCTGGCGACCGGAATCGTCTACACCGCGAACCTGCGTTCTCTGCGCCACGTCATCGAAATGCGCACTGCGAAGGGCGCTGAAGAGGAGATCCGCCTCATCTTCAACAAGATCGGCGAGGTCATGCGCGAAGAGGCACCGGCAGTCTTCGCCGACTACGAAGTCGTCGACGGAGAATGGATCCCCGGCACGCGCAAGGCCTGAGACCACGCAAGGCCTGTTGCGAAGCGTCCGGAGACCTCCGATCGCCTCACACCTACAGACACCTGACCCGCCCAGCCACACCTGACGCCGACGTCAGACAGATTTCAGGAGGAACCGTCATGGCAGATATCTACGCAGCTCAGCTCAATCCCGGCAAGCTCGACGTCGTCACCGACTGGGTTGCCAAGCAGGACTGGGCCGCCGAGCTCGACCTCGCGGCGAACCCGCTCGAGACTGTTACCGCGTACCGCTTCGACGACCCTGCCGGCGAAGTGGGCATCGAGATCCACATCGTGAAGAGCGGCGACCAGCTGCTGCAGGTGCCGCTGACCTACCGCGGAGCACCGCTCGAAGGCGCCGACGAAGCATTCGTGGCGAATATGGAGCATTCGGTGCTCGGCAAGCGGTGGGTCTACGGCGGCATGGGTGACCCGCTGTTCCGGCAGCGCCTCGACCACACCATCGCCACCGCGTCGACCGCAGCGAAGCAGTACCGCGTCGATGCTGAGGGCAACCGGGGCGAAGAGATCACCGAGGTGGCCCACGCCTTCGGGACGGGACCTCTGCCGGGTGCCGGCGACGTCGAGATCCTCTACCGCCTGTCGCCCGAGTCTCCGGCGGAGAAGTCCGACGCCGGTCTGCTGTTGGGCCGCTGGGATGGCCAGGACACGAATGTCGTCCTCGCCATCATGGTCTGAGGGCTCGTCAGCACGATCTGAGGGACTCGACCCAGCACCGAACAGGACAATTGACTGACAGCAGGGGAGGAATCGGAACTCATGAGCAGCGACTGCATCTTCTGCCAGATCGTCGCAGGTGACGCACCGAGTGCGCCGATCGCCGAGACCGAGTCGACCTTAGCGTTCATGGACATCCAGCCCGGGTCGGACGGGCATCTGCTCGTCGTGCCGAAACGTCACAGCACGGACCTGCGGGATATCCCGGCCGAAGATCTGTCTGCGGTGGCGCTCGAATCCCAGCGCATCGCCAAGCACGCTTTCGATGCATGGGGAGCCGATGGCGTCAATCTCCTCAACTGCTGCGGTGCCGAGGCGTGGCAGACGGTCTTCCACTTCCATATGCACGTCATTCCGCGCTACCGGGACAGGGACAAAGACCGCTTGCGGCTGCCGTTCGAACCCGGAATCCGCGGGAATCAGGAACTCATCGGATTCCTGGCCGCGAGCATGCGGGAGTCACTCGGCGACGAATGAGGCATTGCCGTGATCGCCGCCGTTGCGCTCGACCTCGCCGAGGCGACTCACAGTGCCCGGACCGCCGGCCGTCTCACCTGGCCAGGTCGATGATCGTCATCCCCGCCGAGGCAGAGGGTGACCCCATCGCCTCCATCGCCGCGGGCGCCTCGTCGAGTCCGATGACAGTAGTGACCAGCTCCTGCGGACGCAATCGTCCCTGAACGACAAGGTCCACGAGCTCTGGGTACTCGGCCGCAGCCATTCCGTGCGAGCCGAGCACGCTGAGCTCGAGAGCGATCACGCGCGGCAGATCGACGACCGGCTCCGCGGGCAGCAGCCCGATCTGCACATGCCGACCCAAAGGTGCCAGAGCACCGATCGCCGCCCGGATCGTGTCCTCCCTGCCCAGGGCATCAACGGTCACAGCCACCCCGTCGGGATCGGTCGACGCGAACTGCGCGACCACCTCGGCGCTCAGCTCCTCAGGGCTGAGATCCCGAGCATTGACGCATCGTGCGGCACCGAACTCACGGGCGGATTCCAAGGCCGCATCGCTGACGTCGATGGCGATCACCTTCGCACCGAGGGCCCCGGCGATCATGATTGTCGACAGTCCCACCCCGCCGCAGCCGAAGACGGCGACAGTCTCGTCCGCGGCAAGGTGAGCCCGCACTCGCAGACCATGGAAGGCCGTGGCGAATCGACATCCGAGCCCGACGACGGCCGCGGCCGGCAGGTCCTCGGGCACGGCCACGAGGTTGGCATCGGCATTGTGGATGACGACCTGATCCGCCCACGACCCGAAATGCGTGAATCCCGGTTGGGTCTGATCGGGGCACACCTGCGCATTGCCGGAAACGCACCACCGGCAGCTGCCGCAACCGCACACAAAAGGAACAGTCACCCGTTGGCCGACGTGGAAGTCCTGTACGCCCACACCCGCCGAGGCGACCCGACCGACCAGCTCATGCCCGGGCACGTGGGGCAGAGTGATCGTCGAATCGTGGCCGGCCCACGCGTGATGGTCGCTGCGGCACACCCCGGTGGCTTCGACGTCGATGACGACGCCCGCACCAGGTGCGGTCGGGGCGGGAATGTCCGTGAGTTCGGGACGGACGGAGAACTGGTCGAAGAGGACGGCGCGCATACCGCCGATCGTAGGCTCGCCGGTGCCGCGACCGCGAAGACGTCCACGAAATGGCGCGGCCGCAGCGACCGGTCAGCACAGCGGGCCCGGCGCAGCCGCAGCGGCTAACCAGCGCAGCCACCAGGCGACTCAGCGCGGATGGACTCCCGCGACTGCCAAGGCATCGAGCAGGCGCGACCGCAGCGACTGCGCCCTGCCGGAGAAATCCTTCTGCCGCTCCATGTACTCGGCCTTGCCCGCAGCGGTCTCGATGGCGACGACCCCGTAGCCCCAACCACGCAGGTCATAGGGGGAGGCCTCCATGTCCAGGGTGCGGATGTCGAGCGCGAGGTCGAAGCAGTCGACGACGAGATCCGAATCAGCGATCGGCGAGATCTTCATCGCCCATTTGTACAGATCCATCCCCGCGTGCAGACACCCGGGCTGCTCGTTGGCGACCATGCCCTCGCGGCTCGGCTGCAAGGTGTTGAGCGGCCGGGCCGGTGCGGTGAAGAAACGGAACGCATCATGATGCGAACACTGGATGCGGTGGCCTTCGACCACGGCATCGGTCTCGGCGGGGCTCAGCCGCAGCGGCACCTGCTGATGCCGGCGCTGCTCGTCGGTGAGACGGTAGACCATCGCCCATTCGTGGATGCCGAAGCACCCGAAGTTCGCTTCCCGACCCAATGTCGACGACAGCAGCGAGGCGATGAACTTCGCTCCGTCCCCACGGTCGGTGCGCCAGGACTCGAGGTCCACCTCGGCGAAATTCTGCGCATCGTCGATGCGATACCACCGACGGTCGAAATACCGACGATCTTCGGCCGTCTCAAGCGCGACACGCACACCCGGCCCGGGATGCCATTTCTTCAGCTGCCCGACCTTGAACGGGTAGTAGGTGAAGAGGAAGTCTTCGACCGGGTGGGTCTCCTGTCGCATCCGCCGGTCGATATGCGCATCGGTGCGCTCGGCGATCCGATGTTCGTGCTCGTCACGCAGCTCGCGCCAGATCTCGGCAGGAACGACACCGTCACCGAGGCGGCCCGACGATGCGTCGGCACGCTCGGTCGCCGCCCTGGATGGGGCGGGAGTCGTGGTCGAGAGTGCGGAAGTCACCGCACCATTGTCCCAGACGGTCGAGTCGGGCTCCAGCTCAGCGACTCGAGCGCTTCGTGCCCTTCGCCGCCGGTGCGGTGAGTGGATCCTCCGGCCACGGATGCTTCGGGTAGCGGCCCCGGTTCTCGGCCCTGACATGGGCATACGCATTCGCCCAAAACGACGCGAGATCACTGGTCACCGCCAGGGGCCGCCTGGCGGGGGAGAGCAGATGCATGCTGACAGGCACCCGGCCGTCGCAGATGCGAGGCACATCGGTCCAGCCGAAGCACTCCTGGAGTTTGACCGCGAGGATCGGGCTCGGGAGCTCGGCGCGCTCGGGATCCGGATACTCGAGGCGGACGTGTGATCCGCTGGGCACCTCGATATGGGTCGGGGCCAGCTCATCGAGCCGAGCCGCCTCGGGCCACGGCAGCAGACCGCGCAGCGCGGAGACGAGGTCCACGCGGGCATGATCGGAGCCCTTCGCGATCCGGTCGAGCGCATCAGGACACCACTGGTCGAGCGTCTCAGAGAGGTGCTCCCACGTGACCTCCGGCCATGGGTCCCCGTAGATCGCGCGGAGCAGTCCCAGCCGGGCGCGCAGCGATTCGAAAGCCTCGGAGGGACGCAGAACCTCGCGGGCTCCTCGCTCGCGCACCGATTCGGCGATGGCACGACGGGCGAGTTCGCGACCGGCCTGGATCGGGGTGGAGGTCAGTTCGATTCCGCCGAGGCGGCTGCGCCGTACCGCACGGACCTTCCCGGACTCGAACGTCGCCGTCTCCTCCGTGTGCAGCAGCCCGGCGCCGGCGAGTTCCGCGGTGTCGACGTCGATGGGAACAGCAGATCGGATGATCGCACGCGATCCGGCCAGGCCCACCTCGGCGATAGCCAACCATGGGCTGCCCTGCAGCGAGGAGTCTCGGGGCAGGCTCGCCGCCGTGCCGGAAGCCAGTAGGTATTCGGAATCGGAGGCGCTGCGCAGCCGCGCGATCTGCAGGGGATAGGACAGCGCCGTGACGAGTCCGAGGTCCTGGGGAGTCAACGCTGTGCCGGAGCCGCCGGTGACTTCAGCGCGGTCGCCGATTCCACCGTTCCCGGTGTCGTCTCCCGTGTCGCCGCCATCGCCACCCTCGCCGCCATCGGAGGCGAACTCGCGTGCGATCGACGCGAACCGTTTGCGGTCCTGAGTGAATCGAGCGTCCTTGCTGCGTCGCAGCTGCCGCAGCAGCGCGGAGAGATCGGCGCCTGGAGCCCTCTGATCGGATTCGATGACGGCGACTGCTTCTGCCGCACGCGCGGGTGAGAGCAGGGCAGCCCCGTCGAGGAGGCCACGTGCCGACCACACCGAGGCGGGAACCGCCGCGATGGCCCGCCCCGTCTGGGTGACGTTCAGTGCTGATATCGGGAACTCGGCAGTGTCGGGGAGCTCACCGGTGGGGCGCTCACCGGCGGAGCGCTCGCCTCCTGCACCGTCCATTGCCGCTGCCGAGATCTCCACGGCTCCCAAAGCGACCAGGTTGTCGACCGCCTGCCGTTTCGGTCCGGCCGGCAGCGGATCTGGCAAGAGGGTCTCGTCGCCGCCCCACACAGCGAGTGCGAGCACTGCGGAGGTGAGATCGGAGGTCGCAATTTCGGGAGGAGTGTGCTCGGGCAGGCTTGCCCAATCCGCCTCTGACATGCACCGATACGCAACACCCGGTCCCTGCCGGGCGGCACGACCGGAGCGCTGTGTTCCCGAAGCCTTCGACTCCCGCATCGTGACCAGCCCGGACATGCGACGCCGCGTATCCAGCCGTGGTCCTCGGGAGAGCCCGGAGTCGACGACGATGCGGACCCCATCGATCGTCAGCGCCGACTCTGCCACCGAGGTCGAAACGATGACGCGACGGTTCCGTCCCTCGTCGGTGCGTGGGCGCAGAATCGCGTCCTGCTCTTTCGCGGGGGTCCGCCCCGTGAGAGTGTGCACCTCGATCGTGTCACCGGTACCCGAACCACCAGAGCCGATCGGTCCGCCATCACCCGAACCGCCACCTGATTCCACACGGCGCTGCACGCGAGAGGCCACCTCGTCGACTTCGCGTGCACCGGGAGCGAAGACGAGGACGTCGCCCTCACCGGTCTCAGTCAGCGCACGCACCGTCGTCGCCGCCAGATGATCAAGGAAATCCCAGGTCACACCCCGCGCATCAAGGGGCCGATCCTTCGCCGGTGCCCACCGTATCTCCAAGGGATGAGGATCGGCGGACACCGGCAGCAGCGTCGCCGGCGACTGCGGTCCGTCACCGAGACGCGCGGCCCACAGCTGCGCATCCAAGGTCGCCGACATGACGACCACGGACAGGTCCTCGCGCAGATCAGCCAATTCCCGGCACATCGCGAACGCGAGATCCGTATCCAGCTGCCGCTCATGCACCTCGTCGAGAATGACCCCGTCGATACCGGTCAGCTCCGGATCGCGCAGCAGCCGGGACAGAAGCACACCCGTGGTGACGAACTCGATCCGTGTCGCCCGCGAAGTCCGCGATTCACCGCGGACGGTGAACCCCACCACCTCGCCGAGGCGGGTCCCCGTCAACGACGCGAGCCGCCTGGCCGCGGCGCGGGCCGCCATCCGCCGGGGCTGGGTGACGATGATGCGGCCCGGACCGGCCACGTGCTCAGCGATCATCGGCGGCACCACGGTGGTCTTACCGGTTCCGGGAGGAGCCTCCACGACCAATCTCGGGGCGGGGGCCGCCTCGCCGAGGCCCAGCTCATCGATGAGCGCGGCGGCGGGCAGGCCGGCCCCGATACGGGCGAGATCGAAGGTGTGCGGGAGGTGCGGATCGGGCATGCCACCAGTCTCTCAGCAGGGCGGCCCCGCCCGCACACGGGACACAGCGGGGGATCTGTGGAGACCCGATCGCGGATCGATGAGCACCGACGCGCGGAAGGCACCAGGCACTGACTAGACTGTGACACATGCGTATCGCCAGATTTGTACATCAGGACGAACCCAAATACGGAGTCGTCGAGGGTGAAGTGCCGCCGATCACCGACGGAAGCTGGGACACGTCGGGACTCGAACTCGCCGTTCTCGACTCGGACCCCTTCTTCTCTCCGGCCCAATCGACGGGGGAGAGGCTGAAGATCGACGATGTGCGTCTGGTCAGCCCCATCCTGCCGCGTTCCAAGGTGATCGGCGTGGGCCGCAACTTCGCCGCACACGCAGCAGAACTCGGCAACGAGGTTCCCGTGACTCCGGTGACCTTCTTCAAACCGAACACCGCGGTCATCGGCCCCGGCGACCCCATCCGCCTGCCCGCGATCAGCGAATACGTCTCCTATGAGGCCGAACTCGCCGTCGTCATCGGCCGTGTGGCCAAGGGTGTGAAGGCGGAGAACGCCTTCGACCATGTTCTCGGCTATACCGCGAGCAACGATGTCACCCTGCGCGACCTCCAGAAGTCGGACAAGCAGTGGACGCGGGCGAAGGGCTTCGACACCTCGGCCCCGCTGGGTCCCTGGATCGAAACCGAACTCGACGTCGACGACCTCGGCATCCGCTCCTGGGTCGACGGGGATCTCAAGCAGGACGGCACCACCGCCGACTTCATCTTCGATATCCCGACCATCATCGAACACCTGTCGGAGACGATCACCCTGCTGCCCGGCGATGTCATCCTCACCGGAACCCCGGAGGGGGTCGGCCAGATCGTGTCCGGCAACCGCGTCGACATCGCCATCGAAGGACTCGGCGTCCTGTCGAACCCGGTCATGGACGCCTGAACCCACCGCCGCCTCGGCGATCGCATCCACGGAACACCAGAGCCGCCGAACCACCAGCGCCACCGCGCACACCACAGACTCACACCCGAGAAGATCACGCAAAGGACAATCGTGAGCGTCAAAGTTCGTTTCTGCCCATCACCCACCGGCACCCCGCACGTCGGTATGGTCCGCACAGCCCTGTTCAACTGGGCCTATGCCAAGCACACCGGCGGCAAGTTCGTCTTCCGCATCGAGGACACCGACGCGGCACGTGACTCCGAGGAGAGCTTCGGTCAGGTCGTCGAGGCGCTGAAATGGCTGGGCCTGGACTGGGACGAAGGCATCGAGGTCGGCGGAGACAACGGACCCTACCGCCAGTCCCAGCGTGGCGAGATCTACGCCGACGTCATCGAGAAGCTCAAGGCCGGCGGCCACATCTACGAGTCCTACTCGACCAACGAGGAAGTCGAAGCCCGGCACAAGGCCGCAGGCCGTGACCCGAAGCTCGGCTACGACGGGTACGACCGCGACCTCACCGACGAGCAGAAGGCTGCCTTCCGCGCCGAGGGTCGCGAACCCGTGTGGCGCGTGCGCATGCCCGATGAGGACATCACCTTCACCGACCTCGTGCGCGGCGACATCACCTTCAAGGCCGGCACCGTTCCCGACTTCGTCGTCGTTCGTGCCAACGGCCAGCCGCTGTACACCCTGGTCAACCCCGTCGACGACGCGCTCATGGGCATCACCCATGTGCTCCGCGGCGAGGACATCCTGTCCTCGACCCCGCGTCAGATCGCTCTCTACGAACACCTCAAGGCCATCGGCATCGCCGAGGCGACTCCCGAGTTCGGCCACCTGCCCTACGTCATGGGCGAAGGCAACAAGAAGCTGTCGAAGCGCGACCCCGAATCGAATCTGTTCCTCCATCGCGAGAACGGATTCATCCCCGAGGGACTCATCAACTACCTCGCCTTGCTCGGCTGGTCCATCGGACCCGACCGCGACGTGTTCAGCGTCAAGGAATTCACCGAGGCCTTCGACATCCACGACGTCCTGCCCAACCCGGCCCGCTTCGACGTGAAGAAGGCCACCGCCATCAACGCCGACCACATCCGCCTCCTCGAGCCGGATGACTTCCGTGACCGTCTGGTGCCGTATCTCCAGGCCGCCGAGGTGCTCCCAGAGTCCCCGACAGATGCTCAGCTGGCGATCCTCAACGAGGCGGCTCCGCTCGTGCAGACCCGCATGAAGCTGCTCGGAGAGGCTCCCGACCTGCTCGCGTTCCTCTTCACCTCCGATGACGACCTCGTCATGGCCGAAGACGGACTGAAGACGCTCAAGGACTCCGCCCCCGAGGTGCTCGCCGCCTCCATCGAGGTCCTCGAAGGGCTCGACGACTGGACCACGGCGAAGCTCGAAGAGGTGCTGTCGGCGAAACTCGTCGACGAGATGGAGATCAAACCGCGCCTGGCCTACGGACCCCTGCGTGTGGCCGTGTCCGGCCGCAAGGTCTCACCACCGCTGTTCGAGTCGATGGAGATCCTCGGCAAGGACTCCTCGCTGAAGCGCCTCAAGGCACTCGCGGCGCAGCTGTGACCATGGTCGAGCAGAAGAACTGGACCCGTGGGGGACTGCACTTCCGTGACGTGACGGTCACCGTGCCCTTCGACCATTTCGGACGGTCGGGGGAGGCCGCCTCGGCGGGGGAGAACGCCGCGACTGCCGCCTCGGGGAAGGTGGATCTGCCGGATACGATCGACGTGTTCGCCCGGATCATCGCCACCGAGGCGGACAGTCAGAAGCCCTACCTCGTGTACCTGCAGGGCGGGCCCGGCGTGGAAGCCCCGCGCCCGGGCGTCGTCGGCGGTCCCGGCGGCTGGGTGAAGCGTGCCCTCGAGGAATTCCAGGTCGTCATGCTCGACCAGCGTGGAACCGGAAGATCGAATCCGATCGGCTCTGTCGATGGGGCCATCACCGGACTGGAGACGGTAGGGGACGACCCGGCCGCGATCGCCGAGGCGCTGTCCTTCTTCCGTGCCGATTCGATCGTCGAGGACGCGGAGATCCTGCGCCGCCACCTCGGCGCGGAAACCTGGTCCCTGCTGGGGCAGTCCTTCGGCGGCTTCACGACTCTGCGCTACATCTCCGCGCATTCGAGTGCCCTTCACGAGGTGTACTTCACCGGCGGTCTGCCGGCGATCGGCCTCGACCCGGCGACCGTCTACGGACGCACGTGGGAGGGCATGATCCGCAAGTCCGAGCAGTATTACGCAGCGTTCCCCGGCGACCGTGAGAAGCTGCGGCGCCTCGTCGACCTTGCGTCTGTCGGTGACGGTCTCGCCCTGCCTGGGGGAGCGCGGGCGACGCCGGAGCGGATCCGTCTGCTTGGGCACTTCCTCGGCGCCTCGGATGGTCCGGAGAAGCTGCATTATCTGCTCGACCTCGACTTCTCTTCGGGAGCTTTCCGGCATGACCTTGCCGCGTCTCTGCCGTTCTCGGGGCGCAACCCGCTCTATGCCGTCATCCACGAATCCTGTTGGGCCGACGGCACGGTGACGAATTGGGCGGCCAGGCGGGCGATGCCCGATGCCGTGGTCAAGGATCCGACGCTGCTGGCCGGCGAGCATGCCGGGCCGGAGTCGCTGCATGAGGATCCGGAGCTTACGCCCTTCGCCGAGGTGGCCGAGCTCGTCGCCGCGCGTCAGTGGCCCGGTCTCTACGATGTCGACGCTCTGCAGGCCGCCTCGGTGCGTGGTGCGGCGGCAGTGTACTTCGAGGACGCGTACGTGCCGGTGGAGTATTCGCTGGCCACGGCCGAGCATCTCTCCGGGGTGCAGCCGTGGGTGACGAACGAGTACGAACACAACGGTCTGCGCGCCGACGGCTACCGGGTCCTCGACCGGCTCATCGGCCTCGCTCGCGGGTGAGGCCGGGGCCGTCGGGGCCGGCAGAGCGAGCCTGCGCGCGCGGGACTTCTGGGCCTGTCGACGGGCCGGGTGCGGTGAGCCTGTTCTGTTAAGAAGGTCACACTGAAAAGGAGCCTCTCGGATTTGTCGGGAGGCGGGGTGCTTGTGTAGAGTTATATCTCGTTGCTCAGGGAAATCTCCTCGGGGATGACCTTGAAGAACATTGGGCTATGGTGTAATTGGCAGCACGAGTGATTCTGGTTCATTTAGTCTAGGTTCAAGTCCTGGTAGCCCAGCGGACACAGTCTGGATCAGTCCAGGAGTGTTGTTCTAGCCCCCGTCGTCTAGTGGCCTAGGACGCCGCCCTCTCAAGGCGGTAACGGCAGTTCGAATCTGCTCGGGGGTACGGTTGAGCCCCGCATCGAATTTCGGTGCGGGGCTCACTCTAATTCACGGGCGTTCCTGCACCGTGTCAGCATCTGCGGGTTCAAGATTCATATGCACTGATTGAGATCACCACTTCTGCACATTGAAGCCGCTCCTGCACCAGAAATATAGGGCGGGCGCAGTGAGTCAGTGGCCGACTGAATCGGCGATGCGCTTCGTATGTTCGGCAGTCTTGATATTGGAGACGATGAGCTCGAGCACGAGACGCACGCCGATGACCCACAGGGCCGGGATGATCCAGCCGAAGATGATCGACAGGATCAGTGGAAGCACGCTGAAGCTCGGTCCGCCGCTGAGGTAGCTCGACGCCGAACCTGCGGCGATTCCCGTGGTGATGCCGGCGACGATAGTCCCGAGATAGGACAGGACCGCGACCACGATCGCGATGATGTAGATGAAGCCCGCCCACTTCACCGCGATGAAGTTGTCGAAGCGGATATCGAACAGCGACTTGAAGAACCCAGCCTGCTGAGGCGCCGACTGCGGAGCCTGACCATACGCAGGCTGACCATAAGCCTGCTGCTGGGCCGCTCCTTGCGAGTATGCGTGCTGCTGATAAGGATCCTGCTGATAGGCGCCGGGCTGCGAATACCCGCCCTGCTGGTACGGCTGCCCCTGTGCCTGATAGGCATTGGGATCATAGGTGCCCTGCTGATAGGTGGGCTGCTCGGGCTGGAACTGCGCATCCTGGCCAGGCTGCGATGCCGGTGCATCCTGGTTGGGCTGGAACTGAGTGTCCTGAGGATTCTGCGCCGACTGGTCCGAGGCGGACTGGGCACTCTCCGGCTGGTCGCTCGCACCGGGGTTCTGGCCGTCGAGATTCTGCTCAGCCGAGCTGCTGTTCGGGTCGTTCGGGTTCTGCGGTGTCGACATGGTGTCCCCTTCGAGAATGGAACGCACCCAGGACAGGGCACGCTCGCCTGATATCTGCCTGTAGTCGCAACCTATCAGGATGCGCCGACTCGCGGCAGGGCGACTGTCATTTCGGAAGGAAGCACGAAGTGTCGTCTGCCCCGGTCAGAGCGATGCTCCACTCGACGACAAGCTCGTCACCCGGGGCGACGACGTCGAAGTCCTCGCCGGCTTCGCCCGCTGCGAATGCATTCGGGGGACAGGTCATCGGCTCGATCGCAATCGCCCGACGTGCCAGATCCTCATCGAGGCCGTCGCCCGTACACGCCTGCCAGGTGCGGAACCCCGGCCCCATCCCGACGACGACCTCGCGCAGATCTGCACCCTTCAGCCGTGCCCGCGACCATCCGTCGTCACCGCGCCGAGGTGAGCCGTACGCATCATCGAGGACCGTGCCGCCGATGAGGCGCAGCGCCCGGAAGTCCTTGCACACCATGCATGCCGAATCATCGGAGGCATGATCGGCCGGGACGGCAGTGCCGTCATCGAAGGGGCGAACAGCCGTGGGGATAAGCCGCTCATCGGTCTCGTACCAGCGCGCAGCGGGAATGACGAGCTGAGCCTCATCGACAAGGGCACCGTCAACGGGGTCGGTTGTACCCGATGGGGCCGTGCCCGGGGAGAGCCACGGATGAAATCCGAAACCGAACGGTGCGGGAGCCGACCCCGTGTTCAGGGCACGTGCGCGCATGCGCAGCTCCGCCTCGGCGAGTTCGAAATCCACCTGCAGATCGAACCTGAACGGATACCCCGCAGTCGGCTCCAGCGTGAATGCGAGACTGACCGTCGACTCGGTGCGCTCGACTACGGACCATTCGACATCGGCGACGAGGCCGTGCAAGGCAGTACCCCGCTCGGGCTCGGTGATCGGCAGCCGGTAGCTGTCCCCGGCGAAGTCGTAGCGACCCCCATCGATCCGGTTCGGCCAGGGGGCGAGCACGGCTCCGTCGAACGCGTTCATCGGCACCACGACCGGACGATCGCCGACGCTGAAGCGAACCAGGCTCGCGCCGATGGGGGAGATGACCGCCGCTGACTCGTCACAGGCGAGTTCGATGGTGGCGGTCATGGGTCTCCAGGGTGCTCGAGCGCGGGAAGAACAGTTGCAGATATTCTACGCCGTCCGCACGCATCCGGGCCGCCAGATGTTAGCATTATGATCGAAAATGATAACTTTTGGGAGGTCTGATGCCAGCGTCGCATCGCCGGGCGAACCTGTCCGATGGTCGCGAGATCCTGTTCTTCCAGGACCCCGACTCACCTGCACCGACGATCGCCGCCGACCCCCGGCCACACGATTCGCGCCCCGACAGCGGAACCCTGCGCTTCGACGTCCTCACCGGCGAATGGGTCGCCGTGGCCACCCACCGACAGACCCGCACCCACCTGCCCGCCGCCGCCGAGTGCCCGCTGTGCCCGTCGACGACGGACCGTCCCACAGAGATCCCGGCAGTGGACTTCGACGTCGCCGTCTTCGAGAACCGCTTCCCCTCCCTCGGCCCCGGCCTCGGTGATGTTCCGTCCGCGCAGAGCGTGGACACCACCTTCGCCGAGGCGGCCGCCGACTCCGCCGAAACCGTGACCTCCGTGCTGTCGGGACCGGGATACGGCCGCTGCGAAGTCGTCGTCTTCTCCTCGGAGCACACCGGCTCCTTCGCGGGCCTCGGCACCGCGCGTGCCCGCACCGTCATCGACGCGTGGGCCAATCGGACCGCCGAACTCGCTGCGCTGCCGGGCATCGAACAGGTCTTCATGTTCGAGAACCGCGGGGAGGAGATCGGGGTGACGATGAACCACCCGCACGGTCAGATCTATGCTTACCCCTATGTCACCCCGCACACCGCGATCACCTCGGCCCGGGCGCATGAACACCTGCGCCGGACCGGTCGGCCGCTGCTCGGCGATGTGCTCGCCTTCGAACGCGAGGCAGGAGAGCGAATGATTCTTGAGACCGATCACTTCTCCGCTTTCGTGCCCTTCGCGGCCCGCTGGCCGATCGAGGTCCACCTCGTTCCGCACCGCCAGGTGGGAAGCGTCGACGAGCTCGACGAGACCGAACGCGACGACCTGGCCCGCGTCTATCCGGAGGTGCTGCGCCGCATCGACGGCCTCTACCCGAGTCCCACACCGTATATCGCGGCCTGGCACCAGGCGCCGGTCAACAGTGCCGACCGCCGCGCCGACTGGCTCCACCTCGAGATCACGAGCCCCCGTCGTGCGGAGAACAAGCTGAAGTTCCTCGCCGGTTCGGAGGCCGCCATGGGTGCCTTCGTCGGCGACGTCTCCGCCGAGGAGACCGCAGCCAGACTGCGTGCCGTGGCCCTGGAACCCCTCGCCGGGGCAGCCGTACCCGTGAGCGCGAACGCGAGCACGGCTTCGGCGTTCGACCCGGGAGACGATCGTTCATGACCACAGAGACCCCCGAGGCCGTATCCACACCGACCCCCGGACACCTCGCCGAGGAGTTCGAGTCCCTGTTCGGATACCGTCCGATCGGTTCCTTCCGTGCTCCAGGCAGGGTGAACTTCATCGGCGAACACACCGACTACAACGCCGGCTTCGTCCTGCCGATCGCCATCGATCGGGCGGTGTACGTCGCCATCGGTCGGCGACCCGACAACGGCGCTGCCGGGCGAGGCGGGGACGCCTCAGAGCAGCAGGTCGATGACGCAGGGAACACTGGATCTGTGGAACCGCCTCGGCGTGGGGAGAGCATTCGCATCGTTTCAGACCATCGCGATGACACCGGCCAGAGAATGTTCGGCCAGTTCGCGGCCGCGGAACTCGTGCCCGGAACCCTGCCCGGTTGGCTGAGTCATCCTGCGGGAGTCGTCGATGAGATCGCGAAGACCACCGGCACGGTGGTCGGCGGAGTCGACCTCTATATCGAATCCACCGTGCCTGTCGGTGCCGGACTGTCGTCATCGCACGCACTCGAAGTCGCGGTGCTCATCGCCCTCGACGAGGTGTATGGCCTCGGCCTCGACGACCGGGAGAAAGTCCTGCTGACTCAGCGAGCCGAGAACGACTTCGTCGGTGCGCCGACGGGCATCGTCGACCAGGCCGCGTCGATCATGACCGAGGCCGGGCATGCGCTCTTCCTCGACTGCCGTGACCTCAGCGCTCGCCAGATTCCCTTCGACCTCGACGCCGAGGGGCTCAGACTCCTCGTCATCGACTCGAAGGTCTCTCACTCGCACAGCGAAAGCGGGTACGGCGCCAGACGGAGGACCTGTGAGGAGTCCGCCGCGATCTTCGGAGTCGACAGTCTGCGGGAACTCGCCGATGACGTCGACCTGAGCGAACTGACCGAGGAGCAGCGGAAGCGGGTGCGCCACGTCATCGCCGAAAACGCTCGGGTCCGCGCCACCGTCGAACTGCTCGAGGACAATGAACGAGCAACCGGCGACGACCATGACGCGCGCATCAGTGCCATCGGCGACCTGTTGGTGGCCTCCCACGAATCTCTGCAGCACGACTACGAGGTCTCGTGCGTCGAACTCGACGTGGCGGTGGCCGCCGCGATGGGAGCCGGAGCACTCGGGGCGCGGATGATCGGCGGCGGCTTCGGCGGTTCCGCGATCGCCCTCATCCACGCAGACCAGGTCGACCAGGTCGGCGACGCCGTCACCGCGGCATTCGCCGAGCACGGCTACGGGGAGCCGGACATCTTCGCCGTCAGCGCGGGCCGGGGTGCTGCCCGTTTCGACTGAGCCCCTGATTCGGCCGAACCTGTTTCGGCTGAGCCGCCGGTGCGGCCGAGCCGGGCAGGCATTGACCTCTCTAAGCAACGCGGTTCATGCTTGAACCTCAGACGAGGATGAACTCGGAGCGGGGGAGCGGCATGGATATCTGCGACGTCAATGGAGTGAGCCTCGGCGTCGACGAGTTCGGAGAGGCGGATGCGCTGCTGGTTCTCTGCCTCGGTGCCCCGACGATGCTGTCCTGGCCCGATGCTCTGTGCGAGCAGCTGGCAGAGCAGGGACGTCACGTTGTGCGCTGCGATCTCCGGGATGCCGGGGCCTCGAGCCATGGTGATCTCGAATCACCGGACTACACTCTGCGAGACCTCGCGGCTGATGCCGCCGAACTCGCACGGACCTTCGATGGCCGACCCGCTCATCTCGCAGGAATCGGTATCAGCGGGATGGTCGCACAGGTCGCGGCGCTCGACCACCCTGAGGCGTTTTCGGCACTCACTCTCATCGGCACCCGACCGGTCGCTCCCGGTCCCGTCGACGATGACCTGCCGGATCATGATGAGGCGACGATGGGTCTGCTCTTCTCCCGACCGCAGCCGGACTGGACGGACGTCGACTCGGTGGCCGACTATATGGCCGAAGGTGCACGGATCCTCGGCGACGACCCTGAAGAGGCCCGCGAGGTCGCCGTGCGGATCTGGGAGCGAACACAGGGCTCTGATTCAGAACAGGGCTCAGTTCCGACACAGAACTCGGATCCGGAAGATCATCTGGCCGATCAACTGGGAATGGTGTTCTCCCGCCTCGACTGCCAGCCACGCTGGCGAGAACGACTGCCGCGGCTGACGGTGCCGACTCTCGTCGTGCACGGCAGGCGTGACCCGTTCTTCCCCGTGGGCAATGCGGAGGCGCTCGCCCGGGAGATTCCCGGTGCCCGGCTGCTGACCCTCGAGGAGGCCTCGACGGCCGTACCGGTCGCGGACTTCCCCGAGGTTGTGAGAGCGATGGCCTCGCTCTGAGCAGACCGGCTCAGACGGCCTAGGGTCGCTTCTGACCCGGCACCGCGCGGACTCAGGGAATCACTCGGACCCAAGGTCCGCCTCGGCGACGGTGTCAGTCGGTGCTGGCCGCGCCCGCGGCGTCGTCGGGAGTTTCGACGATGCGGATCGGGCGCAGCTTCGCCCAGATGAGGAAGACGGCCGCGGCGATGATGAGGCCGATCCCGGTCCACAGGTTCGCATCCACCCCGCCGGTGCGCTCGGCTTCGTCGGGAGTGAAGCCGACGATTCCGGCGATCGTGAGGATGACGCCGAAGATCGCCAGCAGCGCACCGATGAAGTTGCGGACGTCGAAGGCGCCTGCGGTCTTGGTCAGTTCGTTGGAATTGCTCATGGGTCTCACTGGCTCCTTCAGCCGAATGTCACGTTGAGGATGATGACGAGCACCAGAGCGACACCCGCGACGGGCACGGGGCGCTTCCAAAACGGCGCCTTCGGTTCGCTGAGGTCCTCGAAATCGGACTTCGGGGTCTCCGAGTAGACGAGTCCGCGCAGCTCCGCGGCGGGCTTCGGCGTGGTGAACAGGGTGACGATCACCGACAGAACGATGTCGACGACGAACGCCGTGCTGGCCGCGAGGAATGCGGCACCCTGACCGGGCAGATCGAGGACTCCGGTCTCGGCGAGTATGAACACGAACACGGCCGAGAGCGTGCCGCCGACGAGGCCGACCCAACCGGCGGTCGCCGACATCCGCTTCCAGAACATACCGAGGATGAACGTGGCGAACAGCGGGGCGTTGAAGAAGCCGAATAGCGTCTGCAGGTAGTCCATGAGGTTGGAGAAGTTGCCCGCGATGAGCGCTGTGAAGATCGCGACGACACAGGCGCCGATCGTCGCCCAGCGGCCGATCTTCAGGTAGTAGTCGTCCTCGCGGTCCTTGACCACGTACTGCTGCCACAGGTCATAGCTGAAGACCGTGTTGAACGCGGAGATGTTCGCGGCCATACCGGCCATGAACGCGGCGAGGAGGCCGGCGATCGCCACACCGAGGAGACCGTTGGGCAGGACCTCGCGCATGAGCAGCAGGAGCGCATCGTTGTACGTCACGCCCGTCTGCTCCAGCGCGGTCGCCTCGTCGATGGAGGCCGAGATCTCCTTGAACTGCGTCATCTGCGGCACGAGGACCGCGGCGATCATGCCGGGGACGACGACGATGAAGGGGATGAGCATCTTCGGGAATGCGCCGATGATCGGGGTCAGGCGCGCGGCATTGATCGACTTCGACGCCATGGCGCGCTGGACCTCGACGAAGTTCGTCGTCCAGTAGCCGAAGGAGAGGACGAAGCCGAGGCCGAAGACAATGCCGACGACCGAGAGCACGGGGTTGGAGAAGCCGGAGAGCTGCTCGCCGGGCCAGCTGCTCAGCTGTTCGGCGCCGAGCATTCCGTCATTGCTCACACGGTCGACCAGCCCGTCCCAGCCGCCGACGCGGTTGAGGCCGATGAGCGTCAGCGGCAGGAGGGCCGCGACGATGACGAAGAACTGCAGCACCTCGTTGTAGATGGCCGCGCTCAGCCCGCCGAGGGTGATGTAGGACAGGACGATCGCGGCGGCGACGATGAGAGTGATCCACAGCGGCCAGCCGAGCAGTCGATTGACGATCGTGCCGAGCAGGAACAGGTTGACGCCGGCGATGAGCAGCTGTGCGACCGCGAAGGACAGTGCGTTGACGAGGTGAGCGCCCGTGCCGAAGCGCTTGCGCATGAACTCCGGAACCGACCGGACCTTCGAACCGTAGTAGAACGGCATCATCACGACGCCGAGGAACAGCATCGCCGGGACCGCGCCGATCCAGAAGTAGTGCATCGTCGGCATGCCGTACTGGGCTCCCGTGGCGGACATGCCCATGATCTCCACGGCGCCGAGGTTGGCCGAGACGAACGCGAGAGCCGTGACCCAAGCAGGCAGGCTCCGTCCGGAGAGGAGGAACTCGATGCTCGAGGAGATCCCGCGCTTGGCGAACCAGCCGATGCCGAGGACGAAGATGAAGTAGATCGCTATCAGCAGATAGTCGATCCACTGTGCGTCCAAGCGGATTGCTTCCAAGGTTCCTCCATATGCGTCAGTGCATCGCTTCGTAATGCGTCAGTGCATGGCTGCGTGTGGTGTATGACACCCGAGTGGACACTTTAGAGGATTGTGAGCCTGATCGCTAGTGATCGAACCTGAACAGTTTTGATCGTTTGCTGGCGAGGGTCAGACGACCTCGACCTCAACCCCCGCCTCGCGCAGGGCGGTGAGTTCGGATTCTTCGCTCTTCGAATCGGTGATGAGCTGCTGGATCTGCTCGGTCGGAACAGTGAGCACCGACGAGCGGAGGCCGACCTTCGTGTGATCGACGAGTGCAGTGACGCGCCCTGCCCCGGCGGCCATGGCCCGATCCGTATCGGCGACGGGGAACGCCGGTGTCGACAGGCCGAAGTCCGCGGCCAGTCCGTTCCCGGAGAGGAAGACGGTGTCGGCGCGCAGGCCGAGCAGCTGAGACACCGTGCCGCCGCCGACGAAGGCCCGGATCGAATGGCGCAGCAGACCGCCGACGACGATGACCTCGTTGTCGGGGGAGGAGACCATGGCCTCGGCGACGAGCAGCGAATTCGTCACCACGCGCAGACCCGAACGCGTCATGAGCTCCTTGGCCAACAGCTCTGTCGTCGTTCCCGGCCCCAGCGCCACGACGTCGCCGTTGCGCACCTGGGTCGCTGCAGCACGCGCGATCGCCGTCTTCTCGGCCAGAGCCTGCTCGAGCTTCTCCGCATAGCTCGACTCCCGCGCGCTCGAGGCGAGAACGGCGCCGCCATGGGTGCGGATGAGTCTGCCCTCCTCGGCGAGCTGATCGAGGTCCCGGCGGATGGTCACGGCCGAAGTATCGAGCTTCTCCGACAGGGAGGTGATGGAGACGGCGCCGTCTCTCTCGATCGTATCGACGATGATGTTGCGTCTCTGAGCGGCGATCATGGGGCCATAGTACAAGCCCGGAGGTCGGGCCGACTTCAAGGACGAGGCACGACCGCGGGCCTGGAGGCACGACCGCGGGCCCGGAGGGATGATCCTCCGGGCCCGCGGTCAACCCGTTCGCCGCTGGGCGAGGTGCGATGGGAGCTGAGTCGGACTCAGCCGCGCACGAGTGCCTCGGTCAGCGCACGCGCGGCGTCGATGACCGACTTCGCGTGCAGGCGGCCGGGCTGGCGGGTGAGCCGGTCGACCGGTCCGGAGATCGAGACGGCTGCGACCACCCGATTGCTCGGACCGCGCACGGGAGCCGACACCGAGGCGACCCCCCGTTCGCGTTCGGCGATGGACTGGGCCCAGCCTCGGCGGCGGACCCCGGAGAGCATGGTCGCGGAGAACCGGGCACCGCGCAGGCCCGTGTGCAGACGGTCCGGCTCCTCCCAGGCCAGCAGCACCTGAGCCGCAGAACCGGCGCGCATCGACAGCGTCGCGCCGATCGGCACGGAGTCGCGCAGACCCACGGGGCGCTCGGCCGCGGCCACGCACAGGCGCAGATCGCCCTGACGGCGGAAGAGCTGAGCGGACTCACCCGTCTGATCGCGCAGCTGACCGAGCACCGGCCCGGCCGCGGCCAGCAGGCGGTCCTCGCCGGCGGCCGACGACAGCTCGGCCAGACGCGGCCCGAGGACGAAACGTCCCTGCAGGTCGCGACCGACGATGCGGTGGAATTCGAGGGCAACAGCCAGGCGGTGGGCAGTGGGGCGTGCCAGTCCGGTCAGCGTCACCAATTCGGCGAGAGAGGCGGGTCCGGCCTCAAGTGCGGAGAGAACCATTGCGGCCTTGTCGATGACCCCGACGCCGCTACCATTGCTTGTCATAGGCACCATTGTGCGCGTCTCAGTGGGCGAGATGCAAGTTCGCATTGCGATACGGGCGAGTAGATTTCGAATACGCACTCACTCCAGTGCGCACATCGCAGTTCATCGACGCGCCGTACCTCGGCCCGTCAGGTCTACATCGGGTGCAGAGATCCCTGCACCGGCGGGAGGAACCATGCCACGCACATTGGCCGAGAAGGTCTGGGCCGATCACGTCGTCTCACGAGGTGTTGACGGTGCGCCGGACCTTATCTACATCGACCTCCACCTCGTCCACGAGGTGACCAGCCCGCAGGCCTTCGACGGACTCCGACTCGCCGGGCGCCCAGTGCGCCGCCCCGACCTCACCATCGCCACCGAGGACCACAACACCCCGACGTGGGACATCGACAAGCCGATCGCCGAACCGACCTCGGCCACGCAGATCAACACCCTGCGCAAGAACGCCGAGGAATTCGGCATCCGCCTGCACAGCCTCGGCGACGCCGACCAGGGAATCGTCCACGTCGTGGGACCGCAGCTGGGTCTGACCCAGCCGGGCACCACCGTCGTCTGCGGCGACTCGCACACCTCCACCCACGGCGCCTTCGGAGCGCTCGCCTTCGGCATCGGCACCTCCGAGGTCGAACACGTGCTCGCCACGCAGACGCTCAGCCTCAAGCCCTTCAAGACGATGTCGATCACCGTCGACGGCGACCTGCCCGAAGGCTCGAGCGCCAAGGACATCATCCTCGCCATCATCGCGAAGATCGGCACCGGCGGGGGACAGGGCTACGTGCTCGAATACCGCGGCTCGGCCATCCGCCAGCTGTCGATGGAAGCCCGGATGACGATCTGCAATATGTCGATCGAAGCTGGCGCCCGCGCCGGAATGGTCGCCCCCGACGAGACGACCTTCGAATACGTCAAGGGCCGTCCCCACGCCCCCGAAGGCGAAGACTGGGACGCGGCCGTCGAGTACTGGAAGACCCTCTACACCGACGAAGGCGCGGAATTCGACGCCGAGGTGGTCCTCAAGGCCGAAGACATCGAACCCTTCGTCACCTGGGGAACGAACCCGGGCCAGGGCCTGCCGCTGTCGGCGAGCGTGCCCAGCCCCGACGACTTCACCGACGAGAACGACAAAGCCGCAGCCGCCAATGCGCTGGCCTATATGGGCCTGACCCCGGGCACGCCGCTGCGCGAGATCGACGTCGACACCGTCTTCCTCGGGTCCTGCACGAACTCCCGGATCGAAGATCTCCGGGCCGCCGCCGAGGTGGTCCGCGGCCGCAAGAAGGCCGACAACGTCCGCTTCATGGTCGTTCCCGGCTCCGCGAAGGTCCGACTCCAGGCCGAAGAAGAGGGCCTCGACGTCATCTTCAAGGACTTCGGCGGCGAATGGCGCTTCGCCGGCTGCTCGATGTGCTTAGGGATGAACCCGGACCAGCTGGCCGAAGGCGAACGCTGCGCCTCGACCTCGAACCGCAACTTCGAAGGCCGCCAGGGCAAGGGCGGGCGCACCCACCTCGTCTCACCGCTCGTGGCCGCGGCCACCGCGGTGCGCGGCACGCTCTCCTCACCGGGCGACGTCGCCGACCTGCCGCGGGATGCCGAACCCGTGGAATGGGCCGACAACCGCCTGTCCCTCAACCTGACACCCGTCTCGGCGAACGACTGACAAAGGAGGACGAGCCATGGAAGCTTTCACCACCCACACCGGCATCGGCGTTCCTCTGCGCCGATCCAATATCGACACCGACCAGATCATTCCCGCGAAGTTCCTCAAGCGGGTCACCCGCACTGGCTTCGAGGACGCCCTGTTCTACCGGTGGCGGTCAGGCGACGATTTCGTCCTCAACGACCCCGATTTCGCATCCGGCTCCGTCCTCGTCGCCGGCCCCGACTTCGGCACCGGCTCCTCCCGCGAGCACGCCGTCTGGGCGCTCAAGGACTACGGCTTCCGCGTCGTCCTGTCCTCCCGCTTCGGCGATATCTTCCGCGGCAACTCCGGCAAAGAGGGCCTGCTGGCCGCCCAGCTCGAACAGGCCGATATCGAACTGATCTGGAAGATCCTCGAGAACCATCCCGGCACCTCGATCACCGTCGACCTGAACGAGAAGACCGTGACGTGCGACACCGTCACCGTGTCCTTCCAGATCGACGACTACACGCGCTGGCGCCTGCTCGAAGGCCACGACGACATCAGCCTCACCCTGGCCAAGGAAGACGAGATCGTCGCCTACGAATCCTCCCGCTTCGCCTTCAAGCCGACGACCCTGCCCGCCAAGGTCTGACCCTCACCTAAGCCGGCCCACCCGTACCGTTTCCACCCCGCCGAGGATGCCCACCGTCACACGTCCGGACGTGACGGTGGGCATCCTCGGCGAATCGGTGGGATACCGTCGGCTGGGTTAGTCTAGGACGGTGCCCGCGGCAATCGTGGGGCACCGTCTCCGGGTGGCATCCCGCCCGGATCCGATCATCGGAATCAGGGAGGAACATGCTCGAAGTACGTGGGGGAAATCCGCTGGACGGCACCGTCCGAGTCCGCGGCGCCAAGAACCTGGTGCCCAAGGCGATGGTGGCCTCTCTGCTCGGTGAGACCCCGTCCGTGCTGCGCGGCGTGCCCAACATCCGCGATGTCGAGATCGTCACCGGACTCCTTGAACTCCACGGAGTCCGCGTCACCTCCGGCCCCGACGGGGACCAGCCCGACGGCGAACTCCACCTCGACCCGGCCGATGTGGCTCAGGGCTCCATCGTCGACATCGACGCCCACGCCGGATCCTCTCGCATCCCGATCCTCTTCTGCGGACCTCTCCTGCACAGCCTCGGTCAGGCGTTCATCCCCGACCTCGGCGGCTGCCATATCGGCGACCGCCCCATCAACTTCCACCTCGATGTGCTCCGCAAGTTCGGAGCCGAGGTCGACAAGACCCCCGGCGGCATCATGCTCAAGGCGCACAGCCGCCTGCAGGGCACCAAGGTCGAACTGCCCTACCCCTCCGTCGGTGCCACGGAACAGGTGCTGCTGACCGCGGTCCGCGCCGAAGGCGTGACCGAGCTGCGGGGCGCGGCCATCGAACCGGAGATCATGGATCTCATCGCGCTGCTGCAGAAGATGGGCGCGATCATCACCGTCGACACCGACCGCGTTGTGCGCATCGAAGGCGTCGACACCCTCCGCGGGTTCATCCACCGCGCCCTGCCCGACCGCAACGAGACCGCGTCCTGGGCCTCGGCGGCACTGGCCACCGGCGGAGACATCTTCGTCGAAGGCGCCAGCCAGCCGGAGCTCATCACGTTCCTCAACGTCTTCCGCAAGATCGGCGGAGAATTCGATGTGCAGGAGAACGGCATCCGCTTCCGCCACCCCGGCGGCAAACTCCGATCCTTTGCGCTGGAAACCGACGTCCACCCCGGCTTCATGACCGACTGGCAGCAGCCGTTGGTCGTCGCGATGACTCAGGCCGAAGGTCTGTCGATCATCCACGAGACCGTGTATGAGAACCGCTTCGGCTTCACCGACGCCCTGCGCGATATGGGTGCGCAGATCCAGCTCTACCGCGAATGTCTCGGCGGCACTCCCTGCCGCTTCGGACGACGGAACTACCAACACTCGGCCGTGATCTCCGGACCCACCGACCTCAAGGGCACCCGCATCGACGTTCCCGATCTGCGCGGCGGCTTCAGCCACCTCATCGCCGCATTGGCTGCCCAGGGTGCGAGCGAAGTCCACGGCATCGAACTCATCAACCGCGGCTACGAGAACTTCCTCGACAAACTCACCGGACTCGGTGCCGAGGTCTCCGCATGAGCGCCGACATCGAACCGGACGCGAACGACCACGATCTCGTCTCCTTCGATCCCGCCTCGGTGCGGTCCCAGAACCGGGCCGGCACCGTCGCCGCCACAGCGGCCTTCGGGCTCATGCGCACGGCCACGAAGATGAGCGTGCGGGGAGTCGAGCACCTGCCGCCGGCCGGCACGGGCATCATCGCCGCCGCCTACCATGCCAACCATCTCGACCCGATCCTCGTGGGGCTGGCGCTGAAGCGCAACGGTCGGATGCCGCACTTCCTCGCGAAGTCGACGCTGTTCACCGGGGTGCTCGGCAAGATCCTCAAGACCATCGGGCAGATCCCGGTGCTGCGCGCCTCGGCCTCGGCCGGGGACTCCCTCGAATATGCGAAGGACGCCCTGGCGAACGGCCAGACCGTCGTCATCTACCCCGAGGGCACGCTGACGAAGGACCCGGAGCTGTGGCCCCAGCACTTCAAGACCGGCACTGCCCGGCTGGCGCTGGAGACCGGAGCCCCGATCATCCCCGTCGCCCACTGGGGACTGGACACGGTCTACCCGCGCGGGCAGAAGAAGGTCCGCTTCCGCCCCTTCAGCCATGACTCCGTCGTGGCCTTCGGTCCCGCCATCGACTATTCGGATCTGTGGGATCACCGGGCTGAGAAGAAGACGATGGGAGACCTCTCCCAGCGTGTGAAGAACACCGTGGCGGCGATGGTGGCCGAACTGTCCGAACGCGAACTGCCGCAGCGTTTCACAGCTAAGGAGACTGGCGAATGAGCGTCGACAAGATCACCGTCCTCGGAGCCGGATCGTGGGGAACCACCTACGCCGCGGTCATCGCCGACGCCGGATTCCCCGTCACCCTGTGGGCCCGCCGTCCCGAGGTCGCCGAAGAGATCAACTCCACGCACACCAACGAGCGCTACCTGGGCGAGCGACTCCTGCCCGAGGGGCTGAGTGCGACCGCTGACGATATCGCCGCGGTCACCGACGCCGAGGTCATCGTCCTCGCCGTGCCCGCCCAGACCCTGCGGGAGAACCTCACCCGGTGGAAGCCGCATCTGCGTGAGGGTGTGAAGCTCGTGAGCCTGATGAAGGGCATCGAGGTCGACACCGGCAAACGCATGTCCGAGGTCATCGCCGAGGTCGCCGAGGTCGACGAATCCCAGATCGCCGTCGTCTCCGGACCCAATCTGGCGCGGGAGATCGCCGACCGGCAGCCCACCGCCACCGTCGTCGCGTCCTCCGACATCACCACCGCCGAGGTGGTCGCGGAGATCAGCGCGAACGCGTACTTCCGCCCGTATACGAACACCGACGTCGTCGGCGTCGAGATCGGCGGTGCGATCAAGAACATCATCGCCCTGTCCGTGGGCATCGCCGACGGACAGAAGCTCGGCGACAACTCGAAGGCGTCGATCATCACCCGCGGGCTCGCCGAAACCTCTCGCCTAGCCGCGGCCATGGGCGCCGAGGCGCACACCCTGTCCGGACTCGCCGGGCTCGGCGACCTCGTGGCCACCTGCGCCTCGCCCCTGTCGCGCAATCGCACCTTCGGACGCCACCTCGGTGAGGGGATGAGCCTCGAGGACGTCATCGCCCACACCTCGCAGACGGCCGAAGGCGTGAAATCCGCTCCCGCCGTCCTCGCCCTGGGGCGACGCAACGGCGTCGACCTGCCCATCACCGAGGCGGTCTGTGCGGTTCTCGCCGGAAAACTGCAGGTTGACGAACTCGCCGGATTGCTGTTGTCTCGGAAGCGTAAGCACGAAGGACCACCCGCCTGATTCACACCGAATCTCAGGCACCCGCTGGAAAACTAGGAGCACAAATGAGCGCCAACTCACCGTTCTTCAACCTTCCCGAACTTCCCACCTTCACGCTGACGAGCACCGACATCGAAGACGGTGGGGTGCTCACCGGCCCCCAGCTCTCCGGCGCCATGGGCGTGCCCGGCGGTGAGGACGTCTCGCCGCAGCTGTCCTGGTCCGGGTTCCCCGAAGAGACCAAGGCCTTCGCCGTGACCTGCTACGACCCCGACGCTCCCACCGGCTCGGGCTTCTGGCACTGGGTCATCACCGACCTCGACGCCTCGGTGACGAGCCTGGAGGCCAACGCCGGTGACCCGGCCGCCGACCGCCTGCCCAGCGGTGCCGTGACCCTGCGCAACGACGCCGGCGAACCCCGCTTCGTCGGTGCCGCCCCGCCGGAGGGCCACGGACCGCACCGCTATTTCTTCATCGTCACCGCTCTGGCCGAACCGCTGGGCATCGACGAATCCGCAACACCTGCCTTCGCCGGCTTCAACATGTTCTTCAAGGGCATCGGCCGGGCGTGGCTGGAATGCACGTACGAGGCCAAGTGAGCTAAAGTCTTTCAGTCCGCGCACACCTGACCCGCTGTGCGCACCCGTGTCCGGTCCGAGTGCACGGGAGTACCACTTCAGCAAGGAAACTCATGGCAGACAACGATCACCGGCCCCTTGTCGCAGTCCTCTTCGGAGGCCGTTCGAGCGAGCACTCCGTCAGCTGCGTCACCGCGGCCGGGGTGATCGGTGCCATCGACGCCGATGCCTTCGATGTTCTGCCGATCGGCATCACGAAGACCGGTGTGTGGCGGGTCGTCGACGACTGGGCGAGCATGCGCTTCGACCCGCAAGCCATGCCCGAGGTCACGGACAATGGGACCGAGGTGATTCCTCCGGTCTCTGCCGACGGGTCACCGCTGCTGCACCGCGATGCCGAGGGCAATTACACCGAACTCGGTGCCGTCGACGTATTCTTCCCACTCCTGCACGGCCGCTTCGGTGAGGACGGAACCCTGCAGGGACTGTTCGAACTCAGCGACACCGCGTTCGTCGGCTCCGGAGTGTTCTCCTCCGCCGCGAGCATGGACAAGCACTACACGAAGTCACTCATGGCCCACGCCGGAGTCCCCACCTGCCCGTGGGAGCTCGTGACCGAGACGATGTGGGCCGCAGACCGCGCGGAGGCGGAGAGGCGAGTGGCCGCGCTCGGCCTGCCCGTGTTCGTCAAACCCGCCCGTGCCGGATCGTCCATGGGAGTCAGCCGGGTCGCCGAGGCGGCCGACCTCGAAGCCGCCCTGCTCGGTGCCTTCGAACACGACTCCAAGGTCATCGTCGAACCCGAGGTCAGCGGTCGTGAGGTCGAATGCGCCGTGCTCGGTTCTGTCTATGACACGGAGCTGCGAGTGTCCTCTCCCGGAGAGATCCGGGTGAGCGGCGACCACTCCTTCTACGATTTCGACGCCAAGTACCTCGACCTCGCCGCCGCGGAGGTCACCTGTCCGGCCGATCTCGACGAGACGGTGACCGCCCGGGTTCAGGAGTTGGCCGCCTCGGTGTTCCGTCTCTTCGACTGCACCGGTCTGGCCCGCGTCGACACCTTCGTCACGGACACCGGCGAGGTCGTCATCAACGAACTCAACACCCTTCCCGGGTTCACTCCCACCTCGGCGTACCCGTTCATGTGGGCGCAGTCGGGACTCGAATACTCCGAACTCATCGGCGAACTCATCTCGATCGCCCTGATCGACCACGCCCGCGCGAAGTAGGCACGCGGGCCGCGGAGCAACCGCCTCCGTGGAGCAATCGCGTCTTCGGTGGGCGCTCTAGCCGGCGATGTCCTCGGCTCCGACGCACTCGTTCTCCGGAGGGAACTTCGACAGGGTCGGTGAGATCGCGGCGAGCACGTCATTGCCTGACTCGGCCTTGCGGTTGACGAGCACCTCGACGGCGGGGGTGCGCCCGTAGCTGGTGAACCTCCACGTCGAATCGTCGTCCTCGACCGGCTTCGAGATCCAATCGACTCCGGACACGCTCACGCACTGATCCGTCGTCGGCCCGGGGGGAGTGACTCCGCAGCGCAGCACCGCGACGTTGGGATCTCCCCACGCCTTCGTGCCCTGCGAGGAGGTCGTGCGTGCCTTCTCACCCGAGATCTCATCGGGCAGGGTGAGCAGGATGTCGGCACACTTCGGATTCGCCGCATCCTTGGCCGGTTCGACGATGACGGTGCGCGAACACCCGGTCACCGCCAGACCGGTGAGCACCGTGGCCAATGCGACGAAGGTGAGAGAACGACGACGGTGCGCGGGCCGGGCGTTGCGGCGCGTCGAAGCAGGGCGAGATCTCATAGGACTACCGTATCGCCCGATAACCTGGAGCCATGACCCGACTGTCCGAACTTGGCGAATCACACATCATCTCCCGCGTGCTGGGCCGCAACCCCAGCAGCACGCACGTGATTGTCGGACCCGGAGATGATGCGGCCGTGACCGCACCTGAGGGTCGACTCGTCTCGACCGCGGACATGCTCGTGGAGAACGAGGACTTCACTCGCGAGTGGTTGGACTGGAAAAAGCTCGGAGTCAAGGCAGCGGCCCAGAACCTCGCCGACGTCTGTGCCATGGGAGCGATGCCGCACGGACTGCTCGTTTCCGTCGCCGTTCCGGATGACACGGACATCGCCTGCCTCGAAGCCCTGTACTCCGGGCTCTTCGACGAAGCGGAACGAGCAGGGACGGCTTTGGACTGCACGGTGCCGATCATCGGCGGGGATCTGTCGTCCTCGGGTCTCATCGTCATCGCCATCACCGCTCTCGGGACGGTGGAGGAGGAGTCCGCAATTCTGCGCTCCGGCGCCCGGCCCGGAGATTCGCTCTACCTGGCCGGAACGGTCGGTCGATCCGCCGCCGGGCTCGACCTGCTCTTCGCCGGAGCGCGACCTGACACCGCCGGACCGGAACTCCGTTCGCTCATCGACACCCAGCTGGCGCCACAGCCTGGCTACGGTGCGCTACGCACGGTCGGGGCGGCCTCGGCGATGATCGACGTCTCCGACGGGCTCAGCCTCGACCTCGCCCGGGTGGCAACCGCCTCGGGGGTGGGCATCGACCTTGACCGATCACTCCTGCGCGACCTCGTCGACCCGCTGCTGCCCGCAGCCGAATTCGTGCTCGAAACACGGGCGACTGGAGGGTCAGGCGACGGGGTCGGAAAAACGGAGGTGGCCGCGACGGCAGAGGATCTGGCGCTGTCCTGGGTGCTCGACGGGGGAGAGGACCACGGCTTCGCCGCGTCTGCGCCGCCGTCCGCCGTGCCTGGAGTAGGCTGGCGGAGAATCGGTGAGGTCCGCACCGGACACGATGTCAGCCTCGACGGCACACCCGTGCCGGCGAGCGGTTTCAGCCATTTCGGGAAGTGACATGAGCAACGCCATCAGCCTCAACGGTCGTCTGGCCGCCCGCTGGGCCCGCCGTGCGGTCGACCGGCTGCGCAAGGAACGCACCGAGATCGACGAGCTCAACGTCTTCCCCGTCCCCGACGGCGACACGGGCACGAACATGTACCACACTCTGCGCGCCGCCTACCTCGCCGTCGAAGAGCTCACCGGCCCCGTCACCCTCCCACAGGTCGTCGCGGCACTGGCCGCCGGAGCCGGACGTGGTGCGCGCGGCAATTCCGGGCTCATCCTCGCTGTCGCTCTGCAGGGCGTCGCCGATGCTCTGGCCGGAGTCACCGTGGCCACCGCCGACGCCATGGCCACCGCCCTGGAGACCGCGTCCGACCGGGCTCGGTCCGCCGTCGCCCGACCCGTCGACGGCACCATGCTCACCGTCCTCGACGCCATGGCCACCGAGGCCCGCGAACGTGCCGACGACGGAGCCTCCCTGATCGATGTCATCGCGGCAGTGCGGGAACGCTCCCGGTCCGCCCTGCGGGAGACCACCGGACAGCTCACCGTGCTGCGCGAAGCCGAGGTCGTCGACGCCGGATCGACGGGAATCGTCGAACTCTTCGACCTCCTCTACGCCACCGTCACCGGCCGTACCCCGCAGGATTCGATGCTCGCCGAGGTAGCCCGCGCCCCGAAGATCATCCACGAAGCCACCGCCGACGAACTCGAGATCGTCGCCATCCTCGCCGACACCCCCGCGGACTCGCTCGCCGAGGATCTCGACCGCCTCGGCGGGACCTCGATCGTCATCAACGCGGCCAAGGTCCACGTCCACGTCGCCGACGAAACGACCGCCGCGACCGTCATCGACCGCCTCGGCGAATACGGGATCGCCCGGCTCGATATGGAAGACCTGCGGATGCACGAGGAGGAGGGCGAGACGAAGCTCATCGCCCTGGTCAAGGGCACGGGACTGCTCATGCACACCGCGCTCAACGGGGCCACGGCGCTGACTCCGGAGGTGGGGGACCTGTTCGAGACGATGTCCGAACTCATCGCCGCCGAAGACCGGGAGGTCATCGTCATCCCCAGCTCCACCTCGGCGCTGAAGTCCCTGGCAGGGCTGGGTGCGCACGTCGTGCGCTCCCGCAACGTCGGCACCCTGCTCTCGGCCCTGGCCGTCTACGATCCGTTCGCCCCGGCGGGGGAGATCTTCGCCGATATGACCGAAGCGGCCGCGGGCACGAGGGTGGGCACGATCTACTCGGCCGATCAGCTCGCCACCGACCCTCCGACGGGGATGCTGCCGGTGATCGATGAGCACGTCGGGGATAGGGCAGGTGCCGGTCTGGGGTCGGGCACGGCTCTCGGTCCGGGTGGGGGCACGGCAGTGGCGGCTCATCCGGCACAGTTCTACCGGGTCTTCATCGAAGGCCGCGCGAAGACCCAGAGCACGGAGCTGCGGACCTTGGTGGAGAAGCTCGCCGATCGGCTGCTCGGTGCCGGGGGAGAGCTGCTCACCGTCGTCCACGGACCCGACTGCGCACCGGAGGTGCTCGACCACCTGCGTGACTGGATCCAGAAGTCACATGAGACCGTCCACTTCCAGGACATCGATGCCAGAGACTCCGGAGTGCTCGTGATCATGGGGGTCGAATGACGACCCGGCTCGAAGACAACTTCCGGCCGGGCGATCGGAAGAACCTGGCCAAACGTGGGGTGCATTCGGTCACCGACCTGCTCCGCTTCTTCCCGCGGCGCTACCTCGTCCCCGGGGAGCGCACGGAACTCGGGGATCTGCCCCTGGGGGAAACCGCGATCATCCAGGCCGAAGTCATCCGGGTGGAGACGCGACGGATGAAACAGCGGAAAGGAACCATCACCGAAGTCATCGTCCATGACGGGAAGCAGTCGATGAAGATCGCGTTCTTCAACCAGTACTGGTTGGAGAAGTCGCTGAAGCCGGGACTGACCGTCGTCTTCGGCGGCAAGGTGGAATCGTTCCGCGGGCAGCTGACGCTAGCGTCTCCGGTGTGGCTCAACCGCACCGAGGATGACCATGAGTGGACTCCCGAGGACCTCAACTCGCCGTTCCCCATCTACCCGGCTGTGAAGAAGATCGCACAGTCCCGGCTGTGGAGTTCGATCAAGACCCTGCTCACCGTCGCTGGGCCCGAGGAGTTCGAGGATCCGCTGCCGAAGGGGCTGCGGGACGCTCATGAGCTGCCGGACCTGCGCACAGCTCTCGAAGACATGCATCGACCGCGGAAGATCGAGGACGTCGAACGGGCCCGGCTGAGGTGGAAATGGGAAGAGGCGCTCGCCCTGCAGACCGAATTCGCCGCCCGCAAAGCGAAACTGGCCGACGAGAAGGCGACGCCGCTGCTCACGCAGGGGACGAAGAGCCGCCGGTTCGACGAAGACCTGCCCTTCACCCTCACCGCATCCCAGGTCAGGGTCGGTGAGGAGATCGCTGAGGACATGGCCGCAGACCGGCCGATGCACCGGCTCCTGCACGGTGACGTCGGTTCCGGTAAGACCCTCGTGGCACTGCGGGCCATGCTCACTGCGGTCGACTCCGGTGCCCAGGCCGCCATGCTCGCCCCCACCGAGGTGCTCGCCACTCAGCATTTCCATTCGATCCAGACATTCCTCGACGAGCAGATGGCGCTGTCGCCGCTGCTGGCTGACGACGACCAGGTGACGGTGGCGCTGATGACCGGGTCGATGCCGGCGAAGGACCGTCGCGAACTCGCCCTCGACCTCGTCGCCGGGAACATCGACATCGTCGTCGGCACGCATGCGCTGCTGTCGGAGTCGACGATGTTCTCAGATCTCGGTCTCATCGTCGTCGACGAACAGCACCGCTTCGGTGTCGAACAGCGGGAAGCGCTGCGTGCGAAGGGCGGGGACACCACCCCGCATACTCTCGTGATGTCGGCGACGCCGATCCCGCGCACAGTGGCGATGACGGTCTTCGCCGACCTCGATATCTCGACGCTCGACGAGATGCCGGCGGGGCCGAAGGACATCGCCACCCATGTGGTGCCGATCGTCGACCAACCTGCCTGGTACGTCCGGGTTCGGGAGCTCATGCGGCAGACCGTCGAGGCTGAGAAGGGGGTCTTCGTCGTCTTCCCGCGAATCGAACCGACGGATATCGAAGATCCGGAGTCCGGGGACGTAGTCGGACAGAAGCAGGGCATCGAAGACATCACACGGAAGCTGTCTGAGACCCCGGAACTGGCTGGTCTGAAGTTCGGTCTGCTGCATGGGCGGATGTCGACGGCGGAGAAGGACCGGGTGCTCGCGGACTTCGTCAAAGGCGACATCGAGATCCTCGTCTCGACGACGGTCATCGAGGTCGGCGTCGACGTAGCGAGGGCGACGATGATGGTCATCATCGAAGCCGAGAACTTCGGTGTCGCACAGCTGCACCAGCTGCGCGGACGCGTCGGACGTGACGGCAGCTCGGCCCTGTGCTTCCTGCTCACCGAGATGAGTGCTGAGGATGAGAGCTATGGACGGCTGCAGGCCGTGGCCGAGACGCTCGACGGCTTCGCTCTGGCCGAATACGATCTCGACGCCCGAGGCGAAGGCGATGTGCTCAGCGGCTCCCAATGGGGTGGGTCGTCGCTGCGGCATCTGTCGATCCTCCGCGACTCCGAGATGGTCGCCGAAGCGAAGACGATCGCTGAGCAGATCGTCGCGGTCGACCCGACACTGGAAGCGGTGCCCGCGCTCAAGGCCTTCATCAGGCGCGTCCTGCCCGAGGACGACGCCCACTTCATCGAGGCAGGCTGAGGGAGCAGATATGAGAATCATCGCCGGCGCACATAAGGGCGCCAGACTGTCGTCACCGTCGGGGGCGAACACCCGACCGACGTCCGACCGCGTCAAGGAGTCCCTGTTCTCCATGCTCGACGGCTACGGGGTGCTGCCTGCAGCGAACGTCCTCGACCTCTTCGCCGGTTCCGGTGGACTCGGATTCGAGGCGATGTCGCGGGGCGCAGCACAAGTCGACTTCGTCGATTCATCCCTGGCTGCGACTCGCGCTCTGGAATCCAATGCGGACAAGCTCGGTCTCGACCATTCGGCCGAGGTCCACACCGGGGACGTGCTCCACTTTCTCGCCGGACTGCCCGGACCGGAGAATCCGGAGTCACGTGTCTTCGACCTCGTGTTCATGGATCCGCCATACCCGTTGGGAGAGGACGCTGTCACGCAGATCCTCAGACGGCTGAGCACACACCTGGACATGGAGTCCATCGTCGTCGTCGAACGTGCCGCGCGTTCGCCGGAGCCGACGATGCCCGACGGGCTGGAGGTATTTCGGGCGAAGACCTTCGGCGAGACCGCGATCCACTTCGTCCAGCTCGTCGCAGAGCCGGACGAAGTGAGCGCCGCAGAGGATTAGAGCACGCTGGAGAGGAATTTGCGCGTGCGCTCGTGCTGCGGATTGTTGAAGATCTGATCCGGCGGACCCTCTTCGAGCACCTGACCGCCGTCGAACATCATCACGCGGTGAGAGACGTCGCGGGCGAACTGCATCTCGTGTGTGACCAGCAGCATCGTGATGTCCGTGGTCTCGGCGATATCGCGCAGCACTCCGAGCACGTCCCCGACGAGCTCGGGGTCAAGCGCCGAGGTGACCTCGTCGAGGAGGAGGATCTCCGGGTTCATTGCCAGTGCTCGGGCGATCGCCACGCGCTGCTGCTGACCGCCGGAGAGACGAGTCGGGTGAGCGTCGGCCTTGTCGGCCAGTCCCACCCGTTCGAGCAGCTCCTTGGCTTCCTTGGTGGCTTCGACCTTGGACTTGCCGAGCACATGGACGGGGGCTTCGATGATGTTCTCGAGCACGGTCATGTTCGGGAACAGGTTGAACTGCTGGAAGACCATGCCGATGCGCGTGGTCATCTCACGCGTGCGCTTCTTCGGCAGTTCCACGCGTTTGCCGCCGCGGTCCTCGTGCGTCAGCGGCTGACCGTCGACGAAGATATATCCGCCGGTGAGCTCCTCGAGCGTCATCACCAGGCGCAGGATCGTTGTCTTGCCCGAACCGCTGGGCCCGATGAGGGTGACGCGTTCGCCGGGAGCCACCGTGAAGTTGAGGTCCTTGAGCACGGTGGTCGGCCCGAAGCTCTTTTCCACATCCCTGAACTCGATCGCCGGTGTGCCTGCGCCGGGAGTGGAGGAATTGGCTGGGGTGTTCTCAGTACTTGGCAAGGCGTCGATCCAATCTCTGAATGAGCAGTGAGGTCGGGTAGCTGGCGGCGAGGAAGATGATTCCGGCCAGGGTGAAGGCTTCCGTGTAGGCGAAGGTCGAACCGCCGAATTCCTTCGCAGCAGTGACGAGTTCGACGACGGAGATCGCGAACAGGAACGGAGTGTCCTTGAACATCGCGACAGCGTAGTTGCCCAGCGACGGGATGGTTGCCCGCAGCGCCTGCGGCAGCACGATCGCGGTGAACGTGCGCACCGGCGGCAGCGACAGCGCGGTGGCAGCCTCGAACTGTCCCGGCGGCACGGCATCGATTCCGGCGCGGTAGCTTTCGGACATGTACGTCGAATAGTGGATGCCGATGACGATGAAGCCGATCACCAGAGCGGGCACATCGACGAGTCCCGGAATATCCGCGAACGCGTAGTAGACGAACAGCAGCTGGACGACCAGCGGGGTGTTGCGGATGAACGCTACGATGAGCCGGATGAGCCAGTTGATCCACCGTGGGAGGCCGCGGATGGCGACGGCGAGGATGAGTCCGAGAACGACGGCGATGGCGGTGCCCACGACCGTGGCGATGAGAGTGTTGACGAAACCGCGGAGCAGGATCGGCAGTGCCTCGGCGGCGAATTCCCAATTCCACATCAGAGGTCACCTCCCTTCGCACGCACGGCGTCGGCACGGGCTGCACGCCTGGCCGCACGGCGATCGGTGCGAGAGTTCGGGCGACGGCGGCCGAGAGCTTTCGTCGCTCTGCGTTCGAGGAAGTTCATGAACTCCTGGAGCAGCCATGCAAGTGCGAAGTAGATGAGGAGGCTGATCGAATAGGCGAACATCGTGTCACCGGTCGACTGACGCAGCTGTTCGGTTTTGTCTGTGAGGTCGGAGAGCGTGATGAAGGAGACGACCGCCGTGCCTTTGAGCAGCTGGATGAGCAGCGTCGCCAGGGACGGGATCATCAGTGCCCAGGCCTGTGGGAAGATCACGCGGATCATCCGACGGGTGGGGGAGAGGCTGAGCGCGATGGCGGCTTCCCACTGACCGGGTGCCACGGTCTTGATCGAGGACCGGACCACCTCGGCGGAATAGGCTCCGTAGTTGAGCGCCAGAGCGGCGACACCGCAGGACATGGGGTCGAAATCGACGCCGAGGAGCGGGAGCACGTAGAACAGCCAGAACAGCTGCACGAGCAGAGAGGTGCCGCGGAAGAATTCGACGACGATGCGAGCCGGAATGCGCAGCCAGGCGCTCGGCGAGGTCATCGTCAGTCCGAGGATGAGTGCGATGATGACGGCGCCGATGCTGCCGGCGACCGTGAGGATGATGGTTGTCTGAACTCCCTCCCACAGCTGTGGGAGGAAGTTCAGCAACGTTGTGACATTGTCATTCATGGTGCGTGACTACAGCGCCGACTCAGGAGTCAGCGGTGGGAAGTTCGCCCTTGCACAGCTGATCGGTGGTGATCGAACCGTCGGGGCGCTCTTCCTTCGTGAAGCCGTAGTCGCCGACGACGTCGAGGTACGACTTCTCATCGGAGACGATCTTCTCGAGGCCCTTGTTCCATTCGTCGCGCAGTTCCTTGTCATCTGTGCGGAAGACCGTGGCGCCGGCTCCCACCTGTGGGACTCCGTCGATCTCCTGGACGAAGGAATCGCTGACCTCGACCCCGGAATCCTCGGTGTTCTTCTCCATCCAGTTGAGCGAGATTGCGGTGAGCGCGAAGACGTCGGCGCGACCGGTGGTCACAGCGTCCATGCCGTCCTGCGGGGTGCCGACCTGCTGGGTCTTGATGCCGAGGTCCTTGGCGTAGTCGGACTCGATGGCGCCGGTCATGGTGGCGAGCTTGACGCCCTTCTCCTTGACGTCCTCGAGGTTCTTCATCCCGTCGAGCTTGCCCTCCTTGGTCATCAGGGCAGTGGTGTACATGAACTCGGGATCACCGAAGGCGGCCTGTTCGCAGCGGTCGGGCAGGATCGACATGCCGGCCGAGATCGCATCGAAGCGATCGGCGTTGAGGCCGGGGATGAGCGAGCCGAATTCGGTGTTGACGCCTTCGACGTCGTCGACGCCGAGCTCCTTGAACACGGCCTTGGCCAGTGCCACCGATGCTCCCTGGAGTTCACCGCCCTCTTCGAAGCTGTACGGGGCTTCACCGGCGAAGCCGACCGTGATCTTTCCGTCGTCGACGGCCTTCTGCAGGGTGGATTTGTCGGAGTCGCTTCCGCCGCAGGCACCGAGGGTCAGCGTCAGCGCGAGGATCGATGTCGCGGCGGCCAGTCCTTTGAGTTTCATGTGCTGTTCCTTCCTTGAACGTCGACACATCATCGTGACGTGCGTCTCTGAAACAGTATTCAATACTCATGTTGTCCGAATGTCACACTGTCTGACAACGTTATATGATCGTGACCGTGACGAATCCTCCTGCTTCCGAGCTGCCGGTGCTGCGCAAAGTGGTCCGGTCCTCGACGATCGACCTCATTGCGGACCAGCTGCGCAATGCCATCTACTCCGGTTCGCTCGAGCCAGGGCAGTCGATCAACGAGGTGCGCACGGCTGAGCTGCTCGAGGTTTCGCGGCCGTCTCTGCGGGAGGCCCTGCAGCGCCTCATCAGCGAAGGCGTGATGACGCATGCTCCCGGACGAGGTGTGCATGTGAGACGCATGCGCACGGCCGATATCGACGACGTCTATGCCGTGCGCGAGGCGGTCGAATCGCAGGCGGTCAGGCTCGTCATCAGGCAGGGTCGGTCCACGTCACGGATCGGCACGGCGCTGCGAGAGCTCGAGCACGCCATCGAGGACAACGTCGCGCGCACGATCGGCGACGCCGACCTCAACTTCCACCATTCGATCGTCGCGTGCTCCGGATCGGCGCGGCTGACCGACCTCATGAAGGTCTCGATGGTCCACACCCGGCTGCTGTCGCTGTCGGACAAGCGCGGCTATGAGGTCCGATGCGATGTCCTGGACAGTCACAGGAACCTCGCCGAGGCGGTCGCCGCCGGTGACGAACCCCGCTCCCTTGCCATCGTCGCCCGGATCATGGCCGAGGCGGCCTCCCGCCTGCACGGACCGGTTGATGATTTCGACGGGCAGGTGGTCAAAGGCACCGACGCTGAGACTTCCGCCGACGACCAGTGGCTGCGACTGCGGGAACAGACGCACTGACGGTCGCGACCTTACGTGTCCGTCACACGGATCTGCCCGCCTCTGATCGGGGCAGACGATACGATGAGGGCATGAAGGTCGTCTGCCCCGGTTCCTATGACCCGATCACCATGGGTCATCTCGATATCATCGCCCGCAGCTCTCGGATGTTCGAAGAGGTCGTCGTGGCAGTGGTCCACAATCCTTCGAAATCCGGTCGCTTCGACCCGGAGATCCGTGCCGACCTCATCCGCCGGTCCCTGGCCGAAGATGTACGCGCCCGGGAAGCGCAGAACATCACGATCGACCTCGTCTCCGGGGGCCTCCTCGTCGACTACTGCACGAGAATCGGCGCCCCCGCCGTCGTCAAGGGCCTGCGGTCGGGCACCGACTTCGCCTACGAACTGCCGATGGCGCTGATGAACAAGCACCTGTCCGAACTCGAAACGATCTTCGTCCCCGGTGACCCGAAGTTCGAACACGTCTCCTCCTCACTTATCAAGGAAGTCCACGGAGGCGGCGGGAACATCGAAGGCCTCGTCCCCACCTCGGTGCTGGAGGCATTGGGCGGCCGCGGACCCGCGGCCGCGAACGACGACAGCGTCGTCTGAGGGATGAGCGCAGCCGCCGATCCTGCCAATAGGGCCTGGTTCCCGGGCCTCGTCATCCACACCGTCATCGCGCACGCGACGTACAACGGCGTCCGCGTCCTCATCTCCTACCGCACTCTGGAGCTCGGCGGATCAGGAGTCGTCCTCGGTCTCATGACCGCGGTGTACTCACTCGTCCCACTGCTCACCGCGCTCTTCGTCGGCCGCCTCGTCGACCGCGGGTACGCCACGGCGGTGCTGTGGGTCGGCACCGCTCTGTCGATCCTGCCCGTCGCGCTCGCGGCCACCGCTCCCAACCTCGGCGTGCTCCTCATCGCCACGATGAGCCTGGGCTTCGGCCAGCTGCTCACCACGGTCGCCTCCCAGGCGCTCATCCCGCAGAGCTTCCCCGCTTCGAAGCTCACCGCGAAGTTCGGCCACCTCACCCTCGGGGTCTCGATCGGACAGACCATCGGCCTGCCCCTGGCCGGCATTGTCGCCGACGCCACCACAGGTGATACCGCGATCACGAACGCGCTGTGGTTCATGACCGCACTGTCAGCGCTGACCCTCATCGCCGCCGTCATCGTCATGCTCCGCGGCCGGACCCCTCACGTCTCCCGCGCCGAGGCGGCCGAAGGCGCCATCGCCCCGTTGGCTCTGCTGTCGGTGAGGGGGATGAAGCCCGCGATCTTCGCCTCCATGGCCACGCTCGCCGCCGTGGATCTGATGACCGCCTATCTGCCGCTCATCGGTCAGCAGAACGGACTGTCGGTGACGACGGTGACGTGGCTGCTCGCGGCACGGACCTTCGCCTCGGTGATCTCCCGGCTCTTCATCGGTTTCCTCACGCGGAAATGGCGGAATCTCTCCCTGCTGTGGACCGCCTCGGCGGCGGCTGGGCTCTGTGTGGTCCTCATTCCCGTGCTCAGCCAACCGTGGACGCTGGCGATCCTGCTCACGATCGCGGGCTTCTGCTTCGGTCTCACCCAGCCGCTGACGATGACCTGGGTGTCGACGCTCTCGGATCCGGCGAACCGGGCCGCGGTGCTGTCGATCCGCTTGGCGGGCAACCGACTCAGCCAGGTCGCGATACCATCGGCCGCCTCGGCGCTCACGGTCGTCGCCGGTTCCGGGATCGTGTTCACGATCTCCGGCGCACTGCTCCTCCTGGCCGGCGGCGTCACCTGGCGAAACCAACACGAGAAATGGTGAGCAGGAACACCTGCGCTGCGGGACGGACCCGATTGGTAATGGCCGCTGACAATGATTAGAATGGTGAGTCGCGTGTGAACGCAGGAGCGACATCCTCAAACGCACCAGGAGGACAGGGCATGAAGAACAGATCTGAATTCGTCTATGATCTCAGATCCATGGGATTGCTCGGTCATCCGGGTGAGTGGGAACGGGTGAACACCACCTTGTCGGCTCCAGCGGATCTCAAGATCGAAGTGATCGGGGTTGCGGAAGGTTCACCACTGACGCTCGAGCTGATGTTCGAGAGTGTGTCGGAGGGGATCTACGTGTCGGGCACAGTCTCGGCGACGGCCCGCGGCGAAGACGCGAGGACGCTCGAACCCATCGAGCTGCCTATAGATGTGGACATCCAGGAGATGTACGTCTATGAGCAGGCCGAAGGGGACGAGGACTCCTACGTCATCGACCGGGATCAGCTCGACCTCGAGCCCGCGATCAGAGACGCCGTCGTGATGGCTCTGCCGTTCAATCCCTCGCGGGATGAGAGCGAGGAGTTCAGCTACACCCTGGGGGAGGACCTCGAGGTGGACGAGGACGAATCCGAATCGCCGTTCGCATCATTGAAGAATCTGTTGGAAGAGAAGAAAGAGAGCTAGACGTGGCTGTTCCGAAGCGTAAATTGTCGCGCAGCAACACCCGCCACCGTCGTTCGCAGTGGAAGGCCAAGGCTCCGAACCTGGTCAAGACTGTGGAGAACGGTCGCGTTGTGTACTCGCGCCCCCACCAGGCCAAGGTCGTCGAAGACGCAGCCGGCACCCCGCTGTACCTCGAGTACAAGGGCCGCAAGGTCGCTGACGTCTGAGACTGTGGACACTGACACCACAGCAGCACTGAAGAAGAGTCTCGGGATCGATATTGATCCCGAGACTTTTCGTCTCGCGCTCACGCACCGCTCCTTCGCCTTCGAGGCCGGTGGCATCCCCACCAACGAGCGCCTCGAGTTCCTCGGCGACTCCGTTCTGGGCCTCGTCGCCACCGAGTCGCTGTTCTACGACAACCCGGATCTGCCCGAAGGCCAGCTGGCCAAGATGCGTTCGGCCGTCGTCAACACGCGTGCCCTCGCGTCGATCGCCCGCCGACACGGCATCGGCGAGCACATTCTGCTGGGCAAGGGTGAGGAGCTGACCGGAGGCCGGAACAAAGACTCGATCCTCGCCGACACGGTCGAGGCCCTCATCGGCGCGACCTTCGTCTCCCGCGGACGCGAAGAGGCCTTTGCCTTCGTCCACCGCCTCATCGACGGAATGCTCGACGACGCGGTCAACCTCGGGGCCGGGATGGACTTCAAGACCACCCTGCAGGAGGCCGCTGCCGACCTCGACCTCGGCGCAGTGAGCTACGAGATCACCTCGGCGGGTCCCGACCATGCGATGGTCTTCACCGCCACCGCAATGCTCGGGGCGAACAACTGGGGCGCCGGCGACGGATCCTCGAAGAAGGCCGCCGAAGCCGCGGCCGCCGAGGTGGCCGTCAAAGCCATCCGCACCATCTACCCGGACTACCGGCGCTGAGCCTCACCGTGGTCTCTTTGTGCGCTCACGGGCGCATGCCTGATCGAATCGAGGGTCACTGATGCCTGAGCTTCCCGAGGTCGAAAGCGTCCGTCGCGGCGTCGACGAATGGACGGCCGGGACCACGATCACCGGCGCCGAGGTGGCCGACCCCCGAATCTTGGGCACGACGTCCCAGCGGCGCATCGATCCGTCCGCGGTCTCCGGGTTCGTTTCGGCCGTAACCGGGGCGCACATCCTGAGGGCCGAACGGCGCGGGAAGTTCATGTGGCTGAGCCTGGGAGAGGGGACTGATCTCTCCACTGCGGACTCGGTCGCTTCATCTGTGCCGAGGCCCGAACTCGGCATCCTCGTGCATCTGGGCATGAGCGGACAGCTGCGCATCCACTCGCACGGCGAGGAGATCCACCGCCACACACGGGCGATTCTGCACCTCTCGGACGATGGAGGACAGCCACGAGAACTGCGCTTCGTCGACCAACGGATCTTCGGCCATATCGGCGTCCAACCTCTCGTCCACGGGTACGGACGGCTCGTCCCCGCCTCGGCGATTCACATCGCCCCGGATCCGCTCGAGCCCGCATTCGATCCGGAACGGGTCGTTTCGGACCTTGCGAGGAAGCGCACGGCGGTCAAGGCAGCGTTGCTCGACCAGACGTTGGTCAGCGGAATCGGGAACATCTATGCAGATGAGGCCCTGTTTCGGGCGGGAGTCCACCCTTTGGCGACACCCGCGCGGACACGGAAGAGCCGCCTCGTCGCGGTCCTCGAATCCGCGACGAAGGTGATGAGCGATGCCCTGGCCGTGGGCGGGACGAGCTTCGACGCTCTCTACGTCAACGTCAACGGCGAATCCGGATACTTCGATCGTGCCCTGCTCGTCTACGGGCGCGGGGGACAGGAATGTGTGCGCTGCGGGACCGAGATCGTCAAGATCACCGTCGGCGGACGCGGAACCCACTACTGTCCCGTGTGCCAGAAGCCCCCGCGGTATAGGTAGGCGGTGACGACGCTGGGGTGATCCGGCCTCCGTGTCTCCGGCACGGTGCACTCCAGCTGCCGAGAGCATCCCGCACCGTTGCTCGCAGTCCCTCGCCTTCGCCGCAAGTCCTACAGTCAACGGTCCATCGGTCACCGGCTGCGGCATTATGCACCGCTGCAGCGCGGTGAAATGCAACTCAGGGTGAGGGATGCCGGGCAGGAGAGGCTGTCGAGACCTCCGGCTGCAACGCAGTGAAGCGTAGACTCGGGCGAGAAGTCGCCACCTCGGCGCTCAGGCGGAGAGGAATGCTCATGTTCACGGTTCCAACGATCGCTGCAGGGATCGTACTCCTGCTCGTCAGGGCGGTTCTGACGGTGGCTTTCGTCCGCGAGTTCATGGTCAAGGCCAAGGATATTCCGCGGTTCGCCAAAGCGGATGGGCTCAACGTCCCGACTGCATGGTTCGTCACCATCGCCGAGCTCGCCGCCGCAGTCTCATTCGGCACCGGCGTCCTCGCTCAATGGGCCGGTCTCGGCGTCGTCGTGCTCATGCTCATCACGACGAGCCTGCACGTCTTCAAATGGCACTCGAAGTACTGGGCCTCGGCGGGCGGTCCCGAATACGACCTGCTCCTGCTGGTGCTGGCCGCGGTCATCACCGCGTTCGGTGCCGGCCCGATCGCCATTCCGGCGCTGTTCGGGATGTAGCCGAGACCGGGTTCGGCTGGCTCAGGAGGTGCGCGTCAGGCGGCGGATGAAGACGAGGGTCGCCACCGTGAGCAGGCCGGGGATGACGAGGCCGAAGACGATGAACGCCGGCAGGCTGCCCAGACGATCGAGCATCCACTGGAAGTTCATGCCGAAGAACCCCGTCGCCAGGGTCAGCGGCAGGAAGATCGTCGCCACGAGTGTCAGCCGTTCGGACACGACGGAGTCCTGTTCGTTGAGGATGTCGCCGAGCATCGCATACAGTCGCGTGGTCATCGACTGATTCGCCCCGAACGCCGCTGAAGCACGGGCGAGCAGCCGCTGATGGTCCTCGCCGAGGCTCTGCGCGAGTTCTTCCTCGTTCGACAGCAGCCTCTGTTGGGCCGCCTGGGTCTCACCGATTCGGAAGAGCTCGGCTCGCAGTCTCCCCATCGTCCGCCGCCGCGGTGAAGACGCGTAGCCCACGGACTGTGCTTCGAGCTCTTGGCACCGATCATCGATCTCGTCGAGTGTCTCTTCGCAGCGGCGCGCCACGATGAGGATGAGCTCGACGAGCACGGTCCACGTATCGCCGGCATCGGCAGGAATCTTTCCCGCGATGGAGTCCAGGGCCTTCTTCTCACCGATGACGAGCAGGCCGCGCTCACGGGCGTGGAGCTGCAGCGCATGGTGGGCACGATCCTCGTCGAGGACCTGCAGCACGAGGCTGATCTGGTCGTCGACGACCGCAGCCATCGGCCGCCTCGGCCCAGGATGTGCGGTGTGCACCGTCAGGTCGAGGCTATTGGCCGCCTCATCCGTCAGCTCTCGGTCTTCGGGGGTGGCGAGAACGCAACGTGTGTCGGCTGTGTGCTCACGCAGCGCCTCGATGCTGTCGATCACGATCATCAGTCTCGCCCTCCGTCTCTCGCCGTCAGCAGTGCCGCATGCGAACACAGTATCAAGACGTCAGTGTCAGAATGCCCTCGCAAGATACGCTTTGTGGCCGTCGATGAGCGCGCGTTGCGCCTCGGTGTGGTCAGGTGGGGAGAGAATATTCGCGGGGTTCGTCGGAGATAACCACAGTGAGTCGATTTCGACGATCCGACCGTCTCGCAGGCGCGCTGCCGCAGCCAGCCGATAGCGTGAACCGGGAACCGGTAGGAGGATGCGGTCGAGATCCCGCCAGGCGATCCGATGAGGTCTGCCGGTGAAGCCGCACCAGATGAACTCCTCAGGAGTGATCTCCAACCGGGCGCGTGAACCCATGTGGAAATTCACCCACGCGCCGATGAGCGCGATGACCGGTGTGAAGAGGAAAATGAGAAAGAATGGTTCGGCGAAGATCGCCAGGAGGATCACCGTGATGAACGCGAGAATCGCCATGACGACGAGCATCCAGCCGATGAATGTCGAGATGTTCCCCTCGCGTCTGATGACTCTGTTCATCTATCGACGTCCTTTCCCTCAGAACTACCTGACGGCGGCCCAGCAACCTCGCGCGAGGTTGCTGGGCCGCCGTCAGGTAGTAATTGGGGGTTAGTTCTTTTCGGAGGTGTCCTTGTCCTCGTCCGGCTCGTCCTCGATCTGGAGTTCCGAGGTTTCGAGGCCGAAGATCTCGCCGTCGTACTCGTCGACCGCGGTGGCCACCGAGGTCTCGAGCACGTGTGCGGCCAGCTGCTCCTGGATGATGAGCGGATCCTTCGACAGGTCCTTCCACACAGCCACGCACAGCAGCAGCATGACGATGACGAACGGCAGGGCGGAGACGATCGTGATGTTCTTCAGTCCGTCGAGCGCCTCGGCGGGATCGGAACCTCCCGCCAACAGCATCACCGCAGCCACGGCACCGGTCGCGGTGCCCCAGAAGATCACGAGGCCCTTGCCGGGCTCCTGCATGCCGTTGGCCGACAGCGTGCCCATGACGATCGATGCGGAGTCCGCACCGGTGACGAAGAAGATCGCGATGAGGATGACCGTGACGATCATGAGGATGATCGCGATGAGGTTCGGCAACGGCAGAGCGCCGAGGAGGTCGAACAGAACCGTGTCCATGTTGATGTCCGGTTCTCCGTCGACGATGCTCGCCAATGCCTTGACCGTGCCCTCGCCGCGTTCAGCGCGTTCCTGGATGCCGATGGCACCGCCGCCGAAGATCGCGAACCAGATGGTCGAGACGACGGAGGGGACGATGAGCACGCCGGTGACGAACTGACGGACGGTGCGACCGCGCGAGATGCGCGCGATGAACAGGCCGACGAAGGGCGACCATGACACCCACCATGCCCAGTAGAAGACCGTCCACGACGACAGCCACTCATTGACACCCTGCCCATCGGCAGCGGTCCGTGAAGCCAGCTGCGGCAGATCCTGGATGAACGCACCCACCGAGGAGGGGATGACGTTGAGGATGAACAGCGTCGGACCGCCGATGAAGACGATGAGGGCGACGATGACGGCGAGCACCATGTTGATGTTCGACAGCCACTGGATGCCCTTCTCCACGCCCGACACCGCCGAGGCGACGAATGCGGCCGTGAGGATCGCGATGATGATGACGAGCACCGGTGAAGTGACCTCGGACATGATGCCTGCGGACTCGATGCCGCCGCCGATCTGGATGGCACCCAGACCCAGCGAGCAGGCCGAACCGAACAGAGTCGCGAGGATCGCGAGGATGTTGATGACCTTGCCGCCGATTCCATTGACGGCGCGTTCGCCGAACAGCGGGGTGAACATCGACGAGAACAGCTGCGAGCGTCCCAGACGGAACGAACCGTAAGCCACGCCGAGACCGACGATGGCGTACATCGCCCACGGGTAGAGCGTCCAGTGGAACAGTGTCGTTCCCATGGACGTGCCCATCGCCTCGGCAGTGGAGCCGTCGACGGTGTTCGGGGGAGGCGACATGTAGAAGAAGAGAGGCTCGCCGACCGCGGAGAACACGAGTCCGATGCCCATGCCCGTGGCGAACATCATCGCGATCCACGAGGAGGTCTTGAACTCCGGCTTCTCATCGTCCTTGCCCAGCGGGATCCGTCCGAATCGGCTGACGGCGACGACGATGACGAAGATCGTGAAGATCGTCGCGGCGATGACGAAGAGCCAGCCGAAGTTGTCCATCACTCCGGTCAGCAGCGTGCCAGCAACATTGCCGAGGCTGTCGGGAGAGACGAAGCCCCAGACGACGAATGCGACGGCGAGGATGCCGGCCGCGAAGAAGACCACCTTGTCCAGACCCTCACGTTTGAAGGGCCGGAGCGCGGTCGTCGGATGCTTCAGGTGCTCGATGAGCTCCTGAGTCTTTGTATGTTCACTGCTCATAGTGATCGGGCCGATCGGGGGCGGGTCCTCGGTGACACGAATGAGAACGGGCTGCCGCCTCGGCGTTCCTTCCTTGAATGGACTGCATCGGACAGGTGGCCGAAGGGATCCGAGCCGAGTGCACCCGAACACCTCTCACACATGATCATGACAGACCATGGGCGATGATGGTCGGAATTCCCTCATCTCGGACCACCATCGGTCGCCTTTCGCTGTGCTTCACCGTCACACAGGTGCGGTGAATAGTGAGGGGCCCTGCCGCGCACGACAGGGCCCCTTCCAGCTCCCCCGGCTGGGCTCGAACCAGCGACCCTTCGATTAACAGTCGAATGCTCTGCCAACTGAGCTACGGAGGAAAACGGCGCAGTCGTCTACGCACGAGGAGAAACTCTACCAAAAGATTCGGGATCTCGCCGCCGCCTGCGGATATGCTGGTGCCCAATATGCATCTCAAAAGCCTGACACTGCGGGGATTCAAGTCCTTCGCCTCGGCGACGACCCTTCGATTCGAGCCGGGAATCACCTGCGTCGTCGGACCCAACGGCTCGGGCAAGTCCAATGTCGTCGACGCCCTGTCCTGGGTGATGGGCGAACAGGGTGCGAAGAATCTGCGCGGCGGAAAGATGGACGACGTCATCTTCGCCGGAACCTCGAAACGTCAGGCCCTGGGACGCGCCGAGGTGACTCTGACCATCGACAACACCGACGGAGCCATCCCCGTCGACTACACCGAGGTGACCATCTCGCGGACCCTGTTCCGCACCGGCGGATCCGAATACGCCGTCAACGGGGCACCGGCGAGGCTGCTCGACATCCAAGAGCTGCTCAACGATTCCGGCCTGGGCAAGGAGATGCACGTCATCGTCGGTCAGGGCCGCCTCGACGCGATCCTCCATGCCGACCCGCTGGAGAGGCGCAGCTTCATCGAAGAGGCCGCCGGGGTGCTCAAGCACCGACGTCGCAAGGACAAAGCGGTCCGCAAACTCACCGGACTGCAGACGAATCTCGACCGGCTCACCGATCTGCGCACCGAACTCAACCGGCAGCTGGGGCCCTTGGGACGGCAGGCCGAAGCCGCCGCGAAGGCAGCGACCGTGCAGGCGACGCTGCGTGACGCCACCGCCAGGCTGCTCGCCGACGACGCCGTGCGGATGCAGTCCTCCCTGGCCTCGACGAGCGAGGGCGAAGACCACAGCGACCGCATCGCCGAACTCGACCACCGCCGCACCCGCACCGAGGCGCGCCTGTCGGAGATCGAAGCTCGGCTGTCCGAACTCGACAGCGAACTCGACGTCCAACGCACCGCCGAATCGCGGACACAGACGCAGGTCGTGCGCGCCCAAGGACTGAGCCAACGTGCCGCGGACAAGCGCTCCCACCTGCTCTCGGAGGTCACGAGCCTCGGGCAGAGGGAAGCGAAGTCACCCGAAGAGCTGCGCGCCCAGGCCGAACGCAACCGTTCCGAACTCACCGACGCCGAGGCGGCCGTGACCGAGAAGACGAACGCACTCGAGGCCAGCCAGCAGCGGAAGGAAGAGCTCACCCAAGCCCTGCGCGCCGCCGAAGACGAGGTCAAGGCCGCACAGATCGCCATCACCGAAGCGGTGAAGAACCGCTCGGCGCTACAGTCGAAGCAGACCCAGGCGGCCGAGCGGATCACCGACCTCAAGACCCGGATCGAAGCCAACCGTGCCGAGATCGACACCGTCACCGCCCGCATCACCGAGCGCAGCAGGGAACTCGAAACCGCCGAGACCGGCGTCGAGGACGTCGAAGCCGGTGAGACCGAACTCGACTCCGCGTACGAGGCCGCGCAGGAGAGCCTCGAGAAGCTGGAGACCGAACGCACTCAGCTGCAGGAGCAGCGGGCGCAGGTCGCGTCCGAACTGTCATCGGCGAAGGCCCGCGCGGAGGCCCTGGCATTGGGCACCGCCCTGGAAGCCGACCTCGAAGACATCGTCAATGCGGACCTGCCGGGAGTGCGCACGGCCGTGACAGAAAGACTGAGTGTCGACCACGGGTTCGAAATGGCCGCAGCAGCGGCCCTGTCGACGACGGTCTCCGGCGTCATCGTCGATGACAGCGCAGCGGCGCTGGCAGTGCTCGACCACCTCGGCGAGGACACGAACGTGTCACTGACGATCCCCGCCGGAGTCGAACCAGCGGCAGGGAAGGGCGGTGGGACCACCCTTGACGCTCTGCCGGAGCTGCCTGCGATGGACGACCTGCGATGGCTCTCCGACGTCGTCGACAGCGACGTCCCCGAACTGCGTTCTCTGCTGGCCCGTGCCCTGCATGGTGTCGTCTGCGTCCCCGATGCGCGCACCGGAATCGAACTGACCGCGGCCCGGCCTGAGCTCACCGCCGTCACCGTCCACGGTGAAGTACTCACCACGACCCGCATCAGCCGGGCCCGCACCGCATCGGGCACACGGCTGGCCTCACAGACCGCGCTCGAGGACACCCATTCCCTCATTGCCGACCTCGACGACCGCGAAGGGAAGCTCGACGCCTCCTTGAGGGAACTCGAACCGCGCCTGACCGCGGCACGTGAGGAATCAGCCGCAGCCCTCGACGCTCTCCACTCCTCGGACGCGAAGATCATGGCCGCGGCCGAAGAGGTCTCGCGCATCACCGGTGAGATCGGTGTGGCTCGCACGCGCCTGCAGCGCGCGCAGGAGAACGCGACCGAACTCGAATCCCGCCTCGCCGCCGCCGAACGCGACTCTCAGTCGGCCGCGGCAGCACTGGCCGGAGCCGCCGAGGTCGACGAAGTCGTCGATACCGCCGCTCGGGACGAACTCAGCGCACAGGTCGCCCAAGCTTCGGAAGACCTCGTCGAAGCCCGCATCAGCCACCGGTCGGCAGCCGACCGGGCCCGGTTCCTCAGCGACCGGGTGGACTCCCTCCTGCGGGCGGCGAAGGCCGAAGAAGCGGCGCGGGAGCAGACGCAGCGCACGATCGCGAAGAAGAAGCGCGCGGCAGCCTCGGTACAGCTCATCGCCGAAACCGCGGCCGAAGCCGCGGAGCTGGCCACCTCCACGGTGGCCGAACTCGGTGAGGCGATCCAGGTTCTCGTCGATGAACGCGGCGGTCTGCGCGAAGAGAAGGGCCGCCTCGGCGAGGAATTGGGATCGACGCGAACCCAGCTGCAGAAGCTCAAGGACGCCGCGGCCGAAGCCGAACTCGCGAAGGAGCGTTTCCGACTTCGGCTCGAGGAGATCGCGCACCGATCGGAGGAGGAGACGGGGTTGGGAATCGACCGCCTCATCGACGAATTCGGGCCGCATCTGCCCGTTCCGTCGTTCGAGGAGGACGTCGAGGACCGGCCGTATGTGCGCGCGGAAGTGGAGAAGCGGCAGAAGCAGGCGGCGTCGCAGCTCAAGCGCATCGGCACGGTCAATCCGCTCGCGCTCGAGGAGTATGAGGCGCTGAAGGAGCGGCATCAGTTCCTCGAGAAGCAGATCGCGGACATCGAATCCTCGCGCAAGGACCTCATGCAGCTCGTCGAGGAGGTCGACCGGCACGTCGAACGCGTCTTCGCCGAAGCCTATGCGGATACGGCGCGGGAGTTCGAGGACATCTTCTCCCGTCTCTTCCCCGGCGGTGAGGGCGCCTTGAGCCTGACCGATCCGAACGATATGCTCACCACCGGCGTCGACGTGCACGCCCGCCCGGCCGGCAAGAAGGTCAAACGTCTGTCTCTGCTCTCCGGAGGGGAGCGGTCGCTGGTGGCCGTGGCCATGCTGGTCGCGATCTTCAAGGCCCGGCCGAGCCCGTTCTACGTCATGGACGAGGTCGAAGCGGCCCTCGACGATCTCAACCTCTCTCGCCTGCTCACGGTGTTCAAGGAGCTGCAGGACTCCTCGCAGCTCATCGTCATCACCCACCAGAAGCGGACGATGGAGATCGCCGATGCCCTCTACGGAGTGACGATGCACGGCGACGGGGTGTCGAAAGTCATATCGCAGCGGATTCCGTGATCGGCAGTCCGCTCTTCGGCCGGCGCGCCCGAGGTGGCAGGCCCGCCGCTGGGGCACAAGGCCGTTTGACGGTGATGCCCAGGACAGTCCCAGGGAATTTTGCAACTGCCGTACGGCGGGCGAGCACAATAGTCGTGGCCGGGGACTATAGACTTGGGCCGAGACACAGGTATTCGAAGAATGTGAGGAGCGGGACGTCCATGGCCGAGGCTGCTGTACTGCGAGGTGGCTCGAGGGCATGAATTCGGTACTTGTCGTCATCGTCGGACTCGCGATCTCCTTCGCCCTGGCACTCGTCGTCGTCCTTCTCGTGGCTCTGCCCGGCCTTCGCGCCGAAGGACGCCTGCGATACTCCTCCGACGTGCAGCGGTTCCGCCTTCCCCCGGAGTGGACCGGCTACGACGACGAAGTCCACGAATTCTTCGGCCACGATGACGGCACCTCGCACCTGGCGACCAGGGAACAGGCGGCGGTGACCGCGATCCGCGACCACTCCTATGTGCTCCGGCCACAGCCCCGACGCCATGCCGCGCCCTCGCTCATCACGGTCCGCCCGCGCACCCGCCACTGGAAGATCCCCGAGTCGGGAACAGGGTGGAAGACCACCGCCGGGCTGCTCTTCGGCAGCCGCGGTTCCTGACCTTAAGACCCATGCGGCCTCGAGCGGTCGAGGCCCGCGACAATGGAGACCGCGCCGACTGATTCCGGCGCGCTCACCGACACACTGACACCACCGGAAGAGTCCGGGAACTCGAGTGCCGGCGGCCCGAACGGCGGCACTCAAAGGAGGACGGAAGAACCATGGATCAGCCGATCATCTTGCTCATCGTCGCGGCGATCGTGTTCGCTCTCGTCGTCGGCGTGGGCATCTCGCTGCGCGTCAACGCTCGGAAGAAAGGCCTCGATGACAGGCGCGGCATCGATGCGGAGGTCACCGGTGAGCTGAGCATCGATGACGTCGCCGAGGCGGTCGAGAAGGACAAAGCCGAAGCGCGCGGTTCCGAGGTCCCCACCGAACCGGCCAGCCGCCTCGTCCGCCTGCGCGAGCGCCTGGCGAAGTCGAACAGCGGGCTCGGACGCGGACTGCTCAACCTCCTCTCCCGTGACAACCTCGACGAGTCCGCATGGGAGGAGATCGAGGATACGCTCATCCTCGCCGACGTCGGCGTCGAACCGACGACCGAGCTCGTCGACCGCCTGCGGGAACGCGTCAAGGTGCTCGGCACCCGGGATCCCGAAGAGGTCCGCGGGCTGCTGCGCGAAGAGCTCATCAAACTCGTCGATCCGACGATGGACCGCTCGCTCGCCGATACCGGCAAGAACGGTGACCCCTCCGTCATCCTCGTCGTCGGGGTCAACGGTGCCGGGAAGACGACGACGGTGGGCAAGATCGCCCGCGTGCTCGTCGCTGAGGACAAATCCGTGCTGCTCGGTGCCGCGGACACCTTCCGCGCTGCCGCGGCCGAACAGCTGGCCACATGGGGTGAACGTGTCGGCGTCGAAACCGTGCGCAAGGAAGAAGGTGCCGATCCCGCCTCGGTGGCCTACTCGGCCGTCGAGAAGGGGCAGGCCGACGGTTCCGACGTCGTCCTCATCGACACCGCCGGACGTCTGCAGAACAAACGCGGACTCATGGACGAACTCGGCAAGGTCAAACGAGTGGCCACCCGACCGCTGGGGGAGGGCCACGACATCGACGAGGTGCTCCTCGTCCTCGACGCAACCACCGGACAGAACGGCATGCAGCAGGCGAAGGTCTTCGCCGAGGCGGTCGACATCACCGGGATCGTGCTCACCAAGCTCGACGGCACCGCGAAGGGCGGAATCGTCGTCGCCGTCCAGCGTGAGCTCGGAGTGCCGGTCAAGCTCATCGGCCTCGGCGAAGGCGCGGACGACCTGGCGCCATTCACCGCCGAAGGGTTCGTCGACGCGCTGCTCGACTGATTTCGCACACCGAATCTGCGGATGGATTCTGCCGGGTCTCACCCTTGTATCTGCTGGGTGAGACCCGGCTTGTCATATTCACGAAACATAGCCGAATCATCACTGTGACATGCGTCATGGAAACTGTCTCTGCGCGGTTCGATCCGGAACCGGCTTCGACGGATGAGAGACGACATGGAACTCGATGCAGTGAACGTATGGATGATGGTCGCGGCAGGGCTGGTCCTGCTCATGACCCCCGGGGTGGCGTTCTTCTACGGCGGGATGACGCGCATCACCTCGGCGATCAACATGATGATGATGGTCTTCTCCGCAATGGCCGTCGGTGGGCTCGTCTGGGTGCTCTACGGATACGGCCTGAGCTCGGGTGATTCGATCGCCGGGCTCGTCGGTAATCCGCTGTCCCAGCTCGGACTCACCGGTGCCGTCGCCGACGACCCCGCCTCGCTGATCTCGATCGGCTACGGTTCGACGTTCGCGATGATCGCGATCGCACTCATCGCCGGTGCCGTCGCCGACCGAGCGAAATTCTCCACTTGGCTGGTCTTCTCCGCCGCCTGGGTGACGCTCGTGTACTGCCCGCTGGCGTTCATGGTCTGGGGCGACGGACTGCTCAGCGAATCCGGTGCGATCGGCAGCCTGTTCGGACCCGCCATCGACTTCGCCGGCGGCACCGTCGTTCATATCAATGCCGGCATCTCGGCACTCGTCCTCGTCGTCGTCATGGGTCGCCGCGCCCGCTTCTCGACCCCGCACAAGCCGCACAACATTCCGATCACCGTGCTCGGAGCGGCCCTGCTGTGGTTCGGCTGGTTCGGCTTCAACGGCGGTGCCGCCTCGACGATCGAACAGGGCGGACTCATCTGGATCAACACCCTGGCCGCTCCGGCCGCCGGCATGATCACCTGGATCATGATCGAACGGCTGCGGGCCTCGCGGCCCTCCAGCATCGGCAGCGTCTCGGGTGCGATCGCCGGCCTCGTCGCCATCACCCCGGCGTGCGCCAACGTCGATCCCTACGCCGCCGTGCTCATCGGCATCGCCGCAGGAGCGGGAGCGATCTTCGCCGTCGAAGCGAAGAACCGCTTGCGCTACGACGATGCGCTCGATGTGGTGGCCGTCCACCTCGTCGCGGGAATCATCGGCACCGTGATGATCGGCTTCTTCGCCTTCCCACACGAGGACGGGCCTGCCGGTCTCTTCTACGGCGGCGGACTCGAACTGCTCATCGCGCAGGTGCTCGCCTGCCTCGTGGCCATCGTCTTCGCCGGACTCGTCACGCTGGCCATCTCGCTGGTGCTGCGGCAGACGATGGGGCTGCGGATCGACCCGCGCGAGGAGCTCGAGGGCATCGACACCTACGAGCACGCGGAGCAGGCCTACTCCTTCCGGTGATCCACGGCCGCCGGCGCCGGCTTCCCCGAGCGCCGGCTTCCCCGGCCGCCGGCTGCGGTCGGCTGAATTTCGGCCATCACCTCTGCGGCGAGCAGCATCCCTCACCGCTCCTCGCAGTCCGCCTTGGTGCAACGAGTGGGTATGCGACTGCCAGCGTGTTTTGCGAGGAAATGTCGGGTGAACCGCTAGCGGTGAGGGATGCCTCGCGAGTGGCGTACGGCGGGCAGCCTCGGCGAAGGAATTGAGAAGTTGCCGCAGGATTCCTGCGGCCGAACCAGTGATCTGGTCGGAGTGGCTCCTGTCCCCGGGGCAGGCTCACTGGGACTCACCGGGGCTCACGGGGGTTTGCCAGCATCCGCGGTTTCAGCCGGACCCGGGTGAGTTGCTAGTCTAGAGAGTCGACCAAACCATCGTGAAGAAGGCTTGTACGTGTTTAACTCTCTGTCCGACAGGCTCACCGCGACTTTCAAGAATCTGCGCGGGAAGGGCCGGCTGTCCGAAGCCGACGTCGATGCCACCATCCGTGAGATCAGACGTGCCCTGCTCGACGCCGACGTCGCCCTGCCTGTCGTGCGTGCCTTCACCGGCCGGATCCGTGAACGCGCCCTGTCCGAGGAGGTCTCGGGCGCACTCAATCCCGGCCAGCAGGTCGTCAAGATCGTCAACGACGAACTCGTCGGCATCCTCGGCGGTCAGACCCGTCGACTCAACTTCGCCAAGCGGCCGCCGACGGTCATCATGCTCGCCGGCCTCCAGGGTGCAGGTAAGACCACCCTGGCCGGAAAGCTCGCACACTGGCTGAAGTCCGAGGGCCACCGGCCGATGCTCGTCGCGGCCGACCTGCAGCGCCCCAACGCCGTCAACCAGCTCCAGATCGTCGGCGAACGTGCCGGTGCCGTGGTCTACGCCCCGGAACCGGGCAACGGTGTCGGCGATCCGATCCAGGTCGCCACCAACTCGATCGAGGTCGCGAAGTCCAAACTCCACGACGTCGTCATCGTCGATACGGCCGGGCGCCTCGGCATCGACGAGGAGCTCATGCAGCAGGCCGCGGACATCCGCAGCGCGGTCAACCCCGACGAGGTCCTCTTCGTCATCGACGCGATGATCGGTCAGGACGCGGTGAAGACCGCCGAGGCGTTCCTCGACGGCGTCGACTTCACCGGCGTCGTGCTCTCGAAGCTCGACGGTGACTCCCGCGGTGGTGCCGCGCTGTCCGTCGCCGAGGTGACCGGAAAGCCGATCATGTTCGCCTCGACGGGCGAATCGATGAAGGACTTCGAGCAGTTCCATCCGGACCGGATGGCCGACCGGATCCTCGACATGGGCGACATCATGACGCTCATCGAGCAGGCCGAGAAGAACTTCGACGAAAAAGAGACCGAGAAGCTCAAGAAGAAGGTCGAATCCGGCGAGGACTTCGACCTCAACGACTTCCTCACGCAGATGGCGGGCCTGAAGAAGATGGGCTCGATGAAGAAGATGCTGGGCATGATGCCCGGCATGAGCCAGTACAAGGAGCAGCTGGCGAACTTCGACGAGCGTGAGGTCGACCGGGTCGAAGCGATTGTGAGATCGATGACACCCCAGGAGCGCTCCAACCCGAAGATCCTCAACGGCTCCCGCCGTGCCCGCATCGCCAAGGGCGCCGGCACCACGGTCACCGCGGTCAACCAGCTCATGGAGCGCTTCACCCAGGCGCAGAAGATGATGCGGTCGATGACCCGCGGCGGCGGAATGCCCGGAATGCCCGGTGGCGGAGGTATGCCGCAGATGCCCGGAATGGGCGGAATGCCTGGTGCCGCGGGTGGCAAGAAGAAGAAACCCGCAGGGAAGAAGAAGGGCCGCAAGGGCGGTCAGTCGGGCAACCCGGCCAAGCGTGCGCAGGAGGCGCAGGCGCTGGCGGACAAGAAGGCGGGCAAGACCCAGGACCCGGTCGGCTCGGCCTTCGGCGGAGTCGATCTGGGCAAGGACGAGGACTTCGATCCGGCGAACCTGCCCAAGGGCTTCGGCGGAATCTTCCCAGGTGGCAAGAAGTAGAGCCTTCTGGCACAATTGACTCTTGTACTTTTGCTCTCGGTCCGGGCCCTCTCATCCGCGCCGAAGTGATAGTCCGAGCCGCGGCTTCCAGCAGATCAACCCCACGATTCTTCTGGTACAGCTGTGCACACAGAACACAAAAGGAGACACCACTAAAGTGGCAGTCAAAATTCGTCTGACCCGCATGGGCAAGATCCGTGCACCCTTCTACCGCGTCGTGGTCGCTGACTCGAAGACCCGTCGTGACGGTAAGGCCATCGAGCAGATCGGCATCTACCACCCGACCCGTGAGCCTTCGGTCATCGAGATCGATTCCGAGCGAGCACAGTACTGGCTCGGCGTCGGCGCACAGCCGAGCGACCAGGTCAAGGCTCTGCTCAAGCTCACCGGTGACTGGCAGAAGTTCACCGGCGAAGGCGAAGCGGTCAACACCGTGAAGCCGCAGCCGGAGAAGGAAGCCTACGTGGCCCCGAACGCCGAATCGGTGATCAAGGAAGCCATCACGCAGAAGGGCGGCAAGTCCGCTGAAGCTGCCGAGGCTCCGGCCGAGGAAGCAGCCGAAGCCGCGCCTGAGGCCGCTGAAGAAAGCGCTGAAGCCTGAGATGTTGCCTGATTCGCTCGAACATCTGGTCCGCGGAATCGTCGATCATCCCGACGACGTCTCCGTTCGTTCGCGTTCTTCGCAGCGCGGCACGACCCTCGAGGTCCGGGTTCACCCCGAAGACCTCGGCCGGGTCATCGGCCGTGCAGGCAGGACCGCCAAGGCCCTGCGCACCGTGATGAACTCGCTGGCCGGCCGTGAGTCGGTGCGAGTGGACCTCATCGAGGCGTAATTCCAACATCCGAGAGGGGATGCAGCGCACGTGCGCTGCATCCCCTCTCGTGCATTCACTTAACCGTCGCCGACTACACTGGTGCCTGAACAGGGCGGCCCGTCGTACGACCGCAGAAGCGCAGTCACCTCAGTGCAGGGCCGGCCGAACAGACAGCGACAGCAGACTTCGAGGAGCAGTATGGACACGGTGATCGCCCGGCTGGGCAAGCCGCACGGAATCAAGGGCGAATTCACCGTCGAGGTGCGCACCGACCGACCCGAGGACCGGCTCAATCCAGGGGCGACCTTCGCCACCGATCCCGATATCGGACTGCTGACGCTGAAGTCGGCGAGGTGGCATCGCGACCGCCTGCTCCTGGCCTTCGACGAAGTCCCCGACCGCAACCGCGCCGAGGAGATCCGCAACACCCTCATCCTCGCCGAAGCGGATGAGGACGAAGACGAAATCGACGCCTGGTACCTCGACGACCTCATCGGCCTCAAGGTCTATGAGAACGACGCCCTCGTCGGCGAGATCGTCGACGTCACGAACGGCACCGCCCAGGATCTGCTCCACATGAAGCACACCGCCGGACACGTTGTGCTCATCCCCTTCGTCACCGAGATCGTGCCCGATGTCGACATCGACTCAGGACGCGTCATCGTCACCCCGCCCGCCGGCCTCTTCGACGCCGAATGAGCGAACCATCCCCGATGCCCGAATCGTCCCCGATGCTTGGCACCGACACCCCCGCCGAGGCGACCGGAACGGACCCGGTGACCCAGGGTGCGACCTGCGCCGACGTGGTCGGACCGCAGATGTCGATCGACGTCGTGTCAATCTTCCCCGAATACCTCGCCGGACTGCAGCTCTCGCTCATCGGCAAGGCCGTCGATCGTGGTCAGCTGAGCCTCGGCGTCCACGACCTGCGGGACTTCACCTTCGACCGGCACAACACCGTCGATGACTCGCCCTACGGTGGGGGAGCGGGAATGGTCATGAAGGCCGAACCCTGGGCGCTGGCTCTCGAGCACATCCTGGCAGGTCGCGGCAGCGCTGCGGTGGACGAAGGTGCGGACGGTGCTCGGACCGCCGGTCCGGCAGTCGGAGGCAAGCCGACGCTCATCGTGCCCAGCCCTGCCGGGCAGGTGTTCGATCAGCGCATCGCCGAGGATCTCGCCGCCCGCGACCACCTCGTCTTCGCCTGCGGACGCTACGAAGGAATCGACCAGCGCGTCATCGATTGGGCCGGGGAGCACTTCGACCTGCTGCCCATGAGCATCGGCGACTACGTCCTCAACGGCGGTGAAGTCGCCTCGATGGTGATGATCGAAGCGGTCACCCGCCTCATCCCCGGCGTCATCGGAAACCCCGAGTCGCTGACCGAGGAAAGCCACGAAGACGGACTGCTCGAATACCCGATCTATACGAAGCCGGCGAACTGGCGCGGTCGCGAAGTGCCCGAGATCCTGCTCAGCGGCAACCACGCTGCGATCGCCAGGTGGCGACGTGACCGACGTCTCGAACGCACCGCGGATGTCAGACCGGATCTGCTCGAGAAGCTCGATGACCTGAGCAAGGACGACCTGGCCGCGCTCGAGCGGTTTGAGTCTGAGCGCTCAACCGTGACAGAATAGAGCGTCGCGTTTGTTGGCACTCACCTGCTTCAGGGGGATGAGTGCCCACGGTGGCCCGTCGCATCGATTCGGCGGGTCGACGGGGAGAGATCCCGACAGACGATCCAGTTACCGGAACACCGGTCCGATATGCGTGTCCTCGACCTGAAGCAGAGGCCACAGGAGAAACCACAATGCAGAAGCTCGATGTTGTAGATGCAGCCTCGCTGAAGTCTGACGTTCCCGAATTCCGTCCGGGCGACACCCTCAACGTTCACGTCAAGGTGATCGAAGGTTCGCGCTCGCGTATCCAGGTCTTCAAGGGAATCGTCATCCGTCGCCAGGGCGACGGCGTTCGCGAGACCTTCACCGTCCGTAAGATCAGCTTCGGCGTCGGTGTGGAGCGTACCTTCCCGGTGCACTCGCCCAACGTCGACAAGATCGAGGTGCTCACCCGCGGCGCTGTGCGCCGTGCGAAGCTGTACTACCTGCGCGAACTGCGCGGCAAGGCTGCTCGGATCCGCGAAAAGGCCTGATTTGCCCGGCACTGTGGGCGATGATCACACGGTGCCGAACAGACATGAAGACGCGACCTTCGGGTCGCGTCTTCTGTCTTCGGCACGGTTCTGGAAAGCGATCGCGGCGATCGTCGTCGTCATCATCGTGCTCGGCGGATCGATCCGCGGATTCGTCATCCAGCGCTTCACTATTCCGAGCGCCTCGATGGAGCCGACGCTCAAGGTCGATGATTCGATCACGGTGTGGCGCCCGGACGCCCTGCGTGGAGACCTCCAACGCGGAGACATCGTCGTCTTCGACGGCCGCGGATCGTTCGTCGACGATGCGCTGCCCACTCCTCTGCAGAAGATCGGTTCCTGGGTCGGACTCGGCCCTCGGGACGTCTACTACGTCAAACGCGTCATCGCCGTCGGCGGCGACAGCCTCGAATGCTGCGACGCGAAGGGTCGTCTGCTGCTCAACGGCAAGCCTCTGACCGAGGACTATGCGCCGGCCCCCGCCTCGTCGGTGGAATTCTCCATCGAAGTCCCCGAGGGCACCATGTGGGTGATGGGCGACAATCGCAACGACTCCGCCGACTCCAGGTCGCTGCTGGGACGGCCCGGTGGGGGATTCATCCCCACCGACCGGATCATCGGCCCCGTGATCGGGCACGGCTCCTCGATCGACTGAGCGCACACACCGCAACTGCACTGCGGCTGAGTGTGCGGCGAGAGTCGTGCTGATACGCTCGGTTCAGTCCACAGCCGCAGTCCTGGTCCGATGTGAAAGCGAACGAATGACAAGCGAATCCGAAGCTTCCCCGCCGCCCGCCTCGAAACGGTTCGCGCGCGGTCTGCTGGAGACCCTGGCGATCATCGTCGTCGCCCTGCTCATCTCGACGGCCCTGAAGACGTGGGTCGTCCGTTCGTTCTACATCCCGTCCGAATCCATGATGACCACTCTCCAGGTCGATGACCGGGTGCTCGTCAACCAGCTGGCTCACCGCTTCGGACCCGCCGACCGCGGCGACATCATCGTCTTCGACGACCCGGACCATTGGCTCTCGGCCGCCGAGACCGCCGAATACACGCCCAACCCGGTCCTCGAATTCATCGGCTTGGCTCCCGCGGACTCGGGCAATCAGCTGATCAAACGGGTCATCGGCGTCGGCGGCGACACGATCAGATGCTGTGACGCCGAGGGACGCCTGCTGGTCAACGGCGAACCGATCGACGAAACCTATCTCGATGAGGGCACCGCTCCCTCGGAGGTCGAATTCGAAGTCACAGTGCCCGAAGGCCATTACTGGGTGATGGGCGACAACCGCAGCAACTCCGCCGACTCGCGCTACCACATGGACACCGACCCCTTCGTGGCCGAAGACGACGTCGTCGGCACCGTGTTCCTCATCAACTGGCCGTTCAAGCACTTCAGCTGGGTCTCGACACCCGACAAGGTCTTCGCGGACGTACCGGACACCGCCGAGGGACTCAGCGGGAACTGATGGCCGCACGTGGACTGACCGACCTCAGCGTCGAACGGGAGCTGCTGAGCGAGGGATTCGACTACGTCATCGGCGTCGACGAGGTGGGCCGTGGTGCCCTGGCCGGGCCCGTCAGCGTCGGTGTCGCCCTGTTCGATCTGCGCATTCTCACCGCCGCCGAGGTGCCCGCCGGCATCCATGATTCGAAGCAGCTGAGCGCGCAGTCGAGGCAGGAGGCCACCGACCGCGTGCGGTCGTGGGCGACCGCCGCGGCGGTGGGATCGTCGACGCCGGCCGAGCTCGACGAGGTGGGGATGACGATGGCGCTCAACCTCGCCGGACGTCGCGCCATGATCTCGATGCTGCGCGAATGGGCGGACGCTCGTACCGACAGGCACGGTTCGGGCGGTTTCGAAAGGAACGGTTCGGGAGGTGCCGATGTCAACGGAACGGCCGCCTCGGCGAGGGAATTCCCGGGCCGGACGATGGTGCTCCTCGACGGTCGACACGATTGGCTTTCGGCCCCACTCACCCTCGATTGCCTGGGGACATTCGGTGACTGTGTCGACCTCGAACTGCCGCCTGTGCGCACCGTGATCAAGGGGGACGGCTCCGTTCCGGCTATCGCGGCGGCGAGCATCGTGGCGAAAGTGGCACGCGACGAGACGATGATCGCACTCGCGGAGGCCCATCCGCACTATGGTTGGGAATCGAACGTGGGATACGGGACGGTGAAGCACCGACAGGGCATCACCGAACTCGGACCCAGCATCCACCACCGGAGAAGCTTCCGCCTGACCGCGGACTCAGGAGCGAAGGAGGGCCTGTTATGAGCGCCGATGATCTTGACGACTACGAAGCACAACTCGAGCTTGCGCTGTACAAGGAATACCGGGACGTCGTCGGTCTCTTCGCCTATGTCGTCGAGACCGAGCGCCGGTTCTACCTCGCCAACCACGTCGACCTCAAGGCTCACAACGATGCCGGCGACGTGTACTTCGAACTCACCCTGCGCGACGCGTGGGTGTGGGACAGCTACAGGTCGGCACGGTTCATCAAGACTGTGCACGTGCTGACGTTCAAGGACGTCAATATCGAAGAGATCGCGAAGTCCGATCTCGAACCGCCGACGGCGATCCGCGGCTGAGGCGGGGCGCCGGGGCCACCGGCGAACCCTGGGCTCACTGACCCTTGCACCGATTGCTGTGGACGAGGCACTGACTCGACCGTCCTCGGCCTGTGGATGAGGCGGCCTCGTCCACAGGCCTTTTTTCTGCTCTTCCCTGAAGTATTGCCGGCATGGTCATCTGACCGGTATGGGACGGATACGAACACCCGGTCGGACACGAGCGTCGAAGAGCACGCGGACCGTGAAGGGCCTGCGCAAGCAGGCGCTCGGCAGCAGAGGAGAGGACCTCGCCGCTGCGTTCCTCGAAGACGCTGGACTCGTCGTTCTCGAACGCAACTTCCGGTGCCCACGCGGTGAGCTCGACATCATCGCCCGCGACGGTGACACCGCGGTCTTCGTGGAGGTCAAGACGCGTCGCACGGCCATGCTCGGATCACCGTTGGAGGCCGTGACCCGAAACAAGCTCGCCCGCATCCGCACATTGGCAGGGTTCTGGCTGAGCGGGCAGGACGAATACTTTCCGGCCACGCGCATCGACGCACTCGGAATCATCATGGAACCGCGCGTCCAGTACTTCCACTGCCCGAACATCCAGGTCGACTCGTGAGTGAGGAGACCCTGGGACGGGAGGAACCGTCGGGCGATCCGGTCGATCCGCCGGAGCTGGTCGAGCCGGTCGAGGCCGACGAAGTCGAACCCGCATCCTCGGCGCACATCATCGGGCGGGCCTCCGCCGTGGCTCTGTGGGGACTGACCGGGAAGATCGTGTCGATCGAAGCCAGCGTCAGCGCGGGCCTGCCGGGAATCGACATCGTCGGACTGCCGGATGCCTCGGTGAGCGAATCACGCAAGCGCCTTCGTGCGGCCCTGTCCTATCTCGGCAAACCAGTCGCCACAGAACACCTGACGATCAACCTCACCCCGGGAACGGTTCCGAAGATCGGCACCGGATTCGACCTCGGCATCGCCGTCGCCGTGCTCAGAGCACTCTCGTTGATCTCCAACGACGACACAGGCAGCGTCATCCACTGCGGTGAGATCGGACTCGACGGCAGAATCCGTCCCGTCACCGGGGTGCTCCCGTCCCTGCACACAGCGCTGCAAGCTGGGTTCGACCGCTTCGTCGTCCCCATCGGCAATGCCGATGAGGCGGGACTCATCGGACGGGCAAGAATCCTCCCGGTCGCCTCGCTGGCCGAGGTGGTCAATGCCTACGGAGGATCGATGGCCGTACCCGCACTGCCTGCCGTCCTCGAAATGGATCGGCCCGTCCCCGTGAACCCGGAACTCCACGACCTCAGCGAAGTCCAAGGACAGGCCGAAGGACGTTTCGGCCTCGAAGTCGCCGCGGCAGGTGGCCACAACCTGCTCATGCGCGGAACACCCGGCGCGGGCAAGACGCTGCTGGCCCAATGCCTGCCCGGAATCCTGCCGCCGCTGAACGACGACGAAGCCGTCGAAGTCGCCACCGTCCGTTCCCTGCGCGGAGAACTCGACGGCAGCGACGGACTCGATCACCGCCCGCCGTTCGAGGCACCCCATCACCGCAGCACCGCCTCGGCGCTCATCGGCGGACGCCGCCCCGGAACGGTCGGAGTCCTCAGCCGAGCCCACCGCGGGGTTCTGTTCATGGATGAGGCACCCGAATTCTCACGCGATGTGCTCGAAGCCCTGCGACAGCCGATGGAATCCCGTCGCGTCCACATCCACCGCGCCTGGGGATCGATGGTGCTTCCGGCATCCTTCCAGCTCATCATGGCCGCAAACCCCTGCCCCTGCGGAGTCGGGATGGCCGGCGCCGGCGGGGACTGTCGGTGCACCCCTCTGGACAAACGCCGCTATCGCAATCGGCTCTCCGGGCCGCTGCTCGACCGCGTCGACCTGCAGCTCGAGCTCTTCCCCGTCTCTCCCGCCGACATCCGGCTCGGCGGGGACCAGGAGACCAGCACCACGGTGGCCGCCCGCGTGTCAGGCGCACGGAAGCGACAGTCGGAACGATTCGCCGGCTGCGACTGGAGGCTCAACGCTGAAGCGCCCGGAACCTGGCTGCGCGAACACTTCGCACTCACACCGAAAGACCTGACGGACCTGGACCGGGCACTCGACACCGGCCGGATCACCATGCGCGGCTATGACAGGGTGCTGCGTGTCGCAACCACTCTGGCCGACCTGGCGGGAAAGCAGGGTCCCGACCCCGACACGATGAGAATGGCGCTCGCCTTGCGGACACAGGAGTCATGACCGTGAACACACATGAGGACGTACGCATGGCCATCGCCTCACTGCTGCGCATCGGTGAGCCCGGCGACGGACTGCTCAGACAGCTCGTCGACGGAATCGGCCCGGTCGCCGCTCTGTCGATCATCACGGCCGTCGGTCGCGGTGAGACCACCGCGCACGATGCTGTCCAAGGTCTGGCCGACACCGGCACCGAGGCGGCCGAACACAGTCAGCTGCCAGCGGCCATCGACCGGTGGGCTGTGCGAGCCGGCGAAGCCGACGCGGTCGGGAGCGACCTGGACAAGATCGCGAGAATCGGCGGCCGACTGATCATTCCCGATGACGATGAGTGGCCCCGAATGCTCGACGACCTCGGCCCTGCAGCGCCACTGGGCCTATGGGTGAGAGGAGCAGCCTCCCTCAGCGCCGCACTGACTCGTGCCGTTGCCGTGGTCGGGGCCAGAGCAGCCAGCAACTACGGAACCAAATGCGCCTCTGACCTCGCGTGGGATCTTGCCGCTCGCGGAATCACCGTCGTATCCGGCGGCGCGTTCGGCATCGATGCGGCCGCCCACCGTGCCGCCATCGCCCGCGAATCGCCGACGGTGGCATTCATGGCCGGGGGAGTCGACCGCTTCTACCCGGCGGCGAACGCCGAACTGTTCGAACAGATCCTCGCCACCGGTGCCATCGTGTCCGAGACTGCACCCGGAATGACGCCGATGCGCCACCGGTTCCTGCTGCGCAACCGACTCATCGCCGCCTCGTCGCAGGTGAGCGTCATCGTCGAAGCCGGCTGGCGCAGCGGGGCACTCAACACCGCCCGGCATGCCCTCGAACTCTCCCGCCAGGTCGCGGCCTTCCCCGGGTCCGTGTACTCGGCGTCCTCGACCGGAGCACACAAGCTCCTGCGCGAACACGAAGCGGAACTCGTCACCTGCAGCGACGACGTCATCGCGCTCATGGACGATGACACCCCGGCACTCTTCGACACGGCCGTGCTCAGTGCTGCGGTGGGGAGTGGAGAACGCCCGCCGTCTTTCGATCCCCGCGAAGGGCTCGACGAGCGGGAGAAGATCTGTCTGAATGCGCTGACCGTGTCGAAGCCGCTCGACGTCGGCACCATCGCTTCCCGGGCAGGGCTGACGATCGCGGATGCGCTCAACTCTCTCACCGCGCTCGACCTGACCGGATTGGCCGCACGCCGTGACACCGGATGGGTGAAGCTGCGCAGACCGCGCTCCTGATGCCGGCGATGACCGTCAGTCCGCCGCGGAGACCGCGTATCCTGAGGACGTGAGCACAGACTCTCCCGCCGACCATTTCTCTCAGGCCTGGACAGCACTGTTGAGAACCGTCGCCGGACTGCGTGACGGCGACTTCGGGCGAGCCTCCGGCTGTGCCAGGTGGCGCGTCCAAGACCTCGTGTGCCACCTCATCATCGATGCCCAGGACGTCCTCATCACCCTCGTGACACCGAGCGAGGGCGCACCGACCCACGACTCAGCAACCTACTGGACTGTCACAGACTTCCCGCCGACCGGGGATGATCCCCTCGACGCGCTCATCCCGCGACTGGCTGCCGCCTATGAGGCCCCGCAGCTGCTGAAGTTCCACCTCGACGATGTGGGCACAGCCGCCGACCGGGCCGCTCGGCTCGCCGACCCCGAACGACGGGTGGAGACCCAGCACATGGTGCTCACGATCGGAGACTTCCTCAACGCGTATGTCCTCGAATGGACCCTTCACCACTTCGATCTCATCGCACACCTGCCGGATGCGCCGACTCCGCCGACAGGCTGCGTCGCTCGAAGCCGGACGATGTTCGAGGACGCTATCGGGGCGACGATCCCCGCGGAACTGACCGATGCCGAAGCACTGCTCATCGGCACGGGACGACGACCACCGGACGCGGCGCAGAGATCGGTCCTCGGCGACATAGGCGAACGGCTGCCGTTCATCCTCAGCTGAGGCCTGATGGCCGACACCTGACGCCTGATGGCCGACGGAAAACGGCGGCGTCCTTCGGCGCCGCGTATCCTGGGGACGTGAGCACATCATCGACCGTCGCCGAGGTTGTGTCAGGCTATGCCGACCACCTGAGGTCTCGTGACGTCTCCGAACACACCGCCCGAGCCTACGTCGCCGACGTCTCCGACTTCCTCGATCACGCCGTGCACTCGACGAAGCTCCGACAGGGGAGCGGAGAGGGGCACCTCACGACGGCATCCGGCGCACGGATCGACATCGCTGCGATCGAACTCGACGATCTGCGGTCCTGGCTCATCGCCCTGGACGATGCCGGTGCCGCGAAATCGACGGTGGCTCGCAAGATCGCGGCAGTGCGCTCCTTCTTCGCCTACGGTGTGAGCAACCTGGGACTGCCGAACAACCCGGCCGCGCGTCTGCGGACTCCGAAGAAGGACTCCCGCCTACCCACGGTGCTCAAACCTCAGCAGGCCGCTGACCTCATCTCCGCCGCCGAGAACCACCGAACCGGAGTCACCGGCGTGGGGCGGAGACGGAAAGGGGGAAGCGCCGACAACGGCATGGATACGAGTGGCTTGATGGCAGACGACTCCTCGACGAGCGACCCGGCTGCAGACGACACCACGACGGGTGATTCCGCACAGCACGGCAAGAACGATCCACTCGATGCGGCCAAACGCATCCGCGATGCCGCAATCCTGGAAATGCTCTACGCCACTGCGGTGCGTGTCTCGGAGCTGACCGGACTCGACCGCAGCGACATCGATCACCGCGCATCGATGATCACCGTGCTCGGCAAGGGCAACAAAGAACGTCGCGTCCCGTTCGGGACCCCGGCACGCAGAGCCCTCGACGACTGGCTCGCCGCCCGCGAACTGTTCACCGGTCCTCACAGCGGCGACGCACTGTTCCTCGGCGTTCGCGGGGGACGCATCGGCGCCAGGCAGGTGCGCGAACTCGTTCACCACTACGGCTCCGACGACCCCAGCGCCCCGGACATCGGACCACACGGACTGCGACACTCTGCGGCCACACACATGCTCGACCGCGGTGCCGACCTGCGTCAGATCCAAGAGCTGCTCGGCCACTCCACGATGAGCAGCACCCAGATCTACACTCAGGTATCCATGCAGCGTCTGCAGGACACCTACCGGCGAGCACACCCGCGAGCCTGAGACTCACAGAGACGGATTTGGCCGGCAGAGTCATGGCGGAAGCGTCGGCCTGGCCGAGGCCTCCTACTTCCGGAATTCCCAGTGCCAGGGCTCGGGCAGGGACCCCGTCTGCCGTGCCCAACCGGGATGAATCCACCCGAACTTCGGCGCATTCGCCCGCATCCACTGATGCTGCGCGGTGCCGAAGGAATTGATCCCGCTGCCGAGGTCGACGGCCAGCGCCCACCCGTGATTCGACGTTCCCGGTGTCGCCGCCATCCGCCCCTTTCGCCGTTTGAGGATCACCTGCGTGGCGTAGTCCCGGTAAGCATCGGTGACCGAGATCGGGGCGCCGAACCGAGCCTCGAACGCCGACGAGAGCCGATCGAAAGCCGCTTGAGCATCGCAGCGCAGCATCTGCCCGGGGGCCGACTCCAACTGGCACATCGCCGAGGCGGGAATCTGCCCATTGCTGTGACCGCCCCACGCTCCGGCACCGGAGGTGGCCGAATCTCCGCCGCCTTTCGGTTCCTTCGCGGGCTTCCGTGACAGAGGCAGAAGTGCCGACTGCTCCTGGCCGAAGAACTTGTCCGGATCGACGTACCTCTGATCGCTCGCGGCCGGCCATGCTCCTATATGCAGGCACGAACGCTGACAGTGGCCACCGCTGCCCACCGTGCCGATCTTCTCGCCGGCGGCAAATCCCTCACCCTTCTTCAACGACGTCGCGGCCGGTTGGAACGTGAGCACATGATCGGACTCGGTGAGGATGCTGACGGTCGCAGTCCCCGCCACCGTGCCGGCAAAGCGGATCGTCCCTTCCGTCGGTGCCCGCAGCGGTTCGCCAACGACAGCGAGCACGTCGATTCCGCGATGCCCCTTGAGCCACGGCTTGTCCGGAGGATCAAAGGCTTCGATGATCTCCATCGCCGGCACCGGGGTGACCCAGTTCGTCGGTGCGCTCCTCTGAAGGCTGACCTGTGTCCGTGTCGACGCAGGCCCGGAGGCGGCGCTCGCCGTCGGGGGAGTGCTCGTGAGCACAAGCGCCGCTGCGATGATCACGGCAAGGAGCAGTGACTGCGGTGAGCCGAGGCTTGAGCGTCTCGTTCGGAGATGGAGCAGCAGGCGGAGACGGTCGAACGCGAAGTGAGTCATGGGAGCATGCAAACGCCTAGGGCGCGGTCGTGTCACCCGTGAGTATCACCCCTGTGGACGAGCTGCCTCCACCCACAAGCCAAAGACGTTCGAGTGCGGCGACCGTCCACAGGAAGCGATGGTCGAGTGCACCGAATCGACGGCAATCCGGCTCCACACGCCCGACGGGACCCTGCGCTCCGACACTCGCCCGCACCCATCGATCCCCACCCGTCGACGTACGAGTCGGTGCGACGATACGGCCCGGCGGGCCGCCTCGGCGAGGGATCGTTCTCGATTGGAAATGACTTGCCCAACCGGGATAGACTTAAGCCCAGCAGAAGCGTGTCTTCTGACTACGCGTATCCGAATTCTTCTCCTTCCCATGGTGCAGGCAGCCGTCAGGTGTGCCTGTGGGGCGGACGAACCGGGTACCAGGAATCAACCGAAAATGTCATCGACGCATCCCGTCGATCGAATCGATGCGGACCCTCAGAGGTTCGCTTTGAGAGCGATCGACGCGCGCGTGACGTAAAAGCACCCTGAGGGTGCACAGAAAGGAGGGCGTCGGCATGGCCGTCGTCACCATCCGCCAGCTGCTCGACAGCGGCGTTCACTTTGGACACCAGACCCGTCGTTGGAACCCGAAGATGAAGCGCTTCATCTTCACCGAGCGCAACGGCATCTACATCATCGACCTGCAGAAGTCGCTGGGCTACATCGACAACGCCTTCGAATTCGTCAAGGAGACCGTGGCCCACGGCGGCTCGATCCTCTTCGTCGGCACCAAGAAGCAGGCCCAGGAATCCATCGCTGAGCAGGCTCAGCGCGTGGGTCAGCCCTACGTCAACCAGCGTTGGCTCGGCGGTATGCTCACGAACTTCCAGACCATCTCGATGCGTCTGCGCCGCCTCAAGGAACTCGAAGAGATCGACTTCGACGACGTTGCAGGTTCCTCGCACACCAAGAAGGAACTGCTCATCCTGCGTCGCGAGAAGGACAAGCTCGAGAAGACCCTCGGCGGCATCCGCGACATGCAGCGCACCCCGTCGGCCGTCTGGATCGTCGACACCAAGAAGGAACACCTCGCGGTCGACGAAGCCAAGAAGCTGGGCATCCCGGTCATCGGCATCCTCGACACCAACTGCGACCCGGACGACGTCAACTACCCGATCCCGGGCAACGACGACGCCATCCGCTCCGTCTCGCTGCTGACCCGCGTCGTCGCCGACGCCGTGGCCGAAGGCCTCATCGCCCGCCACTCCTCGGACGACGCCAGCGGTGAGAAGAACGTCTCCGCCGTCGAGCCCATGCCCGAGTGGGAGCGCGAGCTCCTCGAAGGCAAGACCGAAGAGAACGGCACCGAGGCTGCTGCCCCGGCCGAAGAAGCCGCTCCTGCCGCTGAGGCTGCTCCTGCGGCCGACGCCGAGAACGCCGAAGCCGCTCCGGCCGCTGAAGCTGCCGACTCCACCGAGTCGACCGAGTCCTGATTTCGTTTAACTCCACCATCCTGAGGAGAAGGAATGGCAAACTACACTGCCGCTGATATCAAGGCACTGCGCGAGAAGACCGGCGCCGGAATGATGGACGTCAAGAAGGCTCTCGACGAGTCCGACGGCGACCAGACGAAGGCCATGGAAGCCCTGCGCATCAAGGGCCTCAAGGGCGCCACCAAGCGCGAAGGCCGCTCGACCTCCGACGGTCTGGTCGCGACCTCCGTCGAAGGCGGAGTCGGCACCATGATCGAGCTCAACTCGGAAACCGACTTCGTTGCGAAGTCCGAACCGTTCGTCAAGCTCTCCGAAGAGGTCCTCGAGCTTGCCGTGGCCAACAAGGCCGATTCGGCCGAGGCTCTCCTCGCCGCTGAGACCGACGGCAAGCCCGTCTCCCAGTTCATCACCGAATCCGGTGCCTCGCTGGGCGAGAAGGTCGAACTGCGTCGCGTGGGCCGTGTCGAAGGCTCCAAGATCGCCTCCTACCTGCACCGCACCAACAAGGACCTGCCGCCGCAGGTCGGCGTGCTGCTGGCATTCGAAGGTGACGACGAGACCGTGGCACACGATGTCGCCGTGCACATCGCCGCTATGGCCCCGAAGTACTTCTCCCGCGAAGACGTTCCCGCCGACCTCGTCGAGAACGAGCGCCGCATCGCCGAAGACACCGCGAAGAACGAAGGCAAGCCCGAACAGGCTCTGCCGAAGATCATCGAGGGTCGCGTCAACGGCTTCTTCAAGGAGAACTGCCTGCTCGACCAGGGATTCGCCAAGGATCCCAAGCAGTCCGTGGCCAAGGTCCTCGAGGCTGCCGGCGTCAAGGCCACCGGCTTCCTGCGCTACCGCGTCGGAGCCTGATTCACCACTGACCGTGAAGCAGACAGATCTCTGCTTCCCAGGTTCACCGAGTGAGTGAGAACTCACCCGAGGAGCGGGGTCGGACCAATCGGTCCGGCCCCGTTTTTCGCTAAACTGACCCAGACGCCCGATCACAGTGACGATCCCACCGGGTACAGACCTGCCCGCACGGAAGAAGGACTCCATGACAAGCACCCCTGTTCACGAATCCAGCTACGCCAGCCGCGCGGTGCGCTCCCATCGGCGCCGCGTTCTGCTCAAGCTCTCCGGCGAGGTCTTCGGCGGCGGCAAGATCGGCGTCGATCCCGACGTCGTGGCCGCAGTCGCCCGCGAGGTCGCTCCCACGACCGAGGACGTCGAGGTCAGCATCGTCGTCGGCGGCGGCAACTTCTTCCGCGGAGCCGAACTCTCCCAGCGCGGCATGGACCGCACCCGTGCCGATTACATGGGCATGCTCGGCACCGTGATGAACTGCCTGGCACTGCAGGACTTCCTCGAACAGACGGGTGTCGACACCCGCGTGCAGACCGCTATCCCCATGTCGCAGGTCGCCGAATCGTATATTCCCCGCCGTGCCATGCGGCACATGGAGAAGAACCGCGTCGTCATCTTCGGCGCCGGCGCCGGACTCCCGTACTTCTCCACCGACACCGTGGCCGCCCAGCGCGCACTTGAAGTGCATGCCGATGAGGTCCTCATCGCCAAGAACGGTGTCGACGGCGTCTACACCGCCGACCCCAAGGTCGACCCGAAGGCCGAGAAGATCTCCGAGATCAGCTACCAAGACGCCCTGCAGCGAGGCCTCAAAGTCGTCGACGCGACCGCCTTCAGCCTGTGCATGGACAACAAGCTGCCGATGCACGTCTTCGGTATGGAAGGCGAGGGCAACCTGCGCAAGGCCATCATCGGTGAGAAGATCGGCACGGTCGTCCACTGAGACCCACCCCCACCGAGGCGGTCCGACGCTGAACGCAGGCGGATCCTCAAGGCGGGGGACCGTCTCCATCGAGGCGGTCGGCCGCCTGGCATCCACGCAGGTGAGAACACTCCTGCGATGATTCGGTGCGGCATTTTTCAGTGATGACCCATAGAATGAACCCAAAGCTTTAAGAAGAGGGAAAGAGGCAACCGTGATTGAAGAGACACTGGCCGAAGCCAGAGAGAAGATGGACAAGGCCGTCGAATTCACGCAGGAGGACTTCGCGTCGATCCGCACCGGCCGTGCCAACCCCGCACTGTTCGCCGATATCGAGATCGACTACTACGGCGCTCCGACACCGCTGCAGCAGCTCGCCTCGTTCCAGACGCCCGAGGCACGCACGATTCTCGTGACCCCCTACGACAAGGGCACGCTGACCGATATCGAGAACGCTCTGCGCAACTCCGACATCGGCGCGAACCCCGCCAACGACGGCAACGTCATCCGCGTCGTCCTCCCGGACCTCACCGAGGAACGCCGCAAGGAATACGTCAAGATCGTCAAGGGCAAGGCCGAAGACGGCAAGGTCTCCATCCGCAACATCCGTCGTCACGCCAAGGAGACTCTCGAACGTATCAAGAAGGACGGCGAAGCCGGCGAGGACGAGGTCACTCGCAGCATCTCCGAGCTCGACGATCTGACGAAGAGCAAGGTGGAGAACGTCGACAAGCTGCTTGCGCAGAAGGAAGCTGAGCTGCTCGAGGTCTGATGATCGCCGTGACAGGGTCCGACAGCCCCGCGACAGACCCGGCTCCCCTCGGGGAGCCGGATCCGTCAGGCGAGGCCGCGCGGGTTGAGACCCCTTTCCCGAAACGTCGAGACCTGCGCAACTCGGACAAGCCGTATTCGCCTGACGACCCGGAATCGAATCCGACCGCCGAGGCGGTTGCGACCGATTCCGAACCTGAACCGAAGGATTACGGTCGAGCCGGACGCAACCTGCCGGCCGCGATCGGCATGGGACTGCTGATCGGCGGCGTGGTGCTCGCGTCTCTGATCTTCCTGCCGATCTCGTTCCTCTTCATCGTCCTTGTCGGCATCGTCGCCGCAATGTGGGAGCTGGCGAACGCTCTGTCACGTTCCGGCTCCCTCGTCTCCCGCGTGCCCACCATGGTGTCGGCAGCCTGTATGGTCGTGGCCACGTTCATCGGGGGCCGCGAAGCGCTCTGGGTGACCTTCGCCGCCAGCGCCGGAGCAGTCATGCTCTTCACGATGGTCGAGCGCCGGAAGAACGCAGTCAAAGACGTCTCGCTCTCCCTCTTCGCTCTCACCTATGTCGGCCTCATGGCCTGCTTCATCGTCTACATCCTCACCCAGCCGGACGGCAACTTCTACGTCATCATCTTCCTCGCCGCGGTCGTCGCCTCCGACACCGGCGGCTACGTCTTCGGCGTGCTGTGGGGCAAGCACCCCATCGCCCCGCGGATCTCTCCGAAGAAGTCCTGGGAAGGCTACCTCGGCTCGACCGTCTTCGCCGCAGTGGTCGCAACGATCCTCGCCGTCACCGTCGTCGACGCTCCGTTCTGGACCGGTCTGGTCATCGGTGCCGTCATCCCCGCTTTCGCCACTCTCGGCGACTTCAGCGAATCGATGATCAAACGCGACCTCGAACTCAAGGACATGGGCACCCTGCTGCCCGGCCACGGCGGTGTCATGGATCGACTCGACTCGATCCTGCCGACCGCACCGGTCGCGCTCGTTCTCTTCTCGGTCCTGCCCGGCTACCTCTGACCGGCCCGCCGACTCGGCTGCCCGGCTGCCTCTGACCCTGTCCGGTTCGCACCTGCCCGACGTGGCGGCTCACACACGACAGCCGTGCAGCGAACATGAGACAATGGCCGTGTGAGTTCTCAAGCAGGCAGAAGGCAGACCAGGCCCGTCGTCGAACATGCCGACGGCACGACATCGAAGACCCCGATGCGCGATGGCCGTCCCCTTCTCAACTTCAAGTCCGCACGGGTCAAGCAGCCTCCTCAGCATTTGGCCGATATGACGATGGACGAACGCGTCGACGCGGTCAAGGAGATGGGACTGCCCGCTTTCCGGGCCAAGCAGATCTCCACCCACTACTTCAGCCACTATGTCACCGACACCGAGGCGATGACGGACCTGCCCAAGGACAAACGGGCAGAGATCCAGGAACGGTTCTTCCCGCACCTGCTCACCGAAGTGCGCCGCCTGCGCACCGAGAACGGCGACACCATCAAGTTCCTGTGGCGCCTCTTCGACGGAGCTCTCGTCGAGTCCGTGCTCATGCGCTACCGCAACCGGGTCACCCTGTGCGTGTCCAGCCAGTGCGGCTGCGGAATGAACTGCCCGTTCTGTGCCACCGGCCAGCAGGGTCTGACCCGGAACATGTCCACGGCCGAGATCGTCGAACAGGTCGTGCGTGCCAACCAGGTCATAGCCGCCGGCGAACTCGCCGAAGCCCCGAAGTCGGATATGCCCGGTGCCGGAGAGACCGCGCTCGGCGCGGAAGCCGACGAAGACGAAGCGGCGGGAGAAGCCGCATTCGACGGGGAGGCCACGGCCGCCTCGGCGAATGGCCCCGAACGGGTCTCGAACATCGTCTTCATGGGAATGGGCGAACCCCTGGCCAACTACAAGCGAGTGATGAACGCGGTGCGCCGGTTCGTCGGACCGAGCCCCGAAGGACTGGGCATGTCGGCCAGGCGGATCACGATCTCCACGGTCGGTCTCGTGCCCGGCATCAACAAGCTCGCCGCCGAAGACATCCCCGTTACGTTCGCGCTCAGCCTCCACGCACCTGATGACGAACTGCGCGATGAGATGATCCCGGTCAATACGCGCTGGAAGGCCGATGAGGCCATCGACGCCGCCTATAACTACTACCAGGTGACCGGACGGCGGGTGAGCATCGAATACGCGCTCATCAAGGACATGAACGACCACGCGTGGCGTGCGGAACTGCTGGCCAAGAAACTCAATGCCCGCGGACGGGGCTGGGTCCATGTCAACCCGATCCCGCTCAACCCGACTCCGGGCTCGGTGTGGACGGCCTCGGAACCTGAGGTCGCCGACGAATTCGTCCGCCGCCTCATCGATCAGGGCATTCCGACGACGATCCGCGATACCCGCGGATCCGATATCGACGGCGCCTGCGGACAGCTCGCCGCAGCCGACTGATCGACGCCCGGTTCGGCAACTGCGGACCGCGGCAACGCAATTGCTGCGGCTTCCATCTATTATGGTGGAAACACCACAGCCACTCGCTTCTGGAGGAGACATGGCGGACACGACTTTCCCTCGAATGTCCGGTTGGAAGAACGGATACGACCCCAAGCAGGTCGACAGCTTCTTCAAGCGTGCACGTGAGTCCTTCGAACGGCCGACGCCGCAGCCCGGCGACCTCGACTCCCGGGCGGTGCGCACGGTCGGTTTCGATCTCGTCCGCAAGGGCTACCACGTCGCCGTCGTCGACGCCGCGCTCGACCGTCTCGAAGATGCATTCGCCAAGCAGGCCCGAGACCGTCTGATCGCGCAGTCCGGGCAGGACGCCTGGGTCTCCGAGCTCACCCGTGTGGCCGCGTCGCTGCGGGGTCGACTGGTCCGTGAACCCGGTGAGCGCTTCGACAATCCTCCTCCCGGAGTCATCGGCTACGACATCACCCAGGTCGACGACATGTGCGACAAGGTCAACTCGTACTTCACGCAGGGCGTGGCGATGAGCGTCGACCAGGTCCGCCGCGTGCTGTTCAAGACCGCAAAAGGCAAGAAGGCGTACAACGAGGACCAGGTCGATGCGTTCATCGACCGCGTCGTCGAAGTGATGGCCTCCGTTGACTGATTTCCACTACTTCGCGGTCCCGACCGCGACCGATCCCGGCACGCTCAACCCGGTTTACGAACTCCTGGACTTTCCGATCGCGATGGGCAAGGCCGAAGACATCGTGCTGACCGGACCCGCTCCGGAGAAACCGCTCGTCGACGGCCGGGAAGTCACGGATCCCCGCCTGGTCAAGGCCCTGTCCGTTCCCGTCGAGCTCGACCGCGCCGAGGTGCTCGACCGCAGTTCGAAGCTCGCCGGAGTGCTCCGTGCCATGGGCGTGGTTCCGGAATCCGGTGCCCGGCTCACCTTCGCCGAGGATGTCCCGCCGTTGGCGCGGGCGCTCGGTGTTCTTGCTGCCGCCCGGATCGGGCTCGTCGTGGATCTGCGAGCAGGAGCTCCGTCTGACTCTGCCTCAGACTTAGTGGTTCTCCACGCCATCGAAGACGAACCGGTCGAGCCGGGGCGTGCCTCCGTTCGTGTCACCCGTTCGCGTTTCGAAGGCGTCGGCGTGACGATCGGCTCCGAGACCGCGAACCTCGACCAGGCGATGCGTGACTCCCGCGTCGAATTCGCCGCAGTAGTGCCGCTCGACCCGCAGCGCACTCTGCTGCTCACCGACGACGGTGATCTTGAGGCGGGTACGAGCCTAGACTGGTACCGCACCGAGGTTCTCTCTGCTTCCTGAGCCCTGGACGCATGGGGGCTTCGACGCCGACGATGGTGTCGACGTTCCGGCTTCCGCGGACCCGCGGCCTGCTGATCCGCGTTCGGCTGAGACGGCGGCTGCTCTGCGCGCGGCCGGCTGCGTCTTCGCCGAGGACGAGGCGGCGATCCTGCTGGAGTCAGCATCTGGCTCTGTGCCGAAACTCGATGAGCTCGTTGCACGACGCGTGGCCGGTGAACCCCTCGAGCAGATCGTCGGCTGGGTTGATGTCGCGGGTCTGCGACTGAGCGTGCGTCCCGGAGTGTTTGTGCCGCGGCAGCGGACTGCTCTGCTTGCGGCTCACGCAGTCGCGGTGACCCGACGGATGCTGGACCCACAGGGAAATGGGGCCAGGACAATCGCATGCTCAAACTCTGTTGCTGACCGGCCCGTTGTGCTCGAAGCGTTCAGCGGAGTCGGCCCGGTCGCCTCAGTGGTGGCCTCCTTGGTGCCGGGGGTGGTGATCCACGTCGGCGATGCTCAGGCGAAGGCCGTGCGGTGTGCGGTGGAGAATGTCGAACGCTGCATCCAGTCGGGGGACTCAGCGCACGCGGGGGAGTCTACGCAGGCCGGCGGGTCCGAACAGGCAAATGAGTCCGGCACTACCGTGTCGGGGCATGTCCTCGACTGCCTCCACGGACTGCCCGACACGCTGCGGCGGTCGATCTCAGTTATCGCTGCCGTGCCGCCGTACGTTCCTGAAACGGCAGCCGATTTTCTGCCGCATGAGGCCCTCGACTTCGAACCGAGCAGCGCACTCTTCGGCGGCTCCGACGGACTCGACCTTGTCCGTCGACTCATCACGGAGTCGTTGGACTGGCTGGCCCCGGATGGTGTGCTGCTCATCGAGCTCGGGCGAGGTCAGGTTGCAGGGGCCACCGGGTTCGCAGCCGAGCAGGGGCTGGAAGCCCGGAGCCACCTCGGCGAGGATGACCAGACGGTCGTGCTCGAACTGCGTCGTGGAAACTGACAACGGCCGGCTGAAATCGAGTGATTTCAGCCGGCCGGCTGCGTGCCGACTGGTTCGAAGTGCGGGCGCGGGGCGCGAAGTCTGTGCGTCAGCACTTTGAACCAGCCGGTGACTGCAGATACAGCACGCCCGCCGAACCTCAGCAGGATCGGCGGGCGTTGACTGTGTTCAGAGGAGTGCGGGTGCCCTGCTCACTGGTTTCAGTTCGCGAAAGCGTTGATTCCGGTCATCGTCCGACCCAGGGTCAGCTGGTGCACCTCGTGCGTGCCTTCGTAGGTGAGCACTGTCTCGAGGTTGACCGCGTGACGCAGCGGCGGGTACTCGCTCGTGATGCCCGACCCGCCGAACAGGGCGCGCAGGTCACGGCACACGTTCATCGCGGTATCGACGTTGACCATCTTGCCCAGGCTGATCTGCTCGGGACGGACACCCTTCTCGGAGTCCTTGAGCTTGCCCAGGTGAGCGGCGAGCAGAGTGATCTGCGAGTACTGGCCGAAGGCCTTCGCCAGCTTCTGCTGCGTGATCTGGAACGACGCCAGCGGGCGATCGAACTGGACACGGGTGCCGGTGTACTCCAGTGCGGAGAGCAGCGCGTCGCGGGCTGCACCGGTGACACCGAAGACGATGCCGTAGCGGGCCTCGGACAGGCAGGACAGGGGGCCCTTGAGCCCCTTGGCCTTCGGCAGCATCGCATCCTCGGGCAGGCGGACGTTGTCGAGGACGATCTCACCGGTGATCGACGCACGCAGCGAGATCTTGCGGTGGATCTCCGGGGTCTGCACACCCTCGGTGTTCGAGGGGACGACGAAGCCGCGGACGACGTTCTTGCCCTTGTCGTCGACCTCTTCGGTCTTGGCCCACACGACCATGACATCGGAGACCGGGGAGTTCGTGATCCACATCTTCGCGCCGTTGAGGATCCAATCGGATCCGTCCTTCTTCGCGGTCGTCTTCATCCCCGACGGGTCGGATCCGACATCGGGTTCGGTCAGTCCGAAGCAGCCGATGGCCTTGCCGGCGGCCATCTTCGGCAGCCATTCTTCCTTCTGTGCTTCCGATCCCCAGTGGTGGATGGCGAACATCGCCAGCGAGCCCTGCACGGAGACGAGGGAGCGCAGACCGGAGTCGACGGCTTCGAGTTCGCGGCAGGCCAGTCCGTACTGAGTCGCCGTCGAACCGCCGCAGCCGTAGCCGTCGAGGTGCATGCCGAGCAGCCCGAGCTCGCCGAGTCCTTCGGCCAGTTCCCGGGCGGGGATGGTGGCGTCGAGGAAGTAGTCGCCGATCTTCTCCCGGACGTTCTCGTCCAGCCATTTCTTCACGATCGATGCGAATTCGAGGTCATCGGATTCGAAGACCGAATCCAGTCCAAGAATGTCGTCGGGGCTCAGCGTCTTGCTCATATCCATCTCTTTCGCCATTGATTGTCTTCATTCACAGTTTTACCGGAACCCGGTGGAAGGTCGGTGTCCCGAAGCACTACAGATGACCAGGTTCCGCTAGGCGACACACGAGTCCGTGTCGAGTCATTTCCCAGAGAACTTTGGCATCATCGGTTGGCGTGAGTAAACGTGGTTTCATTGTAGTCGGCTCAACCGGTTCGGTCGGCACCCAGGCCCTTGATGTCCTAGCCGAACACCGGGACGAGCACGCGATCATCGGCTTGGCCGCGGGGTCCCAGCTCGACCTTCTGCTCGAGCAGGCGCTCGATTTCCACGTCCCCGTCATCGGGCTCACGACCCCACCCGCCGGAGGCGAGGCCGAGGTGCGTGCGCGACTGACCGAGCTGGCTGCCCAGCGGGGGACCGCCGATCCTGTCGAAGCCATCCACCTCGGGGACGATGCCGCCGAGGCGGTCGCGGGCTTGGCCGCCGATATGGTCCTCAACGCGATCACCGGTGCCGCCGGTCTCGGCGCGACCCTGGCCGCCCTCGAACGCGGCACGGACGTGGCCCTGGCGAACAAGGAATCCCTCATCATCGGCGGGTCCATCGTCCTCGACGCCGCTCGTGCCTCCGGGGCCCGCCTGGTGCCGGTCGACAGTGAGCACTCCGCCATCGCCCAGGCGCTGCGCGCCGGCACGCACGGTGAAGTCAGCAAGCTCATCATCACCGCGTCGGGCGGTCCCTTCCGGGGCATGACCCGTGATGCCCTGCGTCGAGTCACCCCCGCCCAGGCGCTCAACCATCCCACCTGGTCGATGGGGTCGATGATCACCATCAACTCTGCGACCCTGGTCAACAAGGGCCTCGAAGTCATCGAAGCCCACCTGCTCTTCGACATCGACTTCGACCACATCGAAGTCGTCGTGCATCCTCAGTCGCAGATCCATTCGATGGTCGAGTTCGCCGATGCCTCGACGATCGCGCAGATCTCCCCACCGGATATGCGGCTGCCGATCTCCTATGCGCTGGGTACCCAGGACGATGGAACGACGAAGCGACTGACTTCGGGGGCCGTTCCGCACAATTGGGGCCAGCCCATGCACTGGTCGTTCGAGCCGGTCAACCATCTCGCCTTTCCTGCGCTCGGTCTGGCTATCGACGCCGGTAAGAAAGGCCGCAGCTACCCGGCCGTGCTCAACGCTGCCAATGAGGAACTCGTCGCCGCATTCATCGCCGGAGACATCGCCTTCACCGGAATCGACAAAGGCCTGTCCCGAGCTCTGGCCGCCCACGAACCTGCGGCCGAACACACGGTGGAGACCGTGCTGGCCGCCGACGCCTGGGCCAGGGACTTCGCTCGCGCCGACGTCGCCGAACAGAACGGAGGCCGCCGATGACAGTTGTGCTCTACATCGTCGGGATCATCCTGTTCCTCATCGGCATCTCGATCTCGATTGCGCTGCACGAACTCGGCCACCTCACCCCGGCGAAGAAGTTCGGGGTGAAAGTCACGCACTATATGGTCGGCTTCGGACCGACCCTGTTCTCCTTCCGCCGCGGTGAGACAGAGTACGGCATCAAAGCGTTCCCACTCGGTGGGTTCATCGCGATGCCGGGGATGTATCCGCCCGAGGAAGCGACGAAGTCCCGCTATGAGACCGCCGCCGCTGCGCAGAAGGGCGGCACGGTCGCCGGCGTCGACAGCGGGGTCGACGGCACGTCGGGCCGCCTCGGCGAACCGGGCGCTGCACTCGACTCGACGGGCAGCGAAACCTCGGGCCGCCTCGGCGAGGGGACGGATGACGGTGATGCCGCTCCGCTGCGCCGGGACCGCAAGAAGCGGAAGGGGCGGCTGTTCGAAGACACGATGGCCGATGCCCGGGAGTTCTCGAACCAGGAGATCGCGCCGGGGGAGGAACACCGGACGTTCTATGCGCTCAGCGTGCCCAAACGCCTCGTCGTCATGTTCTCCGGTCCCTTCGTCAACCTCATCCTGGGCATCCTCATCATGGGGATCTCGCTGCTGGGCATCGGTGTAGTCACTCCGACGACGACCGTCCAGACCGTCGTCGAATGTGCGGTGCCCGCGTCCGAAGCGCAGCAACGGCCGGCCTCGGAGCAGAACACCTGCCGTCCCGACGATCAGCTCACCCCCGCGTGGGAGGCTGGGATCAAACCGGGTGACGAGATCACCTCGATCGCCGGCGTCGAGACGAAGGACTGGGACCAGCTGTCCTCGGTCATCAAGGACCACGCCGGTGAACGGGTCGAGGTCGACTTCATCCGAGATGGTCAGGACCAAACGGTGACCGTGCCGATCATCGCCACCGAACGGCCGAAGGTCGACGACGCGGGCAAGGCCGTGCTCAACCCGGACGGAACTCCGCAGACCGAGACCCAAGGATTCTTCGGCGTCGGACCCGTCCAGGAACGTCAGTCCCTGCCGCTCGCGGAGTTCCCCGGCGCAGTGTGGGACCAAGTCTCCGGAGTCTTCCACGCGATCATCACCCTGCCGGTCAAACTCGTCGACATCGGCGAAGTGGCCGTCGGCACGAAGGACCGCGACGCCGAAGGACTCGTCGGCATGGTCGGCGTCGGCCGCATCGCCGGTGAGATCGTGTCCACCGACCAGATCGACGTCGTCGACAAGGCACAGATGGGGCTGGGCATGCTCGGCTCGCTCAACATCTTCCTCTTCGCGTTCAACATGATCCCGCTGCTGCCCCTCGACGGCGGACACATCGCCGTGGGTCTCTACGAAGGTGCGCGCCGCCGCATCAACCGGTGGCGCGGCCGCGGACTGGTCGGTCCCTTCGACACCGCGAAGCTGCTGCCGCTGACGTACGTGTGCATCGGGCTGATGCTGTGCATGACGGCGCTGCTCGTCTACGTCGACCTCGTCAAACCCATCACCCTCGACGCGATCTTCAACTCCGGCGGTTAGGCCGGGTCGCTCGGGCAGGCTCATGGGTCGCCCGGGCGAGTGGGTTCACGGGCCGCCGCGGGATATCGAACTCAGGAACTGAGGGTGATCGTCTGCACCTCGCCGAGGTGATTGAGGCCGACCGTGATCGTGGCGTTCTCATCTGCTGTGCCCGGCACTGTGACCACTCCGCGCAACGGGGAGACCATCTCGAGGTCCGCCTCGGTGAGAGGACGGTCGATCTGCTTCTCCGCCCGCCACCGCGCGAAGCGCTCCCGCCTCTCTTCGCGGGGTTCGTCGAGGTCCATGTTCATGGAGAAGATCGCCTCGGCGACGGTGTCGTCGAAGTCGTTGACAAGGTTCGCCGCAGCCATCACGGCATCGATCTGGGGTTGGGCGGCGGGATAACGGGGCACCGGCGCCGAGGTGGCCCGACGTTCCAGCCGGGTGCCCTGTCGTCCCGTGGCCGCCGCCCAACCGAGGTCGAGCGCGTCCTGGACGACGCGCTGCGCCGGGTAATAGGTCGTATTGCCGAGCACGACGAGGCTGAGCCCCAGATCGGGGAACCAACGCATATGTGAGCCGTATCCTGGGTAGCCGCCGGAATGGCAGACGATGCGGCCGAAACGTGTGTCCAGACGAGTCTCGAGACCGTATCCGTAGCTGAGCGTCTCCGCGTGGTGGTCGCTCGTCTGGACCTCCATGATCCGTCGTGGCTGCTGGTTGTCGGTCAGTATCCGCGACCAGGAGCCGGAGGCATAGGAGTCCATGCGTTCGAGGGCATCGAGATGCGCGTCCATCCATGTGCCGATGTCGTTCACCGTGGAGATGACCCCGCCGATGGGGGAGAAGACCCCGGGGCCGGTGAGTTCGGCCGGGTGGAGGCCGCCGCCCAGGTCGACGCGGAACCCGGTCGCCAAGTTCGGGAAGTCCGTGTGGTCGAAACCGGTGCGCGTGAGCTTCAGGGGATCGAAGATCTCAGTGGACACGAGTTCGGTGAACGCACTGCCTGTGACCGCCTCGGCGACCATGCCGAGAAGCGCATAGCCGAGGTTCGAATACTCATAGCCGGTGTCGGCAGGCGCGCAGGCAATGGCGCCGCGGTGCAGCCAGTCGGTGAGCTCGGTCGGAGTCATCGCCTCCATCCGGTCCGCCCACGGGTCGTCCTTGGTGAAACCGGTGCTCATCGTCAATCCCTGTCGGCAGGTGCGGTCTGTGATGGCCGTATCGGCCAGTTCCGGGAGCAGGGCACCGAAGGGAGCGTCGAGATCGAGCCCGTCGGCGGCGAGGAGCCCGATGGCTGCGGCGGTGAAGGACTTCGTCATCGAAGCGATCCGGTACGGAACCTCGCCGTTCACAGTTCGGGCGGGGCCGCCTCGGCGAAAGATTCCCCATGCCAGAGATCCACCCTGGTCGTCGAGCTTCTGTGCTGCGGCCTCGAGAGCCGCAGTCATCGCCTCGACATCGGGTTCGACGAATCCGGGTGTGCTCACAGGGCTGCTCCTTCGCGCAGACTTCGGGTCACCTTCACACTACCGTCAGCCGGTGACACCGGATCGGGACCAGTGGGCCGTGGCGTGGTGCGGGCGGAGTCGAGGTCGCGCGGGGGCCGCCCGGGGGTGCGCCGATGGACTGTTCGGGGTATGCCCCGTGGACGGACAGTTCTGTGTCAGTGGGAGGTCCTACAATGGTGATGGTTCGCACAATCCGGGTCCCGCATCGGCGCCGGCTCGGACATTGTGGCTGGTCAACAGCCTGACTGAAGGGATCCTTCGTGACATCGGTCAATCTCGGAATGCCCGCACCGCCGCCTCCCGTGCTCGCTCCGCGAAGGAAGACGAGGCAGATCAATGTCGGAAAAGTGGGGGTCGGATCCGAGTCCCCGGTGAGCGTGCAGTCGATGACGACGACACAGACGACGGACATCAACGGGACCCTGCAGCAGATCGCCGAACTCACCGCCGCCGGCTGCGATATCGTGCGCGTGGCCTGTCCCACCGCCGATGATGCCGCGGCTCTGCCGATCATCGCCGGCAAATCCCAGATCCCCGTCATCGCCGATATCCACTTCCAACCCAAATACGTCTTCGCCGCCATCGACGCCGGCTGTGCGGGAGTGCGCGTCAACCCCGGCAACATCCGCAAGTTCGACGACCAGGTCAAGGAGATCTCGAAGGCCGCCGCCGAGGCGGGCGTGTCTATCCGCATCGGCGTCAACGCCGGATCCCTGGACAGACGGCTGATGGACAAATACGGCAAGGCCACGCCCGAGGCGCTCGTCGAATCCGCGCTGTGGGAGGCCTCCCTGTTCGAAGAACACGGATTCTATGACTTCAAGATCTCCGTCAAACACCATGACCCGGTGATCATGGTCCGCGCCTATGAGCTGCTCGCCGAGCGCGGCGATTGGCCCCTCCATCTCGGCGTCACCGAGGCAGGGCCCGCCTTCCAGGGCACGATTAAGTCCGCCACCGCCTTCGGACACCTGTTGGCCGAGGGCATCGGAGACACCATCCGAGTCTCCCTGTCCGCGCCTCCCGCCGAAGAGGTCAAGGTCGGTAACCAGATCCTCGAATCCCTCAACCTGCGGCCCCGAAAGCTCGAGATCGTCTCCTGCCCGTCCTGTGGGCGCGCTCAGGTCGACGTGTACACGCTGGCCGAACGCGTCACCGCCGGGCTCGAAGGCATGGAGGTGCCGCTGCGGGTGGCTGTCATGGGCTGCGTCGTCAACGGCCCCGGTGAGGCCCGCGACGCCGACCTCGGCGTGGCCAGCGGCAACGGCAAGGGCCAGATCTTCGTCAAGGGCGAGGTCATCCGAACCGTGCCCGAATCCGAGATCGTCGAGACGCTCATCCATGAGGCCAACCGCATCGCCGAGGAGGCCGCGGGGCAGCCATCGGGCGCTGCATCGGGGCCGCCTGAAGTGACCGTCGGCTAGGTGCGATACCTTGTGAGGACGAAGAGTTTCATGGTCCAGTCATTGGCCCATGCTGACGGCTGAGAAAGAGTTCAGGGGCACATGGCGCTGAGGATCGCACGACTGGAACATCAGCACACCCGGTGGCTGAAGGACCTGCTTGCGCGCAACCCATGCGAGAACGTCTACCTCATCTCCCTACTCGAAGTCACGGGCACCGCCCGTCTCGGCTCCCCGGCAGGCACCCTGTATGGAATCTTCGACGGTGACCGACCCGTCGCCGCCTACTGGGTGGGCGGCAACATCATCCCGGTCGCAGCGACCCCGGCGACGAATGAGGTGCTTGCCCGGAAACTCAATGCCGACGGTCGCGTGTCCTGCTCACTCATCGGCAGCCGGTCCGTCATCCTCGACCTGCAGCAGCGGCTCAATTGGGGCCGACCGCGTGGAGTGCGCGAACGGCAGCCGCTGCTGGCCATCAGCTCGGATCCGCTTGTCACCCCCGATGAACATGTGCACCGGGTGACCCTCGATGACCTCGGTGCGGTGTTTCCCGCCAGTGTGGACATGTTCACCAAAGAGGTCGGATTCTCACCGATCGAGGACGGCACCGCCGGGTACCTGGCGCGGGTGCGCGGGATCATCCGCGGCAAGAACTGCTATGCCCGGATCTCCTCCACCCTCCCTCAAGGCGGTGCGGTGCCGCGGTGGCCGGCCGAAGAGCAGGACGAACAGGTGCTGTTCAAGGCCGATATCGGCATCCGTGCCCGCCGCATCGTCCAGGTCCAAGGAGTATGGGTCCATCCCGCAGTGCGCAATCAGGGTCTGGGGGCAGCGGGCATGGCCGCGGTCGTCCAGCGCACCCGTGACAAAGGCCATTCCACGGTGAGCCTGTATGCCAATGACTACAACGAGACGGCGCTGCGCATGTATGCCCGCGTCGGCTTCGAACAGGTCGGCACCTTCGCCACCGTCATGTACTGAGCGGTCGGCGGATCAGTCGCGGCGGTTGCGCGACTGAGGTTTGGCCATATCGCCGAGGAACTTCTCCATCTCCCGGCGGTCCTTCTTCGTCGGACGCCCCAGCCCTTTGTCTCGCCGGGGCACGAATCCGCGCAGTGCCGGATCGGGCGGGGGAGTGAGGTCCTCATAGCACTGGACGGCGATGGAGGCCTGCATCCTCGTGGGGATGAAACCGGTGATCTTCCAGATGAATTCGGACCCGGCCTTGCGCACACGCACCTCTTGGCCGATGCTCACCTTCTGCGCGGCCTTGACGCGCTGACCGTCGACCTGCACATGCCCGCCGCGGCAGGCCTGAGTGGCGAGATTGCGGGTCTTGAACATCCGCGTCGTCCACAGCCACACGTCGACGCGCATGTGCTTTCCGGCATCGCGGTTGATCTCGGTCATCAGCGATGACCGTCCGAGAAATTCGTGCCGGACGAGGGCATCCCCGCATCGGCACCATCGGGGTCCTGTATCCGGGAGTCGGCGCGCAGCGCCAGTGCCGAGCGCCGGGTGAAAGTCTGCGCGGGACGCCCTCGCCCCTGGCTGACGGCCTCCCCGGTGGGATCGAGCAGCGGCAGCATGGTGCGGCGGAACGTATCTGCCTGGAGGCTCTCCCCGGCGACGATCTCGTGGAGCTCGCGCAGCTGCCGCAGCGAGAACTCCTTCTCCAGGAGCCCGAAGGGATCCGGGGTGCGTTCGTGGAACGCCCGCAGTCGGTGCACGGCCACGCGCACGATCTCCTGATGCTCGGCGCTGAGCTCGCCGACATCGTGGACGGGCACGAGCTTCCGCCTGTGGACGGGGGAGTCCGGGTGATCGGAATCCGATTCGGCAGGATCAGGGTCGGCCGCCTCGGGGAGGACCGCCTCGGCGGGGGAAGATTCCGTCACCTGCGCCGGAGCATCCGCCACGGCCGCCTCGGTGGGATCGTCCTCCTCGGCGAGTCCGACATCGGAGGCGGAGAGAACATCGAGGTGGGCCACGGAGATCACCCAGCCGCGATCATCGCGGTCGGGTTGGTCGAACACGTGCAGCTGGACGGGGGCGCGGTCGACCAAACGAGCCTTTTCGCGCAGACAGCGGGCGACCGCCTCGGCGAGGCGTTCCTGCGGACGCAGGATCGACCCGGGCAGCTGCCATACCCCATCTCCTGGATGGGTCATGAGAACATGCAGGCCACGGCCGGGCACGGGGCAGAGGACCGCGGTGTCGACCGCGACCGAGGGCCGCGGGAACTGCGTGAGTTGGCTGGGATCAGGCATGCTCTTCGTATCGTTCGGACTCGTCATTTCAGCGGGGACCGGGCGGGGACCGGACGGCCCCGACCGATGCCGGGCTTCGGTGCTGCAGCCACCAGTCTAATTCTCTTCCCGCAGGTGACGAATCCGCGCCCGCTCCGATTCCCTCCGGCTCGCCCGCGTGCGATAGTGTTCGATCTGAGTCTTGACAAGTTGAGGAGATTTACCCATGGCCCTGCGCATGTCGTCCCTGTTCGTGCGAACCCAGAAGGAAGACCCGGTCGGCGCCGAGGTGGCCAGCCACAAACTGCTCCACCGTGCCGGATACATCCGCAGGTCAGCACCGGGAATCTACACGTGGCTGCCGCTGGGACTGGCCGTGCTCGGCAAGATCGAAGCCATCGTGCGCGAAGAGATGGCGCTCGCCGGCTCCCAAGAGGTCCACTTCCCGGGCCTGCTGCCCGCCGATCCGTACAAGAAGTCCGGCCGTTGGGAGGCCTTCGGTCCCGACCTCTTCCATCTCAAGGACCGCCGCGAAAACGACTACATCCTCGCCCCCACTCATGAGGAGGTCTTCACCCTTCTGGTCAAGGACCTCTACTCCTCGTACAAAGACCTGCCGCTGTCGATCTACCAGATCCAGACCAAATACCGCGACGAGGCTCGCCCTCGGGCCGGACTGCTGCGCGGACGCGAATTCATCATGAAGGACGCCTACTCCTTCGACATCGACGACGCCGGACTCGACGCCTCCTACGAGGCCATGCGCGTGGCCTATCTGCGGGCCTTCGCCCGCCTCGGCCTGCCGTGCCTGCCGGTCAAGGCGACCCCGGGTGCCATGGGCGGCTCCGGGACAGAGGAGTTCATCTACCCCTCCGAGGTCGGGGAGGACACGTTCGTGAAGTCGCCCGGCGGATATGCCGCAAACGTCGAGGCCGTGACCTCGATCGTCCCCGAGGCGATTCCCTACTCGCAGTCGCCGGCCGCGCATGTCGAGGACACCCCCGACACCCCGACCATCGAGACCCTCGTGGCAGCCGCAAACGCCTCGCACCCGCGCTCCGATCGTGAGTGGACGGCCGCAGACACACTGAAGAACGTCGTCTGCGCCGTCACCCACCCCGACGGCACCCGCGAGATCATCGTCATCGGCCTGCCCGGCGACCGCGAAGTCGACCTCGACCGGGCCGCCGGCACCGGAATGCTCGGCGACGGTGAGGTCGACCTCGAAGCCGCGACGGCTGAGGATCTCGCCGCCCATTCGGAGCTCGTCAAGGGTTACATCGGACCCGGCAACTCCCTCGACGCGCCGGTTCTCGGCCTCGAATCGCCCTCGAAGATCCGCTACCTCCTCGACCCTCGCGTCGTCGACGGCACCCGCTGGATCACTGGAGCCAATGAGCCCGGACGCCACGTCTTCGACCTCGTCGCCGGACGGGACTTCACTGCCGACGGCACCATCGAAGCCGCCCAGGTCGTCCTCGGCGATCCGGCACCGGACGGCTCCGGTCCGCTGGAGCTGGCCCGCGGTGTCGAGATCGGTCAGATCTTCAAGCTCGGCCGCAAGTACGCCGAGTCCCTCGACCTCAAGGTGCTCGACCAGAACGGCAAGGCGACGACCGTGACCATGGGCTCCTACGGTCTCGGCGTCACCCGCGTCATGGCCTGCATCGCCGAGGAATACCATTCCGAGGACGGCCTCCTGTGGCCCCAGCACCTGGCCCCGGCCGATGTGCACATCATCGTCGCCGGCAAGGGTGAGGAGATCGCTCAAGCCGCCGAGAAGATGATGACCGAACTCGAGGCCGAAGGCATCAGCGTCCTGCTCGATGACCGCAATAAGGTCTCGCCCGGGTTCAAGTTCGCCGATGCCGAGCTCATCGGCATTCCTACCGTCATCGTCGTCGGCCGCGGTCTGGCCGATGGCGTCGTCGAGGTCCGCGACCGTCTGGCCGGGGAGAAGTCCGACCAGCCCGTCGCCGAGGTGGTTCCTGCCACCGTGGCACGTGTGCGTGAGGCGTACGCGAAGGCTGCAGCCGCAGCCGACGCGGCGATCAGCGCCGACCAGAACGCCTGAGCCGCCTCGGTGTTCGAAGCCCTCGCCGGAGGAATCGATGTCACCTGGACGATGGTCCTGTGGCTGCTCGCCGCGGGAGTTCTGGCCGGGTGGATCGATGCCGTCGTCGGCGGGGGCGGACTGATCCAGCTGCCCGCGCTGCTGCTCGTGCCGGGGATGAGCCCCGTGCAGGCGGTCGCGACGAATAAGATCGGGTCGATTGCGGGCACGACCGCCTCGGCGGTCACCTATCTGCGCAAGATCACCCCGGACCGGTCGGCGACGATTCCGGCCGCGGCCTCGGCGTTCTTGGGTGCCGTGCTCGGGGCGAAGCTCGCGACCTTGGTGCCCAGCGAGGCTTTCACCCCGATCATCCTGCTCGCGCTCATCGGGGTCGGGATCTTCACCGTCCTCAATCCGAGCCTCGGCGCCGATGCCACGCTGCGGTTCGGGGAAACGTCGAAACGCCACCATGCCTTGTCGTGGCTGATCGGGCTCGTCATCGGCGTCTACGACGGAGTGCTCGGGCCGGGGACGGGATCGTTCCTCGTCATCGCCTTCGTCTCGATCATCGGATTCTCTTTCCTGCAGGCCTCGGCCACGGCGAAGGTGATCAACTGGGCGACGAACTTCGGAGCGCTCGTCTACTTCATCCCCGACGGTCAGGTCGTCTGGCTGCTGGGTGTGATCATGGCCGTCGGCAATGTCACCGGCGGGATCTTCGGTGCGCGCACCGCGCTGGCGAAGGGCTCAGGGTTCGTCCGCGTCGTCTTCGTCATCGTCGTCTCCGCTCTGATCCTCAAACTCGGCTTCGACTTCATCTCCACCCTCATCCACTAATTGCCACCTGACGGCGGCCCAGCAACCTCGCGCGAGGTATCTGGGCCGCCGTCAGGTAGCAATAGGGTTAGCCGATGGGTTTGAGGGCGTGGGCGTTGACTCCGGCGACATCGGCGCCGGACAGCGCGCGGGCCACCCACAGGGAGCGGGCAGCATCGGCCAGGCTCGAATTCGACCCGCCGGAGGCAGCGCGCAGATACCAGAACATGTTCGTGATCTCCCTGGCCACGGTCGCCCCCATCCCGTACTGCGGATCGACCCCGGCGCACAGCGCCAGGTCCGTGGCGAAACCACGCAGCCACGCCGCCTGCGCCTGCGGATGATCCGAGGGGATCTCGGCCAGGCGGTTCCACAGCACCGGGGCCAAGGTGTACGCGGTCGGACCGGCCAAAGGCTGCGGATCGATGGCCTTCCACGTCGAGATGCCCGTCGGGTCGGGATTGCCGGCGAGGATGTTGTAGTAGTGCAGGTCGGCGTGGATGAGCCAGTTCTCATCCGAGGACGCCAGAGTCTGCATCCAATTGCGGGCGAACGACAGCAGCAGGGAATCGTGCGGACCCGCCTCCGACCACCCGGTCAACAGCGCGGCATCGGCATCGAACGAATTCAGCCACCCGGCCACGACATCCTGGACCCGCAGGAACTCCGAGGTCGCCGGAATCTCCAAGGACCGCTGCAGCGCACCCCACACCGGCGGCACATCGGCCAGTGGCAGCACGGACAGATTGTCCTTCGTGCGCAGTCGCTCCTGCAGCGTGACCCGGAAGCTGCGATCATCCCGGATGACCCGCACCGCCCCGTGCCCGTTCCACATCTTCAGCGCCCGCAGCACCTGCGCATGCGCAGCCGTATGTGCCGAGGTGGGAGCCGCGAACCGCAGCACCCCCTGATAGTTCTCCTGAGTGAGCACCGGAATCACCAAGGACTCGCACCCGGCCCACGGCGCCCCCGGCACATCGTCGAAGCGCAGCTTCCACCGATCGAGGAGTTCGTTTGCCATATAGTCGAGCGCGGCAACCCACGAATCGGTGCGATATTCGCCGATGATCTCGCGCGTCGCGCGGTAGAGAACCGGTGGGACCCTCACTCCTGCACCTCCGCCTGCCCGGGTTCGTCATAGGTGAAACGCAGCGGCTGCGGAGCGGCGAAGACCATCCGGTTCCGGGCCGATTCCCAGAGCCGGAGAATCGCCGAGGCGTCCGCCTCCAACCAGGGCAGAAGCGCGGAAGCGACGCCGTCTTCCAATGACAGCGCTAGCTCCTTCGCGGAGTCCGCATCCGTCGGGGTGGGATCGAGCTTCCACGCCGAGGCGGCCGGATCGGCTGCGTCCTCGCCGAGTCGTTCGAGCATCTCCCCGGACAGGGCACCCAAGGATTCGAGCCTGGCCAGCGCAGCCTTGCGTTCACGCGACTTCGAATCGAAGTTCACAGCCAGCCGTTCATAGCCGTACGCGGCCGCCCGCGACTGATTGAGGATCGCGTTGAACATCTCCGCCCGACCCTTCGGATCCTGGCTTCCGGAGTCGTCCGTCCCGGCATCCGCGTCGGCCCCGCCGGTGGCACTGGGAGACGCTGTCGCATCATCGCCGCCGTCCCTGCTCTGGTCGAGTTCCTCACGGCCGGCGCGGATGAGTTCGTCGGCGGTGGTGATGATCTCCGGCTTCTTCGTCCCAGCGACCAGAGCCAGACCCGTGGCCACATCGGCCAGGACGGGAATAAGGTCCGAACCCAAGGACGCTGAGGCCTCGAAGACGGCGCGGGAAGCCACCTCGGCGGCCTGGACGAAGGTGCGGTTCTTCTCTGTCGGAGGTGCCTCGGTGGCGAATTCGGTCGGCGGGTTCCATTCGGGACCGATCGCCGCAGCGAAGTCAGTAAGGTCCTCACCCGCGGTTTCGGGATCACCGGCGCCGGGAGAAGCGGAGTCCAAGATGCGGGCCAGACGATTGCGCAGCTGCTGAGTCGCATCAAGAGTGGGGATCTCGGGATCCTGATCGAGTCGCAGGCCGCAGGCGGTGAGCAGGCTCAGACTCAACCCGCCGACGCCGGCAGTCAACAGGCCGCGGCGACTGACGGGAAAATGCATACGACAATCCTATCGGATGCCCCGTCATCGCCGTGGGACTCCCACCATCGCCGAGGGGCACCGACCGTCGCCCGCCCGACCGCAGAATGAGACTCGCACCCGGCAGAACCGCGACGAAGGCTTAACCTCGACGTCGGCTGTCGCTTAGGGTGGGGGAGAACACGGCGGTCGCACACGTGCACGGTGCGCCGGCCCCCTTGCCCCGCCTCGGCGAAGGGGACGCACAAGGATATGGAGGAGAAATGGACGAAGACGTCGAGCGGATCAAGGGCCTGCTCGCCCCGCCCCTGCAGGATGCGGGATTCCACCTCGAGACCGTCAAAGCGGTGGCGGCCGGTCCGCGGCGCACGCTCACCGTCGTCGTCGACCTCGACGAATCGAGCACCGATCCGATGTCGATGGAGAAGATCGCCGAATCGACGAAGATCGTCGGCGACGCCCTCGACGAGGTCGAGGTCTTCCGGGACAAGCCGTACCAGCTCGAGGTCACCAGCCCCGGTGCCACCCGAAAGCTCGAGACCCCCCGCCACTTCCGACGCGTCATCGGCCGTCGCCTGGAGATCACGACGAAGAAGGACACCTTCAAGCTCGACCTCGCCGAGGTGGGGGAGAGTTCGATCACGGGCACGGACCCCCAGCGCAAGGAGTCGAAGACGGTCGACCTCGGCGAGATCCGCAAGGCCCAGGTGGAGTTGAAGTTCCGCTGAGGCGAACCTCACGTACCTCCGGCAGTGCGGCGGCCCCTTCGCAGACAGAGTGCGGGCGCGGACTGGGATAGACTGTTACGCCTGCATAAGTGAACACAGACAATTCAATGCTCGGTTGAGCGAGAGAGGACTTAGACATGGACATCGACCTCAATGTTCTGCGCGTCATCGAACGAGAGCGTGAGATTCCGCTGGAAACCCTCATCGAACTCATCGAACAGGCGCTCTTCCTCGCCTACCAGAAGACCGAAGGGGCCTGGCCCGACGCCCGTGCCGAACTCGACAAGTCCACCGGCGAGGTGCGCATCCTCGCCGTGGAATTCGACAACGACGACAACCCGATCGGCGAGTTCGACGACACTCCCACCGGCTTCGGCCGCATCGCCGCCCAGACCGCTCGGCAGGTCATCCACCAGCGGCTGCGCGATGTCGAGGACGAGACGCTGCTGGGCACATTCAAGGGCCGTGAGGGCGAGATCGTCTCGGGCATCATCCAGCAGGGCCGCGACCCGCAGATGGTCCAGGTCGACATCGGAGACGTCGAAGCCGTGCTGCCCCCGCACGAACAGGTCCCCGGCGAAACCTACGCCCACGGCACCCGACTGCGCGTCTACATCGCCGACGTGCACAAGGGCACGAAGGGCACCTCGGTCACCGTCTCCCGCACCCACCCGAACCTCGTGCGCCGACTCTTCGCCCATGAGGCTCCGGAGATCGCCGACGGCACTGTCGAGATCGTGTCCCTGGCCCGCGAAGCCGGCCACCGCACGAAGCTCGCCGTGCGCGCCACGAAGCCGGGAGTCAACGCGAAGGGATCGTGCATCGGCGAACTCGGCTCCCGTGTGCGTGCGGTGATGAACGAACTCGGCCAGGAGAAGATCGACATCGTCGACTACTCCGACGACCCGGCGAAGTTCATCGCACACGCCCTGTCCCCGGCCAAGGCCAAGAGCGTTGAGATCCTCGACGCCGCCGCTCAGGAATCCCGCGCAGTCGTCCCCACCGACCAGCTGTCCCTGGCCATCGGCAAAGAAGGGCAGAACGCCCGCCTGGCAGCCAAGCTCACCGGCTGGAAGATCGACATCGTCGCAGGCGAATAGCCTCGTGCAGTGATTCGCACCACTGGCCCCCTTGGCGCGAGCCCGGGTGCCGGTGCTGTAGAATCATTCATTGTGAATGTTGGTGATGGACCCGTAAGGACGTGCATCGCCTGTAGGCAGAAGGCCGGTCGGGACGAGCTGACACGCTTCGTGTTCCGCCCCGATCGGCACCCCGCCGTCGTCCGCGATGTGTCAGCGACACTGCCGGGACGTGGTGCGTGGGTGCATCCTGATGCGAAGTGCCTGGACAAGGCCCTGACCACTGCCGCCTTCGCTCGATCCTTTCGAACGAAGATCACCGCCTCGGACCTCCCGAGGCCGGACACCGAACCCAAAGAGAACGGGTAGCCGAATGGATGACAAGTTGTGAGTGTCGCACGATGACACCCAAACGGAATTCGAGAGAGCAGTGAAATGAGTACTGCTCTTCATTGATGAGGTTCTTTCCTGACCGGGAAAGAACCCGGACAGGAGAACTGTGGCAAAGCCCCGTGTCCATGAGCTCGCGAAAGAGCTCGGCACAACAAGTAAGAACGTCCTCGAAAAGCTCCAGGACATGGGCGAATTCGTTCGCTCCGCCTCTTCGACGCTCGAAGCGCCCGTCGTGCGCCGCGTGAAGGAGGCATTCGCCGATTCCTCTTCCGCTGATGGTGAGAAGTCCACCGGCGCGAAGAAGGCCGCCAAGCCGGCCGCGAAGCCCGGAGCCCCGAAACCCGGTGCGAAGCCCGCACCCAAGCCCGCCGCGAAGTCGGCCGCCAAGCCGGGTGCTGCGAAGTCCGCCGGTGCGGCGAAATCGGCCCCCGCCGAGGATGCCGCCCCCGCTGCGAAGTCCGCACCGAAGCCTGCCGCCAAGCCGGCGACCCCGGCTGCCCCGGAGGCAGCCGAATCGACCGAGGCTCCCGCTGCCAAGCCGGCTGCCTCCTCGGCGCCGAAGCCCGGTGCCCCGAAGCCGGCTGCCGCACCCAAGCCCGGTGCCCCGAAGCCCGGCGCTCCCAAGCCGGGTGCTGCCGGGAAGCCCGGCGGTCGTGGTGCCGCGCGTCCCGGAAACAACCCCTTCGCTTCCTCGCAGGGAATGCCGAAGCCCGGTCGCGGACCCAAGCCCGGCGGTCGTGCCGGCCAGGGCGGTCAAGGCGGTCAGGGTGGCCAGGGTGGACGCCCCGGAAACAATCCGTTTGCGCCTTCGCAGGGAATGCCGAAGCCCGGCCAGAAGCAGCGCGGATCCGGTGAGGAATCCTCGGGCGGTCCCCGTCCGGCACCTCGCCCGGGCGCACCACGCCCGAACCCGTCGATGCTGAAGAACTCGGCACTGAACAAGCCCGCTCCCGGCCGCGGTCGCGGCGGCGGACGCGGAAACGCCCCAGGCGGCGGCGCACCCGGTGCCCCGGGCGGCGCTCCCGGCGGTCCTCGTCGTGGACCCGGCGGCGGTCCCGGTGGTCGCGGTTCAGGTCGCGGTCGCGGAAGCACGCAGGGTGCATTCGGCCGCGGCGGCGGTCCCCGTCAGAAGGGACGCAAGTCGAAGCGGGCGAAGCGCGCAGAGCTCGAACAGATGCAGGCTCCCTCGGTCGGTGGCGTCACCGTTCCGCGCGGAGACGGCAACACGCCGCTGCGTCTGCGTCGCGGCTCCTCGCTGGCCGACTTCGCCGAGAAGATCAATACCGATCCGACGAACCTCGTGACCGTGCTCTTCCACCTCGGTGAGATGGCCACGATCACCCAGTCCCTCGACGAGGCGACCTTCGAGGTCCTCGGCGAAGAGCTCGGCTACAAGATCGAGATCGTCTCGCCCGAAGACGAAGATCGTGAGCTGCTGGAGACCTTCGACATCGACCTCGATGCCGAAGCCGCAGAAGAGGACGACGAGGACCTGCAGGCACGTCCGCCGGTCGTCACCGTCATGGGTCACGTCGACCACGGTAAGACCAAGCTGCTCGACGCGATCCGCTCGGCCAATGTCGCTTCCCGCGAAGCCGGCGGAATCACCCAGCACATCGGTGCCTACCAGGCCGAGGTCGAGCACGAGGGAGAAGACCGCAAGATCACCTTCCTCGACACCCCCGGTCACGAGGCGTTCACCGCCATGCGTGCCCGTGGTGCGAAGTCGACGGACCTCGCGATCCTCGTGGTCGCCGCCGACGACGGCGTCATGCCGCAGACGATCGAAGCTCTCAACCACGCTCAGGCGGCCGATGTGCCGATCGTCGTGGCCGTGAACAAGATCGACAAGGAAGGCGCCAACCCCGCCAAGGTCATGCAGCAGCTGACCGAATACAACCTCGTGGCCGAAGAATACGGCGGCGAGACCATGTTCGTGCCGATCTCCGCGCTCAAGCGCGAGGGCATCGACCAGCTGCTCGAATCCGTTCTGCTGACCACCGATGCGGCCCTGGACCTGCGGGCGAACCCCGACAAGTCCGCTCGCGGCATCGCGATCGAAGCCAAGCTCGACAAGGGCCGCGGTGCGGTTGCCACCGTCCTCGTCGAGTCCGGCACCCTGCGTCAGGGCGACGCCATCGTCTGCGGCACCGCCTACGGACGTGTGCGTGCGATGTTCGACGAGAACGGAAACGTCGTCGAGGAGGCCGGACCCTCCCGCCCCGTGCAGGTGCTCGGCCTGTCGTCCGTCCCGCGTGCCGGTGACTCGTTCATCTCCACCGATGACGACCGCACGGCCCGTCAGATCGCTGAGAAGCGTGACGCCATCGAGCGCAACGCCGCTCAGGCCCGCGGTCGCAAGCGCATCAGCCTCGAGGACTTCACGAAGGCTCTGGCTGAGGGCAAGGTCGACATGCTCAACCTCATCCTCAAGGGTGACGTCTCCGGTGCTGTCGAAGCGCTCGAGGATTCGCTGCTCAAGATCGATGTGGGCGACGACGTCGACCTGCGGATCATCCACCGCGGCGTCGGTGCGATCACGGAGAACGACATCAACCTGGCCACGGTCGACAACGCGATCGTCCTCGGCTTCAACGTCCGTCCGGAAGCGAAGGCTCGCGACCTGGCAGACCGCGAAGGCGTCGACGTCCGCTACTACTCGGTCATCTACCAGGCGATCGACGACATCGAGTCCTCGCTCAAGGGCATGCTCAAGCCCGAGTACGAAGAGGTCCAGACCGGTACCGCGGAGATCCGCGAGGTCTTCCGCTCCTCGAAGTTCGGCAACATCGCCGGTTCGATCGTCCGCGACGGCCTCATCAAGCGGAACTCGACCGCTCGCGTCACCCGCGACGGAATCGTCATCGGCGACAACGTCCACATCGAATCGCTGCGCCGGTTCAAGGACGATGCGACCGAGGTCCGCGAGGGCTACGAGTGCGGTATCGGACTCGGCAAGTTCAACGACCTGCGCGTCGGCGACATCATCGAGACCTTCGAGATGCAGGAGAAGCCGCGCGACTGATCGGTCGCACAGCGAGTTCCACCCGCTGATTCGACAGCGCAGCAGCGCAGCCGAGGAGGATGGGACTCACATCGTGAGTCGACGGCTCCGGTCGGCCCCCGAACGGGGGACCGGCCGGAGCCGGTTCGATTGCACAGCTAATATTGGGTCGGAAGAGTTGTTCCGGCCCCGAACAGAAGGACACACACCATGGCAGACTCGACACGGGCCCGCAAGATCGCCGACCAGATCAAGGTCATCGTCGCCAGCACCATCGAGCGCAAGCTCAAGGATCCCCGCCTCGGCTTCGTCACCGTCACCGATGTTCGCGTGACCGGCGATCTGCAGCACGCCACCATCTTCTACACCGTCTACGGCGACGACCAGGATCTCGTCGGCACCGGTCATGCCCTCGAATCGGCCAAGGGCTTCATCCGCTCCGAGGTCGGCAAGGGGCTGACGATCCGTCTGACCCCGAGCCTCGAATTCATCGCCGATGCCGTCCCCGAGGCGGCCGCCCGTCTCGACGGACTGCTCGCTCAGGCCGCCGCCGACGACGCTCGAGTCGCCGGGTTGGCCAAGAACGCGCAGCATGCAGGTGAATCCGACCCGTACAAGAAGGCCGACGACGCCGACGAGGAGTGATCATCGCATTCCAGCGAACAGACTGCATCGCGCCTGGTCATCGGGTGGAGAGCGGCGGAACGGCCGTTCCGGGGCCGATTTGAGCTTCGTCACGTCACGGAAAAAGTTCTCGTAACAGTTTTGTTATCTTTCCGAGATGTCGTAGACTTTTTGCGGTAACGAAATGATTACGACTCTGTTAAGGGAATTCTGCATTGGGTAAGCACTCCTCACCGAAGCCGTCGTTCGCGAAGCAGCTGATCCGGGACCTGACTCCCGGCAAGCGCCCCGCAGGCCGACGCGCAGCGAATGCGCCGTCCTCGGCGACTTCCGTGCTGGCGACCGTCAAGCAGCGTCCCGTCGTCGCCGCGATCGCCGTTCCTGCAGCCGCGACCGCCGCCGTCGTCGGTTCGACCGTCGTCATGGGTCCGCCCGAGTCCGGCAACGTCACCACCGAGGCCGCATCGACGACCCCCGAGGAGTCGACCACTGCCTCGACCCCGAGTCAGAAAGAACTCGACGCCGAACGCAAGAAGGCCGGCGAAGAGTACCTGGAGAAGGTCAAGGACGACCCGAAGTACAAGAACAAGACCTCGAAGACCGATCTCGAGGTCAAGGCTCCGCCGAAGCCCAAGCCGACCGCGGAATCCTCGGCTGCTGAGGAGAAGAGCGACGATTCGTCCTCCGATGAGAAGTCTTCCGATGAGAAGTCCTCCGGCGAAGGCACCTCCTCGGACACCTCGGCACCGCCGTGCAGCGTGTCCTCCTCGATCGAGTCCGGCCTGCTGCCGAACGCCGTCAACGGCTACCGTGCTGTCTGCGCGAAGTTCCCCGAGGTCAAGACCTTCGGCGGACGTCGCCCCGGCACCGGTTCGGATCACAACACCGGTGAAGCCGTCGACATCATGATCACCGGATCCACCGGCGACCGCATCGCCGAATACCTCATCCAGAACCAGAGCGCCCTCAACGTCAAGTACGTCATCTGGAAGCAGCGCATCTGGATGCCCGGACAGGGCTGGAAGGGCATGGAGGATCGCGGAGACGCGACCGCCAACCACTTCGACCACGTGCACGCGTCCTTCAACTGATCGCACACCCAGTGAGCGATACTTCCCCACAGGGCGTCCTCGTCTGTGACAAACCGCAGGGGCTGAGTTCCCACGGCGTAGTCTCCCGCATCCGCCGCTGGTTCGGGACGAAGAAGGTCGGCCATGCCGGCACTCTCGACCCGATGGCCACGGGCGTCCTAGTGCTCGGCCTCGGCCGCGGCACCAAGCTGCTCACCTACATCACCGGGGTCTCGAAGACCTATTTCGCCACCGTCCGCCTGGGGTCGTCGACCCCGACCGATGACGCCGATTCCGAGCCCGATCGCTTTGCCGACCCGTCCGATCTCGCTCGTGTCGACGCTGCGGCCATCGAAGCCGCCGTGGCCAAGCTGCGCGGCCCCATCGATCAGGTGCCCAGTGCCGTCTCGGCGATCAAGGTCGACGGCAAGCGTTCCTATGCCCGTGTCCGTGCCGGTGAGAACGTCGAACTCAAGGCCCGTCGTGTCGAGGTATCGGCCTTCGAGATCATCGACATCCGCTTCGCCGCCGAGGACGGGCATATCGACGTCGATGTCGAAGTCGACTGCTCGTCGGGCACCTATGTGCGCGCCCTGGCCCGCGATATCGGCACCGACCTCGGCGTCTTCGGCCATCTCACCGCGCTCAGGCGGACGCGCGTCGGCGATTTCCATATCGACCAGGCCGTGACCCTGCCCGAGGACCTCGACCTCCCCGCGCCCAGCCTCATCTCCCTCGCCGAGGCGGCCCGCACCCTCCTGCCCGTCGTCACCGTCGATGCCGAGCGGGCCCGCGCCCTCATGCAGGGCAAGATCGTTGAGGCTGGTGACTGGCATATAGGCTCCGACGCCGGCGACGCGGGGAACCGAGAGGTCGCCGTCATCTGCGATGACGCCCTCGTCTCCGTGGCCGAAGTGCGTCGGAATGGCGGTCTGAAGTCGCTGACCGCCTTCGCCATCGACCTCGCCTGAGGGGCTCAGCCTTCACGCTCGAAACAACTAAATAGTTTGTATTCATCAGATACAACCGAAACCATTGTGTCTGAGGCTATCATCTGGTCTACTTGTCCTATGTTTGTCTTGACCATCGACCAGCAGGATTCGCGGTCGAACGCCGACGCGGTGCCCCGCATCCTCGATGCTCTCTCTCCGATCGACACGGTCGTTCCCTTCGCCCGCACCATCGGTGACGAGGTCCAAGGGGTCCTCGACGGTCCCGACGCCGTCGCCGAGGCGGTGCGCCGTATCGGCATCGACTCCGGTTGGCATATCGGCCTCGGAATCGGCGAGGTCGAACGGCCGCTGCCCGAGACGACCACCGAGGGTAGGGGAGAAGCCTTCTACTCCGCTCGCCAGGCGGTCGAAGCAGCCAAATCCGCACCCGTCCACCTCGTCGTGAGCGCCGACCCGGACGTCGTCAGCGCCGATGCGGACAGTGACCATCGTGGGCTGGCGGAGGCAGCTCTGCGGCTCCTCATCAGCACGCTGACAGAGCTGCGCGGTCACTCCCGCGGCTACGTCGGATACCGACTGGACCACCCTGATGCCACTCAGGCCGAGATCGCCGCGGAATTCGACGTCTCCCAACAGGCGGTCTCTCGGGTGCTGGCGGCCGGTCCCGCCGAGATCATCGCCGGGGCCGAGCATCTGGCCCGGCACCATCTCGACCGGCTCCAACGAGCCCTATCGGAAGGAGACGCACATGTGGACTGACGTGCTCGTCGCCATCGCCGCCGCCATCATCGCGGCCCTCATCGGCTGGCCACTCGTCCCGCTTCTCCTCCGTCTGACCCATGCGGGCCCGGGCTCCAAGCCCGAACGCACAGGAGCCGAGGACGTCGAAGTCCTGCGCGGCGGACTGTGGATCGGCATCGTTGAACGCGCACTCATCGCCGGTGCGATCGTGCTCGGTCGCCCCGAACTCATGGCCGTGGTCATCGCGGTCAAAGGGCTCGGGCGCTTCGCGGAGATCAAGTCCTCGGCGGCCGCGGGGGAGCGGTTCATCATCGGCACCTTCGTCTCCATCGCCTTGGCCTCCCTCCTCGGCGTCATCGGGTGGGCGATCGTCGCCTGAACCCGTCCTTCCGCCTCGGCGAGGTCCGGGTTAGGAGGCGGAAGATCTCTGCGATAATCTGAATCGGTGCACGGAAGGAGCGAATGTCTGGTGGAGCTGTATCACGGACTCGGTGAGGTCGAGGTCGACGCTGTCGGCACCGTCGTCACCCTCGGCAACTTCGACGGCGTGCACCGCGGACACGAAACGGTCCTGACCACCGTCGCCGCCCTGGCCAGGCAAGAAGGCCTGCGCTCGATCGCAATGACCTTCGACCCGCACCCGCGCACGGTCCACCGCCCCGACGAGCCGACCGTGATGATCAACTCGACCCGGCAGCGCGCCGACCTCATCGCCGCCACCGGAATCGACGGCCTCCTCATCCAGCCCTACGACCTCGACTTCGCCGCCCAGTCGGCCGAGGAATTCGTGCGCCGGTACTTCGTCGAAGCCCTGCGCGCGAAGATCGTCGTCGTCGGCGACGATGTCCGGTTCGGCAAGGACAACGAAGGCACGATCGAGACTCTGCGCCGCCTCGGCGAGAAATTCGGGTTCCGGGTCGAAACGATCGACGAAGTCGGGCGCGGGGGACGGTATTCGTCCTCCCGGATCCGGGAGCAGCTCACCGGCGGTGATGTCGCCGAGGCGGCCGACCAGCTCGGGCGCTACCACGCCCTCCACGGCACCGTCGTCCACGGCGATGCCCGCGGCCGCGACTTGGGATTCCCGACGGCGAACCTCTCGGAGAATCCCGATGGACTCGTCCCCGCCGACGGCGTCTACGCCGGCTGGGCGACGTTCTCCGGTGAGGATCAGGCGTACCCGGCCGCGATCTCCGTGGGCACGAACCCGACCTTCCAGGGGCAGGTCCGACGGGTCGAGGCGTACGTGCTCGACAAGGAATTCGGCGAATTCGACGTCTACGACCGTGAGATGACTCTCGAATTCGTCTCCCGCATCCGTGGGCAGGTCGCGTTCACCGGGATGGACGACCTCATCGTGCAGATGCATGAGGACATCGCCGATGTGCGCGAGGTCCTGCACACCTGATAAGCTGATCTCTGCCGTTTTCACCGGCCGCGGTCCCATAGGGCAGAGACTTCAGGTCCCTGCGCCGCGCAACGACACGAAGGAGAACTCCATGGCTCTCGATACCGCTGTGAAGCAAGAGATCATCAAGGAATATGCAACTCATGAGGGCGACACCGGTTCTCCCGAGGTCCAGGTTGCACTGCTGACCCGCCGGATCACCGACCTGACCGAGCACTTCAAGGATCACAAGCACGACCACCACTCGCGTCGTGGCCTGCTGCTCCTCGTCGGCCAGCGTCGCCGCATGCTCAAGTACCTCGCGAAGGTCGACATCGAGCGTTACCGCTCGCTCATCAAGCGCCTCGGCCTGCGCCGCTGATTCGACTCAGCGCAGCTGAAATGGAAGCGTCCCACCTTCGGGTGGGGCGCTTCTGTGCTTCTGCGGTAGACTTCGTACCGGACAACCACGCCATGGACGTTTCGGTCTTCGGTAGTGGCCTCCGGAGGAATGAGCGCTTGAGCGCCGGTTCCGTGGGCCCCGATCGATGACCGGCTTGGATCCATGGGATGTCCGAGCCAATATCCCGCCGGAACGACGCGGGGTCGCGCACTGCCGAGGCACACCGCCGAAGGCAGCGCGTCCACTCGTGCGTTGAGAACTATCACCTGCGCACCGCAGACCACCGCGTGCCGGCACAACATAGGAGACTACGTGGGACTCAACCCTGAATCCGCCGTTGCCCATATCGACAATGGCAGCTTCGGTTCGCACACCATCCGCTTCGAGACCGGGCGTCTGGCTCAGCAGGCCGCCGGCTCCGCCGTCGCCTACCTCGACGACGACACCATGCTTCTCTCGGCCACTGCGGCCGGCAAGAACCCCCGTGAGGGCTTCGACTTCTTCCCTCTGACCGTCGACGTCGAAGAGCGCATGTACGCCGCCGGACGCATCCCCGGTTCGTTCTTCCGCCGTGAGGGACGCCCCTCGACCGATGCGATCCTCACCTGCCGCCTCATCGACCGCCCGCTGCGCCCGTCCTTCGTCAAGGGCCTGCGCAACGAGGTCCAGGTCGTCGTCACCGTGATGTCGGTCAACCCCGACCACCTCTACGACGCCCTGGCCATCAACGCAGCCTCGATGTCGACCCAGCTGTCGGGTCTGCCGTTCTCCGGCCCCATCGGCGGTGTGCGCATCGCGCTCATCGACGGCCAGTGGGTCGCCTTCCCGAACCACTCGCAGCTCGAGGACGCCGTATTCAACATGGTCGTCGCCGGTCGCGTGGTCGGTGACGACGTCGCCATCATGATGGTCGAGGCCGAAGCCACCGACAACGCCATCGACAAGATCAAGACCGGCGCCCAGGCCCCCACCGAGGAGGTCGTGGCCGAGGGTCTCGAAGCCGCGAAGCCGTTCATCGCCGAGCTCTGCCGTGCGCAGTCCGAACTCGCCGATCGCGCCGCGAAGCCGACCGTCGAATTCCCCGTCTTCCGCGACTACGAGGACGACGTCTTCGAAGCCGTGAAGGAACTCGCCGAGGCGAAGCAGACCGAGAACTTCAAGATCGCCGACAAGCAGGAGCGCGAAGCCGCCGGCGCCGCCCTCCTCGACGAGCTCTTCGAGAAGCTCGGTGAGCGCTTCGAAGGCCGTGAGAAGGAGATCGCGAACGCTCTCAACGCCCTGACCAAGCAGGTCGTGCGCAAGCGCATCCTCACCGACCAGGTCCGCATCGACGGGCGTGGGCTCAAGGACATCCGTCCGCTCACCGCCGAGACGAACGTCGTTCCGCGCGTGCACGGTTCGGCCATCTTCGAGCGCGGCGAGACCCAGATCCTGGGCATCACCACGCTCAACATGCTCAAGCTCGAGCAGACCATCGACTCCCTGTCGCCGGTGACCTCCAAGCGCTACATCCACCACTACAACTTCCCGCCCTACTCGACCGGTGAGACCGGCCGCGTGGGCAGCCCGAAGCGCCGCGAGATCGGCCACGGTGCACTGGCCGAACGCGCCCTCGTGCCCGTTCTGCCCAAGCGTGAGGACTTCCCGTACGCGATCCGTGAGGTCTCCGAAGCCCTCGGTTCGAACGGTTCGACCTCGATGGGCTCGGTCTGCGCCTCGACGCTGGCCATGCTCTCGGCCGGTGTGCCGCTGCAGGCGCCCGTCGCCGGCATCGCCATGGGTCTCGTCTCCGACGTCATCTCCACCGACCAGGGTGAGCAGACCGCGTACGCGGCTCTGACCGACATCCTCGGTGCCGAAGACGCCTTCGGCGATATGGACTTCAAGGTCGCCGGTACGCGTGACTTCATCACCGCGATCCAGCTCGACACCAAGCTCGACGGCCTTCCCGCCTCGGTGCTCGGTGCCGCCCTCAAGCAGGCCCGCGAAGCACGCATGGTCATCCTCGACGTCATCGCAGAGGCCATCGACGCTCCGGCCGAGATGGCACCGACGGCACCGCGGATCATCTCCGTGAACATCCCCGTCGACAAGATCGGTGAGGTCATCGGGCCCAAGGGCAAGATGATCAACCAGATCCAGGAGGACACGGGCGCGGACATCAGCATCGAAGACGACGGAACCGTCCTCATCGGTGCCACCGACGGACCGGCCGCCGAGGCCGCCCGGTCGATGATCAACGCGATCGCGAACCCGCAGGTTCCCGAGGTCGGCGAACGCTACCTGGGCACCGTGGTCAAGACGATGAGCTTCGGCGCATTCGTGTCCCTGACCCCGGGCAAGGACGGCCTGCTGCACATCTCCGAGCTGCGTAAGCTCAACGACGGCAAGCGCGTCGAGGACGTCGAAGACGTCGTCGGCGTGGGCCAGAAGGTCCAGGTCGAGATCACGAAGATCGATGACCGCGGCAAGCTGTCGCTGGCTCCGGTCACCGACGAAGACGAGAAATCGGACGAAGAGGGATCAGACAACTGATACTGAGCAGTTCGCACACCGGGGAGGGCAGCCGAATCGATCGGTCTGTCCTCCCCGGTGGTTTGACGCTGACCACCGAACACATGCCGGGTCTGGCCTCGGAGACGATCGGGATCTGGGTTGCAGCCGGGTCCCGTGACGAATCCGCAGAGACCGCCGGCTCGACGCATTTCCTCGAGCACATGCTGTTCAAAGGCACCGGCAGCCGCGATGCGAAGACCATCGCCGCCGCCTTCGACCGCACCGGCGGGGATTCGAATGCGATCACCGCCAAGGAGCTCACCTGCTACTACTCCAGGTGCCTGGTGACGGATCTGCCGAACATCACGGGCCTGCTCGTCGATATGGTCTCGAACTCCCAGCTCGACGTCGAGGAGTTCGAACGCGAGCGCGGTGTCATCATCGAAGAGCTCGCAATGTCCGCCGACGATCCCGGAGACGTCCTCTTCGACGACTTCGATTCCCTTGTCTTCGGGCCGCATTCGCTGGCCCGGCCCGTAGGTGCGACGAAAGATCAGATCCGCGTGCTCGGTCACCACACGGTCATCGACCACTATCAGTCGACGTATATCCCGCCTCGTCTGGTCATCGCCGCCGCGGGCGGGGCGACCCACGAAGAGGTCCTCGCGATGGTTGAGGATGCCCTCGCCGAGGCGGGGCTCGGATCCCGTGCCGACGTCTGGTCGGGCGCGGGGAACGGGGACGCCGCCTCGGTGGCGAAAGGCTCCCACCTCGGTGGGGCCGCACGGGTGCGTCCGGAGTTCCACTCCGGGAAGTCGCACACCGTCAAAGACATCGAACAGCTGGGCGTCATGCTCGGCTGCGAAGGCCTGCCCGAAGGCGACGACGACCGGTTCATCTACTCGGTCATGCTCACCATGCTCGGCGGGGGAATGTCGTCGCGGCTGTTCCAGAGCGTGCGAGAGGAGCGCGGACTGGCCTATGCCGTGAACTGCGTGGCCAGTCAGTTCACGGATACCGGCACCTTCGGCATCTATGCCGGATGCACGGCCGAGAACGCTCAGGCCGTCGTCGATCTGGCGGTGAGCGAATGGGATCGGTTGGCACAGGTGACACCGAGCCAGTTCGAGCTCGACGAGATCGTGTCCCAGCTGTCGGGGTCGATGGTGCTCGGACTCGAGTCTTCTGCGGCGCGGATGAATCGTCTCGCCCGGTCGGAGATCTTCGGGCTGCCGCTCGAATCGCCGATGGACCTCATCGAACGCGTCCGCTCGGTCACGGCCGAGGACGTCAGCGAGATGGCCGGGCGGCTGCTGTCGCGGCCCAAGGCTCTGGCGCTGGTCGGACCGGCCGCCGAGGTCGAACTGCCCTGATCGCGTCGCCGCGTTCGGGGCGTCGAGCCTCGGGCGCGGGATGCCGTCCGGCTGGAACGTGAAAGGAGACAGGCGAGATGGCGAGGAAGAGCGCAGCGGTTCGCCGGGAGGAGATCCTGGCGGCCACGGTCGAGGAGATCGAGGCGACGGGTCTGCGCGCGCTGCGGGTCTCCGACGTCGCCGCGCGTCTGGGCTTGAGCGCCAGTCTCGTCATCTACCACTTCGAGACGAAGGAAGCCCTCGTCGCCGAGGCCTTCGATTTCGCCGGGCGGCAGGACATCGACCGTGCCCGGGAGCTGGCTGCCGGGCAGGTCTCGGCTCTCCAGCGACTGCGGGACGTCGTCGGCTGGTACCTGCCAAGCGGCTCCTCGCGCAGTTGGAAGATCTGGATCGACGCTTGGTCGGCCGGACTCTTCGATGCTGGTCTGAGAGCAACATTCGCCGCTCTCGACCGGGAGTGGAAGTCGATTCTCGTGCACCTCATGGACGAGGCCATCGCGGCGGGGGAGTGCACGGCACCTGAAGGCGGCACCGCGTCGGGCGCGACCAGGGTCCTCGCCTTCCTCGACGGCCTGGCTATCCAGGTGATGGTCAATTCGGAGACCGTTGACACAGAGGCGCTGAGCACCTGGGTCGACGACTTCCTCACCCGCGAACTCGGCTGAGGGTGATTGTTGGGTCGATCCACGGTGTTCTGCACGTCCAGAACGCCGCGGATCGACCCAACAATGCTTCCGTGCGGTCATGTGGTCGACTGCCGTGCGCTCCCATCAGTAGCGAGCGGAGAACCCTCCGTCGGCAGACAGCAGCTGGCCGCTGATCCACCGACCCTCAGCAGAGAGCAGAAATGCAGTGACCCCGGCGATGTCGCGAGGAGTGCCCATGCGGCCGAGCGGCTGATAAGGGATCAGCCCGGTCCTCGTCTCTTCGTCCATCCAGCCCGTATCGATCGGCCCAGGATTGACGACGTTCGCAGAGATCCCCTTCGGTCCGAGTTCCCGCGCAGCGGAGATGACGATTCGATCGAGCGCGCCTTTCGATGCTCCATAGGGCAGATTGCCCGTGGCGTGATCGCTGGTGAAGGCGACGATCGCGCCTCCCGACTCGCCGATCTGCTTCGCGAACGCCGCGATGAGGAGCAGCGACGCGCGTGCGTTGACAACCATGTGGCGGTCGAAGCTGTCGGCGGTGGTGTCCAAGATCCCGGACTCTTCGCCGTGCGCATGGCTGAGCACCAATCCGTCGATGGTGCCATGATCCCTGCTCACCCGACCGACCAGCTCCTGAGCTTCCTGAGCCGATGACAGGTCGCACGGGTAGTCTCCGCGATCGAGATCGCTCGTGCACACGGTCCAGCCGTCGGACGACAGTCGTGCGGCCACTCCCGCGGCGATGCTGTTCTCTCGTCCGGCTCCGGTGATGAGTGCTGTCGGCATGCTTCGATCCTAGCGGCCTTGACGTGGTGGCCCTCACCCGGACAGACTGGAGTCACACGTCTTACTGAATAGCGGTTCAGTAAGAGTCTTGAGACGCCGATCTTTTGGGAGCCCCATGTTCATGGACATCACTTGGCAGGATCCGGACACCGGTGCACACGGGTACGTCGTCATCGACACCCTCGTGCGCGGCACCGCTTCGGGCGGTCTGCGCATGCGCAAAGGCTGCACCCTCGAGGAGGTGCGCGGACTCGCCCAGGGGATGACCCGCAAGGAAGCGATCCATCTGCGCGAGGGCCGACACTATGTGCCCGTCGGCGGAGCCAAGGGCGGAATCGACTTCGACCCCCGCGCACCCGGAGCCAAGGACGTCCTCGAACGCTTCCTCGTCGACATCAACCCGATCATGCACGCCTACTGGGCCCTCGGCGAAGACCTCGGCGTTCGCCAGGACGACATCGACGAGATCCTCGCCCGCCGCGAACTCGGCTCGGGACTCTCCGCCGTCAACAAGCTCGTCGACGATCCCGTCGCCGTCGAGGCCCGTGCGGAGAAGGCCTTCTCCGCCGTCGTCGACGGCGTCGCCCAGGACGAACTCGTCGGCGGCCTCGGTGTGGCCACCTCGGCGATTGCGGCCCTGCACGACGCCGGCCGCGACCCCAGCGAATCCACCGCCGTCATCCAAGGATTCGGCTCCATGGGCGGTGCCACCGCCCGCTATCTCGCCGAGGCGGGACTGCGCATCGTCGGCATCGCCGACGCCGACGGGTTCGTGTCCAACCCTGCCGGGCTCGACGTCGAAGCGCTGCTGGTCACCCGGGACCAGTTCGGCGGAATCGACCGCGAAGCGCTGCGCCCGGAGGACCGCGTCGGCGATCGCGACGACTGGCTCGCCGCCGACGCCGATGTCCTCGTCCCCGCGGCCGTGAGCTACTCGATCACGCCGGACAACTGCGACCGCATCACCGCCTCACTCATCGTCGAGGCCGCGAACATGCCTGTCCTGCCCGCGGCCGAAGAGACGCTGCTGGCTCGCGGCGTCACCGTCGTCCCGGACTTCCTCGCGAACTCGGCGACGAACGCCTGGTGGTGGTGGGTGACCTTCGGCGACGTCGACGGCAGCTGGGACGACAGCCGCGCCATCGTCACGACGACCCTGCGCGATCTCACCACCGAAGTCCTCACCGCTGCCCGTGACCTGGGCATCAGTCCCCGGGCGGCCGCTCAGGCGAAGGTCGAAGCGAATCTCGCAGCCTTGTGCGATCGCACTGCCGCTGCCGTTTCGGCGCCGGAAAGCTAGCGATATGGACGCGTTCTTCGATCCCGGCAGCGTCGCCGTTCTTGGAGCATCGAACGATTCCAGCAAATGGGGTTTCTGGCTCGCCGCCGGAGCCCTGCGCGGAGCCGAGCGCCGCCGCGTCTACCTCATCAACGCCACAGCCGCCTCGATCCAGGGCCAGCCGACGTACGCTCGCCTGAGAGACCTGCCGGAGACGCCCGAGCTGCTCGTCATCTCCGTGCCCGGCCCCACCGTCGCGGGAGTCGTCGCCGAAGCACTCGAGAACGGAGTGCGCGCTTTCCTCATCATCTCCGCCCGCGTTCCCGACGCCGACCGACTGGCTGCCACGATCCGTGAGACCGGCGGCCGCCTCATCGGCCCGAACTCGCTCGGGATCGTCGACTCACACACCGATCTGCTCCTGGCCTGGGGCAACTTCATTCCCGGAAGTCTCGCCGTGGTCACCCAGAGCGGCCAGCTCGGCACGGAGATCGCGACACTCGCGGCCCGCAGCGGACTCGGCGTCTCCCGATTCGCTTCGATCGGAGGACAATCCGACGTCCGCGCCGCCGAGGTGCTCGCCGCCCTCGTCGAAGACCCCGCCACCGCTCAGGTCGCGCTCTACCTCGAATCCTTCACCGGCGGAGCCGCCCTCGTCTCAGCCCTCAAAGCCCTGCGCGCCGCCGGGAAGCCGACGATGATCCTGACTACAGGAGCCTCCAGCGCAGGAGCGCGTCTCGCGAGATCCCACACCGGATCGATTACCTCGGCCATGGACACCGTCGATGCCGCCTGCCGGGCCGCCGGCGCCATCCGCCTGGCCACTCCCGGACAACTCGTCGAACTCGCCGGATTCTTCGCCTCCGCCTGGCTGCCGAAAGACCGGCGCATCGGTGTGCTCTCCGACTCGGGCGGACAGGGAGCGATCGCCGCCGACACCGCCGAGAGCTGGGGACTCGACGTGCGCGAACTCAGCGCCGGCGGTGCCGGACGCGTGAGCGAACTGCTGCCCGAGGCCGACCACATCGTTAATCCCATCGACCTCGACGGCGCAGGAGAGAAGAACCTTGATGTCTATGCTGACCTCGCCGAGGTGCTGCTGACCGATACGGACATCGACGCTGTCGTTGTCTCCGGATACTTCGGCTGCTACGGCGAGGACGTCCCCGACCTGCGCGACCGAGAACTGGCTGTCGTCGATCGTCTGGGCGAGCTCGTCGCCGAGGCGAAGAAGCCCGTCATCGTCCACTCGATGAGCGCATCGTCGCCCGCCGTCACCCGTCTCTGGGAGCTCGGCATACCCGCCTACACCTCCATCGAAGCGGCCATGCGCGTGCTCGCCCGCGCCGGCTTCTACGCCGCCCATTCGGGTCGGCTCACCGAATCCCTCGAACTCACCGGCCCCGTCACCCCGTGGGGCACCGGATATGCGGCCGCTCGTGCAGTGATCGCGGGCGCTGGGATTCCCGTCCCTGCCGCTGTGACTGTGGGCAGCGTGGGCCCCGGGGAGTCCCGTGCACCCGCCGAGGCGGCCGCGTCATCCGATCTCAGACCGCCGTTCGCGCTCAAGGCCGGATGGCCCGCCCACAAGACGGAGGTCGGCGGCATTGTTCTGGGTCTGAACGACCTCACCGCAGTCGAAACGGCATACGCGGACATGGCGGGTCGCCTCGGCGAAGGGGAGTACATCCTCGAGGAGATGGACACGCGCGATCACGTCGTCGAGATCCTCGTCGGGGGTCGGCAGGACGAGAACTTCGGTCCGCTCGTCATCGTGGCCGCCGGCGGGACGGAGACCGAACTCTTCGCCGATATGTGGCTCGAACTCGCCCCCGTCACCCACACCGAAGCCTTGGACATGATCTCGCGGCTGAGCTGCTCGCGGCTGCTCACCGGGTGGCGGGGCAGACCCGCCGCGGATATCGACGCCCTCGCCGAGATCATCGTCGCGGTGTCCAGACTGGTGGCCGGGAACAATGCCATCGCCGAGATCGAGATCAACCCGGTGCGAGTCGCCCCGGACGGCGCCTTGGCCGTCGACGCACTCGTCGTGACGACGGAGGACCCGACAGCAGAGAACGTGCCAGCAGAGAAACCGAACAGCGAGGAATGAGAATGGACCAGACGACCATCACCGGCGGAGCACACCTGGCTCGTGCGCTCCGGGCCGAAGGGATCACCCGCGTCTTCGGAATCCCCGGCACCCACAACCTCGAGATCTTCGCGCAGCTGAGCGCCGCAGGCATCGACATCGTCTCACCTCGCCACGAACAGGGCGCGGGCTACATGGCCGATGGAGCTGCCCGCGTCACCGGCGAGGTGCAGGTCATCGTCACGACCACCGGACCGGCCGCGCTCAACGCACTCACCGCCCTGCTGCAGTCCTTTACCGATTCCGTGCCCGTCCTCCTCATCACCCCCGGCATGCCGTTGACCCACCCCGGCCGCGGGAACGGACTCCTCCACGAAGTGCGCAACCAGTCCGCGGCGCTCTCGGCGGTACTGACCGAGGTCATGCGGGTCACGAGTCCCGGCGAGGTGTCGCTGGCAGTCGGGCAGACGCTGTCGGCGATGCGTTCAGGCCGGATCCGCCCGGCCGCCATCGAGATCCCCCTCGATCTCATCGAGGAGACCGGTCCGGGCACGCTCCATCCGTCCGTGGCCCGGGCGCTGCCGGCTCCCGTGGCCTCCGAGATCGATGCTGCCGCCGAGGCGATCGCCTCCTCCCAGCGCCCGCTCATCATCGCCGGGGCCGGAGCACACGGAGCAGGAGCGGAGGTCGCCGCTCTGGCCGAGTCACTCGGAGCGGGAATCGTCCTGTCCTCGAACGCGAAGGGACTCGTCGATGACCGCGCCGAGACCACCATCGGCGCCGTCGGGGTCCTCGAGCTGCTTCCAGAACTCACAAGCGATGCCGATGCGGTCATCGCGATCGGTACGGAACTGGCACCCAGTGACTTCTGGCCGGAACCCCTGCCGCTGCCCGACACCGTGGTGCGCATCGACATCGACGAAGTGCAGATGCTCACGAACGCGTCCGTCACCCATCCGATCCTCGCCGCCGCGAAGAACGCGACAGCGGCCCTGAACGAACAAGTGTCAGCGCTGCGGACGGAGTCCGCGACCGCCGCCGCACGGAACTGGACGGCCGGCTGGAAGTCAAGGGCCGCCTCGGCGATGGAAACCGACGGCCGACCTTGGGCCGATCTGTCGGCCGCACTCACAGCGTTCGCGGAATCGGACACCTCACCGCTCTTCGTCGCAGCGGATTCGACGATGGCCTGCTATTACGGGGTGCAGACCGGGTGGAAAGCTCGCTCCGGTGACCGGTTCCTCTACCCGGCCGGGGCGGGCACGCTCGGTTACGGGCTGCCCGCCGGCATCGGTGCGAAACTCGCTGCTCCGCAGGCCAGAGTGGTCGCGGTGGAAGGCGATGGGGGATCGATGTTCACGATCGCCGAACTCGCCGCGGCCGTGCAGGCGGGCGTGCGGATGTGCCTCATCGTCGTCGACAACGGCGGGTACGGGGAGATCCGCAATGAGATGGAGGACCGCGGGGACACTCCGTCAGGGGTGAAGCTCACCGGGCCGGATTTCCCGGCACTCGCGCAGGCGATGGGGGCACGCGGAATCCACGTCGACGGCGCGGACGCGCTGCTGGCCGCGCTCACCGAGGCGGAGGCAGCGGTCGGCCCGACGCTCATCCACATCACCGAGGATTCCCGGGCCGGAGCGGACATGCTCGGCTGACCGGGGACGAGGGACGTCGGCCGGGCGCAGTGAGGCGCCCGACCTCCACTGACACTTCGAAGGAGAACTGATGAGCTACACACCTTGGCCGCTGAGCGATGAACAGCATGACATCCTCGACCTCGTGCGCGGATTCGCCCACGACACGATCCGTCCGGCCGGTCGCCGCGTCGACGAGGCCGACACCGAATCGCCGGTCGACATCTTTGCGGCGGCAGCCCGGCTCGGGATCACCGACTTCATGATTCCCGAGGAATTCGGCGGCGGCGGATTCACCGATGTCTTCACTCAGTGCCTTGTCCAGGAACAGCTGTGCTTCGGGGATCCGGGCATCGGGAACTTCGTGTGCTCGAACGGCTTCTTCGCCGACCCGATCCTCGCATTGGGCACGCCGGAGCAGAAGGAGGAGTGGCTGCGCCCGCTGACTGGAGCAGACCCGAAGATCACGGCGCTGGCAACGACCGAACCCGGATCCGGATCGGACTCGGCTTCGATCATCACCCGGTCGGATGCCGTCGACGGTGGGTACGTGCTCAACGGGCAGAAAGCCTGGATCTCGAACGCGGGGCTCGCCGACTTCTACGTCGTCTTCGCCAAGACCGACTCGAGCCGTCGCTCCCGCGGAATCAGCGCATTCCTGCTGCCCAGGGAGACCGAGGGGATGGAGTTCGGTGCGCCGATGAAGAAGATGGGACAGCGGGCCATCGTGTGTCGGGAGATCTTCTTCTCCGACGCATTCGTGCCCACGTCGGGCCGCCTCGGCGAGGAGGGGCAGGGCTTCTACGGACTCATGCGCACCTTCGACATCTCACGGGTGGTGCTCGGTGCTGCGGCGCTCGGCACTGCTCGGGCGGCCTTCGAATATGCGCGTGACTATGCGCGGGAGCGCACGCAGTTCGGGACGAAGATCATCGATCACCAAGCCGTTGCGTTCCGGCTAGCGGATATGTCCTCGCGGATCGATGCGGCGTGGCTGCAGGTGCTCAATGCGGCGCGGATGCTCGACGCCGGCGATGCCGTTGATCGACAGCGGATGACGGCCACGGCGGCGATGGCGAAGCTGAACGCCTCGGAGACGGCCATGTTCTGCACCTGGGCGGCCGTGCAGACCCTCGGCGGATGGGGGTATTCGCGAGAGCATCCCGTCGAGCAGTGGATGCGCGATGCCAAGCTCGAGGAGATCGAGGAGGGCACCTCGGACATCATGCGGCTGCTCATCTCACGCAACCTCGGGTGAAGGTGTCTTGAGCGATCTCGGGCGGAGGTGTCTTAAGCAATCGCGGGCGGGGAAGTGATCCCGTCACTGCGCGTCATATGGAATAGGATGACGGATCCCCTTGTTGTCCGAGATGAGACCCTGGGATAGGGTCGAAATGAAGCCACCGATGTGGTGGTCATCAAATCTGATCAGGAGGAATCTCATGGCTGAGCAGTACACACTTCCGGAACTGCCCTACGACTACTCCGCTCTTGAGCCGCACATCTCGGCTCGCATCATGGAGCTGCACCACGACAAGCACCACGCCACCTACGTCAAGGGCGCCAACACCGCCGTTGAGCAGCTGGCCGAAGCCCGCGAATCCGGCAACCTCGCCAATGTGCCGAAGCTGACCCGCGACCTCGCGTTCAACCTGGGCGGTCACGTCAACCACTCGATCTTCTGGAACAACATGTCCCCGGACGGTGGAGACAAGCCGGTCGGTGAACTCGCCGCAGCCATCGACGACCAGTTCGGTTCGTTCGACAAGTTCCGCGAGCACTTCACCACCGCGGCCACCACGATCCAGGGCTCCGGCTGGGCCGTCCTCGTCTACGACCAGCTCGGCGGAAACCTCTTCATCGAGCAGCTCAAGGACCAGCAGTCCGACATCCAGCTCGGCGGCACCCCGGTTCTGCAGCTCGACATGTGGGAGCACGCCTTCTACCTCGACTATCAGAACGTCAAGCCCGACTACGTCAAGGCTTGGTGGAACATCGTCAACTGGGCAGACGCCGGCGCACGCTTCGACCGCGCAGTCGCTCAGACCAAGGGCCTCCTCCTCGGCTGAGACCCCAATTGCTACCTGACGGCGGCCCAGCATCCTCGCACGAGGTTGCTGGGCCGCCGTCAGGTTGTTTGAGACCTCGGAGCGGGCGCTGGCGGACCGGCGACTGCGGATAAGGTGGCCGGATGAGCGCAATTCTCCGACCCTGGCAGTCAGGCGCTTCGGGTGATGCCGAGGCGTTGGCTGAGGTGTATGAGCGGGCCGATGACGCACTGCTCAGAAACATCCCCGACGACCGCACGATCGGTGGTGCCCGGACAAGGCTGGAGACCATCACCGACGCCGAGGCAGCCGGTGACCTCTGCGCTCGGGCGATCATTGATGACGGTGACCGTTCAGGGCGACGAATCCTTGGAAACGTCATGGCCTCCGGGATCGAACGCCGGCACTCGAGCGCGTGGATCTCCTATTGGTCCGTGGCCGAAGCCCGCGGCCAGGGCCTGGCGTCGGCAGCGCTGCGCAGCCTCGTCGACCTCCTCCACGACGAACTCGGGATCTACCGGCTCGAACTCGGCTACCGGGTGAACAACCCGGCTTCGGCGGCAGTCGCGAGGAACGCGGGTTTCCTCGTCGAAGGCCGCGAACGAGAGAAACTCCTTTACGACGGCATCAGATACGACACCGAGGTCTGCGCTCGGCTGAGTGGAGACCCGCGGCACCGTGGACCGCGCATACCGTTCGACCCACCTCGTTGACCCCGCATCGTCCCCTCCAGAACTACCTGACGGCGGCCCAGCAACCTCGCGCCAGGTTGCTGCGCCGCCGTCAGGTAGTAATTGGGAGTGTTCGGATGGTCACTGGATGTGAAGAGAACTGCCGAGGGTCGCTAGACTGACTGGCGGAGATCGTTCCGGTCGTCTCGCCTCGGCCCGACCGGCACACCTCGCAGGGATCATCGCACAAGGAGTCACAGCATATGAGCATTCGCGTAGCCGTCATCGGAGCCAAGGGTCGGATGGGATCCCACGCCGTCGATGCGATCAACGACGCCGAAGGACTCGAACTCGTCGCCGCACTCGGCAGCAGCGATTCGCTGGAGACCCTGCTCGATCAGAACATCGACGTCGCCGTCGAACTGACCGTTCCCAAATCCACCGAGGACAATGTCACCTTCCTCGTCGAGAACGGCATCGACACCGTCGTCGGCACCACCGGCTGGGACAACGACCGCCTGGCCCGGCTCGAAGCCACGCTGAAGAACCACCCGGAGACTGCGGTGCTCATCGCCCCGAACTTCTCGATCGGTGCCGTCCTGGCCATGCGCTTCGCCGAGCTCGCGGCCCCCTACTTCGACTCGGCCGAAGTCGTCGAGATCCACCACACCCGCAAACTCGACGCCCCGTCCGGCACGGCGAACCACACGGCCCAGCGCATCGCCGCCGCCCGCAATGCCGCCGGTCTGCCCGCCGTTCCCGACTCCACCGAATCCGATCCGCAGGGTGCACGCGGTGCCGTCATCGACGGAATCCACGTCCACGCCATCCGTCAGCAGGGCATGAACGCCCACGAAGAGATCCTCTTCGGCTCCGACGGCGAAGCCCTGACCATCCGCACGGACTCGCACTCCACCTCGGCGTTCATGCCCGGCATCGTCACCGCCGTGCGGTCCATCGCCGATTACACGGGGCTCATCCACGGCCTCGAGAACATGCTCGACCTCTGATGTCGAAGGCCAAGATCGGAGCGATCATCGTCTCCGTCGTCCTCGTCTTCTACTTCGTCCTCATGGGACAGCGGGCGTGGATCCTCGTCCGCGAACCTGCGATGATCCCCAAGATCATGGGTATCGCCCTGTTCGTCCTGCCCGTCATCGGCGCGTGGACGCTCATCGTCGAACTCGTCTTCGGTGCCCGTACGGAGAAGCTCGCGCGCATCCTCGGTGAGGAAGGCGGACTGCCCGTCGACGACCTGCCCAGGACGCCGGGCGGGAAGATCATCCGCGAGGCCGCCGACAGGGAATTCGTGAAGTACCAGGCCGAAGCCGAGGCCGCACCCGAGGATTGGCGGTCCTGGTTCCGGCTCTCGTGCGCCTACGATGCCAGCGGCGACCGCAAACGAGCGCGGGCCACGATGCGCAAATCGATCAGCCTTTTCCGGGAAGGTCAGAAGCAGGGCGCTTAGGTCCCGGCGACGCCACCCTGATGATGCCCGCGATTCCGCCTTCCAACGGGCCGCGGGCGCTGACAAATGCTTTCCACAGCAGAGGCAGCAGCACGAATGTGAGTGCGTGGATGACGAACTCAAGAGTCTGCTCGCCCGTCGTTGCGGATTCCTCCAACGGATCGCGGACGATCTGAGACCTCGTGATCTCCAACAGCACGACGTGCGCCGAATACACGCTCAACGGCATCGATCCCGGAGCCGACAGCGGTGCGAGCACCCATGACTGGCGACCCAAGAGCGCTGCAGCGGCCTGGCAGGCAGCGATCGTCATCACCGCGGTTCCACCGGTGGAGAGCAGATCGAACGGCGTCCCCGAATGCGGTCCCGCGATCGCCAGCCACCACCACGACGTCGCCGGAGTCACGCCGTAGCTGCCGGTGAACAGGGCCGCCGTGAGATCCGTGCCCCACATCTGCGCAACCTCCACGAGCGCGGCATCACCGCCGAAGACATTGAGCAGAATCCATGAGGCACCGCGACCGATGATGAAGAGCCCGAGTCCGGCGGTGAACAGCGCGAGTAAGTGGCGGCCGATTTCGAGCTTCGCCACGGCCATGCCGAGCAGAATGTACGACAGCCACTGCAGCACCGGGTAATAGCCGGTGAGGAAGAGGTCGGTGAGCATCGTCCCCGGCGTCGCGAAGTCGAAGAAGCCCATCGGCAGGTAGCTCGGTTCGAGGAGGAACGTCGAACGCACCCACATCGAGACGACGGGGGAGACGACCATCCAGACCCCGGCGATCGCGAACAGCGCCCCCGCGCGCAGCCGCAGGAAGAACAGGGCGAGGGCGAACATGATCCCGTAGTTGACGAGGATGACCGCGAGCAGTCCGGAGATCGACCCGAGGCAGAGCCCGATGAGGACGATGGCCGCCGCCCGGATGAGCACGCTCGGTGCCGCATCGCGCAACCGCCCCGACACTGCCATCCGCGATCGGGTCGAGAGCACCAGGGAACAGCCGGCGAGGACCGCGAACAGCGCCGAGGCGCGCCCGGCGAAGACCGCCGCCCAGGTCGGCATCCCCGTCTCGTCGCTGAGGGCGAAGATGTGCGTGACCATCATCGCCAAGAGGGCGATCCCGCGGGCGACATCGAGTCCGATGAGCCGCCCATCGGGGCTGAGCCGACGGGCAACCCTCGCCGAGGTGGCCGTGGAGTCCGCGTCGTGCGCTCGGTGAGGTTCCGCCGGGTGAGAGCTCATGGAACGATTCTCACACGACTTCACTTCTGCGCGCCCTCCCGCGTACGCTCCCGGGGTATCTTTATGCCATGACCTTCAACCCGAACGCCGATATCAGCGGCAACAGGACGAGCAAACGCGGTCGCAACACCGCGATCGTCGGGGGCGGCGGCGTGGGCATCGTCGGCCTGCTCGTCTTCCTCATCGGACCGCTGCTCGGCGTTGATGTCACCGGACTGATGGGCGGAATCACCCCTGACGACGGCGGCCAGAACCAATCGAGCGGGACGAGCATGTCCCAGTGCGATACGGGCGAGGATGCGAACACGAACATCGACTGCCGAATGGCCGGAGCACAGGTCGTTCTCGACGACTACTGGGCGCAGAAGGTCGACGGCTACGAACCGCCGGCGATGACACTGGTCGACGGTCAGACCTCGACCGGTTGCGGGACCGCATCGAACCAGGTCGGACCCTTCTACTGCCCGGCCGATCAGGGCGTCTACATCGATCCGAGCTTCTTCGACATTCTGCGCCAGCAGTACGGTGCCTCGGCCGATGAGCTCGCCCAGCTCTATATCGTCGGCCACGAATGGGGTCACCACATCCAGAACATCACGGGTGTGATGAGCGAACATCCGAACAACGGCACGGGTCCGGAGAGCAACGGCGTGCGCACCGAACTCCAAGCCGACTGCTACGCAGGCGCCTGGCTGGGCAAGGTCACCACTCTCACCGACGACAACGGCACTCCGTATCTCGAAGAGCCCTCCAAAGAACAGCTCGACGACGCTCTCAACGCGGCCTTCGTCGTCGGCGACGATCACATCCAGGAGCAGTCCGGCTTCGTCAACCCGGAATCCTTCACCCACGGCTCGAGCAAGCAGCGCCAGAAATGGTTCACCACCGGATACAACGAGGGCCTGAACAGCTGCGACACCTTCGAAGTGTCGGGCAACGAGCTCTGACTGACGGTTCCGCCCAACAGCAATCGCACCCCCCAACCGGCGATCGACACCTCGGGAGCCAACCCTTGCCGCCGTTCGTCATACGGTGATATGAATAACTGAGGCAGCCCCATCGAGGGGCAGCCACCCAGTCCCACCCGACGATCTGATCAAGGACGATCATGTCTCAGCTGTTCCCGCACCTCTTCGAACCCATCACCATCGGCTCCACAACGATCCGCAACCGCATCGTCTCCTCCGGACATGACACCGTCCTCGACGATCACGGCCACATCGGCGACGACCTCGTCGCCTACCATGAGGCCCGCGCGAAAGGCGGAGCCGGACTCATCGTCCTCCAGGTCTCCGGCGTCCACGAAACCGCCCGCTACACCAGCCACGTCCTCATGGCCACCGACGAATCCTCCGTCCCCGGTTACCAAAACGTCGCCGAGGCGGTCCACCGCCACGGAGCAACGATCTTCGCCCAGCTCTTCCACCCCGGCCGAGAAGTCATGGACGGCGAGCGCGGCATGGCACCACGGGCCAAGGCCCCGAGCGACGAACCGCAGGAACGCTTCAAAGTCGTCCCCGAGTCTCTGACCACCGCTGAGGTCAGAGACATCATCGCCGGCTACGGACATGCAGCGAAACGCATCGCCGACTCCGGAATCGACGGCGTCGAGATCGTCGCCAGCCACGGCTACCTGCCCATCCAATTCTTCAACCCCTCCGTCAACACCCGCACCGACGACTACGGCGGCAGCCCGGAGAACCGTCGCCGTTTCCTCACCGAGGTGGCCCAGACCGTCCGTCAGTCAGTCGGCCCTGACGTCGTGGTGGGCGTGCGGATCTCCGGTGAGGAGAAGACCGAGGACGGCCTCGTCGCCACCGAGATCCTCGACCTCATCGAACACCTCGACTCCCTGACCACCGACGGCGTCGACTGCCTCGACTACTTCTCGATTACCGCCGGCGATTCCTCAACCCTGCAAGGCGCCGTCCACATCGTGCCCTCGATGCAGATCGACCCCGGCTACGCCGCGAACCTGTCCGAACAGGTCAAGAAGATCACCGCCAAGACCGTCATGGTCGCCGGCCGCATCAACCAACCCCACGAAGCCGAAGCCGCGATCGCCGAGGGCCGCACCGATATGGCGATCATGACCCGCGCGATGATCTGCGACCCCGAAATCGCGAACAAGTCCGAATCCGACAAGGTCGACGAAATCCGCGCCTGCATCGGCTGCAACCAAGCCTGCATCGGCCACTTCCAACAGGGTGTGCCGATCTCGTGCATCCAATACCCCGAATCCGGCCGGGAACTCACTTTCCTTCCCCGACCGACGGTGCGCACACGACGCAAGATCCTCGTCATCGGCGGGGGACCGGCCGGACTCAAGGCCGCCGCGGTCGCCGCCGAACAGGGCGATGACGTCGTCCTGTGCGAAAGGGAGCCCCACCTCGGCGGGGCGGTTCTCCTGGCTCAGGAACTGCCGTATCGGTCCGAATTCGGGGGAGCGGCGACGAACCTTACCGCCGAGGCGGCCCGCGCCGGCGTCGACATCCGCACCTCCGTACCGGCCACCCAGGACCTCATCACCGAGGTGGCCCCCGACCACGTCATCATCGCCACGGGAGCCGAACAGCGCATGCCTGCCCTTGAGATCGCCGACGATGCGCTCGTCATCGGGGCTCGCGACTATCTGCGAGAGCCCCCGGACCTGCCGCCCGGACGCGTGCTCGTCACGGACTGGAAGGGCGACTGGATCGGACTCGGCATCGCCCTGCGGCTGGCCGAGTCCGGGCGACACGTGAGCTTGGCGACTGCGGCGAACTTCGCCGGTGCCGCCATCCAGCAGTACACCCGCACCCTGCTCGTGTCCCAAGCGCTGCGGACCGGTCGCATCGAATTAGTCAGTGATGCCCGACTTGTCGGCGTCGATGCCGACACCGGGTACCTGCAGTCCACTCTCTGCGAGGTCGTTCACGAGGTCGACGGTGTCGCCGCGACGATCGTCTCCGGAGCACCGCGATCTGTTCCGGTCGACCTCGACTTCGGGGCCGCCTCGGTGACGGTGATCGGCGACGCCCTGGCACCGCGCACGGTCGAAGAGGCCGTGTACGAAGGACTGACCGCGGCCACCGAGCTGGCCGAACGAGACGAACCGGTCACGGCGTGAGCCCGCGTCCGGCCCAACCGCCCGAGCAAGCCGAGGCGAAGAAGGCGGCGATCATCGCGGCCACCCTCGACCAGATCGTCGACCGAGGCCCCACGGCTGTCCGCATGTCCGATGTAGCGAAGGCCGTCGGCATGTCGGTCGGGACAGTGCAGTACTACTTCGGGTCACGCGATGCCCTACTCGCCGCAGCTTTCTCGGCCCACAGCGATGCGGTGCTCAAGGACATCGCCGACATGGCGAACCATAATGGCAAGAACACAGGCGAAGGGACAGAAACCGGTTCGCTTCGGTCCCGCCTGCACGCGGCCTTCACCGCCGTCCACGAGGTCGGCAACCACGGCCAGAGGTCGCGGATCTGGATCGAGCTCGTCACCGCGGCACGCACCCATACGAGCCTGCAAGACTGTGTCGATTCCGTCTTCGCCGGTTGGCGCAGCCTGTTCTCACGCATCATCGGTGACGGCATCAGGACCGGAGATTTCACTCTTTACGGGCTCACCGCCACCGAGGTGGTCGATACGTTCATCGCCATCATCGACGGCTTCGACCTCGCCGCCGTTGCCGGACAGGGACCCGAGCCGACGACGATGGCGCGCATCCTCGGCGCGACTGCGGACGGCCTGTTGAGCGGTGGGAGTCCGGGCGCCGCTGCGACGCATTCGGGTCCGCACAATCCGGTCCGGTCATAGCCCGGCCCGCCTCACAGCCTGGCGATCGTCTCCACGTCCTCACCGAACTCCCGGGCCGTCTCCTCGGACACCGTCGCCCGTGTCGCCCGCAGCGCTTCGAGATAGTCATCGGTCGAAAGCACGTCGGTCCGCAAAGCGATATCGACGTGCTGCTGTCGCAGCGACGAGGCCAGCGCTTCCTGCGAAGCACGCCGGGCCGCATATTCGATATCGGCCGGGGTCAGCCCGTCACTGGCATCGACGAGCACATCGAGATCGACACCGGCGATCGTGTGCTCTGGAATGTAGCGAGACCAGATCGCCTCCCTGGCGGTGGCATCCGGCAAACCGATGGGGATGACATAGTCGAAGCGCCCATGCCGCAGGAACGCCGCATCGAGGGCACGGACGAAGTTCGTCGCACAGATGAGCAGCCGGCCCTCCCGATCCCGGAACTCCGCAACCTGCTTGAGCAGCTCATTCGTCACCCCCTGCGTCGGCGACGGCGGCTCACCTCCGCGCTTCGACGCGATCTCCTCGACCTCATCGATGAACACCACAGCATGTTCGAGCTCATTGATCTGCTCGAACGTTGTGCGCAGACCCGCGGCCACACCGCCGGGCTCACCGGACAGACGCGACGGGAACACCTCGACGAACGGCCAGTCCAACCGCGATGCCACCGCCTTCGCGAACGTCGTCTTCCCCGTCCCCGGCGGACCGAAGAGCATCACCGCCCGAGGCGGCACGACCCCGAAATGATCGGCGAGATCCGGTTCGGCCAAGGGCACGACGAGGCGATCCTCGAGCATGTCCTTCTCCTCTTGCATCCCGCTCACCCCATCCCAGAGGTGGCGGGGCAGAATCCGTCCCCCGACCGTTTTGAGTCGGTCGAGCTCACGACGTTGGACGGGCAAGTGCCGCTCGACGTACTTCAGCCCGGACCGGGCCTCGAAACCGTTGGCCACCAGACCATCGCAGGCCGACGTCCCCGCGGGAATGAGCATCGACAGCTTCCCCAAGCCCAGCGGCATGAGGCGTCGTTCGAGCGCATCGAGCAGCCCCGCCTCGGCGCGGGTGCCCTGCTCAGGATCGGCACGCACCGTCTCCAGGACATGGAAGAACACGAGAACTCCCTGACCGTGTGCGGCGCGGCCGACGGCGGCACCGACGATCTCCTCATCGCGGACGGCCACGACGGCCTGATTGCGCTGGCAGGCGGCCAACACCTCGGAGAGCGGATAGAGCGGGGGAGCGGCCTCGGATTCCGGGACGGCGGCTTCGAAGAGACGGATGATTCCGTCGAGGTCATCATCATGGAAATCGCGGATGCGGGTGCGGGTCATCGAAAACTCCTTTGTTTCGGTGGCGGGCAGGGCTCAAGAGTAGACGATCGAGCGGCTGCAGGTGTGATCCGTCTCTCAACGTGACCGCACGGGCACCGCAGGCGAGGCGAACGACACCCGCAACGCGGGTGGACCACTGCACTCATGAGAGGACGTGGGCGCTATCCTGGTTCTATGGCGATTCTCGGTGACCAGGCAGCAGCGACTGCCATTGACGCGTTCGGTTCCGTCGGCACTGCAATGGTGACTCCATTCAAGCGCGACGGCAGCATCGACTATGCGTCCGTGGAGAAGGTGGCGAACCACCTCGTCGAGCTCGGCAACGACATGCTCGTCGTCTCCGGCACCACCGGCGAATCTCCCACGACGACCGACGACGAGAAGGTCGAACTCATCCGCGTCGTCCGCGGCGTCATCGGCAAGCGGGCGAAGATCGTCGCCGGCACCGGCAACAACGTCACCGCACACACCATCGACCTCTCCCGCCGCTCGGCCGACGCCGGAGCCGACGGGATCCTGCTCGTCACCCCGTACTATTCGAAGCCGACCCAACCGGCGATCGAAGCCCATATGCGCGCGGCCGCCGACTCCACCGACCGGCCGGTCATGCTCTATGACATTCCCGGCCGCGCCGGTGCCCCGATCATCACGGACACCCTGCTGCGACTCTCGGACCACCCGAACATCCTCGCGGTCAAGGACGCCAAGGGCGACCTCTTCGCCTCCTCGTTCGTCATGAACAACTCCTCGCTCGTGTACTACTCCGGCGAGGACGCCCTCAACCTGCCGCTGCTGTCCCTCGGCGCGCTCGGACTCGTGTCCGTGGCCGGACACGTCTGCTCGGACCGGTTCGCCGCCATGGTCTCCGCAGTGGCGAACAACGACCTCAACACCGCACGCACCCTTTCCCGCGACACCGCGGACGTGGTGGATGCGCTCATGAACCACATGCCGGGAGTGATCTCGGCGAAGGCCGCTCTGCAGGCCCAAGGAATACTCGACAACCGCGACGTGCGTATGCCGCTGCTCCCAGCTGATGAGGAGCAGATGGCGTTCGTCGCCGCCCAATTGACCAGGAGTGGTTACCTCAGTGAATAATGCATTGACCCAAGAACTGTCCCTCCCGCCGAAGATGGACAAAGAAGCCGTTCGCATCGTCGCGCTCGGCGGACTCGGCGAAGTCGGTCGCAATATGACCGTCTTCGAATACCACGGCAAACTCCTCATCGTCGACTGCGGTGTGCTCTTCCCCGAAGAGGACCAGCCCGGCGTCGACCTCATCCTCCCCGACTTCTCCTACCTGGATGACCGCCTCGATGACATCATCGGCCTCGTGCTCACCCACGGCCACGAAGACCACATCGGCGCCGTTCCCTACCTGCTGCGTCGCAAGGGCGACATCCCGATCCTCGGTTCGCAGCTGACCATCGCGCTCATCGAAGCCAAGCTCAAAGAGCACCGCATCAAGCCCATCACCCGTGTGGTGAAGGAAGACGATGTCGACCAGCTCGGTCCCTTCGACCTCGAGTTCGTCGCCGTCAACCACTCGATCCCCGACGCCCTGGCCGTGTTCATCCGCACCGGCGCCGGAAACATCCTGCACACCGGTGACTTCAAGATGGACCAGCTGCCGCTCGACGGCCGCATCACCGACCTCCGCGCCTTCGCCCGCCTCGGCGAAGAAGGCGTCGACCTGTTCATGACGGACTCGACGAACGCCGAGGTTCCCGGCTTCACCGCACTGGAGAAGGACATCGGGCCCGTGCTCGAGAACCTCTTCGGCACCGCCGAACGTCGCATCATCGTCGCCTCGTTCTCCTCCCACGTCCACCGTGTGCAGCAGGTGCTCAACGCCGCCACCGCCCATGGTCGCAAGGTAGCCCTAGTCGGCCGCTCCATGGTGCGCAATATGAAGATCGCCGAAGACCTCGGCTACCTCAACGTGCCTGCCGGAACGCTCATCGACATCAAGAAGGTCGACGACTACCCCGAGGACCAGATCGTCCTCATGTGCACCGGCTCCCAGGGGGAGCCGATGGCCGCCCTGTCCCGGATGGCCAACCGCAGCCACCGCGTCGACGTCGGCGACGGCGACACCGTCATCCTCGCCTCCTCGCTCATCCCCGGCAACGAGAACTCCGTGTTCAAGGTCATCAACGGCCTGATGAAGCTCGGTGCTCGTGTCATCTCGAAGGCCGACGCGAAGATCCACGTGTCCGGTCATGCCTCCGGCGGCGAGCTGCTCTACTGCTACAACATCGTCAAGCCCCGCGGCGTCATGCCCGTCCACGGCGAATGGCGCCACCTGCTGGCCAACGCCCGCCACGCCGAGGCGACCGGTGTCGATCCGAACAACATCGTCCTGGCCGATGACGGCTGGGTCGTCGACCTCAAGGACGGTCACGCCGAGGTCGTCGGCGCCGTCGACTGCAACTACGTCTTCGTCGACGGTTCCTCGGTCGGTGAGATCACCGAGGCGGACCTCAAGGATCGTCTCGTCCTGTCCGGTGAGGGCTTCGTGACGATCTTCATGGCCGTGAACTCGCAGACGAAGTCGCTCATCGCCGGACCCGAGATCCATGCCCGCGGTGTGGCCGAGTCCGACGACGTCTTCGACTCGATCGTCCCGAAGGTGCAGAAGGCCGTCGAGGATGCTCTGCGTGACGGGACCACCGATCAGTACCAGCTCCAGCAGGTGGTGCGCCGCACCATCGGCCGCTGGGTGTCCTCGAAGCTGCGCCGCAAGCCGATGATCGTTCCTATGGTCGTCATCGTCTGAGACTCCGCTTTCGAGCGGCTCCGTCGTCGGTCTCTTGCCCGACGAAACTGCGAACGCCCGCAGATGCCTCCTCGTGAGGCTCTGCGGGCGTTGTCGCGTTCTGGGCGAATCGCCTTTTGATCGGCGCATCGCGTTTGAACCCGATGCGTGGATCAAAAGGCGATGACTCCCGACTCAAAAGGCGATGACACCTGGTGCGGGGGACGATTCGCGCGTGCGGAAGCGTCAAGTGCGGGGACGATCCGCGCGGGCGTGAGCGTCAGGCGCGAGCGGTGGGCTCCGGTTCGTCGTCGGGGTCGGAGGTGCGAAGGTCGCTGACGCCTGCTTCAAGGCCCGGCAGCGGCTTGCCCGGTGAGCGGCGGATCATCACCACGACGGCGGCGAGGCCGATGACAATCGCAGTGAGGACGACGGTGCCCGCGTTGAAGCCCAGCCCGTTGAGTCCGATGAACGCCAGGGCGCCCGCGGCCAGCGAATACACGAGCATCGGGATCGAGGTCCGCCGGATGAGCTCGCCCTCCCGACCGATGAGTCCCACCGTCGCCGAGGCGGCCACGACGTTGTGCACGGCCACCATATTTCCAGCGGCGCCGCCGACCGCCTGAGCCGCGACCACGGTCTCAGGGCTGGCGGCACCGATCGCGGTGCCGGTGGAGAATTGGAACTGCGAGAACATGACGTTCGAGACGGTGTTCGACCCGGCGACGAAGGCACCCAGGGCCCCGACGAACGGGGCGAACAGCGGCCAGGCGTCGCCCACGGAACTGGCAGCCGCCTCGGCGAGGGTGACCGGCATCGACTCCAAGCCGGCGCCGTTGTAGTCGGCGCCGGAGTTGATGAACACGCGTACCAGCGGCAGGGAACACAGCAGGGCAACGGCCGCGCCGGCGATCTGCGAACCGGCGATCTGCCAGGACCCTGCGATCTGCTTCTTCGTCATCCGGTGGATGAAGTACGTCAGCCCGCAGGCGAGGACGAAGATCGCGCCGGGCGACCACAGCAGATCCATGTTCTGGCTGATCGGGGTGCCGAAGATGTTGTCGATCTTGATCACGGCCGGACCGTTGAGAAACTCCTTGATCGCGGGCACATTGCGCGTGATGAGCAGCAGGGCGACGACGATGAGATAGGGCGACCACGCCCGGGGCAGCGACATCTTCTTGGTCAGCTGCGCCTTCTCCTTGTTCGGGTCGACGGTGCCCATCCAGAAGGCCGGCCACTTCTCGCGCGGTGCGAAGTCCCAGGTCTTCTTCGGCATGAGGAAGCCCATCCGCGAGGTCGTCACGACAATGGCCAGACCGATGAGCCCGCCGAGCAGAGACGGGAACTCCGGTCCGAGCACATTGGCCACGATGAGGTAGGGCACGATCATCGCCAGGGCCGCATAGATCGCGAACGGGGCGATGGCCAGGCCGTCGGCGAAGCGTCGGTTGGCACCGAAGAATCCCGTCATCAGGCACGAGAGCAGCAGCGGGATGAGGATGCCGCAGCAGGCGTGGATGAGCGCGACCTGGGTCGCGGTGTGAGCGACGAATTCGGCCTGGCCGAGTCCGAGCTGACCGGCACGTTCGGCGACGTCGGCCGACATCGACCCGTCCTCCTGCGCCAGCCCGGAGCCGATGCCCAGCACCATCGGAGTGCCGACGGCGCCGAAGCTCACCGGCGTCGACTGGATGATGAGACCGGCGAGCACCGCGGCGATCGCGGGGAAGCCGAGGGCCAGCATGAGCGGGGCGACCACGGCGGCCGGAGTGCCGAAGCCGGCGGCGCCCTCGATGAAGGAACCGAAGAGCCAGGCGACGATGATGACCTGCACCCGCCGGTCCGGGGAGATCGCGATGAAGCCGGCGCGGATCGTTTCGATCGCCCCGGACCGGGTGATCGTGGCCAACAGCAGAAGCGCACCGAAGACGATCCACAGCAGGCCGATCGCGACGAGGAGGCCCTGGACGACCGAGGCGCCGATCGTCACCCACTCGATCTTCCACGCGAAGTTCGCCACGAGCGCCGCGGCTATCAGTCCGACAGGCATGGCGTATTTCGCGGGCCAGCGGAATCCGATGAGAAGGATTCCGGCCAACAGGATGGGGGAGAGGGCCAGGAGAGCTGCAACAGCGAGGTTGTCCACCATGAGTCCGATCCGCGGCGTCCTTGCCGCATCGTTCCAAGGAACCGACGTGGTGCGACGATCTTCCTCAGCCGACCGAGAGCCAGCGGTGGTCGGTGACGATGGGCCGCCTCGGCGAGTCCATGAGAGATGTTCCCCTTATCCTCCCCAGCCGCCTGATCAGAGTCAATGAACACACCGTCTCGAATGCAGGATATGGTTTGACGAGACGTGCATCACCTCATATTCTTTCGTTGTGTGAACAAACATTTTCACAATGTGAAAGTTTCGCAGTCAAAACCCCGTTGACCAGCGAACATATCGCATCACCAGATGTGGATAAGGACGCAGCACCGATGTGCTGACTAAGGAGAACCATCGATGACCGCTCATATCGAAAACCTGGACATCCCCGCCGGGATGGAGATCACCGGTGAGCTGCCGGACGGGGCTGAGAAGGTCCTCACGCCCAAGGCGCTTGAGCTCATCGTCGATCTGCACCGGAAGTTCAACGGCGACCGTCTCGAGCGCCTCGAGGCTCGCAAGGAACGCCAGGCCGAAATCGCCGCGGGCAAGGACCTCGACTTCCTCCCCGAGACCGCGGAGATCCGCAACGATCCCTCCTGGCAGGTCGCACCCCCGGCACCCGGTCTCGAAGACCGCCGCGTCGAGGTCACCGGCCCCACCTACAAGAAGATGACGATCAACGCGCTCAACTCCGGCGCGAAGGTGTGGCTGGCCGACCAGGAAGACGCGAACACCCCGCAGTGGGACTCGGTCATCCAGGGCCAGATCAACCTGCTCGACTCGCTCAACCGCGAAATCGACTTCACCTCGCCCGAGGGCAAGGAATACAAGCTCGCCCCCGACGAGGAGCTGCCGACCATCGTCGTGCGTCCCCGCGGCTGGCACATGCCGGAGAAGCACATCCTCATCGACGGTGAGGAGACCTCCGGTTCGCTCGTCGACTTCGCGCTGTACTTCTCGACCGCCGGTCAGATCCAGATCGAGAAGGGCCGCGGCCCCTACTTCTACCTCGCGAAGATGGAATCCCACCTCGAGGCCCGCCTGTGGAACCAGGTCTTCGAACACGCCGAGGATGCCTTCGGCCTGGCCCGCGGCACCATCCGCGCCACCGTGCTCATCGAGACCTACACCGCGGCCTTCGAGATGGAGGAGATCCTCTACGAGCTGCGCGAGCACTCCGCCGGACTCAATGCCGGTCGCTGGGACTACATCTTCTCCGTGATCAAGAACTTCCGCTCCCGCGGCTCCGACTTCCTGCTGCCGGACCGTTCGGACGTGACGATGACGGTGCCGTTCATGCGCGCCTACACCGAACTGCTCGTGCGCACCTGCCACAAGCGCGGTGCGCATGCCATCGGCGGAATGTCCGCGTTCGTCCCCTCGAAGGACGAAGCCGCGAACAAGGCCGCCTTCGACAAGGTGCGCGAGGACAAGTCGCGTGAGGCCTCCAACGGTTTCGACGGCTCCTGGGTCGCACACCCCGGAATGGTCGCCCTCTGCAAGGAGGTCTTCACCGAGACCCTCGGCGAGAAGCCGAACCAGATAGACAACAAGCGCGAAGACGTCAACGTCACCGCTGCCGATCTGCTCGACGTGAAGTCGACCCCGGGTGCAATGACCGAGGCGGGCCTGCGCACCAACGTGTCCGTCGGCATCCAGTACCTGCGCGCCTGGCTCGAAGGCAACGGCGCGGTCGCCATCAACGGACTCATGGAGGACGCCGCGACCGCCGAGATCTCACGGTCCCAGGTGTGGCAGTGGCTGGACGCCGGAATCACCCTGGACTCCGGTGAGAAGGTGACGAAGGAGCTCGTCGAGCGCATCGTCGCCGAGGAGGTCGCCAAGCTGCCCGGTGACGACGCAGGCTGGAAGGACGCCACCGACACCTTCGTCTCGGTCGCCCTCGATCCCGAGTACGTCGACTTCCTCACCCTGCCGGCCTACGCCCGCATGCCGTGATCGGCACTCGCTGACGAAGCCGAACGCCCCCGAAATCTGTGCCTTGAGCACCGATTTCGGGGGCGTTCTTCGCTAAGCTCGACATACACACCCACGTGAGGGTTCCAACTCGACCCGCAGGTGGGAGGTGCCGACGACGGATGGACCTACGGAGGTGGGGATGAGCCTGACCACAGACGAACTGCCCCGACTGGCCAGCCCCTCAAGCATCGCCGAACTCTCCGAGCTCATGGCCCGCGCCCATGCCGAGCACCGCACCGTGACCGTGTTCGGCGGCGGTACCGCCTTCGACGATCATCCGCCGGTCTCCACTCCGGTGCTCCTCATCGACCTGACATCCATCGCCGAGGCGGCCGATCCTCGAGGCGGCACCATCCGTGCCGGAGCCGGCTCCCGGATCAGCGCCCTGACCAGGTTCGCCGCACAGTCAGATCTGGAGCTCCTCGGCGACCTTCCCGCCGACCGCATCGAAGCCGGCGCCACCCTCGGTGGCATGATCGCCACCGCGGCCACCGGGCCCCGCAGTCTGCGCCGTCCCCGCCTGGCCGAGACCGTGGAATCCGTGACCGTCGTCGGTGCCGATGGGACCATCGCCCGCACCTCTCACGGGCTCCACCGGGACCTGGGCGGCCGCGATCTGCCCGGACTCGTCACCGGATCCTGGGGAACCCGAGCGATCATTGCCGAGGCCGAGATCCGTCTGACAGAGCGCCCCGCAGCGCAGGGATTCGTCTGGATTCCCGGCACCGAGGCGGCTGCCGATCTCCTCATCGCCCGCAGAGCCCCGGACGCGGTCGTCATCGAACGCCCACCTGGTTCACTGGCGGCGACAGTGGTCCTCATCGAAGGGGAGACCGACGAAGTCGAGGCCGAAGTGGGCCACCTCGTCGATCGGAACCCCGGTGCGACCCCGTGCGGGGAGCCGGAATGGTGGGGGCGCAGGGCGCGACTGGGCGCGACTATCGGAGTATCCGTGGTGCCGAGTTTCATTCCGACGCTCATCGATGCCGTCGCCCGACTGGAGACGACGATCGGCTATCCGCTGCAGCTGCGCGGCAGTGCAACGGGCACGTTCGAACTGGGCATCGGCGCACCGGAATCCGAACCGGGGGTGGCCACCCGAGTGGCCCTTGAGCATCTGCGCAGCTTCGGCCTGCATGTCATCGCCGCCCGGCTGATCCACGCACCCGCACCGGTCTGGAACGAGGTGGACGCTTGGGGTCCGCAGCCGGGGCGGTCGGGTCTGCGCGAGATCAAGAAACTGGTCGACCCTCGAGGAATCCTGGCTCCGGGCCGCGGGATCGCCGGAATCTAGCGTCGCGCCACCGAGGCCGGGCGACCAAATTCGTGCGGCCGGCTCCGAACTTCTACTTGACCAACAGCACCGGGCACTCGGCCTCGAGGATGACCTGCTGCGCACTCGAGCCGAGCAGCAGCTTGACCACGGGCGAGCGTCGCTTCGTGCTCATGACGATGAGTGCGGCATCGTGATCCTCGGCGAGACCGAGGATCTGCTCGGCCGGGTCGGGCCCGGAGCGGTGGACGGCATACTCGAGCCCCGCCTCGGCGAGGGCGGCCCCCAACCGGGTGCATTCGGACAGGGACGACGTCGACGGGGCCGTCGTCGTATCCGTGCCGAACACGACCGCCTGCACCGCAGCGTTCTCACGGCGGGCCGCGGCGATCGCCTGCTCGAGCACCTCATCCGAGGCATCCGGGCGCAGCGCCAGGACCACAGTATTTGAAGCCGAATCGATGCTCGGTGAGGCAGTGACCTGCAGCGACGGGGCAGGGAAGCGGCGCTGCGGAGTCGAATAGAGGTCAGTCATCGCAGTCCTCCGCTCAGCCGATTCCGATGACGCCGACGGCGACACCCACGGCGAGCATGACGAGGGCGACGATTAGCGCGCGCCACAGCACCTTCTTGTGGTGATCGCCGAGCTCGACGCCGGACAGGGACACGAGCAGCAGGATCGCAGGCACCAGCGGCGACTGCATGTGCACGGGCTGGCCGGTGATCGAGGCGCGGGCCATATCTGCAGCGGAGATGCCGAAGTGGGAGGCGGTCTCGGCGAGCACGGGCAGGATGCCGAAGTAGAAGGCATCGTTGCTCATGAAGAACGTCATCGGGATCGACAGCAGGCCGGTGATGACGGCCATGTAGGGTCCCATCGAGTTCGGGATGACCTCGACGAGCCATTCGGCCATCGCGTCGACCATTCCGGTGCCGGACATGATGCCAGTGAGCACGCCCGCGGCCATGACCATGGCCACGACGGAGATGATCGCGGTCGCATGGGAGGCGAGCTCCTCCTGCTGGTCCTTCATCTTCGGGAAGTTGACCATGAGCGCGATGACGGTGCCGATCATGAACAGGTACGGCAGCGGCAGGATGTCGATGATGAGCAGGACCATCACGGCCACGGTCAGAGCCAGGTTGAACCAGAACAGCTTCGGGCGCAGCGTTGCGCGGTTGGGATCGAGCGCGGTGTTCGACAGGCCCGTGCCGGAACCGGCGGAATCGCCTGTGTCGTTCGCGGAGGCGGGTCCCGCCTCGGGGGTGGTGTCATCATTCGCCGAGGCGGCCGAGCCGGATCCGTGTCCGTGACCACCCGCGGTGGTGCCCGCGGACGAACCCGCGGTCGTGCTGGCTCCGGCCACAGCGCCGACGAGGTCCATACGACGATTCGAACCGCGGTCCTCGACCCAGGCGACGCCGTTCTTGGCCAGGCGGCGCCGTTCGGAGATGCCGAGCACGTAGGCGAAGACGAGGCACACGAGCAGGCCGGCCACCAGGGAGGGGACCATGGGGACGAAGATCTCGTTGGCGTCGATCTGCAGCGCCGAGGAGGCTCGGGCAGTCGGGCCGCCCCACGGGACGATGTTGAGCGTGCCGTTGATGAGGCCGGCGACGCAGGTGAGCACCACGGGTGACATCTCGAGGCGCTGGTAGATCGGCAACATGGCCGCGGTGACGACGATGAACGTCGTCGATCCGTCACCGTCGAGGGACACGGCGCCGGTGAGCAGTGCGGTGCCGAGGACGACTTTGACGGGGTCGTTGCCGGCGACCTTGAGGATGAACTCGACGAGCTTGTCGAAGAGACCGACGTCGATCATGATGCCGAAGTAGATGATGGCGAAGAGCAGCAGCGCTGCTGTCGACGACATCGAGGCGATCGCGTCCATGACCATGTCCCCGATGCCCAGACCGGCCCCGGCGAAGAGGCCGAAGATCGTGGGCACGAGGATGAGCGCGAGGATCGGCGAGAGTCGTTTGGTCATGATCAGCGTCATGAAGACGAGGATCATGGCAAAACCGAGAATGACAAGCACGAGCTTCTCCTTCGAAGGCGAATGTGAGGCTCGAAACACCGTAGGGCCCAGATCACGGGCCGCGCGCGCTTGTGTGCACTGATGGCGTTTAGATCGTTGCGCGCCTTTTGCGCATTGCGCTCAAACGCGGCTACGCTGAGCGCGTGCCCCGGCCCCATCGTTCGTTCTCCCGACGTGTGCTGATCTCTCAGCTCGCGCTCGTCATCGTGATCCTCGCCCTGGTCACCGGAGTGTTCGCGTGGATGGGTGCGCGCACCGTCACCGAGGTGACCGAGACGAAGGCGCTGGCCACTGCCCGCACGCTGGCGATCGATCCGGACGTCCGCGCCGCCGCCACCCAGGCTTCTGCCGAGCATGCCGAGAAACCCGATGAGCAGCTCGTGACCTCGATGTTGGCGATCACCGATGATCTGCGCGACCGGTCGGGCATCAGCTTCGCCGTCATCACCGACGATCGCGGCATCCGACTCACCCACCCTGATCGGTCGAAGATCGGGCACAGGGTCTCGACGTCGCCGGAGGAGGCACTTGCCGGACGCGAGAACGTCTCCCACGAATCAGGAACCCTGGGCGAGACGGTGCGCGCGAAGGTGCCGATCTATTCGAATGAGGACGGCAAGACCGTCGTCGGTGAGGTCTCGGTCGGCATCTTCGCCTCTGTGCTCGACGCCGATGTCCGCCGCGAACTCATCCTGCTCGGCACTGTCGCGGTGCTCGCCCTCGCTCTCGGCGGGGTCGTCTCCGTCATGCTCGGGCGCCGGCTGCGGCGGGAGACGCTCGGCGTCGGACCCGAAGAGCTTGCCGAGATGGCCCGCGACCAAGGGGCCGTGCTCCACGGCCTCGACGACGGAGTGCTCGGATTCGATACGAACGGAAAGCTGACCCTGAGCAATTCGAACGCGAAGGAGCTGCTTGGGGCCTCCTCGGCGAAGCACGTTGACCGCGCGGGCGAAACGGCCGGCGCGAACGGGGGAGCCGCCTCGGCGGGGGATTCCGGCCGCGAACTGGTCGACGCCTCCGACAACGAACTCGTCAATGTGCCCGATGAGATCACCGCGCTCATGGCCGACGCCCCGGCGGACGGAGCCCTGCGGCGGCGTGTCACGATCGGCGACCGGATCCTGCTGGCAACAGCCGTGCGGGTCCAACGCGACGGGGTGTCCGTCGGCGGAGTCGTGACCCTCCGCGACGAGACCCAGATGCTCACGATGGCTCGCCAGCTCGAGTCCGTCACCGCCATGGCCCGGGCCCTGCGCACCCAGCGGCACGAGTTCGCCAACCGGCTGCACACCGTGCTCGGACTCGTCGACACGGGCGCCACCGATGAGGCCCACACCTACCTGTCCTCCCTCCTGGGCACCGGGCCGATCACGACTCCCGTCGAGGACATCGACCTCGTGTCCGACCCGTACCTGCGCGCAGTTCTGGAAGCGAAGGGAACGACCGCCGCCGAGGCGGGAGTGGCCCTGGCCGTCACCCCTGACTCCCTGGCCGTCGGTGCGGTCCGCGACCCGGAGGCAGTCACGCTCATCCTCGGCAACCTCATCGACAATGCTGTCCGTGCGGCCGTCGCAGGCCGGCGGTACGCCGAGGACGGAGGCCGAGTCGAAGTGCAGGTGCTCAGCTCCGGGACGGAGCTCCACGCCGTCGTCACGGACACCGGTGACGGGATCGACGACGAGGTGGCGGGGAAGATCTTCGACGAGGGATTCTCGACCTCGACGGCCGCCTCGGCGCCGGATTTCGGGATCGGACTGACCACCGGAACCGGCACCGGGGACGGCCACGGACTCGGCATCGGCCTTGCGCTCAGCCGCCGGGTCGCGGAGAAGGGCGGGGGAGCGGTGTGGCTCATCGACGGCCACGACCCGGACCTCGGCGGGGCGAGCTTCGGCATGCGCCTGCCCGATGCCCTCGATGAATTTCAGCAAGATGAGGAGAGATGATGGTCAAAGTTCTCGTGCTCGATGACGATTTCTTCGTCGGGCAGATCCATGCCCGGTACGTCGACGAGGTGCCCGGCTTCACGGCGCTCGAACCAGTCCGCGACCTGAAGACGGCCCGCGAGGTCATCGCCGAGAACGAGGTCGACCTGCTTCTCGTCGACTACGTCCTGCCGGAGGGCACCGGAGTCGAACTCATCCGTGAGACCGACATCGATGCGATAGTGCTCTCGGCGGTCACTGATCCGCAGGTGGTCCGTTCGTCGCTGCGTGCTGGGGCGATGACGTACATCGTCAAGCCCTTCGCCGCCGAGGTGCTGCAGAACTTCCTGCGCCGCTATGCGCGGTTCCTCCGCTATTGGGAGCGGGAGAAGGTCGGGCAGACCGACCTCGAGCGGCAGCTGCGCAACCTCCACGATGCCGCGGCCGTCGGCGGGACCGGAGCGAGCCCGGCGGGATCGTCGACGACGACCCGGATTCTCGCCGCACTCGAGGAGGCGAGCGGTCCGATGACGGCTCTCGAGGTCGCCGAGGCGGTTGGTGCCTCCCGTGCGACCGCGCAGCGGCATCTGGCGAAACTTGCCGAAGCCCGCACGATCACGGTGTCCCTGCAGTACGGCAACACTGGTCGGCCCGAACACCTCTACGCCACCCGCTGAGGTGTTTCGGGCTCGTCCCGGTCACTCTCGATCAACGGCTTTGGTGCTGCCTGGCCCCAGTGATTCTGCCGCGAACGGCGAGTTAAGTGCGCAGATTGCCAAAAGGGCGAGGAAATTGTGCAATCTGAGCACACTTATCTCGCTGTTGGCAGGAGAGCTCAACCGCGGCCTTCGGCCTCCGCCGAGGGTGAGATCGGGTCGGTCGCCTCGGCGAGCAGATCGAGTTCGCGGGGGAGTTCGCGCATCCGCAGCAGGCGGGAGGCGAGTACCGGCAGTGAGCCGAGCAGCGCGCAGGCTGCCAGGATCCACATCGTCCTCGTCAGTCCGAGCCGGTCGCCGAGGATGCCCGCGAGGAATGCGCCCAACGGCATCGGTCCCCATACGAGGAAGCGGATGGACGCGTTCATCCGGCCCAGCAGCGGCTTCGGGCACAGGCGCTGCCGGAAGCTCACCTGCGCAATGTTGTAGACGACGACCGCCCAGGTCACAAGGAACCAGCTGATCAGCAGGGTCGGCAGCGCCGGCAGGACGGAAGCGAGCGGAACACCGAGGAAGCAGAGACTGCCGATCAGCGCGGACACGGCGATGCTCGTTCCTTCGCCGAGGATCTTCTGCACCCACGCCGCCGTGAGTGCGCCGAGGATGCCACCGGCCGAGGCGACGGACATGATGATTCCGAGTTCGACCTGGTGAAGACCGAGCGTGGTGAGTGCGTACAGCACGAGGAGGGCGAAGATGCCCGACGACGCGAAGTTCGTCAGACCTGTGCAGGCAGTGATCCGGCGCAGCAGCGGGTGACCGAGGACGAAGCCGAGTCCCTCCCGAATCTCGGCGACGAATCCGGCCCGGCCCTCGGCCGGTCGTGGGGTTTCGCGGTGTCTGATGAGTCCAACGAGGATGCTGGAGAGTCCCATGCAGATGCTGGTCAGTCCGATGGTAAGTGGGGCACCGATCGCGGTGACCAGGCCCGAGGCCAGAGTGGGGCCAGCAACTCCGGCGGTCTGCTGGCTGGCTTGGAGCTTGCCGTTGCCGTCGGAGATCGCTTCCCCGTCGACGAGTTCGGGCAGGTAGGACTGATTGGCGATGTCGAAGAAGACGCTGACGATTCCGACCCCGGCCGCGACGAGATAGAGCTGGACCATGCTCAGGGCATCGAACGCCCAGGTCAGCGGGATGGTCAGGAGGATGGCGGCACGGATGATGTCGCCGGAGACGATGACGAGTCTCTTCGGCAGACGGTCGACCCAGGCCCCGGCGGGCAGGCTGATGAGCAGGAAAGCCGCGGATTCCAGCGTTGCGAGTACTCCCATTTCGAAGGCGTCGGCGTGGAGGAGCTGCACGGCGATGAGGGGGAGAGCGAAGAGGACGAGCTCGGATCCGAACACAGAGACCGTGTCGCCTGCCCACAACTTCATGAAATCGCGGTGTCTCCACAGCGAGACGTGCTTCGGCCGCTGCGATGAGGCGGGACCGTGTTGCGGCTGTGGTTCGCTCGACGGTGGTTGGTCGGCTGCTGCCATGGCTCTTCCTCGAGACGACGGGCGGAGGATCAGCGATTGAAGGTCAGTGATTGAGGGTTGTCAATCAGTAATGCTCCACGAGCGATTGGGGAAAGTCAATCGCTTTGGGGGATTGATTGACTTCTCCCGATCACTCGCTAGCGTTGAGGCATGAACGATGACACACCTGCCGCGGCCGCCCTCGCCCGAGCGGTGGGGCGCAGGGACGCCACCGATGCCGAAGCCAAGGCGCTGGCATCGAGTATTCGGATTCGGATCCTGCGGCTGTGTCTGGACGAGGCCTTGAGCAATCGGGAGATCGCCGAGGCGACCGGCCTCAATCCCGCGACCTCGCTCCACCATGTGCGGATGCTTGCCGACACCGGATTCCTCGAACCTCAGGAGGCGCGGCGCGGCAAACGCGGGTCCAGGGAGATCCCGTACCTTGCCACGGGCAAGAGCTGGTTCCTCAACACCGGCGATATGACGACCGAGATGCTCGAGGCCTTCACGGCCGAGTTCACCGCCGCACCGTATGAGGAGCGGACGATGGGTCGGATGGCGGCGATGCTCACCGAGGATGAGGTCGAGGAGTTCCGGGCTCGTATCGATGAGCTGTTCGAAGAGTTCCGCAGCCGGCGCAACAAGGACGGTGCCACCCAGTGGGGTCTGTTCATCGCCATGCATCCGAGCGATCCACATGACCGCTGACGGCGGCCGGGATCCAGCTGATAACGCCGGGGACCGTTATGTCGACGCGCGATGCGCTGCCGTCTATGACATCTTCGAAGGACCCGAACGGGACGACCTCGACGTCTACGCTGCGATGGTCGAGGAGTTCGGGGCCGCCTCGGTGGTGGATGTGGGATGCGGAACGGGCACGTTTGCCACGATGCTCTCCAGCCGGGGAGTGGAGGTCGTGGGCGTCGATCCCTCGGCGTTGGCGTTGGACGTGGCGCAGTCGAAACCCCATGCCGGCAAGGTGACGTGGGTCCACGGGATCGCAGCGGACCTGCCGCCGCTGCAGGCGGACATGGCTTTCATGACAGCTAATGTGGCCCAGGCGATTCTCGGAGATGAAGCCTGGGCGGAGACGTTGATGGCGATCCGCCGGAGACTTTCGCCGGGCGGAATCCTCGTCTTCGAATCACGCGACCCCGAGAGGCAGGCGTGGCGGGAATGGACGAAGGAGAACACCTATTCTGCGGCCGAGGTTGACGGTGAGGGATCAGTCGAGTCGTGGGTGGAGTTCGACGCCGCACACGGCGCGTTCGTCGACTTCTTCGGAATGTTGGTCTTCGAACGGGACGGCCGCCGCGTCGAACAGCAGAGCCGTCTGCGGTTTCGTGACCGCGCTGAACTGACGAAGTCACTGGAAGACTCCGGTTTCATGGTCGAAGAGATCCGTGATGCACCGGACAGACCGGGCCGCGAGTTCGTCTTCGTCGCCCGAAAGAGCCAGGCGACCCATCGGCAGGATGTCGACCGCGACCGACCGTGCTGATTCTGCCGCGAATGGCGAGTTAAGTGTGCTCAGAATGCCAAAAAGTCTAGGTGGGCTCAGTGTTCTAGTGCAACAGTGGGCTGGTCTCAGGCTACCTGCTCATGCAACAGATCAGCCAGGACCTCGGCCGGGGTCGCGAACCCGAGGACCTTCCGCGGCCTGCGGTTGAGCTGATCCTGCATCGCCTGGATCTCCTCGTCAGTAACCGACTCATCGAAGACCGTGCCCTTCGGGTAGTAGTCCCGAACGAGACCGTTGGAGTTCTCATTCGTCGGTCGTTGCCAGGGTGAGTGCGGGTCGCAGAAGTACACCTGGCAATCGGTGGCGACAGTGATCCGCAGATGCTCAGCCATCTCCTGACCCTGGTCCCACGTGAGAGTCGAGAACAACGCTTCCGGCAGGGAAGCGATCATGTCCTGGACTAGTCCGGTGACGGTGACCGATTCGCGGTTGTTCGGCAGTTTCCGGATCAAGGAGAACCGGGACCGGCGTTCGAAGACGGTCACCAGGCCACCGGCGTGGGAATCGACGACGAGATCACCCTCCCAGTGGCCAGGAACAGTGCGGTCGGCAGCTTGTGAGGGACGGTCGGTCAACAAGGCACCATCGAGCCAGGGACGGTTGGACCGACGCGGCAGCTTCGACTGTGGCTTCCTTCCCGTCTGTCCCGATCGGAGGGCTTTGACCACGGCCAGCTCGTGACGCAGGGATCCGCGTCCTTGGACGTAGAGAGCTTGGTAGACCGTTTCGTGGCTCACGTGCAGGTCCTTCCGGTCAGGGTAGTCACGCCGAAGCCTACCGGCGACCTGTTCGGGCGAGCACTTGTCGTTGAGCCCGTTGATCACGTGAGCCCGCAGCCACGGATCCTCGAGACGTGTGCGACGGTGTTTCTTGCGTGCCTGTCGGGCATAGGTGCGGCCGTGGGCGCCGGCGGCACTGTAGACCGGGTGTGGGCTGATTCTGTCGTATTGGATGAGTCGGTTGCGGCGGATCTCTCGGGACACGGTTGACGGAGCAACACCGAGTTGAGTCGCGATGGTTCTCATCGACAATGGCGGATCTGATTGCAGGCCAGCCTGGATCGTCATTCGGTCGGCGATCGTCAGGTGGCGGTAGGCAGGTGGTCGTGGTGGTGCCGGGGCAGCAACGATGGTGGTCGGCATGGACAGTATTCTGCCGGTCCTGCCTTTGGGCAGGCCGAGTCGCCGCGCCCACCGGGTGACGGTGTTGAGGTTGATGCCGAGGTGGTCAGCGATCGCTGATCGTGGTCTGCCTTCGAGGAGGAGCCAGAAGAGTTCGTCGAGGACGTGGAAGGGCAGCCGTGGACGTCTGTAGTGCGTGGTCATGGGGGTGTTCCTTCGTTCAGTGGAAACACCCGGTCTGATAGTGCTGGTCAGACCGGGTGTTGCACTAGAACCTAGAAACCGCCCTAGGAAAACGGGCAATCTGAGCACACTTATCTCCCCAACGCAGGACTCATTCTTGGTGTGCCGTCATTTCTGCCTTCTTGAGCGCCGTCGGGAGAAGATCTTCGGTCAGGTAGTCGCTGACACCGTTCATCGCTTCTTCGTCAACGGCGAGGCTGGTTTCTGAGTCGAATGCCATTTGATGAACTGTCAGCAATTCTCCTGCCCAGGAAACGTAGCACTCTGACATTGCCATCTTGCCCTGGCCTAAAAACGTTCCGTTGTAGGCCGCAGTACAGAAGCCTTCGCCCTTGTTGCCTTTGGGTTCGAAGACCTCGACCGACTCCGTCGATTCCGCGCTGATCGATTCTTGGCAGTCGCCCACGGTGTTTCGGAGATCTTCGAGCAGCTCCGCCGATCCGCTTTCGGGTCTGGTCAGCGATGTCAGGATGTATGTACCGGTGCTGTCGTCGGACTGATCAAATGATCGCGCAGCAGAGACTCCGTCCAGATCGGATGAGTAGGCGGACATGGCACCGATGACGCACTCGGATTGTGTGGACCGATTGTCGGGAGAGCTTTCCTTAGAGCCGAACGGATTGGCAGCCTGCTCGTCCTTTTCCCCGAATTCGACGTCGTCCTCAAGGGTGAAACCGCTGGGCAAGTCCTCCAGTGAGAGGATTCTGTCGCTGTATTCGGCGCCACTCAGAGCCGCGCGTTCGTCGGCTTCCTGAGATTCAACAGCTGCTGGATCAGGGGAGGCCTCCTCCTGTTTCTGTCCTTGCCCAGCCTGATCACCGGATCCGTCAGAGCAGGCAGACAGCGCGAGTGCGCAGGCCACAGCCATGATTCCGATCGTGAAGCGTTTCAACAACTTGCCCTTTCGTGTGCGGCTTTAAGCAGGAGCCTACAATATCTGTTGTCTCTTTGACGGTCTCAGTCCAGTTTGTGGCGGATTCGCCTTTCCTCCCTTCTCGAGTGCCAGACGCAGACGGTCGACTCCAGCCCGCGGAGAGACTCAGTCGTGACGCAAAGCGGAACGCGGCAGAACATCGTCGCCGAGAAACGGGTGAAGCGTCGAGAAACGCATGTGCACACCCGTTTCTCGACACGTAGCCCGTTTTTCGGCGAGATATGCGGCCTGACGTGGACATTCACTCCGCATGTTGTCGAATGCAGCACTTCCAGCCTGCAGGCCGGCACTCCGATGCTCTGCCCGACATCCTCACCGACATCCCGGCTGACGTCGAAATTCGTCCGACTTGCCTCGGTTGCCGAAGCCCCCGCGGGCCGCAGCGCCACACGCCGAAACCTGCGGATTTGCTGGGCAGGAGCGCAATATCGTCCTAAGATGAGAGACATGGCGACCAGAACGACTTCCCCCGCTTCTGGTTCCGGGAAACGCACAGCGCGCAAAAACGCTGGTCGGTCCGGTCAAGCGGGGACCGAAGAACCCGGGACAAACGTTGTCACCGGTGCATGGAGGGGAGTGGCCCACATGGCCGGAAACCGTGCGCGAAAGACTCTCAGCGACGAACCGACCGATCAATCACCGACGAAGCGGGACGGCACAGCCTTCTTCCTCATCGGACTCTCGATCATCATCGCCGCATTCGAATGGTGGAACATCCCCGGCGCGATCAGCGACGGCGTCCGCGGAATCGTCGAAGGCACCTTCGGCCGGGTGGCACTCGCCCTGCCGGTGGTCTTCACCTGCTACGCGATCCGCCTGTTCCTTCGCGGCGACGACAACCGCGGCAACAACCGCATCCTCATCGGTATGATCTTCGGTCTGCTCGCAGCCTCGGGCCTGGCCCATATCGCCGCCGGCAACCCGACCTTCACGAACTCCCGCGAGGCCATGGCCAACGGGGGAGGCGCGCTCGGATTCGTCGTGTCCTCACCGCTGGTCGTTGCGACCACCGTGTACGTGGCGGTGCCGCTGCTCGTCCTCCTCGGGCTGTTCTCCCTGCTCGTGGTCACCGCGACACCGGTGCGCGCGATTCCCCGTCGCCTCACCGACCTCTACTACCGCCTCACCGGCGGTGCCCGACCCGAAACCGACGCCGAAGCGGCCGAGACCAAACAGTCCGACCTCGTTGCCGAGAACGGTCGCACCTCCGATCTCAAGCCCGTGATGGGCGCCAAGCGCCGAAGCCGGAAGAAGAAGACCGAGATCCCCGATCTCGACGCCGAATCCGCCGACGACGACACCGCGACGAAGGCCTACGACAAGGCCTATATCCACGAGGATGACGTCAGCGACGAAGACGCCGACACCACCCGCATCGAAACCAGTCCGGAGCCGAAGCTCAAGCCCGGCCAGCGCCGGCCCACCAAGGCCGAACGCGAGATGGCCGAGCTGAAGAAGACCATCGGGATGGACGACGACGCCGCGAACCAGGCGAAGAAGTCCGAGCCCGCTGCCGCCTCGGCGCCGGTGCCGACCACGAACGCACCAGCGCCCCCGCCTACGGAACAGCTGCCCGAACGCGTCGAACAGCTCACCCTCGCCGGCGACGTCACCTACACCCTGCCCGCCTCCGACAACCTCCAGCCCGGCCCTCCCGCGAAGGAACGCTCCGAGGCCAACGACCGCGTCGTGGAAGCCCTGCGCGATGTGCTCGAGCAGTTCAAGATCGACGCCGAGGTCACCGGGTTCTCCCGCGGACCGACGGTCACCCGCTACGAGGTGGAGCTCGGCGCCGGTACGAAGGTCGAGAAGGTCACGGCGCTGTCGAAGAACATCGCCTACGCCGTGGCCAGCGCCGATGTCCGCATCCTCTCGCCGATCCCCGGCAAGAAGGCCATCGGCATCGAGATCCCGAACACCGACCGTGAGAACGTGGCGCTCGGTGATGTGCTGCGCTCGAAGGCCGCCCGTAAGACCGACCACCCCATGGTCATGGGCGTGGGCAAGGACGTCGAAGGCGGATTCGTCGTCGCCGACCTCTCGAAGATGCCCCACCTCCTCGTCGCCGGTGCCACCGGTGCCGGTAAGTCGAGCTTCGTGAACTCCATGATCACCTCGATCATGATGCGCGCGACCCCCGACGAGGTCCGCATGATCCTCGTCGACCCCAAGCGCGTCGAGCTGACGATCTACGAAGGCATCCCGCACCTGATCACCCCGATCATCACGAACCCGAAGAAGGCCGCCGAGGCGCTCGAATGGGTCGTGCGTGAAATGGACGCCCGCTACGACGACCTCGCGAACTACGGGTTCAAGCACGTCAAGGAGTTCAACAAGGCCGTCCGTGAGGGCCGCATCCAGCCGCCCGCCGGATCCGAACGCGTCCTCCAGCCCTACCCGTACCTGCTGGTCGTCGTCGACGAGCTCGCCGACCTCATGATGGTCGCCCCGCGCGACGTCGAAGCCTCGATCCAGCGCATCACACAGCTGGCCCGTGCCGCCGGCATCCACCTGGTGCTCGCCACCCAGCGACCCAGCGTCGACGTCGTCACCGGTCTCATCAAGGCCAACGTGCCCTCCCGCCTGGCATTCGCGACCTCGTCGCTGGCCGACTCGCGAGTCGTGCTCGACCAGCCCGGTGCTGAGAAGCTCATCGGTCAGGGTGACGCCCTGTTCCTGCCGATGGGCGCGGCCAAGCCGATGCGAGTCCAGGGCGCCTGGGTCAACGAGTCCGAGATCGAGAAGGTCGTCGAACACGTCAAGAGCCAGCTCACCCCGAACTACCGCGAAGACGTGGCCGTCGAAGCGCCGAAGAAGCAGATCGACGAGGACATCGGAGACGACCTCGACCTGCTGCTCCAGGCGATCGAGCAGGTCGTCACCACGCAGTTCGGCTCGACCTCGATGCTGCAGCGCAAGCTGCGCGTCGGCTTCGCCAAAGCAGGTCGCCTCATGGACCTCATGGAGTCCCGCGGAATCGTCGGACCCTCCGAGGGATCGAAGGCCCGCGACGTGCTCGTGCGCCCCGACGATCTGCCGGGCACCCTGGCCATCATCAAGGGCGAGACCCCGCCCGAGGATTCCGGCGGCGCCTCTGCCGACGTCCCGACCGATGGAGGCCACGGCCAGTCCGGACAGACCGGATCCGGGCACGCCTCGGCAGCCGGGGACTATGACGAGGAGTTCGACGACGACTACGGCGAGACCTCCCACGGCTCGGCGTCGGCGTACCGATCGGCATCGCCCGACCGCTACGCGAACGGCGTCGGTCATGCCGGCGACCTCACCGTCGGCGACGTCGATCCGGAGACCGGACTCGAGGTCGTCGAGGCCAGCGGAGAGGACGCCTGGCAGCTCACCGGCCGCTGATCTCATCCGAACCCCACCCCTCGCCGAGGCGGCGCACCGTACCGACGGTGCGCCGCCTCGGCGATTATGGTCGTCATTCCCATGGTTGGAATGATCTGCTCAGCTCACTCCGATAGGCTGGATGCGTGAACGATCGAGTCGAGGCTGGAGCCTCTCAGCAGCCCTCTGCAGAACCGAGTCCGTGGAATGTCCCGAACGCACTCACGGTGCTGCGTATCCTCATGGTGCCCCTGTTCCTCGTGCTTCTGCTGGCAGACGGAGGCAACGATGTGACTTTGCGCTGGTGGGCGCTCATCGTGTTCCTGCTGGCCATGTTCACCGACTTCGTCGACGGCTATCTGGCCAGGCGGAACAACCTCATCACGAACTTCGGCAAGATCGCCGACCCCATCGCCGACAAGTCGCTCATGGCGGCGGCACTCATCGGTCTGGCGATCATCGTCGAACTGCCGTGGTGGGTGCCCGTGATCATCCTCGTCCGCGAATTCGGCATCACCGTGCTGCGGTTCTTCATGATCCGCATCGCCGTCATGCCTGCTTCACGCGGAGGCAAGATCAAGACCGTGCTGCAGACCGCTGCGATCGGACTTTTCCTGCTGGTCTTCCCGCTCTCGGGCGTGGTGCCCTCTGTCGTCTACGTCATCCTCCTCGTCTTCGCGTGGATCATCATGACCGCGGCCATCGTCGTCACCATCGTCACCGGCGTCGACTACTGCGTGCACGCGGCGAAGCTGTACAGGGACGCGAAGAGCGGTGGGAGCACGCAGACCGGCGGGGACGCGCAGCGTGGCTGAGTCCGAGCTGATGGAGACCGCGCGTCGCATCATCTCCACCTGTACTCGATTGGGGATCTCGCTGGCGTCGGCAGAGTCGCTGACCGGGGGACGCTTCGTCGCCTCGCTCGTCGATGTGCCGGGGGCCTCGGCTGTGGTGCGCGGCGGACTGGTCACCTACGCCACCGACCTCAAGGCGAGCCTGGCCGGAGTCGATGCTGACCACCTCGAGGAGACCGGACCGATCGACCCGGTCGTCGCCGCGCAGATGGCCGTCGGCACGGCCGTGCAGTGCGTCGCCGATATCGGAATCTCCTGCACCGGAGTCGCCGGTCCCGATCCGCAGGACGACAAGCCCGTCGGACTCGTCTACACGGCGATTGCCTTCGGCGGGAAGGCGAAGGTCTTCGAACACGATTTCACCGGCGACCGTGATGCCATCCGCAGCCAGACGGTGCAGGCGATGGCCGTCAACCTCGACGAATTCGTCGGCGAACTCGCCTTCGGGCCCGAGGCCGGACAGGCGTCGAATGCTGGCGGAGATGCCACGGAATAAGTTCGTCTGCTGTGCGGTTGACCGGGTGATGACCATCGGACGAAAATTCTCCAAAGTCTTCGAATGGACTGGCAATACCATCCGCTCGGGGCACCAGGTTGGTGCTGTGTCACGGCCAGGTTGTAAAGTTATTGGAACTACATTGACGGGACGCGCTGACAAAGGGAGGGCCGCGTTATGTTACTGAGAGTCGAAATCGGCGACGCACTTCGTTCCGCCCGCCGTCGTCAAGGACGCACCCTTCGCGATGTCTCGACCGGGGCCAGCGTTTCGCTCGGCTACCTCAGCGAAATCGAGCGCGGACAGAAGGAAGCCTCCTCGGAGCTGCTGTCGGCGATCTGCGAAGCACTCGACCTGCCGCTGTCGGCACTGCTGTCGTCTGTGTCCGATCGCTTCGCTCTCGAAGAAGGCGTGCAGATCCCCGACACCATTCCGCAGGAGCTCTCGGACAAGGTCCTCGGTCACCCCGAGGGATACTCTGCTCCGCGGCTGGCCGCCAAGCCCTGATGAGGCACACGCTCTACTGGATCCTCATGAACGAGGAGTTCGGTGAGGCGCGCGCCGCCTCCCTGCACACCGACCTCACTTTGAGCTCCTTGGGTTCGCGGACCGCAGCTCAGGCGTTCGAAGCCGGGGTCGAACCCCGCGACATCTGGACTGCCGTCTGCGATTCCATGGGCGTTCCCGAATCTCGGCGTCTCGGCAAGGAAAAGCCGCGCTCGACGCCGTTCTGACCGAGGTTCGACGCCGTACTTCTGGATCGGAGCTGCCTCGCACCGTCTGTGGCTCTGTCTGCTCGGAACAGCGCTGGTCTTTACTATCGGCGCCGTGCCGGCCGAGTGTAGACTGACCGCATGAATCAGGCCATCCCGTTCATCACCTTCCAGCCCAGTCGAGGACAGAGCGCCGCCGAGGCCATGGAGACCTACCTCGAGGTCTTCGCCGACGGGCGAGTGATCCTCGACAATCGGTACGGTCCCGACGGTCCGGGCGCCGAGGGTACGGTCATCATGTCCGAGATCGAGATCGCCGGCCAGAGACTGCGCTTCAGTGACAGCTTCGTCGCACACGAGTGGGACATCACCCCTGGCGTGTCACTCATGGTCGACTGCGATTCGGCCGAGGAACTCGAACGTATCTTCACCGCACTGAGCGAAGACGGAACTGTGTTCATGCCGCTCGACGACTACGGATTCGGCCCGTTCGGGTGGGTGGGGGACCGCTTCGGTCTCACCTGGCAGCTGGGTCTGGCCCAGGCCTGACTCTCGCGGAGACACGCGACACACCCGAATATATAGAACACCTGTTCCCATGTGGGTTATCCTGGTGAGGAATCACGGGACCTGTGACCATGAGTGGCTGGTTATCCACGGGGGAATCGCTTCCTCTGTCGTTATGTCAGTGCCATCTTCTAGCCTTGGTCTCAACGGAAAAGCAACGAAGAGGAGACGTCATGGCACGTACACCCAAGAACCTTCAGGTTCCCACCGGCGGAGACAAGTCGAAGGCACTCGAAGCCGCAATGGGCCAGATCGATCGCAACTACGGCAAGGGCGCGATCATGCGCCTCGGCGACGGTGTGCGTGAGCCCATCGCCTCCATCCCGACCGGTTCGGTCGCACTCGACATCGCTCTGGGCATCGGCGGTCTGCCGCGCGGCCGCGTCGTCGAGATCTACGGTCCGGAATCCTCCGGTAAGACGACCGTGGCTCTCCACGCCGTCGCAAACGCACAGAAGGCCGGCGGAATCGCCGGGTTCATCGATGCTGAGCACGCACTCGACCCGGAGTATGCGAAGAAGCTCGGCGTCGACACCGATCAGCTCCTCGTCTCCCAGCCGGACACCGGTGAGCAGGCTCTCGAGATCGCCGATATGCTCATCCGCTCCGGGGCCCTCGACGTCATCGTCATCGACTCCGTCGCGGCCCTTGTGCCCAAGGCCGAAATCGAAGGCGAGATGGGCGACAGCCACGTCGGCCTGCAGGCTCGCCTGATGTCGCAGGCACTGCGTAAGATCACCGGTGCCCTGGCCCAGTCGAAGACCACCGCGATCTTCATCAACCAGCTGCGTGAGAAGGTCGGCGTCTTCTTCGGTTCGCCGGAGACCACCTCGGGCGGTAAGGCGCTGAAGTTCTACGCCTCCGTGCGCATCGACGTCCGCCGCATCGAGACCCTCAAGGAAGGTCAGGACGCGGTCGGCAACCGAACTCGTGCGAAGATCGTGAAGAACAAGGTCGCTCCGCCGTTCAAGCAGGCCGAGTTCGACATCCTCTACGGCCACGGCATCTCCCGCGAAGGCAGCCTCATCGATATGGGCGTCGACAACGGCATCGTGCGCAAGTCCGGATCCTGGTTCACCTACGACGGCGATCAGCTGGGTCAGGGCAAGGAGAACGTCCGCAACTTCCTCCGCGACAACCCGGGCCTGGCCGAAGAGATCGAGCTGAAGATCAAGCACAAGCTGGGCCTGATCCAGGTCGACGAACCCGAGGACGGCGCCGAGGCGGCCGGAGAAGCACAGACGGATGACGTCGAAGTCTCCTGACGCCTCGTCGACTGACGACGAATTCCCGGGCCGCGAGCCCGCCGCATCGACCGAGACGGTCGGTGCGGGGGACTCGGGTCGGAGCGATTCGTCTCAGACCGAGACGCTCTCGCAGCTGCGCAGTGCGATCTCGGAGATCGACCAACGTCATGCCGAAGGAGAGGCCGGGTTCTTCGCCGGCCTCTCCGGACTCGACGACGACGATGTCACCGGTGGCAATGGTCGAACCGACAAACGAAAGAACTCGGGCTCGAAGCGCAAGAAGAACTCCAGCGGCTGGAAGCGACAGCAGAAGGAGCCGGACAACGGGTGGGTCGAAGGCGGTACCGACTCGACTCCGGATTTCATCGATGTCCCTGATTTCCTTGCAGCCGAGAATGATGGTCCAGATTTCCTGGCGAGCGATGGCAATGCCGGGCCCGACTTCCTGGATGACAGTGACGGCTCACCCGATTTCGCTGCCGGTCCCGGGCTGAGCTTCGACGACGAAGACGACGCCCCCGACTTCGACGCGGACTATGCTCAGGCGAAGAAGACGGCGATGAACATGCTCGCCATGCGCGATCACTCCAGCGACGAACTGCGCAAGAAGCTCCTCAAACGCGACCTCATGCCCGAAGCGATCGATGTCCTCATCGAGAAGCTGCAGAACTCGCGTCTGCTCAACGACGAAGAATTCGCGCACCGCTTCGCACGAGCACAGCGTGAGAACCGGAAACTCTCCCGATCCGTGCTCAAACGCGAACTGAGCAAGAAAGGCATCAGCCCCGAACTGGCCGCCGACGCAGTGGCCGACATCGACGGCGAGGAAGAACTCGCCCGCGAAGTCGCCGAGAAGAAAGCCGCCTCCACCCGGCGCCTCGACTATGCCGTGCGAGAGCGCCGAATCCTCGGCATGCTCGCCCGCCGCGGCTTCCCCTCGGCGATCTGCATCAAGGTCACACGGGAAGTGCTCGCCGAAGACTGAAACGGCACGTGGGGAACGGCTAGAATGGGTGCGCCATGACTGAACTGATTGAATCCCCGACGACATCCGGAACCACCCCTCGCAGCTACGAGGTCAAGACCTACGGATGTCAGATGAACGTGCATGACTCCGAGCGTCTGTCCGGACTGCTCGACGATGCCGGCTACGTTCAGGCGAACACCGACGACCAGGCCGACGTCGTCGTCTTCAACACCTGCGCCGTCCGCGAAAACGCCGACAACCGCCTCTACGGCAACCTCGGCCAGCTCGCGAAGGTCAAAGAGAACCACCCCGGCCTTCAGATCGCCGTCGGCGGATGCATGGCACAGAAAGACCGGGACACGATCGTGAAGAAGGCCCCCTGGGTCGACGTGGTCTTCGGCACCCACAACATGGGATCCCTGCCGGCGCTGCTCGAACGCGCCCGCCACAACGAGGAAGCCCAGGTCGAGATCCTCGAAAGCCTCGACGTCTTCCCCTCCACCCTGCCCAGCCGCCGCGAATCCCAGCACTCCGGATGGGTATCGATCTCGGTCGGCTGCAACAACACCTGCACCTTCTGCATCGTGCCCAGCCTGCGCGGCAAAGAGAAGGACCGCCGCCCCGGCGACATCCTCGCCGAGGTCGAAGCCCTCGTCGCCGACGGAGTCGTCGAAGTCACCCTGCTCGGCCAGAACGTCAACTCCTACGGAGCCGAATTCCGCGACAAAGGCGCATTCGCAAAACTGCTGCGCGCCGTCGGCAACGTCGACGGAATCGAACGGGTCCGCTTCACCAGCCCGCACCCGGCCGCCTTCTCCGACGACGTCATCGACGCCATGGCCGAGACCCCGACCGTCATGCCGCAGCTACACATGCCGCTGCAGTCCGGTTCGGACACGATCCTCAAATCAATGCGGCGGTCCTACCGGACCAAACGGTTCATGAACATCCTCGACACCGTGCGCGAACGCATCCCGCACGCTGCCATCACCACCGACATCATCGTCGGCTTCCCCGGAGAGACCGAAGAGGACTTCCAGGGGACGATGGACATCGTCCGCCGCGCCCGCTTCTCCCAGGCCTTCACCTTCCAGTACTCCATCCGCCCCGGCACACCGGCGGCTACGATGGACAACCAGGTCCCGAAGGACGTCGTGCAGGAGCGGTTCGAACGCCTCACCGCGCTCCAGGATGAGATCGCCTGGGACGAGAACAAAGCCCAGATCGGCCGTGAGGTCGAGGTGCTCGTGACCAAGCTGCCCCATGACGATTCCCCACGACTGAGCGGTCGCGCCGCCGACAACCGCCTCGTCCACGTCGGAATCCCCGAAGGCGCTCAGATGCCGCGGCCCGGTGATTTCGTCACTGCCACCGTCACCGAGGCGAAACCCTACTTCCTCCTCGCCGACTCCGGATTCTCCGTACGCCCGTCCCGAGCCGGTGACGCCTACGACCGGGCTCAGGCCGACAGCTGCGGCGCACCGAGCCCCGGACAGGGTGCCGCCGGTGCAACGAACCTCGGCATGCCGACGATCCGCCCCCGCGGCTGAGATGGGCGCCTTCGCCATCATCCCGGCAGCCCCCGTGCTGCTCGAGAACATCGACCGCAGCGAGACGGCGCGAATGGCCGAGCTGCGGACTGCCATCCGCGATACCGTGCGGACGCGGACCGATTGGGCCCTGCCCATCGAGACCCTGCCACCCGTGGCCGGACTCGGCGGCTGGGGAATCGATCACGGCGTCGATACTCGCACCGGTCGGCTGCTGTCCGGGTCCGACTGGGTCGAAACCGTTGACACCCTGACGACGGATGAACGCAGACTCGCCGAGGCGGCCGACCCCGCCGTCATCGTCGCGATCCTTCACGCTCACGCCGCCGGCGTCGACATCGGACCGCTCGGATCGAGCGAGAACCTTCTGCTGCCGATCGACCTGTCCGGAGCCGCAACAGAGGACGCACCCCTGGCCCCGATCGACGGTGCCTCGGAATTCGACTGTGCCGTCAGCGAGACACTCACCTCCGGGACGTCGATCGACACCGAAAGACTGCTCGACCTCTGCGACCAAGCAGAGGCCATGGCCGCCAACCTCAGTGTGCTGGCTGCAGGCTTCCGCCACGCCGTTGACCAGGGCGCGCGAGTCTCGACTCTGGAACCGGTCATCGACGAACGTGTCCACGAAGTCCGGACACTCTGCGGCACCGGACTCTGGGAGTGATCGCCGATGGCTGAGGACACTTCGCCGATCATCACCGTCGTCGGAGCCACCGCCACCGGGAAATCGGATCTGGCGCTGGATCTGGCCGACCGCCTCGGCGGGGAGATCGTCAACACGGATTCGATGCAGTTCTACCGAGGGATGGACATCGGCACGGCGAAGCTGCCGATCGATGAGCGTCGGGGGATTCCGCATCACCTCATCGATATCCTCGACGTCACCGAAGAGGCGAACGTGCAGGACTTTCAGGCACGTGCGCGGGCAGCGATTGCGGACATCCGGGGGCGCGGTCTGCGGCCGATCCTCGTCGGCGGGTCCGGGCTCTACGTTCGTGCCGCGGTCGATCATATGGAGTTTCCCGGCACCGACTCCGAGGTGCGTGCTCGCCTCGAGGCCGAGGTCGCAACAAACCGGTGGGCGCTGCATCAGAAGCTGCGCGAACTCGACCCGAAAGCGGCCGAGAAGATCACCGTCAACGACCAACGACGTATCGCACGAGCGCTCGAAGTCATCGAACTCACGGGACGTCCCTTCAGCGCCCAACTGCCGGACTACCAGGAGATCGAACCGACCATCCACCTGGGCTTGAGCATGGACCGGGCCATTCTGCACGAGCGCATCGCCACCCGCGTCGACCTCATGTGGGAGCACGGATGGGTCGACGAAGTGACGCGTCTGCTCGACGTTGGGCTGGCCGAAGGCAAGACAGCATCACGTGCCATCGGATACGCACAGATCCAACGCCATCTGGCAGGAGAGCTCACCGCCGCCGAGGCGAAGGAAGAGACGACGATCCGCACCCGGCAGTTCGCACGCCGACAGGACACCTGGTTCCGCCGCGACCCGCGCATCCGCTGGATCGACGGCAGCGCCGCCGACGCCGAACAGAATCTGGCGGCCGCACTTGATGCGCTGCGCGATCACTGACGGCATAGCGGCTGCACTCGACGTCCTGAACGGGCACTGAAGACCCGACTGGACGCTCACAGATAGGATGGAGCCATGAGCACTCCGGATACCCCGTTCGCCGCTTGGACCGATGTCAGCTTCGTCAAGGGGCACGGCACCCAGAACGACTTCGTTCTGCTCTCCGACGACGACAGCACACTGGAGATGCATCCCGAAATCGTCGCCACCCTGGCCGATCGACGGGCCGGACTCGGCGCCGACGGCATCATCCGCATCGTCCGCTCCGCAGCCAGCGGCATCCCCGGAGCCGCCGAACAGGCCGACGCCGGTGCCGAATGGTTCATGGACTACTACAACAACGACGGCAGCCTCTCCGAGATGTGCGGCAACGGAGTTCGCGTCTTCGCCCACGCACTCCTGACCAGCGGTCGCGTCCCCGCCGATGCCCGCGAGATCCTCGTCGGCACCCGTGACGGCATCAAAGCCGTGCGCACCACCCTCAATCCCGCCCTCGGCGTCCAAACCGGAGACGACGTCGTCGACACCGGTACAGCCGGACCCGGATCCGCCAGCGACGCCTGGTACACCATCGACATGGGCGAATGGTCACTCGACCCCGCGAGCAGCGTACTCGTGACCACCGGCGGCATCGACGTCGCCCGTCCCGGACTGCGCGTATCCACCGGCAACCCGCACACCGTCGTCGCCCTGGCCGAGAACGCCGAACTCGCCGCAGCCGAACTGCGCGATGCACCCGTCCTCGACCCCGTCCCGGCGCAGGGATCCAATGTGGAATACATCGTCATGGAACCGGCCCGATCCGATGTGGCCGGGGGAGAAGGCGCCCTGCGCATGCGCGTGTTCGAACGCGGCGTCGGTGAGACCCGCTCCTGCGGAACCGGAGCCTGCGCGGCAGCGATCGCAGCCCACCACTGGGCCGGTGAGAAGTCGCCTCTGCAGTGGAGAGTCGACGTGCCCGGCGGTCAGCTGCGTATCGAGATCGAACCCAACGCCGAGGGCACGAGCGGACGCGTCAGCCTCGCCGGCCCAGCCGTCCTCGTCGCCAGCGGCACGATCGGCTGAACTCAGTCGCGCTCGACCGTGAGCACGCGGAAACCCTTCGACGATCCCGTGCGCACGACCTCGAACCCGTCACCAAGCATCCCGGCGATCCACTTCTGCAGAGAATCGGCGCCGAGGTTCTTCGATACGACGAGATCGGCGCGGCCGCCCGGCGCCAGACGCGGCAGCCAGGTCTCCAAGAGTTCGTGCAGCGCTTCCTTGCCGATGCGGATCGGCGGATTCGACCGGATCGCTGCGAACTGCAGGTCAGCGGGAACATCCGCGGCGGTGACGGTGTTGATCGTATCGAGGCCGAGCCTGCGCGCATTCGCCGCGGTGGTCTCCAGGGACCGGGAGTTGACGTCGAGTGCCCATACTCGCACATCCACCTCGGCCTCCTGGGCATCCAAGGCCGTGTGCAGGGCGATCGGACCCCAACCGCACCCGAGATCGAGGATATCGCCGGCCGGCGGCTGAGGCAGATGCCGCAGCAGCACAGCCGTGCCGAGGTCGAGGCGAGTGGGCGAGAACGTGCCGGATACGGTTTCGACGGTGACGGCGCGGCCGGCCAGATCGAGGTCGAGTACCCGCGACTTGGCCTCGCTGCTCGGCGATTCGGTGAAATAGTGCTCTGACACCGTTTCAGTCTAGACGGCTGTGGGAGAATTGATGGACACCACCGTCGGTGCGAATCGCCGCGACCGGTGGCAAGCATGACGACGTCCGCACGAGAAGTCCCGTGCGGGCGGCAGAGAACAAAGGAATGAATGACGTCTGAAGACAAGGAGCGTCGCAACGCGATGCTCGACCGTGTGCTCTCCCGAGGCGCCCAAGCCCTCGACGATCACGACACCACCCCGGGCGATGACCAGTTCGACCTCGCCGAGCGCGCCGCCCTCACCCGCGTCGCCGGACTCTCCACCGAGCTCGAAGACATCACCGAGGTCGAATACCGTCAGGTCCGCCTCGAACGCGTCGTCCTCGCCGGCATCTGGAACACCACCCAGGCCGAAGCCGAGAACTCGATCCGCGAACTCGCCGCACTCGCCGAAACCGCCGGATCCGAAGTCCTCGACGCACTCATCCAGCGTCGCGACAAGCCGGACCCAGGCACCTACCTCGGCAAGGGCAAGGCCGCCGAACTCGCCGAGGTCGTCGCCTCTGTCGGCGCCGACACCGTGATCATCGACTCCGAACTCGCCCCCAGCCAGAGGCGCGGACTCGAGGACGTCATCAAGGTCAAGGTCGTCGACCGCGTCGCGCTCATCCTCGACATCTTCGCCCAGCACGCGAAATCCCGCGAAGGCAAGGCCCAAGTCGAACTCGCGCAACTCGAATACCTGCTGCCGCGACTGCGCGGTTGGGGTGAGTCGCTGTCCCGTCAGGCCGGCGGCCGTGTCGCCGGCGGTGCCGGAATCGGCTCCCGCGGACCCGGTGAGACGAAGATCGAACTCGATCGTCGCCGCATCCGTACGCGCATGTCGAAGCTGCGCCGCGAGATCAACGCCATGGCGCCCTCGCGGGAGACGAAGCGGAAGAACCGCGCCCGCCACCACGTGCCCTCAGTCGCGATCGTCGGCTACACGAACGCGGGCAAGTCCTCCCTGCTCAACCTGCTCACCGACGCCGAGGTGATGGTGCAGAACGCCCTGTTCGCCACCCTCGACCCGACCGTCCGGCAGGCCAAGACCGCCGACGGCCTCGTCTTCACCTACACGGACACCGTCGGGTTCGTCCGCAACCTGCCCCATCAGCTCGTCGAGGCCTTCCGCTCGACCCTGGAGGAAGCCGCCGGTTCGGATCTGCTCCTCCACGTCGTCGACGCCTCCCACCCGGATCCGCACGGACAGATCCAAGCCGTGCGCGACGTCCTGGGGGACGTCGAGACCGGAGACATCCCCGAACTCCTCGTGTTCAACAAGGCAGATATCGCCGAGGAGGCCGTGACCACCGGCCTGCGCGCGGAGTATCCCGACGCCCAGTTCGTCTCTGCCGTGTCGAAGGAAGGGATCGACGACCTCATCGAGGCCATCGAGGACCGCCTTCCCGTCCCGGACATCGACATGACCGTGCTCATTCCCTATGAACGCGGTGACCTCGTGTCGAAGATCTACGCCCTCGGTACGGTCGAACACGAATCGCACGGCACGGAGGGCACCAGCCTGCAGGCCAAGGTGCCGACCGAGCTCGTCGACGAACTGCGCGAATTCCAACGTCCGGACCTGGTCATCGACGAGTGAAGACTGTCGACACCCTCCTCGAATCCGCCGTCGGCGCCATCGGCGGATCGCCACGCGAGGGTCAGCAGGAGATGGCGCAGGCGGTCGCCTCGTCGCTGGACAAGGGAATCCATCTGCTCGTGCAGGCGGGAACAGGCACCGGCAAATCGCTGGCCTACCTGGTGCCTGCAGCCGAGTACGTCACCCGCACCGGCGGGAAGGTCGTCGTATCAACGGCGACCCTGGCCCTGCAGACGCAGATCATCCACCGCGACCTGCCCCGGCTGTTCAAGGCCGTGAAGAAGGACCTCGATCCGCTGCCCCGGGCGGCACTGCTCAAAGGCCGCCGAAACTATGTGTGCAAGCACAAGCTCGCCGGCGGGTACCCCGACGAGGGCGAGGGCATGCTCTTCGACCTCGGTGCCGACGCCGAGGCGGGACGCAAACCCACCGAACGCTCCGGTCTGGGGGAGGAGATCCAGCGGATCCGCACCTGGGAGAAGACCACCGACACCGGCGACCGGGACGACCTCCTGCCCGGCGTCAGCGATCGTGCCTGGTCACAGGTGTCCGTCAACGCCTTCGACTGCCTCGGTTCGAACTGTCCGCTGTTCACCGAATGCTTCGCCGAAATCGCCCGGAACAAAGCCGCCGAAGCCGATATCGTCGTGACGAACCATGCCCTGCTGGCCATCGACGCCTTCGGGGAATCGAACGTGCTGCCCGAGCACGATGTCATCATCATCGACGAGGCCCACGAACTCAAGGACCGGGTGACCAGCGCCCTGTCCGGGCAGATCAACACGAGTATGCTCTCGGCCGCGACGAGCTCGGTACGCAAACACACCACCGTCCAGGACGGAGTCGTGTCACTGCTCGACTCCGCCGCGGCGGCTCTCGAACGTGCGCAGGCCTCGGTGCCCGAGGGACTCATCCTCCACATGAGCGAGGCGCTCGGACTGGCCCTGGCACAGATCCGCGACTCCGCCCGCCAGATCATCAACGACATCGGCGGCAAGACCGAGGACGCCGATGCCGGCCGGCAGATGGCCAAGGCACGCTGCCAGGAGATCTTCGAACTCGCCGAACGCTTCTGCGATCCGGGCAAGAACGACGTCATCTGGCTGTCGCGCTCGACCTTCCGGGAGAAAGAGACGACGAATCTCGTCGTCGCGCCCTTGAGCGTGGCCGGCACCATGCGCAACGGCATCTTCGAAGAATCCACGGTCGTGGCCACCTCGGCGACCCTGTCCCTCGGTGGGAACTTCGACGCGGTGGCCGCCTCGTTGGGACTCTTCGGACCCGACGCCCCGAAATGGGACAGCCTCGATGTCGGATCACCCTTCGACTACGGCAAACAGGGAATCCTCTATGTCGCCTCCCACCTGCCCAAGCCCGGACGCAGCGGACTGAGCGAGGAAGCGCTGACCGAACTCGAGGAACTCGTCGAATCCTCGAACGGCGGGGCACTGGGCCTGTTCTCCTCCCGGGCGGCCGCAAACGCGGCGGCCGAACACCTGCGGAAGAAGTTCGATTTCCCGATCCTGCTCCAAGGCGATGACGGCCTGCCGGCGCTGGTCTCTCAGTTCACGGCCGACGACCAGACCTGCCTGTTCGGAACCATGTCACTGTGGCAGGGGGTCGATGTGCCGGGACGGACGAACCGTCTGGTCATCATCGATCGTCTGCCGTTCCCACGTCCGGACGACCCGCTCATGCAGGCGCGGGCACGCGATGCCGACCAGCGGGGAGTCAACGGATTCATGGCGGTGTCGGCCACGCATGCCGCCCTGCGTCTGGCTCAGGGCGCCGGACGCCTCATCCGGTCGACCAAGGACAGGGGAGTGGTGGCCGTGCTCGACTCGCGGCTGCGCTCGGCCCGGTATGCCGGGTTCCTCGTCAATTCGATGCCGAGGATGTGGCCGACGACGAACTCCGGTCTCGTTCGCAAGAGCCTGGCGAGGCTGGCCGAAACCGACGAAGGATGACGCAAAGGCCCGCGACCGAATCGGTCGCGGGCCTTTGCGTTTCGGCAGCGGAGAGACGACAGAGGGTCAGAGGCGGCGGATGACGGCGACGACGAGGCCCATGATCTGCGCGTAGGTGCCGTCGATGGGTTCGTAGTTCTCGTTCTGCGGCATCAGCCACTGCTGACCGGCCTTGCGCTTGAGGGTCTTCACCGTGGCCTCGCCGTCGAGGAGGGCGGCGACGATCTGACCGTTGTCAGCGGTGTGCTGCTTGCGCACGACCACCCAGTCGTCGTGGCAGATGGCGGCTTCGATCATCGAATCGCCGACGACCTTGAGCAGGAACATCTCACCGGAGCCGACGACCTGGGTCGGCAGGGAGAAGACATCGTCGACTTCCTGTTCGGCCAGGATCGGCCCACCGGCGGCGATGCGTCCGACGACCGGCACCTGCACGGTGTTGTTGGCCAGCTCCTCGTACTTCGCGCGCTCGGCCTCTTCCTCTTCGAACGGATTGACCACTTCGATGGCACGTGGGCGCTTCGGGTCGCGGCGGACATAGCCGAGGCGTTCGAGCTGGGAGAGCTGGTGGGCGACGCTCGAGAGGGAGGCCAGCCCGGCGGCCTTGCCGATCTCGCGCATGCTCGGCGGGTAGCCGTTGGTCACGACCGCGCGTTCGATGGTCTCGAGCACGAGACGCTGACGGGGAGTGAGGCGGAAGTCGCCCTCACCGGATGATCCCTCAGGGATCTGGACGACGTCGTCATCGGTGCGAGCGGCAGCGATCTCGCTGGCAACATCTTCGTTGCGAGGCCTGCCTCTGCCTCGTTTGTTCTGAACCATTGCTCGTTCCCCTTCGTTCTATTCCCTGCCGCTGAACGCCGTGATCTCCGCTTCGGAAATTCTCGTGTCAGTGCCGACTGAGATGGTTCTGACAGATCAATCAACAACGCTGGTTCCCTCTCATTGTCGCATAGATGTTCGAGTTGGACTGGACATTTGTTCGATTGGCATGTTGAATAGAACAGACGTTCTACCGATTACTGGTGGAATCGTACGAATGAAAGAGGTAATGCGATGTCTGCACAGAACACCGAGCTGCACCTGACCCCTCGTGGACGCCAGGCTGTGCGCCTTCTCCGGACCCTGCTCGTCGCTCTCGTCGTCATCGGCGGGGCGGTCCTCCTCGCCACCCAGTCGTTCTCGGCCGCTGCCGTCGCCGAATCGGAGACGGAGAGCATCGGCATCGACGCCGAGGCAGTCGTCGTCGGTGAGGGCGAATCGCTGTGGACCGTGGCTTCGAATCTCGGCATCGACCGCGACACCCGCGATGTCGTTGCCGATATCGTCGAGATCAACCACCTGGACACCCCGACGGTTCACCCCGGACAGACCCTCGACGTCCCCGTCCGCTGAGGCCGGACCCGGCTCGACCGGCAGGGCGCCGGCCCGACCGGCAGCGCGCTGACCCGTTCGATCGGGTGAGCCGACCGGCGTATCTCGATGCCCGACCCGCCGCCCGGGCGGCGGGGGCCTCTCGGTAGAATGATCGCCGTGGGAAACATCGACTCTCTGCCAGTGCGTTCAGACCTCGTCGGCCTCAAGCCGTACGGGGCGCCGCACCTCAATGTGCCGGTCCAGCTCAACGTCAACGAGAACGCCTATCCGCTTCCGGATGTCGTAGTCGACAGCATGCGCGCAGCCGTCGACGATCATTTCGCCGGACTCAATCGATATCCCGATCGCGAATTCACCGCACTGCGCGAACACCTCGTCACCTATCTGGACGGTGTGAACGAACGCGCCGGTGACTCCGTCGACCTCGACCCCTCCATGATCTGGGCAGCCAATGGTTCGAACGAAGTGCTCAGCCATATCGTCCAGGCCTTCGGTGGCCCGGGCCGCACAGTCATCGGCTTCACCCCCTCGTATTCGATGCACCCGCTCATCACCACGGGCACGGGTGCCGAATGGCAGCACGTCGAACGCAAGGACGACTTCACTCTCGATGCCGAGACGGTCGCCGCCGAGGTGGCTCGTGCGAATCCGGACATCGTATTCCTGTGCACGCCGAACAATCCGACCGGCACCTCGATCGGCCTCGACGTCATCGAAGCCGCCTACGACAACTGCGCAGGGATAGTCATCGTCGACGAGGCGTATGCGGAATTCTCCCGCCCCGCCAAGTCCTCGGCCATGACTCTGCTTGAGGGCCGGCCCCGCCTCGTCGTCTCGCGCACCATGAGCAAGGCCTTCGCCTGTGCCGGACTGCGCTTGGGCTACGCCATCGCCGCCCCCGAACTCATCGACGTCCTCCGCCTCGTCCGTCTGCCCTACCACCTGTCCGAGGTCACCCAGGTGCTGGCCTGCACGGCACTCGAACATGCCGAACTGCTGCTGGGCAATGTCGACCGTCTTATCGACTCGCGCAATCGGATGGCCGCTCACCTCGCCGAGGCGGGCTTCACCGTCCACGACAGCGATTCGAACTTCGTGCTCTTCGGCAACATCGCCTCACCGGCCGAGCTGTGGCAGAAGCTCCTCGACCGCGGAGTCCTCATCCGCGATATCGGCATCACCGGCCACGCCCGTGTCAACGCCGGCACCGAGGCAGAGACCGAAGCGTTCCTGACCGCCATCGACGACATCCTCGCCGAATCACCGGACATCCTCGCGGACCGTCCGCAGTCTCCGACCCCGTCATCAGCCGCCCCGACGAAAGGCACTCCATGAGGCAGGCCCAGAACTCACGCACCACGTCCGAGTCCACGGTGTCCGTGTCCGTCAACCTCGACGGCACCGGCACTTCGAACATCTCGACGAGCGTGCCGTTCTTCGACCATATGCTCACCGCCCTGTCGAAGCACTCGATGATCGACCTCGACATCACCGCGACCGGTGACACGCACATCGATGTCCACCACACCGTCGAAGACACCTCGATCGTGCTCGGTCAGACCCTGCGCGAAGCGCTCGGCGACAAGGTCGGCATCCGCCGCTACGGTTTCGCCGCCGTGCCGCTGGACGAGGCCCTGGCCCAGTGCGTCGTCGACGTCTCCGGTCGCCCCTACTTCGTCCACGAAGGCGAGCCCGAAGGCCAGCAGTACCACCTCATTGGCGGTCACTTCACCGGTTCGATGACCTCCCACTCGCTGGAATCGATCGCCTTCAACGGCGGCCTGACCGTCCACCTCGACCTGGTGCGCGGTCGCGACCCGCACCACATCGTCGAAGCCGAGTTCAAGGCCTTCGCCCGCGCGCTGCGCGAGGCCGTCGAAACCGATCCGCGCAGCGATTCCGTTCCCAGCACCAAGGGAGTTCTGTGAGCACGACCGTCATCGTGACCCCGTTCGGGGTCGCCCAGCAGTTGGCCGCCGCCTGCGTGCTGTCGAACATCTCCGGCACCATCGTGCCGATCGGCGAGTTCAGCGGAATCGTGCTCGCCGACACGGATGTCAAAGCCGGCAACGAGGCGGCCGCGGCGATCTCGAAGCTCGCGGGCAAACACGAGGTCCTCCTCCTCGTGCGCAGCGAAGAGCAGATCGACGCCGGCCACTTCCGTCACGGTGCCCGCGAATCCGATGTGCCGGCCGGGCTGGCGCTGAAGAACCTGCCCGATGTGCTCGAAGGTCTGCTGCTCGAAACCGTTGCCGCAGAGGATGTCGAAGGCAGTATCCCGACGTCGTCGATGACGAAGCTGCAGGCCAGTGCGGCCACGATGAGCCCGGGTCGGGCCGCCATGGCACGCACGGCACTGCTGTGGATCATCGCCGCCGTCCTCGCCGGACTCGTCATGGCCTTCGGCATCGCCCTGGCCCTGGGTGGGAACACCATCGCCTGGGTCGTCGCCGCACTCGGTGCCATCGTCCTCGGGTTCTCCCTGTGGAGGATCTGGTCGGTGCTGAGCAAGGGGGCGAAGCGATGACGACTGTGGCCGTCCTCGACTACGGTGCCGGAAACGTCCGCTCCGCCGTGCGTGCGGTCGCCGCAGCCGGCGCCGAGGTCACTCTCACGGCCGATCACGATGTCATCAACGACTCCGACGGACTGCTGGTCCCCGGCGTCGGCGCGTTTTCGGCAGTCATGGCCGGACTGGAGAACGTCGGGGGAGTCGACCTCATCCGGGACCGCCACGAACAGGGGCGACCGCTGCTCGGCATCTGCGTCGGCCTCCAAGTGTTCTTCGCCCGCGGCGTCGAACACGGAGTCAAGACCGAGGGCATCGGTCTGTGGCCCGGAGCCGTCACCGGCCTCGAAGCACCGGTCATCCCGCATATGGGATGGTCGAAGGTCAACGCTCCCGCAGACTCGGCCATGTTCGCCGGCATCGGAGACGAACGCTTCTACTTCGTCCACTCCTACGCCGCGACCGAGCCGCCGGCGAACGCGACGGTCACGACCGCCCGCCACGGCAATGACTTCATCGCCGCTGTCGAAGACGGAACCACCTGGGCAGCACAGTTCCATCCCGAGAAATCCGCCGAGGCGGGCGCCAGGCTCCTGCGCAACTGGCTCGCCTCGTTCGCCGCCGACAGCAGCCCGGGCAGCGGTTCGGGCAGCACCGACAGCTCCGGCACCAACCCCACAGACTCACTCAGCTCCTGACCGAGCACACCGACTATGGTTGCCTCAAACCCCGTGGCACCCTGGCAGAAAGGTCACAATGACAGACAGTTCGAACAAGCTGGTCCTCCTCCCCGCCGTCGACGTCGCCGACGGCAAGGCCGTCCGCCTCGTCCAGGGCGAAGCCGGAACCGAAACCGACTACGGTTCACCCATCGACGCCGCTCAGGACTTCGAGAGCCGTGGTGCCGAATGGATCCACCTCGTCGACCTCGATGCCGCGTTCGGACGCGGATCGAACTCGGATCTGCTCAACCAGGTCGTCAAGGCCGTGGGGATCAAGGTCGAACTCTCCGGTGGCATCCGTGACACCGAAAGCCTCGAACGCGCACTCGACACGGGAGCCGAGCGCGTCAACATCGGCACCGCCGCCCTGGAGAACCCCGAGTGGACGGCCGAGATGATCTCGCGCTTCGGCGACCAGGTCGCCATCGGCCTCGACGTGCGCGGAACCACCCTGGCCGCCCGCGGCTGGACGAAGGACGGCGGCGACCTGTACGAAGTCCTCGCCACCCTCGAAGCCGCCGGCTGCTCCCGCTACGTCGTCACCGATGTGCGCAAGGACGGCACCCTGCAGGGCCCCAATGTCGACCTGCTCAAGGATCTCGCGCAGAAGACGGACTCTCCGATCGTCGCCTCCGGCGGAGTCTCGAGCCTCGACGATCTGCGTGCCCTCCGTGAGCTCGTGCCCTTCGGCGTCGACTCGGCGATCGTGGGCAAGGCACTCTACGCCGGCAAGTTCACTCTGGAAGAAGCCCTCGACGTCGCAGGACGGTGAGTCTGTGAGCACGCACTCGCACGATCCGGACCGGCCGCATGAGCCGGACGAGCCCCGGTCCGTCGCGTCTAAAGCCCAGGCAGGCGAGGCCCCCGCCCCGACGGATTCCGCCGGTCAGGCGTGGGAGGGCCGGGATCTCAAACCCAACCCCTTCTCCGGTGATACCGGGCTGGCGGATGCGGCCCTGTTGGAGGCCCTGACCCAGGTCGCTCAGACACCCCTCGATCCGGCCGCACACCAGCAGGTCGTCAGGGCCCTGTCCGGGGCCAGGCTCTATGCCCCGATCGTGCCGATGGTTCTCGATCAGGAGGTCGGAGAGAACGGGCTCATGGCCGACAACTCCTCGGAGATGGCGATGGTCCGCCTCCAAGCCGAGGACGGCCGCGAGTGCACACCCGGATTCTCCGGAATCCCACCGCTGACGGCGTGGCATTCCGATGCCAGACCCGTGCCGATCGAGTCCGAACGGCTCGTCCTCGGGGCGATCGAGGCCGAGTCCCAGCTCGTCGTCCTCGACCCCGGAGCCGAGTCCTCATTCCTGCTGCGCCGCCCCGCCATGTTCGCGTTCGTGCAGTCCCAGCCCTGGACTCCGTCCTGGGCCGACGCCGAGGTGGCCCAGCGTCTGCGTGCCATCGCCGAGTCCTTCCCGTGGCTGGCTCGGATTGGCGTGAGCCCCGGCAGCAACAGCGTCCACCTCGGTGGGCCGGAGCTTGGCATCACGCTCGGTGTCGAGTCCGAGGTGCCGCCGGAGGAAGTGCGCCGGTTCCAGGAAACCGTCGCCGGTGACGAGGACCTCGTCGCGAAGATCGACTCCCTGGCCATTCGTCTCGTCGAAGTCTGACCGTTCCGGGCGTGTCAGATCGGCAGGGCACCTATGCTTGTGACCCATGAGCGAAATCCGTGACCTCGGCCACTCGACCGCACCGGACGACAGCTACCTCGACGAGATGGCTCGGCAGACTCGGGATCGTGCCGAGCAGGCCGCCGAGTGGACCTCTGACTTCACTGGCGCCCCCGAGACGAGCCGGTCCGGCATCGCCGCAGGCCTCGACGTTGCGGAAGGCGACCTCACGAGTCTGCTTCACACCGTCCATGACCTCGCCGAGACCGCGTTCGAAGAGTTCGATTCGGTCGCCGCGATCGCCTCTGTGCTGGAGAATCACGGAGTCGACGTCGAGACCGGCCTCTACGGTGTGAAGACGACGCTGCGGGCGACGACGGGATCCGGCCACGGTCGCACGATCGCGATCCTCGCCGAATACGATGCCCTGCCCGAGATCGGGCATGCGTGCGGACACAACATCATCGCCACCGCCGGAATCGGTGCCTTTCTTGCCCTCCACGCCTTGTATGAGAAGGACCCCGACGCCGTGCCGGGCACCGTCGTGCTGCTGGGCACCCCGGCCGAGGAAGGTCATTCGGGCAAAGAGGTTATGGCCCGGGCCGGTGCCTTCGACGGTATCGACGCGGCCATCATGGTCCATGGTTACGGATACGACTGCGCCGACCAGGTGTGGCTGGGACGCCGCCTGCTCAAGGTCACGTATTCGGGGGTCGCCGCCCACGCCTCGGCGCAGCCGTTCATGGGGCGCAACGCCCTCGACGCGGCGAACCTCTTCTATCAGGGACTTGGCCTGATGCGGCAGCAGATGCCGCCGATCTCCCGTCTGCACGCGGTCATCACCGACGGCGGAACGAGACCGTCGATCATCACCGAAACCGCCACCGTGCAGTGCTACGTCCGTTCGAAGTTCCCTGAGACGCTCAAAGAGCTCTCCGACCGGGTCGAGGAGGCGGCGAAGGGCGCCGCGCTCATGACCGGCACCGGCGTCACTGTCGACTGGGACGAACATCCGCCGTCGCTGCCCGTGCGCACGAATTCGACCCTGACCGCCCGTTGGGCCGAACACGAACAGGCGCGCGGTCGCCAACCGCTTCCCTCCGGAGTGCTCGACGAATCGATCGCTGCGTCCACGGACTTCGGCAATGTCTCCTACCGGATTCCCGGCATCCATCCGCTGATCAAGACCGCCGACGCCGAGGTGGCCTTGCACACTCGTGAATTCGCCGAGGCAGCGCAGACCCCGGCCGCCGAAATTGCGGCACTCGACGCAGCTTACGGTCTTGCGTGCACCGCACTGGACTTCCTCGTCGACGATGCTCTCGCCGCCGAGGTGACCGAAGAGTTCACCCGCGACGGGGGAGCCATCGACGTCGAGCACTTCTTCGACTGAGATCGTCCCGCCGCACCCAGACCTGATCCATCGAAGAGAAGGACCGCTCATGTCGACGACAGATGGGAAAGTCGGTTTCGGCCAGCGCACGCTGGACTGGATCGAACGCATCGGAAACAAGCTGCCCGAACCGTTCACACTGTTCCTCGGGCTCTTCATCATCACCGGCCTCGTCTCCACGGCGATGGCCATGGCCGATGTCACCGTGGCCATTCCCGGCGGCGACGAGACCGTTGCGATCAAGGGACTGTTCACCGGGGAGGGCCTGTCGTGGCTGACCACGACGATGGGCGACAACTACATCGGGTTCCCGCCCTTGGCGACGGTGCTGCCGATTCTGCTTGCCGTCGGTGTGGCCGAGAAGTCGGGAATGCTCGCAGCGGCCGTGCGCATCGCCTTCGGCAAGAGCCCGAAGTGGCTGCTGCCGTATGCCGTCGGCTTCGTCGGGGTGGTCGGGTCGATCATGGCCGACTCGGCGTTCGTCATCATCCCGCCTTTGGCTGCGCTCGTGTTCAAAGCGGCAGGACGGCATCCGATGGCCGGGCTCATCGGCGGGTTCGCCGCCACGGGTGCCGGCTATTCGACCTCGATCGTCCCTACGAGCCTCGACGCTCTGTTCGCCGGGATCACCACCTCGGTGATGGAGACCCTGCCGAACACCGATTACACCGCGGTCAACCCGGTGTCGAACTACTACTTCAATATCGCCTCGTCGATCGTGCTGGCCGTCATCGCCGGATTCATCATCGACCGGCTGATCGAACCGAACATGGTGCGCAAGGGAGTGCCCCGCGAATACGCGAACGGCTCGGGAAGCGGTCTGGCGCGCGAATACCAGGCACCCGACAGCCCCTACGGTGATGCCTCGGCGACATCGGATGGATCCTCTGAATCTTCGGACGAAGAGTCGTCCACCGAGATCAAGGCCGAACTCGAACCCGAGGAGAAGAAGGGGCTGATCTGGGCGGTCGTCTCGGGTCTCGTCCTCACCGCAGTCTTCCTCTTCGCGTTCCTACTTCCATCGTCTCCCTGGCGGAACGAGGACGGCGGATTCCTCCCGGAGTCCCCGCTGCTGTCGTCGATCGTGTTCATCGTCTTCGCCTACTTCATGCTCATGGGCGTCGTCTACGGCATCGTCGTGCACACCGTGAGGTCGATGAACGACCTCGTGAAGATGATGAGCCAATCGATCATCGACATGATGTCGTTCCTCATTCTCGCGTTCATCCTCGGCCAGTTCATCGCCCTGTTCAATTGGACGGGAATCGGTTCGTGGATCGCCGTCGCAGGGGCGTCGGGGCTCGAGGCGATCGGGCTGACCGGATTCGCCGCGGTCATCGGCTTCATGCTCCTGGCCAGTGTGCTCAACCTGTTCATCGTGTCCGGGTCGTCGATGTGGACACTCATGGCCGCCGTATTCGTCCCACTCTTCGCCCTGCTCGGCTACGAACCGGCGTTCATCCAAGCCGGTTTCCGCGTCGGAGACTCGGCCACTCAGGTCATCACTCCGCTCAATCCGTACATGATCGTCCTGCTCGGCCTCGTCCGCCGTTATGAGCCGAACGCCGGGCTGGGCACGGTCATCTCTCGGATGTTCCCATTCGTCATCCCGTTCTGGTTGGCCTGGGCCGTGCTGCTGGGCATCTGGTTCCTCTTCGACCTGCCTCTGGGACCGGGCAACGGGATCCGACTGTGAGGTTCGATTGCCGATGGTGAGTCGAATCAGCGATCTTATCGTCAAAACCCCGGACCCGGCTCGGCTGAGCCGATTCTGGTGCGAAGCACTGGGATACGAGGTGACGGCCACAGACGAAACCGGTGTCGCGATCTCCGGGGCGTGGAATGCACCGACTATTCTCTTCGAGCGTTCGAGCGATTCGTTTGGGGACAACAGTCTGCATCTCGACCTCTGTCCGACTGACCGCAGCCAGCCGGACGAACTCGAAAGACTTATGGCTTTGGGTGCCACGAAGACTGATGTCGTGCCGTCCGGAAGCTGGCATGTCCTCGCGGATCCGGACGGCAACAAGTTCTGTCTCATGGCGAAGCGCATTCCCGCAGAGCCGGACGACTTCCATGGCTGAGTCCCAACCCAATCGGTGACAGAAGCAGCAAACGACCATGAAGTTCTGCGGATTACTGTCGGAATTCCGCGGTCAGAGGTCGTTCGCGACCTTTATGCCTGCGAGCATCTGCCGTACGCCTTCGCGCCAGTCGGTTGTTCCGACTGTTTCGGCCAAATCGCTGGAGGCGATGACGCAGGGTTCGTACCAGATCGGTGCCAACTGGTTGAGCTCGTAGAAGGAGCGTTCGAATGCACCGATGGCACGGGTCGCCCAGCGTGGGACTGAGAGCGGACGCTTGTGCTTCTGCCCAAGAGTGTCCGCGGTGAAGTCGGCGATCTCGGCCAGTGTCGGATTTGATGCCGGTGCGATCCGCAGCTGATGCGTCCCCGCGGGGACGTCCTTCAGATCCTCTGCCGCCTGGATCATTGCGGCAGCGTGGTCGGCGATGACGGTGATTCCGTGCGGGACATCAGTCCGTGCCGGCACCATGGCCCTGCGCCCGGCGGAAACGGGTTCGGTGATGCACATCCGCACGACCGACGACCACTTTTCCGCGGTTCTGCCGAGCAGGTCCCCGGCGATGACGCTTGCGCTTGTGGCGGGATGAGAGTCACGGGCTTCGATGAGTCGCTGCCGGATTCGTCCCTTGTGGTCGACCGGAGCGAACGGTGAGGTTTCGGTGATTGGGGAGTCGAGTCCGGCGAAAGCGTAGACCGACTCCGGGAAGACGACGGGGATGCCGAGGTCTGCGGCGGTGTCGAGGATCGCTGCGTCGAGGCGGGGGAGGACCTGCTCCCACTTCCGACTGTCATAGGGAGCGTGTGCGCAGGCGAAGATCGCATCGACTCGCTGAGCGGCCTCGGCCAGCTGGGCGCGATCACTCGCGTCGGCCTTGAGGTGAGTTGGAGCGCTGACTGTCGTCGTGCCAGACGTTGACAACGTTTCCGATGGGGCGGTGGTGTTGGTCGCGCCGCCCGAGGCGCTGGACGAACCTCTGCCGGAGCGGGTGGCGATGCGGACATCTGTGCCTGATGCGATGAGCTGAGCCGCGATCTCCGAACCGATCTGACCATTGCCGATGACGAGTGCTGTTTTCATGACGGATCCCTTCCGATGCCTGTGAGCGATAAACGAGAGCAGTGCTCTCTCGAATCAGTGTAGGCCTCATACGTCGACAATTCAAGAGCAGTGCTCACTGTTGTCATCATTGCTCTCGAAACGTAAGGTGAAGCCATGACTGAGACCCCACGACAGCGCGCCCGCATCGAGACGGAAGCGCAGATCACTGCCATCGGCAATCGCATGATCGATGACGACGGCGTTGATGGGCTGTCGCTGCGGGCGATCGCTCGTGAGCTCGGAGTCGTCTCCAGTGCGGTGTACCGGTACGTGAAGAGTCGTGATGAACTGCTGACGATCCTCATCCGCGATGCCTTCACAGAGATCGCCGATGCTGTCGATGAGGCGCTGGACGGTCACCGCAGTGTCGAGACGCTGGCCCTGGCGATGCTCGAATGGTCGAGGAGACATCCGAGTCGGTGGGCGCTGATCTACGGCACGCCGATCGCCGACTATGAGGCTCCGCGTGAGGAGACCGTTGTGCCGGGGACTCGAATCATGGTGACGCTCGCGGAACTGGTCGCGGAAATTCGGGACGACGCCGAGGCGGCGACTGAGGGGGACGCGAAGCCGAGAGGGTCGGCGGCGAAGAGTTTGCAGGGCGGCAAAGAGCGGCGAGGGATGGAGGCCGCGCTGCAGCCTCTGCGGGACGGGCTTGCGGAGCTCGGTCTCGACTATGACGATCACGTGATTTTGGAGACCATCACGATCTGGGTTGCTGTGATCGGGCTGATCAACGGTCTGCGGTTCGGCCAATTCGGGCCGGGATTCGACGACGTCGAAGACGATCTCATGTCCGAGGTGATCGGCCGCCTCGGCGCGTGAATCGGTGATCATCTGCGGGCTAGGACACGGCCGCCTCGGCGAATGAGGATATGACAACGGCCCCCGATCGATGATCGAGGGCCGTTGCGTGAGTGGTCGGCGGGGGAGTGTCAGCGGACGGGGCCGGTGAACTTTTCTCCGGGACCTTCGCCGGGGGCGTCGGGGTATTCCGAAGCCTCACGGAAGGCCAGCTGCAGGCTGCGCAGTCCATCGCGCAGCGGGCGGGCGTGGTGGTCGCCGATCACGGTGGCAGCACCGGTGACGAAGCCGGCCAGTGCGGTGATGAGCTTGCGGGCCTCATCGAGGTCCTGGAGGTCGGCGCCGCGACCTTCGGCGGTGTCCTCGGCCAGGCCGCACTTGACGGCGGCAGCGGACATGAGGTGGACGGCGCTGGAGGTGATGACCTCGACAGCGGGGACCTCGGCGATGTCGCGCGTAACGTCGGCGATCGCCTCGGCGGGAACAGATTCTTCAGAACTCATGCCATAAGCTTGACATATAAATCAATGCGGCGATCACACCAGGGCTTCGATGTGCGAAGAGTCATGAAGCGTAGTACACTGGTAGCTGGTGCGAAGCGGAGTCTGTCTCCCACCTTGATCGCGAAGAGCGATCGGGTCCAAAGATCTGTCCGTCAGGCATAGTCTGATCGGGTCCAGATCGAGGTGTATTCACTGAACGTACGTCTACCGTACTGCTCGTGTGTGCAGGCTCCCTTGGCATGTGTCAACGGGAGCCTTTTTCGTTGTCACGACCACATTTGAGCAAAAGGAGTGAACACATCAGCGAGACGCGCATCAATGACCGGATTCGGGTTCCCGAGGTCCGGTTGGTCGGACCCAATGGTGAACAGGTCGGTATCGTTGCCATTCGCAAGGCACTCGATCTCGCCGGTGAAGCCGGCCTCGACCTCGTCGAGGTAGCCCCACAGGCGAAGCCACCCGTAGCCAAGCTCATGGACTACGGAAAATTCAAATATGAATCTGCCCAGAAAGCCAGAGAAGCCCGGAAGAACCAGGCGAACACTGCGCTGAAGGAGATCCGCTTCCGTCTCAAGATCGACGAACACGATTACGAGACGAAGAAGGGCCACGTCACCCGCTTCCTCGAAGGCGGCGACAAGGTCAAGGTCATGATCATGTTCCGCGGACGTGAGCAGTCCCGTCCCGAGATGGGCATCAAGCTGCTCAACCGCTTGGCCGAAGATGTGTCCGATCTTGGCTCCGTCGAATCCTCACCGCGAGTCGACGGACGCAACATGGTGATGGTCATCGCCCCGCACAAGTCAAAGTCTGACGCCAAGGCGGAGGCCCGGAAGGCATCGGCAGATGCCAAGGGCAAGTCCGCTGAGGTGAAGTCCCGTCGCGATCGGGTCGCTGCAGAGAAGAACGCAGCTCGCCCGGACGCGTGAGAAATTAAGTACGTCGCGTTCCAGGTCCGTCCTGGTCTGTGCGTGTGAAGTAGTTGCCAGCGGTTGACGCGGGCAACGAATTGCAAAGGAGAACGGCACTATGCCGAAGCAGAAGACGAACAGCAGCGCCAAGAAGCGCATGCGCGTGACTGGCAGTGGCAAGATCATGCGTGAAGGCGTGAACAACCAGCACAAGTTCGAGGGCAAGTCCTCGGCTCGTAAGCGCCGCGTGTCCACCGACCAGGAACTCACCGGCGGCGACCGCGCCATGGCCCGCAAGCTTCTGGGCAAGCTCAAGGGCAGGTGAGACCCCTTTCGGGTCTTTCCTTCCCGGACAGTCTCCGGGATCTCCCACGGGCAGTCGACATCGGCTGTCTCAGCTTGAACCAGAGTCCGGCACCGCCGGCAGATACGAACTTTCTAAAGGAGTAACACGTGGCACGTGTGAAGAGAGCGGTCAACGCTCACAAGAAGCGCCGGGTCATCCTCGACCGGGCAAGCGGCTACCGCGGACAGCGCTCGCGCCTGTACCGCAAGGCCAAAGAACAGGTCATCCACTCGCTGGTCTACAGCTACCGTGACCGTCGCAAGCGCAAGGGCGACTTCCGTCGTCTCTGGATCCAGCGCATCAACGCCGGCGCCCGCGCCAACGGTATGACCTACAACCGTTTCATCCAGGGCCTCAAGGCCGCTGGAGTCGAGGTCGACCGTCGCATGCTCGCCGAGCTCGCCGTGAACGACTCGGCCACCTTCGCGCACCTGGTCAAGGTCGCCAAGGAAGCTCTTCCTGCTGACGTCAACGCAGCGAAGACCGACGCCGCCTGAGCAGCGTCATCTCAAGACTCCGGTCACTTAAGTGACTGAACGATCGCCTCGGTGATCGACGACGGCCCCGAACTGCAGGTTCGGGGCCGTCGGTCTTTCTGCCAGGACCTGCCTGGTCCTCATTTCAGCTTCTGCCTCTTCAGCACCCACTTCTTCCACTTCAGCACTCAACGGATCGAGAACACGGTTTCATGAAACTCCCTGACGTCATCTCCTCACCTCAGTCGAAGCGGATCAAGAACGCCGCGAAGCTGCTCAAGCGTCGCGATCGCAAGTCCACGGGGCTGTTCCTCGTCGAGGGTCCGCAGGCCGTCCGTGAGGCCCTGGCGCGCAAGGGCTCCGTTGTCGAGCTTTTCATCACCGAGGAGGCTGCTGAGGAGCATCCGTCGTTCGTCTCGACAGCCAAGCACGGGCGCATGCAGTGCAGCATCGTCACCCCCGAGGTGCTCACCGAGCTCGCCTCGACCGTGAACTCACAAGGCGTCGTGGCCGTGTGCAGGGCGCTCGACGTGGAGCTGACCTCGGTGCTCGACAAGGAAGCGCAGCTCGTCGTCGTCCTGTCGCAAGTGCGCGATCCGGGCAATGCCGGCACGATCATTCGGCTGGCCGATGCCGCGGGCGCCGATGCCGTGGTGCTGACATCGTCGTCGGTGGATGTCTACAACGACAAGGTCGTGCGCTCGACTGCCGGTTCGCTCTTCCACATTCCTGTCGTCACCGGAGTCGGACTCTCCGAGGTGACCGAACTGGCCCGTGCCCGCGGCCTGCAGGTGCTCGCCGCCGACGCGAACGACGAAGCCCACGATCTTCACCACCCCTGGGAGACGGGCCTCGACCTGACCGCACGGACCGCCTGGGTCTTCGGCAACGAAGCTTGGGGGATGAGCCCCGAGGATCTTGAGCTGTGCGACTCATCCGTGGCCGTCCCCATCTACGGTTCGGCCGAAAGCCTTAACCTCGGCACTGCCGCCGGAGTGTGCATCTACGAGAGTGCTCGCAACCAGCGGATGTGAGGGGCTGGGCAGCTTCTGTGCATTGGGGAAGGTGCTCCGGACTGGCTCGCTGAACTGCGGGCATGGTTCAATTCTGCGGCGATCTGCGCTACTGTGACGACAAGTAACCTAGTCGATTAACAGCAGTAGTCAGGGCGGTGAGACGAGCGTGGTTGATATTGCCGATGCGCCGAAGTCTCTGGTGACGCTGCGGAGTCATCATCTCAATGAAGCGACCGAGTCAGTGGTCGTCTTCTCGGCTGTTGCGTGTATTTTCTGGGTACTCGATTTCGGTACGGGGGCCTCTCCGTCGGTACCGCGACTGCTGATCTCGGTGACGGTGCCTGTGGCACTCATCAAAGAGTATGTCGTCTACACCTCGGCGGTGAAGAGACTCGGTTTCGTCGATGTCCCGAAAACGGCGTTGGCAGAGTCTCAGCTTCCCGTGGCCGCTGAGACGCGCACGACTGTGCGCTCATCGTGCGCGAAAGCCCTCCGTGACCGTCCGACAGGTGCGTAAAACTATTCAGCCGTTCGCAGCGGCCTTCGCGGTCTGCTCGTTGGCGACGAGCTCCCAGATGTATCCGTCCGGGTCAGCGAAGTAGCCCATGTACGACCCATCGACATCTTGGCCCGGATCGGCTGATCCACCGGCGGCGACCGCACGATCGAGGGTCTCATCGATCTCGGCTTTAGTGGCGAAGGCGCACGAGATGATGCTGGCTCCTGGAACCGGATTCTTCGAACCGGGCTGGCCTGAGAGCTCGAGGTACTGGCCGTATTCGTCTGCGGTGATGAAGAAGATTGAGAGGTTCGGCAGTTCGAAGGCGACGATGCCGTCGTCCACACCGTCGGTTTCGAGACCGAGTCCATCGGCGTAGAAGTTCGCGGTGGCCTGCGGATCGGCGACGGGCAATGACAGGATCGTTGTCAGTGGCTTCATGCCTGCAGTCTAGTGGGGGAGACGTCGATCGCTCAGCCTTATTCCGAATACGTCACTATTCCGCTGTAGACCACCATGATCACAACGGTCACGGCTAAACAGAATCCAGTGGCGATGAGTCCGCGTCTCCACCATGACGTGTGCGGTCGGAGCTGATTCAGCATCGACGGTGCAATCACCGCCGTGGCCACCCAGCCAAGGACGATAAGAAATCCAAGAAACCAGCTTCCGTACCCGAAGAACAGGTCATTGATGGCCCCGCCACACTGGAAGCCGGCTTCACCGCAGCCGATGTACTGAGCGTGCAGGTAACGGACCACGAGGTAGACAACAGCGAGCACCCCGCCTGCTGCAAACGCAACCGCGTAGGGTGCATCGCGGTCATTGGGTGAGCGTGGCCGCGAGTCCATGCACCCGACGATAACAAGGCGTGTTTTCGTTCGGGTGAACTCGCAACGACGGGGTATGTCACCGGCAGCGATTAGGGTGGGCCCATGACCACGGAGACGCCGCGACCACCGAAGATTAACCTCGGCGAACTTGCCCAGGGTTACCTCGGGGATATCGATCCCGAGGAATTCCTCGAGGGCATGGAATTCACCGATCTCGACCTCGCCGAGGTGGATGCCACCCAAGCGACGTTCCTCGACTGTCGATGGTCGAACGTCAATTTCGGCGATGTCGACGTGCCGGTCGATCTCACCGGGGCCAGGATCTCCGGCACGGAGATTACGGACTGCCGCGCCGACACGTGGACTATGTCCCGTGGAAACCTACTGCACACAGCGATCTCTGGAACACGGATCGGTGCCGGCGTTGTCTATGACAGCGTGTGGGAGAAGGTGCGATTCACCAATTGCCGTATCTCCTACCTCAACCTGCGCGGGTCGAAGCTTACCGATGTCGAGTTCCGCGACTGCAAGATCGACGAGATCGACCTCGACCGAGCGAAGGTCAGCCGGGTCGCATTTCCGGGAAGCAGCGTCGGAGTCTTCCAGTGCGAAGGCGCCGCCCTCGGCAACGTCGATATCCGGGGACTGGAACCGCACAAGATCTCCGGCGTGCACTCTCTGGGCGGAGCGACCATCGACGACACCCAGCTCATGCTCTTCGCCGAACTCTTCGCCTCGGAACTCGGCATCACCGTGGCGTGAGCGGACGGTGACTGCAGGGCCCGACGAAACACCCGGGGCCCGCAGTCTCCACCATCTCAGCCCAATGGTCTGAGTCCGTAGACAGCCGCCTCACGGTTGAGCCGGTCGAGCCCTTCATCCGTGATGTCGGCACCGTTCTCCGCAGTGTCCCGAGCACGGTCGTGCTCGATGAGTCCGGGGTAGTACACTCGCCCTCCGTCTGCCGGTTCCATCGATGAGATCGCGGCGAGAACAGTGTCGACGAGCTCACCGAACGCCGTCGCACCGACGAACTTGTCGGGGTCCAAAACGATCATCAGATGGGCCGTGTTCGCGGTCTTGCTCGCGTCAAGGAGGTTGCCGACCTCCCCGGTTATGCTCGTCCCGGAGAGCACCCCGGTGAGCAGGTCGATCATGAGTGCGAGTCCGGCTCCCTTCGGCCCACCGATCGGTGCCAGTGAACCCTCGAGCGCCTCGTATGGGTTAGTAGTGGGCCGACCCTGTGCATCATTTGCCCAGCCGTGAGGCAAAGTCGTCCGCCCCTCTTCCAGGTACCGGCGGATCTTACCGCGGGCCACAAGAGTCGAAGACATGTCCAAGACGGCCATGGGCTGGTTGATGCTGGGAATGCCGATCGCCACCGGATTCGTCCCGAGCAGCTTGTTCTTGGCATTGAACGGTGGCAGCGCGGGAGACGCATTCGTCATGACGATGCCGATGAGTCTGTTCTCGGCAGCGGTCCGTGCATAGTGCCCGGCGATGCCGAAGTGGTTGGAGTTCTTGACTGAGACCGCAGCGATGCCCATTCTGCGCGCTTTGTCCATCGCCACGTCCATGGCCCGAGTGGCAGCCACCTGGCCGAAGCCATTGGCCGCATCGACTGTGGCCAGCGCCGCCGTCACCTCGGTGACGACCACTTCCGGATCGATCTCCATGACGCCGGCCCTCACGCGTTCGAGGTATGTCGATAGCCTGGCGACTCCGTGGGAGCCAAGGCCGATGCGGTCGGCCGCGCACATCACCTTGGCCACGGTCGACGCGTTCTCCTCAGCCATACCGGCGTGGTGGAGAATCGTCGTCGCGAAGTCTTCGAGTCTCGACAGTTCTATCCTAGGCATTGTGCTCCTTTGCATGGGGCATCGGTGTATCGATGTGATGCAGACCGTTGAGCTGCATTGTGTGCGGTCGTCTCGGGTTCGTTCATGCGGGATCGGGTCGTTGTTGAACGGTCAGTCTTCGTCTTCACCGTCCTTGTCGATCGTGGTGTAGTAGCAGTATCCGAGCAGCCCAACCACGATTGCGGCGATGATGCTCGGCTGAGACAGCGACTCACGGGCGGCGTCGATCCACGCGCCCTGTGCGAAGAGGATTCCGGCGATCTGGGTGAAGACGATGATGAAGGCGAGGACGAGGAACACGACCATCGCCAGTGTGAACAGGGGCAGCAAAATGGATCTGAATGTGGCTTTCATGTCAACCTCCCATGGGGACAGGAACGATGCCCAGCGCGATTAAGACGCCGAGAATGAAGAATGGAACGACGTAGTAGATGACCAAGGGAATGAACGTCTTCTCCGGTCGGGCTTTTGTGATACCGCAGGCGACGAAGATCGATCCCGAGGCCGGCGGCGATGCCCCCTCTGTCGACGCGAATACGAGAATCGCGATGACGGCCAGAAGCGGATCGATGCCGGCTCCGACCATTGAAAAGAGCGCCACCTGTCCGACCGCGCTCAACGTCGCCGTCGACGACAGCGGGCCGGCGACGATGACGATGAGAGCACCGATGAGGGTCACCAGCAGCCACAGCGGCAGATTCATTGCGCCGAGGACGGAGTTGACGTCGTCGTCGAGACCCAGCGACGCGAGCACCTCTGAGGCGGTGATGGCGAAGAAGAGAATCGCCCCGATGGTGAAGAAGCGTGGGACGGAGCCCTCGAGGAAGCGGCACCACTGGGGAAGCGTCTTCGGCAGTTCTTTCCACGCAACGACCCCGCTGATGAAGATGATGAGGATGGGAATCCACATGATGAGCGAGATGTTCTCCAGCGAGTCGCCGATGCGCGGCGAGGACGCGAGCAGATCGGCGAGGGGCCCGACAGTGACCAGGATCGGGAGGACAGCGCCGAGGAAGATGAGCGCGGATGTCCACCCGCGGCTCAGGGAAGTTTTCAGCGCAACGTGCTCGGCACCGATTTCGGATTTGATTCCGTCTCGATACACGAACCACCACGTGAGGAACACTCGGTAGATGACCTGGTACGAACCAGCCACCAGTAGCGCGAGGTAGACCTGCGAGGTCGTCACCAGCGTCCCGGCGAACCCGATCATGATGATCATCGAGGCACTGGGCGGAAGCGCCGCGCCGAGGCCGGCATTGCCGGCGATGACGGTGGCCGCGCGTTCTCTCTTCCACCCGGTGCGTACCATCCACGGCCCGGTGATCGAGCCGGAGGCCGCCGCGTTGCCTGTGTTCGACCCGCCGGCCAAGGCGCCCATGGCTCCCGACGCGGCCGTGTCGACAAAGGCAGGTCCGCCTGGGAGCCGGCCGAGCAGGGACGACAGGATTCCGATGAGTTTGTCCATCACTCCTGTCTTCTCGACGAAATACGTCATGAAGACGAACGCGATGGCGGCGTAGAGAACGTCGTTCTCAGATGCCTCGACAAAGGCATCGGCCGCGTACTGCCGAGCGTCCGCTCCGGCGAACAGCAGCGTGGCGATGAAGCCGAGCAGCATTGCTTCGGCCATGTTTCTTTTGACGACGACGTTCCACACCACGATGACTGTGATGAAGACCGCCAGAGCGATAAGGGCGAGAGGCATCTTTGTCCTCCCCTTTCTGGATTCGTTGGCGAAGTTCGTTACTGCGTCTGCTGGGACGCCTCTTGGCGCATGGCTGCTTTGCGGCCCTCTTCATCGGCCACGACGGCTCGACCATCGGCGAGGACCTTCTCCGCTTCGAGCGGATTGACGACGAAGACGCCGTCGGCGTCGGCGACGATGAAATCTCCGTGGTGGCACACGGCCCCTGCTGCGGAGATGGTTTCGCGGAGTCGCCCGGGGCCGGTCTTGTACGGTCCCGCGGGAGAGACGCCGCGCGCCCAGACAGGAAATCCGAGCGCTTCGATCTCGTCGACATCGCGAATCGCGCCGTCGATCACCATGCCCGCGATTCCGCGAAGCTGAGCTCGCTCGGCGATGAGCTCACCGATGAGGGCACGTTCGCAGTCTCCTCCGCCGGCGACGACGAGGATGTCCCCGGGCTGAGTCAGGGGGAGCGCCTGGTGGATGGCCAGATTGTCCCCGGGGCGTGTGTGCACTGTGAACGCCCGACCTGAGATCGGCGCCGACTTCCACATCGGTTTGACGGCGGAATCGAGAAAGCCCAACCGATCGCCGGCATCGCCGAGAGCAGAGGTGGGAATCGATGCGAGCTGTTCGGCTACGGAGGCTTCTTCAGTCCGTGAAAGGGTGAGATGGACCGACTGCGCGGCTTGAGTCATGGGCCATTGGCGCGGGAAGCTGGCCAAGAGAGCCAGGCTGTCGTTGAGTTCGATCGATCGGCGCCGCGCGTGCTGTGCAGTGCCGTTGAGCAGTCGATCGAGTGCTTTCTCCCCGAGTGCGAGTTCACCGGCGATCTGTGCTCGGACCCACTCGGTTTCTCCTGCCTCTTCGCCGGCCTGAATGGCCTCGGTGATGAGTGCACCCAGTCCTTTCATGAACACGCTGCGAAGGAGTTTTCGCTGCGAGGCGTCACCGATCTGACCTTTCAGGGACTCTGTCTGGGCTCCGATCGTGCCGAGCACGGTTTCCGCGAGGTCGGAATACGGTCCTGATAGGAGTACGTGTGCCCGAGCCCCGAACTGGATGACGGATCCGATGACTGCACCGTCGACGAACTTGGCATCAGATCCGAGCGCCGCCTGCACCTCACGCTTCTTCTGCGGTGAAGCCGCGTTCATATCGATGTACATCGATTCGGAGTGCAGATGCTCTGCGGCTTCGGATGCCACCGTAACTGAAGGTGCGGCAGTGGTCAGACCGAGGACGACCTCGGCCTCGGAGACGGCTTCGGCTGCCGAGGCGGTACGCGTGACATTTGGGGGAGTCGCGACCGGACTTGGGTCGAACCCGGTGACTGCGTGTCCCGCCTCGTCGAAGGCAGACGCATAAGCCGAACCGGCTTCACCAAGACCGAGAATGGTTACTCTCATATTATGTTCCTCTCACTGGATGATAGCTAATATCATTTGGCGCGGGTGACGGTAGTATTGAGTGGGAGTGCGCTCTTGTCAACTGTCGGCGACCGGAAATTGGTACGTCTTCGAGGCGGCGCTCGGAAATCTGCTGAGAGGACGTGAGATCGTGGAAGCCAAGGGAAACCAAGGGCGCACCCTCGACAGGGCACTGGATGTGTTGGAGAGTGTGACGAACAGCCGGGAACCGGTCAGTCTGACCGACATCTCGAAGATGACTGGTCTGCACATCGCCACGACTCAGCGGCTAGTGGGGCAGTTGGTCGGACGGGACTATCTGCAAGGTGGCAAGCGCGGGTACACGCTGGGGCCGAAGGTTCTGCCGATGTCACATGCCTATGTGCTGGAGGATCGGTTGGCACTGATTGCGCCTGGTCTGCTGTCGATGCTGACCGCGCAGACCGGGCTCACCTCATCGGTGTTCGTCCGTGTGAAGGATACGAGGGTGTTGGTCGCACGGATTGAAGCGCCGAACCCTTTGAGCTATCAGTTCCCGGTCGGTCAGGTCCTCAGCCTCTTCTTCGGCGGCGGCAAGGTCTTGCTCGCCCATGCTGAACCGCAGGCGCGTCAGCAGCTCCTGGATGAATACTCGCCGATCCGATTGGAGAATGGACGCATCCAGGATCTGAACGCGTTGCAGGAGGATCTCGAGGCAATCCGACGGGACGGCTACCTGATTGCCGAGTCGGAGCGGAACCTCGGGGCGATGAGCATCACGGCACCCATCTGGTCGCCGGACATGGAGCTGCTCGGGTCGCTCAATTTGGTCGCCGAGCATGGTGAGATGGACAGGGAAGGGCTGTTCGACCACCGGGCAGAGCTCCTGCGAGCATGCAGGAAGATCACCGCACAGATGTGATGGCAGTGATCATCCTGCACTGACTCGAAGTCGGGTACCGGCCTGTCGTCACACCGACGTCGAATACCTCCTGGACCCGATGATGAGGAGGGCCACACTGCTGATCGCCAGCACCATCAAAGGCACCATCGACAGTGCAAAGCTTCCGGTTCGATCATTGATGAAGCCGATGAGGATGTTGTTGCCGAATGCCGCCAGCGATCCGATCGAGTTGATGATGGCGATCCCGGCGACTGCTTCCTTTCTGCTGAGCCACTCGGAGCTCAGGCTCCAGAAGGGCCCTTTGGCGGCATAGGTCCCCACCAGTACGCCGCAGATCACGATGACGAACACGATGATTGTCGACGCGTTCGGGACGAAAGCCAGAGAGATCGCCGCCACGATTGTGGGGACCAATGTCATCAGCACTCGTTCGGAGCGCCGATCCGACAGCTTGCCCCAGAGGTACATGAGGATTGCTGCCACTGCGAACGGGATCGCATTGATGAGGCCGACCTGAGAGTCCGTGAGACCGAAGCTCTTGATGATCTGCGGCTGCCATAGTGACAGCCCTTGGCTGATCGCGGCGGTTGAGGTGTACACGAGGGCGAGCAGCATGATGCGGCCGTTAGTGAAGAGTGTCCAGAAGCTGGTGTGGGATCGTGTCTCCTCGAGGGTCTGCTCCTGCTCGCTCATTGCTGTCGTCAGCCATACGCGTTCTTCGTCGGAGAGCCACTTGGCGTCCGTCGGGCCGTTCGGCAGCACTTTGAAGGCCATAACGCCGAGGATGACGGCCGGCAGACCCTCGATGATGAACAGCCATTGCCAGCCGTCGAGGCCGAACATCGACAGTCGCAGAAGGAGCCCGCCGATGATCGATCCGAGGACGTTGGACAAGGGAATGGCAATGCTGAACAGCGCCATGTTCCGCGCACGGTAGCGCGGAGGAAACCAGTAGGTGAGGTAGAGGATGATTCCGGGAAAGAATCCGGCCTCAGCTGCTCCGAGGAGGATGCGCATCGCCGTGAATGAGATAGGTCCGATGACGAACGCCATGGCGGTCGCGATGATCCCCCAGGTGATGAGAATCCGTGCAATCCACAGTCGCGCGCCGACCTTGGCGAGCATGATGTTGCTCGGCACTTCGAGCAGGACGTAGGCGAGGAAGAACAGAGAGGACCCGAGTCCGAAGATCGTTGATGTCAGACCGATGGCGTCGTTCATCTGCAAACTGGCGATTCCGACGTTGTTGCGGTCGACGTGCGCGATGAAGTATCCGAAAGTGAGGAAGGGCATCAGTTTCAGTGAGATCTTTCGAATCGTCCTCCTTTCGAGCTCGCTGTGCTCCGATGATTCAGTGGCGGTATGTGACGACAATGTCAGCTTCCTTTCGTGGTCGGTCGGTGAATCATCAAGATTCAGGAGATTGAGTAGACGGAGGATGCTGTGCGGGCGAAGAGATTATCGATATCCTCCGCCGCCAGACCCTGGCAGAGTCTGAAATAGGAGTTCCACAGCACTGTGTACGAGGCGATTCCCTTGTCGACGGGGAAATTGCTCCCGAACATCAGCCGATCCGAGGTGAACTCGGTCAGCAGGACGTCGAAGAACGGAGCCTGGACCGTTGCCAGCTCCGCCGAAGACGGAGGTCGATCGCGGTGCTCGACCTCGAGCCCGAACGACCGCAGGCCGATGCCGGAGATTTTAATGTGGACATTCGGCAGGTCGGCAAGCCTGCGGACTCGATCCGACCACGGCGAGTTCGGTCGAGGCAAGCGTCCATTTTTACTCAGAGGCCCACCGAGGTGATCGATGACGATGCATGTTTTGTTGCATTCCTCTGCGAGTGAGACCACCTCATCGAGCTGACTTTCGTAGGCCCATACGTCGAGGACGAGGCCGCGTTCACCGAGCAGTTTGACACCGTCGCGAAACGCTGGGTCGGACAAGCGGCCCGGGGGAGGAGGGAAGGGTGAGGTGACGATTGAAGGGTCCGAGTGCCACGCCGTCTGGTTGCGGATGCCTCTTAGGCGGCCGTCGGAGGCGGTGAGCATCGCGTCGAGGACGGAGTTCAGCGTGTCGCCCTGGTCGAGGTCAGCCCCGGCGATGATCGCTGCTGCAACCTGACCGCGAGGTGAACGAGACGACTCAGCAGCGACTGCCGCCGCGAACTCCACCTCGCCCACGGACCTCATGCATTCTGGTCCGGTCGTCCTGTACCCCGTTCTGCTCTGCACATAGACACTCGCCCGAAGCTTCGGAACTGTGACTGCGTCCTGAGCGAAGTCATCGAGCAGATAGCGATCCCCAGGCCTGTTCCAGAGGTGGTGATGCGAATCGATGATATCGACGTCGGACGTCAGCGGCTCTTCAGCACCGAGGGCCAGCCAGGCCGGTCGAATCGGTACATGGACTCGGCGCGGACCGGCCGATCGCGCACGGGGGTGGGTGGTACTCATCTCAGCATCTCCATCGACGTCGAAACTCGACAAACTATCATTAGGTGACAACTTCTACCACTCAGTGGCAGATGAACGATAGAGTCCTCTGGAAGGCTTGTCAACGCCCAGGCAGCCCAGAAGAGTTCGGGCACGAACTGTGTCGAAGTTCGTCGGAAGAGAAGTGGGGTTTCGCGATGTCGCCGAGTTCTCCTCGAGACACCAGTAACATGCGGTCACTGGACAGAGCGATCACTGTGGTCGAGGCTTTGGAGGAAGCCGGTCGGCCATTGAAGCTGGTCGAGATCTCTCGTGTGACCGGACTGCACAATGCAACCGTCCAACGCATCCTCAACGCGCTCGAATCGCGAGGGCGGGTCGAGCGAGACGGAAGGGAATATCGATCCGGTGCCAGCGCGGTCTACGGTGCTCATGCGTATCTGACGACGAGCCCATTGGTCGAACGTGCAAAGCCTGTGCTCAGGGAACTGGCTCAGCGAACGTCGTTGACCGCGTCGCTCTTTGTGCGAGCGGGGTGGTCGCGTGTCGTCGTGGCCAGAGTTCCTGGGGCCAAACCGTTGGCATATGAACTTCCGATGGGGTCGCGGCTGTCCCTCCACCGGGGAGCGGGGAAGATCTTTGCCGCCGAATTCTCAACCGAGCAGTTGACTCAGTACATCGAGCAGGTCGCTCCTGCAGAAATGGGCGGGGAGTCCGACGCATGGGGCGCGCAGCTGAGGGCGCAGCTCAATGAGATACGTGCACAGGGTTATCACATCGCAAGAGGCGAACGTATCGTCGGAGCAATGTCGATCTCGGCGCCTGTGCGAGATCGTTCCGCGGCAGTGCGGGCGTCGATCACTGTCGGTGCCGAGTCACGGGACGTCGCAGAGGCTGCCGAACAAGAGCTGCTGGCGGAGGTGAAACACGCTGCCGAAGCCGTTCGGCTATCGTGAGCCCTCAGCTCAGCTTCCTCTTCGCCTCCGATCTCGACATTTCCGTGGAGTGAGAGTGGGCGACGCCTAGCGGAGGTGCAGGCTCTCTGACCGGGTGAGAGACCCATTGCGCAGATCACACTTCGGTGAAAGACTCACAGCATCGCGGCATTCGCCCGCAGCGAATCCGCGTTCTCACTTTCGACTCGACGGAGGATTCGCAAGATGGCCAAAGAGATTTTCGTATCGCTCGGCATCGACATCGATGCAGTGTCAGGTTGGCTCGGTTCCTACGGCGGGGAAGACTCTCCCTCGGACATTCAGCGGGGCATCTTCGCCGGCGAAATCGGAGTTCCCCGGCTCCTGAAGATGCTCAAGCGCCGCGATCTCAAGGCAAGCTGGTTCATCCCCGGTCATTCGCTCGAGACCTTCCCTGACCAATGCAAGATGGTGCACGACGACGGACATGAGATCGGCGCCCACGGCTATAGCCACGAGAACCCCGTCGCAATGACGAACCGTCAGGAAGACATCGTCATGGAGAAGTCCGTCGAGCTCATCACGAACCTCACCGGCAGCCAGCCGCGTGGCTACGTCGCCCCGTGGTGGGAGCTGAGCGCATACACTCCAGAGCTGCTCAAAAAGTTCGGTTTCGAATACGACCACAGCCAGAGCCACAAGGATTTCGTGCCGTACTACTCCATCGCCGGCGACGAATGGACGCCGATCGACTATTCGCAGTCGCCGGAAACGTGGATGAAGCCGCTCAAACACGGCAAGGAGATCGACCTCGTCGAGATCGCCGCGAACTGGTACGTCGACGACTTGCCGCCGATGCTGTTCGTGAAGAGCAGCCCGAACAGTCACGGCTTCGTCAATCCCCGCGATATCGAGACCTTGTGGCGAGACCAGTTTGATTGGGTCTACCGCGAACTCGACTATGGGATCTTCCCGATCACGATCCACCCGGACGTGTCCGGCCGTCCGCAGGTGCTGCTCATGCTCGAACGTCTGCTGGACTACGTCGGCGGGCACGACGGGGTGAAGATCGTGACCATGGGCGAGATCGCCGATGACTTCCGCGCTCGGTACCCGTTTGAGTCGCCTGAACGTCCGCTGGCGTACTGAGCCTCGTTACGAGACCGTCCAGACTCACGACGAGAGCCCCATCCGCGACGATCTCGGCTGGGGCTCTCGATGATTCAGCGATCTCCGGTCGGCAAGCCCCGATCGGTTCACCGGCGGTACATCACCGCTTCCCCAACTCGTCGATGAGCACACGCTTGTTCTCCGAGTAGTCAATCGGCACGACGACAACGTGCACACCGCCGGCCTCGAACGCATTCTCCAGCGCGTCGCTGATGCTGTCGACATCCTCGACGCGGGTGCCGGTGGCCCCATACGACTCCGCGTACTTCACGAAATCAGGGTTGCCGTAAGTCAGACCGTAGTCGGGGAACCCGTCCGCAGCCTGCTTCCACCGGATCATGCCGTAGGCGTTGTCCTCGAGGATGACGACAACAAGATCGAGACCCAAACGCATAGCGGTCTCCAGCTCCTGGCTGTTCATCATGAACCCGCCGTCGCCGACTACGGCCATGACACGACGCTCCGGGTAGGTCAGCTTCGCCCCGATCGCCGACGGCAGCCCGGCGCCCATCGTCGCCAGCGCATTGTCGAGCAGCAGAGTGTTCGCCCGGGTCGTGCGGTAGTTGCGGGCGAACCAGATCTTGTACATGCCGTTGTCGAGGGCCACGATCCCATCGGTCGGCACGACATCACGGACCTCCTGGACGATCCGCTGGGGGATGAACCGATCCTCATCGGCTCCCTCGTGGATCTTGATGAGGATCTCATCACGCATCGGCAGGAGCGCCTCGGCGGTGGGCACGGGACTACCGAGCACCTCGGCGAGCTTGTCCAAGGACGGACCCAGGTCACCGATGACCTCGAACTGCGGGAAATACACCTGCTCAACGATGGCGGGACGGTATCCGATGTGCACGACGGTCGGTCCGTTCTCATCCATCGTGAACGGCGGCTTCTCCGTCGTATCGTGACCGATGGTGACGATGACATCGGCGGCATCGATCGCGTCGTGGACGTAGTCACCGGACGTCAGCGCCGCCGTGCCCATGTACAGATCCGACGCTCCCGTCACCGACCCCTTGCCCATCTGCGTGGTGACGTAGGGGATGCGCATCTGGGCGACAAAACGCGACAGCTCCTCACTGCTGGAAGCCCGAGAGGCATCCGCACCGAGCATGAGCAGCGGGTTCTTCGCCTCTTTGATGACGTTCGCGGCGTTCGCGATCGCCGTATCCCCGGCGACGGGCCGACCGTTCGTATGCGGTTCGATGAGCTCGAATCCGTCGACCGGCATTCCGGCGATGTCCTCGGGAAGTTCGAGGTGCACCGGTCCCGGACGCTCGGCCTGAGCGGCACGGAACGCCTCTCGGACCATTGTCGGGATCATCGCCGCCGAGGTGATCTGCTTGCTCACCTTCGTCAGCGGGTCCATCGTCGCCACCGTATTGACCATCTGGAACGCAGCCTGTTCGGCCGTGCGGATGCCCTTCTGACCGGTGATCATGATGACCGGCATCCCGCCGAGGTGGGCGTACGCAGCCCCGGTCGCCAGGTTGAGTGCGCCCGGCCCCAGAGTTGTGAGCACCACACCGGGCCTGCCCGTCAGCCGGCCGTAGGTGGCGGCCATGAAAGCGGCCGCCTGCTCATGCCGGGTGAGGATGAGTTCGATCGATGAGTTCCGCAGGGAGTCGACGAAGTCGAGGTTCTCCTCGCCGGGAATGCCGAAGATCCGCTCGACGCCCTCGTTCTCCAGGGCCCTGACCATGACATCTGATGCACGTTGTGTCGTCATGTATCCGACCCTACGCTTTTCTCCGCTCAGTCCCTATGACCGGTCCCACACCTCCATCACCGAGGTGGACCACCCACCCAGCTGACGTACAGAACCGCGGGGCCGCCTCGGCGAAAGGATCACCTAGGCCCACCCACCCAGCGGACCCGACCAGGGCCCTGCCGGGGGAGACGATAGACTGGCAGGCGAAGAGAAACGACGTCCCCTCAGCTGCGGGCAAGTACGGACAAAAGGACATTGATGACAGACCAACTCGACCCCTTGGACGAGTCGGCCGTGAAGCAAGCCGTCGACGCGGCACTCAAGGCTTTCACGGATGCGACGACTCTCGACGAGCTCAAACAGGCGAAGATCGACCACACCGGGGACAAAGCCCCGCTGGCGCTCGCCAACCGGGCCATCGGCTCACTCGACAAGGCCGATAAGGCCGCCGCCGGCAAGATCGTCGGCAAGTCCAGGGGAAAGGTCAAGCAGGCCCACGACGCACGCCTGGCCGAGCTTGAAGCCGAACGCGATGCGGCCGTGCTCATCGAAGAGGCCATCGACGTCACCCTGCCCACCGATCGTCGCCGCCTCGGCGCTCGCCACCCGCTGAGCCTCATCCAGGAACAGGCCGCGGACTACTTCGTCGGCCTCGGCTGGGAAGTCGCCGAAGGCCCCGAGATCGAATCCGAATGGCTGAACTTCGACGCGCTCAACTTCGGACCCGACCATCCGGCCCGCCAGATGCAGGACACGTTCTTCGTCGACCCACCTGAGGCCGGTCTAGTCCTGCGCACCCACACCTCACCGGTTCAGTCACGCTCCCTGCTCGAGCGCGGCGTGCCGCTCTACGTCGTGTGCCCGGGCAAGACCTTCCGCACCGATGAGCTCGACGCCACCCACACCCCGGTCTTCCACCAGATCGAAGGCATCGCCATCGACAAGGGCCTGACCATGGCCAACCTGCAGGGCACCCTCGACGGCTTCGCCCGCGAGATGTTCGGCCCCGAGTCGAAGACCCGCCTGCGCCCGAGCTTCTTCCCGTTCACCGAACCCAGCGCGGAGATGGACTTCTGGTTCCCCAACAAGGTCGGCGGACCCGGCTGGATCGAATGGGGCGGCTGCGGAATGGTCCACCCCAACGTGCTGCGCGCCGCCGGCATCGACCCCGACGTCTACCAGGGCTTCGCCTTCGGCATGGGCATCGAACGCACCCTGATGCTGCGCGAAGGAATCAACGATATGCATGACATGGTCGAAGGCGATGTGCGCTTCTCGGCCCGTTTCGGAATGAAGGCTTGATATGCGCGTCCCACTGAACTGGCTGGCCGACTATGTCGATCTCCCAGCCGAGACCGATCCCCATGCCCTCGCCGCCGAGTTCGCCTCCATCGGACTCGAGGAAGAGGACTTCTTCGGACCCGAGATCACCGGGCCCCTCGTCGTCGGTCGCGTGCTCGAACTCGTCAAGGAAGAGCACTCGAACGGCAAGACCGTCAACTGGTGCCGCGTCGACGTCGGCCCCGAACACAACGAGGATCTCGACGATCCGAAGGACCCGCAGCCCGGCCCCGAGGTGCCCAGCCGCGGCATCATCTGCGGTGCCCACAACTTCGTGCCCGGCGACCTCATCGTCGCCTGCCTGCCCGGAGCCGTCCTGCCCGGTGACTTCACCATCGCCGCCCGGAAGACCTACGGTCACAAGTCCGATGGCATGATCTGCTCGGCCAAGGAGCTCGGGCTCGGCGAGGATCACTCCGGCATCATCGTGCTCAGTGACCTCGGCCTGACCGGTGAGCCCGGCGATGACGCGATCGCGCTGCTCGGCCTCGACCAGGTCACCCTCGACGTCAACGTCACCCCCGACCGCGGGTACCAGCTGTCGATGCGCGGTATCGGACGCGAATATGCGCAGATGAAGGGCCAGACCTTCACCGACATCGGATCCGCCGACGTGGCTCCCACCAATGCGGCCACCGACGATGGCTTCCCGGTGTCGGTTGAGGACAACAACCCCATCAACGAGGTGGCCGGCTGTGACCAGTTCACCGCCCTTCAGGTCACCGGCCTTGATCCTCAGGCAAAGACTCCGTTCTGGATGCAGCGTCGCCTGCAGCAGGCGGGAATGCGCCCGATCAGCTTGACCGTGGATGTCACGAACTACGTCATGCTCGAACTCGGACAGCCGCTGCACGCCTACGACACTTCGCTGCTCGGCGACGAGATCGTCGTCCGCCGTGCGAGTGCGGGGGAGAAGTTCACGACTCTCGACGATGTCGAGCGCAAGCTCGATCCCGAGGATCTGCTCATCACCGACCGCGGGGACGGCACCAGCGGCAAGGGCGGGAAGGTCATCGGCCTGGCTGGCGTCATGGGCGGAGCCGATGTCGAGGTTCATGCTGGGACCACCGACGTCGTCATCGAGGCTGCTCACTTCGACCCGATCTCGATTGCTCGCACCTCGCGTCGCCACAAGCTGTCCTCGGAGGCTTCGCGTCGCTTCGAACGCGGCGTCGACCCGAGGCTCGGGCCTGTGGCTGCCCGTCGCTGCGCGGACCTGCTCGTCGAACTCGGTGGCGGAACCCTCAGCCCTGCGACTACGCAGGTCGGTCAGGCCCCCGAGCCGACGGTGCTCGACCTCAAGGTTGCCCGTGTCGCTTCCTTGGTCGGTGTCGATTACACCGTCGCCGAGGTGACCTCACTGCTCGAGGGCATCGGCGCAACCGTGTCGACTAAGGACGATGAGACCGTGTCCGTGACCGTGCCCAGCTGGCGCACGGACATCACCGACGACGTCGACCTCATCGAGGAAGTCGCCCGCACCGGCGGCTATGACCGGATTCCGTCCGTTCAGCCCGCCGCTCGGGCAGGCAACGGACTGACTGTCGCGCAGAAGACGCGTCGCCGTGTCTCGAACCTGTTGGCTGCTGATGGGTTCACCGAGGTGCTGTCGTACCCGTTCACAAACGACAAGCGGGACGATCAGCTGAGGCTCGAGGCCGATGATGTGCGCCGCAAGCACGTGCGCCTGGCCAACCCGATGTCCGAAGACCTACCGCTCATGCGCACCAACCTGCTCTCGACGCTGGTCGACCTCGTGGTGCGCAACCTCGGCCGCGGGGCGAAGGATGTCGCGCTGTTCGAGGCGGGACTGGTGTCCACCTCGGCGGGTCTGCCTGAAGGCCCCGGACCGCGTCACCTGCCCGGATACCACCCGAGCGATGCCGAGCTCGAAAAGATCTACGCATCGGTGCCGCACCAGCCCTACCACTACGCGGGCATCATCTCCGGAAACGCCGAAATGCCCGGTGTCTGGGGCAAGGGCCGCAAGGCCGAGGCCACCGACGTCATCGACACCGTGCGCCGGATCGCTGCGGTCAATGGCCTCGAAGTCACCGTCGAGGCCGACCAGAACGCCCCGTGGCATCCGGGCCGTGCGGCGAAGTTCATCCTCGCCGACGGTCAGGTGCTCGGCCATGCAGGTGAGCTGCACCCGAAGGTGTGCGAGAACCTCGGCCTGCCGGCGCGGACCGTCGCCTTCGAGATCGACCTCGACGCACTGCTGGCCCAAGACGACCTGCGAGCCTGGGACGGCGCTCTGTCGACCTACCCAGTCTCCCGCCAGGACGTCGCGCTCATCGTCGATGCCGAGCTGCCGACGCAGACTCTGGCCGCGACGCTGCGTGAAGGTGCCGGGGAGGAGCTCGAACTGCTCGAGACCTTCGACCTCTACACCGGAGACCAGCTGCCCGAGGGCAAGAAGTCGCTGGCGTTCCGCCTGACCTTCCGCGCCCCGGATCGCACGCTCAAGGCCGATGAGGCCTCGGCGATGCGTGAAGCGGCGACGAAGTTGGCCGCCGAGCGTCACGGCGCCGAAGTCCGCAGCTGAGAACAGTGCGTATCAGAGCCCGGTCGACCGTTAGAGTGGTTCGACCGGGCCTTGCCCTATCCGAATCGATGACTATCCACGAGGAGCACAGAGCATGACCGAGAATCTCACCCCCACAGCCACTGCAGTTCCGTCGGAGACGATCGCGCTCATCACCGGCGGAGCCCGCGGAATCGGGCGTCATCTGTCGGAGGCGTTCGCGAAGGCCGGGTATGACGTGATCGTCACGGCCACCTCGGCGGAGAATGCAGAAGCCGCGGCTGAAGAGATCGCTGAATCGACCGGGGGAACGGTGACCGGTGTCGGTCTGCGCACTGATGACATCACTGTGGTGAACCAGCTGCGTGACTCAGTGGCAGAGCTCGAGAAGTCGACGGGGAAGCGTCTGCAGGTGCTCATCAACAATGCGGGGCGCATCGAGTCGACCGAGGGGCCACTGTGGGATGCCGATCCGGAGAGCCTCAAGGGCGTCGTCGACGCGAACGTCATCGGGGTTGCGCTCATGATTAATGTCTTTGCACCCGTTCTGATGGCGGGCGCCGAGGCGACCGGACGTCCCAGCCGGATCATTGACCTCAACTCCGGGTCGGGAGCGAAGGGAACTCCGGCATATGCCGTGTACTCGGCGTCGAAGGCAGCACTGTTCCGCATCGCAGATTCAGTTGTCCACTACGGACACGACAAGGGACTGCGCATCTTTGAGATGGCACCCGGTGTCGTCGAGACCGCGATGACGAAGTCGATGCCCGTCCACGATTTCCGCCAGGGCGGTGACTGGACTTCACCCGAACAGGTCACTGATCTGGCACTGGCGTTGGCTTCGGGAACACTGGATTCATTCACGGGGCGGTACGTCCGTGCAGGCGCGGATACGGAGGAGTCGTTGCTCGCCGAAGCGGCAGGTGGGATGTCAGACGGGATCCGACGAATAGTTCTTGGCTGAGACTAACATTGCTGGCTGTGTGATGTCCAAATTGCGCTATTCGAAGTAAGTCTTGAAACACTTGTGCAGGTCAGAATTTCAGATTGATGTTCTCGATTGGTAACAAGGCAGGTGTCTTTGGCGGTCTATGGACGAATTCGTTAGCAACGGGGATGATTGCTGTATGAGCGCGAAACGAAATGCAGCGTTTAGAGTGCCGATTCATGTAGTGCTTGCCGGTACTGATCGCTTGTCGACGTTGGTGCCATCAATTGTTCACTCGTTTGCCAGGGGAATGTCCGCGCCCGGAGCGAATCGAGTCATGTACCGACCGACAGACACAGAGGACTCATGCAACTATGTCCATCAGGTCGCTGATGCCGAGGGATTGGCTTCTTTACTCCAGAGGCTGACTGGCATTGTAATCATCACGGGACACGGCCGTCTTGATCGAGAAGATTGGGAACTCTGCATAGGAGACAGCTCAATCGATGTTGAGTCTTTGACGCAATCAGTTCCAGATGGCACTGTCAAAGCCGACCTCTTGATTGTCGATGCCTGTTTCGCTGAAAGATCAAGAAGGTGCTGGCGGAGAGTTCTCCACAATGACGGTGTCTTGCTGACTGCAATCGGTATTATTGAACTTAAATCAGCGGCGCAAGTCTACGTGGGACTTTTATCAGCAATTGCCAACCGTCCGGGCACCGCCCGGCCAACGCGAGAGTGCTGGGAATCCGCATTTTATGCGGTGGAGGAGTCGTTGAAAATCTATTCAGATATGGGTGGTGCAAAATTGCGTACGCGGGAACCGTCGTACTCTGCTTTCATGCTCAATTAGAAGGCTAGAGTCTTCATTTGAAACCGAGTCGTTTTTCGCTTGTCCATCCCGTAGAAGCTCTCAACCCCAACCTTCGCCCGTTTAATAGCCGGATCGGTTAGCGGCGGTTAGCCCTGCCGCCGTTATCGCTATCGACGCGTCTTTCCCTTATAACATGGCTCTGGTTGTGTAGGTCCAATACGATTGGTGATGTTCTGCTGAGATGCCGATTGCATACGCGGTTTTCGTAAGGCAGCCAGATAGTCGATCGTCGTGAGCGAGGAGGCAGGCGTGATCCGGACTCTGCTTATCGACAATGCTGATTCGTTCACGCTTAACCTCTTCCACCTCCTCGCCGAGGTGAACGGGTGCGCGCCGACGCTCGTGCCCAACGACTGGGAAGAATTCGAGCTGAGCGTGCTCGACGAGTTCGACAATGTCGTCATCTCCCCGGGACCGGGAACTCCGGAGCGGCCGGCCGACTTCGGCATCTGCGCCGAGGTGATCGAACATTCCCCGATCCCGGTGCTCGGCGTGTGCCTCGGCCATCAGGGGATTGCTCATGTGCACGGAGGAACCGTGGTGCACGCTGCCGAGCCTCGACACGGTCGGGTCTCTGCGATCCGGCATACCGAGACCGAGTTGTTCGCCGGGATCCCCTCGCCGTTTTCGGCGGTGCGGTACCACTCCCTCGCAGTGACCGACTTGCCCGATTGTTTGGAGGCAACAGCGTGGTCCGAAGACGGAGTCATCCAAGCGCTCCGGCATCGGTCCAGGCCACATTGGGGAGTCCAGTTCCATCCGGAATCGATCGCGTCCGATGAGGCTCGGACCCTGCTGCGGAAATTCGCTGAGCTTACTGTGGCATGGAACCGGGGGACTGAGCATCAGGATGACGGTTCGGTCAATGAGGCGTGGGATGGCGAGGAGATTGTCTCGAAATCTGACCTCCTTGCAGGGACGTGCGCAGCGCTCAATCGGTCCGAAGCGACTCCCCACCCTGCTGACGATCGGCACCACTACATTCTCGACACCGATGTTCTCTCTCAGACATTCACCGACGTACGTCTCTTCGCCGAGCTCTTCGGTGACGAATCTGAGGCCGTTTGGCTCGACGGAAATTTACCTGGCAATGACTCGTCCCGGTTCTCGATCATGGGTGCGCCGTCCGGTCCGCTGAGCAGAGTAGCGACTGGCTCTGTGCCGGAGGGGGTAGTCGAAGTGCGTTCGGCCGGTGACGAGTCAGAGAATGTGACAGAGTCGTCCGGATTCTTTGACTGGCTCGAAGCCGAACTCGCAAGCGCAACCGTTGCGGTGACCGGCGAAAGAACAGAAGCGCAAGGCATCAAATCCACTTTTCCCGGCTTGAGCGCCTTAAGCCACGATCTGCCATTCGAGTTCCGCCTTGGGTGGGTCGGTTATCTCGGCTACGAGCTCAAGGCCGAGGTCGGCTCGCCGAACCAGCACGAATCCGACCTGCCTGACGCCGTCATGATGTTCCTCGATCGCGCACTGGTCATCGACCACGTCACCAAGAGCATTCACCTTCTGGCACTGCGTCATGACGACGACCCAACTGGCCACGCAGCCAACCAGGACTGGTTTGACCACACACGCGCACGGATCGCATCGGTCGCCGCCGAGGAAATCAGTGGTACTGACCAACGGCGGGCCACCTCGTCGAAGGCAGACACCTCAACCCCAGCGGAACGTCGCAATCCAATCCTCGTGGCACGGCACAGTCGGCGCGAGTACCTCGACCTCATCTATCAAGTGCAAGAGAAGATCACCGATGGCGAGACCTACGAAGTCTGCCTGACGAACATGCTCGAAGGCACCGCCGACCCGCACGAGTCACCACTGGAGATGTACCTGCGGCTGCGCGCGGACAACCCGACGCCGTTCGGGGCGTTCATCCGCACACGTGAGGCGGCGATTCTCAGTACCTCACCTGAAAGATTTCTGCGGATCGGTGCCGACGGTCGGGTGGAATCGAAGCCGATCAAGGGTACTCGGCCCAGGGGAACAACCTCGGAGGAGGACGAAACGATCAAGGCTGAGCTGGCCGCCTCGGTGAAGGATCGGTCGGAGAATCTCATGATCGTCGATCTCGTCCGGCACGACCTCGGGCGCACGGCCGAGCTGGGATCGGTGCAGGCGGACACGTTGTTCGGGATCGAGTCGTATGCGACGGTGCATCAGATGGTCTCGACGGTCAGTTCACGCTTGGCCGAGGATGCTAGCTCGGTGGCGTGTGTGCGGGCGGCGTTCCCACCAGGGTCGATGACTGGGGCGCCGAAGCTGCGGACGATGACGACCATCGAAGAGCTCGAGGCCGGCCCGCGCGGGGTGTACAGCGGAGCAGTCGGGTATTTCTCGCTCGGCGGTGCCGTCGATCTCAGCGTCGTTATCCGCACGCTCGTCGTTCAGGGTGAGACTCTGAGTTACGGGGTCGGCGGAGCGATCGTTGCGCTCTCGGATTCCGAAGACGAGTACGAGGAGACAGTGGTGAAGGCGGCTCCGGTGCTGAGGTTGCTCGGTGGAGTGGAGTTCCCCGGCGAGGTTGTCGTTCCTGCGAACGACCCGTCCGAACTGAGGACACATATCCATTCGACTGAGCAGATAGGCGATGTTGGGTTGAACACCATGATTCCTGCCGAGGAGGTCGGACCGACCGAAACCGCTGTGGCCGAATATTCGGGTGGAGTTGAGCGATGAACCTGTGGCTGTGGGATCAACAGGATCAGCGTTTCGAGAAGCCAACGGCTGATATCAGTTCCACGACGCTGGTGGCCGCCGATTCGTGGCTTGTTGACCACGGGCGGGTGCGAGCGTTCGACCGTCATCGGGCGCGGTTCGGTGATGCGGCTTCTCAGGTGGGGATGGGCAGTGCGATCACCGATGATTTCTGGGCGGCAGTGGTCGAGCAGATCCCGGCGAAGGGGGAGTGGTTCCCGCGCGTAGATGTCCTCGACGTTTCTCCCGACGCCGAACGTGAGTTGGCATTCCGGTTGCGACCAGCACCGACTCGGACGCAGGAGTTGAAAGTTCTCATCCCGCCATATTCCGACCCGCGAATCACTCCGAATCGGAAAGGCCCGGACATCGCATTGCTTGAGCGTGTGCGGGAGGACGCCGGTGAGCAGTACAGCTGTGATGAGGTATTGCTCATCAATGGGGACGGGTACGTCATCGAGGGAGCGACGACGAGCCTGCTGTGGTGGGACGAAGAGACCCTTTGCGCACCGGATCCGGAGTTGGGCGCGCTGTCGGGAGTGACGTCGGCGGTGATCCTTGAGGAAGCTCGCGCTCGGTCGGTACCGGTCGAGTTTCGGCGGTTGCGTCCCGAAGAACTCGTCGGTCACGAGGCGTGGTTGGTCAACGCGCTGCATGGCATTCGGCTGGTGCGGGAATTCGTCGAAGAGCGTGACATTCACGACAATTCTCCTTGCTGCCGCGAGACCCATCCGCCCCTGGCGGGGCATGGGGAACTGCCTTATGGAGGCGCGGTTCGCTTCGGTGATTGGCGTGCATGGTTGGAGAGCGGTAAGGTCCCTCCTGGCGTATAGGAAATACAAGGTTGCCTGTTATCAGGGGCGGCACGCCTGTTTGCTTTGCATAGGAGACCTGTGACCGAAAGTTCGAGGGTTGTCGCAACCACCAGCTATTCCGGAAGCGCGTTCGAGCACGAGTATCTGGTCACGGCGAAACATACTCCTTGGAAGACGACGGTCACGAAAGTTGTCATCGACGGAGTCGCGTATCCGATCGGTCGACGGCGGGCTCAGGCAGATGACGGGGAAGAACGTGACGTCGAGGTCCGGGCGACTGGATGGCTGAAAGCACGGCTCAAAGTTCATCGGCGGACCGAGATCGGATCGATGCCTCCGCGAGAAGAAATTCACGTGACGAGTGCGGCGATGGGCGGTGCCGGTGAGGTCGAGGTCCGGAAAGATCTCGATGTTGTGCCATTGCTGCCCGAGGCCGGCAGTCGTTCAGAGGCGCGTGAGCGTAGACGTGCGGCGCATCCGGAGAGATACGCACTGTTCTCGGGGCTGACGATGCTGGTTCGCTTGTTGCTTCCGCTGCTCGGCCTGGGCTCCTTGTTCGCTTGGCTGTTCGACCCGATCGCGCGGTGGATGACAGACCACGTACTGCCGTTGTTCGAGCCGTTGGCTCAATGGCTGCAAACAGTCCTCGCCCCGGTGGGCAGGTTCTTCGAGTGGCTGTTCAATCTGCTGTTCGGGTGGATCCCGGACATCTCCCTGGGAATCCCAGACTGGGTGACCACTACCTTGCGGATCGGGATGCTTGTCCTGCTGGCCTATTTCGCCAGCCGCAGCAACCTCAAGCGACGTCAGAAGAAGCTCGAGGAATCACAATCATCTAGTGAGCACAGCTCAGAACTCTCACGAGACTAGATCAGGCGCTCGATTGCTCTGACGGTCACGACTCCCACGAGCAGACAGGCTCTCAGCGACTGTATCCCGGTCCAGCACCACTTCAAGTTGCTGAATCTCCCCAGCAGGGTGGTAGCAATCGCGCCCACGCAGAACCAAACGATGGTGACCGGAACGGCGAAGAGCATTGCCATGAACTCGACGTTGTCCTGCGGTGTGAGAACACAGCCGAAACCTAACCCCGCGCACTGGTCGGGCGGAAGTGGATCAGGGGCCATCAGCCAGTTGTTGAAGACTCCGGCTGCGCACGCGACCCACGCGCCGACGACGAGCATAAATGCACGCCGTGTGTCTTTGTAAATCTTTGGGCGTGAACGGGCCGTCATCCGTCGACTGTAGCCGAACAGTTCGGGTCTTATCGTGCACTAGTGCCGATGTTTACAGAGAGTTCGCGAGCTCACACGGTCACGAGTGCAGACACCTACTCGACGATCGCAGTAACGTGTTCGTCAACAGAGCCGGTGTCAGGCAGGGGAGCGGTCTCCGTACTGCAGACTCGGGAAGGGCCGTCGAATTAGATGAGGAGAGGCAATTTGGGTGATTTAACATCCCAAAGTTGGCAGGTTCACATCTATTTGGGAATTGGGGATCCTGCCAAATAATCGAAAAGTTGACTGTCTTTCATGTAAAACGCAAGTTCCATGTATTGTTAGTGTTGCTATTTGTCAATAATTGAGCGTCCTCTATGGCGGTTACAGAATGAACATCGGAGATTGCTTCATTTGGCATGGCGTTGGTAACATTCGAGTGTGTATTGAGTATTTGAAGATTGCGCAAAGGCGTCAAAAAGGTCAAACGACGCGGGCGAGAATTTGGTATTTTTCGACTTTTCGTGCCTTTGTGTGAAGTACGCGAAACGCTTCATTGACGCGCTTTTGTTCCAGTCTGATTTTGATCTCAGGCAGAAGCTCTATTGCTAATGGGAAGTTTAAAGCTATGAAAGTGCCGACTAGAAGTATAATCATACTATTTAAGGTGGCCGATTCTGGCAAGCTGTCGACTGTGGCGAGGGTGAACGCAAATGATGTATAGAGATGAAAACCGAAGCGAAGCGCGCGGGTCCAACGTTTGGAGCGGTATTCGCTTATTAGGTAAGGGTAGAGGGCGTATCTGAATAGCGCCAAGAACAGACTCATGATAAATACTGCAATTAGGAGGTTTCCCAGCTTTATGTGCGTGTCGCCGGGTAACATCAGTTCAATGATCAGGGCTGTGATCAGGCTGGTGAGTAGTGAGAGTGCTGTGAACAAATGTACTACGTTCCAGACAGGCAGCAGTCGCTTTGGAACGGTGTAAGTTTTGATCCTATCTGAGAATCGCAATAACTCGTCGTATGCAAGGTTAATCTGATTGTTTGCTTGGCGCTGAGACTGAATAGTTAAACCGTGAATTACACTGCATACAAATATTGTGAGAATTGAGGTCACTGCGATGAGCGGAGGTGGGGTGCCGCATTCTTGAGTGACAAGGTGTGAAATCCCATCTGGCCCGATCTTCCTAGCTTCGTGACAAATGCTGTCTTGCCATGCGAAGCCGCTAAACCATAGTATAAGCTGGCCTGCATAAAATAGAATAAATAGAGTGTTGTAAGCAAATGCAAATCGGCCCAGCAGATCCGAAAAGAGCACTAGATGTGACTTGTTCGGGGTGCTGGTTTTAGAAGTTCGGCCCAGTGAGGCTATTGAGATGCTGCCAGCTATCACGCCAATTGACAGAGTGGTGAAGGTGGCGGTGTCGTCGAAGACTTCAGTTGAATAGAATACATAAAAATCAAACAGTGTTTCGATAGCCCTGCTGCCTGCTTCGGGTGAAGGTCCCCCGCCACTGACTACAACGAAAATCGGGAAAACTATCGCCAGTAAAGCACTGATGAAAATTAATGATGCTGAAATTGTTTGAAAAACATTCGACACGATATGTCTATATATCGTGTCGGTATCATCTTTCTTAGAATTTGACTTAATTAGAGATATGGCTCTCACGAAAAATGCAATAGTAAGTCTATTGAGGGTTATAACGATTCGTTCGGAGATTGTGTAGTCTTCTGAACTGCATCTTGGGTATACGGCGTCAAGAATGCTTGTGATGGGGTATGGTGATCGTTCCGTCATGGTGGTGAAACGTTGATCCGGTTCATGTTCGGTGCGTCTTCACTTGTCATTCGGACGCAAGCGATGGGGTTCAAGGGCGTTCGGTCCTGTCGTAACGACTAGGCGCAACTCTGCTTGCCTCACCCAGGCTACCAGGTTGAAGCTCTGAAACGATGCTCCGTGGGAACCTGTCGTTTGGAATCTAGGTGCGAGTTAGGCGGGATTCAGGTGTCGGCTTGAGTCGTATGGACCCGGTGCGTGAACAAAGATCTACTGTGCCAGTTCCGCTGGAGGTCCGGCGGACGGGTGCGGATGGTGCGATACTAGGGTCTCTTGGCTGGAGAAGGGGCTGGCGCAATTCTGAGATGAACTCGCCAGAATGCCGAATCGCGGCCATTTATCGGAATGGTCCAAAGGCGTGCCTTAGCGGCGATGTGGGGATCCAGTACTTGCTGCATTGGTAGCTCTCATTTCATCTGTATCCGGGCGTTGACCGTGGACACAGGTGATCGACTTAGTCGATTGACGGAGGGGTCAGATCGCGGCGGTACTGGCAGGTCGAGATGGGAACGCTACTGTGGGGCAGCAGTGGCCCCGAGTAAATTCGGGTCTTTCATCATGTTGATGTAGGGCTGCGTGGAGTTGTGGTAGAGGGACCTTAGGGGGCTTGTCTCAAACGCTCGGGTTGGCGTCGAGAGGTGCTTTCTGATTGATTGCAATGGTCAGAGTGTCGTTCCTTCAAGTTCATCCGCGAGTATGTGGTTGAGACTTGTTCGGTAGGTGTCCAAAAGGGGGTTTCATGAGGCGATTTTTACTATCTTGCCATCGTCAATATTCAAATGTGTGGAGGTTGCGACACTATTGGAGCAGCCATCGGTAAGATCTAGCGAACCTGAATGATGATCGCGACGATGGCGACGGCGAGGCAGATGCAAAGTGAGAGTAAGCCCTTACACCACCAGCGCAAGTTTTTGATCAGGCCGACCAGCGACGTCACGACCAGACCGAGGACGAGCCACCCGAAAGTCACCGGCAGACCGATGAGGAACCCGAGGAACTCAATTCCTTGTCGTTCGGTTTCAAAGCAGCCGAAGCCCGCACCTTGACAGGGATTGCCGACGCCAGTGTCGGACGCCAGCAGCCACGTGATGAAGAAGATGACGAAAGCAACGAACCACACGCCCAAGATGATCAGTAGTGGACCCCACCGATCGATTCTCGCTCTCGGCGAGATCTGAGTTGTCATGTGCTGACTGTAGTCCGGACAGGCTCCCTGCGGTAACCCCTAGAGCATCAGTGGTTGGGGAACTTTCAGGAAGGTCGACTTGGACTATGGGGCAGACCCAAGCAGCAATCATGCTTGAGCGAGTGCGGGCTCCTCCGCCATCATCCATTCGACGATTGCTGCGACATGCGCATCGACCGAATCGATGGCCGGCAGGGGAGCGGTCTCTGGTGGGACCAGAAGGCCGATTTCAGTGCACGACAGAGCGACCGCGTCGGCACCGCGAGCCTTGAGGTCGTTCATGATTTCGACGTACCGGGCACGCGACTTGTCCGTGAAGACTCCTTGAGTGAGTTCGTCCCAGATGATTTGGTCGACTTCGAGGCATGTCGCCTCATCCGGCACCAGCGTCTTGATGCCTTGCGCCTCGAGGCGGCCGGTATAGAAGTCCTCGAGCATTGTCCATCGGGTGCCCAGAACGGCCAGCGTCGAATAGCCACGGCGCTTCGCCATCGTCGCGATCGAATCGACCATGTGAATAAGAGGCGCATCGACCTTCGCCTCGATCGCTGGGGCGCACTTGTGCATGAGATTCGTGGCAATCGCGACAGCCTCGGCACCGCCATCGACCAAACGCTGTGCCGTCGAGACGAGCGATGCATCACTGCCCGCCCAATCGTTGGCTTCCTGCAGCTCGCGGATATCTGCGAAGTCGCACGAGTCGAGGAGGATCTGCGCCGAATGGTGACCGCCGAGCTGCTTAGCCACTGCATCATTGATCTTCGTGTAGTACTCGATGCTCGAATGCCAGCTCATTCCACCCAGCAGACCGATCCTGCGCATATTCCGACTCCTCAACTCTGCAGTGACTTCACGACGATTACTTCCAGTGTGGTGCGCATCATCTGCCTTCGGTAGGCCCAGTTCCCTCTGCTCTGGCATAAGCTGGACTTATGGCTAATGTCTTCGAGCAGGCTCTCGACCTCGGTGAGCCCAAACGCCTGCTCATCTTCGGCGCCATCGCCGAATCCGGCAGCATCGGTGGCGCCGCCCGTGAACTCGGCTGGTCCCAACCAGCACTGTCACAACACATGACGGCTCTCGAAAAGGACCTCGGCGTCACCCTCTTCGACCGCACTCCACGCGGTATTCGTTTGACCACTGCCGGCCAGCTTGCGCGCATTCGCGCCAACGAGGTGGCCGCCTCGGTGACGGGATTGCGCAGCGACCTCGCCAAGGCCTTCGGACTCGGCGGACGCAATGTGCGTCTTGCCGGATTCCCGAGCTTCGTCATCGGCCCACTAGCTGCGGCGCTCGGTCGGTTAGAGGCAAACGCGGGCACGCAGACAGACTCACCGCTTCACCACTCCTACGAAGTCTCCGAAGCTGAACCGCCCGAAGCGCTTCGCCTGCTCGACGACGGCGCCATTGACATCGCTTTTCTCTTCCATCATGAAGACGAATCCCCACCCGAGCTGGCAGGCCACATGACCGTTGACCTCGGCGCCGACCACCTCGATCTGCTCGTTCCCGAACGGTGGAATCGTGCCGGGCAGATCCAACACCTCAACGACGTCGCCGAACTGCCATGGATCATGGGATGCGTGCGCTGCCGATCCACCGCCGAACGCCTCTGCCGCACCGCAGGCTTCGAGCCCCGCACCCGGCACATCACCGATAACCCCGGCGCCATCCAATCCCTGGTCTCCAACGGACTCGGCGTCGCACTGTTGCCTCGCAGCGCCCGCCGCTACTCCCAAATCTCAGGTATCGACCCCATCGCCCTTGCCGAGGCCGGTGCCCGCCGCATCACCGCGATGATCCCGGACGGACTGGCAGACGCCTCCGAAGTCGTCGACCTGATTGAAGCGTTGCGAGCTTCCGATGTCACCGGCGGTGGGGCAGCCGCGGAGGGCAACGTCCCAGCCGCAAGCAGCGCAGGCACCAACCGCACTTCGCCCGACGGCTACAGTGACTCCTGATGAGCACGTTCACCAAAGTCCTCGATAGGTGGCTGACGGTCACCACGGCCGCGGCGATCATCGTGATGATGCTCCACATTGTCACCCATGCCCTGGCTCGGTCGATCTTCCACGCCCCAATTTATGGCACCAATGAGATCGTCGAATACTGGTACCTGCCGGTCGTCGCGTTGCTCGGCATCCCGGCCGCTCAGCTGCAGAAGGAACACATCACCGTGACCATGGCCACCGAGCGGGCGAAGCCCGCCACCGCCGCCGTGTTCACGGTCTTCGCGTGCATCCTCGGCGCCCTCGTTTCTGTCGCCTTCGCTTGGTTCGGGCTGGGTAAGGCGCTGGAGAACACGGCGATCGGGTCGACCGCCGATGTCTCCGATGTCATCACCTGGCCCGTGTACTACCTTGTGCCGATCGTGTTCGTGCTCCTCGCCGTGCTCTACATCCTCGATGTCATCGCCATCCTCCGGAACCGCCGCAGTCAGGTAAGGGAGGAGCAGTGAACGCGAACACCGACCTCACCGGCGCACCGCTGCCACCAGAAGACTCAAACAGCGCGACCATCACCGGCGCCCAACGCCCGAACACGACCGCCCTCTTCCCAAGTGGCTCCCGCCGCGACCGGCCCGGCACACTCGCCCTGACCATCGGCTTCGGCCTCGTCGCCGTCTGCCTCGTCGGCCTCTTCACCAGCCCAAGTGCCGCGATTGGCGGGGCTTGGTGTATCGGGATGATGCTGGTCCTCCTCTTCCTCTCCGTGCCGGTCGCCATCGCCCTGTCCGTGCCGTCGATCATCGGCGTCTACGCCGTATCGGGGATCCCGGCGACGATGAACATCCTCTCCACCTCCCCGTTCAGCGCCGTCTCGGACTGGTCGATGAGCGTGCTCCCCATGTTCATCTTCATGGGCATGCTGCTCACCCAATCCGGACTCTCCGGCAAGATCTACCGCGTTGCCGACCACTGGTTCTCCTGGCTGCCCGGAGGCATCGGCATCGGCACCACCTTCGCCGGTGCGGGACTGTCCGCCGTGACCGGGTCGACCATCGGCATGACCTACGCCCTGGGCCGAGCCGGCATCCCCGAAATGCTCAAAGCCGGCTACGACCGCCGCATGGCCGTCGGCACGATCATGGTCTCCGGCATGACCGGCAACCTCATCCCACCTTCGATCCTCATGGTCGTCTACGCAGGCATCGCCTCCGTGCCGGTCGGCCCCGCCCTCATGGCCGGTGCCGTCCCCGGAATTCTGCTCGCAGTCTGCTTCGCCGCCTTCATCTTCGCTATCGGCGTCATCGCCCCGAAACTCGTCGGCCGCGGCCAGAACACAGCAGACGCAGCCGACACCACCCGCCCCACAACCACCTGGCGCGACCGCTTCACCTCGCTGACCGCAGTCTGGGGTTTCGCGGTCATCCTCGTCGTTCTCTTCGGCGGAATGTTCTCCGGCATCTTCACCCCCACCGAGGCCGGAGCCGCCGCCGCTCTCTGCTCACTTCTGCTGTGTTTGTGGGAAAAACGAAGGGAACAACCGTGGCGGAAGATTGCGGACTCGGCCATGGATACGGTGGCGGCCACCTCGGCGATCTTCTTCATCATGATCGGCGCGACCATGCTCACCAGCCTGCTCGCCATCACCGGACTCGCCCCCATCCTCACCGGCCTCATCACGGACCTCGGGCTCTCGCGGATCGGATTCCTGCTCGTCCTCATCGTCCTCTACATCGTCATGGGCATGTTCTTCGACACCCTGTCGATGATGCTGCTGACCATTCCGATTCTCCTGCCCACTCTCGAGACGATGGGCGTCAGCCCGCTGTGGTTCGGGGTCTTTGTCGTCCTCCTCGGCGAGTTCGCCATGGTCACCCCGCCGGTCGGCATCATCCCCTACATCGTCCATTCGATCGCGAAGAACCCCGAGGTCAACCTCGGTGCCACGGTCACGCTGCGCGATATCTTCATCTCCCTGCTGTGGTTCCTGCCCGTCGTCGTCATCTTCCTCATTCTCATGGTCGCCGTGCCCGGAATGTCCGAATGGCTGCCCGACCTCATCAGCCGCACCAGCGGGGGAATGTCCGGATAACCCTCGCCGAGGCGGCCCCGCCCACCCGTGCGCGGTGTCGTTCGAGTGGCTGCCGCAGGGTGTGAGCGGACTCATGGTTAGGGTGACCTCATTCAGGCATATGATTGGAGGGAATTCTCAGCCTTCGTTCAAAGGAGTCCCATGAAGCGCATCTGCACGGCAGCCCGCCCCGCTCAGGCAATCGCGGCGGTCGCATCGCTGGCACTGCTGGCTGGATGCGCCGGATCCGTCGGCGGCGACGGATCGGCTTCGGGAGACTCCGCGGGGGAGGGCTTCGCCTATGACGCCTCTCAGGAGGAGATCGATGAGGCACTTGCCGACCTTGACCCGGTGACGATCAAGTTCCAGCCGTCGGCGATGTCGGAGAAGTCGATCCTCGCGCCGAACGGACTCGACGTGAAGAAGGCCATCGAGGAACGCTCCGGCGGAAAGATCACCGTCGACATCGTGTGGGGCCAGGCGATCGCCAGCTACGAAGACGTCGATGACGCCCTGGCCGACGGGCGAGTCGACCTCGCATTCACTCTGCCGTCGTACACCCCGGCAGAGTACCCGGCTTTCGACGCGATCGGCACAGCCATGTCGACGCTGCCGTCCTCGCCGGTGGCCAGTGACCTGGCGGCGAACGCGGCCGGTGTGCAGACGGCGTGGGAGACGCCCGAGGTGCTCGAGGAGTTCGAGAAGAAGAACCTTGTTCCGCTCATTCCGATGCTCGCTGCCGGTGGGTATTCGACGATGTGCTCGAAGCCGATGACCTCGCTCGATGACTGGAAGGGCAAGCAGGTCCGCGTCGGTTCGGCTGCCGCAGGAAAGCAGGTGACCGACCTGGGTGCGACCCCGGTGTCGCTGTCGTTCCCGGAGACCTATGAGGCGCTGCAGCGTGGAACCGTCGACTGTGATCTCGGTCAGCTGGCGCCGAACGTTGAGGCCGGCACTTTCGAGGTGGCCCCGAACATCGGTGTGGCCTCGGACGCGGGCATTGCTCGTTCGGCCGGTGCGATCACGGCGGGGAAGAAATACTCGGAGCTGCCGGTGGCCTACCAGCAGGTCATCTTCGACTCGATGTCGACGACGTTCTCCACGATGATGGAGGTCGTCATCGGAGCGAAGGCGCAGGCCGTCGAGCAGGCGAAGGACAACGACGGTTCAGTTCAGCCGTTTGATGATGACGTGCAAAAGCAGATGGCGAAGTATGCGAAGACCCTGTCGGACAAGACCGCGGATAAGGCCGGAGTCACCGACGCGCCAAAGACGCTGGGCTCTGCTGGATCTGAGTGGGCGAAGTCCGTGTCCGAACTCGGCTATGACGACAAGGGCGACTTCGCCTCACTCGACGAGTGGTACTCGGAGGACGCGTCCTACGACAAGCTCGGCGACGAACTGTTCGAGAAGGTCATGGCCAAGCATCGGCCGGAGTAAGGACGTTCCAGCTCAGAAGTGAGTTCTGCTTCAATCGGGCCTTCTCTCGGAATAGTTCTTCTCAACCGAGTAGGAGGAAGAGCATGCCGAGAACAATGAAGTACAAGGAATTCGGCAGTGCGAGGACCATGACCTTCACCGGATCGACTTTCGTCTTCAAGGTTGCCCCTACGAGGCCACACACGACGAATGCAGTCAGACCGACGGGCGGCAGATTCTGAGCGGATGCAGCGATATGACTCATCCCGACAGCAATGTTGGTCGGATCGACTCCCGCATTCTCGAGAATTGGGGAAGCGAACGGAACAACGATGGTCTGAGCCGCAGTTTGCGACCCCACCAGCATGCCCAGGATCATCAAAGCCACTGTGCTGATCACAGCGACTCCGGAGCCTGACACATGTTCAGCCATCTCGGAAACTGTGTCGACGGCACCGCTAGCGTAAAAGCAGCCGATGAGGAACGCTGCACACAATTGGATGCCGACAGTCTGACGGACATTCTTTAGTCCGGTGCCGATAGTCTCGACCGGCGATTTGCGAACTTCGGAGAAGAAGAAAGCGACGATTGTTGCCACTATGATGGCCGACACCACGGGGAATGCCAGCCCGTTGAGGATCGGCACTGAGTTCATCCATGCCGTTACGTCTCGGACGACCGGGATCTCGGCAAAGATGTCGTATCCCGCCCCAGTCTTCAGCAGGACAATGACGATGAGCACGGCCAATGGGAGCATGCTCTTCCACCGTTGTCGGGCCAATTTTCCCAGTTGAACAAGTCGAGTTCCTTCGTCACCCGCGGCACCCGTTCCTAGGGAATCGCCTCCTCCCGACGAGGCGAGAGTCTCGGAAACGCCGATCTTCTCCAACTTGCGTTTGCGGACAAACCGAAAGGATTCGAGAATCGCTAGGATGACGCCGATAGTCACGGTGAGATACGACCACAGCGTGACAGGGTCAGGGTTTGTATCGACAAGTGACGCCGATAAGTAGACTGCCTGACTGATAGGTGGCATGAGGGAGCCCAGAGAAGCACCCAGCAGAATGATCATCCCGATTTGCGCTGGCTTGATCTTCATTTCGGCCAAAGCGTGGATGACGAGGAATCCGATCACCGTCGCAGCGGCGATGGCGTCACCCAATAGTGAGCCTGCAAGGGTGAGCGTTACGAAAGTGGCAGCGATCAGACCGCGAGGGGACTTGCCGAACAGTATTTGAAGGAACTGCATCGTCGTGCTCATCGCGCCGATGCGTACCTGCGTTTCGGCGTAGATGCTTCCGAAAATGCTCAATGCGATGACCCACGCCAACTTGTCGATCCCGTCGATTGTGCCGGTGACGTAGTCGATGGGCGCCATCCCGGACAAGAGGGCGGCTGCGAGTCCACCTCCAAGGAGCGCGATTTGAATATTGCCACCGATGAAAGGGATCTTCTTGATGAGGGCAATGGCGAAGAGCACCACCAGCGATCCGATGACAATAATCATGATGCCTGCTTTCGTAGAGATGGTCCGGTCTGCTCGCGCTGGAGGAGTGAACTTCTGCGGCTGCTCAGATGTGGAAGGTAGTCGCCCGTTGTGCGCTCACCTGTGATCAGATCTCGCACGAGGATGCCGGTGATCGGTGTCAGCGCAATGCCGTCGCCTTCGTGCCCCGCGGCTGTGATCCACCCGTCGAGTTCCGAACTGCGTTCGATGATTGGCAGCCCGTCGCCGGTGTACGGCCTGAATCCGGTCATCGCCCGTACGATGCGAACGTTCTTGAGGGAGGGCATTATTCGCGTCGCATGTGCGGCGATATGAGAAAGCACGTCACCCTTGGTGCGTTTGTCGAATCCTGCGAACTCGCGGCTCCCACCAATCAACAGAGTGCCCGAGGCAGTCTGGCCGAGTGACAAACCGATTCCGAAAGGCGGTGCTTCGGTTCCGGGAGCATCGGCAAGATGTTTTGCTGCGACATACTGGGCGCACAGTATGTTTCCATTGACGATGCGCTGGTGCGCTTCGGAGATGAGAATTGTTCCTCGACGTGGTGTGATCGGAGTGTCGACTCCGCCACGAGACCCGACGACTCCGGCGAACGCGCCTGCCGCATTGATGACGAGGTGTGTCGGAATCCGCCCTTTTGACGTGACGACAGCGTGGATACGATCACCTCGTCGAATTACATCGAGAAACTCGTGCTGACGGCGGACTTCGGCCCCGGCCCGGACTGCTGCGTCAATGAGAGCCGCGTTGAGCGAGAGAGGATTGACCTCGGCATCATCAGGACTGTAACTGGCACCGAGGATGTGGTCGCCGAGCCCGGACTGATGCGCTCGCACCTCGTCGCCGCTGAGAAGCTCCACGGAAATGCCAGCACGTCGTTGTTCTTCGACGAAAGCGGTCATGAATGTCAGTTGAGCTTGAGTCTCGATGACGACTATGCCTCCATCGGGGCTGAACTCGATTTCAGCGTCGAGTTCATCAGCCAACGTGGAGTACATCGAACGGGATTCCACTGCCATCCGCATCGGCAGACCTGGACGTTTCGACTGGAGAAAGATGGCTTTGTCGCACGAACCGGAGGCACCAGCACCTGGTGATGCGGAGTCGATGACGACGACTTTCATCCCCACTTGAGAGAGACGCCATGCGATAGACGAGCCGATGACTCCGGTTCCGATCACGACGACATCGGCAGGTGAATCGTTCATGCTGGCACCTCTGCATTGAGTCGCTCGGACCACATTTCGTCCATGCGTTGTCGGCCCTCATTGATTCGTGGCATGAAAGAGATAGGTGCTGTGTCACGTGCTCGGTGCACACCAGCTCGGGCCGATTCAAGGCCGGCTTCCGCAGGTGCGCCCGTGATATCCGCCGCGACCGCAGTACCTGCAAGTCGCCCCTGTGCTTCGGCCACAGATGCGGATTCGATCCCAGTGGTGTTGCCGGCTACATAGAGGCCACTGACAGTGGTCTCCAGATTGGGTCCATGCAATGGAACTGTTCCGCCGAGTTCGGGGATGTCGACAAGGACGCATTCGCTGGTGAGGTCTTGAAGTGGGTGTAGACCTCCGCTGATACAGACCGCATCGACAGGTACCACCCTTTCGCGTCCCGCCGGTCGCCCGTGGATATCCACTCGAGATGTGCGGATTGCTGTGACCTGGTCGTCTCCATCGATGCCGACCACACATTCGCGAAGGTGCAGGGGCATCCCCGCCAAATTGACGCCGACTGCTGGCCACAGTCGAGCAACGAAGGATGCAACTCCGGGGACTCCAAGTAGCCTCATTGCGGCTGAGAGTATGCGCGTGGGGGCGAGATTCCGGAGGTCGGCAAATCGGGAGAAGATCTCACTCGGTTTTACCGAAGGCCTGGCGGAACTCGGTGGGGGTGCGAGATACGCACCCTGGACGGCGCCACCACCGGCTGCAAGTTCGTCGACGATCGAGAGCGATAGTGGATCGATTCCGATGACTGCCATTCGATCCCCTGGAAGGACCCGATGCACGTTGAGCATGGTCTGAACGGCTCCGACCGCCAGTACTCCTGGGGTGGTCCACCCCGGCAGGGCCGTCGCTGTCTCAGCGGCGCCAGTCGCGACGATGAGGTAGTCAGAGGTCAGAGTACGGCCTCCGCTGAGACCGAGCCGAAAGCGAGGAGTCGGGCCATGCGCTTCGGTAGTCTCTGCGGTGTGAGCACTGCTCGTTTGTGTATCGAGAGACCACACCTGGCATTCGGACACAAATGTCACTCCCGACAAGATGGCATTGTGCGCCATTGCGCGGGCATGGTCGCCACCGATGAACCAGGATCCTTCTCTCCGATAGAGCTGGGCACGCAATCGGCCGCCTGGAGCGGGATTTTCGTCAACGACGGTCACGCGGGCGGAGGTAGTTTGCGCAATTTGGGTCGCTGCGGCCAAGCCTGCCGGACCAGCTCCGACAATAGCGACGTCAGTGTGGCTCATTGTTCGGGTTCCGCGTCGTTAACATCTGATTTCCCGAGAGTCCTGATCTCCATACCCCCGTGGACTGGGGTCAGACACGATCGCACACTGGCCTCGACGCCGTCGTTGGCAGCAACGAATAGTCGGCACTCGAAGCAGTGGCCGATTCCGCAATACATTCCTCGTGCTAGGCCGGTTTTACTTCGACGAATGACTTTCTGACCGTCTGCCCACAGCGCAACGGCAACTGAATCGGTTTCACGAGCTATGACCGTTTGGCCGTCAACAATGATCTCGACCGTTTCTGCTGTGGAGGGGCCGAGGACAGGATGATTGTTGATTCGCGTCATGGGTGCACAGCCTCGTCACTGGCGCATCGCCCTGCAATGTCTTTCAGCGGAACTGGCCTGAGGACTGCGTTTCTATCGAGCGGATCTGTGGAAGTCTTACCGAAGATCTTCTGGAGCAGGGGACCACAGACTCTGCCTTGACATGTTCCCATACCGACTCGCAGCCGACGCTTGGTCTCTTGAAGGCTGAGGACGCCCGTATTGTCCATGCAGGTTTCTATGCTGCTGAGGGTTACGTCTTCGCATCGACAGACTATGTAGTCCTCTTGCATCATCGGTCCCGCCTTGTTCTGTATGACGTCTTTGCCGGAGGCCATCTATTGAATGGCTATATGAGAGTTCATTTAAGCTCAGACTCAGCCGTCGCAGGTAGTGGCCAAGGGCGAGAAATCCTCGACCTCAGATTCATTATTATTGAAGCTCGGTCGTCACATTCAGCATCGGCGTCTCAAACGTGACTCCGAACGCTGTCAATGACCAGTCGAGAAAATCCTCTGCAGCACTATGAAAAGCCGAGATCGCTATATCCACGAGCGGATTGCTATCTGTAGTCCTGCTGACGAGGAGCACTTGCCGACGAGCTGTAACCTCGTTAAGCCGATAAAGTCGAATGTTTCGATCTATTCCAAGGGCCAGGACTGGAACCAATGCAATGCCCAGCCCCTGACTGACGAAACCCCTAATGACGTCGAGATCGTCGCTCCGATGGTAGACCTGGGGGATGAAGCCGGCGGATTGGCACACACTGTTGAGCACCATGTCCTGGATGCTCCCCCGACTTCCACTTGCCCACGGTGCATTGCCAAACACCCGAAGCGAGTCTCGTGACCCTGACGGACCTTGGTCCCGTCCGAGGACAACCATCTCTTCTGACAAGAGCGGCGTTCGGTCCAGCCCGGGGACATGTTGCGGCGGTCGTCCGGTGTACTCATAGACGACGCCAATATCGGCTTCTCCTGTTCTCACTGCTTGACCTACATCTAAGTGGGGTCCAGGCGAGACTACGCTGATCCGGGCCTCAGGGTGCTCCGCGGCAATGTTGGCGACAGCTCGGGGCATCAGTTGGGCGGCAGCGCTACCCACTGCAGTCACACGCAGGCGACCAGCCTCTCCTTTGGAATGGGCGGTCATCTTGTCCGCGATTTCAGCGATAGAGCCGAGCAGATCTGCGCCGAGCTCGTACATCTGTTCTCCTGCGGCAGTTACTGAAACACTGCGAGGACCGCGTTCGAAGAGTTTTACTCCGAGGGTCTTCTCTAGCTGTGAGATCTGTTGAGATATCGCCGAAGTTGTGTAGTCGAGTTCTTTCGCAGCACCGCTGAAGGAACCGTATTCGACGACAGCTCTGAGCGTTCGAATATGGAGAAAACTGGCAATTGACGGATCTGCGGGCACTGTAAATGCCCTCAGAGCGTTGGGGTAAACGTGGGTCCGACAACCGCATTGTGCGCATTAGTGATCGCAGTATGGTAGTCGAAGATCGGCAGTCCGAATCGCTCTCGCAGACTCTTGCTGAACGGCACGAAGTTAGTGCATTCGAAGACGATTGCCCGAATGTCTGGATGTGTAGAGACGAGGTCTCCTACGGCGAGGTGGATTTCTGAACTGAGCTGATCGACGTCTGCAGTCGGGGAATTATCAATGAAAACTTGCGGGAAATAGGAGTTCGCGCGGAAGCTCCCGAGGCGTATGTCGAAGTCCGTCGGTTGCCACCCAGCAGCGGTGAAATGGGAGTCTTCAAGATGGGGTCGCTCAGTGAGAATCCCGATTGGAGCATTGCGCCCAACGATGCTCGAGACGAGCGGCACCTGCACCAGGGAAGACGCGACAACGGGGACCCTTAACTCATGGGTCAGAATTGGTTGGATTGCCGAAAGGTACCCGCAACTCGTTCCTATAACTTTCGCGCCTTTTTGAACCAGATTGCGCCCTGCCGCCAGGAATGCGTCCACGAGGCTGTCATCGATATCGACACCGATCACACTCGAGGGTAGAGCCTCCGGCACGATTTCATAGATCGCAGGAAAGTCCCATGTTCCGTAGTTCCCCACATCGCCGCGAATCCGAGGGAACTGAGTTTCCAACATGAGGAAGCCTACGGCACCTCCATATACCGTCGAACCACCTTTGACTACTGCCATATCCAGCCAGTTTCCTTCCATCCACGCTGATAGAAGTCGCAGAGCATATCCGCCAGCGTATTCGCCTACGGCACGGATTAACGCCGACGCCGATTCTCAGTCCGAAAAGAATCGTGCCAACCTGCTCTCGACCTATGTGAGTACCACAGTATCGAACCATTGAATCTAGTGTTGTGCTGTGATCAGCTGGAATAGCCCGTCCACGGATTCACCAACTGCACTCCATCCAATGTTTCGAAATGTTTAGTGTTTCGGGTAGCGACAGTCATGTGGTGGGCAATGGCGATCGAAGCAATGAGTGCGTCGTCGAGCGGGGCATACTCGGGCACGCGGAACGAGCCCAGCGCACGGGCGGCAGGCAGGTCGAAGGGGAGAATGCGTCCCGCGAAGCCAGGAAGCAACATGTCCTCGAACCACATTCGCAAAATCTTGCCTTGCTGTGAGTCCGTGCGTTCCTTCGCCGCTACACCACGCTCGATCTCGGAAATGGTCAAGGCAGAAACATACTGGGCTTGTGCGGGTATCGAACTGGACCACTCTTCAACTTCCGGATTTCGACCCCGGACTCGCAGAGCTGAGACGACGTTCGTGTCAAGAAGGAAGTTCATAGCTCTGCGCTACGTGCCTTCAGGCCAAGGCGCTTCGGCTCGAACTCGACCTGAGTATCGGTGCTCATTGAGATGAGGTCGACGAGTGTCGGTTCCTCGGCCGCAATGCCAACGGCAAGAGCTTCCCTGGCTTCTGCCTCGATGCTCGAGTTATGAGCAGCTGCTCGTCTGCGCAATATGGCTTTGGTGCCTTCCGGCAGATTACGAATAAGAATCTGTTCCACGTCTCCTCCTTTGATATCACTATTATGATATCGCTGTCGGTGCGTGATCTGAAGAGGGCTATTCTGATCCACCACAAACTCTCAATCTCACCTGCCCCTTGATCAACTAGGCTGGTGAACGCGCAGGGCATAGACGACGGAAGGGCTGACGGGTGACGATCCTCTACACCATCGGGCTGGGCGTCCTCAGCGCGCTCATCGTCGGATTCCTCGTCCGGCGGCTGATGCTCACCGGCACCGGAGCCGCCCGCAATACCATCGTCTCCCTCATTATGGGCCTCTCGATCTGGCCCATCACCCTCCAGGCCTACAAACTCCTCGGCATCTCCGAATCCGACCAATACCCGAACCTGTCGATGAGCTTCCCCGCCATCATGGTCTTCCTGCTGCTCTTCGCCTGGTTCATCGTCATCCAGATGTTCGTCCTCCTCGCGATCGAACTCATCATGCCCTCGGGCACCCTGAGCTCACTCATCCGCAACGCGCCGAAGATCCCCACCTGGTACCGCCGAGTCAACCGCCTGGCCCAGATCCAGAAGATCCTCATCAAATTCGGCCTCTCCCGCTACCTTCGACCCAGAATCCCCACCCTGCGTGTCTCCCTCCGAGAGATCGCTGCTACCACCCGAGACGCCCTGGCCGCCTCGGGGGTCACGTTCATCAAGCTCGGCCAGTTCATCGCCACGCGCGGTGACATGATCCCGCACGAATTCGTCGAGGAGTTTTCCACCCTCCAGGCCGGGGTGAAGCCCGTTCCCTTCGCCGAGGTGAAGGATCAGCTCGAGGCCGCATGGGGCCGTCCCGTCGCCGAGGTGTTCGCCGAGTTCGACGAGAAGCCCTTCGCAGGTGCCTCCGTCGCCCAGGTCCACCGCGCCGTGACCTGGGAAGGTCGCGTGGTCGCGGTCAAGGTGCAACGGCCGAAGATCCGCAAACAGGTCCGCGCCGACTGCGATATCGTCCTCACCCTGGCCGACCGTCTCGATCGCACCACCGACTGGGCGAAGAAGATCGGCATCGCGAAGCTCGCTCGCAGCTTCGTCGATTCCCTGCAGGGCGAACTCGACTACCGCGGCGAACTCGCCCACATCGAAGCCCTCCGCCTCGCCGATGAGACCGGCCGGTCGACGACGAAGACCGATTCCGTCGTCCACATCCCTCACGTGTACAAGGAGCTCTCCGGCGAGTTCGTCATCGTCATGGACCTCGTCGAAGGTTCCCCTCTGTCCCACGGCGCCGAGGTGGTCGACCACCTCTCCGAAATCGCGCGCAGAGAGATCGCCCAGGACCTCTTCCTCATGGTCGTCCGCCAGGTGCTCGGGAAGGGCATCTTCCACGCCGACCTCCACCCCGGAAACATCGTCGTCTCGAGCGCAGGTCGTGCAGGCCTCGTCGACTTCGGTGCCGTCGGACGCATTGACAAACGCGACCGTCGAGCAATCGCTTTGCTGCTCATGGCCTTCGACTCGCAGAACTCGCAAGCGGCAACTGCCGCAATCCTCGAGCTGCTCGGCACACCGAGCGAAGTGAACCTGCGGGAGCTGCAGCGAGAGATCGGGCAGATAATGCTCAAGTACGGAGACGGGGCACCGGGCTCGACCTCGGCTGCGCTCTTCGGCGAACTCATTGACTTCGTCGTCGACTTCGGTTTCCCGATGCCGGCCTCCGTGGCAACGGCATTCCGTGCCATCAGCACCCTCGAAGGGTCGATCACCCGTCTCGTGCCCGAACTCAATCTGCTGGCGCTGGTCACGCAGAACGGCAAAACACTGCTCCGGGAAGTTGGGGGACTGGGAGTCGACCGACACGAGATGACCTTATACGCAGCGGCGACCGCACCGCAGATCGCCGAGCTGCCCGGGCAGATTTCGCGCATTGCTGGCCATCTGCAGGACGGTACGCTCGACGTCGGTACGAGCGGACTGAACATTGCGACTATCAAGAATCTGCTTGTTTCCACGGTCGAGCAGTTCATTCAGGTGATCGTCTCGACTGCACTCATCCTCGGCGGAGTGATCCTCATGGCTGCAGACTTCGGCCCAGCATTGGCACCAGAGCTCAAACTCTTCACGTACTTCGGCGCCTGGATGTTACTTGCTGGTAGTGTGATTGCAGCGTTGGTCCTTGCGCCGGCGCTCAGACAGCGGATGACATGGGAAGGGCTCGGGTAGGCCAAGTGACGGAGCCAGTGGAGACGACGCGAATCAGCGATACCGCACTCATCTTCGAAGGCGGTGGAATGCGAGCGTCGCTCACTAGCGCCATGGCCGTTGTCTTGCTCAACGATGGTCTGTCGTTCGATTGGGTCGCTGGCATCAGTGCTGGAGCGTCCACTGCAGTGAACTACCTATCCGAGGATAAATGGAGAGTGCGTCGATCGTTCGTCGAGTTCGCCAAAGAAGAAGAATTCGGTGGGTGGCGCTACTTCGCTCGAGGCAAGGGGATGTTCCATGGTGAGTACATCTACCAGCGTGCAGGTGCACCCGACGAAGCACTGCCGTTCGATTGGGACACATATGAGTCGAGCACCGGTGATATGCGGGTCATCGCGTTCGATGCGGTGACCGGCGACGAGGCGGTGTGGTCGAAGAAGGACACCCCGAATATCGACGATCTGATGATCCGAGTGCAGGCGTCATCGACGATGCCGATTGTCATGCCGCCGGTGCACCTTGATGGGCATGTGTACGTCGACGGTGCTATGGGGGAGGATGGCGGCATCGCGTTGAGCCAGGCTCAGCGCGAGGGTTTCGAGAAGTTCGTCATTGTTCTCACGCAAGAACGTGGTTACTGGAAGGAGCCGCAGCGATTCCCTGCAGTCTTTCGCGGCATTTTCCGAAAGTATCCGGCCTTAGCCGATGCGCTGCTGACGCGGTGGAAGCGCTACAACGAGACCCGTGAACGCATCTTCGAGCTCGAAGCGGAGGGCAAGGCGCACGTCTTCGTCCCCGAACGCATGCCGGTCGACAACAGCACCCGCGATCTCTCACGTCTCGCGGCTGCTCACCGTATGGGGCTGTCGCAGGCGCGGCGTGAACTGTCTACGATCCGAGAGTTCGTTGGAGCATAGCTGAGGAAAATTAATACGCCAATGCCCTCGTTCATGACAGCGCGCATGAACGTGGCGACCAATCCTAGCGGTATGAGCTTCAAGGCCAGCGACCAGTATCCCTTGGTGACGGATGGAGTCGGAAATGTTGAAACTGGCGAGCGATCCGAATTCGTATCCCGCGGGGCGGGCCCGTCCGCGACCTCGACCTCTTCCGATGCTTGAAAGCAGACGAGCTCGTTGAACTTGCCTTGTGCCTATTTCAGTCGCGCAAGGTGTGAAGAAGCCGGACGGGTCAGGATTTGGCCTGTTCTATCGTGAAGGCGGCAGGTCCGAACTGAGCGAGAGTCTTGGGAATCCCCGCGGGCATGGAAATGACCGAAACTATTAGCAGCCAAATGGTTAGCTCGAGACAGTTACAGCCACCTGAAGTGCAATTTTGCGTATTTTTCAATCTCTTGAGTCGAAGTCTGCGTTTCCAAGCAGTGACCGAAGTAGTGCGCGACTCGTAGCGTCGTCTTCAGTCGGATCAATGACGATGTCGAAGGAGACCACACGTTATGGACAAAGTGCACTCATCTGCTGCAGATACTGTCGCGGACATTCCCACCGGTGCATCAATCGCAGTCGGAGGATTCGGATTAGTCGGAGTTCCGATTACTCTGATTCGCGCCCTCCGGGACCTTGGAGTCGGTGACCTCGAGATCATCTCGAACAATTGCGGAGTCGATGATTGGGGTCTGGGAGAGCTGCTTACAACCGGGCAGATTACCCGGATGATTGCTTCGTACGTCGGAGAGAATCAGGAATTCGCCCGGCGGTATCTTAGCGGCGAGCTCGAACTGGAATTCGCCCCGCAAGGCACTCTCGCAGAACGTATGCGGTGCGGTGGTGCGGGTATCCCCGGCTTCTACACGGCATCCGGGGTCGGCACCGTCGTAGCGGACGGTGGACTGCCTTGGCGCTACGACTCCTCAGGCAAAGTGATTGTTGAGTCGCCAGCGAAGGAAACTCGCAAGTTCGATCATTTCGGTCAGGGATTGACTTACGTACTCGAACAGGCGATTGTCCCGGACTTTGCACTTGTGCGTGCAGCCAAAGGTGACCGGCACGGAAATCTCGTCTTCGAAAAGGCGGAGAGGGCGTTCAGCCCGGTTGTCGCCACCTGTGGTCGCATCACGATAGCGGAGGTTGAAGAGCTTGTAGAGCCTGGAGAGATTGACCCCGATGATGTCGACATACCCGGAATCTACGTACATCGGGTTATCGCTCAGACCGCAGAAGTGCGCGACGAACTCCCGATCGAGAAGCTGAGAACCCGTCCTCGTGCGGCCGTTTGACCCTGTAACCACCACATTAAGGAGCTTGAAACATGGTCTGGACTCGTAATGATATGGCTGCACGTGCGGCGAAGGAACTACCCTCTGGCGGATATGTCAACCTCGGTATCGGCCTGCCAACCCTCATACCGAATTACCTTCCTGATGGTCTCGAGATCGTCATGCATTCCGAAAACGGGATCGTCGGTGTCGGGCCATACCCGTATGAGGATGAAGCGGACCCCAAGCTCATCAACGCTGGTAAGGAAACCGTGACCGTGCTGCCAGGAGCGGCATATTTCGACTCTGCAATGAGTTTCGGCATGGTCCGTGGCGGCAAACTGAATGTCACTGTTCTCGGTGGTATGCAGGTCTCGGCCACAGGAGATCTGGCCAATTGGACTGTCCCCGGAAAGATGATCAAGGGTCCTGGGGGAGCGATGGATCTCGTCCACGGCGCCAAGCGCGTCATCGTCCTCATGGAGCATCTAACCAAGAACGGTGACCACCGGATCCTGGAAGAGTGCACATTGCCGCTGACGGGATGCGGAGTTGTCTCCATGGTGATCACGAATTTCGGAGTTATGGATGTTACCGATGACGGGCTTGTCCTCCGTGAGGTGGCCGACGGCCTCAGCGTAGACGAAGTTATCAAAGCTACAGGAGCATCACTGACTGTCGCACCGGAACTACGTAATACGGCCAATGTTCCAGGTGCCCATTTGCAGGCAGAAAACCGAGAAAGCGAATTCGTATGAAGGGCGCAGCGATCGTTGGAGCCCACGAACTTCCGCCTCGGCGCACAACTCCAGGGGTGACAAGTCTGGAGATGATCGCGAGGGCCGGCCGCGCTGCCGTTCTCGACGCAGGGCTGACCCCACAAAGTATCGACGGTTTGATGATCGGTCCCCAGGTCGGAGAGACGCCCCAACATGCTCCCGCAGCAGTGGCGGAGTACCTCGGGCTTCAACCGCGCTTCGCCGACATCGTGGATCTCGGTGGAGCATGCGGGCCAGGGATGGTCTGGCGTGCGGCCGCGGCGATTTCAGCGGGCATGGCAAATACGGTCCTTTGCGTTCTTGGTAATGCACGGGATCCCGAGCGCTTGCCGCGCTCGCCGAATCGTAACCCGATCCGCGAGTTCGACGTTCCTTTTGGTGCCAGCGGTGCGAACCAGGCGTACGCGATGGTCGCCCAAGCGCATATGGCCGAGTTCGGTACCACGGCAGAACAACTCGCACAGGTGCCGGTCAAACAACGGTCTAACGCGATGCTCAACCCGAACGCGGTTTTTCACGGGAAGGAGATCACGATCGACGATGTGCTTGCTTCGCCGATGGTGATGTCACCTCTACACCTCCTCGAGGTGGTCATGCCCTGTGGCGGCGGAGCCGCCGTAGTTGTCACATCATCTGAACGCGCACTCGACATGCCCCACGATCCCGTACAGCTTCTTGGCGCCGGTGAAATGATCACGCATCGTGCTCTGTCTCAAGCGCCGAGGTTGACTACCTCGCCGCTGGCATCCGCAATTGCCCATGCGTATCGGATGGCTTCGATCACTGCGTCCGATCTTGACTTCTTATCAATCTATGACTGCTATTCGATCGTCGTTGCCGAGACGATTGAGGACGCAGGTATCTGTGGGAAAGGTGAGGCCGGGCCGTGGTTGGAAGAAGCGGACTTCTCTATTGCTTCCACGCTGCCGATAAATCCGCATGGCGGACAGCTATCGACGGGGCAAGCCGATCTGGCCGGGGGCATGGGGCACGTGGTCGAGGCGGTCCTGCAATTGCGTGGAGATGCCGAACTCCGTCAGATAGCTGATCCGAAACTCGCCTTGGTGACCGGAAACGGAGCGACTCTCAGTGAGGAAGTTGCACTCGTTCTAGGAAGGGAGAAGTAATGACCACTGAGACCACTACCTCTGTGACCCGACGGCCAGGACTAGTGACCACAACATTGACTCAGCCGTTTTGGGATAGTGCCAATGACGGGCAGATGCTCATCCAACATTGCAGCGACTGTGGTCACCAGCAACACTATCCGCGCAACCTATGTACCACCTGTTGGTCGGATGACCTCAACTGGATATCAGCGTCTGGCAGGGGCGTCGTGTGGACTTTCACCGTTGTCGAAAAGCCCGGGCATCCAGCGTGGGCGGCAGAGGTTCCCTATGTGATCGCGCTCGTCGAGTTGGAGGAAGGACCACGGTTGATGGCCAGGATCCTCGATTGCGCTCCTGCGGACGTAAGGGTCGGGCTGCCAGTCACTCTTCGTCCCACCTGGGACGAACAGCTCAAACAAATGCTCCTCAATTTCGCACCCGCTTCTAACTAGGAGCTCATCCACCCGGGACCAATAGTGCCCGGCTGACAAGGAGGTCAGGATATGACAACTGCGAAAACAACAACCCCATCCGCCCGGACACCAGAGATGGCCCGACGCGCCAAATGGGGCAGTTTCATCGGCACCGCGATCGAGTGGTACGACTTCTATCTATATGGGACCGCCGCGGCGCTCGTCTTCAATCAGGTGTTCTTCACAGATTTCGACGGCCCCACAGGGACACTGCTTTCGCTAATGACATTCTCCGCAGGTTTCATTGCCCGCCCGTTAGGTGGAATTGTCATGGGGCACTTCGGCGACCGGATCGGGCGAAAGTCGATGCTCGTACTCTCGTTGATGATGATGGGCTGCGCAACCACTCTGATTGGTGTATTGCCGACGTTCGAGACGATCGGGATATGGGCACCCATCTTGCTGGTCACTTTGCGCGTTATTCAGGGCTTCGGAGTTGGAGGCGAGTGGGGCGGCGCTGTTCTCGTCGCTGTGGAACACGCGCCGGAAACGAGGAAGGGCCTTGCCGGTTCTTGGCCCCAAGTGGGCGTGCCGGTCGGTCTGTTCATGGCCAACGCCGTCTTCATGATCACCAATTTCGTTTTGGGCCACGAAGCTTTCGTCGCTTGGGGTTGGCGCATCGGCTTCCTCGGTTCGGCACTATTGATCGCAACTGGTCTGATCATCCGCTTGAAGATGGAGGAGACACCGGACTTCGCACATGCCAAAGAGAATGACGACATTGCGAGGTTCCCCGTCGCGGATATGCTGCGCACCCAGTGGCAACGTCTGCTCGTCGCCACGGGTGTGAAAATCTCGCAGAACGCGATCTTCTATATCCTCACAGTGTTCACTCTCACCTACGTGGGCGAATCCTTAGGTATGTCCGATGAAGTGGCCCTCGGCGGGGTCATGGTGGCATGTGTCGTCAGCGTGTTCACCCTGATGCTCTTCGGCTGGCTCTCCGACCAATTCGGACGTCGGCGGACCTACCTGTTCGGAGCCATTGCCTCGGGTCTGTTTGCCTTCCCGATGTTCTCTCTGCTCGATACACGCAACGTCATCCTCATCGCCTTGGCAATCGTCATCGGTTTCGTCTTCCACGACGCGATGTATGGCCCGCAGGCAGCTTTCATGTCAGAGATGTTTGATACCAAGGTTCGTTACACCGGGACCTCGTTGGGGTACCAGCTTGCCTCCACCGTCGCCGGTGCCGTATCCCCGGTGTTGGCGGTCTATCTGCTTCAGGTCGCGGACGGGCGCCCCTGGCTGGTCGCGCTCTACATGATCGGTGTGAGCATCGTCAGCATCGTTGCCACGGTAGCAGCACCGGAGACCCACCGAGGAAACCGCCGAAAGGCAGTGGTGCTCGACACAAGCGACGGTGTGCCATCTGCCGATGCGACCGTCAGCACCCGAGCTGCCGGACGCGAAGCCCCTAAGGTGACCGAACTACAGTGAAGTCCAGCGTGAGGAAGTGGCGGCAGATTCTGCTCCTGGCCGGAGTCGAAGTCTTGGGCTTGACGGTCTGGTTTTCTGCCACAGCAGTGTCCACGTCTCTGCAGGACGAATGGGCGATCGGTCCGCTCGCAACAGTCTGGCTCACCGCTTCGGTGCAGCTCGGGTTCGTGGCCGGAGGAATCACCTCGGCGCTTTTGACCATCGGAGATCGGTTCCGTCCGCAGGTGGTCATGGGGGTCTCTGCTTTCGGAGCTGGCTTGGCCACAATGTTGCTCGCGCTGTGTGCTGACGGCCTATGGACGGCCATCATGTTGCGCTTCTTCACAGGTGCCTGCCTCGCAGGTGTCTACCCGATCGGTATGAAAGTGATGGCGACGTGGACCACTCCCCGTCAACGGGGGATTGCCTTCGGCATACTTCTCGGAGCGCTCACCCTTGGTTCGGGAATGCCGCATCTCATTTCCGGACTCGCGCAGTCACTGCCTTGGCGGTCGATCATGCTCATCGCTGCCGGGGTCACGATCCTCGCCGGAATAATTGCACTGGCTTGGGTCCGACCAAACGATAAAGGCAGAGAACGGACTGCCCGTCCGAAAGCTCGATACGCGTTCGCGGGTTTCCGCTCACGAGCACCGCTGCTTGCGAACCTCGGCTATTTCGGGCACATGTGGGAGCTCTATGCACTATGGACGTGGCTTCCAACCTATATCCTCTTCAGCCGTCGTTCCGTTGATAGCGAGGCAGGTCCCGATGTGATTGGAACCTGGTCGTTCATCGCGATTGGTGTGGCCGGTCTGCTGGGCTGCCTGCTCGGCGGATGGCTAGCTGACCGGTTCGGGCGCAGCACGGCCGCGGTGTCTGCCCTTGTTGTCAGCGGCCTGTGTTGTTTGTGTTCGCCGTTCATGTTCTCGGTTGCCGGACCACTGATGCTCGTATTCCTCATCATCTGGGGTGCCTCGGTTATCGCAGACTCGGGAGTCTTCTCCACCGCGTTGAGTGAGAGCGTCGACGCGAGGTACGTAGGTACGGCGCTGACAGCTCAGACCACGGTTGGTTACCTCATCACCGTTCTCACCATCCAACTAGTACCACTGGCAGCGAACCTCACCAGCTGGCAGTTCGCATTCCTCATTCTTCTACCCGGTCCTGTGACCGGAGCGATAGCCATGTATCTGCGGCGCCGAGACCATTCTGGAGACCCATCTGCACATCAGCCCGGGACCGATGCCACCGGTACCCATAGCACCACCATCACCAGTTAAAAGGAGAAATACTGATGACCACCACCCCGACCGTCGGACAGACTGCAGAACTCACGCGAACCGTTGCATCTGAAGACATCGTGAAGTTCACCGATATCAGCGGAGATAGGAACCCCCTACATTACGACCAGGCGGCTGCTGTCTCCTCGAAGTTCGGCGAGATCGTTGTCCAGGGCGGAATCACCAGCGCCATCCTCAACGCTGTCGTCGCCGAGAAACTGCCCGGACCTGGCACCGTATTCCTCAATGTCAACTGGGACTTCATAGCTCCGGTCCGCCCCGGTGACGAAATCACAGGTCGCGTCGAAGTGCTCGAAGCACGCACTGATAAGCCAGTGACAAAGCTCAAAACGCAAGTTGTGCGCGATGACGGAACAATCGCTCTTGACGGCACGGCGGTCTGTTACACGATGGCGTTCGACTGACGGTCGTGGGAATCCACCTCGACGAACCAGACCAAGAACGTCCTCACCTGGCCGACAGAATCTAGACCGGAAACAACCACAACTCAAGGAGATGCCCATTGTCCACAATAGAGCGAACCCCTGTGCTCGTCAGTGCTGCGCGCACACCGGTAGGGAGATTCAACGGAGCGTTGAAGACGGTCGACCCGCTCGACCTCGGTGGGGCCGCAGTCGCCGAGGTGATGCGAAACGCTGGTGACATCGTGCCTGATCATGTCATTCTCGCCAATGTCGTCCAAGCCGGAAACGGCCAGAATCCGGCGCGTTCGGCAGCTCTGCGAGGAGGTCTGTCGACAACAGTTCCTGCTATCACTCTCAACAACGTGTGCCTGGCGAGCATGTTCGCCACGGGCATGGCGGCTACGATGATCCGGGCAGGAGAGCTGGACTCCGCAGTAGTCGGCGGATTCGATTCGATGAGTCGCGCGCCGCATGCACTTCAAGTCCGCCAGGCTACTGCAGTCGGTGATGAGCCCGCCATTGATCTGCTCATGAAAGACGGGCTCTGGTGCGCAGTCTCCGATTCTGGCATGGGGCCGATCGCTGATCGAGCCAACGCTGATTTGAGAATCTCCCGTGCAGACCAGGACGAGTACTCGGTCGAAAGCCATCGGCGCGCGCACGCCGCTACAGAGGCTGGCCGCCTCGGTGAAGAGATCGTTGAGTTTTCGGGCCTTGGCGTCGACGAAGGTATACGGGCCGACTCCACTATCGACCGTCTTGAAAAGCTGCGGCCCGCGTTCACCGCGGAGGGCACAGTCACCGCCGGCAACGCTTCACAGATGTCTGACGCCGGGTCCGCTGGGCTGCTGATGACCGCGTCACTTGCCCGGTCGCATGGGTTCGAACCTATGGTTGAAATCTGCGGTACTGCTACGGTCGCGGGCCCCGATGCTTCGCTTCATCTCAAGCCGGCAGCAGCTGCGTTCGAATTGCTGAAGAAGACCGGACTCGCCGTCGAAGATATCGGTCTATGGGAAATTAACGAGGCTTTCGCCGGAGTGGCGCTGGCGAGCGCTCGTGAACTCGGAGTGGATCTCGGTATCGTCAATGTCAATGGAGGGGCGATCTCGATCGGTCACCCGTTGGGGGCATCGGGCTTTCGCATTACTATGAGCCTGGCGTTTGAGATGCGACGCCGTGGGATTGACCTAGGAGTTGCTGCAATGTGCGGCGGCGGTGGGCAGGGACAGGCGATTCTGCTGCAGCTGAAATGAGTCCTCATTTTCAGTGAGACGATGTCCTTATGACCGAAGACGCTGAGATGCCGGGACAGATCGTGGCCGATCCTTTGATGGCTGCGGTAATTGCCTACCTTGGTAGAAAGGCTGAGGGGATCAGCCAGCGTTTGGTGGAGGCTTACACCGCAGAGATCGTCGATTACCGCTCTCTGCCAGAAGGCTTCATCGATCACGACGTCGCCGAGATGGCCCGGCGGAACCTTCTGACTTTGCTGAACTGGCTTGCTGGCGAGGTCGATGAGGAGCGTAGTCTCGAGGAATTCCGCAACAGCGCGGTGCGAAGGTTCCGTCAAGGTGTTTCGGTGCAGGCATTGCTCCACGCCTACCGTGTCTGGGGCCAGGTTGTTTGGCGAGAGATCTCTGAATTGCCGGAATGCCAAGCATCTCCTGCGACGGGGTTCGCTGTTGCAGGCGAAGTGATGCGCTACGTCAACAGTGTTTCGCTGGCTGTAGCTAATTCGTATCTCGAAGAATCCGAGAACGTAATTCAAGACCGTCAGTTGGCAGAGAGGGATGTGATCGAGGAGCTGATTTCAGGTAATCCGCTGTCAGAACGAGTGAATAGCTACTTGTCGCGCTTGGGAATGGAGCTGGGCCGACAACACAACGTTATTCTCCTGCGCAGGCGCCATCGTGCAGACGTGGAACCCCACTCGACTCGTGACAGTTTGACTGCGGTTAGGCGCCTGCTGTCAGCCGCTTCGACCCAGCGGCACCTCGTCGGATTGCGGGAGGAGGAGATAGTCGTCATCATCGATCTTGGTGAGGCGTACGGGACACAGATTCGAGAGGTCGCCAATAGCCTGGCGGCGGAACTCTGCGGATTTGTCGTTGGTGTTAGCCGGGTCCACGATGGTGTAGCAGGCATAGCCGCAGCATATCGAGAGGCGGCTGACGCTGCGCGGATGTCGGAGGTAAGCCGCAGCCGTCAGGCCTACTTTTACACCGATGTTCTGTTGCAGACTGTTATCGAGAAATCTGGTCTGGGCGATGCGATCCTTGGCGAGACTATCGATCCGCTTGCCGAATACGACGGCAAACACGGATCTAGCTTGGTCGAGACTCTGCAACTCTACATAGCCCATCGTTTCAACCTCACTCGTACCGCCGAGAAGCTCAACGTCAGGCCGAACACCGTACGTTACAGATTGGAGCGCATTCACAGCGTTTCGCATAGAGACCCTGACCGGCCCGACGACCTCATTCTCCTAGCCTTGGGGGCGAAGATTGCAAACCGAGGTGTTGCCGCAGATCGTTAGGCCGATCAACACGACGAACACCAACCTGGCTAGGGAATGGAGACAGTGAAGCAATACGGTTCTGGCGTTCAGTTGCACCCTAAACTACGTTGCGTCATGGGACTGTGCATCGGTTGAGGCGAGAAAACATTCTTAGAATCGGGGCGTCCTTCTATCCCTGCCGATACCCCAACTTCACCGAAATCTCCCAAGCAGCCGACTTCATCACCGGCACCAGCGCCAGCATCCGGTCCTTCGGCATGAATGGGCGAGTAGCTGACAGCGAGATGCCGGCGACAATCTCTCCGCTGCCGTCCCGGATCGGTGCAGCTACGCACCGGATGCCTGGTTCATTCTCTTCTAGGTCGAATGAGGACCCGTCGCGCGTGTAGCCGTTCATCCGTTTGACGAATGACTCCACTGCCGATGAATCTGCTTCAGGATTCTCCGCAATAAAGAGCCGCTCCCACCGATCCTCCTGTCCCAGTAACAGTGCTTTCCCGACGCCCGTCCGAGTCAAGGGCATCCGGTGGCCAATACGCGATCGCATCTCCGCCCCACGCGTGCCCGGAATCTTGTGGAGATAAAGCACCGACTCGCCATCTTCGACCGAGAGATGGATGGTGTCCTGCGTCCGTTGGGCCAGAGCCTCGAGACTCTCCCTGGCGACCACCGGCAGCGGGTCTTGGTTGAGTGCGGTAAACCCATACTCGATGAGAGTGGGTCCCAGCCGAAATTCCCCAGGCGACCCGTGGCGCAGATAGCCCATCTGCACCAACAGCTGAATCATTCGGTGCGCACTCGACCTGCCGAGACCCGTCGTGTCGACCACGGCCTTTAACGTCGTCGAGCCACGCGCCACCGCGCTGATAATCTGCAGTCCTCTGGCCAGGGTTTGCGTGCCCTGGGGGATCGGTTCACTCGAACGTCTGTCAAGGTTCTCGGTCATTCCACCAGTATGTCATCAATCCCACATATAGGGACAAGGATGGCACATGATGAACACAATGACCATAGTGACTTCTATGGCAAAACTGGCACCACCCGAGGCCCCGCAGCTGATCGGCCTCGACTGGGGGACAAGCTCACTGCGAGCATTCCTCATCGGCAACGGCGGAGAGATCCTCGCCGAACGAAACGGAACGGACGGCATCATGGCCGTCGGTCCCGACTCCACCGACCCGCGCGGCGACTTCTCCCGCATCGCGCAATCCACCATCGGTGACTGGCTCGCAGACTTCGGCCAACTCCCGGTCTTGGCCAGCGGCATGATCGGTTCAACCCAAGGAATCGCCGAGGCGGGCTACCTCGACCTGCCGACCGATCTTGGCGCTCTCGGCAAGCACCTCACTACGGTCGAACTCGACACAGTCAACCTAGACATCGTCCCAGGCCTGCAGAAGACCTCGAGCGAGACTAACGCCCCCGATGTCATCCGCGGTGAAGAGACCCAGCTGCTCGGACTGCTCACCCCCGACCTCACAGAACAGCGCGCGGTGGTCCTTCCCGGCACCCACACCAAATGGGTGGCCTGCGAAGGAACTCGCGTCACCGACTTCTCCACCTCGATGAGCGGCGAAATCTTCGGCCTGCTGAGCACCTCGTCGATCCTCGCCCGTCTGGCCGAACCCACCAAAGACTTCCACCTCGAAGCCTTCGACTGGGGAGTAAGCATCGGAGCCGATGACCCCGCCGCCCTCACCTCGTCGCTCTTCTCCGCCCGCACCTGGGCCCTCGACGGGCGCCTGCTTGCCGATGAGGTCAACGACTACCTGTCAGGAATGCTCATCGGCGCCGAGGTGGCCAGCCAACTGACACCGAACACGGAATCCGCGGAGCCCATCATCATCTGCGGATCGACAAGCCTCACCCAACGCTACTCACGCGCACTCAACCGACTCGGTCGGGAAACGGTCGTCGCGGATCCGCGCGCGGCTGCCACCGGACTCTTCCGCATCCTTGAACACTCCGGCCTCGTGCCGACTAAGGAGAATGCACATGACTGACTCAGTTCCCGCCGGCCTCATCGCCATCCTCCGCGGGGTCCGCTCCGACGAAGCCCTCGACATCGCCGAAGGCATCGTCGACGCAGGTTTCTCCGCCATCGAGGTGCCACTCAACTCGCCCGACCCACTCGCCTCTATTACCGCGCTCGTCGGGAAATTCGGAGACACAGTAGAGATCGGCGCCGGCACGGTGCTCACCGCCGACCAGGTCCACGAGTGCCAACAGGCCGGTGCCCGCATCATCGTCGCCCCCGACACCGACCGCGACGTCATCACGACCGCACTCGAACTTGGGCTCACCCCTTACCCAGGTGCTGCGACCCCGACCGAAGCGTTCGCCGCAGTCAAAGCCGGCGCCACCAACGTCAAGCTCTTCCCATCCTCGGCGGTGGGGATCAGCGGGATGAAAGCTTGGCGCGAAGTTCTTCCCAGCGGCACCGAACTCTTCCCCGTCGGGGGAGTCGGTAACGACAACGCGGCCGAGTGGAGAAAGGCTGGCGCAGCCGGCCTCGGCCTCGGCTCCTCCCTCTATCGCCGAGGCGACCGCCCCGACGACGTCCGTACCCGGGCCCAGGCGATCGCCTCGGCGTGGGCTCAATCCTTCTGACATCAACGACGATCACCGAACGAAAGGTAAGAACAATGAAGATCACGTCGATGACGACGTTTACCGTGCCGCCGAGGTGGCTGTTCCTCAAGATCGAAACCGATGAGGGGATCGTCGGTTGGGGTGAGCCGATCGTCGAGGGCAAGGCCGCCACAGTGGCCGCCGCCGTCGATGAGCTCTCCGACCTGCTCATTGGCCAGGACCCCGCGAACATTGAAGACCTGTGGACGATCATGTATCGCGGTGGCTTCTACCGTGGCGGGCCGATTCTCATGAGCGCGATCTCCGGCATCGATCAGGCGCTGTGGGACATCAAGGGCAAGGCGCTCGGCCAGCCGGTTCATCAGCTGCTCGGCGGGAAGGTCCGCGACCGGATCCGCACCTATTCGTGGATCGGCGGTGACCGTCCCGGCGATACGGCGGCGGCTGCGCTGGAGACGAAGAACCGCGGCTTCACTGCGGTGAAGATGAACGCGACTGAAGAGCTGCAGTTCATTGACTCCTACAGCAAGGTCGACCGGGTCATTGAAAACGTGCAGGCGGTTCGCGAGGCCACGGGTGATGACTTCGGCATCGGCATCGACTTCCACGGCCGCGTGCATAAACCGATGGCAAAAGTCCTCATCAAGGAGCTCGAGCCATATCGGCTCCTCTTCATCGAAGAACCCGTGCTGTCCGAGCACTTCGGTTCGCTGCGTGACGTCATGGCGAATACACCCACGCCGATCGCGTTGGGGGAGCGGCTGTTCTCCCGCTGGGACTTCCGTGAAGTGATTGCTTCCGGTGCCGTGGACATCATCCAGCCTGATGTCTCCCACGCGGGTGGCATCACCGAGACGCGAAAGATCGCGATGATGGCTGAAGCCTACGATGTGGCTCTCGCGCTGCACTGTCCACTGGGCCCAATTGCGCTTGCCGCCTGCCTCCAGGTCGACGCAGGCAGCTACAACGCCTTCATCCAGGAGCAGAGCCTTGGCATCCACTACAACACGAGTAACGACTTGCTCGACTACGTCACCGACCCGTCGGTGTTCACCTACGACGACGGCATGATCGACATCCCATCAGGCCCCGGACTCGGCATCGAGGTCAACGAAGAGTACGTCATCGAACGCTCCGCTGAAGGACACCGGTGGCGCAACCCGATCTGGCGCCACAGCGACGGCTCCTTCGCGGAATGGTGACGGGACGGAATCGGTAGAAGAGAAGGGTGTTCAACGATGAGCTCAAAGACTGAAGCTACGGTGTCGCGACGTGTAGCCTCACCGGGTAGAACCCGGTGGTGGATCCTCGGATGGCTGCTCGCAGCGATGATGATCAACTACATGGACCGATCGTCACTGTCGATCGCAGCCCCGCACATGATCGACGAACTCGGTCTGACCGCCGCGGACATTGGGCTGTTGGGCACTGCGTTCTCACTGACATACGCGTTCTTTCAGCTGCCAGGTGGATGGCTGACGGATCGTCTCGGTGCGAAGCCGGTATACGTCATGGCGTTGGGGTTCTGGTCGATCGCCACTGCGCTGATGGCTTTTGGCCACCACATGTGGCATTTTATGGTGTCGCGAGTCCTGCTCGGAGTCTTCGAAGCCCCGGTATCGCCTACTTCAGCGAAGATAGTCGCCGAGTGGTTCCCACCCCGAGAGCGCGGAGCCGCAGTCGGCGTCTACGACTCGGGAAGCAAATGGGGGCCCGCCGTCGCTCCGCCGATTCTCACCTTCCTCATTATGGGCTTCGGTTGGCGAGCAATGTTCGTCATCCTCGGCGTGCTCGGTGTCATCGTGGCAATAGGATTCTGGGCCTTCTACCGTTCTCCGGAACACGATCGCAGAGTCTCGGAGGCTGAACTCGAGCACATCCGCGCCCGAGAGGAAGACGACAACGCCCCAACCGGCCATATCCCGTGGTTGAAGCTCTTCACCAAGCCCCAAACCTGGGCAATGGTGCTGGGATTCGTCGCCGTCGTGTGGACACTGAACATCTTCGTGACCTTTCTGCCCCTGATGCTCAACGACATCTACTCTGTGGCCGATGCCGCACTTGGGTGGTACACGGCGATTCCATTCGCGGTCGGAGGCATCGGCGGTATCCTCGGTGGCTGGTTCACCACGAAGTATTCGCGGGTGCGAGACCAATTAGCTCCTCTGGTCTGCAAACGACAGATCGCTGCAATCTATGGCGGCGCGCTCGCCGTATGCTCAGTCCTTGTCGGAGTCACTACCGGCCACTTTGTTCTCCAAGTGTCGGCAATGAGTCTTGCGCTGTTCTTCTGCGGTGCACTGAGCGCCGTGGGGTGGTCAATCCCTGCTGATGTGGTCACTGGTAGTCGCGTCGCCTCACTGGGATCAATCCAGAACTTCGGCGGCTACTTCGCCGGTTCACTCTCGCCTTGGCTCACCGGAGTCTTGGTGACAACCACGGACTCGTACCTCGTTCCTTTCCTCCTGGGCGCCGTTGTCGCAGTGATTGCGGGAATCGCCTACCTGCTCCTGCTGCGTGCCCCGATCCGGGTGACCAGCAGCTCACCAAAAAACGGAGAACCCACATCATGACGAAACTCGACACCGCAGTCACCACTCGCCCCACTCGGACCCGCTACATCATCGCGGTTCTGCTCTTCATAACCGTCGTCATCAACTACATGGACCGGGCAAATCTGTCCATTGCGATGCCGGCACTGTCTCAGGAATTCGATCTCACCACGGGGCAGCAGGGTCTGCTGCTCTCGGCATTCGGATGGACATACGCTGCGATGCAGCTTCCTGGCGGATGGCTCGTCGACCGGGTCCGACCGCGGGTGCTCTATGCGTCGTGCCTCGTGCTGTGGTCGCTGGCCACTCTGTTCATGGGCATGTCTGGCGGCTTCATCGCGCTCATCATCCTGCGACTCATGGTCGGCGGGTTCGAAGCACCCGCCTACCCCATCAACAACAAGGTCGCGACCGCATGGTTCCCGGAGCGCGAACGCGGTCGAGTCATCGCTTTCTACACCTCCGGTCAGTTCATTGGACTGGCGCTGCTCACACCGGTGCTGTCGTGGCTGCAGACCGTTCTGACCTGGCACTGGGTGTTCATCCTTACCGGTGTTGTCGGCATCATCTGGGCCGGGATCTGGTGGTTCGTCTACCGGGAGCCGCGCGACAAGGCCGGCGTCAACCAAGCCGAGATCGATCTCATCGCTTCAGGCGGGGGACTCGTCGATGTCGAGAGCGGAGTAAAGAAGGAGGCCAAGCCGAAGCTCAAGTGGGCCGACGTCAAGGTCGTGCTGACGCGGCGGAAGCTGTGGGGCATCTACCTCGGACAGTTCTGCCTCACCTCGACCCTGTGGTTCTTCCTCACCTGGTTCCCGACCTACCTCGTCGACTACCGAGGAATGGACTACATCGAGTCGGGCTTCATGGCATCGCTGCCGTTCATCGCGGCGCTTGTCGGAGTGTTGCTCTCCGGTACGGTCTCGGACCTCATGGTCAAGAAGGGGCTGTCGCTGGGGATGGCACGGAAGCTGCCGATCATCATTGGTCTGGCGATGACGGTGTTCATGCTCGGCGCGAACTACACGGACTCGTCGGCTTTGGTCATCGTGTTCATGTCGATCGCGTTCTTCGGTAACGGATTCGCCTCGATCACCTGGTCACTGGTATCTGCGCTGGCACCGGAACGACTGCTGGGTCTGACCGGAGGCATGTTCAACTTCATCGGCAACCTCTCGTCAATTGCGACCCCGATCGTCATCGGATTCCTCGTTACGGATATCGACTTCGCTCCGGCTTTCGTCTACATGGCTGCGGTCACCATCGTCGGTGTGTTGTCGTACGTGTTCCTTGTTGGGAAGGTTAAGCGCGTGGAGGAGTAGGCATTACTCCAGGCTTCGGGCGATCCGACGGTTGCAGGCCTCAATGAACTCATTGTTCGACTCCAGATAGTCGATGAGATCGCCCGGAGTCTTCGGCACAGCCGGGGTCGACAAGACATCGAAATGATGAAAAACATGGATGTCACGAGGTTACGCACCGGCTTGATCCACAGGAGGTCCGGCGAAGAAAGTCGGGCCTGATGTCATGAGGTCAAGGGTTGAGAAAACAGGCCTAGCCACGACGAGGTCTATCGGATGGACTGTGCAGGAACTTCCATCATCGGAAGATCTCGACGACTATCCGGACAAGCGACTCGCCGTGTCCTGGGATCACCGGTCTACACTCTCGTTTCCGAAGAGCCTGATTACCTCGCTGAAGAAAGTCAATTGGAAGATCGGGGAGTTCATCGACGGGTGGAACAGGCGGAAGCGCTCGTTCGCGTGGACGAGAACGTGGGCGCAAGCCCTGGTGAAGCCCGAGCCCCAAACAATTTCAGAAACATGAAACTAGATTGTGAGTGATTTGTAGCGTATTTCGATAGACAGACTTCCTCTGCCTGCCCATAATGTATTTGTAGTCCTGGTCACGCCTGGAGGGAAGCAATGTTCGACTGCCGGATTTCTGTCAAATTGCAAGCATGATTCATGCTTGATTTCACCGCAATTGATTTTGAGACCGCAAACGCGTATCGCGGCTCACCATGTTCGGTCGGACTGGTCCGTGTGCGAGACGGTCAGATCGTCGAAACGCGACATTGGCTGATTCGACCGCCAGAAGGCGCGGATTGGTTTGATACTTGGAACGTCGCGATCCACGGAATCACCGCAGACATGGTTGCAAGCGTTCCTCGATGGAAAGAAGTACTACCACTCATCGTCGACTTCGTGGGCGATGATGTGCTCGTGGCTCACAACGCTGCTTTTGATACAGGCGTCATGCGATACGCCTGCGAGGCCGACAAAATCGACTGGCCAGAGTTTAGATTCTTATGCACGTTGGTGATGTCTCGGCATGCCTTGGCTCTTCCCACCTACAGGCTGCCCTATGTAGCTGAATCCCTGGGGGTCGTGCTTGAGGATCACCACGACGCTCTGGCCGACGCAATAGCCGTGGTCGAAATCCTCGTGAAGCTCGCAAATCGCCAAGAAGTCAATGAACTTGTTGCCCTTGCTGACTCAATCGGAGTTCGTTTCGGCACGATGGGTGGAGGAGCCTATAGAGGGAGTTCCAAGGTCAGGAGTAGCGGAGGCGGTTCAAGTGGACGCGGGTTTGCGCCTATTGAGGTCAACTCTGATGCAGATCCAGGCGGGTACCTATACGGGCGTGTTGTAGTGTTCACCGGAGCGCTCGATTCGATGACTCGTGATGTAGCGCGCCAGGAGTGCGCCAAAGTCGGTGCTTTTCCGGAAGAGAACACGACGAAGCGGACTAATGTCCTGGTAGTGGGGAATATCAATCCTGGCTCCTTGCGCCCAGGTGCCAAGCTGACTGGAAAGACGCGAAAGGCGTTCGAACTTCAAGATAAGGGTCAACCGATCGAGGTTATGACTGAGGATGACTTTCTGCGGTGTCTCGACGGGAACACGCTTGGGGGTGTTGAAGTCCTTCTCCAAGAGGGGGATCAGTCCGAAGTCTCGGCGAAGCCCGAAAATAATGATGTTCCTCCAGTGACAATCAAGCCACCCCGTCCGCTACGGCGTAAGCCCGTACCCACAGGTCAGCTCTGTTCGATCGAAGGCTGCGGAATGACCGCAGCGTTTAAGACGCGGTCGAAGCCAACTTGGTGTGCAGAGCATATCTCCGACGAACAACGCGAAGGCGGCCTTCGTCCGCTCGAAGACTTCACTCACCCGGATGATTATCAACTGACTGAGTGCCTTGTATGTGGAGTTGAGGCACACTACCGGTTTACCTATACGTTGGAAAAGAACAAGTCTCATGAACCGACATGTCGCGCCTGCTTTTGGCGGCGTTGGGCTAAATATGCCCGGCGGATGCTAGGCGAATGGGCCGATTTGATTCCGGTTCAATACGCCGAGGCTCGTGCACATGCCGAGAAGTATGGGTTTGACTATCTCGGACCGTTAAGCGCTCCGTCGTATTCCGAGGACCCGCACCACGTGCGTTGCCGAAGATGTGGCAAAGTCACCGTCGGGCGGCTGTCCGACATTGGATTTGGTTGCACCTGTATACCAAAGACGTAATCGGCCGAATTGTATTGAAGGTCTGCAGTTCTCCGTCATTATGATGCGCTCGAGATTCTCGACGCTCTGGTTAAGCAAGACGGGGGTGGGTCATGGAAGATCCCGTCTTAACGTCTGCCGACGTATTCAAATATCGGCACTTCGACTATCTAAAGTAGACGCCCCAAATCATGCTTCAAGATAATCGATCTGCGGAGAATGCTCTTGAAACTGGCCCTGGTTCAGAAGATATCCATGTATCAGCATCGGCGTTTTGACGGTGAAAAATGGTGGATACTCTCGACGACTACCCGATAGTCACCGAAGGATTCAATCCGAACTCGGATTCGCCGCTTCATGGGCGTCGATAAGCATATCTTGATCAGAATAGATGGCAGGCCGTTGCCGATGTCCTGCAAGGACCGGAGCGATTCAAAGACTCGGATGAGAGAGTCGCAACTCGGGAGCTGATTCGCTATGCTACCGTCGGCGGTCTCGTTTTGCGTTAGATTGCGAGACGGGAACAATCAGTTAATTCGACCGGTACCTTAGAAAAATTCTTGGAGTCGGGCCCGTAAAGCGGGGTCGCAGATGTAAACGTAAGTGCCCCGAATTCCTCGTGTGAGCAGCACGCTGTAGATGTTGCGAACATATTCGAGCAGGTCTTCGTCTGTGTATTTGATTCCGAGTTTGGGGTTGTGCTCGCGACCCTTCTTGTCGTGATAGTTGGCGCCGTCAAAGACGAGCTTGCCTGCGTCAGGGTCGTAGCGGAGGTCGTTGCCGATGATGACCCCGACATAGTTCAGGTCGTAGCCTTGGACGGTATGGATGGAGCCGACTTCATTCACCGAGCTTGGTGAGTTAATCCAGTCCGTCTTGGCCTTGTTCCATTGCATCTGCTGCCCGTCAAGTTCGATGTCGTAGACGGTTCCAGTCTTGTCGTTCTTGCTCTTCCAGAACCATGCGTATCCAGCAACGAGGCGGGAGAGTCCGTACTCTTCTTCGCGCTTCTTAAGCTCGGTTCTCATGTCTCCCAGATCAGTGAACAATCGAAGGTCATACTCCCCGAAATCTTCCCGAGCGGTTGGCGGATTGTTGCTAAGTATTGAGCGGACGTACCCCACATAGTCCTTGTCCGCCTCAATGCGCATCTGAGTTTGAAGCGGATAGAGCCGACCGGCAGACCTGGCTTGCGCAGCGAGCTTCTTCGTCGCGTCTGCAGGCAGATCAGCGGGACGAACAGTTTGATTGACATCTAACATGAGGATTGAATGACGACTCTGCTTTTTGATCCAGTCCAATTGGGTCTTCTTCAGGTCGTCCTCGCCAAAAAGCTTCTGATTGATCTCTGCAAACCTCGTGTTTTGTGATCCAGAGGGTTGATTTGCACGATGGTTGAGTCGGTGAGCTTCATCGACAACGAGAAGGTCGAACCGTTCAGCGCTTTCGCCTACCTCGAACGGAGTCAGCACCATGCTCTTGCTCAATCCGGGAGTCAGTTTAAATACTTTGGCGATTGAATCCCGTAGAGACTGTTGGGGGACTACGATTGCGAACTTGAGAGATTTGAGCAGTTCCGCATGCTCAGGTGTGAAGTAGTCGCTGAAGATGGAATCGATGTCGAGCGGCTCTTCCGAGTCGTGCCGTCTGATGTCTTCCAGCAACTTGAGCAGATAGATCGCTACGACAGTCTTACCCGTTCCTGGATTGCCCTCGACAATGACGGTGTTGTCAACGCCGCTCTCTAAGTCGTCAAAGAAGCCCTCGAGAATGTCATCGACAGCGATGGCCTGGTCATGGTTGAGAGCTTTGAAAGGCGAGAGCTTGAAGAGATCGCTGTTGATGATCTGGGGGATGGTGCGTTTGAAGAGGCTTTCTTGAGTCCGCAACTCTTCGAAGATCTGGTGGAACGTCTTGTTGTAGGTTTCTCGGTCGTAATAGTCGGCATCAGTGATGCCGGCATTGAGGTTGAGAACTTGGCGGCTACCATCGCCGTGGAACATTCGAATGAGGAACGATTCCAGATCTAAGCATGCCGACTTGTTGAACGTATCGTCGAGAACGACTCTGACTGAGTTCAAGTTCTTCTTGGATTCGGAGTCCAGGTGTTGGCGCATTCGCCCTTCGACGTTGAGCGACTCACCGATGTACACCTCTTTGTGATTGTTCATCACGTAGACGACGGGCCAGTTCCGGTGTCGTGGGTCGGCAGCGCCCCAAACCTTGACCCGTTCCGACTTGAACGGGAACCGTTCGATCTTAAAGCTGGTCATATTTCACGCTCGTGCCTCGAGCCTTTTCCACTGGATACTTCTCGCGAGTCTTGGCCAGCTTGTCCAAAATGATGGTGTCGGGATCTAGGCCCAGCTTGTCCGCGAGCAACATGCAATAGGTCAGCACATCAGCCAACTCGTCCTTCGCGGACTCGAGGTCGGCATCTCCCCATTGGAAACATTCGAGTAGTTCTCCCGCTTCGATGGAAACGCTCTTCGCGAGATTCTCGGGGGAGTGGAACTGCTGCCAATCGCGTTCTGCCATGAACTGGCGGACTGTGTCGCGAACAGAATCTTCGTACATGACTTCAAGTTATCAGCGACGTGCGACAAGTGGGCGATGCCAAGCGAAAGTTGGATCTCATGTATCAACCAAGCGGAATTGGAGTGCGCTCAGTCTTACGTCGTTATTCCGACAAATGGGGCCCGGAGTTCCTGCTCATTTTCAGCAACTCCGGGCCAAACCTGATGTGGCTGGGTCAAGCAGTCAGCACAACCTTGCCGGTGGTCTTGCGTCCCTCCAGCGCACGGTGCGCATCTGCAGCATCGGCCAAGGCGAACGTGGCGCCGATGCGGAAGTTGAGCCAGCCGTGTTCGATGCCGTTGAAGAGCATCGCTGAACGCTTCGCCAACTCCTCCGAGCTGCGGACGAACCATGCCAGCGACGGGCGCGACAGGAAGATGCCGCCCGAAGAGTTCAAACGTTGGATGTCGAACGGCGGCACCTGGCCCGAGGCCCCACCGAAGAGCACCATCGACCCCAACGGTTTGATCGACGCCAGCGACGCGTCGAACGTGTCCTTACCGACGCCGTCATACGCAACATCGACACCCTCACCATCGGTGAGCTCCTTGACCTTCGCGGTGATGTCGACGCCCTCGCCGTAGAGGAACACGTCATCCGCCCCGGCCTTGCGCGACAGCTCTGCCTTCTCCTCGGTGCTCACCGTGGAGATGACATTGCCACCCAAATGCTTGATGATCTGGGTGAGCAGCAGACCCACACCGCCAGCACCCGCATGGACGAGCGCGGTCTGGCCCGGCTTGATCTCATGCGAACTCGTCGCCAGGTACTGCGCCGTCAGGCCCTGCAGCGGCATCGCGGCGGCCACCTCAGCGGACACGCCCTCCGGCACCCGCAGAAGGAAATCAGAGTTCACGACGACCTGCGTCGCATACGAACCCGGGCCCTCATGCCAGGCGACACGGTCGCCGACCTGCCAGCTCTCAATGCCTTCGCCCACCTCGGCGATGTACCCCGTGCCCTCAACGCCGACGACATGCGGGTACTCCATCGGATACACACCCGAACGACGGTACGTGTCGATGAAATTCACGCCCGCAGCCTCGACGTTGACGAGCACCTCACCGGGGCCCGTCTTCGGGGTCTCGATCTCACCGAACTCAAGGACCTCCGGTCCACCAGCCTGCATCGCACGAACTGCCTGGGTCATGACGCCTCCTGCATATAAATTAATTGCCTGGTATGGTTATACATATGAACGATCTTACGGTTGCCGTCTCCGGTGCCACCGGATACGCCGGAGGAGAGGTCCTCCGGCTGCTGAGCACTCACCCCCACTTGAACGTCACCACGGTGTGCGGACATTCCACCGCGGGTGAGATGCTCGGCCGACATCAACCCCATCTTCCCCGATTCTCTGACCTCGTGGTCCAGGAGTCCACCGCCGAGGTGCTCGCCGGCCACGATGTCGTCGTCCTCGCGCTCCCGCACGGTCAGTCCGGACAGATCGCCGCCGAACTCGAACAGACGAGCCCCGACACCCTCATCGTCGACCTCGCCGCCGACCACCGCCTCATCAGCGCCGTCGCCTGGGAGAAGTTCTACGGCTCCGCACACCAGGGCACCTGGACGTACGGTCTGCCCGAACTGCTGACCGCCGACGGCACCAAGCAGCGCGAAGCACTCAAGTCCACGAACCGCATCGCCGTGCCGGGTTGCAACGTAACCGCCGTGACCCTCGGTCTCGCGCCACTCATTCAGGCGGGACTCGCAGCACCCGCCGGACTCAACGCCGTGCTGGCCAATGGAGTCTCCGGTGCCGGTAAGGCGCTGAAGCCGCATCTCACCGCCGCCGAGATCCTCGGCAATGCCTCGCCCTATGGCACGGGCGGCACCCACCGGCACGTGCCCGAGATCGAACAGAACCTCAACGGAGTCCTCGGCGCCGACGCCGCTGACGGCCCCACCCGCATCTCGTTCACCCCGACGCTCGTGCCCATGGCCCGCGGAATTCTTGCGACCATCACCGCTGACGCCGGCGAAGCCGCACCGCGCACGGCCGAGGGACTTTTGGACGTTGCGGCGCTCAAAGCCCAGCTCGCCACCGCTTTCGACCAGGCCTACGCCGACGAACCTTTCGTGCGAGTCCTGTCCGACGGCCAGTGGCCGCAGACCGCAGCCACGACCGGGTCGAATGTTGCGCAGATCCAGTTCACCGTCGACGAACGCGCGGAGAAGATCCTCGTCGTTGTCGCACTCGACAACCTCGTTCGCGGCACGGCCGGACAAGCCATCCAATCCATCCACCTGGCCCTCGGTCTCGACGAGACCACCGCCCTTCCCCTCGAAGGAGTCGCCCCATGAGCGTCACCGCCCCACTCGGCTTCACCGCCGCCGGACTCACCGCCGGCCTCAAACCCTCCGGCACCAAAGACCTCTCCCTGGTCATCAACAACGGTCCCGACACCGCTGTCGCCGCCGTCTACACGTCCAACCGCTGCAAGGCCAACCCCGTCCTGTGGTCCCAGAAAGCTTCGGCCAATGGGCAGGCCCGCGCCGTCGTTCTCAACTCCGGGGGAGCGAACTGCTACACCGGCGACTTCGGCTACGAGACGACGACCCTGACCGCGAAGACTGCCGCCGGACTCCTCACCGACGCCGGCATCGATACCCAGGCAGAGGACGTGCTCGTCTGCTCGACCGGGCTCATCGGTGTCGGTGGCCAGGACTTCCGCGACTCCATCGTCAACAACCTCGCCCCGCTCGTCGCGGCCGCGGACACGAGTGTCGAAGCCGGGCAATCCGCCGCCGAAGCGATCATGACGACCGACACCGTCGCGAAGACCGCCACCCGCACGGGTTCCAGCGGGTACACGATCGGCGGCATGGCCAAGGGCGCGGGCATGCTCGCGCCGGGGCTGGCGACGATGCTCGTCGTCATCACCACCGACGCCAAACTCGACCAGACCGTGCTCGACCAGGCACTGCGCGCCTCAACGAGCCAGTCCTTCGACCGCCTCGACACCGACGGGTGCATGTCGACGAACGACACCGTCATCCTCATGTCCTCCGGCGCCCACGACGCTACGGTCGACGCGGACGAGTTCACCACCCTGCTGCGCGAACTCTGCCTCGACCTCATGCACCAACTCCACGTCGACGCCGAAGGCGCCCACCACGACATCGCCATCACCACCCGCGGTGCCGCCAGCGAAGCCGATGCCGTCGAAGTCTCCCGGTCCGTGGCCCGGTCGGCCCTGTTCAAGGCCGCGATCTTCGGGGAGGACCCGAACTGGGGTCGCGTCGTCGCTCAGGTGGGAACCACCTCGGCGGAATTCGATCCCACACAGATCGACGTGATCATCAACGGCGTCCAGGTGTGCACGGCCTCCGGGCCCGACGAAGACCCCGCGAACGTGAAATTCGACCGCACCGTCGACGTCACCATCGACCTCCACGCAGGCGACGACACCGCCACCGTGTGGACCTCGGACCTCACCCACGACTACGTCGAAGAGAACAGCGCCTACTCCTCATGAACACACCCGTCGACATGTCCACGAAATCCACGGCCGCCCGGCTCGCCGCCGCCCAGGTCAAAGCCGAAGCGCTCACCGAGGCGCTGCCCTGGATCAAGACCTTCGCCGGCGCCACGATCGTCATCAAATACGGCGGCAACGCCATGGTCTCCCCGGAGCTGCAGCAGTCCTTCGCCGATGACATCGCGTTCCTCCGCTTCGCCGGCATCCGCCCCGTCGTCGTCCACGGCGGCGGACCCCAGATCTCGGCCATGCTGAAACGCCTGGGCATCGAGTCCGAGTTCAAAGCCGGGCAGCGCGTGACCACCGAGGAAGCCGCCGAAGTCATCCGCATGGTCCTCTCCGGCCAGGTCAACCGCGACATCGTGTCCCGGATCAACCAGAACGGCGATGCCGCGATCGGTCTGTCCGGTGAAGACGCCGACCTCCTGCTGGCGAACAAGGCCACCGCCGAGGTGGACGGCGAAGTAATCGACCTCGGCCGAGTGGGCGAGATCGCCCAGGTCAACACCACCGTGCTCACCGAACTCCTCGACGCCGGCCGCGTGCCCGTCATCTGCTCCATCGCCTCCGAGATCGGGGGAGAGGCGGGGAAGCCGCTCAACATCAATGCGGACCTGGCCGCCTCGGCGGTGGCGAAGGCACTCAAGGCACACAAACTCATCATGCTCACCGATGTGCCCGGCCTCTACGCGAACTGGCCGGACACGTCCTCGCTCATCTCCCGCATCGACCCGGACAAGCTGCGCGAACTCCTGCCGTCGCTCGATTCGGGGATGATCCCGAAGATGACCGCGGCGCTCGAAGCGATCGAGCACGGGGTCAAGCAGGCCCACATCATCGACGGCCGGATGGCGCATTCCCTCCTCCTTGAGGTCTTCACCTCGGAGGGCATCGGCACCATGGTCGAGGACACCATCGTCGAACCCGCACCGCTGGGCGACGGGCACCAGACCAACCCCGCCGAGGCGGCCCCAACGGACGAGACGAACAAGAGCGACGACAGCAACGGAGGACGTTCATGACCGAGACGACCGATCAGGCTCCGGCCGGGCAGGCTTCCGACCAAGCACAGACCTGGCGGGACGACTTCTCCCGTGTTCTGTCCCCGGTGTTCGGGTCTCCGCAGCTCGACATCGTCCGCGGTGAAGGCTCCTATGTGTGGGATGCCTCAGGCAAGCAGTACCTCGACCTGCTCGCCGGCATCGCCGTCAACGCGCTCGGCCACTGCCACCCCGCGTGGGTCAAGGCCATCACCGAGCAGACGAACACGCTCGGCCACATCTCGAACTTCTTCACCTCCCCGGCCCAGATCGGCCTGGCCGAGAAACTCCACGAGATCCTTGACCTGCCGGCAGGGTCGGCTGTGTTCTTTTCGAACTCGGGAACCGAAGCCAACGAGGCGGCTTTCAAGATGGCCCGCCGTGCCGCCGGTGGGGGACGTCCCTTCATCATCGCCGTCGAAGGTGCCTTCCACGGCCGCACCATGGGATCACTGGCGCTGACGGCGAAGGAGGCCTACCGCGAACCCTTCGCTCCGGGCGTCCCCGGCGTCGTGCACGTGCCCTATGGGGATGTTGAGGCCCTCGAAGCCGCCATCAATGAGAACACCGCCGCAGTGTTCATCGAACCCATCCAGGGTGAGGTCGGCGTGCGCAAGCACCCGGAAGGCTATCTCAAGGCCGCCCGCGAGTTCACGACGAAGGTCGGGGCGCTTCTCGTCCTCGACGAGGTGCAGTCAGGCATCGGGCGCACCGGATACTGGTTCGCCCATCAGGACTGGTCGATCAGCGAGGGCGTCGTCCCGGACATCATCACCTCGGCGAAGGGACTCGGAGGCGGCATGCCGATCGGTGCCACCATCACCGTCGGCGATGCGAACACGAAGCTGCTCGAGGCCGGCCAGCACGGCACGACCTTCGGCGGCAATCCGCTCGCCTGCGCGGCCGGACTCGCCGTACTCGAGACCATCGAGAAGGACAACCTCCTCGACCACGTCATGGAGGTCAGCGACTGGCTCAAGGCAAAACTGGCTGAGGTCGACGGCATCGGCGAGATCACCGGCAAGGGACTGCTGCTCGGGCTCGAACTGACAGCCGGAGCTGGCGCCGCAGTTGACGGTGCGGCCGGACAGGCCGACGCCCAGGTCCCGGACTCGAAAGCCGTGGCCGCCCGTGCCCTCGACGCCGGGTTCATCATCAATCCCGTCGCCCCGGGACGCCTCCGCCTCGCCCCGCCGCTGACGATCACCACCGACGAGTTCACCCCGTTCATCGACGCCCTGCCCGGCCTCATCACCGGCTGATCCCCACTCACGCTTTCCAAAGGACCCACCATGACTCGCCATTTCCTCAAGGACACCGACCTCACCCCGGCCGAACAGGCCGAGGTCCTTGACCTCGCCGTCGAACTCAAGGCCGCCCCCTACTCGCGGACTCCGCTGGCCGGCCCGCAGACCGCCGCCGTCATCTTCGACAAGACCTCGACACGCACTCGGGTCTCGTTCGCCGCCGGCATCGCCGCGCTCGGCGGGCAGCCGCTCATCATCAACCCCGGTGAGGCGCAGCTCGGGCACAAGGAATCCATCGCCGACACCGCCCAAGTGATGTCCCGGATGGTCTCGACGATCATCTGGCGCACCTATGCCCAGGCGGGCCTCGAAGAGATGGCCGAATTCTCCTCGGTGCCCGTCATCAACTCCCTGTCCGATGACTTCCATCCCTGCCAGATCCTCGCCGACCTGCTCACCATCCGCGAACACCGCGGCGACGTCAAGGGCCAGACCATGACGTACTTCGGCGACGGGGCGAACAATATGGCCAACTCCTATGCCCTCGGCGGAGTCACCGCCGGAATGCACGTGCGCATCGCCGCCCCCGAAGGCTTCCAGCCTGCCGCCGCGATCGTCGCCGAAGCCGAAGCCCTCGCCGCTCAGACCGGCGGATCGCTCACCGTCACCGACGACCCCGTGGCCGCCGCCACCGGTGCCGACGTCCTCGTCACCGACACCTGGGTGTCCATGGGGCAGGACTCCGCCGGACGTGACGACGAGGCCTCTCCGTTCACGAAGTTCCAGGTCAACCAGGAACTCATGAACCTTGGCAACGACGCGATCTTCCTCCACTGCCTGCCCGCCTACCGCGGCAAAGAGGTCACGGCCGAAGTCATCGACGGCCCCGCCTCGGTGGTCTTCGACGAAGCCGAGAACCGCCTCCACGCGCAGAAGGCACTCATGACCTTCCTCCTGGAGCGATGATGGCCGAGACGAATAACAGTGCACCGCTGACGAAGACCGCCCGACAGCAGAAGATCATCGATCTCATCACACGCCAGTCCGTGCGGTCCCAGATCGAACTCGCCGAGGCGCTCGCGACGCAGGGCATCACCGTCACCCAGGCGACCCTGTCGCGCGACCTCGCCGAGGTGGGGGCCGTGAAGATCCGGTCCACCGCAGGATCGGTGTACGCCGTTCCCGGTGAGGGCGGGGACCGGTCCCTGCAGCAGTCGACGGGGGAGAGCCTCGACGCGAAGCTGCCGCGGATCCTCGAGGAGCTGCTCGTCTCCGCAGTCTCCCAGGACAACACAGTCGTGCTGCGCACACCGCCGGGAGCCGCGCAGTACTTGGCCTCGGCGATCGACCGGTCATCGATGGTCGGCATCTTCGGCACCCTCGCCGGCGACGACACCGTGCTCGTCATCGCCGATGCGGCGGTCGGGGGAGCAGCCCTGGCCGAGACCTTCCTCGAGTACGCGGCCGGTGGGCTGGCCGAGGGGTGAGCCTCTGTCGGCGGGCCCTGGAATTGGGCGTGCCGCCTCGGTGGGGATCCACGGGACGGACGGCCGCCTCGGCGAGGGAAAACTGGAACAATGACAACTGAGTTTCATCATTTCAATGAACGGGCCGGCGCATCCGTGCTGGTGGGAAAGGACGATCTGTGAGCGAACGACTGAGCCTGTGGGGCGGACGATTCTCCGACGGTCCGGCCGATGCGCTGGCCGCGCTGAGCAAGTCCACGGACTTCGACTGGCGCCTGGCGAAGTACGACATCGCGGGATCCAAGGCCCACGCGAAGGTCCTCCACCACGCGGGACTGCTCACCGATGACGAGCTGTCGGGGATGCACTCGGCACTCGACGAGCTGCTGCGTCGGGTCGAAGCCAGCGAATACGTCGCCGCCGAGTCCGACGAGGATGTGCACTCGTCGCTGGAGCGCGGGCTCATCGAGATCGCGGGGCCCGAGCTCGGCGGGAAGCTGCGTGCCGGACGGTCCCGCAACGACCAGATCGCGACGATGGGTCGGATGTACCTTCGCGACCATGCCCGTGAGGTCGCCGGCCTCGTGCTCGACACCGTCGAGGTGCTCATCGCTCAGGCGGAAGAGCATCCCGAAGCGCCGATGCCCGGGCGCACGCACCTCCAGCACGCTCAGCCGGTGCTGTTGGCTCACCACCTGCTTGCTCATGCGTGGCCGCTGCTGCGCGATGTCGCCCGCTTCGTCGATTTCGATGCGCGAGCAGGGGTCTCTGCGTATGGTTCGGGTGCTCTGGCTGGTTCGTCGTTGGGGCTCGATCCGCAGGCCGTGGCCGCGGACCTCGGGTTCAACGATTCGGTGGAGAACTCCATCGACGGCACCGCGTCGCGCGATGTCTTCGCCGAGTACCTGTTCATCACGACGATGATCGGCATCGATCTTTCGCGTCTGTCCGAGGAGGTCATCGCGTGGGCGACGAAGGAGTTCTCGTTCGTCACCCTGCATGATGCGTACTCGACGGGATCGTCGATCATGCCGCAGAAGAAGAACCCCGACGTCGCCGAGCTCACCCGCGGCAAGTCTGGTCGCCTCATCGGTGATCTCACCGGCCTGCTGTCGACGCTCAAGGCGCTGCCGTTGGCGTACAACCGGGATCTGCAGGAGGACAAGGAGCCGGTCTTCGACGCCACCGATACGCTCGAGCTGCTGCTGCCGGCGTTCACCGGGATGGTCGCGACGCTGAAGTTCGATACCGAGCGGATGGCGTATCTGGCTCCGCGCGGGTTCGCGCTGGCCACGGACATCGCCGAGTGGCTCGTGCGTGAGGGTGTGCCGTTCCGTGTGGCTCATGAGCTCTCGGGCGCGTGCGTGCAGCTGGCCGAGTCGCGGGACGTCGAGCTGTGGGATCTCTCCGATGAGGACTTCGCGGGGATCTCACCGCACTTGACGCCTGCGGTGCGCGAGGTGCTCACGACGCTCGGCTCTATCGATTCGCGCAACGGCAAGGGCGGCACGGCTCGCTCGGCCGTCGATCAGCAGATCGCCAATGCGAAGACCGAGGTCACCCGCTTGCGTGAGTTCGCAGGGTCGGCCCGCAGCGTGTGAGGGGCTGAGCAACCAGACAGCGATCTCAGGTCAGTGCCCGGGCAAGCGGAGAGGATCCGTTTGTCCGGGCAACGGCTTTGCATAGCAATACCCTCAGCGGGATGCCGGGGCATTCGACGGTGAACGATCCGGTGCTTCAGATCTTCTCGGCGTCGAGCTCTTTACTCAGCCGAGTGATCTGAGCATTGAGGTATCTCTGCTCAGGGACATTCGTGCACAGCCTGCTGGCGGTCCGGTAGGCGGCCAGCGCCTCTGCGAGATCTCCGAGGGCTTCCAACATCGGCGCCCGCACGGCGAAGAGCCGGTGACTGCGACTCATTCGCTTGTCCGCGAGGAGGGGCTCGAGCATCTCAAGGGCGGCGCGTGGACCGTGGACCTCGCTGACGGCCACCGCATAATTCAGGGTGACAGTCGGAGACGGAGCGACGCGCGCGAGCATCGAGTAGAGCTCGACGATCTGAGCCCAGTCGGTCTCCTCCCAGGTCGATGCCTCGGAGTGAACAGCAGAGATCGCAGCCTGCAGCTGATACGCACCGACCGGTCCGGTCGGGAGTACAGTCTCCAAAAGTCTGACCCCTTCGGAGATCATCTTCGCATTCCACCGCGTGCGATCCTGATCGCGCAGAGTCACCAATTCGCCGGTTGGGTTCCTGCGGCCCGGTCGACGTGCCTCGCTGAGCAGCATGAGCGCAAGCAACCCCGCAGTCTCGGTCTCATCGGACAGCGATGCATAAAGCAGCCGAGCCAACCTGATCGCCTCGGACGTGACTTCCCTGTCGAAGAGGTCTCTACCGTTCGGGCGGCTGTGCCCGGCGGTAAACATGAGATAGAGGGCATGGAGCATCGCGGGAAGACGCTCGGTCTCCGTGCCTGGTCGCGGGAAATTCCGACCGTGCTCGTCGATCGTGGTCTTCGCCCGACTGATCCTCTGCCCCGCTGTCGCGGACGGAATGAAATACAGAGCGGCGATCTGCTCCGTGCTCAGCCCGAGGACCGCCCTCAATGCCAAGGTCACCTGAGCTTCGGGCCTGAGCGACGGATGGCAGCACAGAGCGAGCACCTCCAACGAGGCATCACGGTCCTCGACGGCCGCCTCGGCGATGGGGGACTCATCGGGATGATCACGCGCGAACACTCGTCGTTCGCGCTCGAGACGCGCACTGTCCTGACGTTTGGCATCGATAAGCCGGCGGGACGCCACCCGCAATAGCCAACCTCGAGGCGTGTTCGGCACTCCTGCCGACGGCCACTGCTGAGACGCTTCGAGCAGAGCTTCTTGAACGGCGTCCTCACATGCGGTGAAATCACCGAATCGCCTCATCAGAGCAGCGAGGATGTTCGGCGTCTCGCGGCGCCACACATCCTCACCGGTCGTCATCGTCATTCGCCGTCGTCACCGAAGACCATGACCGGTCGCAGTTCCACCGTCTCCCCGGGACCGGCGAAACCGGCGGCGATCTCCTCGGCGCGCTCCTGCGATTCGACGTCGATCGAGAAGAATCCAGCGAGGTGTTCTTTCGACTCTGCGTAGGGACCATCGGTCGATGTCGGCTCACCAGACTTCCACCGGTAGAGCGTGGAGGCTGCGGGGTCACCCAGGGCCTCGCCACCGAGCAGTTCGCCGCGCTCCTGTAGCTCGCCCAACAGCTTTTCGAAGTCGGTGTCCATCTTCTCGCGCTGTTCCTTCGGCAGGGCCTGAACCTCGGCAACATAGTCGCCGGTGGGGTGGCCCCAGGGCTGCGGATTCGAATGGATCAGGATCACGTACTTCATTGTTCTGCCTTTCATCGAGGACCGCCTCTCGGCCCTTCTAGTGTGACATCGAGGCTGGTTCCGAGATTTCGACAACTGAGCGAAAGTTTTTTTTGAGGCGGTTCTTCCGTGAATGTGTTTGGGGCATGCTCGGCGGCTCGGCTGTGAAATGCAGTCTTCCGTACAACTTGTACAAGTTGTACAATAATGGAATGAGCTCAGTAACGATGTCTGAATTCCGCAGCCAACAGAGCACCCTCATCGCTGCCGCGCAGCGCGAGCCTGTCGAGATCACTTCCCGTGGGGCCGTTCGGCGCGCGGTAGTTGTTTCTCCCGACTTCTATGATCGAGCTCTCCGAGCTCTCGAAGATCAGGCTGATGTGCGGGCCGCCGCTGCAGCTCGACAAGAGAGCGGGCGAGTGTCTCAGGAAGAACTGGAGCAAGAACTCGGGCTCTGAGCCATCACAGTGACCTACTCGATCAGTTACGTGCCTTCAGCGGCGAAGGCACTGCGCAAACTTGATCGCCCTATCGCGCGTCGATTAGTCGCGTCGATCAAGGAGCTGTCCGAAGAGCCACGTCCTCCTGGGTGCATTCAGTTGAAAGGGGGCTCCGGCGAGTTCAGGATTCGGGTGGGAGACTATCGGGTGATTTACGACGTCATCGATGACGAGTTGGTCGTGCTGGTGCTCCACCTTGGGCACCGCCGCGAGGTCTATCGATGAGGGAAACTCTGCGGTCTCGGACCAAGGGCACGGCCGCCTCGGCGACCACGTAGAATTGACCCCGTCGGCTCCGCGCCGGCACAGACCACTGATTCGAAAGGACCGAAGTGACCGACATCTTCAGCGAACTCAAGGCCCGCGGGCTCGTCGCAGTATCTACTGACGAGACCGCCCTGCAGAAAGCCCTGGCCGAGGAGTCGCTGACCTATTATGTCGGTTTCGATCCGACGGCCCCGAGCCTGCACATGGGCAACCTCGTCCAGCTGCTCACCGCCGCCCGCCTCCAGCAGGCCGGACACAATCCGCTGGCACTCGTCGGCGGTGCAACCGGTCTCATCGGCGATCCGCGCATGTCGGGGGAGCGGACGCTCAACCCGCGTGAAGTCGTCGAAGAATGGGTGGCGAAGATCCGCGCCCAGGTCGAGAAATTCCTCGATTTCGATGGCCCCCATGCCGCGCAGATCGTCAACAACCTCGACTGGACCTCGCAGCTGTCGGCCATCGACTTCCTCCGCGACATCGGCAAGCACTTCCCGGTCAACCGGATGCTCGCGAAGGAATCCGTCTCCGCTCGCCTCAACAGCGAAGCCGGGATCTCCTTCACCGAGTTCTCGTACCAGATCCTCCAGGGCAACGACTACCTCGAGCTCAACCGCCGCTACGGCTGCTCCCTGCAGACCGGCGGCTCCGACCAGTGGGGCAACCTCACCTCGGGCGTCGACCTCATCCGCCGCGTCGAGCAGAAGTCCGTCCATGCCCTGGCCACCCCGCTGATCACGAAGGCCGATGGCACGAAGTTCGGCAAGACCGAATCCGGCACCGTGTGGCTCGATTCGTCGCTGACCAGCCCGTACGCGTTCAGCCAGTTCTGGCTCAACGCCGACGACCGCGACGTGGTGAAGTACCTCAAGGTGTTCTCGCTGCGCCCGCTCGGCGAGATCGAAGCCATCGAAGCCGAGTTCACTGCTGCCCCGCACACCCGTGTGGCGCAGAAGGCCCTCGCCGAGGATGTCACCACCTTGGTCCACGGACGCCAGGCTTACGAACAGGCCATCGCCGCGGCCTCCGCCCTCTTCGGTGGAGGAGAGCTGGCAGGTCTCGATGCCTCGACGCTGGGTGCCGCAACTTCCGAGCTGCCGCGCGGTGAGGTGTCGACGACCCAGCTGGCCGAAGGCCTGCCTGTTGCGGATGCGTTCGTCGCTTCCGGCATCGTCAAGTCCAAGGGTGAAGCACGTCGCGCCATCAAGGACGGCGGAGCATACGTCAATAACGTCAAGGTCGCCGATCAGGAGCAGACTCTGACTTCCGATGATGTGCTCTCCACAGAAGCCGGGGGAGTCGTCCTCCTGCGCCGAGGCAAGAAGACCCTCGGTGCTGTCGACATCGTCGGCTGAGCAGCCTCCGTCACTGATAATGCCGTGTCCTCCTCATTGGGAGGACACGGCATTGTTGCATTCACGACGGTTGGGCCCGTTCGACAACGGGAAACCTTGTCATCGACGAACACAAGAGGACGCGTTGTAGAGGTGGCTTCGGCGGCAGCTTTGCGGCCTACGGAACGCGATCAATCAGCGTGCGCTCCGGCAGCCTGCGGTCAACCGGACCGGCGATGTGGGGCCATCACCATGGAAAAGCATGCGGTCATCGAGCAGACTGGCAGATGACGGACAACCGAACGAATACCGACTGACGAACGCACGAGGAGATCATGCGCACCCTGCTCAACATCATCTGGTTTATCTTCTCCGGGCTCTGGCTGGCACTCGGATACTGGGCCGCCGGCATCATCGCCTGCATCTTCATCGTCACCATCCCGTGGGGCATCGCGTCCTTCCGCATCGGTAACTACGCACTCTGGCCCTTCGGCCGCGAGGTCATCGAAACCCGCCCGGCGGGAGTGGCGACGACCCTGGGCAACATCATCTGGCTCATCGTCGCCGGCGTCTGGCTCGCCATCGGACACGTCGTCACCTCGATCCCGCTGTTCGTCTCGATCATCGGCATCCCACTCGGCTGGGCGAACATCAAACTCATTCCTGTCTCGCTCATGCCGCTGGGCAAGCAGATCGTCGACAGCGACCGGCTGATGCCCGGCTACCACGGAGCCTGAACCACGGATTCAGGAACCCTGTTCTTCGAGGTCCTCGAGAGAGATGCGGCCTTGGCGTACTGCCCAGAGCACGCGGCGAGTGCGCACGATTCGGGGCAGGGTAATGATCAGCAGTCCGCCGAGCATGTTGAACGGGATCACGATTCCGAACCACTGCAGGAACTCGAGGATCGAAATGTCCGCGCCCGTCATCATGGCGGCGAAGATGACGATCGCATTGATAGCTCCGTGCAGCATGCTGACGCCGATCACCAACAGACCGGTGATCATACAGACGATCGCCTTGACGACGTCGTTCTGTGTTCCCTGCTGCATACGGGTTGACAAAGTGATTGTCGCGCCGGCCAGTAGTGAGAGGGCGAGCATGACGATGAGTGAAGACTGGTTGATATAGCCGAGCGCCATATCCGCAATCGTCTTGTGGTAATCCGGGAGGGCGATAATGATCAGCCAGGCGAAGACCGCGCCCCCGATCAGGTTCGTCACGAGAGTGGTCAGCCAGAGGCGGAGCACCTGGATCCAATTCGCCTGGCCAGCGATGACGGCGTTGATCGGAAGGAGGAATTCTTCGGTGAACAGTTCCGAGTGCGCCAGCTTCAATGCCAGGAGGCCGATGCCAAATGCCATCCCGGCGAGGATCGTCGACCCGGTCGCTTGCTTGACGAGCACCATGGCCAAGATGCCAAGCCCGACATCGATGCCGCCGAAGAGCCCGGTGACGATGAGTTCCGGCCACTTCCGGTTGAGCCGCTTGGCACCCTCAGTGACTGTATTGGCCGCCTCGTCGATGAGGGCGTCTTCGAGATCGAGGTCGTTGCGGCCAAGTCGTTCTCGCTGCTCTTTCTGAGTCATCCCGTCAGTGTAGGGGTCGGGACGCGCTGAAACGCTGGGAATCATCTGCACAATGAGGGCAATCTGCTGCCGCCGGCGAGAGCACGGCGGGGTTCTGCAGCCGTACGTTTGTGCTTGTGGAAGTAGGTGCGAAACCGGGCATCTGGAGCTGGTGACGGGTGTCACAGGTGAATTTCCGGTTTCGAGTTGCACGGTGGCTCTGGGGTGGTCTAGAGTTATATCTCGTTGCCCCGCCGGAAACACCGTCTTCGAGACAGAGTTTCCACCGGGTCTGACCAGGACAAACACGGTTTGATCCAAGGGTTCAGGCGATCGGGTGGGTGACACAAAATGAAACTGATACCCCCAGTGAACACGCTCGGTTTTCGGGTGGTGGTGATGGGTGTGTGTTTGTGGTTTGAGAATCCAATAGCGTGTTTGTTTGAACAAGTTGTGATGCCAGAACATTTTTATTTTCTGGTAAGACAATCACCTGGCCAAACATTGGTTCACCTGTGGTGGGTGGTTCTTCGCCGAACCTCTCGCATCACATGGGTGGATGGTGTGTTTGGTCAGTATTTTTTGGTCAACCTTCTCACCCCGTGAGGGGTTGGCTGTCTTGCTGGGATTCATTCGTAACATAAAGTTTTTTATGGAGAGTTTGATCCTGGCTCAGGACGAACGCTGGCTGCGTGCTTAACACATGCAAGTCGAACGCTGAAGCCGACAGCTTGCTGTTGGTGGATGAGTGGCGAACGGGTGAGTAACACGTGAGTAACCTGCCCCTGATTTCGGGATAAGCCTGGGAAACCGGGTCTAATACCGGATACGACCATCCCTCGCATGAGGGTTGGTGGAAAGTTTTTCGATCGGGGATGGGCTCGCGGCCTATCAGCTTGTTGGTGGGGTAATGGCCTACCAAGGCGACGACGGGTAGCCGGCCTGAGAGGGCGACCGGCCACACTGGGACTGAGACACGGCCCAGACTCCTACGGGAGGCAGCAGTGGGGAATATTGCACAATGGGGGAAACCCTGATGCAGCGACGCAGCGTGCGGGATGACGGCCTTCGGGTTGTAAACCGCTTTCAGCAGGGAAGAAGCGAAAGTGACGGTACCTGCAGAAGAAGTACCGGCTAACTACGTGCCAGCAGCCGCGGTAATACGTAGGGTACGAGCGTTGTCCGGAATTATTGGGCGTAAAGAGCTCGTAGGTGGTTGGTCACGTCTGCTGTGGAAACGCAACGCTTAACGTTGCGCGTGCAGTGGGTACGGGCTGACTAGAGTGCAGTAGGGGAGTCTGGAATTCCTGGTGTAGCGGTGAAATGCGCAGATATCAGGAGGAACACCGGTGGCGAAGGCGGGACTCTGGGCTGTAACTGACACTGAGGAGCGAAAGCATGGGGAGCGAACAGGATTAGATACCCTGGTAGTCCATGCCGTAAACGTTGGGCACTAGGTGTGGGGGACATTCCACGTTCTCCGCGCCGTAGCTAACGCATTAAGTGCCCCGCCTGGGGAGTACGGTCGCAAGGCTAAAACTCAAAGGAATTGACGGGGGCCCGCACAAGCGGCGGAGCATGCGGATTAATTCGATGCAACGCGAAGAACCTTACCAAGGCTTGACATACACTGGACCGTTCTGGAAACAGTTCTTCTCTTTGGAGCTGGTGTACAGGTGGTGCATGGTTGTCGTCAGCTCGTGTCGTGAGATGTTGGGTTAAGTCCCGCAACGAGCGCAACCCTCGTTCTATGTTGCCAGCACGTGATGGTGGGAACTCATAGGAGACTGCCGGGGTCAACTCGGAGGAAGGTGGGGATGACGTCAAATCATCATGCCCTTTATGTCTTGGGCTTCACGCATGCTACAATGGCTGGTACAGAGAGAGGCGAACCCGTGAGGGTAAGCGAATCCCTTAAAGCCAGTCTCAGTTCGGATCGTAGTCTGCAATTCGACTACGTGAAGTCGGAGTCGCTAGTAATCGCAGATCAGCAACGCTGCGGTGAATACGTTCCCGGGCCTTGTACACACCGCCCGTCAAGTCACGAAAGTCGGTAACACCCGAAGCCGGTGTCCCAACCCACTTGTGGGAGGGGGCCGTCTAAGGTGGGACTGGTGATTGGGACTAAGTCGTAACAAGGTAGCCGTACCGGAAGGTGCGGCTGGATCACCTCCTTTCTAAGGAGCACACATTAAGATCCTCATGGTATGACCCGTATGTGGTCATCATGAGAGCTCAAGGGTGGAACATCACTTCTTCCGCTTGCCCACACAGCCCGGCTGGGGTCAATGCCCCGGGTGCGGTGAGTGATCGGGTGGGCTAGAACGAACACGTTATTGGGTCCTGGAATCACAAACCCCACACGATTGTGTGGGTGTGGTTTCAACCAACAGGACCAACCCGACCAACAGGCAGCAGCGTGAAGCGGTTGTGTGGTGGTGGGTGTTTGGTAGTGGTTTGAGAATCGTATAGTGGACGCGAGCATCAAACACCATATTTGTGTGGTGTTTATGTAATGTGATTTTTCTTGTCATCATCTAGTTAAGGTGAATGAAACAATATTTTTCGCGCACATGAAGCTGGTCCCTTTTTTGGGGGTTGGGTGAGTGTGTAAGAGCGCATGGTGGATGCCTTGGCATCAGGAGCCGATGAAGGACGTGGAAATCTGCGATAAGCCTCGGGGAGCCGATAAACAGGCGTTGATCCGAGGGTCTCCGAATGGGGAAACCCCGCCACTCGTGAGGGTGGTGACCCGTGTCTGAATATATAGGGCATGTGGAGGGAACGCGGGGAAGTGAAACATCTCAGTACCCGCAGGAAGAGAAAATAACAATGATTCCGGGAGTAGTGGCGAGCGAAACTGGATGAGCCTAAACCTGTGCAGTGTCAAGCGTGCTGGTGTTGCTGCAGGGGTGTTGTGGGGTGTACGTGGTCCGGTCCAGCATGACCGGTCTGTGAGTGTTGTTGGTGTAGTCGAACCTGGTGGGAAACAGGACCGGAGTGGGTGAGAGTCCCGTAGACGAAACGCTGACTGTTCGCAGTGTGTGCATGCCCGAGTAGCACGGAACTCGTGGAATTTCGTGTGAATCTGCCAGGACCACCTGGTAAGGCTAAATACTTCCTGATGACCGATAGCGGAATAGTACCGTGAGGGAATGGTGAAAAGTACCCCGGGAGGGGAGTGAAAGAGTACCTGAAACCATGTGCTTACAATCCGTCAGAGCAGTATCTAGATGACTGTGATGGCGTGCCTTTTGAAGAATGAGCCTGCGAGTTAGCGGTGCGTGGCGAGGTTAACCCGTGTGGGGTAGCCGTAGCGAAAGCGAGTCCGAATAGGGCGTTCCAGTCGCGTGTCCTAGACCCGAAGCGGAGTGATCTAGCCATGGGCAGGGTGAAGCGTGTGTAAGAGCGCGTGGAGGCCCGCACCCACTTCAGTTGAAAATGGAGGGGATGACCTGTGGTTAGGGGTGAAAGGCCAATCAAACTCTGTGATAGCTGGTTCTCCCCGAAATGCATTTAGGTGCAGCGTTGCGTGGTTCTTGCTGGAGGTAGAGCTACTGGATGGCTGATGGGCCCTACCGGGTTACTGACGTCAACTAAACTCCGAATGCCAGTCAAGGTTCAGCGTGGCAGTGAGACAGTGGGGGATAAGCTTCATTGTCGAGAGGGAAACAGCCCAGACCATCAACTAAGGCCCCTAAGCGTGTGCTCAGTGGGAAAGGATGTTCAGTTGCGAAGACAACCAGGAGGTTGGCTTAGAAGCAGCCACCCTTGAAAGAGTGCGTAATAGCTCACTGGTCAAGTGATTGAGCGCCGATAATGTAGCGGGGCTAAGTACACCGCCGAAGTTGTGGCAGCACCACGTATAGCCGTAATGGTGTGGTGTTGGGTAGGGGAGCGTCGAGTTGCCGGAGAAGCTGCCGTGTGAACGAGTGGTGGAGGCGATTCGAGTGAGAATGCAGGCATGAGTAGCGAAAGACGGGTGAGAAACCCGTCCACCGGATGACCAAGGGTTCCAGGGCTAGGCTAATCCGCCCTGGGTAAGTCGGGACCTAAGGCGAGGCCGACAGGCGTAGTCGATGGACAACCAGTTGATATTCTGGTACCGACACACAACCGACAGTACCAAAACACACGATACTAACCCCGTGATGATCCCGTCAGGCCTTCGGGCCTGTGGTTGGGTTTGAGTGGGGGACCTGAGTGTGGAGTCGGTAAGCGTGAGGTGTGACGCAGAAAGGTAGCCAGGCCGTGCGATGGTAGTCACGGTCTAAGGTTGTAGCACGTGGGGGTAGGTAAATCCGTCCCCACATTTGAGTGTGAGAGCTGATGGGCGCCCCACATTGGTGGGGTGATCTGGTGATCCTCTGCTGCCGAGAAAAGCATCGACGTGAGGGTGTGTGTTGCCCGTACCCTATAACCGACACAGGTGGTCGAGTAGAGAATACTAAGGTGATCGAGAGAATCGTGGTTAAGGAACTCGGCAAAATGCCCCCGTAACTTCGGGAGAAGGGGGACCATCCCGGTGAACCAGACTTGCTCTGGGATGTGCTGGTGGTGGTCGCAGAGGCCAGAGAGAAGCGACTGTTTATTAAAAACACAGGTCCGTGCGAAGATGTAAGTCGATGTATACGGACTGACGCCTGCCCGGTGCTGGAAGGTTAAGAGGACCTGTTAACCCACTTTGTGGGTGAAGCGGAGAATTTAAGCCCCAGTAAACGGCGGTGGTAACTATAACCATCCTAAGGTAGCGAAATTCCTTGTCGGGTAAGTTCCGACCTGCACGAATGGCGTAACGACTTCTCTGCTGTCTCAACCACGAACTCGGCGAAATTGCATTACGAGTAAAGATGCTCGTTACGCGCAGCAGGACGGAAAGACCCCGAGACCTTCACTATAGTTTGGTATTGGGATTCGGTGTGGTTTGTGTAGGATAGGTGGAAGACTGGGAAGCCCTGACGCTAGTTGGGGTGGAGTCGATCGGTGAAATACCACTCTGACCATAGTGGATTCCTTAACTTCGGACCCTGATCGGGTTCAGGGACAGTGCCTGATGGGTAGTTTAACTGGGGCGGTTGCCTCCTAAAGAGTAACGGAGGCGCCCAAAGGTTCCCTCAGCCTGGTTGGCAATCAGGTGTCGAGTGTAAGTGCACAAGGGAGCTTGACTGTGAGACGGACGTGTCGAGCAGGAGCGAAAGCTGGGACTAGTGACCCGGCCATGGCTTGTGGAAGCGTGGTCGCTCAACGGATAAAAGGTACCTCGGGGATAACAGGCTGATCTTGCCCAAGAGTCCATATCGACGGCATGGTTTGGCACCTCGATGTCGGCTCGTCGCATCCTGGGGCTGGAGTCGGTCCCAAGGGTTGGGCTGTTCGCCCATTAAAGCGGTACGCGAGCTGGGTTTAGAACGTCGTGAGACAGTTCGGTCCCTATCCGCTGCGTGCGTAGGAAATTTGTGGAGGTCTGTCCTTAGTACGAGAGGACCGGGACGGACGAACCTCTGGTGTGCCAGTTGTTCCGCCAGGAGCATGGCTGGTTGGCTACGTTCGGGATGGATAACCGCTGAAAGCATCTAAGCGGGAAGCCGGCTCCGAGATGAGATTTCCAACTGACTTTTGTCAGGGGAGGTGTCCTATAGATGATGGGGTTGATAGGCCGGGTATGGAAGCACTGTAAGGTGTGGAGTTGACTGGTACTAATACACCGATCACTCACTGAACTATCCTTTTGGGGGTTGGTGTGTGTGGAAGAATGTTTCTATGAGTAATCTTTTCTGGTTGTGATGAGAGAATGCGCCCTTGTGAAGGGTGCGCATGACATAGTTTTTGGTGTTCGCGTTCGCTGTGCGGTTCTTGGACCACTACCGCTGACAACCCTGTGTGGGGTTGTGGTGGTGGTTTGTTGGTTTTGCGGTGGTGATAGTGGTGGGGAAACGCCCGGTTAACCGTTCCGATCCCGGTAGCTAAGCCCATTCGCGCTGATGGTACTGCAACTTGGTGGTTGTGGGAGAGTAAGTGACTGCCGCAATATTTTTTAAGGTGATGGCCTCGTCCAGTTTTTGGGCGGGGCCATTACTGTATTCACGAACCGGTGCATTCGTGTGTGTTCACGTGCGGGTGTGAGAGCTGGTGCTTATTACTACCTGACGGGGGTACTGCTACCTGGCGCGAGGTTGCTGCGCCGCCGTCAGGTAGTAATTAGGGGAGGAGGGAAGGGATGGAGAAGAAGACAATTGACGTTCTTAAGGCCGAACTTGCTCGCGACGGTGAGGTCGCAATCGGGTTCAACCGGGCAAAGCAGTTTCTGCGCAATCCTGTTGGCTTCCTTGGACTACGGCGGACCGGGCAGCCGGCACCACAGGTGATCGTCAATGAATTCGGTCTCTGGGCTGCTGCTGACGGTTTCCCGGAAGGTGGAGTGCCGTGGGCGCGCATCCTCGAAGTCCACATCACCAAGGTCAACGTCAGCTCCTATATCGACGTGAGCATCAGAACTCCGGATACTCCCGACCGCCGGCGGACGCTGCGGATGCCCCATATGCTCGAAGTCGATCCGGAGACTCTCGCCAAATGGATCGTCATGGAATTGATGGTTCGCGGCAATCCGATCTGATAGGCGAGGCTCGTCGACCATCAGCAGACTCTCAGCCGCTGTACATGTTCCGGGCTCAGCACCGTGCGACGATGAAACTGTCCGCTGTGTCGGATGCATCACAACAATGCCGTCCGAACAGACAGTAAAGGAGAGACCGCATGAACGCGTCAACCATCATCTGGATTGTCGTCGCCATCGTCGTGGTCCTGATCATCGTCGGGATCATCATCGCAGTCAGCCGCAAGGCGGCAGCGAAGAAGCGCGAGCACCAGCGGCAAGAGGCCGCACAGATTCGGCAGGAGGCCGCTGAATCCGAACATGATGTTCGTGCTCGAGAGGCCGAAGTCGAGAAACAGAGAGCAGAGGCCAAGCGCGCAAAGGCTGAGGCCGACGCTCGTGCTGCCGAGGCTGATCGTCAGGCGGCAGAGGCCGAGCAGCTGGACTCTGAGGCAGCAAAACGCGAAGAAGCCGTGAAAGCTGAACGCGTCGAACACGATCGCAAGCTGCAGCGTGCTGACGAACTGGATCCGGACACGCCGGAAAACGCGGGGGACACCCGTCGTGCAGACGGCACCGGTGCTGTTGGGGCGGCAGGCGCTGGCGCTCACGGAGCGTCGGCAGTCAACCAGAACGAACAGCTTGCCGATGAAGCTGCGCCGCGGAACGCTCCTCGGCAGGACGAGCAAGTTCCGCCGAACGGTACTCGGCATGATGCGCAGGCGCAGCAGAATTACGCGCGTCAGGATCCCTCAGTCCACCAGGCTGATCCGTATGGCGATCAGTACACGCAACAGAGCGGACATCGCCCTGACGAGTCGGTACCGCGCAACGACGTTCGCCGCGAACACCCTGTTCAGCAGGGTGCATCCCGTCCCGATCAGCCAGTTCAACGGAACGACGCTTATCCTGAACAGCCTGTTCGGCAGGATGCGCCTCGTCCGGACCAGTCTGGCGGTCAGGAACCGGTGCGCCGCGATCCCTACGCCCAGCACCAGGACGTCCGTGCTGATCAGCAGATGCCGGAACAGGGCGCTCGTCCTCGTGCCGAGGAACCGTTAGCCGAGGATTACGACCCTCGTGCGGACCGCCGCGGCGCGCGAGACCCATACGTTCAGAACGACGGACGGGTGGATCCTCTCGACGACGGTGGAGAGCCAGACGTGCCGAAACACTGACACGCCTCCCCCGCCGGCGAAAGAGCTGCCTGAGGCTGACGAGACGGTGCCCGAACCCATCAAGGTTCGGGCACCGTCTCGTTGTATCCGGACTTCCGGGTACCGCAGATGAACGGGACGAACATAGGGGAGGGCCGCCTCGGCGAGGGGGTGGCCATGAGTGCAGTGAGGCGAATCCGTGACAAGCGATTGTGTTGAAATCAGTTGATGCTTCTGTAGTGTGGACGGCAACATCCCTACGGAAGGTACGCCATGCTCGTTAAGCTGCACGACGCACTTCGACTCCGAACCAACCCGGCCATATTCTTCTCCTCTGCGGCCGTGATTATCATCTTCGTCCTCGGGACGATCTTCTTCACCGACCAGCTCGACGCGGGCGTCTCTGTCGCCTCGGATTGGCTGCTGACGAACCTCGGATGGTTCTACATCCTCGGTGTCACAGTCTTCGTCGCATTCCTCATCTACATCGCCGCCTCCCGGTATGGGCGAGCGAAACTCGGTCCCGATGACGAACCGCCGGAGCACTCCAACGGCGCCTGGTTCGCCATGCTCTTCGCCGCCGGCATCGGCTCGATCCTCATGTTCTGGGGTGTCGCTGAACCCGTCAGCCACTTCGGCGACCCACCGCGCGGATCCCTCGGTATCGAAGCGGGAACGCCCGCCGCCGCGGTCGATGCCATGAACTTCACCTACTACCACTTCACCCTGCACACCTGGGCGATCTTCACCCTGCCCGCGCTGTGCTTCGCCTACTTCATCCACAAACGGAACCTGCCGCCGCGGGTGAGCTCGATCTTCCAGCCCATCCTCGGTGAGAAGATCCACGGTCCCATCGGCAAGACCATCGACGTCGTCGCCATCATCGGCACCGTCTTCGGCATCGCCGTCTCGATCGGTCTGGGCACGCTGCAGATCAACGGCGGACTCGCTCAGGTCATCGGCGTTCCGGAGAACGCCCTGTGGCAGCTGATCATCATCGGCGTCGTCTGCGGGCTGGCCACGATCTCGGTCTCTCTCGGCCTCGACAAAGGCATCAAGGTCCTGTCGAACCTCAATATCGTCATGGCCGTGCTGCTGCTCATCTTCATCGTCGTCTTCGGCCCGACGCTGTTCATGGCCAAGGGCGTCTTCGAATCCTTCGGCACCTACATCCACCAGCTGCCCGAACTCGCGCTATGGAACGACACGTTCGCCAACACCGGCTGGCAGAACACGTGGACCGTCTTCTACTGGGCGTGGACGATCACCTGGTCACCGTTCGTCGGTATCTTCATCGCCCGCATCTCCCGCGGACGCACCATCCGCCAGTTCGTCATCGGCGTGCTCGCCATTCCCTCAGCCTTCTCGATCCTGTGGTTCGGCATCTTCGGCTACGCCTCCTTCGACATCGAGTTCAACCAGGGCGGGGGACTGGTCGACCGAGTCGTCGATCAGGGAGACATTCCGGGAGCGCTGTTCGCATTCCTCGACCACTACCCGCTGGCCGGACCCGTGTCGGTGATCGCAATCGTCCTCGTGGTGATCTTCTTCGTCACCTCGGTGGATTCCGCAGCGCTCGTCGTCGACACGATGAACAACGGCCACGAGGACTTCAACCCGCTGCCGCAGCGCATCTTCTGGGCCCTAGCCGTCGCCGTCGTCACCGCGGCACTGCTGGTGTTCTCCGGCTCCGGTGGACTCGAGGCACTGCAGTCGACGATCATCCTCGTCGGTCTGCCGTTCTTCATCATCGCCTACTTCCAGATCTACGCCCTCATGCGAGCGCTGCGCGAGGACGCAGGCATTCTGCCGCGGGTGCGCATGCGCCGCTGGAAGAAGGTGCTGCCGCCCGAAGAGGTCGAACGCCGCCAAGGCGGGGACGAACAGTTCGGTCACGAATACGACGACGATGAGGAGGTCGTCACCGAACCGCAGGCCGTCGAACCGGCACCGAAGTTCCGTGACCCCTATATCGAAATCCCTCATGAGAAGAAGGGGCGACGTGAAGGGACACTGGCCAGCCGCACCGGCAGCCGTTCGGGCAGCCACGGTAAGGGCGACGACGCCGACTGAGGCGTTTCGGCTCGGAGCCGACAGCCGATCGTCGCTGTCGGACACGACGAAGGGGGCGCTGCGATTGCAGCGCCCCCTTCGTCGTTTCGGTTCTGGGCCGAAGTTCCCACTCAGGTCATCGAATCAGCGCAGGGCCGCCTCGGTGATCTGAGCATATGACGACCAGATCAGTCCAGATCACTGACCGTTCTTGATCATCTCCGCGCACTTCTCACCCATCATCATCACGGTGATGTTGGGGTTGACCGTGGTGATCTCCGGCATCGCCGAGGCATCGACGACGCGCAGACGGTTGACTCCCTTGACCCGCAGCTGCGGATCCAGCGGTGACATCTCATCATCGGCAGCACCCATGCGCACCGTGCCGACCGGGTGGTAGACGGTGTTGTGCGTGCGGGTGATGTAGTCGGCGATCTGCTCGTCGGTCTGGACGTCCTTGCCGGGGAACAGCTCCTCGCCGGCCCATTCGGACATGGCGTCCTGGGAGACGATCTCGCGGGCCTTCTTGATGCCGGCGACCATGACGCGCATGTCATGGCCTTCCGGATCGGTGAAGTAGCGGGGATCGACCTTCGGCTTGTCACGGAAGTCCTTCGAGCGCAGGCGCACAGTGCCGCGCGACTTCGCATGAGTGACATTCGGGGTGAGGCAGAAGGAGTTCTCCGAGGTCTTGTAGCCCTGACGCAGGGTGTGCATATCGAAGGGCACCGAGCCGTAGTGCATCATCAGGTCCGGACGGTCGAGCCCGTCCTCGGTGGGGGAGAAGATGCCGATCTCCCACCACTGGGTGGAATCCTCGACCATCGGCTTCTTGGCCTCCCAGGAGATGACGCCCTCCGGGTGATCGCCCAGGTGCTCGCCGACTCCCGGCGAATCCACGCGAGCCTCGATGCCGACCTCGGCGAGGTGGGCCTTCGGGCCGATGCCCGAGAGCATGAGCAGCTGCGGGGTGTTGATCGCGCCGGAGGAGACGATGACTTCCTTCTTCGCCTCGATCCGGTTGGTCTTGCCGAAGGCGTTGTTGACCACGAGCACGGCCGTGCAGTTGTCGTCCTCGTCGAACTCGAGCTCCTTAGCCTGAGTGTCGGTGAGGATCGTGAGGTTCTCACGGTCGAGGATCGGGTGGAGGTAGGACACCGAGGAGGACGACCGGGTGCCGTCGTCCTTGCGGTTGACCTGGAAGAAGTTCGCACCGTTGATGACGGTCTGACCCTCGTTGAACTGCACGCGAGGGATGCCGGCCTGCTCGCAGGCGTCGAGGAGTGCGACGCCACAGGGATCGACCGGGGGCACGTTCATCAGACGGACCGGGCCGTCGTGGCCGTGGTGGTCGCCGGGCAGCTCATTGTTCTCGAGCTTCTTGTACAGGCCAAAGGTGTCCTTCGAGCCCCATCCGGCTGCGCCGTGCTTCTCTTCCCACTCGTCGAGATCCTCGCGCGGAGCCCAGAAGGCGATGCACGAGTTGTGGGACGAGCAGCCGCCGAGCACCTTGGCGCGAGCGTGGCGCATGTGCGAGTTGCCGTTCTCCTGCTCTTCGATCGGGTAGTCCCAGTCGTAGCCGGATTCGAGGAGCTCCATCCAGCGGTTGAGCTCAAGGACGACGTCCTTGTCCGTGTCGGTGGGGCCGGCTTCGAGGAGTCCGACGGTGACTTCGGGGTCCTCGCTCAGTCGGGCCGCGACCGCTGCGCCGGCGGAACCGCCGCCCACGACGACGTAATCAAAGCTATGAGTAGTCTTCACTGTTCATCTCTCCTTGTACTGCGGTATTCGTCTACAGGCTGCGGCGGATCACTTGGTGTGATCGGGGAACCAGCCGGTGACTGCCGGCTCGAGGTTCTGGTAGATGTGCTTGGCTTCCTGGTATTCGGCTAGACCAGTGGGGCCGAGCTCGCGACCGAAGCCGGACTGCTTGTAACCGCCCCATTCGGCCTGCGGCAGGTAGGGGTGGAAGTCGTTGATCCAGATGGTGCCGTGGCGCAGACGCTGAGCGACCAGCTGGGTCTTGCCCGCATCCTGGCTCCACACTGCTCCGGCCAGACCGTAGTAGGTGTCATTGGCGATCTCGACAGCCTCATCGACGGTGGAGAAGGTCTCGACAGTGACGACGGGGCCGAAGGCCTCGTCGGAGACGACGGACATTCCGCGCTTGACCTGGTCGAGCACGGTCGGCAGGTAGTAGAAGCCGTTCTCCAGGTCGCCTTCACCGAACTTGCCGCCGCAGCGCAGACGAGCGCCTTCGGCGATACCCTTCTCCACATAGGCATGCACCTTGTCGCGGTGTGCTGCGGAGATGAGGGGACCGGTTTCGGCGTTCTCATCGAAGGGACCGCCGAGGCGGATCTGCTCGGCACGTTCGACGAGGCGGTTGACGAACTCCTCGGCGATGGATTCCTCGACGATGAGTCGGGCACCGGCCGAGCACACCTGACCGGAGTGGACGAAGGCGCCGTTGAGAGCATTGTCCAGAGCCGCATCGAAGTCGGCATCGGCGAAGATGACGTTCGGGTTCTTGCCGCCGAGCTCAAGGGCGATCTTCTTGATCGAGTCGGCGGCGTTGCGGAACAGCAGTCGACCGGTGACGAGGCCACCAGTGAACGAGACCATGTCGATGTCCTCGTGCGTCGACAGCGGGGCACCGGCATCGGCGCCCGCACCGAGGATGAGGTTGCCGACCCCGGCCGGCAGACCGAGCTCTTCGAGGACCTGCATGGTGAGGATCGCGGTGTGCGGGGTGAGCTCGGCAGGCTTGAGGATGAAGGTGTTGCCGGCGGCGATGGCCGGGGCGATCTTCCACGCGGCCTGCAGCAGCGGGTAGTTCCACGGGGTGATGAGCGCGCAGACGCCGACGGGCTCGTGCACGATCTTCGACGCAACGGTGTCGGTGCCGGCGTCGACGACGCGACCGGCATCGTTTGCGGCGAGCTTGCCGAAGTAGTCGAAGCAGTTCGCGATGTCGTCCATGTCGATCTGCGATTCGACGAAGCGCTTGCCGGTGTCCAGCGACTCGGCACGCGCGAATTCGTCCTTGCGCTCACGCAGAACGGCGGCGAACTTCAGCAGCAGATCGCCGCGTTCGCTGGCGGGAACCGACGACCAGACGCCGGAGTCGAAGGCGCGGCGAGCGGCCTTGATCGCCAGCTCGGTATCCGCGGGGCTGGCTTCGTCCACCTCGGCGACGAAGCTGCCGTCGGCCGGGTTATGGATCTTTCGGGTTCCACCGTTGACGGCTGAAACCCACTGTCCGTCGATGAAGAGTGTGTTTGGCACGATTTCTCCTATTCCTAGCGGGTGAACGGTTGTGCGATCTGAAGGGCCGAACGCGCAGTCGCGGCAGTGGAGCCTGTGGTGTCGGGGAGTTTCCGGACGGCCGCGGATCTGCCGTTTGACCTGCGATGCGAACTGCTTCGGCGGCATTCATTCACATGCTTCCGGCCATCACAATAGGCGAAATCAGGGGCCGAATGCGCAATCCGATGATGCTGGTCACACCGGCAAGTGATCTTGGTCATCACATGATGGGGAATGCCAGTCGTGCTGGGGGACCGGCCGGCACTAGCCGCACCGGGGGACGGGCAGTCAACGAGGCCTGAAATTCTGATCGTGGAATCGCGGAGACATCCGTCATCCGCACAATGAGCTTCCACGTCAGGTGTCATTCGTCCCCTGGTGTCGAGGCGGCGCGGACATCCGCTGCCGCCGAACCTCTTCGATTGCCGTCGGCCGTTCCACTGGATTCGCCTTGATTCTAACAGAGCGCTGAGGCGGTGACCTGGGCGTTGACCCACAGAACAACGGGCGCGACGCTGAGTGGAATCGAGGTGCTGACGTGTCCCCGCCCACACGGCGTCGAAGCGGTGAGTGGACTAGAATAGAGCGGAACACCGAAAAGACTTCATAGGGAGAATCGTGGCCCAAGGGGATTCGCGAGACAGCCAGGACAACCGCCGCGCAGATGGCGGTCACCGCTCAGATCGCGACAACAATCGCAACCGTCGACCGGACAGCCGGGACGGCCGCGGGCCACGCAAGTCCGACCGCCGAGGCGGCTACCAGGGCAATCGTCGCACCGACGACGACCGTCGGGGCGGATACCAGGGCAACCGTCGCAATGACGACGATCGCCGAGGCGGCTACGGACAGAACCGCCGAAACGATGATGACCGTCGTGGTGGCTTCAACCGGGATCGCCGTGATGGTGACGACCGTCGCGGTGGCTACCAAGGTAATCGTCGCAACGACGATGATCGCCGAGGCGGTTACCAGGGCAATCGTCGGAACGACGACGACCGACGTGGCGGTTATCAGGGCAACCGCCGGAACGACGATGATCGCCGTGGTGGGTTCAATCGCGACCGTCGTGATGGAGATGACCGCCGGGGCGGATACCAGGGCAACCGTCGCAATGACGATGATCGCCGTGGTGGGTTCAATCGCGACCGTCGTGATGGTGACGACCGTCGAGGTGGCTACCAAGGTAACCGTCGCAATGACGACGACCGCCGGGGTGGCTTCAACCGCGATCGTCGCGACGGTGATGACCGCCGTGGCGGCTACCGCGGAAACCGACGGGACGACAACCGCGGAGGACGCGGCGGCTACGGCCGCAACGACAACGACCGCCGTGCATCCCGCAAGACCGACACCGGCGACTACGCACGCGAACAGCGCGCCCGCCGTCCGCGCATTCAGGAACCCGAAATTCCCGAAGGCGTCACCGGCCGTGAACTCGACAAAGAGATCTCGTCACAGTTGCGCTCCCTCGACAAAGAGAACGCCGACATGGTCGCCAAGCACCTCGTCGCCGCAGGCGGGCTGCTCGACCTCGACCCGGAGCGCGCCCACGAGCACGCCAAGGCCGCTATGGCCCGCGCCGGTCGTGTCGCCGTCGTCCGCGAAGCACTCGGCATCGCCGCGTACTACGTGGAGAACTACGACGAAGCCGTTCGCGAACTGCGCACCCACCGCCGCATCTCCGGCTCGAATGACAACATCGCGCTGATCGCCGACGCCGAACGCGGCCGCGGCAAGCCTGAGAAGGCCATCGAGCTGCTGAAGAACTCGGAAGAGCTCGACCTCGACAACGACACCCGCACCGAACTCGTCATCGTCGCTGCCGGAGCCAAGTCCGACCTCGACGACATCGCCGGTGCGCGCCGACTCATCGAAGCCGAGGACTTCACCCAGAAGCCCGGCGGCGGACTGGTCCGTCTCATGGCCGCCTACGCCGAGGTGCTGCGCATCGACGGGGAAACCGAACTCGCCGACAAATACGAAGAGCTCTCCCGCCGGACCGCCAAGGCGACCGGCACCCTGTTCGGCGACGAAGAGCCTGACCTCAACGCCGGCGTCGAAATCGAGACCGTCGAAGAAGTCGAAGACGAGCCCGAAGCCGAGACTTCCGAAGGCACTGACGTAGAGTCAGCCGACGGTGAGGCAATAAATGGTGAGGCTGCCGATGACGGGGCAACCGACGGTGAGGCTACCGACGCTGAGGCCGCCGATGCTGAGACGGCCGAATCCGCAGAAAGCTCGGCCCGCGAGCCCGAAGCTAAGACACCGCAGACGGAATCTGACGCTGCCGACAATTCCGCGGAAGACACGGGCACCGAGGCTCCGGCCGCAGCACCGAAGTCGAAGACACATGTCTCGGCGAAGGAACTGAAGTCGGTCAAGGTCTCCGACGACGAGATCGAAGCCGAACTCGACGAGATCCTCGCCGACGCAGAAGCCGACGCAGGCTCCGAGCCCGACACAACAGCAGCATCCGAGGCCGACGGAGAGCAGTGACACTGACCGCCGAACAGCACAACACAGCAGATGGGCGCCTGCCCGAATCATCGGGCACGCCCATCGACTGCGTCCTGTTCGACCTCGACGGAGTCGTCTACCACGGCACCCACGCCGTCGATGGCGCCGTCGACGGCATCAACTGGCTCCATTCCCGGTCGATCCCGGTCAGCTACGTCACGAACAACGCCACTCGCACGGCCGCAGCCACCGCCGAGAAGATCACCGGAATGGGTGTCGACGCCTCCGCGGACGAAGTGACCACCTCGGCGCAGGTGCTCGCCGAACGCTTAGCCGAACGATTCGGGCCGGGCGCCCGCGTCCACCTCCTCGGCACGACCGGACTGCGGGTCGCACTCGAAGAGGCGGGCCTCGAGATCACCGACTCACTCGACGCCGAACCCGTCGCCGTCGCTCAGGGACTCGACCCGGAGATCGACTACACGAAGATCGTGCGCACCTGCGAAATCATCCGCTCGGGCGCCGAATGGTGGGCGAGCAACCCCGACTTCTCCCTCCTCACAGAAACCGGGAAAGTCCCCGGCAACGGTGCCTTCGTCGACCTCATCGCCCGACTCACCGACGCCACCCCCGTCATCGTCGGCAAACCTGCACCGCACATGATGGACTTCGCGGCCGGCCGCCTCGGCGCGCATCGGCCCCTCATGGTCGGCGACCGCCTCAACACCGATATCGAAGGCGGCTGTGCCGCCGGCATCGACACCGCCCTCGTCCTCACCGGGATCCACGACATCCACGATGCCCTGCGTGCCGGCCCGGAGCGCCGACCGACGTTCATCCTGCCGAATCTGCGCGGACTCGAAGCCCTCATCACCGGCACCGACCGCGGCGAGTCCGCCCGGATCGAAGCCGAACTCCGTCGAGCCTGGGCTGCCATCGACGCGGGGGAGACCGACGCCGAGGCGGTCCTGTCCGAAGGACGCCTGCCCCGCCGGATCGGGGAGGACTCATGAGCCAGATCCCAACTCCCGGCCCAGGACCCGGCCCGAATCCCGGCACGAACTCGACCCCGACACCCGGCCCTGCTTCTGCCCCGACACCCGCCTCGGTGAGCGGGGACGTGCCGATCGAGACCTGGCGGTCCAGCCTCGCCGAGGCCAAAGAAGCACCGGCGGCTGAGCGGCACGAACTTCTCAACTCCCTGCTGGGCGACCTCGACGCGCAGGTGGGCTCCTTGTGAGCAGACTCGACCGGGCACTCGTCGACCGCGGGCTGCTGAACTCCCGCTCTCGCGCCGCCCGTGAAATCGCCGCCGGTCGCGTCAGCGTCAACGGCCGCACCGCGACCAAGGCCTCCCAAGACGTGAGAGACACCGACGACGTCGCCGTCACCGAACCCGACCCCTGGGTCGCCCGCAGCGCCCACAAACTCCTCGGCGCACTCGAGGCTTTCGACCTCACCGACCGACTCAATGATCTGACGGCCCTCGATGCGGGCGCCTCCACCGGAGGCTTCACCCAAGTCCTCCTCCAACACGGTGTCGCACACGTCTGGGCCGTCGACGTCGGCCACGATCAACTCGCGACCATCCTCCGCGACGACCCGCGCGTCCACGTCCGCGAAGGACTCAACCTCCGCGAACTGACCGACTCCGACGTGCCGACCGTCGACCTCGTCGTCGCCGACGTCTCCTTCATCTCCCTGCGCCTGCTCATCGGACCGCTGCTGGCCGCCACCGCGGCCGCGGGAGAACTCCTCCTCATGGTCAAACCCCAATTCGAACTGGCACGAGCATCGCTGGACAAACACGGCGTCGTCACCAGCCGGGAGAAACGCCGCCGCGCCATCGACTCCGTCCTCGACGCCGTGAGAGAACACGCCGGACGCGTCACCGACATCGCACCCTCACCGCTGCCGGGCCCCAGCGGGAACCGAGAGTACTTCCTGCGTGTTCGCCCAGGCCGAACACATGACCAGTCCGATAGGCTCGACCAAGCAGACATCCCCGCCCACCTGGACGAAATGATGAGAGGAGAGTCGTGACCAGACACATCATGGTGCTGCTGCACCCCCAACGTGATGAGTCGGCCGTGGCCGCCGTCAGCGTGTTCAAGGCCCTCCTCGACGACGGAGTCACCCCCGTCGTCCTCTCCGACGAGATCGTCGGCATCCGCGCCCGCCAGGCCGAGGCCGTCGACGACGAACCCATCCTCAACCACTGCGTCATCATCGACCCCTCCGAACTCGGTGAGTGGAAGAACGCCTGCGAACTCGTCATCGTCCTCGGCGGCGACGGCACGATCCTGCGCGCCGCCGAACGCTTCCACGGGTCCGGTGCTCCGCTCATGGGCATCAACCTGGGCCATGTCGGCTTCCTCGCCGAAAGCGAGAAGGAAGACCTCGCCGAGGCGGTCCACCGCGCCTCCCAACGTGACTATTCCGTCGAGGAGCGACTCGCCCTTGACGTGTCCGTGTGGCACGAAGGCGAGAACATCTTCAACGCCTGGGCCCTCAACGAGGCGACCATCGAGAAGACCTCGAAGTCCCGGATGATCGACGTCGTCCTCGGCGTCGACGCCCGCCCCGTGTCCTCCTTCGGCTGCGACGGCGTCATCCTCGCCACCCCCACCGGCTCGACCGCGTACTCGTTCTCCGCCGGCGGACCCATCGTCTGGCCCGAAGTCGAAGCGCTCATCCTCGTCCCGATCTCCGCCCACGCACTGTTCTCCAAACCGCTCGTCGTCAACCCGACCTCCCGCCTCGGCGTGGAGATCTCCCAGATGAACCCCGAATTCTCTGCAGTGCTGTGGTGCGACGGCCGCCGTGCCCTCGAACTGCCGTCCGGGGCCCGCGTGGAAGCCACCCGCTCAAAATCACCGATCCGACTCGCCCGCCTCCACACCGGCCCCTTCACCGACCGACTCGTCGCGAAGTTCCGCCTGCCCGTCTCCGGCTGGCGAGGACCGATCAAGGAGGCCTGAATGATCTCCGAACTGCGCATCTCCCACCTCGGCGTCATCGCCGAGGCCGCCGTCGAACTCGACACCGGCTTCACCGTCGTCACCGGTGAGACCGGTGCGGGAAAGACCATGTTCGTCTCCGCCCTGTCCCTGCTCATGGGCCGCAAGGTCGGCTCCGGAGTCGTGCGCAAAGGCGCAGAGAAAGCCGAAGTCGAAGGCATCTTCACCGATGTGGCTGAACCCGTGCGCGAACGCATCGAAGAAGCCGGCGGCAGCGCCGACGACGAAGCGATCATCTCCCGCACAGTGGCGCTCAAAGGCCGCGCCCGAGCCACCGCCGGCGGACGCACCGTGCCGATCTCCGTGCTCACCGACATCTCCTCCGACCTCATCACCCTCCACGGCCAGTCCGAACAGCTGCGCCTCAAAGGCGCAGCCCAACAGCGTCAACTCCTCGACGCCGCCGGGGGCACTGCTCTCGCCGAGGTGGCCGACCGTTACCGTGCCGCCTTCGAGAACTGGCGCGAGACCGAAGCCCGCGTCAGCCGCATCAAAGACTCCACCGCCGCCCGCCGCGAACGCATCCTGTGGCTGCGCGGCTGCCTGGAGACCATCGACAAGGTCCGCCCCGAACCCGGCGAAGACGAGACCCTGGCCGCACAGTCCGCGAAACTCGGTGCCGCCGCCGAGATCACCCGCGCCGTCGGCGCCGCCCACGACCTGCTGCTCGGTTCCGAGATCGACGATGCCGGCGCCGCCGTCGACCTCGTCCACCAGGCCATCAGCACGATCACCGATGTCGAAGGCTCCGACAAGGAACTCGTCACCATCCGCGAAGCCCTCGGCGACGCCGTGCTTCGCCTCTCCGACTCCGCCGCGGAACTGTCGTCCTACCTCTCCGGTTTCGACGAACTCGGCGAAACCTCGCTGGAAGAGACCGAAGCACGCCGCGCGGAACTCGGCACCCTGGCCCCCTACGGCCAAGACGTCGCCGAAGTCCTCGACTTCGAATCCCGCTCGGCCGCGGAACTCGCCGAACTCGAAGCCGAGGACCGTGACCTCGACGGACTCGACGCCGAACTCGACTCAGCCCGCGAGACCATGGAGGCGGCCGCCTCGGCGCTCACCGAGATCCGCAAGGCCACCGCGGACGAATTCTCCGCAGCGGTCAGCGAAGAGCTCACCGCCCTGTCGATGCCGAAGGCAGCGGTCGCCTTCGAGATCTCCGAACGCGAACCCACCACCCACGGGGCCGACGAAGTCCGGCTGACCTTCGCCGCCCATGAATCCTCGATCCCCGACGACATCGCGAAGATCGCCAGCGGCGGTGAGCTCTCCCGCGTCATGCTCGCCATCGAAGTCGTCCGAGCCGCCAGCGAATCCATCCCCACCTACGTCTTCGACGAAGTCGACGCCGGAGTCGGCGGCAAAGCTGCCGTGGAGATCGGCCGTCGGCTGGCCAAACTCGCCCAGGGCGCCCAGGTCATCGTCGTCACCCACCTGCCGCAGGTCGCCGCCTGGGCCGACACCCATGTGACCATCGTCAAGGACGATGACGCCGAGACCGTGCGCTCGGGAGTGCAGGAACTGACCGACGAAGAACGCGTCGTCGAACTCTCCCGCATGTTGGCGGGCATGGACGACTCCGCCTCCGCGAAGGCCCACGCAGCCGAACTGCTCGACAACGCTCGGCAGGTCAAGGAGGCCGGCGTTGGCAGCAGATGAGAGAATGGGCGGACCATGAAAGTGCGCAGACACCGTGAGAACCTCACCGCACCGACCCGGTTCGGCCCCGCCCCTGCCCGCTTGGACCGACGCACGAAGAATCTGACGAAACGCCTCCAAGCAGGCGACATCGCCATCATCAAGCACTCCGATATCGACCGCATCTCCGCCGAAGCCCTCGTCGCCTGCCGGCCGGCCGCGGTGATCAACGCCGACAAGTCGATCTCCGGCCGCTACCCGAACCTCGGTCCGAGCATCATCGTCGACGCCGGCATCCCCCTCATCGACGCCGCCGGTGCCGACATCTTCGATGCGGTCGACGAAAACGCCGAGATCTCCATCGAGGGCGCCACCGTATACGCAGGCGAAACCGAGGTGGCCACGGGAGTCCTGCAGACGGCGGAGACGATCTCCGAGGACATGCACGCCGCCGAGGCCGGAATGAACTCCGTGCTCGTGGACTTCATCGACAATACGATCGAATACATCCGCAAGGACTCCGATCTGCTCTCGGCCGAACTCGTCGTGCCCGAGGTGAAGACGACGTTCACCGACCGGCATGTGCTCATCGTCGTCCGCGGATACCACTACAAGGAGGACCTGGCGATGCTGGCCTCCTATATCCGCGAATACCGGCCGCTGCTCATCGGCGTCGACGGCGGAGCCGATGCCATCATCGAAGCCGGCTACCGACCGGACATGATCGTCGGGGACATGGACTCCGTGTCCGACACCGCTCTGACCTCGGGTGCCGAGATCGTCGTCCACGCCTACCGCGACGGCACCGCCCCGGGCACCGAACGGGTCGAAGCCCTCGGAGTCGAATGCGTGGCCTTCGCGGCCTCGGGCACGAGCGAGGACATCGCCATGCTGCTCGCCGATGACAAGGGTGCCGAACTCATCGTCGCCGTGGGCACCCACGACACCGTCATGGAGTTCCTCGACAAGGGCCGCAAGGGCATGGCCTCGACCTTCATCACCCGACTGCGTGTGGGATCGAAGCTCATCGACGCCAAGGGCGTGTCCCTGCTCTACCGGCAGCGCATCTCCAGCCTGCAGCTGGCCGTGCTCATCATCGCCGGTCTCGTCGCCCTCGGTGTGGCGATGACCGCGACCTCGGCCGGACAGACCTTCCTCGGCCTCATCGGCGCCCAACTCGACGGCCTCTTCGGCTGGATCGGCTCCCTCTTCGGCGGCGACCCCGCAGCTTCGACCGATTCCGCCGGCCTCATCCAAGGACTGACCAGTGATTGATTTCCGCTACCACCTCGTCTCCCTCGTCTCGGTGTTCCTCGCCCTCGCCGTCGGCATCGTCCTCGGCGCGGGACCGCTGAAGGAACCGATCGGGGAGTCCCTGCAGAGCCAGGTCGATGCGCTGCGCTCGGACCGCGACAACCTGCGCTCCGACCTCGACGCCGCCAAGGGCAATATCGACAAGCAGAACGAATTCGTCACCGCCGCGGCCCCGGAACTCATCGACGGCACCCTCGACGGGCAGGAAGTGAGCATCATCGCCGCCCCCGAGGCGGACTCCGAGCAGGTCGAAGAGGTCAGCAACCGGGTCAAGGAAGCCGACGGCACCATCGCCGGCGACGTCTCGTTCGTGCCGAACACGCTCAGTCTCGAGGATTCCACCCAGTTCCTCAAGCGGCTGCGCACAGTCGTGCCGCACCTGCCGAAGGACGATTCGACCGCGATCCGCGCCGCCCTCGTCATCGCCCTGACCGGGGACGCCTCGATGCTCGAAGACGAAGACGATCAGGCCGATGCGGAGAAGCAGGCGGCGAAGCTCTACGACGTCTTCGTCGAAGCCGACCGTCTGCGCACCGACACAGACCACAAGACCACCTCGCTGTTCATCGTCATCGATGATGAGAACTCGACACTGGCCGAGGACACCGAGCCCAGCCCGAAGGCCACCGACGACAAGGGCACCCGCACCCTCGTCACCGACTTCATCACCGCGCTCACCGCCGAAGCCACCTCGGTGGTCGTCGCCGGCGACGCCGGCTCGGCACAGAACGGACTCGTCAACGTGCTGCGGACGGAGAAGTCCCGCGCCAGCACCGTCGACGGCCTCGGCCTCGGCGCCGGTCCCGTCATCACCGTGCGGGCACTGGCCTCCGGGGAAGCCGGAAAGCACGGACACTTCGGATTCGCCGAGGACGCCGAAGGCATTCTGCCGGGCAAGATCGAAGAGAAGCCGTCCGACGACACCCCGAAGGGAGACGAGAAATGATCCGCTCCATCGTCAGCACCGCCGTCGCCGGACTCGCCGGCTTCGCCGCGACGAAAGCCGTGCTCAGATCGCGGCTGCGCACCCACGATTCCGCGATGCGCACCAACCACGCCGGACACGACGTCTCGCTCGCCGAAGGCCCTGCCGTCGCGGCGGGACTGCTGGCCGGCAGCCTGCTCATCGAAGATCCTCGGCAGCGGTCGGCGACCCTGCTGGCCACGGCCGCGGCGGGCAGCCTCGGCGCCGTCGACGACTTCTGCGAATCCGGATCCTCCAAAGGACTGCGCGGTCATCTGTCGGCCCTGGCCCGCGGGGAGATCACGACCGGGGCCATCAAGGTCACCGGCATTCCGCTCGCCTCGATCGCGGCCGCCGCGATCCTGCGCAGCCGCACCCGCCCGTCCGGGCTCTTCGGCTCCACGCACTCGACAAGCGACCGACCCTGGTACGCGGCCACCGCGGACGTCATCGTCACCGGGGGAGTGATCGCGGGCTCTGCAAACCTGTTCAACCTCCTCGACCTGCGGCCGGGCCGGGCACTCAAGGCCGGAGCACTGACCCTGGCCTTCACCGACCACGAACGCCGCGTGTCCTGGGCACCAGCCGGAGCGATCGCGGGAGCCACGGCCGCAGCCTGGCCCGACGACCTCGCCGGTGATGCGATGCTCGGCGACACCGGAGCCAATGCCCTGGGAGCGGCGATCGGCGTGATCCTCGCCGAAACCGCCACACCGGCACAGCGACGCCTCATCCTCGCTGTCCTCGCCGGACTCACCCTGGCCAGCGAGAAGGTCTCCTTCACCTCCGTCATCGAATCGACTCCGGGACTGCGGGAGATCGACTCGTTCGGCCGCGAGGATAAGTGAACAAGCTCGTTCGAGTCCTCGCCTCCACGGCGCTGCTCGTATCGATCATCACCCTGCTGACCCGTTTGGTCGGCTTCTTACGCTGGCTGGTGTTCTCGGCAAACGTCGGCGCCGGCACCGTCGGCACCGCCTACCAGAGTGCCAACCAGGTCCCGAACATCCTCTTCGAGGTCGTCGCCGGAGGCGCCCTGGCCGGAGCGGTCATCCCGCTTCTCGCCGTGCCACTGGCCAGATCGGACCGGGAGACCGCCGGACGCATCGCCTCCGGCCTGCTGACCTGGGCGGTCAGCGTCACCCTGCCCCTGTCGATCCTGCTGGCCGTGTTCGCCCCGCAGATCGCGAGGATCCTCGTCGACACGAAGACGAGCGCCGCGGGAGTGCAGGCGACCGTGGAGCTGCTGCTCATGTTCTCCCCGCAGCTCGTCCTCTATGGAATCGGCGCCGTGCTCACCGGAGTGCTGCAGGCCCACCGGAAGTTCCTGTGGCCGGCGTTCGCCCCGCTGCTCTCCAGCCTCATCGTCATCGGCAGCTATATCGCCTACAGTTCCGTCGGCGGCAGCGACGACACCTGGCAGACCCACCTCGGCTGGCTCGGCTGGGGCACCACCGTCGGCGTCGCGGCCCTCGCGCTGCCGCTCGCCCTGCCGATGGCCACGACCGGGCTGAAACTGCGTCCCACCTTCTCCTTCCCGCCCGGAGTCGCCCACCGTGCTCTGCGCCTGGCCGGCGCCGGAATGTCGGCCCTGCTCGCCCAGCAGGCTGCCGTGCTCGCGACCCTGAGCCTGGCCAACCATGTCGGTGGGGACGGCACGCTCGTGCTCTTCAGCTACATCAACGCCGTCTACCTGCTGCCCTACGCGGTGCTCGCCGTGACCGTGGCGACGGTGGTCTTCCCGACCCTGTCGACCTGGGTGGGACGATCCACCGACCCCGAGGCGACTGCCGACAAACGTGCGGAAGCCGGGGCGCGGATGCGGTCGGTGACCTCGACGACGACGGCGCTCATCATCGCTATCGGCGGACTCGGCGCCGTCATCCTGCTCTCGGCGGCCGGCCCCCTGCAGACCTTCTTCATCGCCATCGACGCCGAAAGCGAATCCGCTGCCCCCTTCGACTCCATGGCCACGGCGATCATGGTCATGGCCTTGGCCGTGCCCGGGTGGTCCTTCGTGGCGTGGGGCACCCGCGTCTTCTATGCGGTGGAACGCTCCCGCTATTCGGCTGCCGCCACGACGACGGGGTGGATCCTCGTCATCGTCGGCATGGTCGGAGCCATCCTCGTCACCGGCTCGAACGGCAATCCCGGGCTGACCCTCGTCTGCATCTGCAGCGGCTATGTGCTGGGCATGACCGTCGCCGGAGTATTCCTGCTCGTGAATATGCGCCGCGTCCTCGGCCCCACCGGACTCGCCCTCGTCGGACGCCGGTCGCTGCTCGCGCTCGGGGCCGCCGTCGTCGCGGGCACCGCCGGGGTCGTGACCTCGCAGTGGTTCGGGGGACTCCTCGACAACTCGGCAAGCTCCGCGGTCATCGCCGGAATCGTCGCAGCTCTCCTCGGCTGCATCGTATTCGGACTCATCGTGCTCATCATCGACCGCGGGTTCCTCGGAGAGATCCGCGGCCTGCTCGCCGACCGGAACCGGGCCGGCGTCAACGACGAAACGACCGTGCACGCCGCCGAAGCGCAGACCAGAGACCACGGCCCCAGCGACATCGACAGACCCAGCGACACCGACAGGGAGGAAGACTCATGAGAATCGTCTTCACCATCGGCACCTCGACCGGGGGAGTCGGCACCCACGTGCACGCACTCGCCCGCGACCTCGCCGCCGCCGGCCATGAGATCGGCGTCATCGGACCGGCCGCCACCGACGAACACTTCGGCTTCTCGCTGCTGCCCGGAGTCCGATTCGGCGTCCTCGAACTCGGCACCGGAATCGGCGCCTCCGACGCCGCCCTCGTCCGCCGGCAGCGCACACTGCTGCGCAGCTTCTCCCCGCAGATCGTCCACGCTCACGGTTTCCGCGCCGGGCTCATCACCCTGCTGACCCTGCGCACGCTGAAGACCCGACCGAAGTTCGTCCTCAGCCTCCACAACCAGGCCAGCGGACAGGGACTGCGCGGACGGGTCGAAACCCGAGTCGAGACGATGCTCGCCCGCGGGGCCGACCTCGTCCTCGGTGCGAGCACCGACCTCGTCGACCGCGCCCGCGAACTCGGTGCGCAGACCGCCCGATTCCTCCCCGCCGCCGCCCCCGAGGTGACCCCAGTGTCCGCCGAGGCGGCCGCCACCACCCGCTCGAGCTTGGCCGAGGAGTTCGACTTCGCCCCAGGCGCCCTGATCGTGCTCGCCGTCGGCCGCGTCGCCAAACAGAAGAACTACCCGATGTTCGTGCGCGCACTCGCTCGCCTCGGCGATGAGAACCACCAGGGCGAGATCGTCGCCCTCATCGCCGGTGCCGCCGATGAGGAGGTGCTCGCCGACGTCCGCGCTCAGTACGATGACGCCGCAGCCGCCTCGGCGATTCCGGCCCTGCATTTCCTCGGACCCCGCGATGACATCGCCGAACTCGCGGCCGCTGCGGACATCTACGCGCTCACCAGTGTGTGGGAGGCCCGAGCGCTCGTGCTCCAGGAGGCGCTGATGACCGGCAAGGCGATCGTGGCCACCGCCACCGGCGGCAGCGCCGAACTCGTCGGCGATGCGGGGATACTGATCGACCATGACGACGATGCCGCCTTCGCCGCTGCCGTGGCCGAACTCGCCATCGATCCTGCCCGCCGCGCAGAACTCGGAGCCAGGGCACGGGCACGCGGAGCGGAGCTTCCCGATGAGAGGGAAGTTGCCGAAGAACTCGCAGGTCTTTACACGGAACTCGTGCCTGCCCAGGTAGGCTAGAAGCAGCGTCGAACGAAAGAAGAGGATGAGGAAATGAGCGAATCCGGCGAGGTCAACCCACTGAGCGCAGACACGAGGATTCTGCACGTGCTCGCCGATACCACCGGTCCCGTCGTCGAAGTGGCGAAGCTCGCCGTGCTCGGTCACCTCCGGGCCGGTTTCAAGGTCGCCGTCGCCGCGCACCGGTCACTGCTGGGCACCTTCGGAGTCCCTGAGGAACTGGCCGGCGAATTCCGCGAGATCGAACTCACCGCCCGTCGCCGACTCACGACCGCTGACCCCGGCTCCGCCTTCACTCTTCACAAGTACTACCAGCACGTGGACATCGTCCACGCGCACGGACTGCATGCGGCGACGCTCGCCGGACTGGCCTTCACCGGTCTGCCCGCCCGCCTGCACCCGAAGGTCGTCGCCACCATCGAATCCTTCGACTCCGCCAACGTCATCGAGAAGACCGGAGCCGAGATCGTCGGCCGTACGGCCACCGCAGTGCTCGGCACGACCGAACCCGTCGTCGACTACTACGGCGGCCGCGTCCCGGTCGTCGAACGCGCCGAACTCGTCCACCCGGACATCGACGCCGACCTCACGGTCCGCACCCCGCGTGCAGAAGTCCGTCGCGAACTCGGCCTCGCGGAAGGCACCTGGATGGTCGCCAGCCCCATCGCGCTGCGTGACCACACCGCTCTGGCGACGGTCCTCGACGCCGCCGACCAGATCAACCAGCGCCGCCGCGACCGCAAGGTCGTCTTCGTCCTCACCGGCACCGGCAAGGACCGGTCGACGATCTCCCGCGAATTCTCCGACCGCGGAGTCCTTGTGGCACCGGCCGGAGATCTCGTCGATGTCGCGGCCGCTGCCGATGTCGTCATCGCCAGCGAGACGATGACGGGACTGTCCCACGAAGACCTCATGCAGCTGTCGAAGCCCGCGGTCTTCATCGGCAGCGAACGCCGCGCCGGCATCTGGGGAGAGGCCGCGAAGGCCGTTCCCGCCGACGACACGGAGGCGCTGCTGCGTGAGATCAATCATCTTCTCGACGACCCGGCCGGACGCGGAACTTCCGCCGTGGCAGCAAAGAAGCGGGTCATCGACGTGAGCAACGGTGCGGCGATCTCCGAGACGCTGCTCGATCTGTACGCCGAGGTCGACGCTGTCTCGGATTCGTGAGCCGGACTTTGATAGAATCAAATCCCGTGGTGAATCGAACTGGCCCAGGCGGCACACATACGGCAAAGCACATCTTCGTCACGGGAGGCGTCGCCTCCTCGTTGGGCAAGGGTCTGACGGCATCGAGCCTCGGCCATCTGCTCACTCAGCGCGGCCTCACCGTGGCCATGCAGAAGCTGGATCCCTACCTCAACGTGGATCCCGGCACGATGAACCCTTTCCAGCACGGCGAAGTCTTCGTCACCGAGGATGGTGCCGAGACCGACCTCGACATCGGCCATTACGAGCGCTTCCTCGACAACGACCTCGACGGCGCAGCGAATGTGACCACCGGACAGATCTACTCCTCGGTGATCGCGAAAGAACGCCGCGGTGCGTACCTCGGCGACACCGTCCAGGTCATCCCGCACATCACCGATGAGATCAAGGCGCGGATGCGTGCCCAGGCCGAACGCCCCGAGGCGGACCGCCCCGACGTCATCATCACCGAGATCGGCGGCACCGTCGGCGATATCGAATCCCAGCCCTTCCTCGAGGCGGCCCGCCAGGTCCGTCACGACATCGGCCGGGACAACGTGTTCTTCATCCACGTCTCCCTCGTGCCCTACCTCGGGCCCTCCGGAGAGCTGAAGACGAAGCCGACCCAGCACTCGGTGGCCACCCTGCGCTCCATCGGCATCCAGCCCGATGCGATCGTGCTCCGCTCCGACCGCGAGCTGCCGGATTCGATCCGCGCGAAGATCGCCGGCGCCTGCGACGTCGAGACCGAAGCTGTCGTGTCCTGCGTCGACGCCCCGAGCATCTACGACATCCCGAAGGTCCTCCACGACGGCGGCCTCGACGTGTTCGTCATCCGCAACCTCAACCTGCCGTTCCGCGACGTCGACTGGACGAAGTGGGACTGGGTACTCGAACGCGTGCACAACCCGTCCCGGGAAGTCACTATCGGCATCGTCGGCAAGTACATCGACCTGCCCGATGCCTACCTCTCCGTCACCGAGGCGCTGCGCCACGGCGGCTTCGCCAACGATGCGAAGGTCACAATCAAGTGGATCCAGTCCGATGACTGCTCCACCGAAGCCGGAGCCGCGTCGGCACTGTCCGGCCTCGACGCGATCTGCGTGCCCGGAGGCTTCGGCATCCGCGGCATCGAAGGCAAGCTCGGTGCACTCGAATACACCCGCACCAACGGCATTCCGACCCTCGGCCTGTGCCTGGGTCTGCAGTGCATGGTCATCGAATACGCGCGCAACGTCGCCGGCATCGAGGCGGCCTCGTCGTCCGAATTCGACCCCGAGACCACGGTTCCGGTCATCGCGACCATGGCCGAGCAGCTCTCGATCGTCGAAGGCGAAGGTGACCTGGGCGGCACCATGCGTCTGGGCACCTACGAAGCCAAGCTCACCGAAGGCAGCGTCGTGGCCGGCGTGTACGGGGACACGACGATCAGTGAGCGTCACCGTCACCGCTACGAGGTCAACAACACCTACCGGGATCAGCTCGCCGAGGCGGGGCTCGAGTTCTCCGGAACCTCACCGAACGGTGAGCTCGTCGAATTCGTCGAACTTCCGCATGATAAGCACCCGTTCTACGTCTCCACTCAGGCGCACCCCGAGCTGAAGTCGCGCCCGACCTCTCCGCATCCGCTGTTCGCGGGTCTGGTCGCCGCCGCCCTCGAGCGTCAGTGACCGTTGTCCATCTTCACAGCGAATGCCGTCGGCCAGAGCGCCGGCGGCATTCGCCGTTCCACCACCGTCGAGTTTCGGGAGGCAGCCGATGAGCACTCAGCACGATGAGATCCTGCAGGACGATCCGGTGATCCCGCCGATCACCTCCTCCGAGGTCGTCTACGAAGGCGCAGTGTGGGATATCCGCAGAGAGATCTTCGATCTGCCCGAGGCGTCCGGGCTCGTCCGCGATCTCATGGCGCACACCGGTGCCGTCGGCGTGGCCGTCGTCGATGAGCAGCAGCGGATCCTGCTGGCCCAGCAGTACCGGCATCCCGTCCGAGCCAGGCTGTGGGAGGTCCCGGCCGGTCTGCTCGACGTTCCCGGAGAGGACCCGCTCGAAGCGGCGAAGAGGGAACTTATCGAGGAAGCCGACCTCACGGCCGACCACTGGGACGTCCTCAGCGACTCCTGCCTGACCCCGGGCGGCAGCTCGGAGACGATGCGTCTCTACCTGGCACGCGGGCTGTCCTCTGTTCCCGAAGCCGACCGTCACGAACGCGGCGAAGAAGAGGCAGGCTTCCGTTACGCCTGGGTCGGCATCGACGAAGCACTCGCGGCCGTGGCCGATGGACGGATCACCAACGCGATCGCCCAGCTCGCGATCTTCCAGGTCGACCGGGTGCTGCGCGCCGAAGCGGCGGGAGCACCGGTGGAGTTCCGTCCCGTCGATGCGCCGAGGCGACTCGTCGACGGCCGCCCCGAATTCGGCCGTGGTGCTCAGGTCGAGACCATCGGTTCGAGCGAGGACTGAGACCCTGTGGCTCGGCACGGCGCCGAACTCCTGCCGGAGGACCTGCCCGGAGACCTGCGGCGCGCCTTCGAGTCCTATCTCGCCTCCCTGCGGTTCGAACGCGGACTGTCGATGAACTCGATCGACGCCTATGCTCGTGACCTCGCCCGGTACGGAACCTGGCTGACCGAGGACGGGGTGAGCCGCCTCGGCGATGTCGATCGACAGAAGGTGGAGAACTTTGCGCTTCACTTGCTCGATTCGGGACTGGCACCGCGGAGTCGGGCACGCGCACTCGTCGCGGTGCGACGATTCCACACGTTCGCGCTGGGGGAGAACCTCGCGCCCACGGACCCGGCCTCCGAGGTCAGCCCACCGCAGGAAGGACTGCGACTGCCCAAGGCACTGGCGCTCGACGAGATCGAAGCGATGATCGCCACCACCGACGGCGAGGAACCCGTGCAGGTCCGGGCCGCGGCCCTGCTCGAACTCCTCTACGCCACGGGAGCCCGCATCTCCGAGGCCGTGGGCGTCGACCTCGACGATCTCGACCTCGACTCAGGGCTCGTCCGGCTCTACGGCAAGGGCGGGAAGGAGCGGATCGTGCCCTTCGGATCCCACGCCGCCCGCGCCCTGGGTGCGTGGGTGTCACGGGTGCGTCCGTCGATGGCGGCGAAGGCGAGATCCTCGGCGCCGGCCGGGGCGCTGTTCCTCAACGCACGCGGAACCCGGCTCTCCCGGGTCTCGGCGTGGCAGATCGTCAAGGATGCCGGAGAGGCGGCGAAGATCGACGCCGAGGTGTCTCCGCATACGTTCCGACACTCGTTCGCCACGCATCTCCTCGAGGGCGGTGCGGACATCCGCGTCGTCCAGGAGCTGCTCGGCCATGCCTCGGTGACGACGACGCAGATCTATACGAAAGTCTCCGAGGAGACACTGCGGGAAGTGTACGCGACCTCGCACCCCCGAGCGCGGTAGGGTTGGACGTAGAGCAACGAAAGGTGGCCATCCGAGAGATGAATACGCAAGAGGCGTTGGAGATCCCCCAGCAGCGGACCGCAGACGAGCCCCAGGACTTCCCGGAGCCGGCACCACTGGCTTCGCACGGACCCGCCCGCATCATCGCGATGGTCAACCAGAAGGGTGGGGTCGGCAAGACGACCTCGTCGATCAACCTCGGTGCGGCTCTGGCTGCCTACGGCCGCAAGATGCTGCTCGTCGACTTCGACCCGCAGGGCGCACTGTCCGTCGGCCTGGGACTCAACCCCTATGAGCTCGACATCAGCATCTACAACCTGCTGATGAACCCACGACTGGACCCGCACGAGGTCATCGTCGAAACGGACTTCGACAACATCGACATCCTGCCGGCCAATATCGACCTCTCCGCCGCCGAAGTCCAGCTCGTCGGCGAGGTCGCCCGCGAGCAGGTGCTCGCCCGTGCCCTGTCGAAGGTCGCCGACGAATACGACGTCATCCTCATCGACTGCCAGCCCTCTCTGGGACTGCTCACCGTCAATGCTCTGACCGCCGCCCATGGTGTCGTCATCCCGCTCGAGACCGAGTTCTTCGCTCTGCGCGGCGTCGCCCTGCTCGTCGAGACGATCGAGAAGGTCCAGGACCGGCTCAACCCCTCACTCGAGGTCGACGGGATCCTCGCCACGATGTTCGACTCGCGGACCCTGCACTCGAAGGAAGTCATGTCGCGAGTCACCGAAGCCTTCGGCGACAAGGTCTTCGAGACCGTCATCAACCGCACCGTGAAGTTCCCCGACGCCTCCGTGGCCGCCGAACCGATCACGAGCTTCGCCCCGAAGCACGCCGGCTCCGAAGCCTACCGCCGACTGGCCCGGGAGCTCATCGCCCGCGGAGGCGCACCCTGAGCGACCCTGCAGCTGAGGTTGAGGAGAAGGCGTCTGCCTCGAGCGGTGGCGTCGCCTCGGGCGATGGCGCTGATTCCGACACTGACATCGTGTCCGGCGATGGCGCAGCGCCCGGCGATGATGCCGCACAGGGATTCCAGGTGCGGTTGGACAACTTCACCGGCCCCTTCGACCTGCTGCTCGGACTGATCTCGAAACGCCGCCTCGACGTCACGGAGATCGCGCTGGCCGAGGTGACCGATGAGTTCATCGCGTACACCACAGAGCTGAAGGATCAGGCGAATCTCGCCGAGATCTCCCAGTTCCTCCTCGTCGCAGCGACCCTGCTCGATCTCAAGACGGCACGGCTGCTGCCGCACGAAGACGGTGAAGAGGTCCTCGACCTCGAACTGCTCGAGGCTCGTGACCTCCTCTTCGCCCGGCTGCTGCAGTACAAGGCGTACAAGTCCGTGTCCGGGTACCTGGCCGAAGCGATGGCCGCCGGCTCGATCCGGGCCCCACGCGATGTCGACCTCGAGCCGGAGTTCCAGGACGTGCTGCCGCCGCTGGAGCTGAACATCGGTCCCGGTGAGCTCGCCGGAATCTTCGCCACGGTGCTCCAACGCGACCACACCCCGCCGAGCGTCGCCGTCGACCATATCCACCTGCCGCTCGTGAGCGTGTCCGAGCAGCGCGGGCACATCCTGTCCCTGTTGCGCGCCGGAGACGTCGACTTCCAGGATCTGCTCGAAACAGCCGAGAACACCCTGGTCGTCGTTGCGAGGTTCCTCGCTCTGCTCGAACTGTTCAAGGTCGGCCTCTGCGACTTCGACCAGCCCGAACCTCTGGGACGGCTGCTCATCCACCGCACGGAGATGAACGAAGACGGAGTCGACCTGCGCACCGAAGGCGACTGGAGCGGAGACGAAGCAGAAGGGGAACAATTATGATCGATGACGAGATCCTCGCCGGTATCGAAGCCGTGCTCATGATCACCGATTCGGCCGTCACTGCCGAAGACCTTGCGGGCTCCCTCGGCCTCGACGAGGACACCGTCGAAGAAGCAATCCAGACGCTCAAGGTCGACTACGACGGAGATGAGCACCACCGGCAGCGCGGGTTCGAGATCCGCCATGTCGCCGGCGGCTTCCGCATCTTCTCCCGCGGAGACTACCACGAGGTGGTCAAGGACTTTCTCACGGCCGGGCAGAGCGCGAAGCTCTCCCAAGCCGCGCTCGAGACTCTGGCAGTCATCGCCTACCGGCAGCCGATCTCCCGGCCCCGCATCGCGGCCATCCGCGGAGTCAGCGTCGACGGCGTCATCCGCACCCTGCTGCTGCGCGGACTCATCGTCGAAGCCGGCAAGGAAGCGTCCACCTCGGCGCTGCTCTACGCCACCACCCCGCAGTTCCTCGACACGATGGGCATGAACGCGATCGACGACCTGCCCGATATCGCCCCCTACCTGCCCGAAGATGCCGACGTCGCCGAACTCGGGGCCGAAGACACCGAAGTGCTCGCCGAGATCGACGGCGCCCTCGACGACGATCTCGACGATGGCTCCGATTCGGCCGTCGAGATGTCACGAGTCGCTGATTGATTTGAGAGAATGGATGTATGAGTCCCTACCGTGATCACCGCGCCCCCGGCGGGCGCCAGAACCGACCCAGCCGAAAACAGCGCGCAGCGACGGCGAATCAGGCCTCCAACAAGGGTGGTTCGGGAGCCGGTCAGACATCAGACGCCCACGTCAGCGGGGGTGTGCGGCTGCAGAAGGTGCTCGCCGAGGCGGGACTGGGATCACGCCGTGCCTGTGAGCAGCTCATCGCCGATGGCCGCGTCGAGGTCGATGGGTCCATCGTCACCGAACTGGGCACCCGGATCGACCCAGAAACACAGTCCGTGTACGTGGACACAGTGAGAATTTCGACACAGACCAAGAAGGTCTACCTCGTGCTCAACAAGCCAGCGGGAGTCGTGTCGACCATGAGCGACCCCGAGGGCCGACCCTGCCTGGCCGACTATGTGCGCAACAACAATGAGCGCCTCTTCCACGTCGGCCGTCTCGACACCGAGACCGAGGGCATCATCCTGCTCACCAACGACGGGGAGCTGAGCAACCGCCTGGCCCACCCGCGCTACGAGATCCCGAAGACCTACCTCGCGAAGGTCAAGGGACAGCTGGCGAAGGATGCCGGTGCCATTCTCAAGGCCGGAATCGACCTCGAAGACGGGTTCGTCAAGGTCGACGACTTCAAACTCGTCGATTCGACCCCGGGCAAGTCCGTCGTCGAACTCACCCTCCATTCCGGCCGCAACCGCATCGTGCGCCGCCTCCTCGCCGAGATCGGCCACCCGGTGGAGCGCCTCGTGCGGCTGAAGTTCGGACCGATCGTCCTCGACGAGCAGAAGCAGGGCAAGATCCGCCCGCTGCGCTCCGATGAGGTCGGTGCACTGTTCGAGGCCGTCGGTCTGTGAGAGTCCACATCATCGGCACCGGCCTGCTCGGTGCCAGCCTGGGGTTGGCGCTGAGCGCGAAGGGCCATCAGGTGACCCTCGAAGACACTTCACCGACCGCGCAGCAGCTCGCCGCGGATCTCGGCGCCGGTCAGGTCGTCAATCCGACCGAAGACCTCGCCGAGGCGGCCGACCCGACCGTCGCCGCCGACGCGGCATCGCCTGCCGCGCACCCGGACATCGTCGTCGTGGCCACCCCGCCCGACGTCGCCGCACGGGTCATCGCCTCGGCGCTCGAGGACTACCCGAACGCTACGGTCACCGACGTCGCCAGCGTGAAGACCCGCCTCCTCGATGCGGTGCGCGAATTGGTCACGGGACCTCAGCTCGATCGCTATATCGGCTGCCATCCGATGGCCGGACGCGAGAAGTCCGGGGCGATCGCAGCCCAGTCGGACCTGTTCACGGCCCGGCCCTGGGTGATCTGCTCGGATGAGCAGACCCCGGCCGACCGCCTCGGCGAGGTCATCGCCATGGCAGAAGATACGGGTGCCTCGGTGCTCCACCTGGATCCGCGCATCCACGATGCCGCGGTCGCGAAGGTCTCGCATGTGCCGCAGATCGTGTCCTCCCTCGTCGCCTCTCAGCTGCGGCATGCGCCTCTGGAGGAGATCTCGCTGGCCGGGCAGGGACTGCGCGATGTCACGCGCATCGCCGCTTCGGACCCGGGTCTGTGGACGCAGATCCTGACCGGAAACGCCGAAGAGGTCCGCTCCGTGCTCATCGATCTGCGCACCGAGCTCGACGAGGTCATCGGCGCACTCGAACTCGGACCCGGATCGACGGGGCTGCTCGCCAAGGCGATCGCATTGGGCAACGAGGGCCACGACCGGATTCCGGGCAAGCACGGGCAGCCGCCGACCACCTATGCTGTTGTCACGATCCTGGTTCCGGATACGCCCGGAATGCTGGCCCGGCTGTTCAAGGACATCGGCGACCTCGGCGTCAATGTCGAGGATTTCCGGATGGATCACGCCTCCGGTCGGAAACTGGGCATGGTCGACGTGTCCGTGGTCCCGGCCATCCAGCAGGAGCTGGAGATCGGATTGCTGTCGAAGGGATGGCAGATCCCCGAATCCGCCATCGAGAAAGAAGGAACTGCATGAGCGTCGTAGCCATTGACGGACCGTCCGGAGTGGGCAAGTCGAGCACCGCCAAGGAGGTGGCGCGGCGACTGGGGTACCAGTACCTGGACACCGGTGCGATGTACCGGGCGATGGCGTGGCTGTGCCTCAACCGCGGAGTCACCGACCCCGTCGACGTGCTCGAGCAGGTGCGCGGAGCGGATCTGGAGATCTCGCTCAGCCCCGACGAATTCTTCGTCTCCGTCGACGACATCGACGTCACCGAGGACATCCGCGGTGAGGACGTCTCGGCGAACGTGCAGACGGTCTCCGGTGTCATCGACGCCCGCGAGGAGCTCATCGAGATGCAGCGGGCCTATATCGCCGCCGCACCCGAGGGCATCGTCGTCGAGGGCCGGGACATCACCACAGTGGTGGCCCCCGATGCCGATGTGCGCATCCTCATGACCGCCCGCGATGAGGTCCGCGTGGCCCGCCGGGCCAAGGAAGTGCACGGCAATGCCGACGCCGAGGCGATCGCCGCCACTCAAGACCTCGTCACGGGCCGTGACGCCAAGGACTCCGCCACGACGAGCTTCTTAGAGGCCGCCGACGGAGTGTTCACACTCGATACCAGTGACATCGACTTCGACCAGGTGGTCGAGACGGTGCTGCAGCTGGTGAAGGACTCACAATGAGCGAATCCGAATTCCACGAGACACCCGACGAAGACCTCGTCGATCGTGTCGAGAGCATCAGCGACGAGGAGGCCGAGCAGCGGGCGACCGCGCTGGAGGCCGGACTCGAAAGCTATGAGCTCGAAGACGAAGACCGTGCGCTGCTGCGCGCCTACGGCTTCGATGAAGACGACGACGAGGCCCTCGGTGCCGCACCAGTGCTGGCCGTCGTCGGTCGCCCCAACGTCGGCAAGTCGACGCTGGTCAACCGCATCCTCGGCCGCCGCGAAGCCGTCGTCGAGGACGTTCCGGGCGTCACCCGTGACCGCGTGAGCTACCGGGCGGAATGGAACACGAAGGAATTCACCCTCGTCGACACCGGCGGTTGGGATCAGGACTCCAAGGGCATGGCCTCGCGCATCGCGATCCAGTCCGAGGTCGCCGTGGACATGGCCGATGCCGTGCTCCTCGTCGTCGATGCCACGACCGGCCCGACCTCGACCGATGAGATGGTCGTGAAGATGCTGCGCCGGAAGAAGAAGCCGGTCCTCCTCGCCGCGAACAAGGTCGACGACGAGCGCGGCGAGCTCATGGCCGCCGAACTCTGGGGCTTGGGCCTCGGCCAGCCGTGGACCGTCTCGGCTCTGCACGGTCGGGGAGTCGCCGACCTGCTCGACGAGGTGCTCACGATCCTGCCTGAGGTCTCGGCCGTCGACACCCGCGTCGAAGAGGGCGGACCGCGTCGTGTGGCCCTCGTCGGCCGTCCGAACGTCGGCAAGTCGTCCCTGCTCAACCAGCTCATCGGTTCCGACCGGGTGCTCGTCGACAATGTCGCGGGCACCACTCGTGACCCGGTTGACGAGCTCATCGAGCTCGGCGGTAAGCAGTGGCGCTTCGTCGACACTGCCGGTATCCGCCGTCGCGCTCATCAGGCCAGTGGTGCCGACTTCTATGCAGCGCTGCGCACGCAGACCGCGCTCGAACGCGCCGAGGTGGCTCTCGTCCTCATGGAGGTCCAGGATCCTCTGAGCGAGCAGGACGTCCGCATCGTCACGACCGCCGTCGAGGCGGGACGTGCCGTGGTGCTGGCGTTCAACAAGTGGGATCTGCTCGATGACGAACGTCGCTTCTATCTGGAGCGGGAGATCGAACGGGATCTCGGCCATGTGGCATGGGCACCGCGCGTGAACATCTCGGCGAAGACCGGCCGCCATGCGGAGAAGCTCGTACCGGCGATGGAGACCGCTCTCGAAGGCTGGGACACCCGTATTCCGACGGGACGACTCAATGCGTTCCTCGGTGAGCTGGTCGCGGCCAACCCGCACCCGGTGCGCGGCGGTAAGCAGCCGCGCATCCTCTTCGGCACTCAGGCGCAGTCGCGTCCGCCGAAGTTCGTGCTCTTCACCACCGGCTTCCTCGATCCCGGTTACCGCCGGTTCATCATCCGTCGCCTGCGTGAGACCTTCGGCTTCAAGGGCACTCCCATCGAGGTGTCGATGCGCATTCGCGAAAAGCGTCGGGGACGCTGAATGAACGAGGACGAGCGGGCGCAGGCGTCGGGCGCCGCTGACGGTGCGGTCGGATCAGCCGGCGATGCCGCGCGCCCGGCCGAGCCTGCACCGTCCTCAACACCGTTAGCCGGTTCGACGTCCGGGCACACGGGCCCTGTGGCGGACTCGGAGTCTTTACACGCTGACTCTGCGTCAGGGAAGGTCGGATACGCCGCCTCCGACGCAGCGGGCGAGGCACGGCCCTGGCATGCGCGGCCGCCGGCACGGGCGCTGATGATCGCGGTGACGCTGGCGGGCCTGGCGTACGCGCTGATGTTCTTCCGCGGACTCCAGGACATCGTGGCTCCGGTGTTCCTCGCGCTCAACTTCTATATCGTCGTCTACCCGGTGCAGAGGCTGCTCACTCGGATCAAGGTGCCGCGGGCGATCGGGGCGTGCATCTCGGTCGTGCTCGTGCTGTGCATGATCTTCGCTTTCTTCGGCCTCACGGCATGGTCCGTCGCCGAGCTCGTCATCCTCATCCCCAGCTACAGCAATGAACTCGTGGCCACCTACCAGAGCACTCTGGCGCTGCTGTCGGACATCGGGGTGACATCCTCGGTGATCCAGCAGCAGCTCTCGGCTTTCGACGTCCGCTCCGTCCTCGACGCCGTCTATCCGCTGCTGACGAACCTGTCGTCGGTTGCGGGCCTGCTGACCACGGTGATCATGGCGGTGTTCTTCGTGGCGATGGACTCGATGGGCATCGACAAGCGGATGGCGATGCTGCTCGATGTGAAGCCCTCGCTGTCGGCGTCGATCGGCGACTTCGCCAGTGGCGTCCGCCGCTACTGGGTGGTCGCCACGGTCTTCGGCCTCATCGTCGCATTCCTCGACGTCATCGCCTTGGCGATCATCGACGTCCCGCTCATCTGGGTGTGGGGAGTGCTCGCATTCCTGACGAACTACATCCCGAACATCGGCTTCGTCATCGGCCTCGTCCCACCGGCCCTGCTGGCACTGGTCGACAGCGGCTGGCAGTCGGCTCTGTGGGTGGTCATCGCCTACAGTGTGCTCAACTTCGTCATCCAGGCGATCATCCAGCCGAAGTTCACAGGTGAGTCGGTGGGGGTGACCCCGCTGATCTCGTTCCTGTCACTGCTGTTCTGGGTGTGGATCCTCGGCTGGCTCGGCGCCCTGCTCGCACTGCCGGCGACACTGCTCATCAAGGCTCTGCTGGTCGACGCGGATCCCAGAGCCAGGTGGGTGAATATCCTTCTCGCCTCCGATCCGCGCACCGGCCGAGCCGAACTGGTCAAGGGCCTGAAGAAGCCAGTGACGTCGGACTGATCAATACCTCTTGCTCGGTCTGGGAATCTGACGGACCGGCCCGACGCCGCCGAAAGGTTTCGGCTCGAAGAGCCCACCGTTTTCGCATTGCCGGGCACTTGTCCGTCAACCCCTCGCACTGTGGCGGCAGAGTGGTTAGCATGAAGTATGGCGACACTACTGAATATCCATCCGGAGAACCCGCAGGACCGACTGATCGAGAAGGCCGCTGAGTCACTCAGGAACGGTGGCCTGATCGCCTATCCGACTGATTCCTGTTATGCCCTCGGCTGTGCCTTGGACAACAAAGAAGGCATCGAACGGATCACCCGCATCCGGCATCTCGGTTCGAAGCACCATTTCACGCTGATGTGCCATGACTTCGCTCAGCTGGGTCAGTTCGTCATCGTCGACAATTCCGATTTCCGAGCCATCAAATCGATGACGCCGGGGCCGTACACGTTCATCATGAAGGCGACGAAGGAAGTCCCGCGCCGGATGATGCACCCGAAGAAGCATTCGGTCGGCGCCCGGATTCCGCAGAACGTCACGGCCCTCGCCCTCGTCGAGGCGATGGGGGAGCCGATCCTGTCCTCGACGCTGCTGCTGCCCGGCGATGAGGATCCGCTGACTCACGCCGAGGATGTCATGGACCAGCTCGGCAATGACCTCGATATCGTCATCGAGTCCGGTGTCCCCGGAGTCGTGCCGACCTCGGTCATCGACTTCACCGGACGGTACCCCGAGGTGGCTCGCGTCGGAGCCGGGGACGTCTCCCGGTTCCAGGATGAGTGAGACGGCCGGGCACGCCCAACCGAATTGAATGAGTGTGACTGACCGTTCTGGACGTTCGGAACGATCAACTCAGCGAAATCTCGCCGAGGTGGCCGGGCCGCCTCGGCGAGATCTTTGTACTGCGCAGTCTTCCTGCACGAATGGGAGGCGTCCGCTCGTCAGAGGCCGAGGTAAGCCGCCTGCACCTCGGGGTTGTCGAGCAGCCGAGAGGCATCATCAGCGAGGACGATCCTCCCCTCAGCAAGGACGTATCCTCTGTGGGCGATCGCCAGCGATGCCTTCGCGTTCTGCTCGCTGAGCAGGACGCCGATGCCGTTTCGATTGATCTGGGCGACTGACTCGAGCACCTGCTCGACGACGATGGGAGCCAGGCCCATCGACGGCTCATCCAGGATCAGCAGGCTCGGGTCGGACATCAATGCTCGTCCGATTGCGACCATCTGCTGCTGTCCGCCGGACAGGGAGCCTGCTGGTTGCTTCGCCTTCTCTTTGAGGATCGGAAACATATCGAGGACCTCAGCGTAGACCTCTTCTGTTCGCGATCTGTTCCGGTGAGGATAGGACCCCAGACGCAGGTTCTTCTCCACCGACATCTTGCCGAACAGGTGGCGACCTTCCGGGCAGTGCGCGATACCGGCTTTGACGATGGCATTCGGGCGAGCTCGTTGCAGCTGACGACCCTCATAGGTGATCGACCCGGCACGGACACGCATCAGTCCGCTGATGGTTCTGAAGAGTGTCGTCTTGCCTGACCCGTTCGCTCCGAGGACAACGGTGAGCTCTCCTGGGTTCGCCGTGATACTCACCCCGTGGAGAACGTTCGTGGCGTCGTACCCGGTGCTGACATTGTCGAGCGTGAGCATCAGTTCTCCTCCTGTGCTGTCGAACCGAGATAGGCACGGATGACATCCGGATTCGATTGGATCTCCGCCGGTGCGCCGAGCGCCAGCTTCTGCCCGTGGTCGAGGACGAGGATCGTGTCCGCGAGGCCCATGATCATCGTCATCTTGTGTTCGACGAGGAGGACGGAAACGCCTCGCTGTGGCAACGACCGAATGAGGTTGCCGAAATCGACAGTCTCCTCTTCGGGGATGCCGCCGGCGGGTTCGTCGAGCAGCAGCAGCTCGGGCTCAGTGGCCAGTGCCATGGCCACTGCGGTGCGCTTCTGCACCTCCTGCGGAACATTGGACGCCAGATCGTGCCGATATTCTGCGACCCCGCAGAACTCAAGAGCTTCCATCGCCTTGTCCTCGTTGATGCTTGATTCACGACGATGGCGAGGCGTGTGGAAGACCGCGTCGAAGACGTTGGACTTCGAACGGACGATTCGACCGGCCAAGACGTTTTCCAACAGAGTGCTGTCATCGAACAGGTTCGTTGTCTGGAATGTGCGGGCAATGCCGCCGGCCACAGTCCGGTGTGGGGAGGAATGAGTGATGTCCTCACCCTTGAAGCTGATGGTCCCGGCTGTGGGGCGATAGAAACCATGGACCAGGTTGAACAGCGTTGACTTGCCTGCTCCATTGGGACCGATGACTGCGGTGATCTGACCTGCCTCGACGTCCAGACTGACGTCCTTGACCGCGTCGAGCCCGCCGAAGCGCTTACCGAGGTCTCGTATTTCAAGCATTGTCATTTCGTCTCCTCGGGAGAGGGGGTGCCTCCGGTCCGGCCGGCACCCGATTCGGTCCCGTCGGCGACGTTGCGTGCGCGGTGGTCGCCTGTTCCGCCGGAGGTCGAAGCACCTGTCGAATCGAGATCGTCGTCGGCACCACGGGCTTCTTCCACCCTGCGTCGTCGATTGCTTCTGTCGACGAAGCCGCCGAGGTATCCGACGATTCCCCGCGGCGCGAAGATCACGAGGGCGACGATGATGGGACCAAGCACGATGAATCGATAGGCCTGGAAGTCCTGGAAGAGTTCGAACAGGAATGTCACGATCATGCTTCCGAGCAGAGGACCCGCGACAGTGCCCATACCTCCGACGAGAATGAACATGAGGAATTCGAAGGTCTTGTCGATCGATGCCGCGTCGGGTCCGATGAAACCGACCACTGTTGCGTAGAGGCCGCCGCCGACTCCGCCGAAGACAGCCGAGGCGGCGAAAGCGAGCTGTTTGCTGAAGCCGACGCGCACTCCGATCGCATCCGCCAGGTCTTCGCTCGTCCTGATGGTCAGCAGTGTGCGGCCTACGCTTGAACGCCTGATCGCATAGGTCGTATAGACACAGATGAGCAGAATTGCGAACACCAGGTAGAACATCGCGACCGGAGATTCGAAGTCGATGAGCCCTCCGCCTTCGGGGAATTTCACATTGTTGACCCCGGAATGGGCATGAGTCACGGGCTCCCAGCGGCTGATGACGAGGAAGATGATGAAGCCGATGGCCATCGTGAAGATGGCGAAGTACTCATCCTTGGTCCGCAGGGCGATCAGCCCGCAGAGGTAGCCGATCACCGCGGTCCCGATGACGGACACGACGAAGGCTGCCCAGAAGCTCCAGTCGTAGTCGGTGGTGAGCAGCCCGACTCCATAGGCGCCGATTCCGAAGAACCCGCCTTGGGCCAGGTTCAGCTGTCCCGTGAAGCCGAGGATGATGTTGAGGCCGTAGACAGCGATCGCCGCACACATGCCCACAGTGATCACTCGCATCGCGTAGTTCTCCTGTGCAAACGCCAGGGGCGTCAGACCGAGCAGGATGATGACGGCGATGGTGCCGATGATTCGAGGATTCTTCATTGGGTTCATCGCTGCACCGCCTTCGTGAACAGTCCGTTCGGCTTGATGGCCAGCACGGCGACGAGAACGATGAATGCCACGGCCTCACCGACGGCGGAGGAGATGTAGGTCGCCGTCATCGTCTCTGCGATGGCGAGTGCGAAACCGCCGACGATGGCGCCGGGAAGCGACCCCAGACCGCCGAGGATGATGATGGCGAACACCTTGAGATTGAGTGCGTCGCCCATCGTCGGGGACAGGAGATTGATCGGTGCGACGAGGCCCGCCGCGATGGTGGCCAGGAGGGCGGACAGCCCCAGTGTCAGCATCGATACCATCGACGGGTTGATGCCGACCAGCGATGCACCGACGCGGTCCTGTTCGATCGCTTCGATCGTCTGGCCATGGATGGACCGCTTGATGAACAGCGCCAACAGGGCCAAGACGATCACAGCGGTGACGATGATGACGATTCGCTGCGCAGAGATCTCGGCGCCGAGAATGCGGAGTTCGCCGGTGATCGGTGTGTCCATGCGGCGGAAGTCAGCGCCCCAGATCGCTTGAGCCAGTGCTTGGAAGAAGAACATCGCACCGACGGCCGCGATCATGTGGTGAGTATGCGGGGAGTTGCGCAAGGGGTGGAAGACGAGGCGCTCGAGACCGACTCCGACAATGAAGAGCATGATCGCAGCGATGCCGATTGCGGCGATATAGGGAACGCCGACGGTTGTCAGGAAGAAGTAGGTGATGTAGGCGCCGAGCATATACAGCGCACCGTGAGCCAGGTTGGGAATGCGCAGCACTCCGAATACCAATGTCAGCCCGATCGCAGCGAGACAGTAGACACCGCCCAGCGCGAGGCCGTTGAAGAGTTGTTGGATGAAGAGGGTCATGATTGTCGGGTCCTCTGCAGGCATGAGTGCGGCCCGGGTGAGGCGCACCGATGCGCCTCACCTTAAGAACGGCCGTTGACGGAGATTACTTGTCGTCGGATACCTGTTCGATCGGCACCTTGGTGTATTTGCCGTCCTCATTGAGGAAGGTTGCTTCCAGGTTGGGATTGAGGAGGTGGCCCTGTTCTGTGATCTCGTCGGGGAAGCCATTGACCTTGTACTTGTCATCGACCTCAGGCAGTGCCTCGCTGATGGCTTCGCGAATCTTCTCGGGGTCGTCGGTTGTCCCCGCAGTCTCCATCGCCTTCGCGATGATCGCAATTCCCTGGTAGTTCAGTGCCGTTTCACTGGTCGGGACCTTCTTCTCTCCGGCCTTCTCAGCAAATTTCTTCAGGAAGTCCTCGGTACCGGGATCCTCGTATTCGGAGACTGGCAGGACACCGACCGAATTCTTGAGATTGTCGAGCTTCGTCACCGTGGCCATTTCATCCAGTTTCGCCTGGTCCATGACGAGGAAGCTGCCCTTGAAGCCCTGCTTTCGAGCTTCTTCCATGATCAGCGCTGTCGGTTGGGAAGGTCCGCCGACGAAGATGGCGTCAGGCTTCTCTGACAGGGCTTTCGAGACGGGGCCCGCAAAGTCGGACACGGTGGCGTAGTCGACGCTGTTGTCGCCGCCGATCTTCCCGCCGGCTTCACTCCAGGCATCCTTGATCGACTTGGTCCACTGTTGTCCGTACTCACTCTGAGTACCTAGCAGAGCGAGCTTCTTGCCTCCGTGCTCCATGGCAGTTTCGGAGAATTCCTCGGCATAGGACTCGAAGTTCGGAGGAATCATCATCGTCAGAGGGTTGTCGGCCTGCACGATCGCCGGGTCAGAGGTGTAGGCGGAGATGAGGAAGTTCGACCTGCCGCTGTTGATCTGCTGAATCGCCTTGATCGCTCCGGCGTTCGGGGAGACGACCACCGGGGCCTTGTCCTGATCGGCCAATCGTTGAGCATTGCTTGCCGCGGTGGATGGTGCGTATTTGTCGTCGAGGGACTTCAGCTCCAGTGTCACGGGATTGCCGTCGACCTCTACACCGTCTGCGTTGAGGTCGTCGATGGCCATTTCGAGACCGATCTTCACGTTCTCGCCGTACGCGGCGCCTCCTCCGCTGAGCGGTCCGGTGTAGCCGATGACAACCGTGTCACCCTCACCCGAGCCACCACCTCCTCCGCAGGCTGTGGCAGTCAATGCGATTGCTCCCAAAACTGCGGCTGCCGAGAGTCTGCGGCGGCGACTTCGCGAGACAGAGTTCATCTTTTCTCCTTTGAAAAGCTCCTGGAGCGGGCTCGCTCCACACGTTGCCCGAGCCGTCGTCAGTGACGGTGCTCGGAGTCGTCGGCAATCCGTAATGGACTTCGACTGATGTGAACACTTCCAAATCACTCTGGTGAAGTCAATGGTTTTGAGCTAGATTTTTGAACGTTCGATAATCTGCCGGGCGAGCCGGGCAGGGAGAACAAAAGGCGAGGTCGGGGTGCTTGCGAGCGGAGCTTCGCAGAACGGCGTCGAGGTTTTGAGTCGCTGGACCCGGCTATATGTCTGAAAGGTGAGCAAACAATCGTTCAGTGACGGAATTGGTCTACAGTGGCCTTAGCTGCATGGGAGAGCTGTGTCACATCGGTTCCGGTGCAGACGCGAACCGCAGTCGAACACTCGGTTCCCCACGGCAATGACGCAACATCATCTTTAGGAGCTTGTTCATGACTCGTACAGCAATCGTCACAGGTGGAGGCCGCGGCATCGGAGCCGCCATCGCCAAGCGACTCGGAGCCGACGGACTCAAGGTCGCCGTTCTTGATATGGGCCCCACCGATGAGACCGTTGCCGCCATCAAGGAAGCCGGCGGCGAAGCGCTCGGCCTCGAAGCCGATGTCTCTGACGAAGACTCGGTCAACGCTGCGGTCAAGCAGGTCGCCGAGACCCTCGGCGCGCCGACCGTTCTGGTCAACAACGCAGGGATCCTGCGTGACAACCTCCTGTTCAAAATGACTCACGAGGAGTTCAACAAGGTTCTCTCCGTCCACCTCGGGGGAGCGTTCCTCATGGCTCGGGCCGTGCAGTCGTACATGGTCGAAGAGAAGTTCGGCCGCATCATCTCGATGTCCTCCACCTCGGCTCAGGGCAACCGCGGACAGACGAACTACTCCGCTGCCAAGGCCGGCATCCAGGGAATCACGAAGACCTGGGCGATCGAGCTCGGCAAGTTCGGCATCACCGCGAACGCCATCGCTCCCGGCTTCATCGAAACCGATATGACCAAGGCCACCGCCGAGCGCGTAGGTATGGGCTTCGAGGAGTTCGTCGAAGCTTCGGTCAAGCAGATCCCCGTGGCACGATCGGGCAAGCCCGAGGACATCGCCCACACGGCATCGTTCCTCGCCTCCGAGGGTGCCGGATTCGTCTCCGGTCAGGTCATCTACGTCGCCGGCGGTCCGAAGGACTGATCGCCACCGTCCTCACGACGAGTTCACGAACATCTTCGAAAGGTGAGACCCATGAGAGAAGCAGTGATTGTGTCGACGGCTCGCACGCCGATCGGCAAGGCCTACCGTGGTGCCTTCAACGACACCCAGGCTCAGGAGTTGGCCGGCCACGCGATCAAACATGCCGTAGAGCGCGCCGGTCTGGAAGGCGGTGAGGTCGAGGACGTCGTCTTCGGTGCCGCTCTGCAGCAGGGCAGCCAAGGGACGAATGTCGCTCGGCAGGCGGCACTGCGAGCCGGTCTTCCTGTGACGGTTCCGGGCATGTCGATCGACCGGCAGTGCGCTTCCGGGCTGATGGGCATTACGACCGCGGCGAAGCAGGTCCTCTTCGACGGCCAGGAGATCGCCGTCGGCGGTGGCGTGGAGTCGGTGTCGCTGGTCCAGAATGACAAGATGAACACGCTCCGGGCCAAGGATCCGTGGCTCGTGGAGCGCATCCCGGGCATCTACTACCCGATGCTGGCCACGGCCGAGGTCGTGGCCGAACGCTACGGTGTCAGCCGTGAGGCTCAGGACGAGTACTCCCTGTCTTCGCAGCAGCGTACCGCCGCTGCTCAGGAGGCCGGACGGTTCGATGACGAGATCGTGCCTCTGCCGACGACGAAGGTCGTCGTCGACAAGGAGACGAAGGAGACCTCGCGTCAGGATGTGCTCCTCGAAGCCGACGAGGGCAACCGCCCATCGACGACGATCGAAAGCCTCGCCGGACTCAATCCGGTTCTCGAGCCCGGTGTGGCGTCGAAAGTCCCGAGCATCACCGCCGGCAATGCCTCTCAGCTCTCTGATGGGGCCTCTGCTTCGGTGGTCATGTCGAGCGATGAAGCCAGCCGACGCGGACTCGAACCGTTGGGCATCTATCGCGGCATGGCCGTGGCCGGCTGTGAGCCGGACGAAATGGGCATCGGACCGGTGTTCGCTATTCCGAAGCTGCTGAAGACCCATGGCTTGTCGATCGATGACATCGGACTCTGGGAACTCAACGAGGCCTTCGCCGTACAGGCGCTGTACTGCCGTGACCGCCTCGGCATCGACCCGGAGAAGTACAACGTCGACGGCGGCGGCATCTCCGTCGGACATCCCTATGGAATGACCGGTGCCCGTCTCGTCGGTCACGCTCTCATCGAGGGACGTCGCCGCGGAGTGAAGTACGTCGTCGTCACGATGTGCATCGGCGGCGGCCAAGGCGCTGCCGCACTGTTCGAAGTCTGCTGAGGGTTTCAGTCAGCCGTTCAGCCGGAACAGTGGAACTATGCCGCTGAGCTGAGAAGGCCGACGGTACTCGGATCGATTCTGATCCGAGTACCGTCGGCCTTCGTTGTGTCTGACAAACACGTGAGGTGAATCTTCGTCACTGTGAGACCCGGGTGAAGCGGTGCTCCTCGCCTCGCCGGATGAATGCCGCCTCAGAACGGCGGAGGTTCGCCCGAGTCCCAGAACCAGTCGCGCAGCTCGGAGTTGTCCTCGTGTGCTTGCCCGGCGCTAGATGCTGGATCGGGGGTGCACGTCGCAGGCTTCGGTGTGAATGTGTAGAGATCCCCGGCAACGAGTTCTCTCCAGCCGGGGGTTCCAGGGGTGGCAGCGGGTTCAGGGCATTCCCTCGCTTGCTTCCGGTCGCCGGGAACAGGGTGGTCCGCATCTGCTCTACCGCCGTGAGCACCAGATGGCTCAGCGTGAGCACTAGGCGGCTCCGCGTCAGATCCACGGCCAACGTCAGGTTCACGCTCGATGTCAGAATCGCGTTCGGGCGCCGGGCCGTACTCGTGGGCAAGCAGATCCTCTGTGCTCGACCGCTCCGGTGTGACTGCTCGGACCTGTCGAGACAGGCCGCTGCCGAATCGTTCGAGGAACAGCCGCGCATGCTCGACGCTGATGGGGTTGTCCGGGGAGATGACCTCTGCGGTGACACCCTGCCGGAACACGTACTCGAGGTGGCCGGGCTCGGTCATCCGCACGTCGAAATTGCCGTTGGTCTTCTGCAGGTGGTGGGCCTTGCACAGGCAATGGAGATTTCCGAAGCGAGTGAGACCACCTTGGGCCGGGTCGGAGTGATTGAACGGATCAATATGGTCGACCTCTGTCACTTCAGCGGGCTGTGTGCACCCGGGGAATGTGCACGTCACGAACTGGGCGACGAGAGTTTTTCGCACACTGTTGGGAATCGCGTAGGAGGTTGCCTTCGCATCGAGCGGTGTTCCGGTCGCGGGGTCGGTCAGCAGCCTAGTCCAGGTGGTGGAGTAACCCGCGACCCGTCGTGCCATATCCGCAGGTATCGGTGAACCGTCTGGAAGCATGCCCGCCAGATCACACACCTCTTCTGAGGTCAGCGGTGCGTCGGGAGATGTCGACGCAGAATCAGACGGGGGATCTGTGAGCGGTGAAATTGGGTCGGTTGGCTCTGGTATCGGTGGTGTAGTGGGCGATGACTGCTGATCTGGGGGATCGACGGTTGGCAGCGGCGAACCCGATGGATCGACGGTCGGTGGTGGCGATCCATTGCCGTCCGGCTGGAACTGACTGAGCAGAGTCAGCATAGGAACCGTGATGAAGGTGCTGGCCTGATTCGCCAACCAATACTCGCTGGTCGGCATGTCGAGCAGGAATTCGAAGCTGATGCGGCGCTCGCCGGCATCGAGGATGGGATTGTCGAAAGCGTCGACACTATTCGCGGTTGCGGCAGCGGTGCCCTCGGCCGTGGGGCGAGCTCCGCTGGCACGCGAACCGACGAGAGCCGAGAGCCCGTCTGCCTTGACGCGATCCGTGGTGTTGTTGCTGCTGAGGATGGCCTCGAGCAGCTGTGATTCGAAGACGCGGTCGGCCGGTGTGGTGCGTGCGGGTGCCTGGTAGAAGGAATCATCGTGCAGCGGGCGTGCTGCGCGGTCGGAATCACCGTGCGACGCGGGCGTCTGGCGGCTGGATCCATCTGTCTCGGCGATACGTGAACCGGTCGGTCCTTCGTCACCGTTCGTGTCCATATCGTCGAAGACCCGCTCGATGTAATCGAGCAGCGACTCGCCCTCGTGCATCGGCACTCCATCCGGTCCAGCGAAGAGTCCGTCGAGGGAGAAGTCGGAGCTCGTTGACGAGCCGTCTGCCTCGTTCGTGCTGATGATGCGCAGTTTCAGCTGAGGACGGGTGCGCGTGAGGATGTCGAACATCAGAGCGGAGACCGAACGCTCCTCATCAAAGCAGTCGCCTGCCTTGAGCTGGTTCGAGAACGCACTTGTATTGTTCTTGTGCACTGCACGAGCGAATGCATCGAGCCTCCTGAAACAAGCCTGAAGCTCCGGGGCGGGACCGGTCAGCGTGAGGTAGGCGGTTCCGTCGTCACCGGTGCAGAAGTCAACTCGGCGACGCAGCGAAACACTCTTCAACGTATCCTCACTCGGTTGAAGCACTGCAATGTGCAGGGCGAGCGAGCGCTTGAAAGTTTCGATCGTGATGTCGGCGCGCCTGTGCGCCAGGTAGTCGTCCATCGCAGGCAAGTGCTTGAAGTGCAGGTCGCGGCATGCACGAGTCACACAGTCGACATGTTCGATCGTGAAGTCTCCAGCCAGGCAGCGCTTGAGGAACCGCGGAAGACCATGCGCCAGCGTCATCGACGAGGTCATGTGTTGAAGCGACTTGCTCGTGGTCGTGCCGAGGAGACTTGAGTACACGCCTGCCTCGGTCGGCTCGATGCTGCCGCGCAGCCATGTGAAGAAAGTCAGTTCCGGGTCAAAACCGGGAAAGTCAGGCAGCAGTGCGGGGTCGGACAAGAGCTCTTCGGCCAACTTCCGGACTCGGCGGAGGCGGCGACCGGCGGCGCGGTCCTTCTTCGGACCGGCGCTGACGCCGATTTTCGTTCCAGATTCCGCTTCGACCTGAGCCGCAGCCTGGGTCCATGCCAGATTCTCTCTGTTGGTCCAGGTCCTGCGAGTGGAAAAGAGATCCTCGGAGGGAATGTCGACGGCGCAGATCTTCTGGTCGATGGCTTCGTCGCTGATGCCTTGGCTCGTGACGGGACTGCTGTCGGCTGCTTCGGTCTGAGCCTTTCTCTCGTGGCGAGCGGCAATTGTGCTGCGTGATTCTGGAGAGGAGTAACGGGTCGACGTCTCCGTGAACGACGCGAACTCGTAGACCGCGTCGAGCTGACCGTCCTTGAGTCCGAGAGCGTAGGCGACGTCCTGCGCCACGACATGACTGGTGGCGATCAGGGAATTGACCTGCGCGAGGCTGCTCCGCGTATAGGCATCCAGCAGGTCGACGAGTTCGTAATCCTCGGCGACCTCCACGCGAAGTCCATGAGCGCGGCGGAACTGGGACAGAGTTCGGCCGTCCGCCTCCCCAGGGGGAGCGGCGGGCAGGCCGAATACCCGTCCGTCGCTGTCTCCGATGTTCTTCATCGGCTTCTCACCTCTCCACGCCTCTGTGGAAGTCAGTCGTCAGGGAAGTCGCCTGTCTCAATTATATGATCTGTCGCCATCGATGAATGTCACAATCCGATTACAAATAGAACAACCAATCTATTAGGATTGTGAAAAACTAATTCGCTCTCAAAGTAATCAAGACTGATCTGTTTGTCCCCTGACTCTACAGTTCGGCACTGACATGACATTTCGATCGGGCTTGAACCCACAACTGCTGTGCAGTGATCCATCGCGACAGACTCACCGCACCGCCGGTTCGCGACAGGCTCACCGCACCACCGGTTCGCTAGAATCGGGGACGTGGCAGCGATCGACAAAGACATTCTCCGTTTGGCCCTTCCCGCACTCGGAGCCCTGATCGCCGAACCCATTTTCCTGCTTACGGACACGGCCATGGTCGGCCACCTCGGTGCCGGTGCCCTGGGTTCGCTGGCGATCGCCTCGACGATCCTGCAGACGGTGCTCGGCCTGATGATCTTCCTTGCCTATGCCACGACGCCGCGGGTGGCGAAACGGATGGGATCGGGGGACCGGCCGGGCGCGATCACGGCCGGATTCGACGGAATCTGGCTGGCACTGGGAACCTCCGTCCTGCTCATCATCATCGGGCTGCCCCTGCTGAATACAGCGATCGAGGCCTTCGACCCGGATCCGATCATCACCGCGGGCGCACACTCCTACCTTGCGATCTCATGGTGGGGGCTGCCATTCATGCTCATGGTCATCGCGGCCACCGGACTGCTGCGCGGACTTCAGGACACGAAGACCCCGCTGCTCGTCGCGGCCGCCGGCTGCATCGCCAATATCGGCCTCAACGCCATCTTCATCTACGGCCTCGACATGGGAGTCGCGGGATCGGCGATGGGCACGGTCATCGCGCAGGCCGGAATGTGCACGGTCTACCTCACCATCTCCATCCGCGCGGCCCGTCGCCTCCACGCCAGCATCCGCCCTGACTGGACAGGCGTGTTCACCTCGGCGAAGACCTCCGGATGGCTGTTGGTGCGCAACGCCTCGCTGCGTGCTGCCCTCATCCTCCTCGTCTTCCTGGCCACGGCGATGGGCACGACGGACCTCGCCGCGATCCAGGTCGCTCAGAGTATCTTCTTCGCTCTCGCCCTCGCCCTCGATTCCTTGGCCATCGCGGGCCAGGCGATGATCGGCCTCGAGCTGGGGGCGAAGAACACCGAGGCGGTCGCCGCGATCAACCGCCGACTGTGCCTGTGGGGGATCGTCTTCGGCATCGTCGTCGGCGTCGTCCTGTTCGCCGGCTCCGGAATCATCCCCCGTGCCTTCGCCTCGGACCCGGCCGTGGTGTCGGCACTGGCCGCCCTCCTGCCGGTCCTCGCCTTGAGCATGCCGATCGCAGGCTTTGTCTTCGTCCTCGACGGAGTGCTCATGGGAGCTGAGGACGCGAAGTATCTGGCTCTGGCACAATTGGTCGCTGTGATCGGATACGCAATTCTGCTCATTCCGATCATCAGCATCTGGCCGGGAGCACCCGGGCTCTGGGCCGGCTTCTGCATCGGATTCGTCGGTTTCCGCGCCCTGACACTGGGCTGGCGAGTACGCAACCGGGCGTGGATCGAACGCGCCGTCGAGAAAGGAATCTCATGAACGCTGCACACACTGACGCTCATGATTCGCAGAACACCTCCGCTGATTCGCCGGACACCTCCGCCGAGGCGGCCGCCGCCTCCCTGCGCGGACGGATCCGTCCGCTCCCGGCCGAGACCGATGACGAGACCTTCCTGCCCTTCCTCGATCTGTGCTTCAACTGGTCGATGGACAGGCCCCGAATCGAACTCGAGGACCTCCGCTACCGCAGCGATGCCGTCTTCTACTACCGCGGCTGGGGACGAGAGGGAGATATCGCCGTCGCCGCGCACGCCGAAGCCGATGCGCAGTCGCCGATCGTCGGACTCGCCTGGGTGCGCCTGGCCGATATCGACGATGTCGTCGGGAGGGCCGATGAGAAGGTGGGCGGAGACTTCGCCGCAGCATTGGACAAGACCGGCACCGAGGTGGTCCGCAGCGAAGTCGTGCCCGAGGGTGACGCTGACGCTGAGGTTGAGGCTGATGCTGGGGCTGGCTTAGGTTCAGATGCACCGGCCGGTGCCGACACCGACGGGTCCGCTGACGCAGACAACGCAGCCGCCGAGTCCGAGGCCGCCGAGTCCGCGGCTGTCGATCTGACGCCGTCGGATGAGCAGATGCCCTTCACCGGGTACGGCTGGGTCGCAGCCGACATCCCTGAACTTTCGATGGCAGTGCTGCCCGACCACCAGGGGCAGGGAATCGGCGGCGCCCTTCTCGATACGGTCTGCGCTCTGGCGCGGATGAGCGGCTTTCCCGCCGTCAGCCTGTCCGTCGAGGACGGCAACGGTGCGGCGAAACTCTACGCCGACCACGGATTCGTGTCCGTCGGACGCAACGGCGACTCGGACGTGCTCGTCCGCAAGCTCGGCTGAGGCGCAGTCAGCTCCTCAGGTCCCTGACCTCTTTACGGAAGCTCCGGAAGTTCGAGCTCTTCGAGCCAGGGGCGGACCACCTCGGCGATATCACGCTCTGCCACTTCGGAGACACAGCGGATGAACTCCTCGGTGCTCACCGACGAATGACGGTACCGCTTCGTCCACTCGCCGACGGCGGTGAAGAACTCCGCATCGCCGAGCTCGATGCGCAGAGCATGCAGGCACAGGGCACCGCGCTTATACACGCGGTCATCGAACATGTCCGGCCCGCCCGGATCACCGAGCATGATGTCCTGCGGCTGAGCGGACAGCTCCTCCCACCACTGCCGCGCACGCTCATCGGCGCTCGCGCGCCCGGACTCCTCCGACCACAGCCACTCCGCATAGCAGGCGAAGCCCTCATTGAGCCAGATGTCCCTCCACCGTGACGGTGTGAGCGAGTTTCCGAACCACTGGTGCGCCATCTCGTGGGCGACGAGACGCTCGGCCTCCCACTCCGGTCCCAGATGATTGGGACCGAGCACGGACAGCGGCTGCGACTCGAGCGGGATCTCGAGCACATCATCGGTCACGACCACGTCATAGACGTCGAACGGATAGGGTCCGAAGCGGTCGATGAACAGGTTCATCATTCCGTGTTGGACACCGAGGCGATCGACTGCCACATCCCAATGATCATCGGCATAGACGCCGAGGGGAACAGGGGACTCTGTCCGGCTGTGCCTCGTTCGCTTGCCCGACGAATCGTGAACAGACACGTCCTTACCGGCAGCGCCGGCGACTCCTCGGACAGCGCTCGATAGGGCGTCTCCGGCCGAACCGGTAACGGCATCCTTCGCCGCCCCGCGCATCGCGGCGCCGAACCTCGTCGCACCGGAGCTCAATGGAATCTGCCCGTACTTGTAGCGACCGATCTGCACCGTCGCCAAATAGGTCGCCAGGGGAGTCGTCGACTCATAGGTCCAGCGGGTCCGCCCTGCCTTGCGCGTCTTCTTCGTCAGCGACCCATTGGACACCACCGTGTACTCGGACTCGACGAGCACCGAGACCCTGTACTGGGATTTGTTCGAGGGATGGTCATTGCACGGGAACCAGGTCGAGGCACCGACGGGCTGACCGGCCACGAGCACCCCGTCTTCGAGCTCCTCCCAGCCGACGTCTCCCCAGGTGCCGATCGCCGGTTCCGGATTGCCCGTGTAGCTGATGTCGATGACCACAGGCTGGTCGCTCTTCAGCGCCGGGGTCGTCAGCCGCAGCTTCTTCCCTCGTGCGGAGAAGCGGACCTTCTTGCCGTTGACGCTGGCTTTCGTCACCCGCAGACCCGTGAGATCGAGGACGATCGACGAAGTTTCCGTGAGGACGCGTCCCTTGAGCACCGCCCTGGCGGAGAGCCGATTCGGGCCGATCCGGTAGTCGAGGTCGAGATCGTAGTGGTCGATGTGAAGGTCCGCATTGCCGACGCCCTGGGTGTAGGAATCAAGCATGCGATCGGCTCGATCGGTCGCCGTCTCGGTCTTCTTCTTCGAGTGAGGGAAGTTCTGGGGCATCCACCCAGGGTATGACAGGATTGCCGCTGAAGTAGGCATGGGCCGGCACGAACTCGCCGCGCATGACCAGCGACGTCGCCCCGACCGTGGCGTTCTCGCCCAGTGTGGAGGCCGGGAGGATGACGCTGTTGGGTCCCAAAGTGGCACCGGGATCGAGTTGAACGGTATCAAGGCTCATCACCCGATCGTGGAACAGGTGAGTCTGGACCACACAGCCGCGGTTGACCGTCGAGTTGTCCCCGAGGTCGACGAGGTCGGCCTCCGGCAGCCAGTAGGACTCGCACCATACGCCGTGCCCGATCTTCGCCCCCATCGCCCGCAGGTACCACACGATCGCAGGAGTGCCCACGGCGTTCCGGGCGAACCAGGGAGCGGCCACGAGTTCGACGAAGCAGTCGGCGACCTCGTTGCGCCAGATGAATGACGACCACAGCGGATGCTCCCCGGGTCGGATCGGACCGGCGAGGATCCATTTCGCGGCCACGGCCAGTCCCGCCGCCACGGCACCGGCGGCCATCATCACGACCCCCGAGGTGAGCAGGGCCAGCAGCACGGAGGCGAGGAACGTCGTCGACTGAGCGGCCACCCCGCCCGGCAGACCGAGGAAGAACCAGATGGTGAGCACGACAGCGGTGATGAGCACACCGCCGGCGATGATCGATGAGATCCGCAGAGTCTCCCAGAAGGCACGGGCGGCCTTGACACCGAAGGTCGGGGCATAGGTGAGCGACTCGTCGGATTCCACGGCGGCGCGGCGCAGCTGCACCGGAGGAGAGCCGAGCCACGACGACCCCTTCTTCGCCTTCGCCGGCGCCGCCGAGAGCACCGCGACCAGCGAGTTCTTCGGCACTCTGCGGCCGGGAGAGGCGATTCCCGAGTTGCCGAGGAAGGCGCGTTTGCCGACCTTCGCGCGCCCGGCCCGCATCCAGCCGTGGCCGAGTTCGTAGCTGGCGACCATGGTGTCATCGGCGAGGAAGGCACCGGCCGCGATCGTCGTCATCTTCGGAACGAAGACAACGGTGGAGATCTCAGTGCCCGGACCTACCTTCGCACCGAGGAGGCGCAGCCACCACGGGGTGAGCATCGACGCGTAGAGGGGGAACAGCAGGTCCCGGGCCATGTCGAGCAGCCGCTCCGTCGCCCACACCCGGTAACCGCGGGCCGAGCGGACAGGGAACTCTCCCTCTTCCATGCCGATCGCCAGGATCCGCACAGCGATGAGGATGAACAGTGCAGTGGTGAAGAACCACAGGCAGGCCACGACCGGTGACCACGCCACCAGCAGCCAGGGCGACTCGACGACCTCGATCCCGGACAGAGCGAGCATCAAGGCGATGCCCGGCAGCACAGCGAGATACGGCAGCAGCGCATTGATCTGCGAGCCGACGGCGTAGAACAGGAACGGCAGACGCCGCCTGGGCGGGGGAGCAGGCCAGGACTTCTTCGCCTTCCCGACGCGCACGGCCGGTGAACCCGAGTAGATCTGATTCTTCCGAACCCGTCCGGTCACTGCGGATCCGGCTTCGATGAGGGCCCCGACGCCCACCTCGGCGCCGGGCATGAGCGTCGACCGGGCGCCGATCGTGGCGTTGCGACTGATGTCGATGCGTCCGATGCGCAGCAGATCGCCATCGACCCACCAGCCCTTGAGATCGACCTCGGGTTCGACCGCCGCACCCTCGCCGAGGGTGAGGAAACCGGTCACCGGCGGCACCGAGTGCAGATCGGCATCGGGCCCGATGCGGTTGCCCAACAGCTTCGCATACCAGGTCACCCAGGGTGCGCTCGCCACCGATACCGCCGCAGCAAGATCGGCGATATGCTCGGCCAGCCACAGCCGCTTGTGCACCCAGCCAGAGCGCGGATAGTCCCCGGGCCGGATCCCTATCATGAGCAGACGCGCCGCTCCCGCAGAGATGAGCATTCGCCCCCAGGCGGTGACGAAGACGAGGAAGAGGACGATGATGACCGGCCACGGAGTCAGCGGCAGATCCGCGCCGAGTCCGACACCGATATTTGCCGCCAGCATCGCCAGCACCACCCACCGAACCCCGCCGAGGATGTGCACCGGGATCCCGAGCAGAACCTGGAAGGCCTGCATCCCCCGGGAGGTGCGTGTGATCGTGCGCTTGGGACCCGTCGGTCCGATGCCGGATCCTTCTTCGCCGAGGCAGAGCCTGGACAGGGCGCCGAAGCGCGGATGGGCGTAGATATCGCCGACGGTGACGCTGGGATGGCGGGTGCGCAGCCGGGACACGAGCTGCGCTGCTCCCAGTGAACCGCCGCCGGCGGTGAAGAAGTCCGTAGCGCTGCCGGGTCGGGCACCGAGGACCGCGGCCCACTGCTCGGCGACCCACTCCGTGTCCTCGTCGAAGACCTCATCGGATCCGGCCGCCTCGGGGCCGTCATCGAGCGGCCACGGCAGGGCATTGCGGTCGACCTTGCCCGAGGTCTTCGTGGGCAGATCCTCGACGAGAGCCAGACGGGGAACGAGCGCGGCCGGCAGTTCGTCACGCAGTCGGGCCTCCCAGGCGGAAAGATCGGCCTCGCCGGAACCGGCACCGGGGGCGAGATAGCCGATGAGGACGTCCGTGCCGGCCGCGGTCTTCTTCACCGCCGCCGCGGCACCCTCGACTCCGGGCAGAGCCTGCAGGGCGGCATCGATCTCACCGAGCTCGATGCGCCTGCCCCCGAGCTTGATCTGCTCGTCGGCGCGACCGACGAAGATCAGCCCGGCCGGATCGTTGACGACGAGGTCGCCCGACCGATACGCCCGCTCCCAGCCGAGACTCGGCATGGGGGCGAACTTCTCGGCGTCCTTGGCCGGGTCGAGATAGCGGGCCAGACCGACCCCGCCGATGATGAGCTCACCGGTCTCTCCATCGGCGACGGGCACGCCCTCGGCATCGACGACGGCCAGGTCCCAGCCCTTGAGCGGCAGGCCGATGCGCACCGGCTCGGATCCGTCGAGCATGGCGGCACAGGCGACGACGGTCGCCTCGGTGGGACCATAGGTGTTCCACACCTCGCGGTCATCATCACTGAGCCGCCGTCCAAGTTCAGGCGGACACGCCTCGCCGCCGAAGATGAGGAGGCGGACATTGTCGAGACTCTCCGCCGGCCACAGCGCGGCCAGGGTCGGCACGGTCGAGACGACGGTGATCTGTCGCGACGACAGCCACGGACCCAGATCCATCCCGGACTTCACCAGCGCACGCGGGGCCGGGACCAGGCATGCTCCGTGCCGCCATGCCAACCACATCTCCTCGCAGCTGGCGTCGAAGGCCACGGACAGTCCCGCCAGAACGCGGTCGCCGGGACTCAGCGGCTCCTCGACGCAGAACAGGGCCGCCTCGGCGTCGACGAAGGCCGCGGCCGAACGGTGGGTGACGGCAACGCCCTTCGGGGTGCCCGTCGACCCGGAGGTGAAGATCACCCAGCAGTCGTCATCGGGAGTGGGGGACCGCAGCTCGGAACGGTCGAGGGGGCCGCGGTCGGTGCGGGATTCGATGTGTGGTCCGGCGGTGATCACTCCGGTCACGGCCGCCTCGGCGAACACGGTGCGCGCCCGCTCATCCGGATCGTCGACGTCGACGGGAACGTAGGCCGCGCCGAGCATGAGCGTGGCGAGGATCGCCAGGTACAGATCCACCGACCCCGAAGGGACACGGACGCCGACCTTGTCACCGGGGCCGATCCCGGTCTCGGCCATCTCCAGTGCGAGACCGCGGATCGCGGTGATGAGCTCCGAATAGCTGAGCACCCGTGTGCCGTCGTCGAGGGCCGGCTGATCGGGATGCGCGGCGGCCGACTCGAGGAGGACGTCGATGAGGGTGCGGTCCTCACGGGGCCGTACAGGGGACGGGAACTGCGGTGCGTATTCTCTCACGTGTCTTCCGGGTCGTTCGGGAGCTGATCGGCGCCGGGCCGACCGGTGCCGCCGGTGACCATAACCCAGGAAGGTGTCGCGGACGTGAACACGGGTCGGGGTGCGAACAGTGCGCGTTCCGGTTCCGATGTCTGATCTTAAGTCACTGTTCTCCGTGTCACCGCCCTGATCGTCACGGAGCGGTCGTCCGTGATAGATGTGAGGGGACGGCCGCTCACGGTCGACCAGCTGATTTTCAACGATGAGGAGCACGCCCATGGTCACAGTTCTCACCCACGCCACGGTCTTCGACGGAACCCGCTTCCTACCCGGCACCCGGGACGTCGTCATCGACGGCGGACGGATCGCCTCGGTGGCGGAAGGAGGGCAGGGTTCGCACAACGCCGGAGACGACCACATCGACTGCACGGGAAAGACGATCATCCCCGGAGTCATCGACTGCCACGTCCACCTCACGAGCAGTGGCGCGGCAGCCACCTCGAACTTCCACGACCCGTTCTCGCTCCAGTTCTATAACTCCGTGAAGAATATGGAGGCCACCCTCAAAGGCGGAGTGACGACCGTGCGCGATGCCGGAGGCACCGACCTCGGTGCGAAGGTGGCCGTGGAGACCGGTGTGGTGCGCGGGCCGCGGCTGACGATCGCCGTCAACATCATGTCCCAGACCGGTGGCCACGGAGACTTCCACCTCGTCTCCGGGGCGGAGTCTCCTTTCCTGGCCCCGCACCCCGGCCGGCCCTCGGGGGTCGCCGACGGACTCGAAGAGGTGCAGAAGAAGACCCGCGAACTGCTGCGGGCCGGGGCCGACCACATCAAGATCTGCTCGACCGGGGGAGTGCTCTCCCCTCGCGACGATCCGCGCCACTCGCAATTCACCGAAGCCGAGATCGCTGTCATCGTCGCCGAGGCGGCCGCCCAAGGTGCGCATGTGATGTCCCACGCGCAGGGCGCACCGGGAATCAAGAACGCCGTCCGTGCCGGGGTGCGCTCGATCGAACACGGAATCTACCTCGACGACGAAGCCATCGACCTCATGCTCGAGCACGGCACCTTCCTTGTCCCGACCCTGCAGGCCCCGCAGGCCGTCATCAAGGCCGCCGATGCCGGTGCCGGGCTGCCTGCCTCCGTCGTGGACAAGGCCCGTCGCGTCGTCGACGCCCATCAGGAGTCGATCAGCCGGGCCCACGAAGCAGGAGTCCCGATCGCGCTGGGCACCGATGCCGGAGTCGGCCCGCACGGGGAGAACCTCGAAGAGATCAGCCTGCTGGCCGAGGTGGGACTGTCCACGACGGAGGCGCTCGCCGCCGGAACCTCCGTGGCAGCCCGCCTGCTCGATGACGATCGGGTCGGCCGAATCAGCGAGGGCGGACTGGCCGACCTAGTCGTCGTGGACGGCGACCTGCGCACCGCCGACGTCCGTGGAATCGAGAACCGGGTCAACTCGGTCTACCTCGATGGTGGGCGCGTCTGAGCGGTCACCGCCTCGGTGGGTGAGATCGGTCTCGACCGGCCGCTCTGTGAGGGAAACCTAACCTAACGGGGCTATGATGGGAGAGACCGATCCGTGAAGCCGCAGAGCGTCCGCGCAGCGGAATGCCCAGAGAGAGGAGTGCGCCGCACCGATGAATCCGCTCGACTGGTCGTTTCCGATCGCAGTGACATGGCTGATCATGTTCGGCATCATCGTCGTCCGCGCCGGCGGCACCTTCGTCCTCGGCCGCTTCGCCCGCAAGGGAATCCGCAAGTTCCACCGGGTCGAGAAGATCATGGCCGGACCCAAATACCGCCGCGCTGAGGACACCATCGACCGCTTCGGGGCGCCCGTCGTGGCCTTGAGCTTCCTCACCGTCGGGCTGCAGACCGTGGTCAACCTCGCTGCCGGAACCACGGGGATGCGCTACCGCCGCTACGTCCCGGCGCTCGCCGTCGGAGGATCGCTGTGGGCGCTCATCTACTCGACCGTCGGGTTCCTCGGCTTCAAAGCAGTGGCCAAGGCCTACCAGGCCGAACCGGGACTGACCGTCGGGCTCGGTCTCGTCTTCGTCGTCGCGATCGGCGGTCTGCTCATCGGACTGCGCAAGGATCGCACTCCCGCCGAGGAGTCGACCTCCGCCTCGGCGAACTGACCGGCACCCCTGCTGACTTGCCGGCCACCTCGGCGAACTGAACGATCTTCGCCCGCGGCTCTCTGTGTCCGTGTGGCAGACCGTGGTCCGATGCGCTGCGCGAGTTCAGTAGAGTAAGACAGCGTCAACGTCGACTGGACGAGCCTGCTCGTCGACACTGAATAAAGGAGTCCCCGGATGGTCGTGGCCTGGTGGAGCATCATTCCGTTTGTTCTGCTGCTCGGATGCATCGCGGTGCTCCCGCTCATTCCGGCCACGGAGAAGATCTGGGATCGCAACCTCGTCAAGCTCATCGTCGCGCTCATCCTCGGTGTGCCGATCGCCGTGTGGTTCCTGCTCAGCGGAGAGTCGACGACCGTCATCCACGCGCTGCTCGAGTACTTCCAATTCATCATGCTCATCGGCAGCCTCTTCGTCGCCTCGGGCGGAATCTTCCTCGTCGGCGACATCAAGGCGACTCCGCGGAACAACACGATCTTCCTCGCTGTCGGCGGTGTGCTCGCCTCGTTCATCGGCACCACGGGTGCGGCTATGCTGCTCATCCGCCCGATCCTCAACACGAATCAGGACCGCAAGCACCGCACCCACACCGTCATCTATACGATCTTCATCGTCGCGAACTGCGGCGGTCTGCTCACACCGCTGGGCGACCCGCCGCTTTTCCTCGGAATGCTGCGCGGAGTGCCATTCGAATGGACATTCGGGCTCTGGCCGTACTGGCTGTTCGTCAACGCCCTGCTGCTCATCAGCTACTTCGCACTCGATAAGAAGATGTATGCGAAGGAACCGGCCGAGGCGCTGGCCAAAGATGCCGAGTATGTGACCAAACTCGGCCTGCGCGGCGCCAGCGGTCTGCTGTTCCTCGCGATCATCATCGTGGCCGTCGCTTTCATCCCTTCGGTCGACCTGCATGCGATCGAAACAGGACATGCGAGCGCCTCGGACTTCGTGCCGTGGCGTGAGCTCGTCATGCTCGTCTCCGCGGTGACGTCATTCCTCGTCGGTGACCGCGGTGCACGGTTCAATCTCAACAAATTCACCTGGACGCCGATCCTCGAGGTCGGGTCGCTCTTCATCGGCATCTTCCTCACGATGATGCCGGCCCTGCAGTACCTGGGGCAGATCGCCCACAAGATCCCGCTGGGCGAGATCTCCCTGTTCATCTTCACCGGCGGTCTGTCCTCCGTGCTCGACAATGCTCCCACCTATGTCACCTTCTTCGAGATGGCCGCCCAGGTGCCGGGTGAACCGAAGGTGGCGGGAGTGCCCGAGACCCTGCTCATCGCGGTCTCGCTCGGCGCTGTCATGGGTGGGGCCATCACCTACATCGGCAACGGACCGAACTTCATGGTCAAGTCCGTCGCAGATTCGGCGAATGTGGCGATGCCGAGCTTCGGCGGCTACGTGTGGTGGTCGCTGCGCCGTCTGGTGCCGATCCTCGCCTCGATGGTGCTCATCTTCATGACCGGTTCACTGTGGTGGATTCTGCTCGGAGTCCTGGTCGCGCTCGTGATCCTCGGGCAAGCTGGACGTGACCTGCGCGCGGCGAAAGTCGTCAAGGCAGAGTGAGGGCCGCAGCCGGCGTCGGCCTCTACTTCACCGGCAATGGTGCCGTCTTCGCCGCTCTCCTGCCGTGGTATCCGCTGCTCGTCGACCGACTCGGACTGAGCTCCTGGCAGTTCGGCCTCGTCGTCGCCTGCTTCGCCGGCGGGTCGCTGCTGTCCTCGGTCCTGCCCGCCGCCCTCATCGCCCGATTCGGAGCGCACCGTGTCGTCATCGTTGGGACGGTGATGCTCGGTGTGGCCGCCTCGGCGACGGCGTGGTCGGTCAACGGCGTGATGATGGCGATCTGTCTGCTCCTGTTGGGGTGCTGCGATGCCATCGTCGATGTCGCGCAGAACGTCGTCGGCATCTCCGTCCAGGAACGGGCCGGTCGCACGATCCTGTCGTCGATGCATGCGCTGTGGAGCCTCGGCGGTCTGCTCAGCGGAGCCGCCGCAACCGCGGCCGCCAGCTCCGGTGCCGACATGCGGGCGTGGCTGGGGCTCATCGGAGTCGCAGCCGTGGTCATCACGATCGTTGGGCGCCGCCTCATCGGAGACTACGCCTCGCCGAGGCGGGTCGCCGATTCCGACGCCGCTCCTGTTGGCCGTGGCGGAGACGTGGCCGTGGGGCGATCGAAACGGATGGTCCTCTGGGCTGCGCTGCCCTTGGCGATCGTCGCGATCTGCGGTGCCGCGGTCGAGGACATTGCGAACAACTGGGCGGGGCTGGCCGCGGTCGAATTCGCAGGAGTTCCGGCTGCCTCGGCGGGGATCGCCTTCAGCATCGTCATCGGCAGCCAATGCCTCGGACGATTCAGCGGGGACGTGCTCGTGACGAGGTTCGGGGCCGGTCGGATCGCGCGCCTCGGGGGCGGACTCATCGCCGTCGGCGGAGTCGGCATCATCGCAGCCCAGGAACCCGTTCTGCTGCTCGTTTCGATGGGTGCCCTCGGATTCGGGTCAGCGACGCTCGTGCCCGGCGCACTGGGAGCGGCCGCTCGTCTGCCCGGTGTCGGGCGTGCCGGGGGAGTGACGCTGGTGAACTGGCTGATGCGGGTGGGGTACCTCGGGACGAGTCCGCTGGTCGGGGTCGTCGCCACGGGAGCGGGACTGCGGTGGGGACTCGGCATCCTCGTGCTCGTCGGCCTCCTGACCGTGGTCTTCGCGAACCGCTTGGACGTCCGTCGGACCTGACGAGCGTGGGCGGGATGTTCCCTGGCTCGAGTCAAGTCCCCTGGCTTGGATTGAATAGACGTCGCCACAACGCGGGGCTGACAGGTTCGGGGAACGAAAAATGTGCCGCTCCTTCGTCTCAGCGAAGTGGCGACACATTCTATTGAAAGCGGGTGATGACCCGGGTGGTCGGGCTAGCGGGATTTGAACCCACGACCTCTTCACCCCCAGTGAAGCGCGCTACCAAGCTGCGCCATAGCCCGTTACCGTACTCCCTCGTGGGCAACGAGAACTAGCTTATACCGATCGGAGGCCAACTGCCAAAACCGCGTTCCGTGACCTTCGAAAAACAGGTATCATCCCAGGTAGATACCGAAGAAGCGGGTCCTGCAGATGCCTGACAGGGTGACTCAGTAACATTTCCGTTTCGTGATTGTTATGAAAGTGGCCCAGGCGGCTATGCTTGGTACACCGACAAACTAGAGGAGTCGACATGGCAGATCTGGATTATCCAGTGTCTTTGCGGTACTCGCGCGACCACGAGTGGGTCGCGACCACGGAAGACAACGCAGTAGTCCGTGTGGGTATCACTGATTTCGCCCAGGAACAGCTGGGTGACGTCGTCTATGTCGACCTGCCTGAAACCGGGGATTCGGTCACCGCAGGGGAGTCCTGCGGCGAAGTCGAGAGTACGAAGAGTGTCTCCGATCTGATCGCACCTGTGTCGGGGACCGTCACAGAGGTCAACGACTCACTCGACGATTCACCGGAGACGGTGAACTCGTCTCCCTTCGAAGACGGGTGGATGTATCTCGTCGAACTCAGTGACCCCACACAGCTCGAATCGCTGATGGACAGCGAGACGTACAAAGAGCTCATTCAGAGCGAGGAGGCGTAATGTCGCAGAACCACGATCAGAATCGTCCGACCCCCTCGCAGCCCTGGTATGACAACGGACAGGTCCCGCAGTCGAAGAAGTTCCCGTTCGGGGCCGGAAACGGCAATGGCGCTGACGAGTCCGCGACTCGGATGAACCCTCAGGTCGACCAGAACGGTCAGGGGAACACCCCTCCCTACGGTCAGCAGCCTGCCGACGGTGCCCCGCAGGCACCGCAGTACGGCAATGGCCAGCAGTTCGGCGGAACGCCCCAAGGTAGCCAGAACTACGGCGGAACGCCCCAGGGCGGCCAGAGCTATGGCAATGGTCAGCAGTTCGGCGGCACCCCGCAGGGCGGGCAGAACTACGGTGCGTCGCAGCCGGCGAATCAGCCGTATGCCGGACAGGGGCAGGGCAGCCAGGGGCAGCCGCAGTATCAGCCTCAGCAGAATCAGTATCCGCCGCAGAACTACGGCCAGCCGCAGAGCGGTCAGCCTCAGGGCGGCCAGGGTCAGCAGCAGTACGGCTCCAATGGTGCCGGTCAGTTTGCGCAGCCTCAGGGCAGCCAAGGTCAGCCGCAGTACGGGAACCATCCGCAGCAGGGCGGCCAGCAGCAGTACGGTTCGAACGGTGCCGGCCAGTACGGCCAGTTCGATCCCAACCAGCAGCAGGGCAGCCAGCCCGGCCCCGGCCAGTATGGTCAGCCACAGTCCGGTCAGCCCCAGTCGGGTCAGCCCCAGGGCGGCCAGCCGCAGGGCGCTCCGACGAACGGTGGACAGGACCCGATGAACGATTCGGGCAGCCAGCAGTTCCAGGGAATCCTGGATCCGCACACCGGCGAGATCCACCCTGTGCCCGACCTCGAAGGTCTGCAGGACGCCGATGCTCTGCTCGTCGTCGTCTCCGGACCGGACTCCGGTTCACAGATCCTGCTCGACACCGACGTGGTCACGGTGGGTCGCAGCCCGAATGCCGACATCTTCCTCGATGACGTCACGGTCTCGCGTAAGCATGCCGAGTTCATCCGCACTCCCAGCGGGTTCACTCTGCGCGACACGGGTTCGCTCAACGGCACCTATGTGGGCCGTCAGCTCATCGACTCCATCGAACTGCAGAACGGAGCCGATGTGCAGATCGGCAAGTTCCGAATGATCTTCCAGCAGCGTCCGCGCTCCTGACCGGGGGATAATGTCAAAAGTCGAAGTCGAGGTTGTCGGCGTCCGCATCGAAATGCCCGCCAACCAACCGATTCTGCTGCTCAAGGCCAGCGAACCTGCTTACTATCTGCCGATCTGGGTCGGTGCGATCGAGGCCAATGCGCTCTCGATCGCGCAGCGGGGACTGACCCCGCCGCGCCCCATGTCGCATGCTCTGCTGCTCGACGTCCTCGAGAAGTACGGGGCCGAGCTGCAGGACGTGACGATCACCGGCAAGGACGGTCAGATCTTCCTGGCAGAGCTGCACACGAATGACGGGAAGTCGATCTCCGCGCGCCCTTCGGACGCGGTGACACTGGCGCTGACAGCCGACTGCCCCGTGTTCGTCGAAACACAATTGCTTGAAGAGTCCGGAATCGAAGCCCCCGAGGCCGATGAAGAGGAAGTCGCACAGTTCAGAGACTTCCTCGACAATGTCTCGGCCGAGGACTTCGAGACCGGTACCGAAAACCCATGAAAGTGAAACATTGAGTCTCCACACCGATCCGGTCCTGTCCAACAGAGAAATCGCCGCTGCCGGCCACGACAATCTCCGCGGTCTCGACGACTGGCGAGAGATGGATCCGAAGCAGCAGCCGACGTATCTTGACAGTGCTGCGCTCGACGAGGTGCTCACCGATCTGCGCAACTCACCCCCGTTGGTCTTCGCCGGTGAAGCCGATGTGCTCAAGCAGCGGATCGCCGCCGCCTCGCGCGGAGAAGCCTTCGTCCTGGCGGGCGGCGACTGCGCCGAATCCTTCGACGGAGCCCAGGCGGACAAGATCCGGGCTCGTGTGCAGACGGTTCTGCAGATGGCAGCCGTGCTGACCTACGGCGGATCGATGCCCGTGGTGAAGATCGGCCGCATGGCCGGTCAGTTCGCGAAGCCGCGTTCGGCCGATATGGAGACCCGTGACGGAGTCACCCTGCCGTCGTTCCGCGGCGACATCGTCAACGGCTACGAGTTCACCGAGGAATCCCGCCGCCACGATCCGGAACGTCTGCTCAAGGCGTACCACATCTCCGCTTCCACGCTGAACCTCATCCGTGCGTTCACCCAGGGCGGCTTCGCCGATCTGCGATTCGTCCACGACTGGAACCGCGGTTTCCTCGCATCGAACCCCGGCTACCAGCGCTACGAGCAGACCGCTGCCGAGATCGACCGTGCCATCCGCTTCATGGATGCCTGCGGAGCCGACTTCGATGCGCTCAAGACCACCGAGTTCTACGCCGCCCACGAGGCGCTGCTGCTCGAATACGAACGTGCACTGACTCGCATCGACTCACGCACCGGTGAAGCCTACGACGTGTCCGGACACTTCCTGTGGATCGGCGAACGCACCCGCGAGATCGACGGCGCCCATGTCGACTTCCTGTCCAAGGTGCGCAACCCCATCGGCGTCAAGCTCGGACCCACTGCCACGGCTGATGACGCCCTGGCCCTGGCCGAGAAACTCGACCCGGACGCCGAGCCCGGCCGCCTGACCTTCGTCACACGCATGGGTGCCGGTCAGATCGGTGAGTCGCTGCCGGCTCTGCTGTCGGGAATCGGCGACCGTCTGCCGCATGTGACCTGGGTCTGCGACCCGATGCACGGCAACACGATCACCTCGAACACCGGGTACAAGACCCGCCGCTTCGAAGACGTCATGGCCGAGGTCGAAGGATTCTTCAACGCCCACGCTGACGCGGGCACGATCCCCGGTGGACTGCACATCGAACTCACCGGCGATGACGTCACCGAGATCATGGGCGGGGCCACCGAGATCGACGACGAGGGCCTGCGTCGCCGCTACGAGACCCTCGTCGACCCGCGCCTCAACCACGATCAGTCGCTGGAGATGGCGTTCCAGGTCGCCGAGTACCTCACCCGACGGCAGTAACCGCCACAACTGACAAAGCCGGGGGCTCCGCAGAATCTCTGCGGAGCCCCCGGCTTTGTCGTCTGACCGACCGGAATCATCTGCGCCCGAGCGACCCGTCGTGCCTGTCCGCCCGTCGTGCCTGACCGACCGACACGTCTGACCGACGAGTCCTATTTGTCTTTGTCGTCGTCCTTCTTGTCGTCAGACTTCTTGTCCTTCTCGTCCTTCTTGTCATCCTTCGAGTCGGAGTCTTCCTTCTTCTCCTTGCCCTTGGACACGCGGACGATGATGAGCGAGTTCGCGGGCTTCGCCTCGGTGCTCTTCGGGAACTGCGAGACGACCTTGCCCTTGGGTACATCGTCGGAGAACACCTCGTCCTTGCCGACGCGGAATCCGCGCTTGGCCAGGGTCGCATAGGCGGCGTCGAAGGTCAGCCCCTCGACGTTGGGAACCGGGATCGGCGCGACGCCCTTGGACACGACGAGATCGATCTTCTCGCCTTTCGACAGCTTGGTTCCGGCCTTCTGCGATGCCGAGATGACGGAGTCCTTGGCGACAGTGTCGCTGTACTTCTCCTCGACCTTGCCGACCTCGAGGTTGACCTTCTTCAGCGCGGCCTCTGCTTCGTCGCGGGTCGTGCCCTCGAGCTTCGGAACCGCGAACTTCTCCTCACCCTTGGACACGACGACCGTGACGGAAGAGTCTGGGGCCAGCTCCGCACCACTGACGGGTTCGGTGCCGATGACAGTCCCGGCGGGAACCTTGTCGTCGAAGACCTCTTTGGGCTCGGCCTTGAGATCGTTGTCCTCCAGCTGCGAGGTGACTTCCCCGACGGGCTTGCCCGCCAACTCACCGGGGACGATGGATTTCGGTGTGGGCAGGTTCGCCACAACGAACCAGGCGACCAGCGCGAGGACGGCGACCACGGCGACGAGCCCCGTGAGGACGCGCCGTCGGCGACGTCGGGCGGGAGATGCCACCGCCGAGGCGGCCGCGGAGCCGGCGACGACCGCGGCCTTATCGTTGCGGTCGGAATCCGAATCCTGCGAATCCGGTTCGTCGTCGGAGTCCTCTCGGTCAGAGGAGTCGTCCGAATCGTCCGAGTCTGCAGCGGCGTCGGCAGCGCCTGAGGCGTCGGCGCTTGTCGAGTCTGCGTCGGGGGAATCGGCGGTCGCACCGGCCCCGGCAACCGCGGCGCCGGCCACTCCGACTCCGGCCGCAGCGACGGCGGCCGCGCCGGCGGCACCGTCCGTGTGGTCGTCATCGCCACGATCGGCGTCATCGGAGTCGGCGTCATCGTCAGGATCAGAGTCGCCCGATTCGATACCGTCGACCCCGTCGGCATCGTCGTGGGACGCTTCCGCGGCAGCCGCCTCGGCGGAGGACTCGTCGTCATCGGCATCGTCGGGATCCGCCGCACCTGTGTCCGCCTCGGTGTCGTCCTCTTCGCCTTCGAGATACGGGATCTCGTCGGTGCGGGAGCGCTTCTCCTTGGGCACTTCCTCGCCGAGGTCGATGCTCGCGGTGAGCACGGGGGAGTGCTCACCGGTGGCGATCTGCGGATCTCCGAGGTCGAGCTCGGCCTCGGACATCTCCGCACGCGCTTCTGCCAACGCTAAGCGGAACTCGGCGGCATCGGCAGGACGGTCCTCGGGGTCCTTCGACGTTGCCCACAGCACGAGCGCATCCAGGCGCGGACTCAGGCGGGTGACGACGTCCGACGGCGGCGGAACCGTGTCGTGGACGTGACGGTACGCGACCTGGATCGGGACGTCGTCGGTATACGGCTGAGCACCGGTGAGCATCTCGTAGAACATGATGCCGACCGTGTACAGATCGGTGCGGGCATCTGCCCCGGCTCGGGTGACGAGTTCGGGAGCAACATAGCCGACCGTGCCGATGAGGGTCTTGGTCGTCGTCGCTGTGGTCACGGCACGGGCCAGACCGAAGTCGGCGAGCTTGACCTGACCGTCGGTGCCCAGCAGCACATTGTCGGGTTTGAGATCGCGATGGATGATCCCGGTCGAGTGCACGGCCTCGAGCGCGGCGAGGATCGCATCGAGGACGACGATCGCCTGTCTGGGTGTGAAGGTTCCGCGGTGCTTGAGCTCGCGGCGCAGCGTCACCGACGGCAGGTATTCCATGACGAGGTAGACGATGTCGCCGTCGCGCGCCTGATCGTGGATGGCCACGAGGTTCGGGTGGGTGAGCCGACCGGCGTTGATGGCCTCCCGGCGGAAGCGTTCGACGAAGGTGTCATCGGAGATGAGGTGCTCATGCATGACCTTGATCGCGATCTCACGGTCGAGTCGCAGGTCGGTGCCGCGGTAGACCATGGCCATGCCGCCGCGGGCGATCTTGGCATCGATGCGGTAGCGCTCATTGAGCACCGTGCCGATGAGGGGATCTCGGCGGGCGGTCACAGGGCCTCCTCCAAACGCGCACGCTGCAGCTGGACGGCGCGGACGAAGGCCTTCGTCTCCGGCAGCAGTCCGTCGGCGCGAACCGAGCGCAGGTCCTGGTAGTAGCCGGCGATGGCTTCGTTCTCCGATTCGGCGGTTTCGATGAGCCAGCCGAGGATGACGGTGCCGGCGACGATATTGTCTTCGATGTCGAGCAGGTCGAGTCCGCGACCGACGATATCGGACGCCCAGCGACCGGATCGGGGAGTGATCTGCATGATCCCGATCGCGTTGCCGGCAGAGACCGTCGTGTGCTGGAAACCGGATTCGGCAGCGGCGACGGCCTGCATGAGGGCGGGATCGGCGCCGAGCTCGACAGCCAGCGAGGCGACGAGCAGCTTCGCCTGCGCCGGGGCCGGATGGCGGCGGTGCAGCAGAGTGTATTTGTTCAGTCGCGCCGCGTGGAGCACCGAGGGGCGGATGCCCTCGACCTGCGCGCTGGCGGCGACGCGGGGCACGTCGCTCGGCGGTTCGGCCGGGGTGCGACGCGGGCGGGCCTTCGACGGTCGCAGCAGGAGGAGTTCGCCGACCGTGATGAACGAATCTTCACCCATGGCGTTGGCCTGCCGCAGGGTCGCCGGCGAGATTCCGTGCCGCGCCGCGATCCCCTGCAGGGTGTCACCCGGGGCAACGACGTGTGAGGGATCATCGTCCGGTAGATCGTTCTTCTCCGGCAGGGACAGGACCTGACCCTGGTGGAGGTTCTGACGCGGCGAGATGCGGTTGAGTTCGGCCAGCGCGGGCACTGAGACGCCGTGTTTGCTGGCCACACCGTAGAGGGTGTCGCCCTGCTTGACCTTGTATGTGCGGCCGCCGTGGGTGACGGGAACGGTGGCACTCGCGGTGCCCGAGATCCACTGCGGACCGGTGCTCGAGGTGGCTGCGTCCTCGTCAGCGGAGCGACGGTCGGATGTGTCCTCGACGCCGTCATCGGACTGATCGTCGGGGGATTCGGCGGTGGGGGCCACCTCGGTGGGGGAGTCGTTTTCGGGGTCGACCCGTTCGGCTCCTGGGATCGGACCGGTCGAATTCACCTTCGATGCGGCGCGGATGTCAGGAGCGGCGGTGACGGGCCTGTGCCGTCGCGGTCGTGTCATCTGTCACCTGTTGACTTCATGTCGAGTGGGGAAGCTACGGTCTCCAGCCTAACGAGTAGGCGGGCTCGACCCGAGCATTCGGCACCGCATGGCGGGGTGTTTCTGCCGAATATTGCTACGCTTGAGGGCGTGAATACCGAAGAACTCGTCCAGGACTGGGCCCCGCTGCCCGACATCGCAGAGCTCACTGGGCTCGGCATCTCCCAAGTGCGGAGGCTGCTCGAAGACGGCGCCATCTGCGGAATCAAGATCGGCAATCCGAAGGTTCTGCGGGTTCCGTTGGCCTTCTTCGTCGACGGCGAGGTCGTCAAACCGCTCAAAGGCACCCTGCACACCCTCTACGACGCCGGATTCGACTACGAAGAAGCCATCGTGTGGCTCTTCACCCATGACGAGTCCCTGCCCGGCCGGCCCATCGACCTGCTTCGCTCGGGTAACAAGAAGGAAGTGCGCCGCCGCGCTCAAGCCCTCGCGTTCTGATCTGCGCGGGCTCGAGGAGAGCAGCGCAGCACCCTTGAGGTGAGCAGCGTTTGACGTGGTCAACGCGGCACCCTCGAAGCGAGCAGACCTGCTCGCCGGCCTCAGCTGGAGCGGTAGCTCAGCGCTTTCGCAAAACCCTTGAGTCGCTCCTGTGCGGCCGATCCGATGCGCACCTGCGCCGAGGCGGTCGGCCCTGCCGCTGAACCTGCACCGGCATCGGCTTCTGCCCACGTATCGACGATCGTCGCTGCGTCGGCATGCTTGTCCGCGATGAAGGATTCGACGGCGGCGAGACCGCCCGAGTCCGTGATCATGTCAACGCATTCGGCCACCTCGGCGTCGCTGAGATCCGGATCGCCCAACCGCGCGGCGAGGATCTCGAGTCGGTCCGCCGAGATCCGGGCCGCGGTCTCGGCGATGAGCACGGTCCGCTTGCCCTCCCGGATATCGTCGCCGGCGGGTTTGCCGGTGGCCTCGGGGTCACCGGCGATGCCGAGCACATCGTCGCGCAGCTGGAACGCCTGTCCGAGGGGGAGACCGAAAGCGGAGATCTCCTGCAGCTGCCCACCATCCGCTCCGGCCAGGGCCGCGCCGAGGAGGAGCGGCTGTTCGACCGAATACTTCGCGGACTTATAGCTCAGGACCTCCCATGCGCGTTCGGCGATCCGGTCGTCGCTGAGCGGAATGACCTCGGCGAGTACGTCGAGGTACTGGCCGACCATGACATCTCGGCGCACTGTTCCGCGCAGCTCGAGGGCCGTGCGGCTGTTGCCCAGGGCCTCCTGCGACCGTTCGAAGAGCTCCTCGCTCAGCGCCAGGCAGATATCGCCGATGACGATGGAAGCGGAGACGCCGAAGGACGCGCCGTCGCCATGGAAGCCGGAGCGCTGATGGCGGGCCTCGAACTGTCGGTGCAGGGCCGGCCGGCCACGACGGGTGTCCGAATTGTCGATGACATCATCATGGATGAGCGCGGCGGCGTGGAGCAGCTCGAGCGAACCGGCCGCCTGCGCCAGACCCGCGGTGACGTCGGCTGCGGAGCCGGCTGTCCGGTCGGCTGTGGTCCCGCCTGCCTCGCCGGCGCGGACGTCACCGCCGGCGAGCTGGAAGCCCCACCACAGCAGGACGGGGCGGATCCTCTTGCCGCCGCGGGTGAACTCGATGAGCGCGTCGCCGATCGCTGTCGCATCGGGTGAGATCGCCTCGAACTCGGCAGCCTTCTCAGCGAGGAAGGCCTCCAGTTGGGCGGACACCTCGGCGGCGATGGACTCGGGAGAGTCGAGGAACTCGACGAGGGCGGGAGGGGCGTCGGCCGAGCCGGGTGCTGTGGACGGGCCGGGCTCAGGGGCGTCGCCGGTCATCCCCGATCTGTGCGAGGTCATGAACCGATGTTTCCGCCGACGGTCACGATCGAATTCGCTTTGTCCTCCGAATCCTCGGCGACCGTGACGACGAGGACGCTGTCATTGTCCTTGTGCTTGAAGTTGACCACGCGGGCGCTCTTCGTCTTCACCTCTTCGCCGAGGCGTTCGAAGTCCGCCTTGCCGAGCTCCTTCTCGTAGAACTCGAAGATGTCCTTGGCATCGGCCTTCGCCTTGACGACGAGGCTGACCTGTTCGGGCAGCTTCTTGTCCTTGTCGTTGTGAGCCTTGACGCTCGACGCGGAGAGCACCTCGGAATCCGGGTACGGCTTGATGTACTCGGGCAGATCCTTCACATCGTTCGATGTACCGGGGTCCGAGCCTGTGGCCTCGGTCGATGCTTCGGCCGAGGCGGTCTCGGATTCGGCCGGGGATGCGGAGGCAGGGGCCTCCTGAGAAGCCGAAGGGGTCGATTCGGCCTTGTCTCCACCGTTCCCCGAGCAGCCCGCGAGAGCGAGCGCGGCAACGATGGGCAGTGTCATGACAGCGGTGCGCGATACCATGCTTCAAGAGTACCTGGACTGTTCGGCGGAGCCGAAAGGAACAAGCGCGAGGGGCAGGCGATGAGTCGGAAGCAGCTGGCACGATCCGGAGGTGATCTGAGCCGTCTGGGCACGGACGACTCCGGTGCCACCATGCTCCACCTCGACATGGACTCGTTCTTCGTCTCCGTCGAGCTGCTCAGTCGCCCGCATCTCGTCGGCCGCCCCGTAATCGTCGGCGGACGCAGCGGACGCGGAGTCGTCGTCTCGGCCAGCTATGAAGCCCGCGAGTTCGGAGTGCATGCGGCGATGCCGATGTCGCGGGCCATGAACCTGTGCCCCGTCGCCGAGGTGATCCCGCCTTCCCATGGCCTGTACTCCTCGTACTCCCGCCAAGTCTTCGAGCTCGTCGCCGAGGTGACCCCCGACGTACGGCAGGTCAGCGTCGACGAAGCCTATATCGATGTCTCCGGAGCCGTGCGCCGGCTCGGCTCTCCGGTGGAGATCACCACCCAGCTGCGAGCCCAGATCCAGGAGCGCACCGGTCTGAGCGCCTCGGTGGGCATCGCCGTCAGCCGCGTCGTGGCCAAACTCGCCTCGACGAGGGCGAAGCCGAACGGCCAGCTGCTCGTGCCCGCGGCCGCGACCCAGCAGTTCCTCGACCCGATGCCGATCGAAGCCCTGCCCGGGGTGGGGGAGAAGACGCAGGAGGGCTTCTTCCGCTATGGAATCCGCCTCATCGGCGACCTCGCCGCAGTCGACGAGGATTGGGCCGCACGAGTCTTCGGTGCGCACGGCCATCAGCTGTGGCGGGCTGCCCACGGTCAGGACTCGTCCGGTTTCGACCACCAGGCCAAGGAACACTCGATCAGTGCTGAGAACACCTTCGGCGAGGACATCTGGGACGTCGCCGTGCTCGAACACGAACTGCTGCGCCTCGCCGACAAGGTCGCCTACCGAGTCCGCGCAGAAGGAAAGGTCGCCACAAGCCTCGGACTGAAGTACCGTCTCGGCGATTTCACGACTCTGTCGAGGTCTGTGACTCTGTCGGCGCCGACGGATCTGGCCCGGGAGATGTACGATGCGCTGCGCCCGGCTCTGCGCAAACTGCGTGAGCAGCGCTCCCAGGGAGTCAGGCTGCTCGGCGTCCGAGCCGCCGGCCTCAGCGATTTCGCCGTCACCGGACGGCAGGCCACCTTGGACGAACCAGAACATTCCGGACGTGAAGCCGAGGTCGCCCTCGACGAGGTGAGGCGGCGATTCGGCAGCGAAGCGATCTCGCAGGCCTCGCTTCTGCGCAAGCGCCCCGAGGCCTGAGAGCGGGTGAGCGGGAGCACAGTCTGAAGACCCCGTGGGAATCCGGCTCCTGACGGCCCCCGGAGATGTTTTTTCGGCCCTCAGAGACTATGATTGGGGGAAAGACTTGGGAAGCGAAACGGGGGTTCGAGATGCCACTCTCCGATCACGAACAGCAGCTGTTGGATCAACTTGAGAAGCAGCTGCGCAGTGAAGACCCTCGTTTTGCCCGGAATATCTCGGAAACCCAGGCCGCTGCCACCGGTCCCGGGTTCTCGGCGAAGCGCTTCGTCCTCGGTATCCTCATCGCACTCGCCGGGCTGGCCGCGACGATCCTCGCGATCTCGCTCGTCTCCAGCTCCGCCTGGTGGATCGCTCTCGGCGTCGTCGGCTTCGGCCTCATGGTCACCGGAATGTACTGGGCGTTCAGCCGTCCCGGCCATGTGCACACCACTCAGACGGACTCTCGGAACTCCGGAGCGAAGACCGGTGCCAAGGGCAACTCCGGGTTCATGAGCCGAATGGAAGACCGGTGGGAGAAGCGCCAGCGCGGCGAATGATCCTGCTCTCTGCGATCAAGGCACTCTCGATATGAGGGTGCCTTTTTCAATGCCGGTCCGCCTACTCGCCGGTTCTGCCCTTGCTGTCTTTGCCGGCGTCTTCGCCTTCGCCGAGGCAGCGCACTGGCGATCGAGCCACCGTCGGCTGGGAGACTGTGATACCTCTGATGGCCGGCGATCACGGAGCGACCGGTGGTCGTGTCCGGACACTCGGGCCCTGACCGCGGCAGGCAGAGACGAGACCACAGCCGACAGCGACCAGATCATCATCGTCCTCGGATATGCAAACCGCGGTCAGCGACCGAACGGAATCAACCGGTTTCGGGTCCGCGCAGGTCTGCGGTCGATCGATCCGACAGCCCGGTCGACTCTCCTCATCCTCTGCGGAGGGGCCGTCACAGGACGAACACCGGAGGCCCTCATCCTCGAACGCTTCGCCCGGGACGAACTCGGCTTCGCCGGCCGAACTGTGCTGGAAGCGCAGAGCACAACGACGTGGGAGAACATCGCCAACGCGATCCCCATCATCGACCGCGAACTCACCCCGGCCACAACGATCAGCATCGTCTCGAACTCCCATCATGCCGAGAAAGCCCGTGACCACCTGTGGCAGATGCGCCCGGACCTTGCACGACGACTGGTCCGCGGGGGAGACTACCGGTTCGGAGAACATCCGCTGGTGAAGCCCATCGCCGCCGTGCGCGGCCTGCTCGCCCTGCGTGCACTCGACCGAGAGAACGCGAAACACGCGGCAGGGCATTGAGGTCCCGCGCTCACGCACTGAGCGCCCAGACTCTGCGAGGAAGCGAAGAGGCGGCCCACAGGACCGCCTCTTCGCTCATCGGCCAGGACCGTCAGGTAGAGGCCAGGATCGTCAGCTCATCGTCATTTCGGACGATGGAACAGGCTGGCCGGCCAGATCTTCGCAGAGATCCGACTGCCCGGCGTGGCCCGCTCCGACAAGTCCGTCCTCACTTCGTCGACGAGCGCACGTACCTCCGAATCATCGAGCGACTCGGGAGCGGCACCGTAGCGCTGGGCTTCGAGGGCATCGACGAACGCTCCCAGCGCAGAATCATCATGACCCGACTCGGAAGGACGTGACGGGGCCGGACTGCTCAGACGCCTCAGCCGTTCATCCGAACGATCGAACGTCGAGGAACCGGCGGCTTCCGCGTTCTGTGCGGCGGCACCGGAACCGGCAGCCGCCTCGGCGGCGGACTTTCGCATCGGTTCGCCGGTGTCCGAATCGATCTCAGGTGCCGTGGGGCCGGCATCCGTACCGGTCGAGCTCGAGGCATCTGCAGCCTCGGTGCCACCACCGCCGGCAGCACCGGTTGCTGGGACGGCACCGGCGAGCACGAGCTCGTTGAAGCGCAGCGTCCGACTCGAATCCAAGCTCTGCCCGTAGTCGGTGGCCAGAGCACGGACCTCTGTCCACACCGCTTCGAGATTCTGCGGATCCTTCGTCCTGCGCGAGCGCAGGATCGAACGCCAGATCGCAGGCAGTGCCGCGAGCAGCAGCAGGACGAGCACGATCGCAGCGATGCCGATGACAGTGCCCAGGTTCGAACCGGCCGGTTCTGCGGCCTGAGTGCTCGTCTCCTCCTCGGTGGGTTCCTCGGAGCCACCGGTCGGCGAAGCAGATTCGGTCGGTTCTTCGCTCGGGCTCGCAGATTCCGACTCGTCGCCCTCCTCCTGCTGGTCGGCGCCATCGGCGAGGGTCCACTTCGGCGGATCTCCGGCGGGACCGCCGGGGGTGGGTTCGAAGCGCACCCAGCCGGCACCTTCGAAGTAGAGCTCCGGCCAGGCATGCGAATCCTGCATGCTCACATCGACGCCGTTCTCGGATTCGTTCCCGCCGGCGTATCCGACGCCGATGCGGGCCGGAATTCCCATCGTCCGGGCCATGATCGTCATGGCCGAGGAAAACTGGACGCAGTAGCCCTGCTTATCGGCCAGGAAGTCCGAGATCGCGTCGCCGCTGGCCCGTTCGGGAGCATCGAGCGAATACTCGAAATCGCCGCCGCGGAAGTACGCCTGCAACATGACTGCGGCCTCCCACTGGTTATCCGCATCGGCGGTGACCCGCTCTGCGGTCTCCTTCACGCTGGTCGGCAGGGAATCGGGGACGGCGAGTTCGGTCTCGAAGTCGCTCTCGGACACCGGAGTCGCCGACTGCAGATCCTCGACGTCGGGATTCGGGGACAGATAGTCCATCGAATACTGCAGTCCACCGGTCTTCTCACCGTTGCCGACGACCGTCAAGGTCTTCTCGTCGAAGATCCACCGACGACTCAGGTCCTTCGGCTGCTGCGGAGCATACGGAGACGGCAGGTACTGCTGGTCGTAGTCGTCGCCGACAGCGACGCTGATCGTCTGCTCCTTGAAGTTCTTGTCCCGCGGCATCCCCGCGGGCCATGGCATTCCGTCGGCGGCGATCGCGAACGGATCGAGGCTGAACGGGCTCGGTGCCCAGTTCTCACCGTCGAAGTCATCGATCGAGGTCAACCGGATCGGATCCGCGTCCTCGTCCGTCGTCTGGTAGCTGAACAGCGTCTTGTCATCCCGGTCGCCGAGGTTCTGGCGCAGGTTGAGGAATGGGTTCGTCACCGTCAGGTCGCCCTGGCCCTTCGAGGCCCGGTCGGGCAGGGTGGGCACCGGGGGCAGCAGAAGGGGCAGGCCGATGCCGATCGCCAGAGCCAGAGCTCCGGCGAGGATCGCCGTCATTCCTCCGCGCCACCGGGTCGCGGGCAGATAGGGGCTGAGCATGAGCAGCAGGAACGCCGCGAGGATCGCGACGATGTGCCACCACTTCACCTCCTGCGCGGCGAAGTAGACGGGGATCATCCACAGCACGAGCAGCAGCACACCGCCGACCTTCGGTGCCCGCAGATCCGAGACGAGGCCGTCGATGAGGATCGTGATGAGGGTGAAAGCGATCGTGAGCATCGCGATGAAGCCCGGTGTGCTCGCCGCCGGGGGAGCGGTCGCGTAGAGGTCGCTGACCCCCTCGGAGAGCAGATCGATCACCGTTCCGAAGGACTCACCGGTCGGGATGAACCCGAGCAGAAGCGAATCCCCGGCGCAGACGATGAAGACCGCGATGAGACCGGCCACGCACTGGGCGATGACCGCGGTGCCGGTCGAGCGCAGTGCCGGAACGGTGCGGAACACGGCGCCGACGATGACGACGACGGCGACGGCGACCAGGACGGGCGAGACCCAGGCGAAGTCCTTGAACACCGCCGATACGGCGACAGCGGTCAGGGCCATGGCGACGAAGACGACGATCGCCTCGAGCCAGCCCGTGCTCGGGCGCTCATCGCCCGTCGACGAGGGAGCCGAATAGCCGTTCGCCGGAGACTCGGAATCGGCTCCGCGCAGACGTGTGTCGGGAGTATTCAGACTCATCGGCGCACCCCCTGCGGAGTCGAGCTCGCACCACCCGGAGCCGCGGACGCGCTGCCGGCACCGGCAGTTCCCGGTCCGGGTTCGGCCGAGGTCCGACCGGTGCCGCTGCGAGAGCGCTTGGACTCGAACGTCGTCCAGGACTCCGGCAGGTCCTCGCTGAGACCGAGCATCGTCAGATCGTCGATCTCGCTGAGCGTGCGCAGAGTCACCGGCACGCGGCGGGAGAAGTGCGAGGCGAGTTCCTGCCCGCGCTGGTCGCCGACGGAGCAGATGACGATGTGGTTGGGGTTGTCGTGCGAGGGCAGTTCGACCCTGCCCGGGCGCACAAGGGCGGAGAGCAGACGCAGCTTGTCGATCTCGCGGGCTCCTTTGAATCTGATCTGGTGTCCGGGAGCGACGACATTGACTTCGTAATCGGCCTTGAGGAACGCGGTTCCGGCCGCGGTCGCCGCGGCCAGCAGGAACTCGATCTCGAGGTCGGTCGGCTCCTCGGCACCCTCATCGGCGACGAGGTCGATGAGGATGAGCGAATGGAGCGTCTCCTCATCGGCTTCGTGCCGGACCATGAGCTCGCCGGACTTCGCCGTCGAGGGCCAATGCACATGCCGCAGATCATCGCCGGGCACGTACTCACGTGTGTGGAAGTCCCGGGTGGTGTGTCCGGTGCGGACCTTGCCGTCGTCGAGGCGGGAGGGCCGGATCGACGAATCCTGCGGGATGCGTGCAGGCAGGATCGGCACGGACACGGCCACGGGAAAGGCCCCGTGGGCCTTCTTCTTCATCTTCACCAGGCCGAAGGGGCCGAACACGGTGATGAGGACCGCATCGATCCCGGAGACACCGCGGCGATTGGGGGTGAACGACGTCAGCACCGTCTGCGATGCACCATGGGCCAGAGCCGGGACATCACCGGAGGTGGAGTCGCCGAATCCCTCGGCCGGAGTGAAATCGATCGTCGCGGCGGGAATCGCGAGCTGGCCGACATTCGTCACGCGCGCCTGGACTTCGACCTCTTTGCCTTCGGCGGCCAGCGGGTAGCGGTCTCCCGAAGGAGACAGCGCCACTTCGTGGAGGTTCGTGCTCATCGCGATCGACACCCGACGGGTGCCCCATAGGATGAGCAGCGCCGAGAGCAGGACCAGGCCGAGCAGCAGCAGACCGGCCGGCAGCAGGCCAGGCAGCGCGAAGCGGTAGGCCGTGATGATCAGGGCCGCCCCGGCCAGGACGAAGATGATGCCCGAAGTGCTCAGTCGCATGCGGTCACTGGTTCGCCGAGACGGGCACGCGGGACAGCACCCGACCGATGAGGTCGGCAGCCAGGTCTGCGTCGTCTCCGTCGCGGGGGATGATGCGGTGGGCGAGGATGTACGGGGCCAGAGCCTGCACATCGTCGGGGGTGACGAAGGTGCGCCCCGACAGTGCCGCGCGTGCCTTCGCCGCCCGCAGCAGATGGACGCCGCCGCGCGGGGAGCTGCCGAGCAGGATCGCCTGATCGGTGCGGGTGGCATGGAGGATCGCCACGATGTACTCGCGCAGCTGCCGGCTGGCGGAGACATGGCGGACGATGGTGCGGGCCTGAGTGATCTGCTCGAGGTTCGTCACCGCGGCAGCGGTCTCGAGGGGATCGTTCTGGATCTGGTTGTCCAGCAGATCGACCTCATCGGACGTCGCCGGATATCCCAGGGAGATACGGGTGAGGAAGCGGTCGCGCTGCGCCTCGGGCAGAGCGTAGGTGCCCTCCATGTCGATCGGATTCTGAGTGGCGACGACGATGAACGGCGTGGGCATCGGATAGGTCTGCCCGTCGATCGTCGCCTGACCCTCGGCCATGCACTCGAGCATCGCCGACTGCGTCTTCGGGGACGCGCGGTTGATCTCGTCGGCGATGACGATGTTCGCGAACACCGGTCCCTGTCGGAACTCGAAGTGACGAGTCTCCTGGTTGAACAGGTTCACACCCACGACGTCGGTGGGCAGCAGGTCCGGGGTGAACTGGATGCGGCGCACGGAACCGTCGACGACCTTGCCCATGGCACGGGCCAACAGGGTCTTGCCGACGCCGGGGACGTCTTCGAGGAGGACATGTCCGCCGGCGAGCAGTGCGATGAGTGAGAGGCCGACGGCCTCATCCTTGCCCTCGAGCACCGAGTTCATCGCGGTGCGTGCCCGCGAGGTCAGATTCTGCACCCACTCGATGTGTTCGGCGCCGATCACGGAATTGGTCTGTGTACCTTCTTGGCTGGTCGACATACCCTCCATTGTCCCTTAAAGCCCGCACCCCAGCCACACGAGTTTCTTTCAGCTTCGTCACTCCCTTCTCCTCCCCACTCCCACGCCCTCCCCGAGGCGCCCCACCCCACTCCCCACCACTCTCCCCACTTTCCTCCACGCGGACCCTCCACTTTCCTCCCCACTCGCCTCCACCTCGGCGCGGGTCTCGCCCGTGATCCCCGGATTCTCGCGGATCTGTGCCGTTCTCATCGTCCTCGCCGAGGCGGCCCACCGCCTTCGCGGGCCCGCCGTTCTTCCCGCATCCGACACTCCCGCGACGCGCCCTCGAGAAATTTTCCCCACTTTCCTCCACCTATCTGACCTGGGAAAACAATGAGTCAGGAGCATCGTTGAAGCGAAAAGCTGGAATATGTGGAGGGAAGTGGAGTACTGTGGTTGCTATCGGAGCCGATGGGTTTCGAAAGGGGTGAGACGACATGTTCTTGGGCACTCATATGCAGAAGCTCGACGACAAAGGTCGCCTCATCCTGCCCGCAAAGTTCCGCGAGGAGCTGTCGCCCGGACTCGTTCTGACCCGTGGCCAGGAGAACTGCCTCACCCTGTTCCCCACCACGGAGTTCGAAGCCGAGCACGCGCGAATCCAGAACGCGCCGAAGACGAATAAGGAAGCCCGCGATTACCAGCGCGTGTTCCTGTCGGCGGCATTTGCGGACCAACCGGACAAACAGGGACGCATCACGGTCCCGAACATATTGCGGCAGTACGCATCACTCGATCGGGAAGTCGCAGTGATCGGCATGGGCAACCGAGTCGAGATCTGGGATGCACCGACCTGGGAGGACTACCTCGTCGGCGCTCAGCAGGCCTTCGCCGAACGCGAGGAGGAGGTGATCCCCGGAGTGATCTGATTCTGCTCGGGTTTGATCCTTGCCCGCCGTGCTCGAGTTTCGGGGAACTTCCCCGTTTCCGAAGCTCGGACGTCCTGACACACTTCCCCGGTGGCAGGGCCACGGCGGTCAAGGTTCTGGCTCCAGCAGCGCACCCCCGACCACCCCCGTATGAAGGACCCACGAATGACAGCTCAGCACGTACCGGTGCTCCTGACGCGCGTGGTCGAACTCATCGGCGTCGGCGTCGAAGCCGCCAGGGACGCGGGTCTCACCCCGGTCGTCGTCGACGGCACACTCGGAATGGGCGGTCACGCCGAAGCCGTCCTCACGGCCTTCGACGATGTCCACCTCGTCGGCATCGACCGTGATCTGCAGGCCATCGACATCGCCACGAAACGCCTGGCCCCCTTCGCCGACCGCATCGATATCGTCCACGCAGTCGACGACGAGCTGCCCGAGGTCCTCGACGACCTCGGCATCTCAGAGATCAGCGCGATCCTGCTCGACCTGGGAGTGTCCTCGCTGCAGCTCGACGAGGACGAACGCGGATTCTCCTACTCCCGGCCGGCGCCCCTGGATATGCGCATGGACCGCACCCAGGAGCTCACCGCCGAGAAAGTGCTGGCCACCTACTCGGAATCCGAGCTGCGCCGCATCCTCCGCGAATACGGAGAGGAGAAGCTGGCCGGCAAGATCGCGAAGATCATCGTCACCGACAGGGTCGACACCCCATGGGAGACCTCGGACCAGCTCGCGGCCATGCTCTCCCGAGTGATCCCGCAGACGAAGAAGAAGTCGCACCCCGCCAAACGCACCTTCCAGGCCCTGCGCATCGAGGTCAACGACGAGCTCGGGGTGCTCCGCACCGCACTGCCGGCGGCACTGGAAGCGCTGCACATCGGGGGAGTGGCCGTCATCGAGTCCTACCAGTCACTGGAGGACACGATCGTGAAGAAGACCTTCCGAGCGGCCACGACCTCCTCGGCGCCGCCGGATCTGCCGGTCGTGCCCGAAGAGCACCAGCCCTGGCTGACCGAGATCATCCGGGGCGCCGAAATGGCTGATGAGCAAGAAGCAGAGACCAACCCGCGGGCGGCAAGCGTCCGACTGCGGGCAGTGCAGAAGATCAGGGAGGCACGATCGTGAGCAATTCCTCGGCAAGAGCCGGTCAGCATAACTTCCCCGAACGTCCGCGCCGGTTCGAAGAGCCCGGTGGTCAGCAGGGTGGGGCGAAGCTGCGGCTGCTCAAATTCGAACTGCCGAAGTCCCGTCTGCCCTTCTCCATACTGTGCGTGGGGATCCTTCTCGCCACCCTCGTGGCCGTGCTGCTGCTCAACATCTTCGTCGCCAACACCTCCTACAAGGTCGACCAGCTGACGAGCGAGAAGGAAGCCCTGGCCGAGCAGAAGGACCGCCTCGTCGAAGACAACTCATACCGCGAGTCCCCGCAGAACATCGCCTTGGCCGCCGAAGAGCTCGGTCTCGTCCGTGATTCCTCACCGGAATTCCTCGACGCGAAGACCGGGAAGATGATCGATGCCCCCGGAATCGACGTCAGCGGTGAGAAAGAGCCCACAGTCGTGCCCGGCCCGCGCGCCGATACACGTGATGACATCCGACCCAATCTACGATCGGATGAGAAGCTCCCGGTCGTCGGGGGCAGCCCGAGCCAGGACGTGGCGGCTCCGAGCCAGGAGGCGCCGAAGTAGTCCGAGCTCACCGGGACCAGGGAACGGCCTGACCGACACATTCGCCGACCACACCAAGGACCGAGGACTCAAGCTATGGGCCCAGCCAAGACCCGACTGAAGAAGAAGCGCAAAGGCGGTGGCCCCGATCTGCGTTGGCGGATGGGCTTCATCGCCGCGGTGTCAGTCCTCGTCCTCCTCATCACCTCCGTCCGCCTCGTATCCATCCAGGGTATGGATTCGATGAAGCTGGCGGAGAAGGCGCTGTCGAATCGCCTGGTCACTCGGACCCTGCCGGCCGATCGCGGACAGATCCTGGCCGCCGACGGCACAGTGCTCGCCGACAGCGTCTCCCGTTACCAGCTCGTCGTCGATCAGCAGAACGTCGCCCAGTACGAAGTCGACGGCAAGCTCGTCGGAGCCTGGGGCGCAGCCGAAGCCCTGTCGAAGCCGCTGAAGACCGACCCCGGTGTCCTCTATCCGAAACTCGTCGGCGACAAGCGATGGAACCCCGTTGCGAAGGGGCTGACCTCGGAGACCTGGCGTGCGGTGAAGAAGCTCGAGGTCCTCGGCATCTCCGCCGATGAGTACTCCGTGCGCTCATACCCTGCCGGCGGAGTCGCCGGCAACCTCGTCGGGTTCCTCAGCTCCGACGGCACGGCCCAGGCCGGTCTCGAATCGGCCTATGACGAACAGCTGTCGGGCAAGGACGGCCAGCAGCAGTACGAACGCGGAGCACGCGGAGAGATCATCCCGCTCGGCGACAACAACATGAAGGACGCCGTCGACGGCCAGGGCCTGCAGACGACGATCGACCCGGCGATGCAGTACTACGCACAGCAGGCCATCGAAGAGCAGCGGAAGAAGCACGAAGCCGAATCCGCGTCGATCGTCATCAAAGAGATCAAGACGGGACGCATCATCACCGCCGCGGATGCTCCCACCGTCGACCCGAACTCCCCGGGCAAGGTCGACGGCCCCGACCGCGGTTCGCGCATCTTCACCGACATGTTCGAGCCCGGTTCGACCGCGAAGATGGTCACCGCCGCAGCGCTGCTCGACCAGGGACTCGTCACTCCCGAACAGGAGTTCACCGTCCCGGACAAGTGGAAGGCACCGAACGACGAGGAGTTCCGCGACTCCCACGAGCACCCCGACGAGAAGCTCACCTTCGCCGGAATCCTCGCCCAATCCTCGAACACCGGCACCGTGCTGGCGGGCAAGGAACTCACCGAAGCCCAGCGCTACGAATACATGAAGAAGTTCGGCTTCGGCACCAGTTCGGGAATCGACTTCCCGGCCGAGACCTCGGGCATCCTGCATCCGTACGAGGAGTGGGACGGACGTACGAAGTACACCGTGATGTTCGGTCAGGGTGTGGCCGCGAACGCGATCCAGACGACCGACGTCATCTCCACCATCGCCAACGGGGGAGTCCACGTGCCCTCCCGCCTCGTCGACGGAATGATCTCCCCGAACGGACGCACCATCTCCACCCCCGCAGGAGAGAAGGAACGCGTCGTCAGCAAGAAGGCCGCCGACGAGACCCTGCGGATGCTCGAAGGCGTCGTGGCCGAAGGCACGGGCAAGTCCGCCCAGGTCTCCGGCTACAGGGTCGCAGGGAAGACCGGCACCGCGCAGGCACCGGCAGCCGAGGGCGGAGGCTATGACGGATACACCGCCTCCTTCGTCGGCGTCCTGCCCGCCGAAGATCCCGAACTCGCGATCTCGGTGACTTTGCAACGTCCTCGGAACGGCTACTACGGTGGACAGGCCGCAGCCCCCGTGTTCTCCGATGTCGCGGGCTTCGCCATGCGGCATCTCAAGATCCCACCGTCGACACAGAAGCCCGACCTGCCCGCCCGAGAATGGAAATGATGCGCTTTTCACAGCTGCTGCCGATCGCACCCGGCACCCTCCACGGTGACCCCGAGACAGAGGTCACCGGAGTCTCCCACGACTCGCGTGCGGTCTCACCCGGTCAGCTCTACGCCGCCCTGCCGGGAGCGAACGTTCACGGTGCGAAGTTCGCCCCCGAGCTGATCCGCGCCGGTGTCGACGCCATCCTCACCGACGATGCCGGCTGGCATCTCATCACCGAAGCGCTGAGCACGGACGAGGCGGACCGGGACCTGCTCGCCGGAGTCACCGCTCTCATCGTCGAAGCACCCCGCGCCGTACTCGGGTTCGTCTCCGCTGCCGTCTACGGGACCACCTCGGTGCCGGAGCTCATCGGAGTCACCGGAACGAACGGGAAGACGACGACGACCTACCTGGCCGACGGGATGCTCGCGGCACTGGGCCACCGCACCGCCGTCATCGGCACTGTCGCCATCCTCATCGCCGGCGATACGGTGCCCAGCGTGCGCACGACTCCGGAGGCCCCCGAACTGCACGCCCTGTTCAAGAAGATGCGCGCGGCCGAGGTCGACACCTGTGCGATGGAGGTCTCCTCCCACGCGCTCAGCCAGCACCGCGTCGACGGGGCTCACTTCAGCGTCGCCGGGTTCACGAACCTGTCCCAGGATCACCTCGACTTCCACAACACGATGGAGGAGTACTTCGAGGCGAAGGCCCAGCTGTTCACCCGCACATTCTCCGACAAAGCCGTCATTGTCGTCGAAGACGAATGGGGCGAGCGGATGACGGCGGCCGCACAGGTGCCCGTGCGCACGCTGGGACGAGACGAACGCAGCCAGTGGCGCATCGAGCACACCCCAGGCGTTTCGGACTTCGTGCTCCACCTCGACGACGGGGAGAGCATCCGGCTCCGCTCACCGCTGCCAGGCGATTTCAACGTCACGAATACGGCCCTGGCAGCCTCGATGCTCATCGAGGCCGGCGTCAGTGCGGAAGAGATCGATGCCATCGGCCGCAGCTTCGTGGCCACGGTGCCCGGACGGATGGAGATCATCGATGTCTCCGGTCCGCGGGCGCTGAGCGAATCCCACCCGGACATCCTGCCGCGGGCCATCGTCGACTACTCGCACACCCCCGACGCGATCGCGAAGGCGCTGGCGACGCTCCACGCCGACTCCGATGAGCTCATCATCGTCTTCGGCGCCGGAGGCGACCGCGACCGCGGCAAGCGCTTCGGCATGGGTCAGGCGGCGGCACGTGAAGCCGATGTGATCGTTCTCACCGACGACAATCCGCGCACCGAGGATCCCGACACGATCCGTGCAGCCATCAGGCAGGGAATCGACGCCGAGGTGGATGCGGGACGGGCCCGTGTGAAAAAGATCATCGAGGTCCCCGACCGCGGTGCCGCCATCGATGAGGCGATTGCCGAAGCAGACGCCTCGGCGACCGTGCTCATCGCGGGCAAGGGGCATGAGACAGGCCAGACCGTGGGCACCACGGTCACCGATTTCGACGACCGGGCCAGGACACGCTCAGCGCTGTCCATGCGACTGGGCGGCGCACAACCAGGTAAAGTTCACAGATGATATGAAGCGACTGACTGCAGCCGAAATCGCAACCGCCCTGGGCGGCGAGTTGTACGGCATCGACCCCGAGACCCCATTGACCGCCGGTGTGGTGACCGACTCGAGAGAAGTCGGACCCGGCGATATCTACGTCGCCCGCCGAGGCGAGAGCTTCGACGGCATCGAATTCGCCGCCGCCGCCGTCGAGGCGGGAGCGGCCCTGATCATCGGCGAATCCGTCCCCACCATCGACGACGAACCTCTGCCGGTCGTCGTCGTCGCCGATGCCACCGAAGCGCTCGGCCAGTTGGCCAAGCACAGCATCGAAGGCCTGCGCACAGACGGCGAACTCACTGTCATCGCGATCACCGGTTCCGTCGGCAAGACCACGGTGAAGGACCTCGCCGCGGATCTGCTCTCGGGTGAGGCGGAGACCGTGTGGCCGCCGAACTCCTACAACAACGAGGTCGGAGTCCCATTGACGGCTCTGCGTGCGGTCGAAACCACCCGTTTCCTCGTCCTCGAGATGGGCGCACGGTCGATCGGCAACCTCGCCTATCTGACGAGCCTCATCCGACCAGATATCGCCGTCGAGCTGGCCGTGGGCACCGCCCACTCCGGAGTCTTCGGTTCGATCGAGAACACCGCGCGGGCGAAGGCCGAACTCGTCGAGTCCCTGACGGCCGGATCCACCGCCGTGCTCAACGCCGACGACACCCGCGTATCGGCGATGCGCGAGGTGCTCGCTCCAGAGGTGACCACCCTGTGGTTCTCACAGCGTGAGTCCCTGCCCGAATGGGTCGGTGCCGACGACCTGGTCGTGCGCGGTACCTCGGTGTCCACGGATTCCTCCGGTCATCCGACGTTCACCCTCACCCTGCCCGGTGAGGAGCCCCGCGATGTGCGTCTGGCGCTCATCGGCGAGCACCACGTCGGCAACGCTCTGGCGGCAGCCGCCATCGCCCACGCCTGCGGCGTAGCGGCCAGGTCGATCGTCACGACGCTGTCGACCTCCTCGGCGGCCAGTCGCTGGCGGATGGAGCTCATCGATTCGCCGTCGGGCGTGACCGTGCTCAACGACGCCTACAATGCGAACCCCGAATCCATGCGGGCCTCCTTGAAGACCCTGGCCTCGATGGGCCGCGGTGATGAGGAGAACAGCCCACGTCGCACCTTCGCCGTGCTCGGCGAGATGCTCGAACTCGGGTCCGAATCGGTGTCCGCGCACTCGGACATCGGCGAACTCGTCGTGCGCCTCAACATCACTCGCACCATCGTCGTGGGAGAGGGCGCGAAGCCGATCTTCAACGCTGCGAACCTCGAAGGCTCCTGGGGCAACGAGGCGGCCTGGGTCGCCACCGCGGCCGAGGCGAAGGACCTTCTGAGCGCCGAACTCGCTCCCGGCGACATCGTTCTGTTCAAATCCTCCCGCGATGCCGGTCTGCGCTATCTGGGAGACGAAATCGCCGGAGTATCGGGGGCCCAATGATTGCCGTACTGCTCGCAGCCTGCCTGGCTCTCATCTTCGCTCTCGTCGGGACACCGCTGTTCATCCGGGTGCTCGTCAAGAAAGGGTACGGCCAGTTCGTCCGTGACGACGGTCCGACCTCGCACGCGACGAAGCGCGGAACCCCGACCATGGGCGGAGTCGTCATCATCGGCGCCGCAGTGCTCGCCTACCTGCTCGGACACCTGTTCACCGGTTCCGTGCCCACAGCGTCGGGTCTGCTCGTGCTGTGGCTGGCCGCAGGACTGGCGGTCGTCGGCTTCCTCGACGACTTCATCAAGATCAAGAAGCAGCGGTCACTGGGACTGCGCCCCATGCCGAAGCTCATCGGCCAGGCCTTCGTCGGAATCTCGTTCGCCGTGCTCGCGCTGCAGTTCCCGAACTCCTTCGGTGAGACCCCGGCGTCGACGAAGGTGTCGTTCATCCGCGACACGAACCTCGACCTCGCCTTCGGTTCGGCGATCCTCGGCCTCATCCTGTTCGTCATCTGGGCGAACCTCATCGTCACCGCTGTCTCGAACGCGGTGAACCTCACCGACGGCCTCGACGGACTGGCCGCCGGCGCCTCGGTGGTCGTCTTCGCCGCCTATGTCGTCATCGGCACCTGGCAGTCGACCCAGAACTGCAACCTCATGTCCGAGGCCACGAACGCCTGCTACTACATGCGCGACCCCCGCGACCTCGCAATGGTCGCCGGCGCCATGGCCGCTGCCTGCTTCGGCTTCCTGTGGTTCAACACCTCGCCGGCGAAGATCTTCATGGGCGACACCGGTTCGCTGGCCATCGGCGGTGCCTTCGCCGGACTGGCGATCATGTCGCGCACCGAGCTGCTGCTCATCGTCCTCGGCGGACTCTTCGTCATCATCACCCTGTCGGTGATCATCCAGGTCGCTTCCTTCAAGACCACCGGCAAACGCGTGTTCCGCATGGCGCCCCTGCAGCACCACTTCGAACTCAAGGGCTGGGCCGAAGTGACGATCGTGGTGAGGTTCTGGATCATCGCCGCCCTCTTCGTCATCGCCGGAATCTGCCTGTTCTACGCCGATTGGGTGGCGCGCATTGGCTGATGAACCCACCACCAAGGAGATCCCGGCCGCACTGCACGGACCGAGTTCATCCCTGGCAGGACTGCGCATCCTCGTCACCGGTCTCGGGGTGACGGGATTCCCCGCTGCCGTCCACCTCGGCGAACGCGGCGCCGATGTCATCGTCATCGACGGCGACGCCACCGCCGATGTGAGCGAGAAGGCGCAGATCCTCGAGGTCTTCGACGTCGACATCCGACGGGGACCCGAACACGTCGAAGCTCTGCCCGAAGGCGAACTCGACCTCGTCGTCACCTCACCAGGATGGCGCCCGGACCAGCCCGTGCTCGCGGCCGCAGCGAAGGCCGGCATCCCGGTCATCGGCGAAGTCGAACTCGCGTGGCGGATCCGCGGCACCAACGACGCCAAATGGCTCGCCATCACCGGCACCAACGGCAAGACGACGACCACGACGATGCTCGAATCGATGCTGCTGGCAGCAGGGCTCAAGGCCAAGGCCTGCGGCAATATCGGCACCCCGCTGCTCGAAGCCGTGCTCGAACCCGGGCTCGAGGTCCTCGCGATCGAACTCTCGAGCTTCCAACTGCACTGGCAGGAGTCGATGAGCGCCGACGCCGCAGCCGTGCTCAACATCGCTCCCGATCACCTCGACTGGCACGGCAGCGCCGAAGCCTATGCGGCAGACAAAGCGAAGATCTTCCACAATGCGCAGCTCGCCTGCGTATACAACTGCGCCGACGAGGTGACTCTGCACATGGTCGAGGACGCCGACGTCATCGAAGGGGCCAAGGCCATCGGCTTCACCACCGGTGTGCCTCGCCCCGGCGAGCTCGGTGTCGTCGAGGACCTGCTGGTCGACCGAGCCTTCATTCCGCAGCGCTACTCATCGGCCGCCGAACTCGCCTCCCTCGACGATGTGGCGACGGCCACCGGGGTCGCGGGTTCGCGGCCCGCCCCGCACCAGGTCGCCAATGCTCTGGCCGCAGCCTGTCTGGCCCGCGCCATCGACGTGCCCGGTCAGGCGATCGCCGCGGGACTGCAGAACCATTCGCTCGGCGCCCACCGCATGGTCACCGTCGCCGAAGCGGACGGCATCCGCTGGGTCGACGATTCGAAGGCGACGAACACCCACGCCGCGAATGCCTCGCTGGCCGCTTTCGACTCGATCATCTGGATCGCCGGGGGACTGCCCAAAGGCGCCGACTTCACCTCGCTGTTCGCCGACCACCGCGAACGGCTGAAGGCACTCGTGCTCATCGGATCGGACGACTCGGCTTACCGTGAGGCCATCGCCGCGACCATCCCCGACCTCGAAGTCGTCCGCATCGAACCGGCCCTGGCCGTGGACTCCGGAGTCCCGAAACGCCGCGGAGAGGCCGTCGCCGCGGCCGCCGTCGACGCAGCCGCACGGTTGGCCGAAGCCGGAGACACCGTTCTCCTGGCACCGGCAGCCGCGAGCATGGACCAGTTCCTCAACTACAACACTCGCGGCGACCTCTTCGCCGAGGCCGTCAACTCGCACCTGGAGCGCTGAGATGGGACGGCAGACCACCGCGAAGGCGGATGAACGCCGCCGCCGCAAGCTGGCGAGGACGTCTGTCTCCGCATCCGCTCCGACGACGTCGACCACGTCACGGTCGACGACCGGGCGGCAGCAGACGGGGGTCAAGACCGCACCGAAGGCGCGAAACGCGAAGTCTGCCGGCACAGCGTCTGCCGCGAAGACAGCGCCGACGACGACCGCAGGCAGGCGCTCGTCAGGAACCGGCAGGTCGGCATCTGCCGCACGCGACTCCAGACCGAAGGCGGGGGCGGCGAAGAAGCCTGCGAAGGCCGCGGGGAAGAACAAGACCGCCTCGGTGCTCAAGAAGGCATGGATCCATCTGCGCGATGACATCTCCAGCCTCTCCGCGCACCCGCTGACGACCTACTTCCTCATCCTCGCCTCCGTCGTCCTGCTCACAGGACTCGGCCTGGTCATGGTGCTCTCCGCCTCATCGATCACTTCCTACGACGGGGGAGCCGGCTCCTCATTCGCCTACTTCAACAAGCAGGCGATGTTCGCCGGGGTCGGCCTCGTCCTCATGTACATCGCGAGCCGGATGCCGCTGCAGTTCTGGAAGCGGATCGCATGGTTCGCCATCATCGGCGGACTCCTCATGCAGGCGGCGGTCTTCGTCCCCGGACTCGGCAAAGAGACGAAGGGCAATGCGAACTGGATCGGGTTCGGCGGATTCCAGATCCAGCCCTCGGAGTTCCTCAAGGTCGCCCTCGCCCTGTGGCTCGGCTTCATCCTCGCCCAGAAGGCCGGGAAGATGACCACCTTCGGCCACGCCATGATTCCCGTCGTGCCCGGAGTCCTCGGCGCCGCCGGACTCGTCGTGGCCGGCAACGACCTCGGCACCGGCCTGGTCATCATGGCCATGGCCGTCGTCTGCCTGTTCGTCGGCGGATTCCCGATGAAGTACTTCATCCTCCTGGGCGGCGTGCTCGCCGCGGCGGTCACCTTCTTCGTCCTCAGCTCCCAGAACCGTCTTGACCGCATCCAGGCGATGCTCACCGGTCACGCGGACCAGAGCGCTGCAGACACCATGGGCCAAGCCTGGCAGTCCAACCACGGACTGTTCTCGCTGGCCTCCGGCGGATGGTTGGGGGTCGGGCTCGGCGCCAGCCGTGAGAAATGGTCCTGGCTGCCCGAAGCCCACAACGACTTCATCTTCGCCATCATCGGAGAGGAGCTGGGCCTCGTCGGCACCCTCGTCGTCATTCTCATCTTCGCCGTCCTCGGCTTCGCCATGGTCCGCGTGGTGATGCGTTCGAACAGTCTCATGGTCCAGGTCGCCACTGCCGGCTTCTTCGCCCTCATCATCGGGCAGGCCGGAATCAACATCGGCGTCGTCACCGGACTGCTGCCGGTCATCGGTCTGCCGCTGCCGTTCGTGTCCTACGGCGGCTCCTCGATCATCGCCTCACTCCTCGCAGTGGGAGTGGTGCTGTCGTTCGCTCGCACCGAACCGGGCGCCGAGGCGGCCATCGCCGCCAACAAGGAACGTCTGCGATCCTCACTCGCCGTGCTTGCCCGCAAGAAAAGGAAATGAGATGACGAGTATCCTCCTCGCCGGTGGAGGCACCACCGGCCATATCTCGCCGATGCTGGCGATCGGCCGTGAGCTGCGCCGGCAGCACCCCGACTGGGATGTCGTGGCGTTGGGCACCCCCGACGGACTCGAAGCCGAAATCGTACCGCGCGCCGGGTTCGAACTGCTCACCATCGACAAGGTGCCCATGCCGCGGTCGATCAGTCCCGCCCTGCTGAAATTCCCGGGACGCTTCCGCGGCAACATCTCCGCCGTCAAGCAGATCATCGCCTCCCGCAGCATCGACGCCGTCGTCGGGGTCGGCGGCTACGTCTGCCCGCCGGCCTTCCTCGCCGCCAAACAGGCGAAGATCCCACTGATCGTCCACGAAGCCAATGCGAAGCCGGGAATGGCCAACCGCCTCGGCGCCCGACTGACCACCACCGGGCGCGTCGGGATCACCTTCCCGGACACCGAGCTGCGGAATTCTATCCTCGTCGGCATGCCCATGCCCACCGAGATCACGGATCTCGACCGCAGCGACGCGGGACAGCGCGCGGGGTTCCGTGCCGATCTCGGGCTGCGCGACGACCGTCCGGTCCTCGTCGTGACCGGCGGTTCCTCCGGTGCGCAGAAGATCAACGAGGCGTTCCTGGCCACCGCGACCGCGTGTCAGGAGGCCGGCGTCCAAGTCCTCCATATCACGGGGGCCGGAAAGGGCGAGGCCCTGCGGGAGGCGGCGGCCGAGCTGCCCGACTACCACGTCGTGGACTACGTCGACGGAATGCATCGGGCCTATGCGGTCGCCGATCTGCTCGTCGCCCGCTCCGGTGCCGCCACGGTCTCCGAAGCCACGGTCGCCGGAGTCCCGGCGGTCTACGTGCCGCTGGCCATCGGCAACGGCGAACAGCGCCTCAACGCCTCCGGAAGCGTCTCGGCCGGTGCCTCACTCATGGTCGACAATGCCGAATTCTCACCGTCGACGGTCGTCGACACCATTCTGCCGCTGCTGGCCGACGGACCCCGTCTGACGCAGATGAGCCTTGCGGCACTGCATCTCAACTACCCCACCGATGCCGCGGCCCGCATGGCCGCCATCGTCAACCGCGCGCTGGAAGGCTGACCATGACCTCTGCGAACACGAGCCCCGCGAACATCGTTCCCGTCGGTGAACTCGGGGCTGTCCACTTCATCGGCATCGGCGGATCGGGAATGTCCGGAATCGCCCGGATCATGGTCATGAACGGAGTCACCGTCTCCGGTTCGGACGCGAAGGAATCCAACGTCGTCGACGTTCTCCGGACTCTGGGAGCAACGGTCACGATCGGGCATTCGGCCGACAACCTCGGCGAGGCCGATACTCTCGTCATCTCATCGGCCATCCGCAAGGACAACCCTGAACTCGTCGAAGCACAGCGCCGGGGACTGCGCATCCTCCACCGGTCCGGAGCGCTCGCTTCGCTCATGGTCGACCGGCGGGCCGTGGCCGTGGCGGGCACCCACGGGAAGACCACGACCACGTCGATGACCACCGTGGCGCTGCAGGCCTGTGGAGTCGACCCGTCCTTCGTCATCGGGGGAGTGCTGTCGACGACGGGCACGAACGCCCATCTGGGCACTGGAGACGTCTTCGTCGCCGAAGCAGACGAATCCGACGGGTCGTTCCTCCTCTACGAACCGGCCATCGGCATCCTCACGAACGTCGAAGCCGACCACCTCGATCACTACGGCACCCCGGAGAAGGTGCGCGAAGCCTTCATCGAGTTCTGCGACGGCATCCAGACCCGAGGTGGAACGATCATCGCCTGCGCCGACGACCCCGGCTCCCACGACGTCGCCCTGCACTCCCGCAGTCAGGGAGCCGACGTCGTCCTCTATGGCACGTCCGAGGATGCCGATATCGTGCTGCGTGACCTCGACTCCGGAATCGGCTCGAGCTTCGTCCTCGACCTGCCCGGCCGGGACGGCGAGCTGCGAGTCGAACTGCGGCAGCCGGGGATGCACAATGCACTCAACGCCACCGCCGCCATCGCCGTGGCGCACAGCCTCGGCGCAGATGTCGAACGTGCGGCCACGGGTCTCGCCGGCTACGGAGGCACCCGCCGCCGCTTCGAAGAACGCGGAATCGCCGCCGGCGTGCGCGTCATCGACGACTACGCCCATCACCCGACCGAGGTGCGCGCGGTGCTCAGCGCCGCCCGCGGGGTCGTCACCGACGGGGGACGGGTCTGGGCCGTCTTCCAACCCCACCTGTACTCGCGGACGATGGAATTCCGGGAGGAATTCGGACAGGCCCTCGGTCTGGCCGATGAGGTCGTCGTCCTCGACGTCTTCCCTGCGCGCGAAGATCCCGTGCCCGGAGTCACCGGCGCGCTCATCGCCGACCGTGTCCCGCACGAGAACGTGACCTTCCTGGAGTCCTTCGCCGAGGCGGTCCCCTTCGTCGCGGCTCGCGTGAAGCCAGGCGATCTCGTGCTCACTGTCGGTGCCGGTGACGTGACCATCCTCGGGCCCGAGCTGCTGAGCGCGTTGGAGGGCTGACGCCCATGGTGCCGCTTCCCCCGGCTCAGGCCGGTGACAACTCCACCGCGGACCTCACCGGAGTCATTCGGGCCCGCCGCCTCAAGACCTGGCGTCGACGCCTCATCGGCATCGGCATCGTGGCCGCCCTCATCGCGCTCGTCGCCGTCGCCTGGTTCTCGCCCCTGTTGTCCCTGCAGAAGGTGCAGGTGAGCGGCAGTCGACTGCTCAACACCGATGAGGTCAGCAATTCCGTGCTCGACGACCAGGGCGGCCGACCGCTTCCGCAGGTGCGTCCCGGTCGCGTCGAGGACGCCGTGCTGGAGGAATTCCCGAAAGCCGAGGCGGCTTCCGTCCACTACGCGGGTCCCAGGTCGCTGAAGATCGAGATCACCGACCGCACCCCCGTCATCGCCATCAGAGGCGAATCCGGCTATCGCCTCTACGACTCCGAAGCCGTCGACCTCGGCACGGTCGACACGGCACCGAAGAAGCTCACGGTGCTCAGCGGCGGAGGACACCAGCCGGACAGAGAGACCGTCTCCGCGGTCATTCGCTTCATGGGCGAACTGCGACCGGAGCTGAGGCGTCAGCTGGTGACGATCGAGGCCAAGGACGCAATGAGCCTCAAGGGACGCCTCGACACCGGAAAGCAGAAGGCCACGGTCGTCTTCGGCGATTCCTCGGACTCCAGCCTCAAGGTGCGCACCGCCGCCCAGCTGGCCGCCGAGGGCCGCACCGAGATCGATGTCTCCGTGCCCTCGGTGCCCGTGACCGACTGAGTCCCGCCCGGCCGGTCGTCGGTCCGAGCCGGTGTCGAACACTTCGCCGCGGCCGCCCCGGGCCTCCGTGAGCTGCCCCGTATGGGCCAGTCGCTGCGATTGCCTCCGTTTGGCCCCGACACACCGGGTGTGAAGTTTGGCCGAACCCCGACACTCCGGCGAGAATGGTTGCAGTGAGATTGCCCCGCCCAATAGCCTCAGGGCAGAGAACACAGACCGAATGCGCACGCAGACCCTGCGGAGCGCAAGCGCTTGAGACGAGGAACCGACTTGGCTGAATTCCCACAATCCGGAGCGGACATCAAAGTTGCCGGAACCGGCGGCGGCGGTGTCAACGCTGTACAGAGGATGATCGACGTCGGCCTGCGCGGCGTGGAGTTCATCGCGATCAACACCGACGCCCAGGCTCTCGTCCTCTCCGACGCCGATGTCAAGCTCGAGATCGGCCGCGACCAGACCCGAGGCCTCGGCGCCGGCGCAGACCCGGAGATCGGCAAGAAGGCCGCCGAATCCTCCGAAGACGCCATCCGCGACGCTCTCGAGGGCGCGGACATGGTCTTCGTCACCGCCGGCGAAGGCGGCGGCACGGGAACCGGTGCCGCCCCGGTCGTGGCCCGCGTGGCCCGGTCGCTCGGCGCTCTGACCATCGGCGTCGTGACCCGCCCCTTCACCTTCGAGGGACGCCGTCGTTCCGCGCAGGCGGAAGCCGGCATCGCGGCGCTGCGCGAAGAGGTCGACACCCTTATCGTCATCCCCAACGACCGTCTGCTCTCGATCTCCGATCGCAGCGTCTCCGTCGTCGAAGCATTCCGCTCCGCCGATGAGGTGCTGCGCTCCGGTGTCCAGGGCATCACCGACCTCATCTCGGTCCCGGGTCTGATCAACCTCGACTTCGCCGACGTCAAGTCGGTCATGCAGGATGCCGGGACCGCGCTCATGGGCATCGGTGCGGCAACCGGCGACGACCGTGCCGTGCAGGCGGCCGAATCCGCGATCGCGTCCCCGCTGCTGGAAGCCAGCATCGACGGCGCCCACGGAGTGCTCTTCTGCATCACCGGCGGCGGCGACCTCGGACTCTTCGAGGTCAACGAGGCCGCACGCCTGGTCCAGGAGGCCGCGCACCCCGAGGCGAACATCATCTTCGGCGCCGTCATCGATGACAACATCGGCGACGAATGCCGAGTGACCGTCATCGCCGCCGGATTCGACAACACCTCCCCGAACGCGGAGGTCGCCGGATCCGACCAGATCCCCGCGCCGATTCCGGCCGCCGCTCCGGCCGAGACCGAGTCCGAGTCGCCCGTCATCGCCGAATCCGAGCCCGAGGCCCCCGAAGCCGACGAGCCTGCACCTGCGCCGCGCCGCAGCGAGGAACACCAGATTCCCGCTTCGCTGCCGGGCGAACGCAGCAGCTCGAACTTCGACTCCGACCTCGATATCCCGGACTTCCTCAAGTAATATGCTGCGCTCGAGGTTCGTCATCCCGGGCGGGCGCACCGCCCACATCGCCTTCACCGACCGGCACGGCGGATACTCGAGCGGGGACTTCTCCTCGTTCAACCTCGCCCGCCACGTCGGAGACGATGACGAACTCGTCGCAGCCAACCGAGCCGCTCTCGCTCAGGTCATCGGCCTGAGCGGCGAGCGGCTCTCGTTCGTCTCCCAGGTCCACGGCACCGATGTGCACATCATCGGCGACGAAACACAGCTGCGGCAGACTCCGGTGGAGGCCGACGCCCAACTGACGACCGTCCCGGGACTCGGATTGGCGATCATGGTCGCCGACTGCACCCCTGTCATGCTCGCCGATGCCGACGCCGGTGTCATCGCCGCCGTCCACGCGGGCCGCCCGGGAATGGCCGCAGGAATCGTCGGCAGAACAGTGGCCGCGATGCACGACGCCGGTGCACGGGACATCCACGCGGTCATCGGTCCCTCGGTGTGTCCGCGCTGCTACGAAGTCCCAGCCGCGCTGAGGAGCGAGGTCGCGGCGATCGAGCCGACAGCCGCCTCGGTGTCGGTGACCGGAACACCGGCACTCGACGTCGCCGGGGCCGTGGCCGAACAGCTGCGCCGGAACGATGTGACCATCGATCATTTCTCGCGCACCTGCACGAAGGAATCCGAGGACCTCTTCTCCTACCGCAGGCAGAAGCGCACGGGCCGTTTCGCAGGGATCATCTGGCTGCAGGAAGAAAACACCGCGACACACCCATAGGACTCACCGGCCCAGATGCTCGCGTGCGATAGTTTGGGCGACAGGTGAGCAAGTGCCGAAGTCCGAGGAGCTTTAGACATGTCAGCAATCAAGAAGACGCTGGAATACCTGGGTTTCGTCGAAGAAGAGGACGAGACCACCCAGCACACCGACCGTCGTGAACCCGCCCGCCGGGATCGCGAGGTCGTCGAGACCTTCGACGAGGACGACCAGTACGACGAACCGACCGCAGCCGAGGAGCGGACTCCGGCTCCGGTGACACCGATCCACCCGTCACCGATCCGTCCCGTAGACACCCCGGCGCCAGGAACCCCAATGAACCGCATCAGGACCATCCACCCCCGCAGCTACAACGACGCCATGGTCATCGGTGCCGCCTTCCGTGAGGGCACCCCTGTGATCATGAACCTCTCGGAGATGGACGAGAACAACTCCAAGCGCCTCGTCGACTTCTCCGCCGGTCTCATCTTCGGCCTCCACGGGTCGATCGAGCGCGTGACGAACAAGGTCTTCCTGCTCACCCCCGAGAACATCGAAGTCGCCGGCGAGAGCGAAGCCGATTCGGATACTCAGGCCAGCTTCTTCAACCAGAGCTGAGTGGGCCGGAGAAGCTCTCAACTCGTCCTCAGCTGGAGCCGATAGGCTGAAGACTCAGAACTCAAGCAACAACGAAAGGCGCGGGGGACCCACGTGGCCATCATCTTCTACATCCTCGGGACTGCACTGAGCCTCTACGTCTACGTGCTCCTGGCGCGAGTCGTGCTCGATCTGGTCCAGGTGTTCTCCCGCGATTGGAGGCCCACGGGCTTCCTCCTCGTCCTCGCCGAGATCGTGTACACACTCACCGATCCGCCCCTGAAGCTGCTGCGCAAGATCATTCCGCCGCTGCGGCTGGGACAGGTCTCGCTCGACCTGGGATTCATCGTCCTGCTCATCGGCATCCAGATCATCGCGTCGGTGTTCTTCAACCTTTCGCACACCTCCGCCTGATACCCGCCATCGCAGTGTTCTCCGCCGAAGAACCACTGTGAATGGATATGGGGAACGGCGTGAAGAATGTGCCGGTCGATGAAGGGTATTCGATTGATCGAATACCGGATAAATGGTGAATATGCTCACCGGAATTGGCTGTCAGTGTGCTCGAGTTGTTAGCCTCGAACGCGGAAAACTTCGTCATTGAATGCGAGACACGCCATTACTGCGGGACAAAACTGCAGGTGTTACGCTAATGTGACGTTGAAGCCGTCCTTCTGGGCGGCAGCGTAATGAATGTAGATCGACCGAAGGTGACCTCATGGCGCTCACGCCTGAAGACGTAGTAAACAAGCGGTTCCAGCATGTGAAGTTCCGCGACGGGTACGACCAGGACGAAGTCGACGATTTCCTTGATGAGGTCGTCGTTGAGATTCGCCGTCTCTACCAGGAGAACGACGAACTGCGTCAGAAGCTCTCCACCGCCGAACAGCGCGTGAAGGAACTCGAAGCCGGCGGCGCCTCCGCTGCACCGGCACAGGACATCGACGCCACTCAGGCGATGCCCGCCGCCGTTCCTGCTCCCGAAGAGAAGGAAGAGGCTCCGGCTCCGGCCGAGGCACCTGCCGCTCCGGCACCGGTCGAAGAGACCCCGGCCCCGGTCGTCAAGGAAGCCGCTCCCGCTCCGCAGGACAACTCCGCCGCACCAGCGATGACCGCCGGTGCCGCCGGTGGAGCTGCGGGTGCCGGTCTCGGTGCTGCCGCGGTCGGCGGCGACGGAGACGCTCATGGTCTCATCGCTCTGGCTCAGCGCGTCCACGACGAGCATGTTGCCGAAGGTGAGCGCAAGCGCGACGAGCTCATCAAGGGCGCCGAGAAGGAAGCCGCCGACATCGTCGGCAAGGCCGAGTCCAAGCGCGACGAAACTCTGTCGACCCTCGAATCGCAGAAGTCGACCCTCGAGCGCTCCATCGACCAGCTCTCGAACTTCGAGCGCCAGTACCGCACTCGACTCAAGAGCTACCTCAACGATCAGCTGCGTGACCTCGAGAACTCCACGAGCCTGGCTCCGGAGACCCTCGACGGAAACGGCCCACTGGGCGGTTCCTCGAACCACAAGCTCTGATCTCAGCGCATCACCGACCGAGGTCCGGGAACTCCGCGGAGTACCCGGGCCTCCGTCGTGTCCGCACACTGCACCGTCGTGCGGGTGAATCCCGCGGTCTCGGCGGTGGTCTAGAATGAACCAAATGAACGATCCTGCCTCACGGGTGAAACGACCTCGCGCCGCCATGATGGCCCTGCTGTTCACAATCGCGGCAGTCGTGCTCGTGATCGATCAGTTCACCAAATTCCTCGCCGTCAGTCTCCTCGAAGACCAGCCTCCGGTGCCTGTGATCGGATCGCTGGCCGGATTCACCTTCTACCGCAATCCCGGAGCCGCCCTCGGCCTCGGCTCGAGCGTGACGTGGATCTTCCCGATCATCGCCATCGGCGTCTTCGTCGCGATCCTCGTGATCTCGCGCAAACTCGGCTCGAGAGCATGGGCGATCGGTCTCGGTCTGCTCTTGGGCGGACTCTTCGGCAACCTCGTCGACAGGCTCTTCCGCGAACCCGCATTCCTGCACGGAGCCGTCGTCGACTTCATCGATCTGTCGCTGTTCATCTGCAATGTCGCGGACATCGCGATCTCCGCTGCCGCGGTGACCTTGGTCATCGTCAGTCTCAGAGGCATCGACATCGACGGATCGGACTCCACCCGCGTGAAAGAGGACTCTCATGACTGAACGCTCCATCCTGGTCCCCGAGGGACTCGACGGTCAGCGCGTGGACGCTGCGATGTCGAAGCTGCTCGGCCTTTCCCGGACCGCCGCCGCCGATATCTGCGCCGACGGGGGAGTGGAGATGTCCGGGCGCCCCGTCATCAAGTCCGATCGCGTCATCGCCGGCGAACGGCTCGACATCATGATGCCCGAACCGAAGAAGCCCCTCGAGGTCGTGCCCGACCCCGTGCCGGGAATGCGCATCGTCCACGACGAGGACGCATTCGTCGTCGTCGACAAGCCCATCGGCGTGGCAGCACACCCGGCTCTCGGTTGGACCGGACGCACCGTCGTCGGCGGGCTCGCCGCCGCTGGATTCCGCATCGCGACTTCCGGCGCCCCCGAACGTCAGGGCATCGTGCAGCGACTGGACGTCGGAACCTCGGGGCTCATGGTCGTCGCGAAGAGCGAATACGCCTACAGCGTGCTCAAACGCGCCTTCAAGGAGCGCACTGTGGAGAAGACCTACCACGCGGTCGTGCAGGGACTGCCCGATCCGGTGCTCGGCACCATCGATGCCCCGATCGCCCGACACCCCAAGCACGACGGACTCTACGCAGTGCGCACCGAAGGCAAGAACGCGATCACCCACTACGAGGTGATCGAAGCCCACCGCCGTGCCGCACTCGTCGAGGTCCATCTGGAGACCGGACGCACCCACCAGATCCGCGTCCACTTCTCCGCCACCAAACACCCCTGCGTCGGCGACCTGCCCTACGGTGCCGATCCGGTGCTGGCGAAGGAACTCGGTCTGGAACGCCAATGGCTGCATGCCGTCAAGCTCGGCTTCCACCACCCCGACACACAGAAGTGGGTCGAATTCGAAAGCGGCTACCCCGAGGACCTGCAGACCGCTCTCGACCGCATCCGGCCGCACTGACGCCGCGGCCACGCGCTGGCGCTGTCCGACTGTGTCGGAACTGACTGCTGAGCGACGCGCTGACGGGACCTGCGCAATCCGGAGCCTCGTCGTGAAGTGCCCGGAACAACAGTCGCGGAAGCCGTCCCCGCGGGTGCCGATGGACTAAGCTGGAACGGCAACACCGGCAACTTCAGGAAGGCGGCGCCCAGTGCCGAACGAGGACTTCGTCCACCTCCACGTCCATACCGAATACTCCATGTTGGACGGTGCGGCCCGCCTCGCCGATCTGATGGCGGCGACGAAGGCATCGGGAATGTCTGCGATCGCCACGACCGACCACGGATACCTGTTCGGCGCCTTCGACTTCTGGTCGCAGGCGACGGCCGCCGGAATCAAACCCATCATCGGCGTCGAAGCCTATGTCACCCCCGGCACGGATCGTCGGGACAAGACCCGTGTGAAGTGGCGCACCGACGAATCGCAGAAGAGCGACGACCTCTCCGGCGGCGGTCTCTACACCCACATGACCCTGTTGTCTCGGAACAACACGGGCATGCGGAACCTGTTCAAGGCATCGTCGTATGCCTCCCTGGACTCGGTGACGGCGAAATGGCCCCGACTCGACCAGGATCTGCTCGAGAGCTACTCGGACGGACTCCTCGCCACCACTGGCTGCCCATCGGGTGAGGTGCAGGTGCGGCTGCGCCTGGGACAGTACGAAGAGGCCAAGGCGGCCGCCGGTAAATACCGTGAGATCTTCGGCAAGGACAACTACTACGTCGAACTCATGGACCACGGCCTGTCCATCGAGAAGCGGGTGACGAAGGACCTCATCCGGCTGTCGAAGGAACTCGACATTCCGCTGGTCGCCACAAACGACCTCCACTACACGCACGAATCGGATGCGAAGGCGCACGAGGCGCTGCTGGCCATCCAGTCCGGCTCCAAGCTCATCGAACCCACCTACGACCAGGGCGGTTCGCGATTCGCCTTCTCCGGTTCCGGCTACTACCTCAAGACCCCCGCAGAGATGCGGACTCTGTTCAAGGAATTCCCCGAAGCCTGCGACAACACCCTCGAAATCGCCGAGAAGTGCGAAGTCTCCTTCGACACCTCGGCGAACTACATGCCGAAGTTCCCGTGCCCTCCCGGTGAGGACGAGACCTCGTGGCTGATCAAGGAAGTCGCGAAGGGGCTCGACTACCGGTACCCGAACGGCGTTCCCGACGACGTCCGCCGGCAGGCCGACTACGAACTCGACATCATCATCTCGATGGGCTTCCCCGGCTACTTCCTCGTCGTCGCCGACTTCATCAACTGGTCGAAGGACAACGGCATCCGCGTCGGACCCGGCCGTGGTTCGGGAGCCGGCTCCATGGTCGCCTACGCCATGCGCATCACCGACCTCGATCCGCTGCAGCACGGGCTGTTCTTCGAGCGCTTCCTCAACCCGGACCGTGTGTCCATGCCCGACTTCGACGTCGATTTCGATGATCGTCGTCGCAGCGAGGTCATCGACTATGTGACCGAGAAGTACGGCGACGAGCGTGTGGCGATGATCGTCACCTACGGCACGATCAAGACGAAGATGGCGCTGAAGGATTCCGCGCGTGTGCTCGGCAAACCCTTCTCGATGGGTGAGCGCCTGACGAAGGCGCTGCCGCCTGCGGAGATGGCCAAGGACATTCCGCTCAAGGACATCGAGGACCCGGAGTCCAAGCGGTACAAGGAAGCCGGGGAGTTCCGCGAACTCGTCGACACCGATCCGGAGGCGAGGGAGACCTTCGAGACCGCGAAGGGCCTGGAAGGGCTGAAGCGTCAGTGGGGCGTCCACGCCGCCGGTGTCATCATGTCCTCGGACCCGATCATCGACGTCATCCCGATCATGCGTCGGTTCCAGGACGGTCAGGTCATCACCCAGTTCGACTACCCGACATCTGAGGGCCTCGGGCTCATCAAGATGGACTTCCTGGGCCTGCGGAACCTCACGATCATCTCCGACGCAGTGGAGAACATCAAAGCCAACCGGGATTTCGATCTCGACCTCGAGCACCTCGCCCTCGACGATCCGGCGGCGTACGAGCTGCTGACCCGCGGTGACACCCTCGGCGTGTTCCAGCTCGACGGCGGCGGTCTGCGTGCCCTACTGCGGATGATGAAGCCGGATAACTTCGAGGATATCTCCGCGACCCTGGCGCTCTACCGCCCCGGTCCGATGGGTGCGGATTCGCATACGAACTATGCCCTGCGCAAGAACGGTCTGCAGGAGGTCACCCCGATCCACCCGGAGCTCGAGGAGCCGCTCAAGGAGATCCTCGACACCACCTACGGCCTCATCATCTACCAGGAGCAGGTGATGGCGATCGCGCAGAAGGTCGCCGGCTATTCGCTGGGCCAGGCCGATATCCTCCGCCGCGCGATGGGCAAGAAGAAGAAGTCCGAGCTCGACAAGCAGCAGGTCGGCTTCTTCGGCGGAATGAAGGAACGCGGCTTCTCCGAAGCCGCCGCTCAAGCCCTGTGGGACATCCTGCTGCCGTTCTCGGACTACGCGTTCAACAAGGCGCACTCGGCCGCCTACGGCGTCGTGTCCTACTGGACCGCCTACCTCAAGGCGCACTACACGGCCGAATACATGGCGGCCCTGCTCACCTCGGTCGGTGACAACAAGGACAAGCTCGCGATCTACCTCAACGAGTGCCGTCGCCTCGGAATCACCGTGCTGCCTCCGGACGTCAACGAATCCGCCCTCCATTTCACCCCTGTCGGTACGGACATCCGCTTCGGCATGGGAGCGGTGCGCAACGTCGGCGCCCACGTCGTCGAGGGCATCGTCGAGGCCCGCGGAGAGAAGGGCTCCTACACCTCGTTCACGGACTTCCTCGACAAGGTGCCCAGCCATGTGTGCAACAAGCGCACGATCGAATCGCTCATCAAGGCCGGCGGCTTCGACTCGCTCGGCCACAGCCGCCGCTCACTCGTCGAAGTCCATGAGGAGGCCGTCGACTCGGTCATCGGCGTCAAGAGGCAGGAAGCCAACGGTCAGTTCGACCTCTTCGCCGGACTCGGCGGGGGAGACGACTCACCCGGATTCTCCGTGACAATTCCCGATCGTCCGGAGTGGGAGAAGAAGGAGAAGCTGTCCTTCGAGCGCGATATGATCGGCCTCTACGTCTCCGATCACCCGCTCAACGGACTCGAAGGAGTGCTGGCCGCCGAATCCGATGCCTCCATCGCCGAGGTGGTCGATCCGGAGTCGCACCGTCATGACGGATCCCAGATCAAGGTCTGCGGAATGATCACACAGGTCACCCGCAAGGTGTCGAAGAACTCTGGGCGCCCCTATGCGATCGTGACCTTGGAGGACCTCGAAGCAGAGATCGAAGTGATGTTCTTCGGCGACACCTACGAACCGGTGGCGAGCCTTTTGGCGACCGACCTTGTGATCTCCCTGACCGGTCGCATCCGCACCTCCGATGACCGTCCGACCTCGCTGATGGCTATGTCGATGACGATTCCTGATGTCACCGACCCCAACGATCGACCGCTCAACCTCATCATGCCGATGGAGAAGGCGACCGAGGAGATGGCGACGAAACTCAAGCAGATCCTCGAGTCCAACAAGGGCCAGACCGATGTCCACATCACTCTGTCCCAGCCGGGACGGCAGACGGTGATGCGCCTCGACAGGTCGATCCGGGTCGACCCGAACCCGAGCCTCTACGGAGACCTCAAGGCGCTGTTGGGATCCCGCTGTCTGAGCGTCTGAGGCGCGAACGCCGCGCCCGCCTCTCGTCCGCACTTCGGGCCGGAGGACAGCGGTGCTGCCGTGGAGACTAGAATGGTGCGGGTGAACATTCTGGACTTCCGTGGTGAGACCCTCAACAAGCGATTCCTGGCGCAGAAGCTGCCTCGGGCCGCCGAGACCCATGCCGATATCGAACGACGGGTGGCTGAACTCCTCGACACCGTCGCCGGTGGGGGAGCGGCCGCGGTGAAGGACTTCACCGAACGCTTCGACGGAGTGCGCCCCGAAACGCTGCGGGTACCGGAATCCGCGCTGGCCGAAGCTGCGGCAGAACTCGATCCCGCGGTCAGGGCCGCGCTCGAAGAATCGATCGCCCGATCCCGGAAGGTCGCCGCCGATCAGCGTCCCGTCGATGTCCGCACCGAACTGGCCTCCGGTGCCTTCGTCACTACCCGTCACCTGCCGGTCGAACGGGTCGGACTCTATGTGCCCGGCGGACTGGCCGTCTACCCGTCGACTGTGATCATGAACGTCGTGCCTGCACAGACGGCCGGAGCACGCTCGCTGGCGATCGCCAGCCCGCCGCAGAACAATGGTCTGCCGCACCCGATCGTGCTCGCCACCGCACACATCCTCGGCGTGGACGAGGTCTGGGCGATGGGCGGGGCACAGGCGATCGGTGCTCTGGCCTATGGCTTCGACGACGGTGAGGAACTCGAGCCCGTCGACCTCATCACCGGTCCCGGAAACGCCTATGTGGCTGCGGCGAAGTCGCTCGTCCGCTCCCGGGTCGGCATCGACGCAGTCGCCGGCCCCACAGAGATCATCATCCTCGCCGACGAACAGGCGGATCCGCGCTTCGTCGCCGCCGACCTCATCAGTCAGGCCGAACACGACGAACTGGCCGCCTCGGTGCTGGTCACCGACTCCGTCGATCTCGCCGAAGCGGTGCAGAAGGAGTTGGACGTGCAGGTGCCGGAGGCGATGCACACCGAGCGGATCGGGACGGCTCTGGCCGGACGGCAGTCGGCGATCGTGCTCGTCGACGACCTCGACGCCGGGATCACCGTCGTCAACGGCTATGCCGGTGAGCACGTCGAGGTCCACACGGTCGATGCGGAAGCGGTCGGGGCACGAATCACGAACGGGGGCGCGGTCTTCCTCGGCGATTGGGCCCCGGTGTCACTCGGTGACTACTGTGCCGGGTCGAACCACGTGCTGCCCACGATGGGCACCGCCGCGCACGGCTCCGGGCTGGGTGTGCACTCATTCATCAAGGTCAGCCAGGTCATCGACTATGACCGACAGGCACTGTCCGCGGTGGCAGAGCACATCGGTGTTCTCGCCGACGGCGAACAGCTGCCGGCCCACGGCCGGGCTGTCGACATCAGGTTCGAGGAGTAGAGATGCGCTGTCCGTTCTGCCGTGAGTCCGATTCTCGGGTCGTCGATTCGAGGACCAGCGAAGACGGCGCTGCGATCCGCCGGCGCCGGCAGTGCCGTCATTGCGGTCGCCGCTTCACCACGATGGAGGCCACGAGCCTGTCGGTGATCAAACGCTCCGGAGTCACCGAGGAATTCTCCCGTCAGAAGATCATGTCGGGTGTGCGCAAGGCCTGCCAGGGACGTCCGGTCAGCGACGATGATCTCGCGAAGCTCGCTCAGCGGGTGGAGGAGAATATCCGGTCGCGCGGAATCGCCGAGATCGACGCCGACGAGGTCGGACTGTCGATCCTCGAACCGCTGCGCGAACTCGACCAGGTCGCCTACCTGCGATTCGCCAGCGTCTACCAGGGATTCGACTCGCTCGAGGACTTCGAGGCAGCGATCGATTCGCTGCGCGCCGATGCGCTGCTGCAGTCCGGTCAGACTCGGGAACCCACCCCCGACGACTTCGCCGACTGAGCTGCTCGGGGACCCGGCCGACCGGATCCTGAGACTGCTGAGATTTCTGTCAGAAATCTTCGTTTCGAGTACCGCGGTACAGAAATAGTTGTGTAGTATTGAACGTGCGCGCTACGGCGCGCGGCCGCTTGCGGTTCGGAGGGGAAGCCGAACCCAAGCGGCCTTTCACATTCACCCCTCAATTACTACCTGACGGCGGCCCAGCAACCTCGCGCGAGGTTGCTGGGCCGCCGTCAGGTAGTAATAAGGGGTTTGGGTCAGCCGGCTTGGCGGATCGTTTCGGCGGAGAAGAGCTCGGTGAGTTCCGTCGATGCCGATGCCAGGACACGCAGACGTTCAGTCGTGCGGGTCAGCGCCACATAGAGGCCGCCGACGCCCTCCTCGCCGCCGAGCGGAGCGATGCGGCCGGGTTCGACGATGATCACCGCATCGAACTCGAGGCCTTTGGCCTGCTGCGGGGTGATGAGGGCGATCTGATGATCCAAGCCCGTGACCGACCGCCCGAAATCGAAGTCCGCGATCGCCTCGGCGATGGGCTCGATGAGTTCCTCATCAGCGATGACGGCGATCTTCCCACCTTCGGCGGCGGACACCTCGGCCGCGACCGCCTCGGGGAGGGCGCCCAGCATCTCCGATTCGTCGGCGAAGGTATCCAGGCGCGGATCCGATCCTCCCTGGCGCACCGATTCGACGAGCTCGAGCTGCGGGAAATGCCGGTGCAGGTAGCGGTTGGCCAGATCCATCACCGACTGCGGGGTGCGGTAGGAGACCGTGAGCACCTGGAGGGCGAAACGATCTCCGACGAATTCGCTCAGGATCGATGACCAGGTGCGGGCGTTGTCGACCTGCGAGGACTGGGCGAGGTCACCGACGACCGTGGCCGACTTCGACGGCACGCGACGGAAGAGCACCCGCCACTGCATGGGAGAGAGCTCCTGCGCCTCATCGACGACGAGGTGGCCGTACGTCCACTCGCGGTCCTCGAGAGCGCGTTCGGCCAGCGTCATCGTCGGTCCCTGTTCCTCCCAGCGGGCAGCGAGGGTCTCGGCGGAGACCATCCCTCCGGTCTCGGTCATGTCGACGACGGCTTCGGCGTATTCGCGTGCCGAGTCATCCCGCGCCTGCGTCTGCTGCGGGGCGGAACCGAGCAGCTCGGCCAACTCGTCGAGCAGCGGCACATCGTCGACCGTGAACTCATCCCGACGCTGCTCAAGCAGCATCGACTGCTCGGCAGGAGTGAGGACCTTGCGGGCAGCGGCCTGCAGCTTGTGCGGCCTGCCCAGCAGAGACCGCAGCGCGGCGGCCGGGCCGATGGGGAACCATGCGAGGTTGAGGGCGCGTCGGACGTCGACGGAGGAGCGCAGGTCTTCGAGCAGCTCGGGCAGCCGTTCGCCGGCCGCATCCATCCCCATCTCACGGGCGAGATCCTCGGCGAGGATCTTCAGCAGACCGGTGACGAAACCGGTGCGGGCGGCATTGTGCGGGTCCCCGCTGCGACGAGCCCGATCGCGCGCGGACTGAACGTCCTTGCGACGCAGCACGATCGTGTGCGAACGCACCCGCATCTCGACATCGTGGTCGGGAATGCGCTGGTAGTTCGCAACATGGTTCTTCAGCACCCGAGCCATGACGGAGCGGCCCTTGATCTCGGCGACAGCCGGTGCATCTGCGGCATCCGTATCGAGTCCCGGATACAGCTGACCGGGAGTGAGCAGAACGGCCCCGGTTTCGCCGAGGCTGGGCAGAACCTTCTCGATGTACTTGAGGAACACAGTCGACGGGCCGACGAGGAGGACACCGGACTTCGCGATGCGCTCACGGTGACGGTAGAGCAGGAAAGCGGCACGGTGGAGCGCGACGGCGGTCTTGCCGGTTCCCGGCCCTCCCTGGACGACGAGCACGCCGGAGAGCGGACGGCGGATGATCGCATCCTGCTCGGCCTGGATGGTTGCGACGATATCGCCCATCCGTCCGGTGCGATGAGTGCTGAGGGCGGCGAGGAGTGCGCCTTCGCCCTGGAGATTCGACCGCTGAGCGTCATCGAGTGCGTCGATGTCGAGCACATCGTCTTCGATGCCGGTGACCTTCCGGTTCGCGGTGACGAGGTGACGTCGGCGGGCGATCCCGTCGGGGTTGGCGGCCGTCGACTGATAGAAGCGCTCGGCAGCCGGTGCCCTCCAGTCGATGAGGATCTGCTGACGCTGTTCGTCGGTGAGTCCGATGCGACCGATGTAGGTGGGGTCGTCTTCGTCGATGATGTCGAGGCGACCGAAGCACAGCCCCTCCTCGGCGCCGTCGAGACGGATGAGCTGATCTTCGTACATTGTCGCGAAGGCATCGCGTTCGGTGCGGTGCTGGTGGTTGCCTCCGACCTCGGAGACCCTCACCGTGCCCAGGCGGGCCGTCGTCTCCTCCCGGAGCTCATCGAGGCGGGCATAGAGCTCGTCGAGCTTGGTCTGCTCGACACGAATTTCTGAAGTTTCGGTCATCTCACCTTCTTGGGTCGGCATTCAATTATGCCGAACTTTCCCCGGTGTCTGTAGTCGCATCGTCATTTCGGACCGGGGCGTACCTCACATTCCCTGTCTGCCGGGGGTAGGCAGAGCCAGCCGGGTCAGCAGGGCGAGGGGAGAAGAGCCAGCTGGGTCGGAAAGTGCAGGAGCGTGGGACCCGAGAGGCGGCCGGTGCCGACGTGAAGGTCAGAGTCCCGATCTCGTGAAGATCAGAGGCCCAACCTGGAGCGCAGTTCTGCTCCCGCCAGGAAGGTCGCTGAGGAGGCGGCGGTGCGCAGACTGCGGTCGAGCCCGCCCGTGTCGAGGGGAGTATTGGAGGCGAGGACGACGACGTTTCCGCGTCGACGTCCCTTGAGGATCGCCGGTTCCGTGGCTGCGGCAAGATGGGCGAAGTGGTCGCCGAGGCTGCGGAGTTCGGACCGGAGGACGCGGTGGTCACCTGAGTCAGGCACATTGGCGACATAGATGCCGGAGCCCTTGACCGCCTCGGCGCAGGAGGCGAAGAACTCCGAAGTCTGCAGAGACGCGGGAACAGAGTCGTGGTCGAAGGCGTCGCGGACGAGGACGTCGAGGGTCTCGGGCCGGAACTTGCCGATCTCCACCGCTCCGTCGCCGGCGCGCAGCGCCAGGGCGGGGGAGCGGGGCAGGTCGAACCAGTCGCGAGCGAAGTCGAGCAGCTTGGCATCGATGTCGATCGCCGTCTGCTTCGATCCCGGTCGTGCCGAGTTCAGCGCCCGGGCCAGAGCACAGCCGGCAGCACCGATGTGTGCGGCCCGCAGCGTCCGGTCAGGGAGTTGAACGTCGATGATGCGTCGCATCCAGTCCAGGTACTCGAAGTCCAGTCGCTGCGGATCGCCGAGCGTGATCGACGAAGAAGGGACCCCATTGACGTGGAGCACATAGGAATCGGCCTCACCGTCGAGCTTCTCCAGCCGGGCTTCACCCGTCGAGATGTCGACCACTTGAGAACCAGGAGCTGTGTATATCCGTCGCTTCGCCACCCCTCACTTGTATGCCAGTAAGGCGTGTGAGGCAATTCGGCCCGGATTCTCGTGGGGATGACGGATGCGACTCGCCCACCAGAGCGCTGTGGACCCGTGCGGTCCATCCACAGGCGCAGACCAGGATCTGGAGGAACGGATGAGGGATCGGTTGAAGTGGGTACCCAGACAGGCAGCCCATCCCAGGCATGGGCCTCGCCTCAGGCACGGGAACCGCTCCGCACCGGCTGGTTCCGAACTGATCAAGGAGGACGCAGTGAAGACACCGGCCCGCACACCCGAGGACATCATCGGGATCATCCCCCATACTCTCGGGTACACCCCGCGTCGCAGCCTCGTCGCTGTCATCGTCGGCACCGAGCTCAACGGGTCCCAGACCAGCTCGACCACGATGCGCATCGACTTCGACCGGGAGAGCGCGGCGCAGACGCTGTCCCAAGGCGGCGGCTGGTACGCCGACCTCGTCATGCGCGCCGGTACGGTCACCGGGGTCTTCCTCGTTCTCTATGATGACGACTATCAGCCGGTCAGCGCTTTCGGCGCCGGTGCAGACGCCGAATACGCGGAGGTCCACCGTGGTCTCATCCGAGCAGCGATCGACGAACTGGCCATCACCTTCGCCTCCAGAAGCGTCGACACCCTCAGCGCATGGTGGGTCAACCAAGAGCACTTCGGCCGCATCGACGAGGACGGCTATGACTGCACACCGCTGATCGAGGCAACCACCTCGGCGTGTGCCACCGAACTCGTCGCCGGCGGATCCAACCCAGTCAACGATCCGGAGGACCTCGTCATCGCCCCGATGCCCGCCGATGCCTTCGCCGACAGTCGTCGCGGACATGCCGAGGAGTGGATGGGCACGGACGAGGCCTTCGCGATCCTCGCCGAGGTATACCCGCGCCTGGACGCCATGCGGTGCGAGGAGGACGCGATCGACGAGGCGCGCATCCACGACCTCATGGACCTGCCGACCGTGATGGCACTCGATACCCTGCTCGTCGAGAAATGGTCGCGCGACGCACTCGAGATGATCCTCAGCTTCGACCACCCAGACTTCCCACCCTCCCTGGTCAAGGGACTCGACGGTGACGAACTCATCGTGATGAGCCGCCGTGTGGTCTCTCAAGCACGGGCGGCTCAGCAGCTCGTCGGGCTCTCAGCGCGTGCGCCCAGGCCGCGCGACATCATGCTCACCATCGCCTTCCTCAAGGACTACCTGCAGGCCGGCCACCCGCGGGCCAGAGCCAACACTTATGCCGTCATCGCCTGGTTCGAATGGTCTCTGGGCGGATCGACGATGGCGCTGAACTATGCCCGTGCCGCCCTCGGGCTCGAAGCCGAACACGGGCTGGCCGAACTCATCGTCAGCGCGGTCGATATGGGGTGCCTGCCCCGCTGGCTGACGGAGACTCAGCGTACGACCATCTGATCGGGCCGCCGTGTACGGCGCGGACGGTCGGCCTCCCCGATGCGGACGGTCGGCCGCCTCGGCGAGATCAACGCGAGGGGGAGGTGAGGGGGAGGCGAGGGGAACAGATTCGCAGGTCACATTGTTGTCGGGGACAGGCCGGACGGATCGTCCCGGAGTCTTCGACGGCCGATTCGCAAAGCGGGGAATAACGTGAGAAAATTAAGCGTTGACCCAGTCATTGCATGATGGGCGAACTCTGCGTTCGCCCCGGACCGCACGCGGACCACTTGACTTGGGTCTTAGTACTGTCCGAATGCATGGGGAAGTTTCAACGCTCGCGAAAGGTGAACACGTGCCCAGAGTCGACAAGGAATCCACAACGGTGACGGAGAAGTCGGAGGGAACGGCCGGCACGACCTCGACCGGTGGATCCAAGACCACTGCGGCGTCGAAGTCCACTGCGAAGAAGACGACCGCTGCCGGAGCCAAGAAGACAGCGACCGCGAAGTCGGCGACTGCGAAGTCGACTGCCGCAAAGACCGAGACGGCTGCGTCGAAGAAGACGACTGCTGCGAAGAAGACAGCCGCCGCGAAGTCGACGGCTGCTCCGGCGAAGACCACGACGAAGGCCACCGCCGCCAAGGAAGCCAAGAAGGCGACCAAGGCGAAGAAGGCCGACGACGATATCGACACCACCGAGGAAGTCGAACCCGCCGCGGACGCTCTGGCCACAGAGGAGAGCCCCGCCGAGGCGACCGAGACGAAGAACTCGGAAGAGAAGGAGAAGAATGCCGCCGTGGCCGAGGCCGGTGGCTTCATCGTCTCCGATGCAGACGAAGAGGACGCGCCCGCTCAGCAGGTTGTCTCCGCCGGTGCGACCGCAGACCCGGTCAAGGACTACCTCAAGCAGATCGGCAAGGTGGCCCTGCTCAACGCCGCCGAAGAGGTCGATCTCGCCAAGCGCATCGAAGCCGGAATGTACGCCGAGCATCTGCTCGACGGCGGAGAGGTGACCGACCCGCGCGAAACGATGGACTACAAGTGGATCATCCACGACGGTCGCATCGCGAAGAACCATCTGTTGGAAGCCAACCTCCGACTCGTCGTGTCCCTGGCCAAACGCTACACCGGCCGCGGAATGCTGTTCCTCGACCTCATCCAGGAAGGCAACCTCGGCCTCATCCGCGCCGTCGAGAAGTTCGACTACACGAAGGGCTTCAAGTTCTCGACCTACGCCACGTGGTGGATCCGCCAGGCCATCACCCGCGCGATGGCCGACCAGGCTCGGACGATCCGCATCCCGGTGCACATGGTCGAGGTCATCAACAAGCTCGCCCGCGTGCAGCGCCAGATGCTGCAGGACCTCGGTCGCGAACCGACCCCGGAAGAGCTCGCGAAGGAACTCGACATGACACCCGAGCGTGTCGTCGAGGTCCAGAAGTACGGTCGCGAGCCCATCTCGCTGCACACCCCGCTCGGTGAAGACGGCGACTCGGAGTTCGGCGACCTCATCGAGGACTCCGAAGCAGTTGTGCCCTCGGACTCGGTGAGCTTCACCCTCCTCCAGGAGCAGCTGCACTCCGTGCTCGACACGCTCTCGGAACGTGAAGCGGGAGTGGTGTCCATGCGTTTCGGACTCAACGACGGTCAGCCGAAGACCCTCGACGAGATCGGCAAGGTCTACGGCGTCACCCGTGAGCGCATCCGCCAGATCGAGTCGAAGACGATGGCCAAGCTGCGTCACCCGTCCCGCTCGCAGGTGCTGCGCGACTACCTCGACTGAGTCTGAACTCGGCCGGTCCACGAGTCGGATCAGTCAGATGCGAACGCCCCTGGGATCGTCCCAGGGACGTTCGGCATTCACGGGTCAGAACCAGTCGACGATGCCGTCGAACAGGGCGTCGGCGTATCTCCTCTGCCCGGATTTCGACTCCATGAGCTCTGCCTCCGACGGGTTGCGCATCTCTCCGCATTCGACGATGACGGCGGGAACCGATGCGTTGTTCAACCCGGCCAGATCCGGGCGACGGCTGATCGCATCCTTTCCATAGGCCTTGTTCGGGGTGAACTCCTCGCCCATCGAACTCCCCACGGACTTCGCCAGTTCCCCGGAGGCCTTCTCGGTCTTCTCGTCCTCACCGGGATCGGCGACGATGATGTGGAAGCCCTTCACCGAACTCGACTCGCTGCCGTTGGCATGGATGCTCACCAGCGCGTCCGCGTCGTCGGCGAACTTTCCGCGCTCGTCCACGCACGGTCCGACTCCTGCGTTGTCCTTCCGGCTGAGCACGACCTCGGCTCCGGCGTCGGTCAGCGACTTCTCCAGCTTCTTCGCCACGGCCCAGGTGAAATCGGACTCCGGATAGTCGGAGTTCGTCGAGGTGCCCGTGGTGTTGCAGGCCTTCGTTCCGCCGCGCCCGTCCGGAACCTGCCGGTTGATCTTCTCCGGATGGTCCGCATTTCCGCCATTGTGTCCCGGATCGATCGCAATGACCTTCCCTTTCAGATCCGTTCCTTCCTCCTTCGCCGAGGCGGTGCCCGACTTCGCGTCGTCGCCTCCGTCCGCACCGTTGCCGGCAGTCGGAGACGCGTCGGTTGTCTCGGCCGCCTGACTCGTTCGTTCGGGGGCACCTGCGTCCTGGGAGCAGGCCGCCAGTCCGGGCAGGCTGAGAGCGGCGGTGAGAAGGAGACTTGGGACGAGGAGGCGATGCGGCATGACTCCATTGTTTCAGCAAAGGCGTGCCCATGGTCGGGGTCGACCGGATGCATTCCCGACACGAGCCCGAGGGAATAGGGTCCTGAGCGCGCAGCGATTAGAATTTAATCGAACGAGAGGAATTGTGTGGAAGACGAAAGCTACGGCGCCAGGCACCTGTCCGTCCTGTCCGGTCTTGAGGCGGTTCGCAAGCGACCCGGCATGTACATCGGCACGACCGATTCCCGTGGACTCATGCACTGTCTGTGGGAGGTCATCGACAACTCCGTCGACGAGGCGCTCGGAGGACACGGTTCAGAGATCCTCATCGAACTCGCCGCTGACGGATCGGTGGCCGTCACCGACAAGGGCCGCGGCATCCCCGTCGACATCGAACCGAAGACCGGGCTGACCGGCGTCGAAGTCGTCATGACCAAGCTCCATGCCGGCGGAAAGTTCGGCGGCTCCTCCTACGCTGCTTCGGGCGGACTGCACGGAGTCGGCGCCTCGGTCGTCAACGCCCTGTCCGCTCGCCTCGACGTCGAGGTCACCCGCGGATCGAAGGTGCACAAGATGTCCTTCCGCCGAGGCGTTCCCGGACGCTTCGACGACTCCTCCGGCACAGCGAGCCCCGACAACCCCTTCGAGGCCTTCCAGGAGCCGACCGGTCTCGACATCGTCGGCAAGGCCAAACGCGGCGCCACCGGCACTCGGGTCCAGTACTGGGCCGATCCGCAGATCTTCCTGTCCAAGGCTCAGTTCGACTACCCGCATCTGGTCGAACGCGCCCGTCAGACCGCATTCCTCGTGCCCGGTCTCGAGCTGCGCATCGTCGATCGTCGCGGTGTCGCCCGTGACGAGACCGGTGCCGTCATCGAGGAGCGCGAAGAGGTCTTCAAGTTCGACGGCGGAATCACCGAATTCGTCGATCACCTCTCCATCGACCCGCCGATCACCGACACCTGGCGATTGCAGAACACCGGCACCTTCAAGGAGACCGTCCCGGTCCTCAATTCCTCGGGTCACCTCGAGTCCAAGGAAGTCGAACGCGAGGTCGGCGTCGATATCGCTCTGCGCTGGGGGACCGGCTACGACACGAAGTTGAAGTCCTTCGTCAACGTCGTCGCCACTCCACAGGGCGGCACACACCTCGCCGGGTTCGAACAGGCCTGCCTGAAGGCGATGCGCAAGGCCGTCGACGCCAACGCACGCAAGCTCAAGGTCGGCAAGGACAAGCTCGAGAAGGACGATGTGCTCGCCGGCATCACCGCCGTCGTCACCGTGCAGCTGGCCGAACCCCAGTTCGAAGGGCAGACCAAGGAGGTCCTCGGCACCGCGGCAGTGCGACAGATCGTGGCGAAGACCGTGGAGTCTCAGCTCGGCGAGGTGCTTGCCTCGACCAAGCGTGCTGAGAAGCAGCAGGCCGCCGTGCTCATGGAGAAAGTCGTGGCCGAGATGAAGTCGCGCATCTCCGCCCGCACCCACAAGGAGAACCAGCGACGGAAGACCGCGCTGGAAGCCTCTTCGCTGCCGGCGAAGCTCTACGACTGCCGTGACAACGGGGTGGAGAACACGGAGCTGTTCATCGTCGAGGGAGACTCGGCGATGGGTACGGCGAAGGCCGCTCGCAATTCCGACCATCAGGCGCTGTTCCCCATCCGCGGGAAGATCCTCAACGTGCAGAAGGCGACTCTGGCCGACATGCTCGCCAATGTCGAATGCTCAGCGCTCATCCAGGTCATCGGCGCCGGCTCCGGGCGCAGCTTCGATATCGACGCTGCACGGTACGGCCGAGTCATCATCATGACAGACGCCGATGTCGACGGAGCGCATATCCGCACTCTCCTGCTGACTCTGTTCTTCCGGTACATGAAGCCGCTGGTCGAGGCCGGTCGCGTCTTCGCGGCCGTGCCTCCGCTGCACCGAGTCGAGGTCGTGACGAAGCGCGGAACGCCCAACGACATCGTCTACACCTACACCGAAGCCGAGCTCCACGCTCTGCTGAAGAAGCTCGAGAAGCAGAAGAAGACCTACAAGGAGCCGATCCAGCGGTACAAGGGCCTCGGCGAGATGGATGCCGATCAGCTGGCCGAGACGACCATGGACCCGAGCATGCGCACCCTGCGTCGAGTGACGATGGCGGATGCCGAGATGGCGGAGAACACCTTCGAGCTCCTCATGGGATCATCGGTCGGGCCGCGCAAGGAATTCATCGTCTCCGGCGCTGCCGTCCTCGATGCCGAACGCATCGACAGCTGACCTCGACTGCTGAGTCAGCACCGATGCTGAGTCAGCACCGACAGATCTGAGCCCGGACCGAGAATCGGTCCGGGCTCAGATGCCGAATGAGGACGGTGTGACGATGAGCAGGGTCGGCAGGAGCAGCAGCAGAACGGCCAGTCCGATCGACATCAGCCGCACGGGGATCCGCGCCGAATCCAGGGGATGCGACAGGCGCTGGATGCGCTGAGCGGACAGATCGCTTCGGTGGTCGGGGCTGATCGCGGCGGCCGATCTCACTGCCTGAGCCAGGATCTGCGGATCGACATGGTCGCGGGCCTGATCATCGGCCATGAGCTCGATGAGCCGATTCACCGAGTTCAACCCGATCGCCGTGGCCGAGAAGTACGGCAGGGCCCGATGCCAGGCGGCGAAGGGGATGACGAGCACATCGTGCCGGAAATCCAGATGCGCCCGCTCATGGGCGATGACAGCGGTGCGCTCATCCTCGTCGAGGGCCTTGAGCAGACCGGTCGACAGAACGGCAGTGCCCTTCCGCGGCCCCTTGGGCAGGCAGTAGGCGACGGCCTCATCGGTGGTGATGATGCGCGTGTCGGGATAGGCGATCGACGGTTCGCTGAGCAGATGCAGGATCTCGTCGTGGCGCAGGCGGGTCTGCCGAGCCGAATAGAGGGTCAGGACCAGGCAGCCGAGCAGCCGACCGATGAGGAGCACGGCGATGACGAGGAAGATCCAGGCTAAGAGTGAGAGCTGAGTGTGGTCCTTGCCCCGGATGAGGTCGAAGAGTCCCTGCGGGAGACTCGTGGTCCCCGGGGCGACCGCGAAGGCGAGCGCAGCGCCGATGAGGGAGAGTCCTCCGGAGAGTCCGACAGCCTGCCAGAGGACGACCTCTGAGATCGGGTCACCGCGGAAACGCGCGAGGGCCGCAGGAATAGGCCATGCCAGCAGAAAAGCCAGCACGGCCAGAACGATTCCCACGATGGTCATTGAGGTGACCGGCCTGAGTCAGGACTGCGTCGAGTGATTGCGCCCGAGCAGATTGCGCAGCGCCTTGGTGTCGGCCTCCGAGACGGTGCCGAGGAAGCGAGCGAGGACAGCCTGACGATCCGGTGCCTGAGACAGCATCTCGGTCATCAGCTCCGCTACGTGATCCTCACGTGTCGAAACCGCGACATAGCGATGCGGACGGATGCTGCGATCGCGAGTGACGAAGCCCTTCTTCTCGAGTCGAGACAGGACAGTATGGACCGTTGTCAGCGCGAGCTCGCGATCCGAGAGGACTTCGCGGAGTTCGGCGGCACTCAACCCGTCGTCGTGGACCCAGATGGCGTCCATGACGCTGCGTTCGAGTTCACCCAGTGTTCCCACAGTTCTTTCGCCCTCAATTTCGTTGTCGGTCTGATCGCTCCAGTATATCTCTACAGCCTGTCGAATTCCACATAGGCGCGTGTGTATCGGCAGAGGGGTGGGCCTGGTCAGGGGAGCTTGTTCGAGAGCATGCTTGGAACCGGGAGTCTTGAATGATGAAACCACTCGGGCGGGGTTTCTACGAACTGTAGAATTCTACGTGACGTAGAAACATTGCTCGCGTGAAACCTGAATGGAGCACCCATGGAGCTGGACCCGGTCCTCATCGGACGGTGGCAATTCGGAATCACAACGGTCTACCACTTCTGGATGGTGCCGTTGACCCTGGGACTCGGCATGCTCGTGGCGGTCCTGCAGACCATCTACCATCGCACCGGCAACGAGGTGTACCTGCGGAGCACGAAGTTCTTCGGCAAGCTCTTCCTCATCAACTTCATCATGGGCGTGGCCACCGGCCTGGTCCAGGAATTCCAGTTCGGCATGGCGTGGAGCGAATACTCCCGCTTCGTCGGCGACGTCTTCGGCGCGCCCCTTGCGTTGGAGGCCCTGCTGGCGTTCTTCCTCGAATCGACCTTCCTCGGCCTGTGGATCTTCGGTTGGGGCCGACTGCCGCGGGCGGTGCACCTCGGCTCGCTGTGGCTGGCCGTCATCGGCACATGGATCTCGGCCTACTTCATCATCGTCGCGAACTCCTGGATGCAGCATCCCGTCGGCGTCGAAATGGTCGACGGCCGGCCCGTGATGACCGACGTCTGGGCGGTCCTCGGCAACAACACCGCCATCGCCGCCTTCACGCATACGATCTTCGGCGCCCTGGCAGTGGGCGGATCCTTCCTCCTCGGCATCTCCTGGTACCACCTCTACCACCGGCGCAAGGCCGGAATCGACACCGTCGGTGCCGACGGCAAGGTCATCGTGGGCTCTTCGAAGGAGCTTCCAGGACGGGACAAGACGGATCATGCGGTGTGGATCAAATCCCTGCGCATCGGCGCGATCGTCGGCGTCCTCGCCTTCGCCGGCGTCTCGATCACCGGTGACGTCCAAGCCAAGCTGATGTTCGACCAGCAGCCCATGAAAATGGCCTCCGCCGAGGCGGCCTGCCACGACGGCACCCAATTCTCCGTCCTCACGATCGCCGATCCGTCGTCGAACGACTGCGACGGAGTGCAGAACATCTTCGAGATCCCCGGTCTGCTGTCCTTCCTGGCCAACGGCGACTTCGACACCCCGGTCCACGGTGTGACGACGCTGCTGCCTGAATACCAGGAGCGCTACGGCACGCATATCCCCGACGACCCGCGGTACGGCGACCATGCCGGCGAACCCATCGACTACCAGCCGATCATGATCGTCACCTACTGGGGCTTCCGCATGATGATCGGCTTCGGCGCCCTGGCTGTCGGCGTCTGCGTCATCGGACTGTGGCTGGCCCGCAAGGGCACGGTGCCCGAGTCGAAATGGCTCAGCCGCGGATTCGTCCTGGCCATCACGGCACCGTTCCTCGCGAATTCGGCAGGATGGATCTTCACCGAAATGGGACGCCAGCCCTTCGTCGTCGCACCGAACCCGGCTCAGCTCGACGGAGTGTACATGTACACCCAGGCGGCGCTGTCACCCGAGGTGACACCGGCGATGCTGCTGTTCTCACTGATCAGTCTCACCTCCGTCTACGGAATTCTGATGGTCGTCGAACTGCGGCTGATCACGAAATACGTCAAGGGGGGAGTCGCCTCGGCGATGCCCGAACTCGACCAGACGAATACGAAACCCACGATCACCGACAACGGCGACGACGTCCTGTCGTTCGCGTACTGAGGGAAGGTCACGATGGAAATCCTCGCCACAATCTGGTTCGTCCTCATCGTCGTGCTCTGGATGGGATACCTGTTCCTCGACGGCTTCGACCTCGGCGTGGGCATGATGATGCCCTTCCTCAGCCGCAGCGAACGCAGCAAGCGCGTTCTGCTCAACTCGATCGGTCCGGTCTGGGAAGGCAACGAGGTCTGGCTGATCACCGCGGCCGGAGCGATGTTCGCCGCCTTCCCACACTGGTACGCTTCGCTGTTCTCCGCGCTCTACATTCCACTGACCATCTGCCTGCTCGCGCTGATCTTCCGCGCCGTGGCCATCGAATACCGCGGCAAAGGGCACTCGGAGAGGTGGAAGACCTTCTGGACCTGGGCTCTGGCCGTGGGATCGGCCGGAACAGCCTTCTGCATCGGTGCGATGCTCGCACTGACGACCATCGGGCTGCCGCTCAATGATCATGGCGACATGATCGGCGGTGCCTTCGCCTGGATGTCGTGGCCGGCTCTCGCCGGCGGACTCGGCGGGCTCGGCTTCTCCCTGGCCCACGGGCTCATCTTCCTCGGTCTCAAGACTCAGGGCGAGGTCCGGGCGCGGTCGCGGCGCTGGGCCGGTCGGATCATGCTGCCGGCCGCGATTCCGTTCCTCATCTGGTTCGCCTCCTCGATCACCCAGCGGACCTGGCTCATCGTGCCGGTGCTCGTTGCGATCGTCGCTCTCATCTTCGCGTTCGTCGCGGTCCGCGCCGGTGCCGAGAAGCGCGCCTTCATCCTGCACGGGATCTATCTCATCGCCGGTCTGACCGCCGTCTTCGCCGGTGTCTTCCCGAACGTCCTGCCCTCGACGATCGACCCGGCGAACTCGCTGACGATCGCTGCGGCATCCTCGTCGGACTACACCTTGAACGTCATGCTCATCGTGACGATCGTGATCCTGCCGATCATCATCGCCTACCAGATCTTCAGCTACCGGATGTTCCTCGGCCGCATCGCCGAGACCCACATCCCCGAAGCTCACAAGCTGCCGGTGGCGATCCGATCGTGAGCTCACCCCTGTCGATCCTGCTCGAGCTGCCCACCGGTCGGCGGGGTTTGGCACTGTCGGTGCTCTCCGCCCTGTGCCGGTCGGTGGGAATCGTCCTCATCGCCGAAGCCCTGGTGAGAGCCATCATCGGCCACAGCGCGCCCGGGCTGTGGGTGGTCCTCGGCGCCCTCGGCGCGCTGCTGCGCGGCGGCGGACTCTGGCTCGACCGCCGTCTGGGCACCAGCCTGGCAGCCGTTTCGAAACAGGGTCTGCGGCGCTCGATCCTCTCCGGTCTGCTGCGCGGACGGGGACGCCCGCGGACGAATGCGGCGGTCACGGTCACCCGCGGAATCGACGATCTCGATGACTACTTCACCACGGTGGTGCCGGCCCTGACCGCGGCCGCGGTGGTGCCCATCGTGCTGCTGGTGCGCATCGTCTTCAGCGATGTCCTCTCGGCGGTCATCATCGCGGTGTGCCTGCCGTTGGTGCCGATGTTCATGGTGCTCATCGGCCGCTACACGGCAGAGTCGACCTCGGAGACCATGACGGCTCTGGAACGGCTGTCGGATCACCTGGCCGAACTCGCCGAGGGGCTGCCCGTCCTCATCGGCCTCGGCCGTTCTCGCGATCACGCGCGCCGGCTGCGGGAACTGGGGGAGCGCTACCATCAGGCGAACCTCACGACGCTGCGCATCGCGTTCCTCTCCAGTTTGGCGCTCGAGCTCATCGCCACGATCTCGGTGGCGCTCGTGGCCGTGGTCATCGGTCTGCGCCTGGTCAACGGGTCGATGGAGCTGGGCGATGGCCTGTTGGTCCTGCTCATCGCGCCCGAATGCTTCATCCCTCTGCGGGAGCTCGGGGCCGGCTATCATGCGAGCGAGAACGGACGCGAAGCTCGTGAGAGAGCCCGGTCGCTGCTGTCGGAGACACGGTCGGCAGATGCGGAGACGCCGTCGGCGGCTGCGGGGGCACGCGCGCTCGATGCCTTCGGCTGGCCGGGGGGCCAGTGGGTTCACTATGCCGACGGCACACTCATCACTTGGTCGGGCGACATCGACACCCGGCCGGGAGTGACGACGATCAGCGGCCGGTCCGGAACCGGCAAGTCGACCGTGCTCGGTGCGCTGGTCGGCAGTCTGCCTGCCGACGCGCACACCACCGCCGATCCGATGAGCGCGGCCTACGTGCCGCAGGCTCCACGCATGTTCGCCGAGACCATCGGCGCCGAACTGGCACTCTTCGGACTCGACGACGACCAAGCTCAGACGGCCCTGTCCGCCGCCGAACTGCCCACCGATCTGCGTGTGCAGACGGCGGCGCTGAGCCCCGGCCAACAGCGTCGGCTGGCCCTCGTGCGAGTGCGGCACCGCCTCGGTGACGGGGCCGAGCTGCTCGTCCTCGACGAACCGACCGCCCACCTCGACGCCGACAATGCCGCCATCGTCATCGACATGATCGCCGAGGCGGCCGCCACCCACCGCGTGATCCTCGCCAGCCATGACGAACAGGTTCGCGCGCTGGCCGACACAGAGATCCGCCCGGAGAAGACGCACTTTGAAGCGGCAGAGAACGGTGCACCAGCGGAATCAAAGTCGACCGTGATCGCGGATCAGGCCCGAACCGACGCCGCCGAGGTTCCTGCAACAAGGGCGCGGACTGAAGTTCCCGCTCCGGCGGAACGGACGGGTTCGGGCAGCGAGCCCGGGCCTCGGTCCGACGTCGAGCGGCACCCGGATGTCTCGACGCAGCACTCCGGAGGCGAGTCCTGGACAGCTGCACTGCGACGTCGCTGGTCGATACTGGGCTCGAGCCTGCCGCTGTTCACCCCGACCATGCTGGTGGCCGCGCTCACCGCCTGCGCGTCCAGCCTCGCGGCCATCGCTCTGACTGCCGTCTCCGCATGGCTCATCGTCGAAGCTTCGTACCAGCCGCCGATCATGCTGCTCATGGTCGCCATCGTCGGTGTGCGATTCTTCGGACTCAGCCGCTCCGTGCTGCTCTACGCCAGTCGGCTGAGACTCCACTCGGCGATCTTCGCCGCGCTCACGAAACTGCGCACACGGCTGTGGGAGCACTTCGAGCGCGTCGGCATGAGTGATCGGCGGCTGCTGACCTCGGATTCGGCGCTGCGCGCCATGGTCGCCGACGCCGACGACGTCCGCGACCTGGTGCCCCGGACTCTGTTCCCGCCTTTCGTCTCCACCATGGTCGTCATCGGCGTGAGCATCACCGCAGCACTTCTCGACGTGAGGTCACTGGTCTGGTTCATCCTGGTGGGCGCCGTCAACCTCGTCATCGTCCCGATTCTCGTCATCCGGGCAGAGAGCCGGTTGGCGTACGGAATCAGGGAGGACCGCAACCGGATCCTGTCCGTGCTCACTCGCGCTCTGTACGCAAAGGACGACCTGCGCACGAACCGGGTCGACTCTGCGGTCCTCGGCCTGTTGGCCGACTTGGAGGCCGACCTCGAGAAGAAGCAGAAGGCCTCTGCCCGCAACTTCGGGCTCGCCCAACTGTGGCTGCAGCTGAGCACGTTCACCACCGCAGTCATCCTGGCGGTGTCCACGGATGCTCCGACCGAGATCGTCGCGGTGCTCTCCCTCATGGCCTTGGGCCTGGGCGAAGTGTTCGCTTCGGCACTCGAAGCGTTCCGCCAGCTGCCCGCCCTGGGGTCGGCACTGGACTGTCTGCCCAATGCGGACAGTGCGGCGGACCGCGAAGCCGAGGACTCGGGACTCGACGTCGAAGTGCAGGCTCCTGCTGCCGGAACGACGACCGGCGAGAGCGACGACTCGTCGCGCCGCTCTGGCCCGGTCGAGCTCGTCGGCGTCGACGCCCTCGAATTCGATGAGATCACCGTCGGATGGGACGATCAGGCTGTCGTCGCAGGACTGGACCTGAGAGCTCAACGCGGCAGTTGGACCGTGCTGTGCGGTGACAGCGGAACCGGTAAGACGACGAGCCTGAGCGTGCTCCTGCGGTTCCTCGACCCCTGGTCCGGCAGCTACCGTGCCCGTGACCGGAGCGGGACCGACCACGATATGCTCACCTGCTCACCCGAAGACCTCGTCGGCCGAATCGCCTGGTGCCCTCAGGAGGCACACGTCTTCCGCTCCACAGTGCGCGGCAATCTCGCACTCGCCGGGCGGTCGGTCCCCGGGGACGACGAGATGATCTCCGTGCTGAGAGCGGCAGGGCTGAGCGACTGGGCCGACGCAGAGGGGCTCGAACGGTGGGTCGGCGACCACGGAGCGGAGATCTCCGGCGGTCAGCGACAGCGATTGGCGGTGGCCAGAACCCTGCTGACCGAAGCCGATGTGATCGTCCTCGACGAACCGACAGCGCACTTGGACGATGAGACGGCTCGGCTGCTCATCGACGATCTCCGTGGGAGCCTGGGCGACCGCACGGTCGTCATGGTCACCCACGACAGGAGACTGATCTCGGACGGCGATGAGGTCGTCGACCTGGGCACGGTCGAACCGGGTGCAGCGGACCTCGGCTCACGCGATCCCGAGGGCGAACACTCGAGAGTCTGAGGTCAGTCCCGCTTCGACCCGAACATGATCTCGTCCCAGCTCGGGATCGAGGCACGCGAGTTCTTCTTCGACTTCGGCTTCGGATCCTTCGCCGAGGCGGAGTCCTTGAATTGGTCGTCATGATCGCTCACTCCGGGCTCATTGAGCAGGGAGAGCTGATTCTCGTCGTCGAAGACGCCGACCTTCTCGGTCGGCTCCTGCGGTTCCTCAGCCGAGGCAACCGCATCTTCGAAGGCGAAGACTTCGTCATCGGTGGCGGCTTCGGGCTGGCCCGGAGCGGTGTGCGCTCCCTGCGGGTGAGTCTCGGGGTCCTCGGTGACTGCACGCAGACGGGTCCGCGGCTCTTCCTCGGCGTGGCGGCGCTTGCGCAGATTCTCCAGAATCCGGCCGGTTTCGGCCTGATGATCGCGGGCCTGCTGCGACGGCGCCGAACCGGCGGTGGGCCGGACCGGTCCGTCGGCGGCGATCGACGCGGACGACTGATCGGTCGCCGGGAGGACATCGACCTCCTCGGTGTTCCTCTGTCGTTCGGCCCCGCTGCCGTAGTTCGGGATCGGTCCGGTGTCGGTGGGACCGGAATCGGCGAGCCACTTCGCCTCATCGTCGATCGGTGTCAGCGAACGGCGGTAGTAATGCCAGCTGGCGGTGCGGACACGATCAGCGGCGGTGAAGCTGAGCTGGATGTACCAGTTGCCGTCCTGCTGCTTCCAGGAATCCCACTCCATCGTCTCGATATCGACGTCGCGCATCGCCAGGCGTTCCTGACACAGCTCGATGAGCGGAGTCGGTTCACCGTTGGGATCATGATCGGAATAGATGGGATGGCGGCTGGCGAGGTAGGCGGTGCGTTCGCGTTCGGCCATCGCCGGACCTTCGTAAGTGCGCACGTATTCGATGTCGGCACCGGTGGCGGCCACGACCTCCTCGGCGTCCATGCCGCCGCGGATCATGGCCTGGATCTCTTTCGGGCGCACGGGAGTCTCGGACTTGGGGTGGGAGCGGTCCCTGCGGACCGCGGCGAAGAGAGCCTCATCGAGGACGACTCGGTACTGAAGCCCGTTCTCGTCGTTCAACAGCAGATGTGTGCCGTCTGCGTTGACTCCGTTCAAGATCAGTTCACGCATTGCCTTAAGCTCCTTTGTCGCGTCTCAGAAGCATCGTGTCACGTTCGGCGCGTCGTGCCGGGCAGATTTCCGCGCGAGTCGCGAAATCACGGGGCGGATCGGGAGCCGGCGGGGTGATTCTGTGAGACCGGCCACGCACGTGAGAGAAATGTGCGAAAGGAGAACCTGCGCGTCGGCTCCGACAGCGTCGCCACCACGCCGCCGGCGTCGCCACGACACCGGCGAGGGTGGGCGTCGGACCCTCCGGTCGGCGTCTGCACCGTGAGTGGGCGCGGCTCACTGTGCGGACAGCGGGCCGAGCGGCTCTACAGTCTGTAAAATCGGGAAGGTGAATACGACTGCACCCATCGACGCCCTGATCCTCATGTCATTCGGAGGACCGGAGGCCCCAGAAGAAGTGGTTCCATTCCTGCGCAACGTCACCGCCGGCCGCGGGATTCCCGAGGAACGGCTCGAGGAGGTGGGGGAGCACTATTTCGGTTTCGGAGGCAAGTCTCCGATCAACGATCAGAACAAGGCGCTGCTGGCCGCGCTGCGCGACGAACTCGATCGCCGCGGAATCGAGACCCCGCTGATCTGGGGCAACCGCAACTGGGATCCTTATCTCACCGACGAGGTGCGCAAGCTGGCACAGGACGGTGCCACGCAGTTCCTCTCGATCGACACCTCCGCGTATTCCTCCTACTCGTCGTGCCGGCAGTACCGTGAGGACTTCGCGAAGACGATCGACACGCTCAAGGACGAGGGTCTCACCGTCTCGATCGACAAGATCCGTCAGTTCTACAACCATCCCGGCTACGCCGACGCCTGCGCCGACTGCCTGGCCGACGGCCTCGCCGATTTCCGGTCGAAGGTCGGGCAGATCGATTCGACCAAGCACCGGATCCTCTTCGTCACCCACTCGATCCCGAACGTCATGCAGGACGCCTCAGAGGTGACCACCAACGGATACCGGGCCCAGCACGAAGAACTCATCGACCACCTCATGGGGCGCATCGATGAGGCCGATCGTGTTCCGTCCGAACTCGTCTACTGCTCACGTTCCGGCTCACCTGAGGTGCCCTGGCTCGAACCCGATGTCAACGACCGGATGACCGAACTTGCCGAGGAGGGGGTGACCGGTGTCGTGCTCGTGCCCATCGGTTTCATCTCCGACCATATGGAGGTCGCTTTCGACCTCGACACCGAAGCGAAGGAGACTGCTGAGGAGCTCGGTCTCGACTTCACCCGGGTCGACACCGTCGGCACTCATGACGCCTTCGTCAGGGGACTCGTCGACCTCGTCGAGGAGCGCGTGGCTCAGCTGCGCGGGGAAGACGTCGACGTTCCGGCTCTGCCCGGGACGAAGGCTCTGGTGCCTGGCAGCGGAGCCTGCAGCATCGACTGCTGCCGCGGCCGCATCGAACGTGCAACCTATCCGAACTGGGCCATGGCGAACTGAGTCCTGAAGACGAATGAACCCTCCCTCACCGAATCGGTGAGGGAGGGTTCATTGCTGTGTGTTCTCTCAGTAGTCGTCGGGACTCGGGATGACCGGCAGGGCTCCCGTCTCGGCCTGGATCACCTCGGCGATGGGACCGGTGTCGACATCGTTGCGTCCGGCCAATTCCATCAGGTTCTGCAGGTCGTCGATGAGATTTTCGACGAGGAAGTCGTCACCGGCGGAACGGGCCTCGTGAATGCGATGACGGACATCATCGATTCGTGTGTCGAGCTGATCAGCGAATTCACTCATTGTGGATCCGTCCTTCCTCGGGCCGCCTCCACAGGGGACGAGCCCGGTATTCGACCGACAGAGCGTGCTGTCGGTGCTGTCCATCACAAGCATTCTTGCAGAGCATTTCGTGAACTCTATGTGTGCTCCGTCCATGCGGACAAGCTGGTGACGAGAATCACCGCATCAGGTGCTCATTCCATCTTGCCAACGGCAAGCATACAGTGCACAATGCTGGGGACACATCTCGGAAGAGGAGAAGATGCTCCTCTTCGGCACCCCCTCCGGACAGAGAGCGATGAGGCCATATGGCAACAGACTACGACGCACCTCGCAAGCAAGACGATGAGATCAAAAGCGATTCGATCGAGCAGCTCAAGGCCCAGCGTTCCCAGGCTCAGGCGAGCAAGATCGACGAAGACGAGACTGCAGTAGCCGAAGGCTTCGAACTTCCCGGTGCGGACCTGTCGAACGAAGAGCTCTCCGTTCGGGTCCTGCCGAAGCAGAACGATGAGTTCACCTGCATGGAGTGCTTCCTGGTCCGCCATCGTTCTCAGCTTGCGACCGAAGAAGGCGGTGTCCCCATCTGCACAGACTGTGCAGGCTGAATCGCTTCTCTTCGCGAAAACCCGAAAACGGACCGCACCCTCGAAAGGGTCGCGGTCCGTTCTTCTCCCCTTACTACCTGACGGCGGCCCAGCAACCTCGCGCGAGGTTGCTGGGCCGCCGTCAGGTAGTAATCAGGGGGTGAGAGCGGCGGCTAGTTTGTGGGGGTGACGGCTCGAGACGAGCCAGTACGGGGTCGGATCCGTCTCATCGTCGAGATCGATGCGGACGACGGATTTCACCCACGGGCGGATCTTGAGGAAGGCGCGGGCGTCGAGATCGACACCGCGGGCCTGCCGGGCCTCCTCGCCGTCGAAGGCGACCGCACCCGGAACGAACGTGCGGTCGATATGAGCTTCGCCGACGAACAGCTGTCGTTCGGTGACGATGATCGTCAGCGTCAGCGAATTCAGCCACCAGGCGAAGAGGACGAAGCTGACGACGGGAAGGATGATGGTGCCGAGCTGCCAGACGGGCATGACCATGAGTGCCGTGGACAGAGCGGCCACCACGACGAGGATCCACATGCCGACCGAGGGGCGGACCTTCTCCTGATAGACCACGTGGGTTCCGGATTGAGTTGTTGCCATGCGGCCATTGTCCCATAGCGAGAAGTTTGGCCACGCTCAGGCTGGAGCGTTAGAGTGCATCTTTGTGACGGAAACCGTGAAGATCAACCTCCAGCTCCTTGACGCGGGCATGAGCGCGCCCGGCTACGCGCATGCGAGCGACGCCGGTGCAGACCTGCATTCGGCGATCGACTTCGTGCTCGAACCGTTCGAGCGCCGTGTCGTTCCGACCGGAATCGCGATCGCCCTGCCAGAGGGCTATGCGGCCTTCGTGCATCCGCGTTCGGGCCTGTCGAGCAAGCACGGAGTCACGGTCGTCAATGCGCCGGGCACCATCGACGCCGGCTACCGCGGCGAGATCAAGGTGCCGCTGATCAACCTCGACGCGAAGACACCGCTGCGCGTCGTGCGCGGCGACCGCATCGCCCAACTCGTGATCCAGAGGATCGCCCACGCCGACTTCGACATCGTCGAATCCCTCGAAGACAGCGCCCGCGGCGCCGGGGGATTCGGATCCACCGGCGGAATCGTCGCCGGCCTCAGCGAAAAGGAGAAGTGAGGACTTATGGGACTGTTCTCCCGGTTCAAGAAATCCACACCGACCGATGACGACGTCCGCGCCGACGACGATGAGCTCGACGCTCAGGACACCGACACCGAGGCGGCCGATCGTGCAGACGACGACGCCGATGACGACGAGGCAGAGTCCGCCGCAGAGGCGGCCGAGTCCGATGACGATGTCGACGAGGAAGAAGCGCGGCTGGAGAAGTCCGCACCCTTCGACCGGTCCGAGAAGGGCCCCTTCGACATCTCCGAGGAGTACCCGGAGCATGACCGCCTCGACCTCGGCGCGCTCAAGGTGCCCGTCGTCGACGGCATGCAGGTGCGCCTGGACACGGACGACGATTCTCAGCGCGTGCTGGCCGTCACCCTCATCCACGACGGTGGAGGCATCCAGCTGCAGGCGTTCGCGACACCACGCTCCGAGGGCCTGTGGAACACGGTGCGCGGTCAGCTCGCCGAATCCGTGACCAAACAGGGTGGGGAATCGACCGAGCTGCACACCTCTCTCGGCAAGGAGCTGGCCATCGAGGTTCCGGCGAAGACGGAATCCGGTCGCCCCGGCAAACGCGCCATGCGCTTCGCCGGCATCGACGGACCACGCTGGTTCGTCCGCGCCGTGTTCTCCGGCAAGGCCGTGACCGATGACGAGGTGCGTGCCGAACTCTCCGCACTCTTCCGCGGAGTCGTCGTCGATCGCGGTGAGGAGGCGATGGCTCCCCGCGAGCTCATCGCACTGACCGCACCGCAGGTCGACCAGGACGAGGCGGAGGAGAAGAAGGACGAGGACGAACTCAACCCCTTCGAACGCGGCCCCGAGATCACAGAGGTCCGCTGAGCGCTGATGCGGAACCTCATCCCTCGCCTCGTGCGCGACTTCGGATCCCGTGAGGCCGAGGCCCGGGCCGATCTGCGACTGGTCAGCCAGATCCCCGGGGTCATTCCGGTCGAAGAGCTGGAGGCGCGAAAGACCTCACGCATCGCCGGAGTCGTTTCAGCGACCACTCAGTCGTGCAGCGCCGACAGCCCCAGGCTCGACATCACCGTCGCCGACGGCACCGGCGAAGCCCGCGCCCAGTTCCTCGGACGCCGGGAGATCAGCGGCATCCGTCCCGGGTCCCTCATCGTCTTAGAAGGACGGTTCTGCGGCAAGGACGGAGTGCTCACCGCACACAATCCCGTCTACGAACTCCTGCAGACCCGCGACGACTCCGACGACTGACCGTCCCGAGGGGCCGGGCGGCCGTCGGCCGCAGAACTGACGATCTCGGCCGCAGACGACCGGGCTCAGCCCTCTGCGTTCTCGTCGGCCTTCGCAGTCTCCTGCAGCAGCGCTAGCAGCGCCGGCTCCTGATCGGGGGAGGAGAGGAAGAACAGTTCGTCTCCGGCCTCGATGACATCATCGGCGCTCGGAGCGAACGCCCGCGAATTGCGGATGATCGCCACCAGCACCGTATCGAGCGGGAAGGTGATCCCACCGACGCGCTCGGCCACGAGTTCGGCGTTCTCGTGCACTGTGAACTCGAGCAGGCCCGCCTGCCCGCGTTCGAAGCTCATGAGGTGGACCAGGCCGCCGACTTCCACGGCCTCCTCGACGAGCGCGGTCATCAGGCGCGGAGTGGAGACGGCGACATCGACGCCCCAGTTGTCGTCGAAGAGCCATTCGTTCTTCGGATTGTTCACCCGCGAGACCGTCCTGGGCACCCCGAACTCGGTCTTCGCCAACAGGGAGAGCACCAGATTGGTCTTGTCATCTCCCGTCGCGGCCACGACGACATCGGCCTCCTCCAGCCCCGCCTCGGCGAGACCGGCGAGCTCGCAGGCATCGGAGAGCAGCCATTCGGCACCCGGAATGCGCTCATGGCCCAGCGCCTCCTTGCTCTGGTCGATGAGCAGGACCGAATGGTCCTTGTCCAGCAGCTCCCTGGCCACCGAACGTCCGACGGAGCCGGCTCCGGCGATGATGACCCTCATTCTTCTTCCTCCACGGTTCGCACGGGCTGATCGAGGATCCGTTCGATCTCGCCGAGGCGGTCGACCGGAGCCATGAGATGGACGAGGTCGCCGTCCTGGAGGAGCAGATCATCGTGGGCGACGATGCCCTCGGACAGGCGGGTGACATAGGCGACCCGAGCCTTGGTCCGTGTTTCGATCTCCTTGATCGGACGGGCCACCCAGCCAGGATCCAGATGCACCTCCGCCAGGACGAGGTTGCCGGAGGGCTCACGGTATTCGGTGATCGACCCCTGCGGGACGAGCTTGCGCATCACCTGCTCGGCCGTCCACCGCACGGTGGGCACCGTGGGGATGCCGAGACGTTCGAAGACCTGCGCACGGTCAGGATCGTAGATGCGGGCGGCGACATTGCTCACCCCGAAGGTCTCACGAGCGACACGCGCGGCGAGGATATTCGAATTGTCACCACTGGAGACGGCGGCGAAGGCGAAGGCCTCGGCGGTCTTCGCCTGGGACAGAGTCTCGCGGTCGAAACCGACGCCGGTGATCGTCGAACCGCTGAAATCCCGACCGAGCTTGAGGAATGCGTCGGGGTCCCGGTCGACGACTGCGACGGAGTGCCCATTCGCATCAAGGGCTTTGGCCAGGGAGGCCCCGACTCGACCGCAGCCCATAATCACGAAGTGCATGGGTAATCCTTCCCGCAGTGATCTACCATTGGTTGCCGTGGCCAGCAGTTTTTCTGATGCCGTCAAAAGACTACTCGTTGGACGGCCCTTCCGCAGTGAGGACAGGCGTGCGCCTGCGCTGAAGAAGCGCATCGCGATGCCCGTCTTCGCTTCCGACATGCTCTCCTCGGTGGCCTACGCCCCCGATGAGATCCTGCTGGCACTGTCGCTGACGTCACTTGTGGCCCTGACCGTCGCCCCCTGGATCGGTGTGGCCGTCGGCATCGTCATCCTCGTGATCGTCGCCTGCTACCGCATCAACGTCAAGGCGTACCCCTCCGGCGGCGGTGACTACGAGGTGGCCTCGAAGAACCTCGGCTCCGGTGCCGGGCTCGTCGTCGCCGCGGCCCTCCTCGTCGACTATGTGCTCACCCTGGCCGTGTCGATGACGGTCTTCGCCGCCTACATCACCACGGCGTTCCCGATGCTCGCGCCCTACCGTGTGCCCGTGGCCATCGTCGGCATCCTGCTCATCTGCTTCGCCGGTCTGCGCGGTTCCCGGGCCACTCCGATGCTGCTGGCCGTGCCGACCTACCTGTTCCTCGGTGCCGTGTTCCTCACGATGTCGGTCGGTCTCATCCGCGTCGGGCTCGGTGACACCCCGCACGCCCAGACCGCCGACTACACGGTCGTGCACAGCAACATCGGCGATCAGGCGACGCTCGGCCTGGCCACCGTCCTCATCGTCCTGCGCGCGTTCTCGTCCGGTGCCGTCGCACTGGCCGGCGTGCAGACCGTGGCCACGGCGGTTCCGGCGTTCAAGAAGCCGCGCGGCAAGAACGCCGGCAACACCCTGCTGCTGTCGGGACTGCTCGCCGCCCTCATGCTCACAGGGCTGACCTATCTGGCGTCGGCCACCGGAATCAAATACGTCGACGACCCGCATCTCTATCTCGTCCGCGGCGACGGCAGCCCGGTCAGCGCCGAATACGAACAGGAACCCGTCCTCGCGCAACTGGCGCACGCGATCTTCGACAATGCGCCGGCGATGTTCTTCATCGTCGTCCTCATCACCGCGCTCGTGCTCATCGCCGCTGCGAACACTGCGGTCGAGGGGTTCCCCGGACTGGCCTCTCGGCTGGCCCGCGACGAATTCCTGCCAAGGCAGCTGGCGACGAAGGGCGATCGACTCACCTTCTCCAACGGCATCCTGCTGCTGGCCGCAGCGGCGATCGTCCTCGTCGTCGCCACGTCCGCCTCGGCGACGGTGCTCATCCAGCTCTACCTCGTCGGGGTCTTCGCCAGCTTCGTCCTCGGCCAAGCGGGAATGGTCCTGCACTGGCGCAAACGGCTGCGCCTGGTCATCGATTCGAAGACCCGGATGCGCATGCACTTCAACCAGGTCGTCAACGCCGTCGGCTGCGTGCTCGCCGCCGGCGTCCTCATCGTCGTCATCGTCTCGAAGTTCCTCGCCGGCGCCTGGCTGGCGGTCGCCGCCATGGCCGGACTCTACCTCGTCATGGGCGCCATCCACCGACACTATTCGCGGGTGGCCCGCGAGCTCGCCCCCGACGCGGACGTGAACTCACGGACGATCCCGTCGAACACCCACGCCATCGTCGTCGTCAGCGAAATCGACAAACCGACGATGCGGGCCCTCTCCTACGCCCGGGTGACCCGGTCGAGTCAGCTCGAAGCCGTCACCGTGGCCGTGGACGAAGAGGCCGCGGCCGGTCTGCAGAAACGATGGAACGAGATGGAGCTGCCGGTGCCGCTGACCGTGCTCGGCTCGCCGTACCGCGAACTCGTCCGTCCGATGCTCGCCCATATCCTCGCCATCCGCCGCAGGTCGCCCAGGGACCTCGTCATCGTCTACATCCCGCAGTTCGTCGTCGGTCGCTGGTGGGAGCACATCCTGCACAACCAGGTGGCTCTCAAACTGCGCACCCGACTGCTGCTGGTGCCCAACGTCGTCGTGGTCTCCGTACCCTGGCGACTGAAATCCTTCTCTCGACAGTACGGCGGAGACGGACCCGATTCCGACACCTCGCTGTACAGACAGGCCTAGAACACGCATGAGCGACACTTCGGTTCCCGCCCAGGAACTCACCCTCGACATCGAGGCACCGGCGGCCGGCGGCACCTCCATCGCCCGACACGACGGTCAGGTCGTCTTCGTCTCCGGGGCCCTGCCCGGTGAGAAGGTCCGAGTTCGCACCGAGGCAGGACCGCCCGCCCGGTTTCTTCGCGCCGCCGTCACCGAGGTGATCGAGGCCTCGGCTCACCGCGTCCCCGATCGTCGTCTCGACTATGTTCCCGGTGATTCTGCCGACGGTTCCGGTGCGGGGTTCGCTGCGGGCCCCGGTGCTGGGGCCGTGCCGGATTCGGCCGGGTTCGGCGGAATGGAATTCGCCCACGTCGACCTCGCCCATTCCCGCGCGCTCAAGGCCGAGGTGCTCAATGCCCAGCTTCAGCGCATCGGACATATCGACTGCGCCGCCGAGGTGCTTCCCGCGCCGGGCGAGACGGACGGCACGGACTGGCGCACCCGCGTGCAGCTGGCCGTCGACGAAGAGGGCCGTGCCGGAATGCTCGCCCCCAGATCGCACGAGGTCATCCCCGTGACCACCCCACCGTTGGCCGCCGGAGCGCTGCACGACCTCGACCTCCTCAGCCTGCGTGTGCCCGGAGTCCGCCGACTCGAATTCGCGTGGGCCGGCGACCATGGCGCGCTCATCGTCCGTGGTCGGCCCACTGCGCAGGTCCTCGATGAGATCGAGTCCTGGCTGCCGACGTCGTTCTCCCTCCTCGCCGAGGCGGCCGGACCGGAGCAGAGTCATGGTCGTGGTCGCGGAGGTCGTCCCCGTGGTCGCGGTCGTTCCCATGCGCCCGCTCCCGCCCTGCGCGTGATCCGTGGAGACCACACCCTGACCGAAACGGTCGACGGTCGTGACTTCACCGTCGGCGCCGACGGCTTCTGGCAGGTCCATCGGGATGCGGCCGCACTGCTCAGCTCGGAGGTCGTCACAGCCCTGCCTGCCGATGTCGCGGCGATCACCGACCTCTACTGCGGGGTCGGGCTCCTCGGCATCACTGCCGCCCGGGCCACCGGAGCGCCCCTGTTCGGGGTCGAAGGGGTGGAGACAGCCATTGCTCATGCTCGAGACAATGCCGCCGATCTCGAGTCCCGATTCCTCGCTCTCAGCGTGGATCGAGCCCGACTGCCCGATTCGGACGTCATCATCCTCGACCCGCCACGGGCGGGCGCCGGGAGGAAAGCCACCTCGGCGATCATCGAATCAGCGGCACGCACCCTGGTCTACGTGTCCTGTGACCCGGCCACGCTGGCCAGGGACCTCGCGGCTCTCACAGGCGGGGGATTCGCGATCGAGAGCCTCACCGGCTTCGACCTCTTCCCGCTGACCTCGCACTTGGAGACGGTCACCGTGCTCCGGCGGTGACCGACCGGTGACCTCAGGCGGTGACCGAGCGGCGGGGGAGGAGGACGAGCGCGATGAGGGCGATGAACGTCGTGAGGAAGCCCCACAGGCCCCACCAGCCGCCCGACCGGCCCTTCTCCTTCGCGAATGAGCTGCAGACGACGGCGAAGATGATGCCGACGAGCAGTGCGCCGAAGCCGAATCCGGCGCCTAGTGTGAACGGGTCCATGGGATCTCCTCGGGGGTGGCAGGCGAGTGCGCTGCTGCTTTGAGTGTGCTGTCCAGGCTAGGCCGCGCGACCCGGCCGCGGCCCTGGTGATGACCGCACGAGGGCCTGCGGAAAACCCGATCGCAGGGTTTCGCACCTCCGTGTGCCATGGTGGTCAAAGCCCCTCAAATGCGATAGAATTTATCTTGACGTCAAGATACTTTTGGAAACACATGTGTCGCGTAAATCGGTGCGTGATGCAAGGGTTCGACCGCCGAGTCGGACGGGCCCGGTTTCTTGGATGAGTGTCGGATGAAACAGGAGAATCACGATGAGCAACGTCGATACGTTCAAATCGAAGAGCACCCTGACCGTGGGCGATAAGGATTATGAGATCTATCGCCTGGACCAGGTCAAAGGGTCGGAGAAGCTTCCCTTCAGCCTCAAGGTGCTGTTGGAGAACCTGCTGCGCACGGAAGACGGCGCAAACATCACTTCGGAACATATTGAAGCCCTCGGCAGCTGGGACCCCAATGCCGAACCCGATACGGAGATCCAGTTCACCCCGGCCCGCGTGGTGATGCAGGACTTCACCGGTGTGCCCTGCATCGTCGACCTCGCCACCATGCGTGAGAAGGTCGTCGAGCTCGGTGGCAGCCCGGATCAGGTCAACCCGCTGGCTCCGGCCGAGCTGGTCATCGACCACTCGGTGCAGATCGACCGCTTCGGCACCGCCGATGCCGTCGAACTGAACATGGACATCGAATACCAGCGCAACGGTGAGCGCTACCAGTTCCTGCGCTGGGGCCAGACCGCATTCGAAGACTTCAAGGTCGTGCCTCCGGGCATGGGCATCGTCCACCAGGTCAACATCGAGCACCTGGCTCGCGTGGTCATGCCGCGCGAGGTCGACGGAGTCCTCCGTGCCTACCCGGACACACTGGTCGGCACCGACTCGCACACCACGATGGTCAACGGCCTCGGTGTGCTCGGCTGGGGCGTCGGCGGCATCGAGGCAGAGGCCGCCATGCTCGGCCAGCCCGTGTCGATGCTCATCCCGCGCGTCGTCGGCTTCAAGCTCACCGGTGAGATCCCCTCGGGTGTCACCGCGACCGACGTTGTGCTCACGATCACCGATATGCTGCGCCAGCACGGAGCCGTCGGCAAGTTCGTCGAGTTCTACGGCAAGGGCGTCGCCGAGGTGCCGCTGGCCAACCGCGCCACCATCGGCAACATGAGCCCCGAGTTCGGTTCGACCGCCGCGATCTTCCCGATCGACGAAGTCACCATCGACTACCTCAAGCTCACCGGCCGCTCGGAAGAGCAGATCCAGCTCGTCGAGGACTACGCCAAGACGCAGGGACTCTGGCACGATCCGGAGAACGAAGTCGAGTACTCCGAGTACATCGAACTCGACCTGTCCACCGTGGTGCCCTCGATCTCGGGACCGAAGCGCCCGCAGGACCGCATCGAACTCTCCGATGCCAAGAACCAGTTCGCCAAGGACATCCACAACTACGCCGCTCCCGGCGAGGAGTCGAAGTCTGTGGACGTCACCACCGGCAACGGTGAGTCGTTCGAGCTGGCCAACGGTGCCGTGGCGATCGCTTCGATCACCTCCTGCACGAACACCTCGAACCCCTCGGTGATGATGGCCGCGGGCCTGCTGGCACGCAATGCCCGCAAGCGCGGACTCAACTCGAAGCCGTGGGTCAAGACCTCGATCGCACCGGGGTCGAAGGTCGTCACCGAGTACTACAACAAGGCCGGCCTCATCGAGGACCTCGAAGCGCTGAACTTCTACATCGTCGGCTACGGCTGCACCACCTGCATCGGCAACTCCGGTCCGCTGGATGCGGAGATCTCGAACAGCATCCAGGACAACGACCTCTCGGTCACCGCAGTCCTGTCGGGCAACCGCAACTTCGAGGGCCGCATCAGCCCGGACGTGAAGATGAACTACCTCGCTTCGCCTCCGCTGGTCATCGCCTACGCGCTGGCCGGCACCATGGACTTCGACTTCGAGAACCAGCCCCTGGGCAAGGACTCGCAAGGCGTCGACGTCTACCTGGCCGACCTGTGGCCCTCGCCTGAAGAGGTTGAGTCAGTCATCGCCTCGTCGATCTCGACCGATATGTTCGACAACGAATACGGTCGCATCTTCGACGGTGACAAGCGCTGGCAGCAGCTCGACACCCCCGAAGGCAAGGTCTTCGAGTGGGACGACGAGTCGACCTACGTGCGCAAGCCCACCTTCTTCGACGGCATGGGTCTCAAGCCTGAAGCCGTCAAGGACATCAAGGGTGCCCGCGTGCTCGCGAAGCTCGGCGACTCGGTGACCACCGACCACATCTCGCCCGCAGGTTCCTTCAAGGCCGACACCCCGGCCGGCAAGTACCTCGTCGAGCACGGTGTCGAGCGCAAGGACTTCAACTCCTACGGCTCGCGTCGCGGCAACCACGAAGTCATGATCCGCGGAACCTTCGCGAACATCCGTCTGCAGAACCAGCTCCTCGACGGAGTCCAGGGTGGCTTCACCCGCGACTTCTCGCAGGAGGGCGGACCGCAGACGACGATCTACGACGCCTCCGTGAACTACCAGGCCGCCGGCACCCCGCTGGTCGTCCTCGGTGGCAAGGAATACGGTTCGGGATCCTCGCGTGACTGGGCCGCCAAGGGCACGAAGCTGCTCGGCGTCGAGGCCGTCATCACCGAGAGCTTCGAGCGCATCCACCGCTCGAACCTCATCGGCATGGGCGTTCTGCCGCTGCAGTTCCCCGCCGGCGAATCCGCTGATTCGCTCGGACTCGACGGCACCGAGACCTTCTCCATCGAAGGCGTCACGGAGCTCAACGAGGGCAAGACCCCGGCGACCGTCAAGGTCACCGCCGAGAAGGAAGACGGCACGAAGGTCGAATTCGACGCCGTCGTCCGCATCGACACCCCGGGTGAAGCCGACTACTACCGCAACGGCGGCATCCTGCAGTACGTTCTGCGTCAGCTCGCAGAAGCCTGATCGCAGAAGACGACGCCTGAGCGGCGACTTCGCCGCACCAGGTTGCGCTGTGAGTCTGCGACTTGCGGCAGTCGGTTCGCGCTGAGGCGCTGAACCGGAACCGAATGAAGGCCGGTGGGATTCTTCCCACCGGCCTTCGTGGTGCCTGGAAGCGTGCGACGGTGCCGTTGATCGAGCATCCCTCACCCGTTCGCATCACGTCCTCCATGCAGTTCTGTATCCGTCACCGCTAGTGAGAAGACACGCCGCTGCGAAGGCATCCGTCACCGTTCGTGACAAAAGGCCTCGTTGCAGCGGTGTGCTGTGCGGTGAGGGGTGAGGGGAGGTGACTGTAGGTCAGTAGCTCGAGGGGGGCGCGAGCGTTTCAGCAGCAACCGACGGTAGGGGGGGGGGGGGGGGGTCGGTCGCCAAATGGGTCAAATCTGACGACTTCGGCCAGTATGCGCAAGTATTCGATGCCGACTATGTTGCGCCTGCGGCAATCAGGTTTGAGGTGAATTACCTCAACTGACGATGCACTAAAATCACAGCTGGCGTGGACGAGCCGGGTTCAGCCCAACTCAGCTCTTACTCCGATGCGCAAAAATTGGGGATGCTACTTTGAGACTCGGCTGATACTGGAATCTGGCGAGTGCCCGGGAAAGGAACTTGCCCGGGCACTCGACTCTGGCTACGGCTACTATTGTCGGCCAATAAAGTTCGTCGGCGACTCCTGGGTGATTCCCTTTGTGAAGCGGGACGGACGAAACGTACTGAGGAGGTGCGAGTTGTCGCCTCGAACTTCATCAGCGACGAGCCGTCCTAGTAGGGGAGCCATGGTCATTCCGCTGTGGGTGACGAGCGAGTAAGCGCGGTGGTGGTCGTCGAGGTATCCGACGATGCTCAACCCATCTTCCGGGAAGCTGCGTCCGCTGAAGATGACTTTGTCGACCGGAATTCGTTGTCCGAACACCGACTCGAGCTCGGCCTCCATGACGGCCCGGACCTCGTCGAGAAGCTCCTGACTATCTCCTTCTTCGGTACGAGCTTCCACTGAAGGGATCTGAACGAACATGCTGCGGTCGCGACGGGGACGCACGTTGATCTTGTCGGAAATAATGATCCGGTTAAGATCCACGTCTGTAGGAGCAGTGACACCCAGCAGACTGTGTGTCCGTGGTCCGGGGTGAGACAGATCTGCCACCGGCAATAGGAGGCCAGATCGATCTGCGATTGCTCCAGAATCTGCGCCGGCAGCGATGATCACTTGGTCGAAGTTCCGAGTGCCTCCGTCAGCGAATTTCACCGAGGCCCCGTCTGCGTTGGTGTCCACTCGGACAGCTTCTGCAACTTCCGGAACGACGGCGGCTTGTTCGAGGAAGCCCTCAATGAGGCTGCCGAACGCTTCGTTGTCCAAGTGAGCTTCGAGAGGGAAGAACAGCCCTGAGTCTGTCGGCCAGCTGACAGCGGGTTCAAGCTCGTGTAGGCGGTCGGAGCCGATTCGTTCGACCGGGTAGTCAAGCTCAGCCGATTCAGTGTATCGCTCGTCCAAACCGGTTGCTTTGTCGGGTGAGCTGTTGAACATGATGCACCCGTGCTGGCGGAACCAGGTTCCGTGACTGGCGAATCGTTTCTGGAAGTCTTCGTGAGCTGCGATTCCGGCACGGTTGAGCCGGTGGTATTCGGAGGGGAGTTTGTGATTGGCGTTGATCCAGGCGAACGAGCGACTGCTCGCTTGTGCGTAGGGTCCGGTCTTGTCGACGATCGTGACGTCGTGCCCGTCTTCGACGAGATTGAATGCGGTAGTGAGTCCGAGGACTCCTGCACCGATGACGAGTATCTTCATGAAAGGGCTCCTTCTTCTTCGGAGACTGTGCGGGCCTGCGGCTTCTTTACGGCCATCATGATCAGGTAGGCGATGAGGCTCGCGATGATGCCGAAGACTGCGTAGGGAATGGTGGTTCCTGCGATGTGGGCAACCGCGCATACGACGAGGCCGGCCGCCATGGAGACGTATCCGATTGAAACGTCGAGGATCCATTTGTTGGTCAGGACCATGCCGAGGAGGAACGGTACAGCCAGCATCGAGGCCGAGTAGGCGTACGTGGCGACGAGCCAGTTGAGCGCGGTGGGGAAGACGATGGCAAGGACTGCGGCGATTGCGGAGACTGCGATGGTGCACCACCGAGACATTGCGACAAGGTCAGAGGACGTGTCCTTGTTTTTGACGAACGCTGGCCTCAGGTCATTGACCAGGTTGACCACGACCGAGTGCAGTGCCGATCCGGTGGTCGAGACGATCGTGGCCATGAGGAACGCACCGTAGGCCGCAATGAGCCAAACGGGCAGCTGGGCGAGGAACCACCCTGCCGCCTGTTCGCGGCCGTCGATGCTGAATTGGTTAGTCATGCTGCGAACTGAGGCCCCGATTATGAGTGCATAGACACCGGAGATTCCGATCAGGATGCAGCTGAGGTATATGCCCTGTCGGGCCTGCTTGACGTTGCTGGCAGCGAAGATGCGCTGGTAGTAGAGCTGGTTGGTCAGAGTTCCCGGGAGGATGGAGAACAGCCACAGCAAGATCGTCAATCCGCCGGCAGCTGTGAGCCCGGTAGGCATAGTGGTCAGCTCGGACGGGAGGTTCTTCACGATCGTCGACGGTCCGCCGGCGTTGATGATCGCGTATGCGCCGACGACGATCGATGCGATGACCATGAAGACGCCGAAGAAGAAGTCCGACCACGCGACTGATGTCAGTCCGCCCGGAAGGACGAAGGCGATGGAGACCACGGCCATGATGATGATCAGTGGCGTGATCCCGATGCCCGTGACCGCGTTGAAGAGGTTGGCGAAGGCGATGAACTGCGTGGCCAACCAGCCGAATGGGACGACGATGACGGCCAGCGCGACCATGGAGAGCATGAGTCTGTGCTCGCCGTAGAGCTTCGTGAAGACTTCGGGAATGGTGGAGAACGTTCGGCGGCGCAGCCATCCTGCGAAGATCGCAATGACGAGGAGGCCGACGATGACGAAGAGTTCGTACCAGAACACCGAAAGGCCCCATGCGTAGGCGATGCCGACGTGGGCGACGAGTACGCCGCCGCCGACTGCGGTGGCGTATTGGGTGAAGGCGATGACGTAGAGCGGGAGGTTGCGGCCGCCGACGACCCAGGAGTCGTTGGATTTGGCTCGTTTGCCGACATAGAACGAGATGAGGGCTCCGATGCCGATGACGATGGCAGCGGTGGCCGAAATGAGTATCGTGGTGCCGATGTTCATGACGAGCTCCGATCGAAACGCTGAGAGTCCATGATTGCGATCGCATCTGATGAGGTGCCCGTTTGGACATAGTCGCTGACGATGGAGCCCATCATCGGTGAGAATTTGAAGCCTTGACCGGACATGCCCACAGCCAGCACGATGCGTGAGTCTGCGCTTGAAGGGCCGACGATCGGGGCACCGTCGACGGTGAATCCTTCAGTCCATGTGGATACGCGGTAGGGAATCGGGTCGACCCCAGGCATGAGGCGGGCAACGGCGTGTTCGGTCGATAGGACGACTTCGTTTTCGATGAAGCGGGGGAGGTCATCGACCGAGTCGAGTGTCTGCCAGGCCAGGTGGTGGGGAAGGATCTTGATTCCGAGTCCGTCGAGGGCTGGGAAGCAGGAGAATCCGCCTTCGGGGTGTCGACGAATGGAGATCGGCATGTTGTCTGGCGTGTGTGATGGGACGTCCTTGGCGGGGAACCACATGGCGACCAAGCGCAATGCCTCGACGGTCCTGGAGTCGAACTCGGTCAGTTCGTTCACCCACGGGCCTGTGGAGACAACGATCTTGTCGAACGGGTGAGCGCCCTCAGCGGTGTCGACCCTGACCGAATCGCTCAGAGGGCGAATATTGAGCACACGAGAATAGGTCTTGAAAGTCGCCCCGAGCTGCTCGGCTTCTTTGCGGGCGGCGAGGACAGCTGCTTCTGGGCGAAACACTCCGGCGACCGGGTCGAAGACGCCGACTTCGTCGCTGTCGAGACCGAACTGCGGGTACCGCTTCGCCATCTCCGCTTGCGAGAGCACTTCGTGGTCGAGGTTCGCGGCCTGTGCGCAGTCGATGACCGCCGCAACGTCCTCAACGTCGGGACTCCCGATCATGAGCCCGCCGCACATGGTCAGCACAGAGGTGTTCTGATTCGTCTGAAGCTCTTGCCACTTGTCGAAGGACTTCCTCAGGATGGGCACATACTCCGGGCCCTCTTTATAGATGGTTCGAAAAATTCGCGACTCGCCGGCCGATGCGCCCCGGTCGTTGGGGGAGTTCCACTGGTCGAACACGGTGACGTCGAATCCGCGCGTGGCGAGCTGCCACGCGGTCATCGTTCCGATGATGCCGGCACCGATAACTGCAATCTTCTCGGGTTTAGCTGTTATCAATTTGACTGACCTCCAGAGTCATATTTCGGGGGTGAATGTAGAACTCGGCGACCTCGATGATGGAGTCATCGACCAGATGGGTGGTGCGCTGCTGGCAGATGACGGGTTCCGAGGGGGAAATCTCGAGATGGCTGGCATCGAACGATTCGAGCAGAGTTGCTCTGAGCGCGGTGTTCGCTCGTCTGATCCCAAGACCGAGAGAGTTGTAATAGGCAATCGTCGTCAGGTGTTCAAGGTTCTGCGAGAGGACTTCGGGCGCACGGCTGAGGTTGATGCAGCACCGTTCGAGCGCCAGTGGGTGACCATCAGAGCTGTATTTCATCCTCGTCAGCGCAGCAGTCGGCTGCCCTGCTGGGAACACGTTCCGGCTGAGCGGAAATGATTCGGCTGAGGACACTTCGACGCTGACGACTTTGTGGTCGCCGTCGACCTCGGGGCTGGTCAGTGAAGGATCCATCATCCGGAGCAGGTTGGTGCGCAGGCCGGTGGAGGCGACGGTCGTTCCGGATCCGCGTTTGCGAGAGACGAGGCCGGCTTCCACCAGGGCGTTCATTGCCTTCTGCACGGGGTTGCGACTGACGCCGAAACGCTCCATGAGTTCCTTCTCCGTGGGGAGTTTCTGCCCCACGTCGAAGAGCCCTCTATGGATGTCTGCTTCGATACTCTCGCGGATCTCTAGGTGCTTCGCCGTCGCCATACTGTGATGCTAGACACGTTCAAACGTAATGGCAATAGAATATAAGTAATTACTTTTAGAAGCCGGCTGGCCGCGTGCAGTTGGACTTGCATGTTCGGCGGCTGCGGGACTCGATGCTGTGAGATCGAGGGGTGGGGAGTGCCCAGGCTTCCCGCTCATGCAAATGGGACTGCGAAATGTTGCGGCGTCTCTGCGGCTTTTTCGAAGGGGTCGGTTCCATCGCGCCGCTTGGTCGAGCCGTGCCTGGTCTCGGGCTGTGAGGCAATTCTCGAAGTGTCTGATCGGCTTATATGCAAGTAGCGAATCGGTGTCATTTGAAAGCACCCAAGCTTAGCCATTGCGGAGTTCGCGCAATAGTGTAGTGTGTATCACGTTGTACGGACATTCGGATGTTAGGACTTTATCTGTGAGTAGACTCGACCGCACTCCCGATGGTGTGGTGCATCGCCTTCTGATTGATCCCGCCATGAAGCGCGATCTGGCCGCGAGCTTCGAATACTTCATCGAAGTCAACAAAGTCCACATCGCCATGTTGCAACTGGTTGGCGAGCTCGATGCGCGGACAGCATCGGCCTTGAACACTGCAAACGACGCCATTCTCAGCGAGGGCGCGCAGGCGTTGCCATTTGACCCGAGGCACGAAGACCTCTACTTCACCATCGAAGCGGCAGTCATCGCCAAGGTGGGTCCAGAGATCGGTGGCTCAATGCATACCGGTCGAAGCCGCAACGACATTCTCGCGACTATTGCTCGAATGCGGATGCGAGAAGAACTGATTGAAGTTCTCGAACTCGTTAACCGACTTCGAGGCACCGCGCTGTGTCTCGCTGACCGGCACGAGCGAGATGTGGTCAGCGGGTACACCCATCTGCAAGCAGCTGAGCCGATTACGCTGGCTCATTATTTTACTGCACTGTTCGAGGCCATTCAGCGGGATCATCAAAGGATCCTTGCGACTGCAGAGAGAGCCAACCAGTGCCCTCTGGGTAGTGGGGCCATGGCGTCGACGACGTTTCCCCTCGACAGAGAGTTTACGGCAGAGGCGCTTGGGTTCGACGGGCCGATGGACAATTCACTCGACGGGGTCGCTTCACGCGATTACGCGGTCGAGGCGCTTGGCGCATTGGCGATCCTCACGAACAATCTCAGCCGCTTCGGGGCTGAACTGCAAGTTTGGGCGACCGCTGAGTTCGGTTACCTTGAGGTCGATGCCGACATCGCCGTGACGAGCAGCATCATGCCTCAGAAGAAGAACCCTGTGACACTCGAGCACATCAAGGCGAAAGCCGCGCATGTCGAGGCTGCTTGGATTTCGAGCCTCACAGCACTCAAATCCGCTCCTTACTCTCATTCGCGCGAATCCAGTGTCGAATCACTCAGCTGGGTCTGGAATGGCATTGCGGAGGCGAAGGCTTCGATCGAACTCTTCACCCACACTCTCGAGCACATGTCTTTCGATACCGAACTCATGCGTCGTCGTGCATCGATGAACTTCAGCTGCGTGACCGAACTTGCGAACGGCATCGTCCGAGAGCACGATCTGTCCTTCCGAACGGCCCATCACATCATTGGGACGCTGGTGAAGGACACGCTGGCAGCGGGAAGGAATTCCGAATCCATCACCGCCGAAGACATTGCCGCTGCATCTGAAGACGTCGTCGGCTACCGCCTCCAGGTCTCCGAGGACATGGTCGTCAAAGCCCTCGATCCGGACCAGAACGCGCAAGCTCGTGTGACTCGCGGTGGACCTGCGACTAAAGAGACCGAACGTCAACGACGTGTCGAAAAGGACGTACTTGCTCGAGATCGGGCTTCGGTAGCTCGACTGATCAAACAGAGGAAGGAGGGGCAAGCCATGATAAAGCACCGTAAGCTGATACCAACGGAAGGTAGACAGCGAAGTGACAGAGCAACGATTGGATGAAACGAGCGCGGAACCTCTCCATGCGCAGTTGCGGAAGATCTTCATCGAGAAGATTCGCACTGGCAGCTGGGAATCCGGAGAACGAATCACCGCAGAACTGGAATTGAGCGAAAAGTACAAAGTGAGTCGCTCAACCATTCGCCAAGCTGTGCTGGCGTTGGTCAACGAAGGATATCTCTCTCGAAAACGCGGAAGAGGTACATTCGTGAACCCGGAGAAGCGAGACCTTTCGGTCCTGGACCTGAAGTTCTCGATTCCTTCCGACACGGACCATCAGCTCCTGAAAGTCGCTGCGGACCAGGTCAATCCGACCATGGCACGCCGTCTGTCGGTGGCGGCTAACGAGGCCCTCACGCTGTTGCAGCGTGTTCGCTATATCGACGGTGAGCCCGCCGCGTTGGAGACTTCCTGGCTTGTTACCCGTCGTTTCCCCAACTTGTTGAATTCAAATATGTCTCTGCCTCTGTGGGACATCCTGCAGAACGATTTTGATACTCAGATCAACTACGACAGCACCGCGATCGAACCGGTGATCCTCACTGAGGACGAAGAGCATCTGCTCTCCTGCCCGACTTCGCCGACAGCAGCCCTGCTGATTACACGTTTGGGTTCAACGAGCGATGGGTGGCCGGTGGTCTACAGTCAAAGCCTCTTCCGTGGAGACACGAGCCGAGCGATATTCCGCTCGGAGGGAGGCGGCCGCTGACTGCTACCCGAACAGTGAGAACCTGATATTCGGGTGGCGGCGGTGGAACCGCCGCACCTAGTTCGCTCCACAGTGCTGACTGGTAGGCATCGATCTACGAACAAACCAGTCTGTATTAGGGAGCCCCCATGTCTGAACCCGTACTCTATTTAGCGACCAACGCCCTGGTCCTCGTCGCGACAGTACTTTTTGCAATTTGGATAAGTCGGAAGTCACGAAGCGCCGAGGGGTGGTCCGTCGGTGGGCGCAGTCTCCCGTTCATCGTAGTTCTCTTGACTCAGTTTGCGACCGCCTCGGGCGGAGGAATGCTCGTCGCTCAAGTGGGCCTGGGCTATCAGTTCGGGTGGGGAGTAATCACGTACGGACTCTTCTCTGCCGGCGGGGTAATGGGGCTTATCTTCTTAGCAAAATGGCTTCGCGCTCACGAGTTCGTCAGCCTGCCAGACATCATCAAGAAGCTCTATGGAAATCACAAGTTCTTGACCACGATCATCACACTGATGACCATGGTCGTCCCTTTCGGCTGGCTGTGCACGCAGCTCGTTGCTTTCGCAAATCTCTTCAGTACTTTCACTGGCATCAGTCCGACTCTCCTCGCCATCGGATTTGCGATCGTCGGACTTATCTTCGTGCTGCCAGGAGGCATGACCTCGGTGGCTTGGACAGATGCCCTGTTCGGAGGGCTCATGGTGATCATGGGTGTCACGACGGTGTTTTTCGCCCTGAACAGTTCCGGCGGATGGACAGAGGTTATGGCAACGGCCACCCCGGAACGCTCCAGCTGGTACGGCTTCATTGCACCTGGCCTGCTCACCATCGCGCTGTGGTTCATGTCCGTGTTGCCAGGGACGATGACAAACCAGATGTACTTCCAGCGAATCTACGCTGCAAGCACGCTCAAAGCCGTAATATGGTCGCTCATCGGCACTGGCATTCTGCTCCTTGGCACCAAGTTCTATGCAGCCATACTTGGCATGTCGGCATACTCAATGAATCCGGATCTCGCCAACCCCGAAGACGCCGCCGGCACCGTCATCTCTCAAATGCCGCTGATCCTCGCCGTCCTCTATTCGACCTTTATCTGTGCGACACTGTTGTCGACCGTGACCAGTGCTGTTCAGTCGGTTGTCGTCAACGTGACCCAAGACCTCGTGAAGTCATACTCAAAGACGGCGGTTTCACCTGGCCGAGAACTGTCGCTTTCACGAGTGTTCAGTGTGGTTGTCCTTGCTCTCGCGCTTGTACTCTCATTAGCATTTCCCGGTGCGCTCGATTGGATCGTTGCCTCTTACGCATATTCTGCAGCTGGACTATTCTGTCCCATTTTCCTCGGCTTCATGCTTCGACGTACTAGCTTGCTCGGGCCGAGTAGTGCCATTGCTGGAGTTCTAGGCGGAGTCGCGGGAGCTGCAATTGCTCAGGCAGTCGGCTCGGTGGTTCCCTATGCGATGGTGGGTCTTGTCGTCTCTGCCGCAGCCATGCTGATCGTCGGAGCATTCACGCCTCGTCGGATGACCTCTGACCAAGAGGTTGATGCCACTGCGGTGGCCTGACCACAAGCGGGGAGATCGAGCCGGCGACTTTCGCTGCTGGCTCGATCTCCGCCCGGGCCGGAGATCCGGGGCAAGATGTCGATCGATACTTCCAGTGTGCCTGTTTTGCTCTATTAAGCGTTGAGGGCGGTACTGATAGAGAGCGGCCCAGATTAGATTGCAGTGGCCACGTCCGGTAGGAACTCTATTTCAATGTTCAATTCTCGCCAGGGGATTTCGATCGTAGAGCTCGCTCGATTGCGGCCGGGGATAATGTGTGGATCAGCGTGCCGCAAGGACCGATCGCGAAATATCTCGGGTGAACTCCGCCTGAGCAGGGCGGAGACGGGCCTGAAGAAGCGCGTGATCGGAGAGGCGGACGTCCTCCTCTGGTGGGATGGTCACTGAACATTCCGCGGAGAAGTCATACAGCCCCTTGACGAAGACGTGATCGAGCTGGCGCGGCCGATTTCCGGCCGAGGGGCCGACTGGCCACGTGGGAACTTCATCGCCGGACGAGCCTGGCAGGACTTCAGTCCACCCCAAGTCGCGATTAATGCGTTCGAAAGCGATGGTGCCCAAGTGCCGCAGCTCCTTATCGTGATCGAGCATCCTGGCCATGTTGAAGTCGCCCCCAACGATTAGACGACCTTCAGAATTCCGATCGGCGAATGCCTGGACATCGGTCAGAACGTTAGGCCAAGGGGAGTAGTTGTAGACGGCCGCGATGCTGAAGATCGATCCGGTGTCGTCCTCGACCGTCGCAATGGCAGCCTCGCTGTCTACAGCGCCGTCAACCGCGTCGACCGACGTGTAGACGTTCCGCGAGATGATCCGATCTTCGTTGGAGATCATCAGTACGACGTGGAATCTGAAATCATCGCGACTGCGACGGATCAAACGATAGCCATGGTCGTCGGCAAAACGGTCCAGATGCTTTAGCGCAGTATTCGATACCTCGCTGAGTCCGATGGCATCCGGGTATCCCGATGCGCCGAAGCCCATGACGCGAACGAAGCGGCGACGTGCCTTCGCGTCATAGGCGGACAGTCGATCAGTGTTCCAGAAATGGAGGTCCATTCCTTTATTAGAACATGTATTCGAAAATGTTTCTAGGGGGCTCCCATGGCAGTTTGGTGGCATGACGGTCATCGATGCTCTGGACTGACGGGTGTTAGGATGCCGGCGCGCACGAAGACAGGATCGACGTGACGTCAATCCTGTAGTTCTCTCAGCAGGTACGACATTCGAAAGTGGTTCTGTCGAGGCAGCGCAGGACGATTATGGGCCCGAACGACAAGTGTCAACTGCTCACGCTGATCCTGTGTGTGGGCTTGAGCGGCCGGGCCGCTGAGCCATTGCGCCTCGTGGGCCTCGCCCAAGAGAGACTCGATGTGCTCCTGTGGCTCTTTGAGGCATACAGATCGAATAGTTTGTCTTGGCTCTTTCCCGCATCTCATGACGCCGACTGGCTCAGTCCCGAAAGTTGCACTGTAGCGCTAGCTGTGAAGAGATCAGACCGTCTTTATGGAGAATGGTTGTCCACGCTTCCAGCCGCCGAAGAGAGTTGAATACTCCTTCCTCCTCGAATGCGAGTACATCTGGTATTCGGCCAGTTTGCTGCATCGGCCAAGATAGCGACTTTGGTGCTTTGGTTGTGACTTACGCACAATGAGATCTATCCAAAAGTGTGCATTCATTGTCGCTTCTATCATTCAACAGGTGCTTATGATTGGGATCATGCCAACAAGCTTTAGCACAACGCCGTGCCGACCTATCGATCCCAACCACGTTTCAAGGCGGATGCAGGCGATATTCTCGCTGGCGCAACAGTTCCCGGGCTCCGGCCTCCCGCATCTAGACGACGTAACACCATTAGTGGGCTTGATCGATCTAGACCTTCTGGACGTCCTCTTCCAAGAACTTGACGCAGCTTTTAATATTCCGGGTACGGCTCTCCACGCGGTTGCTTGTAAAGCTGTACCGGTCAAGGAGCTACTTCAGAGATACGCTGACAAGGGGGCTGGCTGTGAGGTTGCGAGCAAGGGCGAACTTGCACTGGCCTTGGCATCTGGGTTCGCTCCGGACAAGATCGTCTTCGACTCACCTGCAAAGACCTGGACTGAGCTGAGGCAAGCGCTTGAGCTCGGAGTATCGATGAACATCGACAACTTCGAAGAACTTTGCCGGGTAGATCAAATACTGTCTGATCTGGATCATTTGTCGGCCCGTGAGGCTATGCCACCGATCGGTCTGAGAATCAATCCTCAGACGGGCTCTGGAGAAATCGAAGCACTGAGCACGGCCTCGACAACTTCGAAGTTCGGATTTGGACTATCTGATCCAGGTACCCGAGCTGAAGTCATTCGGGCCTATTTGAACCGTCCTTGGTTAACACAGATCCACATACATTCGGGTTCTCAAGGGGTCAGCCTCCAACACGCTGCGCAAGGGATTTCGCAAGTCGTCGCACTCGCTCAAGAAATCAACGATCGATCTGCGCGCCGTGGCGGCAGTGAGAAGCAGATCAAGCGCATTGACATTGGGGGAGGACTTGCAGTCAACTTCGCCGGCGAAGAAATTACTCCTACTTTCGCAGACTATCGTAAGGCCCTCGAAGACGCTGTTCCTGAACTGTTCGGCTTCGACCTCGTGACAGAGTTCGGGCGAGCTCTCCTCGCCAAAACCGGAACGATGGTGACACGCGTTGAGTACGTGAAGTCGGCTGGTGATCGCAAAATCGCAGTTGCTCATGCGGGCGTTCAGGTGGCGACTCGAACTGCCTATGCGCCGAAAGATTGGCCATTGCGAATTCTGCCCTTTGATGCCGACGGTTCGCCGAAAGAACAGGGAGAACTGGTCGCTCACGATATTGCAGGACCCGCCTGTTTCGCTGGTGACCTTCTAGCACGAGACACAATGTTGCCGGCTCTTGAGTCTGGAGACATTGTGGCTGTGCCAGAAACTGGGGCGTACTACTTCAGCAACCACTTCTCGTACAACCTATTGCCTCGGATCCCAATTTACGGCTACAACGGCGATCGGGACCAACAATACGTACTTCTCAGGCGAGGACAGACCACTAGGGAGGTTCTAGCTGAGGCCTCCATCTAACGGACACTGATTGATACGTCATAACCCTTGATTTAGGAGAACTAAGTGAGCAACGAAGCTCTTCCCGATACACCAACTTCGAAGACGTCATCCAACGCATATGAGACGGCGCTAACGCCGGGCAGATCGAGGTTGATCTGGGTCATATCTTCGATTGGCGTTGTCCTCGCCGTTGTCGCAGCCTTCATATCCGATGGTCCGACGCTGTGGGGGCTTCTCCCAATTGTCCTCTACGCTGTATTGGCGATCCTTGGGATGGACATCGTCGTGGCGACTGTCGTCGCGGTGGTCGCAGGCATCATCATCTCCAAGATGGGAGCCATCGAGATCGGAGAGATGCTCGGTGAATCGTTGGCAGACCAGATCACGATCATCGGCCTCATCATCATGCTCGGTGCAGGTGTCGGCGAGGTTCTCAAAGTTACCGGTGTTGCTCAAAGCATCGTCTCGACCGTGATGCACGTGTTCGGACGAAGCGGCAAAAACATGATGGTCTTCGGCGTCATGGCCTCCTGCCTGATCCTGGTGGCGGCTCTCGGTACGCTGGCCGGTGCCATTGCGATCGCCGCACCGATTCTCCTCCCGATTACTGCTCGGCTTGGGTACACGAAGTCGGCTACGGCGTCGATGCTTTTCATCGGCGGTTGTGCAGGGCTTGCCCTAGCGCCGTTCGCAGGCTCGAATGTCGCGATCATGGAAGCGGCCGAGGTGAACTACGGACAGTACGTCCTTTACGGTGGCGGACCGATTGCCCTGCTCTCCCTGGTAGTCGGAGTGCCAGTGGTAGCGCTGATGCAGCGCTGGACGGCCAAAGAGAATGACTTCTATTCGGCCGAGGAAGTAGGAGAAGCGAAATCTGGTGAGACCCCCGGATCGCGGTTGCCGACGTTCGTCTTTCTCGCACTCTTAGCAGTATCTGTTGTCTTCGCCGCTGTCACGTCGGCCGGAACCACTTTCCCCCTTCTCGCTTTGCCTATCCTCGGCGTCGCCACCGCCATCGCAAGTCGGATGAGAGTAGCGGACATCGTCTCCACCATCTATCGAGGATGCTCGCAGGTCATCAGCATCTTCATCCTGTTCTGGTTGCTAGCGGCCCTCTTCATCATCATCGACAAGTTGGCTCCGTTCGACGTCGTCATGGACCTATTCGGCGCACAGCTCGAATCTGCGTCCCCGTTCGTCTTCACGATCATCATCGCTCTGCTGGGCTGGGTCGGCGTACCTGGAGCTACTGCGGCGCAGGTGGTTCTGCTCGACAAGGTATTCGGCGACCTCGGAACTACGCTCGGCGTGAGCGCCGGCTCGTGGGTCATTGTGCTTCTCTTCGCATCGAAAGCTGACACCTACGGGCCTTTCCCCAACGGAAACATGGTGGGAGTCATGGGACTCGCCCGGTCAACGAACCTCCGCAACATGCTGTTCACAGGATGGATGCTCCTAGTTCCCGCTTGCATCATGTACTTCCTCATCCTCTTCGTCGAAACGAGGTAAACAATGTTTGATCTTCTCATCACCAACGCACACATCATCGATGGCAGCGGACGTCCGGGATTCCACGGGGAAGTCGGAATCCGCGACGGAAGAATCGTCCAAGTCTCCGACACCCGCGAGGCTGCCTCTGGCGAGGCGGAGCGCGAAAAGTCGCAAAGCCATGTCGATTCGCTGGACGAGACACGGGCGCGTCGAACAATCAATGCTCAAAACCAAGTGCTTGCCCCTGGCTTCATCGATCTGCATTCCCACTCTGACTTCTCAGTCATGGCAGATCCTGCAGCAGAGACACAACTGCTGCAAGGCGTCACCACTGCTCTTGTCGGAAACTGCGGGTCCTCGCCATTCCCAGCACGGTCAGTTGCTCAGATCCAGCTCGACAATGCCCACCTAGACGCAGAATTCACCGCCGAATGGACCGGAGCTCAGGGGTTCGCCGAGGCAGTGCAAGTAATCGGACCAGGTATTAACATCGCCCTGCAAGCCGGGTTGTCGAGTATTCGCTCGTACGTGATGGGACCGGTCGACGCCGTTCCGGACACGGCCCAACTGGCAGAGATGAAGGCACAGGTCGCGGAGGCGGCCTCAGCGGGAGTATATGGGTTCTCTAGCGGACTCATCTACGCTCCAGGAATGTATTCTCAGCCGAACGAAGTAGCTGCACTTGTAGCGGAAGCTGCAGGGGCCGATCTGCTCTACTCGACGCATATGAGGAACGAGTCCCACAGTCTTCTCTCCGCGGTCGACGAAGCCATCGAAGCGGCCACTGCGGCCGGAGCCAGGTTGGAGATCTCCCATCTCAAAGCTATGGGGCCGGAGAACTACGGCTCGCCGGCTCTCGCGTTGAAACGGATTGAACGAGCGCGAGAGGATGGACTCGATGTCAAAGCCGATGTCTATCCATACACAGCCTCAAGTACGAGACTGACCTCGAGACTGCCCGGATACGCGATGGACGGTGGGCAGGAGGCATTGTTGGAACGACTCGCTGATCCGATGACGCGGTCGAGGATTGCAAGCGATATGGCAGCTCGATTTGGAAGAGACATCGATCCTGAGGGAGTCGTTATCTCTGCTCTCGGAAACGGGGACAGTGATGACGACTACACATGGGCGATCGGGAGCTCCATCGCGCAGATCGGTAGAGCAGCGGGTTGCAACGCAGAAGAAGCTGCAATGCGTGTCCTCGCAGCTCACGGGGCCTCTGTCGGGATTGTCAACCACGCGATGGATCCTGCCGATGTCTCGAAGGTGCTTTCTCATCCGCTCGTCTCGGTCGCGAGCGACGGTTGGACACTGAAGCCCGAAGGGGAAGGTATGCCGCACCCCCGTTCGTTCGGAACATTCGCCAGGGTACTGGGCAAGTATGTGCGCGACGAAGGCCTGATCACCCTGGAAGAGGCTGTCCGCAAGATGACCAGTCAACCAGCCGAACGGATGAGGTTGGTCGATCGCGGTCTAGTCGCACAGGGAAACATTGCTGACCTTGCAATATTCGATCCTGACACAGTCCGTGAAAATTCGACGTATGGCGATCCTTGGCAACTTGCGAGCGGAGTCTCGACAGTACTCATCGGGGGAGAGTTTGCGGTATTCGACGGTACGGTCACAGCGGTTCGGCACGGTGAGGTACTGAGGAAACGCTAATCTCGAACTTAAACAGATCGACATCACGCGGTAGGTCGTCGTTGGTGAAGCTGAAGTGCTCTGAGCGACACATGCCTTACGAACTGGATTGTCACAGTTCTTTTGCTGAGCGCAAGTTGTCTACATGAACTCAACGAGTCATGTTCCACGGGGGATGATCTGCTGGGTCATTGATCAATTGCAGAGAGTAGCGCACTTCTGATGTCGCTTGGAGTCGCTGTCAGGTCGATTTCTCTGATTCGCACTGGCCACTGGCCCAATTGGAGATCGAGATCCCGGCCTGGACTATCTGACACCCTTGCCGCAAGCACGACTCCCTCGGTGGGGAGAGCGTCGCTTCCGAATACTTCGCAGTAGGTGAAGATCTGTCGGACGTACCCGGCCTTGAGCTTGGGCTGTCGAGCTAAGGCAGCGGCTCCGAACGACCTCGGCTGTTCGAAGATCGGTCCGAACTTGCATTCGAGGACGATCTGGCGTTCGTTTGAACGGATGAGTGCGTCGATGTCCAAAGTGGGCAGAAATTTATGATCCGAGGTTTCGACTCCGTCGGACCATTGACGAGACCTTGCTTGAACGCTGTACCCCTTGGATTCCAAATGAAACCGATAGAAGTTCCGAACCGCCGTTTCGAACAGGTTCCTCAACCTGTGTTGAGCGGCTTCGTCATTTTGCAGTACTGGCACGTCGATGTCTCCTTCCGAATGTTCAGGCAGCCTCATCTGGCGGACCAAAGCGCACAGCCGAACCAACGTCTTGTCAATCGCATCGTGGCGACCATACTGCTCTCGGGCAAGATCGGTTCTAGACGGATCGATTGGTCGAACGCCTCGCCGCTCAACTAGCTGGGAGACTCGTGCGCAGCCTTCAAGGAGCTCATTAGAAGTTGTTGTCTCCGCAAGCAGTCGGAGAGTGACGAGCATGTATCGGTAGCGCGGTAGGTCGACAGTGTGCTGGGAATAACTGCAGAGAACGCGTCCTGAATCCATCAAGCGTCGACGTGCTGTCCCTAAGTGGTTGATCCTTCCTCGCACCCGGGTCAATGCTTCTGTTTTCCGTTCGTAGTTGGGGGCGAGCATGGAACGCAACCTCTTTTCGACGTCGCGTACGAGGATCAGGCCGACTGCATCTAGAAGGTCGTTGTCGTGCTCGCCAGATAGCAGTATCTCCCGATCGGGCGTGGCAAGGTCGTCCAGAATTTCCGAGGCGTACACGAGCAGGAACCAGAGACTGCGGACTTCGATGCGCGTCCGTCCTGCTCCTACAACGATGCTCATCAGAGGGGGTTGCGGAGGGTTTCCGCGATTGAGTCGACTATCGAGGGGGATTCGATCCAGTACTCTTCGAGCTGCGGAACGAGTTTGCGGTTGACGATGTTTGTAAACCAGCGGTCAATATCGTCGACAGCGGAGGTCGGTGTTACGAACGAGTGGCCTATGCGAAAGGCCGGACCCAACATCCGGTCATCAGCAATCTGATCGTTGAGGTCTGTCATGCGACGCTGGATCTCGACGACCTTCTCGTCGTTCTCAGGACCCACATGACGTACAACCTCAGCGCGCCAGGCGTCATTGAGCATTGGTTCGAGCCTCTGGAATGCAAAGCGCCGGCGAAGCGCGAAATCGACCAGCGCTAGCGAGCGGTCAGCGATGTTCATCGTTCCAATGATGAGGAGATTTTCCGGGAGGTAGAAGGGTTCCTCATCGTCGTGCATGTAGGCGAGGTCGAGTGCATCATCTGGGTTTCGTTTTGACTCTTCTATCAGAGTGAGCAATTCACCGAAGGCCTGAGCAGGATTACCGCGGTTGATTTCTTCGATCACGAGGACATAGTTGTTGTCGGGATCGTCGAATGCACGTTGCGCATGTTCGAGGATAGGACCGTCGACGAGCGCAAGCTTTCCTGTGCCCTTGGGCCGCCAGCCGCGTACGAAGTCTTCGTACGACGTGCCAGGGTGGAATTGAACCGATCGGATGTGGTCGTTGTCGTTGTATCCGGTTGCCGCAGCTGCGATGCGTCGTGCGAGCCATGTCTTGCCCGTTCCCGGGCTCCCCTCGAGGATGAGGTTCTTCTCGTGCGTAAGTGCCTGGACTATTTGATCGAGGAACGACGCGGAAAAGAAGCTCCCTTCGTCGACGATATCTGCAGTGGTGTATTCGTCCTCTTCTTCATCTAGCGCGGAGTCATAGTATCCGTCGAATGATGGATCCCATTCCAGCCGAAGCTCTTCGGAGTAGAAGTTCGGTCGCTGCCCATTCCTTCGGAGAAATTCCTGATCGAGTGCGTGAAGATCACTGTCGAGGTTATCGGACGGCTCCCTGCCCAAAACATCAGCACAGAACGCCTCGACAATCTGAGCCTTGGCCTTCTCCGAAACGATCGGCTGGTAGTAGTCAGGGTGAAGTTGATAGATGATCGAGTTGCGTAAGGACGGCTCGTACGGCCCGGGGGCACTTCGTACGAGTTCAGCGCACTTCACAGGATCACGGAGGAGAGCCTGCTGATCGTTTCGGTCCAATGTACGAACGAATCGAATCAGCTCGAGAACGAAGACCATGTGCTCGTAGCGTTTCATGCTGAAGCGCTGACCTCCACCAAACGTCCCGTGCCCAAGAGCCTCTTGGACGTATTCCGGTATGGCGTATGACTCCGACGCTAAGTCCAAGACTTCCTGGACATACCTGATCTTGGTGTCCAAATTGAATTGGTCGAGTGGGCCAATCTGCAACAGGACTGCCTCGGCAAAGAGGAGAATTGGACCATCTGCCACGCCGTCGAACTGAATCGCTAACTTGCCGGCAAACGAGCTGTCCCCGTCGACTTCCGGAGCGCCAACGAATCGCTTAAAGAGCACCTCGATATTTTCGTCAGTGAAGACATCGACATCCGCGAAGACTGATCCGCCGTCTACGATGTGTTCGAAGACCTTGACCGCTATTTCGTGGACTACGGCACCATCGTTCAAAGGGAGAGAGCCGTCATCACCGCGTGACTGATCTTTGTCCTTGGTTGCGACTATTTTTGTGAGGAGTTCTCGCGTTCGAGCAGTCTGCTCCTCGTCGAGACGCCATTCTTTGTGAGGGTTCGCAAGTGTTCCATACTCTTTCCGGAGTACGACTCGGACGTCTTCACGCGTGATTCCGAACTCTTTGGCGAGGTCGGTAGTCGTAGTGTGTTTCATGTTTCTGATTATGCCGGATTGTGGATCGCACCGCCGTGCAGTCGTATCACTTTGGGCTTTGCCAGAAGGCTTGATTCGGTGATGTCGTTGGTGTCCGTAACCAAGGAGGAAGAGTGGACCTGGGACTCTTATACATAACGGTTTGGATACTTGCCGAGTAGGGAGCGAGAGATCGAGACAAGCTGGCCTAACATCAAGTTGTACTCGAAAATGTTTCCCGATTTCGGAGTGTTGGAAGCACCATGGTCTGTGGGCAAAATGCCGCAGCGGACGTGGATGTTTTCGGACTGGCGTGGTTCAGACGCAACCTAACCAGCCATGGGTGCAAATTTTGCACTTTGTTCAAGTGCACTCAGAAGCTCGAAGCTGTTAAATAGAAATAGGAATCGATAGTGAAGCGCGTTTTAGGTCTTGTCTCTGTCATCGTCATGGCTGGTTTTCTGGGAGGCTGCGGCCCCGACGAGTCTGGCGGTAATTTCAAAGATGTAGATGAACTCCGCGAGGCCTTCACAGGCGCGGGCGGTACATGTGACGACTGGAGCCAGTCCGACACCGTTACCGGCGCATTACAGTCGGGTGAGTGTGGGGACTCGTCCCAGCTGTCGGTATTTAAGGATTCTTCCGGGGTGCAATACCAAATCACAGAGGTCAAGAAGTCCGATAAGGCCGAGGGGATGGGCGATTGGTTGACTGGAGAGAACTGGATTATTGCAACCGATGGCAGCACCGAAAGTGCGGTAGATCTTCAGGCGGAGATTGGCGGTCAGATAGTTTCTTTCGAAGAAGCTAACTAGGGGCCGTTGACAGCACCATCAACCACCAGCGTTCACGTCTAGGACAACTTCGTTCGAAGAGGAAGGAACGTCTATGGCGAACACCGTGGACGCGGGAGAAGTTGCCGAATCCCTCCGCGCGATGGGTACGATTCCAACGATTGACGAGGTTCACGCGCAGGGGTTTCATTTCTATCCCCGCCATTGGCTCGATCGTTGGCCGGTCGACATCTACGCTGTACCTCCAGTACTCAGCCGTGAGGGGCTAGACGATCGAGGGCGGCGCTATTTGAACCGGTCTGATCTTTTCAGGCTCGGGCAAGAAGTAGAGACGCCGACAGATGCTCTTAACTTTTTTGTCGCCGTCTATGCCTGGGGAGTTGGGAACAAAGCCCGAGGAGTCGGTCGTGGCGTTCGTGTGCTTAACGACGGCACGGCAAGTGACCGCATCTTCGCTGCACTGACGGCGCTCCGCGAATCTGACTTCGATCCGAGAACGGGATACGAGGCCTTCCACTTCCAAGCCCAGTCTCGGCTGAAATATCTGGGGCCTGCCTTCTACACAAAGCTTCTCTATTTTTACAGCCACGACAGGGCTATACGCAGTACGAAATTGCCACTGATTCTCGACCAGCGAGTTGCCCACTCCGTGGGCTTTCGTTCAACTTCATGGTGGACCCCAGACGAATATGCCGATTACATAGACCTGATCGATAAAGTACGAATCACCTTAGATTCGGATGTAACCTGCGATGTTATTGAATACTTGCTGTTCCAAGCTGGGTAGAGGGCGTGTGCGTCGAGAAGTCATATGAAGTGAATATGGAGCCTCTCAGCGGCAAGGTCGCTTCTGTGCGCGCCGCTCCCAGGCTCGTCGGTGAGTTGTTCCACTAGCCATCCTGACTGGCGCGAACCTGTTGTGCCCAGGAAGGTGCCGTCCACATTTGGTTCCGGCCATTTCCGGTGCTGGGTCGTTTCCCACGGCAAACTGTCTAAACGTAATCTCATAGCCCTGCATTGCCACCGTGTTCTGGTGCACCCGCCACCCGTCTGAATGCTCGAGAGTTTCGCTGTGGGCGTCTGGTAATTGCGCTTATCGGCGCATGGAAGCTCAACGGTGTCGCGTGAGCAGACCGCTCGAATAATCAACGGATGGTGCTCATACCTGCGGATCAGAAAGCTCACCCGTCGGAACATCATTTCGGCTGAAGGGTTGTCTCCCATGCTTTGACGAGATTGACTACCGTCGAATTGACGGGGGTCGGCACTCCGACTTCCGCACCGAATCGGACGACGGAACCATTGATCACGTCGATCTCGCCTCGGGAACCTCGCAGTGCGTCGAGGAGCATAGACGGCTTCGCGTCAGGAATGTTTCCTGCGAGAGTTCGCACGTGGTGGACCGGGTCGGTGATCTGGTTGGGTACTTCAAGTGCTTGTGCGACGGCGTAGGCTTCCAAGAGGCATGCGCGAGAGACTTGCCAGGCGTTCTCGTCTGCCATCATTTCGCCGATGGTGAGCTTGTTGAGCACTCCCGGGCCGGAGAACGCCACGTTCATGATCAGCTTCTCCCAGATGACACGTGATGGGTCACGCAGCGAGGTCGCGTCGAAGCCCGCAGAGCGCCAGATCTCTACGACCTTGTCGACTTCAGACATCGCTAGATCTGAATAGGGCGAGAAGCGGACTAATGCCATTCCGTTGTGATGCGCGTGTCCTGGTTCGGGTACTGAGGCCCCGAACCCGCCCACGACCCCAAGGCACAATTGAGATTGCGGAAGATGCGGCGCGATGAGATCCATCGATCCGACTCCGTTCTGGATCGACTGGATAATCATGTTCGGACCGACCAACGGTGCTGTATCGAGCGCTGCTTGCTCAACATCGTAGGCTTTCGTAGCGATGACAATCAGATCGAAATCGGCGGCGAGCCCGTCGGTCGTCGTGCTCACCGAGTCGAGTTGGACTGTGCGATCGCCGCTGGCACCGGTGACTCTTAGACCATGAGCCGCGATTGCATCAATGTGGTCAACCGCCAGACCCACTCCGTGGACTTCGTGGCCGGCGCTCTTCATCAGCGCAGCGTAGACCGAGCCGAGTGCTCCTAGTCCCATAATGAGTATCTTGGCCATCGTTCTTCTCTCCTTTGAGTGGTGGACGGGTCTTTTGAAACGCCAGGATGGTGACTAGTCGGTGTAGTCGACAAAGTCGGTTGCCGACTTCACCCGCTTGGGGATCTCCTGCTGCAGAAACTCGGTGAAGCGTCTGGCGCGGAGCGGGAAGTACTCGTTGTTGGGGAAGGCGAGGTAGACGTCTGATCGAATGGTCGGCACATTCGGCAAGATCGGGACCAATTGACCGCTTTCCAGGAACGGGCGGACGTTCCAAATCGAGCGCATCGCAATTCCGTGTCCGAGAACAGCCCATTTGGTGACAGTGTCGCCGTCATTGCATCTCAGCGGTCCACGGACCCGGACCGGTGTGACGACGCCGTCGAGCTCGAACTTCCACAGAGTGAAGTCGGGTTCGTGCTCGTTGAGAATGATGCAGTCGTGCTCAGGAAGTTCAGAAACTGAGCTCGGGTATCCTCTGCGGTTGACATAGTCGGGTGACGCGCAAAGCACGCGTCGATTCGTCAGAAGCCTGCGGTAGGTCAGTTGAGAATCCTTTGCCGCGCCGACTCCGACGAGCATGTCGAAATGAGTATTCTCCAGGTTGAATGGGTCGCCTGAGAGCTCGAGATGTATCTCGATATTTGGGTACAGCGTGTGAAAATCTGCCACCAGTTCGGACAGATGTGTGCGCCCGAATCCCAAAGTGCCGAACACAACGAGAGTCCCACGTTCACTGTCGACGCTGTTGGAGATATCGGCGTGCAGTACGTCGGCCTCATGCACGATGCGTCGAGCGCCTTCGAAATAGCGCAGCCCTTCACTAGTCAAAAGCATTTGACGCGAGGTGCGTTTGATCAGCTGGACGCCGAGTCGGTTCTCTAATTGTGTGAGTCGTCTGCTGACTGCTGACACCGACATTCCCATTGACCTGGCCGCTGCAGTCAGGTTCATCTCTTCGCCGATCGTGGCGAAGAACTGGAAATCGTCGACTCTCACGGTCCCAGTCTAGGTAGAGACCGTCCAACATTGGTCGACTCAGCATTGCGTTTAGGTCAAGCCGGAGTTGATTCAAATGGTGGGTGAAACGACTGATTTCGCTGTTAGATTCGTGGCCAAGCAAATCAAAGCATCGTCGGAATCCCTCCCAGCACGGGCCCGACGCACAGGAAGGTGGAGGTACGTACATGCCGAAGATTGCAGTCATTCCGGGAGATGGCATCGGAAAAGAAGTCATGCCACTTGGTGTGCAGGCTGTCGAAGCCGCTGCTCAGCGTCATGGTGTGGACGTGGAGTTCGAATGGTTGGACTTTGCCAGCGTCGAGTACTACCAACAGCACGGCCAGATGTTGCCCGACGGTTGGAAAAACCAGCTGAGTGAGTTTGACTCGATCTTCTTCGGCGCTGTCGGTTGGCCCGATGCGATTCCCGACCATGTGTCCCTTTGGGGAAGTCTCCTGCAGTTCCGGAGGCAGTTCGACCAGTACGTGAATCTCCGGCCGTGCAAGATCCTTCCCGGTATCACTCCGCCTCTGCGTGACAAAGGGCCTGGCGACGTCGACTTCCTCGTTGTCCGAGAGAACACGGAAGGGGAATACTCTAACGCTGGCGGCGTGCTGTTCGAAGGGACTGACCGTGAGCTTGCTATGCAGGAGACGGTGATGACGCGGATCGGCGTCGACCGTGTCATGGAGTATGCCTTCGCCCAGGCTGAGAAGCGCCGCAAGAAGGTGACATCGGCGACGAAGAGCAACGGAATCTCGATCACCATGCCGTACTGGGACACGAGATTCGAAGCGATCCAGGAAAATCACCCAGGCATCGAGACGAACCAATTCCACATCGACATCCTCACTGCTCACTTCGTTCAACACCCGGAATGGTTCGACGTCGTCGTCGCATCCAATCTCTTCGGCGACATACTCTCGGACCTCGGTCCTGCGTGCACGGGCACGATCGGTGTTGCACCGAGCGCCAACATCAACCCGACGGGTGAGTTTCCCAGCCTGTTTGAGCCCGTCCACGGTTCGGCACCCGACATCGCCGGCAAAGGAATTGCCAACCCGATCGGACAGATCTGGTCTGGAGCGATGATGCTCGACCACCTTGGTTGTGAGGCAGCTGGAACAGATATCGAGAAAGCCATCGACGAGGTTCTCCGGACCTCAGACCCAACGGCGCTGACTCCCGATGTCGGAGGACAGGGCACCACGGCGACACTCGGTCAAGCCATCATCGACGTGCTTCGGGGGGAGTGAAACTACAAAGTAGAGAACGCGCTGCAGGCGCGGCTCGTCGACGGCCAACCAGATTTGAGGCGAGGCCACCGATCTCGAGCAAACCAGCGATCGCTCGAATCGCGTACACAGATTAGTAGCTTCAAGTTGCGCAATGTGCGGTGCCGGTTGGCATAGCCCATTGCAGCTATCGGTCAACTCAAAAACGGAGATGCAATGACGCATTACGAATCTCAGACCGCGCAGAAACGCGGCAACGCTGAGGCACCCGAACAAGACAACCACCATGACAGCAAGCAACGTTCAATCATGGGCCTCCCCTGGCCCTTCTACTTGGCCTGCCTGGTGGTGATCATCGCGGCCATTTTCCTCAATGTCATGCCAGTCAACATCGTCAGCGGAATGGCGATCGCAATGATCGTCGGCGGTGCCCTGAAATACATCGGCGATTCAATTCCAGTGTTCAACACATTCGGAGGAGGATCGCTGCTGTGCATCGTCATTCCGGCCTTGATCGTCTTCACTGGGGTCTTCCCTCAGGAGTTCGCCGACTTGGCCGATTCGTTCTACAACGAACTTGGGTTCTCCGAACTTGTCGTGACGGGCCTCATCGTCGGATCTATTCTCGGGATGAATCGGAAGCTGCTGGTCAGCGTAGGCGCGCGCTTCTTCTTCCCAATCATCGCCGGAGTCGTCACAGCCTTTCTCGTCGGCGCACTGATGGGAATGCTGACCGGATTCGGCGTCGGCCGAGCGGTCATGTTGGTCGTAGGGCCGGTCATGGGCGGCGGCATGGCTGCAGGTGCAGTGCCAATGTCGGAAATCTTCGCCTCAGCCAGCGGGGGAGACGCCGGTTCGTTCCTCGAGCAGATCGCCCCAGCAGTCATCGTCGCCAACGTCGTTTGCATCATCATCGCGGGAATCCTCAACGGGATCGGTAAGACCGTGAAGGCGAAGAGCTTCAGCGGCGAAGGCCGAATGATGCGCAAAGGCGATTTCGATTATTCGAAGGCCTCGGACGAAACACCTCTTACGATCAAAGACATCACCGTTGGATTGGTACTGTCGATCACGATCTACATGGTAGGTGAGATCCTGTCGTCCCTGATTCCAGGGTTGCATGCCTATGTGTGGATCATTGTTGTGGCTGCCGTGCTCAAGATTTTCAACCTCCTGCCGGAACATCTCAACCTCGGTGCTGAGCAGTGGTACAACTTCATCTCGCACGCATGGATCCCTGCCGTTCTCGTCTCTATCAGTGCCGGCATGGTCGACTTCGATGCCATCGTCGAAATCGCGTCCGATCCTCGATACCTCCTCATCGTCGTGGTGACTGTGATTGTTGCGGCTGCAGCTGCGGGCGGGGCAGGAATGCTGGTCGGCTTCTACTTTGTCGAATCCTCCATCAGCGGTGGCCTCGGAATGGCCGATATGGGCGGGTCGGGAGACGTCGCCGTCCTCTCCGCGGCGGGCCGACTCGAACTGATGCCGTTCCTTCAGATCGCTTCCCGACTGGGCGGGGCGATGATGCTCATCATCCTGTCGATCATGGCTCCCTTCCTTCTGTAGAAATCCAAGACGGATCGGCCACGTCCCGCTATGCGCGGGCGACGTGAAAGCCAGCGAAAACCTATCGGCTGATTCCACTCGGCTCCTAACCACACAGAACCCAATTCAACAGGAGGCTTGATGCCAATGATCACTGCTGTTCGCCCTGTCCAGGTCAACCGGATTCTCTACGTCAGCATCGAAACCGATGACGGTTTACACGGTGTCGGTGAGTCCGGTTCCTGGGCCTACCAGGAGGCCGCAGCCGAGGTGGTGAAGACTTTCGCCGACTACCTCGTCGGACAGGATCCGAGGAGGATCGAGCACCACTGGCAGTTCATGTATCGCGCATACCATTTCCGTGGTGCCGTCATTATGGGGGCGTTGAGCGCGATCGACATCGCGTTATGGGACTTGGCGGGAAAGCGTCTCGGCGCTCCTGTTCATGAACTCCTCGGCGGGGCAGCGAGAGAACGAGTGCGGGTGTACAAACACGTTGCCGGAGCAACTGTCGATGAGCTCATCAACGACTGCAAGAAGGCTCAGGGCGAGGGGTACAGTGCGGTAGGGCACCTGTCGCCGTTTCTCGACATTGACCGCGGCGAGAGGCTCGAAACATCGAATGCGCAATACATCAGCGGGGCAGTCAAGGTGCTCAAAACTCTACGCGACGAGGTCGGCGACGGGCTTGATTTGTGCGTTGAGCTGCATCGACGGCTGAGCATCAGCGAATCCGTGACATTCGGCCACGCTGTCGCAGAGGTGATGCCAATGTTCATTGAGGACCCTGTCCGTCCGGACAATCTCGACTCGATGGCGCATGTCGCGTCATCGGTGCCAGTGCCGGTAGCGACGGGGGAGCGGTTGCACACGCCCGAAGAGTTCCAGATGCTGCTCAGTCGCTATCCATTGGCTTACACGAGAATCAGCGTCTGCTTGGCCGGAGGCATCACTGGTGCGATGAAAATTGCGGCCATCGCAGAATCAGTTGGATCGAAAGTTGTACCGCACAATCCACTCAGCCCAGTGAGCACAGCCGCATGCTTGCAAATCTCCAGTGCAGTCGCGAATCTTGGAATAATGGAGCTACCGGATCACTCGGTCGCCTCCGCCACAGAAAGATACACCGCTTCAAATCAAAGTGAACGGCAAAAATTCGACCAGACCGCGATGCTAAGTCCGATTCCCATGGCCGTCGACGGCCATGTACCAGTTCCTAACAGTCCTGGAATAGGCATAGACCTGGACTTCGAGATAGCAAGCCGAACCCCAGCAACTAGGGTAGAGACACTGTCGCGACTGGGGACTGACGGAGCAGTGGTGGACCAATGAACTCAGCTGTAAGGGGGAGCGATGTTCGCAGAGACGCGAGATACCAGGTAGGTCGAGCGGACGTGGGGAACCTCATATCAGTACCGCGGTCGTTGACTGCTGGCTGGTCAGAGGGGGCATCGCCATCGAGGAGGTGAGCGCAGAAGCGTGGAAATCTACCACCATCCCTAATACCTTCTCGTTGAGCCTGGATTTCTGCCCATACCCGGATTCCAATCAAGATTCATCGCCGCGGCCGCTCGCGCGACCGATAGAGGAAGCTTCCCCTGTCGATTGAGCGCCCGAATTCGTGAGATCCAGCGGCCCGCTCCCGGCCAGTCTTCGGTTCCGACGAGCTGCCCGACATTGATATGGCCGTGTGAGCGGTAGAACTTCTCGAGGAGCGACAGCTTGCGGAGCATCTCCGCTTCTCGACGTTCGGCTCCTGTCGGTGGCTTCGTCTTCGGTGCGCGATAGGGCGGAGAAAACCTCACTCCAATAGCCGTTGCCTCGTTGACCTGCTCGGTCGTCAGTTTGCCAGTTCGGTACTTGACCCGTAGCTGAGACACCCAGAGCCCGATCCGCCAACCGAGCCACTCTTCGCTGTTCTTTGGGTTCGCGTGACCATGAGTTCGTGCATAGGACGCTAACCGCAGGATGCCTCGTTCGAAGTTGACCCTTCCCCTTCCCATCTCATCATTATTGGCCAGAACTTGGTTAAAGGTACAGAGGTAGCCAAAGGTGGAGGGAGTCGGTGCCGGGTTAATAGTCGGCGGCGCGAAAGCTGTCCCCGGACCCGGCCCCGAAACCGTCGAACGCTGAAAAACTGGTGAAGACGCACGCCCACGGTGATGCGTCAACCCCGCTCGATGGCTAGCCCGATCCACGAGATTCCAACTGACGGTTCATATATTCCTGACTGAACTTATTCTCGACCACCCACATGACGGTTCCGTCGCACATAAACGACAGGCCGCGATTAATATCATTGCGAGAGTTCGGTAAAGGCGCGGATACTGTCGGCTCAGGAGTCTGCCTGCCAGGTAGAAGCAGCGACTTTTGACTAACCTGACCAACGAGATACTCGCCATTTTCATTCTTCAATGGACCAACAACAGCGTTTTTGCGGATCGCGTCCTTCTCGATTGGAATCTGGGGCCAACCGTTGTTGCTATAGAAGAAGTCGACATCAGTTGCCTTCATGAACCCAGGTGGCGGAATGAGCACACCCTGCCGGCCACGCTTCAACTTCCTCGGCGGAACGGCCGATGGACAGCTCTGTCCGAACATGTCCCAAGTGAATCTGAAGCGAAGCACCCAGCGAACTCCTTTGAACCTCTCGACCCCGCCGATCTTGCAGGGGAAGAAGCCATCCGGGGCGTCAATGAAGGCAGTTTCGTGGGGACGGTCATTGGAGTCACGAAACATGATGACGGGGCCGCTGGGGTGTCTGGAGTCTTTGCCGTGAAGGCTGAACTTGTGAGGAAACAGCTTCCCATCCTTCTGGGCAATATAGAAGCTGGTCTTGTCTGCCCAGACCTTCCAGGTATAACTGTAGGTATTGCTCTTCCTGTCGCCCACGAGGAACTCAATGGCCTTGGGCGGATCCTTAAGCATGGAGCTCTTCAGAAGCCGTGACATCTCAGCATCCTATCCCGTGAAACTACTTTTGCATCGTCTGCATGTATCCTCGTGACATGGCGAGAACATGGTGGGTGAACCAAAGCAAGCGAGGTGGCCCAGCGATCAACGAAATCGTATGGGCTCCAACAGCAAAACGTGACGGCAAAACAATCCCACAGCACTGGAAAAACATGGCGCTAGTACGTGCTGGCGACACAATTTTCCACTACACGGCACAGTATGTAGTCGGGATCAGCACGGCGACTGGGCGAGGCCGACCAACACCGAAACCCTACGTCGATCGGCCCGACGAAGACTGGGTCGAAGAGGGTCTGCAGATCCCACTCGAATACCGGCCGCTAAGCGAGCCGATTGCAAAGAACGACATTCCATTAGAAGTGCGGCTTGAAGCAAAAACTCCCCTCGGGCCCTTCGATAAAAACGGTGACGTGTCCCAGGGTTATCTATTTCGCGTGAGTCCAGATCTGTTCGACGCATTGCTTGAAATAGCCGGCATCGCGTCCAAGTCGGTCGAGGATCTCATTGAGGAAGAGCTCGCTGTGGAGGGCCCGACCGACGTGGAACGGGTGACATATGGACGAGCCGAACAGCGTGCACTCCGCAAACTCCTCCTCCGAGGTCGGGATCAGGCCGAATGTGGACTTTGTGGGCAGCTAACCGACGCCAAATACCTTGTCGCTGCCCACATCAAACCCCGACGCGACTGCACCGAGGAAGAACGACGCGACCCGAACGTTGCGATGCTCGCCTGCCTTATGGGTTGTGATGCTGCATTCGAGAACGGGGACCTGCGAGTATTCGGCAACGGGACGATGTCCGTGACGCCGGAACTCAGAACCGGACGCCCAGAATGGGCCGCAAGATTCCAAGGCGCACGCGCTGCTATCTACAGTGACTCAAACGCGGGATACTTCGCTGCACGAAGAGGCAACTAGGATCCTGAGCGGTTGCCGGAGATCAGGGTCGAGCGTTCCACTCTCCAGATCGGCGTTCAATCGTGAACCGTTGCCCGCGCGATCGACCAAACTGATGCGGGCCTGAACTCGTCGCTTGGGCTTCGCGACAGTCTCCTCGTTCACCCGCGTGATCTATAGACCATGATGGCCCGACGGACATGCAATCTTTCGACTGTAGATGAAGTATCATCTGAATGACAAACGTTGAGGGTCAAGAAATAGTGGGAGCTCCGGATGAGTACAACAATCGGTGGTGGATTTGCGATATTCATCGTGGTCGCAATGGTGCTGGCCGTGCTGATCGGCGCGATACTTGTCATTGGCGGCATCATCGGTGGCATCACCTCGCTCCGAGCCGGGCTGAAGTCGGATGATGTGACAGTCCACGAAGTAGTGACTGTGACAGAGGAGCAAGGCGCACCTAACTCCCGCGAAAAATAAGACTTAGCCCTTACTGGATCGAAGGGGTAGTCTGGAGTATGGAACGAGCTCCCACCGGTAGGTGCGTGCGTTCATCTGACCTGCCATCGTTCGAGTGCGAACCGTTCCATTTGCAGCCGTCCGCCCTGATCAGCAACGGCAGGGGTGCAACGGCATGCCGGCATGGTCCTAAAACTTCTCCCAACGGAACCAGATTAGAAACAACGCCTGGGTAGCAACAACGACCCCGCCAATCATCACCATCACGTGCACGATATGGAAGTTGTCGGGCGTGGACGCCATGAACGCGGCATCATCGACCATGTAGTAGATGCCGAAGACAATTGCAAGGGCAACAATTGAACCAGCAATACGTGCAACCAAGGCGTTTGAACTCATTCTCGAATGGTAATCACCCACGCCTTCGGATCTCTCTCAATTGAATCTTGCAGTTTGATAACAAAGCCCGTAGTAATCAAACAGCAATGTGGCACCTGGATACTCTTCAGGAATGAAGAAAATAACTACCGCTATCGCTGTCGTAGCGGCACTCTCCCTCGTCGGTTGTGGCGAATCGAATGCGCAACCTTCATCCGGTCAGCAATCACAGGCAAAGACAACTCAAACAACACAAGCAGCGGGCAGTAACGATGGTTTTGGCGTCTACAGCGCCGAAACACCCGAAGGCACCGTTTACACACTCGACCTCAGCAAGCCGTACTCTGACGAGCTCACGGACAAGACGGACAAAGCGACCTTTGAAGCGCTTGAGATCCCTAAGGAAGAGCAGGACGGATGGCAATGGTTTGAGCTCACAATCGACAACGCTAACGGCTCAGAGCCGAGCAGCAACAGCATGACGGACATCGCGTTGGTGACGGAATCAGAAGAGCAAATGTATCTGACCACTGCGATCAGCGAGGTGTTCGGCGATGTGACAAGCGACTACGAAACCGAACTCGTCGAACAGGACCGGATCGATGAATCGAACGTCTACACGGAGGTGTATAACGAATGGCTGGACACTGAGATGCCTGACGTGAAGCCTGGCGCGAAAGCTTCGCAGCCGGCATGACTGATGGGCAGCCCCAAGAAAATCAAATCCGTGTGGTTAGGCGATATGGAGATGGAGGTAAAGAACTAGCACACGTGCTGTCGAGGCCCTCATCGGTCTCATGAGGGCCTCCTTGCGTCCCTAGCAACTCTCCCGTGGCCGGTCACAAGCTAGGGGGCGTGATGGTCAGAGACCTCAACGCAAGCGACCTCGGCATAACAGTCTTCATGCCGACCCTCGCCGCCCTCGGCCGATGCCGGAGCGGCACAGTCCACTCCATCACTCGTCGACCCGACGTCATTCATATCGCGCAGGATCACAAGGAATCGACGCAAGTACATCGAGAAATATGGAGTCGAGTTCTTTCCCGGGAAGTACAGAAAATTGAAACACACCTGAATCGCCGAAAGGATCTGGCCCAGCATATTCAGTCTGTCCTCCGGCTCAGACTCATGCATCGACTGACATTTTTAGGTCACTCCATCGGACTGAAGCCCTCGATATGCTTGTGGCAAGGTGCAACAACGTTAACCTCCCGCGCAGCAACGTCTAACAGGCGCAGGCGTCGGGTGACACGACCTTTGAGTTAGGTCAGGGAGTAGCGCCCCTGATCCGTGCGCCGCGAACGGCAGTTCAGCGCACGAGCAGCAATGCAGCCTCTGGGAGTAGCGACTCGGGAGACCGCCCCGGTGGAGCCCGATCTGAGACGGACATGGAGGGATCCACGCATTGCTGGAGAAGGAATCATGAAGAACTCAGCTCGCGCGGCGCTCTCGTCGATCGAGTCTGCCGAGAACCTCGGACTTTCCGTCGCTACCCTCAGGACGTGGCGGTGCCGCGGGATCGCCGTTTCAGGGCCATTGCCTAAAGTCCATAATGAAGACAATCGCAGTCAGAATTACTCCTTCTATGCGAGTATTTGCGGTGCTCAGAGTCGGAAGAGCTCAGCAGCACCGTGGACGTAAGTCGGAGTGACGTCGGTTGTCGGCTCGGTTCTTAGGAGGTTCCAGAAATCGAGCTCGCTTTAGACGATGACCGCGTGCACTTGGTCGTTCCCCTCGGGCCGATATGTATATTCATGCGGATGCTCGGTCCGCCCGTCGTAGTCGCTGGCGACTAGGCCGAAACGATACTGACAACAATGGCGGAGACGTCGCGAACTGTTTCGCCGATGTTGATCCAGAGGTTGGTCGGGTGTTCACTTCGCGCCATCACGATTGTGTGCATGGTGACAAGCGGTACATGGAATCTCGAAAACCTATTCCGGCCAGGAGAGACCTCCGGACTCAAGAGCTCTCAGGAGTACGAGAGCAAGCTTGAGTCATTGGCCGCGACGATCACAGATCTCGCTCCGGATGTCCTCGTTGTCCAGGAAGTCGGAGACCCGTCAGCACTCGATGATCTTGCGGGACAGCTCAAGGGCACATGGCGCACGGCATTAGCCGAGCCCGACGCCCGCGGCATCCGTGTCGGGTTTCTATCCACATCGGCGCTGACCAAGGTCGAAGAATTCTCGGACTTCCCCGAAGGACTGTCGCCCGTGCAGGTTAATGACAAGGGCGGAACGATTGAGCAGATGGGTCGCCCTGCGATTAAAGCCCGAATTCGCAAAGACGGCACAACGATCGACATCGTCTCAGTTCATCTCAAATCGAAGTTGCTGTCATACCCCGGCGGTCGATTCTCGCCCCGGGATGAAGGAGAACGTGCCAGGTACTCCATTTATGCTCTCCATAGACGAGCAGCAGAGGCATCCGCAGTCCGCGCCGGAACGGTCGAGTTGCTCGGTGGTGACGGACGCGAGAACAGAGTTATCGTTGCCGGCGATCTCAATGACGAACCCCAGGCCGCCACGACGCAGATTCTGCTTGGACCTGGTGGCTCGGAGCTCGGCACGACCGGCTTCGATCGGGCCGACAAGGGCGATGCCGATCGAATGTGGAACTTAGATCGGCTGATCCCAGAGGAGGAGCGGTTCACTCGCATCTACCGTGGACAGCGCGAGCTCATCGATCACATCATGGTCAGTCATGCGCTGACTGGTGCGGTGGAGACAGTGACCACTGGTGGGGCTAACATTTCGTCTGTTACTGACTCTCCCGGTCGGCGCAACGCGGCTGAGGCGTCGGACCATCGTCCCGTCGTCGCGACTTTCAACCTCAACTGAGCCACTTAACCGTCGCGAGCTACCCGATTTCGTCGAGTCAAGTAGGTTTCCAAAGTTACGAATGACTGACCCGTAGATGTCAGATGCACTATGTATGGTTGCGGCATGACTGACCATGCAACTGCCGAGAGTGACCTACTGACGCTATCTTTCTCTTTACATGCCAATCCGGGAGCTTACGCTCTACTGCTGGGCGCAGGCGTGTCCGCGCCCAGTGGTATTCCTACCGCGTGGGGAGTGCTTGAGGACCTTGTGAGTCGTGCCGCTGAGCTCAGTGCCGAATCGACGTCCGACCCTATTGTTTGGTACCTGGATAAATACGGTGAACCCCCGACCTACGAGGGAGTTCTGGAACGGATTGCTCCAACACAGATCGAGAGACAACGCATACTACGCGGATATTTCGAGCAGAGTTCTGATGACATCGAGTCTGGCAACAAGATTCCCACTGCAGCTCATCACGCTATCGCCAGGCTCGTGCGATCTGGCACTGTGAAGGTGATAGTCACCTTGAACTTCGATCACTTAATCGAGAATGCGATACGTGCTGAAGGCATCGAACCCACGGTGATTGCTACTCCCGCCGATATCGACGGGATGGCCCCATTGCACACCATGGACTGTTGCGTCGTCCATCTTCACGGTGACTATCTCAATCCGACAAGCATGCTCAACACTGTCGCAGAGCTTGGTTCGTATCATCCCAGTACTGACCGTCTACTTGCGCGAATCTTGGAAGACTATGGTCTGGTCATCGCTGGATGGTCAGCCAAATATGATCCAGTGCTCCGAGCGTCGATTGCATCGAACTATCCACGTAGATTCTCATTGACCTGGTTCGAGCCTGGCAGACCGTCTGAAGAAGCCACAACGCTTCGGACCCTTAAGCAAGGTATTCATATTTCCCAGGACGCCAATACCGGTTTTGGACTACTGGCTGACAGCGTAACCGCACTCGATGTTCGCCGTGCCCGGCACCCGCTGACGATTCCCGTCGCGGTCGAGACAGCGAAGAAAGAGCTGTCCGGTCGCGCCGTTGCGATTCGAGTGCACGATTCACTTCGGCGGGAACTCGACGCTTTGCATCGTCTGCCTGAGTTCCACCTTGCTGATTACCATGCCGATCACGACTACGAAGCTATGCTTGTACGTGTCGAGGAGGCGACTAAGCTGTCGGCCGCCCTGCTAGCCACTCTCACTTATTGGGGCAACGAAACTACGGACCGCTGGTGGCTCGACGAGTTGCCTCGCTTCTCAAACCCGGTCGAAGGTGCTGGCAAAACGAAGTTACTCTCCCTAAAGCAAATTTCGGGCAACATTATGTTTCATAGCGTCGGTTTGGCCGCAGTCGCATCACAACGATTCGACCTGGTCGACTGTCTTTTCGCGTTGAAACGTCCCCGCCTGTACACCGGCAACTACGAACCCCTCGCAAGCGGACTGGACACCACTAGTGGATACGAACAAGCAACAAATATTCACACGCGGGTGTTTGACCTCTTAGCGCCCTTAGTCGCTGACGCGTTGTCGCTGGGCGATGAGTCGCTCGACGAGGCCTGGCAACTCTTTGAAACTCTTCGTCTTGTGTGGATAGTTCTTCGCCGTCCCGGCTTTGCCGATCTGCGAGCAGAATACTCAAGCAAGAACGAAGCTTTTGAGGTTGCGATTGCCGAGTTTGAAAGAGCTGAAAGTCATATCGGCTCAGACGCGTCTGAAGAGCGTGTAGCCCGTGCCGATGCATGGCAGGAACGTGATCGAGTACTCGGCCAAATTAGTCGACTGGTGCAAATCGGCCGTCCACATATCCTCACGGTAGACAACCGCGGTGAAGAGCGTTATCGAAGTGTTGTAGCAGACCGCCTTTTGCACGATCTCACCACTGAACGTGACTCTCATCCGCTGCTCACTTGTGGATTCTTCAGCAATTCCTCTGACGCAATTGAGGCGTTGGAAGCAGTCAGCACCGCGCTAGGTAGGGTTGGTCGGGAACTATCTTGGGACCGCGTTCGTGGCTCGTTTGGCGAGATCCCAATGCAGATGTGGCTTGATACCGGGCAAATGCCGAAAGAACGTGACAGGCGGGATTGATTCACTGGACCCGCCGAGGAGATATCGACATCGAGTTTGTCGTTGTGTGGCCCAAATTTTACGCACCCCCCCCAATCGATTGTTCGCCCCGGCTGATAGGGGAATGTTGCACATAATTGTTGATTAATGCTCCGGGGATACTTGTGCGGCCAGGGCATCGCTACCTCTATTGAAGGTCGAATGGTGGAGTCGGCATGGACTAGTTGAGGTCGAGGACGATCCTTTTTGGTCCAAGTTGTCCGTCAGCTGAGGCGGGAGTCGTCGACGATTTCAGGTGGATTGGTCTGTTGTCGGCATTGGTTACGAAGGACACTTGTCATTCGGCTCGTGCTGGCGAATGCGAGTGAACCGCCGGTTTCTGTATAACTGTCGCTACCGTAGGACGTCGACGTAGGTGCTTCACCAACTGAGCGGAAGCGATATTTGAACGACTGATAAGCCCCTGACCTGCAATTTTGTCAAACAGGCATTCCAATTTCGGCAAGCTTGGTCATCGAAGCATGTCTCAGTACGTTCTGCGTCAGCTCGCAGAAGCCTGATCGTCAGACGTGCTGAGACGCCGTGAGTCTCCGACTCGCGGTAGTCGGTTCGGGCTGAGGCGCTGAACCGGGACACTTCGAAGGCCGGTGGGATTCTTCCCACCGGCCTTCGTCGTGCCCGGACGCGTGTGACGATGCCGTTGATCGAGCATCCCTCACCGTTCGTGCCACGTCCTCCATGCAGTTCGGCATCCGTCACCGTTCGTGACAGATCGCCTCGTTGCAGCGGTGCGCTGTGCGGCGAAGGGTGAGGGACGGTCGCTGTCGTGCGGGATTGCCAGGGAGCGTGAGCGCGTCCGCGGGAATCCGTGCGCTGGTGGTCGGCCGCCTCGGCGTGAGTGGGAGTGGGCGCGAATGCGACCATCACTCATCGGCAGTCGCTCAACACCGTGCTGCAACGGGGTGGTGTGCCACGAACGGTGAGGGGTGCGTTCGCAATGGTGTGAATTGCCGGCGCCGAGGCGGTGCGACGGGAAGGCTGAGGGGTACTTTAGCGCGGAGATATGCCGCGAAAGGTGAGGGACGCATCGGTGAGCGATAGGATGGGGCGGATGGAATCTGTCCGCCAACGATGTCGTCAGAACTGAGGCCGCATGACCTTTCTCGAATCCCTCGGCTCGCCTGCCGATCTGCGTCGACTCGACGCATCGGAATGCGACGTGCTGGCCAAAGAGATCCGCGACTACCTCATCATGACCGTGTCCGGCACAGGCGGACATCTGGGCCCCAACCTCGGCGTCGTCGAACTGACGATGGGCCTCCACCGCATCTTCGACTCGCCGCGCGACACGATCATCTTCGACGTCGGCCACCAGACGTATGTGCACAAACTGCTCACCGGCCGCCGCGAGGAGTTCTCCACCCTGCGGCAGCGCGACGGCCTCTCCGGCTACCCGAACAGGTCCGAGAGCGCCCACGACGTCGTCGAGAACTCGCATGCGTCGGCCTCCCTGTCCTGGGCCGACGGCATCGCCAAGGCCCGCCAGCTCACCGGTGAGCGAGATCGCCACGTCGTCGCCGTCATCGGCGACGGAGCCCTGACCGGGGGAATGGCGTGGGAAGCGCTCAACACCATCGCCGCCGACACCTCCACCCCGCCGAGGCGGCTGGTCATCGTCGTCAATGACAACGGCCGCTCCTACGCCCCGACCGTCGGCGGATTCGCCGCCCACCTCGACGAACTGCGCACCACCTCGAGCTACGAGAGGCTGCTCAGCTGGGGCAAGGAGACGCTCCGCCAATCCGGCCGACCCGGCCGCGCCGCCTACAGCGCCATCCACGGCGTCAAACGCGGACTCAAAGACATGGTCAGCCCACCCGAGACCGGAATGTTCGACGAACTCGGCATCAAATACTTGGGCCCTGTCGACGGACACGACCTGCCCTCGGTCGACAAGGCCCTCCAACTGGCCAAACAGTTCGACGGCGGCCCCATCATCGTCCACATGATCACGCAGAAAGGGCACGGATTCGACCCGGCCGTCAACGACGACGCCGACCAGTTCCACTCCGTCGGCGTCATCGACCCCGTCACCGGGAGATCGACACCGTCGAAATCGACGTCATGGACCTCCGTGTTCGGCACCGAGATCTGCGCACTCGCCGAGGAACGCGAAGACATCGTCGCCATCACCGCCGCCATGCTCCTGCCCGTGGGGCTGGCGAAATTCGCCGAGGAGTTCCCCGACCGCGTCTTCGACGTCGGCATCGCCGAACAGCATGCGGTCGCCTCGGCGGCGGGCCTGTCCTACGGCGGACTCCACCCCGTCGTGTGCATCTACTCCACGTTCCTCTCCCGTGCTTTCGACCAAGTCCTCATGGACGTCGCCCTCCACCGGCAGGGTGTGACCTTCGTCCTCGACCGTGCCGGCATCACCGGCCCCGACGGAGCCAGCCACCACGGAATCTGGGACATCGCGATGCTGCGCGTCGTCCCCGGACTGCGCCTCGCCGCACCCCGCGACGCCGCACGGCTGACCGAAGAGCTGCGCGAAGCCGTCACCGTCTCGGACGCCCCGACCGTGGTGAGATTTCCCCGCGGCAGCGTCGGAGCGGATATCCCGGCGCTGAGGAGGCTCGACGACGGCGTCGACATCCTCCGGGAATCGTCCGCAGAGGCCACCGCCGATGTGCTCGTCGTCTCCGTCGGACCGTTCGCCAGGTTGGCCGGGCAAGTCGCTGACGTGCTGGAAGGTCGCGGGATCACCTCCACAATCGTCGATCCCCGCTGGGTGCTGCCTGTACCCGAATCCGTCGTCGCTCTCGCCGCCGAGCACAGTCTCGCCGCGGTCATCGAAGACGGAGTGAAGATCGGCGGTGTGGGTTCACAGGTCCGCTCCGACCTGCGCGAAGCCGATTCGCGGATCGGGGTGCTCGAACTCGGCGTGCCCGATGAGTTCCTGCCGCAGGGGACACGTGAAGAGATCCTCGCCGAAGTGGGCCTCGACGTCGACACGATCGTGTCCGAAATCCTCAAGGCCCTGCCCGCCGAGGTGGCCGACCGTGCCGCTCAGAGTTCCCGCCGCGCGGTGTGAGTCCATGCCCTCAGAGGCGACGGAGGCCCGACGCTCGAACCGCAGGACTTGAGCGTGAGTTCAGGCCTGGGGGAGTCCGGCCAGGGTCTTCTTCAGCGCGGGGGCACTGAGCTCGATCTGCCAGGGTCGGGCTCCCGCCTCGCCGAGGTAGCCCTCGACGTCGACGCTCGACTCCGCGGCCAGGGACTTCACGATTGCCGGCTGGAGGAGTACATCGTGGGGGATCGTCAGCTCTTCGGAGAGCTCCGACATCGCGGCCTTGAGCGCCGCCACCCGCTCTTTGAGCTCCGCCGGGTTGAATGCGCTGCGTTTCGACCGTCCGCGCTCGGACCGTCCCGGCAGCTCTTCGGCCCCCAAACGGGAGGCCTTGCGGTAGGCACGGAAGAGTCGGGCCGCCTCGGCGCGGGAGAGTCTGCGCCACTGAGCCAAGATATCGTCGCTGGACTTCACACCGGATTGGGCGAGGGCGACGAGCTCACGATCTCGCAGGATCTTCGTGGGAGCCAGATCGGCCTCACGGGCCATGGAGTCACGGGCCTGCCAGAGCTCACGGACTCGTGCGATGTCGCGGCGGGACCTGATCTTCGACAGTCCATGCGTGCGTCGCCACGGCTCATCGAAGTGCTTCGGCGTGAAATCGAGCAGGTGCGTGAACTCCTGCTGCGCAAACTCCCACCGGTCCGAGTCGAGAAGCTGCTGGTGGAGGATGTCGCGGATCGGCAGGAGCACTTCGACGTCGAGGGCGGCATAGTTCAGCCACTCCTTCGGCAGCGGACGCGTCGACCAATCGGCGGCCGAATGCTCCTTCGCCAGACGCACCCCGAGGGTGCGTTCGGCGACCGCGGCCAGACCGAACTTCTCCCATCCGAGCAGCCTGGCGGCCAGCTCGGTGTCGAACAGAGCCGCCGGGCGCATTCCGCGCTCCTGCAGGCACGGCAGATCCTGCGTTACCGAATGGATGACCCACTCATCAGTTCCGAGAGCCGGATTGAGGGCGCTGAGATCACCGAGCGACTCGGAATCGAGGAGGAAGGTGCCCGCACCCTCCCGGCGCAGCTGAACGAGGAAGGCGCGCTGTCCGTATCTGATGCCGGACGCGCGTTCGGCGTCGACAGCGATCGGACCGTTGGCCGCGGCCAGACTGGCAATCGAGGAGGAGAGGTCCTCCGGGGTATCGACGACGTCGGGGATGCCGTTCGCGGGTGTTTCCAAAAGCGGTAGTTCAGATGTCATCGACGGCGCCCGGGCAGGGCTGTGACTCCTTCAGGAAGTGGTGGCAGTCCGGCGACTGTGCTGAGCAGATCGATCCAGGCCTCGAAGTGATTGCCGATCAGATCCGGCTCGTCAATCACGGGTGTCCACGAGGCGCGCAGCTCCAAGTCTATCGTGGCCGGGCGATCGGCCAAGGTGCCGAAGCTCTCGGACAGCACCCGAGTGGTCGTCCCGCCGGCGGCGAGCACCTGGCAGTCGTTGGCATCGAGGGCATCTTCGAGCCAGCTCCATGCCACATGCCCGAGCATCGTCTCATTGCCGAGTTCGTGTTCGAGTTCGGCGCGGATATAGGAGACGACCCGGAAGGAGCCTTCCCACTCCTCCGGGGCGGCGGGATCGAAGAGGACGACGATACGGCCGGTGGCGAGTTCGTCGATGGTCTCGCCGCTGGCCCGCAGGAACGTCTCATCGGCGCTGACCTCGGCGCCGAGAGCATAGGAGTACGGGGCCAGCTTGGCCGGGGCCGGAATCTCGGAAATCGACACGTTGTTCGTGCTGCGCGCCTGACGCAGCACCGACGTCACGGCGGAGAACTCCGCCGGAATGCGATTGAGAGGTGAGGTGTTGACCACAGTTGCCACGATAGAGCAGCCGCGGGGACAGAGGAATCATCCACGCCGAGGCGGCCGCGGACAATCCGTCGGACCGTGTCCTCGGCCGAATGCTGAGACGGCAAGACGGCCCGTCTTGAAACCGCCGGCGAGTGGGCATGAGCGATCGAAGAATGGGAAGATGGCCCCATGACATCACCCCTGTTGGCTGCCCTGCGTTCGGAGCCGGTTTCACACACTCCCGTCTGGTTCATGCGGCAGGCCGGCCGCTCCCTGCCTGAGTACCGTAAGCTGCGCGAAGGCACTCAGATGCTCGATGCCTGCCGCGACCCCGAGATGGTCTCCGAGATCACCCTCCAGCCGGTCCGCCGCCACGGCGTCGACGCGGCCATCTTCTTCTCCGATATCGTCGTCCCGCTGCAGGCCGCCGGAGTCGATGTAGAGATCGTTCCCGGCGTCGGCCCGGTCATCGCCTCCCCGGTGCGCTCCCGCGCAGATATCGACGCCCTGCCTGATCTCGACGCCGCCGATATCCCCGACATCACCGAATCGATCCAGCGGGTGACCGCCGAACTCGGCGAAGCCACCCCACTCATCGGCTTCGCCGGTGCTCCGTTCACCCTGGCCAGCTACCTCATCGAAGGTGGGCCGAGTAAGAACCACGAGAAGACGAAGTCGCTCATGGTCTCCGACCCAGAGGCGTTCTCGGCCCTGCTGAGCAAACTCGCGACGATATCGGCGACATTCATCGACGTGCAGCTGAACGCCGGCGCCAAGGCCTTCCAGCTCTTCGACTCCTGGGCCGGCTACCTCGCTCGGGAGGACTACGAGAACCACGTCCTCGAACACTCCACCGCAGTCTTCGACGCACTGTCCGGACACGATGTGCCCAGCATCCATTTCGGCGTGCAGACCGGTGAGCTGCTCGGCTCCATGGCACAGGCCGGATCGACGACCGTCGGCGTCGACTTCCGCGTCGACCTGGCTGATGCCGCCACTCGCGTCAATCCCGGTCAGGCACTCCAGGGCAACCTGGACCCGGCCCTGCTCTTCGCTCCGTGGGAAGCGCTGTCCGCCCGCGTCGAGGCGATCGTGCGCAAGGGACTCGAACTCGACCGCGGATTCGTCTTCAACCTCGGCCACGGCGTCCTGCCCGACACCGACCCCGAAGTGCCCGGACGCGTCGTCGACCTCGTCCACCGCGTCTCGGCCGAGATCCTCGGCGGCCGCGGCTGATCGAATGACTCGGATCACCGTCGTCGGAGGAGGGATCTCCGGCCTCGTCGCCGCCTATCGCCTCTCCGCCGAGCACCAAGTCACAGTGCTGGAATCAGGCGACCGCCTCGGCGGCTGCCTGAGGTCGACCACCCTTGATGGCGCCGTGCCGGTGGGCATCGACTCGGGAGCCGAAGCGAGCCTCAACCGGCGTCCGGAGACCAAGAGCCTAGCCGCCGAACTCGGCCTCGACTCGGTGTTCCCCTCGACCCGGCACAGCTCGCAGGTGCTCAGCAGGGGAGACCTGCACGCGATTCCCAAACGGACGATCATGGGGGTGCCCGCCGAAGCGGCAGAGGTCGAATCCCTCATCGGCGCCGAGGCGGCCGCTCGCTTGGCGGCCGAACGGATCACCCCGCCGATCGAAGGTGATGACGTCTCGCTGGGGGACTTCCTGTCCGCGCGCCTCGGCGGCGCCATCGTCGACGAACTCGTCGATCCGCTGCTCGGCGGTGTCTACGCCGGTCGCTGCCGGGACCTGTCCCTGGCCGAAACGGTGCCCGCGCTGCTGCCTGCCGCAGTCGAAGGCACCTCGGTGCTCGACCTCGTCGCACAGCTCCTCGCCGCCCGCGACGCCCAGACCGCGTCGGCACGGAACCCGGAACCGGTGTTCATGAGCTTCGAAGGCGGAATCAACCGCCTCATCCCCGCCCTGCACGAGGCGATCGTGCGGGGCGGCGGGACGGTCCGCCTCGGTGCCGGTGTCACCGGGATCGACCGGGACGGCGAGAGATGGATCGTCCGCGGCGAGGGGGACGACATCGAATCCGATGGACTCGTCCTCGCCACGCCCGCGCATGTGACTGCCGGACTCCTGACGTCGGTGGCCCCGGAATCGGCGAGCCGCCTCGGCGAGATTCCCTACGCCTCCACCGCCTTGGTCGCCGCCCTCGTCGACCTCGGGGGAGTCGAGCTGCAGGGTTCGGGGTTCCTCGTCCCCGCGACCGAGGGCACGTTCATCAAGGCCTCGACATTCGTGTCGAACAAATGGCCGTGGACGGCCGACCATATCCCCGCGGGGGCGGCCCTGGTGCGGATGAGCATCGGACGCTTCGGCGACGGACCCGAGGCCTGGAGCAGGTTCTCCGATGAGGAGATCGTCGAACGAGCCTTCGCCGATTGGCAGACGATCACCTCCCGTCCTGAATCGCAGCTGCTGGGCTCGGAGGTCCAGCGCTGGAACTCGGCACTGCCGCAGTACCTGCCCGGCCACGCCGGAGGCATCGCCGCCATCGACGCAGAGATCGCGTCGCTGCCCGGCCTCGAACTCGCCGGATCCGCCTATGGGGGAGTCGGCATACCCGCCTGCATCGCCCGCGCGGACGCCGCGGCCCAGAGACTGAACCGACCCGCAGACGACCACCGTGACACTTCAGAATGAAGAGAAGAGAGAAGGAGCAGATATGAGCGAATACACTCAGCCCACCGACGCCCAGATCGAAGAAGCGAACGAGCAGACGCGGTATATCGCCTACTCCGTCTTCGCCTCTGCCGGAGAGCTCGGCGATGCCGACCGTAAGGAACTCGCCGATGAGCTGCATGCGGCTCTCGAGCCCCTGAAGGAACGCGGTCTGATCGTGCGCGGAATCTACGACGTCTCCGCCCTGCGCGCCGATGCCGACGTCATGTTCTGGTACCACGCCCCCGAAATCGAGGTCGTCCAGGCCGCGTACTCGGCGATCCGCCGCAGCCTGATCGGTGGAGTGCTCGAACCCGTTTGGTCCGTCGTCGGAATCCACCGCCCGGCGGAGTTCAACAAGGCGCACCTGCCCGCTCTGCTGACCGATCCCGAGCCCGGCGATTACATCTGCGTGTACCCGTTCGTGCGGTCCTACGACTGGTACCTCCTCGACCCCGCCGAACGGGCGAAGATGCTGCGCGACCACGGTATGGCCGCCGCCGGGTACAAGGACATCAAGGCGAACACGATCGCCTCCTTCGCCCTCGGCGACTACGAATGGCTGCTGGCCTTCGAGGCCGCCGAGCTCCACCGCATCGTCGACCTGATGCGGGATCTGCGCAACACCGAGGCGCGCCTGCATGTGCGCGAAGAGGTTCCGTTCTACACCGGACCGCGTCGCGAACTCGTCGACATCATCTCCGACTGGCGCTGACCGAACGTCATAGACCCGGCCGGGACTGAGGCAGAGAGCAGGTCGCCCGGCCGGGTCCGAGACAGCGAGAACGAGACGGCGAGAAAGGGCCGCCGCACCGATACGGTGCGGCGGCCCTGCGCATGGTCGGGGAGTGACCGGCGGCTACCTGCTGCCCTTCTTCACCACATAGGAATGGCCGTTGGCGTCGGTGCGCATCTCCAGCCCCATGGCATCGAGCTGCTGGTGCCGCAGCGTCTCGTCCTCGAAGTATCCGCCCGGGCGAGTGTTGTCGACCTGCGCCGGCCCGACGATCTTGCGGAAGAAGTTGTTGAGCCAGCCCACTCCGCGCTGGGACTCCGGATACTGGTTCTTCTTCCGTGCCGAATTCTTCTGCTTCTTGTCCTGTTTCCGGTTCGAACCATCGGGGGAAGGCTGCGAGGCGGACGACATAGCGAGGATCCTATCGACGAGGTGCCGTTTGGGCGAGGACTGGGCAGGTTTCACCTTTAGTGTACACTAACCATTAGTGCACTAAGTAATCTTCGAAGAGTATGCACGTCCTGATTGCCGACGCGGAGGATCGACGACACACGATGCTGGAATCCGAGGGTTCGACGGAGCCGCTGGACAACCCGCTGGCGCTGGAAAGTCAGATCTGCTTCGCTCTGGCGGTGGCGTCCCGCGGGGTGATCGGCGCGTATCGCTCCGTGCTCGAACCCATCAGTCTGACGCATCCGCAGTATCTGGTCATGCTTGCACTGTGGCAGCACGAGAAGCTGCCGATGCGCGAGATCGCTCGCTTGCTGCGACTCGAACCCGCCACTGTGTCCCCGTTGGTCAAACGCCTCGAAGCGCTGGACTATGTGACGAAGACGCGCAGCGACAGCGACGAGCGGATCGTCGAGGTCACCCTCACCGACACCGGCCGTGAGCTGCGCAATACCGCCGAGGCGATTCCCGGGACGATGATGGCCAAGCTCGGCATGGACGTCGACGGAGTCCGCGAACTGCATGCGGTGATGCAGAAGATCATCGCCTCCGTCGACGCCGCCGCCGAGGCCGAGGGCTGATCGTTCAGCCTGCCGGGCGCTCCATAGGGGTGTGCTCGATCCCGTCCTCGTCGAAGCGCGGGCCGTTCGGGGCGAAGCCGAGGGACGAGTACAGTCCTTCGAGGTGAGACTGGGCATTGAGCGTCAGCGGGGCAGCCGACCAGGCGTGAACGATGTCGCTGAGCAACCGGCGGCCCCACCCCTGACCGCGGGCGTCGGGGTGGGTGGCGACGCGACTGATGCTGCGTGCTCCCGGCCTGGCCGCTGGTCCGTCGGGTACAGCCGCCGGCAGCAGACGGGCATAGGCCCATGGCGAGAGATCGCGTCCGTGCTCGGCGCCGTGAGTGTCCGACATCGCCGTGGCCGGTCGAGGGTAGAAGAAGTGCAGGGTCTCCGGCAGTGAGTCCACCCCATCGGGGTCGAGGAACACGCACTCCTGTTCGACGACGAAGACCCGGGAGCGCAGCTGCAGTATTCCGTAGAGCTCTGCGGGCCGGAGCTCGTCGAAGGTCTTCACGGCGAGCTCGGTCGCCTCGGTGCTCTGAGTGTCCGTCGCCACCTCAGCTGTCCGCAGCGTCGGTGTTGAGCTTCAACGAGATCGAGTTGATGCAGTAGCGCTGGTCAGTGGGAGTGCCGTAGCCCTCGCCCGAGAAGACATGGCCCATATGCGAGTCGCAGTTCGCGCAGCGGACCTCGACGCGTTCCATGCCCATCGAGGTGTCGCGGATGTAGCGGACCCGGTCCTCGGCCAGAGGCGCATAGAATGACGGCCATCCGCAGTGCGAGGCGAACTTCGTATCGGAGGGGAACAGGTCGGCTCCGCAGGCCCGACACTGGTACATCCCGGCAGCCGTCTCATCGTTGTACTCACCGGTGAAAGGACGTTCGGTCGCGCCCTGGCGCAGCACCGCGAACTCCTCGGGAGTGAGCACGTCCTGCCAACGGATCTCCTCAGCCGCGGCCCCCTCGTTCCTCGAAGTTCCAGCGTTGATATCTGATGACTGAGTCATCGTGACCTCCGGTCTCTGTCAGTGACGGTGATTGCGGCGAGGAGGAGAAGATCTCCGCCCCTGGTGAGCGCAACAGCGAGTGACACTCGCTCATTCCGCACAACAGCGTTTGGTGCCTGAACATTCCGTAGGCAACAATGAACACAGGAGGTTTTCATGGTCCGCGACACGAAGTTCCCCGCCCGCCTGCTCGCCGCCGGAATCGGCGTCGGCGCCGGACTCGGTGCCCTGATCTCTGTGGCGTCGTCGGGTCTGGCCGCCTACTTCGCCCGTAAGATCATCGTTCCGGAGAACGCCCCGGAAGAACTCGACATCCTGCACATCGACGGTTTTCCGCCGAATATGCGCATTCAGCTTCCCGCTGATGAGGAGACCACCGTGCCCGGCACCTATGGTCTCTACTTCAACCAGGGTTCGGGACATGCCGTCGTCGGCGACATCGTCGAATACGATCCGCGCTCGCGCACCGTCTCCCGAGAGATCCTGTCCGTCACCCGCGGCGATATCCGACGGGCCTGGCGGGGACGGTGGACCGGGGTCGTCTATCCTGATCCGATCGCTGCCGGAGTTAATTTCGACGACATCGAGATCCGCTCCGACGCCGGGGACCTGCCCGCGTGGTTGCTGCCGACCGACCATCCGGAACCCCACGACACCTGGGCGATCCTCATCCACGGTCGTGCCAGCACCCGCGCCGAGGGACTGCGCGCCGCTCCCGTGCTCAACACCCTCGGGGTGCCCTCGATCGCGATGTCCTACCGCAATGACGCCGAGGTGCGGGTGGAGACCACATCTCGCTACGGGCTCGGCGACACCGAATGGATCGACGTCGACGCCGCCATCGACTTCGCGGTCGAACACGGAGCGAAGAACGTCGTGCTCTTCGGCTGGTCGATGGGCGGAGCCATCGCCCTGCAGGCGGCCTCCCGCGGACGCAACCGCAGGTTCGTCACCTCGCTGGTCCTCGACGGACCCGTCGTCGACTGGGTGAACGTGCTCGACGGTCAGGCGAAGAAGAACCTGCTGCCGACACCGATCGCCAAACTCACGCTCGAGATGATCACGCAGCCATGGGCACGGCCGATCACCGGGCTCGAGACCCCGCTCGATCTCGATCGCATGGATTGGGTGACCCGTGCAGCCGAACTCGATGTGCCGGTTCTGCTCATCCACTCCGATGACGACGAATTCGTTCCCTCCGGCCCCTCCCATGCGCTGGCAGGTGTCAGACGGGATCTGGTCACGATGCCCTCATACGGCAAGGCCCATCACACGAAGGAATGGAACATCGACCCGGTGCGCTGGGAAGACGATGTCGCGAACTTCCTCGAAGCGAAGATCCTGCCCAAGGACTGAAAGCCCGTCCTCACGGCTCGAGAGTGAGTGTGTCCTCTGCCGCCGCAGCCACGGCTTCCTTCGAGTACGGCCATGGTCGATTGACATTGGCGGCCCAATCATTCGTCTGATCGTCGTAATGCGGGTGGAAGGCATGCCCCGACGCACCTGTGAGGTTGATCCAGTTCGAGGCGTCGAAGTTCGACAGATCGACCGTCTGGCGCATCGACGGCACCCAGTTCGTCTCGTAGCCGACCGAGGCATCCCACCCGGTGGCATGGACGACGCCCGAACCGCCGGAGACTTCATAGGGGCCGCGGTTGAACAGCTTCTCCACCGGTGTGATCCCGGATTCGCCGAGGCTGGCGTTGCGGATCGTCAGGCGGTGCAGGATTCCCCACCGCCACGTCACGGGCTCCGGTCCCAGCAGGTCCTCCGTCTCCGCCCACGCCGTCTTCATGGCCTTGCGCAGAGCCTCGTCCCGACCTTCGACGCCCTTGCTCGACCACCACTGGGAATCCGGGTCTTCGAGCAGTTCCGAGAGCACGAGGTACCACCGTGAACCGCCGGCGGGGGACACCCCGTCGGGAAGCTTCGAGCTGATGTTCTGCTCGAGCAGCGTCTTCGTGAGCACATTGAAGTAGGCGGCGCCTGCGCTGTTCGCGGAGTCGAAGCCGTTCCAGCTCTTCAGCAGCTTCTTCGCCTCGAGGATGTCCTCGTCACCATGGGAGTGGATCTTCACCGCTTCGGGTACGAGCTTCGCGGCGAACGGATTCTGGTCGTCGTTCTGGATCTCGGCCATGTCCATCGGCCGCAGCTTCCGGCCCTCGTCGACCGCGTCCTTGATGCGTTTCGTGATGCGGCGGGCACGATCTCCGTAGTCGAAGTCCTCACCCAGCTGCACTGTCTCACCGGGGGCGGCGACCGGGTTGTTCGCGGTGACGATCCATCCGCGTTCGGGGTTGTACAGGTGTGGGAGATCCTCGAAATCGACCCAGCCCTGCCAATCCTCGTCGGATTTCCACCCGCGTCGGGGCACGGTGCCGTCGGCCTTGCCTCGGCGTGGGATCATTCCGGGGGCCTGATAGCCGATGTTCCCGGCGACATCGGCGTAGACGAGGTTCTGGGAGGGCACGTCGAACAGGGACGCCGCGTGCCGGAACTCCTGCCAATTCGTGGCCTTGTTGATGGCGAACACCGCCGAGGCGGTCGTACCCGGACGCAGAGCCGTCCAATCGAGGGCGAGACCGTAGTGCTCCTCGGCCGGTCCCGACTTAGGGTCCTGCGAATCCGCCCCGGTCGTCGCATCGAGTGCTTTGCGATACGTGCCGTCGAGCTTCGACACGAGTGGGCCGTTGCGGGTGGAGCGGACGGTGATCTCGCGTGGGTCCTCGCCCGCGACCTCGATCGTCTCCTTGCGCACCTGCAGCGGTTCGTCTCCGTCGTCGTGGATGACCTTCCCGTCGCGGATCTTCTCCACGACGAGGTCGGTGACATCTGCGCCGAGGTTCGTCAGTCCCCAGGCGATCGACTGGTTGTGGCCGATGACGACTCCCGGCAGTCCGGAGAAGGAGAAACCGGTGACGTCGAAGGGGCAGGCATCGGTGACCTTCTTGCATCGCAGTCCCACCTGGTACCAGACCGAGGGCATCGCCGGGGCGAGGTGCGGGTCATTGGACAGCAGCGGTCGACCGGTGTTCGTGTGGTCCCCGGAGATCACCCACGAGTTCGAGCCGATATCGTCGCTGTTCTGTCCCAGCATCGGCGGCAGCGATGTGAGCGTATTCCGCAGTTCGAGGAGATCATCGGTGGGGACGGCCGCCTCGGTGTCGGTGTTCCCTGTTCGGGGTGCCTCGGTGACGGTGCCTCCGGCATGTGCCTCATCGTCCTCCCGTGCACGGTCGTCGACTCGCGGCTTCTGCTCGACGTCGTCGCCGCTGCGGTCCTTCGGTGCCTTGTCGCCGGCTCTGCCGCCGAGGATCGTCGGACGCGTGGCATATGGGTAATCCGGATAGAGGTCGCCCATCTGCTCGTCGGTGAGCTCCGAGCCGAGGATCGACCGGTCGATCTCGTCTTCGAGGTTCGATCGCAGATCCCATGCCATGGCCTTGAGCCAGGCGAGGCTGTCGACCGGGGTCCATTTCTCGACCTCGGTGCTGCCGGTCTCGAGGCCGAGGACGGCGTATTCGAGGGACAGCTCGGTGGGGGATTTGTCCTTGAGGTAGGCGTTGACGCCGTCCGCGTAGGCCTCGTAGTAGCCCAGACTCGTCTTGTCGAGCTTCTTCACCTCCTGCTCGGCGACCTTCCGCCAGCCGAGCGTGCGGATGAAGGTGTCGGTGCCCAGCTGGGATTTGCCGAAGAGTTCGGAGAGTCGTCCCGAGGTGACGTGTCGGCGGAAGTCCATCTCCCAGAACCGGTCCTGAGCGTGGACGAACCCCTGAGCCAGGAACAGGTCGTGGGCGGTTTCGGCCTCGATGGTGGGAACACCCGATTCGTCACGGTGGACGGTGACCGGCGCGTCGAGCCCCGGCAGCGAGATCTCGCCGTCGGTGGTCGGGAAGGAGCGACGGACGAGGAACAGTCCGACGAGGGCGAGGATGAGGGCGAGGACGAGGACTCCGGCGATGACGCGCAGCAGCACACGAGCACTGACCGACAGGTTGGAACCGCTGGTTGGGCGGAGCACCTTGAGCAATGCGCTCGATTCCTTCTCATTCTGCGCATCGGGTGCCGCCATGAGTCTCCTTCTGCCGTCCTGGAAGTTTCGGTTCTCAGCAAGTATAGGTGTCAGGAGGCTCGGGTCTGTGGACCTCAGGCGGCCTGGGTCTGTGGACGAAGGTCACGAGGACGACGGAGATCATCATGAGCAGGAACCAGGCCACCAGCTTCGTCAGCGGCACCAGGTGCCAGCCGTCGTCCTGACTCGGATACAGCCAGGCACCGGCCGCGGTCCCGATGTTCTCGGCCACCCAGATGAAGAAGGCGACGAGGAGGAAGGCCAGCAGCACGGGCATCGTCAGTGTCCTGCGATGGATATGGAAGTGCATGCGGCAGCGGAAGAAGACGATGACGGTGGCCAGGACGAGAAGCAGTCGGAGGTCGACGATGAAGTGGTGGGTGAAGAAGTTGAGGTAGATGGCGGCGGCGATGATCACGGTCAGCCACCTCGGCGGGTAATGGCTGAACCGCAAGTCGAAGAGACGGTACACGCGGACGATATAGGAGCCGACGGCGGCGTACATGAACCCGGTGAACAGCGGTACTGCGCCGATGTGGAGGACCCCGCCGGGGGCGTAGTTCCATGAACCCACGGCGGTCTTGAAGATCTCCATTCCGGTGCCGACGATGTGGAAGACGATGATGACGATGAGCTCGCGACCGGTCTCGAGGCGAGCGACGAGCATGCCGATCTGGATGAGTACGGCGAGGATGACGAGGAAGTCGTTGCGGGCGATGGCCGCATCATCGGGGTAGAGCCAAGCGGTGAGGATGATCGCTAAGAGCATGAGAGCACCGAAGAGACACGCCCACGCCTGTTTGATTCCGAAGGCGAGGAACTCCCGCATCCCGGCGGGGACGCGGGGGAGAACGCGGTCGGCGAAGGCGTCGAGGACTGCCTCGAGTCGAGTGAGTTCGCGGCGATCAGCCATATGGGTCCTTCGACGACGGGGACGCGGGGAATGTGGAGTGCCAGCGTATCGCGCGAGTGGGCCGGGCTGTCGGAGCGGGCAGTGTGACATCGCCGTGTCCGAAGGAGGTGAAATTCTGAATAGAACTTGCGAGTCACCTTCACAGAAACTGGCAATGCCATTAATCTGTGCATCAGTGTCGCAGGAGTGCTGCGACGCTGCGGCGCCGACAAGGCAGTGTCGACGGCGACGCGAACCCATTGGCGTCCGTGATAACCAGAAGGCGGACAGACTGCAGAGGAAGCAGCCCCGATGAAACCGATCCGACTTGTCACCCCCGCACTGGCTGCGGTGCTCACCGTGTCGATGATGACCGGTGGTCCCGCGCTCGCCGCCGAAGCGCCATCGCTCGGCGACAGCGGCTCACCGTCACTCGACGGCGGGGGCCAGCCGCAGCCCGCGCCGACGAAGGAATCATCCGATTCGGATACACCGACGGAGCCTGCAGCGACCAAGACAGCGGACTCCGCGGACGCTCCCCAGGTGAGCCGGAACGCAGGATCGACGACGAAGACGTATTCGGCCACTCCGGCAAAGGTCACAGCACTCAAACTCAAAGACTCCGAAGTCAATGTCATCGGAGCCAAGTGGACGGGAGACGACCCACGTCTCGAACTTCGCTACCGCGACTCCGGCGGCTGGTCCTCGTGGGAGACCCTGCCGGCCGACGACGGTGCCGGCCCTGACCGTTCCTCGGCTGAGGGCAAACAGGTCCCCGCAGCGGCTCAGGAACGACGGACAGAAGCCGTGCCCGTGGTCGACTCCACCTCGGTGGAGATCCGTGCGACAGCGAAGAACGCCGACACGAACGACCTCGCAGTGACCAACGTCGCAAGCCCCGTCACCGGCGCCGACGCGGCCGCAGTGAAGAAGCCCGCCTCGGTCACCGCACAGAAGGCGACAGCGCAGGTGTCCCACCACGAGCTGAGGGCGAACATCGTCACCCGCCGCGAATGGGGCGCCGACGAGAAGCTCGTCCGCTGCACCACCGACAAGACGTCGACTTCGAAGGGCGTCTTCATCCACCACACCGCCGGATCGAACTCCTATACGAAGGCACAGGCCCCGGGCATCATCCGCGGCTACCTCGCGTACCACACGAAAGAACGAGGCTGGTGCGACCTCGGGTACAACTTCCTCGTCGACAAATACGGAACCATCTACGAGGGCCGTGCCGACAGCATCGATCTGTCTGTGACCGGAGCCCACGCCTCCGGATTCAACTCGTACACGATCGGCATCAGCGTGCTGGGCACCTACACAGGGTCCGCGCCGAGCACGGCAGCCCAGAATTCGGTCAAGCGGCTCATCGCGTGGAAGGCCAACCAGTACGCCTTCAACCCGACGGGAAAGATGACGCTCACCTCCGGCGGAGGAAGCACGAGCCGGTATCCCGAAGGCAGGAAGGTCAGCCTCAATGTGGTCTCCGGCCACCGGGACACGAGCTACACCGCCTGCCCGGGAAATGCCTTCTACTCCCGACTCGGATCGATCCGGTCCGGTGCGAAGTCGATGCAGTCCGATGTCGGTGGTTATCCGGTGAAGGGAGCCATCGGCACGTACTACCGGTCGCACTCCGCGCAGACGGGCGAGGCCCGCAGCCTCGAAGGGAAGCTGTCCAATCCGAACGGCGCCTATCAGCGCTTCGCCAAGGGCACCGTGTACTGGTCGTCGAAGACAGGGGCGCACCTGAACAAGGGCGGAATCCGCAACGGGTACAAGCGCGCCGGATACACCAAGGGCTTCCTCGGCTACCCCAGCAGCGATGAGAAGACCTTCAAATACCGCAAGAGCGCCTACTACCAGAACTACGAGAACGGGATGATCACGTGGTCGTCGGCGACGAAGGGACAGCCGATGCGCGGCGAGATGCTCAAGAAGTGGAAGTCCCTCGGCTGGGAACGCAGCAAGCTCGGACTGCCGAAGACGGACCAGTTCTCCTCGGCGGGCAAGATCCGTCAGAACTTCGAGCACGGGTACATGACCTACACGAAGAGTCAGGGCGTCAAGGTCTATCTCACCTGACCGAACGCAGGGGACATAGACTCGCCTCATGCACATCCTCCTCTTCGGCGCCTCCGGTCACGTCGGCACCGGGCTCGCCCAGCAGCTCAGTCCGCAGCACAGAGTCACCGGCATCGTCCGCCGCACTCCGGACACGGAGACGGCATACGAACCGGTGACTGTGCCGGACTGGGTGGACGAGCCGGAGGCGGTCACCTCGGCGCTCGCCTCCAGAGACCTGCCGCCGGTCGATGCCGTCATCGCCGCCATCGGCGGGTGGTACATCGACGAACCGGTGCTCGACCGAGGTCTGGAGAAGTTCGATGCGGACTATGACTCATACCTGCGCGGGCACTTCACAGCCTGTGCGATCTCGCAGTCCCTGGCCACCGACCGGACGAGCGCGATCCGGGGAATCGTCCACCTGGCGCTCAACGGCGTCGCCAGCGTCGAAGCGCTGGCCGGGTCAGGGGCGATCAGCGTCTTCGGCGCCGCGCAGAAGATGCTCATCGAAGTCGCCGCAGCGGAATCGACGAGCGTGGCCTTCCGCGAGCTGCGGATCATGGCTCCGATCGGCGGCGATGATCGCAATGATCTGTCCGGGGGAGTCGAAACCGTCCATCTCACCGAGGTGGCCGACGGTATCACCGCGATCCTTGACTCACCCGATCGCTTCGGGGTGAGCACCGAGATCCACGCGAACGCTGGGACCTCTGCCGGCTGACTGCTTCGACTCAGGCGCGGGTGTAGCGGAGGAAGACCTGGTCGTCCTCGGTGCGCACATCGATGAGGCGCAGATCGATCTCGGCCTCGAGCCCGGAGAAGTGGCTGCCGGGAGTGCGGATATAGCAAGGGCTCACGCTCAGATGCAGTTCCGCGCCCGGATAATGCTCGAGCAGGCGAAACGCGAGATTCGGACCCGACTCGCACAGCAGCACCGCCGCATCGGTCGGTGCCGATTCGGGGGAGGGGGCCGTCGGCAGCGAGGCAGCCACCTCGGTGATCGTTTCTGCTGTGAAGTGCTGGGCACGATAGTCGAGGCCGCGGGCGTCGAGCTCGCTCTGCAGGGCCGTCGGATCGGACTCGGTGAGCACGTAGACGGGGGTGTGCTCCAGCGTTTTGCCTGCGGCGTTGATGACGGGCAGCTGCGGATTCAGCGCGGTGCGGCGGTCGACGATGATCGCATTCGCGCTGCGTCGCAGGGCGAGGAAGCGCCGGAAGTCGGCGTCCGTGGACACCCCGGTCGACCAGCCGTTCTCGGCGAAGGATCCGTTGATCGACTGGACGAGGGAGAGGATGAGACGGCGCACGGGTTCCTGCTCTTCTGCTTCTTCGGCTCTGCTATTTCTTGACTTCGGGTGCCGGCCCCATAGCGATGCGCGGGTGAGCGTCCGGATCGATGGTGCGCATGATCCACTTGAGGTCCGCCTCGTCGAGGGTGACGCAGCCGTTCGTGCCGGAATCGTGGTCGAGGTGCAGCCAGATTCCGCCGCCCTTGTCCCAGCCCATCGGTCGGGTCTTGTCCGTCGGGGGAGTGCCGGGTCTGCGGTTGTAGTCGATGGCGATGATGTAGTCGAAGACCGATTCGTAGTCCGCCCCGTAGGCCACCGTCGCCGAGGAGGGCAGACGATTGTCTTGGGTGTACGGCAGGTCGGTGCCCGGGTTCGCCTTGAAACCGCCCGCGTCGCTGAGTGTGAACACTCCGATCGGGGTGGTCTTATCGCCCTCGCGGCGATCCTTCAGCCATCCTTTGGAGCCGTTGTGGGTGTCGAAGGTCTTGAGCTTCTTCCATTTCCTGTCCGTGAACTCATAGAAGCTCAGGCTCGACTTCTCCGAAGCGGCTGTCGGCGAGGTCGCGACGAGGACCTGCGAGGTCTCTGCCGGGATCTGGTCGGTGAACTCCTTCGCCAGACCGGGGACAGGGACGGGGTGGACCGGTCCGGTCGCCTCGGTGGCGGGCTGATCGGATGCAGTCGAATCCGAGTCGGCGCCGGTGGGGGAGTCCTGGGCCGGGGCTGCGAAATCACCGAAGCTCGTCTGCTGTGCCGGAGCGGCGAAACCGGCGGACTCGGCCGCCGAGGGATCGTCCGTGCCGTCGTCGGCATCGGCGCCGCAGGCGGTCACCAGCAGAGCGCAGGCGAGAAGCGCGGGCACTCCCGCGCGCCGGAGGACTCCATCGGACATGAGGTCATCATCTCACGAAGCATGAGAACTCGCCGGTAGCGACTATGCGAAAATGACACCATGAGCATTCCACCTGTGCCGAACCATCCTCCGCGCCCCGGGCGTCGGAAGCCGGCCGAGGAGTCTCCGGAGTCGATCACAACCCAGTTGTTCATCGGCGAGGATGAGTCCGCGGCCGCTGATGGCTCCACCCAAGCACTCACTCCCGCAGAACTGCAGAGGCTGCGGTCGATGGTCGAATCCGACGGCACCGATGCCACCGAGGTGCTCAGCCTCGAAGAGCTGCGCGGACTGGCCGCCGCCGATGGATATCAGACGGGAGGGCTGCCGGCCGCGCCGCGCAAGGTGAACTCCGACGATATCGCCGCTGCGGAGGCTCCCTCGGCTCCGAAGCAGTGGAACCCGCTGCCCGGCTCGCAGCCGGCGCCTGCGGACGCGCACCGGGCCGAGCCGCATTCGCAGCAGCCCGAATCACACCCGCATCAGGGAGATCCTCAGCCGCACCAGGGGCAGTGGGGCGGAGAGTTCGGTGCTTCCGGTCATGCCGCAGCATCTCAGCCGCAGGCTGCCGGGCCGGTGCAGTCGCCGGCGGGACCCGATCATGCACAGCCCGGCCCCGGTCGCCCCGCGGGGCCCGGATACGGGCAGGCGGGCCACGCTCCCGCGTACAGCGGTGCCTATGCCGCCGGCTATGCGCCGGGCGGACCTGCCGGTCCCGGAGGACCCGGAGGACCGGGAGGACCGGGAGGGCCGGGAGGACCCGGCGGACCGGGGAATCCCGGCGGCCCGCACGACCCCTATGGTCGGCGAAATGATACGAAGAAGGTCCCCGCGTGGCTGTGGGTGCTCGCTGCCATCGCGCTCATCCTCGCCCTCGGCATCGTCGGCTATATCGTCTGGGACTCCACCCAGGGTGACGACACCACCACCGTGGGACCCACGGACGAACCGTCGATCGGTCAGACCGATGATCCCGAGCCGTCCGATTCGGGCAGCTCGAAGGCTCCCGTCGCCGAAGAGACCTTCACATCCCCGTCGGGGAATATCGCCTGCACCATCGACTCCGAACGAGTGCGCTGCGTGATCAAGGACTACGAGTACTCACCACCGGAGAAGCCCGACGACTGCAAGCTCGACGACTGGGGCTCCATCGTCGTGGCGAACAAGGAAGGCTCAGGCTTCTCCTGCGTCGAGGCTCCCGAGAGCAACGGCCCGGCACGTGTCCTCGGCTACGGGGATTCGATCTCCGCGGCGGGGATGACCTGCACCTCCAGCGAAGAGGGCATGACCTGCAAATCCGACGACACCGGAGTCGGATTCAACGTCCGCCGCGCCTCGGTCGACTTCCTCAAGTAGGAGCCCGGAGCCGCGTCGGCGATCTTAGGATGTGGACGGGATTCGGACGGATCGCGGAAGGGGGACTACGGTGATCGTGTGGCTCATAGGTTCCTCCTCCTTCCTTGCCGCGACGAGTCCTGAACGGACAGCACGCTCGTCGCGGAGTCCTCGTATGCTGGTCAAGCGCTGAGAAACTTAAGTTAGAGGAACAATGAAACTGCAGAAGCCTTCTCCCATGCCGTTCGGCAAGTACAAGTCTTTCCAGGACCGCATCGCGCTGGATATGCGCGATCGCACCTGGCCCGACCAGATCATCAGCAAGGCGCCTCGCTGGCTGAGCACCGACCTGCGCGACGGCAACCAAGCGCTCATCGATCCGATGACCCCGGACCGCAAACGCAAGATGTTCGATCTGCTCGTCAAGCTCGGTTTCAAGGAGATCGAGGTCGGGTTCCCGGCCGCCAGCCAGGTCGACTTCGATTTCGTCCGCGAGATCATCGAACAGGACGCGATTCCCGATGACGTCCGGATCTCCGTGCTCACGCAGGCTCGTGAGGACCTCATCGAACGCACTGTCGAATCCCTCGTCGGCGCGAAGATGCCCACCGTGCACCTCTACAACGCAACCGCGCCGGTCTTCCGCAAGGTCGTCTTCGGCTTCGACGGAGACGGCTTCGACCAGACTCGCGATATCGCATTGCAGGGCACTCAGGCCGTGATGAAGCACGCCGAGACTCTGCTGTCCGACGCGGACTTCGGCTACCAGTATTCGCCGGAGATCTTCGTCGACACCGAACCCGAGTTCGCCCTCGACATCGTCGGCAGCGTCCTCGACATGTGGCAGCCGGCAGCCGGCCGCGAGACCGTCGTCAACCTGCCGGCCACGGTCGAACGCGGCACACCGAACACCTACGCGGACCAGATCGAATGGTTCTGCCGCAATATGCCCTACCGCGACGAAGTGGCCGTGTCCCTGCACCCGCACAACGACCGGGGCACCGGCGTGGCCGCTGCGGAGATGGGAATGATGGCCGGCGCCGACCGCATCGAAGGCTGCCTGTTCGGCAACGGTGAGCGCACCGGCAACCTCGATCTCGTCACCGTCGCTCTCAACCTGTACACGCAGGGCATCGACCCGGAGCTCGACTTCTCCGATATCGACGAGGTCATCCACACCGTCACCGAATGCAACCAGATCGGTGTCCACGAACGTCACCCCTACGGAGGCGACCTCGTCTTCACCTCGTTCTCGGGCTCGCACCAGGACGCGATCAACAAAGCCTTCGCCGATCGTGAGAAGAAGGCGCACGCCCAGGGCACCCCCGTCGACCTCATGGAATGGGACATGCCCTACCTGCCGGTCGACCCGAAGGACCTCGGCCGCAGCTACGAGGCGATCATCCGTGTGAACTCGCAGTCCGGCAAGGGCGGAGTGACCTACCTGCTCAAGAGCGAGTACGGACTCGACCTGCCGCGTCGGATGCAGGTCGAATTCTCCCGCGCCGTGCAGCAGCACACCGAAGCCGGCGGCGAGGTCACCGCCGAGGAGATCCGCCGCATCTTCAACTACGAATACCTGCCCGCCGAAGATCCCGAGAAGGCCTGGGGCCGCTTTCAGATCGTCGGTCTGCGCACCGAATCGGGCAATGTCGACGGTGCCGGCTCGTCGGCGGAGCGCATCGAGGTCGACCTCATCGTCGACGGTCAGGAACGCACCTACGAAGGGCGCGGCAACGGACCGATCGACGCGCTGGTGAAGATCCTCATCGACCAGTTCGACGTCGACGTGCGACTCCAGGACTACTCCGAGCACGCCATCGGCTCCGGCGCTGACACCAACGCCGCAGCCTATGTCGAACTCGCCGTCGAAGACCGCGTCGTCTGGGGCGCCGGTCTGCACCCGAACATCACGAAGGCCTCGCTCAAGGCCGTCGTCTCAGCCGTCAACCGTGCGGCTCGCGACCGCCAGAGCTGAGGCTGCGCGGTCGATCTCACAGAAGTCGCTTAAGCGCGGCGGGGTGATTCCCCGCCGCGCTTAAGCGATAATGGGCGGGTGCACAACTATCGTGATGAAGGCATCGTGCTCCAGGGGCACAAACTCGGCGAAGCCGACCGCATCGTCACCGTGCTCACTCGCAGCCACGGCCTCGTCCGCGCCGTCGCGAAGGGGGTGCGCCGGACGAAATCGCGGTTCGGCTCCCGCCTCGAACCCTTTATGCTCGTCGACCTGCAATGCCATGTCGGGCGCAGCCTCGACATCGTCACCCAGGTCGAACTCGTCGAACCCTTCGCCCGCGGAATCGCCACGGACTTCGATGTCTATTCGGCCGCCTCGGTGATGGCCGAAACGGCGCGCAGCATCACCGAAGCCGAACCCCAGTCCCGCACGCATTTCCTCCTCCTCGTCTCTGCCATCCGTTCGCTGTGCAACCGCGAACACCCGCCGAGGCTGTCCCTCGATGCGTACCTGCTGCGCGCGATGTCCGTGGCCGGGTGGGCACCGAGCCTGCTCGACTGCGCCCAGTGCGGGAATCCCGGACCCCACCGCGCGTTCTCCGCAGCCTTGGGCGGGGCCGTGTGCACGAACTGTCGCCCCTCCGGTGCCGCGCTGCCCGACACCGATGCGCTCGAACATATGGCCGCGCTCCTGTCCGGCGACTGGGAGCGTGCCGAGGCCTCCGACCTGCACGATCAGATCGACGGGTCGAAGCTGGTCTCGGACTGGGTGTCCTGGCACCTCGAGCGCAATATCCGATCACTGAGAATTCTGGAGAGCACATGAGCTACCCCGCACCACCGGCCCACCCCAGCGGAGCGAGACCTCCGCGCATCGACGCGAAGTTCGTGCCCCGGCACGTCGCGATCGTCATGGACGGCAACGGTCGGTGGGCGAATCAGCGGGGGCTGCCGCGCACGGAAGGGCACAGAGCCGGGGAAGCTTCGCTGCTCGACGTCATCCACGGTGCGATCGAGGTCGGCGTGGACTATCTGTCGGCGTATGCGTTCTCGACGGAGAACTGGAAGCGCTCACCCGAAGAGGTGCGCTTCCTCATGGGGTTCAACCGTGATGTCATCCGCCGCCGTCGCGATGAGCTCAACGCCCTGGGCGTGCGGATCGTGTGGTCCGGCCGGCGCGGACGGCTGTGGCGTTCGGTCATCGACGAACTCGAGACCGCCGCGGAGATGACGAAGAACAACACCGGTCTCGTGCTCCAGTTCTGCGTGAACTACGGCGGACGCTCCGAGATCGTCGACGCGATCAATGAGATCACCGCCGAGGTGGCCGCCGGGAAGCTCAAACCCGGCAAGGTCTCGGAGAAGACCGTCCGCTCCCGCCTCTACGCACCCATCGTGCCCGACGTCGACCTGTTCATGCGGTCCTCGGGGGAGCAGCGGACCTCGAACTTCCTGCTCTGGCAGTCAGCCTATGCCGAGATGGTCTTCCAGGATGTGCTGTGGCCCGATGTCGATCGGCGCACCCTGTGGGCGGCGATCGAAGAGTACGCCCGCCGCGACCGTCGCTTCGGCGGCGCCGTCGACACGCCTACGGCCTGACGCGAAGGCTGAGGACTGAGTCGCAGCTTCCACGGGCTTCTGAGGCTCGGCCGGCCCGTTCCACTCTGCTGACGACGAGGGCCCCGCAGCATCTTGCTGCGGGGCCCTCGTCATGGTTTCGGCCGGATCGGCGCTTCACCGTTCTCACGACTCCGGGGGAGTCACGGTCATGACACGATCGGTTCAGTAGTGGTCGCGGGAGCGGTCGCCGCGTCCGCCGAACTTCTTGCCGCCGCCTCGGCGATCACCGCGGAAGTTGCGGCCGTCACCGGGCTGCTTGTCGAAGTTGCGCTTCTTGAACGGGCGTCCCGGGCGACCGGAATCCGGACGGATATCGATGGGCCGGCCCTGGATCTCGGTGTGGGAGAGCTTGCGCAGCACCGACGGGTCGAGGTCCTTGGGCAGGTCGACGAGCGTGTGGTTCGAACGGATGTCGATATGGCCGATCTGCTTCGAGGTGATTCCACCTTCGTTCGCGATCGCACCGACGACGGCGCCCGGCTGCAGGCGCTCGTTTCGTCCCAGGGCCAGACGGTAGGTCGTCATGTTCTCATCACGGGCACGTCCGCCACGGCCCGGACGGCCGCCGTCACGACCGCCGTCGCGGTCACGGTCTCGTCCCTGACGACGTGCCGGTTCGGGCATCGGCTCGGCCTTGAGCGTATTCGACTCGAGGACGAGGGACGCCAGCGCGGCGGCGATGTTCGAGGCCGGCACATCACGGGAGAGCGAGTACGCCTCGATGACGTCGGTGAGTTCGGACAGTTCGGTCTGCGCGAGCACATCGTCGATGCGCTTCGTGAACTTGTCGACGCGAGTGTTCGTCAGCTCTTCGACGCTGGGCAGGGTCAGCGGTTCGACCTTCTGCTTCGTGGCGCGCTCGATGGAGCCGAGCATGCGCTGCTCGCGCGGAGTGACGAAGAGGATCGCCTCACCGGAGCGTCCGGCACGACCGGTGCGGCCGATGCGGTGGACGTAGGATTCGGTGTCGTGCGGGATGTCGTAGTTGACGACGAGCGTGATGCGCTCGACGTCGAGACCGCGGGCGGCCACATCGGTGGCGACGAGGATGTCGATCTTCGCCTCGCGCAGCATGTCGATCGTGCGCTCACGTGCCTGCTGCGGGATGTCGCCGTTGATCGCGGCGGTCTTGAACCCGCGGGCACGCAGCTTCTCGGCCAGCTCCTCGGTGGCCTGCTTGGTACGCACGAACATGATGATGCCCTCGTACTCCTCGACCTCGAGGATCCGGGTCAGCGCATCGAGCTTGTGCGAGTGCTGAACCATGAAGTAGCGCTGGCGGATGTTCGCGCCGGTCTGCGACTTCGCAGCGATCCGGACTTCCTTCGGGTCGTCCAGGTACTTGCCGGTGATCCGGTGGATCGAGGACGGCATGGTGGCAGAGAACAGTGCCACCTGACGGTCGGGACCGACCTGGCTGAAGATCTCTTCGATGTCTTCGGCGAAGCCCATCTTGAGCATCTCGTCGGCCTCATCGAGGATGAGGTGCTTGAGGCTGCCGAGTTTGAGCGATCCCTTCTTGAGGTGGTCGATGACGCGACCGGGGGTGCCGACGACGACCTGCGCGCCACGGCGCAGACCGGCCAGCTGCGGGCCGTAGGCCTGACCTCCGTAGATCGGGAGCACGGAGAAGTCGGACAGTTCCGTGGCGTAGGAGGTGAACGCCTCGGCGACCTGGATCGCGAGTTCGCGGGTGGGGGTGAGTACGAGGGCGAACGGGCCGTGGTCGGCGCGCCCCGCCTCGGCGAGGTCGGACAGGGCCGGCAGGGCGAAAGCCGCGGTCTTGCCGGTTCCGGTCTGGGCCAGACCGATGACGTCACGGCCCGACAGGAGGGTCGGGATCGTCTCGGCCTGGATGGGGGTGGGGATCTCGTAGCCCTGCGCCTCTACGGCCTTGAGCACGAGCGGGTGGAGTCCCAGTTCGGAGAATCTCGGAGTGGTTTCGTCGTTTGCGGACACATCGGTCATGAGTGATCTCTCTCACGTCGGCACACACTTGATCGCAGATGACTGTAGTGGCGATCTACCCTGCGGCCGCTTGTGCAATCATCGTGAGCAATCCGGGCCGAAACCGTAGAGATCCAAGAACTCGCTTGGACAGACGTGAAGACGTCGGTACGGAGAAAGGTTTGGGTGTACCCCAAGTCTACATGCCACACCCTCGCCGAGGCGGTCCCGGAGTGGGAATCCGAGTGTGAGATCAGTCGCCTCCGGTGGTCTCCTGCCGTTGCCGAGGTCGGGTGTCAGGGAGGGTCGGGTCGGCGTTGAGGAAGCGAAGGCGTGACCAGTTAGGCTGGTACCTGCGAGCCACGGCAGCCGGCCGTCGGCGAACTGAAACAAGGAGAGAACTAGTGGCACAGTCCAAGTTGGATGCCGTCATCGCCCTGGCCAAGCGCAGAGGATTCGTCTTCCAAGCAGGAGAGATCTACGGCGGTTCCCGCTCGGCATGGGACTACGGGCCCTTGGGTGTGGAGCTCAAGGACAATATCAAGGCCCAGTGGTGGCAGCAGTTCGTGCGCGGTCGCGAAGACGTCGTCGGCCTCGACTCCTCGATCATCCTGCCCAAGCGCGTCTGGGAAGCCTCCGGCCACGTCGCCACCTTCGTCGATCCTCTCGTCGAGTGCCTCAACTGCCACAAGCGCCACCGCGAGGACCACCTCGTCGAGGCGTATGAGGCGAAGAACAAGAAGGCTCCGGAGAACGGCATGGCCGATATCGTCTGCCCCGACTGCGGAACCCGCGGTCAGTGGACCGAGCCGCAGGAGTTCTCCGGTCTGGTCAAGACCTTCCTCGGACCCGTCGACTCCGAAGCCGGGCTCCACTACCTGCGTCCGGAGACCGCGCAGGGCATCTTCGTGAACTTCAACAATGTGCTCACCGCCGCCAGGAAGAAGCCGCCGTTCGGCATCGGCCAGATCGGCAAGGCCTTCCGCAACGAGATCACCCCCGGCAACTTCATCTTCCGCACCCGTGAGTTCGAGCAGATGGAGATCGAGTACTTCGTCCACCCGGACGAGGCCGATGACTACTACAAGCAGTGGGTCGAAGACTGCTGGTCCTGGTTCCTCGATCTCGGCATCTCCGAAGACAACGTCCGCCGCCTCGACGTTCCCGCCGAGGACCGTGCGCACTATTCGGCGGGCACCATCGACATCGAATACCGCTTCGGCTTCCAGGGGTCCGAGTGGGGCGAGCTGATGGGTGTGGCCAACCGCACCGACTACGACCTCGGCACTCACACGGAGGTCTCGGGGGCGAAGCTGCAGTACTTCGACCAGGCCAGCGGAGACCGCTACACCCCATATGTCATCGAACCCTCCTTCGGCCTGACCCGGTCGATGATGGCCTTCCTCGTCGAGGCCTACAGCGAGGACGAGGCGCCGAACACGAAGGGCGGCGTCGACAAGCGCGTCGTGCTCAAGCTTGATCCGCGTCTGGCCCCGGTCAAGGCTGCGGTGCTGCCGTTGAGCCGCAACGAGAAGCTGACACCGGCGGCGAAGGATCTCGCTGCGACGCTGCGTCGACGCTGGAACATCGACTTCGATGATGCCGGTGCCATCGGCCGTCGCTACCGTCGCCAGGACGAGATCGGAACGCCGCTGTGCATCACCGTCGACTTCGACACCCTCGATGATCAGGCAGTGACGATTCGCAAGCGTGATGACATGAGCCAGGAGCGCGTGAGCATCGATCAGGTGGAGAACTACCTGGCCGACCACCTCGCCGGAGCCTGACCCCAATTACTACCTGACGGCGGCCCAGCAACCTGGCGCCAGGTTGCTGGGCCGCCGTCAGGTAGTTCTGGGCTGGCTGCCTCGGTGAGCACCAGCCGCCATTCCGCCCTGGTCGACCGCCCCGCATCTGTCCGGTCAGCCGTCCCTGAAGGATCGCCATGCATATGACGTCCACACACGAACCGAAGGCCTCGCCGAAGGTTCGTCTGATCATGCTCGCCTGCCTCATCCCGCTCATCGTCGTCACGATCGCCGGACTCTTCGTACTGTGGCCGTCGGGACCCGACAAGGATCTGCCCGGTGGCGGGCCGACGACGAACACGGCCGAGGGGACCACCGACACGAAGGTCACCGTCACCGCCGTCGACGCTTCGGACTGCGACCCTGGGGAGACGGACCCGATGGTCCGCGCCGACTGCACGACATACACCGTGGAGGCGGACGGGCAGGAAGGCAGCCTCTACGTCACCCCCGACGCTGTCAAGGCCGGCGTCGATGTCGGAGACACGATCAAGGTCCTCGACTTCACGAAGTCACCGGACCGGGCGGAGATGGGCACCGACTACGTGTTCATCGATTTCGACCGGAACGTGCCGATGCTCGCCCTGGCGATCATCTACGGGATCGTCGTCCTCCTCGTCGCCGGTCTGCGCGGACTGCGCGCACTCATCGGACTCGGCTTCGCCGGTGCCGTGCTGTTCGTCTTCATGCTTCCGGCGATGCTCGACGGCAAACCGCCGGTGCTGGTGGCGATGGTCTCGGCGAGCCTGATCATGGTCATCGCGCTCTACCTGGCACACGGAATCTCGACGCGGACGTCGACGGCGCTGTTCGGAACGGTGCTCGGCATCGTCATCACGGGCATCCTGGGTGCGTGGATGACGTCCTGGGCGAATCTGGGCATCGCCTATTCGGAGGACGGGTATCTGCTTGTCGATACGACCGATCTGGGGATGACCGACATCATCGTGTGCGCGATCCTCATCACCGGACTCGGAGTGCTCAATGACGTCACGATCACACAGGCTTCGGCGGTGTGGGAGCTGGCAGCCGCTGCCCCGGAGATGAAGCCCGGTCAGCTGTTCTCCCGGGCGATGCGCATCGGGCGTGACCACATCGCCTCGACCGTCTATACGATCACGTTCGCGTATGTGGGCTCGGCGCTGATGACGCTCATCATCGTCTCCGCGCACGATCAGCCGCTGTTCGACACGTTCACACTCGGAGACATGTCGGTCGAGGTGGTGAGCATCCTCGTGTGCTCGATCGGTCTGGTCATCGCGATTCCGCTGACGACCGGACTCGGTGTCCTCGTGGTGAAATCGGGAGTGCGACCGCCGAGGCGGACCACCGGATCCGCTGCTGCGCCCGGCACGATCACGGCTGCAGACCCAGGCACGATCACGGCGGCGGACCCCGCCGAGGAGCGGCCGCCGATGACCCGTCGCGAGGCCCGTGAACGCGACCAGAACCGCTGAACTTAGCCCCGGAACTACCTGACGGCGGCCCAGCAACCTCGCGCGAGGTTGCTGGGCCGCCGTCAGGTAGCAATTGGGGTCAGAACATTGTCCAGGCTTCCTGCAGGACGCCGCGGATGATCTGCTCCATCTCGTCGAACTCGTTCTGACCGACGGTCAGCGGAGGCGAGAGTTGGATGACCGGGTCGCCGCGGTCGTCGGCGCGGCAGTACAGACCGCTGTCGTACATCTTCGCCGACACGAAGTTCTTGAGGATCCGCTCGGACTCCTCTTCGGTGAACGATTCCTTCGTGTCCTTGTCCTTGACGAGTTCGATTCCGTAGAAGAATCCCTCACCGCGGACGTCGCCGACGATCGGCAGGTCCTTGAGCTTCTCGAGCGTGAACTTGAACGCCGCAGCATTCTCGTGCACGTGGTCGTTGAGCTTCTCCTCTTCGAAGACGTCGAAGTTCGCCATCGCCGCGGCACAGGCGACGGGGTGACCGCCGAAGGTGTAGCCGTGGTAGAAGGTCTCGTCTCCGCCGGGGCCGAAGGGCTCGAAGAGCCGATCGGAGGCGATCATCGCACCCAGCGGTGCATACCCGGAGGTGATGCCCTTGGCCGAGGTGATGATGTCGGGAACATAGCCGAAGTCGTTGCAGGCGAACATGTCGCCGATGCGGCCGTAGGCGCAGATCGTTTCGTCCGAGACCAGCAGCACATCGTACTCGTCGCAGATCTCGCGGACCCGCTCGAAGTATCCGGGAGGCGGCGGGAAGCAGCCGCCGGAGTTCTGCACGGGCTCGAGGAAGACGGCGGCCACGGAGTCGGCACCTTCGAACTCGATGGCCTCACCGATGCGATCGGCGGCCCAGCGGCCGAAGGCCTTCTCATCGTGGGCGAGGTGCTCAGGTGCCCGGTAGAAGTTCGTGTTCGGCACCTTGTGCGCACCGGGGACCAGCGGAGCGAACTGCTCCCGCAGACCCGGCAGCGAGGTCACCGACAGCGCACCGTGCGGCGTGCCGTGGTAGGCGGTCGCCCGCGAGATGATCTTGTGCTTGCCGGGTTTGCCGACGAGCTTGAAGTAGTTCTTCGCCAGCTTCATCGCCGACTCGACCGAGTCGCCGCCGCCGGATGTGAGGAAGACCCGGTTGAGATCGCCCGGCGCATAGCTGGCCAGACGTTCCGAGACCTCGATCGCCTGCGGGTGGGCGTACGACCACAGCGGCATGAACGGCAGCTTGAGCGTCTGGTCATACATCGCCTTCGCGATCTGCTCACGACCGTGCCCCACCTGAACGGTGAACAGGCCGGCGAGGCCGTCGAGGTACTTCTTGCCCTTGTCGTCGAAGATGTGGTGACCCTCGCCGCGTACGATGACCGGCGCCTCACCACCGTTGAACAGTGCTTGGTGTGGTGACATGTGCATCCACACGTTGTTGCGGATGGCATCCTGATAAGGAGTGCCGGCCCTGGTGACATTGTCTGTCATCGCGTCCCCCAGTTGTATTTCTGCTTTTCGAGTGAGAGGTACATGAAGAGCTCCGTATCCACGACGGCATCGATCGAGCGGAGCTCCTCATTGACGAACTCGATCAGATGCCGATCCGATTCACACACGATCTCGACCAGGAGGTCGAACGAACCGGCGGTGACGACGAGGTAGTCGATCTCGTCGTAGTCGTGCAGCTTCTCGGCGACCGCGGAGATGTCCCCGCGGACCTTGAGCCCCACCATCGCCTGCCGCGCGAATCCCAGACTCAGCGGGTCGGTCACGGCGACGATCTCCATGACACCCGAATCGATGAGCCGCGACACCCGCTGGCGCACGGCGGCCTCGGACAGGCCGACGGACTTGCCGATGGCCGAATAGGATTTCCTTCCGTCGTGTTGCAGCTCGACGATGATCGCCTTAGATTTCTCGTCGAGATTCCCCAGTCGGGAACCGCTGCCGTTCGGCAGAAGCGGGTCCATTCTTCACCTCCGTGATGTGCGTCTCAGAACAATCTATCACCGAATCTGCTGAAATGCGCTGTTGTGTATGCGAATTCAGTCGAAACTGAAAATGTTTGGTTCTGGATTCGTCAATATCGCCGAGGCGGCCGACGGGTATCCATGTCGAGTGCCGTTTCCGCGACGCCCGGATCCGCCGCCGTCGTCCACCTGAAACCGCAGTTTGCCGACCGTCTGAAACTGCAACTCGCCGACCACCCGAATCGGTCGTTCGTCGACCGCCCGAAATCGTCGTTCGCGGATCACTGGGGCGGCCGCTCGGCGGTCGCCCGGATCCCTGTTGCGAAGGACTGCGAACCGCCGTTGCGAAAGCCCGCCGATCCCCGCGGGTGCGCGGATCGGCAGACCGCCGACAACACGCGCATCGACAGTGATTGACAGTATGTGAGCGAGATCACCACACTGGGATCATGAATGAGGGTGAGCTGTTCTACGGCGGCGATGACAATCGCCCGGATGTGCACGGGATGCGTCCCGGAGCCGAGCAGGGGCAGGCCGGCAAAGAGGTCAAGGCGCGCCCGCAGCCGGTTCCCGGCGAAGTCGATACGATCGGTGCGAACGAACTGTCGTTCAGCGCCGAGGAGTACCTCGGGCGGATCGCCTCGGTGCGCAACCGCATGCTCGACCAGGGCCTGGCCGCGCTCATCGTCACCGACCCGGCGAACATCTACTATCTCACCGGCTACAACGCGTGGTCGTTCTACACCCCGCAGCTGCTCTTCGTGCCGTCGTCGGGACCGATGACGCTGTTCATGCGCGATATGGACGCACGGGGAGCCTCGCATACCTCCTGGCTGCCGCCCGAGGACATCGTCGGCTATCCCGAACGCTATGTGCAGCGTCCGCATATCCACCCCTTCGACTGGGTCGCCTTCGCACTGCGCCAGCGGTGGGAGGTCGCCCGTGCCTCGACTTCTCCGGTCGGGGTGGAGATGGATTCGCATTTCTTCTCCCCGCGAGCCTTCCGGGCCCTGGTCAACGGCGTGCCCGAATGGCGCCTCGTCGACTCGTTCGAACTCGTCAACTGGATCCGCGCGGTCAAGTCTCCGGCGGAGATCGCGCTCATGCGCAAGGCCGCAAAGGTGACCACCGCCGCCATGGACGCGGCACTGGGCACGATCGGCGTCGGCGTCGGCCAGAACGAAGTGGCGGCCGCGATCTCCGAAGCCCAGACCCGAGGAGGCGACGGAGTCTGGGGCGACTATCCTTCGATCGTCCCGCTCATGCCCACCGGAGAAAGCGCGGACACCCCGCATCTGAGCTGGACCGATCGGAAGTTCGAACGCGACGAATCGGTGAGCATCGAACTCGCCGGAGTCCACCGCCGCTACCATGTTCCGCTGGCCCGCACCGCGGTGACCGGGCGACCGAAGCAGGAGCTCGTCCGCCTCGAGGGCGTGGTCGCCGAGGCGCTGTCCGCGGTCCTCGACGTCGCCGCACCCGAGGTGCCCACCGCGGAACTCGCCCGCACCTGGAATCGCGTGCTCGCCCTGTCGGGACTGGAGAAACCCAGTCGCCTGGGGTACTCGATCGGGATCGGCTACCCTCCCGACTGGGGCGAGCGGACGATCTCGATCCGCACCGAGGACGACCAGATCCTCGAGGCGGGAATGACCTTCCACCTCATCGGCGGAATGTGGATGAACGGCTACGGAATCGAGCTCTCGGAACCGGTGCTCATCACCGACACCGGCTGCGAACCGTTCACCCATTTCCCGCGTGAGATCATCCGCGTCTGAGGCGTTCCGCGGCCGCCCCTCGGGCACAGCCCGCCCGCCTCAGCAGTCTCCGTCCGCATCCCCGAGCCGAACTCGCCGGCGACGATCAGACGAAGAACTGGATCCACAGGCCGAGGGCAAGGGCGTTGATCCCCGCCACCGCGAGTGCTCGGCCCTGCACCCAGGAGATGTCCTTCGCCGAGGCGGCCACCGATGAATCGGCGATCTGCACAGCCATCGCCACCCGTGGGGGAGCGGCGAGAGCGGCCAGCGATCCTGCCGCGTTTCCGGCCGCGACGACCGGCAGGGCCGAAACATGCGATGATGCGGCGGCCGCGGTCAGAGTGCCGGTGAACATCGAGTTCGCTCCAGTGTTCGACCCGGTGAGCACCGCTCCGATGGAATTCAGCCAGGGAGTCAGCAGAATGAGCCCGGCCGGCAGCAGGGAACCGATCGCCTCGCTCATCCCCGTCGTCGTCATGATCCAACCCATGAGCATGAATGCGGCGGTGCCGACGCCGATGGGAACCCAGGAACGCACGGCCGCAACCGTGACATCGCGTCTGCCGGCGACGGTGATGGCAGCGATGAGACAGGCGGCGGCCAGCCAGAACGGGGGAGAGGCGATGATCTGCGTGAAGGTCGACGGCAGCGCGGCATGCAGGGCCCGTGCCAACAGCAGGCCCACCGTGAGCACCCCGTAGGGAAGAACGGCCACGCCGAGGCGGCGCGTGAGCCCCGTGGCTCTCTTGCGGATCATGAACAGCGCACCGACGAGGAGGATGACGATCAGCGATCCGATGATTCCCGACGGGGCCATGCCGATGACGGAGCTGGAGGCGAGGATCCCCGCCCACAGGAGTGCGCCGGCGCCGATGATCCCCAGCGCCGAGGCGGCGGACGGTCGCATGATCGCGACCACGGCAATCGCGACGATGATGACCGGAATCGCGTTGATCCACGCCGTGGCCAGACCGAGCTCGTCGACGTCCAGTCCGGCCAGCGCCGCTGCGACGGTGGTGCCCGGTCCCAGGGCACCCCACGGCACCGCGATGAGACCGAGGAGGCCGAGGATCGCGGACTGCCGCAGGGTGCAGCCGAGATGACGGAGGATCGGCACCCCGACGGTGACGCCGATGCCGAAGCCGGTGACCGATTCCGCGAAGGGCACGATGCCGAACACGACGAGCGCGACCCCGAGCGGGCGCCCCGGTGACAGCGACTCGACCCAGGACGAGATCTGCGACATCGACCCTGCGGACTCGAGCAGGCGGGCGAGCAGCATGCCGAAGAGCAGGATGAGCGCGACCTCGAGGATGAGCGGAAAGTAGTCGATCCCCGATTCCACCAACACCGAGGCGGGGGTGGGGAAGACGAAGGCGACGAGACCGGCCGCGAGCACGGCGCCGGCGAGAGCGGCGACCCAGGAACTCTGTTTGAGCAGGAGCAGAACGATGGCAATGAGGATCGGTGTGAGAGCCAGCACTGCCGCCATGGGTGAAGTTTCCTTTGTGAGATATGATTCTATGATCCAAGAATAGAATATGATGCTCCAATGGCGAAAGAAGAGGATCTCGGCGCACGTGTCTTCGGCGCCCGCATCAGAGCCCGGCGCAAGTACAACAACCTCACCCTCAATGAGCTCGCGGTGAGGGCGGGGCTGTCCCGCGCCGCTCTGTCGAAGATCGAACGAGGCGAGCAGGACACATCGGTATCGAACGCCATGGGTCTCTCCCGCGCCCTCGGCGTCGACGTCGGCGAGCTGCTGGCCGCTCCGGAAGTCACGATCACCCGCAGTGAGGCGATCCCCACGACCTCGACCTTCGGCAAGGGGGTCTGGCGGCGGGATCTGCCTTCGGCGATCGAGAACATGGATGTCGTGCACTACCGCCTCGACCCGCGCAGCGAGACCTCGGCCTTCGCCGCCCACCGCAGCGGGTCACGTGAGAGCTTCTTCGTCCTCAAGGGCAGCATCGAGGTCGTCACCATCGACCGCCGCACGACCCTGCACGCCGGTGACTGCGCCCAGGCTCCCGGTGACGTTCCGCACCAATTGGCCAACCCTCACGACGAGCCCGCCGAACTCATGCTCATCATCATCTGAACCTGCCTGACCCCTTATTGCTACCTGACGGCGGCCTCGCAACCTCGCGCGAGGTTGCTGGGCCGCCGTCAGGTAGCAATAAGGGGTGGTGTTGACCGGGCGAGCTGCCTCGGCGATCATTGTTATGTTCCATTTCCGTTCAAGGACGTCTCTGCTGTGAAGTGAATCCTCATACCGTGACTTGCGGGTGCCACGGGCCCGCAGCGCTTCTGCGTACACGAAATGAGGACCCTCATGCCTGCAGCAATCACTGTGTCCGAACTGGACTACCGCCTCGGCGACGATACCGAGATCTTCTCCCGACTCACCGCCACTGTCCCTGCCGACCTCGTCGGACTCGTCGGCGACAACGGAATCGGCAAATCCACCTTCGCCCGCATCCTCGCCGGTCGGCTGAGTGCCTCGTCAGGAACCGTCACAGGTGCCGATGGCGCCGTCTACATCGACCAGCTGCTGCCGCATTCGACGCAGCGGGTCGATGCCGCGCTGGACATCGCCCCCGTCCGACAAGCGCTGGGCCGCGCCCTGGCCGGAGAGGCGACGGGGGCCGACTTCGACCTCATCGGCGACGATTGGGATATCGAAGAGCGAGCCCTGGCGGCGCTGTCCGAACTCGGTCTGCAGCTGAGTGTCAGCGATCTCGATCGGAGTCTGAGCAGCTTCTCCGGTGGACAGGCCACACGCATCGGACTGGCCCGAGCGGCACTGGTCGGTGACACCTGGCTGATCCTCGACGAGCCGAGCAACAACCTCGACGAGGACGGACGGACTCTGCTGACGACGCTGCTCACCGACCGACGCGGACCGACCCTGGTCATCTCCCACGACCGCACGCTGCTGTCGCATATGACCTCGATCATCGAGATGACCGACCGGCTGCGGGTCTACGGAGGGAACTTCGACGACTACGAAGCCATGGTCGCCGCGGAGGAGGAGGCGAAGCAGCAGAAGGTCACGGATGCGAAGAAGTCCCACCAGGTCGAGAAGCGCCAACGGATCGAACTGGAGACGAAACTCGCTCGAGCCGACCGGAAGGCCAAGAAGGACAAAGAGAACAAACGTCGACCGAAGATCGTGATGAACGGGCTGACGAACTTCGCCGAGAAGTCCGCGGCCAAACGCCGCGGCGACAAAGCCGCCGACGAGGCGGCTGCCTGGGACGAGCTCACCAACGCCAAGGATGCGCTGCGCCGGTCCTCGAGCGTCCGCCTCGACCTGCAGGACACCCAGGTCCACGCGAGCAAACGGGTCCTCGAGATCTCCACGGCCGCCTCGGCGAGGTCCGAACGCCCCCAGACGATCGTCGGTCCCGAGCGGATCCGGCTGACCGGACCGAACGGGGCGGGCAAGTCGACCCTGTTGGCAGCGATCCTGGCGGCTGCCAACGGACAGGGCGGACAGGGCGGTGGCACGGGCGACACGGTCGAGGGACACGTCGGGGCCGAAACCGGTCCGCCGGTCGCTGAACTCTTCGGCGACCTCGCCATCACCGTCTCCGCGCCGACGGCTCATCTCGACCAGCAGTACCGACTGCCGGGGGAGCTCACGGTGATGGAGGCGGTGCGCGCGGGCAACCCGCAGCTCGACCCGCACCGCGTCCACGAGGTGCTCGCGGCCATGGGACTGCGCGCCGGACGCACCGACCAGATCTGTCAGACCCTGTCCGGAGGGGAGCGCTTCCGCGTCGCGTTGGCCTCAGGGCTCCTCCAGGACCCGGCTCCGCAGCTGCTCATCCTCGACGAACCGGGCAACAATCTCGACCTGTCATCGCTCGAGGCGCTGGTGACCGCTCTCGAAGGATTCGGCGGTGCCATGGTGATCGTCACCCACGACGACCGGCTCGCCGCCGAACTCTCCGTCGACACCGAATGGGACGTGCGGGAATTTCTGCGCACCGAAGCCGTTGACTGAGTTGAGACGAAAAGGACGAGCCGAGGCGGCGAAGCAGGCGGAAGAGGCAGACGAATGTGCGATTTTGACTTGACTGGGATAATGGTTGCGTGAGTGTCATCAGCCCTGCCTCAGAAACCGCATCCCCGAAGCCCGAAACAGCCCTGCGCATCGGGCCCATCGAGCTGTCCTCGCCCGTCGTGCTCGCGCCCATGGCCGGAATCACGAACACCGCCTTCCGCCGTCTGTGCCGCGAATACGGCGCCGGCCTGTACGTGACCGAAATGGTCACCACCCGGGCCCTGGTCGAGCGCAATCCGAAGACGATGCGCATCATTCACCACGAGCCCTATGAGACCCCACGCTCCGTCCAGCTCTACGGAGTCGATCCGGTGACCATGGGCCAGGCCGTGCGGATGCTCGTCGAAGAGGACCGCGCCGATCACATCGACCTCAACTTCGGCTGCCCCGTCCCCAAGGTCACCCGCAAGGGCGGCGGCTCCGCGCTGCCGTGGAAGCAGGACCTGTTCAAATCCATCGTCACCACGGCCGTCACCGAGGCGGCCCGCCGGGACGTGCCCGTGACCGTGAAGATGCGCAAAGGCATCGACGCCGACCACACGACCTTCCTCGACGCCGCCGAGACCGCGCGCAACGCCGGCGTCGCCGCCGTCGCACTGCACGGCCGCACCGCGGCCGATCTCTACTCGGGGACCGCGGACTGGGACGCGATCGCCCGGCTCAAGGACCACCTCGGCGACACCGTTCCGGTGCTCGGCAACGGTGATATCTTCGCCGCCGAGGATGCCCTGGACATGATGGCCAAGACCGGCTGCGACGGCGTCGTCATCGGGCGCGGCTGTCAGGGCCGGCCGTGGCTGTTCGGCGACCTCGCGAACGCGCTGAACGGCAGCGACGAACGCCACCGTCCCGGACTCGCCGAGGTGGCTCGTGCCGTGTACAAACACGGCGAATACCTCGTCGATCACTTCGAGGACGAATTCCTCGGCGTCCGTGACCTGCGCAAACACATCGCCTGGTACTTCAAGGGCTACCCCGTCGGGGGAGAGCTGCGCAGTCAGCTGGCCATGGTCTCCTCTCTCGAGGAACTCGCCGGACTGCTCGACCAGCTCGACAAGTCAGCGCCCTACCCGGGAGAAGCCGCCGAAGGGTCCCGCGGCCGCACCACCCGGCCGAAGAAACCGCACCTGCCCGAGGGGTGGTTGAACTCCCGCATCTTCGATCCCAGCGGGAAGTCGCTGCTGTCGGAGGCCGAACTCGACATCTCAGGAGGATGAGAATGCCCTTCGACACTCACCCGCACACCTCGGTGGGGACGGGGACCGTGGCGGTCTACTCGCCGTGGGACGAGGAGCGGTGGGTGAGCGAACCGGCGAAGAATCCGCGGCGCTCGGCTTTCCAGCGCGACCGTGCCCGCGTCCTCCACTCCTCGGGTCTGCGCCGCCTCGGCGCGAAGACCCAGGTCGTGTCCCCGGGCACGGACGATTTCGTCCGCACCCGTCTCACCCACTCCCTCGAGGTCGCCCAGGTCGGCCGCGAACTCGCCCGCTACCTCGGCTGCGATCCCGATATCGTTGACACCGCCTGCCTGTCCCACGATCTCGGACACCCTCCCTTCGGCCACCATGGTGAGACGATCCTCGATGCCCTGTGCGCAGACATCGGCGGCTTCGAGGGCAATGCCCAGACCCTGCGTCTGGTCACCCGGATCGAACCGAAGGTCATCGCCGATGACGGTCGCCCGGCCGGCCTCAACCTCTCCCGCGCGAGCCTCGATGCACTGACGAAGTACCCATGGCCCCGAGCCGAAGCCACGGCCGGTCGCCGTGACTCAGGGGTGCGCAAATTCGGTGTCTACGATGACGACCGGGCTGTCTTCGACTTCTACCGCGACGGCATCGACAACGGCCAGAAATGCATCGAAGCCCAGGTCATGGACTTGGCCGACGACATCTCCTATTCCGTCCACGATGTCGAGGACGCCATCGTCGCAGGCCATCTGGACCTTGCCGACTTCGCCGCCGATGAGCGGCGGGCCGAACTCTTCGACATCACCCGTCAGTGGTACCTGCCGGAAACCACAGATGCGGAGATGGACAAGGCACTCGGCCGACTGCAGGCCGCCGCCTACTGGCCCAAGGAGGCCTTCGACGGATCCCGACGTGCTCAGGCCGGCCTCAAACACATGACCAGTCAGCTCATCGGGCGCTTCGTCGGTGCCGCGGAATCCGCGACCCGTGAGGAGTTCGGCTGGGAGCCCCTCGCCCGATACTCGGCCTCGCTCGTCGTCCCCGAGGCGACCACCGTGGAGATCGCCGTGCTCAAAGGCATGGCCACGCTCACGGTCATGGTCGCCGAGGATCGACTGCGGCTGCATGACATCCAGGCGGCGGTCATCAACGAACTCGCCGAATGGTACTCGCAGTCACCGGACATGCTCGATCCGATGTTCCGCGCCGACCACGCCGAGGCCGCCGACGACTCCGCACGACTGCGCGTCATCGTCGACCAGATCGCCTCCCTGACCGACCATTCCGCCTGGGCCCTGTACCACCACCTCAACGCCGGAGCGGAGGATCGGCTCTAGACCATGGCCGGACTCATCAAACGCGAGGACATCGACGAACTGCGCAGCCGCACCCGCATCGACGAGGTGATCGGGGAATTCGTCACCCTCAAGACCGCGGGCATCGGATCCCTCAAAGGACTGTGCCCGTTCCACGACGAGAAGACTCCGTCGTTCACGGTGCGTCCGCAGGTCGGGATGTACCACTGCTTCGGCTGCGGTGAGTCCGGAGACGTGTTCACCTTCCTGCAGAAGGTCGAACAGCTCAGCTTCGTCGAAGCCGTCGAGACGCTGGCTGGCAAGGCCGGAATGCACCTGCGCTACGAGGACGGGAAGGGCCCGGACCGGGAACAGGCCAGCCGCAGGCAGCGGCTGCTGGAGATGCACGAGGTCGCGGGGCGCTTCTTCGCCCAGGCCCTCGAGTCCGAGGCCGGGCAGATCGGCCGGGAGTTCCTGTCCGGCCGCGGTTTTCCCGCCGAGTCGAGCCGGGAATTCGGCATCGGGTTCGCCCCGAAATCCTGGGATGCCCTGACGAGCCATCTGCGCAAGGCCGGCTTCACCGATGAGGAGATCCTCGCCGGCGGCCTGGCCAGCGAGGGCGGTCGGGGAATCTACGACCGATTCCGTGGTCGGGTGATCTGGCCGATCAAGGACATGACCGCCCGGACCATCGGCTTCGGCGCCCGCCGACTCTATGACGATGACAAGGGACCGAAGTACCTCAACACTCCCGAGACCGCTCTCTATCACAAGAATCAGGTTCTCTACGGACTCGACCTGGCGAAGAAGTCCATCGCGAAGACCAAACGCGTCGTCGTCGTCGAGGGCTACACCGACGTCATGGCCGCCCACCTCGCCGGAGTCGACCAGGCCGTGGCCACCTGCGGCACAGCCTTCGGCGCCGAACACGTGAAGATCATCCGCCGCCTCCTCGGCGACGACCCGACCGGACAGGTGATCTTCACCTTCGACGGCGACGCCGCCGGTCAGAAGGCTGCGCTCAAAGCCTTCGAATTCGAGAACCTGTTCACCGCCCAGACCTTCGTCGCCGTCGAACCCGATGGCCTCGATCCCTGTGACCTGCGCATGCAGAAGGGCGACGCGGCCCTGCGCGAACTCATCGACGGCTGCAAGCCGCTCTTCGAGTTCGTCATCACCACCGCGATCTCCCGCTTCGACCTCGACACCGTCGAAGGACGGATCTCCGCGGTCCGCGCCGCCGCCGAGGTGCTCACCGACATCCGCGACCGCAACAGCCTCTCCCACTACTACCGGTTCGTCGCCGGTCGCATCGGCGTCGATATCGACGAGGTGGAGGCCGCGGTCCGCACCGCCGCCCGCCAACCGAAGCAGAACCGCCAGCCCGCCGAGGCGCCCGCCCGCCAGTCGTCCTACCGCGACGGCCCACCGCCGGCACCGAGCGCACCCGCACCCTCGTCGCCGGCCACATCCGGACCCGGGCACGGGTCAGGTTCGGGACAGGGGACCGGTCCCGGAACCGAGCCAGGAATCGCCCCGTCCGGAGGCGCACGCGGGCCCGGTCCCGCCTCGGCGGGGGAGGTCTCCGATGAACGCAGCATCGAATACGTCTACGACGAACGCCCCGACGTCTCGAACCTCTCGGCCCCGATCAGCCCCGCCCGGCTGAAGACGGAGAAGGGGGCTCTCATGGTCGCCCTCCAACATCCGGAGGTGGTCAATGCGAAGCTCTTCGACTCGCTGTCCGCGAAGGCCTTCGAGCACCCCGGCTACCGGCGGATCCAGGACGCCATCAAACAGGCCGGGGGACTGGGTGCAGCCGGCACGGCTCAGTCGAAATGGGCCGAACGCGTGCTCGACGCCGCAGCCGAGGACCTCAAGCCCTATGTGGCCCAGCTGCTCGTGACCCCGCTGCCTGTCATCGAGGGAGACGGGATCGATCGGTTCGCCCGCGGGATCGTCGCTCGCCTCTTCGACTACGACCTCGAACGCATTGCCAAGGAACTCCACTCCCGCCTGCAGCGCCAGGACACCGCCGACGGAGCAGGTCAGGCAGCACTGCTCGGTCAGCTGCAGACCCTCGAGCAGCACCGGGCACGGCTGAAGATGCTCATGTGAAAGACTGCGCACAGTGAAATAGTGCACAATTGCAGATTTGCAGTTGGTGAAAGTTTGCATGTGGTGCAAAATGTACCTATGCCCGCTGAAGAATCCCTGCGCTCGAAAAAGGCGCGCCTGACTCGCAACGCCCTCCATGAAGCGGCGATCACTCGCGTGCTCGAAGACGGCTTGGCCTGCGCCACCGTGGCGACGATCGCCGCCGACGCGGGAGTGTCCACACGCACCTTCTTCAACTACTTCGAGACGAAGGAGGACGCGATCGTCGGCCTCGGAGCCGAGGTCGGCGTCGATGAGAGCCTCGCCTTCGACTATGTCCACAGCCCCGCCGGGCTCGACACGCTGGCCGAGGACACGGCGCGCTTCGTCCGCGAAGCGCTGCTCGTCGGCTCCGTCGATCCGAAACTTCCGGCGCGGCGACGCCGCCTCTTCGCGCTGTATCCGGAACTCGTGAGCAAGAGCTTCGACCGGGCAGAAGAACTCGAAGAGATCGTCACCGGTCACGTGCTCGACCGACTGCGACACCTCGGCCAGGAGTTCTCCTCAGAGGACTCCGCCTGGCGCAGCGCGCGCATGCTCACCCAACTCTGCCGGGTCCCGCTCAACCATGCGGGACAGGTGATCAAGGCCGATCCTGAGGCGGTCGAGGACAAGGGCGGCACCCAAGCGATCTTCGAAGACTCCCTGAACCTGTTCCGCAAGGTCCTGGACCGACTGCCATGACGAAAGCTGTGATGAGAAGCAACCACGAACCCGATGAGAAGACGATGACGGCAACCACCTCGAAGAACTCCGCCCCCGCGGGACCCGACGCACAGACAGAGCCGATGGCCACCTCGGCGATCATTCTGCTCTTCGTGGGCCTGATGATCGCGATGTTCATGTTCTCGCTCAACCAGACGGTGCTGGCGACCGCGCTGCCGACCATCGTCGGCGAACTCGACGGCGTCGACCAGATGCTGTGGGTCTCCACCGCATTCATGCTCGCTTCGACGATCATGATGCCCGTCTACGGCAAGGTCGGCGACCTGTTCGGACGTAAGCCGCTGTTCATTTTCGCCATCTGCTGCTTCCTCCTCGGCTCGGTCTTCGCCCTCATCGCGAATGAGATGTCGACGCTGATCTTCGGTCGAGTGCTCCAGGGCATCGGCGGCGGCGGAATGATGATCCTCTCGCAGTCGATCATCGCCTCCGTCGTCCCCGCCCGCGAACGCGGCAAATACATGGGCATCATGGGCTCCGCCTTCGCCGTGTCGTCCGTGGCCGGACCGCTGATCGGCGGCTGGCTGACCGAAGGACCCGGCTGGCGTTGGGCTTTCGCCATCAACTTCCCGTTGGGCATCATCGCCCTCATCGCCGCCGCCGTGTTCCTCAAGGTGCCCAAGCACACCAAGGGTGCCGGCCCTCGCCCGAAGATCGATGTCATCGGCATGGCGCTCATCTCGATCGTCACCTCCTGCATCGTGCTCACCTCCGCCTGGGGCGGACACGACTATGAATGGGGATCCTGGCAGATCAACGGGCTCATCGTCACCGGAATCATCGCCGCAGTCGCCTTCGTCTTCGTCGAACTCAAGGTCAGCGAACCGGTCATCCCGATGCACCTGTTCACCAACCGCGACTTCCTGCTGTGCACGATCGCCGGCCTCTTCGTCGGCATCGGCATGTTCGGTGTGCTCTCCTATATGCCGACCTACCTGCAGATGGTCCACGGAATCGACGCCACCGTCGCCGGGCTGATGATGGTGCCGATGATGGGCACCATGCTCGTGTCCTCGACTCTCGTCGGGTTCATCGTCTCCCGCACCGGCAAGTACAAGAAGTACCCGCTGACCGGAATCCTCATCATGGCCGCCTCGCTCGTCCTGCTCTCTCAGCTGAAGGCCGAGAGCTCGGCCTGGGAGACCATCGGCTGCCTGGCGCTGCTCGGACTCGGTCTGGGCCTGAGCATGCAGACACTCGTCCTCGTCGTCCAGAACGCCTTCCCGGTGTCCATGGTCGGCACCGCGACCGCGTCGAACAACTACTTCCGCCAGGTCGGTGCCACCCTCGGCATGGCCTTCATCGGATCCGTGTTCACCCAGCGCCTCATGGACAACATCAAGTCCGGAATCACGGAGATCGCGAAGGCGGCCCCACACGGCCACATGCCCAAGGTCTCCTCGACGGGGCTGACCCCGGAGATCGTGTCGAAGCTGCCGGAGCCGATGCACTCGCTCATCATCACCTCCTACAACGATGCCCTCGTGCCCCTGTTCCTGTGGGTGGCTCCGCTGGCCGTCCTCGGTTTCGTCTTCCTCTGCTTCCTGCCGAACACTCCGCTGGCGCAGACCCTGAAGAACGAACCGGCGAAGCGCGAGAGTCTCGACGTCGAAGCCGAGCGTGTGGGTGTCGTGTCCGCGCCGGTTTCCACCCCGGCAGAGACTTCATCGGTTAGTGTGGCAGAAAGCCCACTGTCCAAGGAGCCGAGGAATGACGGTACTGACAATACTCAACTCACCCGGGACCGAGATCCCCGCACTGATCACTGATCTGGGGGAGTGGGACGGGATCGAACTGCGCATCGCCGAGGCGTCGACCCTGGCCCAGGCGCTGCCCGGCACCGATGTGCTGCTGATGTGGGATTTCTTCTCCACCGCGCTCAAGGATGCCTATGGCAGCGCCGACAGGCTCGAGTGGGTCCATGCCGCGGCGGCGGGCGTGGACTCGCTCCTCTTCGATGAGCTCGTCGATTCTCCGGTGACCGTGACGAATGCCCGCGGGATCTTCGACCGCCCGATCGCCGAGTTCGTCCTCAGCTACATCCTCATGCACGCGAAGAGCTCGATCGGATCGCTGTCCGATCAAGCCGCGAAGAAATGGAACCGCCGGTCGACCCGCGATATCGTCGGCACCAAGGCGCTCATCGTCGGCACCGGAGCCATCGGTCGAGGCATCGCACGCCTGCTGAAGGCCGTCGACATCGACGTCACCGGAGCCGGATCGCGCGCCCGCAGCGGCGACGCCGACTTCGGTGAGGTGATCGACTCCGCCACCCTGCCCGAGCACGTTGCAGGATACGACTGGGTCATCGACATCGCACCGCTGACGGAGAAGACCGAGAGGCTCATCGGCGCCGAGACGTTCGCCGCCATGGACGACACCGCCGTGTTCATCAATGTCGGACGCGGAGACACAGTCGACACCGACGCACTCGTGACCGCGCTGCGCGAGGGACAGATCAGCGGGGCCGGACTCGACGTCTTCGACGAAGAGCCGCTGCCCGCCGACCATCCTCTGTGGTCGCTGGACAATGCCATCATCACCCCGCATATGAGCGGTGATACCGACGGGTGGAGAATGCGACTGGCGGAGCAGTTCCACGCCCTGTTCGAACAGTATCTGGCCGGTGAGCAGTTCCCGCACACCGTGGACAAGCAGCTCGGGTACGTGCGGTGAGCCAGGCCGACGACCCCGCGGCGGAGCGGGTGTTCCTGGCCAGGGTGATCGCCGAACTCATCGCCGTGCGCCGTGCCCGTCTGCTCAGCATGCTGGTGCTCGCCCTGGCAATGCTCGTCGCCGGACTCGGGGCCGCCCTCCAAGCCCAAGGAGATCACATCGATGCGGTGCTGCTGTTCTCGGCGTTCAGCCTCATCATGATCGGCATCGTCTGCGCGCTGGGCGCGATCATCGCCTGGACGCGGATCAACCGGGACGTGCTCGACTCGATCGCTGCGTCGCGACCGGCTCGTGCCAAGGCGCCGCGGACGCGGAATGCCGGACTCGCCGTCGCGGTAGGCTTCGCCATCGTCGGAATCCTGTTCGGCATGCTGCTGTGGGCTGAGACTCCGATACTGGCCGGCGCCGTCGTCATCGCCTGCCTGCTGCTGGCCTGCCTGGGTCCCATCTGGGCGAATGAGCTGGCAAATGCCGATGACCGACTCGCCGTCATCCTCGACAGCGACGATGATCTGGCGGAGCGATTCGCCACCTTCACCCCGATCTGGCTGCATGAGGCCATGGAGTCCGACGCCGCGAATTAGGCAGAACACCTCGTTGCCGGCAGAACCTCTCGTTCCTGCGGGAGGTTCAGTCATTCCCGAGAGGTTTCGGCGGGAGGTGTAGGGCGTGGCAGTACCGGTGAGAGATGGTGCGGCCCGAAGTACAGAGCTTGCAACCGAGGGTACGGGATGGAGACGGAGGTGAATGACGAAGGCGCCCGGAGTCATGTGACTCCGGGCGCCTGTCTCAGCCGGTCACCGAGCGCTCATCCGAGCGTTTCGGTGGGCCGCCTCGGCGATATCAGGGAAATGCCGGGACGTCGACGTCGGCCATCTTGGCCACGCAGCGCACGACCTGGCAGGAGTAGCCGAATTCGTTGTCGTACCAGACGTAGACGACGACGCGGTCCTCATCGACGATCGTGGCCAGGCCGTCGACGACACCGGCCCGCTTGGAGCCGACGAGGTCGGTGGACACGAGCTCGGGAGAGGTGACGTAGTCGACCTGGTTGCGCAGCGGCGAATGCATCGACACTTCGCGGAGGAACGTGTTGAGCTCGTCGACGGTGGTGGCGTTGTCCAGGTTGAGGTTGAGGATCGCCATGGACACGTTCGGGGTGGGTACGCGGATCGCATTGCCCGAGAGCTTCCCGGCCAGCTCCGGCAGAGCCTTGGCGACAGCCTTGGCGGCACCGGTCTCGGTGAGGACCATGTTGAGTCCGGCCGCACGGCCGCGGCGGGAGCCCTTGTGGAAGTTGTCGATGAGGTTCTGGTCGTTCGTGAACGAGTGGACCGTCTCGACGTGGCCGTTGCGGACGCCGAACTTGTCGTTGATGGCCTTGAGCACCGGGGTGATCGCGTTCGTCGTGCACGAAGCTGCCGAGACGATGGTGTCCGTGTCGAGGATCGCGTCGTCGTTGACTCCGAAGACGATGTTCTTCACATCGCCCTTGCCGGGAGCCGTGAGCAGGACCTTCGACGCACCGGGACACGCGAGGTGCTTGGACAGGCCCTCTTCGTCACGCCACTTTCCGGTGTTGTCGACGATGATGGCGTCATCGATTCCGTAGGCGGTGTAGTCGACCTCCGACGGGTCATTCGAGTAGATGACCTGGATGAGGGTGCCGTTGGCCTGGATGGTGCTGTTCTCCTCGTCGACGACGATGCTGCCGTCGAAGGCTCCGTGCACCGAATCGCGGCGCAGCAAGGAGGCGCGCTTGACGATGTCGTTCTCCCCATTGCGGCGCACGACGATCGCACGCAGACGCATACCGGTTCCGCCGGCGCGATCGATGAGGATGCGGGCGAGCAGACGACCGATGCGACCGAAGCCGTAGAGGACGACGTCGCGGACCTCGCCCTTGCCGGACTGCGACTGGACGACCTCGGCGAGCTCGGCGGCGAGGAAGGCGTCGACGTCCGCGTTCGGATCATCGAGCTTCTCGATGAGACGGCCCAGATCGATGCGAGCCGGAGCCAGGTTGAGCCCGGACAGCGCCTTGACGATGCGGTGGGTGATCTGGATGTCGAGCTCTTCGCCGAGGAAGTGGCGAGCATAGCGGTGCGCCTTGATCATGCCGGTCACCGACTTGTTCAGCAGCGACCGCCCGAACAGGGTCAGCAGCACGTCGTTCTCACGGTACAGGCGTCCGACTAGCGGAATGAGTTCTTCGGCGGCGGTCTGCTTCTTCGCCCAATCGTCCAGGCGAGCAGTCGTAGCGTCAGTCAAAGGTCGTGTCCCCTCGGTCAGTTATAACGGATGCGCCAACAGTCTACCGTCTCGCCTATTCGCGATCGGACCGGCGTTCCTCGAACCGTTTGAAGCCCAGCAGGGTCAGCGCCACGATTCCCGCACCGGTGATGAGCGCGCCGAGGCTCTGCGCCTGCACCTTCGGTTCGACGAACCGGTATTCCGGCTCCTCTTCGCGCGGCCGCGGTGGTTTCGCCGTGCCGATCCACGCGGCGATGAACAGGATGATGCGGGCGAAGACGTTGAGCGTGAGCATGATCGCGATGATCGACCCGAACACACCGGCGGCCTTGTTCCCGGAGAAGAGATTGACGAGCACCGTGGAGAAGTTGATGAGGATGAGGAACGCGGTCGCGCCGATGAGCGAACCGCGGTTCTTCGCCTGCTTGTCGACCGGCTTCTCCGGCAGCATCGTGAACAGGAACCAGAAGATCAGCCAGGCGGCGCCGAAGGTGAGGATGACCGGAACGATGAACAGCAGACTGCCGGCGAATCCGCCGAGCCCGAGGAAGTCGGCGATCATCGAGCGAAGACCGGTGCCGACGACGGTGAGCGCCACGGCCAGGAGGAGGCCGATGATGAGGCCGATGAGAGTGATCACGTTGTTGATGACCTTGCTGACGAAGGACTTCTCCGGCACGGCATCGTCGAAGTCGTCGTGCAGTTGGGCTCGCACCGCGGCACCGAGGTTGCCGATGAATCCCTGACCTGTGTAGAGGCCGGTGAGAATACCGATGATTCCCACTCCCTGCCAGTCGAGGAGGAAGCTCTCGAGCTGCTCGGTCAGCGAGGAGTTGCCGGCGGTGAAGGTCTCGATCTGCTTCGTGACCTCGGGAAGGAGCTCGGGGCGGGCGACGTCGAGGACGAATCCGATGCTCGCGAGGCTGACCATGGCGATGGGCATGACCGCGAGAACGAGGAAGTAGGTGATCGCGGCACCGAACTGATTGCCCAGACGCTGTCCGAAACGCTGGACTGCGCGCATGAGGTGGGCGGGTCCGGGTCGGTTGACGGCATTGTGGCCGACCTCAGCGACGGTGTTGCGCGAGGCCAGTACTTTGGCAGGTGCCACGTGTGTGCTCCTTCGATGCGTATCCGCAAGGTGCGTTCGTATTCCGGTCTGAGGTGTTCGTTTCCACACTAGCCGCTGTGAGCGTACTGTGAGCGGCAGGCCGCGCCCTTATCTAGACTTTTGACCATGCCGATCACTGATTCGTTCGCTCCGACTGCCGATTTCGCACCCGTTGCCACCGACAGCCTCGCCGGCCTGCCTGCCGGCGGAGTCCCTGCCGATGTCCTCGCCGCCGGCGGCAGCGCTGCGGACAATCTCAGCGGGTTCTCGGCCTGGACCGTGACGATCATGGAGACTCTGGGGCCGGCCGGTGTCGGGTTCATGGTCTTCCTCGACAACATCTTCCCGCCCATCCCCAGTGAGCTCGTCCTGCCTCTGGCCGGGTTCACCTCCAGCCAAGGCCAGATGAACATTGTGGCCGCGATCGTCTTCGCGACGATCGGTTCGGTCGTCGGCGCGGTTCTGCTGTGGGCGCTGGGCAAGTGGATCGGCATCGAACGCATCGCCCGGATCGCGGTGAAGATGCCGTTGGTCGACGTCGATGATGTGCATAAGACCGTCGACTGGTTCGACAAGCACGGGGACAAGGCCGTGTTCTTCGGGCGGATGATCCCGATCTTCCGGTCGCTCATCTCCATCCCCGCCGGAATGCGGGACATGCGCCTGACCAAGTTCCTGCTGCTGACCACGGCCGGCAGCGCGATCTGGAACACGATCCTCATCGTCGCAGGTTTCACCCTCGGTGAGAACTGGTCGGTCGTCGAGACCTACGCAGGGTATTTCCAGAACGTCGTCATCGTCGCCGTCGTCGTCTTCGTCATCGTGTGGATCGTGTTCAAGGTCCGCAAACAGCGGCGGAAGAAAGCCGCCGGGCTCGACACGACCGAAGACGATCATATCGAGCCCGGAGAATTCGAGGTCTGAGGTGATTCCTCGGCTCAGCTCACCCAGGCCGCTGCCGTATGCGCGGGTGTGACCTCTTCGCCGGGCTTGACGGGTCCGGGAGCGGTTCCCTCGCCGAAGGGGGATCCGCCGAACTTCCGGTCGCGACCGTGATCGCTGAGCCAACCCGAGAGATCGGGGCCCTTGGGCACGATCTGCGTCGGGTTCACATCCTGGTGGACGATGTAGTAGTGCTGTTTGATCTGCTCGAAGTCGACCGTGTCCCCGAAGCCCGGTGTCTGGTACAGGTCACGGGCGTAGCCCCACAGGTTCTCGAACGCCGTGAGCGGCTGCCGGTTGCACTTGAAGTGACCGAAATAGACGGGATCGAAGCGCACGAGCGTCGTGAACAGTCGCACATCCGCCTCGGTGATGGTCTCACCCATGAGGAACCGTGACCGGCTGAGCCGATCCTCGACGATATCGAGCGCGTTGAATAGGCGGTCGAAGGCCGCCTCGTAGGCGTCCTGGGAGCCGGCGAAACCGCAGCGGTAGACCCCGTTGTTGATCTCCGTGTAGATATGGCGCATCACCTTCTCCATCTCCTCCCGCGATTCCTCGGGCCAGAGATTCGGGGCACCCTCTCGGTGGTATTCGGTCCACTGGGTGGAGAAGTCCTCCGTGATCTGCGGGAAGTCGTTGGTGACGACGACGCCGGTGGGCACGTCGACGACGGCCGGCACGGTGATTCCGCGCGGATAGTCCGGGTAACGGGCGAAGAACGCCTGCTGCAGGCGTTCGATGCCGAGCACCGGATCCACCCCGCCCGGATCGAGATCGAACGTCCACGACCGCGCATCGTGGGTGGGGCCGGGCATGCCGAGGGAGATGACGTCCTCGAGCCCGAGGAGGCGACGGACGATGATCGTCCGGTTCGCCCACGGGCAGGCACGGGCGGCGACGAGGCGGTAGCGGCCCGGTTCGACGGGCCACTGAGCGTTGGGATCGTTGAGGATGCGATCGTCGATGTAGTTCGTATCCCGGTTGAATTCCGCCCCTTCGGTCACGTAGCTGGGTGTGTGATCGGTGGTCTCGGACATGACGCTGCCTCCAATGAGATCGATGTGTTCGACTTCTGTCCTCAGCTTACGACGCTGAGGCAAGCCCACGCCGAGGCGGGACGACGTCACCATTGCCATGCCCTCCCGATTGGGAGGAGTCCGCCCACCGCCACCGAGGCGGGACGACGGCGGCCCGGGACGGACCGTTCGAGTCCGTGCCCGGGCCGTACCCCGCAGGCTGAGTTCAGCGACTATGTCCCAGGCGGCAGCGGCTGTGCGTCAGCCGGCGTAGAGCGCGTCGATCTCGGCGGCGAAGTCCTTATTGATGAGGTGACGCTTGACCGACTGCTTGGCAGAGAGGTAGCCGTTCTCCTCGCTGAGCTCGATCGGCAGGATTGTGAACTTCTTGACTCCTTCGGCCCGCGAGACGGTCCTGTTCATCTGTTCGACGGCCTTGGCCACTTCGGCCTGGACCGCATCGTCCTCGGCGGCTTCGCGCAGACTCATCTGCGGCAGATCGTGGTTCTTCAGCCAGCCCGGCAGCATCTCCGAATCGAGGAAGATCAGCGCCGAGACGAATTTGCGGTTCTCGCCGACGAGCACCGGCTGGCCGATGATCGGGTGGCGACGCAGCACGTCCTCGAGCGGAGCCGGGGCGACGTTCTTGCCGCTGGAGGTCACGATGATCTCCTTCTTGCGGCCGTTGATCGTGAGGTAGCCGTCGTCATCGAGCGAGCCGAGGTCACCGGTGCCGAACCAACCGTCGTGGAACTCCTTGGCCGTGGCCTCGGGGTTGTTCCAGTACTCGCGGAAGACCGGCACGCCCTTGGCCAGGATCTCACCGTCGGGAGCGATCGCCACCGAGACGCCCGGCAGCGGCACGCCGACGGTTCCGATCTTCGACTTCTCCGGAATATTGACGGTGATCGGTGCCGTGGTCTCAGTGAGTCCGTAGCCTTCGAGGACGATGATGCCCAGTCCGCGGAAGAAGTGGCCGAGATGAGAGCCGAGCGCACCGCCGCCGGAGACCGCATGAGTGACGTTGTCGCCCATGACCGCGCGCAGCTTCGAATAGACCAGCTTGTCGAACAGGGCGTGCTGGAGCTTCAGCCCGGTGGGCACCTTGCCGGTGTCGAGTGCCTTCGAATAGGCGACGGCGACCTGCTCGGCACGGCGGAAGATCTTCTCCTTGCCGCCTGCCTGAGCGGTCGCCAGCGCGGAATTGAAGACCTTCTCGAAGACCCGGGGCACACCGAGGATGAACGACGGACGGAAGCTGCCCATGGCATCGGTGAGCTTCGTCAGGTCCGACTGGTGCGCCAGCAGAGCACCGTTGCTGATGGCCAGGACCTCGATGAACCGGGCGAAGACGTGGGCCTGCGGCAGGAACAGCAGGCAGCGCATCTTCGTGTCGAGAACGCTGGGGATCTGGTGGCGCGCGGCCTGGGCGGTCTGCACGAAGTTCGCGTGGGTGAGCACACAGCCCTTGGGCTTTCCGGTGGTGCCGGAGGTGTAGATGATCGTCGCCACGGAATCGGAGCCGACCTGCGAACGGGCGGCTTCGAGCTCCTCATCGGTGACGGCCTTGCCGGCTTCGGTGAGATCGGCGAAAGCGCCTTCGTTCCAGACCCGCAGGGCTGGCTCTTCCCGTCCGACAGCCTTGGCCGCCGCCCGCACCCGATCGGCATGGTCGCCAGTGGCGACGAGCCCACGAGTGACATCGGCGTCGGTGAGCATCCAACTGAGCTGGCTCTCCGAAGAGGTGTCGTAGAACGGCACGGAGATTCCGCCGGCGTACCAGATGGCATAGTCGCTGAGCGTCCACTCGTAGGAGGTGGGGCCGAAGATCGCGATCCGGTCACCGACTCCCACGCCCAAGGCGATGAGCCCCTTCGCGGCCGCCTTGACCTCTGCGAGGAATTCGGCCGCGGTCAGTTCGTTCCAACCGTCCCCGTCGGGCTTGGCGACCAGAGGGCGGCTGGGGTTCTCAGCGACTGTGCTGAGGAAGATATCGGTGGTCGACGAGGCGGTATCGACCTCGAAACCGACGACGGGTGTTGACGACTGCGGCATGGTCGTTGAGCTCATGAGTCTCCTTCGAGGACGTAAGTTACTGCTCGGTTATCTTACAGTTCGGCCGGGTCTCAGTGAAATCGATCACGTTTGCCGAGATAACCGGCGTCCGCTGACCTGTGAGCAGTCTAACCAAGTCGAATCAGGGGGCGTTCAGAGTACGATGGTCAGAACCCGCTCACGTCTGTTCTGCGAAGGAAGGTAATGACGACGAACCCTGAGGAGACCGGTTTCCGCTATGATGCGGCGCTGGCCGAAAAGATCGAGAAGTCTTGGCAGCGCACTTGGGAGGAATCGGGCACGTTCCACACCCCGAACCCCACCGGAGACCTCGGCGAGCTCGACTCCCAGGATGCTTCGTCGCCCTACGGTCCGCCGGCCGACCTCAGCGAGCGCGAGTCCCTGTACATCATGGACATGTTCCCGTACCCCTCCGGTGTGGGACTGCACGTCGGCCACCCGCTGGGCTACCTCGGCACCGACGTCTACGGCCGCTACCAGCGGATGCGCGGACACAACGTCATGCATGCCCTGTCCTACGACGCCTTCGGACTGCCCGCCGATCTCTACGCGGTGCAGACCGGTCAGCACCCGCGCATCACCACCGATGCCAATATCGCGAACATGACCGAGCAGCTGCGTCGCCTGGGGCTGGCCCACGATGTGCGCCGTCGCTTCGCCACGACCGACGACGAATTCGTCAAATGGACGCAGTGGATCTTCCTGCAGATCTTCAATTCCTGGTACGACACCGAGGCGACCACCCCCGATGGTGAGGCCAAAGGCGCGGCTCGACCGATCGACACGCTCATCGAGCAGTTCGCCTCCGGTGCCCGCCCTACACCCGACGGTCGCACCTGGTCGGAGCTGAGCTCGGCGGAGCGCGAGTACGTTCTGCAGGGCTACCGCCTCGCCTACGTCTCCGAATCCCCGGTCAACTGGTGCCCAGGGCTGGGCACCGTGCTGGCCAACGAAGAGGTCACCGCCGAGGGTCTGTCCGAGCGTGGAAACTACCCGGTCTTCACCCGCCGTCTGCGCCAGTGGAACATGCGCATCACGGCGTACGCCGACCGCCTCATCGACGACCTCGACGTGCTGGACTGGCCGCATGCGATCCACGCCATGCAGGTCAATTGGATCGGCCGGTCGAAGGGCGCCCTGCTGCGCCTGCCCATCGCCGGTGACGATGCGTCCGACATCGAGGTCTACACCACCCGCCCGGACACCCTGTTCGGCGCCACGTACCTCGTCCTCAGCCCTGAACACCCGCAGGTCGCCGACCTGACCGCTGAGGTCTGGGATGAGTCCACCCCCGAGTCCTGGCGCGGGGGAGAGGCAACCCCCGCCGAGGCGATCGCCGCCTACCAGCGCGCCGCTGCGGCCAAGACCGACGCCGACCGGCAGCAGAGCCGGGAGAAGACCGGCATCTTCACCGGCTCCTATGCGCTCAACCCGGCCACCGGGGCCGAGGTTCCGATCTTCATCGCCGACTATGTGCTCATGGGATACGGCACCGGAGCGATCATGGCCGTGCCGGCCGAAGACGCCCGTGACTGGGACTTCGCAAAGGCGTTCGGACTGCCCTATATCCGCACTGTGCAGCCTCCGGCCGACCACGACGAGGACGCGCCGTTCACCGGCACCGGCGTGATGATCAACTCGGCCAACGCCGAGATCGACATCAACGGCCTCGAGATCGACGCGGCGAAGGCCCGGGTCACCGAATGGCTGGCCGGAAAAGGACTGGCCACCGAGTCCACCCAGTACCGTCTGCGCGACTGGCTGTTCTCGCGCCAGCGCTACTGGGGCGAACCGTTCCCGATCGTCTACGACGAGAACGGCACCCCGATTGCTCTGCCCGACGAGATGCTGCCCGTCCAGCTGCCCGAAGTCGACGATTTCGCACCGCGGACCTACGCGCCCGACGATGCCGACAGCCGTCCCGAACCGGCGCTGAGCAGGAACCAGGAATGGACGAGCATCGAACTCGACCTCGGCGACGGTCCGAAGACCTACCAGCGTGAGACGAACACGATGCCCAACTGGGCCGGATCCTCGTGGTACCAGCTGCGCTACGCGGACCCACACAACGACGAACGCCTCGTCGACCCCGCCAACGAGAAGTACTGGCTGGGACCGCGGGCCTCGAAACCGCGCGGCGGCGCCGACCTCTACGTCGGCGGACAGGAGCACGCTGTGCTCCACCTGCTCTATGCCCGCTTCTGGCACAAGATCCTCTTCGACCTCGGGCACATCTCCTCGTCCGAGCCGTTCCACCGTCTGGTCAACCAGGGATACATCCAGGCCTATGCCTACACCGATTCCCGCGGCGTCTACGTCCCCGCCGCCGAGGTGGAGGAGAGAACCGAATCGAACGGTGAGCTGACGTTCTGGTTGGGCGGCGAACAGGTCAATCGGGAGTACGGAAAGATCGGCAAATCGCTGAAGAACTCCGTCATGCCCGACGAGATGTACGACGCCTTCGGTGCCGACACCTTCCGCGTCTATGAGATGTCGATGGGCCCGCTGGAACAGGACCGTCCCTGGGACACCCGCGCCGTCGTCGGCGCACAGCGGTTCCTGCAGCGCGTGTGGCGACTCTTCGTCGACGAGACCACCGGCGAGTCCGTGGTCGCAGACGGTGAGGCCGACGCCGAATCGCTCAAGGTCCTCCACCAGGTCATCGACGGTGTGCGCGAGGACATGGACCATCTGCGGTTCAACACCGCGATCTCCAAGCTCATCGTGCTCACCAACCATGCCACCAAACAGGGCGGTGCGACCCGGGACGTCCTCGAACCGCTGACGATCATGCTCGCACCCTTCGCACCGCACCTGGCCGAAGAGCTGTGGTCACGTCTCGGACACGAGTCGACGGTCACCTATGCGGCCTTCCCCGAGGCGGACCCGAACCACCTCGTCGCCGAGACCGTGACCTGTGTGGTCCAGGTCAAGGGCAAGGTGCGCGCACGGCTCGAGGTGGCCCCGGACATCACCGCAGAAGAACTCGAGAAGCTGGCTCTCGAATCGCCGAACGCCGTCAAGGCCCTCGGCGGCGCCGGAGTGCGCAAGGTGATCGTGCGAGCCCCCAAGCTCGTCAACATCGTCCCCGACGCCTGAGACCCGGCCGATACTTCGCCGTAACACGGCATCTGGGAGACTGCATGAGTGCGGGCGCCGAACGGCGGCGCTTCGCCCCCGACTACGACTGGTGTGAGCATGACGAACGACAGAGTCCAAGACGAGATTCGGCACGCCCTCGGCGTGCGACCGCAGATCGATCCGGCGACGGAGATCGCCCGGCGTGTCGAGTTCCTCGTCGACTATGTGCTCACCACCGGAGTCAGAGGTCTCGTGCTCGGCATCAGCGGCGGGCAGGACTCCACACTGGCCGGCAGGCTCTGCCAGCTGGCGGTGGAGGACCTGCGCCGCCGTGGGGCCGATGCCGAATTCTGGGCCGTGCGCCTGCCTCACCATGTGCAGACCGATGAGGCCGATGCCCAGGACGCTCTGTCGTTCATCGCCGCCGATCACGAACTCGCGATCAACATCGGCGCCGCCACGGATGCGGCCGCCGAGGAGTACGAGAAGGCCACCGGAGAGCCGATAACCGATTTCGGCAAGGGCAACGTCAAGGCCCGGATGCGGATGATCGCGCAGTTCGAGCTGGCAGGGGAGAAGAAAGCGCTCGTCGTCGGCACGGACCACGCCGCCGAGGCGGTCACCGGGTTCTTCACGAAGTTCGGTGACGGCGCAGCCGACGTCATCCCCCTGGCAGGTCTGAACAAACGGCAGGGACGGGAACTGCTGCGCCACCTCGGCGCTCCCGAACATCTCATCGTCAAGGTCCCCACCGCGGATCTGCTCGATGACGAACCCGGGCAGACGGACGAATCGTCGCTGGGTCTGAGCTATGACCAGATCGATGACTTCCTCGAGGGGAAGGAGATCGAGCCCGCGGCCGCCTCGGCGCTCATCGAGAAGTACCGCCGCTCAGAGCACAAACGCCGCACCCCCGTGGCTCCGTTGGATTCGTGGTGGATCCGGCACTGAGCCGAGCACGTGAACACTGGCAGCAATTGAGGCCCTCACAATGTGAGGGCCTCAATTTTTTACCGAACGTCGTCTGTCGAACGTTGTCAGTCGTTGAACGGCGGGGTGCCTGAGACGAGTCCGAGTTCGAGTGCTGTCTGGTTGAACTCCCACCGGGAGGAGACGAAGTCGTCGCTGAGGCGTTCGCCCCGGCTCTGAGCCTCGGTGTAGCCGCGCCAGCCGTCCTTGCGGGCATCGCCGGGACGGATCTCACGGGTGCCGGCATCATCGGGGGAGACCTGGGTCTCCTCCTTCACCCAGATCGACAGGCCCTCGGCTGCCCGATAGAGGTTCATGAACGCGGTGTGCGAGCGGGGGTTGTCGAAGCTGGCCTTCTTGAATTCGGCACAGAAGGTGGTGAGCGGTTCGAGTTCGTCGACGGCGACGGTGGCGAAGGTCGCATCGAGGCGCAGGGACTGGACGAGGCCCGACGAATCCGGGATGAGCTCGAGGATGCGGCGGGCGCGACGCTCATCGGGAAGCAACTCGACCTTGTCGTCCACCGGGGTCAGTCCGAGAGTGTCCATCCGACCGCGTTCGACGCTGAGCTGCTGGCGCAGTGCGTCGATCTGCTGTTGGGCACGTCGCCATTCGCCGTGAAACATCAGCAGCGCGGCGATCACGCCGAGACACAGCACGAGCCCGATGATCCAGGCGGCAGAGTGCAGCCCGGGGATGGCGAAGGCGATGATGCCGAGCACGGTGAGCACCGCAAACGTCACGGCGGCCGGTGAGTTGGTGAGGAAATCAAGGAAACGCTTCACAATTCCAAGCCTACTGTTTCAACCTCCACATATCGTGCAACCGGGTGGCATATAGTGTGGTCGAAAACGCATGCCAATACCCAGGAGAGCTCGGTTTGAAGATTTCAGTCATCGGTTGCGGATATCTGGGCGCGGTCCATGCGGCGGCCATGGCGTCTCTGGGCCATGAGGTCACGGGAGTCGATGTCGACACGGAGAAGGTCGAGGCCCTGACCTCCGGTCGTCCGCCCTTCTACGAACCGGGACTGAGTGAACTCCTCGTGAAGGCTCAGGAGCGCGGAAAACTCGAATTCACCACCGAGATCTCCCGCGCCGCCGACGCCACCGTGCACTTCGTATGTGTAGGCACTCCGCAGAAGCCCGGTGAGTTCGCCGCCGATGTCACCTATGTCGATGCGGCCGTGGAATCCCTGCACCCGCACCTGACTGCGACGTCGGTGGTTGTGGGAAAGTCGACCGTTCCCGTGGGCACCGCCGAGCGTCTGGCCGGAATCATCGCCGACACCGGCGCCGCCATGATGTGGAACCCGGAATTCCTGCGCGAGGGCCATGCCGTCGAGGACACCCTCCACCCGAATCGTCTCGTGTACGGAGTCGCCGACGGTGAGCCGGGGCAGGCCGCGGCCGCAACTCTCGACGAGGTCTACGCCTCGATCCTCGCCGAAGACACGCCCCGGATGATCACCGACTTCGCGACCGCCGAGCTGGTCAAGACCGCGGCGAACTCGTTCCTCGCCACCAAGATCTCATTCATCAACGCCATGGCCGAACTCTGCGAAGCATCGGGAGCCGATGTCACCCAGCTCGCCGATGCGATCGGCATGGATGACCGGATCGGCCGCAAGTTCCTCAACGCCGGGCTCGGATTCGGCGGCGGATGCCTGCCCAAGGACATCCGCGCCTTCATGGCCAGGGCCGGGGAGCTCGGCGCCGATCAGGCGGTGGCGTTCCTTAAGGAGATCGACTCGATCAACATGCGCCGTCGTGTGCGGATGGTCGACATCGCCCGCGATGCCCTGGGCGGGTCGTTCATCGGCAAGAAGATCACCATCCTCGGCGCCGCGTTCAAGCCCGACAGCGATGACGTCCGTGACTCTCCGGCCCTGGCCGTGGCCAGGCTCATCGCCACCCAGGGCGGGCTGGTCACCGTCACCGATCCGCAGGCGATCGGGAATGCGCAGAAGTCGTTCCCCGAACTCGACTACGTCGCCGACACCGCCGAGGCGATCACCGGGGCGCAAGCCGTGCTGCTGCTGACGGAATGGCGCGAATACCGCGACCTCGACCCGGCGGCGACCGCCGAGCTCGTGAGTGGGAAAGTGCTCGTCGACGGCCGCAATGTGCTCACTCCCGAACTGTGGCGGGCAGCGGGCTGGACCTACCGAGCCCTGGGCCGTCCATGAGAATCGGGCTGGTCACCGACTCTACGGCGCAGCTCTCCGCGGACGAACGCGAAGCGCTCAGCGAGGCCACCGGCGGTCTCTTCGCCGTGGTGCCGCTGACCGTGCTCATCGGCGGGGTCGCCTTCGCCGACGGTGAGGTCGATGCCGGGCATCTGTGCGCGAAGATGACCGACGGAGTCGAGGTCACCACGTCCATGGCCACCCCGGCCCAGTTCTCCGACGCCTATGCACGGTTGCACGAGGACGGCGCGGAAGCCATCATCGTCGTGACCATGTCCGCGGAGCTCTCGGGCACCCGCGATTCCGCGGTCAAGGCCGCCGAAGCCGAGGACATCCTCGTCGATGTCGTCGACTCGAGGACCACCTCGGCGGGACTGGCCGGGGCACTGTCTGTAGCCGTGGCCGGGATCCGGCAGGGACTCGACGTCGAATCGATCGCCGGAACCATCGCCGATTGGTGCGCGGCCGAGACTCGTTCCGTGTTCGCCCCCGGCAGCCTCGAACACCTGCGCCGAGGCGGCCGGATCGGCGCCGCGTCCTCCTTGCTCGGCCGGGCCCTGCAGATCGTCCCCGTGCTCGGTCTCAGCGCTGGAGTCGTCGTTCCGCTGGCCCGGGTGCGCACTCGCACCAAAGCCCTGGAGAAGATCGTCGCCTTGGCCGCGCAGGCCGCTGCGGAGGTGGCCGATCCCGAGGACACCGTGCACGTCGAGGTCCAGAACGCCGAAGGGGAGATGGACACAGCGGATGCCGAGCTGTTGAGCTCACGGCTGCGCGAGCTCGGATTCGACTCGTCGTTCAGGACGCTGTCGACGATCATCACCGCGCATGTCGGCCCCGGTACGGTCGGTGTGACCGTGCAGACCACACCCTGACTCACACATTCCTGCCTGGGGATGCTCGGGTGACTTGATCACCTCTGCCCTGTGGACGCAGATGCTCTGTCCACAGGCGACGCTTCTGCCCTGGCCGCTGCGTACCGGCGCTTCCTAACCTCGGACCATGGCTGTGTCTCCGGATGATCGTTTCGCCGGCCTCCTGGGCGCCAGTGCCGAGCGCGGCGGTTGGGTGCCGGGCGACGTCTATGCCGCCGACACCGCCGGTGAGGAAGAACCCGTCGAGCCCCGTCGCGTGCGTCTGCCCGTGCTGGCAGCTCTCGGCATCGCCACGGTCGGAATCCTCGTTCTCGCCTTCTTCCTCTTCCGTCCCGCTGCACAGCATTCGCCCGTGGGCGGCGGTGACGATCCCGGCCAAGGCGCAGGAGCCGGTCAGTCGCCTGCCGCGACCGGCGAGGGAGGTGAAACAGGAGAAGCCGGTGAGGGATCGGCGGGATCAGCCGCAGGACAGGAAGGAGCCGCCTCGGCGAAGTCGGCGAATGCGAACGGCGAGGTGACCGTCCATATCACCGGGGCGGTCAACGACCCCTCCGTGGTCACGCTGAAGGCAGGTGCGCGGGTCCAAGACGCCGTCGAAGCCGCTGGAGGACTGAGCGCCGGAGCCGACGGTGAAGCGGTGAATCTGGCGCGCGTGCTCGCCGACGGTGAGCAGATCCACATCCCGACAGAAGGCGAAGAACCGGCAGCCGGAGTCGATGGTGCCGATGCGAACGGGACCGGGGCGAACGGGACCGGTCAGGACGGAACCGGTTCGTCTGGAAGTGGGGGAGGGGGCGCGGGAGGAGGCGGTTCGCCGGGATCCGCGGATTCATCTGCAGCCGCGAGCGGCGGGGCACCCGGTCAGGCGGGGAAGGTCGACCTCAACACCGCCGATGCCACCACCTTGGAGACGCTGCCCGGGGTCGGACCCGTCACAGCCGAGGCGATCATCAGCCACCGCACCCAGCAGCCGTTCGCGAGCGTCGATGATCTGCTGCTCGTCAAAGGCATCGGGCCGAAGACCTTCGAAAGCCTCAAAGACCTTGTCACCGTCGGCTGACCCGGGCCCCGCAGCCGCGCACACACAGCTGCGAACGAGGCGATCCTGGCAGCAGGCGTGGGAGCGCAGACTGATTGCCCTGCGACATGTGTGCGCGGCTGCGGTTGCCTGGGTGCGGGAGCGGGCGGCGCTGTGGCCGGGCTCCGTCCGCCTCCTCTGCTGTGCAGCCGGCCTCTGGGCCAGCGCACTCCTGTCACCGGAGCCATGGGTGCTCTTCGGCGTTCCCGTGCTCGGACTCCTCGGGATCGTGATCCTGCGACGGCACCACCACCTCGGTGTCGGTGCTCTCGTCTTCACCTGTCTGCTGACGATCCAGATCACCGCCCTGGCCGCCGCCCACGGACCGGATGATGAGGCCGAGACCACGGGGCTCGTCGTCGGCCACAGCGAACCCGGAGCGTCCGGCTGGACGCGACTGACGCTGCTCACCACCACCGGATTCACTCACGTGCTCAGTCCCGAAATCGCTGCCGACGGAACGACCGTGCGGATGCGCACTCAGCGCCTCGACGATATCCGCTCGACCGATACGGAACCACAGGTGCTCGAAGCACCGAACCGACTGTGGCAGTGGCGTGAGCGGCTGCGCACCGAACTCCGCGTCGATTCTCTCGCCGCCGGCAACGACGGAGGACGGCTGCTGCCCGGACTCGTCGTCGGTGACACCTCGCCCCAGGACGACCGGATGATCGACGATATGCGGGTCGTCTCCCTCACCCACGTCTCGGCCGTGTCGGGCAGCAACGTCACGATCGTCAGCCTCGGTGCCGGACTGCTCGCCGGAGCCTGCCGAGCCGGTCCACGGCTGCGCGTGAGCATCGGAGTGCTCACCTGCCTCGGCTACGTCTTCATCGTCGGATTCGAACCCAGCGCCATCCGGGCCGCCGGAATGGCGATTGCGGCGGCACTCGTGTTTCTGCGCGGCGGTGGGATCTCCCCGGTCGCGGTCATGTGCTCGACCGCGAGCCTGCTGCTCGCCTTCGTGCCGGTGTTGGCCACCTCGGTGGGGTTCGTCCTGTCCGTGGTCTCCACCGCCGCGATCATGTTCGTCGTCCCGATCCTGCTGCGCCGTCTCGCCGTGCACCTGCCGCTGCTGCCCACGGTGCTCGTGACCGCGCTCATCGTGCCCTTCGTCGCCCAGCTCGCGTGCACCCCGGTGCTGGTGGCGATCGACCCGCGCATCGGACTGTGGTCGGTCGCTGCCAACGCCGCGGCCGCACCCGCGGTCATGCCGGCGACGGTGGCGGGCTTCCTCAGCCTCGTGGCCACCGGCATCGTGACGACAGGGCTGCCCGGAGCCGACTTCGCCTCTGCCCTGCTGGCGTGGATCGGGTCCTTTCCGGCCTGGTGGATCGTCCTCGTTGCCCGAGTCTGCGCCGCACTGCCGGGAGCGGCACTGGACTGGCCGGTGCCGCCGCTCGGAACGCTGCTGGCGCTCGGGCTGCTCGGCCTCGCCGTGACCGGTACGTGGATGCTCGTGCGGCGTCGCCTCTGGGGTCTACCCGTCCTCGTCCTGTGCTGCCTGCTCACGGCCGCCGTCATCGTCACGGTGAGGGCGAAGCCGCCTGCAGCGGACTGGCTGGTGCTCGTCTGCGATGTCGGTCAGGGTTCGGCTGCCATCATCAACCTCGGTGATGGTCGGGGCCTTGTCGTCGACACGGGGCGCGAGCCGAAACCCATCGACGCCTGCCTCGACGAATCCGGGATCGAGGAATTCGATCTGTTCATCTCCCACTTCGACGCCGACCATTTCGCCGGCTATGCGGGCACGACGTGGGGGCGCACGGTCGATCGGCTGTTCGTCTCCGCGAACGTCGCGTCCTCGCCCGAAGTCAGGCGCGTGATCGCTGACATCGGCGCCGAGGCGGTCCCCACCCACCGCGGCCGGACGCTGAGCTTCGAGGCAGCGAGCCTGGAGGTGCTGTGGCCGCCCCTGCGCTCGGTACCTGCGGCAGAGGACGAGGAGCTGCGCAACGAAGACTCCCTGGTGGTGCGGGTCGAACAGGAGGGTCTGAGCACTCTGCTGCCCGGCGACGTCGGCGCCGAGGAGCAGTATGTGCTCGCCCAACAGGTGCGACCGGTGGATGTGCTCGTCGCACCGCACCATGGTTCCTCCGATCTGGCACCCGAGTTCTTCGCGTCAGCGGCTCCCGGTCTCGGCGTCGTCTCGGTGGGGGAGAACAGCTACGGGCATCCGAGTGAGAAGTCACTGCGCTCCTTCGGCCCCGTGCCCGTGCTGCGCACCGATCACTGCGGTTCGGTTGCGCTCTACGCGCAGAGTCGGTTCAGCACCGGCCACAGCTGTTCCGAGGACAAGGGGTGAGACGGCGGGTGTCGGTCCGCCTTGCCGGTCATGTCGGGCAGCCGCGATAGGCTGGGGTCCATGGCAGTGAAGAAGACCCTGATCCCGTGGAGCTCGGCGAAACCGGCCCCTGTCGTCATGATCTCCGGTGGCGAATCGGTGCTCGTGCGCATGGCCAAGGAACGCATCGTGTCGGCCGCGCGGAAACAGGATCCCGAAGAGATCGAATTCGACGCAGCGGGATACCAGGCCGGCGAGTTGGCGATGGCGGCTTCACCGTCTCTGTTCTCTGCTTCGAAGCTCATCGTCGTCGATGCCGTCGAGAAGTGCTCGGAGGACTTCCTGGGTGACGCTTTGGCCTATTTGGACGCTCCGAACGATGATGCCGTCGTGGTGCTGCTGCACGCCGGCGGCAACCGGGGAGCGAAGCTCATCAAGAAACTCGACTCCGCCGGCTTCCCGCGCATCGACGCGGCGGTGCTGAAGAACGAAAGCGATCGGGCGAAGTTCGCCCAGACCCGGTTCAAGACCGCGAAGCGGCGCATCGACGAGGCGGGAATGGCCGCGCTCATGTCGGCGCTGGGCTCTGATCTCGCCGAACTCAATGCCGGGGTCGACCAGCTCATCGAAGACACCGAAGGCACGATCACCGCCGAGGTCGTCGACCAGTACTACGGCGGCCGGGTCGAAGCCACCGGCTTCAAGGTCGCCGATGCGGCAGTGGCCGGAGACGCGAAGAACGCACTCAGCCTGCTCAGGCATGCCCTGTCGACCGGGTCCGATCCGGTCCCGCTGGTGGCGGCAGTTGCGATGAAGCTGCGCGGTATGGCGAAGGTGCAGGGGTTCTCCGGCACCAGCGGCGAGCTGGCCTCCGAGCTGAAGATGGCTCCGTGGCAGGTCGACCGGGCCCGCCGGGAGGTGAGGCGGTGGAACGAGGTGGCGCTCGGCCAGTCGCTCATCGCCGCAGCCGAGGCCGATGCGGCCGTCAAGGGCGGTGGACGTGACCCCGTCTACGCCGTCGAATGGTTCGTCTCAGAAGTCGCCCGCCTAGCCCGCCTCCGCTAATTGCTACCTGACGGCGGCCCAGCAACCTCGCGCGAGGTTGCTGGGCCGCCGTCAGGTAGTAATAAGTAAAAAGTACGGGGTCCGAACCGTGTGGTTCGGACCCCGTGAAGCTATAGCCTCAGTCGTGCGCTCAGAGAGCGTTGATCTGCGTGGCCAGGCGCGACTTGCGGTTCGCAGCGTTGTTCTTGTGCAGAACACCCTTCGAAACAGCCTTGTCGAGCTTGCGGGCAGCCACAGCATAAGCCTGCTGTGCCGCTTCCTTGTTGCCGGCAGCAATGTTCTCGCGAACGACCCGGACGTAGGACCGAACCTCGGACCGGACAGCCTTGTTGCGCTGACGAGCCTTCTCGTTGGTCTTGATCCGCTTGATCTGGGACTTGATATTAGCCAATTTCAACACTCTTTCGTGTTAGTGGTACATGGTCGTGAGGGCGCATCGAACCGACTTGATCATCTCCGCGGGGAAACACATCGACGACATCGAATCCGACGGCGTCTTCACCCGACCTCGGCGAGACACACGCCTTGATGAAGACACAATCACCCATGATACAGGCTCTGGTCCCGGGCTGGAAATCCCTGCGCGCCCAGCAGCGCAGGGAAGATGAAGGCTTCGCTCGGTCGGTCTGCCGGGGCTCAGCCAGAGATGTGCTCAGCCACCCGGTCGAAGACGTCGCGGGGCATGATCGCGCCTTCCCTGCGGATCGAATCGGGATCGAGCCGGATGATGCGATCGAGGCGGAGCTCTGAGGGCCGACCCTGCGAATCCCAGTCCCCGGTGCCGATGTTCATCCACTTCGCGTGCCGGTCCTGCCGGACCTCGCCGACGCCGCCGGGGATGTGATCCTTGCTGGTGAGCATGAGCGCGAGCACCCATCTGCCGTCACGTCCGACGACGAGGGACGGTCGATCCTTGCCCTGCGAGTGGTCCTCCTCGAAGGGGACCCACCCCCAGACGACTTCGCCCGGATCGGCGTCGCCGTCGAGGTCGGGGGAGTAGCTGACCGTGATCGTGCCCGTGTAATCGCCGGGATACGCACCGGATCCGCCCTGGCCGCCCGAGTCGGAACGATCGGCAGAACCCGCCGAGGCGGCACCTCCACCGCCGGACCGTGCCGGATTCGGCCGGCTGGCATCCGTTGGCTGCGATGCGCCTCCGGAGTTCTTCTTCGACTGCGATTGGCGCAGATAGCGCAGCCCTTCGCGGACACCGATTCTCGCGGCCCGATTGACCAGTGATCTCCAATTCATATGTCCAGCCTAAACGAGCCGGCTGTCACAGGCTGCAAAGAACAATGTGCCGACCCGGTCGGGCGAACGAGCCGACGCGGATGGGCAAACGACCCGTATTGATCGGGCGAGCGAGCCCTCACAGTCACGAGAATTCGAGGACCGCCTCGACGGGGAAATGGTCGGAAGGGTACTTCCCGTCCACCTCGAACGTGTCGATGCGCGTGGACAGTGTGCGCAGGCCCGGTGTTGTGAGGATCCAGTCGATGCGCGGCTCGCCTGCCTTCGGACCCTTGTAGCGGTGGAAGGTGCCGATGTCCTCACCGGGAACCTCGGCTGCGGTGTCGGTGAGGCCGAGCTCAGTACAGAAGAAGTTGTAGACCGGGGAGCCGGTGGCGACATTGAAGTCACCGGTGACCACGCAGGGACGGGCCGCCTCGGCGATGGTCTCGGCCATGATCCGACCGGACTCGAGACGGGCGCGCTCGGACTTGTGATCGAGGTGGGTGTTGAGCACACGCAGACGCCGGTCGGATTCGAGGTCGCGGACATCGACCGTCGTCAGGGTGCGCGCATGCGAGACTCCCCACGATTCCGAGGCCACGGTGTCGGGCTGTTCGGACAGCCAGCTGATGTCCACGGCTTCCACGTCGAAGCGCTTCGAATCGAGGATCACGGCTGTGAACTCGCCGGAGTTGCCACCGGAGTGGCCCTCTCCGAGCCAGATGTACTCCTCGGGCAGCAGGTCGATGAGCGTCTCGAGCTGGTCGAGCTCGCCCTCTTGGGTGCCGATGAGGTGCGGACGTGCACGCCGGATGAGATCGGCGGCGATGGGCAGCCGCTCGGCCACCGGATGACCGTCCATCGCGGGATAGCGGAGGTTGAAGCTCATGACCCGGAATTCGCTCATGAGACCATCTTCCCCGATCGGCACCGTTCGGCGGGGCGAATCGCGAAAGATCCGGACGATCACGACGTGCACGCCCGTGGATTCCAGGTCCGCGCGCAAGTCATGAAATAATGGGGGATCCGGTCTGTCTGGGGACCTGGTCTGTCAAAGAAAGGGCGTTCATGTCACCTCAGGTGAATAAGGAAGCTGCAAAGCGGATCTCACCGTCTGCCACCTCACCCGAGCTGATTCGCAATTTCTGCATCATCGCTCATATCGACCATGGCAAATCGACCCTGGCCGACCGCATGCTCCAGATGACCGGCGTCGTCGAGAACCGCGATATGCGTGCCCAGTACCTCGACCGGATGGACATCGAACGCGAACGCGGAATCACCATCAAATCCCAGGCTGTGCGCATGCCGTGGGAGCACGAGGACACCCCGTACGCGCTCAACATGATCGACACTCCCGGGCACGTCGACTTCAGCTACGAGGTCTCGCGGTCCCTGGCCGCCTGCGAGGGTGCCCTGCTGCTCGTCGACTCCGCTCAGGGCATCGAAGCCCAGACGCTGGCCAACCTGTACCTGGCCATGGAGAACGATCTGACGATCATCCCCGTGCTCAACAAGATCGACCTGCCGGCTGCACAGCCGGAGAAGTACGCCGAAGAGCTCGCCAACCTCATCGGCTGCGAACCCGAGGACTGCCTGCTCGTGTCCGGCAAGACGGGCGAAGGCGTCGAGGAGGTCCTCGACCGCATCATCACCGATATCCCCGCGCCCGTCGGCGATGCCGAGGCCCCGGCCCGCGCGATGATCTTCGACTCCGTCTACGACACCTACCGCGGTGTGGTCACCTATGTCCGCGTCATCGACGGTTCTCTGTCCCCACGCGAGAAGATCGAGATGATGTCGACCGGCACCACCCACGAGCTGCTGGAGATCGGCGCCTCCATGCCCGAGCCCAAGGCGACGAAGGGACTGGGCGTCGGTGAGGTCGGCTACCTCATCACCGGTGTCAAGGATGTGCGTCTGTCGAAGGTCGGCGACACCGTCACCGCCGCTGCGGGGCCCGCGACAGAGGCCCTCGGCGGTTACCGGGAGCCCAAACCGATGGTGTTCTCCGGACTCTTCCCGATCGACGGGTCCGACTACCCGGTGCTGCGCGACGCGCTGGACAAACTCAAACTCAACGACGCCTCTCTCGCCTACGAACCCGAGACCTCGACGGCACTGGGCTTCGGCTTCCGCTGCGGATTCCTCGGTCTCCTCCACCTCGAAGTCCTGCGCGACCGCCTGGAACGGGAGTTCGATCTCGACCTCATCTCCACCGCCCCGTCCGTGATCTATGACGTGACCATGGAAGACGGTTCGGAGACCGTGGTGACGAACCCGAGCGAGTACCCGACGGGCAAGATCAAGGAAGTCCGGGAGCCGATGGTGCAGGCCACGATCCTCACCCCCAGCGACTACATCGGCGCGGTCATGGAACTGTGCCAGGAGCGCCGCGGCAAACTCCAGGGCATGGACTATCTGTCCTCGGACCGTGTGGAGATCCGCTACCGGCTGCCCCTGGCCGAGATCGTCTTCGACTTCTTCGATCAGCTGAAGTCCCGGACCAAGGGCTACGCCTCCCTCGACTACTCCGATGACGGCCAGGACGCCTCCGACCTCGTCAAGGTCGACATCCTGCTGCACGGCGACCAGGTCGATGCGTTCTCCGCAATCGTCCACCGCGACAACGCCTACTCCTACGGTGTGGCGATGGCCGGAAAGCTGCGCAAGCTCATCCCGCGCCAGCAGTTCGAGGTGCCCATCCAGGCGGCCATCGGCTCACGCATCATCGCCCGCGAGACCATCCGCGCCATCCGCAAGGACGTCCTTTCGAAGTGCTACGGCGGTGACATCAGCCGTAAGCGCAAACTGCTCGAGAAGCAGAAGGAAGGCAAGAAGCGGATGAAGATGGTCGGCACCGTCGAGGTTCCTCAGGAGGCGTTCATCGCGGCCCTGTCCTCCGACGAGCCGGAGACGAAGGACAGCAAGAAGTAAGTGCCCGCACAACCGACCGGTGAGGTCCCTCCGCGCGACGGTTCGCTGCCGACATCGGTGGGGATCGGGGCTGCCGAGCGGCGGCTGAGCCTCTACATCCACGTCCCGTACTGCCGGGTCCGCTGCGGCTACTGCGACTTCAACACCTATACCGCCGACGACCTCGGCCCGGGCGCGTCCCGCGAGGACTACCGCAGCAATCTCGCCCGTGAGCTCGATCTGTCCGTGTCCACCCTCGCCGAGGCGGGGGCCGGCGACCGTGAGGTCTCGACGATCTTCTTCGGCGGGGGCACCCCGACCTTGCTCGCAGCGGATGTGCTCGCCGGGGTGATGGACGATGTCCGCGCCCGCTTCCGCCTGGCCGAGAATGTCGAAATCACCACCGAAGCCAACCCCGACACCTTGGACCCCGCCTACATCGCGACCCTTGCCGGAGCCGGTTTCAACCGCATCTCCATGGGCATGCAGTCGGCCGTGCCGCACGTGCTCGCGACCTTGGACCGCACCCACGATCCGGAGAAGATCCCCGAGGTGGCCCGCTGGGTCAAGGACGCCGACCTCGAGCTCAGCCTCGACCTCATCTACGGCACCCCGGGGGAGTCGATCGACGATTGGCGTCGCTCTCTCGACGTGGCGCTGTCCAACGAAGTCGATCACATCTCGGCATATTCCCTCATCGTCGAACCGGGAACGAAGATGGGCGCGATGGTTCGCCGTGGCGAACTGCCGATGCCTGATGAGGATGACCTGGCCGACAAGTACGAGATCGCCGACGCAGCGATCTCCGCTGCTGGTCTGCACTGGTACGAAGTGAGCAATTGGTCGACCGGTCTCGAGACCCGCTGCGAGCACAATATGGCCTATTGGCGCAATGCCGACTGGTGGGGCTTCGGGCCCGGCGCCCACTCACACGTCGGAGGCGTGCGGTTCTGGAATGCCAAACACCCCCGTGCCTGGGCCGATCGGCTGTTGGCGGGGGAGTCCCCGGCGATCGGTCGTGAGGTCCTCGACGTTCAGACTCGGGAGATCGAACGGATCATGCTGGCGGCCAGGATCGACCGCGAGCTGCGTCTCGATTCTCTGGCCCCGGGCAGCGAGCAGGCGATCAGGACATTCGTCAGGCAGGGACTGCTCGACGCCGATGGTGCCGCGACCGGCTGGTTCCGGCCGACTCTGCAGGGACGACTCATGGCCGACTATATGGTGCGCATCCTCACCGAATACGTGTGAATGAGTCTCGCCCCGCCATTCGGGAACGAGTGGCGGGGCGAGCTGTTCAGCGAATCTGCCGGGGTGAGGCTCTCACTGGACGTCAGATCACTTGATCCAGTTCGGCGTCATCGGAATGCGGTAGCCTTCACCGCGGTTGGCTGCCATGCCGGCGATGATCTCGATGACGATCATGTAGATCGAGAGCACCGGCAGGAGCAGGAGGATGAGGAAGCCGATGCCGACGATCGTGAGGATTCCGCCGATCAGCCCGATGCCGAACGCCGCGATGACGCCGATGATCAGCAGATTCAGCGACTGTGCGCCATGATGGCGGAGGAACGGCGACTTGTCCTTGTTGATGATGAAGAGGATGAGCGTGACGATCCAGCCGACACCGACGACGTAGGTGGCGGCGTGAGCGAGGTGCGACCACAGTGCGGTCGTCCGTTCACTCTGATCCGCGTTCCAGAAGCCGAGCGAAGTCGGGCCGTAGGCCGCATCCGGCAGTTCGGCCCCCATGGGCACTCCGGCGGCAGCCGACTGCGCCGACGATGCTCCCTGGAATCCGTAACCGGGCTGAGGGTGTCCCTGCGGAGCGCTGTAGGGCTGCTGCGAACCGTACGGCTGCTGGGCGCCGCCTGCCTGCTGCGAACCGTAGCCCGGTTGGGAACCATACTGCTGCTGAGGGTTCTGCTGCTGAGATCCGTAGGCCGGATTCTGCTGCTGGGAGCCGTACCCGGCTTGGGGCTGCGAGCCATAGCCCGGCTGTGATCCCTGCTGAGGGTTCTGCGGCTGTGAGCCGTACTGGGCCTGACCGCTCTGCTGCGGCTGCGAACCCTGCTGTGGCTGCTGGGTGTACGGCTGCTGCGAGCCCGACTGCGGGGAATAGTTCGGAGGCATCGGCTGTGACTGTCCGTTGTTCGGCTGCTGCGGGTTGTCCGACATGAGAGTCCCTTCAGAGTGTGCGATCACTCCACACTAACCCAGAGAGTCCGGGCAGCCCCAGAGGGTCCGGGCTGACCCAGAGAATCCGGGGTGAGCGGGAATGGTCACTTCACGAAATTGATGGTGAGCGGGAACTTATACCCCTCACCCTTGTTCGCGGCGACGGCCGCGATGATGTAGAAGACGCAGTAGACGAGCGGGACGATGAGCGCCGCGTACATGACGATGATGCCGATCCCGAAGGTCACCAGTGCCAGGATGAAACCGACGAAGCCGAAGACGAAGAGTGCACCGAAGGTGACGATCGTGTTCGTGATCATCGCGTTGAGCCCCTGGCGTGAGTGCTCGCGGACGAACGGGGATTCGTCCTTCTTCACAAGGAACATGATGAGCGGCATGAAGCCGAAGATGAGCGAGCCTAGGTGGGTCCACAGAGCCGTGGTCCGGTCGGGTTCGTGGGCCATCCAGAACTGCTCGGAGCCGGGTCCGTAGGCTTGCTCAGGCAGGGAGCGGGAGTCGAACATCGCCGGGTTGTGCATCTGCGGCATACCGTAGCCCGGCTGCGCGCCGTATCCCGGCTGGCCCCCGTAGTTCGGCTGAGCGCCGTACGCCCGCTGCGAACCATATCCCGGCTGGCCCTCGTAGTTCGTCTGACCGCTGTGCGTCTGCGGCTGAGAATACTGCTGGCTCTGCGGCGCGTAGTGCTGCTGCGGACCTGAGGCCTGAGAGTAGTTCGGCGGCATCGGCCGGCTGCCCGGCTGCTCGGGGTGATACGACATGGGGATCCTTTCGAGAAACGCTTGCCATTCACACTAGCCGAGCCAAGTGTCCCGAGGATGTCGGGAAAGCCTCACTCCTGTGACAGATTCGGCACACGCCGTCGGCACACGCCGACAGCTCCGCGTGACCACCAAGAACCACCGCGCCGCACCACCGAAGTCACTCAGCCGACGGTGACGAAGTCGATGAGCTCCTCGACGCGACCCGACAGCGTCGGTTCGACATCGGCGATGGTGCTCACCTTCCCGAGGATGCGCACCCACCCGCGGGCAACGTCCCGATGGTCGGCATGCGGCCATCCGATGCGACGCAGTATTCCCGTCTTCCAATCCTCACCGCGAGGGACGACCGGCCATTCGCGGATGCCGACGACGTGGGGCTTCACCGCTTGCCAGATATCGACGTACGGGTGACCGATGATGTGGACGACATCGCGGTAGCGCGGATCGGCACGGACCGCCTCGGCGATCTTCGATTCCTTCGTCCCATTAACCAGATGGTCGGCGAGGACACCGACTCGATGGTCCCGATCCGGACCGAAGGCCTCGAGCTTGTCGGTGACATCATCGAGACCGCCCAAGGGTTCGACGACGACGCCTTCGATGCGCAGATCATCGCCCCAGATCTTCTCGACGAGTTCGGCGTCGTGCTTGCCCTCGACCCAGATCCGCGACCCACGAGCCACCCGAGCCTTCGCGCCGACCACGGCGCGAGACCCCGACGCCGTCCGTCCGGGCTGCTGCGCCTTCTTCTTCGGCAGCTGCACATCGACGGGCCGGCCCTCGAGGAGGAAGCCCGGTCCCAGGGGAAAGGCACGCACCTTGCCGACGCGATCTTCGAGCTTGACGACGACACCGGCCGTGGTCTTCTCCGCGCCGACGACAGCACCGACATAGCCGCTCATCGCATCCTCGAGAACCATGCCCAGGCCGAGCTCGACCTGGCGGGACTTCTTCGGACGGTGCGACGACGGGGAGGAACCGGAGAGCACATCGGGACCATATCGATCAAAAGCATTCACGGGCACCCACCATAATCAAGGACGGTCCCGCAGGCGTGCAGACCCGCAGGCCACCCCTGAAATGAATTCCGGGAACGAGAGGCGTAGAATTGGCACTCAGACTCACAGAGTGCCAAGCGCAGGCACGGGACCGCGATGGATCGGCGAGACGGAGAGGAGATCCGCGATGAACGACAGCAGACGTGCACAGGTGCTGCGCGCCATCGTCGAGGACTTCGTCGCCACCAACGAACCCGTGGGATCGAAGGCGATCGTCCAGCGCCACACCCTCGGCGTCTCTCCCGCCACGATCCGCAACGATATGGCCGCGCTCGAACAAGAGGGCTATATCGCCCAGCCCCACACCTCTGCCGGACGGATCCCCACCGACCTCGGCTACCGGATGTTCGTCGACCGGATCGACGAGTTCAAACCGCTGACCACCGCCGAGCGGCGCGCGATCTTTCAGCTCATCGACGGCGACGTCGATCTCGACGAGATGCTCGACCGCACCGTCCGCGTCCTCTCCGGCCTCACCCGACAGGTCGCGCTCATCCAATACCCGACGGTGTCGCGGGCGCGCATCAAGCACATCGAGATCGTCGGTCTCGGACCCGGCCGGATCCTCGTCGTCCTCATCACCGATGCCGGCCAGGTCGAGCAGAAGACCGTGATCACCCCGAGCCCGCTCGACGAAGACGCCGTCCGCGGACTGCGCGATCAGATCAACGCCGAATTCGCCGGACGCACACTCGCGCAGGTCTTCGGATCGGCCCCCGCCGCCGAGGCGACCGCCACCGAATCGAGTGAGCCGACCGCTCGTGACGACTCCGGGCTCAAACAGGTCAGAGCCGCCGTCGTCGACCTCGTGGCCGCGACGCGTGAAGAGCGCATCATCATGGCCGGCACCGCGAACCTCGCCCGCTCCGGAAGCGAATTCGGAGAGAAGATGGCCCCGATCCTCGAAGCCTTCGAAGAACAGGTCGTCCTGCTCAGGCTGCTCACCTCGATGGCAGAAGACCACGAGGAGATCAGCGTGCGCATCGGGCGTGAGAATACTCACGAATCATTCAGCTCGACTTCCGTCGTCGCCGCCGAATATGGTCATGACGCGGGTTCCTCGGCCAGACTGGCAGTGCTCGGCCCGACCCGAATGGACTATCCGACGACGATCTCGGCAGTCCGTGCCGTCGCCAAATACGTGTCCTCGATCCTCGATCGAGGGTAGGTCCCTTGACATCGACCAGGGGCACCCGCAGGCGGGCAGCGCATCACCGGTGAGCACCGCGCAAGGACGCAGCCACCACCACGAACAGAGAAGACCACTACGTCAGGGAGAGAGAAGTTTCTGTGGCCGATCACTATGAAACACTCGGAGTGTCCAAAGATGCTTCCGCGGCTGAGATCAAGTCGTCGTACCGGAAGCTGGCACGCAAGTACCACCCGGACGTCAATCCCGGTCACGAGGACGAATTCAAGGCCATCTCACTGGCCTACGATGTGCTCTCCGACCCGGAGAAGCGCCGCAACTACGATATGGGCGGCGGCGAGAACGGTCAGGGCTTCCCGGCCGGCGGCGGATTCGGCGGATTCGGCGACATCTTCGAGACCTTCTTCGGCGGCGGCGGCGGTCAGGCCGGGGGTCCGATCCCGCGCACCCAGCGCGGCAAGGATGCCCTCGTCGGAGTCAATATCGACCTGAAGACCGCGGCCTTCGGCGGCACCGTCGACCTCGATGTCACCACTGCAGTCGTCTGCGACACCTGTTCGGGCGCCGGCACGCAGGAAGGCACGAAGATCGAGACCTGCTCGCTGTGCCACGGAGCCGGCAGCGTCCAGCGCATGACCCGGACCCTGCTGGGTCAGATGGTCACGAACCAGACCTGCAACTCCTGCCACGGCTTCGGCACCGTCATCCCGAACCCCTGCCTCAACTGCCAGGGCGACGGACGAGTGCGCAAACAGCGGACCATGAAGATCCGGATCCCCGCCGGGGTCTCCGACGGCACCCGCATCCAGCTGAGCAGCCAGGGTGAGGTCGGCCCCGGAGGCGGACCCGCCGGTGACCTCTTCGTCGAGGTCATGGTCACCCGCCACGAGGTCTTCCAGCGCGACGGCGACAACCTCCGGGCCGCCGTCTCCGTGCCGATGACCGCAGCGACCCTGGGTGCGACCATCCCGTTCGAGACCTTCGACGGCACTCAGGACCTCACCATCGCCGCCGGCACCCAGTCCGGCACCATCGTCAAACTTCCCGGGCTCGGAGCCGCCCGCCTGCGTTCGGAGACCCGCGGCGACCTGCTCATCACCGTCGACGTCCTCACCCCGGACAAACTCGACGACGAACAGCGCGAACTGCTCGAGAAACTCGCCGAACTGCGCGGCGAAGAGACTCCGCGCGCCCAGATCTCGACCGAGAACCGCGGAATGTTCTCCCGCATGCGTGAGAGGTTCGCCGGTCGGTGAGTCTTCCCGTCTTCCGTTCCGCCACCGCCGCCGAGGCGGTCGTCGGGTCCGCCCTCACCCTCGGTGAGGACGTGGCCGGGCATGCGGTGCGGGTGCGTCGGATCGGTCCCGGCGAGGAGATCGACATCGTCGACGGGGAAGGCACACGTGCGCGCGGAACCGTCACGGCCGCCTCGGCGAATGAGCTGACGATCGATGTCACCGAGGTGACGGTCGAGGAGCGCACGGGCCCGCGCCTCGTCCTCGTCCAAGCCCTGGCCAAGGGCGACCGGGACCTGCGGGCCATCGAAACAGCCACGGAGATCGGCGTCGACGACGTCATTCCCTGGGCCGCTGAACGCTCGATCGCCGACTGGCCGGCCAAGAAGCGGGAGAAGATGGCCGCGAAATGGGAGAACCTCCTCGGAGCGGCCTCCCTGCAGGCCAGACGAGCACGATTTCCCATCCTCCACGGCCTCGCCCGCGGAGCCGCCCTGGCCAAGACCCTCGACGACGCCGATGCGGTCTTCGTCCTCCACGAGACCGCTCAGCGCAGGCTCTCCGAAGCGCTGAATAGCCTGATCGCGAACGACTCGGCGCAGCCGCCGGAGCGCATCGTCTTCGTCGTCGGCCCCGAGGGCGGCATCAGCAACGGCGAACTCGATGCACTGACCGACTGTGGAGCAATCCCGGTGCTGCTGGGACCGACGATCCTGCGCTCGTCATCGGCGGGACCCGCCGGTCTCGTCCTGGCCCAGAATTCATTGGGCCGTTGGTGAGGCATCGGACTAGGATGGAAGCACACTCAGGCGCTGCCGGTGACGGTGCGCTCACTTGCAAAGGAACATTCTGGACATCACCCCACCGAACCCGAACTCCATGAACCCCACCGACTCGGACACCGGCGACGGTGCCGCACGCGATGATGCCGTGACGGACACCCAAGGTGCCGATCGTGACACCGTGCGATTGGTCATCCCCGACTCCATCGACCTCGTCGCCTTCTTCGGTCCCGGGGAATCGAACCTGCGCGCCCTGGAGAAGACCTTCGCCGACCTCGACATCCACGTCCGGGCCAATCAGGTCCAGGTCACCGGCGACCCGAAACGCGTCGAAGCTTTCGTCAGCGTCATCGGGGAACTCAAGAAACTCCACGCGGCCGGCCATCGCATCAACGAAGAGACGATCGAGAGGGTCACGACGTTCTCCTCCGAGGGAGCGGCCGCCTCGGCGGTGCTGGGCACGAACATCCTCTCCACCAGGGGAAAGTCGATCCGTCCGAAGACGATGGGCCAGCACGACTACGTCAGGGCCATCCGCAACCACACGATCACCTTCGGCATCGGTCCGGCCGGAACCGGCAAGACGTACCTGGCGATGGCCATGGCCGTCAACGCCCTCCAGCACAAAGAGGTCTCACGGATCATCCTCACCCGGCCGGCCGTCGAAGCCGGGGAGTCCCTGGGCTACCTGCCGGGCACGCTCAACGACAAGATCGACCCGTATGTGCGTCCGCTCTATGACGCCCTGCACGACATGGTCGACCCGGAATCGATCCCGCTGCTCATCGAGACCGGAACGATCGAGGTCGCGCCCCTGGCCTATATGCGCGGGCGCACTCTCAACGACGCGTTCATCATCCTCGACGAAGCACAGAACACGACGGCCGAGCAGATGAAGATGTTCCTCACCCGCCTCGGCTTCGGGTCACGCATGGTCGTCACCGGTGACATCTCCCAGATCGACCTGCCGGGCAAGACCCGCAGCGGACTCAAGGTCGTCCGCGACATCCTCGACGGAATCGAGGACCTGCAGTTCTGCGAACTGGGCAGCAAGGACGTCGTCCGGCATTCGCTGGTGACGAAGATCGTCGAAGCCTACGACCTGTGGGGGAATGCCGAATGAACACCGAGATCCTCAACGAGACCGACGCCGAGGTGGACCTCGACGAAGTCGTGGCCCTGACCGAATATCTCGGTGAAGCCCTGCACATGCACCCCGGTGCGGAGCTGGCCGTGACCATGGTCGACTCAGCGGCCATGTCCGAACTCCACGTCACCTGGATGGACCTCGAAGGACCGACCGACGTGATGTCCTTTCCCATGGATCAGCTCCACCAGGGCGAGCCGGAGAAGCCGACCGAAGGTCAGATGGGCGACATCATCATCTGCCCCGAGGTCGCCGAGGCTCAGGCTCGGGCGGCCGGTCATTCGACGATGGACGAGGTCCTTCTGCTGACCGTCCACGGATTCCTGCACCTGCTCGGCTACGACCACGGTGAGCCCGAAGCGCGGGAAGAGATGTTCGCTCTCCAGCGGCATCTGCTGCTGACCTTCTTCGCGGCTCGCTACGACGGTCGCACCGACATTCCCACCCCCACCGAGGTCTGATCGTGTTCATGTTCTTCCTCGGGGCGGCACTGTGCCTCATCATCGCAGCCACCCTCTCCGCCGTGGATGCCGCGCTGCTCAACGTCTCCCACCATGCGGTCGAAGAGGCGAAGGAGGACGGCAAGCGCTCAGCGGTGCGTGTCGAGAGGATCCTCGCGGACCTGCCGACGAACATCAACGTCATCATCTTCGTCCGCAACTTCCTCGAAGCACTCGCCACGGTGTTCATTGCCCTGGCCTACGATTCCTACTACTCCGTGGGACCGCTCATGGTCTTCCTCACGGTGATCACCGCCTCGGTGGCGGTCTTCATCATCGCCGGAGTCTCCCCACGTACGATCGGCAAGCGCCGGTCGCTGGCAGTCAGCCTCAACCTCAGCTGGGTCGTGCGCATCGTCCTCGTCGCGCTCAAACCGCTCACCCGCATACTCGTCGTGCTCGGCAATCTGCTCACACCGGACCAGGTGTACAAGGACGGTCCGTTCGTGACCTCAGAACAGCTGCGCGACCTGGTCGAGCGGGCGAGCGAATCCGACATCATCGAAGACGGCGAACGCGAGATGATCCAGTCGGTGTTCAACCTCTCCGACACCTCGGCGAACGAGGTCATGGTGCCGCGCACCGACCTCATCACCGTTGATGCGGACGTGAGCCTGCAGAAGGCGATGAACCTGTTCTTCCGCTCCGGCTTCTCCCGCATCCCCGTCTGCGGGGAGGACCTCGACGACGTCCGCGGAGTCGCCTACCTCAAGGACGTCGCCCGCCGCCTCCATCTCCACCCCGAGGAGGCCGACCGTCCCGTGGGCAACCTGGCCCGCACCGTCCTGTTCGTCCCGGAGACGAAGCCGGCAGATGACCTGCTGCGGCAGATGCAGCTGGATTCGACGCATCTGGCGATCCTCATCGACGAATACGGCGGCACCGCAGGGTTGGTGACCATCGAGGACATCGTCGAAGAGATCGTCGGCGAGATCGAAGACGAATACGACAACGGCGATGACGAACTCGTCGCCGCCGAAGACGGATCGTTCATCATCAGCACCCGCATGTCGATCTCCGACTTCGCCGAATACTTCGATGTGCGCATCGACGAAGACGATGTCAACAGCGTCGGCGGACTGCTCTCGAAGCTCATCGACCGCGTGCCCATCGACGGCTCGCATGCGTCGATCGAGGGCCTCGAGATCGAAGCCATGGAGGGCCAGGGCCGACGCCACCGAATCACGCACGTGCGGGTCACCCGCACCCACGAGAACAGCAGACACGCACAGCGCACCGCCGCAGCCGAAGGTTCGGGGACGAAGGAAGAGGACTGAGATGGAATTTCGCACGGACTACCCTGATGACTATCGGGCCGGCTTCGCCTGCTTCGTGGGTCGCCCGAATACGGGCAAATCAACCCTGACGAACGCCCTGGTGGGGGAGAAGGTCGCGATCACCTCGGCCAAACCTCAGACGACCCGGCATACGATCCGCGGAATCGTCCACAAGGACGACCATCAGCTCATCCTCATCGATACCCCCGGACTGCACAAACCGCGCACCCTGCTCGGTTCCCGACTCAACGATCTGGTGGCATCCACGCTGGGTGAGGTCGACGTCATCGGCTTCTGCCTGCCCGCCGATGAGCCGATCGGTCCCGGCGACCGCTATATCGCCTCCCAGCTGGCGCTGCTGGACGGACGGACCCCGATCGTCGCGCTCGTGACGAAGGTCGACCGGGTGCCCAAGGACAAGATCGCCGAGGCGCTGCTGGCCGTCGGCGAGCTCGCCGACTTCGCCGATGTCGTCCCGGTCTCCGCAGTCGAGGACTTCCAGGTCGACACCGTCGATTCGGTGCTCGCGGCGCATCTGCCGAAATCTCCTCCGCTCTACCCCGACGGCGACCTCACGGACGAGCCGGAAGAGAAGATGATCGCCGAGCTTGTGCGCGAAGCGGCCCTCGAGGGAGTGCGTGACGAACTGCCCCATTCCCTGGCTGTGCAGGTCGAGGAGATGTACCCGCGGGAAGGGCGCCGCGAGGACAATCCGCTGTGGAACGTCCACGTCAACCTCTATGTCGAACGTCCCAGCCAGAAGGCCATCATCATCGGCAAGGGCGGCAGCCGGCTGAAGACCATCGGGTCGGAATCCCGGCAGGGCATCGAGCGGCTCCTCGGCACGAAGGTCTACCTCGACCTGCACGTCAAGGTGGCCAAGGACTGGCAGCGCGATCCCAAACAGCTCGGCCGCCTCGGCTTCGACTTCAACAACTGATCTGCCGGGTCGGTCGCCGCTGGTGATGCGAACAGCTCGCCGGCGGGGCGGTGGACGGACGGCGGAAGCGCCGCGGATGCGTTGCCTGTGACGGGCACCACCCTAGTGGGCCCGAGTTGAACCGGGCACTCGAGCCTGCCTTAGACTAGGCCGAGTGAATGCCGAGCAGACTCTGGTCGCACTGAGCGACCGATCCCCACAGGTTGCCCCCGAAGAGCTCATCGCAGGTCTCGTGCCGCCGCCTCAGTTCGAGGACGTGTCCTTCGACAGCTACCGCACCGACCCCGCGGAGCCCTCGCAGGAAGAGGCACGGAACAAGCTGCGGGAATTCACCCAGCGCTCGACCGACAAGGGATTCTTCGGCAAGCTGTTCTCGAAGGGAAGCTCTGGTGCCAAGGGCGTCTACCTCGACGGCGGCTACGGTGTCGGCAAGACTCACCTGTTGGCTTCGGCCTGGCATGCCAACGAGAAGCCGGCGACCTTCGGCACCTTCGTCGAATACACGAACCTCGTCGGGGCCTTGGGCTTCGCCCGGGCTCGCGACGACCTGTCGAAGATGAAGCTCGTCTGCGTCGACGAATTCGAACTCGACGATCCCGGCGACACCGTGCTCATGTCCCGGCTGATGCGTGAACTCACCGACGCCGGAGTGAAGATCATTGCGACATCGAACACTCTGCCCGGGTCTCTGGGGGAGGGGCGCTTCGCCGCTCAGGACTTCCTGCGCGAGATTCAGGCGCTGGCCGATCAGTTCGAGGTCTATCGCATCGACGGCAAGGACTACCGTGCCCGTGAGCTGACAGCTCCAGCGGACCCGCTGCCGGAATCCGAACTCGATTCGGCCGCGAGCCAGCTTGACGGAGTTGTGGCTCGCGATGACTTCTCCGCGCTGCTCAGCCACCTGTCCACCGTTCACCCTTCACGTTACGGGCGGATGGTCGACGGAATCGACGCGGCTGTGTGGGAGAACGTGCGCACGATCGACAACGAGAGCGTGGCTCTGCGCTTCGTGGCGCTCGTCGACCGGCTCTACGATCGCAATGTGCACATCATCAACTCCGGTGCCGCTCTCGACAAGGTATTCACTGAAGAATCGTTGGCCGGCGGGTACAAGAAGAAGTACATGCGCTGCCTCTCGCGACTGACCGCTCTGTCGTCCTGAGCCGAGAAACCATCGACGCCCGTCGCACCTCTGATGAAGGTGGGGCGGGCGTCGGTCGTCTCTCAGTGCAGGCCGATCACGTCGAAGAGACGCAGGTCCGGGACCCAATCGGGCAGGCCGGTGAGTTTCAGGGTGAGCCACACGATGACAGCCACGAAGGCGGCCGTCACGGCCCCGATGGTCCACCGCACCCACAGCCGCTGAGCCATGATCCAGCGCGTCCAGCGTTCGACGTTCACGCGCACGAAGTGCAGAAGCCGCCGAGCCCAGTGGAACTCGCTGGAGATGATGAACAGGCCGATGATGACGATGAGCCAACCGGGGCCGGGCAGCGGAACGAGAACGAGGCCGATGAGCACGATGAGTGTGCCGAGGCCGCCGACGACGGTGCGATAGAGGCGTGCAGTGTGCGGGTTGGCCAACACTGTGCGCCGCCAGCGGAGGAACCCCAAACGCAGTTTCCGCCACGGTCGGGGACCTTGCCGGTGGTGGCGTGACAACCAGCCTTTCGGGCGGGTCTGCGGGCTCTCTGCATTCACCCAACCACTATAAGATGGTGACCCTGAAAGCTTGATCGATGCGTGTGACCACGATCACCCGATTCTGATTTTGCGTAAGCCGCCACCTGCGTATAGAGTTATATCTCGTTGCCAGGGAAACCGGGCAGCGAGAAATGCGGATGTGGCTCAGTTGGTAGAGCATCACCTTGCCAAGGTGAGGGTCGCGGGTTCGAGTCCCGTCATCCGCTCGGAGGCGTCATGGCACTGCCTTGGCGGTGGCGTGGCCGAGAGGCGAGGCAGCGGCCTGCAAAGCCGTATACACGGGTTCGAATCCCGTCGCCACCTCGGATGACTGGCAGGAATGTCGGTTGACCAGCGCGATTGGCGCAGCGGTAGCGCGCTTCCTTCACACGGAAGAGGTCACTGGTTCGATCCCAGTATCGCGCACAGGGACCCTCGGGTTCCGGTGCAACAAATGAATAGAGCGCGATTGGCGCAGCGGTAGCGCGCTTCCCTGACACGGAAGAGGTCACTGGTTCGATCCCAGTATCGCGCACAGAAGAAGCCCCGAGTGATCCACTCGGGGCTTCGTGCATTCACGCTTGAGCTTCTTTCGCAATAGCTCACTTTTGGGTGAATAGCCCATGTTTGAAACAGGGCTGTTCACTCTAAGCTGGGCTGAACCCGCGAAACTGGATTGTGTACGTTTAGTTCACCGTGTTCCAGGACTGAAACGCGGTCAGCATGCGGTATCAAAGGGGTTTGCTAGTACGCTAGGTGTTGTACTAAACGACGATGACTCGGAGCACCTATGTCTACTCCTCAGAACCCGTACGGTTCGGGTGACGGTTCGCCCAACAACCCCAACGGGCAGAACCCGAACAACCAGCCGCCGAATGCCCCCAACTACGGCAACGATCAGAATGCCGGTCAGCAGCCCGGTCAGTACGGTTCGGGGCAGCCCGGTCAGCAGTACGGATCGTCGGGCGACCAGCCCAATGGTTCGCAGCCGAACTACGGTCAGGGCGGCAACGACGGCTCGCAGCAGTACGGACAGCAGGCTCCCCAGTACGGCTCCCAGCCGAACTACGGTGCGTCGAACGATCAGAATCAGTACGGCCAGAACCAGTACGGCCAGGACCCGAACAATCAGAACCAGTACGGTCAGGGCCAGCCTGACCAGAACCAGTACGGGGACAACCAGTACGGGCAGAACCCCTACGACACCAACGCGCAGGGATACGACGCCAACCAGTACGGTCAGCAGCCGGCCTACGCCGGTGCCGACGGATCCTCCGATCAGTTCATCCCGGCCAATCCCAACTCCGGCTACGGCCAGTACCCATCCGGGTCGGGCGGCAACACCTCGAAGAACATCTGGGGCATCCTCGCCCTCATCGGCGGCATCGTCGGCGTCCTCGGCGCGTTCGTCTTCGGCGGCGGCGCTCTCTTCGGCATCGCAGCGGTGATCTTCGGCTTCGTCGGACTCTCCGCGGTCAAGAAGGGCCTGGCCAGCAACAAGGGCCTCAACATCACCGGCATCATCCTCGGCATTGTGTCGGTCGTCATCTCGATCGCCGTCGTCATCTTCACCATCCTCGGCATCGGCATGCTCGGCAAGGCCATCGACGAAGCTGCCAGCTCATCGGCCCCCGCCGACCCGAGCCAGGGTGCGGGCCAGGACCCGAGCCAGGGCTCCGGCAGCTCCGACGGCGGAGCCGGCGCACCTGCTCAGGCCGGCGAGGTCGAGATCGGCACCGACGTCACTGCCCAGATCAGTGTCCGCGAGGGCACCGCATCGTCGTCCGCCTCCGGAGCCGAATCGACCAACGGTGAGATCGCCATCGTGACGATGACCGTGAAGAACAACTCGAGCTCCGATGTCGAGATGACTCTCACGAACCTGACTGCCAACAACGGCGGCAGCACGGAATATGACGACGTCTTCGACGGCGGAAACTACAAGGGTTCTCTGGCCTTCACCGATCCGGTTCCTGCCGGCGGCGAAACGACCTATGAATTCGCCTACGCCGTCCCCAAGGCCGAAATCGATGGCATGCACCTCAAGCTCGAACTCATCGACGACCTCGGCAAGGGCACTGACTTCGAGTTCTACAAGCAGTGACACCCTGTTCCCCGAGGTGACAAGGCCCTTTCGGCCCTGACGCCTCGGGTGCAGGCTTCGGCAGACTCAGTGTGGGTGGCAGTCATTCGACTGCCACCCAACTGATTTGTCACAAGCGAATTGGTACTAGAATCTGAGGGTGACCAGCTCACCGAAAGGGCCGGTCGAATGAACACATGACGAACGGAGAAGATCAGTGGCAGACAGCATCGACTGCGCGGGCGAAAGCATTCCCTGGAAAGAGGGTCTGACCGGAACGGAGATCTTCTCCACCGACCGCACAGTCGTCGCCATGTGGCTGAACGGCGAACCCGCCGACCTCAGCCGCGAGCTGCAGTCAGGAGACCGGATCGCTCCGATCACCATCGACTCCGACGCCGGACTCGACATCCTGCGCCACTCCACCGGTCACGTCACCGCTCAGGCCGTCCAGGAGCTCTTCCCCGGAACCAAGCTCGGCATCGGGCCCTACATCACCGACGGCTACTACTTCGATTTCGACGCTGCCGAACCCTTCACCCCTGAGGACCTCAAGGCGATTCAGAAGAAGGCCGCCCAGATCGTCAAGTCCGGTCAGACCTTCAACCGCGTCGTCGTCTCCGAAGAGGAAGCCCGCGAGCGGATGGCCGACGAACCGTACAAGCTCGAACTCATCAACGACAAGGGCAAGGGCGGCGACGAGGAGACCTCTGTCGAGGTCGGCGCCGGTGAACTCACCGTCTACGAGAACGTCGACCGCAAGGGCGAGGTCGTCTGGCAGGACCTCTGCCGCGGCCCCCACCTGCCCAACACCAAGCTCATCGGCAACGGCTTCGCCATCACCCGATCCTCGGCGGCCTATTGGCGCGGCGACCAGGCGAATGCGAGCCTGCAGCGCGTCTACGGAACCGCCTGGGCGTCGAAGGACGACCTCAAGGCCTACCAAGACCGCATCGCCGAAGCCGAGCGTCGCGACCATCGCAAGCTCGGTGCCGAGATGGACCTGTTCTCGTTCCCCGAAGAGCTCGGCTCCGGCCTGCCCGTCTTCCACCCCAAGGGCGGGGTCATCAAACGCGAGATGGAGGACTACGTCCGCGCCCGTCATATCGACGAGGGCTTCGAATACGTCGGGACCCCGCACATCTCGAAAGAGACGCTGTACTACACCTCCGGACACCTGCCCTACTACGGGGAGAACATGTTCCCGGCGATGTCCGTCGACGAGGTCCGCGACGAGTCCGGGGAAGTCGTCAAGGAGGGCACTCCCTACCGGCTCAAGGCCATGAACTGCCCCATGCACAACCTCATCTACCGCTCCAGAGGCCGCTCCTATCGCGACCTGCCGCTGCGGCTGTTCGAGTTCGGCACCGTCTACCGTGACGAGGCCTCCGGAGTCATCCATGGCCTCACGCGGGTCCGCGCGCTGACCCAGGATGACTCCCACTCCTATGTGGCACAGGAAGACGCGGGCAAGGAGATCCGCCACCTGCTGAACTTCGTGCTCAGCCTGCTGCGCGACTTCGGCCTCGACGACTTCTACCTCGAACTGTCCACCCGCGACGAGGACGGAAAGAAGGCCGACAAGTTCATCGGCTCCGACGAACAGTGGGCCGAAGCTACCAGCGTGCTCGAGGAGGTCGCTCAGGAGACCGGACTCGAACTCGTCCCCGACCCGGGCGGCGCGGCCTTCTACGGCCCGAAGATCTCCGTCCAGGCCCGCGACGCCATCGGCCGCACCTGGCAGATGTCGACCGTCCAGCTCGACTTCAACCAGCCCGAGCGCTTCGGACTCGAATACGTCGCCGCCGACGGCTCCCGCAGACAGCCGGTGATGATCCATTCGGCGAAGTTCGGTTCCATCGAACGCTTCCTCGGCGTGCTCACCGAGCACTATGCCGGTGCCTTCCCCGTGTGGCTGGCGCCCGTGCAGGTGACCTGCATCCCCGTGGCCGATGAGTTCAACGACTACCTCGCCGAGGTGGCCGACCAGCTGCGCAGGTCCGGGGTCCGCGTCGAGATCGACGACAGCGACGACCGATTCCCGAAGAAGATCCGCAACGCCTCGAAGTCGAAGGTGCCCTTCACCCTCATCGCCGGCGGAGAGGACCGCGACGCCGGTGCCGTGTCCTTCCGCTTCCGCAACGGCGAACAGGAGAACGGCGTCCCCGTCGCCGAGGCGGTGCGACGGATCCTCGACGCGATAGAGACCAAGGCCCAGGTATGAGCGGAGGCGACGACAGCCGAACCGCAGCAGAGAACTCGGACGGCCGCCTCGGCGAAGGGATTCCCTACCCCGAGGCTGCCGCCGGGTTCCCCGGGGAACCCGACGGATTCCAGCGTCTGTGGACCCCGCACCGGATGGTCTACATCGACGGACAGGACAAACCGAAGGACGACCGCGCCGAGGAGTGCCCGTTCTGCACTGCGCCGTCGAAGACCGACGAGGACGGACTCATCGTCGCCCGCGGCCAGCACGTGTACGCGGTGCTCAACCTCTACCCGTACAACCCGGGCCACCTGCTCATCTGCCCCTATCGTCACGTGGCCGACTACACGGATCTGACCCAAGAGGAGACCGTCGAACTCGCCGAGTTCACGCAGAAGGCGATGCGCGTCATCCGGGCGGTATCCGGTCCTCATGGATTCAACCTGGGCATGAACCAAGGACCCGTGGCCGGCGCAGGCATCGCCGCCCACCTGCACCAGCACGTCGTCCCACGCTGGGGCGGAGACGCGAACTTCCTGCCCGTGATCGCCCAGACCAAAGCCCTGCCGCAAGTGCACGCCGATGTGCAGGCACGGCTCAAAAAGGAATGGAACAGATGAATCCTGAAGACCTCGGCACTCTTGCCGAGTACTCCTCACCCGTGCTGCGCGGCGACGACGCCGTCATCACGATCCGGCGACCCGACCTCGAGTCCAACAGCTACCTCTCCCAGCTGTTCTCCTTGAGCGACGACAACTCCAGACGGCTGACTCACTCATGGTCGGACTCGAATCCAGAGTGCGGCCTGAATTGGTCCGGTTATCTGAGCGCGGAGAAGAAAGCCGCCCCGCAGCTCTTCGTCGGCGACAGCCTGGAGACGGCACACCAGATCACGGACAACCACCTCGGCGTGTCCGAATTCGCCCTCGACGACACCCGTTCCAGGGCCCTCTACGTCGCCCGCGTCGCCGAACCCGGACGCTACGGGCTCGACGATGCCATTCCGGCGGCCGAAGAAGCTCCACGCCGGATCACCACGGCCTCCTACCTGGCCAACGGCCTCGGCTATACGAACGACCGTCCGGCCCGCGCCTTCCTCGTCGACCTCGCCGAACCCGGTCTCGGCACCGTGGGTCTGCGCGGGGCCTCCGAAGTTCCGCTGTCGACTCTGCTGACGACCCCGGACAGCGACGTCCACGATCCGCAGTTCTCCCCGGACGGCACGCGAGCGTCCGTGGTCTCCGCGCTTCACCCCGACCAGGGGCAGCCCGATCTGCGCTCGACGGTCTGGCTGCTCGGGGGAGAGGCGCCGACACCACTCGAGCTGCCGTCCATGGACGTCGGTCTGCACCGGTGGCTCGACGAAGACACCGTTGTGCTGATCGGCAATGCGCTGACCCGTGACGAACTCGACTTCGTCGGCCAGATGCCCGGGCTCTTCATCCACACCGTATCGACCGGCTCCACGAGGCGGCTGACCGACCCGGAGACCGTGGCGCTGGCACCGATCCCGCTGCAGATCCACGGGGGAGCGGTCATCGCCGCCGTCGACACGGACGGGGCCACCCGGATCGTTCGCATCGGCCTCGACGCCGCAGAGATCGGCGTGGATGACCTCGAGTTCCTCACCGACGACACCACCGTCGTCAACGGCTTCGACGCCGACGGCGGGACGCTCGTCTTCACCGGATCGACCCCGCACTCTCCGGCCGTGCTCGGCCGCATCGCCCTCGGCGGACCCACGGAGTCCGGGGCCGCCTCGGCGAGGGGGTCCTCTGCCATCGTCAAGGAGCATCCGGCGCCGGCGAACTCCGTCCTTCCCCAGGTGCTGCGGGTGCCCGGCGTTTCGGGGACGATCACCGGCTGGCTGGCCAAACCGCACGGCGACGGGCCGTTCCCCGTCATCCTCAACATCCACGGCGGGCCCTTCGCCCAGTACACGCATTCGTGGTTCGACGAGACCCAGGTGCTCACGTCCGCTGGTTACGCCGTCGTGTTCTCGAACCCGCGCGGATCCGGCGGCCGCACCCGCAGCTGGGGGACCGCCGTCCAAGGTGACATGGCGGCACCGGCGATGGCCGATGTGCTCGCCGTCCTCGACCATGCCCTCGACCTCGATCCCTCGCTCGATCGCAGCCGTCTGGGCATCCAGGGCGGATCGTATGGGGGATATCTCACAGCCATGACGATCGCCGCGGACCATCGCTTCCGCGCCGCCATCGTCGAACGCGGCTACCTCGACCCCGACAGCTTCGTCGGGACCTCCGACATCGGCCGCTTCTTCACCGAGGAGTACACGAGCCGCAGCAGTGAGGCGATCGCGGCCCAATCACCTCTGGCCCACGCTCCACAGGTCGGCACACCGACCTTGGTGATGCACTCGGAACTCGATCTGCGCTGCCCGCTGGAGCAGGCACAGCAGTACTATGCGGCCCTCCAGAGAGCCGGGGTCGACACCGAGATGCTCATCTTCCCCGGGGAGAACCACGAGCTCTCCCGGGCCGGGCAGCCCCGCCACCGCAGGCAGCGCTTCGAAGCCATCCTCGACTGGTGGGATCGCCGTCTGGGCGGCGAAGATCGGGAACAGTCACAGGATGGCCGACATCGTCCTGAGGCAGCTGATCCCGCTGTGGCCGCAGCGGCCAACTCCGCGTCATGAGCGCCGAGTTGGCCGGGACCGCGCAGAGCCGATATCGTTCTCTGGGCCGCTGTCGCGCTCTTGCCGAAATCCCCCAGCGTCATTATTCTGCAAACACTTGCCTCCCTTCGCCGCCGACCACTGGAGAAACATGAAACCTCGTAAAGCCTCACGGGTCGTATTACTCAATGAGCGCGACGAGGTTCTCCTGATCCGTGCCCAGGATCTGCTGACCCCCAGTCACCAATGGTGGATGACCTGCGGAGGCGGTTCCGAACTCGGCGAGTCGGCCGCGCAGACGGCGGCTCGGGAACTCGCGGAGGAGACCGGAATCGAATGCGAACCTCACGAACTCATCGGTCCCTTGGCCACGCGCGACGAGGTCTTCGAATTCACGGAGAAGTCGCTGCGCCAGGTCGAAACCTACTTCGCGTTCCGCACCAGCGAGGACATCGAGCTCGAAGACGCGGTCTGGACGGACATCGAGAAGCGCAGTCTGCTCGAATTCCGCTGGTGGACCCGGGAGGAGCTCCTGGCCACGACGGAGACGATCTATCCGAAGAACCTCCTCGGCCTCATCGACCTGGCCACCGCCGGGTCCGTTCCCGACGTGCCGCTGGTCATCGACTGAGCGCACGATCGCGCTCCGGAACAGGTCCGCGATGAGGTCCGGTGGGAGTCCGCACGGAATCGCGAACGGGAAGTCTGCACGAGTCGGCGCGGTCAGCGTATAGACTTGAGAGGCTGTAACTACAGGAAGGAACACCAGTGTCAGGTCATTCCAAATGGGCAACGACTAAACACAAGAAGGCTGCCATCGATGCCAAGCGCGGCAAGCTCTTTGCCAAGCTGATCAAGAACATCGAGGTGGCCGCACGCAACGGTGGACCCGACCCCGACGGCAACCCGACGCTGTTCGATGCGATCCAGAAGGCGAAGAAGAACTCGGTTCCCGCGGACAACATCACCCGTGCGGTCAAGCGCGGCGGCGGTCTCGACGGCTCCGGAGTCAACTACGAGACGATCATGTACGAAGGCTACGCCGCCGGCGGTGTGGCACTGCTCATCGAATGTCTCACCGACAACCGCAACCGCGCCGCCTCCGAGGTGCGCGTGGCCGTGACCCGCAACGGCGGTTCGATGGCCGATCCCGGTTCGGTGACGTACAACTTCAACCGCAAGGGCGTCATCACCGTGGGCGCTGAGGAGACCGACGAAGAGGCCATTCTGCTGGCGACCATGGACGCCGGAGCCGAAGAGGTCAAGGAAGTCGGCGAGAAGTTCGAGATCATCTGCGAGGCCACCGACCTCGTGGCCGTGCGTACGGCCCTCGTCGACGCCGGAATCGACTACGACTCGGCCGAGGCCTCTTTCGTGCCCGAACTCGAGGTCAGCCTCGACGCAGAGACCGCAAGCAAGGTCTTCTCCCTCATCGATGCGCTCGAAGACAGCGACGAGGTGCAGAACGTCTACTCGAACGCCGATGTCAGCGATGAGGTCCTCGCCGAACTCGATGCCTGATGCGCATCCTCGGTGTTGATCCCGGCCTGACCCGGTGCGGGCTCGGTGTCATCGACACACTGCCCGCCCGGAAGGCGAAGATGGTCGCCGTCGACGTCCTGCGGACTCCTTCGGCCGATTCCGTCGACCTCCGTCTCGGTGCCATCGCCGAGGCGTTCGACAGCTGGCTGGACACGTACCGTCCCGATGTCGTGGCCATCGAGCGCGTCTTCGCCCGCAACGATGTGTCCACGATCATGGGCACCGCCCAGGCATCGGGACTGACCATGGGATTGGCTGCCCGACGCGGGCTCCCCGTGGCCATGCACACCCCATCCGAGGTCAAAGCTGCGATCACCGGTTCGGGCCGTGCGGACAAGAAGCAGGTCACCTCGATGGTGACGCGGATCCTCGGACTCGACGCACCGCCGAAGCCCGCCGACGCCGCCGACGCCCTCGCGATCGCGATCTGCCATTCCTGGCGCGGGGCGCTGTCGGCCCAATCGACGCCGGGGGCAAATAAGGATCTGACCGAACGCAAGGCCGGCGGACGGCAGGGCAGCGGACTGACGAAGGCCCAGCAGCAGTGGGCCGAGGCCATGCGGCGCGCCAAGTGAGCATGGGGGAGCGGGTGCCTGCTAACCTGGATTCGTACACGTGTTCCCCTAAGAAAGGCTGTCCGTGATCAGTTTCCTCAGCGGTACGGTGCATCGGATCGCAGCTGACCACCTCGTCGTTCTCACCCACGGTGTCGGCCGGAAGGTCCACGTCACCCCCGACACTCTGGCCGGGACTCGGCACGGCGCCGAGATCGAACTGGTCACCAGCCTCGTGGTGCGCGAAGACTCGATGACGCTCTACGGCTTCGGCACCGAGGACGAGAACCACACCTTCGAAGTGCTGCTGTCCATCTCCGGAATCGGTCCGCGTCTGGCGATGGCGATCCTCTCGGTGATGGGACCTGACGAACTTGCCGCCGCGATCACGAATCAGGATGCCAACGCGCTCACCCGTGTCCCCGGAATCGGGAAGAAGGGCGCCTCGCGCATCATCCTCGAGCTGGAGAACAAACTGCCGAAGCTCACCGCTGCCTCTCCCGGACCCACTCTGTCCTTCGGGGGCGGCAACCAGCAGGTCGTCGACGCTCTTGTGGGTCTCGGGTGGAAGGAAGCGCAGGCTGAGGAGGTCGTCGCCGACGTCGTCAAGGAGACCGGTGCTGATGCCGGCACCTCCGCGGTCCTCAAGGCCGCTCTGAAGGTTCTGGGTGCGAAGAGATGACAGGCTCGTTCGACCCCGACTCCTATGAGGTGGACTTCGGTGATCAGGACCTGACCGGAGCCGAGCAGGAGAGACTCGTCTCCGGTCGTGCCGAGACCGCCGAACGCGATGCCGAGGCGGCGCTGCGTCCGAAGGGCCTGGCCGACTTCATCGGCCAGCCGCAGGTGCGTGAGCAGCTCTCCCTCGTCCTCGACGCGGCGAAGGCCAGACAGAAGGCACCCGACCATGTGCTGCTCTCCGGTCCTCCCGGGCTCGGCAAGACCACGCTGGCGATGATCATCGCCCACGAGATGAACTCGAGCCTGCGAGTGACGTCCGGCCCGGCCGTCCAGCACGCCGGTGACCTCGCAGCCATCCTGTCCTCCCTCGAAGAAGGTGAAGTCCTCTTCATCGACGAGATCCACCGCATGGCCCGGGCCGCCGAGGAGATGCTGTACGTGGCGATGGAGGACTTCCGAGTCGACGTCATCGTCGGCAAAGGACCAGGAGCCACCGCCATCCCGCTCGACCTCCCGCAATTCACCCTCGTCGGGGCGACCACCCGATCCGGTCTGCTGCCCGCGCCGCTGCGTGACCGCTTCGGCTTCACCGCCCTGCTCGACTTCTATTCGAGCGCCGATCTGCTCACGGTTCTCAAGCGTTCGGCCAGGATGCTCGGCATCGATGCCGAACTCGCCGGGCTCGAAGAGATCTCCACACGTTCCCGCGGAACCCCGCGAATCGCGAATCGCCTGCTGCGCCGCGTCCGCGACTGGGCCCAGGTGCGGGGGAGCGGAATCATCGACGAGGAGGCCGCCACCAATGCCCTGCGCGTCTACGAGGTCGACGAGCTCGGTCTCGATCGCCTCGACCGGTCGGTTCTGCAGGTGCTGTGCAAGCGCTTCGGCGGAGGCCCGGTGGGATTGGGAACCCTCGCCGTCTCCGTCGGCGAAGAAGCGGATACAGTCGAAACCGTGTCCGAGCCCTACCTCGTCCGAGAGGGCCTGATCAGTCGCACCCCACGTGGACGTGTGGCCACCACGGCGGCCTGGAAGCACCTGAAAATGCAGATCCCAGCAAACTATGAGTTCTGACCGTGCCTTTGAGTTCGCTATGAGAGGTGAGGACGAACTAAGCTGGTTCACTGATTCATTCATATGAAAGGCTGATATCTGTGGATTTGCTGATCCCTCTTGCGCTTGCCGCGCTGCTGATCTTTTTCCTGTTCAATTCTCGGCGTAAGCAGAAGGCGCGTGCGGAGCAGATCAAATCGGGCCTCGTGCCCGGCGCGACCGTGATGACGACCTTCGGTGTCTTCGGCACCGTGCTCTCCATCGACGAAGAGAACAACCAGGTGACCATCGAGTCGGGTCCCGGCACGGTTCTGCGCGTCCACCGCCAGGCCATCGGTCAGATCGAGAACAACCAGGCCGCAGCGCCCGTCGACGCTCCCGACGCCGCCGCCCCCGCCGCTGATGCCGATGTCGACGCAGACGAGAAGCCGGCCATCACCGACGCCGAGCTCGACGCCATGAACGAACGCAAACGCGCCGAGAAGGACACCCCGGACGACGCATCCGATGACGTCATCGCCGATGAGTCCGCTGCGAAGACCGAGGACGTCGACGCCGAGGCAGTCGCCGAGTCCGAGGACGTCGATGCCGAGGCCGCCGCTGAGACCGATGTCGACTCCGCCGCTGCGGAGTCCACGGACCCGACTGATTCGGATTCCGACAAGAAGAACTGATCCGTTCTCGCACTCTTCTCCCGACTGAAAGCTGAAACGTGTCCGATATCGAAGAAAAACCACGCCCTGGTTTGCGCTTCCTGTGGCTGACCATCATCACTCTGGTGCTGGCCGCAATCATCGCCGGCGGTGTCATCTGGTCGAATGCCACGACGACTCCGAAGCTCGCGCTCGACCTCGAGGGTGGAACGTCGATCATTCTGGAACCGCAGGTGTCCAAGGGCACGGACATCAGCAAGGAGCAGCTCGATCAGGCCGTGGCGATCATCCGCCAGCGCGTCGACTCGACCGGTGTCTCCGAAGCCGAGATCACGACGCAGGGCGACCGCAACATCGTCGTGAATCTGCCGGGCAACCCCGACGAGGAGACCCGAAACCTCGTCCGCTCGTCTGCTCAGCTTGTCTTCCGTCGCGTGGCGCTGGTCGGTGACCCTCGTTCACAGGAGCAGATCCAGAAGGAGCAGGAGAAGAGCGGCGAGGAATCGGGCGGCGATGACGGGCTGAGCGACGAAGAGCGCAAACGCCTCGAGGACCTCACCGGCGCCGACTCGCAGGGCGATGGACAGAGCGAGGACCAGGCTCCGTCCGGCGGCGGCGATGTCGTCAATGCCGGCGGCGAGACGAAGAAGACGGCCGAGTCCTCCGAGGAGACGAAATCTTCGGAGTCGGAGAGCAAGGACGCGGAGAAGTCCGGAGAAGGCAGCGGATCGAGCGACAGCACGAAGGTCACCGACTCGACGCCGCGGCCCCTCTTCGATCCGGAGAAGGACGCCTCCGAATGGCAGTCCGACAAGATCATCAAGGAGTACACCGAGCTCGACTGCACGAACAAGAAGAACCGGACGGGCGGCCAACAGCAGCCCTCGGACGAACCGGTCGTCTCGTGCTCCGAAGACGGACAGGCGAAGTACATCCTCGGGCCTGTCGAACTCTCCGGCGATCACCTCGCCGATGCCAGTGCCGGCTATGCCGCAGGAGCAAATGGCGTGCAGACCAACAACCCTGCCGTCAACCTCTCCTTCGACTCCACCGGTCGTGAGATCTTCAAGCAGATCACCTCGGACATCACCGGCAAACAGCAGCCCTACAACCAGTTCGCGATCGAACTCGACGGTCTCGTGCTGTCGGCTCCGTCTTCGAACGCGGTGATCAACGACGGCAACGCCCAGATCACCGGCGACTTCTCCCTCGACGAGGCACAGACTCTGGCCAACCAGCTCAAGAACGGCTCGCTGCCGCTGAGCTTCCAGGTCCAGAGCGAGGACCAGATCTCACCGACCCTGGGTTCGAACTACCTCAAGATCGGTCTGCTCACCGGCCTGGTCGGACTCCTCCTCGTCGTCGTCTATTCGCTGCTGCAGTACCGGGTGCTCGGCCTCGTCACCGTCTCGAGCCTCGTCGTCGCCGGTGTGCTCACCTACCTGCTGCTGCTTTTGGCATCGTGGAGATACGGCTACCGACTGTCCCTGGCCGGTGTCGCCGGTATCATCATCGGAATCGGCATGGCGGCGGACTCGTTCATCGTCTACTTCGAACGTGTCCGAGACGAACTGCGCAGCGGTCGCAATCTGCTCTCCGCGGTCGAGGTCGGCTGGGACCGTGCCAAGCGCACGATCTACGCCTCGAAGGCAGTGAACATGCTCGCCGCAGTCATTCTCTACATCCTGGCCGTCGGCTCGGTGCGAGGCTTCGCCTTCACCCTGGGCCTGACCGTGATCATCGACGTGCTCATCGTCTTCCTGTTCACCCACCCGATGCTGCAGTTCCTGGCCCGCACGAAGTTCTTCGGCGAGGGCCACCCGATGTCCGGAATGGATCCGCGTCTGCTCGGAGTCAAACCCGCCGCCTACCGCGGAGCGCTCAACCTGTCCATCGACGACAAGGACAAGACTCCCGAAGCCAAGCGGCGCGAGAAGGCACGGATGCGCAAGGCCGGGATGAGCACAGACGACAGCTCCGATACGACTGCTGCAGCAGCTGCGTCCGAGTCGGGGGAGACCACGACGACGTCCGAGACGGACAAGGCCGCGACCGGCAGGTCGACGACCACGAAGTCGAAGGCCACGAAGTCGAAGAGCACGAAAGCGGCGAAGTCCGCTGCTGCGACGCGCGGAATGACCATCGCCGAGCGGAAGGCCGCGGCCCGACGGGCCGAGGAAGACGATGCCGTCACAGACTCGACGGCTGACGACGGCAAGGAGGCTGACAAGTGAAACGGTTCTTTGCCTGGGGCAACCGCCTGCACAGCGGCGAATCATCGATCCCCTTCGTCGGCAAGGCGAAGCTGTGGCTGGCCATCTCCGGAGTCCTCGTCCTCCTGTCCCTGCTCGTCCCGCTCATCTTCGGCTTCAACTTCGGCATCGCCTTCAAGGGCGGTTCGCAGTTCCAGGTCGACCATGTCAGCGACACCTCGGCCGCCAAGGGGGAAGGCATCATCAACGATGTCGTCTCCGGTTCTGAGCCGCGCCTGACGCCGACCAGCGACACGGCCGTCCAGATCGAGACGAACCAGCTCACCGACCCGCAGATGCAGGAAGTCCGAGACGCTCTCGTCTCCGGCTACGACGTGAAGGTCGAAGACGTCACCTCGACGTTCGTCGGACCCGAATGGGGTCAGGACGTGACGTCGAAGATGATCCGCGCACTCGTCATCTTCGTGGCCATCGCCCTCGTCGTCATGGCCCTGTACTTCCGCACGTGGAAGATGTCGCTCGCGGCGATCGTCGGCCTCTTCGTCGTGATGATCGTGACGATGGGCATCTACTCGGCCACCGGCTTCGAAGTCACCCCGGAGGCCATCATCGGCTTCCTCACCGTGCTCAGCTTCTCGCTCTATGACACGGTGGTGGTCTTCGACAAGATCCGAGAGAACACGACGAGATTCGAGGAGAAGCGGAATCTCAAGTTCTCCGAACTCGTCAACCTCGGTGTGAATCAGACGACCGTGCGCTCGATCAACACCTCAGTGGTGTCGGTGCTCCCGATCGCCTCGATCCTCTTCATCGGTGTGTTCCTGCTCGGCGCGGGAACACTGGTCGACATCTCACTGTCCCTGTTCATCGGTACTATAGTGGCAGCCGCTTCGACGCTGTTCGTCGCGAGCCCCCTCTACGCCCTCCTCCGTGCAAATGAACCGGCGGTCAAGGCACAGGAGGAGGCCGTGCGTGAACTACGCTTGAAGGATGGGGGAGCAGACGTCCCACCGGTGACACACGCCGAAGTCTGATTCCCGAGAGAGGAGATGTTGTGGCTTCGTCCGCTGATTCGCGCCGTCCGCGAGGCATCTCCCGCTTAGCCTGGTGGGCGGCCAGGGCACAGAACAACCCTGGCTACCCTCGAGTGCTCGGCCCGATGATCCGGGCCCTGCAGTCGAACCATCCGAAGGCGGACATCGACCTCGTCGTCCGGGCCTACAAGGTCGCTGAGGAGGCCCACCGAGGGCAGACTCGCAAGTCCGGTGATGCCTATATCACCCACCCCATCGCGGTGGCGACGATCCTTGCGGAGATCGGCATGTTGCCGGTCACGCTCGCCGCCGCTCTGCTGCACGACACCGTCGAAGACACCTCGTACTCGCTCGACGAACTCACCGAGGAATTCGGCTCCGAAGTCGCGGCCATGGTCGACGGGGTGACGAAGCTCGACAAGCTCACGTACGGGCAGGCCGCGCAGTCCGAGACCGTGCGCAAGATGATCGTGGCGATGGCCAAGGACATCCGCGTCCTCGTCATCAAGCTCGCAGACCGCCTGCACAATGCGCGCACCTGGCGCTTCGTGCCCGCCTCGTCAAGCACGAAGAAGGCTCGCGAGACCCTCGACATCTTCGCTCCGCTGGCACACCGGCTGGGCATGAACACGATCAAATGGGAGCTCGAAGACCTGTCCTTCCAGGTCCTCCATCCCAAGGTCTACGACGAAGTGGTCCGACTCGTCGCGGATCGGGCTCCCGAGCGTGAGAAGTATCTGGCCACGGTCTCCGAGGAGCTCCAGGGCGAACTCAAGGAATCCGGAATAGACGCCTCCATCACGGGGCGCCCCAAGCACTACTATTCGATCTATCAGAAGATGGTCGTGCGCGGACACGAGTTCGCCGACATCTACGATCTCGTCGGAGTCCGCGTCCTCGTCGAATCCGTACGCGAATGCTACGCCACCCTCGGCATCGTCCACGCCCGCTGGAATCCTGTTCCCGGACGGTTCAAGGACTATATCGCGATGCCGAAGTACAACATGTACCAGAGCCTGCACACCACGGTGATCGGGCCGGCCGGCAAGCCCGTCGAAATCCAGATCCGGACCCACGAGATGGATCGCCGTGCAGAATTCGGCGTCGCCGCTCACTGGAAGTACAAGGATCTCAACAAGTCGTCGAAGGCCGTGACCTCGAACACCGCGCGTTCGGTGAAGGTCTCCGACGCCGGTGAGGTCGACGACGCCGCCTGGCTGCGACAGCTGCTGGACTGGCAGCGAGAGGTCTCCGACCCCGATGAGTTCCTCGACAGCCTCCGCTACGAGGTGAACTCGAAGGAAGTCTACGTCTTCACGCCCAAGGGCGAGGTGATGAGCCTGCCGTCGGGAGCCACCCCCATCGACTTCGCCTACGCAGTGCACACCGAGGTCGGGCACAAGACGATGGGCGCCCGCGTCAACGGTCGCCTCGTCGCTTTGGACACGGAGCTGAAGAACGGGGACTCCGTCGAGGTCTTCACCTCGAAGGACGAGAACGCCGGCCCCAGCCGCGACTGGCTCGGCTTCGTCAAGAGTCCACGTGCCCGCAGCAAGATCCGGCAGTGGTTCTCGAAGGAGCGCCGCGAAGAGGCGATCGAGAACGGTCGCGAACAGCTCGCCCGGGCGATGCGCCGCCATACGATCTCCGCCGCTTCGCTGATGAGCCAGGAAGCTCTCCAGGTCGTCGCCACGGAGATGCGTCTGCCCGATGTCAGCGCCCTCTATGCCGCGATCGGCAACGGCGTGTCTTCGGCTCAGCACGTCGTCGATCTGCTGGCCAAGGAAGTCGGGGAGGACGACGAGTCGGTCGTGCTGCCACCGGAGCCTCGCAACCGCACCGGCCAGTCCTCAGGGCACCATTCCTCGTCCGAAGGCGTCATCGTCAAAGGCGTCGACGATGTGCTCGTCAAACTGGCTCGCTGCTGCACCCCGGTGCCGGGAGACGAGATCCTCGGTTTCGTCACCCGCGGTTCGGGAGTCTCCGTGCATCGCGTCGACTGCCCGAACGTCACCTCACTCAAACGTGAACCCGAACGCATGGTCGAGGTCTCGTGGGGCGAGAAGACGAGCGGAATCTACCTCGTCCAGATCCAGGTCGAGGCCCTCGACCGTGCCGGTCTGCTCTCCGATATCACCAAGGTGCTCACCGAGACCCATGTGAACATCCTGTCGGCGTCGGTCGGCACCTCCCGGGCCCGCGTGGCGCAATCGAAGTTCGTCTTCGAGATGAGTGACGCCAGCCATCTCGACACTGTGCTCTCGGCCGTGCGCAAGGTCGAAGGCGTCTTCGACGTCTACCGCATCTCCGGCGGCTGATCCTCTCTGTCCAGCGCCGCGCGCATCTGAGCGACGAACGGTCGACGGGCCACCTCGGTGAGGTAGTCCCGGAGACGGTGGCGAAGACCGCTGGGAATCTCCGCAATGACGCCCTTGAGCGCCCGCGGCGACTCCGCGGTCCAGTTCCGGAAGTGCGGGAAGAGCAGATCGTAGAGCGTGCGTTCCTCCGTGGTGATCGGCAGCCCGTCGATGAGACACCAATCATCTTGCGCCAGATTCGTCTCGTGGACGTCGAAACCGTCATCGGCGATCCACCGGCGCCTGGGCAGCGTGATGAAGTTCAGCGGAGCGGGAGCCCGGCCGAGTCCGCGGTGCACCCACCAAGCGCTGTCGTGGGAGAGCGCGAGTCCGGGCGGGATGAGCGAATGCAGGGCGGCCATCCGCTCAGCGGGGGAGAGGATCGCACCCTTGCGCACCCAGGTCGATTCGGTCAGTCGGATGAGCAGACCGTCGAGGGTGAGCTCGGTGAGCTGCTCGTACCCGAAGTCCCGCAGATGAAACAACGCCTCCATACCCGAACTATCGTCGGATGTGGAGGCGTTGACAAGACTTCGGAGAGCGCCTGTGGACAGGTGCTGACTCGAACGTCAGAAGCTGTGGACGAGCGCCGCGGCCTCAGCCGAGCACTGCGGCCTCAGTCGAGTTCTGCGGCTGTCTGGGCGAGCTGATCCCGCCAGGCGCGTCGAGCGTCGAGAGCTTCCTGCGCCTCGGCGACGGACTTCTCATCGCCCCCGGCCTTCGCGGCCTCGAGCTTCTTCTCGAGGTCGACGATCGACTCGTCGAGCTGACTCAGCGCACCCGAGGTGCGGGCCTTCGTCTCCGGGTTGCTGCGCTGCCACGCGGCTTCCTCGGCATCGGCGAGCGCGCGTTCGACTTCGCGCAGACCGTTCTCCATCCGCGAGACATCGGCGCGAGGGACCTTGCCGGCTTCCTCCCACTGGTCCTGGATGGTGCGCAGCTCGCGCTTGGCCGCCACCGGGTCGGTGATCGGCAGCAGCGCCTGAGCCTTCTTCAGCAGGTCCTCCTTGACGACGAGGTTTCCCTTGAACTCCTCGTCCAGAGCGGCATTCTCCGCATCACGAGCGGAGAAGAACACGTCCTGTGCTGCACGGAACCGTGCCCACAGCGCATCATCGTCCTTGCGCGAGGCACGCGGGGCGCGCTTCCACTGGCTCATCAGGTCCTTGTACTTCTGCGACACGGTGCGGAAATCGGTCGAGGCCGACAGCGACTCCGCCTCGGCGACAATCTTCTCCTTGATACGCTTGCCCTCGGCATTGACCTTGTCGAGCTCGGCGAAGAATTCCTTGCGCTTGTGTTCGAAGGTGTTCCGAGCCTGCGAGAACCTGCCCCAGAGCTCCTGATCGACGGCACGCGGCAGACGGGGTCCGCTGCGCTGCATGTCCTTCCACTGGGCGAAGAGCTCGCGCAGACGCGCGCCCGATTGCTTCCACTGGATCTTCGACGGATCCTGCTTGGCCAGGGTCTCGGCCTCGACGACGAGAGCCTCACGATCCTCGGCAGCGGCGAGTTTCGCGGCCTGCGCCCGGGCTGCCTGACGGGACTCCGTGGCCTCGGCATCGGAGATGAGTGTGTCGAGAGTGGCGCTCAGCCCCTTGAGATCTCCGACGACGTTGGCTTCCGGCAGTGATTCCTGCAGCGTCTTCGCCGCAGACACGACCTCACGGCCGGGAGCGCCGGCGGAGAGACGGTTGCGCAGCAGGACCGCGCTCTCGGCGAGTTCGACGTACTTCTTCGCGAAGTACTCGAGGGCCTCCTCGGGAGTGGCGTCCGGGTACTGCCCGACGGCACGCTCGCCCTCCGGAGTGGTGACGAACACATTGCCGTCCGAATCGGCACGACCATGAGTCACCGCGCGAGCGACCTCGGCGTCGTGGTCGATATGGCTGGCATTGACCACCTGTGCCGCCTGCGGACGCGGCAGCGACGACGGACGGGGGGTCGGCTTCGGTGTCGGGGTCGACATGGTTCTCACCTTGTTTCCATCGGTCGAACCGGCAGGTCATTCCACCCGCCGATCACTCGATTGTGGGATAGACGTTATCCCAGCATAACCATCGGCGAGCGTGTAGATAGACTTTGCACATGGATGTGTTCTCGACCAACGCCGAATTCCTCGACGTCAACTGCTATGCCGTGCGCGCAGACGGCTCCAGCGACTGCATTCTCATCGACTCCGGATACGACTGCGCCCCAGGCCTCGAGAAGCTGCTCAGCGAAGAGGGACTCGAACCTCAGGCGATCTTCCTCACCCACGGCCACCCCGACCATATTCTGGGCCTGACCAACGTGCTCGCCCGCTGGGACGTGCCCGTCCACCTCGGTGCCGCCGACCGTTACCGCCTGGATTCACCGGCCACGACGCTCAACCCGCAGTTCGCGGCAATGCTGGCGCCGCTCGTCGCAGACTGGAACGCCCCGGCAGCCATTGACGTCAGTGACGGTGAGAGCTTCGAGATCGCCGGACTCAGTGTCACGGCAGTCTCCGCACCCGGGCATACGGAAGGTTCCATGCTGCTGCGAGTGAAGGACGGGGACGAGGAAGTCATCTTCACCGGTGACGTCGTCTTCGCCGGAGCCATCGGCCGCGTCGACCTGCCCGGGGGAGACCCTCAGGCGATGTCCGAATCCCTGCGGGCATTCGCGACACTGCCGGACGTGCCGATCTATCCTGGACACGGCCCGGCCTCTCGCGTGAGCACAGAACTCGCGACGAATCCGTTCTTCTGAGGTCTGAGCGACCGAAGTCTCGGGTCTTCCTGCCCGAGGCGTTCGCGCAGTCCCGGACGACACCACACTATTCAGACCCCACCCGATACAGACACGACACTATTCAGCGGCGCCGCACGGCACCGCAACCGCACCGAAAGCAAGGAGCACCATGGCGAAGTCAGCCCGTCTGTCCGGATTCCCGGAACGACTCCCGGCCGAACGCGTGATCGAGAAGACCATCATCGACACCCTCGAACACACCTTCGCCCTGCACGGGTTCTCCGCACTCAACCACCGCGCCGTCGAACCGATCAGCCAGTTGGCCAAGGACGGCGAGATCGACAAGGAGATCTTCGCCGTCTCCCGCCTTCACTCCGAGGGTGCCGAACGCAACCCGCTGGGACTCCACTTCGACCTCACGGTGCCCCTGGCCCGCTATATCGCCGACAATGCGAACGAACTGAGCTTCCCGTTCAAGGCCGCTCGCGTCCAGCCTGTCTGGCGCGGCGAACGGCCGCAGGCCGGTCGCTACCGTGAGTTCATCCAGGCCGATATCGACGTCATCGCCGATGGGGAGCTGCCCGGACACTTCGAGGTCGAGATCCCTCTGGCCGTGGCCGATGCATTCTCCCGGCTCGCCCCGCTCGGCGTGCCCGGAATTAAGATCGTCGTCAACGACCGCAGGCTGCTCGAGGGCTTCGCCCGCGGAATCGGGCTGACGAACATCCAAGCCGTGCTGCGCTGCCTCGACAAATACGACAAGATCGGCCCCGCCGAAGTGGCGAAGCTGCTGGCCGCCGAAGCCGACGCCGATGAGGAGCAGCAGCGCCTGTGCCTGGAGCTGGCCGCCATCGAATCCGACTCCCCGGACTTCGCCGACGAGGTGCGCGCCCTCGGCGTCGACCACCCCCTGCTCGAAGCCGGACTCGAATCGCTGACGACTCTGCTGCGAGCCGCAGCCGAACGCGCGCCCGGAGTCGTCGTCGCCCAGCTCAAGATCGCCCGCGGCCTCGACTACTACACGGGCGCGGTCTACGAGACCCAGCTGATCGGCCACGAAGAACTCGGTTCCGTATCCTCCGGCGGTCGCTACGACTCGCTGGTCACCGTGGGCAAGAAGAACTATCCCGGGGTGGGCATGTCCATCGGCGTCTCCCGCCTCATGGCGTTCATCCTCGGCGAGACCTCGGAGATCCGTGCCACCCGCGGTACCCCCTCGGCCGTCGTCATCGCCGTCACCGAGGAGGCCCGACGGGCTGACGCCGACGCCGTGGCCGCGACGCTGAGGTCCCGGGACATCCCGTGCGAAGTCTCGCCGAACGCTGCGAAGTTCGGCAAGCAGATCCGCTACGCGGAACGCCGCGACATCCCGTTCGTCTGGTTCACCGACGGTGAGTCCGGCCACGAGGTCAAGGACATCCGCTCGGGAGAGCAGACCACGGCCGACCCGGACACGTGGACGCCCGCGGAAGACGACCTCTGGCCCCGCGTGTATCGGAGCTGAGCGCGGGGCGACTATCATTGTTCAGGCGCTAGACCACAACATCACAAAGGAGCCCTAGGTGCTGCGAAGCCACGAAGCCGGAAGCCTGCGAGCCGCGAACGCAGGAGAAACCGTCACCCTCACCGGGTGGGTCGATCGTCGTCGCGATCACGGAGGTGTGGCCTTCATCGATCTGCGCGACGCTTCGGGAATCGTGCAGGTCGTCGTCCGTGAGGACGATGCCCACCAGCTGCGCAACGAAACCGTCGTCAAGGCCACCGGCACCGTCTCGGTGCGCCCCGAGGGCAATACGAACCCGAACCTGCCCACCGGTGAGATCGAGATCATCGACACCGCCGTCGAGGTGCTCTCCGAAGCAGCGGCCCTGCCGTTCCAGGTCTCCGACCACGCCGAGGACTCCGGCGCCGTGGGCGAGGAGACCCGTCTGCGCTACCGCTACCTCGACCTGCGCCGTTCGGGCCCGGCAAAGACGATACGTCTGCGCTCCGATGTCAACAAGGCCGCACGGTCGGTCCTCGACGCCCACAGCTTCGTCGAGGTCGAGACTCCGACCCTGACGAAGTCGACTCCGGAAGGTGCCCGCGACTTCCTCGTCCCGGCCCGCCTCAAGCCCGGCTCCTGGTACGCCCTGCCGCAGTCGCCGCAGCTGTTCAAGCAGCTGCTTCAGGTCGCCGGCATGGAACGCTACTACCAGATCGCCCGCTGCTACCGCGACGAGGACTTCCGCGCCGACCGCCAGCCCGAGTTCACCCAGCTCGACATCGAAGCCTCCTTCGTCGAGCAGGAGGACATCATCGCACTGGCCGAAGAGATCCTCACCGCACTGTGGAAGCTCATCGGCTACGACATCACCACGCCGATCCCGCACATCACCTACCACGAGGCGATGGAGAAGTACGGTTCGGACAAACCGGACCTGCGCTTCGGCCTCGAGCTGCACAACCTCACCGAGTTCTTCGCCGACACCCCGTTCCGCGTCTTCCAGTCGCCCTATGTCGGCTCCGTCGTCTACCCCGGCGGCGGCTCGCTGCCGCGTCGTCAGCTCGACGGCTGGCAGGACTGGGCCAAGCAGCGCGGGGCGAAGGGTCTGGCCTATGTGCTCATCGGCGAAGACGGAACCCTGTCCGGTCCGGTGGCCAAGAACATCTCCGATGAGGAGAAGGCGGGACTCGCCGAGGCGGCCGGTGCGCAGCCGGGCGATGCGATCTTCTTCGCCGCAGGTGATCGCAGCATGCGTGCCCTTCTCGGTGCCGCCCGCAATGAGATCGCCGAACGCACGGGTCTCATCAAGGACGGAGACTGGGCCTTCGTGTGGGTCGTCGACGCGCCTCTGTTCGAATCGGCCGCCGAAGCGCAAGCCGCCGGAGACGTCGCCGTCGGCGGCGGACAGTGGACAGCCGTCCACCACGCCTTCACCGCTCCGAAGCCCGAATTCCTCGACACCCTCGAAGAAGACCCGGGCGCCGCTCTGGCCTATGCCTACGACATCGTGTGCAACGGCAACGAGATCGGCGGCGGCTCGATCCGCATCCACCGCAAGGACGTCCAGGAACGGGTGTTCGAGATCATGGGCATCTCCGCAGAAGAGGCCGAGGAGAAGTTCGGCTTCCTCCTCGAAGCCTTCAAGTTCGGAGCACCCCCGCACGGCGGCATCGCCTTCGGCTGGGATCGCATCGTGTCCCTGCTGGCCGGCGTCGACTCGATCCGTGAGGTCATCGCCTTCCCGAAGTCCGGCGGCGGATTCGATCCGCTGACCCAGGCACCGGCCCCGATCACCGACGCCCAGCGCGCCGAGGCCGGAGTTGACTACGAACCGGAAGACGACGACTCCGAGGCCTGATGAGCCACGAACCCAATCTGTTCTCCGACGGCCCGGACCAGGATTCCCCTGGTCCGGGCTTCGCCGGTTCCTCCCGGACCTCCTCGGGCAGGGCCCTGGACCCGCTTGCGGTGCGGATGCGTCCCCGGACCCTGGAGGAAGTCGTCGGTCAGGAGCACCTGACCTTCCCCGGATCCCCGCTCAACCAACTCGTCGAAGCCAGCGGGGGAGACCGGGCGGGAGCATCCTCGGTGATCCTGTGGGGTCCGCCCGGAGTCGGAAAGACCACGCTGGCCCATGTCATCTCCCATGCCCCGGGCCGTACCTTCGTCGAGCTCTCCGCCATCACCGCGGGCGTCAAGGACGTGCGCCAGGTGATCGAGAGCGCCCGCCGCGAACGGGAGATGTACGGACGGACCACCGTTCTCTTCCTCGACGAGATCCACCGGTTCTCGAAGGCCCAGCAGGATGCCCTGCTGCCAGCGGTGGAGAACCGGCTCGTCGTGCTCGTGGCCGCCACCACGGAGAACCCGTCGTTCTCCGTCATCTCACCCCTGCTGTCGCGGTCGCTCATGCTCACGCTGCGTCCGCTCGACGACGAGGCGGTCGGCAATCTGCTCGACCGTGCCGTCGAATCCGATCGCGGCTTGGCCGGACAGTTCACCCTCACCGAGGAGGCCCGGAACTTCATCGTCCGCATCGCCGGGGCCGACGCCCGCCGTTCACTGACCGTCCTCGAAGCTGCCGCCGGAATCGCCGCCGCGCAGTCGGAGGAGGCAGACGACGAACCGATCGCGATCACCGAATCGGCCTGCGCCGAGGCGAGCAGCGAAACCGTTCTGCGCTACGACAAGAACGGCGACCAGCACTACGACGTGGTCTCCGCGTTCATCAAATCCATCCGCGGATCCGATGTCGACGCGGCTCTGCACTATCTCGCGCGGATGATCGTCGCCGGTGAGGACCCGCGCTTCATCGCCCGTCGCGTCGTCATCTCTGCGGCCGAGGACATCGGCATGGCCGACCCGCAGGCGCTGCCGATCGCCGTGGCCGCCTCGACCGCGGTTGCCAACATCGGCATGCCCGAAGGACGGATCCCCCTCGCCGAGGCGGTCACCTACCTCGCGCTGGCCCCGAAGTCGAACGCGAGCTACCGCGCCCTGGACGCCGCGATCGCCGATGTGAAGAACGGACTTGCCGGAGAAGTGCCGATGCATCTGCGCGACGCCCACTATCCGGGGGCGAAAGAGCTCGGCCACGGTGAGGGCTACAAATACTCGCACGACTATCCGCACGGGGTCGCCGATCAGGAGTACCTGCCGGAGTCGCTGCGAGGCAAGCGCTACTACTCTCCGACGGGCAACGGAATGGAACGCAGCATGGCTGAGAGGCTCGAGAACCTCAGGCGGCTGCTGCGACCCTGATAGCTTTGGAGCAGACGCGGTGACGGGCAGAGACGTTGCCGGCGGCGCTGATCGAGGAGGACGGCATGGCAGACATCGTCATCACGATCGCCGCCGCGCTGGCGCTGGGACTCATCGCCCATGAGCTGCGCATTCCGCCGCTCGTCGGATTCCTCGCGGCCGGATTCCTCCTGCACGTCTTCGGCTTCACCGCCTTCGCGGGACTGCAGCAGGTATCGGACATCGGAGTCGTCCTGCTGCTGTTCACGATCGGACTGAAATTCGATCTGCGCTCCCTGCTCCAACCCGAAGCCCACGGCACCGCTGCGCTGCACATGATCACGGTGGTCCTCCTCGGTGCCGGGACGATCGGAGCTGCCGCAGCCATCGGCATCGTCAGCGTCGGCGGGGGACTGGGCACCTTGGCGCTGCTCGGCTTCGCCCTCTCGTTCTCCTCCACGGTGCTCGTGGTCAAAGTGCTCGAAGACCGCTCCGACGACGGGTCCTACTACGGGCAGATCGCGATTGCGATCCTCGTCCTCCAGGACCTCGCTGCGGTCGCCTTCATCACGATCGCAGGCGAAGAGCCGCCGAGTCCCTGGGCGTTCGCGCTCGTCCTGATCGTTCCCGTGGTCTGGGTGCTGCGACGGCTCCTCGACCGCGTCGGACGCGGTGAGCTGCTCGTCCTCTTCGGCGTCGTCATGGCCTTGGGGCCCGGCTATGTCGCCTTCGAATCAGTCGGCATCCACGGCGACCTCGGAGCGCTGGTGCTCGGACTTCTCTTCTCCACCCACCCGCGAGCCGTGGAGATGTCGAAGTCGCTGTTCAGCGTCAAAGAGCTCTTCCTCGTCGGGTTCTTCGTCGTCATCGGGCTCCAAGCGGTCCCCACCTGGTCGGATCTGCTCATGGCGCTGGCCCTGTGCGTCGTGCTGCTGCCGTTCAACTTCGCGAGCTTCTACCTCATGGGTCGCCTCTTCGGCCTGCGCAACCGCACCAGCGTGCGCACCAGCCTGGCCCTGAGCAACTTCTCCGAATTCGCACTCATCGTCGTCGCCGTCGGAGTCGACAACGGACTCTTCGAGGGCAACTGGCTGACCATCACCGCCCTCGCCGTGGCACTGGGGATGATCGGCTCCTCCCTGGCGAACGCCTACAGCCTCCAGATCGTCGCGAAGCTCGACGCGATCCTGCCGGACGAGAACGAGAGCCGGCTGCGGGCCAACGATCGGCCGCTCGACACCGGAGATGCGGAGGTCGTCGTCCTCGGCATGGGCCGCATCGGTCGCGGAGCCTACGAGCGCTTCGTCGAACGCGGCGACCGCAGCGTCATCGGCATCGACAACGACCACACAGTCATCGAAGCCCTGCACGCCGACGAGTTCACAGTGCTCGAAGGCGACGCCACAGACCACGAATTCTGGCACCGCCTCGTCGTCGGCGGCAGCGCCCACACCGTCGTCCTCGCCATGGCGCTGCACGACTCGAACACCTTCGCTCTCGAACAGCTGCGCATCGCCGGCTTCCCCGGGACCATCGCCGCGGTCGTCCAACGTCCCGATCAGGCCGAGCACTTCGCCCGTGCCGGGGTCCACGCGGTGATCAACATCTACAGCGGGTCCGGAGCGGCCGTCGCCGATGCCGCGATCGACAGCCACGAAGACGACTGTCGGAAGTGACAGCGGGCTGCCGGCAGTGACAGCGGTGCCTGCGGATCGGTCGGCCGGCAAGGGTGGACGGTTCGCCTCAGTCGGCAAGATCACAGCGGCGAGGCCGCCGATCGGCTTTGCGACGGGCGGTGTGCACCCGCTAAGATGGACAGCTGTTGTGCCTGCACCCTAAAGGCGGTCGGTGCGAGCGGATCTCGACGCTCAATCCCTCTTTCCCATCCGGGGAAACAACAGTCGCGTTCGGGGCGAGAACCGCAGAGGCCCACCGCGGCAGAACACATTGATGAAAGGTAATACAGTGCCAGCACCAGCACGTAATCGCCGTATGACGCGCCTCTCGCGCGCCCTCGGCATTGCTCTGACACCCAAGGCCGAGAAGTACTTCGAGCGTCGCCCGTACCCTCCAGGTGAGCACGGTCGCGCCCGTCGTCGCAACGACAGCGACTACTCGGTCCGCCTCAAGGAGAAGCAGCGTCTGCGCGCGCAGTACGGCATCCGTGAGGCCCAGATGCTCAAGACCTACAAGGAAGCCAACCGTCTGCCCGGTCTGACCGGTGAGACAATGGTCGAGCTCCTCGAATCGCGTCTCGACGCCCTCGTCCTGCGTTCGGGATTCGCCCGCACCATGGCCCAGGCCCGTCAGTTCGTCGTCCACCGTCACATCACGGTCGACGGACAGCGCGTGGACCGTCCCTCCTTCCGCGTGAAGGAAGGCCAGACCATCCAGGTGCACGAGCGTTCGGCTTCGATGGATCCGTTCCAGGTCGCCGCCGCCGGTGGTCACAAGGACGTTCTGCCCGCAACGCCGGGATACCTCAACGTGAACCTCGAGGGCCTGCAGGCAACTCTGCTGCGCACCCCGAAGCGCGAAGAGGTGCCGATCACCTGTGACGTTCAGCTCGTCGTCGAGTTCTACTCGCGCTGATCTGCTGAACACAGCGCATCGCGCCACCGCGACTGCCCGGGGCCTCTTGGTTCCGGGCAGTCGCGCATTCACGGCACGGGCGTCCACTGTACGGCGCGTGCACCCGCAGTTTCGGCGCGGGCGTCAGCGGGTTCGGCTTCGGCCCACTCAAAGGCGAATAGCACTGTTTCAAACAGGGGCTATTCACCTGAAAGTGGGCTGTTCGGTTAGAAACTCCGCAGGACGCACGTCGCGGGGGCGGAAGTGGTCCGCCGAACGGAGTGGGAGCGGCGGACTCGGGGAGCGGTCGACTCTGACCCACCCGGCACGCCGCGCCACATCGCATATTGCGGCGGAGCCATTAAACTGGTCCCTGTTAAGTGCGGGTACGCACGAGTAAGTGTCGCGCCGGGCTCATTCGCCCGGCGGCGCACAGGCAATATCTGAAAGGCCTTGGATTGAAGACGGCAGAGATCAAACAACGCTGGTTGGACTACTTCGAAGCGAACGGGCACACCGTGGTCCCCTCGGCGTCGGTGATCAGCTCCGATCCGTCCATCCTGTTCAACATCGCGGGAATGGTCCAGTTCATTCCCTACCTCACCGGCCGGGAGCCGGCCCCGTTCAACCGCGCCACCAGCGTCCAGAAATGCGTGCGCACCGGAGACATCGAAGAGGTCGGCAAGACGACCCGCCACGGCACCTTCTTCCAGATGAACGGCAACTTCTCCTTCGGCGACTACTTCAAGCGCGATGCCATCAAGTTCGCCTGGGGACTGCTGACGACCCCCGTCGCCGAGGGCGGCCTCGGCTTCGACCCGGAGCTGCTGTGGGCGACAGTGCACGAGGACGATCTCGAGACCATCGACATGTGGCTCGAGGAGACCTCCGTTCCCCGTGAGCGCATCCAGCTGCGCGACAACGAGGACAACTACTGGCACACCGGCCAGCCCGGCCCCGGCGGCTACTGCTCGGAGATCTACTTCGACCGCGGCCCCGCCTACGGCGTCGACGGCGGACCCGTGGCCGACGAAGACCGCTACATCGAGATCTGGAACCTCGTGTTCATGGAGTTCGAACTCTCCGAGGTTCGCTCGAAGGTCGACTTCGACGTGGCCGGCGAGCTGCCGGCGAAGAACATCGATACCGGCATGGGACTCGAACGTGTCGCCTTCCTGCTCCAGGGCGTGGAGAACATGTACGAGATCGACGAGGTCTTCCCCGTCATCGAGGCCGCCAGTCGTCTGGCCGGTCGGACCTACGGCGAGGACGAGCACGCCGATGTGCAGCTGCGCGTCGTCGCCGACCATGTCCGTTCGGCCCTGATCATCATCGGCGACGGGGTCCGCCCCGGCAACGAAGGCCGCGGCTACATCCTCCGCCGCCTGCTCCGCCGTGCCGTGCGTGCCATGCGTCTGCTCGGAGTCAAGGAAGAAGTCCTGCCCGAGCTGCTGCCCGTCTCCATGCAGGCCATGAAGCTGTCCTACCCGGAACTCGAAACGGACTTCGACCGCATCTCCCGGGTCGCCTACGCCGAGGAGAAGGCGTTCCTGCGCACCCTCGAATCCGGCACTCAGCTGTTCGCCAATGCCGCGAAGTCACTCGACGGCGCGGACAAGACCATCAGCGGGGACATCGCCTTCGCTCTCCACGACACCCATGGGTTCCCCATCGACCTCACTCTCGAGATGGCTTCCGAAGCCGGACTGAGCGTCGACGAGGCCGGGTTCCGTGAGCTGATGAGCGAACAGCGCACCCGCGCCAAGGCCGATGCCAAGGCGAAGAAGGGCGGCGGCCACGCCGACCTGTCCGCCTATTCGGCGCTGCTCGACGAAGGTGCCAGCGAATTCGTCGGCTATGACCGACTCGAGTCCGACTCCCGCGTGCGAGGAATCGTCGTCGATGGGGTCGCCGCCGAGGTGCTCACCGCCGGTCAGAGCGGCGACGTCGTCCTCGACCTGACCCCGTTCTACGCCGAATCCGGCGGTCAGCGCGCCGACGTCGGCCTCATCTCCGGCCATGGCTTCACCGCCCGGGTCAGCGACGTCCAGAATCCGGTCAAGGGACTGCCTGCCCACCGGGTCGAGGTGATCGACGGAGAGCTGCGCGTCGGTGACGAGGTGCTCGCCGCCGTCGACCACGACCACCGGTTCCAGGGCGCACAGGCCCACACCGCCACCCACCTCGTCCACGCTGCGCTGCGCGAGATCCTCGGCAGCCACGCCGTGCAGGCCGGTTCGCTCAACCAGCCCGGATACATGCGCTTCGACTACTCGTTCCCCGAAGCCCCGAGCACCCAGATGCGGGCCGAGATCGAAGAGGTCGCGAACCTCGCGGTGCGTTCGAACTACGAAGTCGGCACCGAATACATGTCCTTCGACGACGCGAAGAAGTCAGGTGCCATGGCGCTCTTCGGCGAGAAGTACCCGAACGTCGTGCGCGTCGTCGACATCGGCGGACCCTTCTCCCGCGAACTCTGCGGCGGCACCCACGTCGGTGCCTCCGCGGAGGTCGGCCCGATCTCCGTGCTCTCCGAAGCCTCCGTCGGCTCCGGAGTCCGGCGCATCGAAGCCGCTGTCGGCATGGACGCCTTCCGGTCCCTGGCCGCCGAGCGGACCATCGTGTCCTCACTCTCGGAGATGCTCAAGGTCCCCGGCACCGACGTCACCTCACGCGTGTCCGATCTGATGAGCCGGCTCAAGGACGCCGAGAAGGAGATCGCTCGCCTCAACGCCCAGCAGCTGCTGGCCTCTTCGGGCAAGTTCCTCGATGAGGCGCAGACCGTGGGCCAGACGCTGTTCGTGCAGGCCGAACTCGGCGACATCGCCAACGCCGGAGACATCCGCACACTGGTCACCGACCTGCGCAACCGGGTCGCCGACCGTCAGGCGGTGATCTTCGGCATCGGAGTCAGCAGCGGAAAGCCCGTCGTCGTCATCGCCACCACCGAGGCGGCCCGCGCCGCCGGTCTGCAGGCAGGAAAGCTCGTGTCGCTGGCCTGCCGCGAACTCGGCGGCGGAGGCGGCGGCAAACCCGACCTCGCCCAGGGCGGGGGCAGCAACCCCGCGGCGATCCCGTCAGCCATCGCGGCGGTCAAGGCAGCCATCCAGTGAGTTTCCGCCGAGGTCGCCGGCTGGGTCTCGACATCGGTTCCGTGCGGATCGGTGTCGCCTCCAGCGACCCCGACGGGATTCTGGCCACCCCGCTCACCGTCGTTCGTCGAACAGACGAACCGGCGGCGCTGCGGCAGCTGCGCGACATCGTCGACGAATACGAACCCATCGAACTCCTGGTGGGGGACCCGAAGTCCCTCGACGGCGCCGCCCGGGCCGCAGCCACCTCGGCGTTGGAATTCGCCCGCCGGATCGCCGCGGCCACCGGCACACCTGTCCGTCTCGTCGACGAACGCTTCACCACCGTCGAGGCCCACCAGGCTCTCGCCGCAGCCGGGAAATCGTCACGCCAGCGACGCGAGATCGTCGATGCCCAAGCCGCCGTGATCATCCTCCAGAACGCCCTCGAGTACGAACACAACACCGGTGTCCCCTCCGGCCGTGAGATGCCCGACGAGGAGAACGACGTATGAGCCCGATCACCGAAGAGTTCTCGACCGACGAAGGACTGTCCCGCGCAGAGATCCGCGCGAAGAAACGGCGCAGAATGATGCGCCGCCGACGGACGACGACGATCGTGATCATCTGCATCCTCGTCTTCGGCGTCGGCGGCTTCTTCGGCGTGCGTGCGGCCGGGGGAGTCTTCGACGACCTGTTCGGACCGAAAGGCGACTACGAGGGGCAGGGCACGAACGAGGTCTCGATCGAGATAGCTCCCGGATCCTCGGCGCGCACCGTGGCCAACCAGCTCGTCGAAGCCGGAGTGATCATGAACTCCGAGCCCTTCCTCGACGAGATCGAACGCCGTGAGGCGACCATCCAGGCCGGGACCTGGACGATGCGGGAGAAGATGAGCTCGAAGGCCGCGGTCGAAGCGCTCATCAACCCCATCGCCCCGCCGAAGATCACAGTCGCCGAAGGCAAACAGGTCGAAGAGATCAAGGCGATCATGATCGAATCGGGGATGAACGCCGACGAGGTCGACAAAGCCATCGACGATAAGACCCCGAAGGACTACGGACTCGAGATCGACGCGCCGAGCCTCGAAGGCTATCTGTACCCGGCGACCTACGACCTCAACAAGCAGAAGACCGCCGAGGACATCGTTCAGGAGATGGTCGACAAGACCGAGACCGAACTCGACGAACTGGGAATCGAGAGCAAGGACGCCAACCGCATCCTCACGCTGGCCAGCCTCGTGGAGAAGGAATCCCCGGGAGACCCCGAGGTGCGCTCGAAGGTTGCCAGGTCCTTCCTCAACCGCATCTCCGACAAATCGCAGACCGGGGGACTGCTCCAATCGGATGCGACCGTGGCTTATATCCACGGTGCCCGCTCCGACCTGACGACGACGAAGAAGGAACGCCAGTCCGACTCGCCGTACAACACGTACAAGAAGAAGGGTCTGCCTCCCGGGCCCATCAACTCGCCGAGCAAGGGCGCCGTCGAGGCGGCGCTCGAACCCGCCGACGGTGACTGGCAGTTCTTCGTCGCGACGAACCCGGACACGGGGGAGACCAAGTTCGCAGACAATTACGAGGACCACAAGAAGAACGTCGAGATCTACCGCAAGTGGCTGCGCGAGCACAGCAAGGACGACGGATAGCCGGTGAGGATACTTGCCGCAGTGCTCGGTTCGCCGATCGCACACTCGAAGTCCCCGCTGCTCCACCGCGCCGCCTTCGCAGCGTTGAACCTGGAATCCAGCGAGTACTTCCGGTACGAACTCGGGGCCGATGAGCTCGAGGGATTCCTCGACTCCCACCCCGATCACACCGGCTTCTCGCTGACGATGCCGTTGAAGGACCGACTCGTCACACTCGCCGCCGAACGCGGGTGGAACCTCGACGAGACGGCGACACTGACGGCCGCCGGCAACACCCTTGTGCGCTACCGCGGAGAAGTGCAGGTGGCGAACACCGACGTCGAGGGCATCGTGCGTGCCATCGCCCCGCACAGGGAATCAGGACCGTCCGCGTCCGGTGGTGCGGGAGCCGGTCGCGCGACGATCCTCGGCGCCGGAGCCACGGCCGCCTCGGCGCTCGTGGCCTGCCGCGATCTCGGGATCGCACACGTGGACTTCCGCGTCCGCAGCCCGGACCGTGCCCGCCGGGTCCTCGACCTGGCCGAGCGGATCGGTCTGACCGCCTCGGTGGGCGACCTGACCTGGATCGGTCCATCGGAGATCGTCGTCTCGACCCTGCCCGCCGAGGCGGCCCCCGACCCGATCTGGGATGACTCCTTCGCCCCCGGTGCGATCGCCCTCGACGTCGCCTACGCCGCCGATTCGACCTTCCTCGCCGCGGCTGCAGCGCACGGTCTGCGCCCCGTCGCCGGAACCGCCATGCTCGTCGAACAGGCCGTCGCCCAGTTCGAGATGTTCCTCGCCGCAGCCAGGGCCGACGGCCCGACGACGACGGAGACCCTGCCGACGTCGCAGGCCCTGCCGGCGGCAGACGACCTGACCGCGCGGGTCACGGCGGCCATGTACGCAGCACTCGAGGTCCCGCCGGTCCGGGCGCAGGACTGAACCGGCGATCGCGATGGACACCGGAGTGCTGCACGGGATGACCATCGGAGTCACGGTTCTGGCCGCTCTGGCCTGCGGTCTCATCCTCGCCGTGACCCCACGGGCCTGGCTCAACGACTCCGCGCACCTGCAGCGTTGGCAGTCATCCAGATGGGCTCGCGGCATGGGACCGATGCTGCTCGGCCCCATCATCGCCGCGGCAGTCGCCGTCGTATTCACCCTCTTCGTGCTCGCACCACTGGAGACCGGGTGGAGCGCCTATGCGCCGCTGGGCGGAACGACGTTCGCCCCGGGCCAGCCGAACTCCGCCGATCGCATCGTCTCCGCCCTGCTGCTGGGACTCGTCTCCGGCGCCACGCCATTCCTCGTCACCGCAGACCTGAGCGTCCGCAGACTGCCTGATCGGATCGTCATTCCCCTGTCTCTGGTCGCCCTGGGACTCCTGATCACGGGCTCCGTGCTCGGAGAACTGCCGATGTGGTTCGCGTCATTCTTCGCAGGACTCATCGGCCTCGTCTTCTTCACGGCAGTGCACCTGGTGGGTCGAGCGCTGCGGGCGCGGACGATGGGGCTCGGGGACGTCAAGCTCGCGTTCATCGTCTTCGCCGTGCCCGGTCTCTTCGATCCGTGGGCACCTGCGCTCGTGCTTGTCGCCATGATGCTCATCAGCGGGGCCTGGGCGCTCATCGGAGCGATCCGAGCCGGGCGGGTGCGCGGGGTGACCATCGCCTTCGGACCGGCCATGCTTTCCGGCATGTGGCTCGGGTGCCTGTTCGCCCCAATACTTTTGTAGAATCGGTGGAATGTTGAGATGGCTGACTGCAGGCGAATCCCACGGCGAAGCGCTGACTGGGATCATTGAGGGGCTTCCCGCCCATGTACCGATCACCAGGGACGATATTCGTGCGAGCCTGGCTCGCCGCCGACTCGGCTATGGCCGCGGCGCACGGATGAAGTTCGAAGCCGACGAGGTGCGTCTCCTCGGCGGTGTCCGCCACGGGCAGACCTTGGGCTCACCGGTGGCGATCGAGGTCGGCAACACCGAATGGCCGAAGTGGGAATCCGTGATGAGCCCGGATCCCGTCGACGCGTCCGAACTCGAAGGACTGGCGCGCAACGCCCCGCTGACTCGGCCGCGTCCGGGCCATGCCGATATCGTCGGCATGCAGAAGTACGGCTTCGACGAAGCCCGCCCCGTGTTGGAGCGCGCCTCGGCGCGTGAAACCGCGATGCGCGTGGCACTGGGCACGGTGGCCGCGAAGTTCCTCGGCGAATTGGGCATCACCCTCGTCTCCCACACCGTGGCCATCGGCGGCGCCGAACACGCTGCCGATGCGCTGCCTGCGCTGCCGACCGCGGCCGATGTCGAAGCCCTCGACGCAGATCCTGTCCGCTGCTTCGACGCCGACCTCTCGGCGGCGATGGTCACCGAGATCGACGCGGCGAAGAAGGCCGGGGACACCCTCGGTGGAGTCGTCGAAGTCCTCGCCTACGACCTGCCTCCGGGGCTGGGCTCCCACGTGCATTGGGACCGTCGTCTCGACTCCCGTCTGGCCGGTGCCCTCATGGGCATCCAGGCGATCAAGGGCGTCGAAGTCGGAGACGGCTTCCTCACCACGAAGCGTCCCGGCTCGCAGGCCCATGACGAACTGGAAGTCGGACCCGACGGATTCCGTCGCACGAGCAATCGTGCCGGTGGCACGGAAGGCGGAATGTCCACGGGCGGTCCGCTGCGGGTGCGGGCGGGGATGAAGCCGATCGCCACGGTGCCGCGTGCCCTGGCGACGGTCGACGTCGAAACCGGTGAGGCCGCGAAGGCGAACCATCAGCGTTCCGACGTGTGCGCGGTTCCCGCCTCGGGAGTCGTCGCCGAAGCCATGGTGGCACTGGTGCTCGCCGAAGCCGTCGTCGAGAAGTTCGGCGGAGACTCCGTTGCCGAGACGAAGCGGAACCTGGACGCCTATGTCGCGGCCATTCCGGAGAACCTCCGCATCGGACAATGAACCACACCCCGCTGCCCAAACCGGTTCCGCCCCTGGAACCGGTCCCCGCCGCGCTCTCGCGCATCGTGCTCTCCGGTCCGCCGGCGGCAGGGAAATCGACGATCGGTCGGCTGCTCGCCGATAGGCTCGGCCTGCCGCTGACGGACACGGACGCGAACATCGTCGACAAGTACGGGGTCATCTCGGAGATCTTCGTCGAACGCGGCGAAGATCACTTCCGACGCATCGAACGCGAGGTCGTGCGCAGGGCACTGCGTCGTCTGCTCGATCGTCCGGGCATCGTGTCCCTGGGCGGAGGAGCGATCCTCAACCCCGGCACCCGAGCTCAGCTGCGACATCCGGCGATCAAGGTCGTGCACATCGATATCGATGTCGACACAGTGTCCCAGCGGCTGACCGCCCCGCACCGACCGCTGCTGCGCGGTGCCGGCAGCCCGGTGGAGAACTGGCTGGCCCTGGTCAACGAACGCGAACCCCTGTACGAGCAGGTCGCGACCTTCCGGGTCCAGGCCTCGAACTCACCGCCGTCGACGGTGGTCAACCGAGTCGTTGACGTCCTCACCGGTCTGCAGCGAGCCGAGGAGTACGCGAAGTACGCCGATCCCGACGACGACGGATCCGGTCAGCAGCGCTGAGCACGGCCCTGGCGGTGAGACGTCTGCGACCACATCGGTCACCCGTTTCGCCGCCGGGAGCCTGTGAGGGCTAGGCTGGATCCGGCCCACGGAACAGGTGCCTCGACTCCGAGCACTCACCGGGCGGCCGAGCCTTGAGAGAAGACGATGAACGATCAGGAAGACGGACGAATGAGCCTCACACGCATCAATGTGGACGCCGGCGGGAACTACCCCGTCCTCGTCGGCCAGGGACTGCTCGGCGAACTGCCCGAGCTGCTCGGAAACCGCGTCGAGAAGGTCCTCGTCATCCACCCCCGCGCACTGCGCACCACCGGTGAGACCGTTCGCGACGACCTCGCCGCAGCCGGTCTCGAGGCCGTGGCCGCGGAGATCCCCGACGCCGAAGAGGCCAAACACGTCCAGGTCGCCGCATTCTGCTGGCAGGTCCTCGGCCAATCCGACTTCACCCGCACCGACGCGATCATCACCGTCGGCGGGGGAGCGGTGAGCGACCTCGGCGGATTCGTCGCCGCCACCTGGCTGCGCGGAATCAAGGTCATCCACATCCCCACCACCGTGCTCGGCATGGTCGACGCCTCCGTCGGCGGCAAGACCGGGATCAACACGGCCGAAGGCAAGAACCTCGTCGGCTCCTTCCACGCACCCGCCGGTGTCCTCGTCGACCTCGACACGCTCGGAACCCTGCCGGAGAACGAACTCTTCACCGGCCTCGCCGAGGTGGTCAAGACCGGATTCATCGCCGACCCCGCGATCCTCGATCTCGTATCGAACCACTCGAAGGACGAGATCGCCGATGTGCACGGCCCTGTGCTGCGCGAACTCATCGAACGTTCCATCCGGGTCAAGGCCGAAGTCGTCTCCGGAGACTTCAAGGAGTCCGGACGCCGGGAGATACTCAACTACGGCCACACCCTCGGCCATGCGATCGAGCACAAGGAGCGCTACCAGTGGCGTCACGGTGCCGCCGTATCGGTGGGCATGGTCTTCGCCGCCGAGGTGGCGTCGATGATCAAGAGCCTGCCCTATGAAGTCGTCGACCTCCACCGTGAACTGCTCGGCAAACTCGGACTGCCGGTGGGCTACCGTTCCGATGTGTGGCCGCAGCTGCTGGACACGATGAAGAGGGACAAGAAGGCCCGCGGGGCGATGCTGCGGATGGTGCTGCTCAGTGATATCGGCGAACCGAGCACCGTCGAGATCCCCGATGCCTCCATCCTCTTCACCGCCTACCAGGAGATCGGCGAGGATTCGCCGACGGTTCCCCTCGGCATCGGCCTCGGCCTCGACTGACCCCGCCCGGATGGAAGCGTCCCGCTGGGCTTGCTAGACTTGCCCAGTGGCGCGTTCGTCGACCCCGCACCTCGGGGTCCTCCGACGCGTCGTGCCGACTGCGATCACCATTCGGTGATCAGGACTGAACCGAAGAAGGACGAATTAGTGGCGACAACGAACGACCTGAAGAACGGCCTTGTGCTCAACCTCGACAACCAGCTGTGGCAGGTGCTCGAATTCCAGCACGTCAAGCCCGGAAAAGGACCGGCCTTCGTCCGCACCAAGCTGAAGAATGTCATCTCCGGCAAGATCATCGACAAGACCTTCAACGCCGGCACCAAGGTCGAGACCGCGAATGTCGACCGCCGCGATATGCAGTACCTCTACCATGACGGCACCGACTACGTGTTCATGGATGCCAAGGACTACGACCAGGTCAACATCTCCGCAGACCTCGTCGGCGACGCCGCGAACTACATGCTCGAGAACCAGGATCTGCAGATCTCCTTCCACGAGGGCACCCCGCTCTCTGTCGAGCTGCCGCCCTCGGTGGAACTGACCATCACCCACACGGAACCCGGACTCCAGGGCGACCGTTCGACCGGTGGTTCGAAGCCCGCGACCCTCGAGACCGGCTACGAGATCCAGGTGCCCCTGTTCCTCGAAGAAGGCGTGAAGGTCAAGGTCGACACCCGCAGCGGCGACTACCTCGGTCGCGTCAAGTAAGTGGCGTCCGCACGTACCCGAGCCCGTCGCCGGGCTCTCGAGCTGCTCTTCGAAGCCGGGCAGCGTCGACTGGCCATGGACGAACTCGTCACCATGCGGTCGAACGATCCCGACTACCCGATGAAGGAATACGCGGTCGAGATCGTCAAGGGCATCACCGAGAAGCAGGCGGAGATCGACGAGATCATCTCCACCTACTCAGAAGGCTGGACCCTGGATCGAATGCCGGCCGTCGACCGGTCGCTGCTGGAGATCGGGACCTGGGAGATGCTGTACAACGACGAGGTACCCGACAAAGTGGCCATCGACGAAGCAGTGTCCCTGGCCAGACAGTTCTCCACAGATGACTCTCCCGGCTTCGTCTCGGGGTTGCTCTCCCGCATCCTCGACGTCAAACCGACACTCATCTGAGGCGGCGGGTCCGCACTCCGGACCCGCCCGCCGGTGGGCACCCCACCGGGTTTACAATCGAATCGAACCACTCCTTTAACCACCGTCCAGAGAGGCGGAGAAGGGGAAATATGACACAGCGAACAGTGCTGGACGCCCCCGATATCTCGCGGGCGATCACCCGCATCGCGCACGAGATCATCGAATCCAACAAGGGCAGCGACGACCTCGTCCTCCTGGGCATTCCGCGCCGCGGAGTCCCGCTCGCCCACCGACTCGCCGAGGCGATCGCCTCCATCTCCGGCCGGCCCGAGACCGCAGGCGAACTCGCCGGCAGCCTCGACATCACCATGTACCGTGACGATCTGCGCGGCGGCTCCTACCGGGCGCCCGAACCCACCACCATCCCGAGTGCGGGAATCGATGCGAAGACCGTCGTCCTCGTCGACGATGTGCTCTTCTCCGGACGCACCATCCGCGCCGCCCTCGACGCCCTTGCCGATGTCGGTCGGCCCGCCAAGGTCCGCCTCGCCGTCCTCGTCGACCGCGGCCACCGGGACCTTCCGATCCGTGCCGACCATGTCGGCAAGAACCTTCCGACCTCTAGCAGTGAACGCGTCAACGTCTCCCTGACCGAAATCGACGGAGACGACTCCGTGAGCATCTCGGGAGGCCGCGAATGAAACATCTGCTCGACACCGCATCGCTGAGCCGACACGACGCCATCGGCATCCTCGACATCGCCGAGGAGATGACTCTCGTCTCCGAACGCGAGGTCAAGAAGCTCCCCGTGCTGCGGGGACGCACAGTGGTCAACCTGTTCTTCGAGGACTCCACACGCACCCGACTGTCCTTCGAGGCCGCAGCCAAACGGCTCTCGGCCGATGTGCTCAACTTCTCCGCCAAGGGCTCCTCCGTGTCGAAGGGCGAGAGCCTCCAGGACACGATCCAGACGATCTCGGCGATGGGCGCCGATGCCATCGTCGTCCGCCACTCCGGGGCGGGCACCGCCCACCGCCTCGCCCATACCGGGTGGATCGACGTTCCCGTCGTCAACGCCGGCGACGGCACCCACGAACACCCCACCCAGGCGCTCCTCGACGCTTTCACCCTGCGCCGGGCACTCGCCGGAGTCCCCGCCTCGGGGCCGGTGCAAGGGGGACCCCGCGGTCAGGGACTCGACGGAGCGAAGGTCGCCATCGTCGGAGACATCCTGCACTCCCGCGTGGCTCGGTCGAACGTCCACCTGCTCGCCCGCCTCGGCGCGGACGTCCACCTCATCGCACCACCCACCCTGCTGCCCTGGGGAGTGGAGAACTGGCCGGTGACCATCCACTACGACTTCGATTCCGCGCTGAGCGCCGAGGACTTCGCAGCCGTGATGATGCTGCGCGTCCAACACGAGCGGATGCACGAATCCTTCTTCCCCAACGAACGCGAATACGCCCGCCTGTGGGGACTGAGCGCGGCTCGTCTGGCCAAACTGCCGGAGACGAGCTTCATCATGCACCCAGGGCCCATGAACCGCGGCTTCGAAATCTCCGCTGCCGCAGCGGACTCACCCCGCGCCCTCGTCCTCGACCAAGTCGAGAACGGAGTGAGCGTGCGCATGGCGGTCCTCTACCGTCTGCTGACCGGTCAGGAGGAGACCAATGACTGATTACCTCATCCGCGGTGCCGATGTGCTCGGACGCGGAGTCGCCGATATCGCGATCCAGGACGGTCGCATCGTCGACCCCGAACTGCTGAGCACAAGCGACTATGAAACAGTCGACGCCGCAGGACTCGTGGCCCTGCCGGGACTCGTCGACATGCACACCCACCTGCGCGAACCCGGCAAGGAAGACGCCGAGACCGTGCTCACCGGATCACGCTCAGCCGCCTCGGGCGGGTTCACCTGCGTTCACGCCATGGCGAACACCGCGCCCGTGGCCGACACCGCCGGCGTCGTCGAACAGGTTCACCGCCTCGGCCGCGCCGCCGGATTCACCGAAGTCGTACCCGTCGGCGCCGTGACCACCGGACTCGAGGGAAAGCAGCTCGCCGAGCTGGGAGCCATGGCGCGCTCCGGAGCTCGCGTGCGGATGTTCTCCGATGACGGAATCTGCGTCTCCGATCCGCTGCTCATGCGCCGCGCCCTCGAATACGTCAAGACCTTCGACGGGATCATCGCCCAGCACGCACAGGAACCACGCCTGACCGAAGGCGCACAGATGAACGAGGGAACGGTCTCGGCCGAACTCGGACTGCCCGGCTGGCCAGCCGTCGCCGAGGAGTCGATCATCGCCCGCGATGTGCTCCTGGCCGAACACGTCGGGTCCCGACTCCACATCTGCCACGTCTCCACGGCCGGCAGCGTCGACCTCATCCGCTGGGCCAAGGCACGGGGGATCGCCGTGACCGCCGAGGTGACACCGCACCATCTCATGCTCACCGACGAACTCGTGCGCACGTTCGACCCCGTCTACAAGGTCAACCCGCCGCTGCGCACCGACCGCGACGTGCAGGCACTCCGGGCTGCACTGGCAGACGGCACGATCGACGTCGTCGGCACCGACCACGCCCCGCACACCGCCGAACACAAGTGCAGCGAATGGACCGCAGCGGCCATGGGCATGGTCGGCATGGAATCCGCCCTGTCGATCGTCGTCGCCGCCATGGCCGACCACGACTTCGACTTCGGCGATGTGGCGCGCGTGATGTCCTCGGCTCCGGCCCGGATCACCGGAGCCTCCGGGCACGGCAGCCTCGAGCTCGGAGCGAGTGCGAACATCGTCCTCGTCGACCCGGCCGCACCGCACCGCATCGAACCCGCAGACCACGCCACAAAGGGACGCAACAACCCCTTCGCCGGCGTCGAAGTCACCGCGCAGGTCACCGACACTTTCTTCTACGGCCACCGGGTCTTGGCCGCAGGGGCACTCACCACACCCCACCCGGCAGGAGCAACATGGACACAACAATAGGCACACTCATCGTCGCGGCAGTCATCCTCCTCGTGATCGTCGCGATCGCCTGGGGATGGAGCCGACGCAAACGGGCCCAGTCAGAGGTCGTCACCCCGCCGAAGCCCCATATGGGCATCAAGGCCGTGGGCGAGCCGGTCGAAGGCTCCTATGTGTCGACGACGAAGGCCGGCCATCCGCTCGAACGCGTCGCCGTCCACGGCCTGGGCATCCGCACCACCGGGGAACTCGTCGTCACCGACGGGGGAGTGATCATGGACCTTGCCGGACGCGAGGACTTCCTCATCCCGCGCCGCGACATCGTCTCCGTGGACACCACGAACGGGATGATCGGGAAATTCGTCGAACGCGGAGGCATCATCCGCATCACCTGGCACCTGGGCGACACCCTCGTCGACACGGGCTTCCGCGCCCGCTACGCCGCATCCACCACCCCCACCGTCGACCGCATCCGCGAAATGATCGAAGAGGCACAATGAGCTTTTCCACCACCCCCGCCGTCCTCGTCCTCGAAGACGGCCGGACCTTCCACGGATCCGCCTACGGACACATCGGCGAAACCACCGGTGAAGCCGTGTTCGTCACCGCCATGTCCGGCTACCAGGAGACGCTGACAGACCCGTCCTACCACCGACAGATCATCATCCAGGCCGCTCCGCACATCGGCAACACCGGAGTCAACCGCACCGATGACGAATCCGCCCAGATCTGGGCCGCCGGCTACGTCGTCCGCGATGCCTCCCGGATCTCATCGAACTGGCGCTCCGAAGGCGACCTGGCCGACTGGCTGACCGAGTCCGGGATCGTCGGCATCTCCGACGTCGACACCCGAGCCCTGACCCGCCACCTGCGCGACAAGGGAGCCATGCGCGTGGGCATCTTCTCCGGACCCGCCGCCGAGGCGCCCGAATCCGAACTCCTCGCCCGTGTCCAGGCGTCTCCGCAGATGGCCGGAGCCAACCTCGTCGACGAGGTCTCGATCACCGAACCCCGACTCATCCCCGCCCGCGGGGAGAAGCGCTTCAGCGTCGCCGCCGTCGACCTCGGCATCAAATCGATGACCCCCGAACGACTGAGCGAACGCGGAATCGACGTGCACCTGCTGCCGTCGACGATCAGCTTCGACGAGATCCGGGCCCTGGGCGTCGACGGAGTCTTCTTCTCGAACGGCCCCGGCGACCCCGCCACCGCAGACGACCAGGTCGAACTGCTGCGCGCCGTGCTCGACGCCCGAATCCCGTTCTTCGGCATCTGCTTCGGCAACCAGCTGCTCGGTCGGGCCCTGGGCTTCGGCACCTATAAGCTGCCCTTCGGCCACCGCGGGATCAACGTGCCCGTGATGGACCGGACCACGGAGAAGGTCGAGATCACCTCGCAGAACCACGGCTTCGCCGTCGACGCTCCGCTGACAGGCGAGACCACCGCCCCGCACAAGGCCGACTACGGCCGGGTGACCGTCTCCCATGTGTGCCTCAACGACGACGTCGTCGAGGGACTCGCCTGCCTCGACATTCCCGCCTTCTCCGTCCAATTCCACCCCGAGGCTGCGGCCGGCCCGCACGATTCGAGCTACCTGTTCGATCGCTTCGTCGACCTCATGTCCGCTTCCCAGGCCGATTCGGCTGCCCAGGCCTAAGGAGAACCCCCAATGCCATTGAGACACGACCTCAAATCCGTCCTCGTCATCGGCTCCGGCCCCATCGTCATCGGCCAGGCCTGCGAATTCGACTACTCCGGCACCCAGGCCTGCCGCGTGCTGCGCTCCGAGGGCCTGCGCGTCATCCTCATCAATTCGAACCCGGCGACGATCATGACCGACCCGGACATCGCCGACGCCACCTACGTCGAACCGATCGATCCGGACGTCATCGAGACGATCATCGAGAAGGAACGCCCCGACGCGCTCCTGCCCACCCTGGGCGGACAGACCGCACTCAACGCGGCCATCGCCCTCCACGACGCCGGAGTGCTCGAGAAGTACGGCGTCGAACTCATCGGTGCCGACGTCGACGCCATCCAGCGCGGCGAGGACCGCCAGAAGTTCAAAGACATCGCCGAGGCCTGCGGCGCCGAAGTGGCCAGATCCGCCATCTGCCACACCCTCGACGAAGCCCTTGCCGCCGCCGAGGAGCTCAACTACCCGGTCGTCGTCCGCCCCTCGTTCACCATGGGCGGCCTCGGCTCGGGTATGGCCTATGACGAAGCCGATCTGCGCCGCATCGCCGGCGCCGGCCTGTCCGATTCCATCACCCACGAGGTGCTGCTCGAGGAATCGATCCTCGGGTGGAAGGAATACGAGCTCGAGCTCATGCGCGACAACAAGGACAACGTCGTCGTCGTGTGCTCGATCGAAAACGTCGACCCCGTCGGCGTGCACACCGGTGACTCGATCACAGTGGCCCCGGCCCTGACGCTGACCGACCGGGAATACCAGTCGATGCGCGATATCGGCATCGCCATCATCCGGGCCGTCGGCGTGGACACCGGCGGCTGCAACATCCAGTTCGCCGTCGACCCCAGGACCGGACGCATCATCACCATCGAGATGAACCCACGCGTCTCCCGGTCTTCGGCGCTGGCATCGAAGGCCACCGGCTTCCCGATCGCGAAGATGGCCGCGAAGCTCGCCGTCGGCTACTCGCTCGACGAGATCCCCAACGACATCACGAAGGTCACTCCGGCCAGCTTCGAACCGACCCTGGACTATGTGGTCGTGAAGATCCCGCGCTTCACCTTCGAGAAGTTCCCGGCCGCGGATCCGACCCTGACGACGACGATGAAATCCGTCGGTGAGGTCATGGCCCTGGGCCGCAATTTCACCACCGCGCTGCAGAAGGCGATGCGTTCACTCGAGCAGAAGGACTCCGCGTTCAGCTGGACCGACCTGCCCGACGTCTCCGACGACGACGTCCGCGAATCCGTCCTCGAAGCGATCTCGCACGCCACTGCCGACCGCATCCACTCGGTCCAGCGCGGACTCGCCGCCGGCCTGAGCGCGGCGGAGGTCTTCGACGCCTGCGAGATCGACCCCTGGTACCTCGACCAGATCCAGCTCATCAACGAGGTGGCCGCCTATGTCCGCGACGCCGACGAACTGGACGAGCAGGTCCTGCGGGTCGCGAAGAACCACGGTTTCTCCGACGAGCAGATCGCGGGACTGCGCAGCCTCGACACGAGCGTCGTCACCGGCATCCGCCATGCACTGCGCGTGCGCCCGGTGTTCAAGACGGTCGACACCTGCGCCGGAGAATTCGAAGCGAAGACTCCCTACCACTACTCGAGCTACGACTCCGAGACCGAGGTCATGCCGCGCGAACGCCCGGCAGTGATCATCCTCGGCTCGGGACCGAACCGCATCGGCCAGGGCATCGAGTTCGACTACTCGTGCGTGCACGCGACCATGGCGATCGGGTCGGCCGACTACGAGACGATCATGGTCAACTGCAACCCGGAGACCGTGTCGACGGACTACGACACCGCCGATCGCCTGTACTTCGAACCCCTGACGTTCGAAGACGTCATGGAGGTCTACCACGCCGAACTCGCCGCCGGCGAGGTCCTCGGCGTCGTGTGCACTCTCGGTGGACAGACCCCGCTGGGCCTGGCCGACAAGCTCAAGGCCGCGGGTGTGCCGGTGCTCGGCACCCAGCCCGAAGCCATCGATCTGGCCGAGGACCGCGGAGAGTTCGGAGCCGTGCTGGAGAGGGCCGGTCTCACTGCCCCCAAGCACGGCACCGCAGTGACCGCAGCGGAAGCCGCAGTGATCGCGGAGAACATCGGCTACCCGGTGCTCGTGCGGCCCTCCTATGTCCTCGGCGGACGCGGAATGCAGATCGTCTACGATCGCACCCAGCTGCTCGACTACATGGCCAGCGCCACGGAGATCTCGACCGATCGTCCGGTCCTCGTCGACCGCTTCCTCGAAGACGCCATCGAGATCGACGTCGACGCCCTCTACGACGGCAACGAGGTCTACATCGGCGGAATCATGGAGCACATCGAGGAAGCCGGAATCCACTCCGGTGACTCCGCCTGCGTACTGCCCTCGCTGACTCTGGGCGAGGACGTGCTCGAGCGCGTCCGCCAGGGCACGAAGGCCATCGCCGAAGGTGTGGGCGTACGCGGACTGCTCAATATCCAGTTCGCGATCGCCGCGGATGTCCTCCACGTCATCGAAGCCAACCCCCGTGCCTCGCGGACCGTGCCCTTCGTCTCGAAGGCGACCTCGACCCAGCTGGCCAAGGCCGCGGCGCTCATCGCCGTGGGCCGCACGATCGAGGATCTGCGCGGAGATCTGCTGGCAGCGGCCGGCGACGGCTCGACCCTGCCGCTCGACCATCCGATCGCCGTCAAGGAGGCAGTCCTGCCGTTCCGACGGTTCACCACCGTCGAAGGCAAGATCGTCGACTCGATCCTCGGTCCCGAGATGCGCTCGACCGGTGAGGTCATGGGCATCGACCACAACTTCCCGACCGCCTTCGCGAAGGGACTGCTCGGGGCATCTGTGAAGCTGCCGACCTCGGGCACCGTGTTCGTGTCGGTGGCCGATCGGGACAAGCGCGCCATGGTGCTGCCGGTCAAGGAGCTCGTCGACATGGGCTTCGACGTCGTCGCGACCACCGGCACCGCGGCCGTGCTCTCCCGCTACGGAATCAAGACCACACAGGTGCACAAGCACTTCGAGGCCGATGCCGAAGACCGCACGGTCATCGACTACCTCACCGCGGGCACCATCGATATGGTCATCAACGTGCCGTCGGGTCGGCAGGAACGCGCCGACGGCTATGAGATCCGAGCCGCGGCGACCGCGAACTCCGTGCCGCTGATCACGACGCTGGCCGAGTTCGCCGCCGCCGTGACCTCTCTCGAGGTCATCCGCGACTCGAAGTTCGACGTGCGCAGCCTGCAGGATTGGAACGCCTGATGTTCGGCACCCGACTGGCAGCCGCCATGGACGAGCACGGACCGCTGTGTGTGGGTATCGACCCGCACGAGCATCTTCTCGCCTCCTGGGGGCTGCCCGCCAGCGCCGCAGGCGTAAGGGAGTTCGCCCTCCGCACGGTCTCCGAGCTCAAGGGCTCGGTGGCCGCCGTCAAACCGCAGTCTGCGTTCTTCGAACAGTACGGCTCCGCCGGAGTCGCTGCTCTCGAAGAGACGCTGGCCGCGGCCAGGGACGCCGGACTGCTCACCGTCCTCGACATCAAACGCGGTGACATCGGGTCGACCATGGGTGCCTACGCGAAGGCGTACCTCGACCCTGCCTCGGCGCTGGCTGCGGACTCGATCACGGTCTCGCCCTACCTCGGATTCGGCGCTCTGGAGCCGGCCTTCGAACTCGCTGCCGCTCACGGCAAGGGCGTGTTCGTCCTGGCACTGACCTCGAATCCGGAAGGGGCAGAAGTCCAGCATGCCGTGAGAGACCGCGAATCGGTGGCCGGATCGATCGTGTCCCGAGTCCGGCAGCGCAATGCTCAGGCACTGGGGACACCCGACGAGCTCGGTCCCTTCGGACTCGTCGTCGGCGCGACCATCGGCACCGCAGCGCGCGATCTGGGTTTCGATCCCAGTGACTGCGGGGGACCGATCCTCGCTCCGGGCGTCGGTGCACAGGGTGCGGGCCTGACCGAGCTGCGGGCGGTCTTCGGCGGCCGGGCGCTGGAATCGGGACAGGTGCTCGCCACCGCCTCCCGGGCGGTGCTCGGTGCCGGACCCGACGGTCTGGCCGAAACCGCCGCCGCGCTCAATCGTGCGCTGACGGTCACCGACTGAACAGCGGTGTTCGGATCGCGGGGGCGGTCCGAACACCGGTTTCGGTGTTCCGTCGACGGGCGGATTCCGGCTCGCCACGACACAAATTTCTGCTCATATCGCCTCTCGGCAGGGATTTTGTCTTAGACTGAGACAACTTCCCTACCTGCCCGTTCATGGTGACAGAGGAGACAAAGTGGCACTCGAACCGTTGACCCCGCAACAGCGTTCCGCTGCGTTGGACAAAGCGTTCAAGGCACGTCAGGCACGAGCCGAAGTGAAGTCGGCGCTGAAGACCGGCGATACCGATCTCGCGGCCGTGCTCAAGAAGGCAGCAGACGACGAAGCACTGGCGAAGATGCGTGTGCTCGATCTGCTCAGAGCTCTGCCCGGAGTCGGCGACCGGCGCGCCGAAGCCGCCATGGAAGAGGTCGGCATCGCCACCTCCCGTCGGATCAAAGGTCTGGGCGTCCACCAGAAGTCCGCCCTGTTGGAGAAATATTCCTGAGTGTGACAACCTCAGATCTGTGAATAATCGACTCACCGTCCTCGCGGGTCCGACCGCCGTCGGAAAAGGCACCATCAGCACCTATATTCGGCAGAACCACCCCGAGGTCTGGTTCTCCGTGTCGGCCACGACCCGACCCAGACGCCCCGGTGAGATCGATGGTGTCCATTATCACTTCCTCACCGACGACGCCTTCGACACCCTCATCGCCGAGGATCGCCTGCTCGAATACGCCGTCGTCCACGGACGCCACCGCTACGGCACGCCTTCGGCCCCGGTGGAGGAGAAGCTCGACCAGGGGATTCCCGCGCTGCTGGAGATCGATCTGCAGGGAGCCCGCCAAGTCAAAGAGAAGATGCCCGATGCCCGCTTCGTCTTCCTCGCCCCGCCCAGCTGGGACGAACTCGTCTCCCGACTGACCGGTCGAGGCACCGAAACGGAGGAGGAGCAGGAACGACGACTGGCCACCGCGAAACGCGAATTGGCCGCCGAATCGGAGTTCGACGTGACCATTGTGAACGACCACGTTCGCACTGCGGCCGAAGAACTCCTATCATTGATGGGTATATCCACTTCCGATTAGATGGGAATCTCCTTGCCCGCACAGCCTGAAGGCATCACCAACCCTCCGATCGACGATCTGCTCAACGTCACCGGTTCGAAGTACGAACTGGTCTCGATCGCGGCAAAGCGCGCCCGTCAGATCAACTCGTACTACGCCCAGCTGCAGGAGGGACTGCTCGAGAACGTCGGTCCGCTCGTCACGCCGGGCACCAACGAGAAGCCTCTGTCGATCGCTCTGCGTGAGGTCAACGAGTCGAAGATCGTCGCCCGCGAGGTCTCCGAAGCCGACTTCATCCAGGCCGCACCCGAGGCCGAAGCCACCGCTCCTGTGAGCAACGACGGCGCGATCGACTTCAGCGACCAGTGAGAATCGTACTCGGCGTCGCCGGTGGGATCGCCGCCTACAAAGCGGCACACATCATCCGGCGACTCCGGGAACTCGACCACAGCGTCAAGGTCGTTCCGACGGCCAACGCACTGAAATTCATCGGTGCCCCCACTCTCGAGGCACTGTCCGGCCAGACCGTGACCACCGATGTCTTCGACGAGATCGACACCGTCAATCACGTCCGCATCGGACAGGAAGCCGAACTCGTCATCATCGCCCCGGCGACCGCCGATCTGATCGCGAAGATCGCCGCCGGACGAGCCGATGATCTGCTCACCGCCTCCGTGCTCACCACGACCGCCGAGGTGGTCGTGGCCCCGGCCATGCACACGGAGATGTGGCTCAACCCCGCCACAGTCGCCAACATCGCGACCCTGCGCTCCCGCGGCGTCCATGTCCTCGACCCTGCTGTCGGACGCCTCACCGGCTCCGATTCCGGTCCCGGACGACTGCCCGAACCCGAAGCGATCGTCGACTTCGCGCTCTCGGTCAAGGACGGCACCGCCGGCGACTCGGCAGATGCGTCCACTGACCCCAGCGGTGCTCTGTCCGGTCGTCGCATCGTGATCAGCGCCGGCGGCACGCGGGAAGCACTCGACCCCGTGCGCTTCCTCGGCAACCGCTCCTCAGGCAAACAGGGCATCGCGCTGGCCAAGGCCGCCCATGCCGCGGGCGCATCAGTCGAACTCGTCGCCGCGAACATCGACACCGGTCTGCTGACGGGACTGCCTGCGGGCATCACGATCACTCCGGTCGAATCCACTCTTGAGCTGCAGTCGGCGATGCATTCGGCCCAGGTGTGGGCTGATGCCATCATCATGGCCGCTGCCGTCGCCGACTACCGGCCGGCCGAGACGACGGACTCGAAGATGAAGAAGTCCGGAGACGACGGTCTGACTCTGCGTCTCGTGCAGAACCCGGACATCCTCCGCGGACTCGTCGACGAGCGCAGCCGTCAGTCCAGCCTCCGCCATCAGATCATCGTCGGATTCGCCGCCGAGACCGGGGACGCCGCCACCGCAGCCCTCGACTACGCTCGAGCCAAGTTCCAGCGCAAGGGCGTCGACCTTCTCGTCTTCAACGACGTCTCCGACGACCGCGCCTTCGGCCACGATGAGACCATGGTCCAGATCATCTCCGCCGACCGCGGCGAGATCGTCGTCGGTGAGGAATTCCACGGGTCGAAGGACCATGTTTCACAAAAGGTCATCGCGGCCGTCTCCGACCGAATCACCCACGTAGAATCGACAACGTGACACACACAAATCTGCGTTTCTTCTCATCCGAGTCCGTCACCGAGGGACATCCCGACAAGATCTGCGACCAGATCAGCGATGCGGTGCTCGACGACCTGCTCCGGCAGGACCCCAACGCCAAAGTGGCCGTGGAGACCATGGTCACCACCGGCCTCGTCCACGTCGCCGGTGAGGTGAATACGGCCGCCTACGCCGACGTCGCCGGAATCGTGCGCAGCCTCATCACGGGCATCGGCTACGACTCCTCGGACACCGGCTTCGACGGACACTCCTGCGGAGTCTCAGTGTCCATTGGAAGCCAGTCCACGGACATCCACTCCGGTGTGACGAATCCGCTGGACTTCCGCGAGGCCGTCGAATCCTCCGACCACGGCACCAGCCTCGGCGCCGGAGATCAGGGACTGATGTTCGGCTATGCCGACAACTCCACCGATGTGCTCATGCCGCTGCCCATCCACTTGGCCTCCCGGATGGCCGAGCAGCTCTCCGCGGTGCGCAAGTCCGGTCGGCTCGACTACCTGCGCCCCGATGGGAAGACCCAGCTGACGCTGGGCTATGACGGCGATGAGGCAGTGTCGATCGAGAACGTCGTCGTCTCCACCCAGCACTCGGCGGAGACCAGCCAGTCTCAGCTGCACACGGAGATCAAGGAACTCGTCATCGATCCGGTGATCGCCGATTCCGGTCTCGACACCTCGGGCGCGAACATCCACATCAACCCTGCCGGCCCCTTCGTGACGGGCGGGCCGATGGGCGATGCCGGTCTGACCGGACGGAAGATCATCGTCGACACCTACGGCGGGTTCTCCCGTCACGGTGGCGGTGCGTTCTCCGGCAAGGACCCATCGAAGGTCGACCGTTCGGCGGCCTACGCTATGCGCTGGGTGGCGAAGAACGTCGTCGCCGCCGGTCTCGCCGACCGCGCCGAGGTGCAGGTGTCCTATGCGATCGGCCGAGTCGATCCGATGGGGCTCTACGTCGAGACCTTCGGGACGGAGAAGGCGGACCCGGCGGCCATCTCGGCTGCCATCCGCGAGGTCTTCGACCTCCGCCCTGCGATGATCATCCAGGAACTCGACCTGCTGCGCCCGATCTACTCGCAGACCTCGACCTACGGCCACTTCGGCCGTGAGCTGCCCGATTTCACCTGGGAGGTCACGGACCGCGCCGAGGATCTGCTGCGCGCCGTGTCCTCCAGCTAGTCTGCCGTCGGCGTGGACGAACCCCTCCCGATCGACACCGGCACCTCGGCCGAGGGCCAGGTGCCCCTGGCCCCGACCGAACCGGTCGCCCGAGTTCTCATCGACCATCCCGTCCCGCACCTGGCGCGGACCTTCGACTATGCGGTGCCGGAGAAGCTCGCCGAGGCTGCCCTGCCCGGTGTGCGGGTGCGGGTGAAGTTCGCCGGAAAGCTGCGCGACGGCTATCTGCTCGAACGCATCGATTCCTCGGACCACATCGGTCCGCTGGCGACGATCCAACGCATCAGCGGCCCCATTCAGGTGCTGAGTGCGGATCTGCTCGCCTTGAGCGAAGCTGTCGCCCGTCGCTACGGCGGCACCCTCGCCGATGTGCTGCGCCTGGCCATCCCACCGCGTCATGCCCGCGGCGAGAAAGCCGTGCTCAAGGCTGAGAAGGCGGGAGATCCGGCCGCACAGACCGACGCGGACGCCGCGGACCCAGCGACCGGACCGAACGACGGGCCGGCGGATGATCCGCAGCTGCTCGGCCGCCTCGGCGAATGGGTTCTTACGGTGGGGACGGAATCCACGGCCGACGATGCCTCGGAGTCGCCTCGGCGCAGAGCCCTGGCGTGCACACCCGGGCCGACGCCGGGCCTCAGCTGGATCCGTGCCGGACTCGATGCCGCACGGGCGAGTCTCGAAGCCGGCCGGTCCGTGCTCTGGCTTGTGCCCGATCATCGTGAACTCGCCGTGCTCCATTCGACTCTCACCCACGCTGGGATCGCGGAGGTCTCGGTGCTCAGCGCCGACCAGTCACCGGAGCTGCGGTGGCAGGCCTGGCTGCGCGGACTGCTCGGACACACGCGGATCACGATCGGCACGCGTGCGGCAGCCTTCGCCCCCGTCGCGGACCTCGGGCTCATCATCTGCACCGATGACGCGAACCTCAACTATCTCGATCAGCACGCCCCGTACCCGCACGCCCGGGAGGTCTGCCTGCTGCGGTCGACGATCGAGGACACCGAGCTGCTCTTCGTCTCCACCGACCGCAGCGCCGAAGTGCAGCGCCTCGTCGAGATCGGCTGGCTGGCCGACGTCACACCGGTGGGACCCGCCAGGCGGCATGCCGCCCCCGTCGTCTTCGTCCCCGATGAGGACCGGGACCCCTTCGCCTGGCAGCGCATTCCCAGCCGCGCCTGGCAGATCATGCGAACGGCGCTGCGTCCGCGTCCCCGGGACGGCGGAGTGCCCGGTCCGGTGCTCGTTCAGGTGCCGCGCTCCGGCTACTATCCCGTCTTCGCCTGTGCCCGCTGCCAGGAAGTCGCCCGCTGCCCGCAATGTCAGGCGACGCTGACCACACAGTCGGAAGTCGGTCCCTTCGCCTGCCGGTCCTGCGGCTTTCACTCGGAGACGTTCAGCTGCCTGCGCTGCCGGTCGAACCGTGTGCGGTCGATCGTGCGCGGCCGGGCCCGCACCGTCGAAGAGCTTGCCCGGGCGCTGCCCGACATCGAGATCGTCGAATCCGGAGGCGACCACATCTCCACTGCCCTCGACGAGACCCCGCGACTCGTGGTCGCCACCACCGGAGCCGAACCCTATGTGCTCGGCGGTTATGCCGCGGCGATCCTCTTGGACTCGCTGTGGCCGGGGCCCTGGATGCGCTCGATCGACGAAAGTGTGGCACGCCGGCTGCGAGCCGCCTCACTCGTGCGTTCCCGCGATGACGGGGGAGCCGTCTACCTCGGCGACGAAGACGAACTCATCCGGCAGACCCTGACCGCCTTCGACCCCACGACCTTCATGTCACGACAGCTGAGCGACCGGAAGGCACTCGGCTTCCCGCCCTACCGACGGATCCTCGAACTCACGGGAGCAGGCGCCGACATCGACGAGGTGCTCGAACAGATCGGCGAGGTCGAGGAACTCCTGCGTGAGGACGCCGAGGACGGACAGCGCAGCGTCAGCGCCTACCCGTTCTCCGCCGGAGACCGCGTCGGAACGAGAGCGGCCGAGATCATCGCCTCCCGGTCCGCCAAGAAGCAACGGCAGGTGCGCGTGCGCATCGACGATCCCCGGTCGCTGTGACGGCGCGGCGAACCAGTAGAATCCAAGTCGTGGATATCGTCTTCGCCGGCACCCCTGATGTCGCAGTTCCCGCCCTCGAGGCCTTTGCCGAATCGAGCCACCGCATCCGTGCGGTGCTCACCCGACCCGATGCGCCCGTCGGACGGAAGAGAGTCCTCACCCCGTCACCGGTGAAGACCCGCGCTCTCGAACTCGGACTGCCCGTCATCGAAGCCGGTCGTCTGCGCGGCGACGTCATCTCCCAGCTGCAGGCACTCGATGTCGACGCCGTCGCCGTCGTCGCCTTCGGCGCCATCGCCGGACCCGCCGCACTGGCCACCGCCCGACTCGGCTGGTTCAACCTCCATTTCTCACTGCTGCCGGCCTACCGCGGAGCCGCCCCCGTCCAACGCGCACTCATCGGCGGTGAGACCACGAGTGGGATCAGTGTGTTCCGCATCGACGAGGGCATGGACACCGGCCCCGTGCTGCGCCGACTCGAACTGCCGCTCGACCACGCGGACGTCGCCGAGGCACTTGAGGACTATGCACGCCGCGGGGCACCCGAACTCGTCGCCGCCTTCGACGATCTCGCCGCCGGCACCGCCGCCCCGACCCCGCAGACCGGCGAGTCCAGCCATGCGGAGAAGATCACCGTCACCGACGCCCACCTCGACCTGTCCGCTCCGGCCGCCCGGGTCATCGACAGGGCCCGCGGAACCAGTCCCGCACCGGGACCATGGGTGGAACTCGACGGAAAGAGGACGAAGCTCTTCGGACTCTCACCCGCATCCGAAGTGACAACACCTGGGGCCGTCGGCGAATTGACCACCTGGCAGCAGCAACCGGTGCTGCGCTGCGGTGACGGCTGGGTCCGGGTCGAGCAGATCCAGCCCTTCGGCAAGGCCCGGATGGCCACGGCCGACTTCCTGCGCGGCCGCGGAGACGTGACCTTCGACCCCTATACCGAGAGGCAAGCATAAGAGCCATGGCTGAGTCAGCAGGCAGAGACCGCCGAGGCGGCAGCCGCGGAAACGACGGCAATCACGGGCAGCGCCGAGGCGGCAGCCGAGACACCGACCGACGCGCCGGCCACGGCCGCGGACGCAGCGATCACGGACGTCAGGGTCGCGACCGCCCACGTCAGGACCGCGGAGCATCGCAAGGCGAACGAGCGGGTAAGAACCTGCCGCGGCGCATCGCTTGGGAAGTCCTCCTCGACGTGGCGACGAAAGACGCCTACGCGAACCTGCTGCTGCCGGCCAAACTCTCGCGCACCCATATGGGCGCTCAGGACGCTGCCTTCACCACCGAGCTCACCTACGGAACCCTGCGTCGGCAGAAGTTCTACGATGCGGTCATCGAAATCGCCTCGTCCCGAGCCGTCGACAAGATCGATCCCGAACCCCTGGCCGCAATGCGGCTCGGCGCCCACCAGCTGCTGTCGATGCGGGTGCCCAACCATGCTGCACTGTCCGAAACCGTGGCTGTGGTCAAACGATCGGCGGCGAAGACCGCCGGATTCGTCAATGCCGTGCTCCGCCGTATCTCGGAAGCCGAACCCACCGAGTGGCTCGACCGCGTCACCGCCGAGGCCGACGAGACCACCCGACTGGCGATCGAACACTCCCATCCCGAATGGGTCGTCCGGGCATTGAACCAGGCGCTCAAGGGACATGGCCGCGATGCCGCCGAGCTCGAAGCTCTCCTCGAAGCCGACAACGCACCCGCAAAGGTCGGAGTGACCGCCCTGCCCGGACTCATCGACCGCACCGAACTGCCGGGGGAACCCACCCCGCTGTCACCGATCGGCGTCACCCTGGAGACCGCGGTTCCCCGGGACGTGGCAGCTGTGGCCGACGGACGTGCCCGCGTCCAGGACGAAGGTTCCGCGCTTGTGGCCCTCGCTTTGGCCGATATCGACGCACCCACCGGAACCTGGGCCGACCTGTGCGCCGGACCCGGCGGCAAGGCCGCCGTCCTCGCAGCCAGAGCCGCCGGCGAATCGACGACATTGGAGGCCTTCGACTCCAGCGAGCACCGTGTCGACCTCGTCCGCGACTCCACCAAGGCGCTGACCAACGTCATCGCCGCCGTCCGCGACGGACGCGACGCCCGCGGACCCTACTCGAAGATCCTCGTCGACGTACCCTGCTCCGGACTCGGTGCCCTGCGCCGCCGCCCCGAAGCCCGCTACCGCAGACGGCCCGAAGACATCACCTCCCTGACCGGACTGCAGCGCGAACTGCTCGCCGCTGCCCTCGATGCCTGCGCGCCCGGGGGAGTGGTCGCCTACTCGACGTGCTCACCGCACTACGCCGAAACCGTGCTCATCGTCGACGAGGTTCTGCGCCTGCGAGCCAAGTCGGGAAGCGCGGACATCGAGGTCCTCGACACCCCGGCCGCGCTGTCGGCGATCACCGGCACCGAGGCGGAGTCGTTCGCGTCGGTGACCCGGGAAGGCGGGCGATACGCCCAGCTCTGGCCCCATGTCCACAACAGCGACGGAATGTTCCTGGCTCTCCTGCGAAAGGCGAAATGACCCATGTCGATCGACATCAACCCCTCCATCCTGTCCTCGGACTTCTCCGATCTGCGCGGTGAGCTTACGAAGATCAGCACCGCCGATATGGCCCATATCGACGTCATGGACAACCATTTCGTGCCGAACCTCACCTTCGGCCCGCCCGTCGTCGAACGCATCCAGGCGATCTCACCGATCCCGCTCGACGCCCACCTCATGATCGCCGACGCCGACCGCAACGCTCCCGTGTACGCGGAGATCGGCTGCGCCTCGGTGACCTTCCACGCCGAGGCGGCTGCCGCCCCCGTCCGTCTCGCCCGGGAACTGCGCCGTCTCGGGGCCAAGGCCAGCCTCGCCCTCAAACCGGCCACCCCGATCGAACCCTTCATCGACCTCCTCGGCGAATTCGACCAGATCCTCATCATGACTGTCGAACCCGGATTCGGCGGTCAGAAGTTCCTCGACGTGTGCCTGCCGAAGATCACGCGGACCCGCGAAGCGATCTCTGCTTCCGGACTCGAGATCAAGCTGCAGGTCGACGGGGGAGTCTCCGCGGCGACGATCGACCGTGTCGTCGACGCCGGCGCCGACGTCCTCGTCGCCGGCTCCGCCGTCTACGGAGCCGACGATGCGGCAGCCGCCATCAGCGAACTGCGCACCCTCGCCGCCGCACACACCCACTGACCGAACCGGGCCGAACTATGCTTACGGCCCACACCTGAAGAGAGCCTGCGATGGACCTGTTCGACTGGTTGAACACCCCGGCATTCGAACTGCTGGGAAAGCCTGTGCCGTACTCCGACCTGTTCGGCAACATCTGTGCGCTGGCCACGGTCGTCCTGGCGCTGCGCCGGAACATCCTGTCCTGGCCGGTGCAGATCCTCGGCTCCATCCTCCTCTTCTCCGCAAGCCTCTCCGCCGGCCTCGGCGGCAACGCCTCTCGGCAGGTCGTCATCATCGTCGCCGCGGTCTGGGGATGGACGCAATGGAAGAAGTCCAAGGCCGCCGCCGGTGAAGTCCTCGTCCGCTGGGCGAGCTGGAAGGAACGGGCGATCCTGCTCGGAGCTCTCGTCATCGGCACCGGAGTCTTCGGCTGGGTCCTCGCCCTGGGCGGATGGTCCTGGAACCCCTACCCCGACGCCTATATCTTCATCGGTTCGATCGTGGCCATGTACGCCCAGGGCCGAGCCATCGTCGAATTCTGGTTCGTCTGGCTCGCCGTCGACCTCGTCGGCATCCCGCTGGCGATCTCCGGCGGACTCGTCTTCTCCGGAGCCGTGTACCTGTTCTTCCTCGTCATGGTCATCCTCGGACTCATCGACTGGTCGAAACGGTCACGCCAGACGATCTCTGCGCCTCACCGTCCGGCCACCGACATCGGCCGCGACCCCGAGGACTGAGGTCAGCCGCCGGCAGCACCAGTGAGACCCGGCCCGCAGCGTTCTAGAACATGAGACCCCGAATGCTGCGGCCGATGCAGATGCATTAGGCTGGAGAAGTGAAGACCTTTGAGACTCTCTACGCCGAACTCCAGCAGAAATCCCTCGATCGCCCCACCGGTTCGAAGACCGTGGCCGAACTCGACGCCGGAGTCCATGCGATCGGCAAGAAGGTCGTGGAAGAGGCCGCCGAAGTATGGATGGCCGCCGAATACGAAACCAAGGAAGAGCTCGCCGAGGAGATCTCGCAGCTGCTCTACCACGTACAGGTGATGATGATCGCCAAGGGACTGACCCTCGACGACGTCAACACCCACCTGTAAGACCCTCCCACGAACCTGACCGACCCGACGCCATCGAACTCCAAAGGGACCCCATGCTGCGTGTAGCCGTGCCCAACAAGGGCGCACTGTCCGAAGCCGCCTCCGACATGCTCAGCGAGGCCGGATACTCCACTCGACGCGGAACCAAGACCCTGGTCCATCAGGACGAGGTCAACGGAGTCGAATTCTTCTACCTGCGTCCCCGCGACATCGCCATCTACGTCGGCTCCGGAATCCTCGACGCCGGAATCACCGGCCGTGACCTGCTGCTGGAGTCACAGGCCGAAGCCGAAGAGGTGCTCGGACTCGGATTCGGTGCCTCGCGCTTCTTCTACGCCGGCACCGCCGGCTCGTTCACCTCGGCCGAGCAGCTGGCCGGTGCCCGCATCGCCACGAGCTTCCCGAACCTCGTGGATGCCGACCTGCAGCGACGCGGAATCGCGGCAACCACGGTGCAGCTCGACGGGGCGATCGAGGTCTCCATCCAGCTCGGAGTCGCCGACGCCATCGCCGATGTCGTCGAGACCGGCTCCACGCTGCGCGCCGCGGGACTCGAAACCTTCGGCGAGCCGCTGCTCGAATCAGAAGGTGTGCTCATCCAGCGCGCCGGAGCCGAATCCCGCATCGGCGTGCTCAAACGCCGCCTCGAATCGGTCATGGTCGCCCGCCAGTATGTGCTCGTCGACTACAACATCGAACAGCGCCTGGTTCCCGAGGCGATCTCGCTGACCCCGGGGCTCGAATCCCCGACCGTGTCCCCGCTGCAGGAGACCGGGTGGGTCGCTGTGCGCGTCATGGTCGAAGCGAAGGAAGTCAACAACGTCATGGACCGGCTCTACGGAGTCGGGGCGCGTGCGATTCTGGTGACGAACATTGGCGCCTGCCGAATCTGATCTGGCCGTGTTCCGGCCCCGACAGGTGCGCGTCGTCAGCATCGTCGGTGCCGTTGCCGTGACCGCTGGGTTCGCGGTCCTGTCCGTGGCGCTGTTCGTCGTGGACTGGGAACCGTGGACAGTGCTCGACATGATATGGATGAACCTGCTGGGCATTCTCTTCGGAGCCGCCCTGCTGCGCATCTCCGATATCCAGGCCCGGCCCACCGAGGACGGTCTGGTGGTCAAGAACATGGTGCGCACCCGTCGGCTCGACTGGGGACAGATCCTCGGTGTGACGTTCTCACCCGAGGGCGATGATCCGTGGCCCCTGTTGGACCTCACGGACGGCACCACCTGCGCGGTGATGGCGATCCAGCACGCAGACGGTCGCCGCGCCCATGCGGAGGTCGCACGATTGCGTATGCTCATCAAGAGACGCACCCACTTCAAGGAGGATTAGGAATGGCGAACGAGACACCCGAGGCAGGCCCCCTGACCGGATACACCGTCGTCGATCTCTCTCGTGCCCTGGCCGGCCCTCATGCAGGAATGATGTTCGGCGATCTCGGTGCACGGGTGATCAAGGTCGAGAACCCCGGCAAGGGCGATGATTCGCGGTCGTGGGGACCTCCCTTCGTCGGGCCTGCGGACAATCCTCAGGCCACCTACTTCTTCTCGTGCAACCGCAACAAGGAATCCATCGCCCTCGACCTCAAATCCGACACGGGCAAGGACACCCTGACCGGACTCATCGCACGCGCCGATGTTCTCATCGAGAACTTCCGCTCCGGTGTCCTCGACCGACTCGGCTTCTCCACCGCCCGCTGCATGGAGATCAACCCGCGCCTGGTCATCCTGTCCATCACCGGATTCGGCCACGACGGTCCGGAAGCCTCCCGCGCCGGCTATGACCAGATCGCCCAGGGCGAAGCCGGGCTGATGTCGCTGACCGGCTCGGGACCCGATGATATGCAGCGCGTGGGAGTGCCGATCGCTGACCTGCTGGCCGGAATCTACGGCTCATACGGCGTGCTGGCGGCCCTGCTCGAACGCGAACGCACCGGCAAGGGCAAGGTCGTGCGCACCTCGCTCATCGCGGGAATGGTCGGCGTCCACGCCTTCCAGGGCACCCGGGCCACGGTCGCCGGTCAGGAACCGCAGCCCGGCGGCAACCACCACCCTTCGCTGTCGCCCTACGGACTCTTCAACTGCCGCGACGGTGCCGTGCAGATCTCCGTGGGCAACGAGAACCTGTGGCAGAAGTTCTGCACTGCCTTCGACATCGATCCCGCCACCGAGGGCATGGCCGTCAACTCCGAGCGCGTGGACAACCGCGCCGCCGTCATCGAACTCATCGAAGACCGCTTCTCTGCCTACGCCGCAGCCGATCTGCTGAACAGGCTCACCGAGGCGGGAATCCCGTCCGGCACGGTGCGCACCCTGCCCGAGGTCTACCAGTGGGAGCAGGCACTCAGCCAGGGACTCAAGGTCTCGGTCGACCACCCCGTGCTCGGCGACATCGATCTGCCCGGACCGCCGCTGCGCTTCTTCGACGCCGATTCCTCCGGTGAGGTCGAAACCACCCGCACCGCTCACGATGCCCCGCCGCTGCTCGACGAAGACGCGGAATCCATCGTGGCGTGGCTCGCCGACGGAAACTGAACGGAATCGCCATGACGCGTCTCAACGCACTCGAGCTCGTCGACATCGTCCTCGACGAAGGATCCTATCTGTCCTGGGACACCACTCCCGTCCAGCCCGCCGGCGGGATCTCTGACGCCTACGCTGCTGAACTCGAAGCCGCGGCGCAGAAGTCCGGAGTCGACGAATCCATCATCACCGGCGAAGGCACCATCGCCGGCCGTCGCGTGGCCGTGATCGCCGGCGAATTCCGCTTCCTCGCCGGGTCGATCGGCGTGGCCGCGGCCGAACGCCTCGTCGATGCCATCGAACGTGCGACCCTCGAAGGGCTGCCCCTGCTGGCCGGTCCCGCCTCGGGCGGCACCCGCATGCAGGAGGGCACCATCGCCTTCCTGTCGATGGTGAAGATCACGAACGCCGTCATCGCCCATCGCAAGGCCGGACTGCCCTACCTCGTCTACCTGCGCCATCCCACCACCGGAGGAGTCTTCGCCTCCTGGGGATCGCTGGGGCACGTCACCGTGGCCGAACCCGGATCCCTCATCGGATTCCTGGGCCCTCGAGTATTCGAGGCCATCTACGGAGAGAAGTTTCCGGAGAACGTGCAGACCGGGGAGAACCTGCACAAGATGGGCATCGTCGACGCCGTCATCGGACCCGAACGCATCGCCGGCACGGTCTCCCGCGTCCTCGACGTGCTCATGGGCGCCAAGGAGGTTCCCAGCTCGGTGCCGGACCCGGACACGGCCCCGGACAGCGTCGACCCGAACTCCGATGCCTGGGCCGCGATCACCAGCTCGCGTCGCCCCGAACGACCCGGGGTCCGTGATCTGCTGCGCACCGCAGCGAACACCGTGCTGCCGCTCAACGGCACAGGCGAAGGGGAGAAGGACCCCGGACTGCTGCTGGCCCTGGCGAAGTTCGGTTCCGCACCGTGCATCGTCCTCGGCCAGGACCGATTCCGGCAGGACTCCCGCGAACCGATGGGCCCGGCGGCCCTGCGTGAGGCCAGACGCGGAATGCGATTGGCCGCGGAGCTGCACCTGCCGCTCGTGACCGTCATCGACACCCCCGGCGCGGCTCTGTCGAAGGAAGCCGAAGAAGGCGGCATCGCCGGCGAGATCGCCCGCAGCCTCGCCGACCTCGCCAACCTCGACGCTCCGTCCGTCTCGCTCATCCTCGGTGAGGGATCCGGGGGCGGAGCACTGGCCCTCATCCCGACCGATCGGGTGCTCAGCGCCGAACACGGCTGGCTCTCGCCCCTGCCGCCCGAAGGCGCCTCGGCGATCGTGCACCGCACGACCGAGAGAGCCGCCGAGATGGCTCAGAGCCAGGGCGTGCACGCTCCCATGCTGCAGGCCAACGGAGTCGTCGACCGAATCATCGCCGAACATTCCGACGCCAGCGACGAACCGCTCGACTTCGTCGCCAGGGTCGGTGAGACACTCGAATACGAACTCATCTCGCTCATGCGCGAACCTTCGGCCAGGCGGCTGGCCCGCCGAATGGATCGCTACCGGGGCCTGGGAATCTAGGAGGACTGCGTGGTAGCTGTCAGAGTCATCCCCTGTCTGGACGTGGACGGCGGACGCGTCGTCAAGGGAGTGAAGTTCGCCGACCTCAGGGACGCCGGCGACCCCGTCGAGCTCGCCCGCCGCTACGGCGAGTCCGGAGCCGACGAACTCACTTTCCTCGACGTCACGGCCAGCAGCGGTGACCGGGAGACCGTCCACGACGTCGTCCGCGCCTGCGCCGAAGAGGTCTTCATCCCGCTCACCGTCGGCGGAGGGATCCGCAGCGTCGCCGACGTCGACCGGCTGCTGCGCGACGGAGCCGACAAGGTCTCGGTCAACACCTCGGCGGTGAAGAACCCGGAACTCATCAGCGAGATCTCCCGACACTTCGGCAACCAGGTCCTCGTCCTCTCCCTCGACGCACGGCGCGCACAGGGCGCGAGCACGGAATCCGGCTTCGAGGTCACCACTCGCGGCGGCCGCGAAGGCACCGGCCGCTGCGCCATCGACTGGATCCGGGAAGCCGCCGACCGCGGGGTCGGCGAGATCCTGCTCAACTCCATCGACGCCGATGGCACACGTGAGGGGTTCGACCTCGAACTCATCCGCGCCGCCCGCGCCGCCGTCGACGTACCGCTCATCGCCTCAGGCGGCGCCGGAAAGGTCGAACACTTCGCTCCGGCAGTGGAAGCCGGAGCCGACGCCCTGTTGGCTGCCAGCGTCTTCCACTTCGGCACCCTGAGCATCGCCGAGGTCAAGGACGCCCTGCGCGCGGAGGGAATCGACGTCCGATGAGCAGCGACATCGACGCGACTCCGGAGAACTGGCGGGAGATCATCCGAACGAACGATGACGGGCTCATCCCTGTCATCGTCCAAGAGGCCACGAGCGCAGAGGTGCTCATGCTCGCGTGGATGGACGTCGAAGCCGTCTCCCGCACACTGGAGACGAAGCGGGCCACCTACTGGTCCCGATCCCGGCAGGAATACTGGGTGAAAGGGGAGACCTCGGGTCATGTCCAGCACGTCCGCTCGCTCAGCCTCGACTGTGATGCCGACGCCCTGCTCATGCTCGTCGACCAGACCGGACCCGCCTGCCATACGAACACCCCGACCTGCTTCACCGGAAGGACCATCAGTGTCGACTGACCCAGCGGCGAACCCCACCGACCTGCCGATCCGACCCAGCCTCGACGAGTTCCGCGCCCTCGGCGCCGACCATCGCCTGGTGCCGGTCCACACCCAGGTGCTCGCGGACTCGGAGACCCCGCTGAGCCTCTACCGCAAACTCACCGACGGCGGACCGGGCAGCTTCCTCTTCGAATCCGCCGTCGCCGGATCCTGGGCCAGGTACTCCTTCATCGGCTCGGCGCCCGTGGCCACCCTCATCTCGACCGCAGACGGATTCCACTGGACCGGCACCCCTCCGGTCGGCGTCCCCACCGACGGCGACGTCCTCGACGCGGTCACCGCCACCCTCGACCTCCTCGCCGTGGCCGAAGCGGAATCGGAACTGCCGCCCATGGTCTCGAGCTTCGTCGGCTACTTCGGATGGGACATCGTCCGTCGCTTCGAGAGGCTCGGGCCGCCGCGGCCCAACGAACACCACCTGCCGACCGTGCAGCTGATGATCCCCGGCGACATCGCCGTCTTCGACCACTATTCGGGAATGGTCACCCTCGTGGCCAACGTATTCAACGTCAACGGCGCCGATACCGGCATCGACGACGCCCACGCCTCGGGAGTCGCCCGTATCGCCGCGATGTGCGAGCGTCTGCAGCAGCCCAGCCCGGCAGATGTCCTGCGCCCCCGGAAGGCCGACCCCGAGGTGTCCACCCGCACCCAGCCACAGGTGTACCTCGACGGTGTGGAGACGGCGAAGCAGAAGATCGTCGACGGTGAGATCTTCCAGGTCGTCATCGGCCAGCGCTTCGACACACCGTGCGAGGCCGATGCGCTGAGCGTGTACCGGATGCTGCGGCATGCGAACCCGAGCCCCTTCATGTACCTGCTCAACCTCCATGACGACGGAGGGGAACCGGTGAGCATCATCGGCTCCTCACCCGAAGCACTCGTGACCGTCCGGTCGGGAGAGGTGGTCACCCACCCGATCGCCGGTTCCCGCCCCCGCGGGACCACACCGGAAGCCGATGACTCTTTGGCCCGAGAGCTCCTGGCCGATGAGAAGGAACGAGCCGAGCACCTCATGCTCGTCGACCTCGCCCGCAACGACCTGGCGAAGGTCTGCGCGGCCGGAACCATCGACGTCAGCGAGTTCATGGACATCGTCCGCTACAGCCACATCATGCACATCAGCTCGACCGTGCGCGGCGAACTCGAACCCGGAACCACCGCCATCGATGTGCTGCGGGCGACGTTCCCCGCCGGCACGCTGTCGGGTGCGCCCAAACCCCGGGCGCTGCAGATCATCGACGAACTCGAACCCGTCGGACGCGGAATCTACGGGGGAGTGGTCGGCTATATGTCCTTCACCGGCGACCTCGACCTCGCCATCGCCATCCGCACCGGGGTGCTCCGGAACGGCACGATGAGCGTCTACGCCGGAGGCGGACTCGTCGCCGACTCCGTGCCCGAGACCGAGTACCAGGAATCCGAGAACAAGGCCGCAGCGGTGCTGCGTGCCGCCGCCGCAGCCGACGCATTGGATGCGGCGGAGGGAAGTCAGAGGTGAGGCCATGACGAAATCACGCGGAGTCCTCATCATCCTCGTCATCGCCGCTGCCCTGTGGGCGCTGACCATCTCCGCCTGGCAGGCCGGTGCCGGAGGCGACACGCTCGGACCCAGCGGAGTGGCGAAGGTCACCGAGGATCCGAGCTCCCAGACCTCACCCGTGGCCACCGCGTGTGTGGCGATCATCGCGGTCTCGGGACTGCTCGCCGCAATGCTCGGACGGATCGGCCGCTTCGTCGTCCTGGGACTGGCCGGCATCGCCGGAATCGGCTACGGGATCACTGCACTGAGCGCCGCCTCGGCGCCGGGAGCCACTTCCTGGGCGATCATCGCCGCAGTGGCCGCAGGCATCGGCGTCATCGGCATCGTCTGGGTCGCCGTCGCCTCGAACGGGTGGACGAACTCCAACCGCTACGCCCGCACCGCCGAATCCGCTTCCGGGGAATTCGATTCCGCCGCGACCTGGGACGCACTGTCCCGCGGAGAAGACGTCGAAGACGCACCCGACGACGAAACGTCGACCGACCCGGACACCGACCCGGATTCGAAATGACCTTGTGACCGGGTCGGTGTCCGGTCAGCCGAAGAAGCGTGACACAATGGAGGAAAGTTTCCACACGCGTGTCACGCACTCACACAAAGGAGCGCCATGTCGCAGTCCCTCGCCCGCAACGGAGCCGCAGATCTCGACAAATCCACGATCGACTACGCAGCGATCGCCGATCCCGGTCACGGCAACTCGGTGGCGGGATGGACCGGAGTCGTCATCATGCTCATCGGCGTCACGGTCGGCTGTGTGGGATTCACGATCCACAACCCCACGATCACCTACATCTCCATCGGCATCGTCGCCCTCGGCGTCGTCGTCGGCCTGATCCTGCGCGCCATCGGACTGGGCAACAAGCCGAAGAAGAAATGACAGTCCTCATCGACATCATCTCCGGCGTGCGGGAAGATCTGCAGGCACGCCGGAACGAGGTACCGCTGAGCGAGATCACCGCGCGGGCCGCTGCGGCCGAACCGGTCCGCCCCTTCGACCTGTCCGCCGACTTCGGCGTCATCGCCGAGGTCAAGCGGAAGTCACCCTCCCGCGGTGACCTCGCCGAGATCCCCGACCCGGGCACGCTCGCCGGTCTGTACGCCGCCGGGGGAGCCCGGGCCATCAGCGTGCTCACGGAATCCCGCCGCTTCAACGGCAGTCTCGCCGACCTCGACTCGGTGCGCGCGGCCGTGGACATCCCGGTCCTGCGCAAGGACTTCATGGTCGACGAATATCAGTTCCACGAGGCCCGCGCTCATGGCGCGGACATCGTTCTGCTCATCGTCGCAGCACTCGATCCCGTGCAGCTGGGCGAGTTCCATGCCCTGGCCACGGAACTGGGGATGACAGCGCTCGTCGAGACCCACAATCGCGAAGAGCTGGAGACCGCGACGGAACTCGGTGCCGAACTCATCGGCGTGAACACCCGCAACCTCAAGGATCTCAGCGTCGACACCGACCGGTTCGCGCCCCTGGCCGAACTCGCTCCCGCCGGCTGCACCCTCGTGGCCGAGTCCGGCGTCGCCGGAGCGGCCGAGGTGACGAAGTACGCTGACGCCGGAGCCGACCTCGTGCTCGTCGGCGAAGCCCTCGTCACCGGCGGCCGTCCGCAGGCCGCAGTCGAGGAGTACACCGCACTCGGCCGGGAACGCCGCTCCCTGTCCGCATCCTGAACCCTGCCCGCGTCGGCCGCTGCACGTGACCGACGATGGGCTGACACTGCACCCATTCCGGCGTCCGATGAGGCGGAGTCTCTCCGCCCCGCAGTTCGGCGCCACGAGGAGATCGAGAAGGACCGCAATGACCGATTTGAGCGAGGAGACCGGACCGTACTTCGGCGAGTTCGGAGGCAGGTTCATCCCCGAGGCGCTGATCCCGGCACTCGACGAGATCGAAGAGACCTGGCGCAAATCCCAGGTGGATCCGGCCTTCACCGACGAACTCCTCACCCTGCAGCGCAGCTACATCGGCCGGCCCTCTCTGCTCACCGAGGCCACTCGCTTCGCCGAGCACTGCGGCGGTGCTCGAGTGTTCCTCAAACGCGAAGACCTCAACCACACGGGCAGCCACAAGATCAACAACGCCCTGGCGCAGGCTCTGCTGGCCAAGCGGATGGGCAAGACCCGTCTCATCGCCGAGACCGGAGCCGGACAGCACGGAGTCGCCACGGCGACCGCCGCGGCCCTGCTCGACATGTCCTGCGTGGTCTACATGGGCGAGGAGGACACTCAGCGCCAGGCCCTCAATGTCGCACGCATGCGTCTGCTCGGAGCCACGGTCAACGCCGTGACCAACGGCACCCGCACTCTCAAGGACGCGATGAACGAAGCCATGCGCGACTGGGTGGCCAACGTCGACGACACGCACTACGTCATCGGCACGGTCGCCGGTCCCCACCCGTTCCCGGCCATGGTCCGCTCCTTCCAGAACGTCATCGGGGTCGAAGCCCGCGAACAGATCCAGGACATGGCCGGTCGCCTGCCCGACGCCGTCTGCGCCTGCGTCGGCGGCGGATCGAACGCGATGGGACTCTTCGCCGCCTTCCTCGGCGACGCGGACGTGAAGATCTTCGGCTTCGAAGCCGGCGGCGAAGGAATCGACTCCGGCCATCACGCCGCCCGGTTCTCCGGCGGACGCCCCGGTGTCCTCCACGGCTCCGCCACCTACATCCTCCAGGATGACGACGGTCAGACGCAGGCCTCCCACTCGGTCTCCGCCGGACTCGACTACCCATCGGTCGGCCCCGAGCACTCCCACCTCCACGACACCGGGCGCGTGACGTACGAACCCGTCGTCGACGAGGAGGCGATGGAGGCCATGCGACTGCTCTCCCGCACGGAGGGCATCATCCCCGCCATCGAATCCGCCCACGCCCTGGCCGGAGCCATGCGCATCGGCCGTGAGCTCGGACCCGACGCGGTCCTGCTGGTCAATCTCTCCGGCCGCGGCGACAAGGATATGACGACCGCCGCGAAATGGTTCGACTACATCGACGAAGGAGCGGTGCAGGTATGACGCACTCAGGTCCACGCACAGGAACCACCCTCGACGCCGTCGCCGAAGCGGGCCGCAAGGCCGCACTCATCGCCTACCTGCCCGTCGGCTTCCCGACGGTGGCCGGTTCGACAGAGGCGATGGTCGAACTCGTCCGCAACGGCGTCGACATCATCGAGGTCGGTCTGCCGTACTCCGACCCCGGAATGGACGGACCCGTCATCCAGCGCGCCGGTGAGGCCGCACTGGACAACGGTGTGCGCACCTCCGATGTCTTCACCGCAGTCGAAGCCATCGCCGAAGCCGGCGGCACCGCCGTCGTCATGAGCTACTGGAACCTCGTGCTCCAGTACGGCATCGACAGCTTCGCCCGCGACCTCGCCTCGGCCGGAGGCAGCGGAATCGTCACCCCCGACCTCATCCCCGATGAGGCGGCACCGTGGCTGGCCGCCTCGGAGAAGCACGACCTCGACCGCATCTTCCTCGCCGCACCCTCGTCGACACCCGAGCGCCTGGCCCGAATCGTCGAGCACAGCTCCGGATTCGTCTACGCCGCCTCGACCATGGGCGTCACCGGCGTCCGCTCCGAAGTCGACAACCATGCCCGCGATCTCGTCGCCCGGCTGAAGGAAGCCGGAGCCGAACGCGCCTGCGTCGGCCTCGGCGTGTCGAACCGCGAACAGGCGGCCGAGGTCGCCGAATACGCCGACGGCGTCATCGTCGGCTCCGCCCTCGTTCGGGCGCTGGACTCCGAAGGAGTGGCCGGAGTCGGTCGACTCGCCGCCGAGCTCGCAGAAGGGTGTGCATGAGCTTCAGCCCGGCATGGGTCGTCTTCACCGTCCTCGGCATCGGACTCGCGCTGTGGATGACAGGCATCCAATGGCGCGCCCGCGGCGGCCATAAGGGAGACCTGTGGGCCATCACGGTCGTCGGTCTGCCTGCAGCAATTATCGGCGGACGCCTCGGACATCTGCTCTCGGCGCCGGACACCTACTTCGGCCCCGACGGCAGCCCGCTGCGGGCGCTGGCGGTCTGGGACGGCGGATTCAGCTTCTGGGGCGCCACCATCCTCGGCTTCCTCTCCGTCTGGGTGCTCACTCGCATCCAAGGCATCAGGTTCCGACCACTGCTCGACTCGGTCGCACCGGGGCTCATCCTCGGCCACGTCGCCGGAGCCTTCAGCGACTGGTTCGATGGTCGCCTCGAACTGGTCACGGTGCTCACCGAATCGGCGTGGAACCTCATCGCCTGTGTTGTGCTCATCATCGTGTCCAAACGCCTCCGGCTCGGCTACGGACAGGTCTTCGCCCTGTATCTGTGCCTGTTCGGCCTCGGCCGCATTCTGCTCGAGGCCCTGCGGATCGGCACCCCCGCCGCCGAGGACGCGCGCCTGCTGTTCGGACTGCCGTTCAACGTGTGGACGGCCATCCTCGCCCTGCTCATCGGCCTCGGCTGGCTCATCGTCTCCCGACTGCGTCACCGCACCTATGAGACCGGTGTCTACATGCACGGGTCCCGGACCCTGCTGCGCCGCCATCGCCGCGGAAAGCACACCTTTGAGATCAATGCACCCAATATCGCCGAGGCGGCCGCCGCCTCCGGAGCCCCGTTGCCTTCGGTAGCGCGGGTGGCCGATCCGGACGATCAGCACGGTCACGACGGAGGCGGGGCACCGACATCACGGCGCTCGACCGTGACAGCGTCCCCCGCCTCGGCTTCCGACTTGACTGCCGATGCTTCTGCGCGCCGTGCAGACGTCGACGATGCGGCGTCTGCGACAGGGGACAGCACCACGACTGGCGCCGACCCGGACGACTCGGAGCCCGAGGACGAATCCGGAATCGATCTCAGCGGTCGCCACAGCTTCGGATTCTTCGGGGCGGTCACCTCGGCGATCTCGATCGTGCCGGATGTGCGCGGGAAGTCAGCCCCCGCAGCGCACGACGCAGACCCTCGAACGTCCGATACTCAAGACAAATAGGTTCGCACTTCGTTCCTTTTTCTGCTTTCTCTCAAATTGCACATGGTGTAAGTTGATACTCCGGCTGTGAGAGTCATCTCACAGCCGGGTCCGGGGACACCCTTTCCGGACTCGTCCAAACCGCAGAGGACAGCGCCGTCTTTTCGGGAAGCACACAACACCGAGAAGGCAGTATATGAACCACAGCGCTCAGTCGACCCCCAAGACCACGGCCCCACCTGGCCGCATCGGGCTCTACGATCCGGCGCTCGAACACGACAACTGCGGTCTGGCCCTCATCGCCCGTTACAGGGGCGGAGCCGACCACACGGTCATCACCCAGGCCCTCGACGCTCTGCGCAGGCTCGAACACCGCGGCGGAATCGGTTCCGACGATGGGACCGGAGACGGTGCCGGACTGACCATCCAGATCCCGCACGACTATTTCGCCGCCGTTCTCGGCGAATCCGGAATCTCTCTTCCGGCGCCGGGCAGCTATGCCATGGGCATCGGCTTCTTCGCTCAGGACTACGCCGCCGATCTCAACGCCGCCAACGCTCCGCTGACCAAGGAGACGCAGCCCGATTTCAGCGTTGACGCCGCAGGCGTCGACCAGGACGCACTCGTGTCCAGGATCGCCGCGGAAGAAGGACTGCAGGTCCTCCACGTGGAATCCGCGGCTGTCGACCCCGGAGTGCTCGGTCGGATCGCCGCCGAGACCATGCCGGCCATGCGCTACGTGTTCTTCGGCTGTGATGAGAACCATCCCGCCCGTGATGAGAACGATCTCGCTCGCCGGGCGTTCATCGTGCGGAAGCGACTCGACAACGCCGGCCTCTACTTCCCGTCGCTGTCGCCGACGACGCTGACGTTCAAAGGAATGCTCTCCACCGCCCAGCTCGACCGCTTCTTCACCGAACTCGGTGACGAACGCCTCACCTCGGCGATCGCTCTCGTCCACTCCCGGTTCTCCACGAACACCTTTCCCTCCTGGCAGCTGGCACAGCCGTTCGGCACGATCGCCCACAACGGCGAGATCAACACGGTGCGCGGCAACCGGAACTGGATGCAGGCACGCGAATCCGCCCTGGCCAGCGACCTCCTCGAATCTCCGGTCGCAGGGACGTCCAAGGGACTCGAGCGGATCTTCCCGATCATTCCTGCCGGAGCCTCGGACTCCGCCTCTTTCAACTCGGTCCTCGAACTCATGGTCGCCTCCGGGCGGTCGCTGCCGCAGGCCATGCTGATGATGATTCCCGAAGCCTGGGAGAACAACCCGGCCATGTCCGAGGAGCGGCGGGCCTTCTACGAATACCACTCGCTGCTCATGGAGCCCTGGGACGGGCCGGCCTGCGTCGCCTTCACCGACGGCCGACTCGCCGGAGCCGTGCTCGACCGCAACGGCCTGCGCCCGGCCCGGTACATCATGACCGAGGACACCGTCGTGCTCGCCAGCGAAGCCGGAGTCGTCGACCTGCCCGAAGCCGAAGTCACCGCCCGCGGACGACTGACCCCCGGCAGGATGTTCCTCGTCGATGTGGAGGCCGGACGCATCATCTCCGACACGGAGATCAAGAACAGCCTCGCCACCGAACATCCCTACCGGGAATGGGTCGACGCCTCGGCCACCCGACTGGCCGAACTGCCGACCCGCGTCCACGTCAGCCACCCCGGCGCCTCGGTTCGGAGACGACAGCGGACCTTCGGATACACGGAGGAAGAGCTGCGTGTGCTCATCGCCCCGATGGCCGAAACTGGGGCCGAGCCGCTGGGCGCGATGGGCAGCGACACCGCGATCGCGGCGCTGAGTACCCGCCCCCGGCTGCTCTTCGACCACTTCCACCAGAACTTCGCCCAAGTGACGAACCCGCCGCTGGACTCCATCCGCGAGGACATCGTCACGAGCATGTCGGCCGGAATCGGCCGCGAAGGCAACCTGCTGTGCTCCACCGGGCCGGACTCCGCACATATCCTGCTCGAGCGGCCGGTGATCGACAACGACGAGCTCACGGCGATCGCGCACCTGTCCGGCAGCCACCTCGGCGAGGGAATCACCCGCCCCTCGGTGACGCTGTCGGGTCTGTACCCGGTCGGCGCCGGTGAGGACGCGATGGCTTCTCGCCTCGCCGACCTCTGCGCGGAGGCGAGCGCCGCGGTCGCCGACGGCGCCGTGTTCCTCATCCTCACGGATCGGGAGTCGAACTCGGAATATGCGCCGATCCCGTCGCTGCTTCTCACCTCGGCACTGCACCACCACCTCGTCCGCGAGCGCAGCCGCACCCAGGTGAGCATCATCGTCGAGGCCGGAGACGTCCGCGAGGTCCACCATGCGGCCACGCTCGTGTCCTTCGGAGCCTCGGCGGTCAACCCGTACCTGCTCATGGAATCGGCCGAGGATCTTGTCAGGTCCGAACGGATCCGAGGCATCAGTGCCGAGGCGGCCGTGGCCAATGTGCTCACGGCGCTGAATAAGGGCCTGCTGAAGATCATGTCGAAGATGGGCATCTCGACCGTCCAGTCCTACCACGGGGCGCAGACCTTCGAGGCTCTCGGACTGGCGGATTCGGTCATCGATGAGCACTTCACCTCGACCCCGCATCAGCTCGGCGGCAAGACGCTGGACGACATCGCGGCCGAGACGACGGCGCGGCACGCCGATGCCTATCGTGAGGACCATCCGCGTCCGGCGCACCGGAACCTGCTCGTCGGCGGAGAATTCCAGTGGCGGAGGGAAGGCCCGGGGCACCTGTTCAACCCGGAGACGATCTTCAAACTGCAGCACTCGACGGCCACCGGTCGTTTTGACATCTTCCGGCAGTACACGCGTGCCGTCGACGAACAGTCCGCCGAGCTGATGACTCTGCGCGGGCTCTTCGACCTGGTCCCGACCGAATCGGGTCCGATCGACATCTCCGAGGTCGAACCCGCCGAAGCCATCATGCGCCGGTTCTCCACCGGGGCCATGAGCTACGGCTCGCTGTCGGCCGAAGCGCACGAGACGCTGGCGATCGCGATGAACCGGATCGGCGGAAAGTCGAATACGGGCGAGGGCGGCGAGGACACCGAGCGCCTGCTCGACCCGGAGCGTCGGTCGGCGATCAAGCAGATCGCCTCCGGTCGGTTCGGCGTCACCAGCCACTACCTCACCGCCGCCGACGACCTGCAGATCAAGATGGCCCAAGGTGCCAAACCCGGCGAAGGCGGTCAGCTGCCGGGGGAGAAGGTGTACCCGTGGATCGCGAAGACCCGCCACGCCACTCCCGGAGTCGGTCTCATCTCGCCGCCTCCGCATCACGACATCTATTCCATCGAAGACCTCGCTCAGCTCATCCACGACCTCGGTCGGGCCAATGCGGCTGCCCGCGTCCACGTCAAACTCGTCTCCGGAATCGGAGTCGGCACGGTGGCCGCCGGAGTGGCGAAAGCCGGAGCCGATGTCGTGCTCATCTCCGGCCATGACGGGGGCACGGGTGCCAGCCCGCTCAACTCGCTCAAACACGCCGGAACCCCGTGGGAGCTCGGACTGGCAGAAGCCCAGCAGACCCTTGTGCTCAACGGTCTGCGCGAGCGGATCAGCGTCCAGGTCGACGGGCAGCTGAAGACCGGCCGCGACGTCATCATCGCCGCCCTGCTCGGGGCCGAGGAATTCGGCTTCGCCACCACCGCCCTCGTCGTCTCCGGATGCATCATGATGCGGGTCTGCCACCAGGACACCTGCCCGGTCGGCGTGGCCACGCAGAACCCGAAGCTGCGCGAACGGTTCCACGGTCAGGCCGACCATGTAGTGAACTTCTTCACCTTCATTGCCGAGGAGGTCCGCGGCTACCTCGCACAGCTGGGACTGCGCAGCCTCGACGAGGCGATCGGCGCCGTCGAACGTCTGCGTATCGACGCAGATCGGGCGGCCGCCTCGGGACTGGATCTCGACCTGACACCGATCCTGACGGTTCCGACCGATCTCGACGGCGCTCCCGCCTCGGCGAGGGTGAGCCAGGCGCGCACACCACGTGACTTCGCGGGCGAACTCGACGTTCGACTGCTGGAGCAGGCAGGAGCGGCTGTCGCTGCCGGTTCCCCGGTGCACCTGAACGCCGAGGTGGAGAATACGGACCGGTCGGTCGGCACCCTGCTGGGCCACCGAGTGACTCAGGCCCACGGCGCGGACGGGCTGCCCTCGGGAACCGTGCGGGTGTCCCTGAACGGCACGGCCGGTCAGTCCCTGGGCGCCTTCATGCCGCGCGGTGTGAGCATCGATCTGCGCGGCGACGCCAATGACTACGTCGGGAAGGGACTGTCGGGCGGTACGATCAGCGTCGCGCCTCGCCCGGAGAACTCCACCCGACCGGAACACAACGTCATCGCCGGCAACGTCATCGGCTACGGTGCGACGTCCGGGTCGATATTCCTGTCCGGTACGGTCGGCGAGAGATTCCTCGTGCGCAACTCGGGCGTCGAAGCCGTCGTCGAAGGCATCGGAGACCACGGACTCGAATACATGACCGGGGGAGTGGCGGTCATCCTCGGACCCACCGGACGCAACTTCGCGGCCGGAATGTCCGGAGGCACGGCCTTCGTCCTCGACTTCAATCCCAGTCGACTCAACCCGAAGGAACGAGCCGCGGGCGTCTTCAGATTCGGCGGCATCGGCGACTCCGATGTGCCGATCCTGCAGAGACTGCTCAGCGACCATGTCGCGGCGACCGGTTCTCCGCTGGCCGGCGAACTGCTGGCCGGACTCGACCGCGGGCAGGACATCCTGTCCCGTTTCACCAAGATCATTCCCGTCGCCTATGCGCGAATCAAAGACATCCAGGAAGAGCTCGAGAACAGCGGCGAAACTGCCGATTCCGAGAACACCTGGCAGACCATTCTGGAGGCCGCACATGGCTGATCCGCGAGGATTCCTCACCACCACCGAACGCGAACTCCCTGCCCGCAGGCCCGTGCCGATCCGGCTCATGGACTACTCCGAGGTCTACGAAAAGGGTGATCCGGCACAGCTGCGCCGACAGGCTTCTCGCTGCATGGACTGCGGAGTGCCCTTCTGCCACCAAGGATGTCCGCTGGGCAACCTCATTCCGGAGTTCAACGACGCCATGTATCGCGGGGAGCTCTCCCGCGCCGTGGAACTGCTCCACGCGACGAACAACTTCCCCGAATTCACCGGCCGGGCCTGCCCGGCACCGTGTGAGAACGCCTGCGTGCTCGGCATCAACCAACCCGCCGTGACGATCAAACAGGTCGAAGTCTCCATCGTCGACGACGGATTCGCCGCCGGACTCATCACCCCCGTCGTCCCCGACCGGATCACCGGGCACACCGTCGCCGTCATCGGCTCCGGACCGGCCGGACTCGCCGCCGCTCAGCAGCTGACCCGAGCCGGGCACACGGTCGTCGTCTTCGAACGCGAGGACCGCCTCGGCGGACTGCTGCGCTACGGCATCCCGGACTTCAAACTCGAGAAGCACCATATCGACCGCCGCCTGACCCAGATGCGTGCCGAAGGCACTCGGTTCGAAACCGGAGTCGAGATCGGCCGCGACATCGACTTCGCCGCACTGCAGACTCGCTTCGACGCGGTGCTGGTGGCGACCGGAGCCACCGTGCCGCGCGATATGGAGCTGTCCGGGCGCGGACTGGACGGAATCGAATTCGCGATGGACTACCTCGTGCCGTCCAACCGGGCACAGGCGTCCGACGCGGCCTCGGCGGCAGACTCGGCACCGTTCATCGATGCGGCCGGCAAGCACGTCGTCATCATCGGCGGCGGCGACACCGGAGCGGACTGCCTGGGAACGGCTCTGCGCCAGGGAGCCGCCTCGGTGACGACACTGGCCATCGGCGCCCAGCCGCCGGTCGACCGCGGTGCCGACTCGCCGTGGCCGACGGTGCCGCGGATCTTCGAGGTCCAATCCTCACACGAGGAGGGCGGAACCAGGCGGTATCTGGCCTCGACGACGCGGTTCGTCGGAGACGACTCGGGCAAGGTGTGCGGAATCGAAGTCGCACAGACGCAGTTCGCCGACGGCCGCCGCATCCCGACACCGGGAACCGAGCACGTCATCCCGGCTGATCTCGTGCTGCTGGCACTGGGATTCAGCGGACCGGAGACCGCGCAGATCGATCTGGAAGCCGGTGCCGGTGGGGCATTCGATCGGGCCGAGGACTATACGGCGCAGCCGGGAGTATTCGTCGCCGGCGATGCCGGACGCGGACAGTCGCTCATCGTCTGGGCCATTGCGGAAGGCCGTGCCGCGGCCGCGGAAGTCGACCGGTTCCTGACCGGGTCGACGCGACTGCCGGCACCCGTGCGGCCCACCGACGAAGGGTTCAAATGCTAAGATAATGCATGTCAGAGATTGAGAAAGGGCGGTGGGGCGGCACAGCGAAGTGCCGCACTCTCACCGCCCGTGACCAGCGTAGAGCGGTGGAAACCGCCCGCTGAGACTTTAGGTAGGGTGGAGCGTATGAGGCGTGCAAAGATAGTCGCAACTTTAGGTCCGAACCAGAACTCCTATGAAGAGATCCGCGAGCTCGTCGATGAGGGCGTCGATGTCGCCCGATTCAATCTGAGCCACGGAAAACGAGAAGAGCACGAAGAGAAGTTCGCCTGGGTCCGCCAGGCGGCCCTCGACACCGGACGCCCCGTCGCCGTCCTGTTGGACCTGCAGGGTCCGAAGATCCGCGTGGGCACCTTCGCCAACGGGAAGGAAGAGCTCGTCGAAGGGGCCACCTTCACCATCACCAGCCGTGACGTCCCCGGTACCGCAGAGCTCGTATCCACGACCCTGCCGACCCTGGCCGAAGACGTCTCCGTGGGCGATCCGCTGCTCATCGACGACGGGCGCCTGCGCCTGCGCGCCACCGAGGTGACCGACACCGATGTGGTCACCGAGGTCGAGATCGGCGGAACCATCTCCAACCACAAGGGCATCAACCTCCCCGGCGTCCCGGTCTCCGTCCCCGCCCTGTCGGAGAAGGACGTCGACGATCTCAAATGGGGGCTTCAGCTCGGCTTCGACTGGGTGGCCCTGTCTTTCGTCCGCAGCCCCGAGGACATGAACGATGTGCGCGCGGTCATGGACGAGGTCGGCATCACGGCTCCGGTCATCGCCAAGCTCGAGAAGCCGCAGGCCGTCGACCAGCTCGATGAGGTCATCGATGCCTTCGACGGAATCATGGTCGCCCGCGGCGACCTCGGCGTCGAACTGCCGCTCGAACAGGTGCCGATCGTGCAGAAGCGGGCCGTTGAGATCGCCCGCCAGCAGGCCAAGCCCGTCATCGTTGCCACGCAGATGCTCGAGACGATGATCGATGCGCCGCGGCCCACCCGCGCCGAGGCCAGCGACTGCGCGAACGCCGTCCTCGACGGCGCCGATGCGCTCATGCTCTCCGGTGAGACCTCGGTCGGTGCGCACTGGGTCGAGGCGATCCGGACGATGAGCCGGATCATCGGCTCCACCGAAGAGCACGGTCTCGAGCGGATCCCGGCACTGGGCACCGTCCCGCACACGAAGGGCGGAGCCGTCACCGCCGCCGCCGTGCAGATTGCTGAGCAGCTCGATATCGACCTCCTGTGCACCTTCTCACAGACCGGCGACTCTGTGCGGCGCATGTCGCGGCTGCGCCCTGCTTGGCCCATCCTCGGCTTCACGCCCGACCCGCAGGTCCGCCACCAGCTGGCGCTGACCTGGGGAGTGCGCCCGTACCTCGTGAAGACCGTGCGCCACACCGACCAGATGGCGCGTCAGGTCGACGCCGTTCTGCTCGCGGACGGCACCGCCCGCGAAGGCGATCAGAGCATCCTCGTGGCCGGTTCGCCTCCCGGGATCCCCGGTTCGACGAACGCCCTGCGCATCCACACCATCGGTGATGCCGCCAAGGGTGTGACGGCCGCCTATCAGGATGCCTCGGATTCCGAGGAGGACCCGCTGGCCGGATACGGAGTCGTGGCCGAAGCGCCGATCACCCGTGAAGTGCCGATCGTGCGCGAGGGCCACTCGCCCCGCCACTGACCGCTACGAGGCTCAAACGCCGGCGGCACCTGCCCCATGATCACGGGGCGGGCGCCGCCGGCGTCTCTGTATCCGGGGCCGAGCGTGGACCGATTCCAAACTGCGAGACAGATCACAGGTGGCCGGGGAATTTTGCGGATTGCTCAACAGTTGTGCTCTCTGTTGCCTAATCCTCCCTGCGGATCTGCCAGGGGAGGACCCGCTAGGAGAGGAATTCAATGAGACTGCCCGCGTGGAGCAAGTCCTTCGGAGTGCAGGTGACCATCGCACTCGTCGCCGGTGTCATCCTCGGGCTCATCGCCCGCTCATGGGGACCGGTCAGCGACACCGCTGACAACTGGCTCGGCCAGACCCTGGACACCATCGGCTCGTCGTATGTCACACTGCTCAAGGCCGCCGTCGTCCCACTGGTCATCACCGCGATCATCGCGAGCATCGGCAACCTGCGCAAGGTCACCAACGCCGCCAGGCTGGCGATGTCGACCCTGCTGTGGTTCGCCCTCACCGCTCTCATCGCCGTCGTCCTCGGACTCATCATCGGCATCGTCATACAGCCCGGCGCCCACGCCGATGCCGCTTCGCTCAACGCCGGTGCACCCGACTCCCAGGGCAGCTGGCTGGGCTTCCTCACCGGACTGATCCCGGTGAACTTCCTCGGGCTCGAGGTGGCCACCGCACCCGATGACGCCGGAGTCATGACCTCCGAGGTCAACTTCAACATCCTCCAGCTCATCATCGTCTCCGGTGCCATCGGCATCGCCGCGGTCAAGGTCGGCAAGGCCGCAGAGCCGTTCCTCCAGTTCACCGAGGCGGCCCTGGCCGTGGTCCAGAAGGTCGTCTGGTGGATCGTGCGCATCGCCCCGATCGGTACGCTCGGCCTCATCGGCAACGCAGTGAACTCCTACGGCTGGTCGACGATGGGCTCGCTGCTGTGGTTCGTCGTCGCCGTCTACATCGGCCTCGCGATCGTCTTCTTCATCGTCTATCCGGCCCTGGCTCGCGCCAATGGACTGTCGGTGCGCCAGTACTTCTCCGGAGTCTGGCCGGCCACTCAGATGGGCTTCGTCTCCCGGTCGTCGATCGGCACCATGCCCGTGACGCAGAAGGTCGCCACCGACAACTTCGGGGTGCCCCACTCCTACGCCGCCTTCGCCGTGCCCTTCGGTGCGACGACGAAGATGGACGGCTGCGCTGCGATCTATCCGGCCATTGCCGCCGTGTTCGTCGCCCAGTTCTTCGGCATCGATCTCTCCCTCATCCAGTACCTGCTCATCATCTTCGTCGCCGTCATCGGCTCGGCCGCAACGGCCGGCACGACAGGTGCGACCGTGATGCTCACCCTGACCCTGTCGACCCTGGGTCTGCCCCTCGAGGGCGTCGGACTCCTGCTGGCCATCGAGCCGATCGTGGACATGGGCCGCACCGCGCTCAACGTCTCCGGTCAGGCACTCGTCCCGGCCATCGTGGCCAAGCGGCATGAGATCCTGGACGTCGAACGCTACGATGCCCCGCGCATCAACGGCTACGTTCCGACCGAGGAGGACGCAGATGTCGACGAGACCCGCACCGAGGACGCCCGCAGTCAGAGTTGATCTCATCCCCGCCGAGGGGGTGGCCGAGCACGATGTCCTGCAGGTGACATCGCTGCTCGGCCACCTCGTCGATGCAGGTGCCGCTCTCGGCTGGGTCTCAGCTCCGTCTGTCGAGGAGATCGCGGATCTCGTCGGCCGCCTGGCCGCCGGGACTGACGCCGGGGACTCCGCTGCGGCAATCGCTCGCACCGGAACCGAGGTCACCGGCTTCGCGTACTGGAATCGGTACACTCGCCCGACGTTCCGCCCGCATGTCGACATCGAAAAGGTGGCCGTCGCCCCGGACGCCCAAGGTCAGGGCGCGGGCAGGAAGCTGATGGAGGCGCTCATTCGGGCGGCGAGTCGTCACGGCACGGAAGTGGTCACTCTCGACCTGCGCGGAGACAATGCGGCCGCCATCGGCCTCTATGAATCCCTCGGCTTCACCCGATACGGACGACTCCCGGACTTCGTGGCGGTGGGGGAGAAGCGTTACGACACGCTGCTGTACTCCCTCGACCTGCGCGCGGCCCGCTGAATTTCGGTCGTCCATCGCTTCCCGGGAAACACAGAAGGCACTGTCGACATCACGTTCGACAGTGCCTTCGTCCGTACCGGATGCGGGACTCGAACCCGCACGTCTTTCGACAATGCATTTTGAGTGCACCGCGTCTACCGATTCCGCCAATCCGGCGCGTTGCGAGCTGTCCTGTCAGGACCGCCTGTGCAACGGGGACGATTCTACTGCGCGCGCGGACCGATTGCACAATCGCCACCCGCCGAGGATGCCCTCCGGTGGCCACCGTCACCGCCCGTGGCCACCCTCACAGAATAAACTTCCGGGTCCGCTGGCCATGACGCTGAGCGCCTGGTCTAGACTGGTGCCGTGCTTTCAAACAGCGAAGAATCAACTTCAGATGAGTCCGTGCCGGTCCGCCGCGTAGTCGTGGCCGAAGACGAGGCCGTGATTCGTCTCGATATCGTAGAAATGCTCCGCGAGGTCGGCTATGACGTCGTCGGTGAGGCGGCGGACGGCGAATCCGCCATCCGCCTGGCTGAGGAGCTGCGCCCGGACCTCGTCGTCATGGACATCAAGATGCCCATCCTCGACGGAATCTCCGCCGCCGAGCGCATCGCCAGGGCTCGCATCGCGCCGGTCGTGCTGCTCACCGCCTTCTCGCAGAAGGAGCTCGTCGAGCGAGCCCGCGATGCGGGTGCCATGGCCTATGTCGTCAAGCCGTTCACCTCGGCCGACCTCATCCCGGCCCTGGAGATCGCGCTCTCGCGTCATGCCGAGATCAGCTCGCTCGAGTCCGAGATCTCCGATCTCACCGAACGCTTCGAGACCCGCAAGCTCGTCGAGCGCGCCAAGAGCCTGCTGCAGACCTCCATGGGTCTGAGTGAGCCCGAAGCCTTCCGCTGGATCCAGAAGACCTCGATGGACCGTCGCCTGACGATGCGCGAGGTCGCTGAGACCGTGCTCAAGCAGATCGGCACGAAGAAGTAATCACCTCCCGGACCGGCCACGGTCCGGATCCGGAACCCGAGAGGGCCGGCGAATCCCGAGATGGATTCGCCGGCCCTCTGCTTTCGCTGTGGACTTTCGCCGAGGAGGCGCTGTGCCTCAGCCCTTCGGCTCGGTCTTCAGGATCATATTCGTGATCCGCACGATCGAGAGCAGGCGCCCCGCCTCGTCGGTCATCTTGACCTCATGGGAGACGATCGTGCGTCCCTGGTGGAGCACCTCGGCGCGACCGGTCACCTCGCCCTCTCGCGCGGCACGCAGGTGAGTGGCGTTGAGATCGACCCCGACGACGTTCTTACCGCCGGAGAGCAGATACGAATGCATCGACGCCAGGGATTCGGCGAGAACGACGTGGCCGCCTCCGTGGAAGAGACCCATCGGCTGCCGATTGCCGACGACCGGAGCGGTGGCCACGACATGATCGTGAGCGAGCTCGACGAACTCGATTCCCATCCTCTCGGCCAGCTCACCCCCGGACCCCGGCGTGCGCAGCTGCCCGAGCAGCGTGTCGATCTCCTCAGGGGAGGTGTGAGCGGTCAGGGACACGTCGGGACGCAGCATCGGTTCTCCTTCAAGTCAGCTTCGAACGCTAGGCTATGCCATGTGAGTCACTCAAACGAATCCCTCCTGCTCATCGACGGACACTCCCTGGCCTACCGGGCATTCCACGCCCTGCCGGTCGAGAACTTCTCCACCAGCACCGGCCAGACGACGAACGCCATCTACGGCTTCATCTCCATGCTCATCAACGTCCTCCGCGACGAAGAGCCCAGCCACGTGGCCGTGGCCTTCGACCTCGGACGCCAGACGTTCCGCCTCGAGGAATACCCCGACTACAAGGCCGGACGGGCGAAGACTCCGCCCGAGTTCCACCCGCAGATCGACCTCATCAAGGACATCGTCACGGCGATGGGCATCCGGGTGGTGACGAAGGAGGGCTTCGAGGCCGATGACGCTCTGGCCACGATGGCGAAGATGGGCACGGATGCCGGCTCGTTCGTCGAGGTGATGAGCGGAGACAAAGATTCGTTCCAGCTCGCCTCCGACCGGGTGACGATCCTCTACCCGAAACGTGGAGTCAGCGATCTCAACCGGATGACGCCGGCCGCGGTCGAGGAGAAGTACGGGGTGAGCCCCGCGAACTACCGGGGGCTGGCCGCGCTCGTCGGTGAGAAGGCCGACAATCTGCCCGGTGTGCCCGGAGTCGGTGACAAGACCGCCGCGAAATGGCTCACCGCACACGGCGATCTGCCCGGGGTGTTGGACAACGCCGACAAGATCGGCGGCAAGGTCGGTGAGAAGCTGCGCGACCATATCAGCGAGGTGGAGCGGAACTACCGACTCAACCGCCTCCTCGACGACGTCGACTTGGGACTGGAGTACGACGATCTGGCCTGGGGCGAAGGCGACCCGGCCGAGCTGTCGAGCCTGTTCGACCAACTCGAGTTCCAGGCCCTCGGCAAGCGTCTGGCCGCGATCTTCCCCGAGGCCGGAGCCGAGTCCGAACCGGCACCGACACGCGAGACGAACATCGAGACCGTCGACATCGACACTCTGCTGACGAAAATCGCCGACCACGATGTGCTGGCGCTTGATTCCGACGCCTCCTTCGAACTCGGCCACGGTCAGGCACGGACCCTGGCGGTCTCCGCCGAACCCGGCCGGGCCTGGGTCGTCGACCTCGCCGAGGCGGGGCAGAAGGCCGTCGGCGCGCTCGGTTCCGCCCTGGGCGGGCATTCGCTCATCCTCCACAGCTCGAAGCTGCAGATCAAAGCGTGGGAGTCGATGGGACTGTCCGTGACGGATATCGCCGGGGACACGGCCCTGGCTGCCTACCTCCTCGTTCCCGATGCCCGGTCCTACGAACTCGGTCAGATCGCCGCCGACCGTGCCGGAATCGATCTCAGCGAACCCGAGGCTGATTCCGGACAGCTCGCCCTCGACCTCGACTCCGATGCCGCGGTGACCACGCACGGCCAACGCGCCGCCGCCCTGCTCGAGGTCCACGAGGTGCTCGCGAAGGCCGTCGAGGACGCGAACATGACGCAGGTCTATCGCGAGATCGAACTGCCGCTCGTGCCCGTGCTCGCGCGCATGGAAGCGACCGGGATCGCGGTCGACGAGACCGGACTGTCGAACCTCATCGACGAATTCACGAAACAGGCCGAAGCCAGCGCGGGCGAGGCCTATGAGGCGATCGGCCACGAGGTGAACCTCGGTTCTCCCAAACAGCTGCAGACCGTGCTCTTCGACGAACTCGATATGCCCAAGACCAAGCGGACGAAGACCGGCTATACGACCGATGCCGACGCCCTGGCCGAACTGTTCGTCAAGACCGAACACCCCTTCCTCCAACACCTGCTGGCCTACCGGGATTCGACGAAGCTCAAGCAGACCGTCGTCGGACTGCTCAAGACTGTTGCCGACGACGGCCGCATCCACACCACCTACCAGCAGACCGTGGCCGCCACCGGACGGCTTTCGTCCCTGGACCCGAACCTGCAGAATATTCCCGTGCGGACCGAATCAGGCCGCCGCATCCGAGACATCTTCATCGCCGACCCCGACGTGACTGACGGGACTCTGCTCACCGCCGACTACTCGCAGATCGAAATGCGGATCATGGCTCATCTGTCCGGCGATTCCGCGCTCATCCAGGCGTTCAAGGACGGCGAGGATCTCCACTCCTATGTCGGCTCGAAGGTCTTCGGAGTCGGCATCGACGAGGTGGACTCCGAGATGCGCTCGAAGGTCAAGGCCATGTCCTACGGGCTGGTGTACGGGCTCTCCGCCTACGGCCTCTCCCGGCAGCTTGCGATCGGCGTCGATGAAGCCAAGGGGCTGATGGACCAGTACTTCGAACGCTTCGGTGCAGTCAAGGACTATCTCGACGACATCGTCGAGCAGGCTCGCGCCAAGGGGTTCACGGAGACCATCATGGGCCGTCGTCGTTATCTGCCGGCGCTGCACAGCGACCGTCGGCAGCTGCGGGACATGGCCGAACGCGCCGCACTCAACGCTCCGATCCAGGGTTCGGCAGCCGACATCATGAAGATCGCCATGCTCAAGGTGGCCGCCCGTCTGGACGGTCTCCGCTCGCCGATGCTGCTGCAGGTCCATGACGAGATCATCGTCGACGTCCGTCCGGACGAGATCGATGAGGTGAAGACGATCGTCACGGAGGAGATGGGGTCGGCGTTCGAACTCGATGTGCCTCTGGACGTCAACGTCGGCACAGGACGCTCCTGGCACGCCGCCGCCCACTGAGCTGCTGCCCGCTGTCCCGTCGAACTCGTTCAAGCGCAAGCGCGGAAAACGGTCTCGCCCACGCTCGTTCAAGCGTCCCCGCAGTTTTCGCGCCGTGTACCACACGACATCCGCGCTAGCGCTTGAACGAGAGCGCGACGGGTGAGTTGCGCGGTCCTGCCCCAGCCGGGAGTCGATGATGTCGTCCGCGAACGCGGCGTCGCCTCGGGGGAGGCGCACACGGACCTTCGAGCTCGTCGTCCACGGCATCGACATCGCCACGACACTCGGTGCCGAACCACTTGTTCCGGAGGCCGCGCTCCGGGAATCATTGGCGATCGCAGCGGGGCTGGCGATGCAGAGCGGGAAAGGAAGTTCAGTGCTCGCCGGGCTGACCGGTCGCGGGGGACTGGCCGAGGACTTCACAGTCCTCGGCTGAGGATCGTCCCCGTTCCGGCCCCGTCAGTCCTTGGTCAGGGTGGTGGAGAAGATCGCGGTACCGGGCATGAGCGCACCGCGCAGCGGTGACCAGCCGCCCCAAGCGGTCCGATTCTCCTCGGGCCATTCGGGTTCGGTCACCGAATCGATCGTGAAGCCGGCTTCGACGAGGAGACGGACCCAGTCGCTCATCGTCCGGTGATGCTCGGCGTAGACCGGCTGACCGTCCGAAGACAGCTCGACGTACGGAGTGCGATCGAAGTACGAGTACTCAACCGTCAGACCGGCCTCACCCGGAACGTCGGGGAACATCCACCGCATCGGGTGAGTCGTCGAGAAGACCCACTGTCCGCCGTTGCGCAGCACTCGGGCCACCTCGGCGAAGACGACCTCGGCATCCTTGACGAAGGGCAGGGCACCGTAGGAGGAGAACGCGCGATCGAAGCTGTTCGATGCGAACGGCAACTGTCGGGCATCGGCGAGGAGGAACGTCGGGGGAGTCGCCTCGGCGCTCAGGGGATGTTCGCGCTGCAGACGCGAGGCCTGCTCGAGCATTCCGGCGGAGACGTCGACACCTGTGGTGATCGCGCCCTGCTCGGCCAGCCACCGGGAGCACTGACCGGCACCGCAGCCGACCTCGAGAACCTGCTTCCGGGCGACATCGCCGAGGAGGCGCACATCGGATTCGTGAATTCCCTCCGGACACCAGATGAAATCCGAAGCCCCGAGAAACGTGCCGTGTTCGGCGAGATACTCCTCGGCCGAGTTGTCCCAATAGCTGCGATTGGCCCGGACGGAAGCCTCTTCGTCGATCGGGAGATAGCCACCGCTGATGACCTCGGCTCCGTCAGTTCCTTCGCTCATGGTTCCTCCGTGGCCCCAGGTGGTGATGATTCGTCTCTTCGGCGTGCATTCACACCCGAAAAGGTGCTAGCATTGACAACCGTATGCGCCTGTGCATACAAGTCCAAATTCGCAATCGAGACCGGATTCGGTTCTTGCGGCAACTTACACGACCTGTCGCCAGGGTACCGGATCTGGACCAATATTCCATCGGAGTCCCTACCTATATGACCACCACCACGCCGGAATCGGTGCAGCCGAAGCAGGTCGCTGTCAACGACATCGGAACCGCTGAGGATTTCCTCGCCGCCGTCGATGAGACCATCAAGTACTTCAACGATGGCGACATCGTTGAGGGCGAAGTCGTCAAGGTCGACCGTGACGAAGTCCTCGTCGACATCGGATACAAGACGGAAGGCGTCATCCTCGCACGTGAGCTTTCCATCAAGCACGATGTCGATCCCGGCGAAGTCGTCGAGGTCGGGGACGAAATCGAAGCCCTCGTTCTTCAGAAGGAAGACAAAGAGGGTCGTCTCATGCTGTCGAAGAAGCGCGCTCAGTACGAGCGTGCCTGGGGCGACATCGAGAAGATCAAGGAAGACGACGGCGTTGTCACCGGCACCGTCATCGAGGTCGTCAAGGGCGGCCTGATCGTCGACATCGGACTGCGCGGCTTCCTGCCCGCGTCCCTCGTCGAGATGCGCCGCGTCCGCGACCTCGCCCCCTACATCGGCCAGCAGGTCGAAGCCAAGATCATCGAGCTCGACAAGAACCGCAACAACGTGGTCCTGTCGCGCCGTGCCTGGCTCGAGCAGACCCAGTCGGCCGTCCGCCACGACTTCCTGCAGACCCTGCAGAAGGGCCAGGTCCGTCCTGGTGTCGTGTCCTCCATCGTCAACTTCGGTGCGTTCGTCGACCTCGGTGGTGTCGACGGACTCGTCCACGTCTCCGAACTGTCCTGGAAGCACATCGATCACCCGGGTGAGGTCGTCACCGTGGGCGACGAAGTCACCGTCGAGGTTCTCGACGTCGACATGGAACGTGAGCGCGTTTCGCTGTCGCTCAAGGCCACCCAGGAAGATCCTTGGCAGCACTTCGCTCGCACGCACGTCATCGGACAGATCGTGCCGGGCAAGGTCACCAAGCTCGTTCCGTTCGGTGCATTCGTGCGCGTCGAAGACGGCATCGAAGGCCTCGTCCACATCTCCGAGCTGGCCGTGCGCCACGTGGATCTGCCCGAGCAGGTCGTTTCGGTCGACGAGACCATCTACGTCAAGGTCATCGACATCGACCTGGAACGCCGCCGCATCTCGCTGTCGCTGAAGCAGGCGAACGAAGGCGTCGACCCCGAGGCCGAAGAGTTCCTCGACCCCGCTCTGTACGGCATGCCGCAGGAGTACGACGAGGACGGCAACTACAAGTACCCCGAGGGCTTCGACCCCGAGACCAACGAATGGGTCGAGGGCTACGAAGCTCAGCGCGAGACCTGGGAGCAGCAGTACGCCGCAGCTCAGGAACGCTGGGAAGAGCACAAGAAGCAGGTCGCCAAGGCCATCGCAGCGGATGCCGAGGCCTCCGCAGCCGATGCCGTCGGATCTGCCGAAGCCGCTCCGGCCACCGGATCGTTCTCCTCCGAAGAGGCGAGCGACGAGGGCACCCTGGCCAGCGACGAAGCTCTTGCAGCCCTGCGTGAGAAGCTTGCAGGCAGCTGATAGCAGCCACCAGAAGGGCTCCCGGTCGGAAGGCCGGGAGCCCTTTCTGTATGCCCCCACGGCTCGGGCATGCCTGCGCCCGTGGCTGTGGTACACCCTCATCCTCTGTGTCGGCAGCCTGATCGTCTTCGGCTCCGTCGCCGCGGACCCCGGCGGCAGCGTCGTCGCCTCCAACGACGACACCTCACTCTTCATCTGGTGGCTCGGGCACGGCGCGCAGGTTCTCGCAGACATCCTCGGATTCGGACCGGGGGCAACCGGCGGCCTGCTGTACACGGAATCGATGAACGCCCTCGGCGGGGGAGTCAACGGAGCCTGGAACACCTCGCTCGCAGGGTTTGCGATCCTGCTCGCTCCTGTGACGTGGGTGGCCGGCCCCATCGTGAGCTACAACCTCCTCATCCTCGCCTTCCCGGTGCTCGGCAGCCTGGCCACAGCTGTGCTCTTCCGCCGCTTCCTCGACCGCCCGCCCGCTTTCATCGCCGCTGCCGGAGTCGGCTTCTCCAGCTATGTCATCGCCCAGCTCGGCGGCCACCCGAACCTCGCCTATATCGTCACCCCGCCCCTGACCGCCTGGGCGATCCTCGCTCTCCTCGACCTCGGCCGCGCGACACAGGTGGATCCCGGCCGTTCTCTGCTGCGCAGCCGTCGCCTGTGGCTGCTCGGAGGAGGGTTCGGGCTCCTCCTCGGCTTCCAGTTCTACGTCTCCACCGAAGTTCTGGCCGGAACCTTCCTCGCCGCACTCTGCTTCCTGGCCAGCCTCGCCGTCTTCGGACGCCGCCTCTACCGCGCCCGGTCATGGGTCGCCCTCGGTCTCGGTTCCGCAGTCGCCGGCTGTATCGCCGTGCTGTGTGCGATCCCGCTGCTGGTGACCATGTCCGGACCGAACGCCCCACAGGGCGCCATCCGCCCACACGGAGTATGGAACACCGACCTGCTCGATCCGATCCTGCCCGCAGCGCCGGCCTGGCTGAGTTCCGGAGTGTCTCCTCTGCCCCGAATCATGGAGATCGACCCCGCCGAACTCGGCGCCTACGTCGGCGCACCAGCTCTGGCGGCGGCTGTGCTCATCGTTCTCGGCCTCGCCCACCGGTCCGCACACGCGGTGCCGGTGCGCATCGCCGCGGCAACCGGCATCCTCGTCGGCCTGCTGGCACTCGGCTCACCGATCCTCCTCTGCGGCCGGATCGCCCTCGAGACCGGTCCGTTCGCGCTCATCGAAGCCATCCCCGTACTCAACAACATCCTGCCCATGCGGCTCGTCCTCCACTCGACGATCGCGCTCTTCGCCGTGCTCGGAATCGGCCTCCAGTGGGCGCTGAGCCACCGGAAGCTGCTTCGCGCCCGCGCCCTCCTCATCCTGTTCGTCCTCGCCGCCGTGGCCATCCTCCCCGCTCCGCAGACCGCCCATGAGGTGACAGTTCCGGAGTTCTACGAGCACTCCATCGCCGAGGTGATCCCCGCCGGATCCGTCGTCAAGACCTTCCCCCGCCCCCTGGCATGGGCCGAGCCCCACGCCGACGAAGCCATGGTGTGGCAGTCGGTCAGCGGATTCCGCTACCACGAGACCGGCGGCTACTTCATCGGTTCGAGCCCGGAATCGCCGGTGACCTATTCCGCCCCCGAAGATGCCCTCGACGAACTCCTGCACGGCTCCGTCTTCGACGGCGAGCCCATGCCGGGCGCGGACAGCCCGGAAGTCGTCTCGGCGATCGCCGAACTGAGGGAGACCGGGGTCGACTTCATCGTCCTCGCCCCCGAAGCTCCGCTCCTGCCGGGCGGTGAGGGAGAGTATGCGGCCTTCCTCGATGCCGCCGTCGGAGATCCGATCTTCGCCGATGAGGGAGTGCGGGTCTACCGACTGGATCAGTAGGATGATCCCATGCTGAGAATTGGTCTCACCGGCGGAATCGGCGCCGGAAAGTCAACGGTGTCCGCAATGCTCGTCGAACACGGGGCAGTGCTCGTCGACGCCGACAGGATCGCCCGCGAAGTCGTCGAACCCGGACAGCCGCTGCTCGAGAAGCTGGCCGAGGCCTTCGGGCCGCAGGTGCTGCACTCCGACGGTTCGCTCGACCGGCCGGCACTGGCCGCGGCAGCCTTCGTCGATTCCGAGCACACAGCACGGCTCAACGGCCTCATGCATCCGGCGATCCGCGACCGCACCGCCGAACACTTCGCCATGTACGCCGACGCCGAGATCGTCGTCCACGACGTCCCGCTGCTCGTCGAGAACGACATGACACCGGCCTACCACCTCAATCTCCTCGTCGACGTGCCCGCCGAAGTGCGCCTGCAGCGGCTCATGGACTCCCGTGGAATGGACCGCGACGATGCCGCCGCACGGATCTCCCGCCAAGCCGATGACGACACCCGCCGAGCAGCCTGCGATGTCATCATCGACAACTCCGGTCCCGTCGAAGAGACGAAGGCCGCGGTCGCCCGGCTCATCGAATCGCGGATCCGGCCCTTCTCCGCCAATCTCGCGTCCGGGCAGCGGGCACCGAAGGCAGCCCTCGAACTCGTCGATCCCGCGCATGCCGACTGGATCGGTGACGCGCAGAGAGCGATCAGGAAGCTGCGACACGGCACGGGCGAGGAGTTCGCCATCGAACATATCGGCTCCACCTCTGTGCCGGGACTGCCCGCCAAGGACGTCATCGATCTGCAGCTCCTCGTCCCCGATCTCACCGCCGCCAGGGAGCTGGCACCCCGACTGGCCGAACTCGGTTACCCGGGAGCCGAGATGAGCGACCACCTCGGCGAAGAGTCGACCGAAGGGAAATGGTTCCACGCGAACACGGACCCGGGCCGCGCCGTCAATCTGCATGTGCGCACCGCGGACTCGGTCGGTGTGCGCTTCGCGCGCGCGTTCCGTGACCTGCTGATCGCGGACACGGGGGAGCGGGACCGTTACCTCGAGTTGAAGAGAGACCGTTTGGCTGAAGCCAAGGCTGCGGGCGGGACGAACGGGCAGATGATGCGAACATATGCGGAATCGAAGGAACCGTACTTCCTGCAGATGCGCCGCCGACTGGTGCCCGACAGCTTCGACTGACACGCTGACACATGTCGGCAGGCAATTCGCCGAGGCTGCCGTTCCGACTCCGGTCTGCCCAATGTCAGGGGCGGGGGCTAGGGTTGGACTATGAGCTCAGAACGCCCCCTGCCAGCGATCGGCCACCGCCCCGACGTCACCCGCGAGGTGGCGCCGTTCGAGGTCGTCTCCGAGTACTCTCCCTCCGGTGACCAGCCGACGGCGATCCGAGAGATCTCCGACCGGCTCGACGCGGGTGAGCGGGACATCGTCCTCCTCGGTGCCACCGGCACAGGCAAGTCGGCGACGACGGCATGGCTCATCGAGCAGGTGCAGAGACCGACCCTGATCATGGCGCCGAACAAGACTCTCGCCGCGCAGCTGGCGAACGAGTTCCGACAGCTGCTGCCCAACAACGCGGTCGAGTACTTCGTCTCCTACTACGACTACTACCAGCCGGAAGCCTATGTGCCGCAGACTGACACGTTCATCGAGAAGGACTCCTCGATCAATGACGAAGTCGAACGTCTCCGGCACTCGGCCACGAACTCGCTGCTGACCAGACGCGACGTCGTCGTGGTCTCGACGGTGTCGTGCATCTACGGTCTCGGCACTCCTGAGGAATACGTCGATCGGATGGTCACCCTTCACAAGGGCGACGAATGCGATCGGGACGAACTGCTCAAACGCTTCGTGTCGATGCAGTACGCCCGCAATGACATGGCTTTCACCCGCGGGACCTTCCGCGTGCGCGGAGACACCGTCGAGATCATCCCGCAGTACGAGGAGCTCGCGCTGCGGATCGAATTCTTCGGCGACGAGATCGAATCGCTGCAGACCCTCCACCCGCTGACGGGCGAGATCGTGCGCGACGAGGACACCATCCACGTGTTCCCGGCCAGCCACTACGTCGCCGGTGAGAACCGGATGGCCACCGCGATCAGCGGCATCGAGGACGAACTGCAGAAGCGGCTGAGCGAGTTCGAATCGCAGAACAAGCTGCTGGAAGCCCAACGGCTGAAGATGCGCACGACCTATGACCTCGAGATGATGGAGTCGATGGGCTTCACCTCCGGCATCGAGAACTACTCCCGGCACATCGACGGCCGCGATCCCGGTTCGGCACCGAACTGCCTGCTCGACTACTTCCCCGAGGACTTCCTGCTCGTCATCGACGAGTCCCATGTCACGGTCCCGCAGATCGGCGGAATGTACGAAGGCGATATGTCGCGCAAGCGCACCCTCGTCGAGCACGGTTTCCGCCTGCCCAGTGCCATGGACAACCGGCCGCTGAAATTCGACGAGTTCCGGGAGCGCGTGGGACAGAGCGTGTACCTGTCGGCCACACCCGGCAACTTCGAACTCGGCAACGCCAACGGATACGTCCAGCAGATCATCCGCCCCACCGGACTCGTCGACCCCGAGATCAAGGTCAAGCCGACGAAGGGGCAGATCGATGATCTCCTCGACGAGATCAAGACCCGAGTCGACGTGAATGAACGTGTGCTCGTGACGACGCTGACGAAGAAGATGGCCGAAGATCTCACCGACTACCTGCTCGAACACGATATCCGGGTCCAGTACCTCCATTCCGATGTCGACACTCTGCGACGTGTGGAGCTGCTCACAGAGCTGCGCGCGGGCGAATTCGATGTGCTGGTCGGCATCAACCTCCTGCGTGAGGGTCTCGACCTTCCCGAGGTCTCCCTCGTGGCGATCCTCGATGCCGACAAGGAAGGCTTCCTCCGGTCGTCGACATCGCTCATCCAGACGATCGGTCGTGCCGCACGTAACCTCAACGGCCAGGTGCACATGTACGCCGATACGATCACGGATTCGATGCGCACCGCCATCGACGAGACCGACCGCAGGCGCGCCATCCAGATCGCCTACAACGAAGAGCACGGAATCGATCCTGCCCCGCTGGTCAAGCGGATCGCAGACATCACCGAACGACTGCAGCGTGAGGACGAGGACACTCGAGAGCTGCTCACCGAATTCGACTACGGCAAGGGCAAGCGCGGCTACAACTCGACCCTGACCGACGAACAGAGGGAAGCCGCCGGCAAACCCGGTTCGCTGCGCCCGCCGGCGGCCGACCTCACCGAACTCATCGAATCGCTGACCTCGCAGATGCATTCGGCCGCCGCGGAGCTGCAGTTCGAACTCGCCGCACGACTGCGCGACGAGCTCTCCGACCTCAAGCAGGAGCTGCGCCAGATGAAGGAGGCCGGGCACGCCTGATCCGCACCGGTGACGCGCGAGTGATGCTCGCGTGTTTATACTGGTGTGCTGGCGAAAGGGAGTATCCCGTCCATCCGCGGTCGTCACCACGACCCCACAAGGGGTCCGGCCGCGGAGCGCACGCAGCATCACCGCGTGGGAGAGACTTTCGACCTGGATATATCCTGTTCACCACGAAAGGCATCCATGGATATTCTGTCCTCCACGCTCGCGGCCGGCGGCAACGCCGCTGCTGCGAGCGAATCTCCGATTCCCGTCTGGTTCATGATCACCTCGGGAATCATCGTCGTTGCGATCCTCGTCTTCGACCTCCTGCTGGTCGTCAAGCGACCACACACCCCGTCGATGCGGGAAGCGAGCATCTGGGTCGCCTTCTACGTCGCCCTGGCTCTGGTCTTCGCCGGCGCGCTCTTCGCCATCGGCGATGCCCAGCACGGCAGCGAGTTCCTCACCGGCTGGCTGCTCGAGTACTCGTTGAGCATCGACAACCTGTTCGTCTTCATCATCATCATGGGCAGCTTCTCGGTACCGCGGAAGTACCAGCAGGAAGTGCTCATGGTCGGCATCATCATCGCCATCATCTTCCGCGGCATCTTCATCCTCGCGGGTGCGGCGATCATCAGCGCCTTCGTCGAGGTCTTCTTCATCTTCGGCATCTTCCTCCTCATCGTCGCCTACCGGCAGGCCTTCAGCTCCGAAGACGACGGCGACGGCGAAAACGGTCTCATCCGGTTCCTGCGCAAGCGGATCAACGTCGTCGACGAATACCACGGCAACAAGCTGCGGGTGACCCTCGACGACAACAAGAAGTACTGGACCCCGATGTTCATCGTGTTCATCGCCATCGGCTCGACCGATGTGATGTTCGCGCTCGACTCGATCCCCGCGATCTTCGGCGTCACTCAGAATGCGTTCCTCGTGTTCACCGCGAACGTGTTCGCTCTCATGGGACTGCGTCAGCTGTACTTCCTGCTCGGGGGACTCGTCGACAAGCTCGTCTACCTCCACTACGGAATCGCCGCGATCCTCGGCTTCATCGGCGTCAAGCTCATCATCCACGCTCTGCATTCGAGCGATTGGGAGTTCCTCTCGTGGGGTCACTCGATCCCCGAGGTGCCGACGTGGCTGTCCCTGACCGTCATCGTCCTCGCCATGGTGGTGGCCACCGTCGCCTCACTCGTGAAGATGAAGAAGGACGGCATCTCCTTCAAGGACGTCAGCTCGAACGAATCCGAAGAGGCCTGAGCCGGTCGGACCCGGTCGCGCTGACACCGCCTCGGTGTCGGCACAGAACGAGCGGGGTCCGTCTCGATCTCTCGAGACGGACCCCGCTCGTGTCTTCCCGGTCAGGGCAGAACCGGACCGGCAGTGCGACGCTCAGCCCTGGGCGAAGGGGCCGAACACGGGAGTCCATTCGCGGATGTCCGTCGACTCGATGACACCGAGCGAGGCATAGGGATCGGCGGCGAGGTGGCTTTCGACCTCCGCACGGTCGGCAGCGTTGAGGATCAGCAGCCCTCCCGGCTCCGGATCGTTGTCCAGGGGACCGGAGGCGAGGATCGTACCGGTCTCATTCAGCTCCGCCTGCCAGCGGCGATGCGCGGGGCGATGTTCCATCCGCGTATCAGTATCGGGACCATAGTGGTAGGTGACGGCGAAGACCGGCATATGTGACTCCTCGGTGTCGAGCAATAGGATGGAATCAGTCTAATCGGAAAGGTCTGTGCATCAGCGTGGCCAGATTGCAGGAGATCCCAGCGGAATTCGCTGACGACGACACGATCTACGAGTCCTTCGGCGAATACTGCCGAGAGATCGGTGTCGAGCCTTACCCGGCTCAGGACGAGGCGTTCCTCACGATCCTCGCCGGAGACAATACGATCATGGCGACCCCGACCGGCTCGGGGAAGTCACTCGTCGCTCTGTTCGCTCTCTACCAGTCCTTCACCCGCGGGATCCGGTCGTACTACACGGCCCCGCTCAAGGCCCTGGTGAGCGAGAAGTTCTTCTCCCTCATCGACGCTTTCGGCGCCGAGAACGTCGGGATGATCACCGGCGACTCCACCGTCAACCCGGAGGCGCCCGTCATCTGCGCCACGGCGGAGATCCTGGCCAACCAAGCTCTGCGCGAAGGCGGAATGCTCGACGCCGGAATGGTCGTCATGGACGAATTCCACTACGTCGCCGACCCCTCCCGCGGTTGGGCCTGGCAGGTGCCCCTCCTCGAGATGCCGCAGACCCAGTTCGTCCTCATGTCCGCCACCTTGGGCGACACCACCGACATCCGACGGACGATGACGGAGACGACCGGACGCGACTCCTCCGTGGTCACCTCGGCGACCCGGCCGGTCCCGCTCGACTACGAATATTCGACGGAGACGCTCTCGGACACTCTCCGCGGACTCGTCCGCAACGACAAGGCACCGGTCTACGTCGTCTCCTACTCTCAGAACGGTGCCATCGACCTCGCCACCAACCTGCTCTCGGTCGACCTTGCCTCAAAGGAACAGAAGGCCGCCATCGCCGCAGCCATCAAGGGATTCACCTTCGGCAAGGGATTCGGGACCAGCCTGCGCAAACTGCTGCTGCACGGCGTCGGCGTCCACCATGCCGGAATGCTGCCGAAGTACCGCCGCCTCATCGAACAGCTCGCGCTGAAGGGACTGCTGCTCGTCATCTCCGGCACCGACACCCTCGGTGTGGGCATCAATGTGCCCATCCGCTCCGTGCTGCTGACCGGACTGACGAAGTTCGACGGGCGGAAGATGCGCAGGCTCAGCGTCCGCGAGTTCCAACAGCTCGCCGGACGTGCCGGCCGCGCCGGATTCGACACCCGCGGCTACGTCATCGCCCAAGCCCCCGAACACGTCATCGACAACCTCAAGGCAGAAGCCAAAGCGGCCAACGATGACAAGAAGAAAAAGAAGAAGGTCAAGAAGAAGGCCGCCCCGGTCGGCTTCGTCGGCTGGTCCGAAGAGACCTTCGCAAAACTCATCGAAGGCGAATCCGAGACCCTGCGGCCGCGGATGAAGATCGACCATTCGACGATCCTCAACCTCGTCGCCCGCCCCGGCTCCGATGTGTCGACGATCAGCGACTTCATCGACAAGACACATGAGACAAGGGAACGCCGGCTCGACCTCAAACTCACCGCGATCAGCATCGGACGCTCCCTCATCGACGCCGGACTCATCGAGGTCCGCGGCAGCGAACTCATCGCCACCCAGGACCTCGGCCCCCAGTTCGCGCTCAACCAGCCCCTGGCTCCTTTCGTGCTTGCCGCACTGGAGCTTCTCGATGAGAACGACGACACCTACGCCCTCGACGTCGTATCCATCGTCGAGGCGACCACCTCGGTGCCGTTCCAGATACTGAAGGGCCAACTCGACCGGATCAAGGGAGAGACCCTGGCTGAACTCAAGGCCGAGGGCGTCGAATACGCCGAACGAATGGCGATCCTCGACGAGATCGAAAGTCCCGCACCCCTGGCCGAGATGCTCGACCCGGCCTTCGACCACTTCGTCGAGACTCATCCCTGGCTGCACCGAGGCGGCTTCGAACCCAAATCCGTCGTCCGCGACATGCTCGAGCAGGCCATGGGCTTCACCCAGTTCGTCGGCTACTACAACCTCGCCCGGGCCGAGGGCAGCCTGCTGCGCTACCTCACCGACGTCTACCGCGCACTGCTCCACAACATCCCCGCGGAGAACCGGACCGAGGAACTCGAGACCATCATCGAATGGTGTGGTGAGACCATCGCCCGGACGGATTCGTCGCTGCTCGACGAATGGCGCACCCTGCAGGGACTCGACCCCACCGAAGCTCCCGACGATCTGCCGGCACTCGACCGCCGCTTCTCCGAGAATACGAAGGTGTTCACCGCAGAGGTCCGCAATGCCCTGTTCCACCGAGTGCTGCTGGCCGAACGTGCGAACTACACGGAGCTCGGCTGCCTCGACTCCGAATCCGGATTCGACTCACGGGCCTGGGAAGACGCGATCGAGGACTTCTACGACGAATACGGGGAGCTCATCGTCGACCAGAAGGCCCGCGGTCGGGAATATATCGACATCACACCCGGTTCAGACACATGGAGCGTCCGACAGATCCTCGCCGATCCCGACGACAACAGGGACTGGGCCATCGACGCCGAGGTGGACGTGGCCGCCAGCGACGAATCCGGAGATATCGTGCTCCGCATCCTCTCCGTCGGAGAGATCGGCAGATGAGCCGGAAACCGCTGCGAATGCAGCAATGTCAGTGCCGAGTAATACAGTGGTCAGGTGATGAAAACCAATAACGGTGAGCAAGTGACAGGCGTCTCCCATCTCGACACCCTGTGGGTCAAGGGAGCGCGAGCACACAATCTCAAGAACGTCGAAATCGCGCTGCCGCGCGATTCGATGGTCGTGTTCACCGGCTTGTCCGGTTCCGGCAAATCCTCGCTGGCCTTCGACACGATCTTCGCCGAGGGACAGCGACGCTACGTCGAATCCCTGTCCTCCTATGCCCGGATGTTCCTCGGGCAGATGGACAAACCCGACGTCGACTTCATCGAAGGGCTGTCTCCAGCGGTGTCGATCGACCAGAAGTCGACATCGCGCAATCCGCGTTCGACCGTCGGCACGATCACCGAGGTCTATGACTTCCTCCGCCTGCTGTGGGCGCGGATCGGCATCCCGCACTGTCCCGTCTGCGGTGAGGTCATCACCAAGCAGACCCCGCAGCAGATCGTCGACCAGCTGCTCGAACTCGAGGAGCGGACGAAGTTCCTCGTCCTCGCTCCCGTCGTCCGGTCCCGCAAGGGCGAATTCGTCGACCTCTTCACCGACCTGCAGTCCAAGGGCTTCTCCAGGGCCATCGTCGACGGCGAGCAGATCAGCCTGAGCGAACCGCCGACCTTGGAGAAGCAGTACAAGCACACGATCTCCGTGGTCGTCGACCGCCTCGTCGCCAAATCGGGAATGCGCCCGCGGCTGACCGACTCCGTCGAGACCGCCCTGGGGCTCGCCGACGGACGCATCGACATCGAACTCGTCGACGAAGGCACGACCCGCACTTTCTCCGAGCACATGTCGTGCCCGAACGAGCACCCGCTGACGATCGACGAGATCGAACCGCGTTCGTTCTCCTTCAACTCGCCCTTCGGCGCCTGCCCCACCTGCGACGGCATCGGCACGCGCCTGCAGGTCGACGAAGATCTCGTCGTCCCCGACGAGGATCTCAGCCTCGGCTCCGGGGCCATCGCCCCCTGGTCGGGAGGCAAACAGGTCTCGAAGTACTTCAACCGTCTGCTCAAGGGGCTCGGCGACGAACTCGGCTTCGATATGAAGACGCCGTGGAAGAAGCTGCCGAAGTCCGCGAAGACCGCGATTCTGACGGGCAAGGACTACAAGGTCCATGTCAAGTACAAGAACCGCTTCGGGCGTGAACGCACGTACTCGACGGGCTTCGAAGGCGTCTACCAATACATTCAGCGCAAGCACGAGGAAACAGAATCCGAGTGGTCGCGGGAACGCTACGAGTCCTATATGCGCGAGATCCCGTGTGCCAGCTGTGACGGTACGCGCCTCAAACCGGAGATCCTCGCCGTCAAGGTCGGAGACAGGTCCATCGCCGAGGTCTCCGAACTCGCCCTCGACGAAGCAGCTTCCTTCCTCGGTTCCCTCGAGCTGAGCTCCCGCGATGCCGCCGTGGCGGCGCAGGTGATGAAGGAGATCAACGCCCGACTCGGGTTCCTCCTCGACGTCGGTCTCGACTACCTCAGCCTCAACCGGGCAGCCGGTACGCTCTCCGGCGGTGAGGCCCAGCGCATCCGCCTGGCCACGCAGATCGGCTCCGGCCTCGTCGGCGTCCTCTACGTCCTCGACGAGCCGTCGATCGGACTGCATCAGCGAGACAACCGCCGACTCATCGAAACACTCAACAAGCTCAAGGATCTCGGCAACACCCTCATCGTCGTCGAACACGATGAGGACACCATCGAATCCGCCGACTGGATCGTCGATATCGGACCCGGCGCCGGCGAGCACGGGGGAGAGGTCGTCTACTCCGGTCCCGTCACCGGCCTCAAGGATGCCGAAGGATCGATCACCGGCGACTACCTCTCCGGCCGACGGGCGATCCAGATCCCGCCGACCCGCCGCCCCGTAGACAAGGACCGGATGGTCACCGTCGAGAAGGCCGTGGAGAACAACCTGCGCGACGTCACGGTGTCCTTCCCTCTCGGTGTGCTCACCGCAGTCACCGGCGTGTCCGGTTCGGGCAAATCGACTCTGGTCAACGAGATCCTCTACACACAGATGGCCAACGTCCTCAACGGCGCCTCGCGGGTGCCCGGACGACACAAGCGCGTGACCGGCCTGGACAATCTCGACAAGGTCGTCCACGTCGACCAGTCGCCGATCGGTCGCACCCCGCGGTCGAATCCCGCGACCTACACCGGCGTCTTCGACCATGTGCGCCGGCTGTTCGCCGAAACCGAATCGGCGAAGGTCCGCGGCTATCTGCCCGGTCGATTCTCCTTCAATGTCAAGGGCGGTCGCTGCGAGAACTGCAGCGGCGACGGCACGATCAAGATCGAGATGAACTTCCTGCCCGACGTCTACGTCCCCTGTGAGGTCTGCCAGGGCGCCCGGTACAACCGGGAGACCCTGGAAGTCACGTTCAAGGGCAAGAACATCGCCGAGGTCCTCGATATGCCCATCGAGGAGGCCAACGACTTCTTCGCTGCGATTCCCGCGATCTCTCGACACCTCAAGACCCTCGTCGAGGTGGGGCTCGGCTATGTCCGACTCGGCCAACCGGCCACGACTCTCTCCGGCGGCGAGGCTCAGCGTGTCAAGCTCGCCGCCGAACTGCAGAAGCGCTCCCGCGGTCGCACCGTCTACGTGCTCGACGAACCGACGACCGGTCTGCACTTCGAGGACATCTCGAAGCTGCTCATGGTCCTCCAGGGACTCGTCGACAAAGGCAATACGGTCATCGTCATCGAACACAACCTCGACGTCATCGGCAATGCCGATCACGTCATCGACCTCGGGCCCGAGGGCGGCCGCGGCGGTGGGCAGATCATCGCCCAGGGCACTCCCGAAGAGGTCGCCGAGGTGGCCGAATCACACACCGGACGGTTCCTCAAGCCGATGCTCAAGTTCTGATCCGAATGCCTGATCCATCCACCTACCGTCCGGCCACCGGGTCGATCCCCACATCGGCCGGGGTCTACAAATTCCGTGACCCCGACCGGCGGGTGATCTATGTCGGAAAGGCGAAGAACCTCCGCAACCGACTCAACTCGTACTTCGCCAACCCTGCCCAGCTGCACCCGCGCACCTCGACGATGGTCCACACCGCGAACTCGGTGGAGTGGACCGTCGTCGACACCGAGGTCGAAGCTCTGCAGCTCGAATGGACGTGGATCAACGAGTTCAACCCGCGGTTCAACGTCATGTTCCGCGACGACAAGTCCTACCCCTACCTCGCGATCACGATGAATGACGAGGTGCCTCGGGCCTTCATCACCCGGGGAAAACGCCGCAAGGGCGTGAAGTACTTCGGTCCCTTCGCTCAGGTGTGGGCGATCAAGGACACCCTCGACCTGCTGCTCAAGGCCTTCCCGATGCGCACCTGCACAGCAGGGGTCTACCGGCGGGCCGAACGCAGCGGCAGGCCCTGCCTGCTCGGATATATCGACAAATGCGCTGCTCCCTGCGTCGGTCAGATCAGCAAGGACGATCACAAGGACTTGGCCCGCAGCATCTCCGACTTCATGTCCGGAAACACCGGCCGGTTCATCAGCCACCGGCAGAAGGAGATGGCCACAGCCGCGGCCGAACTCGACTACGAACGCGCGGCCGGTCTGCGCGACGAGATCTCCGCCCTGCAGAAGGTCCTCGACAAATCCGCCGTCGTCCTGTCGGTGAGCGCCGACTGCGATATCTTCGCCCTCGTCACCGAGGAGCTCGAAGCCTCCGTCCAGGTCTTCCATGTGCGCCAGGGTCGTATCCGCGGCCAACGCGGCTGGATCATCGAACGCTCCGATGATCACACGCCCGCGGAACTGACCACCGACTACCTGCGACAGGCCTACTCCGGACTCGATGCCGATGCCATTCCGAAGGAGATCCTCGTCGACACACTGCCGGCGGATCTGGAGTCCCTGGAGGCCTGGCTGAGCGAGCAGCGCGGTTCGCGGGTGACCGTGCGGGTACCCGAGCGCGGGGAGAAGAAGGCGGCCCTGGAGACCGTGGGGAAGAACGCGAAGGAAGCGCTCATCCAGCACAAGCTCAAACGCTCGTCCGACCTGACGACCCGCAGCCAGGCTCTCAAGGAGATCCAGGAGCACCTCGACCTGCCAGAAGCACCGCTGCGCATCGAATGCATCGACATCTCCCATACCCAGGGATCGAACGTCGTCGCCTCCCTCGTCGTGTTCGAAGACGGAATGGCGAAGAAGCGCGACTACCGACACTTCGCCATCCACGGTGAAGCCGCGGCCGACGACACGGCTTCGATGTACGACGTCGTCTCCCGTCGCTTCAGCCGCTACCTCGAACAGATGACCTCCGAGGAGCCCGATGAGCGCTTCGGCTATCGACCCAGCCTCCTCGTCGTCGACGGTGCCGGCCCGCAGGTTGCGGCAGCGACGCGGGCACTGACGGATCTCGGCATCGTCGACATCTCCGTCGTCGGTCTGGCCAAACGGCTCGAAGAGATCTGGATACCGGACGATCCGTTCCCGGTCATCCTCCCACGTAACTCCGAGGGGCTCTTCCTCATGCAGCGCTTGCGTGATGAGGCCCACCGCTTCGCCATCACCTATCACCGGTCGAAACGTGCGAAGGCGATGACGAGTTCCGTGCTCGACGACATTCCGGGTCTCGGAGAGTCGAAGCGCACCGCTCTGCTGCGCCATTTCGGATCTGTGAAGAAGGTCCGTGCTGCCACCGCCGAGGAGATCTGCGAGGTCAAGGGAATCGGTCCCTCCCTCGCCGCGAAGATCGTCACGGCTCTGGCCGACTGAGCTCTGCGATTCTGCCCTAGAGTAGTGCCGAGAGGTACAGTGCCCACCGAACGATCGGGCACGGACAGAGGAGGACGAGTGAGCGTGCAGGCCGAATCGAACGGATCCGACCACCCCATCGAGGTTGTGCTCGTCACCGGCATGTCCGGAGCGGGCCGCACCACCGTGGCCAATGTGCTCGAAGACATGGACTGGTATGTCGTCGACAACCTGCCGCCGCAGATGATGCGTCCGCTCGTCGAACTCGTCGCCCGTGCCGACGGCGCCCTGCCGAAGATCGCCATCGTCATCGACGCCAAAGGGCGCACCAAATACACCGAACTGCAGGAGACGATCAGCGATTTCGTCGATCAGGGTCTGTCCCTGCGCATCGTCTTCCTCGACGCCTCCGACGAAGTCCTCGTCCGACGTTTCGAATCGACCAGGCGGCCCCACCCACTGCAGGGGGAGGGGACCCTGCTCGACGGCATCGAAGCCGAACGTGCCGAACTCGAGTCCCTCAAACACCGCGCCGATATCATCGTCGACACCTCCGACCTCAACGTGCACCAGCTCTCCGCGGAGGTGCGCAAACGCTTCAGCGACGACGACACCCCGCCGCTGCGGCTGACGGTGATGAGCTTCGGCTTCAAATACGGCCTGCCCAAGGACGCCGACCACGTCGCCGACGTCCGCTTCCTGCCGAATCCGTACTGGATTCCCCATCTGCGCGGACACAACGGACTCGACTCCGATGTCGCGGCCTACGTCCTCGAGCAGAACGGCGCCGAGGAATTCATCGAACGCTATGCCGCAACCCTGTCCACCGTCGCCGAGGGATATCTGCACGAGGGCCGCGGCTACGCGATGATCGGAATCGGCTGCACGGGCGGCAAACACCGTTCCGTGGCGATCAGCGAAAGGGTCGGACGACTGCTGTCGGCCCAGACCGGGATCCCAGTGGCCGTGCGTCACCGCGATCTGGGAAGAGAATGACATGGAGACCGAAGATCTGCCCGTCATCTCCACGGGCGCACAGAAGGACGGTCCCAATATCGTCTCGTTCGGCGGAGGCCACGGACTCTACGCGGCGCTGAGGGCGTTCCGTCTGCTCACCGAAGACCTCACCGCGGTCGTCACAGTCGCCGACGACGGCGGCTCATCCGGACGACTGCGCGACGAACTCGGCGGACTGCCTCCCGGCGATCTGCGGATGGCTCTGGCCGCACTCTGCGACGACGGCACATGGGGCCAGACCTGGCGTGATGTCATCCAGCACCGGTTCGAATCGACAGGTGAGCTGCACGGTCACGCGGTGGGCAATCTGCTCATCGCAGCACTGTGGCAGATCCACGGCGACCATGTGGCCGGCCTGGACTGGATGGCCCGGCTGCTGCGCGCTCACGGTCGAGTGCTGCCGATGTCCTCGGTGCCGCTGACGATCGAAGCCGATGTGAAGTTCCCCGGCTCCTTCCAGGTCGTGCGCGGACAGTCCGTGCTCGCCTCCACGATCGGCCACGTCGAGACCGTGCGCCTCGACCCGGCGGCTCCACCTGCCCGCTACGAGACGATCGAAGCCGTGGAGGAGGCCGAGGTTCTCAACCTCGGCCCCGGCTCCTGGTACACCTCGGTGATGCCGCACCTGCTCGTGCCTTCGCTGGCCGAGGCGATCGTGGCCTCGACAGCGGTGAAATCCCTCACGCTCAACCTCAGTTCCACCGACGGTGAGACGAAGGACCTGAGCCTCGGCGAACACCTCGTCTCCCTCCACCGTCATGCCCGCTCACTGACCTTGGACTATGTTCTCGTCGACGAGGCGGCCACCGAACTCGAACCCGACCTGCCGCAGCGGGCCGAGGACATGTTCGGAGCGAAACTCTGGGAACGTCCCCTGCGCTCACGGAGGCAGGGACAGCATGACAGCCTCAAGCTGGCGGCATGCTACCGTGACATGTTGTTGGACGCCGGGATCGGCGTCGCCGAGCAGTGGTAGAACTTCAGGTGCAGGAGGACGAGCTATGGCACTGACCGCTCAGGTCAAGGACGAGTTGGCGCGAGTGAAGATCACTCGCACCTCCGCCCGCAAGGCCGAGGTGTCCTCGATCTTCCGCTTCTCCTCCGCCCTCCACCTCGTCAACGGCTCGATCGTTCTCGAAGCCGAACTCGACACTGCCCAGGCCGCCAAACGGCTGCGAGCGGAGATCAAGGATCTCTACGGTCAGCATGCCGACATCGTCGTCATCAATGCCGCCGGAATCCGCCGCTCCAACCGCTACCTGCTGCGCGTCACCCGTGACGGGGGAGCACTGGCCCGCCAGACCGGACTCGTCGACAACCGCGGCCGTCCCGTGCGCGGACTGCCCTCGGCCATCGTCAACGGCTCCGTCGCCGATGCCGAAGCCGCCTGGCGCGGAGCCTTCCTCGCCCACGGATCACTGACCGAGCCGGGGCGCTCCTCGGCGTTGGAAGTCACCTGCCCCGGCCCCGAGGCGGCTCTTGCCCTCGTCGGCGCAGCCCGCCGACTCGGACTGAGTGCGAAAGCCCGCGAGGTCCGGGGAGTCGACCGCGTCGTCATCCGCGACGGCGACGATATCGCCGCGCTGCTCACCCGCATGGGCTCCCACAGCGCCGTGCTGGTCTGGGAGGAACGGCGGATGCGCAGGGAGGTCCGCGCGACCGCGAACCGCCTGGCGAACTTCGACGATGCGAACCTGCGTCGCTCGGCACGGGCCGCCGTGGCCGCCGGCGCCCGGGTCGAACGCGCCCTGGAGATCCTCGGCGACGACGTCCCCGAACACCTCCGCTACGCCGGTCAGCTTCGCGTGACCCACAAACAGGCGTCCCTCGAAGAGCTCGGTCAGCTCGCCGACCCGCCGATGACGAAGGACGCGGTGGCCGGCCGGATCCGCAGGCTGCTGTCCACTGCGGACAAGCATGCGGAAGAACTGGGAATTCCCGGCACCGAAGCCAGTCTGACCCCGGAAATGCTCGAGGATCGCTAAGATCGAGGCATGAGACGAATCGCCATCAACGGCTTCGGCCGCATCGGCCGTGCCCTGTTCCGTCTGTCCCTCGAACCCGATGCTGATTTCGAGGTCGTGGCCATCAACGATCTCACCGATACGACGACCCTGGCTCATCTGCTCTCGCACGACTCCGTGTGGCCTCGCTTCGACCATGATGTCGACGCCGCCGACGAGGCGATCATCGTCGACGGACGAGAGATCGCGGTGACGAGCCAAGCCGACCCGTCCGCCATCGACTGGAGTTCGCACAAGGTCGAACTCGTCGTCGAATCCACCGGACGCTTCACCCGGCAGGACCAGGCCGAGGCCCACCTCGGCGGCACCGTGCAGACCGTCGTACTCTCCGCCCCCGGAAAGGACGTCGACGCGACCCTCGTCATGGGCGTGAACGAAGACACCTTCGATCCGTCCGCGCACTCCGTCGTCTCGAACGCCTCGTGCACGACGAACTGCATGGCCACCGTCGTCAAGGCGCTCGACGACGCCCTCGGCGTCGAATCCGGTCTGCTCAACACCGTTCACGCCTACACAGGCGACCAGATGCTCGTCGACGGACCCCACCGGGACCTGCGTCGCGCCCGAGCCGCCGCCGTCAACATCGTGCCGACCACCACCGGAGCCGCACGCACCGTCGGCCGCGTCATGCCCCACCTCGAGGGCAAGCTCGACGGACTCGCCGTCCGCGTGCCGGTGCCCGCCGGATCGATCATCGACTTCACCTTCACCACCTCCAAGAGCGCCGACCGCGACGAGGTCAACGCGATCCTCGCCTCCGCCGCGGACGGATCGCCCTACCTCGACTTCTCCACCGACGAACTCGTCTCCAGCGACATCGTCGGCACCACCGCCTCGGCGATCGTCGATTCCAAGCTCACGATGGTGCTGGGCGACCAGATCAAGGTCGTGGCCTGGTACGACAACGAGTGGGGATACACGAACCGACTCAAAGACATGGTCAGCTACATTCTCAGCGAAAGGGACTCATGAGGACATTCGACGATGCGGGCATCTTCGCCGGACACACGGTGCTCGTCCGCAGCGATCTCAACGTGCCGATGGACGACGGCACGATCACCGACCGCGGTCGCATCCTGGCCTCGGCCGGAACGATCAGGTCCCTCGCCGAGGCGGGAGCCAAGGTCATCGTGATGTCGCATCTGGGCCGGCCGAAGGGAGAACCGGATCCGCAGTTCTCACTGGCCCCGATCGTCCCCGAACTCGCCGAAGCCATCGGCCGTCCGGTCGCCTTCGCCGCCGACACCGTCGGTGACGATGCGCAGACGAAGGCCGCAGCCCTGTCCGACGGTGACGTGCTGCTGCTGGAGAACCTGCGCTTCAATCCCGGCGAGACGGCGAAGTCCGATGCTGAGCGCCAGGAATTCGCCACCCAGCTGGCAGCGCTGGCCGACGATTTCGTCTCCGACGGATTCGGCGTCGTCCACCGCAAGCAGGCTTCGGTCTACGACATCGCCGGCCTCCTCCCGCACTATGCCGGCTCACTCGTGCGTGCGGAAGTCGAGGTCAGCGACAGGCTGCTCAACAACCCCGAATCCCCGTTCACCGTCGTCCTCGGCGGATCCAAGGTCTCGGACAAACTCGGCGTCATCGACAACCTCATCGACCGCGCCGACAATCTGCTCATCGGCGGGGGAATGGTCTTCACCTTCCTCGCCGCACTCGGTCATGACATCGGGTCGAGCCTGGTCGAGAAGGACCGCATCGACGACGTCAAGGGCTACCTCGAACGCTCCCGATCCGGTGGTGCACGCATCGTCCTGCCCACGGACATCGTCATGGCCGCCTCCTTCGCCGCCGACGCCGAGCACTGGGTCCGGCCCGTCGCCGAACTCGAAGACACTCCGGCCGGAGGCGACGGCCTCGGCCTCGACATCGGCCCCGAATCGGCGCGCGCCTATGCCGAGATCATCGCAGGCTCGACCACTGTGTTCTGGAACGGGCCGATGGGCGTCTTCGAGTTCCCGGCCTTCGCCTCCGGCACCAAAGCCGTAGCCCAAGCTCTGGCCGACGAAGGCAGCAGCGGGGGACAGAGGCTCACCGTGGTCGGCGGCGGCGATTCCGCAGCCGCCGTGCGCAGCCTCGGCTTCGCCGATGACGCCTTCGGCCACATCTCCACCGGCGGAGGTGCCAGCCTCGAATATCTCGAAGGCAAGACCCTGCCCGGACTCGACGCACTCGGATGAGGAAGACAGACACCATGAGCGACCGCACCCTGCTGCTGGCAGGCAACTGGAAGATGAACCACGATCATCTGGAAGCGATCTCCGCTGTCCAGAAGCTCGCCTGGGCACTCGAGGACGCCAAACTCGACGACAGCCGCTGCGAAGTCGTCGTCATTCCGCCGTTCACCGACATCCGTTCGGTGCAGACACTCGTCCAGGGGGACAAGCTGTGGCTGAAGTACGGTGCCCAGGACGTCTCCCAGCACGCTCCCGGAGCGCATACCGGAGAGATCGCCGCATCGTTCCTCTCCCGCCTCGGCTGCAGCTACGTGGTCATCGGCCACAGCGAACGCCGTGCCGACAACCACGAGACCAACGAGGTCGTGGCCGCGAAGATCAAGGCCGCACTTTCGGCCGAACTCACACCGATCCTCTGCGTGGGGGAGTCGCTGGAACAGCGGCAGGAGAAGAGCCACGTCGAGTTCACCCTCGGACAGCTCGAGGAGTCGCTGGCCGGATTCGACGCAGGCGACCTCTCCGGCCTCGTCATCGCCTACGAACCCGTCTGGGCGATCGGCACCGGAGAGACAGCCACTGCCGCCGATGCCGCCGAGATGGCATCGGCGATCCGCGCACGCATCGGTGAGAAGTATGGCGAGGCTCTTGCCCAGACCACCCGCATTCTCTACGGCGGGTCGGTCAAGGCCGACAACGTCGCCGAAATCGTCGCCTCCGTGGACGTCGACGGCGCACTGGTCGGAGGTGCGAGCCTCAGCGGTCCGGACTTCGCCGCTTTGTGCAAGGCCGCGGTCGCGAAGTAGACTGACAGACGCATCATTCGACGAAACACTCGACGAAACATAGGTTGAATCCGACGTGGAAATCCTCAACATCATTCTCATCGCGCTGCTCGTGCTCACGAGCATCTTCCTCACCCTGCTGATCCTCATGCACAAGGGCAAGGGCGGTGGCATGTCCGACATGTTCGGCGGCGGAATGTCCTCGTCGCTGGGATCCTCGGGCGTCGCGGAGCGCAATCTCAACAGGTTCACGACGCTCATGGCGATCATCTGGGCGGCCTGCATCATCCTGCTGGGCGTTCTCACTCGGTTCAACTCCTGAGCCATCGTGGCCCGCTGATGCCGAGACCGTGAGACACCGACACCGAGGCGACGCCCCGGTGGACGAATGAGAAGGACCCCGACCGAATCGGTCGGGGTCCTTCTCTGTTCGTGCTCTGTCCGTCGTGCCGGCGGATCAGTGCCGTTTCAGACAGATCAGTCGTGGCCGAAGTGGTGGCGCGGGCTGATCGACCCGATCGCCTCCCGCAGCTGTTCGAGCCCACGAGAACGATCAAGCAGGTGCAGACGCACCACGGGTCGGCCCTTCTCACTCAGCACCGCCGCATCGCCGGCGGCCTGGGCGCGTTGCAGCTGAGCGAAGCCGAAGTCGCGTCCCGGCACCAGCAGGTCAGTGCGAGCCTCACCGGTGATCTGGAGGAACACTCCGTTCGGATGACCGCCCTTGTGGTACTGACCGGTCGAATGCAGGTAGCGGGGGCCGAAGCCGAAGGTCGTCTGCACTCCGGCATGTGTGGACACGAGCGGACGCAGATCCGCAGCCTCGGCATCGGCGATCCGATCGAGGTAGGCCTGAATGCCGACATATCCGTACTCGTCGACCTGCGAGAACAGCTCCTCAAGGGCTCCGACGAGATCAGTGGCCTCATCGACGACCTCGAGAACGTCGATGTCTCCCTCACGGAACCGCGGCTGCTCCGTCGAACCCGAGTCCGGTCCGTCGAGCAGGTGCCTGGCCTGTGCCTTCGCGGCCTCCACATCAGGCTGGTCGAAGGGATTGACCCCGATGCTGTACCCGGCGATGGCCGTGGCGTATTCCCAGAACAGGAACAGCTCGCCCAACCCACCGGTGATAGTCGCTTCGAATCCGGACGGCGCACCCAGCTCTGAGCCATCGGCTGCCGGCCCGAGCAGGCACAGGAGTGCGTCTGCACGTGCATCGGAGAACCCGATGTCGGCGGGGGAGTCGACGACGACGGGAAGGATGCCCTGACCGTCCTTGCCGAGGGATTCGGCGATGAGCTGCTCGATCCAGACCCCGAGCCCGTTCAGCCGCTCGGCGCTTTCGGCGAGGACGAGCTTCTCCGTCGTCCGGGCGTGGGCGATGCTCAGCCAAGCGCCGAACCGCAGTGCAGGATTGTCCAGACCGTCGGCAGACAGGTCGGCGGCGGCCGCGGCGGCCTCTGCGATGATCCCGCGCACATCGGCACCGGCCAGACCCGCGGGGACGAGCCCGAAGGCCGAGAGAGCGCTGAAGCGTCCGCCGACCGTGGGGTCGGCGAGGAAGGTCGCAAGGAAGCCCTGATCGGCGGCCAGCGCCTCGAGTTCGGTTCCCGGATCGGTGATCGCGATCATCCGGGACGCCGGATCGACGCCGATCGACTCGAAGGCCGCGGCGAAGCTGCGGCGGATCGAATCCGTCTCCACCGTGGTTCCGGACTTCGACGCGATGATGAGGACCGTGTGTTCGAGATCGGTGCCGATCGCCTCGGCGACCTGATTGGGATCCGTCGAGTCGATGATCTCGAGTCGGACACCGGCCGTCTGAGCCATCACCTCGGGAGCGAGCGATGATCCGCCCATTCCGGCCAAGCTGATCGTGCGCAGACCCTGCTCCTGCAGACGCAACCGCAGGGATTCGATCTTATCGAGCAGATCTGCGGCGTTCTGCGGAAGATCCACCCAGCCCATCCGGTCCGCGGCGTCGGCGGCCCCGTCGAACAGTTCCGCATCCTTGGCGCTCAGCCGGGAAGCCAGGCCGGCCTCGATGAGACGCGCGGCCTCTGCCTCGAACTCCTCATCGACGGGAACAGAGAGTGAGAGCTTCATGAGCGGTCCAAAGCCGTACGGATCGTTTCCTGGAGTTCGGTCCAACTGACGTTGAACTTCTCCAGCCCCTGCTCTTCGAGCACGGTCATGACCTCGGCGTAGTCGATGCCCAGTCGTGCCAGAGCGTCGAAGACCTCGTCGGCGGCACGGTAGTGCTCGGACGTGATCTGGCCGGTGACCTCACCGTGGTCGGCGAACGCCTCCAGAGTGGGTTCGGGCATCGTGTTCACGGTGTTCGGTGCGATGAGCCCGGTCACGTACATCGTGTCGGCGTAGTCGGGATTCTTCACTCCGGTCGAAGCCCACAGCAGACGCTGCGGACGGGCCCCGGCGAGTTCGAGGACTCGGAAGCGTTCGGAGGTGAACAGCTGCGAGTGGATCTCATGGGCGAGCACGCAGTTCGCGATGCCCGCCTTGCCCTTGAGCTCCACGGCCTTCGGGTCGTCGATGGAGTCGAGACGGGAATCGATCTCGGAGTCCACCCGGGAGACGAACACCGAGGCCACCGACCGGATCGTCGAGAGGTCATGGCCGGCGGCGCGGGCCTTCTCCAGCCCCTGGAGGAAGGCTTCGACGACGTGGCGGTAGCGGGTCAGGGAGAACACGAGCGTGACGTTGACGCTGATCCCGGCCGCGATCGTTTCGGAGATCGCGCGGAGTCCCTCCTCGGTGGCCGGGATCTTGATCATCGCATTCGGTTCGCCGACCCGTTCCCACAGGGCCTTCGCCGAGGCGACGGTCGCTTGCGCATCATGAGCCAGCGGGGGAGCGACCTCGATCGACACGCGACCGTCTTCGCCGTTCGTGGACTCGAAGACCGGACGGAACAGGCGGGCCGCCTCGGCGACATCCGCTGTGGTCAGTGCCTCGATGGCCTCATCCACATCGGCACCGGAGGCACCGAGCTCGGCGACCGCAGCGTCGTAGTCGTCGGCTGCCGAGATCGCGTTCGCGAAGATCGTCGGGTTCGTCGTCACACCCGTGACGGAGGATCTCTCGATGAGGCGGGCGAGATCCCCGGATTCGAGTCGGGTGCGCGAGAGGTCGTCGAGCCAGATCGAGACTCCGGCCGCGCTGAGCTGCTGGAGACGTTCACTCATGCTTCCGCCTTTGCTGCGTTGATGGATTCCTTTGCTGCGTCGACGACGGCCGAGGCCGTGATGCCGAACTTCTCGTACAGGGTCTGGTAGTCAGCGGATGCACCGAAATGTTCGATGGACACGGCACGACCGGCATCGCCGAGGTACTTGTGCCAGCTCATCGCCGAGGCGGCTTCGATGCTCACCCGTGCCTTCAGCGTTCGCGGCAGCACAGTGGCCCGGTAGTCCTCCGGCTGAGCGTCGAACCATTCCTGGCACGGCATGGAGATGACGCGAGCGGCTGTGCCCGATGCCTGCAGAGCTTCGGCGGCCTCGAGAGCGATGGCGACCTCGGAACCGCTGGCGATGATGGCCACCTCGGGCTGGTCACCGGTATCGGTGAGCACATAGCCGCCGCGTGCGGCCTCGGAGGCGGGGGCGTACTTCTCACGGTCGAGGACCGGCACGGCCTGTCGGGTCAGGACGAGTCCGCTGGGGCCGTCGGTGCGTTCGAGGATCTTCCGCCATGCGACCGCGGTCTCGTTCGCATCGGCCGGTCGGACGAGGTCGAGGCCGGGGATCGCCCGCAGCGCGGAGAGGTGCTCGATCGGCTGGTGGGTCGGTCCGTCCTCACCGAGGCCGATCGAATCGTGGGTCCACACGAACAGGTTCGGCAGCTGCTGGAGGGCAGCCAGGCGCACGGCCGGCCGCTGGTAGTCGCTGAAGACGAGGAACGTGCCGTTGTACGGGCGGGTTCCGCCGTGCAGGGCGATGCCGTTGCCGATGAGACCGGCGGAGAACTCGCGGACGCCGAAGTGGATATTGCGTCCGTACTCGTGGCCGGAGAATGCACCCGTGGAGCGGTGAGCGGGCAGGAAGCTCGGCTCACCCTTGATCAGAGTGTTGTTCGAGCCCGCGAGGTCGGCGGAACCGCCCCAGAGTTCGGGCATGGTCTCGGCGATCGCATTGAGAACCTGACCGGACGCCGCGCGAGTGGCGATGCCCTTCTCGCTGGCTTCGAAGACCGGGAAAGCCGCATCGAGGCCGGCGGGCAGCTCGCGCTTGGACAGACGGTCGAAGAGGGCGGCGTTGTCCGGGTTGGCGGTGCGCCATTCGGCGAAGGACTTGTCCCATTCGAGGTGGGCGGCACGACCGCGGTCCAGGGCCTGACGAGTGTGAGCGAGAACCTCGTCGTCGACGGCGAAGGTCGACTCCGGGTCGAAGCCGAGGACCTCCTTGGTCGCCCGGATCTCGTCCTCGCCGAGGGCCGCACCGTGGGACCCGCCGGTGTTCTGCGCGTTCGGGGCCGGCCAGGCGATGATCGTGGACAGGCGGATGAACGAGGGGCGGGAATCCGCGCGAGCAGCCTCGACGGCGGCGTGGAAGGCTTCGATGTCCTCGTGGTAGTCACCGCCGGCAGTGAAGTCGACGTGCTGGACGTGCCAGCCGTAGGCGGCGTACCGGGCGGCCGTGTCCTCGCCGAAGGCGATCGCGGTGTCGTCTTCGATGGAGATCTTGTTGTCGTCCCAGATCACCAGCAGGTTCGACAGCTCCTGCGTCCCGGCCAGCGATGACGCCTCACCGGACACTCCCTCTTCGAGGTCGCCGTCCGAGGCGAGCACGACGATGTTGTGGTCGAACGGTGAGCTGCCGGGAGCCGCCTCGGGGTCGAAGAGTCCGCGTTCACGGCGAGCGGCCATGGCCATGCCCACGGCCGAGGCCAGTCCGGAGCCCAGGGGCCCCGTGGTGATCTCGACGCCGGCGGTGTGGCCGACTTCCGGGTGCCCCGGGGTGAGCGAACCCCATGTGCGCAGCGCCTTGAGGTCGTCGAGCTCGAGCCCGAACCCTGCCAGGTAGAGCTGGACGTACTGCGTGAGCGAACTGTGACCGCAGGAGAGGACGAAACGATCACGGCCGACCCAAGTCGGGTCGGCCGGGTCGTGAGTGAGTCCGTGCTGATACAGGTAGTGTGCGATGGGAGCCAGGCTCATTGCGGTGCCCGGGTGCCCGTTCCCTGTCTTCTGCACCGCATCCGCGGCGAGGAGGCGGGCAGTGTCGACTGCGCGATTGTCGAGTTCAGTCCAGGACAGAGTTGTCATGTCGTCGAGCGATCCTTCGTTCGTCTTAAGAGCGTGCATTCAAACTCTACCCGTCGGATGCCTGAAGCGCCGCCCCTGTTCACCCGCCGTGCTGAGAGGGAGCGAGACATTTAGGCTACCGACGGGTAAAGTGTGGTCTCGCGCACAGCTGCGGGTTCGACATCCAATAGCTGCTGTGTGCTGCGGAGACCGAAAATGGACTGTGCCTGACTGGAGGGATGACAGGGTGAGCAAAGGTGCTGATCCCGTGATCGATGCCGCCGTCGCAGACAGCGGGGACCAGCGATCCGATCGGCCGGCGGGCAGGCGCCCCGACTTCGCCGAGGTGGCCGAACAGACGAGGGGGCTCCGTCGGCTGATCTCCCGGATCGGCACGGCGTGCCCGGTGTTCTTCGCCGTGGCTACCGTCGCCGTGTCGTCGGCGATCGCCCAGCCGCTCCGCGGCACCGTCGACATCGGGGAGCTCGGCCTGTGGACGTTGGGCACACTCCTTCTGCTCATCCCCTTCGCGGCAGCGCTGGCCGTGATGCTCAATGCACGGCGCGGCGGACTGGTGTGGACGACCGCCCTCGTCTACTCCGTCATCACCGGATTCATCGGTCTGTGCGTCGATGCGAATCTCCTCCGGACGGATCCGCAGTCGGCCTCGCTGAGCTTCATCTCAGTGCTCATCGTGCAGGTCGTCGTGCTTGCTCCGGTGTGTGCGGCGGTGGCCTTCCTCGTCCGCATCGTCAGTGACTCGACTCGCCTGCGCGCGACTGGCAAAAACTTCGACAACAGGTAGAATCTAGGGCGTGAGCAAACTTCGTCAGAACCGGGAAGAGCAGAGTGAACGACCTCTGCAGAGGGCCATCGACGAGCAGAGCCTCGCTACCCGACCGCGTTCGATCATCAGCGCCTATATCGCGCTGACCAAGCCGCGCGTCATCGAGCTGCTCCTCGTCACGACCGCGCCCGTGATGTTCCTGGCCGCTCAGGGACTGCCGAACATCTGGCTGGTCATCAACACCCTCATCGGCGGAGCCGCTGCTGCGGCGTCGGCCTCGGTCTTCAACTGCTACGTCGACCGTGACATCGACGCGAAGATGGAACGGACGAAGGACCGTCCCCTCGTCACCGGTGAGATCAGCCCCCGTTCTGCACTCATCTTCGCTTTCGTGCTCGGCATCGGTTCGATCTTCTGGCTCGGCGGATTCACGAACTGGGTCACGGCGGGACTCACCGCCTCGGCGATTCTGCTCTACGCAGTCTTCTACACCCTCGTCCTCAAGCGCCGCACCTCACAGAACATCGTCTGGGGCGGCGCTGCAGGCTGCATGCCCGTGCTCATCGGCTGGTCGGCCGTGACCGGAGGAATCGCGTGGGAGCCCGTGCTGCTCTTCCTCGTCGTCTTCTTCTGGACCCCGCCGCACTACTGGCCGCTGGCGATCAAGTACAAGGCCGACTACGACGCCGCCGACGTGCCCATGCTGCCGTCGAAGGTTCCGCCGACATCCGTCGGCCGTCAGATGATCCTCTACACCTGGGCGATGATCGCCTGCTCACTCGCGCTCATTCCCGTCGCTCCGATGGGTCCTGTCTACACGATCGTGGCCGTCGGCGCCGGAGTCTGGTTCCTGTGGTCGTGCTACTCGCTGGTCTCCCGTGCCAAGCAGGGTAAGGACGGCACCTCGCTCAAGGCGATGAAGGTCTTCCACGGTTCGATCACCTACCTGTCACTGCTCTTCCTGGCAGTGGCCATCGACCCGTTCGTGCCCACCCTGATCCCCGGTATCTGGTGATTCGCCGAAGAACCCGCTGATCCATTCGGCCCAGTTTGAGCTGGATAGCACAGATTTGAAACAGTGCTATCCAACTCAAACTGGGCCGTTGTGCGTCTGTGCCTTGCGCTTCGGGTCGGAACGCAAATTCTCAGCCGGCGTTGACGAGGTCGTCGATGACGATCTTCTTCATTCTCATGAGCGCCCGAGTCTGTGCCGGACCGGTCATCAGCTCGCCGAGATTCGCGGGAACGATCTGCCAGCTGACTCCGAAGCGGTCCTTGAGCCAACCGCACTGTTCGTGCTCGGGTGACGCCGACAGATTCGACCAATAGTGGTCGATCTCGGCCTGGTCCGCGCATTCGACGGTCAGCGAGATCGCCTCGTTGAATGTGAACACCGGTCCGCCGTCGAGGCAGATGAACTCTGTGCCGTCGAGGACGAACCGGCCGGTCAGGACCTTCCCGCTCATCCCCTTGAAGTGTTCGTCGAGGGATTCGTCGGGATAGCGTTCGATGGACAGGACTCGCGAATCGGGGAAGACGGAGCAGTAGAACTCCATGGCCTCCTCGGCGCAGTCAGGAAACCACAGACACGGAACGATCGGTATTGACATCGGTGCTCCTCGGGTAGGCGCTGTCGAGGACGGCAACGCTTGCCGCAATCGTAGCCGACAGGCCGACCATGTGTAAGGCCACGAGCAGTTCGGGAACACCGAGGAAGTACTGGACGTAGCCGATGATTCCCTGGGCGACCTCGACGACGAGAAGCACGGTCAGCGGGGCGACCATCGCCGTCTGCGCCTTCTTCCGGGCGACGACGAGCGCGGAGATCGTGGAGATGACGAGCAGCCACACGGGCGCGGCATGCAGCCGGGTGACCCAGATGTTGTCGAGGTTGTTGCGGGTCGAGATCGTCGAACCCGAATGAGGCCCGGCCCCCGTCGTGAGCACGCCGAAGACGACGATGATCGCGGTGAGACCGAGGATGATCCAGCCCAGAGTCGGCAGCGGAGCTGAGGCCTTGGTCCTCAGTCGCACTCCCGTGTCATAGGTGCGGCGGACGAAGTAGGCGGCGACCCCGACAGCGACGGCCGAGGGCACGAAGTGTCCGGCGACGACCCAGGGGTTGAGCTTCGTCCACACGGTGATTCCGCCGACGACGGCCTGGACGGGCACGATGGCCAGCAGGCCGATATTGAGCCAGAAGAGATCCGGGCGCTGCTTCCGGTGCCTCCACAGCATGAGTGCGATGCACACGCCGAGGATCGCCAGCGCCACGGCCAGCAGGCGGTTGCCGAACTCGATGGCGCCGTGGATGCCCATCTCGCTGGTGGCCACGAGCGAATCCGGGGTGCACTTCGGCCAGTCCGAACAGCCGAGCCCGGAGCCGGTGAGCCGGACGATTCCGCCGGTCAGGATGATCCCTGCCTGGGCGATGAGCATGGCCCAAGCGGCGATGCGGATCTTCTTCGTGACCACTTCACTCCTCATTCGAAACGGAACCACCTGCGTGCCGCAAGCGTTCCCACAAGCCCCCATATCAGGAGCACGATGATTGCCTTGATGTCTGTGCCGCCGTGTCCGATGGCCGACCGCATGGCGTCGCCGAGCGCACCGGAGGGCAGGTAGCCCACCACCGTTCCCCATTCTCCCGGATGTGCGATGACGAGGCCACCGACGCCCGCCATGAGCACCCAGATGAGATTCGTCGCCGCGAGAGTCGCCTCGGCGCGGACTGTGCCGGCCATGAGCAGACCGAGCGAGAGCAGCGCGGCGGTGCCGAACAGTGTGGCCAGGATGAGTCCGAGGATGTCGACGGGACCCCGGAAGCCGAGAATCGCCGCCGCGGCGAAGACGAGTGCGTACTGGATGAGAACGACGACGATGACGGCGCCGAGTTTGCCGAGGATGAGTCCGTTCGTCCCCAGCGGAGTCGTCGCCAGCTGCCGGAGCACCCCGTAGCGGCGGTCGAAGGCGGTTGCGATCGCCTGCCCGGTGAATGCGCTGGAGGCCAGGCTCAGGCTCAGCGCCCCGGGAACGGCGATCGACAGCGGATCGGCCCCGGCCTCGATGACCCCGAGCCCGGTGAGCAGGGGAGTCTTCGCGAGGAAGACGAGCAGGCCCAGCGGGAAGATGATTGAGAGCAGCAGCTGTTCGCCGTTGCGCAGAACGGACAGGGTCTCGAACTTCGCCTGCGAGACGATGCGTGTCGAGGTCATCGCAGCGGCCTCCCGGTCAGTTCGAAGAAGACGTCAGACAGGGACTGCCTCTGCATGCCGATGTCCGTGATCTGCAGTCCCGCCTCGGCGACGGCAGTGCACGCGGCCGCGATCTGACTCGCCGTCGGTGCTCCGTCGAGAGAGATCATCGAACCCTGCGCCGAGGCGGGACCGAGCTCGGTGAGCCGATCGACGAGGGCGGCGGGGACGGGGGAGTCGAGGCGTATCGTCAGCGACCGGGACCCGGCGGAGGCGCTGCGCAGCTCCTCGGGCGCTCCCTGAGCGATGATCCGTCCCCGATCGATGACGACGACCTCGTCGGAGAGCTCCTCGGCCTCGGCGAGGTCGTGGGTGGTGAGGACTACGGCGACTCCGCGGTCGGCGAGATCGCGGATGAAGCTGTGGACGACCTCGCGAGCCTGCGGGTCGAGACCGGCGCAGGGTTCGTCGAGGAAGACGAGGCGCGGCCGTCCGATGAGGGCCGCGGCCAGTGCGACTCGCTGCTTCTGTCCCCCGGAGAGCCTGCGCATCGTGCGTCCGGCGAAGTCGTGGAGACCCAGCGGTTCGGCGAGTTCGTCGACCGGTACGGGATTCTCATAGAGGGTGGAGAGGTGCCGCAGCACCTGCAGGGGCTTCGAGCTCATCGGCAGTCCGCCGTCTTGGAGCATGACCCCGGCCAGCTGCGACGTCGTCGCGTGTTCGGCGACGGGGTCGTGCCCGAAGATCTCCACCGTGCCCGATTCGGGGCGGCGGGTGCCCACGGCCAGGGAGATGGTCGTGGATTTTCCTGCGCCGTTGGGTCCGAGCACGCCGAGGACGGATTCGGACTCGGCCGTGAGGTCGATTCCGTCGACGACACGGTGGGTGCCGTAGGAGTACTGGAGACCGCGAATGGTCAGGGCCGGAGATGACACCAGGCTATTCTACGACGCGTCGAAACGGGTGTCGAAACCGCAGGTGTCCACGCGCGACGCGGGCGGTGGTTAGGCTCACCTAGTTTTACGAAACAAATTACGCAACAATATTGTTGTGTTAGTCAAGGAGGTGGATTATGGCTGCAAACGACACGGAAGATCGCCGAACCCGGCAGAAGGTCTTCCAGTCGGTGCTCGACGAAGGGCCGATCACTGCTTCGTCTTTGGCCAAAGCCCTCGAGCTGACTCCCGCGGCGATCCGTCGTCACCTGGACGCGCTGGAGAGTGAGGGCCTTCTCGAGGTCCGTGAACTCGCCGGCAAACAGGCGGGCAGGGGCCGACCGGCCCGGCACTATGTGGTCACGACGGCCGGACACGATTCGGTCAGTCATTCCTACGACGAGTTGGCCGTGAACATCCTGCGCTTCATGGAGGACAAGCACGGCAGATCGGCAGTGGAGGGCTTCACGGAAGACCTCGTGAGCCGACTGCGGGAGCGACTCGGACCGGAACTCGAAAAGCGCGGCGGCACCACAGTGGCGTCTCGCTCACGTGCACTTGCCGCCGCACTCACACGGGAAGGGTACGCCGCCTCGGCGACCCCGGTCGCGGCCGGAACCCCGTTGGAGGCGATGCAGCTGTGCCAGGGACACTGCCCGATCCAGGCCGTGGCGGCAGAGTACCCGGAGATCTGCGAAGCAGAGCTCGCGATGTTCTCCGACTACCTCGGTGTCGACGTGCGGCGGCTGTCGTCGCTGGCCCAGGGCGACCATGTGTGCACCACCCACATTCCGACTTCGGAACTGACCAGACCACTCATCCACAGCAATGATCGACCTCAAGGAGGTTCACGATGACTGACACAGGAAATCGGATCATCGATGCGAATCCCGAGCTCAAAGACCTCGGGCAGTACGCATACGGTTGGCACGACGAGAACGATGCCGGCGCGACCGCGACCCGCGGCCTCAGCGAGGAAGTCGTCCGCAACATCTCGAAGCTCAAGGACGAACCGGAGTGGATGCTCAAGCGTCGACTCAAGGCTCTGCGTCTGTTCGACAAGAAGCCGATGCCGAATTGGGGCGCCGACCTCACCGGAATCGACTTCGCGGACATCAAGTACTTCGTTCGCTCCACCGAGGGACAGGCGACGTCCTGGGAGGACCTGCCCGAGGACATCCGCAACACCTATGACAAGCTCGGCATCCCCGAGGCCGAGAAGCAGCGCCTCGTCGCCGGTGTCGCCGCTCAGTACGAGTCCGAGGTCGTCTACCACCAGATCAACGAGGAGCTCGAGGCTCAGGGTGTCATCTTCATGGATACCGACACCGGCCTGCGCGAGCACCCGGAGATCTTCGAAGAGTACTTCGGGTCGATCATTCCGTCCGGTGACAACAAGTTCGCCGCTCTGAACACCGCTGTCTGGTCCGGCGGCTCCTTCGTCTACGTCCCCAAGGGCGTCCACGTCGAGATCCCGCTGCAGGCCTACTTCCGCATCAACACGGAGAACATGGGCCAGTTCGAGCGCACGCTCATCATCGCCGACGAGGGTTCCTCGGTCCACTACGTCGAGGGCTGCACCGCTCCGATCTACAAGACCGACTCCCTGCACTCGGCCGTCGTCGAGATCATCGCGAAGAAGGATGCGAAGGTCCGCTACACGACGATCCAGAACTGGTCGAACAACGTGTACAACCTCGTCACCAAGCGCGCCATCGCCGAAGAGGGCGCCTCCATGGAATGGGTCGACGGCAACATCGGCTCGAAGGTGACCATGAAGTACCCGGCCATCTGGCTGACCGGTGAGCACGCCCGCGGCGAGACGCTGTCCGTGGCCTTCGCCGGCGAGGGACAGCACCAGGACACCGGTGCGAAGATGGTCCACGCCGCTCCGCACACCCATTCGTCGATCGTGTCGAAGTCCGTGGCCCGCGGCGGCGGCCGCGCCGGCTACCGCGGACTCGTCCACGTCCACCCGGGGGCCGAAGGCTCGTCGAACAACGTCCTCTGCGACGCCCTGCTCGTCGACAACGTCTCCCGTTCGGACACGTACCCCTACATCGACATCCGCGAAGACGACGTCACACTCGGCCATGAGGCCACCGTGTCGAAGGTCAGTGAGGATCAGCTCTTCTACCTCATGTCCCGCGGCATGGAGGAGACCGAGGCGATGGCGATGATCGTGCGCGGCTTCGTCGAGCCGATCGCACGCGAACTCCCGATGGAGTACGCCCTCGAACTCAACCGCCTCATCGAACTGCAGATGGAAGGCGCGGTCGGCTGAGACCCGACCCGGCGCCCACTGCACTCAAAGGAGTAAATCTGTGACTGATACCACCAACCCGCTTGGCCTTTCGGAGCATTCGCACGGTTCCGAGGTCCAGGTGCCCGATTCGAAGCGCGATGCGCGCACGCGCAGCTTCGATGTCGCCGACTTCCCCGTGCCCACCGGCCGGGAGGAGGAATGGCGCTTCTCTCCCGTCCGCAAGTTCAGCGAGTTCTTCGAGGACACCGCCACCGAGGCGAAGCTGAAGTTCGAGTCGGATCTGCCCGAGGGCCTGTCCGTCGAGGAGATCTCGCTCGAGTCAGCCCAGGAACTGGGCATCCTTGAGCCCGAGGACCGCGCCGCGGCCGTCGCCGCCAACCGCGCCTCTGCGGTGACGCACTACTCGGTCCCCGCGGACACCGAACTCGAGCGGGCCGCGATCATCCACGCGGACGGCACCGGTGAGGCACTCGGCCACGGCCATGTCGTCGTCACCGTCGGCGCGAACTCGAAGGCGACCATCGTCGTCGAACACGAGGGACTGGCCCGGTACTCCGAGCTCGTCTCCCTCGTCATCGGCGATGGTGCGGACGTGACCTTCGTTTCGCTGCAGCTGTGGGACGACGGCTCCCAGCACCTCGGTCAGCACGATGCGATCGTGGGCAAGGACGCGAAGTTCAAGCACATCCACATCACCCTCGGCGGTGACGTCGTGCGCCTGAACACGAACGTGCGCTACTCGGCAGCCGGGGGAGAGGCCGAACTGCTCGGACTCTACTTCGCCGATGCCGGTCAGCACCTCGAGCACCGCACCTACATCGACCACAACACGCCGAAGGCCCAGTCGAACGTCCATTACAAGGGCGCTCTGCAAGGCAAGGACGCGCGCAGCGTGTGGATCGGCGATGTGCTCATCCGTCCCGAAGCCCTCGACATCGATACCTACGAGCTCAACCGGAACCTCATCCTCACCGATGGCGCCCGCGCCGACTCGGTGCCGAACCTCGAGATCGAGACCGGAGACATCGCCGGTGCCGGCCACGCCTCCTCGGTGGGTCGCTTCGATGAGGAGCACCTGTTCTACCTCATGAGCCGCGGCATCCCCGAGGACGTCGCTCGTCAGCTCGTGGTCCGCGGATTCTTCAACGAAGTGATCCAGAAGATCCAGGTGCCCGAGATCGAAGACGTGCTCAACGAACGCATCGAGGACGAATTGTCCCGGAGTGTTCTGTGACCATGATCGACGTGGCGGCCACCGACGAGGTGGCCCCCGGCGGCACCATGCGCGTCGAGGTCGGCGAGTACGAGATCTGCATCGCTCGCGACTCCGACGGCACGATCCACGCCATCGACGACCTGTGCACCCATGGTGAGGTGTCGCTGGCCGAAGGCGACGTCGAGGACTGCACCATCGAATGTTGGCTGCACGGCTCGCAGTTCGACCTCAACACGGGCAAGCCGGTGAATCCCCCGGCGTTCGAACCCGTCGCGGTCTATGACTGCAAAGAGATCGCCGGCCGCATCCTCGTCGACCCGAACACCACCCTGAACTGACCTCAAGACCGAAGAAGAAGGATCATTATGTCCACTCTCAAGATCGAAGACCTGCACGTCGGTGTCAACACCGATACCGGTCTCAAGCCCATCCTCAACGGCATCGACCTCGTCATCAACACGAACGAGACCCACGCCATCATGGGCCCCAACGGCTCCGGCAAGTCGACCCTGGCCTATGCCCTGGCCGGGCACCCCAAGTACGAAGTGACCTCCGGTTCGGTCACCCTCGACGGTGAGGACGTCCTCGAGATGTCCGTCGACGAGCGTGCCAAGGCCGGACTGTTCCTGGCCATGCAGTACCCCGTCGAGGTTCCCGGCGTGACCGTGACGAACTTCCTCCGTTCGGCCAAGACCGCCATCGACGGTGAAGCTCCGAAGCTGCGCAACTGGACCAAGGACCTCAAGCAGGCCATGGAGAACCTTCGCGTGGATCCCGCCTTCGCCTCGCGCAACGTCAACGAAGGCTTCTCCGGCGGCGAGAAGAAGCGTCACGAGATCCTGCAGCTCGAGATGCTCAAGCCGAAGTTCGCCGTCCTCGACGAGACCGACTCCGGCCTCGACGTCGACGCGCTGCGCATCGTGTCCGAAGGCGTCAACCGCGTCAAGGACGCCACCGACGTCGGCATCATGCTCATCACCCACTACACGCGCATCCTCAACTACATCAAGCCCGATCACGTCCACGTGATCATCAAGGGCAAGGTGGCCGAGGAAGGCGGACCGGAACTGGCCGAACGCCTCGAGAACGAAGGCTACGACCGCTTCTTCACCGCCGGCGTCTGATGTTCTCACGTCTGAGGGGCGACTTCCCGATCCTCGATGTGAGGGTCGGGGAGTCGCCGCTGTCGTATCTCGACTCGGGAGCGACATCGCAGAAGCCGCAGTGCGTCATCGACACCTTCGTCGAGTACTTCCAGCAGCGCAACGCCGCCGTCCACCGAGGTGCGCACTCCCTGGCCGTCGAGGCCACGGACGCCTTCGAGCACGGTCGGATCGCCGCTGCCGGACTCGTCGGCGGGACACCGGAACAGGTGTGCTGGACGAAGAACGCGACCGAGGCGCTCAACATCGTGGCCCTCGGCATGGATCGGGCCAGCCATGGCTTCGGGGGAGACGACGCAGAGCGTTTCGCCCTCGCCCCCGGTGACTCGATCGTCGTCACCGAGATGGAGCACCATGCGAATCTCGTGCCGTGGCAGCAGCTGGCTGCCTCCACGGGAGCACAGCTGCGCTGGCTGCCGGTCACTGACTCCGGTGAACTCGATCTGACCGATCTCGACACGATCGTCGACGAATCGACGAAGGTGCTCGCGTTCACGCACGTCTCCAACGTCCTCGGCACGATCAACCCGGTCGACCGCCTCGTGCAACGGGCCCGCGCCATCGGAGCCTACGTCGTGCTCGACGCATGCCAGTCCGTTCCGCATATGCCCGTGGACTTCGTCGACCTCGACGTCGACTTCGCCGCGTTCTCCGCTCATAAGGCACTCGGCCCCACCGGCCTGGGCGCGCTGTGGGGCAAGTCCGAACTGCTCGACGCTCTGCCGCCGGTGCTCACCGGCGGATCCATGATCACCACGGTGACCATGGAGGAGACCGAGTTCATGCCCGCTCCGCAGCGGTTCGAGGCCGGCACTCAGCCGGTCGCCGAGGTGGCGGCTTTCGCGACAGCGATCGGATACCTCACCGAGGTGGGGCTGGACAATGTTCTCGAGCATGAGAAGGAACTCGCCCGAGTCCTCCTCGACGGGATCGGCCAGATCCCCGGAATCCACATCCTCGGCGAGGCCGAAGACCGGATCGGAACCGTGGCCTTCGACGTCGACGGCGTGCACGCCCACGATGTCGGACAGTATCTCGACTCGCAGGGCATCGCCGTGCGGGTGGGCCACCACTGCGCTCAGCCGCTGCACCGCCGCTTCGGGGTCACCGCCTCGACGCGGGCGAGCACGTACCTGTACAACAACGTCGAAGACTGCACCCGCTTCCTCACCGCTCTGGCGGAAGTGCGGCCCTTCTTCGGAGTCGCCTGAGGAGGGGAGCGAACCGATGAGCACACAGATGCAGCAGCTCTACCAACAGGTGATCCTCGACCAGTCGCGGGCACGCATCGGCAACACCGAACTGCTCCGTGATGCCGCAGGGTCACCGCACGGATATTCGCATCAGGTGAACCCGACGTGCGGCGATGAGATCGAGCTCGAGACCGAACTGCGTGAGGACGGCACGATCGCGGTGAGGTGGACCGGCGACGGCTGTTCGATCTCGATGGCCTCGGCCTCGGTGCTGTCGGAGCTGGCCGCCGAATCCTCCGTCGCGCAGATGCTCGAGATCGAAGGCGCGTTCCACGAACTCATGCATTCACGTGGGACAATGGAGGCGGATGAGTCGATTCTCGGTGACGCCGCGGCGTTCACCGGAGTGTCGAAATTCCCGGCCAGGATCAAATGCGCTCTCCTGGCATGGATGGCGTTCAAGGACGCACTCAACCAAGCACAAGCAGCTCGTGAGGAGAAACACAATGCCTGAAGTCATTGACGCACCGCAGAATGCCAGCGTCGACGAAGTGCGCGAGGCGATGATGGACGTCGTCGATCCCGAGCTCGGTGTCAACATCGTCGATCTCGGCCTCGTGTACGGACTCTCGGTCGAAGACGACGGCACCGCCGTGATCGAGATGACCCTGACCTCGGCAGCCTGCCCGCTGACCGACGTCATCGAGGACCAGACCGCACAGTCGCTCGAGGGAATCGTGCCGGCCTACCGGATCAACTGGGTCTGGATGCCGCCATGGGGCCCGGAGAAGATCACCGAGGACGGCCGCGAACAGATGCGTGCCCTCGGCTTCAACATCTGATCCGACACCGACGACGTTCGGTTGTCTGCGTCCCCGCGGGGACGCAGACGAACACCATCGCCGAGGCGGGGCGACCTGAGAAGGTCAGCCCCGCCTCGGCGATCGTCGTCCGATCCGGCACTCGTGTCCGGGCAGAGTCGCGGAGATCACCGCCCCACGGACCGAGAACCCGAGAGCGGCGTGAAAGAATGGAATCCGACTTTCCAAGGAGAACCATTGACGATCATCGCTGCCGCCGACGGATCCGCGCTCGGCAACCCCGGACCCGCCGGGTGGGCCTGGTACATCGACGACACCTCCTGGCATGCCGGCGGGTGGAAGAACGCGACGAACAACCGCGGTGAGCTCATGGCCGTCCTCGACCTGCTCCGGTCGACCGCGGACAGCGACGAGGAGCTGAAGATATACTGTGATTCGCAGTACGTCATCAACGCCCTGACCAAATGGATGCCGGGGTGGAAACGCAAAGGGTGGAAGAAGGCCGATGGAAAAGAAGTCCTCAACAAGGACCTCTTAGCGTCTCTCGATGAGGCACTGAGCGGGCGGACTGTCGAGTTCGAGTGGGTCAAAGGACACAACAACCACGAACTCAATGAGGCCGCCGATGATCGCGCACGTGCGGCTGCCACCGCCTTCCAAAAGGGCACGTCCGTGCCGGAAGGCCCAGGATACGTCCCCGCGGGGACGTCGACCGCGACGGCCGACGATGATCCGGCAGACGACCCGACGGAACCTGTTGCTCAGGACGATGTTTCCGTCGAGCCCGTGACCGCAGCGGCCGGGCCGGACACCACTGTCGTGTCCTGTCGTGTGCCGTCCTCAGTCGCAGATGAACTCGTCGCCCGGGCACAGGCCCGCGGCATCCACCCCCAAGAATTTCTGGCCGAACTCATCGGCCGCAGTTTGGAGACAGAATGATTCAGGCCTCCGGCCTCGAAGTCGCCGTCGGCGCCCGCACCCTCATGTCCGAGGTGTCCTTCCGCGTCGACAAGGGCGACCGAGTCGGTCTCGTCGGCCGCAACGGCGCCGGCAAGACGACCCTGACCAAGGTGATCATGGGCGGACACCCGGCGCAATCCGGTTCCGTGTCGATCTCCGGCACCGTCGGCTATCTGCCGCAGGATCCGCGCAGCGGTGACCTCACCGCCACCGGAATGGAACGCATCCTCTCGGTGCGTGATCTTGACGTCCTCGTCAAGCGTCTGCGCAAGGCCGAACGGCAGATGGCCTCACCGGACGAGAAGGTGGCGACGAAGGCCATCGACCGCTACCCGCGCATCGAAGCGGAGTTCATCGCGGCCGGTGGTTATGCCGCCGAATCCGAAGCCTTCGCGATCGCCGCGAACCTCGGCCTCGACGAGGCCCTGATCAGCCAGGAGATCGGGACGCTCTCCGGCGGTCAGCGTCGCCGTGTGGAACTCGCCCGGATCCTATTCTCGGCCCCGGATACGATGATCCTCGACGAGCCGACGAACCACCTCGACGCCGAATCCGTGCTGTGGCTGCGCGACCACCTCAAGGCCTACTCCGGTGGTCTGATCATCATCAGCCACGACCTCGATCTCATCGATGAAGTGGTCAACAAGGTCTTCTTCCTCGACGCCACCCGTCAGACCATCGACATCTATTCGATGGGCTACCGGCTCTACCTCAAACAGCGTGAGGACGATGAGCGGCGCCGCCGCCGCGAACGTGCCAATGCCGAGAAGAAGGCCGCGGCGCTCAACGCTCAGGCGAACAAGATGATGGCGAAGGCGACGAAGACCGTCGCCGCCCAGCAGATGGCCAAGCGTGCCGACCGACTGCTCGCCGGTCTCGAGGACGAACGCGCCACGGAGAAGGTCGCGAATCTGCGCTTCCCGGCACCGGCCGACTGCGGACGTGTGCCGCTGACGGCTGAAGGACTCTCTCGCAGCTTCGGGTCGACCGAGGTGTTCACCGGTGTCGATCTCGCCATCGACAAGGGCACACGAGTCGTCGTGCTCGGCTACAACGGTGCCGGCAAGACGACGCTGCTGCGTCTGCTCGCCGGACTCGACGAACCCGACTCCGGAGAAGTCGTGCCCGGACACGGCCTCAAGCTCGGCTACTATGCGCAGGAGCATGAGACTCTCGACCTCGAGCGCACAGTGCTGGAGAACATGTCGCGGAACTCCCCGCACCTCGACGACACCGCGGTGCGCAATGTGCTCGGTTCGTTCCTCTTCAGCGGTGATGATGTGCACAAACCCGCCGGGGTGCTCTCGGGTGGCGAGAAGACACGTCTGGCGCTGGCCACCCTTGTGGTCTCGAGCGCGAACGTGCTGCTGCTCGACGAGCCGACGAACAACCTCGATCCGGCGTCCCGCGAGGAGATCCTCTCGGCGATCCGCCGCTACGAAGGTGCGATCGTGCTCGTCACCCACGATGAGGGTGCGGTGTCCGCGCTCGACCCCGACCGCGTGCTGCTGCTGCCCGACGGCGACGAGGACCTGTGGAACGACACGTACCTCGATCTCGTCACGCTCGCCTGAGCAAGTTCACTTTGAGCGGAAGCGCTCCTCGAACAGGGCATCCTCCTCGGCTTCGGCCTGCCCGCGCACGGTGGGCGAGGCCCAGCGGTTGCGGCCATAGCGGCTGCCGGGCTGGCTGATCTTCGCGCCCGCGTCGAGGGCGGCCTTGTCGATGACGACCATTTCGTTCTCGACAGTGCCGTGCTCGACCGCCTCGGCGGCTGCCTTGCGCTCACGTCGGGCCGAGATGACCACGGCGATGATGATCATGATTCCGAAGGCGAACCACTGGAGCATATAGGACAGGTGGTTGCCCGGATCGAGCTCGGGCATCGGCAGCGGGGTCAGCCCCTCTTCCGGGGCACCGCCTGTCTCCGCCGGTGAGGCCTCGACGTAGACATGCGCATAGGCATCGTCCATTCCCGGAATGCGCGCGGGATCGATGGCTTTGATGAGGCCCTTCGGATTCTCATCCTCGGATCCGTCCTGAGCGGGACGCAGATGAGCGATGACGGTCTGCTCACCCCGAGGAGCGGGCGGCACGGAATCCTGTTCGGCGGTGAAGCCGCGGACGACGGCGATCGTCGATCCGCTGGTGATCTCGAACGGAGTCACCACATAGAAGCCGGGTTTGTCTTCCACCGTCCGGTTGCGTGCGAGGACGGTGTCCTCGTCGGAGAACGATCCGGTCAGCTCCACCTGGGTCCACTCATCGGTGGTCTCCAGCGTCGAATTCGGTGTCGAGAGCACCGAGGTGATGTCGACGGGGTCGGCGGAGTAGTTCGCGGTGATCGTCGCGATCTCCTGCTCCCGCTGATCGCGGCGGTCCTTCTGCCACAGGGCGAGGAACACGCAGGCGATGATGACGATGATCGCCATGGCGATGTATTTGAGCCAGCGTGCGGAGAAGAGGAAGGAATAGCGGCTCAACCTGCGTCCTCCGGAATATCGTCGACGGAGACGTCGGTGATGAAGAAGTCGCGCAGAGTCAGGAAGTCACGCAGATAGTCGAGGTGCTCATCACAGGCCAACCACGTCTTCTTCCGCTCGGGAGTGTGGACGCGGGGATTGTTCCACAGCAGGGCGCGGGTCGCGAACGCCCGGCATTCCTTCGCGGAACACTGCAGCTGCTCGCTCAAGCCTGGTCCCTCCTGTCCTCGTCGTTGTCGTCGACGGTCTCACCTTGGACGGTGTCGCCCGGGACCGTCTCGCCCCGGATCGTTTCGTGCCGGTGATCCGCGCCTGGATCGGACTCGTCAGGGGCGCCGTCTCGGGGATCTGTGCCACCTCGGGGATCTGCGTCGTCGACCGTATCCCCTCCGAGGGTGTCGCCGGAGATCGTCTCACCGCGCGCCGGCGGCAGCTCTGTCAGCGGGGCCTGTTCGAGCAGGGCGGAACGATCATCTCGGGTGCGTTCACGGCCCGCATTGGCGAAGATCACCGCAGGGTAGGGGAGGACGACCGCCCCTGCCACGCAGATCCACATGAGGATGTGCATATCTGCGACGAAAGCGAAATAGGCGGCCACGAAGCAGACCGTCCTGATGCCCATGGTGATCGAATACTTGATGATCCGAGACCGCATATCGTCATCAAGGGCGGTGTCTGCCGTTGTGATCTGCTGAGCGTGCCTGACCATATCCTTCTTCGATCGATGACTGCCAAACATGATACTCGTCCTTTGTGAGAGTCATATCCATCGGCCAAAGGACAGGATAGGTTTGTCCACGATAGATTTGAAGAACACAGTCGATCAACAGGAGACCAACGTGTCAGAACCACGCACAGTCCTCGTCACCGGCGGCAACCGCGGAATCGGTCGCACCATCGCCGAGGAATTCCTCGCCCAGGGGGACAAGGTGGCAGTCACCTCCCGCAACGGTCAGGCCCCGGAGGGAGCGCTGGCCGTGGCCGCCGATGTCACCGACAGCGAATCGATCGATCGGGCGTTCACCGAGATCGAGGAGAAGCTCGGTCCCGTCGAGGTCGTCGTGGCCAATGCCGGAATCACCGCCGACAATCTGCTCATGCGGATGAACGATGACGAATTCGAATCCGTCATCAATACGAACCTCACCGGTGCCTTCCGCACCGTCAAGCGCGGAATCACCGGGATGATCCGCGCGAAGAAGGGCCGCATCGTCCTCATCTCCTCGGTGTCGGGTCTCTACGGGGTGCCCGGTCAGGCGAACTACTCCGCCTCGAAGGCCGGTCTCGTCGGCTTCGCCCGATCCATCACCCGTGAGGTCGGCTCCCGCGGAATCACCGCCAATGTCGTCGCCCCGGGCTTCATCCGCACGGATATGACCGATGAGCTCAGCGAGAAGCAGCGATCAGAGTACCTCGCCACCATCCCGGCGAAGCGATTCGCCGAACCCGGTGAGGTCGCCAAGGTCGTCCGTTGGATGGCCTCCGATGAAGCCGCTTACATCTCCGGTGCCGTCATCCCCGTCGACGGCGGACTGGGCATGGGCCACTGACTCAGACGGCGCTGGGCCGGTCACAACCGGATCCTCGTCCGCAGACGATGCGGCCCCGCCGGGCCGCAGCCCGTAGACTTCGATACAGAGACACCGCCCGAAGCGGCGTCATGCACACGCAAACCACCTTCCTTTCGAAAGGACCACCATGGGAATTCTTGACGGAAAGCGCATTCTCGTCACCGGCGTGCTCACCGAGGCGTCGATCGCCTTCGCCGCTGCTCGCATCGCACAGGAGCAGGGAGCCGAGGTCATTCTCTCGAGCTTCGGTCGCCAGATGAAGATCACTCAGGTGATCGCCGAACGCCTGCCCGAGACCCCGCAGGTCATCGAACTCGACGCCACGAACGAAGAGGACCTCGCGGCCCTGCCCGAGCGCCTCGGCGGCAACATCGACGGAATCGTCCACGCCATCGCCTTCGCTCCGAAGGACGCCCTCGGCGGAGTCTTCCTCGACACGCCTTGGGACTCCGTGTCCGCGGCCATCCACGTCTCCGCATACTCGCTCAAGGCCATCGCCGTGGCCGCGAAGCCCGTGCTCAACAAGGGCGCCGGAATCGTCGGACTGACCTTCGACGCGACCATCTCCTGGCCGGTCTACGACTGGATGGGTGTGGCCAAGGCCGCCTTCGAATCGACCGCCCGCTACCTCGCCAAGTACGTCGGTGAAGACGGCGTGCGCGTCAACCTCGTCTCGGCCGGACCGCTGAAGACCACCGCCGCAACCTCGATCCCCGGCTTCGGAACGCTCGAAGACATGTGGGGCGACCGCGCACCCCTGGGCTGGGACCAGAAGGACACCACTCCTGCCGGCAAGGCCATCGTCGCCCTGCTCTCCGACTGGTTCCCCGCCACTACCGGCGAGATGATCCACGTCGACGGCGGATTCCACTCCACCGGCGCCTGAGACCACTCATGCCTGTGCTCATCCTCGCCCGCCACGCCAAGGCGGAAGCGCACGGTCCGACCGACTTCGAACGGTCCCTGGATGCGAAGGGTCTGGCTCAAGCGGTCGAGGCCGGAGCCGAGATCGCCGAGCGCTGGTCACCCGATGTGGCCATCGCCTCGGCGGCCAGGCGCACCGTGCAGACCGGACAGGCTGTCGTCGAAGCCGTCAACCGCGCTCATGGAGGAACTCTCGACGAACCGGGCGACCTGACCCTGCGCGAGGATCCCTCGCTGTATTCCGGGTCCGTCGACGACTGGTTGGATGCGATCAACTCGATTCCCGCGGATGCGCAGTGCGCGTATATCGTGGGCCATCAGCCGACCGTCGCCGAGGTGGTCGGCCACCTCAATCCGGAAGGCGGGGTTCCCGATACCTTCCGTCCCTCGTCGATCGCGGTCTTCGACCTCGAGAGCTGGGACGTGGAGCCGGGACACTACCCGGCCCCGCAGATCCGGGTCTTCCACGGAGTCTGAACGCACCGTCTGACCGACGCGATCTGTCGACAAGACGCCTGTGGCGCTGACGAAACATTCGTCAGCGCCACAGGCGTCTTCGGTCAGTCAATGGTCAATGGCGCCGGTGCCACACCCTGGGAGGGATCGCTCACACGTCTGCACGCGCAGCGACCAGGTCGATGACGGCTCGCAGGTCGCGTGTCTCCACGGACGCGTCCGCTGCGGCGACGAGCGCCGGTTTCGCACAGAAGGCGACTCCGAGGCCGGCGGCTTCGACCATGCCGATGTCATTGGCGCCGTCACCGATCGCCACCGAGGCGGCACGATCGTATCCGCCGGCAGCGAGTAGATTCTCGAAGATCTCGGCCTTGGCGCTCGGGTCGATGACACGGCCGTTCGTCCGCCCGGTCAGCAGCCCGTCATGGATGTCGAGTCCGTTGGCGAAGACGTCGGTGATGCCCAGCTGTGCGGCGACGGGAGCGATGATGGCGGTGAAGCCGCCCGACACCAGAGCCACCTGGCCGCCCGAGGAGTGCACTGCCGCGACCAGGTCGGCGGCTCCCTCGGTGAGGGTGATCTGCTCTCGCACCTCATCGAGCACGGTCTCCGGCAGCCCGCTCAGCAGGGCGACCCGTTCGGCGAGGGATTCGGCGAAGTCGAGCTCTCCGGCCATGGCGCGTTCGGTGATGTCGGCGACCTTGTCTCCGACCCCGGCATGGGCGGCGATGAGGTCGATGACCTCTTCGTTGATGAATGTCGAGTCGACGTCCATGACGAGCAGTTGGACGGGGATCTGGGAGGCGGTGGCCTGAGGCGTCTCATTCACCCCTTCATCGTAGCCACTGCCATGATGTAGTCCGCGGCGGCGGGGTGCAGCTGAGACAGCAGCGCACCGAACTCTGGCGGGGCGACGGTCGCAGGTGCGAGCACGGTGCGCATCCGGTGGTGGATGTCGAGGGCGGCGTAGATCGCTCGGGAATCCGCCTCAGTGGGGATGAGCCGGGAGATCGGGTGCATCGTCGACAGCTCCTCTTGCCAGTCACGCCACGGCCCCTGCCGCCAGTCCTCGGGAACGTCGATGGTCTCGACGAGGCGTAAGCCCTCCATCACCAGCAGGCGCAGACGCCGCAGCGCCTCGGGGGCGGACCCGACCGTGACGGGGCGGAAGACGGTGGGCGCACAGGCGATGATCTCGACGTTCGCCTCGGCGCCGATGAGGGCGATCGCCGCCTGCTCATCGCCGCGATGGAGGACGACGGGGGCGGTGTGGCGTCCGACCTTCGTTCGGGCGGTGCGATCGACCGGGGGAGTCGCATGCGGCAGAGACGGGTGGTGCAGCGCCAAGCGCGCATGGGTGATTCCCGAGGCGGCCGCCTCAGCGATGAAGAGCAGCAGACCGGTGGGAACGACCGAGTCGAAGACCTCATCGGAGACGATGAGAGGAACATCACGATCATCGTCGAGGAACGCAGAGGTCACCTCGTCAGGGGGCAGGGTCGAGCGCAGACGGTGGTTGAGGGCCAGGGTCAGCAGCAGTGAGTCGGTCGTGAGGTCCATGTCGAACCAGGATAGACGGCTCGTCTGCGATAGAGTCTGAAGATATGAGTGAAGTCCTGAATCTGGATTCTGTGTCCGTGCGCCGGGGGACGAATTTCCTCCTCGACGATTTCTCGCTGACCGTCGCCGAAGGCGAGCACTGGACAGTGCTCGGACCCAATGGTGCGGGCAAGACGACCCTGCTCGAAATCGCGGCCGGTCGCATGCATCCGACGACGGGTACGGTCAACATCCTCGAGGAGCAGCTCGGCCGCGTCGATGTGTTCGAGCTGCGCCCGCGCATCGGATATGCCTCGACGATTCTGGCCAACCGCATTCCGAGTTCCGAAGCGGTCCTCGACACCGTGCTCACCGCCGCCTACGGCGTCACCGGACGTTGGGTGGAGGAGTACGAGCAGGACGATATCGAGCGTGCCCGCGATCTGCTGGCCGCGTTCCACATCACTCACTTGGCCGATCGCACCTTCGGTACGCTGTCCGAGGGCGAGCGCAAGCGTGTGCAGATCGCGCGTGCGCTCATGACCGACCCGGAGCTTCTGCTGCTCGACGAGCCGGCGTCCGGACTCGACTTCGGCGGGCGTGAGGAGCTGCTCGGCGCACTCTCGGAGATCCTCTCGTCGAAGTGGGCGCCGGCCACGATCATGGTCACCCACCACGTCGAGGAGATCCCGGAGGGCATCACTCATGTGCTGCTGCTGTCCGAGGGCACCGATCTGGCCGCAGGTCCGATCGAGGAGACCCTGACGGCGGAGAACCTCGCGGCGACCTTCGGCATCGACGTCAAGCTCACTCGGGACGGTCAGCGCTACCACGCACGTTCCGCCCTCTGAGCATGGAGTTCCTGGCGAACCTGAGCCTCGAACCGTGGCAGATCGGCCTTGTCATCGTCGCCGGAATCGCGGCAGGCGGCATCAACGCCGTCGTCGGCTCCGGAACGCTCATCACCTTCCCGGCGCTCGTCGCCTTCGGAGTGCCGCCGGTGGTGTCGACGATGAGCAACGCTGTCGGTCTCATCCCCGGCAATATCGCCTCCTCGTTCGGATACCGTGAAGAGCTGCGAGGGCAGTGGAAACGGATTCTCGGATACGTTCCCGCCTCTCTGCTCGGGTCGCTGACCGGTGCGTATCTGCTGCTGCACCTGCCCGAGGATGCTTTCGAGACGATCGTGCCGGTCCTCCTCGTCGTGGCCTTGATCATGGTGGTCGGGCAGCCGTACCTCTCCCGCTACCTGAAGAACCGGTCCCTGCGCCGGGCCGAGGCCGCCGGCGTCGAGCATCGGGCCGCCAAGGCGGGGGATCGCCTGTCCACGGGCCGGTACATCGCCGTGCTCATCGTCGTCTTCCTCACCGCGATCTACGGCGGCTACTTCGCCGCCGCCCAGGGCATCATCCTCATCGCCCTGCTCGGTCTGCTGCTGCCCGATGATCTGCAGCGACTCAACGGGCTGAAGAACGTCCTCGTCCTCGTCGTCAATACGGTCTCGGCAAGCACGTACATCATCGTCGGCCACGACCGGATCAACTGGATCGCCGTTGTCTGCATCGCCATCGGCTCACTCATCGGCGGGTACTTCGGTGCCCGAATCGGGCGGAAGTTCTCACCCGTGCTGCTGCGCGCCGTCATCGTGGCCCTCGGACTCGTCGCGATCTGGAGGATCCTCACGCTGTGAACGGAATTCCGCTGTGAACGGGAGCACGCTGTGAACACTCCGGCCAAGGCACCCATGACCCGCCAGCAGGTCATCGATCGGTCCGCTGAGCTCGGGATCGCCGTCGAGCGTCTGCGCTTCTTCGGCGAGGCGGACCTGACTTCTGGGAGCCAGGGCGATGATTCCGGCGATGCCCTGCACGGGCGCCTCGAGGGCATGCGCGACTACACGCAGCTGACCGATGTCGCCCTGCGCAGCGTCCGTGAACCCGCCGAGGGGCTGTTCATCGCCGAATCCTCGAAGATCATCCGCCGCGCTCATGCAGCCGGCCTCTCGCCTCGGTCGTTCCTCACCAGCCCGAAATGGCTGTTCGACCTGGCCGACATCATCGCTGAGAGCGATGTGCCGATCTTCATCGGCACGGATGCCGCTATGGAGTCCCTGACCGGATTCCACCTCCACCGAGGAGCTCTGGCCGCCATGGGCCGCCCCGCTCCGGCTCCGGTCTCCTCCTTGATCGCCGATGCCAGGCGACTCGTCGTCATCGAAGACATCGTCGACCATACGAACGTCGGCGCCATCTTCCGCTCCGCGGCCGCATTCGGAGTCGACGCCGTGCTCGTGACCCCGCGCTGCGCCGATCCGCTCTATCGCCGGTCGATCCGTGTGTCCATGGGCACGGTGTTCCAGGTGCCGTGGACGCGCATCGACCCGTGGCCCGCCGGAATCTCTGCCCTGCACGACGCCGGCTTCCACGTGGCCGCCCTGGCACTCGACGATGATTCTGTGGGGCTGCGCGACTTCGCCGCCTCGGCACCGGAGCGCACCGCGGTCGTCTTCGGCACTGAAGGCGAAGGACTCAGGCGATCGACGATCGCCGCCTGTGACTCGACCGTGATGATCCCCATGAGCGGGGGAGTGGACTCCCTCAACGTCGCGGCCGCCTCGGCGGTCACCTGCTTCGCCCTGCAGGACGATTGAGCCGTGTCAGTGGCGCACTTTGACGTTTGATTATGAGCAATTCGATTGAGCTGTATCCGACCGCTGACGGTGACGCCGCGCTCGAGGTGCGCACTGATTCCGATACCGTTTGGCTGACACGGCATCAGCTTTCGCATCTGTTCGGACGTGATGTGAAGACGATCGGCAAACATATCAACAACGCTCTGCGGGAGGAAGTCGACGGTGAGCCAACTGTCGCAAAATTTGCGACAGTTCAGAAAGAAGGCGCCCGAACCGTCACACGTATGGTTGAGCACTACAGCCTCGACATGGTCCTGTCGGTGGGATTTCGAGTGAAGTCGTCGGAAGGAGCGCGATTTCGCCGTTGGGCAAACGATGTCCTTCATCGCTATGCGATCGAAGGAACCGCCGTCAACCAACGGCGGTTGTCAGAATTGGGAAAGATTGTCAGCGTGCTGACGAGGTCGCAGGATGAATTGGTTGCGGGGGTTGCCGACGTACTGTCAACGTACCTGCCAAGTCTCACCATGCTCAGAGATTATGACGAAGGATACTTGTCGTCGAAATCGAGCTCCGTGCCTGGATGGGAATTGACCCTGGAAGAAGCACGCAGAATCATCGGCGGACTGTCATTGGCATTTCCCGACGATAAATTGCTGGGGAGGGAACGAGGCGATGCTCTAGGGGCTGTCATCGGGGCGATCTATCAGGGGTTCGGAGACCACGAACTCTATCCGACCGCCGAAGAGAAGACCACCCCCTCTCCGACGGCAACAAGCGCAGCGCCGCGGCGCTGTTCGTCACCTTCCTTGACCGCAACGGCGCGCTGATCGACCCCGATGGCAACAAGCGAGTCGACAACAATGCGCTGGCAGCGATGACGCTGCTGGTCGCGATGAGTGAACCTTCCGAGAAGGAACTGATGATCGCGCTCATCATCCGTATGATCGTCTCAGAAAGACAGTGATCATTCCCGCAGTCATGACGGAGAGGACCCCAGTGGACCGCAGCACCCTAGCCCTTGCTCTTGAAGCCGGACGGATCACCGGGGAGGTCGCCACACCGAGAGAGAACAACCTCTCGCACATCCACCGGTTCCTCGAACAGGAACGCCAATTCGACTTCGGCGTCGAACTCACCCGCGACTGGGACTATGACTCAGTGTTCGCGCTCATGGTCGAACGCTGCGGCCTGCGGCCCGATCCCGAGTTCGTCGAAGGCGTGGACACGATCTCCACCGAAGGCTGCATCGACGCTCTGGAGAAGCTCGCCGAGGCGGTCGGCCAGGTCGCCCGCGCCGGCGGCCGGATCCTCTTCGCCACCGGACATCCGGCAGGACTGCTGCCCGTGCATATGGCAATTGCCGCCGCGGCGAAAAACGCCGGCGCCGTCATCGACACCCATGATCACTTCATCCCGGTCCCGGAGATCGGCGGCGACGTCCGTCAGATCCACAATGTGTGGACCTGGCACCAGCATGGCGGCAGCCCGCACACCCACCTGGCCGAACCGATGCATGCGCTGCTCAACGACTTCGCCGCCCGCGGCGGGTCGGCCCCGGACCTCGTTGTGGCCGATCATGGTTGGGCTGGTGCTGCCTCGAGCCGGGGACTGCGAACTATCGGCTACGCCGACTGCAACGATCCCGCCCTTTTCGTCGCCGAGGCGCAGGGGCAGATCGAAGCCACCATCCCCTTGGACGATGATGTGGTGCCAAACCTCTACGCCCCGCTCATCGACTACGTCATCGAACGAGCGGGACTGAACTGACGGGCAGTATCTGGCTGACGGACGGCGCGGGACCGAGCGCCACGGTCAGCCGATCTCGTTCGCGAGATCCTCGATCACCTCGGCGCCGGGCAGGGACGCGAGTGCGGATCCGGAGAGGAGCAGCTTGGAGCCGCGGATACCGGAACCGATGATGAGTTCGTCGGCCTCCGCAACGCGGGAGTCGATGAGCACCCGATAATTCTCCGGCAGGCCGATCGGTCCGATGCCGCCGTACTCCATCCCCGATTCGTTCACGGCGCGTTCGAGCGGCAGGAACGAGGCCTTGCGGACATCGAGGAGCTTCTTGACCCGCTTGTTGACGTCGGCGCGGGTGTTCGCCAGCACCATGCAGGCGGCGATCCGCTCCTCGCCGCCCCGCGAGCCGGCGACGAGAACGCAGTTCGCCGAGGTCGCCGGAGGCAGATCCGTGGCATCGAGGAGAGCAGCGGTATCGGCGATCTGCGGATCGATATCGAAGACGTCGACTTCGCCGGATACCGCGGACAAGGCGGTGGCCGTCGATTCGGCCATGAGTTCGGGGGCGGTGGCGGCGGGTCGGAGAGTGAACTGAGCGGAGAGGCGTTCCTTCGTGGTCATGGCCACAGTTTAGGAGATCCGTGTCGAATCGCTTTGTCCGGGCCCATCAGTTAGAATCGATTGTCGCTCCGTGTCCGGTTCCTACGGTTCGGAGTGTGTCCAGCAGACGAATTCGGGCACTGGCAGATGAGTTCAACTCATATCAGGCGCCTGAAAGAATTCAGCAGAGGTAAGAAAATGAAGAAGGACATCCACCCGGAATACGCACCGATCGTATTCAACGATCTGGCTTCCGGCACCAAGTTCCTCACCCGCTCCACCGCTAAGAGCGAGAAGACCATCGAGTGGGAAGACGGCAACACCTACCCCGTGATCGACGTCGAGATCTCGTCCGCTTCGCACCCGTTCTACACGGGCAAGCAGCGCATCCTCGACTCCGCCGGCCGCGTGGAGAAGTTCAAGGACCGCTACAAGGGCTTCGGCAAGCGCTGATCTCGGGCGTTCCAACAGCTTAATTCAGATTGCCCCGCACACCGATCAGGTGTGCGGGGCAATCTGCTGTCTGCGGGCCGCAGTGTCCGTTACGACAGTTCTGTCCGTTACGACGGCTCCGCGGAACCGTGCCAGGGTTGCGTCCCCGCGGGGACGCAACCCTGGCAACAGTGATCAGTCGACGGTGACTGAGACCTCGGAGGAGGGACTCACCCGTGCCGCCGGATGGTAGAGCGAAGCGACGCCGGTGGCATTGTCGAGGCAGTTCGCGATTCCGTGAGCGACCTTCTCCTTGGCGGAGACGACAGCGTCCTTGATGTCGAGACCGGTGGCGATTCCTGCCGCGATCGAGGAGGCGAAGGAGCATCCTGCGCCGTTGACGAGCTTGTTGTTGACCTTGCGCGAGCGCAGAGTCGTCACGGTCTCACCGTCGAAGAGGATGTCGATGGCATCGTCCCCGGCGAGACGGGCTCCGCCCTTGACGACGACGTTCTTCGCGCCCTGCCCGTGGATGATCTTCGCGGCCTCGACCATGCCCTCGACGGAGTCGATGGGGACGACCCCGGCCAGGGTCGCGGCCTCTTCGAGGTTCGGGGTGACGACGGTGGCCAGAGGCACGAGGTTCTCGACGAAGAGATCCTTGAGATCGACCATGGTGCCTGCGCCCTTGCACACGAGCACAGGATCGAAGACGTACGGCAGATCATTGGTCTTCAGCTCTTCGGCGAGGACCAGTGCCGAGTCGACGGAGCCGAGCATGCCGGACTTGATGGCGGTGAACTCGTGCACGGCCAGCGTCGATTCGAGCTGACGGGTGACGACCTCGGGCTCGATGAACTCGAGGACATGGGCGAATCCGTCATCGGGATCGAAAGTGACGATGCAGGTGACGACGGCAGTGCCGAAGGCCCCGTATTCGTCGAACATCTTCAGATCGGCTTCGAGTCCGGCTCCTCCGGAGACATCGGATCCGGCGACAGTGAGCACCTTTGCGGTCATAGTGGTCCTTTCAGGTAAAGCGTTCGCGAAGAAGTCTACGCGGGTTCAGGCCCCTGCGTAGCCGTGTTGACGCCAGGCTTCGTAGATGGCGATGGATGCCGAATTCGCCAGGTTGAGCGAACGGCGTGCCGGAAGCATCGGAATCCGCACGGTCATATCCACGTGCTCGTCGTTGACGACTTCGTCGGGCAGTCCTGTCGACTCGCGTCCGAAGACGAGGACATCACCGTCTTGGTAGTCCACATCGGCGAAGGAATTGTCCGTATGCGTGCTGAACGCGATCACCCGACGTTCGCCGAGGTGGCCCCAGAGTTCGTCGATCGAAGGATGGACGGTGACATGGGCGAGGTCGTGATAGTCGAGACCGGCTCGGCGCAGCTTCGCGTCGGAGAGGTCGAAGCCGAGGGGCTCGACGAGATGCAGATGGGCTCCGGTGACCGCGGCGAGCCGGATGGCGTTTCCGGTGTTGCCGGGGATCTCGGGAGTGTGGAAGACGATGTCGATGTTCATATCACCCTCATCTTCTCACCTCAGAGGCCGGCCTTACGAACGAGGAGGTACCCCTGCCTGGTCGCCTCCGGGAAGCGACCGGTCCGGTCGGGTTCGCGTTCGAGGCGGGAGGCAGGAATGAAGCCGTGCGGTTCGAGCGCGGTGATCACGTCATCGATCGAGCGGCGGTGGAAGTCGAGATCGACGTCGAAGCCGGCGAGATCGGAGAAGTGATCAACCCGGTCCCCGAGCTGGAACGCCAACTGGAACCAACCGCCCGGACGCAGGACACGGGCCGCCTCGGCGAAGGTGAGGACAAGCTCATCGTCCGGGACGTGGATCGTCGAGTACCAGGCGACGAGACCGGAGAAGGACTCAGCGGCATAGGGCAGGGCGGTCATCGACCCGACGTCGAACTGATGCGTCGGATAGAGGCCCTGAGCGAGTTCGATCATGGCAGGGGAGAGGTCGAGTCCGCGCGGCTCGAGCCCGAGGGCGGCGAGGAACGTGGTGATGCGACCGGGCCCGCAGCCCAGGTCGAGGACCTCCGCTGAGCCGGTGCCGAGGACGAGCTCGGAGAAGGCCCCGAGGACGGCACGGTCATGCGGTTTGGCGGTGAGCTCATCGGCGACCCATTCCGTGTAGGTCCGGGCGATCGCATCATAGGAATCACGCGTGGCCGCTTCGCGGGCCGAACTGCCGTTTGTGCCGTCGGTCATGACGCCACCCTACCCGGACGCACTGACACGAGCGCGTCGACGGGAGCAGGTTGCGGTGGCTTCGGCAAGTGTGCAGCCATCACCAGCAGAAACGAAAATGAATCGAAGATAATCAATGAATAATCAGTTCGGCTTGCATTAGAGGGAATTCTCGTGTCAGTGCCGAGTTCTAGAGTGGGAGCACGGTCGGTGGTCATGGGGGCTGCGGGGCCGAACGGCACGAGGAGGGACGCCATGCACGACGAAGATCAGGTCGATCCGTGGGGCGAGGACATGGAATGGGAAAGACGTGTGAGGGAAGCGGCCGTGGCCTCGGCAAGCCAGAGCGGAATTCCGTCCGCTCAGGCATGGGCAGGCTCGGGACCGTGGGGCAGGGGACAGCAGAACACGGCTCGGTGGGATGAGGCAGGAGCGAGTTCGGCTGCACAGGAATCGACGCGACCGCGCGCAGCCGAGACCGCGGAGCTCGAGCGATTGAGCGTGGATCCGAAGGACTATGGAGGGGCTGACGCCGATGTGGACCCCAGCACCCTCACCTGTGAGCAGATCGTGACGGATATCCGGCGCAGCATCTCATGCATCTCCTTCTGCCATGCCCGCGTCATCACCCTCATCGACGAGGTCGAGAGGCGGGGATTGTGGGCGGAATGGGTCGGTGTGAAGACCCTGACCGAGTGGGTGATGCATGTGGCGTCGGTGAGCATGCACACGGCTCGCGAGTATGTGCGCGTGATGAGGGCTCTGCGGGACATGCCGAAAGTGAAGAAGAGTCTGGCGGGCGGTGATATCAGCTTCTCAAAGGTGAGGGAAGTGACCCGACTGGGGGAGCGGATCGGCGACGATGAGGCGCTGCGTCTGGCCACCCTCGCCACCGGCAGCCAGATCAGCCGGATCTCGCAGAACTACCAGCAGCTGGCCGACAAGATCGACAACGGCCCGTTCCCTCTGTACCTGGCTCAGGACAGTGTGAGCATGCGTCAGGTGGCACCCGGTCGGACCCGGATCACGATCGAACTCGAGGAAGACGACGCCGCAGAGATCGCCGCGATGCTCGACGCCGCCCGCCAGGTTCTCGAACGTCCCGTCCATGATGGCGGTTCCGATGGGGATGGGGCTGCGGGCGAGGGTGGCAAAGCGGACGAGGCTCCTTATGAGCCGGTCTCCCAGGTCATGTGCCTGATGGAGATCATCCACGCCTTCCCTCGTGCCGAGCCCACGGGTTCGATCGACGCCGATCGTGCCCGACTGCTCGTTCATGCCTCCGCAGAGGTGATCACCCGCAGCGGCGCCACGATGGAAGCCGCGCCCGCGTTCAAGCCCCCTCTGCTCAGCATCCCCGCAAAGCCGACCGCCGTCTGCGTCCCCGCGGGGACGGAAGGCGAACCGGACGGTCCGGCAGGAGTCGAGGGAAACGTTCCCGCGGGGACGTCGAGCGGAGGCGCGGATACGACCTGCCGGATCGAAGGGTTCGGCGGCATCACTGCGGCGACGGCGGAGCGCCTGAGCTGTGAGGCGCTGATCAGCGGGGCGATCAAGGATGCCGGAGGTGACGTCCTCATGCTCGGGCGCTCGAAGCGTCTGGTGAGCAGACGACAGCGAATGGCGCTGAGTGTGCGTGATGTCTGCTGCCAATTCCCCGGCTGTCGCGCCCGCAGGCGATGCGATGCCCACCATATCCGCCCCTGGTCGCAGGGCGGGAGGACCGATATGGACAATCTCATCCTGCTCTGTCGCAGACATCACACCGTGGTGCACAAATACCAGCTGCGCATCGAACGCACCGGAGCGGACTTCGCTGGAGCGATGCGCGGTCCCGCCGCCTTTGCCTTCTACTTGCCCGACGGCTCCCAGCTGCTTCCTCTGGAAAGCCGGATGAGGGGACGGATGATGTTCAACACGGCGGTTCGCGTTGCCAAGGTCAGGCAGATCACGAAAGCGGCCGATCCCGGCACTGTCGGCGGCGGTTACGGCTTTGACCTCGGCCTCTGTATCGCATGGATGTTCGAAGCCGAATGGCGACACGCCCGGGAAAGCAAAGCTGTTGTCTGAATCTTGCCAATTTAGAACACCAGTTCGATAATGGATGTCATGTCAACAGCACCGGTCATCGAACAGCTCAGTCGGGAGACGGGGATCTCCACGGCTGCGGCACTGTTCGACAAGATCCCACCTCATCCGGTGGATCCTGTGCTCTCTCCGCTGTTCCGTCGCGGCGGTCTGCCGCGTGGGGAACTCGTCACTGTCACCGGTGACCTGTCGCTGAGCTGCGGCCTGGCGACGATCGCTGCGGCGACCCGGGAGCAGAAGTGGTGTGCCGGCATCGGGCTCGGCGAACCGTCCGTGTCCTCGATCGCCGACCTCGGTGTCGATCTCGACCATTTCGTCAACCTCGCGACCCCTGGTGAGGACTGGCTGCGAGTGGCTTCGATCCTCATCGAATCCTTCGACATCATCCTCGTCGACCCCGGCTTCGCCCCGAGTGCTTCGGAACGGGCCCGACTCCTGGCGAAGATCCGTGAACGACGAATGAGCCTCATCAGCCTCCGACCTCTTTCCGGCAGTACGGAGCAGATCGAGATCACCGACACCCGCTGGTCGGGTGCCGAACACGGTCACGGCCGTCTGCAGTCCTGCCTCGTCCGCGCTCGTTCACAGACGGGAACCCACCGGTTCCTGCTGCCGGGACCGTCAGGAACTCCCGCCAGCGTCCCCGCGGGGACGCTGGAAGTGGTGGCAGACGGCGGAGCGTCCAAGGCCCCGACAACGGATCTGGGCACAGATCCGGCCACGGGCACGGACGACGATCCTCGGTGGTCGACGATCAGACAGCTGCGGCAGGTGATCAGCCATGTCGGATGAGTCCGGCCGCACCCTCGTGCTCACTGTTCCCGACTGGCCGGCGGTGGCCGCAGCGGTCGAACACGACATCGCACCGGGCCGCCCTGTCGCGGTCCTCCACGCCGGCAAGGTCATCGCCGCCGATGCTCCGGCCCGTGCCGCCGGAATCACCGCCGGGAACAACAAACGCGCCGTGGGATACCGCTGTCCGGAAGCCCACATCGCGGTCTGGGACGAAGAGGCCGACAACCGACATTTCAGTGCCGGCGTCGGTGCCCTCGACAACCTCGTCGCCAGGTTCACCCTGCTCAGCCCGGGAACATTGGCGATCCCTCTCGACTCGCTCAGACACGGCTACGCCGACGAAGCCGATGCGGTCGAGACACTGGTCTCGGCGCTTGTCGATGACACCGGATGGGAGTTCTTCCCCGGGATCGCGGACACCGTCTTCGCCGCGGTCCTCGCCGCCGGACAGGCGCGCCGCGTCGAACCCGGACAGACCGTGGACTTCCTCTCCGCCCAGCCGATCACCACCCTGGAATACGCCGGCGCCGAGGCGACCGCGCTGATCGAGGTCTTCCTGCAGCTGGGGCTGCGCACCCTCGGTGACCTCGCCCGCCTCGCGACCCAAGACGTGAACGCACGCTTCGGCGCCTTCGGTCGGCATCTGCACGACCTGGCCTCCGGGCGGGCAGGAGCCCCGCTCGCCGATCATGTCCGCGGCGAACAGCTCGACGTCGAACTCGACCTCGATGCCCCGACGACCCGCAGCGACACCCTCGGCTTCCTCGCCCGCCAGCTCGGTGCCGACCTGTTGGCCAAGGTGCGCAGACAGGGGCTGGTCTGCACCCAGATCACGATCGAACTCGATGCCGCGGGCGGCCAGTCCTCGTCCCGGACCTGGCGGATCGAGGACATGCAGGAGAACGCGATCGCCGACCGCCTGCGGTGGCAGGCCGAAGGCTGGCTGGCGGGAGTGGGCCGGGGTTCGCCTCCGGGACAGAATCCCCGCACGGCACAGCCTGACCCGCAGGAACTCGACATCGTCGACGAGCCGGCACCCGACGCCGAGGACTTCTCCGAGGATGGCATCATCGCGCTGCGCCTCATCGCGGCCGAACTGACCACCCCGATCGGTGCCACACGCAGCCTGTTCGACGAGAACACCGGGCAGATCACCCATACGCTCGAGCGTCTGCAGGGACTGTTCGGTCCCGATGCCGTCCTGGTTCCGGGCATCCAAGGCGGGTGGGACCCGGCAGAGACGAACCTGTGGACCCCGTGGCAGCAGGCGGCCGTCCCCGAACGCAGCCCTGCCGCTCCCTGGCCCGGTGCTCTGCACGCACCCCGTCCGACGACGGTCGAACACTCCGCCGTCGACGTGCTCGCCGCGGACGGCTCACCGGTGGAAGCACGCCCCTCGGGTCTGGGTGCGGCCCCGGCGACGATCAGATTCCCCACCGGGCAGACCGAGACCATCACCGACTACTCCGGTTCCTGGCCCATCGAATCCGGATGGTGGGACCCGAACCGAGCCGTCTACCGCACCCGGCTGCAGGTGGTCACCGATGCCGGCCGTGCCCTTCTGCTGAGCAAAGAGCACGGTCAGTGGTACCTCACCGGCCGTTACCGCTGACCGGCAACCTGCCGACCAACGACCCCAGCCGAGAGAACGACCCCACTTGAGAGGAGGAGATCCCGATGGGATTCTCTAACCCGCGCACACCGTGGTCGAAGCTGGCGCGCCGCCTCGAAGGCAAGGACATCCCGTCCTCCCCGGCGGACAAACAGCCTGCTGGCGAGAACCCGGCAGGAACACAGCCTGTCGACAAGCACGCCGACGGCTCCGACGCCCCTGCGTTCTCCCGTCCCGACCGCTACCAAGTCTCGGTCGGCCCCGGCGGTTCGGACGGACGCAGCCGTTATCAGGAGCCGACAGGCGCCGGCAGCGCTCAGGGGCCGAACCACGGACCGGGACTGCTGCGGAAGCAGGTCGACTGGGCGGAGCTGCATGTGCATTCCCAGTTCAGCTTCCTCGACGGAGCCTCCGACCCCGAGGAGCTCGTCGCCGCCGGTGCCGCCGCCGGGCTGAGCTCCCTGGCGCTGACCGACCACAACGGACTCTACGGAGCCGTCCGCTTCGCCCATGCCGCCGCCGAGGTGGGGCTGGACACCGTGTTCGGCTCCGAGCTGTCCGTGGGATTGCAGGAGAAGATCCCCGGCCAGACCGATCCCGATGCCACCCACCTGCTCGTCCTCGCCCGCAGTGTCGAGGGCTACCACCAGCTCTCTCAGATCATCACCGAGGCGAACCTGCGCGGTGAGAAGAACCGTCCGCTCTTCGACCTCGAAGAACTCGCGGCCGAGGACGGAGACTGGATGATCCTCACCGGCTGTCGCAAAGGACCGCTGCGACGAGCGTTGGGCGACGATGACGGCGGGCTCAGCGCTCTGCGCGAACTCACCGCACTCTTCGGACCCGACCGGGTCGCCGTCGAACTCAGCCGGGACGGAACCCCGGATGACGACGAGAGGCTGCGCCACCTCGGCGATCTGGCCCAGCGGACGGGACTGCCGATCATCGCCAGCAACGCCGTCCACTTCGCCACCCGGGCCGAGTGGAAGTCGGCTCAGGTGCGTGCCTCGGTGCGGTCGCGGAAGCCCCTGGACGAACTGGCCGGATGGCTGCCGGCGACGGCGAGCGCACGCATCCACACCGGTGAGGAGATGCTCGCGCGATTCCCGCGGCAGGCTGTGGACAATGCGGTGCGGATCGGTCAGGACTGCTCCTTCGTCCTCTCCTCGGCCCGTCCCGACCTGCCGAAGGCGCCGATGCCCGATGAGACCGAGGGGGAGACGTATCTGCGTGGCCTCATCGCCGAACGCGGCCGCACCCGCTACGGATCCCGAGCAGAGCACCCGCGGGCCTGGGAGCAGCTGGACCGGGAGATGGACATGATCGCCCAACTGGGCTTCTGCGGCTACTTCCTCATCGTCTTCGACATCACCGAGTTCTGCCGCAATATGGGCATCTTCTGCCAAGGCCGGGGTTCGGCGGCGAACTCCGCGGTCTGCTACGTCCTCGGCATCACCGCCGTCGACGCCGTCAAACACGGACTGCTCTTCGACCGGTTCCTGTCCCCGGACCGCAAGGGGTACCCGGACATCGACATCGACATCGAATCCGGCCGCCGCGAAGAGGTCATCCAATACGTCTACGACCATTTCGGTCGTGACCGGGCCGCCCAGGTCGCCAATGTCATCACCTACCGTGCGAAATCGGCTATCCGGGACGCCGCCTTCAGCCTCGGCTATGCCCCCGGCCAGCAGGATGCGTTCTCGAAGTCGAGCAACCGGTGGTCGAGCCTGCCCGATGCCGAGGACTCACCGGTGCCCGCACCGGTGCTCAAGGTCGCCGAGGATCTGCTCGGCTCACCGCGCCATCTGGGCATCCACTCCGGCGGGATGATCCTGGCCGACCGTGCCATCGGTGAAGTCGTGCCGATCGAGAAGGCGACGATGGGCCACCGCACCGTCGTCCAATGGGACAAGGACGACTGCGCGGCCATGGACCTGGTCAAGTTCGACCTGCTCGGTCTGGGCATGCTCACCGCCCTGCACGAGATGGTCGGACTCGTCCACCGTCATACTGGGGTCCTCATCGACCGGGCGGAGATCGATGACGACGACGAAGCCGTCTACGAGATGCTCTGCCGTGCCGATGCGATCGGGGTCTTCCAGGTCGAATCCCGCGCCCAGCTGGCCACCCTGCCCCGGCTGCGCCCGGAGAAGTTCTACGACTTGGCCGTGCAGGTCGCCCTCATCCGACCGGGGCCGATCCAAGGCGGCTCCGTCCACCCCTATATCCGCCGACGGCAGGGTCTGGATGAGGTCGAATACCTCCACCCGCTGCTCGAGAAGTCCTTGGCCAAGACCTGCGGGGTCCCTCTGTTCCAAGAGCAGCTCATGCAGATGGCCATCGACGTCGGCGGGTTCACCGGGGCCGATGCCGACCGGCTGCGGCAGGCCATGGGCTCCCGTCGGTCGGAGAAGCGGATGGCCGAACTCGCCGAGAAGTTCCGTACCGGAGCCATGGAGCGCGGAGTCGACGCGGAGACCGCCGAGACGATCTTCTCCACCATCGCGGCCTTCGCGAACTACGGATTCCCCGAATCGCATGCCATCAGCTTCGCGAACCTCGTCTATCAGTCCGCCTGGTTCAAATACCATCACCACGCCGCCTTCACCGCCGGTCTGCTGCGCAGCCAGCCGATGGGCTTCTACTCCCCGCAGTCGCTCATCGCCGATGCCCGCCGGCACGGAGTGCCGATCCTGCCCGTCGACATCCGCCGGTCCCAGGCGGCCACGGACCTCGAACGGGTCGCAGAGGCCGGGGATGGGGACACCGCCTCAGCGGGGGAGGACAAGGACACGACCGCCTCGGCGGGGGAGCTGGGGATCCGCTTGGGGCTGGACACGGTCGCGCATGTCGGCTCCTTCGCCGAGGTGATCGTGACCGAACGCGAGATCGCTCCCTTCGCCTCGGTGGCGGACCTGGCCGAACGCACCGGCATCGGCAAGCAGGCCCTGGAATCGCTGGCCACGGCCGGGGCCCTGTCCGGATTCGACCTCGACCGACGGCAGGCCCTGTGGCTGGCCGGGGGAGTCGCCGGTGCCCATCCGGGGCTGCTGCCGGGAACGGCGAGCGTGGACTCGGCGCCGAGCCTGCCGACCATGGACGCCTTCGATACGACCTTGGCCGAACTCTTCTCCACCGGGATCACCGTCGACGGCTACCCCACGGAGATGATGCGCGAGACGCTGAGCGCCCGCGGATACTCATCGACCGCAGATGCAGCGCGTGCGGCGGACGGAACCCGGATGACGGTGGCCGCGATCGTCACCCATCGGCAGCGCCCGGCCACCGCCTCGGGGATCACCTTCATCAACCTCGAAGACGAATTCGGGATGCTCAACGTCGTAGCCACGGCCGGGCTGATGAAACGCTTCCGCACGGTCGCGACCTCCCGCAACGCCCTCGTCGTCACCGGACTCATCCAGCGCGGGGGAGACGTGGTCAGCCTCTACGCGCACAAACTCGTCCCCCTCGAGGTGCAGCTGCCGACGAAGGCGCGGAACTTCCGGTGATCGTCGGCACAGCACACGTGTGACAACTGCACGGCGCGGTGTGACGAAACATGACACACGATGACGCCAACATGACACACAGGCGGGTGCCAGCCGGCGAAGTCGATGACAGTAGACACATCACATCGCCTCAACCAGCGACACCGCCACCGCACTCATACAGGAGAGTCACCATGACCCAGGCATTCGAAACCCGTCAGATCCATGCCGGACAGGTTCCCGATCCGACCACCGGTTCGCGCGCCCTGCCCATCCACCAGACCACCTCGTTCGTGTTCAACGACGTCGACCACGCCGCAGCGCGCTTTGCGCTGACCGACGTCGGCCCCGTCTACAGCCGCCTGACGAACCCGACGAACGAGGTCGTCGAGAACCGCATCGCCGATCTCGAAGGCGGCGTCCACGCCGTCCTCACCGCCTCGGGCCAGTCCGCGGCATTCCTCGCGATCACGAACGTCGCCGGAGCCGGTGACCACATCGTGGCCAGCTCCAGCCTCTACGGCGGAACCGTCAACCTCCTCGACGTCACCCTGCGCAAGCTCGGCATCGAGACCACCTTCGTCAATGTCGACGACCATGAGGCGTGGAAGAACGCGATCCAGGACAACACGAAGCTCCTCTTCGGCGAGGTCGTGTCGAACCCGCGCTCAGACATCCTCGACATCGAGGCGATCGCCGGAATCGCTCACGATGCCGGTGTGCCGCTGATCGTCGACAACACCCTCGCCAGCCCCTACCTCGTGCGTCCGATCGAACACGGCGCCGACGTCGTGCTCCACTCGGCCACGAAGTACCTCGGCGGCCACGGCAACTCCGTTGCCGGTGTCCTCGTCGACAGCGGCAACTTCGACTACGGAGCACAGCCGGAGAAGTTCCCCGGCTTCAATGAACCCGACGCTTCCTACAACGGACTCGTCTTCGCTCGCGACCTCGGCGCCGACGGAGCTTTCGGAGTGAACGTGTCCTTCGGACTCAAGGCTCGCGTGCAGGGCCTGCGCGACCTCGGACCCTCGCTCAGTCCGACGAACGCATTCCTGCTGGCCCAGGGCATCGAGACCCTGAGCCTGCGCATCGAGCGCCACGTGGAGAACGCGAACAAGGTCGCCGCCTACCTCGAGGCTCACAGCCAGGTCGACCGCGTCGCCTACGCCGGACTCGAGTCGAGCCCCTGGAACGGACTGGCCAAGAAGTACCTGCCGAACGGCGTGGGTTCGGTGCTCGCCTTCGACATCGCCGGCGGATACGACGCCGCTGTGGCCTTCGTCGACGCCCTCGAACTGCACTCGCTGGTGGCGAACATCGGCGACGTCCGCTCGCTCGTCATCCACCCGGCCTCGACCACGCACGCTCAGCTCGACGAGGAAGCCCAGAAGGCGGCCGGAGTCAACCCGGCACTGGTCCGCCTGTCCGTGGGCATCGAAGGTGTCGACGACATCATCGGCGACCTCGACAAGGGCTTCGCGGCAGCTGCGGCGAAGGCGCAGACCGCGGCCTGAGATGACCACCCAGAGCACTTCCGTCGAACGGATCCTCGGCTTCGGCACGGACTCGGGACACACCTTCGGCACGGTCGAGATCGCCTATGAGACATTCGGCGCCCTCAACGCCGACCGGTCCAATGCGATCCTCATCGAGCATGCTCTGACCGGCGACACCCGCGTCACCGAATGGTGGGCGGGTGTCGTCGGGCCCGGGGAAGCCGTCGACACCGACAAGTACTTCGTGGTGTGTGCGAACTCCCTCGGAGGCTGCTCGGGAACGACCGGGCCGCAGTCGTCCTATGATGACGGTCTGGCCTACGGCTCCCGATTCCCTCGGGTCTCGATCCGCGACATGGCACGTCTGGAGCACAATCTCGCCCAGATCCTCGGCATCGACTCCTGGGTCGCCGTCATCGGCGGATCCATGGGTGGTGCGCGAGCGCTCGAGTTCGCTCTGTTGGACAGCCGGAAGGTCCGCAAATGTGCGGTCATCGCCGCACCGGCCTTCTGCGAAGCCGACCAGATCGCCTGGGCGATGATGCAGGAACGCGCGATCGAACTCGACGCCGACTACTACTCCGGAGACTATTCGGCCGTCGGCAGCTTCCCCAGTCATGGTCTCGGACTGGCCCGGCAGATCGCGCACCTGACGTATCGCAACGATGCCGATCTCAATGAACGCTTCTCCCGCCGCCTGCGTTCGGAGGACTACTACGAGGTGACCTCGTACCTGGACCATCAGGCCAAGAAGCTCACCGCCCGGTTCGATCCGCACAGCTATATCGTGCTCACACGTGCCCTGCGCGACCACGATGTGCGCCGAGGTCGCTCCTCCGACCTCACGGTGGCACTGGCCGACGCCTGCACCGACAACCTCGTGGTCTCCGTGTCCTCGGATCGGCTGTTCCCGCCGGAACAGGTGGGCATCCTCGCCGAGGCGCTGCCGGGGAGAGTGCGACACCACATCATCGACTCCCCGGTCGGTCACGACGGGTTCCTCACCGAGACAGAGAAGATCTCCGCGGTGCTCGCCGACTTCCTCGCCGACTGAGACCGTCGGGGCTGGCTGGTAGCGAGCACCGTCGCCAGCCGGCGACCCGAATCTCCCCAAGCACCAGAAGACCCCCGCAGACCGTTCGCTGCGGGGGTCTTCTGGTGTGCCCGGATCACGGGCCTGCGGTCACCGTGCGGCGGCCTTCGCCTTCTTCTTCGCGGCCTTGCGCAGCTGCTTCTCGTCGACCGGGAAGTCCTGACGAGCCCGCGCCCGACGGTAGTAGTCGGCGGCCTCTGCCTGACGCTCGGCTTCGACGCCGGAGGCGATGGTGGCCCGACGGTGGACATCCGAGTAGCCGAATGCTTCGACGAGGTCGAGGGCATTGGCGGCAAGCTTCTTGCACAGACGGTTCAGCGTCTCGTTGATCTGGCGTGCACGCGACATCGGCAGGCGACCGTACATGAGGTGCCAGGCCATGTGCTTCTCGATCAGTCCGAGACCGTAGGTGTCACGCAGACGACGGAAGGCCTTGGCCTGATCGGCGTCGGTCTGCTCCTTCATCTTCTCGTCCAGCGCCTTCCACTTCTCGAGCTCGACATAGGCGCGTGCCATCTCGATGAGCTCATGCTGGTGGACGTTGAACAGATCGGCCGCCTGCGCGGCCGGCATCTTCGTCGCAGGTCGCAGTGCCTGAGCGACTCCGGCGACCATGACCTCCAGTCGCGTTTCGAGCAGTGTCCGCTGCAGGCGTCCCGACCTGATCCGCTTGTCGCCGAGGTTCGGGGTCAGCGCATCCGAGATCGCCCGTCCGGCATTGGCCAGACCGGTGCGGTAGAGCGTATGTTCGGCGGCCTGGGTGCCGATGAAGCGGGCGGCTCCGCCGACGTCGAGGTTCGCGAATTCCTTGGCATAGTCGCCGAGGAGGCGCTTGGCCACGAGCTGCAGCAGCACCGTGTTGTCGCCTTCGAAGGTGACGTAGACGTCGAGGTCGGCGCGCAGCCCGACGAGGCGGTTCTCCGCCATGAATCCGGCACCGCCGCAGGCCTCACGGCATTCCTGGATGACGTCGAGCGCCATCCAGGTCGAGTCGGCCTTGAACGCAGCCGCCCGGGTCTCGAGCAGAGCCCGGTTCTCCTCGGAGTCATCGGCTCCGGCGAAGACCTCTTCGAAGGAGGTCAGCAGCTTCTCGTGCGCGAACGCCGAGGCGTAGACGGCGGCGAGGGCCGGCATGAGGCGACGCTGATGCTGGCCGTAGTCGAGCAGAGTCGTCTCGGCGAAGTCATCGCCGGCCGTGAACTGCTTGCGCTCGAGTCCGTAGCGCACGGCGATGTCGAGGGCGATCTTCGATGCGACCACTGAGGCGCCGTCGAGCGAAACACGACCCTGGACCAGGGTGCCGAGCATCGTGAAGAAGCGGCGTCCCGGCGATTCGATGGGGGAGGAGTACGTGCCGTCGGCGGTGACGTCTCCGTAGCGATTGAGCAGGTTGGTGCGTGGGATCCGCACGGAGTCGAAGGCGAGGCGACCATTGTCGACTCCCTTGAGCCCGCCCTTGTAGCCGTCGTCTTCGATCGAGACTCCCGGCATCGGCTCACCGGCCTCGTCGCGGACGGGCACGAAGAAGGCATGCACCCCGTGCTTGACACCTTTGGTGATGAGCTGAGCGAAGACGACGGCGGCCCGGGCATCGCGGGCGGCGTTGCCGATGTACTCCTTCGTTGCGGCCCGGAAAGGGGTCTCGATGACGAACTCTTCGGTCGCCTCATCGTAGGTGGCGGTGGTCGCCACGTTCGCCACATCGGAGCCGTGCCCGATCTCCGTCATCGCGAACGAACCCAGCAGACGGCCGGACTGAGCGTCGAGCAGCCACTTCTGATGCTGCTCCTTGTCTCCCAGATGGAGGATCGCTCCGCCGAAGAGTCCGAACTGGACGCCGGCTTTGATCTGCAGGCTCGGGTTGGCCGTGACGGTCTCTTCGAACCCGGCGACGTTCGTTGCGTGTTCGTTCTTTCCGCCCATCTCCGGTGACAGCCCGGTCATCGGCAGCCCGGTCTCGGCCATCATCATGACCCCGTCTAGGGTCTTCGCTCGTGCGGTGTCGAGATCATCGGCCGGATCGTCATGGGTCGACGGCTCTTCGGCCAGAGTCCGCCCGCGTCGGCGAGCTTCTGCCCAATGTCCGTCGAGGACGTCGTTGATGGCTTTCGGGTCAAGAGACAGCTTCATTGTTCTACTCCTCGTTGTTCGGGCAGGGTTGCCCAGAGCCAATGGGTGATGGTGGTGGCGAATTCCTCGGGCCGGTCCGGTCGGGACAGCCACGTCTCGGTGGCGGCGCGGACGAAACCGATCGCTCCGGCCGACCACAGCCGAGCCTGTTCGCCGCTCAGCCCGAGGCGTTCGGCCAGCTGCCCGGCAATGGAATTGAAGAAACCGCCGGTCTCCTCGGGCGCGAACCGGTTGACCGCGGTGTCGCAGAAGCGATACACGTTCGGAGAATTCGCGGCGAGCGTGACGAATGCGCGGATCATCGCGGCCAGGGACTCCTGCGCCGCGGCTGAGCCCTCGCCCTTCGCCGAGGCGGCCGCGGCCTCGTCGAGAGACCGGACGATGACGCCCATCGCCCATTCACCCATGGCCGACTGCAGACCTGCCCGGTCGGTGAAGTATCGGTAGAGCACCGACTTCGACGTCCCGGTCGCGTCAGAGATCTGCTCCATCGACATATCGTCGCCGTACTCGTCGACGACGAGCCGCACGGAACGCAGAAGTTCGCGACGACGCTCATCGCGATGCTTCTGCCATCTCGTCGAGCGACCGTCTGTGATCGATTTCATGTAACCGACAGTATCAGGTACTGTCGGTATCGGCTAAATCAACCACTCGGAGGTGCACATGTCCGCTCCCAACAACCGCGCCGTCATCCTCGGCGGCAACCGAATTCCCTTCGCCCGCTCGAACAAGCAGTACTCGAAGGCCACGAACCTCGATATGCTCACCTCGGCCATCGACGGGCTCGTTGCCCGCTTCGGACTGGCCGGAGAGAACATCGGCGAGGTCGCCGGAGGTGCAGTCCTCAAGCATTCGAAGGACTTCAACCTCACCCGGGAAGCCGTGCTCGGCTCCGCCCTGGCACCGACGACCCCCGCCTTCGATCTCGGTCAGGCCTGCGCCACCGGCCTCGAAGCCGTGGTCAGCCTCAACAACAAGATCAATGCCGGGCAGATCGAATCCGGAATCGCCTCGGGTGTGGATTCGACGTCCGACGCTCCGATCGTCATCAACGATTCGATGCGCGAGATCCTCCTCGAGCTCACCCGTGCGAAGACGATGGTGCAGAAGGCGAAGATCGCCTCCCAGATCCGCCCCGCCTACCTCGCACCGCAGGCTCCGAGCACGGGCGAACCGCGCACGGGCTTGAGCATGGGCGAGCATCAGGCGATCACCACCGCCGCCTGGGGCATCAGCCGACAGGCCCAGGACGAACTGGCCGTGGCCTCCCACAAGAACCTCGCCGCGGCATGGGAATCCGGCTTCTTCGATGACCTCACCACCCCGTACCTCGGGGTCAGCCGCGATACGAACATGCGTGCCGACTCGACCGTGGAATCCCTGGCGAAGCTCAACCCCGTCTTCGGCAGGAAGCTCGCCACCGAGGCGACCATGACCGCCGGCAACTCGACTCCGCTGACCGACGGCGCCTCCTCGGTGCTGTTGGGCAGTGAGGATTGGGCAGACGAGCACGGCTTCACCCCGTTGGCGCGCCTCGTCGATGCCGAAGCCGCCGCCGTCGATTTCGTCGACGGCGACGAAGGTCTGCTCATGGCCCCTGCCTACGCAGTTCCGCGGCTGCTGGCCCGCAACGGGCTGACCTTCGATGACTTCGATGTCTTCGAGATCCACGAGGCATTCGCCTCCACCGTGCTCTCGCACCTGGCCGCCTGGGAATCCGAAGAGTTCTGCAAGGATAAGGTCGGTCTCGATGCGGCGCTGGGCACCATCGACCGCGACAAGCTCAACCCGCTGGGCTCGAGCTTGGCCGCCGGCCACCCCTTCGCCGCCACCGGCGGACGCATCATCGCCAGCACCGCCAAGCACCTGAAGACCACCGGCAAGAAGCGCTCCCTGGTCTCGATCTGCGCTGCAGGCGGACAGGGACTCACTGCGATTGTGGAGGCAGCATGAAAGACACCTATCTCTCCCTCGTCAACGGACCGCTGAAGCAGGTGGCCAAAACCCTCGGTCTGCCGCAGCCGGTCGAACTCAATCGCTTCGGCTCCACCCCGGCGTCCTATGAGAACAAGCCGGTCCTCGTCCTCGGCACCGGTCCCGGGGCCCAGGGGCTGGCCGATCAGCTGCTGGAGAACGGACTTGAGGTCCGCCGCAACGCACAGACCGGTGAGAAGCTGCGGGCCGTCATCGCCGTCCTCGACGATGCGCAGTCCCCGGCTGACCTGTCACCGGTCGTGCTCGAAATCGGCGCCGCCCTGCGTTCGCTTGCCACCTGCGGTCGAGTGATCACAATCTCGACGGCACCGGATGCGCAGAACCAGACACCGGAGCAGGCCGCCACCGCCCAGGGCATCACCGGCTTCACCCGGTCCGTCGCCCACGAGATGCGCGCCGGCTCGACCGCCAACGGAATCTTGCTCGACGGCGTCGACCTCACCGCACCCTCGGTGAATGCGGCCCTGTGGTTCCTGCTCTCGGGCAAGTCCGCTTATGTCTCCGGCCAGTTCCTCACGGTGTCTTCGGACGCCGGTCAGCGGCTGAGCCTGGACGAATTCATGTCCACCGGTGACGCCGGCCCGCTGGCCGGTCGCACTGCCGTGGTCACCGGTGCCGCACGTGGAATCGGAGCCGCGATCGCCGAGAACCTCGCCCGCGACGGCGCCTACGTCATCGGCGTGGACATGCCGCAGGCAGGGCAGGCGCTGGCGCAGGTGATGAACCGGATCGGCGGCAAGTCGCTGCAGCTCGACATCACCGCAGCCGATGCCCCGGACAAGATCGCCGAGGCGCTCGGGGCACCCGTGGACGTCCTCGTCCACAACGCCGGCATCACCCGCGACAAGATGCTGGCGAACATGGACGCGGCCAAATGGGATTCTGTCATCGCCGTCAACATCGCCGCGCAGACGATGATCAATGCGCGCCTGGCGGAGAAAGGACTCTTCGCCGACGGCGCCCAGGTCGTCTCCCTGGCCTCGACCTCGGGAATCGCGGGCAACCGCGGCCAGACGAACTATGCGACCTCGAAGGCCGGCGTCATCGGACTCACGGCCGCCTCGGCGGAGGACTTCGCCGCCCGCGGGGGAGCGATCAACGCGGTGGCACCCGGCTTCATCGAAACGGATATGACCGCGAAGATGCCGACTCTCACACGCCAGGTCGCGCGCCGGCTCTCGAGCCTGCAGCAGGGCGGGCAGCCGGTCGATGTGGCCGAAGCGATCGGCTTCCTCGCATCCAGCGGTGCCCGCGGCATCAACGGACAGACGCTGCGTGTCTGCGGTCAGAACATGGTGGGTGCATGATGGCGGATTCGATGCTTCCCATCTATGCCCGTGCCCTGCTCAAGACCCTGCCGGTGGGCCCGCGCACCGGTCCGGAGCTGCCGGACCATGCGATCGATCGCAGCATTCCGCTCGAACCGGTCGCCTATGCGGGCTTCGCCCACGTCGTCGGTCACGGTCTGGACGATATCGTCCACCCCGGCTACCTGCACATCCTCGGCTTCCCGCTGAGCATGCAGCTGTTGGCCGACCCCGAAGTGCCGCTGCCGATGATGGGGATGGTCCACATCCACAATCGCGTCGATATGCATTCGCAGGCCCGCCTCGGCGAGGTTGTGGACTTCCACCTCGAGCTCGCCGGTCCCTTCGAGCACACGAAGGGCACCACGATCGAGGTTCGGCTCGAGGCGAAGGTCGACGGTCGTCCCGTGATGGACGAGGTCTCGACGTACTTGGCCAAGGGGCGGAAGCTCTCCGGAGCCAAGCCGAAGGCACAGGTGCCGCACCTCGAGTTCACGGCGCCGCAGCCCAGTGCCCTGTGGCGTCTGGATCCGATCATCGGTCAGCGCTATGCGAAGGTCTCCGGTGACTACAATCCGATCCACCTCAACGGTCTGGCCGCGAAGGGATTCGGATTCCCACGGCAGATCGCCCATGGGATGTACAGCGCCTCCCGGGCGTTCTCGGCAATGGATCCGCGGCTCGAGTCCTACCGCTGGGATGTGTCCTTCGCGAAGCCGATCCTGCTGCCCGGCACGGTCGGCTATGCGCTGACCTCCGGGCGTCGTCACGAGGCTGCGCAGTCGGCCGTCTTCGACCTGAAGAACGGCAAACCGCACGTCCTCTCGCGGGTGGCACACCTCGAATGATGGCGTGATAAGTGCAGTGCGTCACAAAAGCCGATTTCGATTTTGCGACACCGTTTCGCGCATGTAGAGTTATCTCTGTTGCCAGCGCGAGTGGCGGAATTGGTAGACGCGCTAGCTTGAGGTGCTAGTGCCCAACTTATCGGGCGTGGGGGTTCAAGTCCCCCTTCGCGCACAACGAGGAGATGGCCTCCGGATTTCGATCCGGAGGCCATTTTCGTATTCGGCAGTCCGAGACGTCGGGCTATCGGCCGAAGAGTGTGGAAAGCATTGGGGCTTCTGCGGGTTCAAAGATCATCCGCCCCGACCCCGATCACCACGGATGAACTTCTGACCCGCTGATTCACGCCCGATCGTCTGTGAGCCGGGCTCGCGGGTGGGATACGGTGGTGACTGTCAGGCCGATCACAGCACTGCCGCGTGATCGAACCACCATCGAGGGGAGCCCCGTGTTTGATTTCAGCACCGCAGAGGACGAAGTCACCGAACTGTGCCGTCAGCTCATCCGCATCGACACCCAGAACTGGGGCGGGAACAAAGCCAACCCGGAGCTGCCGGCCGCCGAACTCATCGCGTCCTGGCTCTCCGAGGTTGACCTGAAGTCCGAAATCGTCGAATCCTCCCCGGGCCGGGCCAATCTCGTCGCCCGTGTGAAGGGCTCCGACCCGGAGGCTCCGGCACTCGTCGTCCACGGCCACACCGACGTCGTTCCGGCGGCCGCGGAGGACTGGAGTGTCGACCCCTTCGAAGGAGTCGTCAAAGACGGTCTGCTGTGGGGCCGCGGAGCGGTGGACATGAAGAACATGGACGCGATGATCGTCGCGTCCGTCCGCGCCATGCTCCGCCAGGGACTCACTCCGCGTCGGGACCTCGTGATCGCGTTCTTCGCCGACGAGGAGGCCGGAGGAAACTACGGTGCCCGCCATATGGTGCGCAACCGTCCCGAGCTGTTCTCGGGAGCCACCGAGGCGATCTCGGAGGTCGGCGGGTACTCCGTCGACGTCCGCGGCCAGCGGATCTACCTCATCCAGACGGCAGAGAAGGGGCTGGCCTGGCTCAACCTCGTCGCTCACGGCACCGCCGGACACGGATCTCAGCGCAACGACGACAACCCTGTCACGCGGCTCGCCGCCGCGATCACCCGGATCGGCAACCACCCGTGGCCGCAGGAGATCCCCCTGGCCACAAGGAAGCTCCTCGAAGGCGTCTCAGAACTCACGGGAATCGAGTTCACGGCAGAGACGATCCCGCAGCTGCTCGCCGAACTGGGATCGGTCGAGAAATTCGTGGCACCGACCCTGCAGAACACCTCCAACCCGTCGTTCCTCGAAGCCGGATACAAACACAACGTCATTCCCGGCACCGCGACCGCCTACGTCGACTGCCGCACTCTGCCGGGACAGCACGAGGACGTCATGCTCAAGATCAAGGAACTCGCGGGGGAGGGGATCGACATCACCGCCGAGGACGAAGGCGAGGCGCTCGAGTCGCCGTTCGACACTCCGCTGGTCGCGCAGATGCAGAAGAGCCTGCTCGCCGACGACCCGAGCGCGAACGTCCTGCCCTATACGCTCTCCGGAGGCACGGACAACAAGTCGATGGCCGAGCTCGGAATCACCGGCTACGGCTTCGCTCCGCTCCAGCTGACCGGCGACCTCGACTTCCCGGCCATGTTCCACGGCGTCGACGAGAGGGTGCCGATCTCGGCGCTCAAGTTCGGGACGCGGGTCCTCGGCGACTTCCTGATGAAGGCCTGACCGCTGATTTGGGCCTGACCGCTGAAGTTGAAGGCCCGACCGGCACCGGCAGAATCGTCACGACGATACCGATGAGCACTCCGATGGCGCTGAGCACCGTGGTCAGCGTGACATCGGAGCCGGGAATCGGCAGCAGCACATCGAGGGCCAATGCCCCGACGAGGTTGCCGAAGAGCGCGAACAGGCTGAGCAGCAGCACACCCAGCCTGGCTACGGTGACCGTCGTCAGGGCGATGAAGACCACCCCGAAGGCCCCGCCGAGGAGGATCCACCACTGATCCGGCGCGGTCGGGAATTCGCGCCAGGGATGTCCGGTCATGAGCAGGACGAATGTGCCGACGACGAGTGCTGCGAAGCCGACCGTGAAGTTCACCGTCGTCGCGACCACCGCCGATTCGGCAGCAGCCCGGATATGGCCGTTGAACGCCTGCTGCACACTCGTCAGTGCCCCGGAGACGAGCGGGAGCAGGGGAGTCCACAGCGGAATCCCCGACTGCAGGCGGTCACCTGCGGCGAAGGCCAGGGAAGCGAGGACGATGACCACGCCGAGGATGCGCAGGACGCTCAGACGCTGACGGCCGCCCGGCGGCAGCTCGGTGGTATCGACGATGAGCCCACCGGTGACCTGGCCGGAGACGAACGCCATCGTGAACATGGCCACGCCGATCCGCGGAATGGTCGTGGCCTGTGCGATGACGACGAGGCAGCCGCTCAAGCCCCCGAGGAGCATCCACCTGGGCAGCGTACGATCCCGCAGCAGCGCGATGAGACGTCGGCCGGCAGCACGGGATCGGGCCGAGACTGCCAAGGCGATGCCGACACAGAGGAGGCCGACGAAGAATGAGACGAGCGCGGCGAAGACGGCATGTCCGAGCACCTGCCCGAGCAGACCGTTCGCTCGTCCCTGCAGGGACATCGCCGCTCCTGCAGTGATCGTGACGAGGCCGGCAGTGAGAACAGGAACGAGGGAAGGCGATCTCACCCCATCAGCTGCTCATCGTCAACGGCATGATCTTCCGGCGCAGCCACACGGTGCGGACTCCGCCGACCGATATGCGGGTGCGAGCGAGCTCCCATTGGCCGTATTCCGCCTGGTCGTTGAGTTCCTGCAGGCTGACCGACCGCGGCACATCACGAGAGAACGAGACCTTGCGGAACTCGTATGTCATACGTGGACGCTGACGTTTCATAGCCTCACCCTAGACGATCTGGGCTAATCTTGAGGGTATGCCCGTCATCGTTCTGCTGCGGCACGGCCTCTCCAGCGCCAACGTCTCCGGAATCCTGGCCGGACGCGCACCCGGCGTGTCCCTCACCGATGAGGGAACCCGGGCACTGCGGGCCAACCTCGAACTGCTGCCGCATCGGCACTTCACCCAGCTGCTGCATTCGCCCCTGCAGCGCTGCGAACAGACCGCATCGATCGCGGCCGAAACAGCTGACTTCGATCGCATCGACGTCGACGAGGCCGTCATCGAGCTCGACTACGGCGAATGGACGGGCCGGCCACTCAAGGAACTGGGCCAGGAGCCCCTGTGGGCGACCGTAGTGAAGTCGGCGTCGCAGGCCAGGTTCCCCGGAGGGGAATCCATCACCGAGGCGGCCGAACGTTCCACAGCCCGAGTCCGTGATCTCGTGGCCCAGCTGCGTAAGGACGAACGTGCCGATGCCGAAGCCCGGGGCGATGCAGTGCCCACGGGCGGTGCCGAGAAGTCGGCTCCGCCTCGGTGGGCGATGATCGTCTCCCATGGAGACATCATCAAGGCGATCATCGCCGACGCCCTGGGGATGCCGCTGGACGATTTCCAACGGCTGAGCGTCGCTCCCGGGTCGTTCACGGTCATCGACTTCTCCGGTGACAGGCCGGTGCTCGCGGCGATGTCGGTGACCGCCGCCGGACTCGCCCAATCGGCCGCCGTCGGCGGCGGCGGAATGCGCTGATCCCGGCACTCGCAAGCGAATGCCGGGATCAGATGATGCTGGAGTGTCGGACGACAGCCCAAAATGAAATGTGCGGACTCAGACTGCTGCGAGGACTCCGGTGCCGAGCAGGATGTAGAGGACGATGCCCAGGGCGACGCGGTACCAGACGAAGATGGCGAAGGACTTCGTCTCCACGTACTTGAGGAACCAGTGGATGACGACGAGACCGAGAGCGAATGAAATCACTGTGGCGAGGATCGTCGGTCCCCAGCCGAGAACCATGGCTTCACTCCGACCGAGCGTCTGCGCCACACCGTAGAGACCGGAACCGACCACGGCGGGAATGGCGAGCAGGAACGAGTAGCGAGCCGCCGCAGGACGATCGAAGCCCATGAAACGGCCGGCCATGATCGTGCCGCCCGAGCGTGACACGCCGGGAATGACGGCGAGCGCCTGCGCGAAGCCGAACAGGATGCCCTGACCCCAGTTCATGTCCTCGAGGGTGCGTTCGCGTTTCCCGGCCCAGTCGGCGATGCCGATGATGAGACCGAAGACGATGAGCATCGTCGCGGTGATCCAGAGGCTGCGCAGTGCACCCTCGATGTAGTCCTGGAAGAGCAGGCCGATGATGACGATGGGAATCGAACCGACGATGATCAGCCAACCCAGGCGCACCTCGGGGTCCCTGCGATCATGCTTGCCGACGAGTGCCTTGCACCATTTGGAGATGATTGTGACGATATCGCGCCAGAAGTAGACGACGACGGCCGCCTCGGTGCCGATCTGGATGATGGCGGTGAAGAACGCGCCCGGATCCGAACCGGGCAGCATAAGTTCGCCGACGATGCGCACATGCGCCGAGGAGGAGATCGGGAGGAACTCGGTGAGTGCCTGCACGATTCCGAGCACGGCAGCGACCAGCCAGTCGTACATACGACTCCTTGAGAATATGAGGTGGGAACGAAACCACGGTAGTCGCAGCATCGGGTAACCTCAAGAAGCATGAAGCACCAACGCCTCGGCACTACCGGTCTGGACGTCAGCGATGTGGGTCTCGGAACCTTCGAGTGGGGGCATCGGGTCGATGACCAGGTCGCCCAGCGCCTCGTCGATGAGTACAAAGACGCAGGTGGCAACCTCATCGAGCTGCCCAGCTCGGCCACGATCTCCGCCGAGGTTCTCGGACGGCTGAGACTTCCCGAAGAGATTCTGCTGCTGGCCCGGGTGGGCGTGTCCATCAGTGAACCCGGCCACATCGAGGCCGGACTCGGGCGCTCGAGAATCCTCAGCCAAGTCGATTCTCTGCTGCGCACAGTCGGTCGCGACCACCTCGACGTGCTCATCCTCGACGTCTTCGATGCCGAGGTCGACCGTGCCGAGACCGCATCGGCGGTCGAGACCCTGCTCACTCTCGGGAAGATCCGCTACGTGGGCGTGTCCCACCACACCGGTTGGCAGCTGGCGGAGATGCGCGGGGCCGGGATTCCGGTCGCGTGTGCCGTCGCAGAATACTCGCTGCTCAACCGCGAGGCCGAGGCAGAGCTCGTTCCGGCCGCCGACTATGCGGGAGTCTCAATCATCGCTGGAGCAGGACTGGGTCGCGGAGTGCTCACCGACAAGTACCGGAACGCGACTCCCCAGGATTCGCGGTTGGCGGGAGAGCTGAGCGATTACGCCGGTGCCTATCTCGATGAGCGGTCGAACCGCGTGCTTGCCGGCGTCCGTCGTGCCGCGACCGCTCTGGGCGTGTCGACATTGGACATCGCCCTCGCCTTCAACCGGCAACACGGCATCGCGAGCACTTTGGTCTCGCCGCGCACTTCGGCACAGTTGGCCGAGGTCACCGCCAGCGAGGTCGAACTGGCGGATGAGATCGCCGAAGTGCTCGACCAGATCTCCTGGGGTCCGTCGGACTAGAGCGGCAGGTCCGACGCTCTGTCAGGCCCTCAGTCGTCCTCGTCGTCATCGTCGAGGAGGAACTCGTCATCGTCCTTGGCATCCTCGACGTCATCGAAGAGTTCGAATGGGGTGACTTCGTCGAACGCGGTGTAGATCGCGTCTTCGTAGATTTCGAAGGCATCGGCCAAAGCCATATAAGCGGCTTCGACTCGGGGGTCTTGCTCACCGTTGCGGTGCGCGGATGCAGCGTAGTGCTCTCTCACTGCTTCGAGGAATGCGTCCAGGGCCTCACGAGGATCAGTGCTCATGACTCAAATGTATCCCAGGCCGGACCGTCATGTAAGTCTTTGAACTAGGCTGAAGACATGGCAGCTCTGTACGACCACCCCACACCCGATCGTTTCGTCGTCGGCACAATCGGACTTCCCGGCGAGAGGACGTTCCTCCTCCAGGCGAAGTCCGGCAACGCGCTGACGACCGTGGTCGTCGAGAAGGAGCAGGTCGAAATCCTCTCCGACCGGATCACCGAGCTGCTCGACATGGTGATGATCAAAGATCCGGCCGCGCGGGTGCCGCAGACGGCGCTCGACGATCTCATCGACAACGCCGGGCTCAACGTGCCCATCGAACCGGAGTTCCGCGTCGGCACGATGAGCCTGGGCTGGGACACCGTCAAGCACGAACTCGTCATCGAATGCTTCGAACTCACCGAGGCGGACGCCCAGGCCGGAACCTCCGCCGACCCCGATGACGACGAAGTCGAACGCGAAGTCCTGCGCATCGTCCTCGGCGCCGCCGCCGCCCGAGAATTCGCCCGCCGCGGAGAACAGGTCGTCAGCGCCGGACGCGGAGACTGCCCGTTCTGCTCCCTCCCGCTCGAACCCGATGGCCATCTGTGTCCCCGGGCCAACGGGATCCCGCGCGCCTGAACCGTGATGGACCACGGGATTCTCCTCGACGCACTGGCTGCGGGGGACTGGACGGAGATGGGATCGATCCCACGCGCCAGCAACGACACCCGACTGCTCGTGCTCGAACACGAGGGCCGGGCGATCAAGGCCGTCTACAAACCCATCTCGGGCGAACGGCCCCTGCACGATTTCCCGGCACAGACACTGGCCCTGCGCGAGGTGGCGGCGTATCGACTCTCCGCCGCACTCGACTTGGGGGTCGTTCCGCCGACGGTTCTGCGCGATGATCTGCCCGCCGGCCGCGGATCCCTGCAGGCCTATGTCGAAGCCTCCGACGATGACGAAGCCGTGACCCTGTCGACGGTCAACGCGATCCCCGTCGATCACACACCGATCTTCGCTCTGCGCACCGAGGACGGACGCGACCTCGTACTCTCCCATTCCGTCGACGAGAGCCTGCGTTCCATCGCCTTCTTCGACCTGCTCGCGAACAACGCCGACCGCAAAGCCGGTCATGTCATCACCGGCAGCTGCCTGCCGAGCACCGCCGCGGCCGACATCGGCGTCTTCGGCATCGACAACGGACTGACCTTCCACAATGAGGAGAAGCTGCGCACCGTTCTGTGGGGTTTCTCTCGCACCTCGTTCTGCGCCGAAGAGATCGATGCGCTTCAGGAAGTCGCCACCATGGACGAGAGGCTGCGGACGCAGCTGAGCGACTGCCTGTCGGCAGACGAGATCGAGGCTCTGAAAGACAGGGCCGACCGGCTTCTCGCCGCCGAGTTCTTCCCCGACGCACCGGACGATCGCACCGCCATTCCCTGGCCGCCGATCTGAAACCGGCATCACTTCGCTTCGGAAGTGCCGAACGCCTGCCTCTCGGTTAGGCTGGGTGCCGTGAAGTCATGGCCCGAACCTCAACTGCCCCGTCTGACCAGCACCGGCAAGGTGCCTACGGTTTTTGATACGAGCACACGCAGCCCGCGCAGGCTGCGCGGATCCAAGCAGACCGCTCGACTCTACGTCTGCGGCATCACCCCCTATGATGCGACGCACCTCGGGCACGCCTCCACCTATGTGGCCTTCGACCTGCTCAACCGGATCTGGCGCGATGCGGGACTCGAAGTCGAGTATGCACAGAACACCACTGACGTCGACGATCCGCTGCTGGAGAGGGCCGACGCCACGGGAGTCGACTGGCGCGAACTCGCCTCGTCGCAGATCGATCTCTTCCGAGAGGATATGGAAGCCCTGCGGGTGATCCCGCCGGCGAACTTCATCGGCGTCGTCGAATCCGTCGACGAGATCGCCGCCGGCGTCCGCGATCTCGTGGACAAGGGGGCCGCCTACACTCTCGACAGCGGTGACGTCTACTACCGTGTGTCGACGCAGATCACCCCACCGTTCGGCACAGTCAGCCATGACGACGCCGAGACCATGGCAGCGCTCTCGGCCGAACGCGGCGGTGACCCCGAGACTCCGGGCAAGGAGAATCCCATCGATCCGCTGCTGTGGCGGGCCGAACGCGAAGGCGAACCGTCCTGGGACGGAGGCACACTGGGCCAGGGACGACCGGGCTGGCATGTCGAATGCACTGTCATCGCCGATCGGTATCTCGGCTTCCCCGTCGACGTGCAGGGAGGCGGCAGCGACCTCATCTTCCCTCACCATGAGATGAGTGCCGCCCATGCTGCTGCCTGGCGGGACACACCCATGGCGAAGACCTATATGCACACCGGAATGGTGGGCCTCGACGGCGAGAAGATGAGCAAGTCCAAGGGCAACCTCGTCCTCGTCTCGAAGCTGCGCGAGCGCGGAGTCGACCCCATGGCCATCCGTACCGTGATCCTGTCCAACCACTACCGCAGCGACTGGAGCTTCACCGAGGAGCAGCTGTCCATCGCCGAAGCACGTCTGCAGGCATGGAAGCATGCGGCCAAATGCGAATCAGAATGTCGCCAGGGCCTGCGCGAGCACATCATCGGCCTGCTGCGCGAAGCACTCACCGATGACCTCGACAGCCCGCGGGCTCTGGGGATCCTCGACGAATGGGCCGAACACTACGCGGACTCCGAACCCTCGGAGACGGCAGCTATCACCGGCGACCGAGTCGCCGACGCCGTCGACGCCCTGCTGGGCATCCGCCTGCTCGACTGACATCGCACGACCGATGTCGACCGGCGCTCACCGCCTGACCTCCGGGAGTCGGTGATTCACTTATCGCGGCCGCGTTTGCGCAGATAGCGTTCGAACTCGGCTGCGATGGCATCCCCGCTGGCTTCGGGCAGCTCCGTCGAATCGTTCTGCTTCTCCAGTGCTTGGACGAGTTCTGCCAGCCGCGGGTTGAAGGAGACGAGTTCGTCGGCGCCGAGCTCCCATGCCCGACTCTCCTCTTCGAGCACGTGGATGTCGATTTCGATGCCGGCATAGCGTTCGACGGCCTTCGCCAACGCGAGTTCGGCTTTCGGCGACGGCGACTCGGCCAGATAGTCCGGCACTCCCACCCACAGATTGATGGCGCGGACCCCGCGCCACCGGCAGGCGACGCCGAGGAGACCGAGAATGCCGATGGGACCCTCATAGCCGTTGGCGTCGATGCCGAGCTCGGACGCAAGCTCTGCGTCCTCCGTGTTGGCCACCACCGGCAGCGGACGTGTGTGCGGAACCTCGGCATGGAGACCGCCGAGGAGGATGACGGTATCGTCGTCACCAACGTGAGCGAGGACGAGGGAGAGGAACTCCCGCCATTTCAATCCCGGTTCGTGACCGTGGATGACCGTGATCGGCTGCTCGCCGAGGAGACCTCGATGGACCGCGACACCCGGCCAGGCGATCGACGCCGTCCCGTCCTCGTCGCGGATGATCTCGGGTTCGGAGAAGCGGAATTCGTAGAACCCGTCGGTGTCGAGGATCTCGGAGTCATCCAGGTGCCAGACCTCGATGAGATCCTTGACCAGTGAGCTGGCTGCTTCGGAAGCATCGGCATCCTGACCTTCGAAGGCGATGAAGACGAGTGCCCCGGACCCGGATGGAAGAATACTCATGGTTCCAGACTACGCTGGGCGTATGACGAACCATGCATCAGCCGACCCTGCCGCCGTCCTGTGGGACATGGACGGAACCCTCGTCGACACCGAGCCGTATTGGATCCGCGCCGAGACCGAACTCATGAACGCCCATGGGCTGTCCTGGTCGGAAGAGCAGGGGCTCGAATTCGTCGGCAACGAGCTCATCGTCTCCGCCCGGATGATGCGTGAGGCCGGCCTCGATCTGCCCGCTGAGGAGATCGTCGAGACCCTGATGGGCAACGTCATCGGACAGATCCGCGAATCCGTGCCTTTCCGGCCCGGTGCGCTGGAGCTGCTGGCCGAGCTCAAGGCCGAAGGCATTCCGAACGTCATGGTCACGATGTCGTACCGGCCGCTGGCCGAGGCGGTCATCGCCAATTGTCCGCCCGGCAGCTTCGCCGGTCTCGTCGCCGGCGATGAGGTGACCGCCGGCAAACCGGATCCGGAGCCCTATCTGCGGGGGGCTGCGCTGCTCGACCTCGACCCGGCCGACTGTGTGGCACTGGAGGACTCGAAACCGGGCCTGGCCAGTGCCGAGGCGGCCGGCACCATTGCGATCGGGATCCCGCATTTCATCGACCTCGAACCCCGTCCGGGTCGGACCCTATGGGAGACCCTCGAAGGCCGCAGTGTCGCCGACCTGCGACGACTCCGTGCGCAGCAGAGCGCCTGAGCTCTACGCTCCCACGATCTTCGTGATCTCCGGAGTCGGGGGAGCGGTGTTGCCCCACGCCGGGCACAGCGGCTTGAAGGTGCACCAGTTGCACAGCGGTGACTTCTTCGGCCGCCACCGGTCCGACTCGGCCGAGGCGATGATGTCCTTCCAGATGGCATCGATCTCGAACTGGGTCTGTTCGACCTCCGCCATCGTCGGATGAGACTTCAGCACGCTGCGCGAACCCAGGTACATCAGCTGCAGGGTGTGGACGAGCTCGCCGGAGAGTCGGTAGACGACGAGAGCGTAGAAGCCCATCTGGAACTTGGCTTCTCGTCCGTACTGAGGTTTCGGCTGCTTGCCCGTCTTGTAGTCGACGAGGCGCCGCTCCCCGCCCGGGGCGACGTCGACGCGGTCGATGAACCCGCGCAGCTCGAGACCGCTGTCCAGTGTGGTGCGGACGAACTTCTCCGTCTCCTCCGGTTCGAGATGCTCGGGATACTCGAGCACGAAGTAGGAATCGATGAGCCGACGCGCCGATGTGAAGAACGTCTCCTTCTCCGATTCGCCCTCGAAGATCTCGAGCACATCCGGGTCCTTCTCGACGAGCTCGTCCCACGCCGGCATGAGCATCGTCTGCGCGAGCTCCGCCGTGCGTTCGGCCGCCGGTGCGGTGAACAGCTTCTCGAGCACCGCATGGACCACCGTGCCGCGGAATGCCGCCTGCGAAGGCGGTTCCGGCAGCTTGTCGATGTTGCGGAAGCGGAACTTCAGAGGACATTGGATGAAGTCATTGGCCCGGGAGGGCGACAGACTGGTGAGCTCGGCCATAACTCCACTGTAACGACCTGCACGGACACGACGTGGCGACCAGCGATGAGTGCGTCGTCGCTGTTAGGCTGAGTAACCGACCCTCAGTGGTCCGCTGACCACGACATCGACCGGAGGAACCCCTTCAATGGCCGCGAAAAACCACCACCCCGGTGCGTCATCGGGTCTGCGCCTGGGCACTGTCCTCGGCGCTCCGGTGATTCTGGCGTGGTCGTGGTTCCTCGCCGCCATCGTGATCACCATCCTCTTCACCCCGTGGCTCAACCAGGTCCGACCGGATCTGGGGATCGGGGCGTGGTTCGTCGCCTTCGCCTATGCGGTGCTCCTCTTCGCGTCCGTGTTCCTCCACGAACTCGCGCACGGCGTCGCCGGCCAGTTCTACGGACAGAAGGTCGCCGCGATCGAGCTGAACATCTGGGGAGGGTTCACCCGCTTCGAGCCCCAGATGGACAACCCGCGTGACAAAGCGGCGATGACGAGCTTCGTCATCTCCATCGTCGGCCCCATCGTCAACATCGTTCTCGCCCTGCTGGGATGGTGGTGTCTCAGCGCCGCCAGCCCCACCTCGGTGCCGTGGCTGCTGCTCATCGCCGTCACCTTCGCCAACGTCGCCCTCGGTGCGATCAACCTGCTGCCGGGCATTCCGCTCGACGGCGGCTGGGCGCTGCAGGCGATCATGTGGCGCATCACCGGTTCGCAGTTCCTCGGCACGATCGTGGCCAGCTGGGTCGGTCGGATCATCGCCGTCGGCTTCATCGGCTGGTCGGTCATCACCCCGCTGCTCCGCGGTGATCGGCCGGAACCGCTGACCGTGGCCTGGATGTCGCTCATTGCGATCATGCTGTGGTTCTCCGCAGGAGATGCCGCCACCCACGCCAAACGGGCCCGGAAGATGGAGACCTACGACCTCTCCCAGGTCATCCAGCCCGCGATCGCCGCCACCTGGGATGCCGACCTGGCCGACACCCTCGACTATGCGAACACGCTCGGGAACGCGAAGGAACGCACCCTCATCGTCGTCCTCGACCAGAAGGGGCTGCCGTACGGTCTCGTCGACCGGCACGCCGCAGCCGGTCGCCTCGCCGAAACTCTCGAAGCGGTTCCCGCCGGCGAGGTCGCCCGCCCTCTGGCCGGGTGGATCGGAGTGCCGAAGGAAATCACGGCCCCGCACCTGCTCGAATCGCTCACCCACCGCCCCAAGGCGCAGTTCAGCCTGGTCATGGACGGCAACACCCTGGTCGGAGTCATCGACCTGCAGGAATTCTTCGACGAACTCCTGGCAGCCTGAGCCGGTTGTGTGAGGCAATCCTCACCAGCGTAGAGTGGACTCATCATGACTCAGCCACTGCATTCCCGGCCCCCGCGCGTTCTGAGCCGCGGAGAGAAGGTCCAGCTCACCGACCCCAAGGGGCGGATGCACACCTTCGTGCTCGCCCCGGGTGAGCACTTCCACACGAACAAGGGCCTCATCAGCCACGACGACATCATCGGGCGCACAGAAGGAATCATCGTCGCGAACACCGGGGGAGTCGACTTCCAGGTCTTCCGCCCGCGCTACGAGGACTTCGTGCTCTCCATGCCTCGCGGCGCCGCAGTCGTCTACCCGAAGGATTCGGGACTCATCGTCACCCTCGGCGATATCTTCCCCGGTGCCACCGTCGTCGAAGCCGGCGTCGGATCCGGAGCCCTGTCGATGGCGCTGCTGCGCGCCGTGGGCGCGACGGGATCCGTGCACTCGTTCGAACTGCGTGAGGAATTCGCCACGATCGCGGCCGGAAACATCGCCGACTTCTTCGACGGCGAACCGGACAACTGGTCCGTCACCGTGGGCGACCTTGCCGAAACTCTGCCGCAGACCTTCGGGCCCGGCAGCGTCGACCGCGTCGTCCTCGACATGCTCACCCCCTGGAACACGCTCGAGGCCGTCAGCGAAGCCCTGACACCCGGGGGAATCGTCATCGCGTATGTCGCCACCGTTCCGCAGCTCTCACGCTTCGTCGAAGCCCTGCGCGCTTCCGGCAAGTTCGCCGAACCCGAGTCCATGGAGGCCATGGTCCGCGGCTGGCACGTCGACGGACTCGCCGTCCGGCCCGACCACCGGATGATCGCCCACACCGGGTTCCTCATCATGGCCCGCCGAATGGCCGACGGCATCAGTCCGTTGGAGAAGAAGAAACGCCCCCAGGGAGCCACCGCGGCCGCCGAGGATGTGGCGGCGTGGACGGAGCCCGAAGTCACCGAGGCGGCGATCGGCACCCGCACCGCGCACGGCAAGAAGCTGCGCCGGGTGATGCGAGAGGCCGGCAGACGCCTGCGCACCGAGCCCGAGGACTCCGCAGATGCGCAGCCCACAGATGTCACAGAAAGCCCGACCAGCAACAGCACAGGGCCGAAGGAGGATCGATGACAGAGACCACGACCGAGGTGAAGAAGCTGCGCGAGGACACCGCGTCCCTGCGCCAGCAGCTCTACACAGCGGGCAAACGCAATGAAGCACTGTCGAAGACTCTGCGCACGGCCCGTGATGAGCTGAACCGGATCAAGGAAGAGGCTCGGCGCCTGACCGAGCCGCCGAACAACTGGGGCACGCTCATCGCGCTCGGCGAGAACGCAGTGACGGCCGATGTCATCGTCGGCGGACGACGCATGCGCGTGGCCGTCGCCCCCGAAATCGAACCCGAGACGCTGCGAGCCGGAGCCGATGTGCTCCTGTCCGAAGGCCTCGTCATCATCGGCACCGGCGAGTTCCCACCCGTGGGATCGGTCGTCAACGTCCGTGAGTTCGTCGACTCCCAGCGCATCCTCGTCGGAGCTCCCGGCGATGACGAGCAGGTCTTCACCCTCGCCGCCGGCCTCGTCGACGCAGGACTGCGCGTCGGCGATGCCGTCATCGTCGACACCCGGACCCATTACGCGCTGCAGGTCGTCGAGAAGCCCGAGGTCTCCTCGCTGCTGCTCGAAGAAGTCCCCGACATCACCTACCAGGACATCGGCGGACTGGCCGACCAGATCGAACAGATCAAGGATGCCGTCGAACTGCCCTTCGAACATCCCGAGCTCTACACCGAACACGGACTCAAACCGCCCAAGGGCATCCTGCTCTACGGCCCTCCCGGCTGCGGAAAGACGCTCATCGCAAAGGCCGTGGCGAACTCCCTGGCCGACCGCACCGGAAAGGTCCGCACGAGCAAGACCTACTTCCTCAACATCAAAGGTCCGGAGCTGCTCGACAAGTACGTCGGCGAAACCGAACGTCAGCTGCGCCTGATCTTCGCCCGGGCACGCGAGAAGGCGTCGGCCGGCTTCCCCGTCGTGGTGTTCTTCGACGAGATGGAATCACTGTTCCGCACCCGCGGCACCGGCAAGTCGTCGGACGTGGAGACGACGATCGTGCCGCAGCTGCTCACCGAGATTGACGGAGTCGAACAGCTCGACAACGTCATCGTCATCGGTGCGTCGAACCGCGAAGACCTCATCGACCCCGCGATCCTGCGCCCCGGCCGGCTTGATGTGAAGATCCGCATCGAACGCCCCGACGCCGAAGCGGCCCGAGACATCTTCGAGAAGTACCTCACCGCGGAGCTGCCCCTGCATTCGAGCGTGCTCGCCGGCCACGACACCCCCGCCGAGGCGGTCTCGGCACTCATCGACAGCTGTGTCGAACGGATGTTCGCAGAGACTCCGGAGAACGAATTCGTCGAGGTCAGCTACGCCGACGGGTCGAAGGAAATCCTCCACTTCTCGGCCTTCGCCTCCGGCGCGATGATCCACAACATCGTCGACCGTGCGAAGAAGGCGGCAATCAAATCGCTGCTCGACACCGGCGAGCGCGGCCTGCGCCCCGGCCACTTCGAGGATGCGATCGCCGAAGAGTTCAGCGAACACGAAGACCTGCCGAACACGACGAACCCCGACGAATGGGCACGGATCTCCGGGCGCAAGGGTGAACGGGTCACTCATCTGCGGATGATGCACCTCGACACGACCAGGGGAGCCCCGACAGTGCCGTACGAGACCGACATCGCCGAGGTGCGGCCCAACTCGGACCTCGTCTGAGAAGGGTCCGGTAAGAACGACGAGCCCGCCGCTTCCGTCAGCTGACGGAAGCGGCGGGCTCGTCTCGTTACCGGCCGTGCACAGTGCCGAAGGGGAAGATGCTCAACGGCTGCGCTTGCGGCGGCCCGAACCCCCGGAGACGGCCGTGGCGATGAGACGCCAACCGACCAGAGTGATGAGGTTGAGCGACGTCGCGACGATCATAAAGCTCACCGGCACCGACCCCGGATCGCCGCCGGCTCCGGTGACACCGCGCAGGACGAGTCCGACGAGGACGGTGATAGCCCAGACCCCGGTTCCCGTGGCCAACGGAGCGATCGGCCGATCCCAGACGGCCGTGAGCAGCCAGGCGATGACGAGGGCTGCGACGAACGGCCACGCTGTGGTCATCAGCCCCTGCGGATCGAAATTGTGAGAATGTGTGTAATGACCGACGATCGTGAACAGAACCACGAGGATGAGGTCGACGATCAGTGCGATGGGGAGATGAGATTTCTTCGTTGCCACGTCCCCGAGTCTAGACCTTGGAGGAGAATCAGATGCTCAGAGTCAGGCGCGTCATGGGAGCCGAGACGGAGTTCGGCCTCAGCCAGCCGGGCAATCCGCGAGCGAACCCGATGCGGGACTCGGCGCGTGTCGTCGACGCCTATGCCGGGCCGCGCGGACTGAAGTCGTCCCAGAACTTCTGGGACTTCGCCACCGAGTCTCCATTGGCCGACGCCCGCGGCTTCTTCATGAACATCGCCGACGCCGACTCCTCGCAGCTGACCCATATCCCGCAGGACGACGTCGAAGCCCAGTACCTGGCGAACGTCGTCACGGAGAACGGTGCCCGCTACTACGTCGACCACGCTCATCCCGAGTACTCGTCCCCGGAAGTCCTCACTCCACGCGATATCGTCACCTTCGACCGGGCCGGCGACCTCGTCGCCCTCGAATCGGTGCGGACCCTCGAGAAGAGCGCGGAACCGGTCAATCTGTACAAGAACAACACGGACTCCAAGGGAGCCTCCTACGGCACCCATGAGAATTACCTCGTCGACCGGTCCACGGACTTCGACGACATCGTCGCGGGCCTCGTCCCGTTCTTCGTCACCCGGCAGATCCTGTGCGGATCCGGACGGGTCGGCATCGGTCGCGAAGGCGAGGGCAAGGGCTTCCAGATCTCGTCCCGCGCCGACTTCTTCGAAGCCGAAGTGGGGCTCGAGACCACCCTGCGCCGTCCCATCGTCAACACCCGGGACGAACCACATGCCGATCCCGCGAAATACCGCCGGCTGCACGTGATCATCGGCGACGCCACCCTGGCGGAGCCTGCGACGTTCGTCCGCTTCGGTTCGACCTCCCTCGTCCTCGGACTCATCGAGGCCGGGCTGGCACCGCAGATCGAACTCGCCGATGCCCTGCAGGCACTGTGGGACGTCAGCCACGACCTCGACCTCAGGGCTCCGCTGGCGCTGAGCGACGGTACGACGACAACGGCATTGGAGATTCAAGAAGCCTTCTACTCCGCGTGCCTCGAACACGCCGATGCCGAGGATGCCGAAACTGCCGAGGTGCTCGCCGAATGGCGCCGATTCCTCGATGGGCTCTCGACCGACCCGACGACCCTGGCCGACTCCATCGACTGGGTCGCCAAATGGGTGCTGCTCGAGAGCTACCGTTCTCGTGAGGGAATCGACTGGGACCATCCGAAGCTGGCCCTCATCGACGTCCAGTACCACGATGTGCGCCCGGAGAAGGGACTGTTCCACAAGCTCGAACGAGCCGGCCGCATCCGTCGGATGACCACCGACGCCGAGGTCGAAGCCGCCGTGGTCAACGCACCCGACGGGACCCGCGCGTTCCTGCGCTCCGTGGCGGTCAGCCGCCTCGGCGAGGATCTGGTCGCCGCCAGCTGGGACTCGCTCGTGGTCAACGCGGGAGCCCTCGGTGTGGTGCGTCTGCCCATGCACGAACCGCTCAAAGGCACCCGTGAGCTGCTTGCCGATCGGGTGGAGGGAATCGAAACCGCCGAGGGCCTGCTCAAGGCACTCGGAGTGGATAGACTGAGTTCGAAGAACGACTGAAGGAGTGTGAGATGAGCTCGCAGGAACAGGTCCAGAGAGACAAATCGTCCGGTGGGGGAGACGCCCCCGTCGATCCGCCGGAGGCCGTGCAGGGACAGATCAACACTCAGAACGTCGATTCCATCCTCGACGAGATCGACGGTGTGCTCGAGTCGAACGCGGAGGAGTTCGTCAAGAACTTCGTGCAGAAGGGCGGCCAATGAGATGGCAGGATTCCCTCCTGCATTCTTGAGTTCGACGAGCAATTCGTTCGTCGAACTCGCCCGCTCCTCGGCGCCTGAAGCGCTGCCGCACCCCGGTGTGCGGGATCTGGCCGAACAGTCCCCGGAGGGCACGACGATCATCTGCTTCCGCACCGCCTCGGGCATCCTCATGGCCGGTGACCGGAGAGCGACGATCGGCAACCTCATCGCCTCGCACTCGATGGAGAAGGTCAAAGCCGCCGACGACTACTCCGTCATCGGCATCGCCGGCACCGCCGGGGTCGCACTCGACCTCATCCGGCTCTTCCAACTCGAACTCGAACACTACGAGAAGATCGAAGGCGCCCGTCTCTCGCTCAACGGCAAAGCCAACCGCTTGGCTGCGATGCTGCGCGGAAACCTCGGGCTGGCGATGCAGGGACTCACCGTCGTCCCGCTGTTCGCCGGAGTCGACGTATCCAGACCGCAGGGTCAGATCTTCAGCTTCGACGTCACCGGCGGAAAGTACGAAGAGCACCGATTCCATTCCATCGGCTCCGGTTCCGGTTTCGCCCGCGGGGCGCTGAAGAAGCTGTGGCGGGCCGACCTCGACCACGAGCAGGCGATTGGGGTTGCCGTCGAAGCCCTCTTCGACGCCTCCGACGACGACTCGGCGACGGGCGGACCGGATTTCGTCCGGCAGATCGCCCCGACGATCTTCACCGTCGACCTCGAGAACGGGGTCACCGAGGTCGATTCGGCCTCCGTCTTGGACACCGCCACCGAGGTCGTCGCCCGCCGCACGGCCACCGCCCGGTGATGACTGCGGCACCGTTACCGCGAAAGGACCGTCGATGAGTCAGGCACCGTTCTACGTCTCACCCGAACAGCTGATGAAGGACCGGGCCGACTTCGCCCGCAAGGGCATCGCCCGCGGCCGATCCGTCGTCGTCATGCGCTTCGACACAGGCATCCTGCTGCTGGCGGAGAACCCGTCACCGACGCTGCACAAGATCGCTGAGATCTACGACCGCATCGGCTTCGCCGCCGTCGGCAAGTACAACGAATTCGAGACCCTGCGCCAAGCCGGAGTCCGCTACGCCGACCTGCGCGGATACTCCTACGACCGCACCGACGTCACCGCTCGCGGACTGACGAACGCGTACGCACAGACGCTGGCCGGCGTCTTCACCACCGAGTCGAAGCCGTTCGAGGTCGAACTCGTCGTCGCCGAACTCGGACTCACACCGGAGACCGACCAGCTCTACCGGCTCAGCTACGACGGATCCGTCATCGACGAGACCGAACATGTGGCCATCGGCGGTCAGGCCGATGCGATCACGGCATCCCTGGCCGGGGTGCGCAGCTCACAGATGACTCTGCGCGAAGTATTCAACCACGGTGTGACCGCACTGGGAGCCGCGACCCAGGCGATCCTGGCCACCGACGCACTCGAGGCAGCCGTCCTCGACCGCACGACGACGAAGCAGCGGACCTTCCGCCGCCTCGACGACGCGGCGATGAGCGCACTGCGGGAGGACTGAATGGCACGCATCTACGGGCTCGAAACCGAATACGGACTCGCCCACACCGCCGACCCCGACGGACGTCGCATCGGCCCCGAGGAGATCGCCCGGTATCTCTTCCGTCCTGTCGTCGAATGGGGCCGGTCGTCGAACGTGTTCCTGCCCAACGGGTCGCGCCTCTACCTCGACGTCGGATCCCATCCGGAGTATGCGACCGCCGAATGCGATGATCTCGGGGACCTGCTCTCCCAGGACCGAGCCGGCGAAGGTCTGATGATCGACCTGCTGGACAAGGCCCAAACCGCGCTAGAAGTCGATGGCATCGGCGGACGCGTGCACATGGTCAAGAACAATACGGACGCGGCAGGCAACTCCTACGGGTCCCACGAGAACTTCCTCATCCGCCGTACCCTCGACTTCAACCGGCTGACCACGGTCCTGCTGCCCTTCCTCGTCTCGCGTCAGCTGCTCGTCGGTGCCGGAGCCGTGATCCCGCGCCGTTCGGCCTTCACCCCCGATGAGGAAGCCGACCGCTCGGAGATGATGTTCGGCCTCTCAGCTCGGTCCGACGTCATGTGGGAAGGACTGTCATCGGCGACGACACGGTCGCGTCCGATCATCAACGCCCGCGACGAACCGCACGCCGATGCGGAGAAGTACCGGCGGCTGCACGTCATCGTCGGTGATTCCTCGATGTCGACGGCCACCTCGGCGCTGAAGATCGGATCCGCAGTCCTCATGCTCGACCTCATCGAACAGGGCGCACGGATCCCGGAGAACGGGCTGCGCCACCCGGTGCGCGATATCAGGCTCGTCGCCCGTGATCTCACGGGACGGGTCGTGCTCGAACGCACCGACGGAACCACGACGACTCCGCTGGGACTGCTCGGCGACTACCGGGATCGGGCACAGCGGATCGTGGAGTCCGGGGAGCACAGCCTCGGCGATGATGATCTGGCCCACTACGTCATCGACCTGTGGACGCGGATGCTCACCGCCGTCGAATCGCAGGACTTCTCGACCGTGGACACGGAGATCGACTGGGTGATGAAACGCACCCTCATCGAACGGTCGCTGCAGCGCGGAATCACGGATATCGCCGATCCGCGCATCCACCGACTCGACATCGCCTTCCACGACATCACGCCCGCGACGGGGCTGTTTCCCAAGCTCGAGGCCGCGGGAATGGCGAAGAGTCTCGTCCCCGCCGAGGCAGCCGAACGATCGAAGGACGTACCGCCAGCGAGCACACGGGCGGCGATCCGCGGCGAATTCGTCCGCGCAGCCCATGCGGCCCGTCGCGACTACACCGTCGACTGGGTGCACCTGCGCCTCAACGACGAATCCGGTCGAGCCGTCGCACTCAAGGACCCGTTCGCCACGACTCACCCGCAGGCGGAAACACTCATCGCGGGCCTGTAAGATCGCCCTGTGATTCGGTCGAGCCCCTACCCGGGCGCGGCCTCGGCGTGACGAAAGGAAACCAGTGCGCACCAAAGTGCTCAGCGCCATCGCGGCGGGCCTGTTGCTGCTCTCGGCCTGCGGGCAGGGTGATGAGTCAGAGGACTCGACCACGCCTCCGCCGTCGGTGGCCGCTCAGGACGCGAAGTCGACCAGCCTCGACGACATCACCGTCGACGGCAAGATGGGGAAGAAGCCCAAGGTCAGCTTCGAAGCACCGCTGGTCATGGACAAGACCGAGAAGAAGGTGCTCAAAGAGGGCACCGGCGACAAGGTCGCCGACGGCGAGCAGGTCACGGCACAGATGACGCTGGTCTCCGGGACGACCGGCAAGACCGTCGAATCCAGCTACGATTCGGACTCCGCCGCCGGATTCCCCATGGACAAGTCCCAGATCTCCGAAGACCTCTACAACGCACTCATCGACGTCAAGGTCGGTTCCCGCGTGATGATGTCGCTCAACGGCAGCGCCCAGCAGGGGGAGGCGTCGCAGACGCTCGTCTACGTCATCGACATCGAGGACACGAAGAAGCCGCTGACTCGCGCCGAGGGGAAGAAGGCCGATCAGTCGGACAACCCTGTGACCGTGAAGTGGGGCGACGACGGCGCCCCATCGATCTCGAAGCCGAAGGGCAAGAAGCCGACCGAGCTCGAGTCGTACACGACGATCGAAGGCAAAGGCGACGAGGTCAAGAAGGGCCAGAGCGTCGCCGTGAAGTACTCCGGCTGGCTCTGGGACGACACATCGAAGACCTTCGACTCGAACTGGAAGAAGGACGGACAGCCCTTCGTCGTCGCCCCGGTCGGCGAGGCCCAGGTCATCGACGGCTGGAACGAGGGGCTCGTCGGCAAGAAGGTCGGCGACCAGGTCGTCCTCGTCGTCCCGCCGGACAAGGGGTATGGCAAACAGGGCAGCGAACCGTCCATCCCAGGTGATGCGACCCTGATCTTCGTCGTCGACATCCTCTCGGCCCAGGGCTGAGAACGTCCGATATCTCAACCGAACCGACACCAGGAGGAACACATGAGCAAGCAGAAGCCCGAAGTCGATTTCCCCGGCGGGGACGCCCCGACCGAGCTCATCATCACCGATGATGTGATCGGCACCGGCGCCGAGGCGGGACCCGGCGACACCGTGAGCGTGCACTACGTCGGAGTCGCCCATTCCACGGGCGAGGAATTCGACGCCTCGTACAACCGCGGCACCCCGCTGGAGTTCCGCCTCGGATCCGGAATGGTCATCTCCGGCTGGGACCAGGGCATCCAGGGCATGAAGGTCGGCGGACGCCGCACCCTGCAGATCCCACCGCACCTGGCGTACGGCGATCAGGGCGCAGGCGGAGTCATCCAACCCGGAGAGTCGCTGATCTTCGTCTGCGACCTCGAGAACGTGCGCTGAGACTCAGCCGGATCATCAGCACACGCTGATCCTGACTGAGACGGCTGTGGCCGGGTTCTTCGGAACCCGGCCACATCTGTCTTCGCCGACGCGGAGGGGGATTCTGAGGAGATCAGGCGCTGACCTGTGTTCGACGCGGTCAGCGGCGCGCGAGCCCGGCGGCGCAGCGTCCAGCGGCGGCCGCTGCGAGGAACGACGCAGCATCGGCGGGCAGCTTCCTGCCCATTGTCGACAGACCCACAGGTGAGGTGCGCAGCGCTTCCCACAGCCCCATCAGATCGATGTCGACGAGATCATGCTTCCGGAGTCGATGCAGCTGCTCGGCCACAGTTTCGGCGACGACACCGGGATCCGGGTCCATCTCGGCTCGTTCCGCCTCGGTGAGGGTGGAGAAATCGGGCACCGGTACGGTCATCCCCGGTCGTGCGATCTCACTCAAGGGCGTCAGCGAATGATGGGAGATACCGAAATGGCGGCCGCGGGCATCGGCGTTCGACATCCGCAGCAGACCGATCGGATGCCCGCCGAGCAGAGCGGCGGCATTGAGGTGCTCTCCGGTGACCAGTCCCGAATAGCCGTACTTCGTGCCGGTGCCCAGGTTCCCTGGCCCCTGAGCGACGATGGTGATATCGGCACCCATCACGTGTTTGGCCGCGAGCAGTCCCGTGTGGATGGTCACCGCTTCGAGATCTCCGCCCCAGGCCTGACCTGTGCTGATCACGCCCTGAAGCCAGCCGGCGTCCTTGAGTCCGGCGACGGCCTGAGAGAACGGGGCCGGCAGAGCCGCACCATCACTGAGCACATAAGCCACCGACAACGACGGGTCGACGGCGCGAATGCCGGCAAGTACCGCGGGCAGAGCCGAATGCAGATCGGCCACGACCACCGGCATGCCACCGAGGCTGTCCGCCTCGGCGAGGGTGGAATGATGCTGCGACTCCTGATCGTCGACGCCGAGGACCATCGTCTGCAACGGCGAATAGCGGTCCTTGACCAGATGACCGGGGCCGTCCGGGGGATCTGCCGGCAGCGCATCGGGTAGGGCGACGATGAGACCGAAGCCACCGGTGCCCAGGCGCTTCGCAAGAGCCGAGACATTGACGATGACGGTGTCCCGGTTCTGCGGTTGCCCGACGGCATCGGTGTAGGCGACCGCTCGGATGGATCTCACATCGGTGCCGGGCACGGCCTCGTCCAGTTCGACCTCGACCTCTGTGTATCCTGGCCGGGTGGAGCGAATCGCTGCGACGATTCCTTTGCGCCAATGAATCATGGTCCCAAGACTATCGCCCGGCTTAGGTTACGGTGGAATCGTGAATACACCCCGCACCAGCAGACAGAGACAGCAGACCGAACGTCTGATGAATCTGCTGATCGCCCTGCGCGCTTCCCGCGGCTGGGTGTCGCGCAAGACGCTGATGAGCGCCATCGACGGCTATTCCGGACTCGACGAGGTCGCCTTCGATCGCAAATTCTCTCGCGACAAAGAGCTGCTGCGGCACATGGGCATCACCATCGCCACCCGGGCCGAACACGATGCCTATGGCGATGCGGGGGAGACGGGGTATCGGATCTCCACCGCCGACTATGCGATGGGCGACGTCGATCTCACCCCCGCCGAGGTGGCTGCCGTGACCGTGGCCGCCGCGTTCTGGGCGGAGACCGAACTCGGGGAGTCCTCGGCTCAGGCGCTGACGAAGCTGCGTGCTCTCGGCATCGACCTCGGCCAGTCCGCCGCCGGACCGGGAAGCGTCGACCCGGGCACCGCCGCGCACCGGCTGGCCAGCGCGAACTTCGCCACGGCCCTTCACCACATCAACGCCCGCGAAGCCGTCGGCTTCCGCTACCACAAACCCGGCCAGAGCGTGAGGAAAGTGCGTCTGGAACCCTATGCGCTGCTCAGCCGCGGTGACCGCGTCTACCTCTTCGGCTTCGATCTCGATCGCGAAGCTCGCCGCACCTTCCGGCTCTCCCGTGTTGAGGGAGGGATCGCGAAGCTCAGCGGCCGTGAACCCGGCGACTATGAGATTCCCGAGGACTTCTCCCCGCAGCTGGCGCTGCAGTCGAGTTCCGAGATGGCCGTCGTCGCCGAGGCGACGCTGCGCATCCGTGCGCACCGGGCCGATCCGCTGCGCCGTCGACAGATCCGCAGCGACGGAGACGACGTGATCATCGGGTATTCCGATGTCGAGGGCCTCGCCGCTGAGATCGTCGGCTTCGGGGACGCCGTCGACGTGGTCGATCCGCCCGACCTCGTGCGTGCCGTCGACCGCCGACGCGAAACGATTCGGGACTCGCTCAACCGCTTGGGAGGCACCAGTGTCCTCAGCGCGTGAACGCCTCACCCGGCTGCTCAGCCTCGTGCCCTACCTCGACGCGCATCCGGGAGCGGACCTCGAAGAGACCGCCGCCTATTTCGGCATCGACTCCGACACCCTCATCGACGATCTGCAGCTGCTCTTCGTCACAGGTCGACCCGGACATATGCCCGATGATCTCATCGACGCCTCCTGGGAAGGCGGGCAGATATTCATCTCCAACGCCGAAGAGGTCTCCGTGCCCGTGCGGCTCAGCGCCGAGGAAGCCGGCGTCCTCGTGCTCGCGCTCGATATGCTCTCTTCCCTGCCCGGACTCGATTCCGAAGCCGTGGCCACAGCAGCATCCAAACTGCGTGTGGCGGCAGGAGAGAACCTGCGCACCGCCGTCGACGTCAGCCCCATCGATGCCGACGAAGAGCTGCTGACCGCACTGCGACAGGCTGTCGAAGAAGGCACGGCGATGAGCATCGACTACTACGTCGGCTCCCGCGACGAACTCACGACCCGGACCATCGCCCCGACCCGGCTCGTACCTGGTGCTGACTGGTACGTCGATGCCTGGTGCTACTCGGCCGGAGCACCCCGCCGCTTCGCCCTGGGGCGCATCCGTTCCTGGGAACCGGCAGCGCATCCGCCGATGTCGGTCAGTGAGTCGACGACGAGCTCTTACGAAGTCACCCTCGGTCTCGGGGCCGCGGGAGCATGGCTGGCAGATGAACTCGACGTGACGAATCGCGAGTACCTCGACGGCGGTGACACGAGCGTACGCATCCGCCTGCTCGTGCATTCGGTGGATTGGCTCAGCCGGTTCCTGCTCTGCCATGCCGATGTCATCACCGAGATCGACGACACCGAAGCCGTTGCGGCCGCCCTGCGCAGGCTCGGCTGAGACGAAGACCGCGCCCGGATGTGGATGAAAGGCTCAGCCGCAGCGCGTAGAATCATCCACAGCATCAACAATCCAAGGAGCTCCCCATGAGACCAAGTTTCGTGCAGATCGCGATCGTGATCCTCATCATCGTGATCATCTTCGGCGCACCCAAACTGCCGCAGCTGGCCCGAAGCCTGGGACAGTCGATGAAGATCTTCAAGTCCGAAGTCAAGGACCTGCGCGACGACGACGAATCCGGCAAGACCACCGAGCCGGGAGCGCTCAACCAGAACTCCTCGACCGATTCCACCACGGCCACCGGTGAAACCACTGGTACCGAGGAGTCGCGGCGAGAGAAGCAGGACCCGCAGTCTCACGAGAAGTGAAAGAGAACAGCCAGCGGAAGCCATCTCGATCACGGAAGAGCAATCCTGAGAAGAAGATGCCCGTCGTCGGGCACCTCGTCGAGTTGCGCAATCGCGTCATCATCTCCGCCATCGCCATCGCTCTGGGCGCGGTGGCAGGCTGGTTCCTCTACGACCCTGTCCTCGACATCCTCCAAGAGCCGATCCGGACGATCCGTGACAACGGCGGACGGATGGCCGAGATCAACTTCGCCGGAGTCGCCTCTCCCTTCGACCTGAAGATCAAACTCTCGTTCTTCATCGGTCTCTTCCTCTCCTGCCCCATCTGGCTCTATGAGGTCTGGGCCTTCATCGTCCCGGGACTGAAGCGCAAGGAGAAGCTGTACTCCCTCGGTTTCCTCGGGGCAGCGATTCCGCTGTTCCTGGCCGGGTCGACCATGGCGTTCTTCGCTCTGCCCAATGCGGTGAAGGCACTGACCTCGTTCACCCCCGAGGGCGGCACGAACATCATCCCGGCACAGGACTATCTGAGCTTCGTGATGATCATCATCGTCGTCTTCGGACTTGCGTTCGTCCTTCCCGTGCTCATGGTGGGACTCAACATGCTCGGAATCCTGTCGGCGGAGAGGATCAAGAAATCGTGGCGCATCATCGTCATGCTCGTCTTCCTGTTCGCCGCGATCGCCACCCCGACTCCGGACGCCATGTCCATGTTCTTCCTCGTCATCCCCATGATGACCTTGTTCTGTCTGGCGTGGGTGATCTGTGTCTTCAATGATCGCCGACGTAAGAAGCGCCTCATCGCGCAGGGCCTGTGGGTCGACGAGGATGAACTGACCGACGAAGAGAAGAATGACTGACCCTACGCCGCTTTCGACCGACGCTTCTGCCGATGAACCGCTGAGCCCCTCGGCCGCCTATGCCGACTTCAAGGAGCGTGCGGAATTCGCCCGCACTCCCTTGGGACAGTTCATGGAGCGCACCGAGTTCGCCCTCGATGACTTCCAGATCGAAGCCTGCAGTCATCTGCAGGACGGCGAGGACGTGCTGGTCACAGCGCCGACCGGTGCCGGCAAGACGCTCATCGCGGAGTTCGCTGTGGAATTGGCCCGCGGCGAGGGCAAACGGGTCTTCTACACGACCCCGATCAAGGCGCTGAGCAATCAGAAGTTCAATGACCTCGCAGAGGTCCACGGGGCGGAGAACGTCGGGCTGCTCACCGGCGACACATCGATCCGCCGCGATGCGCCGATCATCGTGATGACCACCGAAGTGCTGCGCAATATGCTCTACAACGACGTGTCTGGTCTCTCGGACCTCGGCTTCGTCGTCCTCGACGAAGTCCACTACCTCGCCGACCGATTCCGCGGACCGGTGTGGGAAGAGGTCATCATCCACCTGCCGGACCGAGTGCAGATGGTGTCTCTGTCGGCGACGGTGTCGAATGTGGAGGAGTTCGGGGCCTGGCTGCGTGAAGTCCGGGGACCGACGACGATCGTGTCCACGAGCCACCGGCCGGTGCCGCTGGTCAATCACGTCCTGGTCGGCCACCGGATGTACGACCTGTTCACGCACAGCGATTCCGACCGCATCGATCCGGCACTCAACCACGCCACTCGGACACACGGGGGACCGCGGTCGAAGCGCGCACGTGCCACCCGTGCCCGATTCCGCCGTCCCAGCCGCACTCAGGTGGTGGCATCTCTCGCCGAGGCGGCCATGCTCCCGGCGATCATGTTCATCTTCTCCCGCAATGGCTGCGATGAAGCCGTCGAACAGTATCTGAGCACGGGCACCGATCTGAACTCTCGGGAGGAGAAGACGATCGTCAATGCCGCCCTCGAGTCGCTGCGCGACGATCTCGCCGACGAAGACCTCGGCATCCTCGGCTATCACACCTTCCGTGAGGGTCTGCTGCTCGGAGTTGCTGCGCACCATGCGGGGATGATCCCGCAGTTCAAACAGCTCGTCGAGGAGCTGTTCTCGCAGGGAATCATCAAGGTCGTCTTCGCCACGGAGACGCTGGCGCTGGGCATCAACATGCCTGCGCGCACCGTCGTGCTCGAAAAGCTCGTGAAGTTCAACGGCGAAGCACATGTGATGATCACCCCGGGGGAATACACCCAGCTGACCGGACGAGCCGGTCGCCGCGGAATCGACCGCATCGGCCATTCGGTCGTGGTCTGGCACCCGACCATCGAGGTCAGCGAGCTGGCAGCCTTGGCCTCGAACCGTTCCTACGCACTGAATTCGGCGTTCGGGCCGACCTACAACATGACCGCGAATCTGCTGTCGCGAATGAGTTCGGACGAGGCAGCCAAGGTGCTCGAGACCTCCTTCGCCCAGTTCCAGGCCGATAAGGCCGTCGTCGGCCTGGCCCGGAAGGTGCGCAAGAACGAAGCCACGATCGAGGCGTACGAGAAGTCCATGCACTGCGACCTCGGTGACTTCTCCGAATACGCCGGACTGCGCCGGGCGATCTCGGATACGCAGAAGCAGGAGACCCGGACGAAGTCGCGGAACAGGCAGCGCGACATCGTCGAATCCCTCACCGCTCTCAAGATCGGCGATGTCGTGACGATGCCGGCCAAACGGGTCGGCGGACGCGCAGTTATCATCTCTCCGATGAGCAACAAGGACGGTGTCTCACGACTGCCCACCGTCCTCACAGAGCAGGGCAAGGTGTGGCATCTGCGACCCCACGAGGTGACCGAACCCGTCGCCTCTCAAGGGCGCGTCCGAGTACCGAAGAAGTTCAACCACCGGCAGGCAGGCGACCGCAGGCAGCTGCTGTCCATCCTCGAATCCGCCGTTGCCGACGGCAGGGTCGATGCGGAAGCCCATTGGGAATCGACCCGAGAGCATCAGGGGGAGAGCACCACTGTCGCCGAGCTCCAAGCGCAGATGCGGGCACATCCCTGTCACGACTGCCCGGACCGGGAACTCCACGCCCGGTGGGCCAACCGTGCGGACAAACTCATCCGGGAGAACGATTCGCTCATCGCCCGGATCGAAGGCCGCACCACCTCGATCGCTCTGGTGTTCGACCGAGTCCAGGATGTGCTGCGCGGGCTCGGGTTCGATCCCGAGCACTCGACTATGCTGCGTCGGATCTACGGCGAACGGGATCTCCTGGTGGCACTGACGATCCGCGCCGGATTGTGGGACAGACTCAATGAGCCGGAACTTGCGGCCTTCGCATCGATCTTCGTCTTCCAGTCGCGCAGGGACACCCTGACCGCACATCGGGCTCCGAGCCCCGACCTCAAGGCTGTCTGCGACGAATCGGAGACGATCTGGCGTCGGCTCTTCCACCTCGAAGAACAGCATGCTCTGACCACGACTGACGAACCGGACCGTGGGCTGATCAGACCGATGTACCGGTGGACAGAAGGCAGAGCCCTGTCGGAATCACTGCGGGGCAGCGATATCGCCGCCGGTGACTTCGTCAGATGGGCCAAGCAGAGCCTCGATCTGCTCGGTCAGGTCGCGGAGGTCATCGACGCGGAGACCGCAGTGCGCGTTCGTCGCACCATCGAAGCCATTCGTCGCGGAGTCGTCGCCGACTCCTGAGCGTCACCGCGTCTGCGCTCTCCGCCGGGGGAGCGCAGACGCATCGTCTTCGTCTCAGCGGCGGACCTTCTTCACGATGTTCTCGATATCGGAGCCGAACGCGTTCTCCGTCGTCAGGTAGGTCCACGTCGACGACGGGCGTTTGAGTCCGTGCGACTCGAGGTCGATTCCCTCATCGGTGATCGTCGCTTCCTCGATCGTCGACTTCGAATCGTCGATGACATCGGACCAGAACGATGAGAAGACCCGAATCGACTCGGTGTTGAACGCCTCGTGCGGCTTCTCCCTGGCGAATGTGCGCAGGTGGATGCCCTCACGCAGATCGTTGAGGAAGGCGAGGTGATCAACCCAACGCGCGTCGAGGTGGAAGAGCATGACCTCTCGCAGCACCGAGTCCAGCAGCTCCTCGGAGTGGTCCTGCGCGATCTCATCGGCACGGTCGCCGAGCTCCTTGCGCAGCTGCTCGACGGGCTCGTCGTCCTTGCGGATCTCGGCTCGGCGCTCAAGGACGAGCTCGCGCTGTTTGGCCATGAGCTCGTTGAAGCGCCAGGTGTCACGATGCAGTGCGGTGTTCTGTCCCTCAGCGATGCGCTGAGCGTGTTCGACGAGGCCGAGCGCGCGCTTGGATTCAATGAGACCCGTCTCATCACCTTCGGAGACGAAGCGTTGGATCTCGGGAACCCTGGTGACCAGTTCGTCTTCGAGGCTGGTGAAGAACACGGACGTGCCGGGATCGCCCTGACGACCTGCGCGACCGCGCAGCTGGTCATCGAGTCGCGATGACGGATAGCGACCGGCGCCGATGACGAGGAGGCCCCCGGCGTCAGCGACCTCGTCGTCGGCCAGTCGGATGTCCGTCCCGCGTCCGGCCATCTGCGTCGACACCGTCACCGCGCCAGGTGCACCTGCTTTCGCGATGATCTCTGCTTCCCGGGAATCGTCCTTGGCGTTGAGGACGGCGACGTCGATTCCGCGTTCGGTCAGCCGTTCGGCCAACGACTCGCTCTCGGCCACCGAGGAGGTGCCGATGAGAACGGGACGGCTGCGGGCATGCTGGTCGGCGACCTCTTCGACGATCGCTCGTTCCTTCGACTCCTGATAGGTGAACAGGCGGTCGGGTTCGTCGACGCGGATCACGGGCAGGTGCGTATCGATGGGCACGATCTCCAGCCCATAGAATTCGCGCAGATCGTCCCCGACGGCCAGGGCGGTGCCGGTCATTCCGCAGACGGTCTGATATCCGTGGATGAGCTCTTCGACCGTCATCTGGTCGAGGATCTCACCGCTGTCGGTGGCGTCGAGGCTCTCCTTGGCTTCGACCGCGGCTTGGAGTCCGTCCGGCCAGCGCTGAAGTTCGGCGACGCGACCTCGGGACGAGGAGATGAGTTTGATCCGTCCATCGACGACGAGATAGTCGACGTCGCGTCTGACCAGCGCTCGGGCGTGGAGTGCCAGATTGACGGCGGCGAGCGTCTCGGAGTCCTCTCCGAAGAGTTCGACGTCGAGTTCCTCCTCGACCCGGTCGACTCCGGCGTCGGTGAGTGAGACGGCGTGCCTGTCGGCGCTGACCTCATAGTCGGTGTCAGGGCTGAGCCGGGACACGAGCGCTGCGATCGCGGCGTCGGTGTCCTGGACACTGGAAGAACCGGCGAGGACGAGCGGCACACGCGCCTCGTCGATGAGCACGGAGTCGGCCTCATCGACGATGACGACATCGCGTTCGGGAACCCGCTGATCGGCATCCTCGGTGAGGAACCGGTCACGGAGGACATCGAAGCCGACCTCGGTGACCGAGGCGTAGACGACCTCGGAGCGGTAGGCTTCACGGCGTTCGTCGTCGCCCTGCGCGCCGGAGATCGCGGCTGACTTCACCCCGAGGAGGTCGAACAGGGGCTTCATCCAGTTGCGGTCACGGACGGCGAGGTAGTCGTTGACGCTGACGACGTGCACGCGTCGCCCCTGCAGTGCGTAGCCGGCTGCGGCCAGCGCACCGACGAGAGTCTTGCCCTCACCGGTGGCCATCTGGACGATGCTGCCCTGCAGCAGCCCGACGAGTCCGCGAAGCTGTGTGTCATAGGCGCGTTCGTCCAGCACCCGCTCACCAGCTTCGCGCGCCAGAGCGCAGTAGCGGATGAGAGTCTGCTGCTGTGTGCCCGAGCCGAAGACCTCGCCGGCGGCCTCCGTGATTTCGGCATCGCTGAGCTCGGAGAATTCGCGCCCGGCCGCGTCCAGATCGTCGACGGCGCGCTCGAACCAACCTGTCGTCTTCTCCGCATGAGAGCCGGGTCGGTTGAGCAGGCGAGAAAAGAATCCCATTGTCGTCCTTCGTCGTTTGTACGTCGATGTCGAGTCTAGCGTTCAGGACATGGGCCACGAACCGTCGACGACGGCCTCGGCGTTGCCCTTCTTCCGCAGCCAGGCCTGCAGCCCTGCCGCCTGTGAGCGCTTCCAATCGGCTTGTGCGGCCATGATCTCATCGTTGCTCATCGCCCAGATTTCCGTCGACTTTTCGGCCAATGCTCGGGAAATGTCCAGAGCGGCCAGAGCGTCGGCGGCAGCATCATGGGCGTCGAGGAGTTCGACGCGGTAGGTCTTCGCCGTCTCGATGAGCGTCCGTTTGCCCTTGCGGTAGGGATCGATGTGCTTGTCGACGACGAAGGTGTCGACGATCGTCGGGATGATCGAGGGGAAATCGATGTCCGGGCGGTGGCGGGCCACCTCGGCGGCCATCACACTGAGGTCGTAGACGACGTTGTGTCCGACGACGACGGCGCCTTCTTCTCTCAGTGCGGCGAATTCTGCGCACAGCTCGCTGATGACCTGGGTGGCGGCGGCTCCGTTGGCCTGAGCGAATTCGGTGGTGATGCCGTGGACCGCCCGCGCCGATTCGGGGATCTCGATCCCCGGATCGGCCAGCCACGTGCGCACCTGATCCGCCGAGTCGACGAAGGCGGCGGTGACGATTCGGGCGGTGGCCGGTTCGACTCCGGTGGTCTCGAGGTCGAAGCCGACGAGCCGCGACTGAGCCCACGAACCGTCGGTCCCGTTCCGTACTGTTGACTCAGCTGACACGGCAGACTTGGATGGCAGGGACGCTGTCGCTGTGCTCCCAGGTGCCGCGGAGCGTGCGGAAGCCGCACCGGCGGTCCCCGACACGGATTCGAGAGCACTGGTGAGATTGTCGACGGAGCGGCGGATGTTCTGCCCCTCGGCCGCAGCTTCGACCCCGGCGCGGTCGAAGCTGTTCGGGACGCGGTCGAGGTCGATGCCGTGCTCGACGTCGGTCAGGCAGCGCATGACCTCCAGAGTCTTGTAGAGACTCTCCTCGACCTCGATGATCGTTGCGGCTCGCTTCGGACTGAGCCCGCCGGTCTTCACCCCGGCCTTGGCGGCCTTGACGATCGATTCGAGGGAGCCGAAGTTCTCCAGCAGCGTCGCGGCGGTCTTCTCCCCGATACCGGGTGCTCCGGGAAGCCCGTCGGACGGATCGCCGCGCAGAGCGGCGAGCTCGCGATAGCGGGCGCCGTCGGGCACTCCGTAGGCGGTCGGAAGGTCGGTCTGTGCCAGGGCTTCCCACTCGCCGCCTTTCCGGGGGCGCAGTACGCTGACTTCGGCGGACGAGTCGAGCAGAGCCAACAGATCGCGGTCGGGGGAGACGATGATCACAGGGGTTTTCGACTGGGCAGCCATCGTGGCGATGACGTCATCGGCTTCGGTCCCGGCCACCTCGGCGATGGGAATCCCCGCGGCTGTGAGGACGCGGTTCATGATCGGCAGCTGCACGGCCAGCTCAGGTGGGATCTCCGTGCCGGCTTCTTCGTCCTTGACGCGTGCCGCCTTGTACTCGGGCATGATCGCGGTGCGGAAGGCCGGACGCCAATCCGCGTCCATCGTCGCGATCACACGATCGGTGTCGAACCGGCGCACCATCTGCGCGACGGTGTCGAGCACCCCTCGAACGGCGTTGACCGGGTGACCGTCGGCATTGACGATCGAATCCGGCACCGAATAGAAGGCGCGGTAGTACAGGGCTGGAGTATCGAGCAGAACCAAGGGCTTCACATCAGGTGACGATACCCGACCCTCCTGACACAGGTGTAGCCGCAACGGCCGACGGTGTAGCCTGTCGGCTGTGACTATGTACTTTGGTGGAGATGTTTACAGCAGTGTCGATCCGTTTGCGACGGCGTTGGGATATGAGGACGGGAAGGTCTCGTTCATCGGTTCCGATGAAGCGGCCAAGGCTCTGGACCCGGAGGCGATCGACCTCGGTGAGGGCTTCCTCACCCCGGGATTCGTCCATGCCGGGCTGATCGTGGACGACTCGGCCCCGTCGGCAGCCGACCTGTACGCACAGGGTTTCACCCATGTGCACGCGATCGGCACCGCCGAGGCGGTCGCCCGGTTCGCCGCCGACACTCCTGAGGCACTGTCGATCGTCGACTACCCGCAGCTGGACTCCGGTTCCGTTGGGTCCCGTCGCGCCTCGATCACCGCCGCTGACCTGCTCGGACTCGAGGAGCTGCCGGCACTGAGCCTCTTCATCCTCGTCGCCTCGGACGCCCAGCTCACCGAGGTGCTCGAGACCCTGCGAGCCGATGCCGCTCATGCCCAACGCCACGGGTACCGTCTGCGCCTGGACTTCTCCGTTCCGGACGATCAGGTTCAAGCCCTCGGCCGCAGCGGAATCGCCATCACCCTCGACCCTGCTCGCCCGCAGCCCTTGGCTCAGCTGCTCGCCGCCGGAGCGCAGGTGTCCTTCAGCCATTCCCAGACCTCTCCCTGGGCAGGAGTGCGGGATGCCGTTGTCGGCGACGGAGGAATCGGCGCTCGTGCGGCCTTCAACGCTGCCACCCGCTTCGCCCACCGCGCGGCCGGTAATCCCGAAGGCGGAGTGCTCGCCCCCGGTGCCGATGCCGATTTCGTGCGCTGGAAGGTCGACCGGCTCGTCGTCCAGGTCGCCGACCCGCGCGTCGCAGCCTGGAGCACCGACCCGCGGTCGGGAACGCCTGGGCTGCCCGAACTGTCTCCCGATGTGGCGCTGCCCACCCGGGTGGAACTCTGATCTGAAACCGATGCTTCGGCCTGTCCAGCCGACACGCCGATGGACTGAAAGTTCCGGTTTTTCAACTAAGCCTCTGACCTGCAGTTTCAGCCATCAGCCCAGGTCACAGCGATTTTGCAAAGTCTCCGGCGGCCACTAGATTCGACGTGAACATTCCGCTTGACGTGGGATGGAGTCGGCACTCCCGTCAATAGATAACTCGCTGCTGCGGCAGCGTGGTCCGAAGGCGGGGGTGTCGACTCATTGTCTGGGGCGACTTCCGCGTATCGTGGAGTCCGTGCTTTCCAAGATTCTTGTCGTCATCCCCACTTTCAACGAACGTCTCGCCCTCCCCGTGACATTGGCCGGACTGTTCGAACAGCAGCCCGAAGTCGACGTCCTCATCGTCGACGACGGCTCTCCCGATGGAACCGGCGAGTGGGCCGATGAGCAGGCTGAGAAGGACCCCCGCATCAACGTCCTCCACCGCAGCGAGAAGTCAGGGCTCGGAATGGCCTATATCGCTGGATTCGAATGGGCATTGGAACGCGACTACGAGATCATCTGCGAGTTCGATGCTGACGGTTCTCACCGTTCCCTCGACCTGGGGCAGCTGCTCGACGCCGCGGGAGAAGGACGAGGGGACCTCATCATCGGCTCACGGTGGGTGCCCGGCGGCGAGATCGTCGATTGGCCGAAGTCGAGATACTTCCTCTCCCGCGGCGCGAACGTCTACGTCAACGCTGTCATGGGTCTGGGAGTCAAAGATGCGACCGCCGGTTTCCGCGCGTACAACCGCGCTGTGCTCGAGGCACTCGATCTCTCCGGTGTGCAGTCGCAGGGATACTGCTTCCAGATCGACATGACCTACCGCACCGTCGAAGCCGGCTTCCGCGTCGCCGAGGTGCCCATCGTCTTCGTCGAACGCGAGCTCGGTGAATCGAAGATGAGCGGCTCGATCATCTCCGAGGCGTTCACGAAGGTTGCGAGTTGGGGCCTGACCCGCCGCCGCAGTCAGCTGCGCCGCCTGCTGACCCGTTCCACCCCCACCACCTAAATTCCCCCTCTTACTACCTGACGGCGGCCCAGCAACCTCGCGCGAGGTTGCTGGACCGCCGTCAGGTAGCAATAAGGGGTGCAGGTCGGTTGACCTGCACCCCTTGTGTGCTCTTGTTGTGGTTATATCAGCTCTGGGCCGGAACCTCACCGCGACGGATTGCGAGGCGCTCGTCGAGGAGCACCTGGAGTTCGTCGAAGGATCGGCGTTCCAGGAGCATGTCCCAGTGGGAACGCACATGCTTGACGGGCTCGCCATCGGGTTCGTTGACTCCGACGCGGACGCCGATGCCGTGGATTCCCGAATCCCAGGTTGAGGGGACTTCGGCTTCGATGGAGAACGGCACCTTGAAGCGGGTTCCGTCTTCGCATTCGAATTCGACCATCTGGCGGGGTGCCGGCTCGACGCCCTCCTCGGTTTCGAGGCTGCGCGAGCCCAACTGTGTTCCGCGGAGACTGCGTTCGCTCATATCTAAGACCTTCCGACTCGACTGCACACCTTGGACGCAATGTAACAGTCTACCGTGCTCGGATATTCCTCGCCGACCGGGAGTGATCCATTCCTCGACCGGAATCTCGAGTCAGCCGCGTCGGCTGGCCAGCACGTCGAGGCCGAGCTCGACATCATCGGTGACGATCCCGTCGACTCCGAGGTCGAGCAGCGACCGCATCGTCGCCTCGTCGTTGATCGTCCAGACGTGGACGAGCAGACCTGACCGGTGAGCCCGGTCGACGAAGTCGGCAGTCACCACAGGGACCCGTCTGAACGACACCGGAACCTGGAGGGCGTCGGCTCCGGGCGGGAGGGGAGCAACCCCGTGGTCGGGAATTCCCGGCAGTCGGCCGAGGGCGAAGAGGGCGGTCTCCGTCGTCCCCGTCGACGTCCGCACACCGGGCAGAGCTATGCGCAGCCGTCGGAGCGTTGCGGAATCGAAGGAAGCGAGGCGGATGCGGTCGGCGGCATGGAAATTGTGAACGAAGCGGATCATCGGGCCGATGCTGTGGGCGGCTTTGACATCGATGTTCCATCGCACGTCCGGCAGTGCTTCCACCAACGTCTCGAGGCGGGGGAGTCGACCGCCCGCGAGGAGTTCGACTCGGTCGAGCTCGGCTGCCGGCAGTTCCCGAATGGTGTGGTCCAGCCCGGCGATGCGATTGAGGTCGGCATCGTGTGCGGCGAAGAGGATTCCGTCGGCGGAGGCGTGGACGTCGGTCTCCATCCACTCGACTCCGGCCGACGCCGCAGCGGCGAAGGCCTCGAGGGTGTTTTCGCTCATCCCCGGCCAGAGGCCGCCTCGGTGCGCGATGATCTCTGGGTCCGCGATGACCTCCCGCTGGGAATTCATGGTCCAATCCTAACCAGGGTGTTGATTTCGCCGAGGCTGTGTTCAAGGATGGAGCCATGAGCTCACACCGCGAACCCATCGAACCCGACGACGTCATCGACGCGACCGCGAAGACCCCGACCGAACGCGCCCGCCGGGCCGCCGGACGCGCTTACAGCGTTGCGAGCAGCGGTGTGAAGAACGTGCGGGAGGCGGCCTCGACCTCCCGCCTCATCGAAGCCACCGAGAATGGGGTCAACCGTGCACTGGGAAGCGTTTCGCACGCGATCGATGATGCTGTGCGCAGCGGCAAGGTCGAACGCGCCTTCGACCGGGCGCAGGAGACCGTGACGACGGGAGCCGAAGGTGTCCGGAAGCTGGTGACACGCAAGTCCCGCTGACCGGGCAGACTCCACCGGCCTGGATCTGCGCAGCTCGCGCACCGCGTTCGAGAGGCGGCGGTTGACCAACTCTCACCGAAGCACTCAGTGAGCAGACTCTCATCCATGTGGCACACCATTTCGGTGTGCCACATTGCTTTTGTAACAGTTCCTTAACTAGAATCTGTGAAGATAACGATCAGATAACTTGGAGTTTCTCCTCGAGCGCACTGCTGCGAGAGGTCTTCCCATTACATCTCCGAGTTGCCGAGACACTCTCTGATGACGACGAGGAACACCACTGTGGGCAGACACTCAGCACCGAGCACCAAGAAGACCGGGTCGATCTTCTCAGCGCTGACGGCGAAGAAGAAGACCGGACGCCACGCACCGACCGACCGCCTGAACACCGCCGGGGGAGTGCTGGCAGCAGTCCGCACCCGTCCGGTGCTCTCCGCCTTCATCGTGCCGACCGCCGCAACCGCAGCCGTCGTCGCTTCGAGCCTTGCAATGGTGCCCAATGATTCTTCCACGGGCGGCCAGGTCGTGGCCGAAGCGCCGGCCGAAGCCCCCGCCGTCGCCGTCTCCGAACCGACCAAGGCCGCGGATGAATTTCTCGCTAAGGCGAAGAAGCAGGCCAAGGAGAAGCCCGCAGAAGTCACGATCGACACCCATATCGAGACACCGAGCCCCGAGCCGTCGAAGACCGCGGACAAGAAGGATGAGGGCTCGACCGGCGGCGGAGAATCCTCTGGCGACGAGGGTTCGTCCGGAGGGTCCGCGGATGAGAACGACGGACCTTCGAACTCCGGCAAGTCGGCCGGCGAATCCGGCAGCTGCCCCATGTCCTACTACGGCGGCGGTGACGGATTCGACGGGAAACAGACCGCAAACGGCGAGATCTTCGATACGAACAAGCTCACCGCGGCCCATAAGACCCTGCCGTTCGGCTCCAAGGTGAAGATCACGAACAGCGCGAACGGAAAGTCCGTGACGGTGCGGGTCAACGACCGAGGCCCCTACCACGGCAATCGGTGCTTCGACCTGTCCAAAGCCGCCATGGAGGCCGTCGGCGGCGTCGGCGCCGGGCAGATCAACGGCAAGTACGAAGTGCAGTGACCCGGGCGGTGAGCTGCTGACTGCTCACGTCACTCATTGAGCTCCGCCGCGGCCCATGCATGATCGTGCAGGTCGCGGCGGAGCTGTTTTGGCGAGAGGACTTCGACCCCGGGCACGGTGACGAGCTGGCTGACGGCCACCCCGGCGGGTTCCATGGGAAGGTCGATCTCGATAGTGTCGCGATCCGTCCGCCCCGAGTCGATGGCGTCCTCGGTGAGTCGGCCCGGAATCGCGCGCTTAAGGTCGTCGATCTGGGCCACGGGCAGCCGCAGTCTCACGAGTATCCGACGAATCGAAGCATCGAATTCAGCCTGCGCCCCCGTCCAGTAGTCCGCGAGGTCGAAAGAAGGCGGGGGAGTGCAGTCGAGGAATCGCAGCTCGGCCGAGCCGATCCGTGAGACTCGATACGTTCGGGGACTGCCTCCCGGCGGCTGCGCCGCGAGATACCAGCGACCAGCCTTGACGACGAGTCCCAGAGGCAGCAGTGTGCGCGATCGCAGATCGTTCCGTCCGCGATATGTGACCTGCAGTCCCCGCTGAGTGCGCAGTGCGGTGACGATGGTGTCGAGCTGCTCGGGATCCTCCTTGGCCATGAACCAATCCGGCCCGTCGACGAGGATGAGCTGCGAGAATGCCGATGACGATTCGGCGAGGACTTTCGCTCGGGCCGTGGCCAACGCGGACGAGAAGCCGAGATCGGCCGCGGCGGGGGAGCCGATGAGGAGGGAGTCGAGTTCGTCCCGGGTCAGACCCGCCACAGGCGAGACCCAGTCGCCGAGGAGGCTGATCCCGCCGCCGGGCCCCGCCTCGGTGATGACGGGCACGCCCATCCGCGACAGCTCACCGAGGTCACGGTAGATCGTCCGCTCGGTGACCTCGAGACGTTGCGCGAGATCGGATGCCGTGATCGGCCGAGAACGCGCACCGAGGATGACGATCTCCGAAACGAGGCGAGCAGCTTTCATAATTCCGAGAATAATGAAGGACACTGACACGAGATGTCAGTGGAAGCCGATGAGACTGTTCCCATGAATACACCGACACCGGAATCAGCTCACGCCGCCGACCCCGACGACTTCGCTCCGTTGTCCCAACGTGCACTGAGCGGCAAGGTCGCCCTCGTCGCCGGGGCCACCCGAGGAGCCGGCCGCGCCATCGCCCGGGACCTCGCACGCGCCGGCGCCTTCGTCCACTGCACCGGCCGATCGACCCACGAGCGTCCCTCCGACTACGCACGCACAGAGACGATCGAAGGCACCGCCGCCCTCATCACCGACGAAGGCGGCCAGGCCGAAGCCCACGTCTGTGATCACCTCGATCCGGCCCGGATCTCACAGGTGATCGGCCAGATCGAAGCCGACCACGGTCGTCTCGACATCCTCGTCAACGACATCGGGGGAGAAGCCTACGTTGAGTGGGGCACACCGTTCTGGGAGACCGAACTCGATACCGAGATGCGCTTGTTCCGGGCGGGTCTGCTCACTCACCTGCACACCGCACATGCCGCCCTGCCCCTGCTCACAAGGAATCCGGGCGGTCTCCACGTCGAGATCACCGACGGCACCGCAGAGTTCAACGCGGGCCATTACCGGGAGAATATCTTCCTCGACCTCACGAAGACGGCTGTGAGCCGTCTGGCCTTCGGGCTCGGCCACGAACTCGCCAAGGTGGAAGCGACTGCGGTCGCCATCACCCCCGGTTGGCTGCGCTCGGAGATGATGCTCGATCACTTCGGCACCACAGAGGATGACTGGATGCGCGACTCGCTCGACGAAACCCGCACCGAACCGCCACGTGATTTTGCGATCTCCGAGACGCCTCATCTGCTCGGTCGTTCCGTTGTCGCACTGGCCGCCGATCCCGACCGGCACAGCTTCAACTCGACGACGCAGGACACCCACGGATTGGCCCTCCACTACGGATTCAATGACCTCGACGGTTCGCGACCCGATTCGTGGAGCTTCATCACCGCCCTCGAGAACGACCCTGCGGCGGATCCTCGCGAGTTCCGCTGACCGCACGGGCGAGTGCGGATTCCGCACTTGCCGAATCCGTCTTGGCACGGGCCCGGGACCTCGTTAGTCTGAAGCCACCCAATCGCTTCAGGAGGAGTTCGCCGTGTCCGCAGAAACCCGTGACGTCGTCATCATCGGAGCAGGCCCATCGGGCCTGAGCGCCGCCCGTCGGCTGCGGAAGGCCGGACGCAGCGTCATCGTTCTCGAGGCCCGTGACCGCGTGGGCGGCCGCACCTGGACCGAGCACATCGACGGGCAGATGTTCGAACTCGGCGGCCAGTGGATCTCCCCGGACCAGACCGCGCTGCTCGCGCTCGTCGACGAACTCGGCAAAGAGACCTACCCGCGGTACCGTGACGGAGACAGCGTCTACATCGCTCCCGACGGAACTCGCACCGTCTACTCGGGAGAGATGTTCCCGGTGGGGGAGTCGACCCAGTCCGAGATGGAACGTCTCATCGGCATCCTCGACGAACTCGCCGCCAGGATCGGTCCGAATTCACCCTGGGATGCTGAAGACGCTGCCGAACTCGACTCGATCTCCTTCCATCACTGGCTGCGTGAGCAGTCCGCGGACGAACTCGCATGCGAGAACATCGGGCTGTTCGTCGCCGGCGGCATGCTGACCAAGCCCGCCACCACCTTCTCAGCACTCCAAGCCATTCTCATGGCCGCCTCGGCGGGATCGTTCACGAATCTCGTCGACGATCACTTCATCCTCGACCGTCGTGTCGTCGGCGGAATGCAGTCGGTTTCGGTGCAGATGGCCGAGGAACTCGGTGAGGACATCGTCCGTCTGCAGCAGCCGGTCCGTCGGATCGAATGGTCGGAGACCGGCGTCAGCGTTTCCACCGACGAACTGACAGTCAGCGCAGGCCAGGCGATCGTCGCCGTGCCGCCGAACCTCTACTCGCGCATCAGCTATGACCCACCTCTTCCGAGGCTTCAGCAGATCTTCCACCAGCACCAGTCGATGGGGCTCGTCATCAAGGTCCACGCCACCTACGACACCCCGTTCTGGCGCGAAGACGGTCTGTGCGGAACCGGTTTCGGCGCCTCCCGTCTTGTCCAAGAGGTCTACGACAACACGAACCACGGTGAAGAGCAGGGTACTCTCGTCGGCTTCATCTCCGATGTCAACGCCGATGCCATGTGGGCCCTGGACGAAGAGTCCCGCCGGACGAAGATCCTCGAAGCCCTCGCCGAGTTCCTCGGCCCGAAGGCACTCGACCCCCGGGTGTTCTACCTCTCCGACTTCGGCGCGGAGGAATGGACCCGCGGAGCCTATGCGACCAGTTATGACCTTGGGGGTCTGCACCGGTGGGGTCCGTTCCAGAACGACCCGGTCGGGCCCATCCACTTCGCCAGCTCCGATATCGCTGCCGAAGGCTACCAGCACGTCGACGGAGCGGTGCGCATCGGCACCGCCACCGCCGAGAGGATCCTCGGCGAGAAGTCCTGAGATGAGCAGCACACAGCCGTCACCGTCGACGAACACGAGCGGACTGAGCTCGAAGGGACTCTCCGCCGGCAAAATCGGAGCCATCGGGGGAGCCGTCATCGGCATCTCCTGCATCGCTCCGGCCTATACGCTGACCTCGGGACTGGGTCCGACGATCTCCGAGGTCGGGGTGCACACCCCGGCCGTGCTGCTCATCGGCTTCGTGCCGATGCTGCTCGTCGTCTTCGGCTACCGGGAACTGAACACCGCGATGCCGGATTCGGGCACCACGTTCACGTGGGCGACCAGAGCGTTCGGACCCTGGCTGGGCTGGATGGGCGGCTGGGGACTCGTCGCCGCCACCGTCCTTGTGCTGTCCAACCTCGCGGCCGTTGCCGTCGACTTCCTCTTCCTCCTCCTGTCCCAGGTGTTCTCCGATCCGTACATCGCCGAACTCACTCGAGTGTTGTAGATCAACATCCCCGTGACGATCATCCTCACCGCCGCTGCGGCCTGGGTGTCGTATCGGGGAGTCGAAGCCACCGAGAAGCTGCAGGTGTGGCTGGTTGCCTTCCAGGTGCTGGCGCTGGGCTGGTTCGTCGTCGCCGCGATTGTGCAGGCTTCCAATGGCACCTCCTACGATCCGACCCCGGTGTCTCTCGACTGGTTCAATCCGCTGTCTGCTGGCGACTTCTCCACCGTCGCTGCGGCCGTATCGCTGTCGATCTTCCTGTTCTGGGGCTGGGACACGGTGATCACGATGAATGAGGAAGCGAAGGATCCGGAGAAGACTCCGGGTCGCGCGGCGATGCTCACGATCATCGCGATCGTCATCATCTACATCGCCTGTACGATAGCCGTCATCTCCTTCGCAGGGGTCGGCACCGAAGGGCTGGGTGCGGGCAACCCCGATAACCAGGAATCGATCTTTGCCTCACTCGCCGGCCCGGTCATGGGGCCCTTCGCTGTGCTCGTGTCCATTGCGGTGCTCTCATCTTCCCTGTCCTCGCTGCAGGCGACGATGGTCTCGCCCTCGCGGACGATCCTGGCAATGGGCCACTACGGGGCGCTTCCGGAGAAGTACGGTCGGGTCTCTCCCCGCTACAAATCCCCATCGGTCGCCACCGTCACCTCGGCGGGGGCCGCGATCATCTTCTATGTCGTCATGCGCCTGCTCTCGGAGAACGCTCTGTGGGACACGATCACTGCGCTGGGACTCATGGTCTGCTTCTACTACGGCATCACGGGTCTGGCCTGCATCTGGTATTTCCGACGCAGCCTCTTCGCCTCGACCCGCACATTCTTCTACCGGTTCCTGTTCCCGCTCATCGGGGGCGTGACCCTGCTGGTCATCTTCGTCACCACCGCAATCGACTCGCTCGACCCCGACTACGGTTCGGGATCCTCGGTCTTCGGCGTCGGACTCGTCTTCGTCCTCGGCATTGGGGTGCTGGCCCTGGGCGTGGTCATCATGATCATCCAATCCGTCCGCCATCCCGACTTCTTCCGCGGCCGCACCCTGAAGCAGGGAGTCGACGAGGGGTGAACGAACAGCTGGTGGCTCTGCGCCGGGTCCGGGACCGCATCGACCGCGAGTTCGACCAGCCCTTGAGCGTGGAGGCCCTCGCCACAGGCGTGCACATGTCCGCCGGGCACCTCAGCCGCCAGTTCAGAGCGGCTTTCGGCGAGTCGCCGTATTCGTATCTCATGACGCGCAGGATCGAACGGGCCATGGCCCTCATCCGCCGCGGCGATCTCACGATCACCGAGATCTGCTTCACCGTCGGCTTCTCGTCCCTGGGCACCTTCAGCACTCGCTTCAGCGAACTCGTCGGACTCTCACCGACCCGTTACCGCGACGGGGTCGCCGCAGGCGAGCATCGGCTGCCGACGATCGTGGTGAAGAATGCACTGCGACCGGTCAGGAATCGAGAAGTCCCACCGAGCTGAGCAGTCTACGATTGCTGACATGGACATCTCGATCAACGCCAGCTTCCTGCCGCACACCGATGCGGAAGAATCCCTGACCTTCTACCGTGACATCCTCGGCTTCGAGCTGCGCCTCGACGTCGGTGCCGGACGCATGCGCTGGCTGACGGTGGGACCGGTCGGCCAACCCGACACATCGATCGTGCTCACCCCGCCCGTGACCGACCCGACGATCAGCGACACCGAACGGGAGACCATCGAAAGACTCATCGCCAAAGGCAGCTATGCCGCGATCGTGCTCGCGACACCGAACGTCGATGAGGCCTTCGCCGAGGTGGAGGCCAAGGGCGCCGACATCGTGCAGGAGCCGATGGACCAGCCCTATGGTCTGCGAGACTGCGCCCTGCGGGACCCCGCCGGGAACATGATCCGCATCCAGCAGAGAGACTGACACCAGTGCACAGTGCAGACAGCCACGACCTCATCCGAGTCAGCGGAGCCAGGGAGAACAACCTCAAGAACGTCAGCGTCGAGATCCCCAAGCGCCGTCTCACGGTCTTCACCGGCGTGTCCGGCTCCGGAAAGAGCTCACTCGTCTTCCACACCATCGCCGCCGAGTCCCAGCGGATGATCAACGAGACCTACTCCGCCTTCGTCCAAGGCTTCATGCCGGCGATGGCCCGACCCGAGGTCGACGTCCTCGAGGGACTGACGACGGCCATCATCGTCGACCAGGAGCGGATCGGGGCGAACCCGCGCTCCACGGTGGGCACGGTCTCTGACATCAATGCGAAGCTGCGCACCCTCTTCGCGCGTCTGGCAGAACCGAACCTCGGATCGACGAACGCGTATTCCTTCAACGTCGCCACCCTGAGCGGCAAGGGCGCGGTGACCATCGACAAGGGCGAGGGCAAACAGGTCGAACGGAAGGCATTCTCCGTCAACGGCGGCATGTGCCCGCGCTGCGAGGGCATGGGCACAGCTACGGACATCTCCATCGCCGAGGTGGTCGATGAGTCGAAATCCCTCAATGACGGGGCCATCACCGTTCCCGGGTACAAACCCGGCGGCTGGTCGGTGCGCATGTTCTCCGAATCCGGGTACTTCGATCCGGACAAACCGGTCGCCGATTTCGATGAGAAGGAGCGGCACTATCTGCTCTATGCCGAAGGCGAGAAGGTCAGGATCAATGGCACCAACATCACCTTCGACGGGCTGATCCCGCGGATCCAACGGTCGTTCCTGTCCAAGGACCGGGACTCGATGCAGAAGCACATCCGCGAATTCGTCGACCGTGCCGTCGTCTTCACCACCTGCCCCGAATGCGCAGGGACACGGCTCAACGGAGCCGCCCGGTCCTCGCTGGTCGCCGGCAAATCGATCGCCGATGTCTGCGCTCTGCAGATCTCGGACATCACGGGTTGGTTGGACCAGATCAAGCCGGGAGCCGCCTCGGCGCTGCTCGATTCCCTGCGTGCGGATGTGCGCGCCTTCAACGACATCGGCCTCGGTTATCTGTCCTTGGACAGATCAGCCGGATCGCTGTCCGGGGGAGAGGCGCAGCGGATCAAACTGGTCCGCCACCTCGGGTCCTCGCTCACGGACGTCACCTACGTCTTCGACGAACCGACGATCGGCCTGCACCCACACGACATCCGATCGATGAACGAACTCCTGCTGGCGCTGCGGGACAAAGGCAACACGGTGCTCGTCGTCGAACACAAACCCGAGACGATCCTCATCGCCGATCACATCGTCGATCTCGGTCCCGGAGCCGGCAGCAACGGGGGAGAGGTCACCTTCACCGGCACCGTCGACGGTCTCCGGGCATCCGATACGCTCACCGGTCGCCACCTCGGATACACGGCGTCGCTCAAGGAAAAGGTGCGGGAGCCGGCGGGAGCTCTCGAGATCCGCGACGCCGGGTCGCACAATCTGCGAGATGTCGATGTCGACGTGCCCCTCGGCGTGCTCACCGTCGTCACCGGCGTCGCAGGGTCAGGTAAGAGCAGCCTCATCGAGGGATCCCTGCGTGGACGTGATGGGGTCGTGATGATCGATCAGGCGCCGATCAAGGGATCCCGGCGCAGCAACCCAGCCACGTATACAGGGATGCTCGAGCCCATTCGGAAGGCATTCGCGAAGGCCAATGGGGTCAAGCCCGCTCTCTTCAGCGCGAACTCCGAAGGTGCCTGTCCCGTCTGCAACGGGGCCGGAATCATCTATTCGGATATGGCGCTCATGGGCGGCGTGTCCGCACCCTGTGACGAGTGCGAGGGCAAGGGTTTCCAAGCCGAGGTGCTCGAGTTCGCCTTGGGCGGACTGAATATCCGTGAGGTCCTCGACCTGCCCGTTGACGCGGCGATCGAGCATTTCGGTGCGGGGGAGTCGCGTATCCCTGTGGTCGTGAAGATTCTGAAGATCCTCGCCGAGGTGGGACTCGGCTATGTCAGCCTCGGTCAGCCGCTGACGACTCTGTCCGGGGGAGAGCGGCAGAGATTGAAGTTGGCGGTCCATCTGTCGGCGAAGGCCGCTGATGCCGCGCAGGTGATCATCCTCGACGAACCGACGACCGGTCTGCACTTGGCCGATGTCGAGAATCTGCTCCAGCTCCTCGACGGGCTCGTCGATTCGGGGCGGACCGTCATCGTCATCGAACACCATCAGGCCTTGATGGCTCACGCCGATCACATCATCGACCTGGGGCCCGGCGCCGGACATGACGGAGGGTCGATCGTCTTCGAAGGCAGCCCGACTGAGCTGGTCGCAGGGGCGAAGGCGAACGGATCGCTGACCGCGGAGCATCTGGCACAGTACGTGAATTCCTGACCGGGGGAGCCGCTGCTCTTCAGGCCTCACTCAGGTTCCGCGGAGGCGATTCGGATGCTGAATTCACGGTCTCGGGTTCAAATGCGGCAGTTGATTCGTTACGGTGTATAACGGCTCGGTAACGACCGGGTTACAGAACCGAAATGCAGTCGTACTTTGGAGAAGACACAGTGAACCTCTACAGCACAAGCCTCCGCAAGGTCGCCCTGCTCGTCGGCGCCGGCGCTGTCGCAGCCGCCGGGCTGACCGGAATGAGCGCAGGGCAGCCGGCCCAGGCATCTGAGAAGGGCGTCTGGGACAAGGTCGCCGAATGCGAATCCGGCGGAGACTGGCACATCAACACCGGCAACGGATACTACGGCGGACTGCAGTTCTCCAAGCAGACCTGGAACGGCTTCGGCGGTTCGGGCACTGCGGATGAGCACAGCAAGAAGGAACAGATCCGGATTGCTCAGAAGGTCCTCAAGGAGCAGGGGCCGGGCGCATGGCCGACCTGCGGTGAGAAAGCCGGACTGACGAAGTCCAATGGCGCTGCCGACGACGGAGGCGGCAAGAAGGACGATGGCGGCAAGAAGGACGACGGTGGCTCTGACGACAGCGGCAAGGTCGGCCTCGGCGGCAACGTCACCGTCAGCAGCTGAGACCACACGATGATCTGACGATCAACGATCTCCAGGCATGAACTCGTACGCAGCGATCGTGATCATGGAATGGCCGTGAGTGACCCATGCGTCGCTCACGGCCATTTCTGTCGGTGAGGGTCGTCGCTGCGCATTGTGCTTTCGTGTCGGGAGCGTCATTCGTGAGTTTCGAAGCTCCTCTCCGTCTTCGGATAGAACGCCGATAATATACATTATGTTAAGTAAAGATTGAGAGCCGAGCCGCTGCCCCGTGGTTTCGCCTATAGAGTTGATGCTGACGATCGATGGCCGCAGATGTGTTCTGCGATCTGATGGTCCAGGTCTTCTGCTGAGTTCTGACTGGGAGGCGAAATGGCGACGAAGCAACCAGCAATGCGACCGACAGGCGAACCCGTCGATGACGTGCTCGACCGTGCAGGCGGTCCCAGGCGCGCCGAGGCTGATCGCCTGCGCGAGATCCTCACAGAGATCTCCGGCGAAGAGCCCGTTGTCTGGGCCTCACGCATCATCGGATTCGGCGAGGTCGAGTATCGCTACGAATCAGGACATGGCGGCACGATGCCGGTTCTCGCGTACTCCCCTGCCTCGCGTCAGCATACGATCTATCTCACGAGCGACTATGAGGACCGTTGGCCCGACCTTGCCTCCAGGCTCGGCAAGTACCGCAGCGGCACGTCGTGCCTGTATCTCACGCGCTTGAATGATGCCGACGAATCGGTGCTGCGTGAACTCCTCAAGCGCACTCGTGACCACACGCTCGCCGAATGGTCCGACTGATAGCATGTGTACTGAACAGTAACTCAGATCACAGTGAAGGGCGCCTCCATGACCGCAGACACCACAGCCGTGCAGACCGCCGAATCTGCACCCACCTTCAAGCTCTGGAAGAAGATGCAGGAGATGCCTCTGGGCGGCCTCGTCGGTTCATGGCTGTTCTCTCAGGGCATCTGCTTCAAGGCACCCTATTTCCGTACTGTGCGCCCGCAGATCAAAGAGCTGCGACCCGGGCTGTGCCGCGTCACTGCGCCCAACCGCCGTGGAATGCACAACCATATCGGCACCTATCACGCAATCGCGTCGTGCAATATGGCCGAAGTCGCCGCCGGTGTCATGACGGAAGCGACCGTGCCGCCCACTCACCGCTGGATCCCAGCGGGAATGACCGTGGAATACAACGCCAAGGCCGGCAAAGGGGCGGTCATGGCAGTCACCCGGCTTGAAGAGATCCCCGAATTCGGCGACGAGAAGTTCGACCTGATCGTCCCTGTGGATGTCCTCGACGCGAATGGCATCGCCTTCGTCACCGCACGCATCACCATGTACATCTCACCGAAGAAGCGCTGAAGCACCGCGGATCCACCAGGTCACCGCCTGGAACCCTTTACCGGCCCGACAGCAGCAACACGCGCTGAGCGTGCGTGACTCCCCCGCCGATCGGGCGTGGCGGCCTGTACCCGCCCTCAGGCCCTAAGTCGATGATGAGATCGCCGAGCTCGGTTGAGATGAACTCGGCAAGGCTCTCATCGATCGGCCAGTCATGTCCGGTGCCGCGTGAGAGATCAGCGGCATGGAGTGCGAGCTCGAGAATGCGCATCTGCACCAGCTGCGCTCCCGGGATGCTGCCGATCCGGTGAGCGACGGGCGCGTGGAGGTCGCATTCGTACACCAGCGCCCTGAACGACCTCTCGTGAGTCCAGAAGGAATCGAGCATGTCCTCTCCGAGGTGATCGGCTCCCCTGGTGGCTTCGACTTCCTCCGTGCTCGCCTGCTGCAGCAGCTTCGTGTAGCGGACTCCCCCGCCGATCAGGTGATTGATGAGCTCCGCATTCGACCATTCCGCCGCCCCGCTCGTCCGGTTCAGATCGGAGGTGCGGACTCGACGGAGGGCTGTGACCCAACATGCTTCTGCCTGATCGAGCTGAGTGGTCGTGACTTCATCCATGCCCTCAGCCTAAGTCCGGATGCCTGGGACCGTACCGACGATCTCGGGTGGTGTCGTTCCGCAAGGCGGGAAGGGCATCAGAAATCGCTCCGCTGAATCTCGAGTGTTGAGAACTTCTGGTCAAACCATGGTCCTGACCGTTCGGTCAGTATAAGTTGTTCCTGCGCGCTGCGTGATGGTATACCAATGTGGATCGCCGTCCTGCGCCCCTGCAACTCGACAATGAAGTGAGGAGCTGACCATGACCGTGGCCAGCGGTTCGGCCGACTACATCGGCCTCGCAAACGCACCGATTCTCTGGATACTCGCGATGGCGGTGATGGGTGTCGTCGTCGTTCAATCGCTCATCTACATGACCGCGGTGAAGAAGAACGCCGAGTCCGCGGGTATGAGCCAACAGGAAGTCCGTTCGGCCTTCCGCGCCGGCGGTGTCGCCGCCATCGGGCCATCGCTGTCGGTGGTCCTCGTCGCCATCGCTCTGCTGCCTCTGTTCGGCACTCCCTCGGTCATCGTCCGCGTCGGACTCATCGGGTCCGCCGCCACCGAGGTCGCATCTGCGTCCCTGGCGGCAGGCACCATGGGTGCCAACCTCGGTGATGAGACCTTCACTCGCGGCGTGTTCATCGTCGCCCTCATGGCGATGAGCCTCTCGGGCGCCGGCTGGATGATCTCCACCCTCATCCTCACCCCGATCTTCAAACGCAGCTCTCACAAGCTCGAGAAGGTCAATCCCGCACTCATGTCGATCATCCCGGGTGCGGCACTGCTCGCGGCCTTCGCGGCGCTGACCTTCCGTGAGCTGCCGAAGTCACCGACCCATGTCATCGCCGTCATCGTCTCGGCAGTGGTGATGAGCATCTGCCTGCTGCTCGCCAAGACGCTCAAACAGAACTGGCTGAAGGAATGGGGATTGGGAATCTCCCTGCTCATCGGCCTCGTCGCCGCCTACTTCGCCCACTATGCCGGTCTCGGCATGCCCGAAGCCTGAGGAGAGACCATGTCATCGATCATCACATCACCCTCGCACGCGGCATTCGAGCGCACCACCAGCCGGTGGGGCTCGATCACGCTGTTCATCGGATTCCTCATCGCCACCTCGGTGCCGTTCTATCTTCTGTTCGTCGCCGACGCGAACATCGATCTCGGAGAGATCCTCAAGGGATTCCTCGCCGTGTTCGCCGTCTACGGAGTCTTCTACATCGTCGAACCTCTCACCTATTTCCCGATCCTCGGACCCGCCGGGATGTACCAGGCCTTCATGATCGGCAACGTCGCGAACAAGCTGCTGCCCTCGGCGATCGTCGCCCAGGACACGATCGGGGCGAAGCCCGGCACCCGCAAGGGAGAATACGCGGCGACGATGGCCATCTGCGGAGCCGCGATCATCCACGTCGCCTCGATGGTCATCTTCGTCGGCATCCTCGGCACCTGGCTCGTCTCCCTCATTCCCGAGCCGGTGACCCTCGTCGCGAAGCTCTACATCCTCCCGGCGATCCTCGGCGGTGTCACCGTCCAGCTCATCGCTTCTCTCAAGCAGCTGAAATCGACGCTCATCGCCCTCGGCATGGCGGCGCTGGTCATCCTCGTCCTCGTCAGACTGGTTCCCGTGCTCGCGCCCGGCGACGTCGCCATCGTCGTGTTCCTGACCATCCTCATCACATGGTTCACCCGCAACAAGGCGGTCACGGACAAAAGACCCGACAGCGACGGCACCGACACCGTCGGCATCAACTGAGGGCTGACAACGTTCGGTGCTCGTCTGCCGAGACCGACCCCCGCATCCGACAATTCCTGCCAAGATGGCACCAGACCTCTGCTGAAAGGACATCATGTCACTCAACTCCGCCCTCCGCGCGTCGATCAGTGCCGATCTTGACCAGACGATCGCCGACTACAAGCACTTCCACCGCACTCCCGAGCTGTCCATGCAGGAGACGAACACCGCCGCGGAGATCGCCTCCCGGCTCCAGGCCCTCGGACTGAAGACACACACCTTCGGCGGAACCGGAGTCGTCGCCGTGATCGAGAACGGCGACGGCCCGGTCATCGGCTACCGTGCCGACATCGACGGACTGCCGATCAGCGAGGACACCGGACTCGACTATGCCTCCACGGCGGACGGCACTCTTCCCGACGGCGAGACGACGAAGGTCATGCACGGCTGCGGCCACGACACTCACATCACAGTCGGCCTCTACCTCGCCAAGCACCTCGTCGCACACAGGGACCTGTGGTCGGGAACAGTCGTCATGCTCTTCCAGCCCGGTGAGGAAACCGGCCAAGGTGCGCGCGCCATGCTCGATGACGGGCTCTGGGATGAGATCGTGCGCCCCGAGGTCATCTTCGGTCAGCACGTGTGGCCCGGTGCCGCCGGTCACCTCTACGTCAGCAGCGGCACCGCCATGGCGATGTCCGACTGCCTGCGCGTGACCGTCAAGGGCAAGCAGGCACACGGATCCCAGCCGGAGAACGCGATCGACCCGATCGTCCTCGGCGCCTATATGATCACCCGCCTTCAGTCGGTCGTGTCACGCGAGATCTCCGGCCGCGACATGTCGGTCGTCACCGTCGGCACCTTCCACGGCGGACTCAAAGAGAACATCATCCCCGACTCCGCCGAATTCAAACTCAATATCCGCACCTTCACCGAGGAGGTCCGCGCGGTCGTCCTCGACCGGGTCCGCCGCATCATCGAAGCCGAGGCTCTTGCCTCCGGAGCTCCGGAACCCGAGATCGAAGAGATGTATCGGTTCCCGCGGTGCTACAACGACCCCGAGGAGACCGAGTCGTTCCTCACCCATGTCGGAGCCGAACTCGGCACCGAACAGGTCCACCTGTCCGAGCCCGCCACCGGCAGCGAGGATGTCGGAGCGTTCGGCGATGACATCGGCGTCCCATACGTGTACTGGTTCTTCGGCGGCTACTCCCCCGAGAAGTTCGCCGATGGTCAGACCCCGCCCGGGAATCACTCCCCGTTCTTCGCTCCCGACGATGTCGAGACCACTCTCGAGACGGGCATCAGAGCCGCGTTGTCCGCGGTGCTGAGCAAGGTCGGAAAGGACCGCGCATGAGCGAGGAGGTGCTGTGGTGGTCGACCCGTGAGCTGGCCGGCCGAATCGCCGCCAAAGAAGTCTCTGCTCGGGAGGCTCTGCAGGCCCATCTCGACCGCATCGATGAGGTCAACCCTGCTCTCAACGCCGTCGTCACACGAGACGACGAAGCTGCCTTCGCTCAAGCTGATGCCGCAGACGCAGCAACCGCCCGCGGTGAGAGCTTCGGTGCCCTGCACGGAGTGCCGATGACGCATAAGGACACCCACGACACGGCAGGTATGCGCACGACCTGGGGTTCACCGCTCATGGCCGATCGCGTGCCCGAAGCGGATGCGCTCATCATCGCCCGGCTCAAAGCCGCCGGCGTCACGACGACAGGCAAGACGAACGTGCCCGAGTTCGCCGCCGGCTCCCACACCTACAATGAGGTGTTCGGCACAACCGTGAACCCCTACGACCGGACGAAATCGGCATCGGGATCCTCCGGCGGTGTGGGGGCGGTGCTCGCGGCCGGGATCCAGGCGTCAGGCGACGGATCAGATATGGGCGGATCACTGCGGTCGCCCGCATCGTTCAACAACGTCGTCGGTCTGCGACCGAGCAACGGCCGTATCCCCCACGTTCGACCGGGCAACCCCTTCGCGTGGCTGTCCCAGAGCGGATTCATGGCACGCACGGTCTCCGACGTGGCGCTGCTCATGTCGGTGGCTTCGGGGCCACATCCTTCGGCGCCGGAATCGATCCTGGAATCGGGCAGTGTCTTCGACCTCCCGGAGTTCGCACTCGACGCCGACCGCTCCCCCGACCTCGCCGGACTGCGGGTCGGCTTCAACCCCGACCTGGACGGACTGCTTCCGGTCGAATCCGAGGTGCAGGAGATCGTCGCTTCCGCCGCGCCGGTGTTCGGCAGCCTCGGCGCGCATGTGGACGAAGAGATCCCGGATCTCACGGACGCCGACGAGGTATTCAACGTCCGCCGCGCCCTCGACTTCGTGGGCTCCTGGGGCGGTCTGTATGAGGCGCACCCGGACAGAATCAAGGAATCGGTCCGGTGGAACATCCGCATGGGCCTCGACCTCACCGGTGCCGAGGTGGCTTCGGCCGAATCAGCACGCACCCGCCTGCACGCGGAAGTCGACAGCTATTTCGCCGGCCATGACGTCCTCGTGCTCACCACGTGCCAGGTCCTGCCGTTCGATGCGGACATCGAGTATCCCAGGCAGATCAACGGGGTACAGCTGGAGAACTATCTCGATTGGATGCGGGCACTGTGCCTCATCTCGGCGACGGGCTGCCCAGCCATCTCGGTACCCGCCGGCTTCTCGGCTTCCGGCCTGCCGGTGGGTGTCCAGATCGTGGCGAAGCCGGGGGCGGACGTCGAGCTGCTGCGAGTCGCTCATGCCTTCGAATCCGCCACTGGACATCACCTCAGACGGCCGGACCTCTGATCGGCATTCTGCGCAGGACGCGGCGTCGGTCGAGGCAGGTATGGCATACCTGGGCAGAGTTTGCCGAGCCTTTCCACACTGGAACGGTTCTAGAAAAGGTGTCAGGATATTCTCTAAGCAGGCGGAACGGATCCGCCTCGAACCGCAAAGGAGTAAAAGATGCACCTGAGCCCCGCTATGCAGAAGGTCCTCAACGAGCAGGTCACCCTCGAACTCGAAGCCTCGTTGGTCTACCTCCAGCTCTCCATCCAGCTCGATGATCTCGATCTTCCCGGAATGACGCGCTGGATGCGCGCCCAGTCCGAAGAAGAGCAGGTTCACGCCGCCAAGTTCACCCAGCACTGCCTCGACCGCGGATTCGCCCCTCAGATCGGCGACATCGCCGCTCCGAAGGTCTCCGGTTCGCAGCCGATCGACTTCTTCAAGGCTGCACTGGCCCATGAGGAGAAGGTCTCGGAGTCCATCCGCAACATCTACCGCACCGCTCAGGACGAGGCCGACCTCGACGTCCTGCCGCTGCTCCACTGGTTCATCGACGAGCAGGTCGAGGAGGAGTCGAGCATCTCCGAGATCATCGGTCGCCTTGAGCGCGTCGGCAACGACGGTGCCGGCGTCCTGCGCATCGATTCCGAACTCGGCTCACGCCACCCTGATATCACCGCCGACAGCGAGTGAGAACTGCATGACCGCTCCGGCTCAGCGCTCCGAGCGAGCTCTATGAGTCGAGTGTGAACTCGAATCGAGTACTCAAGCGGCCGATCCCAGCACGGGATCGGCCGCTGACGTATGCAGGACCGAGGTTGCGGGGAGACCGGTCCGTCCTCAGCCGAGGACCGACTTGCCGATGAGCAGCACGACCGGCAGGGACACGAGCATGACGACGGTCTGACCGGCGATGAGTGCAGCCATGAGCTTCGCATCTCCCCCGAGCTGCCGGGCCATGACATAGCCCGAACTCGCCGTGGCGATCGACTGGAAGAGCAGCCCGACCAGCGCCGACACCGTCGGGACTGCCAAGAGAGACAGTGCGACGAGGGACAGCCCCGGCAGCACGATCAGCTTGACGATCGTTGAGACGATGATCGCCCGGGCATGGGCACGCATCGAGAACACCTGCAGACCGGCACCGACGCAGAGGAGCCCGATGGGCAGCGAGGCAGCCGCCAAGGGTTCGAGGACCGTGGCCGCCACGTCCGGCAGACCCAGACCGCTGACATTGGCCGCGGCTCCCGCGACGCAGCCGAGCACGAGAGGATTCGTCACGATCGCCTTGAACAGCGCGAGAAGCGAGCTCGGTCCGGTGCGCAGGAACTCGAAGCCGAGGCTCGAGATGACATTCACCGTGGGGACGAGGATCGCCGCGATGATCGCGGCCACGGCGCTGCCTTCGGAACCGAACAGGCTGCCCGCCAACGACAGGCCGATATAAGTGTTGAAGCGGATCCCGCCTTGGAGCACGGAGGTGAAGGCCGGAAGATCGCGGGCGATGACCCGGCGGGCGAGGACGATGCCCAGGGACACGATCACGGTGGGGATGACGAGAGCCGCTGCCAAGCGCGCGAGCGGGACATGGGCCACATCTACCTCGGCGACGGAGGTGAAGAGGAGCACCGGAAGGAGACAGTAGTACGCGAGCTTCTCCGCGCCCGACCAGAATTCCGGACTCCGAAATCCCGGCAGTCTCTTCAGCACGAGACCGAACGCGATGAGCGCCGTGACGGGAAGAAGGGCGAGGAGTATGGGAACCAGGCTCACAGACTGAGAATTTCATGAGTTTGGAATCATTTCAAAGTTGAGTGTGTTTGACTCAATGTAGGACCCGAACGAAAGGAAGCACATGGCTACACGTTTCGACCCCATCCGTGACCTCGACCGATTCTTCTCCGAGGTGACCCGCACTCCGAACGCCACCACCTTGCCGATGGACCTCTACCGCGACGGCGAAGTCTTCATCGCGCGCATCGATATGCCCGGAGTCGATCCGAGCAGCATCGATGTCGACGTCGAAGACCGCACGCTCACGGTTCGCGCTCGCCGCGAGTCCGAGGTCGCCGACAAGGACGTGAAGTGGCTGACCCGAGAACGCACCAACGGCACCTATGCCCGCCAGCTCACGCTCGGCAACCGGGTGGCGCTGGATCGTATCCGCGCCGACTACAGCGACGGTGTCCTCACGCTGACGATCCCCGTCGCCGAGGAGGCCCGCCCCCGGAAGATCTCCGTCTCCCATGCAGCCGGACAGACCTCCCCCGAGGTGGTTGAATCGTCTTCGTCCGACGAGCCCCGCTCCCCCGGCCTCGACAGCTGACACCGGCGCCGGATTCCGACGGAATCACGGTGGCCGAGGTTCGGACGCCGAGGCGTTCCCCGGTTGCCAACAGCGGGCCGCACCCTCATCGGGTGCGGCCCGCTTCGTGCGTTTCAGGCCCGTTCGAGGAGATACGCCAGGCACATATACGGCAGATCCACTGTGCCGGACACAGGATGCTCGACACTGAAGTACTCGCGCAGGTTCGCTTCGACTCGGGCTCGTGTCCTCTCGTTCGAGCGCAGCCAATACGACCGTGTGCGAGCGAGGTCGACGATTCCGTCGACGGCGAGCTCCGTGGTGAATTCGACGAGCCTGTGGTCGGTGAGAGCCAGACCGTTGCCGGGCTGAGGTCGGTACTGCGGTCGATAGACGTCGCCCGCGTGCATGATCCGGCTCAGGCGCAGCACCCAGTCGACGCGGACATCGAGTTGGTTGATGAGGATGAGCAGCCGGCCTCCCGGGCGAAGGATGCGCGCCACTTCGGCGGCTGCTTGCGCTTCGTCGAACCAATGCCAGGCCTGCGCGACAGTGACGAGGTCGAGGCTCTCTGCTTTCAGGCCGGTGTCCTCAGCGGTGCCGATCTTCGTGGGGGCAGGATTGCGTTCGAGTGCGGCTGTGTCGGGATCGACGGCGATGAGATCAGCACCGTGTGCGAGCAGCCGGCGGCTGAGGATTCCTGTTCCCGCACCGAGGTCGCATACGCGCAGACCGGACCATTGCGGCTCCCAACCGGTCAGCGCGAGGTCGAGGGCGGAGTCGGGATATCCGGGCCGCACCTCGTCATAGACTCCGGCCTGGGTGCCGAAACTGCGTCCGTGGGCGGCCTGCGCACGTGGTCGCACCATCTGAGTCTGCCTTTCATCGAATTGCCTGCGGTCGTCCGGGTCACCGCTGCAGACCACTCTAGCGCCGTCGACATTCGCCGAGTCGATAGGATGGAGTCAACGGCCCGTTCCCAGCCCTAAGGAGCCAGCATGTCCGCACCGTCCGACCTCTCGTCCAAACTGGACGAAGCCTCCGCCGCATACGAGGAATTCGCCTCGCGCGGTCTCGCGCTCGATATCACACGGGGCAAGCCGGCCCCGGAGCAGCTCGACCTCGCTGCCGATCTGCTCACTGCGGTCAGCGGCGACGACTTCCGCACTCCCGGTGGTGTCGATACCCGCAACTACGGCGGACTCGACGGACTCATCGAACTGCGGGAGATCTTCGCTCCGCTGCTCAAGGTTCCGGCCGATCAGCTGCTGGCCGGCGGCAATGCCTCGCTGACTTTCATGACCCAGGCGCTGACCTTCGCCCTCATGCACGGCACGGTCGTCGATGATCGCCCGTGGGGGCAGGGTCCGCATAAGCTGCTGTGTCCCGTGCCCGGTTACGACCGCCATTTCACCCTGGCCGAATCCCTCGGGTTCGAGCTGTTGACCATCCCGATGGATGACGAGGGCCCGATCATCTCCGAGGCGCAGCGTCTGGCCGAAGATCCGGCGGTCAAGGGCATGTGGCTGGTGCCGATGTATTCCAACCCGACCGGAATCACGGTCACCGAAGCGCGGGCACGGGAGCTGGCTGCCATGCCGACGGCGGCGCCCGACTTCACTCTGCTGTGGGACAACGCCTACGGGGTGCACCATCTGCGAGAGGACCATCCGGACAATCTCGACATCCTCTCCCTCTGCGCAGAGGCGGGTCATCCCGAACGCGCATGGGTCTTCGCCTCGACGTCGAAGATCACTCATGCCGGGGCCGGTGTGTCGTTCTTCGCCGGAGGCCCGGCCACGGTCGATTGGATGCGAGCGAACCTCGGGAAGGTCGCGATCGGCCCTGACAAGATCAACCAGCTGCGCCATGTCCGGTTCTTCTCCGACCCGGCCGGGGTCGAAGCACATATGCGCAAGCATGCCGAGATCGTCGCACCGAAGTTCGACGCGGTGCTCAAGGCGCTCGAGGACGGACTCGGAGCGGAAGAGCTGGCGCAGTGGACCTCCCCGGACGGCGGGTACTTCATCACTCTGACGACGATGGAGGGCATCGCCGATCGCGTCGTCAAACTCGCAGGGGAAGCCGGAGTGAAGCTGACTCCTGCCGGTGCCACACACCCGTACGGTCTCGACCCTGACAACAACATCATCCGCATCGCGCCGACGATGCCGACCCTCGATGAGGTCGAACTCGCCGCTCAGGGTCTCGTGGCGTGTGTGCGCCTGGCCAGCTATGAGAAGCTGCTCGCCGGCTGACACCCGAACGCTGCCTGCAGACAAAGACAGGTCCGCCCCGAACCGAAGGGTTCGGGGCGGACCTGTCTGTACCGGAGCGTCGGATCAGTATTCGTAGAATCCGCGTCCGGACTTCACACCGAGCAGGCCGGCATCGACCATGCGCGACAGCAGGATCGGAGGCTTGTTCGCCGGGTCACCGGTCTCCTCATACATGCTCTCTGCTGCATAGAGACAGGTGTCGAGACCGACGAGGTCGGCCAGCTTGATCGGTCCCATCGGATGGGCGCAGCCGCCGACCATTCCCGCGTCGATGTCCTCCTTCGTCGCGTGTCCGGCCTCGAGCATCCGGACCGCACTGAGCAGGTACGGGATGAGCAGGGCGTTGACGATGAAACCGGGGCGGTCATCGGCCTGGATCGGATTCTTCCCGAGCACATCGGCGACGAAGGACGTCACGGTGCTGCGGACATCCTCGGTGGTGAGCACCGAGGACACGATCTCGACGAGCGGCTGGACCGGTGCGGGGTTGAAGAAATGCACACCCAGCACGCGTTCGGGGCGCGAGGTCGCCTGCGCGAATCGGATGATCGGCATCGACGAGGTGTTCGAGGCCAGGATCGCTTCCGGGTCGGTGACGACCTGGTCGAGCTCGGCGAAGATCGACTTCTTGATGTCCTCGTTCTCACTGGCCGCCTCGATGACGAGCTGACGATCGGCGAGATCGCTGATATCGGTGGTGAACCGCAGTCGGCCGAGCGCCTCGTCACGGGCAGCGGCATCGAGTTTGCCCTTGTCCACTGCGCGAGCCAGGGACTTCTCGATGCGGGCACGACCGGCGGCCGAGGCCTCCTCGTTGATCTCGCGGACGATGACGTCGAGACCGGACTTTGCCAGCACCTCGGCGATTCCGGCTCCCATGAGTCCGCTGCCGATGACGGCGGTGCGCTGGATGCTCATAAACTTCTCCTTCTTGGTCTATATGGTCGGTCGGGTGCGAATGACTCGGCTCAGGGCATTCGGGCGAGGAACCAACCGGCCGAGCGGATGGCTTTCATGGCCTCCCGCCGGCGTTCCCCGGGCAGAGTCTGGATGTAGACCTGCCCGTCGAGGTGCCCCACCTCGTGTTGGAGCATCTGGGCGAAGACTTCCGTGCCTTCGATCTCGATCGGCTGATTCTTCGCATCCACCCCGCGTACCCGAGCGAATTCGTAGCGTGGGGTGGGGAAGAACAGCCCGGGAACGGAGAGGCAGCCTTCTTCGATATCTCGCAGCTGCCCGCCGAGCTCGACGATCTCCGGGTTGATGACATATCCCGTGCGACCGTCGAGGTCGTAGCCGAAGGCTCGCAGTCCGACCCCGATCTGCGGAGCGGCGACGGCCGCACGGCCCTCGGGCCGTGCGGTGTCGACGAGGTCGGCTGCCAGAGCTTCGACGTGATCATCGAAGACCATCACCGGTTCGCACTTGCTGCGGAGCACGGGGTCTCCCCACAGTCGGATCTCACGTTCAGGCATCGATCACCACGACGAGGTCTCCGCCTTCGAGCTGCTGGACATCGGCGATGGCCACACGGGAGACGGTTCCGGCCGTCTGCGTGGTGATCGTCGCTTCCATCTTCATCGCCTCGATGGTGGCCACGGTGTCGCCGACGGAGACCTTGTCGCCCTCGTGGACCTGCATGGTCACAACACCGGCGAACGGGCTGCCGACGTGTCCGCTGTTATTCGGATCGGCCTTCTCCGCAGTCTTGACTTCGCTTTCGACGGACCGGTCACGCACCTGCAGCGGACGCAGCTGCCCGTTGAGGGTGAACATGACCGAACGCATCCCGCGCTCGTCAGTGCCGCCGATGGCCTGGACGCCGATGAGCAGGTTCTTGCCCTTCGCCAGCTCGACGGCATGCTCTTCCCCACTGGTGAGGCCGTAGAGGTACTCGGAGGTCTCTACGACGGAGAGGTCGCCGTAGTTCGAGCGCATCGACTGGAATTCCTTCGTCGGCCCGGGGAACAGCAGCTCGTTGAGCTTGTCCTTCCGGTCCCGGCCCGGCGTCTGCAGTGCTTCGGCATCCGCCGGTTCGAGATGCTCGGTGAGCGGCTTGGCGGAACGGCCGGCGAGGGCCTTCGTGCGGAACGGCTCGGGCCATCCGCCCGGAGGGTCACCGAGGTCACCGTTGAGGAAGCCGATCACCGAATCGGGAATGTCGAACTTGTCGGGGTTCTCCGCGAACTCCTCCGGCGCAACTCCGGCGCCGACGAGATGGAGCGCCAGATCGCCGACGACCTTCGAGGACGGGGTGACCTTGACGAGGTGGCCGAGAATCGAATCGGCGGCCGCATACATGTGCTCGATGTCCTCGAACCGCTCCCCCAGGCCCAGTGCGACGGCCTGCTGGCGCAGGTTCGACAGCTGTCCGCCGGGGATCTCGTGACGGTAGACGCGGCCGGTCGGTCCGGCGAGCCCGGACTCGAAGGGTGCGTAGAGTTTGCGCACCGATTCCCAGTAGGGTTCGAGGTCGCTGACGGCGTCGAGGCTGATGCCGGTGTCGCGCTCGGTGTTCTCGAATGCGGCGACGAGCGCGGAGAGACTCGGCTGGCTGGTGGTTCCGGCCATGGCCGCCGAGGCGGCATCGACGGCATCGGCACCGGCGGCGGCAGCTGCATAGAGGGTGGCCAGCTGTCCGCCCGCGGTGTCGTGGGTGTGGACGTGGACGGGCAGGTCGAAGTTCTCCCGCAGAGCAGTCACGAGCTTGACCGTGGCGGCAGGGCGCAGCAGGCCGGCCATGTCCTTGATGGCGAGCACATGAGCTCCGGCGCCAACGATCTGTTCGGCCAAGCGCAGGTAGTAGTCGAGCGTGTAGAGCTCTTCCTTCGGATCGAGGATGTCCGAGGTGTAGCACAGGGCCACCTCGGCCAGTGCCGTGTTCGTTCCGCGCACGGCCTCGATCGCCGGACGCATCTGCTCGACGTCGTTGAGAGCGTCGAAGATGCGGAAGATGTCGATGCCCGTGCGGGCCGCCTCATCGACGAATGCGTCGGTAACCTCGGTCGGGTACGGGGTGTAGCCGACGGTGTTGCGTCCGCGCAGAAGCATCTGCAGGTTGATGTTGGGCACCGCGGTGCGCAGGGCTTCGAGACGTTCCCATGGATCCTCGCCGAGGAAGCGCAGCGCCACATCATAGGTCGCACCGCCCCAGGCCTCGATGCTCAGCAGCTCGGGTGTCATGCGGGAGACGTGCCCGGCCACGGCCAGCAGGTCTCGTGTGCGCACACGGGTGGCCAGCAGGGACTGGTGGGCGTCGCGGAATGTCGTATCCGTGACGGCCAGGGAGCTCTGCTCACGCAGGGCGCGGGCGAAGCCCTCCGGTCCGAGCTCGGCGAGACGGTCGCGGCTGCCCGCAGCGGGTGCTGCGGAGAGGTCGATGCTCGGGAGCTTGTCGCCCGGACGGATGCGCAGGCCCGGTTCGCCGTGGGGGCGGTTGACCGTGACATCGGCGAGGTAGTCGAGCAGCTTCGAGCCGCGGTCGGCGCTCACTCGAGCGTCGAAGAGCTGCGGGCGTTCTTCGATGAAGGACGTGGACAAGTCTCCGGCGACGAATGCGGGATCATCGAGGACGGCCTGCAGGAAGCCGATGTTCGACGATACGCCGCGGATGCGGAACTCAGCCAGGGCGCGTTTGGCACGGCCGACGGCCTGAGCGAAGTCGCGGCCGCGGCACGAGAGCTTCACGAGCATCGAGTCGAAGTGGGGGCTGACGGCAGCACCGGCGTGGACGGTTCCGCCGTCGAGGCGCACACCTGCACCACCGGCAGAGCGGTAGGCGGTGATCGTGCCGGTGTCGGGGCGGAACGAGTTCGCGGGATCCTCGGTGGTGATGCGGCACTGGAGTGCGGCGCCCTTGATCCGCATCTCGTCCTGGCGCAGGCCGATCTCTTCGAGGGTGGCCCCGGCGGCGATGCGCATCTGCGAGGCCACGATGTCGACGTCGGTGATCTCTTCAGTCACTGTGTGTTCGACCTGGACACGCGGGTTCATTTCGATGAACACGTGCTTGCCGGCGCGCGGCCCGTCGGTTTCGAGGAGGAATTCCACGGTGCCGGCGTTCTGGTAGCCCAGCGCCTTTGCGAACTTCAGGGCATCTGCGTGCAGGGCGGCCGCGATCTCGGGATCGAGGTTCGGGGCCGGAGCGATCTCCACGACCTTCTGGTGGCGGCGCTGCACGGAGCAGTCGCGTTCGAAGAGGTGGATGGCGTTCGAGTCGTTGTCGGCCAGCACCTGGACTTCGATGTGACGGGGGCGCTGCACCGCCTGCTCGATGAAGACCGTGGGATCGCCGAAGGCGCCTTCGGCTTCGCGCATCGCGGCCTTGAGAGCGTCTTCGAGGTCGGAGGCCTGAGCCACGCGACGCATTCCGCGACCACCGCCGCCGGCGACGGCCTTGACGAAGAGGGGGTATTCCATCGATTCGGCATCGGCGAGCAGCTGCGCGATATCGGCCGACGGACGTGTCGAGTCGAGGACGGGGATGCCCGCATTGCGTGCTGCCGCCAGCGCCTGGACCTTGTTTCCTGCCAGTTCGAGCACATCGGCCTTGGGGCCGATGAAAGTGATGCCCGCTTCGGCACAGGCTCGTGCCAGATCGGGGTTCTCAGAGAGGAAGCCGTATCCGGGGTAGATGGCGTCGGCGCCGCTCTCCTTCGCCACCCGCAGCATCTCTTCGACGCTGAGGTAGGCGCGGACGGGATGACCCTCCTCACCGATCATGTAGGCTTCGTCGGCCTTCATGCGATGTTCGGAGTTGCGGTCCTCATACGGGAAGACTGCGACGGTGGAGGCTCCGAGCTCATAGGCGGCACGGAACGCACGAACGGCGATCTCTCCGCGGTTGGCCACGAGGACTTTAGAGAACATAGGTGTCTCTCACTTCTGTATCGGCCGCACTGGGCGACTGGTCGACAAGCTGTCGGGAACATACTCTACAAGTGACCTGGAACACCTCTGCGCCCGGGGGTCGACTTTGGACTGAGACGTGAGTCTCGGCGTGGTCGGCACGGCTCGGCAGCCGCCGATACGTTAACGTAGGAGGGTGCTTGTCCTAAGTATCAGCAGCCTCAAAGGCGGAGTCGGTAAGACATCCGTGACGCTCGGTCTGGCCTCGGCGGCCTACAACAGGGGGATTCCCACCCTGGTCGTCGACATGGACCCGCAGGCGGACTCGTCGACCGGCCTCGATGTGCCGACCTCGACGCGTGTCGACATCGCCGATGTGCTCGCTGCTCCGAAGTCCCAGAAGATCCTGTCCGAGGCGATCATCCCCTCCGGGTGGGTCGGTGACAGGCTCGGCCACCTCGATGTGATCTCAGGATCTCCGCGTGCCGCGGAATTCGATCGGCCTTCGCTGTCCGAGCGCTATCTGCGCCGGCTGGAAGATGCCCTGACTCGCATCGCGAAAGGCTACCGACTCGTCCTCATCGACTGTCCGCCCAGCCTCAACGGTCTCACCCGTACGGCGTGGACAGCGAGCAACCGAGTCGCGGTCGTCACCGAGCCCAGCCTGTTCTCTGTTGCGGCTGCCGACCGTGCCCTGCGGGCGACGGACGAGCTGCGGCAGCGTGGTGCCTCCGATCTGCAGCCACTCGGCCTGGTCGTCAATCGGGTACGTGCCGGTTCGACCGAACATGACTATCGCATCCAGGAGATGCGTGAGATGTTCGGTCCTCTCGTCCTCAATCCGCCCTTGGCCGAACGGGCCGTCATGCAGCAGGCTCAGGGATCGGCGCGTCCGATCCACTCCTGGCCGGGCAAACCCGCCGAAGAAGTCGCCGGCTCGTTCGACGCTCTTCTCGAACGAGCACTGCGCTCGGAGAACATCCGCGGACGACGCGGTGCCGCCCCGGCGAAGAACGGCGCTCAGCAGCCCGAGCAGAAGTGAACGACTAGCTGCCCCCGCTCCCCCACCAACACGTCGACTGCCGTCGCGAACTCAGGTTCGCGACGGCAGTTCTCTGTTCCCGGGCGCCTCGGACACATTCGAGGCGCCCGGCGCCTCACCTTTCCGTTCCATACGACGACCGAGGCGGTCCGCTCGAACTGAGCGGACCGCCTCGGTGGTGGTGTGAGTACTCTGTCGGCTGTCAGCCGGACTTGCGTGCGCGACGGGCGGCGAGCTCATCCATGGCTTCGAGGGCCGCGTCGTCTTCTGGGACTCGTTCGCTCGGGAACTCGGACAGCGAACCTTCGACTTCGTTCCAGACGCGGCCGACGGCGATGCCGAAGACGCCCTGCCCTCCCTGGAGGAGGTCGACGACCTCATCAGGTGAGGTGCATTCGAAGACGCTGGCGCCATCGGACATGAGGGTGATCTGTGAGAGATCGTCGACGCCGCGGGAACGCAGGTGCTCAACCGCGGTGCGGATCGACTGCAGTCCGACGCCGGTGTCGAGAAGTCGCTTGACGATCTTGAGGACGAGGATGTCACGGAAGCTGTAGAGCCGCTGGCTGCCGGATCCGGTCGCATTGCGGATCGACGGGGTCACCAGATCGGTGCGCGCCCAGTAATCGAGGCGACGGTAGCTGATGCCGACGACCTTGCAGACGGTGGGACCGCGGTAGCCGGCCTCTTCATCGAGTACGGGCAGATCATCATCGAACAGCAGCCCTTGGGCTGCTGACGGCATCGGCGTCATGTCGACGCTTTCATGACTTGAGCGGTTCACACCGACTCCTCCTTAAAGTCCCTGGGGGAAGCGAAGGTCGCTTGGAAGGACCGAGAACATAGTCATTCTAGCTCTCTTCCCAGCGAACCTACAGTGGGATTCAACAACTCCAAGTTATTCTGCCGTCCCCGCCAGGACAAACATCTCGAGGTAACAATTTCCGCGTGTCGCCGTTACCGCAGTATTCGAACATGTCACATGGATGTCATTCAGGCGACCCGGAGCGGAAGGAGCCGGGGCCGAAGGGCCTAGTTCGACGGGCTTTCGCCGTCTGATTTCGATTCATCCCGGTTCGGAGGATCCGTCTTCTTCGGCTTGGCGCTCGTCAGCAGCTTGGTTTTGACCGTCGACGCATAGCTGTCAACGTATTCCTGTCCGGACAGGCGCATGATCTCGTACATGATCTCGTCGGTGACCGACCGCAGCATGAAACGGTCGACAGGAAGACCCGAATACTTCGAGAAGTCCATCGGTGCGCCGAAGACGACTCCGACACGCCGGAGCTTGGGAACGAGGCGACCGGCAGGCTGCAGCTTGTCCGTGCCGATGATCGCCACTGGAACCACAGGCGCGCCGGACTCGAGGACGAGACGCGCAATGCCAGTGCGTCCGCGATAGAGCTTCCCGTCGGGCGAGCGAGTGCCTTCGGGATAGATGCCCAGCGAGTTTCCCTCACGGAGAACCTTCAGACCCGATTCGAGCGACGCCTGAGATCCCGATCCGCCGCCGCGGTCCATGGGCAGCTGATTGTTGAGCTTGAAGAACCACCGTGTCACCGCACCCTTGATTCCGCGACCGGTGAAGTAGTCCTTCTTCGCCAGATAGACGACGGGACGCGGAGCGAGCAGCGGAACGAAGATCGAGTCCATGAAGTGGTTGTGATTTCCTGCGATGATCGCCGGGCCCTCGGACGGCAGATTGTCCAGGCCCCGCACCCACGGACGGAAGAGGATCCGCAGGATGGGTCCGGCGAGGACTCGCTTGAGAAACCAGTAGAACACGCGCACCCTTCCGACTACGACTCTTTGTCGTCCTCGGCAATCATATATCGACACGAACGGTGAACAGCGAAGTCCGTCTCGGACTCATCCGTGCCATGCTGGGAGCATGGAGATCGATTTCACACTCGGAGCGGACCCGACGGCCGCCTATCGCAGCCTCGACAACGGTTCAGCCTCCGCGGTTCTCTTCCTGCACGGACTCACCGGTTCGCCCGTCTCCTGGGTCCCGATCGCCCGCGCGATCGCAGCGGAGGGCGTCGACGTCAGCGTCCCCCAGCTGCCCGGACACGGCACCTCATGGCAGGACATGGACTCCACTGGATGGTCCGACTGGCTCGGCGAGGCGCGCACCGAGCTGGGTCGGCTGCAGGCCGACCACGAGCGTGTCGTCGTCGCCGGCCTGTCGATGGGTGGAGCCCTTGCACTCGCCCTGGCGGCGGCAGAGGGTGCGCCCGACGAGATCGTCGTGGTCAATCCTGCCCTCTACATCGACTCTCCCTTCGCTCCCCTGCTGCCAGTGCTCAGGCACGTCGTGCGCACGATTCCGTCGATCGGCGGCGACATCGCCCACCCGGACCGCGACGAGTACGCCTACGAACGGACGCCGGTGGCTCCCCTGGCCACGTTCCATCGTGCGCTGCGAACCCTGCGCGACGATCTGTGGAAAGTCACCCGCCCCGTCACTGCCATGGTCTCCGGTGAGGACAACGTCGTGAGTCCGCGGACGCTGCGTGCGCTGCGATCGAACCTTCCGCACCCGCCGAGGATCGTCGCCCTGCGCCGATCTCGCCATGTGGCGACCCTCGACTTCGACGCGAACACCATCGCAGAGGCGGTCCTGCAGGCGGTCTCCACCGAAACGACCGTGCCACGGCAGTCCGAGACCGGGGAATAGCTGGGGCCACGGAATTGCTGAGTCAGGTATGAACGACGACGGCACCGCTTCGACTCCCGACGACGAGGGCCGGGAGGACTGGCGAGGGGAGGTTCCCGATCCGGAGCGGATCGGGCACGACCGATCGCGCATCAGTGACGAGGAATGGGACGACCTCGTCCGGCAGATCGCCGAACCCTCGGCGACGACGGGTGATATGCCCGCCGAGGATGTTCGCGACGCCCTCGAGGACACCGAGCATTGGGAGCGCGAACCGGCGGAGCCGATCGGGTGGCGCACCGCTTCGCCCACTCTCGTGCTGTCCTGGGCCGCGGCTCTCGGCGCGGTCGTGCTGCTGCTCATCGGCGTGATCTTCTTCCGACCGCTGCCCGGGTGGTACCTGCTCATCGGCCTGGCCGTCGGCATCGGCGGCGCGGTCGGTCTGTTCTTCCACCTGCCGAGCCATCGTTCCGCCGACGACGGCGACGGATCCTCGGTGTGAGCGATGCTGGCCGCTTCGTGTCAGCGACACCTGAGAGACTGGACATCATGACCGTCCCGTTCGACCGCGCGCCCAGCGCACTGCACAACACTCAGCTGTCATTCGACAGCCTCGGAACTCCCCTGTCCGACGTCACCTTCGTCATCGTCGACCTCGAAACGACGGGCACCCGAGCCGGGCAATCGGAGATCACCGAAATCGGCGCGGTCAAGACTCTCGGCGGCGAGGTCATCGGCGAGTTCCAGACCCTGGTCAAACCGGAACACTCCGTGATCAGCCCATTCGTCGCCCGGCTCACCGGCATCACTCATGCGATGGTCGATGACGCACCTCCGATCAGCTCGGTTCTGCCGAGCTTCCTGGAATTCTCCGTCGGTGCGGTGCTGGTCGCACACAATGCGCCCTTCGACATCGGATTCCTCCGCTCGGCCTGCGAACGTCTCGACTACCATTGGCCGGCGCCCACAGTCCTCGATACCGTCACGCTGGCCCGACGCGTCGTCGGCCGCGACGAAGTGCGCAACCACAAACTCTCGACGCTCGCCGCTCGTTTCGGCACCCAGGTCGAGCCCGATCACCGTGCGCTCTCCGATGCGCGAGCGACCGGCGAGCTCCTCCACCATCTGTTCGAACGCTTCGGAGGCTACGGAGTGACGACGCTGGAGGAGCTGTCGACCGTCAGGCAGTCAGGGTGGGCGAAGCGTCAGGCCAAATCCCACCTGGCCAAGGGCGTTCCCGCGGAGCCCGGCGTCTACATGTTCCTCGACGGCACTCGCCGTGTGCTCTACATCGGCAAGTCCGGAAATATGGCCAGGCGAGTGCGCGGGTACTTCAACGCCTCGGAGAACCGTGGCCGCATGGCCGAGATGATCACTGCGGCACAAGAGGTCAGCTGCCTGCCCTGCGCCCATGCGCTGGAAGCCGAAGTCCGCGAGATCCGCCTCATCGGAGAGTTGGCGCCGCCTTACAACCGACGGTCGAAGAACCCGGAACGCAATTCCTGGATCGTCCTCAGCGATGAGCTCTTCCCCCGACTGTCGGTGGTCCGGGCGAACTCGGCTCTCGAACGCTCCCCCGCTCCACCGCTGGGACCGTTCCGTTCACGGAAGTCGGCACAGGCCGTCAAGGAACTCCTCGACACCCTCTACCCCGTCAAGAGGTGCACGGCAGCGATCACGCAGCGCAGCCTCGGCGAACATCGTCCCTGTGTGAGTGCACAGGTCGGTCAATGCGGCGGTCCCTGCGCTGGGATCACCGATGTCGATGACTACCAGAGCTCGATCCGCGAGCTCTTCGCTCTGCTCGATGGGGACCTGTCCTCACTGCAGCGCTTGGCCGCTGAACGCATGCAGCGACTGTCAGGAGAGGCCCGATTCGAAACGGCCGCCGAGGTCCGTGACTCAATGCGCTCGGCAGTGTCCATCGCGGCGCGAGCCGAACAGGTCACGGCATTACGGAGAGTTCCCGAACTGATTGCGGCGGCCCCCGGTTTCGACTCCGGCTGGGACCTGGCGATCATCCGCCACGGGAAACTCGCCGGCGCCGGCCATGTGTCGACCAGGCAAGCCATGGGAGATTCTCTGTCGGCGCTGAGTTCGACGGCCGAATGGGTCCCTGCCCCCGGAGCGCTGCCGCAGGAGACCGACTCGCTCCCGGAGGAGTCGCGTCTGCTGGCCGGCTGGCTGGAGACCGCCGAGCTCGTCTCTGTGACGCCCGCAGGCGATCATGGCTGGTCGCTGCCCCGTCAGGGAGCGACCAGCCATGTACAGAGCTCAGGAGCGGTTCGACTCAGCGACTCTGTGTGAGACGTCGATGAGCTGTTGGAGCTTGTCCGCGCCGCCCCCGTTGTCGATCGTCGCCACCGCAGTTTCGAGTTTGAGGGCCAAGCGCTCCGTGAAGGTGCCCACAGCCGACTCGTCGGCGGCGACGAGCGCCGCTGCGGCGTTGATGGCCACGATGTCGCGCACGGCCGATCGTTCACCGTCGAGGACCGCGCGCGTGATGGCCGCGTTCTCATTCGGGCCGCCGCCGCGCAGATCGTCCTTCGTCGCCCGCTCGATGCCGAGGTCGAGGGCGTCGAACGTCGTGTGTTCGATCTCGCCGTGACGGACTTCCCACACATCGTTGACGTCGGTGTTGCTCAGCTCGTCGAGACCGTCGCGTGACCGGAAGACCACGGCCTGGTGCCCGCGTTTGGCCAGCGTGCCGACGACGAGCGGGGCCATCTGGGCATCGGCGACGCCGATGGCCGTATGCCTGGCTCGAGCCGGGTTCGTCAGGGGGCCGAGGATGTTGAACGCGGTGGGAACGTTGATCTGGCGCCGCACTGCAGAGACGAACTGCATCGACGGATGGAACACGTTGGCGAAGCAGAAGGCCAGTCCGACCTCTTGGGCGATCTGACCGGTCTGTTCGGGTGTGATGTCGAACCGCACGCCGAGGGCTTCGAGCACATCGGCCGATCCCGACGCCGAGGATGTCGCGCGGTTTCCGTGCTTGACGACCCGCTGTCCGGTGGCGGAGATGATCATGGCCGCGGTCGAGGAGATGTTCGCCGTCTTCGCGCGGTCGCCTCCGGTGCCGACGATGTCGACGGAATCTTCCAGTCCTGGCAGGGGAACGGCATGATCCATCATGGCCGCCACGAGGCCGGCGATCTCCTCGACCGTCTCGCCCTTCGTATGGTGTGCGGCGAGAAATGCGGCCATTGTCACATCCGGAGTCTTGCCCGACATGATCTGATCCATCGCCCAAGCCGCCTGGTCTCCATCGAGGTCCTGCTGGTGCATGAGAGCCATGAGCAAGTCGGGCCAGTTCTCAGCGGCCGCCGGAACCGTGGTGCGGGCCCCGGAAGCCTGAGCTGCCGGGGTGGTCTTGGGCGTCGAATCGGTCATCCGTCTGAACTCTCACTAGGGGCTGCCGCCGCCCCGAAGCTCAGGGCGGACCTTACCTGCGGCATACTATCGCGACTTCGACACGCGGGCGGAAGCGGCATCCGAAACGAGATTTCGGCACCAGATCGCGGTTTTTGCTACGTCGTGTAGAAATTTCTTTCTCGAAACCTGGGTAAAAGATGAAAACTCACCCCGAGACGGGTAATAATGGGGTTGTGTCAACTGCCACTGCATCTCAAACAGCGCCAGCACATCCGGTTGTCAATCGTCCGAATGTGACCACGGTGGGCTTCATCGTGTTCCTCGCGAGCGACCTGATGTTCTTTGCCGCGCTCTTCGCCATGTACTTCACCGTCCGGTCCGTTGTTCCGGAGCTGTGGGAGGCGAGGACCCAGATCCTCGACATCCCCTACGCTCTCGGCAACACGTTGATCCTGGTGTCGTCTTCGTTCACCTGCCAGATCGGTGTGTTCGCTGCCGAGCGGTTCCGTCCCCGGCGGACCGGGTCGCTGTTCAACATCGCCAAATGGGGAATGGTCGAGTGGTTCTACCTCACCTTCGCCTTGGGCGCGATCTTCGTCTCCGGTCAGGTCATGGAGTACGCGACCCTCGTCAGCGAGGGCATCTCGATCAGCTCCGACGGCTACGGTTCCGTCTTCTACCTGACCACGGGCTTCCACGGCATTCACGTGACCATCGGACTCATCTGCTTCCTGCTCGTCATCGGACGCGCCTACGGAGCGAAGAAGTTCGGTCACCATGAAGCCACATTCGCAATCTGCGTGTCCTACTACTGGCACTTCGTCGATGTCGTCTGGATCGGTCTGTTCGGCGTCATCTACCTGCTCCAGTAGCCGGCCCGAGATGCTCGGCCCCCAGGACTCACAACACTTCAAGCAAAGGACGATCAAGTGAAGCTTCTAGCAGATCGCCGCAGACATCCCATGGCGCTGGTCGCGCTTCTTCTCGTGGGACTGCTGCTGACCGGCGGAGCCTATGCACTCTTCACGCAGACTTCGAGCGCCAAGGCGGACACAGCCAGCGCCTCTGATATCGAAGAAGGCAAGAAACTCTTCGCGGCAAACTGTGCCACCTGTCACGGCATGAACGCCGAAGGCTCGAAGGCCGGTCCCGGCCTCATCGGCGTCGGCGCCGCTGCAGTGGACTTCCAGGTCGGCACCGGACGCATGCCGCTGCAGGCCAACGGCCCGCAGGCTCGCGTCAAGGAACCGCAGTTCGACGAAGAGCAGACCGCTCAGCTCGCTGCCTACGTCGCTTCGCTCGGCCCCGGGCCGGCAGTTCCCGAAGACGAGTACCTCGATGCTTCGAAGGGTGATCCCGCTGCCGGCGGCGGTCTGTTCCGCACCAACTGCGCCATGTGCCACAACGTGGTCGGCTCCGGTGGTGCGCTGACCCGCGGCAAGTACGCACCGAACCTGTCCGAAGTCTCCGAGAAGCACCTCTACGAAGCGATGCAGACCGGCCCCCAGAACATGCCGATCTTCAACGACGCGAACCTGACTCCCGAAGACAAGCGCGATGTCATCGCCTACGTCAAGGAAGTCTCGGACAACCCCTCCCCCGGCGGCTTCAAGCTCGGTTCGCTGGGCCCAGTGGCAGAGGGCCTGTTCATCTGGTTCTTCGGACTTGCTGCCGTCATCGGTCTGACAGTGTGGCTGTCATCCAGGGCCAAGTGAGTCTGACAGTGTCGTTCACCATCAATTACGAGAATAGACGGGGAATTCAATGACCTCGAAAGAGCACTCCGGCGGCGGCAGCCAGCTCGAGGAGTTGAACGGGTTCACGAACCCAGGTCTGCCCGAGCACAAACCGCGCCTGGCCGACTCGGACCCACGCGCCGAGAAGGTCGCCGAACGACAGGTAGCCGCCTGGTTCATCCTCTCGATGATCGGAACCATCTGGTTCATCGTGGCGTACTTCCTGTTCACCCCGGGCGAATCGATGCAGAGCATCCGCCTTCACAACATGTTCGTCGGCCTCGGTGCCGCTGTCGCGATGTTCTCCATCGGCTTCGGTGCAGTGCTCTGGGCCAAGAACCTCATGAGCGATCACGAGGGCATCGACGAACGCCATGACATCGGCGGCAGCGAAGAGGATCAGGCGATTGCGCTCGAGATCCTCCACCAGGCCAAGGAAGAGTCGGGCATCGCCCGTCGTCCTCTGCTGCGCAATACGCTCATCGCCGCTCTGGCGATCGCCCCGCTGCCGGCAGTTCTCGTCTTCCGCGACCTCGGTCCGCTGCCGGGCGACAAGATGTTCAACACGCTCTGGCAGAAGGGCACTCGCCTCATCCGCGACGTCGGCGGAATCCCCTCGGTGGATTCCGAACGTCCGATCAAGGCCGACGAAGTCACCATCGGCTCGGCCTACCATGTCCTGCCTTCGGGCATCGGCGACGAGGAGGCCAGCGAGCACCCGCTGAACGAGAAGGCCAAGGCGGCCGTGCTTCTCATGCGCATCGATCCCAAGGAACTCAAAGAGGATCCGGATCGCAAGGACTGGTCGCACGACGGAATCGTCGCCTACTCGAAGATCTGCACCCACGTCGGCTGCCCCGTCGCACTGTACGAGCACCAGACACACCACCTGCTGTGCCCCTGCCACCAGTCGACCTTCGACGTGACGGAACACTGCAAGGTCATCTTCGGCCCGGCCAAACGACCGCTTCCTCAGCTGCCCATCACCGTGGACAGCGAAGGCTACCTGGTTGCCCAGTCGGACTTCCCTGAGCCTGTCGGACCTACGTTCTGGGAGATCAACCACCCATGAGTACTACACAGCCAACCACCACCATCGGGAAGGCGGCGAACTTCGCCGAAACCCGCGTCGGGGCATCTGTCCTCGTGCGCGAGTTCGGTCGCAAGATCTTCCCCTCCCACTGGTCGTTCATGCTCGGCGAGGTTGCTCTCTACAGCTTCATCATCGTCGTTCTGTCCGGAACGTTCCTCACGTTCTTCTTCCAGCCGGCCATGGGCGAACTGCACTACGACGGACCCTGGCTGCCGCTGCGCGGCGTCGAGATCTCCGAAGCCTATGATTCGACACTCGCGATCTCCCTGGAGATCCGCGGCGGTCTGTTCATCCGACAGATGCACCACTGGGGCGCGCTGCTCTTCGTCGCCGCATTGAGCGTCCACATGCTCCGCGTGTTCTTCACCGGTGCCTTCCGCCGTCCGCGTGAGCTCAACTGGGTCGTCGGTGTTCTGCTCGTCATCATGGGCATGGCGGCCGGCTTCACCGGCTACTCGCTCCCCGATGATCTGCTCTCGGGCAACGGACTGCGAATCATCGACGGCATCCTGAAGTCGCTGCCGCTCGTCGGAACCTATATCTCGTTCTTCCTCTTCGGTGGAGAGTTCCCGGGCATCGACATCGTGGCCCGCCTCTACACCCTGCACATCATGATCGTGCCGGCTCTGCTCATCGCACTCATCGGCATCCACCTCATGTTCGTCGTCGTGCACAAGCACACCCAGTACCCTGGTGCCGGAAACACCGAGAAGAACGTCGTCGGAGAACCTGTTCTGCCGACCTTCGCAGCCAAGGGCGGAGGATTCTTCTTCCTCATCTTCGGTCTGCTCTCGCTCATCTCGGCGCTGTTCACGATCAACCCGATCTGGAACTACGGTCCGTATGACCCCTCCCCGGTCTCGGCCGGTACCCAGCCTGACTGGTACATCGGTTGGGCCGATGGGTTCCTCCGCATCGTCCCGGGCTGGTTCGAGTTCTACATCTTCGGATGGCCGATCTCGTTCAACATCAACAGCGCCGTGATCGTCATGGGCGGCGTGTTCGCTGTCATGTTCATCTACCCGTTCTTCGAGGCGTGGCTGCAGAAGGACCATCGTGAGCACCACATCCTCGATCGTCCGCGCAACAACCCGACTCGTACCGCCATCGGCGTTGCAGGAATCATCTTCTACTGCAACATGTGGGCGGCTGCATCGGGTGACATCATCGCAGTGTTCTTCCAGATGTCGCTCAACGACATGATCTACATCTTCCGATTCCTGTTCTTCTTCGGACCGATCATCGGTTACATCATCACCAAGCGCATGTGCCTCGCGCTTCAGCGCAAGGACCGTGAAATCGCTCTGCACGGACGGGAGACGGCCCATATCATCCGTCTGCCCCACGGTGAGTTCCTCGAACGTCACGAGGCTCTTCCCCCGCACAAGCTGTGGAAGATCACCGCGTTCGAGTCGCCGGCCTACGTACCGGCCGAGCCGAATGCCGAGGGCAAGATCACGGGGATGGAGAAGCTGCGTGCACGTCTGTCTCGCTTCTTCTTCGAAGATCGTGTGGCCCCGGTGACGAAGCAGGAGCTCGAAGCTTCGCACCACGACCATGACGCTGTCGAGGGTTCGAACAACAAGGAACTCGGACACTGACAGGTCCGACACACCTGATACGAGGGGCTCAGCAGTTCAACTGCTGAGCCCCTCGCTCCATTCACCGGAGGAGTCCGCTATTCAACAGAGCGCCGACTCCACCTCGCTCCCCCGGACGTTTCCTTCTCGCTTGGCAGGAACCGACTCCCCTGGCCCTCTAGAACAGACAGGCCCTAAATTTCCCCAACCCCTTTAGCTCGCAGGGTTCGACGCCCACTACTCACTCAGGGGACCGCCGCGACCTCAGATGATTGCCGGCAGCTCAACTCCTCACTGCCGTCCATCCGGCCTCAGCTGTGATCGGCGTGCGTCTTCCAACAGGCACATCGGACGTCCGCGTCAGCAGCCTGCCTGGGCGTGTGATTCTTCCTTTGGGCGAGATCTTCGCTTTAAGCGCTCGTGACAACCTCATACCGTATCTCCTGGGGAGATGAGTCGGTCCCGGGGCTGCGCGGGCATCGTTACATCGTTCCCGGAAGGACGCTCGCGGCATTCAGAGGTCCTCGTTCTGCGCCGTACGCCCGCGCGCGGCAAACTTGAGTTCGGTTCCAGCTAGGGGCTGCTGTTCTGCCTCGGGCCAGGTGCGCCTCGGGATTGTTCCGCCTCGACCCGATTCCACCTCGAGCGGGTCCGGACTCCGCTGCTTCCACGCCGAACGCGTGCATCGTCGCTTGAGATGCCGACTTCCCGAGTCTGAGAGGTCCTGGCGCCCTAACCTGCGGAGCGCTTCCGTACCCGCCCTTGCACATCGGGTTTTGTGCCTTCGATACTCGCCTTTTGGACAGTGCATCGGTTTCGAACCCGATGCACTGTCCAAAAGGCGATGCTTCAGGACAGAAAGCGCCTACACCAGTACAACCGTGCGCCAGCACCGTGGCAACCGTCTGTCCGCGGCCACCTCAACCGCGCGCACCCGCGTACCCATTCGGCTGCTCCAGCCCAGCTCCGCACCGGAGCCGGTGCCGACGCAACAGTCCATCAGACTCCGGCGCAGACCCCATCCGGTCACCAACGTCGACGAAGATCGCGGGGATACGGGTCCGTCAGAAGTTCTGTGAATAGCACTGTGGCCCGGACTCGACTTGAGTCCGGGCCACAGTGGCTGGGCGATCAGATCACTGAATCAGTGGGCGAAATCGCCGCGATCGTGTTCGTAGGTGAGACCGACCAGCGCAACGATGCCGAGCACGACACCGAACGGGAAGATCCACCAACCCATGGCGATTCCGTAGAACGCGACGGCGGCGGCTCCCGCGCTGACGATCGGCCACCAGCTCCACGGGCTGAACATACCGTAGTCGGCATCGGCGTCGGAGATCTCGGCGTCGTCGTTGTCCTGAGGCTGACGACCGACGCGTCGATCCGTCAGCCAGAGGTAGACGCCGATCATCAGGGCCATCAGTCCGACGAGGAGCAACGCCGGGAATCCGACGAGCTCGGTGAAGTCGGTGAAGAAGCCGTAGAAGATCCCGACTGCGATGAAGAACAGGCCGCAGAGGTTGAAGACGTAGATCGATGACTTCATTTGGCGTTGTCTCCTGTGAGCTGGGGTTCTGCCTGACCGTGACCGCTGTATTCAAGCAGCTCGGGGTGGTTGAGGTCGAAGGCAGGACGTTCGGAGCGGATCCGCGGCAGCGAGGTGAAGTTGTGACGCGGGGGCGGGCAGGATGTAGCCCATTCGAGCGATCCTCCGTAGCCCCATGGGTCATCGACCGTCACCTTGGGCGCATTTCGGTGGGTGACCCACACGTTCCAGAAGAACGGAACCATGGACAGACCCAGCAGCAGCGAACCGACCGTCGACACCTGGTTCATCCAGGTGAAGCCGTCCTGCGGCAGGTAGTCGGCGTAACGACGCGGCATTCCGTCGACACCCAGCCAGTGCTGGACGAGGAAGGTTCCGTGGAAGCCGATGAACAGCATCCAGAAGTGGATGTGTCCGAGCTTCTCGTTGAGCATCTTGCCCGTCCACTTCGGCCACCAGAAGTAGAATCCGGCGAACATCGCGAACACCACGGTGCCGAAGACGACGTAGTGGAAGTGCGCCACGACGAAGTAGGTGTCGGACACATGCTGGTCGAGGGCCGGGCTGGCCAGGATGACTCCGGTCAGACCGCCGAAGAGGAACGTTGCGAGGAAGCCGATCGACCACACGATGGGAGTCTCGAATGTGATCGAGCCTCTCCACATCGTGCCGATCCAGTTGAAGAACTTCACACCTGTCGGAATCGCGATGAGCATCGTCATGAAGGCGAAGAACGGCAGTGCCACGACGCCCGTGACGTACATGTGGTGGGCCCACACGGTCACCGACAGAGCAGCGATGGCGACTGTCGCGAAGACGAGTTCCTTGTAGCCGAAGACCGGCTTGCGGCTGAACACCGGGAAGATCTCTGTGACGATGCCGAAGAACGGCAGCGCAATGACATAGACCTCCGGATGGCCGAAGAACCAGAACAGGTGCTGCCAGAGTATCGGTCCGCCGTTGCCCGGACTGAACACATGGGAACCGAGGACGCGGTCGGAACCGAGCACCAGCAGCGCAGCAGCCAGAGGCTGGAAGGCCATGAGCACGAGGATGCCGGTGACCAGGACGTTCCAGGTGAAGATCGGCATGCGGAACATGGTCATGCCCGGGGCGCGCATGGTGATCACAGTCGTGATGAAGTTGACGGAGCCGAGGATTGTTCCGAAGCCCTGCAGGGCGAGTCCGAGGACCCACAAGTTACCACCGGCGCCCGGTGTGAACGTCGTATTGCTCAATGGCGCGTAGGCGGTCCAGCCGAAGGATGCCGCACCCTGAGGGGTGAGGAATCCGGAGATGGCCACAAGGCTGCCGAAGAGGTACATCCAGAAGGCGAAGGCATTCAGCCGCGGGAACGCCACGTCCGGAGCGCCGATCTGCAACGGCATGATGACGTTGGCGAAGCCGGCGAACAGCGGGGTGGCGAACATCAGCAGCATCAATGTGCCGTGCATGGTGAACAGCTGGTTGTACTGTTCCTTGGTCTCAACGATCTGCATTCCGGGCTCGAAGAGCTCGAGGCGGATGATGAGCGCCATCACACCGCCGACGCAGAAGAAGAAGAACGAGCCGATGAGGTACATGTACCCGATCGTCTTATGGTCCGTCGACGTGATCCAGTCGACGATGATCTTGCCCTTGCTCCGTGGAACTACCGGAGCATCAAGGGCCGCCTGATCCATCGTGGCGGTCATTTCTCAGCACCTTCTTTCGGGTACCAGTTGCGATCGTACTCCGGTCCCAGCTGGCCTGTGTTGCCCTGATCGGCAAGCGACTGCGTGTACTCCTGGAATTCTTCCTTCGACACGACCTTGACGTTGAAAAGCATCTCCGAGTGGTACTCACCGCACAGCTCGGCACACTTGCCGACATACTCGCCTTCCTTCTCGGCACGCAGATGCAGGCTCTGATCGTGGCCGGGGATCATATCGCGCTTCTCGAGGAAGGCGGGAACCCAGAAGGAGTGGAGGACGTCGCGGGAGTGCAGGCGGATCTCCAGGTCGGTGTCGACGGGGAGGTAGAGGACGGGAGCGGTCTTCTCGGGGGCTTCGGTGCCGTCGAGGGCAACCTGAGTGCCGGCGTAGTAGACGTCTTCGGTCTCATAGTTGAAGTCCCAGGCCCACTGCTTGGCAGCGACCTCGATGACCTGCTCGCCGGGGGTGGAGTCATCCGTCGTCTTCTCCATGACCTGGACGTTCTGGAAGAAGAAGCCGAGGACGAGGACGACCGGAGTCACCGTGAAGAGGATTTCGATCGGCATGCTGTAGCGCATCTGCACCGGCAGTCCGCGATCGTTCTTGCGGCGGCGGTAGGCGACCATGGCCCACAGGATGAGTCCCCACACGATGAGGCCCACGATGAGAAGGGCGATCCAGCCGCCGTTCCACAGCGCTGTATAGGCATCCGTGTGGTTCGTCGCGCCTTGCGATTCGACGGGAAAAAATCCTGTGGCGATCTGCTCTTTAGTGCAACCCGATAGCAACGCCGGTATCAACACGGCGCTCAGAATGCCGAGCCGCTTCGCCCAGGACCGCTGCGGTCCTGACTGATTCGGAGAATCCACGTGCAGCCTTTCACAACGTTCTGCGTCTCCAGGTCAGGCCGAGAGACGTGTACTTACTCTGTCACTCATAAGACTACCGCTACACGCGGTAGAAATTCACCTGCAGATGTTCATTTGTTGAGAATATGCTGACAGACACTGCCCCTGAGCGCGGAATCTAGGTGCGCGGAGTACTCCAGGCCGCTGATCTCCGACACGCCGAGGGTGGCGAGGTGTGATGTCTGCCACTGGGTGTCGATGAGCCAATCCCCCGGTCCCGTATCCGCATCCGCCGAGGTGGACCGGCTTTCTCCGCTGACGACGTCGGTTCCGTCGAAGAGTCCGACGAGGTGGGCCAGCGCGGCCTTCGAGGCGTCGCGCTGAGTGTGGAACATCGATTCGCCGGCGAAGAACGAACCGATGGCGACTCCGTAGAGACCGCCGACAAGCTCATCGCCGTTCCAGACCTCGACCGAATGCGCCCACCCGTCGTCGTGGAGGCCCTGGTAGAGCTCGATCATGTCCTCGGTGATCCAGCTGCCCGTCCGCCGCGGGTCGGCACACGAGCGGATGACGTGCATGAAGGCGCGGTTGGTGGTGAAGGTGAAGTGCTTCATCGATTTGCGCAGGCTCTTCGTCACACGCAGGTCACCGGGAAACAGAACTCCACGTCGTCGTGGAGCCCACCATCCCATCCGACCGGTGCCCCCGTGGCCGACTCCCATCGGGAAGAGTCCGGCCCGATACGACAAAAGGACCTGGGGCTGCGTTGCCGTGTACGACACGGCACGCAGATCCTCCAAGTCCATGAGAAGCGCTCCTCCTCAGCCGAGGCTGATCAGTGGAACGAGTCTCCGCAGGCGCAGGATCCGCCGGCGTTGGGGTTGTCAATGGTAAAGCCCTGCTTCTCGATGGTATCGGAGAAGTCGATGGTCGAACCGCTGAGGTAGGGAACGCTCATCCGGTCGACGATGACCTCGACGCCGTCGAAGTCGCGGACCGCGTCTCCGTCGAGGAAGCGCTCATCGAAATAGAGCTGATAGATCAGTCCGGAACATCCGCCGGGCTGGACAGCCACGCGCAGGCGCAGGTCGTCACGACCTTCCTGTTCCAGCAGGCTGCGGACCTTGTCGGCAGCGGTCGACGACAGCTCCACCTCGTGGGTGGTTTCTGCTTTTTCGGTCACAGTCATAGTTACTCCTTTTCGCGTTCCTGTCCCCAGGCTACACCGGTGACAACGTCGGTGCCCGGCAAGCTATTCCCCATTCGTTTCATCCGTGGTCGCCGAGGCGCTGCAGCAGCAGGGCTTCGGCGACGATCGCGGCTTTGAAATCGGGCAGGTAGAGCGATTCGTTGGCGCTGTGGGCCCTCGCGTCGGGATCTTCGACGCCCGTGACGAGGATCGATGCGCGGGGGAACACATCGAGCAGATCGGCGATGAAGGGGATCGATCCGCCGATGCCCATCGTCACCGATTCGGTGCCCCAAGCGTCGGTGAGCGCCTGGCGGGCGGTCCGGACCACAGGGTCGTTCTCATCGGCCTGCCAGGGGCTTCCGCCCTCGGTCTCCCCGATGCTCAACTGCGCACCGAAGGGCAGATGCGCGCGCAGATGCTCCTCGACGGCCCGGACCGCCGAGGCGGGGGTGTCCCCGGGCGCGAGTCGGATCGAGAGCTTGGCCTTTAGGGAGGACTGCAAGGTATTCGAGGAGACCGCCACATCGGGAATGTCGAGACCGATGACGGTGATCGACGGCTGTGTCCACAGACGGGAGGCCAAGGTGCCTGCGCCGATGAGCTCGGTTTCCGCGAGCACCCCGGAGTCTGTTCGCAGCGTCGCCTCGTCGAAGTCGATGGACGTCTCTGTGCTCGAGTGCAGGCCGGCGACAGCGACGGAGCCGTTGTCGTCATGGAGGGTTGCCAGCAGCTTCGTCATCGCGAGCATCGCATCCGGTGCCACTCCCCCGTACATTCCCGAATGCACGGCGTGGTCGAGGGTGGAGACCTCGAATTCGACGGCGCACATTCCGCGCAGGCTCGTCGTCAGGGCCGGAGTCCCCGCTGCCCAGTTGCCCGAATCGGCGACGACGATGACATCTGCGCGCAGGCGGTCCCGGTAGGTCTCGAGGAAATTGCGGAAGCTCGGGCTGCCGGCTTCTTCCTCACCTTCGAAGAAGAGCGTCACACCGACACCGAGGCGGTCGGCCAGCAGCCGCAGAGCCGTGAGGTGGACCATGATCCCGGCCTTGTCGTCGGCGGCTCCACGGCCGAAGAGGCGGTCGCCCTTCCGGGTGGCGACGAAGGGTTCGGTGTCCCAATCCTCGGCGCGGCCGGGCGGCTGCACATCGTGATGGGCGTAGAGGAGGACGGTCGGGGCGCCCTCCGGCGCCGGCACGGAGGCGACGACGGCCGGGTATCCGTCGGCGCCGTCCGACTGCTTCGCGGTGAGGATCTCCGTCTCGAGGCCGAGCTGACGCGCCAAGCCCGCGACAGCCTCGGCGCTGGCCGTGACATTCGCGGCGTCGAAGCTCGGCCAGGCGACGGAGGGGATGGCGACGAGATCCGTGAGATTGCCGAGAACCTCGTCGAAGATGGTGTCCAGTTCGGCATGCAATTGTGCACTGTCAAGTGCTGAAGTCGATTCGCTCATTCTCCAAAGGTAGTATTCATCTCGTGTTCGGAAACAAAAAATCTCGCGCCGAGGACGAAACCTCCGCCTCTCAGCCAGTCCATGACGACCTCTCCGCAGAAGCCGACGCCCGTCGCGAAGCGGAGGCGAAGAAGGGACGGCCCACGCCCAAGCGTAGCCAACAGGAGTCCGCGCGCCGTCAGCCCTTGGTGAACAAGGATCGCAAAGTCGCGAACAGACAAGCCAAGGAGCACCAGCGGCAGGAGCGCGACCGCGCACGCATCGGCATGATGAACGGCGAGGAGAAATACCTCACCCGCCGTGACAAGGGCCCGCAGCGCCGGTACATCCGCGACTACATCGATGCCCGCTTCTCGATCGGCGAGATCTTCATACCAGCCGCGATCCTCATCCTCGTCATCGCGTTCACGCAGCCGGTGCAGATCCAGCAGTACTTCACCTACGCCGTCTGGGGTCTCATCGCACTGATCGTCCTCGACGGGTTCGTGCTCAACTACATCCTCAAGAACCGGCTGCGCAACAAGTTCGGCGAGGTCGAACGGGGCATCACCTTCTACGCAGTCATGCGCAGCATCCAGCTGCGTCCGCTGCGCATGCCCAAGCCTCAGGTCAAGCGCCGCCAGTACCCCGAGTGAGCAGCCGGCTCGACTCGAGGCCGCGTGCGATGCGGCCGGGGAAGAACGGACCGGAGTAGATCATCTCCGAATAGAACTGAACCAGATCGGCGCCCGCGGCCACTCGAGCCCGGGCGTCTTTCGCATCCGCGACGCCGCCGACGGAGATGACGGTGAGCTCGTCGCCCACGTGCCTCTTGACCAGACGCAGCACCTCGAGAGAGCGTTCGGCCACGGGGCGTCCGGAGATGCCGCCTGCCTGACCTTCGGCGAACTCCGCCTCGGCGCCGGTCAGCACACCGCGATCGATCGTCGTGTTCGTCGTGATGAGTCCGTCGACGCCGGTGCGCAGAGCGAGGTCGCAGATCTCGGCCACATCCTCGTCGGCGAGATCCGGGGCGATCTTGACCAGCAGGGGCACATGACCCAGCGTCGACCGCGGGCGCTCGACCACCTCGGCGGCGGTGTCGCGGACGGCGGTGATGATCGGCTCCAGGCTGCCCACGGACTGCAGATCGCGCAGACCGGGAGTGTTCGGTGAGCTGACATTGATGACGAGGTAGTCGGCCAAGGGAGCCAGCGCACGGGTCGAGGCGGCATAGTCGGCCACCGCGTCGGCCGCCTCGACGACCTTCGTCTTGCCGATGTTGATGCCCACGATTGGACGCAGGCGCTGCGGGAGGGATTCGATCTTCCTCCGTTCGGCGGCGATGTTGAACGATGCCTGCCGGGCTCCGTCGTTGTTGAACCCCATCCGATTGAGCAGGGCGAGATTCTTCCGCAGACGGAACAGCCGCGGACGATCATTGCCCGGCTGCGCATGGGCGGTGATCGTGCCGACCTCGATATGTCCGAAGCCCAATGACGACAGAGCACGGACCCCCACGCCGTTCTTGTCGAACCCCGCGGCCAGGCCCATTCGGTTGGGGAAGGGCAGACCCATCACCTGAGCGGGCCGGACGGTGCCGCGGGCACAGACGACGCGGAGCAGGCGACCGAGCAGAGGAATGGAGTCAAGAAGGCGCAGCGCGGAGAACGAGAGGTGATGGGCCCGTTCGGCGTCCATGGGAACGAAGAGGAGTCTGAAGATCAATGAGTACACGCACCTAAGAATATGTCAGAGTCCCTCATCGCTTCAGCAGGCGCTCGACTCACTGCTTCAGCAAGTCGGCGTGTTTGGCATTAGGATCGAAGCAACGTTCAAAGACGACTGAAAGGGAACTCATGGCTGGTGCATCCACCCTCAGCAGCTACTCCACGACCTCACCGGTGAAGGCCACCGCCTCCGTTCTGGTGCTGGCGGCAGCCGACTCGACGGTCCTCGGACTCGAAGGGGCGAAGGCGGCGAAGACCGCCCTCGACGAAGCCGCTCGCGCCATCGGGTTCAGCGGAAAGGCCGGATCCACCGCTCGTGTTCCCGCTCCGAAGGGTGTCGCCGCCGACTCCGTCCTGCTCGTGGGGCTCGGGGACTGCGATCCCGATGACTCCGATGTCGCCGCAGCTGCTGAAACGCTGCGTCGCGGCGCGGGAGCGGCGCTGCGTGCACTCGACGGTGTCGAGTCGATCGCACTGGCCCTGCCCGCCGCCACTCCGACAGAGGTCGAAGCGATCACGGTGGGCGCGGGACTCGGAACCTACCGTTTCCTCGACTACCGCAGCGAAGGCGGGACTCCGGGCGAGATCACCATCATCGGCCCCAAGGGCAAGACCTTCGCCGCAGCCCATGACGCCGGCGCAGTGATCGCGGCCGCGACGAACAGAGCTCGCGATCTCGTCAACACTCCCCCACTGGATCTCTACCCGGAGTCCTACGCGGAGATCGTCAAGGACCAGGCCAAGGACCGCAAGCTCAAGGTCACAGTGCTCGGCGAGAAGGAGCTCAAGGCCGGAGGCTACGGCGGAATCATCGGCGTCGGCCAGGGTTCGACTCGTGGACCCCGCCTCGTCAAGGTCGAATACGCACCTCGCGGCGCCAAGCGCCATCTCAGCTTCGTCGGCAAGGGAATCACCTTCGACTCCGGCGGCATCTCACTCAAGCCGGCGAAGAGCATGGAGGACATGAAGTCCGATATGGCCGGTTCCGCGGCCGTCGTTCAGGCGCTCTTCGGCATCGCCGACCTCAAGCTCCCGGTGCGTGTCACTGCGTGGCTGCCGATGGCGGAGAACATGCCCGGATCTTCGGCACAGCGCCCCAGCGACGTGCTGAAGATGCGCAGCGGCAAGACCGTCGAGGTCACGAACACCGATGCCGAGGGTCGCCTCGTCCTCGCGGATGCGCTCACCGATGCGGGGGCTGAGAATCCGGATCTGCTTATCGATGTGGCCACACTCACCGGTGCTCAGATCGTCGCCCTCGGCGAACGCACCTCCGGTGTCATGGGTTCCGAAGCCGCACGGGCAGAGGTCATCGCCTCGGCTTCCGTGGCCGGTGAGCAGATGTGGGCGATGCCGATCCCCGAGGAGATGCTCTCCGGGTTCGACTCCACCGCCGCCGATCTCACGAACTCAGGACCGCGCCCCGGCGGCATGCTCGCCGCTGCGGCGTTCCTGCGTGAATTCGTCGGAGAGGATGCGAACTGGGCGCATATCGACATCGCCGGACCGAGCTTCAACGGTTCAGCACCCTTCGGCTACACGCCGAAGGCCGCGACTGGAGCCGCGGTGCGCACCCTCATCGAAATCGCGAAGGCGAAGGCCTGAGCCCGGTGGTTCTACACGCTGTCGAGGTGAACGTGATGATGCCCACCTGTGTCCAATCAGACAGCGTTTTTCTTCGCCCCGCGCGAGAAAAGTGGAAAGATAAGACTGAAAGCTGCGTACTGCAGGCTTATTCACAGCTACGAGGAGAAATCCGTGAGTGACGAATTGACCTACGACCTTGTCGTTCTGGGTGGCGGAACCGGTGGCTATGCCGCTGCTCTGCGAGCCGCAGAGCTCGACATGAAGGTCGCTTTGATCGAACGCGACAAGGTGGGAGGCACCTGCCTGCACCGTGGCTGCGTGCCGACGAAGGCTCTTCTGCACGCCGCAGAAGTCGCCGACACCGCCAAGAACTCTGAGACCTTCGGCATCGAGGCCGAGTTCAAGGGGATCGACATCGCCAAGGTGCTCGAGTACAAGGACGGGGTCATCACCCGCAACTACAAGGGTCTGCAGGGTCTGGTCAAGGCTCGCGGAATCGACACCTACTTCGGCACCGGCAAGCTCGTCGGCAAAGACACTGTCGAGGTCACCGGCGAAGACGGCAACCACACCGTCAAGGGCACGAACGTTCTGCTCTCGACCGGTTCGACATCGAAGACCATCGGTCTCGAGGTCACCGACCGCGTGATCACGAGCACCGAGGCTCTCCAGCTCGACAAGGTCCCGAGCTCGGCCATCGTGCTCGGCGGCGGCGTCATCGGCGTCGAGTTCGCCAGCGTTTGGAACTCCTTCGGAGCTGACGTCACGATCGTCGAGGGCCTCAAGCACCTCGTTGCCAACGAGGACGAGACCATCTCGAAGAACCTCGAGCGCGCCTTCAAGAAGCGCAAGATCAAGTTCAAGCTCGGCGTCATGTTCAAGGGCGTCGAAGAGACTGCCGACGGGGTCAAGGTCACTCTCGAAGACGGTTCGACGCTCGAGGCGGAGTACCTCCTCGTCGCCGTCGGCCGCGGCCCAGTCACCGAGGGCTTCGGCTTCGAAGAGCAGGGTATCCCGATGGATCGCGGGTTCGTCCTCGCCAATGAACGTCTCCACACCGGCGTCGGCAACATCTACGCCTGCGGCGATATCGTCCCCGGACTCCAACTGGCCCATCGCGCCTTCGGCCAGGGCATCTTCATCGCGGAGGAGATCGCCGGCCTCAACCCGGCACCGGTCGTCGAATCGGGCATCCCGCGCGTGACGTACTGCGAACCGGAGATCTTCTCCGTCGGACTGTCCTCCGCTCAGGCGGAAGAGAAGTACGGAGCGGACCAGGTCGAATCGCTCGAGTACAACCTCGGCGGCAACGGCAAGTCCGTGATCCTGGGCACCACAGGCCTGATCAAGGTCATCCGCGAGAAGGACGGTCCGGTCGTGGGCGTGCACGGAATCGGTGCTCGCCTGTCCGAGCAGGCCGGTGAAGCGCAGCTCATCGTCAATTGGGAAGCATTCCCCGAGGAAGTCGCGCAGCTCATCCACGCGCACCCCACGCAGAACGAAGCACTCGGCGAGGCGCACTTGGCCCTGGCCGGCAAACCCCTGCACTTCCACTCATAAGATCCGAGGAGACGAATACTCATGTCGAATTCCGTTCAGATGCCGGCTCTCGGAGAGTCGGTCACCGAGGGCACTGTCACTCGCTGGCTCAAGGAAGTGGGCGAAGAAGTCGAGGTAGACGAGCCGTTGCTCGAGGTGTCGACCGACAAGGTCGACACTGAGATCCCGAGCCCCTACGCAGGCACCCTCGAGAAGATCCTGGCCGAAGAAGATGACGTGGTCGAGGTCGGCGGCGACCTCGCCTACATCGGCGACGGCAGCGGCGCTTCAACCCACGACGAGGAACCTGCGGAGGAACCCGCCGAGGAGCCTGCAGAGGCCCCGGCTGAAGAAGCACCCGCCGAAGAAGCACCGGCGGCCGAAGAGGCCCCGGCCGAGGATCCGAAACCTGCCGCTTCGGATTCAGGATCCTCCGAAGGCACCGAGATCACAATGCCCGCGCTCGGCGAATCCGTCACCGAGGGCACCGTGACCCGCTGGCTCAAGGAAGTCGGTGAAGAGGTCGAGGTCGACGAACCGCTCCTCGAGGTCTCCACCGACAAGGTCGACACCGAGGTCCCCTCCCCCGTTGCCGGAGTCGTTCAGGCTCACTTGGCGGAAGAGGACGATACCGTCGAGGTCGGCGCGCCTCTGGCTCGCATCGGTTCCGGTGCCCCGGCCGAATCCGCACCGGCTGAGGATGCGCCCAAGGAAGAGGCCCCCGCCGAGGAAGCTCCGGAGCAGGAAGCCCCCGCCGAAGAGGCTCCGAAACAGGAAGCCCCCAAGGAGGAGGCAGCGAAGCAGGAATCGGCTCCCAAGCCGGCCGCGACCGCATCCGCACAGTCCGCCTCGGCCGCTCAGGCCGAAGAGCCGGTGGAAGCAGCTGCACAGGCACCTGCCGCCGCCGACACCGTCGGTGAGAACGCTGCCTACGTCACTCCCCTCGTGCGCCGTCTGGCCCGCGAGAAGGGTGTCGACCTCTCGCAGGTCTCCGGCACCGGAGTGGGCGGTCGCATCCGCAAGCAGGATGTCGAATCGGCCGCGAAGAACGGCCCTGCTGCCGCTCCCGCGGCACAGTCCGGCGCATCGGCCGGAGCTCCGAAGGCTCCGTTCAAGGTCGAGATCCCCGAGGAGGCTGCGAAGCTGCGCGGCACCACGGAGAAGGCTTCGCGTATCCGCCAGACCATCGCCAAGCGCATGAGCGAGTCACTCGATGTCTCCGCTCAGCTCACGCAGGTCATCGAAGTGGATATGTCTCGCGTCGTCAAGCTGCGCAAGGCCAATAAGGAGGCATTCCAGGCCAAGCACGGTTCGAAGCTGACCTACCTGCCGTTCTTCGCCAAGGCCATCGTCGAAGCGCTTCAGGTGCACCCGAAGGTCAACGCTCAGTACGATCTCGAGTCGCAGCAGATCACCTACTTCGATCACGAGCACCTGGCCGTTGCGGTCGATACCCCGCGCGGACTGCTCGTGCCCGTGATCAAGGATGCCGGTGACCTCAGCGTCGCAGGTCTGTCGAAGGCCATCGACGATGTCGCCGACCGGACCCGCAACAACAAGATCATGCCGGACGAGCTTTCGGGTGGAACCTTCACGGTGACCAACATCGGTTCCGTCGGGGCACTGTTCGACACGCCGATCATCAACCAGCCGCAGATGGGCATCATCGGCACGGGCGCGATCGTCCGCCGTCCCATCGCCGTGAAGACGGCCGACGGCGATGAGGCGATCGCCATCCGCGACATGGTGTACCTGCCGTTGACCTACAACCACCAGCTGGTCGACGGTGCGGATGCAGGACGATTCCTGCAGACCATCAAGGCACGTCTGGAAGAAGGCAACTTCGAGGCCGATCTCGACCTCTGAGCCTGACTCTCCGACACACCTGATCGAGGGGCCGACCATTCGTGGTCGGCCCCTCGGGCCATTCACCGCGTCGTCGCCTCCCGGACCTCCGCTACGAGCCATGTACCCTCGACTCTGTGCAGTTCGAACTCGACGGTCTGCTCGGCGAACTCCACCAGGGCGGCCCCGGTGCCTCCGCTCGACCGCATAAGCGCCGAGGCGACCACCCGGTCATCGTCGGCGGCGACGATCTCCACGTCCTCGACATCGATCGAATAGTCGGAGTCGGCATACGCCGAGGGATCGATGAGCTCATCGGCTGCTGCGGCAGCCGAGTCGGGCACCGTCAGTGCCTTCAGAGCCGCCTCGTCGCCATTGCTGAGAGCTGCTGCGCGTGACTCGCACAGTTCCTCGAGGACGGCGGACACGTCGTCTGCGCTCGGCGTCGACGTCGCTTCGGGCGGCCGGGTCGCCCCCTCGGCGGACGGCGCCTCTTCTCCGCTCACGGCCGCGGTGGACGACCATGAGGACCAGACGACGACTCCGCCCAGAACCGTCAGGCACACGGCGAGGCCGATGAGCAGGGTGCCGTGACCGAACACACGATGCAGGTCCACCGCCCGCAGGCGGGTCCACAGGGAGCCCACGGAGCCCAGCAGCGGTACCATCCACTCCTTTCGGCCGCCTGCGCGTCGGCGATCACGTCTCGAGCGTCGCGAGCTCTTCGCCTCGGCGCGCAGCGGAGTCACTCCGCCTCCGCGCAGAGGTGGGGCCGGTGCGCTGTGCGTCGAACCGCTGTCCTCCTCGGATCGCCGGTGCGGTCTGAGTCCGGTTGCCACGCGCAGACGAGCCGTGAGGGCCGATTCCGGCGACGTTCCGCTCTCGGCAGGCACCATTGGAAGCGCAGCGGGACGGTCGAGTGTACGAAGGGAATCCGCCGCCTCGGCGAGGGCGGTGCCCAACCCGATTTCGGACGCCGCATCGTCCAGGAGGCCTGCGACGAGCGACCGCAGAGCCGACGATGACTCGGACAGAGCGAGGTCGACGGGAAGCAGCACCTCGGCCCACGGCCGCCCGTGGACGGCGTGATAGATCATCTCTCCCACGGCGCGGCGCGGTGTCGTCGCAATGGGCGCCGAGACTCCGGGAATGAGGACCGGTCGACCGTGGGCGTCGAGGGAGAACGCGGACAGAGTGAGCCGATCCTCTGGTCGCGTGCACGTCGTGAGCTCCTCGATGATGCCCAGGAACAGGGTGCACAGCTCGGCCTCGGTCAGTCCCTGATAGGTGCGGATCACGTCGAGGACGAGACCACCGGGCGAAGCGGGGACGATGAGAAGGGAACGGGCGCCGGTCGGAAGAGCCACCTCGGTGAGGGCGAGAACACGGGGGTCGTCGGCATCGAAATCATTGTGCACGACGCCCCATGCTCTGCGACCGTCGGAATCGACGACGCGATGGATATCATCCGCGATCGTTGCTTGGAACTCCCATGTCATGGTTCGTCATCTCCGTTGATGATGATCAGTCGCATTTAGTGTTGTTTAATGATGCTCGCCGATGTCGTTATGTGTCAAGGGCCACAGCCTCGGTGGAGGTCGCCAGATGTGATTGGAAACAAATTGAACACTGGGGTCAAGAGTCATAGTGTGGAGCCATGCCCCTGGCCACAGAAACGCTCGGGTTCGCCCCTGTCCTCTCGGACTATCGGCAGACTTGGGAATTGCAGAAGAGATACCACGACGAAGTGCTCGCCGGCGACCGTCGATCGACGATCCTACTCCTCGAGCATTCCCCGGTCTATACGGCCGGCAAGCGCACCGAGGACTTCGAACGACCGACCGACGGCACAGATGTCATCGACGTCGACCGCGGCGGGAAGATCACCTGGCACGGTCCCGGACAGCTGGTCGCCTACTGCATCTACAAGCTCAACGACCCCAAAGAGGTCCGACTCTTCGTGTCCCAACTCGAGGACGCGATGATCCGACTGCTCTCCGAATACGAGATCGAGGCGACCACGATCGAGGGCCGGGCCGGTGTCTGGCTGCGCGGCGACGAACTCCGTCGCGACCGCAAGATCGGTGCCATCGGCATCCGCATCCACGAAGGCGTGACGATGCACGGCCTGGCCCTGAACTGCAGCAACGACCTCGGCGCCTATGAGTCCATCATCCCGTGTGGGATCACAGACGCCGACACCACGTCCATCAGTGCTGAGCTCGGTCGGACCGTCACTCCCGAAGATGTGGCGCAGCGACTCGACGAAATCCTGCACGAGACCATCACCGCTTAGGAGAACTCAGATGACGATCGCACCAGAGGGCCGCCGCATGCTCCGCGTCGAAGCCCGCAACTCCGAGACTCCCATCGAGGACAAGCCGGCCTGGATCAAAGCGAAGGCCCATATCGGCCCCGAATACACCGCACTGAAGTCGCTCGTGCGCAAGCAGGAGCTGCACACGGTCTGCGAAGAGGCAGGCTGCCCGAACATCTTCGAATGCTGGGAAGATCGCGAAGCGACCTTCCTCATCGGCGGCGAACAGTGCACCCGGCGCTGTGACTTCTGCCAGATCGACACCGGCCGACCGGCTGAATTCGACGCTGACGAACCTCGCCGCGTGGCCGCCTCGGTGGCGGAGATGGGTCTGCGCTACTCGACGATCACCGGTGTGGCACGAGACGACCTCGAAGACGGCGGCGCCTGGCTCTATGCAGAGACCGTGCGCCAGATCCACGACCTCTCGTATGTCGACGGACGCGGCACCGGCGTGGAGCTGCTCATCCCCGATTTCAATGCCAAGCCGGATCAGCTCGCCGAGGTGTTCTCCTCCCGACCTGAAGTGCTCGCGCACAATGTCGAAACGGTTCCGCGCATCTTCAAGCGCATCCGTCCCGCATTCCGCTACGAACGATCGCTGTCGGTGATCACTCAGGCCCGCGAGGCCGGCCTGGTCACGAAATCGAACCTCATCCTCGGGATGGGTGAGACGAACGACGAGATCATCTCCGCACTGCAGGACCTCCACGATGCCGGCTGCGACCTCATCACCATCACGCAGTACCTGCGTCCCTCTCCTCGGCACCATCCCGTCACCCGGTGGGTCAAGCCCGCCGACTTCGTGATGCTGCGCGATGCTGCAGAGGAGATCGGCTTCCTCGGCGTCATGTCGGGTCCGCTCGTGCGTTCGTCGTACCGTGCAGGCCGCCTGTGGGCCACCGCCATGCGCCGCCGCGGAGAGGAGATCCCCTCGCATCTGGCGCACCTGGACAAGCACACCCCCGCCAAGCAGGAGGCGCAGGCCGTTGTGGATACCTTCGGCCCCGGCGAAGAGGTAGACTTGACTGCTGAGCAATGAGCGTCGGCCTCCCCCTGATTACCGGAGGCGACGCCGCAACGCCCCTCAAGAGCAAGTGAGAGAATGAGCGAAGAACCGCGTAAGGGACTCTTCCGGCGCAAGCCAAAGGATCCGAACAAGAAGCCCGGCCGACTGGCGCAGATGCGTCAGGTCTACGAGCTGTCCGCCAAACATAACAAAGCGACCCCGTGGCTGCTGGCTGCGGCGATCCTCGGATGCACGCTCATCGGTCTGCTGATCGGTCTGCTCATCGGCGGCACCACCGCGATCTTCACGACGATCCTCGGCTTCATGGTCGGTCTGCTGTTGGGCATGTTCATGCTCGGCCGCTTCGCCGAGACCGCCGCTTTCGCTCAGATGGACGGACAGCCCGGAGCCTTCGGCGCCGTTCTCAACACGGCCCGCCGCGGATACCTGATGGATGAGAAGCCCATCGCCGTCGATCCGAAGAGCCGCGACCTCGTGTTCCGATCGACCGGTCGCGCCGGCGTCGTGCTGCTGAGCGAAGGTCCGAAGGGACGCAGCGCGAAGCTGCTGGCCAAGGAGAAGAAGCGCCACGAGCGCATCCTCCCCAATGTTCCGGTCCACACCTTCCAGGGTGGCAAGGAAGAGGGCCAGCTCGCGATGAAGCAGGTCGTCCCGGCCGTGCAGAAGCTGCCGCGCAAGCTCAACCGCGCCGAGGTCCTGGCCGTGCGCAATCGTCTGGCTGCTCTCGGGACGCAGGGCACGCGCCCGCCGATCCCGAAGGGCATCGACCCGAACAAGGCCCGCCCGAACCACAAGGCGATGCGCGGACGCTGATCCGCATCCCCTCCGCCGAAATCCCACGGCCGAGGCGAAAGAAAGCGGCGCCGACTCAACGAGAGTCGGCGCCGCTTCCCATTCCCGTCCATTCCCCTCTTACTACCTGACGGCGGCCCAGCAACCTCGCGCGAGGTTGCTGGGCCGCCGTCAGGTAGCAATTGGGAGGTCAGCGGCGGAGGATGACGGTTCCTGCCGCAAGGTCGTGGACTCCGCGGTTGTCGCGGTTGAAGATGAGCGCCGGAATGACGAGCACGACGAGGACTGAGCGGATGAGCGACTTGAGCAGTCCCGGCACGTGGCCGTCGAGGCGCCGGACTTCGATGCCGAAGAGACGATGGCCAACCGAATACCCGAGAGTTCCCACAAACACGAAATTCTCGAGGGCGAAGAACGCGGGCGCGAGGATCGGATTCGCCGGATCGATGAGATTGGCGATCGCCAGACACATCAGCCAGTCGACGAGCAGGGCGAGGATTCGCTTCCACGCCGGGGCCAGAGAATGCGAGCCGTTGACAGGCAGACCCAGCCGCTTTCCGGGCCAGTCGTCTTCTTCCCTGTCGAACCGGGGTCCTTCGAGCCAGGAACCAAGGTCGTCACGATTGATCACTCCCCCAGCCTACGAAATCCGGCCTGAGTGGATCCTCAGGAAACATGCCCGAAACATGGTCGACATCACCACTTCATTCTTCGGCGACTAAGATTGACCGTGGTCAGGACAAACGGCCACCGTACACGAACTAGGAGACCTAAGTGTTCTCGTCTGCTGAAGAACTCGTCAACTACATATCGGGCAATGACGTCAAATTCGTCGATGTCCGGTTCTGCGACCTGCCCGGTGTGGTCCAGCACTTCAATCTCCCCGCCGCCTCATACGGCACCGAGGAGATCACCGAAGGTCTGCTCTTCGACGGGTCCTCCATCACAGGCTTCCAGGGCATCCACGAATCCGATATGAAACTGCTGGCCGATGTCACCTCCGCGTACATCGACCCCTTCCGTGAGGCCAAGACGCTGGTCGTCACGCACTCGATCGTCGATCCGTTCACCGATGAGCCCTACTCCCGCGATCCCCGGCAGGTCGCGGCCAAGGCCGAGGCCTACCTCGAATCCACTGGGATCGCCGACACTGTCTTCTTCGGCGCCGAGGCCGAGTTCTACCTCTTCGACTCCATCCGCTACGAGAACACTCCCGGCGGCAGCTTCTACAAGATCGGCTCACAGGAAGCTGCGTGGAACACCGGCTCTGATGAGGTCGGCGGAAACCAGGGCTACAAGACCCCGTTCAAGGGCGGCTACTTCCCGGTCTCGCCGCAGGATCAGTACGCAGATGTCCGCGACAAGATGTCGCTGACGCTCGAGGAGATCGGCTTCGAGATGGAGCGGGCGCACCATGAGGTCGGCACCGCCGGTCAGCAGGAGATCAACTACAAGTTCAAGACGCTCCAGCACGCAGGCGATCAGCTGCTCGACTTCAAGTACGTGATCAAGAACACCGCTTTCGAGCTCGGCAAGTCCGCGACCTTCATGCCCAAGCCGCTCTTCGACGACAACGGCTCCGGCATGCACTGCCACCAGTCGCTGTGGAAGAACGGCGAGCCTCTGTTCTACGACGAGAACGGCTACGGCGGACTCTCCGACCTGGCTCGGTGGTACATCGGCGGACTCATCGAGCACGCCGGCGCGGTGCTGGCGTTCACGAACCCGACTATCAACTCCTACCGCCGCCTGGTGCCCGGCTATGAGGCTCCGGTCAACCTCGTCTACTCCGCCCGCAACCGTTCTGCCGCGATCCGCATTCCGGTGACCGGATCCTCGCCGAAGGCCAAACGGCTCGAGTTCCGCGTTCCGGACCCCTCGTCGAACCCGTATCTCGCCTTCTCGGCCCAGCTCATGGCCGGGCTCGACGGTATCCGCAACCGCATCGAACCGCCGGAGCCCATCGACAAGGACCTCTACGAGCTCCCACCCGAGGAGGCCAAGGACATCAAGCTCGTCCCCGGCACCCTCGACGAGGCGCTCAACGAGCTCGAGAAGGACCACGACTTCCTCACCGCCGGCGATGTGTTCACTCCCGACCTCATCGAGACGTGGATCCGCATCAAGCGTGAGAACGAACTCGATGTCGCTCGACTGCGTCCGACACCGACCGAGTTCGAGCTCTACTACGCACTCTGACCTCGGTCGGCGGTCGATTCCAGCTGAACTGAGATCCCGCCGCCGGGTGGAATAGAGTGAGGGCGTCACGGGTTATCACCCGTGGCGCCCTTTCGGCTCTGCGGCCGTCGACGCGGCCGGTCGGATCACGCACCATCGGAGGGATGGACTTTGACGCACTATGACCTGCTGCTCATCGGCACCGGATCGGGAAACATGTTCCTCGACAAGCGGTTCGCCGGACTGAAGACCGCCATCGCCGAGGAATGGCACTTCGGCGGTACCTGCCTCAACGTCGGGTGCATCCCGACGAAGATGTTCGTCTACCCCGCCACCCTCGCCGAGCAGGCCACCGAGGCCGACCGCTACAACCTCACCCCGACCCACCCGAAAGTGGATTGGGCCGGACTCCAGGACCGCATCTTCTCCCGCATCGACGCGATCGAATCCGGAGGACGCGAGTACCGCAGCAGCGACCGCCAGCCCAATATCACCGTTGTCGCTGAACATGTTCATTTCACCGGGCAGAAGACCGTGCGCACCGCCTCCGGTGAGGAGATCACCGCCGAACGCATCGTCATCGCCGCCGGCGCCCACCCGATCATCCCCGACATCGCCGGGCTCGACACCGCCCGCATCGACACCGATGACTATCCGGTGTTCACATCGAACACGGTGATGCGCCGCGCTGCACAGCCGAAGCGACTGGTCATCATCGGCTCCGGGATCATCGCCATGGAATTCGCCCACGTCTTCGCCGCCCTCGGCACCGAGGTGACCGTCCTCGCCCGCGGCCCCCGCCTCCTGGGCAGTATCGACGAGGAGGCCGCCGACGAGTTCACCCGCATCTTCGACTACTCCCACACCGTCCTCCACGGTGCCCAGTCCAAGCAGATCGACATCGCCGACGGTGAAGTCACATTGACCCTCGAACCCAGCGGCCGCCTCGGCGAGGCGGACCTGCCGGAGACGATCACCGCCGACGGAGTGCTCGTGGCCACGGGAAGGGTTCCCAACACCGCCGAGCTCGACGTCGAGGCCGCCGGTTTCGACGTCACCGACGGCAACCGCCTGTCCGTGGACGAGCACCAAAGAGTCCTCTCGGGCGGTCAGCCCGTTCCCGGAGTATTCGCTCTCGGAGACATCTCCTCACCCCATCAGCTCAAACACGTCGCCAACCACGAAGCGAAGATCGTCGGCCGCAATCTGGCCGCAGACGTTGCCGCAGGGTCGCCCGGCAGTGCTCGGGCGAACGACCTCGCCGCAGTCAATCACCATGCCGTTCCCGGTGCCGTCTTCTCCTCCCCACAGGTCGCCTATGTGGGCATGACCGAAGCAGAGGCCATTGATGCCGGACACGACGTCACGATCAAGGTGCAGAAGTTCTCCGATGTCGCCTACGGTTGGGCGATGGCCGATGATCCGGGAATCGTGAAGATCATCGCCGATCGCAGCACCAGGCGCATCCTCGGCGCTCATATCGTCGGTCACGAAGCCTCGATGCTCATTCAACCGCTCATCCAGGCCATGGCCTTCGGCCAGAAAGCCGACGAGGTGGCAACCGGCCAGTACTGGATCCACCCCGCCCTGCCCGAGGTGGTCGAAAACGCCCTGCTCGGACTCGAATTCGACGACTGAGCACATCAACTGGCAGCTGATTCGGCCGATGACCGGGGCGGCAGATCGCACGTAGGCGGACTGCCGCACCTGGAGAATCAGAAGTCGTAGAAGCGGTGTTCCATCACTGAACGTGCGTGCCTGGTGGTGCGCAGATAGTCGTCTTCGAGGTCATGGCCCGCCCCAGCCGGATAACCGAGCAGGCGGGCTGTGGCCTCGAGCTCGGTATGATCGGCCGGCAGCGACTCGGCGGTGCGCCCACGGAAGAGCATCACGGCCGAACGCACATCAGTGGCCAGCTGCCAGGCAGCGGCCAGCTGTTCGGCATCCTCGGTCGGCAGCAGACCCCCGTCAGCGGCCACGTCGAGGGCCGTCAGCGTCGAGGTCGTGCGCAGCCCTTCCACCTGATGCCCGTGCTGGAGCTGCAGAAGCTGAACGGTCCATTCGACATCGGAGAGGCTTCCCCGGCCGAGCTTGAGATGTCGTCGCTTATCGGCATTGCGCGGCAGTCGCTCGTCTTCCATCCGCGCCTTGAGAGTGCGCACCTGCGTCAGTGCCTTCTGCGGCATCTCCGAGGGATAGCGCAGCGGATCGATGAGCGCCAGGTAGTCGGCGATGAGGCCGTCATCGCCTGCCACCGGCCTGGCCCGCAGCAGCGCCTGCGCCTCCCACGGTTGGGACCACTTTGCGTAATAGGCCTGGTAAGACGAGAAGCTGCGCACCAAGGGGCCGTTCTTGCCCTCCGGACGCAGATCAGCATCGAGATCGACCCCTTGAGCGCCTTCGCTGGCCTTGAGGCGAGTCGACAGCTGGAGGGCCACGTTCGTCACGTGCTTGCTCAGCCTTCCGCGCGCCTCGGCGTCGAGGTCGTCTGACACGGGACGGTAGACGAACATCGCATCGGCGTCCGAGAAGTAGCCGATCTCCCGTCCGCCCCACCGGCCCATGGCGATGATTGCGAATTCGTAGTCCGGGGTCTCGGGCCCGTCGAGGTCTGCTCGGACCGCCTGCAGGGCACCTCTGACAGCCAGGTCCATGAGGTCGGAGAGATCACTGGGTATGGCGACTCGGTCCCCGACCCCGAGGACGTCGCGCAACGCGATCCGCAGAAGTTCACGGCTGTAGGTCTCACGGATCGGAGTCACCGCCTCGGCGACATGGCGCTTGAGCAGTCCATCGACCTCAGCATTGAGAATCGCCAGGTCACGGGCCTTAAGGTTCTCATGGCGGTCCAACCAGGCGACAGCGGCGGGCTGGCGCAGCAGAAGTTCCGTCGCATATCCGGACAGGGAGAGCACTTCGGCCACAGATTTGGCCGCCAGACCGGAGTCGCGGAGCATCTTGAGGAACCAGCCGGAGGAGGACAGCGATTCGCTCAGCCGGCGGAAGGCCAGCAGTGCTCGGTCGGGCTCGACTCCATCGGAGAACCAATCGAGCAGGGCCGGAAGCACCTGCTTGATGACCATGGCAGTGCGTGACATACCAGTCGTCAGCGCCTTGATATGGCCCAAAGCTCCTTGTGGGTCCACGTATCCGAACGCCTGAAGACGGTCGGCGGCAGCCTGCAGGCTCGACCCGCGCTTCTGTGCATCGACGACGGCGCCGTGGACGCCGACAGCCGCCTCGAGGATGGGCCGATAGAAGATCTGTTCGTGGAGGCGGGTGACCTGTTTGGCATAGTCGCGGCGGGCCTCTTCGAGGCGATCCCCGGTCCGAGATCCGGACCGGAAGACGGAACGGGCCAACGACCGAAGTTTGGCCTCATCATCGGGGATGAGCGCATTGCGCATCATCCTCGGGATCTGCACTCGGTGTTCGACGACACGCATGAACCGGTATGCAGTGGAGAAGACAGAGGCGTCCTGCTGCCCGATATAGCCATGTTCTCCGAGTTCACCGAGGGCGACGAGCGTATTCGGGGTGCGGATGTCCTCATCATTGCGTCCATGGACGAGCTGGAGCATCTGTGCGGAGAACTCGACATCACGCAAACCGCCGCGACCCAGTTTGATCTGACGCGGGGCTTCGACTGCCGGGATGAGGTCTACGACGCGCCGACGCATCGCACGGATCCCGTCGATGAAGCCGGGACGGCTGGCCGCCTGCCAGACCAAGGGCAGGAGTGACTGGGAGAACGCCTCCCCCACTTCGACATCGCCGGCCACCGGTCGGGCCTTGAGGAGGGCCTGGAATTCCCAGTTCTCCGCGATATCGGCGTAATAGTGCTCGAACTCCGACAGCGTACGCACGAGCGCTCCGGCTTTGCCTTCGGGGCGCAGCGCCGTATCGACTTCCCACAGTGCAGGCTCACCACCGGCATCGGAGAGGATGCCGCGCATGCGTTGGGCGAGGTCGGTGGCCAGGCTCCTGGCCCCTTCGGTCTCGGCGGAATCGAGAACGAAGACGACATCGACATCGGAGACGTAGTTGAGTTCTCGTGCTCCGGTCTTACCCAAGGCGATGACCGCCAGACGGATGTCGGCCGCCTCGTCGAGTTCGGCTCGTGCGATAGCCAGCGCCGCGTCGAGGGCAGCGGCGGCCAGGTCGGAGAGGACTGCCATGACTTGGTCGACGATTTCGTCCGGAGACTCCGCCGACAGATCATCGGCGACGAGGCGAAGCACCGCATCCCGGTAGTTCCTTCGCAGCGCCTTGACCCCGTCATCTCCGGTCACAGTCGCGCGCGGAGCCGGGTCCTCGGGGTCCGCACCGAGGACCGTGAGCATCTCTGCTCGCAGGGACACCGCCGAGGCGGCAGGCGTGGAGATCAGCAGGAACGGGTCGGGAACGAGCAGCAGCGGCAGGGAGTCGGGATGCCGGACCAGATGGTCGACCATCGCCTCCGAGGTGCCGACGACCGCGAGGAGCCGGGCCAGGAGGGGGCGGTTGAGTTCGTCCTCGGCCAGCTCGCTCTTCGATCCGGTCCGCACTGCGTCCAGCAGGGCCGCGGAACCCTCCCCCGCGGCCTCGATCACGCGCAGCAGACCCAGCGCCGCTCCATGCGGATCCGGGGTTGCCATGAGGAGATCAACGAACCGCGAATCAGTGGCCAGAGGGACGCCGAGGAGCTCATCGAGCTCATGGAGGAACCGAGAGGTGGCCTCCGGGACGCTGGTCGTGCGTGAGGTGATAGCGGCCATCACATCGAGGTGAAGTGCTTCGCGAGCTCATATGGAGTCACCTGCGCGCGGTAATCGGTCCATTCCTGCCGTTTGTTGCGCAGAAAGAAGTCGAACACCTCTTCGCCCAGGGTCTCGGCGACGAGATCCGATCCCTCCATCAGCTCCAGGGCATGGGACAGACTGCGCGGCAGCGCTTCGATCCCCATCGCCCGACGTTCGGTGGAAGAGAGCAGCCAGACGTTGTCCTCGGCCTCTTCGGGCAGTTCGTAGCCCTCTTCGATCCCCTTGAGTCCCGCTGCGAGCATAAGCGCATACGACAGGTACGGGTTGGCCGAGGAGTCCAGAGCACGGTACTCGACGCGGGCGGATGAGGACTTTCCGGAGTTGTACTGCGGGACCCGCACGAGAGCAGAACGGTTGCGGTGGCCCCAGGAGATGTACGACGGAGCTTCATGGCCGGTCCAGAGGCGTTTATAGGAGTTCACGTGCTGGTTGGTCACTGCCGAGATCTCGGCGGCGTGGGTGAGCAGTCCGGCGATGAACTGTCGGCCGGTCTTCGACAGCTGATATTCGGCCCCCGGTTCGAAGAAGGCATTGTTCTCGCCCTCGAACAGGGAGACGTGCGTGTGCATCCCATTGCCTGGGTGATCGGCCATCGGCTTGGGCATGAACGAAGCGTAGACGCCTTGGGAGATCGCGACCTCTTTGATGACCGACCGGAACGTCATGACGTTGTCGGCCATGGTCAGCGCGTCGGCGTAGCGCAGGTCGATCTCGTTCTGACCGGGCCCGGCCTCATGATGGGAGAACTCCACGGACAGCCCCATCGCCTCGAGCATGGTGACAGCTTCGCGCCGGAAATCATTGGCCGTTCCCCCGTTGACATGGTCGAAGTAGCCGGCTGTGTCGACGGGCATCGGGGCTGTGCCGTCGCTGATCCCGGAGACAGGATCGAGGTTGTCGGTCTTGAAGAGGTAGAACTCGATCTCAGGATGCACATAGAAGGTGAAGCCGCGTTCGGCGGCTTTGGCCAGAGTGCGTTTGAGGACGTTGCGCGGATCGGCCGGCGCCGGCTCTCCCCCGGGCACGTGGATATCGCAGAACATCCTCCCGGTGGGCTCGGTCTCCCCGCGCCAGGGCAGCAGAGAGAACGTCGAGGGGTCGGGCTTGAGCACCATATCGGCCTCGAACACGCGGGACAGTCCTTCGACTGCCGAGCCGTCGAATCCGATGCCTTCGGAGAAGGCGCCTTCGAGTTCGGCGGGGACGATGGCCACGGACTTCAGCTGTCCCAAAACATCAGTGAACCAGAGTCGGATGAATCGCACTTCACGATCCTCGACGGTCCTGAGAACGAATTCCTCCTGACGCGACATCTATTCAGCCGTTCCACTTCTCGTCGTCTTCGTCCCACTGCTGATTGCGTTCACGTGCCTTCTCCAGGGCGGCGCGGGCGACTTCCTCGGTCTCGTAGGGCCCCATGCGGTGGGTCCAGTCGCTGACCAGGCCCTTTTCCACGGTGTTCGTCTCGAGGTTGAAGTAGTACTTCGAGTTCGGGTCGTCGATATCTTCGTAGAGTCCCATGGCGAGCCTTCTCTCCTCTGCGGGGTTCTGCATTGACGCTTTCAGCTTACCGTTTCAAGTCGCGAACTGACGGCATGTGTCGCTTATGCGTTGGAAGCGCCCTATCAGCATCTTTGGTGCAGTCTGAGTCCGACTGGAATCATGTTTTCCGCGTTATCTGGCACCCAGACGCACTGATTTCGCATCATTGGTGACGAAAACAGATTTAAAGGTTTGCTCTCCAAACCTTCTAAGGAATAGAGTTGACACCATCGACGACCGACGGAGAAGTCGGTCGCCTCCGCCCCTGCGGCACACGATCAGGAGAGAAGGACACACCATGCGCATTTCAGTGCCCACCGAGGTCAAGAACAATGAGTTCCGAGTCGCCATCACCGCTGCCGGCGTCCATGAACTCGTCGCCCACGGCCACGAGGTCACCGTGCAGGCAGGAGCCGGCGAGGGCTCCTTCATCGCCGATGCCGAATACGAGGCTGCCGGAGCGAAGATCGCCCCCGACGCCGCCACCACATGGGCAGCCGGCGACCTCGTGCTCAAGGTCAAGGAGCCGATCGCCCAGGAGTACGGCTTCCTGCGCAAGGATCTCGTCCTGTTCACCTACCTCCACCTCGCCGCGGATGAGGCGCTCACCACTGCTCTCATGGAGGCCGGCACCACCGCGATCGCCTATGAGACCGTCCAGCCCGACGGCGGCGGACTTCCGCTGCTCGCTCCGATGAGCGAGATCGCCGGACGCCTGTCGACTCAGGTCGGCGCTCACAGCCTGCTCAAGGCCAACGGCGGCCGCGGGATCCTGCTGTCCGGAGTCCCCGGTGTCGAGCGCGCGAATGTCGTCGTCATCGGTGCCGGTGTGGCCGGAACGAATGCCGCCCGGATGGCTCTGGGCCTGGGAGCGACCGTCGAGGTCATCGACATCAACATTCCGCGTCTGCGGCAGATCGATGAGACCTTCGCAGGTGCCATCGGCACGAAGGTGTCGAATAAGTACGAGATCACGAAGTCTCTGGCCACAGCCGACCTCGTCATCGGTTCGGTGCTCATCCCGGGCAAGAAGGCGCCGAAGCTCGTCACCGACGAGATGGTCTCTGGGATGAAGCCGGGCTCGGTGCTCGTCGATATCGCCATCGACCAGGGCGGGTGCTTCGAGAATTCGCGTCCGACGACTCACGACGATCCGACGTTCACCGTCCATAACTCGGTCTACTACTGCGTGGCGAACATGCCGGGTGCGGTGCCGAACACAGCCACGGCGGCGCTGACGAATGCGACTCTGCCCTTTGCCGTGAAGATCGCCGACCAGGGGTGGCACAAGGCGCTGTCGAACGATTCGGCTCTGGCCCGTGGTCTCAACATCCACAATGGGCACGTCACGAACGACAACGTCGCAGAGGCATTCGGCTTCGAAGCAGTCTCCGTGGCCCACGCCCTAGCCAACTGAAGAACCCCTATTACTACCTGACGGCGGCCCAGCAACCTCGCGCGAGGTTGCTGGGCCGCCGTCAGGTAGTAATAGGGGTTAGGGGCGGGGGACGATGGTCGTGTACCTGAAGTGCTCCTCGCAGAGTCTTCCCGCAGCTTCTGCGTCTCCGGCAGCGATCGCCTCGACGATCGCGGCGTGGTCGTCCACGGCGTGATCGAAGAGCTCGGCCGAGAACGGGTCGTGACGGAAACCGGCGTTGATCTTCGTATCGAGGTCGATGGCCATGCGCACGAGTTCCGGGTTGTGACCGGCACGGGCGATGGCGAAGTGGAACTGCGCGTCCGCGGTGCGCGCGGCGGCCGCTTCGGCGCGTTGGGAATAGACTTCGGCCAGTTCCCGGAGCTCGCTCAGCTCGTCCTCGGTACGTCGCAGGGCCGCGGTCGCCGCCAGCGAATTCTGGAAGACGGCGCGGGCGTCAAGCAGGTTCCGCCTCTCGGCATGGAACTCGTCGATTCTACCGGCCATGGGAGCCAGCGCCTCGGGGCGGGCGGTCTTGACGAACGTCCCTCCCCCGCGGCCGCGGCGGCGTTCGACGACCCCGAGACGCTCTAAGCGCAGCAGGGCTGCGCGCACGCTCGAGCGGGACACCTGCAGATCTGCGGCCAACGTCCGTTCGCCCGGCAGCAAGGTGCCTTCCGGCAGCGCTCCGACGGCGATTCCGGAGAGGATGTGGTCGGCGATCTGCTGCGGCGCGCTCGTCAGGCTCACCACTTCGCCCAGTCCAGCGAACTCGTGGCCCGCCGATGTCGTGTCGTCGCTCAATCTGCCTCCCGCTTCCTTGGCACGGCTGCTTCCGATTCTAGACTCCACAGGTCCCGCACCGCGGCATCGACAGGCGACCGGGCAGCGGGACAAAGCCGCGTTTCCAGCATAGGATCGACACCATCATGACTGTTCACACTCGCCTGCTCACGCCCGGCACCATTTCGCCCGAACGCGGTGTGCCGAAGGACATCCCCCGCCCGGAGTACGTCGGTCGCGCCGACGCCGATGAAGGCCGGGGAAACAATTTCTACAGCCCCGAAGAAGTCGAGGTGGTGCGGGCGGCCGGTCGGATCGCGGCCAATGCCCTGGCCGCCGTCGGCGAGATGATCGTCCCCGGCATCACCACCGATGACATCGACAGGGTGGCGCACGAGTTCATGTGCGATCACGGAGCGTACCCGTCGACGTTGGGCTATCGGGGCTTCCCGAAATCCGTGTGCACCTCCGTCAACGAGGTGATCTGCCACGGCATCCCCGATTCGACCGTCATCGAGGACGGCGACATCGTCAATGTCGACATCACCGCCTACTACCAGGGCATGCACGGAGACACGAACTACACATTCACCGCCGGAGACGTCGATGAGGAGTCCCGTCTCCTCATCGAACGCACCTATGAGTCGATGATGCGTGGGATCAAAGCGGTCAAACCGGGACGTCAGATCAACGTCGTCGGACGGGTGATCGAGAAGTACGCGAAGCGCTTCGACTACGGAGTCGTGCGCGACTACAGCGGGCACGGAGTCGGCCGCGAATTCCATTCCGGGCTCATCATCCCGCACTATGACGCGGCTCCCGCCCATGCGGAGACGATGGAACCGGGAATGATTTTCACGATCGAGCCGATGCTCAACCTCGGCACGATCGACTGGGACGTCTGGGACGATTCCTGGACCGTGGTGACGAAGGACCGCAAGCGCTCCGCTCAGTTCGAGCACACACTAGTGGTGACCGAGTCCGGTGCCGATATCCTGACTCTGCCCGATGCCGACACCGCGATTGCCGCCGGACCCGCACACGAGGAGAGCTGATATGAGCGCGGAGACCTCCCCACGCTTTGCGATCGGCATCGACATCGGCGGCACCGGGATCAAAGCGGCACTCGTCGACACGGTGACGGGCAAGCTGCCGTTCAAGCGGCTGCGCGAGCTCACACCGAAGCCGAGCACCCCGGTTGCCGTGGCTGCGACGATTGCCACGCTGTTGGATGCACTGAGCGAACATGCCGTCGAACTCGAACTCGTCGCCGACCGTGCCGCGATCGACTCCCTGCCTGTCGGCTGCGGATTCCCCGGCGTGATCCGCGAAGGACTCGTCGAGTACACGGCGAACCTCGACCAGAGTTGGATCGGTTCGCCCATCTCCGACATCATCGGCGAGAGCACGGGCCGCACCGTGTACTTCCTCAACGATGCCGATGCCGCCGGACTGGCCGAGATGACCTTCGGTGCCGGGCGCAAACACCGGAAGAAGACGGTGCTGCTGACGACGCTGGGCACGGGAATCGGAACCGCCCTGTTCACTCACGGCCGGATGGTTCCCTACACAGAACTCGGCCATATCGAGATGAACGGCGCCGATGCCGAGACGCAGGCCGCGGAATCGGTCAGGACCCGGCTGGGACTGACCTATCCGGAGTGGGCGGCTCGGCTGCAACAGTATTATTCGCAGATCGAACTGCTGGTCGCTCCGGATGTCATCATCGTCGGCGGCGGAGTCTCGAAGTCCCATGACCAGTTCCTGCCGCTCATCGAGACGCGGGCGAAACTCAAGCCGGCGAAGCTGTACAACAACGCCGGAATCGTGGGAGCAGCGATGATCGCGGTCAACGGCGGTAAGGCGAAGGTGCGTCGCAGTCCGTCCTGAAAGACGCGCCGCAGCTGAGGATGTGGGAGAGGACAGGCCACCGATAAGCCGGGTTCTGTCGACGAGTCGGTTGCCCTTCTCGCCTGACGGTCATCTATCTGGGACCGATGTTGCCACCGGCCTCAAGCAATCCACCCGACGACTCGGCGAGCAGCCTCGAACGTCGTCTGTCTGATCTTGCTCCGGATGGGGTTTACCCAGCAGCGACGGTCACCCGCCGCCCTGGTGGTCTCTTACACCACCGTTTCACCCTTACCCAGTCGGAACTGGGCGGTCTGCTTTCTGTTGCACTGGCCCGCGGGTCGCCCCGGGTGGGTGTTACCCACCATCCCTGCTCTGTGGAGCCCGGACGTTCCTCAGCCCTCGTGAAGAGAGCCGCGACCGTCTGGTGACCTGTCCTCAAGCAACCCAGTGTAGTCGCTCAGCAATGCCCCCACGCACACAGCACCCGCACGCGGCGGAGACCGGACATCGAACGTGATCAACCTCATCCGCACCCGGTCCCAGCCGCGTCACTGCGTGATCATACGATGGGGTGGTGAAGATCCTGCTGCCGCCCTCCGAGGGCAAGACTCCGTCGCCGACCGGTCCCACGCTCGATCTCGACGGTCTCTCGGCTCCGGAACTCACCACCAAGCGCAAGCGTGTGCTCGCTGCGTTGAAGAAGGTCTCGAAGCGCCGAGATGCCCTCGAGAAGCTCGGCGTCGGCGCGTCACTCTCAGCGGACGTCGAACGGAACACCGTCCTCGATGAGATCCCCAGTGCCCCCGCACTGCTCACCTATTCCGGTGTACTCTATGAGGCGATGGGCGCGAGCGAGCTGGTGGCGCAGTCGAACGATGACGATAAGCTGAGAGACCGCCTCCTCGACGTTCACGTATTCTCGGCCCTGTTCGGCCGGGTGCACGGACTCGATGAGATCCCCGCCTACCGACTGGCGATGAAGACCGATCTGGGGACCTTGGGAAAGCTGACATCCTATTGGAAGCCGATTCTGGCGAAGTCCTGCTCTCTCGGCCCCGCCGAGGTGGCCCTCGACTGCCGCTCGAGCGATTACCGGTCCGTGTGGCCGGGTCCCACCGATCAGGTCGTCACCATGGGTGCCGTGTCCGTCAGCGGCGGGAAACGTCGCGTCGTCTCCCACTGGGCGAAGTTCTACCGAGGTGAGTTCGCCGGTCGGCTGCTGTCCGATGATCGGGCCCTGCCGGAGACCGCTGAAGACCTTGTGTCCCGGGCCGAGGAGTTCTATGAGGTCGAGTTCACAGGCTCGACGAACTCGAAGCCGGCCAACCTCATCATCGTCCTCCGCGACTGAGACGCGCGTCGACAACGACCCAGTCCTGCAGATTCGACGAGGTCAGTCGAGACGGAATCAACTGCGACGCAGCAGCACCGCCTCGCATTCTTCGCATTCATAGGTTTCGTTGACATCGGCGCCGAGCATTCCGTGCCAGACTGCTCCGCCGATCTCCTGTCCGCACGCCTGACAGTTCGGTCCGTTGAGCAGGGCGGCCCCGGGACCGCCCTGGCGGACATTGGCATCGAACGTCGTGAGCAGCTGCTCCGGCAGCTCGCTCCTCGCGCCCAACGCCGCGGACTCGTTCTCGGCGATGAGCTCCCGCAGTTCGGCCTTCCTGTCCTTCACCGCGGTCTGCACCTCTTTACCGGAGGCCGTGACCTCGGCGATTCGGTCATCGACTGCCGCGAGTTCGTCTTCAGCGGCTTCGAGCTTCTCCATCTCCTCCAGCTGCGATTCTTCGAGTTCGGCGACCCGAGCTTCGTGACCGGCGATCTCCTCTTGCAGATTCACCATGTCTCTGCTGGTCAGACCGGTGCCGTCGTTGAGCTCGGCGGTCTTCTTCTCGATCTTCGATCGCTGTGCTTCGATGAGTCCGGTGGCTTCGGCGATGGCGTCCTGATGGCCGTCGACGACAGCGGCGGCTTCGGTCCGCTTCTCTCCGAGCTCCTTGTGGCGGGAGATGAGCTCCTGCAGCTCCTCTGCCCTCTTCGGGTTGTCATGCTCGAACTGCAGGGCGCGCCCGTGGGCAGTGAGTTCGATGAGGGTCTGCAGCGCGGTTCTCTGGCTGTCGGTGATGAGCATCGTCGGTCTCCTTGTCAGTACCGTTCGACCCAGGGGTCGGTGTTGACTGCCGAATGCTGCAGCGAGACAGTGAACCCGCGCCGCGCGAATTCGGTCTCGAGAGCCTCGGCCGCCGCACTCAGCCAGACTGTCTCGGACGCCCAGTGGGAGACGTCGATGAGCGAGAGTCCGCTCTCTCGACGATTCGCCGCATCAAGCGCCTCGGTGGCCGGGTGATGGCGGAGGTCAGCCGTCACGTAGACGTCGGCGCCGCTGGCCCTGACCTCGTCGAACAGCGAGTCGCCGGCGCCGCCGCAGACCGCGACACGGGTCGCTGTCGCAGCGGGGTCGCCGGCGATGCGCACACCGGTCGTGGTGCGCGGCAGCTGCGCAGCCAGTCGCCTGGCAAGGTCCCGGACCGGTGTGGGCCAGTCGAGGTCGCCGACGCGGCCGATTCCGGTCGGCAGCGAGCCGCGGGCCGAATCATCAGCCTCGGCATGCGGGGACAGTGGCTGCGCGCCCTCGATGCCCAGGAGTGAGATGAGCACATCGGAGACTCCGCCGCGGGCCGAATCAGCGTTCGTGTGCGCATTGAACAGCGCAGTATCGCTGCTGATGAGAGTGTGGACGGCCCCGCCCTTCAAAGTTGCGGCGTTCACCGACTTCACGGGTTTGAGCATGAGCGGATGATGGTTGAACACCAGGTCTGCGCCGAGAACGACGGCCTCGGCGATCACGGCGTCCATCGGATCGAGAGCCAAGAGGATCGACTGGACCTCGGCGTCGGGGTCGCCGACGGCCAGGCCCACGGAATCCCAGGGCTCGGCCAAGGCCGGTGGCCACAGTGAGTCGAACACCTCTACGCAGTCACTCACCTTCGGATGTCTCATGTCCCCCACACTATTACATCGGGACCGGGGCACATCGTCGGCACCGTGGGATCGAAGACCAGCCGGCCGATGAAGCAGAGATGGGCGGACGATTTTCAGAGAGAGTGATGTGGCTCATATATTTGGGTCATGACATCTACACACATCTCCCCCGAATCACCCGTCATCAGAAACTCGTCCACGGTCTCGGATCTCATCCGCCGCAGCGCCGGCCGATTCCCCACCGACACGGCCCTCGAATTCGGGGACCGAACCTGGACCTATGCAGAACTTGACTCTGCCGTGACCGCGGTGGCCCGCGAACTCGTCCGTCTCGGTGTGACGAAAGGCGACCGTGTCGCCGCCTATGGGAAGAACTCCGACCTCTTCGTCCTCCTCTATCTCGGCTGCGCACGTGCCGGGTTCATCCACGTGCCGGTCAACTATCAGCTGAAGAACGACGAACTCGACTACATCCTCAGCAACTCCGGTGCCGAGATCGTCTTCTCCGACTCCGACCTCATGTCCGCAGTCGCCTCAACCCCGACCGGAGCCGAGGCGCAGGTGATCGACTTCGCCGATCTCGTTCCGGTCGCCAACGCGGAGGAAATCGCCCCAGCCGTCAGCACAGAGTTCTCCGTCGACGACACGGACGTGGCTCAGCTGCTCTACACCTCCGGCACCACCTCGGCGCCGAAAGGTGCGGTGATGACCCATCGCGCCCTTCTGCACGAGTACCTGTCGTCCCTCATGTCCCTCGACTTCGCTGCGACAGATCGCGCCGTCCACGCCCTGCCGCTCTATCACTCAGCGCAGATGCACGTCTTCCTGCTGCCGCTTCTGTCGATCGGCGCGCACAACATCATCGTCCCAGCACCTGTGCCCGAGCAGCTGCTCGGCATCTTCGAGGAACGGGAGATCAATTCGTTCTTCGCCGCCCCCACCGTCTGGGTGGCGCTGGCCAACAGCCCTGACCTGGAAACCCGCAACCTCGACAGCCTCCACAAGGCCTACTACGGTGCTTCGATCATGCCCGGACCGATCCTCGAGCGCCTGCGCCAGCGGCTTCCGCAGCTGGACTTCTACAACTGCTTCGGCCAGTCGGAGCTCGGCCCGTTGTGCACTGTGCTGCGTCCCGAGGAGCACGACGATCACCCCGGTTCGGCGGGTCGCCCGGTGATGTTCGTCGAGACCCGCGTCGTCAACGCCGGCGGTGACGACGTCGGCCCCGGCGAGGAGGGCGAGATCCTCTACCGGTCGCCGCAGCTGTGCGAAGGCTACTGGAACCGGCCGGAGGCCACCGCCGAGGCGTTCGACAACGGCTGGTTCCATTCCGGGGACCTGGTCAAGGTCGACGAGGAGGGTTTCGTCGAGGTCGTCGACCGGGTCAAGGACGTCATCAACACGGGTGGCGTGCTGGTCGCCAGCCGCCAGGTCGAGGATGCCGTCTTCGAGCTGCCGCAGGTCGCCGAGGTGGCTGTGGTCGGGATCGCCGATGAGAAGTGGATCGAGGCGGTGGCCGCCTTCGTCGTCCTCAAGGACGGCCAGCCGCCGTTGTCGGCCGACGATGTCATCGGTCACGTCAAGTCCCGTTTGGCCGGATTCAAGGTGCCCAAGCGGGTGGAGTTCGTTGCCGAACTGCCGAAGAACTCGGCCGGGAAGATCCTCAAGCGGAGCCTGCGCCAAGCCTGAGGGCTTGCGGCCGCTCAGGCGTTGGCGACTTCAGCGGTGCCTGCACCGCGCCTGCGGATGACGGGATCGGTGTGGGTGGCCGCCTCGGCGGTGGTCTTCGAATCGGAACAGCAGCCGGCTTCCGCACCGCAGCACCCAACGGATTCTTCCGTCCGGGCCTCCTCGTCCTCCTGGCCGAGGATAGTGAATCCGTTGTCTCGGATCATGGCGAGGTCGTCGGCTGCGGCTTGGCCCTCGGCGGTGAGGTAGTCGCCGAGGAAGATCGAGTTGGCCAGCTGCAGCGCCATCGGCTGGAGGGATTTGAGGTGGATCTCGCGACCGCCGGCCAGCCGGATCTCCCGGTCAGGGCAGACGAAGCGGGCTGTCGCGACGATCTTCATGCACTGCATGGGTGTGAGGTTCCACTGTCCTTCGAGCGGTGTTCCGTCGAACGGGACGAGGAAGTTGATCGGGATCGACTCGGAGCCGAGGGCCTTGAGCGCGAACAGCGCTTCGACGATCTGTTCGTCGCTTTCGCCGAGCCCGACGATGAGGCCGCTGCAGGGTGAGAGTCCCGCCGCTTTGGCGTGTTCGACGGTATTCGTCCGGTCCTCGTAGGTGTGGGTCTTGACGATATTGTCGTGGAAGGATTCCGCGGTGTTGATGTTGTGGTTGTAGGCATCGGCGCCGGCTTCCTTGAGAGCCTCGGCCTGACCTTCCTTGAGGATGCCCAGACACGCACACACCTCGACTTCGGGATTCTCGTCTTTGAGGCGTTCGACGATCTCACCGACGCGGCCCACGTCGCGACGGCTCGGCCCACGACCGCTGGCGACGAGGCAGACGCGGGACGCCCCTCCGCCGATGCCCATGCTCGCCTGTTCCATGGCCTCGTCAGTGCTCAGCCACGAGTATTTGAGGATCTCGGCCTTCGACCCCAGTGACTGTGAGCAGTAGGTGCAGCTTTCCGGGCACATTCCCGATTTGAGGTTGACGAGATAGTTCAGCTTGATCGTCATGCCGAAGTGCTCTCGGCGGAGTCGCGATCCGGCATGGACGAGACCGAACAGCTCCTCATCCGGCGTAGCCAGGAGCGTGAGCGCGTCGGCTTCGGTGGCCGCTCCCCCGTTGAGGATGGACTCGGCGAGTTGGCCGGGGTTCACGTTCTGGTCAGGGTTCACAGTCGTCATCGATTGGTCCTTTGTCTCCGTGCGATTGAACAAGGTCAGAATCGGTCGAGTTCAGATCTCCTGAACACTGTTCAATAGGCTATCAGAATGCTGATCCCGCCTTCCGGAGCAGGGTCCTCAGACACACCGGCCATACCGCTTCGTAAGCCGTCGAGTCGGCGTGCCGGTGAGCTGGAGCATAGAATTCTTTCGCCGGCCCGGAGCACTGCCCGACCGCCGGCCAACGACCCAGTACAGGGAAGAACGGAACGAGGAACACAATGGCGGAGTCGGCACCCACGGACACCCACAAAGGAACAGGCAATCGCCGCGGCTGGCGTCTGCACGGAAACGGGCGGACGATCGCTCCCGGTGAGAGGGTTCTGCCGGAAGAGCGTCTGAGCTGGCCGCGGACCATCAGCATCGGCGCACAGCACGTCGTGGCGATGTTCGGCGCGACGTTCCTCGTGCCCCTTCTCACCGGGTTCCCACCGTCGACGACGCTGTTCTTCACCGCAATCGGCACGTTGCTGTTCCTGCTCATCACGAAGGGGATGATGCCCTCCTACCTCGGTTCGTCGTTCGGGCTGCTCGCCCCGATCGGGGCGGTCACGGGGTTCTCGGCCACGGCCGGAGAGGACCTCGAACCTCATGCCATGGCTTTGGCTCAAGGTGGAATCATCTCGGTGGGAGTCACCTTGGCGCTCGTCGGGCTCGTGGTCCATTTCGTCGGCGTCCGATGGATCGAAGTGACCATGCCCCCAGTGGTGACCGGGGCCATTGTGGCCCTCATCGGCCTCAACCTGGCCCCGGCCGCCTGGGATTGGGTCAAGGCCGCTCCCCTGACCGCCGTGATCACGATCGTCGCGATCCTGCTGACCACGGTGCTCTTCCGCGGGATGCTCGGCCGACTCTCGATCCTCATCGGCGTCCTGGTCGGCTATGGTGCGGCATGGCTGCAGGGTGAGCTCGACTTCTCCACCGTCTCGAAAGCCGACTGGGTGGGACTGCCCGCGTTCCATGCACCGGCGTTCGATCTCGGCTACCTCGGCCTGTTCCTGCCCGTCGTCCTCGTCCTCATCGCCGAGAACATCGGCCATGTGAAATCGGTCGCCGCAATGACCGGCCGCGACCTCGATCACCTGACGGGCCGGACGCTCTTCGCCGACGGGTTCTCCACCATCCTCGCCGGATCCGGCGGCGGTTCCGGAACGACGACCTATGCCGAGAACATCGGCGTCATGGCAGCCACGCGCATCTTCTCCACTGCCGCCTACCTGTGCGCGGCGGTCATCGCCCTCGTCCTCAGCATGCTGCCGAAGTTCGGCGAGATCATCGCGACGATCCCTCCCGGAGTCCTCGGCGGAGCGGCGACCGTGCTCTACGGAATGATCGGCATGCTCGGCGTGCGCATCTGGGTGGAGAACAAGGTCGACTTCTCCAACCCGATCAATCTCAACACTGCCGCGGTCTCGCTCATCGTCGCCATCGCGAACTTCACCTGGACCCCGGGCGGACTGCAGTTCGAAGGCATCGCCCTGGGCACCGCCTCGGCGATCATCATCTATCAGGTGATGAAGGCGATCGCCCGGTGGCGGGGCACCGACTCTGACCTCGTGACAGAGAACTTCGCCGAGGCGGCCGACCGAACCGATGCGCCGCAGGCTCCACGACGGGGCCGGGCGACCCACCCGTTCGCTTCCGACGCGACGGACGGCTCCTCCCAAGAGCCGGGCTCACCCGTCTGAGCACGAGTTGAGGCGATGGGGCGCACTGCTGTTTCGAGCAGTGCGCCCCATCGCCTTTGTGCATTTCAGCATCGAGTTCTGGACCAGTCATCGGGGTCAAACTCGATCATCTGGTCAGAACTCGATCATCTGGTCAGAACTCGATTGGGCCTGCACCACGGCGAGAACGCACCGCACCACTTTCGGTGCGGCCGTGCGCTGCTTCTCGTCCTAGGAGTCTGCTCGCGTCTTGATGGTTTGGACGCAGAGTGGTCTCGCAACGGTCCGGGAATGCAGAAGTGCCGCAGCCTCGCCTGAGCGATGCTGCGGCACTTTCCATTGGTCGGGATAGCGGGATTCGAACCCACGACCTCCTCGTCCCGAACGAGGCGCGCTACCAAGCTGCGCTATATCCCGTGACCAGGAACTACTATAGCGAGGGGAACGCGATCTGAAAAATCGGGAAGGACCTCTGCTCGAGAATGAAAGGTATGTCTCATTGGCACTGACAGCCGAAAGCATCACCACCACTGCATTGAGCATTCTTTCGCAGTACGGTCTGGGCGATCTGTCCATGCGCCGGCTCGCCCGCGAACTCGACGTTCAGCCGTCTGCACTGTACTGGCACGTCAAGGACAAGCAGTCACTGCTCATCCTCATCTCACGTTCGCTCAAGGCCGAAGTCGATGCCCTCTGTCCCGCCACTGCCGACCCGCTCGCCGCGGCGATGTCTCTGCGCGAGGTGCTGCTGAAATACCGTGATGGAGCAGAGATCGTGCTGCTGGGGTATTCGATCGCTCCGACAGACGTTGCGCCTCGGGCCCTGAGTGCTGATCGCCTGGGCGCCGAACTCTCGCACGGAATCCTCACCCTCACACTCGGTGCCGTGGCCGTTGAGCAGAATCGCAGGATCTTCGACGTCGACACCGCAGAGGCAGCTGAGAATTTCGCCGCCAATGCGGCACGCCTGCTCCGATCCTCCTGATGGCAGTCCGGACCGACGCACTGACCGGTCCCGCGACCGCCTGCGTTCCCGTTTCGCCGGTCCCCATCGGATGTGGCATACTGATCAAGCGCTGTCGGAGACATCGACGACGCAGGTGGGGCCTATAGCTCAGTTGGCTAGAGCATCTCGTTTACACCGAGAGGGTCGGGGGTTCGAGTCCCTCTGGGCCCACCGTCAAGGCATCCCGTATCACGGGGTGCCTTTTCCGTTCTCCTGTAGGACCGACCCGAGCGGTCTTTGCCCGGCGCCGCTGGCCGGCCCAGGCCGGCAGTCATCACTCCGGTGATAGTTTCGAGGAGGAACTATCGAAGCGATTGAGAGGGGCAGCCGTGGCAGACGAACCCGTCATCGACGTCCGGACCTTACCGAAGTCGGAACGGCATCCGCTCGTCATCAGAGCGTATGAAGATCTTGACGTCGGCTCCAGCCTGATCCTCATCAATGACCACTCGCCTGAAGGGCTGCGCGTCGAAATGGACCGCGAGTTCGCCGAGGCGGTCGGGTGGGAGCCGCTGGACAGCACAGAGAGTGAGGCCAGGGTGCGCATCATCCGTCGTGCCGCCACCCCTGTACCCCGCGTCGTTCTCGATGTTGCCGAGCTGACCGCGACCGTCGAGGATTCCGGGTCCGTCTGGCAGCTGCCGACGCAGCACCGTGACCTCGATGCGAATGTCATCGCGCTCGCCCCCGGCGGCGAGATCCGCGAACACACCGGCCCATCCCTCGACGTGCTCATCCACGTCCTCGCCGGTGCCGGCACCCTTGAGACCGCAACCGGAACGATCGAACTGTCCCCCGGTCAGATCGTGTGGCTGCCCCGTCGCTCCCGCCGGCGATTCCTAGCCGACGCCGAGGCGGGACTGCAGTACTTCTCAGTCCATCAGCGCAAACCGGGGCTGAGCATCACGGCTCGCAGATGAACACCGCGACGTTCTCGGCCACCGAGGTCATTCTGCGATCTCTCGGACAGGATCTGTCATCGACCGTCAGCGTGTGCAATCAGTTGCCCGGCTCGGGATCGTCGGGACGGGCAGCGGCGATCGCGATGAGTCGGCGCAGCACCGCCTCGTCGATGTTCTCCAGACGGCGCACATAGACGCACCCGGCCCCCTCGGTGTACTTTCCGAGCTGCGGGAGCAGCCTCGCTCCTTCGGGAAGGTCCTTGAGTCCGTACAGAGAGAGCTGGCTCCTGCGCGGGGAGAATCCCGTGGCCGGCCACTCACCGTGGTTGCGCGGGTTCACGGGCGACCGATAGTGGTACCGGCCGTAGCCGACGATCGAGGGTCCCCACATCACGGGTTCCTCACCGGTGACGTCTCGGAAGATCGCGTCAAGAGCGATTCCATCCTCGCGACGCTTCTCGGGAGTCACCGAATCGAGGTAAGCGGCGACATCGGCATCGGTCGGCTGGGTCTTGTTCTCTGCCATGAAGCCAGTATGGCAGTTCAGGCCTCCGAAGGGATCCAGGCAGAACCGTCTTCGACCCGATAGATGAGGTTGGTGCGCGTATGTGCGACAGCGGGATATCGGGTGAGGTAGTCGAGGACGAAGGACTGTACCGCAGCGGTGTCAGTGGCGACGATATGCAGCAGGTAGTCATCGGCTCCGGCCATGTGGTACATCCGCACCACCCCCGGGAACTTCGGCGCAGCCGCCGTGAACGCGTCGATCTCGGCCCGATCGTGTTTGGCCAGCCGAATCGATACGAGAGCCTGCAGACCGACCCCGAGCGCAGTCGGATCGACGTCGATATGGAAGCCGCGGATGACGCCGAGCGACTTCAGTCTCTTGAGGCGCAGGGAGACCGTCGATTCGGAGATCCCGACGGCCGCAGCCAAGACCGCACCTGAGGCCCGGGCATCGGCGTTGAGCTCCTGCAGAAGGCGAAGATCGGTGTCATCGAGTGAGACGTTCTGCGACATGAGTCACAGTCTCCCATATCTGATCGCAGACTATCCCGGAAACGGCCGAATACTTGGAGGAGATTGCACGTTCATTGCACAGACTGGGAGAAGTGGATTGAATGCGCTTATGACTTCTATGCACCCTGAGACCCGTATGGTTCACGGCGGAATGGACGGTCTCGCGGCCGCAGGCGTCCATGTCCCCGCCATCGACCTCTCCACCACCAACCCGGTCAACGACGTCCGCACGGGAGGAGATTCCTATGAGAGCCTCGCCAGCGGACATCCTCTGAAGGAAGGGGACTCCCCCGTCTACCAACGTCTGTGGCAGCCCGGTGTGGCGCGATTCGAATCCGCGCTCGCCGAATTGGAGAACGCCGAATCTGCCGTCGCCTTCGCCACGGGAATGGCTGCCATGACCGCCGCACTGCTGGCCGCAGTCGAGGCCGGGACGCCCCATATCGTCGCCGTCCGTCCCCTCTACGGCGGCAGTGACCACCTGCTCGAGTCAGGCCTTCTCGGCACGTCGGTCACCTGGGCGGAGGAGGACCAGATCGCCGAGGCGATTCGCGAGGACACCGGGCTCGTCATCGTCGAGACACCGGCGAACCCCAGCCTCGACCTCGTCGACATCGGCTCGGTCGTCGCCGCAGCGGGAGTTGTGCCGGTGCTGGTCGACAACACCTTCTGCACCCCAGTGCTCCAACGGCCGATCGATCACGGGGCCGCCCTCGTCCTCCACAGCGCCACGAAATACCTCGGCGGTCACGGCGACGCGATGGGCGGAATCATCGCGACGAACACCGAATGGACCATGCGCCTGCGCCGGGTCCGCGCCATCACAGGGGCCCTCCTGCACCCGATGGGCGCCTATCTCCTCCATCGCGGGCTGCGGACGCTGGCCGTGCGGATGCGCGCAGCTCAGGACACCGCAGGTGAGCTCGCTCGTCGTCTCCAGACACGCTCCGAGGTCGCCCGGGTCCACTATCCCGGTCTCGCCGGGTCCGATCCGCGAGGTTTGGTCGGTTCGCAGATGCGCGGCGGAGGGGCGATGATCGCCATCGAACTCGCCGGTGGATTCGAAGCGGCCCGCACCTTCGTCGAACACTGCGACCTCATCGTGCACGCGGTCTCGCTCGGCGGCGCCGATACCCTCGTCCAGCATCCGGCCTCACTCACACACCGGCCCGTAGCCGCGACGGCGAAGCCCGGCGACGGCCTCGTCCGCCTGTCGGTCGGGCTCGAACATGTCGACGACCTTGCACGCGACCTATTCACGGCGCTGGACGCCATCCGCGAAGCGGCCTGAGTGAGCTCACTCCTCGAACGTCTCAAACGGCTCTTGACCTTGACGCTGCGTCAACTTCTAAGCTGTCAGGCATGGACTGGTCCATTCAGGAAATCGCACGGCTGACGGGAACGACGAGCCGAACCCTGCGTCATTATGACGCCATCGGTCTGCTGCCGCCGACCTCCATCGCCGCCAACGGCTATCGCTGCTACGACGAAGCAGCCCTGGTGCGCCTCCAGCGCATCCTGCTGCTCAAGGAGCTGGGACTGCCATTGACGACGATATCGGAGGTACTCGATCGGAGAGACGATCCGGTCGAGGCGCTGTCGCAGCATCTGGTCTCACTCGGACGCGAGAGAGACCGGCTCGACCGACAGCTCGCCGCCGTCACCGTCACCATCACACGACTGAAAGCAGGTGAGCCGCTCATGGCTGAAGAGATGTTCGATGGTTTCGACCATCGCGAATACGAAGAGGAAGTGACCAGGCGCTGGGGAGCCGACGCCTACCGACGAGGAGACGAATGGTGGTCCAGCCAGTCGCCTGAGGAGAAGAAGGAGTGGAAAGCCCTCGTTTCCGCTCTCTCCGCGGACTGGACCGCCGCCGCCGAGGCGGGGGCGCGTCCCGAATCGGACCGCTGCCAGGACCTCGCCCGACGTCATATCGAATGGCTGCGAGCAGTTCCGGGCACGCCCGCAGATGATCCCGACGGAGACCTCGGAGGATACGTGCGCGGTCTCGGGCAGATGTATGTCGACGACCCGCGATTCGGCGCGAACTACGGTGGAACCGCGGGAGCCGAGCTCGTCAGAGACTCACTCGACCACTACCTCGAGGACAAAGGCCTCTGAGTCGATCTGAGCCGAGCAGCATCGGATCAGGACAGTGCGGAGAGCGCCTGCCGAATCTTCTCGGCGGGCGCCTCCAGCTGCTCCGGTGTCTGCATCGGAGCACGGTCGGAGATGTCGAAGTCATCCATGGAGTTCGTCGGCAGGACGTGGATGTGCAGGTGGGGCACTTCGTAGCCGACGATGAGGAGGCCGATCCGCTCGCAGTCGAAGGCCGCCTTCTGGGCTTCTCCGATCCTCTTCGCCACTGCGGTGAGGTGGGCGAGAAGCTCTGCGTCGGCGTCGATCCAGTGAGAGATCTCGTCGCGCGGGACGACCATCACATGGCCCTCGGTCATCGGAGCGACATCGAGGAATGCGACGCACTTGTCATCCTGATGGACGAAGGCGCCGGGGATCTCTCCGTTGATGATCTTCGTGAACAGCGTGGCCATGATGTGTCCTCCTCAATAGGCGCCGAAGGTGCCGTCGATCGGTTCTTCGGCGAGGCTCGATTCTCAGAGGCTGGAAAGCGCCGCGGCGAAATCCTCGGAGAAGTCCCGAGTCTCGGTGCGGGCGACATGCCTGCCACTCACGATCGTACCCGCAGGTGAGATGACGAAGACTCCTCGTTCGGCGACACCGTGGACCTCGTCGAAGACGCCGAACGCGCGAGCCGCCTCACCGTGGGGCCAGAAGTCCGATGCAAGAGTGACGTCGACCCTCGTCTGCCGGGCCCACGCCGCCAAGGTGTACTTGGAGTCGGTTGAGACGACCACAACGTCGACGGCATGGGAGCCCTTTCGCATCCGTTCCTGCCACTGTTCGAGAGCGGCGAGTTCGTCTCCGCAGATCGGAGAGAAGGCGAACGGAACGAATGCGAGCACACGAGCGGTACGCGGGGTCGCCTCGGTGAGGGTGATGACCGATCCGAGGTGATCGAGAAGGGTGAGGTCCGGGGCCCGATCACCGGGCCGCAGGATCATGAATAGTTCTTCTTGCCCACGAGCCGGAATCCGGCCCAATCGTCGGCGGCGCTGACCGTGGAGGTCACGTGCATTCCGGCGGTGGGAGCCGCTTCGGAGATGTCGGCGGGGCTGATGTGTCCCGGACGGTTCGCCTTCGGGCTGAGCAGCCAGACGACTCCGCCCTCTTTCAGTGTGGTCTGGGCGTCGACGAGACCGTCGACGAGGTCATCGTCGTCCGACCGCCACCACATGAGGATCACGTCGTAGACGTCATCCTCTTCGCCATCGGCGATCTTGTCTCCGATGATGTTCTCGATCGCCTCGCAGAGTGCCTGATCGACGTCGTCGTCATAGCCGACCTCTTGCACATAGTCGCCCTTTTTCAAGCCGAGGTTGTGTCCCAGCTCGTTTGCGAGGGTCGAAGTGGAGGATGTCCTTTCAGAAGCGGAGTTGCTCATGCCTGTATTCTTCCGCCAACAGTGGTCAAGGTGCAAATATCGACGTGCCCTCGCGCGGCAAGCGCACTCAAACGGCACTCAATCAGCACACCGGACTGTGAGCCTGTCAGCACAGTGTGCAGATGCGTCAGAGAGATCACAACTTCGCGGGAGCGCGAAGTTGGGCTGGGAGTACTAGGCTGACAGGTAGATCGGGTGGCCTCTGGGCTCAGACAACCTGCGGAGCACACGCCATCCGATGGTCATGATCTCTACACCAAAGAAGATCGTGGAGCTGAAGAGAGGACCACATCGTGGACAATCGGAATCAGGGCGGGCCCATCCTCAACGGGCTGCCCAGCCAGGTGCCCGACATCGACCCGGAGGAGACCGCTGAATGGCTGGCCTCCCTCGATGGCCTCATCGACGAGGGCGGTCGGACTCGAGCACGCTATGTCATGCTGCGCATGCTCGAGCGCTCTCGCCAGAAGCAGATCGGCGTGCCCAGCCTCACTGCCACCGACTACGTCAACACCATCGGTCCGGAGAACGAACCCTGGTTCCCCGGAGATGAAGAGGTCGAACGCCGCTACCGTCGCTGGAACCGCTGGAATGCCGCCATGCTCGTCCACCGGGCCCAGCGTCCCGGCGTCGAGGTCGGCGGTCACATCTCCACCTACGCCTCCTCGGCGACCCTCTACGAGGTCGGCGTCAACCACTTCTTCCGCGGCAAGGACCATCCAGGCGGCGGTGACCACATCTTCTATCAGGGCCATGCCTCCCCCGGCATGTATGCGCGCGCCTACCTCGAGGGCCGGATGAGCGCAGAACAGCTCGACGGCTTCCGTCAGCAGCAGTCGCACTTCATCGACGGCAAGCCGCAGGGACTGCCGTCCTACCCCCACCCGCACCAGCTGCCCGACTTCTGGGAGCATCCGACGGTGTCGATGGGTCTGGGACCGATGAATGCGATCGCGCAGGCACAGTTCGACAAATACCTGCACAATCGTGGGATCAAGGACACCTCACAGCAGCAGACCTGGGCTTTCCTCGGTGACGGCGAGCTCGACGAGCCGGAGAGCCGCGGCATGCTCCACGTCGCTGCCTTCGAAGAGCTCGACAACCTCAACTTCGTCATCAACTGCAACCTGCAGCGTCTCGATGGGCCCGTCCGCGGCAACGGCAAGATCATGCAGGAACTCGAGTCGTACTTCCGCGGTGCCGGCTGGAACGTCATCAAGGTCGTCTGGGGACGCGAATGGGACGCGCTGCTGGCCAAGGACCGCGACGGCGCGCTCGTCAACCTCATGAATGCCACCCCCGACGGCGATTACCAGACCTACAAGGGTGAGTCCGGCGGCTTCGTGCGCGACAACTTCTTCGGCCGCGACCCGCGGACGAAGGCAATGGTCGAGGACTACAGCGACGAGCAGATCTGGAACCTCAAGCGCGGCGGGCATGACTACCGAAAGGTCTTCGCCGCCTACAAGGCCGCGATGGAGCACACCGGACAGCCCACCGTCATCCTCGTCAAGACGGTCAAGGGCTACTCGCTCGGACCGCACTTCGAGGCCCGCAACGCCACGCACCAGATGAAGAAGCTCACGGTCGACGATCTCAAGCTCGCCCGCGATCACTTCCAGATCCCGATCTCGGACAAGGAACTCGAAGACAACCCGAAGCTGCCTCCGTACTACCACCCGGGTGTCGACGCACCCGAGATCAAGTACATGCAGGAGCGCCGCGCGGAGCTCGGCGGCTACTCCCCCGAGCGTCGATCGACCCATGTCGATCTCAAGATGCCCTCGGACAAGGCCTACCAGGCCGGTCGTCGTGGATCAGGCAAACAGGAGATCGCCACCACGATGGGCTTCGTACGCGTGCTCAAGGATCTCATGCGGGAGAAGGAGTTCGGCCACCGGATCGTGCCGATCATCCCCGATGAGGCTCGCACCTTCGGCATGGACTCGTTCTTCCCGACGGCGAAGATCTACAATCCGCACGGACAGAACTACATCTCCGTCGACCGCGACCTGTTCCTCGCCTACAAGGAGGCCACGGACGGTCAGCTGCTCCACGTCGGCATCAACGAGGCCGGGGCGACCGCGGCACTGACCGCGGTCGGCACCTCGTATGCCACCCACGGTGAGCCGATGATCCCGTTCTACATCTTCTACTCGATGTTCGGCTTCCAACGCACCGGTGACTTCTTCTGGGCCGCCGGTGACCAGATGGCTCGCGGCTTCGTCCTCGGCGCCACCGCGGGACGCACCACTCTGGTGGCCGAGGGCCTCCAGCACGGCGACGGACATTCGCACGTGCTGGCGTCGACCTATCCGTCCGTGGTCTCGTACGACCCGGCCTACAGCTATGAGATCGCGCATATCGTCAAGGACGGCATCCACCGGATGTACGATCCCGCCGATGAGCGAGATCCTGACGTGCTCTACTACATCACCATGTACAACGAGCCGATGGTCCAGCCGCCCGAACCGGAGGATCTCGACGTCGAAGGCGTGCTCAAGGGTCTTTACCTCCTGAAGAAGGGACCCGACAACGGCGGACCGAAGGTTCAGCTGATGGCCTCCGGCGTCGGTGTGCCGTGGGTGCTCGAGGCTCAGGAGCTGCTTGACCAGGACTGGGGCGTCTCGGCTGATGTGTGGTCGGTGACGTCGTGGACCGAGCTGCGCCGCGACGGACTCGACGCCGAGAACGAGCGTCTGAAGAACCCCGAATCCGAACCGCGGACTCCGTATGTCACCGAGAAGATGGCCGAGACCGAGGGCCCGGTCATCGCGACCTCGGATTATATGCGCGCAGTGCCGGATCAGATCCGCCAGTACGTGCCCAGCCACTTCACCTCGCTGGGGACCGACGGATACGGAATCTCGGACACCCGTCCTGCCGCACGTCGCTATTACCTCGTCGATGGTCCTTCCGTGGTCACGCAGGCACTCATCTCGCTGGCCGATACCGGGAAGATCTCGATCGACAAGGCCGCCGAGGCGGCTGAGAAGTACCAGCTCAACGATGTCCGTGCCGGCAACTCGGGTTCCACCGAGGGGGCAGGCGCCTGATCTCGCCCGCACACTGACAGCGAATATGGCCGGAGTCTCCAAGACTCCGGCCATATTTGTCACCTTTTTCGACTCTTTGTATGTCGCTGACAACCGGATTGTTCTCATTCATCTAAACTCGTGCTCATGATGTCTGATGCCGAGACCCTGCGCCGTCGTGCCGAAACCGCCCGCAGACTGCGTGCCGGAGTCGGCGTCCTGTCATCGGTGACTCTGCAGCGGCTGGAGGCTCAGCTGCCCTGGTACCGCTCGATGTCGTCGTCCGATCGCTCTTGGGTGGGGCTGCTCGCCCAATCGGGCATCTCCTCGTTCGTCGATTGGTACCGCAAGCCCGATACGAATCTGCGTGTGGTCTCCGACATCTTCAAGACTGCGCCACGCGACCTCATCCGGGCCATCAGCCTGCAGCAGACCCTGCAGCTGCTCAAGATCGTCGTCGAAGTCGTCGAGGAACGCGTTCCGGACATCGCTCGCCCCGTCGAGCAGCCGGCGCTCCGCGAAGCGGTGCTCATCTACTCCCGGGAGATCGCGTTCGCCGCGGCCGATGTCTACGCCCGGGCCGCAGAGGCCAGAGGCAGCTGGGACGCACGACTCGAGGCGATGGTCGTCGACGCCCTCGTCCGCGGAGACTCCGTCGACGAACTCGCCAGCCGCACCGCTGCCTTCGGCTGGCAGTCAGAAGGTCCCGTGTGCGTCATCGTCGGCCGCGCACCGCAGCGCTCGGCGAAGAAGGGATTGGACGGCATCCGCCGCAAGGCCAGTCGCTGGGCCGATGATGCTCTTGTGGGCATCCACGACAACCGTCTGCTCATCGTCCTCGGCGGGGTGACGGAACTCGACGATGCCGTCGAGGACCTCTCGGACTGCTTCGGGCCTTCCGAAGTCATCGTCGGACCGGCAGTGCCGGGACTTGCCGAAGCGGCCACCTCGGCGAAGGCGGCGATCCGCGCACTCAAGGCGGCGACCGCCCGCCCCGATTCCCCGCGCCCGGTCAAAGCCGATGATCTTCTGCCCGAACGCGCCCTGTCCGGGGACCGGATCGCCTTGACCGAACTCATCGAACGCTATTACGAACCGTTGACCTCGGGAACGGGTCAGCTGCTGAAGACCGTGAGCGCCTATGTCGAATTCGGGTCCTCGCTCGAAGCCACGGCCAAGGCACTGTCCGTGCACCCGAATACCGTGCGCTACCGACTGCGGAAGATCACCGACGCCATCGGGCTCGATCCGACGACTTCGCGTGATGCCTTCGTCATCCACATCGCCTTGGTGTATGGGCGACTGTCCGAGGACGGCGTATTGTCGAACAACGACAAATCTCGCCGAGATCGGTCCAGTGTCCATTAGATTGATCAACGGAACCCAACGAAAAGAGAACTGAGTGCTTGCAATCACCTGTCCGGGCCAGGGAGCCCAGAAGACCGGTTTCCTGAGTTCGTTCCTCGAACTCGACACCTTCTCGGCACAGATCGACGAACTCTCGACCGCATCGGGAATCGATCTGCGTCTGCACGGAACCGAATCCGATGACGAGACGATCAAGGACACCGCGGTGGCACAGCCTCTGCTCGTCGCCTCCGCCGTCGCCTGCGCCGCTGAGCTCGGCGTCAGCCCTGCCGTCGTCGCCGGCCACTCCGTGGGAGAGATCGCAGCCGCACAGATCGCAGGCATCTTCACCCCGGCGGACGCCATGGCCTTCGTCAAGGTCCGTGCCGATGGAATGGCGGCCGCTGCCGCCGTCACCCCGACCGGCATGTCCGCCGTGGTCGGCGGCCAGCCCGAGGACGTTCTCGCCGCGATCGAGGCCGCCGGGGCCAGCCCCGCCAACGTCAACGGCGGAGGCCAGACCGTGGCTGCCGGCTCTCTCGAGGCGCTCGAGACCCTGGCCGAGAACCCGCCGGAACGTGCTCGGGTCATCCCGCTGGCAGTGGCCGGCGCCTTCCACACCGAGTTCATGGCTCCCGCCACCGCTGATCTCGATGCCGCCGCCTCGGCGATGGAGGTCTCCGATCCCTCCGTGTCGATCCTCAGCAACTCCGACGGCACTGCGGTCGAAGCCGGCCGAGAGTATGTCGACCGTCTGGTCAAGCAGGTCACGAACCCGGTGCGCTGGGATCTGTGCCAGGAGGCGCTGCTGAACTCCGGTGTGACCGGAATGATCGAACTCGTCCCCGGTGGCACGCTGACCGGAATCGCTCGCCGCGCCATGAAGGGCGTGGAGACATTCGCCATCAAATCGGCCGCCGACCTCGACGGCGCGCGTGAGTTCGCGGCAGCCCACGCCTGAGAATCGAAAGAAGACGCCATGCCTACACTCAAGACTGCCGAACTCGGCACTTTCTCCCGCATTGCCGGAATCGGTGCCTACCGTGCGGAGAACCTCGTCACCAATGACGATATCGCCGGACCCATCAACTCCTCCGACGAATGGATCCGGCAGCGCACGGGCATCGTCACCCGCCGTCGTGCCAGCAAGGACGTCGGCGTCCTCGACATGTCCGAGGAAGCCGCGCTCGAGGCGATCGCCTCGGCGGGGCTGAAGCCGGAGGACGTCGGCGGCATCATCATCTCGACCGTCACGTTCGAGTACTTCACACCCTCAGCGGCTGCGGCTCTGACCGCACGACTGGGGACCGGGCCGATTCCGGCTTGGGACATCAGCGCGGCGTGTGCCGGCTACTGCTACGGTATCTCGCAGGCCGATGCACTGGTGCGTGCAGGCACGCTCGACAATGTCCTCGTCATCGGAGCCGAGAAGCTCTCCGAGGTCATCGACCCCGAGGACCGTTCGATCTCGTTCATCCTCGGTGATGGCGCCGGCGCGGTCGTCGTGTCCTCCTCCGACGAACCCGGCATCTCGAAGACAGTGTGGGGCTCGAAGGGCGAGAACTGGTCGACCATCCGGATGACGGATTCCCTCTACGACATCCGTGACGACCGGGAACTGCCCTTCCCGACCCTGCGTCAGGACGGGCCGACCGTCTTCCGCTGGGCCGTGTGGGACGGCGCCGAGGTGGCAAAGGAGGCTCTCGCTGCTTCCGGCATCGAGGCCGAGGACCTCGCTGCATTCATCCCACACCAGGCGAACATGCGCATCATCGACGAGCTCGCCAAGCAGCTGAAGCTCCCCGAGTCCGTTGTCATCGCACGTGACATCGCCGACAACGGGAACACCTCGGCGGCGTCGATCCCACTGGCCACCGAACGTCTCCTGCGTGAACAGCCCGAACTCAGCGGCGGTCTCGCCCTGCAGATGGGCTTCGGTGCGGGCCTCGTCTACGGTGCTCAGGTCGTGCGCCTGCCCTGAGACACACCCATTCACGGAAAACTCTCCGTGAATGTCCTAAGATATTCGGCGGGACACTCGTCGAAAAGTTCCTCAAACGGTCGAAAAACCCTCGACCGAAATCAGAAAGTAGGAAAGAAATGGCATTCACCGAAGCTGAAGTCCTCGCTGGGCTGGCAGAGATCGTCAACGAAGAGACCGGCCTGGCTGTCGAAGCAGTCGAAGCCGACAAGTCGTTCACCGATGACCTCGACATCGACTCCATCTCGATGATGACCATCGTCGTCAACGCTGAGAAGAAGTTCGGCGTGAAGATCCCCGATGACGACGTCAAGGACCTCGTCACCGTTCAGGACGCTGTCGACTACATCAACAAGGCTCAGGAAGCCTGACACACAGCAGCCGAACACGGCCCGTCCACAGACGGGCCGTGTCCACACTATCGACGAGGTTTGTACCATGACATCTAAAGTTGTCGTCACCGGAATCGGTGCGGTAACCCCCTTGGGCGCGACTGTCGATGCCACTTGGGAAGCCATTCTGGCCGGTCAGTCCGGCGTCCACACGATGGACAACGATTGGCCAGAGAAGTACGGCCTCGCCGTGGACTTCGCAGCGCAGGTCGACCCACAGGTCGTGCCCGACAATCTCAGACGGGTCCAGGCCAAACGCCTCGATCCTTCGAGCCAGTTCGCTCTCATCTCTGCTCGTGAAGCCATGGCCGATGCCGGTCTCGAGGAGACCGATCCGGAACGCACCGCCGTCTCCTGGGCCACCGGGATCGGCGGAGTCTGGACTCTGCTCGACGCCTGGGACACCCTGCAGGAGGAAGGCCCGCGCCGGGTCATGCCCCTGACAGTTCCCATGCTCATGCCCAATGGACCTGCGGCCGCTATCGGCATGGAATTCAAGGCACGTGCCGGTGTGCAGACCCTGGTCTCCGCCTGCGCCTCATCGACCGAGAGCCTCGGCCACGCCTATGACGTTCTCGCTTCGGGCAAGGCCGACATCATCATCGCCGGCGGTTCGGAAGCAGCGATCCACCCGATCACTCTTGCCGCGTTCAATTCGATGCAGGCGCTGTCACGTCGCACCGATTCACCCGAGACCGCTTCGCGTCCCTATGACGTCGACCGCGACGGCTTCGTCATGGGCGAAGGTGCGGGCACGCTCATCCTCGAGACCGAGGAGCATGCGAAGGCTCGTGGAGCGAAGATCTACGCCGAGGTGGCCAGCTGGGGCATCTCGAACGACGCCTACCACATCACCGGTGGAGAGCCGGAGGGCAAGCACGCGCTGGCCGCCATGCAGCAGGCACTCGACGCCGGAGGTCTGACCGCCGGCGAAATCAAGCACGTCAACGCGCATGCCACGTCGACTCCGGTCGGAGACATCCCGGAATCGCTGGCCATCAGCGAACTCCTTGGTGACAACGTCTCCGATGCACTGGTCTCGGCCACGAAGTCGATGACCGGACACCTCCTCGGAGGTACGGGTGCCGTGGAGGCGATCCTCACGGTCAAGGCGCTGCAGACTCGCACCGCTCCCCCGACCATCAACATCGACGAAGTCGACCCGAAGGTCAAGGGGATCAACATCGTCCGTGACACTCCTGCTGATCTGCCTGCCGGCGATATCGCAGCGATCACGAACTCGTTCGGCTTCGGCGGTCACAACGCCGTCGTCGCGTTCCGCTCAGTCTGAGGTTCTGAGCGAACTCAGACAGCTCTACGGCCCACTCTGAGTCGGAAAGCACGGTTTTGAAACTGTGCTTTCCGACTCAGAGTGGGCCGTTTCCATGAGGGCGCACGACGCGATCTGTGCTTGGGAAGGTGGCTTGCGGAGAGCCTCCTGCATAAGCGTTCAGGCACGAAAGCATGCGAAATGGACACACCCGAGGTAGGAAGGTGTGCCCATCGGCATTTGTGAACGCCCGTACTCTCGCACCTGAGTGCAGTTCGGCGGTGAATGGAGCGGCTCAGCCGACCTTCGTCAGCCAGCGCACCGGTGCGCCTTCACCTGCGTGGCGGAACGCGTCGAGCTCCTCGTCCCAGGCTTCGCCGAGGGCGATCGCCATCTCCGAGGAGAACTTCGCCGGGTCCCCGGCAGCGCGTTCCATCACGGAGCGGATGCGGTCTTCAGGGACGAGGATGTTGCCGGCTGTGTCGGTGACAGCGTGGTAGATGCCCAGATCGGGTGTGTGGCTCCATCGACCGCCGTCGACTCCGGCCGAGGGCTCCTCGGTGACTTCGTAGCGAAGTGAGTCCCAGCCGCGCAGGGCGGATGCGATGCGAGCTCCTGAGCCTGCGGGCGCGCGCCAGCAGACTTCTGCGCGCACGAGACCTGGTGCTGCCGGCTGGGGTGTCCAGTCGAAGCGTGCCTGTGCGCCTATGGCCCCGCCCGCTGCCCACTCGATGTGAGGGCACAGCGCACGAGGTGCTGAGTGGACGAAGAGTACGCCCTGAGTCATATCCATTTCTGCCTCCTACCTCGGATACGTCTTCCCCTACGATCCGAAAGGAGGTGCTGACCACATGATAGTCGATGTTCGGCGTGCAGCCAAGCATCAAAGATGCTGGTGGCGTCGGGTGTCTGGGCCGAGCGAATGACCGGCGTTAGGCTGGCGCCATGACCGAGGAGCAGATGACCGACGAACGACCGCCGCGGACCATCCGCATGTTCCCCGACTATGCGGGTACGGTGCTGTGGATCAGCATGCCCATCGACTACGAGGACACGGGGCTGTCCGGCGCACTTGTCGCGCAGCTGGAGGCATGGGAACAGTCCTACTATGACTCGCTGGATTCCGACTTCAATTGGGTGCCGGAGACTGCTGCGCGCATTTTCGCCGAGCAAGGCGTGCATCTCGCGCGACTCGTGTCTGCCGAAGTCGGCCCGCAGTTCGTCGTCGAGATCTCTTCATCCGATGACGACACCGAGGCAATGCGAATACGGGCCGAGCATTCCGCCGAGAACCCGAAGGCGGAAGCAGCTTTCACACGGCTGTTCGACGAGGCGGAGGCAGACGACCGCAGAATTGCCGAACTCGTCAGGAACGAACCGGACGGAGAGTGGACTGCCTACGCTCCGTTGTCCGGGACCGTCTTCAAACCGAATTCGAATGAGAAAGGCGAGCCGCCAACAGAAGCTGAGTGACGGGGCCTGAGGGTTCGCGTACGAATCAGCGGAGCGCTTCGTGGTGCCCCCGGTCGGACTTGAACCGACGGCCAAGGAATTCTAAGAGGTACTGATCTTGCGTGTCAGTCGTTGATCGCACTGGTCTGTCCTTGACCAGTGATTTCGAGGCCTTCAGCACCTTAGACCGATTCTCGGCAGATGGCCCAAGAGACTAGAAATTTCGCTCAAACCGTGTCGTAAACGTGTCGCAGACCAGCGTCTCCTAGTTGGCGCACGTTCATTGCGCTCCAGCCCTCCGTTGTCGCTCAACATACTGCCGGAGATCCCGTGGGTCGTAGCGCCACATACCGCCAATCGCCATCGCCGGCAAGTCTCCACGCTTACGCAACGTGTTGACATGTTTCGGAGTGCACTGGAGGGTCTCCGCGACCTCTTTCGAAGTGAGTAGCTGCTCTAGATCGATCATCTCGTTTCCTTGCTCCCCCCGGTTTCATGTCGGTCGAGCCAGGCGTCCACGGCGGACTGGCGTGTTCCGCGTGCTCGGGGGCGCCAGGAGGTGCCGACCTCGATCCATGCGGGGGCTCGGTCACCTCTGTCGCCTCGGTCGAGTGCGCGGTCGGCTCGTAGCTGATAGACACTGCAGCCGAGCTGTTCGGCGACTTCCTGGTCGGATAGCAATGCAACTTTCCGTCCTTCTAGCTCGTGATCTCGCCCAGCGGCTGCCTTGTCTCCCTGCTCCATCATGAACTCGTCCCGCCATGCCTGGATGCGCTCCTCGAGCTCATCGAGCCCCGGCCCACCGGGCGTGTAGGCGCGTTCAGCTGCTTCCCGTGCTGTGCCCTCTTGAATGCGGGAGAATGCCTCCGCGAGTGGCTTTGCTGCCCGCTTGATTGCTTCTTCGTAGGTGGTCATGTTTGCCTCCTTCGGCGCTCGTGAATAGAGTCTAAGGACGCCTCTGGGTCTCGGCTAGGTGTGCGTTCGGACAGTCGTGCTCGTGAACAGGGTCTACCGTCACCCCTTGATTGCCGAGACCATCGTTGCCTGAGACGCTAGGACGCTCAGCCGACCGAATTCAGTCCTGAGTCGTCAAGAGCAAAACGACTTCGACCAGGGGAAATGCTAGTCTCAAACCGAGCTTTGCTTACGGTGTAATCATGACAGAGACGGACCTGCAACGGAGCGACCTTGCCAACTCCAACGAAGAAGATCACTGAACTACTCCAACGCCCAGAAGTCACGACCGATCTCCTCCAGATCGTCAAATCTGTCGTCGCGGCAACGGCAGCATGGTGGCTGTCAATCGCAATACTCGACTCGGCGATGCCTTTCCTCGCGCCATGGACTGCACTGCTCACCGTTCACGCGACGGTCTACCGATCACTTTCGCGAGGCGCCCAGTCAACAGTGGCCTCTGCAATCGGCGTGGGCTTGTCCTTCCTGATTGGCAACTACCTCGGAGTCAGCCTGTGGACGTTCGCCCTGGCGCTCTTTGTTGGTCTTCTCGGAGCCAGGGTGACATGGATCCGAGACGAGGGGATCGCCATCGCCACCACCGCGATTTTCATCCTCGGAAGCGGATTCGACAGTCAGCAGCCCCTCCTTCTAGAACGAATCATTGAGATCGCGCTGGGCGTAGCTGTCGGGCTCGCCGTCAACTTGATCATCATTCCCCCGATCCGGGACCGGCAGGCCTCTCGCTACGTCGACAGTATCAATCGGCGCATGGGCGACGTCCTGACCAGCATGTCCGACGAGTTCAGCGACTCCTGGGACACAGACCGCGCCGATGAGTGGTTCCGCGAGACCGAGTCCATGAGCGACGAGCTCAACACAGCATGGCAGTCCGTTCGCTTCGCAAGGGAAAGCAGGCGAGCAAACCCGAGAGGCGATTTGAGGAAGTCGCTTAATCCTCGGGTTCGCAACCAAGCACAGTCTCAGGCGGAGGAAACGAGCTACGAGAATATCCTGCAGCGGGTCGATGAAGGGATCTCGCATCTGAGGAATCTGACGCGCACGCTCCGCGACGCGACGTACGCCGAGGGCGAGTGGGATGACAGCTTTCGCCGCGAGTGGGGAAACATTGTCAAAGATGCCGGGCGCTCGATCAGCGACCCTGATGCTGAAGTTGAGCCCGTGTATGAACGCCTCGACTCACTGGCGAGAGCCCTTTCCGATGACCAGCATCTCCCGACTGCTTCGTGGCCCCTCTACGGGGCGTTGATCACGAGCATGCGTCATATTGCTGTTGTCGTCGATGACGTCGCCTCTGCCAGAGAAGCTCGAGAGCCGAACAAGGGTTGAAGATGTGCCTGTTGCGAAGATCGTCGGAAGACTCTAAACCCCTCTTGCAGCAGTCTGACCAGCAGTTTAGAGTCTTTTTCATTCAGTGCTTTGACAATTCCACAGAAGGAGTGTGTCTCGTGTACACCATGCTCAACAACCAGGAACAGTCGAAATTCGACCTGTACCTGCCCGGGAAACTCGTTGCATCGCTGCATTACAAGATCGACGACGAAGACAACGAAGTCATGTTCGTCTACTGCGAGGCGATCGAGGACACCGACAAGGACGCTCACTGCCAGGAGATTATGAAACGAGCTCTGGAAGATGCTCGCGGCCGGTGGCTAAAGGTGAACGTGACATGCCCGATCGCGCTCAAGTATATGGAGCAGAACGCAGCTGAGAACTGACAGGCTTCCCCTCCCACCACACATCATCCGGCGGCAACCACGCCCCGATCGCCTGGACTCGTCGATCTTTGATCTCAACGAATATCGCACCATCGAAACCGAGTCGCGTCGCGGTGCCATCGAGCCATACTTCACCGTCGCGCTCGAACATGACATGAGCACGCACCGGCACGGGCGGACGGCTCTGGAAGGAACCGCGGGCGCCGGCGTCGTTGCGGATCTTCTGCCAGTACCGCCAGGTGGCTGTGACATAGTCCTCATATTCGATCTTGTGTTCTATTCTGCATCCGCCATACTCCACCCACAGCCAAAGGCCGAACCGGACACGAGCGCACGCGACCCGAGCTAGCACCGACTTCCCACCGAAAGCATCGACGCCAGCAGTACGCAACAGAACCATGTTGAACCAGTGACGCGGACTTGGATATAGTCAAACTCGGAAACTATCGCCGAACCACCTGAAATCTCAGGAAGAAAGGAATGGTGGCCCTCGTGGCCTGCTTCTAGTCCTGCTGCCCTAGAATCACCCGAACTCCGCATTCACAGCCGGTCGGGTGATAGGTGACTTGTGCCTAAACACAGTCGACCTAGCTTCTACCCATTCCCTGTTGCCGTAGCTGATTGCCACGCTAAACATTCTCAGTTAGCCACTCGCGTTCACCGGTCATGCTTGGTGCGAACAAAGCCCGCCAGCACCCCCAAAGAGCTGCCCGCAAGAATGCGCGAAGGCTAAACTGCACCGGCTTCACGGCTATTCACCTTCAGGCAACTGCTGAAATCAGAGAAAGCCAGTCATGCAGCAACTCAATGCCACCCAGATTAAGAAGTCCTTTATCAACACCTCTCGCCGCGAAGTGGAAAAGATCACACTGCCACCCAATCTCGCTGAGATCGAGTGGGCCGAGCTCGACTACTTTGGTTGGGCTGATGCGAAAATTCCTCAACGGGCCTATATAGTCGTCCCCGTAGACGACGTCCCACGCGGACTGATGCTCAGGGCAGTGCCCATGGCGAAGTCCCAAGCGATGTGCAGTTGGTGCGAGGACTTGCACGAGACCACCGGCGTACGGATGTTCACAGCGAAGAAGGCCGGGCCTTCGGGACGAAACGGCAATTCGCTCGGGACGCTCATACACGGCAATTTCGAGTGCTCCGAGATCGTCAGGAATCCTCCACGCGCAGTCGAAGGTCACAATGACTTCGAAGCCCATGTGTCAATGCGCGTCGACAAACTGAACGAGCGTGCCACCAGCTTCGTCAAGAGAGTGCTAGGCGAAAAGTAGTCCCCACTCGGGCCCGTCAAACCACGGCGATCCCACCATGAAACAACGTAGGCCCCCGCCGTAACCACGGTGGGGGCCTACATTGCTTCCGCTACCCTATTGCCATGCCCTCAACGATGAGCCCAGCATGAGCACCTGTGCCGCAGTGTGGTGTGACCGGGACGCAATAGCGCGTGGATTGTGCAAACGCTGCTATGACCGGTACCGGCGAGGCATCAGCCCCATCTCTCCAACCAAGCGGCATGCGGTAGCCGAGGACAAGGCACGCCTGCGCGACGAGATTACACTGCGCCGAGAGGCCGGGCAGAGAATTGCTGACATTGCCGCCGCGGTCGGGTTAACACATCTACCGCGAGTAGGTGGCTGCGCGAGTGGGGCGTGCGGGTCGGGACACGAGAAGATGCGAGAGCTGCGATCCTGTGGCGGCCGTGGGCGCGAGACGACATCGACTTCGCTGTGACCCGAACAGACCTAACGGTCGCGGAAAGGGCAGCCATTCTCGGTCGTTCCGTCGCGTCCATAGAGGAGATCAATCGCACCAGTCGTCGACGGGCTGCCCGCAGCAAAAGCACATGAAAATACCAACGGCACCCCAGTAGCGCTCGGTAATCTTTATGGCCCATCCATCGCAGGAGCGAGTCATGGAACTGATTCAGAACAGCAGCGAACTATGCACTCTCCGAAACGGCAGCACCGCGGCGTATCACGTCACGATCGCCGGCGACGTGCGCAATGACATCAACGTACCCGAGCTGATACCGGGCCAACATGTCCAGTTCGAACTAGCTCCACCCTTTCAGCGAAAGACGGGTGGATTGCACGTGACGACGGGTGGATTGCACGTGACCTGGGAGAACCACCTCGGCGAGAAGCAGGTGCTCGACTTCACGCTTCAATGAAATCTTCCGAGCAGACGACAAATGGCCCCACCGCCGTAGCGGTGGGGCCAGGGTAATTCAGTCAGAGCACAGCGCGAAGGAAGTCCTCTGCCGTTCGCTCGTCCTTCTTTTCGTTGAAGTAAGTGCCGTGAGTGACCTTGACTGTCTCAATAGAGTCCGATCCGACGAGCACGATGTCGATGGCGTGTGAGTCCCTGAACTTCTTTTCTCGTGCCGCATACTCGGCCATCGCTAGTTCTGAGTCGTGGCCATAGTCTTCTACCTCAATTAGCCGATCCTTTGAGTGATCGAACACGAGCAAGAAGTGGTTAATTGAGCTTGCTTCGTTAGGCATTTAGGTGTCCCTCCTTGTGCGGTGGGCCTTGAGTGCAGAGTTAACGTCTGCGAGTTGATGGCTGATCGTAGCGCGCAAACTCACTGGCTCCGGTATGCCCTCCTCCTCACAACGGTACCGGACAGACAGAGATTTACCTAGATCTTGCACAACGCTTGACCCGTCTTGTTTGTAGTTCTCCCCCAGTGCACCGGATAAACCTTCGATAAACTCGGCCCAGGAGTGCATCAGTGCTGAGCGTAATTGGATTTCGACTGGCTTGCCGTCGCGTTCGACCACGAGGTGAACCGCTCGATACCCCGATTCTCGAGGCTCGGCAATGTAATCGGTTCTGCGGATGATATCCGATCCCCATGCTGCCTCTAGAGATTTTCGTAGCTGCTCGAGCTCGTCAATCGTCTCGGTGACGGCGCGGCATCCACCGATGTCTTGCATGCGAGAAAGATCAAGACCACGGACGCGACTCAACTTGTCGACGATCGTCGGCAATCGTTTCAAGCGCTGGGTCACTCGGGCTTCGACGCCCGTTTTCCGGGCGTAATGACGAATACCATTATTGATTCTGACCAGTGGGCTCTGGAACGTCGCCCGGTAGGCGTCGAGATCCTCGACTGCATCCATATAGGCATCGACTTCCTCCATCGTCTCAGGAGATCGGCGCAGTATCTTGCCGATCTTCCTCGCTCGAGACTTAGAGATCTCGCGTGCCTTTTCCATGGGCTTATCATATGCGAGAGCTATCAACCCTGCTCAAACAGCGACGAATGGCCCCGACCGCACTGTGTGGTGAGGCCGGGGCCGAGCGTCCAGCGGACGCATCTAGTCGGGGAACTAGAGGGTAAAGAATACCGGGTCAGTGCCGAGGCCGGTAGTCCTCTGCCGGGGGTGTCTTGTCGATCTCGGCTGCGAGTTGCGCGTCGAGGGCAGCTTGCTCGTCGGCCTTCACCACCTCGAGGGAGTCGAGCTCCTCGTCTGGTTCGATTTCGTCGGGGTCGATGATGTCGTTGTCGTCATCGGGTTCAATGATCGGCTCGTCACCGGTGGCTCGCTGGTTGACGATGGTGTTCGCGGCCGCGGTGAGTCCGAACGCGCCACCGACGTAGAGGAACACGTTCGTGGCCACGGCGTGCCAGGCGGGCACATGCTCGGGCCCGTAGGCGGTGGCGATCGCGCCGAGTGCAACACCGATGAGGGCGTAGACGGCGTAGGTGGGTTTCCGCCAAGCGGCGGGGATGATTTCGTTGAGGTTCATAGTTCAGTCCTTTGCGAATCGGTGGGAGGCTTTGGTGAAGGTGACGCCTTTCGTCCCGGCGAACACTTCGAAGCGGAGACGGATGCTGCGCCCCTTGTCGGGGGTGCGGGACGACTTCGCCATCTGCATCACCGAACCGAGGCTGGTGCCCGCAGTTCCGACGATTTCCTTGGCCGGGTAGGTGCCACCCTTCAACCGGCGGGTGGGGGTGCCCTTCTTATAGGAAACGAGGCAGAAGCGGCCGATGACCGCGGCACCCGGGTTGAGGCCCTTGAACGTGAGTTCCGTGTCAGCGATGAAGCTGGTGCCGTTGGCGAGGATGCCGAGCGAGTAGCCGCCGGCGTCGCCGATGGGGATGGACTTCCACTTCCCCTTCGGGAGTGGGACGTCCTTGTTTCTGAAGCCTGCGTTGGTGACGCTCATGCCGAGAATCCCTTCTGGTTCGGTGGGCTTACTGGGGGTGGTGGTTTCGGTGCTGGTGAAGTTGAGGCGGATTCCTCCGCCGACGAGAGACAGCGGGCGGGTGCGGTTCCACACGCCACCGCCGTCACGCTGGGAACCGCTCGACCCCGGCGAGGTGTTGCCCTCGACGGTTTTCACCGAACCGCCGGAGGCGTCGGCGCGGGCGATGGCGATGTGGGAGAAGTGGGGCAGGAAGACGACGAGGTCTCCCTTCTTGATGTTCGACGGGGACACCCACCGGCCACGCTGCTGCGCCCAGGAGCGGGCGATCGCGACACCGGCAGTGCGCGGGTAGTCGATGTTGGCTTTCATGCCGATCTGGGCGCAGGCCCAGGATGTGAACGCGGCACACCATGCGGCCCACGACCCGTATTTGGATCGGCCGCCGTAGAACCAGTCGTTGAACTCGACCTTGTTGGTGTACCCGATCTCAGTGGTGCCGACCTTCGATGTTGCCTTGGCGACGAGTTGAGATGGTGTAGCCATGAGTCAGCTCGACGGGACGAATCGAGGCCGTCCTGCAGGGCATCAAGAAGTCCACGCCGCAGACAGCAAGACAGCTTCGCAACGTACTCCGTCAGGGATTCAACGAGGCAGTGCGCCTCGACGTCATCGCTGTGAATCCAGTCCTGGCAACGCGGTCTATCGAAGTGTCAGCGAAGGAGGCGCGGGCGATGACCGGGGCCGAAGTGTCTGCCTTGAGAGCAGCTGCGGCGAAGTGGGAGGCAAGACCGCGGAAGAATACGCGTCCGTGGCCGAAACTGCGTATCGGCGTGTGCATTGATGTCATGCTCGGCACGGGATTGCGGGTCGGTGAACTGCTGGCCCTCCGCTGGTCCGACCTCGACTTGGTTTCTGATAATCCCACTGTGACTGTGTCGGGCACCATCGTGTACGGGGAAGACGGGCGCGTGAAGCGGCAAGAGCTGTCGAAGTCGCGGTCTTCTGAGCGAGTGCTGTACCTGCCCCAATTCACTGTGGCGAGCCTCAGGAGCTATTGGCACGACCTTGACCACAAGCCGGAGAACGATGCGATATTCCCGACTTCAGTGGGCTCATGGATGGACAAGGACAACTTCAGCGGCCGGTTCCGACAGGTACGGGCCATGGCCCAGGGTGTGGATCTCTCGTGGGTGACTACGCACACGATCCGGAAGACCGTCGCAACTCAGGTCTACCGATCATCGGACCTCAAGGATGCGTCACAGCAGCTCGGGCATTCTGAAGTGGGAGTTACGAGTAGGCACTACATTGAGCACGAAAACCGCGGTCCTGCCGAAGTCGTGGCATTGCTCGATCGATTTGTCGACGAGAACGAAACCGTGTCGTAACCGTGTGTTTCAGTATCAGGCCGGGAGGTAGATTTGCCTATCGTTCCTGGTCAGTGGTGCCCCCGGTCGGACTTGAACCGACGACCAAGGAATTATGAGTTCCCTGCTCTAACCAGCTGAGCTACGGGGGCCAGCCGAGACAACATTAGCACCATCGGAGTCCGCTTCCCCATTCGGATCACACGTGCGTTCAGCGGAGTCGAGACACCCGGACTCGCGCTGCTCAGGTCCGCAGCTTCGCCGTTGCGGTGAGAGGTGCGACGCGAGTGAGAACGCTGCGTGCGGCGTCGACGCATGTGTATCGGTCGGTCGTGATGTAGACATCGAAGACGGTCTGTCCGTCGCTGCCCGGGTCGTTGCGTTTCGACGCGGCAACCATGCCCGACCAGTCCGGCCCGACCACGACGACGCCGTGTTCGTTGCGGATGGGATCGGACGCGTCGACGAGTCCGGTGCGCACTCCGGGAATCGGCGGTCCGTCGAAGCCGCCGGAGAACATCGCCGTGAGCCCCACGGTGTCCCGGATCTTCTCGTACCGGAGTCGCGTCGCCTCGGAGAATTCGTCGTCCTCCCCGAACACGCCGAGGGTGATGGTTGCGGTACCCGATGCCAGAGCGCGTTCTTCCAATGCCGCGATTTGAGCGACGAGAAGTTCGCGGTTCATCACCAGAGGCTCGCGCCGCAGTCCCTGAGAGATCGAATACGGGGTGCCCAGCGCAGGCAGATTGCGAGAGTAGTGAGAGACGAGGGCATCCTCGCTCGGCTCGGAGAACGCCTGCGGCTGCTTCGTGGCCTCACCGAAGTAGGGCCCAGACATGAACCGTGCCCCGAGCGCACGCACACGGTCCAAATCGTCTTCGGTCTCGACGCCGTCGGCGAGGATGACCGCTCCCGTGCGCTCGAGGTGGGCGTGGAGAAGGCGGTTGAGTTCGGCCAGATGAGAATCGCAGTCGATGCGCAGAACGTCCGGGTGGAGTCCGACCACCGAAGGATTGACCAGCGGGACGAAAGCGGTGCTGCGCAGGTCGGCACCCACAGAAGACATGCCGACTCCCCATCCCATGGCGCGTGCGGAGCGCACCGAGCGCAGCACGGAGGCCGGGGACGAGGCGACCCGAGTGGCGTCGAGCTGGAGGATGACCGAGCGGTCGGGTTCTCCGGTGCGGTCCTCGAGGGTCGCGAAAGACTCAGCTTCGGCATGGAGGAACAGGCGGTTCGACTTCGGCAGTCCGGCACCTTCTGCCGTGCGCAGCGCAGAGTCACGCAGAGAGGCATCGATATCACCCGTGATCGTCGAGGCGCGCATGGCGTGGCGCAGGTTCTCCGACTCGGCGCGACCCAACTCCGGGGAACCCGTGGGAGCCTGCAGAATCTGGTGGCCGACTCGGTGGAAGGTCAGTGCGTCGACGACGGGGGCGAAATAGGTTTCGATCCCGCCCGAGCGCACGAGTTCCTCGAGCTCCAGCTCGTCATCGGATACGGCCTCGACCACTGTGTTTCCTTCCATGGGCTGATGTGCGTTCACAGTCTTCCACATTCGGACACAGCGGATTGTCTAAAATCCGTAACATTATTGCGCTGACAGCTGACGATTGCCTGACTCGGCCGGGCGCGCTGCGAGCGGCACTCAAGCCCGGCGGGGGCCGCCTCGGCGAACCTCGATGAGACCGACGATACCGGCGAGGATGACGATGACGGCGATCGCGACGAACGCCCCCATCATCCCCCAATGCCAATTGCTCACCGCGGTGATCGAGAACGCCAGCGCGGTCATGATCGCCAGCCCCATCGAAGTGCCGATGCGCTGCCCGGTCTGGAGCACTCCTCCCGAGGACCCGGCGTACCTCAGGGGGACCTCCTGCAGGGTGAGAGTCTGATTGGGGCTGATGACCATGCCCTGCGCGGTGCCGATAAACGCCAGAGTCAGCAGCATCCACCACTCGCTGCCGATGCCCTGGGACAGCAGCGCGACGACGGCGATCGTGGCCACCAGACCGACGAGGCACAGCGCGATCCCCCAGACAACGAGGCGGCGGCCGATCTGGAAGACGAACCGTCCGGACACATCGGCTGAGACCGCCGAGCACAGCGCGGCCGGCAGACCGATCATTCCCGCGGCCAGGGCTGTATGTCCCAGTCCCTGCTGCATGTACATGGCGACGAGGACCCAGACGCTGGTGACGCCGAGGAAGTAGAGAGCGATGATGATCGACCCGTTGCTGAAGCTGCGGATGCGGAAGAGATCGAGATCGACCATCGGGGGACGGCCCAGACGCGCGTATCGACGCTCCCACCGGGCCCACACCCAGATCATGCCGATGCCGATCGGCAGGGACAGCCAGACGAACCAGCCCAGCGATGATTCGACGAAGGGCAGAAGAATGAGGAGGACGCCGACGCCAAGGAGGATGACCCCCACGGGGTCGAGATCCTTGCCGCCATCGGAGTTCTTCGCATCCTGGTCGACGGCGGGTCGCCATGCGCCGGCAGGCAGCCAGGCCCGGGCGAGGATGAGGGAGGCAATGGCGAAGGGCACATTGACCAGGAAGGTCGCTCTCCAGCCGAGGTCGCTGCCGAAGAGTGCGATGAGGGCTCCGCCGAGCACAGGGCCGATGGCCACCGACAAACCGACGGTGGTGCCCATCAACCCGAATGCACGACCGCGCGGCGGCCCCTGGAAGTACTGCTGCAGCAGGCCCACAACCTGCGGATTGAGGAATCCGGAGCCCAACCCCATTGTCACTCGGGAGATGTTGAGCGTCAGCGGATCAGGGGCGATTCCGGCCACCAGCGAAGACAGGCCGAACAGGCCGACTCCGATGGTGAACAGCTGTCCACGTCCGAAGACGTCTCCGGCACGTCCGGCGGCGACGAGGACCACACCGAATGACAGCGCATAACCGGTGAGCACCCATTGCAGCGCCGAAGTGGAGGCGTCGATATCAGCAGCGATCGACGGCAGGACGACGTTGATGCTGGACACCGACAGCAGGGACATGAAGAGGGGAACGAGGCCGATGAGGAGGATGTGCTTCTGAGTCTGCGTCATCTTCGTGCTCTCGCTCACGCGGCCCCCTCAGCTATTCGTCGTCTCTGCCTCGTTTCATCCTACGTTCATGCAATTCAGTTCGGCCCCGCGTCTCAGCATTATCCGGCAGGAGCCCAGCCCAGCGCCGGCGCAACGTGCTGGGCAAAGGACTCGAGGATATGCAGGTTGTAGTCGACGCCGAGCTGACTGGGGATGGTGAGCATGAGGGTATCAGCTGCCGCGATCGCCGCGTCGGCCTTGAGCTCTTCGATCAGCTTGTCCGGTTCGCCCGCGTAGGTACGGCCGAACGTCGACCGTGTGTCGTCGATGATACCGATCTGATCCCCTTGGCCCGCCCCTCGCCGACCGAAGTAGAGGTCGTCGAGGTCGGTGGTGATCGGGAAGATGCTGCGGCTGACGGACACTCGTGGAGTCCATCCGTGCCCCGCGGCGCTCCATGCCTGACGGTACCTGGCGATCTGCTCGGCCTGCAGGTCTCCGAATGCGGCGCCTGTCGCCTCGGTGAGCAGAGTCGAACTCATCAGGTTCACACCCTGCTGTGCAGCCCATTCGGCGGTGGAGGCGGACCCGGCTCCCCACCAGATGCGGCGTTCAAGGCCAGGGGAATGCGGTTCGATGCGCAGACGCTTCCCCGAACCGAACTGCTGCGGATCGGCCGGGGCAAGTTCCTCGCCGCGGACGGCCCGGAGGAACCGATCGAACTTCTCTCTGGCCATGTTCGCGGCCTTCGGCTCGGTGAGATCCTCGTAGCCGAAGGCCTCCCATCCGCGCAGGGCGGGCTCCGGGGACCCGCGACTGATGCCCAACGCCACTCGCTGGTCGGAAAGCAGATCAAGGGCGGCGGCCTCCTCGGCGAGGTAGAGCGGGTTCTCATATCTCATGTCGATGACCCCGGTGCCGACCTCGATGTTGCCGGTCTTCGCGGCGATCGTCGCCAGCAGCGGAATGGGAGAGGCCGCCTGGGTCGCGAAATGGTGGACTCGGAAGTAGGCGCCGTTGACGCCGAGCACGTCGGCACCGACGGAGATCTCCACCGCATCGCGCAGCATCCGCCCGGCGTCGAGGTCGCCGCCAAGGTCGTAGTGACCGAAACTGAGGAATCCGAAAGACTTCATGCCAGATGAACCCGCCGTGTGCAGAGCCTATTCCCCAGCCACGTCGACGACCCCGAGCGCGGTGTCGGGCAACGACGAAGGCCCCGTCCTAACGGACGGGGCCTTGGCTGCTCCCCCGGCTGGGCTCGAACCAGCGACCCTTCGATTAACAGTCGAATGCTCTGCCAACTGAGCTACGGAGGAATGCCGCAGTTTCCTGCGGACGTGTGTTCCAGCTTAGCAAACCCCCGGGCCGGCGAACAAAACCGTGACGAGTGCTTTAGCTCACAGCGTTGAGGGTGCTTCGGCCACGGCGCTGAGGGTTTCCCCACCTGTCGCCGCAGGGTTGCCTTACAGTCAGGACAAACACAGTCTGCGGCCATCTTCGCCGCCGCCTCGCGCGATAGACTCGAAGCGATCCGCTCCCCACATCCACACCGTCGATACCGGAAGACTCATCGTGACCATAGTGGCAATCGCCCTCGCCGTCATCGCGGCCGTGGCACTGGCCTATGGCGCCTTGTATCAGCACGATGCGGTCGCCGGGCAGGATGACTCCCACAACGGCCTGAGCTGGGCCCATTTCACCGAACTGCTGCGCAATCGTCGGTGGCTGCTCGGACTGATCATCCTCGGAGTGGGAACGGCGGGCAATTTCGTGGCCCTGGCGCTGGCTCCGGTGATGGTCGTGCAGCCGATCGGAGCGTTCTCACTCATCGTCTCGGTGCTGCTCGGCGTCCGCCACCGTGGGCTCAAGGTCAACAGGCGACTCGTCCAGTCAGTCGTCTGGTGTACCGCCGGGGTGACGCTCTTCGTCGCGCTATCGGCGACGACGGCACAATCGGAGGTCCACCTCGGAGCCGATGCGATGCCGCTGTTCTGGATCACTGCCGTTGCCGTGGCGGTCGGCCTGGTGATCGTGGTGGTCTTCCGCCACGCCCCTCAGCTCGTGCTCATCATCGCCGCCGGCCTGCTGTTCGCCTGTGTGGCGACGAACGCTCACCTGGTCAGCGTCCAGTTCCTCCAGGCCGGACTCGACCAGGTCACCTGGATCAACGTCGCGGCGCTGCTGGCGGCAGTTGCCCTGGGGTCCCTGTTCGTCCAGAATTCCTATGCCGCGGGCCCCCCGGAGATGGTCATCGCCGGCCTGACCGTCATCGACCCGATCGGTGCCGTGATCCTCGGCACCGTCGTCCTCGGCGAGGCGGCTCACTCCCCCGTCTGGCTCATCATCCTCATCTCTCTCACCGGATTGGTCGCCTGCGCAGCCGTCGTTGTATTGTCGCGGTATCATCCCGATGTCAGAGATCGAGAAGCTCAGCGCAGGAACGCCCGCCGTTCCGACACCATGACCGACACCGAGGAGAGCTGAATCCTGTCTGCGCACCGTCCCACCCCGAAACGCCGCATCCTCATCCCGGCGGAGACGTACGCCCCCGAAGTCAATGGTGCCGCGAAGTTCGCCGAGCGCTTGGCCGAAGGTCTCGCCGCTCGCGGGAATGATGTCCACGTGGCCTGCCCCTCGGCCACGGGCAAACCCTCGGTCAGTGTCGATAACGGGGTCACCGTCCACCGCCTCACCGCTCACAGATGGCCTCTGCACCCGACGTGGATGATCTGCATGCCGTGGGAGACGAAGCCCGAGCTCTCGCGACTCCTCGACAGCGTCCGCCCCGATGTCGTGCATACTCAGGCGCATTTCGTCATCGGCCGCTATGCCTTCTCCGAATCGATCAGGCGCGGAATCCCTGTCGTGGCCACGAACCACTTCATGCCCGACAACGTCCGCCCCTATCTCAAGGCTCCGAAGGCCGTTCTCGACGGCGGCACCGCCATCGCCTGGTGGGATCTGCGCCGGAAGTTCCAGTCCGCCGATTTCATCACGGTTCCGACGCAGCTGGCCGCCGATCTGCTCACCGAGAACGGGTTCTCCTCGCCCATCAGGGCGGTGTCCTGCGGGATCGACCTGGAACGCTTCGCTCATCTGCGCGAACTCGACTGCGCCGCGTCGCGGGCCGTTCCCCCGCGTGTTCTCTTCGTCGGCCGACTCTCCTCGGAGAAGCACGCCGCCGACATCGTCGAGGCCGTGGCGAAGACCGATCCAGCGCTGGGGCTCGAAGCCGATATCGTCGGCGGTGGTGACCAGGAGGAGCCGCTGAAGCATCTGGCTGTCGAACTCGGCATCGCCGATCGTGTGCATGTGCTCGGGAAGATCAGTGACGAGGCGCTCATGGAGGCCTACCAGCGCTGCACCTTCTTCTGCATGCCCTCGACCGCTGAGCTGCAGTCCATCGCTACGCTGGAGGCGCTGGCGTCGCGCAAACCCGTGGTCCTCGCCGATGCGGTGGCTCTGCCGCACCTCGTCCGCGACGAAGTCAACGGGTACCTGTTCCCGCCGCGCGACACAGATGCGCTGGCTGACCGGTTCACCCGTATCTGCCGAATGCCCGATGATGAACTCGATGCCATGTCGAAGGCGTCGCTCGACGTCGTGGCCAAACACGATATCGAATACACTCTCGACACGTTCGAAGCGATCTACGACGGAGTCATCCGAGACGCCGTCGACTCGTCAGCAGCCTGATGAAGAAGCGGCCTGACGAGGCGCCGGCATGAGCGGATTCGGCCCTAGGAACCCGCAGGCGGGATGAAGACCGTCGGCGTCGTGGACATCCGGGCGAAATCGATGCCGCTGACCATATCGTCGACGGATCTCCACGGGCCACCGTCTCCGGCGAATCCCAGCGACTGCTGCATCCAGGCGAAGAGGTCCTCGTTGGTCCATCCGAGGCCGCACAGCTGCTGATAAGTCACCGCTCCATCACGTTTGGCCAACCGCTGACCGCACTCGTTGAGCACCAGCGGAACATGCACCCAGCCCGGTTCGGCCAGACCAAGCAGCCGAGCCAGATACGCCTGCCTGGGTGCCGAAGAAGCGAGATCGTCCCCGCGCAGGATCTCGTCGATTCCGGTCGCTGCATCATCGACGACGACGGTGAGATTGTAGGCGAAGACACCGTCACCTCGCCGCAGCACGAGATCGTCGACGACCGCCTCCACCCGGCCGAGCAGCACATCGTCGATGCTGTGAACTCGATTGTCCGCGCGCAGACGCAGCGCCGGCCGCCGGTCGTTCGCTTCGAGCCTCAGCCGGGCGGACTCGCGCTCCTCTTCCCCGAGGCGGCGACAGGTCCCCGGGTAGGCTCCGGGTGGTGCGTGCGGTGCACTGGGGGCCTGAGCGATGTCTTTGCGTGAGCAATAGCATTCGTAGACGAGTCCGTCCGCCTCCAGCCTCGCAAGCGCAGCGGCGTATTCGGCAGTGCGTTCGGATTGGACCAGCGGCGCCTCGTCCGGGACGACGCCGAGATCGGCGAAGACCTGAAGCTGTGAGGCGGCCGCGCCGACCTTCACCCGATCGAGGTCTTCGATCCGCCACAGGAATCGCCGGCCCGTCTGCCGGGCACGCACATAGCTGAGCAGCCCGGAGCGGATATTGCCGATGTGGAGGTCACCGCTCGGGCTCGGAGCGAAACGGCCGGCCCCGCCGCCTCGAGGTCTCTCCGTCACTGATGGGCCACGAGATCGCCGTACTGCGGGAACCGCTCGAGGTAGTCCTGCACGTACGAACAGGTCGGCACGAGGGTCGACTCGTCGGCCCGAATGAGGTCGAGCACCCGAGTGACGAGGGTACGGGCGAAGCCTCGTCGGGAGAAGCCTTCGGAGATGATCGTGTGCTGGAGTTCCAGGGTGTGGTCATCGATGACCTGGTAGGCGAGGAACCCGATGAACTCTCCCGGTGTCTCATCGGTGAACAGCTCGTACCGTTCGCGGTCGATGTTCTTCACTACTCGAACCGGTGTGGGGCTGAGTTGAGGCTGTGGCATTGATGCACTCCTTCATGGCCGACTCCTATGTGAACGATACATGGTCGAACGAGGGCCCGGTCGCTGCCGACCGGGCGCTGTTCGCGACTGCAGAGTCAGTCGACGATCTTCGAGGTCAGGCCGTCGGCCTCGGTGTCGGCGGTGGTCTTGCGCTGGAGTCGGGACTCGAGCCAGCGGGCGAACCCGGCGACGATCATGTTGATGATGATGAACAGTGCCGCACCGACGATGAACGTCGGCAGCAGGTTGTTGTACTCACGACCGATGAGGTTCACCTGGTAGAGCAGGTCTTGATACGTGACGATGAAGCCCAGGGCCGAATCCTTCAGGAGCACGACGATCTGGGCGATGATCGTCGGCATCATCGCTCGCAGCGCCTGCGGCATGAGCACCAGGCTCATCACCTGCCCCGAGCGCAGCCCGATCGCCATGGCCGCTTCACGCTGCCCGGTGGGGACGGCGAGAATGCCTGCGCGGATGATCTCGGCCAGCACCATTCCGTTGTAGAGAGTCAGGCCGAAGACGACCGACCAGAAGGCACCGATCTCGTTGCCGAAGAGGAGGAACATCGCGAAGATGAGCAGCAGCACGGGCACGCCGCGGAAGAATTCGAGGACGATCGTTCCGGGAACCGAGATGACTTTCTTGTGTGAGAGCCGCAGGAGGGCGAAGACCACTCCGACCACCAAGGCAAGGACCGATGCCACGACCGCGACTTTGAGGGTCGCGAGCATGCCTTGGAGAAGGACGGTCTGAATCTGCGCGAAGGTGAAGGGGTACCACTTCTCGGGTTCGAGCTGACCGGCGTCGGCGAATTTCCAGATCACAAACGCCACGAGAGCCAACAGCACGATCAGCGACACGATCGAGAGGATGATGTTGTTCCGGCGGGACTTCGGCCCCGGTTCGTCGAACAGCACTTGAGTGGGTGCGCTCATCGCAGAATCACCAGCTTCTTCTCCAGGTAGTCGAAGACACGGCCGAGCAGCAGAGCCAGGATCAGATAGGCCAATGCGGTGCCGAACAGAATCGGGATGACGAGGTCACCGCGGATTTCGATGGCATTGCGCATCGCGGAGATCAGCTCTCGGTTGTTGAACGCCGAAGCGATCGAGGTGTTCTTGAGCATCGCGATGATCACACTGCCCAGTGGCGGGATGACCGTTCGGAAGGCCTGAGGCAGAACCACTTCGCTCAAGGTCTGTCCGAAACTCAGGCCTACTGCGCGGGCGGCTTCGGCCTGTCCGACGGGAATCGTCGAGATTCCCGACTTCAGCGTCTCCGCAACGAAGCACGCGGTGTAGGCGATGAGAGCGATCGTGGCGTAGACGAAGGAGTTGAAAGAACTCGTCGACCCGAATCGGATGTCGAGGAACGGCAGTCCGAATGCACAGAAGAACATCACGAGCGTCAGCGGAGTGTTCCGGACGACGTTGATGTACGTCGATGCGGCGATGCGCAGCACCGGGGTCGGTGAGACACGCATGGCGGCGAGTACCGTACCGAGGATCATCGATCCGATCAGGGCGACGGTGAAGAGTCTGATCGTTCCCCACGCGCCGGAGAGGAACATCTGGAGAAGCTCCAGGAAATCCATGGCAGATTCCTTAATCGATGCGAGGGCACCGCACGGTGCCCTCGCATCATGTCAATCTGTGGACTGGGTCAGTAGCGGTCGACCTTGGGCATGTCGACACCATCGGTGGATCCGAGTGTGTATTCGAATGCCTTCTTCCAATCGCCGTCGTCCATGCCCTTCTCCAGAGCATCGTTGACCGCGTCCCGCAGGGCTTTGTCGTCCTTGGGCAGTCCGACGCCGTAGGGCTCTTCGGTGAAGGGCTTGCCGACGACTTTGAATTCGCCTTCGTACTGCTTGGCATAGCCGCGCAGGATCGCGTCATCGGTGGTCACCGCGTCGACGGATCCCGACTGCAGGTCGGTGACGCACTTCGAGTAGGCATCATAGGTGACGAGTTCGGCCTTCTTGTACTTGTCCTTGATGTTCTGCGCCGGAGTCGAACCGTCGACGGAGCAGACCTTCTTGCCGTCGAGGTCCTCAGGACCGGCGATATCGGAGTCCTCGGCGACGAGCAGATCCTGACCGGCGACGTAGTACGGCCCGGCGAAGTCGACGACCTTCTTGCGCTCGTCGTTGATCGTGTAGGTGGCGACGACCATGTCGACGTTGCCCTGCTGCAGGAACGGCTCACGGTTGGCCGAAACGGTCTCCGTGTACTTGATCTGGTCGGGCTTGAAACCGAGCTGTGCGGCGACCATCTTCGCGATCTCGATATCGAAGCCCTCGGGCGTCTTCGATCCGGCCGAGACGTTTCCGAGACCCGGCTGATCGTACTTCACGCCGATGGTGATCTCGCCGGCGTCCTTCGCCGCCTTCCACGTCTTCGAGTCGGCGATGTCCGCGCTCTCGTTGACAGTGTATTCGGGAGCCTCTGCCTTGGCTCCGTCGCCGTCGGCAGGTGCGTCCGGGGTTCCGCCCTGGCCGCAGCCGCTGAGTGCCAGCATTCCGATGGCCACCGAGGCGACCGCCAGTCTGAGCTTCTTCATGGTCTCTCCTTGTGAGTGAGGTGGTGCTGATTGAAAGCGGTGGTGTCAGTTGGTGAGGATCTTCGACAGGAAGTCTTTGGCTCGGGCGCTCTGGGGGTTCGTGAAGAACTCCTCGGGTTCGGCGACTTCGACGATCTCCCCGTCGGCCATGAACACCACGCGATGGGCGGCTTTGCGGGCGAAGCCCATCTCGTGTGTGACCACGACCATGGTCATTCCCTCCTCGGCGAGTCCGACCATGACGTCGAGGACTTCGTTGATCATCTCCGGGTCCAACGCCGAGGTGGGCTCATCGAAGAGCATCACCTTCGGCTTCATCGCCAGAGACCGGGCGATCGCAACACGCTGCTGCTGACCACCGGAGAGCTGAGCCGGATACTTGTCGGCCTGGTGGGCGACGCCGACGCGTTCGAGCAGCGCCATCGCCTGCTTGTCCGCCTCGGCCTTCGGGATCTTGCGCACCTTGATCGGTCCCAGAGTGACGTTCTCGAGGATCGTCTTGTGGGCGAAGAGGTTGAAGGCCTGGAACACCATGCCGACGTCGGAGCGCAGCTGAGCCAGGGCCGCGCCTTCGGCGGGCAGTTCCCGGCCATCGATCGTGATGCTGCCGGAGGTGATGGTCTCCAGCCGATTGATCGTCCGGCACAGGGTCGACTTGCCCGAGCCGGAGGGTCCGATGACGACGACGACTTCGCGTTCGGCGATATCGAGATTGACGTTCTTCAATGCGTGGAAGTCGCCGTAGTGCTTCTCGACTTTGCTCAAGGACACCAGTGGTGGTGATTCAGCTCTCATATGTTGTGATCCTAGTGAATATGGGCGCGCAGAAGAACGGCACGCCCGGGGCAGACAGAACTGCAACCGACTTGTGACCTCGAGCACTCCCCCGACTGCAGTTCCTGCCGGGACGCGATCGCAGCCCTCAGGCGTCGGCCGTGTGAGCGAGCTTCTCGCCTTCTCTGCGCAGCTCGATCTTGCGGATCTTGCCCGACACGGTCATCGGAAACGACTCACGGACTTCGACATAGCGAGGGATCTTGAAATGAGCGAGTTTGCCGGAGCAGAACTCACGGACCTCGTCGGCGGTGAGCGAGTCGAATCCGTCCTTGAGGATCACCCACGCCATAAGCTCTTCGCCGTACTTCTCATCGGAGACGCCGACGACCTGGACGTCGCGGATCGCGGGATGATGGTAGAGGAATTCCTCGACCTCGCGCGGATAGATGTTCTCGCCTCCGCGGATGACCATGTCCTTGATCCGTCCGGAGATGTCGACGTACCCATCGTCGTCCATGATGGCCAGGTCGCCGGTGTGGATCCAGCGAGCCGCATCGATGGTTTCGGCCGTCTTGTCCGGCTGATTCCAGTAGCCGAGCATGACAGCGTATCCGCGAGTGCAGAACTCGCCCTTCTGGCCGCGCGGAACGGTCTGTCCGGTGACGGGGTCGACGATCTTGATCTCCAGGTGGGGCATGACTCGGCCGACCGTCTCGGTGCGCTTCTCCAGTGAGTCATCCACTCGCGTCATCATCGACACCGGCGCGGTCTCCGTCATGCCGTAGCAGATGGCGACTTCGGACATGTTCATATCGTCGATGACTCGACGCATCGTATTGACCGGGCAGGGCGAACCGGCCATGACGCCGGTGCGCAGCGAGGAGAAGTCGAATTCCGCGAACTGCGGATGCTCGAGTTCCGCGATGAACATCGTCGGTACACCGTAGAGCGAGGTGGCCTGCTCTTCGGTGACCGCCCGCATCGTCGCCACCGGGTCGAAGGCGGGAGCCGGAAGCACGATCGCTGCGCCATGGCTGAGTGCGGCCAGGTTGCCGATGACCATGCCGAAGCAGTGGTAGTACGGCACGGGAACGACCACGGTGTCGGCGGGGGTGTACGAGAGCATCTCGCCGATGAAGAAGCCGTTGTTGAGGATGTTGTGGTGGCTGAGCGTCACGCCCTTGGGGAAGCCTGTCGTTCCGGACGTGTATTGGATGTTGATCGGATCATCGGCCGAGAGGTCGTCGATGAGCTGCTGCAGCCGCACCGCGTATTTCGCCCCTTCGTCGTCGAGCATCTCGCGACCCTGCTCGATGAGGTGGGCGAAGGATTCGCGCTCGCCCACCGTGACACCGCCGATGAGGTCCTCGGTGACAGTGTCGAGGAAGACGAGGTCGAGGCCGGGGATCTTGGCCGCCACCTCGGTGGCGATGGCATGGAAGTCCGAGTGCGGAGGTGCGACGATCTGCGAGATCATCAGGCTCATTCCGGACTGCTCGACGACGAACTCGAGTTCGTGGCTGCGGTAGGCGGGGTTGACGTTGACGAGGATCGCCCCGATCTTCGCCGTGGCGTACTGGACGAGCGCCCATTCGCCGACGTTCTGCGCCCAGATGCCGACGCGGTCGCCCTTCTTCACCCCACGTTCGAGAAGACCGATGGCCAGTGCGTCGGTATCACGATCGAAGTCGGAGTACGTCCACCTCCGGTTCGAATGCCGATCGACCAAGGCCAGCGCTTCGGGATTCTCGGCTGCGGTGCGTTTGATGTGCTCGGCGATGGTGATCCCGAGCAGCGGTTCCGTCGATGTTCCCGACGAGTAAGACAATTCGGACACTGCGGTGTGCTCCCTTGCATGCCAATTTTCACTGTGACTGATTGCACACTATTCCGTCACGGTCCCGCATGCAAAAGCTGAGGAGGAATTCAGCGGCCTCACCTGCGGATTCGGGGTCGACCTGCCCGATGGGAGCCGAGTGGGCGACGCTTCCGTTCTCGACCAGAACCAGTGAGTCGGCCAAGGCGGTGACATCGTCGACGTCATGAGTGACGAGCAGTGCGCTGCGACCCTTCAGCAGACGGACCAGCACTTGCCGGGTCTCGACTGCCACATCCACGTCGAGGGCAGCGAGAGGCTCGTCGAGCAGCAGCAGCTTCGGCTCGACGACGAGAGCACGAGCCAGGGCGATGCGGGCGGCCTGCCCGCCGGAGACGGCGTCCGGTCTGCGGTTCGCGCACTGCCCCACGCCGAGGCGGTCGAGCATCGCCTGCGCGCGTTCATTTGCGGCGCCGCGAGACGCGCCCAAAGCCCGCAGACCGAAGCTGACGTTCTCGATGACGTTGAGGTGCGGGAACAGGAGCGGGTTCTGCGCGAGATGGACGATGCCGCGATCGTGGACGGGTGGCCACAGGCCCGCGGCGATATCGAACACCGTGTCCTCCCCGATGCGGAGTCGTCCGGAGTCGGGCACGAGGGCTCCGGTGAGGACCTGGAACAGGGTGGATTTTCCGGCCCCGTTGCGACCGATGATCGCGGTGGTTCCCGGCCGCGAGGCACTGAGATCCAGTGCGATTCCACGGGCGCTGAGTCGGATTTCGGCACTGATGCCCTGCCCGGGGTCCGCGGATTGCGCGTCTGTGCTGTCCGCTCCCCCACGTTCGGATACATCCGTCGGGGAGCGCGGGGCCGCCTCGGCGGGGGCGGCAGCCGGGACCGTGTCGACTGGAGTGGGTGTCGGGGAACTGCGCGGGGACTTCAGGCGGGGAGCGTGCGGGGACCGGTAGGCGAGGATGATGATGAGCACGGCGATGGCGATGAGCAGGAGCGAGAGACCGATGGCTGCCTGGGGGTCGGATTCGCGCACGAGGTAGATCTGCAGCGGCATCGTCCTGGTGACGCCGGACAGCGACCCGGCGAAGGTCAGCGTCGCACCGAACTCGCCGAGCGAGCGAGCGAAGCACAGCACGGCACCCGTGATGATCCCGTGTCGGAGCAGCGGCAGGGTGACGGTGAAGAAGACACGGTTGGGTTTAGCGCCGAGTTCGGCGGCGGTGAGCTCATAGCGGCGGCCGAGCCCAGCGGTGGCGGTCTCGACGGACATGACCATGAACGGCAGGGACACGAAGACCTGCGCCATGATCACCGCCGAGGTGGTGTAGGCGAGGCTGAGGCCCGCCGCCTCGAGTCCGCCGCCGAGGATGGCCGACCGGCCCCAGGTGTAGAGCAGTGCGAGTCCGCTGACCACCGGTGGCAGCACGAGGGGCAGCAGGATGAGGGTGCGGACGATGCGCTGGCCGGGGAACGTTCGGGTGGCGAGCAGGTGCCCGAGGGGAAAGCCGATGAGGACGCTGATGAGGGCCGAGGTCACCGAGGTCAGCAGGGACAGCTTCATCGCCAGTCGGGATTCCTCGGCCGTGATCACGGCAAGCAGACCCTGCGGTTCAACCCGGGTGAGCAGGCCGATGATCGGCAGGAGCAGGAAGACGATGCCGATGACGGCGGGCAGCCACAGCCAGCCCGGGATGAGCGGATCCGATCTGAGCCGCCTCTCTCGGCGGGGCGGGGACGTCTCCGGTGAGTTCGGGGAGGGCGCGGGCATTGTCAGCCTGCGGCGAAACCGGCGTCGCGCAGCAGCTTCTGGGCTGTGTCGGAGCCGAGGAACTTCACGAAGGCATCGGCTTGGTCCTGGTTCTCGCTGGCCTTGACGGTGGCGGCCGGGTACTTGTTGATGACCTTGTCTGCGCCGTCGAGATCGACCTGTTCGACCTTGCCGTCGCCACGGGCGATATCAGTGACGTAGACGATTCCCGCATCGGCCTGTCCGGCGCCCACCTTGCCGAGGACATCGGTGACCGAGTTCTCTTCGCTGACCGGATCGAGTTCGACGTCATTGGTCTCGGCCCACTTCTCCGTCGCGGCTCCGCAAGGCACCTGAGGCGCGCAGACGACGAGGTCATTGCCAGAGAAGTCCTTGGAGCTCTTGATCGCCTTCGGATTGCCGTCGGCCACGGCCAGGGTGAGCGTGTTCGAAGCGAACATCTCAGGCTCGCCGGCGAGCAGGTCGTCGTTCTCCAGCGTGTCCATGGTCTTCTCATCAGCGGTGGCGATGACGTCGGCGGGGGCGCCTTCGGAGATCTGGGAGACCAGGTCGGACGATCCGGCGAAGGAGAACTTCACCTCGGGTGCGTTCGGGTCGGCGGCCGTGAACTCATCGGCGATGTCTTCGAAGACTTCGGTGAGCGAAGCGGCGGCGAAGACGGTGATCTCTTCCGGTTGGTCCGCTTCGGCCCCCGTGTCGGGTCCGGAGGAGCAGGCGGTCAGGGTCAGGGCTGCGACGGTGCAGAGCCCCAGCAGGGTTTTCTTCATACCCCCCATTGAACCCGCAGATGCGGTTCCGTGTCGACTTCAGTTCCGATTATGAGACTCGGATAGTTCGTGCAGCACGGAAGAGTCGGCTGCCCCTCACGAACCCGGGACGGTGTCGATCGACACCATCGTCGCCTTCACCGAGGCGGTCGCGAGGCTTCCCGGTTCGAGCTCGAGTTCGCGACAGGCTTCGGCCGACATCAGCGATACCACGCGGAAGGGACCGCACTGCATGCTGACCTGGGCCATCACTCCGTCGATGTTGACGTCTGTGACGAGTCCGGCGAAGCGGTTGCGCGAGGAGCTCACGACGCCGCTGGGATCGGGCAGAGCCCCGGGCGATGATTGGGCGAGAGCGGCGAGCTCACTGCCTTCGACGACCGCCCGGTTCGACGCGTCTTTGTGTTGGGAGAGGCGACCATCGGCGACCCACCGGCGAACCGTGTCATCGCTGACTCCGAGGAAACGTGCCGCATCGCTGATACGCAGTCGTGTCATTCGAGGGCTCCTACCCATTCGTCCGTGCCATCGCTGAAGTGCTGGTGTTTCCAGATCGCGACCCGGGCCTTGACCTCGTCGATGAGCTCGGAGCAGGCGCGGAAGGAATCCTGCCGGTGAGCGGAGGCGACGACCGCGGCCAGGGCCACGTCGCCGATCTCGAGGTCACCGACGCGGTGGACGACGGAGAGCCTGACCGCGGGATGACGGGCAGCGACGTCTGCCGCCACCTCGGCGATCTGTGTTGAGGCCAGGGGGTGGTATTCATAGTGCAGTCGGCTCACTCCACGGCCTTCATCGTGGTCGCGGATGACACCGGAGAAGCTGACGGCGGCACCACAGGCGTCGGTGAGGACCTCGGGTTCGAGCTCCTGGGTCGAAATCGGGGTCTCGACGACTCCTGTGGTCACGACGGTTCCGGTGCTCATGACTCTCGTGTCCAATCGCCGCTCTTTCCTCCGGTCTTCTCGATGACCTTGATGTCGCCGATCACGGCTCGACTGTCGACGGCTTTGATCATGTCGAAGATCGTCAGCGCCGCCGTGGTCACAGCCGTCAGCGCTTCCATTTCGACGCCGGTCTTCGACACGGTCTTGACCGCGGCGGTGATGGCCACTGCATCCTCGCGGAGTTCGAACTCCACATCGATTCCCGTCAGCGGCAACGGATGGCACAGCGGGATGAGGTCGCTGGTGCGCTTGGCGCCCATCACGGCCGCGATGCGGGCCACGGGCAGGGCATCACCCTTGGGCAGGCCCGCCTCGGCGATGAGGTCGATGACCTCGGACCGAGTGGTGATGAGGCCGGAGGCGACGGCCCGGCGCTTCGTGACGTCCTTGTCGCCGACATCGACCATCTGGGCTGTCCCCGATGCGTCGACGTGGCTGAGTTTCATGCGATCTTCCACGTCATCAGCCTATCTTCCACAGCTGAGAACGGATCGCCTGTGCCCGCCTCCTCGGGTGAGATGAAGACGAGATGGCTGGCTTCGGCATAGCTTTGCAGCAGGTGGGATCGGGAGTCACCGACGAACTCGAGGCCTGCCTCAGTCAGTCTGGCACGGCGGACCTGCAGCTTTCCGGCTGGAGGGGCTTCGTCGAATCCGTGGGCCAGTCGGTGGTGGGCGACTTCCCGGGGTGCTTCATGATCGGCCAGCCCGAGCAGGGCGGGGCGGATGAAGAGCTCGAAGCTGATGAGTGTGCTCACCGGGTTGCCGGGAAGTGCCACCCACGCGTGGTCGGCCAGACGTCCGCAGCCCTGCGGTCCCCCCGGCTGCATGGCGATCGGTTCGAAGGTCATCGAAGAGCCCGCATCGAGATCGGCAGCGAGTTTGACGACTTCGTGCGCTCCCTTCGAGATGCCGCCGGTCGAGATGACCAGCTGAGCGTCGCTGTCGCGGACTCGGTCGAGCAGCTGCTGCGGGTCGTCGGGGACGAACGCGACCTCGGTGTCGACACCGAGGCGGCGCAGCCCGGAGCTGAGCGTCACGGAATTCGCGTCGTTGATCCCGGCGGCCGCCTCGGCGGCGATCTCATCACCCGTGCTCACGACGAGGACACGCGGCAGGCCGAGCACGGGCAGTTCGTTCACTCCACACGCGGCGGCCACGCCGAGGTGAGCGGGCGTCAGCATGGTGCCCGCGCTCAACACGGTCTGACCGGCGCTCACGTCGGAGCCGCGGGGGCGGACGAATGCTCCCGGGCACGGTTCCGCATGAGCGTCGAGGGTGATGGATAGGGTGATGGATTCGGCACCGAAGCGTCCCGGCGAGGTGTCTTCGATCTTGACGACCATATCGGTTCCCTGCGGCAGCGGTGCCCCGGTCATGATCTCCACCGCGGTGCCCGGCTGGACTGTCTCACCACGGGACCCCGCTGCGACGCGACCGCATACGAGAATCGGGCGTTGCCGCATCTCCTCCACGGTGGCCGCGGCCAGGGCGTAGCCGTCCATGCTCGAGTTGTCGAAGCCGGGCACATCGATCGGCGATTCCACATCGGCGGTCAGTCGCCTCGGCGCTTCCAGCAGTGAACTCAGCGGCAGGCTCACCGGACCGGTCAGCGGCGTAATGATCTCGGATATGCGCTCACGATGCATCTTCGCAGTAGTCATGGGACGATGATATCGACACGCTGTTCAAGGAGGATGACGCAATGGAGAAGATCGGCCTGCCCATGCCGGTGCTGAGAACTCCGACGGTGGACCCGGGCGAGGAGTTCACCGCTCACAATGAGGACTCGCTGCTCGACACCTTCGATCGCCGCGCTCGCGACCTCCGCATCTCCCTCACCGACTTCTGCAATCTGCGCTGCACCTACTGCATGCCGGAAGAGGGCGTCGAGTTCATGTCTCGCGACTCCGCAATGTCCGGTGACGAGATCGTCCGCTTCGTCCGCATCGCCGTGGAGAAGTTCGGCGTCGACCAGGTCCGCTTCACCGGAGGCGAACCTCTCACCCGCAAGGACATCAACGAGATCATCGCCGGCGTCGCAGCACTGGAGCCGCGACCGAACATCGCACTGACGACGAACGCGATCGGCCTGGACAAACGCGCCGCGGGGCTGAAAGCGGCGGGACTGGATCGCATCAACGTCTCTCTCGACACGATCGATCCGGAGACCTTCGCGACCATGACCCGGCGCCCGTTCCTCAAACGTGTGCTCGAGGGCATCGACGGGGCGAAAGCCGCCGGTCTCAACCCTGTGAAGATCAACGCTGTGCTGCTGCCGGGGGTCAACGATGCACAGGCTCCTGATCTTCTGCAGTGGTGTCTCGAGCAGGATCTGAGCCTGCGGTTCATCGAACAGATGCCCCTGGATGCCGGACATTCCTGGGAGCGGACGTCGATGATCACCGCAGCCGACATCTTCGCCCTCCTCGAACCCCGATTCGTGCTCACCCCGGATTCGGCCCCGCGGAACGGGGCCCCGGCCGAGAAGTTCCTCGTCGCCGATCGACGCCGTCCCGATTCGATCCTCGGCACTGTCGGCATCATCGCTTCGGTCACGCGTCCCTTCTGCGCAGACTGCACTCGCACTCGCCTGACCGCGGAGGGACGTGTGCGCACCTGCCTGTTCTCCCGCACCGAGGTTGATCTGCTCACGGCGATGCGCGATGGTGCTTCCGACGAATCGATTGCGAACCTATGGAAGGGTGCGCACTGGAAGAAGCTCGCCGGTCATGGGATGGACACGGATTCGTTCGAGCAGCCACAACGACCCATGAGCGCCATCGGAGGATAAGTGCCCACCATCACCGTTCGGTTCTTCGCCGCAGCCCGGGAGGCCTTCGGCGCCCGCGAATCACAGATCCGTGCCGGGTCCGTCGATGAGCTCGTCACGTCCCTCGCCGAGGCGGCCGACCCCCAAGCCGCGACCGTGCTGTCGCGCTCGAGCTTCCTCGTCAATTCCGTGGCCGCCACCGATCGGTCCGTGAAACTGTCCGACGGTGACACCGTCGATGTCCTCCCGCCGTTCGCCGGCGGGTAGGACCTTGAACAGCGAGATCGGTTGAAGCCTCGTCAGCTCTGCTCTGGAGTCGGCTGTGACAGATAGGCGAGATATCCGCCGTTGACCGAGGTCACCGCGATGCCGTGAGAGCGCAGCTGCGCAGCGGTCTTCGCCGAGCGCACTCCCGACCGGCAGTAGAGGGCGATGCCGTGCGGCCGTGCTGGGGCGGCATCAGAGGAGGCGGGGGTGTCCGCTGTGTCGGGAGTCGGCAAGCGGCTGGGATCGGCGAGCAGCTCGTCCATCGGAATGTGAATGGCACTGGGGACCATCCCCGAGGCGACCTCATCGTCATCGCGGATGTCGACGAGGATGGAGTCGGCCTCGACGTCCGCCCAGGTCACGGTGGCCGGCCCCAGGAGGCTTTCCCCTGTGGTCGGGCCGGCTGTTCTCTCTGCGGTGTCGTCGGTCTTGAGTGAGTCGAACGTGTGCTGGGCGTAGTCGCCGCGGTGCTGCCCGAGGTCTGTCACCGGAGGCCTGCCCGGAATCGGTCGCACCGGGACCGTCTCCCAACTGGTGTCGAGGCTGCTGTGGATGGCCACGCTGTTGACGAGCGGTGTGCCGATTCCGGTGAGCACCTTGATGGCCTCCATCGCCATCGCGGATCCGATGCTTCCGCACAGGGGCCCGAGGACTCCGGCGACCGAACAGTCGGGCACACTGCCCGGAGCCGGAACCTCGGGGTAGAGGTCGCGCAGTGTGGCGCCGCGTTCGGCATCGAAGACGGCGACCTGACCGTCGAAACCGAGGATCGTCCCCCACACGAGTGGGATTCCGAGAATCTCACAGGCATCGTTGGCAAGGTAGCGGGTGGCGAAGTTGTCGCTGCCGTCGACGACGATGTCGACGCCTTCGAAGAGTTCGAGAGCGTTGTCCGGAGTGAGCAGCTGCGGAATCGTCCGGACCTCGATCGACGAATTGATCCCGTTCATCCGCTGCCGGGCGGAATCGATCTTACGAGTGCCGATGGCCGCCTCGGTGTGGATGACCTGGCGATGCAGATTGCTCAGCTCGACGACATCGGGATCGATCACGGTGATCGTGCCGATGCCGACGGCCGCGAGGTAGCTGAGTATCGGGGCGCCGAGTCCCCCGGCACCGATGACGAGAACATGCGAGTCGAGCAGTGCGGCCTGCGCGCTTTCACCGAATCCGGACAGTCGGATCTGCCGGGCGTAGCGGGTCCGGTCGGCAGAACTCAGGCGTGAAGTCGACATGACCCCATCCTAATCCGGAAGGGAGGGAGGGAAGGCGTCAGCACTCGAGGTAGTCGATGGCCGTGCCTGCGCACAGTTCTGCTGAACCATGCGGGGTATCGGTGCCGCGCGGGATTCTGATGATCACATCGGCCGCGGCGAAGTTCGGAAGCCTGGACCGGTCGGCAGGGAGGATCTCCCCTGATTCGGCGAAGGTGCCGGGACGGAAAGTGACGGCGTTTCCGTGTGTTCGCAGATCGGGTCCTGCGAGAAGTCCCTTCCGCCATCTCCGTCGCAGGCTCTTCCCGGTCAGCAGCGAGCCGACAAAGAGGTGGAAGGCGACGAAGGCTCCCTGTGGAGTGCCGGGCAGATGGATGAGCGGCAGAGTGCCGCGGCGTCCGAAGCCCTGAGGCGATCCGGGTCGCATATCCAGTCGGCGGAACGTCGAATGGTCGGGTTCCAGGACCTGACGGACGACTTCGAAGGCACCGGCGCTGATACCTCCGGTTGTCACCACGAGGTCGGCCTCGGCGCTCATCGTCGTGAGCACACCGCGCAGCTCGTCGGCGTCGTCGCTGCACGTGGCTTCGATGGATTCGGCACCGAAGCCGCGGACTGCGGCGGCGAGCATCGGCAGGTTCGAATTGAAGATCAAGGAGGCGGCCGCCTCGGTGCGACTCTCACCTGTCTGGTCGGCACCCTGGATTTCGTCCCCGGTGACGATCAGACCGATGCGGGGTCTGCGGAGAACTTCGATCTCGGTGATGCCGAGCATCGCCAGCACGCCGACTCCGGCCGAGGTGATCCGCTCCCCGGCGGTCAGGACGATGTCGCCCCGGCACATGTCCTCACCGATCGAGCGGATGTTCCACCCGGGCGGGACAGCGGCGGGGAGGGAATCAATTCGGATGGCTTCGGGAGCCGGCCCGGTCTGTCGAGCGTCGGTCAGCTCGACAGGGACGACCGCCTCGGCGCCGGAGGGAACGGGAGCACCTGTCATCACGCGCACAGCGCATCCCGTCTGCAGCGTGACGGCGGAATGTCCGGCGGGGGTGTCGCCGACGACTCGAATGGCGTTCCCGTCGCGGGCGGAGTTCAGGGCAGCGCCGTCGAGGGCGAAACCATCCATCGCCGAGGCGGCGAAGTCGGGCACCGATCGCGGAGCTCTGATGTCCGAGGCCGTGGTGCGCCCGACGGCGCTGCGTACCGGCGTCGTCTCGGTGTGGAGATTCGGTGCCAATTCGGCGATGAGCTCGGAGTAGTCCTCTGGGTCCAATGATGTCCTTCCCTCGCTCCGATCCTACTTGTGAATCGGCGGAGCCAGACGCGATGATTCGGTGCGGCACTGGTCGAAGTTCCGGTGCGACTCGGACCGGGTTCGTCTACAGTGTGGAGCGTGGACACTGACCGAGCAGTAACCATCGAATCCTCACAGTTGAAACCGCTCATCTGGGAGGCCGCTGCGGCTGCCTCGCTGGCGGTCTCGGCGGTTGTGCTCTTCGGCCTGGGAACGACGTTTCCGCAGGTCCGCGCCTTCGGATACGCACCGATGCTCGCGGCCATGATCATCGCGTGGAGTGTCAATCGGAGTTTCGCCAGAGACCTCAGCATCATCGCCGCGTGTCTCGCTCTCATCTCGGCGATATCGGTCGAAGCCGATATCTCGTGGTCGAACATCGCACGCATGGGCGTTGTGCTCTCGGCCGTCGTCATCGGCCCTTGGCTCGTGACTCGTTATGTGTTCGAAGACAAGACGATCCAGTTTCCGCTGCGTCGCGGCCAACCCTGGTCGCGGCTGGAATGGGCATGGCTGGTCTTCGTCGTTGTGGTCGCCTGGGCAGTGCTGCCGCAGTACTTCATGCGCACCGGGGTCTACCTCAACTGGCCTCCGCTGACGAACTGGTCGGAGATCATCCGACTGTTCTTCGGGGTCAACGCCGTGGGCATCTGGGACGAGCTGTTCTTCATCTGCACGGTCTTCGCGCTCCTGCGCAAACACTTCTCGTTCTGGACCGCGAACATATTCACCACGATCATCTTCGTCTCGTTCCTCTGGGAGCTCGGCTACCGGTCGATCGGTCCGCTGCTGACGATCCCCTTCGCACTCGTGCAGGCCTTCATCTTCACTCGCACGAAATCGCTGCCGTATACGGTCACGGTGCATCTGCTCTTCGACGCGCTCGTGTTCCTCACGATCGTCCACGCCCACCATCCTGACGCGCTGCCCATCTTCATCGGCGTCTGACTGCTGCAGGCAGCCTCTCGATGCCCGGCATCTGTCACCCGAACTCGTATAATCTGCCGGTGGCACCGCACCCCTCACCCGTCCGGCCACACCCTCGTGCTGCAACGCTCTGAAGCGACACTGCGGGTGAGGGATGCCCGCCCGGAAACGACGAAGGCTCCCGTGAGGCGGTGACCCACAGGAGCCTTCGGACTGCGCTGGCTATGCGCGAAGCTACTGAATCAGCGGATTCCGCGCAGCAGCCCCAGCATCGGCTTCGTCAGCGTCAGCGCGAGCAGGCCGAGCACGACCGACGATCCGCCGACCGACAGCCAGTAGGGTGCCTGGTTGCCGGCGTCGAAGTACCCGCCGAGCACACCGGACAGTGCCGTACCGACACCCGAGGCAAGGAAGAACACGGCGATCATCTGCGACTGGAAGACCTTCGGAGCGACCTTCGTCGAGAACGACAGGCCCACCGGCGAGATGAGCAGCTCACCGAAGACGAATACGGCCAATGTGAGAGCCACCCACAGCAGCGGAGTCTCATTGGGGCCGGCCTCAGCGAAAGGCAGGAACATGAGGAACCCGATGCCGATGAGCACGAGTGACAGTCCGGCCTTGACCGGTGTCGAGATCTGCTTGGGTCCGAGCTTCATCCACATCGTCGCGAACAGCGGGGCGAAGACGATGACGAAGAACGCAGGGATCAGCTGGATCCAGTTGATCGGCATCTCCCATCCGAAGATCGACCGGTTGAGCTGAGTATCCGAGTAGACGGTCAGCACTCCGAAGATCTGCTGGTACATCGACCAGAACACGACAACCGTCAGGAAGAACGGGATGAAGGCGAGAACACGAGAGCGTTCGTCGGAGTTCGTCTGCGGCGAGGTGTACATGACGATGAAGTAGCAGGCGGCCGCTCCGGCAGAGATCCCGGCGATCCACCAATCGAGGTTTTCCGCGTTGACGATCTTCGTCATCCACAGAATGACGGCGAGGAGAATGACGACCACGACGGCCACGATGAAGAGGTAGAGCTTGTTCTTCGGCAGCGGATTGACTGCAACACGAGACTCCGGCGGCAGGCTCTTGCGACCGGTGAGGTAGATGATCAGGCCGAGTGCCATACCGACCGCGGCGGCCCCGAATCCATAGTGGAATCCGATGTTCTTCTGCAGGAGTCCGGTGAGCAGCGGGCCGAGGAGGGCACCGATATTCACGCCCATGTAGAAGATGGTGAAGCCGGCGTCACGACGCGGGTCCTTCTCTTCGTAGAGTTCACCGACCAGTGCCGAGGCGTTCGCCTTGAGACCGCCCGAGCCGAGCGCAACAAGGATGAGGCCGACTGCCACTCCCCCGAAGCCGGGGATGAACGCCAGGCAGATGTGACCGATCATGATGATGATCGCGGAGTAGAAGAGGACCTTCTCCGCTCCGGCGAGGCGGTCGGCGATCCAGGCGCCGAGGATCGTGGCGAGGAAGACGGCACCGCCGTACGCACCGACGATGCCCACTGCCGTACCCTGCTCCATCCCCATGCCGCCGTCGGTGACGCTGAAGTAGAGGTAAATCGCGAGGATGCCGTTCATCCCGTAGTAGGAGAATCGCTCCCACAGTTCCAGGCTGAACAGCTGCATGAGCGGCAGAGGGTGTCCAAAGAAGCGGGTATCGCTGCGGACGGCCTCGGTCGTCGAGGTGCTTGAAGACATTGTGTGCTTTCCGTAGTGGTGTGAGAGGCCACGATCCGTGGCGCATTTCACGATGGACCAGCGGACATCCTACTCCTCGGTTATGTCCCGGTCACACCTGGCAATGCCTGGGACACGCCGTCCCAAAACACGGAAAGTCGAAGTGATTCAGATCTCTTCCTCGGCTCCGTCGACGCGCTGCCGTGACGGCTTGTCAGAGCTCAGATCGCGGCGCCTCCCGACGAACAGATTGAGGACACCGGCACACAGGACGATCGCCGAGGCGGCCACCGGGACGGCCATCGCCACGGCCGTTCCCCGATCCTCGGCGAGGATTCCGTTGATCGCCGAGGACACCGATTGGCCGACGATGATCGCCGACCCCGCCATCGACATCACGGTCGCCGACCGTCCGAGCGGCGCACGTTCGGCGGCGAGGCTGAAGAGGGTGACGAGGCTCGGGCCGATTCCCGTGCCCATGAGCAGCAGAGCCATGACGATGATCGGCATCGATTCCGTCGACGCGAGGATGACCGATCCCGTGACCAGAATGGGCGCGAAGCACAGCAGTCGCGCCCACAGAGCGAACGCAGAGGGGAACAGCGCCACCGAGATCGCCAGCACCGCAGAGCCGATGCCCATCACTCCGTAGATGAGACCGGCCTCCTCCGGCCGGCCGATGTCGTTGGTCAGCGCGGTGAGAGCGGTGAGGGTGGAGCCGAACACCATTCCGACGCCGAAGACACCGAGGATGATGACGAAGACACCGGCGGTGAACATGTCCTTGGCGGGGGCACGCTCGCCGAGGCTGCTCGACGTTCCAGTCGAACGCGCCCGCCCGGTCGGGTGGAGTGCGAAGGCGGAGACGAAGACGAGCGTCATCACGATCGCCCCGATGATGGGCGCGACCGGGGTGAAGAAGGTCGCCAAGAGCCCGACGAGGAAGGGTCCGAAGACGAAGATGACCTCATCGGCTGCGGATTCATAGGCCATCGTGGCATTGAGCACCTTCGGCCGCCTCGACAAGGGCAGCACGGACATGACGATGTCGACGAGGCGAGACCGCGACATCGGCGCGACCTGAGGTGAGGTGGCACCGATCGCGAAGGCGGCGATGAACACGACGAAATCCGGCAGCGGGCTGAAGACGACCCACGCCATGAAGGTCAGCGCCAGGCAGTTGAGGATCCCGGCGATGAGCAGAACATAGCGCTGACCCCACCGGTCGGCGGCCGCCCCGATGAAGGAACCGAACAGAGCCGTGCCCAATCCGACCACAGCTGAGTTGATCCCGCCCAAGCTCAGCGATCCGCGGCCGGCCACAACGAGGGTGAGCACACCGACGACGATCATGGCGAAAGGCATGCGGGCGACGAAGGCGATCGGGAAATAGCTGCGTCCGACGGCCGAGAACAGAGTCGGTGAGGACTGCTGCGCGGTGGTGCGCCGAGCCGAGGCGGGCATGTCGCTGTCTGTCATATCAATCCAGTTTCTGCTCCCGCTCGTCCGGGAGGTCGTGCCGCCGTGGTGACCTGGATCAAATCACTCGGTAGGTGCACGCTGTTGGTCTGAGAAAGTCGAACCGAAGGGTTCACCTTCAGGCTACTGTGTTTGGCGATCCGATTCGAGTGCCAATGCACCAAGCGACGTTGAGTTTGATCACCATGGCACGGACCTCATTCCCATCCGCGACTCAGAAAGAACGCAGATCGGTCTGCGAGGATGACGGCTATGAACTTCTTGTCTCGCGTCATCGTCAACGCCTGTGCGATCTGGGTGGCGGCCTGGATCCTGCCGGGTGTGACGATCACAGGGAACCGGGTCGTCGAGGAGCAGGCCGGCGCCATTCCGGCGATGATCATCTCCTACCTCGTCATCGGCCTCATCTTCGGATTGGCGAATGCCTTCATCAAACCGATCCTCAGCTTCGTCTCGGCTCCGATCACGTGTCTGACCCTGGGACTGTTCTCCATCGTCATCAACGCGATCATGTTGGCGCTGACGAGTTGGCTCAGCGGGTTCACCCCGTTCGAGTTCACCATCGATTCGTTCTTCTTCTCCGCCATCTTCGCCGCGATCATCGTCTCGATCGTCTCGGCTCTGCTCGGTTGGCTGGTCCCGGAGCGAAGCGCCGAACACGACCGGAGATGAGCAAAGTCCTCTACGCGATGTAGACTGTTGCTGAGAGTCAGCTGACCACCAGAAACATCGCCGGAGGAGACCATGTCCGATATCGCCGCCCCGAAGAGAACCCGCAATTCAGCATCGTTCGCCGATGTCATCGTCTTCGTCTTCGCCTTCGCTCTGTTCGTGTTCGGACTCTACCTCTTCGGAGCCTCATTCTCCTCACCTGAGGGAACCGAGTTCTGGGTGTTCTGGGGTGGTCTGCTCGCGTCGTGCTTCGCATTCCTCGTGCCGATTCTCTACCGCTGGGCACGCGACTCCCGCCGCTGATCTCCAACACGGTTGAAGAGAAGGGCCGCTGCGCTGATGCGCAGCGGCCCTTCGTCGATTCACCGTATCTGCCTTCGGCCTGTCACGCGCCGAATCACCGGTCGATTCGCCGGTGGCAGAAATCCATGATCGCCGAGGCGGCCTCCTCCGACCGTTCATAGTGCACGAGGTGGCCCACCCCATCCAATTCCACGAATTCGACGTCGGGGAGCTTCTCCACGAATGCCCGGGTCGGGCCGATCGGGGCAATGGCGTCCTGATCGCCGGCGATGACGAGCGTGGGCATACTCAGGTGGTCGGCCACCTCGGTGACGGTGTGCGCGACGGACGTCGCGAAGGCCTCTGACAGGGACGCGCGGTCAGCGAACGACGAGAAGTGCCGCGAATGCTGATCATGGATGTACGAACGCAGGCCGGGGTCGCGAGTCGTGGCCATGGCCACGCTCATGGCCCGGACGATCACGGGGTTGCTCAGCAGGGAGCGACCGGCTCGCTCGGGCAGCCGCGCACCGAGGGCGTAATAGGCCCGGGTGACCGCGGTGAGGAATCGTGCGGGCCCTTCGAGGGCGGGGCTGGTGATCGGATTGATGAGCACGAGCTCGTCGACGACGTCCCGGTGGGAGGCCGCCAGGTGGCTGACCAGGATCGAACCGAAGGAGTGCCCCACCAGGATCGGTGTCACGCCCCGCTGCCTGCCCACCTCGGCGCGCAAAGCGAGGAGATGATCGACGAAGGCAGAGAGCGACGAACCCGAATCCAGCGGGGCAGTGAGACCGAACCCGGGCAGGTCGGGCACGACCACCTCGCGGTCGGTGATGCTGCCGGCGATGAGGTCCATTCCATGATGATCCCCACGGAAGCCATGCACCATCAGCAGCGGACGCCGACGCCGCTCACCCGGATGGATCCACGCGGCCGTGCTGTGGGAGCCCAGCCGGATGTCGGTCCGCTGTGATTGACGTATCCGCACCTCAGTCGGTTTCGGCGGTGTGCAGTCGACTCACGGCACGTCGGGGCACGACCACCACCGGAACGGGCAGGACACGCAGCAGACGGCGAGCCCTCGCACCGATTGCTACCTTGCCTCCGTGGCCCAAGCGGCTCGATCCGATGAAGGCGAGGTCGCCGGGCTGCCAGTCGATGGTCTCGGCGGCCTCTTCGATATCGGCTCCGGCCTTGGTTCTCACCGTCGCACGGCCAGAGGCCAGCATCTCCGAAGCGTCGTCCGCCAGCACCGCTCCCCCGTACTGTTCGGCGAATTCGGTGATCTCGGCGACCTCGTCGTCATAGAGTCCGTCGTTCTCGATCAGGGACAGCAGTCTGAGATCGACTCCGAGGCCGACAGCCGATTCGATGGCCGCTCCGATGAGTGACGAAGCACCTGGGCGAGCCCCGTAGAGTGCGGTCACCCGCGAGATCGGCCCGATGTCGGACCTGCCCGACGGGGCGAGCACGACGGGCACCGTCGACGAGTGCAGCAGCGACGAAGCGACCGTGCCGATGCGCAGTTGGCGCATCAGTGTGGTGGCCCGTGCACCGATGATGATGCCCAGTGCGCCTTCCTGCTCGGCGACCTCCATGAGGCCCTTGGATTCGTTCGAGGCGATGTGGATGCAGCCTCTGGCGCGGATGTCATCGGGGATGAGTGCCAGGGCTTCGTCCAGCCAATCGTCGATCTGCTGGGCCACGATCCCGGCCCCGTCCTTGGGCACGGCGCTGCCGGCGAGAATCGTCGATGATTCCGGACGGACGATGGTGACCACGAGTTCGACGTCGATGGAACGCGCGATCGAAATGGCCAGCGAGATCGCATCCCGGCCCCGATCCGTGGCGATGTATCCGACGACCAGACGTCTGGTGGTGGCGGTCTCTGACATCCTCAACTCCTCAAGCTGCGTGTCCGACTGATGCACGTCTCTTCCGATTCTACGTCGGCCCAAACAGCGCTTCGACCAACAGTTTTCACGAACCGTCTTTCTCGCCCGAACAGTCGAAGTGAAAATATTTGAGAAAATAATGAACAAAACTCCCACACGCAATGAAAGCTGTGCTAAATTCGACAGTGCAATTACGGATTCGCAGACACCAACCTGATTGCACCTTGACAATAGCGGACGTTGACGCCGTCCCCACGAGATCCACGACCATGAAAGGAGAGCAGTTACGATGATGAATTTTCTTGCAGGCCCTGACCTTCGAACGCCTTGGCATGAATACGCTGCCTGCCCGATTGGCGGACAAGGACTCGTCGGCTGACACAGCCGTCTCCCACGTCTTTTCCACCGGTTGGCTTCCGGCCACCGTTGTCCTCTGAGCCACCGGTTGCCTGATATCCGGCATTCTTCACGCCCGGCTTGTGTCCAGATCACTTTCGGCATCCCTGCTGTGCCTAGCACCGCCAGTTGCCGCACCTGATCCGGCCACTTCACGCCAACATCATTGAGTTCGGTCCGATCTGCTGCATTCGCGAGTGAGCGCCGTACCACCTGGCGCCTTCCGCTGTGCGGCCGACCAGTTCGGATTCATTGCCTATCGTATTCCGTTGCCATATCAGTGAATCTGTCATTGCAATGACCTATTCCCATATTGGCAATTAGCTGCCTTTGTCATATGCACCCTTGCGCAGGCGATTCATTGTCAATGTCACGACTTTTTCGGCAATTGTTTATCTGACCGTCATTCCGGGATATCTCCTGCCCATTTGCGGATATCCCCTGCCCGAAAACCACGAGGAATAATTGTGTCCACCACATTCCCATTCACCTATCCACGACGCTGGGCCCTGAGCACCGGAATGAAGCTCATCCGGTGGGCGCGCCGCCCAGCCCCGACACCCGAGTCTCGCCGCCTGAAGGTTGCCCGTCGTCAGCAGGCTCGCCTGCGCGAACACGCTCGCGAGCAGCGCGTACGTGAACTGCGCGAGCGGGATATCGTGCGCTACCTCAGCCAGGTCCGGCCGTTCATCTGATCCACCGCGGAGAATCCTCGGCGGATAGCTGACTCGCCGCGGCCCGAGTTCATCGGACTCGGGCCGCGGGGTCGGCCCCGATCAGTGCCTGAACACGGGGTTCCAGTATTCCCGCCCTTGTGGCGAGCGTCACTCTCCGCCGATTTGGTCTCTCACCCACACGTGGGTAATATTGATCAGGCAAGCGGGGGTATGGCGCAGTTGGTAGCGCGTCTCCATGGCATGGAGAAGGTCAGGGGTTCGAATCCCCTTACCTCCACCGCTGAAGGGCGGGGATCCAAACAAGGATCCCCGCCCTTCTTGCTACCTGACGGCGGCCCAGCAACCTGGCGCGAGGTTGCTGGGCCGCCGTCAGGTAGTAATTAGGGGCGGGTTTCCAGGGTGAGCAAGGTGCGTTTCTTTCCCTCTCCCCATGCGTAGCCGGTCAGGGATCCGTCCGCTCCGATGACTCGGTGGCAGGGCACGATGATGCTGATGGGGTTCTTTCCGTTGGCGGCCCCCACAGCACGCGCCGCACCGGGTCTTCCCAGCATCTCGGCCAGCTCACCGTAACCTGCTGTGCTGCCAAACGGAATCTGCGTCAGCGCCTGCCACACCGAGCGTTGGAATTCCGTTCCCTTCGCCGCCAAGGGCAGATCGAACTGTGTGCGCTGGCCTGAAAGGTACTCCCCCAGCTGTGCCTCGGCGCGGTGGAAGATCTCCAGGTCGTCTTCCGGAGTCGGTTCGACTCCGAACATTCTGTCGAGTCGAGCATCGATCGCCTCGGAGACCTCGAGATAGAGCCCGGTGAGGTGGGTCCCATCCGAGGTGAGCAGGAGAGGTCCCAGGTCCGTATCGAGGATCGTCGTATATACCGGTGCCGAGGCGGTCGGCAGCTCCATGGCAGCGGTGAACTTCCGTGCGGTGTCGGGTTGGGTCGTTGTCGGCGTGGTCATGTCTGCGTGTCCTTCGTGTCGGTGAGTCATGGGCAGAATCATTCCTTGCTCGGTCTCGGTCGGTCAGGCTGCTGGGCTGCGGGCGTGATGTGCCCACAGCAGGTGGGTCAGGTAGGAGCGCCAGGGACTGCAGTTCATTGCGACCTGTTTCCAATCGACAGGTGCCGCTGAACTCGCGTCGAGATCGGCGATGGTCTTCTTAACGCCGAGGTCTGAGTCCATGAAGACGTCGGGATCTCCGAGGGCGCGCATCCGGATATAGCCGTTGCTCCACGGACCGATTCCGGGCAGTGCCAGCAGATTCCGGCTCGCTTCCTCGCGGTCGCTGCCCGCGCCGAGGTCCACACTGCCCTCGGCCAACGCCTGCGACAGTGTCTGAATCGTCCTGATCCGACTCGAAGGCAACGCCCATTCGGATGCGGGGACAGCGGCGATCGCCTCGGCGGTGGGAAAGACCCTGTCGACTCCGCCGAAGCTCAGCTCCTCCGGCAGTGATTCTCCAACACCTGCGACGAGGCGTTCCAGATGGGTGCGGGCGGCGGCCAAGGAGATCTGCTGTCCGAGGACTGTCCGCAGAGCCAGTTCGACGGGGTCGCTGTGGCCCGGTGAACGAAGTCCTGGATGGTCGTCGACGAGGCGGCGCAGGCCCGCCGACCGCAGTGTATGGGCGATCGCCTCGGGGTCGGCATCGAGGTCGAGGAGGCGCCGGACTCGTGCGACGGCGCTGCCGAGGTCGCGGGTGTCGGCCAGGCGGAGACGGCAGTCAACGAAGTCCCCGTGCCCTTGCCGCACCGTGATCACGGCGGGACCGTGAGCCAGCCGCATCGACCGGGTGTAGGCGCCGTCCGAGACATTTTCGATCCCGGCAACGGCTCGTGCCTCGAAGTACCCCAGCAGATGCGCGAAGTCGAACGGCGGGCGATACGCCAATCGGAGTACGACTTCGTCGGTCACCGAATGTTCGGCACCGTCTCTGCGCAGCTGTCGTGGGCTGATCGAATACATCGTTCGGAAGGTGTCGTTGAACTGTCGGATACTGGAGAAGCCGGCGGCGAAGGCGATCTCGCTCATCGGCATCGAGGTGGCCTCGATGAGTGTCCTGGCAGTGCGTACCCTTTCGGTGCGAGCCAGCGCCAGAGGTCCGGCACCGAGCTCGGCGTGGATGAGGCGCCCGAGTTGGCGAGTGCTGTACCCGAGTTCGGCGGCGAGGGTTGCGACTCCTCCGCGGTCGACGGCACCGTCGCGGATGAGGCGCATGGCTCGGGCCACGACGTCTCCGCGGGTATCCCACTGCGGCGAATTCGGACTGGCATCCGGGCGGCACCGTCGGCAGGCCCGAAAACCGGCGTCTGCCGCGGCCGCGGCCGTGACGAAGAAGTCCACGTTCTCCCGCCGCGGAGTCCTCGCCGGACACGACGGACGGCAGAAGATCCCGGTGGTGCGCACCGCGGTGAAGAACATTCCATCGAAGCGTCGGTCACGGGAAGTGACTGCCTGATAACACTGATCGGAGGTGAACATAGTTCCATTGTCCGCCCCGAGGAGTACGATTACTAGCGGTTTTCGGCCACGGCAGTGGCCGGCACCAGACGAGGCAGGACGCGGACGAGGACGATCAGAACAAGAAGCTCGATGAGGGTCTGCGTCACGACCCCCGCTGGACCGATGCCCTCCCCGGTGATCGCACGAACGATCGGAAGCATGACCAGGGAATTGCGCGTGACGGCGGAGAGGATCACAGCACGTGATCGCCGCGGACCGACGTGCAGAGCCCGCGTGACGCCCCACCCGATCGTGGTCATCACGACAGCGAAGACTGCGAAGACGACGGCCACGGTCCCCAACTGTCCGGCGGAATGGGCGATCCTCGGGGTGACCGAGGCAGTGATGACGAGCAGCGTCAGCGTCATGACCGGATCCATCAGACGTGCGCTCGCGGCGAGGGGCCGGCCCAATCGTGGCGTCCGGCGGGCAAGTCGACGAACGACGACGGCGGCCGTAAGAGGAATGATGATGAACAGCACCAGCGCGCCGACGAGCGGACGAACAGGCAGATCGATGCTCAGCCGCCCTCCGGTGACCGCCCACAGCATCACGGGCAGCAACAGCAGCTGAGCGATCATGAGCATGGGAGTGAGCATCAGCAGGCGATCGGCGGCGCCTCCTGCAGCACGTGTGAACGCTATGACGTAGTCGATGCAGGGACACAGCAGCACGATGAGCACAGCCGGCAGCAGCGGATCAGCGATGTCGAAGACCGATATGAGACCGGCGACGACCAGCGGGACGATGAGGAAGTTCAAGGCCGCCGTCACAGCAAGAAGAGGCAGATCGCGAACCGCACGCAATCCCGTTTCGAAAGGGATGTCGAGGAACGTGAGGAAGAGCAGAGCGATGAGGCACGACGTCAGGGCGGTTTCGGCCAGAGCGGCGAATCCGGAGATTCCCGCACCGAGGATGACGCCGAGCACGGCACCGCCGAACCACCAGAGCGTCTGCGTCGAGGGGCGCCGAACGGCGTCCGAACTCGTCTGAGCCGATGGCTTGTCACGTCCGGACTCCGGGTGGGAAGGAGGCACAGCCGGTCGGCCGTTCAGTCGGCTTCGGGCCAGTAGTGGGAGTCCGGCAGCGCTCGTCGACCGAAGATGGCCTGCCCCACACGGACGCAGTCTGCGCCCTCTTCGATGGCCACTTCGAAGTCACCAGACATGCCCATCGACAGCCGCCCCAGGCCGAGAAGGTCAGGATCGGTTTCGCGAACCTGGTCGCGCAGACCGCGCAGAAGCTGGAAGCAGGGACGGACACGGTCGATATCCGAAGAGAAGACTGCCAAAGTCATCAGTCCCTGGACCTTGAGAGTCTCGAAGGCTCGCACCTCCTTGAGGAAGTCGAGGAGCTCTTCCGGCGGCATGCCGAATTTGGAGTCCTCAGAGGAGGTGTTGACCTGGACATACACGTCGAGGCTGCGTCCTTCCGCTTCGAGTCGACGGTCGAGGGCTCTGGCGACCTTGAGTCGGTCGAGCGCCTGGAATTCGCTGGCGAACTTCGCCACGTCCTTGGCTTTATTCGACTGGAGGTGCCCGATCACAGCCCAATCGATGTCGAGGTCGGCCATCTCCTCGGATTTGCGGTGGGCCTCCTGAACCTTGTTCTCACCCAACTTCGCACAACCGGCGGCAACGGCGAGGCGGATGCGTTCCTGGGGTACGGTCTTGCTCACTGGAAGCAGCTCGATGTCGGCGCGGTCCCGGCCGGCGCGCTCGGCGGCAGCGGCGATCCGGCGCTTCACCTCGGCGATATTGGCTCGGAACTCCCCGACGGTCGTCGCCGTCGAGTACTGCCCATCGTGACTGAGTCCGCTGTCGTCTCCCATACGGTCATCGTACTCAGGTTTTCCCTGCGTGCCCGCGATGTTCACGCCACGATGCGGGCCCGGTCGGTCGGTCCACGTCCGGTCATCGATTTGGCTTCCTCCCAGGCTGCGGCCAGTCGCGGCCCCACATGCTGCAGTTCGCTCTCCGTCACCGTATAGGGCAGGCGCACCCACCGATCGAGTCCACCGGCGGGGGCGAAGTTCGGTCCTGCGACGAGGCGGAGACCATGGTTTCTCGCGGCGATCGAGAGTACCCCGGAACGTGCCTCCGGCAGTTCGGCCCACAGCGCCATTCCACCGGAGGGGACGATGAGCTTCCACTCTGGCAGCAATGACCTCACCTGTGCGGCGAGCAGGTCTCGGGCGGCTCTGAGCCGGGAGCGGCAGTCGGCGACGACAGCATCGTGATTGCTCATGAGTTCGACCGTGACGAGCTGTTCGAGGACCGGTGCTCCCAGGTCGAGTCCGAGCCGGGAGGACGCGAAATGACCGATCCGGTGGCGGGGAATGCGCATCCATCCGATGCGCAGACCTCCCCAATAGATCTTGCTCACACTGCCCACTGTCACCGCGTCCGTGATCAGCGCGGACATCGGAGTGGCCATCCTGCCGTCCTCGAGTTCCAGTTCGACGAGGGATTCGTCGAAGACGGGGACGACTCGATGCCGACGAAGAGCCTCCGCGAGCTCACTGCGCTGGGCTTCGGGCAGCAGTGCGCCGGTCGGATTGTGGAAGTCGGGGATGAGATAGGCGCTGCGCGGACGTGTCTGTCCCATCAGCTGCTCCATGGCGTCGATGTCCCAATGATGCCCCTGAGTTCCGAACTCGAGGGGGTAGGTCACGAGAGCGGCGCCCGCGCCTTCGAGTGTGGCGATCGCATTCGGATAGGTGGGGCTTTCGATGAGCACCCGCGAGGTCGACCGTGCCCCGCCGAGGCGCGCGGACTCATGCGGTTCGACGTCGAGGAGGGCGCGGACGGCGATGGCCGCACCGCCGAGTGCCCCAGAGGTGATGAGGATCTGATCAGGGTCGGTCGGGGCGCCGCGCCGGGTATAGCGATCGGCGATGATCTCCCGCAGCACCGGCAACCCGGAAGGATAGTACCCGGTGCCGGGCAGGTAGGCACCCAAACGTGACAGTGCCCGATCGTAGGCGTCGAGGATATCCGGAGGTGCGACCGGAGCGGTGCACGTGAGATCGACCTCCGACTCGTCGCCGCCGGCAGGTGAGAGCAGGTGGTCGATACGGCCGCCCGGGACGCTGGGCAGCTGAACGATGCTGCCGGAGCCTCGGCGAGTGAGAATGTATTCCTGTTCCCGCAGCTGAGCGTACGCCCGTCCCGTCGTCGTCCGCGAGAGACCGGAGGCGGCTGCGAGTTCGCGTTCGCTCGGCAGCCTCGTGCCGACCGGGAGTCGTCCGTCGGTGATCGCCGCGGCCACTGCGGCAGCCAGCGATTCGTATGCGGGCGCCTTCCACGGTCCGTCTCCGATGATGCCGATGAGTCGTTTGGCTCCCAGGACCGGTGTGCTCATGGTTCTGACCTCATGGGACCACTTTCCACGAAGTGGCTATATCGCACAAGACCAATTTCGGTCATGATGGAAATGTCCCTCTGATCGCACCCTCAGAAAGCCACCACATGACGAAGATGAGAGCCCCGAGGCGTCAACTGGCCAACGTCGGTCCCATCGCTCAGCTGCGCGGCGGACGGCTGTGGCGGCGTCTCCCCCAGCTGATCCTCGGCCTCTACCTCTTCGGTGCCTCGATGGCGATGATGGTCAACGCCGGCTTGGGCATGATGCCGTGGGACGTCCTCCACTCCGGCATTCAGAAGCACGTGCCGCTGACCTTCGGCACCATCATCACGATTCTCGCGTTCCTCGTGCTCCTCATCTGGATCCCGCTGCGCCAGCAGCCGGGGATCGGCACGATTCTCAATGCCCTCCTCGTCGGGCCGGCGCTCGACCTCACCCGCCTGTTCCTGCCCCGGCCCGAAGAACTCGGGTGGAACATCGCGCTCATGGTCACGGGCGTCGTCCTCAACGGGGCCGCCTCGGCGATGTACATCGGCTCCCAATTCGGGCCGGGCCCCCGCGATGGGCTGATGACCGGGCTCTCCCGCGTGACCGGACGCTCGATCCGACTGGTGCGCACCCTCATCGAAGTCAGCGTCGTCGCCGTGGGCTGGCTTCTCGGCGGAGTCGTCGGGGTCGGCACAGTCCTCTATGCCTTGGGGATCGGCCCGATCACCCAGGCTCTGCTTCCCGCCTTCACCGTCGAACTCCGTCCCCGGTCGAAGCCGACGACCGCCGCCGAGGATGCACCCGAAGACTGAGCGACCGTCACCTCTGCGGGGCCCTCAGAAGATCGAGGACCTCAGTGAAGGACGGATCGAACGCATCCATTCACTCCATCGAATCGAGGATGTCGGTGAGATCGTCGAACGTCGTCAGCGGATTGACGATCGCGAACCTGGCATTCGGCCGCCCCTGGTGCGAGCTCGGGACGACGAAAGCGCGCTGGTCCTCGAGCAGACGATCCGACCATGCGTCATAATCCGACCGCTGCCAACCGTCGCGTTCGAACACGACGACCGAGAGTTCGGGTTCGCGCACGAGCCGCAGATGCTCTCGATGCTTGATCTCCGTGGCGATCTCACGCGCCAGATCGATCGAATGGCCGATCGCCTCCCGATACGTTTCGACACCATAGCTGGCCAGCGAATACCACAGCGGCAGCCCACGCGGTCGCCGCGTCAGCTGGATGGCGAAGTCTGAGGGGCTCCAATCCTGAGCGTCGGTGAGCGTATCGAGATATTCGGCCTTCTGCGTGTGCGCTCGCCTCCCCGAATTCGGATCGCGGTAGATGAGCGCACAGGCGTCGAAGGGAGCGAAGAGCCATTTGTGAGGGTCGACGATGAGCGAATCGGCCTTCTCCACTCCGGCGAACTTGTGGCGTGCCTGCGGCGAGAGCATCGCGGCCAGACCGTAGGCGCCGTCGATGTGGAGCCAGAAGTCGAACTCGTCCTTGAGAGCGGCGATGCCGGCGATGTCATCGATGGTGCCGAAGTTCGTCGTCCCCGAGGTGGCGACCACCGCGATCACGGCGTCCCCGTGTTCGAGCAGGGCCTCACGCACGCCGTCGGGACGCAGGATCCCGTCCTCGCCGGTGGCCACCGGGGCGACATCGACATCCATGACCTCGGCAGCGGAGGCGACCGAGGAGTGGGCTTCGGCGCTGCACACGATCACCCAGCGTCCCGGCCGAGTCTCACCGAGCTTCTCCTTCTGTGCGTTGCGGGCGGCGACGAGAGCTGAGAGGTTGCCGATCGTACCTCCTTGGACGAAGACTCCCCCGGCTCCAGCGGGCAGCCCGAACTCTCCCGCCAGCCAGCGCAGGACTTCGTTCTCTGCATGGACGACTCCGGCACCTTCGAGCCACGAACCGCCGTAGAGAGCGCTGGCGGAGACGACCAGATCGAAGGCGACAGCCGCCTTCGTGGGAGCGCTGGGGATGAACGACAGGTACTTCGGATGGTCGGTGGAGATACAGGCCGGAGCAAAGATGTGCTCGAAGATCGCCAGCGCCCGAGCTGATCCCAGCCCCTCCTCGGTGACGGTGGGACCGGCCAGTCGACGCAGCTCGGCTTCCGAGGTCGGATGGTCGAGCGGGGTGTCCTCGGCCAGAGTCCGACGACGCGAGTACTCGAGCACGAGATTCACGAGGTTTCGGGTCTCATCGGAGACGACGTGCATGCGGGAATGAAGACTGTCGGTCATTGGGGCTCCTCGGCGCGGTCGATGGTGATGGGGATCGCCCACCGATAACGAGACTAACCGCATAGAACCGATTTGTGGTGCCTCGGACGGTTCGGATCGACACGAATTCTTCTCCATGGCCACTGATCGCAAGTTCTGACTCTTATTCATATTTACTTGCGAGCGGACTTGTTGCTGAGGTAGGTTCGGCACCATGACAGGAGGGCAGACGACCGAAGCCGGGGATCATTCCCGCGGCACGATCGACAGGGGCTCCGAGGCCACCGGACTCCGCGTCCGGGACGCCATCCGGCAGTCCGGATTGAAGCAGCGCAAGATCGCCTCTGTGATCGGCATCGACGAGACGAAGCTGTCCAAGGCGCTGTCAGGTCGCCGCCGCTTCACTGCCGATGAGCTCCTCGGCGTGGCCACCGCCACAGGTGTGACCGTCCGGTGGCTACTCGGCGACGAGTCCCAGGTCTCCGCGCTTCCGCCGAACCCAGCAGCCGCGGCAGTCAGCGACGACGACGCCAACCCGAGACGCACGATCGCCGAGACGGCGTGGACGCTGTTCGGCCGGTACGGCTTCGACGCGGTGCGCATCGCCGATATCGCGGCGGCGTCCGGGGTCTCGGCGCCGAGCATCCATTACTACTTCGCCAACAAATCCGAGCTCTTCGATGCCGCTCTCGACTATTCGGTCAAACTCGCCTTCGACCGTCAGATCGCGTGGCTCGACGACATCGCGGACCCCGCGCAGAGACTCGAAAGTCTGCTGAAGCTGCAGTCCCCACTGGGACGCACGGAACGCGGCGAATGGTCGATCTGGCTGCAGACGTGGACTCGAATGGCCCTCGAAGGTTCGGCTCTGTCGAACTATCCGCTCAGCTACGAACGCTGGTCGCGCACCGTCCAGACGACGCTCGAGGACGGTCAGCGCACCGGCTGCTTCCGAGGCGGTGATCCACGTGCCATGGCCGACGAACTCACCTCCCTCCTCGACGGACTCGGAATCAAGGTGCTCACCGGGGTGATGGACACCGAGACCTTCTCCCGGCGTCTGCGCTCCTACCTCGATCGCGCCATCATGCATCCCACAGAACCCACAACCGCAACAACCGCCGATCGACTGAAGGAGTCATCATGAACCGCAAGGTCATCCTCACCTGTGCCGTCACAGGAGCCGGGGACACCACCGGCAAGAGCGAACACGTTCCCGTCAGCCCCGAAGAGATTGCGAACGATGCCATTGCGGCGGCCCGCGCCGGGGCGTCGGTGGTCCATATCCATGTCCGCGACCTCGAGACGAAACAGGGTTCGCGCGAAGTCGCCTACTACCGCGAAGTGGTTCGCAGCATCCGCGCCTCCGACGTCGACCCGGTCATCAACCTCACCGCCGGGATGGGCGGCGACCTCGTCATCGATCCGCAGGATCCGCTGACCACGATGCCGGGCACCGATCTCATCAACGCCCTGGACCGACTCCCCCACGTCGAGGAGCTGCTGCCCGAGATCTGCACGATCGACTGCGGCAGCCTCAACTTCGGCGAAGGTTCGAACCTCTATGTCTCGACCCCCGACATGCTGCGCGAAGGGTCGAAGCGCATCCAGACTCTGGGAGTGCGTCCCGAAATGGAGATCTTCGACACCGGCAATCTGTGGTTCGCCAATGTGCTGGTCGAGGAGGGACTCATCGACGCCCCGCCCCTGTACCAGCTGTGCATGGGCATCCCTTACGGTGCTCCGGCCGATCCTGGCCTCTTGGCTGCAATGGTGAACATGCTGCCCAAAGGTGCGCAGTTCACGTCATTTGCCATCGGTGCCAACCAGCTGCCGTGGGTGGCCCACTCCGTGCTCGCCGGTGGTCATGCCCGCGTGGGACTCGAGGACAACCTCTACATGTCCAAGGGCGTCAAGGCCACGAACGCCGATCTCACCGCTCGTGCCGTCGACATCATCACCGGCCTCGGCGCATCCGTGGCCACTCCTGACGAGGCCCGCGAGATCCTCGATCTGCGCGTGCAGACACCGACCATCACCGGAGGCGATCTGTGAACGATTCCACCCCCGCCGCGCCCCTTCCCGACACGCCGGAGTTCCTCGGCTTCGACGCGATCGACACCATCACCTGCGTCGGCGCTGGAACGATCGGCGGCGGCTGGGCCGCATACTTCCTCGCACAGGGCTACCGGGTGAAGATCTGGGACCCGGCTCCGGACGCCGGCGAGAAATTCGCGCGCCTCCTCGATGCGGCTTGGCCGGCCCTGGCCGAACTCGACATGGTCGAGTCAGCCGACCGCACCGCTTGGTCGATGCACACCGACCTCGCCGAGGCGGTCGCCGGCACCGGATTCGTCCAGGAGTCCGCACCCGAGGACCTCGCCCTCAAGCGCGGACTGCTCGCCCAGATCGACGAGGTGTGCCCACTGAATATCGTGATCAGCTCGTCGACCTCGGGATACAGCATGACCGAAATGGCCACCGAGGCGGCCCACCCCGAGCGCCTCGTCGTCGGCCACCCATTCAACCCGCCCTACCTCATCCCCTTGGTCGAGGTCGTCGGCGGCCGGTCCACATCGGCCGCTGCTGTCGACTGGGCCGCCGACTTCTTCAGCCATATCGGCAAATCCGTCATCCGCATGGACCGTGAAGTCCCCGGATTCATCGCCAACCGACTGCAGGAAGCTCAGTGGCGCGAGGCCCTGTACATGGTCGAGCAGGACGAGGCCACGGTCGAGCAGATCGACCGCTCGATCACCGATGGCCCTGGTCTGCGGTGGCCGTTCCAGGGGCCGATGCTCACCTTCCACCTCGCCGGCGGCGAGGGCGGAATGGCGCATATGCTCGACCATTTCGGCCCCTCGCTGAAGTCTCCGTGGACGCGGCTGACCGCTCCGGAGCTCAGTCAACGGCTGCGTGATGATGTCGTGGCCGGCTGCGATATCGAGGCCGGTGACCGCTCCATCGCCGACCTCGTGGCGCATCGTGATGCCGGAATCATCGCCCTGCGTCGGCTCACCGACCAGTTGGCCACCACCACGGCAGGCTCCGGTGACGGTGAGTCTGCGGACGGCGTGGCAGGCGCTCCTCCCTCCTCTGCTGCTCCCCCGACGTCCGCACCGATGTCAAGGGTCGCCTCGGCGACGACACTCGGGTCATACAGCACCGAAGTCGTGTCCGAGTGGATCGATTACAACGGGCACATGTCCGAAGCTTTCTACGTCCTCGTGTTCGGTTTCGCCACCGATCAGGTGATGGATCAGCTCGGCCTCGATGCCGCCTACCGGGAAAGCGCGAAGGCGTCCCTGTACACCGTCGAATCCCATATCCGCTACCTCGACGAGGCGGCCCTCGGCGACCGACTCACCGTCGTCCCGCACCTCGTGAGTGTGGGTGAGAAGAAGCTGCACCTGGCCTATGAGATGTACGTCGATGAGCGCCTCGTATCGACCGAGGAGATCATGGCCCTCCACGTCGACCAGGCGGAGGACCGAGTCGTGCCCTTCCCGGACACAGTGGCGGAACGGATCTCACAGATCGACATGGAGCGCCCGGATTGGGTGGGTCGGGCGATCGGCTGAAGTACGTCAGGAATCAAGAAGCCGGCACCGCCTCGTGCCGCTATTCTGAAAGTCATTGGTTCAACAGAAGCCGAGTGTCCCGACCCGAGCATCCGTACTTTGAGGAGTCACCATGACCGCCACGACTGCCGACGTCACTTTCACTGCGAACGCCGAGCTGCTCTTCGACCGGCCGATTCTGCGCCTGCCTCAGGACGCCAGCGATCAGCTGCCCTCACGCGGCCAGGTCGCAGTCACGGGCACCCTCGACGGCACCGAATTCAGCACTGTCATCGAACCCGACGGACGTCGCGGTCATTGGATCAGTCTCGATGACGACCAGTGGGAGAAGCTTGGGAAGAGAGAAGGAGCGGGGATCGAGGTCGGCCTGACGCCGACGAAGAACTGGCCGGAGGTGACGGTTCCCTCAGACCTCCGTGCGGCGCTCGACGGTGCCGGTGATCTCGACGATGTCTGGGCCGGACTCACGCCGATGGCCCGGTGGGAATGGGTGCGCTGGATCAAGTCGACGAAGAACGCCGATACACGGGCACGCCGTGTCGACGTCGCAATCTCGAAGCTCGAGTCCGGCAAACGTCGTCCCTGCTGCTTCGATCTGTCCTCATGTACGGACCCGGAACTGTCGAAGAGCGGAAAGCTGCTCGGGCTGGCCTGAGCCAGAGCTCATCCGACCGACGAGTCGGATGAGCTTCAGTCCGGCTGCGGAGCCCGCAGCACGGCACGTGAGGGGTGCACAGTCAGCGTCAGTCCTGCTCCAAGCACGGAGACGACCGCGGCGGCCGCGAAGAGCAGCCAGAACCCACCGACCAAGGCAACGAGCCCGGCGCCCAGGAGCGGACCGATCAGCTGGCCGAGGTTCGCGGAACTGTTGACGAGACTGAGGTCGCGAGCATGGTCGTCCGGGTCGAGCAGAAGGTCCGTGGCCAGGGCGAGACTGACCGCCATGTAGGCTCCGTATCCGGCACCCATGACTCCGGCCGCCACTGCTGTCATGGTGAAGTTCGGGCTGATGAGGATGATGATTCCCGAACAGGCCTGGACGAGTGCGGCGATGACTGTCCAGAAGCGTCGGCTGCCTCGTCTGTCCGTGACCATGCCGACGAGGATCGAGGCCGCCACCACGAAGACCGTGTAGATGACGATGAGGATGAGCAGGCGGTTCTCGGCGTCGGCGGCGGGGATCATGATCCCGTAGAGCAGGAAGAACAGCAGCAGCGACGTTCCGAACGAATTGCCGACGTTGACGATGAAGCGACTGAGGAGCAGGCGGGTGAAGCTCGGGTCGACAAGTGAGGATACCCGCGGCCGAATGAGATCACGACGGGCATGGAACTCGAGCACGGCGGCATGCGGCAGCGGCGGATCGGGCAGCAGCAGCGCAGTGACCGTGCCGATGACGAGGATGAAGCAGGCCAGCACCGCATAGGATGCGCCGGCGCTCAGGCCGAGCAGCACGATTGTGGCGACGCCGACGACGACGCCGACGGCTTGAGCCGAGCTGGCCGCAGCGGACGCTGCACCGCGCTGGTCATCGAGCTGATCGGCGATGAGTGCAGTCAGCGCCGAAGAAGCCACGGATACGCCGACCGAGGTGACCGCCCACGCCGCCCCGACCAGCAGGGGTCCTTCCGCGCTGCCGGTGAGGACGAGACCGAGTGCGGCGAGCACCGATCCTCCGATCGCCCAAGGACGTCTCCGACCGTACCGCGAACGGGTGCGGTCAGAGAGCCGACCGGCCACGGGGGCGGCAGCGATACCTGCCAGGCCGCCGGCCGAGAGGACGAGTCCGGACCAGACGACTCCGTCGATCCAGTGTCCGCTCTGAGTGTCGAGCTGAAGTGGCAGGAGGAGTTGGATCGGTGTCAGCTGAACCGTCCAGATCGCCAACCAGGCGAGTGTGAACCACACCATCCACCCAACCGATACACGTACTCGCGAAACGGAGCCGCCTGGGTGAGGCGGAGGGCTGACCGCGCTCATGGCCGAACCGCGGAGATGAGATCCCGATACCAGCGAAAGGACGCCTTCGGTGTCCGCGTTCCGGTGTTCATATCGACATGTACGAGGCCGAAGCGCTGGCTCCATCCTTCGGCCCATTCGAAATTGTCCAACAGCGACCAGACGGTGTACCCGTCGATGCGCACACCTGCTGCCTTCGCTTCACTCACCGCGCCGAGGTGGTCACGCAGATAGTCGATCCGCTCGGAATCAATGATCTCCGTATCGGTGGTGTCGGGTTCGGGGAACGAGGCTCCGTTCTCGGTGATGATGATCGGCGGCAGTGCGGTCCCGTAGCGTCGACCCATGTCGATGAGGAAGTCGCGCATCGTGTCCGGTCGGATCGGCCACATGGGACCGAACCCGGTCACGGGCGCCCCGGGTGTGGGCACCATCTCGAACGGCACCGGTCCTGCCGAGGCACGGACCGTGGTCGGATTGTAGTAGTTGAAGCCGTAGACCTCGTTTGGTGCGGAGATGAGGTCCATATCGCCGTCGGCCACCGGCAGCTCGACGCCGAAGGGGCTGAGGTCGGGATATCGTCCCGTGAGCAGCGGGTCAGTGAAGAGGCGGTTGTGAATCGCATCGAGCAGGTCGGCCGCAGCATGGTCGTCGGCAGACTCGGAAGCGGGGAGGACGAGACTGTGGTTGAGCGTCGGCACCGCTTGAACTGCGCCGTGCCCGCGCAGAATGGGAGCGGCGATCCCGTGGGCCAGCAGCTGGTGGTGGACCGTGGGCAGAGAGTCGAAGAGCAGAGTACGCCCGGGGGCCAGTTCCCCCAGCGCATAGCCCTGCAGCGATGTCGATGCGGGTTCGTTGATCGTGTACCAATGACGAACGCGGTCACCGAGGCGACCGGCTACCACTTGCGTATAGTCACCGAAGCGGTGGGCTGTGTCGCGGTTGAGCCATCCGCCGTTCGCCTCGAGTGCGACCGGCAGGTCCCAGTGGTAGAGCGTCGGTTCGGGTGTGATCCCGGCGGCGAGGAGTCCGTCGACAAGGCGGTCGTAGTAGTCGAGCCCCGCCGAATTCACCGAGGCGTCCGTCCCGGCATTCGGAATGACACGGGTCCAGGAGATGGAGAACCGGTACCGGTCGACACCGAGGTCGGCAAGCATCGCGATATCGTCATCGAGGCGGTGGTAGCTGTCGGGACCCGGTTCGGCAGTGCTGCCGTCGATGATGTTACCGGGCGTGTCAACGAAGTCATCCCAGATGCTGCGGCCGCGACCATCTGCGCTGCGCGCCCCTTCGATCTGGAAGGCAGCTGTGGCCGCAGAGAAGTGCATTCCGGCCAAAGTCTCGACATTGCTTGGAAGATTCCCCACCATGAGTCGAATATGTCACGGTTGGTGAGGGCCTGCAACAGATGATCCGGAACCTTGCAGCCAGGTCTTCACTCTGCGAGGAGGACGGGCGGCGCGCAGGGGGCGTCGCGAACGGTCAGCTCAGGACTGATCGCGACAGGAGGTTCGGGTGTGCAGGAGGAGAATCAGTCGGATTCAGCGGCAATCGCCGCCGATGCCCACACGAGCGGGATCTGCAGAGGCAGTCTCGCACAGGCGATGGCTCGGCCCTTCGGATTGTCCCACTGCTTGACCACTGTGTAGATGTTGGCCGGGAAGACGCCGACCATGAGCGCGGCAGAAGCGACACCGCCGAGGCGCCGGGTGGCCGGGTTGGCCAACAGCCCTGCACAACCGAGTTCGGCGACGCCGCTGGCTATGGTCCAGAAACGTGGATTGCCCAACCGAGGCGGGACGATGGAGTCGAAGAGCTTGGGTCGGGCGAAATGGGCAACCCCGGCAAGGCCCAGGACGCCGGTCATGGTCGCTGTCTTCGTGTCCATTCCACGTCCGTCCTGACTCTGCGCGCTTCGACGCGCCGCCTGACCCGGCGTCCGGCTTCGATTGCATGAGGTCCACAACGCAATATTCGGCATCGAACGAGTCGACGGAGAGATGTGTGGAGCTAAGGGGAATCGAACCCCTGACCTTCTCATTGCGAACGAGACGCTCTACCAACTGAGCTATAGCCCCTTTTCGACTTCACCTTACGCCTGCCCCCTGCCCTTGATCAAAATCGCACGAGCGGTATGGGACCTCGTGAGGCACAGTGTGTCACCTGGGGCGGGCCCGGTGGAGCCACTTGAACTCGGCGAGTACAGTCGAACGAGAGTCCCCTCTACGAAAGGACCGACAATGGCAGAAGAATTCGGAACAGTCGTCATCGGCGCAGGCCTGGCAGGAGGCACCGTGGTCGAATCGCTGCGGGATGCCGGTTACACCGCTCGGATCGCGCTCGTCGGCACCGATCCCGCGGCTCCGTACTACCGCCCGGATCTGTCGAAGAAGGTGATGATCGAGGGTTCGGATCCCGCCGACTCGGCCCTCCGAGGAGAAGACTGGTACTCGGCCCACGACGTCGAGACGTTCTTCGGCACCTCGGTGACCGCGGTCGACACAGATGCTCAGACCCTTACTCTCGACAACGGCGGTGACCTGTCCTATGGTCAGGTGATCCTCGCGACCGGATCGGTGCCCCGAACTTTTGATGTCCCCGGCGCTCAACTGGGCAATATCCACACTCTCCGCGACGCCGGGGATGCCGTGGCCATCCGGTCCCAGTTCGGTGAGGGCAAGAAGGTCGCGATCATCGGCGGCGGCTGGATCGGCCTCGAAGTTGCGGCCGCAGCGAAGTCTCACGGCTGCGATGTCACGGTCATCCTCCACACCGATGCTCCCCCGCTCTCCGGTGTCCTCGGGCAGGAGCTCGGAGAGTACTTCGAAGACCTGCACCGAAAGAACGGAGTGAACTTCCTCAAGAACGCGGACACGACAGCCTTCACCGGTGACTCCGCTGTCGAGGCCGTCGAAACGTCTGCCGGAAGTGTACCCGCCGATCTCGTCGTCATCGGAATCGGCGCGGATCCCGCCGTCGATCTGGCCACCTCGGCGGGTTTGACGACCGAGAACGGCGTGATCGTCGACGAACAGATGCGCACCTCTGATGGCAGCATCTTTGCCATCGGCGATATCGCGAATGCGAAGAACGTTCTGCGCGGTGAACGTCTGCGCGTCGAGCACTGGGACAATGCAGTTCGCCAGGCCGAGGTCGCAGCCTCGACGATCAGCGGCGGGACCAAGACCTACGACTGGCAGCCGTATTTCTACACCGACCAGTTCGACCTCGGCATGGAATACGTCGGTCAAGGCGAATCCGAGGACGACGTCGTCATCCGCGGCGACAAGTCCAGCGGCGAATTCATCGTGTTCTGGCACCGAGCCGGCAAGGTCACCGCGGCCATGAACGTCAATGTCTGGGACTACGGCGACGAGCTCCGCGCCCTCATCGGCAAGGAAGTCAGCGCCGACCGTCTCGCCGACGAACAGGTGCCGGTCGGCGAACTCTGAGTCCGAGAACGTCCGAGTCGGAGGGATCGGCGATCCATCGTCGACTCCGCGGGGCCGGTGACCGAATGTCACCGGCCCCGCGGCGTGCGTGCCGACGTGGCAGAGAGGAATTCGCGCAGGTGCGCTGCGAAAGCCGCCGGATGACTGCGGTGCCAGTCATGGCCCATCCCGGGGACGAACCGGAGTTCGGCTCCGTCGATGCCTTCCGCCAACTCCCTGGCCGCAGGCCTGTTCGCGATGTCCCGCGTTCCGCACCACACTGCAGTCGGCACCCTCACCTCGCCGAGGCGGTCCCGCAGATCGGCGGCTTCGACCGCCGCGTACATGGCCAAGGTCTCGGACTTCGTCGAACCGTATGCGGCGAATGCCCGTTCCGGCAGTCGGATGGAGATCTGCCATTGCAGGCGCATCATCCACTTCGGCGGCCTCACCTGTCCACCGGAGAGAATCAGCGCGTCGAGTGCGCCGGGGTCGGCTCGAGCCGCGACCACCGTCGCCACCATCGCACCGAGAGAGAGTCCGCAGACCACTGTCGACTGCTCCGCTTCGATCCTCTGTAGAACTCGATCCGCGGCGTCGGACAAGTCGAACATTCCGTCGTCGATGACGCCGAGTTCGCCGAGGTCGATGGCGTTGCACGACCAATCGGCCGGCAGTTCGGCGATGACGTCGTCCCAGACATCGGCGCGCTCACCGGCGCCGTGGAGGAAGATCAATTGCGTGTTGGCTGCGTTCATCGCGTCTCCTCGGGTCTCGTGATCATTCTAGATCCCGCTCTGGCATCCTGGTAGACATGGATTCGCTCTTCGCCGATGAGGCCTTCGACCGCCGACCGAGAATCGTCGCCCCCGGCGCGGTCTGGGTACCGGGTTTCCTCAGCGCCGAGGCGCAGCAGTGGATCATCGCCCGCTATGCCGATTGGCAGTCCGGTCCGGTTCCTCCCCATGCGACGACGATCGCAGGGCATCCGATGAGTGTCACGACGATCGGGCTGGGCTGGCATTGGCAGCCCGGGCGCTACGACCGCCGCGCCGTCGACGTCAACGACAAGGTGGTGCTGCCCTTCCCCGATTGGATGACCCGTCTGGGCCGCCAGGTTCTGCAGTCCACAGCAGCGGTCGTCGAGGCTGCACCGGATCTCGCCCCGGGTACAGCCGCCGCGTGGGGATTCGACCCCGCCGACTACCACCCGGATGTGGCCCTCGTGAACTACTACGACGAGCACGCGAAGATGGGTATGCACCAAGACAAGGACGAATTCGACCCTGCTCCTGTCGTCTCCTTGTCATTGGGCGATACGTGCCTCTTCCGGTTCGGGAACACGGAGACACGTAACCGTCCCTTCGAGGATCTGCGGTTGGCCTCGGGTGACGCCTTCGTCTTCGGCGGCCCTGCCCGCTTCGCCTACCACGGGGTCAGGTCGATCCAGCCGGGAACTGCACCGGATGCGGGACGACTGAACCACCTCGGCGGGGGCAGGATCAACATCACGATGCGCACGACCGGACGGAACTGAGCTCACGTGATCAATGGCCGGGCAGACCCGACTGACTGAGTCGGCTCAGGAGTCCTTCGCGTCGGGGTCGATGTCGACAACCCCTTCGGGCGGCGCTGCCAGCCGATTCGGTGACGTCTTCCGGAATACCGGCTGTCCGGAGAGCACCGCCGACCTGGCCAGGGTGTTGCTCGCAACCGAGGACACGATGATCAGGCACAGCACGGCGATGACCGCCATGATCAGCGAACTCCAGGAGAACCCGGACGCGTAGAGGTCGTAGATGAAGGCCGCGATGACGATGAACGGCATACCCAGTCCGGTGGCCGGAGAGAACACATTGATCCGAGACAGGGCATCACGGACCCTGAACATCGCCAGAGCGGAGCCGAGCAGCAGCAGGGAGCCGGTGATTCCGAAGATCCCGACGAGGGTCGTGGCAAGTGCTTCATTCATCAGCGGTGCCCCCTCGTGAGGATTCGGGACAGAGCGATCGTGGCGAGGATGCCCACCATGGACGACAGGAAGATCACATCGAGGACGATCGACGAGGACACGGTGATGCCGAGCATGGTGACGATGGCGATCGCCGAGAAGTAGATGAGGTCCGAGACCACCGCGCGTGAGCCCTGATCGCGAGCAGTGAGCACGCGGATGAGGCCGATGATGATGGCGGCGGCGAGGATGACCGCACAGATGCTTGCGATGACGATCACGGACGGCCTCCCTGCGGATCGGCGTGTGGCCCCGGTGCTCGTCCGCGGGTCATGGACAGCAGTCGGGATTCCATATCGATGAGTCCGTCGAGAGCGGATTCCTCCGACTCCTCGAACAGAGCATGGACGAAGATCACCGGCTGGGTCGTCGACGTGCCGGCGGCGATCGCTGTCACCAGGGTGCCGGGAGTGATGGTGATCGACGATGCGAAGAGCGTGACTTCGAGGTCGGTGGCGCAACGCATCGGCAGTTCGACGATCATCGGCTGGGCGTAGTCGCTGCGGAAGAGTCGGGAGATGATGGTCGCCGAGCCCGTGATGATCGCCCAGACGATGAAGCCGACGTATGAGATGCCGTGGATGACTCGCATCACGGTGCCATCACCGCCTCGATGTAGTCACTGTGATCGAGCAGACCTTCGGCTGCCCGATGCGTGAGGGCGAGCAGAGGCTCCGGGAAGCAGAAGAGCGCAACGGACAGCCCGATCATGATCGTGGCGGGCACCAGCAGTCGGCCCGGGATGCGCACGCTGCGCGTGATCGGTTCGGCCGGGGCACGCCCGGTCTCAGCCGAGTCGGGACGGTACGTCTGCATCGGCGGTCCCCAGAAGGTGTTGCGCCAGGTGCGCTGAAGCGCCAGCAGACTGATCAGTGCGCCCGCGACGATGACGGCGACCAGGACCCATCCGAAGCCGCCGCCTGTGTCCGTGGAGGCCCTGACGAGTCCGACCTTGCCCCACAGTCCCGAGGTCGGCGGCAGACCGACGAGTGAGAAGAGTCCGAGGATCATGAGGACGGTCGCCCACCGCTCTCGTGAGGCGAGGCCCGAGAGCTTGCGGAAGGAACCGGTGCCGTAGGTCTGTTCGACGGCACCCATGATGAGCAGGAGGCCTGCCATCGTGATCATGTGGTGCATCATGTAGAAGGCACCGGCACCGAGAGCCGCCGAAGTCAGCAGTGTGACGCCGATGAGGATATGGCCCACACCGGCCGTCATCTGGAATCCGAGCACGTTGCGCACCCGCACCTGCCCGAATCCGGAGATCGCACCGATGAGGATGCTGGCCACCGCGACGATGAGGATGACGGTCGCCCACGGGGCAGGTTCACCGTAGACGGTGGTGTAGATGCGATAGATCGCATAGAGCCCGACCTTCGAATGCAGACCGGAGAACAGTGACATCATGCCCGCCGAGGTGTTCGGATAGGAGCGGACGAGCCACCCGTGGAAGGGCGCGCCGCCGGCCTTGACGAACAGGGAGAGCAGCACCACGCCCAGAGCGATCGCGGCCTGTCCGGTCGGGCGGCCCTGATCTGCCAGGACGGCGAGGTTGACGGTTCCGGTGACTCCGTAGACGAACCCGACACCGATGAGCAGCATCGTCGAGGTCAGCAGGTTGACCATGACGTAGAGACGTCCGATGCCGAGCCTGCGCCAGGTGCCGGTGACGGCGATGAGAGCGTAAGCGGGCAGCATCATCACTTCGACGAAGACGAAGAAGTTGAACAGATCACCGGTCAGCAGCGCACCGTAGACGCCGGTGAGCATCATCAGGATGAGGGCCGGGACGAATCTGTACTGGTCCTCTCCGGTGGAGATGAGGAACAGGCTGCTGACGAGCGCTACGAGCGAGGTGAGCACGAGCATGAGCGCGGTGAACGTGTCCGAGACGAACACGATCGCCAGGCCGGGCACATAGTCACCGACCGAATGGGCGATCACCGGGGTCGAGGCGTGCACCCCGAGCAGGACGATGCCGCTGCCGCCGACGAGCACAGGAACGGCGAGCAGGAGCAGCCGGTCGAAGGTGCGTGAGGTGATGAGCACGCTCAGGGCCGAGGCCAGGAGCGGGATGCCGATGAGCAGGAGGAGCAGTGCGGAGTTCATGAGTCGCGCTCCTCCCCTGTCTCGGGATTGCGTTTCTGATCGTCATCGTGGCCGAGCACGGCCAGCGCGAGCATGAAGATGGTCACCGCCAAGGTGATGACGATGGCGGTGAGGACGAAGGCCTGAGGCAGCGGATCGGCCGCCTCGGCGAGGTCACCGCGCCCGGCCAGAGGTTCCCCTCTCCACGCGCCGACGCCAGCCGAGAGCAGGATGAAGTTCGCGGCATGGGAGATGAGGGTGAGACCGAAGACTCCCCGGACCATGGAGCGCTGCATCATGAGGTAGACGCCGCCTGTGGTGAGGACGCCGATCGTCAGTGCCAGGATCATGCTTCCTCCTCATCTCCGTCGGCTGGTGGGTCCCCGTGGAGGATATGCGTCGAATTCGCGCGCACCTTCGCCTCCCCGGACGCTTCGACGCCGCGGCGGCGGCTGCGTTCGGGGCGTTCCCCGCGGATGGCCTCCATCGGACCGCTCAGCTCACCGTAGAGCAGTTCATCGGCACGTTCGCGTGTGCGTTCGACGTCTCGGCGGATGATGCCGTTGGTGAGCACATCGTCTCCGGCCGGCGTGGCCGCGGAGTCCGAGACGCCGAGGAGGTTGAACGAGAGCAGCATGAGGCCGAGTACCGCCAAGTAGACGCCGACGTCGAAGAGCATCGATGTCGTCCAATGCTGACCGGCGAATTCCGTGTGCATGGGCTGGAGGAACGAACCGGCGAGCAGGAGACCGATGATTCCTGTGACCACCGCCGTGGCGACTCCGGAGCCGATGAGATAGAGCGGCGCACGCGGCGGACCGAGCGCCCGGTCCTTCGGCGTGGACAGGTAGGCCAGACCGATGACGGCGGAACCGACGAGGGCGGCGATGAATCCGCCTCCCGGGGAGTTGTGACCGCGCCAGAAGATGAGCAGGGAGCTCAGCGCCAGCAGCGGCCCGAGAACCTTCAGAGTCAGCTGCAGAGGGATGACGTTCGGCCACGCCTCGTGGACAGCTCGATATGCGGTGGTGCCTTTGGGGCGGATCGACACCCACGGGGGCCTGGGCGGTTCCGGGATGTTCTCGGCCGGCGGGTCGATGAACTTGTCCTTGACCGTCGACATCACCGCGACGATGGCGATTCCGGCCATGCCGAGGACGGTCAGCTCACCGAGGGTGTCGAGTGCACGGAATTCGACGAGGATGGTATTGACGATGTTGTCTCCGCCGCTGATGTCCGGAGCCTTGTCGAGATAGTACTGGCCGAGGGCGGAGCGTTCCCGACGGCCGTTGAGCGCCAGAGTCAGTCCGGCGACGCTCGCGCCGACGATGATCGCCAGGAGCAGACGCGGTGTCTGCTTGCGCTTCGGGTACTTCCAGAACGAGCGCGGCAGCTTCTGCAGCACGAGCATGATGACGATGATCGTCATCGCTTCGACGAGCAGCTGTGTCAGGGTGACGTCGGGGGCGCCGAGAGCGAGGATCTGCACGGTGGCGAGGATGCCGATGGCCGAGAGCGCCACAACGGTGGTCAGTCGTGAGTGCGAGGTGCAGAGGACGAGCACAGCCACGGTGATGAGGATGAGCAGAATGATGTCCACCGGACGGCTGAGGTTCTCCTGCAGCGGCGGCAGTTCGGCGAAGACGACAGGCAGGGCCCCGATGGCGAGCACGCTCAGTCCGCCCAGGGACAGAGCGAGATAGGGCCCTGAGTTCATCGGCCGGACGAAAGCGGAGAGCCCGTATCCCAGCCGTTTGAGAGTCTTCGTCAGTGAGTCGATGACATCGGCTCCGTCGAAGGGCAGCGTGGCTTTGTGGAAGAAGACGAAGACTCGTGATCGGCGGAGGATGATGAACACGCCGATGACGATGATGAGCCCGGAGGCGAGCAGTTCGATGTTGAACCCGTGCCACAGCGCCAGGTGCACGTGTTCCGAGGCTGTCGGCACCGCTGCCCGCACCACCTGGTCGAGCGGGGTGTCGAGGAGGAACAGGACGAAGCTCAGCGGCACCGAGGCCAGGATCGGCAGGGCCGCTGCGATGAGCATGACGGGTGAACCGCGGTGGATGCGGCGCTCCTCGGGTTCGCGGCCGTCGATGAAGCTGCCCCAGACCGTCTTCGCGCAGTAGGCGAAGGTGAGCACCGAGGCACCCACGGCGACGAGCAGAGCCACCCAGCCGGCCCAGGGCCCGCCCGGGGTCTCCCCCAGCGCAGTGAACAGAGCCTCCTTGGACACGAATCCCAACAGCGGCGGAATCCCGGCCATGGACGCACAGCCGATGATCATCACCGTGAACGCCGCCGGGGCGGTGCGCATGAGCTTCGGAATACGTGCGAGGTCTCTGGTGCCGGCGAGGTGATCGACGACGCCGACCATCATGAACAGGCCGGACTTGAAGAGTGCATGCGCGATGACGTGGAGGGTGGCGGCGGCGATCGCAGCCTCGGTGCCGACACCGATGACCGCGGTGATGAGCCCGAGTTGGGACACTGTCGAATAGGCCATGAGCTTCTTCACGTCATGTTGGTTGAGCGCGAACCAGCCGCCCAGGCAGGCAGTGAGGAGTCCGGCCGTCACGAGCAGGACGTTCCATGCCGGCGTGGCGTGGAAGGTCGGTGAGAACCGGAGCATGAGGAAAATACCGGCCTTGACGACGGCTGCGGCATGCAGATAAGCCGAAACAGGGGTGGCGGCGGCCATCGCATCGGGCAGCCATGGGTGGAAAGGGAACTGAGCCGACTTCGTCATGGCTGCAACGCCGACGAGCAGGGCCACGAGCGTCGTGACTTCGGGCTGGCCCGCCCACACCGGGGAGCTGATAGCCTCCGCGAGGTTCGTCGTCCCCGTCACGGCGATGATCACTCCGGTGGCCACCAGCAGACTGAGGCCGCCGATGAAGGTGAAGAACATCGTCCGCAGGGCCGGTGCCTGCCCGGGGGATCCGGACCGGGCGATGAGGAAGAACGACGCCAGGGACGTCAGCTCCCAGCACACGAACAGCACGAGCACATCGTTGGTCAACACAAGGGCGACCATGGAGAAGGTGAAGATCACCATCAGCCAATAGAAGCTCGTATTGCGTCCAGGGCTGAGATAGCGCGTCGAATAGACGAACACGACCGCACCGATGATCAGCGCGACATAGGTGAACACGACACCGATTCCGTCGGCGCGCAGCGCCAGGTCCACCCCGAGGCTGGGAATCCAGGGGTAGGACACTTCCGGATTCCGCCCGGCCATCACCTCGGCGGCGGTGGGAGTGAACAGGGCTGCCACGCCGAGATAGGCGATCGCCAGCGGCCAGCCGCTCTCCCGACCCGCAGAACGGGTGAGAACGGGGGTGAGTGCGACGAGTGCGGCCAGAGCGATTAGCGTTAGGATCATGACCGGGCCTCAACGGCCGCGGGCACAGGTGATCGTTCCTTCACTCACTGATCCTTCGTGCGCAAACTGATAGACACAGGCTTTCGAAGATTCAGACTATCGACTCGGAGTTCCATGAGCAAAAGCACAAAGAGCCCCCAATCATCCCCGAGGCTGTCGGTCTTCTTCGACGCACGCTTCACCCGCACGACTCATCACGACGGGATCTCCCGGTACGGTTCGTGTCTGCTCGCGGCCCTGCTGACGGCTGTCGAGGGCACGGAGATCGACGTGACCGTGATCATCAGCGATGAGGCTCAGTTGGCTCTGCTTCCCGAATGCTCGTGGGTGCAGCTGAGCGATCCCACCTCCCCCGCCGAGGTGGCCATCGCCGGGAAGCTCAATGCTCTGGGCGCCGATGTCGTGTTCTCGACGATGCAGACGATGGGCTCGTTCGGACGCCGCTACGGACTCATCCTGACCATCCACGACCTCATCTACTACTCCCACCCCGAACCGCCGGGTGACCTGCCGCTGCCGGTGAGGCTGCTGTGGCGGGCGTATCACTTGAGCTTCTTCCCGCAGCGGCTGCTGCTCAATCGTGCCGATGCCGTGGCAGCTGTCTCCGAGACGACGAAAGAGCTCATCGCCGCAAACCGGTTGACGGATCGTCCGGTGCAGGTGGTGTCCAATGCCGCCGAGGCGGTCGCTGTGCCGGCGCGGACCGTGAACCGACACGATGCGAAGACGCTCATCTACATGGGTGCGTTCCTGCCGTACAAGAACGTCGAATCCCTCATCCGTGCGCTCGAGCACCTGCCGGGGTGGACCCTGCACATCGCCAGCCGCATCGATGGCCGGAGGGAAGCTCAGCTGCGAGCCCTCATTCCCGACCGGGCGAGGGTCGTCTTCCATCGGGGAATCAGCGATGAGGAGTATGCACGTCTGCTCGACAAGTCGACTGCCCTGGTCACGGCTTCGCGGGAGGAGGGCTTCGGTCTGCCCGTGATCGAAGCGATGGCCAAGGGAGTGCCCGTGGCCGTGTCGGATATTCCGATCTTCCGGGAGATCGCCGCCGAGGCGGCCGAATACTTCGACCCGGAAGATTCGCAGTCCATCGCGAACGCGGTCGACCGGCTCACCGATGCCGGCAGGTGGGCGGAGCAGTCCGCGGCCGGCAGGCGTCAGTCACAGGTCTTCGATTGGGCGAAGTCGGCAGACTCGCTGGTCGGCCTTATCAGATCAGTCGCGGCCAACCGCAAGACAGAGGGCTGAGTCCGCGTGGGCACCGATGCACGGATGTCCGCTTCCGGCTCGGCAGTGGCGCAGCAGCCGGTGACCGATCCCGCAGCGGTGCGACCGATCGACTCAGTGGGAGAGCGTGCCCCAACTGCGCAGGACCCATCGGTCTCCGGTGTACCCGAACTCTCCGTGACCGCAGTTTCCGAGGACCCCGAGCCGGCCGGTCCCGTTCATCTCCAGGAGGATTTCGGCGGCGGCGCGCAGCACCGCACCGTGGGCGACGATGGCGATCGTCGAGGCTTCAGCGGACTGCACGATATCGGTGATGGCGTCGGCGACTCGGCGGCCCGACTGGGTACGCGATTCTCCTCCGGGAGGTGCGATATCGGCTCCGGAGGCCCATTCGGCGAGTTCGTCCGGCCAGGTCTCCGCCACCTCGGCGCGGGTGGAGCCTTCCCACTCGCCGAAGGCGGTCTCGCGCAGTCGCTCATCGCGAACGGGTTCGAGAGCGACGTGTGTCGCCAAGCTGTCGGCGGTCGCAGCGGCGCGCGAGAGGTCGGAGGAGACGATGAGTTCCGGTTCGAGTTCGGCGAGCCGCCTGGCGACCTGATCGGCCTGCGCTCGGCCGGTGTCGTTGAGGGGGACGTCGGACTGTCCCTGGAACCGTCCGGCGACGTTGAAGTCCGTCTGTCCGTGACGCCAGAACAGAACGGTCTTCGTCATGTGTCCGAGCCGGGTTCGGGCAGCTGCAGATCAATGACCGGGACGTCCTTCCACAACCGCTCGAGCGCGTAGTATTCGCGCTGTTCGGCGGAGAAGACATGGACGACGATCTCGCCGAAGTCGAGCAGCACCCAGTCCCCTCCCCGGCCTTCGCGGCGCAGCGGGGTGCGGTCGTGGACGAGCTGCACTTCCTGTTCGATCGCGTCGATGACCGCGCCGATCTGGCGTTCGTTGTCGGCGGAGACGATGAGGAACGCGTCGGTGATGTAGAGCGTGGAGCTCACATCGAGGCCGATGATGTCGGTTCCGAGCTTCTCGTCCGCGGCTTTGGCCGCGGTTCGAAGCAGCTGGGTGGATTCGGCGATCTCGCTCACAAGATCCTTTCGCATGGATGCGGTTATCGAGGTGGTGTGTCCCGGGTGTTGCTCAGAGGAACATGACGAGGGCGATGACGATGAGGGCAAGAGCGAAGAATGCGGCCACGCCGAGGACGATATAGGGCATCTTCGAAGGCTCTTCGCCCATGAGGATCTGACCGTCCTGCCCGGTCACCGAGCTGGCACGGATGCGTGAGCCGGGAGGGTTGACGGTCTCTTCGTCTTCGTAGTCGGCGTTCGGCAGCGACCAGGCTTCGGGCACAGCGTCCATCGGCCGGGTCTCCGGATTGGCGGCCAGGGCGCGTGCCGCGTCGTCGGAGCCTGCGTCGCCGCCCGAATCATCGGTCCTGCCGGAGTCTGAGCCGGACTGCGGCTCGTCGGCACGACCGGACAGCGGCGTCTGCGGTCCGCGAGCATCGCTCTTGCGAGGTTCATCGACCTCGGGGATCTGCGCCGAGGCGGCCGTGACGACGCGGACTCCGGATGTCGAAGGCGGCTGCACGATCGGCATCCGCCGCGACCGAGACGAAGGCTCGGACTCGTCCTCGGCATCTGCTTCAGGCTTCGCAGCCGACTTGTCTTCCGGTGCAGATTCATCCGCGGGGGTTGCTGCAGCGGCAGCACCCGTGGTCGGCTTGTCGGTTGATGTGTTCTGATCCTCTGCGTCCGGCTCGTCCGGGGTCTCGGCAGGCTTCTCGCCCTCTTCCTCGGTGCCCAGTGCAGGAGCGTCGCCGTCGAGAGCCGAGTACGGCATCGACAGTGCGTCATAGGGTTCGCTCTCCACGGTCGTCGGCCGCGGAGCCGAGGCAGGCGTGACAGGCGCCTCGAAGTCGCGGGCGGCGACCTCGTCGGAGGCTCCCCCGAAACCGGCGGTGTCATAGGATTCGTGCTCAGTCACAGCGGACTTCGCGTCGGATTGCGAATCGGCTGCCGATTCCTTCGCAGCGGCTGCCGAAGCTTTAGTTTCGGCGGAGTCTGCTGTCGGCGTCGCAGATTCCGAGCTCGAGTCCGCGGATTCGGATTCCGAGACTTCCGGGATCGGTCCTGTCAGTCGACCTTCGGCAGCGGCCTGGCGTTCGGCCAGTTCCTTCTCGTCGGCCACAACGGGCATCGCGCCGGTGGACAGATCGCCGTACAGCGAAAGTCCGTGTTCGCGCAGGTATCGCTTCTTCTCAGCGCGCGATTGGAAGTGCGGCAACGGGGTTCTTGTCGGGTCGAGACGGTCTTCGGCATGTACCGGCGGCCGGGACTCCTGCGGGTGATCCGATGCCAGGGCGCCGCGCTCATGGCTGGTCCGCGGCGAGGGCTCGGGGTCGATGCGCGAGGCGGTGTCGTCACTGGTCTCGGCGGCGGGTTTCGCACCGGGCTTCTTCGGGGGCAGCGGACTGAGGAGTCCGGCGCGAGAGTTCGGAGCCTCCTTCGGCTGCTCAGGAACCTCTCGTGCTTCGAACGCCTGTTCCGCCGCCAGCCTTTCGGCTTCCCGCCGTGCTCGACGTGACGTGAACTGCTCCTCAGCCATTCTCACTCCTGTACAACTCGTATTTCGCGATGTACTGCACTACGCCGTCCGGTACGAGGTACCAGACGGGTGCACCATCCATCACCCGTTGTCTGCAATCCGTGGACGATATCGCCAGCGCAGGGATCTGCACGAGACTCAGTCGGTCGACCGGCAGTCCCTCACCGCGGAGTTCGTGCCCGGGCCGGCTGACCCCGACGAAATGGGCCAGGGAAAACAGCTCATCCACATTCTTCCACGTCAAGATCTGAGCCAAAGCGTCCGCGCCGGTGATGAAGAACAACTCGGTATCGGGACCGTAGCTGCTGGCAAGGTCGCGCAGCGTATCGATCGTGTAGGTCGGACCCGGTCTGTCGACGTCGGCTCGGGAGACGGTGAACCGCGGATTCGATGCCGTGGCGATGACGGTCATCAGGTACCGGTGCTCGGCGCTGCTGACCTCTTCGACGTCCTTCTGATACGGCCGTCCCGTGGGGACGAAAACCACCTCGTCGAGGTCGAAGGTCGCCTGGACCTCACTTGCCGCGACGAGGTGGCCGTTGTGGACGGGGTCGAAGGTGCCGCCCATGACACCGACTCTGCGTCTGTGCTCTGCCATATCAGTGGCGGTGCGAGATGCCCTTCCACGACCGAGACACAATGCCCATCGTGATGAAGATCGCCAGGGTGATGAGTCCGTACCAGATCGGATCCATCGGCAGCTCCACGTGGGCTGCGTGCTCCCCACCTTCGGCCGCGGCGGCCATAATGGCTGCGTTCACGTCATTTCTCCTTACTCAGTGATCCGTCGCGCGCAGAGCGCTTCGGGGTCGTTACCTTCTCAGTTTCTCATGAACCATCCGGGAATCCGGCATCGACATGAATTCTTCCCTCTCCGATGTCTCCCCTGGTCGGGCGGTGAGTACCCTGATCGCGGAGTGTCGGAGTCGATTCGGGCTCAGGAACGGACCTGGCCGTTGCCCATCATCACCCATTTCGTGGTCGTCAGCTGTTCGAGTCCCATGGGGCCGCGAGCATGCAGCTTCTGGGTGGAGATGCCCACCTCCGCACCGAAGCCGAGCTCTCCCCCGTCAGTGAATCGCGTGGAGACGTTGACTCCCACCGCCGCTGCATCGATGGCGGTGACGAAGGTGTCCGCGTTGTCGAGGTCCTTCGTCACGATCACCTCGGTGTGGCCGGAGCTGTAGGCACGGATATGGTCGATGGCCTCTTCGATACCGGAGACGAGCTTGATGGCGATCTCCAGTCCCAGGTACTCCTTGGCCCAGTCTCGCCGCGACACCCGTCGGACCTTCATCCCTGCCGGTGCCAGTGCCGAGACGTCCGAGTCTGCGTGGACGATGACCCCGGCGCCGTCGAGGCGTTCCAGGATCTTCGGCAGCACTCGTTTCGCGGCTTTCTCATGCACGAGGAGGGTCTCCAGTGAGTTGCACACGCTGGGTCGATGCGTCTTCGAGTTGAGGACGAGGTCGACGGAGGTCTTCACAGTGGCGGTGGAGTCGATGAACATGTGCACATTGCCCACACCGGTTTCGATGACGGGCACGATCGATTCCTGCACGACCATGTTGATGAGGTCGGCGCCGCCTCGGGGAATGAGCAGATCGACGTAGTCGCGGGCGTGCATGAGCACGTTCGCGCCTTCGCGTCCGTACTGGTCGATGCCGTTGATCGAGTCGGCAGGCAGTCCCGCCGATTCGACGGCGCGGCGGAGGATGGAGATGATCTCAGTGTTCGAGTTCTGTGCAGCCGATCCTCCGCGCAGGACCGAGGCGTTTCCGGATTTGAGTGCGAGGACGGCGATGTCGACGGTGACGTTCGGACGGGCTTCGTAGATCGCTCCGATCACGCCCATCGGCACACGGTTCTGGGTGAGTCGGATGCCGTTGGGCAGGGTGCGTCCGACGACGACGTCGCCGACGGGATCCGCGAGATCGATGACGTCCTCGACGGAGTCCGCGATCGCCGCGATGCGATCGGCGTCGAGGCGCAGACGGTCGAGCAGAGACTCGCTCATTCCGTTCTCGGTGCCGGCGGCGATGTCGGCGTCGTTGGCTTTGGCGATGCGGTCGGTGCTGCTGCGCAGCGCCTCGGCGATGGCGCCGAGAGCGGCATTCTTCTCGGCGGTAGAGGTCGTTGCCAACAGGCTCGAGGCGGATTTGGCGTTGCGGACGATGCGGGTCACTCCGCGCACGGTCTTCGGGTGGATCTCGGCTGCTGCTGTCATGTGCTATCTCCCCCCGCTCACCTGTGTGAGAACGAGATCGTTTCGATGGATGACCTCTTTACGGTAATCATTTCCCAGACGGGTGCCAAGTTCCTCGGTCGTGGAACGGAACATCAGCGGCAGCTCGTCCGAGGAGAAGTTCGACATACCGCGGGCGATGACCTCGTCGTCGAGATTGCGGATCTCGACCGGGTCCCCTGCTTCGAAGTCTCCGCTGCAGGAGGTGACTCCCGCGGCGAGCAGGGACGTCCCCCGGGAGAGCACAGCTGTTTCGGCTCCTCTGTCGATCGTGACCGAGCCGAAGGTCCGGGCGAGATGGCGCAGCCACAGCAGGCGGGTGCCCCGTCGTCTGTGGGTGACAGCGAAGTATGTGCCCACGGTCTCCCCCGCCAGCGCCGAGGCGGCCTGCGGTGCCGAGGTCAGCACCGCCGGGATCCCCGAATCGGCGACCATGATGGCGGCATCGACCTTCGTGGCCATTCCGCCGGTGCCGGTTCCGGCCGTCCCGACACCGCCGATGGCGAGGTCATCGAGGTCGCTGGGTCCGTGCACACGGCTGATCAGGCGGGAGCCGGGCTGATCCGGGGGTCCCGAGTAGAGCGCATCGACATCGGAGAGCAGCACGAGCGCATCGGCGTGAGCCAGGTGAGCGACGAGGGCTGCGAGCCGGTCGTTGTCTCCGAAGCGGATCTCCTCGGTGGCCACGGCGTCGTTCTCGTTGACGATGGGCAGCGTGCCCAGGGCCAGGAGTTTGTCGATGGCGCGCTGCGCGTTCTTGTACTGGGTGCGTCGGATCAGGTCATCGGCGGTGAGCAGCACCTGGCCGGGAACGAGGTCGTAGCGTCCCAGCGCTCGCGTGTATGCGGCCATGAGCAGTCCCTGACCGACCCCGGCCGCCGCCTGCTGGCTGGCGAGGTCTCGAGGGCGCTTCTTCAGCCCCATCGGCTCCAGTCCGGCCGCGATCGCGCCGGAGGAGACGAGGATGACCTCATGACCGGCTGATCGATGCGCCCCGATGACATCGGTGAGCGCGATGAGTTTGGCTTCGTCGAGTCCGCCGTCGATCGTCGTCAGCGAGGACGATCCGACCTTGACGACGATGCGACGGGCTCGGGCGATGTCGTCACGGAACGATCCTGCGGAAGAGTCCGCCTGAGCTGCGGCGCTCACTCCTCGCCGGCTCCCTCACCAGACTCTGTCGCAGGTGCACCGAGGCGGCTCTCGCGGTGTGCTCGTTCGGCCAACCGTTCTTGTTCGAACTCGGCCCGGGTGGCGGCCTTCGCGTCCATCTTCTCGTGATAAGCGGCCTTGCGTTCCTTGCGTGTGGAGCGCGTTTCCTCGTCGAGTCGGGCGTCCGATCCGCGGGAGCCGAGCAGTTCGGCTCCGCCGACGGTTGTGGGATCCCAGTCGAAGACGACGCCGTCGTCTCCGCCGACGACGATGGTGTCGCCGGGTTTCGCTCCGGCCTTGAAAAGAGCCTCTTCGACGCCGAGGTGCTCGAGGCGGTCGGCGAGGTAGCCGACGGCTTCGTCGTTTCCGAAGTCCGTCTGCTGCACCCACCGACGAGGCTTGTCGCCGAGGACGCGGAACAGCGGGCCATCGGAGGTGCGTTCGGAACGGACTTCGAATCCGCGATCGTCGACGGCCTTCGGACGGATGACCACGCGCTGCGGTGTCGCTTCGATCTCGGCGCGACGTTCCCGTTCGGCGAGCACGAGCTCGGCCATGGCGAACGAGAGTTCCCGCAGACCGGCATGGCTGACTGCCGAGATCTCGAAGACCCGGTATCCGGCGGCCTCGAGATCGGGCCGGACGATATCGGCAAGGTCGCGACCGTCGGGGATGTCGATCTTGTTCAGCGCCACGAGCTTCGGGCGCTGCGAGAGCGGCAGGAGTCCGCTCCCGTCGTCGAGGTCGACGGCATAGGCGGCGAGTTCGGATTCGATGATCGTGAGGTCGGAGACGGGATCACGTCCGGGCTCCCACGTGGCCATGTCGATGACATGGACGAGGCCGGCACAGCGTTCGACGTGGCGGAGGAACTCGAGGCCGAGTCCCTTGCCCTCAGATGCGCCGGGGATGAGTCCGGGAACGTCGGCGACGGTGTAGCGCGTGTCGCCGGCCTGAACGACCCCGAGGTTGGGCACGAGTGTCGTGAATGGGTAGTCGGCGATCTTCGGCTTGGCGGCCGACAGCGCAGCGATGAGGCTCGACTTGCCCGCCGATGGGTATCCCACGAGGGCGATATCGGCGATCGTCTTGAGTTCGAGCACGAGGCTGAGGGTCTGCCCGGGCTCTCCGAGGAGCGCGAAGCCGGGGGCCTTGCGCTTCGTCGAAGCCAGCGCGGCATTGCCGAGACCGCCGCGGCCACCGGCGGCTGCTGTGAATTCGGTTCCTTCTTCGACGAGGTCGGCGATGACGTCACCGTTGGTGTTCTTCACCACGGTGCCCTCGGGGACGTCGACGATGAGGTCTCTGCCGTCGGCGCCGTGGCGCAGATCGCCCTTGCCGATCCCGCCGTCGTCGGCACGCACGTGCGGACGGTGGTGCAGGGGAAGCAGGGTGGTGGTCTGACGGTCGACGCGGAAGATGATGTTGCCGCCGTTGCCGCCGTCGGCGCCGTCGGGCCCGCCGAGCGGTTTGAATTTCTCGCGCCTGATCGAGGCACACCCGTTCCCACCTGCGCCTGCGGCGAGGTGAACGGTGACACGGTCTACGAACTCGGTGGCCATAATGTCCTTATATCAGATGAAGGGTGAGTCGTTCGACTCACCCTTCATGCTCCCTTTTCAGGGAGAGATCATATTGACGACGGAACGGATCCGGGAAGGATCAGGCTCCGACGATGTTGACGATCTTGCGACCGTTGCGGGTTCCGAATTCCACGGCACCGGCGGTCAGAGCGAAGAGGGTATCGTCTCCTCCACGGCCGACATTGGCTCCGGGGTGGAACTTGGTTCCGCGCTGGCGGACGATGATCTCGCCGGCCTTGACGGCCTGGCCGCCGAAGCGCTTCACGCCGAGGTACTGTGGGTTCGAGTCGCGACCGTTGCGGGTCGAGCTGACTCCCTTTTTGCTTGCCATGTGAGAAGTCTCCTCTTACTTGATGTTCGTGATCTTCAGACGGGTGAGGTCCTGGCGGTGGCCCTGACGCTTCTTGTACCCGGTCTTGTTCTTGTACTTCTGGATCACAATCTTGGGACCGCGGAGTTCACCGGCGACCTCAGCGCTGACCGAGACCTTCGCCAGTGCGTCGGGATCGGTCGTGACCGTCTCACCGTCGACAAGAAGTACGGCATCGAGTTCGACGCTGTCTCCAGCCTTCGCCTTCATTCGGTTGACTGTGATGATATCGCCGACGCTCACCTTTTCCTGGTGGCCTCCGGCGCGGACGATGGCATAGACCATGGTCGAACCCTCTTTCTGTTGAAAACAAACGAACGGCGGTTGTCCCTTGGCTGCCGCAGAACGAGTCCCGCAGACATCCCATTGAGAGGAATCACCAGCCGTGGTGCGTCACGCGCACCGACGATCAATTCTAGTCGAGAGTGCACAGCAACGGCAAACCCGCCGCTCATGCTCGAGGGGAAGACCTGCCCATTGTGAGCCATCTCTCGTTCACTCCCGGAGGCAGGCGGCTCCCCGGGCACTTCGACTCAGCTTTCGCGCGTCTCCGCGATGCGCTCGTGCCGGCGGATGACCTCGGCGACGATGAACGCCAGGAACTTCTCTGCGAACTCCGGATCGAGATGGGACTCCTCGGCGAGTTCTCGCAGTCGGGCGACCTGCCTGGCTTCCCGCGACTCGTCGGCCGGGGGCAGACCGTGGTCGGCCTTGAGTTCACCGACGCGTTCGGTGAGTTTGAAGCGCTCGGCGAGCAGGTGAACGAGGGAGGCATCGATGTTGTCGATGCTGCCTCGCAGCTCCTGCAGCCGTTCGACTGCGCGTGTTCTGTCGTCTCTGTTCTCATCCACGCTCCCAGTCTATCGATGCCCGGACGTGCCCGTGCGCCGCATCCGTTTGGGCGCGGCGCACAGGCATCCTTGATCGAGCTGGTGCTCCTCCGATGCCGACGGAGGTCGGGATTCAGGCGGGCTGGTCGACAGGGACGGCGTCGGCGGTGTCCGGGTCGTTGAGCGTTCCGGCCCTCCGGTCGGCGAGGTATTTCCTCATCTCCTTCTTGACCACCGGCATGAGCATGTAGAGGCCGAGGATATTGATGAACGCGCACATGAACAGGGCCGCATCGGCGAATTCGACGACCTTGGAGAAGCTGGCGATGCAGCCGACGACGACGAAGAGGCAGACGAGCGTGCGGAAGATCATGATCGTGGCTTTCGAGCGACCGAACAGATAGCTCCACGCCCGCTCCCCGTAGTACGCCCATGTGATGAGGGTCGAGAAGGCGAACAGTGCGACGGCGATGGCCAGCAGGATCGGATACCACGAGGCGACGGTGGAGAATGCATCCGAGGCGAGAGCAACTCCGCCGATCTCGCCCTCACCGAGGTCGTTTCGATACGAAGCCTGGTTGGCAACGATGATGGTCAGCGCGGTCATGGTGCAGATGATCACCGTATCGATGAAAGGTTCGAGCAGTGCGACGAATCCTTCGGAGATGGGGCGACGGGTCTTGACAGCGGAGTGGGCGATGGCCGCCGAACCGATGCCGGCTTCGTTCGAGAAGGCCGAACGCTGGAAGCCGATGATCATGACTCCGACGATGCCGCCGGCCACTCCCTGAGGGTTGAACGCTCCAGCGAAGATCTCGCCGATGGCGTTCGGGATGTTCGCGTAGTTGAGACCGAGCACGAGGAGGCATGACACGACGTAGAAGATGGCCATTCCAGGGACGAGCTTGTCGGTCACCTTTGCGATCGAGCGGATGCCGCCGAGGATCACCAGGGCCACGAGCCCCGCAAAGATGAGTCCGAACACGAGTGAGGCAAAGGGGCCGGCCAGGAAGCCGTCATCGCCGCCGGTGGCGGTGCGGACCTGGGCGAAGGTCTGATTGGCCTGGAACATGCCGCCGCCGACGACACCGAAGATGAGGATGGCGACGGCGAAGAGTCCGGTCAGAGCGGTCGCCACGGGCTTCGAGAAGCGTCGGAACGCAACGGGGAGGTATTTGAACGGACCGCCGTGGACGACGCCGTTCTCGTCGATCTCACGGTACTTCACCCCGAGGGTGCATTCGACGAACTTCGTGCACATGCCGAGGAGGCCGGCGACGATCATCCAGAAGGTCGCTCCGGGGCCGCCGAGGGCGATGGCCACGCCGACACCGGCGATGTTGCCGAGGCCCACGGTGCCCGACAGGGCAGAGGCAAGGGCTTGGAAATGGGTGACCTCACCCGGGTCGGACTTCGACGAGAATTTTCCGCGGATGATCTCGAGAGACAGCTTCGCCCCTCGAGCCTGGATGAAGCCGAAGTAGACGGTGAAGACCGCTGCGGCGAAGATCAGCCACAGGACGACGAAGGGGAATGAGAAGTCTCCGAAGGTGAGCGGAAAGAAGATGATGCTGCCGAACCATGTGGCGATCGGGTCGAACCAAGAGTTGATGGCATCGTCGACCGGCGAGACCGGCGCTGCTGAGATATGAAGATTGTCCATAGTGCGACAACCTACTGAGACTTGCGTCACATTCAAGCGTTCCATGTTGTGGGATCGTTTCAGTTATCGAACCGTTACCAAATGGGGCGTTCGCGGGACTTTTGAGATCCGCGTCTCATTACCTGACTTAGACTGGGGGCATGACTCAGAATCCTCAGCAGCCCGGTCAGCGACCGAATCGATCCTCGGGCCCGAACCCCGATCGCGGCCCCGTCCCCAGCGGTGATCAGCGCACACATATCCAGGCCGGACACAGTCAGCCCGCGGCCTATCCCGGGGCTGAAGCAGTGACGAATCCCAATGGCCACTATGGTTCGCAAGGTGCTCAGTCCGGGTCGATCGGCGGTTCGGGCACGACGCCACCGTATGGTCCGCCCGCCGGCGCCCAAGCGAACACCGGTGCGCCGCCGCACCACCGTGAAGGCACACCGCTGCCACCGGCACCGCAGAGTCGTCGCACGGACGGACAGCCTGCCGGTTCAGGTCCGGTCCCGTCCACCGGGTCCGGACCTGTCTCGTCGCAGGCACCGCCCCCTGGGAACCGACGGTCCGCTTCGCAGACGCCGAATTCCCACCGCGGCCCATCCGCCTCGGGGCAGGGGAATTCTGCCCCCAAGCGCATCGTCTCCCCCGATGGCGAACGTGTCCGAGAGAAGCCGGCGGGCGGGGTCTCAGGCTACTTCGCGATCGTCGGCGCCATCGTTCTGCTGCTCCTCGCTGTGCTCCTGGGCATCGTCGGGTTCGTCATGACCTTCGCCCAGGTCGCGGTCGGTGTCGTCCTCTTCATCGTGGCCGTCCTCAGCTTCATCGCTTCGATGTTCCTGTTCAAGGGCTGCACCTCGGTGGCGCCCGGACATGCCGTCGTCCTCCAGCTCTACGGCAAGTACGTCGGAACGGTCAGGCAGTCGGGTCTGCGATTCGTCAATCCCTTCTACACGAAGGATCAGATCTCTACGCGCATCCGCAACCATGAGACCTCGACGCTGAAGGTCAATGATCTCGACGGCAATCCGATCGAGATCGGCGCCGTGGTGGTCTGGCAGGTCCGCGATACCGCACAGGCGATGTTCGAGGTCGATGATTTCGAAGAGTTCGTCGCCATCCAGGCGGAGACTGCGGTTCGTCACATCGCCAACTCCTATGCCTACGATTCGTCGGATCCCGGCCGTATGTCGCTGCGTGACAACGCCGACGAGATCACCTCGCGGCTCTCCGATGAGGTCGCTGCCCGGGTCATGGCTGCGGGAGTCACGATCATCGAGTCGCGCATCACCCAACTGGCGTACGCCCCGGAGATCGCCCGTGCCATGCTCCAGCGGCAACAGGCCACGGCCGTCGTCGCCGCCCGCCAGCTGATCGTCGAAGGAGCTGTGGGCATGGTCGAGACGGCGATCGAGGAGATCGAAGGGCGCCAGATCGTCAGGCTCGGTCAGACCGAACGCAGCGACCTCGTATCGAACCTGATGATCGTCCTCTGCGGTGACCAGGCCGCACAGCCGACGATCAGCACCACCCGCAATCAGCAGTCGGCAGGCTGACCTCCCGGAGCTGGGTGTACCGCACACCGCAGCGCCCCGTCGACGTCATCCGTCGGCGGGGCGCTGCCGTGTGTCTCAGCTCAGGAGAGGTGTTCAGTCCTCACCGATGATGACGAACGAGGCAGGCAGCTGCTCCTGCTTGGGGGCAGGGGCCCTCTTCGCCGGTTCGCGCTTCTTCGCCGGAGTGCTCTTGACCGGTTCAGCGGCGGCGACCTTCGTCTCGCTGTCCGCGCCGATCATCAACGGCAGATCCTTCGGCTCTTCGGCGACTGGCTTCTGCTCGGCTGCCGGCTTCTGTTCAGCGGACTGTGTCTGCTCGTTCGCAGGCGTCGCTTCCGCCGGTGTGTGCTCAGCGCCGTTCGACTTCTCGTTGCCACTGGGCTTCTCGTCGGGCGTCGCGGCCTGCGAGTCGTCGCTCCGGTTCGAGCGCGAACGTCGCCGGCCGTTCCGTGAACGCGATCGGGACTTGCCGTTCTCGCCGTTGTTCGCCGAATCATCGGACTGAGTCTGAGCGTCGGACGTCGATTCGGGCGAATCGGCGTCATCCTTCTTCAGGGTGGCCTTCGCGATCGCGGCGACGGCTGACCGAGAAGCGTCCGATGACACTGTCTCATCTGTCGATTCGGCCTCATTGTGCTTGGACTTCGAGCCTGAGTCTCCCCGGCGCTTGCGGTCACGGCGGTTGTCGTGGTTCGCCGAGCGGCCGCCGCGGTGCGCCTTCGAGCCGTCTTCTTCCGAACCCGGCAGCAGCAGGCCCCGGCCGGTGAGGTCTTCACCGGCGCTGACCAGGGATTCGGCGAGTCCGGTGCCGATGCGCTTGCGCGTCATCTGCACGAGTCCCAGCGATGTCACTTCGGCCACCTGATGCTTCGTCCGGTCGCGACCGAGGCACTCGACGAGGCGGCGCACCACAAGGTCGCGGTTGGACTCGAGCACCATGTCGATGAAGTCGACGACGATGATTCCGCCGATGTCGCGCAGGCGGATCTGCCGAATGACCTCCTCGGCGGCTTCGAGGTTGTTGCGGGTCACCGTCTCCTCGAGGTTGCCCCCGGAGCCGGTGAACTTGCCGGTGTTGACGTCGACGACCGTCATCGCTTCGGTGCGGTCGATGACGAGTGAACCTCCCGAGGGCAGGTTGACCGTGCGCTGCAGCGCCTTCTGGACCTGCTCTTCGATCCGGTAGTGGTCGAAGATGTCCTCGTCCTCGTTGTAGCTGTGGACACGATCGAGCAGGTCCGGTGCGACGGATTCGACATACTCGTGGATGGTGTTCCATGCGCCGTCGCCGTCGATGACGAGCGAGCTGAAGTCCTCGTTGAAGACATCACGGATGATGCGCACGATCATGTCCGGCTCGCTGTAGAGCAGCTGTGGCGCCAGCACCTTCGTCGACTTCGACTTCTTCTCGATCGTCTCCCACCGTTTGGCGAGACGTTCGACATCACGCGAGAGATCGGAGTCGGTGGCGCCCTCGGCAGCGGTGCGCACGATGACGCCGTTCGAATCGCCGACGAGCTGTTTGAGCAGCTTCTTCAGGCGTGCGCGTTCGTTGTCGGGCAGCTTCCGCGAGATTCCGGTCATCGAATTGCCCGGAACGTAGACGAGGAACCGCCCAGGCAGAGAGATCTGGCTGGTCAGGCGGGCGCCCTTATGTCCGATCGGATCCTTCGTCACCTGCACGAGCACGGCGTCGCCGGGGCTGAGCGCGGTTTCGATGCGGCGCGCCTTGCCGTCCATGCCGAGGGCGTCCCAGTTGACTTCACCGGCGTAGAGCACGGCGTTGCGGCCCTTGCCGATGTCGATGAATGCCGCCTCCATGCTCGGCAGCACGTTCTGAACCTTGCCCAGGTAGACGTTGCCGATGAGCGAGGACTGCTGCCGGTTCTCCTTGAGGTAGTGCTCGACAGCGATCCCGTCTTCGACGACGACGAGCTGGGTCTGGTCGCCGCTCTCCCGCACCAGCATGGTCCGCTCGACGGACTCACGTCGAGCGAGGAATTCGGCTTCGGTGATGATGGGGCGGCGACGTCCGGCTTCGCGGCCCTCCTTGCGACGCTGGCGCTTCGCCTCGAGACGGGTCGAACCCTTGAGCGAAGTGACTTCGTCGCGGTCGGTGCTGCGGGTGCGAGACCGACGACGGCGGCGACGACGCGAACCGCCGTCGGAGTCATCGTCACCATCGTCCGAATCCGAATCGTCGGAGTCCCTGTGGTCGGACTCCTTGTGATCCGACTTCGAATGAGAGTCCTCGGCGTCCGCATCGGAGCGCTTCGAACCGCGATTGCTCGACCGAGATCCCCGCTTCGACGGCTTCGCGTCCTGGTTGCCGGCAGAGTCCGAGGAGTCGTCCTCGGAGTCCTTCGAGTCGTCGTCGGAGTCCGAGGAATCGTCGTGGGAGTCATCGCGATTGCGCGATCGGCGCCCACGGCCGCCTCGCCGCCGACGCGGACCGCTGGAGGAATCGTCCTCACCACGGTCGTTCTGACGGTTTTCCTGTGGGGACGACGTGTCCTCATCGGAGTCGTGGGAATCTTCCCAGTCGTCGTCGGAGTCATCGTCGTCGACCGTGATGACCTCGGCGTGTTCGGCCTTCGGCACCTGGAAGATCAGGCCGCCGTCATAGGGCACAGCCGGAGTGGTGCGAGGTTCGGGCGCGGCAGCCGGAGCGGCCGGGGCCGCGAAGGGATTGCGCGGGTCGAAGCTCGGCGATGCCTGCGACGCAGCATCGGACTCATCGTCATCATCGTCGTCGACATCGGCATTGTCAGAGTCGTCGTGATCATCGTCAGCGTCGTCGTCTGAGTCTCCGCGGACGAACTCCTCGAAGACGAGTCCCCGATTGGCCACGGCATCGCGTGCGGACTTCTGCCCGCCTCGGCGAGGAGTCGGTTCTTCGTCCTCCTCGTCGTCACTGTCATCGGCATCGCCGATACGCAGCGACTCGGCCGCCTCGGCGATGTCATCGAGGCGCGCACGCACGCTGTCGTCGACATCCTCGTGTTCGGCGTTCTTGGCACCCGCCGACTGCTGCAGATTCGCGAGGTCCGCGAGAATGCCTTCGGTCGGATCTGTCGACTCTGTGCCGTCGGTATCGTTCATCGTATCTCCCAGTCCGAAGACGCCGTCCACACCGTACGGATCTTCGGATCCTTGCATGGTCCGCAATGGACCGAAACCTGTGGATGGCACATCCGGCTCGCGCTCAGCGCGTAGGCCTTCCGTGCTGCCTCATCTTGTTGTCGACCTGCGAGGTCATACCCTCGACTCGGTGGAGGCACGTCTCCTGCTCGGTGTGAGAACAGGTATCCGTCCGACCATTATGTCACAGAAGTGCCTCTGCGCTGAGGTTTCGATGGGGACGGGGTTTGCCGCACGGGACATGGCCAGGCATTCTTGAGGAGTGAACACCACACTGACTCAATCCGATGACCTCGAGTCCGCCGACACCACCTCGTCGTGGGTGCTCAGATCGGTGCCGTTCGGGATCTTCCTCATCATCGCCTCTGCCATCGGCTTCCTCGCCTCGTTCTCACTGTCGGCGGAGAAGTACGAAAAGCTGGCGAACCCGGACGTCGTGCTCTCGTGCGACCTCAACCCGTTCTTCTCGTGCGGTTCGGTCATGGAACATGCCGAAGCCGAGCTCCTGGGCTTCCCCAATCAGCTCATGGGCGTGGCGGCCTTCATCATCCCGCTGCTGCTCGGTGTGCTGATCCTGTCCGGCACCCGCCTGCCCCGCTGGGTGATGGTGGGATTGAATATCGGACTGGGCTGCGGCGTGGCGTTGGTGATGTTCCTGTTCTACGTCTCGATCTACAAGATCGGAGTCGGCTGCCCGTGGTGCATCATCGTGTGGACCGTGACGATTCCGATGTTCATGGCCGTCACCGCCCGCAATCTGCTCACCGGAGCCTTCGGTCGGCGCGCCGCCGACAATGCCGTGCTGAGGGTCCTGGCGAAGGAGAACATCGCCCTGTCGGTGCTGTGGATGCTCATCATCTTCGCCTGCATCGTCGTACAGTTCTGGGCGTTCTTCTCCAACCTGTTCTGAGGCTCCGCAGCCAGTTCTGAACGTCTGGCTTTGTCCGCAGATGCAGTGAGGGTGCCCCACCAAACGGTGGGGCACCCTCACTTATTCGACCGGCTCGGCTCAGACGTCGGCCGCATTCGGTCTTCTGCCTGTCATCAGCCTTCGGCCGGGTACCAGATTCCGATCTCGCGTTCGGCCGATTCGGTGGAATCGGATCCGTGGACGAGGTTCTTCTGCACCTTCTCACCCCAGTCGCGACCGAGATCGCCGCGGATCGTGCCGGGGGCTGCTGCCGTCGGGTCGGTGGCGCCGGCCAGGGACCGGAAGCCGGGGATGACGCCCTGTCCTGAGGCGATGATCGAGACGATCGGCCCTTCGAACATGAAGTCGACCAGCGGCTGGTAGAAGGGTTTGCCTTCGTGCTCGGCGTAATGGGCTGCCAGTTCGGCGGCGGTGGCCGAACGGAGATCCAAGGCGTCGATCGCATAGCCCTTGGCTTCGATTCGGGCCACGATCTGTCCGACGAGTCCGCGAGCGACTCCGTCGGGCTTGATGAGGATGAGCGTACGTTCCATTCCGGTCCTTCCAATGTCGTGTGGACGTCGGTCCACAGTCTACCCGGGCACCGAGGCGCTCCCGCCTCGGCGTTCTCACAGTTCAGCCGCGCGCGGCGACCTCACGATCGATGCGAGCCGACCAGTACACGGCCACGGCCCACAGGGCGATGAACAGCGCTGCGACGAAGAACATCGAGGTGAGAACGAAGCCGGAGGCCAGCAGCAGCCCCTGCACGACCCATCCGATGATCACACCGGGACGTTTCTCACCGATCCGTCGCGGCAGCAGGATGACGGCGATGATGGCCAGCACTGCGATGACCGAGGCGCCGATGAGCAGCTGCGCCAGGGTCAGGGTCTGCGCTGACTTCACCGACAGGCCGAAGGTCGTGAGCACGGCGAAGTAGACGACGACGAGCTCGCAGATGAGGATCGATCCGCAGAGCACGGGGTACTTCGATTTCATCCCTCCTCCCCACGTCCGAGCAGCAGGCGCGCTTCGGCCACTGTGTAGATGGAGCCGGTGACGACGATCCCCGGACTCTTCGCATCGACGCTGTTGGCCAGGTCGATGGCTTTCATCAGAGCGGCATTGAGATCGGAGGCGACGATGACGGAATCCTCGTCGACCCATTCCCGCGCCGCCTCGGCGAGGTCGTCTGCCGGCAGCGCACGGGAGTTGAGATTCTCGCTGACGACGAACACATCTGCACTGCGATGAAGCTCTTCGATGACACCGTCGCTGTCCTTGTCCGCCAGCATCGCCAGCACGATGACGACATAGTCGAAGTCGAACGCCTCGTCGAGGGTCTCGGCCAGCACATGCGCGGCATCCGGGTTATGGGCGCCGTCGACGACGACGCTCGGTCCCGTGCGCAGGAGTTCCGCGCGGCCCGGTGACGTCACGCGGGCCAGCCCCTCGGCCACCGTCTCCTGATTGAGCGGCTTGTCTTCGGTTCCCAGGAAGGCCTCGGCTGCGACGATCGCGACTGCGGCATTGTGGGCCTGGTGAATTCCGTGCAGCGGCAGGAACAGGTCGGAATAGACATCTCGGCGGCCCTGGACCGTGATGAGCTGACCGTCGACGGCCCGCTGCCGGTCGAGGAGACGGAAGTCCCGCTCCTCAGCGGCCAGCGGAACCTCACGACGGGCAGCTTCCTCGTCGAGGACCGCCTGGGCTGCCTCGTCCTGGACAGCAGACACGGCAACAGGTTCGGGAGCCGGGCTGTCCTCGACGCTGCGGTCGAGGATCCCAGCCTTGGTCGCGGCGATCTCCTCGATGGTGTCGCCGAGGAACGCCTGATGATCGAGACCGATCTTCGTGAACACGCACACCTGGGCATCGGCGACGTTCGTCGAATCCCATTGTCCGCCCATGCCGACCTCGGTGACGACGACATCGACCGGAGCATCGGCGAACACGGCGAAGGCCAGAACGGTCAGCGCTTCGAAGTAGGTGAGCTTCGCGCGTCCTTCGGTCTCGAGCTGGGCATCGACGATCTCGAGGTACGGGGCGATCTCGTCATAGATGCGCACGAAGGTGTGAGCGGACACGGGGGCGCCGTCCACGGAGATCCGTTCGGTCACCGAATGCAGGTGCGGACTGGTGAACCGGCCGACCCGGAGCTCATGAGCGGTGATGAGCGAATCGATCATCCGTGCCGTCGACGTCTTCCCATTCGTGCCCGTGATCGTGATCGTCGGGGCCGCAGTGTGGATATCGCCGAGGATCTCACACGCCCGCCGAGTCGCGTCGAGGCGCAGCTCGACCTGCGTCTCCCCCGCCCGGGCCAGCAGCAGGGCATAGACCCGGGCGAGCTCGGCCCGAGTGGCCTCATCGACGGCCGGCTCGGGCGGAGCCTCCGAAGCTTCTTCGTCCACGCTCTGCGGTTCCACGTCGGAGGTGGGGTCCTCGTCCGGGAGGGGCCCGTCGATCGGGGTGTTGTCCTCGGTCATGCCCGCTTCACCGCCAGACGGGTGCCGCCGGGGAGCTCTTCGGGGGTGAAGACCTCGGCATCGGCCGCGACCGGGCCGAAGTTCAGAGCGGTCGTCAGGGTCTCACCGGCGATGAGGTCGATGTGAGGCTCGAGCGCGGCGACCACCTCGGTGCCGGCTTCGATGGTGACGGCAATCCGGTCGGAGATGTCGAGATCGAGCTGCTTGCGGATGCCCTGGATGGCGCGCACGGCATCTCGTGCCATGCCTTCGGCCTCGAGCTCGGGTGTGACCCGCGTGTCGAGGGCGAGGAAGCCGGAGTCGAGTGCCGCGAGCTCCATGCCCTCGGTGCCGGATTCGGCCACGGATTCGAGGGTGTACTCGCCGTCGACGAGTTCGATTCCGCCGCTGACGACGGTGCCGTCGGTGACGGACCAGTCGCCGGACTTCGAGGCCTTGATGACCTGCTGGACCTGTTTGCCCAGACGGGGTCCGGCGGCACGGGCGTTGACGACGAGATTCTGTGACAGGGAGAATCCGGCGGCCTCCGCCTCGGCGACGTCGAGGACCTCGACGGTACGCACATTGAGCTCATCGGCGATGATCTCGGTGAAGTCGGAGCTCAGGTCCGTGTCGGTGGCGACGGTCAGCTGCGACAGCGGCAGGCGCACCCGCAGCTGGTTGGCCTTGCGCACCGAGGAGGCCGTTGAGCAGATATCGCGGGTGAGGTCCATTGCCGCGACGAGGTCGGCGTCGGCGGGGAATGCCTCGGCGTCCGGGTAGTCGGCCAGGTGCACCGACCGCTGCCCGGTCAGTCCGCGATAGATCTCTTCGACCGTGAACGGCAGCAGGGGTGCGGCCACACGGCAGAATGCCTCCAGGCAGGTATAGAACACGTCGAAGGACTCATGCGTGTCGGTGCCGCCGTCCCAGAACCGGCGACGCGAACGACGCACATACCAGTTCGTGAGCATGTCGAGGTAGTTACGCACGAGTTCGCATGCCGCCCAGATGTCGAGGCCTTCCATCGCCTCGGCGAACTCGGTGATGAGGTCGTGCGTCTTGGCCAGGAGGTACCGGTCGAGGACCTGGGACGAGTCGTAGCGGGACTGTGCCTGGTAGCCGGTCTTCTCCCCCGCCGGGCCGTCGGCCGCGTTGGAGTAGGTGGCGAAGAACTGCCATGTGTTCCACAGCGGGAGCACGACCTGGCGGACACCGTCGCGGATGCCCTGTTCGGTGACGACGAGGTTGCCGCCGCGCAGGATGGACGAAGCCATGAGGAACCAGCGCATGGCATCCGAGCCGTCGCGGTTGAAGACCTCGTTGACATCGGGGTAGTTGCGCAGGGACTTCGACATCTTCTGCCCGTCCGAGCCGAGCACGATGCCATGGGAGATGCAGTTCGTGAATGCGGGGCGGTCGAAGATCGCTGTGGCCAGGACGTGCAGCAGATAGAACCAGCCGCGTGTCTGTCCCACGTATTCGACGATGAAGTCGGCCGGGAAGTGGTTGTCGAACCATTCGGAGTTCTCGAACGGATAGTGCACCTGGGCGTAGCTCATCGAGCCGGAGTCGAACCAGACGTCGAAGATCTCCGGGATGCGCTGCATCACCGATTGACCCGTCGGGTCGTCCGGGTTCGGACGGGTGAGGTCATCGACCCACGGGCGGTGGAGGTCGACGTCTCCGGAGTCGTTGCGCGGCAGACGTCCGAAGTCGGCTTCGATCTCGGCCAGGGAACCGTAGACGTCCGTGCGCGGGTAGGCCGGGTCGGAGGAGATCCACACGGGGATCGGCGAGCCCCAGAAGCGGTTGCGCGAGATCGACCAGTCACGGGCGTTTTCGAGCCATTTGCCGAACTGTCCGTGCTTGACGTTGTCGGGCACCCAGTTGATCTGCTCGTTGAGTTCGACCATGCGGTCCTTGAACTCGGTGACCCGGACGAACCAGGAGGACACCGCACGGTAGATCAGCGGGTTCCGGCAGCGCCAGCAGTGCGGGTAGGAGTGCTCGTAGGATTCGTGGCGGACCAGCAGAGCACCCCGCGATTCCATCGGACCCGTGTGGTTGCGCAGATCCTTGATGATCGCCTTGTTGGCGTCGAAGACCTGCTGGCCGGCGTAGTCGGGAACGGTCGTATCGAAGCGACCGGCGTCGTCGACGGGACGGGCGGCGGTGATTCCGTAGGAGTCGGTGAGCTCCTTGTCCTCTTCACCGAAGGCGGGTGACTGGTGGACGATTCCGGTGCCGTCTTCGACGGTGACGAAGTCTGCGGCCAGGATCGTGTGCATGTTCTCGCCGAACTCCTCCTGACGGCCCTCGAAGTACGGGAACGGAGGTTCGTAGGATGCGCCGACGAGTTCGCTGCCGGGGAAGGTGCGCACAACCTGCGGTTCGGCACCGAGTTCACGAGCATAGGCACCCAGGCGCGCCTCGGCGAGGATGAGGGTCTTGCCCTGAAGCTCTTCGGCTCCGTCTTCACCGGGGATCACTGCGACGAGCGGGATCTCCGGGTTGACGGCCACGGCCTGGTTCGACGGAACTGTCCACGGGGTCGTCGTCCAGATGAGGACCCACTCGTCGGAGTCCTTGAGTCTGTATCCGAGGGTCACGGCCGGATCCTGACGCATCTTGTACACGTCGTCGTCCATGCGCAGCTCATGGTTCGACAGCGGCGTCTCGTCCTTCCAGCAGTACGGAAGCACGCGGTAGCCCTCGTAGACGAGGCCTTTGTCCCAGAGCTGCTTGAACGCCCAGATGACGCTTTCCATGTATTCGACGTTGAGAGTCTTGTAGTCGTTGTCGAAGTCGACCCACCGGCCCTGACGGGTCACATATTCTTCCCATTCCTGGGTGTAGCGCAGCACCGAGGAGCGGCAGGCGTCGTTGAATGCGGCCAGTCCCATGCGGCCGATCTCGGACTTGTCGGTGATGCCCAGCTGACGTTCGGCTTCGAGTTCGGCAGGCAGCCCGTGGGTGTCCCAGCCGAAGCGGCGGTCGACCTTCTTGCCGCGCATCGTCTGGAAGCGCGGGACGACGTCCTTGACGTAGCCGGTGAGCAGGTGACCGTAGTGGGGCAGGCCGTTGGCGAAGGGAGGTCCGTCGTAGAAGACGAATTCGTTCTCGCCGTTCTCGCCGGCATCGCGCTGGGCGATCGATGCCTTGAAGGTGTTGTCCTCCTGCCAGTAGCGCAGCACAGCGTCTTCGATGGCAGGGAAGTTCGGGGACGACGAGAGTCCGAAGGTCGAGGTCGAAACCTTGGGATAGAGAGGCTGAGTCATGAGCGTCCTTCTGGGTCACTGCGGTCACTGTCACGAGGACGACAGTCTGCCGCGGTACCACCTCGCTTATCCGCAGTCCGACCGGTTCAGGTCGGTCAGCGGATCGCTCATTCACTCAGACGATGACGGGTCCACCCGTCCGGGTCTACTGAGAACGCGGCGTTTCGAACGCTGGTTCCGTTCTTCCGGATGCTCCCCGGTGATAGCCGGATCGACGCAAGACAATCGTATACCGTCGACTCCGCCCGAGACCACTCGGCGGCGCGGGGATCTCCCTTGCCGAGGCGGCCCCGGGCTGGAGCCGTGGGTGCTCACAGCCCCCGGTTGCGTGCGACCTTATGCTGAGCGGCCTGGGCGATCGGTCGGATGACCATGAGATCGACGTTGAAGTGGTGGGGCCGGGTGAGGGTGTAGACGACGGCGTCGGCGACGTCGTCCGCGGTCAGCGGGTTCTCGACGCCTTCGTAGACCTTCGCGGCCTTCGTCTCATCACCGCCGACGCGTTTGACGGTGAACTCGTCGGTGGCGACCATTCCTGGTGCGATCTCGATGACGCGCACGGGTTCGCCGGCGAGCTCGAGGCGCAGGGTCGCTGCCATCGAGTGGGTGCCGTGCTTCGCAGCGACGTAGCCACCGCCGCCTTCATAGGCCTGATGGCCGGCGGTTGAGGACATGACGACGATGTCTCCGCGGCCGGAATCGATGAGAGCCGGCAGCAGTGCTTTGACGACGCGCAGGACGCCGAGGACGTTGATGTCGAACATGTCCCGCCACCCGTCGACCGATGCTTCGGCGACGGTGTCGGTTCCGAATGCGGCGCCGGCATTGGCCACGAGGGAATGGACGGCTCCGCCGGCGAGCACCTGTTCGGCCATGGACACCACGGCGGCGTCATCGGTGAGGTCGGCGACGATGTAGTCGGCTCCGGTCTCCTCGGCGAGGGCCTTGAGCTTGTCCTCACGGCGAGCCACGGCGACGACGTCCCAGCCCTGCTCGCGCAGCTGTCGGACCGTGGCCGCACCGATTCCGGAACTGGCTCCTGTGACTACTGCTCTGAGCTTTTCCATCTGTGTTCTCCTCTGTCGGGTCTGTCGGCGGGTTTGAGTCTGGATTCCGGAAGCGGGGTTTCCTGTTCGCATCTCAGTCTACGGAGTCGGCTCTCGGCCGCGTGCGGTGTCTTCTGAGCCGAGATCGGTCTCGAAAGGGCCGCTCCCGGCCGGCTCGGGTGGCGTCGTTTCTTCCGGGGTCGTCGACGCGGCAGGTGGGGCACCCTTCGCGCCCGGTCGGAGTTTCTTCACGCTCGGTCGGGTGTGCGGGTTGCGGGGCCCGCCTTCGCCGAAGACGGCACGGAAGCCGGGGATCTTCACTGCCACCCAGGTGACTGCGGCGCAGATGATCGCATAGGCGATCGGCATGATCACGGCGTGGAGGAGGACGCCTGGCACGGTGTCAGGCAGGCCCATGGCATTTCGGACAGGGTAGAGCAGGAGCGGATGGAGGAGGAACACACCGAAGGAATACGGGTAGAACCGGTGCAGCAGTCCGAAGCCTTCGCGCAGATGGAAATGCAGGAGGAGGTAGGCGGCCATGGAGGCGAGGACGACTCCGGGGGCGAGGTATTCATACGGGAACATCCACGGCTTCTCACCGGGACCCAGACCTGCCCAGACCGCGGTTCCGGCGACCGCGATGATGAGGCTGACCCACGCCAGGACTGCACCTCTGACCGAGAGCACGATATCGCGCAGCACCCAGCCGAGGATGTAGAAACCGGCCATCGGCAGGAACCTGGTGGCGATATTGGCTTCGCCGACGTCGAAGACCATCGACACCCACTGGTCGGTCATGCCGATGCCGAGGAAGATCAGACCGGTCCCCCACTGCAGACGGCGGGAGCCATGGACGCTCAGCAGGCGGAAGAACGGGGTGAGCAGGGTCAGACCGGCAAGGACGTAGAGGAAGTAGAGCTGGACGAAGGGCGATCCGGTGAGGATCGCGATGCCCGGGTTCCAGGTGTCATCGTCGGGCTGCAGGTAGTAGCGGCGGAACAGAACGTACACGACTGTCCAGAACACGAGGGGGATGCCGATTCGCCAGACACGTTTGGACAGGAACCTGCGCGGTTTGCTGCCCCGGTCGGGGTCGAGGGCCAGAGCCCCGGAGATCATGATGAACACGGGCACCGACCACCGGCAGGCGGAGTCGATGGTGTTGGCCAGCCACCAGTCGGGTCCCATACTCGCGAAGTTCTCTTCGACGACGGTGCCCAGGGAATGGATGGCTACGACGGCGATGATCGCGATCGCACGTGCCGGATTCATCCACGCGGTCGACGTGGGCGGCGGATTCTCTGTCGGAATTCGGTCCAAGGGCGCCATGTGTCCATGATGTCATTGCCCGCGGCGCAGGCGACTCACTGCGCCTTCAGGGTGTGAGCCGTCCCACGCCGTCGGACTGGGGCGGCCGGGGCGCGAGTGCTGCACTCGAGCTCCGGTCGGGCTTCGCGCGGCCACTGGCGCGAACCGGTTTGGCCGATCGCGAACCGGGTGAGAAAATCAGCAATTATGAACACACCTGCCTTTTCGGACTCGACGCACGAGTCAGTGAACCTTCCTGACAAGCCGGCCCTCGAGGGGCTGCGGGACAAATGGGACGCCGCGTGGAGCGAGCAGAATGTCTACGCCTTCGACGTCGACACCGATCGCGAGCAGGTCTACTCGATCGACACTCCCCCGCCGACCGCCTCGGGGTCGCTGCATGTCGGACACGTGTTCTCCTACACCCAGACCGACATCATCGCCCGCTATCAGCGGATGACCGGCAAGAACGTGTTCTATCCCCTCGGCTGGGACGACAACGGCCTGCCGACCGAACGTCGCGTGCAGAACTACTACGGAGTCACCTGCGATCCCGGCCAGTCCTACGACCCGGACTTCCAGCCGCCGGAGAAGGCACCGAAGAATTCGCGCGACTTCGTCAAGGTCTCTCGCCAGAACTTCATCGAACTGTGCGAGAAGCTCTCCGCCGAGGACGAGAAGGTGTTCGAAGACCTCTTCCGCTCCACCGGACTGTCCGTTGATTGGAAGTACACATACCGCACGATCGATGACGATTCGCGTGCGGTGAGCCAGAGGGCCTTCCTCACCGATCTGAAGAACGGGCATGCCTATTCGCAGGACGCACCGACCATGTGGGACGTCACCTTCGGCACTGCTGTGGCTCAGGCCGAACTCGAGGATCGTGAGCGCGAAGGCGCGTACCACAAGGTGAAGTTCTTCCCCGAGGGCGCTGATGGCCTGGCCGACACCTCGGCGGAACCGATCATCATCCTCACCTCGCGTCCGGAGCTCATTCCTTCGGTCGTGGCGCTCGTCGCCCATCCCGATGACGAACGCTACGCCTCCCTGTTCGGCACGAATGTCGTTTCGCCGCTCTTCGGTGTCAGCGTCGAGATCCGCGCCCATGAGCTTGCGAAGTCCGATAAGGGCACCGGCATCGCCATGGTCTGCACCTTCGGCGACCTCACCGACGTCACGTGGTGGCGTGAACTCGATCTGCCGACCCGCGCGGTGATCAACCGAGGCGGCCGCCTCAACCTCGAGGTGCCCGAGTGGATCGCGAACTCGCCGAAGTCCGATGCTGTGGCCAACTATGAGGCGCTGGCAGGAAAGACGACGTTCTCTGCGCGCAAGGACATTGCGCAGATGCTCATCGACTCCGGTGACCTCATCGGTGAGATCGAGCCGATCACGCATCCGGTCCCGTTCTACGAAAAGGGCGACAAACCGCTCGAGGTCGTCACCAGCCGTCAGTGGTACATCCGCAACGGCGGGCGGTCGGCCGAGCTGCGGGATGCGCTCATCGCCCGCGGTCGCGAGATCGAGTGGCATCCGGCGTACATGCGCTCCCGCTACGAGAACTGGGTGGAGAACCTCAACGGCGACTGGCTGGTCTCCCGGCAGCGGTTCTTCGGTGTCCCGATTCCGCTGTGGTACCGCCTCGACGCTGATGGTCAGCCCGATTATGATGATCCGATCGTGCCCGAGTCGCTTCCGTGCGACCCCATCGCCGAGGCTCCCGCCGGCTTCACCGACGACCAGCGTGATGTGCCCGGCGGGTTCACCGCAGACCCGGATGTCCTCGACACCTGGGCGACGTCGTCGCTGACGCCGCAGCTGCTCGGCGGCTGGTCGCGTGACGAGGAGTTCTTCGACAAGGTCTTCCCCTTCGACCTGCGTCCGCAGGGACACGACATCATCCGCACTTGGCTGTTCTCCACCGTGGTCCGGGCGAACTCGCTCAACGATGCGGCACCGTGGAAGCACGCCGGCCTGTCGGGGTGGATCCTCGATCCGGACCGGAAGAAGATGTCGAAGTCCAAGGGCAATGTCGTGGTTCCGTCGGACATCCTCGGCGAGGCGAAGCCGGGATTCGGTCCTGACGCGGTCCGCTACTGGGCGGCCAGCGCGAAACTCGGTGCGGACACCGCTTATGACGTCGCACAGATGCAGATCGGCCGCCGGCTGGCGATGAAGCTGCTCAACGCCTCGAAGTTCGCTCTGGCACAGGGTGTGCATGCCGGTCTCATCGGTCAGCTCGGCGCCGTCACCCACGATCTCGATCGGGCCCTGCTGGCAAAGCTTGCCGAGGTCGTCGAGCAGGCCGGGAAGCATATGGCCGCTTACGACTATGCTCATGCACTGCGTGTGACCGAGAGCTTCTTCTGGGAGTTCACCGATGACTATGTCGAGCTCGTCAAGGACCGTTCCTACGGCTCATCGGGATCTGACGATCAGCTGTCGGCGCACGTCACCTTGGCCACTGCTCTGGATGTCCTGCTGCGTCTGTTCGCTCCGTTCACTCCGTTCGTCACCGAAGAGGTCTGGTCCTGGTGGCGCACCGGTTCGGTCCACCGTGCGCCGTGGCCGGCAGATGAGGTGCTGAGCCATCCGGAATCGTCCGTCGATCCCGAGCTGCTAGCCTCGGTGGCAGCCGCACTGACCGAGATCCGCCGCACGAAGACCGAGGCCAAGGTGTCGCAGAAGACCGAGGTCGCTTCCGTGACCATTCAGGCGCCGGCCACCGTCGTCTCCGCGATCACGGCGGCAGAAGGCGACCTCACGGCGGCGGGCCGTATCAAGTCCCTGAGCACCGAGGAAGCCGGCGATGAGATCACCATTGCCTCGATCGACTTCGTCGACCAGGACTGAGCCGAACACCAGCCGGCCCTGACTGTCAGAAGAAGCAGCTTCCGGCCCCACCGGCTGAGCTGAGACCCGAACTGGTCCCGCAGAGCCCCGCGACATTCGTTCCTCCGCAGCGTCGGAGCAGTGGATGCCGTGGGGCTCTGTTCATGTTCCGGAACGGATACACGAAATGACCGGGGTCTGCGTTCTCTCCGCCGTACTATGGTTATCGACCACTGAAGAAACACCGAAGTCCTCCCTGAACGAAAGGTCCCCAGAACCGTGAGAAGCGAACTCTTTTCCAAGCGCAACGCCGAGGTCCAGAATCAAGAGCGGTGGACGCTCCAGTCGAACAAGATGCTGCGTTCGGTGGTCACGCCGAACGCGCCGATGATCGCTACCAAGGGCGCGATGGTCGCCTATCAGGGCGATGTCCGCTTCACCCACCAGGGGTCGAAGTCGGTCGGCCAGTTCATGAAGAAGGCAGCCACCGGCGAGGGCGGAAACGTCATGCGCGTCGAGGGACACGGAGAGGTGTTCTTCGCCAGGGAGGCCTCGAACATCTTCATGATGGCGCTCGAAGGTCCGCAGGACGCACTGACCGTCAACACCGCGAATCTGCTCGCCTTCGACGACGCGCTCAGCTGGGAGATCAAACGCATCAAGGGCGGTGTCGGTGCGATGGTCAGCGGTTCGGGACTATTCAACCTCGAACTTGCCGGCCAGGGCACTGCCGCCATCTGCTGCAAGGGTGAGCCCATGGTCCTCGACTGCTCGCAGCAACCGACCTTCGTCGACCCGCAGGCCGCCGTCTGCTGGTCCTCGGCGCTGGCCCCGCAGATCAAGACCGACGTCAGCGTCGGCACATTCTTCGGTCGCGGCTCCGGTGAGTCCGTGCAGCTGGCATTCCACGGCCCCGGCTTCGTCGTCGTCCAGCCCGCAGAGAACGCCGTCTACTCGGCCACCACCAGCTGACGCACCTGGCGGCCGTCCGCAGCATCACCACGCTGACGCACCCCCGACCTGCAGCTTCGGCAGCGAGTCGGGGGTGTCGTCGTCTCCCCCGCGCATCTCCCCATGTTCTCGCATCGGGCGCCCCTCACCCGTCGTGACTCAACGCCTTGGTGCACAACGGTGTTTCGACAGGACGGGTGAGGGATGCGCCAGCACCGGGGCGTTAAGACACCAACGCGGTAGAGCGAGAGCAGCACTGAGAGATGCGAAAGTACTGGAGCGTCATGGCTCTTGCAATCCGGTGTGAGTGGTACGCGGCAAGCTGCGCGACAATACCCGAAAGCGCAGAAGAGTCGGGCTATCCTGACATGTCGGAGAAACCGAGTCCGCTTGGCTCATTCGGGGCTCGACGTCGACTCTCCGCTGGGGCGTCAGGCGTTCAAGGGCATGGGATCGGGGTGACCGGGAATACTGGCCGGAATGGAGCAGGCCCTCCGGGACGACGACTCGCGCTGATTCGGGGACGACTCGTAGCAGGAGCACGGTCGAACGTCAGGTCTGCTCGATGGATCAGGCAGTGGGGACAGTGTGCTCGTGCCCGCCGCGTTCGACCCGGTATTTCCGGAAGGTCGGAAAGGCCACCGCACAGGCGAGCACGAGAACGATGACGGCGATGCCGCCACCCGCCGAGGCGACCGTGGTGTCTGTGACTGCAGCAACGGAGCCGTGGAGGACGTCCGCGATACGAGGTCCGCCGGCGACGACGACGATGAACACTCCCTGCATCCGACCGCGCATCGCATCGGTTGCGGCTTCCTGGAGCATCGTCTGCCGAAAAGCGCCGGAGACGATATCGGCTCCTCCGCCGACCGCCATCGCAGCCAATGCGACAACGAGTGCGGTCAGCCAGAACCCAGCCGCCAGCTCAAGGGACAGTCCGAACACCGTCATTGCCGCACCCCAGACGACGATGGCGACGATGACGGCCAGTCCCTGGCGCTCCACGCGTGAGACCCACCCGGAGAAGATCCCGGCCAATGCACTTCCGCCGGCCAGCGCGGCGAAGAGCAGCGAGAAGACGATGCCGCCCTCAGGCGGACCGTCGAAGGTCTCCGCGGCAATCTGCGGGAACAGTGCCCGCGGCATTCCGAAGACCATCGCAATGATGTCCACCAGCAGAGAGACCATGACGACGGTGTTCGTCCGCAGATACCGGAACCCGTCGACGATGCCTTTGAACCCAGACCGTGTATCGGGCTGTTTCTGCGGCGGCAGCGACGGCAGTCGGATCACTGCGTAGAGCGTAGCGAACAGGAACACGGCGTCGATGACGTAGAGCAACTGGTACCCGAACAGAGGGATCAGCGCTCCGCCGACGACAGGGCCGACGACGGCGCCCAATGTCATCACGGTCATGTTCAGCGAGTTCGCCGCGGGCAGCAGGCCGAGCGGGATGATCGAGGGCAGCAGAGCTCCCCTCGCCGGTTGGTTGAGTGCGAAGAATGCCTGCTGCATCGAAAACACCGACAGCAGCAGCCAGGCATTGTCGATGCTGAGCACCGCGATGAGGGCAAGTAGAGCGCTCGTGACGATCAGACCGATCGTCGAGATCACGAGCAGTCTGCGTCGATCGATGACATCGGCCAACGATCCGCCCCACAGTCCGAAGACGATGAGCGGAACCAGCCCGAACGCACCGGCGAGCCCGACATACCCGGACGACCCGGTGATATGGAAGATCTGTGCGGGGATCGCCACAACAGTCATCTGCGCACCGATGACGGTGACGATATTGGCCACCCACAGTCGTCGGAACGACGCGTAGCGCAGTGGGCGTGTGTCGGCCAGGAGTCTCATGCGAAAAGAGACTCAGGCAGACTTCTTATTCGTCCTGTTCCGTGACTTCGGCACGAGGGTCGGGGCGACATTGGATTCGACGACGTCCTTGGTCACGACCACCTCGGCGATGTCTTCGCGCGAAGGCACATCGAACATGACCGGCTGCAGGACCTCTTCCATGATCGAGCGCAGGCCTCGAGCGCCCGTGCCGCGCAGCAGAGCGAGATCGGCGATGGCCTCAAGTGCCTCGGTCTCGAATGTCAGGGAGACATTGTCGAACTCGAACATCCGCTGGTACTGCTTGACCAGGGCGTTCTTCGGTTCCGTGAGGATCGACATCAGCGCTGCCCGGTCGAGGTTGGACACGGTGGCCAGCACCGGCAGGCGGCCGATGAACTCCGGGATGAGGCCGAACTTGAGCAGATCTTCGGGAAGGATGTCCGCGTAGAGGTCCTCTTCGTCGTTCTTCGACTGCAGCAGGGCGCCGAAGCCGATTCCGTGCTTGCCCTTGCGGCCGGCGACGATCTCCTCCATCCCGGCGAAAGCGCCGGCGACGATGAAGAGCACATTGGTCGTGTCGATCTGCAGGAAGTCCTGGTGCGGGTGTTTGCGCCCGCCCTGCGGCGGCACCGACGCCTGGGTGCCTTCGAGGATCTTCAGCAGTGCCTGCTGCACGCCCTCACCGGACACGTCACGGGTGATCGACGGGTTCTCCGACTTGCGAGCGATCTTATCGATCTCGTCGATATAGATGATTCCGTGCTCGGCACGCTGGATATCGAAATCCGCGGCCTGAATGAGTTTGAGCAGGATGTTCTCGACGTCTTCGCCGACGTAGCCGGCTTCGGTCAGCGCGGTGGCATCGGCGACCGCGAATGGGACATTGAGACGTTTGGCCAGCGACTGGGCGAGGTAGGTCTTTCCCGAGCCGGTGGGACCGACGAGCAGAATATTCGACTTCGCGATCTCAACCTCGGACTCGCTGGAGCCAAGGGTCTTCTCGTCACCGGACTGCAGCGATCGGATGCGCTTGTAGTGGTTGTAGACGGCTACCGACAGTGCCTTCTTAGCCGGTTCCTGACCGACGACGTACTCCTGGAGGAAGTCGAAGATCTCACGAGGTTTGGGCAACTCGAGTTCGGCCTGCTCCGGACTGGATTCGCTGAGCTCCTCTTCGATGATCTCATTGCACAATCCGATGCATTCATCGCAGATGTAAACACCAGGTCCGGCGATAAGTTTCCGAACCTGCTTCTGAGACTTCCCACAGAAGTTGCATTTGAGCAGGTCTGCTCCGTCCGCACTGCGAGCCACTGTCACAACCTTTCGCCAGGACGCTTGGCCCCAACTCTACCGCTCGTGTTTCCTGTACCTCAATAGCTTCCCATACGTGGCTGACACGAGCCCCCAGCCACGACTCGGTGTGTCGGCGGAAGGAACCGAGAACGGGTCCGTCCGATCACAATCGCACGAACCCGTTCTCAGTGTTTCCCTGTCCTCCGACAGGTGATCAGCTCGCGTTCTTGCGCGAAGAGAGCACCTGGTCGACGAGACCGTAGTCCTTGGCCTGCTCGGCCGTGAGGAAGAGGTCGCGTTCGATGTCGTTCGAGACCTGTGCGGCCTCCTTGTTCGAGTGCTTTGCCAGAGTTCCCTCGAGCCATTCGCGCATCCGCAGCACTTCAGCGGCCTGGATCTCGAGGTCAGAGGCCTGACCCTGTCCCTGCCCCTGCATCGCGGGCTGGTGGATGAGCACTCGCGCGTTCGGCAGGGCCAGACGCTTGCCGGGAGTGCCGGCGGCCAGCAGCACGGCGGCTGCGGAGGCGGCCTGACCGAGGCAGACGGTCTGGATCTCCGGCTTGATGTACTGCATCGTGTCGTAGATGGCCGTCATCGCCGTGAACGACCCACCCGGCGAGTTGATGTACAGAGTGATGTCGCGGTCAGGATCCTGCGATTCGAGGACGAGCAGCTGAGCCATGACATCGTCGGCGGAGGTGTCATCGACCTGTGCGCCGAGGAATACGACGCGGTCGTCGAAGAGCTTCGTGTAGGGATCCTGGCGCTTGAAGCCATAGGGTGTGCGCTCTTCGAACTGCGGCATGACATAACGCGACTGCGGCATGTTCGACGCCGTCGAACCCGGCATAAAGTTCATTGAATTCATTCTTCCCTCACTCCTGCTCAGTTGTTCTCGACGTCGGACGCGCGGGTGACCATCTTGTCGATGAATCCGTATTCGAGCGCCTCTTCGGCGGTGAACCAGTGGTCGCGGTCGTTGTCCTGGAGGATCTGCTCGAGCGACTTCCCGGTCTGCTGAGCAGTCAGTTCGGCCATCTGCTTCTTCATGTGCAGGATCAGTTCGGCCTGGATCTTGATGTCGGTGGCCGTGCCGCCGATGCCGCCCAGCGGCTGGTGCATGAGGATGCGGGCGTGCGGGGTCGCGTAGCGCTTGCCCGGGGTGCCCGAGGAGAGCAGGAACTGTCCCATCGAGGCGGCCATGCCCATGGCCACGGTGGAGACATCGGGCTTGATGTACTGCATCGTGTCGTAGATGGCCATTCCGGCGGTGACGGAGCCGCCGGGCGAGTTGATGTAGAGCGAGATGTCCGCTTCGGGATCTTCGGCGGCCAGCAGCATCATCTGCGCGCAAATGGCGTTGGCGTTGTCGTCACGCACTTCCGAACCGAGCCAGATGATGCGCTCTTTGAGAAGACGATTGAAGATGTGGTCGTCCAGACCCATTCCCCCACCGGCGTCGAGGCCGACGGGAGCTGTCATGTCGTATGCGCTCACGTTTCACTCCTGTGTTCTGTGGATGGCTTGTTATGGACTCTAACCGCTCTCCCCCGGGTTTTAGTCCGCGGCGAGGCCCGTGTTCGCCCTCAGCGTGATCGGACCTGCGCAGATGCGAAGACGGTGGGTGCGGATCGTGATCCGTACCCACCGTCTCATCAGGATTCCACCGCCGAGGCGGCTCGTCCTCAGTTCTCTTCGGCGGCCTCTGCAGGTGCTTCGTCCGCGGCTTCCGCGCTCTGCGCAGTCGCGTCGGCATCCTCGGCGCCGGCTTCCTCGGCGTCGTCCCCGGCGGAGGTGAAGGCCTCCATGTCGACGACGTTTCCGGCGGTGTCCTTGACCGTGGCACCGGCGAGGACGGCGGCCAGAGCCTTGCGGCGCGAGACCTCGCCGACGAGGGCGTTGACCTGGCCGGAGCTGTCGAGCATCTGGGCAAACTCGTTGGGGTTCATTCCGTACTGCTGCGAAGCGGAGATCAGGTACTCGATGAGTTCGGGCTGGCTGACCTCGACGTTCTCGGCTTCGGAGACCGCATCGAGGATGAACTGCGTGCGCAGGTTGCGCTCGGTCTCCTCGGTGACCTCCTTGCGGTGCTCGTCGTCGTCCGAACGGTTCTCGGACTCGAGGTGACGCTCGACCTCGTCGGTGACGATCTTGGCCGGGACCGGGACGTCGAGGGTCTCGATGAGATGCTCGAGGACCTTGTCCCGTGCCTGGACGCCCTGCTCGGTCTCCTTGGCCTTGCCGGCCTGGACGCGCAGGTCCTCCCGCAGTTCGTCGATCGTGTCGAACTCGCTGGCCAGCTGAGCGAAGTCGTCGTCGGCCTCGGGAAGTTCGCGTTCCTTCACAGCACCCAGGGTGATCTTCACGGTGCCCTGCTCGCCGGCGTGCTCGCCGCCTGCGAAGGTGGTCTCGAAGGTCGTGGTCTCTCCCGCGGAGAGGCCGTCGAGCGCTTCGTCCATGCCTTCGAGCATCGTTCCGGCACCGACCTGGTAGGAGATGTCGGAGGCGGTGTCGATCTCTTCGTCACCGATGGTGGCGACGAGGTCGAGGGTGACGAAGTCGTCCTTGGCCGCGGGGCGCTCAACGGCGACGAGGGTTCCGAAGCGGGTACGCAGCTGCTCGAGCTCTTCGTCCACATCGGCGTCGGTGACCTCGATGGGGTCGACCTCGATGTTGATCGTGTCGTAGGCAGGCAGCGTGACCTCGGGGCGCACGTCGACCTCGACGGTGAAGCCGAGTTCGCCGTCTTCGGTTCCGTCGAGTCCGGGAACCTCGGAGATCTCGACCTCGGGCTGGCCCATCGGCTTGAGGTCGTGCTCTTCGACCGCGTTGCGGTAGAAGTCGTCAAGACCGTTGTTGATGGCTTCCTGGATCACAGCAGGACGGCCGATGCGCTGATCGATGATGCGCGCGGGGACCTTGCCCTTACGGAACCCGGGGACGGTGACCTGGGCCCCGATGGTCTTGTATGCCTCGTCGACGCTCGGTTTGAGTTCGGCGTATGGGACTTCCACGCTGATCTTGACCCGGGTGGGGTCGAGTTGCTCGACGGAGCTCTTCACAGTGTGACCTTTCAAATTCGACAGTCATGCATTTTCGGTCATCTCCGACCTGATCATCCGGGTTCGTGACCGCAAACGGTCATCTCACAGCCTGATCGGTCATCTCGTGACCTTAGAGGGAGCGAAAGTCCACGAATAGTTCGCGCACGTCCGCAAGACGCAATCCCCTATGTTACGCGAAACCCCGCCCGATACGCGAAACCGGGGTGATTTCACGAGCTCGTTCCACCTCGGTGCCCATAGAGTTCGTCGAGGGTGATGATGACGTTGGCCGCAGTCCACGACAGCGGCGCCACGGAGACCGGATCGCCGTCCCCGCTGATCTTCTCCGGCAGGGACCCTGCGCTCGTGCGGTGCTCTGCCAGCCAGTCGAGGATCGATTCGGCTCGGTCGCTGAGCCCGAGGCGCGCGAAGCCGAGCGCCATGAGCGACGTCGACGGCGTCCAGCTGGAGCGGTCGATGATCCAGCCGTGTCCGGGCTTGATCCCTCCGGCCGGCTGTTCGAGGTGGTCCCAGACGCCGGCGAGAACCTCGGGTTCGAGCGCGTAGATCCCCTCTGACCGATTCGACACGAGCCCGGCCGCAGGCAGGTAGGCGATGGCCGAATCCGATCCGCCCGAGGTGGGGTACCGCTGCATCCCATTGGCTCCGAAGGTTCGAGTGAAGGTCGCTCGAAAATCATCCGCTGCGAGCAGAACGGCTGCCGCATCCTCGCCGAGGCGGCCCCACAGTTCCGGATCCGCCTTCGTCAGTGCGGTGAGTGAGTTCATCCCGACCAGAGTCGGTCCGGCCAAGCCGAGGGTGACCTGGGATTCTCCGACCTCCCAATAGTCCGGGCCGACCGGAGGCAGGCTAAGACCGCGGTCGGTGAGGTCGAAGAGACGCCGGGTGGTCCGTCGCAGAAGGTCATCGAACTCGCCGAGGTCGAACTGAGCGGCCGTCGCCCTGGAGACCGAATGCACTTCGGAGATCGCCCACAGGACGAGACCGAGGGAGTCGAACTGCGACTCGCGATCGTCCGGAGGCAGTCCGGTCGACGGGTCGACGCGGGCGGCAAACGACCCGTCGACCGCTTGCACGGACTGCAGGCAGCGCAGATGGCTCCATGACAGTTCCGACAACCCGACCCGCGCCAGAGCCACTGCAGAGAAGGCCGTGTCCCGCGGCCAGACATAGCGCCAGGCATCGGCCCATCCGGCGACCGGCGCGGGCAGCTCGTCGCTGAGGACCCATAGGTCGAGCAGGGCGGAGACAGCGAGGTCGCGGCGATGGGCAGGCAGCGTTCCCAGCCACGATTCGCATCTGTCAAGGAATTCCCGCTGCCTCCGGGCCGGGCCCGGATCGGACAGATCCGGCATGACTCGTGACTGTGCGGGCAGGCGTCGCGCGGCGACGGCGTCGAGGGCCTCACGCCGGCCTGATCCGGTGTAGGCGGCGGTGACCGAGCGGACGGGATCCGGTTGAGCCGCCTCGGCGAGGGCTGCGGTGATCGCCGAACCGAGACCGATCGCACCGATCCCGGCGACCGCTCCGGTGAGCATCGCTCGCCGGCTGGGCCGGGCGATCGCCGACGCAGTGTCCCGCTCATCGCGCAAGGGCGTGCTCTGCGGCGGCTGATCGACTGTGGTCATCTGAGGATCTTACCCGTCCGGGAATGAAGAAACCGGCCTGACCATCAGGTCAGACCGGCTTGTGGAGGGGATGACGGGAATCGAACCCGCACCATCAGTTTGGAAGACTGAGGCTCTACCATTGAGCTACATCCCCGTGTTGCGAGTTCGACTATAGTCGAGAACTTCTTCGAGCGCCAAATCGACATTCGGTGACCTGTGTCACCCCTGCGATCTCAATGTGAGGTGCATCGCATTGACGGGTTTGCGCGATTCACAAGGTGCACGTCGCGACCCGCCTGTGGTTAGATAGGAGCCGTCGCGGGATGTGGCGCAGCTTGGTAGCGCATCTGTTTTGGGAACAGAGGGTCGCAGGTTCAAATCCTGTCATCCCGACAGACTCCAGCCGCCCGGACCGATCGGTCCGGGCGGCTTCGTCATGCCGAAATACGCTGGCCCCCAATTACTACCTGAGGGCGGCCCAGATACCTGGCGCTAGGTTGCTCAGCCGCCGTCAGGTAGTACCAAAGGAGACATCTCAGGTGAGGCTCACGCCTCGAAGTCGATGACCTGCCTGACGACCGTCCCGTCGGAGAGCGCGTCGAAGGCCTCGTTGAGGTCGTTCAGCTTGATCGTGTCGGAGATGAGCTCCTCGACGGGCAGCTTGCCTTCTCTCCACAGCTGGGCATAGACGGGGATATCCCGACTCGGCACTGCCGACCCCAGATAGGAGCCGATCACGGTCCGGGCCTCGGCTGTCAGGGTCACCGGGGTGATGTGAGACTGCGCATCCGGGGCGGGCAACCCCACCGTCACAGTCGTCCCGCCGACGGCTGTGGCCGTGAACGCGGTCTCGAAGGCCCGAGCATGCCCGACGCATTCGATGACGATCGGCGCTGTCCTCTGGCCAAGCTGCTCGGGGGTGTAGACCTCGACGGCGCCGAGTTCCTTCGCCCGCACCAGCTTGTCGGGGTTCGCGTCGACGCCGATGACTCCGGCGGTCTCGATCGACAGAGCCGTGATGAGCGCGGCCATTCCGACTCCGCCGAGGCCGACGATCATCACCTCGTCATCCGGTCCCGGCCGTCCCGCGTTGAGCACCGCTCCCCCGCCGGTGAGCACGGCGCAGCCGAGCACCGCAGCGATGGAGGCGGGAACATCGTCGTCGACGGGAACCACGGATGCCCGGTTGACCACTGCGTGAGTGGCGAACACGGACGCGCCGAGGTGGTGGAGCACCTCGGCGCCGGTGTCGTCGTGGAGACGCGCCTTGTGTCCGTCGAACGGCAGGGTCCCGGCTCCGTTCGTCGCACTGCCGGGCGTGCACGGAAGTTTTCCGTCGGTGCGGCAGTTCGCGCACTCCCCGCAGCGAGGCAGGAACACTGTGACGACCTGTTGGCCGATCTCGAGATCATCGACGCCTTCGCCGAGCTTCTCAACGACTCCCGCGCCTTCGTGCCCGAGCAGCATCGGCAGCGGGCGGGGACGGTTGCCGTCGACGACAGAGAGATCCGAGTGGCAGACCCCGGCCGCCGTCATCCGAATGAGCACCTCACCGGGACCCGGCTCATCGAGTTCGAGGGTCTCAACCGACATCGGCTGCGACTGAGCAAATGGCCGAGGCCGCTGCATCTCGCGCAGCACAGCGCCGTGGATCTTCACAGTGTTCTCCCTCTTACAGAGCCTGCCGGCCCTGCTCCTCATACTTCGCCATGATGTCGATGCGGCGTTCGTGGCGCTCATCGCCGGAGAACGGCTCGGCCAAGAATGCATCGACGATCGCGATCGCTTCGGCTTCCGGGTGCTGGCGGGCACCGACGGCGACGATCTGCGCGTTGTTGTGCTGACGGGCCAACTTCGAGATCTCCGGGTTCCAAGCCAGAGCGGTGCGTGCACCCTTGACGAGGTTCGCGGCCATCTGCTCGCCGTTGCCCGATCCGCCGATCACGACTCCGAGTGCTTCTTGACCGGCGGCTTGATCGTCGACGACGGCCTGTGCCGCGGCGATGCAGAAGGCCGGGTAGTCATCGAGCGCGTCATATTCAAGGGCGCCGTGGTCGACGACGTCGTGCCCGGCCGACTCGAGGTGCGCCTTGAGCACCTCCTTGAATTCGAATCCGGCGTGGTCGGTGCCGAGGTGAACCTTCATATGTCTGCCTTTCGGTGGGATCTGTTGATCGATCGAGTCCGCTGATTGTGCGGACCGTTGAGTCTCAGTCGAAGTTCGGGCCCTGGTCACGTGTGCGCTTGAGTTCGAAGAATCCCGGCGTCGAGGCGACCGCGAGGACTCCGTCGAAGAGGCGTCCGGCGTCCTCTCCCTTCGGAGCGGGGGTGACGACAGGACCGAAGAACGCGGTTCCGGCGACACGGCAGATCGGTGTGCCGACATCGTCGCCGACCAAGCTCAGAGCCTCGTCGTGGGAGGCCTGGAGCTGCGCGTCGTAGTCATCGGTCTCGCCGTACTTCATGAGGTCGGCGGGCAGCTGAAGTTCGGCCAGAGCCTCGGACACTGCCTTCTCGAAGTCCTTCTCTCCGCCCGGGTGGATCCTTGTGCCGATCGCGGTGTAGAGAGGTTCGGCAATCTCCTCACCGTGCTCGGCGATCGCGGCGGTGACGATGCGCATCGGGGCCAAGGCCCGGTTCATCAGTGCCCGGTAGTCCTCGGGAATGTCTTTGTCCCGATTGAGGAAGTTCAGGCTCATCGGGTGGAACTTCACCTCGACGTCGCGGACCTTCGCCACTTCGAGTCCCCAGCGTGAGGTCATCCATGCCCACGGGCAGGCCGTGTCGAACCACAGATCGAGTGTTTCCTTGCTCACTGTCTCTCCTCCGTCAAACGCTCGCGGGTCCCGTGCCGGGCACCCATCGTGTCAGTGCTCAATCTATCAAGACCGGCCATCCTCGGTGACGGTGGCCGAATCGCGATCCGTCGCACCGACACCGCCGCAGCGGAGCCTGTCCATGAAAGAATGACCGAGTACACCCGGTTCCCGAAGCGAAGGTCACCTCACTGTGCCGCAACACAATCTCACACGCGACGAAGCACGCGAACGTTCAGCCATCGTGGACGTCACGAGCTACGAGCACACTCTGATCCTCACAGGAGTCGGTGAGAGTTTCCGCGTCCGTTCACGTATCCGGTTCACCGCGGCAGCGGATTCGACGACATTCATCGACGCCATCACCGCGAGTGTCGAGCGCGTCCGACTCAACGGCACCGACCTCGACCTCGCCGAGGTGGTCGCACCGGCCCGCATCACCCTTCCCGGCCTTGCCGCTGAGAACGAACTCATCGTCGATGCCCATTTCGCCTATATGAACACCGGAGAAGGTCTGCACCGATTCGTCGACCCGATCGATGACGAGGTATACCTCTACTCTCAGTTCGAGGTCCCTGACGCCCGCCGTGTCTTCCCCGTGTTCGAGCAGCCCGATATCAAGTCTCCGTACTCCTTCACCGTCGTCGCGCCGGAGAAGTGGACCGTCGTCTCGAACTCCCCCACTCCGACTCCGAGCGACGCGAAGGAGACCTTCGCCGAGCTCGGAGAGGAACCGCAGGAGGGCATGGCGGTGTGGCAGTTCGCCCCGACCACGCCGATTTCGTCGTATATCACCGCGATCATCGCCGGCCCGTATGAGTCCGTGCATTCGCAGCTGACTTCCTCCGACGGTTCGATTGTTCCTCTGGGCCTCTACTGCCGCGCGTCTCTGCTCGAGCACCTCGATGCGACGAAGCTGTTCCGGATCACGAAGGCCGGTTTCGAGTTCTTCGAACGCGAATTCGGTGTCTCCTACCCGTTCGAGAAGTACGATCAGCTCTTCGTGCCCGAGTTCAATGCCGGAGCGATGGAGAATGCCGGCGCCGTGACGATCCTCGAGAACTATGTGTTCCGGTCACGTCCAACCGAGGCTCTTGTTGAGCGCCGGACCGTCACGATCCTCCACGAGCTCGCCCATATGTGGTTCGGCGACCTCGTCACCATGCGCTGGTGGAACGATCTGTGGCTCAACGAGTCCTTCGCCGAGTTCATGTCGACGCTGGCGACGGCCGAGGCCACCGAATTCGCCGATGCGTGGACGACCTTCGCCACGATCGAGAAGTCCTGGGCCTACCGACAGGATCAGCTGCCGAGCACGCACCCGATCGTCGCCCCGATCGAGGACCTTGCCGATGTCGAAGTCAACTTCGACGGAATCACCTACGCCAAGGGCGCTTCCGTGCTCAAACAGCTCGTGGCCTGGGTCGGTCGCGAGGAGTTCTTCTCCGGCCTCAAGAGCTACTTCGACAAGCACGCGTGGTCGAACACCGAGCTCTCCGATCTGCTCACGGAGCTCGAGGCCACCTCGGGCAGGGATCTGGAGAGCTGGTCGAAGCTGTGGCTGGAGGAATCCGGAGTCAACCTCCTCGAGGCCGTCGTCACCACTGAAGCCGGTGATGGCACGGCCAAGGCATCGGGAACGGACGAGCAGACGATCTCGAGCCTGCGCGTGACTCAGCAGCCCTGGTCGATTCCGGGTCAGCCGACCCCGTCGCTGCGTCCGCACCGGCTGGCCGTCGGCTTCTATTCGGACAATGGGCAGGGACGTCTGCAACGCACTCATTCCTTCCCCCTCGACATCGACGGAGAATCCGCAGAGGTGGACGAGGCTCGAGGCCTGGCCCTGCCCGATGTCATCGTCGTCAACGACGCCGATCTCAGCTATGCGAAGGTCCGCTTCGACGCCCGCAGCATGGACACTGCGGCGAACAGACTGGGTGACTTCGACGATTCGCTCACCCAGCTCCTCGTGCTGGCAACGCTGTGGGATGAAGTCCGTGACGGAGAACGGCCCGTCCACGACTACATCAACACTGTGCTCACCCATCTGGGCGCCATCACCCATTCCTCCGGACTGCTCACGCAGATGCGCCAGCTCGATACCGCGGTCGGCTCCTACCTGCCGCCGCAGGAGCGCGAGAGGATGCACGCCGAGGTGGCTGACCGTTTCCTCGAGGTCCTCGAGGCGACCGAGGAAGGATCGGACCAGGCCTTCCAGTTCGTGCGCGGATTCATCCGTCACGCGACCACACCTATGCAGCTGGAGCGTCTGAAGTCCTGGCTGCGACCGGAGACCGAACGCGTCTATGGGGTCGCCCTGGACACCGATCTCACGTGGGAGATCATCATCGGTCTGTGTTCGAACGACGCCGTCGACGATTCGACCGTCGGGGAGATGAGCCGCAGAGACCCCAGCGCCACCGGCGTCCGCCACGCCGCGACCGCACGGGCCAGCCGCCCCAACTCGGCGTCGAAATCGCAGGCCTTCACAAGGATGGTCGACGATGCAGATCTGCCGAACTCGGAACTCGGGGCGCTCGCTCTCGGCTTCGGCACCGGGCTGCAGACGAACTCCGGGGATTCCATCGCCGCCGAGGCGCCGCTGCGGTCCTTCGCCGACGAATACTTCGCACGGGTGGCAGGCTGGTGGGAGACGCGCACCCTGGAGATGGCGCAGACGATGACTCTGCGGCTGTACCCACCGGTGAGTTCTGCCACAGTCGACGCCACGTCACAGTGGCTCGACGAGCATCCCTCAGCGCCGAAGGGCCTGGTGCGGCTGATGCGGGAGAACTTAGCCGATGCGAATCGGGCGCTGCAGGTTCAGCGTGTGTCCAGCGCTTCCAAGGGATCATTGAACCTTCACAGTTAGTCTCGAAAGATCATGACAACCGATGCAATAGACTCCACTGTTCAGAACGCAAGTGACTTCGATTGGGCAACGTTCCTCCTCGGCGCTCCGCTGAAGATCACCGTGATCATCATCGGCGCCATCGTCGTCAACCTCATCATCCGGCTCTTCATCCGCCGGTTCACCACTGCGGTGGCCAAGGGCACGGTCGGCAGCGAGAAGGCCGAAAGCGCGGGACGAGCGAAATTCTCCGCCACCGCGCTTGAGGCTCAGCGGACCGGGATCGATGAGCAGACGATCAAGCAGCGTCGAGCCCAGCGGGCGAAGACCGTGGGGCGCATGCTGTCGTCGGTGACGACGATCCTCGTCAGTGTCATCGCGGTCCTCATGATCCTCGATGCGCTGAGCTTCAACATCGCCCCGATCCTCGCTTCTGCCGGTATCGCCGGTGTTGCCATCGCCTTCGGTGCTCAGGAGCTCGTCCGCGACTACCTGTCGGGATTCTTCATCGTCATCGAAGACCAGTATGGAATCGGTGACACCGTCGACCTGGGCGAAGCCGTCGGCGAAGTCGAGGACGTCGGCCTGCGCCGCACCCAGATCCGTGACCTCACCGGCACCCTGTGGCATGTGCGCAACGGCGAGATCCTGCGTGTGGGCAATCTGTCCCAGGGTTGGGCTCGTGCCGTGCTCGACATCCCGCTCGACTACCGGACCTCGATGGATGAGTACCGCGAGATGACCGCGGACATCACGCGCACTCTGCGGAAGGATCCCGAGCTGGCCAGTGCGATGTTGGAGGATCCCGAGATCGCCGGTGTCCAGTCGCTGTCGGGCTCCCACCGGGTCATCCGCACGATGGTCAAGACCAAGCCGAACCTGCAGTGGATGGTCGAGCGTGCCTTCCGTGCCGAACTGATGACCCAGCTGGCCAAGCGCGGCGGACAGATCGGTATGGTGCAGGAGACGGTTCTGCGTACCCTGCCCGCTCAGGAGAAGGCGATGGCTCCGGCCGTCGCCGAGGATTCCGAGAATCCCTCGCCTCTGCCCAGTGACCAGGAGATCCGCAGCACCGTGCAGGAGGACTCCCCCAGTGAAGGATCGAGCGATGTCGCAGATAACTGACGGTTCCATCTTCGAGGCCGTCGGCGGGCATGACACGTTCACCCGCCTCGTCGACGTGTTCTACCAGCATGTCGATGCGGATGCTCAGCTCATTGCGATGTATCCCGACGGCCATGAGCTGGAGGGGGCGAAGCACCGTCTGCAGATGTTCCTCGAGCAGTATTTCGGGGGACCGTCGACCTACCAGGAGCAGCGAGGTCACCCGCGACTGCGGATGCGGCATTTCGACTATCCGATCGATTTCGATGCCCGGGACCGCTGGCTGCGCTGCATGCGCGCGGCGCTCGACGATGTGAGCCTGCCGCCGCTGTACGACGAGATGTTCTGGGACTACTTCCAGCGGGCAGCGACCGCGATGGTGAATACGAACCCGAACATCCGGTGATCACTCTCCGGTGACCACAGACCGCTGATCACAGTCCGCGGGCACGCGTGAGCAGGTGACCGCCTGGGGCGACGAGACGCAGCCAGCCTCCGGATTCCATGATGCGCAGCTGACGGTCGTCATCGCGCCCCGGCGGTGGAATGAAGCGCAGCGCAGCGGCTGCGAAGGCCAATCCTCCTGGCATCCCGGTTCCCTGCTCGCCCGCCATCGGACGTGACCACACGCGGGAACGCAGAGCTTTGACCGCGTGTCCCCCGGAACCCTCGGGCGCACCGGTGCTGATCTCTGCGATACCCGACTCCGCAGTCTCGTGGAGCCGCCCGACGCTGATCGTGTCGTACTCGGACCAGCCCCCGCGTGGGGGCGCGATCCCGGTCCACGACACGAGCACCGAATTCGGCGGCACCGGCAGAGTGGTTCCATTCTCGTCTCGGGCGAAGCGGTCGAGCAGATTCGACAGCGGGACCGCCTCGTCGAATCCGTCTTGTTCGTGGTCGTGCAGGCGCAGCATCCGCATGGCCAGCACCAGCGGTGTCGAATCGCCGAGCCCGTGCGGGAACAGCGGTGCCACGGTGGCGGCCAGGACGTCGGAGGCGACCTGCAGTCGCATCGCTCCGTCAGCATCTGCCCTGTGCGCCAGAGAAGTGAAGGCGGAGAGATCCCGCATCGCCAGCGGGTCACTGATATGCAGATCCGTCATCGTCGGGCCCTCCGCAGCGGAACGGGCGTGCCGAGCACCGATTCCATGGCGACGGTCTCGGCTTCGCTGAGGCGTCGCGGCCGGCCGCTGGCGATGTCGATGAAGACGATGACGGTCTCGGCGACCGTGTAGGTGCGCGAACCGTCCGGTTCGCAGATGACATAGCCCACCGTCACCGAGGCGGGTCGGACTTCGCTGATGACGAGATCGACGGCGATGGGTCCGGTCCGATAGGGAATCGGGGCACGGTATTCGATGGCGTGGGAGGCCACGAGCAGCTCGGTGGTGGCAGAGGCGTCGGCGAAGATCGTCGGTATCTCGACCCCGCTGACCGTCTCGGACACCCCATGCTCTCCCGGCGTGGTCGGTGCATCGGAGCTGTGGGTGGGAGAGCCGAGGGCACGGACGCGCGCCTCTTCCAGCAGTTTGAGCTGGGTGACGTTGTTCACATGGCCGTAGGCGTCCATATCACCCCATCTCAGTTCCAACAGTACGCGGGTGAATTCGTCGAGAAGGGGGTTGGTGGCGCCAGAGTGCATGCCTCCCATCATGCCACCTTCATCACGACGGTGCCGCACGCGATAGGATCGTGACTCGTACGCACGATTGGCCCAGTCATCCGAGGGAGAAGCCCATGACCGACGAAGCATCCTCCGAAGCGGAGGCGAACGTAGCTCGGCTGCACGAGATCCTCGATCTGCGCCGGCTCGAGTTCACTGCGGCGTCCAGCGAAACGGACTTCTTCATCGGGCACAGCCAGTACAAACCCGACGGTCGGGTCTTCGGCGGGCAGGTGCTCGCACAGTGTGTCGTCGCAGCCGCTGCCACACTTCCCAGTGACCGCCTGATCCATTCGCTCCACGGATATTTCCTGCGCGCCGGCGATGTCAGCGAGCCCATCGAATTCGGCGTCGAACGGCTGCGTGACGGCCGTTCGTTCTCGGCCCGCCGCGTCCACGCATATCAGAAGGGCGCGCCGATCCTGTCGTTGAGCGCTTCATTCCAGGACGACCAGCCGGGTCTCAGCCATGCCGAGCAGATGCCGACCGGTCTGCCGGCTCCCGCGGACTGCCCGGAACTGCTGGACTATATCGGCGACGAGGATTCTCCGGTCGTCAGCGACTGGCTGCGGAAGCGGCCCTTCGAAGTCCGTCCTGTCGAGCCGTCCCTGCACACCTCGGGCGTCTCCGATCCCTCGATCACCGAACAGCATTCCTGGTTCCGAGCCAGTTCGACGTTCGGAGACGACCCGGTGCTCAATGCCGCGGCTCTGGCCTATGCCAGTGACTTCAACCTGCTCGAACCCGTCCTTCGTCATCACGAACTGACGTGGCGAACCCCGGGGCTGCGGGTGGCCAGCCTCGACCATGCGATGTGGTGGCACCACCGGGTGCGCGTCGACGACTGGATGCTCTATGTGCAGGAGTCTCCTGCCGCACAGGGTGGGCGCGGTCTCGGCTACGGCCGCATCTTCGCTCAGGACGGAACCCTGCTGGCCACTGTGGCCCAGGAAGGCATGGTCCGGGTCAAGGAGGTTCAGTGACGAGTAAGGACCCGACGATGATGGACATCATCGGCACCATCCTCAGCCGACTGGTCAACGTGGCGCTTTTCCTCGTCATCGGGCTGCTCAGCCTCGTGGCGTTCATGGGACGCACGGATCTGCATGTGGCGGTCTGCGGGCTGTTGGCAGTCGTATGTGGAGTCATCGGCACGATTCTCGTCCGTCTGCTGTTCAGAGGGATCGCGAACCTCGGCGGACTCACCCGCCGCTCAGAGGACTGACTCTTCTCCTCACTCGGTCGCGGCTTCACGCTGGCCCGCTTGGACCGTCCGCCAGCGGACGCAGTACACGTCTCCCACCGATTCTGTGCGGGCGCGTTCATCGTCCACCTGTTCCGCAAGGATACAGTGATGCCCCGGTCTCTATGACCGGGGCATCACTGTGTTCGAAAGAAGAGTCGGAACCGGTTCGGCTCAGACCGAACTGAGCTCAGTCTCGGGTGAGACGACGGTGGGTGACTCGGTGCGGTCGGGCCGCATCTTCGCCGAGTCGCTCGACCTTGTTCTTCTCATAGGCTTCGAAGTTGCCTTCGAACCAGTACCAGTTCGCCGGGTTCTCCTCTGTGCCCTCCCACGCGAGGATGTGCGTGGCCACACGGTCGAGGAACCAGCGATCGTGCGAGACGACCACTGCGCAGCCGGGGAACTCGAGCAGAGCGTTCTCCAGCGAGCCGAGGGTCTCGACATCGAGGTCGTTCGTCGGCTCATCGAGCAGGAGCAGGTTTCCACCCTGTTTGAGGGTGAGAGCGAGGTTGAGGCGGTTGCGCTCACCGCCGGAGAGGACTCCGGCTTTCTTCTGCTGGTCCGGGCCTTTGAATCCGAACGCGGAGACATAGGCACGGGAGGGCATCTCCACCTTGCCGACCTGGATGAAGTCGAGTCCGTCGGAGACGACCTCCCACAGGTTCTTGTCCGGATCGATTCCGCCGCGGGACTGATCGACATAGGAGATCTTCACGGTCTCTCCGACCTTGAGATCTCCGCCGTCGAGCTCTTCCATACCGACGATCGTCTTGAACAGCGTCGACTTTCCGACGCCGTTGGGGCCGATGACGCCGACGATGCCGTTGCGCGGCAGGGAGAAGCTCAGGCCGTCGATGAGTTTGCGCCCATCGAAGCCCTTTTCGATCTTGTCCGCTTCGATGACGACATCACCGAGGCGGGGGCCGGCCGGAATCTGAATCTCTTCGAAGTCGAGCTTCTGCGTCTTCTCCGCCTCGGCCGCCATCTCTTCGTAGCGGGCCAGACGTGCCTTCGACTTCGTCTGCTTCGCCTTGGGGTTCGAACGCACCCATTCGAGTTCGTCTTTCAGCCGCTTGGCGAGTTTCGCGTCCTTCTTACCCTGGACCTGAAGGCGCTCCTGCTTCTTCTCGAGGTAGGTCGAGTAGTTGCCCTCATACGGGTAGAGGTGCCCACGGTCGACTTCGGCGATCCATTCGGCCACGTGGTCGAGGAAGTACCTATCGTGGGTGATCGCGATGACAGCGCCCGGGTAGGTCTTCAGGTGCTGCTCGAGCCACAGCACCGATTCCGCATCGAGGTGGTTCGTCGGCTCGTCGAGGAGCAGCAGATCGGGCTTCTCGAGCAGAAGCTTGCACAGTGCCACACGGCGACGTTCACCGCCGGAGAGTACAGCGACGTCCGCGTCCGGCGGCGGGCACCGCAGAGCGTCCATCGCCTGTTCGAGCTGGGAGTCGAGATCCCAAGCGTCAGCGGCGTCGATGGCCTCCTGCAGCTTGCCCATCTCTTCCATGAGGGCGTCGAAGTCCGCATCGGGATCGGCCATCTCCTCGGAGATGGCGTTGAAACGATCGACCTTTGCCTTGATCTCGCCGACGCCTTCTTCGACGTTGCCGAGGACGGTCTTCTCTTCATTCAGGGGCGGCTCCTGCATGAGGATGCCCACCGAGTACCCCGGGCTGAGTCGAGCTTCACCGTTGGAGGGCTGCTCGATACCCGCCATGATCTTCAGAATGGTTGATTTGCCGGCGCCGTTGGGGCCGACCATACCGATCTTCGCTCCGGGGTAGAACGACATCGATACATCGTCGAGGATGACTTTGTCACCGTGCGCTTTGCGCGCCTTGTGCATGGTGTAGATGAATTCGGCCATAGTGCACTCAGGCTATCGGTTCGGCGCACCCCAGCGCCACTTGACGCTCGGCATCCGCCGGGGATGTCCGAACTTCCGCCGAGGCGGCCAGACCTGCGTTGACGAGCGCTCAGCCTCCGCCGAGAGACGGGGCTTCACCCGAAGTGCCACCGTCGCTCGAAGTCTCCTCGGACCCGCCCTCACCGGAGGATCCGTCGGTGCCCTGAGAACCATCGGTTCCTTGGGAACTGTCAGTGCCTTCGGAGCCCGCAGTCCCTTCCGCTCCCCCGGTGCTTGCCGACGAGGAGCCGTCTTCACTCGGCACGGGGCTCTCGGTTTCCCCGTCCTTGCCGTTGATGTCCTCGCCGGGCAGGTGGCCGGCACCGTTCGAGTCGCCGTCTTCGTCGCGCTTCTCGCCCTTCGGTGCTTTGACACCTTTCGGCCGTTCCACTTCGCCGAACAGGCAGGAGCCCGTCGATTCGGTGGGCTGGACGAGGTCGGCGGTGGCTTTGCCCTTCCGGATCTCGCCGACGACGCAGCCCTTGTCGGTCTTGACTCCGAACATCTTCGAAGGGACTTCATTGCCGAGCGGCGATTCGTCGATCGTCGCCTCCAGCTGTTCGGGCTCATAGCCGGCGTCGAGCATCGTGGAGAAGAACTTCTTCGTCGACGGCACCGATTCCTTGTCACCCGTCAGCGGTTTGAGTGCCTTGAGCACCTTGTCGACTTCGGCAACGGGCTTCGCCTGGGTCTGCTTCGGCTGCGGCTGCGAATCATCGGCACCGAAGCCGAGAAGCGAGCAGCCCGACAATGCCAGAGTCAGTGCCGCAGCACTCAGCACAGGAACAAGACGCATCTGCAACCTCGGCGAGAGGGGACGATTGACAGTCTCACTCTAGCGGATGTCACGGGCCGCGAGGCGCATAGATTCTCCAGGACTGCAAGGAATTCACGCGATCAGAAGGGCGCCGCGGCTTTTGCGGTCTCCTGTGCGATCGGATCATCTTCGGCACCGGTGTCGATGTCGGCATCGGCGCCGCTCGCGGCATCGACGATGTCGCCATGATCGGTGTCGCCGTCGGATTCGGACTCCGGCGGCGTTTCTGCGGTGCCCAAGGTGTTCCAGACCGAATCATTCGATCCGGATGGCTCAGAGTTCGACTCTCCGGTCGTCGACTGTGAGCGGTCGGCTGCTTTGGCGCGCTTGTAGTGGGCGGTTCCGTACCTCAAGTCGGGGCCGATATGCTCCGCGACCACCGTCGGCGAGATTCCGCTGCGCTCCTCGGTGGCCCATTCTCGATTCCTCAAGCTGCCCGACACGATCACCGCGGCGCCCGTGTTGAGCGACATCGCGGAATTGCTCGCCAGGTCGCCGTAGCAGTCGACGCCGAACCACGAGGTGCCGTCGGTGACGAACTCACCGGTGTTCTTGTCGACTCTCCAATGGTTGACGGCCAGCCTGAACGAGGCGCAGGCTCGCCCGGACGGCAGCGTACGTGCGCTCGGCTCGGTGGCGATGGTGCCGGTGACGGTGATCGGGATTGCGGACATCGGAGTCTCCAAATCGGTGTGATGGAACCATACGGTCGTCTGCGTCCGCATGGATCTCCAGTCAGCCCGGTCCTTCGCTCCAGTGTCCAGAAACATGAAATGCCCTGTGGACAGAGGTTCTCCGTCCACAGGGCTTCATTGTCCGAGTCGCCCACGGAGTGTGTTCGAGTCGGAGACGCGCGTCTGCGTCTCAGCCGAGCATCTCGTAAGCCCGTCGGTGCTCTCCGATGACGCTCTTCACCGAGTTGAGATACGAGCTCTGGGCGACGCGGCCGACCGCGTCCCGCAGCTTGCCGTCGACCTCGGAAGCCGCTTCCTTCGCGCCTTTGGCCCGCGCAGACTTTGCCATCAGAGAAGTCACGAATGAGCCGATGCAGCCGATCAGGAACAGCCCGAAGCTGACGATCCAACACCAGGTCGGCAGGGCACCCGAACCGATGACGGCGACGAGGGCGGAGACGATGATGCCGAGGAGACCGACGAACGAAGCGACGAAGAAGATGATCTGCAAGGTGTGTGCCAGCGACCACCAACCCGGGCTCTGGCGAGTGATATCCACAGCCGTGACGGCCGAGTCGAGATTCGCCGACAGCTCGTCGGTGCTCTTCTTCTCTGCTTCCGCGGCCTCGTTCTGCCATGCCTGCGGCATGGTCGACACGGATTCTGCGATGAGTTCGTGCGCCATGAGCCGGACGTGGGAGCTCTGTGCCTTCGTCGTCGCCGGCACCGAAGCGCGGACGAGCTCGTCCCGGTCCTGACCGTGCTTGGCACCCAGCGGATCGGGCGCATTGCGCTGGGCCCACGCGAGAATGGGGTAGCCAGTCTTGCGATAGGAACGGCGGATGTAATCATCGTGCACGGTCTGTGCCACGGCTTCGACACCGGCGGCTTCGGACATCGTCTCGACCAGTCGGGATGCACCGGCCAACTCGTCGGGCGAGGAGACCGGTTCTCCGAGTTCCTTCCGAATCCGATTGGCCATCGCCTGCATATCGGCCAGCAGCCGCTCGGCCGCTGCATCGTTCGAGTCGACGGTGTCGGCGAGGATGCTGCGGATCTCCGGGATGCCCTCACGGGTCACGGCCGAGGAGATGCGCACATTCGTTTCGCTCAGCCCATCCTCGTTGAGCAGCTGGCGCAGATGGTCGGTTGCGGCCTTCTGCTCTTCCGGACTGAGTTTGTCGATCTGGTTGAGGACGACGACCATGTTCGCGCTGTTCTCGGCGAGTTTGGTCAGGTACTCGGAGTGCAGCGAGAAGTCGGCGTATTTCTGTGGGTCGACGACCCAGAACACGACGTCGACGAGTCCCACCAGACGATCCGACTCGACACGGTGTTCGACTGCCGTGGAGTCGTGGTCGGGCAGGTCGAGCAGGATCAGACCGTGCAGGCGTCTCTGATCGTCGCCGTCGAGCGCGGACTCGCGCCAGGTCCGGCTGCGTTCGGGAACATGCAGCCAGTCGAGGACATCGTTGCCGCCCTCGCCCCAGACGCATGCTGTCGGTCGTGAAGTCGTCGGCCTGCGCACACCGACTCGGGCGATCTCGAGACCGGCCACTGCGTTGAACAGTGAGGATTTGCCGGAGCCTGTCGACCCGGCGAACGCCACGACGGTAAAGTCCTCTCCCAGGCCCAGGCGGTCTTCCGCCCGGTCGAGCAGATTCTGAGCATCGGTGCGAACCTCTCCGCCGAGCTTGTCCTCACTCAGCGACAGGGCGTGTGAGATGCCTTCGGCGAGGCGCCGGATCTCGGTCTGTGCGGAACTGTTCACAATGCCACCTCAAGTCGTTCACCGGAGGCGCGCAGGGCGCCCGCTTGCCGCGCCGGTACCGCGGATAGTCTCAGTGCGTTGTCGAAAGGAGTACGGCAGCCCGCCACGATGCCCACAGCCGCGTCGAGGAAGCGCTGTCGGATCGATGCGATGAGCCCGGCCGCCTCGTCGGCTCCGAAGATCGTCTCCGCGAGATTGAGTGCGACTCCTGCCCCTTGTCGGGTGCTCTGTCCGCCTTCGCCGGCGCTCCGCGGATCCCAGAAGGCCGCGTATTCGACGACGGCGCAGACGCCTGCAACGCCGAAGGACAGGATTCGGGCCTTGGACTTCTTGCCCTGACCGATATCGCGCACGAGCGCGTTGACTTCGTCCGACCACGTGCTCACCGCCGATTTCACTGAGTCCTCGAGCCCCGCGCCCACCGTGCGCAGTTCAGGCTGATCTTCGATGAGGGCCGCACCTGCAGCGGTGTTTCGCCACTCGGCATTGACTTCATCGACCACGTCGATGGCCTGTTCGCGCAGGGACACGGCCGCGCTGCGCAGGATGGCGACATGCAGTGGAGTGGCCGCGTCGTGTTTGCCGGTCACCGCTGCGGAGATGCGATCGCGCATTCGAGCCATCGTCGGCTCCAGTCCGCGGAAGAGTTGGCCTGTGCCCACGAAGTCCTGCCAGCGGGCATTGACCTCTCCGTGCAGGACCCGTCCGTCGGAGAAGACTTCGGCAAGTCCGGATTGAGCCGATCGGAAGCTCTTCTCGACTGAGCCGACCAGGGCGATGTGGGCCTGTTCCTGAGTTTCGGCGAAGTCGGCGAGCTCTCTGACCCGTGCGGGCAGGGCAGCGATCGCACCCGTCAGAGTGCGATTGCGGATACGTTCGAGTGAGGTGCCCTCCGTGCCGACCTGAGAGATCCAGGAGCGAATCGGATAGATCGCCGCATGAGGCAGCAGACCGTCTTCCAGCTCGAGCTCGGCGACGGAGAAGATCGGTGAGTTCGCCAGTCCTGCATCAGCGAGCAGACTCGACAGGTGATGCCTGACTTCGCGGTTGGCTTCAGGTGGAACTCGATCGAGAACGATGGCCACTGAAGTGCTTCGCGCAGCCGCCGTCTTCAACAGGGCCCATGGTGCGGCATCGGCATACCGGTTCGCCGTCGTCACGAAGAGCCACAGGTCGGCGCTGAGCAGCACCCTGCGCGAGAGCGCGCGGTTCGTCTCCGAGATGGAGTCGATATCCGGACAGTCGAGGATGGCCGTGCCCGCTTCGATGTTCTCATCAGCGATGAGCACGACTCCGGGCATTGCCGACTGAGCGTCGGAGCTGCGCGGCAGGTCAGGCAGGTAATGCTCTGATTCGAAGAACTTGGCATCGGCGGGGTTGAAGATGACGACCGGGTTGCCGGTCGTCGGTCGACGCACGCCGGCAGGACTGACATTGCGCCCTACGAGGGAGTTGACCAGTGTCGATTTGCCGGCACCTGTCGATCCTCCCACTGCGATGAGGAACGGAGTCCGCAAACGGTTGATCCGCGGCAGCACGTAGTCGTTGAGTTCCGCAGTCAGTGCCGAGTGTGCTGTGCGAGCGTCGGCGAAGTCTTCGCTGCGCAGGGTGAAGCGCGTCTCCGAAACGCGTTTGACGATATCGTTCAACGCTTGGCCGACCGGCGGCGTCACGGCGCTCTTGCTCTCAGTCATCACGCCTCCACTCTCTATGTTTTCCCAGCTCGGCACCAACTGCCACGCCGTATCGGCGCGGAATTGCTCAGCGACTGCAGGGATCAGACGGATCCGCCCGTTCAACGGGTGCGGGCATGAGAAGCGCCCCCGGCGGGGCTCGAACCCGCGACCTACCGCTTAGAAGGCGGTTGCTCTATCCGACTGAGCTACGGAGGCTCAAATATCGTAACCGATGCCCGGATGAGAACAGAAAGCGGCCCCGGTTCGGTGCGGACTGTCTCGTCCGTCGCCTCGAACCGGGGCCGACGCTGCCGTGAAAGCTCGGCAGGAACATCTCAGTAGTGACGGGCTGCGTTCTCCATCGACTTCCTCACCGTCACGAATGACACGGCCACCACTCCCGTCATCGCAAGAATGACTGCCACGGCCTCGATCCCGAATGCGAAGTCGACGATGATCGGAAAGAATCCTGCGAGCATGAAGCCCAGCAACGCGACAAGCGTGAGTGCCGTGGCAACCGAGAAGAGCTTTGCACCATTCATTGTCCATCTCCTTCGATCGATGCATCCGATGGAGAAAGACTAACGCCAGATGAGACTCACGTCACTGAGAATTTCAGAAGAATTCGTCTCAGCCTTCGCCCCGAGCGTCGATCGCCTTCTCCAGACGCTCGAGTTTGCCGTCGATCTCGCCGGTGTAGCCGGGACGGATATCGGCCTTGACCACCAGGGACACTCGAGTGCCGAACTGGCCGACAGCCTCGGTGGCCTCTTTGATGACCGCGAAGACCTCGTCCCATTCCCCTTCGATGGTCGTGAACATCGAGTCCGTCCGGTGCGGCAGACCGGAATTGCGGACGATCTCGACAGCCGCTGCCACGGCATCGTGGACCGAGGCGTCGGCCCCTTCTCCCCCACTGGGAGCGACTGAGAAAGCTGCGAGCATGTTGATGGTCCCTTCTGTCCGGTCCGGTGGGGAGCCGATCGGCTCCCCACCGGTTCATCTGGCTGAATTGAGGTCGAACGACTCGGCTCAGGCCTGAGCGGGCACTGTCACGATGAGCGAGTCACCCTGCCCGCCGCCTCCGCAGAGTGCGGCGATACCCGTGCCGCCGCCTCGGCGCTGGAGTTCGAGGGCAAGGGTGAGGACGACCCGGGCTCCCGAGGCACCGATCGGGTGGCCAAGTGCGACGGCGCCGCCGTTGACGTTGACCTTGTCCTCGTCGATGCCGAGGTCCTTGGCGCTGGCCAGGCCGACGGCGGCGAAGGCTTCGTTGATCTCATAGAGGTCGAAGGAGTCGGCTGCGACGCCTTCACGCTCGGCAGCGACCTTGATCGCCTGTGACGGCTGGTGCTGGAGAGTCGAGTCCGGTCCGGCGGTCCAGGCATGCGAACGGATCTCGGCGAGGATCGGAGCGCCGAGCTCTTCGGCCTTCTCACGCGACATGACGACGACAGCGCAGGCTCCGTCGGAGATCTGTGAAGCGTTGCCCGCGGTGATCGTTCCGTCCTTCCGGAAGGACGGCCGCAGCTTGGACAGGGACTCGGCCGTCGTGTCAGGGCGCACACCCTCGTCTGCGGAGATGGTGACATCGCCCTTGCGCGAGCTGATGGTCACGGGCACGATCTCGTTCTCGAAGGCACCGGCCTTCTGTGCCGCCGCGGCGCGCTGGTGCGAACGAGCGGAGAACTCATCCTGCTCGACGCGGGAGAACTCGCGGTCACCGGCATTGGCTTCTTCGGTCAGTCCGCCCATGGCCTGATCGGTGAATGCGTCCCAAAGGCCGTCGTAGTCCATATGGTCCTTGGCGACGACATCACCGTACTTGTACCCCGAACGCGACTTCATGAGCATGTGCGGGGCCTGGCTCATCGATTCCTGTCCGCCCGCCACGACGACGTCGTACTCGCCGGCTCGGATCAGTTGAGCCGCTTGGGTGATCGTGTTGATTCCCGATAGGCACAGTTTGTTGACCGACACAGCCGGAACGGACATGGGAATGCCGGCTTTGACCGCCGCCTGTCGACCGGGACCCTGACTGTTGCCGGCCTGCAGAACCTGGCCCATGATCACATAGTCGACGTCGGAGCCCTGAATGCCGGCACGATCGAGTGCCCCGGCGATGGCTTCGGCGCCGAGCTCGACGGCACTGAGTTTCGACAGCTCTCCCTGCAGTCGCCCGAACGGTGTGCGCGCTCCGGCGACGATCACTGCATCAGCCATATTTCCTCCTCGGATATCCGTGTTGCGGACGCGAGTCCGCAACACGTATGCATTTCGACATCCACCAGCCTAGTCGAGGCCTATGTGGCCTGCATCACGGGGTCCGCACGGACGTCCCCGAAGGCTCTGTCCGCACTCTCGCATTCGCACCCAACACTCATGGAGTCTCCGTTAGAGTAGGACGAGGACAGCCTAAGAACACCCCCTTTCCAAGATGACAGGAGTTCGCTTCAGTGACGCCCACCGAAGAATTCCGCACAGCGATGCGCGGCTACGAGAAGAGTGAAGTCGATTCGCGACTGCAGCAGCTGCGCACCGAGGTCGAGTCGGTCCGTAAGGCCCTGGCCGATGCGCGCAGTCAGGTCATCAATGCAGATCGGGCGAAGCTGCAGATCGCCGGTGAGCTCTCCGAAGCCAAAGCACAGCTGAAGAAGGCAGCCAACGACAACGCAGAGGCGGCAGGGCCTCCCGGAAGCCGCATCGACCATCTGCTCAAGATCGCCGAGTCGCAGGCCCGCGAGACCCTTGCTCAGGCCAATTCCGATGCTGAGACGATCCGGAACAAGGCTCGCGCCGAAGCGGCATCCGCTCGCGCTCGGATGCACACCGAGAGCAACGACACACTGTCCAATGCTCGCTCGGAAGCCGATGCGATCATCTCCTCGGCCGAACTGCGCGCCGAAGAGACGATCAAGGCCGCTGAGAAGCGCGCAGCCGAGCTCAGCGCAACCACCGAACGCGAGACCAACCAGGCCAAGGAAGCGAATGCCGCTTCCGCGAAGGAGGCTCGCGAGAGCCTCGATCTCGAGCTCTCCGAACTGCGGGCGACCGCTGAGAAGGAAGCTGCGGATCTGCGTGCCGAGGCCAAGACCGAGGCGGAGGAGACGGTGGCGGCTGCTCAGGCACAGGCCGATGAGCTGCTCAAGTCCGCGAAGGCTCGCGACGAGGCATCGAAGAAGGCCGGAAACGACTTCGACGTCGAGCTCGCGAACAAGCGCAAGGAAGCCGAGACCGAACGCAAGAAGCGCTACGAAGAGGCTCAGGTCGAGAACAAGAAGCTCGTCGAAGAGGCTCAGGCACGCGCAGCGAAGGCCGACACCGAGGCCAAGGAAGCTGCCGAGCGTGCGGAGCAGACTCGCACCGACGCAGTGAAGAAGGCCGACGAGATCATCGCCGACGGAAAGTCCCGCGCACAGACGCTCATTGCGGAAGCTCGCGCCACCGCCGAGGCGACCATTGAGGAATCCGCGGCAGAGGCCAAACGCAATGTCGCCTCCGCACAGTCGCAGGTCGATCTGCTCACGAAGCAGCGCAAGACGATCACTGCTCAGCTCGACCAGCTCCGTTCGCTGTTCGCTATGCCCGGGGTCATGGGCGGCGACTCAGTGGATCCGGCGAAGGCCGAATCGGCGTCTCACGCCACCGAGCAGATCGCCGACGGTCAGGAGCTCGAAGACCTGCTGGCCGACGATGACTCGTCGGATGCGCCCAAGACCGACGACTCCGCGAAGTCGACCGATGACGCAGCATCGAACGACGCCGAAACCTCGAAGTCCGGATCCGCCTCGGGCGGGGGTTCGAAGTCGACCGGTCCTGCGAAGAACGATGGTGCCGGAGCCGAGGGCAACGGCCCTGCGAAGGCTTCCGACGAGTCGGCCGAAAGCTCGAAGTCGACTCCTGCTTCGAAGAACGCTGCGGAGTCGAACGCTGACTCTGCCGCTGATGAGAAGGACACGGCAGGCGAAGATCTGCCCAACGGCGCCACCGACGAGGACACGATCTCGATCAACGCTCAGGTCTCCGGCTCGAAGGACAACTCGAAGACCTCGCGCTCGCGCAACTCGCTGCGCTGAGATCGATTGAGTCGAGACCGACCGGGTCCAGCACGATTGATCTGAGACCGACCGAATCGATGATGACGATGGGACCCGCTGATGCGGGTCCCTTCGTCATTGTGAGGCACGTTGGCTGACTGAGGTCTCAGTCGACTCCAGCCCTGTTGACGACAGCCCGGAGATCATCTGACCTCACCGGAAGCGGTCGAAGCAGTGCTGGTGCCAGTGCCGCCTGCTTTCGACCCCGATCTCGATTCCGTGGGGAGCATCCTGACGCCACGCAACGACATGGCTCGAGGCGGCACTGACATCCCGGCCACATCCAGGGCACACATAGACCTTTCCGGATTCGTTCCCCTTCACGGTCTGCACGGACCAGGTTCCGTCCGGTAGTGAACGGCTTGTCCTCATGCCTGCCACAGAGTCGGACAGATCGCGGGGAGCCTGCTGCCATTTGTTCTTGCGACGCGAGGATGAAGATCGTGGCATTGAGTCATTGTCTCACGTAGGCTGAAGCGCGTGCGTCTAGTCATTGCCCAATGCTCCGTTGATTATGCCGGTCGTCTGACCGCCCACCTTCCGATGGCCACCCGCCTCATCATGCTCAAGTCCGACGGCTCGGTGCTCATCCATTCCGACGGCGGTTCCTATAAGCCGCTGAACTGGATGACTCCCCCGTGTACGGTTCGGCATATCGAGCCCGACGCCGAGCAGGCAGAGGCCGGCCTGACAGAGCTCTGGGAGGTTTCCCAGACGAAGACCGGTGACCGTCTCGTCATCTCCATCGCCGAGGTCCTCGCTGACGACTCCTATGAGTTCGGGGTCGATCCCGGGCTGGTCAAGGACGGGGTCGAAGCGCATCTGCAGGAACTGCTCGCCGAACATATCGAGACCCTCGGCGAGGGCTACAGTCTGGTGCGCCGCGAGTACATGACCGCGATCGGTCCGGTGGACATCTTGGCTCGTGACGACGGACAGAAGTCTGTGGCGGTGGAGATCAAGCGCCGCGGCGATATCGACGGTGTCGAACAGCTCACCCGCTATCTCGAGCTGATGAATCGCGATCCACTGCTGAGCCCAGTCAACGGAGTCTTCGCTGCTCAGGAGATCAAACCGCAGGCACGCACTCTCGCTGAGGACCGGGGCATCCGCTGCGTCGTTCTCGACTACGATGCCCTCCGCGGAATGGACGACCCCGAGACCCGCCTCTTCTGATCACCCACGGTCGGCCGGCGGATAAGCCCACGGTCAATCCGCGGGAAAGCCGGCCACCAACTCCAGCGTCGCCGATCAACCCGCGGGAAAGCCGGCCACTCACTTCAGCCGCGCCGATCAAGCCGAGCCGTGTCGCTCCCTTCGTGCAGCGTCCGTAGCTCCTCAGCGCGGGCCCACACCGTCGATCAAGGCGGACAGCGTCTATCGCCCCGTCTACGGAACGACTTGCGCTGTCCGCCTTGATCGAGCGTCAGGATCACGCTTCGCGACGGCTGTCGTCCATGACTAGTCGTCGTCGCACTGACTCTCCGATCCGCAGGAAGAGGTCGGCGGAGAAGAGATCGCTCCACCGGACACGGAAGACCAACCAGCCCTCGTTGCGCAGCGCATACTCGCGGCGCCGTTCACGTTCGAAAGTCACTTGCGGATCCGCTCCATCGAGGTGGTACTTTCCTGCACCATCGAACTCTGCGATGACCTTCGCCCGTCTATTGGCGAAATCGGTACGGCCCAAGTGTTTGCCGGCTCCATCGCGAATGTCGACCTGCGGCTCGAACCCCGGAATCGAATGCTCGACTAACCGCACCGCGCAGATCGACTCAGCGACGCTCTCGCGGCGTGCATCGACATTCTCCAATACCTTGACGATCTTCCGTGTGCCTGTGCGAGCAGGATGCGCTTCACTGAAGGAACGCATCTGTTCGACGGTCACGACCGAGCTGCGCACCGCTGCATCGAGCGCCGCGACAGAGAATGCGAGCGGACAGTCCCGAGCAATGTCGAGCAGCGTCTGCAGGACCGTCGTCACCGGGATCCCATCGACGAACTCGTACCCTGCACGATCTGAGACGCGTCGCCGCACAAGCATCTTCGCCAGACGAACTCCGCTGCGCGGACTCACCGATTCGGCGAAGACATCGTCCCGCTCGACGTATGGAATCGGAAGGCCGTGAACGATGAGTGCACTGCGGTGAGAGAATACTGCGTCCGGAGGCAGGCGATCGACGTACGACCGGACGAGGATTCTCAGATCCTCCACGCGTTTGCGCAGGCCCGTCGACTCTATCGGCAGTGTGGTTGTGGGAGCCGCGGCTATCGCACTGACGAAACTGTGCGCCGGATCAGAACATTCTGCGGTGACAACATATCGCCCTCGTTCCAATCGTCGCAGACAGCATCGCTCGGCGGCTCTGATCCGATGACAGTCCCACCCGGCCTCGAGCAGTGCGGCAGTCGACAGACATCTATACATGCCTTCAAGCATGCGTGACGAGACGCGGGAGAACCAGGATGAGAAGTCGGGCTGTGGACAACCCTCGACTCTTCCACACAGACCGCATCGTCACGAGGAACGGCCGACGTGCAGGACCGCGGAACCACCGCGCAGGCCCTCGAACGGCGGCCGGCCGCAGTCGCCGTTCAAGGCGAAGCGCGAATTCCGCGCCGTTTACCTATCGACAGACGAGGGCGACCTTGAACGAGAGAGCGAACCTCGGACAGACGGGGGCCGGCTTGAACGAGCGCGACGACTACCGAAAACCGACGACCGACTTGCACGAACGAGGCAAATCCTGACTGCCAGGGTCCGCGGGGTTCGTCGAGTGAGAGAACTAGTCGAAGCTGAGGACGTCGCGCCTCTCGACGCGTTCGATGTCGACACCGAGGGCGCGAAGATTGTCGACGAAATTCTCGTAGCCGCGTTCGATGTGATCGATTCCCGATACCTCGGTGACTCCCCCGGCCCGGAGGGCGGCCATGACCAAGCCCGCTCCCGCGCGAATGTCGGAGGCTTCGACTTCGGCACCGGAAAGACTCTCGCTGCCGGTCACGAGCGCATGGTTGCCATCGATGCGGACCTTCGCACCGAGGCGGGCGATCTCCTGCACGAAGCGCCAGCGCGCTTCGAACAGATTCTCAGACAGCAGACCGATACCGTCGGACACCGAGTTCAACGCGATGACGAACGGCTGCAGATCCGTCGGGAATCCCGGGAACGGCATGGTGGCCACCCGGATGGCATGAGGACGCGAGGCGCCGATGACGCGGAATCCCTTGCCCCGCGTTCCGTCACCGAGGATAATCTCACCGAGGTCTTCCACCGTGGCGCCCGAATCCCGAAGCTTCATACCGATATTGGGCATGATGTCGAGCCCGACTCCGCGTACGGTCACATCGCCCGCGCTCAATGCGGCGCCGAAGGCGAAGGTTCCGGCGACGATGCGGTCGCCGACGGTGCGGTGGGTGACCGGCTGCAGCGATTCGACACCGGTGATGGTGAGGTCAGAGGTGCCGATCCCCTCGATCTGCGCCCCCATCTCGACGAGCATCGTACAGATGTCGACGATCTCGGGTTCGCGCGCGGCGTTGGCGATGGTCGTGGTGCCATGGGCGAGAGTTGCCGCCATGACGAGGTTCTCGGTGGCTCCGACGGAGGGGAACTCGAGGACGATCTCGGTACCGCGCAGACCCGTCGGAGCCTCTGCGACGAAATAGCCGTGGTCGAGGTGGACGACAGCGCCCAGGGCCTCGAGACCGGCCTGATGCATGTCGAGTCCCCGGGATCCGATGGCGTCACCGCCGGGAAGAGCCACATGTGCGGCGCGCATCCGCGCGGTCAGCGGACCGAGGACGGAGATCGAGGCCCGCATCGCGCGGACAAGTTCGTAGTCGGCCTGGATACCGACTTCGGCGGGGACGTCGATGCTCACGACGCCGTCTTCAGCGTCATAGTCGACCTCGCAGCCGAGGCGGACGAGCAGTTCGACCATGATCCGCACGTCGAGGATGGCCGGGACGTTGGTGATGGTCGTGCGCCCCACGGCGAGGAGACTCGCAGCCATGAGTTTGAGGACGCTGTTCTTCGCGCCTCTGACATCGATGGTTCCCGCCAACTGTGCGGGCCCGGTCAAGCGAAAGACATCCATTAAGTGAAACGTCCCATCGTCGGATTGAAGCCAGGAGGTGAAGATTCGAGCCACGAAGCCATCGTGGACAGGGATTCGGTGTCCATTGCCAGAGACACGGAACGCGGACGACCGTCCGCCTTGCCGTACGAGCAGTCAACGACGACCGCTTCGGGCAGAACAGAGTACTGCTCTCCTGAGGTGGGTTTGCGTCGGACGAGGATGTCGAGATCCGCGCGCGGCAATCGGAACGCGGCACGCCGGGTCAGTGCGAAGACCGGGTACCAGTCCAGGGAAGCGACCGAGAACACGGCCACGCCCAGACGCCAACGTGGGCGAGAAGAATACTCCTCGCCCACGTTGATGGAACAGTCAAAGGCACCCGAGAGCTTCGAGATCGACCTGCGTCGGATCGTGACGACCACGATCAGAGCAAGCGCGAGTCCTACCAACGAGAGCAGAACGATCAGCAGGACAGAAGGGTTCACGGTTGCCAGTGTAACCTGCGGATCAGAGAAGTTCGGCCTGATCAGCGGCAATGATCACACGGTTGTTCTCCACGGAGAGGAATCCGCCATCGGCTTTGACCCTGATGGTGTCCTCGCCCGAGGTGAGAATCCGTGCTTCGCCGTCGTCGACGACACCCAGCACGGGCTCGTGGCCCGGCAGGATCCCGATCTCGCCGTCGAGGGTACGAGCGATAACCCGCTTGGCCTCACCGACCCATACCTCGCGATCAGCAGCCACGACATTCACTTCGAGAGTCGCCATGGCTTACTTCTGCATCTCTTCGTAGTTGCGCATGACATCGTCAAGGCCACCGACGTTGAAGAATGCCTGCTCCGGGATGTGATCGACTTCGCCCGAGCAGATCTTCGAGAAGCCTTCGATCGTGTCGGCCAGCGGCACGGTCGAACCGGGAACCTGAGTGAACTTCTCAGCGGTGTAGGTGTTCTGCGACAGGAACTGCTCGATGCGACGTGCACGGTGAACGACGAGCTTGTCCTCTTCGCCGAGTTCATCGACACCGAGGATGGCGATGATGTCCTGCAGCTCCTTGTTCTTCTGCAGAATCGCCTTGACCTCGTTGGCCACGCGGTAGTGCTCGTCACCGACGATCAGAGGATCGAGGATGCGCGAAGACGATGCGAGCGGGTCGATCGCCGGGTACAGACCGCGCGAAGCGATGTCACGGCTGAGCTCCGTGGTCGCGTCAAGGTGGGCGAATGTCGTCGCAGGCGCCGGGTCGGTGTAGTCATCAGCGGGAACGTAGATCGCCTGCATCGACGTGATCGAGTGACCACGCGTCGAGGTGATGCGCTCCTGCAGCAGACCCATCTCGTCAGCCAGGTTGGGCTGGTAGCCCACGGCCGAGGGCATGCGACCCAGCAGGGTCGAGACCTCGGAACCGGCCTGGGTGAAGCGGAAGATGTTGTCGATGAACAGCAGCACGTCCTGGTTCTGCACATCGCGGAAGTACTCCGCCATGGTCAGCGCCGACAGCGCCACACGCAGACGGGTGCCTGGCGGCTCGTCCATCTGGCCGAACACCAGCGCGGTGTCCTTGAAGACTCCTGCCTCATCCATTTCCATGATGAGGTCGTTGCCCTCACGGGTACGCTCGCCCACACCGGCGAACACCGAGGTGCCCGAGTGGTTGTGAGCGATACGGAAGATCATCTCCTGGATGAGCACGGTCTTGCCGACACCGGCGCCGCCGAACAGACCGATCTTGCCACCCTGGACATAGGGGGTCAGGAGGTCGATGCTCTTGATGCCGACTTCGAGGATCTCGGTCTTGGACTCGAGCTCGTCGAAGGCCGGAGCCGGACGGTGGATGGGCCACCGCTCGGAGATCTCCAGCTCCTCGCCGTCGGCGAGGTTGAGGCAGTCACCGGTGGTGTTCCACACGTGGTGCTTGGTCACGTCTCCGACGGGAACGGAGATCGGTGCGCCGCTGTCGACGACTTCCTGTCCCCGGACAAGTCCGTCGGTCGGCTGCAGCGACACTGCGCGGACAAGTCCGTTGCCCAGGTGAAGCGCGACCTCGAAGGTCAGCTTCCGGGTTCCTTCGGACAGTTCCACCGACGCGGTCAGTGCGTTGTAGATCTCGGGCACGGAGTCGAGCGGGAACTCGATGTCGACAACCGGGCCGATGACTCGGGAAATCCGGCCGAGGGCAGTGCCCTGTGCCGGAGAGGTTTCCGTTGCTGTGGCAGTCATGGTCTCTTTCTCTCTGCTCTCGCCGGTCAGTCGCCGGCTGCCGATGCCGCGAGGGCATCCGCCCCACCGACGATCTCGGTGAGTTCCTGGGTGATTTCCGCCTGGCGAGCCGTATTGGCCAACCGGGTGTAGGTCTTGATGAGATCATCCGCGTTGTCCGTGGCTGTCTTCATCGCCGCCTGTCGCGAGGCCTGCTCGGATGCTGCTGCGCTGAGCAGCGCCGACAGAATGCGCGAATCGATGTATCGCGGCAACAGTGCGTCGAGCACAGCCTCCGCACTCGGTTCGAACTCATAGAGCGGAAACGCGGGTGCGTCGGACGATTCCCCAGCCTGTCCGCCGGTCGATGCCTCTTCGGCGTCGACGACCTCCAGCGGAAGCAGTCGCCGGTATTCCGGGTCATGCGTGACGCTGGAGACGAAACGGGTGAAGACGATGTAGATCTCGTCGATCCCTGAGTCAGCCGACTCCGGGTCGAAGTTCTCCAACAGCGCCTCGCCGATCTCGCGTGCGTGTTCGGCCAGCGGATTCTCGGAGATGCCTGTCCAGGACTTCTCGATCTTGCGATCGCGGAAGGTGTAGTAGTTCTTGGCCTTGCTGCCGATCGTGAACAGGTCGACGCTCTTGCCCTCGTTGCGCAGCAGCCGAATGAGTTCCTCGGCTTCGCGCAGCAGGTTCGCCGAATAGGCACCGGCGAATCCGCGGTCGGGTCCGATCACGAGGACGGCAGCGTGCTTGACGTTGTCCGACTCCGTGGTGAGAACGTGGTCGACGTTCGACTCGCTGGCCACTGCCGACACGGCCCGGGTCAGGGCGTTCGCGTACGGGCTTGCGGCCTGCGAGCGGGCAATGGCCTTCTGAATCCGCGAAGCAGCGATGAGCTCCATCGCCTTGAAGATCTTCCTCAAGGACTGAGTCGAGCGGATCTTCTGTTTGAAGACCCTCTGCTGGGCTCCCATCAGTTCTTCCTTTCGCCGTTACGGAACAGGTTCAACGCTTCTGCCGAACGATCTGCTCCTGCTCGACCTCGTCGGAGGACGCGGCTGCGGTGTCTTCGCTGCCGGCCTTCGAACCGCTCTGGTCCGAGCTGGCGAAGTTCTTGGTGAACTCGGCCAGGACGCTCTTCAGCTCTTCGGTCGTGTCGTCGTCGAGCTTCAGCGTCTCACGGATGGTCGTGAAGATACCGGTCTTGCGCTCGATGTGATCGTGCAGTTCGGACTCGAAGCGGAGCACGTCGTCGACAGGGACCTCGTCGAGGTAGCCGTTGGTTCCGGCGAAGATCGACACGGTCTGCTTCTCGAACGGCATCGGGGCGTACTGACCCTGCTTGAGCAGCTCGGTCAGTCGCGCACCGCGGGCCAGATCGCGCTTGGTCGCATCGTCGAGGTCGGATGCGAACATCGCGAACGCCTCGAGCGAACGGTACTGAGCCAGCGAGATCTTCAGCGTGCCCGAGACTCCCTTGAGAGCCTTCGTCTGAGCGGCACCACCGACTCGAGACACGGACACACCGACGTCGACAGCGGGACGCTGGCCGGCGTTGAACAGATCGGACTGCAGGAAGATCTGACCGTCGGTGATCGAAATGACGTTGGTCGGAATGAACGCACCGACGTCGTTGGCCTTCGTCTCGATGATCGGCAGACCGGTCATCGAACCGCCGCCGAGCTCATCGGAGAGCTTCGCGCAGCGTTCCAGCAGACGCGAGTGCAGGTAGAAGACGTCGCCAGGGTAGGCTTCACGGCCCGGCGGACGACGCAGCAGCAGGGACACGGCACGGTAGGCCTCAGCCTGCTTCGACAGGTCGTCGAAAACGATGAGGACGTGCTTGCCGTCGTACATCCAGTGCTGACCGATAGCGGAACCGGAGTAGGGAGCCAGGTACTTGAAGCCTGCCGGGTCAGACGCGGGAGAGGACACGATGGTCGTGTACTCGAGCGCACCGGCCTCTTCCAGCGAACGGCGGACGCCGGCGATGGTCGAGCCCTTCTGGCCGACGGCCACGTAGATGCAGCGGACCTGCTTCTTCGGGTCTCCGGTCTCCCAGTTGGCCTTCTGGTTGATGATCGTGTCGATCGCCAGAGCGGTCTTACCGGTCTTGCGGTCACCGATGACCAGCTGACGCTGACCACGGCCGACGGGGATCATCGCGTCGATGCTCTTGTAGCCGGTCTGGAGCGGCTCACGCACTTCCTGGCGGTCCATGACGCCGGCGGCCTGGAGCTCGAGCTCACGGCGACCGACTGTCTCGATATCGCCGAGTCCGTCGACGGGACGACCCAACGGATCGACGACACGGCCGAGGTAGCCGTCGCCGACCGGAATCGAGAGGACCTCGCCGGTGCGGTACACGTTCTGCTCTTCGGCGATTCCGGAGAACTCACCGAGGATGACGACGCCGATCTCGCGTTCGTCGAGGTTCTGTGCCAGGCCCAGCGTGCCGTCTTCGAACCGCAGGAGTTCGTTGGCCATGGTGCCGGGCAGGCCCGAAACGTGAGCGATACCGTCACCAGCGGTGACGACCTTGCCGACCTCGGTCTTTTCCGAGCTCTCCGGGTTGTACGAATCAACGAACTTCCCGAGAGCGTCCCGGATCTCTTCCGGGCGAATTGTCAGTTCCGCCATCTGGTTTCCCTGCTTCCTTTACTCAAATCTTGCGTCCGACGACCGGTGGGCCGCCGATGCCGGAGAAGCCGGCCACTAGTGTCAACCTGCGAGCTTGCGCTGCACATCGGCCAGTCGATCGGCCACGGTCGAGTTCATCATCTCGTCGCCGACCTGCACCCGGACTCCCCCGAGAACATCGGGGTCGACCTGGACATTGAGGACGAGTTCGCGACCATAGCTGGCCGACAATGCCGCCTGCAGCCTTTCGGTCTGCGACTCGCTCAGAGGTCTGGCGACGGTGACGTCCGCAACCGACCGCTGCTGGCGGGCGGCGAGGATATCGCTGTACTGGTCGAGCGCCTTCGCCACGCGGAGTCCGCGCGGGTGCAGAGCTGCCTGTTCGACCAGCTTGATGGTGTCTGGCTGTGCCTTGCCGGTGAGCAGGTCGGAGACGAGAGCGCGCTTGCTCTCATCGGTGGCCTGCGAATCAAGCGCGCGGGACAGCTCGTGGTTGGATTCAAGCAGACGCGCGAAGCGGAAGATCTCCTCTTCGACCTGCCCCAGCTTCCCGTCCGCTTGTGCAGCAGCGGCGATCGCTGTCACACCGGCGACTTCGAGACTGGTGACGAGGTCCTGGGTCCGCGCCCAACGATGGCCGACGGCCCTGTCGCTGATACGCAGAACCGCATCCGTGATCCGAGTCGAGAACAGAGTCCGCAGCAGCTGCTGCTTCCTCTCGGCCGACTCGGAGGAGTCTGCCAGAGCCTTGCGCAGTCCGACATTCTCGGCGAGGACGCCGACGAGTGCCAGAGTCTCCTCACCGATCTGTCGGGGGTCTCCCCCGGAGATCTCGGAATTCGCGGTCTCGAGGACGGCCTGCAGGGACAATCTGCTCGACTGGAGCATCACGCCCCCTTGACCGGCTGCGCGGACGAGTTGGACTCGAGATCGGAGATGAAGCGATCAACCACATTGGCCGAACGCTGGTCATCGGTGAGTGACTCACCGACGATCCGCGATGCCAGGTCCGTGGCAAGAGTGCCGACCTCGGAACGCAGCTGCACCATGGCGGACTGACGTTCTGCGTCGATCTGAGTCTGTGCCTGAGCGATGATGCGATCAGCCTCTGAATGAGCCTGGGCCTTCATGTCGGCGATGATCTGGGCGCCTTCTTCCTGAGCCTCGGCGCGCAGTCGTGCAGCTTCGGCACGACCGTCGGCGAGCTGCTTCTGATACTCGGCCAGAGCCTGATCGGCTTCGGCCTGCACCTTCTCGGCCTTCTCAATTCCACCCTGTATGCGCTCAGCACGCTCGTCGAGGGTCTTGTTGAAGGCGGGAAGGACGTACTTCCAGACAACCAGGAAGACGATCAGCAGACAGACGGCACTCCAGACGATGTCGTACAGCGCCGGGAGAAGCGGGTTCTCCGCGGAGGCGACGATGTTTACCGGAGTCATCTTTCAGTCCTCTTCGAGATCAGGGCAGGAAGAACGGGGTGGCGATACCGATGAGGGCCAGGGCCTCGATCAGAGCGATACCGAGGAACATGTTTCCGCGCAGGGCGCCGGCCATTTCGGGCTGACGAGCGGTTCCTTCGATGGTCTTGCCGATGACGATGCCGACACCGACACCGGGGCCGATTGCGGCGAGGCCGTAACCGATCGTCGAAACGCTACCTGAGACTTCGGCGAGCATATCCATAGGATGCTTTTCCTTTCATAATGAAGTCGGGTGGTTGGCCCGACCGTGCAACTCGTGAGTTACGGATCTAGGGGTGCGATCTCAGTGTTCGTCCGAGATCGCGGCATTGATGTACACACAGGACAGAAGAGCGAAGATGTAGGCCTGCAGCACGACGATGAGCATCTCGAGAATGAAGACGAACATGCCGCCGGCGAAGGTGACGATGCCGAAGAACTGGAATCCGTTGGCGGCGTCGAAGAGGAAGAAGCTCGTAGCGGAGAAGCAGAGGACGAGCAGGAGGTGGCCGACCATCATGTTCGCGAAGAGTCGGATCGCCAGAGTGAACGGCTGGGTGACGAACTTGGTGATGAACTCGATCGGGATGAGCAGGATGTGCATCGCCGGCGGGACGCCGGGCAGGATGAGCGAATCCTTCAGGTAGCGGCCGAGGCCCTTCTCCGCGATGCCGGCCCAGTGGTAGGTCACATAGACCACGAGGGTCAGCACGATCGGCATACCGATGACGCCGGTTCCCGGCATATTGAGGAACGGAATGAGCTTCGTGACGTTCCAGAAGAGGATACCGAAGAAGATCGCCACAATGAGCGGCATGAACTTCTTGGCTTTCTCCTTGCCCATCGTGTCTTCGGCGATGCCGACGGTCACGAATTCCATGGCGAGCTCCATGCTCGACTGGAAGCGGGACGGGATGAGCTTCATGCGCTTGGCCCAGACGGCCAGCAGCACAACGACGGCGACGGTGGCGATGATGCGGATGAGCATCACGCGGTTCATTTCGAACGGTGTGCCCTCAAAGAGGAACGAGGCTGGAAAGAATTCAGCCATCGACGGTGCGTGGAAGCCGCCTTCTGCAGCACTGACTGTTGTGTTCGCGGCGTTGAGTGTTCCCACGTTTTTACTACTCTCCCATGGTCAAGGGCCCTGATGGCCTGGCCTTGGCCCCGCACTGAAAGCGAGGCTTGAGGTTCAGGAGCGACAAAGGGCGAAGATCCGCCCAAGCACCGGGTCTACTCTACCAACTGTAGAGAGTGACCGACAAATTCATCAGGCTTCTCTGTGCAATTTCTGGCAACGATTTTATACGACACGTCATTCGTCTCGTACCTCACCCCATTACGTGTCTCAGATGGGTGCGACGATCGGTCTCCCCTCGCCTATCTCGCCTCAGGATCGACATAGGGGACGCGCCCCTTGACCACGGTGATCGCCTCGACGAGCGAGGAGCCGATCACGGCGACGACGATCGTGAAGAAGGCGACCGTGCCGTCGAGCCAGGTCGCATCCTTGATGCGCCAGATGACGATCATGAAGATGAAGGCCTTGAAGAGGAAACCGATGCCGAGGAACCCGGCGATCGCGGTCAGCCCCATGTTCCGCCCCACGTACATGACGACGAGGGTGATGATGATGAAGACCGCGGCCAGTCCCCCGCCGACGGCGCCGCCGACGAATCCCGTCATCCCCGAGACCAGCCAGCCGATGCCCATTCCGAGGGCCGCAACGACGAGGACGAGGATGATGCCCCGGATGAGCAGGGTCCTCCAGACGCGGGTCCAGGCTGCTTCGACTTCGGTCTCTCGGCGCGGTATCGGATCGGTCACGAGATTTCCTCTCTGGCTTTCTGACGCATGCGAAGGGGATAGAAGGTGAAGATCAGGGTGATGGCAGCGAGGCCGCCGATGACGCAGGCCGAGAACAGCCAGCCCTTGAACAGGAGCAGCACCGATCCGAAGGCGATGAGCGCCGTCCAGGTGTAGAGGATGAGCACCGCACGCGCGTGGGAATGTCCCAGACGCAGCATCCGGTGGTGGAGGTGTTTGGCATCGGCGGAGAACGGAGACTGTCCGGCACGCAGCCTGCGCACCACGGCCAGTCCGAGGTCGAGCAGCGGCAGGAACATCACGGCCACAGGCAGGATGATCGGCATGAATGTGGCGAACGCTCGCTCTTGGCCGATCAGCGCCGGGTCGACCTGGCCGGTGACCCTAATCGTCGAGGCGGCGAGCAGCAGGCCGATGAGCATCGACCCGGAGTCGCCCATGAAGATCCTCGCCGGATTGAAATTGTGCGGGAGGAAACCGAGGCAGGCGCCGACGAGGATCGCGATGATGAGCGAGGCGAGGTTCGCATACGACTCCGGTGAAGCGTCACGAGCGAGCCAGTAGGAGTAGATGAAGAAGGCGCTGCCGCCGATGGCGACGACGCCCGCGGCGAGACCGTCGAGTCCGTCGACGAAGTTCACCGCGTTGATGGTCACGAGGACGACGAGGACCGTGACGATGATCGACATCCGCGGGGAGCCGATGATGACGCCGCCGAAGGGAATCGACAGCAGCGCCACTCCCTTGATCGCCATGAAGCCCGCGGCGAGAGCCTGGCCGGCGAGCTTCGCCATCCAGTGCAGGTCCCAGATGTCGTCGATGACTCCGAGCAGACACAGCAGGCCGGCGGCTCCGGCGATTCCGATGATCGGGCCCAGTTCGACGAAGATCCGATTGAGGAAGGGCATCTGGGAGGCGAAGACGAGGCCGGCCAGAAGCCCGCCGAACATCGCGACTCCGCCCAGCCTCGGCGTCGGAATGGAATGGACGTCGCGGTCACGCAGCGGTGAGAAGATCTTTCCTCGTTCGGCCACCCGCTTGACCATTGGAGTCAGCAGGTACGCCACGAGGGCGGAGACGACGAGGATGAAGAGGTAGGCGCGCACTCAGCCGTCCAGGTCGATGAGCTCGGGGACGATTTCGCGCAGGTCCTCGGCGGTGATCGGACCGCGGCGCAGGATGCGGGGCACGTCGCCGCTGAGGTCGATGATCGTCGAGGACAGCCCCGACTCCCGCACTCCCCCGTCGACGTAGATGTCGACATCGTCGCCGAGCATCTCCTGCGCTTCGTCGGCGGTCCGGGCGGCGGGCTGTCCGGAGATGTTCGCACTCGACACGGCCAGAGGCCCGGTGCGGCCGAGCAGGGCCAGCGCCGACTCGTCGTCGGGCATGCGCACGGCCACGGTTCCGTGGGTATCGCCGAGGTCCCAGTCGAGGGAGGGCTGAGCGTTCGCGATGATCGTCAGCGGTCCGGGCCAGAATTTCGCGGTCAGTGCCAGCACGGTCTCATCGACCCCGTCGACGAGCCCGAAGATGGTCTCCGCGCGTGGGACGAGAACCGGAGGCGGCATGTCCCGTCCCCGGCCCTTGGCCGCGAGCAGAGCCGCAACGGCCGATGCGCTGAAGGCATCGGCGGCGATCCCGTAGACCGTATCGGTGGGGATGACGAGCAGGTTGCCTGTGTCGACGACTCGCGCGCACTCGTCGAAGACGAGTTCACGGATCTCTTCTTGGCTGACGTCGAATCGTCTCGACACGAGTTCTCCGTTTCGAATGTTCGGGTTGTGGTTTCGGTACTGGGCAGTACGCGGCGGGAATTCGTCTCCGAGATCCCCTACGCCTCACGGCGCGCCACTGTATAGCGGTCGCGTCCAGTGTAGTCCTGGAATGTGGCGGCATGTCTCAGACTGGCCGAGGCCTCCAGGAGTTCCCGTGCCCCTTCGCCCTGTTCCTCACTGTGTTCCATGAGGAAGAGTCCGCCTGATCTCAGCAGCTGCTCGGCTTGACTGATGATGAGTCCCGGAATCTCCAAACCCGAATCCCCGCCGTAGAGCGCGGCCGCGGGATCGTGTTCGGCGACCTCCGGGTCTCGCGGCACGGCGGAATCGGGAACATAGGGCGGGTTCGTCACCACGATGTCGGCACGCCCGCACAGATCCGGCCGAGCCTTCGTGATCGTCGTCGCATCACCGGAGATGAACTCGACCGTCGACTCGCCGAGGCGGCACTGCTCGAGGTTCTTCAGTGACCATTCCAGGGCCGCGGATTCGCGTTCGACGCCGAGGACGTCGACGCAGTCGAATTCGGTGGCAACGGAGAGGGAGATCGCTCCCGAACCGGAGCACAGGTCGATGACGAAGGGACGCCGAGCCTTGTCGTTCTCCGTCGTCGAGTCAGTTTCGGCGAGTTCGGACAGTTCGCTCAGAACGGCTCCGGCGAGCACCTCCGTCTCCGGTCGGGGCACGAAGACTCCGGGGCCCACCTGCAGCTGCAGATGCCGGAAGTGGGCGATGCCGGTGAGATGCTGCAGCGGTCTCCGCCGCCGCCGCTGGTCACAGAGTTCGGCGAATCGAGTGCTCACCGACTCCGGCACGGGTTCGTCGAAGAGACGGCGGCGGCTCAGCGATGCCCTGTCGATCGACCATGCGTGGGCGAGCAGTTCGAGCGCATCGGCTTCGGGACTCGCTATGCCTGCTTCGGTGAGGAGCGTGGTCGCCCCGCGAAGGAGGTCGGAGACGAGAGTCGGCCTGACAGTGTCCAGGTCAGTCCCCCAGTGCGTCGAGGCGTGCGGCCTTGTCGGCGTCGCGGCAGGATCCGATGACCGGATCGAGGTCGCCGGCGAGCACCTGATCGAGATTGTAGGCCTTGTATCCGGTGCGGTGATCGGTGATCCGGTTCTCCGGAAAATTGTAGGTGCGGATGCGTTCCGAGCGATCGACGGTGCGCACCTGCGAACGACGGATGTCGGCGGCTTCCGCTGCGGCCTCTTCGGCCTGCTTGGCCAAGATCCGAGCACGGAGCATGCGCATCGCTGCGTCTTTGTTCTGCAGCTGGGACTTCTCGTTCTGGCAGCTCGCTGTGATTCCGGTCGGCAGGTGCGTGATGCGCACAGCGGAGTCCGTGGTGTTCACGGACTGGCCGCCGGGTCCGGACGAGCGGTAGACGTCGATGCGCAGATCGTGTTCGTCCAGCTGGATCTCTTCGGGTTCATCGACTTCGGGGAAGACGAGCACCCCGGCTGCGGAGGTGTGGATGCGTCCCTGCGATTCGGTGACCGGCACCCTTTGGACACGGTGCACTCCGCCTTCGAACTTCACCCAGCCGTAGGCGCCGTCGTTCTTCGCCTTGACGGCCATGGTGACGTCCTTGTATCCGCCGAGATCCGAATGCGTGGCGTCAAGGATCTGGCTCGACCAGCCGCGTGAGTCGATCCACCGCTGATACATCCGCAGCAGGTCACCGGCGAACAGCGCGGATTCGTCTCCGCCTTCGCCGGCTTTGATCTCGATGATGGCGTCTCGGGAGTCATCCGGGTCGCTGGGTACCAGGAGATCTTTGAGCTCACCCTCGGCCGTCTCCATCTCTGCGGACAGACGCTTGGCCTCCGCGGCGAAGTCGGCGTCGTCCTCGGCCAGCTCCACGGCGGCTGCGTGGTCGGCTTCGAGTTGGGCGAAGTGCCGGGCGGCCGCGGCGACCTTGTCGAGTTCCGCGTACCGCCTGGTCAGCTTCTTGGCCCGGCCGGCGTCAGCGTGGACCGCGGGGTCGGAGAGTTCCTCCTGCACCCGGGCGTGCTCATCGAGCAGTGCGCTGACGCTGGCCGTGAGGGTGTCGTCGACCATCTCAGCTGTTGTCGGTCGACGACTTCGGCAGCGGGGTCGTCTTCTGCACCTGCATGAGGAACTCGACGTTCGAGCCGGTCTCCTTGAGCTTCGACATGAGCAGTTCGACAGCCTGCTGCTGCTCGAGGCCCGAGAGCAGTCGGCGCAGCTGCCACATGACCTTCGTCTCTTCCTTGGTCATGAGCATCTCTTCGCGGCGAGTGCTCGAGGAGTTGACGTCGATGGCCGGGAAGATGCGCTTGTCGGCAAGCTGACGGCTCAGACGCAGCTCCATGTTGCCGGTGCCCTTGAACTCTTCGAAGATGACTTCGTCCATCTTGGAGCCGGTCTCGACGAGAGCCGTGGCGAGGATGGTCAGCGAGCCGCCGCCTTCGATGTTGCGTGCAGCACCGAAGAACTTCTTCGGCGGGTAGAGCGCATTGGCGTCGACACCGCCGGAGAGGATCCGACCGGATGCCGGCTGGGCGATGTTGTAGGCACGTCCCAGGCGCGTGATGTTGTCGAGCAGCACGACGACATCGGAACCCATCTCGACGAGGCGCTTGGCGCGTTCGATGGCGAGTTCGGCGATCGTGGTGTGGTCGTCGGCCGGACGGTCGAAGGTCGAGGCGATGACTTCGCCCTTGACCGCACGCTGCATGTCCGTGACTTCCTCGGGACGTTCGTCGACGAGGACGACCATGAGGTGCGCTTCGGGGTTGTTCTCCGTGATCGCGTTGGCGATCTGCTGCATGATCGTCGTCTTGCCGGCCTTCGGAGGCGCGACGATGAGTCCGCGCTGGCCCTTGCCGATGGGGGTGATGAGATCGATGAGACGGGTCGAGTGCAGCTTCGAGGTGGTCTCGAGGCGCAGACGATCCTGGGGGTAGAGCGGAGTCAGCTTCGAGAACTCGACACGGCTGCGGGCATCGTCGACGGTGAGTCCGTTGACGGAATCGAGGCGGACGAGGGCATCGAACTTCTCGCGCTTGTTGTTCCGCTGTTCGTTCTCACGCGGCTGACGGATCGCGCCGGCGACGGCGTCGCCCTTGCGCAGACCGTTCTTGCGCACCATGGATGCCGAAAGGTAGACGTCGTTCGGCCCCGGCAGGTAGCCGGAGGTGCGGAGGAAGGCGTAGTTGTCGTGGACGTCGAGGATGCCGCCGACGGGGATGAGCACATCGTCGTTGCGGATGTCCGGCTCGTCGTTGCCGCGGCCGCGGCGCTTCCGATCCCGGCCCCGTCCGCGGCGGTTGTTGCCGCGATCGTCATCGTCGTTGCTGCGGTTGCGACGATCATTGCGGTCGTTGTTGCCGCCCCGGTCGTTGCGGTGGCCGCGATCGCTGCCGCCGTCCCGGTCATTGTTGCCCCGGCCGTTGCCGCCGTTGCGGTCATTGCCGCCGCGGTTGTCGTCGGAGCGGTCATTGTTCCGGCTGCGACGGTCGTTGTCGCGCCCTCCGCGGTGGTCACGGTCGGAGCGGTCCTGGTCGCCGGAGCGATACTGGCCGCCGCGGTCGGCCGATTCCTCACCGCTGCCGTCGCGGCCCTCGGTCTGGGACTCGGAGCCGCGGGAGCGAGAACGGCTGCGGCGAGAGCGCTGACGATCCTGATCGCCGCTGTTCTCCTCGGAGGCTGCTCCCCCGGACTGGTCCGCACCGGACTCGTTCGCCGTCGAAGACGACGAGGACTCGGTGTTCGGTTCGATGATGAGCGCCGGAGCGTCCTCGGACGCGGAAGCGGCAGAGCGACGCGAAGAGCGACGGTTCGTCGACTCCTGCTTCTTCTCGTCCTGTTTCTCCGCCGGCTTCTCGGTCTTGGCAGCAGAATCCGCGGCGGGTTTCTTCTCGGTGGGGGCGGACTTCTTCTCAGCGGATCCGCCCGAATGGTTGTTGATGGCGTCGATCAGTTCGCTCTTGCGAAGGCGACGGTAACCCTTGATTCCCAGCCCGGCAGCCATTTCCTGGAGCTGAGGCAGCCGCAGCGCTGTGAGGCTGCCTGTGCGCGGGGTGGAATCCTGAGTGGTGGTTTCAGACACGAAGGTCCTTCTCCCTCTTTCGGCCGTGCGGCATGTGCCGTTTGCTCACGGCGACGGAAACACCATTGACGGTGCGTTGTGAAAGAAAACCTGCTAAAGAATGAGCAGGAGATGTTCCAGAATGTATGACATCGGCGACGGACCTGTGAAGAACAGCGGGAAGCCGTGCCCTGTCGGAACACCCACAGTCTACTTGTTCGGAGACGATCTGGCGAATCGCTTCCTCAGATTTCTCGGCTCACCCGGTAACCGCCGAGGTCAATCGCGGTGCGCTGAGCGACGAAGCCGTCCGGCACGAGAGCGTCGGGCACCGCCTCGGTGAGGACGAGCACCGTCGGCCCGGCGCCGGAGACGACGGCTGGGAGACCCTCGGCGCGCAGTGCGTCGACCAGCGCCATCGACTCCGGATAGGCACCCCGGCGGAACTCCTGATGGAGCTGGTCGCGGGTGGCTTCGAAGAGCACCCGGGAGTCATTGCTCATCCCGTGGACGAGCAGGCCCGCCCGAGCCGAATTGTCGGCGGCGATCGCGTGATCAATGCCGGCGGGAATGAGTCCACGGGCAACCTCGGTGTCGAGGCGGAACGAGGGCACGAGCACAGTGACCGCCTCGACGGTGCGCACCGGCACCTGCCACGACTTCACGGGCGCCGACAGAGAGACGGTGAGTCCGCCGAAGATCGCGGGGGCGGCGTTGTCCGGATGCCCCTCGACGGCGGTGGCGATCTCGAGGATCCGGTCCCGGCTCAGCCCGACCCCGGTCGACCAGGCTCCGAGTTCCGCTGCGAGGCCGATGCCGGCAACGACGGCTGCGGCCGAGGAGCCCAGTCCGCGGGAATGCGGAATCCGGTTGTCGCACTCCAGCGACAGACGCGGCCTCAGCTCCGCCGCGACGGCGGGAAACTCCGAGTCGAGCACCTCACCGATGATGCGCATGATCAGGTGCGAGCCGTCCCGGGGCAGCACCTCGGCGCCCTCCCCCGTGACCTCGACGCAGCGGTGAGGATCGACTGCCGCGTCGTGGACGGTGAGGGTGAGGGTGTCGACGATGTCGAGGGCCAGCCCGTACGAGTCGTAGCCGGGTCCCAGATTCGCCGAGGTGGCCGGGACCTCGAGTCGGACGCGCACCCTCAGCTGTCCTCGAGTCCCAGCGCGCGTGCGGCGCTGACGGCGTCGACGGAGACCCGCTTGGTCTCGATATCGGATCCGTCGGCGGTGTGCAGTGCCCAGCTGGGGTCCTTGAGTCCGTGACCGGTCACGGTGACCGCGATCGTCGCATCGGCAGGGACCCGACCCGCATCGGCCATCTTCAGCAGACCCGCCACCGAGGCGGCCGACCCGGGCTCGACGAAGATGCCCTCTTCGCTGGACAGGATCTTGTGCGCAGCGAGGATCTCGTCGTCGGTGACCGAATCGATGAGACCGCCCGAGTCGTCACGCGCCGCTTCGGCCTGCGTCCAGCTGGCGGGGTTGCCGATGCGGATGGCGGTCGCCACCGTGTCCGGTTCGTCGACCGGGTGGCCGAGCACCAGCGGTGCGGCACCGGCGGCCTGGAAGCCCCACATCTGAGGCAGCTGCTTGGAGATCCCGTGTTCGCGGTATTCGTTGTAGCCCTTCCAGTACGCCGTGATGTTGCCGGCGTTGCCGACGGGCAGAACATGGATGTCGGGAGCGTCGCCGAGGACGTCGACGATCTCGAAGGCCGCGGTCTTCTGACCTTCGATGCGATCGGGATTGACCGAGTTGACGAGGTGGACCGGGTAGGACTCCGAGAGCTTGCGGCACAGCGTCAGGCAGTCGTCGAAGTTTCCGTCGACTTCGAGCAGGGTCGCTCCGTGGGCGATGGCCTGGCTCATCTTCCCCGGCGCGATCTTGCCGGTGGGCACGAGCACAGCGCAGGTCAGTCCGGCCTTCGTGGCATAGGCGGCGGCAGAGGCCGAGGTGTTGCCCGTCGAGGCGCAGATGACGGCTTTGGCACCATGGGCCACAGCCTTGGTGATCGCCATCGTCATACCGCGGTCTTTGAACGACGCAGTCGGATTGAGGCCCTCGTACTTCACCCATACCTGGGCACCGGTGCGTGCGCTGAGCTTCTCCGCCCTGATCAGCGGGGTCCCGCCCTCACCGAGTGTGACGGCGGGGGTGTCAGCGGAGATGTCGAGGAGGCTCCGGTATTCCTCGACGACGCCCTTCCACTGGTGTCTGGGGTAGTTCATAGTCACTGTCCTTCTACGCGGATCACGGATTTGACGGTGTGGACGACAGGCAGATCGACGAGTCGATCGACCGTCTTCTGCAGAGTCGAGTCGGTGTTCGAGTGGGTGGCGAGCACGAGCTTCGCGTGCTGGACGCCGTTGTCGTCGATGTCCCCGATCGTCTGTCGCATCAGTTCGATGGATGCCCCTTCATCGGCGAAGACTTCGGAGACTGCGGCGAGCACACCGGGACGGTCGACCACGTCGAGGGTGATGTGGTACCTGGTCGTGATCGCCGAGATCGGCAGGATCGGGTAGTCCTCGTGGAAGGGACGTTCGTACTGTCCGCGACCGCCGAGCACCTTGCGCCTGGCCACGGACACGAGGTCTCCCAGCACGGCGGATGCGGTCGGTGCTCCGCCGGCTCCCTGTCCGTAGAACATCAGCTCGCCGGCGGCTTCGGCCTCGATGAACACGGCGTTGAAGGCACCGCGGACGGATGCCAGTGCGTGGCCGCGATCGAGAAGCGCCGGGTAGACGCGCGCCGAGAGTCCGGCGCCTGCCGGTGATGAGGCCACACGTTCGCACACGGCGAGGAGTTTGATGACGAAGCCCTGGTCTCGGGCGGTCTCGACCATCTCGGCGGTGACGCCTTCGATGCCTTCGACGTGGACGTCGTCGATCGACACGGGTGCATGGAAGGCCAGCGAGGACAGGATCGCAGCCTTCGCCGCCGCATCGTGTCCGCCGATGTCAGCGGTCGGATCGGCCTCTGCGTATCCGAGCCCTTGGGCGGCAGTGAGGGCCTGGTCGAAATCCCAGCCCTCGGAGTCCATCTGGTCGAGGATGTAGTTCGTCGTGCCGTTGACGATGCCCATGATGCGTTCGATTCGGTCCCCGGCCAGCGAATCGCCGACAGGTCGGATGATCGGGATCGCCCCTGCCACCGCCGCTTCGTGCTCGAGGCGCACACCAGCGTCGTCGGCAGAGGACATGAGCTCGCCGTAGCTGGCGGCCAGCAGAGCCTTGTTCGCGGTCACGACCGATGAACCCTGGCGCAGCGCTGCGGTGATGAGCGAGCGGGCGGGTTCGATTCCGCCCATCAGCTCGACGACGATATCGGCTCCGGCGATGGCCGCCTCGGCGTCGGTCGTCAGCAGCTTCTCGTCGATTCCCGGACGGGCCTTCGAAGCATCGCGGACGACGATGGCGCTCAGCTCCAGCGGAGCGCCGATGCGCTCGGCCAGGCCCTCCGCGCGATTCTGGATTCGGGCGGCGACCTCCGTGCCGACGACTCCGCATCCGAGCATGGCAACCTTCAGTGCCTGCATTTCCTCACCTTTTCCGCTCTTGTCTCTCGCACTCATCAGTTCGACGCCACTCCCCCGGCCATTCCCGGGTCCGTGGCGAACATCTGCGTGTGGTCTTCGGGGGTCACGATCCACTCAACTCTATCGGCCTCGACGGCCAGCACGCCCGGCCGGGGCAGATGGTTGTAGTTGTTGGCCAGCGAGCGGCAGTACGCCCCGGTGGTGGGGACCGCGACGAGATCGCCTGCGGTGACGTCTGCGCCCATGTATTCGTCGCGGACGATGATGTCGCCGGATTCGCAGTGCTTGCCGACGACCCGCACGATCGCAGGCTCGGCGTTCGAGTTCCGGTTGGCCAGGGTGCACGAATAGTCCGCGTCGTAGAGTGCCGTGCGGATGTTGTCGCTCATTCCCCCGTTGACAGCGACATATGTGCGAGTGCCGCTGTCCGTGCTCACCTGTTTGACGGTGCCGACCTCGTAGAGAGTGAACACCGCCGGGGAGACGATGGCGCGTCCGGGTTCGATGGAGATCCGGGGAACGCTCGTACCCAGACCCCGGCATTCCTTGGCCACGACGGCGGCGAGCTCTGCGGCCATCTCCGCGACCGGGATCGGGGTGTCCTGGGAGGTGTAGCGGATGCCGAAGCCGCCGCCGAGGTCGACATCGGGCAGGTCGATGCCGTGTTCGCCCATGATCTCGGCTCGGAAGGCGAGTACGCGGGCGGTGGCGACCTGGAAACCGGAGATGTCGAAGATCTGCGAACCGATGTGGGAGTGGAGACCGTCGAGACGCAGATGTTCGGATTCCGCGACGAGACGAGCGGCTCGGGCGGCGGTGCCGTCGGCGAGAGAGAGCCCGAACTTCTGGTCTTCGTGGGCCGTGGCGATGAAGTCGTGGGTGTGCGCTTCGACGCCGACCGTGACTCGCAGCATGACCGGGGCGACCGTGCCTCTGGCCGCAGCGATGGATTCCAGACGTGCGACCTCATCGAGGCTGTCGACGAAGATCCTGGCCACGCCGTAGTCGAGGGCGTATTCGAGCTCCGCCGCCGATTTGTTGTTACCGTGCAGCCCGACGCGGTCGCCGGGGACACCGGCGGCGCGGGCGATCATCATCTCGCCCAGTGAGCAGGTGTCGAGGCCGAGCCCGGCCTCATGCACCCAGCGGGCCACAGCTGTGCACAGGAATGCCTTCCCGGCGTAGAACACATCGGCTCCGGCCAGTCCCTTCTGCACGGAGAAGGCATTGGAGAACGTGCTCAGGTAGGCCTCGGCGCGGCTGCGGAAGTCGGCGACGTCCATGACGAGTGTGGGGGTTCCGTAGCGTTCGGCCAGGTCCGTCACGGAATGACCGGCGATCGTGAGCACTCCGTCGTCGGACTTCGTGACGTTGTCCGACCACAGACTCGGCAGCAGCGCATTGACGTCATCGGGATAGGGCAGCCACACCGGGGCCGGTGTCGCGTGCAGGGTCCCTGCGATATGTGCGGGCATCAGATCCTCTCCGGGGCCGAAGCGCCCAATTGTCGTAGTCCTGCGGCGAGGACGATGGTGACGGCTCTCAGAGCGAAGAGCCGGGAGCTGTGGGTGACGGTGATGTCCTCATCGACCGTCGGAGTGACCGGGCAGCGGCGGATCCAGTCCTCGACGGCTTCGCCGAGTTCGAGGAGAGCGCAGAGGAAGGGATCGTTCTCGCCGAGGCGGCGCGAGCGTTCCAGCGCTGACGGCAGTCCCGCCACGGCATTGAGCATTCGCGTCTCGCTCGGATCCTCGAGTCTCGCCGCATCGACGACCTCGGACGGGATTCCCGCCCGGTGCGCCCGCCGCTGCTCGCGGCAGGCGGCGGCATGGCCGCGCTGCAGGATGTCCACTGTGACCGGGTCGACGTCACGGTCGTGCTCGCCGGCGACAAGAGCCCGTGCCGATTCCCTGTCCGCGGCGACGAGCAGCGTGCGCAGCGGCGACCCGTCCTGTTCCGCTCCCCCGGCTGGTTCGTTCCCGTCGGCTGCGGTGACGATGTCGCTGAGCACATGTGCTCGGCCAGCGGGTGTGAGGGTCACGTTGACGAAGCCGGGCCCGGCGATGACGGCGTCCGCCACCTCGGGGAGGGCACGCAGTTCGGTGCACAGATGTGCGGCGAGCTGGGTTCGCTGCTCGGGTGCAGCGGCGGCGCGCAGCGCCACGGGCGTCGTCCAGTCACCGAGTTCGGAACGGTTCGGAGCCAGGACGACGATCTGCATGGCGAACCCCGGTGCGACGAGGCCTGCCTCGGCCGTCGCCAAGGCGCGCGCGAGTGCAGTCTGCAAGTCTTCCGGGGTCACTCGAACAGAGTACTCGGGCCCGGACGGCGAGGACGAATCCGATGTCATCTTCGCTCTCATGACGAGACGGATGCCCGCTGGGCCTCAGATGGCGCCGGGTCGGCAGGCGGCGTGGCTGACGAAGAATTTGACGGCCACCGAGGCGAGCACCACGACGAATGCCGGCCACATGGTTTCGAAGCTCTGGAGGAGAAAGGCGAAGATCAGCGGGCCGGTGGCCGCGAGGAGGTACCCGCCGCCCTGGACGAAGCCGGACAGGGAAGCCGCCGCCTCGGCGTTTCGCGCGCGGAGTGTGATGAGTGTCAGAGCGAGTGGGAACGTGGAGATGCCGATGCCCAGCAGCACGGTCCACAGCACGGGAGCCGCTGTCGGCAGCAGCCACAGACCCAGGTACCCCACGGCCAGGCTGAGGCAGAAGCCGACGACGATGGGATAGGCCGAGGTCATCTTCTGAGCCAGGGTCGGCAGGACGAATCCCAGGACGAGGGGGATGGCGGTGACCAGCGCCAACATCGCCCCGCCGAAGGCAGCATCGAACCCGGAGCGGGTGAGCAGGCCCGGCAGCCAGGTGAAGAGGATGAAGTTGTTGAACGACGTCAGACCCGTCATCGTCATCAGCGCCCAGGCCCGAGGACTGCGCAGAAGGCGGGAGAGCTCACTGCCCCCGACGACGGCGACGGCCGCCTCGGCGGCGGGCGCGGGCTTGAGGATGCGAATGACGATCCACACGATCGCGCCCAAAGCCGCGAATCCGGCCCAGACGAGCAGTGAGCCTCTCCAACCGACGCCGGAGGCGAGGGGAACCGCCACGAGCGGCGGAATGAACGTCCCGAACTGGAGCAGCCCGACGTGCACGGTCGACATGAGAGCCACCCGGTCGGGGAAATACGATTTCACCAGGGGCGGGAGGACGACGTTGCCGATGCCCATTCCCAGCAGGGCCAGCACGCTCAGCGCCAGGAACAGCGACGGCGAATCGATGACCGCGCGGACACCCAGTCCGATCATGACCATCACCATGGCAGCCAAGGTCAGGCCGAGTCCGGAGAAGCGGGCATAGAGCCGAGGGGTGATGAAGCCGCTGATTCCGTAGAGCAGCGGCGGCAGCATGCCGATGACGGCCAGGAACACCGCGCTCAGTTCGATCTCTTCGCCCATGGCATCGAGCAGAGGCGAGAGCCCGGTGACTCCCGGGCGCAGATTGAAGGCAGCGAAGACGATTCCGAGGACGATCAAAATGCGGATGCGCGCGGAGTTCATGAGCTCTTTCCTATCAGACACCGATTTCCGGTTCGGTGGCCGGGGCCCATCAGAAGTCGAGTTTGAGACCTTCGACCGGTGAGAGTCGGGACGCTCGCCTGGCCGGTGCCAGAGCGGAGAGGATGCCGGCGACGACCGCCACACCGAGGATGCCGAGGAAGGACGGGGTGGAGAAGTCGACGATGAGGTCGGTGGAGTAGTCGTGGGTGACCAACCGTGTGCCGACGATGCCCAGGGCGCCGCCGAGCACGAGTCCCAGCAGTGCGGCCACCGACGAGATGAGCACCGCCTCGAGCGCCAGAAGAGTCCGCAGCTGCGCGATGCTCAGCCCCAGCGCCCGCATCAGCGCGTTCTCCCGACGGCGCTCGATGACGGAGAGGCTGACCGTGTTCGAGACGCCGATGAGCGCGATGACCACGGAGACGAAGAGCAGAGCCACGGCCCCGGCGAGCATGACATCGATGAGTTCGGAATAGGCACCCCGGGCGACGGCCGAGCCGCCGACCTCGTCGCTGGAGACGTCGAGTGTCTCGGCCACGGACTGACGGATGCGGGTGATCTCATCAACGTCGACATCCTCGTCGAGGCGGACGAGCACGGCCGTCGTCGTTGCCGAGATGCCGAGATCGTTGCCGACGTCGGGGGTGGTGAAGAAAGCGAGGCTGGAGAGGCCGTCCCTGTGCACGGGCACGCTCATCTCGTTGAGCCCTTTCACCCGCACTGTCGGTGAAGGATAGTCTTCGGGGACCGTGACCCGTCCGGACACGATATCGGCGACTGCGTCTCCGAGTACTGTCTCGGCGCTGTCCGGGTCGACGACGAAGATCTCGGGGCGGGAGCCCTTGAAGTCTTCGACCGCCTCGGCGCGGTGGGCGATGATCGCAGTGGATACGCCGGGAATCTCACGCACATCATCGAGTTGGTCATCGTCGACGAGGCCCGACAGCGGCACGGAGATGTCAACGGGATAACGCTGGTCGAGTCCGTGGCTGAGCGTCGCCTTCGTCGACATGCCGCCCACGAGGATCGTCGCCACCAAGGTCACACCGATGATGAGCGCCGTGGCTGTGGCCGCGGTGCGACGCGGATTGCGCAATGTGTTCAGGGTCGCCAGCTGGCCGGGAACGCCCCAAGGGCTGAAGAGCACCTCTCCCGTCCAGGCGACCACGGGCGGGATGATCTTCGCCGCGCTGATGACCAGCCCCGTGACCACGAGTCCCCCACCCAGCGCTCCGCCGAGGATCCAGAGCTGCGAGGTCGACACCGCATAGACGGAGACGATGACGAGGACCACACCCAGCCCGATGCAGCCGAAGCCCACGAGGTGGCGCGGACGAGCGCGGGTGCTCGGCGAGATGGACGCGTCGAAGGGCTGGAGTGCTTCGAGCGGTGTCACAGCGATGGCACTGCGAGCCGGTCGAATGGTGGCCACAATCGTCAGCAGGGCACCGACGATGACACCGCTGACCAGGGCGGAGACGGGAACGGTGAGAGTGTCGTAGGGGAACTCCTGCGGCCAGTAGCGCACCGCCACGGCCATCAGTCCGCGACTGCCGACGACCCCGGCGAGCACACCGAAGATCGACCCGAGCAATCCGACGAAGAGTCCTTCGGCCACGACCGAACCGTACATCTGCACGCGGGTGGCGCCGAGGCAGCGCAGCAGTGCGAATTCCCGACGGCGTCCGGCGACGATGACGGAGAAGGTGTTGGAGACGACCAGGATGGCGACGATGACGGAGATTCCGGCGAAGACGAGCAGGAGACCGGTCACGACGGCGTTGCCACCGGAGAGGCGATCGGTCTTCGCTTTCACGGCATCGTCCACGGAGAGCGCTTCGAGGCTGCCGCTCAGTTCCGAACCGTCGACGACCCTCTGCAGCTGAGTACGCACAGCCTCCGGGTCCGCGCCGCCCTCGAGGGCGATCTGAATGGCGATGACATCGCCCTGCTGGGCGAAATACTCCTGATAGCCCGATGCAGTCGTCAGCGCTCGAGTGGCGCCGGGCAGGGCCGGATCCTGCCCCATCTCGGCGATGCCCACCACGGAGAAGGTGACGCTGCTCTGACTCGGACCCCGGTAGATCGGCATGTCATCGTTTCCGCTCTCCACTGGGACCGCATCCACGGTGAAGCGAATCTCATCGCCGACTCCGACGTTGAGATCGCTGGCCGTGCGAGTGTCGAGCACGAGGTCCGTCGTCGCTTCCGGTCGCTGACCGGAGACCATATCGAACGTGTCGAGCCGTTCATCGGCAGGCACCGGGGACAACGCAAAAGAGCTTTCGGAGAATCCGGCACCTCGGCCCGTGGTCACTGTGCGGGCAGACAACGACGCGGTAGCCGCCCCGTCGACTTCGGCTAAGGGGCGCAGCAGCGGAGAGGCCTCGTCTCCCCCGACGAAGACGTCTCTGTCCGGGACGACGGTGAGGTCGGCTTTCTCGAAGGAACGGCCGACGGCGTGTTCGAGGCTGTCCTGCAGCGAGGAGTTGATGATCAGAGTGGTTGCGACGAATCCCGCCGCCAATGCGATGCCGAGGCCGATTGCGAGGAATCGGGCCCAGTGGATCCGAATCTGCGCGAGAGCGACTGCGATCACAGAGAGCTCAGTTCACTCAGCGCCGTGACCACGCTCTCGCGGGTCGGCTGACGAACTTCACCCGTGGCTCGCCCGTCCTTGAGCAGAACGACCCGGCCGGCGTGCGATGCCGCGACGGGGTCGTGGGTGACCATGATGATCGTCTGCCCGTACAGGGTCGTGGCCCGACCGAGCAGGGACAGGACCTCCGCTCCGGCATGGGAGTCGAGGTTTCCCGTGGGCTCATCGGCGAAGATGACATCCGGCCGCGTCAGCAGAGCCCGGGCCACGGCGACTCTCTGCTGCTGACCGCCGGAGAGCTCGTGCGGACGATGCTGCAGACGATCGCCGAGTTCGAGTCGTTCGACGACTTCGGCCTTCCACTCACGATCGATCTTCTTCCGGGCCAGCGAGACCGGCAGTTCGATGTTCTGTTCAGCGCTCAGCGTCGGGACGAGGTTGAAGGCCTGGAAGATGAAGCCGACGCGGTCACGCCGCAGCTGGGTCAGCTGCCGGTCGTTGAGACGGGTGATGTCCTGCCCGCGCATGATGATCGAGCCCGAATCGACACGGTCGAGTCCGGCAAGCACATGCATGAACGTCGATTTTCCGGATCCGGAGGGCCCCATGATGGCGGTGAAGCGTCCCGATTCGAAGTCGACGCTGATGTCGTCGAGAGCGTCGACCGCCGTATCACCGCGGCCGAAGCTCTTGCGCAGACCCTGCGCTCGGAGGACGATCTCATCGTCCCCCGCGCCGGTCTGGACGGGCTCTTCAGCAGATTCCGACATCGTATGCCTCACATCGCGGTCCGGGTCTCGTCTCCGACTACCTTAGATCCTGTCTGCACCATCGACCACTCGGACCGCGAATGCAGAACCGCCCACCTCAGAAGTTGAGATGGGCGGTGTCGTGGTGCCCGCGACAGGATTCGAACCTACGACCTTCTGCTCCGGAGGCAGACGCTCTATCCACTGAGCTACGCGGGCAACGGATGCAACTCTATCACCGTTGGGCACCACCTCCCAAAACGGCACCGCGGGCAGTCCTCGAGGACTGCCCGCGGTGCCGTAGGGCTGTGATCAGCGATGTTCGAGCAGATCAGGCACCCTTCATAGCCTTGCGGCCGGGCACGTATTCCCAGTGCCAGAGCTCATAGGAATTGCGCTTGGCCCAGTCCGGATTCTCCCACCCGAACTTCTCGGCGTTGGCGACGAGCCATTCGTACTGCTGGCCGGTTCCGTTCTGCGTTCCCGCGCCGAGGTCCAGTGCCAGGCCCCAACCGTGGTTGGAGGTTCCGGGACGAGCCGCGAAGCCGGGTTTGCGTGCGGCGACGGAGACCTGTGATTCCAGCGAACGGTAGGAGTCGGTGACTGCGAGGTCTTTGCCGGTGTCCTTCTTGAAGGCAGCGTTCATCTTCGCGAACGACACGGCCGCATCGGAGCGCAGCTTGTGATTGCCCACGCCGATCTCGCACAGCCATCCGTCGGGCAGCTCGCCGTTGCTCGCCTCACCCTTCGGGGCTGCTTCGTCACAGCCGGGCAGAACGGTCTTCGTGATCGCGCGAGACGCCGCGTCGACCTTGGTCTGCTTGGCGCTCGGGGCGCCGATGGTCATCGAGGTCTTGTCATCGTCGTCGACCTTGATGTCGGCGGAGACCGATTCGGCGTTGATCGCACGCGGCTGGGACTGTGCGGCCGTGTCGTCGACCTTGACTTCCTGGTTGCCGCTCATGTTGCCGGCGACCATCACGGCAGCGATGGCGGTACCGGTGACCGAGACGGTGGCCAGAGCGGAGAAGGTGGTGACCTGACGGCGGCGGACCGAGCGCAGCAGCGAACCGTCGGAACCGCGGTTGCCGAGCTGAGCCGCGGCCAGCGTCGACGTATGACCCGCAGGGGTCATCGGTCGAGAAGCCTCTTTGGCCATCGCTGCCCGTCGCGGTGAGCCCACTGCTGCGCGGGCCTCGGCGGCCATCGCCGCGCGACGAGGTGAGAGGGCTGCGGATGCGCTGTTCCGCGACTGCGATGTCACGGGATGCGAAGAGTTGATCGTCGAAACCTGCGAAGAGGCGTTCTGCTTCCGCAGATCACGTCGGCGGACCGGCGGCGCCTCGACGGTCGAGAGCTCACTCGACATAGTGCTCCATACTGTTGGTGAAGATTGTGCGGTGGAAGCCCTCTGCCGGGCGCCCGAAAGCTTATGTCACAACACTATAACGACATCGTTACAGAATGTCACCTTCAGTTCATACACAGCGTGTGACCAGGTCATTTCCTGACGATGCATGGTCACAGATCACTACAGGCGCCCTACTCCAGGTGTCCTGAATCACTGTTTCGTTACGAACCGTTACACAGTCGGTCACGTCTGGGACTCCGCGCCGAACGGCACTTCCCACGAGCACAGGCATGGCCTCACGGCCGAACACATGGCCCCGCGCACCGACACAGCGCCGGGAGCGGACGCGACGCCTCGACGGCGGCCTCCCCGCAATCAGGAGGCCGCCGTCGAGGCGAATGGGTGAGCCGGGCGGATCGGCCGGCACAGAATGCTCAGCGGCGGAAGTCGAATCGTCCCCGCTGCATCGCGTCCTGGACTTCGCCGACGAGCTCTTCGAGCACGTCTTCGAGGAACAGCAGGCCGAGGACCTGCGCCTGCGAGTCGATGACGCGGGCGACATGGATTCCCGCCTTCTGCATCTGCGCCAGCGCCTCTTCGACCTCGTCATCGGCGGTGACCGTGAACAGGGGACGGAAGCGCTTGCTCTGCACTGGAGCGTCGAATGCCTCTTCGGTGTCCGCGTAGAGGACATCCTTGATGTGGAGGTAGTCCTGCGGATACCCGTCGTCACCGACGACGAAGTATCGGGAGAAGCCTGTCTTGCCGACCAAGGTCACAAGCTCGTTCGGGGTCACCTTGTCCGAGATCGTGATGAGTTCGGACATCGGGACCATGATGTCGGACGCAGTCTTGTCGCTGAACTCGATGGCGCCCTTGAGCAGCCCAGTGTCATCACTGAGCAGTCCCTCGCGCTTCGACTCGGCCACGATCGATTCGACCTGCTCGATCGTATAGGCCTCATTGACCTCGTCACGGGCCTCGATCTTGAACAGGTGGAGGACCCCATTGGCCAGGCCGTTGAGGGGGCGGATGACGAAACCGAAGACCCGCGCCAGGAACACCAGCGGTGTCGCCAGCAGCATCACGGCCTGGCCGGAGGCGGCCAGCGCCAGGTTCTTCGGCACCATCTCACCGATGACCACGTGCAGGTAGGTGACGACGCCGAGCGCCAGGACGAAGGAGATCGTCGCGGACAGTCCGGCGGGAATGCCCAGGCCCTCGAGGGGACCGGCGAGCAGGTGGTGGATGGCCGGTTCGGCCACATTGCCCAAAAGCAGGGAGCACACGGTGATGCCGAGCTGGCAGATCGCCAGCATCAGTGATACGTGCTCCATCGCATAGAGAGCGGTCTTGGCCGCCGCGGAGCCTTCGGCCGCTCGCGGTTCGATCTGTGATCGCTTGGCAGCGACAATCGCGAATTCGGCGGCGACGAAGAAGGAGTTGCCCAGCAGGAGAACGACCAGCCAGACCAGTCCGAACCAATCGGCGCTCATCGAGTCTCACCTCCGGTTTCGAAAGCCCCTGCGTCGGCGGCGCGCAGCACCACCCGGAGGCGTTCGATGCGTCGTCCGTGCATCCGTTCGACCACGATGCGGGCATCGTCCATGCGGACCTCGTCACCCGGTTCGGGAATCCGCCCGAGCTCCTTGAGGACGAATCCGGCCAGAGTCTCGTAGTCCGAGTCCTCCGGGATCGTGACCCCTATCGTCGACGAGATCTCATCGGGCCGCAGCTGACCGGGCACGATCCAGGAGCCGTCGCGAGCCGGTCGTGCCGCGACGCGCATCCGATCGTGCTCATCGGCGACCTCGCCCACGAGCTCCTCGACGACATCCTCGAGGGTGACCACTCCAGCTGTGCCGCCGAACTCATCGACGACCACAGCCATCTGCAGACCGGTGGCGCGCAGCTCCAAGAGCAGCGGGTCGAGGCGCTGCGTCTCCGGGATCTCACGGACCTCGGTCATCAGCCCTCCTGCGTAGGCGTCGTCGCGGTTGCTCGGAGGTACGGCGAAGGCCTGTTTGACGTGAACGACTCCGACGATGTGGTCCTTGTCCTCGTCAGCCACGGGGAACCGGGAGAATCCGGTGTCCCGAGCCTGTTCGATGATCTGTCGAGCCGTGGTGTCCTTGTCCACCGTGGACATGCGCGTGCGCGGAGTCATCACGTCTTCCGCGGTGCGCTCGGAGAAGCTCAGAGTCCTCTCCAGCAGACCTGCTGTCTGCTCATCGAGCACGCCCTCTTCGGCGGAGTGCCGCACGAGTGAGGTCAGCTCCTCCGGGGAACGCCCCACCGAACCTTCTTCCTGCGGCTCGATGCCCATCGACATGAGGATCTTGTTCGCCGTGCCGTTGAGGACGGCGATGACGGGCTTGAAGACGATCGAGAAGACGTACTGCATCGGTGCGGCGATGCGACCGGTCGCCAGCGGAACAGCGATGGCGAGGTTCTTCGGCACGAGCTCTCCGAAGATCATCGATCCCACGGTGGAGACGATGAGGGCGATGGTCAGCGCCAGCGGGGCCGCGAGGCCGGGGCCGACGCCCCAGGCCTCGAACAGCGGCGCCAGCAGCCTGCCCAAGGACGGTTCCATGAGGTAACCGGTGAGCAGAGTGGTGATCGTGATGCCCACCTGCGCTGCCGAGAGCTGGGTGGACAGATGGGTCATCGAACGCCGCAGCGTCTTCGCGCCGACGACACCTTCTTCAACCGCTTTATCGGCTGTATGGCGGTCGAGCGTCAGCAGCGAGAATTCGGCTGCGACGAAGACTCCGGTGCCGAGGATGAGCAGCAGCGCGAGGGCGAGGAGTATCCATTCCATCAGTGACTGTCCCCGCCGATCGCTATCTGCTCAGCAGAGCAGTTGAGGTGTGAGACCCTCGCGGGGTGAGGGTCGTCATCTGGGGCGCCGGCTTCCCGCCGGCCGGGACTGTCACTGTGCATGAGGAGATCTTACCAACTTCCCGACAGCGGTCGGCCCTCTTCGTAGCCGGCGGCGCTCTGAACACCGACCGCGGCCAGACGCGCGAATTCTCCGAGATCACCGGCCCCGGCATAGGTGCAGGAGCTGCGAACGCCCGAAGTGATGCCGTCGAGCAGGTCCTCGACCCCAGGAGATTCAGGGTCGATGTACATAGTTGACGAAGAGATGCCCTCTTCGAACAGTCCTTTGCGAGCGCGCGCAAAGGCCGATTCCGCTCTGGTCCGGTTGGCCACGGCCCGAGCCGAAGCCATGCCGAAGCTCTCCTTGTACTTCCGACCCTCTCCGTCGACGAGCAGGTCGCCGGGCGATTCGTGGGTCCCGGCGAACCAGGATCCGACCATCACCTGAGAGGCCCCGGCCGCCAGGGCCAGAGCGACATCGCGGGGGTAGCGGACTCCGCCGTCGGCCCACACGTGGGCACCCAGCTCGCGAGCCGCCTCGGCGCATTCGAGCACTGCGGAGAACTGGGGACGACCGACCGCGGTCATCATCCTGGTCGTGCACATGGCTCCCGGGCCGACTCCGACCTTGACGATGTCGGCGCCGGCAGCGACGAGGTCGCGGACCCCTTCGGCCGTGACGACGTTTCCGGCCACGATCGGCACCCCGAGCTCGGCATCCGCGATCGCCGACAGTGTGTCGAGCATCTTCACCTGGTGGCCATGGGCGGTGTCGACGACGAGGACGTCCGCGCCGGCCTCGACCAACGCAGCGGCACGTTCGACCGCGGCACCGTTGACGCCGATGGCCACGGCGATCTTCAGCCGTCCTCGATCGTCGACATTGGGCGTGTAGATGGACGAGCGCAGCAGCGACTTCGGAGTCAGGCTGCCGAGCACCGTGTTCTCATCGTCGACGACAGCGGCGAACTCGGCTCGCGACTCCGTCATCGACTCGAAGAGGGACTCCAGCTGTGCAGCGTCCTCCCAGTCGACCTCGGAGGCGCGGATGACATGCGGTGAGGAGTCCAACAGCTCCGCCACCGAGGTGAAGCGATCGACTCCGCGCAGATCTGCAGCATTGATGATGCCTTCGAGCCTTCCCCCGTCGTCGACGACGACGCCGAAGCCGTGCGAACGCTTGGCCAGCACGTGCAGAGCGTTGAGCACTGTGTCATCAGGCGAGAAGCGCAGCGCGGATTCGAAGATTCGGTCGCGGCTCTTGACCCAGGCGATGGTCTCCTGCGCGGCGGTCAGCGGAATGTCCTGGGGCAGCACCGCCAGTCCCCCGCGACGTGCCATCGTCTCCGCCATCCGTCGACCGGACACAGCAGTCATATTCGCTGCGACGAGCGGCGTCGTCGACCCGGTCGGATCGGTCGCCGTGAGGTCGACTTCGAAGCGCGAAGTCAGTGCCGAGGAGTTCGGCACGAGGAAGACATCGGAGTAGGTGAGATCGGTGTTCGGGTCATTTGAGATGAAACGCATAACACTATTGTCCCTTAACTGCACATTCGATGGCACATCACGTTAGGCTTGGAGATGTCGTTAAGCAGCAAGTCTTGAATCAGGAAGTAGGCGATCAACGCCGTGTCCGTCAATACTCCGAACCGCACCGTTGAAGACTTCGGGTCGAATGAGTGGCTGGTCGAGGAATTGTATGAGCAGTACAAGTCAGATAAGAATTCGGTCGACCAGTCCTGGTGGCCCTTCTTCGACAAGTACGAGAAGAACGGCGGAGGCGCTCAGTCCGCTGCCGAGCCCGCCGCCAAGCAGGAGGCGAAGCCGGCCGCGAATAAGTCGGATGCCAAGGCCCCTGCTTCAGCTGCAGCCCCGGCGACCTCCCGTGAGACCTCTCGCGGCGTCTCCCCGTCTTCGGCTGAGTCCGAGACGCTGAAGGCAGAGACCAAGTCCGTGCCGAAGGTCACCGCGAAGGAAGCCGCACCGAAGCCCGCACCGGAGGAGACGATCACTCCCCTGCGCGGCCCCGCGAAGCTCATCGCCAAGAACATGGATGAGTCGCTCGAAGTCCCGACCGCCACCTCGGTCCGGGCCCTGCCTGCCAAGGCGCTCATCGACAACCGCATCGTCATCAACTCGCACCTCAAGCGCACCCGAGGCGGGAAGGTCTCCTTCACCCACCTCATCGGATTCGCCGTGATCCGCGCCCTGCAGAACTTCCCCTCGCAGAACGTCTCCTACGACGTCCGCGACGGCAAGCCCGTGATGGTCTCCCCCGCCCACATCAACTTCGGCCTCGCCATCGACGTGCCGAAGAAGGACGGATCACGCACCCTGCTGGTGCCCAACGTCAAGAAGGCCGAGACGCTGACCTTCCGCCAGTTCGTCGACGCCTACGACGGCCTCGTCGACAAGGCACGGCAGGGCAAGCTCACCGCCGACGACTTCGCCGGCACCACGGTCTCGCTGACGAACCCCGGCGGAATCGGCACGGTCCACTCCGTTCCGCGTCTGACCAAGGGCCAAGGCTGCATCATCGGTGTCGGCGCGCTCGACTACCCCGCCGAGTTCCAGGGTGCCAGCCAGCAGACCATCAACTCTCTGGCCGTGTCCAAGGTGCTGACCCTGACCTCGACCTACGATCACCGCGTGATCCAGGGAGCCGGTTCGGGCGAGTTCCTCAAGCTCGTCCACAGCTACCTGCTCGGCGAAGACGGCTTCTACGACGATGTCTTCGAATCCCTGCGCCTGCCCTACGAGCCGGTGCGCTGGGTTCCCGACGTCTCGGCCGAAGACCAGGACGACGTCAACAAGACCGCACGCGTCATCGAACTCATCGATGCCTACCGCACGCGCGGTCACCTCATGGCCAATATCGATCCTCTCGTCTATCGTCAGCGGTCCCACCCGGATCTCGACATCAATCAGCACGGTCTGACCCTGTGGGATCTCGAACGCGAGTTCCCCACCGGCGGGTTCGGATCGAAGCCGATGATGCCCTTCCGCAACATCCTCGGACTGCTGCGTGAGAGCTACTGCCGGACCACCGGCTTCGAATACATGCACATCGCCGACCCGGTCCAGCGCCGTTGGTTCCAGTCGAAGATCGAGGTCCCGCATCAGGAACTCACCCGTTCGGAGCAGGGACACATCCTCGGTCGTCTCAACGCCGCCGAGGCCTTCGAGACCTTCCTCCAGACGAAGTACATCGGACAGAAGCGCTTCAGCCTCGAAGGCGGAGAATCTGCGATCGTCCTGCTCGACGAGATCCTCAACCAGTCCGCCGACACCGGCCTCGACGAGGTCGCCATCGGCATGGCCCACCGTGGTCGCCTCAACGTGCTGACGAACATCGCCGGCAAGTCCTATGCGCAGATCTTCCGTGAGTTCGACGGAACCATGTCCCCGGACAGCGTCCAGGGCTCCGGCGATGTGAAGTACCACCTGGGCACCAAGGGTTCGTTCACCTCGCCGGCAGGCAACACCACCGGCGTCTACGTCGCGGCCAACCCCAGCCACCTCGAGACCGTCGATCCGGTCCTCGAGGGCATCGTGCGCGCCAAGCAGGATCTCGTCGACCAGGGCGAGTCCGGCTTCACCGTACTGCCGGTCCTCGTCCACGGCGATGCCGCATTCGCCGGACAGGGTGTGGTCACCGAGACGCTCAACCTCTCCGAGCTGCGCGGCTACCGCACCGGCGGAACGGTCCACGTCATCATCAACAACCAGGTCGGGTTCACCACTCCCCCCGCCTCGGCGCGGTCCTCGTTCTACTGCACGGACGTCGCCAAGTCGATCAACGCCCCGATCTTCCACGTCAACGGCGATGACCCCGAAGCCGTCGTCCGGGCGGCCCGCCTGGCCTTCGAATACCGCCAGGAATTCAACCGGGACGTCGTCATCGACCTCGTGTGCTACCGCCGCCGCGGCCACAACGAGGGCGACGATCCGTCGATGACCCAGCCGACGATGTACTCCCTCATCGAGAAGAAGGGCTCGGTGCGCAAGCTCTACACCGAATCCCTCGTCGGCAGGAAGTGCATCACCGACGAAGAGGCCGCCGAGGCGCTCAAGGACTACCAGTCCAAGCTGGAATCGGCTTTCGCCGAGACCAAGGAAGCCGAGACCGGCTCCTACGACGGAGAAGCGTTCAACGCTCCCTACGAGCCCAGCGACATCGAGACCTTCAACGATGCCGAGACGGCCATCAGTCCCGAGACGCTGCAGCGCATCGGCGAGGCCTTCACCGAGATCCCCGAGGGCTTCACGGTTCACAAGAAGCTGCGGGCGCTGCTCGAGAAGCGCAAGGAGATGTCGCTGTCGGGCGGAATCGACTGGGGCTTCGCCGAGCTGCTGGCCTTCGGTTCGCTGCTCATGGACGGCGTGCCGGTGCGGCTGGCAGGTCAGGACTCCCGTCGCGGGACCTTCGTCCAGCGCCACTCGGTGCTCATCGACTCGGTCAACGGCAACGAATGGACGCCGCTGCAGAACCTCACCGAGGAGCAGGCTCGATTCTGGGTCTACGACTCCCTGCTCAGCGAGTACGCCGCTGTCGGCTTCGAATACGGCTACTCCGTCGAACGCAAGGACGCCCTCGTGGCGTGGGAGGCTCAGTTCGGTGACTTCGCACAGGGTGCGCAGACCGTCATCGACGAGTTCATCTCCTCCTCCGAGCAGAAGTGGCAGCAGAACTCCGGTGTCGTCATGCTCCTGCCCCACGGCTATGAGGGACAGGGACCCGACCATTCCTCGGGTCGCATCGAGCGTTACCTCCAGCTGTGCGCGGAGAACAATATGACGGTGGCCTACCCGTCCTCGGGCGCCTCGTACTTCCACCTGCTGCGTCGCCACGCCTCGACGACGAACAAGCGTCCGCTCATCGTCTTCACCCCGAAGTCGATGCTGCGCCTCAAGGCTGCCGCGAACTCGCCGGAGGACTTCACCTCGGGCAGGTTCCAGGCCGTCATCGACGATACGGACGTCGATGCCTCGCAGGTCGAGCGCGTCGTCCTCGTCTCCGGCAAGCTCTACTGGGAGCTCAAAGCCAAGCGGGAGAAGGACAACGACACGAAGATGGCGCTCGTCCGCCTCGAGCAGCTCTACCCGCTCGACGAGGCGGCCATCACCGCTGTGCTCGACCGCTTCCCGGCCGATGCCGAGATCGTCTGGGCCCAGGAAGAGCCGGAGAACCAGGGTGCATGGCCGTTCATGGCACTGCACCTGCCCGAGCTCCTCGGCGGCCGTGAGGTCAAGGTCATCTCCCGTGCCGCTTCTGCCGCCACCTCGACCGGGCTCAAGCACTTCCACGAAGCTCAGCAGAAGGAACTCGTCGACCGGATCTTCAGCCGGTGAGCAGCGACGTCACCACAACCATCGCCGTGGTCGGAGGCCCTTTGGTCGCCGGCCACGGCGATGGCCGTGGCCTCGGGTGGGTCGGTCGGGTGACGGCGAGGACTCTGCCGAGTCTGCCTGAACTCAAGGTGTATCCCCTGGCCGTGCCGGCCGAGGATTCCGCTGGTCTTCACGGTCGGACCATCGCCGAGGCGTCCCTGCGGTTCACTCGGGAAGGGGACAATCGTCTGGTGCTGGCTCTGGGGTCCGGGGATCTCGATTCGGGGCGTTCGGTGGCCAGGGCCCGGCTCGATGTGGCCAACATCCTCGACGAGGCGTTGGCTCGGAAGGTCTCGACGTTCGTGCTGGGCCCTCCGCCTGAACACGACGGTGACCGCAACCGTCGCATCGCCGAGCTCAATGCCAGCTTCTCCGATGTGGCCAAGCGGCGCGGCATCACCTATGTCGACACCTTCACGCCCCTCCTCGGCCATCCCGTGTGGCAGCGCGAGGTCGCATCGTCGCGGGACCATCTGCCGGCGCAGGAAGGATACGGTCTGTTGGCCTGGCTGGTTCTCCATCGCGGCTGGTTCAACTGGCTGGGAGTCCAGGACGTCCTCGGCGACAGCTGAGCCGTCGATGAGGTGCCCGACCGAAGATCTCTGCGGGTGCCCGGCCGACGAAGAGCTCAGCCGTGACAGTCGCATCATCTTGTCAGACGAATTCGGCAAGGCGGGTGACCTGGTCCGACTTTGCTCTGCTCGGGTGATCATGAGACAATTGAGCGTCTATCAAAGGAGGGCACAATGAGCAAGCGTGGCCGTAAGCGTCGCGATCGCCGCCGTAAGAAAGCAAACCACGGCAAGCGTCCAAACGCATGATTCGCTGATACGTTCGGTGAATGACGAAGGCGGGAAGAGATTCGAATCTCTTCCCGCCTTCGTTGTGTCCGTGGACTCCCCTGTGCCTGGGCGCCGGTCAGGAGTTCTGTTCGAGCGCGATCCGCTGCCGGATCTTCTCTCGCAGTCCCATCGGGGCACGGTCGTGGCTGCACGAACGACGCACGAGCTCTTTGAGCAGCGCTTCGATCTCGTACTCGTCATGACACGACGGGCACTGTTCGAGGTGGATCGAGATCTCGCGGATCTCCGTCGTCGTCAGTTCTCCGTCCAGGTAGTGGTAGATGCGCATCAGTGACTCGGTCCTGACGCTTTCGCAGCATCCTTCGTCGCTCATTTCGCACCTCCCTCTGGACTCACGAAACCGCGCTCGGCGGCATAGTCGGCCAGCATCTCCCGCAGCTGTCGGCGACCGCGGTGCAGTCGGGACATCACAGTGCCGATCGGCGTCTCCATGATCTCGGCGATCTCCTTGTACGGCAGTCCTTCGACATCGGCATAGTAGACGACCATGCGGAAGTCTTCGGGCAGTGCCGAGAGTGCTTCCTTGACGTCGGAGTCGGGAAGGTGGTCGAGGGCTTCGAGTTCGGCGGAACGACCGCCGGAGGACGAGTGGCTGTTCGCCTGTGCGATCTGCCAGTCCTCGATGTCTTCGCTGCCGTGTTCCTGCGGCTGACGCTGCTTCTTGCGGTAGTTGTTGATGAAGGTGTTCGTCAGGATCCGGTACAGCCAGGCTTTGAGGTTGGTTCCGGGCTTGTACTGGTGGAAGGCGGCATACGCCTTCGCGTAGGCTTCCTGGACGAGGTCTTCGGCGTCGGCCGGATTCCGGGTCATACGCAGAGCAGCTGCGTAGAGCTGATTGACATATTCCAGAGCATCCCGTTCGAAACGCGCCGACCTCTCGGCGTCGGTTTCGGGGGCTTCTTTGACTGATTCGGTCATCGCAGTCAATGGTACGCCCGTTCTCTCCAGGACGGCAGTGGCGCTCATAGACTTCTCCTTCTGCCTGTCGACTTCCCGACGGGTGCACCCGTCGAATGGCTTCACCCCGTACAACATCGGACCGACGTCCCACTATTCCCACCTCAGCAGTTATGCTTGCCAGTGAGATGACCGCCACGTAGGAAGGACCACTGTGTCTCCCATTCGTCTTATCGCACGGCCCATGCTGGCCGCCGGCTACATCCTCAACGGCGTCGAACGACTGCGCAAGCCGGAGGCAGCGGCCGCATCGGTCGGCCCGCTCCTCAACCAGGCTCGCAAGCAGGTCGACGTCCCCGTCGACGCAGTGACTCTCGCCCGAGCCACCGGTGTTGCACAGGTCGCTGCCGGTTCGATGCTCGCCATCGGACGCTTCCCCCGCCTCAGCGCATCGATCCTCGTCGGCACCTACCTGCTCGACACCGTCGGTGAACGTCTGTCTGCTGACAAGACGACGTCGAAGGAGGAGAAGAAGGCTCGCAACGAACGCACTCTTCTGCGGACCTCGATGCTCGGCGGTGCCCTGCTCGCCGCCGTCGACACTGCTGGACGCCCCGGCCTGTGGTGGCGGACCCAGCACGCGGCCGAAGACCTGTGGTCGAGCGTGGAAGACACCTCGAAGCAGGCTCTGAGCGCACTCGGAGTTGACTGACATCTCCACGCACACTCCCCCGGCGACCGGCGACTGGCAGCCACCGGTCGCCGGTTCCGCCGTCTCTGCCACTGTGACCGTTCCCGGTTCCAAGTCTCTGACGAACCGCTATCTCATCCTTGCGGCTCTCGCCCGTTCCGGATCCGATCTCAGGGGATGGCTTCGCAGCCGCGACACCCTGCTCATGGTCGACGCCCTGCGTCGTCTCGGCGCCGTGATCGACGAAGACGGCGATGAGCTCCACATCGAGCCGATCCCCTTCCCGGACGGACACGTACCCACAGACGCAGCTGCACAGGACTCCGCACCGATCACCATCGACTGCGGTCTCGCCGGAACCGTGATGCGCTTCATCCCCCCACTTGCCGCGCTCACCGGTCGTGAGGTCGTCCTCGACGGCGACGAACAGGCCCGCGTGCGGCCGATGTCGGTGACGATCGAGTCGCTGCGGGAGCTCGGTGCGTCGATCACCTCCGCCGCGAGCACATTGCCGATGACGATCCACGCCGACTCTCAGCTGCGCGGAGGCCACCTCGGCATCGATGCCAGCGCCTCCAGCCAATTCGTCTCTGGTCTGCTCCTCGCCGCTCCCGTCATGCCTTTGGGACTCGAACTCACCAACACTGCGGACTCGGTGCCCAGCCGAACGCATGTGGATATGACGATCGAAGTCCTCCGCGACGCTGGCGTCGACATCAGCGAGCCCGAACCCGAGCGCTGGATCGTCGAACCAGGACTTCCGCGCGGTCTCGACGTGCAGGTCGAACCCGACCTGTCCAATGCCGCAGCCTTCGCAGCGGCGGCCGTGGCCACCGCCGGATCCGTGACCATCGCCGACTGGCCCGTGCACACCACCCAGGCAGGTGACGGCTTCCGCGAGATCGCCGAGGCGTTCGGAGCCACGGTGCGCCTCGATAGGGAAGGACTGCACGTGCAGGGCCCGGACCGGCTCACCGCTGTCGATCTCGACCTGTCGGCCGTCGGCGAGCTCACCCCAGTGGTCTCGGCTCTCGCAGCTATGGCAGAAGGAACGTCGCAGCTGCGCGGAATCGGGCATCTGCGTGGGCACGAGACCGACCGTCTGGCGGCTCTGACCAGAGAGTACGGTGCCATCGGCGTCGATGTCGTCGAGCACGCCGAGGCACTGACGATCACCGGCACCACGCACCTGCGCCCGGCGCTGTGGCATACCTACCACGACCACCGCATGGTCATGGCCGGTGCCGTCCTCGCCCTGCGCAATGACGGAATGGTCATCGAGAACGCCGGCACCGTGGCCAAGACTCTGCCTGCCTTCACTCAGCTGTGGGAAGCCATGCTCACCCCCGGAGCCTGATATGGCGAAGATCTTTCGCGATGAGGACTACCGACCCCGGCCGAACCGACGCGGTTCACGACCGCGGACGAAGAACCGCCCTGACCACAAGGACGCTGTATCGGGCCTGGTCACCGCGGTCGATCGGGGCCGGTACCGGGTCATCCTCGCTGACGACGACGGGAACTTCCCGTCGAGTCCCCCGATTCGGAAGAAGGGGAAGCGGTCACGGGGGGCCACCTCGGTGACGGCGGTGCGCGCCTCGCACCTGCGCAAGCAGGCGATCGTTCCCGGAGACGTCGTCCGCCTCGTCGGCGACACCTCGGGGGCCGAGGGCACCCTGGCCAGGCTCGTGGAGATCACCGAACGGCAGACCCTGCTGCGCCGCAGCGCCGATGACACCGACCCGACCGAGCGCGTACTCGTCGCCAACATCGACGTCATGGGAATCGTCACGGCCACCGTGGACCCGGATCCCTCTTTCGGTCTCATCGATCGCGCACTCGTCGCGGCCTTCGATGCCGGGATCACTCCCCTGCTCATCGTGACGAAGACCGATCTGCGCCCGGCGACGGAGCTGAAGGAACGCTTCTCCGCGTCCGGGATCGACATCGTCGAATCCTCCATCGATCCCGACGCCGAGCCGACCGATACGACAATCGCCGCGAACGATGCGGCCCGCGACGAGACAGAACCTCACGCCGAGGTGGCCGAGCGTCTCCGTGGACGCATCAGCGTCCTCGTCGGCCATTCCGGGGTGGGCAAATCCACGCTGACCAACGTTCTCGTTCCCGCCGCCGAGCGCGCGACGGGCCATGTCAACGACGTGACCGGACGCGGACGTCACACCTCGTCCTCGGCCGTGTGCCTGCCGTTGGAACGCGGCGGATGGCTCATCGACACCCCGGGAGTGCGTAGCTTCGGCCTGGCCCATGTGGACCGGGAGACCCTGCTCTCCGCCTTCCCCGAACTCGTCGAGGCCACGGCCGATTGCCCCCGCGGATGCACTCACCTCGCGGACTCTCCCGGCTGCCGACTCGATGAATGGGTGGCCGACGGCAAGGCCGGACCGGGAGGAGTCTCACGGCTGGAGTCCCTGCGCCGGCTGCTGCCCTCGACTGGATAGGCTGGAGGCATGAACGACCTCGACTTGGCGATCGAACTCGCCGATCTCGCCGATGCCATCAGCCACCCGCACTTCCGGGCACAGGACTTCGCCGTCGAAACCAAACCCGATCTCACCCCGGTCACCGAATGCGACCGTGCGGTGGAGAAGGCGATCATGGATCGCCTCACAGAGGTTCGACCCGATGACAGCGTGCTCGGTGAGGAATTCGGTGCACACGGGCAGTCATCGCGACGGTGGATCATCGATCCCATCGACGGAACGAAGAACTTCGTGCGCGGGGTGCCGGTGTGGGCGACGCTGATCTCCCTCTACGACGGTGACCAGCCGCTGCTGGGAGTCGTCTCCGCTCCCGCGCTCGGTCGCCGATGGTGGGCAGTAACGGGCCAGGGCGCCTACGCGACCGAGCTCGGGTCCCCGGCCGAACGCATCGCTGTGTCATCCGTCGATTCTCTCGCCGATGCGTCCCTGTCGTATTCGTCGCTGTCGGGCTGGAAGGAACTCGGCATCCTCGATGAGTTCCTCGATCTCTGCGATTCGCTGTGGCGCACTCGCGGATACGGCGACTTCTACTCCTATATGCTGCTCGCCGAGGGTGCTGTCGACCTCGCCTGCGAGCCCGAGCTCGCGCTCTACGATATGGGAGCGCTCGTACCCATCGTCCTCGAAGCCGGAGGCACCTTCACGAACACGGCCGGACTTCCGGGGCCCTTCGGCGGCAATGCCCTGGCCAGCAATTCTCGCCTCCATGAAGCCGCACTCGACCGACTCGGTCGGGTCGCTCCCGCGGAGGTCTCCTGATGCCGGACATCATGGGAGCCCCGCTGTGGCATGAGATGGCCGAGGCCGCAGGGCTCACGAATCCGGACGGGTCGATCGGTGAGACGATCTACGGGCAGATGACGAAGTTCGCCGCCGAGGTCGGAGCCGTCAACCTCGGACAGGGCGCTCCGGGCACGGAGCCTCCGGACGAGCTCATCGCCGCAACGGAAGAGGCGATGCGGGCCGGTTTCAATCAGTACGCCCCCGGTCAGGGATACCCGCAGCTGCTCGAAGCTGTGGGCGCTCAACGCGGACGCGATTTCGGACAGCACGTCGATCCGGACGAGGTGCTCTACACTGCGGGCGCCACGGAGGGCCTGACCGCCGCGATCCTCGCACTGCTGCCGCCGGGCGGCTCTCTCGTCGCCTTCGAACCGTTCTACGACTCCTATCCGGCGGCGATCGCCGCCGCCGGCGGAACACTGCACACGGTGCCGATCCTGCCCGATGGCCGTGGTGACTTCGCCCCGGACTGGGAGACTTTCGACCGAGTGATCGCCGAGGTCGATCCGGCGATCATCCTCGTCAACACTCCGCACAATCCCACCGGGTTCATCTTCTCTGCCGCTGATCTCGCCCGCATCGGACGAGCCGCCGAGGCGGTCGACGCCTGGGTACTCTCCGATGAAGTCTACGAGCAGCTCGTCCTCACTGATCTGGGGCATGTGCCTCCCGCAGTTGCCATCGAGGATTCTGCACGCGTCGTCACGGTCTCCTCGGCGGGCAAATCATGGAACACGACAGGATGGAAGATCGGCTGGGTCATCGCCTCTCCCGAGGTTCGCCAGGCCATTCAGACCGTCAAGCAGTTCCTGTCGTTCACGGCCGGCGGTCCGATGCAGATCGGAATGGCCGATATGCTGGACGGCGATTCGCAGTTCGTCGCCGAGAACCGAGCTTCGCTGCGGGCACGCGCCGAGGTCCTCGTGCCCGCCTGTCGCTCGGTGCCGGGCGCTGAAGTGTCCACTCCGCGCGCCGGCTATTTCACAGTGGTTGACTTCTCTGCGCTGACGGATCGCGATGCCTTCGAGCTCAATGAGCTGCTGGCCAGAGAATTCTCCTTGGTCGGAATTCCCGTACCCGCTCTGTGCAGGCAGGGCAGCCCGGCGTACGAGGCCTATAGGTCCTCGATCCGATATTCGTTCTGTAAGTCCGTTGCCGATGTCGACAAGGGCGCACAGTTGTTCAACGCACTCGGAGGGCACCTGCGGGAGCACCCGGACGCGCTGCGTCGGAGGAACTGAGTATCGCTGGCTTTCGTGGTCGAGGCAGATTGAGTTCCTGATACGAGGGACGGTACGGGAATCGCCGCGCCGAGGGACAGGAGTCGCGGCGCCCAAAGACGCCAGAAGGGGCGAACCGCATAGACGGTTCGCCCCTTCTGTCTCGGGCAGCGACGCTGCCCGCTGAGTCTGGCTCCGTGTCGGCGCACGCGCCGATCAGCAGCCCAGCTCAGGGCATATCAGGCTTTGACGAGCTCCAGTTCGAGTTCGATCTTGATCTTGTCGGAGACGAGAAGCTCTCCTCCGCCGAGGACGGCTTCGAAGGACATTCCGAAGTCCTTGCGGTTGACCGTGGCGGTGGCCGAGAGGCCGGCGACCTGGTTGCCGTTCGGATCGGTGGCAACTCCTGCGAATTCGGTGGCGAAGGCGACTTCCTTGGTCACCCCGCGCATCGTCAGTTCACCGACGGTCTCGAACTCATCGGCGCCGTCGGCCTTGATCGCGGTCGATTTGAAGCTCAGCTTCGGGTGTTCCTCCGCGAGGAAGAAGTCACCGCTCTTGAGGTGACCGTCGCGCTGTTCGTTGCGGGTGTTGATCGAGTTCGCTGAGGCCTCGGCGGACACGGCGCTGTCTTCGAGGGTCTCACCGACGTTCACGCTGCCGGCGATCTCTTCGAAGTGGCCGCGGACCTTCGAGACGCCCGCGTGGCGAGCGGTGAAGGTGAACTCCGAGTGGATGGGGTCGATGTTCCAGGTTCCGGCGGTGAGTCCCTGAGGCAGAGCAGTCATGATTTCTCCTTTTGGTTGAAATTTGAAGTACAAGAATGACTATAGTTCAACTTTCAACCAGATGCAACCGCTGCAGATGAACGGCAAGTGACCATGTGGCGGAGGTCACCTGTATTCGGTTTGGCCGCCAGGTGACCCCTCGTGTAAAGTTAAGAACACGCCGCGGGGTGGAGCAGTTCGGTAGCTCGCCGGGCTCATAACCCGGAGGTCGGGGGTTCAAATCCCTCCCCCGCCACGATAGCGGCAGAACCCCCAGTCAGTTCTCTGACTGGGGGTTCTTCTCATTCACACTCCTTGCCGACCGACTTTGCAGAGTCGATTCCCTGCCGGCCGCTCGACTCAGCGTCGACCGCTCGCCGCATAACTCGATACAGTGACGGCAACTCGAGCGCTCGGCACGTCGAACGCCATCAAGCACCCAGGCAGATGTCGATCTGCAGAGCGCACGGCCCTGTTTCACCGCACAGCCTTCATCTCGCATCAAGCCGATGCCGAATCTCGGACTGACGCAGCGCCACAGACAGGTGCGTTGCCCTCAGCTGACGCAGCACCTCAGACAGATACCGCGCACCTAGGCTGACGCAGTGCTGCGAGTGCGTCCAGAGAAGCGAGCGACGCCGGTCTCACCTCCGGCGAATCCATTGCGAACGACGAACGCCCCTGGGATGTCCCAGGGGCGTTCGTCGCGGAAAGTCCGAACTCGGTCGGCACGGCCTCTCAGCGCCGTACCGGTTCGCCTCCGACTCAGTTGCCCGAGTCGCCGCCTTCGTCAGCCGGCTCCGAGGCGGGAGCGGAGGATTCCCTGCCCGCCGCATCCTTGGCCAGCGACGGGTCAGCGGCGACGGCATCCTCAAGTGCCTTCTTCAAGCGATCCTGAGCCTTTCCGTACTCCGCGAAATCGCCGTCCTTCAGCGCGGCATCGGAGTCCTCCATGGCCTTCTTCGCCTCCTGCAGAGCATCGTTGAGAGCCTTGTCCGGCGAGCCGGACTTCGAATCCGCGTCCTCTCCGCCGGAGGTCGATCCCGACTCGCCGTCTCCGCTGTCCTCGGTTCCGGCATCGCCAGCCGAGGCTCCGGAGTCTCCGCCGAACACCTGGTCGAGCGCCTCGTCGAGGGTCGGAGCGAACCCGATGTCCTCACCGAACGCCACGAGCACGTGCTGCAGCAGCGGATAGGAGGTCTCACCGGCGGACCGGACATAGACCGGCTGGACGTAGAGCAGACCCCCGCCGATCGGCAGAGTCAGCAGGTTGCCGTTCTCGACTTCGGACTCACCCTGACGCAGCAGGTTCAGACTGCGCTGCACATCGGGCGCGGTGTTGAAGTTGTTCTGAGCCTGACCAGGTCCGGGCACAGTGGTGTTGCGCGGAAGCTGCAGCAGCCGCAGCTTGCCGTAGCCCTCGGCTGTCTCGCCCTTCTTACTGCCGGCATCGGCATCGGCAGAGAGGAACCCGGTGAGGTTGTTTCTCGACTGCCCCTCGGACGATCGAGCCGGGATATACGAGCTCGTCAGCGAGAACGACGGCGACTGCTGGCCCGGCATCTGCAGGGTCATGTAAAACGGCGGCTGCGTCAGTCCGCTGCTCGCCTTCGTCGTCGGATCGGTCGGCAGGGTCCAGAAGTCCTGACCGGAGTAGAACTCACTGGCGGAGGTGACATGGTACTTCGTGAGCAGGTCGCGCTGGACCTTGAACATGTCTTCCGGGTACCGGACGTGGCTCATCAGATCGCCGGACATCTCCGAGGACGACTTAATGAGTCCGGGGAACACCTTCATCCAGGTCTTCAGGACCGGATCGTCCTTGTCCCACTGGTACATGTCGACGGAACCGTCGTAGGCATCGACGGTGATCTTCACCGAGTTCCTGATGTAGTTGACCTCATCGTCCGGCAGAGTCGCCACCGAATTCGGAGCCGACGCCGTGGTCGAATCCTCGGTGGCCTGCTGGAGCGGCTGCGGTGTCGAGTACGGGTAGTCCTCGGCAGTGGTGTAGCCGTCGAGGATCCACTTGATCTTCCCGTCCACGACGGCCGGGTACGGATCTCCGTCGACCTTGAGGAAGGGTGCGAGCTTCTCCACACGCTCGCGCGGGTGACGATCGTAGAGGATCTGGGACTCTTCGTTCAGCGCGTCCGAGAGAAGGATCTGCTCGTCCTGGAACTTCAGGGCGTAGGCGAGGCGGTTGAACACATTGCCCACCGACGGTCCGCCGTCACCGGAGAAGGTGCTGTTGACCTGGCCGGAGCCGCTCTTCTCATCGGAGGGGTAGTCGAGCTCACGCGGAGTCGCGCCCTTCGGGGCGCCCACGATCGAGTAGTCCGGAGATGACTCTCCGAAGTACACACGCGGCTCGTAGTCGGGGAACTCGCCCTTCGGCGGAATATCCGACTCCATGAACAGCGGCTCGCCGTCCGGGTTGCGCTGGTTGCCGTTGGCTGCGACCACACCGAATCCGTGGGTGTAGACGATCGCCCGGTTGAACCAGCTCTGGTTGTTCACCGAACTCGGGGCGAGTTCGCGCACCGAGATGACGGTGTCGCGCATGTCTCCGTCGATGTTGTAGCGGTCGACGTCGAGCTTCTGCGGGAACGAGTAGTACGGTCGCACCTGCTGCAGCTGCCGGAAGGTGTCCGAGACGAGGTTCGGGTCCAGCAGACGGATCGACGCCGCGGTCTCGGCGTCCTTGCGCAGGTCGCCCTTCTTGCCAGTGGTGCTCGGCGAGTACGGAGTCACTTCGATGTCATCGAAGTCGAACGCATCGCGCGTGGCATCGATGTTGTGCTGGATGTAGTCAGATTCCTTGCTCTGCTGCGACGGATTGACCTGGAACTGCTGAAGCAGGGCCGGGTACGCGATGATCGAAACGCCGCCGAGCACGATAAGGGTGAGCGTGGCGATGATCGAGATCCGCCAGTTGCCCTTCCACGCGGTGTAGACGAACAGCAGTGCGACCAGGACGGCGGCGATGGCAACGATCGCCATGGCCGGCAGGGCGGCATGATCATCGACGTAGGTGACGCCGGGGACGATCCCGCCGGCAGCGGTCATCCGGTCGTAGCGGGAGAGCCACAGCCGACCGGCCTGAACTATGACGAGAACCGCCACGGTGATGCCCAGCTGCCACTGGGCAGCCTTCGTCAGGATGACGCCCTTCTGCTCCCCCGGACGGATTCCGCCGAAGAGGTAATGGGCGACGAGGGCGGCGATGAGCGCCAAGAGCAGCGCCATGCCAAGCTGGTTGCCGATGAGGCGCAGGCCAGGAAGGACGAAGACGAAGAACGACTTGTCGAGACCGAACTGAGGATCCTTCGAGCCGAAGGACGTCGAGTTGATCCATTCGAGGATCGTGTTCCAATGCGCCGAGGCGGTGATGCCGGCGAGGACACCCATGACCGCGGGAATCGCGATCGTCGCGACCCGACGCAGAGGCTCGATGGCCTCACGATAACGGTCGAGGTTCTCCTGTCGCGGGGTCGTCGGCGCGTAGACCGGACGATGGCGGTAGGCCAGATGAAGACTCAGCCAGACCGGGACGGCCATGAGGATGAATCCGCCGAGGAATGTCAGCCCGCGGGTGAGCCACATGGTTCGGAAGACGTTCGCCGCGTCGATCTGGCGGAACCACAGCACCTCGGTGTAGACCTGGGTGAAGGCGATGAAGGCGATCAGCAGGATCGCCACAGACACGAGGGTGAGCAGCAGCGGCGAACGTCTTGGCCGATTCGCCGGCATGCGTGCGGAGGTGGGTGAGGACGAGGTGCTCACTACTGCCCTTTCTCATTGTTGTCGGCACCATCGGCGGGACATTTCGGCAGGTCCGAAGTGTTGCCGGCGGCGTACTGCTCCACGGTGGTCTGCGCGTCATCGAGCGTGTCGATGCGCGCCACCGTGATCTTGGATTGGTCCGCGGCGGCCATGACCTCCGCGCAGTTGTCGGCGGGCGAGAGGAACAGCGTCGCTCCCTTCTCGGTGGCGGCGGCCACCTTCTGGCGAGCACCGCCGATCGGGCCGACCGTTCCGTCAGGGGTGATCTCTCCCGTGCCAGCCACATGCTTGCCGCCTGTCATCGCACCGGGAGTGAGTTCATCGATGATGGCCAGCGCGAACATCGTCCCGGCTGAGGGACCGCCGACGCCGTCGACGTTGAACTTCACGTCGACGGGGAACTCGAAGTCCTGCTTCATCGTGATGCCGATCGCCTTGCGGTCGTCGACCTTCGCGGGAGTCAGGGAGATCGTCTTCGATTTCCCGTCGCGTTCGATGCCGAGCTCGACGGAGTCCGTCCCCTGCACTGTCCTGCTCATGATCTGCGCGGCCTGGGGATCGGAATCGAGCTTCTTGCCGTTGACCGACATGAGTCGGTCTCCCTTGCGCAGCTTGCCCTGAGCCGGAGCATCGGCGACGACGTCATCGACCGACAGATGCACGGAGTACGACTTGTCCATCTGGCCCATGGCGGCGGCGATGGCGACATCCTGGCTCGAGGACATCTCGACCGCATTCGATTCGGTCACGTCCTCGCGAGTGGTGTCCAGCGGGTAGTACGCCTCCGTGGGGACGACGGTCTGTTCGCCGTTGATGAGTGCGCCGAGTGCCTGAGAGGCAAAGATGTCGCGACCGGGTCCGCCGCTGACGGCGACGGTGAGCATGTCGATGCGGCCTGCAGTCGGATAGGTCTTGGCTCCGGAGACGCTGATCATGGGGTCGCCCTGGTAGTCGCCGAGGGTGTTGAAAACCGGTCCCGGCAGCTGAAGCATGTACGGAACCGGCAGAAGCACGGCCAGCGCGATGAAGACGTAGGTGAGGACGCCCGAGGTCGTGGCCAGACGTGGAGTCCGTCGTCGTTTGGTGCCGCGTGTCGGTGCCGGTGACGCCGGCACGGCCCGAGGGGCGTTCTCTGTCATGTAATCCTTTCGCTGCACCGCCCCACCAGTCTAGTTGAAACCTCAGCGTCCGTTTCACAGACTCCTTTCGCCCGGTGCGAACATCCTGCGAAACCTCCCGGAATTGGGAAGCTTCGCACATTCGGAACCGTTAACGTTGATGTCAAACCGATTCTTGGGGGCTGTAGAACAATGACCGATGACAACAACAACGAACAGAATCCGTTCGAGCAGATCTTCGGAATGCTCTTCGGCGCCAATGGTCCCGGATCCGGTCAGGGAGATGACAAGAACAGTTCGGGCATGCCGCAGGGCTTCTCGATCGATCCGGCGATGATGTCCACGATCATGAATCAGATGCAGGGGCTCTTCGGGCAGGGTGCCGATTCGCAGGCCCAGGCAGTGTCGATCGCTCAGAAGGCGGTTCCGACTCCCGACCCCTCTGTATCCGAGGACGCTGAGCGGGCGACGACCGATGCGTTCCGTCTGGCCGAGCTCTGGCTCGCCGAGGCCACCGACTTCTCCGTCGCCAACCGCTCCGCCCGTCCGCTGCGCCGAGCCGACTGGGTCAAGGAGACGATGCCCGGTTGGCAGAAGTTCGTGCTGCCCATCAAGGAGAACATGTCCTCGGCCCTGACGGACACGCTCGAGTCCCAGGTCCCGGCCGAGATGAAGGGCATCCTCGCAGGCGCATCGTCGATGTTCGGATCGATGAGCGATTCGATGTTCGCCATGCAGATCGGACAGGCCGTCGGCGCGCTGTCCGAAAGCGTCCTCACCGGCACCGAGGTGGGACTCCCGCTGCTGCCCCACGACACTGCCGTGGTCATCGAGAAGAACGTCGAGACGTTCGCTTCCGAGATCGACGTCGACGTCTCCGAGGTCCGCATCTACCTCGCGGCTCAGGAGCTCGCCCACCTCGCTCTGTTCGAGCGCGCCCCGTGGCTGAGCGCCCAGGTCGAGACCGCTCTGACTCGTTATGCGCAGGGACTGAAGGTCGACACCTCGCAGATCGAGGACATGGCGTCGAACATCGATCCGTCGAACATCTCCGACCTCAGCGACAATATTCGCCAGGGACTGTTCAACCCGCCGACGACAGACGATCAGAGGAAGGCGCTGACGTCTTTGGAGAACCTCCTCGCCGTCATCGCCGGGTGGGTCGACGTTGTCGTCTATGAGGCGTGCAAGCATCTGCCAGGTCGCGATCAGATCCGCGAAGCGCTGCGCCGTCGGCGGGCAACCGCGGGACCGGCGGAGAAGACCTTCTCAACCCTTGTGGGTCTCGAGTTCAACCCCCGTCGCCTCCGCGATGCCGCCGCGCTCTTCGCGTATCTCGAGACGCAGGGCGGCGCCGAAGCCCGCGATCGCGTGTTCTCCCATCCGGATCTGCTGCCGACCACGCAGGATCTGGACGACCCGCTGGGCTATTCCGAGCGACGTCAGGCCGAATGGACCAACGAATCGAGCATCGATGAGGCCCTGTCCCGCATTCTCGCCGAGGGACTTGAGGGAGCCGGCGGCAGCGATGCGAAAACAGAGTCCGAAGAGACGGATCGCAACGACTCTGCGCCGACCGATGACAGCAGCTCCGACGACGACAGCTCCGACGATCGCGACGATCGCTGAATGATCGATCTCGATACCGCCCGGCAGGAAGTCGAGCGCGGACCGCGGAACTCATTCTCCGCGTCCTTCGCGGAGCTATTCGACCGGCAGGGTGCCGATGCCCTGCACCGCTCCGGCGGTGAGCACCATCTCACAGCCAGCTGTCTGGTCATCGATCCGGTCACCGAGGCGGTTCTGCTCAACCACCACCGGAAGGCCGGGCTGTGGGGTCAGTTCGGAGGACACCTCGAATCTGTCGACACCTCGCTGCATGATGCCGCTCGCAGAGAGGCCGAAGAGGAAAGCGGTCTGCGCCCGCTCGCACGAGTCACTGCCGATCCCATCGACGTGCATGTGCATGACCTCTCGGCCGCGTTCGGGACCTGCACCCGACACTTCGACGTCGTCTTCGCAGCCCAGGCTTCGACTGACGATTCGCCGAATGTGTCGGAGGAGTCCTTCGACGTCGCCTGGTTCACTCTGGACCGACTGCCCGCTGACCTCATGCCCGACCTGCCGGACCGGCTGCCGGGCCTCTTCCGCTCCGCTGTGTCAGCGCTCAGCTCCCACGCCTGAAACGCTCCCCATCGCTGAATCCTTCGAGATAGATCTTTGCGTCGGTCTGCCGCGGATGGCGATCGGCCAATGCATGGAATTCCTTCGAGTGGGGACCGATCTGGAGATGGACGAGTTCATGGACGACGACCGTCTCCAGCACCCAGCGCGGCACGGCCTGCAGGCGATGGGAGACGCGGATGTCACCCGTCGACGTCGTCGTTGACGCCCATCTGCTGACATTCTGATTCGTCACCCAGCGGATCGACGTCGGTCGCAGCCTGCCGCCGAAGAAACGACGGCTCATCTCCTCAGCCAGCTCGGCGAGGTCGGCATCCGACGAGTGATCACGGGCGGAGAGGCGATTGAACAGATCCGTCAGCGAACGGATGTTGCGCTCCACGCTGTAGCGCTCAGGAGTGCGCAGCACGTAGGTCTCGACCTCCTTCGAGACGGCGACGGTCTTCTTCCGCCGTACCGATCGACGCACTTCGATCTCACCCCGGGCGATCGCCCGCAGCACCTCTTCTTCACTCCACCGCTGTGCTCTGCTCACCGGACCATCATAGGAAACCGCACTGACACGGTGACAGTGCCACCGGCACCGTGGCGGCGTCTCTGCAGCGGTTCTGAAGACGAACAGCCTTCGGAGTTTGTGAGTTTCCTGAGTCTGCCGAAAAGTTGAGGTCGAATCCCCCGTCCACAGCCGCCTCCGAGAACGCAGTCCCCGCAGAACGGGAGCTGATCCGACCCGGGAGCGTGTTTATCAACAGTCATATCGACACTCAAGGCGCCTTTCCTCCACAGACTCCACGGCGATTCCCACAGGTTATCCACAGGCTGTTGACGTGTCTGTGCATGACGGTGCATTGACGCGGAGGCTTTTGCGGAATAAGTTCTATGCTTGACCCCGGAAAACCCGAGGATGCGTGCGGAAGGGGAAGCCGCACGAGTCCTCGCGAGCGCCTGGGGCACTATGCGGCTGAGGGCATGCCGGGACGCGCTTCCCGGCCTGTCCTCAGCCGTTTTTCCACAGGATTATCCACAACTTCTCTCCTGCCGTGGCCATTCCGGCTCTCGTTCACTACTGTGGAAGTCTCCACGATGGCGAGGCGAAGGGGCCGAGATGTTCAGAATCTTTCCGAGTGTTCCCATCACATGGCGTTCGTCCTCGTGCATCCAGTTCGGCGCAGATGATCCTGTGCTCATCGATGGGCTGCTGCTCGGTGACGCCAGTCTCATCGAAGATCTCCGTCTCGGCATCGGCTCGGCTCAGTTCTATTCACGCGCTCAGGAACTCGGGGTCGACCTCAGCAGGGCGAGCTCCCTCATCACCCTCCTCGGCGAGGCAGGTGTCCTCATCCCGGCCGACGCGGACGGCGGCGCCGTACCGAAGGGGTCCCCGGTCTTCGCCGCGGCGCGCATATTCAATCTGTCGCCGGATCGGGTCTCCCAGGTCCTCAGGTCCCGGCCCGTGCTGGTCACGGGTCCATTGCGCTCCCATGTCGAAGGGCAGCTGGCGGCTCTCGGATTCGCCGTCGCCGCGGCTCGCCGTGTCGAGGAGCTCGATCTCATGGCTTCACCGGTGGTGGTCACGAGTTCTCACCTGGTTCCGGACCTCAATTCCGCCATGTGGCTCAGTGATCGCGAAGTCGACCACTGTCAGGTCGTCCTCGGTGAGCAGTCTGTGGAGATCACGGGACTCATCCGGCCCGGTTCGACACCGTGCTCTGTGTGTTCCTGCCTGCACCGGAAGGACAGCGATGCCGGTTGGCTCGATCAGCATCCGCGTCTGCGTGCCCTGCCGGAGCGTGAGAGCCTCAGCGATCCCGCCGCACGCATCCTCGGTTCGGCGCATGTTGTTCAGATGCTTCGTCAGGCGCTGCTGCGCCCCGAAACAGCACCGATCCGACGCGTGGTCACCTTGGATGCCGGCGAGGTCACGGATAGTGGAATGACCTTCCACGATCGCTGCCAGTGTCGCACGCCGGTCCCGGATTTCGGGTCAGTCGCCGAGCAGACCCAGTAGGTGAGTTCCGTAGAGTTCGAGCTTCGTCGCACCGATGCCGGGGACCCGCGCAAGTTCGTCGAGGGTGCGGGGACGGACCTCCGCGATGACTGACAGCGAGGTGTCCGTGAGAACGAGGTACGGCGGCAGTCCCTGCTCCATTCCGATGCGCACCCGCCAGCGTCGCAGACGGTCCAGCAGCTCGAGATCGATGTCGGCAGGACAGTCCGCACATCGTCCGAGTGCACGGTCGAGGTGCGAGACCAATGCCCTCCCGCAGCCGCGGCAGCGGTTGAGCGCCGCAGAGTTCGACGCTGTGCGGCCATCTCCCATCGTCGGTCCCGACTGCCCGAGTTCGGCGAGGAAGCGTGATGACCTCCGCGGTCTCTGTTTGGAGTCGAACCGGGCCAGCGACCAGCTCATCCGCAGGTCTGTGCCTGCACGCGTCAGCGCCACGTAGAACAGGCGACGTTCCTCAGCGATGGCTCGAGGCGTCTGGGCATAGCTGATGGGCAGCAGACCTTCGCTGAGACCCACCAGGTGCACACTGTCCCATTCCAGGCCCTTCGCCGCGTGGAAGGAAGCCAGAGTGACGCCTTCGATGTCCGGGGCGAACTGGTGCTCGGCACGATCCGACAGGTCGCTGAGGAAGACCTCCATCGGCACAGGGAGTTCCTGACCGTGCTGATGCTCCTCGGCGAGGTCGACGAGGGCTTTGAGCGATTCCCAACGCTGTCTGCCGGCTCCGGCGGCCGGCGGCTCTCGGGTGAATCCGAGAGAGCCGAGAACCTCTGTCACGGCTTCGGTCAGACGCTGTCCGCTCGAGGTCGCGCGTGCGGCCTTGAGCATGAGAACGGCCTCCTTGACCTCTTTGCGCGCGAAGAAGCGCTCTCCGCCGCGCAGCACATAGGGAATCCCGGCTGCGGCCAGAGCCTGTTCGTAGGAGGGACTCTGTCCGTTCGTGCGGAAGAGGACTGCGATGTTGCGCGGACGACGTCCGGCCTGGATCTCTGCCGAGATAGCCTGGACGACCCCGGTGGCCTCGGCCTCGTCGGTCGGATACTCCACCATGCGCGGCAGGCGGCCCATCGGGTTGTCGGTCCGCAAGGTCAGCGCGGTCCGAGAGGTGTGTCGCAGCAGATTGTTCGCGGTGGACACGATGGCCTGGGACGACCGGTAGTTGCGCACCAGGCGGATCGTTCTGGCCTCGGGCATCGACGTGCTGAGCGAACCGAGCAGGCTCGCATCGGCTCCCGCGAAGGTATAGATGGTCTGAGCGGGATCGCCGACGACGCAGAGATTGTCACGGGGGCCCAGCCACCGGGAGAGAACATCGTATTGGAGCGGCGAGACGTCTTGGAACTCGTCGACGACGAAGTGCCTGTACTGTTCGCGGATCTCGGCTGCGATCGCCGGATACTCGGCCAGAACTCCCGAGAGCACGAGGAGCACATCATCGAAATCGAGCAGCCGTCCCCGTGTCTTCGCCTCCCCGTAGGCTTCGAAGATCCGCACCATATCGTCGACGCTCAGCTGACCGGGGAGGTCCCGGGCCGCTGCCTTCGTCGCATAGTCGTCGACGCCGAGCAGGGACGAGGCCGCGAACTCGATCTCCGACGCGACGTCTCTGGTCAGTTCCCGACTGGTCTCCAACCCGAGGCTCTGCATGACCGAGCCGATGATGCCCGCCTTGTTCTCGATGATCCGCGGAAAGTCTCCTTCGGCGAACCGGTCCCAGAAGAACCGCAGCTGACGCAGCGCTGCGGAGTGGAACGTACGGGCTTGGACCGCGGGGACTCCGAGTCCGCGCAGGCGTGAGCGCATCTCCCCCGCCGCCTTGGCGGTGAATGTCAGCGCGAGGACATGGTTGGCAGGGAACACATCCGACGCAATTCCAAAGGCGATCCGGTGCGTCATGGCGCGGGTCTTACCGGTGCCGGCACCCGCGAGGACGATCACCGGTGAGTCGAAATGGGTGGCGACGGCGCGCTGTTCCTCGTCCAAGGCCTCGAGCAGGGCCGTGGCCGAAGCATTCATGCGTTGTCCAACCAGCTGTACAGGAGCTGACCGGCGATGGAGATCGTCGATGGAGCGCGCACCTCGCCGTTCGCAATGGCAGCGCGCAGCTCCGCCCGGGTGAACCAGCGCAGCGAGGCGATCTCAGCCTCGTCGGCGGCGAAGTCTCGGCTGGGAGCGACGGCCGAGAAGCCGAGCATGAGCGAACAGGGAAACGGCCACGGCTGAGAGCCCAGATACCGAGGTTCGGTGACTTCGAGATGAGCTTCTTCCCAGATCTCGCGGATCACCGCGTGTTCGAGTGTCTCACCCGGTTCGACGAATCCGGCCAGGAGCGAATACCGGTCGGATTCCCAGGCGGCGTTGTTGCCCAACAGGACACGTTCGACTCCGTCGTCATCGGTGTTGACGATGACGACGATGACTGCCGGATCGGTGCGGGGAAAGTGTTCGCTTCCGGTCACCGGATCGCGGCGGACCCATCCGCCCATGATCGGAGTGGTAGGTGCGCCGGTGCGCGGGGAGAACAGGTGTGCACGATGCCAGTTTCCCAAACCGACGATCTCGCAGGCCAGGGATACCTGCACATCGTCAAGGGCTTCGGCGAGATGACGCAGGGTCAGCCAGACGGGTTCGGAACTGTCGATCCCCTCTCCCGGAGCGGTCAGCAGATCGGTGGCGTCCCGGGCGCGAGAGGCGTCCAATCGGGAATCGACGTGGCTGCGACCGTCGTCGTCCAAGGACACTCCGATATAGCGGGTGCCCTGTGGGTCTCGGCCGAGGTAGACCTCCGTCTGGCCCTCCGGCACAGCTTCGCGGTCGGTCAGGAAGAGCCCGCCGCCGGCGACGAGCAGCGATCCGCGATGTTCGAGGACGGCGAGGGCCCCTGAGGCCCAGATCTCGCTGAGGTCTCCGTCGTGGCCCCGAGTCAGATGGTCCCGATCGATTCCGTGTCGGGCGAGGCTGATCGGCTGCACTGGAGGCAATGGCTTCATGCCCTCCACGATATCTCAGCGTCCTGACACTCAGACCGTGGCCGTGAATGCCTGACCGGACCCGAATGTCCCCTCGGCAGACACGCTCGACGGCGAGTCCCGTGTCTCAGTCGAACCCAGACGGTAGATTGGGGAAGGTGGATACCAAGGCGCTCAAGTTGACTGCGATCGCGGCGACGATGCTCGACGGCTTCGTCCCGACGACATGGACACCCCTGCCGCCGCTGGATGCCGGAGTCAGAGTCCTGCTCGGCGATGACGATCAGCAGCTCGTCGCAACGGCTCAGACCCAGCTCGATCGGACCGCGGACATCGGCTCAGCAGCCGAGGCGGGACGAATCTACGAGTCCATGTATCCACACGCTGACTTCGTATGGCCGCGCCTGCGGGCCATCACCGAGGTGGACGCCGACTACTTCGACACGTCGTCCCCGACGACTGTGACACTAGCCGATCCGCTGCCGGGTGCGCCGCTGGGCGATGTGCCCATCTCCGACACTGCGCGGGCCAGTTCGCTGGCCCAGGCTCTGGCGACTCTGCATTCGGCTGCGCCCGAGCCCGTCGCCGATGCCGGTTTCCCGGTGGAGGATCCCTCTCGATCACAGTTCCTCATCCTTGAGCGCCTCGACCAGGCGGCGAGCACCGGACGAGTCCCGTCGTCTCTGCTGCAGCATTGGGAGGAGGAATTCGAGAAGGTGGCGCTCTGGCATTTCCTTGCCACGCCCATCCACGGTTCTCTCGATGAGACGAGCGTCTATACCGATCAGGAGCGAGTGCTCGCACTCGCCGAGATCGGTCGTCTGCGCGTCGCCGATCCGGCCATCGATCTGGCGGCGGCCTCCGCGCTGATCGATCCTGCCGCCCTGCCGACCTTCTACGAGGAGTACCGCAATTCCCGGCCCCGCGCCGACGAGCATGTCATTGCCCGCGCCGAGCTGTTGGCCGAATTCGCAGTGCTCGACTGGCTGCTCGAGGCGGTCGACTCCGGGGATGAAACCGCCGTCGAGGATGCCGCCGGGCTCCTCAGCTCGTTCAATGAGGTCCTGTTCGGTTCCTCCGCCGATGCAGCCGCCTCCACTGAGGAACCGACTTCTGAGTCCGCGATCGAACCTGCAGACGGTGGAGACACTCGCGGAGCGGCCCCGAATTCCTCTGCCCCGGCAGCGGCCGATGCTCCCGACGTGGAAGCCGCGATCACGGAGACCGCAGCCCCCGATGTGTTCATTCCCGGAGCTCAGCCTCCGTCGGCGCCCTCGGAAGACGATTCGGAGTTCGACTCCGAGCCGGGATCGCAGGTGCGGACCGAGCCGACTCGGGACGCCGACGAAACTGATGACGGGGAAGAGACCGGCCGGATCCGCTGATCTCAGCCCATGTCGTTGTCTTCCAGCCATTCGACGACTTCGGCCTCATCAGGCAGATCTGTGAACTGCACGATGTCGTCACTGCCGACGAAGTAGAACGTCCCCGTCACCTCGGCGATCTCCGGATGCACCCTGAGAATCGCGAACCGGTAGAGCGCCAGCTGCCATTTCATCACTTCGAGCACTGCCGCATCGGGTTTCTTCGAGGTCTTCCAATCCACAACTTCGGCATGATCCCCGGTGATGAAGACCGCATCGATCTTCCCCGGCACCCGGAATCTGCCGAGGACGAGTTCGAAGGACATCTCCACATGGTCGGCCCGACGCGTCGCGAACTCGGAGGCTGAGAATGTCTCCTGCAGCCGTTGGACCGTCGCGGCGTCGATCGGTCTCACTGATTCGTCTTCGCCGATTTCGATGCTCGACTGGCCGAAGTGCTGTTCCACCCAGGAATGGAAGGTCGTTCCGATCTCGGCCGCCCGGCTGGGCGGAGCCGGGATCGGACGCAGGGTCTGCGTACGGAAACCCTGCGGGTCCCTCCTCCATGCGACCAGCGCCGTTGCCGACAGACGGTCGGGCATGGCCGCAGCGGACACCGCTTCGGGCCGGTCACCGATGCGCAGGGCCTGAGCGGCGAAGCGCCCGATCGTTCCCGGATTATCGGCCAAGGACTCCAAGCTGACGTCCGGGCTCGCTTCGACCCAACCGGCGGCTCGCTGTGCGGCGGCGACCTGCTTCGTGCGCGGCACCGGCCATGGAGTGGTCTCGATGCGGTCCTCCGCCGTGTCGTCGGCAGGTTCCGGAATCTCCACTTCGAGGCCCAAGGCTTCGATCGCTTCGGTGAGGAAGGGCGAGGGGTCGTCGGGAACCGCGCGCGAACCCATCAGTTCCGCCCCGAGCCACAGATGCCTCTTCGCACGAGTGAACGCCACGTAGGCGAGGCGTCGCTCCTCCCCCTCGTGCGCGTCGGCGATCCGTGGACGGATGAAGTCTCCGATCCACTCATCCAGGGCCTTCTTCGTCTCGAATTCGGCCTCCCGCAGGTCGAAGTCGACGAGGTGTGCGCGGTCACCGCGCAACGGGTACGGCAGAGCCGTGCGATCCATCCACCCTTCCTTGTCCCGCGGCTCGGTGGGAAAGTCCTTGACCACCAGAGACGGAACGGCGACGGCGTCGAACTCCAGACCCTTCGAGGCATGGACGGTCATGATGTTGATCGCATCGGCTGCCGTCGTCGGCTCGGCGACGCTCAGCGCATCATGAGCTTCCATGAGACTGAGCCAGGAAAGGAAGCCTGTAATCGAGGGTTTGTCATCGGTGGCCGAGTACTGGCTGGCCGCGGAGAGGAAAGCGTCGACGGAGGCTCTGTGCAGATTGCGCAGCGAATCGCCGAGGCCCCAGATATCCGAATCGATTCCGGTCTCGGACATCGCGGTGCGGATGATCGAAGCCACGGTGCCGGTTCCCGACCGGGTGGCCCGCAGCGCGCGAGCCAACCGGACCAGACGATGCAGCGCCTCCGAGCTCAGACCGGACCGCTGATAGTCGGCGATGAGTCCCCTGTCAGCAGCTGTCCGCGCTCCTTGGTCGAGGACGCGCCGCACTTCGATGAGCTCATCGATGCCTTCGACGATCGTCGCCTGGTCGATAGCTTCGGCGATCACCTCCTCGGCGGCCGGTTCGGTTCGCTCGGACGCTCGCCGCTCGGTCTGACGGCGAGTGAAGGCCTGCAGCCCCGCGATGTCGCCTGCGCCGAGGCCGAGCATGCGTCCGCTGACGAGCCTCATGATCTCGTCGCCGGCCATAGGATCGACCGCAGCGGTGAGCACCGCGCGCAGATCTGCGACGAAGGGATCGGTCAGCAGCCCGGAGGAACCGTGCACGTGTACAGCGAATCCGGCGGCTTCCAGCGCCGCCGCGACCGGCGCGAAGTGGGCACGTTTGCGGCACAGCACGGCCTTCGACGAACCTGCGGGGATCGTGTGGAACCAATCCGTGAGTGCGCGCAGGCCCGTGGTGAGGAAATCGGGATCGTGGGCACCCGAGCTGATTTCGACACAGACTTCGCCCTCACCGGCATCATCGCGGGCCGACAGCGGAGACTCGCTGCTGTCAGCGAGTCCGGCGGCGATGCGGTTGGCCACCTGCAGGATCGAGCGGTCGTTGCGCCAGCTTGTGCTCAGCGACAGTGATTCGACGTCCCGGAAGTCCGATGAGAAACGCACCATGTTGTCGGCGCTGGCGCCGCGCCAACCGTAGATGGCCTGGCGGGGATCACCGACTGCGGTCACTGCGGTGGAGTGGAAGAGGTCGCGCAAGAGCTTCAGCTGAGCCACCGAGGTGTCTTGGAACTCGTCGAGGAGGACGATCTTCCACCTGGCTCTCTCGGCCTCGGCCGCGGCGGGCACCTCGTCGAGGATGCGTTGGGCGAATCGCACCTGGTCGGAGAAGTCCATGGCCAGATTGCGCCGTTTCGCGCGCATATAGGCATCAGCCAGTCGGGCCGTTCGGATCTTCGCTTCGAGCTTTGCCCGTCGTCCACTGGGATCGACGGGCTTGCCCTTGCTGGACACCAGGGCAGCCAGGCACTGCTCAAGATAGTCCGTGACGTCGTCGACATCACGACCGTGATCATTCATCTGCCCTGCCAGGGCGATGACATCGGCGATCATCGTCTCGCGGGAGAAATCGCCGGGGATCTCGTCGGGTGGCGTCGAATCGATGAGAGTCCCGGCGATGGTGTGTGCCGCGGCGTCATCGAGGAGGACAGTTTCGGGTTCGATGCCGATGCTCACCCCGTGTTCGCTGACGATGGACGCGGCATAGGAGTTGTATGTGGACACGGTCGGATTGTCGAGACCGGGCAGTGAAAGGTCCTGACCCCGGCCGAGGTTGTGCCGCAGACGCGACAGAAGCACTCGGATGCGTCCGCCGAGTTCTCCGACTGCTTTGCGGGTGAAGGTCAGGCCGAGGATCTCTTCGGGAGAGACGAATTCGTTGGCGACCAGCCACACCACACGCTGGGAGATGACTGTGGTCTTTCCCGATCCGGCCCCGGCGGTGACTTTCATCGACTGTGCCGGGTCGGCCTCGATGATCACCTTCTGCTCCGGGCTCGGAGGGAAGGCCTGGGCAGGGTCGGCAGCCGTGAGCTCGGCAAGCCGCTCGGCGGTGAAGCGCATCAGTTCTCCTCCAACATCTTCGGGCCGATCGCCGGGCACGATGATCGGACGGGGCACGACTTGCACTTCTGCGGGTCGACCCGTGCAGGGAAGCTCGCGGCACGCATCCTGCCGGACACGTCGTCGATGAGTTCACGAGCCCAGTCGGGGTTCTCATCGACGTCGAGCGCCGACTGCTCCCGAACAGTGCGAGCCGACTTGCGCAGGAAGACGAGTTCAGCGCCGAAAGCGTGTGCATCGAGCTCCTGGTCCTCACCGATCCTGATGGTCCCGGAATTGATGGCTTCCTGATACACACCCAGCTGTGCATGCCGGTCCATCTCCTTGCCGGCGACGACGTTCCTGCCGGTCTTGAAGTCGACGATGCGCAGTCCGCCCTCGACCTCCTCGACTCGGTCGAGGCGTCCGGTGACCTTCCACTCACGTCCGTTCGAGTCGACACCGACCGCATAGACCTGTGCTTCGACTCCGACGAGGCGGCCCGGAGTCTTCTTGATGTAGTCGCCGAGCCGGTCGGCCATGGTCATCGCCACATCGAATTCCCGTTCCCGTTCCCATTCTGCGTCGAATTCCAAGGACGCGAACTCAGTTTCCACGAAGCTGCGGATCGCGGAGGTGGGGCCCTCCGGATAGTTCTCGGCGGCGGCGTGGATGATGGTTCCGAGACTTTGGGCTGTCGACATCGGGCGGTCACCACCGTTGTGGGTGAGGAACCACCGCAGAGAGCAGTCGGTGAATGCTTCGACCTGGGAGGGTGAGACGCGAACCGTATCGGAGTCGGTGAAGAGCGGCTCATTCGTGGTGATGTCCTCAGCCTCGCGCCACTGCGTCGGTGACCCCACCGCCCCGCCACCAGCTGAGAGCGCCCGCATCAGCGCCGCCCATGACCGCGTGTCCGCGTCCGGAATCGCAGAGCTTTCGGCGCTTTCGGTCGTGGTGGCGTCCACAAGCGTCGACGATGGCCCCGCAGCTTCGACATCGGCCGCGGCAGCCGTTTGCAGCAGATGAGCGCGGGCATGTGCTGCCATCTCCGGTACCGTCAGCGGAGGCAGCTCATCCTCGTGGGTGATCGCATAGCCGTCGGCCGCCTCGGTGCCCTTGGCGGAGCCAGCGGCGAGCACATCGAAGAACGGAGACGGCTCGGTCTCCGCATCGGTGACGGCGGTGACGATCACGCGTTCCTGCGCACGGCTGAGCGCGGTGAAGAACAGCTCGCCCTCTTCACGCAGATTCGTCCGTTTCGCATGCGCGTGGTAACCGGGGTCGCCGGTGACCGTCTCACCCGTGGCGAGCACCGCCGTGAGGTCGGTGAGGCCGAGGATTCCGCCGCGCAGCTTCGGGTTCGGCCAGACGCCTTCGTTGACTTCGGCGATGATCACCAGAGGCACACGCACATGGGCCAGTGAGGACGGGGTGCCCACCAGCACGTGGTCGGCGAATCCTGCGGTATCGGCCAGGGAATCCTGGGCGATGTCCTGTTCGGCGACGATGCCGGCGAACGAGCGAGCGGTGAAACCGCCGCGGTCGGCGATCTTCTCGGCCAGCGCGAACAGCCGGAGCACCGAATCGAGATAGCCGTTGGTCACCGATTCCGGGTCGCGCAGGGCTTCGATCTGCCATTTCTCAGCGACTCCGGCCGCGTCCCAGATGCTCCAGAGCGCTTGGTGGGGGTCGGTGGTGCCGACCTCAGCAGCGGCGTGGAGCATCCGTGAGATCGTGGCCAGTCCCTGTGGGGACGAATCGTCGATCGGGCTGCGCAGTGCCTGAGCCAGCGACGCCGTGCTGCTGGACGCCGGGAACTGTCTGCGCACTGCTCGCCGGAATCGGCGGATCTGCACGGGGTCGAGGCGGACGTAGATGCTGCCGGCCAGGGACAGAGCGAGGTCGGCGATCGACTCGTCATCGTCGAAATCAGGGGCGGCCGAAAGCAGGTCCAACAACGGTGCGGTCGCGGGGTCGACATTGAGCGGCTGCATGAGAGTGGCGATCGAGACCCCTGAGGCTCTCAGCTCATTGGCGATCGCGCGAGCACTCGACGAATTGCGGCAGATGAGTGCGACATCGGACCAGCTGTGCCCCTGTTCGACGAAGTTCGTGATCCGACGGGCCAGATATCGGTGTCCGGACGCACTGCCCTCGAATACGTGCGTCTCCACGGCAGGCTCGGACGACACGGGAGACAGCTCTTCAACCGGTGACGCTGTCGGAGCTGATTGCGGCACGGTCACCGACGCCTCAGCGGAAGCCGCAGAATCAACAGCATCCTCGAGGGGACGTGGGCGCGGCATATGACCGGTCGACCAGCGCGTGGTGATCCTGGCTCCGAATCCGTCGATGGTCGTCGCCAATGCAGGGTCGACATCCCACTGACGATCGAGCACGACCGTTTCGAAGCCGGCCTCGGCCGTCGCCCGATCGATGATCGACGCGTCGGCTCCGTGGAAACGTCCGGTCACCGTCTCGGGCGAGCCGAACAGAGCGATGGCACTCCCCCTGGCCCGCAGCTGTTCGAGGATTCCCCAACTGGCGGCAGGGAAGTCCTGGACCCCGTCGGCCAGAACCACTGTGGGCAATCGGTCGGGGGCGAACGTCCACGAACGTCCAGCCGTCACCTCGGCAGGTTCGCGGAGGATCTCGAAAGCGGCAAGGGCGAGAACGGTCGCGGAATCGACGCCCCCGTAGCCGGGCATGGACATGATGCCCAGATATTCGTCGAGGATCTCAGCCACGGCCTGCCACCGAGGGTCGGGGTTGTCGGCAAGGGCACGATCCAGGGCGCTGCGACCGAAGTCGAACACGTGTTCTGCGTTCTCCGGCGACGTGTCGGGCGTGCGCATTCCGAAATCGAACTCCATCACTCGGTTGAGCGCGTCGCGGACCTCGGTTCGGAAGGCCGAGGTCGAGCGCACCTCGGCGGTGATCTCCGACGGCCACGCCGGGCCACGGGAACGACCGAGTTCGTGTCCGGCGAGGAGATCGGCGAGGAACACATCCTGATCGGCACCGGAGATGAATTCGAGATCCTCCCCGGTCCGCGTCGTATGTGCGGCACGGGCGATCCCGTACGCGAACGACGCCAGACTGCGGGCCGGGGCGGAGGAGAGAACCGCGTCAGCGGGCAGCTCGAGACGATTGCGCAGCACATCGGCGTGATCACGGTCGGGTGTGAGAACGAGGACCGAGGCGGGGTCGATCGTCGACACCAGCTGTGCATAGAGCGACTCGAGCAGAGTCGTCTTCCCTGTTCCCGGCCGCCCGATGATATTCAGGCAGCCGCCCGAGAGCAGGGTGCTGCCCATCCGCTGCGTCATCTCATCCATACTCGTATTCCATCACGGCCCGCTGACATGAGACTTCCGAGCCCCTGACCGGCGCGTCGTCAAAGTGACAGCGCGGATGCCCGGTGCACAGCCTGACTTCGCGTAGCATTGAAGAATGTCGAGTCCACAACAGAGATTGCCCCGTGACCAGCGCCGCGACCAATTAGTGGGAGTCGCACGCTCCGTTTTCGCCACCCGTGGATATCGGACGACCTCAATGGACATGATCGCCGAGGCAGCCGGTGTGTCCAAGCCTGTTCTCTATCAGCACTTCGATTCGAAGCAGGACCTCTACCTGGCACTCATCGATTCCTCGGCGGCGCTGCTCGACTCTCGGCTCGCCGAAGCTCTGGGATCGACGACAGATCCGCATGAGCAGGTCCACGCGACCTATCGCGCGTATTTCGACTTCGTGGTCTCACACCGCGAAGAGTTCGTCATCATCTTCAATTCGGACGTCTACGAGCCGAAAGCCGAACAGAAGCTGCGCGCGCTGCGGGAGAGTTCGGCGACACGGGTCGTGTCGGCGCTGAAGAACTTCGCCCGCCTCAGCGACGATGAGGCACAGCTGCTGTGCCGGGCTCTCATCGGCACCGCCGAGGTCGTCGTCAAGCAGATCGACTCTCAACGCGGTGTCGACGTCGACACAGCTGTCGAACTGCTCACCCAGATGAGCTGGGGCGGACTGCGGTCGTTCGCAGATCGCTGACGTTCCACCGGCCGCTCAGCCTTCAGCAGAATCCATGGGGAAGAAACCCAAGTCTGCGGACGTTAAGCTGAACACAGTCCAATCCGTCATCGATCACCGAGCATCGGCACAAGGAGCACCATGGAAATCAAGATCGGCGTCAAGCAGACTCAGCGCGAGATCACCCTCGAAACGGACGAGGATGCGAAGGCTCTCGCCGCCCGCATCGAAGAGAAGATCCAGTCCGATGGGCTGCTGACCTTCACCGATACGAAGGGCCGTCAGGTCTACGTCCCCTCCGCTTCGCTCGGCTACCTCGAAATCGGTGCCGAGACTTCACGTCGCGTAGGCTTCAGCGCCTGAGCTGCGCCTGAGCGGAAGGGCCCCGGTCGCAACGACTGGGGCCCTTTTCGCGTTCGCGGCGGAACCGTGCGTCCCTCGCAGGATCGCGAGTCCGTCGCAGGTTCGTGCTGCAGACGCGGAATCGTGCTCCGCTGCCGGTGCAAGCGCCTATAGTGTGATCAGGCGACGAGACCGAGCGCCGACATCCGCTTCGAGTGATTCGACGTCACCGCCGGGATCAGCTCGACGACGAGATCTTCGTCGAGGCCGAGGAACGGATCGGTGAGCAGACTGCGTGCCCGTCCCAGGGTCTCGGCGACGAGCTTGCGGCCCCACAGGGCCAGCCGCGAGGCCAGCTGTGTGTCGACAGCCACTTCGGAGGTCAGACGATTGCGCGCATATTCGCTGGCACGTGTATCATCGAGAATTGCAATAGCCAGGCTGTATCCGGGCTCCGCGAGTTCGTCCACCGCCGTGCGGTAGAAATCATTCATGATTCCGTCGAAGACGAATCCCTTCATGAGGCTTTCGTACCAGTCGCGAGGACGAGTCCTTTCAGCCAGAGTGCTGAAGGTCGGTTCGAAATGCTGACAGAGCTCGATCACATCCTGGCCCATCTGATCGATGTGCTGTGAGAGCTGTTCGAAGTTCGCGAATGACTGAGAGGCCAGCCGCGCCAGGATGACCTTGTCATCCAGATCCGCTGCGGTCGTCGCGTTTGTGGCCATACGTTCGAAACCGGTCAGCTCGCCGAACGCCAGAAGTGCGAGCGTTGCAGCATCATTACCGGCCAATGGGACAGAATCGGGCATAGTTCAAGACTACCGGTTCGCACCATGACAAGCGCGTACGCGCTAAAAGGAGTTTGGAATATGGCGGAGACAGAAGCGGATTTCGCGGAGCTGGGAGTCGCCGGACCGATCGTGGCCTCACTGGCCTCGGCAGGAATCACCCACCCCTTCCCCATTCAGGCACTGACACTGCCCGTGGCACTGTCGGGAGCCGACATCATCGGGCAGGCGAAGACGGGCACCGGAAAGACCCTGGGATTCGGAATCCCCCTGCTCCAGCGTGTCGTCGGCAAAACCGAGGACTCGTCGGTCACCTCCGACCCCGATTCGACTCCCGACAGCGTGGGCGATGCCAAGGAGCCGCGGCTGCCGCAGGCCCTCGTGGTCGTTCCCACCCGTGAGCTGGCCAAGCAGGTCGCGGCCGATCTCGTCACCGCCTCGGTGCAGCGTGACATCGACATCATGACCATCTACGGCGGCATGGACTTCGATCCGCAGATCAACCGGCTCAAATCCGGCGTCGACGTCGTCGTCGGCACCCCCGGCCGCCTCCTCGATCTCTATGGTCGCAAGATCCTCAAGCTCCACCGCGTCCGCACCGTCGTCCTTGACGAAGCCGATGAGATGCTCGACCTCGGCTTCCTGCCCGACGTCGAGAAGATCATCAACGCGGTGCCCGCCCACCGCCAGACGATGCTGTTCTCCGCCACCATGCCGGGTGCGGTCATCACCCTCGCCCGCCGCTACATGAACCAGCCCACCCACATCCGCGCCCAGGACCATGAGGACCTGTCGCTGACGGGCAAGAACACCACGCAGTTCGTCTACCGCGCCCATTCGATGGACAAATCCGAGCTCGTCGCCCGCATGCTCCAGGCCGAGGGCCGTGGTCGCACGATCATCTTCACCCGCACCAAGCGCACCGCCGACAAGCTCGCAGCCGAACTCGAGGATCGCGGTTTCGCAGTCAAGGCGCTCCACGGCGATCTCGGTCAGTCACAGCGTGAGAAGGCTCTGAAGTCCTTCCGCGACGGAAAGGTCGACGTGCTCGTGGCCACGGATGTCGCGGCCCGCGGAATCGACATCGACGATGTCACCCATGTCGTGAACTACCAGTGCCCCGAGGACGAGAAGACCTACGTCCATCGCATCGGACGCACCGGTCGAGCCGGCAACTCCGGTGTCGCCATGACCCTGGTCGACTGGGATGACATGCCCCGCTGGCGTCTCATCAACAAGGCCCTCGGCCTCGACTTCGATGAACCCGCCGAAACCTATTCGACCTCGCCCCACTTCTTCTCCGAGCTCGGCATCCCGAAGGGCACCAAGGGCCGACTGCCGCGCCAGCACCCCGAAAGCGAGGACGAGAAGTCCTCCGGTGAGCGCCAGGCCCGTGAGTCTGATCGTCGCGGTTCCGGCCGTGGCCGTTCGGATTCTCGCCAAGGCGGCTCATCCGACCGTCGTGACGCCACGTCCGCATCCGGCGAGGAGAGCCGCAAACCGCGCCGCCAGCGCAGCCGTCGCCGCACCCGCGGCGGCAAGCCGGTCAACCGCGCGCAGGGCGGCCAGGCGGGTCAGGGCGGTCACCCGGCCACCGACTCCAGCGAGGACTGACCTCTCCGCTGGCGAGACCTATTCTCCGTACCGTCTGCACGAAGGGCCCCGACCACTCGGCGGGGCCCTTCGTGCATCCTGCATTCGATTCGAGCCCTGATCCCGTTCGATTCTGTGACCGATGATGTTCGCACGCTTCATCATCCATCACGCGCATGCGCTGCGTCCGCCGAATCCTCGGCCGATCTCAACCGCCGGATGAAGGCTGGCGCAGATCGGAGCCGGGCTCAGCCCTGGATGTAGTCGACGCCCCCCGGCCGTGATGCCGCACGCTCGAGCAGCTTCGCGAGCATATGGTCGGAGGTGACGTGCTCGCCGAGGCGGTTGGGTTTGCCCGTGCCGTGATAGTCGCTGGAGCCGGTGACGATGAGGTCGTGCTCATGCGCCAGACGTCGCATCGCCTCTCGCTCCTGCGGAGGGTTGTCCCTATGGTCGACCTCGAGTCCGTCGAGACCGGCGGCGATGAATTCGGTCATCGCCGAATCGGGCACGACCCGACCGCGCATGGCCGCGCGCGGATGGGCGAAGACCGAGACTCCCCCGGCCTCCCGAATCAGCCCGATCGCGGTGATCGGATCGATCGTCGGCAGGGACACATGATATTTTCCCTGGCTGGACAGAATCGACGAGAACGCTTCGGTGCGGGACTCGACGACGCCGGCCGCGACCAGCGCATCGGCGATATGCGGACGTCCGATCGTGGCGTCCTCTCCCGAGACGGAGAGCACCGCATCCATGTCGATCGGATAGTCTTCGGCCAATCGTTCGATGATGAGGTGGGTGCGATCGAGTCTCGCCCGCCTGGTCTCCTGCACGACCTCGGCCAGCCCCGTATCGTATGGGTCGTGGAGGTAGGAGAGCAGGTGCACGCTGATCCCCTCGTAGCGGCAGGAGATCTCCATTCCCCTCACCAGGCCGAGCCCGTAGACGCGGGCGGCATCTTCGGCAAGGGTCCAACCTGCAGTGGTGTCGTGATCGGTGAGTCCGACGACGTCGATGCCCTCCATCGAGGCTTCTGAGATGAGTTCGGACGGGGTCTGGGTCCCGTCCGAAAATGCGGTGTGCACGTGGAGATCGATGACCATGGTCACAGTCTATCTGCATCTGTCGTTCCGACTTCCACGTGTACACACCATGTCACTCCGCCCGTCTAGACTGGCGGCATGACAGAGCACAACTCAGATACCCCAGACTCGACTCAGGACCTCGCAGACCGCGTCAACAACCGCTCGCATCGCCCGAATTCCGCCGCCTTCCGCGACTTCGTCGCCTCCGGTTGGGATCGCACTCCCCTCAACGCCGAGGCTCTCGCCGCCGCCGGTTTCACCCCTGCCCGTCGGGACGCGGTCTCGGCGGCATTCCCCGGCGAACGGCTGGTCGTTCCCGCCGGCGGACTCAAGGTCCGCTCGAACGACACCGATTATCGCTTCCGCGCTCATTCCGCGTTCATCCACCTCACGGGTCTGGAAACCGACTCCGAACCCGACGCCGTGCTCGTCTTCGAACCCGAGGGCGACGGCCACGATGTGACGCTGTACTTCCGTCCCCGCGCCGGAGCCGATACGGAGGAGTTCTTCTCCGATTCCCGCTACGGAGAGTACTGGGTCGGACCGCGTGCCGATCTCGAAGCGATGTCCACCATGACCGGCATCGCAACTGAGAGCTCCGCCACTGTCGATGACGCCATCACGAAGGATCTCGGGGCCATCTCCGTGCGCCTCGTCCGACAGGCCGACGCCCGCATCGACGGAGTCATCGACCTGGCTCGCAGCCAGGTCCAGGCCGATCTCGAGACATCCGAGGCAGGCGACGCCGAACTGGCCCAGCTGCTCTCCGAGCTGCGCCTGATCAAGGACGACCACGAGATCGCGCAGCTGCGCGAAGCCGTCGCCATCACCCGCGCCGGTTTCGACAACGTGGTGGCAGCGCTGCCGAAGGCACTCGGACACCGTCGTGGTGAGCGTGTCGTCGAGACCGCGTTCGAGACCGCCGCTCGCTCCGACGGCAACGGGGTCGGCTACGACACGATCGCCGCCTCGGGCAACAATGCCTGCACCCTGCACTGGATCCGCAATGACGGTCAGGTCCGGGACGGTGACCTCATCCTCGTCGATGCCGGAGCCGAAGCCGATTCGCTCTACACCGCGGACATCACCCGCACCCTGCCCGTTTCGGGCACCTTCACTCCGGTGCAGGCGAAGATCTACGATGCCGTGCTCGATGCCTCCGATGCCGCGTTCGCTGTGGCCGCAGATCACCCCAACCGTCCTGTGAAGTTCCGTGAGGTCCACGAGGCGGCCATGGAGGTCATCGCGAAGCGTCTCGAAGAGTTCGGTGTGCTGCCGGTCTCCGCTGCCGTTTCGCTGTCACCGGAAGGACAGCAGCACCGTCGGTGGATGGTCCACGGCACCAGTCATCACCTCGGCCTCGACGTCCATGATTGTGCGCAGGCGAGAGCGGAGATGTACTTGGACGCGACCATCGAACCGGGAATGGTCTTCACCATCGAACCCGGACTGTACTTCAAGTCAGACGACCTGCTCCTGCCCGAGGAGTTCCGCGGTAACGGTGTCCGCATCGAGGACGACGTCCTCGTCACCGCCGACGGAGTGGAGAATCTCTCGGCCGACTTCCCCCGCACCCGCGCCGAGATCGAGGCCTGGGTGCAGAGCCGAGCCCAGGACCGCTGATGACCTCGGATACCGCACGCGGTTCGGGCTCCGAGGCACGACCCGGCCCGTTCCGCGGGCGCGGAGTCCTCGAGATCCCCGGTATCCGCCTCGGCCATGCCGGTGAGTTCACCGACAGCCGGCTGACCGGGATCACCACCGTGCTGCCACCGATCGGTTCGACCATCGGCGTCGATGTCCGCGGGGGCGGTCCCGCCACCCGTGAGACCGATGTCATCGCAACGGGAACACATTCCTATGGTGCCGATGCCATCGTCCTCACCGGCGGATCCGCATTCGGGCTGGGTGCCGTCTCCGGAGTCGTCGATACCCTCGCCGAGGCGGGGCTCGGATTCCCTGCTCCCGGACTTGCCGATGCGGTCATTCCGCTCGTTCCCGCCGCCGCGATCTTCGACCTCGGCCGCGGAAACGGTTCCGTGGCACCGCCGAGACCGGATGAAGGCGCCGAGGCGACACGAGCGGCGCTGTCCGGACGGACGGACGACGTCCGAGGCAGCATCGGGGCAGGCATCGGAGCCCGGTCCGGATTCCAGAGTGTGCGCGGAGGGCTCGGATCCTATGCCGTCCGGCTGCCCAGCGGAACCATGGTCGCGGCGCTCGTCGTGGCGAATTCGCTGGGAACGATCGGCACACCGTCGGGCGGTCTGTGGTTGGACCCGCTGCTGCGCTCGATCGGCCTCGATCTGCCGAAGGTGCTGAGTCTCCCCGACTCGGCAGCGCCGGTCCCGGGGACTGCTGCGAAGAACACGACGATTGCGATCGTCGCAACCGATGCACGCCTCGACTCGGCGCAAACCACGCGGATGGCATCGGGTGCGCACGCGGGCATCTCCCGAGCTGTGCGGCCCTCGCACACCCTCTTCGACGGCGACACGGTCTTCGGCATCGCCACCGGAGCGCAGGATCTGCCCTCCGATCGTGACGCCGCCACCCGAGAGCTCGTGATGATCTCCGCGGCGGCGGCCGATGCGCTGAGCTTGGCGATCCTCGACGCCCACGCTTCGGCGACACCCGTCGACAGCTCGTGGGGGCAGCCGCCGACGCTGAGCGAGATCGCACCGGATTTCACCTCGGAGTTCAACGCTCTCTGATCACGGAGACGGGGCCCGCCGTTCGGCGGGCCCCGCTCCTCTCAGTTCTCCGCAGCTTCCAAGCGCCATCATCCGACAGCCGCACGAAGCTGCAGCTCCTTCTTCAGCTGTCAGTCGTTGCGAGCCGACTGAGCCTCTTCGGAGTCGAGACCCTTCGGGTCTCGGACTTCCTTCTTCTGCTGAGCATCGAAGCCATCCTGACGCAGCAGCTTCTGCGATTCGGTCTTCGCGGCGGCCTCATCCTCGACCACGGTGAACCGGACCGACTCGGTGAAGTCACGACCGTAGCGGTCGGTTCCGGTCACCTCGGCGGTGTGGGTGCCCAGGTCGAGGTTCGAGGGGATCTCGGTCCGCCACAGGTGCGAGCTCGACTGGCCCACATTGCCGGAGGTGCGCAGATTCTGAGATGCCGTGTACGGATCGGTGTACTCCCAGCCCTTGGCCAGAGCTTCGCCCTTGCCCGGCTGAGTGTGCTCAGACCGCTTCGGTGCTTTGCCGTCGAAGCTGACCTCCACTCGTGCGTCCGAGGTGCCGGCGAGGAAGCTCGAGGTCAGCCAGGTCTCGCCCTGCTTGAGGTCCTCGCGGGTGACGACGCGTTCGGAGATCTCCTTCGGAGCGGTGCCCTTCTTGTCCGCGTCCTGCCAGTCCTGGGCTTTCTGCGCCCAGTCGCGCCACTCGGGCGAGTTCACGCCGAGCAGCAGCTGGTGGTCGTCGGATTCGTTGCGCACGGTGTAGCGTTCGCTGCGCGAAGCACCGTCGTATTCGAGGGTGAGCACGCCCGGTTCCGAAGCGTCCTGAGTGAATGAGTACGGCAGCCCGTCGGCGTTGAGGCCGCCGGAGTACCAGTCGCCGGAGACGGCACCGGCGACGATCTGCGTGTTCGGCAGCTTCTCGATCCCGGCTGCAGCCCATTCCTTCCTCGTCTCGCCTGCGACGAGGTTCTCCTGAGTGTGAGTGTGTCCGCCGACGGTCACGGCGTTCGGGTAGTCGGAGATGACGTCGTAGAAGTCCTTCGCGTTGTCGACGACGACCTCTTTGTGCGTGAGAATGGGCGCGTGGGTGGCGACGACGACCTGTGCGTTCTTCGGCACGTTCTTCAGATCGTTCTCCAGCCAAGTCAGTTGATCCTGACTGATCTTCTCCTTGTACTTCTTCTTGTTCGCCTTGCCCTCGTATTCGATGCTGTCGAGGACGACGAAGTGGGTTTTGCCGACGTCGTAGGAGAAGTAAGAGGGTCCGAACTGGTCACGGAAGGTGTCGAGGGCGTGAGCGTCGTCGACCGCGTCGTAGTCCTGGTCATGGTTGCCCGGGGCCACGCGCACGGGTCCGTTCATCTGGGAGTAGATATCGCGCAGTTCATCGTTGAGACTGAGGTCGTCACCGACGTTGTCCCCGAGCAGCAGCACTCCGCAGGCCCCATAATCACTGCGATCGGCAAGGTCACCGACGGCTCCGTCGCGGGCGTAGCCCATCTCTGTCTTGTCATAGGCCTGGGTGTCGGAGGCGATCGGGCAGTTCTGCTCGCCCTTTGCCGAGGCCTTCGACTCAACCATCGGGAAGTTCACGGCCTTCGGCGTGTCCCCTGTCGGTTCGATGCCGCCGTATTCGAGATCACCGGACCCTTCGGGCAGATGGTTGTAGCTGAACTGTGCGACCTTGTCCTCATCGACGGGAACCTGCCAGCCGGACGGCTGAGTGATGGAAACGGTCATGTTGTCCCGCACGGGCAGCTCGTAGCGGCCCTCGCCGTCGGTCTGGACGACGTCGACGCCGTTGGACACCGCGACTCCGGCCACTCCCTTCTCGTCGCCGTCGAGCTTCGAGTTCTCGTTCACGTCATCGAAGACCTGACCGGTGAACTTCTTCGGGTCGGCGGCCTTGCCGCGGTCGACCTGGACGTGGCCCTCGTAGAGTTCAGCCGGTGCGTCCGCGGCCGTCGCCGAGGTCGGCGAGAGAAGCGGAGCGAAGAGCGAGAGCGCGGCACAGGCTCCCAGGCCTGCGGCAGCGGTGCGCGGGCGGATTCGTCGTGTCTGCATGGATTTCTCCTGTATTCGACTATGGCGGGTTCTGCCGAGAAATGACCCTAGGGAGACGGGGCGACATCGAGATGAAGCAGACAGGACGGCTTGATGAATAGGAAAAGTGGGCGAGTGGAACCCGACGCCCACTGCGTTCACCGCCCGCGAATGTGATCTCGATTCAATTCGTGGAGGCGATCACTGAAAACTCCATGCACCACGTAGTCTGAGAACATGAGTGGTCCACCGAAAAGAGTTTTCGTCGCCCGACTCGTCTCCGCCCCCGTGTTCGACCCTCTCGGCGATCAGGTCGGCCGTGTCCGTGACGCCGTCGTCGTCTATCGTGCGACGATGCGGCAGTTCCCGCGAGTCATCGGCCTCGTCGTCGAAGTGCCGGGCCGTCGCCGCGTATTCGTGCCGATGGGCCGGGTCACCGCGATCGACTCCGGCCAGGTCATCACGACCGGCCTGGTGAATATGCGCCGCTTCGAACAGCGCGAATCCGAGACCCTGGTGATGAATGACCTGCTCGACCGACGGCTGCGTCTGCGCGAGGACAACTCACCGGTGCTCGTCGAGGACGTCGGCATCGAACAGCAGGTGAACAAGGACTGGGAGGTCACCAGGCTGTTCGTGCGTCGTGTGCCCGAACGCAGCGCCTTCGCCGCGTTCCGCCGCCGCGGCGAGACCAAGCAGATCGACTGGACGGATGCCGACCATCCTGTGGATTCCGAGGTCGATCAGGAAGCCACTCAGCTCATCGCCGCCTATCAGGACACGAAGCCTGCCGACCTCGCCGATGTGCTCTTCGAGATGAACGCCGCTCGCCGCCTCCAGGTGGCCCGTGCCCTCGATGACGAACGCCTTGCCGATGTCGTCGAGGAGCTGCCGGCCGAGACCCAGATCGAGATCCTCACCGGACTCGAAACCGAACGAGCCGTGACCGTGCTCGAAGAGATGGCTCCAGACGATGCGGCAGACCTCCTCGGCGAGCTCAGCGATGAACAGGCTGAACGATTCCTGACTCTGATGGAACCGGATGAGGCCGAAGATGTGCGTACGCTTCTGGCGTACGACGATGACACAGCCGGCGGTCTGATGACGACCGAACCGGTCATCCTCACCCCGGAAGCCACTGTCGCCGAGGCGCTGGCCCATGTCCGGCGGGAAGACCTGCCTGCGGCGCTGGCTGCCGCGGTCTTCGTCTGCAGGCAGCCGGTAGAGACCCCGACTGGCAAGTATCTGGGTCTCGTCCACATCCAGGAGATGCTGCGCCATCCGCCGCACGAGGCCGTGGGCATCATGCTCGACACCGAGGTCGAACCGCTGTCGCCGGAGACTCCGCTCGGCGAGGTGGCGAAGCTGCTGGCCGCGTACAATCTGGTGTCGGTGCCGATCACCGACGACAACGATCGCCTCGTCGGTGTGGTCACCGTCGATGACGTCCTCGACGAGCTGTTGCCCGAGGACTGGCGAACCACCGGTCGAGACGATCGCAGCAGGGGGTAGATATGGCCGTCGATGATTTCGAGATCCCGCGGTCGAGCAAGCGCCGACTGCCGAGCTTCACCGTCTCCCCCGAGACCTTCGGACGCGGAGCCGAGGCCTTCGCTCGGTTCATGGGCACTCCCGCGTTCCTCGTCGGGATGACGGTGTTCTGTGCGGTGTGGCTGCTGTGGAATACCCTGCTGCCGGAATCGTGGCAGTTCGACCCGCGATCGCTCAACTTCACCCTGTTGACCCTCATCCTGTCCCTTCAGGCCTCCTATGCCGCGCCGTTGATCCTGCTCGCGGAGAACCGCAGCACCGACCGGGACCGCGTCGAGTTCGAACACGATCGGCAGCGCGCCGAACGCAACCTGGCCGACACCGAGTACCTCGCACGAGAGGTGGCGGCGCTGCGCATCGCCATGCGCGAGGTCGCCACTCGTGACTTCATCCGCTCCGAGCTCAAGGATCTGCTCAAGGAGCTCGAGGAGGAGAGACAGGACGAAAACGGGACCGACAAGGTCGATCCCCGGGCCTCCGAAAAGCGCCGAGGCGGCCCTCGAGGCGGATGACGAGACGACCGCCGAAGCGGTAGTGTTGAGGGCCCGGGAGCACTGTTCCGGGAAGGAAAGGACGTGGGCATGACTGGTCCCTCTGAGGACGCCGTGAGAGAGGCGCTGACCGGGGTCATCGACCCTGAGATCCGCCGCAGCATCGTCGAACTCGATATGGTCGAGTCGATCGTGATCGAAGGCGGCAAGGTCACCGTCACAGTTCTCCTCACGATCGCCGGGTGCCCGCTGAAGGACACGATCACCAAAGACACCAAGGCTGCGGTGGCCGGTGTCGACGGGGTCGCCGAGGTGGCTGTCGTTCTGGGCACGATGACCCCCGAACAGCGCAAGGAGATGAAGGAGAAGCTGCAGGGCTCCGGCACCCGCGATATCCCCTTCAATCGCCCGGAATCGCTGACGAAGGTCTATGCCATCGCGTCCGGAAAAGGCGGAGTCGGAAAGTCGTCGGTGACCGCGAACCTCGCCGTGTCCCTGGCGGACAAGGGCCTGCGTGTCGGCATCGTCGATGCCGATATCTACGGCTTCTCCATCCCCGGTATGCTCGGTCTCTCCGGCAAGCCGACCCGAGTCGATGAGATGATCCTGCCCCAGGTCGCCCATGACGTGAAGGTGATGAGCATCGGCATGTTCGTCCCGCCGAGCCAGGCCGTCGTCTGGCGCGGTCCCATGCTCCATCGCGCTCTGCAGCAGTTTCTCACCGATGTGTTCTGGGGCGACCTCGACGTGCTGCTGCTGGATCTGCCTCCCGGCACAGGTGATATTGCGATCTCCGTGGCTCAGCTGCTGCCCGGATCCGAGCTCCTCGTCGTCACCACACCGCAGTCGGCGGCCGCCCAAGTCGCCGAACGTGCGGGATCCATCGCCACACAGACGAAGCAGACGTTGGCAGGAGTCATCGAGAACATGTCATGGATGGAGATGCCCGACGGCACTCGGATGGAGGTGTTCGGCTCCGGCGGAGGTGCCAGCGTGGCCGAGAACCTCGCCGCCGCCCTCGACCAGGAGGTTCCACTGCTCGCCCAGATCCCCTTGGACACTCGTCTGCGGGAAGGTTCGGACGCGGGTACCCCGGTCGTGCTCGGCGGTCCAGATTCGCCTGCGGCGAGGGCTTTCGACACCCTTGCGGAGTCGCTGCGGCGACGCAGTCGCGGCCTGTCCGGCAGGTCCTTGGGACTGAGCCCGGTCTGAGTCGGTGTCTCCTCTCTCCCCTCGCGATACCCTCGTCTACTCTGCCTTCGTCGGCCTCAGCGCTCTGACCACTCTCGTCCTCTTGGCCGGAGCTGTCGTCACTGCTCTTCGAGATGACCCCACCCCCGGACGGCCGGTGGAATCCGCGCAGCGAACGATCGCCGCCGAGAACCGGGACGCTCTCTCCGCAGTGCTGCGCAGCTACGCGCTCGTCTCAGACGAACGCACGCCGCGACTGGACGTCCACACCTTCGGTCTGCCCACGGCCGCCTCGTTGAATGCGGCGATCGAAGAACATGTGCTGTCTCTCATCGACGGTTCCGGAGGCTTCGCCGACCGCGCTGCCTTCGACCCCGTTCAGACAGCCCCTGTCCACAGGTGGCCGGCGACGGCTTTCACACCAGCCCAGACCAGCATCGATGACGCTCCTGCGTCTCGAGTCGACCCGCGTGCTGTGGACATCAGCACTCGGGTGTTGGCAAGCGGCGGGAAATTCGTCGTGACCGCAATCGATGTTCAGTCGCCGCATCCGCAGACAAGGCTGCTGCTGACCGATCTCGCCCACGACAGCACAGTCAATGCCCGCCGGCTCTTCGCCGCACCGGTCGACCCGGCCGCCGTCGGAGCCGATGACACCGGCACGCTGACGATCAATGACGATGCCGTCTCCGACACCGATCTGTCCTCCATCGGCGTCCGTGTCCAGAAGGCGCTGCACAGCAGTCTCGAACTGCCGCAGCCGTTTGATCTGCGCTCCCCCGACTTCTCCTGCGCGCTGCTGCCCTGTGTGGCGCTGACCTATGACGACGGTCCCGGAGAGGCGAAGACCGAACAGACGATCCTCGACGCAGCCGATGAGGCGAACATCCGTCTGACCTACTTCTTCCTCGGGAAGAACACGGTTGCCTTCCCCGAAGTGGCCGAGCGCATCATCTCCGCCGGCCATGAAGTCGACGATCACACGTTTTCGCATGTCCAGATGGACAAGACCTCCTCGGCGACGATCCGCAGAGAGCTCGACCGGACGGACAGATCACTGCGATCGGTCGGAGTGAAGGACGAACCTCTCGTCCGTCCCCCGTACGGTGCCCTCGACAAACGCGCAGCACATGCTCTGGGTGGCCCTGCGATCATATGGGACGTCGATACCGGAGATTGGCAGCACAGAGATGCGAAGAAGACGGTCCGACGTGTGCAGTCTCTGACCAGGCCCGGATCAATCGTGCTCATGCATTCCATTCATCCGTCGACCGCGAAGGCGGCTCGGGAGGTGTTCTCGGCCGTGGCGGACAAGGGCCTCTACGCAGTGACCGTGCGCGAGCTCTTCTCCGGGATCGAATGGAAGAAGGGCGGGTCGTACTTCTGCCGCGGCTACGGCGATGAGCTGTGCTCGAATCCCGAACATCCCGCGGTGATGAAGAACTGAGCCACTGACGCTTGCACGGAGGTGGGAATGCAACATTCCCAACAGACGCCGTCGGCCCCAACCCCAGGTGGGTTCCGGGGGCGGCTCAGGTGGCTTCGGGGTCGAACGGTGCCGCAGCGGAACGGTCGCGCTGGTCGATCTGAGCTTGGAACCGTTCGATGGGTGATTTCTCCCGGGTAGGGGTCGCCCCGGTGTCGGTCTCAGTGGACAGGGCAGCACCGGAGGACTCAGCGGATGACAATTCTTCAGAGGCCCGTTCCTGACGTTTGGACTCGCGGATGGCTGCATCCTCTTCGACGAGTGCCTCACGTACGATGCGGCGGGGATCGTACTGGCGCGGATCGAGCTTCTGCCAGTCCACGTCCTTGAAGTCGTCGCCGAAATCGCGTCGGACGCTGTCTTTCGCGCCTTCGGCCATGCGACGCATCTGCCGCACGAAGTCCCGCAGCTTCTGAGCGTATTCGGGTAGGCGTTTGGGTCCGATGACGACCAACGCCACAACGACCAGAATCACCATTTCGGTGCCGTTGATACCGAACATGGTCTCAAGTCTACCGTGGACGGCGGTAGCATCGACTCATGGTCAGCTCAGGTTCGACATCCCGCTGCCGGGAGGTGCAGTGGACGAGATAGCAGTCGAACGGGTGCTGCGCATCATCGAACTCGTACCCGCCGCACGCGTCGTCGCCTACGGGACAGTCGGCGCCGTTGCCGACTGCTCACCCCGCTATGTCGGACGGGTGATGAGGGAATTCGGATCGAACGTCACTTGGTGGCGAGTCGTCAACGCGGCCGGGATCCTGCCGCCCGAGATCTTCGCCCGCGCCCGCATCCACTGGGAAGAGGAGGGCACACCGCATTCACATGAGCGGGTCGAACGCGCGGCATTCCTCGAAGTCGATGAACTCGATCGACTGTGGCGCAACCAAGGAATCGACCCCGATTGCAGTTAGACTTGGGAGAACTCAGCACCAGAAGGGAGGGGCCGGTTGGCACGCGAAAATGCAGGTGATCTCACCTTCTCGGAACAGTACAACGGTCCCGATCCGCTGCTCGACGCCGCTCGCACCCACTCTCATGAGTTCGGGATCGCACCGGTGTCGCAGACCACGGCGAGGACGCTGACGCTGCTGGCCCGACTGCTCACACCGGTCGCGGCCGTCGAGGTCGGCACCGGTGTGGGAACGTCGACGCTGTCACTTCTGCGCGGGATGCCGACCGCCGGGATACTGACGTCGATCGACACGAATTCGACGACCCAGAGCGCAGCTCGTGACCTCGCCGACATGGCAGGAATCCGGCCGGGGCGATTGCGTCTGATGAGCGGTCGAGCCGAAGAGGTGCTCAAACGTCTCGCGCCTTCGGCCTATGACATGGTCTTCATCGACGTGGAGCCGGGCAGCCTTGAGAGGATGATCCAACCCTCTCTCCGCCTGCTCGATGCCCAGGGCCTGCTGGTCATCCACAAGACTCTGCTCAAGGGCGCCGTCGCCGATCCCGTCGATCGCAGTCCCCGGACTCAGGCGGCACGGAGCATGCTCAACCGCATCGCCGAACAGGAGCACCTCGAACGGGTTCTGCTGCCCATCGGAGAAGGGCTGCTGCTGCTGCAGAAGACCCGGTGAATGCAACAACAGCAGAGACTTACAGGTAAGTCTCTGCTGTTCGTGCGTCTCCGTCCGGCCGTGTTCTGCGGCCGTCGGCTCAGAGCCCCAGCGTCTGGGCGAGAGTGTCGTGGAGTCCGGTGGCTTCATCTCTGCTGAGTTCGATCACCAGACGGCCTCCGCCTTCGACTGGAAGCCGCATCACCATGCTTCGGCCTTCTTCGGTCACTTCCAGAGGTCCGTCGCCGGTGCGGGGTTTCTGGGCTGCCATATGGGCTCTTCCTTCCGTTGTCATTCAAAGACGGTTCACACCAGGTGGACCGAATGATGTACCTACGATTATTCCATGATCCGCGCGTTCCCGGTAACTCTCCCGCCCAACGGACGGTGACGGGGGCAGATCAGCAGGCGATCACGGCGGCAGATCGGCCGGCGGAGTGAAGTGCCACAGGTAGGCGACCCATACGATCTGAAGCAGGATATAGGCCACCAGCATCGCGGCCCGATAGCCTCGTGAGCGCACCAGCGACAACGTCAGGGCCAGCGGGAACAACGGCAGCAGCAGACGCAGGGTGGAGGTCTGCGGATTGAAGAAGATGAGCAGATACAGGCCGTACCCGAGGCAGAACAGCTGCAGTGTCCGTCCCATATGCGCTCCCGCCGGGGAGAAGATCAACGCGAGCATTCCGGCGACGACGATGACGAGAAGCACCGGACCGAGCGGACCGATGAGGCTGATCGACCGAGCCACCCACTGGACGACGAACGTGGTCTCGCCGGTGTGCCAGGCCGCCTCGGTGTCGGTATAGGCCGTCAGCGATCCGGTTGCCCACCAGGCATGGACCGGGTGGATGAGGGCCGCTGCGCAGGAGAGCACACCCAGGGCCCAGGACCGGATCACCTCGCCGGTCGGATACGGATCGCTGCGGCGGCGGAGGAAGCGGTCGATGAGGTGGAAGAGCATGAAGAACGAGAACGCCACGCCGATCGGCCGCGACAGATCCATGAAAACGACGACCGGGATCGCCGTGAGATAGCGGCGTTCGACGACGAGGAACAGCGCCGACGCCTGCAGCAGGAGGGTCAGTGATTCGGCATAGCCGGTGGAGAAGATCGCGGCCGGTGGGAAGAACATCACGAGCGCTAGGCCCATCAGCGCCTGACCGGCATCGACGTACTTCCGGAAGAGGTGGAGGATGACGATCGAGGCCAGACCGGCCGCGATCGTGGACACGATCGGCGAGATGACTTCGTAGCTCAGCCCCGTGAGGTCGGCCAGAGTGGACACGATCGAGGGGTGCAGCGGATAAAACGCCCACTGGTTCTCCGCGACCGCTCCGGATTCGTCGACGGGCAGGATGCGGGGATAGCCCTCATCGGCGACGCGCCCGTACCAGCCGCCGTCCCAGAAGTTGAGGAAGTCATTGAGCGTCGTCGTCACAGGCGACGACGACCAGTTCGCCGGGTCCTGCCGTTTGAGGACTGCGGCGAAGATCGACATGCTCACGACGCGGGAGGCGAAGTACACTGCCACGGCCTGCAGCCACACGGGCAGAGCCATGAACAGTGCGCCGAGGCGGCTGAAACGGGAGGAGTCGAAGACTTCGGGGGCGAGGGTGATTCCGGGGAGGTCTGCGGGGCGGCTCATCGTGGTCCGGCAGCCGTTTCCGGTCCGTCAGGTGAGGTTGTCGGTCTGGTGGGCGATGCCGCCTCGGCGGGGGCGGCTGCGGTTTCGAGTTCGCTCAGGCGTGCCCGCAGCATCGCCATGGCCGCGTCGACGTCTTCCATCCGGTAGCCGCGCAGCGCGGGCCGGAACCGCACCGATTCCAGGTCCTTGACGGTGAACTCCGCCGGCAGCCCGGTCCAGCTCTCTTCGGCCTCGTCGACGGTTTCGGAGGAGAAGACGTTGAAGGTCGCTGCGACGACGAATACGAGGACGAAGACCGCAGCTGCGACACCGATGACAATCCACAGAGGCATGCCCCCATTTTCGCATAGGCGCCTGCACGGAAGGCTCAGCGCAGTCCGCGCACGGTGTGTCTCGGCGCCGCTTCGCCGGTGATCGCCACGGTCACGTCGATGGCGTCGGCAGTGGCCCTGACATCGTGGGTGCGGATCATCGCCGCTCCCTTCTCGACGGCCAGCGCGGTCGCGGCGATCGTTCCGTACAGCCGGTCCGACGGGGCGACCTCACCGATGGCCTCACCGACGAAATCCTTGCGTGAGATCGCCAGCAGCACCGGATAGCCGGTGGCGGCGAATCGGTCGAGTTCACGCAGCAGACGAAGCGAGTGGTACGTGTTCTTCCCGAAGTCGGGAGTGGGATCGATGATGATCCGGTCTTCGCGCACCCCTGCTGCACGCGCCGCCTCGGCGAGGTCGATGACGCCTGCCAAGGTGGAATCGACGACGTCACCGGCCTTTAGGCCATAGCGGTTGCGGTGGGCGTCGGTGCGCGGATCCAATCCCCCTGTGTGGGAGCAGACGATGCCGACATCATGTCGGGCGGCCACCTCGGCGAGCTTCGGGTCGATCCCGGCCCAGGTGTCGTTGAGCAGTCCCGCACCGGCCCTGCAGGCAGCCTCGGCCACTTCATGGCGCCAGGTGTCGACGCTGATGAGCACGTGCGGGTGGGACCTTGCGACTGCTTCGATGGTCGGGCACACGCGGTCGATCTCCTCGGCCACGGAGATCTCCCGTCCGCGGCCGGCGCGCACTCCCCCGATATCGACGATCTGAGCACCCGCCGAGGCGGCCGCCTCCACCGCCGTGATCGCCTCGTCGAGGGTGGCGGCGGATTCGTAGAACGAATCTGTGGTGCGGTTGATCACGGCCATGATCGCCGGGGTTCCGGGCCGAGCCCGGGCCAGATCGAACCGTTCGCCCTCCGGCACTGATGAGATGTCGCCCCTCATGGTCGACCGTTCGCAGGATTCGCCGCGGCCGAGTCCTGGCCGTGTCCCGGTCCGATCGCGGCGACGACTTCGTCGAGGTCATCGGTGAGGGTGAACATATTCAGGTCTGCTTCGCTGATCGTCCCCGCGGCCAAAAGGGTCTTCTGCATCCAGTCGACGAGCCCGCGCCAGTAGTCGGTCCCGAACAGCACGATCGGGAATGAGGTGATCTTGCCGGTCTGGACCATGGTGAAGGCCTCGAACAGCTCGTCCAGAGTACCCAGGCCGCCGGGCATGACGACGAATCCGCGCGAGTATTTGAGGAACATGGTCTTGCGGACGAAGAAGTAGCGGAAGTTCACGCCGAGTTCGACATGCTGATTGAGTCCGGTCTCGAAGGGCAGCTCGATGCCCAGCCCGATGGACACTCCCCCGCCCTCGCAGGCACCGAGGTTGCCGGCCTCCATGATTCCGGGTCCCCCGCCGGTGATGATTGCGTTGCCGTTCTCGGCGATGCGGCGAGCGATCTCGCGGGTGTCCGCATAGGCCTGGGTGCCGGCTTTCAGACGGGCAGAGCCGAAGATGGACACTGCCGGTCCGATCTCGGCCAGCGAGCCGAATCCTTCGACGAACTCGGCTTGGATGCGCATGACACGCCACGGGTCCTCATGCACCCAGTCGGTGCCCGACTTCGATTCGAGGAGGCGCTGGTCTGTCGTCGTCTCCGGCACCTGGTCACCGCTCAGCCGCAGCGGGCCCTTGCTGTAGAAGCCCGAGTCACCTGTTGGGTCGTCTCCCAGGTCGCCTGTCGGATCGTCGGCAGAATGGCACCCGGGAGCACTCGAAAGCTCGCCATCGACGTCGTCTGTCGCTCTGGTCATCTCATTCACCGGCCCTGAAGGTAGCTGCGCAGAGTTGCGGTGGCCTGCTCCACCTCGGTGACTCTCACATGCTCATCCGACTTATGGGCGTACAGAGGGTTGCCGGGACCGAAATTCACCGCCGGAACGCCGAGTGCACTGAATCGGGACACATCCGTCCAGCCGAGCTTCGGTGCCGGGGACAGTCCGAGTGTGTCGATGAAGTCCTGGGCGATCGCCCTGTCGAGTCCGGGGCGAGCCCCCTCGGCGGCATCGGTGACGACGACGTCGAAACCGGTGAACAGCTCGCGCAGGAAGGATTCCGCCTCGGCGGCCGACTTGCTCGGAGCGAAGCGGTAGTTCACGGACACCACGCACTCGTCGGGCACCACGTTGCCGGCGACTCCGCCGCGGATGTTCACGGCGGACAGGGATTCGCGGTAGTCGAGCCCATCGACCGTGACGGTGCCGGTCTCGAATTCGGCGAGCCGGGTGAGGATCTCGGCGGCAGCGTGGATGGCGTTGACACCCATGAAAGCACGGGCCGAGTGGGCGCGGACTCCGGTGGTGGTGACGTCGACGCGGATGGTTCCGTTGCAGCCGCCTTCGACGGAGGCGTTCGAGGGTTCGCCGAGGATCGCGAAGTCGCCGGCCAGCCAATCGGGATGGCTGCGAGAGACGCGGCCGAGTCCGTTGAGTGAGGCATCGACCTCCTCATGGTCGTAGAAGACCCAGGTGACATCGCGGTTCGGACTGGTCAGCGCGGCCGCGGTGGACAGCTGCATCGCCACTCCGGCCTTCATATCGCAGGCACCCCGCCCCCAGATGACCTCGTCATCGGGGTACTCGTCTCCGGACATGTCGGTGCGTACGGGCGGAAGGTTGTCTTCGACGGGAACGGTGTCGAGGTGGCCGGCGACTACGATGCGCTCGGCCAGCCCCAGGTTCGTGCGAGCGATGACGGTGTCTCCGTCGCGAAGGATCTCCAGGTCCGGTCCCGGACCCGCGCTGATCCTCTCCAGCACAGCGACAACGGCATCGGCGAGGACGGTTTCGTTCCCGGACACGGATTCGATGGCGCACAATCGGCCGGTGAGTTCGGCCGGGTCACCCACCGCGGCGAACAGGTACTCGCCGAGGTCGCCGACGGGCGCGAATATGGCATCAGTCTCAGCAGATGGATCGACAGTCATGTCTCTTAGCCTAGTACGGCGCCACCGTCTAGGCTTGAGGCATGACAGAACGCATCGTTTCCGCACGTGGACTCGCCACGATCCATTCCGACACCGTCCTCTCCGTCTGGTACCCGATACTGAGCACCGGCGATACCCACGACACCGCCGAGGCGGCCGCCACCGCTCGCGCCGCCGACGACGGTCTCGACGCCCTGGAGGGCACCGATGAAGCTCGCGGCACCCGCTCAGAGGTCGTCACCACCACGATCGATCTCGACGCCGGTCCCGCCTCGGCGGCCGACGCCTACCTGCGTCTGCACGCACTGTCCCACCGCGTCGTGACCCCCAACGACGTCAACCTCGACGGAATCTTCGGCCATATCGCCAATGTCGTGTGGACCTCCTTCGGCGCCTGCTCCCCCGAGGATTTCGAGGCCACTCGCGCCAAGCTCCTCGCCCGCGGCCCTGTTGCCGTGTACGGGCTCGACAAGTTCCCGAGGATGACGGACTTCGTCATCCCCTCCGGCGTGCGCATCGCCGACGCCGACCGTGTCCGCCTCGGCGCTCACCTTGCTCCCGGCACCACAGTCATGCACGAAGGCTTCGTGAACTTCAATGCCGGGACGCTCGGTTCGGCCATGGTCGAAGGGCGCATCTCCCAGGGCGTCGTCGTCGGAGACGGATCGGATATCGGCGGCGGAGCCTCGATCATGGGTACGCTCTCCGGCGGCGGCACGCACCGCATCTCCATCGGCTCGGGCAGCCTCCTCGGCGCGAACGCCGGTGTCGGTATCTCCATCGGCGATGACTGCATCGTCGAAGCCGGTCTCTACATCACTGCAGGCACTCGCGTGACGGTCCCCGGCGAAGACGATGCCGTGGTCAAGGCCGCCGAGCTCAGCGGGAAGAACAACATCCTCTTCCGCCGCAATTCTGTCACCGGCACCGTCGAGGCGATCGCTCGCGACTCAAAGGGCATCGAGCTCAACCCCGACCTCCACTGAGTCAGCCTCCGGCGACCGGCGAAACGGGTCTCATCGACCGACCTGCCGTTCGCTGGAAAGATGAGGGCACCTTGTTGACGGTGAGGCGGAAGCCGAATCGCCTGCGAAGAGCAGCCGAGGGCGCGTTCACATCATGTGGACGCGCCCTCAGCGCATTCACTCCTCCGATAACGCGCCCCATCGCTGCAGTCCTAGCGAACACGCACGCATCTGCCTCGCCTGCGAGCGTGCATCCACCATGGCTCGTCGCAAATCACTCCGCTTGAGGCAAAACATCTCGCGCGTGCCATAACGCCCCGTTCCTACAGGGGGTTGTGGCACCAACGGTGACGCATGCCCAAGCACGTGTAGGAGAAGCCACCACCGGCGCATAGTGGCACTACCGGTGCGGGATGGCGAACGAAGGCCCACGCTGAGGACATGTTGGCGACGGGAGGCCTGCCGGAGAAATGCACCTGTGAAAAGGGCAGCGCGGAACAGCGCAGCCGGTGCGGGGGAAAGGGCAGCGGCGCGGGACGGACCTGGGCAGTTACGACTGTGCCGGGCAGGTGAATGCACAACGGCGCCGGGCAGACGAATCTGCTCCGACGCCGTTGCGTCCGCTGGGACTCAGCGTTCGCTGATGTCCTTGTAGTTCCGGTTGTATTCGCCCGTGTAGATCTGTCGGGGACGGCCGATCTTCGTCTCGGGGTCCTTGATCATCTCGCGCCACTGGGCGATCCAGCCGGGCAGGCGACCGACCGAGAAGAGCACGGTGAACATATTCGTCGGGAATCCGAGAGCCTTGTAGATGAGGCCCGTGTAGAAGTCGACGTTCGGGTAGAGCTTGCGCTCGACGAAGTAGTCGTCGGCCAGCGCGATCTCTTCGAGCTGCTGAGCCAGTTCGAGCAGCGGGTCGCCGCCGGACCGCGCGAGAACCTCGTCAGCCGTCTTCTTGATGATCTTCGCGCGCGGATCGTAGTTCTTGTACACGCGGTGACCGAAGCCCATGAGACGGACGCCGTCTTCCTTGTTCTTCACGCGTTCCATGAACTTCTTCGGTCCGTCATCGGAGGCCGCGATCTGCTCGAGCATCTCGAGCACTGCGGAGTTCGCGCCGCCGTGCAGCGGTCCGGCCAGGGCGTTGACGCCGGCCGAGATCGACTGGAACACGTTGGCCTGCGACGAGCCGACGAGGCGAACCGTCGAGGTCGAGCAGTTCTGCTCGTGATCGGCGTGGAGGATGAACAGCTGATCCATGGCCTTGACCGCCAGCGGATCCGGTTCGTATTCCTCAGCGGGAACGCCGAAGTTCACTCGCAGGAAGTTCTCCACGAGGCTCAGCGAGTTATCCGGGTGGATGACCGGCAGGCCCATGTTCTTCCGATGCGCAAGTGCCGCGATGGTCGGCATCTTCGCGAGCAGACGGAACGACGAGGTGTCGATCTGGTCTTCGTCAAAGACATCGAGGTCGTCTTGGTAGAACGTCGACAAAGCCGCGACGGCAGCTGCAACCATAGGCATCGGATGAGCGTCGTACGGGAACGCTCGGAAGAAGCGCCGCAGGTCCTCGTGGACGATGGTGTGTCCGCGCAGGCGAGCGTCGAAGGCATCGTACTGTTCCTGAGTCGGCAACTCACCGTAGATGAGGAGGTAGCAGACTTCGACGAAGTTCGACTGTTCCGCGAGCTGTTCGATCGGGTAACCGCGGTACTGCAGCTCACCGTTGTCACCATCGATGTAGGTGATGGACGACGAGGTGGTTGCAGTGTTGGCAAACCCTGGATCGTATGTGACCGCGCCGGTCTCTTTGAGCAGAGAACCGATACGGTATCCGTTGTTGCCCGCTGTTGCTGACACCTCGGGCAGTGTCAGCTCCGTATCAGCGATCCTGAGGTTCGCCTCCGAAGTCATTCGATCTCCTCACCGTTGACCGACCCCAAGAACTTCCTGAGGTGTTTTGCACAGTTCTTTCAAAGACTACCGACAACTGCGGGAATCAGAAAATCACTGCACGCTTCATTTACTGGCTGGTAATACGTCTGACCAGGGCAGATAACAGTTTTTCGCCCTGCATGAAGTCTTAGCAGGAACTTAGCGGACGCTCGGAAACCGTCGACTTCCTCGCACCGTGCCCCGCCCTCGTAATCATCTCGCGGCGGCCCGAAGACGCTCGGCCGCGGCTCGAATGCGTTCGTCGGTGGCGGTCAGCGCAATCCGCACATGGTCGGCAGCCGCCGCTCCGTAGAACTCTCCGGGACCCGCCACGATGCCGAGTTCGGCAAGGTCAGCCAGGGACTCCCAGCAGTTCTTGTCCGCGGTCGACCACAGGTAGAGACCGGCAGTCGAATGGTCGATGCGGAATCCGTACTCTTCGAGACCAGTTCGCAGCTGCTCGCGTCGTGACCGGTAGGTCTCCTTCTGCGCCAGCACGTGTTCGGTGTCGCGGAGTCCGGCGACCATGGCTTCCTGAATCGGGAACGGCACGATCATTCCCGCGTGCTTGCGTGAGCGGGTGAGATCGGAGATGAGCTCGGCGTCACCGGCGACGAACGCCGCGCGGTAGCCGGCGAGGTTCGACTGCTTCGACATCGAGTACACACTCAGCACACCGGCATTCGACTCCCCCGCGGCTGCAAGTACGCTCGGCGCCGGCTCATCGGATTCCCAATTGAGCAGTCCGTAGCATTCGTCCGATGCGACGACGACTCCGGCGGCACGAGCACGGCGAACCACCTCGGCGATGGTGTCGACGTCGAGGACCTCACCGGTCGGGTTGCTCGGCGTGTTGATCCACAGCAGACCGACACCGTCCAATGACTCGCCGTCGACGATCTGCGCGGCGTCGAGACGGCGGCATTCGACGCCAGCGATCGTCGCACCCATCTCGTAGGTCGGGTAGGCAGCGGAGGGACAGGCGACGGCCAGTCCTCGCTCGCGCAGTCCCAACAGGGTCGGCAGCCAGGCTACGAGCTCCTTCGAGCCCACAGTCGGCAGGATCTCCGTGGCGGGATCGAGCTGAACCGAGTGCCAGTTCTCGTACCACCAGGCGATGGCTTCACGAAGCTGTGCGGTTCCGGCAGTCGTCGGGTAGCCGTGCGCATCCCCTGCGTCCGACAGCGCACGCCGGATCACCTCGGGGGTGGGGTCGACCGGAGTGCCGATGGAGAGGTCACACACTCCGTCGGGATGCTCGGCGGCCCGGTTGCGGTATTCCGTGAGACGGTCCCAGGGGTAGTCCGGGAGGTTGAGTCCGAAGGCGTTCGTCATCGGTCAGTCGTCGTGGTTCTGCGGCGGCAGGGCGGAGATGATCGGATGGTCCTTGCCGGTGTTGCCGAGCTTCGCGGCACCGCCGGGCGAACCGAGGTCGTCGAAGAATTCGACATTGGCCTTGTAGTACTCTTCCCACTCATCGGGCACATCGTCCTCATAGAAGATGGCCTCGACGGGGCACACCGGTTCGCACGCACCGCAGTCGACGCATTCGTCGGGGTGGATGTACAGGCTGCGTTCGCCCTCGTAGATGCAGTCGACGGGGCATTCGTCGATGCAGGCCTTGTCCTTGAGGTCGACACAGGGCTGGGCAATGATGTACGTCACTGGGCTGACTCCTCGAAAGACTCACAGATGGTGCGCATATACATCCCACAATACGCCTTCGCCCGATTCCCGTGACCACCGGTCTCAAGTGATTCGCATTGCATCTGACATCCCTGACCACGCCTGCACCCGACCGGGGCGCGCGTGTCATAGGGTGGGAGGGCATCAATTTCGCGGAGGAAGGCCAGAAGTGGACGATCTGCAGCCCGGCAGACGAGTGGTCGTGCGGTATTCGCTCGCACCCGGTGACACCCATTCGACGTCGGATGCCCTCGGCGTCGTCACAGCCGTCGACGAGGCGGGGCTCGAGATCGATACGAAGCGCGGTCCCCTGCGCATCGCTCGCGCCCAGATCCTCCTCGTCCACGAGGTGCCCCCGGCTCCGACGAAGGCCGGGCGCACGCATGAGATCGTCTCCGCCGTGGATCTGCGGCGCATCTCGGCCGCCGCCTGGCTTCCTCACGACGTGTCCTGGCTGCACGTGGAGAATCTGCGCAACGAAGGCACCGAGGCGGCCGCCGAGGTCAGCCTGCTGCAGAAGGGCTGGCTGCTGCGGCATTCGGAATCAGCGACCCGGCGCGCCAATTCCTGCCTGCCGGTGACCGACACCGGACTCGGGTGGGAACAGGGACTCGATGCCGTCGAGGAGTGGTATCGGACCCGAGGCAGGCCGAGCCGCGTCCAGATCTATTCCGCTGACGATTCCTCGACGCTGGCACCCGAATGTGAGGGGCTCGCTCCCCTGCTCTCGGCTCGCGGCTACACCCCTTCCGAGGCCACACTTCTGCTCACAGGCGCCACGGCAGAGGCAGCCGGCGGTGCATCCTCCCCCGCCGAGGCGGCCGCGGCCGGACTGATCGTCGACGTCTCCGATGCCCCGACCTCCGAGCATTTCGCCGCATGGACGTCGCAGCGCAACCCCGGTGAGGAACCGGGTTCAGCTGAGGCGTTCAAGACGCTCATCGAAGCCGATCAGCCGTGTGAGTTCGTCACCGCCTACGCCGAGCATCCCGATGGGTCCCGGACTATGGTGGCGGCCTGCAGGGTGGTCGAGCGCAGCAAATGGGGTGTCATCACCAACCTCATCACCCGTCCCGATCTGCGCAGACGCGGTGCCGGACGTTCGGTGGCCGCAGCCGCGGCAGCACTGCTCGCTCAGCGCGGGGTCAGGTCCTACCTCGTCGACGTCGAGTCGAGCAATGAGGCATCACTGGGCCTCTTCGCCTCTCTCGGAGCCGCAGTGCGTCACCGGTCCTGGTACGCCGAAGCACGCTGACCGGTCAGCCGGCCGGAATCCAGCGGGGAGGGCTCAGCCCTTGCACTCGACCTTGTTCACCGGCCGGTAGACCGTGGTGAAGCCGTCCTTCGTGGTCTTACCCGAAGCGATGTCTTTCATGGTCCGGGTGATCCGGATCGACCAGCCGCCCTTCGGCGACTGCGGGGAGCAAGAAGGCCCGCTTTCGGTGACCGACCCCGGTGACGTGTGGTTGAACCGGTCCGAGGCGTCGGCCGACACATCGTACTTCTTGACGCCGAAGACCTTCGCGTGGACCTCTCCGTCTTTGAGGTACATGTCGAGGACGACCGGAGTCTTCGAGTTGTTCGTGAACTTCATATCGATCGACGACCAGTCGAGGGTCGACTCGCGGCCCTCCGGGTAGCGGGAGATATAGCGCGAATGCGCCTGGTGTTCGTCGAGTTCGAAGCCGGCGAAGAACGCCGCATTGAACAGGGTCGTCGACACCTGCGAGACGCCGCCGCCGTAGTCTTCCTTCATCTGCCCTTCGGAGATCACGCCGGCAGGTTTGTAGCCGTTTGCGGCGGTGCGCTGGCCCAGAGCTTCATTGAGGGAGAACTGCTCACCGGGTTTGAGAACGGTGCCGGAGACCCTCTTCGCAGCCACTCGCAGGTTCGTATCGCGGTTGGGTTCGGAGCTGTAGCCGGTGGAGAAGTGTGACACGGTGTCGGAGACATCGGCCTTCTTCGCGTCCTTCGTCGTGAACTCGGGTTTGACCGAGGCCAGAGTGACCGTGGGCTTGTCCTCCTTGCCGTTGATGGCATCGGTGACCGCGCCGGTCAGCTCCTTGGCCTTGATCCCGATTCCATCGCGGGAGGGCACGACCTCGGGCTTGCCGTCCTTGATCTCGAAACTCGCGTCTTCGGCCGGTCGCCCGATGTCCTTGTTCGCGGCCAGCACGGACTTCTGCAAAGCCTCCTGATCGAAGACAGGCTTGAGCTTCGAGTCCTCGGCCTTGAACGTCAGAGTCTTCGCGACGGTCTTCGGAGACACGGTGAGGTCACCGCCCTTGACCTTCGAATCCGCATCCTTCCCGGGCTTCGCCGTGATCGTGAGGTCCTTGCTCACGGCGTCTTTCGCGAATCCGTCGGCCATGTCCTCGGCTTCGGACGTGGTGATATCGGGATCGACGTTCGTCGGAATGACCGGGAGAGCATCCTCGGTGCGCAGCCAATGATCGTCGACGGCGGTGCGCACGGCGGCGGTCTCGACGGTCTGGCCGTTCTTGCCGTCCTTGACCTTCGGTGTGGTCTTGTCGAACTCGAGTTCGGCGTCTTTGGGATCCACGGCCAGGGATTCCGTGACCTTCGCGGTTTCCTTGTCGAACTTCTCCTCGTCGACCTCGATGACGGGATCGACTTCGTCCTCACCGAACAGGCGGTCCCAGATGACGGTGGGGTCGAGGCTGAAGCCGGTGATGCGCTCGACTGTCGCTTCCGCGTCGAAGGTGATTCCGGCCTTCTCCGGGTCGAGCTTCGCCGTCGGTTCTCCGGCCTTCAAGACGATGTCCTTCTCCGCGTCATCGCGCAGGTCGTTGCGCAGTGTATTCTCGGCGTCTGTCGCGGACTTGCCGCCGATGTCGATTCCGGCCACGGTCGTCCCCGGTGCGAGCATACGACCGCTGAAGAAGCCGATCACCACATAGATGGCGGCCAGCACGACGACGGCCACGAGGATGAAGGGCCAGACCGACTTCTTCCGGACAGCGCTGCCGGACGGGTCGGGCCCGCCTGCGTTCGAGGTTCCATCGGACAGGGTATTGGTCGGCATCATTCTCCCGAGGGTGTCGATAACGACTGATTCGGTGCGGTTCGCACGAGTCTATCGAGTGCGATCGTGCCCGCGCACGTTGATGAAGGAGAAGACGGCAGCCAGGACCATCGGTCCGAGCAGCCACACAACTGAACGCAGCAGTCCGGTGACGATCATATCGGCGCCGGGCAGCCACTTCGGCTGACCGAAGACGAAGGACAGTACGGCGATGATCACGGCGGCGACCAGCATCGGGGCGCTGCTGCGATACATCGTTTTCAGGTGCCACAGTCCCGCCGCGGCCAGAGCCAGGGCCAGCACGAGTCCCCACGGCAGGATGATCGGGGTCTCGCCGAGGTTGACCACCGTGACGTTGAGGTGCTGCATGGTGCCGAGGAAGGCGATGAGCAGTCCGAGCACAGCGGAGTGGAGGTAGGCGAAGATTCCCGGCTTCCGCGGTGCGCGTCGCCGTCGCAGGGGCTGAACCGCTGTATTCTCCTGAGCTTCGACCACTGCGACATCGAGGCCGGTGAGCACGTGCGGGGCCGATCCGGCGTTGAGGATCTCGGACGGGATCGGCGCTCCGGCTCCGATCGAGAAGTATTCGCGGTCGCCGATCTTCTGGCCGACACCGTTGGACAGAGCGAAGAAACCGCCTGACACACTCACCTGCGTACGGTGGGCTTCCAACGCTGCCCGTTTCGCCGGCAGCACCGCGCTGACGTCCTGGTCGATGACGATCTGACCGACAGGCGGTTTGGCCGGGATCGTCTCGGCGGGGGCGAATCCGGTGTCTGCGAAGCCTGCCTGGTGCGGGTCGAACGAATGGCGGGCCACCTCGGTGGGGGTGTCGACGTAGAGCAGTCGACCGGTCCGCCATTCGGCGAAGTCGATTGCCGCGGTCGTGGCCTCGTGCACCCGCACGTGGTCGGGGTGACCATAGCCCCCGTTGGCGGCGTAGGTGATGATCGCATGCGGTTCGAAGGCGTCGATGACGGCGGCGATGTGTCTGGCCACGGTCGTGATGTCGGCTGCGCTCAGAGCGTTGTCGGTCATCGATGCCGCGGGTCGAGCGTGACCGTCCGGTCCCCATTCCATTCCCGAATCCTCAAAGGTGCGCGTGGTCCCGCCGAGGAAGGTGTGCATACGCACGCCGAGAGCACGCATCGCCTCGGCGATCTCCTGCTCCCGGACCCGGGCGAGACCGGCCCGGTCGCCCTCGAGCTGCTTCAGCTCTGCGGGGATGACCTCGCCGCCCTCACCGCGGGTGGCTGTGAGCACCATGACCTCGGCACCCTCGGAGACCAATTCGGCGATCGTGCCGCCCGTCGTGATCGTCTCATCGTCGGGATGAGCGTGCACGAGGAGGACGCGTGGCGTAACAGTCATTGGTTCCTGGGTGCTCGAGGTCATTCGGTGCTGCCGGATCAAGGAATCCGGCTCAGGCGTTCTGGCGGCGCATCTTCGCGTAGAGCTTTGCGCGTTCCTTCTGATCGAGTTCGACCTTGCGGATGCGGATGGCACCCGGGGTGACCTCGACGCACTCGTCCTCACGAGCGAACTCGAGGCTCTCCTCGAGGGTCAGCTTGCGCGGCGGAGTGAGGTTCTCGAAGCTGTCGGCAGAAGCCGAACGCATGTTCGTCAGCTTCTTCTCCTTCGTGATGTTGACGTCCATATCGTCGGCGCGCGAGTTCTCGCCCACGATCTGGCCCTCGTAGACCTCGGAGGTCGGTTCGACGAAGAAGGTACCGCGGTCCTGCAGGTTGATCATCGCGTACGGGGTCACTGTTCCCGCGCGGTCGGCCACGAGAGATCCGTTGATGCGGAACTCGATATTGCCGGCCCACGGTCCGTATCCGGCCGAGATCGTGTTCGCGATACCGGTGCCGCGGGTCTCGGTGAGGAACCGAGTGCGGAATCCGATGAGGCCGCGAGCGGGGACCTTGAACTCCATCCGCACCCAGCCGGTGCCGTGGTTCGTCATGGTCGACATGACACCCTTGCGGGCAGCCAGCAGCTGGGTCACGGCGCCGAGGTAGTCCTCCGGCACATCGACCGTGAGCTCTTCGAAGGGCTCATGGACCTTGCCGTCGACCTGTTTGGTCACAACCTGAGGCTTGCCGACCGTGAGTTCGAATCCTTCACGGCGCATCTGCTCGACGAGGATGGCCAGAGCCAGCTCACCGCGACCCTGGACCTCCCAGGCGTCGGGGCGTTCGGTCGGGACGACCTTGAGCGAGACGTTGCCGACGAGCTCCTGGTCGAGGCGGTCCTTGACCATGCGGGCGGTGACCTTCGTGTTCTTCTCACGGCCGGCCAACGGGGAGGTGTTGATACCCACGGTCATCGAGATCGCCGGATCGTCGATGACGATCGCCGGCATCGGCTTCGGATTGTTGATGTCGGTGAGCGTGTCACCGATCATGATGTCGGGAATGCCGGCGACGGCGACGATGTCACCGGCCGAGGCCTCCGTGGCGGGCACCCGGTCGAGACCCTGGGTCTCGAGCAGTTCGGTGATCTTCACCGAGCTGATCTCGTCACCGCGGGCCCACGCGACCTGCTGGCCCTTCTTCAACGTGCCGCCGAAGATGCGCAGCAGAGCCAGACGGCCGAGGAACGGCGAGGCGTCGAGGTTCGTGACATGTGCCTGGAGGATGCCGTCGGAGTTGATCTCCGGTGCCGGGATCGTCTCGAGAATGGTCTTGAACAGCGGTTCGAGGTCGGGGTTGTCCGGGACCGCTCCATCGGCGGGCTGTTCGAGGGAGGCGGCACCTGCCTTCGCGGCGGCGAAGACGACGGGCACATCGAGGACGGAGTCGACGTCGAGGTCGGGGACTTCGTCGGCGAGGTCGGAGGCCAGACCCAGGAGCAGGTCCTGAGCTTCCTCGACGACTCCGTCGATGCGGGCATCGGCACGGTCGGTCTTGTTGATCACGAGGATGACGGGCAGCTTCGCGGCCAGCGTCTTGCGCAGGACGAAGCGGGTCTGCGGCAGCGGACCTTCCGATGCGTCGACGAGGAGGACGACGCCGTCGACCATGGACAGTCCGCGCTCGACCTCACCACCGAAGTCGGCGTGCCCGGGGGTGTCGATGACGTTGATGACGATGGGGTCCTCGCCGGCCGAGGGACCGTTGTAGAGGACGGAGGTGTTCTTCGCGAGAATAGTGATGCCCTTCTCACGTTCGAGGTCGCCTGAATCCATGACGCGTTCGGCGAAGTCGCCGTGTTCGCTGAACACACCGGTCTGCCGGAGCATGGCGTCGACCAGCGTGGTCTTGCCGTGGTCGACGTGTGCGACGATTGCTACGTTTCGGCGGTTTTCCCGTCGTGTGATGGCTTCAGTCATCAAGAACCTTTTTGAGATAGAGAGATCGGTCCAGCCCGGACCCAACAGACAATTATACGGCCACCCGCACGCTCTCGCGTGCAGGTGGCCGTCAGCTTGGGCGGACTCAGGCGTTCATCGTGGCCTCGAGAACCGCGTCCCTGGCCTCCCGACGCTTGCGCTGCTCCTGCGGATCCGGAACGGGAACCGCAGACAGCAGACGCTGTGTGTACGGGTGGACGGGGTTCGACACGACCTGTGAGGACTTGCCGATCTCGACGAGGTAGCCGTGGCGCATCACCGCGATGCGCTCGGCGATGCGCTCGACCACGGCCAGGTCGTGGCTGATGAACAGACACGCGAAGCCGTATTCCTTCTGCAGGCCTTCGAACAGGTCGAGGACCTTCGCCTGCACGGACACGTCGAGGGCCGAGGTCGGCTCATCGGCGATGAGCAGCTTCGGGCGCAGGGTCAGGGCACGGGCGATGCCGATGCGCTGACGCTGACCTCCGGAGAGCTCATGCGGATAGCGGTTGCGCATAGAAGTCGGCAGTTCGACCGCGGTCAGCAGCTCCTCGACCCGCTTGCTCAGCTCCGGCCCTTTCATCCCCTCGTGGAGGTAGAGCGGCTCACCGATCGACTCTCCGACCGGCAGTCGCGGGTTGAGCGAGGAACCGGGATCCTGGAACACGATCCCGACTTCCTTGCGCAGGGGCCTCATCTGCTTATTGCTCAGGCCCTTGATGCTCGTGCCGTTGACGACCATGTCGCCTTCAACGGTGGGCAGCAGCCCGAGAGCGGCGCGCCCGATCGTGGTCTTGCCCGACCCCGACTCCCCCACCAGGCCCACGACTTCGCCGGGGGCGATCATGAGATTGATGTGATGAGCGGCGCGGAAGGCCTTCTTCCGTCCGATTGCGGGGTACTCGATCGCGGCGTCACGCAGCTGCAGAGCAGAGGGCTTCGAGAAGTCCGCCTGCGAACCTGGATGGTAGTACGTCTCCGTGGAGTCCATCTCGACATCGGGACGGTCCTGCGCGGTCACCTGAGCGCGAGCCTCGGCCACGGCCATATCGGCAGCCCCGGCCTCGGAGAGACCGTCGCCACCTACGGCGGAGTCCGGTGCGCCGACCGGGTCATCGGCGTGCGAGGCCTGATCGGAAGTGATATCGGACAGCGAGGCCTCGACATCGTCGATGCTGCCGCCGAATGCTTCGCTGTCGGTACCCTCACCGAGGTGGGGAACAGCCTCGAGGAGCTGCTTCGTATACGGATGCTGCGGGTTGTAGAAGATCTCCTCCGCGGTACCCGATTCGACCACCTTGCCGGCGCGCATGACGATGATGCGATCGGCCATATCCGCCACCACGCCCATATCGTGCGTGATGAGGATGATGCCCGCATCGAGCTTCGACTTCAGTTCGCGCATGAGCTTGAGGATCTCGGCCTGCACCGTGACGTCGAGCGCCGTGGTCGGCTCATCGGCGATGAGCAGCTTCGGCTGACAGGCCAGAGCCTGCGCGATCATGATGCGCTGACGCTGACCGCCGGAGAGCTGATGCGGGAACGAATGGAACCGATCCTCCGGATCAGGGATCTCCACCAGCCGCATGAGCTCGAGCGCCCGTTGCTTCGCCTCACTGGGACCGATGTCAAGGTGGACGCGCAGCGTCTCCACGATCTGGTACCCCGCGGTGTAGACCGGGTTGAGCGCAGTCATCGGCTCCTGGAAGATCACGGAGATGTCGTTGCCGCGCACGGCCTGCATCTTCTCCGGAGGCATGCCGATGAGTTCGCGCCCATTGAGCTTCGCTGAGCCGGTCGCACGGCCGTTGCTCGGCAGGAGGCCGAGCAGTGACATGCTCGACTGCGACTTTCCGGAGCCGGACTCGCCGACGATCGCAAGAACCTCGCCGGCATTGACCGTGTAGTCGAGGTGTTCGGCGGCCATCCACCATTCGTCGCTGACCCAGAACTGGACTCCGAGGTCATTGACCTCGAGGATCGGGGAGCCCGTCTTCGGCTGGGCCTCTGCTTTCTTCTCAGCCATCACTTCGCCTCTTTCTGTGCCATGCGCTCGGCCTTCTTCATCTTCCTCCAACTCGGGATGGTCTTCATCCGCGGGTCGAACGCGTCGCGCAGACCGTCGCCGATGAAGTTCACACACAGAGCGATGACGATGATGAACAAGCCGGGCCACCAGAACAGCCACGGACGAGTGGCGAAGGAGGTCTGGTATTCACTGATGAGCTGTCCCAACGAGATGCCGGGCGGTTTGATGCCGAAGCCGAGGTAGCTCAGCGAGGCTTCGAGCACGATCGCCTGACTCATGATCAGCGTCGTGTTGACGATGATGACGCCCATGGCATTGGGCAGCATGTGCTTGAACATGATCCGGAAATCGCTGGCCCCGGCCACGCGCGCCGAATCGACGAACTCCCGTTCGCGCAGCGACATGAAGTCTCCGCGGACGAGACGTGCAAGACCCACCCAGAGGATGCAGCCCAGCGCCACACCGAGCAGCGGGCCGTTCGCTCCGCCGACGAGCACACCGAGGATCGATCCGACCACGATGACCGGCAGGATGACGAAACCGTCGGTGATGCGCATGAGCACCGAATCGACCCAACCGCGGTAGTAGCCCGCAACAGCACCGACGACCGTGCCGATGATCAGGCAGACGATGCCGATGATGAACATGACGACGAGAGAGATCTGTGTCCCTTTCATCACTCGGGAGAAGTTGTCACGACCGATCTCATCCTGACCGAAGGGATGATCACCGAGTGAGAAGAAGTTCGCAAACGACCAGGTCGGGGCTCCGCCGGGGTTGACCACGGGCCCGGACGCCGTATGACTGAACTTCCACCAACCGGGGATTCCCGCAAATCCCTGTGCGCTGAAGGCGAAGATGGCCACGAGCACAAGGACGACGATGGAGATCATCGCGCCTTTGTGACGGAGGAATTTGCGCAGGACGATCTTGCCCTGGGAAAGACCTTCGGTTTCCTTCGACTCGATCGCATTGTCCCCGACTTCGTCGAGGGCGAGAGCGTTCTGTTTGTCGTTGTCAGTACTCATGCGTTCACTCGGATTCTCGGGTCGAGGACGGCATAGAGGAAGTCCGCGACCAGGTTGGCGATGATAGCGAGCAGGCCTGTGATCAGGATGTAGGCCATGACCGGGTCGAGCTCTGCCTGTCTCAGCGAATCGATGAAGAGCTTGCCCATGCCGTTCCAGCCGAAGATCGTCTCCGTGATGACGGCACCGCCGATCATTGTGATGATGTCGACGGGAACGACCGAGGCCAATGGCAGCAGCGCATTGCGCATAGCGTGCCGCATGATCACCGTACGTTCGTTGAGACCTTTGGCTCGTGCCGTGCGGATGTAGTCCTGGCCCAGGACCTCGAGCATCGAACCGCGGGTATAGCGGGTGTACGAGGCGAAGGAGATGAGGACGAGAGCGATCGACGGCAGCAGCAGGTGAGTGAACGAGTCGAGGTTCGTGATCCAGAAGTCGCCGTCGATATTCGGCGCCGATGCACCGATCGTCGCGATCGGACGATTGTTGATGGCCGGGTCGTCCGAATACTCCTGCCAGCCCTGCAGCACACGGTCGGCGAAGATGAGCACTGCCACGATGATGGCCGTGAAGCTCGTCGTGCGCGCGGTATCCCAGGGATCCGGGCCTCGGAATGCCAGACCGATGCCGACGGCGACGGCGATCGCAACGATGAAGAGCCCGAACATCCACAGCCAGTTCATGTCGACGTAGTAGAAGAGGTTCATCAGCGGCCAGTAGAGCAGCGCGCCGACGGCCACCGTGATGAGTGTGGCATAGAGCACGCGGCGGTTCTTCAGGCCCGTCGACAGGTACGTCATGACGATGGCCGCACCGGCGCCGATGACGACCACGCCGAGGAGGCCGATCGTCGGGTGCTGCATCCAGCCGCTGGCGAGGATGTAGTAGATGGTGCCGAAGGTGATGACCGCTGCGGCGACGAAGGTGATCACGCGACGCTTCGCGCTGCCGCCGAGCGCACCCATCCAGAACAGCCCCATGGCCACACAGCCGATGATGATCGGCCACCAGGATTCCAAGGTCGGATCGTTGATGAAGTTGTTGATGTCGATCGCTCCGTACTGCTTGAGCAGCACCGCCACCCAGAAGACGGGCAGCGAGTAGAGGAGGAACGAGACGAAGGTGATGAAGTAGTCGAAGCCCGAGTACTGGCGGATGGCCGAGATCATGCCGACGGCGATGCCGAGGATGATGGCCACGATCGTCGAGGCGGTGATGAGCTTGATCGTGTTGACGATCGCGCCCTGCAGCTGTTCGGTGACTTCCTGACCCGACTTCCAGGCGATGCCGAAGTCACATTGGCCGATGGCGCAGCCGCCGACTCCTGCCAACCACTTGAAATAACGGACGATGGCCGGAGTGTCGAGGTCGAGGAGACGTCGACGCGACTCGTAGAGAGCTTCGATGTTCGGTGATGTGCTCGCGCGCAGGTCCCAGAAGAAGTCGAGCGCGACGTTGAGGAGCAGGTAGAGGACGAAGGTGACGACGAGGAGCACGAGCGCTGTCGACAGCAATCGTCGGAGGATGAATCTGATCATGATGGGAGTTCCGTTTCAATCTTCCGAAAACGCCGCTGTGGGGACCACACAGTGATCCCCACAGAAGGCTTGAGTGGAGAAGAACCGATCGCGTCAGTCGCGGATCAGTTGACTTCCCACTCCCAGTAGTTCCAGAACATCGTCGGCGACACAGCGGTCGACTTCACGTTCTTCACGCTGTCACGGTAGATCGTCAGTTCGGGGAACTGGAAGATCGGCGCACCGAAGGCATCTTCGGTCAGCTGCTTCTCCATGTCGATGAGGAGATCCTGCTGCTCCTCTTCCTTGGACACGAGAAGCTTGTCGAGGATCTTGTTCATCTTCTCGCTCTTGTAGCCGCCGTAGTTGTTCTGCGCACCGTAGCGGAAGTTGGCATCGTTCTCGGACACGCCGGTGCCCTCGGACTGCCAACCGAACAGCGAAACATCGTAGGTGCCGTCACCGAGGCGGGTGCCCCAGTTGACATCTCCGACGTCCTTGATCTTGAAGCCGGCTTTCTCAGCCGATTCCTTGATCAGCTGAAACTCCTGCTGACGACGCGAGTTCGTGTTGTCGTACATGACACGCACGGTCGGGGAGTCCACTCCGGCTTCCTTGAGCAGCTTCTTCGCGGCCTCGACGTCACCATCTGCGGCATCGGCGACGCCGTTGACCTTGGTGATCGCGTCGTACATCGGCGAGCCCGGCACCTGCGAGTACGAATCACGGGTGACGGCTTTGTCGTTGAGGGGCTTGATGATCTTCTCGACGATGTCCTCACGCGGCAGAGCCTTGAGGAACGCCTGACGGACCTTCTTCGCCTTCTCCTCGTCGCCGCCGTTGGCAGCAGGATCGAAGGGACCCTTGTTGTCGAAGGTGAAGTCGACGTGCTCATACGTCGCACCATCGGCGGCATCGACATTGACTCCGTCGATCTTCTCGGCGGCGGAGAGGACGTCAGCGGTCGCCTGCGGCTGAGTCATATCGACCTCACCGTTCTCGATCGCCTGGATCATCGCCATCGGGTCGCCGTTGTAGCGGACCGTGACTGTCTTGACCTTCGGCTTCACCGGACCGGTGTACTTGTCGTCGAGCTCGAGGGTGACATACTGTCCCTCCTCGAACTTCGTCATCTTGTACGGACCGTTGTGGACCAGCAGGTCCTCGTCCTTCGGCATCGAAGTGAAGTCGAACCCGGTGTTCCAGGTGTTCGAGATCTTCGACAGCTTCTCGGTGTCCTTGTCCTTGATGGCCTTGAGGATGGCCTCCTTGCCCTTCTCGGCATCGTCGATCCCGAGAGCCTTCTTCGCCACGATATGAGCGGGCACACCGACGCCGTCGGCACCAGTGCCGAATTCGGTCTGCCAGTCGGCGAAGGGCTTGGAGTATTCGAGGGTGATCTCCTTGCCGTCGTCGGAGATCTCGGGGAACTTCTTGATCAGAGCCGAACCGGCGGTCGAGGAATCGAAGTAGACGGTCTTCGCGTCGTTCTTCTTCACCGTTCCGTCGTCGTTGTTGTTGGCTTCGACGGTGTTGAAGTTCGCCGAGGTGCCGGCCCAGGTCAGCGCCAGGTCGGCGGCGTCGACGGGGGTGCCGTCGGACCACTTGGCATCATCATTGAATGTGTACTTGACCTTGAGCGGGTCTTCGGAAACCTGTTCGACCTTGCCGAGGGCTCCGTCCTGAACTTCGAGGTCACCATCGTAGTACCCGAAGTTGTCATTCATCATGTAGGTGAGAATGGCGTTCGAGGTTGCATTGCCGTTGGCGGTCAGCGTATTCATCGACCGGAACGATTCGTTCCAACCGATATTGATGGCGGTGTCCTTCGATGCTTCGTCGTCATCGCCTCCGCCAGGGGGTGTGCAGGCGGTGAGCACCATTGCAGCGGCAGCCACAGAGGCACCAGCCGCGAGGAAGCGCTTGTTCACGTTCTCTCCTTGTTGTTCTAGGGCGAGTCACCCTCGTTCTTGCACCCCAAAGCCGGAGTGCATTCCGGTCACGTGAAGCATTTCGGCAGAGACCGAAGCGCATGTGACCGCGTTCATGTTTTTCACATGGATTGCAACAAAGTTAATTCACCGGCGACTGTGACGGAGTCCACATAATGAGCAAATTTCGGAATCGTTACCGTTTCGAAACCAAGGGAACAGACAACTTTTGTTCAGTCTCAATGGATAGGATGATCAGGTGGCTGACAGTGAGATAGATCGCAATGAGACCGAGCCGACCGTCGTGCGGACGACGAGTTCGACGGCCCTGTTCTTCATCGTCGGCGGGCTCTGCGCCTTGGGCGTGCTCTCAATCCTCTTCGGCGATTTCACGCTGCGCGGTCTGGCCGCCGCAGGCATCCCTCTGGCCGTCGGCACCTTGGTCTTCGTCTTCTACCGGTTCCCCCGCGTCGAGCTGCACAGACAGCAGCTCATCTTGGTCAATCCGCTGCAGACCGTGACGATCCCGTGGAACCTCGTCGACGGCTTCGAGACCCACTTCGGTCTGAGCGTGCGCACCCATGAGAAGAAGTTCGCCTCATGGCCGCTGGCCGGCAAGGGCAAGAAGTGGGAGAAGGACGAGCACGATATGCGCCGGCTCGTCGAGAATCCGAGCCCGGCCGTCGACACAGTGCTCGAGCGCTATTCGTCGCTCAGCGACGCAGAACTCGCCAACCCCGGTGGGCAGCGTGTCATCGAGACGAGATGGAACATCGGCATCATCGCCGTGGGTCTCCTCGCCATCGTCTGGGCGCTCTTCGGCTTCGCGGCACTGCCGAGCTGAGGTCACCAGCCGCGTTCGCGCCACTCCCCCAGTTTCGGACGTTCCTCGCCCAGGGTGGTCGAGTCCCCGTGTCCGGGCAGGACGAGAGTCTCGTCCGGAAGTTCGCCGAATACCCGCTCCTCGAGGTCGTCCATGAGTGAGGTGAAGTCCTCCGCCGACCAGGTCTTGCCCGGCCCGCCCGGAAACAGCGAGTCACCGGAGAACAGGATCGTCTGACCGCCGTCGCGCAGAAGCAGTGCGATCGAGCCGGGAGTGTGCCCGCGCAGTGCGATGGCTTGGAGGACGAATCCGCCGAAGTCCCCGACATCGCGGTGATCGACAGAGTGCGCGATCTCCACGCCTTCCGCCTCGGTGATGGCGGCCGCGTCCGCGGCACCGGCGATCGTCATCGCCTCCGGATAGTTCGCCGAGGTGGCCGGCAGTGCCCGAATATGATCCCAGTGCTGGTGTGTGGTGATGATCGCTCGCAGCATGGGTTCCGCGTCGGTGTCCTGGGCTCCCGAGTCGATGAGCTCGGTGATCGCCTCGGCGTCGTCGGCGGCGTCGATGAGCACCTGGGAGCCGGTCTCTTTGGCGGTGAGCAGATAGACGTTGTTCGCCATCTCGGAGACCGCGATAGAGCGGATGATGACGTGCTCGGTTTCGATCGTGTGCATTTCCAAACTCCTCAATCTGTGCTGATGCTTCCGAGGTTCAGGGACAGGTCACCAGGCTCCGCGGGTGTACTGCGGAGGGTAGGGTCCGGGTTCGGCTCCGAGGACATGGGCGGCCCGCTGCGGCCAGGAAGGTTCGCGCAGGGCTGCTCGGGCCATGAAGATCGCATCGGCCTGTCCCGTGCTGAGGATGGTCTCGGCCTGCTTCGGATCGGTGATGAGTCCGACGGCTCCGGTCGGCACGCCCTCGGCGCGGATCGCCGCGGCCAGCGACACCTGGTAACCGGGACCGATGGGGATCCGCACCGGATAGTTGCCGCCCGAGGAGACGTCGATGAGGTCGACTCCAGCCTCCGACAGCGCACGGCTGACATCGGCGGCTTCGGCGATGTCGAATCCGCCGTCGGTCCATTCGCTGGCCGAGATGCGTACGAACACCGGCACGTCCTCACCGACCTCGGCGCGGACGGCCGCATAGACCTCGTGGAGCAGTCGGGACCGACCGGCGAGATCGCCGCCGTATTCGTCGCTGCGCTGGTTCGACAGCGGGGACAGGAAGGAATGGAGCAGATAGCCGTGGGCTGCGTGGAGCTCGACGAGGTCGAACCCGGCATCGATCGAACGTCGGGCAGCGGCCGCGAAGGCGGCGACCACCTCGGCGATGTCGTCCTTCGTCATCTCCACGGGCTCGGCCAGCTGCGGATAGGCGATGGAGCTGGCGCCGAACGTCGGCCATCCGCCCTCGGACTCGGGGACGCTGCCCTTCGGTTCACCGGTGAAAGGACGATAGGTGCTGGCCTTGCGGCCGGCATGGGCGAGCTGAATGCCGATGATGCTGCCCTGGGAGTGGACGAAGTCGACGACGGCCGACCATGACTCTGCCTGGTCGTCGTTCCAGATTCCGGCGTCCTGTGGTGAGATTCGACCTTCGGGGACGACTGCGGAGGCTTCGGTGAGGATGAGCCCGAATCCGCCCTGCGCCCGGGCACCGAGGTGGACGAGATGCCAGGGGCCGGGCATTCCGTCTTCGGCTTCGCAGGAATACTGGCACATCGGTGCCAGCCAGATGCGATTGGGGATCTCGGTTCCGCGCAGTGTCAGCGGTTCGAACAGCTCAGTCATGACATCAGTCTGCCAGTTCCGCTCGGACTCAGACACCGGTCCCGAATACCGGAACGGCGAAGATGCCGCGGTCCGCTCCTCTCTAGAGCTGGCCGCAGAACTCCTGGATGTGATCGACGACGATCTCAGGGTGTTCGACCATCGGCAGGTGAGCGGAGTCCGGGATCGTGGCGAAGTGCGAACCTTCGATCTGTTCGGCCATCTCCGACATCGCTTCGGGAGTGCAGCCGGAATCCTGGGCGCCGGCGATGACGAGCGTCGGGGTGGCGATCGAGCCGAGCTTCCCACTCAGATCGTAGGTCTTCAGCGCCGAGGCGGCCGCGATGTACGCCTCGTCATCGACCAGGGCGAGGTCGGACAGGATGAGGTGGCCGGTGGCGATGTCCTCGCCGAGGAACCCGGCGGCGAACCACCGATCGGCGGTGTCATCGACAAGTCCCTTGGTGCCGTCGGCGCGGACTTCGCCGATGCGTTCGTCCCAGGATTCCGGAGTGCCGAACTTCTCGGCCGTCGCACAGGCGACGAGTCCGGCCAGCGAATCGGGGTGGTTGAGCGCCAGGGTCAGACCGACGCCGCCGGAGATCGAGACTCCGCAGTAGATGAAGGACTCCACCCCGAGCTCGGCGAGGGACTCGACGACACCGGAAGCCAGCGCTTCGACTGTCAGCGGGGCGGACGCCTCGGCGAGGGAATCGCCGGCGGGAAGGGTATGTCCGGGAAGGTCGGTGAGATAGATCTGGAAATCGTCGGCCAGACGCGCGGCCACGGAGGTCCACAAAGGCATCCGAGTGCCCAAAGCGTTGCCGAAGACGAGGACGGGAGAACCGGGATTGTCGTTGAAGGCACGAACGGCGATGCGCATGGAGGCTCCTTGAGAACTGAAAGTGCGAACGGATTTCGACTGGATACGACGGTCGTCGATGAGCTGGATTCGACGGGGAAGCTGTGTCGGGATCGGTCAGGAGTCTGTCGTTGACAGCCTACCGCCGGAGTACTCGAGATAACAGCTCGGGCACAGTGACTCATAGGTCACGGAATTGCCGTCGATGGCGACCTGATCGCCGTCGAAGATGAACTGTCCGTCGACGAGGCGGCCGTTGAACATCGCCTTGCGGCCGCAGCGGCAGATCGTCTTGAGTTCCTCGAGGGTGTGGGCGATCTCGAGCAGTCGCGCTGAACCGGGGAATGCCTTCGTCTGGAAGTCTGTGCGGATTCCGTAGCACATCACCGGCACCGAGGCGGTGGTGGCGATCCGCATGAGCGAATCCACTTGGACGGGGCTGAGGAACTGCGCTTCGTCGATGAGCAGGCACGCGACCGGGATCTTCGGGGCGTCGATGGATTCGATGAGGGCATCGTGGTCGACGTAGTCGGCATGTTCGGCATAGATCCGCTCCACGTCACCGTCGGCGGGGATGACGAAGTCGACCTCACGGGTGACGCCCAATCGGGACACGATCTGCGATGCGCCTTTGGTGTCGATCAGCGGCTTGGCCAGCAGAACGCGCTGGCCGCGTTCCTCGTAGTTGAAGGCCGCTTGCAGAAGAGCGGTCGACTTGCCGGAATTCATCGCCCCGTACCGGAAGTAGAGTTTGGCCACTGTCGTCCTCTTTCTGTTGTCCGTGCCGACACAGAAGACTACCGGGTGCCACCTGGGGATGTGAGCACCATCATCGGCCGGGGCCGCCTACCGAAATGGCCCAGAAGGTAGGATGGAGGGCGATAAACCCCAAGAAGATGCGGAGTGGTCCTTAACTATGGCTAAAATCATTTACACGCGCACGGATGAAGCGCCGCTTCTGGCGACGTATTCGCTCAAGCCGATCATCGAAGCCTTCGCCACGTCGGCCGGTGTCGAGGTTGAGACCAGGGACATCTCTCTCGCCGCACGCGTGCTGGCCCAGTTCAACGACCGTCTGCCTGAGGAACAGCAGGTCGGCGACGCACTCGCGGAGCTGGGCGATCTCGCCAAGACCCCCGATGCCAACATCATCAAGCTGCCCAACATCTCGGCGTCCGTCCCGCAGCTGAAGGCGACGATCTCCGAACTGCAGTCCCAGGGCTACGACCTGCCCGCCTACCCGGAAGAGCCTTCGACCGATGAGGAGAAGGACGTTCGGGCACGCTACGACAAGGTCAAGGGTTCGGCCGTCAACCCGGTGCTGCGGGAGGGCAACTCCGACCGTCGCGCTCCGCAGGCAGTGAAGAACTTCGCCAAGGCCCACCCGCATTCGATGGGCGAATGGTCCAAGGACTCGAAGACCCGCGTCGCCACCATGGGCTCGGACGACTTCCGCGACAACGAGAAGTCCGTGATCATCGAGGCCGATGACACCCTGTCGATCCGCCTGCGCACCGCTGCGGGAGAGACGAAGGTCCTCAAGGAGTCCCTGCCCGTTCTGGCCGGCGAGATCGTCGATTCGACGAAGATGAACGCCGCCGCCCTCGACGAATTCGTCAAGGACCAGATCGCCGCGGCCAAGGCCGACGGCGTCCTCTTCTCCGTCCACCTCAAGGCCACGATGATGAAGGTCTCCGACCCCATCCTCTTCGGCAAGGTCATCGAAGCCTTCTTCCCCGACGTCTTCGCCGAGTACGGTGACGTCCTCGCCGAGGCGGGACTGACCTCCGACAACGGACTGGCCGCCATCCTCGCCGGGCTCGACACCCTGCCTGCCGAGGCGGCTGCCGGAGTCAAAGCCGGAATCGAGAAGGGTCTGGCCGACGGGCCCGACCTGGCCATGGTCAACTCGCACAAGGGCATCACGAACCTCCACGTGCCCTCCGACGTCATCGTCGATGCCTCTATGCCGGCGATGATCCGCGTCGGCGGCAAGATGTGGAACAAGGATGACCAGACCCAGGACACCCTGGCCGTCATCCCCGACTCCTCCTACGCCGGCGTCTACCAGACCGTCATCGAGGACTGCCAGGCCAAGGGCGCCTTCGACCCGCGGACCATGGGCACCGTGCCCAACGTCGGTCTCATGGCGCAGAAGGCCGAAGAGTACGGCAGCCACGACAAGACCTTCGAGATCCCGGAGGCCGGAACCGTCGAGGTCGTCAACTCCACCGGCGATGTGCTGATGAGCCACGAGGTCGCTGCCGGTGACATCTGGCGTGCCTGCCAGACGAAGGACATCCCAGTGCGCGACTGGGTCAAGCTCGCCGTCACCCGTGCCCGCCTGTCCGAGACTCCGGCCGTGTTCTGGCTCGACGAGACCCGCGCCCACGACCGCAACATCACGTCGAAGGTCGAGGAATACCTCAAGGACCACGACACCGAGGGCCTGGACATCCGCATCATGAACCCGGTGGAGGCCACTCAGTTCTCCATCGACCGCATCCGTGAGGGCAAGGACACCATCTCGGTGACCGGCAACGTGCTCCGCGACTACAACACCGACCTGTTCCCGATCCTGGAGCTCGGCACCTCGGCGAAGATGCTCTCCGTCGTTCCGCTCATCGCGGGCGGCGGGCTGTTCGAGACCGGTGCCGGCGGCTCGGCTCCGAAGCACGTTCAGCAGCTCGTCGAGGAGAACCACCTGCGCTGGGACTCCCTCGGTGAGTTCCTCGCCCTGGCAGAGTCCTTCCGCCACGAGTTCAACGTCCACGGAAACGAGCGGGCCGGAGTGCTGGCCGACACCCTCGACGCCGCGACCGGCAAGTTCCTCGAAGAGAACAAGTCGCCGTCGCGCAAGGTCGGCGAGATCGACAACCGCGGCAGCCACTTCTACCTCACCCTGTACTGGGCGCAGCAGCTGGCCGAGCAGACCGCGGACGAAGCTCTGGCCGAGGCCATCGCCCCCGTGGCGAAGGCACTGGCTGAGAAGGAGGACGCCATCGTGGCCGAGCTCCTCGAGGTTCAGGGCGGCCCGGTCGACCTGGGTGGGTACTACTACCCGAACGATGCGAAGACCGAAGCCGCCATGCGGCCTTCGGCCACGCTCAATGAGATCATCTCCTCGCTGAGCAAGACCGTCTGATCAACTGATCGACACCCCTTAGGAAAGAGTCCCGGCAGCGGTTGCCGGGACTCTTTCTGCAAACCTGCCTTATGCGCCCCATCAGCAGTTATGATGGGGCGCATGAGTACTCAAGACCCGCGTGGCGATTCGCAGACGCCCGAAGAGCTCCTGGCCGAAACCGATTCAGTCCTCGGCAGCGATACTCCCGCGACGGGCGAGACCGCTGCGGTGGACAAGACCCGAGAGATGTCCCCGCAGGAGAGGCATGAGCAGACCCAGCCTCCGACGGGACACACCGGTGAACTGCCGTCGACGAAGGCCGGATCCGGAATGTCCGCGGGAATGTGGGTCTCCCTCATCCTCGGCGCCCTCATCGTCGTCCTGCTGCTCATCTTCATTCTGCAGAACAATGTCCCGGCCGAGTTCAAGTACTTCGGCTGGCAGTTCGAACTGCCCCTGGGCGTGGCGATGCTCTTCGCTGCGATCGGCGGCATCCTCATCGCCGGAATCATCGGTTCGGTGCGGATCTTCGTGCTCAACCGCAAGCTGAAGAAGATCAACAAGGCCCTGGGCCGCTGATCGATGGCGCACCACCCCAGCTTCACCGAACTGCCCACCGAGTTGCCCGTCACTCTCATCCTCGCCGATACCTCGGCCGAAGCGGCCTGGGCGCGGGATGACGATTCCGTGCTCACCGAGCAGGAACGCAACTATGCGAAGGAATTCGACGCCGAGGCGGCCGCCACCTGGTCTGCCGGCCGGGTCGTCCTCCGCCATGTGCTCGGAGCGCATCTGAGTCAGGACCCCGCCGCGATCGAGATCCGCCTCGACTCGGCGGGCAAACCACGTCACGACGAGTGCGAGTTCTCGGTCTCGAGGTCTCGTCGCCTCGTCCTCATCGCCGTCTCCGACGACCCGGTCGGACTCGACATCGAAGCGATCCCCGAGCGAGATGTCGCACTGGAGGCGATGCAGCTGCTCCATGAGAGAGAACGGGCAGAACTCGAAGCGCTTCCCGATGACGACTTCGCTGCCGGCTTCGTCCGTGTGTGGGCGCGCACCGAAGCTTTTCTCAAGGCGCTGAGCACGGGCCTGGCTCGCGATCCGGGTCTCGACTACATCGGCGCCGGACCGGAACCGAACTCACCGCATCCCGATGTCGACATCCACGATCTCGAGGCCGGTATTCCCGACGGCCATATCGCGGCCATCGCCTTCAACCGCTGAGCGCACGCCGTGCCGACGTCAGCTGCGCGCCGATCAAGGCCTACAGCAGATACGTGCCGGTAGACGGGCGCACAAGTGCGCCAACGCTTGATCGACGGAGAGCGGCGCGCGGGAACGCTTGATCGACGGAAAGCACCGTGCGGGAACGCTTCATCGGCGTAGGGCGGCGTGCGACAGCGGTCAGGGGTTCTGCGGCTCGTCTTCGCTGAACGACGGGCCGTTCTCGCCGGTCGTGAAGACCACGGCGATGCCCAACGAGCCCACTCCGACCAATCCGAAGAGGACCCAGGCGCCGGCAGGGTTGCTCGCAGCGGCGAGGATGAGGCCGACGACGACCGCGACGATGAGAAGCGCGTCGAAGACCATCGGGAACTTCAGGTAGCGTTTCTCCCCCTTGGTCACGGCATAGGAGATCTGGGTGGCAGCGCTGAGGAAGAGCAGCACCAGCGCGGTGACGACCAACCAGCGTGGGGCGAGGAAGAAGTCCTCGAGCCCGCCGATGAAGATGAAGCCGAGCACGGCCAGCAGCAGCTTGATGATGCCGTCGACTGCAAATCCGGAATTCCTCATGACTGAATCCTACTCAACAGGGACTTCACCGCCCCCAAGGCCTCCCGCAGCGCAGGGGCCTCGACGTTCGAATGGGCGATGACCAGACCGTGTCGAATCTCGTCGCCACCGGTCCAGCCGCGAGCCAACGAGGCGACGAGGATGCCGCGCTCGGCTAGCTCCCTCAGGAGGCTTTCGGCCTGGGCCTGAGACGTTTCGATGACGAGGGTGCGTCCCTCGTGGACGAGACCGGGGATCGGTCCGATCTCGGATACGACATCCTCGGCGGCCCGGAGTCGCCGCCGTCCCCGGGAGATGCGGCGACGCAGCCCACCGGAGCCGAGGTAGGAGGCGATGGCCATCTGCAGAATCGGCGAGTAGGCCGGCCCGAGTGCCGCGCGCAGGCTCATGAGCTCCTCCGAGATCGGTCCGCGAGCGATGACGTATCCGGTCGATACGGCCGAGGTCAGCAGGGCAGAGAAGGTGCCGATGTGGACGACCTGCGCGCTGCTGCCGGTCGATGATGCGAGGTCGAAGAGGGTCGGCAGCACTGTGCGGGTGAAGCGGGCCTCACTGTCGTAGTCGTCCTCGACGATGAGGACGTTTCCTCGAGCTGCCCAGTCCAGCAGGCGGGCACGCTGGTCGACCGGCATCGGTGTTCCGTGCGGGAACTGGTGATTCGGTGTCACGACGGCCGCAGCCACATCGGCCCGTGCCGGCGAGGAGCCGACCAAGTCCAGAGGCACAAGCTGCTGGTCGGTCATCGCCTGGCGCAGACCCGGGAAACCGGGATTCTCCACGGCGATGGATCCGGAGACGCCGAGGCTCAGCAGCAGGCGCAGACCATCGCGAGACCCGCTGGTGAGGATGATCTCGTCGGGGTCGACGGCCATCCCACGAGTCAGCCGCAGATAGTCGGCGATCGCCCACCGGGCACGGGGCTGGCCCAAGGGGTCGATCGGGCCCGGGTCGAGGTCGAGTGATTCCCTCCAGGCCCGACGAAAGGCCGGTTCGCGCAGAGGATCGTCACCGCCGAACCCCGGGCGCAGGTCGACATAGTTGCGCAGGCGCCGCCTCGGCGAGTCCGGAACTCGGCGCTTGGGACGCACCGTCGTCGAGGCGGCGGGCAGGTCGGGATTGATCCGCGTGGCCGAACGCTCGGCGGCGATGAGGAATCCTTCCACGGCAAGCTGCGCATAGGCGGTCTCCACACTGCCGCGAGAGATTCCGAGATGCTTGGCCAACCGACGGCTCGAAGGCACAGCATCCCCCGGCCGCAGAGTCCCCTCCGAAATCAGACGACGCAGCTCCTGAGTGAGCTGATCCGGCAGCGGAGTCGACAGACCTTTGTCGACGTTCACCGGCAGAGCGATGCCCTCGGCCTGAGTGCCGTTCGGTGACTTCGTGACCATGAGTCGATCATAGAGCGATCACGTCTATCTGGCCTAAAATACTTGCATATTACTGGCTCTCTCAATGAGCCACTCATCGGTTTAGGCTGGTCGAGAACGGCCGTTCACCCCGAAGAACCACGATCCCTCCGACCTCCGGCAGCAGACAGAGATCCCTCTGTTCTGTTCCCCGTGGCGACCCGGATCGACTCCGCGACAGTGAATGGATCTACACCACAATGACCGAAACACAGACCCTGCTCAACACCGGACTGGCTCAGATGCTCAAGGGCGGCGTCATCATGGACGTCGTCAACGAAGAGCAGGCACGCATCGCCGAGGCGGCCGGCGCTTCCGCAGTCATGGCCCTCGAACGCGTCCCTGCCGACATCCGCGCACAGGGTGGAGTCGCCCGGATGAGCGACCCCGACCTCATCGACTCGATCATCAGCGCCGTGTCTATCCCGGTGATGGCCAAGGCCCGCATCGGCCATTTCGTCGAGGCCCAGATCCTCGAGACCCTCGGTGTCGACTACATCGACGAATCGGAGGTCCTCTCCCCCGCCGACTACGTCAACCACATCGACAAGTCCGTCTTCAAGGTGCCGTTCGTCTGTGGTGCGACCAACCTCGGTGAGGCTCTGCGCCGTATCCAAGAGGGCGCATCGATGATCCGCTCGAAAGGCGAGGCAGGAACCGGCGACGTCTCCGAGGCGATGCGCCACCTGCGGACCATCAACTCCGAGATCCGTGCACTGGGAGCGAAGAGCGAAGACGAGCTCTACGTCGCGGCCAAGGAGATCGCCGCCCCGTACCACCTGGTCAAGCAGGTCGCCAGCCTCGGCCGTCTGCCCGTCGTGACCTTCGTCGCCGGCGGCATCGCCACCCCGGCAGACGCAGCGATGATGATGCAGCTCGGTGCCGACGGCGTCTTCGTCGGCTCCGGCATCTTCAAGTCCGGCAACCCGGAGGCCCGTGCGAAAGCCATCGTCGAGGCGACCACGCACTTCGATGACCCGCAGGCCGTGGCCGAGGCATCCCGCGGACTCGGCGATGCGATGGTCGGCATCAACGTCGCCGACGTCCCCGCACCGCACCGCCTGGCCGAGCGCGGCTGGTGAGAGTCGGCGTCCTCGCCCTCCAGGGAGCCTTCCGTGAGCACCTGCTCATGCTCGGCTCCCTGGGGGTCGACACCCTCAAAGTCACCAGGTCCGAACACCTTACGGGCCTCGATGCGCTCGTTCTGCCCGGCGGTGAGTCCACTGCCATGGTGCGCATCGCCGCCGGCACGGATCTCTTCGCGACTCTGCGCGAACACATGGCCGGCGGTCTGCCGGTCTTCGGCACCTGTGCCGGACTCATTCTCTTGGCCGACCGGCTCAGCGACGATTCGCTGGGTGGGTATGACCGCCTCGGCGGGCTCGATATCATCGTTGCCCGCAACGCCTACGGTCGACAGCGCGAGTCCTTCACCGCCCCGCTGACCGTACGCGGACTGGACGAACCGGTCGAGGGCACATTCATTCGTGCCCCGCAGATCCTCGAGCTCGGGCCTGACACCGAGGTGCTCTCCCGTCACGACGACGTGCCCGTCCTCGTCCGGCAGGGCTCGGTCTGGGGTGCCAGCTTCCACCCGGAATTGGGCACCGACGGACGAATCCATGCAGAATTCCTCCACCACCTCGGTGCCGCTGTGTAAAGATTGACTCATGACTGAGCAGGCGTTGCAGACACTCAAAGACGGATACACCTTCGACGGCGAGACACTCGATCTTGGGGTCGCCCTGAACGGTGAAGAACCCTCGAAGGAGACCCCGATCTCCATCCCGTTGTCCATGCTCAATCGGCACGGCCTCGTCGCCGGTGCCACGGGAACCGGTAAGACCGTGACCCTGCAGGTGCTCGCCGAGCAGCTGTCACGGGCCGGAGTGCCGGTGTTCGCCTCTGACATCAAGGGCGATCTCTCGGGCATCGGCGCTGCCGGCGTCGAATCCGACAAGCTGCGCAAGCGCCTCGATGCCGCCGGTCAGGACTGGCAGTCGCGGTCCAATCCGACCGAGTTCTACACTCTCGGTGATTCGGGGCTCGGCACTCCCCTGCGAGCGACGGTGACCTCGTTCGGGCCGATTCTGCTGGCAAAGGTGCTCGAACTCAACGACACTCAGGAATCCGTCCTCTCTCTGGTCTTCCACTATGCCGATCAGGCAGGGTTGGCGCTGCTCGACCTCTCCGACCTCAAGGCCGTCCTCACCTTCCTCACTTCTGACGAGGGAAAGGCCGATCTCGAAGGCATCGGCGGGGCGTCGAAGGCCACCGTCGGCGTCATCCTGCGCAAGATCTCCGAACTCGCTGCCCAAGGCGGCGACGTGTTCTTCGGCGAACCGGAATTCGACACCGCTGATCTGCTGCGCACCGACGACAACGGTGCCGGAATCGTCTCTGTGCTCGAACTGCAGAAACTCAGTCAGTCGCCGGCCCTGTTCTCCACGTTCCTCATGTGGCTGCTGGCCGACCTGTTCCAGGACCTGCCGGAGGTCGGCGACCCGGACAAGCCCTCGCTTGTGTTCTTCTTCGACGAAGCCCACCTGCTCTTCGCCGGCGCGTCGAAGGCCTTCCTCCAGTCGGTGACGCAGACCGTGCGACTGATCCGCTCGAAGGGCGTCGGCATCTTCTTCGTCACTCAGACGCCGAAGGATGTTCCCGAAGATGTGCTCGCACAGTTGGGTTCGCGCATTCAGCACCAGCTGCGGGCACATACACCCAACGACGCGAAGGCGCTCAAAGCGACCGTGCAGACCTTCCCGAAGTCCGACTACGACCTCGAAGAGCTGCTCACCTCGCTCGGCATCGGCGAAGCCGTGGTCACCGTCATGGACCCCGATGGTGCTCCGACCCCGGTGGCACCGACGCGAATGCGAGCCCCGGAGTCGAAGATGGGGCCGATGAGCGAGGACGAGATCAAAGCGGCTGTGGCGGCGTCGCCCCAGCATGAGAAGTACGGCACCGCGATCGACAACGAATCTGCCCGCGAGATCCTCGCCAAGCGCCTCGAGGGCGGGTCAGAAGCTCACGCCGAGGAACAGAAGTCAGCTCCTGCCGATGCGCCCGCTGAGAGTCAGGGTCGCGACGCTTCAGCGGACAAGATCGACTTCCCGGAGGAGTCAGGCGGTTCTGGGAAGAAGTCGGCGAAGAAGGACGACGAGAACCTGTTTTCCCAGGTCGTGAAGTCCTCGGCGTTCAAACAGTTCACAAGGACCGCGGCACGCGAGATCGCACGCGGAATCTTCGGCACCTCACGACGCCGGCGCTGATACCCGCAGTGTCTTCTCACCGGCGCTCACCCGCAGTTCCAGGCAGTCGCCGATGAGGTCTCCGTCGAGTTGTGCCGGTACCGGATATTCGACGGTGACCGTCGTCTCGGTTGTGCGCCGATAGTTCATGAGCGGGTGGGCCTCCGGTCTGCCCTGCAGGCATGCCGCGGCGATTCCTGCCCAGGCTCGGCACCGCGCCATGGGTGAGTGCGGAAACGGGCCGACGGTGAGCATGGAGAAGGTCGGAGCATCAATGCGCGCTTCGGGGAACACGGCGATGGGACCGGCAGGACGGGCGACCTTCGACGCCATCACCGACCACACCAGCCCCGAGTCGGTTCCCTCCCCTGTGCTTGCGGTGTCTTCCGCTCTTGCGGCGTCCCTCATGCTTGCGGTGTCTCCCGTGCTCGCGGTGAAATCTGCGGCGACGAGGGCCTGCGCGGCTCCCCAGGCGTAGCCGAGCAGCCCGAGCGAGACATGGTGGTGGGCGACGGCCCGGGCGTCTCCCCCGATTCCTGCGAGACTGATGAACTCGGTGCGATGTCGAGCGCCGTCGGCCGTCTGGTACTCCGCAGTATTGATCGGAACGTTCCGGAGGTTCGGCGGATAGCCGTCACGGATGATCGAGGCGATCGTGCGCTTGCAATGGTCAATGGCGTGCCGGGAGGATCGGAGGCCGATATGGCGGCTGAGCACGTTCGCGGTCCCGGTCGGGACGAGGAACGTCAGGATGTCCGCCTCGGCGAGTACCGGCGCTGTCGCTCGGATGGTGCCGTCGCCACCGAGGATGATGACGATGTCAGCGCCCCATTTGACGAGCTGTTCGGCTTGCCAACGACCGGAACGGTCGACGCTGGTGGTCATGCTTCGGTAGTGCGCGCCGGTATTGCGCAGTTCCGGCACGAGCTCGGCATACGCCCGCAGGGTCGCCGGGTGTTTGGGATTGAGGATGATCCCGACGGCAGTTCGGCCCGCAGGCGATGCCGGTCGGTCGCCTTCACCCACACGGCTGGCCCACTGTGTGCGTGTCATGTGGCGATCGTCCACCGTCGGTCGTCTCTGCGTGCTCAGACGAAGGCCGGGTGGGTTGCACTCACCGATTCGACGGCCTCGAGGTCAACCTTCTCCCCTGGGAAGGTGTCGACGCGGACCCGCGGACCGGTCTTGAGGGGTGATCGTTTCCAGGTCGCGCGTGCGCGGGTGCCGGTCACCACCGTGTTCTTGAACATTCCGTTGCCTCCGGGCACAACGAGTCTCTCATTCGCAGGGTCGAGTGTGGCGCTGCGGTCCTTGTACCCGAGGATGATCTCGTCGAATCCCGGCAGCAGCATGGTCTCCTGCGCCGCCGTCTCCCATTCGGCCAGTCGGTCCTCCAGATCCGGTGCGTGAGCGTAGTCGGTGCCGTCGATGTCGGTGCTCACGATCTCTCCGGCATCGATTCCGGCGCGGATGGCCTTTCTCATTCTCGTCTTCGGCAGTCCCGTCCACCGTGTCGCGTCATCGACTGTGACCGGTCCGTGACTGGTGACGAAGCGTCTCATCCATTCGTGGTCGGCCGCCTCGGTGTCCAGCTCTGTAGGTGTGGGCACCCAATCGGCGGTGAGCACGTATTTCATGTCATCTTTGCCCTCGATCACGGGGGCTTGGACGATGATGTTCTGCAGCGCCAAGGAAGTGATGAGGCAACGGGCGTGGCCGTATTCGTCTCCGGCACCGATGGGAGCGAACGCTTCGAGCACCTCTTCGCGCGTCAGCGGTCCCCGGTCCCGGATGGCCGCTGTGGCGAGTTCCGCTGCAGTATCGAGCATCGCGTCGGTGATGCCGAAATACTCGCGCCGCTTGGCCGTGGATTTCATGATCCGTGCCCCGGTGAGGCCGAGGATCCACCCGATGTCCTTGGCCGTGGTCAGATGGATGGTGCCGCGCTGGGTCCAGGAACGCACGATCTCTCCGGAATCGATGGCGGCACGGACCGCGGCCACACCGTCAGTGACATCCGGTCCTAGGCGCAGGGCGATGGAGATCAGTGCACCGCCGAGAGCTTGGGCTTGGACACAGCCGAGATGCTCGACGACTGCGCCGGCGGTTGAGAGGTCGGTTCCTGTCGGTGACTCGGGTGGAGGTCCGATGAGTCCCTGCGAGATCAGACGGGCTGCCGAGATCTGATGTGCGTCCATGGTCCAACGGTAGTGCACGCCGGTGACATGGCGGTTGTGAAAAGACGACAGAGCTGGGATCGCAGACGGCGATCGTACAGTTGACCCTTCAGCCCATGATGTCGATGAGTCCGGGCACCCGCACCCGCGGCAGTGTGCCCGAGGAGGCGAATTCGCCCCAGGTCCGGCGCAGCTCGGGACCGGCGATATCGGTGGTCGCACCGTAGTCGAGGAAGGAATCGTGCCAGATATCGCCGGGGAAGATCAGCGGCAGATCTCCGGAGTGGGCCGCGTCGAAGAAGCTGCCGTCTCCGCGGGAGACGATGAGCAGGCGGGCGCCTTGACCGCCGGACATCCGGTGGCGGTCGTAGAATTCGCGTCCGGCCCGGGTATAGACCGCCGAGGTGATTCCGGAGATGAGGGATTCGAGCATCGGCGAGGTCAGGGTGCGATCGTGGAGGCGACGCAGTGCGGGAACGAAACCGGCGAAGAACGCGATCTCCCGTTCCGTGCGGGTCATGAGGACGTCGAATTTCGGGGCGACTTCGGCCCAGGCCTCGGCTGCCTTCGAGCGTGATGGCAAAGGGTACTGGCCGTAACGGACTCCGAAGCACATTCCGGCATGCAGACCCCCGACGAGGGCGGCTTTGTGCACTTCTTCCTGCGCTCGGAGGATGCCGTCGACGCCGGCTTCAGGGTCGATCTTCTGGGCGACTTTCCCCATTGCCCAGTTCATTGCGTCGGTGCCGCCGGCGAGTCCCAAGGGTGCTGAGGCCATGAGCACACGATGGAAGAGTCCTGCGGTGCCTTCGGCGATCATGAGGTGGGCGCAGGCGTCTGCTCCGGCGCTTTGCCCGGCGATCGTGACGTTGTCCGGGTTGCCGCCGAAGGCGGAGATGTTCGTCTGCACCCAGCGCAGGGCGGAGATCTGGTCGAGCACTCCGAGGTTGAGGTGTTCGTCTCGGCCGGTTCCGAGGTATCCGAGGACTCCGAGGCGGTAGGTCACGGAGACGACGATGATGTTCTGCTCGGCGGCCAGGGCGTGCGGATCGTAGATCTCCGCGTCCCCGGCCCCGGCGACGTAGGCTCCGCCGTGGATCCAGACGAGGACGGGAAGCCCCGCCTCGGTGATGGTGTCCTTCGGCATAGTCACGCTCACGCGCAGACAGTCTTCGCTGATGGGCAGCCCGCCGAGCTGATCGAAGGTCATTCCGGCATTCGGGTCGCGGCGCAGCTGCGGGCTTGCCGGGCCCGGTCGACCGCCGTCGATGAAGTCCACCGGAGGTTCATCGACGGGAGGGAGGAAACGACCTGCACGGGCGTAGCGGATGCCCCGTGCGCGGATCACGTCGTCGTTGACGTAGGCGCGCACGCGTCCGCACGGGGCGGCGATGTCCCGTGTCTCCTCCATTTGGTCAGCTTACTTGCTGGGTTCGACCGGGGGTTCGGCCGACCAGGGGAAGACGATCCACTGATCGGTGCGCTTCCACACGAAGTCCGGGTCGATGATCGATGCGGACTTCGCGTAGATGACGGCCGACTGGGCTTCCGCACCGTGTTTGCGCAGCAGTTCGAGGACGAGGGCGAGGGTGCGGCCGGAGTCGGCGACGTCATCTACGACGAGCAGCTTCTTGCCCTTGATCGCTTCGATGTCGAGCATCGGGGCGAGCAGGATGGGGTCGGGCAGGGTCTCGTGGACGTCGGTGTAGAACTCGACGTTGATGGCGTCGGAAAGCTTGAGTCCGAGCGCGTAGGCGAGTGCTCCGGCGGGCAGCAGTCCACCGCGGGCTACGGCGATGACGATCTCGGGATCGTAGTCGGAATCCGCGATGGTCTGCGCCATCTCACGCGCCGATCGGCCGAACATGTCCCAGCTGAGAATCTCTTTTTCGTCGAGATCGGTCGAATCGGCGTGATAGGCCATGGATGCTCCTCTTGTCTGCCCGTTTGTGGTTCGAGCTTCAAGGATACGCTGTCGCCGGTTCAGCGCAGAAATACCTCGAGTCCGGCTATCTCCTGCGCCTGCGAACCGGTATGGGTCGGCGGGTTCGGGTTGACCCAGTACTCCCCCGTGTGGGCATTGCGTTCGAGCAGGCGGTAGTCGATGAGTTCGCGACGCAGCAGGGCGAAGTCCGGATGGAAATCCCCGAGGATGCCGTTGAGTCGTTTTTCGGCGTAGACCTGGTCCGGGTCGAGGGCGGCGAGGACTTCGATGAGGACGAGCACGAGGGCGCGTCGTTTCGTCGGAATGGCGACGATGTGGCCGTCCGGCATGAACGTTTTCAGTGTCTTCGCCCGAAACCGTGCGATCTCCGGGGCGATGACGGATTCGCTGCGGGAATCACTGTTGGATCCTGAACCCTGGTTCGCGGCGACCAGCGCGGTGCGGGCCGTGGTGTAGTTCTCACCGGTTTCGGTCATCCGCGTGCGAACGAGCTTCTTGAAATCCTTGTCCTTGGTCATGGTGTCACTTCCTCAAACGACCAAGTCTCCCCCAGCACGAAACCTGGTCAGGAAATCACCGTGCCGGTTTCGTCCGAGGATTCTCTCCCCTTCGCCATGCGGTCGGTGTGCTGGGAACACGACCTCGGCTGGGCGTTGGATGCGCCGAACACCAGTATAAACACAGTGGTCGGCGTTCGAAGCCGTTGCCGGTTGTCAGCTCTCGAGCGCTTCGAGGTACATCCACCGCCCGGCACGGCGGACGAAGGAGGAGTTCTCTTCGAGGACATGATCGCCGAGGTGGTCCCGGAATCGCGCACGGAACTGCACGGTGCCGGTGACATCGTCGAATCCCCCGCCCGTGGTGGACACGATTTCGAGGCCGAGCCACGTGGTGGCGTCATCGACGCCGACATCGTCGGGTCGGGTCTTGGCATGCCAGGTGCGGAAGAGGTGGTCTTCGTTGCCGCGGACGAAGGCGGTGTAGCGGGAGCGCATCAGCGCCTCGGCGGTGGTGGGCCAGGAATCACCGTCGAGGGCGGGGCGGCAGCAGTCGTCGTAGGCGGTGCCGGGAGGCATTCCGGAGCAGGGGCAGATCATCAGTCGATGATATCGGCAGTGGACAGCCGTAGGCGGCGTGCGAAGATGGAGTCATGACTTCACTGTTCCTGTCTGGAGATCCGAAGGCCGATGCACTCTTGGCCGAAGACCGCTTCGCTCTGCTTGTCGGGATGCTGCTCGACCAGCAGGTGACCATGGAGAGCGCCTTCGCTGGGCCGGCCAAGCTGGCCGACCGGCTCGGCAAGCTCGATATCGACGAGATCGCCGAGATGAACCCGGACGATTTCCTCGACATCTTCGCGCAGACTCCCGCGGTCCACCGGTTCCCGAAGTCGATGGCTGGACGGGTGCAGAAGCTGGCCGCGGCCATTGTCGACGAATACGACGGCAACCCCGAGGCTATCTGGACTGAGGGCGACCCCAGCGGCGCCGAGGTCCTCAAACGACTGAAGAAACTCCCCGGTTTCGGTGATCAGAAGGCCAAGATCTTCCTGGCGCTGCTCGGCAAGCAGTTCGAACTCCAGGCCGAGGGCTGGCAAGAGGCTGCCGGCGACTACGGTGACGCGGACGCCCGTCGTTCGATCGCCGACGTCGTCGATGACGTCACTCTGCAAGAGGTGCGTGCTTTCAAGAAGCAGCAGAAGGCTGCGGCCAAGGCGGCGAAGGCCGCGAACAAGTAACCGCAGTCGCCGAAAGGTCGGTGCTTCCACGCACTCGGGCGTGAGTTATCCACAGATTCGACTTCGCCTGTTCTAAAAAGCGTGCCTGTCGAATAATGTAGGGAATCCGGGTGTCGGCCGACGGGGTCGCGCCGCAGTTGCAGACCACAGAGGCGTGGAATGAGAACTGGATCGTCCCGACCGTATCGTCGAGCTTCCCAAATATTCGTTGCCGTTTTTTCCGCGCTGAGTATGGTCTCGGTTGTCGGCTGTGCCGATAATTCTCCGGTAGCCGCACCGACGTCGACCCTGCCCGCGCAGCAGCCCGACGGAGGGTCGACCGATAATCCCGCCGAGGTGGCCATCCCCGACTACGAAACCGACCTTGACCTCGACAAAGAGGAAAAGAAGGCCGTCGAGGGCGCGCTGGTTGCGTTCGTCGGATACATCGACACAATCAACCGGGTATTTTCTTCAGGCGGGAAAGACTTAAACGATATTGAGAATTACGCCGCCGCCGATTCTCTGGAATCACTGCGCCAGAGCGCCAGCGATCTAGAAAGAGACAGCCAGTATATGGCGGGAGAGTACGACTACTACAACATTCGAGTTCCGGATGTTGGCATAGATTCGAACTCGCCAGACAAACACACGGTCAAAATTCTCTTCTGTTCACACGACTCAAAACACGCTGTCGTCGACAATGGCGATTCGATGCCGAACCAGCCGAAGACGAGTCTTACGATCCTACAAACAGCCAGCAAGCACAGTGGCAAATGGAAGATATCCAACCAGGAACTCTGGAGCAAGAAGTGCGAGTAAGTTTGCACCTGTTTGTCGTGAGTTTGTTTGTAATATCCGCCTGTACGCTCCTAGCTCAACCTGCACCTGCTGACAGCGGACCCGCTTGCAACTCACTCCAAGAGCGCGAGTGCAGTGTTGTAAAACCCCCGGTTCCCCAACCGCCTCCGGGCGGAGGGGGATCTGACGGCGGCGGAGGCTCCGGAGGTGGCGGCTCTGGTGGAGGAGGCAACGGCGGCGGTGGTTCCGGAGGCGGAGGTGGCGCCGGCGGCGGCGGTCAGCCTGACTGCCCGACTGAAGACGTCGGCTATCTGTGCGTAAGTGAACCCGGCCCCGGTGGCGGAGGGGGCGGTGGCGGCGGCGCTCCGGCTCGGCCCGATCCCCCGACCCACATCCCGGAATCGCAGTTCCAGAATTTCGACATACCGGCTCCCACAATCTATGCCTGGCCGAAGGATTGGGCTGTCGTCGGCAAACCGGCGGCCTTCTGGACGGACATCGACGTCAGTTATATCGACATGACCCTGCTGACCTATGCGGTCAAGGTCAAAGTCACCCCAGAGCGCTTCAATTGGGACTTCGGAGACGGCTCGGGCACGACCACTAATACGAAAGGTACGAAGCCCCTGCCCGGCGGCACACCCCAGATCGGACACGAATACCAAAAATCCGGCAAGGTATCCGCGTCGATGACCGCGACATTCAGCGGAGAATTCTCGGTCGACGGCGGGCCCTGGCTCCCTATCGACGGATTCGCTCACGTCTCCAGCAACGACATCGGCATCGAGGTCTACCGCTACCACCGCTACCTTGTCGACGAAGACTGCTATTCCAATCCCCGCGGGCCGGACTGTGCCCAATCTGCCCGATGACGCCGTGACGTTCTTATTCGGAAAGGCTCGGCCCATCGCCCGGCCATGATCAGTGAGCCCTTGACTAGAGAAACCTGAAACAATGGCCCCATGGTGTGCCGAATCAACGAGCTCCTGATCGACTCTCATTGGCCTATCGTCATCATCGGCGCGGGCCAAGCCGGACTGTCCGCAGCACATTACCTGTGGCGCGACGGCCTCGCACCGGGCAAAGACTTCATCATCCTCGATGCCGGAGACGGCCCCGGTGGTGCCTGGCGAGAACGGTGGGACTCATTGACCCTGGGCACCACCAACCACATCTCCGACCTGCCTGGGTTTCCTCTCGGACGTCCCGACCCGAACGTCCCTGCCTCCGAGATCGTCTCCGACTACTACTCCCGGTTCGAACGCGAACTCGAACTCTGCGTCATCCGGCCGGCTGAAGTGGACACCGTCCGGTCCGAAGAACCCGGACAGGGACGATTCACCATCACAGCCACCGTCGACGGTGAACACGTGACGCTCTCCAGCGACTACCTCATCAACGCAACCGGCACGTGGACCCAGCCTTACGTCCCCTTCGTCCCCGGCATCGCGGAGTTCGAGGGCCACCAGCTGCATACCGTGAACTTCCGTGACGTCGAAGACTTCCGGGGACTGCGCACGCTCGTGGTCGGCGGCGGAATCTCCGCCACGCAGTTTCTCCTCGAACTCGCCGAAGTGACCGACACTCTTTGGGCCACACGCCGTCCCCCGAACTTCACGTCCAGGGACTTCGACGGCCAATGGGGACTTGAGGTCGAACGAGCCGTTCGCGAACGAACTCTGTCCGGTCTGGCCCCAGCCAGCGTCGTCCGCACGACTGGCCTGCCGATCCGCAGAGAGTTCCGGGAAGGAATCGACTCGGGAGTTCTGGTGTCTCGAGGCATGTTCGACCGCATCCTTCCCCACGGCGTCCACTTCCCCGGACTCGGCGACACCGAGCTTCCGACCACGTCGGAAGGCTTGGGTCCTTCGGCCAGCGACTACCTGGCGGTGCCCGAATCATGGGCGCCGTTCGACGAACCCCATGTCGAAGAGGTCGACGTGATCTTCTGGAACACCGGGTTCCGAGCAGCACTCAAACACCTTGCACCGCTGCGCCTGCGCACACCTGATGGCGGAATCTCCATGGAAACCGAGGTCGCGGTCAAAGACGATCCACGGCTGTTCCTCGTCGGCTACGGATCAGCCAGTTCCACGGTCGGCGCGACCAGGGCCGGGAGGATAGCGGCTCGAGAACTGCTCAAACGCATGTCTGGCAGTCGGCAGCCTCAGCGCAGGTCTGGGGCTTTGAGCACCTGATCGCCAAAGCGAACCGTCGGCAGCATCTGTCGGAACTGGTCTTGAGCCTCTGTGTCATCGGCTTGCGCAAGCATGTCGACGCTGACCTTGAAGAGTCGACCGTCGACAGATATTCCGGCAACTGCACCGAACATCACGGAGTCCTCTTTGTCGACAGCTCGCATGTCATCGGGTGCCAAGGTGCCGTGGAAGACCCAGTACTCTCCACCGCTGAGTGATCCGGTGGCCTCACTGGTCATGGACGATCCCGACGTGCTGAACATCCTCTCCCGCGCCTTGTCCACCAATTCTTGAGGTGACGACTCGTCGTCATCAATGCAGTTGACAGTGATGATCGCGCCAGAATCAGCTTCGTAGAGCCGATAGCCGTCGTAGCCGGACCCATCTGCCCAGTCGGCGCCCAAGGCCAAACTGACTTCGACGGGACATTGTCCGCCCAGGTCGACAGTGGTCTCGCTCATCCCGTTGGGAATCGTCGGGCCGGTTGCGGTCGGCGAAGGCGACTGTCCGTCGCCGATTCCCACATTCGCCGGTTTGGATCCCGCATCTTCGGAGCTGCTGACCTTGAACGCCGAACATCCGCTGAGAGTCAGGCCCAGGGCCAGCGTCACCGCTACGAGTGGTCTGTTCATCATTGTCTGCCTTCACTCGATCGGTGGGGTCCTCCACATCGTACCCAATCATCTGGTCGTCCCTGGTCTCTGGCGCAAGCGTCAACTGCCGCCTAGCCTGGACTCATGACTGAGATCCCGCTTTTCGATGACTCCGATATCAACCGTGTGCTCTGCGTGGTCGCCCACCCTGACGATATGGAATACGGGGGTTCGGCAGCCGTGTCGAAATGGACCGATGAGGGCAAAGAAGTCGCCTATCTTCTGCTCACCCGAGGGGAAGCAGGAATCCGGGACATGAGCCCGGAGGAAGTGGCACCGCTGCGCGCCGAGGAACAGCGTCGGGCGTGCAATATCGTCGGCGTCGACGATCTGGAGATCCTCGACTTCCCGGATGGTCTGCTGGAACCCACGCACGAGTTGCGTCGGGCAATCGCGCGGAAGATCCGCGAGTTCCGCCCGAATGCGGTAGTCGTGACGACTTTCGACCTCCAAGTGCAGTGGGGACTCAATCATGTCGACCACCGCCATGCCGGAGTTGCCACCGTCGATGCTATTCGCGATGCGGACAATCCTTGGGTCTTCACCGATCTCAAGGATGAGGGACTTGAAGCGTGGAAGGCTGATCGGCTGCTCATCAATGGTGCCCAGCCCACTCACGCCGTGGCGCTCACTGCTGCGCACGTCGACCGTGGTGTGCGATCGCTTGAGGCGCACAAGGTCTATTTGGACGCCCTCAGCGATCATCCGGCGCCGAAGGATATGATCCCCGGCATCACCACGAGCGGTGGAGAACTCGCCGGCGTCGACTACGCCCTGCCGATCACAGTCGTCGATATGTGAGCACTTCGCCAATTGCTCCTTGTCAGCAGCCGGTGCTCCGAACCACTTCGACCGGCACGCTGCTGATAGAGAACAACCGGGTGGGACGCGTGTGCGTCCCACCCGGTTCGTATTTCACTAGTCAAACTTTCGACTCGCGGGAGAAGATCAGGCTTCCAGAGCTGCGATTGCGAAGTCGTAGTCGGGTTCGGTGGTGATCTCGTCAACGAGCTGCGTGTACGTCACGGTGCCCTTCTCGTCGAGGACGACAACGGATCGGGCGAGCAGACCAGCGAGCGGACCGTCGACCATGGTCACACCGAAATCCTTGCCGAACGAGCTGCGGAATCCCGACGCCGTCACGACGTTCTCGATGCCTTCAGCGCCGCAGAAGCGAGCCTGGGCGAACGGAAGGTCGTTGGACACGCAGAGAACAGTGGTGTTCTCCAGGCCGGAGGCGAGTTCGTTGAACTTGCGCACCGAGGCGGCGCACACTCCCGTATCGAGGCTGGGGAAGATGTTGAGCACGACACGCTTGCCCGAGTTGTCCTGTGAGTTCACATCACCGAGGTCGGCGCCGACGAGGCTGAATGCCGGGGCCTGTTCGCCCTTGGCGGGCAGTTCGCCGACGGTCTTGACCGGAGATCCCTGAAATGCTGTGTTGGCCATGCTTGACTCTCTCCTTCTTCAGAGCTGACTGCTGTCACCCTCACTCTACGTGAGACGGCTCCGAGGGGAACACGACGAACATGGACCGGACTTTCGCCGGCCCTCGGATTGATGAATCCCACAGATGGCCGACAGCCGCTCAGCGACGACGGCGACGTGAGATGACCACGAGTGCCGAACCGAGTGCGATGATCGCAGCTGCGATGCCGATGCTTGTGGCAAGCTCGAGGCCGGTCCGCGGCAGGTCGGCCCCGCCACCTGCACCGGCTGCCGAACCGTCAGCTTCACGGCCGTCGGCGTCGCGGCCGTCAGCATTGCCGTCCGATGCACTGTTCGTCGAGCCGTCGTTCTCGGATGTTGCCTCTCCGGCATTGTCCTCCCCGTCAGCGCTTCCGGAGCTCCCGGAACCCGCGCCGTCGGAGGACCCACCGGCATCGGACTCGGCTCCAGCGGACGCCTTCGAGCCTGCCTCGGCAGTGGCTTCGCCGGAGCTGTCGGAATCCTCGCTGTCGCCGGAATCGTCATCGTCTCCGCCCGGTGCACGGCTGCTGGTGACGACCTGCCAGTTCTCGTCGAAGAAATCGGCGGGGTCGACGATCTGCTTCTCTTCCGCCCAGTCGATGAGTGCCTGACGAACCTCGACCTGTTCGTTGTAGACCTCTTTGAGTCCGTCGACCGGGTAGCCGCCGCCACCGGACTGACGATAGTTGTTGATGGCGAGGATGAACCGGTCATCGTCTCCGATTTCGCTGCCGTCAGCCTGCGTGAGGTTTTCGATCCTCTTTCCGGTCGGTTTGGAGACATTGATGTCGTAGTCGATTCCGGCCAGAGCATCGTAGTTGTAGTCCGGAATCGGAGAGTCCGAGACTTCGTCGATCGCGTTCGTGCCGTCGACCGGGTCGAATTCAGCGCCTTCCTCGGTCTGTTTGAAATAGCGTGCCGAGAATTCGAGGTAGTCGCGCAGCTGAGCGCCGTTGATCTCGACTCCGGCAAGAGTGTTGTCGTAGACGTAGAGTCCGGCCACATCTCGGATCGTGATGTCGCCGGCGGGGAATTCTGCGGTGCGGCTGAAGGGTGATGCCTGCGAGATCACGGGAAGATCGGCATAGTCCGTTCCCTTCAGTCCTTCTTCAATCGTCTCGGTTTGGACGTGGGAGATGAAGTCGAGGATGGCCGTGTCTTCATAGTAGGAGGTCTTCGCCGACAGTGTTTCGGTGACCGATCCGATCTTCGTGTTCACGTAGTCGATCGTGGTCTGGTGCTGCTCATCGACAAGGTCTTTGATCTCCTGGTCCTCAGCGACCTCCCCCTGGGTGGCAAGAGCGTCTGCGTGCGGCGCGGCCTCGTCCCAGTCCACGTGGTGGGTGTCAAGATTGATCGGCAGTCCCACCTCGGATACCGACCGTGCCCAATAGTTCGGTTGGGTGATGAGCACCTCGGTGCCGTCGTCACGGGTCACGACCTGACTGGGTTCGTTCTGATGAGTATGGCCGGCGACGAGGACATCAACTCCTGGCACTTTCGCTACCGAGGTGCTGACGTTCTCCTGCAGCTGGTCCGGATCCCAGCTCTGTCCCTTCGGATCTTTGCCAGAGTGGGACAGTACGACGATGACGTCTGCGCCTTTCTGTTTCATCTCGGGCACATACTTCTGTGCCGTCTCGACCGGATCGTCGAAGTGCACCTTCCCGGACAGGTTGTTCTTGTCCCAGATGCGGCTGCCGGGAGTGGTCACTCCGAGAACACCGACGGTGATCGTCTCACCATCGACCTGCTTCTCCACCATCGCATAAGGGTCCAAATGGGACTGTCCGTCGGCGTCGTCGATGACGTTGGCCCCGAGCAGTGGAAAGTCGACCTGGTCACGGTAGGTGGCCAGCAGATCGAGGCCGTAGTTGAATTCGTGGTTGCCGACGACCTGTGCGTCGTATCCCAGGTGGTTGTAGGTCTTGGCCAGTGGGTGGGTTTGGCCGCTCGTCGTGATCGGCTCCTGTTTGGCGAAGTAGTATGCCAATGGATTGCCTTGGATCGTGTCACCGTTGTCGACGAGGAGCACGGAATCGGCACCTTTGTCCTCACGCACTCCCTTGATGAGAGTCGAGGCTCGGGACATGCCCAGCTCCTCCCCTGCCGGGTAGGGCTTGTTCGCGAAGTAGTCCCAGTTGAGTACGTTGCCGTGAACGTCAGTCGTCGCCAACAGGGTCAGTTCTCCGGTTGTCGCCGCCTGAGAGTCGGCGGGGGCATCGGCACTGCCGAGTCCGGTCGCGGAGGCGGCCGCGGGACCGGTGACGATGAGAGCGAGGGCGAGTGTGAACGAGGTCAGGGTGCGCAGACGCATGAGTCTCCAGAGAACTGGTCAGAGAGGATGAAAGTGATCCAACTCTCTTACCCTAGTGGGCGCTGATCGTTTTCTGAATGGATCTTGAGAGAAATTTGCACAAACTCTCTTGCGTTCACGCTGTGGTGGAATCGGCTCTATCAGCCTCATCCTTCGCAGACGCAGATTTAGCCTCGACGATGATGAGGATGACGACGACGGCCGCGCCGAGGACCGCAAGCAGGATCGGACCGAGTACCGGATCGACGGGGGCCAGCAGGCCGCCCGCTCCGTGTTCTTCGCCGTCGGCGCCCACCTCTGCAGATGACTGCCACGGCCAGAGCGCGCGGAGGGAACCGAACATCAGTCCTGCCATGACGATGAGGGTCCACCACCGGTGGTTGTGCAGGAAGTATTTGAGAATATTGACGAAGACCGCCAGGCCGAGGATCGCGCCGAGCATGAAGATTCCGAGGTACCCGAAATCGCGGGAGTCGACGGCCCGCAGAGTGGTCGAGTACATACCCACTGCCAGCAGGAAGAACGATCCGGACACTCCGGGAACGACGAGTGCGCAGATGGCGATAGAGGCGACGAAGAAGACGGCGATGAGCGGTGGATTCTCCACGTCTGCCCCACCTGCCAGACTCGTCATCCAGAACGCGAGAGCGGCGGCGAGGATGAACGCCAGAACGCCGAGGAGCACGGGCTGCCGTGAGGAGCGGGCCGGCAACATCCTCAACGGCACCGCGATGCTGGCGGCGACAAGACCGAAGAACAGACCCCGGGAGAGTTCGGGGTTGCTGGTGACGAAGCCTTCCATGACACCGGCGATGGTGAACACTGCCGCGGCCATGCCCAACAGCACCGGAATGACGAGGAACCAGTCGGTGCGCCGCAGATCCGCCAGAGCCCCCGCGGCACGGTTCGGTCCTGTCACGAGGGTCTTCACGGCCGAAACGACGTGAGATGCGGAGTCGATGAGCTGGTCGTAGACGCCGGTGACCAAGGCGATGGTTCCGCCGGAGACCCCGGGGACGAGTTCCGCGCTGCCGATGAGAAAGCCCCGGATCAGGTCGAGCGGGAGGAGTGCTTTTGATCTCTTCGGCGCAGCGGCGGTATCGGTCGGCGGGGTGTTCGTCATACTTTCCAGCCTATTAGATCAACCGGGCGCCGATGAGGTGCGACTCAGTCGCCGATCTCACCATCGATGTCTTCGCGGAGGATGTCCGCATGACCTGCGTGACGAGCGTACTCTTCGATGAGATGAATGAGGATCCATCGGACGTTGAACTTCTCTCCGTCACGGTCTCCTCGTTCGGTGAGCGCGTCGAGGTCGGCCACCTCGGCGAGGATTTCACGGGACTTCTCACAGGCCTGTTCGTGGTCCGCCAGGAGCTCGTCCGCGGTCATCCCTGACGCAGACTCGAAGTCCCAATCACGGTCGCTGTTCCAGTCGACGCTCGACCACGGCTCCCCCAGCTCTCGGCCCTGCAGCACTTCGACGAACCAGCTCTCCTCGACGAGCGTGAGATGGCGGAGGATGCCGCCGATCGTCAGAGACGATGAGGCCACGGTGTGGTCGAGCTGCTCGGGCGTCAGCCCATCGACCTTGCGTCTGACCACCTGTCGGAAGTACTCGACGAATTCTTCGAGCCCACGACGTTCGTTCGGGGAGTTGCTCGGATCGGTCAATGGCAGGGTCATGCTGAGCCTCTCTGATCATGCAGACGGCCTGATGTTCGAACCAGGTGTATGAGGCTCAGTCTAGTTTTCGCCGACCGATGTCGAAGAGATTTCCTTCGGGATCTTTCAGAGTCGTCCATTCGATCCCATATTCGTCGAAAGACGCGAGCTTATGTGCACCCAAGGAGACCGCGCGGTCGACGTCCGCCGGATAGTGCGGATCGTCGAGGTCGATGTGCAGCGGGTTCTTCCCCTCTGCCCGTTCGTCGACCTTGAGGAAAAGCATTCCCGGGGTCGGTGACTCGCTGTTGTGAACTCCCCCGATGCTCGCAACGAACTCGTTGGCGCCGGGATCGATGTCGGCACCGAGGAGGTCTGCCCAGAAGCTCGATTGTGCTTCCACATCGAGGCAGTCGAAGGTGATGCTCAAAGATGCCAGCGACGCCATGAGCGCGGTCCTTTCGCAGTCGGATAGGTGTTGACCCGACTCTAGAGCACCCCACAGACATGACAAGTCGAAGGCGTCATCGTCGGTTATCCGCCGTCATCGTCGCGTCACCCGCGGGGCTGGCGCGCCAACTGCCGCGACTGAGCGACGAGGCGACCGGCCGAGTCCCACAGTTCGCAGTCCTCTTCGAACATTCCGCCGGCGATGTTCCGAGTGGACAGTCGTGCGCTGATCCAGCCGGGGGCGGGCAGGGCGCGGACGTGTGCGGTCAGTTCCATCGTCGGCGCCCAGTTGAAGCGCCCGAGGTCAAACATCACCGGCGGAAACGAGTCGAGGAAGGTCAACAATGACAGCGGGTCCGGATCGGTCCCGTCGATGAACCGAATCCAGCCCTGCAACACCCCGCGACCGCTGGGTTTGCCGACCGCGAATCCTGCGGTGGCCGGATCGAGGCGCATATCGAACCGTTCGATGAGCGGCGCCGCCTTCTTGAAGTCCTCGCTGGCTTCGGCGACACCGACGCATTCTTCCGGTGGGGGCAGCTGAGGCGGCGTGGCTGTCGTACCGACATCACCAGGAAGCTCGCCGAGGTTGCCCATCGTGGCCATCGCCGAGATCGTCGGTGCCCCGTTCTGGGAGAGTTCGATGCCGTAGCTCGCCGTCGATCGACCTTCGCGCAGTGTGCGCGTAGTGATGTCGACCGGACCTTCTCTGCTCGGTCCGAGATAGAAGGTGGAGATGACGAGGGGGTCAGGGGTGTTCGGGTTGACGGCCCGCAGGGCTTGTCCGGCGATTCCGAGGAGGTAGCCTCCATTGACGGCTCCGGCGACTTTCCAGCCGGCGTCGAGCTCGGCGGTGAAGCTGTGGTCGCCTTGACGGGTGACTGCGGTGGCCTGTGAGAACTCACTGATGGTCGGTTGACTCATATCACATACAGTACCAATAACTGAACGAACGTCCAGCCAGATTCAATGCCGACCGGACTGTCGTTCATTGCCGTGGCGATAGTTTCCAGTCGCCCGTGCCAACAGTTGCTGGTCGGTGTCGTCATCTCGGCCGAGTCTAGGGATGAGCGCGGCAGCCTTCCTTCCGCCGAGCTCCATGACGGTATGGCCGCCTCGGCGAATGAGGAGGATGCCGGATTTGGTGATTTGGTAGTCGAATGGATCGTCTTCAAGGCTCATGTCTGGACTCCTTCGTCGGGCGCACCTTGACGCTTTCAACTCTGCGTTGAGTTGCTGTGAGCGCTCACCGATTAGTCTAAGCGCATGAGTGTGAAGCTGACCCGGGTCGATCCACATGGCTACCACGATGATCATCTTATTGATTTCTACACCACGGAACAGTTCCCCTTTCACGCCAAGTTGTCCGTCTGGTCGAAGGAAGAAGTGCGCGAACGGATCGGGGACGGCTACTTCAACAGTGAGGAGACCGAGACGTTCTGGCTCGTACACAGCGAGCGTGGCCGGATCGGCATCGTCCGCCTCGAGGATCTTCGTGACGAGACCCCGATGTTCGACCTGCGATTAGCCTCGCGATTTCGAGGTCGGGGCCTCGGCGTTGAGGCATTGACCGCCATTACCGCTCATGTCTTTTCCACCACGGGAGCGATTCGACTCGAGGGTCAGACGCGCGAAGACAATCACGCCATGAGGGCGGTCTTCGACCGGGCAGGCTGGACGAAAGAAGCTCACTATCGCCGCTCGTGGCCTGCAATCGGCAGCGATCCGCTGGATTCGGTCGGCTATGCGATCCTGCGCGAGGAATGGGAGACAGGCGTCGTCCATGAGCTGCACTGGCATGATCGCCGTCATTTCCGTGAGCAGACTCGTGCCGGGATCACGTATTCGTCGAATACTCCGCCATCGTGCAGTGAGATCCTCGCGCTCTACAACTCAGTCGGATGGTCGGCGCACCCGAACGCCCCGGAACGACTGGTCCGCAGTGTCCTCAATTCTTCGCACGTGGTTTGTGCTCACCAGGCAGAGCTGCTCGTCGGATTGGCGCGCGTGGTCAGCGACTTCGGAACACTTGTCTACCTCCAAGATGTCCTGGTCGCTCCAGGAATGCAGCGGCGCGGCATCGGGGCTGAACTCGTCGCTCGCGTCCTCGAACCTTTCGCCGATGTCCGACAGACCGTCCTGCTCACCGACGCCGATCCCGGACTGGCTAATTTCTACACGTCGCTCGGCTTCAGCGAAGCCGCCCCGTCTGCAGGGGCGGCGGTCCGTGCTTTCGTCCGATGACGTGAAAGTGCCCCTGGCCAGAAGGCCAGGGGCACTTTCTCTCAGTCGGTCAACGAGTGACCGTCAGAGTGTGTTTCAGTTGTTCTTCTTGCGACGCATGGTCAGAACAACAGCGGCTCCACCGACGAGGAGCAGTCCGGCTCCGGCGGCCAGGCCGGTCAGCTCGGCACCGGTGCGAGGCAGATCAGATCCGCCGCCGTCACCGTTTCCATCATCGTTGCCGTTGTCGTCACCATCGTTGCCGCCGCCGTTGCCGTCTTCGTCGGCAACAACCTGGAAGGAGCCGGTGAGGGCCTCTTCGTCTTCGGTGTCGTTGGCGCCGGCGACCTGAACGTCGTACTTACCGAGGTAGGCCTCGGGGTTCGAAGCGCTGGTGCCGTAGATCGAGAATCCGACGACTCCCTCAGCGTTGGCAGTCTGCGTCATCTCGTAGTCCTTGACGCCTTCAGGCCCGTCGACAACCTTGAGGGTCACTTTCTCTCCCTCTTCGAAGCCTTCAGCCGTGATCTGCACGCCCTTGTCTTCCTTCACGAAGTCCGAAGCAGCGATCTCCTTCGGCTCGACAGTCAGCTTGCGCTCGGCCTCTGCAGCCTGAACAGTCACCGTGAAGTTAGTGGCTTCCGAGGTCTGTCCGTTAGCTGTGACCGTAGCGGAGTAGGCGTATTCGCCAGCTTCAGCAGGAGCCTCGGTGGAGAAGTTTCCATCAGCATCGGTCTTGACCGTGACGCTGCCCTCAGCCGGTGCGGCCTGGGCCTGAGCGGAACCTGCCTGGGCATCGCCAGCGGGCTTCCAGGTCAGCTTGACGTCAGCGTTCGGAGCAGCCTTGCCGGTGATCTTTCCGCCTTCAACGACTGTCTGGTCTCCGACCTTGGGAGCTTCAGGCTTCTCGTCACCGTCGGCGTCGGAATCGGCCTTGTCATCCTTGCCATCGGCTGAGGAGGAAGCATCGGCATTGTCGCCATCGGCGGCAGCGGAAGCGTCAGCCTCTGCTCCGTCTGCGTCGGCCGAAGCTTCAGCGTCGTCGCCTTCCGCAGCGGACGAAGCATCAGCTTCCTTGGCGTCGGCGTCAGCGTTGTCGGAAGCGTTTGCGTCGTCGCCCTCGGCCGCGGCGGAAGCATCTGCGTCCTCACCGTCGGCAGCGGCCGAAGCATCTGCATCTTCACCGTCGGCAGCAGCGGAAGCGTCAGCTTCTGCCTCATCATCACCCGGAGGCTCTTCGTTAGGATCAGTGAACGAGATCGACTGTCCGGACTTCTCGAGCGAGTAGTCGAGGTCGGCTACCCAGCTGAAGTCGATCTCCTGACCGTTCTCGTCCTCTGCAGGACCGCCGCCGGAGATGACGCCGACTGCAGTGTCTCCCTGGAAGACGCCGCCACCGGAATCGCCGGGCGCGGAGAACGGCTTGCCGGACGGTGCCTTAACACCGAAACCATGGACGAAGCGTCCGCTGACGTTGACGAAGTCGAACTGCTCGTTGTAGGCAGTCCATGTCTCGTTCTCGGTCAGTCCGGTCGTCCGGCCGGCCTTCTGAACGGTACCTTCGCTGTGAGCGTCGACCTTGGTGATATCAGTGGCGAGCTTCGCAGCCAGATCGTCGTCTCCGGCGGTCGACCAGTCAGTCACACCTGTCTTGACGTTGTACTTCGAAGCATCGACATTGATGACCGCGAAGTCGATATCGTCGTCATTGGGCTGAGCATCTGAACCCGGAGGAACCAGCTCGCCGCCGAACTTGTTGTAACCCCAGCTGCCGATGACGCCGAGTCCGGTCTGCTTGAATCCCTCTCCACCGACCGCAGGAGCAGTGGAAGGCTGTTCGGTCTCGTCGACCGTCGTGTCGCCCTCAAATTCCCCGCTCTGCTCGTTGATGATCTTCGCGCAGTGACCAGCGGTGAGCACGATCGGCTTTCCATCAGCATCCCAACCGGAGAATCCGGTTGAACAGGCTCCGCCGCCCTCGCCTGCCTTGACGAGGTAACCTGCGCCGCCAACCAAGTCGTTGCCGGCATAGGCCTTCAGCTCTTTGACTCCCTCAACGACCTTGACGTTCGAGAAATCCTGCTCAAGCTTCTTGGTTGTCTTGTCGGCCTTTTCAACACCGATGGTGAGCTTGCCGTTCTTGGCGCCGTATGCGTTGACACCGGACGCCTTGTCCAGAGTCTTCTGCACAGCCGCATCGCTCTGCACATTCAGCTTCTGCGGACCGTTGTCAGCGACGGCCGGAGAAGCAGCGAACGCTCCGCCCAGGCCGAGCGCCGTTGCCGCTGTGAGCGCCAGCGAACTCTGTACGAGTTTCTTCTGCATAAGTTGTTGTCTCTCTGTTCTGAGGGATCAATGTCACAAGTTGATGACCTAAGTCACGATAAGGTTACGGGGCACACTCAGCGACTACCAAAAAAGTAGGCCGAAGACTGTGAACTTAATGTACGAAACTTCAGTAGATGTATACAAAGAGACTTGCTGTTATCGCCTCTAGGCAGTCGCCATGAATAGACGATGCCCCCGGTCAGAAGACTGGGGGCATCGTCAGTGTCAGTTCGCCAGACCGTCAGACGGCCGGCTTCACAGCACTCAGTTGTTGTTCTTGCGACGCATGGTCAGAACGACCGCGGTTCCGCCCACGAGGAGCAGTCCGGCTCCGGCGGCCAGGCCGGTCAGCTCGGCACCGGTGCGCGGCAGGTCAGAACCGCCGTCACCGTTTCCGTCATCGTCGTTTCCGTCGCCGGCTCCGCCGTCGGCATTGCCGTCGTCGTTGTTGCCGTCATCGTCTCCGCCGGATCCGCCGCCGGAACCGTCTTCGTCAGCGACTACCTCGAACGTACCGGTCAGTGCCGACTCGTCCTCGGTATCGTTGGCGCCGGTAACCTCGACGTCGTACTTACCGAGGTAGGCCTCGGCGTTCTCGGCGCTGGTGCCGTAGATCGAGAATGCGGCGGCACCGTTCTCATTGGCGGTCTCGTCCAGCTTGATGCCCTCGACGCCTTCAGGCCCGTTGGCAACTTCGAGGTTGACCTTCTCGCCCTCGTCGAAGCCCTTAACCGTGATCGTCACGCCCTTGTCTTCCTTCACGAAGTCGGACGCGGCGATCTCTTTGGGGTCGACGCTGATCTCACGCTCGGCAGGAGCGGGAGTCTCGGATTCGTCCTTCTCAACGGTCACATCGAATTCGGTCGTCTTGGATTCCTGTCCGTCAACGATCGCCGTCGCAGTGAAGTTGTAGTCGCCTTCGGCCTTGGGGCCCTCGACGGAGAAGTTTCCGTCCTTGTCAGCCGTGACGGTCTCAGAACCGTTCTCGGCTGCCTGAGCACCTTCAGCGGGTTCCCACTTGACCTCGACCTTGGCGCCAGCCTCGGCCTTGCCCTTGACCTTGCCCTCAGGCTCGATGGTCTGGTCTTCGGCCTTCGGAGCGGCAGGTGCCTCAGGGGTCTCCTCACCCGGCTTCTCAAGGTTGAAGTCCGTGCCGGACTCCTCGAGCGAGTGGTCCAGGTCGGCAACCCAGGTGAACGAGGTGTTCGCATCGAGGTCGCCGCCGCCGGAGATGACACCCACGGCAGTGCTGCCCTGGTAGACGCCGCCGCCGGAGTCGCCCGGCTGGGAGAAGGGCTTGTCGATCGGCGCGGTCACGCCGAATCCGTGGACCCAACGACCGCCGACATTCTGGTAGTCGAAGTCGTACTCCGAGCGGGGCAGAACTTCGCCGTCGGTCTTACCGGTGGTGCGACCGGACTTGCTGATGGCGCCGTCCTTGTGCGCACCGACCTCGGTGATCTCGGTGGTCGACTTGGCCAGATCGTCCGAATCGGCGGTCGACCAGTCGGTGATGCCGTTCTTGACGTTGTACTTCGACTCGTCGACGTTGATGACGGCGAAGTCGATGTCGGACTCGCTGGGCTCAGGCCACTTGTTCTGGTCGGCGCCCTCGAGGAGGTCGCCGCCGAAGTTGTGGAAGCCCCACTTGCCGATGACGCCGCTGCCGGAGGCCTGGAAGCCTTCGCCGCCGTTGGCCTCGGAGATCGAGGGCTTCTCGGTCTGATCGACAGTGGTGTCGCCGTCGAACTCGTTGGTCTGCTCGTTGATGATCTTCGAGCAGTGACCGGCGGTCAGGACGACGGGCTTGCCGTCTCCGTCCCAGCCGGAGAAACCGGTCGAGCAGGCCCCGCCGCTCTCGCCGGCCTTGACCAGGTAGCCGGCACCGCCGACGAGATCATTCTTCGCATAGGGCTTCAGTTCCTTGACGCCCTCGGTGACCTTGATGTTCTGGTACTTCTTTTCGAGCTTCTTGATCTCGTCGGTCTTCTTGGCAACGCCGATGCTGAGCTCGCCGCCGTCGGTGCCGTAGGCGTTGACGCCTTCGATACCGGAAAGTGCCTTCTGGACGTGAGCTTCACTCTGAAGGTCCAGCTTCTGCGGGGCGTTGTCAGCCATCGCCGGTGAGGCGACGAGCGCGCCGCTCAGGCTCAGCGCCGCAGCGGCGCTGATCGCCAGTGAACTCTGCACGAGTTTCTTCTGCATAAGGTTGATTCCCTTGATCGTTGTCGATGCTTCGATTGCCCGACCCCGTCAACAGGCTTCGCCGCGACTCGGCGGTTCATGCTTCCGGTGTCAGATTTCCAACCGTGTGAAAGGTTACGGTTTGATCACGACGCAATGCAAGAACCATCAATGTCGCAGGTGAACACAACTTACAGAAGTCGGACTACACAAGCTGTCCTGTGTTCTTCCAGGTCGCTCGAAAACGGTGCCGTTATGATCAGGGGCATGCCGAACCACACAAAGCTTCGCCCCCTGGCCTCCGTAAGACCCGCCTCGAGGCTCGCGCTCGGACTCGCGGCCCTTGCTCTCACTCTGCCGCTGGCAGCCTGTGATACCGGCAACGACCCCCGAAACCCCAGCTCCCCCTCCCCCACCGAGTCCAGCGAAACCACGTCTCCCAGCGACGACGCCTCCAAGCTCGATCCCACCGGTAAATGGACCTCACCGGAGAAGGGCGACCCGTTCCTCGAATTCTCTGACGACGGCTCGCTCGAAGGCTCTGACGGCTGCAACGCGATCGTCACGAGCTGGAAGGTCAAAGGCGACGAGATCACCATCGACTCCTTCATGTCGACCCAGAAAGCCTGCGCTGGCGTCGACACCTGGCTGAGCAAAGCCTCAACGGCGACTATCGAAGGCGATGTCATGAAGGTCAAAGACAGCAACGGGAAAGTCATCGGCGGACTGGAAAAGGACGACAAATGACACAGGAACTCATCGGCCGCTGGACGGCCGAGACGAACGAGCGGGCCTTCCTCGAGTTCACCGAGGACGGCTCACTGCACGGCAGCGACGGCGCCAACAACCTTATGACCTCATGGTCGGCCGAGCCCGAGGGTTTGATGATCAAGTCCTCGATGATGACGCTCAAAGCCGCTCCCGGAATGGTCACCTGGGTTCCCAAAGCCAGGAGAGTCGAACCCGACGGCGACCGTCTGCACCTCTTCGACGCTGCCGAGAACCACCTCGGCGACCTTCATCGTCAGCTGCCCGGCCCAACTCACAAGCTCGGCGGTCGTTAGATGGCCGGAGGTCTGATCGCACTCCTCGACGATGTGGCCGCACTCGTCAAACTCTCGGCTGCCAGCCTCGACGATGTCGCCGCAGGTGCGTCACGAGCCGGTGCGAAGGCGGCTGGGGTCGTCATCGACGATGCCGCGGTGACGCCGAAGTTCGTCGAAGGAGTGGACCCCAAACGCGAGCTTCCGATCATCCAGCGCATCGCTTTGGGCTCCCTGTTCAACAAGCTCGTCATCATCCTCCCGATCATTCTCCTGCTCAGCCAGTTTCTGCCCTGGCTCCTCACTCCGCTGCTCATGATCGGCGGCACCTACCTCTGCTATGAGGGTGCCGAGAAGGTCTTCGAGAAGCTCGGCTGGATCGCCCACCACGAGAAGGACACCCCGGCCGCCGAACAGTCGACCGATGGCAAGGCGGCAGAGAAGAAGGTCGTGCGATCGGCCATCACCACCGATTTCGTCCTCAGCTGCGAGATCATGGTCATCGCCCTCAACGAGGTGGCCGCCGAATCCCTGACCAGCCGTGCCGTCATCCTCGCCGTCGTCGGCGTTGCGATCACCGTCGGCGTCTACGGTGTCGTCGCACTCATTGTGAAGATGGATGACATCGGTCTGCATATGGCGAAGAAGGACTCACCCGGGCAGCAGAAGTTCGGTCGGTTCCTCGTCGGAGCGATGCCGAAGCTGCTCGCTCTGCTCTCTGTCGTGGGCACCTTCGCCATGCTGTGGGTCGGAGGACACATCATCCTCGTCGGCACCGATGAGCTCGGCTTCCACGCCCTCTACGGCTTTGTCCACCACCTCGAAGAGCCGGTCGCTGCGATCGCGGTCATCGGCGCCTTCCTGGGTTGGCTGGTCAACACGTTCTTCTCCCTCATCCTCGGTGCGATCTGGGGAGGCATCGTCGTCGGCGTGATCTTCGGAGTCAAAGCGCTCGTGAAGAAGGACGGCAAGAAGGACACTGCTACCGCCTGAGCTGCGGCGGCGTCCCTTGTCGCTCGGGTTCCGGGCTCCGTGAGTTGGGTTGGGCCGGTGAGAGAAGGGCTGGCCCGGTCGCCTACTTTTTGAGCATGTCCTCGATGCCGCTGTCGGTCACCAGCCAGTCGAGGCTGGCCGGGCTGGCGGCATTGACGGCGGTCGCGAATTCGGCGTCGATGAAGGCTGCGGTGCCGTTCTTCACCGACGGCAGCGAGTCATAGCTCGGATTGTCAACGACCTGCTTCTTCCCGTCGTCGTCCATGGCCCACACGAAAAGGTAGTCTGCGTCGAGCTCGTCGAGGTTCTCGGCCGAGAGAGTGAACTTGTTGATCTCTTCAGGCGTCTGGTGCTGCCCGGGTTTGAGGCCGAAGAGTTCCAGCGGTGCGGCGTTACCGAAATAGATCCCTTCGGCCCGCGGCGAGATCAGCTGATATGACTTCCCGTCGACCCCGAGGTCGGCACCGACGGCTTCGAGCTTGTCTTTCGTCGTGTCGATCAGTTTCTCTGCCTCATCAGACTTCCCCAGAGCTTCGCCGACCTGTTCGGTCATCTCATCCCAGTCGGGATTCGCCGACTCCGTGTCCGGAATGATCACCGGAGCGATGTCGGAGAGCTGCTCGTAGGTGGAGTCGTCGGCGATATTCCAGGGTGCTGCGAAGATGACATCCGGTTCGTATTCCGCGATCTTCTCGAGGTTCGGCGCATATTCGGCGTTGATGAGCGAATCGTCCGCGACATCGTCGGTGACGCCCTTCTGCCACGGCATGATCTGGTCTTTCGTGGATGCAACGGCGACCGGTGTCACGCCCATTCCCGCAGCCGCGTCAGCGGCAGGCGAATTGAGGACGACGACGTTCTTCGCACCAGCCGGGACTTCGACCTCCCCCTTGAGAGTGTCGACCGTGACCGAGTCGGCGTTGTCCGCCGCCTCATCGGTTCCGCCGCATCCTGCCAGCAGCAGCGTCGAGGCCGCCAGCACCGAGATGACTCCGAGAGCGGTCCTTGTCATTAGGGTTCTCATTTCCGGGATACGTGCGCTCAGCGCTGAGCGAATGTCTTCTTCGGTGCTCCCGCCACGATCATCGGCGCACCCGTGACCGGATCGTCGATGACTGTGCAGTCGATGCCGAAGACCTCGTTGACGAGTTCCGAGGTGATGATCGTCTCCGGAGCCCCCTGAGCGACGATCGAACCGTTCTTCATGGCGATGATCTCGTCGGCGTAGCGGCAGGCTTGGTTGAGGTCGTGGAGGACGGCGACCAGCGTGTGCCCGTATTCGTGATTGAGCTGCGAGAACAGGTCGAGCAGCTCGATCTGATAGGCGACGTCGAGAAAGGTCGTCGGTTCGTCGAGCAGCAGGAGGGAAGTCTCCTGAGCGAGCACCATGGCCACCCAGACGCGCTGACGCTGACCGCCGGAGAGCTCGTCGACGAGCCGTGAGGACAGCTCTTCGGTGTTCGTCGCCCGCAGCGCCGACAGCACAGCTGCTTCATCGGCGTCGGTCCACTGGCGCAGGAACGACTGATGCGGGTGCCGCCCGCGGGAGACGAGCTCGGCGACCGTGATCCCGTCCGGGGCGATGGACGACTGCGGGAGAAGACCCAACCGCTGGGCGATCTTCTTCGTCTTCATCTTCTCGATGTTGTTCCCATCGAGAAGCACAGTGCCCTTCGCCGGCGGCAGCAGTCGCGCGAGAGCACGCAGCAGAGTTGATTTGCCGCAGGCATTGGGGCCGACGATGATCGAGAACTTACCGTCGGGAATGCTCACGTCGAGATCGCTGACGATCTGGCGCTGGTCATAGGCCAGGTCGAGGTTCTCGGCGATCAGCGGGGAGGCTGCGCCTGCGGGGTTGGGAATGCTCATGATGCCTTCCGAGCTTCTTGGATGAGGAGCCAGATGAGGTAGATGCCGCCGATGCTCACGGTGATGACGCCGACGGGCAGTTGGATATCGCCGAACGCATGTTGGGCGATGAGGTCGGCGGCGACGAGGAGCAGTGCTCCGACAGCCGCGGAGGTCAGCAGGCTGGTGCCTTGCGCCCGCGCGATCCGCCGCCCGATCTGCGGTGCGGCCAAGGCGACGAAGGCAATCGGACCGGCCGCGGCCGTGACCACGGCGACGAGGGCGACGGCGATGACGATGAGAACGGCACGGATGGGCTCATTGCGTACGCCCAGCGCTTTCGCCGTATCGTCACCGAGTTCCAGAGTGCCGAGATCTCGGGAGAAGAGTCCGCAGGCCAGACCGAGGACGATGGTGGCCACAGCCGCCGGTGCGATCGTCGACCAGCCCATTCCATTCAGGGTTCCGGCACCCCATGTGGCAGCGGCCATGGCGAGCTCGAGATCGGCGCGCATGATCAGCCAGGTGTTGAAGGCGTTGAGCATCGCCGTCAGTGCGATACCCACGATGATGAGCCGGAAGCCCTGGACCCCGCCTTTCCAGGTGAGCAGGTAGACGACCACGGCGGTCAGGAGTCCGCCGATAATCGCGCCCGCCGCGGTGGAGACGAAGCTCGTGCCGAAGACGATGATCGTGACGATGCCGCCGGTGTAGGCACCGGTGGAGAAGCCGATGATGTCCGGGGAGCCGAGAGGATTGCGTGTCAGCGATTGGAAGACGGCTCCGGAGACTCCGAGTCCGGCGCCGAGGACGATGCCGGCGATGATGCGCGGTGCCCGCCACTCCCCGACGACGGTATTGACGATGCGCTTCTCAGCGGCCCCGAACAGGCCCTGGAACACTTCGGTCGGAGTCAGCGAGAACTTGCCGAGCATGAGACCGGCGAAGCCGCAGGCCAGCGCGATCAGCGTGATGATTCCGGCGGTGATGACAACCCGCAGGTCGATGCGGAATCCGAAGACTCGCAGCATGGGCCGGCCGAAGTCGACTTTCTCCCCCGGCAGTGCATGCGGGTGCGCGGTGAGGCTGCGGTCGGTGACCGCGAGGTTGGTGGTCTTCACAGGCCGCTCGCCTTCTTTCGACGGACAAGGGCGATGAGCACCGGAGCACCGACGAACGCGGTGACGACTCCGACTTGGAGTTCGCCGGGTTTCATCACGACTCTGCCGATGACGTCCGAGGCCAGGAGCAGAATGGGAGAGAGGACGAGTGAGTAGCCGAGGATCCAGCGCTGGTCGGGACCGACGATCCAACGGGCGATGTGCGGAATCATCAGGCCGATGAATCCGATCGGTCCGGCAGCGGCCGTAGCCGCTCCGGCAAGGAGGGTCACCGCGAGGATGGAGAGCACTCGGGTGCGGTTGACCGAGGTGCCGAGGCTGGCGGCCAGATCGTCGCCGAGGGCCACGGCGTTGAGTGAGTGGGACAGTGCCAGTGCGAGCACGGTGCCGATGACCATGAACGGCAGGATCGCGGTGATCGTATCGAAATCGCGGCCGGCGATCGCGCCGACGTCCCAAGATCGGAAGGCGTCGAAGGCGCGTTCGTTGGTCAGCAGGATGGCTTTGGTCAGTCCGGTGAGCACAGCGGCGACGGCGACTCCGGCCAGAGTCAGGCGGATCGGATCGACCGTGCGGCTGCGGCCCGCGGACCCGATGACATAGACGCCGACAGTGGCGACGAGGGCGCCGGCGAACGCGAACCAGATGTAACCGGTGATCGAGGAGATCCCGAAGAATGCGACGCCGATCGTGATCGCAAGGGACGCACCCGCGTTGACGCCGAGGATGCCCGGATCGGCCAGGGGGTTGCGCGTCAGGGCTTGGATGAGACCGCCGGCCAGGCCCAATCCCATGCCGACGAGGATGCCGAGCACGGTCCGCGGCAGGCGCAGTTCGAGGACGACGAGCTGATCGTCGCTGCCGGTGGGCGCGAAGAAGGCTCGGAGGACCTCCGAGATCGGCATGTCCCTGGCGCCGATCGCCAAGGAGGCTGCGATCACGACGATGAGCGCAATGATCGCTGCGACCAGTCCCAGTACTCTTCTGATCCGCAGGCTCCCACCGGTCGGATGACTGGTGTCGGTATGCGGTTTCGCCTCGGCAGAGGTGGCGGAACCGGTCATCGAGGTGGTCCTTTGAGTGAGGTGGCGGTCAGGTGACTAAGGGCAGGCTAACCACACTGTAACTCACCGGACCACCTCAGCCAAGCGAGAGAGGTCTCACTCGGCTGTGATCTTGCCGATCCTCTCGGACACCTGCCGCTGGATCCGCGAGAGCATTCCGCTCATTCCGCGCAGCCTCAGCGGGCTGACGATCTCCGACATCGACAGCCGCAGGGGCAGGTCGGCTGGAACCGACAGGATCGCCTCGGCGGTGGCTCCGTCGAGCCCTTCGTGCAGGATCCCGGCGAAGCCCCGCGTGGTCGGCGCCTCCGGGGGCGCGGAGAAGTGCAGGCGCACTTCCGCCCGCGCCCCCGCCTCGGGGTCGGCCACCTCGGTGACGAGGAAGATCGGCGACTGGCATTCGGGTACCGGCTCGAGCAGCTCCGGGTGGTCCGTGTACTTCTCCGGCAGGTCGGGAAGGTCCGTCGCGAACTCCAGCAGCACCTGGAGACGGTCGTCGGACGGGGTTTCGGCGAAGTCCGTGACGATCTCCGCCAGCGCCTCCGGCAGATCGTCGGTCTTAGGCGTCGTCGTCTCGCTCATCAGCGTCCGGGCACCTCTCCCGGCTCCGCTCCGGTGACGATCGGCACGCCGACGACATTGCCCCATTCGGTCCAGGAACCGTCGTAGTTGCGCACGTTCTCGTATCCGAGGAGGTGCTTGAGGACGAACCAGGTGTGGCTGGAGCGTTCGCCGATCCGGCAGTAGGCGATGACCTCATCGCTGGTGCCCAGCCCTGCCTGCTCGGTGTAGAGCTCCTTGAGTTCGGCAGCGGACTTGAAGGTGCCGTCTTCGTTGGCCGCCTTGCCCCAGGGCATCGACTTCGCGCCGGGGATATGGCCGCCGCGCAGTGCGCCTTCCTCCGGGTAGGCGGGCATGTGGGTGCGTTCGCCGGTGTATTCCTCCGGGCTGCGCACATCGATGAGCGGCAGGTCGCCGAGGCTGTCGCGGACCTCGGGCAGGAAGGCGCGGATGACCGAATCGTCGCGTTCGACGACGGGGTATTCGGTCGGTACAGGCTGCGGCCTGTCCGTTGTCATCTCACGACCCTCGGCCTGCCATTTTGCGCGACCACCGTCCATGAGGCGGACGTCTTCGTGGCCGAAGAGAGTGAAGACCCACAACGCGTAGGCAGCCCACCAGTTGGACTTGTCGCCGTAGACGACGATGGTGTCATCGCGGGAGATGCCCTTGGCGGACATGAGTGCGGCGAATCCTTCGCCGTCGACGTAGTCACGGGCCACCGGGTCGTTGAGTTCGGTGTGCCAATCGACCTTGACCGCTCCGGGAATATGCCCCGTTTCGTAGAGCAGCACGTCTTCGTCGCTTTCGACGATGACGAGTCCGGGATCGCCTGCATGCTCAGCCACCCAATCGGTGCTGACCAGTCGGGTTCCGTCCGCGTATTCGGCGAACTTCTCTGCGGGATCGGCCGGGATCGAAGTGCTCACGCATTCCTCCTGAGGGTTTGAGTCCAATTGTGCTCGCTGTGGCAACGTCGAGCGCGTTCAGCATATTCCCTTTCAGGGGCGGCTGAGGAATGCCGACAGCGCTGAGACGAACTCACGCGGTTTCTCCGAATGCACCCAATGCCCCGAGCCTTTGACCGTGAGAAGGGTGGTGCGGGGGAACAGACTGCGCATCTGCGGCAGGTCGTCACGGTCGACATAGTCCGATTTCTCACCGGCGACCCAGAGGACCCGATGGTCGAAGACGGCACCGCCCATGTCCGGGAAGCCTCCGATGATGTCGAGGCTCGAATGCAGCAACGCGAGGTTGGGCTGCCAGGAATACCCCGCCGAGGTGGGGCGCAGGTTCTGCAGCAGGAATCCCCTGATCGCAGCCTCGGGGATCGGGTCCCGAAGCGCCTCATCCGCGTCGGTACGCGATTCAATCCGGTCGAGGTCGAGGGCGGCGAGACTGGAGAGCAGATGGTCGAAGACTCCGGTGGACCCGCCGGCGTTGGGTCCGATGTCGACGACGACGAGGCGGTCGATGAGTTCGGGGTGGCGCAGTGCGAGCACCATGGCGACCTTTCCACCCAGGGAATGTCCGACCAGGTGCACTGGCTGATCGCCGGGATCGACCGCCTCGGCGATATGGGCCGCCACGGCATCGGCGAGATCGACGTAGTCGAAGGTCTCGGTCCATTCGGACTCGCCGTGGTTGGGCAGGTCGACCAGCAGGCTGGAGAATTCGGGCTCGATGTCCTTGGCGATGCGGGTGAAGTTCTTGCCTCGGCCGAACAGGCCGTGGAGGAAGACGACCAGGCGCCCGGACTCGCCGATTCGAGTGCTGTTGATGGTGGTCACGATCCCAGCCTAGCCCGTGACGGCACGTTCGAGGCTCTCCAGTGAGGCCTCGAGGAATTCGGCAGGGAACGGAGGGAAGCCGCCGAACTCCTCCCTGGTGGATTCGGTCACAGCGGACCAGTCATAGGTCAGAGCCACCTCGGTGCCGGCGTCGGTCGCAGCGAGGTCGTAGCGCCATCTCCACCCTCCCGGAACGATTCGTCCGGAATCGTCAGCCTGGCCGGGGTCCCAGGCGATGGCGTGCGGAGGGTCGAAGGCGGTGACGGTGTTGTCGATGCGGTAGGCCCCGCCCACGACATCGAGGTACATGTCCATGGAGAACACCTGTCCGACCTCCGTGATGGGGGCGCCGTCGATGGCGCCGCGGACCCAGTCACCGGGTTCGGTCTCATGGTGGCGTCGCGGGTCGGACAGCAGTGTGAAGATCTGATCGACGGAGGCGGGGATCGTGCGGGTACGGACGAGCCTGTCCTTCGGCGTCTGCGGCTGTTCGCTCATATCTTCACACTAAGTATCCGACGCCGGCCGAACAAGGCTTCCGTGAGTTCTGCCGACCTCGGCGACCGCCACACGCGGGTAGGGTGAGGTCATGCACTTCTCCGAATATGACACCCGACTTGCCGGTTATGCGGTCATCGTCAATGACGACGACGAAATCCTCCTCAGCTGGTTCAACGGCGGAAAGGACCGCCTGCACGCGATCTGGACGCTGCCCGGAGGCGGAATCGAGTTCGACGAGAGCATCGAAGCCGGCACGGTCCGTGAGATCAAAGAGGAGACCGGGTTCGACGCTGAGGTCGTCCGCCCGCTGACCACTCATTCCTTCACGGAAGCACGTCGCAATCCGATCTTCAGCGATTCGACGGATCGTCCTTTCAAAGGCGTACGCGTCGTCTACGAGGCGCGGATCACCGGCGGCACCTTGGGCACACTCGAGGTCGATGGGACGACGGATCGGGCGGAATGGCTGCCGATCGATTCGCTTCAAGATGTGCGGCACGCCCGCATCATCGACCTCGGCCTGGATGCGTGGCGTGCCGCTGTGTGAGTTCTGCGCATGGGCGCGCAGCAGCGCTCGTCAGTCGGTTACTTCACCTTGTCGGCGATGAGTCCCGGAAGCTCCTCTGCGGTGTACTTGGCCGAGAGGATCGAGTTGAGTGAGAAAGCCTTGCGGATGTCGTCATTGTCGTTGGTCAGAACGAGGTCGTGCCCGTCCTTGACGGCAGGAATGCGCTTGTAGGCAGCATCCTCGGTGACATCCTTGTCCTCGATGTAGATCGGGAACGTCAGGAGCAGGTCCGCGTCGAGCTGATCGAGGTTCTCCTCGGAGATCGGCACGGAGAAGCCGTCCGCCTTCATTCCGGCGATCGTCTCGGACTGCTTGAAGCCGAGCTGCTCCATGACCTGCACGCGACCTGATTCCTCGACGTAGGCACCCCATCCCTCGGAGGTCTTCGCTGCCACGGTCACGGACTTGTCCTTGAACTCCGGATGGGCTTCGCGCGCATCGGCGTAGGTCTCGTCGAGGTCGTCGAGCAGCTTCTTCCCGTCGTCTTCCTTGCCGAGCGCCTGGGAGACGAGGTCGACCTGCTGGTCCATCGTCGTCAGGTAGTTGTCGCCGCCTTCCGGCACTCCGACCGTGGGAGCGATCTCAGAGAGGCGGTCGTAGCGCTCCTTCTCTCCGGAGCTGTTCGTATCGAGGATGACGTCGGGCTCAAGTGCGGCAACGGCCTCGTAGTCGGGTTCCATCGTCGCGATGATCTCCGGAGCTTCGTCGTAGAGATCTTCGGCCCACGGCCCGACGCCCTTGCCGCCGAACTCGACCCAGTCAGAGGCGCCGACGGGCTGGACTCCGAGCGCCAGAGCGGTCTCGGCATCGCCCCATCCCAGCGCCACGACCTTCTGCGGGTCGGCGGGCACCTCGACGGCGCCGAACTTCGTGTCGACGGTGGGCCCCGAGGCCTCGTCGGCTGAATCTGCTCCTCCGCCGCAGCCGGCGAGGACGAGAACGGAGGCAATCACTGGGGCGAGAATACGGCGCATGGAATCCTTCTTGAGTAGTTAGGCGAGCCTAGCTTAACCCATTTCTCCGGCGGTTCGAATCCGACCGCACGGCCGCCTCGGCGAGGAATCGACCAAGGGATCAGGGAGCCTTGATCTCGAGCCCTTCGACGTCCATGTCATTGAGGGCGACCATGCGTGAGCGGCGGCCCGTGACGATGCGGTGGATGACCCACAGAAGCAGGAACGCAGGAAGCCCTGCATAGGCGCTGGCGACCTGGAGCAGCTGCCCGTTGACGATCGCCTGCACGTTCTGCCCGATGATGACGACGATGAGCATGATGAGCGCGATGACCGGGCCGATCGGGAACAGCGGCGCCCGATAAGGCAGGTCCGCAACAGCATGCCCCTGCCGCACATAGGCGCGGCGGAACCGGAAGTGGCACCAGGCGATGCCGACCCAGACGATGAAGCCGGAGAGCCCGGAGACGTTCATCAGCCAGGTATAGGCTCCACCGTCGCCCATGATCTCGGTGAGGAATCCGAACAGTCCGATCATGGCGGTGGCCAGCAGCGCCATGACGGGGACTCCGCGTTCGTTGAGTCGGGCGAACAGCCTCGGCGCGGTTCCCTCTTTGGCCATGGCATAGAGCATGCGGGTGGAGGCGTAGAGGCCGGAGTTGCCGGCGGAGAGGATGGCGGTGAGGATGACGGCGTTCATCATGCCGGCGGCCACGGCGATTCCGGCGCGTTCGAAGACGAGAGTGAACGGTGAGGCCGTGATGTCCTCATTGTTCGCCGAGGCCAGCAGCGAGGGGTCGGTATAGGGCAGGATGAAGCCGATGACGGCGATGGCGCCGATGTAGAAGAGCATGATGCGCCAGAACACGGTGCGGATGGCGCGCGGCATGTCCTTGCGCGGGTTCTCCGATTCCCCCGCGGTGACGCCGACGAGCTCGGTGCCCTGGAACGAGAATCCGGCGATCATGAAGACGCTGATGACGGACATCCATCCACCGACGAACGGAGCTTCTCCCGTCGTCCAGTTGCTCACCCCGGGCGCGGTTCCGCCGAGGATGCCGGCGATCATGAGCACACCGAGGACGAGGAACGCCAGTACGGCCGTGACCTTGATGGCGGCGAACCAGAATTCACCTTCGCCGAAGGCCTTCGCGGACAGGAAGTTGAGCCCGGCCAGCAGGATGAGGAAGACCGCCGCCCAGATCCACGAGGGCACGTCGGGGAACCAGAAGGACATGATGACGCCGGCGGCGACGAGTTCGGCAGCCAGGGTGATCGCCCAGTTGAACCAGTAGTTCCAGCCCATGGCGAAGCCGAAAGAGGGGCTGACGTATTTGGTCCCGTAGGTGTGGAACGATCCGGCCACGGGCAGGTGGGTCGACATCTCGCCGAGGGACTGCATGACGAAGAGGACCATGATGCCGATCGCGGCATAGGCCAGCAGGGCGCCGCCGGGGCCGGCTTGTGAGATCGTGCCGCCGGAGCCGAGGAAGAGCCCGGTGCCGATGGCACCGCCGATGGCGATCATCTGCAGGTGGCGGGACTTCAGTCCCCGTCGGAGTCGGCGTTCTTCGTTCGCCGAAACGGCTGGCATTCCCATGGTCATCCTCGTTCGTGGTTCGGCAGGTCCGCGCACGAGGACCCTGGCCATTCCTACCACAAACGGAGGCATCCACGGCCGACGAAGATGCAAGGTGGGAGGAGGGTCACACCCTCTTCGGCGGGGATTCGAGCAGATGCAGTATCGGCTTGAGCGCGGTGCGGATGCTGATGAAGCGGAACGCCTGGTCGCGGGCGAACGCGAAGAGCCGGGACCGGTCGAACATCAGTCGGGCCAGGGACCGCGAGTTGTCATGAGCGGCCTCGACTCGCGACCGCTGGCGGGCCTCGAAGCGTTCGAGCGCTGCGAATGCACCTGGCCCGGTCGTCAGGGAGGAGAGTTCGTCGGCGAGCACTCCGGCCGATTCCATCGCCATTCCGGCCCCGATTCCGGCGGTGGGAAGGAACCCGGCGGCGGCATCGCCGAGCAGAACGGTGCGACCACGGCTCCAGCGCTGCGCTCGCGAATCCCGCAGCGGCCAGAAGAACGGTGCTTCGGCCTTTTCGACCGCGGTGAGGCAGGCGTCGATCCGCGGAGTCATCACCGTGAGTCGACTGCGGACCTCGGCGGCGAACCGCCGGGAGCCGAGCGGCTGCCGGGCGTCGGGACAGCCGAGAAAGACTCCGAGGGCGCCCTTGACCGGATAAATGCCGAGGAAGAATCCATCGCCCCATATCTCATCGACGGCGTCCTGATCGTCATCCGCCTCTGCCCAGCAGACCCATCCGCCCCATGTCGTGTCCACAGCGGACTCTGACGAGGGCTTATCAGAACCGTCAGCGGAAGTCTTGCCGGAGCCGGACATGGCGGTCGCGGCAGGCCCACCTGTCACGAGCCTGCGGGTTCGGGAATTCATTCCGTCTGCGATGACGACGGCATCGAATTCGAGCACTTCTTCCTGGCCACGGCTCTGTTCCTGCTCTCCAAAGCGCTGTCGGCCGACGCTCGCCTGGGCCAGTGTTACGGTGCCGCCGTCGTCGGACAGACCGGTCACTGTGGTGCCGAAGGCGATCGGGCAGTCGCTGCCGGTGAGCACGTCGAGCAGCGCTGAGCGGGAGATCCCGCGATAGTCGCCGAAGTCGGCCAGAAGATCACCGAGGTGGTCCTGTCGGAGGACTTTCCCGGTGTGTGCATGGGCGATATAGCGATCGATGCCGACGCTGGCTTCGAGGTAGGCTTCCCGGCACTCGAGTTCTTCGATGATGGGATCGACCATGGGCATGAGGGCGAGCATATATCCGGCACGATTGTCACCGATCATCCGACCGGAATCGGCCGACCGATCGATGAGGGTCGGGTGCATCCCGCGACCCCGGAGCAGCTGCGCCAGGGTGATCCCGGCGATTCCGGCTCCGACGATGAGAATGCGCAGCTCGTCCGAGTCCACGTGCTTCAGCTGCTCGTTGACCGTTGCCGCGATGATCATGCGTGGTCTCCTTCGTCGGGCCGAGGCTCACACAGCGTCGGTCCGCAACTCCCCGTCAGCGGCCGGTGCCTGAGGCAGCCCGCGGACGAGCTCGGGACCCAAATCAGAGATGCTCCGGGCACCCATGAGTCCCATGGCGGTGAGGATTTCCTGTCCGATGAGCTCGATTGCCCGCTCGACGCCTCGCTGGCCTCCGGCCATGAGCCCGTACAGGTACGCCCGGCCGATGAGCACGAAGTCGGCTCCGGCGCACAGCGCGGCGACGACATCGGTGCCGGACATGATCCCGGAATCGAAGATCAGCTCCATCTCCGGTCCGACCTCCGCACGGACTTCGGCCAGTGAGGTCAGCGAGTCCGGAGCCCGATCAAGCTGCCGGCCGCCGTGATTGGAGACGACGAGTCCATCGGCTCCGATCGACTGAGCGCGGCGGGCATCCTCGGCGGTGAGAATTCCCTTGACGAACAGGCGTCCGTTCCACTGTTCGCGGATCCACCGCAGGTCATCGAGGTCGAGGGTCGGGTCGAACATCGTCTTCGTCATCTCCGCGAGGGACTGGGAGGTGTTCGACAGCGACGCGTATTTCGGCGGTTCGGTGGTGAGGAAGTTGAACCACCAGCCGGGTCGATAGGAGGCGTCGAGGATGGTTCCCAGCGTCAGTCGGGGCGGGATCGTCAGACCGTTGCGGTGATCGCGCAGACGCTGACCGGTGATCGGAGTGTCGACGGTGACCAGCAGGGTCTCGTAACCGCTGGCGGCGGCCCGCTGGATCAGATCGAGGCTGCGCTGCCGATCCTTCCACAGGTAGAGCTGGAACCACCGGGTGGAATCCGGCGCCGCCTGCGCGACGTCTTCGACCGAGGTCGTGCCCATCGTCGACAGTGAGAACGGGATTCCGGCCTTCGTCGCCGCACGCACTCCGGCGACCTCGCCTTCGGAGTGCATCATGCGGGTGTAACCGGTCGGGGCGATGCCGAAGGGCAGCCGGGTTCGGGCACCGGCGATCGTCGTCGACGTATCCGGCGCATCGACTCCGTGGAGGATGCGCGGAAGGAGCTCAACGTTGCCGAGCGCCTCACGGTTCTTCGCCAAGGTCCGCTCGTCCAGAGCGGCACCGTCGACATAGTCGAACGGCGCGGTCGGCGTCACGCGCTTGGCGATGCGGCGGAGGTCCCAGATGTCTGCGGCCGACTCCAATCTGGCTGCGACCCGGTCGAGTCGGGGCAGGTCGAACTGCAGCAAGGGGGCGAGTTCTCTCAGATCGGGCAGTCGGCGCTTCATCTCTCTCCTCGTTCTCGGTTGAGGTAGGCGAGCACTGCCGCGACACGGCGGCTCGTGGTCTCCCCTGCCTGGAGGCCGAGTTTATCGAAGATGGAGCTGATCGCCTTTTCGACGGAACTGACCGAGACGAAGAGCCGTTCGCCGATTCCCCGGTTCGACAGTCCTTCGGCCATCGCCTCGAGCACTTCGCTCTCACGTGGAGTCAGCGTCGACAACGTATTCTGCCTTTCCGAGGTGGTGAGCAGCTGCCGGACGACGTCGGGGTCGATGACCGTTCCTCCCTCTGCGATCCGCTGTACGGACTCGAGGAACCGGTCGATGTCGGTCACCCGGTTCTTCAGGAGGTAGCCGACGCCCACCGATTCGGTGCTCAGCAGCTCCGTCGCATACTCCCGCAGCACATACTGGCTGAGGACGAGGACTCCGATATCCGGGAAGCGACGTTTGATCGCCAACGCCGCTTCGAGTCCTTCGGTGGTGTGAGTCGGAGGCATCCGCACATCGACGATCGCCAGGGTCGGGCGCAGCTCGGCGACCGCCCGCAGCAGCTCCCCTCCGTCTCCGACGGACGCGACGACGCTGATCCCTTCGTCTTCGAGCAGACTGCGGACGCCCTCTCGCAGCAACACCGCGTCATCGGCGAGGACGACGCGCATCCGGTTCTCTGTCTGGACCTCTGTCGTGTTCACTTCTGTCTCTTCTCCTTCGTCGTGCTGCCGTCCTGTGCGTCGGTCCCGAACGGGATCCGAGTTCGAACTGTGGTGCCTGCGCCCTCAAGGGAGTCGACCTCGAGATTCCCGTCGAGCGCTCCGACCCGCCGTGTGAGCCCTTGGAGCCCTCCCCCGCGCGGATCGGCTCCACCGACACCGTCATCGGAGACGGTCACGGTCAACGCGGTCCGGGGCTCGGCGACGACGCTCACCGTGATCGCGGACGCCTCGGCGTGTTTGACGACATTCGTGACGGCTTCACGGACGACGAAGTAGGCGGCAGATTCCACTGCGGGCGGAAATCTGCCTTCCGGCACGGTCACGAGGGTCAGCGGAATAGGACTGCGACCGGCGATCCTCTCGAGCACGGTTCGAAGACCATGGTCGTCCAGCGCAGTGGGATAGACCCGCCAGGCGACTTCCCGCATCTCGTCGATGAGGTCCTGGGACTGGACCAGCGCATCGTCGAGCAGCGCTTGGGACTTCGCCGGGTCAGAGGCACGCCTGGCTCGGGCGATGAGCACGGACAGGGAGACGACATTCTGCTGCACGCCGTCGTGCAGGTCCCGTTCGATCCGGCGTCGTTCCTCGTCGATGGCGAGCACGACTCCACGGCGGGTCGTCAGCAGCTCGCTGATGCGGGTGTACACGGCGAAGGGACGCTCCACCTCGACGAAATGAGCGTCGATGCGACCATGCGCCCAGCTTGCCGCCTCGGCCAGAGCGACGGCGCCGATGAGGTTCGCCGCCCCGTAGAGGACACCGACGAAGAGCGTGGGTTGCGAGATCGACCACATGTCGAACCCGATGTTGACCGCTCCCCCGATGAAGAATCCTTGGAAGAGCGATCCGAGAGTCACGACGAAGAATCCGCCGAGGAGGTTCGCGGTGGGAATGATGGCGAGTGCTGCGACCAGGCCGTTGCCGAGCAGGAACCGACGTTTGGTCGGCTCGTCGGCAAGGACGAGTCCGAACCCGCGAGAATGCCGAGCGAGTTCCCAGCTCCGCACCTTCGCGGCCATGCGTGAGGTGGGCGGAAGCACGGAGGCCATGAGCAGCGGCAGACACAGCAGACCGCCCCACGCGACGGCGAGTACGGACCGCGCCCACCGCGCGGTGAACATCCGTACTTCGGGAGGAAGGCGGGTGGACAGCGCGCTCGGCCAGGGCATGAGTCGATCGTAGCAACGCCTGACGCCGCCTCCCAGAGGTTCGGCCGCAGTCTCGGATTCCGGTTTTCCGCAATGGCGGTTGTTGTTCGACCGCACTGACCGTGTGCCCGACCGCGTACCGGCCCTGCCGTCTTGTGCCTAGCGTGGATGAGTATGGATCTCGCACTCGAGCTGCTCACTGCCACCCTCACATCTCCATGGGTGTACCTGCTCATAGCCGTGGCCGCGGCACTGGACTCGCTCATGCCGATTGTGCCGTCGGAGACTCTACTCATCACCGCTGCGACCTTCGCCGCGACGGGGCACCCTCACCCGGCAGGACTCATCCTCGCCGCTGCCGGAGGGGCTCTCCTCGGGGATCTGGCGGCTCACCTCGTCGGCCGATTCGCTGCGACCGGGGTCGGCCGATGGCGACGGTGGGCTCGCATCGCGAACCTGCTCGACTCCGCCCACACGGTCTTCTCTCGCCGAGGCGGGACCGTGCTCATCGCCGGCCGATTCGTTCCCGGGGGCCGCAGCCTGGCCACCATCGGCTCCGGTCTGCTCGGGTTCCCGATCCGCACTTTCCTGCTCTGGGACGGGATCGGCAGTCTCGCCTGGGCGCTCTATTCGACGGTGATCGGACTCATCGGGGGAATGATCTTCGAGGACCGGCCGCTACTCGGAGTCGCCGTGGGCATCGGCATCGCCCTGGCCATCACCGGCAGCGCCGAACTCATCCGCCGATTATGCCGGCGCCGCAGAGGACACACTCGGCACCGATTCACCGAATTCCAAGACCGAGATGTCACGATGGCAGGGATGTCTCAAACATATGTGTGGTACGTCAGCTACGGATCGAATATGGCTCGCGATCGGCTCGCCTGCTATCTGCAGGGCGGGCGACCGCTCGGGGCGATGGTCACCTATCCAGGTGCCAGGGACGCAACACTGCCCCGCGCAGAAGCCGGGATCGAACTGCCCGGAACGATCTATTTCGCCGGCGAGTCCAAGGTGTGGGGCGGCGGCATGGCCTTCTACGATCATTTCCTCCCCGGACCGACCCCCGCCAAGGCCTACCTCATCACTGCCGAACAGTTCGCCGATGTGGCGGCACAGGAGATGCACCGACCGCCCGAACCGGACAGTCCGCTGGAACGCCTCGTCTTCGATCTGGCAGCCGGCAGCTCCCACTCTCTGGGTCCGGGCGGGTACGAGACGCTGCTCGTCCTCGATGATGTCGACGGTGTCCCGATGGTCACGTTCACCGCCGCGCATCGTTCGTCAGACGTCGAACACGCTCAGCCGCAGGAGCCGTATCTGGCGATGCTGCGCACCGGCATTGCCGAAGTCAGAGCCGCTTCTGGGCTTCCCCTGCCCGCAGCTGCACAAGTGTGAGGTCGAGCAGCGGAGTCGCCACTCCCAGATCCTCCGCCTTGATCGACAGGTCGCCGAGGATGTGCTCCGTTTCGCTCGGCAGCCCTGCCGTCACATCCCGGTAGAGGGATGAGGTGAAGGCGGAACCGTCCTCGGTGAGCATCTTGATAGTCATGGCGTGGGAGGCTTCCGACACCGGGTGTCCTGCCGCAGCCGCCACGGTTTCGAGTTCATCGATGATGGCATACACGTGCGATCTGCCGCCGGCTTCCATGATCGCTCCGACCGGGGCGCGGAACAGGCAGGTGACGACTCCTGCCGCGGCGATGAAGATCCATTTCTCCCACAGCCCGTCGATGATTCCATCGACGGTCTGGAGTTTGAATCCGGGCACATCGAGCGCCTCGGAGATGCGTGTGGGCACTTCGGCGCCGTGGAGATCTCCGATGGTCATCACGGCCAGGTCGGTGAGCTGGACGACGGCTCCGTCCCTGATGGTGCCGACGATCTTGACGAACCCTCCGAGCACCTGTCCGGGGTATCTGCTCTGCAGCTTCTCGATCTGAGCCATGCCGTTGAGGAACGGAATGATCGTCGTCTGCTCGCCCACAGCCGGTCCGATATCGGCGATGACCGAGTCGAGTCCACCCGCTTTGACCGCGACGATGACGAGGTCGAAGGTTCGTGATGCGGCTGTGAGTTCCTCAGCGGTGATGACATCGACCTGATTCGTCCGATCATCACCGGGTGCAGTGAAGCGCAGTCCCTCCGCGCGGACCGTCTCCGCCCGTGCCTGCCGGAGCAGGAAAGTGACATCGCGTCCGGCCTCCTGCAGATAGGTGCCGAACGCTCCGCCGGTCGCCCCCGCCCCGGCGATGAGAATCGACAGGTCAGCGCCAGCACCGATTCCCTCGGATGCTCTGTCAGCTGCTTGGGTCATTCCAACTCCTCCTTGAGCTCCCGCGCGGCCGCAGCGGGATCCTCAGCCGAGGCTATCGCACGGACGACGACGGCACGCCTCGCGCCCGCCTGCCGGATCGCGTCCAGCCTCTCCCCGGTCGCGATACCACCGATGGCGAACCACGGTTTGGCCGCCTCGGCGGCGGTGGCGGTCAGCAGCGCCGTCCCCACAGAGGCGCGGCCTGGCTTCGTCGGGGTCTCCCAGACCGGCCCGACACAGAAATAGTCGGTCTCCGGGTCCGCCTCGGCGGCGAGCGCCTGCTTGAGGGAATGGGTCGAGCGGCCGAGGATGACATCGGGTCCGAGCACAGCCCTGGCCTGAGCACTGGTGAGGTCGCCTTGACCGACGTGGAAGACGTCGGCGTCGGTCAGCAGCGCAACGTCGGCACGGTCATTGACTGAGAAGAGCTTGTCGTGACGGGCGGCAATATCTTTGAGGACCTCCAATGCCGCGATCTCGGCGCGGGCCTCGAGGCTCTTGTCCCTCAGTTGGATGATGTCGACACCTCCACGGTAGGCGGCGTCGAGGAACTCGGCGAGGTCGCCCTGACCGGTCCGGGCATCGGTGCACAGGTAGAGCTTCGCCTCTGCCAGTCGTGCCTCTCTCCAGGCTCTCTTCGTCTGCCGCGCTGCGGTGCGCGGTGGCATCTGTGTGGTCATGGTCATAGAGTAGAGGAGTTCGCGGGAGCCTCCCAACGAGGCTGAGAGGGCGTAAGAGCCGACCGTCAGACCTGATGCGGATCATGCCGCCGGAGGGAGAAGCTGTGAGAGTCATTGTCGTCGGCGCCGGGATCATCGGCCTGTCCACGGCCTGGTATCTGCGCCGCCTCGGTACCGAAGTCACCATCATCGATCCTGCGCCCGCTCAGGGTGCGAGCCATGCTGCCGCAGGGATGCTCGCTCCCGCCGCCGAGGTGGTCTGGGGGCAGACTCCCCTGTACCCGCTGATGCGAGCCTCCGCGCAGATGTATCCTCAGTTCTCCGCCGAGGTGGCGAGCGCCGCTGGCAGCGATCTCGGTTTTTCGGATGCCGGAACATTGGTGTGCGCCGGTGACCGAGCTGATCTGCAGGCTCTGCGGGAGCTGCGCGATGCACAGTCGCGGTCCGGTTTCGCCACCGAGCTCATCACCGGCAGTGCTGCCCGCCGGGTTGAGCCGTCGTTGTCGCCTGCCGTCGCCGGGGCCGTGCACATTCCAGGCGATCACTCGATCGACCCCCGTCGGCTCACTGCCGCATTGCTGACTGTCCTGTCCTCTCACTCAGGAGGCTTCATTCGCCAGCGGGCGGCCAGCCTGATCAAGGACGGCGATACGACTGTGGGAGTCGCACTGGGCGATGGCCGCCGGTTGGAGGCCGATCAGGTGATCATCTGCGCCGGCAGCGCTGTGTCCGCGTTCGTCGGTGCCCCGCAGCTGCCTCTGCGTGAGGTCTGGGGTGATGTTCTGCGACTGCGCGCCTCCGCGAAGGCGACTCCGCTGCTGAGCCGCACCATCCGCGGGCTGGTCAATGGTCGCCCCGTCTACCTGGTTCCTCGCCCGGACGGCGAGATCGTGCTCGGTGCCAGTTCGCGTGAGGACGGACTCTCCGGCACTCCGGCCGGGGCGATTCACCGGCTGCTCGCCGACGGGCAGCGACTGGTCCCGGGCATCCTCGACGCGGAGATCACCGATATCACCACCCGTGCCCGGCCCGGTTCTCCGGACGACCTGCCGATGATCGGCCGCATCGATCCCGGCTGCATCGTGAGCACCGGGTATTTCCGCCACGGCATCCTCTTGGCCCCGTTCGGCGGCAGGCTCGGTGCCGAGCTCGCCCTGGGCGTCGCCTCCGACTGGCCTCCTGACGGGACGCTCGAGTCCGTGTCCCCACACCGCTTCACCACAGACCACACCAGTGCCTACCCGATGAGGAGCATCTCATGACCGACCACGAACACTCACCGACCATCGTCCTCAACGGCGCTCGCCATGAGCTGCCGGGTGCCACCTCGGCGCTCGACCTCATCGCCGACGTCACCGGACGGGAGCTGAACCCCGATGGGACACCAGCCGACGGCGGCCGCCTGGGCATCGCCCTGGCCGTCGACGGTGAAGTCATCCGTCGCGGTGCCTGGTCCGATTGCACCCTGGCCGACGGGCACACCGTCGACATCGTCACCGCTGTGCAGGGAGGTTGAGATGACCTGGACGATCGATGATGTGGAGATGTCGTCTCGCCTCGTGATGGGCACGGGAGGGGCGAGTTCCCTGAGCATTCTCGAAGACGCACTCGTGGCTTCGGGAACCGAGCTGACCACTGTGGCGATGCGCCGTTTCGACGCCGAGTCCCGCGACTCAGTGTTCACCATGCTCCAGCGTCTGGGTATTCGGGTGCTGCCGAACACCGCCGGCTGCTATACGGCCCGAGACGCCGTGCTCACCGCCCGACTGGCCCGAGAGGCGCTGGAGACGAATTGGGTGAAGCTCGAGGTCATCGCCGATGAGGACACCCTGCTGCCGGATCCCATCGAGCTCTTCGCCGCAGCCGAGGAGCTCGTCCTCGATGGGTTCACGGTCTTCGCCTACACGAACGACGATCCGGCCCTGGCGAAGCGTCTGGAGGACGCTGGTGTAGCTGTGGTGATGCCGGCCGGTGCTCCGATCGGCAGTGGGCTGGGCATCCTCAACCCTCACAACATCGAGACCATCGTCTCCCGTGCACAGGTGCCCGTCATCCTCGACGCCGGTGTAGGCACCGCCTCCGATGCCGCTCTGGCGATGGAGCTCGGGTGCACCGCGGTGCTGCTGGCCTCGGCGGTCACCCGCGCCCACGATGCTCACGCCATGGCCCGGGCGATGGCTTTGGCCGTCGAGGCCGGGCATCTGGCGGCCGGAGCCGGGAGGATTCCCAAACGACCGTTGGCATTGGCATCATCGCCGTTCGATGGAATGCTCGCAGCACAATGACCACCGTTGCCGCCACTCCTCCGTCGCTGCCTCCTCTCGTCGACCCCGTGGAGTCTCTGTCCCGGACGGAGCTGGAACGCTACTCCCGGCACCTGAGCCTGCCGGGATTCGGACTCGAGGGACAACGGCGTCTGCGGGCCGCCTCGGTGCTGGTCATCGGCGCCGGCGGGCTCGGGGCTCCAGTCCTCAACTATCTCGCGGCCGCAGGAGTCGGGTCGATCACGATCATCGACGATGACGTGGTGGAGGCTTCGAACCTGCAGCGCCAGATCATCCACCGGAATGCGGATGTGGGCCGACCGAAGGTCTCATCTGCCGCCGATGCCGTGCACCGGCTCGATCCGAACTTCGAGGTGCGCACGATCGCGGAACGGCTGAGCCCGGAGAATGTGCTCGGTCTCTTCGCTGAACACGATGTCGTCGTTGACGGGGCGGACAACTTCGCCACTCGGTACTTATCCAATGATGCCGCCGAACTCACCGGCACCCCGTTGGTGTGGGGCACGATCTTCCGCTTCGCCGGTCAGGTGAGCACGTTCGTTCCCGGTCACGGGCCGATGCTGCGCGATCTGTTCCCGGATATCCCGGAACCCGATTCGGTGCCCAACTGCGCCGAGGGCGGAGTCCTCGGTGTGCTGTGCGGAACCGTGGGCTCGGCGATGGCAACCGAGGCGATCAAGCTCATCTGCGGCATCGGTGCCCCATTCATCGGTCGGCTGCTGCGCTATGAGGCGCTGACCGGGGAGTACTCGACCCTGCGGTTCTCCCTCGATCCCGACCGTCCCCCGGTCACCGACCTCACCGAGGTGGCTGCCGCCTGTGCTGTGGACCTCGACGGCGGCGGCGTGGCAGAGCCTGCGGCGGATGAGATCGACGTCGCCGAATTCCTGTCCGTCGAAGACGATGTGTTCGTCGTCGATGTGCGGGAGGACTGGGAACGTGAGCTGGCTGCCATCCCCGGCTCGATGCATCTGCCGCTCGGCGCCCTCCGAGACGGCGGGTGGCAGGCGCTTGAGTCGTTGCTCGGTGCCTCCGGCCGGGCTGAGGCACCGGTCGATATCGTCTTCCACTGCAAGTCCGGGGCCCGATCGGCCGAGGCCGCCCAGATTCTGTCCCGATCGGTCCCGACCGGAGTACGTCTGCGCTCGCTTGCCGGGGGCATCGAGGCGTGGGAGGCCGCCGCTCGCGCCTCGGCAGACCAGAGAGACCAGCGACCGGCAGATTCGAGGACCTGGGTACCGGTTCGCTCAGGAGCCGGGCCGGTCGGCCAGTCGTGATCGCAGTCCCCGTTCGCCGGCTCTCATCACTGCCCCATGCATGAGTCCGGACAGCGGTCGCATCGCACTGATGATCGTTCTGCTCGTCGTCACACACCACAGAGAATCGATTGTCGTCACCCCCTCGGTGGCGGTCAGAGTCCATCTGCCTTCGCCGCGCAGATCACCACTCGCCCGGAACCGGATGTGATGGGGTGCATCGACCTCCTCGACTTCGATGGAGAACCGCAGAGACCACCCGACCGGTGCGTGGACCAGAAGGCGGGCTCGGCTGCCTGGGGTCACCGGCAGATCGGCGGCATCAACGTCAGCCTGTGCAGCCCCGACCCTTTCGGCTGCTGTCAGTCCCGGCCACCACCCAGGCCACTCGTCGACCTGTTCCAGAACCGCCCACACCGATTCGATTCCGGCGTCGGTGGTCCAGCGGTCGTTGAAATGGAAGGGTGCGGACTCTCCGGGCTGTGGGGTCACATGATCGTGGCTCATGGTACGACGGTAGTGTGAAAGATGTGAGTGAGGACAACTTCGTCAGCAATCGTCGGCTATCCCCTCTGGGCGGTCGCAAACCGACCAAGGACGATCTCGCGGCTTTCGCCACGGACGACCCGGATGCGATCGACGATATTCTGCCGAGCGATTCCTCCGGGCTGAAGATGCTCATCGTCGGCATCAATCCGGGGCTGTGGACGGCCGCGGTGAATGCGCCGTTCGCACGTCCCGGCAACCGTTTCTGGCCGTCTCTGCATCAGGCGGGTCTCACCGATCACCAAGTCGATGCCTCGTGTGGGCTCGAGCCTGCGGATGAGCTGCAGCTGCTCAGTCGTGGAATCGGTCTGACCAACCTCGTGGGGCGAGCCACTGTCCGCGCCGACGAACTCTCCCGGCAGGAGCTGCGTGAAGGTGCGGCTCACCTCATCGAGCGTCTTGCCGATATCCGACCCCGGGCGGTCGCGATCGCCGGGATCACAGCGTTCCGCACCGGCTTTCAGGTGCCGAAAGCTCAGCTCGGCCGGCAGGATACGACGCTGATCGACGGGTGGCCGGCTGATGTGGCGCTGCATGTGGTTCCGCAGCCGAGCGGCCTCAACGCCCACTATCAGATCCCAGACCTCGCGCGGATCTGGCGAGAGGTCTGGGACAGCATCGACGGCTAGGACCGTTGGACAGGTCCGGTGAAGCTACCCGGCCCCGGTGAAGTGCTGCCGACAGCGAGCGACATAGGTATCCAAGCCACCGATGTGGCTGGCGTCGATCTCAGTCGCGGCCAGAGTCGCCTCGGGTGGCTGAACTGTCCGTGCTGCGTCTGGTCCGTTCGGGCTCTCCGTCTGTTCCAAACGCTGGTGGAACACAGCGTCCTTCCCACAGACTGTGCACACCGCCGTGAGTCTCAGGACCTCCTCAGCGACGGCCATGAAGCTGGGCAGCGGTTCGAACGGCTGCCCGTCGAAGGTCACGCACAGTCCTTCGACGATGACGTCGAGTCCACGGCTGAGGAGGTCCTCGACGGCGGGGACGAGCTCCGGGCCGAAGAACTGCGCCTCATCGATGGCGATGAGGTCATAGTCCTTCTGTAGGGCCGCCCCTGCAAGGGACGCGACGTCTCCGAGCGGCACTGCGGGGATATTCACCCCGGTGTGCGAGGTGATCGTGGAGATGTCCGATCGGGTGTCGAGCGAGTGGGACACGACGAGGACATCGATTCCGGCAATCGTAGCCCGCCGGACCCTGCGCATAAGCTCTTCGGACTTTCCGGAGAACATAGGTCCGGCGATGACCGTGAGACGACCGGTGTCAGTCATCGACGCTGACTCTCTTGGAGTCGGTGTCAACGGTGACTTCCACGTCTCCGCTGCCCTTCTCGAAATCGAACTGGTACTCCTGCTTGCCGTCGTCGAATTCGAGTTTCCAGCTCACGAGCTTTCCGTCGGCTTTCTTCTGGGCAAGTTTGAGAGCGTCGTCGAAGGCCATCGGATCGTTGAGGTCGATGGCCTTCTCTTTGTCATCGGTCGAGTCCTGCTCGTGTTCGGCGATCTTCCCGGTCTCCGCGTCGATCTCGACGTCATGGTCGGTGTTTCCGTCGAGGATGGACACCTCGTACTGCCAGGCCTCGTCTTTGTCGTCCCAGTCGAGCTCGATGCCATGAACGATTCCGTTCCCGACTTCCTCCTCGGCAGTCTTGATCGCGTCTTCGGCACTGATGGCCGGCGATTCTTTGCTCAGGTCGGCACCGGCGCTCAGGCCTTTCCCGGACGATTCCTCCGCCGGCCTGGTTTCATCGCCGTCATCGTTTTGGCCATCGTCGCTCTGATCCTCGCCTCCGGCAGGGCTGGCCTCGGCCGATTCGCTTGCCGCGGACGAGTCCTGCGCCTCATCGCCTCCGTTTCCGGAATCACTTCCGCCACACCCGGCCAGGCCGAGAGTGAGTGCTGCAAGTCCGGCCACTGTACTCATTGCCATGCGATTCGTCTTCATGGCTGCCACGCTAGCAAGCGAACACCTTTCACAAGTCGTTTCTGAGAACAATCTCATCTGAAGGGGTTCGAGACTGCTGGTCAGTCAAGGCAGAATTCGTTGCCTTCGGGATCGGCCATGACGATGAAGCCGTGTTCCAACGGCGGGTCCGGATCGACTCGGCGCAACCGAGTGCCTCCGAGTCCCGTGAGTCGGGTGCATTCTGCTTCGAGTGCATCCATCCGCTCATCGCCGTCGAGTCCCGGAGCGGCACGGACGTCGAGGTGCACGCGGTTCTTCACCGTTTTGGGCTCGGGCACCGTTTGGAAGAAGACCCGAGGACCGACCTGTTCAGGGTCTTCGATGGCGGCACGCATGTTCTCGGGACCGAGTTCGATGCCGAGTCCGGCGATGAATTCCTTCCAAGCGACGAGGGGGTCGTCGTCAGCACCGAGTCGCACCCCCGGAGGTCCTGGAATGATGTAGCCGAGTGCTTCGGCCCAGAAGCGGGCGAGCCTTTCGGGGTCGTGGCAGTCGACGGTCACCTGGATTGTTCGGCTCATGGTCGGTGGCTCCCTATTGTCCGGTTCTGCCGTCGATGCATTCACGCAGCAGGTCAGCGTGACCACAGTGGCGGGCATATTCTTCGATGCGGTGGACTAAGAATTCCCGAACCGCGATGTCTTCTCGGCCCACGTGTGTGCCGAGGTCGTCGTGTCTGCTGACTTCAGCGTCGGTGGCGGCCTGCTCCTGTTCCAGTCGGGCGAAGGCATCGGTGAGGACGGTTTCCTCGGGGTGAGACGGAACATCACTGAGGTCGAATGCGTCATCCAAGCTCCCATAGATCGGGGGTTCGGGTTCGCCGTCGGTGATCCAATTCCTCCAGTCTCGCTCCACTTCGGTCATGTGACGGACCAACCCGAACAGCGACATCGTCGACGGTGGGACGGAGAGCTTCATCATCTGCTCAAACGTGAGTCCCTGGCATTTCAGATCCAGGGTCAGCCGGTAGTCGCGCAGGTAGCTCAGCAGTGTGGCGAGTTCTCCGTCGGGACTGTGTCTGTCGGAGCTGCGGGGGTCGTCGTCGGGATCGACCCACATATCGGGGTAGACGGTGGCAATGCTCCAGCGCTGTGGTGAGGTGGACATGATGGTCATTCTGCTCCGGTGGACGGCTGAGCACCAGGGTCGAAGGCGCTTTGCCAGGGTTCAGACAGCCAAGCTGTCATCGAGTTCGAACAGGCTCGGCATCTCCTCTCGGATCATGATCCCGAAGGCGAGCGCACCTCCGAAGAGTCCCTCGATCGTGTCGACGGTCTGCAGCACCCGGTCCCGGGAGAACTCGGGCATGAGCTCTCCGTATTTGAGGTAGCCCTTGAGTGATCCGGTCGCGGCGGCCCTCACACCGAGTCGCCCGGTGATGAGCCAGATGATGCATTCGGTTTCGAACCGCGCCTGGACTCCCTCAGCCTTCGGCTCGACCGACGCCGCACCGAGGTCGCGCCCTGGCCTGCGGTGGTCGGAGAGGCTGAGCGCGAGTTCGCTGAGGAGATGGATGAGCATGACGGAGGGGCTGCGTGTGTGCGGAAGGTCGTCCGGCAGCAGGTTCTTCCGGTGCAGCGTATTGATGACTGCGTGCAGTCCATCCCAGGTGGGTGGGCTCGCCGCGGGCAGAGACCTGAGACCGTCGGTCGTGCGATCGGGCCTCTGCTTCGCACCGCGGGCCGCTTCGACGGCGGAGAGCTGCGGGGACCGACGAACAGCGGCGAGCAACTCATCCCATGACATCGGCAAGTGACGGTCGAGCAACTCGGCAACGTGGGAATCGAATGGTTTCGACTTCTGATCCATGTTCTCACGGTAGGCGCAGCCCCTGACACGAGATTCGGCGCCGGTCGGAGTCCGTGCCCGGGCGGCGGCGGTAGGCTCGCTGTGAAACAGATTCAGCGGGAAAGGAGAGAGTGTTGACCGAGCACAATCCGGATCTTCATCTGCGGATCGGGCGGGAGGAACTCGTCGTCCGGCAGCGCTACCAGGTGATCAGCATCGCCAATGATGTGCTCATCGGCCTGTGGTTCCTCATCGGCAGCTTCATGTTCTTCTCCGAATCACTGACCTATTCGGGAACCTGGCTGTTCGTCATCGGCAGTGTCGAGATGCTCATTCGCCCGGTCATCCGCCTCATCAGGCATCTGCACCTGCAGAGGCTGCGCAGCCCCGCAGCCGCCGGAGACGATTCCTTCGACTACTGACCGCTGTCATCCGCTCTCAAGTATCCGCCCGCCATTCCATCATGACCGGGCTCGCCCGTCGATAAGCCGCAGTCTGCGGTGCGCGAACTCGTTCGCCCAGCGCTGGTCGTGTGTTGTTGCCAGGACAGCGCCTCCACTGTTGAGGAACGACTCGATAATCGCGTTCAGTCGGGTCATTGCCGCGAGGTCGCGCCCGATCGTCGGTTCGTCAAGCAGCAGCACCGTGGTCTCGGTCATCAGAGCCGAGGCGATGACGATGTCTTTGCGCCTGGCCACATCGAGGTCGAATGGATGGTCGTCGGCGACCTCGGTCAGGTCCGCCTCGGCGAGGACGCTGTCTGCGGCTGCCAGGCGATGGTCGCGCACTCGCTTTCGGTCTCGCCGTCGATGCGGCGGCAGCGGAGCGGCGTGAAGCAGTTCGCGTGCCACTGTGGCTGCGGAGAGCTGCAGTCCTGCATCCTGTCCCACCCATCCGAGGTGAGCACTGCGCGCGTGGGCGGGCAGGGTGTCCAATCGGATCATCTCGCCGAGGCGGCTGACTGTGATCGTGCCCGTCACGGACGCCGACCGGTCGAGCAGGCCGAGGAGGGCCCGCAGAAGCGTGGACTTGCCGGCCCCGTTGGCACCGGTGACTGAGGTGAGTTCGCCGGGCCGCAGATCGAGGTCGAGGCCGTCGAGGATTCGGCTGCTCCCCCGATCCACGGTGAGGTCGCGAACGGTGAGCAGCGGATCTGCCTGTGACCTCAGCATCGTCGAGAGAGTCGCATCATCGTTCGGGCGGCTGTCCCAGATTCCGACGGATCGAACCGTGGGAGTCGCCGTCTGCAGCCGACCGGCGTCAAGGAAGCGGACCTCTTCGCAGATCCGGGTCAGTTCGTCAGTCTGATGACCGGTGATGAGCACAGCCCCTCCCCGATCACAGAATTCCTGCAGCACTGTCACCAGGCGCACACGCATCTGCGGATCCAAGGACTGTGCTGGTTGGTCGAGAACGAGCAGGTCGGGCCCGGGTGCGAGGATCCGTGCCACCGCGACCAGTTGCCTCTGCCCTCCGGAGAGCGTGTCCAGCCGTCGGTTCCATAGGTCTCCGATGCCGAGGAGCTCGAGCAGGTTCCGGGCTCGGCGGTGGGCATCGGCCGGATCATGCCCGTACAGTCGACACGCCAGCTGGGACTCGTCACCGACGTGGCTGGTCATTCCGCTCAGTTGCGCTTCCGGGTCATCGCCGAGCAGCGCCACGGTTCCGTTCCGGTCGATGGTGCCGGTCAGGGCTCCCCGAGAGACGAGCTGTCCGGCGAACAGGCGGCAGAGAGTCGACGTTCCCGATCCGAGCGGTCCGAGCACTGCGGTCATGGTGCCGCTGACAACGTCGAAAGTGATTCCGCTCAGCGCGGCAGTGTCCTCTCCACGATAGGTGAACCACGCGTCCGTGATCGAAACGGTCATCTCAGGCACCGCCGATCAGCTGCGCGGCGCCCGGCAGCGGGAGGGATCCCGTCACCGAGGCGACGATGAGTCCGATGCTCACGAGCGGAGTCAGGATCCGCAGGAGGCTCTGCCCTGTCCCGTCCGTGTGGTCCTGGAGCGCAGTCGCGGTCGCGTTCGAATTGAGTCCGCTGGATTCGAGCACGTCGTGACGTTGGTCGACGGTCAGCAGGATCGCGGTGACGAGTCCTGTGACGATTCCCGGCAGCAGTCGGATGCGCACCCGCCAGGAGTCGGTGGCCCAGCCGCGGGCCTGTCTGGCTTCGATGATGTGTCGGGTGCGTGCGCCGATCATTGGGATGAGACCGATGGCAGAGGCGCACATATAGGCGACTGCCGAGGGCAGACGAAGTCGACGCAGACCGTCGAAGAGGCGAGCGGAGTCGGCACCCAGACCGAACATCGCGCACAGCCCGATCAGGGCGCTCACCCGCAGCCAGATCTGAACGGCGATGCTCAGTCCTTCGACGCTGAGGCGAGCGGGTCCGACCTGCCAGAGCACATACACATCGGTTCCGGGGTAGAACAGCCCCTGCACGACGATCAGCACAACCAGAGTCGGCAGGCACAGGAGACCTACTGTCATCGCCCATTCCCGCAGTCGCACGGCGGGTGAGACTGTCACGGTCACGACCGTGCCGGTCAGGATGATGACCGGCACGATCGGAGAGGGGATTCCGAAGACGAGCAGCAGGCTGCAGGCAAGGATGATCAATTCCGTGGCAGGGTGCAGACGACGCTTCGGGCGGTGAGCCTCAGCCGCGTCAACGGCGGCGTGCATGTCGGAAGAGGCGTGACTCATTCCGCCGGCTGTGCCGATTCGGCCTGTTTGGTCAGATCGGGGCCGTCGGACTTCTTCGCCCGGGGGCGACTATGAGCGGCGAACTCGTAGCGACCGACGATGCGTTTGGGCAGCGACTGGATGACGACATAGGCGAGGGCGAAGATGAGCGCCTTGTCGACGATGTCGGAGACCATGCTCTGAGCGAAGGTGGCATTGAACATCTCGAGGCCCGTCGCTTGGAGGATCGCGACGACTCCCCCGGTGCCGGCCCCCAGCCCGCCGCCGAAGACATAAGCGGCGACGGGTGCTCCGATGGCGCCGGCGGGAACACCGGCGACGGCGCCGACGATGATCGCGGTCCAGGGTGTGCGGAAGACTCCGAGCCTTGCTGCCCAGCCGGCGGCGGCGCCGATGAAGGCGGCCCCGGAGCTGAAGGCGATGACGCTGGGGCTCAGGGTCACGCCCCAGATGAGGTTCGAGATGATTCCCGTGAAGGCACCTGCTGCGGGGCCTGCCAGGACGCCGATGAGCACGGTTCCGATGGTGTCGAGGTAGAGGGGCACAGGCGTGTAGTTGCCGATGATCTGCCCGATGACGACGTTGAGGGCGATGGCGACCGGGATGAGCGCGAGAACGCTGCGGGGAATGAGCGGGAGAGTGCCTGCGGCGAGCAGAACTCCTCCGCCGAGATAGCCGAGCATGACCCACAGAGTGGTGTATCCGAGGTCAACGCCGAGGTTGGCAGGTTGGGTGAGGAGTACGGCGACGTAGGTGCCGATGACGATGAGGGTGCCGAGCAGTGTGAGGATGAGGGGAAGAGTGCGGTTGCGGTTTTGTCCGGGACCGACCGTGGTGGTCGGCCCCTGCCCAGACTGTCTGGAGTGTGCGGTCATGCGGGTGGTCCTTTCATCAGGGTGGCGCTCAGGTGGTCGAGGAAGGCAGGAGCGTCGATGGCGCGGATGATCTCTGCGTTCACGGGGCGGCCCCACCGCCCCAGCCAGTCGGCGACGGTTTCGCCTCGTGTGAGTGTACCCGTGAGTTCGACATCGACAGGTGCCCACAGCGTCGACGCCCATGGCAGGTCCCCCGCACTTCCCCTCACGGGCACCGGGGCGGACGGCTCCCGGGAGTCGGAGTCCGATCCCTCGAGCTCTGTTCCGGTCGACGTTGTGGTGTCTTGCCGAGCCCAGGACAGAGCGCAGGCGAGGACGAACGGGTCGTGGATGTGGGCGAGGTAGCCGAGCCCGTCGGTTTCGTGGAATTCGAAGTAGAACCGAAGCGCCTCGGCCAGTTGTGCGAGTACTGATTGCCAGCGGTCATCGGCACCACCGGCAGAGGATCCGTCGAGGATGGTGGCGAGACGCTCGGGTGTCATCTCAACGGCTTCGGTCGCTTCGATCGGGGCGATGACCGGAAGGTGGGCCAGCCTCTCCTCCTGTCTGGTGCGGTCGAAAGCGGCAAGCACCTGGGCGGTGGACTCAGGGTCGAAGGTGACATTCCATTCCGTCGTCGGGTGGGTGTTGCCCCGGTAGTTGAACGCTCCTCCCATGATGAAGAGACGTTTGAACAGACTCGGGAGTTCCGGGTCGATTTCGAGGGCCAGGGCAAGATTCGTGGCTGGACCGATGACGACACCGAGGAGCTGTCCGGGATGGGCGTGGGCAGCATCGACCCAGGCCTGAGCCGCCGTCACCGAACTCACCGGCGTGCTCGGGGCCGGCAGCCGCGCATATCCCCGCCCGGACTCCCCATGGGTGAGGTCGGCATATTCCAGGGCTTCGCCCGTTGCCGTCTCCGCTGCCTGCGGATCCATCTGCAGGACCCGCCATGCCAGCGGAAGGCTGTGGCCGGCGTGGACGGGAATGTCGCTGCGTCCGGCCAGCGACAGCCATCCGCGGGTGTTCTCGACGACTTGTGCGGTGGCGACGTTGCCTCCGGATGCGGCGATGCCGACAACGTCGACGTCGTCTTGGCAGCACAGGTAGGCCAGTGCAATAGCATCGTCGATTCCGGGGTCGCAGTCGAGGAAGAGCGGCAGAGCGGCAGGCATGGTTCTATTCTGCCGGATCCGGCTGTGTCACCACCGTCGGATGCGGGCCCAGTTTCCGCAGGCTTGGGTTGATCCCCGTCTCACCAGTCGGCAGCAGAGGTAGAGCTTCGCCGAGGGAGGTTCGTCGATTCCGAACCTTTCTCTCATGTCGATGGCTTCCTCACTGCCGAAGGGAGTGCCGATGACCTCCCCGAACGGCATGCTGGTGATCCACGGTTTGGCGGCGAAAGTGAAGGCGTTGAGGAACATTTCACAGTCACAGCAGCAGGCACCCATGCTGCTCAGCCGCGCGAGCAGAGCCGTGGCGCGTGGAGCCGTACGGTCACGGAAGCCTTCCGCGAACCGGTGGGTGCCGTTGCAGCCGAATTCGCCGAGTTGTCGGAACACGTAGCAGGCCAGGCATTCGCCGGGGCGCGGAGCGAAGACATGGGCGGTCTCCTCGTCGATGATCGTTCTGACGTCGTTGTCAATGGTGTTCTTGTCCATGGCCACACAGTTCCAGACGGCACTGACATGACATGAGGCGAATTAATATCGTTCATCGATTTTCGACCTATTAATGCAGGTCACAGCTGGAGAAGACTTTTCACCTTAGAATCGTGCCCATGAGCATTCTCGTCATCGGTGAGGCCCTCATCGACATCGTCAGCACGCCCGGGAGTCCAGACCGATATGCACCGGGTGGAGCTCCAGCCAATGTGGCTCTCGGGCTGGGCCGCCTCGGCGACGATGTCGAGTTCCTCACCGATGTCGGCGATGATTTCCACGGTGGGTTCCTTCTCGCTCATCTTCAGGAGTCTCAGGTCGCCGTGCTCGCTTCACCACGTGGCGCCACGTCGACGGCGCTGGCTCGCCTCGCCGATGACGGCTCCGCCGAGTACGAGTTCCACCTGCGGTGGGACCCTGACTCTTCCCTGCTCACGGACGCACCTCGCTCCGTTGTGCATTTCGGCTCGATTGCGGCATTCCTTTCGCCTGGCTCCGCAGTCATCGAAGATGTTCTCGCCTCTGCGACCGGGGCTTTCGGTACGCATCCTCGTCCGCTCATCTCCTTCGATCCGAATATCCGACCGTCGATCATCGGCTCCCGCGAAGATGCGATGCCGCGTTTCGAGGAGTTGGCTCGTCGAGTCGACGTTCTCAAACTCAGCGACGTCGATGCGAACTGGCTCTATCCCGATCTCGACGAGTCCGCACAGGTCGACCGTCTTCTCAGCCTCGGGGCGAATCTGGTCGCCATGACTCGCGGTGGTGAGGGTGCGATCGTGGCGACCGCCTCGGCGCGGGCATCGGTGACCTCAAGGAAGGTGGAAGTCAAAGACACGATCGGGGCCGGGGATACGTTCATGGTCTCACTCATCCACGACCTGCATGCTCAGGAGAACGCTGTGTCCGATCTCAGCACGGCAGAACTCACAGCCCTGGGAGATCGCGCATCGGCGCTTGCGGCGATCACGGTCAGCCGTGAGGGTGCGGATCTGCCGTGGGCCGTGGAACTCACGAACTGAGGAAGTCGCCGAGCTGTCGCAGGCAGATGTCATGGCCGTTGCGGTGTCCGTCGATCATTCCCCGACCGACGAAGGACACGACCTGGTCGACGAGCTCGACCCGGGTGCCTGTCGGGATAGCGGTCAGGGTCCAGGTGATGATGGCCGTCGATAGTATCTCATCGTCTTTGGTGAGAGTCTCCGTTGTGACGATGTGACGTCCCGGCGCAAGTGAGCAGTACTGCCCGGTGGAGACGAACTCGAGTTCTCCCGGTGACCCACAGCGGGCCCGGATCGCTCCGCCCGGACGGAATTCGTCGATGTCGCAGACTATCTCCTCCCCCTCGGGAACTCCCCACTGCACGCGCTGATCCGAATCGGCGAAGGCGTTCCAGACCTTTGAGACCGGATGCTCGAAATCAGCGCCGAGGCTGATCGTCGCGGTCACTGGCGCGCCCTGGTCGGATGCTGCCTCACTCACCGAAGAACACCACCTGGTTTCCGTCCGGGTCGGTGACCGGCAGGATGCGCTGTCCGCCGCCTGGGGACGGTTCGTCATGGTCGATTCCGGCCGCTCGCAGATGCTCGGCCATCGTGTCGAGGTCGTCCACGTCGAGAACCACGTTGGAGCGTCCGGCTCGCTGCGGGTCCTCCCAGATCTGGATTCCGAACCTCTCGTCGAAGAGCCATTGGGCCAGCCCCGCCATCGGCTTGTCATCCGGCTGTCTTTCGAAGAGTCGGGAATACCATTCGGTCGCTTCCTTCTCGCTGGTGACAACGATATTGGCCATGAGTCCGGTGATCATGATCGCTCCTTCGGGATCAGTCTTGAGATTGAGTGATTGCATTCTGCAATCACTTATTCCATGGAAGCACACATCGGCCCCGGGAACAAGAGCGACGCTCAGCTCAGCCCCCGAACGGGGCCAACGCAAACCGGCCCCATGCGAGGAACGCAAATACCAGCAGGTATGCGGTGTCCCCCGCCATCAGGCCCCATTCGCTGCGTCGAAATCGGGTTGTCGCCGCCCCAGCCATCACCAGCATGAGTCCACACGCCGCGATCGGCGAGAGAACCGGAAGGACCCCCACCAGCGGCGGCACGATCAGTCCGATCACACCGAGGAGCTTGATTGTTCCGATGGCTTTGATATGCCCCGGACTGAAATCGTCCACCCAGTGCTGACTGTGAGCCAGCGCCCGATACTTCTCCTTGGACAGGATCACCTGCGAGGCTCCGCCGATGCCGAAAGCCACTGCCATTGCGGCGGCGACGACCCATAGTACGATGTCCATCATTGCAATTCTCCTTTGCCGAAAGAGCCCGGTCGGACTCTCACTCTGATGACGCATCGCCGCCAGGAAAGGTAACAGCCATCGCGCAGTCATCTTCGACCTCAGAGTTCGAAGCTCATCGCCCTCGCCTCACTGCGTTGGCCACGAGAGTGCTCGGCTCGCATTCGGACGCCGAGGATGCCGTTCAGGAGACGTGGCTCCGCTGGGAGCGGAACGGCCCGGAGTCCATCGACAATCTCGGCGGGTGGCTGACCCGGGTCATCGGACGCATCTGCCTCGATGCGCTCCGCCGACGCACCACTCGGGGAGAATCGTCGCTTGACGCCTGGCTCAGCGAAGCAATCGTCGACGAGGATGACCCGACGCCTGAGCAGAATGCAACTTTGTCGGATTCGCTCGGACCGGCCATGCTCATCGTGCTCGACTCGCTGCGCCCGGAGGAGCGAGTCGCGTTCGTCCTCCACGACATGTTCTCAGTGCCCTTTGCCGAAATCGCGGCCGTCATCGGATCCTCGGAAGCCGCCGCGAAGATGGCCGCCAGTCGGGCCCGGCGCAAGGTCAAGGACACACCACCACCGTCCGGAGAACTTTCACAGCGCCGTGCTGTCGTCGACGCATTCCTCACTGCCGCACGGCTTGGAGACTTCGACGCTCTGCTGCACTTTCTCGACCCGGGACTGACGTGGCACCGCAGCAACGCCCGCGGCCACATGGTCCGGATGGGTGCGAACGAGGTGCTCGCAGCGATTCGGCGCGGCGATCCGGACAGGATCGAAGTTCGAAAGGTCAACGTCAACGGCGAGCCGGGTCTGCTCGTTCTGACCGCAAGCGGTCACCGTTTGGGACTCATGGCATGCACCGTGGCAGACGGCAGATTGGTCGGCATCGTCTCGATCACCTCAAGGAAGCTGCTGGAGCGACTGAGACTGCCCGGGCAGTAGGCCCACCCGAATCAGCTTCCCGAGATCTCGGCCTCGTAGGCGGCCTGCAGTCGCTCCGAGGAACGCGGTTCGTCAGGATTCGGGCGCGGCACCCCGAGGTGGGTCTCCCGAAGCTCATCCACGAGACCTGCGACGAGTCGGGAGTCATCGGCCATGATTCTGGATCGGATCGTCAGCTCCGGCGAGGTCTCCCGGTGGGTCATTCCCCACGTTCCGAGGGCGACCATGACCGGCAGAGTCTGGATTCCAGCCTCGGTGAGGGTGTACTGGGCTCGCTGCCCGCGTGCGGCTTCCGCTTTTGTCAGCAGCCCTTCGTCGATGAGCTTCCTCAGACGACTGGCGAGCATGTTCGAGGCTATGCCCTCATCATTGTGGGTGAGCAGCTCGCGGAAGTGCCGACGATTGCCGAAGATGATGTCCCGCAGGACGATGAGCGACCAGTTGTCGCCGAGGACCTCGACGGCGGCATTGATCGCACATCCTGAACGCGGCTGTGCAGGCATCGCCCCACCTCCAGTGATTGCATTCTGAAACTACTTAATCTTACACTGGGTCCACTTCCCCGGAACCCACGCCATCCGTCGGACTGAAGACATCAGCCGAACCATCACATTGGAGTGCACATGGCCAAAGCGTGTGTCAACAACCTCTTCGTCTCCCTCGACGGATTCGCTGCCGGCGAGTTCGTCACCTTCGATCAGCCGATCGGCGAAGCCCAAGCACTGTTCTCCTACTTCGACGGCCGCGGCATCGAGGGCGTGGACAAGGTCGACGCCCCGGTGACCGCAGACCGCGCTCTGTTCGCCATGTGGGGGCAGGGCATCGGAGCCGAGATCATGGGCCGGAAGAAGTTCGGTCCCCAGACGGGGCCGTGGCCCGACGACGGCTGGCGTGGCTGGTGGGGTGAGGAGCCGCCGTTCAAGACCCCGTGCTTCGTTCTCACTCATCATCCACGGGAGCCGATGGAGTTCGACAACGGCACGAGTTTCCACTTCATCGACGCGTCGCCCGCGGAGGCACTCGCCGAGGCGACCTCTGCCGCTGACGGCGGCAATGTCCGCATCGGCGGCGGTCCTTCGATGGTCAGACAGTTCCTTGCGGACGGCCTCGTCGACTTCATGCACCTCGTCATCGTCCCGGTCACCCTCGGCCGCGGGGTCTGGCTCTGGGAAGGACTCGAGGGGTTGGAGAAGGACTTCACGATCGAGAGTCTCACCACGGCCAGCGGTCTGACCCATCAATTGTGGAACAGACGAGGCTGAATCTCAGCGGCGACTCGAACCGGACTCGTCGGAACGCCCGATGGCCTGTGGTCTCGGTTCGGAGACCACAGGCCATCGGGTAGGGACGGGACAGCGCCCGCATGGATTGTCAGGTCAGTTGATCGCCTCGGCGATGGGGGTCTGCCCGTCGTAGAAGTTCACAGTCTCACGCACAGCTGCAGATTCGGCGATGACGTGTGTGATGACCTCGGCGACGAGTTCGCGGGAGGTCACCCGCACCTCGTCTGCCGGGCGTTCACCGTCGAGATCGCCGGCCGCATCGGCGATGAGGACCTTGCCGCTGGAGGGCTCGAGGGTCAGACCGCCGGGTCCGAGAATCGTGAAGTCAAGGTCGCTGGCGCGCAGGTGCTCGTCTGCACCGGCCTTGGCCTCGACGTAGGGGTAGAACGAGCTCTCGGGGTCGACGCGATCACGGTCGACGCTCGCACTGGCATAGGAAACCATGACGAAGCGCTTGACGCCCGCCTGCCCGGCGGCGTCGATCGATCGCTTGGCTGCTTCGAGGTCGACGGCCTTGGTCCGGGCCGGGTTGCCGCCGCCGGCGCCTGCGGAGAAGACGACAGCCTGGGCTCCGGAGAACAGATCGGCGAGCGCCTGAGTGTCGGCGGTTTCGATGTCGAGGACGACCGGGTTGGCCTCAGCGGCTTCGACATCTGATGACTGGTCGGGGTTGCGGATCACCGAATCGACGGCGAAGCCTGCGGCCTTGAGCTTGGGCGCGGCCAGAAGTGCGATCTTTCCATGGCCGCCGAGAATGACGACACGAGTTGAATCAGACATATCTACCTCCGTTGTCGGTGAAGCTTGGCATTCGGTACAGCGATGCCACTTGCGCGATTATTCCCAGTCCGCTGGTATTCTGAGGACCATGACCGACGACTTCTCCCCCGCCGACGTCGTGCGCCGGCTCGAGCGTGGACAGCAGGTCGTCATCCCCTCCTCGAAACGCAACGTCTTCACTGCTTTGGCCATCGCGGTCCCGCTCGGCATCGGCCTGCTCGCCTTCTTCGTCTACATTGTCACTGCAGCTCTCGGTGACGGAGGCAGCCCATGGGTCATCGTTGCGAACCTGCGCATGTGGGCAATTGTCGCTGGCATCATCGGATGCCTCGTCGTCGCGCCGATCGGCGTATTCGTGCGGCTGCGCAGGCACGAATCCCTCGTCGTCTCCCCCACCGGCGTCGCGTCGGCCCGGCGCGGTGAGGTTCTGCCCGGGACTCTGCTGCCATGGCACGATATCGAGTCAGTGGTCTTCGAATCGGCGGTGTCTCCAGGCCCGAAGGTGCTCGCTTATATGCTCACCGAAGAGGCAACCCGCCGACTCATCGGACGCGGGCGCAATCCGCGCGTGCTCGTCAGAAGCGGATTCGTCCTCTCACATCGCCGACTCTACCCGGTCCTCAGGGCCGCTCATGCCCGTTTCTCACCACACGTCCATGGACACCGATAGGCCCACACATCCTCGTGCCTTACCGTTGAGTTCATGATCCGACGCCTCCTCGCTCGCGCTTTCTGGTCCTTCAGCAAGTGGAACCTCGTGACCGAGCCCGCTCCGAACCGTCCGACCATCCTCGTCGGCGCTCCGCACACTTCGAACTGGGACTTCGTCGTCATGCTCGCGATCGCGTGGCGCATGCGCGTCGACGTCCATTGGCTGGGTAAGCATTCCCTGTTCACCGGCTGGCGGGGGCCGATCATGCGGGGACTCGGTGGGATTCCCGTCGATCGGTCTGATCCGAGCAAGATCGTCACCGAGGTGGTCGACCGCATGCGAGACGGCGAGGTCTTCGCGCTCGTCATCACCCCGGACGGCACCCGCGGCGGACACACTCATTGGAAATCCGGGTTCCATCGCATCGCGATGGCAACGGGAATGCCCGTAACGTTGGGCTACCTGGATACCGCGACCCGGACGACGGGGCTGGGCCCGACCCTGGAGATGACCGGCGACATCGCCGCGGACATGGATCGGATCCGCGAATTCTACGCCGACAAGCGTGGAATCCGCCCGCACCTGCAGATCACGCCGAGGCTGCGCGAAGAAGACTCCGCCGGTGACGATCGCGAAGGCGAAGCGGAGCCGAACTGAGATGGACGGTGATCTGCGCGTCCCCGCCGGGCCGGGTATCCCCGCCGGGCTGGTCATCCCCGCGTCCGACCTGTCCGAACAGTTCTCCCGGTCATCCGGCCCGGGCGGCCAGCACGTCAATACCTCCGATTCACGGGTGCAACTGAGCCTCGACCTGGCCTCAGCGAGATTCCTCACCGAGGTTCAACGCGAGCGAGTGCTCAGTCGGTTGGCACCACGACTGTCGGGCACTGTGGTGACCGTGACTTCGGAGAAGCAGCGGTCACAGCTGAAGAACCGTCAGGACGCACGCATGCGTCTGGCGCAGCTGCTGCGTGAGGCGTTGGCTCCGCCGGTGCAGAGGCGAGCGACGAAGCCGTCACGCAATTCCCGTCGTCGCCGAGTCCGGACCGAACAGCGGCGGTCGGAGATCAAACGCAACCGTCGCAAGCCCCGTCTCGATTGAGCCCCGGTGGTGACAGCGGTTGACGTGAAGAGCAGAATGGGCGACATGAACAGCATCGACATTCTCACTGACCTGTCCCAGCGCCCTCTCCAGGCAGCACAAGCTCTGCCCGACCTCTCCCCCGAACAGCTCAACAGCCGTCTGGGTGGTCATCCGAATTCCGTCGCCTGGCTGCTGTGGCACAGCGGCCGTGAGATCGATGTGCAGCTTTCGGACCTCACTGGCCGTCCTCAGCAGTGGGAGGACTTCCGGAACCGGTTCGATCTCGGCGAGATCGGCGAGACCTTCGGCTACGGACACAGTCCCGAACAGGCGGCAGAGATCAAGGTCGACGATCAACAGCTGCTCGTCGACTACCTCGCCGCTACTCTGAACGCGTTCACCGACTATGCAAAGACGCTCTCCGAGGATGACTTCGACGAAGTCATCGACAGGAACTGGACTCCCGCAGTCACTCGTGGCGTTCGGATGGTCTCGATCATCGACGATGCGATCCAGCATGTCGCGCAGGCGGCGTTCATCGCAGGTGCGTCTGTTTGATTCGGTTCAGGGTCGACAGAAATCCCTGACTTCGCCGAGGATGCTCATCCCAGCCGCACGGTAAGTGGCGACGGCGACTGTGTTCGATGTCGGCGTGGCAACGGTGACGCTCGACGCCCCCATCTCCCTCAGCGCCGAGGCCGCGGCCAGTGTCATCTCGACTCCGAATCCGTGACCCCGGTGGTCGCCGTGGACGCCGAGTGGTTCGATGACACCGGGGCGCCTAGGACCGGCCGACCAAACGGTTGTGGCACCGGCTGGAGCGCCGTCGGCGGTAAATCCGACGAGACATTTGGCCTGCTTGTAAGCGTGACCGTCGGCCATGGACCGCCAACGGTCCGCAGTCAATGAGGACCCGGGAAAAGCCGAGGATTCGACCGCGATACGGTCGGCGATACGGTTATCTGCTCTGTCGGGATCGACCGTTTCGATCCGCTGGGTAACGGATGGGATCGGTTCGCTCAGATCTCGGTGGAGCGTAGTCCACGCTTCATCAGATCCCCATCCCGCCTCGGTGAGGGTATGTTGCAGGGCGGATCCGAATCGAGCTTCGACGATGCCCTTCCCTGCAGGCAGCAGTTCGGTGAGATCTCCGGTGAAATCGGCCAAGATCGCCTCAGCGAGCGCTTGGTCATCGGAGTGATCGGGTGAGATGGCCATTCGGATGAGTTCGGATTCGTCGAGGAATCCGACGGCCGCAGCTTCGTCGCCGACAGTCCACACCCGCAGTGCCGAGGCGAGCGCATCGGCCCCGAAACGCTGATACCAACCGAGGTCTCCGGGATGTACCTGGACGGGCAGTCCTTCGCGTTGCCAGGACGCGACAGTGTCGATGATGTCCGACAGGTCCGTCGTAGTCGGTGTCAACATGGTCATTCCTCTGTCCTCGCCTCTGCGCGCCAGATGACTTCACCGTCGTCGATCTCGTCGGTCGGTTGCAGTCCGAGACAGACAGCGATTCGGGCGGAAGCGGCGTTGTCAGGATGGATGGCCGCTTGCACCACAGTCACGAGATGATCCGCCAGCCAATCGACCATGGCTCGGGCCGCCTCGGTGCCGAATCCCTGCCCCTGGCTGTCGACGCCGATGACCCAAGCGATGTCGGCTTGATAACCGGTTTCGGCTCTTGTCACTGTGGCCTGAACATCTCCGACTGCAGCGGACTCAGCCGTTTCGCGAACGATCCAGTTCAGCCAGCCGGCGTCACCGGTCGGTGAGGCACCTGCGGATTGGAGTGCATAGAGTCGTTCGAGTTCGGACCGGCTCGGGCTCGTCCCACCGATATGGGTGTATAGGTCGGGTGAGGACAGTGTCTCCACCATCTCCGACGCATGGTGGACTGCGAGCGGCTCAAGCTGCAGCCTGTCGGTGACGATGGGTGTCGCCTGTGGCCAATTCACACTGCGGTTTGAGCTTTCTGCCGGGTTCACGGATTCAGCTCTCGTTCGTTTGAACGGGCCTCGTCCGATTGCTGACGCGGGAAGCGAAGTCGACGATCTCCGCCTCGACCTCGAGGCGGGTGGTCGGTTCGTTGTGGACTTCGTGGCGGACTCCGGCGAAGACGCGGGTGCGCACATCGTCGTGTCCGGTCGCGCGGAGGCGGTTCGCGACGTGATAGGCGCCTTCGCCGTAGTTCGCGACAGGATCCTGGTCACCTGCGAGGATGAGCACCGGCAGACCGCTGGGGATCGTCGCGTACCAGGAATCGGCATTGGCACCGTCATAGAGTTCGACGAAGCCCTGCAGGAATCGGGAGCTCATCGGGGCGCCGAAGTTGTTGAAGGGGTCGCGCCCATGATCGGCGACGACAGCCTCGTCGAGGGCGACCCAGGCGGTGGGGCCGGCATCCGGACCGAAACGTTCGACGAATCCGTCGAAGAGCTGGCCCACCAATTGATCGGATGCAGGTTCGGCTCGTCGGTTGCCGGTGGCCGCCTCGGCGAGTTCGACACGGTCGATGGTCTGATCGATACCGCGCATCTGCGCAGCGATTCCACACAGAGCCAGCCCCGCGAGGCCAGCCGTCGGATCGGAGGCCATGACCCGTGCAATCATCGATCCCCAACTGTGACCGAACACGATGTACGGCAGATTCGGGAGGATCTCGCGAGCCTTGCGCTGCAGCGTCAGTTCGTCGGCGACGACCACTCGAGCTGCGTCGTCGCCTGTATCGACCCAGATTCCCGACTGCATGGCCGTCCGACCGTGACCGGAATGGTCATCGGCGACGACGGCGAATCCGGAGTCGACGAGGGTGGCGATGAGGTGGTGGTAGCGCCGGGAATGCTCGCCGAGTCCGTGGATGATGTGGATGATGGCTCGAGGTTCAGTGGTCGGTGTGTAGAGCCAGCCGAAGACCGTGTCACGATCGTTGTGAGAGGTGAACTCGATTTCGTGCAGGGCCAAGGTGGGACTCCTCTGTCGTCACGTGTGTCCGCACCGCCGTGGTGCAGTTCGCAAAACCTGTGGAATGCAGATCACCCTACCGCACCGATTCGACCTGGGTGCGGGGACCCTGGGTGCGGGGACGGAGGCTTTCACCTGCTCAATGGCCTTCGGCCCGGCTCGCGGCCACCTCATGCCAGGTGAGTCGCACCTCTCCAGACGTCTGACGAATCGCCTCGACGAGGTCGTCAGTCGCTCCGATGACAGAGCTGATACCGTCCTGACCCGACGATTTGAGCACGATCTGCCATCCAATTCTGCCAGTCGACGGAGACGTCTCCGCCGTATAGCCTCCCCAAAAGTGAACTTCTGTGCCTTCGGCGACATCAGCATCGGGGTCGGGCCTGAGAGCAGCCTGAAACGTGCGCACCGCGCGCTCGGCGGCAGCACCTGTGATCGAGGCCCGGACTTGAACTACGGTCCACACGTCGAACGGCCAGTCGTTGAGCCAGTGGTCTGACGGTGTGAACGGTTTGACGTCGGTTCCGCTGTGCATGCATTCCTCCTCAGAGGTTCATTGACAGATGTTCATCGGCCCTCGGCGACATGCGGATTCGCTGCCTCATGAGCGAGTCTCTCACCCTTCCTGACGACCGTGGGCCCGGTCGTGGGCGGATATCCAGGATCAGGCATATCCATGACCCATGCCGTTCGAAGCCGTTTCATTCACCGATGTCTCCACCGCGGGACTCGAATCCTCCCCCATCGCCGAGGCGCTGGCTGGTCTGCGCGCCAACGAGGCACGGTACTTCTCCAACAAATACAAACACACATTCGCCGTGGCCCCGGCCGCCGAGGTACAGGAGGCCCTGAACTGGGTGGAGGAGATCCTTGACTCCGAGCGTGAGATCGTACCGACCTCGCCTGCCCTCGAAGTCAGCATCAATGACGTCGATGGCATCTATTGGGTGCACGTCTTCTACGAGTCCGGGCTCGCAGTCAATGTCCTATGGACACGAGCAGACGATGGCAAGCGGGCCGTCGGCTTCAAACTTTCGGAGGGGATGGACGTGCCTCCCGAGCTGTCGGCGTTCAAGTTCGCCCGTCAGAAGTCGAAGCTCGCCGGGGAGATCCGTGGATCCTTCTTCAAGATCAAGGGTGATCATCCCCTGCCGTAGCGTCACGACGCGCAGGTCCTGAGGCCGCGACCGGCCGTTTTCACTCCACGGTCGTTCGCGGTCTCAACTCATCGAGTTCAGTCTCTGAGAACATACTTCAGGGTTTCGACCACTTGATCCGTCGTCTGGCACCAGGCCTTGGCTTCGGCATCGACTTCTTTGAGCGGATGCACGATGTCGGCATCGTGGAGGGTCACATAGGGTGTGCCGAGTGCCGCGCAATAGCCGGCATCGAAGGCGGCGTTCCATTGCTTGTACTTGTCTCCGAAGCGCACGACGACCATATCGGCCTTTTCGATCAGGGTCCGGGTGCGGATGGCGTTGACCTTCGCCGACTGGTGATCACGCCAGAAGGCGCTGTCGTTCTCGCCGAGGTGGTCACCGGCAGCATCGCTGGCAGGATGGTCGGTCACGGGTGCGGTGAAATCGATATCCAGACCGGCCGCCTCGGCACCGCGCTTGATCTCATCGCGCCACTCGGTGTGGATCTCACCGGACAGATAGACAGAGAAACTCAAGTCGATCACTCCTCATTCTTATGGCAGAAGGGACCGGTTCGTCCCTCAGGCACCACCATAGCCAATCGGAGGTCAGACGCTCAGCGCCGACCGCGCGGCCGAGCCCCAGACACAAATGTCGCAGGCAGTGTCGTCTGCGGGCTCAGCCCCGGCGGTCGTCACCGTCAGGAGGTTGCCGTCCAGACGATCTCGGCAATGCGTTTCTCGGCGACCTCATCGATAGTGTCGAAGTACCATGCGGCGGGCATCAGCGTTCCATCGGAACCACCGGCTGGGGTGAGGTCGACCTTTTCGGTGAGGGCCAGGTTGACCCGCTCGTCATTGCGCAGTGTCACCAGTGCAGGAGTGCTCGCTGACAGAGCATAGGCAGGCATGCCGTACCAGATCCGCGGCTTGAGACTGGGGGCGACGGTCACGATGATCTCGTGCGCTCGCTGCATGAGCGATCGTTCCGGTTCGTCCATCTTCGCGATCTTGTCGATCACCTGGGACAGGTTCTTCTCGTCTTTGGTCGTCATGTCATGTCCTTACGTCAGCCGGTGTGTCGCACCGGCGGTTGAAGACGGCGCAGAAATGCGCCGCACCCCATCTGGACATGTTCCGGGCCGACCGGAGCTCTCCGCAATGATTCAGGCTTAGGTACCTGGAAGTGCTGGCAACCGTACGTGCTGCCAGTTTCCACGATACTTGCATCGACGCCTCCCCGCCAGGACAGCCGAGATCCACAACGGACGTGTGGCTAGCGAAGTTGTTCGGATAAGTAGGCCTCTGCGATGCTCAGGTGTCCCTGGCTGCCGATTGAGTTCTTCGCCTTCTGCGGGTACGCATGATTGGCGAGGGGAACTTTCACGGTTGTGACGTCGACTCCGCGGCTTCGGGCCGATTCGGCCCATGAAAGCTGGTCGGTTGGGGTGATCACGTCATCGCGCATCGCTGTCATCATGAGCACCGGCGGCGCGGGTGCTTTCAGATGCGTGACGGAATCGGCCACTGAGTAGCGTTCCGGATATTCCTCCGGTGTGCCACCCGTGTAGCTGGTTGCGAACAGGCGCGTGCCGGATCCCGCGCCGGGCCCGGTGGGGGCGTTCTCGTAGAGGCCCGTCACGTCGAACGCGGGGTAGTCGGCAATGACCGCCGCCGGAACCGGAACCTTCCCACCGCAGGACGATTCGGCGTCGCCCTGCGCTGCGGCACCGGCGGTATTGGCGACCATGTTGCTGCCCGAACTCTCGCCCCAGAACGCAAGACGATCGGTGTCTGCACCGATCGTGTCTGCGTGGGTCTGAATCCAGCTTGCCGCACAGGCGACCTGCGACGGTGCGCTCTGCCAAGTGGCGTTATCCAGGGTGGCGAGTTCGTATTCGACCGATACGACCAGGTAGCCGTGATCGGCGAGTTCACGGAGCTCTGAACTCGCCGCGTTCGGTTCGCCTGCGATCCAACCGCCTCCGTGGACGTACATGATCGTCGGAGCTGAACCCTTCGCTCTCTCAGGTTCGTAGATCGATACGGAGAGGTCATCGCCTGAGCTGGATTTGTCGTACACTTCCTTGCGATTAGGCGATGCCGAGTCGATCGCCGAGAGTCCGAACGTCGCAGTGAACAGGTTCACCGAACCACCGGCCGAGGTGATGGCGACGAGGAGCACAATGACGACAGCCAGATTCGCGATCGTGCTCACCACTCCGAATCCTGTCACCACAGCTCCGGTCCTTCGCCGGCCTCGGCGCAGGCAGACGATTCCCAACCCAAGCACAATCGCTCCGATCACAGTCGCCATCGGCGCAATCGTCGGCGCAAACCGGGCCGCAGCGGAACTGAACGGGCCAAGCCCGGGAATGAGCGATGCCAGGCCGATGACCGCAGCGATCGCACCGAACACGAGCGCGAGGATGAGACCCGTTGCCCGAACTGTATTGGCCGCGCGCTGGGGCACCGCGGGCTGTGACGAACTCTTGCTGGCTGTCATCTTCGGTCCTCGCCTTCCGATCTGTCGGGTTGAGATTCCCGCTGCAGCAGATCTCATCGTGGCGGTCACCTCCTGACGCCAGGGGCCACTCTAACGCAGTCCGATTCTCACAACCCAGATGAATCGGCCTGCGTCCACGGCCATGGGAGCGCAGCCGAGGTCAGCAGAGAATCCCTGCACTGAGTCAGCCTCATCGATGTCGCGAGGCTAGTCGGGCATATTGGACGATCTGCAGATCCCACTGATCTGGAATGCGGTTCGGCGGTCATAGTCGGCTCGAGGCGGTCGGCCCCCGTGCTTGAGGACGAGAGCATTGTCGCGGGCAAGTGATTGGAAGTCTTCTGCTGTGAAGGCGGGGACCAATACGCCGGCGGCGTGCCCCTGAGCGACAAGGCTGTCGTGGAATTCCGTTCCGGCATGGCACAGGGCCAGCAACGGCTCGGAGTCGCGATACTCCTGGAGGAGAACATCATTGACCGCAGGAACTCGATACTGCAGGTCACGCAACGCATAGATATACGAGCAGATACGTTCTCGGACCTCGCCGATGGACCGCATCTCCTCGATGACCGTCTGCAGCTCCACCGCAACAACCTCGTCGATGACGGCATCGATGAGCCCGATTCTCCCGCCGAGTCGATTGAAGATCGTCGCCTTGCTCACATCTGCGACTGCGGCGACCTCCTCGAGGGGCGCAGAGAACCCCCGCTCCCGGAACACCTGGACCGCCGCACGTCGTATCCGGTCGACATTCCGGCGAGCATCCGAGCGAAGAGACTGCACACCACTTGGATCAGACACGATGACGCTCCCTCCCACAGCGACAAATAACTTGATCATAGCAGTCAACTTGGTGCAGAATGGGGCCACGCAAGTTGACCTTATGAGTCAATTTCAATCATGACAGCAGCTCTGACGTGCGCACTGAGCACGACGTCAGTTCATATTTCGCACGAACGGGAATTCAGATGATCATCGTCACCGGAGCGACAGGCACTCTCAACGGAGCCACAGTCGACCACCTTCTGAAGCGGATTCCGCCAGAGCAGATCGGCGTCAGCGTACGCGATCCCTCGCGTGCGACCCATTTGGCCGATCACGGAGTCCGCGTACGGCAGGGGAGCTATGACAATCCAGCGGCTCTGCGCCAATCGTTCGCGGACGCCGAACAGGTTCTCCTGGTGTCCTCCAGCGACCTTACTGCCGACGTCGTCGCACAACACCGCAGGGCGATCGATGCAGCCGTCGGTGCAGGGGCTCAGCGGATCCTGTACACAAGCACCCACGGAGCAGGCTTTGACACTCCCTACCCGCCGCTCGGAATCCATGCGGCCACGGAACAGTATTTATCAGAATCGGGAGCAGCCTGGACCTCGTTGCGAAACGGCTTCTACGGAGACCCGGCTCAGCTGCTCGGTGCGTGGGAAGAAACCGGCGAGATCGCTATGCCCGCCGATGGACCATTTTCCTGGATTGATCGCCGCGACGCGGCGGAGGCCGCTGCTGCGGTTCTGACTGCGGATGAACCGTTCGAGGGCCCGATCGACCTGACGCTGCCCAAGCCGGTCACCCTCGCGGATTTCGCCGCTTCCGCGTCCGAGATCGCCGGACGCCGAATCGAGCGCGTCGTCGTGGACGACAAGAAGTGGGTGGCCGACGTCATCTCCCGCGGTACGCCCGAGGAGGTCGCGCGTTTCACCCTGTCGATGTTCCAGGCAACAAGGAGCGGGCATTTCTCGGATTCGGACCCCACGCTCACGCGACTCCTGGGACGCAGCCCACGCAGCATCACCGATCAATTGAAAGATCTCGATACTCGGTGACACGGTCGCCGTCCACTAGACGTCGAATCTGAGTTCCACCCATGAGACGTCCAACGAGGCTGCCACTTCAACGTCGGAGTGAAGTCCCACCGCTTCCAGCTCTCGAATCCCGACGCATTCGGCCAGGGCCTGAGTCAGACGTGGCCTCACTGCCTCGAATAGGTCGGCGGCAGCTGAGGCCACAGGACTCATCTCCTCGCGGATTCCGCGATCTGCAACCCCAGAGCGCACGGCCCCTGCACCGAGGTGGTCTTCAAGCGAGGGGCGCAGCGAGTCGTACGGCTATTCGAGACCGCCTCGGCGCTGTCCTCGGTCACGGCTGATCGAGCAGCGCAATGCCGAAACCGCCGACGACGGCCCGTACTTCGTCGAGGTAGCGTTGCGCCTGTTCGGTCAGCGGGATCCCGGAATGATCGATCCAGCCGATCTCGATGCGCTCCTCGACCTCGAGTGGAATCGCGACAATGGCCGGATCGAGATCGTCGCTGATGATGCCCGTCGAGATGGTGTAGCCGTCGAGCCCGATCATCAGGTTGAAGATGGTCGCACGGTCAGAAACCCGGATCTCCTGCTTGCTCGACAGGGTGGAGAGAATCTCCTCGGCGAAGGAGAACGAGTTGTTCGCCCCCTGGTCGAAGGTGAGCCGAGGCAGGGCGGCGAGATCGTCGAGGGTGACGCGGCGGCGGGAGGCAAGCGGGTTCGTACGAGAGATGAAGATGTGCGGGGAGGCGAGGAAGAGCGGGTGGAACGCAAGCCCGGAATCTCGCAGCAGCTTATCGATGACCTTCCTGTTGAAGTCGTTGCGGTAGAGGATGCCGAGCTCACTGCGGAGCGTGCGAACGTCTTCGATGATGTCCCAGGTACGCGTCTCTCGCAGTGAGAACTCGTACTCGGCAGCATCGCTGGCCTTGACCATCCGAACGAAAGCATCGACGACGAACGAGTAGTGCTGCGCCGAGACTCCGAGCAGACGCCGGGACGGTGGGCGCCCTAGGTAGTGCTGCTCGAGGAGTTCCACCTGTTCGACGACCTGCCGGGCATAGCCGAGGAACTCCACACCGTCGTCAGTCAACGTCACCCCGCGGGCGGATCGGACGAGCAGAGCGCGATCCACACGGGTCTCCAGGTCTTTCATCGCGGCAGACATGGTCGGCTGAGAGACATAGAGGAGATCGGCGGCGGCGGTGATCGATCCCTCCGACGCGACCTCGATGAAGTACTGGAGTTGCAGCAGCGTGATGTTCTTCAGACCTCGAGACATAGATCAAGGCTATAGGAATCCATAGTTCCCCCGAGTTACCCGATGACCACAGGGGACGGGCAGGATGGATCACAGACATGCCAGCGACCACAACCGGCCGAACACCCACCGAATTGGACGTCCATGACACCTGAGTTCTCATTCAGCATCACCACGACTCGATTCGACGAGGACTACTCGCCGTCGGAGAGCACCCGAGCGACGACGAACTTCGCCAACCTCGCCAGGGGCGAGGACCGCCAGCAGAACCTCCGCACTGCTCTGAGCATCATCAATCGCCGCTTCAACGAACTCGCGTCCTGGGACAATCCCGACCGGGATCGCTATGTCCTCGAACTCGACATCGTCTCCGGAGGACTTCACTTCACCTCGGGCGGCCGGGAACAGGAGTTCCCGCTGCTCGAAGTCCTGGATATCCAGATCATCGACAGACTGACTGGAAAACGTTACCCCGGGATCGTGGGGAACAATTTCTCGTCCTTTGTCCGCGATTTCGATTTCAGCGTGCGGCTGCCGGCTGCCAATGAGGCCGCAACCGAGTTCACGGTCCCCGATGACTTCGGTGATCTGCATGGCAAACTATTCCAACACTTCCTCGATTCTGCTGCCTATCGGGAACGGTTCCAGACGGCACCCGTGATCTGCATCAGCGTGTCCACGAGCAAGTCGTACCGTCGGACCGAGAATCACCACCCGATTCTCGGGTTCGAATACCAGCAGGACGACTACTCGCTGACCGATGACTACTTCGCAAAGATGGGACTCCAGGTGAGGTATTTCATGCCACCGGGCAGCGTCGCACCGCTGGCCTTCTACCATCGCGGCGACCTCCTCGGCGACTATTCCGATCTGGCGCTCATCGGCACGATCAGCACGATGGAGACTTTCCAGAAGATCTATCGGCCCGAGATCTACAACGCGAATACCGCCGCCGGAGAGGTCTACCGGCCGACGCTGGACCGGCACGACTTCTCGGAGATGCCGGTCACCTATGATCGCGTCGAACGCAACCAGCTCGGCACCAGACAGGGAAAGTTCACGGAGGAGTTTTTCGTCAACCCGCACCGAGAGATGCTCGAGCAGTGGGCGTCCGACCGCCCCGTCCCAGTCGCATGACCGCAGGAGAAGAAACGATGACCCAGCCGCTGCTGCCCACCTCAATCGTCGGCAGTCTGCCGAAGCCGTCCTGGCTCGCGCAGCCCGAAACCCTCTGGTCCCCCTGGAACCTCCAAGGCGAAGCCTTGGTCGAGGGCAGGCACGATGCCCTGCGCATCTCGACTCATGAGCAGACCAACCGCGGCATCGACATCGTCAGCGACGGAGAGCAGACCCGCCAACACTTCGTGACGACGTTCATCGAGCATCTCAGCGGAGTCGATTTCGAAAAGCGCGAGACAGTTCGGATCCGCGATCGCTACGACGCAAGCGTGCCCACAGTCGTCAGCGCCGTGAGCCGTGAGAAACCGGTCTTCGTCGACGATGCGAAGTTCCTCCGCCAGCAGACCGATCAGCCGATCAAGTGGGCGCTGCCGGGACCGATGACGATGATCGACACACTCTATGACGACCACTACAAGAGCCGCGAGAAGCTGGCCTGGGAATTCGCCACGGTCCTCAATCAGGAGGCAAAGGATCTGGAGGCGGCGGGAGTGGACATCATCCAGTTCGACGAGCCGGCATTCAATGTCTTCTTCGAGGAGATGAAGGACTGGGGAGTCGCCGCGCTCGAACGAGCAGCGGAAGGTCTGCGGGCCGAAACCGCAGTGCATATCTGCTACGGCTATGGGATCAAGGCGAACAACGACTGGAAAACGACCCTCGGGTCCGAGTGGCGCCAATACGAGGAATCCTTCCCCCTCCTGCAGCGCTCGAGCCTCGACATCGTCTCGCTCGAATGCCACAACTCCCATGTCCCGATGGACCTCATCGAACTGATCCGCGGCAAGAAGGTCATGCTCGGTGCCATCGACGTGGCAAACGAGACCATTGAGACACCGGAGGAGGTCGCCGCGACTCTGCGCAAGGCTCTGAAGTTCGTCGACGCCGACAAGCTCATTCCAAGCACGAACTGCGGCATGGCCCCCTTCGCGCGCGACGTCGCCCTCGCGAAGATGAGCGCCTTGAGTGCGGGAACAGCGATCGTCCGCGAGGAGCTGTCTAGGGGCTGATCGCCGCCGCACTCCATCCGCACACGTCCAGAGCCGTCCGGCCTCTCCGCAACTATTCGGGCGTTCTGAGCCGGGGAAGTGCAGTGACAGCTCAAGCTGTCGTTGCCACAGTGCCCCAGCCTCTGCCGCAGACGTTGAAGCGGAACCTTCGGCAGACCGGATTCCGCGAAGAGTCGAACGGCTGCGCGACTACGAGAGGTGTGATCGCAGAGATCCTGTCGCGCAGCACCCGACGTTCACGACGCAGCCCGCAGCTCGACTTCAGATTCATCCAGAACTCTTCCGCCGTGTTGAAGCCGATGCGAGCTACTAACTGCACCCAAATTCGTCGACTACCCGTCGCGACGCACGTACTCGGCACAGACATCGACGATCCGAACGGCCGCGGTGATCGCTTCAGCCACGTCTTGGTTCGTCGCTGTCGGTCGATCGTCGTCGGGATACTCAGTCGCGTTGCGCACTTGACGCACCCATTCAAACTCGCCCAACGCACTGTCGTTGACGAAGCCCGCTGCCGCGATCCCGGTCTTGCGATGAGCTCCGCCGACGGGTCGGACACGGAGTCCTTCGGCAGCAAGAGCCGCGACGAGCGATTTACGCACAATCGTGCGCGGCTGTGAACGCCATCGCGTGATCGTCGGTATCAGCAAGCAGCTCCGCCGTACGGATATGGCGTTCTGCGGTCACGACCACAGCCAGCGCATGCTCGCGATTCCGCTCCACACGCTCCAGTCTTCGGTTCACGAGCATCTGATTGACGATCTCAGGCAAGGATCTCACCGGACCTCACATCGACTAAGGGGCGTGACCGAATCGTCGAGACGAACGGCGACGGGTCCTCAGAGTTCCAGTCAACCGGTACGATACGCGTGATGTTCACGGGCAAGTCGAGCTTGTCACCTGCTTCGGCCGCAATCCCCGAGAGCGTCCTCCGCGGCGTCTCCCCCACGACGAGGACGTCTAAGTCGTTGGGAAACTCACCGCTTTCCCCGGACCGGCGCGCGGCCCAAGATCCGTAGATCAGCAGCTCCTCCACCCCGTCGATCCCGTCGAAGAGCTCACGCAAGACCGGCACCGGCCCGTAGGTCGCCGCGATCAGATCTCGCATCAGAGCGAACAATGGGTGGTCGGCATTCGCACTCACGAGACGGTTTCGCCCCTCATACCGGTCACGAAGCACGGCGGAGTCGACCAGTCGCCCCACTTCGCGGTGCACGACCGGGCCACTCGTGTCCGTGCGCCGCCCAAGCTCTGCCAGCGTAAACTCCCGCTCAGGGTGCCCGAGAGTCTCGGCCAGAATCGCCCCAACGGCATCCGAGCGCACGAAAGGCGTCAGCTGCGGTGCGATATTCTTCATAGAACACGAGGATATCTTCCACTTATAGGAAGAGTCAAGAGTGTGGGCACCACTCGATGAACCGGAACTCCACCGAGTTCCGGCACGGAACAACGTCTCAAACCACACGCTCGGCAAGCACGGGAGACCTCAGCGGAGGAACCGTGTCTCGATCACGCCCTGAATCTCTGGCGTACATGACGCACCAATAACATCCCTTGCGGTGATCCATCGAGCCGCGACGTGCTCGTCCGAGAGCTTCACAATACGATCGGCCAACGGCACTGACACTGTGAGCTGTCGCGTCAGTCTCCCCGAAGCGGATCTATAGTCGAAGTGTTCAAGGAAGTCGCCATCGATCACCACAGACTCGAATCCGACTTCTTCGAGCAGTTCACGATCAAGCGCCGCTGTGAGCGACTCCCCGACCTCAACGCCACCAGAGGGCAGTTCATCGATCCCAGGCAGGAAGTCGTCCAGTTCGCTACGAGTGACGACCAGCACAGACCCATCTGAATGTATCACCGCGCCGACCACGAACTTCTCCACGCCGTCACGTTGTGCAGAATCGCGGAGCTCTTACACGAGGACAGTCACGCAACCTCCAACGGCGTGATCGCGGCAACCTTGTCGTGAAGGACACGGCGCTCAAGCCGAAGCTCGTAGTTCGACTGCAGATTCATCCAGAGCTCCTCGGACGTTCCGAAGTAGCGCGCCAGACGGATCGCCGTATCAGCGGTGATCCCCCGCTTGCCGTGCACGATCTCGTTGATCCGGCGCGGCGGCACGCCGATGGACACCGCGAGCTTGTTCTGAGTGATCCCGAAGCCCTCGATGAAGTCCTCCATCAGGATCTCTCCCGGGTGGATCGGCTCGATCAGGTCGGCCTCAGTGGTAGTCGACGAGTTCGACATCGTCCGCACCTCCCTCTCTCCAGACGAAGCAGATACGCCATTGCGCGTTGACGCGGATGCTGTGCTGCCCGCGTCGGTCGCCGACCAGACGCTCCAGGCGGTTGCCCGGCGGGACCCGGAGGTCCTCGACATCCTTCGCCGCATGGATCAGCTCGAGCTTCCGCATGGCCGCCCGCTGCACCGTCCGGTCGACGCGCTTGACGTACTGCTCATGCCAGATGCGCTCGGCGTCCTTGCTGCCGAACGATCTGATCACGAGAGCATTCTATAACGGAAACCGTCAATAACGCTAGACGTTAAACCTGAACTCAACCGAGTTCCGGTACGGAACAACCTCTGGGTTCTACAGGTCTTCCAGTCTCGGTGGGCGGTCATGCGGTATGTGGGGGCCGTCAAGTACGCCATCACCCCTTCCGGAACCCAGACCCGAGATGGCGTCAACGATGCCGGACCGAATCCGTTGTCCCCGGCAACGAATTACCGGTCAGTCCACTGCCCCCGACGCCGTCTCTTCGACGACGAGGACAACCTTGCCGTGCACCCCGCCGGCCTCAAGCCTGGCGTGAGCGTCACCTATGCGGTCGAGAGGATAGACCTCATCGACGATCGGCTGCAGGTGCCCGTCTTCCGCCAACCGAGCCACCTCACCGATGAGTGCAGCGGTCGGGTGCCCGAGGAAGAAGCGTATGCGGCGGCCACCGAAGATGCTCGACGCGGCGATACCGGCCAGGCTCCGCGCCTTGCGATCGACGTCGAATGACACTGCGACCATCCGTCCGCGGGGCGCGAGGTGTTTCCGCAGTTCCCACAGATCAGTTCCACGCGTATCGAACACCACGTCGAAGGTCCCGATGGCGTCGAGGGAGGTGCGATAGTCGATCACCTCATCTGCGCCGAGTCCTCGGACGAACTGTTCACTCGACTGGCTGGACAGCGCGGTGACGTGCGCACCGTACAGTCGGCCGAGCTGCACGGCGACACTGCCCACGCCGCCGGAGGCGCCGCGCACCAGCAGTCGTTCGCCGGCCCGCAGCCGGGCCTTGTCCCGGAGCCCGACGACTGCGGTCGCAGCCCCGGCCAGCACGCTGACCGCGTCTGTTGCGCTCCACCCCTCGGGCATCCGGGAAACTCGGCCTGAATCGATCGCCACCGCCTCTGCGGCCGCACCCACCGAGCCGCGCTCGTCGACGGTTCCCCACACCCGGTCCCCGATCGAGAACTCGGTGACGCCGGGCCCCAGCGCCAGAATCTCACCTGCAAAGTCGATGCCAACATACCTCGGCAGGCTTACCCGGGCGAGTGCACGCAATTTGCCCCGCCGCTGAGCGAGCTCGCCGCCGTTGACAGAACTGGCTTCCACCTTGACGAGAACCTGCCCTGCGCCCGCCGCCGGCATCGCGACCCGCATGACCTCCAGGACCTCGGGTCCGCCATAGCGGCGGAAGCCCGCTGCTGCCATCGTCATCGTGATCTCACACTCCCTGAGTCGTTCCTACCTTCCCGGGCAACGGTACCGCGGAAGTGGGCAGGCCTATCCGTTTTCCGGTAAAGTGGGAGTGTACTCCTGTTCGGTCTCTCACATCGGAGGTGAGGTCGTGGCCGAGTCGATGAATCGAGCGGATGCGCGTCGAAACCGCGTTCGCATCATTAACGCAGCACGTGCGGCGTTCTCCGACCATGGGCTCGAGGTGTCGGCCGCCGCAGTCGCGCGCCACGCCGGTGTCGGAACGGCCACGCTGTACCGGCATTTTCCCACCCGCTCCGACCTGATCGACGCCGTGTTCGGCCACGAGATCGAACACTGCCTGGCCTTCCTCGCGGACGCCGCCAGAACCTCGGACCCGTGGCAAGGGCTCGGTAAGGCGCTCGACGCAGTCGTCGATCTGGAGCTGGCTGCGCCAGGCCTAGCGAGCATCATCACGACGAGCGACCGGTCCGCGCCGCTCCTCGAGCAATTTAACCGGCACGTGCTCCAGGATCTCGAACGCCTAGCCGAGCGGGTGCGCGGCACCAGCGAGGCTCGCCCCGATCTGACCAGCGGGGACATCGGCTTGCTTCTCACCGGCGTACGTGCCATCGCGGCAGGCGGTGGCCCTCAAATCCGCACCCGCTGCCGCAGGTTCATCACGCTCATCACCGAAGGCGTACGCCGTCACCGGTAGCCCATGCGCGGGCAGGCGCGACAGCCCACCGTCGGCCGCTCCCGGATCTCCCGGGTTCCCAACCAGGGACCTCTTCTACGATCCTCCCGGATCGCCTGGTGCACGGCATGATGGAGCGCGTTCGACATCCCTCGCGAGCGGGAATACGCCCATGGGTTCAGTTCGAGAAACGGAACTCGACTGCGTGCCCGTCCCGGCTCTCGACATCATCGACACATGACTGGATCAGGTCCAAATCCTCCCGTTGGCCCTCTGCGACCCGCCCGCTCCAACGGAGTCCATCAGCACTCGCTGCGGCGAAGAGGTTGAAGCCTGGTCCCTGACCGCCGTGACCAACGAGTGTCACCGGCTCGCCTTTGCTCATGATCCCGAGGCCGTATCCGGCATGGGGTGACAGTGGGTGCCGGGCCGGAGCGTTGACCGGGACCGATTGCATCATCAAGTGGGGAATATCGTCGCCAAGTTCGCCGCGCATGACCGCCGCGATTCCCCGGGCCGCTTCGTCAGGCTCAGCAGCGAACGTACCTGTGAATACCCATCCGGGATCGTAAGCACGAAGCTCTTCCCCGATTGACTCGTGCGTGCAGGCGCGCCAGTCGCCACGGGACGCGAAGGGGAAGGCCACAACACCGAGCGGCTGGAGTACTCGACGGGAGATTGCGGTGAAGAAGTCTGCGGATTCGTCGTACTCAAGAGCAAGTCGCAGCAGGGAGAAACCGATATTGGAGTACCGGAACCGGCCAGCACGATCAACGACTGCGCCTGCGATAACACGGTCGATCTCCCACGCATCGTCACGCGCTTCTACTGCTACGCGGTAATCCGCCCACCCGAAGTAGTCGTTGAGGCCCGAGGTGTGGCTCAGCAGGGCACGCACAGTCACCGGGCGAAGGGACTCCGGCAAAGCGGGAACCAGCTCACCAAGCTGCCCATCGACATCGAAGGAGCGAAGCACCGCGACAGCCGTGTAAGCCTTGGCAATGCTGTACACCGGAACAACGCTCACTTCTTTCCACCAGAGGTTAATCCGCTACGAAACTCCACCACGTCCCCATCGACCATGATGTAGTCCTTGCCTTCCATCCGGACCTTGCCGGCGGACTTCGCGGCAGCCATCGAACCGTTCGCATCGAGATCATCGAAGGACACGATTTCGGCCTTGATGAAGCCCTTCTGGAAGTCTGTATGGATGACTCCGGCCGCTTCGGGGGCGGTGGCACCCTTCGGAATCGTCCACGCACGGGATTCCTTGGGCCCGGCCGTCAGATAGGTCTGCAGACCCAGGGTGTCGAAGCCGACTCGGGCGAGCTGATCGAGTCCGCTCTCTTCCTGGCCGGTCGATTCGAGCATCTCCCGGGCTTCCTCCTCGTCGAGTTCGGCGAGTTCGGACTCGAACTTCGCGTCGAGGAAGATCGCCTCGACGGGAGCCACCAGTGCCCGCATCTCATTCTTCTTGTCCTCATCGGCGAGCACCTCGTCGTCGACGTTGAACACGTAGAGGAAGGGCTTGACCGTCATCAGCTGCAGCTCGCGCAGTGCACTGACATCGAACTTCTCGGCCTGCATCGCCTGGTAGAGCGTCCGCCCGCCTTCGAGGATCTCGGTGGCGGCATCGATCGCAGTCAGCTGCTCAGCAGGAGCGCGCTTGCCCTTGACTTCCTTCTCGATCCGGGGCCGAGCCTTCTCCAATGTCTGGAGGTCGGCGAGGATGAGCTCGGTGTTGATCGTATCGATGTCGTCTGCGGGGCTGATCTTGCCGTCGACGTGGACGACGTCGTCGTCGACGAATCCGCGGATGACCTGGCAGATCGCATCGGCTTCGCGGATGTTGGCGAGGAACTGGTTGCCCAGGCCTTCCCCTTCGGAAGCGCCGCGCACGATTCCAGCGATATCGACGAAGTCGACGGTGGCATTGAGGATGCGTTCGGAGCCGAAGATCTCAGCCAGTCGCGTGAGTCGCTCGTCCGGCAGCGGGACCACGCCCACGTTCGGTTCGATCGTCGCGAACGGGTAGTTCGCCGCGAGAACTTGGTTCTTGGTCAGTGCGTTAAACATGGTCGACTTGCCGACATTGGGCAGTCCCACGATTCCAATAGTCAAAGCCACGGTATCCAAGTCTAGCCGTCGCCGAGGTGGTCCTCGAATTCTCGTGTCAGTGCCCTCTGTCACCCTGGGATCATGAATGCTTTCCCCGCATCCGCAGTCATCATCGCCTTCATCGTGGCGATCGTCCTCGCCGCCGCGCTCGGATTCCTCCTCGGCCGCAGTCTCACCCGTTCCCGCTATCTCGAGAGACTCACTCGCGCCGAGACCACGTCACGCATCCTGTCCGAGCGCACCGAAGATCTCGAGGCCGATGCGCAGATGGCCGGTGAGATCACCGCCGCCATCGGGCCGTTGGCGGCAAGCGTGAAGAATCTGCAGGAGAACCTGCACTCCCAGGACCGCACGCAGATCGAACAGATCACCCGACTGAACTCCCAGATCGGGCACCTCAGCCAACAGAACCTCCGCCTCCAGGAATCGACCGGGTCACTGGCCAACGCTTTGAATTCGACGACCCACCGTGGAGACTGGGGCGAGGTCCAGCTCAAACGCATCGTCGAATATGCCGGCCTCCTCCCCCACGTCGACTTCGACACGCAGGTCAGCGCCGACCGGGACGGCAAGCGCCACCGCCCCGATATGGTCGTCCATCTGCCCGGCGGCGGCACGATCGTCATCGATGCGAAGACACCGTTGTCGGCACGGATGAACAAGGACTCCGTCGAGGCGGCCGACTCCGGCACGGGCGGTCAGGACCATGCCCGCGCCCTGTTGCGACATGTTGATGCCCTGGCGTCGAAGGAGTACTGGAAGGCGTTCGATGCCTCCCCCGACTTCGTCGTCTGCTTCGTGCCCACCGACGGTCTGCTCTCCGCGGCCGCGGCAAGCTACCCGAAGATGATCGATCATGCACTGGGCAAGAACGTCGTCCTCGCCTCACCAGCGACTCTGCTGGTGCTGTTGAAGACCGTGGCGCTCAACTGGCGGCAGGCGGACATGTCCACCTCGGCGGCCGAGGTGCTCCGACTCGGCACGGAACTCTACGAACGTATCGGCACCCTTGTCACCCACGTGTCACGGATGGGTGCCAGCCTGGACCGCTCGGTCGAGGACTACAACCGGTTCGTCTCCTCGCTGGAGTCGCGCTTCCTCGTCACCGCGCGAAAGTTCCCCTCGACGGGAATCGTCGCCGACGAGCTCGACGCCGTGGCCGAACTCGATACTCGTTCTCGCGGCATCAGCGCCGAGGAACTCAGTCGGCCGCGGGCCATGGACTTCGATGATCGTGGTCCGACTCATCTGCGCGGTCGGCAGACGGGGACAAGCTGAGAATCGACAGCGTTCGTCGACTCCGTTGAGTCGTGGAAGTCCCCGTCGCGTCGCGCAGCGGAATTGCTCAGCTCAGCCGAGTTTGCGCAGTTCCTTCGGCAGCGAGAAGATGAGGTCCTCTTCGGCGGTGACGACCTCTTCGACGGTGTCGAATCCGTATTCGGCCAGCAGCTGCAGCACGTCCTGGACGAGGTTCTCCGGAACGCTCGCACCTGAGGTGACACCGACCGTGGCCACGTCGTGGAACCATGTCTCGTCGATCTCGCGGGCGAAGTCGACACGGTAGGCAGCCTTCGCCCCGTGTTCGAGAGCGACTTCGACGAGGCGAACGGAGTTCGAGGAGTTCGCCGACCCGACGACGATGACGAGATCCGCGTCGGGCCCGACCTTCTTCACCGCGACCTGCCGGTTCTGTGTCGCGTAGCAGATGTCATCGCTGGGTGGATTCTGCAGGTGCGGGAAGCGCTCACGCAGGATCTCAACCGTTTCCATGGTCTCGTCCACGCTCAAGGTCGTCTGTGAGATCCACACCAGCTTCTCGGCATCGGGAACCTCGATGGTGCGGGCCTCTTCCGGGCTCTGCACCAGTGTGATGTGCTCCGGCGCCTCGCCCATGGTGCCTTCGACCTCTTCATGCCCGGCATGGCCGACGAGGAGGATGCGGAAGCCGTCCCGGGCGAACCGGATGGCCTCCTTGTGGACTTTCGTCACCAACGGGCATGTCGCATCGATCGTCGACAGCGAACGCTGGGCAGCCTCGGTGTGCACGGCCGGTGAGACTCCGTGAGCGGAGAACACGACCCGAGCACCTTCCGGGACTTCATCGGTGTCATCGACGAAGACGGCCCCGCGTTCGGACAGGGTCTCGACGACATGTCGGTTGTGCACGATCTCTTTGCGGACATAGATCGGTGCGCCGAAGTGCACGAGGGCGCGCTCAACGGCGATGACAGCACGATCGACGCCGGCACAATAGCCTCGCGGTGCGGCCAGCAGCACCCTCTTGTCTGCATTGACCGGAGTGCGGATCTCGCCCGGTGCCAAACGCCGGCGCGGAATGGTCGGGGCAGGTACTGAAACGACGCTCACCCGTTCAGTCTAAGCCGGAGCCATCGACTGCGGCCAGGAATGGGCTGCGTCAGTGCCGTTCGTTAGGCTTGGGATTCGGAAGGGGACTTAAATGGCGCAAAGAATTTCCGGCACTCCCGGCACGCTCGGTGAAACAGCCGAGCCGAAGGAGCTCGCCGCCACCGCAGCCGAGACCACGGCGGAGAATCCGTGGCCGCTGAGTCTGCTGTCTTCGAAGATGAAATCCTATATCGACCGCATGTCGAGCGTGTGGATCGAAGGGCAGGTCGTCGAGCTCAACCATCGAGGCAAGGCCAGCTACCTGACCCTGCGCGACACCGATGTCGAGATGTCCTTGCCGGTCCAGATCTGGAAGAACGTCCTCGACCGCACCGGGGCTCCTCTGACCGAGGGCAGCCACGTCGTCGCCAATCTCAAAGCCGATTTCTGGACTAAGACCGGTCGGCTGACGATGCGCGCCAACGATATCCGCGCCGTCGGCCTCGGCGAACTCCTCGCCCGCCTCGAACGATTGAAGAAACAGCTGGGCGCCGAGGGGCTCTTCGATCCCAACCGGAAGCTGCGCCTGCCGTTCCTGCCGAACCGGATCGGGCTGATCACCGGACGGGATTCGGATGCGCAGAAGGACGTCATCCGCAATGTGCACCTTCGCTGGCCTGCCGCCGAATTCGAAGTCCGCAACTGTGCAGTGCAAGGCCCGGATGCCGTGCCGGGAGTGATGAAGAACCTCGCCGAACTCGACGCGGACCCGCAGATCGATGTCATCGTCATCGCCCGCGGCGGCGGCAGCATGGAAGACCTCCTGCCGTTCTCCAACGAAGCACTCGTCCGTGCCGTCTCCGCCGCGCAGACACCGGTCGTCTCGGCGATCGGGCACGAGGCGGACCGGCCCATCCTCGATGAGGTCGCTGACATGCGGGCGTCAACACCAACAGATGCCGCAAAGAGGATTGTTCCGGATGTCGCCGAGGAAGGCATGAATCTGCTGCGTGCCCGTGCCGAGCTCGAAGCTGCCGTCAATCGCATCCTCGACCGCGAACAGGAGATGCTCACCGCCGTGCGATCACGGCCGGTGCTCGCCGAACCGCAGACGATGATCACCGCGCATGAGAACGAGCTGACAACGATCCGCCGCCGCAGCCTGCAGGCGACGAACGGACGGCTCATCCAAGCTCAGAACGAGATCCAGCATCTTCGTTCCCAAGCCAGGTCCCTCTCTCCCCTGCGGACGTTGGAGCGCGGCTACGCCGTGGTGCAGACCGACGAGGGTCAGGCCGTCCGCAATGCCGCCGAAGTCGCCGCCGGCGACACCGTCCATGTCCGGGTCGCTCGTGGTCGTTTCGACGCAGATATCACCGAGGTCACTCCGGAGACCGACGATTCGACGACCGACGACTGACTACAACTCCACACTCTGTACACGTTCCACACACTCTGCGAAGGAGACACCGATGACCGAACCGACGACCCAACAGGACCAGCCCGATATCAGCACGCTCAGCTACGAGCAGGCGCGCGAAGAACTCGTCATGACCGTCAAGCGTCTGGAGACCGGCAACCTGCCGCTCGAAGAGTCACTGCGGCTGTGGGAGCGCGGCGAGGCCCTGGCCGACCGGTGCCAGGCGTGGCTCGACGGAGCACGGGAACGCCTCGACAAGGCCCGTGAGGAGACCTCAAACGACACCGAATAGAACTTCAGGTCAGCCTGGGATCACTTCAGTTCGGCGGCGACCTGATCGGCGAAGCTGTTGACGGTGTCCGGCGCAGCGGTGGCAGTCAGAACGACATACATATCGCCCTTGTGCGTGACCCAGTATTTCTTAGCTTCCTCGGTGCGGTAGACCTGGAAGTCGGCGCCGCCGACGGTCACCTTCTCGGCGGCGACAGCCTCATCGGTCTTCCGCTTCGCCCAGTTCGCACTCGCTTCGGCCTGTTCGATGCTCACCCATTGGTCGTCGGGGCCGATGAACGACATGTACCACGAGGTGTATTCGGAGTCGCCCACGCGGTCGAGGCTGGCTTCGTTCGACGTCCATCCGCGCGGGATCTGCGGAACGATGAGGTCGAAATCGGCGTTGCCCTGGGACTGCTCGGCGATCCCCTGATAGTCGACGACACGTTCTGAGTCGACTTCGGGCTGCGGGGCGAGGAACAGGATCCCGACGGCGACCGCCAGACAGGCGAGGATCGCGATGACCATATTGACCCAGTTCGAGTTCTTGCGCAGGAAGCGCATCTCTTCCCGGGACCCCGGCAGCATCACTCCGGACTCATCAGCCATGGACTCTCCCCTAGGACTCGGCGTCGCCTCGTCGACGACCGTTCGAGTACCCGTCTCGTCGGCAGCATTTCGGACATTCACACCGCCATTGTCCTCGGCTCGCGCGCGAAGGGCCAATTCCGGCCCGAGGACGTGACTGCGGCCACAAGCGGACACCGCTGTCGCGACCTCGATCACAGGGGTGGCACAATTGGAGGCATGAGTGACTCCAAAGAGCCTGTTGACGTGAAATCTCACCATGACCGAGGACGAGTTGATGAGGAGGCTCCGCCTGTCGCAGTGACCGACTCATGGTCACAGAAGGCTCAGGTCGAGTCGGATGCTCCCGACCGCAACTTGGCTCTGGAGCTCGTCCGAGTCACCGAGGCCGCAGCCATCGCCGCCGCCCCCTGGGTCGGCCGCGGCGACAAGAACGCAGCCGACGGAGCAGCCGTGGCCGCGATGCGCAATGTCATCTCCACCGTCCGCATGGCCGGCACCGTCGTCATCGGCGAAGGTGAGAAGGACGAAGCTCCGATGCTCTTCAACGGCGAGCAGGTCGGCGACGGCGGAGGACCGCACTGCGATGTTGCTGTCGACCCGATCGATGGCACTCGCCTGACCGCTCTGGGCATGCCCAATGCGATCTCGGTCATGGCTGTGACCGAAGACGGTGCGATGTATGACCCCTCGGCCGTGTTCTACATGGAGAAGCTCGTCACCGGCCCCGATGCCGCTGATGCCGTCGACATGCGTCTGCCGATCGCTGAGAACATCCGCCGCGTTGCCAAGGCGAAGGGAACGAAAGATCCCGCCTCGGTGACGGTGATGATCCTCGACCGCCCCCGCCACCAGCAGATGATCGATGAGATCCGCGCCGCCGGAGCTCGCATCCAGCTCATCACCGATGGCGACGTCGCTGGAGCCATCGCCGCCTGTCGTCCCGGAACCGGCGTCGACATGCTCATGGGCATCGGCGGTACCCCCGAAGGCATCATCACCGCCTGCGCCATCAAAGCACTCGGCGGAGTCATCCAGGGCCGTCTGTGGCCGCAGGACGACACAGAGCGCGAGGCCGCTGCCAAGGCCGGTCTCGACATCAATCAGGTGCTCAACACCGATGACCTCGTCACCGGTGACAACAGCTACTTCGTCGCCACAGGCATCACGAACGGCGACCTGCTCGACGGAGTGAAGTTCCAGGGTGGCCACGTCACCACGCATTCCCTGGTGATGAGGTCGAAGTCGGGGACCGTCCGGCAGGTCTTCGCCGAGCACCAGGCCGCGAAGACCCACTCCTACGTGGAGGCCGCCGAAGAAGCCGCACGCCGCGGATTGGTCTGACCTCCAATCGCACCCGGTCCCGGGCGCGATGCACACAACTCGGAAGCAGGTGCGAAAGCAATGCCCAATCAGGCGTGGAAGCGACTCCTCGAGGGAAACCAGCGTTTCGTCGACGATGTCCCTCAGCACCCCAACCAGGACACGGCGCGACGTGAGTCACTGTCGGGCAGCCAGACCCCGTTCGTCACTCTCTTCGGCTGCTCGGATTCCCGAGTCGCCGCAGAGATGATCTTCGATGTCGGCCTCGGTGACATGTTCGTCGTGCGCAATGCCGGACAGGTCGTCGACCCGGTCACCTTGGGCTCGCTCGAATACGGAGTCGAGATGCTCGGCACTCCCCTGCTCGTCGTGCTCGGCCACGACAGCTGCGGGGCCGTGACCGCGGCATACAACGCCTACGACTCGGGTGAGACTCCCCCGGGATTCATCTCCGACGTCGTCGCCCGCATCCTGCCGACGGTGGCCCGGGCGCGCAAGAACGGGCGCACCACCATCAACGAGACCGTCGGGCAGAACACCATGGACACGGTCGACAAGATCATGCAGCTGTCCACGATCATCAAGACCGCCGTCGAAGAGGGCCGACTCATCATCGTCGGACTCACCTACCAACTCCACGACGGCCACACCACGGTCGTCGCCCAGTACGGAGGCGACGAGGCCGCGGTCTCCACCTATGCTTCCTGAGCGACCGGCCACCTCGGTGGACAGCCGTTCAGTCTCCCAACGAGCCTGAGCTCCGCAATCATTTCCCAGGCACCCAACGGAAAGGACAACAATGACCGAAGAATTTCGCATCGAACACGACACCATGGGTGAGGTCAAAGTCCCCAAGGACGCCCTCTACAGCGCACAGACCCAGCGTGCCGTCGAGAACTTCCCGATCTCGGGCAAGACCCTCGAATCCGCTCACATCGCCGCACTGGCTCAGGTGAAGAAGGCCGCTGCGAAGGCCAACGCCGAACTCGGCGTGCTTGACGAGGCCCGCGCCACAGCCATCCAGAACGCCGCCGACCGGGTCATCGCAGGCGAATTCGACGCCCACTTCCCGATCGACGTGTTCCAGACCGGCTCGGGAACCTCGTCGAACATGAACACCAACGAGGTCCTTGCCTCGTTGGCGACCAAGGCGCTCGAAGCCGACGGAATCAACGTCCACCCGAACGACCACGTCAACGCCTCGCAGTCGTCGAACGACGTCTTCCCCACCTCGGTGCACCTGGCAGTGACCAAGGCCCTGGTCAACACCCTCATCCCGGCCATGGACACCCTGGCGACTTCGCTGGAGAAGAAGGCGAAGGAGTTCTCCTCGATCGTCAAGTCCGGACGCACCCACCTCATGGATGCCACTCCGGTGACTCTCGGTCAGGAGTTCGGCGGCTACGCAGCTCAGGTCCGTTACGGGATCGAGCGCATCGAAGCTTCCCTGCCGCGCGTGGCAGAGGTCCCGCAGGGCGGAACCGCTGTGGGCACCGGCATCAACACCCCCGACGGCTTCTCCTCCCGCGTGGTCGAGATCCTCGCCGAGGAGACCGGACTGCCGATCACCGAGGCTCGCAACCACTTCGAGGCCCAGGCCAACCGCGACGGACTCATCGAGGCCTCCGGTCAGCTGCGGACCATCGCCTACGGCTACATGAAGATCTGCAACGACCTGCGCTGGATGGGTTCGGGACCGAACACCGGCCTCGGCGAGATCGCCATCCCCGACCTGCAGCCCGGTTCGTCGATCATGCCCGGCAAGGTCAACCCGGTCATCTGCGAGGCCACCATTCAGGTCGCCGCACAGGTCATCGGCAATGACACCTCCGTGTCGCTGTCGTCGACCAACGGCGCGTTCGAGCTCAACGTCGGCATCCCCGTCATGGCCTCGAACCTGCTCGAGTCGATCCGCCTGCTCGCGAACGCCTCGACCGTCATGGCCGAGAAGATGATCGACGGACTCACCGCCAACGAGGAGCGTGCCCGCTTCCTCGCCGAGGCGAGCCCCTCCATCGTCACCCCGCTGAACAAGGTCATCGGCTACGAGGCGGCCGCGAAGATCGCGAAGCACGCCGTGGCTGAGAAGATGACCGTCAAGGAAGCGACGATCGCGCTCGGCTTCGTCGAGAACGGCTCCATCACCGAGGCGGACCTCGACAAGGCCCTCGACGTCACCACCATGATCGGCAGCTACAAGTAAGCCTCCGATCTGACAGAACGAAACGGCGCCCGGACGGATACCGTCCGGGCGCCGTTTCGTGTTGGCGGCCGCTCAGCGTCCCGTCGACCGCTCACCGAACATCGCGAGACATCGGCGGTAACGTGAGCGGTCGGCGACCGGAGCAGAGGCTCAGGACCGGAACGGGTCGAATTCCTCGAGCACATCGGTGACCAGGGCGGCGATCTCCGACCGCTCCGACCGCGTCAGCGTGACATGCGCGAACAGTTCGTGGCCCTTGAGCTTCTCGATCACCGCGGCGACTCCGTCGTGCCTGCCCACTCGCAGGTTGTCGCGCTGGGCGACATCGTGGGTGAGCACCACCTTCGAGTTCATTCCGATGCGCGAGAGCACGGTCAGCAGAACATTGCGCTCCAACGACTGCGCTTCATCGACGATGACGAATGCATCGTGGAGGGACCGTCCGCGGATGTGGGTGAGCGGAAGCACCTCGAGGATCTCCCTGTTGACCACCTCGTCGATGACGTTCTTGCTCACCAGCGCACTGAGGGTGTCGAATACGGCCTCCGCCCAGGGGTTCATCTTCTCACCTTCGCTGCCGGGCAGGTAGCCGAGGTTCTGTCCGCCCACTGCGTAGAGGGGACGGAAGACCATGATCTTCGAGTGCTTGTTCTCCTCGAGCACCTTCTGCAGACCTGCCATGAGGGCCAGCGCGGACTTCCCCGTTCCGGCTCGCCCTCCCATCGACACGATCCCCAGGGCGTCGTCGAGCAGCATGTCGATGGCGATCCGCTGTTCTGCCGACCGTCCGTGGACGCCGAAGATGTCACGATCGCCACGCACCATCGACACTCGGTTGCCGCTGCGCACACGTCCCAGTCCGGATCCGCGCGGTGAGGTGATGACGACCCCGGTGTTGACCACCTCGTCGGAGACATCCTCGGTGACGACCGACCCCGAATCGTAGAACTCGTTCATCTGCTCGTCGTCGAGGCCGAGCTCGCTCATCCCGGTGAACCCGGAGTCGACGGCCAGCTCCGCCAGATACTCCTCCGCGTGCAGACCCAGGGCCGAAGCTTTCACTCGCATCGGCACGTCCTTGGTCACGACAACCACGTCACAGCCTTCGGCAGAGAGGTTGCGGGCCACGGCCAGGATGCGGGTGTCGTTCTCCGTCCGGTCGAAGCCGACCGGCATCGTGGAGGCGTCGATGTGGTTGAGCTCGACCCGCAGCGTTCCGCCTGCGTCACCGACGGGAATGGGCTGATCCAACCGGTCGTAGTCAGAACGGAAGTCGTCGAGGATGTGGAGGGCTTTGCGTGCGGTGAATCCGAGTTCGGGATGATTGCGTTTGCCCTCGAGTTCGGAGACGACGATGAGCGGGATGACGACGTGGTGTTCGGCGAAGCGCAGAAGCGCTCCGGGATCCGACAGCAGCACCGAGGTGTCGAGAACGTAGGTGTGGACTTTTTCAGCCATGAGGACCTCTGAGGCGTGAGTTCCGCCGAGATCCGGTTCTGACATCCCCCGATCTCGGGTTGGTGTCGACCAACTACAGCCAACCTAACCCGGTTCGCCCCCGCAGGCGGTAGCGGCACGCGTGCTCGGGCAAGTCAGGGTCATGAACTTCGAGTGAATGCGGGATTCCCCCGTCAGACGGCCGCTGGGTCTCGCCGACGCCGGGCACGACCTATTTGCCGAAGCGCCGCTGCCGCAGACCGTAGTCGCGCACGGCTCGGAGGAAGTCCGTACGGCGGAAGTCCGGCCAATAGGCTTCGCAGAAATAGAACTCCGAATAGGCGCTCTGCCACATGAGGAAGCCGGAGAGTCGCTGCTCTCCCGAGGAGCGGATGATGAGGTCGGGATCGGGTTGGCCCTTGGTGTAGAGGTGTTCGCCGATCTGCTCCGGCGACAGTTCGGAGATTATCGACTCCAGGTCCATGCCGTCGTCGGTCCGTGTGCGCAGCAGGGACTTCACAGCATTGACGATCTCCTGCCGACCGCCGTAGCCGACGGCGACGTTGACGCGCATTCCACAGTTCTCGGTCGTCGACACCGCTTCGAGGCGGGCACGCAGATCCGGGGGAACGATGTCGAGATCACCGACGAGCTGGACGCCGACGCCGTCGAGTGCCGCGATCTTCTCCACCAGGTCCGAGATGATCTCGATGAGGATCGAAACCTCTTCTGCCGAGCGGGCGAGGTTCTCTTTGGACAGAACGTAGAGAGTGACGATCTCCACATCGATCTCGTGGCACCAGCCGAGGAACTCGACGATCTTCGCCGCTCCGGCGCGGTGACCGTCAGCGGTCGTCGCACCGAACTCCTTGGCCCACCTGCGGTTGCCGTCGGTGATGACTCCGACGTGACGTGGAACCGGAACCGACTTGTCGAGCTCACGTTTGAGCCGTCGCTCGTACAGCCGATAGAGCAGGTTCACGGGTCGCGCCACAGCTGTCCTCTTCCACATGGGTCGTCGGTCGGTTCGAATACTGTACAGACTACTAGCCGATGATGCTGAATGAGGCCTCAGGTCCGCTGGCTACCATGGAGCTATGAATGCTTCGCTCACCGATTCCTCTCCGGTCGTTCCCGACGGCGCCGGGCCGGTCGGTTCAGCGGGCGCGGATGACGTTCCGCCCGCCGATGACCACCGCATCGCCCGTCGCCGCTCAGCACTGCGCGCCGAACTGACGAAGTTGGCGGGTCAGGTCAAGCCGAAGCTGCGCGGTTGGTTCCACGCCGGGGCGTTCCCTCTGGCGATGATCGGCGGCCTGGCTTTGGTGATCATCTCCCCGACCATCGAGTCGCGCATCGCCGCCGCGATCTTCGCCGTCACCGGCATGCTGCTCTTCGGCACCTCCGCCGTCTATCACCGAGGCCGCTGGCGCACCCGCGTCCGCCTCGTCCTGCGGCGGCTCGACCACGCGAATATCTTCCTCATCACCGCCGGTACGTACACACCGCTGGCAGTGCTGATGCTCCGCACCGACCAGGCAGTCCTCCTGCTGTCCGTGCTGTGGGGTGCCGCCGCACTCGGCGCTGCCTTCCGTACGATCTTCACCACCGCACCGAGGTGGCTCTTCGTCCCGATCTACGTCGGGTTCGGCGTCGCCGGAGTCGGGTACATTCCCCAGATCTGGGCCACGAACTTCCCCGTCGGACTCCTCGTCGTCCTCGGCGGCGTGTGCTACATCGCCGGCGCGGTGATCTACGGGATCAAGCGCCCGAACCCCTCACCGAAGTGGCTCGGCTTCCATGAGATCTTCCACATCTTCACGATCCTCGGCTACGGCGGCCACCTCGCCGCACTCATCATCGCCGCCGTCGCAGCCTACTGAACTCCAATCGACTGAGTCCGCACGGACGCACACGGCGCGATCACCGATCGGTGATCGCGCCGTTGTCTGTGTGCGCAGGACCTCAAAGCCTCAGAGCTCAGGCTCGTTCATTGCGTTCGTCGGTGGATTCGGAGGAATCGATCGGCTCCTCCGCCGAGCCGCCTCGGCGATCTGCATCGGATGGTCCGGTATCGGCGGACGCGTCGGAGTCGCTGTCAGCGGTCTCCGGTTCGGGTGCCTCCGGCCCTGAGAGCTTCGACTGGTTGGGCACCACATGCCTGCGCAGCGGGATCGGATAGGCATCGCTGGCGCCCGAGTGCGCCCGCACCCGACGGACACGGCGCAGGGCGTCCCTGATGAGGAAGATCGTCAGGACGACGATGGCGAGGGTGGCCAGGAAGCCGACGGTTCCGGGCGTCACCAGATCCGGGTCCGGTGCGCCTCCGTCCGGAGTCGGGGCTGGAGAGGACGCGAAGATCATGCGCGGGTGTCGCTTTCGGTCGGGACGGCGGAATCAGCGTCGAGGTCGTCGGCAGCCGGCGAGTCCGGGAGCATCCCCTCGGCGGGAACGCGACGACCGTCATCGAAGGTCACGGCAGCGAACAGGTCGGTCTCCTGGAAGTCCAGCTCCCGGTCCAGTGGCTCACGCCCGGTGAGGTCGAGAGCCAGCTCGAACTCTTCGGTCGGCCAGTAAGTGCGAGCGGCCTTGCGCGATGCGGAGAAGAAACCGCCTTCGGGATCGATCTGAGTGGCGTGGGAGAGCAGCGCACGATCGCGGGCAGAGAAGAACTCGGAGCAGGAGATGCGGGTGCTCAGCCAGTTGTGGCGCTGATTGTCGCGCTTCTTGAAATCCTCCAGGTGGTCGGCGAACGGGGACTTGAGTCCCGCCTCGAGCATCTTCTCGTGGATCGTGATCCACTTCTTCGCCGACAGGTCCTGGTTGAAGTAGATCTTCTGCACCTGCCACGGTTCTCCGAGCTCGGGATGCGAGGTCGCATCTGCGGCTGCTTCGACGGCGGCCATGGTCACGGCATGGTTCTTGATGTGGTCGGGGTGCGGATATCCGCCGAGCTCGTCGTAGGTGGTCACCACCTGAGGACGGAAGGTGCGGATGATGTGCACGAGAGGAAGCATCGCCACCTCGTCGGGGACTCGATAGAAGCATCCGGGAGGAGTCTGGTTGTCGAAATCGCCGTCGGGCAGTCCCGAGTCGACGTGACCGACCCAGACATGTTCGGCTCCGAGGGCTGCGGCAGCGGTCGCCATCTCCTCCCGACGGAGACCGGCGATGTCGCGGCTGGCCTTCGGGCTCTGCAGGAGAGCGGGATTGAGGATATCGCCGGCCTCGCCACCGGTCATGGTGGCGATGAGCACCCGGGCACCCAGTGAAGCGTACTTCGCGCTCGTTGCCGCACCCTTGGAGGATTCGTCGTCGGGGTGGGCATGGACGGCCAACAGGCGCAGCCCATGGTACGGAAGCGAAGTCATATCCTAAATGTCCCTTTCGATTCAGCCTGGTGGCCACCTGCTGCCAGCGCTGCGGCTGACATGATCGCCGGCAGAGGATCGACTACTCTAGATTAGTGCGCGAAGTACTTAAAGAGGAATTCAATGACTGAGGTAACAGTGGCACCACCACTGCATGATGATCGCTACGGCCGGACCAGCAGACCCAAGCGAGAGCTGAGTCGTCGGGCGAAGATCATCGCCGTCATCGTCCTCGCCGTGGTGGTCGCCGTCATCGCTGTCTGGGCATTCCGCCCGCAGACGAATCCCACAACACCGCGCACTCTTGACTATTCGGTTGTCGACGATTCTTCAACGCGCGTCAGCGTCGGAATATTTCCTGATCAGAAACGCGACGTGCACTGCATCGTCCAGGCCACCAATGAGCAGGAAGCGATCGTCGGATTCACCGAGGTGACCGTTCCCGCCGATCCGAACGCCGATCCGAATTCGCCGAAGCGCATCGACGTGGACCTGGCCACAACTCAGCTGGCCGCCTCCGGCCACGTGGACTCCTGCTGGTTCGAATAGGCCGAACCTTCGACCGCTTCGACCGCCTGGTGGAAGCACAGGAACCCGGTCGCACGAGTCTCTTCGAATAGTTCTCGCACGGGAACGCATCTTGCGGTCGCGAACCTCCGCCTCACGGCCGGGGACGTGATCGAACTCATCGTTTTTCTCCGCAGATGCGTTACACTGTAGTTTCATTCAACTTCCGGGCGTGCCCATACGCCCGGTTTTTTCGTTGCCTGACACGCCCGTCAGTGCACCGACCGAAGAAGGAGAAGTCATGACCGAGGAAGTCACCCAGGAAGAGACATGGTTGACCCAGGAAGCCTTTGACCGCCTGTCGAAGGAACTCGAGCATCTCTCCGGACCGGGTCGTGCAGAGATTGCTGAGAAGATCGAAGCCGCCCGCGACGAGGGTGACTTGAAGGAGAACAGCGGTTATCACGCTGCGCGTGATGAGCAGGGCAAACAGGAAGCACGCATCCGCCAGCTCGAAGTGCTGCTGCGGAACGCGAAGGTCGGCTCCAGCGACAGCGACGGCAAGACCGTGGCACCCGGAACCGTCGTGACCGCCAGCGTTGCCGGCAACTCCATGCGATTCCTGCTGGGCAACCGCGAGATCGCCGGAGACTCCGATATCGACGTCTTCTCGGAGAAGTCGCCGCTCGGAGCGGCTGTCCTCGGCGTCAAGGCCGGAGACAAGACCTCATACGAGGCTCCGAACGGCAAGACCATCGAGGTCAAGGTCGATTCCGTCGAAGCCTTCACCGGCTGATCGAGACCGAATAGAGAAGTGGGCGGGTGCGATCGCACCCGCCCACTTCTCTATTCATTCCGGTTCAGGCGCGTCCTGCCGGACCCCGATTCAGACGAGTCCTGCCGGGTCGTCTGGTCCGAGCCTCAGGCATCGGGGCCCTTCTTCGGCCGTCCGGGTTCGGCCGAACCGGTCTCACGCGACGGGGTCGGACCGGTTGATCCGGTTTCCGTCGAATCGGTCTGTCCGGAACCTGATGCACGTTCGTCTTCCGCGGACTCGTGGACGGCATCGGTGAGCCTTTCCTTCGCCGTCTCGAGGACTGCCGTGGCCTCGCGTTCGTCCGGGTCACGCTCGGCGTCGTCCTCCGCTTCGTCTTCGTCCGAATCACCGGCGTTCGTACGCACGATATAGCTGACGACGCTGTTGAGCACGGCAACCAAGGGAACGGCGAAGAGAGCGCCGACGATGCCGAAGAGGAAGCCGCCTCCGGTGACTGCGAGGATCACAGCCAGCGGATGGACCGACACTGCCTTGCCCATGAGGAACGGCTGCAGCACCTGGCTTTCGATCTGCTGGACGGCAATGACAACCGCGAGCATGATGACGGCACTGACCAGACCGTTCGATACCAATGCCACGAGCACGGCGACCGCACCGGAGGCGATGGCTCCGACGACGGGGACGAACGAGGTGAGGAAGACGAGCACGGTCATGGGGATGACCAGCGGGATCCCGAGGAACGCAGCGCCGATGCCGATGCCGATCGCATCGACGGCGGCGACGAGGATCTGGACCCTCACGTACTGCACGAGGGTCGTCCACCCCTTCAGAGCGGCACCCGTGGCGACGGGACGGGCCGGGACCGGCAGCAGGTTCATCACCCACCTGAAGATGTTCTGCCCGTCGTAGAGGAAGAAGAACGTCGCGAACAGGCAGACGGCCATACCGGTGAGGAAGGTGCCCACCGAGGAGGTGGCCTCCAGGGCGCCGCCGAGAAGCTGGCTGCTGTTGTTCTGGAAGAAGTTCGTCGCGGTTTTGATGGCGTCGTCGATATAGCTCGAGATCGTCGTTGCGTCGATGCCGAAGGGGCTCGAAGCCAGCCATCCGCTGATCCCGGACACACCGGCGATGACCTGTTTGACGAGGTCGGGCATGCCGGAATAGATCTGCTGACCGACGAGGCCGAAGAGTCCGAGCACGACGACGATGAACCCGATGAAGGAGATCGCGGCGGCCCCTCCTCGAGGCACGCCCTTCTTCTTCAGCCATCCGGTCAGGGGCGCGAGCAGCGCTGCCAACAGCAGAGCAATGAGCACGGGCAGCACGACGCTGGAGATCTTCGACAGGAGCCACAGCGCCACACCGATCGCCACGAGCACGACGATCGACCGCCACGACCATGCGGCAGCTAGCTTAAGACCGGGAGCCACATACGGTTTGGCCTCGGCTTCGATTCGGCTGAGTGCGATCTCCTCGGGACTGACTGCCTGCGATGGGGTTGCTTCGGGTTCGGACGAGGAGTGAGAGGAGCCGCGTCCGCGCCGGAACGCCTCCCATGCTCCTCGGAGTCGGTTCGGAGGATGCTGCTGATCGTTTTCGCTCATGACTCAACAATAGTTGTTGATGCAGTGACAAAGGTGCAATGATGACGCCGGAGGAGGGAAATCAGTGGGAAGACGCTTGATCTACACGCTGGCGACCATGGGGGCGACCGTCGTCGGCGCCGGCGCCTCGGCGGCGGGACTGCTCCGCCACCAGGCCGGATCGCTGCGCCGTTCCTTCGACGACGACAAGAACCGTCGCTTCTCCACCTTCACCGAGGCGATCGCCGCCCCACGTGACAACGACGATGACGACTCCGCCGCTCTTGCCATCATCGGCGACTCCTGGCTGTGCGGGGTCGACGTCGACCCGGAGCAGGCGCCCCCGACCCTCATCGGGAGAGGCCTGGCGCGGATGCTCGGCACCACCGTCCGGGTCCAGACAACCGCACGCCCCTCGGCACTGTCGGATGATCTGCACCGACAGGTCGACGAAGTCCTGCGCTCGCCGTGGCTCTCCCGCCAGCTCTCGGACCGCTGGAGCGACGACCGCCGGTTCGCGATAGTCTCGATCGGCACCGGCGACATCATCCACCCGATCCAGGCGACCATCGGCGTACCCGTGCTCAACCAGGCCATCAACCGGCTCCAACGCGAGGGCCGCTACACCGTGTTCGTTCTCGTCTGCCCCAATCTCGGCGGTCTGCCGGGGCTGCGCGATCCTCTCAAGACGTCGCTGCGCCGAACCTCGCGGGTCCTCGCCGGCTCTCAATGGCTGGCCGCCCTGGCCGCGCGTGCGGTTCCACTGCGGTCGACGGGATCGCTGAGCGGAACGACACGCCGGTCTCTGCTCAACGACTCGGGCCGATTCCCCAGCGAACTCGGCTATGCGCAACTGTCCTCGACGCTGCTGGCCGCAATCGCCGAACGCATCGATGCACCGGTCGTCGTCGACCGCAGCCTCGACATCCCCGAGAAGGGCGAAACCGCCCGCCGACACGAACTGGTCCCCGGCGCCGAGGCGCAATCTGCTGCTCAGAACGATTCGGATATCGAGGCGCAGACCGGCGCCGAGGCGCAGCCAGATGCCGAAAAAACAGCAGTGACAGAAGACGCCAGCCCCGAACCGGTCCCGAATCGTTCGGAAGCAGCCTCGTGATCCCCGTCGTCCTCGCCTCCCAATCTCCTTCACGTCGCCAGATCCTCCGGGACGGCGGGATCGACCCGGTCATCATCGTCTCCGAGGTCGACGAACGTGCCATCGAGGACGATTTCACCGGCTCCGTCGGCGAACTCACCACAGCGTTGTCGGAGGCGAAGGCGCGTGCGGTCATCGACCGGATCATCGCGTCCGCTCCCCCGACACTTGACGGCGCGGACACCGTGGTCGTCATCGCCGGGGATTCCCTGCTCGAATTCGACGGACAGGCCATCGGCAAACCGGGAACGGCCGATCGCACTCGCAACGTGTGGTCGGCGATCGCCGGTCAGTGGACACAGCTGCATTCGGGCCATACGGTCGCAGTGCTCACGCGGGCGCAGCAGTCGAACGGCGCAGTCGGGCGAGCGGGAGACGATGTCCGCAGTGACGGCCCCGACAGTGCTGATCGAACCGGCTCGGCGCCCTTCGAACTCGGCGCTCTGCGCTCGCAGCGGTCGGCCACCTCGGTGCTCATCGGCTCACCCAGCACGGAGGAGCTCGAGGCGTACATCGCCACCGAAGAGCCCTTCCACGTGGCCGGGGCGCTGACGATCGACGGCTATGGTGGGGCCTTCGTCGACCGGCTCGACGGCGACCACCTCACCGTGCTCGGCCTCAGCCTGCCCGTCGTGCGCGAATTGGTCACCGACATGGGGCTGTTCTGGCCCGATCTGTGGACTCTCAAGCGGTAGACTCGACCCTGGTCCGGTGACACGCCCGAGGACATTGAAGTTCTCGTCCCAGTTTTTTATCGCTGTCCTACAAACCCTTGGTGCTGCTCTCTAAATTGTTCTGTGATCGTACAAAGGAGCACCATGACCACAGTCCTCTCCGACTCCACGACCTCGGTACTGAGCACCACTGTTCCGACCGGGGCCGTCCGCCGAGTCCTCATCGCCAACCGCGGTGAGATCGCTCTGCGCATCATCCGGGCCGCCCACGACCTCGGTATCAAGGCCGTCGCCGTGTACACCCGCGCCGATTCCGATGCCGACTTCGTCGAACTCGCCGACGACGCGTGGCTGCTGGACGGTTCCGGAGCCGGGGAGACGTATCTCGACATCGAGAAGATCCTCGCCTTGGCAAAGCGCTCCGGCGCCGATGCCGTCCACCCCGGTTACGGCTACATGGCCGAGAACGCGCAGTTCGCGCAGGCCGTCATCGATGCCGGGCTGATCTGGGTCGGTCCTCCCCCGGCGGCGATCAAACTCCTCGGTGACAAGTCCGGAGCCCGTGCCGTCGCCGAAGCCGTCGACGCTCCCGTCGCTCCCGGTTCCGACGGCGCCGTAGCCGATCTGACAGAAGCCGCCGAAGTGGCCGGCCGGATCGGGTTCCCCGTCGTCGTCAAGGCCGTCCACGGCGGAGGCGGGCGTGGCTTCCGCGCCTGCGCCGCTGCCGAAGACCTCGAAGCCGCCTATACTGCAGCGACCCGCGAGGCACAGAGTGCCTTCGGGCGCGGTGAGTGCCTCATCGAGAAGCAGATCGTGCGCCCCCGTCACCTCGAGACCCAGTGCCTGGCCGATGCCCACGGCAACGTGCGGATCGTGTCCACGCGTGACTGCACTCTGCAGCGCCGCAACCAGAAGATCATCGAGGAAGCACCCGCTCCGTTCCTCACCGCCGAACAGGAGCGCATCGTCTCCGAAGCCTCGGCACGCCTGCTCGCCCACGTCGGCTACGTCGGCGCCGCGACGTGTGAGTTCCTCCTCGGCGAGGACGGCACGATCATCTTCATGGAAGCCAACGCGCGCATCCAGGTCGAGCACACCGTCACCGAGGAGGTCACCGGAGTCGACCTCGTCGGTTGGCAGGTGCGCATCGCTTCGGGCGAGGCGCTGCCCGACGAATTCCCCGCCGTGCGCGGACACTCCTTCCAGTTCCGCATCAACGCCGAAGACCCCACGACGTTCTTCCCCGCCACCGGCGCAGTGAAGAACTACCGTGCGCCTTCGGGTCCCGGAGTGCGTCTGGATTCCGGCATCGGCGAAGCCAGCGTCGTCGGCACGGACTTCGACCCGATGCTGGCCAAGCTCGTCGTCACCGGCGCCACCCGTGACGAGGCCCTGGCACGAGCACGCCGGGCCCTGTCCGAATACCGCATCGAGGGCGTCTCGACGCTGCTGCCGCTGCATCGGGTGCTCGTGAACGAACAGGCCTTCGCGACCGATTTCAAGGTCTGGACCAACTGGCTCGAAACCGCTTTCGTCAATCCGCTTGTCGATCCACAGCTAGGAGAACAGATGAATACTGCAACCGACAGCTTCAGCGTTGTGGTCGAGGTCGATGGCCGCCGCATGACCGTTTCGGTCCCCAAGGACGTCATCTCGGACCTCGGTCATGTTCCCAGCCCCAGCGTGCCGCGGCGCAAGCGCGGGCTGAGCAGCCGCAAGGGTGCGAAGATCGCCGACGACTCGAATGCGCTCAACGCTCCCATGCAGGGCACCATCGTCTCCGTCTCTGTCAACCCCGGTGACACCGTCGAAGCCGGTGACACCCTCGCCGTCATCGAGGCCATGAAGATGGAACAGCCGCTCAAGGCCGGCCACTCCGGCACCGTCTCCGAGGTGCTCGTCGGCGCAGGCGCCTCGGTGAAGTCCGGTGAGGCGATCATCCGCTTCGCCGCCTGAGCCGCTCCCGCTCCTGCCTCCGTTCGCTCCGGCCTGCGGTCAGGAGTCACGAACACAGAAGTCCCTGCCCGGATCACCGTCGAAGATCGGTGATCCGGGCAGTGATGTATTCGGATTCGGCATCGTTGCCGGGACATTCCAGACCCGCGGCATAGGCGTCCTCGGCCTCCGCCGTACGACCGAGTTCATCGAGGGTGATCGCCCGTGCGATGTGGAAGGGCCGGTAACGCAGCAGCTGCGGATCGTGGGCCAGTTCATCGAGTGTGCTCATGGCCGCTTCGGGACCCGAGACCTGCCCGAGGGCGATCGCGGTGTTGAGAGCGACGACCGGCGACGGATCGAGGCCGGACAGCATCCGATAGAGCACGAGGATCTGCTTCCAGTCCGTGTCGGCGAATCGCGCGGCGTCGGCGTGAAGGGCGGCGATCGCCGCCTGGATGGTGAATGCCCCGGCTCCCGGTTCGCCGGCGGCCACGTCGACGAGTCCGGTCCCTTCGGCGATGAGGCGTGAGTCCCACAGGCTGCGGTCCTGCTCGGCCAGCGGCACCGGCCGGCCATCCGGCGTCACACGGGCGGTCTCACGTGCCCGTGTGAGCAGAAGCAGAGCCAGCAGGCCACGGGCTTCGGTCTGCTCGGGCAGGTATCCGACGAGCAGTCGGGTCAGCCGGATGGCTTCGTGCTGCAGATCGACTCGAGTATGTTCGGGTCCTACAGTGGCGTTGATGCCCTGAGTGAAGATGAGATAGAGGACGCGCAGCACTCCGGGCAGCCGGTTGCCGAGTTCATCGGGCGCTGGGCGGCCGAAGGGAATCCCGGTCTTGAGGATCCGCTGTTTGGCACGGACGATCCGCTGTTGCATCGTCGCGGTCTCGATGAGGAACCCGGCGGCCACCTCGGCGGTGGTCAGCCCCGAGAGGAAGCGCAGGATGAGCACGATGCGTTCGTCCTCGCGCAGGGTCGGGTGGGAGCAGGTGAAGAACAAGCCGAGGCGCTCGTCGGGCAGATCCGCGGCATCCATCTCCTCGCCGAGGCGCTCCGCGTGATCGTCGTGGTCACCTGGTCGCAGCTCGTCCTCGATGCGCAGGCGGGCGAGATGCCGGGTGCGCGCCTCATCGGAGCGGATGAGATCGATGGCGCGGTTCTTCGCCGTGGCCATCAGCCACGCCTGAGGGCGTTCGGGCACTCCCCTGCCCGACCACGTCTCGACCGCGCGCAGCACGGCATCGTGGAGGGCCTCCTCGGCGAGGTCGAAGTCACGGAACCGGGTGACCAGCGCCGCGAGCAGCCGCCCGTAGTCCTCCTCGCCGATGGCGCTGAGGACGCGGGCGGCCGCATCGGGGTCGGGGTCCATCAGTAGTCGGCCACCGGACGGATCTCGATGTGTCCGGCCTTGGCTGCGGGGCTCTTCTTCGCCCAGGCGATCGCCTCGTCGATATCGGCGACGTCGATGACGTAGCTGCCGCCGACGAACTCGTTCGATTCAGCGAACGGGCCCGAGGTGACAAGCGATTCGCCTCCGGATCCGCTCACCCGGACCCCGAGTTCGGGTCCTTCGAGGGCGAAGCCGCCGACGACGATCCCCGCCTCGCTGATCTCCTTGTCGAATGCCATGAATTCTTCAGGGTCCGCTCCGCCGTCCTCACCGCAGTCAGGATCCTGTGTGCGTCCCATGAGCAGAAGTGCGTATTTCATGTCGTTCTCCTTCGTCGTTCCTCATGTCATGCCGGGCGGCCTGACACCATGATGACGGTCGAGGAGCGACCGGATCGACAGCTGCGGAGAAAAACTTTCCTGCGATCGTCGGATCGACGATTCAGAGGTGACGGTGGAGCTTCCGTGCCGCTTCGGTCAGCGAACCGCTCACCGAGGGGTAGACGACGAAGGAGGCGGAGAGCTGATCGACGGTCAGCCGGTTCTCCACTGCCATGGTGATCGGCAGAATGAGCTCACTGGCTCGGGGACCGACGACGACTCCGCCGAGGATGGAGCCGGATCCGCGCCGAGCGAAGATCTTGACGAAGCCGTCCTCGATGCCGAGCATCTTGGCGCGCGGGTTCGTGTCCAGCGGCAGCATCACGGTGTCGATGTCCGTCGGGTTCTCGCGGTAGTTCTGCTGAGTGAAGCCGACGGTGGCGATCTCGGGTGCGGTGAACACGTTCGATGCGACATTGCGCAATTTGAGAGGCTGCACGGCGTCGCCGAGCGCGTGGTTCATGGCGATCCGCCCCTGCATCGCTGCCACCGAGGCCAGCGGCAGCACACCGGTGCAGTCACCGGCCGCGTAGATTCCGGCCCGCGAGGTCCGCGAAACGCCGTCGACGACGATGTGTCCGGATTCGCTGACCCGGACACCGGCCTTCTCCAGGCCGAGACCTTCGGTGTTCGGAATCGAACCGACGGCCATGAGGCAGTGGGATCCTTCGACACGGCGACCATCGGCGAGCACGACTTCGACTCCGTCGTCGGTGCGAGTCACCGAGGCGGCGCGGGAGCGGGAGAGGACATTCATGCCCTTGTTGCGGAAGACGAATTCGAGCACATCGGCTGCGTCCTCGTCCTGGCCGGGCAGGACCTTCTCACGCGAGGACACGAGGGTCACCTCGGTGCCCAGTGCCCGATAAGCCGAAGCGAACTCGGCACCGGTGACACCGGAACCGACGACGATGAGGTGCTCGGGCAGTTCGTCGAGGTCGTACAGCTGAGTCCAGGTGAGGATGCGCTCACCGTCAGGCTGCGCAGTGGGCAGCTCACGCGGGTGGGCGCCGACCGAGAGCAGGATCGTCGAGGCCTCGAGGGTGTACTCGGTGCCGCCGGATTCGACGACATGGACCTGGTCGCGACCGGCCAGAGTCGCCTTGCCCTGGATGGCTTTGACACCGGCCCGAATGAGGCCCTCGTAGATGTCGTTGGCCTGAGCGTCGGCGAGGGAGAGGATGCGCTTGTTGACCGCTTCGAGGTCGGCGGTGACTCGGCGCGCAACGGCCTCGGTGTCCTCGGAGTTCTCGATCCGGATTCCGAGCCCGTCGGAGCGCTCGATCTCGTCCATCATCTCCGCGGTGGCGATGAGCGACTTCGACGGCACGACGTCGGTGAGCACGGCGGAACCACCGCACCGATTCTGCTCGATGAGCATGACATCGGCACCGAGCTGAGCCGCGACGAGCGCGGCTTCGTAGCCGCCGGGGCCGCCGCCGATGATGACGACGCGATCTGCAGTGGAATCAAATTCAGTGTTCACATACTGATTGTCTCAAATCGCCACGATGCTGGCGAACGGCCCCCTGGGGATCGACCGAATGGTTCCTTTGGGATCTGGTGGAGATCAGGCCTGGGCCGGTCCGCAATCGGTCCGGTTACGGTCCGATCAGTTCGGGTCGACCACCTCGGCGGTGTCCTTGTGCAGGGTCGACAGACGCACATAGGACTGGGCGTTCTGCCGGACCTTCTCCACTCCTTCATCGGTCATCTCCCGGCGCACCTTCGCGGGCACACCGGCGACGAGCGACCGTGCGGGGATCTGCGTGCCTTCGAGGACGACGGCGCCCGCGGCGACGAGGGACTCGCTGCCGATATGGGCGTCGTTGAGCACTGTGGAGTGCATTCCGATGAGCACATCGTCATCGACCACGGCACCGTGGACGAGCGCTTGGTGGCCGATGGAGACGCGGGCGCCGATGACGACGGGTTTGCCGGCGTCGGTGTGCATGACGGTGTTGTCCTGTACGTTCGAGTCCTCACCGATCGTGATCGGGGCGGCTTCGGCGCGCAGAACACAGCCGTAGAAGACGCTGGCGCCCTTCTTCACGTGCACGTCGCCGACGAGAGTGGCACCGGCTGCGACGAACGCCTCCGGATCGATCTGAGGTGTGTGTCCGCCGACGGAGACGATGCGTGGGCTGGCGAGATCGTTGGTCATGAGTCCTCCATTGGTTCACGTGATGTCTATGTGCATTCACCTGCTGTCTGCATGTGCCTGACAGTCTAGGCGGAGACGCTCAGACAGGCCCGAAAAGACGAATCGCGGACCGATTTGCGCGATCGCCCTCATAGCAGGACAATGGGGAAAATTCTTGTCAGAAATTTCACACTGCCGGACCCTTGTGCGCCCAATTGCGTTATGTGAACCTTGACTGTGAGAGTTGCGCGCCCGGAATTCGGGCGTAGCCAACCGCGTTCACTGAATTCGTCGAAAGGTCACCATGGATTGGCGACACCGTGCAGCATGCCTCAATGAGGATCCGGAGCTCTTCTTCCCGATCGGCAACACCGGACCCGCGCTGCTCCAGATTGAGGAAGCAAAGACTGTCTGTCGCCGTTGTGAAGTCGCAGAGACCTGCCTGCAGTGGGCCCTCGAATCCGGTCAGGATGCCGGAGTCTGGGGCGGTCTGAGCGAGGACGAGCGCCGCGCTCTCAAGCGTCGTGCCGCTCGCGCCCGCCGCGCCGGCTGAGTCGCCGGCCATTGAGAAGGCGGTTCCCCCGGACTGCCGAAGCCATAACTGAATCACCAGCCACACCTGCACCGAAGACTGAGTCCCTTGTCCCGACGGCGAAAGATCGTCGTCGGAACAAGGGACTCAGTCGTGTGCGCGCACGAGCGTCCGGCCGAATGTCGACCGACACCGGAGCGTGGCAGCTCTGCGGGTCGGTCCGACGGGCCTCGCTCAGTCGTAGGAGTCCGGGCGCAGCGGAACGTCGAGGACGGCAACTGTTCCGCCGCCTTCGCGCGCCTGCCATTGGATCGAACCTGCCAGGTCGGCCGAGACCAGCGTGCGCACGATCTGCGTGCCCAGACCATTGCCCGGATTCTGCGTCTCTCCCAACCCGATGCCGTCATCGGCGATCGTCACGCTCAGGTGATCGCCGTTGCGTTCCGGGGTCACCCACACATGGCCGTTGAGCGTCTCCCCCGGTTCCAGGCTCTCGAGGTTCTCGGTGGGGAATCCGTGTTCGATCGCGTTCGTGATCAGCTCCGTGATGGCCAGGGCCAGAGAGGTGGCATCGGCGGAGGAGATGGTTCCGAAGCTTCCGCACCGTTTGAGTTCGATATGCACCAGCGGGCTGGTCAGCTCGGGAGTCAGACGCAGTCCCTTGTCGACGACTTCGTCGAAGTCCACTTCGGATTCGACGCCTTGACTGAGCACATCGTGGACCACGGCGATGATCGAGACCCGGCGCATCGCCTCGGTCAGCGCCCCCTTGGCCTCGGGGCTGTCGATGCGGCGGGTCTGCAGCCGCAGCAGAGCGGACACGGTCTGCAGATTGTTCTTCACCCTGTGGTGCATCTCCTTGATCATCGCGTCGCGGGAGAGCAGCTCGCGCTTGCGGCGGCGGATCTCGGAGACGTCACGGGCGAGGACGATCGCACCGACCCTCTCGCCCTCGTCCGTCAGCGGAATCGCGCGCAGTGACACACTCGTGCGCCCGACTTCGAGTTCGGTCCGCCACGGGGCACGCCCGGTGAGCACCAGTGGGAGGGTCTCATCGACCTGACGCAGCTCTGCACTGAGGTTCGAGACCACCTCGGAGAGATAGCTGCCTTCGATCTCTCCTCCGTAGCCGAGCCGGTGCATGAGCGATACGGCGTTCGGGGAGGCATACTGCACATGCGAATCGCGGTCGAGGATGAAGATGCCGTCGCCGACTCGCGGTTCGCCGTGCCGGGCCCCGGACGGGGCATCGCGATCGGGGAACGTTCCCTGCACGATCATCCGCATCAGAGCCATCGCCGTTTCCCGGTAGTACTTCTCCAGGCGAGACGAACCTCTGCGTCGGACCTCCTCCGAATACCGGACGACGAGCGCGATGGCCTCGCCGCTGCGGATGATCGGCACCGCCTCGGCGAGGATGTCGACGTCAGAGGATCCGGCGCTGATTCCCATCTCTCGGGCCGCGGCAACGTGGGAGACAGAGCTGCGGGTGCTGCTGGCCCGGTCAAGCAGCTCTTTCTCCAGACCGGTCGCACGCGCTCCGATCAGATCCCGGTTGAACAATGTCGCCCCGGTCGTCGATCGGGCATGAGCCAGGACCGTGTAGGCACCGTTGGGCGACGGCACCCACAGCACGAGATCGGCGAAGGAGAGGTCGGCCAACAGCTGCCAGTCGCCGACGAGCAGATGGATGTGTTCGACGTCTGACTCATCCGTGATGCCCTCGGCCGCCAGCAGTTCGTTGAGCACCATACGTTCCTCCAAGGTGAGATCAGCAGACCCGCGTTGCGCGGATCTGCTGAGATGTCGATGTTCAGACGCTACCACTTAATCGGTCGGTGTTCGGACCCACCGAGGCGACTGTGTCCGCACGATCCCAACTGACCTGCCGATCGTGGTCAACCTGCCGGTCACCGCTGTCGAACCGATCAGGAGTGTCCGGCCGGTCGCGGGCGACCATGGTGTCGACCGCGACCGCAATCGGCCTCAGCCGTTGTGTTCGCTCTCCCAGGCCGAGGAGCGGACCATCGACCGCAGTGAGCGCAGCAGCACAGACAGCGGCGCCTGGGTGACGGAATCGAGACCGAGGATCGTCTCCGTCGTCTCCAGCACCCGTCCCACGACAGTCTCGTTGCGTTCGAGCCATTCGGCCAGGCGCTGCTTCGCCCGTTCGTCCGGGGTTCCGGAGATCGGCGAATCCGTGGCGGCCAGAACCGTGCCGGTCACCGACAGGATCGCGGCGTAGTAGTCGTCACGCATGGATCCGCGGGCCAGCGCAGACCACCGGTCGCTGCGATCGAGCTCTCCGATGAGGGTGAGGATCTGCGAACCGGAGAAGCGTTCGTTCACGGCGTAGTAGACCTCTGCGACATCCTCGGCGGATTCGTTCGCCCGAGCTGCCAGCTGGGTGATGTCGAGCAGCACGAACTCGTCGAGCAGGGCGGCGGAGCGCCACGCGAGTTCGCTCGGCACGCCTTCGTCGATGTAGCTCTGCGCCTTCGCCTGCATGGTCTCGGCATCGTAGCCGTCGACGAGGTCCGGGACCCGGGAGCGCAGTGCTTCGACGACCTTTCCGTACATCTCGATGCCGGAATCGACGTCGAGGCTGTCCGGCGCCTGCTGCACGAGCCAGCGCGAGGAACGATCGAGGACACGCACATAGTCGTGCTGGAGTTTCACCTGCACCTCGGTCGGCACCTGGTTGTCGAGTGCGCACACTGCGTCGAAGAAGTCATCGAGTCCGAAGATCTCCGAGACCACGACGAACACGCGTGCGATCTGCGGCACCGACGCCGGTGTCTCTTCCAACATCCGGTAGATGTAGGTCAGTCCGCCGCGGTCGACGAGCCGGTTGACGAGCTTCGCCGTCGCGATCTCCCGGTGCAGCGGGTGTTCGGGGATGAGTTCGCCGTATTTCTCCTGCAGAGCATCCGGGAAGTAGGACACGAGTTCGCGCCGCATCCACGTCTCGTCCGGCACGGTGCTGGCAAGGACCTCATCGGCGGCGTGCATCTTCACATAGGCCAGCAGCACGGCCAGTTCAGGCGACACGTAGTAGCTGAACTCGCGTTTGGCGAGCTCATCGGCGTTGGGCAGGAATTCGACCGCCCGGTCGAGATCGGCGTTCTTCTCCAGATAGCCCAGCAGCCGGCCATAGGTGCCCGACATCGATTCGGTCTGGGCCCGAGCCTCGCCGAGGACGACGTTCTGCGAGTAGTTGTTCGCCAGCACCCGGTCGGCGACCTGGTCGGTGAACGAGTGCAGGACCGCCTCCCGTTCTTCCGCGGCGAAGGCTCCCTTGTGCAAGAGCGTACGCAGGAGCAGCTTGATGTTGACCTCGTGGTCGGAGCTGTCGACGCCGGCCGAGTTGTCGACGGCGTCGGTGTTGACCTCGACGCCGCCCAGGGCGGCCTCGACACGTCCCAGCTGTGTCACACCGAGATTGCCGCCCTCGCCGATCACCCGCGCCCGCACATCGGCGCCGTCGATGCGGATGGCATCGTTGGACTTATCGCCGACGTCGGCGTGGCTCTCGCTCGAGGCCTTGATATAGGTGCCGATACCGCCGTTGTAGACGAGGTCGACCGGTGCCTTGAGGATCTCCGACATGAGGTCGGCGGGGCTGCGCTTTCCGGGTTCGACTCCGAGCACCGAGGCGGCTTCGGGGCTGAGGTCGATCGACTTCGCCGACCGGGAGAAGACTCCGCCTCCTGAGGAGATGAGGTCCCTGTCGTAGTCCTGCCAGCTCGAACGCGGCAGGTCGAAGAGGCGTTGGCGTTCGACGAAGCTGCGGGCGGCGTCGGGGTTCGGATCGAGGAAGATGTCCCGGTGGTCGAATGCCGCGACGAGGCGGATGTGCTCGCTGCGCAGCATGCCGTTGCCGAAGACGTCACCGCTCATATCGCCGATGCCCACGACGGTGAAGTCCTCGGCGGCGGTGTTGAGTCCGAGTTCGCGGAAGTGGCGTTCGACGGATTTCCACGCGCCCCGGGAGGTGATGGCCATCGCCTTGTGGTCGTAGCCGACCGATCCGCCGGATGCGAAGGCGTCGCCGAGCCAGAATCCGCGTCGTTCGGCGATCGCGTTGGCCACATCGGAGAACCGTGCCGTGCCCTTGTCGGCGGCGACGACGAGATAGTAGTCGTCTCCATCGTGGCGGACGACACGGTCGGGGTGGACGACGACGCTGGAGTCGTCGCTGCCGTAGGTGAGGTTGTCCGCAACCTCGAGCATGGTTTCGATGAACACCTCGTAGGCGGCCTGACCGGCGGCCATCCACGCGTCCCGATCGCTCATCGGCGGCAGCTGCTTGGGGAAGAAGCCGCCCTTCGCCCCGGTGGGCACGATGAGCGCGTTCTTGACCATCTGGGCCTTGACGAGACCGAGGACTTCAGTGCGGAAGTCATCGCGACGATCCGACCACCGCAGCCCTCCGCGGGCGACGGTGCCGAAACGCAGGTGCACGCCCTCGACCTGCGGGGAATACACCCACATCTCCAGAGCCGGCTTCGGCTTCGGCACGAAGCTGAGCTCGTCGGGCCGGATCTTGAGCACCAGGGCGGTGGGCAGAGCACCGGATTCGTCGATGTAGTAGTTCGTGCGCAGGGTCGCCCGCAGCAGTTCCAGCGAGGAGCGCAGCACACGGTCGGCGTCGAGGCTGGCCACTTCGCTGAGGGCGGCTTCGATCGCGTCGTCGATCTCGGTCATCGTCGCTTCGCGTCCGGCGTCGTCGACGTCGGGATCGAACTTGGCGGAGAAGTAGTCGACGAGCAGCTTCGAGATCTGCGGGTTGTCGCTGTAGACCTCACCGACATAGGCGTCGGAATAGGTGAAGCCCGCCTGGCGCAGGTACTTGCCCAGTGCGCGGATGATCGTCACATGCTGCCAGGAGAGTCCGGCGACGACGAGGCGGTCGAAGACCCCAGCTTCCTTCTTGCCGTCCCAACCGGCCATGAAGGCCTCGGCGATGCGGTCGTAGTCGTCATCGGCCAGCTCTTCCGAGAAGCTGAGTCCGAAGTCGTAGATGTAACGATGTGAACCGTCGGCGAGGTCGAGTTCGTGGGGTCGTTCGTCGACGACGTCGGCGCCGAAGGCCGTGAGGAAGGGCAGGACCTCGGACAGGCTGACCCGGTCACGACGATAGAGGACGAGGCGCACAGAGGCGTCGGTGTTCTGTTCGGGACGGTAGAGGCGCACCGCCGGACCGTGACCGGCGTCGAGGGCTTCGAACCGACCGACATCGGCGACCGCCTCGGCGGGGGTGTGGTGCTCGCCGTAGCTGGGAGGGAACGCCTTCGACCACAGGTCGGCCCGGGCATGCGAGGCGCCGGAATCGCCGGTCTCGGCGGGGACGAGGAACGCGTGGACGTCTTCGGACCAGGAGCGAACGGCCCCGACGATGCGTGCCTCGACCTCGTCGGCGCCGATCTGCGGCAGTTCGCAGTCACGGGCGACGCGGGCCACGAAGTGGATGCGGGCCAGCGCGGATTCACTCAGCAGCACATCGAAGTCGACGCTGTCGGCGTTGTAGAACTTGCGCAGCACTTCCTGCACGCGCACTCGAGCGTCGGTGTTGTAGAGGTCGCGCGGGAGGTAGAGGATGACGGAGACGAAGCGCTGGTAGGGGTCGGTGCGGACGAACACGCGGGACTCACGACGCTCCTGCATGTCGACGATCTCCATGACGACGTCATAGATCTCCTCGGTGCCCTCGTGGAGCAGGTCCTCGCGGGGATAGTTCTCAAGGACGCCGAGAAGTTCATTGGCCGAGTGGGATCCGGTGGGGAATCCGCTGGCCGAGAGGATCTTCGCGACCTTCCTGTCGATGACCGGGATGTTGAGGACGCTGTCGTTGTAGAACTCGGGTTTGAACACTCCGACGAAGCGCCGCTCGCCGACGATCTCACCGTCGGCATCGAAGGTCTTCACGCCGATGTAGTCCATGAATGAGGATCGGATGACGCGGGAGCGGGAGTTCGCCTTCGTCAGCACCAGCACATGCGGTTCGAGCGCTTTGTCGGCGACCGCCCGGCTGAGCGGTGACTTCACGAGGGGGCGCAGTGCGGAGATGCCCATCGAGGTGTCCTCGATCGGTTCGAGGCTGCTGTGTTCGGCGTCGTGGGTGTAGTCGTATTCGCGGTAGCCGAGGAAGGTGAAGTGTCCGTCGAGCCAGGTGAGCAGGGCGGCGGCGGATTCGGCTTCTGAGGCCAGCTCCGGGCGCGGCGCGTGTGCGCTCAGCTCGGCGGCGATGTCTTTGGCCTTCGCGGCCATCGCCTGGGCATCGCGCGCTGCCGCGGCCACGTAGTCGAGGACCCCGCGCAGCCGTTCTTCGAGTGCATCGAAGTCGCTTTCGGAGATGCGGTCGATCTCGAGGCGGATCCAGGACTGCTGCTGTGGGGCGCCGTCTTCGCTGTCGGCAGGATCTTCGGAGACCGTCGGAATGCTCGCCGTGTCCGCACTGAGCGTGGGGGCCTCTGCCGGGGAGAGGATCTTCTCGTCCGGGCCGTTGCCGGTGACTGTGATGATCGGGTGGTGCACGCGGCGGATCGCCCTGCCGTTGGCAGCGAGGTCGCTGACGATCGAGGACACGAGATGGGGCATATCGGCGAGCACGATGGCGATGACCGTGTGGTTGTCGCTGAATTCCGGCGAGTCGACGCTCGGATTGTAGATCGCGATCGCCGGACGCTCACCGTCGTATTCGGTGCCGAGCGCGAAGTGACGGGCCGCCGCGGCCGCGTAGGCCTCGGGATCGGTCGCCCCTGTTTCGAACCGCGGATAGTACGCATCGAGGAAGTTGTCGGGAGCCGATTGCCCCCTCTGCTTTCTCCACTCTTCTGCAACGTTCGAAATTGAGACCTGAGTCACTGTTTCACCTCTATGATCAACGAGCATTCGTCACGCGATTCGACGCCGAATCGTCATTCCCCACACTATGCCCAAATATCGAGAAAGGCACGCCGAGCGGCCTACGGTGAAGTACCGTTCATTCGCTGGCAAACTGGAGCTATGCGATCTCTGACTCTCAATCATGAATATTCGGTTGATCTGTCGACATTCTTGGCCAAACTCGCCGACCCCGGCGTGTGGGAGAAGCTCGGTTCCGAGGCCAGTGCCGAATACATCGACCCCGACACGGAGATGACCGTGCGGACCCCGATGCCCAAGGCCGAGCTTCCATCGGCTCTGGCCTCTCGGCTTCCCGACAACACCGTGCTGGTCGAGGTGTACATGATTCCCGGGGATGTCCTCGGTGATGATGCCGAGATCCGCATGTCCGCACGCGCCGCAGGCGTCCCCGTCGAGATCGATGCGGTCCTCGAACTGCGCGAGGCCGAGTCAGTGACGAAGCTGGCCGCTCATGCCGAGATCAGCTCGTCGATCCCGATGTTCGGCGCAATGATCGAACAGGCTGTGGTCCCGATCCTGGAGAAGCGCCTGAGCGACCGGCTGCGCCGCTTCGAATCCGCCTGATCCCGGGGCCGGCGTCGGTTCAGGCCTGGTCGCCGAGCAGCTGTTCCAGTTCGGAAGAGTCGTACCACAGCAGATCGGAAGCGCCGAGGTGGTCCTCGGCTGCACTGGAGTCCGTGTCCTCGGCCAGCTGCACCGCCTCATCCCAGACGGCGTCCTCGTCGAGGTGGAAGCTCGCAATCCGGACCATGTCGACATCGGCAAGGGTGATGAGCTCGAAGCCTTCGGTCAGCGGCGCGGCCGGGCTGGACTCTGGGGCGTCATAGGCCACGATGACACGCCGCTCGGGAGCCGCCTCGGTGCCGGTCTCGGCTTCAGCAGGAGCGAACACTGCGTTCGCGGCCAGTGCCGCGGCGATGCACATGGCGTCGAATTCAGCGGATTCGAACTCCTCACCGCGCAGACGGCGCCCCTGAGCGTCGGGGGCGACGGCGCGGACGTCGGTCAGCGTCGAACGCAGCGCGGTCAGGGTGGTGGGAATGTAGCAGCGAATGGCCATGCCCCTCATCCTAGTCCTGTGGTCCGCTCCCCTGGCTCACCCTGACTTTCTGCGGGCGTCCGCGGCGGCCGGCGCCGCGACGGTCACGGCCTCCGACGGATCTGCGGGAACGGCGGCGACCCGGCAGCAGCTCGTCGATCATCGCCGCGAGGTCCCCGACGAGGACGGACCGGGGATTCTGCTCGTGCAGGGTGTGGCCGGCGAGCATCGCCGCATCGGCCGTGGGCCGGTCATCTCTGAGAATGAAGTCCGGAGTGATCCGGGCGAATCGGTCGAGGACTTCACTGATCCGTGTCTCAGCGGGATGGCCGACCGCACTCGGGCGCACCTTCGTGATCACCAGCCGCATCTTCTCGCGCACCGCCTCGGCCCGTGGTGTGCCGAGGAGTTTGACCAGTCGCTGTAGGCCGATCGGCTCCCCTGCTGCGAGGACGAGCACGATATCGGCGGCCTCGAGCGCGGCACGGGTGGCGCAGTGCCGGTCGTAGAAGGGGTCGGCGAGCTCGTCATCGGGATCGATGCGGTCGCTGACGTCGACGATGACGACGTCGTAGACCTTGGCCAGGCGTTTGAGCACAGCCTCGAGGACGGAGGCGCGGATCTCCGGCCACCGCTCGGGCCGAGTCAGCCCGGTCACCGCATGGAAGCTCTCACCGATCGATGCATGCGGCACCGCATGCGCGCCGAATCGCCCCGCCGGGTCAGACTGCGACCGGCAGAGGCTGGCCAGATGCGAAGATTCCTCTGTCAGCCCGAGGGTGGACGCGACCATGCCGGAAACCGTGTCAGCGTCGACGACGACGCTGCGCTTGCCCTGACGGGAGGCCTGATCAGCGAGGTTGACGGCAGTGAGAGTGCGTCCGGGCGACGAACCGGTCCCCCAGACCGTGATGATCATTCCCGCTCCCCCGACCGGCCCCGGCGGCGACATCGGACGCGGCGGGACCACGGTGGAGGCACGGAGGTCGTCGATCGCCGCGGCCATCGTCGTCGGGTCGGCGTCCGTTGCGACGACGGCGCTGATGCCGACTGCTTCGAGGGCGTGCGCGTCGTCGCCGAATCCGAGCACCTTCGCACCGGAGGCCGTGATCGCGGCAACCACCTCCGCGTCGAGGCCGGGAAAGTAGCGGCCGATGATGACGACATCGGCTCCGCCGGTGCGGCAGTGTGCCAGCAGCTCCACCTCGTCGGCGGGGCGGGCGACGATCGTGACGTCGTCGATCTCGCTGAGCAGCTCGAAGAGGATGAGGTCGTATTCGAAGTCGACCGCCAGCAGGACCTGCGTCATCACTGCTCGCTTTCATCGGCAGGAACGGACGGGGCACCGACCACGGAGAGCACACTGCGTCCGTCGAGTGCGGCAAGCACGCCGGGCAGGTCCACCGAGCCGACGAACACTTCGATGCGGGCGCCGTCACCTGCCCCGAAGCTGCCTACATCTCGATTGATATGAGCGACCGGGGCCGAATCGACGATCTGCTCCGGCGGTGAGCCGTCATCGTCGAGCCCGTTCTGCTCCGGCTGGGCCCAGACGTCGACGAGGCTGCCCGAGTCGACGACGCTCGGGACTGAGCCGGCGATGTCGATGGCTACGACTCGCCCCTCGAGTTCTGACACTGGCGCCACCGCCGAGGCAGCCAGCAGTTCGCCTGCCGCCACGACGCTGCGCACGCTCGTATTCGTCGGCAGCTCGGAATCGGCAGAGAGATACTTCCTGCCGAGATCGGCGAGATTGACCTCGGCCACTGTGAGGTCGGCCGGTTCGAGGATCTCACCGGGGACGAGTGCGCGTGCGCTCGCCCAGACCCGGGTGGTCGAGTTCGCCGAGGTGACGAGCAGGTAGGTTCCGACGACCGCGAGGACGACGAGCATCGCACCGACGAGGAGGCGCGCATCGGTCCAGCGGGGGCGTCGGATTCTTTTCGAGAGCTCCATTGCATCTCCAGATTCGCAGAAGTTTCGCTGACAGAAACTGCTTCTCAGTGATAATATTGGGCATCAAATGATGCCAAAGCAAGGTTTTTGGCCAAATGCACCAACAAGCAGATGGACATCTGGTGGCAGATGGACATTTGGAATGGGAGAAGACACCTCATGGCCGTCGAAAGTCGCTTCCTGCCGCTGACCGATGTGGCCGAGCTGCTCAATGTCTCGATCGCACAGGCTCGGGCCCTGGTCCGCTCCGGCGATCTCCGCGCCATCAAAGTCGGAGGGCGCGGCCAGTGGCGTGTCGAGAAGTCCGAGATCGAAGCGTATATCCAGCGCATGTACGAGCGCACCGAGTACCAGATCAAGACCGGTTCTATCGAGGACTGACCCACTCGCTTCGGCTCTGATCTCCATCATGGACGAGTCATCCGAAGGGATTCGTCCGGGCGTGGACGGCGTTGATCGCCGCGAAGGGAATGATCCTGCCAGCGATTTCGACATAGTCGGAAGCAACGAGCGCGCATCGCCCCCGAATGTTGCCCGCACGGTCCGCGACATCGATCGACACCTCTTCATAGGCGGCTGACCAGCGGCGCAGCGCCGATCCCAGGCCCAATCTCTCCAGCCCGCCAGCGTCGAATCGATGCACTCTCGTGGTCAGCCTGAATCCGCGGACAGCCCTGATTGCAATGACGGAGACTTCGACGCCGGCGAGGACGATGATGTTCCGACCGAGGAAGCACGCCGTCCCCGTGATATCCCGATCCGGCATCGTCACCTGCACCGTCGATCCCAGCGCCCCGCGCATCCGTTCGAGCAGAGTCCTCTCGGCCGCCTGACCGGACACCTCGTCACCGAATTCGCCTCTCCTGACGTGCGCCTGCGCTGCCGCGTCGGCGGCTTCGATATCCGCCAGTAGTGCATCGATCCGATCGTCCATAATCGCCAAGCCTGCCCCAGCTGTAGTCCACTTTCAAGACTTGAAATGAAGACGCACCGAACTACAGTCATGTAGTTAGAGCTGACCCATTGACACCAAATAACATCTAACGGCATCATTATGTTCAATATCCAATGGAGGATGTCTAGATGTATCTCTTGATCGCATGTGCGAGTTCGTGGCTGGTCCTGCTCGGTTCGTTCGCCGCTGCGTGGGAGCGGCTTCCTCAGCCGTGGACGACCAGCGACGTCGTCGTCATCGTCATCATCGGCACCGGATCGTTCCTGTTCGCACGGATCGGACTCATCTCTCTGCTGGCCCTGCTGCTGCAGGTCCTTCCCACCGGCCGTTTCCGGTCGGCGCTTGCCGGATTGGTCGTCAAGGCAATGCCCCGGATACTCGCGTCGAGTGTTCTTGCCATCGTCTCTGCCGGCCTCGTGGTCCACTCCGCTCAAGCAGCACCGCTCGCTGGTCCCGGCCCTGACCCCGCATCGTCCGCACAGGCTCCTTCCGTCGCTGCGCCGTCTGCGCATACTCCGTCCGCCCCTGCCGACCCCGGCTGGCCGACGATCGACGATGATCAGAGCTCTGCGGACCCATCCGACGATGCGGGACGGTCTCAGGATGAGCAGCCGCCAGACGGTTCCAAGCCGCGTAAGGAATCCGAGCCACCCGACCGAGTCCGCCCGCCCGATCCCGGCTGGCCCACAGAACCGCCCGCAGACAGAGCGCCTTCAGCACCACCGACCGACCGGCCGTCGAACGGGCCGATGGAGGGGCCCGGCGAATCCGACCGGTCAGGCGAATCCGACCACAGCAGGGAGCCGAATGAGCCAGGCGACAGTGACTCTGCAGCCGAGCCTACGGATCCTGAAACCGCCACACATGTTGTGGCTCAAGGGGAAAGCCTGTGGTCGATAGCTGCCGATCTGGCCGAGACCCCAGAAGAGATCCCCCAGCTCGTCGCGCACGTCTATGCCGCCAATGAGGACACCATCGGACCCGATCCGAGCCTCATCATCGCAGGTCAGAGATTGGAGATTCAGAAATGACCGCCCCACTCACCCTCACTCGGCCGCAGGCGTCGGCACCGCCTCGGCGAGAGGTCGCAGCGTCGTCCACGGAATCGCAGAATCGCCGGGTCAGCGGGCAGGTCCGGGGCCTGGAAATCGCGGACGACCGGGCGCGGATCGCGGCCACGGCCACCTCGTTGGCGGTAGCCTGCCTCGAAGTCCTCTCCGGCGTCAGACGCAGCGAGACGATCGCCCGATGGGTCCAACCGGAGCTGCTGGCGAAGATCGACCACCGCTGTCAGCTGCGCGCCGAGGTGGCACCCCACAGGGCGACCGTGCCCGGAACACGGACGGTGAGGCCGGGAACGGCGCACGTCTGCCAGATCAGCCCTGAGATCGCCGAGGTCACAGTCATCGTGGCCGCCGCAAATCGCGTCCGGGCGGTGGCAGTCCGCTTGGAACTGCTCACTACCCGGTGGACGCTGACTGCGCTGCAGACGATGTGAGCCGCTGTCGGCTCGGAGTCAGCTCTTGGCCTTCTTCTTCGCGCGACGTTCGGCGCGATTGACCGGAGCCGGCTCGTCTTCGTCTTCGGATTCGGAAACCGAGGCGGAACCACCCTCGGACGGCGCCGACAGCTGCATCTTGGGAGTCTTGTGACGCAGCTCCTCAGCGTCGACCTCGACCTCGGGTTCGTCACCATCGGAACCGGCCGATGAGGTCACCTGAACCTGCAGAGTATTGGTCAGGCGAACGACGTCCTCCTTGATCCCGTCCTGCATGGTAGTGAACATCTCGAAGCCCTCGCGCTGGTATTCCACCAGCGGATCGCGCTGGGCCATCGCCCGCAGTCCGATGCCGTTCTTGAGGTAGTCCATCTCGTAGAGGTGCTCACGCCAGCGCTTGTCGATGACAGAGAGCACCACGCGGCGTTCGAGTTCGCGGGTGGCATCCTCTCCGAGTTCCTCTTCGCGCTGGGAGTAGAACAGTGCGATGTCGGACTGGATCTCCTGATTGAGGCGGTTCTTCGTCAGGTTGCCGAGGCCACCGAGTTCCTCGGCGAGGTCGTCGGGGGTGATCGACGGTGAGTAGATCTTTCCGAGAGCCTCGAAGAGCTCGTCGACCTGCCATTCCTCGACCGGTCCCGTCGTCGCCTGGGCGACATAGGCGTCGATGACCTCTTCACGGAAGTTCGCGACCTGATCTTCGAGGTCGGCGCCGTCGAGCACACGGCGGCGCTCATCGTAGATCACAGTGCGCTGACGGTTGAGCACATCATCGTATTTGAGCACGTTCTTGCGCTGCTCGGCATTGCGCTGCTCGATCTGCGACTGGGCCGAGAGGATGGCACGGGAGACCATCTTCGATTCCAGCGGCACATCATCGGGCACGTTCGCTGTGGCCATGATCCGTTCGGCAGCCCCCGAACCGAAGAGCCGCATGAGATCATCGGTCAAAGACAGGTAGAACCGGGATTCGCCGGGGTCTCCCTGGCGGCCGGAGCGTCCGCGCAGCTGATTGTCGATGCGACGGGATTCGTGGCGTTCGGTGCCGAGCACATAGAGTCCTCCGAGCTCGACGACCTCTTCGGCCTCTTCCTTGACCTTGTCTTCGGCGGCCTTGAGCACCTCCGGCCATTCGGACTCGTACTGATCCTCGTTCTCGGCAGGGTCGAGGCCTCGACGTTCCATTTCCGCGACCGCGAGAAACTCGGCGTTTCCGCCGAGCATGATGTCGGTACCGCGTCCGGCCATGTTCGTGGCCACAGTGACGGCGTTCTTGCGTCCGGCCATCGCCACGATCGACGCCTCACGGGCGTGGTTCTTCGCGTTGAGGACCTCATGCTTGACGCCGCGTTTGGCTAGATGCTTCGACAGGTATTCGCTCTTCTCGACGCTCGTCGTGCCGACGAGGACGGGCTGTCCGGTCTCGTGGCGTTCGACGATATCGTCGACGACGGCGTCGAACTTCGCGACCTCGTTCTTATAGACGAAGTCGGACTGGTCGACACGCTGCATCGGCTTGTTCGTCGGAATCGGGACGACACCGAGCTTGTAGGTCGACATGAACTCCGCGGCTTCGGTCTCGGCCGTACCGGTCATTCCCGAGAGCTTTTCGTAGAGGCGGAAGAAGTTCTGCAGAGTGATCGTCGCCAGGGTCTGGTTCTCTGCCTGAACCTTCACCCCTTCCTTCGCCTCGATGGCCTGGTGCAGGCCCTCGTTGTAGCGGCGGCCCTTGAGCACACGCCCCGTGTGCTCGTCGACGATGAGGACTTCGCCGTCGAGGACGACGTAGTCCTTGTCTTTCTTGAACAGCTCCTTGGCGCGGATGGCGTTGTTGAGGAAGCTGATGAGCGGGGTATTCTCCGCATCGTACAGGTTGCCGATGCCCAGGTAGTCCTCGACGCGTTCGATTCCGGGTTCGAGGACGCCGACGGTGCGCTTCTTCTCATCGACTTCGTAGTCGCGATCGGTCTTCAGGCGCTTGACGACCTTGGCGAATTCGCCGTACCAGCGGTTCGCATCGCCTTCGGCAGGACCCGAGATGATGAGCGGGGTGCGCGCCTCGTCGATGAGGATCGAGTCGACCTCGTCGACGATGGCGAAGGCATGACCGCGCTGGACGAGCTCGTCCGCGGACCAGGCCATGTTGTCGCGCAGGTAGTCGAAGCCGAACTCGTTGTTCGTGCCGTATGTGATGTCTGCGGCGTACTGCTTGCGGCGCAGGTCCGAGGGCATATTCGCCTGGATGCAGCCGGTCTCCATGCCGAGAAAGCGGAATACGCGGCCCATCAGTTCGGACTGGTAGGTAGCCAGGTAGTCGTTGACCGTGATGATGTGGACCGGATCGCCGGTGAGCGCGTTGAGGTAGGCCGGGGCCGTGGCGACGAGAGTCTTGCCCTCACCGGTCTTCATCTCGGCGATGTTGCCCAGGTGCAGAGCGGCGCCGCCCATGAGCTGGACGTCGAAGTGCCGCAGACCCAGGGTCCGGCTCGATGCCTCACGAACGGTGGCGAAGGCTTCGGGAAGCAGGGAGTCGAGGCTCTCGCCGTCCTTGTAGCGCTCCTTGAACCGGCCGGTTTCCTCCCGCAGTTCGGTGTCCGTCATCTCGCTGAACTCATCGGACAGCTGATTGATGGCATCCGTGTATCGGCGGAGCTTCTTCAGAGTTCTGCCTTCACCTGTGCGCAGAAGCTTCTCGAGGAAATTAGCCACTTTTCTCCTAATCGGCATGTCTGCCGGACAACGACTCGAACGACTGTATAGCCCCTAGCTTAATGGCAGGTGAGTACCTTCGAGGTCCACGGCGGTCAGGCCCAGCCACGCAGCCATCGTCATGAGCTCGTCCGTCAGCTCGGTGATGTGCTCCTCCCCCGGCTCCCATGTCACCTGGTGAGCACGCAGGATGCCCGCCGCCCGATCCCTGTGCAGGTCGACTCGCCCGACGAGGCGATCACCGAGGAGGAACGGAGTGACGTAGTAGCCGTGCACACGCTTGGCCGCCGGGGTGTAGATCTCGATGCGGTAGTGGAAGTCGAAGAGCCATTCGATGCGCGGCCGGTAGAAGACCAAGGGGTCGAACGGCGCCAGCAACGCTCGGGCATTCACGATGCGCGGGGTCCGAGCCTCATGCCATTTCAAGGCGGGTACACCTTCCACGTCGACTTCGCGCAGCTCGCCTGAGGCGACGAGTTCGGTGATGGCGGCGTCGGTCGGTGCCCGCCGCTGCCGAAAGTAGTCGGCGATGTCCTCGGACCGGGAGATCCCCAGGGCACGTGCCGCGATACGGGTGAGTTCGTAGACATTGTTTTCGACCCCGGATATTCCGCGTGGAAGCTCCGCATTCGGGTCCAGCCCCAGCCGAGGATCCTCCGGCGGCCCGTAATTCAATGGCAGCTGCGGCAGCTGGGGTGAGACGTCACGGGCCAGGGCATAGATGCGTTCGAAGTGGTCGTTGCGTCCCGAGGCGCTGATGACTCCACCGGCGAACAGCGCTTCGAGAGCGACTTTCACCTGGCTGGGATTCCAGCCCCAATGTCCGCGGTGGATCTCCGGCAGATCGTGGTCGACCACCTCGGCGACTTCACGTGCCGTCATCGGCCGGGTGGACAGGGCGGTGAGGACGCGAGTCTGGAGGTTTCGGAACTCCTCCCCGGTCTCCGGGTGGCGCTGTCCGAAGTCGTTGCGCCACCATTCGCTGTGGGCGCGGGCGAAGTGCTTCCATGTCTGCGGCGGCACGAAGGCCGCGGCGTGTGCCCAGTACTCGACGCCCATGCGCGGAGAAGAGTAGAAGAGGCGGTCGAGGGTCTCCCGCGGGTAGGGACCCAGACGAGAGTAGAAGGGCAGATAGTGGGATCGGACGACTCGGGCGACTGAGTCGATCTGGGTCAGTCCCAGGGTGGCGAAGACCTTCTTGAGGTGTCGGGCGGTGACCTTCACCGGTCGCGGTCGGTCCAGTCCCGTTGCCGCGATCGCCGTCCTGCGGGCCGCGGCACGTGTCATCCTCTGCATACCCCAACGCTATACCCCAATTGCTACCTGACGGCGGCCCAGCAACCTCGCGCGAGGTTGCTGGGCCGCCGTCAGGTAGTAATTGGTCAGTCGATGGCTTCTTCGAGGTCGTGGTCGAGGGCGATGACTCCGTAGCTCCAGCCCTTACGGCGATAGACGACGGACGGCTTGCTCGACTCTTCGTCGATGAACAGGTAGAAGTCGTGTCCGACGAGTTCCATTCTGTTCAACGCCTCTTCGATGCCGATGGGTGAGGCGGTGAAGGTCTTCTCTCGCAGAACCACCGGCGAATCGCCTTCGGCCTTGATGCGGCCGTTCGTCTGGTCGACGCTGTGGTCCGCTGCAGACTTCGCGTCGTCGGCGTTCGCATCGGGAACCATCGGTTCGGCCACCGGCATCTTCGCCAGCACCTCGGCGGTGGATTCCTTGCGGTGATGTCCCGACCGGGGCACCTTGTGCCGGTCTCTCGCTCGCCTCAGTCGTTCGACGAGCTTCGCCCATGCCAGATCGAGTGCCGCATATTTGTCGCTTGCCATGGCCTCTGCCCGAATTGCCGGTCCCTTCGCCACAACCGTGAGCTCGACCCGCTCACTCGTCTCGGGCTGGCGGGAGTTCTTCTCGTGAGTGACATGCACTTCGACACGCTGAGCGCGAGGGGCAAGCTGCTCGACCTTGGCGATCTTGTCCTCGATGTGGGCTCGAAAGCTGTCGGAGATGGTCAGTTGACGGCCGTTGACAACAATGTCCATGATGTGTCCTTAGCGACTCGCTCGTCGGATTCATCCGATCCCATGCCCTTGGATGGGTAAACACCGTTATACAGTAAAGGGAGAGACAAATCGAGTGCCCCCGCGACCGAGACCGAGAACAGCTCCTACAGCGGGCCTGATCTGCACCGATGCTAGCAGACGTGCGCTTTCTGCCAAGGTTGCGCCGGTGGTGGAGAAGTCATCGATGAGCAGGTCCGTCGGCGCGGATTCGGTGCCCGACACGGGACGGACTTCCGCGATCTCAGCGATTCTCCTCCGGTCGAGATATTGGGTCCGCTGAGCATTCTGAGCCCGCTCGATCGCCCCGAGTCCAACCTGGTCACGCGATCGTTTCGCCGCGAGCACATCGTGGACTTCCAGAGGCAGCTCCGGCGACAGCTCCTTCGCCCGATTCGCCAGGGCGGCCGTATGCGATCCGCCTCGACGACGTCTGGCCCGATCCGAACTGGGCGCCGGAAACAGTCGGATCGCCCCACCCGAGTAGCCGATGAGCTCGAGGGCCGCGACGATCGAACGGGTCAGAGCCAGGGCCAAGGGATCGAGGATGTCCCGGCGTCCGTCGTCCTTGAAGCCGACGACCATCTTCGAGATCTGCGAGTTGTATTCGCAGACCCCGACGACCGGAATCGTGCCGTAGCGCGGTTCCATCGCCCGTGGGATCCCACCGAGCAGCTGCAGGCAGCGGGTGCACAGGGACACGTTCTCCCGCCCGCAGCCGGCACACCGGCGAGGCAGGAGCAGTTCGCCGAACTCCCCGAGCAGCCCCATGGGAGAAATCTACTGCATGCCCGGATCGGGGGGCGGCGATGAGCCGCTTTCCAGAACAGCCGCGCACCGCCGCCCGACGGCCCAGCCGGGAAGGGAAAGGCGCCGTGGGTCAGCGGGGACAGGCAATGCTGTGCGGGTCAACCGGGATAGGAGGGATCCTTCGCTTCGACGTCGACGAGTTTCTGCCAGGCGTTCGAGTTGTAGCTGTACAGCGCGCCATCGGCACCGGTGACCAGGATCGAGCGTCCGTCCACTCCACCGGCGATGCGGCTTCCGTCCGAGACCTCACCGAGCTGTTCAGCAGGGCCGGTGACTCCGATGCGGAACGGCTGCGCTGATTCGCCTTCCCCTGCGGCCAGAGCCACGAGAGACGTCGCCCCTGCCCATGAGACATCCTTGATCTCGTGGAAATTCGCACCCACTTCGATCGGCGTTTCAGAGACATGACCGGCCGGATTGCCCGCCTTGTCCCTGGGGATGCCGACCACATCGACGCGATCCGGTTCCCCTTTGTGGCGACTGAGCAGCGCGATACGAGTGCCGTCTCGGGAGACCTCGATATCGATGAGCTGTCGACCGTTGAGGAAGTCGGCGGCGACGGTGGAGGATTTGCCGTCACGACCGACGGCCTTGAGCTCGCCCTTGTTCTCAGCCTCACCCGTCCATGTCGTGTTGAAGCGATCGATGCTGGGGCGCACGAGCTTCTTGCCCTTGAGGATCGGAGTAGCGTCGACGGCGTCGGACTTCAACCGCATGAGCTGCTTGCCGTCGTCGGCCAGATAGACGTAGAGAGAGTCGTCCAATGACACCGCGGGATCGCTCGCCTTCGCCTTCTTCAGATTCGGACTGTTCTCGACCTTGGCCACGGTGGTGCCCGAAACCCGAGAGAGGTGGTCGTCGGCGAGAACCACGGGTGGCCCGTCCACCTGGACCGACGTATCGGTCTTCGGCTGCAGACTGGCCGGAACCGTCTGCCCGCCGATGCTCAGATCGATTGCCGAGATCGAGGGAATGACCTGCAGGGTGGTGGCGATCTGCTGACGGATAAGTCCCTTTTCGCGGTCGGACGGGGCCGGGTTCTGCGGTCCCAGGGCCACATTGGCGACGCCGTTCTCGATCGTCACCACGTTCGAATCCGAATCGCTGAGCTTGGCACCATCGGGAATCGACGTGATCACCGCTCCCGAGAGGTAGGGAGCGGGTCCGCTGAGCAGCTCGTTCATCAGCACCGTCGGGGTCGAGGAAGACCGGAGGAACCAGCGGGAGTCAGGGACGAGATACGAATAGTCGGAGGTGAAGAACTGCAGCGAATAGTTGAGGAAGATCGTCTGGAAGTCGGTCTGGCTGATGAGAAGCCCGTCCGGCGCCGAGGAGATCCTCCACTCCCCGTTCTCCTGCCGCAGCGAGAATTCCATCGTGGACCGAGTGCCCGGTTCGGTGGAGTTGTACACTCCGGAGGAGTCGACGAGACCGACGACCGGGGGCGAGATGCTCATCGTCTTCTGGTCGGAGGTGGTTCCGACGTTCAAGGAGTCGAGATCTGTGCCGTTGGGCAGCACCGACACCGATTCCTGTGGGCTCCATTTCTGCGCCTCACCCTCGGTGAGGAATGACCGGGCCACGGAGAAGTTGTTGCCGGCGCCCGCTCCTGCACGGAGGAACCCGCGCACGATGTCCGATGGGCTGTCCCCGGGTTCGGGACCGTCGGGGATCCGCGCGTTGTTCGCACCTGCATCGCCCGAGTCGTCTTCGATATGGCCGACAGGCGATGACGTCGGGATCGACGAGCAGCCGACGAGGGTCAAGGCGGTGAACACGGAGACCAACACGGTCTTCACTCGCAGCCCTCTGGGCTTCGTGCGCATCATGACCGTCCTCCTTCTCCGTCGTCCATGCCGTCACCGTCCAGGTCCGGATCGCCGACGTCCGTGGACCGCGGCCCAGTCTCGGCGGTGCCTGTCTCAGAGCCGTCGGCAGCCGCGCTGTCCGACTCGTCGGCGGCGGCCCCATCGTCCGAGACCGCCTCAAAGGAAGTCGTGGTCGTCTCCGGCGATGATGACTGCGGGGCCGCCTCGGCGACGGATTCGTTGTCATCTTCGAGCATCTCCGGCTCGGTTTCGACGACGATCGGGATCGATCCGGTCTGGATGCGGACTGAGCCGTCCGAGGACAGCGGTCCCGCCACGAGCGCGGAACCGCGGATCTGCGCATCGCGAGGCGGCAGAGGCAGAGGTGAGGAGGTGATCTCCTGATCGGGGCGCCGGGGAATCGTCAGCCGGAAGCACGATCCTTCGCCGAGTTTGCCCCAGACCTGCAGCCAGCCGTTGTGCAGGTGCGCGTCCTCGAGTGAGATCGCCAAGCCCAGACCCGACCCGCCGAGGGTGCGCTTGCGTGCCGGATCGGCACGCCAGAACCGGTCGAAGACGTGCTCGACCTGCTCTTCGTTCATGCCCACTCCGTGGTCGCGCACGCTCACAGCCACCGCCTCGGCGTTGGAGGCGACATAGACGTCGACGGGGTTGTTCTCACCGTGTTCGATGGCGTTGACGACGAGGTTGCGCACGATCCGGGTGATCCGCACCCGGTCGACCTCGGCCATGACCGGTGAGGAAGGAGCGTGGACGACGATGGCGGTGTCCATCTGTTCGGCCACCATCGACACGGTCTCGATCACCGAGGTCACGATCGCGCCGATATCGACGGGTTTGGGCACCAGCGCCGCGGCACCGGCATCGTAGCGGGAGATCTCCAGCAGGTCGGAGAGCAGGTTGTCGAACCGTTCTGCCTGCGAGTTGAGCAGTTCCGCGCTGCGCGCGGTGACGGGGTCGAGGTCGTCACGGGAATCGTAGATGAGGTCCGCTGCGGCACGGATCGTCGTCAGGGGTGTCCGCAGTTCGTGGGAGACGTCGGAGACGAACTGCCTCTGCAGCACCGACAGCCGTTCCATCTGCTCGATCTGGTGCTGGAGGGTGTCGGCCATATCGTTGAAGCTCTCACCGAGGACGGCGATCTCATCGTTGCCGTGGACGGGCATGCGTTCGTCGAGGTCACCATCGGCGATGAGCCGGGCCACCTCGGCCCCGGTGCGCACCGGTGTGACGACGAGTCGGGTGACGATCCAGGCGACGGCACCGACGAGGACGACGAGGACGAGGGCGGCGACGAACATCGAACGCTGCACGAAGTTGAGCGTGTCCTGCTGTTCGCTGAGGTCGCCGAGGTAGTAGAGCTGGAACTGGCCGGCGCCCGGGATCTGCAGCTCCTGGGTGATGAGCAGACCCGGTCCGGTCCCGTCGGGCAAGCTCACCGACTGGTAGAGCTTGTCGTCGGTCGGGGCCTTGCGGATGGCCTCGCGGAGTTCATCGGAGACGGGCACCTGCGTGGCCTCACCGTCCTCATTCGACCCACCGGCGGTGATCGTCGAGAAGGAGGAGTTCGGGTCCTTCGGCTGCAGGGTCAGCGAGTACACCGACCCGGCCGAACGGTTGTAGATCGAGGACAGCTGCGAACTCAGCGTGTCCTGGGTGACCGCCTGCCCGTCGACGGGTGCCAGGGAGCGCAGCTCGGCCAGGATCGACCGAGTCTGAGAGGACAGGGAATCCAGGCGGGTGTCGAAGAGACCGCGGGCGATCTGCTGGGACATATAGGTTCCGACGCCGAAGATCGCCACCGAAGTGAGCACGATCGTGAGCACGACGATGCGGACCTGCAGGGAGTGGCTGAACGATCGGAGGATGAAGTTCCAGAACGTCTTCAGCGCCGAGGCCGCGGTGCGAACGGGTCCGTCCGCGGCTGACTCGGAAGTCACGCGGCTCGGCCGGCCTTATAGCCGACGCCGCGGACGGTGACGATGATATCCGGCTTCTCCGGATCGCGTTCGATCTTCGACCGCAGACGCTGCACATGGACATTGACCAGTCGGGTGTCGGCGGCATGACGATAGCCCCACACCTCTTCGAGCAGGGTCTCGCGGGAGAACACCTGCCACGGCTTGCGAGCCAGGGCGACAAGGAGGTCGAACTCGAGAGGGGTCAGCGACACCGGTGATCCGCCCTTGGTCACCGTGTGGCCGGCGACGTCGACGACGACGTCGCCGACGGTCAGCAGCTCGGGAGCCTGCGGTTCGGAGATCCGCAGCCGAGCGCGGACACGGGCGATGAGCTCCTTGGGCTTGAATGGCTTCGGCACATAGTCGTCGGCACCGGATTCGAGGCCGAGGACGACATCGACGGTGTCGGACTTCGCCGTGAGCATGATGATCGGCACCGAGGAGATCTCACGGATCTCCCGGCAGACTTCGAGTCCGTCCTTGCCGGGCAGCATGAGGTCGAGGAGCACGAGGTCCGGATTGACCTTCTGGAATTCTTCGAAGGCCTGGTCTCCGGTGGCGCAGAAGAAGGGCTCGAAGCCTTCGCTTTTGAGCACAATTCCGATCATTTCGGCCAAAGCCGTGTCATCATCAACTACGAGGATTCGAGCGTTCATGCTCCCATTGTCCCTTATGTTCGCGTGTTCTTCGGTTCCCGACACTCCTAGCCTATCGGGCGTTGTCGACTGCCTCATGCACCGGATCCGCCGACAGCGGAGACCGACGGTTCAGCTGCCGCGCCGCACGGCCCCCTGCAGCGGGCCATTCACTCCCCGAGGCCGACCGTCGGAACGGCCGCCCGACCTCCCTCCCGATCGCCTTTCCCGATCGCCCCTCAGACCAACCCCGAACCGTCCCCGGGCCGTCCCCCGACGGCCGGGATCGACACGGCCGACGCGCACCGAATCCGACAGGGAGGCCTCTCGGCACTTGCCGGCGAATCATGGCAGGATTGGCGTGATGGGACAGACGAATGCATGGACCTCGGAGGTCGACTGGCACACCGGCCGCTGGCAGCGGCGTTCGCCGTCCCCGCCCTCGCGCGGATGGCAGCCGCCTCCCCCACGCGGGCTCCTGCCCAAACGTCCGCTGACTTTCATCGAGGCGCTGGATTCGGGATTCCGCCTGCTGCGTTTCGTCCCGACTCTGTCCATCGGCTCCTCTCTCATCGTCTTCTCCCTCTGGAGCCTGCTGCTCGCCGCGATCGGTGCCCTCATCGCAGTGCAGTTCCTGCCGTTCTTCAACGACCTCAGCGGCAATGAGGATGCCGCCTCCGGCTTCATCGCCCTGGCCCAGCTGGGTTCGGTGGCACTCAGCCTGCTCAGCCTCGGTTTGGCCCATCTGCTCTCCGGCATCATCGCCACCGGAACCCGCGCCTCCTTCGGCGCCCGCAGGACCACTCTGTCGATGGCGTGGAAGTCCCTGTCCGGTCGCCGCCTGCGCCTCATCCTGGCCACACTGCTGATGAGTGGAATCAACCTCGGCCTGCTGCTGGCCCTCACCGCCCCGACGCTGCTGTTCCTCGGCGCCGATTCGGCGATCCTCGCCTTAGTCTGGGCCGCATTGGCCGCCCTGCTGTGGTTCGTCGCGCTCATCTGGGTCAACCTGCGCCTGGCGTTCCTGGGTTCGGCGATCGCGGTCGAGGACCTGAGCGTCCGTGCCGGAATCCGCCGGTCTTGGAAACTGACCGGGCGCGGCTTCTGGCGAATGCTCGGCCAGCTGGCGCTCGGTTATTTCCTGTCCAATCAGCTCGTCCAACTCATCATCACCCCGATCGTCTTCATCATCTCGGTTCTCCTGGGCGTCGGCATGACGACGACAACCGAGTCGACGACGGCGCAGGCGGCCATCGCCATCGTCTCCGTGGGTCTGCTGCTCGCACTCACGCTCATCTCCTCCGCCGTCCTCTTCGCCTATTTCGCCTGCCTGGTCACGGTCTGCTTCTTCGATCAGCAGATGCGCTCGGAGGGGCTCGACCTCGTCCTCATCCGCGCCGAGGAGGACCGATGATCCTCTCCCTCATCACCGAGGCGGCCCGCCACCTCCACACCGCCGCGTCCTCCCAGCCGGGCGCGGCACAGCTTCGCGCCGCCTCGGCGAATATCGACCGGGACACCGGCCGCGAATGGGTAGAGCACGAACTCTCGAAACCGGAATACGCCGCCAACGATCTCACCCCCTTGGAACGGATCGGCCGGTGGCTGTCCTCCCTGTGGGATTCGCTCGTCCATGCCGCCCTGGGCGCGAACTCCCCGTGGCTGCTCATCGTCGTCGTCCTCGGCCTCGCCGCGATCGTCGCCTTCATCGTCTGGCGCGTGCGTCGGGCCGGATTCCGCCGTGTCGGCGTCCCGCTGTCCGCATTCGATCCCGTGGTCTCCCAGCCCGAACCGGGCCCGTGGCGCGAGAGCGCGGCCCGGGCCGCGCAGGCCGGGGACTTCGAGACCGCGGTCATCGACGAATCCCGAGCGATCTTCGCGATCCTGTCCGTCAAGCAGATCGTCTCGCTCGAGTCCTCGGCCACAGCGAGTGAGATCGCCCGTTCCGCCGAGGTGGCCCTGCCCGAGCACGGATCCGCCGTCCACGGGGTGGCCGAGGTCTTCAACGACCTCCGCTACGGGGAGGCGACCGCGGCGAAGACACGTGCCGACCGCAGCCTCGGCGAGGTCTATGCGGATCTGTGCGCACTCGACCGGACGCTGAGTGCACTGCCGGTCCGCCGGGAGGCAGCTGTATGAGCGCACAGTTGGATGTCGCCGCCCGCGGCACCCGGTCGACCTCGCGGGTTCCGCTGCGCGCTCGGCTGCGGTCGGCTGCCGTGTGGATCGTCGCGGCCTTCGTCATCCTCGTCACCGTGATCGTGCTCGTGCTGCTGACCGGCGACGAGGAGTCCGCAGAGCCCCTGCACTATGACTCGACGGAGCGCACCGGCACGAAGGCCCTCGTCGAGACCCTGCGCGACCATGACGTCGATGTCACCACCACCGAGGATCAGGAGCAGGCCCGCTCGGCCGCCGCCCGACCCGACACCACCCTGCTCATTCCCGCGAACACCGCGGCTCTGTCCCCCGGGGACATCGCCGGCCTCGAGTACGCTCTGCGCACCCACGGCAACCGGCTCGTCCTCGTCGATCCCGGTCCGACGGTGTCGGAGTTCACCGACCGGATCACGGTCAACGACAACCTCGGCCCGTTGGCCGATCCGGAGGCCACGTCCGCACCGTCCTGCGATTCACCGATCGCCCGCAGTGCCGGTGCCGTGTCCACCGGCGAGGTCGAATACGCGGAGACGGAGAAGGGCACCGAGGGGATCACCGCCTGCTACCCGTTCACCGGCCCGGGGGTCGCCGAGATCGACGGCACCGAGGTGGCTCCAGGGTCTGCGCGCGGACAGTTCCTCACCGATTCGGGCGGTTCCGTTCCGCTGACCGTGCTCGGCAGCCCCGACTGGGTGACCAATGAGAACATCGACGAAGAGGGCAATGCCTCTCTTGTGCTCTCGCAGCTGTCCCAGACGCAGAACCTCGTCGTCTACTATCCGACCTTCGACGGTTCGGGACAGGGGCAGTCGCCTCCGTCGACGATCGATTTCGTGCCCGGCTGGTTCCTCGCAGGAGTCCTGTGGCTGGTCCCCTGCCTCCTCGTCCTGCTGCTCGTCATCGGGCGCCGGTTCGGGCCGCTGGCTCTCGAACGTCTGCCGGTCATCGTGCCTGCCGTGGAGACCGTGCACGGTCGGGCAGCCCTGAGCTCGCGCAGCCACGATCGCGACGGGGCGCTGCACACGCTCCGGGCCGGAGCCCTGCTGCGCATCGCCAAACGACTCGGTCTCAGCCCCGATGCCCGCACACCCGACATCATCGCTCACATCGCGACCGTCACCGGGGCCGATCCGGGCCGTCTCCACTATGTCTTCGTCTCCGCGTCGGCTCACACCGACGCCGAACTCACCGAACTCGTCCATCAGCTCACCCAGATCGAAAGTGAGATCCCATGACTCAGCCGCCCCAGGGCCCTACGAATTCTCAGGAACCGGTCGCCTCTCAGCCTCCGGCCGCACCTCGGCCCCAGGAGCCGGTCGTGCCGCAGACCCCTGCTGCGGACAGCGCGCAGGCTCCGCAGGCTGAGCCGGACCCGCTCAGGGAGGCGTTCACCGGTGTGCGCACCGAGATCGCCAAGGCCGTCGTCGGCCAGGACCAGGCAGTGACGGGAATGCTCATCGCACTGCTGTGCCAGGGTCACGTGCTTCTCGAAGGGGTTCCCGGAGTGGCGAAGACTCTGCTCGTGCGCAGCTTCGCCGCCGCGGTCAGCCTGGACAGCTCGCGTGTGCAGTTCACTCCCGACCTCATGCCCAGCGATGTCACCGGTTCGCTGGTCTACGATGCTTCCGCCTCGGACTTCTCATTCCGTCCCGGCCCGGTTTTCACGAACATCCTCATCGCCGATGAGATCAACCGCACCCCGCCGAAGACCCAGTCGGCCCTCCTCGAAGCGATGGAGGAGCATCAGGTGTCCGTCGGTGGACGCTCACGCAAGCTGCCTGAACCGTTCCTCGTCGCAGCCACCCAGAACCCCGTCGAATACGAAGGCACCTATCCGCTCCCGGAGGCTCAGCTCGACCGGTTCCTCTTCAAGCTCGTCCTCGACCTGCCCGAGCGGGATCACGAATTCGAGATCCTCGACCGCCATGCCCGGGGCTTCGACGCCGGGTCCCTGGCCGCGGCAGGTCTGCGTCCGGTCGCCGATGCCGAACTCATCGGCCGGGCCCGCGAAGCCATCGCCAAGATCTACATCGCCCCACAGATCATCACCTATATCGTCGACCTCGCCCGAGCCACCCGCCAGACCCCGTCCCTGGCCTTGGGCGTCTCACCTCGCGGAGCGACGAGGATGCTCGGAGCCGCCCGCGCTCATGCGTGGCTGAGCGGTCGGCACTATGTCACCCCCGATGACGTCAAAGCTCTGGCCCATATGTCTCTGTCGCACCGGGTCATCCTGCGCCCCGAGGCGCAGATGGACGGTCTGGACGTCGGTCAGGTCCTCGATTCGATCATCGCCACGACCGAAGTGCCCCGCTGAATGACCACCCGACTGTTCCTGCTCACCTTTCTCGGTCTCGTGCCGATCATGCTGGTGCCCTCATGGCCGACGGCCATGATCGTGGCCGGGGTGATCGTCCTGGCAGCGGTTCTCGATTTCTTCTTCGTCCCCCGGATCCACGGGTTGGAAGTCCAGCGCACACCGGGACCGATGGTCCGCCTCGGCGACAGCACCCACAGCACGCTGACTATCATCAATGGGACCAGCCGCCGGCTGCGCCTCCACGTCCGCGACGCCTGGGCACCGAGTGCCGGGGCGGTCGAGACTCGTTCTCGTCACGTGCTGGAACCGGGTGAGCAGACAGAGGTGATCACCGAGCTGGAGCCGACTCGACGAGGCGCGCTGCCCGGCGATCTGGTGACCGTGCGCAGTCGCAGCATGCTCGGGCTCGTCCAGCGGCAGAAGAGCATCGATGTTCCCGCCTCTGTGCGTGTTCTGCCTCCTTTCGTGTCCCGGCGTGAGCTGCCGTCGAAGACGCAGAAGCTGCGGGAGCTCGAGGGACGGTCGGCGGTGATGATCCGCGGGATGGGCACGGAATTCGATTCGCTGCGCGACTATGTCGACGGTGACGATGTCCGGTCGATCGACTGGCGGGCCAGCGCCCGCGCGCAGAACCTCGTGGTCAAGACCTGGCGGCCGGAGAAGGATCGTCGCGTCGTCATCGTCGTCGATTCTTCCCGGTTCGCCGCCCGTCGCTGTGGCGAGGGAACGGTCTTCGACGCCGCGCTCGAGGCTTCGCTGCTGCTGACGGCTCTGGCCACGGGTGCCGGCGATCGGGTCGATGTCATCGTCGCCGATGCCCGGGTGCGGGCCGTCGCGTCGAGCCATCGGGCTCATGATCCGGTCCATGACCTGTCGGTGGCGCTGACGCCCGTGTACCCGGAGCTCTACGAGGCGAACTGGGAGTCGATCGCCGCGGCGGTTCTGCAGACCTCCCGGCAGCAGGCGCTCGTCGTCTTGGTCACTCAGCTCGATGAGGCGACAATCGCCGAGGACATCCTGCCCGTGCTGCCGACTCTCACGACTCACCACCGGGTCGTCGTCGCCGGAGTCGAAGATCCCGCGCTTGCGGTTCTGGCTGCCCGGCGCGGCGACGTCGACGACGTCTATACGGCGGCGGCCGCCGAGGCCGAGATGCTCGCAGCGGCGTCGCTGCAGTCTCGGCTGCGCGGACTCGGTGTCGCTTGCGTCCAGGCTCTGCCGGAGAAGCTTCCCGGAGCGTTGGCCGATCTCTACATCCGACTCAAGGTCACCGGCGGCCTGTGACCGCGACCCCGCTCAGCGGCGAACTGTCAGCGACAACTTGATCAGCGATCGGTGGAGATGACCGAGTATCCGGCCAGATGCTCGTCGAGATCGGCGCTGAGTCCGGCTGCGGCGGCGCGCTTGCCGAAGTGCCACGCGTAGACGACGACGGCCGCGGTATAGGCCACGCCGATCGCGATCTTGACCGCCGGCGGAATCGGGTTCGGGGTCACGAAGCCCTCGATGAGTCCCGAACCGAACAGCAGCAGCACGAGACCGCCGGCGACGACGAGCAGTGACCGAGCTTCGGAGGCGAGCTTGTCGCGACGCGGCCTGGGGCCCGGCACCACCCAGGCGAAGAAGAGACGCAGACCTGCGGCAGCGGCGAGGATGATGCAGCTGATCTCCGGGATCCCGTGCGGAAGGATGTAGAGGAAGAAGTCGGAGGCCCGGTCGAACTCGAACATCATCGCCCCGGAGAAGCCGACGTTGACGGCATTCGAGAACAGTCCGACGATGACATAGCCGCCGGTGATGCCGAGGAGGACGAACTGGACGGCGATCCACGCGTTGTTCGTCCACACGCCGACGGCGAAGAAGCCGTTCGGGTTCTCTTTGTAGTAGTCGACGAAATCATGTTCGGCGAACTGACGTCGGAACTCTCGATCCCCGAAGGTCTCGAGCACTTCCGGGTGCGTTCCCGCCCAGATGCCCGACAGGACGGCGACGGCGAGGAATCCGGCGGCCACGATGACGAAGTCCCACCGCAGCCGGTACAGCGACAGCGGCAGACTGATGACGAAGAACCGTGCGAACCCGGACAGTCCTCCGCTGGGCACGGACGAAAGATGGTTGCGGGAGCGGTGGACGATCGCCGAGAGCCGAGCGGCTTCGAGAGAGTCTGGGGCCACCGTCGTGATCCGCGACAGATCCTTCGACGCGGTCCGGTACAGCTCGAGGAAACGGGTCGTCTGCTCGGGTGTCAGCGTGTTCTTCTTCGCCAGTGCCGAGAGCTCCAGCCAGTCATCACCATGCAGCTGGGCCAGCAGGTTCGGATCCATCCCTCCACCCTATCGGAGACGACGCATGAGCACCTCCGACGCGGCGAGAGGCTCACGGCATGCTCTCGGCGAAACGACTGCCTCGGAACGCGGCGATATGACACGATGGTCGGGTGAGTACTCTGATCACCGGTGAAGCCGTCGAACTCAATGTCCAACCGGCCGCTCTCGCGGCGCGGGCATTGAGCTGTCTCATCGACTACATCGTCTATTCGTTGGTGAATATCGGTCTGCTCATCGCCATGTTCTGGCTCATGCTCAAGGTGCTCGATCTCAACGGGCTGCTCCTCGGTTCGCTCATGACCGTCATGACGATCTTCGTGTTCGTGCTGCTGCCGATGCTCGTCGAAGTGCTCAGCCATGGTCGCTCGCTGGGCAAGCTCATCCTCGGGCTGCGTGTGGTCCGCGACGACGGCGGCGCGGTCCGGCTGCGCCATTCCTTCATCCGCGCTCTGCTGTTTCCGTTCGAGATCGTCTCCAGCGGCGGCGGCATCGCGGCGCTGTCCGGTCTCCTCTCACCGCAGGCCAAGCGCCTCGGCGACTATCTGGCCGGAACCATCGCCGTCAGCGAACGCAGCCGACCTCTGCCGCCCATGCACACCCATGTGGCCCCTCATCTGCACGAGTGGCTCAACAGCACCGACGTGACCGCGATCCCCGATGGTCTGCATCGGCGCATCGTCGCGTTCCTCGCCATGGCGCCCCAGCTCGGTGCGGAGTCGAGGTGGCAGCGAGCGATCGAGCTCGCCACCGAGCTCAATCCCTATGTGGCTCCGGCCCCGCCGGAGGGAACGTTTCCCGAACAGTTCCTGTCCGCGGTCATCCATCGGCAGCGCATCGCCGAAGTCGAGAAGCAGCGCCGAAGGACCGACCGTGCAAACGCATTCCGGTCCGGGGTCGACACGCTCCCCCACGGTCTCAGCCTCACCCGCCGCTGACGCCTCAGGCTGACTGCCCGCCGCTGACGAGGCGGCTCGACTGCCACCGGTCGGCGGAGCGGACCTCGACCGGGTTCGCCCACTCCGCCGCCTGGCCGAAGAGATCCGGCAGTGCTCGATCAGTACCGGTAGTGCTCGGGTTTGAACGGTCCTGCCACGTCGACGCCGATGTATTCGGCCTGTTCCTTGCTCAGTTCCGACAGCTTCGCCCCGAGAGCCGGCAGGTGCAGGCGCGCCACCTTCTCGTCGAGCTCCTTCGCCAGCCGATGCACCGAGTTGCCGTAGTCATCATGGGCGTGCCACAGCTCGATCTGGGCGAGCACCTGATTGCTGAATGACGCACTCATCACGAACGACGGATGACCGGTGGCGTTGCCCAGGTTGAGCAGGCGCCCTTCGGAGAGGACGAGGAAGTCCGTGCGGTCGCGGCCGAGTCCCGCCTCGGCGGGCACGGGCACACTCCATTCGTGGACCTGCGGTTTGATCTCGATCTTCTCCACTCCGGGCAGGCGGGACAGCCCTGCCAGGTCGATCTCCTCATCGAAGTGGCCGACGTTGCCGACGATTGCGCCGGGTTTGAGAGTCTGCAGCACATCGACGTCGAGGACCCGGGTGTTTCCGGTCGTGGTGATGATGATGTCGGCGTGGGGAGCCACCTCGGCGAGGAGGTCGACCTGGTAGCCGTCCATCGTGGCCTGCAGCGCACAGATCGGATCGATCTCAGTGACGATGACGCGCGCTCCCTGCCCGCGCAGCGCCTCGGCGGCACCTTTGCCGACGTCGCCGTAGCCGATGACGACGGCGATCTTTCCACCGATGAGGACATCGGTGGCGCGGTTGAGTCCGTCGGGCAGCGAATGGCGGATGCCGTAGCGGTTGTCGAACTTCGACTTCGTCACCGAGTCGTTGACGTTGATGGCGGGGAACGGCAGAGTTCCCTGTTCGGCTAGGCGGTAGAGGCGGTTGACTCCGGTCGTCGTCTCCTCGCTCACGCCCTTGATTCCGGCGGCCAGACGGGCGAAGCGTCCGGGGGCCGCCTCGATGGTCGCGGCGATCTGCTTGAGCAGGACCTTGAACTCCTCCGAGTCCTCGGCGCCGGCGGTCGGCACTCCCCCGGCGGCTTCGAATTCGGTGCCCTTGAGCACGTACATGGTGGCGTCGCCGCCGTCGTCGAGGATGAGGTTCGGTCCGTCCGCGAAGTCGAAGATCTTGTCCGCGGCCCACCAGTACTCTTCGAGGGTCTCGCCCTTCCATGCGAAGACGGGGACGCCGGCCGGGGCCTCAGGGGTGCCGGATCCGACGACGACGGCCGCGGCGGCCTCGTCCTGCGTGGAGAAGATATTGCAGCTGGCCCACCGGACGTCTGCACCGAGTGCGACGAGGGTTTCGATGAGGACAGCGGTCTGCACGGTCATGTGCAGGCTGCCGGCGATGCGGGCCCCGGCCAGCGGAGCCGTCGAGGCGTATTCCTCCCGCAGCGCCATGAGGCCCGGCATCTCCCTTTCGGCGAGGCGGATCTGGTGTCGGCCGGCCTCGGCCAAGCTGAGATCGGCGACCTTGAAGTCAGTGGAATCGAGCACGGTACCTCCATACGGCGGGCTGTCTGATCGGCTTCGAGTCTATTGCCGGGCAGGCGGCTTGTCGCGTCATGCTCGTTCTGCGGACAGCGAAGACCGTCAGCGAACGGTCATATCCCTACCGCCCTACTGCCCTACCGCACTACTGCCGAGAAACGGAAGCAGAGAACCGGCTGCCGTCGATCCAGCTTCAGGCCCGAGCGTTGAGGAAGTCCGTGACCTGGCGGGTGAGCGCGTCCACCTGCGGCGAATCGGCCGCTTCGACGTTGAGCCGGACAAGGGGTTCGGTGTTGGACTTGCGCAGGTTCACCCACCAGTCCGCACCCTGCAGGCCGATTCCGTCGAGGTCGTCGACGGTGTTCTCGGGGAACTCGCCGGCATGCGCGGCGAAGTCGGCGAGCACAGCGTCGGGATCGGCGACGGTGAAGTTGATCTCCCCCGACTGCACGAACCGGTCATAGTCGGCAACCAGCCGGGAGGCGGGGCCGCGCGACTCGGCGAGGGCGGCGATGAGGTGACAGGCGGCGAGCATCCCCGAGTCCGCCCCGAAGAACTCATCGAAGTAGAAGTGAGCCGAGTGTTCGCAGGCGAAGACGGCTCCGGTTTCGCGCATGAGCGACTTGATTCCCGAATGGCCGACCTTCGACCGCAGTGCGTGTCCGCCGGCGGCGGTGATCGTCTCGGCCACGCTGCGGGAGGTGATGAGGTTGTGGATGACTGTGGGTCGGTCGTCGCCGAGTGCCCGGGCCCGTGCGATCTCGCGTTCGGCGACGAGTGCGCCGACGGCCGAGGCCGACATCGTCGCGCCGGTCTCGTCGATGAAGAAGCAGCGGTCGGCGTCCCCGTCGAAGACGAGCCCGAGATCGGCGCCGTTGTCGACGACAGCGCGTGCCGCGTCGACGAGGTTCTCGGGTTTGAGCGGGTTCGCCTCGTGGTTGGGGAAGGTCCCGTCGAGCTCGGTGAAGAGGCCGATGACGTCGAAGGGCACCGAGGCGGCTCCCGCGTCCGTGCCGAAGACCTCCCCGAGGAGGCGCCCGGCCATTCCGTTTCCCGCGTCGAGCACGATCGACAGTCCCGTGACCTTATCGACGTGGGTGAGTTCGCGGATCCGTGCCGCGTACTGTTCCCGCATCCGGGATGCGGCAGTCTCGTCTTCGGCGATGGTCCGGCCGTCGGTCTGCGGTGCAGTGATCGCGAGTTCTCTGACTCGGGAGAGTCCGGAGGCCAGGCTGACTCCGGCGGCGCGGGGTCCGCAGATCTTGATTCCGTTGTAGTCGGCGGGATTGTGGCTGGCCGTGATCATGGCTCCGGGCAGATCGAAGATGCCCGAGGCGAAGTAGAGCTGATCGGTCGAGCACAGGCCGAGCAGGACGGCTGTCGAGCCGGCAGCGTCGACTCCTGCGGCGAAGGAGTGGGCGAATCCGGGAGAGCTCGGGCGCATATCGTGGCCGATGACCACCTCGGTGGCGGTGTGGATCTCTGCCATGGCTCGGGCCGTGGCCCAACCGAGGGCGAACAGGATGTCGTCGTCGAGCTGGTCGGGAATCCGACCGCGGATGTCATAGGCTCCGACGGCGGCGTCGAGGGCGGCCGTCCGGGCCTGTCCGAGTTCGGAGTCGATCAGGATCTGCTGTGCGGGTTCGATTCGGGTCGAGCTCGGCTCTCGGTGGCTCATGAGTCGCCGATGATGCGCAGGTGACCGTGTCGACGTCCCGAGGCGGCCGGATCGTCGGCCGGTCCCGGTGCGGTCCGGGCCGGGGTCTGATCGGCACGATCGGCGGCTTCGCGGACGGCGTCGGCGATCGCCAGCAGGTCGTCATGGCTGCGTTCGGGCGGGGCCTGCCCGGAGTCGATCCGGATGAGCTGCCAATCCACGGGCGGGGTCAGCTTCGCCGCATGTTCGGCGCACAGGTCATGAGCGCCCGGTTCGGCGCGCCTGCCCAGAGGTCCGATGACGACGGTCGCATCGGCGTGCACGTACGTCATGGTGGCGGCGGCGGGGCGCGAACAGCTGACTTTTGAACACATTCTCACGGCTGACACAGTCCCACACTCTACACGCCGCGCCCCGCCGATTCGCTCAGGCACGGCGGCGCCGCCCGTAGAATGAAGTGCTATGAGACCAAGGCGACATCGCGACCGACATGGGCGGGGTCTGCGGTCTCCGCTGCACCGGGCCGAGGTGCCCGCGCGGCTGAGTCGGGCGGAGAGTTTTGCGAAGGTCGCGGCCGCCGAATTCGCCCGCATGCGCAGGCACGAACCCGTTCTCCTCGCCGAGGTGGTGCTGGCCGTCGATTCCGTGCCGCCGGCGAGTTCGACCGAACCGAGCTTCGGCCGTGTGTTCCCGGCGGCCGGGGACCGTCCCACCCATATCGTCCTCTATCGACGGGTGATCGAAGATCATGCCGGTGCTGAGGCCCGGGATGGACTCATCGCCGAGGTGGTGGCGGACCAGGTCGATATCCTCCGTCGCACCTGAGATCCGCAGTCACCGCAGGAACCTGGTTCGTGAGACCTCAGCCGAGCCGGATATCCCGGTAGGCCACGCCTGCCGGGGCAGGCGCCGGGACGACCGTGGAGATTCCGTCCTCGGTGGTCACGACGAGGGTCGCATGCACCCCATCGGACTGTGAGCCCGAGGCTTGGGATCCCTTGAGGACGAGTGCGCGCACCGACTCCTCGGAGACGTCGCTCGGATTGAGCACGGTCGTTCCCGTCGGGTTGAGGTCGATCGATTGAGGATCGGTAAGCGTTCCGTCGTCGAGCATTCCCTGCACCTGCACATGTCCCTGACCGGGAGAGAGGTTCAGGGAGGACTCACCGGTGCGAGGAAGCGCCAGAATCTGGGTCTCGGCGAGGGAGTCGGTCGACGGGATGCTGCCGAAGTCGGCGGCTCCCTTCCCACCGTCTTTGCCGATGAAGGCTCCGGCCTGGACGCGCTGAGAGGATTCGACGACGAGACTCGTGGCGTCGAGATCCCCGAGGTCGGCCTCGGCGACCCCGCGACCGACGACGGTCATCGAGGAACGGGGAATGTCGATCTCTCCGTCCGGCCCGTACGCCTTCAGGGACACCTCGGCGAGGTCACCGCTCGGGTTCGCGACCCGGACTCGCACATCTTTGCCGCTGAGCCCGGTGAGCACCTGCTGGCGATCGGCTCCTGCCCCACCGGCCGCGAGGTCGATGCCCTGCGGCTTGAGTCCGTCGAGGACGGTCTCCTGGACGGAACCGGCCAGGACTCCACCGTCGACGGTGACGTCGACGGCAAGAGCCTCTGCCCCTCCAGCCAGACCACCCAGCGGGACGGCACGCTGCTGACCGGCCTTGATGCTCAGTTCGGTCGGTTCGGCGGATTCGCCGCCCGGGGTCATGAGGGCAACCTTCGCCTGGACGGGAACGTCTCCCGGGTTGCTCAGCAGCAGCTGCGAGTTCGAGCCGGTGGCTCCGGATCCGGCGACGATCCGGAAGCTGCTCGATGCCTGGGCGCAGGTGAGGGTGGCGAGGCCCGTGAGGTCACCGGAGCTGCCTTCGACGGTTTCGAGGCCGGTCGTCAGGGCCGGAGCCCCGGGGCGGGCGAAACCGGTGACGAGCTTCGTCGAGTCGATGCTGTCGTCTCCGGAGACGAAACCCTGGCCGGAGGGATTGTCGAAGTCGATCGAACCGCCGAGATCGGCGACCTGGAGACGAGCCGAGGAGGTCGAACCGTCTGCGGCTCCGATCGGTGCGGAGGCGGAGACGACACGGGTTGAGACCTTCGAGTCGTCGACGAATTCGGCATCGGTGCCTTCGGCTTCTCCGGCTGTGAGCAGGGGGCCGGGACAGACGACGCGGGTATCCGCGGTGGGCATGCGCACCTGTTCCGGACTGCGGTCCAGCGTGCCGGGGGTCAGCGGGGTGAGGAACGAGGTCATGGCCACGAGCACCCCGGGCACGGCAATGGCCGCGAAGGTCACGATGCTGCGCTGGTGCTTCATGCCTTCTGCTCCTCACGGCCGGGCTTCCGCGTCACATTCCCCGCCCGGCCGAAGGGGATGGCGACGATGAGGCTGAGCAGTCCGAGCACCCATCCGACGATGACGCCGATCGGGTAGAGCGGTGAGTTCAGCGAGATCTCGACCGTTCCCCCGGCTGCGGGGAGGTCGAATTCGCTTGCCCACGCCTCTTCGCCGGGCTTCGGCTGCGGCAGCGGCTCACCGTCGATGCTTGCGGTGATGCCGTGCGCTGCATCGGCGATGGTCAAGGTGCGCCCCTCCTGACCGGCCGGCACCGTTGCGGTGGTGCCTTTCATCGCCGCCGTTGACACCTTCCCTTCGGCGTCGCGGATGAGGAATCGGCCGCTGTAGGGTTTGTCGACGCGCCACAGCTGTCCGGACGAGGTCGGTCCGACCGGCAGGAGGCCCTCGGAGACGGATACCGAGTTGGTCAGGCTGCCGGCATCGGGGCCGACGAGGACGAAATCGACTCCGAGTTCACCGAGGATGCTGCCGAGGTCACCGGAGTCATCGGCCGAGAGCGCGGACGCGGCCTGAGCCACGAGCACCTGGTCGGGGGTGATCGGCAGCGGGCGGCGCTGCCACGGCCACCCTCCCACGGTTTCTGCCGAGGTCACCGTCGATGTGCCCAGCACCGTGCCGTCGGCGGAGGCGATGAGGGTGGCCAGAACTTCTCCGTCGACATTGTCCAGGCGGAGGGTGCGCGCTTGGGTCTCCCCCGCGGCGCGGTCAGAGGCCAGTGCGGGGACGTTGCTGTCTGAGGTCGCGGTGACCGCTTCGGGCGAGGATGTGGCCCGTCCGGCGCCGATGGCGATGAGCCCGATGGCCGCTACGGTCACGAGTCCGACAAGGCCGCGCATCGGCAGCCGGCCGGATGCCGCGGAGGCTCCCTTGGCCGAACTCTTCGCAGAGGACGAACCGGTGTCTCGGCTGCGCCCGGGGCGGCGACCGACGGTGCGGTCGGCGCCGAGGGACAGCAGCAGGATCGATCCCAGGCTGACCAGGGTCAGTCCCGCTGCGGGGTATGAGGCGATGAGGTGGAACGGTCCCGTCTCCGCGGGCAGATGCACCTGGATCGCGGCGAGGATGAGACCGCCGACGTAGAGTCCGACCGCCCAGGTCAGGCGAGAGAGTTCGAGCCGGGCCTCGATGAGGGTGAAGAAGGCCAGGATGAGCATCGGCAGCATCAGGACCGGAGCCCAGAGCTCGAGGGTGCCGGCAGAGACCCCGCCGAAGCCGAGATCTGAGATCAGCTTCGTCAGCCAGGACATGTCGAGCGGAGCGGGGAACCCGACGGCGAGCAGATAGGTCGGGGCGGACTCGGTGGCCGTGGTCTGCCCGGGCATCGTGAGAAGAGTTCCCGGCTCGCGGACGACGGCCCACAGCCACGCCCAGCCCAGGAACACGGTCGGGGCGAGCAGCCACAGATGGCGCAGACCGCGACCTGCCACCAGAAGCACCGCGGTGCCGAGGACCGTGACCAGCAGGAGCAGTGGAATGCCTGCGGTGATGACGAACAGCAGCAGGCCGGTGCCGGCTGCCGCGGCGATCGATCCGGTCGTCAGGCTGCGGCGCAGAGTCAGCACCGCCAGCGGTGCACAGATCCAGACGAGGATCACACCGAGGCGGCCGTCCGACAGCGCGGCCGTGAACAGCGGAGACGCGATCCACAGCAGTGCGGCGAAGCCGCGCACCCACCGCCGCGCCCGCACACTCCCCGCGCCCGCGTACGCGGTGATGGCAGCCAGGATCGGCGCGGCCAGCAGCAGGGAGCGGACCATGACATCGACATGGCCGAAGAAGAGGAGGGAGAGCACGCCGAGGACGAGGTGGTAGGGGTCGGCCGGCACCGCCGCACCGGTCGAAACGTCGAGGTGACGCCCGAGGAGACGGTCGACGATCTCGCCGAAGCCGATGTCGGTCGAACCCAGGGCGCCGCCGGCGAGGTGGCCGGGGCCGAAGAGTCGGAAGCTGATGACCCCGCTCATCACCACGGCGGCGAGGATCACATAGGTCAGGGGTGCCCGCAGCAGACTGGAACCGCCGGAGATCTCCAGACGTGAGAAGGAGTCGATGGCCTCTTCGGTGTCGCCGACCGGGTTGAGTTCGGCATCGGTATCGGGACCGCCGGTGGGAACCTCGGCCGGGCGAGAGTCATCGCTCTCACCGCTCATCGTCCGGCGTTGGACGGCGAGTTCTTCGTCATCGGCGTAGAGCGCGGCGACATGTCCGGTGTTCGATCGTCTGGCCACACGGTTGCGACGGGCGTTGGCGCGTCTCAGCGGGGCGGTCGTCGACACATCCGCGGGAAGACCGATGAGCGCACCGAAGTGCCACCCGGCAGGTCGGAAGTTGTTCGACAGCAGCCCGCCGACGATGCGGCCGAGGTGGCCGAGCGCCAGAAAGCAGAACAGTGAGACCAGCCCCTGACCGGCGAGGCTGAGGCGGTAGCGCTGCTCAGTCCGGATCTGAGTCTTCGACCTCGGTGGGTGGGGCGAGGAGCCGAGTCGGGCAGCGGACGCAGCGGAGATCTCCATCCGCGCTCGCGGGGCCAGCAGCACGCGGGCGCCGAGGTCGCGCAGACGACGGGAGTATTCGAGACCGGAATAGGCGGGGCCGAGAACTCGGGACGGTGCCCCGATGCGCTCGAGTTCGGTGGTGGCCATGAGCAGGCCCGGCAGGTCGAGACCCAGTGTTTCGATCTGACTGTCGCGCTGCCCCTGGTCGATCTCCCCGGAGCCGACGGGGTTGAAGCGCTCCCCCGCCGAGGTGGTGCTCACTCCGGCGGAGACGATGCGCCCGGAGCATATGAGCTTCGGTCCGACGGCGGCGATGGATTCCGTCTCCCCGATGGCGTCGAGCAGCTCATCGAGGCAGTCTGGTTCGGGACGGGAGTCAGGGGTGAGGAACCACAGGAAATCCGATTCCGCGATCTCCGGCATCTCACCGGCTTCGCGGACCGTCCGCCCCCCGAGATCCACCACGGGGATCTCGGGGTAGTGCGGACGCAGAGCTGTTTCGAGCTCGACCTTGCTGGCATCGTCGCCGGAGACGACGACGATGGTGACGGCTTGCCTCACACGACCTTTTTCTTGAGCCGGCGGCGTTCGCGTTCGGACATTCCGCCCCAGATGCCGAAGCGCTCATCGTTGGCGAGCGCATATTCGAGGCATTCGGAACGGACGTCGCAGGAGGCGCAGACCCGCTTGGCTTCACGAGTCGATCCGCCCTTCTCCGGGAAGAACGCCTCGGGGTCGGTCTGAGCGCAGAGGGCCTGGTCCTGCCAGGACAGTTCGCCGTCGTCTGCGGCTCCCAGCAGCAGGGACAGCGGAGAGACGGCGGAGTTGTCCGGCGGCAGCGGCGTCAGATCACTCGGATCGACGGCCAGCGGATCCGGCAGCGTCTCGGGTGTACGTGCTCCCGGTTCGATGAACCAGTCTTCGGCACGGCGGGAGGTGACTCCCGGTGCGGCGGTGAAGTCTTCTCTCTCCCGCCATTCTCTCTGTGCACTTTGCACGGTTTTCCCCTTTCTCACGCTCGAGCAGGTCCAGTACCGTGACTGAGGCGATCAGTCCGATGTACGGTCGAATCCTGAAGGATCCCTGCTCGGCGCGTTCCCCTTAGGTATAAATTACACGCGTGTCATTACCGCCCCGTCAAGCCCTTATGGAGTATCGAGACACCCCGTGAGACGCTATTCGAACATGCGTTCACATGCACACGCGCCCGTAACCCCATATATAGGTCACGGCCCAGTCATAAGGCACAACCTGTGGGATTCGCCTGAGCAAACCTGGAGAATTTAGAAAGTGGGCACCCACAATGGGATTATGGAGAGATGAGAGTGGAATCACCGGTGGCCCGGCATGAATGACCGTCTGCTCACCGTCTACGCGCCTCCCGTCGAGGAAGAGATCGCGTCGGGCTCCGACCTCTCCGCGATCCTCATCAACGCCCTCCGGCGCAACCGCATCGACCTCAAGGACGGCGATATCCTCGTCGTCGCCTCGAAAGTCGTCTCCAAGGCCGAGGGACGCCTGCGCACGGTCTCAGATCGCGCCGAGTTCGAGGAACTCGTCGCGGAGACCGGCACCCACTTGGTCGCTGAACGCTCCTATCGCTCCGGCACCACCGTCCAGATCGTGCGCACCCCGGCAGGCACCGTCCAGGCCGCAGCGGGCCTCGACCAGTCGAACTCCGGCGGTGCCGTCATCCTCCACCCACTCGACAGCGACCGGTCCGCCGACGGCCTGCGCCGACGGGTCGAACAGGCCTTCGAGGTGCGCATCGGTCTGGTCATCTCGGATACGAGCTCACGGCCGTGGCGGGTCGGGGTCGGCGATATCGCCATCGGCCTGTCCGGGTTCTCCGGCCTCGACGACCAGCGCGGTCGCCCCGACGACGACGGGCGCGTCCAGACCGTGACGGTACGCGCGATCGCCGATGAGATCGCAGCGGCCGCCGACTTGGTCAAGGGCTCCTCCCGCGGACTGCCCATGGCGTTGGTCCGCGGAGCCGGCGGATACCTCGACAACGGCGACGAAGGCGCCCGTGCACTCTCCCGCGACCTCGGCGAGGACTGGTTCCGACACGGCCATGTTGAAGCCATTCAGCGCGGCCTGGGAGTCACCGACCTGCCCGGCAGCGCCCCTGCCGGCGACAACAGCGACGACATCCTCGAAAGGGTGTCTCGAGCGATCCGCGTCGTCCGCGCCGGGCAGTCGCGGACTCCCGGCCATGCAGCCTGGCGGATGCGGATCGAGGGATCGGGATCGCGGATCACGCTCAGCCCCTCTGACTCACCGGCGACCGCCCAATCGGGCGGTCCGCCCCTGCTCGAGGCGATGGTCGGGCTCGGATCGCTCGTCGAACGCCTCCATACAGCCCTCTTCGCCGAGGATCTCAGCGCCTCCACGCGCTATCACTGGGTCGATGGTGAGCTCGGGGCCTTCCCCCGCGGGGTGACGATCGACATCGGCCTCATCGTTCACTGATCCTCCCGACAGACTGCATTCGGAACACAATCATGGAAGCGGATATGGATCTCTCAGTCATCGCGCGCACCGGCGGGCCCGTCCTCATCTGGCGCGGACCCGATTTCGATCGACTCGACCTCACCGGTCCCGTCGTCTCGAACTGGGTGAATAAGGGAGTCGGCCTCTTCGGCGACTACGACCTCGGACCGGACTTCACTCTCTTCGCTCCTCTGCCGGAGGGGCTGCACTGGCGCGAACTCGTCGCTGTCCTCAGTGTCCTGCTGGCAGGGGGCCGCGTCGTCATCGCGCACGAGGCACCGGACGAGGACTTCATGGCCTTCGTCCCCTTCGGCCACGAGGATGATGACCAGGTGGCCGACGCCGACGAGGTCTTCGTCTTCAATCCCCCGGCCCTGGCGCTGAGCACCCCGGTCGATACCGACTTCATCGACGTCAATTCCGCCATCCGCGCCTACCCCGATGTCACAGCGCGTCGCCTCGACGCTTCGGGAATCCTCGAAGTGGACGGTCAGATCATCGACTGGACGAGTTCCGAATCGACCGACGCTGCCCGCCCGCAGGGACTGCTCGCCTCGAACTCGACCCCGCTGCCGAGCGAATGGCCGCGCTTTCTGCAGCACCTCCTCGGCGGTGGTGAGGTCCTGCTCACCAGCAGAGTCGACGATGCTCGCATCACGGACCTGGCCGCCGGGCTGGGAGTGGTCCATGGCACACTGGGCACATGGACAAAGTAGTTGATACCCCCGCAGCAGCGGTGGCCGACATTGCAGATGGATCATCGATCGCCGTGGGCGGCTTCGGTGTCGTGGGCGTGCCCGAATTCCTCATTCGGGCCCTCCAGGACCAGGGAGCCAAAGACCTCGAGGTGATCTCCAACAACGCCGGCGTCGACGGCCGCGGACTGGGCATTCTGCTCGCCGACGGACGACTCCGCCGCATCATCGCCTCGTATGTCGGCGAGAACAAGGAATTCGCCCGTCAGTACCTCTCCGGTGAACTCGAGGTCGAACTCACCCCGCAGGGCACCCTGGCGGAGAAGCTGCGTGCAGGAGGAGCCGGCGTCCCTGGTTTCTACACCATCACCGGCGCCGGGACGCAGGTCGCCGAGGGCGGCATGCCCTGGAAGTACGACGCGGACGGCAACGTCGTCAAGGAATCTCCGGCCAAGGAGACGAAGGTCTTCGACACCTTCGGAGAAGAGAAGGAATACGTCCTCGAGAAGTCCCTGGCTCCCGACTACGCACTTGTGCGCGCCGCGATCGGTGACCGGCACGGCAACCTCGTCTTCCACTCCTCGGCACGGAACTTCAATCCCCCGGCCGCACAGTCGGCTCGCATCACCATCGCCGAGGTCGAAAAGCTCGTCGAACCCGGAGAGATCGATCCGGACATGGTCCACGTGCCTGGCGTCTTCGTCCACCGCGTGGTGCCGCTGACGCCCGAACAGGTGGCGGACAAGCCCATCGAGAAGCGCACCGTACGAGAAGCCTGAGGAGACACAGAAATGTCATTGACACGCAATCAGATGGCGGCCCGTGCCGCCCAGGAACTCGAAGACGGCAGCTACGTCAACCTCGGCATCGGCATGCCGACCCTGGTGCCCAATTTTCTGCCCGAGGGTGTCCACCTCGTGCTCCAGTCGGAGAACGGCCTGCTCGGCGTCGGCCCGTACCCGACCGAGGATGAGATCGACCCCGACCTCATCAACGCGGGCAAGGAGATCGTCACGATGAACCCGGGCGCCGCGTACTTCGACTCAGCGGCGAGCTTCGGGATGATCCGCGGCGGCAAGATCAACGCCGCGATCCTCGGCGCCATGCAGGTGGCCACGAACGGAGACATCGCGAACTGGATGATCCCGGGCAAGATGGTCAAGGGCATGGGTGGCGCAATGGACCTCGTGCACGGTGCCCAGCGCGTCATCGTCATCATGGACCATGTCGCCAAGGACGGTTCGCACAAGCTGTTGAAGTCGTGCGAGCTGCCGCTGACAGGAAAGGGCGTCGTCGAGCGCATCATCACCGATATCGCCGTCCTCGACGTCAGCGGTGACGCGTTCACCCTCGTCGAACTCGCCCCGGGCGTGACCGTCGACGAAGTCAAGGAGAAGACAGGCGCCGAGGTGATCGTCCCCGAGGACGTCCCCACCATCGAGGTCGCCGCCTGAGTTCCAGGTGACCGGCCCGGGCCTCACGCGTGCAGTGTCCGAACGAGGACACTTGGTGATCGAACAGTGGTCACGTTCGGATGCTCTCTCTGATCGCTCAGAAGCATCCGAACGTGACCACTGTTCTGTGTTCTGCTGCCAGCGCACCGCAGTCTTGACCACCCACGCGCTGGCGTCGACCGCCGCCGAACACCGGATTCGTCCGTCAGGACCGTCGGACGTTGCTCGACACCGTCGGAAACGCAGATTGTTGGGTCGATCCACGGTGGTTACGTTGAAGAAATCACCGCGGATCGACCCAACAATTCTGCGGGGGCCCTGCACACCGGTTCGCAGGGGTGAGTAAGCATTCGCTGGGGCGAGTTGAGCAGACGAGCTCAGCCGCCGGTGGTGGCGGACAGCGCGCGCTCAGCGGCCGGCAGCTCCGGAATTCAGTCCGGTGGTCGCTACGAACACATCGCCGTGGCCATCGGCCGTCACCGTCGGTTCGTTGGCCGCGATGAAGGCGCTCTGCCCACGTTCGAGGGTGAGCGTCGAGCCGAGCGAGCTGAGTGTGACAGTTCCCGCGGTGCACAGCACGATCGCCGCACCGCGCCGTTCCACCGTTGTCGTGCGCGGGCACCGCAGTGCCTGCAGAGCGAAGTCATCGGTGGGTCCCAGCAGCATTCCCGAGTGATCGGGTTCGACCATCCGGGGTGCACCGGCGTGGAAGTCCGTGATCTTCGACAGCTGTTCGATGTCGACGTGCTTCGAGGTCAGCCCGCCGCGCACGACGTTGTCGCTCGAGGCCATGATCTCTATGCCTGTGCCGAAGAGGTAGGCATGCAGCACTCCGGCGTCCATGGTCAGCGCTTCTCCCGGCTGCAGGTGAACTCGGTTGAGCATGAGTCCGACCAGCGCGCCGGGGTCATGGGGATAGTCGGTGACCAGCTCGCAGAATGTCTGCGCCGGGTCGACCGCGCTGCCTGACCGGCTGATGTGTCCGACCGGCAGTTCGTCGATCCCATGGGCGGCGACCTCGTCGACGAGCCCGGGCGTCCGCGGATCGCTGAGGATGATTTCAACGGCGCGTGACAGCGCCTTGGATTCGCTGAAAGACTTCAGCGCTGCGATGATCGCTCCGAGCACGTCCAAGGACGGCGGAGTCAGCGGCTGGGAGAGCATCCGTTCGAACGTGGCTCGCACGGCCTTGCGCGGGCGGAACCCCGTGAGCGCGTGGAAGTCGGTGAGCGCGTAGATGAGCTCCGGTTTCGCCGAGGCGTCCTTGAAGTTCCGGTCGGGAGCGTCCAGCGCCGGTCCGGCCGCTTCCTCGGCGGCGAATCCGGCCCGGGCCTGTTCGCGATTCGGGTGCACCTGGATCGACAGGGCCTTGCTCGCCGAGAGCACCTTGAGCAGGAACGGCAGTCGCGCTCCGAAGGACTCGAGGGAGTCGTGGCCGAGCAGACCTTCAGGGTCCCCCACCAGGTACTCGATGAGGTTGGGTCCGAGCCGAGGCTCGGCCTCCGTCGCCACGCCGCCCGTCGGCTGCTGCCCGCCGAGGCGGTTCTGCCGTTCCAGCGGAGCCTGGGACGGCGTGTGCCCGACGTCGAGTCGAGAGGGGCTGACCGGGTGGGCTCCGAGCCAGAGTTCCGCGCAGGGGGTGCCGTCCGGGACTGTGCCGAGGATCGCGGGAATCGCGTCGGTGCTGCCCCATTCGAACTTCTTGACCGTATTGTGCAGACGATGCACTGCGGGCCCCCTTTTGACAGGATCGATTTGGATTCACATCCGGTGATTTCCGGTTGTGCTCAGTCCAGCCTAGCCCCGCTGTCGTGGCCGGGGTCGGCACTTCACTGACTGTTCAGCCGAAGTCACAATCTATTCACCGCTTGTCACCTGCGCAGATACATATCGACCGGTCACTGCCGCAACCGGAATCGTCCGGGAAACCAGACAGTGCCCCGAGGGAGATCCACAATGGGTTCGTCCTCGGGGCACTGTCCGGCAGGCGCTGCACGCCCTGTCCTCGATGCCTGGTGTCAGCCGACTACGCGGATGACCTTGGCTCCACGGTTCAGCATCCAGCTGTAGCTGCGCTTCGTGGTGTTCGTCCGCGTCGAGCCGGCATCGTACATCTGGCCCTTGGTCTCGGAGATGATTCCGATATGACCGGGGATCCAGATCAGGTCGCCGGCCTTGGCGTCCTTGAGCGAGATCTCCTTGCCGGCGTAACGCTGCTGACTGGTTGTGCGCGGCAGCTTGATGCCGTTCTTGCCATAGACGTACTGGGTGTAACCCGAGCAGTCCCAACCGGACTTCGGCGAGGTCCCGCCCCAGACGTACTTGACGCCGAGGTTGGCCTTCGCATCCTTGATGATGGACGCACGCTGGGCCGCGATCTTCTCGGCCTTGGACGGCTTGTCCTTCTTCTTGTCGTCGTCCTTCTTCTTGTCGTCCTTGGACTTGTCGTCCTTGGACTTGTCGTCCTTCTTGGAATCATCCTTGGACTTATCGTCCTTCTTGGAATCATCCTTGGACTTATCGTCCTTCGAGTCCTTGTCGTCTGCAGAACCTTCCCCGGAGTCTGCAGGCGACTTGTCATCGGTGGAATCGTCTCCCGGCGGCGTCGCGCCGCCCGGAGCATTGTCGTCGCTGACTCCGCCGGCGATCGAACCCTTGGGAGAGAACTCGGTGGTTCCGTAGCCTTCGGCCCAGACCAGACGTGCGCCTTCGAAGAGCTGCTCACCGCGGCCCTTCTTGTAGACCACGTCCGACTTGGGGTAACCGAGGTGACCCTTGACGGTCCCCTTGTCACCCCAGTACTTCATGATGGTGCCGGAGGTGTAGTGGGCGCCGGTGTTCTTCGACCAGTAGAACGAGCCCTTTTCGAAGCGCTGTGCGACGCCCCCGCCCTTGAGGCCGCCCTTCTCCGCAGAGGTGGGCAGCCCCAAGTCGGTGACTGCATTGCCCTTGTACGCCGAAGCGATCGCTCCGGACAGGTGGTAGGCACCGGTCTTCTTGGACCAGTAGACAGTGCCCTTCTCGAACTTCTGTGCCTTGGCGCCAGAAACGCCCTTGACGTCGTATTCCTTGCCGAGAGCCTTGCCGAGCTTGTTCTTCTCGGCGTACTTCTCGATCGAGGTCTTCGCCTTCGGCTTCTCGGTCTTCTTGTCGTCGTCCTTGGACTTGTCGTCGTCCTTGCTGTCGCTGGGCTGTTCGCCGGTCTTCAGGATCGAATTGACCGTCGAACGCATCTCACCCAGCTTGGCGTAGAAGGCGTCACCCGGGCAGTCGGTCTGCCCCAGATCGCGGTGGCCGACCAGGTTCGACTTCGTCGCTTTGGAGATTCCGTTGATCGAGAACTTCCAGGCGATCGCCGAGGCGACGGCATCGCGTGTCTTCTTCGGCGGGGCCGCGCTGTTGTAGGTACCCAGCACGGAGATGCCGAAGGTTCCGGTGTTGTGTCCGGCGACGTGAGCGCCGATGACGGCCTTCGAAACGTCACCGCCGCGAGCGTGCCAGAGGCGGCCGTACTTGTCTGCGACGACGTTGTATCCGATGTCGTTCCAGCCGCGGCCCTGCTGGTGGTAGGCCTGGATACCGCGGATGATTCCGGGAACATCGGCAGCCGAGTAGCTGTTCGAACCGGAGGTGTGGTGAACGACGGCCTGCTTGATGCCGCTGGCGTAATCGGGGCTGCCGCGGTAGGCCTTGGCACCCCACGAGCTGCGCGAGCCGATCTTCGGCTTCGACACCTTCTTCGCCACGGTGTCCACCGTCGACGATCCGGGTACGTAGTTCTGGTTGGTCACCGTCGCGCCGGCGGCCGCATCGACGTTCTCTGCGGATGCCGCCTCGGCGTCGGTCGAGTCCTCGGTCGACTGCTCCGGCGCGGTTTCAGCACCGGCAGAGTCGCCGCTGACCTGATCGTCGAGCTCGACGGGATCGTTCTCGGCGACGGCCTGAGCGTCGCCGGCGTCCCGCTTCGGATCGACGAGGACGAGTTCGGCCTCGCTCGGCGCGGAGTCACCGAGGATGCGCATCTGCACAGCGGAAGCGTTCGACACCGTCATCGGCTCCGAACCCTTGTTCTGGGCTTCTTCCTGCTGCTCTTCGTCCAGGGTGTCCCAATTGCCCCATTCCGAACCCTGCTTGGTGCGGACCTGGATGCGGATATTGGACTTCGACTCGGAGAAGGTGAAGCCGACAAGGCTCGGGTTGTTCGCGGGAACGTCGAGGACATCGGAGATGAGCGCGATGTTCACTCCGTCTTCGGTCTTCTGACGGACCGAACCGGAGATGTCGTCTTCGCCCTCGGCCTTCGACTCGTCGGACGAATCCTTCGCGTCCTCGTCCTCGGACTTCGGGGTCTCGGTCTCTGCACCCTCGGCAGGAGCCTGCTCGGTCTCGGACGGCGCCGATCCCTCGGACGGCGCCGATCCCTCGGACGGCGCGGCGTCGTCGCCCCCGGAGGTCAGTCCGGCGGAGACGTTGTTGACCGAAGCCGCAGATGCCGACGCCGAAGCGTTGACGATATCGGGCACCTTGGCCGAGGCCAGTGCAGTCTGCGACTTGAAGATATTCGGCAGATTGCTCGTGGCGCTCTGGTTGGCGGCAGTGGCGGTGGAATCACTGGAATCGCGGGCACCGGGGACGTTGAGTCCCTCTTTGCTGACGTTCAGCGCCTCTTTGGACACATCAGGCGTCGTCGTGGCTGCGGAAGCCGACGGTGCCGTGACCGCTAAGGTGCCGACCAGCGCAATAGAAGCGCAGCCCGCAACAGTGGGCAATAGATATTTCATCGTTACAGCCTTTTCGAGGAAGACAGGGAAGTTCAGGCCTCGAGGTCCCCTTCACCGTTGGCAGAACGGTGGGCAACCCCAACATCTCAAAATTGTTACACATTTTCGGCGTGTCAGACTAGCCACAGAGCAGAATATTCTAATTACACGAGTGTGGTTCCCAGTATTGACAAGGGACACACCGAGCAAAAGATTTTCCCGGAATCGTCATGGGATCGACCGATTCGGTAATTGGTCTCATCACGACCGACCTCACAGCAGCGCCTCACGGCACGTAGCAGATCGCCTTTGCGTCGGCTTCTTCGCCTTTGTCAGCTGAGGTGTCGCCGGCACCCTGTGCCAGCAGCTGCGGCCCTGAACCGGAGTTCGGATCGAGTCCCGCATCGACTCCGGCAGCGGCTGACAGGTCGCTTCCGGGAACCGAGAACGCGCCTTTGTCCTCTTCGGAGGACTTCGACGACTCCTCGATCTTATCGGCTACCAGCTGATGTGCCACATCGAAGTCGGGCTGTGACGGAGTGATACGCGGCGGGGTGAGGTCGACGGATTCGATCTTCTGCGACTTCACCTTGAGCGCGAGGTCGACGAACGAGTCCACCTGAGACGAGGGGATATCAGTCGACACGGCCCCCGGAGTGGCTTTCGCAATCGACTGGTAGCGGGTGAGGACGGTGGCCGGGTCGAGCTGTTTGACCATCGCCGTCTGCACGCAGCGCTGGCGGACCATCCGCTCGTAGTCGCTGGAGAACTCTCGGGAGCGGGCGAACCACAGCGCATGGAAGCCGTCGAGCTTCTGTTTGCCCGGTTCGATCCATCCCTTGACCGGCCCATGCTCGCCCGTGGTCGGATCGACCTTCGACGAGATCGGCACTCGCTTGCCGGAGACGAGGGTGATTCCGCCGAGGGAGTCGATGAGGTTCTCGAATCCCTTGAGATTGATCATCGCGTAGTACTGGACCTCGAGTCCGGTGGCGCCCGAAACGGCGTCCATCGTCGCCTGCTCGCCGGCAGTCTTCGGGTCCTCGAACTCATCTTTGTGCTGTTCGCCCTGCTGGAAGACGGCATTGAGCAGACATTCGTCCCCGCAGTTGTATCCCTGCGGGTAGTGCTTGTGCAACGGCGAGTCGTCCGGGAACGGCACGTTCTCCATATTCCGAGGCAGGCCGATGATGACGGTTTTGCCGGTCTTCGCATCGATCGAGACCAGCGACAGCGAGTCCGGTCGGATTCCTGTCCGCCCTTTTCCGGCGTCCGAACCCAGCAGCAGGATGTTGTATCGGCCGTCGACGGGTTTGAGTGCCTTGCCCGAGGCGAACAGGTCGCTCATCAGTCCGCGCTGCGAGTTGAGAATCGTCGTCCCCCAAGCCAAGGGACCCACGACGATGAGCAGGAGGGCACAGAAGGCCGCCACGAAGCGTTTGCGGGCCCTTCGGGAGATCGTGACGATCCGGATGCGCCGCAGGGTGTCGAACAGGCACACCGCCCAGTTGATCGCGATGACGGGCACCCAGATGGTCAGAAAGGTGAGGATGAAGGGGTTCGTGCCGATGGTGAAGAGGAACGTCCGGCTGATGAGGACGATCACACCGGCGATCAGGGCAAGGATCCAGCTGATGGCGGTGATCGACAGAGAGATCTTCGCCCAGCGGCGGTGGCCGAAGAGCAGCTGCACTCCCCCGGGCACGAGAGCCGTGACGAGCAGCAGAAGCCACGCCCGCACATCACGCGTCGGCTGCGAAGCATACGACGGGTGGCGGATCGGGTCCACATATCTCGTCTCAGCCACTGACTTCCCTTCGCTTCAGGCTCTGCTCACGGACTGCTTCCGGCATCGACATCCGCGGGTGGCCACACGGGCCGTATCGCCCCATCGGGTGTCCACAGCAGACAACTGTGCCAAAGACACTTCAGAGTCCACTGTGTTCACCTATTGTGTCGCGTGAGAACCATCGATTCCGGCACATCCGCGCCGCGCATGTCGGATTCGTCGCGTGTGCGATTCTTCACAGACAGAAGAACGGGCGCCGCAGACTCCCGTCTGGGGAATCCGCGGCGCCCGTTCGATACAGACCGGACGGCACCGTGCAGCCTTGACCAGGTGCGGCCTGCCGCAGAGCGTCCGAACCCGGTTCAGGCGAGGAGTTTGCGTCCCATCACCATCCGCTGGATCTGATTGGTGCCTTCGTAGATCTGCGTGATCTTCGCATCGCGCATCATCCGCTCGACCGGGTGGTCCACGACGTAGCCGGCACCGCCGAGCAGCTGCACGGCGTCAGTGGTGATCTCCATCGCGGCATCGGAGGCGAAGGCCTTCGCCGCGGCGCCGAAGTACGTGAGGTCCTCATCGCCGCGTTCGCTCTTGGCGGCAGCGGTGTAGGTCAGCTGGCGTGCCGCCTCGAGCTTCATGCCCATATCGGCGAGCATGAACTGGATCGCCTGATTATCGGCGATCGACTTGCCGAACTGCTGCCGATCCTTGACGTAGGCCAGGGCGTAGTCGAGCGCGCCCTGGGCGACGCCGACGGCCTGCGCGGCGATCGTGACTCGAGTGTGGTCGAGGGTGCGCAGGGCGATCTTCAGGCCTTCCCCGGGCTCACCGACGATGCGGTCGCCGGGCAGGCGGACATTGTCGAAGAGGAGCTCGCGGGTGGGCGAGCCCTTGATGCCGAGCTTGCGCTCCTTCTCACCGAAGGTGAAGCCCTCATCGGACTTCTCGACGACGAAGGCGGAGATGTTGCGTCCGCGGGCTCCGTCGGGGTCGGTCACGGCCATGACCGTGTAGTACTCGGATTCTCCGGCGTTGGTGATCCAGGTCTTGACACCATTGAGGATCCAGTCGTCGCCGTCGCGTTCGGCGCGGGTCTTCATCGATGCGGTGTCGGATCCGGCTTCGCGCTCGGACAGTCCGTAGGAGAATCCTGCTTCTCCGGCGGCCACGGACGGGAAGTACTTCTTCTTGATCTCTTCGCTGCCTCCGAGCTGGACGGGCATGCTGCCGAGCTTGTTCACAGCCGGAATGAGCGAGGACGAGACGCAGCCGCGTGCGACCTCTTCGATGATGATCGCCACGGCCAGCGCATCAGCGCCCATGCCCCCGTACTCTTCGGGGATGTGCGCGGCGAAGAAGTCCGTCTCGACGAGGGCGTCGTGCGCCTCCTGCGGGTAGCGGGAGTCCGCATCGACCTCGGCCGCGAACGGCGCGATCTTCTTCTCGACGACATTGCGGACCGCGGCGCGGATCTCTTCGTGCTCTTCGCTGGGCTGGTACAGGTCGAACATCATTCTCCTCAGACTTATCAAACGTTCAGCAAGCCCTATTATTCCTGCAGTGCCCGGCCTTTGTCGAGAGCGACCTGCCGCAGCTGGCTCCGATAGTCGTCGAGACGCGTGCGCACAGCCTCGGCTTCGGCGCCCTGACCTGCCCCGAGGATGCGCGCCGCCAGCAGGCCGGCGTTCTTGGCGCCGCCGATCGAAACGGTGGCCACGGGAACTCCTCCGGGCATCTGCACGATGGACAGCAGCGAGTCCATTCCGTCGAGGTACTTCAGGGGCACGGGGACTCCGATGACCGGAAGCGAGGTCATCGAAGCGATCATTCCGGGCAGATGGGCCGCTCCCCCGGCTCCGGCGATGATAACCCGGACGCCTCGCGCGGCCGCGGACTTCGCCCAGTCGACCATGTCCTCGGGCATGCGGTGGGCGGAGACCACCTCGGCGCTCGATTCGATGCCGAGTTCGTCGAGGGCGTCGGCGGCTGCTTTCATCGTCGGCCAGTCCGAGTCCGAGCCCATGACGATGCCGACCGGAGCCGCCGTGTCAGTGGAGTCTTCATTCGCTGTGGTCATCTGTGCTTCCTTCGTTGCAGGCGGTTGATATCCGCGTATCGGTGCCGGGTGGGTCCGGGGTGCAGTCGGCGCCGGGACTCAGCGTGCGCCGGGTTCGCTCTCGGCCCGGAGATTCTCCGGAGCGGGCATCTGAGGATGCGGATCGACGTCGACGCCGGCGATGAAATCGGCGGCATGCCGCGCTCGAGCGAGCACGAGCTGCCGATCCTCGCCGTAGGCGTTCACGTGGCCGACCTTCCGACCCGGGCGCACCCCCTTGCCGTAGAGGTGAACCTTGACCGCCGGGTCGTGAGCCATGACGTGCAGGTACGGCTGATAGAGGTCCTCATGATCAGCGCCGAGGATGTTGACCATCACGGACACGTCCTCCCGTGCCGCGGGGCTGCCGAGCGGAAGGTCGAGGACCGCGCGGAGGTGCTGCTCGAATTGACTCGTCACCGCTCCGTCCTGGGTCCAGTGACCGGTATTGTGCGGACGCATCGCGAATTCGTTGATGAGGAAGCCCTCGGCGGTCTCGAACATCTCCATCGCCATGACGCCGGTGACTTCGAGGGTGCCGGCGACAGTGAGGATCGCTTCGGTGATGGCCCGCGCCTTCTCATCACGCAGATCGGGAGCCGGGGCGATGGCCTCCTTGCACACGCCGTTCTGCTGCCAGGTCTCGACGACCGGCCACACTGCGGTCTGCCCCATCGGCGACCTTCCGACCATGACTGCGAGCTCCCGGGTGAAGTCGACCTTCTCCTCGGCGAGCAGCTGGGGCAACTCGTTCAGCCACTCGACGGCCTCGTCGAGGCTGTCGATGACGCGCACGCCCTTGCCGTCATAGCCTCCGCGGGGCGTCTTGAGGATGAATGGGTATCCGACGCGAGCGGCGAACGCTTCGACATCGGCGGCCGAGGTGATCTCCGCCCATGCGGGGTTGGGCAGACCGAGTTCGTCCATCTTCGTACGCATCCGGATCTTGTCCTGGGCGAAGATAAGGGCATCGGGTCCGGGGCGCACTGCATGTCCGGCCTCGACGAGAGCCTGCAGATGCTCCGGTGGGACGTGTTCGTGGTCGAAGGTGATGACGTCGACGGTCTCGGCGAAAGCCTTGAGCGTCGGGTAGTCCGTATAGTCACCGACGGTCACCTCGTTGATGACCTGTGTGGCGGGGGCGTCGGCGGTCTCCGCGAGAACGGAGAAACGGACGCCGAGGGCTTCTGCGGCGGGGGCGAGCATGCGTGCCAGTTGTCCGCCGCCAATGACACCGATTCGAGGAAAAGTCACGTGTTCCATCCTATCTTCCGCGCCGGTCGCGGATCGACTGCGGTCAAATTGTGGATCGGCCGAGCGGTCGGCAGCTCATCTCAGTCCCAGTCGCCACAGTGAGGTCACTTCGGCGCTGCGGGCAGCGTGGAGCGCGTCGGCGGTATCAGCGGCGCGGGGATGGCGGGGCACCGTGTCGATGCGTTCGAGCACGCGCAGTCCTGCCGCCTCGATGCGTTCGCGGAGCTCACCTGAGGGCCTGAGGCCCAATCGTTCGGCGAGGTCGGAGATGATCAGCCATCCCTCCCCAGCCGGTGTGAGGTGGTCGGTCAGCCTCTCGACGAAGCGATGGAGGACAGCGGAGTCCGGATCGTAGATGCCGATCTCGAGTGCGGAGGTCGGCTGGGCCGGCAGCCACGGCGGATTGCACACGATGAGGTCGGCACGACCGGGCGGAAACAGGTCGGTCTCGATCACGCTCACATCGGCACCAGGACAGAGACGGTCGAGGTTCTCACTGGCGCAGGCGACGGCGCGCGGGTTGATGTCGGTGGCCACCACTGTCGCAGCGCCGCGCCGCAGCAGGATCGCGGCGAGGACTCCGGTCCCCGTTCCGAGGTCGAATGCGGTGCCGGTCGTCTGCGCGGAATCCGTGTCGGTCGAAACCGGACCGACGTTCCTTCCCCACGGCAGGGGCGTCTGCGCGACGAGATCGAGGTACTCTCCCCGCACAGGCGAGAAGACGCCGTGGCGCGGATGGACGGAATCGCCCAGAGCCGGGATCTCGACTCCTCGCAGCTGCCATTCATAAGCGCTGAGCACTCCGCCGAGTTCGGTGAGCGACACGCAGACCGGTCCGTCGGCCGGGCCGTAGGCGGCGCGGCAGGCGGCGGCGACGTCGGGGGCACGGCGCAGGGCGAGGTCGAAGTCCGGGCCGAGCTCGACGACGACTCTGCCGAGCAGCCGGGCCCGCTGCTCGATGGCGTCACGTTCCGCGAAGAATGACAGCGCGGGATCGAGAGCAGGGCCATCGCTGTCCCCGGGTCCCACGAATCGGTCTCTGCCCCGTCTGTCGCGGGATCGACCCCGGCCGCCGCGACGGCCGCCGGAACGTCGACCCCCTGTGCCTTCACGGGTTCCGCCGCGGTCGCCTCTGAGCCGACGGCTCATCGCCTGGACGAGTTGACGGCCGTTGTGGAAGTCTCCGCGCCACAGCAGTCCCACTCCGGCGCGTGTCAATCGGCAGGCTTCGTCGGCGGTTGTCTCGTCTCCGATGATCTGCACAGTCGCGGGAGGCGGCGCCCCGTTCTCAGAATGCCAGTGGGCTGTGCGGCCGATGCCGTCCTCAGTCCAGCGGATCGTCGTCAACGGGTGCTCCCAGAAGGTCGGTGGTGAGTCATCTCGGCTGCAGTCGGCACCGCTCACACGACGAGCAGCGGGATCTCCAGCTCCTGCTCCGTGGTGGAACCATGGTGACCGATGAGGGCCAGCGCCGAGGCGGATTCCACTTCCGAATCGACCACGGCGAAGCCATCGGTGCAGATGACGAGGAAATCCCCGATCCGCGGATAGACGTGCGGGGCGACTGGACCGAAATAGCCGCGGTCGATCGCCGAGGCCTTCGGCAGGATGAGCCCGCGGTCGTCGAGCGTCTCCTGCCAGACCGAGAGCACGTCCGCCTCCGCGCCCTCAGCAGCGTAGAGATGCAGTGCGCGCGGCTCTCCGCCGACGTGGCGCAGGCCGGCCTTGAGCTCAGGGAGTTCAGCGAGGTCGAAACGACGTTCGTGGTCGACGTCGACCATGCCGTGGTCGGCGGTGATGAGCATGGTCGCGTCGTGCGGCAGGTCGGAGGCGAGTCGGGACAGGGCGAGATCGACGCGTTCGAGTTCTTCTGTCCAAGCGGCGGAGTCCGCACCGTGCACATGACCGGTCTTGTCGAGATTGCCCCAATAGAGGTAGACGAGGCGGCGACCCGGAGCCCTCGCCTCGGCGAGAGCCTGGGCACAGCGCTCCTCCAGGCTCTTCGAGTCCCGGAATCTGCCTCCGCGCAGCGAGGCCCGGTTGAGGCCGCGTCCGGCGAACTTCTTCTCTCCGAGGCTGACCACATCGATTCCGGCATCGGTGAGGCGTTCGAAGAGCGTCGCATCGGGGACCCAGGCGACGGGGTCGACGTCGAGGTTCCACGTCAGCTGGTTGAACACCGCGTCCTTCTCCGGGTCGAGGACGCGGTAGCCGACCACGCCGTGGGCGCCGGGCAGGCGGCCCGTGGCCAACGACGACAGAGAGTTCGCCGTCGTCGACGGGAATCCGGCGGACAGGGTACGGCGTGTTCCGGCCTGCGACCGGAAGAAGGGAGTGTACCCGCTGTAGCGGCGCAGCTGCTGCTCCCCGAGACCGTCGATGAGCACAACGATCGTCGCCCGGGACTCCCGGTCGAGTCCGAGCGTTCGTGCACGATCGGACATCGGCGCATCGAGGGCGTCGGCCGCACCGAGGCTCAGCGCCGCGGCGGGAACGACATCGGAGAGCATGGGACCCGCATAGTCCGGGGGCCCCAGGTGCTCAGCACCGGATGGGTCCTGCTGCCTTTGACTCGTCGAGTCCTCGCTCATCAGCGGCGCGACCGCAGCCGGGCGTGGAAGACTGCGGCGCGCAGCTTCCCGGCGAAGTCGGCCATTCGGTCGACGGCGGCCTGCCCTTCGGCCTCGGCCGAGACCCGGAGCATGACATCCTCGGCGAAGATCGATCCGCCGTATCCGTGATCGCCCATGCAGTTGGGATCTCCGCAGGTCTCGGGGAAGGCCTCGATGCGCTTCGACGCACCCCAGGACATGGTCAGCGAAACCTCGACGGGCTTGTCACCGGGCTTGTAGGCGGCCGGATCGGCGAACGTGCGGCCGACCATCACGGTACCCAGGCGATCGAGTTCGATGTCCTCGCTGCTCGTGACGGCGCGGGGTTTGGCGCCGGGTTCCGCGTTCGGATCGTCATCGACGTGAGCCAGTAGGAGGCGGGTCTCGGTGAGGACGAAGGCGGTGACATGCCGGTGGATGGATTCGATGTCGACATGTGTGTCGATGTGGACGAAGTGGGCCAAGACCGGTTCGTCGTAGAGCGAGTCGGCGAGGATGCCCTGAGTGAGCTGGGGATAGTAGCCGGCCGACTGCAGATCGTGAACGAGAACTTCGGGTAATGCCATGCCCACTATTGTGCCCCACTCCTCTGACTTGTCCCAGCGAGGTCGGCCATATCAGGACGCCCGACGCATATGCTGGGACCATGGAAGACTATCCTGCCGGGTGGGAAGCCGATGTCGTCCTCCGCGACGGCGGCACCGCCCACCTTCGCCCGATCACCCCTGACGATTCCGCTGCTCTGGCCCGCATGCACGAGGCCCAATCGCCGGAGTCCGTCTATCTGCGCTTCTTCGCTCCGCTGCCCCGGCTTCCCAAACGCGACCTCGACCGCTTCGTCAACGTCGACCACCACGACCGAGTGGCGCTGATCATGCTCATCGGCGACGACATCATCGGCGTCGGCCGCTTCGATCGGATCACCGACACCGACGCCGAGGTGGCGTTCAACATCGCCGACGCCCACCAGGGTCGCGGGGTCGGTTCGATCCTGCTGGAGCATCTGGCCGCGGCCGCGCGCGAATCGGGGATCCAGCGATTCACCGCCGAGGTGCTTCCCCAGAACCGGTCGATGCTGCAGGTCTTCCAGGCCGCCGGCTACGAGGTCTCCCGCGGTTTCGATGACGGTGTCGTGGCCGTGAAGTTCGACATCGATCCCACGGCACGGTCCATCGAAGTGCAGGCCTCCAGGGAACACAGGGCCGAGGCCCTGAGCGTGCGCACGGTCCTCCACCCCGCCTCGGTGGCGGTGATCGGCGCCAGCCGCAAACGCAACTCCACCGGACATCTGCTCATCCGCAACATCACGGCCGCGAAGTTCACCGGCGACCTGTGGGTCGTCCACCCCGAAGCCGATCAGATCGCCGGCGTCCAGGCCTATCCGAGCCTCGCCGATCTGCCGGGCAAGGCCGACCTCGCGGTCATCGCCGTGCCCGCCGAGTCCGTCACCGAGGTGGTCAAGGACTGTGCCGTGCACGGGGTCAAAGCCGTGCTCGTCATCTCCTCCGGATTCGCCGAGACCGGTCCCGAGGGGGCCGAACTCCAGCGCCGCATGGTCGCAACCTCCCGCGCCTACGGAATGCGCGTGGTCGGGCCGAACTCCTTCGGATTGGTCAACGAGGCCGCCGACATCTCGCTCAACGCCTCTCTGGCCCCGTTCCTCCCGGCTTCCGGAACGCTCGGGCTCTTCAGTCAGTCCGGGGCGCTGGGCACCGCCCTGCTCGCGGCGGCGAAGACCCGCGGACTGGGCATCTCCACCTTCGTCTCCGCAGGCAACCGCGCCGACCTCTCCGGCAATGACCTCCTCCAGTATTGGGAGGAGGATCCGGCCACGCAGACCGTCGGTCTCTACCTCGAATCCATCGGCAACCCGCGCAAGTTCTCGCGCATCGCCCGTCGAGTCTCGCGCGTCAAACCCGTCGTCGTCATCAAGTCCGACCTCACGGGGCGGGAGCTGCCGCCCGGGCATATCGTGCGTACCTCTTCCCTGGCGCCGAACACCCTCGACCAGGTGCTCGAGCAGGCGGGAGTGATCCGCGCGGATACGATCCACCAGCTCTTCGACCTCACCCAGGTGTTCTCGACCCAGAAGCTGCCGGCGGGCCGCCGGGTCGGGGTCATCGGCAACTCCGCGGCGATGAGCACCCTGATCATGCAGCGCGCCCGTTCCGAAGGTCTGCGCGTCGACACCGAGCCCGTGTCCCTGCACCCCGAGGTCGATGCGGAGACTTTCCGGACCGAACTCGATGCGATGTATGCCCGCGACGACGTCGACTCGGTCATCGTCACCTTCACCCCGTCGGCCGGTGCGGAGGAGACGGAGATCGCCGGCCTGCTGTCCGAGTCGGCCGCACGCTCGGGGAAGACCACGGTCGCCTGCTTCCTCGGCATCCACGGTGTCCAAGACGAACTGACCACGTACCTCACCGATGAGGCCGGCAGCCGGGTCTCCCACACCGTCCCCAGCTATATCGGTCCCGAAGATGCTGTGTGGGCTCTGGCCAGGGCCACGGACTATGCCCGGTGGAGGGCCGCCGACCACGGGCGCTACACCGAGCTCGACGACATCGATGACAAGAAGGTGCGGACGATCATCGACGCAGCCCTGGAGGGGGCACAGCCGGGCTCCCCCGTCAGGCTCGAACGCGACGACGTCCGCGACCTGCTCAGCGCCTACGGAATCGAGGTGCTTCCCTACGTCACGGCCTCCTCGGTGGACGAAGGAATCGCCGCGGCTGAGAAGATCGGGTATCCGGTCGCCCTCAAGGCCGTGACCACGGTGCTGCGGCACCGGATGGAGCTCGGCGGTGTGCGCCTGAACATCGACACCCCAGAGGAGCTCGCCGAGGATTTCACCGCGATCCAGGAGACCATCCGGCAGCTGGCCGGTGAGGATGAGCCGCTCGTCGACGTCCAAGCTATGGCCCCGCATGGTGTCCCCTGCGTCCTCCGCGCCGGTGAGGATCCGCTGCTCGGTCCGCTGCTGGCGTTCTCTTTGGCCGGGGACACCACGGAGCTGCTCGGCGATGTCGCTCATCGGGTTGCCCCGATCACCGACAAGGAGGCCGGGGACATGATCCGGTCGATCAAGGCCTCCCCGCGGCTGTTCGGCTATCGCGGTCTGCCGCCGATGAACATCGAACCGCTGCGCAATGTGCTGGAGAGGCTCGCTGTGCTGGTGGAGAACCATCCGCAGATCCTCGAGCTCGTCATCCACCCGATGGTCGCCACAGAGACCGAGTCGCATGTTCTCAGCGCCCACGTCGACCTCCTGCCCGACCCGACTCGGATCGACAGCACCCGTCGACTGCTGAGCTGAGACGGATCGGAGCAGACGCCCGCCCAGCTGAAAGGAGAATCCACACCCGCCGCAGGCCGTCTTCGAATTTCACTGTCACAGCGGCATATTGGCGCGTCCTATACCAATTCGCAGACTTGACGGGTAGTGTCTGTATCCGTTCACCACGAAATGTTATGAATTCGTGTTTTAATGAATGGCCGCTCCGGCGGCCATTGTCTGTGGCCAGTCACTGGTCATCCACCGTCCCAGGCGCCCGCGTTCAGCAGGTGTCCCATGAGAGCGAGGCCTCACAGTCATGATTTCGCGCAGAGACGTCGTCACCGACTCCGCGATCGCCGTAGTCGCCGAACAAGGAGTCCGCGGACTCACCCATCGGGCAGTCGATGCACTGGCCGAACTGCCGGTGGGGTCGACTTCGAATGTCTACCGCACCCGCGATGCCCTGATCACCGGAATCATGGAACGCATCGGAGAGCTCAACTCCCAGCAGCTCGAACGCCTGCCGGAGCTGGTACGTGCTCCGGGCGCTGACCCGATCGAGGTCGCCATCGACTTCTGCATGAACTGGCTGACCACGGACCGCAACCGGTTCTACACGATGATGATGCTCAGCCTGGATCCGGCTCTGCCGCCTGAGGCAGTGATCGCCAAGGAGAAGAACCTCCGCGCGATCAGGGAATTCATCATGCGCTTCGCCGGCATCGACGCCGAATACGCGCAACGGGTCAACAGCTCGGTCGCGGGCATGATGGTCAGCGAACTCGTCGCCGGCACGGCTGAGCGCTCGCATGTCGAGGCATACCTCAAGGAGTTCTTCCAGTGGCTGCGCAGCGGCCGCGACGATGCCTGAGCTCCGACACGACCCCTCCGGGAACGCCCGATTGAGCAGGAGTTCGCAAATCGAACGCTAGAATCGACGGGTGCCCTCCCCCGCTGAGGTCTAGCCTCGGCGCGGGCGGGTGTTCGAATCGAACAGTTCGTGCGTCAAAGGAGTTCCATGCCCGAAGGCAGAGTCATCGAAGTCGACGTCTCCTCAGAGATGGAGAGTTCGTTCCTCGAATATGCGGTCTCGGTCATCCACTCCCGCGCACTGCCCGACGCCAGGGACGGCCTCAAACCCGTCCAACGGCGCATCGTCTACCAGATGGGCGACATGGGGCTGCGCCCCGACCGCGGACATGTGAAGTCCTCGCGCATCGTCGGCGATGTCATGGGCAAGCTCCACCCGCACGGCGACACCGCGATCTACGACGCCCTCGTGCGCCTCAGCCAGGGCTTCATCATGCGTGTGCCCCTGGTCGACGGCCACGGCAACTTCGGCTCCCTCGACGATGGTCCCGCTGCCCCGCGCTACACCGAGGCTCGACTGACGACCGCGTCGATGCACATGATCGCCGGGCTCGACGAAGACGTCGTCGACTTCGTGCCGAACTACGACAACACGCTCACCCAGCCCGAGGTCCTGCCCAGCGCCTTCCCGAATCTGCTCATCAACGGCGCCTCGGGCATCGCCGTCGGCATGGCCACGAACATGGCCCCGCACAATCCCGGCGAAGTCATCGCCGCCTGCGCCCACCTCATCCGCAATCCCGATGCCGGACTCTCGGAGCTCATGCGCTACATCCCCGGCCCGGATCTGCCCACCGGCGGACGGATCATCGGCCTCGACGGAGTGCGCGAGGCCTATGAGACCGGTCGCGGCACCTTCCGCACCCGCGCCACCGTGTCCATCGAGAACATCAGTGCCCGCCGCAAGGGAATCGTCGTCACCGAGCTGCCCTACCTCGTGGGACCGGAGAAGGTCGTGTCGAAGGTCAAGGACGCGGTCGGGGCGAAGAAGCTGTCCGGAATCGCCTCGATCGATGACTATTCGGATCGCAAGAACGGCATGCGTCTGGTCATCGGCGTGAAGAACGGCTTCAACCCCGAGGCGGTGCTGGCCGAGCTCTACCGCCAGACTCCCCTCGAGGAATCGTTCAGCATCAACAACGTCTGCCTCGTCGAGGGACAGCCGCGGACCCTGGGACTGCGCGAGCTGCTCATGGTCTACCTCTCCCATCGCATCGACGTGGTGCGCAGGCGCACGGTCTTCCAGCTGCGCAAGGCCAAGGACCGGCTCCACCTCGTCGAAGGTCTGCTCATTGCGATCCTCGACATCGATGAGGTCATCCAGCTCATCCGCTCCTCGGACGATGCGGCCACGGCCCGCACCCGCCTCATGGACGTCTTCGAGCTCTCCGAGCTGCAGGCGACCTACATCCTCGATCTGCAGCTGCGTCGGCTCACGAAGTTCTCGCGTCTCGAACTCGAGGCCGAACGCGACGAGCTGAAGAAGACGATCGACTACCTCGAATCGCTGCTCGCCGATGAGGCGAAGCTGCGGGAACTCGTCGCCTCGGAACTGGAGTCCACGGCCGAGGTCATCGGCTCTCCGCGACGCACCGTCCTCATCGAAGGCTCGATGAAGGAGCTGACGGCCAAGGGCAAAAAGGCTCCGACGAACCTCAAGATCGCCGATTCTCCCTGCCGGGTGCTGCTGTCGACCTCCGGACGCATTGCGCGCACCTCGGATGCCGCTCCGCTGGCACGTGAGGGTCGCCGCTCCAGCCATGATGCGCTGGTCTCGGAGATCGTCACCACCACTCAGGGCAAGGTCGGCGCCATCACCACCACCGGTCGACTGCACATGGTCGACGTCGTCGATCTGCCCGCCCTGCCGCCGGCCGCGGCACGGCCCAATGTCGCCGGCGGTGTGAAGATCGCCGAATATGCGGCGCTGGAGAAGAACGAGAAGATCATCGGTCTGATCGACCTCGACCGGGAATTCGTCCTCGGCACCGCCGACGGCGTCGTCAAACGCGTGTCGGTGGCCGGTCGGCCGAACAAGAACGAGTGGGAAGCCATCACCCTCAAGGGAAAGGACTCCGTCGTCGGGGTCGCCCAACCCGAGGACATCGACGATTCCCTCTCCGTATTCGTGACCTCGAATGCTCAGCTGCTCGCCTTCGACGCCTCCGGTCTGCGTGCACAGGGCTGGAACGCCTCGGGTGTGGCCGGAATCAAGGTGGCCGCCGAGGCGAAGGTGATCTTCTTCGGAATGACTCCGAAGGCGGCGAAGACCGACGAGGACGGTGCCGCGGATGCCGAGCTCGGCAGCTTCGCGGTCGTCACGATCGCCAGCGGTGAGAACTTCTACGGCGCCCCTTCGTCGTCGATCAAGGTCAGCGAATTCTCCGAGTTCCCGACCAAAGGGCGAGCCACCTCCGGGGTGCGCGCCCACAAGTTCCTCAAGGGCGAGACCGAACTGTCACTGGCCTGGGTCGGCGACTCTCCGCAGGCTGCTGCCACCGCCGGCGGTGCACGCACGCTTCCGGCCGAACTGTCCCGTCGCGATGGGACGGGATCGCCGTTGGAATCGAAGATCGATGTCATCGGCACCCTGCCCCGCCTCGGCGGTGCCGAATCCGCCGACCGTTCCCCGGCGGCCGACGGCGACGAATCGGCTGAGGCATCAGCCGAAGCTGACGCTGATTCTGCATCCGGCACCGGCGAAGAGAAGCCGAAGTCCGGCGGAAAGCGATCAGCACGCAAGGAGCAGCAGGGGCAGCAAGGACTGGCGACCAGTTTCGATGAGCTCGATCTCGACCTCGATGAGGCCAAGGACGAGATCGCGCGGTCGAAGTTCGACACCGAAGGCGCCGTGATCGTCTCTCATGACGATGACGACGAGGACGACGACTCCGCCCTGTTCTGAGCTCGGACCGGCCCTGACGGAGAGCCCTGCTCTGGCGAACCACTCGGCCCGTCGGCCGTTTCAGCAGCTGAGCCCAGCACCCCGGTGCTGGGCTCAGCTGTCTGCCGCCTGTGCTGTCAGCGGCCGCTGCAGCCGCTCACTGGTCTGAGTTCTCGGGATCGTCGTCGAGGTCGAGGCGCATCTTGGCTGCCGTGCCGCGCTTCATCTCACCGATGGCGGTCTCGCCGAGTCCGTGCAGCGAAATCGAATCGCGCGGTTCGAAGACGTAGTCGTCCGAGGCCGAGAGCACTCGTGCGGTCTCCTCGTCGGTGAAGATCGTCCCGGGATCGGCCACGGCCGTCAGGCGGGCGGCGAGGTTGACGCTGGAGCCGAAGATATCGCCGAGGCGGGAGAGCACCCGTCCCCAGACGAAGCCGACGCGCGCCTGGGGCAGGTCCTCGGCGGCGGTCACGCGCTCCATCAGCGTCATGGCGATCTCGGCCCCGGCCAGAGGGGTCGACGCGGCGAAGAACACTTCATCGCCGACGGTCTTGATGACCCGTCCGCCGCCGGTGGCGACGATGTTGTAGGCCATGCCCTGGAACTCCTGGACCATGTCCGCCAGCTGCCGTGGCTCCATCTTCTGCGACAGGCGGGTGAAGGAGACGAGATCGATGAATCCGACGGCGCGGGCCAACGGCATCGAGGAGTCGTACCAGCCCTGCCTGTTGTCCATGGCCAGCCCGTCGGAGACATTGACGTTGAGACGGCCCATGACGTCGGCGAGGTTGCGCCGCCAGGAGTAGGTGAGCATCTTTTGCAGCGGGTCGATCATCTCTTCGACGACGGCCAGGGCATCCCGGCGTGCTTCCGGGTCGGTCAGTCCCTTCTCCTCGGTGAGGAATTCGACAAGGGTCTCCATCTGCCAGACGACGAGGCGGTCCGTCGTCTGGCCGATCGCCCTGGCCAGGGACAGCGCGGTGGTCTGGTCGATGAGACCGTCGGCGACGGGCTTGGCCCAGATCCGCAGGGCGTGCGCATCGCTGACGGTGTAGGCCTTATCCGTCGGCTTCGCCTGGGACATGCCGAGGGCCCGCCACATCTTCCGGGCCGAGACCGTGGAGATCCCGCCGAGTTTCGCGGCCTCCCGTCGGTCGAGGACGCGCTTGCCGTCGAGCAGGATCTCTTCGAGTCGTTCGGCCGCGGTTCGGGTCTCATAGATCGTGTCGTCGAAGTCGGGACCGTCCGCGTCGAGAGCTCCGTCGGCGTCGTCCTCGTCGATGATCGGCAGCGCTGTGGTGCGCGGATCCTCACGCAGTCCGCTGAAGAAGTCCTCATCGACGTCGATGTCCGGGTCGGCCGCATCCGCATCCGCATCGGCAGCATCCGCATCGGCAGCATCCGCGGGGGGTGCGCCAGGATCAGCCGTGACCTCGTCGGCGAGCTGCGCGCCGACCTCTCCTGCCTGAGGAGCGGACCCCGTCAGGCCGCCGACAGGCTCGTCATCGCCGTCGACGTCATCATACGGATCGCCCGCACTCGACTCGGCCGCCTCCTCGGGGAGGGTGTCCGGGGAACGATCGTCCGCCTCGGCGGTCGACGAGGTCTCACCGTCGTCCTTCGGCTCCGGGCTCGGCGAAGAATCGGGGGCGGACCGGCTATCCGACTCCGTCCGGGGTACGGCATCGGACTGGGACTGAGCGGTCGGCTGCGATGCGTCGGCGGACCGGGGCGCGTCGCTGTGCGACTGGGTGCCGGCGTCGGCCGGCCGAGTCTCTGCGGAGGTGCCTGCGGCTTCTCCGACCTCGGGTGTGCCCAGCCGTTCCGGTTCGACGATGTCGAATCCGGCGGTGAAGTCCGAAACCGCCATCAGTCTTGGCTCCTCTCCGCAGCGGTCGGGGCCGCGGCCGGACGCAGATGGTGGACGTCTCCGGCGCTTAAGCACACCTGATCGTCGATGATGAGGTCGGCTCCTGCGTCCAGCCCCGTGGCGGTGCCGATGATGTCGGAACCGTCAGGCTTCTCCACCCGAACCCGCGACCCGAGCGTCACCATATGATCACGCACTCTCCGCGCTGTGCGGCTGTCGCGGAAATCCTCATCTCCATAGTCGATCAGCTCTCTGTAGCAGGGGATCAGTGTGCCGAGAATCGAGACTAGCAATGCTTCATGATCAATTTCTGAACCGTCGATTCCGGTTTCGATCGCTATTGAGCTCGCGTCTTCGCGCGGCAGATCAGCAGGCTCCAACCGGGTGTTCAGCCCCATCCCCAACACGATCTGCGGTCCGCCGGCCAGGGGTTCGACGCGTGCGAGGATCCCGCACAGCTTCCTGCCCTCGGCGGTGAGCACGTCGTTGGGCCATTTGATCGCAGCGGGCACTCCCGCCTCGGTGACGGCGGAGTGCACGGCCTCACCGGCGATGAGCGGGATCCATCCCCATTGGGAGAACCCGGCCGGGGGTGTGAGCAGAATCGACCACGTCAGCGACCGGCGGGCGGGTACCGTCCAGGTCCGGCCCAGTCGGCCGTGTCCGGCGTTCTGGAAGTCGGTGCCGCGGATGGTGAATTCGGCCACGGGCGAACCGGCGTCGGCTCCTTCCCGGACCACTCGCGCAAGTTCGTCATTCGTCGACGTGCAGCTATCGTCCCAGATCAGCGGCGGGAGCGAGAGACCACGATCCGCAGCGGTGCGGCGCACTGAGTCGACGTCGACGAGAAGGGAATTGTGTTGGCTGTTCACCAGACCACTCTAGATTCTTTTGGTGAGAGTGCACAACGAAGTCTCACGTCATCGTTATTGTGGAGACATGACGGATACCCCACGGACCACAGCCGAGCGCATCGACGCATTCACCCAGCGCCGAGAAGCAGCCCACACGGGCAATCAGCGCTCGGTGGACAACCAGCACAAGCGCGGCAAACAGACCGCCCGTGAACGCATCGACGCTCTCCTCGACGCCGACTCCTTCCAAGAGATCGACGAATTCGCCCGCCATCACAATCACCAGTTCGGGATGCAGGACAACCGCCCCGACGGTGACGGAGTCGTCTGCGGATTGGGCACGATCGAAGGCAAGACCGTCGCGGTCTTCGCTCACGACTTCACCGTCCTCGGCGGATCCCTCGCCGAAGCCAACGGCCGCAAGATCGTCAAGGTGCAGAAGCTCGCTCTCAAGCTCGGCTGCCCGATCATCGGCATCAACGACTCGGGAGGCGCCCGGATCCAGGAGGGCGTCGGATCGATTGCGCTGTTCGCCGAGATCTTCCGCCTCAATGTCGCCTCGTCGGGAGTGATCCCCCAGATCTCGCTCATCATGGGTCCCTCGGCCGGCGGCGCCGTGTACTCCCCCGCACTGACCGACGTCACGATCATGGTCGATCAGATCAGCCACATGTACATCACCGGCCCCGACGTCATCAAGACCGTCACGGGAGAGTCCGTCGGCCATGAGGAGCTCGGCGGCGGACGGACGAACAACACCGTGTCCGGAAACGCGCACTACCTGGCCTCGGATGAGGACGATGCGCTCAACTATGTGCGCGATCTGCTTTCGTTCCTGCCGCAGAACAACCTCGACCCGGCCGATGCCGACGAGTTCGAGTCCGATCTGTCGGTGACTCCCGAGGACGAGGCGCTGGATACGCTCATGCCGGATTCGCCTTCGCAGCCCTACGACATCCTCGACGTCGTCACCACGATCCTCGACGACGGCGATTTCCTGCAGGTCTCCGAGCTCTTCGCTCCGAACGTCGTCACCGGCTTCGGCCGCGTCGAAGGTGTGAGCGTCGGCGTCATCGCCAACCAGCCCATGCAGCTGGCCGGCACCCTCGACATCGACGCCTCGGAGAAGGCCGCACGCTTCGTGCGCCTCTGCGATGCCTTCAACCTGCCGATCCTCACCTTCGTCGATGTGCCCGGGTTCCTGCCGGGCACCGACCAGGAGTACGGCGGCATCATCCGCCGCGGCGCCAAGCTCATCTACGCCTACGGCGAGGCCACCGTTCCGCTCGTCACCCTCATCACCCGCAAGGCCTACGGCGGCGCGTACTGCGTGATGGGGTCGAAGCAGCTCGGTGCCGATATCAATCTCGCCTGGCCGAGCGCGCAGATCGCGGTCATGGGCGCCCAGGGTGCGGCGAACATCGTCTATCGCCGTAAGCTCAAGGCCGTCGAAGAGGCCGGAGAGGACGTCGAAGCGGCGCGTGCCGAACTCATCCAGGACTACGAGGATGCGCTGCTCAACCCGTACCTGGCCGCCGAGGAAGGCTACATCGACGCCGTCATCAAGCCGAGCGAGACCCGCAGCCGGATCGTGCGTTCCCTGCGTGCGCTGAAGAACAAGCACGTCGACGCTCCCGCGCGCAAGCACGGTAACATCCCCCTATGAGCGATGATCTGCAGACCGACGCCGAGGCGGACCTGCCCGGCGAAGTCGACGCCGAGGTGACCGGCCCCGGCGAGGACGCGGCCGCCGAGGAGGGCGCGGCCACAGCCTCAGACGGGGCGCTGCGGGTGCCCTCCGTGGAGGGACGCTCACAGGTGCGCGCCGATGATGGCGAACCGATCAGCGACGAGATGGCCAGTGCGGCGGCTGTGGCCGCGGTCGTGGCGATCCGTCAGGTGGCGATCGCCTATGCGGCCCAGCAGGCCAGCGCGGAGGCCGAGTCCGAAACCCGCAAGGGCGATCGGGCGGGTTTCCGGGCTCCACGCCGCAATGTGCGCAAGCGCCTCCCCCAGACCTGGGACCAGCACCTGGGTCGCTGAGGCCCCGCCGGACCCGGCCCTCGACGGACTCCCGTCTGCTGTTTCTCTAGTCGGCTTCTTCGCGGAAGAGCGCACGCAGTTCGTCGAAGAGTCTGTCGATCACTGGTCCCGGTTCTCCGTCGACTCGTCGCATCCGGGTGAACGTCGCCTTGAGCGCCATCATCGCCAAGGCGGCGACGGCTTCGGCTCGCGGGGAGACTTCGATATCGTCGTCGGCATAGTCACCGGAGTGAGCCCCCATGACGTCCACCGGCGCCGAGGAGGTCCCGTCGAGTCGGCGTTGGATGATCTGCCGGAAGAGCCGTTCGTTGTTGCCCATCCGCGACATCTGCAGCGGTATCAGCGACGGGTCCTTTTTCAGCATGAGATGGTACTGGTGCATATCGTCGCGCTTCTCCATCCGAGTGGCGACGATGAATGCGAGCAGATGTTCGAGGTCGGCGACGAGACGACCATGAGGTCCACCGGCTTCGAATTCCTCGATGGCCGGTTGGTCCTCTTCGTCGAAGACGGTGTCCGCGCGACCGAGCAGCGCCTCGTCCTTCGATGAGTAGTAGTTGAAGAAGGTTCGTCGGGAGACTCCGCAGCGCTCACAGATGTCTTCGACGGTGACGTTGTGATAGCCCTTCTCCAGGGCCAGGTCGATGGCGGCACGGCGAAGAGCCTGCCCGCGTTCACGCTTCTTGCGTTCGCGCAGTCCCTCGACCGGCGGTGACGCTTGGACCTCTGAACCAGAACTCATGGGAACAGTATTGCAGTCGCTGCATTTTCACCGGAAATGCGTTGAGCGCCCGTCTCGAGCTCAGTACCCGAGTTTCGCGTTCGTGAGCACCGGAACCGTCTCCGCTGCGGTATCGGCGGCGCTGAGGTCGATCTCGACGATCTCGAGTCGTTCGGCACCGTCGAGTGAGTTCAGCACCTTCCCGAGAGGGTCGGAGACCAGACTGTGGCCGACCCCGGTCGGCCCCTTCTTCGGAACCGGGACGCCGGTCACTTCGGGATCGGCTTGGCCGAGGGCGGCGATGAACATATTCGAGTCCAGGGCACGGGCGCGGGCGAGGATCTCCCACTGTTCGGCCTTGCGCGGTCCCGCACCCCAGGAGGCGGCGACGACGGTCAGGCGTGCGCCCCGCCGACTGAGTTCGGCGAAGAGCTTCGGGAACCGGATGTCGTAGCACAGAGCCAGGCCGATGTCCTCGCCGTCGATGGTGAAGAGCACCGGCGCCTCTCCCGCCTCGACGGTGTCGGACTCCTTGAATCCGAAGGCGTCGTAGAGGTGGATCTTCGCATAGTCGCTGCGCCGGCCGTCAGGGGAATAGACGGCGAGCAGGTTGATGACCTTGTCGTCCGTGGCCGCGAATTCGCCGACGACGACGGTGATTCCGGTCTCGGCGGCGAGCTCGCTCAGCGCGGCCCGCCACGACTCGGAGTGCTCCTCGGCGATGGTGCGCAGGCCGGATCCGAACGCCGACATCGTCGCTTCGGGGAAGACGACGAACCGTGCGCCTGCCGCGGCGGCCCGGCGGGAATAGGAACGGACCTTCTCAAGGTTGTCGGCCACCTCGGTGGTGGTGTTGATCTGAGCGAGCGCGAACTTCATTCTCATCCTCCAGTCGTTCCCTCCACCCTATCTCCCCAATTACTACCTGACGGGGGCCCAGCAACCTGGCGCGAGGTTGCTGGGCCCCCGTCAGGTAGCAATTAGCGGGATCAGGTGAGGTATTCGCGGCCGGGGCGACCGCCTCGGCGACGTCCGTGCACCCACACGTACACGCCGATGGCGACCACGACGAGCCCGGCACAGACCAAGAACATTCCGTTTCCGCCGGTGAACGAGTAGAGGAATCCGAGGACGACCGGGCCGATGCCGGACCCTGCGTCGAGGAGGAGGAAGAACGACGCCGTGGCCACGGGAACGCGGCTCATCGGCACGGATTTGACGGTGATTGCCTGCATGCACGGCATGAGGGAGCCGAAGCCGAGGCCGATGAGCACTCCGGCGAGGACGATCCCCGTCATCGTCGGCCACAGCGCCAGCAGGACATTGCCGGCGATATCGGCGATGAAGACGGGGAAGATCACCGCATTGTCGCCGAAGGTGTCCTGCAGCCGTCCCACGAACAGACGGGCGAACAGGGAGGCCACAGCGAAGGCCACGAAGAACAGGGACGCGGCGGAGGCGACGCCGTACTCGGTCGCATAGCCGGCGAGGAACACCAGCGCCGCCGCGTAGGCGATGCCGGCCAGAAGCATGACCGAGCCGATCCGCAGCCCGTCCCGATCGACGAGGGTGCCGAGTTTGAGATGCCATTTCGTGCGCCGCTGATAGTCGCTGATCTCCTGCACGGGCAGCCGGATGAGGAAACAGCAGATGAGGGCGAGGACGGACATGAACGCCGAGGCGACGAAGAGCATGACGAAGTCGAACTCGCGGGGCAGAATGACGCCGAGGTACGGTCCGAGCGCCGTCGACAGAGTCGTCGCCGTGCCGAAGTATCCGGTGCCCTCTCCCCGGCGGGAGGCCGGGATGATGCTCTGGATGGCCGTCATGATCGCCGTGTTTCCGGCGCCGAAGGCGATTCCGTGGACGATGCGCAGCGTCAGGAGCAGAGTGAGGTCGCCGGCGAAGATATAGGCCAGTGAGGCGAGCACGGAGACCGCCATGGTGATGATGAGCAGTTTGCGCCGCCCGATGAAGTCGAGATACTTCCCGGTGAGCACGCGAGCGACCACGGCACCGACGACGAACGATGAGGAGGCGAAGCCGGCTGCGGCCTCGCCGGCGGAGAACCGCGCCACCGCGTACCCGGCCATCGACGTCATGAGCAGGTAGAAGACCATCGACATCGAGAGGTTGAGCCCGATTCCGACGATGAAGTCCTTCGTCCACAGCTTCGCTCGTGCCACTGGAGATCGGTCTCACTTTCTGCTGCCTGCGGGGAACAGTGACACATTAGCGGGTTCGCGACGATTGCGTGGTCCGGTCCACCGCGGATGTGACCCAGCTCGCGATAGGGTGGTCATCATGACTGTGAAGAGAACCTCCTCCGCCGTCGATGCGGTCGCTGAAGACTACGTCGATGACATGCTCGCCCTCTCCCCCTCTCTCGCCCTCTACCTCGGACTCGACGGTGCACAGGGCTTCGACGACTTCTCGCCGGCCGGACTCTCCGCGCTCAATGATGTCACCGTGCGGACGCTGGCTCGCCTCGATGATGTCGCGGACTCTTCCGACCTCGACGATGTCGACCTCGTGACCATCGATGCGATGCGTGATCGCCTCGGCGTCGACCGGGACTACTTCGCCGCCGGAATCAAGCACGCCAGCCTCAATGTCATCGAATCGCCGCTGCAGCAGGTCCGCGACGCCTTCGACCTCATGCCCACGGATACCGTGGCCGATTGGGAGACGATTTCGACCACCCTGGCTGCCGTGCCCGGCTCGCTGGCCGGATACCAGGAGTCCCTGGCGATGGCGCGTGACAACGGTCGCGTCGCCGCCCGTATCCAGGTCGAGAAGGTCATCGAACAGGCCCGCGCCCTGGCCGAGCCCGGCAGCAACTTCGATCGTCTCGTCGCCGGTGCCGATGTTCCCGACGCTCTGCGTTCGGATCTCGACACCCACGCCGAGGCGGCCCGCAAGTCCGCCTCGGACCTGGCCGAATTCCTCGGCGAACAGGTGCTGCCCGCCGCCGGTGACGACGAAGCGTGCGGTCGCGAAGCATACGCGCTGTATTCCCGCGACTTCCTCGGCGCCGAAGTGGACTTCGATGAAACCTATGCATGGGGCCTCGAAGAACTCGAGCGCATCGACGCCGAACAGCGAGAAGTGGCAGAGAAGATCATGCCCGGCGCCGACCTGTTCGAGGTCATGGACGCTCTCAACAACGCCCCGCAGCGGACCCTGCACGGCACCGAGGCGCTGCGGGACTGGATGCAGGGTGTGGCCGATGAGGCGATCCGCGAACTCGGCAAGTCCCATTTCGACATTCCCGAACCCGTGCGCACGATCGAGTGCATGATCGCGCCTTCGGCCACCGGCGGCATCTACTACACCGGCCCGACCGACGATTTCTCCCGACCCGGCCGCATGTGGTGGTCGGTGCCCGAAGGCGTCACGGACTTCGCCACCTGGCAGGAGAAGACCACCGTCTACCACGAGGGTGTGCCCGGCCACCATCTCCAAGTCGGTCAGGCCACCTACGTCTCCGACACCCTCAACCGCTGGCGCCGCCTCATGTGCTGGGTATCCGGCCACGGTGAGGGGTGGGCGCTGTACGCGGAGAAGCTCATGGCCGATCTCGGGTTCCTCGACGATCCCGGCGACTATCTCGGCATGCTCGATTCGCAGCGGCTGCGTGCCGCCCGTGTCGTCCTCGACATCGGCTTCCACCTCGGCCTCGAGGCACCTGAGAGCCTCGGCGGCGGGATCTGGAACCGGGAGAAGGCGTGGCAGTTCCTCACCGACAATGTGGCCATGGACCGGTCGTTCCTGGCCTTCGAGCTCGACCGCTACCTCGGCTGGCCCGGGCAGGCACCGAGCTACAAGATCGGTCAGAGACTGTGGGAGCAGTACCGTGACGAGGCGAAGGCTGCGGCGGGTGCCGATTTCGATCTCAAGGTCTTCCACACCCGGGCGCTGGGTCTCGGCTCGGTCGGGCTCGATACTCTGGGCCGTGCCATGAAGCGCTCACAGTGAGGTGAGGGACCGGATGAAGTCTGCCGAGAGTCCCCAGTCGGAGACCATGCGGGTCACCGAGGCGCTGCGCAATGAGATCATCGAAGGCCACCGTCGACCGGGTTCACGGCTCGTCGAACGCAACCTCGCCACCGAGCTCGGCGTCTCACGGGTGCCCATCCGCGAGGCGCTGAAGAAGCTCGCCTCGGAAGGGCTGGTGACGAACCGGCCCAACACCTGGTCGACGGTCAGGGAGTTCTCCCCCAGCGACATCGCCGACCTCAACGAGGTGCGCACGGTCTTCGACGTCCTCTCGTTCGAACTCGCCGCTCAGCGCCATACCCGCGAGGGCCTGGCCCGACTGGAGGCCACGATGCTCAAGGGCCGAGAGCTCGCCGATGCCGGGGACGTCGCCGGTGCCCATCGCTGTGCCGCGGAATTCCACGCCATCGTCACCGAGCTCTCGGGCAATGAGCTCCTCGGCGAGATCGGTGCCCTGCTGGATTCACGGATGCGGTGGCAGCTGAGTCAGCATGATGACCTTGCCGTCGTCGCCACCGAGCATGCCGAGCTCTTCGACGCCATCGCCCGCCGGGATCAGACGCTGGCCGGGTCGCTGGCCGGTCGTCATCTGGGAACGAGTCAGGAGCAGCACGACAAGCATTCGAAGCGGTTGGCCGAGACCGGACCCGAAGAAGCTCAGGCCGAACCTGCCGCCGCCGATCCCGCCGAACCTGCTGCGGCCGAGTCCGTCGCGGTCCCGGCCGCAGAGGATGCAGAGCCTGCCGCAGCGGATCCGGCCGACGTCGACTGACCGAGCGGCCAGCCGCTGAGCTTCTTCTCACGGGCGGGCGCATAGGTGCGCACCTTCGACGTGCTCAGCCCCAGTCCGACGAGTGATTCGGCCACGCGCACGGCGGCAGCGACCCCGTCGACGACGGGCACGGCACAGCGTTCCGTGATCGTCGCCCCGAGCTCGGCCATCCCACCGCAGCCGAGCACGATGACCTCGGCACGGTCACGGTCGACCGCCTCGGCGGCCTGATCGGTGATCGCCTCGATCGCAGCCTGCGGATTCTCTTCGAGCTCGAGCACGGCCATTCCCGATGCCCGCACGGACACGCAGTGGGAGTCGAGACCGGCCAGCAGCAGTCTGTCCTCGATGAGCGGGAGGGTCCGGTCGAGCGTGGTGACGACGGAATAGCGGCGGCCGAGGAACATCGCCAGGGCCGCCCCCGCCTCGGTGATGTCGACGACGGGCACATCCAACAGCTCCTGCAGGCCCTCGCGGCCGTGCTCTCCGTACCCGGCCTGGATCACGGCGTCGAATTCGCCGGGATATTTCAGGACGGCGTCCATGACGCCGAGCGCCGCGAGATGGCTTTCGACGTTGCCTTCGCAGGATTCGGCTCCGAATTCGGGGGTCAGACCGATGATCTCGGTTCCCGCCGAGGCGGCCTGCCGTGCCACGCGGGCGATGCCCTCGGTCATGGACTCGGTCGTATTGACGTTGACGACGAGGATTCTCACGATTCGGCTCCGATCAGTGATGGGTCGGGACGGCGATCTCCTCACCGTCGACCTCACGGAAGGTGAAGTCGCGGCGGGCGATGACGAAGTAGATGAGCGCGGCGATCGCGGCCCCGGAGAACCAGGAGAACTCGGAGATGCCGGAGAACGCGGGCACGAGTGCGAAGACCAGTGAGATCGCCGAGGCGGGGATGAAGGCTCCGATGGCTCGCCAGTTGACTCCGCGGTGGTAGAAGTACTCACCGTCGCCGGCTTCGGTGTAGAGCTGAGGCACATTGACCTTCGTTCTGCGCACCACCCAGTAGTCGACCATGATCACGCCGAACAGGGGTCCGAGCAGGGCGCCGAGTCCACCGAGGAAGTAGACGATGACCACTGGTGAGTCATACAGGTTCCAGGGCAGGATGACGAAGCCGATGACGGCGGAGATGATGGCGGCGCTGCGGAAGTTCAGGTGGCGCGGGAACAAGTTCGTCAGCGCATAGGTCGGGGCGACGAAGTTCGCCATGAGGTTGACTGCGACGGTGAGCAGGAGAAGAGACAGGGAAGCCAGCACGAGCAGGACAGGACTGCCGATCGACTGGACGATATCGGCCGGTGAGGTGATGACGGTGCCGTCGATCTTGTACTGGGCGCCGGCCAGCGAGATGACGACGAGTCCGAAGACGAGCATGTTCACCGGGATGCCCCAGAAGTTGCCGACGACGATCGAGCCGCGCTTCTTCGCGGCCCTCGTGAAGTCGGAGAAGTTGAGCACGAAGGTGCCGTAGATGGACACCCATAATGCGCCTCCGCCGAAGATGTGCGCCCACATCTCCCAGCCGCTGAGCGCGTCGTCGGTCGACCACGCGATGGAGAAGTCGACGCGGATGAGCATCCAGACGGCCAGGGCGAGGAAGGTCACGAGGATGATCGGTCCGGCGATGGCTTCGTAGCGGCGGATCATCTCCATCCCGTAGCTGACGATGATGACTTGGATGACCCACAGCAGGGTGAAGGAGAACCAGCCGAGCCCGGAGAGTCCGAGGAATTCGGCATCGGCCCATGACTGCAGTCCGGGGAACATCGTCAGCAGCATGACGTTGAGGACGCTCGAGGCCAGGTAGGTCTGGATGCCGAACCAGGCGATGGCGACGATGCCCCGCACCGAGGCGGCCAGCTGGGCCCCGTGGATGCCGAAGGAGATCCGGCTCATCACGGGATAGGGCACGCCTGTCTTGTAGCCCATGAAACCGGAGAGGGTGAGCAGGAAGAACAGCAGGGCTGCACCGACGAGGAGGGCGACGAGGATCTGCCAGGCCCCGAGGCCGAGTGCGAAGAGTCCGAGTGCGAAGCCGTAGTTGCCCAGAGAGTGCACGTCGTTGGCCCACAGGGTGAAGACGCTGTAGGCCGTCCAACTGCGCCCCTCCTTGCGGGATGGGGCGAGATCGGCGTTGTAGAAGCGCGGACTGATGCGATGAGCCGCCAACTGTTCGGGGCTGGGCCCCAGGCGTGTGGGCACTGGTGCCTCCGCCGATTCGGTCTTCCTCATGCAGTCCACTCCTTGGATCCGGTCAGCGCCCAAACTGGGATACCAAAAAAGTAAACACAGCTCTGTGACACCGTTCATCTGACCGATTCAGAGTAACCCAGCTCACACCCCACTGGCAATGAGTCAGGCCGGGCGATTTCGCTGCAGCCTTAGATATGCGACTCGCAACCGCATCCGGGTCGCTCGGGGACGCGGCCGGGGAACAGCCGAACGAGCATTTCACTCGATGGCATACCATTCATTCTCAATGTGACCGTTCCCGCTGGTCATGGCCGCTCGGGCACGTCCCATCTGAAGTGCACTGCTCTGGGCAGTCACCGCCGGTCGCGGGCCTCAGTCTTCGTGCTCGACGTCCTTGGCCGTCGGATCCCAGGCGACGATGCCGACGGCGATCGCACCCGCCAACGGTGCGCAGGCGACGATCCAGAACACACCGGTGCCCAGGGAGGCCGCAAGGATCGGGAACATGATGAGTGAGACGATCGAGAAGGCACGCAGGACCGACTGGTTGAAACCGATGCCGATACCGCGCAGACGGGTCGGATACGACAGGGTCGCATAGTTCATGAGGTTCGCTCCCGGTCCCCCGGCTTGAGCGAAGACGAACGCAGCGAGCATGGCCACCGCGACGAGGACGAGAGCCCCGTTCGGGATGCCCACGATCGCCAGCGTTCCCAGCGCCAGGGCTTGGATCACGAATCCGAACAGGGTGATCCTCCGGGTCCCGAAGCGGTTGACGATGCTCATGCCCAGGAGTCCCCCGAGCGTGCCGAAGCCCAGATTGATGACCAGTGAGGCGATGATCGTGATCAGCGGAGTCTGGTGGAAGAGCGTGGTGATGATGAGCGGGGTGCCGTAGGCGACGGCGTTGTAGCCGAACGTCGAGAACACGGAGACGCAGAGAGCGACGATCGTACGGACCCGGTAGCGCGGGGAGAAGAGTTCGGCGAACCCGGCCCACCGTCCGCCCTTGGCCGAACTGTCCGAGGCGTTCGCGGTCTCGCGTTCCCCCTCGGGAGCGAGTTCGACATTGAGGTTGTGATGGCTGCGCATGACTTCGACGGCGCCGCGCAGATCGCCCTGGTTGGCCAGCCATTCGGGTGATTCGGCAAGGTAGCGGCGACGAACGAGGAGGACGATGAGGGCGGGCACGGCACCGAAGCCGACGACGATGCGCCACAGAATGGCATGTTGGTCGTAGGGCAGGGTGATGAAGATGATGAGCACGATGACGTAGCCCATACCGGTGGCGAAGTACCAGGCCGGCGACCAGGCGTTGACCCGCTGCGAGCGGTTCCCCTTGCCTTTGAGCTTGGAGAATTCGGCGAGGAAGGCCATCGCCACCGGCAGGTCGAGACCGACGCCGATGCCCATGACGAAGCGGAAGGCGATGAGGACCCATTCGTTCGGTGCCACGGCGCAGCCGATGGCTGCGACGACGAAGAAGACCATATCGGCCATGAAGAGTCGGTACCGCCCGAACCGGTCGACGAGGTATCCGCCGAAGAGAGCGCCGATGACGGCACCGACCATGATCGAGGCGTTGACGAGTCCGGTCATGAAGCCGTTGAGGCCGAACTGCTCCTGGATGGCGGTGATGCCGAAGGCCAGGGACGAGAAGTCGTAGGCGTCCATGAAGATCCCGCCGAGCGCGAGGATGATCACCGCCGTCGTCTTCGTACCCTGAGAGCCGAATTCAGCGAGGATCGAATGGATATCGGCCGCCGAGGAGACGATGCGCGGAGTCTGCGTTCCGGCCTGCCTGTTCTGAGCGGCCGCAGAGGGTGTCTGTGCCGCGTTCGCGGCGGGATCTGTCGAAGTCACAGTCGACAAGTATGGTGTCGCGGCGGCCGCGCGCTGTCACCTGCCGTCACAGTTCGTCACGAACGCCGGTGCAGGCACAGCGCACCCGGAAACGCTGCAACCGCACTCACAGCTCAGTCGAGGCGGTGGCCGCGGCGCTCCGGAATGAGGAACATAGCGAGGAATTGGATGAGGTAGATGATCGGCAGCAGCGCCAGAGCGAAGCCGAAGCCGAGATGCCCCGCAAGAAGGGCGATGACGACCGGTGCCAGCCCCCCGAGGGCACGGCCGATGTTGAAGATGACGTTCTGCGCCGTCGCCCTGATCGCCGTGGGATAGAGCTCGGCAAGCAGCGCCCCATGGCCTCCCAGCATTCCGTTGGCGAAGGCGCCCATGAAGAATCCGCCGGCCAGCAGAGCACTCGGATCGGTGAGCTGGCTGTAGGCGAGGATGGTGACGATGGCTCCGGCCTGGAAGATCCAGAAGGCGGGACGTCGACCGAGGCGGTCGGCGACCTGGCCGAAGATGAGGATCCCGGCGAGCATTCCCATGACCGTCACCGCTGTCCACAGCGAACCCTTGGTGACTCCCAGATCCATCTGCTCGGACAGGTAGTTCGGCAGCCAGGTGATGATGCCGAAGTAGCCGAAGTTCTGCACGCTGGTGAGAATCGTCAGGGCCAGGGTGATCTTCACCGTCTCCCGATCCTTGAACAGCGCGGCGATCTTCGCACCGAAGGAGGTCGGCACTCCGTCCGTATCGAGGTTCCCACGGGCGACTTCGGCCTCCGTCTCCTTGTGCTCCCGGGCCCGGATGAAAGTCTCCGGCTCCTCGACTCCGCGACGGATGACGAAAGCGAAGACAGCGGGGACGAGTCCGATGACGAACAGTGCCCGCCAACCCCACAGGGCGATGACGGGAGCCGAGACGACGGCTGCGGCGAATACGCCGAGTTGGAACCCCACTCCCACCCATGATGTGGCCCGCGCTCGCTGGTCGGCACGCACCGCCTCGGCGGCCAGGGCCATGCCGATGCCGAACTCACCGCCGATTCCGATTCCGGCGATGAACCGGTAGGCCGCGAGATCCCAATACCCCTGTGCCAGCGCCGACAGTCCGGTGAACACCGCGAAGATGAGGACCGTCCAGGTGAGCACCCGTACCCGGCCGTGACGGTCAGCGAGGGCACCGAAGACGATTCCGCCGACCACTGCGCCAAGCAGAGTGATCGTCGACAGGGACCCGGCTGCGATGTCGCTGAGCCCGAATGAGGCGATGATGCCCGATAGGGCGAAGCTGAGAATGAGGAGGTCGAAGCCGTCGAGTCCGTAGCCGACAGCCGCGGCGACGAGAGCTCTGCGCCGGTATCCGCGATCGCCCGAATCATCAGTGGTGGTCAGCGGAGTCGATGCACTCATTCGCGGTCTCAGTTCGGTTCACGGATCGGAAAACGGCCGCAGACCATTATGCCCCACGGCCGTTCCCCGATTCGTCGGACCCCGTGTGATCAGACGCGGGCACCCTCGCCGAGGCGGAACCGGGCACCCGTGTGGTCCTCGGCCAGGCGGGGGCCGGCCCCGGTGAGCTGCTCGCGCACCGTGGCACCTGCGGTCGGTTCGGGCAGGAGTCCGCGGCGGCGCAGTTCGGGCGAGACGTACTTCGTGAAGCGTTCGGCATCGGCCGGGCGCACGGCCGCGGCGATGTTGAATCCGTCGATATCGGCTTCGGTCATCCACCGTTCGAACTCGTCGACGATGGTCTCCGGCGATCCAGTGATGACCGGTCCGCGTCCGCCGAGGGCGACGAACTCCGCGAGGTCCCGAATCGTCCAGGGTTTGTCTCCGGCCATGGTGGTGAAGGAGGCGAGCGCGGATTGGTTGGCTTCGGTCGAGACGTATTCGAGGGTGTCTTCGGGGTCAGCTCCCGAGAGGTCGACTCCGGTCCATCCGCCGAACAGGGACAGCGCGGATTCGGTGTCGACGTAGCGGCGATAGTCGGCCAGGCGAGCCTCGGCGGCTTCGTCAGTGTCGTCGACGATGACGGTGGCCAGAGCGAAGATCTTCACCGCGTCACGGGCGCGTCCGCGCTCTTCGAGTCCGTCACGGACCTTGTCGACCCAGCTGCGCAGGATCTCCGGGGTCGGTCCGGAGAAGAAGATCGCCTCGGCGTGGTCGAGCGCGAATTCCTGGCCGCGTTTGGATGCGCCGGCCTGGAAGAGCAGCGGGGTGCCCTGCGGTCCGGGGACGGCGAGCGCCTGACCGGGGACGGTGAAGAACTTGCCGTCGTGGCCGATGTCGTGGACCTCGTTCGGGTCGACGAAGACGTTGGCGTCGGCATCGGCTTTGAGTGCGTCCGGAGTGATCGAGCCCTCGAACAGCTTGTACATGACCTCCATGAACTCATCGGCCCGGTCGTAGCGCTCATCGTGCGGGATCTGGCCCTTGAGCCCGAGGTTGCGGGCAGCGGAGTCGACATAGCTGGTGACGATGTTCCAGGCCACACGTCCGTTCGTGAAGTGATCGAGGGTGGTCAGGGTGCGGGCGAGCAGGTAGGGCTTCTCATAGGTCACCGAGGCGGTCACGCCGAATCCCAGCGTCGTCGTGGCTGCGGCCATGGCGGGGACGGCGACGAGGGGGTCGAGCAGTGGGAACTGCACTCCCCCACGGTTCGTGACATCCGCGTTGCCGCCGTACACGTCATAGACGCCGAGGATGTCGGCGAGGAAGAGGGAGGAGAATCCGCCGTCCTCGAGGGTCTTGGCCAGGTCCGTCCAGAAGGACAGTTGGGTGAATTCGTCGACTCTCGATTCCGGGTGGCGCCACAGTCCGGGTGACTGGTGGACCGGGGTCATCATGTCGAAGGCGTTGAGCAGAATCGGTTTCGTCATAGGAGTCTCCTAATCATGGTGGTGCGATGGGTGCGGGCCGACGTACCGGCGGGTGTGTTCAGGCCGCGGTGCGCGCGAGCGCTCGGGCAGGATCTTTGGCGCCGATGGCGGCGATGAGCGAGAGGACGCACAGCAGGGTGAGGTAGCCGCAGATGAGCCACGGCGAGTGGCCGCCGGCGACGTAGAGCAGGGCCGCGACCATCGGCATGATTCCGCCGCCGATGACGGTGCCCAGCTGGTAGCCCATGTTCACACCCGAGTAGCGGACTTCGATGGGGAACTGTTCGGCGAACCAGGCCGCCTGGGGACCATAGACGGCATCGTGGGCGAGATTCATGCCGAGGATGACGACCAGGGGCAGCAGTCCCAGCGGACCTGCGTCGAGGAAGGCGAAGTAGAACCAGCCGAATACTGCGATGCCGATGAGTCCGAAGATCGTCACGGGCTTGCGACCGATCCGGTCCGAGGCCCACCCCCAAGCCGGTCCGGTCACCAGTCCGACCGCCGAGGCGATCATGACGGCTGTGACTCCCGAGGTCGAATCGCCGCGATTCTCCGCCAGGTAGCTGAGCATGTAGACGGTGATGAGGTAGAAGACGCTGTTCTGTGCCAGGCGCAGTCCGATGGTGACGAGCAGGACCCGCGGATGAGCGGTCAGCACCTCCCGCAGCGGTGCTTTGGCGACCTTTCCGGAATCCTTGAGCTCCTGGAACTCAGGCGCATCGGAGACGCCGAGGCGGATCCACAGTCCCAGTGCCACGAGCAGCGCGGAGGCGAGGAAGGGGATGCGCCAGCCGAAGGCCTCGAACGCTTCATCACTCATCAGGTTCTGGACGAGGAAGAAGGAGCTGGTGGCCAACAGCATTCCCGCCGCAGATCCGATCTGGGTGAAGGATCCGAAGAGACCGCGTTTGCGGGCGGGTGCATGTTCGACGGACAGCAGAGCCGATCCGCCCCATTCGGCACCTGCCGACAGGCCCTGGACGATACGCAGAACGACGAGGGAGACAGCGGCCCACCAGCCGATGGCGTCGAAGTTCGGGACCAGGCCGATGAGCGTCGACGCCGTCCCCATGGACAGAAGGGAGACGACGAGCAGAGCCTTGCGACCTACACGGTCGCCGAGGTGGCCGGCGACGATTCCGCCCAAGGGCCGAGCGAAGAATCCGACGGCGAGAGTAGCGAAGGACGCGAGTCGGCTGCCGAGCTCACTGTCGGAGGGGAAGAACTGGACGTTGAAGATCAGGGCCGCGGCGGTGCCGTAGAGGTAGAAGTCGTACCACTCGATCGTCGTCCCGGCGAAGGCCGAGGCCAGCACCCGCTTCTTTCCGGACAGGAACCGCTGCGGCGGGTCCTGGGTGCTCGGTGCGGTGACCGGCGTCTGCGTCATAGGGTTCTCCTCTGCGGCGGGGTTCGGGAGGCTCGCTGCCTGACGAGCGCATGATTCGCTGAGCAATCTATGCCCGAACCCCGTCACCGGCCGCACGTTTCCGTCACGCCCCGACTCTCAGCGTCATATGCGGTCATAAGTCGTCTTCATATGACCTCGGCCACGACACCGGCGCTTCCGCTTTGCAATGATCGACCTCAACGACCCCGACAGACGACCCCACACTCTTGGATTGCTCAACGGACCGGCACGCGTCATCGCATCAGCCGGCATCTGAGACACCGACGACCACACGAACGCAGAGGTGAAGGAATGACACTCTTGGCAGACCGCACCGCACAGTCACCGTCCCCGGTGACCCCCGCAACACCCGAGGCTCTCCGCGAGGCCTTCTCCCATTTTCCCCAGGGAGTCGCCTTCATCGGCGCCGAAATCGATGCGGCGCCCCTGGGTCTCGTCGCCTCCACCCTCACCGTCGGCGTCTCCCTCGACCCACCCTTGGTCAGCGTCGCCGTCCAGAACACATCGACCACCTGGCCCACCCTGCGTCGAGCTCCCGAGCTGGGGATCTCCCTGCTGGGCACCGACCAAGAGCACCTGGCCAGGCAGTTGGCGGCGAAGGATCGCAGTCGACGATTCACCGGCGTCAGCCCTGAGGTCGCTGCCGGAGGCGCACTGACGATCCCCGGCAGCTCAGCGTTCCTCTGGACCCGGCTCTACGATGAGGTCGCGGCCGGCGACCACACCGTGGCCCTGCTCGAGATCCTCGGCACTCGCAATGACGACGGACCCGAGGCCCTGGTCTTCCACCGCAGCGAGTTCAAGGGACTGCGCGTTTCCTGACCCCGTCTGAACGCAATGCCCCACCCTTGACTCACATTCGAACTCGTGTTCGACTGATGTCATGCGGTGGAACGAAGCGAGCGCCAGCACCGACCCCAGCACACCTGTCCTCTTCGGGACGAAGGGACTGGTCCGGTCGGTGCAGACGCCGGAATTCTCAGGAATCACCTTCCACGAGGTGCTGGCGAAGTCGGCGCTGAACAGGGTTCCCCAGTCCAGCTCGATGCCCTTCTCCTGGACCGTCAACCCCTACCGCGGCTGCTCACACGCCTGCGTGTACTGCTTCGCCAGGAACACTCACCGTTACCTCGATCTCGATTCCGGGACCGACTTCGATCGCCAGGTCGTCGTCAAGATCAATATCGCCGACGTCCTCGCCGCCGAGGTGGCGCGTCCGACATGGAAGCGAGACCATGTCGCACTCGGCACGAACACCGACCCCTATCAGCGCGCCGAAGGCCGCTACTCCCTCATGCCGGGCATCATCAGCGCACTGGCCGAACAGTCGACTCCGATGTCGATTCTGACCAAGGGCACGCTGCTGCGACGGGATCTGCCTCTGCTGGCCCGCGTCGCCGAAGACGCTCCTGTTGAGATCAGCATGTCGATCGCCGTTCACGACGACGCTCTGCAGCAGAGCCTCGAGCCCGGCACGCCGACGACGAAGGCCAGACTGGCCACCGTGCGCGCGGCCGCCGAACTCGGGTTCGCTGTCACCGTGTTCATGATGCCGATCATGCCGAAGCTCACCGACTCCCGTGACCACCTCGAATCCGCTCTTCGGGCGATCAGGGACGCCGGAGCCGCGCGAGTCGTCTACGGGGCGCTGCACCTGCGCCCTGGCGCCCGCGAATGGTTCTTCGAATGGCTCGAACACAACCGCCCCGAGCTGCTCCCCCGCTATCGCAGGATGTACGCCGGCTCATCCTACGCATCGAAGGAGTATCGTCGGTGGCTCAGTGAGCGCATCAACCCCCTTATCGACCGATATGACCTGCGCGGACGCAGCGATGACGACTACCCTGCGACCTCGCGGATGCGCGGTCGCCCAGAGTCGGGCCAAAACCGGCAGACGGTGGGCGTGCCAGCGGCTCCGACGCAGCAGCTCGCCGCCCCATCGCAGCAGGCTCTGTTCTGAGCCGGACCTGCGGAATAACCATGAGATGGGCACGGTTAGCATTGATATGAAGATTGAGATCTGGTCGGACATCGCCTGCCCCTGGTGCTATATCGGAAAACGTCGCTTCGAGGATGCCCTCGAAGGCTTCGCTCACAAGGATGACGTCGACGTCCAATGGCGCAGCTTCCAGCTCGACCCGAGCCTGCCCGATCACTTCGACGGCACCGAGACCGAATACCTCAGTCAGATGAAGGGCATGCCCGCCGCTCAGGTGCGACAGATGTTCGATCATGTCACACAGCAGGCTGCCGGAGTCGGCCTGAACTACGACTTCGACTCGATCGTCGTGGCCAACAGCTTCACCGCGCACCGCTTCCTCCACTTCGCCAAGACTCACGGACTCATGTCCGAGGCCAAGGAGGTGCTGCTCTCGGGCCATTTCGAGAAGGGTCGCGACATCGGTGACGTCGACTACCTCGCCGAGGTGGGACGTGAGATCGGCCTCGATCCCGTCGAGGTCCGCCGGATCCTCGCAACCGATGAATTCTCGGATGAGGTACGGGCCGATATCAGTGAGGCCCGCTCGCTCGGCGCCAATGGAGTCCCGTTCTTCGTCATCGACCGCAAGTACGGGATCTCCGGAGCCCAACCGGCGGAGGTCTTCTCTCAGGCACTCGAGACGGCCTGGGACGAGGGACAGAAGCTCACGGTGCTCGCCGGGACTCCGCAGTCAGCAGGCAAGGACGCGGCCGAGGACTTCGCCGACGGCGCGGTCTGCGGCCCCGACGGCTGCAACTGACCAAAACACCCCTATTGCTACCTGACGGCGGCCCAGCAACCTCGCGCGAGGTTGCTGGGCCGCCGTCAGGTAGTAATAACAGGAGATTCGGGCGGGGCTGTCAGCTGATCAGAGCAGGGGAACGCTCGGGTAGCGCACGGCACCGTCCGGGTCGGTCACCGGTGCCCCGAGCATTCCCGCCGCCGCATCGATGAGGAAGCGGCCGACCTGTTCCCAGCTGCCCTTATTGGCGTCTTCATTCATCTTCGCCTCCTGGTCGGCGCAGACGCCGACGACCATGCTCCCCAGCAGATAGGCGCGACCGCGCAGAACCCCTTCGGGGATCCCGTCGACCGCTCCGTTGATGAATCGCAGGTCATCGGGCAGGTCCGCGTCCCCGATCACCTCTTTGGCCACCTCGACGGCGGAGGGGACAGCCGAGATCTGAGACATGAACTGCGCCCGCCAGCTCGGCTTCGGAAGACTGTCGAGCAGCTCGATGAGCGGGCGCAGACGAGTCGTGACGAGCTCGTGGATGTTCGGCGTCTCGCCCAGCTGCTCCGTCAGCTCACGCCTGCGCCGAGCCATTTCGTCATGGTGGCGCTCGACGAGTGCGCGCAGCAGCCCCTCGCGGCCGCCGAAATGGTAAGCGATCGCCGAGTGATTCGCAGCCCCCGCGTGTTCGACGATGCGCCTGTTCGATACCGCATCGATCCCATTGCGCGCGAACAGCTCTTCGGCGGCGTCGAGCAGGGCATCCCGCGCCCGGTCACTCTGGATGGTCATTCCCTCATCTTTCCATTCGCTCTCGAAATCACAAGTTCTCGATTTCACAGTTTTAAGTCACGTGTCTTAAACTGGCGAAGTTCACCGTGGTCGACGAGGATCACACGATTTCCGATCCTTGAAGGGGACGACAATGTCCGATAGCCAACCGCGAACGAGAAAAGAGGCCCTCGAGTCCGAGCACCCGACATCGCACCCGGCTTCCGACTCCGAGGCCGGCTCGACTGCGACCACCGAGGACCAAGCAGCGGCCAAACGCGCGAAGGCCGAATTCATCGGCCGCACCGTTGCGATCTTCCTCATGCCGCTCATCTTCGTGGGCATGATGATCACGAGCTACCTGGGGACGATGCACTCCCCCGAAGCCAACGACATGCCCATCGTGGTGGCGGGGTCATCGGCCAAGGCCGATGATGTGGCATTTGCGATCAACGGCGCCGAACCCGACGCCTTCGAAATCGAGACGACCGATGATGTCTACGACGCCCGCCAGGACGTCTATGACAGGGAGGCCTCGGCGGCGATCATCGTCAAGGGCGATACCGCGACGATCGTCACCGCCAGCGGAGCCGGGATCCAACAGTCGACCACCGTCGAGCAGCTCGTGCGTCCCGCGCTCGCTGAAGACGGTTTCACGGTCAACACCGACGACATCGTCCCGTTGCCGGACAACGATCCGTCCGGGATGGCGGCGATGTTCCTCATGACTTCCATCGTCATGGCCGGCTACATGCCCTTCAGCGTTCTGCGGTCGAATTCGCCTGAACTGCTGAAGTTCAAACGCATCGTGCCGATCCTCGCCGGGTGGTCGGCTGCCATCGCCGGCCTCGTGTGGACCGTGGCCTGCCCGATCCTCGATGTCGTCGATGTCAAGGACACGGCGGCCGTCCTCGGCATCGCCTGGCTGGGCGTTTTCGCCATCTCCTCCGTCCAGCTCTTCATCACCCGCCTCGTCGGGGCACTGGGTGTGATTCTCGGGATCCTCTTCCTCATGGTCCTCGGCATGCCGTCGTCGAATATGGCGATGCCGGTGTACAGCATGCCGAAGTTCTTCCGCTTCACCCACGAGTTCCTGCCGATGCCGGCGATCGGCGAGTCCCTGCGCTCCGTGCTCTACTTCGACGGCAACGGAGTCACCGGACACCTGTTCGTCCTCGCCCTCGGCGCGGTGGCCGGTCTGCTGCTGACGAAGGTCTACGACCACTTCTACGCCAAGCGCAATGAACACCCTGTGCCGCTGGATGTCAATGTGGCAGCGATCCACGGCGGCCGGAGGCCGGATACGAAGCTCATGCGCTACATCTCGCTGACCCTCTTCCCGCTGGCGATGGTGACCATGATGATCACGTTCATGCTCGGAGCGATGCATTCGCCGACGCCGAAGGACATGCCGGTCGCGGTCGTCGGGTCCTCGGTCGAACAGGCCGAAGACACGATCAAGCAGCTCGATGAGCAGATGGACGGAAAGTTCGAGTTCACCGCGCTCGATGACAAGGGCGAAGCCCGTCGGCTCGTGGAGAACCGCGATGAGGTCGCCGCGCTCGTCCTACCCAGCGAGAAGAATCCGGATTTCGAGCTCTTGGCCAACCAGGCCGGCAACAACGCTTCCTACCGTGTGGCCGTACAGGTCTTCGAACAGGTGGCTCAGGCGCAGGACTCCGATCTCACGGTCGACGACCTGAAGCCCTTGCCCGATCGGGACAAGAACGGCGTGGTTGTGATGTACGTGGCGATGGGATGGATCCTCGCCGGCTTCATGGTCGTCATCGTTGCCGCTAACGCCAACCCGTGGACCAGGCCGCTGAAGCGGATGCTGCCGATCATCGTCGTCTACGCACCGTTTATGTCGCTGATCGTCGCGACCATCGCCGGTCCGATCACAGGAGCCGTCGACGGGCATTTCGCGGCGCTGTGGGGTGCCGGCATCATCGCCATCGCCTGCATCTCCATGTTCGCCATGGTCTTCGAAAGGCTCTTGGGCATGTTCGCGATCATCCCGGTCATCGGCACGCTCATGTTCGCCGGCGTGCCGTCGTCGAACGGAGCCCTCTCGCAGTATATGGTGCCGAAGTTCTTCGCCACATTGCACGATTTTCTGCCGATGGCCGCCTCGGTCGAGACCATCCGCTCGATCCTGTATTTCGACGGCGATGTCGTGACCGAACATCTGCAGGTCCTCGGCCTGTGGGGACTGGTGTCGCTGGCTCTCGTCTTCCTCATCGATGGCATCAAACCGCCGCGCACGGCCCATGATTTCGGCAATCTCCACCTCGAACGCGAGCGAGAGATCGCCAAGGAACAACGGAAGCAGGCATTGGCGTTGGGCATGTCCCCGGATCATGCGAAGTCCGACGCCGAGGCGGCCGATCAGGACTCCGCGCCCAGCCAGGAGTCGTACCAGACCGTTCAAGGCTCCATCGTCGACGACGGCACCGACGCGCAGGAGTCGGATCGCCGAGCCCCGACAGCCGGCGACGGTCAGGCCCGCAGCCGCAGACCTCACGAGTAGTCAATCCCCTCCACAGTCTGACCTGCTACCTGACGGCGGCCCAGCAACCTCGCGCGAGGTTGCCGGGCCGCCGTCAGGTAGTAATTGGGGGTTGTTCGTTGGGGGTGGGGCTATGGTGAAGGCACTATGGTCAACTCCGCGTCGATTGAGAACATCATGAGCAGCACCGGCCTGTTGGAAGCCGGCCTGCTGCTGGCCAGCTTCGTCCTGTGCTCCCTCATCGGCTTCGAGCGGCAGTTCAGGCAGAAGGCCGCCGGGTACCGCACCCACGTGCTCGTGGGCATCGGCACCTGCGCTTTCACTCTGATCTCCGCGTATGGATTCGCCGGAGTGCTCGAGAACGACGTCCGCCTCGACCCTTCACGAATCTCCGCGCAGATCGTCTCCGGAATCGGCTTCCTCGGCGCCGGAGTCATCTTCAAAGGACGCAACATGGTCCGCGGACTCACCACCGCCGCAACGATCTGGGTCACCGCGGCCGTCGGAATGGCCTGCGGTGCGGGAATGCTGCCCTTGGCCGCCATGCTCACTGCTCTGCACCTGTTCACGCTGTTCGTCATCGCGCCTCTCATCCGCAGGATCCCCAACAGCGACCATCGCAAACTCCTGCGCATCACCTACCACGACGGGGCCGGTGTCCTCCGCGAGATCCTCGCTCTGGCCGGCCGAATGGGTTTTGCGAATACCATCGTCGATTCGCGCCGCTTCGAGTCCCCCGACGAGACGCGGATGGTGCAGGTCGATGTGAGGTTCGACGGAAAGCGGCCTCTGCACCTGCTCGTCGCCCCGCTCATGGAACTGAGCGGCGTCGAAACGGTGAGCATGCGCGAAGACCGCGTCCACTCGGTCGATGACGACGGCGATTCCGTATGAGCAGCCGACGAACTCAGAAATCGACGCTGGAGATCACTGCTTCGATTCCGGCCCGGACCCGCAGCCGGGAGGATTCGCCGAAGACGGTCGACTGGACGACGGCCCCCTGGATCATTGCCAGCAGCCCGGGCACCATTGCCGCGGCACGAGCCCGCGCGCCTTCAGCGTCCGCTCCCCGCTGATCCTGCAGATAGGCAGCAAGATAAACGGTGAATTCTTCGATGAGCGTCTCGAAGACCCCACCGGCGAAACTCGCGAACTCCTTGTCGTAGGAAGACTCCCCCCAGACCTGAACCATGACCGAGGCGAACGGATTGTCGATGAGCAGGGAATCGATGAGCTCGACGAACACCTCGGCAGGAGCTGTCACCTCACTTCCGGACTTGGCCGCCTCGAGCACCGCCATGCGCGGCTCCATCACCCGGCGGGCGACGTCGATCATCAGGTCGGCCTTCGACGCATAGTAGACATAGACCGCTCCGGCCGACAGCCCCGCTTCCTTGACGATGTCGGCCATGGACGCACCGGCGAACCCCCTGCGCGCGAAACAGGCCAGCGCCGCATCCTGAATCCTGGCACGCATCGCACTCCTGTGCTCCTCGGTGACCTTCGGCACATCTCCCCCAAAAAACGAATGACCATTCTTGATATATCCTAGCGGATGGATTCATAATGAACGAGTATTCGTTTTCGATGATTGGACAGACATGCCGACCCAGATACTCAGCAGAGAAGACAAGGCCGACCACTCGGCGGTGAGCGAGACACCGGAGAAGGCGGCGCAGGCCGCTCCCCCACAGTTCGGACGCGCGATCCTCGTCGCCGTCCTCGCCGCCGCCGTCGTCAGCCTCGTCATGCTCGCCTTCAGCTGGCCGACCGTGACCTCGGACCCCAAAGACCTGCCGATCGCAGCGGTCGGAGACGAAGAGCAGATCGACCAGATCGCTGAGAACGCCCCGGACGGCATGCTCGATCTCAAGACCGTCGACTCACGCGCCGAGGCGGTGAACCTCATCGAACAGCGAGAGGTCTACGGCGCCTTCGTCCTCGAGGACGAACCGGAGATCCTCATCGCCAAGGCCGCCTCCCCTGCTGTCGCGCAGCAGCTCAGCGGAATCGGCACCCAGATGCAGCACAACATCGACCAACAGGCGATCTCGGGCCTCCAGGAAGGCACGAAGAAGATGCAGGAGCAGATGCAGAAGGCTCTCGAGGCCGCTGCCTCCGGTCAGGCCCCGCCGCAGGGCAACCCGGCCGGAGACGGCGCCGATCCGGCCGCCTCGGCGACGGAGGTTCCGCAGGTGAAGATCACCGACGTCGTGCCGCTCTCCGACGACGATCCCTCCGGTGCGGGCCTGGCCATCGCGGGTCTGCCGTTGACCCTTGGCGGCATCGTCGGCGGTGTGCTCACCAGCATGGGCATCCGTTCACGGCGGATGCGCCTGGTCGGCACCATCGTCTACGGAGTCGTCGGAGGACTGGCACTGGCCCTGATCATGCAGACCTGGTTCGGGATCCTGCAGGGGAACTTCGCGATCAATGCCCTGGCGATCGGCTTGTCGATCGCGGCCACGGTCGGCCTGATCAACGGCTTCGTCTCCCTCATCGGACCTGCCGGCATCGCGTTCGGTGCAGTGCTCACCATGCTCATCGGCAATCCGATCGCCTCGCTCAATCAGCCGAAGGAGTTCCTCGCCGGCTCCTGGGGCGATATCGGTCAGTTCTTCGTGCCCGGAGCGGCGGGCACGCTGCTGCGCGATCTCTCCTACTTCCCTGACGCGCCGTCGGCTCTCCAGTGGTGGGTGCTCACCGCCTGGCTCGTCGTCGGCATCGCGCTCATCCTCGTCGGCCACGTCCTCGCCCACAGGAAGGCGCACACGGCCGCCCACTGACAAGCTGCCGCGTCGTTGGACTCCCATCGATCCTGGTCTTCACTTCATGTGAGGACTAGGCTCGGTGGGAGTCTGTGGTTTCCTCTGTGGAACCGAGAGGATGACATGGTGGCATTTTCCGATGTGACGATCTGCCGCACCTGCGGGGTGGAGACGACGACGCCTCCACCACAGCTGTGTCCGATCTGCGAGGACGATCGGCAATGGGTTCCTGCCTCCGGCCAACAGTGGACGACTCGGGCAGACCTCGAATCCGAGGGCCACCGCATCGCCACCACGGAGAGGGAACCCGGTCTCTTCGCCATCCGCGTCGAACCGAAGCTCGGGATCGGGCAGACCTGCTATCTCGTGTGCACCGATTCCGGCAATGTGCTCTTCGATGTTCCCGCCTATATCGACGCCGAGGCGGTCGCGGCGATCCGGGACCTCGGCGGAGTTGCGGCGATCGCCGCCAGCCACCCGCACATGTTCGGCACCCAGTTGGAATGGAGTGCCGCATTCGATGGAGCTCCCGTCTTCGTGTGCCGGGCCGACCTCGAATGGGTGCAGCGGACCGGCCGGGCCGTCTGCCCCTATTTCCACGAGGCGGAGCCGGTGCCTGGGGTGAGGCTCCGGAGGACGGGAGGTCATTTCCCCGGCAGTGCGGTGGCAGTCTGGACGGGCGCCGACGGCGCCGGGGTCATGCTCAGCGGCGATTCGATCGGTCCGGTGGCGCGATCGGGGTGGGTGACGTTCATGCGCAGCTTCCCGAACTATCTGCCGTTATCGGCCACGGTCGTCAGGCGCATCGCCGCCTCGGTGATCGATCTCGACTTCGACCGCATGTACGGCAACTTCGGTCAGTCGATCGGTTCCGGGGCACACTCTGCAGTGCAGACCTCAGCAGAACGCTATGCCGAATGGGTCTCCGGCGACCACGATCACCTCACCTGAGTTTCCCCCGACGGTCCCTCGGTGCGAACCGAATAAGGCCCGCCGGTCAGCGCGACCGGAACTGCGCGGTGACGGGACAATCGAAGGGGTCTGCTTCGCCGAGGCCCACCCGGTTGAGGTAGGCGATGATGATCTTGTAGGACTCGAGCAGAGTCGTCTCGGTGTAGGTGATGTCCTTCTGGCGGCAGTATTCGCGGACCATCGGCTGCACCCGGTGCAGGTTGACGCTCGGCATGCTGGGGAACAGGTGGTGTTCGATCTGATAGTTCAGACCGCCCATGAGGAATCCCATGAAGCGACCGCCGGAGATATTGCGTGACATCAGCGTCTGACGGCGCAGGAAGTCGATCTTCACATCTTTGGGTACGATCGGCTGTCCTTTGTGGTTGGGGGCGAATGATCCGCCCATATGCACGCCGAAGACGGCGAGCTGGACGAGGAAGAAGACGCTGCCGATGAGAGGACCTGCCGCCCAGATGGCGAGCGCAGGGAACCCGATGAGGCGGATTCCGATGAAGACGCCTTCGATCCAACGGCGTTTGATCGACGACTGTCCCCGGACGATGGCTTTGACGGATTCGACGTGCAGCTGGAGGCCGGCCAGGGTCAGCAGCGGCAGGAAGAACCAGCCCTGACGTGCGGCGAACCATTTGGCCAGGCCTGTGCGTTCACGTGCATCCTCGGGAGTGAAGACGAGGGCGCCAGGAGCGATGTCTCCGTCGACTCCGGCCTTGTTCGGATTGGCGTGGTGAAGTGCATTGTGCTTCTTCAGCCACCATCCGTAGCTCAGTCCGATGAAGAGGTTGCCGATGATCGTCGACACCCACTCCCCCACCTTTCCGCTGGTGAAGATCTGCCGGTGTGCTGCGTCATGGGCGACATAGGCGGTCTGGGTGAACAGTGCACCGAAGACAACTGCGGTCGCCATCTGCCACCAGCTCTCACCGATGAGGAAGAGCATGGCGAAGGATGCGACGTAGCCGAGCCCGAGGAGGACGAAGCGCAGGGTGTTCCAGCCCGGCCGTCTGGCCAGCAGGCCCGCTTCTTTGACCTGCGCCATCAGCGCGCTGAAGTCGCTGGTGAATTCCTGTTCGGCGGTTCCCCTCTTCGCTCGCCTGCGTTCGAGCACTGCGGCCCGCGTGGCCCGATCCGGTGCCGGAGTCGACAGTTCGGTCGCAGTTGGGGAAGACGGTTCGGAAGTCATGAGGTCAGACGGGTTCATGGTTCCCACCGTATGGATGCCCGCGCCGTTTTTCGTCACCCCTGGGTGCCGTTCTTCACCCCCTACTCGGGTAGGGGGTCCGAGGTGAGGACAGGTGCAGAACTCAGCTGTTGGGGACGATGAGACCTGATTCGTAGGCGGCGATGACTGCTTGGGCGCGATCTCGGGCATCGAGTTTGTACAGGATCCGGGAGACGTGGGTCTTCACGGTCTGCACTGCGATGTGCAGACTCGCCGCGATCTCCGTGTTGGACGCTCCGCGGGCGACTTGGATGAGGATCTCGCGTTCTCGGTCGGTGAGTTCGGGCAGCGCTGTGCGGTTGGGCTTCTGTCCTCCGGTGGCGAAGTGTTCGATGACCCGTTTCGTCACGCTCGGCGCCAGGAGCGCTTCGCCTCCGGCGACGATGCGGACCGCCTCGGCGAGTTCACTGGGCGGGGCATCCTTGAGGAGGAAACCGCTGGCCCCGGCGCGGATGGCATCGAAGACATAGTCGTCGATGTCGAAGGTGGTGAGCATGATGATCCGGGTCTCGGCATTCGCGGCGACGATCGTGCGGGTTGCTTCGATTCCGTCCATCAGCGGCATTCGGACGTCCATAAGGACGATATCGGGGCCAAGGTCGGCGACGAGCTCGACGCAGTGTGCACCGTCTTCGCCCTGTCCGATGACCTCGATATCTGCATGAGCGCTCAGCAGCGCGGCGAAGCCGGCGCGGACCATCGCTTGGTCATCGGCGATGACGATCCTGATCATGGGGTCTCCTTGTCCGTGGCCGAAGTGTCCGTGACCGGTGTGTCGACGCTCGGTTCACCGTCGTCGGTCGAGCGTTCGCGGGGCGAAAGCGGCAGCACTGCTTCGACTTCGAAGCCTCCGTCGGCAGTGGCTCCGCTGCGGATCTCCCCACCGACGGAGGCTGCCCGTTCGCGCATGCCGATCAGTCCCTGCCGGCTGTGCTTCTCGTGTTTCGCGGCCTCGCCGGGACCGTCGCCGTGGTCATTGGTGACGCTGATCCAGACGGCCGAGTTGCCACCGCGGATGCTAATGGAGATGGCGGAGTTGCGGGCGTGGCGGATCGCGTTGCTCAGGGCTTCTTGGATGATGCGGTAGCCGGCGAGTCCGGTGCTGTCGCGCATGAGGTGGTCGATCGGTTCGCCGCTGCGTTCGACGGTGACCTGCACTCCGGCCTGTCGGGCCTTCTCGATGAGCGGGTCGATCTCGGAGAACTTCGGCTGCGGCGCCAGTTCGCCTCCGCCTTCATCGTTGCGCAGGACGCTGAGCAGTCCGCGCATCTCGGTCAGCGCTGTGCGGGCGGAGCTGGAGATGTCTTCGAACTCTTTGGCCACTTCTGAGTCGATCCCGGCATGGCGGAACGGTGCGCTGGAGGCCTGGATGTTGATGATCGACATGCTGTGGGCGACGATGTCGTGGAGTTCCCTGGCGATGCGGGCCTTCTCCTCGACGGTCACGCGTTTGGAGTGCTCCTCCGCGGTGTTCTCCTTCTCCTGGACCAGTTGGGAGCGGATGAGCTGCCATTGCTGGATGATGACCGCGGCGAGGTAGACGCCGCCGGCGATGCAGGAGTAAATGAGGATGTTGACAATGGCACCGTCGGTGCGGGTGTCTGCGACGAGCAGATGAGTGATGAGCACCGCGGCCGCCGAACTTGCGATGCTGCCGAGCAGTGCAGCCAGGGCCACTCCCCAGTGGGCGCGGAGGCCGATGACGAGGATGATGACGATCTGAGTGATCATCATCGGAACCATCCACGGCCACGGCACACCCGACACGAGCGGCCCCAGCAGCGGCAGCACAGTGCAGGCGGCGATCGACATGATCGTGCCGAAGAGCGGGCGCAGCATGGACAGCGGCATGGACCCGACGTGGACGATGGTGACGACGAAGGCCAATGCGACGGGGGCCTCATTGACCGAGACGGCGATCGACGATTCCACCGCGAGCATGACGATGGCAAGCACGATCACCGCGACCCAGGCCAGCGCCTCGGGGTTGAGTCGACGGTTCGGGGGCATGAACCTGTCGAAGACTACCATCACAGACACCCGGTTCCCTTCTGTGATTCCGGCCGACCGTTGCGATCATAGCGCCTGTGCTGCTTCATCACCTGTGAACGGCACATAGTGGTCAGTTCGCGGCCCGGAACCGAGAACTCCCCGTTCAGCTTCCGCGGATCCCGTCGGCCAGGTGCGCATGCCGAGTTCCCGCGAACTTCGCTCGGCTGCCCCAGGACAGCACGAGGTAGAGCACGAAGGAGATGGCGAAGGACGGGATCGTCGCTCCGATCGGGCTGGGATAGGCGTAGGTGAGCACATAGGACGCCAACGCCCCGAGGACCCACACCCCGACGGCCACCCAGTTGACTCCGCGGGTGTAGGAGTAGAGGCCGCCGGAGTCCTTGAGGATGTCGGGTGAGTAGGCACCGCGTTTGATGATGTAGTAGTCGACGATGAGGATGGCGAAGACGGGGACGAAGAACGCCCCGATCATCGTGAGGAAGTCGGTGTACTGGTCGAGCAGGGCCAGCCAGGTCGAACCGATGATCGAGATCGCGCCGAGGATGAGGGCCGTCGGCAGGAACTTCAGCTTCGTCCTGCTCTGTGCGCCGACGACGGAGTTGACCATTCCGTAGACGACCATCGTGTTCGTGGCCATGACGGAGAGGAAGATGACGATGGCCAGCGCCCATCCGAATTCCGCGGCTAGGGCCGTCGGGTCGAATTCGGCCGGGTCTCCCCCGTCGAGCAGGATGAAGCTGAACGCGGTGAGACCCAGCAGCATCGCCAGCACGGTCGAGGTCAGGTAGCCCAGACCCGATCCGACGATTCCGGCCTTCTGAGTCCCGGCCAAACGGTTGAGGTCGCCGGAGAGCACGGTCCAGGAGATGGCTGTGGAGATGACGATATCGAGTGCGAGGACCGGAGTGAACTCGAGCTCCGGCAGGCTCTCGATTCCTGCGTATTCGCCGGGTGAGTGTCCCGTGAACGCGATGACGAAGACATAGGCCATGACCAGCAGGATGAGAAGAGCGAACCAGGGTTCGGCCTTCTCGATCCCTTCGTGGCCGAGGATCGCCAGTCCGACGACGAGCGCCTGGCAGAGCACCGAGAAGAGGATCGGGTTGGAGAATCCCGTCGTCTGTGCGACGACGTAGTTGACGCTGATTCCCGCCAACATGGCCTGCACCCAGCTCCAGCCCATGAGGATGATGACGTTGGCGGCGACCGGCAGGAAGCTGCCCTTGGCGCCGAAGGCACCGCGGGTGATGGCCATGGTGGCCAGGCCCGTGCGGGTGCCGATGTTGCCGATGAGCGTGAGCACGACGGTGCCGATGAGCGTGCCGACGATGATGACGATGACCGCTGTGGTGAAGTCGACGCCGGGGACGAACAGGGTTCCGGTCAACAGGGTCGTGACGACGAGGTTCGCGGCCAGCCAGATCATGAACATCCGTCCCCCGCTCAGGGTTCCGCGGATGACTCCGGAATCGTGGCCGGATTCCAATCGCTGTTCCAAACGGCGGTACCAGTTCACCGCGCGACCTCCTCGGCGCCGGGCTTGCTTTCGGCGGCATTGGGACCAGCCGCCGACGAGCCGTCGGCAGGGTCCGGGACCGTGGAGAGGTGTTCGTGGATGGCAATGAGCCCACCGTCACCGAGGCGGCGGAAGACGATCGATTCGCGTTCCCGGTACGATTCCCGCCCGTCTGCGGTGTTCACGGTCGTATCGACGGTGTGGGAGAACACGGCTCCGCCGGGGAAGGTCTGGACGAGCTGGTCCGATGACGCGCAGGCGGCCACTGACCAGCCGTCGGCCAACCACGAAGCCCACTCCCTTTCATATTCCGCACGAGTGTTCAGGCGTCGCGCTTCGGGGTGGAAGACGAACGAGGCGTCCTCGGCGAATCGGGAGAAATACGACTGAGTGTCCGTGGCGGCGAAGGCATCGACGATCGCCGAGGCGGCCGTGAGCACATCGGATTCGCTGGGTTCCGGTGTGGATTCGTTCATGATCGACGGCGACCTTTCGCAGACTGAGAGAAGGAGGATGCCGCGCTGAGTCCAAACGACTCTCGTGCGGCCCGATGAAGCTGAATGACACACTAACGAGTCTGTGATCGTCCGCACTATCCGCGATGGACGAATTCTGCCCTCAGTTATACGAAGCGGCGAATCGGCTCCTGAGTCCTTCCGCTGAGCGTCGCTGTGAGTTCATATGCCGAATGGACCTGATCGCACCAGGTGACATGCATTAATTTGAGTCGCATGCCCATGTGCCGCCGGACATTCCGCGGCTGACGTTCGAAGGAGAAGCTGAACCCATGAGTGCAGAACTGATCTGCGTAATCGTCCTCGGACTGATGTTCGTCATCGGAACCTGGCGGGACATCAATATGGGCCTGCTCGGCTTCATCGCGGCCGCGGGCGTCGGCGGCCTCGTCCTGCACCAGGCGCCCGAAGAGTTCCTCGCAGGATTTCCCGTCGACCTCTTCCTTACGCTCGTCGGCCTGACCTACCTCTTCGGCTTCGCCCAGAACAACGGCGCGATCGAAGTCATCGTCCGCTGGTGCGTGAAGCTCGTCGGCGGGCGCATCGGACTCATGCCCTGGATCTTCTTCGCACTGACAGCTGTCCTCATCTCGCTCGGGGCGCTCTTCGCCGTGGCCATCATCGCGCCGCTGGCGCTGTCGTTCGCGCGGCGTCATAGGATCAATCAGTTCATGGTCGGTCTGCTCGTCGTCCACGGTGCCCTGGCCGGCGCGTTCTCGCCCATCAGCGTCTACGGCATCTTCATCAACGACTATCTGACGAAGAACGGCCTCACCCCTGCGCCGCTGACCTTGTTCCTCGCCCCGTTCATCTTCAATACCGTCTTCGCGGTCGTTGTCTGGTTCGTCCTCCGTCGCCGGCCAGGACTGCGCGCGGAGGCAGATGGGGCTCACCCCCACCCCGAGGCCGAGCCCGACGGCGGAACGACCATCCGTCTCACACGCTCTCAGATCCCGACCCTGATCGGGCTCATCGCGATGGCGCTGTCCGTGATCATCTTCAGCTGGGATGTGGGCCTGGTGACCATCACGATCTCGGTAGTGCTCGCCGCCATCGACCCGGCCGCAGGCAAGGCCGCGCTGTCGAAGGTCTCATGGTCGATCGTCATCCTCATCTGCGGAGTGCTCACCTACATCGCCGTGCTGCAGGAGGCCGGAACCGTCGAATGGGTCTCGGCCGGCATCTCAGCGATCGGCGTCCCCCTGCTGGCAGCGCTGCTGCTGTTCTACATGTCCGGCCTGATCTCCGCGCTGGCGTCGTCCTTGGCGATCATCGGTGTCGTCATCGCCCTGGCGGTGCCGTTCCTCGAGTCGGGCGACGTGCATGTCGGAGGGTTCGTCGCGGCGCTGGCGATCGCCGCGACCATCGTCGATATCAGTCCGTTCTCGACCAACGGCGCGATGCTCCTGGCCAATGTCCATCCGAGCATCCGCGACCGCTACTACCGACAGATGATCGGCTACGCCGGCCTCATGTGCCTCATCGGGCCAGGACTCGCCTGGGTGGTCGCCGCAGTGCCGACCGTGGTCAGCGGCTGAACCGGCGGGGTCGGTGCCCCGCTGCAGCTCACATGTGCCCGGTCGTGAGGAACTTCTCGTGCCAGGACAGGGCCTCGGCGAGGATGTGCGGGGTATGCCGACCGGTCGGATTCGCGGCGATCGCACGCTCGAGGTAGTCGTTGAGACGATCGCGGTAGTCCGGGTGGGCGCAGTTGTCGATGATCTTCCGTGCCCTGGCCACCGGCGGCAGTCCGCGCAGATCGGCCAGGCCCTGTTCGGTGACCAGGATCTGAGTGTCGTGTTCGGTGTGGTCGATATGGCTGGCGAACGGCACGATCGCAGAGATCGCTCCCGCTTTGGCCTGCGAATTCGACACGAAGAAGTTGAGGTAGGCGTTGCGGGCGAAGTCACCGGAGCCGCCGATGCCGTTGATGATCGACGAACCGGTCACATGCGTGGAGTTGACGTTGCCGTAGATATCGGCCTCGACCATCCCGTTGATGGCGATGATGCCGAGGCGACGGATGGCTTCCGGGTGGTTCGACATCTCCTGGGTGCGCAGCAGGATCCTGCCCTTGTACGACTCGATCCGGTCATTGAAGTCCGCTGCCCGTTCGGCCGAGAGCGAGAACGCCGTCGCCGACACCGAGGTGAGCTTTCCGCTGTCGATGAGGTCGAGCATTCCGTCCTGGATGACTTCCGTATAGGCGGTCAGTCCCTCGAACTCACTGTCGGCGAGATTGCCCATCACCGCATTGGCGACATTGCCGACGCCTGACTGCAGCGGCAGCAGCTCCGGCGGCAGCCGATCTGCGGCGATCTCATGGCGGAGGAAATCAACGAGGTGGCCGGCAATCTCCTTCGAGTCCTCGTCGGCAGGTTTGAACGGCAGGTTCCGGTCCGGAGCGTTCGTCTCCACCACGGCGACGACCTTCGCCGGGTCGACACGCAGATAGGGGTCACCGATGCGCTGCATCGGCTCGAGCAGTTGGATCGGCAGCCGCTCGGGCGGACGCCGGGTTCCGTAGTAGACATCGTGGAAGCCTTCGTAGCCGCGCGGATGCCAGTCATTGACCTCGAGGATGACCTTGTCGGCCAGGTCGAGCCATGTCTTCGAGTTCCCGACGGAACTGCCGGGAACGAGCAGACCGTTGGGCAGGATCGCCGCGACTTCGACGACGGCGACGTCGAGGTTGCCGTAGAAGCCGAACCATGCCTGCTGAGCCGAATGGCTGAGGTGAGTGTCGACATAAGCGGTGTCACCGGAATTGATCGAGGCCCGCATAGCCGGATCGGATTGGAACGGCAGCCGTTTGCTCACCGCGTTCGCTTCGGCGAGTACCCCGTCGAGTTCCGGCGCCGTCGATGCTCCCGTCCACAGTTCGATGCGGAAGTCCTCACCACGGTCGTGGGCGGCCTGAGCACGTGCGGCCACCGCCCCCGGCACTGCCTTCGGGTACCCGGAACCGGTGAAACCGCTCATAGCCACGCGTTGGCCATTGTCGATATGGCGGGCTGCTTCCTCAGCGGTGACGGTCTTCGTGCTCAGTTCGGGGCAGGTGATTCTCGACATGACTCGCAGTCTATCGGGCTGCCGGGTGCCCGGCCGAGGCGGTCCCGCTGTCGTGGCCGGAGACGCCGTATCCGCTGTCGAACCATTGCGCTTCAACAACGTTGAGAGCCGGCTCCGGCACGGCGTCCGCTACCGCGACCGCGGCCTTCGACTGCCGAATCACCGTCTGGGAGAGACTCGGAACCGGAATCGTGACGATCGTCGCCAGCAGCAGAGCCAAGGTGAAGATCATCGTGCCGACGACCAGCGGCATACTCAGCGCCAGCACTCCGACGACGACAGCCGGAGCACCGGCCCCGGCATAGAAGGCGAGATAGAGTGCCGCGGAGATGCCGGCTCGGTTCTTCGGCGGAGTGAGCACGTCGATCTCCCGATTCGCTCCCCAGTAACTCAGCCCGTGCCCGATGCCAGTGGCCACGGCCGCGAACACCATGATGACCTTCACCGCCGCGGGACTGATCTCGGGCAGATTCGATGACAGCAGGAGTGCTGCCCCGAGCCCCATGAGCGTCAGCCCCAGGGTCTGAGCCGCCCGCGGTTGGAACTTCGGGGCTATCAGTTGGCTCGCGGCCGAGACGACGAGAACCGAGCCGACGATGAGGCCGGAGGTCAGGGTGCCCGAGTTCGGAATGATCGACTGTGCCATCGAAGGCAGCAGGGCAAGGAAGAGGCCGAGCGCCGTCCAGCCGATGAATCCGGTCAGAGCGGCGATGTTGAAGCTTGTGCGCATGGCGCCGGGCACTGACGGCCAGGTCGGCCTCCACCGCTGCCGAGTGATCGGCCGCTGCAGCGGCATCATCGCGATGAGGACCATGACGATGACGATCAGGAACACCATGACGAGGAACGGCAGAGCGAGCGGCGCCGTCGACAGCGATGACACGACGCCTGCAAGCATCGGGCCGAGGCCCGACCCCAAGACGAATGAAATCGTCGCCAGAGTCGACCCGAACCAGACTCGCCGCGCCGGCGAGGCCTCGACCATGAGAGCGATTCCGGCGCCGGTGCCCAACCCGAGTCCGATGCCGACCAGGGCTCTGCCGATGAACAGACCGGCGACTCCCGCCGTGTCGATCCCGAAAATCGCAGTGCCGAAGCCGACCAGAGCGATCGCCGCCAGCAGCACCGGCTTGCGGCCGAACGCATCAGCAGCCGAGCCGAACAGCAGCAGCGACGGCAGACAGCTGAAGACATAGGTCGCATAGAGCGAAGTCATCACGGACTCCGACATCCCGTGGGCCTCCTGCAGCAGCGGATACAGAGGGCTGGCCATGTTCGCGGCTGCCGAGAGAATGAGCAGGACCAACGCACCGAACCACAGCTGTCGCCTCGTCCCTCTGATACGTGCGTTCTCGGCCAAACGGAGCCTCCATCTCTTCGCGTCGTCTGTTCCCCCGGTGACTGCGGCTGCGTCTCCGAGTCTGCTCTGCGACCTCCTGGTGACTGCTCGCATCGCCCTGTCGATTCCATGATGGGGTCACGAGAGTATTGTTGTATATCGTAAGAAACCCCACGAAACCATTCGATAGGATCACATGATCGACAGTCGGCTCACCATGTTGAGCATGATCCAGCGACACGGCACGGTCACTGCCGCGGCACACTCGCTGCGCTACTCGCCGTCAACTGTGTCCCACCAGGTCAAACAGCTCGCTGCCGAGCTCGGAGTGACACTGCTCGAACAGCACGGGCGCAATGTCAGGCTCACCCCGGCTGCCGAGGCACTGCTGCGCCATGTCGATGTCATGTCGGCGGAGTGGGAGATGGCGCTGGCCGATCTCGGTCGCTACTCCGAGACTGTGTCCGGCTCGCTGGGACTGTGCGGTTTCTCCACCGCCGCCAGTCTGCTGCTGCCGCCGACGATGCGGGCTCTCAACCAGCAGTTCCCGCATATGCAGACTCAGACGATCGAAGCCGAACCCAGCGAATGCTACGACTTCCTGCTCTCCGGAGATGCCGATATCGGCATCGTCGTCGCGGCTCCCGACATCCCCGCCGGCGGTGATGATCGGTTCAGCCACCACTTCCTCATCGACGACCCGCTCGACCTCATGGTTCCCCTCGACCACCCCTTGGCGGACCGCGCAACGGTCACAATCGCCGATACCATCGATGAGATATGGATTCTGGGCAGGCCAGGCACCGGCTACCACCAGCTCGTCATGGCCAGCTGCGCGTCGGCCGGGTTCGCACCCCGCATCGGGCATTTCGCCGATGACTGGAACACGGGAACCGCTCTCGTCCACGGCGGCTTCGGAGTATGTGTGGCGTCAAGGATGTCGCGCTCGCAGGATCTTCACCCGGTGCGCCGAATCCCCATCAGCGGTGACAATGCCCCGTCACGGCACATCACGGCCGTGACCCGGACCGGAGCGGATGCCCGTGAGACTGTGGCGTTCGCTCTCAAGACGTTGTCGGTCGAGACGGAGCACCTGATGAGCCGCCTCGGTGCGGAGCTCCGGGACTGAGCTCAGTGTGCTTTTCGGACGACTCGGAATCCGATGTTCGACGCCGATGAGTCCGGAGTGTTCGAGGAGCGGGCAGCCACCCGGTAGCGATTGCAGTAGGAGTCATGGCACAGGAACGATCCTCCGCGCATGATCCGCTTGTCTCCGATGTCGGGGCCCTGGGGATCGGATTGCGGGGAATGCTGGTAGTAGTCGCGGGTGAACCAGTCGGCGCACCATTCCCATACATTGCCGACGGTGTTGAACAGGCCCAGCCCATTGGGCGCGAAGTGTCGGGCCGGTGCGGTGCCGATGAAGCCGTCGTCGAGGGTGTTCATACGCGGGAACTCGCCCTGCCAGATATTGCAGTTCCATCCCCCGTCGGTCAGCAGCCGATTGCCCCACGGATAGCGGCGGCCCTTGAGGCCCCCGCGAGCGGCGAGCTCCCATTCGGCTTCGCTCGGCAGCCGCGTCCCGGACCACGTGCAATAGGCATGGGCGTCGTCCCAGCTGATGTGGACGACAGGATGGTCTTTTCGATTGTCGATGCTCGATCCCGGACCTTCGGGTGCGGCCCAGTTCGCCCCGGAGACTTCGACCCACCAGGGCACGCCTGGAGCCTGACCGAGGATGTGAGCCTCTGCTCCCGGATTGGATTCCAAAAGCATGGCGAAGACCGCCGAGGTGCCCAAACGCTCCGCGGTGGTGACGAACCCCGTGTCAGCGACGAACCGGGCGAAATCATCATTCGTCACGCTTGTCGTCGCGATCTCGAATTCGGTGAGGTTCACACGGTGGCGTGGTCCCTCACCGTCGGTGGGATGCCCGTCGCCGAAGGGATCGCCCATGTCGAAGGCGCCGCCGGCGGTGACGAAGTCGAAGCTGAACTCGGGCTCCGACTCCGAATTCACGGCAGGATCAGCACCAGGGTGCGAAACATGACTGTCCACCGCCTCGGCGCGGCTGGTCGCCGGGGCGCAGCACGAATGGCCGTTCTGCGCCCCGGCAGTACTCAGGTCTCCGGTCTCTGTCACGCGTGGGCGCCCCTTTTCTCTCCGGGTCCGTCTCGATGCTGGGCGGACTCTGGGATCACCCTATGACCTCAGCCGGGGCTGGGGACAGTCCGGGACCTGACGGTCAGGTGAAGAGGCTGACTCCGCCCGGCCCCACGAGGCAGCCGACGACGATGAGGACGATTCCCCACAGCAGCTGTTTGCGGAAGATCGCAAAGATGCCGGAGATGACGAGGATCGCTGCGATGATCCAGAGGACGAAAGCCATTTGAGCTCCTATTTCCATGTGAGACACCTCGGTCGAGGATGGTTCATCCTTGCACGACATCTGCCGTCATTCGGGCTCATTCCGAACAACACGCCGCACCGAACCCCATCATGATCGGGGCGTGCCCGCGCGGTGTCTTCGCAGTGATTCGAGGCTGACTTCTCACGGTCTTGCAGAAGGGACCTGTACTCGCCGTCACGAATGCGAGACAGTGGACAGATGAACGGATCAGCTTCGCACGAACCGCTGCTGCATGCCGCCCTCAACGGTGATCGCGACCACCCGGCGACTCCGCGGACACCGCAGTCCATCGCCGCCGAGGCGGCCGCCGCCGTGGCAGCAGGTGCTCAGGCCATCCACCTCCACCCCTTCGATGCGACCGGCCGGCAGACCTTTCATGCCGAACCGGTCTCGGCCACGATTCTTGAGGTGCGTGCCGCGTGCCCGGGCATTCCGATCTCTTTGAGCACCGCGGCCGAAATCGAACCCGATCCGCAGGTCCGTCTCACGCTCATCTCCGAATGGACCGAGCTGCCTGACTTCGTCAGTGCCAATCAAGGTGAGTCGGGAATTCGCGAAGTGTGCGAACTGCTCATCGAGCGCGGTGTTCGAGTCGAGGCAGGTCTGCTCAGCCTCGACGATGCAGCGGCATTCGTCGATTCCGGGCTGGCCGACCGATGCGCACGTGTGCTCGTCGAACCCACTGTGACCGATCCGGATCATGCCTTGGCTGAGGCCGCCGCGATCGAGCGGGTCCTTGCCGATGCGGGCATCGAACTGCCGCAGGTCCACCATGGGGAGGGCATCGCCTCCTGGGTCGTCAATGCCCGAGCCATCAGGCGCGGCCACGGCATCCGCACCGGTTTGGAGGACACTCCGGTCCTCATCGACGGCACTCGGGCAACCGGCAATGGCGACCTCGTTTCGGTTGCCGCCGGTCTCCTCGCCGAGCTCGGGAACTGACCCGAGGTCTGACGGACAACGGTTCCCCCGGCTAACCTGTGGCCATGACTGATTTCCTCAAACTGCGGAAGTCCGCCCCGGACGGCTTCTTCGCCGCCGAGGCCGCCGGGCTGAGGTGGCTGGCCGAACCAGATGTGGTCCCGGTCGTCGAAGTGCTCGAACACGGGCCGGATTTTCTGCGGCTGCACCGTCTCCGGGAGACCGGTCCCGACGCCGAGGAGGCCGCTGCCTTCGGTCGTGCCCTCGCCGGGCTCCACGATGCGGGTGCTCCCGGTTTCGGTTGGTCACCGGCCCCGCAGTCATTCTTCGGCCCCCTCGACAGTCCCTTCGAGGTGCCTGCCGAGCCCGTCGACGATTTCACCGACTATTGGGTCGGGCAGCGCTTACGACCCCTGACCTCTGCGGTTGCCGGGGATCTCAGAGGTGAGGACCGGGCGACGGTCGCCTCGGCGATCGATGCCATCGCGTCTGGCGCCTTCGCCGGCATCTGCGGTGAGGGTGCGGAGACGCCGGCCCGCGTCCACGGCGATCTGTGGGCGGGGAATCTTATGTGGTCACCGACCGGGGTGACGCTCATCGATCCGGCCGCCCACGGCGGTCACCGACTGGAAGACCTCGCGTTGCTCGCCCTTTTCGGTGCCCCGTTTCTCGGGGAGATCTTCTCCGGCTACGAACAGGCCCACCCGATGCCGGACGGTTGGCAGGAGGACCTGCCGGCGCACAGCTTCTTCGCTCTGCTCGCTCATATCCGTCTGTTCGGGCGCGGATTCCTCGGGCAGGCGGTCAGCGCCGCCCGGTCGATCATCGCCCGGGCGGAACAGCTGCACCGGTGAGGTCACTTCAAGGAGATCTCCACCGGGTCGGAGAACAGTCCGCCGGCGAAGGTCAGCTTGTTCGGGTCGGCGTCTTCGGGCACGTCGAAGACGAGGACACCCTCGGCGGTGTTTCCGGGGTTGATCTCTTCGAGGAAGAGGATGTTGTTCTCGGCCGCATAGATACCGGCTTCTGAGTCCGCAGAGTAGGTGTTGCCGGACTCATCACCGAGTTTGATGTCGTCTTCGAAGAAGAAGTTCGGATCCGATCCGGTGTTCTTCACCGACAGTTCGATCTGGACGAACTGTCCCTGTGCCTTGGCGTTGAGGAATTCGTCGCCGACCTGTGAGACACCATCCTCGACCTCTGCGACGGTGATCTCCCAGTCATCGGCGGCCACGGTGTCTCCGATACCGTACGAAGCCTCCTCGGCGGGTTTGTCGGCGGCCTCCTTCTTCTTCGTGGACTCCCCCGACTGCTGAGCGTCGGACGAGCCGCCCTCCGCAGTGTTGGTGTCATCTCCCCCGCCTCCGATCGCGCTGGCAACGGCGATGATGACGATGACGACGAGCAGCCAGAACCACCAGCGCTTCAGCAACGGCTTCTTCCGCTTCGGCGGCTTCTGGCCGTAGGGCTGCTGCGGGTAGCCGCCGGCTCCGTAGGCAGGTGCGTTCTGTGCTGGTGCCCACTGTTGGGGGTCGAAGTTATGAGCTGGCTGCTGGTGGTTGCTGTGAGGGGGCTGGTGCTGCGGGGACCATTGGTGCTGAGGCTGTGGTGACTGCGGCTGCTGCGGGGTGTTCTGGGGATTCCGCGAATGGGACATGACGCTCCTTCGAAGCTGGTTCTGGCTGACTGCTCCAGCTTCGTCCCGTCCGCGCCCCGGCGCGTCCGCAATCGGGCTGGACCGCACCAGCCGATCGGTTGATCCCGTCCAGCTGAAAGGTGGACTACGTGTGTCAGCCCCCGCGGTTACGATTCTCTTGTGTCAGTACAATCCGCCCCTCGCCGCAGAATCCCGCGCGGCGTGCGCATCGCCGGCAGCATCCTCGTCGGCGTCATTCTCTACCTCTTCGGGTTCTTCACCTCGTCAATGGCGGTGACGGCCCATGCCTGGGCCTTCTCCGACGGGGAACTCAACGACACCGGACTCGTTGCCGTCCTGCTGCTGTTCCTCGTGTGGGGACTCGTCTTCCTCCGTCACCGATGGCCGTGGGTGCCCTTCGTCGCCGGAGGACTGCTCACCGCGGGTTGGGGCGATGCGCTGATGCTGCTCATTGCGGTCTTCCACCTCGTCGTCCGAGCACCCCGGCGGCAGGCGATCACCGCCTCGGCGGTGGGCACCGGACTGATCGCGTTCTCCACGGTGAGGATGTGTCTGGCACCCGCTGAGCACAATCCCTTCAGCATCTTCTTCCTGCCCGATCCGGCTCAGGTCACCGGGCTCGAGGCGACCATTCCGCCGGAGGATGCGCACCTGGCGATCAGTATCATCACGGTCGCTGCCGGAGTCATCGGACTGTGTACGGCGCTGGGAGTCGGTGCGCTTCTGCGTCGGACTCGGAAGATGAGGGCGGTCGAGTCGATCGCCGAACGCGAAGCTCTGCGCAATGAGTCGCTCACGGCCGAGATCGCGCGGCAGTCGGAACGAGAGCTCTTGGCACGCGAGCTTCACGACACGCTCTCCCACCGACTGTCGGTGATATCTCTGCATACCGGTGCCCTTGAGGTCGGGGCACGCACCGACCCCGAGGTCGCTGCGACGGCGTCTGCCCTGCGGGAGGAGGCCCGTGCGTCCATGGAGGATCTGCGTCATCTGGTGGGTGGTGTGAGGAGCGGAGATCTGGCCCGTCCGCGGCCTGGCCATGGTATCTCGTCGCCTCCGAGCCGTGCGACGATGTCAGCGATTCCCGAGCTCATCTCCTCTGTGGCCTCCACCGGTACGGTCATCCGCCCCTTCGTCGTCATCCAGGACGTGGACTCGTGCCCGCCTGCGCTCGACCGTGCGGCCTTTCGCATTGTTCAGGAGGCTCTGACCAACGCGATGAAGCATGCACCGAACGTGCCCGTGACGGTGGACGTCGCCGTCTCGGCAGCTCGCGGAATCCAGATCTCGGTGAGCAATCCGCTTCCGCGTGGTTCAGCCCCGGTCGATGTTCCGCCTCGCCCCCGATACGCACCGGGTTCGGCGCGAGAACCCGGCGCCGGTGCGCCCGCTCAGAAGTGGGGGCTGCCCGGGACGAGTCCGGTGCCGCACGAAGCGCACTTGGCGTCGACCGGGTCGGGATCCGGGATTGTCGGCATCCGGGAGCGCGCCGAGATGTTCGGCGGAGACGCGTCGATCGGGGTGGTCGGCAATGAGTTCCACGTCCAGGTGAGCTTCCGGTCCTTCTCTCCTCCGAACTGATTCGCAGCCTCTCCGGACTGTTTCCGATCCTGTCCGGACTGTTTCGCATTCTGCCGGAACGTCTGCCGATAACGGCCGAAAGAGCCATGTGGAACAGCGACTTCAGCGCTGCGACAAGCTGTGACAGCAGCCTCAGGTATTGTGACATTCATGAACCAAGCCGCCCCGATCCGAGTCATGGTCGTCGATGACGATCCCATGGTCATCACCGGGATCAGGGGGATACTCCAGGCGGCCGACGGCATCGACGTCGTCGCCTCGGCGTTGAGCGGGGAAGAGTCCGTCGAGCAGGCAGGTCTGCATTTTCCCGATGTCGTGCTCATGGACATACGGATGCCCGGAATCGGCGGGATCGAAGCTACTCAGCGTCTGCTCAACAGTGTACGACCGCCGAAGGTGGTGTCTCTGACGAGCATGAGCAGCGACGATCACCTCTTCAGGGCGCTCGAGGCGGGAGCCGCCGGATACCTCCTCAAGGACATCGGCCCTGTGGATCTCGCTGCTGCGGTCCGCAAGGTCCACGCAGGTGAGCCCATTCTCGCCCCGCAGTCGATGCGGCAGGTCATCGCCAAGGTCAGGTCGAACTCCGACCATCGGCTACAGAGGGAGGCCCTTGAGTTGCTGGCCGGACTCACCGATCGCGAGCGGCAGATCGCCGAGCTCGTGGCCGACGGTCTGTCGAATCAGGAGATCGCCGAGGAGACGTTCATGAGCCTGGCTACGGTCAAGACTCACCTCAATCGAATCAACGTCAAGCTGGACACGAACAATCGCGTGCGCATCGCCACGATGGTCGTTCGCGCCCGCGGGCACTGATTCCGATAGATCGACCGGCGCGACTTTCAGAGAATCCTCGCAAGAATTCACCGTTTCTTTATCCCCCACAGCAGAAGTGATTGTCGACTCCGTCTAAAATCGACTCTGATGGTTGCTGAACCCTATGTCGAATCCGAGAAGCTGATCAGCAACCCCTCAGATCGCAGTCAGTGGACAGAACGAGCACAGGGGTTGCTGTCCTGGGCAACCTCAATCTGGGTCTTGGCGATCGCTTTCATCGTCGTCACATTCGCCGCAGCCGGCCCGCTGCGAGTCTGGGACTACAAGCTCAATCGACGGTGGCTCTATCTCTTCGAACCCGATCTCGTCTGGTTCGTTCAGCACATCCTCGACCCCATCGCAGGCCAGGCAGTCTGTCTTCCCGTCTTGGCGATCACCGCGATCGTGCTGTCGCGCAAACGTCGGTCCTGGCGACCGATCGTCTTCGCGATCGCTGTCGAAGCGGCCTTCTACCTCGGCATCGGTTCACTCAAGGTCCTCCTCGCTCGACCGGCGACCACCCTGCACGATCCGCGGTTCTTCCAAGGCGGTCTCATCGAAATCGGCGGCCGCGGAATCAGCTATCCGTCCGGGCACGCGGCCGAAGCCGTGCTCATCTACGGCGCGGTCGCCTACCTCATTGCCACTTACGGCAAGGTCTCCACCAGAACCGTGCGCCTATTGTGCTGGGGCGTCGCAGCGGTCAGCGTGAACTCCGTGGTCGTGTCCTTCGCCCTCGGCTGGCACTGGGCCACCGACCTCATCGGAGGTCTGCTGATCGGCGGATTCTTCCTGCGACTGCTCATCATCGCCGATCGGCGAATACCTGACCCCAGAACCTGACGGCACTCACAGCCAGGAATCGTCGAGCTCCATGAATGTCGTCGCCCTGCTCTCAACGAGATCGAACCATGGGCCGGTCTGCGGCAGTTCGTGGGCGAAGAAATACCGCGCCGCGGCGATCTTTCCCCTGAGGAAAGCAGAGTCGCCACGTTCACCGACGGTCGCCTCAGCAGCCATTCCCTGCTGCAGCCACAGCCACGCCATCACCGTATGGCCCACTGCTTCCAAATAGGTCCACGCATTGTCGAGGGCCACCGTTGGATCCCCGCTCGACCACACTGCGGCAGTCACGGATTCGATGCGATCGACGGCTGACGTCAGTGCCGCGGTCTCACCTGACCATTCGGATCGGTCGGTCGCCTCGGCGAGGGTCTCCCGCATCTGCTCCAGCAGCACCTGCAGACCGGCCCCACCCTTCATGATGACCTTACGGCCGAGCAGATCCTTGGCCTGGATGCCGTGCGTGCCCTCGTGGATCGGGTTGAGCCGATTGTCGCGGTAGAGCTGCTCCACATCATGATCGCGAGTGTATCCCGCTCCGCCGAGCACCTGAATGGCGTGGTCGTTGGCTTTCAGGCACCACACGCTCGGCCAGGTCTTGACGATCGGGGTGAGCACATCGAGCAGCAGTGCCGCACGGTCACGCTCGGCCTCGGAATCAGCAGTTTCGGATTCGTCGAGCAGACGCGCGGCATAGAGGATGAGTCCGAGCCCGCCCTCGACGTAGCTCTTCGACGACAGCAGCATGCGCCGGACATCGGAGTGTTCCGCGATCGGGATCGGCTCACCAGCGGATCCCTTCGCACCGTCGGGACGACCCTGGCGGCGGTCGCGGGCATAGCGGAGGGCATCGAGGTACCCGTGGTACCCCAGTCCGACCGCACCTGCTCCGACACCGATGCGAGCCTCGTTCATCATGTGGAACATACAGGCCAGACCCTTGCCCCGCTCCCCCACGAGGTAGCCCACAGCACCAGCGGAACCGGCCGGAGTGTGCGTGCCCTCACCGAAGTTGAGCAGAGTGTTCGTCGTTCCGCGCCACCCCATCTTGTGATTGAGCCCTGACAGAACGACATCATTGCGTTCTCCGAGGCTGCCATCGTCGTTGACGAGGTACTTCGGAACGAGGAACAGACTCAGGCCTTTGACACCTGGCTGGTCACCCTCGGCACGGGCCAGGACGAGGTGGACGATGTTCTCCGAGAGTTCGTGGTCGCCGCCGGAGATCCACATCTTCGTGCCGTGGACGCGGAACGCATCGTCGCCGCCCTGGGGATCCGGAACGGCTCTCGTCGAGACATCTCCCAGCGAGGAGCCGACCTCGGGTTCGGACAGGCACATGGTGCCGAAGAAGCGGCCGTCGAGCTCGGGCACAACGTACTTCTCGATCTGTTCTTCGGTGCCGTACTCGAGCAGCAGATTGGCGTTGGCCATGGTCAGCATCGGGTAGCTGGCGGTGCCGATATTAGCCGCCTGGAACCAGGCGAAACAGGCCTTCGCGACCGTCTGCGGCAGCTGAATTCCGCCGACACTCTCATCCATCGTCGCCGACAGCAGACCGATGCCGGCGAACTGGTCGAGTGCAGACTTGATCTCAGGAATCAACGTCACCGCAGTGCCGTCGAAAGTCGGTTCATTGAGGTCGGACTTCCGTGCATGGGTCGCGAACCGCTCCTTAGCAAGCTCCTCGCTGGCTTCGAGCACGGAGTCGAAGACCTCACGCGAATGGTCGGAGAAGCGAGGTCGGTCGCAGAGTTCGTCGACCTTGAGCCAGTCGTAGAGTTGGAACTCGATGTCCTTGGCGGAGAGGATGGATTCTGTCGCAGTCGTCAAGACGCCATTGCCTTTGCTCTGTTCAGTCACGAGACCAAACTAGAGCTAAACGTTCGTTAAGTAAAGCGATTCGCCCTCTCACAGTGCAAAGGTTTGGCTATTGATCAGTTGTGAGGTCCGCCAAACGCTCCTCATCCCTGGGTTTAGGCCCCCGCGAGAGCTATAATTCTCTCTACAATCTGCGTGGGAATGGGGCGAAGGATCATGACCGCAGAAACGCATCGATCATCGAAGTTGGCAGAGACGATCGAAAAGTTCTCGAAGGCGTTCAAGAGCGCCAACATCGGCCAGGGGCAGAAGGTCGGCTACCGAGAGGACAGCTCCGAAGAACGGCTGCAAGCCACGGCCGAACACGAGGGAGTGAAGCTCTACCGCAATCCCGACGGCTCTCATCTCGCTGTCGACGAATCCCACTCGAGCTACGACGACTGATCATCGATCAGCCTGAGAGCTGATTCGTCGGCTCGAGCGAACATCAGCAGCCCGGTACACGGCTATCCGCGTGCCGGGTCCTGCTGTGCCCCAGGTAGGATCGCCAGGGCCATGACCCCACGCCGCATTGTCGGCGGAACAATGATGCTGATCTGAAAGGCAGAGCCTATGCCCTCCCCCACTGCCTCGCCTGCGCAGTCCTCCGACACGAAGACACAGCCGTCGGGATTCCTCCGGATCCTGCGCAACTACCGCTTCCCGCTCTTCATCCTCACCGGCGTGGTCGTCGGTGCCGTCATCGGCCTCATCTTCGGGGAACGTGCCACCGTCATCAAACCGTTCGGCACGCTGTTCATCAACATGATGTTCACTCTTGTCGTGCCGCTCGTGTTCTTCTCCATCGCTTCCGCAGTCGCGGGAATGTCCTCGGCCGCGCGACTGGGCAAGATCATGGGCAGCATGCTCGGAGTCTTCGCCGTCACCGGCATCATCGCCTCCATCGTCATGGTCGCCGCGCTGCGCATCTTCAACGCCACCGACGGCGTCCAGGTGGAGATGCAGGAGCCGGAGAACGTCGAGGACGTAGGGTCCATCGGCGACCAGCTCGTCCAGACCGTCGTCGTCGACGACTTCTCTAAGATCCTGTCCGCCGAGCACATGCTCGCCCTCATCGTCTTCGCCGTCATCGTCGGCTTCGCCACCAGCAGGATCGGCGATGCGGGCAAGCCGTTCGCCCAGTTCCTCAATTCCGGCACCGAGGTGTTCCTCAAGTTCACCTCGATCATCATGTACTACGCCCCTATCGGTCTCGGGGCCTACTTCGCCGCTCTCATCGGTGACCTCGGCTCCCAGCTCGTCGGGGACTATGTTCGCGCTTTCCTCGTCTACTATCCGGTGGCGATCGCCTACTTCATCCTCGCGTTCACGTTCTACTCCTGCCTGGCCGGTGGCCGCCGAGGCGTCTCTCGGTTCTGGAGCAATATCCTCGAGCCCACGGCGATCTCTTTGGGCACATCCTCCTCGGTGGCGGCGATCCCGGCGAACCTGCGTGCCGGAGAGAAGATCGGAGTCCCCCGTGACATCCGGGAGACGATCGTGCCGATCGGTGCCACGATCCACATGGAAGGCTCGAGCCTGTCCGCGATCCTCAAGATCGCCTTCCTCTTTGCCGTGTTCCAGCGCGACTTCTTCACCCTGGAGAACATCCTCATCGCCATCGCCGTGGCGCTGCTGGCCGGAATGGTCATGGCAGGAATCCCCTCAGGCGGCTTCATCGGCGAGCTCATGATCATCACCCTCTACGGCTTCCCGGCCGCGGCACTGCCGATCATCCAGATCATCGGGACCGTCATCGATCCCCCGGCCACCACGGTCAATTCCGTCGGCGATCAGGCGAGCTCGATGATGGTCGCGCGCATCCTCGACGGCAAGGACTGGATGGACAAAGCCAAAGAGGATGATCACGATTCGGTTCCGTATGCTCAGTGAATCTGTCACACTCCCGAGCTCGTAGATTCGGACAAGGCTCCTTCTGGCCGAATGTCTCGGAGATGTCATAGGAACGCAATAGAACTTCCGCATTTGCGACTCGGCATCTCAGCTTCTGTTCAGTTTCGGGCAAAAGGCTCTCACCTGGGCTGACGATACTCGATTCCAGCAATGTTCCTGATCTGTAAGAGGAGATGTCACCATGCCCGCCATCCTCAGCACTCACGCCGCAAAGTGGGGCGTCGCCGCATTAGCCGGCCTCGCTTCCCTGGGTCTCGCAGTCGGGCCGGCAGCCGCGTCCGGCGAAGCCGCACCCGTGCCCAGTGCCGCTCAGGCTCCCCAGACCTCCGGCTACCCGGTCAAGGCAGCCGGGTACGCGGACAAACTCGTCACCGCCTTCGGCAATGGGGATGACCGGACTATGGATCGTCTCGCCACCAAGAACGTCGTGACGGCACTGATCGAACACAGCCACGGGCACTCCGAACGCTGGCACCGCAGCTCAGCCGATTCCGGCAAGGGATTCACCTGGGTGTCCTATACGAACCTGGACACGCATGAGGTTATGAATCTGACAGTGAGAAACGCGCTCGCCGCGAACAAGGGCCGCGATGCCATTCGTGAGGTCGAGTTCGTCGGCTGAGAACGACCCGTTGACATCCCGTTGACCAGATTCTGGTCGGCGTCTTGTCAGCAGGGCTGACCAGCTCGGTAGACTCGGGAACCATGGTCGCCCTGAATGAAGTCCCACGCCGCCGCTACACCGCGGGGCCGACGCCTCTCCAACATCTGCGGAGCCTGTCCGCCGAACTCGGCGGACCGCAGATCTGGATCAAACGCGATGACCAGCTGGGACTGACTCAGGGCGGGAATAAGACGCGCAAACTCGAGTTCCTCATCGCCGACGCCCTGGAACAGGGCGCGGACACGCTCATCACCGTCGGCGGGGTGCAGTCCAATCACTGTCGACTGACCTTGTCCGCTGCACGAGTCGAGGGCCTCGACTGTCACCTGATCGTCGAAGAGGACCTCGGACCTGAAGGCAGCGCCCTCGGACCGACAGGGTCGAACCCGCCGGAGTACACGGGCAATTTCCTGCTCTTCGACCTCCTCGGCGCGGATTCGGTCACGGTGCTCGGCCACGGGGCCGACCTCCTCGGCGAGGCTGAAGAACTGGCTGAGAAGCTGCGCGGCGAGGGCAGGAAGCCCTACGTCATCCCGGTGGGCGGGTCGAACCCGATCGGTGCGCTCGGGTACGTCGACTGTGCCGTTGAGATGCTCGACCAATTCGCCGAGGCGGGACTGGATTCGCCCACGATCGTCACGCCCAGCGGTTCGGCCGGAATGCAGGCCGGACTCATCGTCGGCCTCCACAGTGCAGGGAGCGATGCTCCGGTCATCGGCATCAACGTCAGCCGGACACAGGCGGAGCAGGAGCCGAAGATCGTCGACCTCGTCGATTCCACGGCGCACTTCCTCGATCTGCCCCCGGTCCCTCGCGACGCCACAGTGGGACTCGGCGACTATGTCGGGACGGGATACGCTCTGCCGACTCCCGAGATGGTCGAGGCCGTGCGTCTCTTCGCCCGCACCGAGGGCATCGTCCTCGACCCGGTCTACACCGGCAAGGCAGCGGCCGGCCTCATCGACCTCATCAGATCCGGCCGTTTCTCTTCCGAGGACGCGGTCGTCTCTATCCATTCCGGCGGAGTCCCCGGACTCTACGCCCGTGCCCAGGCGTTTGCCTGAGCACCACTCAACTCCCACCACCGACGGAAGGCACCCAGATGACAGTTTCGACAGCAGACCTGTGGGATGAACGCGGCGACGAGCTCTATTCGATCGCCCTGAACTTCGGCGACTTCGGAGCCAAAACGTCATTCTCCGGGCCGGCCCGCACCATCCGCTGCTACCAGGACAACGGACTGGTCAAGCAGACCCTCAACCAGCCCGGCGACGGCGCCGTGCTCGTCATCGACGGTGACGGATCGATCGCCACCGCCCTCATGGGTGACATGATCGCCGAGGCAGGAGTTCGAAACGGCTGGAACGGTGTCGTCATCAACGGTGCCGTCCGTGACCGTGAGGCTCTGGCCGAGATGGAGTTCGGCATCAAGGCTCTGGCCAGCAACCCGCGCAAGAGCGCGAAAGACGGTGCCGGTGAGATCGACGTGACCGTGGAGATCGGCGGCGCGACGATCCGCCCGGGAGCGATGGTCTTCGCCGACGCCGACGGCGTTGCCGTCGAGAAGTAGGGCGGCAGAGACTCAGCGGTGAATGGTGTCGAAGCTCTGTTCGGCTGAGTCCCAGATATCGGCAACAGCGATCTGACCATCAGCGGTGAGCTCTACGACAGTCGACCGGTCGTAGAGGTACGCCCACTCCCCTGCCGACACGACTCCGGTGACCACGAGGATGTCATAGTCGAAACCCGCCCGTGACGTCGCTTGGACGATGAACGCCGTAGCTTCCAAGTCTTTGACTCTGTCCTCAGTCGAGGCGAAGTGGACATGGAGGCGTTCGGGTTCGGCCTCCTCGTTGAAGTCGGGGTTCGTCTCGGATTCGAGACTCACCTCGACACCGTCCAAGGACTGCGCCACATAATCCGAGAGCTCGTCGAGGGAATCGAAGCCCTGCTCCACGACATCCAGTGTCGCCGTCGGCGTCGTTTCGGGTTCCGACGATGAGGCGGAATCGGAACCGCAGCCGCTGAGAGCGATGAATGCGGCGGTCAGGAGCCCGGCGAGAGCAGGGGCGGACTTCGATTCGAACCTCATGGCACCAGCCTATCGGCGGGCGCGCGTTGGTACCGCATCGCCTCGGTCGTACCGTGGGCGCTCACACCGGGCCCGGTCGCACAAGGCACAGTCGCACCGTGCTCGGTCTCACCGCTTCCGGTGGATCGATTTGTACGTGATGTACTGACTGAGCCCTTCGACGCCGTATTCGACGCCGAGGCCGGAGTCATGACGCCCGCCGAAGGGTGCCGAATGATTCGAACCGAAGAAGTTCACTCCCACCGATCCTGAATCGACCTGTTCGGCTACTGCCTGAGCGGCCTCTGCGTCGGCGCCGAAGACGATGCCGCCGAGTCCGAACTCAGTGTTGTTGGCCAGGGAGACGGCTTCGTCGGAGCCCTGCGAATCGTCGTAGCGCAGGATCGAGATCACGGGGCCGAAGATTTCCTCCCGCGCGATGCGCATCTGCGGGGTAACCTCGGCGAAGACCGTTGGTTGGATGAACATCCCGGCCTTTCCGTCGATGTCGACTTCTGCTGCAGCTCCCCCGGTGACGGGAAGAGCGCCCTCCTCGTGAGCGGAGGCGATGTATTCCATGACGGTCGTGTACTGGGACCGCGATGCCACAGGCCCGAACACTGTGTCTTCGGCAAGCGGATCCCCTTGCCGCCCCTCGGCGATCGTCCGTCCCACCACCTCAGCGACCTCGTCGTACCGGGAAGCCGGTGCGATGATCCGGGTGGAGATATAGCAGGTCTGTCCGGTGTTGCGCATGCACGATCGCACGAGCACTCGCCCCATCGCCTCCAGATCGGCATCGGGCAGCACGATCGCCGAGGATTTGCCGCCGAGCTCCAGCGTCACCGGGCGCAGCAGTTCGCCACAGACAGCGGCGATGCGCCGGCCCACCGGGGTCGAACCGGTGAACGCCACCTTGCTGATTCCCGGGTGGCGGACGAGGGCATCGCCGAATCGTCCGGGACCGGTGAGCAGGTTGACCACGCCGGCGGGCACTCCGGCGGCGGCGACGGCATCGATAATGAAGCGAATGGACAATGGAGTCACCGACGCTGGTTTGATGACTACGGCGCACCCGGCCAGAAGCGCGGGAGCGAGCTTGACGACGACGAGGTTGATCGGGAAGTTCCACGGTGCGATCAGTGCGCAGACTCCGATCGGGTCCTTGCGCACCACCGAATAGGAGTCGACGGCGGCTGGGAAGTCACGAATGTCCTCATCGTCGATCCACGCGGACAAGGTGGCGAAGTGGCGGAAGATTCCAGCCGCATTCGCCGCCGCTCCCCGGGTCTCGGAGATCGGGGTGCCGTTCTCCAGGGTGCTCGTCCGTGCCAGGTCTTCGCTTCGCGCTTCGATCTCCTCGGCGATCCGCACCAGATATTCCGCCCGCTCGGCCGCGGTCAGGCTCGCCCATTCGTTCATCGATGCCTGGGCTGCGGTCACGGCGCGATCGAGTTCCGCCGAGGTGGCTGCCGGCACAGAGCCCCACACTTCGTCCGTCGCCGGATCGATGACCGGGTTGCGTTCGGAATCGGCGGCGGGCGTCCAGACGCCGCCGATGAAATGGTCATCGACGTGGCTGTACGGCAGGTCTCGGCGCAGGCCGGCTCGGGTCAGTGTCGGAGAGACGGTGTCGACGGTGCTCATCGGATGACCTCGGTGCGCAGCAGGTCCCGCTGACGGCGCAGGTCTGCTTCGGCCATGGTCACTGCTGCTTCGGTGATGAGTTCAGGGATGATCTCCCTCTCAAGCCGGTCGGTGTAGGTGGCCATGTCCATGTCGAACCACGACGCGGACAGGGCGATTCCGGCCCGGTCGAAGCGCCACTGACGGTCGGCGTCACGGACCAGGGCGTCCTCGAGGCTGAAGGCGACCGGACGGGTGTCGTGGCCGTCGATGATCTCGCAGACGCGTTCGACGAAGTCCTCGGAATAGCCGAGGCCCGGCAGGACCCGGCGTGCGACGAGGCAGCCTTCCCGTTCGTGTTCGAACCGGATCGTGGCTTTGCGCCAGTCACCGCCGAAGCCTTCTGAGATGATTCGGGATTCGTCGACATGTGCCCAGCCGGTGTCGTGGAGGATGATCGTCACGAGCACGAGCTCACGGTCGGCCGAGGGGTAGGCGTCGCAGAGTCGCTCGGCATAGGCGGCCGAAATCGGCAGGTGCACATCGTTGCCGCGAGTGCGCGTCTCGGGTTCGATCTGCTTCCACAGCGCCTCGAATCCACTGCTCGGAGTCGAACAGATCGGCTGTGTGTCGACCGTCCCTTCCATCGGGATAGGGCGGACGGGGTAGTCGGTGGCGAAACGGACGGCTCGAGGGTCGTCGGCGGTGTCACCGGACTCCGCTGCCGCCCAGCTCGGATAGTCCTGTTCGCGGCTGCTGCTTTCGGTTCGGGTATTCATCGGGGATCCTCTCGGTCGACGGCGATGGATTTGAGCGTGACGCTCATATCGCCGGCCTGGTCGGCAGGTATCTGCTGGTTCTTGGCCAGAGCGGTGCGCACCGCCATGAAGTCCAGGGGAGCATTGACGCAGTCGGCTGCGATGATCTGGCCCTCGCGGTAGTACAAGACGCTGAACTTGCCTTTTTCGTCATCACGACGCACCACGGTGGAGTCGAAGCCCATCGACAGTCCGGCGATCTGCAGCTTCATATCGGCCTGATTCGACCAGAACCAGGGAATGCCGGCGTATTCTCCACGTCGACCTGAGACCGAATAGGCGGCGACCTTTGCATGTTCGATCGCATTGTTCACGCTCTCGAGGCGGATCCGCTCCCCCTCCGGCGCGTCCGGAAGCGGGTTGGGCATGTTCGCCACGTCTCCCACCGCGATGGTCGTACCATCGGAGGCGAGCGCATAGCGGTCGACGACGATTCCGTTCTCGGTCTTCAAGCCCATCTGCTCGGCCAGTCCGGTGTTCGGGATGACGCCGATGCCGACGATGACCAGCTGGGCCGGGACTACGGTCCCGTCGGCCAGTGCCACTCCGGACACGCGCCCGCTGCCGTCGTCGATCAGTGTTTCGACCCGGGAGTTGAGGATGATGTCGAGGTCCCGTTCTCGGTGCGCCTGGTAGAAGTACTCGGAAGTCTCCTCTCCGACGGCGCGCCCGATGAGGCGGGGGCCGTGTTCGAGCACGGTGGCGTTCTTGCCCATCCCGTGCAGGGAGCAGGCGACTTCGAGACCGATGAATCCGCCGCCGATGACGACGACATCGGTGAAGTCATCGAGGCTGCCTTTCAGCGACAGCGCGTCATCGGCGCTGCGCAGATAGGTCACTCCCGCAAGGTCGGCGCCGGGAACCTCCAGCGGTCTGGCTCGCGCTCCGACGGCGAGTGCCACACGGGCGAAGGGGTATTCCTCACCGTCGGTGGCGATGGCGACTCCGGAGCCGTCCGGGTTCTTGTCGATCTTCTCGATGCGCGTGTTCTTGACGAGTTCGATGTTGTGCTCGTCCCAGTACTCCGCGCTGCGGAAGATGAGGTTCTCTTTGTCGACTGTTCCCTGCAGAAACTCCTTCGACAGGGCCGGCCGCTGGTAGGGCCGATGGTCCTCTTCGCCGAGGAGGGTGATCGATTCGGTGAATCCGGTCCCCCGCAATGAGATCGCCAGCTGCACTCCGGCCTGGGAGGCTCCGATGATGAGCATCCCGGTCTGTGTGCGGGCCGGTCGATCCTGTGCGTCGGCCGGTGCCGTCTGCGTTGTCGTCGTCATGTCACACCTGGGTTTCCGGAGTGGTCACGTGCAGGTCGGTGTCATCAGTGACCTTGAGCTGGCAGGACAGACGGGAGTTGTCCTCCCGATCTTCGGTCGTGCCCCACAGCATCTCGTCTTCCATCTCCGACATCGGATCGAGCCCATCGAAGTCGGATTCGTCGACGAAGACGTGACAGGTGGCGCATGAGAGGGACCCGCCGCATTCGGCGACGATGCCGGGCACTCCGTTGCGCACCGCGGTCTCCATCACGGAGTCGCCGACTTTGGCGTCGATGTCGCGGGTGGTGCCTTCGGAATCGGTGAAATGTACGGTCGGCATGTCATTCCCTTTCCTACAGTGGTGCTGGTGGTCTGCGGTTGCGGTGTCGCCTGTGGCGTCAGTGTTCAGATGAACTGTCGGCCGCCGTCGACGACGAGTGTCTGGCCGGTGATGTATCCGGCGTCGGGTGAGGCGAGGAACATCGTGGCGCCGACGATGTCGTCGGGTTGGCTGGCACGGCGGATGGCGCCGCGGTCGACTCCGTAGGTCGCTGCATCGTCCATGAGCTCATAGCTGGCCTCGGTGAGCGTGAACCCGGGAGCGATCGCGTTGACCGTGATGTCCCTGGTGCCCAGTTCCTTCGCCAGCACCCTGGTGAGTGCGATGACCCCTCCCTTGGACGCCACATAGTGAGCCCACTGTGTGGATCCGGACATCACCGTGGCCGAGGACAGGTTGACGACTCTGCCGCCTGCAGGCAGATACGGGCTGACTGCCCGGGTCATCTGCCAGGGCCCCTTGAGGTTGACTCCCATCACGAGATCCCATTCGTCTTCGGCGATGTCTTCGAAGGGAGACCGGGTGATCCCGGCGTAGATCGCGGCGTTGTTGATGACGACGTCGATGCTGCCTCCGCCGAAGTCGGCGGCCGCCTCGGCGAGGGCCTGCGTCGAGGTTCGGTCGGTGACGTCGACCTCGCAGGCCAGTGTCTCCGCCGAGGCGGCGCGCAGAGCCGAGGCCGTCTCCTCCGCGCCGGCCAGGTTGATATCGGCGACGACCACTCGGTCGCCGGCCGCTGCGAACCCTTCGGCGAAGGCGCGTCCCAGTCCCCCGGCTGCGCCGGTGATGAGCACGGTGCGTGGCTCAGTCATCGTTCAGCTCGCTGCCGTGGCGTGGGCATGGCTGTGGGCACCGGGGCCGCTGACTTCGGGGACCGAGTCCTCGAGGTCGAGGATCTCCACGGTGCCGCGGGTTCCGTCCACGCGCAGTCGCTGACCCGTCCGGATCGTCGTCGAGGCATTGCCCGTGCCGGTCACGGCCGGCAGCGCGTACTCACGGCAGACGATCGCGGCGTGGCTCATCATGCCGCCGATGTCGGTGACGGTGGCCTTGAGTTTGCCGAAGATCGGCCCCCAGCTGGGTGCGGTGACCGGGGCGACGAGGATCTCGTCCTGTTCGATCTCGTGGATCTGTGACGCGTCCATGACGACTCGGGCCACTCCTTCGACGACGCCGGGTGAGGCGGCCATTCCGCGCAGGCCGGTGACGTTGTCGGAATCGGCTTCGAGCCAGGACTGGACCTGCTCGGTGGTGATTCCCCACAGCATCCGGGTGAACGGTTCGGTGATGGCCTCCGGCGGGGTATTCAGCGCCGGCTGCGGACGAGCGGTCTTGAGGGCGGCGACGATCTTCTTGCGCTCTTCGATGATCGGCGGCCAGTAGGCAGGGGCGATCGGACCCTGTGGGGCGCCCACTCCCCATGCGGTGACGAGGTCGAAGAGGACATCACGGACTTCATTGCGGTTGAGGTAGAGGAAGTCGCCTGTTTCGGCGAAGACTCCGTGCTCGACGAGGGTCGCGGCGAGTTCGCGGACCTTGCGCCAGAACACGCCCATCGTCCAGTGCTCGATGTAGAAGTTATGGTTCTCCACATACGGGTAGGCGGTGGCGGCCAAATGTCGTTTGGCTTCGAAGGTCGCACCCTGCTCGTCATCGAGAAGATCGCGATACTCGGAGACGATGCGCTCCTTCTCCTCGATGAGTGCTTCGGTCGGCCGCATGATCGTCTGCCCCTCGTCGAGGCGGCGAATGTAGTCGGCGATGAAGCCGAGCGGGATCGAGAAGTTCTCTTTCCAGTACTCGTCGTGGGCGTAGAAGCCGTTTCCGGTGGTGAAGTTGAACCAAGGGTCCTGAGCTTTCTCCCACTGGGCCAGCCAGGCAGTGCCGCCATCGGCTGCGGCGATGGCCTCAAGCGTCGCCTCGGCGTCGTCGGTGTTGTCGAATGCAGCCTGCAGGCCGAGTTCGACGGCTGTGGTTGCCAGCTGTTTGAGTTCGTCGTCGGGGCGGAAGAGCTCCATGTCCACGCCCTGGACCATCGTTGCGATCGACTGGTCGGGAATGTCGGGGAAGATCTCCTTGCAGTAGTTGAAGAAGTCGAGATAGGCGATGTAGCCGAGGTTGAGGAACTCGAAGTGGTACTGCCAGTTCTGGTAGGCGAGCTGGATGAGGCGGTCGAAGTTCTCGAGCAGTCGCTCGGATCCGTCCTTGGCCTTGCCGGAGAGGATGTCATCCATGGGGACCATATCGGGAAGCTTCGAGAAGTCGAGCGCCTCTATCTCGTCGATGGTTCCCCGGACCTTCGTCTTCCACTGGTCCAGGAGCGGTTCCCAGTTGGCGAAGTAGTGGCCGATGCGGGCTTGGAACTCCGGCAGCCGAGCCTCGATCTGGTCTTCGGGCACGGGGATGGGCGACATGTAGAGGTAGCCCTGGTGGATGCGGAAGTCGATGCCGTTGGCATTGGGAATCATCAGGTGACGGGCGTTGTACTGGCCGAGACACTTGACGGCGAACTCTCCGCCGATGGTCTCGAACGGCTTGAACACGGTCGGCCAGTGCTGAGAATCGCAGAACCAGAACTTCTCGTCCTCAATCTCCTTCAGGCTGTCCTGGAATACGAGGTAGTAGGGGTAGATCCTCTCCCAGCCTTCGGCGCCGGCTGGGACGGGAAGATCGGAGGGACGGGGAAACGACTTCATTGACATTGTCTGCTCCATTGCATCGGTGGTTCGTGAGTTGGGTCGTAAGTGAGGTTCGCTGCGGCGGGGTTCAGCCGGTCTTCTTCATCAGGGAGGCAGTGATCGATCCGAGGTCGATTCCGCCGGTCGAGGCTGCCGCAGGCGCAGCCGGCTTCGTCGCGGCCGCGTGTTCTTTCTCGGTCTTCTTCTCTGCAGAGGAATGCACCGTCTCCGGTCGGGACTGCAGCAGGAGCAGGTTCTCACCCTCCGGCAGGTCCCGATCAATTGCCCATTCGATGTCCTGCGGGCATTTGTAGTGCTTCTCCGCCCGCTTGGCCAGGGTCGCCACTTCGGTGAGCTCCTCATCAGAGAGGCACCGGACTTCGGCGCGTTCGACCGGCACTTCGCGTTCGGCGAGCTCCCCGTCGGCGGGGACGAGTTCGATGTGCTTCTCTCCGATATGTTCGTTGACGACCTGGAGGGTGATTTTGTCCAGCAGAATGTTGTCGGGAGTGACGAGACCGGAGACGACGGTCTCTCCGACGCCCCAAGACGCGTCGATGGCGATCTTCGACCGGTCGCCGTTGGCGGGGTTCATCGTGATCGCCACTCCCGCGGTCTTCGCATTCACCATCTTCTGCACGACGACGGCCATCGACAGGCCCTCATCGGGAATGTTGTTCTTCAGCCGGTAGATGATGGCTCGGGACGTGTAGAGGGAAGCCCAGCACCGGCGGATGTGTTCGGTCACCGCTGCGTATCCGCTCAGCCACAGGTAGGTGTCCTGCTGGCCGGCAAAACTGGCGTCGGGCAGGTCTTCTGCCGTGGCCGAGGACCGCACAGCCATGGGTACTTCTCCCCCGCAGGCGGCAACGAGCTCGTCGTAAGCGGTCTTCGTGGCGCTCCGAACAGCTTCGGGCACCTCGGAGTCGGTGAGCCGACGGCGGATGCGAGCGGAGATCTCGTCGACCTCAGTTACGTCATCGGGATTGAGAGCTCCGAGTTCGGTGACGATCTCCTCGGCGATGCCGGATTCGGAGACGAAGGAGTCGAAAGATTCGGTTGTGACGACGAATCCGGGTGGCACGGGCATTCCTGCCTGCGTCATGGTCACCAGCGAGGCACCCTTGCCGCCGAGGTCTTCCAGGCGGGGTTCGGACGTGGAGTCGAATGATTGTACGAAACTCATGGACTTCTCCTTCACCAGGTCACCGGAACGGATGTGGGGACACGGAACGACAGGTTCTCCCGGAAGTCGATGTTCTCACCGTCGACGAGCTTGAGATTCGGTGCCAGGCGGGTGATCTCCTGCAGGCAGATCTTCGCCTGCAGCTTCGCGAGCATATTGCCCAGGCAGTAGTGGATGCCGAATCCGAAGGACAGATGTTCACGGGCGTTGGGTCGGTCGATGTCGAAGTCCTCTCCGCCGTCGAAGCGGGACTCGTCACGGTTGGCTGAGCCCATGAGCAGCAGCAGTTCGTCGCCCTCGGCGATCTTCACGCCTCCCACCTCGGCGTCCTTCAGCGCTTTGCGGCGCCAGCCGACGATCGAACCGGAGTACCTGAGGACCTCGTCGACCGCTTTGGGTATCTTCTTCTCATCGTCGATGAGCGCCTGCCATTGATCTGGATGGACCAACAGCACTCGCAGGGTGTTGCCGATCAGCGTTGTCGTCGTCTCGTGGCCGGCGAAGAGGAGCGAGTAGAGGACGGACGCGATCTCATGGTCGCTGATCTCCGCGCCTTCGGACTGTGCTGTGACCAGGTCGGCGGTCATCGAATCTCCGCCGTTCTCATGGGCGTCGGCGACGATGCTCAGACATTCCTGCCAATACTCGACGAGGTTGTGGGCGTGTGGGATCTGCTCCTCGTCCGACAGGTCTCCCCACGTCATGGCGGCGCGGGAGTCGGACCAGCGTTTGTAGGTATCGACCTTGTCGATATCGGCACCGATGAGCGTGAGGATGGTGATGGTCGGGATGTCATAGGCGAGATCGCGGATTATCTCACCGTCTTTGTCAGGACGCGCAAGCATCGTTTCGATGCGGCTGACGACGTTGTCGCGGATCTCTGGTTCGAGCTTCTTGAAGCGTCGCGGCGTGAATGCCTTCTGCACGATCTCACGAATGCGGGTGTGCTCCGGCGGGATGCGTGCCGAGAGCCCGGAGTAGGCGGTGAAGCCTCCGTCTTTCATGATCTTCGTGGCCTGCGGTCCGCGTTTGCGCACCGGAGCCTGCGCGTTCTCCGAGGAGAAGGTCTCCCAGTCTTCGAAGACCGCTTTGATGTCCTCGTAGCGTGTCACGACCCAGTAGCCGACTCGCTCATCGAACATCACGGGTTCTTCCTTGCGCATCTCGGCATAGGCCGGGAAAGGGTTCTTCATGTCGAAGGGTTCGTACCCGTGGTGAGAGCCTTCAGCCGCGCCGCTGTAGGGGCACTTGCCGGTCTCTGCTGCGGATTGCAAAGTCATTCCATCTCCTGTGATGCGGGTCACTGCTGACAGTGATGATCACCCTACAGGCACAGCGAAGATTTTCGATGACGTGGCTTCCGTTCAGCGGAAGCGACCTGGAAGCCTCCAAAGAGCCGTCTCAGGCGGCGTCGGCGGCGCCTTTTTCGAGGTCAGCGTTATGCCAGAGAGACGCACCCAACCTCGACGAAGCACCAGACCAGAAACGACGTGCAGGTTCGACGAGACTTTCCCCAGAAACCCGACGATCGACAATCGAACTTGTTGATCCGCCCCTTCAGCGATGCGACCCCAGCAAGGTTTCGAGAGGAATCCTCGCGGTTGCCGCCTCGATGCGCTCGCTGACTCCCTTGAGCGTCGCCAGATGGCGCGTCAACGTGCTGGCCTTCTCGGAGGCGACGACGAGACCGATGCTCGAACCGATGCGTCCGGTATGGAAGACGGGGACCGCGATCGAGCAGGCGCCGGGTCTCTGCTCTTCGTTGGTCACAGAGAACCCTTCGGTCCGGATCTGCTCGAGCTGCTCGGCAAGCAGACCGGGGTTCGTCACGGTCCGCGGCGCGACCTGGTCGAGCGGCTGCCGCAGGTAGGCTTCGGAGAGCCAGTCTTCCTCGAAAGCCAGCAGCACCTTTCCGACCGCGGTGGAATGCATCGGCAGGCGCCCGCCGACCCGTGACGCGCGCGGGACCCTCTCCGTCCCATAGACGCGGTCGATGTAGAGCACCTCACGACCGTCGCGGATCGCAAGCTGGGACGTCTCGCCCGTGAATGAATAGAGATCCTGGATGAATGGTCGAGCAGTCTCGCGCAGCTGCCTGCCGACGTTCTGCCCCATCTCCCACAGTCGCAGGCCCAGCTGATACCGACCCTGCGGGGTGCGGGAGAGAAACTCCCATTCGACGAGCTCATTGACCAGGCGGTGCGCCGTGCTCAGTGGAATCTGCGCCGCGTCGGCGAGCTCGGTGAGGGTGAAGCTGCGCCGCGGCTCTTCGAATGTCGTCAGCAGACTGAGGACCTTGTGAGTGACGGTGCGGCCGGCCTTCGGCACCTCCGGACGCTGATTGTGCTCCATGCTCGAGAATCTATCGGACCTGTCAACGCCGACCTCCCTCCACTGCCCCGAGGCCACTGTTGACGTCGGCGGAATCGACACACACTTTGCTGGAATTTCCACTGCATGTATGCTGAAATCACGCCCCGATATGCACTTATCATCTAATGGTAAATATGTGAGGGTTGCGACTGGCAGACACTTGCCTACATAACCCCGTCGGACCGGGGGCAATGGTGCCCGATAAGGAGACAACAGTGATGTTGACTGAAGAAATCAAGACTGCGAAAACGACTCGACGAACGGTCTGGAAGACCGCCCTGACCGGCGGCGCCGGTTCACTGCTCGAATACTACGACTATTCCCTCTTCGCCACCCTCGCGATCTTTGTGGCAGCTGCGCTGATGCCCCAATCCGACCCCACCATCGCTCTGTTGGCAACTCTCGCCGTGTTCGGCAGCGGTTTCCTCATGCGCCCGATCGGCGCACTGTTCTTCGGCTGGCTCGGCGATCGGCACGGTCGCAGGGCATCGCTTCTGACGAGCGTCATCATGATGGGCGCGGTCAGCTCGCTGATGGGCCTGATTCCTGCATACTCCGATATCGGCTTGACTGCGCCTGTCCTCCTCGTGCTGCTGAGGCTGGTCCAGGGGCTCTGCGCAGGCGGCGAGGCCAGTGGAGCAGCGACGTACATCGCGGAGATGGCGCCGCCCGAACGTCGCGGGTTCTTCGGAGCCTTCACCCCAGCCGGGATCGCCTTGGGAACGGCCGCGGCGAGCGGAGTCGCTTCTCTCGTCAGCACCGTCTTCGGCGACAGCGCCATGGCCGAATGGGGATGGAGATTGCCGTTCCTGCTGTCTCTGCCCTTGAGCATCATCATCCTGTGGATCAGGAACACTCTTCCCGAGTCCGCGAAATTCTCCGCAAAGACCGCGTCGGCCGGCCCGCCCCCGATAGTCTCGGTCCTCCGACATGAACGCACGGCGACCATCAAGCTCATTCTTCTCGCCTTTTCGATGTCCCTGACCGGTTATGTCGGACACGTATACCTCAATACCTATCTGACCACTGAACTCGACTATTCGACCAGCGAGGCGTTCGGCACGAACGCGGTCATCACCGTCCTGTTCGCCATCCTCATGCCCTTCGCTGCCCTCGTGTCCGACCGCATCGGTCGCGGCCGCACCTACGCGTACGCGATGGTCGGATACATTCTGCTCACAATTCCCAGCTTCGCCCTCATGAGTCCCGCAAGCGGCTGGCCTCTCCCGCTGACGATGGCGATCTCATTCGTTCCCTGGGTCTTCGCGCAGGCGATCGGCTATCCCCTCTTCACTGAGCTGTTCAGATCGACCGCGCGTTTGACGGGTGTCGCGTTCGGCTTCTCGATCGGCACGATCGTGGGAGGCGGATTCGGCCCCTACGTCGCACAGTGGTTGACTGACCTCACCGGATGGACACTCGCCCCTGCAGCCTATATGACGTGCGCTTCCATCATCGGGCTGGCAACCGTCCTCACCGTCGGGAGGTCGAAGATCGATGACAGGTGACATTGAAAGCCGACTCAACGGCGGCCTGAGCGCACTTCTCGCAGATGAGGTTGTCGCGGTGACAGAGGGCGGAATCGACCTTCACACGCATCCGAGTCCGGATATCGTGGCTCGTTCGCAGTCAATTGATGAGGCGGCGTGGGACTTCGGTTCGGCCGGTATTGCCGGATTCGTCGTCAAGTCCCATTCCATTCCGACGACGACGATGGTCTCCATGGCACCCGCAGGCCTTCCCTCCCGCCCACTGGCGTCGATCACGCTCAACCGGTCAGTCGGCGGTCTCAACCCGGACGCAGTCGACATCGCAGCGCGGATGGGGGCCAAGGTCGTGTGGCTGCCGACGAAGGACAGCAGGATCCAGTGCCGGTTCGAGAGATCCACCTCGCTCTCGGAACCCGACTCACATCGGAATCCCGTCCGGATCATCGACGGCGGCAGACCCGTCGATGCGCTCGTCGATGTCATCGACGCGGCAGTGCGCAACTCGTTGGTGCTGGCCACCGGGCATTTGGATCAGAATGAGATCTTCGTCGTCCTCGACCTGGCCGACAACCGCGGACTCGACAACGTCATCGTCACTCACCCGTGCCTGCCTCATCTCGATATCTCAATCCCTGCGCAAGTCGAGATGGCCCGACGCGGCGCCCTCATCGAACACACGATGAACTCCTTGGCCACGGGAAAAGTGACGCTCGATCGAGTCCTCCGGGTGATCGAGCAGTGCGGGCCGCAGTCGACCGTTCTCAGCGGCGACCTCGGCCAACCCGAGTTCGGAAGCATCGCCGCCGGGTTGCCCATGTGGGCGAGAATTCTGCTCGATCACGGTGTCGAATCCGCCGCCATCAGACAGATGATCGTTGAGAATCCGCGCAGAGCCTTAGCAAACTGACGATATGCCGCGATCTGCGGCGTTGCTCCGGAAGGACGTTTCAGATCTCTAGAGCGACACTTCGATCAACCGCGGACCCGCATCGGCCACGCCTGCCCTGAAGTCGCGATCGAGTTCGGCAATGGTCTCCACCCGCGTCGCCGGGACACCCAGGCCTTTCGCGAGGCTGACCCAATCGATATCGGGATTGTCGATGTCAAGCAGGCGCTGTGCCTCGGGTCCGAAGTCAGGTACCCCGACATTGGACATTTCATCGCGCAGTATCTGGTATTTCCGATTGGCGAACAAGAGCACGATGACGTCGAGCTGCTCTCTGGCATAAGTCCACAGCGCCTGCGGGGTGTACATTCCCGAGCCGTCGGACTCGAGAACGATGACCTTCCGGTCCGGGCTCGAGACCGCCGCCCCGACTCCGACCGGCAGTGCCCAGCCGATGGATCCTCCGGCGCCGCCCAGGCAATCGTGCGGAGCCGATGTCTCCGTCCGGTCGTAGAAGTCCCGGCCGGTGGTGATCGACTCGTCGAGGACGATCGCGTTCTCAGGGATCGCCCCTGAAAGCCACGCTGCGAGCTTGGCGGGGGTGATCGCCCCCTCCGGACGGGGAGCCGAAGTCGATTTCGCCAGAACCGAGGGCAGGACAGATCCGGTCGCGGCCGGGTCTGCGAGGACGGGCCTTTTCGCTGCGGGGCCGATCGCGTCCTGCAGAGCCTCCAGTGCCACCGACGAGTCCGCCCCGATGGGGCTGAGTGTGTAGAACGTCGTCCCCGGCCGGGTAAGTACACTCGGCTTGTCCGGATAGGCGAAGAAGGCGACGGGCGGTTTGGCATCGACAAGAATTACGGCATCGAAGCTGCTCAGCAGCTTGACGGACGGCTCGACAGGATAGGGGATCTTCGCCACCGTCGGCCGTCCCGCACCTCTCTCGGTGCGTGGAGCGAAGGTTTCGGCCAGCACCGAGGCACCGGTGGCCCCCGCGATCTGCGCCGCGGTTTCGAGCTGCCTCGAGCGCAGAGCACGCCCGCCCAGAAGGATTGCGGTACGACGACCCGAATCCTTCAGACGTTCCGCTGCAGCGTCGACCTCGCCGGGATCGATCGCACGCTGCATCGGTTCGACCGCTTTCGGCGGAGTCGAGTATTCATCGGCGGAATTCCATGCCGTATCGGCGGGAAGGATGAGTGAGCTGATCCGTCCCGGCAGACTGAAGCCGATGGCGTCGGCGGCGTCGCCGGCGATCGAGTTCGCCGAATGAGAAGTGCGCACCCAGTCGCTGAAAGGCCGCAGCGCCCCCCTCGATATCCGAGGTCAGCGGCGCATCGAGGCCTCGGTGGTAACCGGCGTGGTCGCCGACGATATTGACGATCGAGGAACGTGCCCGGAGCGCATTGTGCAGTGCGGACAGTCCGTTGGCCGCGCCCGGACCGAGATGTAGCAGAGTCGCCGCGGGCCGATCAAGCAGTCGCGAATAGCCGTCGGCGGCTCCGGTGACTATCCCTTCGAAGAGTCCGAGCACACCACGGACACGCGGTTGCCTGTCCAAGGCCGCCACGAAGTGCATCTCCGAAGTTCCGGGATTCGCGAAACACACCTCGACTCCATTGTGTCCCAGCGTTTCCACCAGGCTCTCGGCACCGTTCATGCCAGCATCTCCTTCGACGTCGGTCATCGCTGCAGTCGCACCCTCAGACAGCATGTGCCCTCTGTCGTACCACATTCCCGAGGGCGACGGCCGAGCCGTTCGCCGAAGACTTTCGTCACCGAATCGCGGTGGCGTTCGGCGGAGAGCCGACTCCTCCGACGAGGTTGAGCGGTTTGATGACGCACATCGCGTCCCAACGCCCCGTACGCAATGAGTCCTCGAGCAGCGCTTCGAGATTCCACAGCTCTCCGAGCGGCACTCCGAGCTTGGCAATGAGCTCCTGATGCATCATCCCCCTGTCCTCGGGCGCCGATTCGTGGAAGTCGCTGTCAGCGACAACAGGTAGGACCTCAACGGCGAAGGTGTCGGTTGCGAATGTCGCCACCTGATGTTCCCAGATCCACCGTGCCAGGCCCTTCGACTGCCGGAAACCCGTAGCGCGCCGCCCAGATCGAACCTCATCGCGGACATCGTCGGTGGAGCCGATGAACCATGTGGACCAACCGGTGTGCACCATGACGATGTCGCCGGAACGAACGCTCACGCCCTGTCGCGCACATGCTCGCTCAAGGTGGTCGACCTCAAGGACGGGACCGCCTCGGTGCTCCAGAGGTGTGCCCTCATCAGCGAGGAGGCCCGCAATATCGAGAAGAATGCCCCGTCCCACGATCGGCCGTTCTGCCCAGGCTTGGACACCGAGGTCGGGAGCCCCGGGCCGGATCGATGCGTCTGCGACACCGTTGTAGAAGCCGTATCCGGAGGCGCGTCGATGTCGAAGACCATCGACCTGTGAGGTCGCCTGCAGGAAGAACTCGCGGAGAACATCATCGCGGGACTCCGAGTGCGCCGAGAGGATCTCGTGCTCCGGTGCGCGCCTGGCACGAGCCATCGGCGGGTCAAACGCATCGAGCGCATAGTCGAGGTTGAACACCTCTCCCCTCGACACCGATGCTGCAGCCTCACGGACATCTTCACCATCGGCGAAGTTCGCTGTGCCCCGATCCGCGTCGGCGAAGACACCCCACGATGATCCGGGCGGAGTGTTTTCCTCCAATTGGGCGTAGGTCGGGTATTCAGTCTTCTCCATCTTTCGACGCTCCTTTGTGGAAATAGGTGAGGACGAAGGCCAGGAGCCCCGCGATCGACGACATGCCGAAGGCATACGGTCCGACCGCCTCGGCGACGTCCATAGCCATCATGCCCTTCCCCGCGACGATGAGGACGATCTGGAAGATGACGATCACTGCCCCTCCGAGGAGGAATAGCACTGTCGAGGCGGCGAAGAGCTGAGAGCACATCGCTTCGAAGCGGCCACGGCTTCGATTCGTCGAAACATTCATTGTCTGGTTCCTTTCTTGACTTCTCGCGGCTCAGATCGGGAGGAACCCGAGGGCGATGAGCGTGCCGACGCCCAGCAACGGGACGCAGTAGTACTTGAGCAGCGGGACGAATGTCTTACCGGGATTCACCTCAGCGATGCCCGCTGCCACGTAGATCGGAGCCCCTGATGGCGGAGAGGCCCCCTCCGTCGAGGCGAAGATCAGGGCTGCCGCCGCTGCAACCGGCACGGGAATGCCCGTACTCGCCATCGTCATCACCGCGACGGGCCCGATCGCAGCCATGGTCGCGCTGGCGGTCAGCGGCACAGCAATGAGAATGATGATCACTCCGATTGCGATCGCCATCAGCCACTTCGGCACATCGAGATAGGACAGCAGCGCCTCGAGTTCGGCAGCCAGACCGATCTCCCCGAGGAGATTCGATGCGGAGAATGCCGCGAAGATCGTGATGCCGATGACGCCGAACGATGAGGCAGATCCCTCGATGAGCTTCCACCACCCCGAGGCCGATCTCGGCAGTGACTTGCGCCCGAGGATGAGCACGAAGACGATCATCAGCACCGGAATCCAGGTGAGCAGACTGACGACGTCCGGCATCGCCAGCGGTGTCGGATCGAGAACTGTGCCGTCAGCAAGAGTCTTGCCAGGTTCGGATTCTGCACTGACGCCAGTGAAGTCCGCGAGGAAATCCGCGAGCGGACCGAACGACAGGACCAGGGGAACGAAAATGGGAACCAGGAGCAGAATCGTCGTCCATCCCTGGGACAGACTCGTGCGGATGGGCAGTCGATCTTCAGACGGCACTGCCGGAATCTTGTATTTCCGAACTATCCAGAACGCCACGATCAGACGGTAGACGAGCGCCCACAGCCCGGCGAAGAACAAGGGCATGACGATCTCATGGGACTCCATCGCTCCTTGCGCAACAAGGCCGCCGACGAGGATGAACATCGTTCCCGAAAATGGAAAGCTGACACCGAAGCCGGCAAGTCCCGATGCCACGGTAGCGGCGATCTCCGGTTTGACCCCGGACTTCTTCATCCAGGGAATCGTGATCGATCCGACTGCAGCGGTGATGGCAGCGCCGATATGTGCGATGGCGCCGAAGATCGCTCCGGCCACCGTGGTGGTGTAGAGGTGGCCTCCGCGGAATCGCCCTAGCAGGGAATTGAGCAGATCGACGAGCTTGGTGAGCACGGGAGTTCGCTCGAGCACATAGGACACGAAGACGAAGGCGAGCGCGGCGAACATGATCTCTTCCGTCAGAGCGTCGGAGACGGATGCCCAGATCATCGTCAGCACCGAGTCCTCGCCGGAGGGACCGGCGATGAAGGCGAAAACGCAGATGGAGAGGAAACCCAGAGTCATCGCCTCGCCGATGTTGCGACCGACGACGGCATTCCAGACGATGATGACGGCGATGAAGACAACGAGCGCGAGAACGGCCATCATGTCAGGTCACCTCTGAGGATCTGCGCGCGACGTCCTGCTTCGTCCTCCTGGACAGACAGTGCCTTGGGCAGTGTTGACGCGGCTTCTCCCGCTGGGACCACGATGACTCCGTCGTCGTCGGCGACGATGAGGTCACCAGGCTCGACGACGACCCCGCCGACCGCGACCGGGACGTCGATCTGTCCGGGTCCGTTCTTGTACGGCCCCGCAGGACTGACCGCCCGGGCCCAGGCGGAGAATCCGATCTCCTCGAGATCGCGGGCGTCTCGGAGTGCGCCGTCCGCGATGACTCCGACTGCGCCGCGTGCCTTGGCCTTCTCCGCCATGAGTTCGCCCATGAGTGCGCGGTCTGTGTGTCCATGGCCGTTGACGACAAGGATATCGCCGGGCTCGATCCGGTCGAGTGCTTCGCGCAGACGGAGGTTGTCGCCGGCCGGTACCCAGACGGTCCTCGCCCACCCCACCGCTTTGGCACCTGGCCACAGCGCCCTGATGCCGCCGTCGAGCATTCCCATTCGGTCGCGGGCATCGCCGACGTTGGCGGCCGGGATCGTCGAGTAGGCCTTGAGTAGGTCCTGCTCGGACCGGGCCGCGTCGTTGACGATCTGTGCATGAGAATGCGCCGCCGCGTGCGACATCGTCGCTCGCACGCCGAGCTGTTCAAGCATCTCTGCGGCTTCTTCTGCCTCATGTCCGCGACGGTCTGCGTGCTTGATCGTCCCGGTTCTGAGGCGCTCGACCGATTCGGCTCCTCCGGAGTGTTCGTCGGCGATCTGTGCGAGGGCCCAGTCTTCGGCCCCCATCGCCTCGCCTGCGCGAAGCGTTTCGACGATGAGCGCCCCAAGGCCCTTCATGAATGAGCTGCGCAGGAGCTTGCGCCGTGCGGCATCGCCGGGTTCTCCGGCGATGTCCTCGACAGCGGCCCCGAGCGCGGAGAAGACCTCCGCCGCTCGGCCCGAGGCGGCACCGCTGATGACCAGCGGCGTGGCTGCGCCGTGTTCGGGAACTGAGCCGACGACAGCGACGTCGGCATACCTGCGGACACCGACGACGCTGGCAACGTGTGCCTTAATCTCTGCCGACGCAGAGTTCATGTCGATGAAGAACGCGTCCCGTGACAGGAATTCGGCCACCGAGGCGGCGGCGGGCACGGCCGCACGACCGCCGACGAGGCACATCACTGCGTCCGCGGATTCGACCAAATCCTTCGGCGACGCTACGCGTGAGACTCCGCGCGGAGTCGGAATGTCGGCCGGGTCGAATCCGGTGACCTCCCAACCGAGTTCGACGAGGCCACGGGCGTAGAGCGTTCCCGCTTCACCCAAACCAATTACCGCTATATGCATCCTTGCACCCATTCTATGAGACTTAATGTCGCAGTACGAAATACTGCAGTGCGCGGAAGTGATTGTCAACACCGTGAATCCGCTAAATGAAAACGGAACATCATTTCCGGAAGGTAGAATCTCACTGCATGGGAGTCCGACGCACCCAACAGCCGACCGGAGGGACCGAATGCCTGCCCAGAAATCCCCGATGAGGTCACTCGAGAGAGCCATCGACGTTCTCGAGATCCTCGACAGCTCACGAGGACCGCTACGCCTGAATGAGATCGCTCGGCGCGCCGAACTCCCGGTGGCAACCACTCAGCGAATCCTCGCCGTCCTCGAGTCCCGCGATCGAGTGGAGCGAGACAGCAACGGCTACCGCCCGGGCATTGCTCTAACATTCGGCGCACACGCCTTCTCAACGACCAACCCCCTGATCCGCGCAGCCCGCCCGGTGCTCATCGAACTCGCCTCAATCACCGGCCTGACCTCAACGCTGTACCGCGAACACAATGGACAGAGAGTCGCCCTCTCCCGTGCGGGCATTGCCCGCAACTTCGGCTACGAACTCGTCGTCGGCTCTCGGCTCCCACTCACCACAGGCGGCGGAAAGGCCATCCTCGCCCAGCTCAAGGACGACGACATCATGACACTGCATCAGGAGCAGGCGGCGAAACCTGAGCAGACCCCCGAGCTCGACGCACTGATGCTCGACGTTGCCGGGATCCGAGATCGCGGCTATTCGATCTCCCGGGAAGAACGCGAGCCCGGGGTCGCCAGCGTCGCCGCCGCAATTCCGGGCGACTATGGAATCCTTGCCGCCATCCAGGTCACCGGAACAATCGACGACTTCCCCGAAGAGAAGACTCAATCGCTGGGCCGTCAGGTTCGACAGGCGGCGATCTCCATCGGCCACGGCCTTCCTGAGCTACCGGGAAACTAACCCGCTCCGACCTCTGGGAATAAGAACCACCAGCATGGTTGTTGAATGTTCAACTAGATAGATCTACACTGGATCTATCAGCACACCGTGTTCAGGAGAGCCGCATGACCGTCACCGACACCCCCACCGATACGACCGCCTCACCGGCCGTCAATGACACCACACTCAGCGCCGCCACCGGAATGGACGCCGTGACTCTGCGCGTCGGCGATCTCGAGGAGATGTCGAACTACTACTCGAACGCCCTGGCGATGGAACCTCTCGAGGAGACCTCCCGCGATGGCGAAGTCCACCGCGTGCTCGGCCGCGGCACCACTCCCCTGGTCAAGCTCGTCGCCACCCCGGGCCTTCCCGGTGTCGACCCCAAGCAGGCCGGCCTGTTCCACACCGCGTTCCTCTTCGACGACAAGGAAGCTTTGGCGGCCACCGTCGCCCATGCCGCTCAGAACACGAACAGCACTTTCGTCGGATCCAGCGACCACCTGGTCAGCCAGGCCTTCTACTTCACCGACCCCGAGGGCAACGGCATCGAACTCTACGTCGACCGGGTTCGCTCGGAATGGACGCACTCCATCGACGGAGAGGTCCAGATGGATTCGATCCACCTCGATCCGAACCGTTTCCTCGAGCGTCACCTCAACCAGGACGTCCTCGCGAACACCGTGGCCGAACCCGGCATCGTCGGCCACGTCCATCTGCAGGTCGGCAACATCCCGCAGGCCCGTGAGTTCTACGTCGACGCGCTCGGCTTCGAACCGTCACTGTCGTCGATGCCCGGAGTCCTCTTCGCTGCGACCGGCGGATACCACCACCACGTGGCCATGAACACCTGGAACAGCCGCGGTGCCGGCCCCCGGGCGGCCAGCCTCGGTCTCGGGGATGTGGCGATCACCGTTCCCGGCCGCGAGGATCTCGATGCACTGGTCGCGCGTCTGCGTGCGCACAGCCTCGATTTCGCTGATGACGGACGTTCTGTGCGAGTCGTCGACCCGTGGGGCACGCAGGTCACTCTCGCCATCGGAACCAGCTCCATCGACGAGACGCTGGCGCGCTGACACTCCGCCGGGGCGAAGAGCTCCACCGGCCAGAACACGCTGAGGCGGGTGATGCTCAACGGCATCACCCGCCTCAGTCGTCTGCGCCGAGATCAGTTCTTGGAACGCACTCGCTCGACAGCCGCATGCGGATGCAGGTCGAGTCGGCGCAGCAGCTGAGCGTTGAGGGCGACGACGATCGTCGAGATCGACATCAGGATCGCGCCCACGCTCATCGGCAGAACGAACCCGATGGGAGCGAGGATTCCTGCTGCCAACGGCACCGACAGGAGGTTGTATCCGGCCGCCCACCACAAATTCTGCTTCATCTTCCGATAGGTCGCCCGAGAAAGCTCGACGATCGAGAGCACGGACCGCGGATCGTCGGAAGCGAGGATGACTCCGGCAGAGCCGATGGCCACATCGGTTCCGGCCCCGATGGCGATGCCGACATCGGCCTGCGCGAGCGCAGGAGCGTCATTGACACCGTCACCGACCATCGCCACACGACGCCCCTCCCCCTGCAGCTCGGAGACCTTCGCCGCCTTGTCGGCGGGATGAACGCCGGCAAAGACACGGTCGATGCCGAGCTCGGAGGCAACGGACTGCGCGACCGCCTCGGCGTCTCCGGTGATCATCACGACCTGTGCACCGATGGCGTGGAGTGCATCGACGGCATCGCGAGACTCCGGCCGGATCTCATCGGCCAACCGCAGGGCTCCGACGACAGATCCGTTGACGAGCACGTGGAGGATGATGGCACCTTCGGCTCGCCAGGCCTCCGCAGACTTCGCCTCGGGCGCGTCATACGCCTCGAGCAGTCTGGGACCACCCACCTCGACCGTCTGGCCTGCGATGACGGCCTTGACCCCAACCGCAGGTGACGACGAGAAGTCGGATGCTGTCGGCACGTCGATCCCCCGTTCAGCCGCAGCCGTGACGATGGCTGCGGCCAGCGGGTGCTCGCTGTCGGCTTCGGCCGCAGCCGCCAGACCAAGCACTTCACTCTCGGCCCGCGTGGCCCCGGCACCCTCGACGACTTCGATGGCGGTGACCGTCGGCTGACCCTTCGTCAGAGTGCCGGTCTTGTCGAAGAGCACGGAATCGACCGTGCGCATCGTCTCGAGCGCGAGCCGGTCCTTGACGAGGACGCCGGCACGGGCGGCACGTTCGGTGGCGATCGACACGACCAGCGGAATGGCCAGACCCAAGGCGTGAGGACAGGCGATGACGAGCACGGTGATCGTGCGCACGACCGCCGAATCGGGCATGCCGATGAGCGTCCAGACGACCACTGTGATGACGGCAGCGCCGAGAGCGAACCAGAACAGCCAGGCCGAGGCTCGATCGGCGATGCGCTGGGCTCGCGATGACGAGCTCTGAGCGTCGGAGACCAGCTTCTGGATACCGGCCAGCGTTGTGTCGCCACCGATCGCGGTGATCTCGACCCGAAGCCCGGAATCGGCGGCGACGGTGCCGGCCACAACCGAGTCGCCTTCGCCGCGTCGGACCGTCGTCGATTCTCCGGTGACCATGGATTCGTCCATATGGGCCGAACCGTCGATGATCCGTCCGTCGGCGGGCACCGAGGCACCGGGTCGAACGAGGACGATGTCCCCGACGACGAGGTCGGACGGAGCGACGCTCACCGTCTCCCCATCGATGATCTTCTCGGCCTCATCCGGCAGCAGCGCGGCGAGACCGTCAAGCGCCGAGGTGGTCTGTGCCAGAGAACGCATCTCCATCCAGTGACCGGCGAGCATGATCACGACCAACAGGGCCAGCTCCCACCAGAAGTCGAGCTGCGGATCGAGCAGACCCAACGACGAGCCCCAGGAGGAGATGAAGGCGACCGTGATCGCTAAGGCGATGAGCAGCATCATGCCGGGGCTGCGCTCCTTGATCTCGTCGAGGCCGCCGGTCAGGAACGGCCTACCACCCCAGACGTACATGACGGTGCCGAGGATCGGAGCGAGCCAGCGAAGCGCACCGAGGAGGCCGGTTTCGGGAATCTCATACCCGACGAGGTGGCCGAACATCGGGCTGAACGCGACGACAGGGACGGCGATGACGAGCATGATCCAGAACAGGCGCCGGAACTGCGCGACATGATCGCCATGGCCGGCATGACCCGCGTGGCCCGAATGGCCGGAGTGGCTCTCGTGACCGGAGTGGTCGCCATGACCACTGTGGTCATGCTGAGCGTGATCGGAGTGGGCGATGGCCTCAGTGTGTGCGGAATGGCCCGTCTCAGCAGACTGCATTCCGTATTGCTGATGATTCTGCTGTCTGTCCATGCCTTCAATTTATACCCCTAGGGGGTATAAATCAACGGTGACGCCGCCCACATGCAATCCCTTGCAACCCTGGCTCGATCGCCTCACGCGCCCTAGCGTCAAAGAATGCCGAACGGCATTCTCAGACCGCGGAAGGAATCACCATGAGAGCAGCACGTTTCCACGCGCGCAACGACATCCGGATCGAAGACATCCCAGAGCCCGAACTGCGTCCAGGCACTGTCGCCATCGACGTCGCATGGTGCGGGATCTGCGGAACGGACCTCCACGAATACCTCGAAGGGCCGATCTTCGTCCCTCCGGCAGGGCACCCCCATCCGATTTCCGGCGAGTCCGCGCCTGTCACGATGGGGCACGAATTCTCCGGCACGATCACAGCGCTTGGCCAAGGAGTGGATGATCTGGAGGTAGGGCAGAACGTCGTCGTCGAGCCCTACATCATTGCCGAAGACGTCGACACCGGCCCCGGCCAGAGCTATCAGCTGTCGAAAGACATGAACTTCATCGGCCTCGGCGGGCACGGCGGCGGACTCTCGGAGAAGATCGTCGTCCAACGCCGTTGGGTGCACCCGATCGGCGATATTCCGCTCGACCAGGCTGCGTTGATCGAACCATTGTCAGTTGCCCACCACGCAGCCACACGCTCCGGCGCCGCTGCAGGCCAGACCGCCATCGTCGGCGGAGCAGGCCCGATCGGCCTTCTGACTGCAGCCGTCCTCAAAGCCAAGGGCCTGACCGTCTTCATCTCTGAACTCTCGGAAGCGCGGAAGGCCATGGCAGAGTCAACGGGAGTGGCCGACGAAGTCTTCGACCCCAGAGAATCCGATGTCGCTGAGTCGGTCCGCCAACGAACCGACGGCAAAGGCGCCGACGTCGGGTTTGAATGCTCCTCTGTCCCCGCCGTCCTGGACATGCTCATCGATGCCACCCGTCCGGGTGGAGTCATCGTCAACGTGTCCATCTGGGGACACAGACCTGAAGTCGATCTGCCCAGTCTCGTGCTCAAGGAGATCGACCTCTGTGGCACGATCGGCTACGCCGGAGACCACCCTGAGACGATCCGCCTCGTCTCCGAAGGAACGATCGACCTCTCCGCATTCATCACCGCGCGCATCGGCTTGGACGACCTCATCACCGGCGGTTTCGACGAGCTCATCGACAACAACGAACACCACGTGAAGATCATCGTCGACCCCCGCGCCTGAGCCATCAGGAACCTCCTCGGCACCCTCTTGACGAGCACTCCGCAGTTTCGAGGGAGCAGAATGTCGATTCAGTCCGCTGAAATCAACATTCCGCTCCCTCGAATTTCTGCATTCACGCACGCGCCTCCGCACTCACACGCTTGGCCCCGCATTCACGCACCCTCCCCGCAGGAGGAACGCACCCGCGTTCGACATTGCATAAACGTGCAGTTATGACTCATACTTGCTCATACTGTTCAACTTCGCTTCTGATCGTCGACTGCCCAACGGGCATCGCACATCAGGTCGAAGCCAATGAGAACCACACACCCTGGCTCCCTGAGCCGGCCTCACCGCGGAGGACCTTATGGACCTGCAACTCATCCTGGCGCTGATCGCCGGAATCGCGACGATCGTCGTCATCGTGCTCGCGACCCGACTCGACGCCTTCATCGCTCTGCTCCTGGCAGCCGTCGTCACCGGCATCGTCGCCGGTCAGGACCTGCTCTCGATCGTCGACTCCATCACCACGGGCTTCGGCGACACCCTGGCCAGCATCGGCATCGTCATCGGACTCGGCGTCGGCATCGGCAAGATCCTCGAGGTCTCCGGTGCCGCCGACTCCCTGGCCCGGGCCTTCCTGCGCGCCTTCGGCAAGGGCCGTGAGCCCTGGGCGATGGGCACCGTCGGCTCCCTCGTCTCCATCCCGGTCTTCTGCGACTCCGGGTACGTCATCATGAACCCGCTGGCACGCTCCATCGCCCGTGTGAAGAAGGGCGGCTACGTCACCCTCGCCCTGGCTCTGGGCTGCGGAATGACACTGACCCACCATATGGTGCCGCCGACGCCCGGTCCGCTGGCGGCCACCGGCATCCTCGGCGCCGACATCGGATCGGTCATCCTCGCCGGACTCGTCTTCACCGTCATCCTCCTGCCCGTTGTCGTCGTCTACGCCCGGTGGATCGGACCGAAGCTCGAACCCGTCCTCAACGCCCAGGTCAAGCGTGATGTCTACGCCGAGGCGGTCGCCGAAACCGCATCAGGTTCCGCCGGAGGCACCGTCCTCACCGCCGAAGGCGGAGACTCGGCCGGCACCGGCCCCGCCCCGGGCACCGGCAAGAAGCCGGGCGCCTTCCTCGGCTTCCTGCCGCTCATCGTCCCGCTGCTGCTCATCGTCGCCAACACGGTGAGCACCGCGATCGACAAGAACGCTCAGGGCGAGCTCTCCGGAGACGCCTACGAGCCCTCCGCCTGGGTCGCACCTCTGGCCTTCCTCGGCAACCCCGTCGTCGCTCTCATCATCGGCCTCGTCCTCGCCGTCTACACACTGCTGCCCCGCGTAACCCCACGCAACCAGGTGCAGAGTTGGCTGGCCGACGGCGCCGCCTCAGCCGGACTCATCCTGCTCATCACCGGCGCCGGGGGAAGCTTCGGACTGGTGCTGCGCGAGTCGGGCGTCGGTGATGCCCTCGCCGAGGCGATCGCCTCGATCAGCCTGCCGGCCCTCCTCGTCCCGTTCCTCATCGCCTCGCTCGTGCGTCTGGCTCAGGGATCGGGCACGGTCGCGATGATCACCGCCGCCTCGGTGACGGCTCCGCTCATCGCCCCGCTGGGACTCGACCCGCTGGTGGCCGTGATGGCCTGCACCGCCGGTTCGATGGTCTTCTCCTACTTCAACGACTCCTACTTCTGGGTCGTCACCCGGTTCACCGGCCTCGACGGAATCAATGCCATCAAGGGCTGGTCGGGAATCACCACCGCCGTGTGGATCTGTTCCCTTCCGCTGCTGTTCGTGCTCGACTTGGTCGTATGAGCGCCTCCCGAATGTCCGACTCCGAAACGACCGCAGCCGCCTCGGCCCAGGCGAGTCCGCGCATCCTCATCGTCGCCGACGACCTCACCGGCGGAAATGCGTGCGGAGCCCTGTTCGCCGAGGCGGGGCTGCGGACGATCACCGTCACCGATACCAGGCCGGCCGGCAACCTCGACATCAGCGGACTGCTCGATGACTTCGACGCGGTCGTCGTCAACACCGACTCCCGGCACCTGCCCGCACGGCAGGCAAGTGAGCTCTACACCGAGCTCATCGAAACCGCCGGGGCTGTCGACCTCGTAGCATGCCGAATCGACACCACCCTGCGCGGCAACGTCGGACCCGCCGCGGCCGCCGCCATCTCGGCCCGCAGACGATCTCTCGCCGCGACCGACGGGCCACGCCACCGCGTACTGGGCCTGTGCGTGCCGGCGTTCCCTGCCGCAGGCAGAACCACCGTGCAGGGGCGACAGCTGCTGGGCGGTCGTTTGCTCGAACACACCGAGCTCGCCCATGACGTCCGCTCCCCCATGCGCACCTCCGTCATCGAGGACATCCTTGCCGCCGGCACGGATCTCAACAGCCGCCTCATCGATATCGCCACGGTGCTGGCCGGTCGGGATGCCGTACGCACCGCCGTACTCGACGCCATCGGCGAAGGAACGGACGTGCTCATCGCCGATGCCCTGACCACCGACCACATCGACCTCGTCGGGTCCGTCATGGCTGAGATCAGCCACGAGCTCGCCGAGGCGGCTTCCCCCGACATCCGCGACCGGGCAGGTCTGGCCGACGGTGAGCGGTTGGACTGGGTGACCATCGACCCCGGGCCCGGCAGCCTCGCCCTGGCTCAGTCTCGGCTGCCGACTCGCGCCGACGGCATTCTGCTCGGCATTTCGGGATCGGCCACTGAGGTCACCCGTGCACAGCTTGCAGCAGTGGCCGAGGACCCCACGATCACGGTCCTGCGTGCACCTTTGGACGACGCGGGACTGCCCGATGTCGAGGCCGCACTCGGCCTCATCGATCGGACCGCCTCGGCGCGGGCGATCATCATCGCCACCGTCCTCGAGACCAGCGACCTGCGCGAACTCACCGACGCTGAATCCGAAGAGACGACACGGCGCCTGGCACTGATCGCCTCGGCGGTCATGTCCGCCATCCCGGTCTCCGGCCTCTACACCACCGGCGGGGACGTCACTGCCACGGTGATGCGCGAGCTCGGTGCGATGGGGATGGAGATCGACAAGGAGATCGTGCCTCTGGCCGTGGGCGGTCGCCTCGTCGGCGGAAGCGCTGACGGACTGCCGATCGTCACGAAAGGCGGACTCATCGGTGACACCGGCACCGCCGTCGACTGCCTCGAATTCCTGTCGACGACTGCTCGCGTCAGGCGAGACTGAATCGTGCACGACGACCCCAACGCCCCACCCACCGACATCCATCCGAACCATCTGAGGAGACAGAAATGACAGCACCAGCACTCGCCGTGACCGTGGGTGACCCGGTCGGAATCGGACCGGAGATCACCGCCACGGTGCTTGCGGAGTTCGCCGGCAGAGACGATCAGCATGGAATCGCTGTGGCGGATCTGGCCGTGATGAAACGGGCCGTCGACGTCCTCGGACTCGACGTCGAACTGCGCTCCATCTCCGACTGGTCGACCCCGTCAGCCGGTGAAGGCGTCATCGACGTCTTCGATATCGGCGTTCTCGGGGATGACCTTCCTGACTGGGGAGTCGTCGATGCCCGCGCCGGCAGGGCTTCGGTGGCCGCGATCGAGCTCGCCACCAAGGCGGCCATGGATCAGCAGGTCGCCGGCATCGTCACCGGCCCGATCAACAAGGAAGCCGTATGGAAGTCCGGTTCGCAGCACCTCGGGCACACCGAGATGCTCGGTGAGCTGACCGGAGTGACGAAGCAGGACACGATGTTCGTCGTGGAGAACACGAAGGTCCCCGACCACAAACTCCAGATCTTCTTCGCCACCCGCCACATGTCCCTGCGCAAGGCTCTCGACGCCCTGACCGTGGACACTCAGGTCGACTCCATCGAACGCGCCCATCGTGCCCTCCAGCTCTACGGCGTCACCTCGCCGAGACTGGCCGTCGCTGCTCTCAACCCCCACGGTGGCGAGAACGGCGCCTTCGGCGACGAGGAGATCGAGATCCTCCGCCCGGCCGTGGAGAAGGTCAATGCGGGTGGCGCCTTCGAAGTCGCCGGACCGATCCCGGCGGATTCCGTCTTCCACCAGGGGCTGACCGGCCGCTATGACGGAATCCTCTCTCAGTACCACGATCAGGGGCACATCGCATCGAAGACCTTCGACTTCGACGGCACCATCTCGGTCACCGTCGGATTGCCGATCCTGCGCACGTCGGTCGATCACGGAACCGCCTTCGACATCGCCGGTCAGGGAATCGCCGATGCGGGCACCATGCGCTCGGCCTACCGCGCGGCCATCGGCTACGCTCCGTTCGTCGACGGCATCCGCGCGGAGTACCTGCCGCAGTAGGCTGAGTCGTATCTCCGGCCGCGGCGTCGCTGCGGCCGGATCACTGCCGAATGAGAGGGAGAACAGATGGCGATCCGCTCAGGGACTCAGCGCCGCCGCGAAGCCATTCTCGGCCTGCTCAAAACCGGCTCGTGGAGCATACCTCGCCTGGCCGAGGCTCTCGAGACCTCGGAATCGACGATCCGCCGCGACCTGCGTGAGTTGGCCGCAGACGGCGAGATCATCCGCACCATCGGCGGAGCCGCAGCCGCCGGCTATGTCGAACCGCCTTTGGGCGAGCGCATGGAGCAGCAGGCGGAGGCGAAGGACACGATCGCCGCACGAGCGCTCGAACAACTCGACGACGCCCGAGTGCGAACCGTCTTCCTCGACGCGGGTTCGACGACCGTGCGTTTGGCCGAGCGGATCAGGGACCGCAAAGAGCTCACCGTGTTCACTCGCGGTCTCGAGATCGCGCTGGCCTTGGCTCATCCCGCCGGCCCCACAGTGATCATGGTCGGCGGCGAGGTCTCGACACTGTCGCACGGCACCACCGGCGCGCTGTCCGATCATGCGCTGTCGCGCATCCATGTCGACATTGCATTCCTCGGTGCCGATGCCGTGGATCCGGCACAGGGCCTCGGCGAACCGAGTCTCGACGAAGCACGCACGAAAGAGCTCATCGCCGAGCGGGCCGGAGCAGTCGTCGTCCTCGCCGACAGCTCGAAAGCCGGCCGCGATGTCGCCGCATGGGCACCGATGCCGCCCGGCTGGACGTGGATCGACGAGCACGCGTCCCACCGGCACGATTGACAATACTGCGCTGACAACTCCATTCGCCGACCACCGTGTGATCGACGACATCTGATTCTCGCGACTTCTGTGTAGAATCCCGGAGGCAGTTTCAACAGTGACTGCCTGGAGGCTCGGCATTCGTGCGAAATCCGAGCCCTGGTCTCACAAGGAGAAAGCTCTATGAGCGAACCCCACAACTCGGGTGCTGACACTGACAACGCCGCTGGGGGCGGCAAGCTGCGCAACCGGCACATCACCATGATCACGCTCGGCGGCATCATCGGTGCAAGCCTCTTCGTCGGATCCGGAAACGTCATCCGCTCGACTGGACCGGCTGCCATCCTCTCCTATCTCATCGGCGGACTTCTCGTCTTCCTCGCCATGCGGATGCTCGGTGAGATGTCGGCGCGACGACCTGCCGTCGGCTCCTTCATGGAGTACGCGAACGAGTCCTTGGGCGGGTGGGCCGCCTACCTCGTCGGCTGGCTGTATTGGTACTTCTGGGTCGGCGTCATCGCCTATGAAGCGGTCGTCGGCGGCGGAATCATGTCAGGCTGGTTCCCCGCGATTCCCACCTGGCTCTGGTCCCTCCTCCTCGTCATCGTCTTCATCGGCACGAACGTCCTCTCGGTCCGCGTCTTCGGTGAGGTCGAGTTCTGGCTCGCGAGCATCAAGGTCATCACGATCGTCGTCTTCCTCATCGTCGGTGCACTCTTCGTGTTCGGCGCCTGGCCCAACGCGACGAATTCCGTATCCAACCTGTGGGACCACGGCGGTTTCATGCCCATGGGCTTCAGTGCCGTGATGATCGGCGTGGCCACCGTCATCTTCAGCTACTTCGGCACCGAGATCGCTGTCATGGCATCGGCCGAGTCGGTCGATCCGGCTCGCGGCATCAACCAGGCCACTCGGACCGTCATCTGGCGGATCATGTTGTTCTTCGTCGGCGGCGTGCTCATCATCGTCACCGCGGTTCCCTGGGATGAGCTGCCCGATCCCGATACGATCGCTCCGTTCGCTCATGTCTACGGTCTCTTCGGTCTGCCGGGCGCCTCGGCGATCATGACGATCGTCCTCTTCACCGCCGTCATCTCGGTGCTCAACTCCGGCCTCTATTCGGCCTCCCGCATGTTCGCTTCCCTGGCCGACAAAGGGTATGCGCCCGCGCTCATCCGCAAGCGCTCGAAGACGAACGTCCCAGTGGCCGCTCTCATCGCTTCGAGCCTCGGTGCACTGGCGGCAGTTGTCGCCAACTTCACCGTCCCGGCATCAGGGATCTTCGACTTCATCATGAACTCCGGCGGTCTCGTAGCCCTCTTCGTCTATGTCTTCATTGCCCTCGCCCAGTGGCGCATGCGACTCAAACTCAGCCCGGCCGAGCGAGAAGCTCTGACCTTGAAATCGTGGCTGACGCCGATCCTCAACATCTTCCTCATCATCGTCGTCATCGGCGTCGTCGTCATCATGCTCCTCAGCGAGGACGGCCGGGCACAGGTGTGGACGAGCCTAGTCGCCACTGCGGTGCTCTTCGCCGTGTGGCCGCTGGTCAAGCGTCGCCTCAACGCTCGCGGGATCGATACGTCTCCGGCGATGGATCAGCGTGCAGCAGCCGCGGCAGAGGAATCTGCGGCATCCTGATCCAGCACCACCGTTCTGACACCTGAGCCATTCGGCCTGAGTCGATTGAGTGGAGGGACCGTGCATACGCGCGGTCCCTCCGCTCATTCATCTGGTTTCGACGTTTTCGATCCGATCTACGGCGCTCGGCGCAAAAACGAGGGTATCGTCCACCGGATGAGCCGGTGCAGGTGCCGTCGGCCGTCGGCTATGGGCACCGGCATCGGCGGAGGTGGGAACTGCCATGCGGATGAGATCGGTCGCCTTCCTGACCGCAGATAGACTAACCCGTCTCCCCGATGCATCGAGCTAGACTCTAATCACGCACGATCCTGCGAACCGACGCGCCCGCCTCACCTAGGACATCGAAGTCATGCAGTTCACAAGCAAATTCGCTCCCACCATCGCTGGAGTCTGTGCGATCTCTCTTGCACTTGCCGGGTGTACGTCAACCGGCGATTCCGATCAGAATGCTGCCGAAGGTCCGAAGCCGACAGAGTCGCACGGATCTTCCCCGACATTGAGCCGAATCGAATCGTCGGGAGTCGTGAAGATCTGTACTACCGGGGACTACCGTCCTTTCACCTATTTCGACCCGAAGGCGAAGGAATGGTCGGGCATTGACGTCGACATGGGTCGCACTTTCGCCGACGACCTCGACGCGAAACCAGAATTCGTCAGAATCGACTGGGACGAATTCCCATCTAAGATTCGAAAAGGCGCGTGCGACATAGGCATGGGAGGGCTCTCTATCACCACAGAGCGGGCCGCACAACTGTATATGTCGGATCCGACCACGCAGGACGGTAAGACTCCCATCACCCAGTGTGGGAAGGTGGACAAGTACGACTCGATTGACAAGATCAACGATGACGGTGTTGAAGTCATCACGCCAAAAGGTGGCACCAACGAAGAGTTCGCCGCGGAGCACTTTCCCGAGGCCAAGGTCATCAAATGGGACGACAACAATACGATCTTCGACCAGATCATCAAAGGCAAGGCCGATGTCATGGTGACCGACGCACCAGAGACCAAGTGGGTAGCCCATGAAGAACCGGAACTCTGCGCCGTCAACCCGGACAAACCCTTGAACTTCAGCGAACAGGGCTATGCAATACGTTCAGGCGACGACCAGATGCTTGAATACCTCAACACTTGGCTGCGCATCACCCAGCACGACGGCACCTATGCCGGGGCCGAGAAGAAATGGTTCGGATAGCTCGAAAGAGAAGACTACTCTTTTCGCTTGCACAGACAAATTCGGTCATTGATTGAGTTTTCTGTCAACCCGATTGCCATAACGATAACTTCACTGTTCCCTGTGAAGACGACTTGCCGCGCCGATATTGGCGACGCAGAACGTTCCTCCAGGTCAGGTGCACCAAAACCGAATATTCTCCTAATGACACGCCGATGATTTGACAGGATTCTTCGATTGAGAAGCTGAGCACAGGCTCGTAACGTGGCTTCGGTTCGAAAGAAGGATCACTTCGACTGTGATCCGAATGACTGGAGGAATTCATGAGCATCCCCGATACCTCAGGATCCGCATCACCTGCTTCCCCGCCCGAACCCGATCTCAAGACGGTCCGCAAGGCCGTCGCCGCCTCCGCCCTGGGCAATGCGACGGAGTGGTTCGACTACGGTCTTTACGCCGTCTCAGTCACCTATCTCGCTCAGCACTTCTTCCCCGGCGAGCATGCTCAGCTGATGGCGCTGCTGACATTCGCCGTGTCCTTCATCTTCCGCCCTCTCGGCGGAATCATCTGGGGCCCGATGGGTGATCGCCTCGGCCGCAAACGCGTACTGGCGCTGACGATTCTGCTCATGGCCGGTTCCACCTTCTGCATCGCGCTGCTGCCGTCCTACGCCACGATCGGCGTCGCCGCACCCATCATCCTCGTTCTGCTCCGCGTCATCCAGGGCTTCTCCTCAGGCGGTGAGTATGGTGGTGCCGCCACTTTCATGGCCGAATACGCCCCGGACAACCGGCGCGGATTCTTCGGCAGCTTCCTCGAATTCGGCACTCTGGCCGGAATGGCGGCCGGTTCGCTGTTCGTCCTCCTTCTGCAGCTCGGGCTCGGCGAACAGACGATGACGGACTGGGCATGGCGGATTCCGTTCGTCTTCGCCGGTGTTCTAGGCGTCGTCGGCCTGTACCTGCGCTCGCAGCTCGACGAGTCGCCCGTCTATGAGGAACTTGATAGTGGCGACAACGACAAGACGGTCAAGGAAGTCTTCGCGACCCTGTTCGCGAATTACAAGAAGCAGCTGCTCGTCCTCGGCGGCATGGTCGTCGCGGTCAACGTGGTCAATTACACGCTGCTGTCCTACATGCCCACGTACCTGCAGGATCCCGTCGGCATGAGCGCGAACGCCTCGCTGACCGTGATGTTCCTTGCGCAGGCGTTCATGATGATCCTCATCCCGTTCGGAGGAATGCTTTCGGACAAGGTCGGGCGCAAGCCGGTCTGGTACTTCTCTCTCATCGGACTCTTCGTCGCGGCGATTCCGATGTTCATGCTCATGGCCAACGGCTTCGTGTGGGCACTCATCGGACTGGCCGTCCTCGGTGTCCTCTACATCCCGCAGATCTCGACCATCTCGGCGACCTTCCCAGCGATGTTCCCCGGACCTGTGCGCTTCGCAGGCTTCGCGATCGCCTACAACGTCTCCACCGCACTGTTCGGCGGCACCGCGCCCTCGATCAGCGATGGACTCATCGGCGCAACGGGAAACACCATCATTCCCGCCTACCTCGTCATGGCTGCATGCGCGATCGGTCTGATTGCCACGATCTTCATGAAGGAGACGAACGGTGCCTCGTTGCGCGGCTGCGGCCTCCCTGAGACCGGCGCGGACGTCATCCTCGACGAATCGGAGCTCGTCAACGACGCGAAATGATCGTCCCGGCCTCTCGTGACCGGGGCTGAGTGACGCGTCACCTCCGACGGAGCAGACCGGCGGCACCGCAACGGAACTTCCGTTGCAGTGTCGCCGGTCTTCTGCGACCGAGTCTGGGTTAGTCTCGGATCATGGTCACGTTGATTCCCGAACAGCCAGATTTCAATGGGTCCACGGCCGAGGAGCTCGTGTGGAATGCTCTGTGCCGGCAGCTGCCCGATGCAGCGGCGATCATCCATGGTCAACGACTGACCGGCGATGACAAGGATGTCGAGATCGATTTCCTCATCCTGTGGCCGGGCGCCGGCATCGCCGTCGTCGAGGTCAAAGGCGGACGCGTCGACGTCGTCGACGGCGCTTGGTTCACCTCCGGCGCCCAGGGAAAGCGAAACCGACTGCCCACCTCTCCCCTCGAGCAGGCGATGATCGCCAAGCACACCCTCGTGGACTATCTGCGCCCGCGGCTCTCCCGCCTCCCCGGACCGATCAGCCACCTTGCGGTCCTCCCCTACACGGAACTGCCGAGCGACTGGGACCAGCCGGACGCGCCGAGGCGTCAGCTCGTCGACGGCACCGAGATCGGTTCCCTGGCATCGAAGATCGCCACTCAGCTGCGCTTCGACTTCGACCCCGAACGCCACGACCTCACGGCCGGCCACGAGTTCGTGCTGAAGAACCTCCGCAGGACCAACCAGGCGGTGGAGAATCTCAAGCTCAGAGCCTCCGAAATCTCTGACCGAGCCGATGCACTCAGCCGTGAGCAGGCGAAGCTCATCCGCATCCTCCGCCACCAGAATCGTGCCGAGATCAGCGGCGGTGCAGGATCGGGCAAGACCTATCTGGCCCTGCTCAAGGCCAGAGCGCTGACGCAGGAGGGGAAGAAGGTCGCCCTCATGTGCTATTCCCGCGGGCTCGGCCGCTTCCTCCAGCTCTTCACCGCACAATGGCCCGAAGTCGACCGGCCCGCGTTCGTCGGGCTCTTCCACGACCTGCCCATCAGCTGGGGTGCGCCCACCGGCAGCGACGACGACTCGGAGTACTGGGAACAGCGACTGCCCACGATGCTCAAGGAACTCGCCGACGAGCGTCCGCGCAAGAGACTCTTCGACGCCATCGTCATCGACGAAGGCCAGGACTTCAGCCTGCTGTGGTGGGAAGCCGTCCAATCCTGCCTGCGCAATCAGCTTGCCGACACCCTCTACGTCTTCACCGATGAGCGCCAACGGATCTTCGACCGTCACGGCGAATCACCGATCACGATGAACCCCATCCAGCTAGACGAGAATCTCCGCAATTCATCGCAGATCGTCGCCGGAATCGCCGACCTCGCGTTGGAACCGCCGATCGCACGCAACGGGCCCGGCGACGAAATCGAGTGGATCGACGTCGGCCTCGAGGATGCCGTAGCCGAAGCAGATGGGCAGGTCGAAGCACTCATGGATGCCGGGTGGAACGCCGGCCAGGTCGCACTGCTGACCACCGGATCCAGGCATCCGGAGCAGAAGAACATCGTGGAGAGCGAGGGGATCGCAGCCTACTGGGATCAGTTCTTCGCTGAAGAGGACGTCTTCTACGGGCATGTGCTCGGTTTCAAAGGACTCGAAAGGCCCGCCGTGGTGCTCTGCCTCAACGGGTTCAGAGACCCCCAGCGAGCCATCGACATGCTCTACGTCGGTATGTCGAGAGCGACGACGAAGCTCATCGTCGTCGGTGACCTGACCATCTTCGACGAGATCTACGGGAACTGATCGCTCAGGTTCTCACCGGGTTTCGTCGGTGGGTCTGCGATGTCAGTCCGGCGCCGCACCCAAGAGCAGGGTTCGCGCGGTCCGCTGCCAGGTGGTGAGCATCGGCTCCCGATGCGGGTCACGTCGGGAAAACATGTAGGTCACGGCCATTCCGCGCATGCTCGCGAAGATCATCGTGAAGACCTCATCGAACTCCGGGTTCCGCGTGACCGCCGGTCCGAAGAGCTCGCGGGCATTGTCCCTGACGCGTTCGAGGACGATCCTCTCGTGCTCACGGACGTTCCCGGCCAGTTCGTCGTCGGTGCGCGAAGCCGTCCACAGTTCGAGGGCAGAGAAGAAGCTGCCGTGCATCAGCCCCGTCCACAGGGTCCGAATCGCCCAATCGCTTCTGGCCTCGGCGTCGGCGGCGTCGGGTCGTTCCGTTTCCAGTATCCGACCGAATTCGTCGTCCTGGTCCTCCAGCCGTCGGCTGAGTCTCTGTTCGCCGAGGCGGCTGACTGCGGCCGTGAGCAGATCCTGCTTTGAGGGAAAGTGGTGGAGCAGACGCCCCCTAGTCACCCCCGCGATCGATTGGACTCTCACCGTCGTCGTCGCCGCATATCCTTCGCGCAGCAGGCATTCGATCGTGGCATCGAGGATGAGGTCGCGTGAGCGCGCAGTGCGTTCGGCCTGGTTGCCGGCATCCATCGCATCCCCTTCTGCCGTGTTCCGTTCTGGAGCTGTTCGACACCGCAGAACTGCGGTCGAAACGGGCTGCTTCCGACTATCTCACAGATCCAGTCTGTATTGACTGTTTTTCAGGCGGATGCCAGACTGAACGCACGCTCAGTGACCGAGCACACATCATCGCCTCGGCCCGAAGACCGGCCTGCCTGCCCGCCCAGCGACAACCACTGCTTGAGAAGAGGACGCAATCGATGAAGAGGAATCTGTACAACGAGGATCACGAGGCATTCCGAGGATCGGTCGCTGCGTTCCTCGACCGCGAAGTCGTCCCCCACTTCGAGGATTGGGAGGAGAACCACCTCGTCGATCGGGAGATGTGGCGCAAGGCAGCGCAGTCGGGCATCATCGGCCTGGCCATCCCCGAGGAGTTCGGCGGTGGCGGCGTCTCCGACTTCCGGTTCGAGATGGTGCGAGCCGAAGAGATCGCCCGCCGTGGTGTCGGTGCGGCCACGAGCGGCTGGGGCGTCTCAGACGGAATCGTCCCCGGCTATCTCATGGAGTTGGGCACTCGGGCGCAGAAACAGAAGTATCTGACTGGACTGACCTCGGGCGCGATGATCGGGGCGATCGCCATGACCGAACCGGATGCCGGTTCGGATCTGCAGGGCATCACCACGAAGGCTGTCCGCGACGGCGACGATTGGATCATCAACGGCGCCAAGACCTTCATCACCAACGGCATCCACTGTGATTTCGTCATCGTCGTCGCCCGCACGAACCCGGAGGCGAAGGCGTCTCAAGGCACTTCGCTGTTCATCGTCGAGGCAGGCACACCTGGGTTCGAGAAGGGCCGCAAACTGAAAAAGCTCGGCCTGGACGCCCAGGACACCGCCGAACTCTCGTTCACCGATGTCCGGGTGCCGGCCGATGCCCTCCTCGGCGAACTCGATCAGGGGTTCATCCACCTCATGGTCAACCTCCCCACCGAACGCCTCCTCATCGGATCGGGAACCCTGGCATCGGCGCGGGCAGCGCTGGCATGGACGGCCGAATACGTCTTCGACCGCCCCGCTTTCGGTCAGACCATCGGCGACTTCCAGAACACTCGTTTCGAACTCGCCGAGCTCGAAACCCGCGTAGACGCCCTGGAGGCGTTCGTCGACCGCTGTGCCCTGGCTCTCAACGAAGGCGAACTCACCGCGGTCGACGCCGCCAAGGCGAAGTACTTGGGCTCGGACCTCGAGATCGAGGTCGTCAATCGCTGCCTGCAGCTCTTCGGCGGCTACGGCTATATGCTCGAGTTCCCCATCGCTCGCGCCTACAAGGACAACCGCATCCAGGCAATCTTCGGCGGAGCGAACGAGGTGATGAAGGAACTCATCGGACGCGATATCGCCAAGCGCAACCGCAAGAGGTGATAACGCCCGCGGCTACTCTCCCGCGACTTCGAGAACGACCTTTCCCATCACGGAACGGCCGTCGAGCTCCTTGATCGCCGAGGCAGCCTCGGTCAGCGGGTAGTTCGCGTGGATGCGCGGGTTGAGGTCACCTGCGGCAACGTGCCCGAGGACGACGTCCCACTGCTCGTGGATGAAGTTCGGGTGACCCCAGGCCGCCGCGCCCCAAGCGACGCCGTCGACAGAGATGTTCTTCAGCAACAGGCGATTGACCTTGATCGAGGGGATTTCACCGGCAGTGAAGCCGAGAACGAGAAGCCGACCGAACGGCGCGAGCACTCGTGTCGAATCGGTGAATCGGTCGCCGCCGACGGGGTCGAAGACGAAATCGACGCCGCCCGGACAGATCTCCTTCGCCGCGTCCTTGAAGCCGTCGGCGAGGACGACATGCGTGGCGCCGATCTCGCGAACCGCTTCAGCCTTCGCCTGGGTCGAGACGACGGCGATGACTTCGAGGCCCATCGCCAGACCCAGCTGCACTGCGGCCGAACCGAGACCGCCTGCGGCTCCGTGGACGAGGAGGCTCTGGCCAGGCTGGGCATTCGCGCGCACCCGCAGTGCGAAGTCAGCGGTGAGCACGTTCATCGGCATGCCTGCGGCATCGGCCAAGGAAACCGAATCCGGAACCTTCACGGTGGCCTCGTCACCGGCTACGAGGTATTCGGCGAAGGTACCCTTTCCGGTGATCGCAGCAACGCGGTCCCCGACGGAGTAGCGGGAGTCCGGACCCACCTCGGCGACGACGCCGGAGGCCTCGGAACCCAGAGTGAAGGGCAGGTCGTGCTTGACCTGGTACATTCCGCGAGTCTGCAGGACTTCGGGGAACGTCACGCCGGCATATGCGACCTTGATGAGCACCTGGCCCGGCCCCGGCGACGGGCGCTCCACATCGAGATGCTCCACATCATCGGGGCCGGTCAGAGCGGTGACGCGAATGGCTTTCATTGTTTCCTCGCTATCGTTGTGACGCACACGGAACACTCGAGCTCCGGTGTCAGCGGTCTTCTCACCTCTATCACACCGAGCGGCTATGACCGTGATCACTTTCACGGCTTGACTCCCCCGCTCGGGATGAATACTGTGAACTCTACTGAACGACTGTTCACTCGGGAAGGTCAAGGATGACACAATCACCGGCAGGGTTCGATGCGGACAGCATCGGCAGATGGATCGAGCGGAGATTCGGGATCAGCGATTTCGACGTCGAAGTGATGTCAGTCGGTCGGTCGAATCTGACGTTCACCATCCTCGTCGACGGCAACCCACGCTGGGTCCTGCGCCGCCCTCCCCTGGGCCACGAGGGCGGCAGCGCTCACAATGTCGCCCGCGAGGGCCGGATCATGGCAGCGCTCAATGACAGTGACGTTCCGGTGCCGACCGTCCTCGACATCGTCGACGACCCCGAGGTCCTCGACGTGCCCTTCGTGTTCATGGACCACTGCCCGGGATTCCCGATCAACACTCCCACCGAGTGGGAGTCCATCCCACCTGAGAACCGCCGCGACTGTGCATTCGGCATGGTCGACGCGCTGGCGGCGATCCATTCCGTCGACGTCGATGCTGTCGGATTGTCCGATCTGCGTCGACCCGGCGGACTCATCGACCGGCAGCTGCGTCGTTGGATCGGGCAGGTCGAGAAGATCGCGATGCGCGAGACTCCGATCATCCACGAGGTCCACGATGTCCTCCGCGAGGCCATGCCCGACCCTGCGGGCTCGCCCGTGGGAATCGCACACGGGGACTTCAAACCGAACAATATGATCTTCGCCCCTTCGGGGTCGGTCAACGCCGTCGTCGACTGGGAGCTGACAGCCATCGGCGAGGTGCTCACCGACCTCGGCTATTTCGTCGCCATGCTCACGGTGCCCGAACAGTACACCAGCATCTGGGTACCCCGAGCCGACGACGGTTTCCCCACCACAGACGAACTCATCGACCGCTATCAGGAAGTCAGCGGGCACGAAGTCCACGATGTCAGCTACTACTCGGCGTTCGCGATGTGGAAACTGGCCTGTATCCGTGAAGGCGTCTACACACGACTGGCGACTGGCAAGATGGGCGACCTCGATCTCGACCCGGAAGAGGCCGGAGCCGGGGTCGAAGACCTCGCTCGCCAAGCCCTCGACCTGTTGGAGAGATCATGACCTCATCCCTGGCTGGCAAACGTGCAGTGGTCACCGGGGCCGCCGGTGGAATCGGCGCCGCTTTGGCCGCCGAGCTCATCGAACGCGGTGCGTCAGTCGTTCTCGCGGACCTCTCCCCCACGGTCGTCGACACCGCCGCCGAACTCGGCACCTCGGCATTCGCGTGGACGGGGGACGTGTCATCGGTCGAAGGAATCGGTGCGCTCATCGATTCTGCCGACGACCGCCTCGGCGGGATCGATCTGTACTTCGCCAATGCCGGAATCATCGGTCCGGCGATGCTCGGAGACTCCGACGCCGACTGGGACGCGATCATCGACGTCAACATGCGCGCCCATATCCGCGCCGCGCAGGCACTCGTCCCCCGCTGGCAGGAGGCCGGTTCCGGGTATTTCGTCGCCACCGCCTCGGCGGCAGGACTGCTCACGCAGATCGGCTCGGCCGCGTATTCGGTGACCAAGCATGCGTCAGTCGGATTCGCGGAATGGTTGGCCATGACCTATCGCGATGACGGAATCCGCGCCTCGGTGGTCTGCCCGATGGGAGTGAACACGAATCTGCTCGACGACGCCGGATCCGCCGGCGGCGCCGCCCAGAAGGCCGTGACCTCAGCCGGAACCGTCCTGGAACCCGCCGAGGTGGCCGCCATCGTCCTCGACGCCGTCGAGAACGAGCAGTTCCTCATCCTGCCGCACCCCGAAGTCCTCGAGATGTACCGGATGAAAGGCAGCGACTACGACCGCTGGCTGCGCGGAATGTCCCGATACCAAGCCCGACTCAGCGAACAGTGACACCGATCCCACCACCGAGTGAGACTCACCCGAGACCAGACCTCACAGCAGTGTGAGACCCACCGAGAAGCAAGGAGCCCACGTGTTGGAAACCAGCGAACGCGGACGCGAGTATCAGGAGCGTCTGAACGCCTTCATGGACGAATTCGTCTACCCGGCCGAGCCGGTCTACGCCGAGCAGATGGCCGCGGCGGCCAGCCCCCACACACAGCCGCAGATCCTCGAAGACCTCAAAGCCGAAGCGAAGAAGCAGGGCCTGTGGAACCTCTTCCACCCGCACCCGGAATGGGGACCCGGGCTGACGAACCTCGAATACGCTCCATTGGCCGAGATCACCGGGCGCAGCCTGGAGATCGCCCCCGAAGCGATCAACTGCAATGCACCGGACACCGGCAATATGGAGGTCTTCACGGTCTTCGGCACGGATGAGCACAAGGAGAAGTACCTGGGGCCCCTGCTCGAGGGTGAGATCGCTTCGGCCTTCGCCATGACCGAGCCGGCCGTGGCCAGCTCCGATGCGACGAACGTCGAGATGAGCATGGAGCGCACCGACGACGGATTCGTGCTCAACGGCCGCAAGTGGTTTGCGTCGAACGCGATGCACCCGAACTGCCGGGTGCTCATCGTCATGGGCAAGACCGATCCCACCGCCGAGGTGCACCGTCAGCAGTCGATGCTCGTCGTGCCGATCGATGCCGCCGGAGTCACCGTGGTGCGCAACCTGCCCGTATACGGCTACGCCGACCGGGAGGGCCATGCCGAGATCATCTTCGAGAACGTGCTCGTGCCGTTCAAGGACATTCTCAAGGGCGAGGGCGAAGGCTTCGCCATCAGTCAGGCGCGACTGGGCCCGGGCCGCATCCACCACTGCATGCGTGCCATCGGAGCCGCCGAGCGCGCGCTCGAACTCATGGTCAAGCGCGCAGAATCTCGCGTGACTTTCGGTGAGAAGCTGTCGAACCGGGCGAACATCCAAGACTGGATCGCCGAGTCCCGGATCGAGATCGATCAGGCTCGGTTGCTGACCCTGCACGCCGCGGACATGATGGACAAGTACGGCAACAAGGTGGCGAAGAACGAGATCGCTGAGATCAAGGTCGTCGCACCGACGATGGCGCTGAAGGTCATCGATCGGGCGGTTCAGGTCCACGGCGGCGGCGGAGTCACCGAGGACTTCCCACTGGCCCGGATGTGGGCGCATATGCGCACCCTGCGTCTGGCCGATGGACCGGATGAAGTGCACAAGCGCTCCATCGCCCGCAATGAGATCAGGAAATACCGCGGCTGAGGTCGGCTCTTCCGCGATACAGTGAGACCCCACCGGGCCCGCAGCAGTGTGCACGGGTCCGGCACCGCCTGCGAAAGGATGTTCAATGACGAACAATTGGTTTGAGGATCGCCCATGGATCACCACTTTGGGCGATCTCGCTCAGGAGCCCTATGTGCTGCCGGATTCCACGCCCTTGGCCGACCTGGCTGCAACAGTCGACGCCCGTGGCGACGAGGAAGGCATCAACTACTACGGATTCACCCTGACCTGGGCGGAGTTCGACCGGTGGTCGACAGCTTTCGCTGCTTTCCTCTCGGCCCACGGGATCAAGCCCGGCGACCGTGTCGGCATCTATGATCAGAACACCCCCGCGTTCGTGATCTCCACCTATGGGGTCTGGAAAGCCGGAGGCACCGTCGTCCCCCTCAACCCCATGTACCGCGGCGAGCTCGAGCACATCTTCGCCGACTCCGAGGTCAAGGGACTCATCGTCTCTCAGGCTGCCTATCTCGACCGGGTCAAGGACTATACCTCGGACCTGCCGCTGGTTGTGCTCAGTGATGACCGGAGCTTCCAGACGGATGGCCCTGATGCGATCTATGCGATGTTCGACAAGCTGCCGCGCTTCGAGGACCTGCCGCCGGCCGAAGGACGTTTTGCGTTCGCAGAGGCGGTGGAGGACAACCTCGATACCGACTTCACCCCGTACTCCCCTGCTCCGTCGGACCTCGGTCTCATCGCCTACACGTCCGGCACCTCGGGACGGTCGAAGGGAGCGGCAGCGACTCATGCGAATATCTCGAGCAACTCGCGCTACTGCCTGCGCAACCCGATCCTGGGTCCCGGCGACGGCTACGTCTCACTGGCTCCCCTGTTCCACATCACCGGATTCATCTGCCAGTTCCTTGCGGCCGTGGCCGGCGGTGCCCGGCTCATCCTGAACTATCGTTTCGAACCCGGTTCGCTCATCGCTCTATGTGATCGGCAGAAGCCTGCGTACATGGCCGGCCCGGCCACGATATATACGGCGATGATGGCGCACCCCGCCTTCAGCGCCGAGAAGTTCGCATCCTTCAAATCCCTCATGTCCGGCGGTGCACCGCTGCCCGAAGGACTGGTCAACAAATTCGAAGAGCGTGCCGATATCTATGTCGGTCAGGGCTACGGCCTGTCGGAGACCTGCGCCCAGGTCGCCACCGTGCCGCATGGATTCCAAGCCCCGGTCGACCCGGACAGCGGGAACCTCGCCTGCGGTCTGCCGCAGCCTGATGTGATGATCCGCATCCTCGATGACCACGGTCAGCCCATGGGCCCCGGGGAGGTCGGAGAGATTGCGATCTCCGGACCGCAGGTGGTCTCCAGTTACCTCAACAACCCGCAGGCCACCGCGGAGCAGATCCCCAACGGCGAGCTGCACACCGGCGATGTCGGGTTCATGAATGAAGACGGGTGGCTGTTCATCGTCGACCGGAAGAAGGACATGATCAATGCCTCCGGCTTCAAGGTCTGGCCGCGGGAAGTCGAGGATGTGCTCTACATGCACCCGGCCATCCAGGAGGCAGCTGTCGTGGGCATCCCCGATGACTACCGCGGCGAGGATGTGTCGGCCTTCGTCACCCTGCAGCCCGGCGCCGAGGCGACCGCTGACGAGATCATGTCATTCTGCCGGCAGAAGCTCGCTTCCTATAAGGCTCCGCACCAGGTGACGTTCATCGATCAGCTGCCGAAGACGAGTTCGGGCAAGATCCTGCGGCGGACCATCCGCGCCGATGCCGTCGAAGCCGCCCAGGCAGCCAAAGCGGCAGCGGGGTCTGCCGACTGAGGCTGAGGTCGGGCCTGTCTTGCGCGATTCCGGCTTCCGCGGCGTCGGCGTCGTTCAGGGGACGCGGGATGCCGGATACTTGTCTGCTTCGCTGATGATCTCCGGAGTCTGCTCGTCGTCCTCGACGATGCCTGCCATCTCCCATCGGCCATGGACCGGGCAACGCTGAAAGCGATACGCGCCGAAGCGGATGGATTTGAATGACATCAGCGGAATCCAGCGAGTGCGGTAGTACCCGCCGCCGGAGCAGCGGACGATGACTTCATCGGCATAGGTCTTCTCGCTCATGACCCCCAGGTTAACGCAAGGCCCCTTAACGACGTCGAGACTGGACGCCGAGATTCAGCCCAGGCTGACGGTTTCGGCGCCGCCGATGGAGGCGAAGCGGTCGGGCTGACAGGTGAGCAGAATGACCTGAGCCGTGCGGCCGACATTGCCGAGGATGACGTTGAGCGCGGCCAGGCGCTGCTCATCGGAGAAGCCGAAGGCATCGTCGAGGATGACCGGTGCTCCGGCTTCCGCATCGACGAGGGTGGCGACGGCGAGTCGGCCGATGAGCGCCAACTGTTCCTTCGTCCCACCCGAGAGCGCGTCGAAGGCCACGGTGCGTCCGTCGAGCGTGCGAGAGACGATTTCGAGGTTCTCGGAGATCTCCACCGACAGTCCCTGACCGAAGATCACCCGACCCAGCTTCTCGATCGCCTCCTTGAACGGGGCGACGTACCTCCGCTGAGCCTCTTCCTTGTGTGCGAGCACGGTGTCGCGCAACAGTCGGATCGCATTTGCCTGCCGCTGCATGCGAGCCAGCTTTGACCGAATGGACTCCACGTTCTGCTCTGCAGCTTTGAGCTTGTCGTAGATGCCCTCGGCCGCACGGTCATCGATGAGAGCCGCGAGCTGATCGACCTCCTGCCGGTCCTTCTCCTGCTGCTTCTGTTTGCTGTCGACGAGCTGGAGAGCGTTCTGCAGTCGCATCTCAAGAGTCTCGGGGTCGGCGGCCTCGTATGCGGAGCGTGCGGCAGCGGCTTCGTCCTCAGCCTGTGTCAGTGTCGCCGTGGCAGCGGTCAGTGCTTCGTCGAGGGACTCATCGGAGTTCGCTTCCCTGTCCATGCTCAGGCGGGTGCTGAGGTTCTGCAGCGTCGTCGCCGCCTGTTCGCGCGTCGACTGTGCACGCACGGCTGCCACACGTGCCTCATCCCGGTCGGTGCGAATGCGTTCGAGCGTGGTTCTGGCCGTCTCGACCTGCGCGGTCGCATCGTCGACGGCTGCTGACGTCGATTCGACCAGTGCTTCGAGGTCGTCGATCGATGCGGCGGTTCCGCTCGTATCAGCGGGGTCCCCCGCCACGTGTTCGGCTCGGGTGAGCGCGGCATCGAGTCCGTCGCGGTCGTCGTCGCCGATGAGCACCCGCAGAGTCGATGAGGCTTCGGCCAGCACGGACTCGGCATCGGTGCGCACCTCGCTGCGTTCGCGTGCCTGTTCTAGGGAGGTCACGCCGAGCCGGTCGAGTTCCGCGTCGAGAAAGGTCTGCGCGGAGTCGAGGGCCCGGTCGAGTTCGGCTGGTGACTGTCCCGGTCGCACAGTGATGTCGACGACGGAGTCGACGAGGATCTGCAGGTCCGAGGTGACGGCGAATTCCTCGGCGGACCCCTTGGGCACATCGGTTCCGTCGATGCTCACGGCGGTATCGCCGAGGCGGCGGGCGACGATCTGTGCGGCGGCCGCGGTCTTCGCGTTCTGCGCAATGCGCAGCTCGGTGAACAGTCCTCCGAGTTTCTCCACGTCTTTCGCGGTCACGGTGATCGACCCGATCGTCGCTTTCGCCTCGGCTGCTCTGCGTTCCTGGTCGCGGATGTCGGCCAGCCTCTTCCGCAGAGTCTCGACCTCTCTGCGTGCGCGGGCCCGAGCGAGATCGGCGGCTGCGGTCTTCGCTTCAACCTGAGCGGTGAGGAGTGCGGTCTGTTCGGCCTCGAGGCCCTTCTGCGCCTCGGCGAGAGACGAGTCCTCTTCCTGCTGTGCGGTCGTGACCGTCTTGAGTGCATCGTCGGCAGTCTTCACCGACTCTTCGGCCGCGGTGACCTCGGTGATGAGTGCCTGACGTCGGTCTCGCGCCTCCTCGGCACGCTGACGTTCTCTCTGTGCGACGCCCGCGCGTTCGAGAGCTCGATCGAGTTCGGTCTTGAGCCCGGACACGGACTGCACAGCCTGTTCAGCCTCTTCGCGTTCGGTCACGGCCGATGCCAGCTGAGTACGCCCATTCGTCAGCCGCTCGGCTGCTCGAGCATGCCGGTCGACGAGCCCGTCCATATCGGCGCTGCGAGCCTTCAGTTCACGATGCTGCTCTTCGGCGCCGGGGAGTTCTTCGGTGAGCCTTCGCAGCTCACCCGTCTCCTTGCCCTTTGCCGTGAAGAACCTCAGGTATTCGGTTTCGACTCTGTCGAGGAAGGCATCGTGGTCAGCCGGTTCCTCCCCGGCCTCGCCCAGAGCACCGTGCAGTGCCTTGATCTCGGCCAGGGAAGCCTGGTCGAGGCTCCGGCCCTGAGCGACGTCGAGAGCGTCGAGCAGGTCGACATCGACGGTTTCGTCGAGGATCGCCAAGAACCGCTCATGTGCTTCGCTGCCGCTGAGCTGTTGGGGGGCGGGGTTGAGAATGCTCAGCTCGGTGAAGGGCTGTTTGATCCAGCGTTTGCTGTATCGGAGTTCGTAGTCCCCGGTGCTCAGGTGCAGTTCGACTTGCGGACCGACGTCGGAACCGACCGGTTGGGTGTCTTTGACGCTGGCCTTGCGGGAGCTGTCCTTGTCCTCGCGCAGCTGCGTGATGGCCTGATGGATCGAGGACTTCCCGACCTCGTTCGGGCCTTCGACGATCGTCACCCCGGAGCTGAAGTCGACGGTGGCGTCGCTGATCGCGCGGTAGTCGATGAGGCGGATGGAATGGAGTCTCATGAGCCGCTCCTGGCGAATCGGTAGAGCAGACCGAGTGCGTCTTGGGCCGTGACTGCTGAGTCGTCGTCTGCGGTGGCACGTGCGGAGAGTTCGTCAAGAGTCTCCTGCAGGTATCCGCTCAGTCCGAGATCGGCGAAGTCGTCGTCCGCAGCGACGACGGCCAGGTCCATGTGACGCTCCCAGAGTGAGACGAGCGCGAACAGGTCGGAGAAGTGGTCGAGCTGTTCGTCGAGTCGGGCCTTCGCCGCCGTCGGCAGAGTGCCGCGCAGGATCAGCCACACCGCCGTGCGGTCCTTGTCGGGAACGGCATTCATCCGCTCTTCGAAATCGGCGACATCCTCGGCGGAGTTGAGGTCGGCTTGGATGACGGTGAATGCCCATGTGCCGACGCGGACCTTCTCGACCTCGGCCCGGTGGGTGTCGGCATCGATGTCGACGAGGAGCACGTTGCCCGGATCGGTCTCCCGCCGAGAGGTCACTTCCGGTGCTCCCGGATACCAGATGCGGTCGGCGACCTCGAAGGTCGCGTGCCGGTCGCCGAGCGCGACGAACTGGGCCCGGTCGTCGCGCAGCAGTGCCTGCAGATGGTCGGTGTCGATGGTGGCCAGCGATTCCCGATCCGGGTCGAGGACGCTCACGGCTCCGTGGCCGGCGATGATCCGGATATCACCGGCAGCCACCTCGGCGAGGTCTTTCGTCGCTGTGGCGACGAGATCCCCTTGAGGATGTTTGGAAGACCAGGGGGCGCCGATGATCTCGACCCCGGAAACGACGGTGAACGGGTCGCTGCCGCGCAGGACATGCACATGCGAGGGCACCCGTGAGGAGAAGGCCGGGGAGTCATAGATCGATGCGGCGTCCAAGGGGTCATGGTTGCCGGGAAGCAGCACGACCGGCACGGTGAAAGCGTTGAGGACTTCGAAAGTCCGGGCGATGATCGCGCGGTCGAGCTGGTTGGTTTCGAACACGTCCCCGCAGACGAGGACGAACTCCGCGCCCGTCTCGGCGGCGAGCGCTCCGATGCGGGCAACGGCGTCGAGGCGGGCGCGGTGGAACCTAGGCCGGGCCTCGTCGCTGAGGTAGTGCGCGGTCATGCCGAGCTGCCAGTCCCCCGTGGCGATGAATCTCATCTGCTCCTCCTCAATCGGTCCCATCCTACGGTCGCAGGCCCACACTATCGGCAGGCACTGACGCGGGTGTTCTGCACCACACAGATACCCTCAAACGCTGACTTAGGTTAGGCTAAACATTTGTGAATGCGATTGCACTGACTGCCACCGGCCTCAATCTGGGCTACGACCGCACCGAGGTCGTCCATGACGTGAGCCTGACGATCGTCCCCGGACGGGTCACCGCCCTGCTCGGACCCAATGGGTCGGGCAAGTCCACCGTCCTGCGCTCACTGGCCCGGCTGCACCCGATCACCTCGGGCGACGTCGTCATCACCGAGGCCGACGCAGACACTCCATCAAGCACTCTGACGGCCAGAGAGTTCGCCCGGTTCGTCACCCTGCTGTCCCAGTCGCGCCCGCACCCGTCGGGCCTCAGTGTCCGTGAGATCGTCACCTTCGGCCGCCACCCGCACCGTAAGCGCTTCGCCGGGCTCACCGACGTCGATCGCGCTGCCATCGATCGCGGCCTCTCCCTCACCGGCACCATGGCGATGGCCGACCGTCCGGTCGACCAGCTCTCCGGCGGCGAGCTCCAACGCGTCTGGTTGGCGACCTGTCTGGCCCAGGACACCGGAGTCCTCCTGCTCGACGAACCGACGAACCATCTCGACCTGCGCTACCAGTCGGAGATCCTCGACCTCATGCGCGAACTCGCCGACGACCACTCCATCGCCGTCGGCGTCGTCCTCCATGACCTGGAACATGCCGCCACCGTCGCCGATCACGTGGTCCTGCTCGAACAGGGCCGCATCCGCTCGGTCGGCACCTGCGAAGACGTCTTCACCGCCGAGACGCTGAGCGAGGTCTACGGGCTGCCTATCTCGACCCGGATCGATGCCGACACCGGCCTGGTCCGGGTCGAAGCCCTCCACCGACGGACTCGTCGCCCGGCCGCAGCTCTCTGAGCACCCCACCGCACCTTCTGACAGTCACACCCAGAAATCGCACCACCTCATCTCCGATCGCCGATCGGTTCACAGAAAGAACACCATGACCAGAACACCTCTGTCACGCACCTCGTTCGCCGCCTTCGCCTCGGCAACGGCGGTCTGCGCACTGGCCCTGACCGGGTGCGGCACCACCGATACCGACGCCCCTGCTGATGCGAAGGGACAGACCTCCGCATCGTGCGCGGACGACTCGAGCACCACCTCGGCGGATCCGGTCACCGTCACCGACGACACCGGCCACGAGATCGAACTGGACAAGCCGGCGGCGAAGGTCGTCTCTCTCGAATGGCAGTACACCGAGGATCTTCTCTCGCTCTGCGTCGATCCCGCCGCTGTCGCCGATGCGAAGGGCTTCACCACCTGGGACACGGCAGAGAAGCTGCCCGACTCCACCACCGACGTCGGCACTCGCCAGGAACCCAACGTCGAATCGATCCTGTCGGCCGATCCGGATCTCGTCATCATCGAAACGACGAACCGCAAGGACAAGATCGTCGGTCAGCTCGAGAAGCAGGGAATCCCTGTGATGGCGATGGCCGGCGCCGACGGCAAGGATCCCGTCAAGTACATGAAGGACACGTTCACCACCGTCGCCGAGGCGACCGGTCGCACCGAGCGCGCCGACACCGTGCTCGGCGATTTCGATGCGAAGCTCGAAGAATCGAAGAAGGCCATCGCCGAGGCGGACCCGGCCACCACCGAATTCGTCTACTTCGACGGCTGGGTCAACGGTTCGAATGTGGCGCTGCGTCCCTTCGGCCAGGGTTCACTCATCGGCGAACTCGGCGAGGAACTGGGCCTGAAGAACGCGTGGACCGGTGAGGTCGACCCCGCGTACGGACTCGGCCAGACCGATATCGAAGGCATCTCGAAGGTCGGTGACGCGAACTTCTTCTACACCGGGACCGAGGACCCTGAGTCCGAGGACTATGTGGAGCTGCTGAAGAAGAACGACATCTGGGCGAACATCCCCGCAGTGAAGGACGACCGCACCACGGCCTTCCCGGCAGGCATTTGGACCTTCGGCGGACCCAAGTCGTCCGAGCAGGCCCTCGACGCCTACGTCGACGCACTGACCAAGTAGACCGTGGCCTCTCCCCTGACCCGTCCGAACACCTCCCAGCAGACGGCTGCGGCACCGGAACCGACCATGGTTCCGGTCCGCGGCCGCGGAATCGTCGGTGCCCTGTCGACCGCCGCCGCACTGCTCGGCCTCATTGCCGTCCTCGTCATCGCCTCCGCCTGGCATATCACGCAGGGCACCTCGGGCATCGGCATCAGGGAACTGTTCACGGCCGTGACCGGCACGCTCTCCCCCGCCGAGGATGGCCCCAGTGCCCGTGACATCCTCCTCGGATCCCGGCTGCCGCGCGTGGGGGCGGGCATCCTCGTCGGCCTCGCCTTGGGTGTGGCCGGCGCCCTGTTCCAATCGCTGGCGCGCAACCCCTTGGCATCGCCGGACACGCTGGCGGTCACCGGCGGTGCGTACTTCGCCGTCACCGTGGTCACTGCCTTCGGCATTGCGATTCCGATCTGGGCCTCGGGAGGGGTCGCCTTCCTCGGCGGCCTGCTTGCCGCAGCCCTGGTCCTCGGCCTGGCCGGAGGCGCAGGAGCCTCGACGACTCGGCTCGTGCTGGCGGGCACGGCCACGGCGATGGCGCTGCAGGCGGCGACATCGACTCTGCTCATCCTCTTCGCCGAAGAGACGACGAGTCTCTTCTCCTGGGGTTCGGGCACTCTCAATCAGCTCGATGGCACCGCGGCCCTGCGCAGCATTCCCGTCATCGCTGTCATCGCCGGCGGTGCGATCCTGCTGTCGAGGCGTCTGGACCTGCTCGGTCTCGGCGACGACGCCGCCTCGGTGCTCGGGGTTCCGGTCAGGTCGACGCGGGCCATCGGGATCCTCCTCGCCGTCATGCTCACCGCCACTGCGGTGACCCTGGCCGGTCCGATCGGCTTCGTCGGCCTCTGTGCCCCGGTCATCGCCCGGCTCCTCGCCCGCGTCGTACCGAGCCTCGGCCGTCATGCCGTGCTCTTTCCCGCCGCCGGTCTCATCGGTGCGATCATCGTCATCGTCGCCGATGCCCTGCTGCGCGCGATCGTCGGCGCCACCGAGGCGATCACCCTCCCGTCGGGAGTGACGACGACTGTGCTCGGGGCGATCGTGCTCGTACTTCTGGCGCGATCGATGCGCACGGCATCACCGGCCGCGGCCACCTCGGCGGCGAACTCGGCTGTGGTAGGTCCGCGACGTGCCGGGCTCGTCATCGGCATCGGCATCATGGTCCTCATCCTCGTCGCCGTGATCGGTCTGCTCACCGGGGAACGGTTCTACCTCCTCGGCGATGTTCTGCTGTGGTTCCAGGACCGGGCGGCCCCCGTCATCGATTTCGCCTTCGACTCACGCGCGCCCCGCGTCGCCGCTGCTCTGGCTGCCGGTGCCGCGCTCGGACTCTCCGGCACCCTCGTTCAGGCCAGTGCACGCAACCCTCTGGCCGAACCCGGCCTGCTCGGCATCACCGGCGGGGCCGGGCTGGGTGCCGTCATCGTCGTCACCCTCATTCCCGGCGCTGGGGTCGGACTCGTCTCCGCGGTCGGGATCGTCGGCGCGCTGGTTGCCTTCGCCATCGTCTACGGACTCTCATGGCGAGGTGGGATGAATACCGATCGCCTCGTCCTCATCGGCATCGGGCTGTGGTTCGGGTTCACCGCCCTGACGACACTGTTCCTCGTCCGTGCCAATCCCTGGGACACGCCTGCCCTCTTCACGTGGCTGTCCGGATCGACGTACGGAAGGGCGTGGGCGGACATCGCACCAGTCGCCCTCGCCCTGCTCGTCGCCGTACCGCTGGCGTTCGTGTGGACGCGCGAGCTCGACCTGCTCGCCCTTGATGATGACACCCCACGGCTGGTCGGGGTTCCGCGTGAACCGGTGCGTCTGGCAGTGCTCATCACCGCCGCCGTGCTCGCGGCGGTGAGCGTATCGGCAGTCGGCGTCGTCGGATTCATCGGCCTCGTCGCCCCGCACGCTGCGCGCGCTCTGGTCGGCGCCCGTCATATCCGGGTCGTGCCCACGGCGATGCTGCTCGGAGCCGTGGGCCTTGTCGTCGCCGACGCCGTGGGGCGCACGGTCATCGCTCCGGCGCAGATACCGGCCGGTCTCATCGTCGCCCTCATCGGCGCCCCGTACTTCGTCTACCTGCTGGCACGCACCCGCGCCTGACATTGCGTGAGACTCGCAAGGTCCCGCGCTGCTCCTCGCCTGCCCGGTCGCCTTGCAATTCGATGTGCACTCTCCAGCCGATCCGAGTAACGATCAGCAGATGAAAGGTCGCCGCCGAGTCACGATGGCATTCGGCGGCGACCTGTGTATCGTTCGGTTGTCAGATGATTCCCGTCGGCACCAGCAGAGCCCACGCAAGAAGCGGGGCGATGAGGACGACGAACCCGGCGTAGATCATGAGGTCGCGCCAGATTGTTTTGGCTTCGCCGCCCTGTGTGTTGGCAATGATGAGCGCACCGTCTGTCGAGAACGGAGAGACATCGACGATCGTCGCCGATACCGCGAGCGCCGACATGACGGCTGTCGCGCTGAGGGCACTCTGCTCGAGCAGAGGGATGGACATCGGAATCAGGGCGGTGAGCAGCGCAGTCGAGGATGCGAAGGCAGAACTCACTCCGATGACGTAGCAGAGGACGATCGCGACGATGAGTGGAGCACCAATTGCCACCGCCATCTTCGAGAGCGAATCGATGACGCCGGCGTGGGTGAGCAGGCTGACATAGACGATCATGCCCGACACCAGAAGGACGGTCGACCACGAGATTCCTGAGACGAGGTTCTCGGAGCTCTTCAAGGAGGTGAACGCCAGCACGAGTCCGCATGCCAGTCCGAGGAAGCCGATCGGCAGCTCGAATCCGACCGCGCCGACAACCATGACGACGATGAGGCCTATGGTCAGCCACACCTGACGAGTCATCGGCGATGTCGCTGTGCGCACCTCGGTCTCTACTGCGACTGCCGTTCCAGAACCGCTTCCCTGCCGAGGCATCCTACCGTCAGAGTCGGGCCCTTTGCTTCCCACACCGGAGTCTCCATGAGCTCCCCAACTCTCAAGGTTGTCCGGGTCGGGCACTGTACGCAGTCGCCCGAGGGCCTTCATCACGACGACAGTGAGAATAGTGACCAACAAGTTGATGACATAGGCTGCGAGGAAGAGAGCCCCGCCGTTGATCTCGAAGCCATTGGCCTCGGCAATGTCACGAACAATGTTTCCGGACACGGAGATCGGTGAGAACCCACCGGCGTGTGCGCCGTTGATGACCATCGCTCCCATGACTACTCCGCTGTAGCCAGTCGAGGCACAGAAGCCCATGGCTGCCGGTGCCAGCAGAGCAACTGCGGCGGGAGAGAATGTGCCCATCGCTGTCAGCAGCGAGGAGACGACGAAGAAGATCCACGGCACGATATTGATACGACCCCGGACTGCGCGGATAGCCAGATCCACGAGGACCCTAATGGTCCCGTTCTTCTGGGCGATGCTGAAGAAGAAAGTCACGCCGACGATCGTCAGCACGATGCTCGCGGGAAACTCCTCAAGGATCTCCTTGTCATCCATGCCGAAGACGAAGGTGCCGAAGACGAAAGCCCCGACGAGGCCCATGATCCCGATATTGATGGGCCATTTGGTGGCGGCGATGAACATCACCACCAGCACCACGAGCATGAGTATCTGAACTAGGGACATGGGTGTTCCTCCAACTTCATTGTCAGCTGATCTTCCTTGAAAAGATTCAGGTATTCCTAGGGACGGTCGTTCATGAGACCAGGGGCAGATCTATGTCTGCGTGGGCAATCCGCCGCGCCACCCGTCTGACTCCGAGACGAGCGACTTGCCCCGACCCGGTGAGCTGAACTCGACAGACGATGACTCCGACGGGGGTGCCGATTCGGATAGCCACCTCGTCGTCGGCGTCGGTGTGCTGAAGAGCCCGCTTGTCGATGACGTCATTGACAAGACTTCCTTCCACGAATGAAGCCCGTGCCAGGGCGATCGCCGAAGTGATTCCGATTGCGGGATGCAGATCGAACATCGAAACCATCCGCGCAGAGATGTCGTAGTCTCCGGCGGAGATCCTCTCTCCGGAGATGCTGGTGTAGTCGGACGGCGGCGCGATGAGGCCCACCTTGGGTACGGCGGGGCTCGGCTCCTCGCCTTCGGCGCTCAGTCCCATTGACCTCGATGCGGCCGATCGAATCTCGACGAGCTCATTGAGTCTCAGACGGATCTCCGCGGTCGGCTCGGCCCCGGACAGTCCGAGCTCAGCGGCACTGACGAAGCAAGCCGGAGCACCGGCGTCGATGCAGCTGACGGTGATCGAAACTCCGTCGCAACTCACCTCGGTGGCTGCCTCTCCGGTCGGCAGCAGCTCGCCGGTTGAAGCACCGTCGACGTTTTCGAAGAAGACGTTGACCGGAATGCCCGGCATCGAGCTTCCCGGTATCGTTTCGGAGCCGTTCGATGGAATCTTCTTTCCGGGTGTAGCTACATGAGCGACCACGACGGAACGCGTATTCTCATTCACCATCCTCACCGGAGTGACTTCGCCGCCAGGTCGGACCAATCCGTTCTGGACCGCGTAGAGCGCGACAGCCGAAGCGCAATTGCCGCAGTTCGACGTGAACTCGACCGCCGACCGGCCGATTCCGACCTGCGCGAACAGGTAGCTGACGTCGATGCCGGGGATCGCCGACGGCGAAATGACGGCAGCCTTGGAGGTCGTCGAGGAAGCCCCACCGACTCCGTTGAGCTGACGGTCATCTCCCGACCCGAAGGCCGCAGACAAGGCTTGCGCGATCCCAGCTCTGTCCGCCGGCATCTCGTCATTGGCGAACAACCAGCACTTGGACGTTCCGCCTCTGTACCACTGTCCGTGGAGCTGACTTTCCACTCGCATCTCCTTGGTCCATCGCCGCTGTCTGCGACGACGAACATCAAGTTTTCACATCGTCTAGTTAAGTTCAATCAACACTTGGTAACCTCTCTATAAGCTACGCTTAAACTATGAGTTCAGCGCCCTACAACGTCGACCGCCTCCTCCTGCTGCTTCTCGTCTTTCGGACAGGCAGCCTCTCCGCCGCCGCCGACGAACTCGCGTTATCGACCTCGGCAGTGTCACAGCAGATCAGCAAACTGGAACGCGAAGTAGGCCTTCCGCTTGTCGTCCGTCACCCGAAGGGCATGCGCCTGACAGATGCCGGAGTCAAACTCTCGTCTTATGCGGCGACCATCGACAATGCGCTCACGGCCGCAAGGAACGACATGTCCGCGTTTGCTCAGCTCGACCGAGGCGAAGTTCGGATTGCCACATTTCCGACCTTCGCCGCGTCGGTGATGCCGAAGATCCTTCAGCATTTCCATGAACTGCATCCAGACCTCGATGTGACGGTCAAGAGTTACCGTCTCGACCGCATCCAAGAGGCGCTCGAACGCCGCGAAGTCGATCTCGCGACAGTGTGGGACTACCCCTGGGCGCCGATCGACGACCAGATCCCCGTGACGACGACGCTGCTCAAAGAGCCCACGATGCTGCTTCTGCCATCAACTCACGCCTTAGCACGACGCAGAGTCGTGGAGCTCAAAGAGGTGGCGGACAATCCATGGATCACTCGCTCTTCCCACCCCGTTGCCTCGGTGCTCGGACGGATATGCAGTGATGCCGGGTTCGCGCCGCGCATCGTCTTCGAGGCCAATGACTACCAAGAGCTTCTGGGCATGGTCGCCGCCGGGCTGGGGGTGGCCATCGCCCCTCGCCTTGCAGTCCATTTTCATAGCCCCGACGTGAAGGTCGTCTCCATCAGAGGAAATCCAGCGCCGAGACGCATCGTCCTTTCCCAACTGCCCGAACGAGTGCCATCACCGGCCGTGCTGTCTCTGGTTCGCGCATTCCGCAAGATCGCCAGCGCGAAGGAATGGCGGACCTAGCAGCTCCCTCCGACTCCAGGACCGAGCTTCCTCACAAGCGACGGTCTCAACGATGTACGCACTTTCGCTTCAGCCCCCGATTGCCCACGCGGCCGCGTGCGCGCGGATGAAATCACGCAGGCGCTCGACGACGCGGCCGGGCCGACGCACAGCCGAACACAGCGCGACCTCACGCACGTATTCGGCCCCGTCCAGAGCCACCTCGGTGATTCCGTCGACCGGACGCACCGCGGGCGGGATCAATGCCACGCCCATTCCACGACCGACGAATTCGCGGATCGTCGAGAACTCGGTGACCTCGATCTTCACCTCCGGATCGAATCCGCTGGCCTGACACCAGCGGTCGGTCAGCACCCGGAGGTTGTAACTCGCAGGGGTGGCGATGAATTCCTCGGACGCCAACCGATCCAGGGTGATGCTGCGGACACCTGCCAGCGGGTGCACATCGGGCAGCGCCGCGATGATCGTCTGTCGTGCGAGCACCTCGTGGCTGACCTCGGGCGGCGGCGGAATGATGATCGCCAGATCGAGAGTGCCCCGCTGCAGATCAGCGACGAGCTCGGCACCGTGGGCCTGTTTGAGATCGAGGCGGATGCCAGGATGAGCCCGGTTGAAAGCCGCGAGCAGGTCGGGCACCTCACCGGCGCCCATCGTCAGCGGAAATCCGAACCGAATCGTGCCGTGCTCGGGATCGGCCACCTCGGCGAGATCGGCCAGCGCCGCATCGATCTCCGTCAGCGGGGCACGCACCGCAGCCACGAGATCCAGCGCTGCCGTCGTCAGACCGATGGCGCGTCCGCGCGGAACGGTCAATGGCACCCCGAGGTGGCTTTCGAGGGCGCGGATACGTCGGCTCATCGTGGATTGGGGTATGCCGAGGGCGGCGGCGGCCTCGGTCAGATGCCCGTCCTGATCGGCCAGCTCGACGAGTTCCCGCAGCGCCGTCAGCGGCGCCGCGCGGGACTCGGATGATCGTTCCATACTCGGATCATACAGTTCCGATCGCGCATTGGACGGATGATTCATGGGGGCGCATGGTGAGAATATGACTGCGAACCCCAAGCACACCGACCAGCTGCCCGATGCCGATGTCGTCCTCATCGGCGCGGGCATCATGTCCGCGACTCTCGGTTCGATGCTGACTCTGCTCGATCCCGATCTGCGGATCCTCGTTCTGGAGAAGGCCGAATACATCGCCGGAGAGAGCAGCGACCCGTGGAACAATGCCGGCACCGGGCATTCGGGGTACTGCGAACTCAACTACATGCCTGACCCCGCCGATGGCGCGAAACCGGCAGAGATCGCCGGACAATTCCACCTCACCCGCCAATGGTGGGCCCATCTCGTCCGACTCGGGCTCCTCGACCCAGCGGAATTCATCCACTCGGCCCCACACATGAACCTCGTCTTCGGGGACACGGACGTCACCTACCTGCGTCGACGCGTCGACACCCTGAAAGCTGACCCGCTGTTCTCCGCAATGGAGTACACAGAGGATCCGGACACTATCGCCCGGTGGGCTCCCCTGACGATGGAGGGACGAGCCGACAGCGACGAGCCCATGGCGGCGGCCCGTCACCCTCGCGGCACCGATGTCGATTTCGGCGCTCTGACGTCGGCACTGCTGAGCATCGGGTCCACCGAGGTGCGAGCGGGTCACACAGTGACCGGGCTCGAATCGCGCACATCGGGCTGGACGGTCAGCGGATCGACACCGGCGGGACCGTTCGCCGTGCACGCGAAGACCGTGTTCGTCGGGGCCGGCGGCTTCGCGCTGCGACTCCTGCAGAAAGCCAGGATCCCCGAAGTCCGCGGCTACGCCGTCCTGCCGGTCGGGGCCGCTTTCTACCGGTGTTCGACCCCGGCGGTCGTCTCCCGCCATGATGCGAAGGTCTATGGTCAGGCCGATGTGGGCGCCCCGCCGATGTCGGTGCCGCATCTGGACCGCAGAGTCGTCGACGGCAAGGAGCATCTGCTATTCGGCCCCTACGCGACCTTCAGCACGAAGCTGCTCAAGCACGGTCGCCTCTCCGACTTCTTCACGACGGTGCGGCCTGACAACCTGCATGTCATCGCGGCCGCCGGTCTGCAGAACCTCAGTCTCGTGTCGTTCCTCGTCAAGGAGCTCGCCGCCAGCCCGTCCCGGAAATTCGCGCAGCTGCGACGCTATCTGCCCCTGGCCCGACGCAATGAGTGGGCCCTGTTGCCGGCCGGGCAGAGGGCCCAGCTGGTCAAACCGGATCGGCAGAAGATCGGCGTCCTGCAGCAGGGCACCGAACTCGTCGTCTCCGCCGACGGCTCGATCGCGGGTCTGCTCGGGGCCTCCCCCGGAGCATCGACGGCGGTGCCGATCATGGTCGATCTGCTCAAGCAGGCCTTCCCCGCCCAATGGCACGACAGCTGGGGGTCCCAGATCGCCGAGGCGGTCCCCGACCTCGATCGCACCGACTGGACCGCCGAGGCGGTCGCTCGTTCCCACGCCACGACCGATGGAGCGCTCGGCCTGTCCCCGGTCAACTTCGCGTGACCCGCGCGGACTTCCGCTGCGCGTACTCGGCCAGCGGACGGCGAGGCAATCGCCTGTCGACATAAGCCGCAGATCAGAGACCTCATTCCACTGCTTGTGCCGTTGGCGGAAGTGCACAGTGGAAATCCGACAGCTTTGTGGCAGGTTGAATTGCATGGGAGGGCTTTCGACTCTAATGTGACTCACAACACTTACTGTTAGGGAGATCACACATGAGGCGTCTGACCCGCAATTTCGTCGCAATCTGCTCCACTCTCGCACTGACCGCCGGACTCGCCGCCTGCGGCAGCGGCTCCGACGAAGCCGGCGGCGCCGGCGACACGATCGTGGCCGAGACCGCCTTCAACCTCAAGACGATCGACCCGCATCGACAATTCGAGTTCACCGGTTCGACGATCGACAGCGCCATCTACCAGACGGCGCTCGAATTCGAGGACGGTGACCTCACCAAGCCCACCGATGGCCTCTGCTCATTCGAAATGTCCGAGGACAGCAAGGAGATGACGCTGACCCTCAAAGACGAGGATGCGAAATTCTCCAACGGCGATCCCGTCACCGCCGACGACATCGTCTTCTCCTTCGAACGCCTTCAGGGCATCAAGGGCAACCCCTCGTTCTTCCTCGACGGGGTCAAGGTGAAGAAGGTCGACGACAAGACGGTCACGCTCACCAGCGCAGAGCCCAACCCTGCGCTGCCCTACATCCTCCCCAACTCCTCGATCGGCATCGTCAATTCGAAGGTGGTCAAGGAGAACGAGGGAACCACAGATGAGAAGGACGGCGCCGAACAGTTCCTCAATGAGAACTCACAGGGCTCGGGACCGTACAAGGTGGAGAAGTACGACGCCGACAGCCAGGTCGTGCTGACCGCGAACGAGCATTACAACGGTCCGGAACCGAAGTACAAGCGAGTGGTCCTGCGCAATGTCTCCGCAGAGACGCAGCTGACCGACATCCAGTCGGGTCAGGCGCAGGTCGCCTACGACCTCAACGCCGATCAGGCGAAGCAGATCGATGAGTCGATGGGCAAGATCTCCAGCCTGCCCTCGACTCGCAGCCTCTACATCTTCAACAACGCCGATGAGAAGATCGGCGGCCCCGCAGCGGACCCGAACTTCCGCAAGGCCGTCATGGCGGCGATCGACTACGACAAACTCATCGACCTCGCAGGGAAGGGATCCCAGCGCATGGCCAGTCTCGTGCCGAACGAGTTCGTCGGTGCCGTCCCGAAGGACGAGGCTCCTGAACGCGACCTCGAGAAGGCGAAGAAGCTGCTGAAGGAGGCTGGCTACGACGGAGAGAAGGTCCCCTTCCACTATTCGAGTGATCAGGCCGTCAATGGAGTCGACCTCGCACAGCTCGCCGAAACCCTGCAGGCGCAGCTGAAGGAGGCCGGCATCAACCTCGATCTCAAACCTGCTCCGAGCTCGACTCAGCTCGACGGCTTCCGCTCTGCCAAACAGCCGATGGGCATCGGAACCTGGGGCGCGGACTTCCCCGATCCGACGAACTACAACGTCTTCATTCCCGGCGGCGACGTTGCCGATCGCGTGAACTGGAGCGAGGACCCGAAGCTGAAGAAGCTTGCGGACGAAGCTGCCAAGGCGAAGGGTGATGCGCGCGATGCCGCCTACGCGAAGCTGTTCAAGGCGACCACCGACACCGCGGTGTGGATCCCGCTCGTCCAGCCGGTCAGCACCGTCGCCGTCGGTTCGAGCATTGAGAAGTTCGTCTCCAACGCCGACATCTCGTTCGACTTCGCAAAGGCAGAGTGAGGATGGCGGAAGCCACCACAGCGCCGCACGATACTGATGTCGCGTCCGCTTCTGGTGAGGCGGACGCGGCGCAGCGAGTCAGACCACCGAAGCTCCACCCACTGCTCCGGTTCATCCTCATCCGGATCGGGATTTCGCTCATTCTGATCTGGGGCGTGACCGTGGTGACGTTCCTGCTCACCAACCTCGTGCCCACCGATCCGGTCGCCGCCATCCTCGGTGACCGGGCCGCGGCAGATCCCGAGATCGTCGCGCAGACACGGGAGAAGCTCGGACTCGACCAACCGCTCCTCGTCCAGTACTTCACGTATCTGGGAAATCTGCTGCAGGGAGATCTGGGTGTCTCCAATCAGACCCGCACACCCGTGCTCGCCTCGATCGGACAGGTCTTCCCCGCATCGATCGAGCTTGGCATCGGAGCGATTCTCATCTCAGTGATCCTCGGACTGCTGCTCGGTCTGCTCAGTGCTCTCAAACAGAACAGTCTCGTCGACCACGCCATCCGCACCCTCAGCCTCATCGGCATCTCGGCACCGACTTTCTGGATCGCCACCGTCGCCTACTTCGTCTTCTTCTTCAGACTTCGAGTCGTCCCCGGCGCCGGTCGGCTCGACCCCTGGATCACCCCACCGCCGAAAGTGACCGGCCTCTACACGCTCGACTCGCTCTTGGCGGGTCAGATGGCGACTTTCGCCAATGCGCTGGGCCACCTCATTCTGCCGTCGTGCGTTCTCGCCCTCTTCACCATCGGCCTGCTCACACGTTTCAGCCGTTCGAGCGTCCTCGACATCATCAGGCTCGACTACGTCACCGCCGCCAAGGCGAAAGGGCTGCCGGCTCGGACAGTGGTCTTCAAATACATCTTCCGCGGCGCGCTGGTCCCGATCATCACCGTCGTCGGTCTGGCCTTCGGCTCCCTGCTCTCCGGAGCTGTGCTGACTGAGACCGTCTTCGCCTGGAACGGACTCGGCCAATATGCCTACCGGGGAGCGACAACGCTCGACCTGCCCGTCATCATGGGCGTCGGCCTCGTCATCGGCATCGTCTATATCCTCGTGAACTTCATCGTCGACCTGATCTACGGCTTCGTGGATCCGAGAGTGAGGGTGAGATGAGCATCGGCACCCCGAAACAGCCCGCCAATGCCCCCATCACCGAGGCGGCCCGCCGCGATCCCGTCGACCCCGGACTCAAAAGGTGGCAGATCCGCTTCCCGAAAGCCCTGCGCACTCCGCTGGGGATCGTGGGCGCTGGAATCCTCGTGCTCTGGCTGATCGCAGCGATCTTCGCACCGCTGCTGGCGCCGTTCGATGCTCTGGCGCAGAACTTTCCGAGGCTCTCGGCTCCCAACGGGGAGAATCTGCTCGGTACCGACACACTGGGCCGAGACGTGCTTTCCCGCATCCTCGTTGCTGCCCGCACCACCTTGCCCGCCGCGGTGTTCGTCGTCATCTGCTCTGCGCTGCTCGGCTCGGTCCTCGGGGCCATTGCCGGATACTTCGGTCGAGCCGTCGACGAGATCATCATGCGCATCGCCGATCTGGTGTTCGCCTTCCCCACGATCATCCTCGCCATGGTCATCGCAGCCGCCCTCGGTCCGGGCTTGAAGAACGCGATAATCGCGATCCTGCTCGTCTCCTGGCCGTCCTACGCGCGTGTCACCAGATCGCTGGTGATGACAGCGCGGGGCAGTGAGTACGTCATCGCCGGACGCCTGCTCGGATTCAGCGCGGGCAGATCACTGGCCCGCGAAATCGCACCGAACGTCATCTCTCCCGTCGTCGTGCTCGCCACCCTCGATGTCGGTTCGGCGATCCTCACCATGGCAGGACTGTCGTTTCTGTCTCTCGGTGCCGTTCCGCCGACCCCCGATTGGGGCGCAATGATCAGCGAAGGCGTCTCTCAGTTCGCTGCCTGGTGGATCGCCTTCTTCCCCGGCCTCTGCATCCTCACCATCGTCATGGCGTTCAACTTCATCGGCGACAGTCTGCGCGACACCCTCGATCCCCATACCGCCCAGGAAGTCGGTGAGACGACCTCATGAGCATGATCAGCATCAGAGACCTCAACCTGTCGGTCACTGCAGGCAAGAAGACCACTCATATCCTCAAAGACGTCTCGTTCGACCTCGAAGCAGGTCGCATCACCGGTGTCGCAGGTGCGTCTGGATCCGGCAAGACCCAGACCGGTCTGGCCGTCATGGGGCTCTCGCCCGCGGGCGCGGAACTGAGCGGAAGCATCGATTTCGACGGAGTCGAACTGGTGGGAATGCCCGCCAAGCAGCACAACCGCCTGCGCGGAGTGCAGCTGTCGATGGTCTTTCAGGATCCGGCCTCGGCGTTCCATCCCATGCTCACGGTCGGCGACCAGATCACCGACCACCTTCGACACCACCAGAAAGTGTCGAAGAAAGACGCCCTGGCCAAAGCCGTCGAGATCCTCGGCCGAACCAGGGTGCCGCACCCGAAGGAGGCGGTGAAGAAGTACCCGCACCAGTTCTCCGGCGGACAGCTGCAGCGAATCGCTTTCGCCTCGGCGATCATCTGCGATCCGAAGGTGCTCATCGCCGACGAACCGACCACAGCACTCGATGTCACCGTGCAGGCAGGCATCCTTCGGCTGCTGCGTGAACTCTGCGACGATCTCGACCTCGCCGTGCTGCTGGTCACCCACGACTTCGGAGTGCTCTCCTCGGTCGCGGACACCATCGTGGTCATGAAGAACGGCGTCGTCGTCGAAACCGGTGAACGGGAGGCGGTCATCACTGCTCCTCAACACGAATACACGCGTTCGCTCATCGAATCGCTGCCAGGAGCGGAGGTCTCCCCATGACATCGATCGACCAGGCCCCGGCCGCCGCCACCGCTCACTCCCCCGCAGCAGGGGCTCCGCTCCTGGAACTCGATTCCGTGGCATGCGAATACAAACTCGACGGCGGCGGCCGCTTCCGAGCCGTTAACGGAGTGTCTCTGCAACTGGGTCGTTCGGAGGTGCTCGGGCTCGTCGGCGAATCCGGCTGCGGCAAATCGACGCTGGCCAAACTCATCTGCGGGTTGGAGAAGCCGGCAGACGGCACCGTCACCTTCGACGGTCATCCGGTCAGAGCGCTCGGGCTGAAGAAGAGAGCGAAGGAACTGCTCGGCATTCAGATGGTCTTCCAGAACCCCTACGCGTCGCTCAATCCGCGCAGGCGGATCCGCGACCAGCTCGACGATGCGCTGGCCCTCAATCCTGACGGCGGTTGGACCGTGGAATCGCTGTTGGACGCCGTCGACCTGCCTGCCGACTCCGCACAGCGCTATTCGCATTCGTTCTCCGGCGGACAGAGGCAGCGCATCGCCATCGCTCGTGCCCTGGCGGCGGGTCCGAAAGTGCTCGTCGGTGATGAACCCATCGCCTCTCTCGATGCGTTCCTCCAAGCGCGGATCGCTCGGATGATGCGCGACCTCGCCATCGACTCCGGTGCCTCGATGATCTTCATCAGCCACGATCTCTCGGTCGTTCGCGATATCGCAGACAGGGTCGCAGTGATGGAAGCCGGACGCATCGTCGAAGTCGCCCCGACCGACCAGATCTGGAACGATCCGCAGCACCCGTATACGAAGAAGCTCCTGGCCGCGATTCCCCAGGTCGACGGCAAGGGAATCATCCCCGGCAGCGACTGATCTGCCAAGCAGCCGGCGGTCCCGAGCGACATCGAAAGGACACGAGAGTCATGGTCATCCTGATTCGCGGGGCAGAGATCTGTGCCCCCGAGCCGCTCGGAGTGCGCGACATCCTCGTGGAGGGCTCACGTATCGCCCACCTCGGCCAGGTGGATCGCGACATAGTCGCGCAGTTGCCGGCTTCGGCAGTCATCGATGCCGACGGCCTGACTGCTGTGCCCGGTTTCATCGACCCCCATGTGCACATCATCGGAGGCGGAGGCGAAGGCGGATACGCGACCCGCACTCCCGAGATCGACATCGGCGACATCATCCGCGCAGGAGTGACCACTGTCGTCGGCTGCCTCGGCACCGACTCCATCACCCGCTCTCACCGCGGCCTCCTTGCCAAAGCACGAGGCCTCGAGGAAGAGGGCATCACGACATTCGTCTACACCGGCAGCTACCAGCTTCCGGCACGAACTGTCACCGGTTCCGTCGCCGACGACATCGTCCTCATCGACAAAGTGATCGGGGCCGGCGAGATCGCCATCTCCGAAAGTCGGTCGTTCCAACCGACGATCGAAGAACTCGCCGACATCGTCAGCCAATGCCATGTCGGCGGGCTGCTCAGCGGAAAGGCCGGTGTCACTCACTTCCACGTCGGATCGCATTCGACTCGGCTCGCACCCCTGCATCGTCTCCTCGACGATTATCCGATTGCCCCGCCCGCCGTGTATGCCACCCACATCACCCGTGATGACGAGCTCATCGCCGAGGCGGTCGACCTCGCGGCCAAAGGCGCCTTCGTCGACATGACCGCCGGAGCGTCCACCGTCGAAGCGGTGAAGAAGTTCGTTGAATTCGGCGGCCATCTCGACCGACTCACCCTGTCCTCGGACGCCAACGGCAGCCTGCCGAAGTTCGATGCTCACGGACGTCTGACGGAACTCCAGGTGGCATACCAGACGACGCTGTACGACCAGGTGTGGGCGTGCGCTGATTCCAGCGGCCTGCCCCTGTCGCAGGCTCTTTCGTTCGTCACCACCAACACTGCAGACGCCCTGAAGCTCCCACGCAAGGGACGAATCCGTCCGGGCGGTGACGCCGATCTGCTGCTCGTCGACGCAGAGCACTCAATCGAGCACGGATTCGCACTGGGCCGGCCGACCATCAGCAGGGGCGAGCTGCTGGTCAGAAGCACATTCGATCAGAGGCCACGCTGAACCCGGTCAGCCTCGCGTGACCCGCGCGGACTTCCGCTGCGCGTACTCGGCAGGGCTGAAACCGGTGACGCGAACGAAATCCGTGCTGAAGTGCGATTGATCGAACCATCCGAAGTGCGCGCCGAGGTCGGCCAGAGTTCCGTCCCACCCGCGGTCGATCGCTGCGACCGCGTCGATGATCCGTGCCCTGGCCAAGACCTTCTTCACCCCGACTCCGCAGAAGCTGCTGAATATCCGCTGCAGCGTACGCTCACCGAGATCGGCTCTCTCCGAGAGGACCTTCAGGCTCACGACTTCGGGGTCGGACAGGATGTCGAGCACCCGCTTCAATCGTTCGAACGACGGGGTCATCTGCGGCCGCCAGGACAGCAGCCAGCTTTCCACCGATGCGGCCAATTCGCTGAAGTCGGGCGCCCCGGCACTCTGCGACTGCGCAAACATCTCGGAGAGTCCGAGGTCGGCATCCAACCTCGGAAACCACAGTTCGGCAGGGACGGTCGAATCACGGATGCTCGCCGGCTTCTCCTCGGAGAACGCCAGTGTCGCACCAGGCTGAAAGTTCACGCCGAAGACTCCGCCGCGCCCGAAGATTCCCACATCGAAGCGCCGTTTGGTGACCGGACCGGTCACCCATGCCCCAGGCCCGTCCACGTGCGCCCGCCGGCTGTCGCCGAACTCGAAGGTCAGATGGATGGTCGGTTCGGACAAGGTAGCCGTCTGATAGCTCTCGCCCTTCGGCAGATCCCACTCGACGGCCCAATAGCGTTTGACGAAGGGGCGCAGGCGCTCGGCGACGACACGAACGGACGAATAGCGCGCATGCTCGAGCATCTCCCCCGGCTTGAGCACACGTCCGAAGAAGTGCTGCGGCATCTCTTCTCCCGGTGACGCATTTTTCCTAGTGACGTCGTCGTCCATGGCACAAGAATGTCAGACATGACTGAAACACAGAAGACCGACACCGCCGCGACCACCGCCGACAACTCCACTACAGCACCCGTCGCCACACTGGCGATGGTCACCCTTGACGCCCCGAACGCTGCCGTTCTCGGAGAGTTCTACTCTTCAGTCCTCGGCTGGCCCATCGCCTATTCGGACGAGAGTTATGCCATGCTCACTGGTCCCAGCCATGCACTGGGCATCGGCACGATCCCGGACTATCAGCGACCGAGCTGGCCCGACGACGGACACAAGCAGTTCCACCTCGACCTCGCCGCCGACGACATCCATGCGGCAGCCGATCGCTGCGTCGAACTCGGAGCTACCCGAGCCGAAACGCAGCCTGGTGAGACCTGGGTCGTGCTCCTCGATCCCGCCGGTCATCCGTTCTGCATCTCGGACGCGAAGAACTGGGGCTGAGCATCCCCGCAGACCTGACAGCCGAGCTCTCAGCTCCGCCCGGCCTTGTCCGCCCGCACAATGTAGTGAGACCCATCGAGACCATCGACGAGGATCGTCGCCTCATGCCTCGCATTCCCTCCGGAGACGATCCAGTTGGGCTTGAGCACTCCGCGCAGACCGCCAGCAGGAGTGATATCGATGCCCATACCGAGCTTCACCGTCTTGACGACCTTCGCACGTGCCAATGATCGCGCGGTCCGCTCCGCCTCATCCCGAGTCGGCGGCGGTCCCGACTGCTCGCCGATCAGACTCGACCACTCCGATGATCCCGCCGTGGCGCCGCGAGGGGTGAAGTCGGCGATCATACCCCTGCCCGACAAGGCGTTGACGAGCACGTCCATCCGCTGCACCGGCCCGGATGCGCTCCGACGGAAGAGTCCGCGGGTGCGCACGTCGAGGGCGGCCCACCAGAACGGATGATGCACCGCTTGGACCTCGGCGAGCGCGTCAGGGAGTTTGCGCTGGAAGACGGCGAGCGCCTCGGCGGCGGTGACGTGCGGGTCCATCCGCACCGGATCCTCAGTCTGCAGATCCGGGCCGACCGGGCGCCCGGTTCCGATCTCGGCACTCATCTCAGACGTCCTTCGGAACCTGACCGGCCAGGGAATCGTTCTGACCGGTGAGCATGTGTGCTGGGATCGCGCCGATCTTGTCGGTCTCCTTCATCGCCTCGAGGACGTGGGCAGGCACCGGATGCGAGCGCTGAGTGGCCAGGGAGACGAGGATGAGGGCCAGGGTCGAGCACACGATGCCTACTCCCATCGGGTCGACTCCGGTGACGTCGACGAGTCCTGTCAGCTGCCACACGACCGACGACACAGTGCCGGCGATCATCGACCAGATCGCTCCGGGCACGTTCGCCTTCTTCCACCAGGCGGCGGCGATGTAGACGGGGACGAACGCGGCACCGAGCACCGTGGTCGAGAAGATGACCACCTCGGCGACGGCCGGCGGATCATTCACCGCGACGAAGTAGCCGATGATCGCCAGCACGAGAACGGTGAACCGGGAGACCCAGACGGACTGCTGGTCGGACATGTCCTTCTTGAAGAAGCGTTGGAACAGATCTTGGCTGGCGATCGTGCCCGACTGCAGCAGCAGAGCGTCGGCTGTGGACATGATCGCAGCCATGATTCCTGCCATGACGATGCCTACGGCGAAGTTCGGCAGCACAGTGTCTGCGACTTCGAAGACCGCGAGCTCCGGATTGTCCAGAGTCGGCAGCAGGATGAGCGCCATGATGCCGACGATGTAGGGAGCGGGGATGAACAGCAGGTTGAAGCCGGTGGCGTAGAGGCTGGCGCGCCTGGCCACCGAGGGCCGCTTCATCGCCATATGGCTGACGTTGACGTGCGGCCAGCCCATATAGCCGATAGAGAAGACGAGGACGGCGCCGACGATGACTCCCCATTGGACGGATTCGATCCCGTCCGGTCCCCACATGGTCAGCAGGTTCGGGTTGATCTGTCCGACCGTCTCGTTGCCGGCTGTCCACCCGCCCACGGCCTGCAGACATCCGATGAGGATCCACACCATGCCGATGAGCATGATGATCGCCTGCACGAAGTCGGTGTAGGCCACGGCGAGGTAGCCGCCGAGAAAGGTGTAGAAGACGATGACGCCGACGGCGATGAGCAGCGCCCAGGCATACGGAATGCCGGTGACCATCTCGAGTCCGCGCCCGCCGGCGATGAACTGACTCATCACATAGAAGAAGATGCAGAACAGGGCGACCGGCGCGGCGATCGCGCGGATCCACTTCGACGGATATCGATGTTCGAGGTATTCGATCGAGGTGAGCGACCCGAGGATCTGGGAGAGCTTGCGCATCCGCCGGCCCAGGATCGAGAGGTTGAGAACACCGCCGCCGATGTCGCCCATCGCGTACCACAGAGAGAAGTAGCCCTTCGTATACGCCAGCGATCCCGCACCGAGGAACATGTACCCCGACATCGACGACGACTGCAGGCGCAGAGCCGTGACCGCAGCGCCCAGGCTGCGACCGCCGAGCAGATATCCCTCGCTGCCCTTCGAACCTATCTTGAGCGTCCACACGCCGATGCCGGCCATGGCGAGGAAGTAGATGACGAGGAACCAGGTTTCGATGTTCATGCCGCTCCCCCGTTTCCTTTCGCCGAGGCGGCCCCGCCGTCTCGTCCGTCCGCTCCGTTCGCGGTTCTCGCCAGGGCCTGATCCTCAGCCATGTCCTCGGCCTTCCAACCGCGGGAGAGGAAGACGAAGACGAGGGTGTAGATCACCCAGATCGCGGGGATGCCGACGATGATGACGACCGTCGCCGTCGGAAGACCGAACACGTTGACCACCTCGTTGTGATGCGGGAATACAGATGATGTGAATGAGATTACAAGTTATCGCGAGAAGCCTGAGTCTGCAGCGCCAAGTTCGCATGGTGGGAACGCGGGGCACGACTGTCTGACCGACCTGTCGGTTCGATGCGCGTGTCCGTTCCGCAGCGCGGGCTCACTCAACGGTGAACTGGCGCTCGTGGAGTCCCGTCGCGGCACCCGGAATGGCGGGCCGGCGTTCCGAGGTCTGCACGTTTCCGTCCTGGTCGACCGCGCGCACGCTGACCGTGTGCGTGCCGGTGCTCAGTCCCGTGTGCTCGCATCGCCACTGGCGCCAGGTGTCGGCGGTGAGTTCTTCGCTGAGTTCCGCTTCCGCCCAGTCGCCGTTGTCGATGCGCACCTGCACCTTCTCGATGCCTGTGTGCTGCGCCCAGGCCATGCCTGCGGTGACGACCCGGCCGCCGCTCTTGGGCGTGACAGTGGCCCCGGGGCGGGGCACGTCGATGCGCGAGGCCACCAGCACGGGTCCGTGCGTGGCCCAGCCGCGCGTCGTCCAATATGCCTCTTTGTCCGCGAACCGGGTGATTTCGAGATCGGTCACCCATTTCGTTGCCGAGACGTAGCCGTAGAGTCCGGGGACGACCAGGCGTGCCGGGTATCCGTGGTCGCGTGGCAGAGCATGACCGTTCATGGCCACGGCCAGCAGGGCCGCGCGATCGTCGGTGAGCACTTCGAGTGGGGTGGAGGCGGTGAAACCGTCATCGGAGCCCGAGAGCACCATGTCCGCACCGGAGTGCGGTTTCGCCCGTGCCAGCAGGTCCCGGATCGGATAGCCCAGCCATTTCGCATTGCCCACCAGGTCGCCGCCGACCTCGTTCGAGACGCAGGCCAGGGTCACATAGTGCTCCTGGAGCGGGAGGTCGAGGAGTTCGGCCATCGTGATCGTGAACTCGTGCTCGACCATGCCGTGGACGCGCAGCATCCATGTTCCCGCGTCGATCGACGGCGGGAAGAGCGCTGTGTCGATGCGGTAGAAATCCTGGGTCTCCGTGACCAGCGGGGTCAGTCCGGGCACGTCGAGTTCCGCTCCGGTGGGAATCTCCGGCGCCGAGGCGGCCGGTCGCGGGAGGACGAGCTTCGTCACCGTTCCTGCCGCACTGCGGGCCAGTGTGGCCGCGGACTGCCCGGCCGCGACGGCGGCGATGCCGACCGCGCTCAGTCCCGCGGCCAGCCCGAAGAAGGCCCGTCGACCCGGCCTGGCCGGAGTTCGATGCTGCGTGTCGGCTCCGGCGTCCTCGGCGTCGGAGCGAGCCTCAGTGCCTCCACCGGTGCGAGCCGGAACTGTCGCGACGTGAAGGAGGACGAGGAAGGCTGCGGCCCCGGCGGCGATTCCGCCGAGACTCGGCAGGGTGGCCACAAGCCCGGCACCGGAGCTGAAGCCGACGACGGCAGGCAGCAGGCCGAAACCGATGAGCAGGACGAGCGCCAGACCGCGACGGCGAGCGCCGATCCACCCGATGATCGCACCGCACCCCGCCCCTCCTGCCACGATGGTGATGACGAGGGCGAATTTGTCGTGAGTGCCGAAGACCGCGATCGCGGACTTGATGAGCACGGTAGGCATCAGCGGGATGAGTGCCTGGCCGATGAGCAGAGCAGGAGCCGACGCCACGTCCAGGCTGCGGGCGATGAGTTCGGCCGTGCCGAAATAGATGAGTGTCGCAACGACCCCGGCGAGCACAGAGGGCCACGTGCGCTGAGTACTCCCCACCATGCCCTCCTTCTCCCCCATGCTCAGGCCAGGTTTCGACGCAGGCGCACGACCGCCTCGGTGAGGGCGCTGATGCGGTTCTCGCGATCGGGTTCGGGCAGTGTCCGAGCCGAACGCAGTCCGTGTTCGAGGAGCACGACGACCTGATCGGCGAGGGTCTGATCTCCGAGTTCTGGGACCGGCCGGGCCTCGGAGCCGATCCATGAGAACTCGGCCAGGGCCTCACGGATGACTGCACGTCTGCTCGGTGCCGGTGGGGCCGCCTCGTCGAGTTGGGCAGTGGTCAGGGAGATGATCCGGATGCGCAGACGGCGCACCTCGGTCTCGAGTTCCGCCGCTGCCGTGGTCATGGACTCATGATAGTCCTCGTCGATGGGAACAGCGGCGGAACCTCAGACGATGATCAGGTGTCGGCCACCCAGACGGTCATGGTTTCCTGATAGGTGTCCAGGGCTTCCGGGCCGTTGTCGCGGCCCCAGAATCCGGACTGTCGCAGTCCGCCGAACGGAGTGGCTTCGGTGCCTTCGCTGTAGCCGTTGACCGCGAGGGTGCCCACGCGGATCCGGCTCGCCCACCACCGCACTTGGGCGATGTCCTCGCACCACACGCTCGACGCCAGCCCATAGGGTTCGCCGTTGATGAGGTCCACAGCGTCGTCGCGATTGGTGCGTCGCAGCAGCTGGGTCACGGGGCCGAAGATCTCTCCACGGCCGAGTTCGCTGGCATCGGGCACGCCTTCGATGACGGTCGGCGGATACCAGGTGCCGATGTCGGGGACGTCGGCACGGGTGTTGAGGATCCGCGCTCCCTTCTCCACGGCTTCGTCGACCCAGGCGGTGATACGATCGCGGGCGCGAGCATTGATCACCGGGCCGACGTCCGTATCGGCGTCGAACGGATCGCCGACGGTGAGTGCCTCGGTCGCGGTGATGAGTGCGGTGCGGAACTCGGCGAACCTCTCGTCATCGTCGCCGACGTAGATCACCCGAGAGGCGGCGGTGCAGTTCTGGCCGCTGGTGCCGAAGGACGCACCGGCGATGTCGGCGGCGATCGCCTCGAAATCCGTGGCGTGTGCGGAGTCGACGATATAACCGGCCCGTCCGCCGAGTTCGAGGGACACCTTCTTGAGGTTCGACCGGGCCGAGGACTCGAGGAAGGACCTGCCGACGGGTCCCGAACCGGTGAAGGTGAGCACGTCGATGTCGTTGTGCAGACCCATCGCGGCGCCGATCGCTGAGCCGGTGCCGGTGAGGACGTTGAGAATGCCGTCGGGCACCCCCGCCTCGGTGGCGAGCCTGGCGAGGTGGAGGGCGCTGAGCGTCGAATCCTCAGAGGTCTTGACGACCATCGCATTGCCGGCGGCCAGCGCCGGGGCGATCTTCCAGCCGAGCATGGCCACGGGATAGTTCCACGGCAGGATCGCTCCGACGACCCCGCTGGGCACCTTCGTCACCCAGCCCCAACCGTCAGGATTCTGCAGGTAGCGTCCGTCGTCGCGCGAGATGAGGTCGGCGCTCAGTCTGAGGTTCGCGGCGACATCGGGGACGTCTTCCTCGACGCTGCCGAGGGCGACCTTTCCGGCTTCGATGCCGTCGAGGTAGGCGATCTCTGCGGCATCGGCTTCGACGAGGTCGGCGAGGCGACGCAGCACCCGCGCCCGCAGCTTCGCGTCTCCTGCCCAGTCGGCCTCGTTGAAGGCGGTGCGCGCTGTGGCGACGGTGTCATCGAGCTGCTGAACGCTGGCCGCGGACAGGCTTCCGATCACTGTTCCGTCGCTCGGTGAGATGAGACCGATCTCGTCGCCGGTGCCGGTGACGGCGCGGCCGCCGATCCACTGTCCGAAATTGCCGTCGATGATGGCCCGAAGCGCGGTTCGACCGCGGTCGACGAGGGTGCTGTCAGTTGAAGACGTAGGGCTCATGCTGCGTGTTTCCTCTCCAGTTCGGCGATCGCGTCGAGCAGCGACGCCAATGAGTCGGGACCGGCTGTCGGCAGGGGTGGACGCACCGGTCCCTGTTCGTGACCGGTTCGGCCGAGCGCCTGTTTGATGAGTGAGATGAAGGCGGAGTCACCCTCGATGAGTCCGAGGGCATGCCCGAGGCTTCTCCATAGGTCGACGGCGCCGGCCCAATCACCGCTGTCGGCCAGCTCCCACAGTCTCTGGCAGTGATCGGGCAGCAGCCACGCCGAGGCCGCCACCCAGCCGCTGGCGCCCTGGGCGAAGCCCTCGAGGGCGATTCCGTCGGCCCCGACGAAGATCTCGGTATCCTCGCCGAGGCGGTCGCGCAGCTCCCGGATCCGTGTGGCTTCGCCGGAGGTCTCTTTGACGCTCCAGAGTCGGCCGGTGTGCTGGAGCGCGGCGAGGTGGTCCGGGAGCAGGTCGGTGCCGGTGGAGTGGGGATTGTTGTAGACCATGACCGGCAGTTCGGACGCGGTCAGCACCGGGTGCAAGGCGGCGATGACGGCGTCTGGTTCGAGTCCGCCGTAGAAGGGAGGGGTGACCATGACGGCGTCGGCGCCCCAGCCGGCGGCATCCGAGATCTGGGCCGACATCTCTGCCGGGGTGTAGGCCATACAGCCGATGACCACGTGCGCCCGACCGTCGACGGCGGAGACGATGGTCTTGATCTGTGCTTCCCGCTCAGCGGCGCTGAGTGCCAGCGCCTCCCCCGTGGCGCCGAGGCCGAGAAGCCCGGTCACTCCTGAGGCGAGCACCTCCTCGACGCGACTGCCCAGGGCGTCGAGGTTCTGGTCTCCGTCGTCGGAATAGGGGGTCGTCGGAACGGCGAACACACCGCGCATCGGATTCGTCATCGAATCGTCCTCTCAGGCCATGAGGTCTCTGGTCCGCGCTTCATCGATGAAGACGGTCCGCCGACGCTTCTCGTCGGTATCTCAGACGATAGGCAGAAAAGTGATCACAAGCAATGGGCAGCTCGCAACGCACGACGAAGGGCGGACCCCCTTCTCGGGGATCCGCCCTTCGTTCAGCGTTCGGCCGCGACCCACAGTTGTGGAGCGGTCACGTCTCTCAGTCTCTGAAGTAGGAGATGAGGCGCAGGATCTCGACGTAGAGCCAGATGAGGGTGACCATGAGCGAGAACGCGCACATCCAGGAGTACTTCTCCGGGATCTTGTGCTTGACGCCCTCTTCGATCATCTGGAAGTCCATGATCAGTGTCATCGCAGCGAGCACTGTGGCGACGAGGCCGATGACGATGCCCAGCGGAATTCCGAAGATCTCCATGCTGCGGACCCCTCCGGTTCCGAAGGCCAGTCCGAAGACGAGGTTGACGATCGAGAAGATCGCGTAGCCGCCGACGGCGATCACCATGAACTTCATCATCTTCGAGCCGTAGCGCACGCCCTTGAACTTGAAGAGGGCGAGCATGATCGCGAAGACGCTGAGAGTGGCGAGCACGGCCTGGACGACGATGCCGGAGTACATGGACTCGAAGATCGCGGAGATGCCGCCGAGGAACACACCCTCGAACGCGGCATAGCTGATGATCAGGGCCTTGTTCGGTTCCTTCTTGAAGGCGTTGACGAGGCCGAGGACGAGGCCGATGAGCATCGCCGGGAGGGCGAGGACAGGCACGAGCCAGCCGACGACGGCACCGGCGAGGAGGATGGCGAAGAGCACACCGGTCTTCATCATCACATCGTCATAGGTCATCGCACGGTCGGCGACCTGGGGCCCGGCGTTGCGGTTCTCCGCGGCAGGCTGGTTGAAGAGGTTGTTGAGCTCCTGATCGGACATGACCGGCTGGTTGCGTCCAGCCTGGGCGCCCTGGTTGATAGCCCGGTTCATCATGGGGTTACTCACGGTCGAGATCCTTTCGATCTGAGTAGAATATGCGCAGCCGGGAGGCTGCACAGATGATCGTTCACGGTCACAGTCTAACCGGACGGTCTGGACGGGAACTGAGGATTCCCGCCTACAGCGTCCGACGTTGCACGATCGTGATGCTGTGGTGGACAACACCCGATCATGCGCGAGAATTCCCGGATCGGCCCATCGGGTGACCGACTCAGCCCATCTGATAGTGAGTGGCCGCACCCGGTCCCCACGGAATTCCGGTGGCCCACCAGATGAAGAACAGCAGTCCCCACAGGATGAACATGGCGAAGGACAGTGGGATCGTGAATGAGAGCACCGTGCCGATGCCGGCATCCTTCTTGTATCGCTGGATGAAGCCGAGGACGACGACGAAGTACGGGCTCATCGGGGAGATGATGTTCGTCGTCGAGTCACCGATGCGGTAGAGAGCCTGTGTGGTCTCCGGGGAGATCGACAGCAGCATGAACATCGGGACGAGCACCGGTGCCATGAGCGTCCACAGTCCCGAGCCGGAGGTGAGGAACAGTGCACCCACTGCGACGAGCAGCCATCCACCGAGGAGGATGACGAACGGTCCGGTGTTGAGCGCCCCGAAGACCTCGGCACCCTTGATCGCCATGATCTCGCCGAGGTTGGACATCTTGAACAGCGCGAGGAACTGGCTGGCGGCGAAGAACAGGACGATGACCGGTACGAACGGCAGCAGCCCCTTGCCCATCATCTCCGGGATATCGGCGGTGTGCTTGATCGATCCGGTGGCGTAGCCGTAGACGATGCCGACGATGAAGAAGCCGAAGCCGATGATCGCGGCGATTCCGGCCATCAGACCCGAATCGGGACCGAAGCCTCCGGCTTCATCGCGGAGGAATGACCCGGCGGGCCAGGCGAGGGCGAACAGCACCGCCGCGCAGATGACGATGGCGACAACGGCGATGATGATTCCGCGCTTCTCGTTGGCGTCGAGGGCCATCTTGACGTCGAAGTTGTCAGGATCGTCGTCGGTCTCCTCGTCGAGTTCGATCTGGTCGGCTCGCTTGGACAGAACCAGCTCGGTCACCAGGGTCACCGCGGCAGCGACGACGAACATGGAGATGAAGTTGAAGTAGAAGTTCGCGACCGGGCTGACGGAGTAGTCGGCGTCGATGATCTGGGCGGCCGAGGTGGACAGGCCGCCGAGGATCGTGTCGAGCGAGTTGACCATCGGAGCCGCCGAATAGCCTCCCGAGGTCGCGGCATAGGCGACGAGGCAGCCGAGCAGCGGATTGCGGCCGACGGCTTTGAACGCGAGTCCGCCGAGGGGAATCATGATCATGTAGGACGCGTCCGAGGCGATCGATGAGGCGGTTCCGGCCAGGGCGACGATGAACGTGATCCACTTCGGCGAGGCTCCGGCGATGGTTCCGCGCAGCATCGCCGGGATGAGTCCGGACTGCTCGGCCACGGCTACGCCGATGAGCACGATGAGGACGAGTCCCAAAGGCGGGAAGGTGACGAAGTTGTTCGTGGCTCCCGCGACGATCTCACGCAGCGACTCGGTGGAGAAGAGATTCGTCACCGTCACTTTCTCGTCCGTTGCCGGGTTGACGGCGTTGAGCCCGGTGGACGCGAAGATCGCCGAGAGGATCATGACGATGACTGCCAGCGAGAGGAACAGCCAGAACGGGTGGGGCAGTTTGTTGCCGGCCTTCTCGATGATGACGAGGACGCGCATCAGCCAGCTGAGTTCTGACTTGTCGCTCTGCTTCTCATCGGTGGCAGCGGAGGTGCTCGCCATAGGGGTCTCCTCGGTCGTCTCGGCACCGATCGGTGCGCTGGGCCGTGTGCCGCACATGTGAGTGCGATCACGTCGAAGAGACAAGTATCTTGAACAATCCCCGTTGTGTCACGGCGGTCTCAAATACCGGATGCACCGGGGTGGGGCGCCACCCGAACCCCGCCGAGGCGGTCGTGCGGTTCCGTTCTCACCGACGTCGGTGAATGTGCGAGGGCGCCGACCGCAGAATCTGCGATCGGCGCCCTCTCGACCGGCAGGCGACTCAGCACCTCAGAACAGGGTGGGCCGCCTCGGCGATATCAGCGTTCGAGGTCGCCGCGGATGAACGCTTCGACGGCTTCGTGGGCGGCGTCGTCGTCCTGCTGCTCCGGGGGCGACTTCATGAAGTACGAGGAGGCGGAGATGAGGGCTCCGCCGATTCCGCGGTCGAGGCCGATCTTCGCCGCACGCACCGCGTCGATGATGACGCCGGCGGAGTTCGGCGAGTCCCACACCTCGAGCTTGTATTCCAGGGACACTGGGGCGTCGCCGAAGTTGCGGCCTTCGAGGCGGACGAAGGCCCACTTGCGGTCGTCGAGCCATTCGACGTAGTCGCTGGGTCCGATGTGGACGTCGCGGTCGGACAGCTGGGCGGAGGTGTTCGAGGTCACGGCCTGAGTCTTCGAGATCTTCTTCGATTCGAGGCGCTGCCGCTCGAGCATGTTCTTGAAGTCCATGTTGCCGCCGACGTTGAGCTGGTAGGTCCGGTCGAGGACGACGCCGCGGTCTTCGAACAGCTTCGCCATCACACGGTGAGTGATGGTCGCACCGATCTGGGACTTGATGTCGTCGCCGACGATGGGGACACCTGCGGCGCGGAACTTCTCGTCCCATTCCTTGGTGCCGGCGATGAACACGGGCAGGGCATTGACGAAGGCGACCTTCGCGTCGATCGCGGCCTGAGCATAGAACTCGACGGCCTTCTGCGAACCGACGGGCAGGTAGCACACGAGGACATCCGCCTCGGCGTCCTTGAGCGCCTTCACCACGTCGACGGCCTCGCGGTCGGATTCGACGATCGTGTCGCGGTAGTACTCGCCGAGTCCGTCGAGGGTGGGTCCGCGCAGGACCTCGATGCCGGTCGGCTCCACATCGGCGAGCTTGATGGTGTTGTTCTCGCTGGCGGTGATCGCCTCGGCGATGTCGACGCCGACCTTCTTGCCGTCGACGTCGAAGGCGGCAACGAAATCGATGTCACCGACGTGATAGTCCCCGAATTCCACGTGCATGAGGCCGGGAACCTTCGTCCCGGGCGACGCGTTCCGGTAGTACTCCACGCCTTGGATCAGGGACGAGGCGCAGTTGCCCAGTCCGGCAATCGCGACTCGAATCGATTTCGTTCCCACAATTCTCCTTTGTCTGTTTGGGTTTCACCGAGCGGCGGGAATGTCCCACGCGGGCGGTTGGCCCTGTAGGGCTTCGCTTCGGCCCCAACTATCCATAATAATCTCCGCGTCAAAATGCCGGACACCGGCCTTCGAACGCGGCAGTGCTCGTCTCAGCTGACGACCAGAGGTTCGAGAACCAGGTCGGGGTGGTTCTTCTGCACGCCCTGCAGCCGCCACCGGTCGGAGAACAGCGCCAGCAGCTCTCCATCGGAACGGTGGAGGACCTCGACCGAGCGTTCCCGTGCCAGGGTCGGCACGCATTCGGGAGTGGTACGTCGGGCGAGGGAGAAGTTGAGACGCTCCAGGGTGCAGGGAGCGTTGAATTCGTTGGTCATCCGGTCTTCGGCGACTTCGAACTGCATGGGTCCGACGGCGCCGAGCACGGGTGCCTGATCACCGCGCAGATCCGAGCGCAGCACCTGGATGACGCCTTCGTGGTCGAGCTGTTCGATGCCGCGGCGGAACTGCTTGTACTTCGAGGAGTCCTTGGCGCGGATGACCATGAAGTGTTCGGGTGAGAACGTCGGGATGCCGGGGAACTCGACCTTTTTGTCGAGGTAGAGGGAGTCACCGACGCGCAGGGCGGAGGCGTTGACCAATCCGACGACATCTCCCGGGAACGCTTCGTCGACGACATCGCGGTCGCGACCGAAGACCTGCTGAGCGTATTTCGTGGCGAAGGGCTTGCCGGTGCTGGCGTGAGTGAGCACGGTTCCGCGTTCGAAGACTCCCGAACAGACTCGGATGTAGGCGAGTCGGTCGCGATGGTGGGAGTCCATTCCGGCCTGTACCTTGAAGACGAATCCGGAGAAGGGATCGTCGACGGGGCGGGGCTGGTCGTCCTTGTCCAGGCGGGCCTCGGCGGGCGGGGCGAGGTCGACGAGGAGGTCGAGGAGTTTGTGGATGCCGAAGTTGAGCACGGCCGAGGCGAACATCACCGGGGTCGACTTGCCGGCGAGGAAGGTCTCCTGGTCGTGGTTCTGGTCTTCCATCTCCAGCAGATCGGACTCGTCGACAGCGGTCGTCCACGCATCGCCTTCGAGGTCAGCAGCCGCTTCGGACGTGTAGGTGTCCTCACCGGCGATCGTGGCGCCTCCGTCGGTGCGGGTGTATTTCGTGTACTCGCCACTGGTGCGGTCGAGGACTCCGCGGAAGTCTCCGGACTGGCCGACGGGCCAGGTGATCGGGGTGGGCAGGAGGCCGGTGCGCTGCTGAACCTCGTCCATGAGTTCGAGCGCGTCGAGGCCGGGACGGTCCCACTTGTTGACGACCGTGATGATCGGGATATTGCGGTGGGCACAGACTTCGAAGAGCTTCATCGTCTGTGCCTCGAGGCCTTTGGCGGCATCGATGAGCATGACGGCGCAGTCGACGGCGGAGAGCACACGGTAGGTGTCCTCGGAGAAGTCGGCGTGGCCAGGGGTGTCGACGAGGTTGAACACGGCGTCGCGGTACTCGAACTGCAGGGCGGCGGAGGAGATCGAGATTCCGCGGTCCTGCTCCATCTGCATCCAGTCGGAGACGGTGGCGCGGCGACCGGCCTTGCCGTGGGTGGCTCCGGCCTGGCCGATGGCGCGGGCGTGGAGGGCGAGCGCCTCGGTGGTCGTCGATTTGCCCGCGTCGGGGTGGGAGATGACAGCGAACGTGCGGCGGCGGGACGCCTCGTGTCGGATGTCCTTGACGGAATACTGGCCAGAAGTCACCGCAATATCCTATCGTTCTTCGCGCCCATCCGGCGTGTCCGTTCAGTCACAGTGTGGGGCCAGCTTGTGCCGGGCGTCCGGCGGCCGGAACCGTATGTGCGAGGAGGCCCGTGGGGCGTTGCATCCAGCGTCCTGTCGGAATCGGCCCATATGCTGGGGGACGATGTCTGAGGAATTCGTCGAATACGCCGGCCGTTCGGAGCCGAAGGAACGCTGGCTCAAAGCCTTGCCGCTCATCGTCTCGGGAGTCCTTGGAGTCCCGCTGCTGTGCGCGGCGATCTGGTTCTCCTGGCAGATAGCGCAGACGACGAAGTACCTCTTCGATCTCGGCACCTCCGGCACCGAGGCGGCCGGGATGGTGCTGCTCAGCCTGTCCGGGGCCTTCTGCCTCATCTTCTATCTCGCGTTCCTCTTCATCGGCACTCGCCGTCGCACGTGGAAGTGGCGCATCTGGTGGAGCGTCGCCACCCTTCTTGCCGCCGGAGCTCTGCCGTTGTGGTGGCTCTGCAGCGGCTTCTTCGCCGACGTCTGACCCTCACCCGCTGCCGAGACGGCCGCTGACCCACACAGGTCCTCGCAATTCCTACGTTTGGCGGCAACACCTCCCGCTGGCGACTTCTCCTACAGGTACTCGCGCGTCACTCACTCTTCGTGACACAACGCCCCTCTGCAACCAGGTGTTGTGCCGCTGCCGGTGAGGGATGCTCGGGTCAGAGCTGGGCGAGAGCCTTCGCGATGCGCTTCTCCGACACCGGATGTGCCGTGCCCAGCGAATTCGCGAACAGCGACACCCGCAGCTCTTCGAGCATCACAACGACTTCGACCCATTCGGCAGGCAGCGACACGATCAGCTGCGGCCACTCGGCCTTCGCCAGTGCCGGGAATCGATTGCCGATCTTCTTGACCACATCGCTGCTGCAGCCGGTGACTCGATCCATGAGCTGCTTGTCACGGATCGGCGAGTCCTGCATTCCGCCGATGCGCACCACTTCGGCCTGCACCCAGCGGGGCAGCTCGCGCAGCATCTGCGGAGTCATCGCCGCAATGGCGGCTGCGGTCGTCCGGGAGGCTCGCCACGCCTGCACATCGGCGAGGTTGGACAGGATCGCCAACGAGGATGCCTTCGAAACGAGTTTGTCGAGCTCGGTCGCCGCCTGCAGCGCCTTCATCAGGGACGGCAGCAGCGATGAACAGGTCAGCGGCAGCTCGGCGTCGACGTCCTTTCGCAGCTGCGCGAACTCATCGGCGTTGGCCACCCATGACGTCTCGGCCGGCCCCAACCGGTCGGCGACGAGGCCGCGGATCCCGACACGAATCAGTCCGACCAGGAGCTCGTCGGCGGTCTTCTGATGACCGGCGAGGATGAGCTTCTCCTGAGTGGTCAGCCCGTCCTGCAGGTACTTCAGTGCGTCAGACGTGTGCTGGCCCAGCAGGGTGATGATCGCTTCTCGCGTGGCCAGGCGCGCTTGTGCTGCGGTGTCGAAGGCCACGAGGTCGACCGATGTCGCACGGTCCGCGAGCCCCGGAACGACACCGACTGCGGCCTGATCGGGATCGGCCAGCTCACCGAACGACCAGTCCGTCAGACCGGTCTTCGGGGTGAACGCGCTCTGCTTCTGGCGGGCCTTGCGCACCTGGGGTGTGGCTTTCGTTCTCAGAGCAGACAGATCCTCGCCGAGACCGACGGTCTTCTTTCCATCGACGACCCGGAAGGTCAGCCGCAGATGGGCGGGGATCCGCGATCGGTCGAAATCGTCGGCGGTGACCGTGATCGGCACGAGGTCGTTCAGCCCTCCCCCGCCGGCGCGTTCGCTCAAGTACGCGGCGAGCACGTCCGGCAGGTTTCCCTGGTACGGGGTGAGCGCCGGCAGGATCTCGCGGGCGACGTCGGGAGCGGGAACGAAGTAGCGGCGTTTGCTCTTCGGCAATGACCGGATATAGGCGGCGACGAGTTCTTCGCGCAGGCCGGGGACCTGCCAGCTGAATTCGTCCGCGTCGACCGCGGGCACCGCCTCGGCGGGGATCTCCACGGTCACCCCGTCGTCGGTGCTGCCGGGGTCGAAGGAGTAGCGCAGCTTCGCCCGCGTACCGTCGGTCAGTTCCCATTCCATCGGGAAATCCGAGGCCACCGAGGCGGTCAGCTCCTCACTGTCGTCGCTGAGCAGCACCGAGGTGGTGAGGTCGAGCAGGTGCGCGTCCCGTCGTTTCTGCTTCTTCCACCACCCCCGGAAATCCGCCGCCGAGGTGATCCCCTCCGGAATCCGTTCGTCGAAGAATTCGTAGAGGGCATCGTCCTGGTCGAGCACGCGACGGTTCCGTGTCCGCGAAGCCAGTTCCTCGGCCTCGTCGATGACGGCCGCGTTGTGTTCGAGGAAGCCGAAGCGTTCGTGCCAGTCGCCTTCGATGAGACCCTTGCGGATGAACGCGTCCCGGGCGGCCTCGGCGTCGATGGTGCCGTAGCCGGCACGACGGTCGCTGACAAGAGTGACCCCGTAGAGGGAGATCTTCTCGTACACCATCGATGCGCCGGCCTTCGTCGACCAGTGCGGATCCGAATGTTGGCGGGTGACCAGGTCACCGGCGGCTCCGACGACCCAGTCCGGGTCGATCGCGGCCACGGTGCGGGCCCACAGGCGGGAGGTCTCGACGAGTTCGGCAGCCATGACGAAGTCGGGGTTGACCTTGAAGAGTCCGGATCCGGGGAAGATCGCGAATCGGGTGCCGCGAGCTCCCTGATAGTCCTTGTGCCGCTCCGACCGTGAGCCGATCATCGTCAGCAGACCGGTGAGCAGGGACCGGTGGATGGCGGCGGCATGCGGGTCGAGTTTGGCAGCCGCCACCTGCTTCCCGGTGTCCCCGGCCGGACCGGTCGCGCCCTGCTTCTTCGCGCTGCGTTTGGCGGCGCTGAGCTCGGCGAATCCGATCTTGCCGTTCGCACCTCGTCCGCCCTGAGCGCTTCCTTCGCCCCGACCGCCGCGGGTGCCCTGACCGCCAGGAGCATTCTGACCCTCACGACCTCGACCGCTGCGACCGCCTTGACCACGGTCGGAACCGTCACCGGACCCAGCAGCATTCGTCTTGCCGCCCTCGCTATCGAGCGCGGATACGGCCGTGTCGGCATCGTCGCCCGGCTGCCAGACGGATCTCTCGATGCGAATGCCGGCCGAGCCGAGCAGAGAACGCAGCTGACCGACGAGGTCCTGCCATTCGCGGATGCGCACGAAGTTGAGGAACTCGTCCTTGCAGCGGCGACGGAACTTCGAGGATCCCATGTCCGCCTGCAGACTCTGCAGGTAGTTCCACAGGTTGAGGTAGGACAGGAAGTCACTGCCTCGGTGGGTGAATCGGGCGTGCTTCTCATCGGCGGCGGCTCGGACCTCCGCCGGACGTTCCCGCGGGTCCTGGATGGACAGCGCGGCGACGATGACGGTGACCTCTCCCCCGCAGCCGGCCTCCGCCCCGGCGATGACCATTCGGGCCAGGCGGGGGTCGATCGGCAGCACTGTGAGTTTCCGACCGATCTCGGTGACGTGGATCTTCCCTGCCGAGTCGCTGGTCAGCGCCCCGAGTTCGGTGAGCATCGTCCGTCCGTCACGGACGGCCCTGGCCTCTGGCAGGGTGAGGAATGGGAAGTCGAGGATCTCCTGATCGCTTGCGGCGAATCCCAGTGAGGCCATCTGCAGGATGACGCTGGCGAGGTTCGTGCGCAGGATCTCCGGATCGGTGAATTCGGGACGCGAGTCGAAGTCGTCTTCCGAGTACAGGCGGATGCAGATGCCGTCACTGGTGCGCCCGGAGCGGCCTTTGCGCTGGTTCGCACTGGCTTGGGAGATACGCTCGATCGGCAGTCGCTGCACCCGGGTGCGGTTGGAGTAGCGGGAGATGCGGGCGGTGCCGACGTCGATGACGTATTTGATTCCGGGCACCGTCAGCGAGGTCTCGGCGACGTTCGTGGCCAGGACGATGCGAGGTCGTGAATGGGGTTGGAAGACCTTCTGCTGCTCCCCCGCCGAGAGTCGGGCGAACAGCGGCACGACCTCCCAGCTGCTCATCCGCGGACGTCTGCGCAGGTGGTCGGTCAGGGCATCGGCCGTGTCGCGGATCTCCCGTTCGCCGGAGAGGAAGACGAGGATGTCACCGGGTGCCTCGGCTGCGAGTTCATCGACGGCGGCGATGATTCCGTCGGTCTGCTCCTCGACTCCGGTTTCGTAGTTCCCGGATTCGCCGGGCCCGTCGACATCGTCATCGGCAGGATCGTCCCCGAGAGGCCGGTACCGCACCTCGACGGGGAAGGTGCGGCCTTCGACGGAGATGATCGGAGCGTCATCGAAGTGAGCGGAGAACGATTCGGGGTCGATCGTCGCCGAGGTGATGATGACTTTGAGGTCGGGACGTCGGTCGAGCACTTCCTTGAGATAGCCGAGGAGGAAGTCGATGTTGAGGCTGCGTTCGTGTGCCTCGTCGATGATGATGACTTCGTAGTCGCGCAGCAGTTTGTCGCGCGAGAGCTCGGACAGCAGAATGCCGTCGGTCATCACCTTCACCCGAGTGGAATCGGCGACCTGCGCGGTGAACCGCACCTGGTAGCCGATGGTGCTGCCGAGCTCCTCGTCGAGTTCGTCGGCGATGCGCTCGGCCACAGTCCGGGCGGCGATGCGCCGAGGCTGGGTGTGGCCGATGAGTCCGTCGACCCCGAGGCCGAGGTCGAGGCAGATCTTCGGCAGCTGGGTGGTCTTTCCCGATCCCGTCTCGCCGGCGATGATGACGACCTGGTTGTCCCGGATCGCCTCGGCGATCTCGTCCTTCGCCGCGGTGACCGGCAGATCCTCGGGGTAGGTGACGGTGACCGGATGGGCAGCGCGGGCGTCCTTGAGCCGGGCTCGGCGCTGCTGATGGTGCGCTGCCGTGATTCTGCGTCGCTGCTGCGAACGCCCACGTCCGTTCTTCCCGCGCCGAGGCGGCCGTCCTGGATTCGTGTTCGCTGGGGTGGTCGACGGGGTCGGGTTCTCTTCTGCCATTGCGTCTCCCAGCTTAGCGGCAATGCCCAGACTCGGCCCCGCCCAGGCGGGTTACTCCCCGCCGCCCCAGAGTGGGGCGAGCGCCGAGTAGAGCTGCTGGATGCCGAGGATGATGAACAGCAGTGCCGTGATCGCCAGAGCGATGTTCGTGTGCAGCTTGTTGGCCCATTCCTTGGGGATCTTCTTGCCGTTGAGGAGCCCGAGCAGAGTGACTGCGAGGAACGGCATGAACAGCGAGCCGAGGACGCCGTAGGCGAGGATGAGTCCGATCGGTTTGCCGAGGATGAACAGCAGCATCGGCGGGAACGTCAGCCACAGCACATAGAACTTGAAGTACTTGCCGCCGGTCAGGGTGTCGGGATGTCCGCCCGGCTTCTTGCGCATATGGCCCCAGAAGTCGGCGAACATCAGGGACACTCCGTTCCAGACTCCGATGATCGAGGAGAAGGAAGCGGCCCAGAATCCGACGAGGAAGCCGATGCCCACGACCTCGCCGTAGCGGGCTTTGAGGACGTCGGCGAGGTCGAGCAGTCCCTTGTCCTCGGCAGAGATCGAGACTCCCGCGGCACGGACGACCTCGGCACCGACGATGAGCATAGCGATGACGAAGATGCCGGTCATCACGTAGGCCATCGAGTTGTCGATGCGCATCACCCGCATCCACTTCGGAGTGTGCCAGCCCTTCTCACGCAGCCAGTAGCCGTAGGCGGCCAGGGTGATGGTGCCGCCGACGCCTCCGGCGAGCGCGAGCGTGTAGATCACTCCGCCCTCGGGGATGATGGGGATCAGTCCGGTGAGCATATCGGGAATGTTCGGGGCGGCGATGATCGCCAGTCCCACGACGGTGATGAACATGATCCCGACGAGGACGGCGGTGATCTTCTCGAACACGCCGTAGCGGCCGAACCACACCATGACGAAGCCGGCCAGGCCCATGAGCACCGACCACACTGTGAGGTTGAGGCCGGGGAAGAGCGCGGCCAGCGGAAGCGCCGCCGAACTCATCGCCGTGGCTCCGTAGACGAAGCCCCAGATGATGATGTACGGCCCGAAGTACCACGTGGTCCAGCGGCCGAGCGATCGCCACCCCTCGAAGATCGTCTTGCCGGTCGCGAGGCTGAACCTGCCGGCTCCTTCGACGAGGACGATCTTGAGGATGACGCCGACGATCACTGCCCACAGCAGTCCGTAGCCGAACTGGCTGCCGGCCACCAGGGTCGCCACCATATCCGCGGCACCGACGCCGGTGGCCGCGACGACGAGGCCGGGACCGATGACCTTCCATTTGGCCGGGCCGGAGGCCTCTTCGATTCCGGAAACGGTCTCTGCGTCGCCCCCGTAGCCGGGGCCGGAACCGTTCGACTGCTCACTCATGGAGTTTTTCGCTTTCATCTTCGGCCGCGCACAGACTCACCGAGCGGTCGGGGATCCTCCATCGGGTTCTCCCGCATTTCGGCGGCGCAGCGGTCTCAGCATGTCCACAGTCATGATAGGTGACAACGGCGCTGTCGTGTCATCGGTCACCATCCCTCGCGACGGTCGGCCCCGTCCCGCCGCGCCTCAGAAACGGTCGGCGATGGTTCGCAGGCGTTCGAGATACGTGTCGTGGTCGAAGTCCTCCGGGAGGTTCGGAGCTGCCTCGGAGAGTCCGGCGGCGCCGTCGATGCCTTCCCGGACAATGTCGATCTGGCCCACATGCCGGGTGAGGTCGACGAGGACGTGAACCATGATCTGTCCCAAGGTGGTCTCGTCGCGGCCCGTGGGCCAATGCGGCACCCGTCCCGGCGAATCCAGGCTGAGCGAGTCGATGGTCTCGTCGGCGAAGTCTGAGACGCGAGTGTAGAAGTCGAGCAGATACGCGGTCGTCTCGGACTCGGTCGCGCACCAGTCGGCCTGCGGATCGAGGTCGATGTCCGCGTCGCTGACGACCTCTTCCCGGTTCGGCCAGGTTCGGCCGAAAGTGTCGCCGAAGTAGACGATCTCGACCTGTGCCATGTGTTTGAGTGCGCCGAGGAGGTTGAATCCGGTCGGGGTGCGCGGCCACCTCAGGGACCTCTCATCGAGTCCGGACAGCTTCCATCGCAGGTTCGTCCGACCCCGGCGCAGGGACTCCTGCAGGAAGGACTTCATCGTCTCGTCGTCGCTCATGAGCATAGGCTTCCACACCATCTCTGCGCCGTCTACGGTTATCCTCGAAGGGTGAGTGAGAACAATTCGTCGCAGGACTCCCGCAGCCGCATCGCCCGACGGGTCTTCCCCGACGGAGTCGACCCCGATCCTCGCTTCACCCTGGCCAACGAGCGGACCTTCCTGTCCTGGATCCGCACCGCGTTGGCGTTCATCGGCGGCGGAATCGCCGTCGAGGCCTTCACCTCGGAGATCTTCGGCACCGGTCTGCGGGCGACCCTGTCGATCGTGCTCATGGTCATCGGCTTCATCCTCGCCGCCGGTGCCGCCGTCCGCTGGCATCGCATCGAATCGGCGATGCGTCGCAAGACCTCGCTGCCGCTGCCGCTCATCATCCCCATCGTCAGCCTCGCCTCGGCGCTGGGAGCCGGTCTCCTCGTCCTGGTGTTCGCCGGCCTACTGTGATGCCGACCCGCTCACCGCGACCGCAGCCGCATGACGATCCGGCTCTGCAGCCGGAACGCACCGTCCAATCATGGCTGCGCACGAGTCTGACGATGACGGTCGTCAGCCTCATCTTCATGCGCTTCATCCACGTCTTCCAAGGCTGGTCGGTGGCGCTCTTCGTCGTGTGCATGGGCATGGCCATCGTCGCCATCGCCATGCAGGTCAGACGCTACCGGCTAGGTTCGGTCTCGATTCGGGCCGAACGCGGTCGGCCGTCGCCGTGGGCGGTCATCTTCCTCACCACCTCGGTGTGCCTCATTTCGGTGCTGAGCATCGCCTCGGTCATCAAGATCAGCCTGCTCTGAGGCTCTCCAGCCGCTCAACCTCCCAGACCTCCTGATCGGCATCCCACCTGCTCCCGATCGACACCGCGCACGCCCACCGCGCATGCCGCGTTATGAGACCGCCGTCCGGTCCGCTGAACTGCACGCCTAAACTGGTGCGTATGAAGGATGCACGCGAAGTCTCCACCGCCCCACTCGTCGCCGTCGGCCTCATCGGCGGCTTCCTCACCGCCCGCGAGACCGGGATCCGCCCCCTCGGCGGAGTCGTCCTCGCCGCAGCGGGTGCCTACGCCGCCCGCTCCTGGTATGTGAAGAAGGGCTGGCCCGCCGCCACCGGACTGAGCTTGGCCTACCTCGGCGGGTTCGGTGCCTCCCATCCCCTGGCGAAGAAGATCGGCGCATGGCCGGCCGTGTTCGCCGTCAGTGCGGTCAGCGCCGCAGCCTCCTATGTCGTCTCCGATATCGCCGAGGCGGACTGACCCCACCGCCGAGGAGGCCCGACCTCCGCACCCCGCCGCGGATTCCGCCCGGCGACGATCCCGACCGTCCCGAACTGATACCCGCTCTACGGGACTGACACCAGCCGCACCAGACTGACCGCGGCACTCCCAGACGCAGGAAGCGAGGAGCCGAGCAGCCCATGCTGGCCGTATTCGAAGGTTTCGCCGTCATCGCCGGAGTCATTCTGGTCGGGTTCGTCCTCGGCCGCTCCGGCGTTCTCGGTCCGCACGGTCAGCAGGTCATCGCGAAGCTCGTCTTCTACGCCGGCACCCCGACGCTGCTCTATATCACAGTCTCCGAGACCGACCTCGGGCTGATCTTCAACACCGCGCTCTTCGCCACCGGCGGCTCGGCGCTCATCGTCGGTGCCGCTCTCTTCGTCCTCACTAAGTGGATCAGAAAGCGCAGCACCGGGGAGGCGATGTTCTCCGCGTGGGCGACCAGCTACGTCAACATCGGCAATCTCGGCATCCCGATCGCCGCCTATGTCCTCCGCGACATCGGCTATGTCGCCCCGGTCCTGCTCTTCCAGCTGCTCGTCCTCGCCCCCATCGGCATGGCCGTGCTCGACGGTGCGGGCAAGAAGCAACATGATTCGCACTGGTACTCCGCGATCCTCCAAGTGCTCAAGAACCCCATCGTCCTCGGTGCTGCAGCCGGTGTGGCCGCCTCGGCGACGGGCTTCGAGCTGCCGCGCTTCGTCTTCGAGCCCATCGACATGATCGGCGCCACCGCGGTCCCGGGTGCCCTGTTGGCGTTCGGCATCTCGCTTAAGGACGGGTGGGGAATCCCCGTCAAGGGCAGCCGCGCACAGCTGAGCTACATCACCGGCGCCAAACTCATCGCTCAACCGGTCATCGCGTGGGCCATCGGCGGCCCTCTGCTCGGCTACGACGGGGTCGACCTCTTCGCCATCGTCGTCACCTCCGCGCTGCCGACCGCGCAGAACGTCTACATCTACTCGATGCAGTACCGACAATCCGAGGCGCTCATGCGCGATGCCGTCTTCATCACCACCGTGCTCTCCGTTCCGGCTCTCGTCATCATCGCCGCCCTCCTCGGCTGACTCCGCGAAATCGGCCGCCGTGGCGTGTCCTCCCGGGCTAGGACCCTGTGGTCACTGACAATGGGGATGTGTCCAGAGACGAGAAGAACGAGACCGAAGACCTCCTGAGCAGGCGGATGAGTTCAGGGTCTGCCAGTGCTGCCGATAAGCAGTCGCAGGCCCCTCTGGAGGCGGCCAATGATCCCTCGACCGACACCGAGGCGTTCGATCCGATCACGGATCCCATCGCCGAGGATGCCCCCAAGCATTCCGCGGATGCGAAGCCCTCGACGGGCCCGGTGAGGGTGACTCCCGCCCACTCGACGAATCCGGCCTCTCAGCCCGCGAGCACGCGTACCGCCGATCACACCGCCGCGCAGAAGTCCGCCGGCACGGATTCGGCCGCCGTTGCATCGACAGCCGGGGCATCATCCTCGACCGATACCGGGACCACACGCGAGGTGCCGCAGAATGCGCGCACCGCAGTGATGAGCGAAGCCGATTGGGCCGCCGTGTCGAAGGCGGCGACGTCGACCGATGCCCGCGATCCCGAGGTGCCCGAACGACGCCGGTCCGTGCTCGATGTCATCGGCACAATCTGGATCATGCTCGCCACCCCCTTCGTCCTGTTGGCTCTGGCAGTGCGCTTCGTCGCCTCGGGGATCTTCCTCAAGTTCGAGTACTTCCGGCCCGGCTTCCCGGCCGATCGGTTCGGCTTCAGTGCCGCCGACCGTGAGCACTACGGGACCTATGTCATCGACTACCTGCACAACTTCGATTCCCGGCGCTACCTCGCCGATATCGTCATGCCCAACGGAGAGCCGATCTTCATCTCCGACGAGCTCAGCCATATGGCTGACGTCAAGGGTCTGATCTCGCTGCTCTACCTCGTGGCTCTCGTCGGCATCATCGGATCTGTGCTGTTCGGCATCTACATGTGCCGCAAGAACGGATCGGGCATCCATGCAGGCGTGCGTCTGGGGTCGATCTTCAGCATCATCTTCATGGCCGCTGTCGCCGTTGTCGCCGTCCTCGGCTGGGACAGCTTCTTCCGCGGGTTCCACAAGGTGTTCTTCGCCGATGGGACCTGGGAGTTCTACGCCGATGATTCGCTCATCCGCCTCTTCCCGCCTCAGTTCTGGGTCGATGCGGGCATCGCCGGCGGCGGGCTCTTCGTGCTCCTGGCGATCATCCTCTTCCTGCTCAGCTTCACCGGGCACAAGAAGCGCCGGGCGCTGCGCAAGGCACGGAAGGACGCCGCCGCAGAGATCTGATTCGGTTTCGCCGCAGTCCGGAGCATCGGCCTCCGGCGGCACAGAGGCGCGTCATTGCACAGCGGGTTCGAGTCCCGCTCCACGGTTCCGGCCGGGTGGTCTTTCCCCTTCCACCCGGCCGAATTTCTGTCCGAAATCATCCGCGTATGAGACCAGCGATCTCCGATCCCCCGCCTCGGTGACGGTGGACGACTGCGGGCTAGTCGTCGACGGCGTCGCGGCCGCGGCGGACGAGCAGCGGGTCGGCTTCGTAGACGACCGAGGGGTCTTTGTCCTCATAGTCGAACTGGTTGAGGAAGTAGCGCATCGCGTTGAGGCGGGCGCGTTTCTTGTCATTGCTCTTGATCGTGATCCACGGAGCGTGGTCGGTGTCCGTGCGGCGGAACGTCTCTTCCTTCGCCTCCGTGTAGTCGTCCCAGCGATCGAGGGACTCGAGATCCATCGGTGAGAGCTTCCACCGCCGCACCGGGTCGATCTGACGGATCGCAAACCGGGTCCGCTGCTCTCTCTGGGTCACGGAGAACCAGAACTTCGTGACGTGGACTCCGGAGTCGATGAGCATCTTCTCGAACACCGGAGCCTGTTCCATGAAGGTCTCGTATTCGTCGTCGGTGCAGAATCCCATGACCCTCTCGACGTTGCCCCGGTTGTACCAGGAGCGGTCGAACATGACGATCTCCCCGCTCGTGGGCAGGTGGGAGATGTAGCGCTGGAAGTACCACTGTCCGGCTTCGCGGTCGGAGGGTTTGTTGAGTGCGACGACGCGGGCGGCACGCGGGTTGAGGTGTTCGGTGAAGCGTTTGATCGTTCCGCCCTTGCCGGCGGCGTCACGACCTTCGAAGACGATGACGTGTTTGGCGCCCGTGTCCTGACCCCAGTACTGGAATTTCAGCAGTTCGACCTGCAGTCTGTACTTCTCGAGTTCGTACTCTTCCCGGTCCATCTGTTCGTCGTACGGGTATCCTTCCCGCCACGTTTCGACGGCCCGGCCCATGGGGTCGATGAGGTGCGGATCCGTGGTCTGACTGTCCTCGACGGTGTACCCTTCGAGGCGGAGTTTGTCGATGTACTCCCGCAGATTCTCTTGGAACAGATTGTTCACGAGATCCTTCCCTTTCGCTGTCGACACCGGGGTGTGCCTCGTGCACGATAATGTGCCGAGATGAATATCAGGTTATGCGATCGACGTCGCGTCGCGGGATGATTCCGACGCTCAACAGTGGGGCGATGGCGATGAGTCCGAAGGACAGCGGGTAGCCGAATGCCGTCACCAGGGCACCGAATCCGGGGCCGAGCAGGGCCGACATGACGAACTGTCCCGTGTTCTGGGCTCCCAGCGCTTTGCCCGACCAGCGCGGTCCGGCGGCTTCGGCGACCGAGGCGAAGGCCAGTCCGTTGTCGGCCACGGAGACGGCTGAGGCGAGGATGAAGACGACTGCGGCGACGGCGGGCAGCTCCGTCAACGACAGGATGGCGATGGCCACGACGACGATCACGGCTGCGACGGCGACGATGCGCATGAGGCCGACGCGGGATCCCGTGCGGTCGGAGAGCGCGCCGACGACCATGCGGCCGACTGCTCCGACGATCTGCGCGATCGCGACGATCGCTCCGGCGGCGCCCGCGCCGATCCCTTGGACGACGATGAGCCAGACGAGTCCGTAGGTGGAGAACGCGAACTGCGGGACGACGAGGAGCGCGGAGACCGCGTGGATGCGCCACAGGAAGGAGTCGCTGCGGTAGGGATTGATCGTCGAGGCGGCGCTGGGCTTCCCCTCCCCCGCCGAGGCGGTGCCCGGTTCGTTCTGTCCGTGTCGTTCCGCCTCCGGTAGGGTGTCGCGGTCGGGGTCGGCCACCTCGGCGCGGGTGGGGGTCGGGTCCGGTGGGTTGCGGATGAGGGCGAAGCAGATGAGGGCGAGGACGCCGGTCACGGCGGCGACGAACCAGAGGTAGGCGGGGAATCCGCCGGCCGCGGCGATCGGTGGGATGGTCACAGCGGCCACGCTCGTGCCCAGTGGTTGGGACATCTGGCGAATGCCCATGGCCAGTCCTCGGCGGTGGCGGGGGAACCAGCCCATGACGACGCGGCCGGATGCAGAGTTGACCGAGGCGGCCGCGGCACCGGAGGCGGCGATGACAATGACCATCCAGATCGGCGAGTCGACGACGAGCACGGCGGCGGCCGAGAAGGCAGCCGTCAGTCCGATGCCCAATGTCATCGCCAGACGTTCGCCGAATCGGTCGGCGAATGCGCCCCAGGCGATGAGGGTGAGGATGAGTCCGAAGCTCGGTGCGGCCGCGACGGTGCCGGCCTGGGTGAGTGTGAACCCGAGGTCGGAGTGCATATAGGGGATGAGGAAGGCGGGTCCGGCGATCGCGATGGTCGCCGCCATCTGCGTGAGGACGCCGACGACGAGGATCACCCAGGCCTGCCGGGTGGGTCCGTTCGTCGTCATCGTTCCAGGTTAGCCGTGTGCCCGGATCGTCCGCGGAATGTCTCAGATCGCGGTGGCCGGGCTTTGCCGATAAAGTGTGTTCTGAGCATTCCCCCTATAGCCCAATCGGCAGAGGCAGTCGACTTAAAATCGATTCAGTGTGGGTTCGAGTCCCACTGGGGGGACCATTCTTCGTCGTCGTCGAGTACCGACCGAGATCGCCGAATCGCGTCGAGTGCGGCATGATCGTCCTATGCCGTTCCTTCTTCTCAGCCCAGGTCAGGCACCGTTGCCGATCGCCTCCGTCGACGATGATCTCGCCCGCAGCCAGCACGGTCCCGCCGTTATCATCACCGCCACCGAGGCGGCCTCCCCCACCGCGACAGACGACTCCACCGCAGCCGATTTCCCTCCGCTGGGTCGCCCGGTCGCCTTCCGTGAAGCTGGAGGCGACTGGACGGAGATCGGCTTCGAGGCAGCCGATCATTGGGTGCAGATGGGTTCGGACCTGCGCAGCCGCCTCGTCGAGGATCATCTTGCGACGCTCAACGTCGCCGAGTTCAAACAGGCGACGAACGGCGGCAGCGCCTCGATCATCACGAACAACTGGGTCTACTCCGGTTCACCTCGGGTCTATCGCGTCGCCGGAGAGCTGCGTGATTTCGTCACCGTGCTCGGACAGCTCTCCCGCGGCTGATCCCTATTGCTGCTCCTCCGCAGTACGAGTGTGACAGCATCCGCCACACTCGACTGGTCGACATGCGACCCATCGTCTCTGCCGAAACGCCCGCACCAGCCGCCGGTTGACCGTTAGGCTCCGGTCACCGGAACGCTCGCAATCCCGCGGACGCATGTGCCTCGTCATGGCGGTCCCGGTTCTCGACGATCTCCGCGACGTTGGCCTCCGCCCACTTCCGAAGCGCGGCCACAGGATCCTGCAGCGATCGCCCGAGATCGGTGAGCGAGTATTCCACCCGCGGTGGCACCTCGCCGAAGACCTCGCGCTCGATGAGGCCATCGGCGACAAGCGATCGCAGGGTCGAGGTCAGCACCTTCGGGGTGATCCCGCCGATGGCCAGCCGGATCTCGTTGAAACGCTTCGGACCGGAATCGAGAATGTCGACGATAAGCACCGTCCACTTGTCTCCGACGCGATCGAGAACCACTCGGGTCGGACATTCAGGGTCGAAGGCATCGCCTTCCCAGCGAACTTTCATACTCATAGCCCAATAGTATCCTTGAGGTACTCGATATCCAAAAGATACCTTAGGAGAGTCAGACTACGACATCCACCGTGCACCGCAGTCGCGCCGCACGAAGAACGAAGGGACTCTTATGAAGATCGCACTCTTTGGAGCATCGGGAATGATCGGCTCTCGCGTCGTCGCCGAGGCGGCCTCTCGCGGGATCGAGGTCACCGCCATCACCCGCTCCGGCACCGAGGTGGCCGGAGCGACCCGCTCAGTCGCCGGCGACATGGCCGATGCGGAGCTCGGAGCACGCATGGCCGCCGATCACGATGTCATCGTCTCCACCACCGGACCCAGCCGCACGGGCGGGGACCACCAGGAATGGCTCGAAGCTCTGTCGGCCCTGGCGAAGGCCAGCGGCGATACGCGACTGTTCGTCGTCGGCGGTGCCGGTTCCCTGTTCGCCGGGGACACGATGCTCAAGGACACCGAGGGCTTTCCTCCCGCGTACAAGGCTGAGGCAGAGACCGGCACGAAGGCCCTCGAGCTTCTTCGTGCCGCGAACCCGTCCCCGTGGACGCTCATCTCCCCCGCCCCGGAGATCGCTCCGGGTGAGCGCACCGGTTCCTACAATGTCGAGCTCGAGGTGCCCGCGGGCGACTCGATCTCGGCCGAGGACTTCGCCGTAGCCATGGTCGATGAGATCGCCGAGCCTGCGCACATCGACGCCCGCTTCACCGTGGCGAACTGAGCAGGACGCACTCGCAGCAGGGCCTGCAGATATGACTGACGCCGGGGATGCATCTGCATCCCCGGCGTCAGTCGTCTCATCAGGGCTTGTCGCCGGATGGCACCGGCTGCCTCAAGTCAGGCCTTGGCAGGCTCCTTCTTCGGAGCCGGCTTCGAGTTGGCGGCCTCGACGAAGTTCTTGCGCGGAACATCGAGGTCTGCCAGCGGCATGGCGTCGCGGCCGAGGACGGCGCTGACGAACCAGTTGCCGAAGACCCTGACCTTGCGGTCCATGGTCGGGATCGCGTAGCCGTGGTAGGCGCGGTGCATGAGCCAGGCGAGGAGTCCGCGGGCTTCGAAGTCACCCATCTGCGAAACACCCTTGTACAGGCCCAGGCCTGCGACCGTACCGATGGTCTTGTGGAAGTACTGCTTGAACTCGGTCTCTCCGCGCAGTGCGGCGAGCACGTTGGCAGCCAGCACCGGAGCCTGACGCACAGCATGCTGAGCGTTGGGCACGCAGAAGCCTGCCACTCCGCCGCCGGACAGGTCGGGAACCGCGGCGTTGTCGCCGGCAGCCCAAGCGCCCTCGACGACACCGTCATCGCCCTCGACCCGCAGGTCGGCGCGTACGGTGACGTTGCCGCGTTCGTTGATCGGCAGGTCGGAGTCGATGAGCATCGGGTTGGCCTTGACACCGGCGGACCACACAATAGTGTCGGCGTCGAACTCTTCGCCGTTCGAAAGCTTGACGTGCTTGTCGGTGCAGTCCTGGAGGAAGGTCTCGAGGTAGACGTCGATTCCGCGTTCGCGCATGTGCTCGACGACCCAACGGGCCTGAGCTTCGCCGACCTCGGGCATGACGCGGCCGAGGGCCTCGACGAGGACGAAGCGGACATCGGCTTCGGTCAGCGTCTCGTACTGGGCGATGGCCGAGCGGACCATGTCCTCGAGTTCGGTCAGCAGCTCGATGCCGGCGAATCCGCCGCCGACGAAGACGAAGGTCAGAGCCTTGCGACGCTCCTCGTCGTCCTCCATGAGTGCGGCGTCGGCGAGGCGGGAGAGGAGGTGGTCGCGCAGGGCGACGGCTTCCTCGATGCGCTTGAGCGCGATCGCATTCTCCTTCAGGCCCGGGATCGGCAGCGCACGGGCAACCGAACCGGAGGCGAGGATGATGTGGTCGTAGTCGAGTTCGAACGCTTCATCGTTCTCGGGTTCGATGGTGGCGAACTTCTCGGCGTGGTTGATCGAGGTGACCTTCGCGGTGATGACCTCGGCACCCGGCAGGTTGCGGCGCAGCGGCACCACAGCGTGACGAGGCTCGATCGACCCGGCTGCCACCTCGGGGAGGAACGGCAGGTAGGTCATGTACGGGTTGGGATCGACCACGGTGACGGTGGCTTCGCCCCGACCGAGGTTCTTCAGCAGATTCTGAGCGGCGAGCAGGCCGACCGAGCCGCCACCGACAACGAGGATTCGTGGACGCAGTTTTGAGTTTCTGATGAGTGCCATAATCCCATGCTAGACCCTTGTGAAAACTTTCACTAATTGTTTGTCCCACGGACTCGAACGCCCCAGATCAGAGCAGTTTCTGCACCTGGCCTCAGTGGCGACGGCGGGCGAAGGAGACGATCGAGATGATCATGAGGACCACGGCGATCAGGGCTCCGGCCCCGAGGACGGCGAAGCCGAGTGTCGGTGTCGACTGCGTGGCGACGATATCGGTCGGAGCGAGAGCCTTCGGGCTCTCGGTCTCATCCGGTGCGGCGGTTTCGGTCTCTTCTGACTTCGCATCCCCGCGACGATGCATCTTCACCCAATCCGCCAGCTCATCCTCGGCGGAGGAGACGTTCTTGGGCGCTTTCGCCTTGATGGCGCTCTGCGGGTCGACGCGCCCCCAGCCGACGATCGGGTCGGGCTTGCCCTTCTTGCTCACGCCCTTGTGACCGTCCACCGGTTTGGCACTCGACTGCAGTATGGCTCGCACCTCATCGGCGCTGAGGTCGGGGTTCTCGGAGCGGATGAGCGCTGCCACACCGGACACGACGGGTGAGGCGAACGAGCAGCCTTGGCCTTCGGCGTAGCCGCCGCTGTAGTACGGAATGGGAATGTCCTTGGCCGGACCCATGAGGTCGACGGCGGTGCCGGGTGCGGTGGAGTCGTCGAGGACCTTCCCGTTCTGGTCGAGTCCGCCCACCCCGATGACGCCCGGAACCGTCGACGGCGACCATGCCTGGGTCGCTCCCTGTGAGGCGTTGCCGACGCAGGCGACGACGAGCACGTCCTTCTTGTAGGCGTAGGCGAAGGATTCGTCCCAGCTCTCCGGCCAGCCCGGATCGTCCCATCCCAAGGACATGTTGATGACCTTCGCACCGGAGTCGACAGCCCATCGGATGGCTTCATCGGCCTGTTCTCGAGTCGATCCGGATTCCTTGGGGCGGTCGGGACCCAGCCACATCGATGCCGACAGGATCTCGGCGTCCGGGGCGACGCCGGTCGGCCCGGCACCGACTCCTCGGCCGGCGATGACTCCGGCCACGGCGGTGCCGTGGTGGATCGTGGTCTTCCCTCCCAGCGGGGTCTTTCCGTCCTTGCCCAGTCCGCTGAAGTCCTTGGACTTCTTCACGACGCCCTTGAGGTCTTCGTGGTCGGAGTTGACGCCGGAGTCGATCACTGCGACTTTGACGCCCTTGCCCGTGGATTTCTTCCAGACCTTGTCGATTCCGTAGTCTTTGATGAACCACTGGCCGGGTCCGGCCTTCGGCGCGGCCATGACGGGTTGGGTGGTACCGACGACGAGTCCGAGGACGACGGTCGTGACGGCGAGGAGTCGCGCGGCGGCTCTCACGAGCTCGTCAGCGCGAGGTCGAGCGCGGTCCCGTCGAGGATGTCGGTTTCGGAGATCCGAATATCCAGCGATCCTCCGGCGGCCGCCACGGCTTGGTCGAAGCGGGCGACGATCCTGGCGAAGAGCAGCGATCCGGCGCCGATGACGTCGACGCGTCCGGGATGCATATACGGCAGGTCCGTGCGTGCCTGGCGGTCCATGGCCAGAAGCTTTCGGGATTCGTCAGCGACGTCGGCGACGCTGATATGTGCTCCGTGGATGCGCTCTCGCTGGTAGCTTTCGAGTCCGAGGATGCCTGCGGTGATGGTGGTGACGGTGCCGGCGACTCCGATGAAAGTGCGCGGGGCCGCGAAGTCGACGATCTGCGCGGCCTGGTCGAGCTGGCCGTCTATATCGGCCAGAGCTGCCTGGATCTGGTCCTGGCTGGGAGTTTCGACCGGCATGTGCCGTTCGGTCAGACGCACCGACCCGATGTCCATGCTCACGGCCGCCTGGACATCGTCTCGGCCGAGGACGAGTTCGGTCGAGCCGCCGCCGAGGTCCATGACGACATAGGGTCCGTCAGCATCCGTGAGGCCGACAGTGGCGCCGAGGAAGGACAGCCGGGCCTCCTCTTCACCGGCGATGACGTCGGGGACGACGCCGAGGATCGAGAAGATCCCGGCGAAGAACTCATCGCGATTCTTCACGTCGCGGCTGGCCGAGGTCGCGACGAATCTCAGCTTCTCCGGCCGGTACTCGGCGGCCACCTCGGCGAATTCCTTCGCCACGGCGAAGGTGCGCTCGAGCGCCTCAGGTGCGAACTCGCCGGTGGCGTCGACACCTTGGCCGAGACGGACGATCCGGGTTTCGCGACGCAGGTCGGTGAGGGTGCCGTCGGCGGCGACATCGGCGATGAGCAGGCGCAGGGAGTTCGTCCCGCAGTCGAAGGCAGCAACACGCATGGCAGGTCCTAGTCGGTGGATTCGGTGGTGGCAGCGGTCTCGGCCAGCGGAGGCACATCGTTCATGAACGACAGTGCGCGGTCGCCGATGGGGTTGATGCCGAGCCCGGCGGACAGCGAGTGGCCGACGAGGGCGTGGAGGCATTTGACCCGGTTCGGCATTCCGCCTGCGGAGTAATCCTTGATCTCTTCAACTTCCGCCAGGCCCGCTGCGGAGCCGATCTCAGAGCGGACGTCGAGGTAGGCCCGGTGTGCGGCGGCGTAGGCGGCAGCGAGCTCTTCGTCTTCGCCGATCTCCGTAGTCCATTCGGCCATGATTCCCGAGGCTTCCAGCCGCGAGCATTCGGCCACGTAGGCAGGATGGGTGAGGTAGAAGGTCGTCGGGAACGGCGTGCCGTCCTCGAGGCGCGGAGCGGTGGCGACGACGAGGGGTTCACCGGATGCGCTGCGGGCGGCGATGCCGACGACGCCTCGGGGAATGCGCCCGAGTTGGTCTTGGAGGACAGCGAAATCCGCCTCGGTGCACTCTGTGATCATCAGCTCTTCTCCACGGTGTTGCCGGTCTCCTGAATGGACTCCAGCAACTCAAGGTACCAGGCCTGCTTGCGAACCGGCCGTTCGGGCTCGGATTCCTCGTCGACGGCCTCTTGATTCGTGACGATGACCGCGTTCTTGCCCTTTTCCACGTAGTACTGGTCTTCGCGGGCCTTGCGCTTGATGTAGGCGGGGTCTCTGAGGTTCTCGTTCTTCTCTTCGAGGCTCTTGACCTCGGCTTTCGTCGTCTCGATCTCGTTATTCAGGGCCGCGATCTGCTGGGCCTGTTTGAGTGCGGAGTTCAGGGGCGAGAGGAACGCGAGGAGGACGGCTGCGACGACGAGGAGGAAGATTCCCGTGCGCACCGACATGCGGCGGCCACGCGCCTCGGCGTCCGTGCCGGCATCGGCTTCGATGACCGGTTTCGGGCGTCGACGAGGGGTGGCTTTGCCAGGAGCCGATTTCGGGGCACTTCGTCTGGGCTTGCTCGGGACCATGCTTCTTTCCTCTGCGACTGGGGATCGGGGAAGAGTGTCGCAACATCTCCAAGTGTGCCGTGTCCGCATTCCCTGCGCGAGGATTTCGAGCTCGTGGCGTGTTCGATTCTCACGTATCCTCCGTCACGTCCGGTCCCGCCCACTCCTCCCCCGCGAGCATCTCTCACCTCAGCCCGTGCCCGCCCCAGGAGCCATCTCAGCCTCGCCTCCCGCAGGCATCTCACACCACTACTGCTTCCCCCTCCCCGCAGCCCCAACTCCTACACCCACGACGGCACCCCTCACTCTTGGCAGCAAACCACCTCGCTCCTGCGGTGCGTTATGCGCCTCGGGGTGACGGATGTCCGAAGATCGCCGCCGTCGATCACCTGACCTGCGACCAGTCATCTTGCGAGAGCTCCGCCCGATCAATGCCCTATCCACAGAGTTATCCACAGACAAGAGAGCGCTCATTACTGTTTGGTTGCGTTTATTGCATTTTAGATGCATGTATAAACTATTGAGCACCGATGACATCCTTCGGCTCGGATTCAACCATGGCGACATCAGGCGCGCCCGCAGATGTTGCCTCCGACGGCTGTCGCGGGGCACATATCTCGTCCGCCACGTCTGCGAACTGGACTTCCATCGCCCGCTCTGGGCGAGCATCGCCGAACAGGTCCACCAGGTCTTCATCGAGCACGGAGTCATCCGCGACGATATCAACGATCTCAACGCCTCGGTGATGGCTCACTTCGCACAACGTGCCGATCGGAGAACCGACGACGCGAAGTCGAACCCACCGGCGGAGATCTTCTCGCACATCTCTGCGGCACTAATCCACAATCTGCCCATCTCCCACCCTGTCACCCACCAGGTCGAGGTCGTCCGGCGGGGCACCAACCGCAAATTCAAGACTATCCACGTCCGCGGCAGCATCATCCCGCAGAACCACCGCGCAACGATCAACGGCGCCGAGGTGACCACACTCGAACGCACACTCATCGACGTCGCCCGCAGCTACAACCTCGACGTCTCTGTGCCGATGATCGATGATGCGCTGCACCGAAAGCTGACCACCAGGGAGAAGATCCTCACGAAACTCGCTCAATGCTTGGAGAAGCGCAATTCCGCGAAAGTGCGACTGGCCATCGATCTGGCTGATTCTCGCCGCGAATCCCCCGCCGAGGCTGTCGCCGCGGTGCGATTCTACGAACACGGGATCACGGGGATGGAACCGCAGGTCACGTTTCACGCCGAATCATTGAGGCGCGATATCCGCGTCGACTTCTGTCACCGCCGGGCTCGTCTCATCATCGAGATCGACGGCATCGGCAAGCTCTATCTCGGTTCAGGTGTCCCCCGCGAGGAGCTCGAACAGGAACGCCGCCGCGAGCAGTGGCTGCGCGACCAAGGTTGGCAGGTGATTCGGATCAGTTGGAAGGAGCTGTTCGAGGAGGCGAAATTCTATGACATCCTCCGGTTCATCCGCCGTGCGCAGAACGCCACCGCCTGGTCCCCACCGCGGGCATCTGTGCCGCAGATGCATCGCGGACCGCAGCGCACCGCCGCGGACCGCCGCACCAGGCGGCACATCGCTGCATAGGGCGAGGCATCCCGCACCGCGGCTGTCGTTCACCCCTATTTCGTCGAGCACACCGTCTCCCATGGTGCGATTGGCAGAGTTTCATCCCGCACCGTTGCCGGCAACTCCTACAGGTGCTCGACCGTCCCTCACCCATAGAGACTCGTCAGAGTGGTGCAACGGTGCAAATTACGAGGAACGCGAGGGATAGTCGCCGGTGGGCGGATATGAGACCACCGGTGACAAATGGTGACGCAGTGAACCGGGCCCGGCAACGGAGAATCGTCGCGACGAGGAGACTTCGCGGTGAGAAATGCGGCCCCGGATGGAGGAAGGCCCGAAGGCGGGAAGACTCGAGACGAGAAGCCTCGGATGAGGGAGGTCCGAAGCTGGAAACCCCGAGGCGGGGCCGGGCGATCATTGTGATCGTCCGGCCCCGCCTCGGGGAGTTCAGAGCCCTGCTCGCCTCAGGCTTCGAAGCGCGGGAAGGCGCTGCGGCCCGCGTAGCGTGCGGCATCTCCGAGCTGCTCTTCGATGCGCAGCAGCTGGTTGTACTTCGCGACGCGCTCCGATCGTGCCGGGGCGCCGGCCTTGATCTGACCGGCGTTGGTCGCCACGGCCAAGTCGGCGATGGTCGTGTCCTCGGTTTCGCCGGAACGGTGCGAGATCATCGTGGTGTAGCCGTTCGTCTGCGCCAGAGACACAGCGTCGAGGGTCTCGGTCAGGGTACCGATCTGGTTGACCTTGACCAGCAGCGAGTTCGCCGTGGCGTTGTCGATACCGCGCTGCAGGCGCTCGGGGTTGGTCACGAACAGGTCGTCGCCGACGAGCTGCACCTTCGAGCCGATCGTCTCGGTCAGGGTCGCCCAGCCGTCCCAGTCGTTCTCATCGAGGGGGTCCTCGATCGACACGAGCGGGTACTTCGCCAGCAGCTCTTCGTAGTAGGCGGCCATCTCCTCGGCGGTCTTCTTGCTGCCTTCGAACTCGTAGGCACCGTCGGCGTAGAACTCCGAGGACGCCACGTCGAGGGCGACGGCGATATCGCGTCCGGGACGGTGCCCGGCGATGTCGATGGCCTCGATGATGAGGTCGAGCGCCGCGGCGTTCGAGTCGAGGTTCGGAGCGAATCCGCCCTCATCGCCGAGTCCGGTCGAGAGTCCGCGTTCCTTGAGCACTCCCTTGAGCGCGTGGTAGACCTCGACGCTCCACTGCAGCGCTTCGTGGAAGCTGGCGGCGCCGATCGGGGCGATCATGAATTCCTGGATGTCGACGTTCGAGTCGGCATGGGATCCGCCGTTGAGGATGTTCATCATCGGCACGGGCATGACGTGCGCATTCGGTCCGCCGAGGTAGCGGTAGAGGGGCAGATCCGCCGAGACCGCTGCCGCGCGGGCCACGGCCAGCGAGGTGCCGAGCATCGCGTTCGCGCCGATGCGGGACTTGTTGTCGGTGCCGTCGAGTTCGATGAGCGCCTGGTCGACGAGACGCTGGTCGTCGCTTTCGAGTCCGACGATGACTTCGTGGATCTCGTCGACGACAGCGTCGACGGCCTGGGTGACGCCCTTGCCCAGGTAGCGCTCGGGATCTCCGTCGCGCAGCTCCACGGCTTCGAATTCTCCGGTGGAGGCACCGGAGGGAACGCCGGCACGACCGACGGACTCATCGGCCAACAGCACTTCCACCTCGACGGTGGGATTTCCCCGGGAATCCAGGATTTCACGGGCGTTTGCGGCAACGATCTCGGCCACTGAGTACTCCTTAGCGTTTGGTTTCACATGGGGAACATGTGCCTGGAGGACAGCTTAATGCACCGCGCGCGCAGGCTCACCCTCGGTCCGGGCCCCGGTTGGGCTCGGATTCGAGCAGGCATTGCCGCAGTCGCCCGGGCGTGGCCGGGTCCATCCCGTGCGCGAGCAGGTAGGCTTCGACTCCCCCCGGCTGTCCCCCGTCCTTCGCCGAGGCGGTCCCGTGCTCGGCCTCGATCCGATCGAGGACCTCGTGCATGAGTTCGGGAGGAGCAGCGGTGGCGGTCTGGGCGAGATTGCCGGAGATCCCGGCATCGGAGAAGTTCCTGGTGATCGCCTCGAGGAAACCCCCGGACAGGTGGGTGGAGGTGATCGCGTATTCGTCGACGATCTCCTGCCGTCCCACACCGAGGAGGTCGAGCAGGAATGCCCCGATCACACCGGTGCGATCCTTTCCGGCAGAGCAGTGGAACACCACACCATCAGCGCAGTGTTCGGCGATCAGGTCGACGGCGGCGGCCAGCCGGTGACCGAAGTGCGTGATCATGAGTTCGTAGATGCGGCCGAGGCTCCGGTCGCTGAGATCCATTCCTGTCGCCTCGGCGGCGGCTTTCATCTCTTCCCTGCTCAATGGTCGGCTGGGGAAGAAGTGGTCGTCGAAGACGGGCAGCTCGATATGTCGGATGTCGAGGCCGTCGAGCGCATCCGGCAGTTTCGCCCTCTCGCCGATATCGCGCAGATCGATGACGGTGCCGATGCCGAGTTCGCCGATATCGGCGCGCGCCCGATCGCTCAGCTGCGCCAGACCGTCGGCGCGGAACACCTTCCCGGATCGCACTCGGCTCTCCCCCGCCTCGGCGGCGGGCCCTCCGAGGTCACGGAAGTTGAACGTGCCTTCGATCTCGAGCCTCTCCAGACTCATCGACTTCCGTCCTCTCCTCGCGCTGCGGCCTTCTCTTCCGCTTTGATCCGGCGGTACTCGCGTTCGACGTCTTCCAACGATGCCATCTCATCTCCGGGATCGTCGGTGAAAGCCAGGGGGTGACGACGGATGAGCTTGGCCTCGAGACCATCGATGATGGCGCCGAGGCTGTGACCGTAGTCTCGCCCGCTGCTTTCATCGAGCAGGGCGGAGTGGAAGAGCACTTGGTAGAACACGTCGCCGAGCTCGTCGACGACGGCCGCCCGATTCTCCGCAGTGGGTTCTGTCGCGAAGTCTTCAAGAGCGACGATGAGTTCATTCGTCTCTTCCCGTGCGTACTTCTCGAGGCTCTGATGATCTTGTCGGCTCGACCAGGGGCACCGTCGTCGCAGAGTCGCCATGGCTTCGATCACCGCTTGGAGTCCCGGTTCGTCACGTTCACCCACGAAATATCCTCCTGCCGGCACGAAAGACCCCCACCGCAGAAGCGGTGAGGGCCGATTCGTCGGTCACTTCGAGAATTTGTCCTTGACCGAGGCACCGAGGTCCTTGACCGACTCGCCGACGTCCTTGGCCTTGGCCTTGAGCTGATCGGTGGCACCTTCGGCCTTGAGCTGGTCGTCACCGGTCACATCACCGACGGTCTCCTTGGCACGGCCGCCGAGGTCTTCGGCCTTGTTCTCGAACTTGTCGTCAACACCCATGGGGATTCTCCTTAGTAGACAGCTGCGTGATTTGCACTTGCTGCGGATGTCTCCGCGTTTCGCACTCTACGCCACCGCCCTGGCTCGTGGGCCGAACAGCTGTGAACAGTCGGAGAGTTCTCAACCGTCCTTCGCAGCTCCGGCCTCCGTGACTTCCGCGGCATCCGACTCGACGACAGGCAGGATGGCGTCGAGGAACTGGTGCGCCCACCGCAGGATGTCCGAATCGGTCATCTCCTTGGAATCGAATCCGGTGCCCGCCATCGGCTTCGGGACGAGGATCGAACGCAGCGCCGGTTTGAGCAGAGACTTCGGGTACAGACGCTTGAGCCTGACCACCTGGGAGTCGGAGAGTTCGACGGGTCCGAAGCGGATGAAGTTGCCCTGCATGACGATGTCGTTGACCCCGGAAGCGCGGGCGCGGATGCGCAGCCTGGCGACATCGGCAAGGACACCGACGGGTTCCGGGTAGGGGCCGTAGCGGTCGATGAGCTCGTCGAGGACTTCCTGCAGCTGTGCTTCGTCGGTCGCCGCGGCCAACTTTCGGTAGGCCTCGAGACGCAGTCGTTCGTGATCGACATAGTCGGCCGGCAGGTGGGCATCGACGGGCAGTTCGATGCGCATGTCCGCCTCGGGTTCGGTCTCCTCGCCGCGGAACTTCGCCACGGCCTCTCCGACGAGTCGGACGTAGAGGTCGAAGCCGACGCCTTCGATATGGCCGGACTGCTGGCCGCCGAGCAGATTGCCGGCCCCGCGGATCTCGAGGTCTTTCATCGCCACCTGCATTCCGGCACCCAGTTCGGTGTGCGCGGCCAGAGTCGTCAGACGATCGTGTGCGGTCTCGGTCAGCTGAGTGTCCGGCGGGTAGAGGAAGTAGGCGTAGGCGCGTTCACGTCCACGTCCCACGCGTCCGCGCAGCTGATGCAGCTGGGAGAGCCCGTACTTGTCGGCGTTGTCGATGATCAGCGTGTTCGCATTCGCGATGTCGATTCCTGTTTCGACGATCGTCGTGCACACGAGCACATCGTATTTCTTCTCCCAGAAGTCGACGATGACCTGTTCGAGTCGGGTCTCATTCATCTTGCCGTGGGCGATGGCGATTCGCGCCTCTGGCACCATTTCGGCGATGTGTCCGGCGACTGCTTCGATATCGCGGACCCTGTTGTGGATGTAGAAGACCTGTCCTTCGCGCATGAGCTCGCGTCGGATCGCAGCCTTGATCTGCTTGTCTTCGCGTTTGCCGACATAGGTCAGCACCGGGTGCCGCTCTTCCGGAGGTGTGGCCAGGGTCGACATCTCGCGGATGCCGGTCACCGCCATCTCCAGGGTGCGCGGGATCGGGGTCGCCGACATGGCGAGGACGTCGACGTTCGTCCGCAGCGCCTTGAGAGTCTCCTTGTGTTCGACGCCGAAACGCTGCTCCTCGTCGATGATGACGAGTCCGAGTTCTTTGAACCGCACCTCGCCGCTGAGCAGTCGGTGGGTGCCGATGACGAGGTCGAGCTTGCCGGCGGCGAGATCCTCCTTGACCTTCTCCGATTCCTGTTTGGTCTGGAACCGGGAGAGGGCGCCGATGGTGACGGGGAATCCCGAGTAGCGTTCGGCGAAGGTCTCATAGTGCTGTTGGACGAGCAGAGTGGTCGGCACGAGCACGGCGACCTGCTTGCCTTCCTGGATCGCCTTGAACGCGGCACGAACCGCGATCTCCGTCTTCCCATAGCCCACATCGCCGCAGATCAGACGGTCCATCGGCACGGTCTTCTCCATGTCCGATTTGACCTCGTCGATGGTGGTCAGCTGATCGGCCGTCTCGACATAGTGGAAGGCGTCTTCGAGTTCACGCTGCCAGGGAGTGTCCGGCCCGTAGGCGTGGCCGACGGTGGCCTGGCGGGCCGAATACAGTCGGATGAGCTCCCCGGCGATCTCCTTGACGGCCTTGCGGGCTCTCGCCTTCGTCGACTGCCAGTCGGCGCCGCCCATCTTGTTGAGGTTCGGGCTCTCCCCGCCGACATAGCGGGTGACCTGGTCGAGAGCATCGCTGGGAACGTAGAGGCGGTCACCGGGCTGTCCGCGTTTGGCGGGCGCGTATTCGATGATGAGGTATTCGCGGGTGTGCTTGTTCGCACCTCGCCCTGTGGTCCGCTGGGTCATTTCGACGAATCGTCCGACGCCGTGCTGGTCGTGGACGACGTAGTCGCCGGGAGCCAGGTTGAGCGGGTCGACCTGGTTGCGTCGACGACGGGTGGGCAGCTTGCGCATATCCCGCGTCGAGGTGGCCGCAGCCCGACCGAGCACATCCGCCTCGGTGAGCACGGCGAGTTTGAGATCGTCGAAGACGAAGCCGCCGAAGGACGCGGCCGTCGTCACGGTCACCAGGGCTTCGGGCAGATCGGTCGGGTCGTCGACGAAGGAGGCGGGCACTCCGGCTTCGGAGAACACCTCGACCATGCGTCGGCCCGGGCCCTGGCCTTCGGTGAGCACGAGGATGCGCCACTTGTCGTGGATGAGTGCCTTGACGTCGGCGAGGATCGCCTCGACGTCTCCGGCATAGCCCTTCGGGATGCGGGCAGGGACGGAGAAGATGTTCTCCTCGGGACCGGCGAGCTCCTCGTCGGTGGCGAATCCGCCGATCTCCCACCAGGCCAGGCCGATGAGGCGAGCGCCTTCGGCCATCTCGGCCACGGTGCGGAAGCTGGCGGCAGACAGGTCGATCGGGGTCTCTCCCCCGCTGGCTGCTCCGGTCCAGGCGGCCTCGAGGAATTCGTTCGTCGTCTCCACGAGGTCCGTGGCACGGGCGTCGACGCGTTCGGGTTCGGTGATGATGATCTTCGATCCGGCCGGCAGCAGAGCGATCATCGGCTCCATTCCGTCGGCGAGGACGGCGGAGAGCGATTCCATCCCTTCGACGGCGACTCCGCCGGCGATCTTGTCGAGCATATCTGCGGCGCTGGGCACATCCTCGGCGAGTTCCGCGGCCCGCTTCCGCACCGAATCGGTCAGGAGCAGCTCCCGGCACGGCGGTGCCGACAGTCGCAGGGGTTCGTCACCGTCGTCGGTGGGGATGGAGCGTTGGTCGCTGACGGAGAATTCGCGGATCTCGTCGACCTCATCGCCGAAGAACTCCACACGCAGCGCTCGCTCCGAGGTGGCCGGGAAGATATCGACGATTCCGCCGCGCACAGCGAATTCGCCGCGTCTGGAGACCATGTCGACTCGGGAGTAGGCGAGTTCGGTGAGCCGTTCGGCGAGGTCATCGATCTCGTATTCGTCGCCGACGGCGAGCTCGACCGGTTCGATGTCGCCGAGCCCCTTGGCCAGGGGCTGGAGGAAGGCGCGCACGGGCGCGATGATGAAGGTCAGTTCCCGGCCGGGAGTGGGGTGGGCGAGGCGGCGCAGCACCTCGAGGCGCTGGCCGACGGTGTCCGACCGCGGCGACAGCTTCTCGTGCGGCAGGGTCTCCCAGCTGGGGAAGATCGCGATCGACGCCGACGGCACCCAGTCGGCCAGCGCCTGGGCGAGGTCTTCTGCCTCACGTGTCGTGGCGGTGACGATGAGCTGAGGCCCCGAGGCGGCCCCGTCGGTGGTGACGGTGCGGCGCAGGATCGACGGCCACAGTCCCTTGATCGCATCGATCGTGCCACCGTCGGTGTTGGCGTCGTTGAAGGCCGCGACGAGTTCGGTGATGGTGGGATTCCGGCGGGTGAGATCGAGTCCGTTGAGCACCCGAACAGTCTAGGCCACGCGGCTGACACGACCCATTCGGCGCCCTCTCGACAAAGCCCGAGGACCACGGGAGTCGAAAACGTGTGAGGATGAGCATATGGCCATGAAGAGAACCGTCCTTGCAGGTTTGGCTGCGGCGACGCTCCTGCTCGCAGGGTGCACGGCCGATGCCGATGACGACATCGCCGTCGCCGAACGGTGGGACTTCCATTCCCGCCCCGAACTCGCCCCGCCGAAGGTCGATATCGACGCCGGGGCCTTCCCCGACGACAACGGAGACCTGGAGACCTTCCTCGCCCCGAAGGGACAGACGCAGACCGATGACACGTCCTGGGTGGGCGGGCTCATCCTCGACTCCGCCGGTGACCCGGTGTGGATCAGAGACGACTCCGAGGCGCTGTGGGATCTGCGCGTCCAGGAATATCAGGGGAAGCCGGTGCTCACCTGGTGGGAGGGACTGGCCGAGACTCCGCACACCGCCGGCGAGGTTGTCGTCCTCGACGACTCGTATCAGGAGATCGCCCGTGTCGGCATGGGCGGCGAGCTTCCCAAGGACACGTCCGACCTGCACGAGACGACGATCACCGCCGATGACACAATGTTCCTCATCTCCTACGTGAAGACGCAGACGGATCTCAGCTCAGTCGGCGGAGCCGAGGACGGCTGGGCCTGGGAGGGCATCGTCCAGGAGGTCGACATCGCAAGCGGTGATCCCCTGTTCGAATGGCGCTCCCTCGACGCCGTGCCCATCGATCAGACCGAGACGGAGCTCAAGGAAGGCGAGGGCACGAAGGACGAGCCCTTCGACTACATCCACCTCAACTCCGTGTCCGAGGACGATGACGGCAGGGCTCTCCTCGTCTCGGCGCGCAATACCCACGCTGTCTACCAGCTCGACCGGAAGAGTGGCGATCTCAACTGGGTCCTCGGCGGCAAGGCCTCGGACTTCGAGATGGGCGAGAGCGCACAGTTCGCCTGGCAGCACGATGCCCAGCGCCGCTCCGATGGGACGCTGACCCTGTTCGACAACCACGCCGCGCCTCGGCTCGGCGACACCCGCGGTCTGCGCCTCGACGTCGATGAGAAGAGGAAGCGCGCCGAGGTGGTCACGGAGTATCCCGCCCCCGACGACCGTTCGTCGGGCAGTCAGGGCAACTTCCAGGAGCTGCCGGGCGGCAACGTCGTCCTCGGCTGGGGTTCGGAGCCCTACATCTCCGAGTTCTCCAAGGACGGAAAGCTGCTCGCCGACCTCACCTTCACCGGCGGATCGAACTACCGCGCCTACCGCTTCGACTGGCATGCCCAGCCGACTGCTCCCCCGACGGCCACGAAGTCACAGCCGCAGTCCGACATCACTCGGGTGCACATGAGCTGGAACGGTGCCACCGAGGTGGCTTCGTGGAGGGTGCTCAGCGGTGACGACGAGGAGCACCTCGTCGAGAACACCGAGGTCGAGCGCAGCGGTTTCGAGACGGCGGCGGACATCACCCCGAACGGTTCGACGATCATCGTCGAAGCTCTCGACGCGGACGGCAAGTCCCTCGGGTCGACCAGAGCGGAGCCTCAGAACAGATAGTTTCGGGAGTTGGACCGGTCGTGAATATTTCGAGGCGATAACGGGCCTAACGGAACGATCACGATTGCCCGGAAGGCCCGGATGTTCGGGGTTCTCCAATCTTCATCACCCACAATTGGAACATGACCGACCACTCCCCCCGTTTCTCCGCCGAGGAATCCCGACTCCTCTTCGGCCCTGACTCCACCGACTCCGGATCTCCCCACTCCGGCCGTTCCGCGAATCCCCCGGTTGCGCACCTGAACACCACCGTCGACCGGCCGCATCTGCTTTCCCGGTTCGCTCCGGTGCTGATCGTCCTGGCCGTCATGTGGGTCATCGAGATCGTCGATGCGATCCTCCCCGTCGACCTCGACGTCTTCAGTCTGGAGTCATGGAATCCGCTCTCGCTCTACGGCCTGGTCACCTCGCCGCTGCTGCATTCGGGATTCGGCCATCTGCTGGCCAATACTTTCCCGTTCCTCGTCCTCGGCATCGTCATCGCCTTCGAAGGCAAGCGTCGTTTCTGGACGGTCACGGGCATCACCGCGCTGAGCTCCGGGCTCGGTGCGTGGCTGACCACGCTGCCCGGCCAGCACATCGTCGGGGCGTCCGGCATCGTCTTCGGATTCTTCGGCTACCTCGCGCTGCGCACCTGGTTCACCGATGACCTGCTGCGCAAGATCATCTACTTCACCATCGGCCTGTTCATCTTCGTCACCTACGGCGCATCGATGATCTTCGGCATGCTGCCGCAGACGAACGACATCTCCTGGCAGGGCCACCTGTTCGGATTCGCCGGCGGCATCTTCGCCGCATGGTGGCTGCACCGTCGCCCGGAGAAGCAGAAGACGGCCTGAGTCCCGGGCAGCGCCCGCTGCTTGGTCAGCACCCGAGGTGCGATCAGCGAGAGTGGAACTTCTGCTGCATGTCGGTGAGCCCGCTGACGATGACCTCTTCGACGGCATCGGCGAGGTCGGAGACGAACATCGGCAGGATCGTGCGCTCGTCCTTCGAGAACGGGCGCAGCACATAATCGGCGGTGTCCTGTCTCCCCGGAGGGCGTCCGACTCCCGCTCGCACCCGCAGATAGTCCTTCGTCCCCAGCACCGAGGTCATCGAACGCAGACCGTTGTGCCCGCCCTCTCCCCCGCCGAGCTTGGCTTTGATGGCATCGAAGGGGATGTCCACATCGTCATGGACGGCGATGATCCGGTCGGTGGCGATTCCGTAGAAGTCAGCCAGCGCGCGCACCGGTCCGCCGGATTCGTTCATATATCCCGTCGAGGTGGCCAACACCACCCGCGGACCGGGCAGTCCCGGGACGCTGCCGCCGGGCAGCCGCCCGGTGCCGACGTTCGCACGCAGCTTCGTCCGCGTCAGCGTGGTTCCGATGCGGGAGGCGAGTTCGGCGATGACCATCTGTCCGATGTTGTGCCGTGTCGCTTCGTACTTGGGGCCGGGATTGCCCAGTCCGAAGACCAACCATGCTTCGTTCGACATTGCCGTCCTTGTCCGTCCTGTCCGCGCCCGCTGACCGAGTGGTGGGGCTTCTGCTCGCCGCGGGGCGAGAGGTGCGCCGGGTTCGCTCTTGAGAAACGCATTCGGTGGGCCGCCCAACAGGCGGCCCACCGAACAGCGTAGTCAGTCAGTGCTCCTCACGGCACGTTGAGTGCCGGGAGGAGAGAAGATCACTCCTCTTCGGAGGTCTCTTCCTCACCGGACTCCTCAGCGGCCTCTTCCTCGGTCGACTCTTCAGCAGTCTCTTCCTCGGCGTCGGACTCGGTGTCCATCTCGATCTCTTCGGAGACGTTGACGATGAGCTGCTCTTCGTCGGCGATGAGCTCGACGCCTGCAGGCAGTTCGACCTGACCGGCCAGAACGTGCTCGCCGGCGGGACGGCCTTCGATGGAGACCTCGATGAGCTCGGGCAGCTTGGTCGCATCGGCCTTGACGGCGATGGTCGACTCTTCCTGCGAGACCATGGTGCCGGGGGCGGCTTCACCGATGACGTGGACGGGCACGTCGACCTCGATCTTCTCGCCGCGCTTGACGATGATGAGGTCGAGGTGCTCGATATCACGACGGACGGGCTCGATCTGGACGTCGCGCGCAATGGCGAGGACGTTCTTCGATCCGTCGGTGCTTTCGATCTCGAGCAGCGCGTTGGCGTGCTTGAGAGCCAGCATGGTGGCGTGGCCCTCGAGGGACACGTGCACGGGGTCTCCGCCGTGGCCGTAGATGACAGCGGGGATGCGTCCTGCGCGGCGGATGCGGCGCGCTGCGCCCTTGCCGAACTCGTTGCGAGCTTCGGCCAGAAGTTTGAAGTCAGCCATTTTCTCTCCTTCGTGGTGAACTTACCTTCGAGCACCACGGCGAAACAGCCTGAGCACCCACGCGAATCACGAACCCGATGGGTTCGTTTCGTGGGGCAGGACCGCGTCGATCACGGAGACATCAGTCTCCCTCGCCGAGGCAACCCGACTAGTCTACGGCACCGTCCGTTTCGGCACCAATCCGAGAGGTCACGGCTGCAGCGCACGCATCGATTCCGGTTTCGGTGAGGAGGATGTCGTAATGGTTCGTCCCCTGCACATCGACGATGTCCATCTGCGGCCATTGCCGAGCGAAGTCGTTGGTCGTCTCCGGCGGGTACAGGCCCGGTTCGGCGGCGACGAGGTCGCGCTCGGCGAAGAGGAAGACCACTTCGGACTGGGTTCCGTCACTGCCCATGATCGTCTCCAGGGCATCACGGTAGGCGGAGCCGGTGTACATGTCGGCCGAATCGGCCTGCATCGCCTCCACCGACGTCGACGGTTGGAACGAATGGTCGTCCTTGGCCGCCAGATCGTAGACGAAGCTCTCGGTCGCCACGGTGTCGAGGCCGTCGACGAAAGCGGGGTGAGCGGCGAAGAACGCCAAGTACTCCTCGACGCTGCCGAAGGTCATCGACAGCCGCTCGGCGGCCGGGCCGAGGACGGCGGCGATGAGATCATCGGTGTCGAGGTCCTCATCGTTGAGGTCGTCGACGGGGCCGTCTCCGTGGGGCTGCCCCACTGGCAGGGGAAGTCCCCCGTCGATGAGGACGGGGCCACGGAAACGGCGGGCCGCCTCGGCGCCGGTGTCGACGTTCGGCTCAGCCGACATTCCGGCCAGGGTCATGGCGACGAAACCGCCCATGGAATGACCAACCAGGGTGACCGGCCCCTCCGGGGCGAAGGCATCGAGCACGGCGGTGACATCCTCGGCGTGGGCGGCCATCCCGAACGGGCCGGGCAGGGTGCGCGAGTCGGCTCGTCCGCGCAGGTCGGGCCCGATGATGCGGACGCCGGGCAGTGCGGAGACGAGGCCCGCGAAGAACAGGTGGTTGGAGGTGATGCCGTGGATGACGCACACGGTGGGCACGCGCCCGGGGCCGCTCGCCACCGGCTCCCACACTCCCACGGACAGCTGCCCGCCGGGGACGTCCACGCGGTACCGGTTGTAATCGTGTGAGGACATCGTCCCTGATCCCTTCGCCGAAGTCTTGCCTCCAGTGTAGGACCTCACGGCAGTCCAGACGATGCGAACCCCGAGCCGCATCGACTCGGGGTTCGCATCAGATCCGGCGCGATTGCGCGGATCACGGGGCCTCAGCCTTCGGGATCAGACCTCGAAGAGACTCGTGACCGATCCGTCTTCGAAGACCTCGTGCACGGCACGAGCGATGAGCGGGGCGATCGAGAGCACGGTGAGCTTGTCGAAGATCTTGTCTTCGCTCAGCGGCAGAGTGTTCGTGACGATGACCTCTTCGGCCACGGAGTTCGACAGGCGTTCGACGGCCGGGCCGGAGAACACGGCGTGGGTGGACACGACGATGACGCCCTTCGCGCCGGCGGCCATGCAGGCATCGGCGGCCTGCACGATGGTGCCGCCGGTGTCGATCATGTCGTCGACGAGCACGCAGGTGCGGCCCTCGACCTCACCGACGACGCGGTTGGCCTTGGTCTCGTTCGGTCGGGTGATGTCGCGGGTCTTGTGGATGAAGGCCAGCGGCACTCCGCCCAGCGAGTTCGACCAGTTCTCCGCGACCTTGATGCGGCCGGCGTCGGGCGAAACCACGGCTAGGTCGCCGGGGTACTTGTCCTTGACGTAGCCGGCGAGGATCGGCATCGCGATGAGGTGGTCGACGGGACCGTCGAAGTAGCCCTGGATCTGCGCGGTGTGCAGGTCCACGGTGATGATGCGGTCGGCACCGGCGGTCTTGTACAGATCGGCGACGAGGCGAGCGGAGATGGGCTCGCGTCCGCGGTGTTTCTTGTCCTGCCTGGCGTACGGGAAGAACGGTGCGATGACGGTGATGCGCTTGGCCGATGCACGCTTGAGGGCGTCGACCATGATCAGCTGCTCCATCAGCCATTCGTTGATGGGAGCGCAGTGGGACTGGAGGACGAAGACGTCGCTGCCGCGCACTGACTCGGAGTAGCGGACGTAGATCTCGCCGTTCGCGAAGTTGTAGATGTCGGTGGGGAGGAGTTCGGTCCCCAGATTCTCCGCGACTTGCTCGGCGAGTTCGGGATTTGCCCGACCGCTCACCAGGACGAGCTTCTTATCGCCCGCCGTCGTTATCTCATTCACTGATCCGTTCCCCTTCGGATGCGTTTTCGGCCGCCTGCGCTGCAGGCGTGCCCGGACGGTTTGTCTGAACCCAGCCCTCCAGGTTGCGCTGTGGGGCCACCGAGATGGCCAGCGCTCCTGCAGGGACATCCTTGCGCACCGTCGTGCTCGCACCCGAATAGGCGCCGTCGCCCACGGTGACAGGGGCGACATACATATTGTCCGAGCCCATGCGTGCATGCTTGCCGATGACGGTGCGGTGCTTGTTGACGCCGTCGTAGTTGACGAACACCGAGGCGGCTCCGATGTTCGAGCCCTCCCCGATCTCCGCATCGCCGACGTAGGAGAGGTGGGGTACCTTCGCACCCTTGCCGATATCGGCGTTCTTCGTCTCCACGAAGGTGCCGATCTTTCCGGACTCGCCGAGCTTGGTGCCCGGACGCAGGTAGGCGAACGGTCCGACGTTGGCTTCCGGGCCGACGACGGCGAGTTCACCGTGGGTGCGCACGACCTTGGCGTTCTCCCCCACCTCGGTGTCCTTGAGGGTGGTGTCGGGGCCGACGACGGCGCCGGCGCCGATGTCGGTGGCGCCCAGCAGCTGGGTGCCGGGCAGGATCGTCGCATCGGCGGCGATGGACACGTCGACGTCGATCCACGTGGTGTCGGGGTCGATGATGGAGACACCGGCACGCATGAACTTCTCGCACTGCCGGCGGTTGAGCTCCTTGCCGAGGTTCGCCAGCTGCACGCGATCATTGGCTCCCTCGACCTGCCACAGGTCGTCGGTGGCCGTGGCGGCGACGGGGCGGCCCGCCTCACGGGAATGTCCGATGACGTCGGTGAGGTACTTCTCACCCTGCGCGTTGTCGGTCGTCAGCGAGGCCAGGCCCTCCTTGAGCGCCGCGGCGTCGAAGGCGTAGATGCCGGAGTTGATCTCACGGATGGCCCGTTCTTCGTCGCCGGCGTCCTTCTGCTCGACGATGCGCAGCAGGGATCCGTTCGCGTCGCGGACGATGCGGCCGTACCCGGTCGGGTCGTTCACCTCGGCGGACAAGACGGTCACGGCGTTGGCGTTGGATTCGTGGATCTCGACGAGGCCGTTGATGGTCTCCGTCGTCAGCAGCGGCACATCGCCGTAGGTGACGACGACGGTTCCGCTGAGGTCCTCGGGCAACTGGGTGAGCGCACATTCGGTGGCGCGGCCGGTGCCCGGAACCTCATCCTGATCGGCGATGAGCAGGGTTCTCTGGGAGGACACGGGAAGGGAGTCGAGGTGGGCGACGAGCTGATCGCGCTCATGGCGGACGACGACGATGAGGTGCTCGGGAGAGGTTCCGGCCGCCGCGGCGACGGAGTGATGGAGCAGGGAGCGTCCGCCGATGGGATGCATCACCTTGGGAAGAGCCGACTTCATTCGAGTGCCTTGGCCCGCTGCCAGAACGATGACGGCGGTCGGATGAGTCTGCGACATAGTTGAATCCTTCGCATGTCGGGTTGGGCCAGCTCCGCCCATAGGATTCGAACCTATACTGCACGGCTCCAAAGGCCGGCGTGCTGCCATTACACCAGGGCGGAACAGCGTGCACCAGTAGAGGGGCCCGCGCTCACGAGACACCATCATGCCACTACGATTAACTGTATGGAAATTCTACGCGAGATTCTTCTGACCCTGCATCTGCTGGGTATGGCCATCATCGTCGGCGGCTATTTCACCGTCATCCGCTCCCCCAAAGTGATGCCCGGAATGCTCCACGGCGCCTATCTGCAGCTGGTCACCGGCCTGCTGCTCATGGGGCTGGCCGAGATGGGCGATGGCGACGTCAACCATATGAAGCTCGGCATCAAACTGGTCGTGGCGATCCTCGTCACTGTCTTCGCGTTCATCGGCAACAAGAAGCAGAAGGCCTTCGCCGCCTCTGCGCCTGCAGAGGGCGGGGCAGGCGTGAAGGTGGCGAACCCGTCGGCGACCATGGCACACCTGGTGGTGGCCTTCGCGGTCATCAACGTCATCGTGGCCGTCTTCATCCACTGACCTTCCCCAATTACTACCTGACGGCGGCTCAGCAACCTCGCGCGAGGTTGCTGAGCCGCCGTCAGGTAGTTCTGAGGGGTGTGAGCTCGTGTCCGAGGCTGACGGTATCGTTGGGGGCGACATGACTGCTGCAGCTGAACACACCGACCATGCCGCCGGCGCCGACTCCCGAGCGGCCGAACTCCTCACCGGACTCAACCCCAGGCAGCGCGAGGCCGTAATCCATACGGGATCCCCGCTGCTCATCGTCGCCGGAGCCGGATCGGGCAAGACGACCGTGCTCACCCGACGCATCGCCTACGCCTTGGCCACCGGTCGCGCCCACCCCGGCGAAGTCCTGGCGATCACGTTCACGAACAAGGCCGCGAAAGAGATGGCCGAACGCGTGTCCTCGATCGTCGGCCCTGCCTCCCGCGCCATGTGGGTCTCGACCTTCCACTCCTCGTGTGTGCGCATTCTCCGCCGCGAGGCGAAGGTGCTGGGCATGAAGTCGAATTTCACGATCTACGACGCCCAGGACGCCCAGCGACTCGTCGCCCAGATCCTCAAGGAGCTCGGCCTCGACACGAAGAAGTACGCCCCGCGGGCCATCCTGCACCGAATCTCGAACCTCAAGAACGACCTGCAGACCCCCGACGACTTCATCCCGCGGCCCAACAATCCCGCCGACGAGGTGCTCGCCGACGTCTTCAAGCGCTACACCTCCCGTCTGCGCCTGGCCAATGCCTTCGACTTCGACGACCTCATCGCAGAGACCGTCCACCTCTTCGGCGCCTTCCCCGAGGTGGCCGATTCCTACCGTCGCCGGTTCCGCCATATCCTCGTCGACGAGTACCAGGACACGAACCCAGCACAGTACGCCCTGATCAAAGCCCTGGCCGGTGACGGCGCAGGAGGGCCGACGGGTGCCGAACTCACCGTCGTCGGCGACGCCGACCAGTCGATCTATGCCTTCCGCGGCGCCACGGTGCGCAACATCGTCGAGTTCGAGAAGGACTTCCCGAACGCGGACACCATTCTGTTGGAACAGAACTATCGGTCGACGCAGAACATCCTCGACGCCGCCAATGCCGTGATCGCGAACAACGACGACCGCCGCGAGAAGAAGCTGTGGACCTCGGAGGGTTCCGGCGAGCAGATCGTCGGCTGGGTGGCCGAGAACGAACAAGGTGAAGCCCGGTTCATCGTCGACCGCATCGATGACCTCATCGACGAGGAGAAGTACACCTATGGTGACTTCGCCGTGTTCTACCGCACGAACGCTCAGTCGCGCGCCATCGAAGATGCGCTGGTCCGGTCCGGAATCCCGTACAAGGTCGTCGGCGGCACCCGCTTCTACGAGCGCAAGGAGATCAAGGACGCCCTCGCCTACCTGCGCGTCGTCGCCAACCCCGATGACGACGTCAATCTGCGCCGCATCCTCAATGTGCCCAAACGCTCCATCGGCGACCGCACCGAGGGCATCATCGCCGACTTCGCCGACCGGGAGAACATCAGCTTCTTCACCGCCCTGGGCCGCCTCGACGAGATCCCTCACCTGAGTTCGCGCGCCCTGACCTCGGTGCAGAAGTTCTACGACCTCATGCAGGACCTGCGCTCCACCGCCGAATCCTCCCCGCTCTCCCGGGTCATCGAGGCGATCCTCGAACAGTCCGGGTACCTCGAATCGCTGCAGAAGAGCACCGATCCGCAGGACGAGTCCCGTGTCGACAACCTCGCCGAACTCGTCGCCGTGGCCGAGGATTTCGTCGCCACTCGGGAGGCTGCCGCAGTTGCGGAACCGGACACCCCGGATGACACCGACACAGACGACGGCACCGACACCGAGGCGACCGCCGCCCCGGAGCCCAGAGGCACAGAGACCGAAACCGCCGCCGAGGCGGTCGACCCCGACGTCGATGACGTCGGTTCCGCAGGCGCCTCCGCTGCGCCGGGCGTCGGCGCGGCGGCCATCGATCAGTTCCTCGAGCAGGTGGCTCTGGCCTCGGACACTGATCAGATCCCCGATGCCGAACTCGGTCAGGTCACACTGATGACTCTGCACACGGCTAAGGGACTCGAGTTCCCGGTGGTCTTCCTCACCGGGCTCGAAGACGGAGGATTCCCGCATTCGCGTTCCTTCGAGAATCCGCAGGAGCTGTCGGAGGAGCGGCGTCTGGCGTATGTCGGGCTCACGCGTGCACGGCAGCGTCTGCTCGTCACTCGCGCCGAGACCCGGAGCATGTGGGGTCAGCCTCAATACAATCCGCCGAGCCGGTTCCTGTCCGAGATCCCGGAGAACCTCATCAATTGGGAGAACACGGGCAGCTTCTCCGGCGGGTTCGCTTCGGGCGGCTTCGGTTCCGGAGGTTTCGGCTCCGGCGGCTATTCGTCCGGATACTCGGGAGGATCACGCGGCTTCGGGTCATCACGGTCGTCCGGTGGCGGCTCCCGCTCACGCTCGAGTGCGAGTTCGTCGACACCGGTTGCCGGATTCCCCAATCGGATCCGACCCAATCGTGAGGTCATCTCCGTCGAGGTCGGCGAGAAGGTCTCGCACGAGTCCTTCGGGCTCGGCACCGTCACCGAAGTCAACGGTGTCGGAGACAAGACCGTGGCCGTCGTCGACTTCGGTTCGGCCGGATCGAAGCGGCTGCTGCTGCGCTACGCCCCGATCGAAAAACTCAGCTGAGGCAATGGTGCACGTGGATGCACGGCCAAGCCGTGCATCCACTGCACTGAGCCGTTCGCTCGCGCAGCGAAGCCACTCGTGCCCCGATAGTTGGTATCGACTGACGCTAGCCAGAACACAAGAAAGCGCCGAGGAGAATCACATTCTCCTCGGCCCTCATCCATGCCGGACGCGGCTATGGATTAAAGATCATTCGTTGCCGAGCTTGTCATCGGCTCCGTCGCGACCCTGATTGATCTGGTCTTCGAACTTTCCACCGGTGACATTGTTGGCTGCGTCCGAGGCCTTGTCCAGGCCCTGGTCGCTGATCTCTTCACCCTTATCGCTATTCAAGGCGTCCTTGGCTTTGTTAGTAAGATCGTCGAGTCCCATGCTGTCTCCTTTCATCGGAAAAGGTTCGAAGCGAACCTCTGACGCCACTCACCTTGCCACTATTGTCGACGTGACGACACCTGCGCGTCCCATTTCTCAGCGAATGCACATAAAGAACGTCGCCGAGACCGACTCCTCAGCGGGTCAGCGGTACGAGGAACGCAAGCCCGACCAGCAGTCCGGCGAACACCAGACAGGTCGTGATGTCGACGACCTTCGACCGATTCGCCCACACTTCGGTCCACGGCTGCGGCATCGCTCGGAACCCGGCGAGACCGGCAGGAACGACCGCGAGGACGACAGCACCGAGGCGGAAATCGATGACGGAGCACGCCGCGGCGGCGGCGACGCCCAGGAGACAGCCGAGCAGCACCCAGTCACGCCGAGTGGGATGCGCGTATCGCCGTTTCCAGTAGATCCATCGCTTCGCGATCGGCCCTCTCCCCCGCCGTGCGTGGCGGGGGTGAGGCCGCTTCATCTCAGTGGAAGAAATGGCGGCTCCCGGTCAGGTACATCGTGATCCCTGCCGCCTCCGCGGCCGCGATGACCTCATCGTCGCGGATCGATCCGCCGGGCTGCACCACGGCGGTGACTCCTGCGTCGATGAGGATCTGCAGACCGTCGGGGAACGGGAAGAAGGCGTCGGAGGCTGCGACCGCACCGGTGGCGCGTTCGGCTCCGGCACGTTCGACAGCGAGTTTGGCCGAGTCGACGCGGTTGACCTGCCCCATACCCACACCCACCGAGGCTCCCCCCTTGGCGAGCAGGATCGCGTTGGACTTCACAGCCCGTCCGGCCTTCCACGCGAATTCGAGATCCGCGAGGACCTCGGGTGCAGCTGCCGGACCAGCGGCCAGGGTCCAGTTCTCGACGGAGTCGCCGTCCGCCTGGAAGGCGTCGCGGTCCTGTACGAGGAACCCACCGCTGATCGGCTTGACCTCGTCTGTGGGCACATCGATGTCGCCGAGCTCGAGCAGTCGCAGGTTCTTCTTCGTCGTGAGGATCTCAAGTGCCTCGGCGCTGAACGACGGAGCGGCCAGGCATTCTGTGAAGATCGGCTTGATCGATGCTGCGAGCTCTGCGTCGACCTCGCGGTTCGTGGCGATGACACCGCCGTAGGCCGACAGCGGATCGCATTCGTGGGCGGACTTGTGCGCAGCGGCAGCAGACTCACCGACGGCGATTCCGCAGGGGTTCGCATGCTTGATGATGGCGACGGCCGGCTGCTCGAAGTCGAATGCCGCGCGGATCGCGGCATCGGTGTCCGTGTAGTTGTTGTACGACATCGCTTTGCCGCCGAGCAGTTTCGCACCGGCGATTCCGGCGGTGCCGTCGGAGTACACGGCAGCAGCCTGGTGCGGATTCTCTCCATAGCGCAGGTCGGCGATCTTCTCTCCGGTGAGGCCGGCGAATTCGGCCTTCTCATCGGTGGCGAGTTCCGCGGCGAACCAGGAGGCGACGGCCGCGTCGTAGGCGGCAGTGTGGGCGAAGGCGCGGGCGGCGAAGATGCGGCGGGCATCGATATCGAAGCCGTCTCCGGAGGCTGCGTCGAGCACGGCCGAGTAGTCGGCCGGATCGGTCACGACGGTGACCGTGGGGTGGTTCTTCGCCGCCGCACGCACCATCGAGGGTCCGCCGATGTCGATCTGTTCGATGCAGTCATCGAAGCCGGCTCCGCTCGCGACGGTGTCGGCGAAAGGATAGAGGTTGACGACGACGAGGTCGAAGGGCTCGATCTCGAGTTCGGACAGCTGTTCCAGGTGCTCAGGCTTGCGGGAATCGGCGAGGATGCCGGCGTGGACGCGCGGATGAAGGGTCTTGACCCGCCCTTCGAGGCATTCGGGGAACCCGGTGAGGTCTTCGACTTTCGTCACCGCGGCTCCCGCCTCGGCGATCTTCGCTGCCGTGGATCCGGTCGACACGATCTGGACTCCGGCGGCGTGGAGGCCGCGAGCCAGCTCCTCCAGCCCGGTCTTGTCGTAGACGCTGATCAGCGCTCTCTTGATCGCGCGGGTTCCTGTCACAGATCCTCCTCGAGGTTCGGTTGCCGGTCGGTTCTTCTCACGGCGGGGTCAGTGGGCGGTCATCGCCGAGGCGACATATCCGCGGACATGTCGCCCTTCGACGACGAGGTCGGTGTGGGCCAGATGTGCCAGCAGACGCACGAGCTCTTCGCGTTCCCGGGCTTTGATGTTCTCGTGCACGGTCTCCTCGGTGTCGTCATCGCCGATGGGCACCGCGTACTGAGTGATGATCGGTCCGGTGTCGACTCCGGTGTCGACGAGGTGGATGGTTCCGCCGGTCAGCTTCACCCCATGGGCGAGCGCGTCGCGGACCCCGTGTGCACCCGGGAACGACGGCAGCAGCGCCGGATGGGTGTTGATGATCCGGGACGGGAAGGCCTCGACGAAGCTGGGACCGAGGATGCGCATGAAACCGGCAGAGACCACCCAGTCCGGGGCGAGCTCGGCCACCGTGTCCTTCAGCGCCAGGTTCCACTCGTCGCGGTCGGCGAAGTCCTTGGGCCGGACGACGAAGGAGGGAATCTCGTGCTGTTCGGCTCGGGTCAGGACCCCTGCGGTGTCCGAGTCGGCCCCGATGGCGACGATGTCGACTCCACGGGTCCCGTCGGCGAACGCGTCGATGACGGACTGCGTGAGGGTACCGGATCCTGATGCCAGAAGAACGATGCGCACCCGCACAGTCTAACGTCTGCAGCACATGGACGATGCCCTGCTGTCATCGTGCGGACACGGCCCGCCGAGGCATTTGTCAGTCGACTGTGAGAAACTGATCCGGTGACGTCACCGCAGAATACCGAAGAGAAGAAGGCACCGACTCCCGAAGAGGAGGCACAGGCCGCACCGGCACGACACGGGCTCGTCCTGATACTGCTGATCCTCGCCTCGGTGCTGACGTTCACGTATCAGCTGCCGTTCAAGCTCGCCGCCATCGGCTTCGCCATCGCCGCAGTCGTCTGGTCGGTGAAGTACATCGTCGCCGTCGTCAAGACCAAGCAGCGCCGGAACATGTCCTTGGGCATCCTCGGCGGTCTGCTCAGCATCTACCTCATCTTCTCCACGATGTCCTCGGTCATCCTCTGGCCGGTGCAGTCGAAGTACGAGGAATGCCTGCGCGACGCGATCACGCAGCAGGCGCAGCTCTCGTGCTCGAGTGAGTATCAGTCGGGTCTGGGTGACTGGTTCAAGCAGGTCACCGGCCAGGATCTCGATCTGCCCGGCACCAAGTGATCCACGGGGCCAAGACCCTGATCATTCAGCGCTGATCCCCTCACCGAGGATGTCCTCGGTTCACGCCTGCCCCGTCACCGAGGCGGACTTCTGTTCACGCCACAGCCGCGGTGAGTACGCTGCCTCACCGAGGCAGCCCAATCCGTCACCGAGGCAGCGCCCTCGTCTAACGCGGTTCGTCTTCGTCGACGATGTCGTCGGCGAGCGATTCCGGTTCGTCCTCATCGAACGCATCCGTTGTGCGGTCCTCTTCGAACGCGCCCGCTGTGGCATCCTCGTCGTCGGGGTACTCTTCGTCATCCTCGGCGAATTCGGAATACTCGGCGTGCAGACCGGAGAGTCTGATCAGCAGAAGGCCGGCGGCCATTCCCACACCGATCCACCCAGTGATCGCCAGCGCCGACGTCAGGGCCGAGGGTCCGAACCCGGAGAGACCCAGCGGGCCCAAGGCCCCACCGGCGAACAGCGCGAGCACCTCGAGGGCGACGAACAGTATCCCGATTGCAAGCCCCAGTCCCATCCACGACTGTGCGGCGATGTCGCGGGCTCGGTCGCGGCCGAGGATGACGCACAGCAGACCGAGCAGCACGAGAAGCGCCGGTGCGGCCGCCGTCCAGGCGGGATAGTCACCGTCCAACAGCTGCAGCACGTGCACATCGGGCACGGGCGCTGAGGTCGAAGTGAATGCAGAGCTCGTCCCGGCCCCGCCGATGCTCACTCCCGTCCCGGCGGTCCACGACAGGGCTGAGAAGAGGATGCTCGGGGCGAAGAGCGCCTGAACGACGATGAGGCCGATGCCTGCGGCGACCGGTGAGCTGTAGACCTGCACAGTGTCGGCGACATCGCTCCAGCGGATCACGATTCCGACGACGAGCACGATCGCACCGAGTGCCGCAGCGGCCCACAGCAGACGGCGTGCGAGTCCGACGGAGACAGTCCAGGTGTCATCGGCGATCACGGCCAGTCCGGGGATGTCACCGATTCCTCGCACCCGAATGAAGGCCCACGCCACAGCCGTGACGAGGAAGAGGAAGAGCCGAAGGAATCCGAGCGGAGTCACCGTGGCCTGGCCGACCAGGACCGCCGCGACGAGCAGAGGAGCGGCGTAGGCCACGACGAAGGTGCCCAGAGCTGTACCCATGAGCGCCCACCATCCGCCGGGATCGTCGTCGCTCTCGGCCGGGCTGTCCGCTGCCGTGCTGCGGGCGACTCGTTTGGCCCCCGTTGCCACCAGCAGCCACAGGCCGACAGTCACGAAGCTCGGCGCCAGCGAGAAGTCGAATCCGAGGGTCGAGACACTCAGTCCTGACACCGTCGCCCACAGTGCGAACGCCCATTCGGGAATCGCCGAGTACGGCAGCTGCGAGCCGAGCCCGATGATCCAGAAGACGATGGCGACGACGAATCCCGCGGGAACGACGATGAGGTCGATCTTCACGACTTCCATGAGGGCTGCGAAGATCGTCCGACGGTAGGGCTGAGGGTGAGGAGAAGTGTGCATCAGGACCATTTTCGCCTAACCCGGCTCGGCTTCCCGGTATTGACCACGCGATTCCCTGCTCCGGGAAGTACAATTGCGCCAGGACAGGCTTGTACACGCAAAGGATGACCCCACGATGAGCAACGGGAACGATCACCCCAATTTCCCGCCACCACCCAGCGAGCCTCCGGAGAACGGCGGGTCGAAGCCCGAGTCGGAGTTGCCGACGGATGAGGGCCTTCCGGGTTCGGTCTCCGATGACGCCCCCACCGCAACCGGCGGTTCGGCTCAGTCCGGAAGCGGTTCCTCGGTGCCCGATGACCAGGCACCACCCTTGGGAGCTCCGGGCAACGATGCGCCGGAACGACCGACGGTCGCTCCGGCTTCTTCTCAGCAGAACCAACCGCCTCAGTATTCGGGCCCCGGCGCCCAGAACGATCAGTCCTTCAACTCCGGCCAGCAAGGCGGAGCCAACGTTCAGGGCGGCCCACAGGCGGGTCCCTATCCCGGTGCCCCGTCTCCGAGTGACCAGCCTCAGAACGGGCAGTATCCGAACAACCAGTACCAGAGCCCGCAGCAGCCGAACGGCGGCTACCCCGGGGCTCAATCGCAAGGCGCTCAGCCGCAGGGCGTCCAACAGCCAGGCGGTCAGTATTCGAATGCGGCATATCCGGGGGCGTCTAATCAGCCGTACCCCGGCGCTCAGGACCAGCCGGGCCAGTTTAACTCCGCCCAGAACCAGTCCGGGCAGTATCAGACGGGGTCGGGTCCGAACGCCCAACAGACCGGTTCCGGTCCATCCCAGGCGATTCCGCAGCCTGCACCGGCTCCGGGTTTCGCCGGCGGTCAGAGCACCGCGACGCGTGCCGACAATCGCCCCGATAAGAAGAAGAGCAAACTTCCGCTCTTCATCACCCTCGGTGCGGTCGCGCTGGTCATCATCCTCGTCCTCGTCGGGTTCTTCGTCATCGGCAGCGTGAACAAGAACAAGTACGGACCCGACAAGGTCGCAGAGGACTACGTCGAAGCCCTGAACAAGGGTGATTTCGCAGCCGCGGAGAAGATCGCCCCCTCGACACGGCCTGAGGGCACGAACCTCGATCTGCTGCAGAAGGAATTCACCGATTCCTCATCGGCGAAGATCGAGAAGGCCAAGGTCGAATCGTCGAAGACCGACGGGGACAAGGGCACCGTCGTCGTGTCCTACGAGCTCGACGGCAGCCCCTACAATGTGGAGCTCTCTGCGACGAAGGACGGCAAACAGGACCTGTTCTTCGACAAGTGGACGATGAAGGGCCCCGACCTCAACGTCATCTCCCTCGATATCCCCGCTGCCGACGGTCTCGCCGTCAACGGCAAGGACTACAAGGCGAAGTCGGGCACCACGTCGTTCGCTGTCTACCCCGGCAGCTACGACTTCACGATTCCGAAGAGCAAGTGGATCTCCGAAGCTTCCGATACGGCCAAGGTGAACTTCCCGAAGGCCTTCGCCCCCGGCGGACAGCCGAACAAGGGCCAGGTGTCCCCCACCACCCTCAACCTCGATCTGTCCCCGACCGGCGCCTTCGACAAGGAAGTTCAGAAACAGGTCGAGAAGGAGCTCAAGAAGTGCTTCGACAACAAGAGCATCGAGCCGAAGTGCGACTTCATCAAGTACGACCCGACCGAGATCCCAGTCGGCGGTTCGGACAAGAAGCTCGATGATCTGGCGAAGAAGAACACCGCCAAATGGGACATGAAGGAGATGCCGAAGGTGAAGGCCAGCTTCGGCGCCGGAGACACGAACACCGGCTCGTTCTTCACCGAGAAGCCAGGCAAGTTCAACTTCTCCGTCGACGGCAAGAGGGCCGGCTCCTCGTACTTCTCCAACGGCAACTCCCTGTCGGTGTCCGGAAGCGTGAAGATCGACGGAGACAAGCTCTCGGTCGAATTCTTCGACTTCTGACCTCAGGGTCCACCGCCGACACGGTGCACCTCACCTCCCCGAGGTGAGACACCCACCGTCACCGAGGCGACGTCCAAGTCACAGCGGGCCTGTGACGACCGATTCCCGGTCGTCGCAGGCCCGCTGTCGTCGTTCTCTCAGACTCCGACCGACCGAGTCGGCAGCTCGAGGTCGGCCGCGGCTTCGAACCAGGCACCGGCGGCCATGACGAGTTCGTCGGCGAACCGTCGTCCGGCGATCTGCACTCCGATGGTCCGACCGTCGTCCATGGATCCGGCCAGCACCGTCGCCGCAGGCTGTTCTGACATGTTGAACGGCATGGTGAACCCTATATGCCCCATCGGTTCGTGCACCTGCGGGTACGGCATCGGCTGCTCGGCCGGGAATGCCGCGTCCGGAGCTGTCGGCGAGATGACCAGGTCGAACTCGGCAGTTGCTTCGACCGTCCGCCGCCGGATCTCCTGAACGCTGTGATAGCAGCGCATCAGGTCGACTCCGCTGGTATCGGCTCCGTCCTGTGCCCACTGCTGGATATAAGGCAGAATGAGCGCCTGTTCGTCGACAGGCAGCGCCTTGAGGTCGGCCCACGACCGGACCCGCCAGAACAGATCCATGTCGCGGAGGTGATCATCGTCGATGAAAGGATCGACCGTGACGATTTCTGCACCGGCCGCAGAGAACCTCTCTGCCGCCTCGGTGACGGCCGAGCGCACCTGCGCCGCTGCGGCGACCCCGCACCCGGCGTCGAGCTGCACGCCGATGCGCAGTCCCCGCGGGTCGAAGGCTCCAGCCGAGTCGCTGCCCGGCAGAGACTGCGCATCATCGGCGGCGAAGCGCGGCAGCCGCGAATAGTCGCGATCGTCCGGGGCGGAGATGATGTCCATGGCGGCTTTGACGTCGGCCATCGTCCGCGCCAGCGGTCCCGCACATCTGCCCAGGTAGGGGGCGTCGAGAGGCACGCGGCCGAAGCTGGGCTTGAGTCCGGCCAGACCGAGCCACGTGCATGGCAAGCGGATGGATCCGCCGATGTCGGAGCCGATGTGGATGGGTCCGTATCCGGCGGCTGCCGCGGCTCCGGCTCCGGCGCTCGACCCTCCGGTCGTCAGGCTCGGGTCCAGCGGTGAACGGGTGATTCCGTGCAGAGAGGACACTCCTGAGGAGAGCATTCCCCAGTCGGGCATCGTCGTCGAACCGAGGATGACGGCTCCGGCTTCTTCGAGACGCTCGGTGATCGGGGCATCGTGGCCGGCCACCGGCATCTCCACCCAGGCGTGGCCGCTGGGCAGCGGAACTCCGCGGCGGGCGATGTTCTCCTTGATCGTCACGGGCACCCCGTCGAGGTCGCTCAACGGTCGTCCCTCTCGCCAGCGTGCTGCGCTGGCAGCGGCGGCGTCCCGGGAGCGTTCGTCGTCGCGGTGGAACAGGGCGTTGATGGTCGGTTCGCAGTCGTCCATGCGGTCGACGACCGCGGAGTGCACCTCGACCGGGTCGAAGTCCCCGCCGGCGAATCCGGCTGCCATTTCGGCCGCACTGCGGTCGGCAAGCGATGTGGTCATATGCTGCCCTTTCTCTCGATGGTTCGTCGCATCCCGCGCGCGAGCCGGTCTATCCGGCCGCGAGTGCTTCGGCCAGGCTCGGGGTGGCGGCGATGAGGCGCCGCGTGTACTCGTCCTGCGGGTTCGCGTAGATGTCCTCCGTCGCACCCGATTCGACGATCTGTCCGGCTCTCATGACGATGACCTCGGAGCACAGGTGTTTGACGACGCCGAGGTCGTGGGAGACGAAGAGGAGAGTCAGCGCGTACTCGTCGACGAGGTCGGTGAGCAGGTTGAGGACCTGCGCACGCACCGAGACGTCGAGGGCGGAGACCGGTTCGTCGGCGACGAGGATCTGCGGCCTGGTCACGAGGGCCCGGGCGATCGAGATGCGCTGTCGCTGCCCGCCGGAGAACTGGTGCGGGTACCGGCGCAGGGAGTCCTGGTCGAGGTCGACGGCGGCGATCATCTCCTCGACCCGTGCTGCGCGTTCGTCCTTGTCGACTCCGGCGGCGATGAGCGGTTCGGCGACGATGTCGGCGATGCGCATCCGCGGGTCGAGCGAGGCGAACGGATCCTGGAACACGATCTGCAGGTTCTCGCGCAGGCGGCGCAGAGCCTGTGAGCTCGCGGCTTCGACCCGGATGTCGCCGACGCGCACATGCCCGGTGGTCGGTCGGTCGAGGCCGGAGAGGATGTTCAGCAGCGTTGACTTCCCCGATCCCGACTCCCCCACGATGCCCAGGCGGGCTCCGGCCGCGACGCTGAAGTCGATCCCGCCCAGGGCGGTGACGTCCGATCGTCTGCGACCGAAGAGTCCGCGTCCGCGAAAGATCCGGGTGACGTCCGAGACCTCGATGAGCGGTGCCGATTCCCTCACCGAGGGGGTTCGGTGGTCATCCCTCACCGAGGCGGCTCCGGCCCCTTCCCTCGCCGAGGTGGTCCTGACGCTGTCTTCGTCCGTCGACCCCGCGACGGACATGCCGGTGTGATCCGGTCGGGTCGAGATCTGCGGTTCGTCGCGAAGATCCCCCGGCTCCCCCACATCGACCGAAGCCTCTCCTTCGCCGATCTGCGGCCCCGAGTAGGCGAGCGCGGTCTTGAGTGTGAAGAGTCGGCCGCGGTCATCTGTGGCTTCGAGATCCGAGGATGCCAGGAGCCCTCGCGTGTACTCGTGCTTGGGCGCGGTGAAGATCTCGTCGACGCTGCCGGACTCGACGATGCGGCCGCGGTACATGACGATGACCCGATCGCAGACTCCGGCGACGACAGCGAGGTCGTGAGTGATGAACAGCAGTCCAGCCTCCACCGCCGAGACCCTCTCGACGATGAGGTCGAGCATATGCTTCTGCACGGTGACGTCGAGGGCGGTGGTGGGCTCGTCGCAGATGAGCAGCCTCGGCGAATTGGCCAGGGCGATCGCGAGCATGACCCGCTGCCGCTGCCCGCCCGACAGCTGGTGCGGGTAGGCGAACCGGGCGCTGTCGGGGTCGGGCATGTGGACGTCGCGGAGCAGTTCGAGCACACGCGTCGGAATCTGCCCCCGCGGCGCCTTGCCATGGAGGCGCAGCACTTCGGCGATCTGGTCGCCGATGCGCATGAGCGGATTGAGGGCGCTCATGGGTTCCTGGAACACCATGGACACGATGTCCGAGCGCAGCCCGGCCAGGGTCTTCTCGTTCGCTTCGAGAAGGTTCCCGGAATGCCCCTGCAGGTGCACCTGGCCACGGGCGTGCAGCTCTTCTGGCAGCAGACCCATCACGGACTGGGCGGTCAGCGATTTCCCCGACCCGGATTCGCCGATGAGTCCGACCCGCTCGCCCGGCGCCAGACTGAGGCTGACATCGTGGAGCACCGGAGCGTCCGCTCCGGCAGGGGTGATGGTGAGGTCACGAACCTCGAGCAGGTTCTCAGGCACCTCGCGCCTCCATCTTCGGGTCGAACCGGTCGCGCAGCCCATCGCCCAAGAGATTGAATCCGAGCACCGCGAGTGCAATGAACACTCCCGGCCACAGAGCGAGCTCGGGGTGGGTGGACAGGTACTGCTGGGACTCCTGCAGCATCCGGCCCCACGACGGGGTCGGGGCCTGGGTGCCGAGTCCGAGGAAGGACAGCCCCGCCTCGGCGAGGACGGAGATCGCGAAGGCCACGGACGCCTGGACGATGACCATTCCGGCGATGTTCGGCAGCACGTGGACGACGGCGATGGCCGGGATCCGACGGTTCGAAGCTCGCGCGGCGCGGACGTATTCGGAGCCCAGCACCTGCAGCGTGCCGGAGCGTGCGACGCGCGCGAAGCCGGGGATCGCGGCGATGCCGACGGCGACCATGGCCGGTCCCGTCCCCGGCGAGTAGACGGCAGCGAAGATGATCGCCAGCAGCAGCGCGGGGAAGGCCAACAGGATGTCGTTGGCCCGCATGATCACCGCGTCGAGCCACATTCCCCACGGCTGTTTCGCGAAGAAGGCGGAGACGATTCCGATCGGGGTGCCGATGAGCAGGGCGATGCCGACGGCGACGACCCCGACGAGCAGCGTGATCCGCGCCCCGACCATCACCCAGGTCAACGTGTCCCGTCCGAAGGTGTCGGTGCCGAACGGGTGGGTGAGGCTGCCGCTCTGCAATCGGGCGGCGGGGTCGATCGTGGTCGGGTCGTACGGGGTCCACACGAAGGAGATGAGAGCGAGTCCGACGATGAGCACGACGAGGCCCGCGCCGATGATCATCGATGCGTTCGCCCGCCGTCCGCTCCTGCGGGACCGACCCGGCCGGATCTTCGCCGAGGCGGTCGTGTCTGTCGCGTCGTGAGCGACGGGATCGACGTGGTCGCTGGGGCTCTGGGCACCGGTCGGGGTCGGGTTCATGCGGCGTTCCTGATCCGGGGGTCGACGATGGGCACGAGGATGTCGACGATGAGGTTGATGACGAGCACGAGCAGGACGAGGACCATGACGATGCCCTGCACCGCTACGAGGTCACGATTGGCGACGGCGCGGACGAGCTCGGAGCCGATTCCGGGCAGAACGAAGATCTGTTCGATGATCACGGCCCCGACCAGCAGGGTGGCCAGTTGGACTCCGGCGACGGTGATGACAGGAATCGCCGCATTGCGCAGTCCGTGCGCGAACAGCGCCTTCGTCTTGGTCAGTCCCTTGGCGCGGGCGGTGCGGATATAGTCTTCCCGCATCACATCGAGCACGGCCGAACGAACGTAGCGGGTGAGGATCGCCGCCTGCACGAGAGCAAGCGACACGACCGGCAGGACGAGACGGACAAGGAAGCCGCCGAGGCCCTCGATCGGAGCCATCCAGCCTTGGGACGGGAACCATCCGAGGGTCAGAGAGAATATGATGACGAGGATGATCGCGGCCAGGAAGTTCGGTATCGCGATGCCGACCTGGCTGATCGCCGAGATCGTCACGCCGATCCAGTTGCGCTGCTCGAGGGCGGCGAAGGTGCCCAGGGGCACGGCGATGAGGATGGACACGGCGATGGCCGCGATGACGAGGATCGCCGTGACCTGGACGCTGTCGACGATGACGGGAGTGATCTCGGCACCGGTGACGTAGGAGGTGCCGAAGTCTCCGGTGAGCATTCCTCCCAACCAGTCGAAGTACCGGATGAGTGGCGGCCGATCAAGCCCGTATTGAGCTTCGAGCGACGCTACTGCCTCCGGGGTGGCGTTCGTTCCCAGCGCCACCTGTGCCGCATTGCCCGGCAGCAGGCTCATCAGGGCGAAGATCACCACCGAGGCGACGAGGAGGGACAGCGCGAACTGGATCGCGCGGTTGATTGCGTAGGTGAGCATCGACGTGCGCGGTCAGGACCAGCTGAGGTCGGCGATCTTGAATGCGTCGGAGACGCGGTTGGCGGGTATCCCCTCGACTCCGGACTTGGCGATGACGAGATTCGGGAACAGGAACAGGAAGTCCGAGGCGGCATCCTCGGTGATCGTCCGCGCGATCTTCTTCATTCCCGAGATGTACTCGTCTTCGGTTCCGGTATCGGCTTTGTCTGCCAGCTTCTTGATCGACGAATCGTCGTAGCCGATGTAGTAGTCCTTCGAGAACACGGTGAGGATGTCGCGCGGTTCGGCATGGTTGATCACCGACATGTCGTAATCGTGTTCGGTGAAGGTCTTGTCCAACCACACGGCTGGGAACTCCTGAGTCGAGATCTTCGCCTTCAGTCCGACCTCTTCGAGCTGCGCGGAGACGATTTCGGAGATCGCCTTCGCGTACGGCAGGTTCGGCACGGTGAAGGCGAATTCCTCGCCCTTGATCCCGGCTTCGTCGACGAGCTGCTTGGCCTTCTTCGGATCGTACTTCCACACCCCGGTGAGGTCTTCGTAGTACGGGTCGGTCGGGGGAACCATCGAGCCGATGAGCTCGCCGTAGCCCGCCCAGGCCGTGTCGAGGACGGCCTTGCGGTCGATCGCATGCATCACGGCTTCACGGGCCTTCTTGTCTTTGAAGATGCCCTCGGCGTTGTTCATCGACAGCACGACTTCGCCGTTCGTAGTGCCGGAGACGATCTGATAGTCGTCGCTTTGGAACTCTCCGGCCAGTTCGGGGGCCTGGAGGTTGGAGACGAGGTCGATCTCCCCGGACTTCAGGGCGTTCGAGGCCGAAACCGCGTCTTTGAAGTATTTGAACTGGACCGAGTTCAGGGACGGCTTCTCGCCCCAGTAGTCGTCGCGGGCGGCGAAGTCGATGGACTGTCCGCGTGTGAATTTCTCGATCGCGAAGGGACCGGTGCCGACGGCTTCGTTCGCCAGGTCGTCGGTGCCTTCGGTGTCGAAGACGGCTCCGACGAGGCTGGTGAGGTTGAACAGCCAGGTGTTCGACGGTTTCTTCAGTTCGATCGTGACGGTGGAGTCGTCCGGGGTCTCGATGGACTCGACGATGTCCATCTTCGACTTCAGCGCGTTCTTCCAGTCCTTCTGCACTCGTTCATAGGAGTACTTGACGTCTTCGCTGGTGAAGTCCGCACCGTTGGAGAACTTCACACCATCCTGGAGTTCGAAGGTGTAGGTCTTGCGGTCATCGGACAGTGTCCAGTCCTTGGCCAGTGCGGGCTGGATCTCCCCCTCGCCGTCCAACCGGACGAGCGATTCGTAGACGTTCTCCATCAGCGCTTCGGGAATGGCGACTCCCGAGGTGGAGGTGAAGTCGAGGTTGACCGGTTCGGCGGTGAAGGCAATCGTCATCGAGTCCTTCTTCTGCGCATCGCCTCCGGTGTCGGAGGCTCCGGCCGAACAGCCTGTGATCAGCAGGCTCGTGGCGGCCGCTGCCGCCACCCACGTCATGATGCGCGGAGTCTTCATTGTTCTCCTCGATTTCGCCGACCACGAAGAGGGTCGTTCGCCAACACTCAAGCATCGTCAGTGTATCCGAAGTTCTCAGCTGGTGAGGCGGCTGTGTTCAGATGCTGAGCGTTTCGAGGAGGAGGTTCAGAGATTCGATTCGTCGGCGAGAATCGCGGCCAGTGCGTCGAAGGCGAATCGGCGGTGGGAGCGTGAGTTCTTCTCCTCAGGCGTCATCTCGGCGGCACTGAGTTCGGAACCCTCGGGGACGAAGATCGGGTCATATCCGAAGCCGTTCTCGCCCTTGGGTTCGGTGGCCAGGCGCCCGGGCATGACTCCTTCGGCGGTGAACTCACGTCCGTCGGCGGTCACAGCGGCCGCCGCGCAACGGAACTGCGCTCCGCGGTGTTCGGCCGCGATGTCGCCCAGCTGAGCGAGCAGGAGTTCGAGGTTCGCACGATCGTCTCCGTGCCGGCCGGACCAGCGAGCGGAGAAGATGCCCGGTGCACCGCCGAGCACGTCGACGCTGATTCCCGAGTCGTCGGCGATGGCGGTGTGCCCTGTCGCAGCGGCCGCGGCACGCGCCTTGATCAGCGCGTTCTCGGTGAACGTGACTCCGGTTTCGGCGACATCGCCGAGTCCCGCCTCGGCGGCGGTGAGCACCTGGGTGTCAGCACCGAGGACGGGCCCGAGGATGGTCAGCAGCTCGCGCTTCTTGCCCTCGTTGTGAGTGGCCAGGACGAAGGTCGTCATCCGGCGAGCACTTCGGACTGGATGCGGGTGAGTTCGGTGCACCCGTGGCCGGCGAGGTCGAGCAGCTTGCCGAGTTCGTCGCGGTCGAACGGTGCGCCCTCCGCGGTGCCCTGGACTTCGATGAACTTTCCGGACCCGGTCATGACGACGTTCATGTCCGTCTCGGCGCGGGAGTCTTCGACGTACGGCAGGTCGAGGAGGGGCTCTCCGTCGATGATGCCGACGCTGACGGCCGCCACTGAGTCGATGAGCGGCTGGTGGGCGGCGGGGATCAGCCCGGTCGAGCGCCCCTTGTCGATGGCCTTCGCCAGCGCAACGTAGGCACCGGTGATCGAGGCGGTGCGGGTGCCGCCGTCGGCCTGGAGGACGTCGCAGTCGAGGACGAGGGTGTTCTCTCCGAGCTTGTCCATGTCGATGACGGCGCGCAGGCTGCGACCGATGAGACGGGAGATCTCGTGAGTGCGTCCGCCCTGTTTGCCCTTGACCGATTCGCGGGTGCTGCGGGAATCGGTGGCGCGCGGGAGCATGGCGTATTCGGCGGTGACCCAGCCGCGGCCCTGGCCCTTGAGCCAACGGGGCACGCCTTCGGTCAGTGAGGCCGCGCAGAGGACGCGGGTGTTGCCGAATTCCACCAGCGCGGACCCTTCGGCTGTATTGATCCAGTCCGGAGTGATCCGGACTTCACGGAGTTCGTCTGCTGCACGGCCGTCTGCTCGCACTGTCTGCCTCTTTCGTCTCGGTGGTGGTGTCTGCTGGTCGCCGGCGATCGTCGCCGGCTCACACTGTCCAGGTGGCTCCGGGCTTCGCCAGCTCGATGGGTCCACGGTACTCCCCGGCCGCCTCACCGCGAACGATGGAGCAGTCTGTCCAGACCGGGATGTGGGTGAGCACGAGCGCGGACGCCGCGGCGTTCTGCGCCACTCGCCCGGCGCGCTTGCCGGTGAGGTGGATGCCGCGCGCAGTGTCGCGGTCTTCCTGGAAAGCGGCTTCGCAGAGGAAGAGGTCGGCGTCTTTCGCCGCTGCGACGAGGTTGTCGCACTCATCGCTGTCGCCCGAATACGTGATGACCTTGCCGGCCGCATCCGTGATCCGCAGAGCATAGGCCTCGACGGGGTGGTCGACGAGGAAGGATTCGATGGTCAGGGAGCCGATCTGGTGACGACTGCCGTGGTCGATGTCGGTGAATTCGAAGGCGTGGTCGAAGTCCGAGTCGTCTCCCCCGTTGGCCACCGGGGACTTTCCGGGATCCGTGTAATAGGCCCTGGACAGGCGTTCCTTCGCACCGGCCGGCGCGAACACCGGAGTGCGCGTGCGGATCGTTCCCGTGTCGGAGATGTCGCCGTTGAAGAACTTCGGGTCGAAGCAGTGTTTGACGTAGAGGCCGGTCATATCCATGCAGTGATCCGGATGGAGGTGGCTGAGCACGATTCCGGAGAGACGATCGGTATCGACCGTCTCCTGCAGGGGGCTGAGCGCACCGGACCCGAGATCGAGGATGATGCGAGTGGGTGTGTCCTCATCGGTTTCGATGAGGTAGCAGCTGGCGAGGGCGCCGCGTCCTGGGAAGGAGCCTGCGGTGCCGATTGCGGTGAGTCTCATATCTCGTCATCCCCTTGCGTCTGGCCGAGCAAGGTCGTCGTCAGTCGGTCCTGAATCCACGTCAGGAAGTCGTACAGGGTCAGGGTGAGGTCTTCGGATTCGGAGAGGTCCTCACGGTGGGCGTACTTCTCCTCCTGCGCCTCCTCGGTGTCGATCCCGAGGCGGACAGCGAGGACGAGTCGCAGATCGTTGAGGCCCTTCATCCAGGCGAGCACCTCGTCCCGTGTCAGGGAGATGTCATTGCCCTTGCTCAGTCCCAGCAGCACGATGCGCACATTGTGCGCTTTGGCCTGTTTGAGATCGAACTCGGTGAGGCGGCGGAACTCCGCTGAACGCTCATCGTCCTCGGGATCGACGTCGGGCAGCAGCCGCAGCAGCGCCGGGTCCTCCGGACGGGGACGGTCGACAAGTCCGAGCCGGGCTTCCCAGTTCTCCGAGTCCGGACGGTCGTCATCGCTGTCGCTGTCTTCGGCCAGCAGAGCCGCAAGATCGGTGAACACCGTGAGCATGAGCGAGCGTTCGTTGTCTTGCAGGGTGAGGACGACATCGTCCCCTCGTGCGTCGATAGCGGCCATGTGTCAGTCGGATCCTGAATCGGGTTGGCACGCGGCCCACAGGCCGTATTCGTGCATCGCTTGGGTGTCTCGTTCCATGGCTTCGCGGCCTCCGGTGGCAACGACGGAGCGCCCGTTCTCATGGACTTCGAGCATAAGTGAGTGGGCTTTCTCCTCGGAGTAGCCGAAGTAGGTCTGGAACACGAAACTGACATAGCTCATGAGGTTGACCGGGTCGTTGAAGACCACGGTCCGCCAGGGCTTGGCCAGGTTCTCGGAGGGTCGGACGTCGACCTCCGGCTCCAGGACTGGTGTCGTTGGGTTGCTCACGTTTCCACCATACGGCAGAACACTGACGCTGTCGTGACGTAAGATCGCGCCTATGAGTGATCTCACACGGACCGATTCGACGGCTTTCTTCACGGATCAGTACGAATTGACGATGGTGCAGGCGGCCCTGGAATCCGGTGCCGCTCACCGGAAGAGCCTCTTCGAGGTATTCGGCCGCAGCCTTCCCGCAGGTCGCCGCTACGGTGTCGTCGCCGGCACCGGTCGGATCCTCGAGATGATCCGCGACTTCCGCTTCGACGATGCCGAGCTCTCGTTCCTCAGCAGGGAGAACATCGTCGACAAGCGCACCATCGACTGGTTGGCCGACTATCGGTTCTCCGGCAATATCCGCGGCTATGCAGAAGGGGAGATCTACTTCCCCGGCTCACCGCTGCTGACGATCGAATCGACGTTCGCCGAGGGCGTCATCTTGGAGACGCTCATCCTGTCGGCGATGAACTATGACTGTGCGGTCGCCTCGGCAGCGTCCCGAATGGCTCAGGCGGCCGGCGATCGCCCCTGCGCGGAGATGGGCGGGCGACGCACGAACGAGCATGCGGCCGTGGCTGCGGCTCGGGCAGCGGTCATCGGCGGCTTCGCCTCGACGTCGAACCTGGCCGCCGGCCTGCAGTACGGTCTGCGCACGATCGGCACCTCGGCCCACTCGTTCACCCTGCTCCACGATTCCGAGCGGGAGGCCTTCGCCGCTCAGCTGAAGTCGCTCGGCACCGATACGACTCTGCTCCTGGACACCTATGACGTCGAGGAGGCGCTGACCACGGCGATCGAGCTGGCCGGGCCGAACCTCGGCGGAGTGCGCATCGATTCCGGCGATCTCATCGAACAGGCCAGTGAGGTGCGCGAGAGCCTTGACCGCCTCGGCGCCCGCGACACGACGATCACCGTCACGAGCGATCTCGACGAGTATGCGATCGCCGCATTGGCCGCCTCGCCCGTCGACTCCTACGGTGTCGGCACGCGGGTGGTCACCGGTTCAGGTGCCCCGGCCGCCGGCCTGGTGTACAAGCTCGTGGCTCGTGCCGATGAGGCCGGCGAGTGGACCTCGGTGGCCAAGAACTCCTCCGGCAAGCCCTCACGCGGCGGACACAAGGAAGCGCTGCGCCTCATCGACGGTCCGATCGCCGTGGAGGAAGCCGTCGGCATTCCGAGCCTGCCCGATGATCTCGGCGAAGGCCGTCGGCTCAGCGTCGATCTCGTCGTCGACGGTGAGGTCGATGAGTCGTTCATCGGCGCGGCAGGAGTGAAGAAGGCCTGCGCCCGACATGACGAGTCTTTGGCGGAGCTGCCGCGTTCGGCCAGGCGCCTGCAGGACGGCGAGCCCGCCATTCCCACCGTGTTCTACTCCGCCTAATCCACACCCGGCCCACCGCGAATCGACGAAGCCGCCGAGGCAGACAGTGCGTCTGCCTCGGCGGCTTCGTCAGCCTCATGCCGACAGGGTCTCCCCTGCCGACATCCGGTGCTCACTTCTTGCCGACGAACCAGCCCTGCAGCTTCTTGATCCGAGCCTGGATCTGCTCCCGCGTGGCTTGAGCGACGGCCGGTCCCCCACATGCCTTGCGCAGTTCGACGTGAACGTTCTGGTGCGGCGTTCCGGTACGTCTGGACCAAGCGCCCACGAGGCTCTGGAGCTGGTTGCGCTCTTCCTTCATCGCTCGGTGCTCGAGCTCGCTCGTCTCCGTCTCAGGGGCCGGAGGAGCCGCCGCGGTCTTGCGCTTCGCCTGCCGGGCCTGCTGAGTGCTCAGCAGCTCACGCACCTGATCGGGTTCGAGCAGGCCGGGGATGCCGATGAAGTCGAGTTCATCCTCGGAGCCGATGGCTCCGCCGGTGCCGAATTCACCGCCGTCGTAGAGGACACGGTCGAACAGGGCTTCGGCGCCGAGCGCTTCGAAGGAGCCGAGCTGGTCCGACGAGGCGCCCTCGTTGCGGTTCGCCTGCTCCATGGCCTGATCGTCGAAGACGACGACATCGTTCTCGTCCTCGTTCTTCGGGCGATCGAGGGCATGATCGCGTTCGGCTTCCATCGAGTTCGCCAGGGCCAGCAGCACGGGCACCGAGGGCAGGAACACCGAGGCGGTCTCGCCGCGTTTGCGGGCACGCACGAAGCGCCCGATGGCCTGCGCGAAGAACAGCGGCGTCGACGAGGAGGTCGCGTAGACGCCGACACACAATCGGGGAACGTCGACGCCTTCGGAGACCATCCGCACGGCGACCATCCACCGGTCGGTCGAGTTCTGGAACTGTTCGATCCGCTCCGAGGCTCCCGCCTCGTCGGAGAGCACAACGGTCGGCTTCTCACCGGTGATCTCGTGCAGTCGTTTGGCGTAGGCTCGGGCCGCCTCTTGGTCGGTGGCGATGACGAGGCCGCCGGCGTCGTGGACGGTGCGTCGGACCTCGGTCAATCGCATGTCTGCGGCTTTGAGGACCGCCGGGATCCAGTCGCCCTTCGGGTCGAGGGCCGTGCGCCAGGCCTGCGAGTTGATGTCCTTCGTCGTCTCCTCGCCCAGGACGTGCGACATCTCGTCGCCGGCCTTGGTCCGCCAGGTCATGGCGCCGGCGTAGGCGAGGAAGAGGACCGGGCGGACGACGGAGTCCTTGAGCGCTCGACCGTAGCCGTAGGAATAGTCCGCCACCGAGGTGCGGATGCCGTTCTCGTCGGGTGCGTAGGTGACGAATGGGATCGGTGAGGTGTCGGAACGGAACGGTGTTCCGGTCAGGGACAGCCGACGGACCGCGGGGCCGAAGGCCTCTCGCACGGCATCGCCCCACGACAGGGCGTCACCTCCGTGGTGGACCTCGTCGAGGATGACCAGAGTGCGGCCGGCGGCCGTCCGGTTGTGGTGGAGAACGGGTTTGGCAGCGACCTGCGCGTAGGTCAGAGCCACTCCGTGGTAGCCGGGTGCGTGTTTGCCCTGGGAGTTCTTGAAGTGCGGGTCGAGCTTGATGCCCACGCGTGCTGCCGAGTCGGCCCACTGCACCTTGAGGTGTTCGGTGGGAGCGACGACTGTGACACGGTTGACGACTCGCTGGGCCAGCAGTTCGGCCGCCAGCCGCAGAGCGAAGGTGGTCTTACCTGCTCCTGGGGTCGCGACCGCGAGGAAGTCCTTGGGCTGCTTCTGGAAGTAGAGTTCGAGAGCCTCAGCCTGCCAGGCACGCAACTTTCCCGCCGTTCCCCATGCTGCGCGCTCGGGGAATGCCGGTGGAAGCTGTTCTGCCGCGGAGGTCCCTGGTGCTGTTGGGAGACGATCCGCGGACATCTACTCCTGCGGTCCTTCGGACATCGTCTCGTAGATCTCTTTGCACTTGGGGCAGATCGGGAACCGCTCGGGGTCGCGCGTGGGGACCCACACCTTTCCGCACAAGGCGATCAGCGGAGTCCCGGTCACCATGGACTCCATGATCTTGTCCTTGGGCGCGTAGTGGCTGAAGCGCTCGTGATCGCCGGGCTCGACTAGCTGCTCGGACTGCTCGCGCTCGATCGTTGCTGAACCGCCTGAAGCTGGAATGGTCATGGCTCCATTGTAGTTCCCTAGAATGAGAGTCATGGACCAGGCCTACGACGATTCCCTCACAGAACGCTACCGCGAGCTCAGCGACGACATCGCTGCGGCGGTCGCCGTGGTCTCCGCTACCCGTGGCAGTGCCCTGCATGCGATCACCGTCGATTCGTTTCTCGACGTGTCGTACGATCCCCCGACGATGGCCGTCAGCGTCTATTCCGGCTCTCGGATGATGGAGACTCTGGAGACGAGTTCCCACTTTGCGATCTCGCTGCTCAGCTCCGACCAGCGCGACATCTCCGAACGCCTCGGCGCTTCGGGCCAACCACTGTACGGATCGCTCAAAGGCATCGACACTTTTCCCGCCCCTCATGCCGGACAGCCGGTGCTCACCGAGGCAATCGCCTGGTTCGAGCTCAAGCTCACCGAGGTGCTCGAGGTTGCGACCCACAATCTCGTCGTCGGGGAGGTGGTGTCCATGGGCGCGGGCGCCGATGCGGGAACGAGTCGTCCCCTGCTGCGTTGGCGAAAAGGCTACGGAACCATCGGAAAGCGCTGACCTTCTCGTCTGGCTCTGACCGGTCCCTGATCACGAACCCACCCAGCACGGTCGACACGGACCGACAGGCAGGACACAGCTATCGGGGTCGATCGCGGGCTCACAGCGTACGACAGAGGCTCTGCTCAGGACCGACGGCTTCGTGGAGAAGTTCACCGGTTCTGAGCAGAGCCTGTCTTGTGGTTTGGGTTGTCAGCCTCGACTGTCAGCGCTGATCGCGGTCGTCCTGTCGGCTGTGCACAGGCGCTTTGGTCGCCCGGCCGCCGATGGACCAGACGATCAGACGACTCCCTGGGCGAGCATTGCCTCGGAAACGCGGATGAAACCTGCGATGTTGGCGCCGGCGACGTAGTCTCCGGGCTGGCCGAACTCGTCGGCCGCAGCCGCGCAGCTGTCGTGGACATCGCCCATGATCTCGGCCAGGCGCGCCTCGGTGAAGTCGAAGTCCCACGAGTCGCGGCTGGCGTTCTGCTGCATTTCGAGCGCACTGGTCGCGACACCGCCGGCGTTTGCGGCCTTGCCGGGGGCGAAGAGGACGCCAGCCTCGGAGAAGACCTTCACGGCTTCCGGCGTGCAGGGCATGTTCGCGCCTTCGGCGAGGGCGATAACTCCGTTCTTGACCAGAGTCGCAGCCGAGTCCCCGTCGAGCTCGTTCTGAGTCGCACATGGCAGTGCGACGTCGACCTCGACGTCCCAGACGTTTCCACCCTCGTGGTAGGTCGCGCGTCCCCCGCGCTGCTCCACGTATTCGGAGATGCGTCCCCGCTCTTCGAACTTGATGCGCTTGACGAGTTCGGTGTCGATTCCGTCCGGGTCATGGATGAAGCCGGCCGAGTCGGACATCGTGATGACGGTGCCGCCGAAGGCCGTGACCTTCTCTGCGGCGAATACTGCGACATTTCCCGAACCGGAGATCGAGACAGTGCGACCGTCGATGTTCTTCTTCGCGGCGGCGAGCATGTCCTTGAGGAAGTACACGACGCCGAAGCCGGTGGCTTCGGTACGGACCATGGAACCGCCGTAGGACAGTCCCTTGCCGGTGAGCACACCTGCTTCATAGGAGTTCGTCATGCGCTTGTACTGGCCGAAGAGGTAGCCGATCTCCCGACCACCGACGCCGATGTCACCCGCGGGCACATCGCGATACTCACCGATGTGACGGTACAGCTCGGTCATGAACGACTGGCAGAACCGCATGACTTCGCGGTCGCTGCGGCCCTTCGGGTCGAAGTCAGATCCGCCTTTGCCGCCGCCGATGGGCAGGCCGGTGATGGCGTTCTTGAAGATCTGCTCGAAACCGAGGAACTTGACGATGCCGAGGTTCACCGAGGGGTGGAACCGCAGACCGCCCTTGTAGGGGCCGAGAGCCGAATTGAACTGCACGCGGAAGGCGCGGTTGATCTGCACGACTCCGGAGTCATCGATCCAGGGAACCCGGAAGATGATCTGGCGTTCGGGCTCGCAGAGCCGCTCGAGCGCGGAGAGTTCCAGGTATTCGGGGTGCTTGTCCACGACGGGGCCCAGGGAATAGAGAACTTCCTGTACCGCTTGGTGAAACTCCGACTCTCCAGGGTTACGTTGGAGCACTGTGTCGAAGATTGGCTGCAGTGATGGATGTAGACTCATGCGCACAAACATACCGTGACCCGTATAACAACAATCCGAGCGACCAGATAATGGACAGCGCTGTCCGGTCACTTCAAGTGGGATATAAGTCTTCCGCGCAGTTCCAGGGCCACTGAACACGAAAGAATGGGCACAAGGCACATGGACATCTCGGAGATCTGGCCGCCGTTCGCACTTCATCTGCGATCAGATGATATGGAACTCTCACCCGTAAGAGAGGCCGATATTCCGGAACTCGCACAGATCGCGCGAGGCGGAGTGAGACGTGATGGAATCGAAGCCTTCCTCGTCAATTGGGACTCGGGCACCGATGAGCAGGTAGCACGAAGCCTCGCTCAATACCACTGGTCCACTAGAGCGAACTTCACCGTAGATGAGTGGACGATCGAGTTCACGGTCAGGGTCAATGGCCGCGCCATCGGAGTTCAGGGTGTGACCGGACGTCGGTTTCCACTCACGAGGACAGTCTCGACAGGATCATGGTTGGCGCTGCCTGAACAGGGCTGCGGATACGGCACCAGAATGCGAAGGATGATCATCGAAGCCTTCACCAGATACTTCGGTGCCGCACGATTCGACACAGCATACTTCGACGGCAATGACGCCAGCCGGCGGGTATCGGAGAAGCTCGGCTACTCCCCCAATGGTGATCGAAGCGCTGTCGGTCAGAACGGCACGGTCCTGACCGAACACCGCATGGTGCTCCGCGCCGAGGACTACGTCCACACAGACAGTGACCTACAAGTCACCGGCGCCGAAGCCTTCCGAACCTTCCTCACTATTGCTACCTGACGGGGGCGCAGCAACCTCGCGCCAGGTAGCCCAGCCCCCGTCAGGTAGTAATAAGCACCGGGCATCCCACCCACACGTGAACACACACGAATGCACCGGTTCGTGAATACAGTAATGGCCCCGCCCAACACAGTTGGACGAGGCCATCACCACTAAAAAATATTGCGGCAGTCACTTACTCTCCCACAACCACCAAGTTGCAGTACCATCAGCGCGAATGGGCTTAGCTACCGGGATCGGAACGGTTAACCGGGCGTTTCCCCACCACTATCACCACCGCAAAACCAACAAACCACCACCACAACCCCACACAGGGTTGTCAGCGGTAGTGGTCCAAGAACCGCACAGCGAACGCGAACACCAAAAACTATGTCATGCGCACCCTTCACAAGGGCGCATTCTCTCATCACAACCAGAAAAGACTACTCATAGAAACAATCCTTCACACACACCAACCCCCAAAAGGATGGTTCAGTGAGTGATCGGTGTATTAGTACCAGTCAACTCCACACCTTACAGTGCTTCCATACCCGGCCTATCAACCCCATCATCTATAGGACACCTCCCCTGACAAAAGTCAGTTGGAAATCTCATCTCGGAGCCGGCTTCCCGCTTAGATGCTTTCAGCGGTTATCCATCCCGAACGTAGCCAACCAGCCATGCTCCTGGCGGAACAACTGGCACACCAGAGGTTCGTCCGTCCCGGTCCTCTCGTACTAAGGACAGACCTCCACAAATTTCCTACGCACGCAGCGGATAGGGACCGAACTGTCTCACGACGTTCTAAACCCAGCTCGCGTACCGCTTTAATGGGCGAACAGCCCAACCCTTGGGACCGACTCCAGCCCCAGGATGCGACGAGCCGACATCGAGGTGCCAAACCATGCCGTCGATATGGACTCTTGGGCAAGATCAGCCTGTTATCCCCGAGGTACCTTTTATCCGTTGAGCGACCACGCTTCCACAAGCCATGGCCGGGTCACTAGTCCCAGCTTTCGCTCCTGCTCGACACGTCCGTCTCACAGTCAAGCTCCCTTGTGCACTTACACTCGACACCTGATTGCCAACCAGGCTGAGGGAACCTTTGGGCGCCTCCGTTACTCTTTAGGAGGCAACCGCCCCAGTTAAACTACCCATCAGGCACTGTCCCTGAACCCGATCAGGGTCCGAAGTTAAGGAATCCACTATGGTCAGAGTGGTATTTCACCGATCGACTCCACCCCAACTAGCGTCAGGGCTTCCCAGTCTTCCACCTATCCTACACAAACCACACCGAATCCCAATACCAAACTATAGTGAAGGTCTCGGGGTCTTTCCGTCCTGCTGCGCGTAACGAGCATCTTTACTCGTAATGCAATTTCGCCGAGTTCGTGGTTGAGACAGCAGAGAAGTCGTTACGCCATTCGTGCAGGTCGGAACTTACCCGACAAGGAATTTCGCTACCTTAGGATGGTTATAGTTACCACCGCCGTTTACTGGGGCTTAAATTCTCCGCTTCACCCTTACGGGTTAACAGGTCCTCTTAACCTTCCAGCACCGGGCAGGCGTCAGTCCGTATACATCGACTTACATCTTCGCACGGACCTGTGTTTTTAATAAACAGTCGCTTCTCTCTGGCCTCTGCGACCACCACCAGCACATCCCCAAGCAAGTTGGGTTCACCGGGATGGTCCCCCTTCTCCCGAAGTTACGGGGGCATTTTGCCGAGTTCCTTAACCACGATTCTCTCGATCACCTTAGTATTCTCTACTCGACCACCTGTGTCGGTTATAGGGTACGGGCAACACACACCCTCACGTCGATGCTTTTCTCGGCAGCAGAGGATCACCAGATCACCCCACCAATGTGGGGCGCCCATCAGCTCTCACACTCAAATGTGGGGACGGATTTACCTACCCCCACGTGCTACAACCTTAGACCGTGACTACCATCGCACGGCCTGGCTACCTTTCTGCGTCACACCTCACGCTTACCGACTCCACACTCAGGTCCCCCACTCAAACCCAACCACAGGCCCGAAGGCCTGACGGGATCATCACGGGGTTAGTATCGTGTGTTTTGGTACTGTCGGTTGTGTGTCGGTACCAGAATATCAACTGGTTGTCCATCGACTACGCCTGTCGGCCTCGCCTTAGGTCCCGACTTACCCAGGGCGGATTAGCCTAGCCCTGGAACCCTTGGTCATCCGGTGGACGGGTTTCTCACCCGTCTTTCGCTACTCATGCCTGCATTCTCACTCGAATCGCCTCCACCACTCGTTCACACGGCAGCTTCTCCGGCAACTCGACGCTCCCCTACCCAACACCACACCATTACGGCGATTGTGGTGCTGCCACAACTTCGGCGGTGTACTTAGCCCCGCTACATTATCGGCGCTCAATCACTTGACCAGTGAGCTATTACGCACTCTTTCAAGGGTGGCTGCTTCTAAGCCAACCTCCTGGTTGTCTTCGCAACTGAACATCCTTTCCCACTGAGCACACGCTTAGGGGCCTTAGTTGATGGTCTGGGCTGTTTCCCTCTCGACAATGAAGCTTATCCCCCACTGTCTCACTGCCACGCTGAACCTTGACTGGCATTCGGAGTTTAGTTGACGTCAGTAACCCGGTAGGGCCCATCAGCCATCCAGTAGCTCTACCTCCAGCAAGAACCACGCAACGCTGCACCTAAATGCATTTCGGGGAGAACCAGCTATCACAGAGTTTGATTGGCCTTTCACCCCTAACCACAGGTCATCCCCTCCATTTTCAACTGAAGTGGGTGCGGGCCTCCACGCGCTCTTACACACGCTTCACCCTGCCCATGGCTAGATCACTCCGCTTCGGGTCTAGGACACGCGACTAGGATCGCCCTATTCGGACTCGCTTTCGCTACGGCTACCCCACACGGGTTAACCTCGCCACGCACCGCTAACTCGCAGGCTCATTCTTCAAAAGGCACGCCATCACAGTCATCTAGATACTGCTCTGACGGATTGTAAGCACATGGTTTCAGGTACTCTTTCACTCCCCTCCCGGGGTACTTTTCACCATTCCCTCACGGTACTTATCCGCTATCGGTCATCAGGAAGTATTTAGCCTTACCAGGTGGTCCTGGCAGATTCACACGAAATTCCACGAGTTCCGTGCTACTCGGGCATGCACACACTGCGAACAGTCAGCGTTTCGTCTACGGGACTCTCACCCACTCCGGTCCTGTTTCCCACCAGGTTCGACTACACCAACAACACTCACAGACCGGTCATGCTGGACCGGACCACGTACACCCCACAACACCCCTGCAGCAACACCAGCACGCTTGACACTGCACAGGTTTAGGCTCATCCAGTTTCGCTCGCCACTACTCCCGGAATCATTGTTATTTTCTCTTCCTGCGGGTACTGAGATGTTTCACTTCCCCGCGTTCCCTCCACATGCCCTATATATTCAGACACGGGTCACCACCCTCACGAGTGGCGGGGTTTCCCCATTCGGAGACCCTCGGATCAACGCCTGTTTATCGGCTCCCCGAGGCTTATCGCAGATTTCCACGTCCTTCATCGGCTCCTGATGCCAAGGCATCCACCATGCGCTCTTACACACTCACCCAACCCCTCAAAGGGACCGGCTTCGTGTGCGCGAAAAATATTGTTTCATTCACCTTAACTAGATGATGACAAGAAAAATCACATTACATAAACACCACACAAATATGGTGTTTGATGCTCGCGTCCACTATACGATTCTCAAACCACTACCAAACACCCACCACCACACACCAGAAGTCTCTGCTGCTTGGTGGTCGGGTTGGTCCTGTTGGTTGAAACCACACCCACACAATCGTGTGGGGTTTGTGATTCCAGGACCCAATAACGTGTTCGTTCTAGCCCACCCGATCACTCACCGCACCCGGGGCATTGACCCCAGCCGGGCTGTGTGGGCGAGCGGAAGAAGTGATGTTCCACCCTTGAGCTCTCATGATGACCACAGACGGGTCATGCCATGAGGATCTTAATGTGTGCTCCTTAGAAAGGAGGTGATCCAGCCGCACCTTCCGGTACGGCTACCTTGTTACGACTTAGTCCCAATCACCAGTCCCACCTTAGACGGCCCCCTCCCACAAGTGGGTTGGGACACCGGCTTCGGGTGTTACCGACTTTCGTGACTTGACGGGCGGTGTGTACAAGGCCCGGGAACGTATTCACCGCAGCGTTGCTGATCTGCGATTACTAGCGACTCCGACTTCACGTAGTCGAATTGCAGACTACGATCCGAACTGAGACTGGCTTTAAGGGATTCGCTTACCCTCACGGGTTCGCCTCTCTCTGTACCAGCCATTGTAGCATGCGTGAAGCCCAAGACATAAAGGGCATGATGATTTGACGTCATCCCCACCTTCCTCCGAGTTGACCCCGGCAGTCTCCTATGAGTTCCCACCATCACGTGCTGGCAACATAGAACGAGGGTTGCGCTCGTTGCGGGACTTAACCCAACATCTCACGACACGAGCTGACGACAACCATGCACCACCTGTACACCAGCTCCAAAGAGAAGAACTGTTTCCAGAACGGTCCAGTGTATGTCAAGCCTTGGTAAGGTTCTTCGCGTTGCATCGAATTAATCCGCATGCTCCGCCGCTTGTGCGGGCCCCCGTCAATTCCTTTGAGTTTTAGCCTTGCGACCGTACTCCCCAGGCGGGGCACTTAATGCGTTAGCTACGGCGCGGAGAACGTGGAATGTCCCCCACACCTAGTGCCCAACGTTTACGGCATGGACTACCAGGGTATCTAATCCTGTTCGCTCCCCATGCTTTCGCTCCTCAGTGTCAGTTACAGCCCAGAGTCCCGCCTTCGCCACCGGTGTTCCTCCTGATATCTGCGCATTTCACCGCTACACCAGGAATTCCAGACTCCCCTACTGCACTCTAGTCAGCCCGTACCCACTGCACGCGCAACGTTAAGCGTTGCGTTTCCACAGCAGACGTGACCAACCACCTACGAGCTCTTTACGCCCAATAATTCCGGACAACGCTCGTACCCTACGTATTACCGCGGCTGCTGGCACGTAGTTAGCCGGTACTTCTTCTGCAGGTACCGTCACTTTCGCTTCTTCCCTGCTGAAAGCGGTTTACAACCCGAAGGCCGTCATCCCGCACGCTGCGTCGCTGCATCAGGGTTTCCCCCATTGTGCAATATTCCCCACTGCTGCCTCCCGTAGGAGTCTGGGCCGTGTCTCAGTCCCAGTGTGGCCGGTCGCCCTCTCAGGCCGGCTACCCGTCGTCGCCTTGGTAGGCCATTACCCCACCAACAAGCTGATAGGCCGCGAGCCCATCCCCGATCGAAAAACTTTCCACCAACCCTCATGCGAGGGATGGTCGTATCCGGTATTAGACCCGGTTTCCCAGGCTTATCCCGAAATCAGGGGCAGGTTACTCACGTGTTACTCACCCGTTCGCCACTCATCCACCAACAGCAAGCTGTCGGCTTCAGCGTTCGACTTGCATGTGTTAAGCACGCAGCCAGCGTTCGTCCTGAGCCAGGATCAAACTCTCCATAAAAAACTTTATGTTACGAATGAATCCCAGCAAGACAGCCAACCCCTCACGGGGTGAGAAGGTTGACCAAAAAATACTGACCAAACACACCATCCACCCATGTGATGCGAGAGGTTCGGCGAAGAACCACCCACCACAGGTGAACCAATGTTTGGCCAGGTGATTGTCTTACCAGAAAATAAAAATGTTCTGGCATCACAACTTGTTCAAACAAACACGCTATTGGATTCTCAAACCACAAACACACACCCATCACCACCACCCGAAAACCGAGCGTGTTCACTGGGGGTATCAGTTTCTGTTTGCACTTTTCGTCTTGCGACTCGCTGTGCCAGCGGATGTCTACTCTACATGGTTGTTCTGATCCGCGCAACTCGAAGTTCATCTTCGGTTTGCCCGTATCGTTCCCGATCAGAGCGACTGTTGCCGTTCCTTGCGGCCTGGCAACCTGGACAACAATACACACATCTTCGCCCACCTGCAAAACCGCTCCGCACGCGCCCACTCCCCCGTGCCGAAGAACCCCCAGTTCTCGGGCGAACGTCTCCGCCGCACAGCGTTAAGAGAGACCTACGCCACGGGTTCGGCGAGTTCGGGAGAATCGTTGCGGACGTTTCCGACCGCTTTGCCGACCTTGTGCCGAGTGACGCTGGCGGGATCAACCTGATCAAGTGTCGCCGCCAACAGGTCCGGCACATCATTCGTCAGGACTCCAGGGTCGATCCAGTCACTGATCTGGTCGCGCCCGAGGAACACGGGCATCCGATGGTGGACATCGCTGAGATGCCCCGCGGACTCCATCGTCAGGATCGTTGTGGAGACCAACCAGGTCTCATCCGGCTGTTTCCAGAACTCGAAGAGTCCCGCCATGAAGAGGGGGTCCTCGCCGGCAGCGGTCATCATCCATGGCTGCTTGCCGTCTTCTGTGTTCTCCCATTCGTAATAGCCCGGAATCGGCAGCGCACAGCGACGACGTCGGATGGCCTGCCGGAACATCGGCTTCTCGAGCACTGTCTCGGAACGGGCATTGAATGCCTTGAAGCCGATTTTGGGATCTTTCGCCCATGCCGGCACCAGTCCCCAAGACGCGGTTTCGAGACGGCGATGAAGCTGACCATCCTCGTCGAGTCGTTCGACGACGATCGGCACGAATGATCCCGGGGGCACATTGAAGCGCGGCGCGTAGTCATAGGAGACGACATCCAACCGCAGCTCATCAGCGAGATCCGCCGGATCGAGAGACATATTGAGTCGACCGCACATGCGCCCATCTTCTCACTTCACTACACTGTCGACAATGGCGGCAGAAGAGAATACAAGTACGGGGTTCGACCCGATCGAAGAGTCCCGTCGACAATGGCTGGCCCACGGATGGGACGATGCAGCCGATGGAATGACGACAGTGATCTCAGTGATGAGGATCCACCAGCTGTTCCTGGCCCGAGTCGATGCCGCCCTCAAGCCCTTCGCGCTGACGTTCTCGCGCTATGAGGTGCTCACTCTCCTATCCTTCACACGAGCCGGGACCCTGCCGATGTCGAAGATCTCCGCTCGACTGCAGGTGCATGCGACCTCGACGACGAACTCTGTCGACCGCCTCGAGAAGGCCGGCCTCGTCGCCAGACGCAGCCACCCCGATGATCGCCGGACGACGCTCGTCGACCTCACTGATGCCGGTCGCGAGCTCGCCGCTCAGGCAACGAAGGCGCTCAACGCCGAGGTCTTCTCCTCCCCCGATTTCTCCGGTATCGACCTCGACTCTCTGCTCCCCCACCTCGAAACACTGCGCTCGGGACTCGAAGCCGGCGCCTGAGCCGACCGAAGCCGGCCGCCGAACGGACCATCGGTCACCGGGGCCGCCTCGGCGAGAAATTAGTTGGATGTCCAAGTAATATGGACGTATCGTGGTGTCGATCACCGAATAAGCGTCCGATTCTTGGAGGAATCATGTCCCGCAGTACAGCCGCTGCCCTACCTTTCGGTCTCACCGACGAACAGCAGACCGTCGCCGGGATGGTGCGTGAGTTCGCCGATACCGAAGTCGCCCCACACGCCCTCCAATGGGATGCCGAACACTTCTTCCCCGTCGACGTCATCAGGAAGTCTGCCGAACTCGGAATGGGAGGCATCTACGTCAGCGAGGAGTCCGGCGGAACCGGAATGGGCCGGATGGACGCAGCGCTGATCTTCGAAGCGATGTCGACCGGATGCCCCTCCGTCGCCGCCTATATCTCCATCCACAACATGGTCGCGTGGATGATCGACAAGTTCGGCAACGACGAGCAGAAGACGACGTACCTCGAGAAGCTCGTCTCCATGGAGCACCTCGGCAGCTACTGCCTGACCGAGCCCAATGCCGGCTCCGATGCGGCCGCCCTGCGCACCTCCGCCCGTGAGGACGGCGACCACTATGTGCTCAACGGAGTCAAGCAGTTCATCTCCGGCGCCGGCACCTCGGATACCTACCTCGTCATGGCCCGCACAGGCCAGGACGGAGCGCGTGGAATCTCCGCCTTCATCCTCGAGAAGGGTATGGAGGGTCTGAGCTTCGGCCCCAATGAGCAGAAGATGGGCTGGCGCGCACAGCCGACCCGGCAGGTGATCATGGAGAACGTGCGGGTTCCGAAGGAGAACATGCTCGGCGCGCCCGGCCAAGGCTTCAAGATCGCGATGTCCGGACTCGACGGCGGACGTCTCAACATCGGCGCCTGCTCGCTCGGCGGCGGTCAGGCCGCGCTCGAGAAGGCCATCGCCTATATGGGTGAGCGCCAGGCCTTCGGCACCGAGCTCTCCGGATTCCAGGCTCTGCGCTTCGAGGTCGCGCAGATGCAGGCCGACCTCGAGGGTGCTCGCTCCCTGCTGTGGCGGGCCGCAGGAGCCTATGACGCAGGCGATCCGAACACCTCTCTGCTCTCGGCCATGGCCAAGCTCAAGGCCACCGACACCGGTTTCGATGTCGCGAACAGGGCACTCCAGTTGCACGGCGGCTACGGCTATCTGACAGAGTATGGAATTGAGAAGCTGGTGCGTGACCTGCGAGTCCACCAGATTCTGGAAGGCACCAACGAAATCATGCGCGTGATCATCTCGCGCAAGAGCACAGGAGTGGGCTGATATGACAGAACCTTCGGCAGAGCAGGCGGACGCCTCCGTCATCACCTCGGTAAAAAACGGGGTCGGCCGAATCGAACTCAACCGACCGAAGCTGATCAATGCGCTCAGCCAGGACATGGTGGGTGCCATCGATGACGCCCTCAACGCATGGCGCGACGACGAAGCGGTCAACCTCGTCCTCGTCACCGGTCGCGGGGAACGCGGTCTGTGTGCGGGCGGCGACATCAAGGCCGTGTACAACGACATCGTGGCCGGCAGCGATGAGAACGCGAGATTCTGGAACCGCGAATACAAGATGAACTTCGCAATCTCTGAGTTCCCCAAGCCCTACGTCGTCATCATGAACGGCATCACGATGGGCGGCGGAGTCGGCATCTCCGGACACGGATCGCACCGCATCGTCACCGATTCGACGAAGGTCGGAATGCCGGAGACCGGAATCGGGCTCTTCCCAGACGTCGGCGGCACCCACCTGCTGGCCAACGCCCCCGGAGAGCTCGGCACCCACCTTGCGCTGACCGGGCAGCCCGTCGGGGCCGGCGCTGCGATCGCACTGGGCCTCGCCGACTACTTCGTCCCTGACGCGCAGATCCCCGATCTCATCGCCGAGCTGACCGATGGCGAGGACCTCGACGCGGTCATCGGCCGATATTCGTCCGATGTTCCGGACAACGAACTCGCCGAGGCGGCCGACTGGATCAACGCCTGCTACGCCGGCGACGACGCCGAAGCCATCGTCGCGGCTCTCGCCGCGCACGAGAACCCCGATGCCCAGGCCACCGCTGAGCTCATCGGCACGAAGGCCCCCACCTCGGTGAAGGTGACCCTGGCTGCGGTCAGGAACGCCGCATCGATGAACCTGGCCGACGTCCTCGAACAGGACTACCGGGTCGCCGTCACGCTCACCGGCCTGCCGGACCTCAAGGAGGGTATCCGCGCGCAGGTCATCGATAAGGACCGCAACCCGCAGTGGAGTCCCGCCTCGCTGGCCGAGGTCTCCGACGAACAGGTCCAGTCCATCCTCACCACCGACCACGAAGACAAGGTGTTCTCATGAGCGAATTCGAAACCATCCTGACCGACGTCGCCGACGGCGTCGCCACCATCACGATCAACCGACCGAAAGCGCTCAACGCGCTCAATCTGCAGGTGCTCACCGACATCACAGATGCCGCTACGGCCTACGACGCAGACGATTCGATCAAAGCGATCATCATCACCGGCAGCGAGAAGGCCTTCGCCGCCGGCGCAGATATCAAGGAGATGTCGAGCCTCGACTTCTCGACCGCATACAAAGCTGACTGGTTCGCCGGTTGGACCCGGCTGACCGATGTGCGCAAGCCCGTCATCACCGCCGTCGGGGGCTACGCCCTGGGCGGCGGCTGCGAACTGGCGATGATGGGCGATATCCTCATCGCGTCGACGAAGGCGAAGTTCGGACAGCCCGAGATCAACCTCGGCGTGCTCCCGGGCATGGGCGGATCGCAGCGACTGACCCGCGCCATCGGCAAGGCCAAGGCCATGGACATGTGCCTCACCGGCAGGATGATGGGCGCCGAGGAGGCCGAACGTTCCGGACTCGTCGCTCGCATCGTCGAACCCGAAGCGCTCCTGGACACGGCGAACGAGATCGCGCAGACGATCGCGTCGAAGTCCCGCATCGCCTCGGCGATGGTCAAGGAAGCGGTGAACACCGCATTCGAGACGACCCTGGAGCAGGGACTGCGCTACGAGCGCCGACTCTTCCATTCGTCCCTGGCCACGAATGATCAGTCCGAGGGCATGGCCGCCTTCGTCGAGAAGCGGGACCCGAACTTCACGGATTCCTGATCCAGCTTCTTATCACTGCCGAAGGCGCAGACTCCTCAGAGAGTCTGCGCCTTCGTCGTCTGATCAGCCGAAATGCGGGCCAGGAGACGAAAGAGACTGTGTTCCGTATCGCATTTAACAATCGTTCAGTTAGAGTGAGTGTATGCATTCATCTTCGCAAGGAGGCACCGTGACAAGCTTCACCGATCTGCGCTCCCAACTCCGTCTGCCCGTCGTCGGCTCCCCTATGTTCATCGCCTCGGGCCCCGAATTGGTCAAGGCCCAGTGCCAGGCCGGAATCGTCGGATCCTTCCCATCGCTGAACGCCCGTCCCGCCTCGCAGCTGACCGACTGGCTCGATGAGATCTCCGAGTCGAACGCCGCCCACACTGCGGCGAATCCGCAGCAGCCCGCCGCTCCGTTCGCAGTCAACCTCATCGTCCACCGGTCGAACAATCGCCTCGAGGAGGACCTCGCCGAGGTGGTCCGCCACCAAGTGCCGATCGTCATCACCTCGCTCGGTGCCCGTGAGGAGGTCAACGAAGCCGTCCACTCCTACGGCGGTGTCGTCCTCCACGACGTCATCAACAACCGCTTCGCCAACAAGGCCGTCGAGAAGGGCGCCGACGGCGTCATCGCCGTGGCCGCCGGTGCCGGCGGGCACGCCGGGGCGCAGTCGCCATTCGCCCTGGTTCAGGAGATCCGCTCCTGGTTCGATGGCCCCCTGCTGCTGTCGGGCGCCATCGCCCACGGCCGTTCGATCCTTGCGGCTCTGGCCGCCGGTGCCGACTTCGCCTACATCGGCTCGGCCTTTCTGTCCACGCCCGAGGCGAATGTTGTCGACGACTACCGGACGATGATCGTCGAATCCGGCGCCGACGACGTCGTGTACTCGAACTACTTCACCGGTGTGAAGGGCAACTACCTGCGCGGATCCATCGTCGCCTCGGGCCTCGACCCGGACAATCTGCCCGACGCCGATCCCACGAAGATGGACTTCAGCTCGTCTTCGGGTTCGGACTCGAAGGCCTGGAAGGACATCTGGGGCTCGGGACAGGGCATCGGTGCGCTCGGCCAGCAGCGGACGACCGCAGAGCTCGTCGAGACATTCGCTGCTCAGTTCGACGAGGCGAAGCAGCAGCTGCAGGCGCAGCTGGGCTGATCCGACCGAGCGCCTCAAAGACCACCTCAGCACCAATTGGTACCTGACGGCGGCCCAGCAACCTCGCGCGAGGTTGCTGGGCCGCCGTCAGGTAGCGGTGAGGTTCCGTTCAGATCGTCGAGATGATTCCTCGTTCCGTCAGACGAGAGGCCAGACCGGCACCGTCAGGGGCGTAGATCCACGGCACGCCTTGGCCGCGACCGTGGCGCTTCGACCGTCCACCGGCCCACACGGCCTCACCGACGGTGAGCTGTCGGATTGCCACGGCGGCGACATTCTTCGGATGATTCTCGACGAACTCCCCGTAGATCTCCTCGTCGTTCTGCCCGTCGTCACCGATGAGCAGCCACTTCATCCACGGGAACTCCCTGGCCAGACGTTCCAGCGAATTGCGTTTGTGCTCCTTGCCTGACCGGAACACCCGAGTCGTCGTCGGACCCCAGTCGGTGAGCAGCAGCGGGCCCATCGGATAGAGGTTGCGGGACAGGAAGCGCTTGAGCGTCAAGGCAGAGTTCCACGCCCCCGTCGACAGATAGACCATCGGAGTGTCCGGGCGCATGAAGGTGATCCGGTCATAGAGCACGGCCATTCCCGCCACCGGGGACCTCGCATGCTCGCTGAGGACGAAGGTGTTCCACGCGGCGAGGAAGGGACGCGGCAGCGAAGTGACCATGACCGTATCGTCGATATCGGAGATGATGCCGAAGGTCGAGTCCTCGCCGATGATGCGCACAGCGGCAGAGTCGACGAGCGAGCCGTCGGTCCACAGTTCGATCTCCGTCTCCCCCGGCTCGAAGTCTCCGGGGATCACGGTGTCGATGATTCCTCCGCGATCGGAGGTGACCATATGCTCTTCGTCGTTCACGCGCACCCATGCGGTGTCATTGGGCAGAGGCACACTGACGAAGGACTTCCACCCGCGGATGCTCGCGTGGACATCGGCGGCCGGCTGACCGTTCGGGGTGAGCACCAGGCGTCCGAGCACCCGCACCCAACCGGTCCCGCCGTAGGTGTCGTAGGCGATGACGGTGCGATGATAGGCGTGGTCTGTGGCCCGATTCTGGATCCAGCCGTTGAACCGGTCCTCCACCCGCGCAGCAGTGTGGAGCATATCCGGTGTGAGGTTGAGCGGCCCCTCTTCGGGTTTCTTCTTCGCCACGATCAGATGAAGCCGATCTTGTCATAGACCTCGCGCAGGGTCGCCTCGGCGATGGCGCTGGCCTTCTCCGCCCCGCGATCGAGGATCGCCTGCAGCTGGGTCCGGTCCTCGAGGAGCTCCAGCGTCCGCTCCCGCACCGGTGTCAGGGTCTCCACAGCCACCTCGGCGAGGTCGACCTTGAGGTGACCGTACATCTTCCCTTCGTACTCGGCGACGATTTCGTCGACCGAACGTGAGGTCAGGGAGGAATAGATCGTCAGCAGATTCGACACTCCCGGCTTGTTCTCCGGGTCGAAGGCGATCTCGGTTCCGTCGTCGGTCACGGCGGACTTGATCTTCTTCGTCAGGGCCTTCGCATCGTCGAGGATGTCGATGCGTCCCTGCGGGCTGGGCTGGGACTTCGACATCTTCGCGCCCGGATTCTGCAGGTCATAGATCTTCGCGGTCGCCTTGAGGATCTGCGCCTCGGGGACGGTGAAGGTCTTGCCGAACCGATAGTTGAAGCGTTCGGCGAGGTTGCGGGTCAGCTCGAGGTGCTGGCGCTGGTCCTCACCGACGGGAACGAGCTGCGGGTTGTACAGGAGGATGTCGGCGGCCATCAGCGCCGGGTAGGTGAGCAGCCCCAGGGACACATGCTCCTGCTTCGCGGACTTGTCCTTGAACTGGGTCATCCGGCTGGCCTCACCCATCGAGGTGGTGCATTCGAGGACCCAGGACAGCTGCGGATGGGCGGGCACCTGGGACTGGACGAAGATCGTCGACTTCTCCGGATCGAGACCGGCGGCGATGAACTGCGCGGCCGTGCGCAGGGTGCGTTCCCGCAGTTCGGCCGGGTCCTGCTCGACGGTGATCGCGTGCATGTTCGCGATGAAGTAGAAGGCATCGTGCGACTCCTGGTGAGTCACGAACTGCTGCAGGGCTCCGATGTAGTTGCCGAGATGAAGGGAATCGGAGGTGGCTTGGATACCTGAGACAGTGCGTGGCTGTGAAGAGTTCGTCATAGTCCTATGATGCCATCTCCCCTGTCGGGTCTGTTCAGGCGTCCGGTCTGGTGTCGGAGATCACGCTCGGCCGCGGACCAGCGGTATAGTTCGTACCAGATCACATGATTCGCCAAGGTGTCTCCCAGTTCTCGAACATCTGTCGAGCAGCGGCCAGCGAAGGTCTGATCATGCTGAGAACTCAACAATCCCGACGCGTCATCTCCTACGGACCTGATGCGTCGTCTCTCAAGGAGGAGGACTATGTCGGTCGAATACATCAAGACCGAGGGCGACCTTCCGCCGGTCGCCGTGGTCGAGAAGCCACGCTGGACACCGGCGAAGATCGTGCTGTGGGTGGCCATCGCCCTCATCGCCGGCGCGGGCTGGTCGATGATCGCGTTCGTGCGCGGTGAAGAGCTGTCGGCCAGCTGGTTCGTCGCCGCAGCCGTCGGCAGCTACCTCATCGGCTTCCGCTTCTACGCGAAGCTCATCGAATGGAAGATCTGCCGCCCGAACCCGAAGCGAGCCACCCCGGCAGAACTCAACGACAACGGCCGCGATTTCGCGCCGACCGACCGCCGGGTCCTGTTCGGCCACCACTTCGCCGCAATCTCCGGTGCCGGCCCCCTCGTGGGACCGATCCTCGCAGCCCAGATGGGCTACCTGCCCGGAACCCTGTGGATCGTCTTCGGCGTCGTGCTCGCCGGCGGTGTCCAGGACTATATGGTGCTGTTCTTCTCCATGCGCCGCAACGGCCGATCGCTGGGACAGATGACTCGCGATGAGCTCGGTCGAACGGGCGGAATCATCGCCTCCATCGGCATCATCCTCATCATGGTCATCCTCATCGCGGTCCTCGGCGTCGTCATCATCAACGCGCTGGCCGAAAGTCCCTGGGGCGTCTTCTCCATTGCGATGACCATCCCGATCGCTGTGTTCATGGGCATCTACATGCGCTACCTGCGCCCCGGCAAGGTCGTCGAGACCTCGGTCATCGGCATCGTGCTGCTCGTCATCGCGATCATCGCCGGCGGTTGGGTCCACAGCTCGCCGTTCTGGTCCGAGATCTTCCACCTCGACAAGGTGACTCTGGCCTGGTGCCTGATGATCTACGGATTCCTCGCCGCCGTGCTTCCGGTGTGGGTGCTGCTGGCACCGCGCGACTACCTGTCGACATTCATGAAGATCGGCACCATCGTGCTGCTGGCTGTGGGCATCCTCATCGTCAACCCGACCGTGCAGATGCCTGCGCTGACCGAATTCGCGTTCAACTCGGCCGGTCCGGCGTTCGCCGGTGCCCTGTTCCCGTTCCTGTTCATCACCATCGCCTGTGGAGCTTTGTCGGGCTTCCACGCTCTCATCTCCTCAGGCACGACTCCGAAGCTCATCGAGAAGGAGACGCAGGCTCGCCTCATCGGCTACGGCGGCATGCTCATGGAGTCCTTCGTCGCCATCATGGCGCTGGTCGCCGCGATCTGCCTCGACAAGGGCCTCTACTTCGCGATGAATGCCGCCGAACCGCTCACCGGCGGAACAGTGCAGGGCGCAGCGGACTTCATCAACAACTCCTTGGGCATGTCCGGGGTGGAGACGAGTCCGGAGATCCTCGATCAGGCGGCCAAAGACGTCGGTGAGGAGAGCATCGTCTCTCGCACCGGCGGCGCCCCGACGCTGGCGATGGGAATGGCGCACATCCTCCACAACGTCTTCGGCGGGCCGGCCTGGATGTCTTTCTGGTACCACTTCGCCGTGATGTTCGAGGCCCTGTTCATCCTCACCACGATCGATGCGGGTACCCGCGTGGCCCGTTTCATGCTCTCGGATGCGCTCGGCAACTTCTCGAAGAAGTTCCGGGACCCCTCGTGGACTCCAGGTGCGTGGCTGACGACGGCCATCATGGTAGCCGCCTGGGGATCGATCCTGCTTATGGGAGTCACCGACCCCCTCGGCGGAATCAATACGCTGTTCCCGCTCTTCGGCATCTCGAACCAGCTGCTGGCCGCGATTGCCCTGGCCGTCGTCTTCGCCATCGTGTGCAAGATGGGTCTGGCCAAGTGGGCCTGGATCCCCGGCATCCCGCTGGTCTGGGATCTGGTGGTCACGATGGTCGCCTCGTGGCAGAAGATCTTCTCCTCCGACCCGAAGCTCGGCTACTGGGCTCAGCACTTCGCATACAAGGACGCGCTGGCCGCCGGAGAGACCTCGATGGGCAATACCGAGGGCGTCGCGGCGATGAGCGCAGTCGTGCGCAACACGTTCGTCCAGGGCACCCTGTCGATCGTCTTCGCACTTCTTGTCGCGATGGTCGTCGTCATGGCAGTCTGGAAGTCCATCGAGGCCATCAGGAAGGGGTCCCTGCCGACGACGGAGGAGCCCTTCGTCGAGACGAAGATGTTCGCTCCGGCCGGTCTCATCGCTCGCAAGCCCGAGCGCGAGCTGCAGGCGCAGTGGGACGAACACGCAGCAGGAAGGCAGAAGGAATGAGCACCGCACATCCGCTCGCCCGCATCGCCAGCGATCCGTGGGGATCCCTGCGCCGAGGCGGGGCCTGGCTCCACTGGTACCTCAAGGAGATCATGGGCGAGAACGCCTATATCCACTACCTCGAATCCTACGAGCGCCGCCACGGCACCCGGGAGGGGGCGATGGAGGAGAAGGCCTTCTGGCGAGATCTCACCGATGAGCAGGACCGCAATCCCAAGGCCCGCTGCTGTTGAGACTCTGAAGCTGCCTGCGTCTCTGAACGCAGAGAGGACAGCAAAGAGCCCGGGGCTCAGGACATTTCGTCCTGAGCCCCGGGCTCTTCGTCTGTCGTTCGGTCTGCGGTCAGGCCTGGACGGACGGGAGGTCGTAGTCGATGACCAGCGGAGCGTGGTCCGACCAGCGTTCGGCCCAGCTGTCGGCTTTGTCCACGGTGGCCTTGACCGCGGTTTCGGCCAGGGCCGGAGTGGCCATCTGATAGTCGATGCGCCATCCTGTGTCGTTGTCAAAGGCCTGACCGCGCATCGACCACCAGGTGTAGGGCCCGTCGATATCGCCGCTGAGTTCGCGGTGGACGTCAACATAGCCGATCTCACCGAAGAACTTGTCGAAGTAGGCTCGTTCCTCCGGGAGGAATCCGGACTTCTTCCGGTTGGCTTTCCAGTTCTTTAGGTCGCGTTCGGTGTGGCAGACGTTGAGGTCGCCGGTGATGAGCACATGGTCGGCGGTCTTCGCCAGCTGCGGCATCCGTTCGATCATGCGGTCGAGGAACCGGTACTTGTCGTCCTGTTTGGGGGTGTCGGCCTCACCGGAATGGACGTACGCGGACACAAGGGTCAGAAGCGATCCGTCGCCGAGGCGGAAGTCCGTCTCCACCCAGCGTCCGGCCCGGTCGAAGTAACCGTCGTCGCCGAGTCCTTCGCGCACCGCCTCGGGTTCGGTGCGGGCCATCACGGCGACGCCGGCGCGGCCCTTCGCCTCGGCATCATGGCTGATCGTGGTGTATCCGGTGTCGGCAAGGACACCGTGCGCGATATCGTTCGCGGCGCGCACTTCTTGGAGGGTGATGAAGTCCGGTTTCGCTGCATCGACCCAGGTGGGCATCCCCTTTCGCCATGCTGCGCGGACTCCGTTGACGTTGACTGAAGCAATCCGAATCATGTGATCTATGATGACATGGAGCGCACTATTCTTCCGGGACGGGGCGTTATAGAGTGAGGGTAAGTACGAACACATCAGGAGGCGCAATGGCCGTTGACGAAACTATCGACACCGAGCAGCTGAGCATCAGTCCGCTCGATGAGGTCGACGCCCGCGAGATGCGCGAATTCCTGCTCGACGCCCAAGCCAACTTCTGGGGAGACCGCGATCTCAGCGGTGACCATGATGCCTACTGGTTCCGTCAGTTCGTCACCTCGGGGCTCGTCGCCCGCTACCGTTCGGAGATCGTCGGATACCTGCTCGGCGTCATTCCCCATGATGGTCCTGCCTACATCCACCTGGTGGCAGCGCGGTCGGATTTCCGTCACCAGGGAATCGGCCGTCATCTCTACCAGCACTTCATCGACCATTCCCGTCAGCTCGGTGCCTCCTCGGTTCAGGCGACGACGATGCCGGAGTCCTCGGGTGCGATCTCGTTCCACTCCTCCATGGGCTTCAGCGGAGAGCTCATCGAGGACTATGCCGGCCCGGGCAACCCGCGCGTCTTCTTCGAGCTCAAGTTCCCCGAGGACTGAGCACCCGGCACCGCCCACCCTCCCAGAACTACCTGACGGCGGCCCAGCAACCTCGCGCGAGGTTGCTGGGCCGCCGTCAGGTAGTAATAGGGGTCAGTTGGCTGAGCGTTGGGCGGTGTCGACGACATTCTTGAGCAGCAGGGCTCGAGTCATCGGTCCGACGCCTCCGGGGTTCGGTGAGACCCAGGACGCCACCTCGGCGACCGCCGGATCCACGTCTCCGACGATCTTCGACTTCCCCGTCTCCGGGTCCGTCTCACGCGAGACTCCCACGTCGAGGACGATCGCTCCGGGTTTGACCGCCTCCGCCTTCACGATGCGAGCCGCCCCGGCGGCCGCGACGATGACATCGGCCTGAGCCAACAGCTCATCAAGATTGCGCGTACCGGTGTGCGTCAGAGTCACGGTCGCATTGTGCTCACGCCGAGTCAGCAGTGCACCGATGGACCGGCCCACGGTGACCCCGCGACCGATGACCACGACATGCTTGCCGGCCAGATCGATGCCGTTGCGGGTGATCAGCTCGATGACACCGCGCGGAGTGCACGGCAGCGGAGTGGTGATCTCCGAGTTCACGTTGAGCACGAGTCGGCCGAGGTTGGTCGGATGCAGGCCGTCGGCGTCCTTAGCCGGATCGATGGCTTCGAGGATCGTGTCCGTGTCGATATGGTCCGGCAGCGGAAGCTGCACGATGTAGCCAGTGCAGGCGTCATCTTTGTTGAGCTCGTCGATGACCGCCAGCAGCTCTTCCTGGCTTACCGACTCGGGCAAGTCGCGGCGGATCGAACTGATTCCGACCTCGGCACAGTCACGGTGCTTGCCCGCGACGTACCACTTCGAACCGGGGTCCTCCCCCACCAGCACTGTGCCGAGGCCCGGAACGATTCCGGATTCTGCCAGGGTCGCCACCGCCTCGGTGAGTTCAGCCTTGATCTGCTTCGCGCAGGCTCTGCCGTCGAGGATCTGTGCACCCATCAGTACTGCTCCAGTCCTTCGTAGAGGGGGAAGTCGTCGCTCAGCTTCTTCACGCGTGAGGCGAGTGCCTCGACGTCGGCACCGGGCTTGAGCGCCTCGGCGATGACGTCAGCGACCTCGGTGAATTCGTTGTCGCCGAATCCGCGGGTGGCCAGTGCCGGGGTGCCGATGCGCAGCCCCGAGGTGACCATCGGCGGACGCGGGTCGAAGGGCACGGCATTGCGGTTGACGGTGATGCCGACCGAGTGCAGAAGATCTTCGGCCTGCTGTCCGTCGAGGGCGGAGTTGCGCAGGTCGACGAGCACGAGGTGGACATCTGTGCCGCCGGTGAGCACGGTGGCTCCGGCGTCAGCGACGTCGGAGGCCAGCAGGCGCTCAGCCAGGATCTGAGCACCGCGCACGGTGCGTTCCTGACGTTCCTTGAACTCGGCAGAGGCCGCGAGCTTGAACGCCACGGCTTTCGCGGCGATGACATGCATGAGCGGTCCACCCTGCTGTCCCGGGAACACGGCGGAGTTGAGCTTCTTCGCGTACTCCTCCTTGCCGAGGATGAAACCGGACCGGGGCCCGCCGATGGTCTTGTGCACCGTCGAGGACACCACATCGGCGAACGGCACCGGGTTCGGGTGCAGACCGGCGGCGACGAGTCCGGCGAAGTGGGCCATATCGACCCACAGCTTCGCACCGACTTCGTCGGCGATATCGCGGAAGGCCTGGAAGTCCAGCTGACGAGGGTAGGCCGACCAGCCGGCGACGATGACCTCGGGGCGGTGTTCGAGAGTCTTCTCGCGCACCTTGTCCATATCGATGCGGTAGGTATCGGGGTCGACCTCGTAGGAGGCGACATCGTAGAGGCGTCCGGAGAAGTTGATCTTCATACCGTGGGTGAGGTGCCCGCCATGGGCCAGGGACAGCCCGAGCATCTTGTCACCCTGACGGGCCAGAGCGTGCATGACAGCGGCGTTGGCCGAGGCACCGGAATGGGGCTGGACGTTCGCGTAGTCGGCGCCGAAGAGGCTCTTGGCGCGGTCGATGGCGAGGTTCTCCGCGACGTCGACGTATTCGCAGCCGCCGTAGTAGCGCTTGCCGGGATACCCCTCGGCGTACTTGTTCGTCAGCACCGACCCCTGTGCTTCCAGCACGGCGCGCGGGACGAAATTCTCCGAGGCGATCATCTCGAGCGTCGACCGCTGGCGGCCCAGCTCGAGGTCGAGGACTTCGGCAATCTGCGGGTCGATGTCGGCAAGCGAAGCCTGCATCGAGTTTTCGGTCATGAGTACTCTCCTGTGGCATCCGATGATGGGAGCGAGGCAGCGCGCAAACCGCGGCCGTCACCCGGCACCATGCTAACAGCGACGCCACCTGCTTCCGGGGCCGCGACCGCCATCCGGATGCCGACTCGGAGTGGGCGTTGAGCGCAGCCACCGATTAGGATCGAGTCCATGAGCTGCGAATGGATCCTGAGAGTCACCTGCCCCGATTCGACCGGCATCGTCCACGCCGTGACCGGGGTGCTCGCGGGCCTGGGCGGCAACATCACCGAATCCCAGCAGTTCTCCTCCCCCGATTCTCGTCAGTTCTTCCTGCGCCTGCAGTTCTCGACGCCTGCAGAGACCACGGCCCAGACCGTGGAAGAGGCACTCGCCGAGGTGGCTCCCCGGTTCGCGATGACTGTGAGCCTGCAACCGGTGGAGAAGAAGACCCGCACCCTGATCATGGTGTCCAAGGCCGCGCACTGCCTCAACACTCTGCTGTTCCGGCATTCGGCCGGTCAGCTGCCCATCGACATCGTCGGCGTCGCCGGCAACCATGCCGATCTGCGTCCGCTCGCCGAGTTCCACGGCCACGATTTCCACCATATTCCGATCACCCGGGAGACGAAGGCCGACGCCGAGGCGAGGCTCTCGACTCTCGTCGATGACCTCGAGGTCGAACTCATCGTCTTGGCCCGATACATGCAGATCCTCTCCCCCGACCTCTGCGCCCGCCTCGAGGGCCGGGTCATCAATATCCACCATTCGTTCCTGCCGAGCTTCAAGGGCGCAAAGCCCTACCATCAGGCGCATGCCCGAGGCGTGAAGATCATCGGCGCGACTGCCCACTACGTCACCAGTGACCTCGACGAGGGGCCGATCATCGAACAGGATGTGGCCCGCGTCGATCACAATCAGGCGATCGCCGATTTCGTCCGGCACGGTCAGGACGTCGAAGCGGCCGTGCTCGCTCGGGCCGTCGCTTGGCATGCCGAAGGCCGCGTGCTCATGGACGGCCATCGCACCGTCGTCTTCGACTGAGCCTGCCGCTCCAGCAGTGTCGCTGTGTACTCTCGCAACAAGGAGGTGCACAGGAAATTCACACCTGCGACCTCTTGTCCTGTAAGGTCGGCTCGGCCTATCGAAGGAGCTGAGCTCAAATGTCGGAAACCACTTTCCGCACGATCGCGATCGTCCTCTACTTCATCGGCATGCTGGCCATCGGCTGGTTTGCCTACCGCAAGACGAAGAACAACCTCGACGACTACATGCTCGCGGGACGTGGACTGCGACCCAGCGTTGCCGCGCTGAGCGCCGGCGCCTCCGATATGTCGGGGTGGCTGCTCATGGGTCTGCCCGGCGCCATCTACGTCTCCGGGCTCATCGAAGCCTGGATCGCTATCGGCCTGACCGTCGGCGCCTGGGTCAACTGGAAGATCGTCGCGCCTCGCCTGCGTGCGTTCACGGAGAAGGCCGGCGACTCGATCACGATCCCCAGCTTCTTCGAACAGCGGCTCAAAGACCGGACACGACTGCTGCGCATCGTCTGCGGCATCATCATTCTGGTCTTCTTCACCTTCTACGTCTCGTCGGGCATGGTGGCGGCCGGCAAATTCTTCGAGTCGAGCTTCGGACTCAACTACCTCGGTGGAATGCTCCTCGTCGCAGCGATCACGATGATCTACACCCTCTTCGGCGGATTCCTCGGCGCGACTCTCACGGATGTCGCCCAGGGTCTGCTGATGTTCGCTGCTCTGGTGGCTGTGCCGATCGTCGCCGTCATCAACGCCGGCGGGCCGACGACGGTAGTCAACAACGTCACCGAAATCGATCCCGGTCTGCTCAGCCTCTTCGGCTCAGACGAATTCTGGACCTTCGCGACGATCGCGTCGATCGTGTCCGCCCTGGCCTGGGGACTGGGCTACTTCGGCCAGCCGCACATCATCGTGCGCTTCATGGCCCTGCGCACTCCCGCCGATGCCACCGTCGCTCGGCGCATCGGCGTCGGCTGGATGGCGATCTCGGCGCTCGGTGCCGTCGCCACCGCCATCGTCGGCATCTCCTACTTCTCTCAGCACGCGGATATGGAACCCGCAGACGCCGAAACCGTCTTCCTCGACCTCGCGCAGATCCTCTTCCACCCGTTCATCGCCGGCCTCGTCTTGGCTGCGGTGCTGGCAGCCATCATGTCGACGATCTCCTCGCAGCTCGTCGTCACGTCGTCAGCGCTCATCGAGGATCTGTTCAAGATCGTCGCCCTGAGCACCGGATCCACGAGGACGCTGCAGGACAAGACCTACGTACTGCTCGGCCGCCTCGGCGTGCTCGTCGTCGCCGTCATCGCGGTCGTCCTCGCGATCTCACCATCGAACAGCATCCTCGACCTCGTCGCCTTCGCGTGGGCAGGCTTCGGCGCCTCCTTCGGGCCGATCGTCCTGCTCACTCTGTTCTGGAAGCGTCTGAGCAACTGGGGCGCCCTGTTCGGTCTGCTCTCCGGCGCGGTCGTGGCCTTCGTCTGGGGCCAGGTGAGCACCCCGATGACGGATTCGATCTACGAGATCATTCCCGGCTTCATCGTCAACCTCATCGTCGCCGTGGTCGTCAGTCGCTTCACCTACAAGCACGATGAGGCCTCTGACATCGAGTTCGAAGAATCCGTGGAACTCTCCCGCGTGAAGTGAGAACAGACTCGTGATGTGAGAGTCGACGCGAACTGACCGAAGGCCAGGGCACGATCGTGCCCCGGCCTTCGTCATATCGAGCCGTCAGTATGACCCATGGCTTGCCCACCGTCCGTGCACTGAACGGATCGCGGTACGTCTGCAGACGCCTGCCCGATCAGACGGGGCGCCGGTCACTCATGCGGTGACATCACATTGCGTTGAGAGCCTCAGGTTGCGTACCGGAGTAATCGCTCCTCGTTCCAATCATCTGAATCGAAACCGATGATTGGAACGAAGAGCAATCATTCACGCCGAGGTGGTCGGACAGGTGCGTGAAAACTGACCCCACCGAGGCGGCCTGCACGTGCTTGTCGATCCCCGCGCCAGCGGTGAATACACTTCAGGCGGGCACCTGTGTCGGTGCCCGCCTGAAGTGTGTGACTCACGGCTGCGGAGATCCGAGCCGTCAGTCGGTCGAGGAGCTTACTTCTCCTCGGCAGCCTCGTTGGACTCTTCAGCGGTCTCGGCGTCAGCCTCGGCTGACTCTGCCTCGACTGCGGCGTCTTCGGCCGGAGCCTCGTCGACGACCTCAGCCTCAGCCGGTGCCTCTTCTGCCGGAGCGGCAGCGGCGGTGGCCTGTTCGGCTTCCTTCACGGTTGCCTGCTTCGGCGAGTAGGGCTCGAGGACCAGTTCGATGACGGCCATCGGGGCGTTGTCGCCGGGACGGGGGCCGATCTTGGTGATACGGGTGTATCCACCGGGACGCTCGGCCATCGTTTCGGCGATCGAGGTGAAGAGCTCGTGCACGATCGACTTGTCGGAGATCTGGCCGAGCACGCGACGACGTGCGGCCAGGTCACCCTTCTTGGCGTTCGTGATCATGCGCTCGGCAACCGGACGCAGGCGCTTGGCCTTCGTCACAGTCGTCTTGATCTGCTTGTGCTCGAACAGCTGGGCTGCCAGGTTGTTGAGCATCATGCGCTCGTGTGTGGGCGAACCGCCGAGGCGGGGACCCTTGGTTGGGGTTGGCATTGTCAGTTACTCCTAGGTCTTAATCAGTACTGTTCGTCTTCGACGTAGGACTGGTCCTCATCAACGAGACCGGCTTCGAACCCGGCAGGACTGTCCTTGAGGCTCAGGCCGAGCTCGTTGAGCTTCGCCTTGACCTCGTCGATCGACTTCGAACCAAAGTTGCGGATATCCATCAGGTCGGCTTCGCTGCGAGCAACGAGTTCGCCGACGGTGTGGATGCCTTCGCGCTTGAGGCAGTTGTAGGAGCGCACGGTCAGGTCGAGATCTTCGATCGCCAGCGCCAGGTCGGCGGCGAGTGCCGCGTCCACAGGCGAGGGTCCGATCTCGATGCCTTCAGCTTCGACGTTGAGCTCTCGAGCCAGGCCGAAGAGTTCGACCAGGGTCTTGCCCGCAGATGCGATGGCATCGCGCGGGGTCATCGAGGGCTTGGTTTCGACGTCGAGGACCAGACGATCGAAGTCGGTGCGCTGTTCGACACGCGTGGCTTCGACCTTGTAGGTGACCTTGAGAACCGGAGAGTAGATCGAATCGACCGGAATCCGGCCGATCTCTGCATCCGCGTTCTTGTTCTGAGCGCTCGAAACGTATCCGCGTCCACGTTCGATGGTCAGTTCCATGTCCAGACGACCCTCACCATTCAGTGTGGCGATGTGCAGGTCCGGATTGTGGATCTCGACCCCGGCAGGAGCAGAGACATCGGCAGCGGTCACGGTGCCAGGTCCCTGCTTGCGCAGGTAGGCGACGACCGGTTCGTCGAATTCGGACGATACGACCAGGGACTTCAGGTTGAGGATGAATTCTGTGACATCCTCTTTGACTCCCGGCACGGTGCTGAACTCGTGGAGCACTCCGTCGATCCGGATGGACGTGACGGCGGCACCAGGGATCGAGGACAGCAGGGTCCGGCGAAGCGAGTTGCCGAGGGTGTAGCCGAATCCGGGCTCGAGCGGTTCGATGGCGAACCGTGAGCGGTTATCGGAGACGACTTCTTCCGTGAGCGTTGGGCGCTGTGCAATGAGCACGTGGGCTTCCTTTCAGCGAACATCCGCTATATGACGTTCGCACTGCACGTCATGGCCACAAAGGCCATGAAGAACGGTTCGGGTTATCTGGGAATCCGTTCTGCGACCGATGTCGGGATCTCACCCGTCATCCGTTGCAGTTCCACGGAAGGATCAGCCGCGGCGGCGCTTGGGGGGACGGCAGCCGTTGAACGGAACGGGAGTGACATCCTGGATGGTTCCCAGTTCCAGGCCGGCGGCCTGCAGCGAACGGATGGCGGTCTCGCGGCCCGAGCCCGGCCCCTTGACGAACACGTCGACCTTCTTCAGGCCGTGTTCCTGCGCCCGGCGAGCAGCCGATTCAGCAGCCATCTGAGCGGCGTACGGGGTCGACTTGCGCGAACCCTTGAAGCCGATCTCACCTGAGGAGGCCCAGGAGATGACAGCACCGGTCGGATCAGTGATCGACACGATGGTGTTGTTGAAGGTTGATTTGATGTGGGCCTGGCCGGCAACGATATTCTTCTTCAGCTTGCGGCGAGGCTTGCGCACTGTAGCGGCGCGTGACTTGGGAGGCATATGTCCTACTCCTGATCGAGGTGGTTGGCCTCAGCCAACCGAGTGAGCGTGTTACTTCTTCTTACCGGCCACGGTGCGCTTCGGTCCCTTGCGGGTACGCGCATTCGTCTTGGTCCGCTGACCGCGAACCGGCAGACCGCGGCGGTGACGCAGGCCTTCATAGCTTCCGATTTCGACCTTGCGGCGGATATCGGCGGCCACCTCACGACGGAGGTCACCCTCAACCTGGAATGTGCCCTCGATGTAGTCACGCAGCTGGACGAGCTCTGCGTCGCTCAAGTCCTTCACACGGGTATCAGGGCTGATTCCCGTTTCGGTCAGGGTCTGGCGCGCACGGGTGCGGCCCACACCATAGATGTAAGTCAAGGCGACTTCCACGCGCTTTTCGCGCGGGATGTCGACTCCGGCAAGTCGTGCCATGGGTACTGTCTCCTGTTGTTGTTTCGGAGGTGCTGATGCAAACCTGTCCTTGGTCTCCCAAGGTCTCCGGCCCCCGACCGGAGGTATCGTCCTGTGTCCGTTCCCCGGAAGCTCTCACTTCTCATGGCTCCGAACGCAGATGGCGAGGTTTGCGCGGGTGTGGTGCTGCTGAGGCTCCGCTGTGGAGCCTCGATCTGCTCGAAACGAGCTGCTCAGCCCTGGCGCTGCTTGTGGCGCGGGTTGGAGCAGATGACGATGACCCGGCCGTGACGGCGGGTAATCTGGCAGTTCTCGCAGATCTTCTTGACGCTGGGCTTAACCTTCATCGTTTTTCCTTCTTTCGGTCCCTGCCCGGCCGGACAGGACGCGAATGATCGAAGATCCTTACTTGTAGCGGTAAACGATTCGTCCGCGCGAGAGATCGTATGGAGACAGCTCCACAATGACCCGGTCCTCGGGAAGGATGCGGATATAGTGCTGACGCATCTTTCCGGAGATATGTGCGAGCACCTTGTGCCCGTTGCTCAGCTCAACCCGAAACGATGCGTTCGGCAGAGCCTCGACAACGGTGCCTTCGATCTCAATGACCCCTTCTTTTTTGGCCATATCGTTCGCTAACCTCGTATTCCCGCGAAACCTTCGCGTTCGACGTAATCGTGTATCACCGACTCAATGCCGGTGACCCCTCGGTCTGCAGTCCTCGTCACCACATAAAAGAAGTGGATGGCAGAAGCCGCCCACATCTGAAAAAGGGTGAGTTGAATGAGAACAGACCAATCATCAACCCTACACTACGGAGAAAGAATCTTCCACACGGTGTTCGCTTCTGAGCGCGAAGTCCCTTACAATCCCATCTTCGCCGAGGCGGCGCACCGTTCCCATGTCCCCTGACGACGAATGGAGCGCACCTCGGCCGCCCCGACTGCTAGCGTGAGAACCGCACCCGACGCAGTCCCCGAAAAGGAGCACAGAGATGTCCGATTTCGATGCCATCACCGAGGAGTCCCTTGTCGCGAAGGGCGGCCGCAAGTGGTCGTCCTTCCCCGGCTCCATCGGCGCCTTCATCGCCGAGATGGACTTCGGGGTGGCTCCCGCGGTACGGCAGTCGCTGCAGACCATCGACGATCGTGACCTCTACGGCTACGCTCCCGCCGACCTGACCGCCGACCTGAGAACAGCGACCTCGAGTTTCTGCTCCGAGCACTACGGCTGGCGGATCCCCGTCGGTCACATCGAACCGGCCAGTGATGTGCTGGCTGCGTTCCTCGGCGTCCTCACCCACCTCACCCCACCCGACACTCCGATCGTGCTGCCGACACCGGCTTATATGCCGTTCTTCGATGTCGCGCGAGTGACCGGCCGCGAGCTCATCGAAGTCCCGATGCTGCGATCGGAGTCCGGCTGGTCATTCGACCTCGATGCCATCGCCTCCGTTCTGACCCCCGGAGCCACGTTCGTCCTGTGCAATCCGCACAATCCGATCGGCAAGGTCTTCACCGAGGCCGAACTGCTGGCCCTCGCCGACGTCGTGGAGAAGGCCGGTGCCCGGGTGTTCTCCGATGAGATCCATGCACCGGTCGTCTACGCCCCCGCGCGGCACATTCCGTATGCCACTCTCACCGAGGCGACCGCCGCCCACACCGCCACCGCGACAGCCGCGTCGAAGGCCTTCAACATCCCCGGCCTCAAATGTGCCCAGCTCATCCTCACCTCCCCCAGCGACCGTGAGGTCTGGGCGAAGAAGGGACAGTTCGTCTCCGGAGCCGCGTCGAACCCGGGGATACTCGCCACCACCGCCGCCTACACGCATGCGAATGACTGGCTGAGCGAAGTCACCGGCTACCTCAAAGGCAACCGCGACCACTTCACCGATCTCGTCGGGTCACTGCTGCCGGGTGCCGCCTATATCGAACCGGAAGGCACTTATCTGGCCTGGCTGGATCTGCGCGGCTATGGACTGGAGTCGAACCTGTCCGATCACATCCGATCCCGCGCCGCGGTGGCCGTGACCGAAGGTCGACTCTGCGGACAGGTCGGGGCCGGACATATCCGCTTCAACTTCGCACTCCCCCGACCTCTGCTCACCGAAGCGGTCAAGAGGATCGCCCGGATACTCTGACCACCATGCCCTGGGCCCTCTGACCGACATGTCCAATGGCCTCCACACCCGACACTGATCAGTCTTCGGGCAGCCATTCGATGAGTTCGAAGGATGAGCTTGCTCCCGCGCACTCGCGGATCAGCTGATCGAAGCGCAGATAGTATTCGAGATTGCACTGCCGCATCAGCGCACGGAACCGCAAAGCCGGCTGAGTCCCGTCGACGAGAGTTTCCGGCAGCAGCGGGTGGGTCATCACTGCACGGGCGACGTCGTAGTACAGATCGAAGAAGCTTCCCAGGCTCAGCCCTGCGCAACCCGTGCCGGGTGCCGAACCCCCCGAACTCAATGCGTTCATGCGCTCTTCCAGAGGCGGCAGCTGGGCGAGAGCAGCGTCGAGTTCGAATGCCCGAGTCGTCATCCTGCGTGCCGCCGCGAGGGACTCGGGGGTCAGCACTCCTGCCTCTGACCAGCCGGGAACAGGGATGTGGGGCAGTCTCTTCGAGAGCAGTCTGGACTGGTCTGCGAAGCCGATGAGGATTCCCGGTCTCAGCTGTCTGTATCCCAAGCTCCGCGCAATGTACTGCAGTCGGTCGCGCAGTCCGCGTTCAGCTTCCGGAACCGAATACACGATGGTGTGGAAGCGCCCCGCATAGTCGGGGAAGACGTGATCGCCTGCGATGTCACCGAAATCTGAGAGGATCTGTTCGCTCAGACGGTAGATGGAGACCCGCCCGATTCGTTCGCTGCTGATGATGCCACGTTGGACCATCCGTACGAGCTGATTGTGAACGCTCGAGGAGGAATACCCGTGTTCACGCAGCACGCTGACGATGACGGGTCCCGGCAGTCCACTGGCTTGCAGGCACCCGAAAACGGAGACCACGTCGAAGGCGATCCGCGTCATCCGATACCGATCGCCCACATCTGTCCGACGTTTCGGGACATTGTGGACACTCGTCATGGCCGGATTCTACCGTGAAGACACAAGGATCGGTGCCGACAGGACCGAGATCGCAGCCAAGCGACGAGGAGCCACGACATGGATGACGAGAAGCACACACTGGATCAGCGCGCCTACCAGACGGCCCGCACCTCCGGACTGCTGGCGGGAGCGATCACGGCTTTCATCGCCTTCTGCGCATTCCAGATCTTCGGATTCACCATCGCCGAGACGGCCACGTGGATGTTCGCACTCGCACTGATGGCGGCGTCCGGAACCTTCGCCGCAGTCTACTTCGTCGGCAGGTCTGCCCTGAGAAAGCAGATGCCGGCCGCCTGAGTTCTCCCCTCAGGCGTCTTTCGGAGCCACGGGAGTGATTCCGAACGGCGCCAGCCCGGCCGCTCCCCCGTCGGCGGCTGTGAGTACCCAGACTCCCCCGTCATGGCGGGCCACGCTGTGTTCCCAGTGGCTCGCCCGTGACCCATCCGCCGTCACGACAGTCCAGTCGTCGGCGAGAGTGCGCGTGTCCGCACCTCCCGTGGTGAGCATCGGCTCGATCGCCAAGCACATTCCGGGCTTGATCTTCGGGCCGTTCGAGCGTGCACGGTAGTTGAGGACCTCAGGCGCCATATGCATGGAGGTGCCGATTCCGTGTCCGGTGAATTCCTCGACGAGGCCCAGGTGGGGGAATGATTCGGAGACGAAGTCATCGATGGCGTCGCCGATGTCGCTGACCTTCGTACCGGTCGCGAATGCCGCGATGCCTGCCCACATAGCCGCCTCGGTGGCAGACGACAGCTCACGGTCGGCTGCAGTGCCTGCTTCGTCGCCGCCGACGATCATCGTCAGCGCCGAGTCCCCGTGAAAGCCGTCGACGACGGCGCCGCCGTCGATCGACACGATGTCCCCGGCGTTGAGGACACGGGATCCCGGGATGCCGTGGACGATCTCCTCGTTCACGGATATGCACACGACCGCAGGGAATCCCTGATAGCCCTTGAAGTTCGAGCGGGCGCCGGCGGCGTCGATGACGGCTTCCGCAGCGGCGTCCACCTCGGCGGTGGAGGCTCCGGGAACGGCCGCGGACCGGGCCGCTGAGAGCACTTCTGCTGTCAGCTGCCCGGCCCGATGCATGAGCTCAAGCTCTGCGGGAGTCTTCAGCTCGATACGTGGTCCGAAGATCATCGAATGGTCGAGAGGATGCGCTCGGTGATGTCGTTGACTTCGCCGAGTCCGTCGACCTGGCGAAGCAGACCGCGGCTGCGGTAGATATCGGTCAGCGGTTGGGTCTGCTCTTCGTAGACGTCGAGGCGATGGCGGATGACGTCTTCGCTGTCGTCGCTGCGGCCTTCGGTCTGAGCACGCGCGAGGAGACGAGCGACGACCTCGTCGGTGTCGGCGGTGAGCTCGACCACGTGCTCGATCGCCTTATCCTCTGCAGCGAGGATCCTGTCGAGTTCGTCGACCTGGGCGCTGGTGCGAGGATACCCATCGAGGAGGAAGCCTTCGGCTGCGTCATCCTGTGCCAGTCGATCTGCGACCATCGAGTTCGTGACCTCGTCGGGCACGTACTCGCCGGCATCCATGTAGCGCTTGGCCAGCTTGCCCAGTTCGGTCTCACCCTTCACATTCGCCCGGAAGATGTCTCCGGTCGAGATGGCCGGGACGCCGAGCGCCTCGGACAGGCGTGCGGCCTGGGTGCCCTTGCCGGCTCCGGGAGGGCCGATCAGGATGATGCGTGAACTCATAAGGTGTCCTTCCAATGGAATGTCCGCTGAACGTCAGCGTCCGGTCGAATCAGCGCAGCAGACCCTCGTAGTGGCGCTGCTGCATCTGCGCGTCGATCTGCTTGACCGTTTCGAGGCCGACGCCGACGACGATCAGCAGTGAGGTGCCGCCGAACGGGAAGTTCTGATTGGCGTTGATGAGAACCAGAGCGATCAGCGGAATGAGGGCGACGAAAGCCAGGTAGAGCGAGCCGGGGAAGTTGATGCGGCTGAGTACGTAGCTGAGGTACTCGGCGGTCGGGCGACCGGCACGGATACCCGGGATGAAGCCGCCGTACTTCTTCATATTGTCCGCAACCTCTTCAGGGTTGAAGGTGATCGCTACGTAGAAGTAGGCGAAGAAGATCGTCAGCAGCGCATACACGGTGATGTAGAGAGGATGGTCACCGCGGGTGAAGTAGGTGTTGATCCATTCGACTGCCTTGGATTCGGGGTCGAAGAACTGCGAGATCAGACTCGGCAGGTAGAGCACCGAAGAGGCGAAGATGACGGGGATGACACCGGCCATATTCACCTTGATCGGGATGTAGGTCGACGTTCCGCCGAACATCCGACGTCCCACCATGCGCTTGGCGTACTGGACGGGGATCCTGCGCTGCGACTGCTCGACGAAGACGACGAGGGCGATGAGGACGAGTCCGACGGCCATGACGATGATGAAGATGTCGACACCCTGCTCGCGGAAGATCGCACCGAGCGAGGACGGGAAGGCAGAAGCGACGGACGTGAAGATGAGCAGCGACATTCCGTTGCCCACACCGTGTTCGGTGATCTGCTCGCCCAGCCACATGATCAGGCCGGTTCCTGCGGTCAGGGTGAGGACGAGGACGGCAATGCCCCACCAAGTGTCGTTGGCGATGAGATCCTGGCAGTTCTGGACGTCGCCGAACAGTGCACCGGAGCGCACGGTCGCCACGAGGGTCGTCGAGTTGAGGATCGCGAGGCCGATGGTGAGGTAGCGAGTGTACTGAGTCAGCTTCGCCTGGCCAGAGGCACCTTCCTTATGGAGGGCTTCGAAGCGAGGAATGACCACTCGCAGCAGCTGGACGATGATGCTCGCGGTGATATACGGCATGATGCCCAGGGCGAAGATCGACAGCTGCAGCAGCGCGCCGCCGCTGAAGAGGTTGATCATGGCGAATCCGCCCTCATTGAGCTGAGGCGAAGCCACGCACTCCTGCACCTTGGTGTAGTCGATTCCAGGCGAAGGAATGAACGAGCCGAGTCGGAAGATGACAAGAATGCCCAGGGTGAAGAGGAGTTTCTTCCTCAGGTCGGGCGTTCTGAAGGCCCTCCGGATTGCGCCGATCAAGCGTCCTCCTCGTTGGGGGATGAAAAGTCAGAGTCGTGGTCGCGACCTGGCGATTGAGACAAATACCTGCAAAAGACTACCAGGGTATGCCCTCCAGGCCGAAACCGGCGAAGCCCCGCGGCGACTCGGCGCAACCTGTGTTCGAGGCGGTCGAAGAGCGGTTTCAGACAGGGGTTGAGATCGCATCGGAGCGGTTTCACGCGGTGTTCGAGAGGGCGTCTGGCCGGTCTCGGCCTGGTATGCGGACCACCGCCGCCGGCGTTCAGGGATGCAGAAGGGGGCGGCCACCGAAGTGACCGCCCCCTTTGACCAGCGTTGAAGCCGGGAATCCGTTCCGAGTGGAACGGATCAGGCCTCGTTGGTGCTTCCGCCTGCAGCCTTGATCTTCTCGGCTGCGGAGCCGGAGAACTTGTCTGCAGTGATGTTCAGGGCAACGGTGATCTCACCGGTGCCGAGAACCTTGACGGGCTGCTTTGCACGCACAGCGCCCTTCTCCACGAGATCGGCGACGGTGACGTCTCCGCCCTCGGGGAACAGGCTGGACAGCTTGTCGAGGTTGACAACCTGGAACTCCACCTTGGCGGGGTTCTTGAATCCACGCAGCTTGGGCAGACGCATGTGCATCGGGGTCTGGCCGCCCTCGAAGCCGTGCGGAACCTGGTAGCGGGCCTTCGTGCCCTTGGTTCCGCGTCCGGCGGTCTTACCCTTCGAAGCCTCACCACGACCGACACGGGTCTTGGCGGTCTTGGCTCCGGGAGCAGGGCGCAGATCGTGCAGCTTCAGCGAGTCGTTGTTCGACATATCAATCGACCTCTTCCACAGTCACGATGTGGCGGACAGCGTTGATCATTCCCCGGATCTCGGGGCGATCTTCCTGCACCACAACGTCGTTGGTCCGCTTGAGACCGAGCGAACGCAGCGTGTCACGCTGGCTCTGACGGTATCCGATTGCGGACTTGCGCTGAGTAATCTTGAGCTTTGCCATCAGGACTTCGCCCCACTTTCAGCAGCTGCTCGCAGCAGTGCGTGCGGAGCAACTTCGTCGACGGGCAGGCCACGGCGAGCCGCGACCTCTTCCGGACGCTCAAGGCCCTTCAGCGCGGCGATCGCAGCGTGCACGATGTTGATCGCGTTCGCCGAGCCCAGCGACTTGGACAGGACGTCCTGGACGCCTGCCGCATCGAGGACCGCACGAACGGGTCCACCGGCGATGACACCGGTACCCGGAGCGGCCGGACGCAGCAGGACGACGCCTGCGGCTTCCTCGCCCTGGATAGGGTGCGGAATGGTCTTCTGGATGCGGGGAACGCGGAAGAAGTTCTTCTTCGCTTCCTCGACACCCTTGGCGATGGCGGCAGGAACTTCCTTCGCCTTGCCGTAGCCCATGCCGACCATGCCGTCGCCGTCACCGACCACGACGAGAGCCGTGAAGGAGAACCGACGTCCACCCTTGACGACCTTCGACACGCGGTTGATCGTGATGACGTGTTCGATGAACTGGTTCTTGTCTTCACGGTCGTTGCGACCACCGCGTCCACGGCCTTCGCCGCGTCCGCGACCCTGACCGCCCTGTCCACCCTGGCCGCGGCCACGGGAGGAACGGTCACCGCTGTTGTCGGTGCGGGTCTCAGCAGTTGCCTGCTGTTCCTTGTTCTCTTCAGTGCTCATAGGGCCAATCCTCCTTCACGGGCACCTTCGGCGATTGCCTGCACACGGCCGTGGTAGGCATTGCCTCCACGGTCGAAGACGACGGAATCGATTCCGGCGTCCTTGGCGCGCTGAGCAACCAGCTCGCCCACCTTGCGGGCTTTGCCGGTCTTATCGCCTTCGAATGTCCGCAGGTCGGCTTCCATGGTGGAGGCCGAGACCAGGGTCTTGCCGACGGTGTCGTCGATGACCTGGACGAAGACGTGGCGCGTGGAGCGAGTCACTGAGAGGCGAGGGCGCTCGGTCGTGCCGCTGACATGCTTGCGCAGTCGAGCGTGACGACGCTTGCGAGCAGCTGCCCTGCCTTTGCCGTAGCTTTCCTTCTTGCCAAAGGCCATCGTTACTTACCAGCCTTTCCGACCTTGCGACGGACGATTTCGCCGGCGTAGCGCACACCCTTGCCCTTATAAGGCTCGGGCTTGCGCAGCTTCCGGATGTTGGCAGCGGTCTCACCGACGAGCTGCTTGTCGATTCCGTGGACAGCAACCTTGGTCTGACCGTCGACGCTGAAGGAGATTCCCTCCGGCGGTTCGACGACGATCGGGTGGCTGTAGCCGAGGGCGAACTCGAGGTTCGATCCCTTGGCCAGGACACGGTAACCGGTTCCGACGATCTCGAGGGCCTTGGAGTAGCCATCGGTCACACCGACGATCATGTTGTTGATGAGCGTGCGGGACAGTCCGTGCAGAGAACGCGATTCGCGCTCTTCGTCCGGACGGGCAACCGTGATGACACCGTCTTCGAGCGATACGGTGATCGGCTCGGCGATGGTGACGGACAGCTCGCCCTTAGGTCCCTTGACGGCGACATCCTGGCCGTCGACCTTGACCTCGACGCCGCTGGGAACGGAGATCGGGTTCTTGCCAATACGTGACATGTTCTTCTCTCCTTCCTTTACCAGACGTAGGCGAGGACTTCCCCACCCACACCCTTCTTGGCGGCCTGACGGTCCGTCAGGAGGCCTGACGAGGTCGACAGGATGGCGATGCCGAGGCCGCCGAGAACCTTGGGCAGGTTCGTGGACTTCGCGTAGACGCGCAGTCCCGGCTTCGACACACGGCGCAGGCCGGCGATCGAACGTTCCCGGTTGGGTCCGAACTTCAGGTCCAGGAGCAGAGTCTTGCCGACTTCGGCGTCTTCGACGCTCCAGCCGGTGATGTAGCCCTCGGTCTTGAGGATCTCGGCGATGTTCGACTTGAGCTTCGAGAACGGCATACTGACGTCCTCGTGATAAGCCGAGTTGGCGTTGCGCAGACGCGTAAGCATGTCTGCGACTGGATCAGTCATTGTCATTTGGGCACTTGCCCTTCCTCGTTACGGTTTCCGCCCACGTACTGTGCTTGGACCTGCAACGTAGCGATTATTTTTGTTTGAACGGGAACCCGAGGTGACGCAGCAGTGCACGTCCCTCGTCGTCGGTTGCCGCGGTGGTGACGACGGTGATATCCATACCGCGGACGCGGTCGATCCGGTCCTGATCGATCTCGTGGAACATGGACTGTTCGGTGAGGCCGAAGGTGTAGTTACCGTTTCCGTCGAACTGACGATCCGAGAGTCCGCGGAAGTCGCGGATACGCGGCAGTGCCAGAGTGATGACGCGGTCGATGAACTCCCACATCCGGGCTCCACGCATGGTGACGTGGGCGCCGATGGGCTGACCTTCGCGCAGCTTGAACTGTGCGATGGACTTGCGGGCACGGGTCACGACAGGCTTCTGACCGGTGATCAGAGTCAGGTCGTTGATCGCGCCTTCGATCATCTTGGAATCGCGTGCTGCGTCACCCACACCCATGTTCACGACGACCTTGGTCAGTCCGGGAACCTGCATGGGGTTGGCGTAGTTGAACTCTTCCTGCAGCTTCGCAACGATCTCTTCGCGGTAAATCTGCTTGAGACGCGGTGCGGGACGGCTGGTGGTTGTTTCCGTCATCAGATCTCCTCCCCGGTGCGACGCGAGATGCGAACCCGAACGGTCTTGGTGCGACCGTCGCGCTCGACGCTCTCTTCGCGGTATCCGACGCGGGTGGGCTTGTTGTCCTTGGGATCAACGAGCGCCACGTTGGACACGTGGATGGGGGCTTCGTGGGTCTCACGGCCACCAGCGGTGCCGCCGGCCTGAGTCTGCGTAGCCTTCTTGTGCTTGATCACGCGGTTGACGCCCTCAACGAGGACGCGGTTGCGTTCGGGGTAGACGGCAAGAACCTTGCCCTGCTTGCCACGATCGCCACCACGGGACTGCCGAGCGCCGGCGATGACCTGGACGAGGTCGCCCTTCTTGATCTTGAGCTTGTTCGCCATGCTCACAACACCTCCGGTGCCAGGGAGACGATCTTCATGAACTTCTTGTCGCGGAGTTCGCGTCCCACGGGCCCGAAGATACGGGTTCCGCGTGGTTCCTCATCGTTCTTGAGGATGACAGCTGCATTCTCATCGAACTTGATGTAGGAGCCGTCGGGACGACGACGTTCCTTGGCAGTGCGAACGATGACGGCCTTGACGACGTCACCCTTCTTCACATTGCCGCCAGGGATTGCATCCTTGACGGTAGCCACGATGGTGTCACCGATCGAGGCGTAGCGCCGACCGGAGCCACCCAGGATCCTGATTGCCAGGATCTGCTTGGCGCCAGTGTTGTCGGCGACTTTGAGTCGCGACTCTTGCTGAATCACTATTTTCTCCTGTCGTCGCGCTGGTTCTCACGCCTGAGCGCGAGCCTTGCGGAACGGATTCATTGACATTTCACCCCGTTCCCGGTAGCCGCCCACGGCCTGCAGGAGGCCGCGGGCGGGACCGGGTGGGTGGGGTGGCGTTGACTACTTGGCGCGTTCGACGATTTCGACGAGCCGCCAACGCTTCGCGGCCGAAAGGGGCCGCGTCTCGGCCACGAGGACGAGGTCGCCGATGCCGGCGGTGTTCTCTTCGTCGTGAACCTTGTACTTGACCGACTTGCGCATGACCTTGCCGTAGAGGCGGTGCTTCATGCGCTCCTCAACCTCGACGACGATGGTCTTGTCCATCTTGTCGGATACGACGTAGCCACGTGCGGTCTTGCGGGAGTTGCGTTCCGCAGCAGTGGACTCGGTGTTCGTGGTCTCCGCCATCACTTGCTCTCTTCCTTGGCATCAGCGGGGTTCGGACGGATGTCCAGCTCCCGTTCGTTGAGCACGGTGTAGATACGAGCGATGTCGCGACGCACGGCCTTGAGGCGACCGTGGCTCTCCAGCTGGCCGGTGGCCGACTGGAAACGCAGGTTGAACAGCTCGGCCTTGGCCTTCTTGAGCTCTTCCTGCAGACGCTCGTTGTCGTAACCGTCAAGCGCGTCGATGGAAAGGTTCTTCGAACCGATAGCCATTCTCACTCACCACCTTCGCGGGCCACGATACGGGCCTTCAGCGGAAGCTTATGGATCGCCAGGCGCAGAGCCTCGCGAGCAACTTCCTCGGACACACCGCCGAGTTCGAACATGACTCGACCGGGTTTGACATTGGCGATCCACCACTCCGGCGAACCCTTACCGGAACCCATGCGGGTTTCGGCAGGCTTCTTCGTCAGCGGGTGATCAGGGTAGATGTTGATCCACACCTTGCCGCCGCGCTTGATGTAGCGGGTCATGGCAATACGTGCGGCCTCGATCTGACGGTTGGTGACGTAAGCCGGCTCGAGAGCCTGGATGCCGTAGTCACCGAAGGACACCGTCGTGCCTCCCTTGGCGGCGCCGCCCCGGTTGGGGTGGTGCTGCTTGCGGAATTTCACTCGACGAGGGATCAGCATTTCTCAGCCCTCCGATCCGGCCTCAGCCGCGGGGGCTTCGGCGCTGTTCTCAGTATTACGGGCCTGGTCGCCACGGCGCGGTGCGCCTTCCTGACCACGTCCGCGGCCTCCACGACCGCGCCCACGGCCACGCGGGCCACGAGCAGCAGGAGCCTTGGCCTGCTCGGCGGCAAGCTCCTTGTCGGTCATGTCGCCCTTGTAGATCCACACCTTGACGCCGATGCGTCCGAAAGTGGTGTGGGCTTCGTGAACGCCGAAGTCGATGTTCGCGCGCAGGGTGTGCAGCGGCACACGACCTTCGCGGTAGAACTCGGACCGGCTCATCTCAGCACCGCCGAGGCGGCCCGAGCACTGAACGCGGATGCCCTTGGCACCTGCGCGCTGGGCGCTCTGGATCGCCTTGCGCATCGCGCGGCGGAAGGCCACGCGGCTGGCGAGCTGCTCGGCAACACCCTGGGCGACGAGCTGAGCGTCGACCTCGGGGTTCTTCACCTCAAGGATATTGAGCTGAATCTGCTTGCCGGTGAGCTTTTCGAGCTGACCGCGGATGCGGTCTGCTTCGGCTCCGCGACGGCCAATGACGATGCCCGGGCGTGCGGTGTGGATGTCGACACGGACACGGTCACGCGTGCGCTCGATGTTGACCTTCGAGATGCCGGCCCGTTCGAGGCCGGTGTTCATCATCTGGCGGATCTTGACATCTTCGAGCACGTAGTCGCGGTAGCGCTGCCCCGGCTTGGTCGAGTCAGCGAACCACTTCGACTTGTGATCCGTGGTGATTCCGAGTCGGAATCCATTCGGATTGATCTTCTGGCCCATTAACGGTTCCCCTTCCGGCTCTTGCGCTGAGGCAGGTCGTCACCGCTGGCCAGGACCACTGTCACGTGGCTGGTGCGCTTCTCAATGCGAAAAGCGCGACCCTGGGCACGCGGACGGAACCGCTTCATGGTCGGCCCCTCGTCCACGAAGGCTTCGGAGATGACCAGTTCGTTCTCGTCGAACGCAACGCCTTCCTCGTCGGCCCGGACACGCGCATTGGCGATGCCGGAGGCCACGAGCTTGTAAATCGGATCTGATGCCGACTGTTCTGCAAACTTCAACACTGCAAGTGCTTCGGTCGCCTGCTGACCACGAATGAGGTCGATGACGCGCCGAGCCTTGCGAGGCGTAACGCGCAGGTACCGCGCCTTAGCCTTGGCTTCCATCGCTTCCTTCTCTCTTCTCTAGGATCGAAAGAGTGCCCCGCCTCAGCGGCGGCGACCCTTGCGATCGTCCTTTTCGTGGCCACGGAACGTCCGTGTCGGTGCGAACTCGCCGAGCTTGTGTCCGACCATCGACTCAGTGATGAAGACGGGGACATGCTTGCGTCCGTCATGTACTGCGATGGTGTGTCCCAGGAAGTCCGGGATGATCATCGAGCGACGAGACCATGTTTTGATGACATTTTTGGTGTTCTTCTCGTTCTGACGAGCCACCTTCTGGAAGAGGTGTTCGTCGACGAAAGGACCCTTTTTGAGGCTACGAGGCATAAGTCAGTACTCCAATCAGCGCTTCTTGCCGGTCCGGCGACGGCGCACGATGTACTTGTCGCTCTCTTTGTTCGGCCGGCGTGTGCGGCCCTCCAACTGACCCCACGGGCTGACTGGGTGACGACCACCCGAAGTACGGCCCTCGCCACCACCATGCGGGTGGTCGATCGGGTTCATCACGACACCGCGGACGGTCGGGCGCTTGCCCTTCCAACGCATGCGGCCTGCTTTGCCCCAGCTGATGTTCGACTGCTCGGCATTGCCGACCTCGCCGATCGTCGCACGGCAGCGCGCATCGACGTTGCGGATCTCGCCCGAAGGCATCCGCAGCTGTGCGAAACGGCCGTACTTCGCCACGAGCTGCACGGACGAACCGGCAGAGCGAGCGATCTTGGCACCGCCACCGGGACGCATTTCAACTGCGTGCACCACGGTGCCGACTGGGATATTGCGCAGGGCAAGGTTGTTGCCCGGCTTGATGTCTGCACCCGGACCGGCTTCCACCTGTGCGCCCTGCTTGAGGTTCTGCGGGGCGATGATGTAGCGCTTCTCTCCGTCTGCATAGTGCAGCAGAGCGATGCGAGCCGTACGGTTCGGGTCATATTCGATGTGTGCGACCTTCGCCGGAACGCCATCTTTGTCATGGCGGCGGAAGTCGATGACACGGTACTGACGCTTGTGACCGCCGCCCTGATGGCGGGTGGTCACGCGTCCCTGGCTGTTGCGGCCGCCGCGCTTGGGCAGCGGGCGCAGAAGCGACTTCTCCGGTGTAGACCGGGTCACTTCGACGAAGTCGGCGACCGACGAGCCACGGCGGCCCGGGGTCGTCGGCTTGTGCTTACGGATTCCCATGAGTCTTGTCCTTCTTTGACGAAGGATCGCTTAGAGCGATCCACCGAAGATGTCGATCGATCCGTCCTTGAGGGCGACAATGGCACGCTTGGTGTCCTTGCGCTTTCCCCAACCGGTGCGGGTGCGGCGGCGCTTGCCCTGACGGTTCAGGGTGTTGACCTTGGCGACCTGCACATCGAAGATCGTTTCAATGGCTTGCTTGATCTCGGTTTTGTTCGAGTCCTGGTCGACGAGGAAGGTGTACTTGCCTTCGTCCATCAGGCTGTAGGTCTTCTCCGAGACGACCGGTGCGACGATGATGTCGCGCGGGTCCTTGAAGTTCAGACTCATGATGCGTCCTCCGATTTGCGGTTTCCGCTCAGGAACGCGGCAAGAGCTGCCTCGGTGAACACGATGTCGTCGGCGAGCAGCACATCATAGGTGTTGAGCTGATCGGCGGTGAGCACGTGGACGTGGGGCAGATTGCGCACGCTCAGGTAGGTGAGCTCGTCGTCACGATCGAGCACCACGAGGGTGTTCTTGCGTTCGGACAGACCGGCCAGTGCGGCCTTCGCCTGCTTGGTCGACGGGGCGTCGCCGGTGACCAGGTTCTTCATCACGAAGACCTGATCGAGGCGTGCACGATCCGACAGGGCTCCGCGCAGAGCGGCGGCCTTCATCTTCTTGGGGGTCCGCTGCGAGTAGTCGCGCGGGACCGGCCCGTGCACGATTCCACCGCCGTTGTACTGGGGAGCGCGGATCGAACCCTGACGGGCGTTGCCGGTTCCCTTCTGACGGTAGGGCTTGCGACCGCCACCGCGAACTTCGGAGCGGGTCTTCGTCTTGTGCGTACCCTGACGGGCCGCAGCCAGCTGTGCAACGACGACCTGGTGGATCAGGGGCACATTGGTCGGCACACCGAAGACCTCGGCGGGCAGATCAACGGAGCCGGCCTTGGCACCAGCGGCATCGATGACGTCGACTGTCTTGACATCAGTCATGACGTTCAGGCCTCCTTCGCGGCCGAGCGAACGAGGACGACTCCACCCTTGGGGCCGGGAACGGCGCCCTTGATGAGCAGGAAGTTGTTCTCGTTGTCCACGGCGTGGATCGTGAGGTTCTGGGTGGTGTGCTTGACAGCGCCCATACGGCCGGCCATGCGCATACCCTTGAACACGCGACCAGGTGTCGCGGCTCCGCCGATCGAACCTGGCTTGCGATGGTTGCGGTGCTGACCGTGGGAGGCACCGACACCGGAGAAGCCGTGACGCTTCATGACACCGGCGGTTCCCTTGCCCTTGGTCTTCGCGGTCACATCAACCTTGAGTCCGGCTTCGAACGTGTCGACGCCGAGTTCCTGGCCGAGCGCGTAGTCAGCAGCATCTGCAGTGCGCAGCTCGACGAGGTGACGGCGTGGGGTCACACCGGCCTTCTCGAAGTGGCCTGCAGTCGGCTTGTTGACCTTGCGAGGATCGATCTCGCCGAACGCGATCTGCACAGCGGGGTAACCATCGGTTTCCTCGTTGCGGACCTGGGTTACGACGTTGTTACCGGTGGCCACCACGGTCACCGGCACGAGGTTGTTCTGCTCATCCCAGACCTGGGTCATGCCCAGCTTGGTTCCCAGAAGGCCCTTGACCTTGCGGGTGGTCGGGAGAGCGGATGAACGAGTGTTCGCCATTGCTGCCTCCCTTAGAGCTTGATCTCGATGTTGACGTCGTCAGCGAGGTCGAGACGCATCAGCGAATCGACTGCCTTCGGCGTCGGGTCGACGATGTCGATCAGACGCTTGTGCGTGCGCATCTCGAAATGCTCACGGCTGTCCTTGTATTTGTGCGGCGAACGGATGACGCAGTAAACGTTCTTCTCCGTTGGCAACGGCACGGGGCCCACAACAGTCGCACCTGCGCGAGTGACGGTGTCCACGATCTTGCGTGCAGCACTGTCAATCACAGCGTGGTCGTACGACTTGAGCCGAATGCGGATCTTCTGTCCCGCCATGGCGTCGTCTCTTTCTTTAGTTGCTTCCGGCCATCAACTCGCAGAGTGTCGGAGACTCTCTGCCGTCTGTGCCGGCTGACCATGACCGACCCCCGAGGTCGGGCGTGTCGGCTGATCCTGGCGGAGAAATTCTCACTTCTCCCCCAAGCGCCGACGGCGCTTCTACTCATTGGCTGCTCGGTCCGAACCCGCATCATGCAGATTCATCGATCCGATAGTGTTTCAGGCTGTTCGCGGTATCACTACCGCAGTGCAGGGGTCAACGCCCAAAACGCAACTTCACTATCTTGTCATAGAGCACTTCACCCGCGCAATTCCGGGGACGGTGGCTGTGAGGGAACTCTCAAGGACGGCGCGAACCCGAATCATGCCGGTCCCCATTCTGACGGCGCTGAGGAACTTCCCCAAACTGCATCATCCTACCGGTGCTCGGCTGTTACGGTCCGAACATGCGGAAGGGCCGCAGTTCCGAAGAACTGCGGCCCTAGCCGGTGGTACTCAGTGAGTCAGATCAGGCGTTGATCTTGGTGACTCGACCGGCGCCGACGGTGCGTCCACCCTCGCGGATAGCGAAGCGGAGGCCGTCCTCCATAGCGATCGGCTGGATGAGCTCGACCGACATGTCGGTGTTGTCGCCGGGCATGACCATCTCGGTGCCCTCAGGCAGCGTGATGACGCCGGTGACGTCCGTGGTACGGAAGTAGAACTGCGGACGGTAGTTCGAGTAGAACGGGTTGTGACGTCCGCCCTCGTCCTTGCTCAGGATGTAGACCTGAGCTTCGAACTTGGTGTGCGGGGTGATCGAACCCGGCTTCACGATGACCTGACCGCGCTCCACGTCTTCGCGCTTGGTGCCGCGCAGAAGCAGACCGACGTTCTCACCTGCACGGGCATCCGGCAGGGTCTTGCGGAACATCTCGATGGCGGTGACGGTCGTCTTGGACGACTTCTCCTTGATGCCGACGATTTCGATTTCGTCGTTCGGCAGGAGGACGCCGCGCTCGACACGACCGGTGACGACGGTTCCACGACCGGTGATCGTGAAGACGTCCTCAACAGGCATGAGGAACGGCTTGTCGACATCGCGCTCCGGCTCGGGAACGTTCTCGTCGACGGCTTCCATGAGTTCCTGAACGCTCTTGACCCACTTCTCGTCGCCTTCCAGCGCCTTGAGAGCGGACACCGGGACGACAGGAGCGTTGTCTCCGTCGAATTCCTGACTGGAGAGCAGATCGCGAACCTCGAATTCGACGAGCTCGAGGAGCTCTTCGTCATCGACCATGTCGGACTTGTTCAGAGCCACGACGATGTAGGGAACGCCGACCTGACGAGCGAGCAGCACGTGCTCACGGGTCTGGGGCATCGGGCCGTCGGTGGCGGCAACGACGAGGATCGCACCGTCCATCTGAGCGGCACCGGTGATCATGTTCTTCACGTAGTCGGCGTGACCCGGGGCATCGACGTGAGCGTAGTGACGCTTCTCCGTCTGGTACTCAACGTGCGAGACGTTGATGGTGATGCCGCGCTCCTTCTCCTCAGGTGCGTTGTCGACCTGGTCGAAGGCGCGAGCCTCGTTGAGATCCGGGTACTGATCCGCCAGGACCTTGGTGATCGCAGCGGTCAGGGTGGTCTTTCCGTGGTCAACGTGGCCGATGGTGCCGATGTTGACGTGCGGCTTAGTCCGTTCGAAACTAGCCTTTGCCACTGGGTTCCTCCTCGTGGTTGTCAAAAGATATGCGGTTCATATCTTAGACCTTTTGTTGGTTATCTTTCATTCCGGCGACCATGTTCTTGATCACCGGGGCGACCGGAATTCGGAGATTACTCTCCGCCGCGCACCTTCTGGATGATCTCCTCGGCAACAGCCTTCGGGACCTCCGCATAGCTGGAGAACGTCATCGAGTACACCGCACGGCCCTGGGTCTTCGACCGCAGATCACCGATGTAACCGAACATCTCCGAGAGCGGGACCACAGCCTTGACGACCTTCACACCGGAAGCATCGTCCATCGACTGAATCTGTCCACGCCGGGAATTCAGGTCGCCGATGACGTCACCCATGTATTCCTCAGGGGTACGCACCTCGACGTCCATGACCGGTTCGAGAAGAACCGGGTTCGCCCGCTGGACAGCCTCCTTGAAGACCATCGAGCCGGCGATCTTGAATGCCATCTCCGAAGAGTCGACATCGTGGTAGGCGCCGTCGACCAGAGTGGCCTTGACTCCCACCATGGGGTAACCGGCGAGGGCACCGAACTGCATGGCGTCCTGGATGCCGGCGTCGACGCTCGGAATGTACTCGCGCGGAACGCGTCCGCCCGTGATGGCATTCTCGAACTCGTAAATCGTATCGCCTTCGACCTCGAGGGGCTCGAAGGTGACCTGAACCTTCGCGAACTGTCCCGATCCACCCGTCTGCTTCTTGTGGGTGTAATCGTACTTCTCGACAGTGCGACGGATGGTCTCACGGTAGGCGACCTGCGGCTTGCCGACGTTCGCCTCGACCTTGAACTCGCGACGCATGCGGTCGACGAGGATGTCGAGGTGCAGCTCGCCCATTCCGCGGATGACGGTCTGGCCGGTCTCGTCGTCAAGCTCGACCTGGTATGTCGGGTCTTCCTTGACGAACTTCTGGATGGCCGAGGACAGCTTCTCCTGGTCGCCCTTGGTCTTCGGCTCGATGGCCACGGAGATCACAGGCTCCGGGAAGGTCATCGATTCGAGAGCGATCGGGTTCGCCGGGTCGCTCAGGGTATCGCCCGTCGTGGTCTCCTTGAGACCGATAAAGGCGTAGATGTGACCTGCGAATGCCTCTTCGACAGGGTTCTCCTTGTTGGAGTGCATCTGGAAGAGCTTCCCGATGCGCTCCTTCTTGCCCGACGAGGTGTTGAGCACCTGATCACCGGACTTGACGTGACCGGAGTACACGCGCACGTAGGTCAGCGATCCGAAGAACGGGTGCGAGGCGACCTTGAAGGCCAGAGCCGAGAACGGCTCGTCCGTCGAAGGCTTGCGGGTCAGTTCCTCTTCATCGTTGTTCGGGTTGTGCCCGATCATCGGAGGCACGTCGAGCGGCGACGGGAGGTAGTCGATGACCGCGTCGAGCATGGGCTGCACGCCCTTGTTCTTGTACGCGGAACCGCACATGACCGGGAAGGCCTCGGACTTGATGACGAGTTCGCGGATACCGGCCTTGACGTCAGCCGTCGTGAGCTCTTCGCCCTCGAGGTACTTCTCCATGAGCTCCTCCGAGCTCTCGGCGACGTCCTCGACGAGCTGCGCACGGTACTGAACAGCCTTGTCCTTGAGATCCTCGGGGATCTCGATCTCGGTGATGTCCTGACCCATCTTGGTCTCATCGGGCCAGATATAGGCCTTCATCTCAAGCAGGTCGACGATACCGGCGAAGTCGCTTTCGGCACCGATCGGCAGCTGAATGACCAGCGGCTTCGCGCCGAGACGTTCCTTGATGGTGTCGACGGTGAAGTAGAAGTCAGCACCGAGCTTGTCCATCTTGTTGACGAAGCAGACGCGCGGAACGTCGTACTTGTCGGCCTGACGCCACACGGTCTCGGACTGGGGCTCAACGCCCTCCTTGCCGTCGAACACAGCGACAGCGCCGTCGAGGACGCGCAGCGAACGCTCGACCTCGACCGTGAAGTCAACGTGACCGGGGGTGTCGATGATGTTGATCTGATTATCGTGCCAGTAGCAGGTCGTCGCGGCCGACGTGATCGTGATTCCGCGTTCCTTCTCCTGGTCCATCCAGTCCATGGTGCCGGCGCCGTCGTGGGTCTCGCCCATCTTGTAGTTCACGCCGGTGTAGAAGAGGATGCGTTCGGTCGTAGTTGTCTTACCGGCATCGATGTGGGCCATGATGCCGATATTACGGACCTTGTTCAGGTCGCTGAGCACGTCAAGTGCCACGGTGTCTCTCTCTCAATCGATGATTTGCTCGACTCCCCTGCGCTGCCGGACGACAGAACTCGCGGACGAGGTCCGCCGACCGGCGCACAGGGCAGGCGATTACCAGCGGTAGTGGGCGAAGGCCTTGTTGGACTCGGCCATCTTGTGAGTGTCCTCGCGGCGCTTGACTGCTGCGCCGAGGCCGTTGCCGGCGTCCAGGATCTCATTCATGAGTCGTTCGGTCATGGTCTTCTCACGGCGCTGGCGGGAGTATCCCACGAGCCACCGCAGAGCCAGGGTGGTCGAACGAGCCGGACGAACATCAATCGGCACCTGGTAGGTCGCGCCGCCGACACGGCGGGAGCGGACCTCGAGGGACGGACGGATGTTGTCGAGAGCCTTCTTCAGGTTGACAACGGGGTCGTTGCCGTTCTTCTCGCGGGTGCCTTCGAGGGCACCGTAGACGATCCGCTCTGCGGTCGAGCGCTTGCCGTCGAGCAGGATCTTGTTGATCAGCTGCGTGACGAGCGGTGAGCTGAAGACCGGGTCAACGACGATCGGTCGCTTGGGTGCAGGACCTTTACGTGGCATTACTTCTTCTCCCTCTTCGCACCGTACTTGCTGCGGGCCTGCTGGCGACCCTTGACACCCTGGGTGTCGAGCGAACCGCGGACGATCCGGTAGCGAACACCGGGCAGATCCTTGACGCGGCCACCGCGCACGAGCACGATCGAGTGCTCCTGCAGGTTGTGTCCCTCGCCCGGGATGTATGCGGTCACTTCGATCTGGCTCGAAAGCTTGACACGAGCGACCTTGCGAAGAGCCGAGTTCGGCTTCTTGGGGGTAGTGGTGTACACACGGGTGCACACTCCACGACGCTGCGGGCTGCCCTTGAGGGCAGGAGCGTCCGATCCTGCTGTATTGACATGCCGTCCCTTGCGGACGAGCTGTTGGATAGTCGGCACTAAGCGTTCTCCATTTGCTTCTCGATAGACCTAATTCCCAATTCCGGCCACGACCGCAGTCGTCTCTGTGAACCGTGGGACATATCCGACCGGACACCGGGTGAAGCTTGGCTCCCGATGCCAGTAACCACGCGAGTCATCGACCCCTGCGCCCGGGTGTGTCGCAAGGACACGGAAGCGCAGCGACGACTTCTCGGCGGCCTGCAGCGACGACTTCTCTCAAGGATTCCGGGCCTCACAGAACACCCGGCAGGATCGATCGACGACGCAGATAACACAATCAGTCGCCTACCAGAATATCTCTCTCGAGCACGTCTGGTCAAAATGGCGATCATGCATCCTACCCCGCCCTGCCGCGGAAATCACGCTCCAGATGGTTCACCCCGAGGATCACGCCTCTCACCTCGGACGACTCAGAACCACGTGATGTTCCTCAACTGCCGTCGAACCGCACCACCCGGACACCGGCACCCGCAGCGCGACCCGACGGCCGCCTCGGCGAGAACCTGTCATCACTTTCCTTGACTCGTTCAAGAGAAGCAGGCATTCTGGTGCTGTGAACGGGACGAAGCATGAACACGACGAAGACGCCGCCGCAGCTCTGCGGCAGACGTCGCTGCGTGTGACGAAACAGCGGGTCGCAGTCCTCGATGCCGTGCGGGATCACCCGCATGCGGATACCGAGACCGTGATCCGCTCGGTGCGGGAATCGCTGCCGGCGGTCTCCCACCAGGCTGTCTATGACTCGCTCCACACTCTCACCGAGGTAGGGCTCCTCCGCTGCATCAAGCCTTCGGGCTCGGTGGCTCGGTACGAGCGCCGGATCGGGGACAATCACCATCATCTGGTGTGCCGGTCATGCAGTCTCATCGTCGATGTCGACTGCACGATCGGTCAGGCTCCGTGCCTGACGCCGTCCCACGATGCCGGCTTCGTCATCGATCAGGCCGAAGTGACATTCTGGGGCCTGTGCCCCGACTGCACGGCCTCCGGTGCTCAGCTGACCGGCGACGATCAGTTCTCGGCCGTGTGACCCCGGCTTCCGTTCACCACCACCCGTCCTCTTTCGAGGACACGACTATGCCCTTTCTGCGAGGGTTGCCCATCCCGTCATCCGAGTCGTCGAACGCGACTCGACTGTGAAAGGAACACGATGACCCAGACGACCACCGGCGGCTGCCCGGTCGCCCACACTTCCACGGAGCCGGCCGCGGCGCCGGATTCCGACCAGCTGGTCAACCCCGTCCAGGGTGATGCCAACGCTCAGTGGTGGCCGAACCGCCTCAACCTCAAGATCCTCGCCAAGGGTCAGCCGGCACGCGACCCCATGGACCCTGACTTCGACTACGACGCGGAGTTCAACAGCCTCGACTACTTCCAGCTCAAGGCCGACATCGAAGCCCTGCAGAAGGACAACCAGGACTGGTGGTCCGCTGATTTCGGACACTACGGTCCGTTCATGATCCGCATGGCCTGGCACTCGGCCGGCACCTACCGCGTGCAGGACGGCCGCGGAGGCGGCGGCGAGGGTCAGCAGCGCTTCGCACCTCTGAACTCCTGGCCCGACAATGTCTCGCTCGACAAGGCTCGCCGTCTGCTGTGGCCGGTGAAGAAGAAGTACGGCAAGAAGATCTCCTGGGCCGACCTCTTCATCCTCGCCGGCAACGTCGCGCTCGAGTCGATGGGCTTCAAGACCTTCGGCTTCGCCGGCGGACGCAAGGACGTCTGGGAACCCGACAATGATGTGTACTGGGGCTCCGAGACCGAATGGCTGGGCACCGACAAGCGCTACGTGGGCAACCGTGAGCTGCAGAAGCCCCTGGCGGCGACGACCATGGGCCTCATCTACGTCAACCCCGAGGGCCCCGAGGGCGAACCCGATCCGGTCAAGGCCGCGATCGACATCCGCGAGACCTTCGGACGCATGGCCATGAACGACGAGGAGACCGTCGCCCTCATCGCAGGCGGACACACCTTCGGCAAGACGCACGGTGCCGGTCCCGAATCGCACAAGGGAGCCGACCCGGAAGCCGCTCCGCTCGAAGAGCAGGGCCTGGGCTGGAAGTCCGATTTCGGCACGGGGCAGGGCAACGACTCCATCGGCTCGGGCATCGAGGTCACGTGGACCTACCACCCGACTCGCTGGGACAACGAGTTCTTCCACATTCTCTTCGCCTACGAGTGGGAGGTCTTCGAGAACGAAGGCGGACACCTGCAGTGGCGTCCCAAAGACGGCGGCGGGGACGATATGGTCCCCATGGCCCAGGGCGACGGACGTCGCGAGCCCCGTATGCTCACGACCGACCTGTCGCTGCGCTTCGACCCGGCGTACGAGAAGATCTCGCGCCGCTTCAAGGACGACCAGAAAGCGTTCGAAGATGCTTTCGCTCGCGCCTGGTTCAAGCTCACCCACCGCGATATGGGCCCGGCGACCCGTTACCTCGGCCCCGAAGCTCCGAGCGAAGAGCTCATCTGGCAGGACCCGGTTCCGGCCGGCACCCCGCTCGATGACGCCGGCCTCGAAGCCGTCAAGTCCGCCGTCCGCGAGTCCGGGTTGACCGTCTCGCAGCTCGTGTCGACGACATGGGCCGCGGCCTCGTCGCACCGCGTCTCGGACATGCGCGGCGGCGTCAACGGAGGTCGTCTCCGTCTCGAACCGCAGCGCAGCTGGGAGGCCAATGAGCCTGCCAAGCTCGCCGAGGTGCTTCCCGTGCTCGAGGGCATCGCCGAGTCCACCGGCGCATCGTTTGCCGATGTGCTGGCGATCGCCGGTGCTGTCGGCGTCGAGACCGCTGCCGCGGCGGCCGGTCACTCGATCACGGTTCCGGTCTCCACCGGACGCGGCGACGCCACCCAGGAGCAGACCGATGTCGACTCGTTCGGCTACCTCGAGCCGACCCACGACGGTTTCCGCAACTACCTCACCGAGGGACTTCCGCTCAAGGCCGAGTACCTCCTGCTCGACAAGGCCAGCCTGCTGGGTCTCACCCCGCCGGAGCTCACGGTCCTCATCGGCGGGCTCCGCGTCCTCGGTGCGAACTACGAAGATTCCGAGCTCGGTGTCTTCACCGATCGCCCCGGCGAGCTGACGAACGACTTCTTCGTCAATCTGCTCGACCTCGGCAACGTCTGGAAGCCCGTCGGACCGTCAGAGACGGCCAATGTCTACGAGTGCTTCTCCCCCGAGGGCGAGAAGCTGTGGACCGGCAGCCGGATCGACCTCCTGTTCGGAGCGAACTCCGAACTGCGTGCGATCGCCGAGGTCTACGGCTCGGATGACGCGAACGAGAAGTTCGTCGCCGACTTCGTCAAGGCCTGGACGAAGCTCGTCGAAGCCGACCGCTTCGACCTCAAGCGCTGATCCGGCGTCGGTCACCGAGGTGACCGACGCGTCAGCACGACGATGCCCCCACCGATCGGTGGGGGCATCGTCTTTGCTGCGCCGATATCAGACAGCGTTCACTCCTCCCGGTTGAGGACGGCGAATCCGGTGAAGATCCGGTCGAAGTGCGTGACGGCTGCGTTCTCGATCGTCGTCTCGTCGGTGTCCGCCGACGTGGTGCCAGCGCTTGCGTCCGATCCGTCGGAGTCAGAGGCGCTGCCGTCCGAGCTGGATCCGTCCGAGCTGGATCCGTCAGAGGAGCTCCCGGAGTCGGCGCTGCCGCTCTGATTTCCCTGCATTCCGTTGGACTGTCCGCCGGGCATGCCTCCGCCGTTCGATTGTCCTCCGGGCATTCCGCCGCCATTCGACTGTCCGCCGCCATCCTGAGCACCGCCCTGTTGGCCGCCCATTCCGCCGGGTCCGTTCTGGCCTCCCGGCCCCTGACTCGTCCCCGAATGGTTCGACGCCATGGTCGCCGATGCACCGATCGCTCCTCCGGCGAGACCGCCGACGACGAAGAGAGCCGATCCGGCGAGCACTGCGGGGATGAGCGGGACGCGTCGCTTCTGCTTACGTGGTCCCTCGGAACCGCCGGACTGGGCGATCGGAGCGGACCGCTCATAGGGGTTCACCCACGGCCGCTGTCCCTCCGGGCTTCCGGCCCGCGGATCGGGTGCCGAGCGGGTCGTCTGCTCGCCCCATTCGTTCGCCCTGCCCTGGACTCCCGGATCCGATTGCATCGCCCAGTTGGGTCCGGCATGAGGTCCTGCCGTGCCCTGCGCTTAGATCCTGCGGGTGCTGTCTGCGGCGTTCGGGCCCGACGCTGTGTTCTCCGCGTGGTTGCGGTCCGGATCGGGGTTCTGGTCGGGGTTCTGGTTCTCGGTCATGGAATCTCCTCTGGTTGTCGGTGATTCCACTCTCCGCCGACTCGCTGTAGCCCCTCCCAGTCGTGCCTGTGGCCAACCTGTGCGACTCGCCTCAGGCGGCAGGCAGGCGCAGCTCGAAGCTCGTACCAGCGTCCGTGGTCGACATCGAGATGCCGCCGCGCATGAGTTCGACGAGTCCGGCGGCGATCGACAGTCCCAGCCCCGAGGAACCTCCCTTGGCTCCGTCCTGCCGTGCCCGCGAGGGGTCTCCACGCACGAAGCGGTCGAAGACCCGGTCCCGGATCTCGGGCGGAATGCCCCCACCGTCGTCGCTGATGCGGATCGCCACGACATCGCTGGGCAGCTGCCCGGAGACCGGCTTCCGGGCCGCCAGCGCCTCGACGTGCACGCTGGTGCCCGGGGGCGTGTGCACACAGGCGTTGGTGAGCACGATCGACACGACCCGACGGACCTGATCGGCTGCTCCGCGCACCTCGAGGGCCTCCGGGGGAACATCGAGGGAGATCGAATGGTCGGGATTGACCACATGGGCGTCCTCGACGAGTTCGACGAGCAGGGAGGAGACGTCGACGGTGTCCTCCCTCGTCGGCTGGCGGCCGGCTTCGAGTCGGGCGAGGAGGAGGAGATCATCGACGAGGGAGGACATCCGCATCGCTCCTGAATCGATCTTGCCCAAGGAGGTGGCCACCTCGGCGGGCAGATCATCACGGTACGGGCGGGTGAGGTCGGCCCAGCCGCGGATCGTCGCGATCGGAGTGCGCAGCTCATGGGAGGCGTCGGCGACGAAGCGGCGCATCTGCTCCGTGCCGCGGTAGCGCTCTTCGAGGGCGGAGCCGACGTGGTCGAGCATCCGGTTGACCGAGGCTCCCACATCGCCGACCTCCGTGCCCGGCACCGCCAGCTCGGCGGGAACCCGCAGCGCGAGCTCGGGTTTGCCGGCGCTCAGCTCCAGGTCGGCGACCTCCCTGGCAGTGCGGGCGACGTCGCGCAGGTCCCGCAGCTGGCGGTGGATGATCACCGCCATGAGCGCAGCCGTGGCGATGACGCCGATGAGGACGACGAACGCGGTCGTCCAGGCGGTGCGCTCGAGCGCGGAATCGACACTGCCCTGCGGGACACCGTAGACGGTGGTGGTTGCGCCGTCATCGAAGGCCACGACCCGGTAGGCGCCGAACCCGGGCACCCGCACGGACTCATGGGCGGATTCGCCGCCGTGAGCATCGACGTCGAGCAGGGCATCGATCGCTTCGGCGGACAAAGAGCGCGGACGGGTCAGCCCCGCCTCGGCGATGAGCCCCTCTCCCCCGTCGCCGGAATCGACGACGACGAGAGCTCCGTCGCCGACCCCCGGCTGGAAGAGATAGCGCAGAGCCGAATCGACCGCCGCCACCGAGTCGTCGCCCCCACCGGAGGTGCCCGGATTGCCGCTCGTCCCGGGGCCCGCACCGGGGCCGTCACCCGAGCGTGCATGCGAGGTCATCGACGTCAGCTGGGCGTCGAGGTCGGTCATCAGAGATCCGCGCACGCTCAGCCAGGAGGCGGTGCCGATTCCGGCGCCGACGAGGAGGAGGACGAGACCGGCGAGGACGATGAGCCTCGTCTGCAGCCGCCAGCGACGCAGAGTCACTGTTCCGCCCGCATGATGTAGCCGGCCCCGCGCTTCGTGTGGAACAGGTTCGGCAGGTCCGGGAACGGCGCGTCGATCTTCTTCCGCAGATAGGAGACGTAGAGTTCGACGATGTTGCCGTTGCCGCCGAAGTCGTAGTCCCACACGCGGTCGAGGATCTGGGCCTTCGACAGCACCACCCGCGGATTGCGCATGAACAGCAGCAGCACCTCGTATTCGCGAGCCGTCAGCTCGATCGGATGACCGGCGCGGGTGACCTCGTGGGAGCGTTCGTCGAGTTCGAGGTCACCCACGCGCAGCACATCATCCTCATCGACCGGACCGTTCGAGGCCCCCCGGCGCAGGCGCACCTCGATCCGGGCGATGACCTCATCGAGGTTGAACGGCTTCGTCACGTAGTCGTCCCCGCCCAGCCGCAGACCCGTCAGCCGGTCATCGACCTCGTCTCTGGCAGAGAGGAAGACCACCGGAGTGTCGATGCCCTCGGCTCGGATCTTCTCGATCACGGCGAACCCGTCAAGGTCGGGCAGCATGACGTCGAGGACGATCGCGTCGAAGCGTTCGCTCCTGGCCAGCGCCACGGCCTCGCGGCCGGTGCCGACTCCCTCGGCTTCCCAACCTCTGACGTGGCAGGCCATGACGAGGAGCTCGGAGAGGTTCGCCTCGTCGTCGACGATGAGGATGCGCGCCGGCGGATTCGCTGTCGGGTTCATAGCTCGATTATCCCCTCAACCCGCACTGAGATCGTAGAGCGAAACGGAGTCGACGGTCGTCACCTCATAGTTCGCCTCCACCCAGGCCGCGATCTGGGACGAGGCGGAGTCCTCGTTCCCGCCGCCTGGACCCTGACCGCCGCCGGAGCCCGATCCGATGTAGTAGTGGATCTTGCCGTCGGCCACGAGCTGTTTGAACTCGGCGAGAGTGGGCGATGGATCGGTGCCGTTGAACCCGCCGATCGCCATCACGGGCTCTTCGAGCGCGAGTTGGTATCCCGCCGCCTGATTCGCCCCCGTCGTCGCAGCCACCCACGTGTAGTCCGCGGCATCCTCTTCGAGCAGCTGCGTGAGTTCGTCGGAGGGTTCGGAGGCGCCCAGCAGACCGCCCATCCCGCCGCCTCCGCCGGGCATCCCCCCGGTACTGCCCCTGCCGGCTTCGGAATTGCGTGTCCCACCGGGCGTGCCACCGGTCGTGCCATCCGTGCCGCCGGCGCCTCCGCCGGGTCTGACGCCGCCGCCGGGCATTCCGCCACCGCCGGGTCCACCGCCCATGCCCGAGCTCGTGCCGGCGATCGTGACGATCGATCCCTGCGTCGTCCCGGCGATCGTGCGCACGGCCAGCTGAGCCGGAATCGCAGCGCTGCCGAGGATGGCCAGCGCGACGAGCACCGAGGCGAGCGCCGTGCCGATCCGCCGGTGCGCGGTGACGATGAGGACCAGAGCGCCGAGGATCGAGACGATGAGCACGCACCAGCGCAGGACGCCCGGGACCCCGGTCATCTGCGAGCTGATGATGAACTGCCACGCTCCGGTCAGGGCCCAAGCCACCGCCAGCAGCAGACGTGGGAGGAATCCGTCACGGGCGAGCAGCACCGCGACGCCGAGGCCGATGACGGCGGCGATCGCGGGAATGAGCGCAACCGTGTAGTACTCGTGGACGATCCCGTTCATATTCGACAGCACGAGCCACGTGACGATCAGCCATGCACCCCACATGAGCAGTCCCGCGCCGAGGCTGCCCCCGCAGATTGCACCGGACGCGCGCACCGCGAGGCCGGCGTCCTTCTCACCGTCCGTGACGGTGTCCGGGATGGTGCCCGTCGAACGTGTTCCGGTCGGAACGGTTCCGTCCGTGACGGTGGGGACACGGCGACGGCGGGCCGCCTCGGCGAGGATGAGGAGAACGATCGTCACGATCAGGAGGAACAGTGCGGTGGGCAGGAACCACGACACCTGCTGGCCGAAGCTGCCGGTGAACAGGCGGGTGACGCCCGTCTCGCCCCATCCGCCGCCCTGGCCGCCGCCTCCTCCGCCGACCGACCCGGTCTCGTTGCCGGTCAGCCGTCCGAAGCCGTTGTAGCCGAAGGTGAGCTCGAGGAAGGAGTTCGACTGCGAGCCGCCGACGTAGGGTCGGGAGCCTGCAGGGGTGAGCTCGACGAGGGCGATCCACCAGCCGGCGCTGACGATCATCGACCCGAGCGGGACGAGCAGCCACATCAGACGGCGTGGCCAGGAGGTGCGGGCGAAGAGCACCCAGGACACAGCGAGGCCGGGGACGATGAGGAGGACCTGGAACTGTTTGGTCAGGAACCCCAGGCCGAGGCAGACTCCGGCGAGGATGAGCCAGCCGGCGATGCGGCGGGACAGGCGTCGCCGGTTGGCCTCGGTGAGCGTGCGCAGGGCGTGCTGGGTCGCGACGACCGCACCGATCATCAGGGTCACGAGCAGCGCGTCCGGGTTGTTGAACCGGAACATCAGCGCCACGACCGGGGAGACGGCGAAGATCACGCCGGCCCCCAGAGCGGCGGCCTTCTCAAGCCCTGGTCCGACATGGGACCGCAGGCTCAGCCGCACCGAATGGACGATGAGGAGCACACTCACCCCGGCCAGGAGGACCTGGGGCAGGAGCATCGAGAACGAAGAGAAGCCGAAGACCCGGGCGCTCAGGGCCATCAGCCACAGGGAGGCCGGGGGTTTGTCGACGGTGATCGCGTTCGCCGAGTCGAGGGAGCCGAAGAGGAACGCCTCCCAGTTCTCCGATCCGGCCTGCACAGCCGCCGCATAGAAGGAGTTCGCCCACCCGTTGGCCGTGAGGTTGGCGAGGAACGCCGCGATCGTGCCGAGTGTGAGCACGGTGAGTGTGATCGGGTACCAGTGCCGTCGCAGTCCGCGGGTGCGGGCATATCGGGTGGGAGTCTCAGACATGGTCGATGTCCTTGTCGTTCGGGAGCGCCGTTCCGGCTGCAGCAGTCGTGGTGGCGGGGTGGACGCCCTGGTGGGAACCGCGGGCGAAGACCCATGTGCGCATGAGCACGAACCGGACCACGGTGGCGGCGAGGTTCGCCGCCGTCAGCACGGCGAGCGTGCCGACAGTTGCCCAGGGTCCGGTGAATCCATCTGCGACGGCCAGACCTGCCGAGGTGAAGGCCAGGCACAGGCCGAAGGCCGCCAGACCCTTCAATTGGGAGGTCAGTCGGCGGTGCGGGGATCTCACCCCGAAGGTGTGGTCCCGGTTGAGGGCGGTGTTCGCGATCGTCGAAAGGAGCAGCGCAATGATGTTCGCCGTGGGTTCCGAGACGAATTGGATGCCGACGAGGAACAGCACGGCGTAGAGCATGGTGCTGATGATCCCCACGTCGATGAAGTGGAGGATCTGCGCCCCGGTGTTCGGTGCCGGGACTTCGTGACTGGTCCGGATGCGTCCGCCCGTGCGCAGCCGGACGATGCCCTTGATGTCCTTCCACGCCGTGCTGACCACGTCGACGGAGGAGTCGGGGTCATCCGTCCAGTCCGTGCCGAACTCGTGGATGCGGTACCCGGCCCACTCGGCGAGAGCGAGCAGCTCCGTGTCGAAGAACCACTCGCTGTCCTCAACCTGCGGGAGCAGGTCTCTCGCCGCACGCTGCGACAGCGCTTTGAAACCGCATTGAGCGTCGCTGAACCTGACACCGAGGCTGAGCTTGAGCAGTCGGTTGTAGCAGCGGGAGATGATCTCGCGTTTGATGCCCCGCTCGACCGCAAGACCGGGCTGCAGACGGGACGCGATGGCCACATCGGCCAGTCCCGAGCGGATCACCTCGACCATCGGCTCGAGGACTCGGATGTCGGTGGCGAGATCGACATCCGTATAGGCGACGATATCCGCCGTCGAGGACTGCCACACCCGGGACAGTGCGCGCCCGCGGCCTTTCTGCTCGAGCCGCACGTATTCGACGTGCGGGTGTTCGGCCGCTAGCGCTGCGGCGATTCTCGGGGTCGAATCGGTGCTCGCATTGTCGGCGATGATGATCGTGACCTCGATTCCGCGACCGGTATCGGCGGCGAGGAGAGTCTCGATCGAGACGGCCAGCGAAGCCTCCTCGTTGTAGACCGGGACGACGAGGTCGACGGTCGTGGGCGTTCGCAGGGACGGGGCTGCTGGGTGCGCTGCGGGCTGGTTCCCGGCGCTGCTCTCGTATCTCATGGAGACCACATTCGCGTCCTTGCTTAGGCCCACCATCGGTCGCAGCTGTGGCCCGGCTGTAGACGGGACGACACGACACAGCGCCCTGTCCGACCGCCTCGGCGGAAGGCCCGGTCTGTGCGGGTGATTCCCGCTACACTGGTGGCCATGGCCGAAGATGACTCCCCTGCCCCGAAGCGCCGGATCCGTGCCTCCGACAAGGACCGGGACGAGGTCCTCTCCGTGATCACGGAGGCGGTGACGAACGGACGCCTCGACCCCGAGGAGACCGCGCAGCGGCAGGATGATGCCATCTCCGCGAAGTTCCTCGACGACCTCATGCCGCTGATCGACGATCTGCCGGAGGGCCACCGACTCCACCAGAGGCTCGCCCGCCAGACCGGTCATGATCAGGAATCGGGCCCGGGGTCGGCTCTGCAGCGACGGGGACCGGCCGAGCTCAGCCCGGCCGTCGATCCTGGTTCCGCCCCACCCACGAACTCGGTGGCCATCATGTCCGGTCGTGAGATCGACGTGGCACCCGGCACCGGACAGGTCACCACATATGCGCTCATGGGCGGGGACAATATCGATCTGTGCGCCGTCATGGGACCGGGTGTGACTGTCGAGCTGGTCTCCTACTCTATGTGGGGCGGCAACGACATCTACGTCCCGCCGGGTGTGCGCATCCGCGACGAGACGATCAACATCATGGCGGGCAATGAGGTCCGTCAGTCCGCGCGGGGCGACGGATCGAACGGCACCGTCGTCCTCAAGGGCTTCTCACTCATGGCCGGACACGATGTCCATCTGGCCAAAGGCTACCGAGCAAAGGATCAGGGTCAACTGGAATGAAGATCGGCGTACTCACATCGGGCGGAGACTGCCCGGGCCTCAACGCTGTCATCCGCGGCATCGTCCGCAAGGGAATCCGCACCCACAACGCCTCATTCGTCGGCATCCGCGACGGCTGGCGTGGCCTGCTCCACGACGACATGTTCGATATGACCATGCTCGATGTCCGAGGCCTCTCCGGGCGCGGCGGCACCATCCTCGGCACCTCACGCACCCACCCGTATGAGGACGGCGGTCCCGAGCGCATGCGCGAGGTCATGGCCGCCCACGGCATCGATTCGCTCATCGCCATCGGCGGCGAAGGCACACTCGCAGGGGCCTCGCGTCTGGTCAACGAGGAGGGTCTGCACATCGTGGGCGTGCCTAAGACCATCGACAACGATCTCGGCAACACCGACTACACCTTCGGCTTCGACACCGCTCAGTCCATCGCCACGGAGGCGATCGACCGGCTGCGCACCACCGCCGAATCGCACCACCGCTGCATGGTCATCGAGGTCATGGGACGCAACGTCGGTTGGATCGCCCTGCACGCGGGCATGGCTGCGGGTGCCCATGCGATCCTCATGCCCGAGTTCCCCGTCGACTTCGACCAGATCGCCGAATGGGTGACCTCGGCCAAAGATCGCGGACGCGCACCGATCGTCGTCGTCGCGGAAGGGTTCGTTCCCGAGGGGTTCGATTCCCAGGTCGCCGACCACGGCGTGGACAACAAGGGCCGCGTCCGCCTCGGCGGGATCGCGAACTACCTCGCTCCGAAGATCGAAGAGATCACCGGCATCGAATCCCGAGCCACAATCTTGGGACACCTGCAGCGAGGCGGCTCCCCCACTGCGTACGACCGCGTACTGTCCACGCGGCTGGGCATGGCGGCGGTCGACCTCGCCCAGCATGGCCACTGGGGGAAGATGGCCAGCCTCAAAGGCACGGACATCGTCTCCGTGGAGATGTCCTCGGCCGTGCACAGTCTCAAATCGGTGCCGCTGCATCGCTGGGAAGAGGCGCAGGTGCTCTTCGGCTGAACGCTCGCGACATCTTCATCGAGAAACGGGTGGAGTGTCGAGATACGGGCACACGCCCGTGTTTCGACACTCCACCCGTTTCTCGATGCCGCAGACATGAATGGCGGGAGGGGCACCCACCGAATGGTGGATGCCCCTCCTGTCTGCCTTACGGCCGGGAGATCAGCTGATCAGCTGAATGCTCCGTAGTCGTAGTCTTCCAGCGGGATGGCGGAACCGGAATCGGCTCCGATGCCTGCGTAGAAGTCGCCGTAGCTGTTGGTGAACATCTCGGCCTTGGCCTCTTCGGTCGGCTCCACCACGAGGTTGCGGTGGGTCTGCAGGCCGGTGCCGGCAGGGATGAGCTTACCGAGGATGACGTTCTCCTTCAGCCCCATGAGCGTATCGGACTTGCCTTCCATGGCCGCCTCGGTTAGGACGCGGGTGGTCTCCTGGAAGGACGCGGCCGACAGCCACGACTCGGTGGCCAGCGAAGCCTTCGTGATGCCCATCAGCTCGTCACGAGCCGATGCCGGCTGGCCGCCTTCGGCGACCACACGACGGTTCTCCGCCTGGTAGCGGCCGCGGTCGACGAGCTCACCGGGCAGCAGGTTCGTATCGCCCGACTCGATCACGGTCACGCGACGCAGCATCTGCCGCACGATGACCTCGATGTGCTTGTCGTGGATGCCCACGCCCTGCGAACGGTAGACCTTCTGAACTTCCTCGACGAGGAAGCGCTCGGCCTCACGGCGACCGCGGATGCGCAGCACCTGCTTCGGATCGACGGCACCGACGATGAGCTGCTCTCCGGCCTTGACGTGCTGACCGTCCTCGACCATGAGACGGGCACGCTTGGACACTGCGTGCTCGATCTCTTCGCTGCCGTCATCAGGGGTGATGATGACGAAGCGGGTCTTGCGGCTGTCGTCGATCTTCGCCCGTCCGGTCGCCTCGGCGATGGGGGCGAAGCCCTTCGGTGTGCGAGCTTCGAAGAGCTCGGTCACACGCGGCAGACCCTGCGTGATATCACCTGTCGAAGCGGCGGCACCACCGGTGTGGAACGTACGCATCGTCAGCTGGGTACCGGGCTCACCGATCGACTGTGCTGCGACGGTGCCGATGGCCTCTCCGATGTCGACGAGCTGGCCGGTCGCCATCGAGCGACCGTAGTGCTCGGCGGAGATCTGCGCATCGGAATCGGCAGTCAGCACGGAGTGGACCTTGAGCTCCTCGATGCCGTTGGCCACGAGCATGTCCACCACTGCACCGGTGACATCGGACTTGGCCGGAAGGAGCACATTGCCCTCGGCGTCGGTGACATCGGAGACGGTGAGACGACCGTAGACGCTGGTCTCGGCGTACTCGTGCGGAACCAGGTTGCCCTCGTGATCGCGTTCGGCGATCGGCAGGGTGATGCCCTTGTTCGACTCGGCCTCTGCCGCGCGGATGATGACATCCTGCGAGACGTCGACGAGACGACGGGTCAGGTAACCGGAGTCAGCGGTACGCAGAGCGGTATCGGCCAGACCCTTACGAGCACCGTGCGAGGCGATGAAGTACTCGAGCACTGCGAGTCCCTCACGGTAGTTCGAGACGATCGGTCGCGGGATGATCTCACCCTGCGGGTTCGTCACCAGTCCGCGCATACCGGCCAGCTGACGCACCTGCATCCAGTTACCGGAAGCACCGGACTCGACCAGACGCAGCACCGAGTTCTCCTCAGGGAAGTTCGTACGCATGATCTGGTCGACCTTCTCGGTCGTCTCCGTCCACAGCTTGACGAGCTCGTTGCGGCGCTCGTCGTCGGTGAGTGCACCGAGTTCGTACTGCTGCTGGACCTTCGTGTCGATGACCTCGGCATCGTTGATGATCTCGGTCTTCGCCTCGGGTGAGACGACGTCCGACATCGCGATGGTGATGCCCGAGCGGGTGGCCCAGTGGAAGCCGCCGGCCTTGAAGTTGTCCAGCGTGTGTGCGACCTCGACCTTCGGGTACTCCTCGGCGAGGTGGTTGACGATCCGGCTCAGGGCCTTCTTGTCGATCGTGGAGTTCACGAACGCGTAGTCGGCAGGCAGGTATTCGTTGAACGTCGCGCGGCCCAGGGTGGTCGCCACGTCCAGCGGTTCGCCGGCCTCCCAGCCCTCGGGAAGCTCCATGTCCGCGTTGGGAACGACGTCTTCCAGGCGGATGGTGATCGGCGAACCGAGGTCGAGCTCTCCGCGGTCGAAGGCCATGATGGCTTCGCCCATGCCGGAGAACGCACGGCCCTCGCCGGCCAGTCCCTTGCGCTCGGAGGTGAGGTGGAACAGACCGATGATCATATCCTGCGAAGGCATGGTCACGGGCTTGCCGTCCGAGGGCTTGAGGATGTTGTTGGCCGAGAGCATGAGGATGCGGGCCTCGGCCTGCGCCTCGGGGCTCAGCGGCAGGTGCACAGCCATCTGGTCACCGTCGAAGTCAGCGTTGAACGCCGAGCAGACGAGCGGGTGCAGCTGGATGGCCTTACCCTCGATGAGCTGCGGCTCGAACGCCTGGATGCCCAGACGGTGCAGGGTCGGTGCACGGTTGAGCAGCACGGGGTGTTCGGTGATGACCTCTTCGAGGACGTCCCACACCTGCGGATGCTGGCGCTCGACCATGCGCTTGGCCGACTTGATGTTCTGAGCGTGGTTGAGATCGACCAGGCGCTTCATCACGAAGGGCTTGAACAGCTCGAGAGCCATGGTCTTCGGCAGACCGCACTGGTGCAGGTGCAGCTGCGGACCGACGACGATGACCGAACGGCCCGAGTAGTCCACACGCTTACCGAGCAGGTTCTGACGGAAGCGTCCCTGCTTGCCCTTGAGCATGTCCGACAGCGACTTGAGCGGGCGGTTGCCCGGTCCGGTCACCGGACGTCCGCGACGTCCGTTGTCGAACAGCGAGTCCACGGCCTCCTGCAGCATCCGCTTCTCGTTGTTGACGATGATCTCGGGAGCACCGAGGTCGAGCAGACGCTTGAGGCGGTTGTTGCGGTTGATGACGCGACGGTAGAGGTCATTGAGGTCCGAGGTCGCGAAGCGTCCACCATCGAGCTGCACCATCGGGCGCAGCTCCGGCGGGATCACCGGAACGACGTCGAGGACCATGCCCTCGGGGTTGTTATCGGTGGTCAGGAACGCGTTGACGACCTTGAGGCGCTTGAGCGCACGGGTCTTGCGCTGTCCCTTGCCGGTGGCGATGAGCTCACGCAGCTTCTCGGCTTCGCCTTCGAGGTCGAAGTCGATGAGGCGCTTCTGGATGGCTTCGGCACCCATGGCGCCGGTGAAGTACAGACCGAAGCGGTGGAACATCTCGCGGTACAGGCTCTCGTCACCTTCGAGGTCGTTGACCTTGAGGTTCTTGAACCGGTCCCACACCTGCTCGATACGGTCGACCTCGCGGTCGGCGTTCTTGCGCAGCTTGTCCATTTCCTTCTCGGCGGTGTCCCGCAGCTTCTTCTTGGCCTGGGCGGTTCCGCCTTCGGCCTCGAGTGCTGCGAGATCCTCTTCGAGCTTCTTGGCACGACGGTCGATGTCGGCGTCACGGCGGGTGCCGATCTGCTGCTTCTCGACGTCGATCTTGTTCTGCAGGCTGGGCAGATCACGGTGACGGGAATCCTCGTCGACCGAGGTGATCATGTAGGCCGCGAAGTAGATGACCTTCTCGAGGTCCTTCGGAGCCAGGTCCAGCAGGTAGCCCAGACGCGAGGGCACGCCCTTGAAGTACCAGATGTGGGTGACGGGAGCGGCGAGCTCGAGGTGGCCCATCCGCTCACGACGCACCTTGGCACGGGTCACCTCGACGCCGCAGCGTTCGCAGATGATGCCCTTGAAACGGACTCGCTTGTACTTTCCGCAGGCGCACTCCCAGTCACGGGTGGGACCGAAGATCTTCTCGCAGAAGAGTCCGTCCTTCTCCGGCTTCAGGGTGCGGTAGTTGATGGTCTCAGGCTTTTTCACCTCACCGTGTGACCAGCCGCGGATGTTCTCCGTGGTGGCAAGACCGATGCGCAGTTCATCAAAGAAATTGACGTCAGGCACGTAAATCCTCTTTCCTGGCGATGAACGAATCGTTCATCAAAAAGTTGTGTCGGTTGAAGTGGAAGTACTCAGACTTCTTCTACGGTCTGTGCTTCGCGGCGGGAGAGGTCGATGCCGAGCTCTTCGGCGGCGCGGTAGACCTCGTCCTCCGACTCGCCCATCTCGACATGGCCTCCGTCGGAAGACAGGACTTCGACGTTGAGGCACAGGGACTGCATCTCCTTGATGAGGACCTTGAACGACTCCGGGATTCCCGGGTCGGGCAGGTTCTCACCCTTGACGATGGCTTCGTAGACCTTCACACGGCCTGGGATGTCATCGGACTTGATCGTCAGAAGCTCCTGCAGGGTGTAGGCGGCGCCGTAGGCCTCGAGGGCCCAGACTTCCATCTCACCGAAGCGCTGACCACCGAACTGCGCCTTACCACCGAGCGGCTGCTGGGTGATCATCGAGTACGGTCCGGTCGAACGCGCGTGGATCTTGTCGTCGACGAGGTGGTGGAGCTTGAGCATGTACATGTAGCCGACCGAGATCGGGTACGGGAACGGCTCACCGGAGCGTCCGTCGAACAGCTGGGCCTTGCCCGAGGAGTCGATGAGGCGGTCCCCATCGCGGTTCGGGGTCGTCGAATCCAGCAGTCCGCGCAGCTCCTGCTCGTGCGCACCGTCGAAGACCGGGGTGGCCAGGTTGGTGCCGGCCTCGGCTTCGCGAGCGGCGTCGGGCAGCTCGGCAGCCCATTCGGGGTTGCCCTCGATCTTCCAGCCCTGCTTCGAGATCCATCCGAGGTGAACCTCGAAGACCTGTCCGATGTTCATACGACGGGGAACACCGTGCGGGTTGAGGATGACGTCGACAGGGGTGCCGTCGGCGAGGAACGGCATGTCCTCGACCGGCAGGATCGTCGAGATGACGCCCTTGTTTCCGTGACGGCCGGCCATCTTGTCACCGATGGTGATCTTGCGGCGCTGAGCCACGTAGACGCGGACCATCTGGTTGACGCCGGGCGAGAGCTCGTCGTCGTCCTCGCGGTCGAAGACGCGCACACCGATGACGGTGCCGATCTCGCCGTGGGGAACGCGCAGCGAGGTGTCGCGGACCTCACGGGACTTCTCACCGAAGATCGCGCGCAGCAGGCGCTCTTCCGGGGTCAGCTCGGTCTCACCCTTCGGGGTGACCTTGCCGACGAGGATGTCACCGTCGGTGACCTCGGCGCCGATGCGGATGATTCCGCGATCGTCGAGGTCGGCCAGGGCATCGGGCGAGATGTTCGGGATGTCCCGAGTGATCTCTTCGGCACCGAGCTTGGTGTCGCGCGCATCGACTTCGTGCTCTTCGATGTGGATCGAGGAGAGCACATCGTCCTGGACGAGACGCTGCGAGAGGATGATCGCATCCTCGTAGTTGTAGCCTTCCCAGGACATGAACGCCACGAGGAGGTTCTTGCCCAGAGCCATCTCACCGTTCTCGGTGGACGGTCCGTCGGCGAGGACGGTGCCGGCCTCGACGCGGTCGCCTTCGTCGACGAGGATGCGCTGGTTGTACGAGGTGCCGTGGTTCGACCGCTTGAACTTCGCCGCCTTGTAGGTCAGCTGGGTTCCGTCGTCGGCGAGCACAGTGACGTAGTCGGCCGAGACCTCGGTGATGACACCGGACTTCTCAGCGGTGATGACATCGCCGGCGTCGACGGCGGCACGGTATTCCATGCCGGTGCCAACGACCGGGGATTCGGCCATCACCAGCGGCACGGCCTGACGCTGCATGTTCGCACCCATAAGGGCGCGGTTGGCGTCGTCGTGCTCGAGGAACGGAATCAGAGCCGAAGCCACAGACACCATCTGACGTGCGGAGACGTCCATGAAGTCGATCTGGTCATGCTGGACCAGTTCGGCCTCACCGCCGCCGCCCTTCGGGCGTGCCAGGACCTCGACCTCAGCGAAACGCTGGTCGTCGGTCAGCGGTGCGTTGGCCTGGGCGATGTTGAACTCGAGTTCGTCATCGGCGGTCAGGTACTGCGTCTCATCGGTCACGACACCGTCGACGACCTTGCGGTAAGGCGTCTCGATGAAGCCGAAGGGGTTGATGCGGGCGTAGGACGCCAGCGAACCGATCAGACCGATGTTCGGGCCTTCGGGGGTCTCGATCGGGCACATGCGGCCGTAGTGCGAGGGGTGCACGTCACGGACTTCCATGGCAGCACGGTCACGCGAGAGACCGCCGGGTCCCAGTGCGGAGAGACGGCGCTTGTGGGTCAGACCCGCGAGCGGGTTGTTCTGATCCATGAACTGCGAGAGCTGCGAGGTGCCGAAGAACTCCTTGATCGCAGCCACCACGGGGCGGATGTTGATCAGGGTCTGCGGGGTGATCGCCTCGACGTCCTGAGTGGTCATGCGCTCACGCACGACGCGCTCCATCCGGGACAGACCGGTGCGGATCTGGTTCTCGATGAGCTCGCCGACGGCACGGATGCGGCGGTTGCCGAAGTGATCGATGTCGTCGAGCTTGACGCTGATCTCGACCTCTTCGCCGTCGCGGGTGCCCTTGGCCGTGTCCACTCCGGCGTGCAGAGACACGAGGTAGCGGATGGTGGCGACGACGTCCTCGGTGGAGAGCACCGAGTCCGACAGCGGGGCTTCGACGCCGAGCTTGCGGTTGACCTTGTAGCGGCCGACCTTGGCCAGGTCGTAGCGCTTCGGGTTGAAGTACAGGTTGTTGAGCAGGTTGCGAGCGGCCTCAGCGGTCGCAGGCTCTGCCGGGCGCAGCTTCTTGTAGATGTCGAGCAGCGCTTCGTCCTGCGTGGTGACGGTGTCCTTGGCCATCGTCTCGCGGATCGATTCGAACTCGCCGAACTCTTCGAGGATCTTCGCTTCGGACCAGCCGAGGGCCTTGAGCAGAACAGTCACGGACTGCTTGCGCTTGCGATCGAGGCGAACACCGACCTGGTCGCGCTTGTCGACCTCGAACTCCAGCCAGGCACCGCGGGACGGGATGATCTTCGCGGTGAAGATGTCCTTGTCCGTGGTCTTGTCGACGCTGGATTCGAAGTAGGCGCCGGGCGAACGCACGAGCTGGGAGACGACGACGCGCTCGGTGCCGTTGACGATGAACGTGCCCTTGTCGGTCATGAGGGGGAAGTCACCCATGAACACGGTCTGGCTCTTGATCTCGCCCGTGTTGTTGTTCATGAACTCGGCGGTGACGTACAGCGGCGCCGAGTAGGTCATATCGCGTTCCTTGCACTCATCGATCGAGTACTTGGGAGCTTCGAACCGGTGCTCGCGGAACGACAGCGACATGGATCCGCCGAAGTCTTCGATCGGCGAGATCTCTTCGAAGATGTCTTCGAGTCCCGAGGTGGTTGCGACTGAGTCGTCCCCGATCTCGATGGCCTCGGCGACGCGGTCCTGCCACGCCTCCGATCCGATCAGCCAGTCGAAGCTGTCCGTCTGCAGACCGAGCAGATCGGGAACCTCGAGGGGCTCGCGAATCTTCGCGAAGGAAATTCTCTTGGGGGGATTAGCGGTCCTGGTGTTGTCGTTGGCGGCGGCCAATTGGTTCCTTCCGAGTGCTTCACCATCTGATACTTCGTCTGCCCACTCGCTCCGGCGACGTCCGGACATCCACGACATATACGGGGTGTGTCAGATTTCGACTCCCGGCGTCGGCATGGTTCACTTGAGTGGAAATGCTGTGCCCACCGCTATATGAAGGCACACCACAGGCAGAACGATGCAAATATCAAGCTTATAGCATCTGGTCAAGTCTGGCAAGACGACGGTTTCAGTGCAGATTCTTCGTCCACATCCCCACCCAGGCCCACGTGGCGAATCCCGCCTGATCGTTGATCGCCAGCATCCACGAATTCTCCACCGCGTTCCACGTGTACACCCGGTCGACCGCCGTGTTCTCGGCGAGACTGCGATGATTGGCGATCTTGAGCCTGGCACCGAGGCGGTGGCCACGATGCTCGCTCAGCGCCAGAGTTCCGCCCTGCCACCCGACGGTCGACCGATCGGCCGAGTGTCCGACCTGCGTGTATCCCGCCGGCTCCCCGTCGAGGAGGGCGAGCGCCGTGGCCATGGTTTCGCCTTTTGCTTCCTTCTCTGCGTCGAGGGCCCTCACCCGCTCACCGTCCCAGGTCTCCTCTCCCCCGAATTTCGCTGCTCCCGGCACGTCGGTGCTCAGCCGGCGCTTGCACAGTGCGATGTGCTCGAGCCGCTGTTCCGGGACCGGACCTCGCCATGTCTCGATGACGTAGCCGTCGGCCTTGGCACCGAGGTCGAGCTCGGCCGCAGTGGCGGTCGGAGCGACCGAGCAGCGTTCGATCTGGGCGAGCCCGTATCCGCGAGCGCTGAGGAACGACACTTCAGGCAGAGCCACCGGCAGCGTCCCGGCACCGGTCTCGGCGGCAAGATGGGCCCCGCGCAGATCGGCAGTTCTGACAGACTCCGGGATCTCACAATAGGTCGACAGCGCGGTCCGTCCGTCTGCCGCCAGATCGGACTCCATCTGCTCGAGCAGGGCCGCGCCCAGTCCTCGTCGGCGCAGATCGGGTCGGACCGCGCACCAGAGCTCTGCAGTGTCGGTGTTGCTCGTCAGACGCAAGTCGGCAGTGCCCCTGGCGACGATGTCTCCGTGGTTGCGACCGATCCAGGTGAGCGTGGCCCGGTACTCGCTCCTGCTGGTCAGCGAGTGCCGCAGTTCTTCGGGAATCGGGTCGAAGTCCTCCCCCAGCCCGGATGCTCGATTGATGACAGTGTCGAAAGCCAGCAGCTCGGGTATCAATGCCTCGATTGCCGCCGGGTTGCCGTGTCCGGACCTGATCCGAGTGATCTCCATCTGTGGCCTCTGTCGTCGCTGATGGCCGCCTCGCATTGCAATGTCTCCTTCGCGCATCGTCGCGCTGACAGCCGGTGGGAGACATTCTAGACTGCGACCATGACACGAGTGAGTATCCTCAGCTTCGATCCGGCCGCAGTCAACTGCGGAATCATCGTCGGCACCGATCGCTCTCTGCTCGTCGACGCGGGCCCCGGCCCCGCGGCCGCCGCACATCTGGTGGAGCGGGCGGGCCGCCTCGGCGAGGAGATCGGAGGCAGCCATCCCCGCGCGATCGAGCTCGCGATCACCCATGATCATTGGGATCACTTCTTCGGCGCCGCCGCAGCCGTCTCCGCCGGGGTCACCGCCGTGTACGCATCGTCATCGTTCGCCGCCGATCAAGAGGCCACGGCCTGGATCGCTCTCGACGGAGTCGCGGTCGGTGACTTCCCGGCTGAATATCGATCGAGCCTACCCACGGATCCCGGTGAGCTCATCGTCGACGTCTCGCCCGTCGATCCGACACCCGGTGATGTGTGGCACCTCGACCTCGGTGGCTGTCCGGTCGAGTTCCATGTGCTCGGAGGACATTCGACGGCCGACCTCGTCGTCCGACTGCCCGAGCTCGGCATCGTCTTCACCGGCGACCTCGTCGAAGAGGCGGATGCACCTCAGGCCGGGGCCGATGCTTCCTTGAGCGAATGGGCATCGAGCCTGCACACCCTGCTGGCGTTTCCTGAGGCGAGGACCTTCGTTCCCGGTCACGGGACCCCGGTCGACCGTGATTTCGTTTCCCGTCAGCTCGCCGATATCGAGGGGATGAGGGTCGATCAGGGAGACGCCGAGGTGGCTCTGCCCGCCCGCTCCATGCCGGGTGATCATGATCGGACGATTCCCCGGGAGCACCACCTGGTCTGATTCCGGACCCGCTTGAGCAACGGTCGGACGTGCACTGACTGAGTGGACTCAGCCGGCCGGTTCCCTAGGAGCCGTGCCGGTGCAGGGCGGTAACGAGATCGCCGCCGATCGCTCCGAACAGCGTCTGTGCCCAAACGCTGCGGCCCTCGACGTAGGGTCGGTCGCCGTCGAAGATCCACTGCAGTTCGCGGCCGGAGTGCAGATCGGACAGGCAGCTGCTGCAGACGGGGACGCGAACGCTCTTTCCCGCCAAGTGTCCCTTGCGCTCGGTGCTCACCAGCTGATTCGATCGCGCCTCTCCGTGGAGAGGGTTGACCGTGCACAGACTCTGCGGGAGTCCCCGCGTCTTTGCTGACTTCGTCGAGCCAGCAGAACGGGCAGAATCGGATTTTCCGGTCCTCGCCCCGCGCTTGGTCGATCTGTGCAGCTTCACCTCGGCGATCTCGCGTCCGGCCTGACGCAGCAGCACCATGGCCCCGGCGAGGTCGATGCGTTCGGCCTCGGTGTCGTCGACGATGGATCTGGCCATCTGGTAGGCGTCGAGCGCTCTTTCCACTCCCTCGGCATCTGTGGTGCTGAGGTCCTGGGTCTGCAGCTGCGTGATCTCGTCGGCCAGCTCTGTCGTGTCCTCGTTCAGTCCTTCTCGCAGGGTCTTCCGCTGCAGGTCATCGACTCGGTCGAGCAGTCGTGCCGGCAATTCGAAGCGGCGGCGGGTGCGGGCGGCTTTCGCCCGCTCTCGCCGTGACCTGGCGAACCAGATGACGGCGATGACCAGCGCCAGCACCAGAACCGCTCCCCCGAGGAACAGAGTGGCTGTCGAGTTCGAACCGTCGACCGTCTGCACCTCGCTGCCCGAGGCCTCCTGTCCGGTTTCGTACTCGGGTGCCTCCTGCGGATCGGCGTAGAGGTCGAGGAGCATGTTCAGCTTCGTCTGCGACGGAGTGCTGTGGCTCCATTGTTCGCGCCCGACGGACATCTGCTCCATCACCTGCATCTGCAGATCGTGCTGGTCCTCGAAGGTGTAGTCGACGGCGAGGTCGGTGTTCGTATCGATCATGATGAACGCACCCTCATCGCCGTTGAAGACCTTGACCTGCTCGAGCAGATCCCTATCGGCACCCTCGCCTCCGGTGATGATGACGTAGACATCGAAGTCGAGGCTGTCGATCTTCGTCTCCGCCTTCTGCAGCAGCGTTTCGTTGATCTCCCCCTTCGCGGCATTCGTCACGTAGACGGGATCGGTGTTGAGCGCCTCGGCGATCGTCTGGGCCTGTTGGGTCACTGCTTCGCTGTCCGTTTCTTCAGTGCGCGGCGGATGAAGTATGTTCCGACGCCGATTCCCGCGCCGACGAGGATGCCGAAGACGGCTCCGGCCACAGCGCCGCCGGTGCTGTACGACAGCGTGTGCGGGTCCTTCGTCGTGTCCTCGGAGGTCACCTCCGGGTTCCCGTCGTCATCATGACGGTGCGAGTAGCGCGATTCGACGTTCTCGGTCTCGGCAGCACTGATCTTACGCACTCCCGCGAGCGCGGCATCGGAGTCGCTGTCGTCGAAGTCCCCCGACAGAGTCAGCAGCGAAGGTCGGATGAGGCCCTTCTCCGCCAGTCCCATGCGCCCGGTGGCATCGACCGTGAGCACTGCAGCCTCGGGGTCATCCATCTCGGTGACGATCCGAGCCGCCAACAGATCGAGGTCTCCATCGGCGTCGTCAAGATCCGAGACGTTGAGGAACGCCACATAGATCGGGCTGTCGGCCTCGGCGATCTCCGCGCGGATGGAGTCGACATCGCCCTCGTCGATCTCGAACTCCGGGTAGCCGTCGAAGTAGACGGGATCTGCTGCGAAGGACGTCGCGATCGCCTGGTAGCGGTCTGTTGCGTAGTTCGGATCATGGGCGCCTTCGATGCGGTCGTCGTAGATCGAGTCGACGACGATCGCGTCACTGTCGGCTGCGGTGATCCTCTCGGCCTTCGCCTGATCGAACAGATGTGTGCTCAGCAGAGTGGCGCCGATCGACACTGCAGCGACCGCGACGACGGCGATGAGCCAGTCGAGTGGGGTCTTCGAACGCACGCTTCTGGCGGCCATCATCGGCTCCTTCCGACAGCGGCGGAGCGCTGAGGGCTCATTTCATCCAGCACCGCCTCGTCGAGAGGTTGGAAGCTGCCGAAACCAGAGAGTGCGTAGGCGTCATCGCGTTGGAAGTACGGAACTGCACGGGTGGAGCCGGGACGTTTGGGCACCATCAGTCGTTCCGGGTCGTGGCCGGTCGCCAGCTCCTGACGACAGTCGGCGCACAGCCCTACGGTGAGGCTGCGGCCCGACTGTTTGAGCACATGGTCCTCAATGTCCTTGCGATGATGCGGGAAGAGGAAGCAGAAGCGCGGTTCGTCTTCGACTCGGCTGGAGCGCCTGCGCAGCTGTCGGCGCAGCCAACGGTCGAGGGCGACGAGGACGAACACGCCGTTGCGGTGGGCGAAGTCGACCGATTCTGCCCAATCCGGGTGGGCCGCAGTCAGAGCCGCCAGCGCATCCTGGATTCGTCTGCCTCGGTCATGCAGGGCCCACGTGTCGTCATCGGGATGGTCGGGTTCGGGGATCGGGGCGGCCGCCTCGGTGACGGCCTTCTTCAGCTTGTGCGACGTGACCAGTTCGGGTTTCGTGGTCAGCTCAGACCGCCAGGAATAGCGATGACGGCGATGCAGCAGCCACAGGGTCGCACCGAGGGCTGCGACCGCCGTGGCACCGAAGACGAGCGCATCGGGGTCGGAGTTGTCGAGGCCGAAGCGTTCGATGTAGTCCTCATCGCGGTCACCGACGTCGCGGGTGTCGAAATCCGGTGCCTGGGGAGGTTCGGTGCCCTTGGCGGCGGCGACGAGGACCTGCAGATAGTAGGGCACGGCGAGTTCGACAGGGATGAAGTCGTCGCTGCTGGACTTCATGAGTTCCGGGGCACCCGTGGGGACGACGGGTCCGTTGTCGGTGACGAGGTAGGCGAACGAGCGGGCGGAGGTCTCGCCTTCACTGAAGAGGACGAGGGTCTGCTTCTCCTCCGATTCCTGATGCATGTCGAAGGCGAAGTCGGAGGTGAACTTCGCCCAATCGCCGTAGCCCATGGTCAGGAGTCCGGGGACGATCGCGAGATAGTGGGTGAGGCCGGTGTCCTCGGTCTGCTGTGAGGCTTGCCGAATGGCCTTGATCTGGCTCTCGGTCAGTCCGGGCCTGATGATCTCGTCGATGTAGAGGGGATGCTGCGCCCAAGTTCCGCGGATGCGTTCGCGCAGCTGCTGCTGTGCGCGGGCGTAGCTCGTCGTCTCAGTCACCAGTCAAGAATAGTTCAGCTTCTGCCCGGCCCCTGTCGATCGGTGTTCCGAATCGGTCACATCGACATGGGACGGGCGAACATCCTCGGCGAATGAGGGCATTCCTAGGGCATTCCTGCTGGAGTGGGCATTCCCGGTGGGGTGGGCATACCCGGTGGGGATGCAGAGAACCCCCACGGCGGACCGTGGGGGTTCGAAGCCTATGCAGCAGTCAGGCTGCTGCGCAGAAGATCACTTGAGGGTGACGGTGGCGCCGGCAGCCTCGAGGGTCTCCTTGGCCTTCTCGGCGTCTTCCTTCGAAGCGCCTTCGAGGACGGCCTTGGGAGCTCCGTCGACGAGGTCCTTGGCTTCCTTGAGTCCGAGGGAGGTGAGTCCACGGACTTCCTTGATGACGGGAACCTTCTTCTCGCCGGCCGATTCGAGGATGACGTCGAATTCGGTCTGCTCTTCAGCAGCGGCTTCGCCAGCTCCGCCAGCGGCAGGAGCAGCGGCGACGGCGGCCGGAGCGGCAGCCTCGACGTCGAACTCTTCTTCGAACTTCTTGACGAACTCGGACAGTTCGATGAGGGTGAGCTCCTTGAAAGCCTCGAGGAGCTCGTCGGTGGTGAGCTTAGCCATGGTGGCTAGTCCTTCCTGTTTTGGTCACGATCAGCGACCGGTTCGGTTTGTGGTGATGCTCAGGCGTCGGAGGCAGGAGCGTCGTCCTGCTTCTCGCGGAGGGCATCGACAGTGCGCACGGCCTTGACCAGCGGAGCGGTGAAGAGGTAAGCCGCCTGGTGGAGGCTTGCCTTCATGGCACCGGCTGCCTTTGCAAGCAGCACTTCGCGGGATTCGAGGTCGGCGAGCTGGTTGACCTGTTCGGGGCTGAGCGCGGCTCCATCGAAGTAGCCGCCCTTCACCACGAGCTTGTCGTTCGCCTTGGCAAAGTTACGCAGAGCCTTGGCAGCCTCAGGTGGTTCGCCGTTGACGAACGCGATCGCGGTGGGCCCATTGAGGTGCTCATCGAGACCGGTGACTCCGGCTTCCTTGGCTGCAATCTTGGTCAGCGTGTTCTTTACCACGGCGTAGCTGACGTTCTCACCGAGAGAGACGCGCAGTTCTTTCATCTGCGCGACGGTGAGACCGCGGTACTCGGTCAGCAACACAGCGTCGGAGTTCTCAAACTGCTGTTTGATCTCCTCGACTGCGGCTGCCTTGTCTGGCCTCGCCATGGTGTTCCTTTCATAAGTCGTCCGGTCTGTCCCGACAACAGAAAAAGCGCTCCACGCAGGAAGGCGTGAAACGCTTGGCCGTCGATTCCAGAAGAATCCGACGGAAGGATTTCGGCTCACCTGCGCGGGTCACTCACTAGGAGTCTTCGTCTGCGGGCACCGGGATTCGATGGCGAATTCCGATGATTCCACAGAGACCGACGGTCTTGGGTGGTTCAAGTCTAACGAAGTCCGTCCCGGCAAGTCCAATCCGACCACCGAGACCCCTCCCACACTACCTGACGGCGGCGCAGCAACCTGGCGCGAGGTTGCTGCGCCGCCGTCAGGTAGTTCTGGGCGCGGGTGTGCAGGTTCGTCAGTATTCGATGACGACACGGCCGTCGATCTTGCCGTGTTCCATCTCGTCGAAGATCGCGTTGATGTCCTCGAGAGGTCGCTTCGTGAACGTCGGGTGGATCTTGCCGGCGGCATAGAATTCCAACGCCTCGACCATGTCCTGTCGGGTGCCGACGATCGAACCTCGGATCGTCAGGCCCTTGAGCACGATGTCGAAGATCGGTGCCGGGAAGTCACCGGGCGGCAGTCCGTTGAAGACGATGGTGCCGCCTCGGCGAGTCATTCCGATCGCCTGACCGAACGCCGCGGGGTGGACGGCGGTGACGAGGACTCCGTGTGAGCCGCCGATCTTGTCCTGGATGATCTCGGCCGGATCCTCGGCGAAGGCGTTGACAGTGATTTCGGCACCGTGCTTCTTCGCCAGCGCCAGCTTGTCGTCGGCGACATCGACGGCGACGACGCGCATGCCCATAGCGACGGCGTACTGGACGGCGATGTGTCCGAGTCCGCCGATTCCGGAGATGACGACCCATTGGCCCGGCTGAACCTCGGTGCGTTTGAGTCCCTTGTACACAGTGACGCCGGCGCAGAGGACCGGGGCGATCTCATAGGGATCGGCACCGTCGGGGATGATGGCGGCGAACTTCGTGTCGACGAGCATGTACTCGCCGAAGGAGCCGTCGACGCCGTAGCCGCCGTTGACCTGGGATTCGCAGAGGGTCTCCCAGCCCTGACGGCAGTGCTCACAGGTTCCGCACGCGGTCCACAGCCAAGCGTTGCCGACCATCTGTCCGACCTCGACATCGGTGACGCCCTCGCCGACCTTTTCGACGATGCCGACTCCTTCGTGTCCCGGGATGAGCGGCACCTTCGGTTTGACCGGCCAATCACCATGGGCGGCGTGGAGATCGGTGTGACAGACGCCGGAGGCGACGAGCTTGACCAAGGCCTGGCCCGGGCCGGGGTCGGGAATCGCATTGTCCCCGACGACGAGTTCCTGGCCGAAACCCTCGACTACTGCAGCTTTCATTGCGGACATCATTCTCTCCTTTGTGATGATGGTTCACGAAGCGATGCGGGGTTTGAACTTGAGGTGGAAGAACTACCCGACGGCGGCGCAGCTACCTGGCGCGAGGTTGCTGCGCCGCCATCGGGTAGCAATTGGGGTCAGAAGAAGCCTTGGGCGTTCTCCGAGTAGCTGACCAGCAGGTTCTTCGTCTGCTGGTAGTGGTCGAGCATCATCTTGTGGTTCTCGCGTCCGATGCCCGAAGCCTTGTACCCACCGAAGGCCGCATGGGCCGGGTAGGCGTGGTAGTTGTTCACCCACACACGCCCGGCTTGGATCTCACGACCGGCCCGGTAGGCAGTGTTGCCGTCACGGGACCAGACTCCGGCTCCGAGGCCGTAGAGCGTGTCGTTGGCCGTGGCCAACGCGTCGGCGTAGTCGGAGAACGTCGCGACCGAGACGACGGGCCCGAAGATCTCCTCCTGGAAGATGCGCATCTTGTTCGTGCCTTTGAAGATCGTCGGCTGCACGTAGAATCCGCCGGCCAGATCTCCGTCAAGCTCGGCCTTGGCGCCGCCGGTGAGCACCTCGGCGCCTTCCTGGCGGCCGATGTCGAGGTAGGACATGATCTTCTCGAACTGGTCGTTCGAGGCCTGGGCGCCCATCATCGTGTCCGTGTCGAGCGGGTTGCCCTGGACGATCTTCTTCGTCCTGGCCACGACCTTCTCGAGGAAGGGATCGGCGATCGATTCCTGGATGAGCGCACGCGACGGGCAGGTGCAGACCTCACCCTGGTTGAGGGCGAACATCGTGAAGCCCTCCTGGGCCTTGTCCGCGTACGAGTCGTCCTTGGCCAAAACATCCTCGAAGAAGATGTTCGGCGACTTTCCGCCGAGTTCGAGGGTGACCGGGATGATGTTCTGCGAGGCGTACTGCATGATCAGGCGACCGGTCGTCGTCTCCCCGGTAAACGCGATCTTCGAGATCCGCTTGTTCGACGCCAGCGGCTTGCCGGCTTCGAGACCGAAGCCGTTGACGACGTTGAGCACGCCCTCGGGCAGCAGGTCGGCGATGAGTTCGACGAGGACGAGGATCGACGCCGGAGTCTGCTCGGCGGGCTTGAGCACGATCGCATTGCCCGCGGCCAGCGCCGGAGCGATCTTCCACACGCCCATGAGGATCGGGAAGTTCCAGGGAATGATCTGACCGACCACGCCGAGCGGCTCGTGGAAGTGATACGCCACCGTGTCCTCGTCGATCTGCGAGAGTCCGCCCTCCTGCGCCCTGATCGCTCCGGCGAAGTAGCGGAAGTGGTCGACTGCCAGCGGCAGGTCGGCGTTGAGGGGTTCGCGGATCGCCTTGCCGTTGTCCCAGGTCTCGGCGACGGCGAGCGTCTCGAGGTTCTCCTCGATGCGATCGGCGATCCGATTGAGGATGTTGGCCCGTTCGGCCACTGCCGTCTTGCCCCATGCCGGAGCCGCCTTGTGCGCGGCGTCGAGAGCGAGTTCGATATCCTCGGCGGTGCTGGCCGGGACCTCCGTGAAGGTCTTGCCGGTGACCGGACTGGGATTCTCGAAATAGTTGCCCTTGACCGGCGGCACCCACTGACCGCCGATGAAGTTCTCGTAGCGGGACTTGAACGTGACGAGCGACCCGTCCTGACCAGGCTGTGCGTAGACAGTCATTGCAACTCCTTTGATGCGTCTGATTCCACCGGATTGTCTCCGTGTGACCACGACGCTACCGAGCGCAACGTTGCATGTGGGTTGCATCATATCGCCGAGGCGGTCGAACCGTCCCGCACGCCGAACCGCGATGGGTTCGCCGAGTTCAGAGACCCAGCGCCTCCAGACGCACGACCGCGGCGTTGCGTTCGGCAGCCTCGGGCGGGGCCAGACGCAGCACGGTCATGAGGACTTCGACGTCGTCACGGAAGTCCGGGAGATTTGCAAACCGCCACAACTGCTGCCAGGTTCCGTCCTGCAGCAGGGTCTCGCGCATGAGTGCGTTGACTTCCGCTCCGATCTCCCGCACTCCCGGAGCATCGGAGTCCGGCAGGACGGTTCCGATGAACTGTTCGAGGGCCGAATCCGCGTCACCGTTGGCCAGCGCCTGAACGGTTCGCTCAAGATCCGAATCGACGTCCCCGCGAAGTCGATAGGGGCGCGCGTCGATGCGCAGATCGCCGAAGCTGTCGATCGTTCTGCGCAGACGATTGATCTCCGCCCGGACCGTGACTTCGCTGCCGCCGACCGTCCACAGCCGCTCCACCAGCCCGGCTCCGCTGATGCCGTCGGGATACCGGTGCAGCAGAAGCAGGATCTCGGCGTGCCTGCGGGTCAGCGGGATCCGGGTGCCGTCCGGGCCTTCCAGGGCGGGGCTGGGACCGAGCACGGTGAGTCTGGTTCCGGCCGCCTCGGTGTCGGTGTGCATCTGCTGCGGGGTGAAGAGCTGGGACAGCTGGGCACCTGCGGCTTTGGCTGTCGAGGACAGCAGCGGCAGCACGATCGAGGACACAGCGTCGTCTCCCCCAGTGACATCGATGATGCCGATGACCTGCCCGGTCAGAGGGTGGGTGACGGGGACCGCGCTGCAGCTCCAGGAATGGACGTCGGGGGCGAAATGCTCGGCGCGGCTGACCTGCACCGGACGGCCCGAGCGCAGGGCCAGCGCCGGGGCGGAAGTGCCCATGACCTCTTCGGACCAGTCCGAGCCGGAGACGAATCCCATGGCTTCGGCGCGGTTCCGGACGCCTCGCTCCCCCTCGACCCAGAGCAATCGCCCCTGTTCGTCGCCGAGGGCGGCGAGCAGACCGGCATCCTTGGCGGGTTCGATGAGGTGGGATCGCAGCAGCGGCATGATCGCGTGGAAAGGATGGCGCCGGCGCACCTCGGCGAGGCGATCGGCTTCGAACGGGACTTGGACCTCCACGCTGTCGGGGTCGCGCAACCGGGCAAGAGACCGGTCCCAGGATTCCAACACCGAGGCGCGCACACCAGGCTCCGACGATGGTGCAGGGAGGAGAGGATCCGATGGCCCGGCCAGACGCTCATGTGCGCGGCGAACGGCACGCTGATAGGTGTCTTCGAGCAGCAGCGTCGAATCCATAGCGGACGGTCCACCTCCATCGGCGGGTGTCGGAAGAGAGCCTCAACTGCTCATAATCTAATCGCGAACCCGTCCGTGGACAAGAGCCCGTCCACTCCCCGAACTACCTGACGGCGGCCCAGCAACCTCGCGCGAGGTTGCTGGGCCGCCGTCAGGTAGTAATTGGGAAAGAGAGAGGGCGGGAAGCGAACGAATCGCTTCCCGCCCTCTGCCGGTGCATCGATCAGATCAGATGCGCAGGCCCGAGTGGTCGACCGGAACGGCAGGGCCGTTCGAGGTCGTGATCGTGGCCTTGCTGATGTAGCGGCCCTTCGAGGAGGACGGCTTCAGACGCAGGATCTCTTCGATCGCAGCATCGAAGTTCTCCTGCAGAGCTTCCTCGGAGAAGGAGACCTTTCCGATGATGAAGTGCAGGTTCGAGTGCTTGTCGACGCGGAATTCGATCTTTCCGCCCTTGATGTCGTTGACGGCCTTGGCGACATCCATGGTCACGGTGCCGGTCTTCGGGTTCGGCATCAGGCCACGGGGACCCAGCACCTTACCGAGACGACCGACCTTGCCCATCATGTCGGGGGTCGCAACAGCGGCATCGAAGTCGGTGAACCCTCCGGCCACCTTCTCCAGCAGGTCATCGGAGCCGACGTAGTCAGCACCTGCTTCACGGGCAGCTTCTGCACGGTCGCCGGCAGCGAACACCAGGACCCGAGCGGTCTTACCGGTACCATGCGGAAGGTTGACGGTGCCGCGCACCATCTGGTCCGCCTTGCGGGGGTCAACACCCAGGCGGAGAGCGACCTCGACCGTGGCGTCGTACTTCGCCACGTTGGTCTCTTTGGCCAGGGCGATCGCCTGAGCCGGTTCGTAGTTCACATCTGCGGCGATCTTCTCAGCCGCGGCCTGATAGGCCTTCGAACGCTTTGCCATCTGCTTTACTCCTTGCAGTCGTGGTGTGGGCTGCGTGGGCCCTGCCACTGTGTGGGGTGAGGTCTCAGACCTCGATGTCGGTGGTGATGCCCATGGAACGCGCGGTTCCGGCGACGATGCGGTCGGCCTGATCCAGGGTGTTGGCGTTCAGGTCGGGCATCTTCGTGGTGGCGATCTCGCGCACCTGGTCGGCGCTCAGGTGAGCGACCTTGACGGTGTGCGGTGTAGCCGAACCCGACTTCACTCCGGCGGCCTTCTTGATCAGCTCGGCTGCCGGCGGGGTCTTGAGCACGAAGTCGAACGAACGATCTTCGTACACGGTGATCTCGACGGGAACGATGTTTCCGCGCTGGGATTCTGTGGCGGCGTTGTAGGCCTTGCAGAATTCCATGATGTTGACGCCGTGCTGGGCAAGCGCCGGACCGATCGGAGGAGCCGGGTTAGCGGCACCTGCCTGAATCTGGAGCTTGACGAGGCCGGCTACCTTTTTCTTGGGAGGCATGTACGGTCCTTAATCTTGAGGTTTCGATGTGCCAGACATATACAGCACATCGTTCGACAGCGGCCTTCCGATAAGGGCCGCAATCAAACCACACCAGTATTCCATGCGCGCCCACCCGCGGGCAAATGCTCGTGAGGGGCATCACCCGATCACTCCCTCGCCGAGGCGGGACAGCGTCGTCGGCTGATGAGACCGCCTCGGCGCCGTCGTTCAAGCGCGGGCCCGGATATCGCCCCGTAGACGGTTCGACAACTGCGCTCAGCCTTGATCGACACAACCCCTTCCCCAACGACACAACCCCCTCGCCGAGGCGGCCGAACCAGGGACCGCCGGAACGCCGAAGGGGCCCGGAGAATTCCGGGCCCCTTCGGTCACGATCGCGCCGAGGCGATCAGCGAAACTATGTGGCGATCAGAGCTTCGAAACCTGGTCGAAGCCGAGTTCGACGGGAACATCGCGTTCGAAGATCGACAGCAGCACGGTGAGCTTCTGCGATTCCGGACGGATTTCCTGGATCGTCGCGGGGTGGCCCTCGAAGGAGCCCTCCTTGACGAGCACGGACTCGCCGACCTCGAACTCCACCTCGGTGATGGGGGCGGACTTCGCAGCGGCCTCGGCGGCGGGGCCTTCGGCAGCGGCGGCTTCGGCCTGGCGCTCTTCGAAGATCGGGGCGAGCATCGAGAAGACCTCGTCGATCGACAGCGGAGTCGGGTCGTAGGCGTTGCCCACGAATCCGGTGACACCCGGAGTGTGGCGGACGGCGCCCCACGACTCGTCGGTCAGTTCCATGCGTACGAGCACGTATCCGGGGATACGCACACGACGGACCTGCTTGCGCTGTCCGTTCTTGATCTCGACGACGTCTTCCATCGGCACCTGCGACTCGAAGATGAACTCTTCGAGGTTGAGGCTGACGGTGCGGTTCTCGAGGTTCTGCTTCACGCGGTTCTCGTAGCCTGCGTAGGAGTGGATGACGTACCAGTCACCCTCCTGCATGCGCAGCTCGGCCTTGAATTCTTCGGCCGGGTCGACCTCGTCGGCGGCGGCGACGTCTTCGGCAGCATCGTCCTGCTCGCCCTCGGCTGCGTCAGCGGAATCGGCTTCGTCAGCGGACTCGACGGGGGCGGTCGCCTCGGCGTCGATGGCCGCCTCTTCGGTTTCGGGCACCACAGCGGCACCCGACTCCTCGGGAGTGACGTCCTGGGGCTCAGGGGTCTCCTGCTCAGGTGAGTTGGTATCCGACACCGATCAATTCCTCGCTTCGCGTTTTGTGATTCCCGGTAGGGAGTGAAGTTTGAGCTTGGGGTGGTTCACGGCTGAGGCCGTATCACCACAGGGGCCACAGCGGAGTTCCGCCGAACACCCAGCCGACGAGCTTGCCGAAGACCAGGTCGAGGCCCGTGACGAGAAGCATCATGAACAGGATGAAGCCCAGCACGACGAGCGTGTAGTTGAGCAGCTGCTTCCGGGTCGGAGTGACGACCTTCTTGAGCTCTGCCACCACTTCGCGGAAGAACTGCAGGATTCGTCCGAAGAATCCGAGCTTCTTTGGACCGGAGGCACTGTTGGGTGCGCTGCCAGTCTGCTTTGCCGGTGTGTCGCTCACACATCCTCACTCGGTCGGTTTCGTTTGGCTTCACAATTGTTCGTGCCGGTCGAGGACGGCGCCTGGCCGATGAGACTTCGGCAGAGTCAACTGCGCAGGGGTGACAGGACTCGAACCTGCAACCTACGGTTTTGGAGACCGTTGCGCTACCAATTGCGCCACACCCCTCTGATCGGACTTGAGCGATCGTGTCGATCCCTGTGGTGTCCGACCACGAGAAACGAGCATACCGTGCTCGACCGTTATTCGTCGAACCGAGTGTCGAAGCAATGTCTCGAACGTGTCGACGCTCACTCACCCACCGGCTCATCGACAGGCGGCTGGCCCACGAGGGGCCTGGGTTCGGGGAATCGCACCCAGGGGTCGATCTGCACCTGTCTGTCGGGTGTGACGGTGATGATCTGCACGTCGATGGGGCGCTTCGTCTCATTGTCGACGCGGATGATGCTCAGTTCCGCGTTCATCTTCAGCGGTCCCGGTGTCAGGGCGTTCGCCAGTGCACCCCCGGTCGTCGAGCTGACGTAGCGGGTTCCCGAACCGAAGTTCTCCGGTCCGACCCGTCGGTGCCAGTGTCCGCTGAGAGCGTAGTCGGCGCAGCCCGAGCGCAGGCTCGGTCCGCCGACGGCGGGATCGTGGATGAGCATGATGTCGAAATCGGCCCGGCAGGCTTCGTCGCGCAGCCGTTGCGCGTACTGGTCGGCGGTGAGGTCGGTCTCCAACTGCGGACCGGACCCGAACACGGTCCGGCGCGGGTCGGCGGCACCGAAGAAGGTCACCCCGGCCATCTCTGCGCTGGAGTCCTCGAGCACGTTCCACCCGCGCGCCCTCGCGTGCCGCGTCGTTTCCATGGAATCGTGGTTGCCTTTGACGATCATGCGCGGCAGGTTCTCCGGCAGTTCGTCGTCGACGACGTCGAGGCAGTAGTTCTCGGCCGAGGTGCCCGTCATGGAGATGTCTCCGCCGTCGATATAGGCATCGGCCCGACTCATCTCCGCCACCGCACCGACGACGCGGGCCATTCCGATATTGCAGTGGATATCGGAGCCGTAGACGAACGTGGACACACCCTTCTGCCCTTCGCCCTCGCCGCCGTCGGCAGCGGGTGCGCCGACTCCGGCAGTCGGGACGAGTCCCCGATCGGTCCAGTTCCCGGTGATCGGGCGGTCGTTCCATTGCGCCCGCAGGGCTGCGAGCACCTCGTCGTAGAAGGCGTCGTTGTCGTCGGCGAAGTCCTGCACCGCACCGAATGCGGTGTCGATGATGCCGCCGAGGCGGCCCGTGACCTGGGATCCGGCCAGTGGCGTGCCCTCGAATGCCGGATCGGCCGCGATCGGCTTCGGACGATTGAGAACGACGGCGCCCAGTCCGGTGAGCACGAGCACGAGCACCAGTCCGATGGCGAGGAGTTCCTTGCCGACGAAGGCGCGGATGATGGTGTCGACCCGGGCGGGCCCGAGGAAGAGGGCCAGACCGACGAGTCCCCCGGTGATGATGCATACGGCCAGCGCCCATCGCGTGAAGATCTCCTGGCTGAGTCCGTCGATGACCTGGTCGATCTGCGCCTGCGGGGCCGAGAACAGCGAGGCATAGGAGGCGATGTCGCCGCCGAGGGCGTCGACGCTTCCCCCGCCGGGGTCCGCCACCTCCGCGGGATCGGCCGCAGGTCGCTCGTCGTCACCGGAATCACCCGATACGGGGATCTCTCCGATGTCGACGTGCAGTCCCAGTCCGAGTGGGATGACGTCCTCGGTGGGGACGAGCAGTCTGCCCAGGGGGCCGAAGTCGACGGTGAGTCGGGAATCCGCGGTGATCCGGTACTGCGCCTCATGCGGGCCGAAGGTGAGATCGGCGCGCGAGGTGAACAGCGCCCAGGGCAGGGTCACAAGCGCAACCGCAGTCAGGGTGATGACGAGTGCGGTGATTCTCCGTCGTGATGACACGGCCACCAGTCTAGGGACGTTTCCCGTCGTCGATGGAGCAGCCGATGAAGGTCGGTTCGGGTTCGAGGGTGATGCCGAAGGCGTCCTCGACGCCGGCGACGACGGTCGACGCGAGATCGATCACATCGGCTGTGCTCGCGTGTCCCCGATTCGTCAGCGCCAGGGTGTGCTTGGTCGACAGCGACGCCAGTCCCTCACCGAGGCTGAACCCCTTGGAGAATCCCGCATGCTCGATCAGCCAGGCCGCTGAGGTCTTCGTCTTCCCTTCGATCTTCGCTCCGCTGAGCGGGTCGGTCACCGGGTAGCGAGGAGCTTCGGCGGGCAGGATCTCGGCGTTCTCGACGATGGGGTTGGTGAAGAAGGATCCCGCCGACCAGGAGTCGTGGTCGGCGGCGTCGAGGACCATGCCCTTCGACCTGCGCAGCGCAATGACGTTCTCGCGCACTCGTGCGGCCGGGACGCGGCTGCCGATCTCGACGTCGAGGGTCGAGGCGAGCTGGGCGTAGCGCACGGGCAGCGACTCGTCGCTGCGCTGGAGGTCGAAGGTCACCGAGAGCACGACGTACTGCGGGGTTCCGGCTGCGATCTGGGCGCGCTTGAGCGCCGAGGTGCGGTAGCCGAATTCGAGTTCGACTGCGGTGAGGTGGCGGGTCTGACCGGACACCCGGTCGAAGACCTCGACGGAGGAGATGAGCTCGCCGACCTCCGTGCCGTAGGCGCCGACGTTCTGGATCGGGGTCGCACCGACTGACCCGGGGATCCCGGACAGTGCTTCGAGCCCGGACAGCCCCAGGTCGAGGGTGTGGGCGACGAAGGCGTCCCAGTCCTCCCCCGCCTCGGCGGTGACCCGGGTGTCGGTCGTCGTGGTCTGGGTCGTCTCCACTCCGGTGGTTCGGACCACGCAGACCGCACCGTCGAATCCGGCATCGGCGATGAGCAGATTCGATCCGCCGCCGATGAACAAGACGCGGGACCGTTCCTGACCGTTGAGTTCGAGCGGGTGGGCGGCGCAGAAATCGAGCAGTTCGTCTCGGGTGTTCGCAACCGTGACCTGCGGGGCCGGTCCGCCGAGGCGGAAGGTGGTGAAGCTGGAGAGTTCCTGCGGGTGGGCTTCGGTCACGCCGAGATCCGAACCTGAGTGCGGCTGAGGACATCGGCCTCGCCGGACTTCACGGAGATGTCGATGCGGGCCGTGCCGACGGCAGGGTCGACGGCGCCGACGGTGGCGGTGAGCTTGAGCGAGGTCGTCGGGGCGGCCGGTGATCCGGAATCGGCATCGGGGACGACGACGGGGGCGGAGAAGCGGGTCCGGTAGTCGACGATCGCACCCGGGTCGCCGAGCCATTCGGCCACCGGAGCGATGACCGCCGCCATCGAGAGCATCCCGTGGGCGATGACATCGTCGAGGCCGACTTCGCGGGCAAAACGTTCGTTCCAGTGGATCGGATTGTGATCGCCCGAGGCTGCGGCATAGTCGACGAGGGAGGCGCGCGACAGTGGGATCTCGGATTCCACGACGGTGTCTCCGATGGTCAGTGTGGAGAAGTCGATGGCGCTCATTCTCCGTCTCCTCTCACGACGATGGTCGAGGTCACGGTGACGACGGGCTGCTCCGCGACATCGGTGATCTCGGTGCGGGTGGTGATCATGGCGTTGTTCCCGGCGGCCCGGACTCCGTCGACATGGGTGACTGCCGACAGGAAGTCACCGGCGACGATGGGTCGAGTGAACGAGAACTGCTCGGAGCCGTGGACGACCTTCGAGAAGTCGATGCCCGAATCCGGGTCGGAGATATAGGCGGCTTCCGATTTCTGCGCGATGATCACGGCGAAGGTGGTCGGGGCGACGACGTCGCGGTAGCCCAGCGCGGTGGCCGCCTCGGCGTCGAAATGGTAATCGGCCTTCGCTCCGGTGGCGAGCGCGAATTCCGCGATCGCCTCCCTGGAGACCTCATAGGGCTGAGGCAGGGAGAACGTGGCCCCCTGCTTCTCCGTATTCACCGGCATATGCGCTCTCTCTTCCACTGGGGTCGGTATCGACACCAGCCTAAAGCACGGCCTCAGGATGAGGCTCACCGGCGAAGAATTGATCGCGCGTTCGTATCCGGTTCACACAATTGCTGCACCATCGGGCTCATGGCTTCGAAACTGGTATATGTTGTCCACATCACATTTGGTAAGGAGTAGTGCGATGACGAACGAATCCCCCAGCGCTGACCCGAAGAGTCCCGAGGCACAGACGGTGACGCCCGGCGCACGAGTCAAAGACGCAGTCGCGGTCCCCTCACCGCACACACCTGGCCCCGGCGCCCCCGCTGCGCCTGCACCAGCAGCCGGCGGTTCTGATCCGGCACCGGCACCCGCCGACGTCGACCCGCCGCAGGTCGAAGTGGCGGTGGCCACCGACGCCGCCTACGCCGGCAAAGAAGCCGACAGAGTTCAGCTGCGTCGACCGCTGCGCAACGTCTCCGAGGTCCGGCACTTCTTCCGCACGAATCAGACCCCGATCTTCTTCGTCGGAGCCACTCCGTTCAACCTGCTCGGTCTCGACCGGTGGGTGCGCAACTTCTCGTACATCACCTACTACGACGGCTGGGACGGCGGACATCCGCGTGTCTTCTCCCCGCGCTACAAGCCCTATGTCGAGTTCGAATCAGGTGAGGCGATCAACAACTGGCTGCTGCTCAACGCCGAGGTGCGCGCCCATATGACGCGCAACGTCCCCCATGGTGAGCGGGTCAAGGTCGCGATGGTCTTCTTCGACGAGGAGACCGAGCGGATCTGCCGAGAGCTCGGCTACGACCTCATCCTGCCGTCGGCAGCCCTGCGCAATCAGCTCGATTCGAAGATCGAGACGACGAAACTCGGCAATGAGGCCGGTGCGTTCTCCGTCCCGAACGTGCTGACCACCGCCGACACCTATGAAGAGCTCAATGAGCGGGCCGCCGAGGCGGGGCTGGGCACGGATCTCGTCGTGCAGACTCCGTATGGCGATTCCGGGAAGACGACGTTCTTCATCTCCGATGCCTCGGGCTGGGAGGCGCACAAGGACGACATCATCGGCGAGCAGCTAAAAGTGATGAAGCGGATCAACAACACTCCGGTCGCCGTCGAGGCGGTCATCACCTCCAGCGGTGTCGTCGTCGGTCCGTATCTGACAGAGCTGGCCGGCTTCGCCGAGCTCACCCCGTACAAGGGTGGCTGGTGCGGCAACGAGATGAAACCCGATGTCCTCAACGCAGAGCAGCGGGCGCAGACCCGTGAGCTCGTGCGCAAGATGGGCGAAGGCCTGCGCAAACGCGGCTATCGCGGGTTCTTCGAAGTCGATGTCCTCGTCGATCTCGACAACGACGACTGCTACCTCGGTGAGCTCAATCCGCGCATCTCCGGGGCCTCGGCGATCACGAACGTCACGGCAGGCGCCTATGCCGATGTGCCCCTGTTCCTGTTCCACCTGCTCGAATATCTCGACGTCGAATTCGATCTCGATGTCACCGAGATCAATGAGCGGTGGGAGGAACTCTCCGGCGCCGACGAGTGGAGCCAGATGATCATCAAGGAGACGGCTCCGATCACCGAGTACATCACGCATTCCCCGCTGACCGGTCAGTACTATCTCGACCAGTACGGGACGCTGACGTACAAACGTGCGGCACTCGACTGGCACCCCCTGCAGAACGGCAGCGAGGTGTTCTTCCTGCGTATCTTCGGGGCCGGGGACTACCGGTGGAAGGGCGCGGACCTCGGAGTCCTGGTGACGAAGAATCCGCTGCAGACGAACGTCGGCGGACCCGATGCGCTGAGCATCCGGGCCAAGCACTTCATCGATTCGATCAGGGCGATGTACGCCGGAGTTCCGGTCGTCGCCGACGATCCGTCGCCGGCCCTCGGCGGACCCGGAGCCAAAGGCGACTGAGCCCGGCGCCGCCCCCTTGTACGCGAAGGGCAGATATACGCGAAGCGCGGAGCCGCCTCGGTGATAATCTCAACACGACCCGAGGCGGCTCCCAGCTGCCGTCCGCGGAGCCGTTCCGCGGACAGACCGATGCGAGAATCAGAGGTGAAGAGTGATCGAACCGTCACCGGACCAGACCGCGGCCACTCCCCCGGCGGACCAGCCCGTGGCCCCATCGGCTCCCGTCGATCCGGCGGCCGGAATCGACCGGGACAATTGGCAGGATCCCGACAATGTGCGCTGGTCGTTCCAGAACGTCGCACGGGTCCTTCCCACGACGCCGATTCCCCGGGGCACCGGTCCGGTGGCCGAGCTGCCCGCCGATCCGCAGGATCTCGGCGAGGTCGAGGTTCCCGCGACAGAGTACTCGGAGGCACGCAGCGTCCGCAGCGTCATCGAATCCACCGACACGGATGCCTGGATGCTCATGCACAACGGGACCGTGCTCACCGAGGAGTACTTCGGGGAGATGACCGCGTCGACCGAGCATCTGCACATGTCGGTGTCCAAATCGCTCGTCGGCACCGTCGCCGGTGTCCTCGCCGGTTCGGGTGACCTCGACCCGAACCGCCTCGTCACCGATTACGTGCCCGAACTCGCCGAGTCCGGCTACGCCGGTGCCACAGTGCGCCATGTCCTCGATATGCGTTCGGGCATCCGCTTCTCCGAGGACTATCTCGACCCGAAGTCCGAGGTCCGGCAGATCGAAGAGTCGATCGGCTGGTCCGAGGCGAAGCGGGAGAACCCGGGCATCGGCATGTACGAGTTCCTCACCACCCTGGAGGCGAAGTCCGAGCACGGCGGGGTCTTCGAATACCGGTCGTGCGAGACCGATGTGCTCGGATGGGTGTGCGAGAAGATCGCCGGCGAGCGCATGCAGTCGCTCATGTCGCGGGTGCTGTGGTCTCGGATCGGCGCCGAACAGGACGCGATCATCGCCACCGACCAGTACGGGGTCGGCATGTTCGATGGCGGAATCAATACGACTCTGCGTGATCTCGCCCGATTCGGCTACGTCTACACCAACCGCGGGCAGTCGCTGACCGGACAGCAGGTGGCGCCGACGACGTGGATCGGCGATACGCTGACCACCTCCGAGGATGTGCGTCAGGCGTTTGCCGATGGGCCCGGGGACAATCGGATGCCGGGCGGGGCGTATCACAACCAGTTCTGGTTCCCGTTCCCCGATTCTCATGCGTTCCTCGCCCTCGGCATCCACGGGCAGATGATCTATATGAACCCGGGTGCCAACGTCCTCGGCGTCAAGCTCTCGAGCTGGGGGCTGCCGCAGGACGCGACGAAGCTGTTCCCGACGATCCGCGCGTTCGAGGCTCTCGCGAAGGCCGTCAACTCCCCCGCCGCGGAATAGCCGGAGCCAGTCGCCGTGGAGCGGGCCGGATCTGGCTCCCTCCCGCCACCGGACCCGGGGCCATCTCCCGGTGCGGATGTGCCCGAATCGCCACAGGTGTCGCCGGATCCGCACACCGACCCCGGGTTCGCGGCAACCGGCCGTGGCAGAATCGTGGTGTATCGACAACGCTTGTGATCGCCTGAGCGCGAAGGAGAAACACGATGACCCCGATTCGCCGGTCCACCTGGATGCCCCGCCTGCTGACGGCGGCCGCTGGAACCGTTCTCGCCTTGTCCTTGACCGCCTGCGGAGGCTCCGGAGGGGACAAGCCCGCCGAGGATCAGAAGTCCGAGGCCCCGCAGACCGAAGAAGGCGGATTCGGCGGAGGAGCTGTCGAATCGAAAGAGGCCGAGGCCCCGGGATCCGAACCAGCCGAGGCGGAGCCGACCGACACGAAATCGACCGATCCGTTCGCCGATGCCGCGAAGACGACGAACTGGGCCAGCGACGACGGGATGAAGATCGACAAGAAGGGCAACGGCATCGTGCCCGCTTCGTCAATCGAGGCCGACCTCATCGACCTGTTCGAGAACAAGCTCGATTGGAAGGTCAAAGAAGCCAAGTGCGATTCCGATATGGAGCTCCGCGAGTGGTACGGCTTCAAATCGTGCCAGGTCACCGTCAAAGACAAGGACGCGTACAAAGGCAGGAAGAAGTACTTCGGCACCGTGAAGATCGTCGATCACAAGGATCAGATGATCAAGTACGAACTCATGTTCCCCGGCATCGACAAGGAAGACTTCGACTTCAAGGACTGATCACCGGGGCGGCCCCTCCCCTGGTCATCGATCGGTTCCTGAGGTTGCGACTGCACGCTCATCGTCGCCCGTACGACCTTCGGCCGTGCGGGCGACGAATCGTCTCCGCGGATGTCCGGACGAACCGGTGATGACAACGCTGCCGGCCGCCTCGGCGAGGGATCGAGTGTTCCCGCCCGGGGCACGTTCGGAATGCTCAGTCGAACCCGGGGCAGCAGTCTCCGAGCTCCGGGCGCTGCCCGGTTCGTCCAGCGCCTCTCGGATGATCCGGCGCGGATCGTACTGTCGCGGATCAAGAGTTCTCCAGTCCTCGGCGCCCATCGATTCGGCGGCCCGAGTCCGCGCCGTATCGACCTGGGCACGGAGCAGGCGGGCGAACTCGCCGAGCTTCTGCGCGTAGTGGGGCAGCCGCTGTGGGCCGATGACGATCACAGCGAAGATGCCGACGATGATCAGTTTCTCGAAACTCAGGCCGAACATGTCCGGGTCCTTTCCGTTGGCGGGATCGGCACTCGCCCGGACCGTTCCTCCTCCACGTGCGGATCACCGACCATCCGGCCGTAGCCTCGGGTCCGGTCGTGGATGCACGCGATGACGAGCGCAGCGAGGAAGAGCAGCGCCATCGGGGCCGCGACTAAGAACATGGAGAGCACGTCGGCGGCCGGGGTGATCAGTGCGGCGAAGATCACGATGGCCACGATGGCGGCTCGCCAGGCCTTCGCGATCGATCGTGCAGGGAGCAGGCCGATGAAGTTGAGGACGACGAGGAAGACCGGGAGGACGAAGGAGACGCCGGTGGCGATGACGATCTTGAACACGAAGTCGAAATAGTAGGACGCCTGCAGGATGGTGCTGTCCTCGCTCGCGGCGAACGAAGTGAGCACTGCGACCATCCGGAGGAAGACGTAAAGGCCGGTGAGGCAGCCGGCGACGAAGAGGGGTACTGCGGCACCGAGGAAGCCGAACGTCACCTTCTTCTCCTTCGCCGTCAGTCCCGGGGTGAGGAATCCGAAGATCTCTCCCAGCCACACCGGGCTGGAGAGGACGATCCCGGAGTACACGGCGATGCGCAGCTGAAGGTCGAAGGCGCCGGTGACGCTGTCGTAGTTGAGCGAAGCGCTGCGGGACTCGGCGAGCTCGGTGATCGGGGCCCGGAGGACGTCCATCACGAAATCCGAGGTGAGATATCCGATGACCGTGCCGATGAGCAGCGCCACCGCCGCGCGCACCGCCCGTGTCCGCGCCTCCCGCAGGTGCGCGGACAGCGGCATCTTCTCCGCGGCGGTGCTCATGAGTGGGGTTCCGTCTCATCACCCGCCCGTGAGTCGGATGATTCGTCCTTGAGGATGCGCACGGACTGCCCGAGGCTCTTGGCGAGTGCAGGCAGCTTGGCTGCGCCGAAGACGAGGATGATGATGGCGAGGATGACGAGGGCGTGCCAGCCCGTGAGGTTGTGCAGCATGATGGTGAGCCTTTCTCGGAGTTGTCAGGGCTTTTCGGGGGCGCCGTCGGGTGGAGCTTGTCCTTCACCGCCGCCTCCCGGGGCTGCGCCGCCGGTCGGTTCGGTGTCGGTGTCGACGGGAACATCGAGCGTGGCGGTGTATCCGGAGTCCGTGTCGCCGCTGATCGTGGCGAGCTGGTGCTCTCCTCCGTCGTCACCGAAGACGTTGTCGTCGTCGAGGGAGATGGCAGAGAGGTTCTTCGCCGATCCGTCGTAGGTCTCGAGGGCGAAGACTGCGTTGCAGGCGTCTTCGGGCAGGGCCATCTGCGAGGTGGCGATGGCGTTCTCGGCATCGGTGATCGAATCGACGTCCGGGTAGACCTCGAAGTGGATGTGGGTCCAACGACCGGAGTAGCAGCCGGGAAAGACGGAGGTGAAGGTGACTTCTCCTGCTGAGTCGGCGACCTGGACGCCGCGCAGCCAGGTCGCGTCTTCGACGCCGTCGGAGTACATCGAGTAACGGCCCTGAGCGTCGCAGTGCCAGGCGTAGACGGCTGCGCCTTCGAATGGAGCATTGTCACCGGCCATATCGGTGACCTTGAGGGTGAATGTCAGGGGCACACCGTCGACGGTGTCGGTCCCGTCGATGTTCGAGCGGATGTCCGAACGCACGATTCCGGAGTCTTCGAGGATGTCCGGTCCGTTCGATCCGTCCGCCGGATACGGACCGGCCGTTTCGTCGGGGATCTCGGTGACCGATCCGCTGCCGCTCGAACTCGATTTCGTCGATCCCGCGGCCCCGGAGGTGCAGGCGGCCAGGGCCATGGTGCCGACACCGGCGCCGACGAGCCCGAGTACTCCTCGTCGGCTGAAGAGGGTGCGGATGTCGAAGGAGGCGCCTTGGTCGACGACCTCCTCGTCGGGACGGTCGAGGAGCCTGCCTTCGTAGGCGGGTCCGTTGGGGGTCTGGTCCGGTTCGGGTACGCGAGCCATGAGCTGTCCTTCCTTCGATGATGTGTGATGACACCATCGTGGTGACCGGCTCTGGCGTGGGACTGTGGCGTTTCTGGGCCGCGGCTGTGGATGCTCAGTCGGTTTGTGTTCCGTCCCACCAGTCGAGGACTCGCTGGGCTTGCAGGGTCACCCATTTCGAGGGTTCGCCGACCGGAGCGTCGACGTGGAACCAGACGTCGCCGTCAAGGCGGTGGTCCTGAGTCCAGGTGCCGTCGTCGGAGCGTCTGGCTCGGACCTTCCCGATTGCCTCTTCCATTCGCGGGTCAGGGGCGCTTCCGTCCGCGCTCGTCGCTTCGCGGAAGTAGTCGAGTGCGGGCAGGATTCCGTAGAACCAGCGTCGGGGGTGGAAGAGAGCGAGGGCACGGCCGTCGAAAGGATCACCGGTGCTGCGCGTGCGGAACAGGTCCCGCGACAGCAGGTACTCCTCTCCCCTGGCTCGGGCCTCCTGCACACGGGCGGCGTCGCGCGTAGCCAGCTGATAGTCGAGCAGCGCGACGAGGGCGTTGAGGGTGGAGTGGAACGACGAGACCTTCGAGCCTTCGACCCATTCGCAGTTCCATCCGCCGTCGGGCTGCTGGTGGCCCAGGAACCAGTCGACGATGCCGTCGACATCGGCGCCGAGCCACAGGCCGTTCGACAGCGTCCAGGAATTGATGCAGACGTCGACTTCACCGCCCCAGTAGGGCAGGTTCTCGTATTCCCAACGTGCGGATTCGAGTTTCTCTGCCGTTCCCTCCAACGCCGAGGAGGTCAGTCCCCACTCGCGCAGGTCCTTCAGAGCCCACGTCGTCGCAGTCCACGGCTGTGATCCCTCGTCGTCGAATGCGAAGTCGGAGGGGAAGAAGGCCCCGCCTGCCCATTGTCCGTCCGGGTCTTGATAGGCCAGCAGCTCTGCGCCGAAGCCTTCGTGTTCCACGCGTGCGCGGGTCTCCTGCCAGGTCGTCTCCTCTGCTCCGAGCAGGTCACGTTCGACCTGCCAGCGCAGGGCCGGGTCCGAGTCGAGGAGCCAATCGGACAGTTCTGTGCTGATCATCGTCGGTCTCCCACGTCGGTCGAACAGTCACTTCGAGAGTAGGCGCCGAATCGCGTGAAGACCATACCCCGGGTCCGTGGAAGACAGATGAATGATTCATCGCCGAGGCGGCGCTTGGTGCCGTGCTGACACCGCTGAGCACGCCCGATCACCCTTGCGAGCTGCGACCGGCAGTGGCACAGAACGAATTCTTCGGGATATCCCCATGGAAGGGCAGTCCCAAGCGCAGTATCGTCGGCGGTGTTGATCGCATCAAGCTGTTACACAGCGAAGGAGTGAAATGACCCTCTCAATCGGAATCATTCTTCTCATCCTCCTCGGCCTCGCGGTGCTCATCGGACTGATCCTATTCATCGCGATGATCGTCACTGCGCTCCGGTCGACTCCGAAACCTGAGGATTCCGGCTTTCCCACAGGCTCGACCGATGAGGCGGAACCGACCCGATCATCCGCGCAGTGACCGCTCCCAGGCCAGGGTTGCGAGCGCCGCAGCCTGGTCGGGCAGGTGCGCATCGTCGAACTGGACTTCCGGCGAGTGGTTCGTTGCCGCCGACCCCGGATCGATGCCTTCGGGCGTCACGAAGAAGAACATGAAAGCACCGGGCACCTGCTCGAGCACGAAGGAGAAGTCCTCGGAACCCATGAGCGGGTCCGGCACCTGCACCGCCCGCTCGGCACCGAAACGATCGGCCAGAACTCTCAGAGCGAAGTCGGCTTCGGCGCCGTCGTTGACCGTGACGGGATACTGCTCGGTCCACACCACCTCGGCCGTGCACCCGTGTGCGGCCGCAATCGACTCCGCCAACTGTGTGGCGCGCTCGGGGAACCTTCGCGTCGACTCGAGGGAGAGCGTGCGCACAGAGGCTCCGAGCTTCGCCGAGGCGGGGATGACATTGACGGCCTCCCCCGCTTCCAACTGCGTCACCTGGGCGACGATGGGATCGAACACGCTGAATGATCCGGTGACCATCGTTTGCAGCGCCTGTCCGAGTTCGAGAATCGGACGCACCGGGTCGACAGCATCCTCCGGTCGCGAGCTGTGGCCTCCGCTGCCGTGCATCGTCACGTGCAGAGTATTCGCCCCTGCCATGATCGTGCCCGGTCTGGTCACGAAGGTTCCCGGCACCCCCGGTGCCACATGGATCGCGTAAGCCGCATCGGGCTTCTGGCCGATGGTGTCGAACATTCCTTCTTCGAGCATGATCTTCGCCCCGCCCATCCCCTCCTCGCCGGGCTGGAACATGAAGGCCACCGTGCCTTTCAACTCGGACTGATGAGCGGACAGCAGCTTCGCGGCTCCGACGAGTCCTGAAACGTGGAGATCATGCCCGCAGGCATGCATGTTCCCATTCGTCGACGCGAAGTCGAGTCCGGTCGCCTCGTCGACGGGCAGAGCGTCCATATCCCCGCGCAGGAGCACCGTCGGGCCGGGGAGCGCTCCGCGCAGGACGGCTACGATCGAGCTGAGCTCCTGACCGAGCGTGATCTCAAGCGGCAGACCTTCCAAAGCGTCGAGGATCCGACGTTGGGTCTTCGGCAGATCGAGTCCTATTTCGGGGTCCCGGTGCAGGTCGCGGCGCAGTTCGCGCAGGTCATCGGCAAGTGCGTGGGATTCGCTGGTGAAATCGGGAGTCATTGTGTGCTTCACTCGGCAAGACTGGCACGGCCGGAAGGAGTCGCGCAATACCGTCTCGGGGAGTTCCCGAATACAGAAACTCCCCCATCGGATTCGTCATCCTGATGAGGGAGTTGATCGGTAGCGGGAGGGGGACTCGATCCCCCGACCTCACGATTATGAGTCGTGCGCTCTAACCAGCTGAGCTACCCCGCCCCAGCACCGCATTCTAGGCGGCACGAGAGCCCCGAAAGGGAATCGAACCCTTGACCTTCTCCTTACCATGGAGATGCTCTGCCGACTGAGCTATCGGGGCAACAGGTAAGAATTTACACGGGTTCGCTCGCTCTGGGCAAATCGGATATCAGTGACGTCACTCACACGCCCTGGAGCCGGAGGCGAAAACTCCCACCGGGCCCTGCCCCGCATCACTGTCACCAGCGAAGATGTCTATTTCACCGGGTCGAATCGCCCTGCGAGGAATCCCTGCAGTCGACCTGGGTGGTTCGTGATGATCCCATCGACCTCGGCACCGAGGAGTTCCCGCCATTCGTTCATCTCGTCGGCAGTCCAGACGAAGACACCGAGGTCGTTGTCCATGATCTCGGTGACGACCGATTTGCGCATCGAGAATCCCTTGTACGAGGGATTGATCGCCACCGCACCGAGTTCGCGAGCGATCTCGATGTCTTCAGGCTTGGGCACCATGCGCAGAAGGAAGCGAGCCACCATCGGCAGCATGTCCCGACAGGTCTCCAGCGTCTCGATGTTGAACGACTGGACGATCATCCGGTCGGCGATGCCGGTCTCCACCACCAGCTCCGAGATCCTCGCCACCGCACCCGACGACCACTCGCCCTTGAGCTCGAGGAGGAGTTCGCCGCCTCGGTGCTGGATATCCCTCATCACGGCCGACAGGGTCGGGATGCGCACTCCGTTGAATCCCGGACCCATCCACGAGCCGGCGTCGACGAACGACAGCTCTTCTGCGGTGAGATTGACGACGGGACCTCTGCGATTCGTGGTTCGGTCCAGATCCGGATCGTGGAGGATGACAGGGACACCGTCGGCGCTGGTCGAGGTGTCGACCTCAATGAAGTCGACACCCAGGGCACGCGCGGCGTCGACAGCGGCGAGACTGTTCTCGGGCACAACAGCCGAATAGCCGCGGTGCGCGATCACCAGTGGGCGGCTTCCGGATCCGGGGCGCTCGACGATGCCCCGTTCGTGGAGGAACTGCAGAAAACTCATGGCTTCAGCCTATGCCCTGAGCCCTCATTCCACTGCCTGCACAACGTCAGAAGTCCCAACTATCGGAAACTCCAGTCGAATCCCACACAGACCGATTCTGAACGGATAGGTTGTGGGAAGCATCACACTCCCAACTCGAAGGGCACACCATGGAAGCTGTCTACGCTGCCGCTATCGTCCTCGCCTTCATCGCGCTCGGTGAGCTGGTATCGATCTGGTCGAAGGCGCGTGTCCCCAGCCTTCTGGTTGCGATGCTCGGCATCTTCATCTTCGCCAAGATCGGCGTAGTCCCAGAGACTGTCATCGATGACTCTCTGCTGCTTCAGGCCTACTCGTTCCTCGTCGCGCCGCTGCTCTTCCATATGGGGTCGCTCATCCCTCTGCGCGTGATGCTCAAGCAATGGCGTTCGGTCATCATCGCAGTCTCGGGCATGCTCGTGGCGGTCCTGCTCATCCTGGCTGTCGTGGCCCCGCTCTTCGGCTTCGAAACTTTCGTGGCCGGTTCCGGGCCGTTGGCCGGCGGCATCGTCGCCACCAGCTTGACGACGGAAGGGCTGACGGCGCACGGCGCCGCCTCGTCGATCATCGTTCTTCCCGCGCTTGTTCTGATGCTCCAATCACTGCCCTCGATGCCGTTGACGAACTACTTTCTGCGTCGCTATGCAAAGAAGCTGCGCGACAGCGGAGAACTTCAGGAACTCGCGCGCGCCCACAGCCAGGAAGAGGAGGAAGCCGCCAAGAAGAAGAAACTCGTCAACCTTCCCGACTTCCTCGTCGACAATCAGCTTTTCATGCTCTTCCTCATTCTCGTCGGCGGATCGGCAGCGACACTGCTGGCGGTCCCAACCCATATTCCGTCGTCGATCCTCGCACTGGTCCTCGGCATTCTCGCCACCGCGGTGGGCTTGTCCCCCGATAAGGCCATGGAACGGTCGAACTCATTCGGCATCGCCATGGCCGGCGTCATCGCCATCGTCATGGCCCCGCTGGTGACCGCCTCGGTGCAGGACGTCATCAACGCATTCGTCCCTACCATCACGATCCTCATCGTCGGCGGCGCCGGCATCGTCCTCGGCGGATTCGTCGCTACGAAGCTTCTGCGTTGGAAGTCTGGACTGGGAGTGTCAGTGGCGCTGACGGCGATGTACGGCTTCCCTGCCGACTATCTGCTCACCAACGAGGTAGCACGTTCCATTGCCCGTGACGACGACGAAAAGGAAGCGCTGCTCAATGTCATGCTCCCGCCGATGCTCGTCGGCGGATTCACCTCGGTCAGCGCCGGGTCCGTCGTCATTGCCAGTGTCCTCGTCAGTATGCTCTGATCCCGACCGGCCCCAATTCCCGCCAGCCCCAGGCCCTCGGCACACCCCGGGCTCTCATACGAAAGGACCCCATGCACGATCTCATCGCACAAGGACAGACCCTGCTCCCTGAGCTCCAGAACTTGCGGCGTTCCCTCCATGCGGACCCGGAGATCGGTCTCGACCTGCCCCGCACGCAGGCGGCGGTCCTGGCCGCCCTGTCCGGCCTCGACCTCGAGGTGACCACGGGTGAGGGCACCACCTCGGTGATCGCCGTTCTGCGCGGAACCCATCCGAACAGACCGGCCGACGCTCCAGCGGTGCTGCTGCGCGGAGACATGGACGCCCTTCCAGTGACAGAGGAGACGGATGAGCCCTTCGCCTCGACGAACGGATGCATGCACGCCTGCGGCCACGACCTGCACACAGCCGGACTCGTCGGAGCCGCGCGACTCCTTCACGCTCTGCGCGACCGGCTTGTCGGGGACATCGTCCTCATGTTCCAGCCCGGGGAAGAGGGCTGGAACGGAGCGTCGGTGATGATCGACGAAGGCGTGCTCGACGCAGCCGGGACGCGGGTGATCGCTGCATTCGGGGCGCATGTGCTCCCCGGTCCGCGCGGCGTGGTCGCCACCCGCCCGGGCACCCTCCAGGCGGGTTCGAACACACTGCGGGTGACGATCCACGGACGCGGCGGTCACGGTTCCCAACCGCAGACCGCCGTCGATCCGGTGCCGGCGCTGGCCGAACTCGTCACGGCCCTGCAGAATATGGTCAGCCGCCGCATCGACGCCTTCGACCCCATCGCGCTGTCCGTGACCCAGTTGAGCGCCTCGGACGCGATCAACGTCATCCCCGCCTCGGCCACCTTGGGTGCGACTGTGCGCACACTGTCGGACTCATCACTCGACATCGTCCGCACCCGCTCGAAGCAGCTTGCCGACGGCATCGCCGCCGCCCATGGATGCAGCGCCGAAGTGGACTTCGATGTCCAGTACCCGGTCACGGTCAACGACGATGACGAGACCGCATGGGCCATGGAAGAACTCCGAGTCCTTCTCGGCGAGGATCGGGTGAAGCTCCTCGAACAGCCGATCATGCCGAGTGAGGACTTCTCCTTCGTCTTAGCCGCGGTGCCGGGCACGTATCTCATGCTCGGCGCCGAGCGCACGGACGTTCCAGCAGAGCGCCAGGGCAACAACCACTCCCCCTTCGTCATCTTCGACGATTCGGTTCTCGGCGATCAAGCGGCGCTTCTTGCTCACCTCGCGATCGAACGACTGGCGAAGGCGACGCGAATGTCATAGCCGCGCGGGGAAGCACGACGCTGTGCGGCTGCCGGCGAACAACACGCTTGCAGGCCCGCACTCCCCCGCCGCAGCGATGCAACTGATCTGACACATCGTCGCCACCCGCCAAGGCGCGAACCCACCTACCGTAGACACTGTGACCACTTCGATCCCCCGCCACCGTGATCTCACCCTCGACCTCGCCCGCGTCGTCTGTGTGCTCGTCGTCGTGTTCGTCCACCTCCTGCTCGTCGGGGTCGGCCGCAACCCGGACGGCTCACCTTTCATCATCAACCCGGTCTCCGGCGAGCGCTGGTTCGCCCCAGCCACTTGGATCGCGGAGATCATGCCGATGTTCTTCGTCGTCGGTGGATTCGCGGCCAAGGTCGGCTGGGAATCGGCACAACGTCGCGGCGAATCGGCTTCGACCTTCGTCCGCACCCGCTTGCGACGCCTCGCGCTTCCGGCGCTGCCGCTATTCATCGTCCTCACCGCTGCTCTCACCGCCGTCCTAGTCCTCGGCGTCGACCCGGACTTGGCCGATGCCATCGCTGTCCCCGTCGGTTCCGTCCTGTGGTTCCTCGCCGCGTACGCTCTCGCCCAGGCCTTGGCACCCTGGATGATCCGCTGGCACGAACGCAATCCGTGGCTGGCCCTCGTCGTCCTCTTCGCCGGAGCGTTCTTCGTCGACGTCGTCCGCCTCGTCGTCGGCATCCAAAGCCTCGGACTCGATCGGATCCCCGCCGACGGCTACGGCATCGGCGACGAACTCTTCGGACTGCCCAACGTCGCCTTCGTCTGGCTCTTCGCCCAGCAGATCGGCTTCTGCCTGCGCGACGGCTGGTTCTCCCGTCTCCGCTGGTGGAACCTCGTCATGATCGTCGCCGGATTCGCCTGCCTGGGACTGCTCGTCATCCTCGGGGAGTACTCGGCGTCCATGCTCACGAACCAATGGCCGCCGACCCTGCCGCTGGCCGTCCTCGCCGTCATCCAAGCCGCCCTGCTGACCCTGCTCCACCGACCGCTGACAGCGATCATGGACCGTCGCTTCGCCCAGGCCATCGTGTTCTTCCTCGGCAGCCGACTCATGTCCGTCTACCTATGGCACGTGCCGGCGATCGTCCTGCTCACCGGAGTCCAGCTGCTGTGGCTGCCGATGCCCGATCCCGGCACCGGAGCCTGGTGGCTGACGCGTCCGGTCTTCGTCATCGCCGTCCTGCTCGTCGTGTGGGCGATCTCGACGATCACGAAACGTTGGGAGAGCCCCCGCCCGTTTCTCTCCCCGAGGTGGCCCTCCGATGCCGTCACCGTCACCGCCGTTGCCCTCTTCGTCGTCCAATCCCTGGCGATCTCGAGCTACGGACTCGACCTGCCACTGGCCATCCTCGGCCTGGTGTGCACCACGATCGCAGTCAACCTCACTGAAGACAGCGCCACCGCTCGTTCCCGCATCAGCGACGGAAACGATGCCACCATCGCCGAGGTGAACCCACCGATTCCGGAGCGGCGGGCTGGTCCCCCGGTTCCGCCTCGGTGACGGTGTCGTTCTTCTTCGCATTCCGACGCCGCCGCCATGCGGTTATCTCCTTCTCCACATCGCGGGGCGGAGTGAACACGGGCGGGCCGTCGCGCAGATCCATCACGGCCTCGCGCACCCGGGCGTTGAAGCCGGCGAGGTAGTCGCGGACCTCGGACTCGGTGGAGAAAGCGTCGACCGTGTCTTCGAGGACGGCGTTCTCCTTGCGCAGCTGAAACGCCTCCGGAGCGACGCCGTTGATGCCTTCGGTATCCATCTTCTGCTTGATCCACCAATCAGGATCAGATGAGCTGTGCAACCCGGACAACGGCTTGCCCAGACCCGGCAGATCATCGAAATCACCACGCTTGATGGCTCGGTCGAGAACGGATTCGACGACAGCGTTTCGGTCCTCGAGCGAATTCAGACGCCGAGGCGACTGCGTGTCATCCGTGTCATCGCTCATCGGTTCGCCCTCCTCGGCGGAGCATTTCCACCCTGTCCTCACACGGTAGGCGTCGGCCGGGCGCCGGGCAAGGGAAAGCGCGGAAAACGAGAAAAGCTCCGTGACCTCTCGGTCACGGAGCTTCTCCGTTCTGCGTGGCAGATATAGGATTCGAACCTATGAAGGCAATGCCGGCTGATTTACAGTCAGCTCCCTTTGGCCGCTCGGGCAATCTGCCGCAGGTGGCGCTCGATGAGCACCTGAAAAGAATACAAGGCTCGGACCCGAATCTCCAACTCGGTAGACGCAGATCACAGTTCGGGGCCTCGACTAGACTCGGGGGCAACAGCCACGCCCGTTTCCGACGGGCATCAACGAGCGCAGACAAAGGAGCATTCATGGCCAGCGAATCCTCATTCGACATCGTCAGCAAGGTCGACCGCCAGGAAGCCGACAACGCACTCAACCAGGCCGCGAAGGAGATCAACTCCCGCTATGACTTCCGCGGCACCGATGCGTCGATCGCCTGGAGCGGCGAAGCCGTGCAGCTGAAAGCCAACAGCGAGGACCGGGTCAAGGCCATTCTCGACGTCTTCCAGTCGAAGCTGGTCAAGCGCGGAATCTCGCTGAAGTCCCTGGAAGACGGCGAACCGTACCCCTCCGGCAAGGAGTACCGCATCGATGCGTCCCTCAAGGAGGGCATCGACAAGGACAATGCGAAGAAGATCTCGAAGATCATCCGCGACGAGGGCCCCAAGGGCGTCAAAGCCCAGATCCAGGGCGACGAGCTGCGCGTGAGCTCGAAGAAGCGTGACGACCTGCAGGAAGTCATCGCTCTGCTCAAGGGACAGGACCTCGACGTCGACCTGCAGTTCACGAACTACCGCTGATCGCCAGCGCACCACGCCGGCCCGGTCCGCACTGCTGAGTGCGGACCGGGCCGGTATCGTATTCGCCCGTAACGCTGTGCCCCGAAAGAGGCTGGTCAGTGTACGGGGAGCTCGAGCGGGATGTAGTACAGACCTTTCGAGTCTTCTTCAACGCTGGCCCGGAGGCGATCGTCGAGGTGGATGAAATCGTTGACCTTGATGGTGCCCTTCTGGCCGCTGAGGCGACGGATGGCGAAGGCTGGGATGAGCCCCTGCCGTCCCGAACCGTCGACGGCGAGCGCGTATTTCGGGCCGGTCGCGCGGACCCGGACGTCGATGCCCGTGTCCTGTTCCCGCAGTTCGTCGAGTTCGACGACGGGTTCCGGGTTCGTCAGCGCGGTGAGCTCGACGGCCAGGGTATCGGCCATGTCATCGACGGTCGCGAGCATGTTCGCCATGGCACGGGCGAATTCGCCGTGCAGCTTGCTCGGCTTCATCGCCGCGCCGGGTTTGTACATGTCCTCGTGTGTCAGTTCGCTCCAGGCGTCCTGGAGCCGGGTCTTGACCTGGATCTCGGCGAAGACAGGAGGCCCCTGGTCGGAAGGAATGCGCAGTATGACGTGGCAGGCGCGGTACCCGCTGGCCTTCGGCGGGTCCGTATAGTCTTTCCACTCGATGAGTTCGAAGGCGCCCAACTGATCGGGGTCGCGCAGCGCGGCGAACATCATCGACTGATCGCGCGGTGATTTGCACAGCACCTTGACGCCGACGATGTCGCGGATCTGGTCTTCGACATCCTCGGTGGAGGTGATCGTCAGATCCGGATCGTCGTCGGTCTTCTCCGTCAGCTTCGCCAGGGTCCGTGCCGCGTCCTTGATCCGATGGCCATCGACGTCGAGGCGGGAGATGTCCTTGTCCTTGAGCAGGCCCTTCTGCTGTTCGGTCAGCCAGTGTTTGATCCGCACCGCCGCCGTCTGCCAGGCGTTGAGCCGTTCGACATAGGCACGTTCGACGATCGTCTTGAGCTGCGATTCGTTTCTCACGCGGTCTCCCCTGCCGGCCTTCGGTGCAATGGTCCACGCTCGCTGGTGCGATCTGCTGCACGCGGGCATGACTTGGTGTGCGCTGGCGTGATCTGGACGTCTCCGACTCTACGTGGTGGAAGCATCAGGCACCGGCAGCGACTCGTCTCCCCGTTGCAACGAGGCGAGAAGTCACTGCCGGTGCCAGATGACCCAGGAGTGGAGGAAATGTCGCGAAATGCTCCGCAGGCTCAGCTGCCTGCGGACGGCTGGCCGACGGATTCGGCGGTGACGTGTCCACGCGCCTCGGCGAGCATGGCTTCACGGGTGGCGAGCTTGATGCGCTCACGGCCCTCGACCTCGCCGGCCGCCTTCTCAGCGGCCTCGACGCGGTGGTAGCCCTCCCAATCGGCGAAGTCGACGCCCTTGGATTCGAGGAGCTCGATGATGGCCGATTCGTCCGGGTACACCGGCTCGGTGAGCACACCGGCGGCACGGTCGTCGAGGATGTGGCCGATGGTCTCGAGCGCATCGCCCTTTGTGTGGCCGATGAGTCCGACGGGTCCGCGCTTGATCCACCCGGTGGTGTACACGCCCTGAACGACATCGGCTTCGGCGGCCGTGGTCTGATCATCGGAGTCGACGACGCGACCCTCGTGGTTCGGGATCACACGCTTGCGATCGTCGAAGGGCAGCTGCGGCAGCTGAGTGCCCGCATAGCCGACGGCACGGTAGACGGCATCGAGCTCCCAATCGTGGAAGCTGCCGGTGCCGTTGACTCCGCCGGAGCCGTCGAGTTCCATGCGTTCGGTGCGCAGCCCCGTCACCTTGTCCTCGCCGAGGATGGCGACCGGTGAGTGCAGGAAGTGCAGGTGGAGACGCCGCTTCGCTCCGGTGGGTTCGCGCATGGTGAAGTCCGTGAGCGTCTTCGCGACCTGCTTGGTCTGGTTGCTCGACTCGATCGCCTGCATCGACCCTTCGTCGAACTCGAAGTCCTCCGGGTAGACGATGAGGTCGACGTCCTTGACGGCGCCGAGTTCGCGCAGCTCCAGCGGCGTGAACTTCGCCTGAGCCGGTCCGCGACGGCCGAAGATGTGGACATCGGTGACCTTCGAGGACTTCAGCCCCTCGTACACGTGATCGGGGATCTCCGTGGTGTGCATATCGTCGGCCTGCTTCGCCAGCACGCGGGCGACGTCGAGAGCGACATTGCCGTTGCCGATGACGGCGACGCGTTCGGCGTCCAACGGCCAGGACTGCGGGACGTCGGGATGCGAGTCGTACCAGTTGACGAAGTCCGCGGCGCCGTAGGATCCGGGCAGATCGATGCCGGGCAGGTCGAGGGCGGCGTCGACGAAGCAGCCGGTGGAGAAGATCACCGCATCATAGCGGTCGGTGAGCTCTTCGAGGTGGAGGTCGACTCCGTACTCGACATTGGAGAACAGGCGGATGTCGCCTCGGTCGAGGACCTTGATCAGGGCGTTGATGATGCCCTTGATCCGCGGGTGGTCGGGAGCGACGCCGTAGCGGACGAGCCCGAAGGGAGTCGGCAGACGATCGAAGAGATCGATGCTCAGATCGAAATCACGTTCCGCCTTTGTCATGAGATCGGCCGCGTAGATCCCAGCAGGACCGGCGCCGACGATGGCCACCCGGAAGGGACGAGTCATTCTCACACCTCTCTATTCAGTCCCATCGAGTCTATCGTCAATGTAGGTCATCCTTACAATGACGTGACCAAACTCGCATCACCGCCGCCCGGTCGGCAGACTGCACCCCTCACCGCCCTGCCATCTCACCGGCGATCCCGCCGGCTCCCCCGAACCCAACCCTCACTAGACTGAAACATGTGAGCCAGAACCCTGCCCCCGATGAGAGCGCAATCCGCCGTGCCGGCCTGATCAACGGATTCTCCGCCTACCTGCTGTGGGGTGTGATGCCGCTGCTCTTCGCCGCCGCGGCTCCCACCGGCGCCCTCGAACTCGTCTCCCATCGCGTCATCTGGTCACTGGTCTTCTGCGCCATCCTCCTCGTCTTCACCGGCGGATTCCTGCGCACCTGGCAGATTCTGCGCTCACCACGCCTCTTCGGCCTGCTGCTTCTGGCCTCGGTGCTCATCGCCATCAACTGGACGACGTTCATCTACGGGGTCGAAACCAACCAGCTCGTCGAGATCTCACTCGGCTACTACCTCAATCCGCTCATCTCCATCGGCCTGGGCGTGATCTTCCTCGGTGAGAAGCTGCGCCCGCTGCAGTGGACTGCCGTGGGCTTCGGTCTGCTCGCGGTCATCATCGTCGGCATCGGCCTCGGCCGAGTCCCCTACCTCGCGTTCACCGTCGCCCTGTCCTTCGGCCTCTACGGGCTGGTGAAGAACAAGGTCGGCAGCCGAGTCGGCGCGCTCGAAGGCATGGCCGTCGAAAGTCTCGTCCTCGCTGTTCCCTCGGCGATCTACCTCATCGCCCTCGGCTCGCTGGGACTGCAGACGTTCACCGGCTTCGGCGGCTGGCACGTCTTCGTCATCATCATCACCGGGCCCGCCACCGCGATCCCGCTCATCCTCTTCAGCGCCGCCGCCCGCCGCATCCCGCTGTCCTGGGTGGGCATGCTCCAGTACCTCACTCCGACCATCCAATTCACCCTCGGCGTCACGGTGCTCGGCGAGATGATGTCGACGACCCGCTGGATCGGGTTCTTCGTCATCTGGATCGCCGTGATCCTGCTGTGCACGGACATGATCCGCCACAGCCGGCGCCGCTGACCCCCGACACCTCTCTATTGCTACCTGACGGCGGCTCAGCAACCTCGCGCGAGGTTGCTGGGCCGCCGTCAGGTAGTAATTGGGGCGGGTTCCAGGATTACCCGATCGAATCGTCTCCGGCCCTTGACACCACCATTGGCACCATGGTTCATTAGTTAAGTAACTAACCAACCTACATGGAGGCGAATGTGATCGACGACGCCAAACCCCTGTTCACACAGATCGCCGAGAAAGTCGAGGACTCGATCCTCAACGGCACCCTGCCTGAACTCTCCCGAGCACCATCGACGAACGAGCTCGCAACCTTCTACTCCATCAATCCGGCCACCGCCGCCAAAGGCGTCAACCGACTCGTCGACAAAGGCGTGCTCGAGAAGCGCCGCGGCATCGGAATGTTCGTCACCGAGGGGGCCCGCGCTCTGCTCATCAACGAACACCGGACCACCTTCTCCGAGAACTTCATCAGCCCCCTGCTGAACGAGGCCAATCGCCTCGGGCTGGGGTCGAAGGACGTGATCGCGCTCATCGAAGAGCGCTCCCGAGAACTCCACCTGACCACCGCACTCGATCCGACCGCAGCGAAGGGATGACCCATGAACGCCGTCGTCGAGGTCCGCCGCCTCACCAAGACGTATAAGACCACCACCGCCCTCGACGATGTCAGCCTGAGCATCGACGAGGACTCGATCTACGGCCTGCTCGGACGCAACGGCGCCGGCAAGACCACCCTCATGTCCATCCTCACGGCCCAGAACTTCGCGACCAGCGGCGACGTCGAGGTCTTCGGGGAGGACCCGTACGAGAACGCCCGCGTACTCAATCGCATGTGCTTCGTCCGTGAGAGCCAGAAGTATCCGGACGACTCGAACGCCCGGCATGCTCTGACCAACGCCCGCCTGTTCTTCCCCCACTGGGATCAGGACTTCGCCGACCAACTCGTCTCGGACTTCGATCTGCCGCTGAAGACGCCGATCAAGAAGCTCTCCCGCGGTCAGCAGTCGGCCGTCGGAGTCATCATCGGCCTCGCCTCCCGGGCCGAGATCACGTTCTTCGATGAGCCCTACCTCGGCTTCGACGCCGTTGCCCGGCAGACTTTCTACGACCGTCTCATCGCCGACTACGCCGAGCACCCGCGCACCATCGTGCTCTCGAGCCATCTCATCGACGAGGTCGCCGATCTCATCGAGAAGGTCATCGTCATCGACCGCGGCCGGATCATCATGGATGAGACCACCGAGGAGGTCCGCAGTCGCGCGGTCAACGTCGTCGGGGATGCCGACTCGATCAATCGGCTCGTCGCCGGTCGCGAAGTCATCCACCGCGAATCACTCGGCCGAGTCGCCTCGGTGACGATGCTCGGCCACCTCAGCAATGCCGATCGCGAACTCATCGCCGACGCCAACCTCGACCTCACTCCCGTCTCGCTGCAACAGCTCGTCGTCCGCAGCACCCAGGCAGATCTCGCCGAGACAGCGGCAGCGGAGACCGACTCAAGGAGCCTGCAATCATGACCGCCGTCATCGACCATCCGCCCGGATCCCGCACATCGCGACCGAAGAACCGGATCCTCGGCGTCGTCCGTCTGCAGTTCACGAACACGCAGACCTTCGTCTGGGTGCCTCTGCTCATTCTTGTCGCCGCGTGGCTCATCACGCTCATCATCCACTGGATCATCGCCTCCGCAGGCGTGGACTCCCCCAAATACAGCGGTGGTTCGCAAGCGCCGCTGTGGTACTTCGCCGTCGTCGGTGCACAGGCGGTGAACCTCACGTTCTACTTCTCCCAGGCGATGAGCCTCACCCGACGGGAATTCTGCCTCGGCTCCCTCACCGCCGCGGCGATCAGCGCCGCGGGCGTCTCATCCGTGTTCGTCCTCCTGGGACTCATCGAACAGGCCACCGACGGCTATGGCATAGGCGGCTACTTCGCCTACCTGTCGTGGGTGTGGGAACACGGCCCGCTCGGTGCCGGGTTCGTCTACTTCGTGCTCACGATGCTGTGCTTCGTCCTCGGCTTCTGGTTTGCGATCTTCTACAAACGCGCCGGCGCCCTCATCCTTACGATCTCTCTCACCGGCATCGCCTTGGCTCTGTTGGCCGGGGCTGCGTGGATCAACGTCAATCGGGCCTGGCCCGAAGTGTGGGCAGCGATCGTGGGTGCGCAGGCGATCGGCCTGGCCCTGTGGGCGCTGGGGCTGACAGTGATCTTCGCCCTGGGCTCGTACCTCACCCTGCGCCGCCTGACGACATAGTCCGCTATCGCCCTCACCGAGGCGGCGCCGCGGTCGGCAGCTCAGCTGAGCAGGGCCAGTGCTCCCCCGGCCAGTATCGCGGCAACCGCCACGGCCGCACCCATCGCTGCTGTCGTCTTCCACCCCATGGCCCGTCCGACCATGACCATCGACGGGATGCTCAGCGCCGGCAGGGCGATGAGCAGAGCACCCGTGACACCGGCCCCGACCCCAAGGGGAACGAGGGTGAGGATGATCGGGATCTCTCCGCCGGTGGGGATGACCAATAGGGTCGCCACAACCGCCACGATGAGGACGGCACCGGCACCCAATTGGGCTTCGAGCCCGAAGACACCGGTCAGCCACGGTGCGATGAGTCCGATGACGAAGACGAGCGCGAGGTGTTCGGGCACGAGGATGAGGGTGAACCTGGCCAAGGACCGCAGATAGCGCGTGGGCAGAGACAGCAGATTCGCCGAGGCGGGTGCGGGCTCGGGTGCCGCCTCGGCGGGGCCGTTCACCCACCGTCCGATGAGCGCGGCGGCACCGACCGCGACGAGGAGCGCGAAGACGATGCGCACCGCCATGTACTGCCACGGCAGGACGAGGGCCAAGAAGATGATGACCGCGGGGTTGAGCAGCGGATTGCCCACCCAATAGGCAAGAGCTGCCGAACGGCGCACACCCGAGTCCCGCAGGCCTGCGGCCACCGGTGCCGCGCAGCAGGTGCACATCATCGACGGCATCGACAAGGCGGCACCCACGAGGGATTGACCTGTGTGGCTGCGGCGGTTGAGCAGCCTCAGCAGCCAGTCACGCGGCACCAGTGCGTCGATTGCCGCCGCGACGAGCAGTGCCACCAGCAGCGCTTTCCACACGGCGGTGAAGTACACGAGCGTGAAGTCCCACGCGCCCGACAGCGACACCGTGTCTCCGGCGGCGTCGAACAGCGGGGTACCGTCCCACAGGGACGTCCGGCTCATCGTCCAGGCCTTGTCCCAGTACGGCAGCCATTTCGACCAGCTCAGGCCGACGACGAGCAGCACCGCGAGTATGCCGAGTCCGATCCAGTCGGCGGCGCTGAGCCTCTGCGGAGTCCGAATCGGTACCGAAGCCGAGGTATGCGTCATCGCGGTATGTCCTTTGTGCCTGTGCCGAAACGGCTGAGAGACAGTAGAGAAACGGTGAGGGGTGGGAGCTCAGGAGGTGCGGGCGACGACGGAGTCGGCGAAGGCGAACAGCGATTCCTTGATCTGGCCCTCCGGCAGCGGCGCCAGAGCCGCCTTGGCTTCATCGGCCCAGCGTGCAGCCTCTGCTCGGGCCTTCTCCGTCACCGGATGCGCTGCCAGCGCCGCACGGGCGGTCTCCAAAGCGTCATCGGAGGTCAGATCCGCGTCGAGGAGGCCGACCACCTCGGCGGCGGCGGCATCCCCGTCGGCGGCAGCAGCCCGAACGTAGAGCACGGGCAGGGTGGGAACGCGTTCGCGCAGATCCGTGCCCGGGGTCTTTCCCGACTCAGAGGATGTGGTGGTGAGGTCGATGATGTCATCGGCGAGCTGGAAGGCCACACCGACGCGTTCGCCGAAGACCCGGACGGGTTCGGCCAGGGCAGAATCGGCTCCGGAGAACATGACGCCGAAGCGCGCCGAGGTGGCGATGAGCGATCCGGTCTTGTCGGCGAGTACCTGGATGTAATGCTCGATCTCGTCGGCGCCTTCGGGCGGGCCGGCGAATTCGTTGAGCTGACCGAGGACGAGGCGCTCGAACGTCTCGGCCTGGATGCGCACGGCTTCGGGACCGAGCTTCGCGGTGACGCCGGAGGCCTTGGAGAACAGCAGATCGCCGGTGAGGATCGCCACCGAATTGCCCCACACCTCATGGGCGGCCTTCGCACCGCGGCGCACGGGAGCATCGTCCATGACGTCGTCGTGGTACAGCGAGGCGAGGTGGATGAGTTCGACGGCGACGGCCGCATCGATGATGTCGTCGTTCTCCGCATCGCCGAGGCGGGCGGTGAGCAGCACGAGGTTCGGGCGGGCGCGTTTACCGCCGGCGGCCAGCAGGTGCTTCGATGTCTCGTCCGGCAGTCTCCGCGTCTGTTCGGTGACCTCGTAGAGACGGGCCTCCACGGTTTCCAACTGAGTCGAGAGCTCTGCCGCGAGCTGGGCGTCGTCACCGGTGAAGGTGGCCGGAGAGGCTGGGTGGCTCATGTCCTCGTCATTCGTCGTAGTCGGTGTCGGCATGGTGTTGTCGCAGCCCTTGCGCTCAGAGTTCTTCACTGTGGTCTCACCGTGGTCCTTGCGCTCAGACATTGCTGGTGGCCGGGACGATTCGGGTCAGGGCCGAGATGATCCTGTCGATGAGATCGGCCTCGGAGACCTTCGGGTCGCGGTAGAGGTTCGCCAACAATTTGACGACGAACTCCATCACAACGTCAACACCCATACCGTACTTGATTCCGAACTGCATGAGCGCAGGATGGCCGATGATCGAGGCGAAAACGCGTCCCAGGGTGAAGTAGCCGCCCAGCGAATCTCCGAGCAGAGCCGGGTACTCCTCCAACCGACGACGCATCACGGACTGCGGGTAGCGCGAATAGGTGGAGATCACCTCGGCGGCGATGCGTGCGGATTCCAGGGCGTAGTCGATGCCTTCGCCGTTGAACGGGTTGACCATTCCTCCGGAGTCGCCGACGAGCAGCAGTCCACGGTGGAAGTGCGGTGTGCGGTTGAAGGCCATCGGCAGGGCCGCGGACTTGATCGGACCCAGGGAGGTGGTTTCGTCGATGCCCCACTCGTGGCCCATGTCGGCGATCCACTGGTTCATCATTCCCCGCAGATCCACGGATTTGAACTGGGGCGAGGAGTCGAGCAGTCCGGCACCGATGTTCACGGTGCCGTCGCCGAGGGGGAAGATCCACCCATATCCGGGCAGGGTCTCGGATTCCCCGGCCGCGTTCGTCGACCGCATCTCCACCCAGGATTCGATGTAGTCATCGGCATGCCGTGGCGTCGTGTGATAGGCGCGGGCGGCGATTCCCATCGGACGGTCGTCGCGCTTCTCCAACCCCATCGACACGGCCAGGCGGGAGGAGACTCCGTCGGCTGCGATGACGATCGGTGCCCGGAAATGGGCTTCGGGGCCCACTCGGCGACCGCGGTGATCTGTTCCGGAGGCGTGGACGCCGCGGATCCACCCGTCGTCGCCCACGTCCGGGGACATGGCGCGAACCTGTTCGAAGAGCCGGGCCCCGCTGCGCTGGGCATGACGAGCGAAGGCTTCGTCCATGCTCATCCGGGGGCGAGTCACCCCGTAGTTCGGGGTGCCGTCGATCTCGGGCCAGTCGAGTTCGAGCCGGTGGCCGCCGCCGATGAGGCGCAGCCCTCTGTTGCGGTGCCAGCCGTCGGATTCCGGCAGCTCCATTCCGAGGTAGCCGGCTTCCTTCACCGCGCGCGGGGTCAAGGCGTCGCCGCAGATCTTGTCGCGCGGGAATCCGGACTTCTCCAGGATGATGACCTCGTGCCCGGCCTGGGCGAGGTAGGCGCCGATCGCCGAGCCGGCCGGGCCGGCACCGACGACGACGACTTCGGCATCGAACTCATTCATCGTCAAGGCTGGGCCGGCTCCGTGGCGCCTGCCGCCTCGGTGGGTTTGAGGGCATGGTGGACTGCGACGATTCCGCCGGTGAGGTTACGGTATTTCACCTGGTCGAAGCCGGCGTCGAGGATCTGATGGGCGAAGGCGTCCTGGTTCGGCCAGGCACGGATCGACTCGGCCAGGTAGACGTAGGCTTCGGGGTTCGACGACACGGCACGGGCCAGCGGCGGCAGGGCTCTCATCAAGTACTCCTTGTACACGAGGCTGAAGGCATCGAGCGTCGGAGTGGAGAATTCGCAGATCACGAGGCGTCCGCCGGGCTTGAGCACGCGCAGCATCTCGGTGAGCGCCAGGTCGACATCGTGGACGTTGCGGATACCGAAGGAGATCGTGACGACGTCGAAGCTCGAATCGGCGAAAGGCAGGTCCATCGCATCGGCGTAGATGAAGTCGATCTGCGGGTGCCGACGGCGTCCCTCGGCGAGCATTCCCGTGGAGATGTCCCCGGCCACCACCTCGGCGCCGTGGTGGGTGAACGTCATCGAGGAGGTGCCGGTGCCGGCAGCCAGGTCGAGCACGCGCTCACCGGGCCCGGCGGCCACGGAATGGGCCACGGTGCGCCTCCAGGCACGGGCGAAGCCCAAGGAGAGGACGTCGTTCGTGAGGTCGTAGCGGGAGGCGACATCGTCGAACATCGACGCGACGTCTGCGGGCTGTTTGTCCAGCTTGGCACGGTTCATGACCATATTCTCTCAACACCCGAACCGGGAGGGCGAATCCGGATCCCTGGTACTCGCGATCCTCAACTAGAATCGAGGCGACATGACTACGACTTTCGGCACTTCCGACATCCTCTCCGCCCCTCCGCGCCTGCATGTGCGGTCCCGTTTCGTCGACGATGTCGATCCGGGGCCCGGCTTCCCCTTCGAATCGGGACTGCCCACGACCGTGGAGCAGACGCTCGAACTGCTGCCCACCGACGGCTTCTCCTGCTGGGTCCGTGACACCTCCGGCCTCATCGGCTTCGGCCGCACTCTGCGCATACGGGCCCGCGGCCCCGAGAGGTTCACCGAACTCTCGGATGCGTGGAAGGCCATCACCGAGGCGGCTGAGATCGAGGATGAGGTCGATCTGCTCGGTTCCGGACTCATGTGCTTTGCCACGGTCGCCTATTCGGGGGAATCCGCGGTCGATTCGATCATCCATGTCCCCGAATTCGTCCTCGGCCGCCGCGGCGGCCGCGTGTGGCTGACCTCGATCTCGACGGCCGAGGTACCTCCCCTGCCGCCGATCCTCCATGCCGAACCGCTGCAGCGCGTGCACTCGGCCCATGCCGAAGCCGGCGAGCTCGATCCCGACAAATGGTCCCGGCTCGTCGAGCAGGTCGCCGCCATGCTCACTCCGATCGACAATTCGGCGGAGGTGGACGCATTCTCGGATGATCCGACTCTGCGCAAGATCGTCCTCGCCCGCGACGAGGTCGTCACCACCGGAGAGGACATCGACGTGCGTGCGGTGCTCGGTGCGCTCAACCGCAGCTACCCGAGCTGTTGGACCTTCGACATCGCCGGTCTCATCGGGTCGACCCCGGAGCTGCTCATCGGGGTCGAGAACAACAGAGTGACCTCACGAGTGTTGGCCGGAACCTACCGGGTGGAGAAGAACCCGATGGAGGAGATGCCGGCGGCTCGGAAGCTGCTGAGCGCGCACAAGGACAGCACCGAACATGCGTTCGCCATCGCCTCGCTACAGCGCAGTCTGGGTTCGGTCGCCGAGGATGTCACCGTCGATGAGCGCCCCCACCTGCTGCCTTTGGCCAATGTCATCCATTCGGCCTCCGATGCGCAGGCGAACCTCTCCCCCGATTCCGGGCTCACCGCCCTCGACGTCGCCGCAGCGGTCCACCCCACTGCCGCCGTCGGCGGCTACCCGCAGGCGAGCGCCGTGGCCCGCGTCGATGAGCTCGAACCCCTCGACCGCGGCCGCTACTCCGGTCCCGTGGGATGGATGGACGGGCGCGGCAACGGCCAGTTCGGCATCGCCCTGCGCTGCGGCCAGCTCGAGGACCGCAACCGCATCCGACTGTATGCCGGTGCCGGGATCATGCCGGATTCGGATCCCGCCACCGAGGTGGCCGAGACGAACGCGAAGCTGGCCCCGATGCGCCGGGCGCTCGGTCTCGACCGAGACTGACTTCTCGCGCTCACCGCACCTCCCCTGCTGTCGGAAGACCGGTGAGAGTTCCGTCGCCTAGTGCGGTGCCGTCACCTCGATGATGCGACGGGCACCGGCGTCTCGCTGTCCGTCGATGCGGCCGAGAGCCGCTTCGAATTCCTCAGCGCTGGTCACCTGTTCGTGATCCCATCCGTACCCTGCAGCGAGGTCGGCGAAACCGCGACCGTGGGGAACGGTGAAATATCGTTCCAAGAAACCTTCGAGGTGGGGCTGGGAATGTTCGAGCCCGGAGAAGATCGCTCCCCCGTCGTCGTTGAGCACGACGATCGTCACGTCACCGGCATCCTCGGTGCTCGGGGTGAGCAGTCCTCCGATGTCGTGGAGCATGGCGATATCACCGATGAGCAGGACGACCGGCTCCCCCAGGCCCAGCGACAGTCCTGTCGCCGTCGAGATCAGTCCGTCGATTCCGGCGAGTCCGCGTGAGGCGTGGATGCGGGCGCGGATATCGGTGGCGTCGCTGAGATAGCGCACCGAGTTCGAGCTGGCAACGAAGAGAGTGATGTCCTGGGCGGCCAAATGCTCAGTGACCCTCCGCGCCGTCGCCTGGAAATCCTTCGCCGAGGCGGCACCCGGGTTCTCTCCCTTGTCCGGTTCCGGGGATCGTTCCGCAGACCGCTCTGTTCGTGCGGCTGCGACAAGCGACGTCCCGGCGTCGATCCAGGCGCGCACCCAGGTCTCCCCCGAGGCGGCGGTGCCCTGCGTCTCGCCCGCAGCCGTCTCGTCGTCCGCGACGGTTCTCTCGTCGCGGACGGTCAGGTCGAATGCATCGACGGCGTCGGGAATGCGCTGCACGGTCACGGTTTCGTCGGCGAGCAAAGCGGCGACGGGCCTGGTCAGGGTCGGTTTTCCGTGGACGATGACGGTGCGGATCGACTCGCGCAGCTCGGAGTGTTCGCTGAGCACGCGGGCATGGGCGGGCACGAGGGTCGACGCTTCGGCCGCTTCTGTGGCCGACGAGTTCGAATGATCGGCAGAGGTGCGGGCCAGCGGGCTCGAGGGTTCGGCCAGCACCGGAAGATGATGATCAGCGGCGAGCGCGCGCAGGGACTCGGCCGAATGCCCGCCTGCGTCTCCGGCAACGATGACGGTTCCTTCGGTCACGGTGATACCGAGGTTCGGATGAGACTCCGACGCGGTTGTGGTCGTGGTCGAACGTTGCCCGGCGCCGTTCCCAACCTGTTCGACGATCTCGTTCTTCCACGTGTCCAGCTCGTTCGGGGTGGGAACCAAGGGGGTGTCGAACTGCACATTGATTTGGACGGGGCCGGCCGCCTCGGTGCCGGTGTCCCTGCGTGATCCCAATGCTGCGGCCACGGCGTCTGACATCGCTCGGTGGACCGCCTCCGCGGTCTCACCGGCGGATATATCGAACCGGGCGCGGACATCGCTGAGCACCTGCGACTGGTCATCGATGGTCTGGTTGGCTCCGGTGCCGCGCAGCCGAGCGGGACGATCCGCGGTGAGCGCCAGCAGCGGCACGTGCCCGTACGAGGCCTCGAGGACGGCGGGATGGAGATTGGCCACGGCCGAGCCGGACGTCGTCACGACCGCCACGGCGGACTCACAGCCGCGCGCACGCAGACCGCGGGCCAGGCCGAGGGCGAGGAAGGCGGCATCACGCTCATCGACGCGCACGTGAGTGCGGATGAGCCCCGCCTCGGCGAGCGGAGCCAGTGCATAGACCAAGGGGGCGGACCGTGAACCGGGGGCGAAGACGACATCACTGACCCCGGAATGGACCAGGCTTCGGGCAATCTGCTGCGCCACCGCGCTCGAATTCGACATCACCTGTTATTCAACCACCTGACCACCTGTGGTTCACCTCCGCCCTCTAACCTCGAAAAATGCGCCGCTCGTTGATCATTGCGATGGGAGCACGAGCCATCCGCACTCTGACCGCGGCCCGCTCCCATCGCGGACGCTATCCCGCCCGCGACCAGACCACCTCCTTCCTCGGCCCCGAACCCCGCGGGAAGGACGCCCGGACCTGGCATATCCGGGACAAACGGAAACTCTCGCCGAGGCTGCGCGAATTCTTCCTCTACTCCCCCGCGCTCGGTCGCACCGTCGGCGTGCGTGTGCTGCTGCCGGGGATTCCCGCCGAGGTCAGCCCCGTCATCCACCTCTTCCACGGAGGCGGCGATGATTTCCGGTCGTGGACGGATTTCGGATCCGCCGAGGAGCTCACCCTCGACTCCCCGTACCTCGTCGTCATGCCCGACGGCGGAGCAGGAACCTATTCGCGTCTGGCTGTCGGCAGCAAGGTCCACGACTGGCCGCGATTTCATACCGAGGAGATCCCGGCGTTCCTCAAGGCGAACTTCTCCGTCGACTGGGCGCCTGCCAGCCAGCTGGTGGCGGGGCTGTCGATGGGCGGGTACGGGGCGATGAAGTACGCGGCCTGGCATCCCGACAGGTACGGATCGGCCGCCGCGTTCTCCTCTCCTCTGGATCCCCTGTCGACCGTGCCCGCCTTCGACATCATCGCGATGCGCGAAGGCGCGCGATCACTGAGCCTGTTCGGCGATCCCGCTCTCGACCGCAGCGAATGGCTGGCGAATTCCCCGTACGCTCTGGCCGAGAACCTCCGCGGCCTCGACCTGTGGTTCAGCGCCGGTTCCGGCAGCCTCGAAGGGGCGAAGGATCGCGACCTTCTGGAGTCGATGATCAGCTCGCAGGGCGAGCGCTTCTCTGCCCGTCTCAACTCCCTCGGCATCCGCCATTCCTGGTTTCCGCGCACCAGCGGCCTGCACAACTGGACGAGCTGGGAACGGGAACTCGGGGCGTGGCTGAAGACCCTCGCCAGGCGGCGCAACTATGCGAGTTCGGATCGTCGTCGGACAGATCGCGTGGCCGATGGCGGACAGTTCACCTTCCTCACCGGCCATGCCCTCTTCGACATCCATGGGTGGCGGGTGGAGATCTCCCGTCGTCGCGCGCAGGTGGTGCGCTTCGACGCCGTCAGCGCCGCCGGCTTCTCCCTGACCGGGACCGGCAGCTTCCGTGTGCGCACTCCCGGTCTCTTCGATCCCGGCCGCCGCTACGACATCAGCGTGTCCGGTCCCAGCGGGGACAATGCCTATCAGCAGAAGGCCGACAAGAAAGGGCGGCTGACATTCACCGGCCGCCTGGCCGCGGCCATGCACGATCCGATCATCCCCGGAAAGCGCACCGCTCATTTCGCCACGCTGGGACAGGACGAGGTGACCACGGTGAGGATCGCCTCGGCACCGGTCGACGCAACGGTCGATGGCGAAAGGTCCACAGCCGATGTTCCAGATCCGTCACAGACAGAATCCACGGACGATCCCACTGGCGTCTATATTGAGAGCGGTCGCGAATCGACGGCCGCTGATTCTTCAGAACGCTGACTCGAGAGGTCAACCATGAAACGCATACTCCCAGCCATCGCTCTTTTCGCCGGACTCTCCCTCGTCGGCTGCACGGGTGGAGGAGACAAGCCGGACCAGGCTGACGGCGGCGGTGACTCCTCGCAGGCGTCAGCCGAAGAGACCCCGCAGGCAAGCAAACTCGATGAGGCGAAGCTCAAGGAGATCCTTGAGTCGACCAAGGCCGAGGGTCAGTCGTTCAAGGCCGTCGACGGTGCCGGCAATTCCTCCAGCGAGGCCGTCAAGGCCCTGGAGAGTTCTGAGTTCGAACCGGCCAAGTGCAAAGACATCACCATGAACCTCCTCAACGCCAACCTCGCTTCCAAAGGCACCACGGTCGCTGGAACCTCCACCGACAACATCCTCTCCGCGGCACTGTCGAGCTATGACGATCTGGACGGCGCGCAGACCCAGATCGAGGGCGCCTCGAAGATCGCAGAAGAATGCAGCGATGTGAAGATCAAGACCGCCGGCGTCGAGATGTCGATGAAGTACAAGACCTTCGACGCCAAAGTCGACGGGGCAGACGAGACCAATGGAATCGTCGCCTCCGTCGAGGCCGGCGGACAGACAGCCATGAACCTGCGCATGGTCTACGCCCTCGTCGGCAACAATGTCGTGGCCGTTTCCAATATCGCCGATGTCGAAGAGGCCACCGTGACGAAGACCGCCGGTGCCTTCGTCGACGCGGTGAAGAACGCAGGCTGACCCGGTTCGCCCGCGAGTCGATTCAGGCGGTATCAGTTCAATCAGAATCGGCTCAGTCTCGCAGGGCGCTCCAGCAATCCTGGAGCCGGTCGGCCCACCACGCGAATCGTCCCGGATCCACCGCCAGCTGCTCCAGGCGGTCAGGGTCCGGGACGATTCGCGTGACCGGGATGGCGCCGTCGACCGGAGTCAGGGCCGCCTCCTCCGCGACGACATCGGCGGTGAAGAGGCGCCCGGTGCCCAGCCCGCAGGCCACCCGATCGCCGAGGATGTCCCGGCTGCGATCGGTGCGAGGCAGTCTGGCGGCGAGTTCGGCTCCGGCGGCCAGGCCGACGGATGACTCAAGAGCCGAGGACACGACAGCAGGCAGGCCCGAAGCGCCGATGACTTCGAGGGCGGCGCCGATCCCGCCCAGCGGCTGGACCTTGACGATGATGACCTCGGCCGCTCCGAGTTCGGCCACGCGCAGCGGGTCCTCGGCTTTGCGGATGGATTCGTCGGCGGCGATGACGATCGGCAGTCCTCGCCGGGCAAGCTCAGCGCGCAGTTCGGCCAGCTGCTCGACCTCGGGCACCGGCTGTTCGAAGTATTGGATATCGAACTCGGCAAATGTCTCACAGGCATCAAGGGCCTCGCTGAGCGTGTAACCGGCATTCGCGTCCAGGCGCAGCGTCGTCTCGGGGTAGAGCCTGCGGAATTCCCGTAGGCGTGTCAGATCCTCGTCAAGGGAGGCGAATCCGTACTCGGCGACCTTCGCCTTGACGGTGCCGACCCGGTCATAGCGCGACAGGATCGGTGCGACCTGATCAGGTGGACAGGCGGGCAGGGTGCCGTTGACGTCGACGGTCTCACCGCTCGTCCCCGCCTCAACCTGCGCCGGAAAGGAACCGCGCACGGGAACGGTGGAGGGGGCCGCCTCGGCGAGGCCGGTCTTCTGCGGGATCAGCCCGGAGAATTCGAGGGAGGCACGCAGCCACCGGCTGGCCTCCTCGGTGCCGTATTCGACGAACGGGGAGAACTCCGCCCACCCGGAGGGGCCGGTGAAGAGCGCCACTTCTCGCTCCGTGATCCCCCGGAACCGGGTGACCATCGGCAGCCGCACCACATGCAGGTCCTCGATGACCTCCTCGAAGCGCCGCGGCAGATCAAGAAGTGCGGCAGCCGGAGCCTCTGAGTCCAGTGCGCCAGGGTGCGAACGTGCGAAATCGGCCATGAGCCCAGACTAACCTCCGCCGATCCTGCCACTCCTGTCTGCCGTTCGGAACCTCACCGTCCGCCGCCCGGCCCCGAACCTGACCTCAACGACCAAGCGCTAGGCTGGGGTCATGACGGTTTCTGAAATCTTCGACCCTTCTGCTTGGCGCGAAGTCTCCGGCTTCGACTTCACCGATATCACTTACCATCGGGCCATCGACCCCGCCACCGGCAACGACATCGGCTGTGTGCGCATCGCCTTCGACCGCCCAGAAGTCCGCAATGCCTTCCGTCCGCACACCGTCGACGAGCTCTACCGCGCCCTCGACCATGCCCGCCAGACCTCCGACGTCGGCGCCGTGCTGCTCACCGGCAACGGCCCGAGCGAGAAGGACGGCGGTTGGGCCTTCTGCTCCGGCGGCGACCAGCGCATCCGCGGCCGCTCCGGTTACCAGTACGCCTCCGGTGAGACCCGTGAAAGCGTCGATCCGGCTCGTGCCGGCCGCCTCCACATCCTCGAGGTCCAGCGCCTCATCCGCACCATGCCGAAGGTCGTCATCGCCGTCGTCCCCGGCTGGGCAGCCGGCGGAGGCCACAGCCTCCACGTCGTCTGCGATATGACGATCGCCTCACGCGAACACGCGAAGTTCAAGCAGACCGATGCCGATGTCGGCTCCTACGACGCCGGCTACGGTTCCGCCTACCTGGCGAAGATGGTCGGGCAGAAGAAAGCCCGCGAGATCTTCTTCCTCGGCCGCACCTACTCCGCGCAGGAGATGGCCGATATGGGTGCCGTCAACGAAATCGTCGACCACGCCGATCTCGAGACCGCAGCCCTGCAGATGGCGCGGGAGATCCTGGGCAAGTCACCGAACGCGCAGCGCATGCTCAAGTTCGCCTTCAACCTCGTCGACGACGGGCTCGTCGGCCAGCAGGTCTTCGCCGGCGAAGCCACCCGACTGGGCTATATGACCGACGAGGCGGTCGAGGGCCGCGACGCCTTCCTCGAAAAGCGCGATCCCGACTGGTCGCCGTTCCCCTGGTACTACTAGGAACAGGTCAAAGCCCCTGGTCAGAGCCTAATTTTCGAGGTCGAGTCCGCCGAGAGTCCGCAACATCGGCCGAAGTTGACTCCATGAGGTTAGCTGCGGCGCTCCGTGTTCGGTCCTCGGCCCTCGGCCACAGGTGCGCGTAAGTGTTGAGCGTCGTACTGGCCGACTCGTGGCCGAGTGCACGCTGGACCGTCACCACGTCGCACCCCGCGGCAATCAGCCCCGAGGCGTAGAAATGTCGCAGGTCGTGTAGACGGACCTCGGTGAGTCCCGCTGACTTCCTGGTAGCCCGCCACCGCCAGATCACAGCATTGTCGTAGAGTGGACCGTCACGATACGGAAATAGCCACCTCTTAGGATTGTCGCCTGGTGCATGCTTGGCCACGTGTTGCGCTAGGGCATGCACCAGGGCGTCAGGAAGGTAGACGGTCCGCTCCGAGCCATATTTTGGCGCTCGTACGACGAACGTTGAACCGTCACGCTGAATCTGGCGCTGAACCCGCAGTTCTCGGCGCAAGAAGTCAATGTCCCCTACCTGGATTCCCGCGGCCTCGCCCAGACGCAGCCCCGCAAACGCTGCTAATTGAACATATGCGCCAAAGCCCTTCCGCGTTGAGGCTCGCCCGCTGTCAGCACAAGCCACCAGCCTGCCCACTTGCTCGGGCGTCGGTATCCGCATAGCCGCCTCGCGCTTCCGGAGGCGCGGTAGGGCAACCCCGGTACACGGATCTTCGACAATGAACCTGTCGGCGACGGCAGCCCGGAAGGCTGAGCGAACGACAACGTACCTCGTCTTGATCGTGGATGCAGCAAGCCCGTTGCCAACCAAACGTTTCACCCAGGACTCGATGTGCGACTTTCGGATCGACCTGATCGGAAAGTCTGCAAGTCCTGTTGACGCAATACTCAGGTCCGCGTTGGAGCGGGTCGAATCAACCCAGACCTGCCGGTCTGCCCAGTCAGCGTAGAACCTTCCAAGACTTACCTTTCCAGCCGCCGGGTCGACGTACGCCCCCGTAATGACTGACGCCGTGACCTCGTCCAACCATCGCTGAGCGTCAACCTTTCGCTCGAAGTGCCGCGCGTGTTCTCGTCCGGCCTCATCGCGATAGCGTGCTCGCCACTTCCCGTTCGGACGCTTCTTGATACTAGACACGGCTCATCCACCAGTTGTGAGGTTAGGAAGAACTTTCGCAACCTGAAAGCCCGACACAAAAGTTGCCCAGTCCCAACGCCCACCCCGAACCACGTGCTCTTCTTTCTCAATCTTGTCGAGAACTTCAGCTCCTATACCGAGCGATTGCAAACCAGCACGAGCGGCAGACCGCTCGTTCCCGAACGCGGATTCGAGGAGGTCGGCTAAGTCTCGTGGCCAATTTGCAGGTTCAGTCCGTGAGCGACTGAGAACGTCAAGAGCTGTCGCGCGTCGTTGCTGACGTTCGGCGTCCGCGGAGGCCTCCGACGCCAAGCGGACGGCTGTCGCGGCTTCAGCCGAGGCCCGTGTGGTTAGTGCAGTCAGTTCGTCGCCCGAATCGGTCAACTCCAGAAGGTCAACATGCAGTGATAGGACTCGGGCTATGGCGACGGCCTCCGTAATCTTAATGGCCCGAGTTCCTGCTTCTGCTTTCGCCAGGCTCGTGTTCGACAGAGAGAGACCGTCCTCGCCCACAGCCACTGCGACTTCTTCCTGAGTCAGCCCGATCGCTTCGCGCCGACGACGGATGAGCTCACCGAAGCGCTGATCAGTGGTTTGGCTGTCATGTTTGGTTGTCATGCGTCCACACTAATACACTTGACGCAAGTTCGCAAATCACGACTTGCGATTTTCGATAATAAGATCTACTGTGTTGGTATGAGACGAACAACTTCAGCACCATCGAAAGAGGTTGGATGCGATATTGCATCCCCCGTCTTCCCTGGCGACTTCGCACCTGCAGGTCTCCCAGGTATCGAAGGCGAGTTCACCTTCCTCACAACTAGCGAGGTCTCCGCGTTCCTCCGTATTCCAGAAGGAACGCTGCGTTACTGGAGACACGCAGGCATCGGACCTCGCTCTCTTCGCCTTGGACGTCGGGTCGTATATCGCAGTGATGACGTTAACGCCTACGTGCAAGCGGAGACCTCCCGCACTGAGCGCGGTAGCGGAATTACCCAAACAGCTTGAAGGGCGCGTCGGAGAACCGACGCGCCCTTCAAGATCGAGCCTTTGGCTGCCGTGGCAGCGGCTGCCAAAGATACGAGACCATCTCTCCGTTGCGAACTTGGATCGAGACCTCTATGTCAATGGTACCTCTCCCCGAGTCGGACAAAAAGCCCGCAACCGGGTAGCAAATCAAAGCGCCCCCGTCTGCCTTGAATCCCACCTGAGGCCCAGCGCCTTTAGCCTATCGCCGCTGCATGGAACCAAAGCCCCGCGCTTCCTCGCGACAAGGTTGTCGCCTGTTGACGCGAACAGCATTGATCGGGTCAACGACTCCAACAGCTGCTTTTCCTTCACCCTGCATGGCCAAGGGCAATACACGCACCCAAGACACCACGCCATCGAGCGGGGTGATTTCTGACCCGCAAGACAGGCCAATGAGCGCCTGGCGTCAAGCCTCATGCCGGTGTGCGTAGCGACCTGACCGGCTAAATATCTCAGGTCTCCGAGTAGTCCCCACCTTTTAGCGCGGTGGGTGCCCGCCTCGGACGGGGATACCTCACCAGTAGGACTGATCATCCAACAGTGGTGGTGTAGCTCAGCCATGACTCCCTGCGGGGGCATGGCCAGTAGTGCTACCTGTCCGAGCAGATTACGGCTCTCGGGGCGAAAGTCGCTTTTGGGGAAGGGGATCAGCCAAGCCACAGCCCCGACAGGGTCAGCTTGGGTACAGAGGTGACTTTGTGATGCGCCCGATCAGCGAGTGGTCGATGATTGTCTCGCCGTATCGCAGAGTGCCACTCCACCAGTTATTCAGAACGACAAATGCCTATAACAAGTGGATAAGCTCCAAGGGAGGTCGACCCGATCCATACGCTCTTCGGGTCGACCTCCCCTCATCCCCTCCACCAAAACATTGTCAAGGCCAATCTTGAAGAACTCACTACAAATTTCTGGTGCCCCACTGTCTTCAAGTTTCAACTGGTCAAACGGAGAGTTCTTTCCGCTTGTGATTCAGATTGTTATAGTACATCTCATCTTTTTGCTTCTATTTCTGGCACTAGCATGATCTTCGACGGTCACGTACAAACAGACAAAGGAGTACATGTGCCAGACAAGCGATCGAAGGAGACGCGGCTTCGCCAAGCGAAGCTCGCAGCGGCGGCACGATACCGCCCGAACGAAGTGCGTGACCGTCAGGTGGCTCTACGAGTCAGCGGAGCAGTAGACGAAATCGACCGCATTCCGGCCCGGCCCGCCGAGTCCGACATGGTTTGGCTGGAAAAGAGAGTTCGCAAGCTCAAGGAGCTGAAGTCATGAGAATCGGCTTCTTGCATGAGGAATCTGGTGGGCACAAGTGGCAGGTCGCAGCAGTTATTCTGCTGGGTGGCGCTCTTTTCGCGCTGGGTTGGGCGTTGTCCCAGTCCGGGCTCCTGGAGATTGCAGCTACGGGCCTGGCCTTCTTCGCCACATCCTTCGCTAGGAGTATGTGGACGACGTCGTCGTGGGCGCCCAAGGAATTTACCAAGTCCGCAGGACTGATTTCGCAACTCCGCGCAGACTGGGATGAGTGGATTAGCACGCGAGGCACACTAGCGAAGGCGCTAATGGCCCTAGCCATGACCATCGTGTTCATGGTCATCCGAGCAGTTGTCAGCGGAGCCCTGCAAGTGATTGCGAGTCCCTGGATTGCTTTGGCCATCGGTCTGGCGGGTGCTGCGGTGGTAGCGTCCCCCAGCCTGATTCGAGGGGCAATCACCGCGTTCAGAGAGAGACGTGGAGGAGAACAAGTCTCGAGCGGGGTTGTAGACCATGACCGCCCGTGAGAAACGCACACAGGCCGCCGTAGAGGCTCGCGTATGGCCTCCATTGCTCGCAGTAGACCCCGGGGCGACGAACACTGGCTTGTGCCTCCGAGTAGGGACGGGCGCAATCGAGGCCGTCACCGTCGAGCGCGGCGAGGACACCGGGACGCACACGCTCCAAACGGACTACGCACGAACCGTGCTAACGATAATGGGCGAACTTCTGGAACGGAATCGGGATCGGCTCAACGAGGAAGCGGAACTCCGCGGAGTCCGCCCCACAGCTATTCGGCGCTCAGTCGAAACCCTCGTGCCGCCCACGGCACGTTCGGTGAAGGGGAGGCAGAAGGCCGTTTCGCCCTCCATCTTGGCTGACCTGCCGGGTGCCGGAACTGTCCTCGGTTCAGTGGTAGGGAGATGGCCGAACGCTTTGGTTGTCGCCCCGTTGGGTAAGCCTGGATGGGATGCGGTGGGTGCGGAGCACGCACCCAGCGTGCTTAAACACAAGACTCCAAAGGCCTGGATGGCGGGGGGCCAACACCGGGAGCACCAGCGCTCTGCGTGGGCTATCGCGGGAGCGGCCCATGCCGAGTCCATGCCGGAACTTAAGACACAGGTGGATGCAGTCGTCGCCTGGTCCGTCAAACAATCACCGGCCCGCGACGCAGAAGGCCTCGTGGCCCTCCTGCGCGAAGGAATTCAACAGACAGGGGGCTGGGACCTCCTTAACCGGCTCCCGGGCGTGGCGTACGCCGTGGTGGCCACGGCCACGAGGAACCCACGCTCCGGGGAGGACGCCAAACAGGACGTGGAAGCCCTCCTTGACGAGACGAAGGATGCAGCATGAACACGAAGGACAAGCAGCGCGCCCGTCCGGTCATTGGTCGGATCGTCGCGGCCCGTGGCGAGAAGTACTGGGACTGGGGCGCAGAGCCTCACATTACGGTGAGCGGACACGGGATCGGCAAAACTAACCTGGCGCGCGCACTCACACGGCAGTGGGCGGGGAAAGCTTTCGTTCTGGGTCTAACTTACGAGTGGGATGTCGATGAACACCTCGTCGAACCGCGCCTTGACCGCGCGCTTCCGATCCTGGAGGCCATGGTCGACGGGGCCACGGAGCCGACGCTGGTTGTGGTGGACGGTCTCGATGGGCAGATAGTAGAGGACGCCTCCACGGAGGACGTTGAGCGTCTCCATGAAGTGCTCCATCAGCTGTCCATCGCAAAGAATGTCCATCTCCTCCTGATCACTCAGAGCGAGCGAATTAAGTTGGCTGAGGCCCTTCAGATGATTGCGGACGACTGTCTCAGACCGTTTGCCGGTCACCTCCGTCTACGGCAGGACGAAAACGAGTGGGAGGTCAGCGTCCCTTTCGTTGCTCCACCGGGGTGGGGAATCCGGCGGAACTCGATCCGACGGCCATGAGACGTCGCGGCAAAGGTCTGGGCCGTGCGGTGGCGACAGGGGCTGCCATCGCGGCAGGACCCAAAGGTCTCCGACGTCTTCTGGGGATCCTCTCCGTCGTTGTCCTCCTGGGACTTCTCGCCGTCGTCGTCCTGGTGATGATCGCCGGGAAAACCGGGTCAAGTGGGAACGGTGCGTTCGCTTGTGCCCCCGAAGAAGTGAAAGTTCGTTATAGCCCCGATGACGCGCCCAAATGGGCGTATGAGGCCGTGGAGACCGCTCTGGAGGACTCGGGCAGGAAGCCGCACACCATCACGGAGAACGGAGAGAGGCGCGATCTGGTGGTTGTGGTGTGGCCCACGCACGAGGGAGCCTCACCGAATCTCTCTGGGAAAACTCTGCGCTTGGAGAAGCGCTCCAGCGCGGACGAGGTGCAGTCCGCGCTGGAGTCGAAGCTCACACCATGCAAGGATGCTGGCCAGGCGCGCGCGAGCAAGAACGCTCAGAAAGCTGAGGACGCGATAGACGCCCCGGAGAAGCCGGTAGTCGGGTGGAACTCCCCAATCGTCGGAATTGGTGCTCCCGTGGCCCTGTGGTGGGTGTGTGGACCTTTCGTGGTTCGCCTCATAGGCAAGGGAGCCAGGTACCGGCCGGGCAAGGCAAGTGACGATCAAGAAGATCACCAAACGAGTGAATCGCTAGACCCGGTGTCGGAGTCGGCCATGGAAGAGGGGCACCAAAAATGAAGTACAAGAACCCGGAAGAACTCCACGAGGGAGTTGTTGAATGATGACTGGAAGTGCACTGATCGGGCCGATCTTGGCTTTAGCTCTAATGTTCGGAGGCTGGCTTGTCGCCGGGTCCAGAGACGAATACCAGCAGCCTCGTCGCGTCCTCGTCGGCCTAGGGCAGTGGATGGCGATGGCTGGCTTCCTCCTGGGCCTGCTGTCGATCCCACCGGCCCTGGCACGCGCCGCTACACCGCTGCCCTCGTTCTGCTTCTCGTCGTCGGCATCGTCCTGGTGAGGCGTGCGGGCCGGAATGCTGTGGGGTGGACCTCCACTGGGGAAATCGTCACGTCGGCGGTGGTGCTTTGTTGGAGGACGCCCCGGAGGGTCCTCTGGGGCCTCGGTGCGCTCCTGTTGGGCATCGGCGTGGCCGTGTGGCTCGCGCAAGGAAGCTGGCCCCTCTCGGGCCTCCTGGGCGGGCTGGTTATCCTCGCACCAGCCCGATGGTGGATGCTGGCAGGGTACGAGCGAGAAAAGTCCCGCACAGGCGTAGAGAAGGCCCTGGCCGGGGTTATCACCGGCGGTGAAGAGTGGGACGGCCGCACTGCGTCCATACGTGGTGCACCCATCAAGGTCACGTTCCGTGGGGACGTAACCCCGGCCAAGGTTGTCGGTCCACTGCCTCCGGGATGGCGGGAGACGTCGATGGAGAGGGACCGTGCCGAGATTCGGGAGCGGCTGGCACATTGGGGGTCGCCGTGGACGTTAGAGACGAACTCGTCAGGTAGAACCGTGCGCGCCATCTTGTGCGAGCCCCTCCTCACCTCAGTGAGGCTCCCCCAAACGCGATCCTGGAAGTGGATCGATGCGAACAAACCGAGCCCTCTCGCACTGTACCTGGGGGAGGCTCAGGACGCCGACTCGGGCGAGACTTTCCCGCTGTGGTGGGACCCTGACGCCACGGACCCTCACGCCTTGATCGGCGGAAAGACGAAGTCGGGCAAGACTGTGGGCCTCCGTCTCTTGGTGGCGCAAGCCATTGTGCGCGGCTGGGACGTGATTATCGCGGACCCGAAGGGCGTGGATTTCGTGTGGGCTGGACGCCTCCCCGGAGTCAGGTATTTCCCCGGCAAGGATTGCATCAATGGTGTGGTTGAGGCGGTCGCGGAAATGCACGCCCGGCAGGACTGGCTGGCGCGCCAGCTGTGGTCTGGAAAGGAAGGCGCCGACGAGGAGGGCGACCTGCTGAAGGTCCAGGGGCAGCCGTACGCACCGTGCCTCGTGATTGTGGACGAGGCCGCTGAGCTGTCGGGCCTTGGCGATGGCGAGCAACAGAAGGAAACTCAGGCGAATCAGTCATCGCTGGCGCGGTTGTCGCGGTTCGTGGGGATGATTTGTGCGTTCGCAACTCAGCGGCCTGACGTGAAGTTTTTGAGCGGTGAGACGAAAGCGAATCTGGGTACGCGAGTGATGTACGGATCAGGCGGCCCGACGCTGACCAACATGGTGCTGGAAATGCCGTTGAAGGAACTGTCGAAGTTGACGAATACGTGTCGTGGCCGAGGGCGCGCAGTCGTGACCGAAGGTACCGCGCTGGAGTTTCAGGGCGGGTTCATTTCGCCTAGTAGCGTCAAGGCGCTGAGGGGTGTGCTTGAACCTGATGAGTTGACGCCGGTGCGGTACGTAGAGGAGCCGGAGTGGAGGTCACTTCTCAGGGCCGGAACGAGCACGGAAGAGATGAGCGTTGAGGCGTTGAAGCACCCAGATTATGACCGTGTTGCGGCTGAGATCGACAAGCGCATGGAGGTGTCGGATGCGACGTTTTGGTGTGCTGATGCTGGTCAGGAAGCGTCGGAGCCTTGCCCCGTGCTGGGTGCCAACCCCGCCCTTCCTTCGAAGGATGCACCTCCCACCGTAGAGACACCCATTCCTCAACCCATAGGGCACGACTCCCCGAATTCGACCCCTGCCGATGACGTACCGCCCGATACCCCACCCATTGACCCCATGAAGTACCTGTAAGTGGATGGTTTGTGGGTGCCCCCACCCCCTCCTTTCACGGGAATGGCATACCCTCTGCAGACATACCCCTTGGAGGTACTTTCCGTCGGGTGGAGCGCGCTACTCCTGGAGAGTGTATTCCTGCGATGGGTGCCTCTGTGGTGCGTGCGAAGGATTCTTTGTGTTCAATGTGATCAGTGCATCCTTTGGATCCATTGAGTGCTTGCGGGAAGTGCGTTTCCGCTCGATGCACCTACCCCGAAATCCGTGCCAGAATACTTTCCAGAATGAGGTCGTTAGCCTAAGAAGCTTCCACCTCGGCAGGCCTCGCTGTTGCTTCTTAGGCTAACGCCCCTGTCAAGTACCCGCAATATTCGGGGTACGCGCATCGTCGGAAGAAGCACACCCGAATCCCCTGGATCCCAGGGACGCAATGCATCCATCGAATACAAAGAATCCTCATGACCACAATGGAGCCCCCGAGTACACACGACCCCCAGAAAGCGCTCCATCGTAGGAACCGCCTCCGGGGAGTATTTCCGAGGTACGCGTCCCGCACCGAGGTGGGGATGATGTCGAAGTAGCGGCGTCGTCTTCCTCCCCTCCCCCACGAATGGATACCTCAAGACCATGCTCCTGGATATGCTGGCACCTAACAGCAGGAGGAGAGTGTGATGCCCCAGTTTGGTCCGACGCAGCCTGGTCCGCGCCAGCATGGTCCGCACCATCTGCCGCCCCGGCCCGCGCAGCCTCCCACCGGGAGTGCCCCCACTCGAGAGACCCTGTCGAATCGCTTGCCTCTTACCGTGACTTCAATGTCAGTCCCTCCGACATCCCTACCGCTGTCGCTCCCATCGAAATGTTGAATCAGGACCGCGCGAATGTCGGCCTCCCGCCCATCCAGGTCGACGTCACCCGCCAGTGTAGGTTCTCGGATTTCGTGTCGGAATCTCAATTTCGTGTCGGCGGCGTGTCGGAGTTCTCAGTTTCATGTCGGCCCGAGGAGGCTGTAGGCATGACAACGAGGTCGTTCTGTGACACAGAGCTGATATATCTCACCGAGGAAGGTACCTCCACAGGGCGTCTCGGGATGCCGCAACGCGCTGTGTGGTGCGCAGCCAGTCATACGGCAGCGTATTCCACGCCTACTGGTCGGTGAATGGTGCCATCGATCGCGCTCAGCGGATCTCCGGTTCCTTGACGCTTGAGTTGGATGACTTCGGACATGATCGATATCGCCGTCTCCTGCGGTGTCTCGGCGCCGAGATCCAACCCAATGGGAGCATGCAACCGTCGAATCAGCCCTCCAGGGACGCCGGCTTCTTTGAGCGCTTCCACTCGTACGGCATGGGTGCGTCGACTGCCCAGTGCTCCGACGTATTCAGCCCGACTGCGAAGCGCCACCTCGAGTAGCGGAACGTCGAATTTCATGTCGTGGGTCAGCACCGCGATCACCGTCGAACGATGGACACGGGCCTCGGCGATCTGGCGGGCAAGGTACCGGTGTGGCCATTCGACGACTACGTTGCTGGCAGGAAACCGCGCCGCCGTGGCAAAGACCGGGCGAGCATCACAGACTGTCACTTCGTAGCCACAGAATGCCGCGGCCTCAGCTAGTGATTGCGCGTAGTCAATGGCCCCGAACACAAGGAACCGAGGGCGAGGCTCTTCCCGCACGTAGAAGACTTCGGGAAGGAACTCCGACGATTCGTTTTGGCATCGGTGCAGTTCAAGGTCTGTGGAAACCGAGAAGTTTGTTGCGGTGCCCACGGCCGTAAGACTGCCTTCCTTATTAGTTTCTGCAGGCCAGATTCCCGAGGTAGGGAGCGGAATGCCGAGAGTCAACGCACGGTCTTCTTCGAGAAGGTCCAGCGACCTCCCTAGAACTTCAACATTTGTTCCTTGTTTCCCAACACACGTGATGACGACATCGAGCTGGCCGCCGCAACTGAGACCGACGGCGAAAGCATCGTTAGCACTCACGCCGTAGTGTGCCATGCGTGTTTTGCCATCGGTCATGACTTCGCGGGCGAGTTCGTAGACGGCACCTTCGACGCATCCGCCGGACAGGCTTCCTACGACCTCGCCACGCTTGTTGACGGCCATCATCGTTCCGGCCGGTCGCGGTGATGACTTCCACGTCCTGACGACAGTAGCTAGCGCGAAAATTTCCGAGCCAACCCAAGTTCTCAGTTCATCAGCAATGTCGCGCATGTCCCTCCTCAGGGTTTCGGCCGCGGTGTTGAGTCGGGTGTGAGCTTTTGCCGCGGCGTAGTACCGATTGTCATTCCGTATCTTTCGAGATCACTCACTTCATCGATGTCGTTCCCGTGGCCCAAATCTCCGCACTCGACGACGACCGTGCCTGGCCTAGATAAGACCATCCGCGCTCCCTGATCTCCTCGGGCAGAATCGAGTGCTTCGGGCCAATGCGAACGACCGAGCACAACAGGATGGCCCGGTTGCCCTCCCCAGGTGCCACGCGCTCGAACGCTCGCCAGCTCTCGGGCGCTTGACGTGTGTGCCCTCTCGACCACCCGGAGCACCGCTGCGGCGGCGACTCCTGGCAGATCGATGAGCATGATCGCACACGCTTGCGCTGTCGTCTGCGTCAAAACTCGCAGTCCAGTTCTGAGCGAAAGCCCGAGGCTAGGTGTGGGTGCACCGCCTTCGCACATTTCGCTCACCACGACGCTGGAAGCCTCCGGTGGCAGGAGCGACCGTATGTACGACGCTTCGGGCCCGAGCACTACCAGCGGCCGGCACCCGGCAGCGGTGAGCTGGTCGCACACCCGCCTGACGCGTGGAGTCCCGTCCGAATCGATCAAAATGCCTTTGGCGGCCCCAAGGCGGAGTCCTTGGCCGGCTGCGAGGACAAGCCCAGCGATCTGTGCTTTGGATTCGGAATCCATTGCTGACTCCATTGTGTGTTCGAGGTCCTTTTACACCACTACGGAGGGCTCCGGCGCAGACTCCGTGCGTCGCCGGAGCCGCACGAGGGCGATGACGCTGACAAAGGAGATCACAGTGGCGACAAGCAAATACCCGGCGACGGCGAACGAACTCCCTGTTGCTGCTACCAGCGCACCTGCGATGAGTGGCGCAATGGAGCTGCCTATGAGGTGTCCCAACGTCACGCCCAGGGAAAGCCCGCTGTATCGGACATCAGCGGAGAATACCGTGGAGAAGAACGCAGGTTGAACTGCGTAAGGGATGTAGAGCGCGATCGTTGCCAGAATGTAAGTGACCACGATGAAACCCGCGTTACCGCTGTCCAGCGCCCCATACAAGGGCACTGCGATGATGGCGATGAGGATCAAACCGAACTGGTACACCTTGTGGCGTGGGAAGCGATCTGACATCTTGCCCGCCGCGAGGACGACGAAGAATCCGAGAACAGACGTGGTCATCACCAGTATCTGCATGAAGCTGCGACTGATCGAACCGTCCGCGGTGTAGACGAGGTTGTAGGTGGCCACTAGGTAGAAGAGGATGCCCGATGACATTGAGGCACCAGCAATGCAGATCACCTGCAGGGGGAACTTGCGTACCACTTCTACAAGCGGCATCTTCGCGCGCTCATTGGAGTTCTTGACTCTCTTGAAGTCGGGGGTGTCAGTGAGCTTGAGGCGCATGAGGATTCCGACGATCACGAAGACTGAGCTGAGCAGGAAGGGGATCCGCCAGCCCCAGGCCTCCATCTCCGCGTCGTTGAGCAGGTTGAGTGGCAGATAGACGAGCATGGCGAGCACGAGTCCGACAGTAAGGCCCGCCTGCGTGAAGCTTCCAAAGAACCCCCGATTTGCTTCCGATGCGTGCTCCGTCGACATTAGTGCGGCACCACCCCATTCGCCGCCAAGGGCCAAGCCTTGAATGATGCGAAGAGTAACGAGCAGAAGCGGAGCTAGCATCCCGATGGAGTCGTAGGACGGCAGGCAGCCAATGAGGACCGTAGCAATACCCATGATCAGGATCGTGAGGACCATCATTGGTTTGCGCCCGATCCGGTCGCCGAAGTGGCCGAAGATCGCTGCGCCAATAGGTCGCGCGATGAAGCCGGCGGTGAAGGTAGAGAAAGCGAGCAACGTTCCGGCCGTTGGGTCGAAGTTTGGGAAGAAAAGGTGGTTGAAGACTAGAGCTGCAGCTGTGCTGTAGACGAAGAAGTCGTACCACTCGATCATGGTGCCGATTAGGCTGGCGACGGCAGCTTGCCGTGGAGATTTGGCTCCCGCAGGAGCGTGGTGAGTAGTTGTCATCGTTGACCTTTTCTTTGGTGTAGGTGAGCGGGAAATCGTCCGGCTCATCGTTGTGAGGTGATACGTGGACCAACTGCCTTGATGGTGTCACTCGGTCGAGAGTGAACTCTCGTCGCGGTTCTCGGCGGCCATGGTGATGGCTTTGAGGATGTTGGCGTACCCGGTGCAGCGGCAGAGATTGCCTCGTATTGCTGCGCGGGCCTCGTCGTCGCTGGGATGCGGGTTCTCCGCAAGCAGCGCTCGTACGGAGACGATCATGCCGGGCGTGCAGAAGCCGCATTGCATGGCTTGAGCCTCCACGAACGCTTGTTGGACGTCATCGAGCTCGTCGTCGCCGTTTTCGACTGTCTCTATTTGGGCACCGTCTGCTTCGACGGCGAGCACGCAGCATGATTTAACGGTGCGTCCGTCGAGAAGTACGGTGCATGCTCCGCAACTTGCGCTCCTGCATCCGACGTGGCCACCGGTTAGCCCGAGCCCGTGTCGCAGGTGGTCGATCAGTGGGGTGCCTGCATCTGCTGCCGACTGTTGGTGCTTGCCGTTGACGTAAAGCGAAACAGTGCGTGTCATGAGCGCTCCTTCTCGAGACTGTCAGCCAATTCTTTGAGCACCCGGACGGAGTATTCCGCGGCCATGTGGCGTCGATAGCGGCCGGGTGCATGTGTCTCTCCGGCGGGGTCCGCCACCGCAGAGAGCACGAGGTCGCGGATCTCGTCCTCCTCGGCATCGAACACCTTCCGTCCGAGAAGCGTGGGGATCGGTGTTGCTCCGCCGATGCTGAGGGTCTCCCGCTGCCGTCCTGCAACGGCCGCCACTGTGAGGACGGGAGGAGCACCTTGAATCCTGGTGAGGCGCAGGTAGCGCGCACGTTGTGAAGGATCGCATGCGACCTCGACCGCCTCAACGACCTCGCCAGGTACCAACGCAGTGGACCGGGCGCCGGTGAGGAAGTCGCGGACCGGCATCCGTCTGCTGCCGTGGGCTGAGCGTAGGATGACAACTGCATCGAGCGCCGTGAGCACTGTCAGGTAGTCAGCTCCTGAGTTGGCAAACGCCACGACCCCGCCGATGGTCCCCCGGTTACGCACCTGCAGGTCTCCGATGGACCCCGCGGCGACGGCCAAGACGGGGCAATGGGCTCTCACCTCTGCACTTTCTGCCACTTGAGTATGGGTGGTGCTCGCACCGATGCGTAGAGTTGTCGCGGAGACTTGAATTCCGCGCAATTCGGCAACTCTGCTGAGGGAGATGATGCAGGAGGTGCTCCACTCGTTGCGATTGAGGTAGGGCATCGCCGTCATCCCGCCGCCGAGGAGAAGCGTGTCCTGCGGGGAATTCTGCAGAGTGTCGAAGAGCGCGTGCAGGTCTTCGGGCCGAAAGAAGTCGACCTCCGCGCCGTAGTCGCCGCGTTGAGAGACGATCATGCGCGCACCTCCTCTATTGCGTTCCAGACTCTTTCCGGGGTGAAGGGAACGGTCTTCAGCTTCACTTTCAGTCGCGACTCGTACCCGGCCAGCGCGTCTTCAATCGCCGAGGCGATGGCGGGGGAGGGTGCGCTGATACCCGATTCGCCCACACCCTTCATTCCGCCGTGTGTGAATGGCGATGGCGTCGAGCGATGTCCCATGGTGATCGGGAACCACTCTCTGGCAGAGGGAAGGGTGTACTCGCGCAAACTTGGACATTCAGGATTCCCGCGCTCGTCATAGGTGAATTCTTCGTACAGTGCGGCCCCAACTCCTTGCATCACGGCACCGTGCAGCTGTGCCTCCGCAAGGGTCGGATTGACGACAACTCCGCAGTCGTGGGAAAGCGCGAATTCGACAACGGTCACGGCACCAGTGGCAGGATCGACTTCGACGATGCACGCGAGTGCGCCAAAAGACCACGTGGGGTACTGGTTGTAGAGCCCAGTACGCTCCGGTTGATGATGAACGTTGGGCATCTTGAAGGACCTGGTTGATTCGAGATTCGGCTCGATTCCGTCCATAAGAACACCGTGCGGATGACGATAGATTTCACCGGCTATCTCCCCGATAGTCGTCGACGCATCCGTCGCGGACGAATGAATGACTCCCCGTGAAAAGGTCAGAGTACCTTCAACAACCCCGAGCTTCCGCGCTGCGACAGTGTCGATCTTACGGCGGCAGTCTTCGGCTGCAAGTCGTGCGGATGCACCACCGATCGTGAGACTACGCGAGCTGTAGTTGCCATTTCCATGGGGACAGGACAGGGTGTCGCCCTGCACAACGGTGATGTGGTCGATATCAGCACCGAGCACGTCGGCGACGATCTGGGCAAGACCGGTTTCGTTGCCTCCGCCGGGTGAGGTAACTCCGGTCAGCACCGTGATGTAGCCACGTGGGCTGATGCGCACGGTGGTGCTGTCGGTGCCCCCGAGGAGGCTACCAGGTCGCGAGGATCCTTCTGGGGTAAGTTCGTGGGCGAATCCCAGACCGAGTACTCGTCCTTCGGCTGCCGCGGCAGCTCGTCGTGTTTCGAAGGATTCTGCGTCGATGAGTTCGAGCACCTGGTCGAGTGTGCCTTGGTAGTCGCCTGAATCCATGATCCATCCAGACGGGAGCTGGTAAGGGAACTGGTCTGAGGTCACGAAGTTCCGCTTCCGGACCTCGGCTCGATCGACGCCGCTGATGTCCGCGACTTCGTCGAGGATTCGTTCGAGGAAGTATGTGGCTGCTTCCTTGCCGTATCCGCGATAGGCCTGCCAGGGTCCAAGATTGGTGACGGCTCCGCGGAGATGCACGTGCGAGTTGGGAATGTCGTAGGACCCCGGAATGCATCCTGCTGTGACGATGGCCATGAGGTAACCGGCGAAGGTTTGAGGCGCTCCAAGGTTGGCGGCGAGCTCGATGTCGAGGGAATCGATGACGCCGTCGCTGCTGAACGCGACCTTGTAGTCGCAGGCGATGTCTCGCGAGTGGCCAGCCGCCGGCAGCGCCTCATGTCGTTCTTCGACGAACTTCACCGGACACGCCAACTGAATTGCGGCCCAAGCTGTGAGGATGTCCTCGGGAAAGATCGGTATCTTGCCGCCGAAGGCCCCTCCAACGCTGGGCATGATGACTCTCAGCTTGGAATCATCTAGTCCGAGGACTCCGCCGAGCTGAGTTTTGAGTACGTGCGGGCCTTGTGTAGATGCCCAGACCGTCATAGAGCCGGTCCAGCGGTCCCATTGGGCGATGATCCCGCGAGGTTCGAGCGAGGTCGGGATAATTCGACCGCAGGTGAGCCGCCCTGCGGCAGTCAGCGCGGCCGTAGTCATCGTCTCAAAGGTGCCGGCGCAGCCGTTGACTAGGCTTCCTTTACCGAACTCCCAGTCGATCATGAGATTGTCCGTCCAACTGGATTCAACCAATGGTGCATCGGGGGCGAGGGCTTGTTCAACTGTGACGACCGGTGTGCGCGGGGTGTAGTGGACATCGATGGCGGCAATGGCACGCGCAGCTGTCTGGGAGCTTGTAGCGACGACGGCCGCCACGGGTTCGCCGACGTAGCGCACTGAATCTACCGCGAGCGGGTAGCGGTCCGATTGCTTCACAGAGAGGAAATCGAATGCGCCGGCCGGTCCCATCTTCAGACTGTGCTCGACCGCGTCTTCGCCGGTGATGAGCAGTTCGACTCCCGGTATGGTGAGCGCATCCGTGGTGTCAATGTGGTCGATGGTCGCTGATGCGTGCGGAGACCGCAGGACACTCATCGTCATGCACCCCGGAAGGTCGATGTCGTCGAGGAATGTGGCACGACCTGCGGCAAGGATCGGGTTGTTTTTTCCTGTGAGGCCGGATCCTGCATAGGTGTTCGTTGTGGAGGAGTGCGTTTCTGCGGACTCGTTGGGTGGATGGTGGATCACGTCATTGTGCATTGGTTATCTCGTTCGTCAGTGCGTGGGGGTAGGTTCAGAGTCGGCGTCGGCCAGGATGAACGCGACGAGGCATGGCTGATCGGTCCGATTCGACCACGCGTGGTTTGTGCCGCGTTGGATGACGACATCGCCGGCGCTGACATCGACGTCTTCCTCGTCGAGAAGCATCGTGATGCTGCCTTGGAGGATGATGCCGAAATCGACGGTTTGCGTGCGATGCATGTAGGGGTGTCGGGCACCGTTGACGTGTTCGCCTTCTGCGCCCATCTCAGCGAAGACGTTCTGGCCATCGTCGCGTTCGCCGGTGTGCTCCGGTTCGGGGTCGAATTGAACGATGCGGAACTTGACACCACCGGCGTCTGGGGCGAGGACGAACGGCTCGTCAGGCTTCTGTCTGCCGTCCTCGTGTGTGCGAGCCGGTACATGTGAGATCTGCCAGAGGTCGGTCATGGCTACCGGTCGGTGATCACGGTGGAAGATGCGTGGTGCAGGTCCGTCGGAGGAGACGCGGGCTGTTCCGTCGGTGTCTTCCTCGGTGACGACGACGCGAATGGGAGCGATGTCCAAGATGGTGCCTTTCAGTTCGATGCGGAGTTGTAAGTGTCTGCGAGAGTGCTGGTCCCCGGAATTAAGTGTGTGTGGGCAGTGGGGTAGATAGTGCCTTCCGCGCTGCCGAGTTCGGCGGTTGAGCCGTCGGCGAACTTCGCACGGCCGCGCACCACGACCGTGTCGCCATCTTCGAGGTAGCCGAGTGCCCCTCGCTTTGTGCTGAACGGTTCGGCCCCGTCCTTCGTCAGTTCGAGAAGGGAGCCCACCATGGTGAGGTCCGGGCCGCTGACGGTCCCGGAGGCAAAGAAGTCGCCGGTGCTCAAAGGCGCGCCGTTGGCTGTGGTGTGGGCAAGCATTTGCGCCGGTGACCAGTGCATGTGCGAATAGGGCGGGCGGCTCACGACTTCACCGTTGATGACGACTTCGAGCTCGAGGTCGAGGCCCCACGGTTCTGAACTCCGTAAATATTCAGCGAGGTTGGGATCATCTTCACTCGGCACCCTGATCCTCGAGCCGTGCAATTGACTCAAGGGAGTGATCCATGGGGAAATCGTGGTGGCGAAAGACTTCCCAAGGAACGGGCCCAGCGGCACATACTCGAATGACTGAATGTCGCGGGCCGACCAGTCATTGACTAAGCAGACACCGAATACATGTGACTGAAAGTCGTCGATGCTGACGGACTCGCTCAACTTGCTTGGAGTGCCGACAACGAAGCCCACTTCAGCTTCGAGGTCGAGCTTCATTGAGGGTCCGAACCTGATGCTCTGACCCTGACGGGTGAGGCCCGCAGGACGTCGGATGGGTGTACCAGAGACCACGACACTGCTGGATCGTCCATGGTAGCCGATTGGCAGCGCGAACCATGCTGCCGGCAGGTCCGGACTTCTTGGACGGAAGATCCACCCCACATTCTGTGCGTGGTCCCGCGAGGCGTAGAAGTCGACATAGTCGGCAACGGTGAAGGGACGCACTAGCCGAAACGAATCCGGATTATTGACTGCTACCGCATCAGTGAGAGCAGCCAGTGCGATTGTCTCAAATTGCGCCCAGGCTTCAGGTCCGCCGGCGAGAAGCGTATCCAGACTAGTCGCACGCAGACTGTCCTCTATTTTTTCCGGAATGGAATGCGGTGGATTGGCGGCGTACTCTCCGAGATCAACGGTTCTGTCGTCTCGCCGAACAAGTATGGTTCGCTGTCCATCTGCGAACTCGGCGACGCCGAGCGAATACACGCTCGAAGCTTGAGTCATGAAGTGTCTCGATTCTGATAGGAGGGTGCTCCTGATTTCGCTGTCGTGTCCCAGTCACACCAACTTGATCATTACATTCCGTGTCGGTAAAGTAAAGATAGTGGGAAGCGTGAGAAGATGTCAAGGACATGAAAAAGAAGAAGTCGGTTAAAGAAAAGAAGCTTGGTCGCCCTCGTGCGCCCGGGGTTGAAGAGCGGGTCTTTGCGGCCACACTCATCCTGCTCGGAAAGCAGGGTTACGACGGTACGACCATGGCGGCGATTGCCGATGAAGCCGGCGTCACCAAGCCAACTCTGTATCGACGCTGGAGCAATAAGGACGACCTGGTCACATCCGCAGTGTCCTCAATTGCAGCGACAGGCCCTGCGTCCACATTTGACGACGTCTGGGACAACCTCATCGCCGAGCTCGAGATGTTTGATGCGGCAATTAGCAGGCCCGAGGGCATCGGGCTCCTCGGAAATGCTTTGGCCCTCGAACAGAGGGAACCGCATCTCATCGAGCAGTACCGACAGAAAGTAGTCCGCGTGCGGCGTGCCCGGCTGCTGGCGGTACTCGAAGAGGCGAGAAAAAATGGCGAAATGGACCTGGAGATCAACCCCGACGATGTTGTCAGACTCTTGATCGGCTACTACTACGCTGCTCGCGTCGCCGGGGGAGAGATCGGTACGCAGTGGCCCCGGGACTGCGTCAACCTTGTCCGTCGCGGCGTTGAGGCCAGAGGCGAATGCACGCGAGAGCAATCGAGCAGGCGAGAGAGCTCGGTTCGTCGCGCCGACTCAACCAATTGACCAGGCGCGCACCCGATTCCGCTTCGCGTTATTGGAAGTGCGCTATGAAGTTGAAAATCGCGGGGAGGCAGGCCGTCAGTGTAAATACGTTGGGCACCTTTCATCGTCGCAAGCTCGGGCTTCAAGCCCTCAGCGTGATCTCTTGAGCCTTTCAGCCCGTTTGGGGCTCTTCACGGACGAGGGTGTGGGTGGGGACTGAATCCTCCGGCCTCGAGCAGCGATCTCGCGATGTAGTAGCTGAGGTTTCGGAAGCCGAGCGCTGTCCCGCGGAGGTGCTCGAAGCGGCCGTTTAGGGCTTCTGTCGGTCCGTGCTGGTGCCGGGTAGGTCGAAGAACGCGAGGATGTCCGCAGCCCTCTGCTTCAGTGTGCGACCTAGCTTGCGGATCTCGATCAGCGCCGCGGGGACACCAGTGGTGACGGCACCGATCACGGCTTGCATCATCGCCTTGCCCTTGGTCTTATCGGGTTCCGGGTAGGCGGCGAGGACACGCTGGTAGATGTACCAGGTCGCTTCGACCCCGACATGCTCTTCAGCCGCGAACAGCGCCTCGAGCCGATCTCGTTGCTTGTCGGCGAGGAGACTGTCACCGGTCTGCAGGGGGCGGCGGGCCTTGTAGAGCGGGTCAGCGGCGGGGCCTCGATGCCCGAGCGTCTGCTGCTGGACGCGCTGCCGACACCGGTCCAGGCCGTCACCGGCGAGACAGACGGCGTGGAAGGCATCCATCACCGGGACCGCGGCGGGGGAGCTCTTCCGCAGCGGCGGTCTTTAACCCGGTGAACCCGCCCATCGCGACGACCTCGATCCCGTCCCGCCACGCCTTCGGCCGCCCAGCGAGCCACTCCTTGAACACGGCCTTCGAGCAGCCCTCGACCATGTCCAGAAGCTGCGCCCGGCCGGTCTTGTTCCGGTTCGGGGTGAGGTTCATGATCACCGTGACGTACTTGTCTCCGTGACGGGTGTGTCGCCAAACATGCTCGTCGACGCCGATCGTGGTGACGCCGTCGAACCGTGCCGGGTCGTCGATAAGACGCCGGGTGCCCTCGTCGAGGATTGAACTGTTCGCAGCAGACTACGACACTCCGAGGCCGGCGACAACGCGGGAGACGGAGAGATGATCGAGGACGAGGCCCTCCCCCACACACGCCAGCCCGCCGCGGGAGATCCTCGCCCGTTGCGGCGCGGCCTTCGTGGTGTCCGGTCGCCACACCCGTCCGCACCCAGAGCACTTGTAACGACGCACCCGTATCAGCAACCTCGTGGATCGGTGCCCGAGCGGTTCATATGCGAGCCGGCGTGCCACGGTGTCCCGGGGCACGCCCTCGCAGCCGCACTTCCGGCACCATCGATCCGACTCGACGACTCGACACTCGAGCACGGCACGATCCGCAGACAAATCCTGTCCGACGGTTTCAAGCCCGAGCTCGTCGAGTCAGCAGAACGTGGTGAGACAGGGCATGGTAAAAATAGGCTAGGGCACGTCGAGGTCTCCCAGATGGGCAGTGTGACAACTTCCATCTTCAGGGAGACCTCGGGCCCCTACCGGGCCGTCGACGTGCTCGGGCGACTACAGCCAGCGCCAGCAGGACCCCTCTGACCCGATCTTCGTGCACGAGAACGCGACCGTTCGCGTCCAGGGAGCCTGCCAGGAGGAACCCGACCGCATCAACATCAGCAACGTCCGCACAGGGCCGGAGCGCAAGGTCAAGGCGGGGGACGTCATGTCGCCGGCAGTCGTCGCACACCACCTCAATGGCAAGGTCTACGTGAAGCGCGGAGAGGGCGAGCACTCTGTACCCGACCAGGTGGATCGCTACATCGCAGAAGGCCCCGACGACCCCCCTGCGTCAGCGCCTCGCGCCTACACAGGCCGACAAGGACAAGCCGGTCGAGCGCGCATCTGGATCCGGTCATAACCCCCGCCACGGACTACCAAGCCGCTCTGCGCCACGCGCTCACCACCGAGTACATGCCGTGCGCGAGGCAGGCACCGCCGCGAGCGCCCCTGGACGGCTTCACTCGCTACCAAGAGCGTCTCGAAGACGCGCGCCAGAAGGCTCTGGCCAAGAGCGGTGGATCAGGCTTCCTCTTGCCCCGCTGTGCACTCCCCGCGCCCGACTGGTTCACGCTGGCTGGGCCAGAAGGATCAGAAGGTCTCGATCACTGCCCGTGTCGAGGTGGCCGACAAGGTGTACGGCGACCATGAACTCCCTCGCGTTCTCTACATCATGCGGACGTCTCAGGGTAACCTCGTGCGCTGGTTCGCCTCCGAGAGCAACGGTCGGGAACCTAGGGATGCAGTGACGATGCAGGGAACCATCAAGGACCACTCGACCTTCAACGGCGAGCGCCAGCCGGAGATTTGGTACTCCAAGCGCCCCGTGATCCACCCTCCGGTGAACCAGGCGCCTCCCCCACAATCAGGTCATATGTAGCCGGGGTCGCAATCCGAAGGACCCGAGGAAGGTCGCTGGCGTTACCTCTGATGCCACTATTGGAGTCGTCTGTCGCGTTTTTGGTGCCCCTCACGCAAGCCTCTCACCCTACGATCCAGGTGGGCCCACGCCGCTCGCATAAGCATCTAGGCCCCTTATCGACCCCTCTACCCACACTACGCACCCCCATTAGGGGCAATAGCCCCATTGGAGGTTGAGGCTGGCATTGAAGAGGCATTGGAGGTATTGACCGCCTTCACCCCCATCCCTTGACAGTCCTTGACTTGTCGCCGCAGAATGTCGATGCGATGGCCCCGTAGAGCGGTTCCCCTGGCGATCCGGGCGGACCGATCTCACGGGGCCCTCGCCGCATTCACGACCTTTAGGGTTTTGAACACACAAAACCCTCTCCAGCGCTCCACCTTCACGAACTTGTCAAGCTCTTTCAACCAGAAATATTGGCGCTTATACAGCCCAGCAATTCTCTGAGAAAAGGCCACTTGTCCCCTCCTACTGCTACCGTGCCGAAATCGTCCTCCTGCGAAAAACGGCGCCTACTCTTGCTTCATCTGCTCCATCACCGAGCACTAGCAGAGACGGAAGGGAGGGGGCATCACATGTGTCGAGGACATGACACGCACGATCAGCAGATCCGCTGCACGTGCTGCGATCCTGCTATTCGCCGCGAGCGTCGTCACCTGCGCCAGATGGGCGACCGCGGCATGCCGGACGACATGAGCGTCGAGACCGCGTGGGCACGAGGCACGATCGAGCAGCGCAAGCTGTCGGCCCGACACCGCCCTGAGGCCACCTACGACCCTGCGCCGGCGGTCCGAACGGAGCGTGCACGGCGCGGCACGCTGCGCCAGGCGGAGCAGGAGATCCTGGCAGCAGACGAGTCCCCCAGTGTGCGTCGCGCGCTTGCACGGAACCCGGGACTCGCGCCGTGGGCTCGCGAGACTCTCGCGGCGGACAATCATCCGCGGGTCCGATCTGCCGCCAGTGGGCGCTGGCGTGTCCCCGCAGGACGAATGTCGGCCGCCCGCAGTGCACTCCGCCGCCGCGGTCTATCACTGGCGGAGAGCGGGGCAGACGCGGTGCTGGACATGTCGGAGGCCACTGGAACAAGCGTTGAGACCGGCCTTGCGGCGGTGCCAGATGTCCTGGACGAGGCTTTCGGCCTCACGCCGAGCGACCATAACGTCACGAACTTCGAGACCCATCACATCATCTGAAAGCGCGACCGCTCCAGAGCAAGGAGATTCACCACCATGACGAACATCGCAGAAATTTCGATCGCCGACGTTGCTCGGATCGTGAGCAGCGCAGGCGGGTTGCGGGCAAGCGGCCGCTCGGACTCCGGGGTATGGCTCGACGTCGAGAGCGGCGACCTGATCTCGGGCCCCTTGTGGGAACCCGGTCAGAAGAGCCGAGTGGTCCCCCTCGTCGACCCGCTCGGCTGGGAGGGCTGGGCTGCCCTCCTCGCGGAGGGCTACGACATCGAGGCGGCATTCGCGGACTCCGACGCCGCCGAGACAGAACTTCTCAACGCCCAGTCCCAGGCGCTGGCGGAGACCGTCAACGAATGGAAGGAGAAGTACGCCGAGGCGCGCAGCGAGTATTCGAGCCGCTTAACCAGGTCCGACGCGGAGGCGGGTGAGCTGTGGTGACCGAGCTTGACGTGCATGAGCTAGGAACGCCGTCACGGAACAGGCTCGACGCGCACTTCTTGCCCGACGGAACCTACGTTTTCCGGGAGCACTTCGCCGGCGACGTGCCTGCCTCGGACGCCATCACGCTGGCGTACCAAGGAGATCCACTGCTCGCGACTGATCAGTGGGCCGAGGTGCACCGGCTACTCACCGCGCGAGCACCCTCCTACGCAGCAGCAAACCATGAGGGCAGAAAGCAAATCATCGCCCTGACCCGCCTCGACCTCGAATCTGCCCTCGCTAGAAACGAAGAGGAAGAAGAACTCTTCCGCCGCGACATCGAGACCGGCGACGCCAGCCCCTACTGATTCACCCACTCGACAGACCGTCTTCTCTACCCAGGAGGGTATTAACCATGGGAAACGCACTTCGCGCTATGTTCTGGAACGTAATGGAACTGGGCGACAAGGAGAAGCAGAGCCGCACCCGCCGCAGGCACGTCTTCAACCACCTTTTCCGAGAGCGGTGGGACGTCATTGGACTGATCGCCGTATGTAACTCGGCTCGTCCCGCTCTGGAAAAGTCAGCCAACCAGCATGGCTACAAGGTCATCGGACCCAGGCAGCCCCTCGACAGGGCGCCCAATCCGAAGGAGGCCAGCACACTGATGCTCGTCAGCCTCGACCGGGAAGTCACGAATGTCGATGCGACGCGCCTCGTCGAGCAGCGCTTCATTTGCGATGACAATTCGGTCCACGAACGGAGGGATCAGCTGCTCCTCGCAGCAGCAGGCGCGACCATCGACTTCGACGGAACCGCCTTGACCGTCGCAACCGTATACACTCCCATGCACCAGGACATTGAACTGTACCGCCCGACCGCCGTTGTACACGACCCGTCGATTAACGAAAAGCGACGACGGTACACCCCACAGAAAACCGGATACGAGCTGGATGTATCCACCGAAACCGCAATCGCATGGGCGAACGATTTTCAGCACGCCAGCGCCGCCGATGGGCTCATCGTCGGAGGAGACTGGAACGCGCACTCGGATCCCGCAGTTCAGGACCGCCGCCCAGACATTGAACAGTCAGGCAGAGACTCGACCGGCAGAGCGTGGCGACAGCTACTGCAGGAGCGCCCAGACCCCGTTCACACATACTCGTATGGCGATCGCGTGAACCGCGCTCACCGATTCATTGATCAGGTATACACCCGGTTGCCAAAGGGATTGGACGCCCGCCTGGACGTCACGCCTCCACCGAAGATCGATAAGTCAGAGGTCCGTCTCGGCTTCGCTTCGGACCATGCTCAGCTCCGCGTCGATGTTTCCGCCACGCAGCCCCATCCGAAAGTCGGCGGCACCATGCAGTTTGCTGGGGTGCGTTCGTAAAGCGTCCGTGCACCGCACATTCCCGCCTGGGAAGAAAACATGCCCTAACGGGTGTCCGTAAGACCCGCCCGGTGAAATGCCCGGTCACGGTCCCATATCTGAGACAAGACGAGGAACTGACTATGTTGATCGGATACGCCAGATGCTCGACGCATCATCAAGACGAAGACTTGACCGCACAACGTACTGCCCTGAACCATTTGGGCGTCGCCGACAGCCGGATATACGTTGACGTGGGACTATCCGGGACTAGCCGCAAGCGGCCCGGCTTGAGGGAGGCCCTTGCAGCTCTGCGAGAGCAAGACACTCTTGTGGTTACCAAGCTGGATCGGCTCGCTCGATCTGTGCGAGACGCGAGTGATATCGCCGAGGAGATTCAGGCGACGGGTGCGGCACTGTCTCTAGGTGGCTCTAACCATGACCCCACTGACCCCATGGGCCGAATGTTTTTCTCGATCATGGCTGTGTTCGCCGAGTTCGAATCCGACCTGATCCGCGCTAGAACCCGTGAAGGAATGGCAGTCGCACGAACCCGCGGCCGCCTTCGCGGCAAGCAACCGAAACTATCCCGCGCACAAGAACGCCACCTAGTCGAATTGGTCGAATCCCGCGAGCACACCATTTCTGAGGTCGCAGGCCTGATGGGAGTCAGCCGCGCAACGGTTTACAGGGCCATGGAGAGAGCCAAGTCGAATGGAGTACCAGAGTGATTGATACTGATTTTGAAGGCCTGGTAGCCAAACGGACCCATGCGCTCAACGTACTGGTGTCGTTCGCGAGAAGCATCAGCGATGCTGACGATTTCGGCGACATGCTGGGGGCACTTCGTTTAACCGAGATAGCTGCAAAACAGGCTCGAAGCGCCATCATCTGCGAAGCGCGCGCGGCTGGAGACCAGTGGGAAGACATCGCTGCCGCGCTCGGATGTTCGGCACAACAGGCCAGGACACGTTTTGACTGAGCTTCGTATCAACGTCCCAAGATTAGATCGGCCACTGGTAACGGTCTGATTGCTTGGCCAACTTTTCAAGGCTGGAATCTTAACTAGACCGGACAGTCATCTCAAGTGAACCCTGCTGCGAGTGACTTCCACGCCGTCGTAGCCCGCTGAACGGAGCAATCGCTCGACCGCGGTCTTACCCGTACGCCAGTCAATTCTTGGCCCCACGATGACCTTCTGCAGCGGCAACCGCAATTCCCTATAAATATCGGTGCCCTGCCAGGCGATATGGTCGAATCGATGTTCATTCGGCAACCCAGATAGCTCAACGTATCCGGTGATTCCGTAAGGTGACACTCGGTGTCTCACTGCGGATTCTGCGTCACGAATTCGCAGAGTGCATCGCACCTCTTGCTCACTCTCGAATCCCGAAGATTTATATCGGTATGCGAGGCGTTCGAAACCATACGGTGAGAGCCACGCCAGCGTTGATTTCGCAGCTTCAAAGCTGTCAACGCGAAGGGCCTTGTGGAACGCTGTAGTCGGATTGTCCTCCGCTCGTTTGAGTTGAGTCGCAATGCTCGTCCACATCAGTTCCAAATGCTGGTGGAGTTGTTCGCGCCCATAGATCGCGTAATCCCAATCAGTGCGCAAGTAGCTATTCTCGGCAATAAACTTGTCCGCCCAGTCAGAGGGCTCAGAGCTGTTGGCTTTGACACCGAAAGCAACTGACGTATCAAATTCGAGGGCGTAGCCTAGACCACCCGCCGCATACCGGTCCCACTGGGCCGCATCATCGTCGCGGCTTGACGCGCAGGCCACGAAAACTGATTGCGATAGATCGTTGGCGGCCCTCAGGGACTCGTGTAGGACCCATCCAAAATCGCCTCCAGGATCGTTACTTTCCAGAAATATTTCGATCTCGTCCCATCCTTGACGAATCTCGTCGAGATCGTTTAAACCAGCAGCTTCACTCGCCCATATGGAGTGGGATTCTAATATTCCCAACAGGCCGTGTGGCGTTGTGTAGTGGTAAATCGGCTGAGTAGACGGCCAACGCTTAGGTTCGGGGATAGAAGACAAACGTAATTCCTTGTTGTCAGATCGGTCGCTCAATCTCACATATCGCGATGGTTTGGTCAGTCCACCTGGAGTGGAGGTAGATCGTCCACGATGCGCATCGTTTCCAGGCTCAACGTGGTGATTTTTCCGATCAGGTCAATGATGTAGCGCGGTTGATCGTGTTCACGACCCCAATCATTTGGATCGTTTACGATGCCGGATGCCTTGTCTGCCTTGACCTGGTAGCGCTCAAGAATCCAATCGATGCCCGATCTAGATCCCAGCATGTACTGCTGGGCTTCCTCAGGGATTCCCTCGATAGTTATGTAGGCATTGTATTTGATGACCGTCTTATCCCAAGCCCCCGACTTGCCCCCGTACTTCATCTTCGTGACGGCAAATCTTTCGAGCTCATTTTCTGGAGCCACAGTCGCTACCGTCTCTGTCAGAGGAAATGGATCGACTTCTTCATATCCGATGTGCAGCGCCGAGAGTTCGCGCCCGGCGTTCACGAATGCGTCGAATCTCTCACGGCCTTTGACTTGAGGGATGCGAGGCAGTGTCTTCTTCAGTTCGGCTTCATACGTGGTGCGGTAGTCAGCCGAGTGCAATAGACCATAGACGTAGAAGAAGATGTCGTCTTTCGATATATCGTCACCATACGTCTTTCTGTATTCGTTCAACGCCCAATCCGTGATGTTGTCTCGTCTGGTCGGGCTCGACAGCAGAGCATCTTCGTCTGGGGACGAATAAGAGTAGCGCGTGAACAATTGCCCCGTATCCAACAGGTGCAAATCAGGCACCGATGAGAGAGCAAGTACAGCGAACGTCGGAAAATGGGTTGAAGGCGAGGTCAAGTAGAACCCGGCATTGGTGGTGTCCGGGGTCGGGAACAACTTCGGCATCTGTCCACGCTCATGGTTGAGCAACCGCGCGAAGTACACGTTTTGCTTGTTAAATGGTCTATAAACGCCAACTTGACAGTGTGATGCATCAAATTCAAGGCGCTCAGACTTCTTCAGTGCGTTACGTAAACTACGAGCCCAACTAATCTTCGTAGGATCAGTGCCAATGAAATCTCCTACTGGCTCAGGCCTTCCGGATTCTTCCCACCGGTCAGCTTCGCGGTTATAGAAATCGATCATATTCTCGACGTTCGAAGCAACTTTTTCCCGCGATGAGTTATACACCCATGCGTCTCGGCCAGTCTCTATTCCTCTGCCGAAAACAGAGAAGATAGTACGACCCGTTTTGTCCTTCTTGTCAGCGATGATGGGGTAGTTTTCGTAGTTGGGGTCGCGTTGATTGATCCAATCGCCGTACTGGTTCGGTTTGACCGTGTCCCAGTCCAGGGAAATCAGTGAGTTCTCCTCGACAGTAGCGAGTTTTGTCGCCCGATCCAGGTAGTCACCAATGTCTTTATAGTGCAGCACACACTCGTCCACTCGTCCGGGCCGCTTCACCAATACCATCACCGCAACCGTAGCTCGCGATCCGGGCCCAAACACCTGTCCGCCCTCGCGACGAGCGTGCTCGCCCGAAGTGCGAGTATTTCCGCGCAGATTGTATATATAAACGTCATGGAACTCGTCCGTGAGGGTCTTCCTCAGGCCATCTGCGGTGTTGCCGTCGATGTATCCACCATTGGAGACATAGCAGACGACACCACCGTTCTGTGAGTCGAGAACTCGGTTGGACGCCCAGCGGATTGCGCGAATGTATGAGTCATACAAGGAGTTCTTATTCGTCGCCGTGGAGTGTGCCGCATACGTTGACCGGATCGACTCGTCCAATGTCGGATATGTCTGGTTGGCGTTGTTGTCGTTGCCACTGGATTGCCCCACAGAGTAGGGCGGGTTCCCCAAGATGACTCGGATATCCAGGCCGTTCTGAGCAATGACCCGGTCATTGTTGCCGGTGAAGATCACCTCGTCGAGGGTGTCTCCGCTCTCCGTCATCTGGAACGTGTCAGTCAGCACGATCCCTTCGAACGGTTCATACCCCACCTGGTCCGGGTCGGAACCGTTTTCTGCAGCTGCTTCGCGTTGGAGGCCGTGGAAGGTGGCCTCAATGTTGATCGCGGCAATGTAATAGGCCATGAGCAGAATCTCGTTGGCGTGCAGCTCGTTGGCGTACTTCCGCGCAAGGTCAGCCGGGTCAATCAGTCCTGATTGGAGCAGACGGGTGATGAACGTGCCCGTACCAGTGAACGGGTCGAGCACATGAACACCCTCACCTGAAATTGTGGTGCCGAAGTGTTCCTTCAAAACGTCGTTGACTGATCGCAGGATGAAGTCCACGACTTCAATAGGGGTGTAGACAATTCCGAGTGACTCAGCGGTCTTCGGGAATGCGAGTTTGAAGAAGCGTTCATACAGTTCGGTGATGATCTTCTGCTTGCCCTGCGCTGACTCGATTCCTTCAGCACGAATCCGGACAGACCGGTAGAACTCATCGAGCTTCCCCGTCTCCGTGTCCAGGTTGTACTCCCCCAGCACCGCGAGCATGGTGTCCATGACCTTCGACACCGGGTTATGGGCAGTGAAGTCATAGTCATCGAACAAGGCATCGAAAACCGGCTTCGTGATCATGTGCTGGACAAGCATGTCCACAGCATCCCTGTCAGTGATCCCATCATTGAGGTTCGCCCGCAGGGCTGAAACGAACTCAGAGAACCGTTCATCAACCACCGTATTGTCAGGGTCGTTAATGATGGAGAGCAGGCGGGCGGTCTGTCGGTCGGCGATGTCTTTGACATCAGCAGCCCAGTCTTCCCAATACCTGCGGTCACCGACCTTCTTGACCATGCGGGCGAAGATCGCGTTCTCCCAGGCAACAGCATTGACCATCGAGAACAATGCTTCGGCACTGTCCTGTCCCGATGACCGGTCAGAGTCCGTGTCTTCGTCGCCGGTTCCGACGCCGATGACATCGACCGTTTTGTTCGCGCCCTTGTCGAGGTCGATTTTGTTGATCATCGCTTCGAAACGGTCATCATGAGCACGCAATGCCTGCAGCACGTCCCACACGACCTTGTACTTCTTGTTGTCATTCAACGCCGTTTCAGGATCCTGGTCCGCCGGCACCGCGATGGGCAACACAATGTACCCGTACTCTTTATCGGGTGCTTTACGCATGACACGGCCAACAGCCTGAACAACGTCAACCTGCGAGTTGCGCGGGTTAAGGAACAGGACTCCATCTAGGCTGGGAACATCGACACCTTCGGTCAGGCATTTCGCGTTTGTGAGGATCCGGCATGTGTTGGGACCGGCTTCCTCCTGCAACCACTCAAGGCGCTTGGAGCGTTCAAGGACGTTAAAAGTACCGTCGACGTGTTCAGCCTCCATCCGCAATTTCGATTGATCATCAGTACGGTTGACAAGGAGTTCCCGTCCGATCTTCTCGAACTGGTCCGCCAGAGCCTTTGATTCCTTGATGTTCCGAGCGAACGCCACGGCCCGGTTCATAGGAGAATCATCGTTGATCGCCAGTCGTTGCCCGTGAACACCGCGCTTCGACAGGCCATTCCAGCACCCAACAATCCTGGCTACGTCGTCGAGGTTGAGGTCACCGTCTTCTGACAGCAGTCGTTGGAACGACGTCGCAACAGAGGCTTCGTCAACTGCGAGAATCAGGACTTTATAGTCAGACAGATGTCCGAGTTCCACTGCCCGTCCGAATCCGAGGTGGTGGAACTCAGGCCCGTAGGTGGATTCGTCGTCCATCGAATACACGGCCACACCATCCTGCGCGGCCTTTGCTTTCGAGTCCTCCACATAGATCCGCGGAGTAGCCGTCATGTACAGGCGCTTCTTTGCGCGGATGAATTCGTCATTGTGCACGCGCACGAACGCCGAGTCATCGGCTCCTGGCTGGGAGATGCCAGTGGTGCGGTGGGCTTCGTCGCAGATGATCAGGTCAAAGTCCGGCAACCCCTTTTCAAATGCACCCATTCCGGGCAACCCGGCCTCTCCCCGCTGGGTACCCGACTGCTGAGCTTGATGAATAACGTCGATGGACTGGTAGGTGGAAAACACCACGCTGATCGAATCGTCGCCGGTCGAGATATTGAAACGTGCCGCCAACTTACTCGGATCAGTTGTGGCTGGGAATCCAAGATCGTGGACGGACACATCTTCAGATTGCTTCCGTCCCACAGAGGTATCGGAACACACAGCGAAAGGCCGCAGATTCACGTTGGCCTGCGCAGTCCACTCATTCAGCGTCTGCTGTAACAACGCAATAGATGGTACGAGGAAGAGAACACTGCCTCCCGCTGGCACATACTGCTCGACCAGAGTTAGCGCTGTGAAGGTTTTCCCTGTGCCACACGCCATGATCAGTTTTCCACGATCATTTTTGGTGAATCCGTCGATGACGTCGTCGATGGCTTCGCGCTGATATTTGCGTGGTTGTTTGCCTGGCTTGGCTGTCAGCTCGTGGGGTCGGTCGAGGTCGAAGACTGACCAGTCAATTGTGGACTCCGCGAAGTCGCGCAATCGGATACGTTGGACTTCTTTCGTCTGACCAGCCAGGGCTGCTTCGGCATGTGATGACCACTGATCAGTTGATGACACAATCACGCCCCGAGCAAATGGTTCCTTACCAAGCTCGGTGAAGAACGAATCGATGTGGTGTTTCTCGAGCTTTCGCTCGGGGTCGTAGAACTTTGCTTGGATCGCGACGAGTTCACCCGTGTAGCGGTCTTCGGCGACGAGATCAATACCAGTGTCGACCCGCCCTGCTCGGCCTGGCCAGTGCTGCCACCGCCAGACCTTTGAGAACTGGTCGGCGTACTTTGGTTCCGTTTGGAGGTACGACTCGAGGAGTTCTTCGAACTTTGATCCCTTGTCGTGCTCGCTCGTCGCGGAGAAGTAGAGGCGGTCAAACACCTCGTCAAAAGCCATAGCCGTCATACTTCCGATTATGCCTGTTTTGAAAGGCCTTTTCGTCAGTGAGAACCACGATCTCATAACAAGTCGGTGCTGAAGCCGCGTATGAACATCAGGCTCGAAAGACGCCACCCGTAGGCACTTCCTACTCAGAGGATGCGACAATGGAATCACAAGCCCGCAAGCGTCTCCATAGTCCGCACAGAGTCCGCAAGAGAGTCGAAAATGACCAACTTCAGTCAACGCAATAAACGCTATAACCCCTGGTCAGCTCGAGCGTTCAAACACTGCCAGCGTCAGTCAACGCCTGTTCAGGCGTTCCCCTGGTACTACTGAGCGGCCGGTTCCCATAACTGTGTCCATGCGCGAACTCAGCCCTCACGAGCTGCCCGAGGCGATTGATCGGGCACTGACCAGGACCTCGATCCTCATCCTCCCCTCGGATCGGGACGGTGCCGTCACCGAGGCGTCCCCCGGCAAGTGGGCAGGACCTGTTCCCGCTCCGGCCCTCATCCTCTTCACCTCCGGGTCGACAGGGAAGGCGAAAGCGGTGGCGTTGTCAGCTGACGCGCTGACAACCTCGGCCCGGGCGACCGAACGGTTCCTCTCGGGGCCGGGTGACTGGCATCTGTGCCTGCCGGTCAACCACATCGCCGGGTTCCAAGTCGAACTGCGCGCCCGTCTGGCGGGCCGCGCCCCGGTCAGGGCCGCCTCGGCGAGGTTCACCGCCCAGTCCTTCGCCGCCGAGGTCGCGACTCTGCTGGAACGGGCGGGCGACCGACCGACGTACACCTCGCTCGTGCCCACCCAGCTCCACCGCATCCTCGAGGACGACGCGGCGACCGCTGCAGCCGCACGGATCACGCACATCCTCCTCGGCGGGGCGGCGATCTCACCGTCCCTGCTCGAGCGTGCCGAGGCCGCGGGCCTGGCGATCGTACGGACCTACGGGATGAGCGAGACGGCGGGCGGCTGCGTCTATGACGGGGTTCCGTTCGACGGCGTCGACGTCACCATCACCGAGGCGGGAACGATCGATCTGAGCGGCCCCGTCGTCGCCGACGGCTACGTCGAGATCGGCATCGATGGAACCATCAGACCGGTCGAGTCCCCCGCCTTCACCGTCGACGAGGCGGGACGGCGGATCATGCACACCAGCGATCTGGGCCGGATCGACTCCGGTGTGCTCAGCGTGCTCGGTCGAGCCGACGACATCATCGTCTCCGGGGGCACGAACGTCTCCCCGCACGCCCTGGAGACCGGCCTGCTGCCGAGCTGGCAGAAGGCGGGAATCGAGGAGATGCTCGTGACCTGGGTGCCCGACGAGGAATGGGGCAGACGGATCGTCGCGCTCGTTCGCCTCGCCGACGGCGGAGGTGGTGTCGGAGCCGAGGATCCGCAAGAATCGGCACAGAGACTCAACGCCCTCGATCACGGGATGACGGGGCAGCTGCTGCCGCAGCTCGTCTTCGCGGTCGCCGAGATTCCGAACCGGTCGATCGGCAAACCCGATCGCCAGGCGGCGGCCCGCATCGCCGCCGATCTCATCGCGCGTGATGCGAATACCCATACCGGTGAACTACCGGTAACATAAGACGGCTCCACAATTCGACAGGAAGGTGAGCGAGGACTATGGCTGATGCCGCCCAGTGGATTTCTGGAGCTCGACTGCGAACTCTGCCCCTGGCTCTCGCACCCGTCCTCATCGGAACCGGCGCCGCGATCGGATCGCTCGGCGGATTCACCGCCTTCATCCTCGACGACATCTCGGGCAAGGACGACCACGTCAGCTTCGGACAGATCCTGCTGCGCGGATTCCTCGCTCTCCTCGTCTCCCTGTGCCTGCAGATCGGCTCGAACTACGCCAACGACTACTCCGACGGCATCCGCGGCACCGATGACGAACGTGTCGGACCAGTCCGTCTCACCGCGACCGGACTGGCCGAACCTCACGAGGTCAAACGGGCCGCCTTCATCTTCTTCGGCCTGGCCGGAGTCGCGGGCATCGTGCTCATCCTCATTTCACAGGCCTGGTGGTTCCTCGTCGTAGGAGCCGCAGCCGTCGCCGCCGCCTGGTTCTATACCGGGGGCAAACGACCATATGGCTATATGGGCCTCGGCGAGGTCTTCGTGTTCGTGTTCTTCGGGCTCGTGGCGACCTTGGGCACGATGTGGATGCAGGTCGGTCATCTCAGCCTCAGCGGCTGGGCCGGTGCCGTGGCAATCGGGTCTCTGGCCTCGGCTGTGCTGATGGTCAACAACCTCCGCGATATCCCGACAGACATCGAGGCAGACAAGATCACCCTGGCCGTGAGGATGGGCGACAATGCCGCACGCATCGCCTATGCGGTGCTCGTGCTGCTGCCATTCGCGCTGCTGGCGCTGGCGATCCTCGACGGACATCCCGCCGTGGCCTTGGCGATCCTTGCCCTCGTCCCAGCACTCAACCCACTCAAGACGGTGCTCAGCGGCACAACGGGCCCTGGCCTGATTCCGCCGATCAAATCCACTGGATTGACCGGTTTGGCCTTCTCCGCACTGATGGGTCTCGGCCTGGCACTCTGAGGCATTTCAGTGCTGACGCCTGGCGTTCCAAGGCTCAGCCGCCTGGCGTTCCAAGGATCAGCGCGCTGAAAGGCCCCAGCTCATTCGGATCTGAGCCGGCTCAGCCGAGCCGCAGCTCATTCGGCTGAGCCACAAGTTCATTTGGACTGGTCGCCGTCTTCTCCAAGGCGCTCCTCGACGATCTCGTCTTCTGCCGCTTCATCGGCGCCGACGCGCTTGGGCTTGGAGGCTCGCTTGGCGACCTTCGCTTCGATCTCGGTCGCTGCTTGGGCGCGCATCTTGCCGAGCAAGAGGTAGCTCAGCAGCGCGCCGATGATGATGGCGGCGATCGCCATGACGAGATTGAAGCCGAGGAACGGGAACAGAACGAGGCCGGCGGCGATGATGAGGCCGAAGCGAGCGAGTGTGTAGAGCCAGAAGGTGCGCATTGAACTCATTTTAGCCTCCGATCGTGACAGTCTTGTCACCGCCCGCTGGAGGCCGCGCTCAGGTTGGTGGACTATCCTTGTTGCATGGCTCGACTACTCATTGCCGCGATCGTCCTGGCGGCAGCGGTGACACTGTACGGACTCTTCGATTGCCTGTTGCGCGATCGGGGTCTGATTCGAGTCCTGCCCAAACCCGTATGGGCACTCATCATCCTCTTCATCCCCGTCCTCGGGTTCATCCTCTGGTATCTGTTCGGACGCGGTTCGGAAGACAAGCCCACCCGCGGCACCCGCCCTCGCGGTCAGGTCGCCCCGGATGATGATCCGGACTATCTGCGACAGGTCGATCGCGAACTCAAGCTCGGCAAGCATGCGCCTCCGGCTCAGGACAACGACGAGAAGGAATCTCCGCGCGATGATTCTGGCAAGCCGGAAGATGACGGCGATCCCGCTGATTCCTCCGCTGATACGTCAGCCGATTCTGATGACCGGGGCACCAAGGGCGACGGCCGCGGCCGCTCGAACTGAGCACATCCTCGGCGCACTTTCGCCTCATCGGTGCGAGACCATCTTCGCGTTCTGACGTCTCCGGCGAGCTCGACCATCCTCGCGTGCTGACGCCTCTGCCGTGCGAGATCATCCTCGTGTGAAGACGTCTCCGCGGTAAGAGGCCCCTCGACTGCCAGCTGCTGCCGTGAAGCAGACAAGTCTTCGCGGACAAGCAGCTTCCCGCTCTCACCCCCTGCCGCAGCCGCGCCGCACTGCCGCTGTTCGACAACGGCATCGATATCGCAGGCGCGTTGCCATGCTGCGATTCAACTAATAGTCATTGCTTTCTCTGAAATACACACTGAGGAACGTCGTGATTTCAGAGCAGCCCGAGCCGAAACGGTCGTCCGCCGCCAGATCACGGCATCGAATCAGCACGCAAACGGCCCAGTCTGAGGCGGAGAGCCCTGTTTCAAACATGGGCTGTTCGCCTCAGACTGGGCCGTCAGCAGAATTCGGCTACGTCAGAGCGGCCTTGAGAGCGACCCCGCGCCTCAGTCGAGCCCGGAGTACGAGTGCAGGCCGTTGAAGTACATGTTCACGACGGTGAAGTTGAAGATCACCGAGGCGATGCCGATGAGGTTGAGCACAGCCACCTTCGTCGGGCCCCAACCGCGGGTCGCACGAGCGTGCAGGTACGCGGCGTAGATGACCCAGACGACGAACGTCCAGATCTCCTTCGAATCCCAGCCCCAGTAACGGCTCCAGGCCACCTCGGCCCAGATGGCACCGGCAATGAGTGTGAACGTCCAGGTGATGAAGCCGACTGCCGCGATCCGGTAGGAGATCCGCTCGAGGTCAGTGCTCGAGGGCAGACGGTGCAGGAACCGCAGCCACTTCGGATCCTTGGTCTCGTGCACACTCTTCAGAATCTGGAAGACTGCCAATATCGCAGAGATGTAGAGAAGTGAGGTCGAGAGGATCGCGATCGGCACGTGGATGGCGATCCAGTACGAATCCAGCGCCGGGATGAGCTTCGCGGCAGGCGTGTAGAAGACGGTGATCGCCAGTCCCAGGCACAGCAGCACTCCCCCGGAGACGAACGTTCCCAGATAGCGCACGTCCTTCTTCGTCAGCACGACGAGGAAGACGATGACGGTGATCGCGGTGGCGGTGAGGACGTACTCCATCATGTTGCCCCACGGCACGCGGGAGACAGACAGGGCACGAGTGAGCACGCCGCCGACGTGCAGCAGCATGGCGAGCACGAGCAGCGAGGTGCCGATGCGGGCGCCCCGGTGCTTGTTCTTCCGGGACGACTTCACCGTCGCGGAGTCGTCGTCACCGGGCCGGTCGAGGACGGCAGTCGTCGCCGTCTTCCGGTTCGTCCGCCGCACCGTGGTGGCCTTGGCCGAGGTGGCGACCTCGGCTTCGGAGGTCTTGAGCTCACGCGCGCCGAAGAGATCGAAGGCGTAGAAGATCATGGCGACGGCGTAGACGATCATCGCCGAGATGATCAGCTGGTTCGACCACATTGCGAGGTCAGTGTTGACGTCCATTCATCCTCCGCACCGCTGAAGTGCTCTTCAGTCGCAGGTTGCTGCTGCCAGACTCTCTGTCTGACCATATGTCGGTGCGCGCGCTGCCGACTCCGTGACGAAGCCACCGGCGACGCGCACTCCGCGGCTATTCTACTCCGCGTAGTACTTCGGGTTCATCTTTCGTCGTCGTCACCGTGCTCACCCTCATCGGGTTCCGGATCGCGCAGGTCCTTGACCAGGTCATCGACGGCACGCTCGACCATCGGATCCTCACCGCGGGCCAGGGCGGCCACCTCGGCGTCGCCGTTCTTGATCCGCACCCATACGCGTCGGCGGGGAACGAACAGGGACAGGCCGAGCCCAGCCAGGACGAGGATCGCGCTGATGAGCATGAGCGCCTGTGTCGGGTCCTGGGAGATGTCGACGGCGATGTACTTCTTGACTCCGTCGAAGGTCACCGAACCGCCGTTCGGCAGCTTCTGCGTCTCCCCCTCGGCGAGCTGGATGACGAGCGGGTTGCCCGACTCGTCGGTCATCTCCGTCATGTTCTCTGCGTCGAGGGAGTACACGGACTGCGGGACTCCGGAATCGAGGCCGAGGTCGCCGGTGTACCCGCTCATCACGAGGTAGGGGTTGCGCAGCTCGGCGAAGCTCGAGATCAGCTCACCGTCCTCATTCTGCGCGGCCGTCGGCAGGAACACCCCGACGAAGCCCATCTGCGTGCCGGCCGAGTCCGGGACCTTGATGACGCCCTCGGACGTGTAACCGGGGTCCCCTCCGTCCGGGATGAACACCTGCGGACCGGACTGGACGATATCGCCCTTCGCATCACGTACGGTCACCTCGGGGGCGTAGCCGTTGCCGGTGAGATAAACGCCGACGCCGCCCACGCGCACCGGTTCGTTGACCTTGAGGACGTGCGATTCGGTCGTCCCGTCCGCCGTCGTCGTCACCTTCGCATCGAAGGTGCGCGGCTGACCGAACTGGTTGCCCGCCGCCTGATCGTCGAAGGTGGAGGTGAAGGAGTCGAGCTTGAGCCGGAAATCCGGCAGGTTGTCGGCATCGTAGTAGGAGCCGGGTTCGAAGGAATCGTAGGAGACCAGCGAATTCGAGAACGTCTCGCCCTCGACGAGGATGCGCTGACCTTCGTAGCCGAACAGCGATCCGATCGCCATCGTCAGGGTTGCCATGAGCAGCGCGATGTGGAAGACGAGGTTGCCGGTCTCGCGGAGATAGCCGCGTTCGGCGGCGATGTGATCGGACTGGCGGTTGATGCGGTACCCGGACTTCTTCAGCCGGGCCTCCGCTGCGTCGAGGAACGCCTCATCCGCATCCTCACGGGTCTCTGCTTCTGCCTGCGCCGAGGTGAAGGCGGCGTATCCGGGCATCCGGGACAGCCGCCTCGGTGCTTTGGGCGGGGACGAGCGCATCGCCTTCCAGTGCTGCTTCGTCCGCGGGATGATGCAGCCGATGAGGGAGATCATCAGCAGCAGGTAGATCGCGGAGAACCACACCGAGGAGTAGACGTCGAACATCTGGATGGTGTCGAGGAACTGTCCCCAGGCACCGTTGTTCTCCAGGAAGGTGTTCACCCGGCCCGGGTCCTGGATCCGCTGCGGCAGCAGAGATCCGGGAATCGAGGCGAGGGCGAGGATGAGCAGGAGGATCAGTGCCACCCGCATCGTCGTCAGCTGGGTCCAGGCCCACCGGCACATGCCGATGAACCCGAGCTGCGGCTGCGTCACGGTCGACTTCGCGGCAGGCTTGTCTCCCTGCTTCGCCGTCGTCTTCGCACCCGATTTCGGCTGTGTCTTCTCCGAGCCTTCGGTTGAGCCCGCCACTAGATCACCACTTCGAATCCATTGATGAGACCTTGCAGAGAGGTCATCCACATGTTCCATACGCCGCTGGCCATGAGCACACCGAGGATGATGAGCATGATGCCCCCGGCCCGCACGATCGCGGTCTGATGCTTCCGCACCCAAACGAGTCGCCCCGCGCCCTTGTGGATCGCCAGCGCCAGGAGGATGAACGGGATGCCCAGGCCCAGACAGTAGACGAAGGCCAACAGCGCTCCGCGCCAGATCATCCCGTCACCGCCGAAGCTCACAGACATGCTCAGCACCGCCGACAGGGTCGGTCCCACACAGGGTGCCCATCCGAGGGCGAAGGTCGCTCCGAGCACCGGTGCACCCCAGAGTCCGGCCTTCGGTCTGGCACGGATGCGACGTTCGTTCTGCAGCAGACCGAATCCGCCCATGAACACGAACCCGGCAAGGATGACGATGACGCCGAGGACGCGCAGGATGACCGACTGCCATTGGGAGAACAGCGCTCCCAGCGCGGAGAAGCTGGTCCCCAGCAGCACGAAGACGACGGTGAAGCCGAGGACGAACAGACTGATGCCCACGACCACTCGCCACGTCTGCTTGTCCCTCAGCGATGATCCGGACAGCCCGGTGACGTACCCGACATAGCCGGGAACCAGGGGCAGCACGCACGGGGAGGCGAACGAGACGAGTCCGGCCAGGGCCGCTGCGCCGGCAGCCAGCAGCAGCGGGCCGGAGAGGACGGTCTGGGCGAAGTCCGCCCCGAGTCCACTCACTCGGCCAGCACGTCCTCGATGAGTCCCTTGAGAGTCGAGGCATCGATCTCACCGACGACTCTGGCCGCGGCCCGGCCCTTCGCGTCGAGGACCACCGTCGAAGGGGTGGCCTGCGGGGGCAGGACTCCGGAGAGCAGAGACACCATCTCACCGTTCGAATCGAGCATGTTCGGGTACGGCACCTGGTAGTTCTGGATGAACGCGTTGGCCGCAGCCTCTTGGTCGCGGACGTTGACGCCGATGAACTGGGCCTTGTCCCCGAATTCCTCGGACACGGACTTCAAGTCGGGGGCTTCCTTCCGGCACGGCGGGCATGCCGCGTACCAGAGGTTGACGACGACCGGGGTGGGACGCAGATCGGCCAGAGACATCGACTTCCCGTCGAGGGTCTCGAAGCTCAGATCGAGGGGTTCGCCGCGGTCCTCGGCCGCCACCTGCGAGACGACTCCCGAGCCGGAGACGTACCCCTGGTCGGATCCGGCCTGATCGGCCAGCTCATCGTTCTCGCTGCAGGCGCTGAGCGCCAGGGCCGTTCCGGCGGCGAGTGCCGAGGTGAAGAGGGCCCGACGGTTGAGGGAACGGCGTCCGAAACTCATGCTCCCGCCACCGCGGTGCCCGGCTGCAGATCCGCACAGATGCTCTCATAACTCACGGACACCAGTGTGGAGGAATCGAATGTGAAACTGGTGATAGAAGCCAGGTCACATTCGCGTCTGCGCGGGTCGTGGACGAGCGAACGTCCCTCCCCCGACAGGCGCGTCATCCAGATCGGCAGCTGGTGGGAGACGATGACTCCTTCGGCGTCCGGACCGTGGAGGTCGAGCTTGGCTCTCAGACTGGCCATTGCGGCCCGCATGCGCAGCACGATCTGCTTGTACGGCTCTCCCCAGGACGGGGTGAGCGGGTTGTAGAGGCGCACCAGGTTCTTCGGCTCGGCCAGCCGACGAGCGTCCAGCTTCTGTCCCTCGAAGGAATTCGCCGCCTCGATGACCCGGTCGTCGTCGAACACCGGCAGGTCGAGGGACTTCGACAGGGGACGAATCGTCTGCTGTGCCCGCAGCAGCGGGGAGGCGACGAGTTCGACCGGACGAGTGGGTGCGGTGTGGAAGTGCTCGGCCACGCGCACGGCCATCTCGTGTCCGCGCTCGGTGAGACCGAAATGCGGCAGACGCCCGTAGAGGATGCCGTCGGGGTTGTCGACTTCGCCATGGCGGACGAGGTGGATGGTGGTCATGACTGCGCCTTCCCGGCCTCCGGAACCGCGGCCGCTGCCTTGGCCGCCGCCGGCAGGGCGCTGATGATCCGGTCGAGGATCTCATCGGTGTGGGCGTAGGACAGGAACCAGGCTTCGAACGCGCTCGGGGGCATATGGATGCCCTGATCGAGCATGGCGTTGAAGAAGGCGGTGTAGCGGTCGACGTTCTGAGCCCGTGCCTGGTCGTAGTTCGTCACGTCGGTGTCGGTGAAGAACACGGAGAACATCGAGTTCGCCGACTGGATGACGTGGGCGACGCCTTCGGCTTCCAGGCTCGCAGCGACGGCCGGGCGCAGAATGTCCGCGGCGCGACCGATGTGCGAGTACACGTCGAGTTCGGTCGTCAGCTTGAGCGTGGCCAGACCGGCAGCGGTGGCCACCGGATTGCCCGAGAGCGTTCCGGCCTGGTAGACGGGGCCTGACGGGGCGAGGTGGGCCATGATCTCGGCGCGACCGCCGAAGGCCGCTGCCGGGAAGCCGCCGCCCATGACCTTGCCGAAGGTGAACAGGTCGGCCGGGCCCTCTGGGTAGCCGAGAGTCTCGGATTCATAGCCGTACCAGCCGGCGGCGGAGACGCGGAAACCGGTCATCACTTCGTCGCTGATCATCAGCGCACCGTGGGCCTTGGTCAGCCGGCGGATGGTGTTCGTGAAACCGTCGCGGGGAGGCACGACGCCCATATTGCCGGGGCTGGCCTCGGTGATGACGCAGGCGATGTCCTCACCCTGTTCGGCGAATACGGCTTCGAGACCGGCGGCGTCGTTGTAGTCAACGACGATTGTGTCCTGTGCCTGGGCTCCGGTGACTCCGGGTGTGTCGGGCAGAGAGAACGTGGCCAGTCCGGAGCCGGCCTGGGCCAGCAGCGAGTCGACGTGACCGTGGTAGCAGCCGGCGAACTTCACGACCTTCGACCGTCCCGTGTAACCGCGGGCCAGACGGATCGCCGACATCGTCGCCTCGGTGCCCGAGGACACGAGGCGCACCTGGTCGACGGGATCGACGCGGCGCACGATCTCCTCGGCGAGTTCGACCTCACCGGTCGACGGGGTGCCGAAGGAGAATCCCTTGACGGCGGCTTCCTGGACGGCGGCGACGACCTCGGGGCGGGAGTGGCCCATGATCATCGGACCCCAGGATCCGATGAGGTCGATGTAGTCGTTGCCGTCGGCGTCGCGCAGCCACGCACCGGTCGCCTCGGTGATGAAACGGGGGGTTCCGCCGACGGCCTTGAACGCGCGGACCGGGGAGTTCACTCCGCCGGGGATGACCGCCTCGGCGCGGGTGAAGAGGGCGGCGGACCGATCGGTGATGTGACCGTTCGTCTCTGCTGTCGTCATGGTTCTCCTCTGATTCTTCGCGGGTCGGGTTTCGTCCCGGGATCGTTCTCAGTGATGTGTGGGGACGGCTCAGGAGCCGTCGATGTCGCTCATATGGTCGAAGACTTTGGTGAAGATCCGCCCCAGGGTCTCCATCTCCTCGGGGTCGAGGAGATCGACGAGGTGGCTGCGGACTCCGGCGACATGGTCGGGGGCCGCGGCTCGCAGCAGCTGCCATCCGGCCTCGGTCATCACGCAGTTGACCCCTCGGCCGTCCTCGGGGATGGCGGAGCGCTCGAGCAGTCCGCGCTTCTCCATTCGGGCGACGCTGTGGGTCAGTCGTGATCGGGACATCGTCGTATCGGTGGCCAGCAGCGCCATCCGCATCGTCCGGTCGTCGTGTTCGGACAGACGCACGAGGATCTCGTATTCGGGCAGACCGATGCCGTGCTTCTCACGCAGTTCCTTGTCCAGCTGTGTGCTGAGCAGCTGAGAGCCGTTGAGGTAGCTGCGCCAGGCCCTCTGGTCGATTGCCGACAGCCAGCGAGGCTCGGTCATCACCGGCCTCCGTCGGCGCTGCGCTTGGTCAGATGGCCTGCGGCCTCGGACTGGAGGCGCTGGGCGACCTCGGTTGCCCAGTAGGTGAGGATCGCATCGGAACCGGCACGTTTGAAGGCGATGAGGGACTCCTCGATCGCCTTCTCCCGGTCGATGGCTCCGGCGGCGGCCGCGAATTCGATCATCGCGTATTCTCCGGATACCTGGTAGGTCCATACGGGCACGATGGATTCCTGGGCCACCTCGGCGAGCACGTCGAGATACGGCAGACCCGGCTTGACCATGACGATGTCGGCGCCTTCGGCCAGGTCGAGGCCGAGTTCGCGCAGCGCCTCGCGACCGTTCGCGGGATCCTGCTGGTAGGTCTTGCGGTCGCCCTTGAGCTCGGAGTCGACGGCTTCGCGGAAGGGACCGTAGAAGGCGGAGGCATACTTCGCGGTGTAGCCCATGACGACGGTGTCGGTGAATCCGGCGGCGTCGAGGGCTTCCCGGCAGTAAGCGACCTGGCCGTCCATCATGCCTGACAGCCCGAGCACCTCGGCCCCGGCGCGAGCTTGGGCCAGCGCCATCGAGGCGTAGCGGTCGAGGGTGGCGTCGTTGTCGACCGCACCGGCCTCGTCGAGGACTCCGCAGTGGCCGTGGGAGGTGTATTCGTCGAGGCACAGGTCCGCCATGATCACGGTGTCATCGCCGAATTCGCCGGCCAGCAGCGACAGCGCCCGGTTGAGGATGCCGTCGGGGTCATCGGCCTGTGAGCCGATCTCATCCTTGTGTTCGGGGATGCCGAAGAGCATGAGTCCGCCGACTCCGGCCGCCACCGCTTCTCGGGCTGCCTCGAGCAGTGAGTCCATCGTGTGCTGGACGACTCCGGGCATTCCGCCCAGCGGCAGAGGTTCGCTCAGGCCCTCCTTGACGAACATCGGAAGGATGAGCTCGGTCGGGTGGAGTCGCACCTCGGAGACGAGGCGACGCAGTGCCGGGGTCGACCGCAGCCGACGGGGACGGACGGTTCCGGGAACCAATGACATGTCAGGCCTTCCTTCTGCGGCGCTTCTGGCTCGGACGCTGCGGGGAGATCCCGGCTTCCAAGTCATCGGCGCGCTGGGTGAGTGCGAATTCGACGAGACCGTCGATGAGAGAGGTGAGGTTGGCTTCCTCGGCAAGGACGTCGACGCGCAGTCCGTGTTCGGCTGCAGTGTTCGCCGTTGCCGGGCCGATGCAGCAGATCACCGAGGTGGGGGCGGGTTTGCCGGCGATGCCGACGAGGTTGCGCACCGTCGATGAGGAGGTGAAGAGGAAGGCGTCGAAGTCTCCGGCCTTGATCGACTCGCGGATCGGAGCCGGCGGCGGAGAGGCGCGCACGGTGCGGTAGGCGGTGACGTCGTCGGGGTCCCACCCCTTCTCCAGCAGTCCGGCCACAAGCACCTCGGTGGCGATATCGGCACGAGGCAGGAGGACCGTGTTCATCGGGTCGATGTCATCGACGAAGTCCGGCCAGGCCGCGGCCAGCCCGCGTGCGGAGTGCTCCCCGTCGGGGACGAGGTCGGGGGTGATCCCCCAGTCGACCAGCGCTGCCGCGGTGCGCCCGCCCACGGCGGCGACCTTGACGCCGGCCATCGAACGGGAATCGAGTCCGAAGTCTTCGAACCACATGCGCACGGCACGCACGGCGTTCACCGAGGTGAAGCCGACCCATTCGTAGGATCCGTCGACGAGGCCGCGGATCGCCTTCTCCATCTGGGTCGGGGTGCGCGGCGGCTGCACGGCGATGGTCGGCACCACAGTGCCGACGGCGCCGAGCTCGGCCAGGGCTTCGGCGGTGGAGGTGCCCTGTTCCTTCGTCCGCGGGATGAGCACCTGCCAGCCGAAGAGCGGTTTGGATTCGAACCAGCTGAGCTCTCCTCTGGATTCCACTCCCTGCCCCATGATCACCACCATACGATCCGAACCTGTCTGCGCCATGGACAGCGCCTGCTGCAAAGTCGTCTCCACGCTCGTCTGCTCGATGGTGGAGATCCCCCACCCGAGGAGGACCTTCGTGTCCTCGTCCCAGCCGTCGGCGAGCAGGGCTTCGATGGCCTGTTCGTGGGCGGCTGCGCTGCCGGTGAGCACGTGGGTCGTGTTCCGGTGGCGGGAGACGTCGACATGGGTCTGCGGTCCAGCTTCGATGAAACGCACCGACCGGACGCGGTTGGTCGTCAGAGCCGTTCCGGTGTAGGCAGCCGTCGAGGCGGAGAGTCCCACTCCGGGCACGATTTCGACCTCGACCTGTTCCTTGCGGCAGACTCCGGCTTCCGCTGTCGTCGTGGTGAAGATGATTCCGTCGTCCGAGCTCAGCCGCACCACGGTCTTGTCCGGGCGGGCGAGTTCGGCCATGCGGCGACCTCGGGTCGAGGCGGCGACTCCGAGGTCGGCGGCATCGATGAGCGTTGCGGCCTGCGGCACATAGGCGGTGACGATTTCCGAGTGCACATCGGCGTCATAGACGACGGTTTCGGCGGTGGCGAGGATCTCGGCGCCGCGCATCGTCATCAGACCCGATTCGCCGGGCCCGCTGCCGATGAAGACGACGCGCGGAGCAGCCGGCAGGAGTCGGCGCGGCTGCACCTGGCCCGTTGTCGGTTCGCTGTTCATCCCTGCTCCTGAGCCTTGACGGGGGTGAGGTGTTCGGCGCTGGCGGCCGGGTCGATGCCGAGCCGTCCCAGCAGATCCTCGGCCGCCGCGGTGCCGAGTTCGTCGGCGATACGGGCGAGTTCTTTCGCGGTCACCGACAGCTGCTGCTCGCCGGTGCTGCTCCAGTCGACGTCGAGCAGGGCGGGCAGCTCGGTGCTCTGACGCGTGCGGGCGAGCTTGCCGTCATCATCGGCCATCACGGCGTCGACGATGAACTCGGTGCCCTCGATCTTCGCCAGCGCGCCGATCGGAGCCGAACAGCCGGCTTCGGCACGGGAGAGGATCGCGCGCTCGCAGGTCACGGCGAGGTCGGTCGTCTGGTCGTGGATCCGGCGCAGAGCCGCCCGCACCTCGGCGTCGCTGTCGAGGATGTCCGCAGTGGTGGCGAAGGCGCTGTCGGCGCTGCGAGTCTCGACCGCCAAGGCTCCCTGGCCCGGGGCCGGGAGCATGACATCGAAGTTGAGCGAATCGGTGGCCTCGGCCAGCCGCCCGATGCGACGCACTCCGGCGGCGGCGAGGACGACTGCATCGAGGCGCCCGTCGCGGACATGGGCGATTCGGGTGTCGACGTTTCCGCGCACTCCGCGGACCTCGATATCGGGACGTGCGGCACGAAGCTGAACGGCACGTCGCGGCGAACCGGTGCCGATGACGGACCCGGAGGGCAGGTCGTTCAGGCTCAGTCCGTCGCGGCCGATGAGGACGTCGGCCGGGTCGACGCGCGGTGGGATGGCTGCCATCTGGATTCCCACCTCGGGGGTGGTGGGCAGGTCCTTGAGCGAGTGCACGGCCAGATCGATCTTGCCCTGGTGGAGGGCCTGTCGGACGGCGGAGACGAAGACTCCGGTGCCGCCGAAACCGGCCAGGGGCGACATATTGACATCGCCCTCGGTGACGACCTCGACGATCTCGACGCGCCAGCCGGTCAGAGCCGCGATCTGGTGGGCGATCGCCGTGGACTGGGACCGAGCCAGCTGTGACCGACGGGTGCCCAGACGCACGGTGCGGCCGGTGAAGTGTTCGGGTTCGACGATGTTGAGGGTGTGATCGGCGACTGGGCGGATGCCGTCGGCCTCGACATGATGCGCGCTGGCGGCCTTCGCGACCTTCGTCTCCGGAGCGGTCTTGGCGTGGGCGACTTTGTTGACCGGCAGGTCGAAGAGCTGCATGAGAGCCTGGGCGTAGTCGACCTCGGATTCGGTCACCGCGAGTTCCTTGACCTTCACGGTCGGGGTGTGGATGAGCTTCTCCGCCACCCGGTGCAGGGATTTGCGGATCTCTGCGAACGCCTTCTCGTCGACGGAGTCGCCGAGCTTCTTCTCCAGGCGCTGTGTCTCGGAGGCGAGCACATCTTTGGCATGGGAGCGCAGAGCGGTCACGGTCGGAGCGACCGAGCGCTCCTTGTTGCCGGTGGCGATGTTCTCCAGCTCAGCGGCGATGATGGCGCGGACTTCGTCGATGGTGCCGGCGACCTTCGCATCGCTTTCCTTATCGGAGCCGCGCAGCAGTTCGCGGATCTCGCCGAGGCCGAAGAGGGCGACATGTTCGAACTCGCGGACGCTGGGGTCGATGTCGTGCGGCAGGGCGAGGTCGATGAACGCCTTGTTCGCCGCGCCCTTGGGGTTCTGCGAGAGTCCGGCGACGATGTCGTCGCGGCTGACGACGACTCCGCGGGCACCGGTGCAGGAGACGATGAGGTCGGCGTCGGCGATCTCCTCGGCCATGATGCGCGGGGTGAGTTCGCGGGCACGTCCGCCCACCTCGGCGACGAGGCGTTCGGCCTTGTCGAGCGTCCGGTTGAGCACGGTGATGTGGGCGACGCCTTCCTTGTGCAGCCCGGACACAACGAGCCCCGACATGGCTCCGGCGCCGATGACGAGTGCATTCGCTGCACGCAGGGACCCGATGTGCGCGGCCGATGCCTCGATGCCTGCACCGAACAGGGACCGTGCGACGTCTCCGAGGTCGGTCTCCGAATGGGCGCGCTTGCCCACACGCAGCGCCTGCTGCAGCGCCTGGGAGAGTTCGGAGGTCAGTGCCTTGTCCGACTGCGATTCCGTGAACGCCGTCCGGAGCTGACCGAGGATCTGGGCTTCGCCGATGGCCATGGAGTCGAGTCCACAGGCGACCTTGAGCAGGTGCTCCATGGCCTGGTGGTCGTAGTGGGCGTAGAAGTGCCCGGCGATATCTGACCATTCTTTGTCGATCGACGACACGAGCGCGTTGCCGAGGTCGGCCAGTCCCCCGTGGAAGGCGGAGACGTCGGCGATGAGTTCGAGGCGATTGCACGTCGAGAGCACGGCGAGTCCCTCGATGTTCTCTCCGGCCAGGGCGTCCCGTCGCAGAGTGCCGACCTCACCGGCGCCGAAGGCCATTCGATCGAGCATGTCGATCGGAGCCGACTGATGTGAAATGCCGAGAACCAAGAGAGTCAATTCCTGTGCTCCTCAAAACCAGGGTTGAGCGGTGCCGTGTCCAGCGCCGAATAGTATGCGAGTACTTGCAGCTCACTGGCCAAGTCGACTTGATGGACACGCACGGTATCCGGTGCGTCGAGCACGGTGGGTGAGAAGTTGAGAATGCCGCGCACACCTGCTTCGACGGCCTTCTGGGCCGCCGCGGGTGCCGCGGCTGCGGGGACGGCCATGACCACCAGGTCGATGTGTTCGGACCAGGCGGGAAGGTCGTCCAGGGAAGAGACGGTCAGGGCACCGATGGAGGTGCCGATCTTCTCCTCGTCGATGTCGAAGACGGCGGTCAGACGCAGGCCGCGCCGACGGAATCCGGCGTAGTCGGCCAGTGCCGAGCCGAGACGTCCGGCGCCGATGATGGCGACGCGGCGGTCGCGGTCGAGGCCGAGGAAAGTCCGCAGCGTCGCGGCCAGCTCCGGACAGGAGTAGCCGACACCACGGGTTCCCGATCGTCCCAGCTGGGACAGGTCTTTGCGCAGAATCGACGGGGACACACCGCTGCGGGCGGCAAGGTCCTCCGACGAAACTGTGTCCTGGCCGGTGGCGGCAATCGTCTCGACGGTCTGCAGATAGATCGGGAGTCGGGATATCACGCGCTCGGGTACGTCCTTGCGAACGACACCCTCAATCCTGTTGGCGGACAGAATCTCGCCCACGAATCCGCCTCACTCCTTCAATCGATCTCATGCACCCAAGGCGTGGAGCGCCTTGGACAGCCGATCCCTATCGACTCGATGAAAACTGTGTTGTCGCCCGTTGAGGAGAACGACCGGAACGTCCCAGCCGTACTGCGCGGCCAGATCGTCATCCGTATCGATGTCGATCTCGGTCACGGTCACATCTCTGCCCGCAGCCACCTCGGTGACGGTCTGCAGCGCATCAGCGCACAGATGGCAGTCGACACGTGTGAGAAAGGTCAGATCGACCATGGCTCACTCCTCATCGGGTGCAACAAACCCCGCCGAGAAATCACTCGAGCGGGGGCGTAGGACCGTTGGGTCTTACTTCTTGTTGCGACGCTGGTGACGTGTCTTGCGAAGCTGCTTGCGGTGCTTCTTCTTCGACATACGCTTGCGGCGCTTCTTGATGACTGAGCCCACTCGGGTACCCCTTGTGCTTGTCGGTGGAGGGTGAACATCAGGTGCCCACCCATTGAACTAACCGTGCAATTCTATCGCTTGGCCGCCTGCTTTCCCAAAACTGTGTCCAGATCCACAACGGCGGTGCCGGGCGATCCGCGCGGACGCGGGGATCGGGTTCGGTCCGGGTGGCGTGCACGGCCGGGCCGGACTCGCGTTCGGCTGGGTCGACGGGCGTCGACCGATCTCGCTCAGTCGAAGCAGCCCCCGCTCAGTCGAAGTAGGGGTCGAGTGCGAAGAAAGGGAAGATGTTCTTCCGAGTGCCCATCACGGCACGGTCGAGTTCGACTTCGGGGTCGAACCCCTTCGACCATGGTTCGAACGCCCCATCGAAGCCGTCCGTCATCGACAGCGGCGCCTCGCGCCCGGTCTTCGTCTGCGCGTAGGAGGCCCAGCGTCCGGGGATCCGGGCTCCGGGATCGATATCGCGGCCGGCGGCGACGGCCAGCAGGTTCGCCCATGCGCGGGGCACGACGTCGATGATCGCGTAGCCCCCTCCCCCGACGGACAGCCAGCGTCCATCGGCATGGTCGACGGCGAGGTCGCGGATGCGTTCGGCGGCGATGCGCATCGCGTCGACGCTCAGGCGCATATGGGTCAGCGGGTCCGCCCGGTGACCGTCGCACCCGTGTTGGGAGACGACGACCTGAGGCTCGAAGGCTGCGACGACCTGCGGGACGGTGGCGTCGAAGGCGCGCAGCCAGTCCGCGTCGCCCGTGCGCGGGGGCAGAGCGATATTCACCGCCGAGGCGGCCGCCTTGAGTCCCCCGATATCGGCGGGGAATCCGGTGCCGGGGAAGAGGAACTTCCCCGATTCGTGGATCGAGATCGTGAGCACTCGCGGGTCGTCCCAGAAGAACGTCTCGACACCGTCACCATGGTGGGCGTCGATATCGAGGTAGACGATGCGCTCGTATCCGGCGTCGAGGAATTCGGTGATCGCTCCGGCCGCGTCGTTGTAGACGCAGAACCCGCTGGCCTTGCCGGGCATCGCGTGGTGCATTCCGCCGCAGAAGTTCACCGCGCGCCGAAAGTCTCCGGAGATGATCGCGTTCGCGGCGTTGACGCTGCCTTGGAACAGCAGCGCCGAGGCGGTGTGCATATTCTCGAACCCGGGAACATCCTCGGTGCCGATTCCGTATCTGTTCGCGTCCTGCTCCTCGAGGCCCTCCTCGGTGCCGGCCTGCTTGACCGCGGCGATGTAGTCGGGGTCGTGGAGGCGGGCGAGCTTCGCCTCGTCGATCTCACCGATGGGATTGACGTGGACGTTGTCTGCGTCGAAGAGTCCGAAGTCGTCGGCGAGCTTCGCTGTCAGGTCGAGCCTGAGAGGGTGCATGGGGTGGCTGGGACCGAAGTTGTAACCGGTCACCTCGTCGTCCCAAACGACATACACATCATTTTCGGCCATGCCCACCATGCTATATGGCACAGCTCACTTGCGCCGATTCCGGGGCCACCGGCTCTACCATGGTGCTTGTGTCCAAGAATTCCTCGCCGCGCTTCGATCGGCTGCTGAAGCCGGGCCGGTGGGTCCGTGACTTCGTCGACGACCTCGCCGTGGCCTCACCGGCTCGATTGGCGATCGGGTCCTTCGTCGCCGTCGTCGCGGCGTTCGCGATCCTGCTGATGCTGCCGGCGAGCATGCGCGACCCCGGTTCGGTCGATCAGGCCACGCACATCGCGAACTCGGTGTTCGTGGCGGTCTCAGCCGTGTGCGTGACCGGACTGACCCCGGTCGTCACGGAGGAGTACTGGTCGGACTTCGGGATCTCGGTCATCACCGCCGGCATCCAGGTCGGCGGTCTCGGAATCCTCACCCTCGCCTCGGTGCTGGGCATGGCGGTCTCCAGGAGGCTGGGAGTCCGGCAGCGCCTGATCGCTCAGCAGGCCACCTCGGCGCTCAATCTGGGCCAGGTCGGCTCGCTGCTCAAGACAGTGGTCATCACCATCTTCACCGCCGAGTCGATCCTCGCGGTGCTGCTGTTCCCACGGTTCCTCATCCGCGGGGAATCGCTCGGCGACTCCATCTGGTACTCGGTGTTCTACTCGATCTCGGCGTTCAACAACGCCGGTTTCACCATCCACGAAGGTGGGGCGGCGTACTTCGCCTCGGATCCGTGGATTCTGTCCCTGCTCATGGCGGGGGTTTTCGTCGGGTCGCTGGGGTTCCCCGTCGTGCTCATGGTCGCGATGTTCTGGAACCGGCCCAGCCGCTGGGATCTCCATACGAAGCTGACGTTGACTACTACGACGACGGTGCTGGCGATCGGACTGCTGCTGTTGGCGCTGTTCGAGTCGGCGAACCCAGCGACCCTGGGCGATAAGAATGCCGGCCACACCTTCGTCGAAGTGCTGTTCATGGCGGTCATGCCCCGATCCGGCGGCTTCGCGACGATGGAGGTCGCTGACATGAGCCAGGCGTCGCATCTGCTCATGGACCTCATGATGTTCATCGGCGGCGGTTCGTCGTCGACGGCCGGCGGAATCAAGGTGACGACGGTGGCCGTGCTCGTCCTCGCTGCGTATGCCGAGGCCAGGGGTCTGCAGGACGTGCATGTGTTCGGCCGGCGGCTGACGTCGTCGACGATCAAACTGTCGATCTCGATCCTGCTCACCGGTGCGATGATCGTCTTCATCGGCACCCTGACGATGCTGCAGATCAGTGCGGAACCGCTCGATCGGGTGCTGTTCGAGGTGATTTCCGCCTTCGGCACCGTGGGTCTGAGCTCCGGGGTGTCGGCGACCTCGCCGGATTCGGGACTCTATGTTCTGTCGGTGATCATGCTCATCGGTCGACTCGGTACGATTACACTGGCGGCTGCACTGTCTATGCAGGATTCGGTGCGCCTGTACCGCTACCCCGAGGAAAGGCCGGTCGTTGGCTAACGAACACACTTCAATCCTGGTCATCGGACTGGGGCGTTTCGGGTCCTCGACCGCGGCGACTCTTGCCCGCCTGGGGCGCGAGGTCATGGCCATCGAGCACAACCCCGAGCTCGTCAAGGATTGGAGCGGCAAACTCACGCACGTCGTCGAAGCCGATTCGACGAACATCGACGCACTGCGGCAGGTCGGTGCCGGTGACTTCTCGACTGCCGTCGTCGGGATCGGAACCTCGATCGAAGACAGCGTGCTCACGACCGCCAACCTCGTCGACCTGGGCGTTTCGCAGGTGTGGGCGAAGGCGATCTCGCCGTCGCACGGCAAGATCCTCCACCGCATCGGCGCCCACCATGTGCTCTACCCGGAGTCGGACGCAGGTCGCCGCGTCGCCCACCTGGTCAGCTCCAGGATGATGGAGTACATCGAGTTCGATGAGGGCCATTTCGCCGTGGTGAAGATGCGGCCGCCGCGGGAGATCCAGGGCTTCACTCTCAGCGAGTCCGGTGTCCGCGACAAGTACGGAGTGACGATCGTGGGCATCAAGAGCCCCGGCCGCGACTTCACCTACGCCGATCCGACGACCCGCGTGGGCAAACAGGATCTGCTCATCGTCGCCGGTCACGTCGAGCTGCTCGGCCGCTTCGCCGGCCGCCCGTAGGCTGCGAAGCGGTGCCAGAGGTAACCGCGGGTTCAAAGCGTGAATGCAGTGACTTCGATCGGGGCATCTGCATTTCGAAGCAGTTGGCGCACCGGTCAGGTCCGACACCACCGCGGCGGCACACGCTGCGAGCGGCGATCACCCCGCATCGTGGGTCTCGGATCGCTGGCATAGCCAGTGTGGGTGCGCGGTATGAGAGCGGGCGACGGGAATCGAACCCGCGTCATCGGCTTGGGAAGCCGAAGCTTTACCATTAAGCTACGCCCGCACATCACCCGTGGTCGGCAGACATTCACCCAGGTGAAACCCGGTGCAGACATACCGCGATCGGCAACTCGAACCAGTCTACAGCTTCCCACCTCGGGTGCATCACATCCATTCGCCATATGCGCACCCACGACGCCCACCAAGCTGCATTCCACTGGCCATTCTGCCGCGGCCAGCGACAATCGCTGGTCAGAAGTGTGGACGCAGTGACTTCGGTCAGGGCATCTGCATTTCGAAGCAGCTGAACACTTGTCTGGTCGCACAGCAATGTCTCGCCACGGCTGTTAAGTCCGGCTCTGCCGGGCACCGGACCGTTTTCGCGGGGCGATGAACGCCCTGAGCTGCGGGGCCTGCCCGAAGAGTTTGGTTGCGCACTCTTCAAGGTGGGTCACCTCGTCGAAGCTCAGACGGACGATTCTGTACCCGAGCTCCAGCAGCCGATTGAATTGACGGACCTCTTTCCGAATGAGCCGAACTCCGTTATCGGCATATTTGGAGAAGCCGTCGATGAGCACGATAGTCCGCGACTTCTCGTGCAGAAAGTCCACGCGAGCGATGACCGTGTGCCCGTCCCGGATCCTGACTTGCTGGCTGAATCCGGTCAGTCTCAGCTGCATGAGGTTGTACACGAAACGGCTCTCTGCGTAGCTTTCCGACAGCGGCCCCGCTGAAGACAGCAGACGTTGAGCTCTCGCTTGGCCCTTTGACAGCCGGCCGAGCACAGGCATGAAGTCTTCAGCAATGCAGAGCTCAGCTAATCCCAAAGTGTCCGGCGGATATCCGAATCTTGCCGCCTCGTCGGCCCCTTCGTCAGACCCGAATGCTGATCTGCGCAGACACCGTTCGAGTGCGACGAAGCCCTCCGGTTCACCAAGTTGGCCGATAAGATCGAAGGCGGTGCGAATGGGTGAAGTCAACGACATCTTGCCTATGCGAACGACGTCCTCTTCAGGAACGGTCTTCGACGTCCTCGACACGTCGGCGCTGTTGTGTCGCTTCTTCGGGTGAGCGATGAAGACCTTCCCCCGAGGCGGTCGATGCAGCGGAAGGTCATGGACGAATGCGGCGGAGACTCCCCAGATCACGTCGTCAAATCGGTAGTGCGGGTACGAAGCCACTCGCAGCTTCTCGAACATATCGAGGAGTTCGAAACGAGGCCTCCCCGACTCCGGGTCGGTCTGCTCGACGACTCTGTGAATCCACGCTTCGTCCGTGATGAACTCCGCTATCGCACCATGTCTGAGATTCGAGCAGCGGGCGATGACAGAATACATCCCTTGAGTGAGTGCCAAAAGGCAGCAGTCTTTGGCGTCACGGATGCATCTGCTCTGCACCCCACGCGCCCTGAGTTCACTGGTGCGGACCACGTTGTACATGCGGCAAGACTGTCGCTACGAATGAGACTCCGACAAGGCCTCCTCAACCGCCTGTGGAATCGCCCTCGGCATCCACACCCATAAGACGTCCGAGTCCGCATGCTGTCAACAGTCCACGGCGTTTGAGTCAGCGGCGCCTCCGCCCCCGCGTGGTACTCGATTGCAGCCGAGTTCTCAGCGCAAGGGTGCGTGCGCCGAGATGGTCACGACGCGGCCATAACGCTGCGGTATCCACAACCGCGTGTTCGAAGTGCATGCGTGCTGATCGGAATCGGGTCGTCTGCACTTCGAACACGCGGATGGCGGAATGGGTCAGTGCTCGACAGCCTCCTCGGCGCCGAATCCGGTATGGGCACGGACGTCCATTTCGGCGGCCAGCTCGGGACTCTCCACCGTTCGATCCGTCACCGAGGCGATCCACCCGAGGATGAAGCCGAGCGGGATCGAGATGATGCCGGGGTTCGACAGCGGGAAGATCGCGAAGTCGGCACCGGGGATCATCGCGGTCTCGGAGCCGGAGACGACCGGCGAGAAGGCGATGAGCACCATCGCCGAGATCAGTCCGCCGTAGATCGACCACACCGCACCGCGGGTGGTGAAGCGCTTCCAGAACAGCGAGTACACGATCGTGGGCAGGTTCGCGCTGGCGGCGACGGCGAAGGCCAGCGCCACAAGGAATGCGATGTTCTGCCCCTGCACTCCGATGCCGCCGATGATCGCGACCGCACCGATGACGACGACGGTGCGACGGGCGATCTTGACCTCCGCCTCGGAGTCTTCGACCTTGCCCCTCTTGATGACGTTTGCGTAGATATCGTGAGCGAACGAGGCCGCCGCGGTGATCGCCAGGCCCGCCACCACCGCGAGGATCGTGGCGAACGCGACCGCGGAGATGAAGCCCATGAGCAGCGGCCCTCCGAGCTGCAGCGCCAGGAGCGGCGCCGCGGAGTTCACGCCGCCAGGAGCGTTCTTGATCGCGTCGGCGCCGACGAGTGCGGCCGCACCATAGCCGAGCACGAGGGTGAAGAGGTAGAACGCACCGATGAGCCAGATCGCCCACACCACGGATCGGCGAGCTTCCTTAGCCGTGGGGACGGTGTAGAAGCGCATGAGCACGTGGGGCAGACCCGCCGTGCCCAGCACGAGCGCCAGTGCCAGGGAGATGAAGTCGAGCGGATTCTCGCCGTACTGCAGACCCGGGTTGAGGACGCCTTCCCCGACTCCTTCGGCTGCGTTGTCCACGGCCGAGGCCAGCAGGGTCGAGAGGCTGAAGCCGTTGAGTGCGAGCACCCAGATGGTCATGGCGAAAGCACCGGCGATGAGCAGAATCGCCTTGACGATCTGCACCCAGGTGGTGCCCTTCATTCCGCCGACGAGAACGTAGATGATCATCAGCGCGCCGACGACGGCGATGACCAGCGACTGGCCGACCTTGCCGTCGATCCCCATGAGCAGAGACACGAGCCCGCCGGCACCGGCCATCTGCGCGAGCAGGTAGAAGAAGCAGACCGCCAGGGTCGACAGGGCTGCTGCCATGCGTACGGGGCGCTGTTTGAGGCGGAAGGACAGCACGTCGGCCATGGTGAATTTGCCGGTGTTGCGCATGAGTTCGGCGACGATGAGCAGAGCGACGAGCCAGGCGACGAGGAAGCCGATCGAGTAGAGGAATCCGTCGTAGCCGTTGACGGCGATCGCACCGCAGATGCCGAGGAAGGATGCGGCAGAGAGGTAGTCACCGGCGATGGCGAAGCCGTTCTGCGGTCCGGTGAACGACCGGCCACCCGCATAGTAGTCCGAGGCGGATCTGTTGTTGCGGCTGGCCCGCAGAACGATGAACATCGTGACCGCGACGAATGCGGCGAAGATCGTGATGTTGAGGACCGGGTTGTTCTCCACCTCGGTGGTCGCTGCGCTGAGGAGGTCGACTCCCGAAGCGACGAAGTCTCCGATTGCCAGAGTGCTCATGAGCGGTGTCCTTCCGATTCGGCCTGCAGTCGTTCACGGATCGCCTCCGCGGGAGGGTCGAGCTTCTTGTTGGCGAACGAGACGTAGAACATCGTGATCGCGAAGGTCGTCACGAACTGCAGCAGCCCGAATACGAGTCCGATGTTGATCTCCCCCACGACCTTCGTCGACATGAAGTCGTGGGCGTACGTGCTGAGGATGACGTAGAGGAAGTACCAGACGAGGAACGCGATCGACAGCGGGATCACCACCGAGAAGCGCTTGCGTTTGAGGGCCTTGAACTCCGGCTTCTCCTCCTCTGCGAGGAAGTCAACACCGGTGTTGACAGGGTCAGTCATTCTTTCTCCTTTGAATGGACAGAACATCAGTGTCCTGAATCACATGACCCAAAGGTAACGTTCAGCATGCGCTAGGGAATACCACCGAAAGTTGGTAGCTTGTTCACATGAATGCGCACGCCAAGGAAACGCGGGCACTCAAGGTCGAGACCCGTCGCCTATTCGTCGAAGCCGTCGATTCCCTGCACCAGAGCGGCACCGGTGACGTCGTCTTCGGAGGTATGGTCGAAGAGGATTCGGTCGCGGTCGAAGCCGTCGCCGGAGCCGACAAGGACCTGCTCTCGAACCTCATCGTCAGCACCGGGCGCGGCCTCGGCGGTCGGGCCATGACCGAAGGCACTCCGCAGCTGACCCGCGACTATGAGATCGACCCGCTCATCACCCACCATTACGACGAGGAGGTGCTCGGCGAGGGCATCCGCGTCCTCGTCGCCGTCCCGACTCTGCACGGCGGTGAGGTCACCGGTATGGTCTACTGCGGCCACCGCGCGGACTACAACGCCGCTGCCCCGCAGACGGGAGACCTCGTCAGACGGGTACGACAGCTTTCGGTCGATCTCGCTCGACTCGGATACCGGCAGGAACCGCGCGGCCCTGTCAAGGAGGAACCGCTCTACCCGGATCTGGATCCCTCGGGACGCGAAGCTCTCCGGCACACCTATGCCGAGCTGAGGGCGATCCGCTCCGGGATCGTCGATGAGGAGACCAGGGAGAAGCTCACCGGCATCGAGGCGCGCCTGGCCGATATTCTCTCCGGACACAATCCGGAGAGCTTCCAGACGCCGGTACCCGCAGTCAGGCTGTCGCCGAGGGAGACCGACATCCTCTCGCATGTCGCCTTGGGATGGCCGAATGCCCGCATCGCCGAGGCGCTGTCGCTGCGCGAGTCGACGGTGAAGTCCTATCTCAATACGGCGATGGTCAAGCTCTCGGCACGGACCCGGCATGAGGCCGTGTCGATCGCCCGCTCGTCCCACGTCCTCCCCTGAACGGGGAGATCCGGCTCAGCCGTTGATGACCTCGGAGTTCTCCTGTTCCATCTCCAGGGAACGGTCTGCTGCCGCCTGCGCGGCCGCCTCGGCGATATCGAAGATCCCGGAGTCGAGGAACTGCTGGAGACCGGCCAAGGTCGTTCCGCCCTTGCTGCTCACGGCCTGACGCTGAGCGGCGGGGTCGGGCTTCTCGGTCAGGAGTCGGCCGGCACCGTCGGCGGTGGCCACGACCATCTGGCGGGCGACGTCCTCGCTGAGACCCTGCTTGACGCCCGCGGCAATCATGGCTTCGGCGAGGAGGAAGAAGTACGCCACTCCGGACCCGGAGATGCCGGTCATGGCCGGGATCTGGGATTCGTCGAGATCGACGACGAGGCCAGCGCCCGACAGCAGGGACTTCAGTGTGTCCACACTGGCGGCGGTCACCTCGGCGGTGGGGGCCAGTGCGATGACGCCGTGGCCGATGGCGCTCGGCGTGTTCGGCATGATCCGCACGATCGGATTCTCGGGGGCGAGCTTCGCAAGGTCAGCCGCGGCGACACCGGCTGCCATGGACACGAGCACGGAGTCCCGGTCGAGGTCGTCGGTGAGCTCGCGCAGGGTATCGGCCATCATCCACGGCTTCACACCGAGGAAGACGAAATCGGCGCTGGACACGGCTTTCCGATTCGCTTCGGCGTCATCCTCCAGCGAGGTGACCGTGGCGGTGGGCAGATCACTGCGGAGCCGCTGCGCCGAGTCGGTCGAGTTCGTCGTCGCGCGGACGGTGATGCTCGCGTCGGCGGTGAGGATTCCCTGGATGAGGGCCGTGCCCATGTTGCCGGTTCCGATGGAGGCGATGGTGGTCAAAGTGCGTCAGCCTTTCGATATCTGATGTGCGGTGGTCGGTGGGTGTCCATGCGCTGAAGCGTGCCGATGCGTGACCGAGCGAAGCGAGGCGAAGACGGGCAGGGTGATGTGCGAGGTCGCAGGCGCTCGCAGGGTCAGCTCTCGGCGCCGGATGATCCGGACTGCGAGGACTTGTGCTCGGAGGTGCGGGTGTGGCTGTGGGCGTTGCGACGTGGAGTATCCGCGTCGAGGCCGAGGTGCTCACGGGCGAAGGCGATGGAGTCGGCGAGCATCTTCTCGCGCGCTGACTGTCTGCGGACGAATCGGGTGTTGACCTCGACGACGACGTCGCCCTGCCAATTGTGTTTGGCGAGGTACTGCAGGGTCTCGGCGACGGGCATGGTGCCTTCGCCCGGAACGAGATGTTCGTCCTTGAGGGAGCCGGCACCGTCGGTGAGGTGGACGTGACGGAGCTGGTCGAAGATCTCGCTCACCGTCTCCAATGCGTTCATGCCGGCGGTGGAGGCGTGGGAGAAGTCGAAGGTGAGGTCGTCGTAGTCCTCGTCCAGGGGGTTCCAGTCGGGGTAGTAGACCTGGATCTCGCGCAGGCCGGCCCGCCAGGGGTACATGTTTTCCACGGCCAGTCTCACACCGGTCTCCTGGGCGACCTGGCGGACGCCGTCGACGAAGCCGAGGGCGTATTCGCCCTGCCAGCGGAACGGCGGGTGGAGGACGACCGTGTCGGCGCCCACTGCCTTGGCGAGGTTCGCGGTGATCCGCAGCTTCTCCCAATGGTCTTTGTGCAGCACTCGGGGCAGGAACAGCAGGGTCGGGGCGTGCAGGGAGATGACGTCGAGTCCGGTGTCGCCGGCGAGCCCGTTGATGAGGTCGACGTCGCGGGTCTCGGTGTTATGGGTGACCATGATCTCGACGCCGTCGTAGCCGTGTTTGGCTGCCTGGGTGAAGGTCTCTTCGACGGTCATGGGTGAGACGGAGGAGCTGGAGAGGCCGAGCCTGATCCGGTTGTCGGAGACGTGATGGGCGTCTTTCTCATAGACGTCGTGTTTGTCGAAGTACTCCTTATGGCGCTTCGAATTCGAGCGCGCAGAATTCTTGGTGGTCAACACCTTCCGCTGGGACTTCGACTTCTTGCTCATCTCTTCCAGTCTAACGCGGCTCCCCCTCCCCAGAACTACCTGACGGCGGCCCAGCAACCTCGCGCGAGGTTGCTGGGCCGCCGTCAGGTAGTAATTCAGGCGTAGAGGGCTTCGGTGTCGTCGTCGACCCATTTCTTCGACTTCTCCACCGCCTTGTTCCAGAGGCGGTAGAGGCGGTCGACCGTCTCGTCGTCCATCGACGGGTTCCAGCGCTTGTCCTCGCGCCAGTTGCCCTTCACGTCGTCCTCACCGTTCCAGAACTTCACGGCGATGCCTGCCGCATAGGCCGCACCCAGTGCCGTGGTCTCGATGACCTCGGGACGGATGACGGGCACGCCGAGGAGGTCGGCCTGGAACTGCATGAGCGTCTCGTTGGCGACCATGCCTCCGTCGACCTTGAGCTCGGTGAGTTCGACACCGGAGTCGAGGTTCATCGAGTCGAGGACCTCGCGCGACTGGAAAGCCACGGATTCCAGGGCGGCACGGGCGATGTGGTTCTTGTTCACATACCGGGTCAGACCCACCATCACGCCGCGAGCATCGGACTCCCAGTGCGGGGCGAAGAGTCCGGAGAACGCCGGCACGATATAGCAGCCGCCGTTGTCCTCGACCTGTTTGGCCAGGGTCTCGACCTCGGGGGCGTCCTTGATGATGCCGAAGTTGTCGCGCAGCCACTGCACGAGCGAACCGGTCACCGCCACCGACCCCTCGAGCGCGTAGACGGCATCGTCCTCGCCGATCTTGTACGCGACCGTGGTGAGCAGACCGTTCTTGCTGGCCACCGGCTCATTGCCGGTGTTGATGAGCATGAAGTTGCCGGTGCCGTAGGTGTTCTTCGCCTGACCCTTCTCGAAACAGGCCTGACCGAACGTCGCAGCCTGCTGATCGCCGAGGATGCCGCAGATCGGGGTGTCGATGATGAGTCCGTTCTTCGCCCCGTAGCCGTAGATCTCCGAGCAGGACTTGATCTCGGGCAGCATCTCGAGGGGAATGCCCATATCTGCCGCGATGTCAGGGTTCCAGTCGAGGGTGTCGATGTTCATCAGCATCGTCCGCGAGGCGTTGGTGACGTCGGTGACGTGGATTCCGCCGTTGACCCCGCCGGTGAGATTCCAGATCACCCAGGTGTCCATGGTGCCGAAGAGCAGGTCCCCGGCCGCGGCGGCTTCCTTGACCCCGTCGACGTTGTCGAAGATCCATTTGGCCTTCGGGCCGGCAAAGTAGGTCGCCAGGGGCAGACCCACCCGGTCCTTGTACTTGTCCGGTCCTTCGTCCCCGGCGAGTTCGTCGCAGACCTTCTGGGTGCGTGCGTCCTGCCACACGATGGCGTTGTAGACGGGTTCGCCGGTGTTCTTGTTCCAGATGACGGTGGTCTCACGCTGGTTCGTGATGCCCACGCCCTCGAGCTGGTGGCGGTTGATATTCGCCCGAGCCAGGGCCTGGCCGATCGCCTCGTTGGTGTTCTTGATGATCTCAACCGGGTCGTGCTCGACCCAGCCGGCGCGAGGGAAGATCTGCTCGTGTTCCAGCTGGCCGGACGACACGATCTGCCCGTCATGGTTGAAGACGATCGCCCGCGACGAGGTGGTGCCCTGGTCGATGGCGAGGATGAACTTTTCCTGACTCATTCTGACTCCTGTGTCGAAGTGGTTTGTCTGTGAGCGTGCTCAGTTGTCTGTGATCGTACTCAGACGAATGCCTGGGAGGCCAGACCGGCGACGACGCCGCCGACCAGCGGTCCGGCGATCGGCACCCACGAGTACGCCCAGTCGGAGCCGCCTTTGTTCGGGATCGGCAGCAGTGCGTGGACGATGCGCGGACCGAGGTCACGCGCCGGGTTGATGGCGTAGCCGGTGGGTCCGCCCAGCGAAGCGCCGATGACGACGACGAGGAGGCCGACGGCCAAGGGTCCAAGCTCGTGTGGGGTCTTGCCGAAGAGGAGGATGACGAACACGAGGACGAATGTCGCGATCACCTCGGTGACGAAGTTCCAGCCGTAGGAGCGGAGCTCCGGACCGGTGGAGAAGGTGCCGAGGATGTTGCCAGCGTCCTTCTCCTCGTCGTAATGCTTCTTGTACACGGCCCACGCGAGGACCGCGCCGAGCATCGCTCCGATCATCTCGGCCGCGAGATAGGCGATGGTGTTGCCGAAAGTCACGGCGATGCCGGGTGCATATTCGTCGGCTCCGCTGGCGAGGATGCCGAAGGTCACGGCGGGGTTGAGGTGTGCGCCGGTCTTATAAGCGACGAAGACACCGGCGAAGACCGCGAGGCCCCAGCCGAAGGAGATCAGCAGCCAGCCTCCGCCGTTGCCTTTGGTCTTGCCGAGGACGACATTGGCGACGACGCCGACGCCGAGCAGCATGAGCATCGCCGTACCGGCGATCTCGAAGAGGAAGATGGTGCCCATATCTCACAAACTCCTATTGTTTGTCTTTCCGGAGGGTGTCCCGGTCGATGGTCGACCCGGAGGGTGCTCCGGGGTCGGTCGATATTCGATTGTCGGTATTCGGTTGTGGTCCCGCACTTCTCTGTGAACGGTTCAGTGGAGGGTCGCACCGACCAGGGCCGCCGCCGAGGCGTCATCGTCGGTGGATTCGGCCGCGACCTGGGCGTCGACGTGGGCGTTGAACGCCTCGACCTCGGCCGTCTGCCGGTCGTCGTCCCACCCGAGGACGGGTGCGACGATGGCCGCGACCGCCTCGGCGGCGTTCTTCCCCCGGTCGCGAGTCTCGTAGTTCAGCCGCATCCGCCGCTCCAGGATGTCGCCGAGGTGGACGGCCCCCTCCGCGGCGGCCGCGTAGTGGGCTTCGACGCGCAGGTAGCGTTCGGCGCCGTCCAAAGGCTGTCCGAGCTCCGGATCCTCATCGACGAGGTCGAGCAGATCCTCGATGAGGGTGCCATAGCGGCGGATGAGTCGTTTGACGCGGTACTCGTCCCATCCGTACTTCTCCGCGATTCCGGATTGGCCGCGCCTCAGTGCACCGACGCCCTGGGCACCGAGCAGCGGCACGGATTCGGTGAGTGACCTGCGGTCCTTCGCATCGTCGCCGAGGACGAAATCGACGGCGTCTTCGGCCATCACTCGGTAGGTGGTGAACTTGCCGCCGGCGATCGCGGCGAGGGCCGGCTCGACCTCCATCACGGTGTGTTCGCGGGAGACCTTCGTCGAGGCCTGTCCTTCCTTGACGACCGGCTGGAGCAGCGGACGCAGTCCCGAGTAGACGCCGATGACATCCTCGCGGGTGAGTTTGTCGGCGAGGATGGCGTTGGCATGTTCGAGCAGGTAGTCGATGTCCTGCGAGGTCGCCACCGGTGCGTCGACGTCTTCGTTCCACGGGGTGTCGGTGGTGCCGATGACCCAGTAGCCTTCCCAGGGGATGACGAAGAGGACGGACTTCTCCGTCTTCGAGATGATTCCGGTGTTCGGGTCGGCCTTGATCTTGTCTTCGGCCACGGTGATGTGCACGCCCTTCGAGGCGAGCACCTTGAGCCCGGCATCGGCCTTCGCCAGATCCTGCTGCTCTTCGGTCCAGACTCCCCCGGCGAGGATGGTGCGGCGAGCGTGGATGTCGAACTCCTCACCGGTGATCTCGTCCCGGGCGTGGACGCCGGTGACCTGATCGCCGTCGTGGAGGTAGCCGATGACGGAGACGTGGTTGGCGGCAGCGGCTCCGTAGCTCACGGCCGAGCGGACCAGGTTCATGACGAAGCGGGCGTCGTCGACCTTCGCGTCATAGTATTCGAGGGCTCCGACGGCGGCGTCGTCGGCCAAGCCCGGGAAGTGGGCGCTCAGTGCCTTCTTCCCGAGGTGGCGGTGCATCGGCACAGCCCGTTTGCGGCCCGGCCGGGTGGCCATCGTGTCGTAGAGGAGCACGCCGGAGCCGATGAAGGCCCGGTCGATGAGGCGGTGCTCGAAGGGGAATACGAAGGCGACGGGTTCGACGAGGTGCGGCGCGGTGTGCTGGAGCAGCAGGTCGCGTTCCTTGAGCGCCTCCGCGACGAGCTTGAAGTCGAGCATCTCGAGGTACCGCAGTCCGCCGTGCATGAGCTTCGAGGACCGGGACGAGGTACCCGAGGCCCAGTCCTTGGCATCGACGACGCCGACCTTGAGTCCGCGGGTGGCTGCGTCGAAGGCCGATCCTGCTCCGGTCACTCCCCCGCCGACGACGAAGACGTCGAGCGGGTCGGCCGCGCTCGTCTTCTTCAGAGTCTCCAGCGCCTGGTCGCGGAAGTTCGGGGACAGCTCACCATTTCGCATCAGCAGATTCGTGCTTTCCGTCAGAAGATTCGGGCTTTCACCGATGTCGGCACGGGCAGATCAGTGCGGGTGCCGCCTCGGCGACTAATCAAAAACTAGCAGGCGAACCTGAATTCCGGTAGCAATCCGACAGATGCGAAGGCGGCTCAACCGTGTCCGGAAACGTCGGCGTGCGACCCGCCGAAGGCTCAGTCGAGGGCGGCGACGGGCTCGACGCGCATCGCCGATGACTGTTCGGCCGAGTCGAGGAGGTCGAGTTTGCGCATGATGATGCCTTCACGCAGCGCCCATGGGGAGATGTTCATGACGCCGATGTCGAAGATCGTGAAGGCCGCCTCGGCGACGATCGCTCCGGCCAGCACCTGTCCGGCTCGGGCTTCGGAGACGCCGGGCAGGGTGGCACGTTCCTCGGGGGTGCGGGAGGCGAGGGTGTCGATGATGCCTTCGAGGTCGCGGCGGAAGAGCTTCCGCGGAGCATAGATTCCGTCTCCGCTCGGGGCTGCGCCGGCGATGCGGGCCAGCGAGCGGAAGGTCTTCGACGACCCGACGACCTGGTCGGGCACTCCGACCCTGTTGATGTCGCCGGCGATGCGTCCGATCTGCGCCCGGGCATGTTTGCGCAGGCGGTGGATGTCCTCTTCAGTGGGCATCGGGTCCGGGAGGAACTCGGAATAGGTGCGTCCGGCGCCGAGCGGAACCGACACGGCCGCCTGCGGGTATTCGTCCTGACCCGCCGCGATCTCGAGCGAGCCGCCGCCGATGTCGAGCAGCAGGATCTTCCCGGCCGACCACCCGAACCAGCGGCGGGCGGCGAGGAAGGTCACGCGGGCCTCGTCCCGACCCGACATCACGTTGAGGGTGACCCCGAGCTGAGCGTTGATCGATTCGATGAGTCCGATCCCGTTCGGAGCTTCCCTGACCGCCGAGGTGGCGAAGGCGAGGATCTGCTCCGCGCCTTGGTCTTCGGCGATCTCGACGGCATCGGCGATGAAGGAGCGCAGCCGTTCCTGCCCTTCGGAGTCGATCGTTCCGTCGTCGCTGAGGAATTCGGCGAGTCGGAGCACCTCCTTGTGCGAGGTGGCCGGCAGGGGCGGTGCTCCGACGTGGGCGTCGACGACCAGGAGGTGGACGCTGTTGGAGCCGATATCGAGGACTGCTAGGCGCATTCGCTCAGTTTATCCTCTCCGCGGGACTCCGTGAGAACGAACCTGGGGACCGTTCTGCCATGCGGATTTGGCGAAGCCGAATTCCGGCGGCTCCTTGGCGAAGAAGGCTTCCTGACCGCGGATGATCTCGTCCCGGTAGGCGTCATCGAGCCACCGAGGCGGCTCCGTGTCCTCCGTCAGTTCACCGTCGAGGATCGCCTTGGCACCGACCTGGCTGAGCCGGGACAGTCCCACGATCCGCTCCCCCAGGGCCTGTGCCGTCTCGAGCGGGGTGTCGGAGACTTCGTGGAAGAACCCGAGTTCGGCCATCTTCTCGAACTTCACGATCGAGGCCGTGATGAGCAGGTACCGTGCCCAGGCGTCGCCGAGGATCTCAGCCAGCCGCTTCGTGGGTCCGGCCGGGTACACGAGTCCGAGTTTGGCTGCGGTGACGCCGAAGATCGATCCGGGGGCGGCGATGCGGATGTCGCAGGCCGCGGCGATCTCCGTCCCTCCGCCCACGCAGTTGCCGGTGATCGCGGCGATCGTCGGTGTCCGCGAGCTCGCAAGGGCCGCCTCGGCGGTGGAGTTGAGTTCCCAGAAGTCCGCGAGTGCGACGTTGAGGTCGGCGATGTCCGAACCGGCGGAGAAGTGCCCGCCGGCCCCGGTGATCACCAGCGCGCCGATCGAATCGTCGGCATCGACGTTCGCGATGATCTGCGGCAGCGCCCGCCACATGGGCCGGGAGATCGCATTGCGTTTTTCGGTCCGATCAATGACGAGGGTTCCGACCCCACCGGAGACGGTGAAGTCGAAACCCTCGAGATCGACCGGACGGTAGGAGCCGTCTGGTCTCATATGTGTGTTCTGCCTTTCGAGAGGTCAGCCCCGGTTGTCGGGAACCTCGCGCTGGTCCTCACCGTCGTAGGCGCTCAGGGGACGGATGAGGGCGTTGTTCGCCTGCTGCTCGAAGATATGAGCGGTCCAGCCGGTGATGCGTGCCATCACGAAGATCGGGGTGAACTGCTCGGTGTCGAAGCCCATGAGGTGGTAGGCCGGGCCCGAGGGGTAGTCGAGGTTCGGGTAGATGCCCTTGCGCCCGACGAAGTCCTCTTCGAAGGTGTTGTACAGATCCAGCAGATCGTTCGCACCCTTCACCGCGACCATGTCCTCGAAGGCCTTGCGCATGGTGGGAACGCGCGAATCTCCGTTCTTGTACACGCGGTGGCCGAAGCCCATGATCTTCGCCTTCTTCGCCAGTGCCTCGTCGATCCAGGCCGAAGCCTTATCGGCGGTGCCGACCTCTTCGAGCATCGCCATGACGGCTTCGTTCGCTCCGCCGTGCAGGGGTCCCTTGAGCGCCCCGACGGCACCGGCGACTGCCGAGTACAGGTCCGATGTGGTCGAGGTGATGACTCGACCGGTGAAGGTCGAGGCGTTGAACGAGTGCTCGGCGTAGAGGATCATCGACACGTCGAAGCAGCGTACGACCTCCTCGGCAGGAACTTCGTCGAAGACCATCTTGAAGAAGTTTGCGGCGTAGCCGAGGTCCTTCGTCGGGGCGACGGGGTCGAGGCCGTGACGGCGACGGTGGTCGATGGCCACGATCGTCGGCAGCTGGGCGTAGAGACGCTCGGCCTTCGCGAGGTTCGCCTCGGCACCCTCGGTGTCGGCCTCGGGGTCGACGGCGCCCAGGTAGGCCACAGCCGTCTGCACGACGTGCATCGGGTGGCAGTCCTTGGGCAGGCCGAGGATGAGGTCGACGAGCTTGCCATCGATCTCACGCTGGGAGCGTTCGCGTTCCTGGAATTCCGCCAGCTGCGCCTCGGTGGGCAGTTCGCCGTTCCAGATGAGGTAGGCGACGTCCTCGAAGCTGCGCTTGGCGGCGAGCTCCTGCACGGGGTAGCCGCGGTAAGTCAGCGAGTTGGTCTCCTGGACCACTTTGGACACTGCGGTGGTGTCGACCACGACACCGGCGAGGCCCTTCTTGATTTCTTCGGTCACTGGTGACCCTCCTGTGAGAAGTTGAAGACTGCGGCATCGAACTCGTTGTACGCCGCGTAGTCGATCGTGTCATACAGGTCCGCGCGGGTCTGCATGCCCTCGAGCAGGTCCACCTGAGTGCCCTTGTCCCGAATGGTCTGCAGGCCCGATTTGATCGCACCCATGGCGATGCGCAGAGTCGTGACCGGGTAGATCACAAGTTTGACTCCGACATTCGCCAACTGTTCGGTGGTGAACAGTTCGCTCTTTCCGAATTCCGTCATGTTCGCCAGGATCGGCACATCGACGCTGGAGGCGAATCTCTCGAACTCTCCGAGATCTCGCATCGCCTCTGGGAAGATCATGTCCGCTCCCGCATCGGCGTAGGCCTTCGCCCGGTCGATGGCGGCGTCGAGGCCTTCCCCTGCGCGGGAGTCGGTGCGGGCGCAGATGACGAAGTTCTCGTCTCGGCGCCCCTTGACGGCGGCCTTGATGCGCTTGGACATCTCGGCCGCGGTCACGACCTCCTTGCCGTCGAGGTGGCCGCAGCGCTTCGGGTTGACCTGGTCCTCCAGGTGCATGCCCGAGATTCCGGCGTCCTCGAACTCCTGGACGGTGCGGGCCACATTCATGGCTTCGCCCCATCCGGTGTCGGCGTCGATGAAGGTCGGCAGGTTCGTCACTCGGGCGATATTGCGTCCGTGGTCGGCCACCTCGGTGAGGGTGGTCAGTCCGATATCGGGCAGACCCATGGCCGCGGAGAACGCGCCACCGGAGATGTAGACGCCTTCGAAGCCGGTCTGCTCGATGATCTGAGCGTTGATCGGGTTGATGGCGCCGGGGAACTGGACGATCTCGTCGCCTGCGAGCAGCTCGCGGAACTTGGCGCGGCGCTCGGCGGGGGTTGCCTGTGCACCGAGCATCAGAAGATGCCCTTCGATCCGCTGTGCTCGAGTCCGTCGACCGTGAAGCTCAGTTCCGCAACGCCCTTGGCGTCGAGGCTCTCGAGGTTCTCGGCGAGATCGAGGAACCGGGTCTGCTCCGAATCGGAGACGATGCCCTCGGCCAGGGTCTTGAACTTCTCGATGTAGTTCGCACGGGCGAAGGGACGGGCGCCGAAGGGGTGGGCGTCGGCGACGGCGATCTCGTCGGTCAGCGTCGAGCCGTCCTCGAATTCGATCTCCACGCGTCCGCCGAAGGCCTTCTCGTTCGGGTCGATCGAGTGGTAGCGGCGGGTCCACTCGGGATCCTCGGTGGTCTCGATCTTGTGCCACAGCTCGACGGTGTCGGGACGGCCGGCGCGTTCGGGAGCGTATGAGTGCTCGTGGTGCCAGCCCTGGTCCTGCATGGCCACGGCGAAGATGTACATGATCGAGTGATCGAGGGTCTCACGGCTGGCCTTCGGATCCATCTTCTGCGGATCGTTCGCACCGGTGCCGATGACGTTGTGGGTGTGGTGCGAGGTGTGGATGACGATGCGCTTGATCTTCGAAAGGTCCTCGATCTGCCCGCCAAGCTTGCGGGCGAGGTCGATGAGCGCCTGAGCCTGGTACTCGGCCGAGTGCTCCTTGGTGTAGGTGTCGAGGATCGCACGCTTCGATTCGCCCTTGCCCGGCAGCGGGATGGTGTAGCGGGCTTCGGGGCCGGAGAGGATCCAGGCGATGAAGCCGTCCTCGCCTTCGTAGATCGGGTTCGGGGCTCCCTCGCCGCGCATCGCACGGTCGACGGATTCGACGGCCATCTTGCCGGCGAACGCCGGAGCGTGGGCCTTCCAGGACGAGATCTCGCCCTTACGCGACTGACGGGTCGCGGTGGTCACATGCAGGGCCTGCTGGACGGCCTGGAAGGTGATCTCGGTGGGCAGGTGGAGCAGGGCGCCGATGCCGGCTGCGGCCGAGGGGCCCAGGTGGGCGACGTGGTCGATCTTGTGCTCGTGCAGGCACATTCCCTTGACGAGGTCGACCTGGATCTCGTAGCCGGTGGCGATGCCGTTGATGAGGTCCTTGCCGCCGATGCCCTTGTGCTGGGCGACTGCGAGCACTGCCGGGATGTTGTCACCGGGGTGTGAGTACTCTGCGGCGAGGAAGGTGTCGTGGAAATCGAGTTCGCGCACGGCCACACCGTTGGCCCAAGCGGCCCATTCCGGTGAGAAGCGGTCGGTCACCGGCAGGCCGAAGATGTTGGCACCGGGATTGAACGGGTGAGCCTGAGCCTGCTCGCGAGCGTGGGTGGGAGCGGAGCGGCGCACGGATGCGGCAGCGACGGAAGCGTTGTCGATGACGCGGTTGATGACCATTTCGGTGACTTCGGAATCGACCGGCGTCGGGTCGGATGCGACCTCGGCGATCTTCCATGCGAGCTGATCTTCGCGAGCCAGGTTCTCTGAGCTCTTGTAGGTGCGGACTTCATGATTGATCATGGATACCCCTTCATAGTCCTTGACCGGAAATGGTCACATAGTGCTGACACAACTGTAGGCCACGTCACTCGACAGGTCCCTGCCGGTCGGAAATTTATCTCGACATCAAGATATTTTACCCGAAGCGTGTCCCAGTTCACCAACGGGGTCCCCATGCTCTTCTGCCGCGAGGGATGGTTGTGGGAATATTGGGTCATGACTCGGACTGCCCTGGACTTCGACGAGAACTGGTTCGACGACGCGGAATACGCGCGCCTGCGCAGACGCATGCCGATCCCCTATGTCAACGCCATCCCAGTGCGGGTGGGCGAGACCGGCAATGTCGAACGCATCGGCCTGCTGCTGCGCAGCCTCGAGGACGGCACCCTCGGACGCGAGGTCGTAGGCGGGAGGATCCGCTTCCACGAGACGATCCGAACCGCATTGGTGCGTCATGCCGAGAACGACCTCGGCCCGATGGCGCTGCCGGTCATTCCGCCTGCAATCAGCCCGTTCCACATCGCCGAGTACTTCCCCACCGAGGGTTCGGCCCTCCTCCACGATCCGCGCCAGCATGCGATCGCCATGTGCTTCATCATGGAGGTCCGCGGCGAATGCACCCCGCGGGCCGATGCCCTCAGCCTCGATTGGCTGACCCCCGAGGAGACCATGCGTCCCGATATCGTCGGCGAGCTCTGCTACGGCCAGGACCATATCCTGCGCATCGCACTGGCCCATCTGGGCTTCCGCGTCTGAGCCAGATGCACGCCCAGGTGAGACGGACCTTCTCGCCCCACGTTTTTTCTACAAGTTGTAGAACCGTCTTGGTAGACTGAAAGCGACGCGGACGATACCGCCAGTCGGGGCCGTCGTCGGCGTCTGGGTTGGACAGGCCCCGATCGAGAGGTGCGAGATGTCTGCTCAAACCAGTTCGTCCGAATCCGGCCTCAGCCTCGAACTCGGCGTCCTCGTCGGCTTCGACGGCTCGGAACTCGCCGCCCAAGCCGTCCGCTACGGCGCAGTCGAGGCCGAACGCCGCAGAACTGTTCTCACCGTCGTCACCGCCTATGAGCTGCCGACGATGATCTATCCGAATATGGCCTCCATCCCCAGTGAACCCGAGGATGACAAGGCGAAGAAGGAAGCAGAGAAGACCCTCGCCGAGGCGGTCGAACTTCTGCGCGATTACTCCGGTGAGAAGTCCTTCCGCACGGCACCCGGCAATTCCGCCGGTGCGCTCGTCACGCTCAGCGCCGATGCCGAGGTCGCCATCGTCGGCGCCCGCGGCCGCGGCGGTTTCATGGGTCGAGTCCTCGGATCCGTGTCCACGGCGCTGCCTGCCCACGCTCACTGCCCGACGATCGTCGTTTCCGAACGGTCGGCCTCGGCAACGGCCGGCAACGGCCCAGTCGTCGTCGCGGTCGACGGTTCCGACAGCGGTCGGGTCGCCATGTTCACGGCAGCCGCCGAGGCCGCCTTACGCGGCACGGAACTCGAACTCGTCGTGGTGCTGCCGGCCGGTGAGGAATGGCTCTACTGGTACCCCGACCTCGAACTCAGCTCCGAGGTCACCGCGCGTCGGCAGAGGCAGCTGTCCGAATCACTCGAGACGGAAGCCGGGACGCTGTCGGAGCAGTTCCCGGATCTGACGGTGACCACCTCGGTGCCGGTCGGCGATCCGACTGAGACTCTTGTCGAGATCAGCTCCCGCGCACAGCTGACGGTGATGGGCACCCGTGGGCGCGGACGGATCCGCAGCGCACTGCTGGGATCCGTCTCGCGCGGAGTCCTCAACCACGCCGAAGGCCCGGTCATGGTGGTTCCCAGCTGATCGGCAGCGCCGTGCTGATCAGCCAGGAGGTGCTGATCAGCTGAGCCCGGCACCTCGACGGCGACGGCTCACCACGAGAAGTGTCGCGCCGAGTGCCAGCGCTCCCGCGCCGACGGCCAAGGGCAGTGCGAGCCCACCGCCGGTGCGGGGCAGGTCTCCATCCCCACTCGCCGAGGCGGTCCCGGATGAATCCGAATCATCGCCCGTTCCTGCGACGTTCGCTTCTGCACCGTTTGCCTCGGCGCTGGAGTCGGCAGTGCCGGCATCTGCCGTGCCGGCGTCGTTTCCGCTCCCGTCGTCGGTACCGTCAGACCCGACACCACCCGAGGCAGCACCGTCGGAGGCGGCGTTGTCGGAGGCGGTGCCACCCGTACCAGCATCGGCATCTGCACTCGGACCATCGGCACCTGGGTCCGCGTCGTCTCCCGTTCCAGCACCGTCGGCGTCATCATTCGCACCTGCACCATCAGCGCCTGCCCCGGAGTCGGTACCTGCATCGGCTTCGGCGCCGGCTTCGACACCGGCATCGGCCTCCGCGTCGTCATCCGGGGCTGGTTCTTCCGCCTCGGCGCGCCTGAGTTCGACATCGTCGATCTGCTCGGCTGCGGCCTGCGCCTCCGCGCGCTCACCATCGGCCGGTGCCCCGCCTGCCGGCACCTCATAGGTCGTCGCCCGCAGCGCCTCGTCGCTGACCCGGACCCGCGTGAAGGCGGGCACGTCGTTGTGGACGCTCTTGCCTTCCCAGTCGAGGCCGGGAACGTAGTCATAGAACTTCGACCCTGACGAGGAGGTCAGCGTGAGGTAGAGCGTCTGCCCGTCTTCTTTCTCTTCCTCGGCTCCCGCTTCCGACCCTTTCACTCGCTTGCCTTCGCCGTCCATGAGGAAGGTGCGGTTGAAGATGTGGTCATGGCCGGAGACGACGAGGTCGATGTCATTGCGGGCCGCGACCGGAGGGATCGCTTTCCGCAGCCGTTTGACGTCGAGGTCGTCCCAATGTGTTGCCGTCGAATAGATCGAGTGGTGGAACCCGAGAACAGTCCAGCGTGCCTGGTCTCCGTGCTCGGCGACGACCTCGTCGATGAACTCGGCGTGGGCATCCACGTCCGGGCTGTTCGAGTTGATGTTGAGGAACAGGACTCCATCGTCGATGAACCAGTAGTCGCCGCCACCGCCGTGATCCTGGCTCACATTCGGTCGGTTGAAGTGCTGCTCATAGGCTTTCGAAGACACATCGTGGTTGCCGATCGTCGTCGCCTGCGGGATCGTGCGGGTCGCTTCCGGTGCCAGGTATTGAGCATACTGCTCCTGGTTGCCGGCGGAGTTGACCTGGTCTCCCAGCGAGTAGAAGAAGCTCGGTTCGTCAGCGGTGGCCACTGCCGAGGACAGGGTCCGGTCCCAACCGGCAGCGTCGTCGGGATCTCCGCCTCCGGCGCCGACCTGGGGGTCGCCGAAGACGAGGAATTCGTCGTCTCCTCCAGCAGATCCTGTGGTGAATTGCTCCACCTCGGTGTACCCGTCCTCTTCGCTGCCGACCTGGTAGGCGTAGTCAATGCCAGGTTTCAGGTCGGTCATGCTCGCATGGTTGAAGTGACGCTTGAGGTCGGCGGCAAGGCCCGAGTCCGTGGTCTCAGCCTTGTCAGCATCGGCGGGGAGCTTTCCGCCAACGAGCTCACTCGCCGGCGCCCACCGGACCTCTCCCCCACCGGCACTCTCACTCATCCACGAGAGGTTGCGCGCCGTGGAGTCGGCCCCGACCTGCAACACGGTATCGGTGATAGCCTCGCTCCCAGCATCCGCCTCGGCGGGCGAATCCGTCCGGTCAGGGCTCGGAGTCTGAGCAGAGTCGGCATTCGCGCCCTGGGTCGCGGTCGACCCTCCGGAACCGAGAGATGGCTCGGCACGCACGGGAACCGGGGCCGCCACCAGAGCGGCGAGCAGGGTAGCGGCAGACAGGGCACTGAGCGGTCTCTTAAGTCGATGCGTATTCACCCGCCCATTCCTACTGACCAGTAGTGTCCGGTTGTTCGAGGCCCATCGACGGGAATGGGAACGGGAAGTGAATCCTCGATGACCGCCCCCGGCCTCCGCGTCGCCACGGATCCCGGTCGCTGCCCCGCTCCCCTGTTGTACAGTGGTGGCTACGACAGGGGAGCGCCGTCAGGGGCGCTGAGAGTGCAGAAGAAGCTGCAGACCCTCGAACCTGATGCGGTTAGCACCGCCGAAGGAAGTCGAGACTCTTCACCCCTCCTTGAAATGAGGAGGCACAATGCCGAATACCACTACGCCGAGCACCACCCCCACCTCTTCACGCGCCTTCACCGCGGCGCCGAAATCCAAACAGTGGCGGGTGGTCGACTATGTCACCACCGCCGTTCTCGGCATTGCCGTGGGGCTTGTGTTCTGGGTGTTGGCGCTGAGCTGGAAGGTCCTCGAACTCGCCTTCCAGGCATTCCCGCCGTCGATCGGTCTCATCGCAGGACTCTGGGTGCTGGCCGGTCCGCTCGCCGGTGCCATCATCCGCAAACCCGGTGCCGCGCTCCTGTGCGAACTCATCGCCGCCATCGTCGAAGCCGTCCTCGGCTCTCACTTCGGAGCAACCGTCCTGCTCTCGGGTCTGCTGCAGGGCCTCGGTGCCGAACTCGTCTTCGCCGCCTTCGGCTACAAGCGCTTCACCCTGTGGGTCACCGCCGCATCGGGCATGCTGGCGGCTGCGTTCATGGCAGTGAGCGAGAACATCATGTACAACGCCGAATGGCAGTTCGGCTTCCAGGCGATCTACGCAGTCTGCGCGATCGTCTCCGGCCTCGTCATCTCCGGGATCGGCGCCTGGTTCGCCTACCGGGCGATCGCGGCTACCGGAGCGCTCAGCTCCTTCGCCTCAGGCCGACTGCGCTGATGGCGCTGCCGATCACGGCCGCCGGCTTCTCATGGACACACACCGACCGTGACCAGCCGGCAGTCGGACCGCTCGATCTGCAGATCACGGCCGGAGAGAAAGTGCTGCTGCTCGGCGCCTCCGGGGCCGGCAAATCGACGTTCCTCCACGCCGTCGCCGGTGTCCTGCCCGAGGAATCGGGTGAGGCCACCGGTGAACTCCTCGTCGGCGGTGAGAAACCGGATCCCCGCCGAGGCAGCACCGGGCTGGTCCTCCAAGATCCCGATTCTCAGGTGATCTTCTCCCGCATCGGTGATGATGTGGCGTTCGGGATGGAGAACCTCGGACTCCCGTCCGAGACAATCGACGCTCAGGTCCCCGAGTCCCTGCAGGCGCTGGGACTCGATCTGCCGCCGGGGCATCCGAGTGCCGCTCTGTCCGGTGGGCACAAACAGCGGCTGGCTCTGGCCGGGATCCATGCGATGGCCCCGGAGGTCATCGTCCTCGACGAACCGACGGCCAATATCGATCCCGCCTCAGCGACCGAGGTCCGCGATGCCGTGCTCACCGTGCAAGCCGAGACACAGGCGACCATGCTCATCGTCGAACACCGGGTGGAGCTGTGGCTCGATCACGTCGATCGGGTCATCGTGCTCGGCCGCGAAGGCATCGCCGCCCAAGGCCCTCCGGGGCAGATCTTCACCGAGGCGGCCCTGACCGAGACGCTCATCGACTGCGGAATCTGGATGCCGCGGCACTCCCCCGACCCGCGCCGAGGCGGAACCGCAGAAATCAATAGGACGACGGGCCGCCTCGGCGAGGTTCTGCTGCGCACCCATCGGCTCAGCGTTGCTCGACCGCGCATGGCCACCCCCGCCGCGACCGACCTTGACCTGAGCCTGCGTGCCGGTCAGGCACTCGGAATCGTCGGTGCGAACGGGGCAGGCAAATCGACCACGGCCCTGACCCTGGCGGGCCTTCTGCCCGAATTCTCCGGACAGGTCCTCGCCGAGGCGCCCCTGCGGGACGGAGCCAAACGGGCCCGGCCATTCGCCTGGCCGTCGAAGCAGCTGGCGGCGCGCATCGGCATGGTCTTCCAGGAACCGGCACACCAGTTCCTCACCTCGAGCGTGGCGACCGAACTCGAGCTGGGCCCCCGACTGGCCGGATGGTCTGCCGCCGAGTCGCAGGCACGGGTGGATGAGCTTCTTGAGGGACTCGGTCTCACCGGGTTGGCGCAGGCTCATCCGCAGAGTCTCTCAGGTGGGGAGAAGCGACGCCTGTCGGTGGCAACGATGCTGGCGCCCCGGCCACGGGTGCTCATCGTCGATGAGCCGACCTTCGGTCAGGATGCGCTGACGTGGGCGGGGTTGGTGGAGATGTTCCTCGACGCCTTGGTACACGGTTCCGCGGTGGTCGCGGTCAGCCACGATCAGGCGTTCCTCGAGGCCATAGGTGCCGATGTCCTCAAGCTCGGTGGCTGCCTGAGTGCAGATCGCGATGTCGTCGACGAGTCGGAATCGCGTGTCAGGGCGGGTGATCGCGGTGAGTGAGAGTCTCGATGTGCGTTCTCGCCCCTCCCCTGAGGTCGCCGTACAGGATCCGGGACAGCTCATCCCCGTGGTGCGTTCCACCGCTTTGGCTCGGTGCAATCCGCTGACGAAGATCGCAGTGGCCCTCATCCTCATGGTCGGGGCGCTGCTGAGCATTGATCTCATCTCTGCCGGGGTGGTGCTGCTCGCGGCAGTGCTGGCGCTGCCGGCGACGGGACTCGATCTGGTGGCCGCGGCCAAGCGGCTGTGGTTCCTCCCCGCCGGCGCTCTGCTCGCCGCTTGGGGCACGGCGCTGTTGGCGGAGAAGACTGGGGATGTGGTCGTCGACTTCGGTCCGATTCTGTTCACCACCGGGTCGCTGGCCGCGGCCGCGGCGATCTTCGTCCGTGCCTTGGCATTGGCGATCCCGCTCATCGTGCTCGCGTCGACGATCGATCCGCGTGATCTCGCCGATGCGCTCATTCAGCATCTGCGGCTGCCAGAGGTGGTTGTGGTCTCGGTTCTCGCGGCCTCACGTCTGCTCGGACTGCTGGTCAGTGAGTGGCAGGTGCTGGCGATGGCCAGGCGGGCCAGAGGTGTCGCGGGCGGTTCGCTTCTGCGGCGCACGGGCAGCCTCTTCAGCGGGGTATTCGTTCTGCTCGTGGTCTCGATTCGCCGGGCAACGAACCTGGCGATGGCGATGGAGGGACGGGCATTCGGTCGTCCGGGCCGCACGTGGCGCAGGCGGTCGAGTTTCGCGGTCCGAGATGTCGTGGCGGTGCTTCTCAGTCTGGCTGTCTGCGCGGTCGCGATCGGTGCGGCTCACATGTTCGGAGTCTGGAACCCGATCATCGGCTGAGGCGGATCGGGTGTCTCGGAGCTGCCGTGCTCACAAGAGGTCGGAGCTGTTCCACCGGCGGTCGATCAAAACTGCCGGACGGTCAGAGCTCAGAGCTGCTTGAGGAAGTCCTTGCCGAAGGCCCGCCATTCCTCGAGGGCTTCGGGGCTGGGAAGCTTTGACGTGGTGAGGACGAAGAGGGTTTTGTCTTCGCTCTTCGTCTCGGCTGCGGCTTCGACCTTGATGCCGCCGTCGAGGTTCGCTCTCCAGAAGGAGCGTTTCGCCGTCTCCGAGGTGCGGGGATCACCGTCGAGGGCTACCTCGTTGAGGGTGTCGCCGACGAGGGACGCGAATTTTTCGATGAGTGCGGAACGATCGCCGGGAATGGTGCGGGAGACGGCGACGTCGAAAGTGCCGTCGGCGCGCTGGCCGGGGACTCGGCGTCCGATCTCCTGCTCGTAGGCGACGACGGCGCCCTGGACCCACCAGCCGTGGTTGTCGACTCTGCCGTCGAACTGGGGATAGAGAGCGTCGGCGAGCTCTTTGTGACTCGCCGACGCTCCCCCGGCCGCCTCCAAGCGAGCACGGGTGGCGGCCCATGGTTCGCCGAGGGCCTTTTCGATCGATGCGATGTTCTGCGCTTTGGTCGCCATGGCAGAAGTCTATGTGCTCGATCGACCGGTGTTGAAGGCCTGGTAGGCGATCAGTCGATCTTCAGTTCGCCCATTTCGTCCCAGCCTTCACCGTCGATCTTGCGGGAGATGATCTTCGGGGTCGACACCAGGTGCGGGCGCATGGCTTCGAGGCCGGCGGCGAAGTGATCGCTGGTGACGTGCGGTTCTGCGCCTTCATCGGTGAATGCCTCGACGAGAACGAACTCGTTCGGGTTCTCCAGACTCTTCGACCATTCGAAGAAGAGATTGCCGGGTTCGGCGCGGGTCGCCTCGGTGAAGGCCCGAACGGCTTCGGGGAACTTCTCGACACTGTGGGGTTTCACGTCATATTTCACGACGATGAAGATCATGATCATTCTCCTTCAGTTGATCAGCAGTATGGGTCGATCCCAGCCTAATTCTGCCGCCCTTGCGAATCGACCGGCTCACAGCCTTTCGGCGATGAGGACGAGGAAGTCGCTGTCAGCTTCGAAGGGGCGGAGTTCCCAGGTGGAGAACTTCTGGTCGACGAACATCCCCGTGGCCTTGACGTCCTCGATGAAATCGTCGAAATCATACCCGCGTCCGGCACCGAAGCCGGACACGAACCGGCCGCCGTGTTTGAGCGTCGATTTGATATTGCCCAAGGTCTGCCGGCGCGAGGCGGGATCGAGGAAGGACAGGACGTTTCCGGCGCAGAAGGCCACATCGATCTCGGTGATCCCGGCGCCGGCGAAATCGAAGTCGGCGAGGTCGCCGGTGTGCCATTCACCGCTGGGGAAGTCCTCCTCGGCGACGGAGATGAGGAATTCGTCGAGATCCACGCCGAAGACGGTGTGCCCTTCGTCGATGAGCAGTCCGCCGGCCCGGCCGGTTCCGCAGCCGGCATCGAGGATGCGCGATCCCCGCGGAGCCATGGCGTTGACGAACCTGGCCTCACCGCCGATGTCATGCCCGGCGGCCGCAAGATCTCGCCACCGCTGCGCGTAGTTCGCCGAATGGTCGGGGTTGGCCCTGCGTACCTTATTCCACTGATGGTCGAAGCTCATGTCCTCATCCTAGGTCGGAATCTCAGGCGAAGACTTCGGTGACCACCTTAGCGACCGCCCGGACCGGATCGCTGGGGTCCGGGGAAGTCAGCACGATGATCTCGCGTCCGCCCGCCTCGACGACGGGGTGGAGGTCGACGTCGGACCCACCCAACGACATCATGATCGGCGTCGCCAGGGTCAGGCCGAGCCCGGTTCCGGCGAGCGCCAGCGCGACCGCGGTGTCCGTGACGATATGGGTCTCCTTCGCATTGATTCCCAGCGCCGAGGTGGCCAACCGCATCGCGCGGCCGAAGAGCTCCTCGGCCGGCGGTAGGATCCAGTCGGCCTCGGCCAGATCGTCATCGCTCGGCCGGGACGTCCCCGCGGGGACGACGATGCCGAAGTCTTCCTCGGCCACAGCTTCCCAACTCAGCCCGCGCATCGGCGGCAGCGGCGCGGCCGGGTAGTTGATCCCGATCCCCAGGTCGATGATCCCGTCGATGACGGCGGCCGACATGGTCTCGACATTGATCTCCCGCGCCCGGACTTCGATATGCGGATGGCGCTCGGCCAGCGCCCGCACCACCTTCGGCAGCGCCGTCGTCGATGCCGATCCGAAGACGCCGAGGGTGACGATGGCCTCGCTGCGGAAGTCCCGGCCGAGCATCGCCATCTCCGCCTGCTGCTGAGCGGCGAGGATGTTCCGCGCCCTGGGCAGCAGGGTGCGCCCGGCTTCGGCGAGGACGAGCCCACGGCCGCGCCGTCGGAACAGGTCGGAATCGACGACTCTGCGCAGGGCTGAGATGTGCTGGGACACGGCCCCGACGCTGTAGCCGAGGTGGTCGGCCGCCCGCGTCATCGATCCGAGTTCGGCCACAGCGACGAATGTGCGCAGCTGTCCGAGCGTCCATGTCATGGCAGCGCTCTCCTGTCTTTAGGTTTCTTGAACACAATGTTCACAAACTCTCCCTTGTTCTTAAGTGTGATGGCAACCACAATGAAGTCAAGACACAAACGCCGACATCGCCGTCGGCACTCTCCGTTTCCGGGGCGACCAACGACGGTCGCCCCGGCAGCAGACAGCGAGGTGAACCGTGGAATCCCCCACCGCATCAGCCACCACCCCTCACACCGACGGGGTCCCCGACACGTCCAGAGCCCTGCCCGCCGAAGCCTCCGTCGTCATCATCGGCGCCGGCGTCATGGGAGCGGCCATCGCCTACCACCTGGCCGAACGCGGAGTCCGCGACATCGTCATCGTCGAACGCAACACCCCCGGAGCCGGATCGACGTCGAAGGCCGCTGGAGGTGTGCGCTGCCAATTCTCCGACGAGGTCAACATCGCATTGGCCGCCCGCGGGCTCGAAGTGCTGCGGAACTTCGAAACCGATTTCGGCGTCGACATCGACCTGGTCAGCAACGGCTATCTGTTCCTCCTCGACAACGATGACGACGTGCGCGCGTTCACCGACAACGTGGCCCTGCAACAGCGGATGGGGCTGGATTCGCGGATGCTCACCATCGCCGAGGTGGCCGAGCTGGCCCCGTTCGTCAACACCGAAGGGCTGATCGCCGGGGCGTTCAATCCCGGCGACGGTCACTGCACCCCCGAGGCCGTCGTCGCAGGCTTCGTCACCGCCGCCCGCGAGCGCGGGGTCACGGTGGTCAAGAACTGCGAGGTCACCGGATTCGACACCGACGGCGGAACGGATCGCATGGCCACCTCGGTGATCACGAATCAGGGCACGATCAGCTGCGAACAGGTCGTCGTCGCGGCGGGAGCCTGGTCCGGCCCCATCGGGGACATGGCCGGGGTCGACCTGCCCGTGAAGCCGCTGCGGCGGGAGATCATGGTCTCCGAGCCCGTCGATTTCGACACCTCGCAGATGCCCTTCACGATAGATTTCTCCACCAGCTACTACGTCCACCCGGAAGGAACCGGGCTGCTGTTCGGCTGCCCCGATGAGGTCGATGACTGGTCCTTCAACGACAAACGCGACCCGAACTGGCTGGCCACCCTGGCCGAGCACATCGAAGCCCGCACCCCGGAACTCGGCGAAGTCGAGGCCAAACACGGGTGGGCGGGACTGTATGAGATGACGCCCGACCACAATGCCCTCATCGGCGAGGCCGAGGAGAGGCCGGGATTCTTCTACGCCTGCGGGTTCTCCGGTCACGGCTTCCTCATGGGCCCGGCCGTCGGAGAGGTCGTCGCCGACCTCATGACCGGCCGCATCCCCTTCGTCGACGTGGCTCCCATGGACAAACGACGCTTCGCCACCACCGGACTGCGCAAGGAGCTCAACGTGATCTGAGGCCTCGCACACCCGCCCCTCATCTCCCACCTCCCCGCAACGACTGAACTCCACCGACCGGCCAAGCGACCGATCGACACAGCAGACGACGAAAGGACAGCAATGACTGCACTGCCCACCGATCAGACCATCACCGACCTCCTCACCTCAGGATTGAGCGCCTGCGGAGTAGACGCATCCGCTCTCAAGGGATCGGCCGCCTCGGCGAGCCTTCCGGCCCGCTCCCCCATCACGGGACAGGGCCTCGGCACGATCGCCGCGGACACCGTGCAGACAGCGGCGGACAAGATCGCCGCAGCCCAGACCGCGTTCGAGACCTGGCGGGACGTGCCCGCTCCCGTCCGCGGTCAGCTGGTGCAGCGGTGGGGACAGCTGCTCGGCGAGCACAAGGAGGATCTGGCCAAGATCATCACTGTCGAAGCCGGCAAAACCCCTTCCGAGGCGGCCGGCGAAGTCCAGGAGATGATCGACATCTGCGAGTTCGCACTCGGTCAGTCCCGGCAGCTGTGGGGCAAGACCATGCCCAGCGAACGGCCGGGTCACCGGCTCATGGAGACGTGGCATCCCCTCGGCGTCGTCGGGGTCATCTCCGCATTCAACTTCCCCGTGGCCGTGTATTCCTGGAACACCGCCCTGGCCCTGGTCGCCGGTGACGCGGTCGTGTGGAAGCCCTCAGAGAACGCCGTGCTCGCCGCCCTCGGGGCACAGTCGCTGCTGACCCGGGCCGCCGCCGAGGTGGGGGCACCGGAGAACCTCGCACCCGTCCTCGTCGGTGGCCGGGACATCGGAGATGTGATGGTCCGGGATGAACGCGTGGCCTTGGTCTCGGCGACGGGATCGGTGCGGATGGGTCGCGAGGTCGGACCCGTCGTGGCCGAGCGCTTCGGCAAGATCCTGCTCGAGCTCGGCGGCAACAACGCGGCGATCGTCGCCCCGAGCGCCGATATCGATCTGGCGCTGCGCGGAGTGGTCTTCGCGGCCGCCGGAACGGCCGGCCAGCGGTGCACGACGCTGCGGCGGCTCATCGTGCACGAGTCCATCGCCGACGAGTTCGTCGACAAGGTCGTCGCCGCATACAAGACGCTGAGCATCGGATCGCCGACCGATGACGGAGTGCTCGTGGGACCGCTCATCAATTCGGGTTCGTTCGATGCGATGCAGGCGGCCCTCAAACAGGCAGAGGCAGAGGGCGGCGAGATCCTCTGCGGTGGTGGCCGGGTGCTCGCCGATGAACGTCCGGATGCTCACTATGTCGAACCCGCCGTCGTGCGGATGCCCAGTCAGAGCGCAGTGGTCAAAGAGGAGACGTTCGCCCCGATCCTCTACGTCGTCACATATTCGGATCTCGATGAGGCACTCGAGATCCACAACGGAGTGCCGCAAGGTCTGTCCTCGGCAATCTTCACAGCCGAACTCGCCGAATCCGAGAAGTTCCTGTCCCGCTCCGACTGCGGAATCGCCAACGTCAACATCGGCACCTCCGGTGCGGAGATCGGCGGTGCTTTCGGCGGTGAGAAGGAGACCGGCGGCGGACGCGAGTCGGGTTCGGATTCGTGGAAGGCCTATATGCGCCCGGCCACGAACACGATCAACTACTCCGGAGAGCTGCCGCTGGCGCAGGGAGTCGAGTTCCTCTGAGAGAGCTGAGTCCTCTGGGGCGAAGTGAGGTCCTCGACCGGTGGGCCGGTGGGCTGATCGAAGCGCAGACCGGCCCACCGACGACCCTTCACGTCGTTCAAGTGCCAGCGCGGATATCACGTGGTACACGACGCGATATCCGCGCTGGCCCCTGAACGAGCGACTTTCGTACAAAAACCAAGGTAGATTGATGCCATGAGCAAAAATCCGCTACTGCCCGCCGCCTATGACGTGATCTGGTCCGGAGTCGTCCTAGTGCTCGTCGTCCTGCTCATCTGGGCAATGGTGAGCATCGCCCGATCAGGACTCGACCCTCGGGTGAGACTCGTCTGGGCGATCATCGTCCTGCTGTTGCCCGTCGTCGGACCGATCTGCTGGCTCATTGCACGACCGCAGAAGTCGGACACCAGTCTCAGCTGACGCGCAATCGCGCTCAGGTCACGCGAAACTCGAAAAAGTCGTCGCCAGTGACGACTCTTTCGAGTTTCGCGTTGACTGATCAACTCTCGTGCAGGACTGCGTCCTCAGCGATCTCTGCTCACGCTCTCGTCTGGCTCTGCACTCGAGGATGCAGAATCGTGCTTGCACTGGCTGTCTGCACGCTCCCGTCGCCGGTGGTCTCGGAGAATGAAGGCGAGGCAGAGCAGTGAGCAGGCGGGAAAGACGATGAGCGTGAGAACCCAGGGCCCGCCTGCACGGAGGTCCTCTTCACCCGACAACACCGAAGTTGCCAGAGCGATGCCTGCGCTGTAAGCCATGATGATGTGCCTCATGCTCCGCACCCTACGCACCGGGAAATCAAGACACAAGCATCCTTGCCCGTAGTCGGAACTGCTGCCTGGTTCACGACCCCACCTCCGAGAGGTCCCCTCCCTCTTAACGCCCGCCTTCGCGCATCGATCAAGGGCTCGCTCGAATCACACGACGTAAACGGGGCGATATTCGAGCGAACCCTTGAACGAGCAGGTTTCGGGCAGAAGTCGGCTGTCCGGTAGACCGAACAGAGTGACGCTGAGCTCCGACCGCGACTGTCTGCTTGCCCACAGATCCGGGTGCGGCCGCGACTTCGGCATTGCCGAGGACTAAAATCGAGTCTGGACCAGTGAACGCTGTTGAAACCCTGCACCCCGCCTAAGGAGACCCCTGTGATTGAGCTGAAGACGCCCGCCGAGATCGACAAGATGGCGGTGACCGGCCGTTTCGTCGCGAAGACCTTGGCCGAGCTGACCTCGATCGCAGAACCGGGCATGGACATCATGCACCTGGAGAAGACCGCGCGGAAGCTCATTGAGGATGCCGGAGCGAAGTCCTGCTACTGGGACTACGCCCCCTCCTTCGGCTCCGGCCCCTTCCGCAACGTCATCTGCCTGTCCGTCAATGACGGCGTCCTCCACGGCAAGCCCCACAGCTACGTGATGAAGGACGGCGACGTGCTCACCCTCGACTTCGCCGTATCCATCGACGGCTGGGTCGCCGACGCCGCACGCTCCGTCGTCGTCGGCAACGGCAGCGACGAGGACCAACGACTCATCGACACCACTTGGGCCGGCCTCGAAGCCGGAATCAGCGCCGCCCAAGCAGGCAATCGCCTCGGCGATATCTCGAAGGCCATCGGTGACGTGGCCGATGCCCACCGCATCCCCGTCAACCTCGACTTCGGCGGGCACGGTCTCGGCCACACGATGCACGAGGATCCGCACGTGCCCAACCGCGGAAAGGGAGGTCGCGGCTTGGTCCTCAAACCGGGTCTGACCTTGGCGATCGAACCCTGGTGGTCGTTCACCTCGAAGAAGTTGTCCGTCGACAAGGACGGTTGGACCCTGCGCCTGGCCGACGGTTCGAATGGTGCCCATTCGGAGAACACGATCGCCATCACCGAGGATGGTCCCCGAATCCTCACCACGCTCGACTGACCTGGCTGCCGCACTCTGCCGGCAGGGGCGTCCGACGAACTCATCGTCGGGCGCCCTTCTGCATTCACCGGGCTCCCCCGCTGCAGTGCGCACCGGCCAGCTCTCCTTGTCACTGAGGCCGGACTCTCGAGCAAGGACTCTCGTGTCAGCGGCCCGTGCCAGAATTGCGGTATGTCTTTCACATGCTCGGAATGCGGCTATTCGACAGTCAAATGGTTGGGACGCTGCCCCGAATGCCAGGCCTGGGGCACCCTTGAGGAAAAGGGCGCGAACTCGTCGAAGGTGAAGACGAAAATCAAGAAATCCAATGCGGCGAAGCCGATCAGCGAGATCGACTCGTCGCTCGCGCAGGCGAGATCGACGTTCGTCCCCGAGTTCGATCGGGTGCTCGGCGGTGGCATCGTGCCTGGCGCCGTTGTCCTGCTCTCCGGCGAGCCGGGGGTCGGCAAGTCGACGCTGCTGCTCGACGTCGCCGCGAAGATCGCCATGTTCGGGGTCAAGGTTCTCTATGTCACCGGTGAGGAATCCGCCGGTCAGGTGCGGCTGCGCGCCGAACGGATCAATGCCCTGGCCGACTCGCTGCTCCTCGCCGCCGAGACCGATCTGGGGTCGGTACTGGGAATGATCGAATCCGAACAGCCGGAGCTGCTCGTCGTCGACTCGATCCAAACTTTGGCATCCTCCGAGGTCGAAGGCATCCCCGGCGGAGTCACCCAGGTCCGCGAAGTCGCCTCCGCCCTCATCAGGGAAGCCAAGGCCCGGTCTCTGCCGACTGTGCTCGTCGGCCACATCACGAAGGACGGCACGATCGCCGGTCCTCGCCTTCTCGAGCACCTCGTCGACGTCGTATGCACCTTCGAAGGTGAGAGGCATTCGCGTCTGCGTATGCTGCGCGCGGTGAAGAATCGCTTCGGCCCCACCGACGACGTGGGCTGTTTCGATATGGAGGAGAACGGGATCAAGAGTCTCGAGGACCCGTCGGGACTGTTCCTCTCGCGCAGCGGTGCGAATCCGCCCGGCACTTGCCTAACGGTGACGCAGGAGGGCAAGCGACCGCTGCTCGTCGAAGTCCAATCGCTCATCACAGAATCCGCCGGCGGCCAGTCCCGTCGCTCGGTCTCCGGAGTCGATTCCTCCCGAGTGGCGATGATGCTGGCTGTGCTCAGCCAGAACGTCGCGCAGGCGGACCTCGCCAAGAGCGATGTCTTCACCGCCACCGTCGGCGGAGCGAAGCTCTCCGAGCCGGCCAGCGACCTCGCGATCTGCATGTCCCTGGCCTCGGCGCTGCTCGGCAAGCCGCTGGCTCGCCACCTCGTCGCGATCGGCGAAGTCAGCCTGTCAGGGGAGATCCGCAATGTCCCCAATCTCGGCCAACGCCTCAACGAAGCCAAACGACTGGGCATCACTCATGCCGTCGTCGCCAAGGGAGCCATGACCAATGTGGCGGCACCGGACAAGATGGAGGTCGAGGAGTGCGAACACATCGCCGGGGCGGTCGAACTGATGCTGACGAAGCAGGGTCTTCGGGAGCAGAAGTGAGAAAGTTCGGGACTTTCGCTTGGTTTTGGAGCATCCTGGTGTCATGACCACGACAGTTTTTCCCGCCTTCCGGACCACCGATGCCGCAGCGACGATCGAACTGCTGGTCACGCTCGGGTTCACCGAAAGACTGCTCGTGCGCAATGAGCAGGACCCGGCCCTCGTCGAGCATGCCGAATTCGCGCTCGGTGACAACGGCGGGATCATGTTCGGTTCGGTCCGCAACGACGGATCGGCACTCGATGCAGTGGGCGGAAGCTCGATCTACGTCGTCGTCGACACCGAACGAGAAGTGGACCGACTCTACCAGGAGATCGTCGACCTGGGGCATGCGATCGTGCGACCGGTAGCGACTCAAGACTACGGCGGCCGCGAATTCGACTTCCGCGACCACGACGGGAACTCTTGGGGAGTCGGCTCCTACCGTGGTGCCTGAGGACTCAGTCCTGCGGTTCCTCTGACTGCTTCTCATCCGAGGAGTCCTTCTCGCCGGATTCCTTTTCCGACTTCTTCTCCTCGTCGGCTTTCTTCTTCTCCTCCGCGGCCTTCTTCTCCTTGGCCTTATCGGCGGCGCTCTTCTCGAGCTCGAACGGCGTCGGTTCGCTCTTCTTGTCATCGAGCTTCACGATGAGCTCGTAGTCGCCGGGGGCGAAGTCAGCGTCTTCGCGGTTGCAGTTCTTGTCGACCTTGATCCGGTTCCATTTGAGTTTCGCAGTCTTCTCCGACTGCGGTGCGAACTCCGTGGAAGCTTCGGCATTCTCGTCTTTCGCCGCCGCGCAGTACTCCGACGACCACACGACATCACCGTTCTTTTCGACGATGAATTCCTGCTTATCGGTACCGACCTCGATGAGGCACGTGGCGGTGTGGCCGTTCTCGATGACCATGCCGAATTCGGGTTCTTTCCCATCCTTCACGGATTTCGGATCGACCTTCGCCTTCAGCGAGAGTTTGTCCTCCGGGCACTTTCCGCTCGCTGCCTTCTTATCCGGCACCGGTGCCGCCGTCGTCGATTCGGCCGGGGTAGTCTCCTCGGCTGCAACCTTGTCCGATCCGTCGCTGCGGCCGCCGATGGCTTTGACGATTCCGACGATTCCGAGCACGAGAAGCCCCAGGACGAGGAGGCTGGCCACAGCAAGCGTGATACGGCGTCGGCGGTACACGTGAGCAGGCAGCTTCCCGCTAGACTGGCGAGGCTGCCCGGCAGCTCTGTTCGGCTGCGAACCACGATTGGAAGGAGTCATCGCTTTGAGCCTAGGCCGAAGCGACTGAGCATCCAAATGACACACCGAGCCGGTCCCGAATCGAATCCCTCCGGGTCGACCTCCGCCTTCCCCGAGGTGTCCGAACCTGTGCTCAGACGAGTCCAGGACACCATCATCGCCTGGTTCGAGGACACCGCCCGCGACCTGCCGTGGAGGCACCCGAAGACGAGTGCCTGGGCAATCCTCGTCAGTGAGATCATGTCCCAACAGACCCCTGTCGCCCGAGTCGAACCGCGATGGCGTGCGTGGATGGACAAATGGCCGACACCAGCCGACCTCGCCGCCGCCCCGACCGCCGAAGTCCTCCACTCCTGGGATCGCTTGGGCTATCCGCGCAGAGCGCTGCGACTGCAGGAAGCCGCCGAAGTCATCGCCGCGGACCTGGACAACCGGGTTCCCGAAACGACCGAAGAGCTCGAACGACTGCCGGGCATCGGGTCCTATACCGCCGCCGCGGTTTCCTCCTTCGCTTTCGGCAGAAAGACGACCGTGCTCGACACGAACGTGCGTCGGGTCCTCATCCGCCTCTTCGCGGGCCGGGAACGCCCCACCACCTCACCTGGCCGGAAGGAGACTGCCTGGGCGGCCGCCCTGGTGCCCGAGGACAAGCACGTTGAGTGGAACGCCGGAGTCATGGAGTTCGGGGCCCTCGTCTGCACGGCACGCAATCCCGACTGCCCCGCCTGCCCGCTCCAGGACATCTGCACATGGAACCGATTGGGCAGACCCGCCTCGGCGACGAAACCGAAGACTCAGAAGTGGGCAGGCACCGATCGACAGCTGCGCGGCGCGATCATGGATGTCCTCAAGGCAGCGCACGTCGCCGGGGACGACCGACGCGGTGTCCGGCTCGACGTCTTCACCGCCTCGGTGACCGACTTCGACCCGGTGTTTCTCGACTCACTGGCCGAATCGACGGCCACGGCGGTGGCGCGAGTGCGTGAACTCAGTGCGGACCAGGACAGGATCAATCGGCTCATCTCCGACCTCGTCGACGACGGTCTGGCACAACAGGTCGATGGCCGATTGGCATTGCCGAACAGCTGAATCAGGACCCGAACATGGCAGACGTCGCCACTGGACGGTGCGTGTGCGGCAGTCGCCTACACTGGCCGGTGAGAGCGTGGCCAAGACCGACGCCCGCCGGTGACGGCCAGGATCAGGGTCTGCCTCAGAGGTATTTGATCATCCGTGAGTTGCCCAGGGTATTCGGTTTGACCCTGGCCAGGTCGAGAAACTCTGCGACGCCCTCATCGGTGGAGTGAAGCAGCTCGACGTAGACCTCGGGTGAGACGGGGATGCCCTTGATCGGTTCGAAGCCGAGCGAACCGAAGAATCCGGTCTCGAAGGTCAGGCAGAACACCCGGTCGACTCCGATCTCACGAGCATCGGCGAGCAGCTGCTGGATGATCGCCTTGCCCACTCCCCTGCCCCGATAGTCCGGTGACGTGGCGACCGTGCGCGCCTCGGCGAGATCCGCCCAGATGATGTGCAGGGCGCCGCAGCCGGCGAGGATCTCGGAACCATCGGGCTGCGGGTCGACGACCAGCCAGAACTCCTGCAGCGACTCGAAGTAGGTCACCGTGTCCTTGGCGAGCAGGATCCGCTCACCGGCCAGTGGGGCGACCAGGGCTTCGATGCCTTTGACATCGCCGGTCCTCGCTCGTCGCAGGTACAGACCTCCTGGGAGTTCGTGCTTTGAATGATGGTCCTCGGAGATCAGTCCGTGATCGAAGTCGCCTGCATGTGAGCTCATACCGACATTCAACACCATCGCCGGAGGCGAACACGAAAGAGTCCGGGGAGTCGGCTGCTGCCGACTCCCCGGACTCTTATGCGTTATCCGAGAAGGTGATGAACGATCAGGCCGAGGTCTCCGAGGATCCGCTCGAACCGGACGAACCCAGACCTGCGAGTTCGCCTTCGTCATCCTCAGCGGGCTTCAGGCTCTCGGTCTCGATGCCTTCGAAGGTGAACTCAGCGTCCTTTCCTTCGCCCTTGACGTCGACCTTGATGGTCTGGCCGCGTCCGATCTCCTTGAACAGGATCTTCTCCGACAGAGTGTCCTCGATCTCGAGCTGGATCGTCCGACGCAGCGGACGGGCACCCAGGACGGGATCGTAGCCGCGCTCGGCGAGCAGATCCTTCGCCTTGGCCGTGACGTCGACCTTCATGCCCTGATCGGCCAGGCGGACGTCGAGACGTTCGAGGAAGAGATCGACGATCTTGATGATCTCGACCATGCTCAGCTGCGGGAACACGATCGTGTCATCGACCCGGTTGAGGAACTCGGGACGGAAGTGCTGCTTGAGCTCTTCGTTGACCCGCTGCTTCATCCGGTCGTAGTTGGTCTTCGTGTCACCCTCGACCTGGAATCCGAGCTGGAGTCCGCTCGAGACATCACGCGTACCGAGGTTGGTCGTCATGATGATGATGGTGTTCTTGAAGTCCACCTCACGACCCTGCGAGTCGGTCAGTCGACCATCCTCGAGGATCTGCAGCAGCGAGTTGAAGATGTCCGAGTGGGCCTTCTCCACCTCGTCGAAGAGGACGACCGAGAACGGCTTCCGGCGGACCTTCTCCGTGAGCTGACCGCCCTCTTCGTATCCGACATATCCCGGAGGCGAACCGAACAGTCGCGAAACCGTGTGCTTCTCCGAGTATTCGGACATGTCGAGGCTGATGAGCGAATCCTCATCGCCGAAGAGGAACTCCGAGAGAGCCTTGGCCAGCTCGGTCTTGCCGACGCCGGTGGGGCCCGCGAAGATGAACGAGCCGGAGGGGCGCTTCGGATCCTTCAGCCCGGCGCGGGTACGACGGATCGCCCGCGAGATCGCCTTGACCGCATCGTCCTGACCGATGACGCGCTTGTGCAGCTCGTCTTCCATCCGCAGCAGACGCGAGGACTCTTCCTCGGTGAGCTTGAAGATCGGAATGCCGGTGGCAGAGGCGAGCACTTCGGCGATGAGATCGGCATCGACGACCTTCGAGGTGTCGGTGCCGGACTTGCGCCACGCCTCGGTCTGCTCTTCCTTCTCCTTCTGCAGCTTCATCTCGGAATCGCGCTCCGAGGCTGCCAGTTCGAAGTCCTGAGCATCGATGGCGGCTTCCTTGCGGTGGCGGGCCTCGAGGATCTTCTCCTCCAGGTCACGCACCTCCTGGGGAACCGACAGACGCGAGATGCGCAGCTTGGCACCGGCTTCGTCGATGAGGTCGATCGCCTTGTCCGGCAGGTACCGGTCGTTGATGTAGCGATCGGACATGTTGACAGCGGCTGCCAGGGCTCCGTCGGTGACGGTGACCTTGTGGTGCGCTTCGTACTTGTCACGCAGACCCTTGAGGATCTCGATCGAATGCGCCAGCGACGGTTCGGGAACCTGGATCGGCTGGAACCGGCGCTCGAGAGCGGCATCCTTCTCGATGTGCTTGCGGTACTCGTCCAGCGTGGTCGCACCGATGGTCTGCAGCTCTCCGCGAGCCAGCATGGGCTTGAGGATCGAAGCGGCATCGATCGCACCTTCGGCGGCTCCGGCACCCACCAGGGTGTGGATCTCGTCGATGAAGAGGATGATGTCGCCGCGGGTGCGGATCTCCTTGAGCACCTTCTTCAGACGCTCCTCGAAGTCACCGCGGTAGCGGGAGCCTGCGACCAGCGAACCGAGGTCGAGTGTGTAGAGCTGCTTGTCGGCGAGGATCTCGGGGACATCGCCGTTGACGATGGCCTGTGCGAGTCCTTCGACGACAGCCGTCTTGCCGACACCGGGTTCACCGATGAGCACCGGGTTGTTCTTCGTGCGACGCGAGAGGATCTGCATCACGCGCTGCATCTGCTCGTGCCGGCCGATGACCGGGTCGAGCTTGGCCTCGCGGGCCGCAGCGGTGAGGTTGGTGCCGAACTGGTCGAGCACGAGCGATCCCGAGGGAGTTCCCTCTTCGCGGCCGCCGGCGGACACGGGTTCCTTGCCCTGGTAGCCCGACAGCAGCTTGATGACTTCCTGGCGGACGCGTCCGAGGTCCGCGCCGAGCTTGACGAGCACCTGCGCGGCAACGCCCTCGCCCTCACGGATGAGGCCGAGCAGAATATGCTCGGTGCCGATGTAGCTGTGACCCAGCTGCAGTGCTTCACGGAGGCTGAGCTCGAGGACCTTCTTCGCCCGCGGGGTGAAGGGAATATGGCCGCTCGGAGCCTGCTGTCCCTGACCGATGATCTCCTGGACCTGGTCGCGCACCTGCTCGAGGGAGATGTCCATACCCTCGAGTGCCTTCGCTGCCAGACCTTCACCCTCATGGATGAGGCCGAGCAGAATGTGCTCGGTGCCGATGTAGTTGTGTTTGAGAAGTTTCGCTTCTTCCTGCGCGAGCACCACGACGCGTCGTGCTCGGTCGGTGAACCGCTCGAACATATTCATCCTCCTCGGTCTTCTGATTCTTCTGAGCCTAACCACCACGACCGCGGTTCTATTGCAGGTTTCGCCATCAGCCGAAACCGTTTGGCTGTGGGCGAAATTCTCTAGACTCGAGACCCACACAGCAACGTCAGAGAGGACGCAGACATGCCCACCGATCCCACGATCATCCGGGACCTGGCCCGGGCCCACGGTCTCGACATCATCACCGATTCCATCGTCATCAACGAGCTCGGCCTCGACTTCCAGGTCGCCATCGCCGAGGCGGTCGACGGCGGAGCGTGGGTGCTCCGGATCCCTCGGCGTCCGGATGTCTCTGCCCGCGCCGCCGTCGAGGGCCGGTTCCTGGGCGCCATCGCACCGCATCTGAGCGTCGCGGTCCCCGATTGGCAGATCCACTCGAATGACCTCATCGCCTACCCGCTGCTGCCGGGAACACCCGGACTGACGATCGATGACAGTGGTCAGCCGCAGTGGCATTTCGATGTCGAATCCTCCGAGTATGCCGCATCGCTCGGATCAGTCCTCGCCGAACTTCACACCGTCGACCCGGCTGTCGTTCGGGACACAGGCATTCCGGAGTTCTCCCCCACCGAGATCCGACAGCGCAAGCGCGAAGACATCGACAACGTCGCCGCCGAGTTCGAGGTGGCGCCGTCCCTGCTCCGGCGGTGGACCGCGTGGCTCGACGAAGACAGCTATTGGCCGTCGTTCTCAACCGTGACTCATGGCGAGGTGTACCCGGCTCATCAGCTCATGGACGGACCCGTCAATCTGAGCATCCTCGACTGGACGACCGCGGCAATCGGCGATCCGGCCAGAGATTTCATGTTCCATCACGCCAGTGTCTCGGCCTCAGCGTTCGAGAACACGAGCGCGCGATACGTGGAAGCCGGCGCTCGGATCTGGCCCAGGTTCGCCGAGCACTGCGGCGAGCTCTACTCGACGTCGCCCGTCGAATTGGGGCTGTACGCTCTGCAGACCGGAGACCCGGAGCATATGAGTGCGGCACGAATTCAATTGAACCCGGAGAACTGAACCGACTTCAACAGCCGTGCGGTGAGCAGAGGTCTTTCCTCAGCCGCAGTGCAGGCTCCCTTGATTCGTGTGCAGCTTCTTCGAATCATTTGGCTGCGGCATCAATCGATATGATTTTCAACTACTCTCCACCTGGCAATTGTCTGTGATGATTCATCACTGCTGTGTTGCCGCATCGCCGGATGAGGGCAATTGAAATTTCCGAGGTCGAGCACAAAAAGACCGAGGGGCCAGCGATTCAATTCGCTGACCCCTCGGGTCTAATCGGAAGTTATCGGCTTTCGAATGAGCCTCTTACTTCTCCGCTGCTTCGTATGCTTCGACGATCTCCAGCGGGATCCGTCCACGATCACCGAGCTGGTACCCGTTGTTCTGAGCCCACTCGCGGATCTTCGCCGTGTCCCGCTTGGGGCCCGACGAGCCCGCACGGCGGCCACGGCCACCGGTGTTGGCTACACGACGTGCTTTGGCGATGAATGGGGCGAACGTCTCACGGAGTTTGTCGGCATTCTCGGTTGAGAGCTCGAGTTCGTACGTCGCCTGGTCGAGGCTGAAACGAACGGTTTCCGCCGCTTCGCTTCCGTCGAAATCATCCGTGAGAACGAGGCGCATTTCCCTTGCCATGTTCACTCTTTTCGTAATCAGAGGTTTTTGTCGCTGTCATCTTAACATCCGTTCGGGGATTATCGTCGACTTCGCTAACGTCAATCTCTGAATAGTATTTATCTACCTGTTCGCGTTCATTGCGATCTGCGCGGACGATATTCCGGAACACATACCAGAACAGCAATCCCACACAGATCGACGGGAGCAGCGCTTTGAGGATATCCAACATAATCAGATCAGCCCTCCTGAGCCGAGTCCTCCTGCGAAGAAGCCAAAGGCTTGGTGAATGGGAACAGAATGGTTTCACGAATTCCCAAACCGGTCAGCGCCATGAGCAGACGGTCGAGTCCCATGCCCATTCCGCCGGTCGGCGGCATTCCGTGCTCCATCGCCATGAGGAAGTCCTCGTCGAGGCCCATCGCCTCGTCGTCACCGCGGGCGGCGTCCGCGGCCTGAGCCTCGAAACGCTGACGCTGGATGATCGGGTCGACGAGCTCCGAATAGCCGGTGGCCAACTCGAAGCCGCGCACATACAGATCCCACTTCTCCACGACGCCCTTCTTCGTCCGGTGCTCACGCACCAGTGGTGAGGTGTCGACCGGGAAGTCGGTGACGAAGGTCGGAGCCCAGAGCTTGTCCTGGTAGAAGTGCTCCCACAGCTCTTCGACGTACTTTCCGTGTGAGCGGAAGACTCCGCCCATGTCGACGCCGTTGTCGGCGGCGATCTTGTCGAGGACGTCCAGTCCGGTCTCCGGGGTCACCTCGACGCCGGACAGCTCGGATAGGGAGTCGTACATGCTCACGACCGGCCAGTCTCCGCCGAAGTCGTAGTCCGTGCCGTCGTCGAGAGTGACGACGAGCGATCCGGTGGCTTCCTGGGCGGCGTTCTGGATGAGGGTCTTCGTGAGATCGGCGATCGAATGGTAATCGCCGAAGGACTGATAGGCCTCGAGCATCGCGAATTCCGGGGAGTGAGTGGAGTCAGCACCCTCGTTGCGGAAGTTGCGGTTGATCTCGAAGACGTTCTCGATTCCGCCGACGACCGCCCGCTTGAGGAACAGCTCCGGGGCGATGCGCAGGTACATGTCGATGTCGTAGGCGTTCATATGCGTCTTGAACGGGCGTGCCGAGGCACCGCCGTGCATGGTCTGCAGCATCGGCGTCTCGATCTCGACGAAGTCCTGGTCCGCGAAGGTCTTCCGGAGCGACGACATCACCTTGGCACGGGTGAGCATCGTCTCCCGAGCCTGCTCGCGGGTGATGAGGTCGAGGTAGCGCTGGCGGACGCGGGTGTCCTCGGCGAGTTCGGTGTGCAATCCGGGCAGCGGGCGGAGGGCCTTCGACGCCATGGTCCAGGAGTCCGCGAGGACGGAGAGCTCACCGCGCTTGGACTTGATGACCTTTCCGTGCAGGAACAGGAAGTCGCCGAGGTCGACGTCGGTCTTGAAGTCGTCCAGGCGCTCCTGACCGACTTCACGCAGCGAGAGCATGCCCTGCAGGCGGGTGCCGTCACCGGACTGCAGTGTGACGAAGCAGAGTTTGCCGGTGGTGCGGACGAAGACGACTCGGCCGATGACGCCGACGACAGCCTCGGTCTCCTCCCCCGCTTCGAGACCGTCGTGGGCGGCGTGGACCTCGGCGAGGCTGTGGGTGCGGGGCACCGTCACCGGGTAGGCATCGGTTCCGTCGTCGAGGAGACGCTGGCGCTTGTCCTTTCGAATCCGGATCTGTTCCGGATCGAGGTGTTCGGGTGAAAGGTCTGCGTTCTCAGGTGTCTTCGAGTCGGTATTCGCCATGCTTCAAGGCTACCGTGGACGGGCCGCACGGGGGAATTCGGCGGTCAGTCCAGAGCGCTCAGGATCTGCTGTGCCTGAGCTTCTGTGATCCGTCCCATCGCCAGTGCTTTCGCGGCCGTCGATCGGGCGAGTGCGATGTAGCTGTTGCGCACGGCCGGGTTCGATCGGCTGAGGCTGAACTCGCTCAGTGCCGCCAGGTGCGCTTCGATGGTTCCGACATCACCACGGCTGATCGGTCCGGTCAGCGCCTTCGGTCCGTTCTGCATGGTGTTGGCGACGCTGGCGTCGACGAGGGCGTGGAGGACGGCCGACGGATCGGCGACCCCTGCCTCGGCGAGCAGTTCCATGGCCTCGGCGAGGATCGTGATCGAATGGTTCGACGCGTGGGTGATGGCCGCATGGTAGAGAGGACGGTCCGCCTCGGCGATGTCGATCGGTTCGGCACCGAGTTCGACGACGAGAGCCTCGCCCACCGGACGGATCGGCGCGGGCGCAGTGACCGCGATCGTCGCCTGCCGCAGACGGCTGAGATCGACCTCGGTGCCTGTGAATGTCAGGGATGGGTGCAGAGCGATGGGCAGAACGCCGAGGCGGGTCCCGGCCTCGAGGACGTCCGTTCCGTATCGGCCGGAGCAGTGCACGAGGATCTGCCCGGCATGGATGCGGCCGAGGTTCGCCAGTCCGGTCACCAGTGGTGCGATCTCGTCGTCGGGGACGGCGATGAGCACGAGTTCGGCGCGTTCGGTGATCGCGTCGGGGTCGAGGACCGGCACTCCGGGCAGCATGTCCTCGGCACGTTCGAGGCTGGCCGTCGAGGTGGCGCTGACTCCGATGATCGCGTGACCGGCCTGCCTCCAGGCGGCACCGATGCTGGCTCCGACTCGGCCGCAGCCGATGATTCCGATGCCCAGCCGTGGTGCGTCGTCCTGGCTCATCCGTTGTCTTCCTCGTGAGTCTCGATGGGGCCGGTGTGTGCCGACTTCGCGGCGGCGTCGAAGCGTTGGCGGGCGATCCGAGTACGTTCGGCATGTTCGGTGAAGAAGCGTTTGGCAGCTTCGGCGTCCTGATGCTTCACGAGCGGGGTGATGGGTCCGGCGGTCGAGTGCACGGCCACGCTGCCCAGTTTCAGCGACCTCATCAGCGGCCCTTGGTAGTAGCGCAGGGACTGGACCCTGACATGGGGCACGAAGTCGACCCGGCGATCGAGGACTCCCAGGCGCAGCACGAGCAGGGAATCGGTGAGGGCATAGGCCCGTCGTCTCCAGACGAGGGGGTCGAGGATCCGTGAGGAGCGCGGCTGCGCGTGGAACAGCTCCTCGGCCGCCGCTGCGTCGGGGTGTGTGGATTTCCTGTCGTACATGGCCGACCGGACGAGGCCGTCGGCCGAGATGCCTTCGGGCAGCTGCGGGTCGGGCAGAGCGAGACCCACCATGAGCAGTGCCTGGTCGATATCGCCGACCGGCAGGAGCAGGTTCTCGTCGCTCTTTCCGCCGTCGCTGGCGATGTTGTATTCGGCCCTCCACCAGCCGGCCCAGCGCCACAGCAGCGGCTGGTGGAGGCAGACGGCCTGGAGCCGGTCGAGCGGGATGACTTTGCGGGAGGTGGAGAAGAGTCCGTGGCTGACGGCCAATCCGTCTTCGCTGATGCGGACGACGAAGTTGGCATTGTCGAGGTTCTTCTTGAACCCGGCGAACGCGGCGAAGATGCCGGGCAATCCACCGATGAGGATCGGGAGGAAGGCCTCCTCGATTCCGACGAGGAGGAACACGACGGCAATGGCGACGAGGACGATGATGACGCCGACGGAGATCAGCGTTCCGGTGTTGAGCAGGGAGGACACGATGACCCGATGGGCGGGGACACGGATGATCTCTCCCTCTTCGCCGACATCGGCCGAGAGGTTGTACGGAGCCAGCAGGTCGTTGAGGCTCCGTTCCGCTTCGTGGGAGACGTCGTCGGCCAGGACGCCCAGGCGCTTGCTCAGTCGCACTCCGATGCTGTCGGCGCTGCGTTCGGGCACTGAGCGGTCGATGCCCGGCTGTTCTCCGTCCGCACCTGGGTCCGGGCTGTCGTGGCCACCGGCGCCGAAGCGTGCAGTGTCGCCCGCAGATGCATCGGCTCCTGCGCCGCCGCCTGCCTCTGTATCGGCCTCGGTCCCACCGTGGTCGGCTGCGACTCCGGGCACCGCATCGGTGGACGTCGCAGACGTCGCGGATGCGTTCTTCTTCGCTTTCACCGCGGCGAGAAGTTCATCGCGCAGCTCTTCGGCACGTTTCTTCGACAGGTACTTCAGGGAGATGTTCGAGTCGGTGCCGCCGGCGACATCGAAGACGAGTTCGGCCATGCCGAGCATGCGCGGCAGCAGCTTCTGCTGCAGATCGATCGACTGGACGCGGTCCAGACGGGCCTTGCGCAGCTTCTTCGACAGCAGCCCCCGACGGTAGTAGATCGCCTCGGCGTCGACCCGATACCCCATGACTCGCCACGCCAGCCAGCTGAAGAAGGCGGTGAGGACCAGGATCAGGATGATTCCGCCGACGACGGCGAGGATCACCAGCGGGTGAGCGCCCAGCCATTCGGCGAAGGTGAGGTTGACGGACCGGCCGGAGGCGAGGTCTTCGACGGCGCTCTGGAAGAAGTTCTGCAGACCGTAGGCCGCGGCGATGAAGATGCCGACGAGGACGCCGAGGCTCTCGAGGATCGGCGTCAGCGGATGGACGCGGTGCCAGACCTCCGGTGCGGCCGCCTCGGTGCCGGGGTTCGGGGTTTCGGGTGAAGATGCGTCGCTCATGGTCATAGCCCGGCGAGATTGGCCTGGCCGAGTCCGGCGAGGCTGTCGCGCAGGCGATCGGCTTCGGCGCGGGGCAGTCCGGGGATCGTCGCGTCGGTGGCGGCCGACGCGGTGTGCAGTTTGACGGTGGCCAGGCCGAACATGCGGTCGATGGGGCCGGCGTCGACGTCGACGAATTGGAGTCGGCCGTAGGGCACGACGGTGGCGCGGTGGAACATGATGCCGCGGCGGACGAGCAGGTCGTCCTCCCGTTCGGCATAGCCGATGGCGCGAGCCTGACGGAGGATGATGATCGTCGAAATGATGCCGTAGACGAGGACGGCGATCCAGATGAGGTGCAGCCAGGGCACCTCGGAGTTGAAGATGATCGCGAAGGCCAGCCCGGCGATGAGCATCGGAACGAGCAGCGTCAGTGACGCCAGAACCTCTTTCAGCCCGTACTTCGGACTCACCCTGTTGAAGGGCACATCGGCTCCGATGGAGAAGGAGAGGTCGCGGTTCATGCTGTTTCAGCTCCCGGCGGGTCTTGGGGTGGGATCTCGCAGAATCCCTCGACGATCATACCGACGATCATGAGCACTGCGGCCGAGATCATCGCGACAAGCATACCTGCGGCCAGATCATTGCGGATCCCGGGGGCTGACAGGAAGTAGTAGCCGGCGTTGCCCAGGTACCAGCCGGCCAGTCCGGCCCCGGTCAGGGCACTGGCCTTGGCCATGATCGCCACTCTCGCCGCTTGGATCGGGTCGATCTCCTTCGTCCGGTCACCGTCGTTCCATTTCTTGATGGGCCAGCCGAGCAGGAACAGGATGGCTGCGAGGACGAGCATGCCGATGATGGCGAACCACGGCAGTCCCGGCAGTGAGAACCCCTGGCTTTCGAGCACCACGTCGACCACGATCGCGAGAACCGTGCCGATCACGGCCCAGACGGCGAGGGTGGACGAGGAGGTTCTCTGCATGGTTCCCAGTCTCTCAGATCGCGGGCGGTTATCCAGAGGTGATCCGAGCGATGTCCTGGTCGTCGAGTTCGGCCAGGACCGCGCTGATGGGGCGGCGTCCCTGTGGGGTGTCGATGAGTGTGTCTCCGACGAGTTCCGCCCATGGCGCGAGGACGAAGGCACGTTCGTGAGCGTGCGGGTGCGGCAGCGTCAGTCGCGGGGTCTTGCTGCGCTGCTCCCCGTCCTCGTCTCCGAAGCGGATGAGGTCGATGTCGAGGGTGCGGGGTCCCCACCTGAGTTCGCGCGTCCGCCCGCAGGCGACTTCAATGCCCTGTGCCACCGAGAGCAGTTCGAGAGCCGACAATGTGGTCGTCACGAGCACTCCGAGGTTGAGGAAGTCGGCTTGGTCGACTCCGCCCCAGGGGGCGGTGCGGAAGAGTGAGGACCGGCGGGTGACGGTGATGTCCGGATGCCGGTCGAGGGCGGCCACCGCCTGGTCGAGGGTGTCCGCGGCATCGCCGAGGTTCGCCCCGAGATTGAGATACGCTTCGGTCTCGCCCTCGGCCGTGTCGCCCGAACCGCGCGGCGCGTCCGCGGCCCTTGCAGGCTCCCTCACCGAGGCGGCGGCAGAGTCGACGCGTCTGCGTTCGACTCGGATGCGCACATCGTCGAAGGTCCGTTGGATCGGTGCCGAGGGTTTGTGGACGACGACCTCGACGTGTTCGCACAGGCTCAGGCAGTGGTCGGCGATGCGTTCGGCCAGCGTTTCGATGAGGTCGAAGGTGTTGTTCTCGACGATTCCGGCGACGTCTTCGGCGAGTTCGCCGTAGTGGATCGTCTCGGCGAGGTCGTCGGTGGCCGCGGCACGTGCGACGGAGGTGTGGAGGGTGACGTCGATGATGAAGTCCTGACCCTCGCGCTTCTCGAAGTCGAAGACGCCGTGGTTGCCGCGCACCGTCAGTCCGCGCAGTTCGATGCGGTCGGGGGCCGACTCTGCGCCGGTCATCGCCCGGATCCCTCAGTCCCGGAGTCCGCTGCCGGGTGTGCCGCTGCTGCGGAGTGTTCCCTGACCGCGGCGATGACCTTGCAGGCGACCGCCGAGGTGGCCGGATCGTGGACGCGGACCGCCCAGGCACCGGCCTGCGCGGAGATCGCGGAGATCGTGGCCGTGGCCTGATCCTTCGCCGCCTGTTCGGCCTGTTTCGGGTCGTCGGGGCTGAGCAGGGAGGCGATGAAGCGCTTCCGGCTGGCGGCGACGAGGAGTCGGTGGTCGAGGGCGGCGAATTCGTCGAGCGCGGAGAGCAGCTGCCAGTTGTGTTCGGCGTTCTTCGAGAACCCGAGGCCGGGGTCGACGATGATATTCGCCGGTTCGACGCCGACGTCGATGGCTTCGTCGATGCGGGTGCGCAGCTCGGAGATCACCTCGGCGACGACATCGTCGTAGTGGAACGTCGCCGAAGCCTGATCGAGGTAGCCGCGCCAGTGCATGAGCACGATGGGAGCTCCGGACTCGGCGGCGACGCTGAGCATGGTGGGGTCCGACTGTCCGGCGGAGACGTCGTTGATGATATGAGCTCCGGCTGCCAGGGATTCTGCAGCGACGCGGGCACGCATCGTGTCGACGCTGATGACAGCTCCGGCTGCGGCGAGCTCACGGACGACCGGGACGACTCGGCGCAGCTCTTCGGCTTCGTCGACGCGGGCCGATCCCGGACGCGTCGATTCGCCACCGACGTCGATGATGTCGGCACCGGCTGCCATGAGTTCGAGTCCGTGGGCGACGGCTCGGTCATGGTCGAACCACAGCCCGCCGTCGGAGAAGGAGTCGGGGGTGACATTGAGGACGCCCATGATCTGCGTCGTCTTAGCGGCTGTTTCGTCCATCGCTGTGTGATCCGTGTTCTGCCTCAGCGACCGAGGATGAGACTCATCGCTTCTGCTCGGGAGGCGCTTTCGCGCAGCTGCCCGCGCACGGCCGAGGTGATGGTCGAGGCTCCGGGCTTGCGCACTCCGCGCATGGTCATGCACAGGTGTTCGGCTTCGACGACGACGATGACGCCCTGCGGTTCGAGATGATCGACGAGCGCGTCGGCGATCTGTGAGGTCAGGCGTTCCTGCACCTGGGGGCGCCGCGCATAGATCTCGACGAGGCGGGCCAGTTTCGACAGTCCCGTGACCTTGCCGTTCTTGCTCGGAATGTAGCCGATGTGGGCGACTCCGTGGAAGGGCACGAGGTGGTGTTCGCAGGTCGAGTAGAGGTCGATATCGCGGACGAGGACGAGTTCCTCGTGGCTGATGTCGAAGGTGACGCCGAGGACTTCGGCCGGGTCGCGGTGGAGTCCCGCGAAGATCTCCTCATAGGCTCGAGCCACCCGGTGCGGGGTCTCGACGAGTCCTTCCCGGTCGGGGTCTTCGCCGACGGCGATGAGGATCTCACGCACGGCAGCGGCGATGCGCTCCTGGTCGACCTTGTTGTCCTGCCCTGCGGGGGCGGGGCCGAGACCGGCGGAGACCTCTTCGATATCGGCCATCAGTCGTTGTTCCCTCTGTCTTCGTTCGTGTCATTCGTCGCCGGTCCCCCGGTTCCCGGACCGCTTGTGCCTGGTCCTCCGGTCGGTCCCCCGGTGGGGCCGCCCGTCGGGCCGGTCGGGCCGTTCGGGTTCTCGGGTCCGGGCGGGTTGTGCGGGACGTGGGGTCCGCTGACGCCCGTGGGTCCGGCTCCGGGGATGTCGGTGGTGTCCACCTCGGCGCCGGTCGATCCTTCACCGTCGCTGCGTTCGCTCTGCGGTGCGGGCGGAACGATGGGGCCGCGTTCGGACACGGGGCGATCGTCGTGGGCCAGCCACACTTCGCGGGTGGCGCGTTTGACGACGGGGGCGAAGATCTCCTCGAGGGCGGCCTGGTCCAGCGTTTCGCGTTCGAGCAGCTGGTAGGCGAGGTTGTCGAGCACATCGCGGTTGTGCGTCAGCGCCCAGTAGGCGTCGGCGTGCGCGGAGTCGATGAGACCGCGGACCTCGCGATCGATCGAGGACAGGGTCGAATCCCCGTATTCGTCGCCGCCGCCGTAACCGCGGCCGGCGAAGGGTTCGGACTGGTCGTCGCCGATCTTGACCATGCCCAGTTTCTCGCTCATTCCGTACTGGGTGACCATCTTCCGGGCGATGTTCGTCGCCTTCTCGATGTCATTGCTGGCACCTGTGGTCGGGTCGTGGAAGACGATCTCCTCGGCCACACGCCCGCCCATGGCGTAGGCGAGCTGGTCGAGCAGCTCGTTGCGGGTCGTCGAGTATTTGTCCTCGCTGGGCAGCACCATCGTGTAGCCGAGTGCGCGTCCGCGCGGGAGGATCGTCACCTTCGTCACCGGGTCGGTCTGGTTCATGGCCGCGGCGACCAGTGCGTGCCCGCCCTCGTGGTAGGCGGTGACGAGGCGTTCCTTGTCGTTCATCAGTCGCGTTCGCTTCTGCGGGCCGGCGATGACACGGTCGATGGCCTCATCCAGGATCCGGTTGTCGATGACCTTCGCATTCTCACGTGCGGTGAGCAGGGCCGCCTCGTTGAGGACATTGGCCAGGTCCGCACCGGAGAATCCGGGGGTCCGCTTCGCCACCTGCCCGAGGTCGACCTCGTCGGCCAGCGGCTTGTCGGCGGCGTGGACCTCGAGGATGTGCTTGCGGCCCTTCATATCAGGGGCTTCGACGGGGATCTGCCGGTCGAAGCGACCGGGACGCAGCAGCGCCGGATCGAGAACGTCGGGACGGTTGGTCGCGGCGATGAGGATGACGTTCGTCTTGACGTCGAATCCGTCCATCTCGACGAGCAGCTGGTTGAGAGTCTGTTCGCGCTCGTCGTGTCCGCCGCCCATTCCGGCGCCGCGCTGGCGGCCGACGGCGTCGATCTCGTCGATGAAGATGATGCAGGGGGCGTTCGACTTCGCCTGTTCGAACAGGTCACGAACTCGGGAGGCACCGACGCCGACGTACATCTCGACGAAGTCGGAACCGGAGATCGAGTAGAACGGGACTCCGGCCTCACCGGCGACGGCTTTGGCCAGCAGGGTCTTGCCCGTACCGGGCTGTCCGTAGAGGAGCACGCCCTTGGGGATCTTCGCTCCCACGGCCTTGAACTTCTCCGGCTCGGCGAGGAACTCCTTGATCTCTTCGAGCTCTTCAAGCGCCTCGTCGACTCCGGCGACGTCCTTGAAGGTGACGTCCGGGTTCTCCTTGTTGACGAGCTTCGCCTTCGACTTGCCGAAGTTCATCATCTTCCCGCCCGACATCTGCGAGATGAGGAACCAGAAGACGACGAAGATGATGACGAACGGGATGAGCGTGCCCAGCAGCGACATCAGCCAGCTCTGCTTGGGCACCTCGTCGGTGAAGCCCTTGTCCGGGCCGGCGGAGTCGACGGCCTTGACGACCTGCTCTCCGCGCTGTTCGACGTAGAAGAACTGGACCTTCTTGCCGAAGTCCTTGCCGTCGACCTTGTAGTCGTCCTTGAGAGTGAGGTCGACGCGCTGGTCCTTGTCGACGATCTTGGCCTGTTCGACCTTGTCGTCCTTGAGTAACTGCAGACCCTGTTCGGTGTCGATCTGGCTGAACCCGGACTGACTGAACAGCAGAGCACCGATCGATACGACGAGCAGCGCCAGGACGATCCAGACCAATGGGCCCTTCGTCGCCTTGTTCAGCAGGGGGCGACGTTTGTTCGACTCGGCCATAAGTCCTCTCAGGAAAAAGATGTGGGCAACCGTTTCAGGCTACCGAGGCTGCCTGGGAACATCCCCCACAGCCTAGTACTTCGCACCCCTATAGCCCGAATGCGTGCCGAATCTATTCCGTCACAGACCCCGGACTCGGCCCGGGTTCGCCGCGGGCGTAAAAAGCGGTGCCAGCGGACTCAGCTGTAGACGTGCTGGGCCAGGGTCGCCACGAACGGCACATTGCGGTACTTCTCCGCATAGTCGAGTCCGTAGCCGATGACGAATTCATTGGGCACGTCGAAGCCGACGTACTTGACGTCGATGTCGACCTTGACGGCTTCGGGTTTGCGCAGCATAGTGCAGATCTCGACGGTGGCAGCTCCGCGGGTGCGCAGGTTCTGGACCAGCCAGGACAGAGTGAGGCCGGAGTCGATGATGTCTTCGACGATGAGGACGTGCCGATCGGTGAGGTCGGTGTCGAGGTCCTTGAGGATCCGCACAACGCCGGAGGACTTGGTGCCCGAACCGTAGGAGGACACGGCCATCCAGTCCATCGTCACAGGAGAGTGCAGGGCGCGGGCAAGGTCGGCCATGACCATGACGGCGCCTTTGAGGACGCCGACGAGGAGGATGTCCTTGTCTTTGTAGTCTGCATCGATGGCGGCGGCCAGTTCAACGAGTCGTGCGGCTATCTGCTCTTCCGAGACGAGTACTTTTTCGATGTCATTGCCGAGATCGTTGATGTCCACGAGTGTCGATTCTCCTCAGATGCGGGTCCTGGAGATTCCATTATGGGTCACTTTGCCTCACCGGTGCCAGTGGGCCCGGATGTCGGTGCCAGTTCGTCGTCGACGGTCCCCGGACCGGCCGACAGCCAACCGGTGATCGCCATGAGTGCGGAGATGATGACCATGAACCACAGCGGCACCTGCCAGCCGCCGCTGACCCCGAGCAGTCCGCCCACGGCCAGGGGGCACAGTGCGGCGAGCACATAGCCCGAGGACTGGACGAACGCCGAAGTCGAGGCGGTGACGGAGACCTCGCGAGTGCGGGAGGTGATGAGCGCCAGCGCGGCGGGGAACGCGAATCCGCCGTATCCGAGCAGAGCCGCCCACAGCCAGGGGAGGCTGACCGGGCTGAGCAGCAGTCCGGTATAGCCGGCGACGGCGCTGGCCCCGAAGGAGACGAGGAAGGCGCGCGGGGCGATGCCCCGGACGATGATCTGCGGGGCGAGGAATCCACCGGGCAGACCGCCGAAGGTGACGATCGCGAGCATGATCCCGGCGAGGAAGGGGTCGAGCCCGGCGTCGCGGTAGATCTGCGGCAGCCATCCGAACTGGAGATAGGCATTGGCCGATTGGAGGCCGAAGAACATGGCCATATACCGCGCCTTGGGCGAGGTGAAAACCGCTCGCCGAGGCGGCGCCTCCTCCTGCTGCCCACCGGGCTCCGCGGCCTGTCCGGAGAGGACGGGCACGGACTTCAGTGTCCGCAGCACCGTCCAGGTGATGAGCGCGGACAAGGGCAGGACCAGCCAGAAGCCGAGACCGAAGCGCCACCCGCCGAACTGTTCGGCCAGAGGCGCAGTCAGCAGCGAGGGCAGCATCGAACCGAGGCCGAGCGAGACCGTGAACGTCGTCGCGCCCAGGGTGGGCCGGTGCGGGAAGCGGGACTTGACGTAGACCGGCAGGATGACGTTGCCGATCGACATTCCGGCCAGGGCGAGGACCGTGAGCAGAGCGAAGGCCACCCATTCGGTGACGATGGCGCGCAGACCGATGCCTGCCACGATGAGGGCGGCGCTCAGGGCTAGAGCGGAGAACAGACCGAGGCGCTTGAGCAGGGGTACGGCGATGATGCCGCAGATGGCGAACACGAGTCCCGGCAGAGCCGTGAGCAGACCGGTCTGCCATTCGGCCAGGGAGAATCCGTCGCTGACTTCGGAGAGAACGGGCCCCAGGGAGGAGGCGGCTGGGCGCAGCGAGGCGGCGATGAGGACGAGGCAGGCCAGGGCCAGAACGTCGAGGCCGCGGTTGCGTCGGAATCCCTGCACGGGCGAAGTCGTCATGGCCTCATCCTTTCAGACCGCTGCAGTCGTCGTGCGCGCGGGCCGCGGCCCCATAGAGGCACGCAGACAGGCACAGCTTCCGATGGTATACCGTTTGACGGTCGTAGGCTGAGCACATGATCGTTGTGAAGAATGTGCGCCTGTTCCCTCGCACGCCCGATGCTCCCGCCGTCGACGTCGAGATCACCGAGGGACGGTTCTCTCGCCTCTCCCCCGCCGAGGATGCCGCCCCCGATTCCGCGCCACCGGCGACCGGGACGACATCGACCAGGACCGAGGTCATCGACGGGGCGGGGCGGATCCTGCTGCCTGGCCTCGGCGATGTCCACGCTCATCTGGATTCGAATCGGATGGGCCAGACGTTCCGTCCGCACACCGCCGACGGCACTCTGCACGGGTACATCATGAACGATCGCGAGAACTGGCGGCAGGGCGAGCGCAGCGTCGCCGATCAGGCCGCGTACGCAATTGCGAAGATCATCGCGTCCGGAGGCACGCGCATCCGCTCACACGCACAGGTCGATGCCGACTGCGGTCTCGAGCGCTTCCACGGGGTCAGGGCCGCGCTCGAGGCTCATGTCGATGTCCTCGACTTCCAGATCGTTGCCTTCCCGCAGGCTGGAATCGTGCACGAGCAGGGCGTCGAAGAGCTGCTCGATGCGGCTCTGGGCGAGGGCGCGGACCTCGTCGGCGGACTCGATCCGCTGCTCTACGACCGGGATCCGGTCTCCCACCTCGATGTCGTCTTCGGCCTGGCTGAGAAGCACGGCAAGGGCATCGACATCCACCTCCATGAGGCGGGCACCGCGGGACTCTTCACGCTCGAGGAAATCGCTGCGCGTACTCGAGCCGCGGGTATGGCCGGGCAGGTCACGGTCTCCCATGCCTTCGCTCTCAACACGAACCCGGAACCCGCGGTCGCTCGGATCCTCGATGTCCTCGCCGAGGCGGGAGTGGCCCTGACGACGGTTGCCCCGGCCAAGGGTGCGCTGCCGCAGAGACTCATCCGTGAGCGCCGAATGGCTCTGGGACTCGGCGAGGACGGTCAGCGGGACTACTGGAGTCCCTATGGTGACGGCGATCTGCTGCGCCGGACCTGGCAGCTGGCGTTTACGAACGGGTTCCGTGCAGACGCAGATATCGAAGGCTGTCTCGACATCGCCTCACGCGGAGGAGCGCAGGTCATGGCCGGTGCTCGTTCCGACGGTTCGGCTCTGGTCGACGATTCCCGGTTCGGTCTGGCGGTGGGCGCTCCCGCGGACTTCGTGCTCGTCGACGCCGACACGGTCACCTCGGCGATCATGGACTGCCCGAGGGACAGGGATGTGTTCAAGGGCGGTCGACTCATCGCCTCCGGCGGCGAACTGGCGGGCGGGCCGCGGCTGAGCTGAGTCTCAGCGGGCCTTCGCGGCCGGCTGGAACACGGCCCGCCCGTCGGAGACGACGACTTCCGTGTCCCCGGGCAGGGACAGTCGACCGCGCCTGCGGTCACAGATGAGGGCACAGAGTTCGGCGACCCGCACCGCTCCGAGGTTCTGTCCGGGAACTCCGAGTGAGATCGCCCAGTCGCGCACGACGCGGCTGAGCACGGCATAGTCGAGTGCGGTGAAGACCTCCACCGGCACCGAGGCGGCTCCGCGGATCGTCTGCCCTGCTGCTTCGGCGTGGGCGTCGATGAAATCGGCGTCGGCTCGGCAGAGGTCGGCGGTGCGGGCGAGGTTCGCGGTGATCGGTTGGCCGAGATCGGCTTCGAGTCCGGCCAGCAGCTGCCGAGCCCGGACTCGGGTGAACGCGGTGTCGGCGTTCATCGGATCGTTCCAGATCTCGATGCCCTGTGCCTGACAGGACGCTTCGGTCTGGTCTCGGTCGAGGCCGAGCAGGGGACGAATGAGGCGACCGGCCAACGGGCTCATCCCGGCCAGGGACCGGGTGCCCGATCCGCGCATGAGGCCGAGCAGAACGGTCTCTGCCTGGTCGCTGCGCGTATGGGCCGTGAGAATCCAGTCGGCTCCGGCCGCGGCCCGAGCGGTTTCGAGGGCCGCGTAGCGGGCGGTGCGCGCCGCGGCTTCGAGGCCTTCCTCACCGGCATCGATGCTCACCCTCATCACCTCGGCGGGCACGCCCCAGGATTCGGCGGTGACAGCAACCCGGTCGGCCACCTCGGCGGTGACGGTCTGCAGGCCGTGGTCGACGGTGACGGCACGGGCCCGGATCTCACCGCGTCGATGGAGAAATGCGGTCGCGTGGAGCAGCGCCATCGAATCCGCTCCCCCGGACACTGCGACGATGAGGCCCGGGACAGACGATTCTGCGACGGCGAGCGCTGCGCGCACGGCATTGCGGATGGCTGCGCTGGCCGGGTCGAGGGTCGGCCGCCTCGGCGACGATGCGCTGCGCGGCCCCTCAGCCGTGGACACGGTCGAGCCAGAGCTGCGGTTCGTGGATTTCGGCCGTGCGCGGCAGGTTCGCGGGTTCGGCATAGATGCGGGAGAAGCCCTTCTGTCCGACCTCGCGGCGGACGGCACGGACGAACTTCGCTCCGTCGCGATATTGGGCGAGTTTGAGGTCCATTCCGAGCAGATTCGTCAGGAACCCGCCTTGGGCGGCATCGCGGCGGGCCTCGAATTTGCGGCGCAGCCGGCGCACGCTCGGGATGACACCGGCTCCGACTTCGTCCATGACGACATCGGCGTGGCCTTCGAGCAGGGATAGGATCGCGGTGGCCTCGTCGAGTGCGGTGCGCATGTTCTCGTCACGGATGAGGTCGATGATGCTGGCCTCGCCCTTGACGATGCGGCCGAGGGTGGCGAAGAGGTCGACGATCCCGCCGACTCCCGGCATCGTCAGTCGGGTCGACACGGCTCCGGAGAGCAGGGTGCGCATATGTTCGCGCAGCCAGGGCGCGGTCGCGAACTGCACTTGGTGGGTGGCTTCGTGGAGGGCCACCCACATGCGGAAGTCACGCGGATCGACGTCCATGGCCCTCTCGGCGATGAGCACGGCGGGGGCGACGAAAATCAGCCGTCCCGTCTCCACGGCGAAGGGGTCGAACTGGCCGAGCACGCGAGTCGACAGGAGTGAGAGCACCCCGGCGACCTCGACGGCGCCGGCCTTCGCGGTGGCGGGGCTGACCGGGGCGGGCAGGGCCGCCTCATCGAGCATTCCATTGACGGACTGCGCGTTGGCTTTGACCCAGCTGACCTGGTCGAGGACGAGCACGGAACCGGCGGCGAGCCGTCCGCGCACATCATCGGCGTGCTCCGGCGGCAGCAGAAACGAGTCGAGCACGAGGTCCTGGGCGGTCAGCGCATTGTCCTTCATCCCCTCGACGAGTCCGTCGAGCACACCCGGTTCGGGGACCTTCGCCGCGGAGACGAGCTCACGGGCGGTGCGGGCGGCGAAGTTCTCGTCGATGATCATCGGCAGCCGCAGTTCGCGAGGGCTGTGACGATATCGTCCACGGTCTTTCTGGCTTCCAAGATCTTGTCCTTATCCACGTCGTCGATCTGGATGGAGAATACGAGGTAGCGGTCTTCCGCGTCGAGCACTCCCCCGGCCAGGGAGGTCACGGTCGACAGCGTTCCGGTCTTCGCATGCACCACCCCTGAGGCGTTCCTCTCGTCGAGGAATCGGTCGTGCAGGGTGCCGGTCAGTCCGCCGACGGGGAAGTAGCTGACGAGCCCTGCCAGCGAGTCATCGGCGACGACCGAGGCCTGCAGCACGGTCGTGAGATCGTGCGGGGCGATCCGGTTGTCATAGGACAGCCCCGAGGTGTCGACGAGGTGAGTGCGCCCGAGATCGACGGATTCGCCGAGGGCCTCCAGGACCGCCTTGGGACCGTTCTCGAGGCTGCCGTCCTGCCCCTGAGCGATGGCGACCTCGTTGCCGAGCATCTCGGCGACGACGTTGTCGCTGTGCACGAGAGCGTATTCGACGATCTCGGAGATCGTCGCCGATTCCACCCGGGCAAGTTCCTTCGGGTTCTCGGACTCGGACGGCGCCTCGGATTCGGACCGGTCGGTCGCCTCGGTGACGGTGATCCCGGTCTTCTTCAGCTCTTTTTCGAAGATCGAGAACGCGTCCTTCGCCGGGTGTTCGCTGCGGCCCCGCCAGTCGGCGTTCTTCGACCCGACGTAGGCGGTGTCAACCATGATCGGCTGGATCGGGGTGATCACGCCCTTGGCGATATCGGACCGGGACCAGCCGGAGTCGAAGTCCTCGCCGACGTAGCGGCTCGTGTCCAGGTTGAGGGCCACCTCGGTGATGTTCTGGTCCTTGAGGGCGGCCGCGGTGTCTTCGGCCAGGGTCCGCAGTCCCCCGTGCCCGTTGACCGAACCGGGATCGGAGTCTCCGGCCGACAGGAGCACATCGCCGCCGCCGGTCAGCGTCAGGGTGTTCGTGTCCGCGTCGAAGTCCGTCGTCGTCGCCAAACGCTTCTCCCCGCCGATCGCGGACAGTGAGGCGGCCGCTGTGAGCACCTTCGTCACGGAGGCGGGAGTGCGCGGCTTCGTCTCGTCCTTCGCGTAGAGGACGTCGTCGCTGATCCCGTCACGGACCTCGAGGCCGAAGCCCTTGACCTTCGAATCCTTGAGCACGGCGTCGATCGTCTTCGGGATCTGTGTGGGCACAGGAGCGGAATCGTCGACCGCCGAGGCGGGGGCGGGCACCTGCTGGGCGTGGGCCTGCGGAGTGGGCACGGTCTGGACCTCGACCTGGGGTTCGGTGGTCAGCACGCCGGGCAGGCCGGGCACGAGGTCGTAGGCGTCGACGGCGGCATAGGCACCGAGGGCGAGGACGATGATCCCTGCGGTGATCGCACCGCCCTTCTTCCGCCGCGAGGTCGCCTCTCTGCGGTCGCGGCGCGGGGAGCCGGAGTCCGACGGGTTCTGCGGCGCATCGGTGTCGTTCAAACGCAGGCTCTCATTCCTCGACGACCGTGAGGCGGTCGCCGTCGGTGGGCGGTGACGGGGACTTGTACCATCTATTCTAGTGATGCACCCCTAACGTGAAGGAGCACTATGGAACTGCTGGCCACAATCGAGATCCCCCAGGGGTCCCGCAACAAGTACGAAGTCGATCATGAGACCGGTCGGGTCAAGCTCGATCGCTACCTCTACACTTCGATGCAGTACCCCGCTGATTACGGCTATATCGAGGACACGCTCGGAAACGACGGCGACCCTCTCGATGTGCTCGTGCTGCTGCCCGAGCCGCTGTTCCCCGGTGTGCTCATCGACATCCGTCCCATCGGCATGTTCCAGATGGAAGACGAGGCCGGAGGCGACGACAAGGTCCTCGCCGTGCCCGCCGGAGATCCTCGCTGGGACTCCTACACCGACATCTCGGACGTGGACAAGTTCATGCTCGACTCGATCGAACACTTCTTCTCCCGGTACAAGGACCTCGAGCCCGGCAAGTACGTCAAGGGTTCCAGCTGGGCCGGCCGCGAAGCCGCCGAGGCCGAGATCAACGCCTCGATCGAGCGTTTCAAGGCCGAGGGCCACTGAGCCGACTTCGGACAAGCGCTGACGTCTCAGCGCGCAGCGTTCTCCTCGACCGCCCGGATGATCTCATCCGGGCGGTCGATCATCATGAGATGTGCCGAACCGGAGACAACGCGGGTCTCGAGGCGGGTGAGTCCGGCTTCGAGGGCGCGCAGTCGTCGTTGCCCCGGCAGGCCCGAGGCGAAAAGGGCCGAAGTGGGCACCCGGACTTCTCCCGTGCTCGCCCGCAGGGCGGTGAGGTCTGCCGCCTGCGAGCGGTAGCTCAGACATTCCGCGAACGCCGAGGTCAGGGTTTCTGGATCAGCGTAGGGGTCCTTGAACACCCCCTCGTCGAGGACCGTGCCGGACACCGTCTCCCGCACAAAGCCTCGGTGCGCGATCGAAGCGCTGATCGACCTGATCTTCCGCGATGAGAGCAGAGTACGGACCGACCGCAGTTGGGACCCTCCGAAGAGTCGATCCGCCAGGCCCCTGACCCTGTCGAACTCGACCGAGGGGTCGACGAGAACGATCCCGGCCACGAGTTCCGGACGGAGCCTGGCAAGAGCCTCGGCGCGGAAGGCCGCCATCGAATGCGCGACGATGACAGCCCGCACGGTCATGGAGCGGGCAGCTGTGCTGGGGGCTGTGAGTCTCGTGACCCCGTGCCGGGTGAGGACCTGCTGCAGCAGTGCCGTCTCCCCGGCGAGGTCGGGTACTCCCCCGCCGAACGGGGTGCCGGCGAAACCCGGACGATCGAGCGCGAGGACGTTATGGCCGGGAAGACCCTCGATGACCGGCGACCACCCGCCTGCCGGGATCGCACATCCGTTGAGGAGGAGCACCGGCGGCCGGTCATGCACGGGCTGTCCTGCCGTTCGAGCGGCAATGCGATAGATGGTGTGCCCGTCGATGGTTTCGACGGCCCACCGGGCCAGCGGGTTCTCAGCGACCATCGGCGAGGGCTTCGGCATCGGAAAGGACGCGCTCGATCATCAGTGGGCGGTGCACATCGACGGCGAGCCAGCCGATCCAGCCGGAGACGATGAGGATCTGCGAGATCTGCACATAGCCCTGGCCCGAGCGCATGAGCTCTTCGATGGCCCCCGAGACCGCCGAGGACAGCACGATGAGGACCGTGAGGATGACCGGCACCCAGCGTCGCGGCCCGCGGCTGGGGATCGCTGCAGCGATCATGCTCGCGCACACCGCCACAGTGACTACCGAAGAGGTGATGGTGTGGGCGAGAAACTCCGGCTCCAGCGCACCGGAGTCGGCGGCGGCCCGGCACGCATCGTCGAAGCTCGGCGAACATGGCATGTTCCAGATGACATCGGCGATCGTTCCGATCCCCGTCAGCGCCGTCCCGGCGGCGACTACCCACCTCCAGTCGCGCACTTGGACGCGCGAGCCGGATAGCGTGCGGCAGGCGATGAGGACCATCAGCATCCCGGAGATGAGGTCACCACCGCGGAACACCCAGGCAGCAGGCTGGTTGTCGGCGGCGAGTTCAGAGATGTAGCCGGCCAGCGGATCCGTGTACGGACTGAGGAAGGCCAAGGTCCAGGTGTTGTAGAAGACGATGACGGCCACAGCCAGTCCCCACCCTGCAAACCGCTCGAAACCGGTGATCGTCTCTGCCCTCGCCGTCGGCCCTGTCCCCGCGATCCGCCCCGGCACCTCAATATCCTTTCGGCTTGGCCAAGGGGAAGGCGATGGTCGAGCGGATCGACTGATTCGTCAGCAGCATGACGAGTCGGTCGAGTCCCATTCCCATGCCACCGGCCGGGGGCATTCCGTGTTCGAGGGCGAGGAGGAAGTCTTCGTCGAGCGCCATCGCCTCCGGATCGCCTCCGGCTGCGGCCAGTGACTGTGCGGTCAACCGCTGACGCTGGATCACCGGGTCGACGAGTTCGGAATATGCGGTTCCGATCTCGGAGCCGAAGATGATGAGGTCCCATTTCTCAGCGAGCATCGGGCTGCGGCGATGCTGCCTGGTCAGCGGCGAGGTCTCGGCCGGGAAGTCCGTGTAGAAGGTCGGAGCGATGGTCGATGACTCGGCGACCTGCTCATAGATCTTCTGCAACAGAGTCCCCCATCCCCAGTTCGGACGCGGTTCGAGCCCCACCGCCCGGGCGTGGGACCGCATCGTCTCGACGTCGGTGGCTGTGGACACCTCGATCCCCAGTTTGTCCGAGACGACCTCGGTCAGAGAGACCGTCGTCCAGTCGTCGGCGAGATCGACCTCGTGTTCGACGCCGTCAACGGTTCCTCGCACCACGGTGGTGCCCAGAGATGCTTCGGCGGCGGTGACGATGAGAGTGCGTGTGAGTTCGCGCATGGTCGAATAGTCGCCGCCGGCCTGATAGGCCTCGAGCATCGAGAACTCGGGATTGTGAGTGGCGTCGACTCCCTCGTTGCGGAAGTTGCGTCCGATCTCGAAGACGCGGTCGAACCCGCCCACGAGGAGGCGCTTGAGATACAGCTCGGGTGCGATGCGCAGGAACAAGTCGAGGTGGTAAGCGTTGATGTGCGTCTGGAACGGTCGGGCATTGGCTCCTCCGTGCACCGTCTGCAGGATCGGCGTCTCCACCTCGAGGAAGTTCCGGCTCTGCAGGGTCTCACGGAGCGAACGGAAGGCGTTCGCCCGGGCGACCATGACGTCGCGTGCAGAAGTGTTGAGGGTGAAGTCGAGGTAGCGTCGGCGGACCTTCGTCTCCGGGTCGCGCACACCCTGTCGGAGGCTGGGCCACGGCTGCAGCGACTTCGCGGCCATCGACCAGTCAACAACGAGGAAGGACTCCGTGCCGGTTCGGGAGCGACCGGGAGTTCCTGTCACGTCGATGCGATCTCCTCGGGCGACCCAGCGGTGCAGTCTTGCGAACGACTCCGAGTCCATTGCCTGCCGTTCGATGAGCAGCTGAGTGCCACGGCCTTCCGAAAGCAGATCGATGAAGACGACTCCACCGTGGTTGCGGACGCTGAGCACACGCCCGCTGAGCGCCGTGACCTTCGCTTCGGCGGGATAGGGCTCCACTCCGGCCGCGAGCATCGACTCACGCACTCTGAGCCGGTACTCGACTTGATCGGATACGCGTTTCGGCGCCGCGGTCGGTTCGTTTGCGGGCGGGACGGTCAGCAGCTCCGCGGCTTCCTCCCGGCTGTAGAGAGGCTGGCCGACTGGGCCGGAACCGAAGATCGACGGCGGCGTGAGAAACCCCTCGGCGATGCTGACAGCCAGGCCGATGCGGGCGAGATACGAGCTGTCGGGATAGCAGAGCATCCGCGGCACCCATTCGGGATGGTACTTCTCGTTTGAGCGGTAGAGCGATTCGAGCTGCCAGAACCGTGAGGCGAAGAGCAGGATATTTCGCCATAGCCTCTTAACCGGTCCTGCTCCGAGTTCCCTGCCCTGCTCGAACGCGGAGCGGAAGACTGCGAAGTTCAACGACACAGAGGCGATGCCGATCTCACTTGCTTCGGTCATGAGACCGGCGACCATGAACTCGGTGACCCCGTTCTCGGCCAAAGGGTGCCTCCGCATGAGGTCGAGGGAGACTCCATTGTCTCCCCACGGCACGAAGCTGAGCAGTCCTGCGGTGGTACGCGCGTGAGTGGTGTCGCCGTCGGGGAAGAGAGCCTCGACGACGAGACACTGGCCATCGGCACCGTCGCCGAAGCGCCCGAGTGCCATGGAGAATCCGCGTTCGGTCTCCCCCGCGCGCCAATCTTCGGCGAAGTCGGCCAGGGCGGCGAGCTCGTCGATGGAGATCTCCGATTGACGTCGGATCCGGACGGCGTATCCGGCGGCGGTGAGTTTGGCGACTGAGCGGTTGACCTCTGGCAGCGACCGCAGGGAGAAGTCGCGACTGTGGAGCACGGCCTCGTCTCCGACGAGAAGGACGCGCAGCCCGGCGGCCTGATACGCCTGAGCGCCCTGTCTGCTGGCGGCGAGAACCGCCGGAATCCAGCCATAGGACCTCGCGTGGGAGACGAATTCACGGGCCGCTTCGTTCCACCGGGAGTGCGGGCCGATCGGGTCTCCGGCGACGAGGCACACGCCTTTCTCCACGCGGTAGCTCACGATGCAGCCGCCGGTGAAGAGGGCGGAACGGTCGCGACGGGTGCCGAAGTAGCCGAGGGAATCCGAGTGCTCAGCGGCGAGAAGGCCGCGGATCGACTTCTCCTCAGCGAAGCCGATCCGTTCGGTCTGCCGCTGCGAGCGCAGCAGCGTCCAGAAGGCGACGATGATCACTGCGCCGGAGCAGAAGCCGAACAAAGTCAGCATCCAACTCGATTCGGTCTCCTCCCGCAGCCCGAAGAGCTCAGCCAGGATCTGTTTGGCTTGGACCGTATTCAGGCCTCCGATGACGTACTGGATCGTGAGCACGAGTGCACAGGCGATGACGATTCCGACGATGAGGATGAGGAGGGCCTTGAGGAATCCGCGCGGCTGGGTCTTCGCCGTGTAGTGCCGGCGGTGACGGACGAGTTCGATGAGGGTGAACAGCGGCAGCACGGAACCAGTGGCGAAGTCCCAGGTGAGCAGCCTCGGGTCGACGAGGGCGTAGAGCACCGCGATCAATCCGAGGGCGAGGAGAACGAGCGCGATGAGGACGAGGAAACTCCACCAGGCGACTCGCTTTCCGATTGCGAGCGCCCCCGCGAGGATGACGAGCACCACGGAGGAGACGAAGTCGACCGGTGTGATCGGTACCAGCCAGGTCCAGACCCAGTTCAGCGCCGCATCCGCCCAGCCGCCTGTCGGAACCACGAGGTGGGCGAGCATGAGGAGAGCGAGCAGGGTGAGCACCCGCGGCAGCCACCGGACGAAGAACGTCGATCGACGTGGATTCGCGCCGACATCGGAGGTCCTGCTTCCGGAGGAGACCTGCTTCGCCGTGTAGGTGTGTGGACGAGCACCGTGGGGGACGGGGATGCGCGCGGAGGGGTCCATGGACGAATAGTGCCACAGGAGGCTGATCTCCACTGTCAGGCACTGCAATCAGTGACATCGGTCACGATTTCTTAGGTAAGCCTAAGGGGCAGTGTGAGCCAGGTTATGCGATTGTCGAGTCATGAAACTCGATCATGTGTCATACGCCAGTGAACCTGACGGCTATCGTGCGACCGCCGAGCGGATCGCGGAGAAGCTCGGAGTGGCTCCCTACGACGGCGGTGTGCATCCTCGATTCGGCACCAGAAACCTCATCTTCCCCCTAGCGAACGGCCATTACCTCGAAGTCGTGGAAGCCTTGGAGCATCCGGCCGCTCTCTCGACCCCTTTCGGTCAGGCGGTCCGGGCTCGTTCCGAGCTCGGCGGTGGCTGGATGGGCTGGTGCGTCTCGGTCGACGATCTCACCGCAGTCGAAACCCGCCTCGAGCGCAAGGCTGTCGATGGAAACCGGACGCCGGAGTCCGGTTTGGAACTTCGGTGGCTGCAGATCGGTGTCAAGGGGCTCATCGCCGATCCCCAGCTGCCGTTCTTCATCAAGTGGTCCGCCGACTCCTCGCAGCACCCGTCGACGTACAAGACGAATGAGGGCGTCGACATCGACACCCTGCAGATCGCCGGGGACCGCGATCGTCTGCGCGATTGGCTGGGCACTCAGGATGCCAAGCCGATCTCTGAGATCAACATCGACTGGTCCGCACCCCACGGGACGCCGGGCATCATGTCGGTGAGCTTCAACACGGAGAACGGCCCCGTCACCATCTGAGCACATCAGAGTCCGCACGCACTGCGGAGTCGAAGAAGGCCAGAGGCAGTGTCGCCTCTGGCCTTTTTCAGCTTATGGTCCTGGAGTCATCAGTCGCTCTGAGTCTCCGTCGGCAAGCCCTGCTCGCTTTCCGTCCCGTCTGCGTTCTTCCGACGCAGATGAGCGGCCGTCGCCATCGCACCGCCGACGGCGAGGAGACCTGCTCCGCCGCCGAGCAGTGGCAGAGTGCTGTCCGAACCGGTCCACGGCAGTTCACCGCCGTCCGAGCCGGACCCACCTGAACCGGACCCGCCTGAACCCGAGCCGTCGTTCGAAGAACCGCCGCCCGAATCGGATCCGCCGGAGCCGCCCGAACCGGAGCCGCCGTCGCTTCCGGCGCTCGCGGCCGCACCAGCTGCCGCGGCATCCTTCGCACCGTCCTGCGACCCGGCAGTCGATCCGGAGCTGTCGGCGTCCGTTCCGGTCCTGTCACCCTTGGCATCGGTGTCCTCACCCGTTCCGGCACCATCTGAGCTGCCGTTCTCATCCGAGTCCTTGGCCCCTTCATCTGTGCCGTCGGCGTCGGAGTCCTGGTCCTTCGGCGGTTCAGTCGGATCCGGTGCCGATCCGCCGTCGCCCTTGATGACCTGCACGACCGTGGGCCGCGGCATCGCGGCCACTCCCTTATCGACATCGGTCGCGTCGACATAGTCGGGGAACTGCGAGTGCTGATCGGCATAGGAGCCGTCCTCACCTGGGTGCTGGACCGCAACGAAAGCTGACTCATACTCGTCGTGGACGAGTGGTCCGCAGACCTCGGCTTCGCGAGGCACGGACAGGAACTGTTCGACCCGACCGCGCTGGTCACCGTCGATCGTGACCTTGAACAGCCCGTCGCAGTAGCCGATGCCGTCGGGAGCACCGTCGGTGGAGATCCACAGGTTTCCGGCGGTGTCGAAGGCGACATTGTCCGGGCAGGAGATCGGTGAGACCTGATCGGCGGGGAAGCCGGAGAAGTAGGTGGCGTCGCCCTGCTTCGGGTCTCCGCAGACCAACAGCAGCGTCCAGTCGAATTCGGTGCCCGTATGATCGCCGGAGCGCTCGGTGATCTCGACGATGTGCCCGTCGCGGTTCTCCGTGCGCGGATTGGCCTCATCTGCGGCGGCCTTCCCGTCGGTGCCGCGGTCGGAGTTGTTCGTGCAGGCGACGTAGATGCGGCCGTTGACCGGGTTCGGTTCGACGTCTTCGCAGCGGTCCATCTTCGTCGGTCCGACCTTGTCGGCGGCCAGTCGGGTGTTGACGAGGACCTCTTCGACGGAGAATCCGGACACCTGCGACTTGCCGTCCTTGACCAGCGGAAGCCACTGTCCGCTGCCGTCGAACTCGCCGTCAGCGGGCACCTCACCGCTGCCGTCGATCTCGGACTTCGGTGAGTTGCCGGTGAACTTCGCGACGTAGAGGTCGCCGTCGGTCAGCAGCGTCTTGTTGTGTTCGCGGTCGCCCTCGACGTAGGTGTCCTTCGAGACGAACTTGTAGAGGTAGTCGAACTTCTCATCGTCTCCCATATAGGCCACGGCGTGGCCCGAATCGGAGATCGTGATGTTCGCCCCTTCGTGTTTGAAGCGGCCCATGTTCGTGTGCTTATGAGGGGTGGAGTTCGGGTCCCAGGGGTCGACTTCGACGATCCAGCCGAAGCGATTCGCTTCGTTCGCGTAGCCCGGGTTGTTCGTATCGAATCGGTCGACATCGGCTTCCCACCCGTTGGCCGAGTCTTCGCTGTCGAGACCGTAGCGCTTATCGGCCGCCGAGGTGCCCTGCGCCTTGAAGTACGAGTTGAAGTTCTCCTCACCGGACACCAGAGTGCCCCAGGGCGTGAGCCCGCCCGAGCAGTTGCCGAGAGTGCCCTGCGCCTTGTCACCGTTCGGGTAGTCCTTCGTCCGCAGCAGATCGGAACCGGCAGCGGGACCGGTGAACTCGTATTCGGTGTCGATGAGGAACCGGCGGTTCTTCTTTCCGTTGACATCGATCGTCCACGTCGACTTCTCGTCCGTGCGGATGAGTTCGGCAACGGTCAGCCCGTGGGCTTCGCGACTGATCGCCCGCTGATCGGCTCCGTCCATGTCCTCGGGGTACATGATGGCGTCGTTCGTGTATTCCTGGTTGGCGAAGAGCACGGCCCGGTTGGAGTCATCGGGGTCGATCTGGATGGACAGGAAGTCGTTGTTGTAGCCGAACTGGCGGCGCTGCGCCTCTGGGCTCTGATTCTCCGGGTCGAATTTCGGGGAGTCGGGGAACAGGGGGTCTCCCCAGCGGACGATCGGATGCCAGGAGTAGCCTTCGGGGACGACGAATTCGTCGACCTCATGCTGGACCGGGTCGATGGCGGTGAAGGCCAGACTGCCTGCGGTGGCTGCGGCGGCAGAGCGTGCGGTCGGACTCGGTGCGGTGGTCACTGCGATGGCCAAGGCACCTGCAGCCGAGGCACCGAGAACCGCGCGACGGCTGAGCTTCGCATTGACGATATCGCGGAAATACCCATTTGCCGATGTGTTGCAGGTGGCCTTGAGGCAGGCGTTGTCGCACTTCAGTGCGCACGTGACGGGGCTGCGCTTGCCACGCACATGGTCGGCCATCGGCAGAAAGGTTCGCATCGATTCTCTCCTTGTATCGGGTATCTTCCCAGTCCGGGGCCCACCCGGTACAGAGGGCGGAACCGGAAGGACTCACCCGATCGAGACTGTCACCGGCAAGCGGCCCTGGAACTACCCGTCGGTGAATCAGAGGTGAACCCGGAGGGAGGAATGAGTGTCCCGTTCGCCTGTCCCGACCTCGCCTGCAGCACTCAGCCGAAGTCGACGAGGGCGAGCACTCCCGGGGCGAGGAATCCGACGGCGTCGATGATGACATGCGCCCACACCAACGGCATGAGTCTGCCCTTGCGCAGGAAGTACCAGCCGAAGATGATGCCCATGACGACGTTGCCGATGAACGGGCCGATGCCCTGGTAGAGGTGGTAGCTGGCGCGGAACATCGCCAGGGAGATGATGATCGGCCAGGGCCCGAAGCCCAGCTGCCGCAGTCGCAGCGCCCCGAAGCCGAAGATGAGCACCTCTTCGAGGATTCCGTTCTTCGCGGCCGAGAGCATCAGCACGGGAATCGTCCACCAATGATCGCCGAGGTTGGACGGCTGGATCTCGGCAGTGATCCCCAGTGCCCTGCCGCCCGCGTACACCCCGAGGGTGCCGATGCCGATCACGAGGAAGATGAGTACACCGTGGCCCAGGTCGCGCAGTCGGTGCCCGTCGACTCCGAGCCTGATCGGCAGCGGCAGGGCCGGTCGGTCTCGACTGAGCAGGTAGATCGCGAGGGCGACGGGCACGAGGGTGAAGCCGATGTCGAGAAGCTGGTAGATCAGATCGAAGGCCGGCCGGGGCGAGATCGAGGTGTTGAGCTTGGCCTGGGCGTCGCTGATCGGTCCGCGCGTGGCGATGTCTGCCAGACGGACGATCGCATAGACGGATGCCTGGCCCAGGGACAGGGCCGCAATGAGACCGAGCTCGAACCACAGGCGCTTTCTCTCCTGTGGTTCGAGCTCGGTCGTCATGGACTCAACTCTAGCCGGGACGGGTCAGTGTTTGGGTTCGCCGTCCCCGTCATCACGACGCGGCTGCTGGCTGCGCAGGGTGAAGTCCGTTCCCGGCCCATCGCCCCGGATCCCGTCGTCGTCGCGTCCGTCGCTGCCGGTCGGTTCGTCGTCGCGGCGGTCACCGAGGCGGTCGGCGTCCGTCGATCCATCCGACGCCGAGACGGCCCTGCCCGAATCCGCGGACGTCGAGTCCGCGGTCGGTGCGGTCGCCTCAGTGGGGGCCTCCCCTTCTGCCCGTGCCCGAGTGTCGTCGGAACTGACGGCAGCGGCCCCGGCACCGGCTGTCACAGCGGCGGTCTCCCTCTCATGTGCCCGTGCCTCGGCGGCGTCGAGGACCTCACCGCGAGCCATGTTCTTCACGTACTTCTTCTCAGCCCGGCGTTCCTTGACTCCTTCGAGCAGCAGGTAGAGCACGGGCACGAGGATGAGCGTGAGCAGCGTCGAGCTGACCAGGCCGCCGATGACGACGATCGCCAGCGGCTTCGAGATGAACACTCCCCCGCCGGTGAGCCCGAGGGCCATCGGCAGCAGAGCGAAGATCGTGGCGGCCGCGGTCATGAGGATCGGACGGTAACGCAGCCGGGCACCGTGGACGATGGCCGTACGCAGATCGACCCCGCGCACTCGGAAGTGATTGATGAGGTCGATGAGCACGATCGCATTCGTCACCACGATGCCGATGAGCATGAGCAGACCGATCATCGACGTCAGCCCCAGCGGAGTGTCGGTGATGAGCGAGAGCGCAACCGAACCGGTGGCCGCGAACGGGATCGAGACCAGCAGGATCAGCGGCTGCAGCAGCGACTTGAACGTGGCGACCATGATGACGAACACGATGAGGATCGCCGCGAGCATCGCCAGCCCCAACTGCGAGAACGCTTCGTTCTGCTCCTGGGTGGCACCGCCGGTGTCGACGGACACCGTATCGGGCAGGTCCACCTCGTCGAGGGCGGACTGGACCTCGGTCGACACGGCTCCGAGGTCATCGCCTTCCGGAGTCACGGACACGGTGGTCGAACGCTGCGAATCCGTGTGGCGGATCGTCGGTGCGGTCTTGACCTCCTTGACGTCGGCGACCTCATCGAGTTCGATGAAGCGCGGCTCCGAGGTCACGGGAGCACCAGCATTCGGATCGCCGCCTGTCGCACCGGCACCACCGGCCGCACCACCAGCACCGCCTGCGCCGCCGGCACCGCCAGCGCCTCCGGCACCACCAGCGTCACCCGAACCTCCGGCACCACCGCCAGCTCCTCCGGCACCACCGGCCGCGCCGGCGTCACCTGAGCCACCGGCACCTCCGGCCGCACCACCGGCGCCGCCTGCCGCACCTGCGCCGGCTCCTCCGGCGGGAGCCGTCTCTTCCGGCTTGCCCGGGATCTTGAGTTCGCGCAGCTTCTCCACGGTGTCGGCATTGCGATCGAAGAGCAGCACCGAATGGGAGACATCGTCGATGACGACCTCACCGATCTGCTGGCCATGCATGGCACGCTGCACATACTGGCCGATGGCCGCCTCGGTGAGGTTCTCCTCTGCGGCCTTCTCATGATCGACCTTGACTTCGATCACGGGCTGGACCGCGGCGGTATCGCTCGTCACCGACTGCGCCGACGATACGCCCTCGAGCTTGTCGCTGACCTTGTTCGTCGCGTCCTCGAGTTCTTCGGGATCGGTGGCCGTGAGTGTGACGTCGATGGTCTGCGCACCCGGGGTCGAGCTCTGGCTTGCCACCTCGACGTCGCCGGCGCCCTTGAGGCCGTCGAACTGCTTCTGCAGATCTGCGGAGATCGACTGCGCCGAGACTCCGGACTTTGTGTTGACGATATAGGTGCCCGTCAGCGACGAATCGTCGGTGAAGCCGAACGACGTGCCGCCGAGCGACAACTGGTAGTTGTCGACATCGGATTCGTCGGCGAGGATGTCCTCGACCTTCTTCGCCTGTTCCGAGGCCTCATCGAGGTCGGTGCCCGGGTCGAAGGTCTGCGAGATCTGCAGTGAGTCCTGCCCGGTGTCGCCGAAGAGCTCTGTCTTCAGCTGTGGGATCATCGCTCCGGTGCCTGCGAGCACGAGCACGGCGATGAGGATCATGATGATCGGGTGCTTCGTCGAGAACCCGATGGCCGGCATATAGGTCTTCTGCAGTCGCGTCACCGGCGAATGCATTCCGGCGAGCTCGTCGACCGCTTCCGTTCCGTCTTCGGATTCGCCGTAGCGCGGTCCGCCCGCTGCCACTCCGGTCGCATCGGTTCGAGTCGTGGCACCGGCCTGTGCGGAGGCATCAGCGCGCGGGAACGATTCAACACTGTCTCGAGGACCGGTGTCCTCGGCTTCGGCACCGGCGGCGACGAGGTCGCGCTTCCTGTCGGCCTTCTTCGCTTCCTTCTTCTCTGCCCGCCACTGCGACAGCATCGACTTGCGGCTGCGACGGATCTCCGCCTTCTCCGCACGGGTGAGCTTGACCTTCGCTTCACGCTGACGCAGGAACCAGTACGCGAGGACGGGCACGATCGTCAGTGCCACGAACAGGGACGAGAGCAGGGCGATGGTCGCGGTCAGGGCGAAGGGCCGGAACATCTCTCCGGTCTGCCCGGTCACGAATGCCAGCGGCAGGAACACGGCCACCGTGGTCAGCGTCGATGCGGTGATGGCACCGGCCACTTCGGAGACGGCGGCGAGGATGTTCGAGAACTTGTCGCCGCCGGAGGCGTGGCGTCTGCGGATCGCCTCGATGACGACGATGGAGTCGTCGACGACGCGGCCGACGGAGATCGTCAGCGCACCGAGGGTGAGCATGTTGAGGGTCTCCCCGCCCATCCACAGCCCGATCATGGCGATGAGGAGGGAGAGCGGGATGGAGATGGCGGTGATGATCGTCGCCCGCACCGAGAGCAGGAAGACGAGGATGACGAGGACCGCGAAGATCAGGCCCAGCCCACCCTCGTTGAGCAGGTCGTGGATGGACTGTTCGATGAACGGGGCCTGGTCGAACGCGGAGACGAACTCCGTGTTGTCACCCATCATCTTCTCGAGTTCGGGCAGCTTGTCGGCCACCGCGTGAGAGACGTCGACGGTGTTCGCGTCGGATTCCTTCATCACCGACACGGACAGCGAGGGTTCGCCGTTGGTGCGCGAGATCGACTCGATCGGCTCGTCGACGAGTTTGACGTCGGCGACGTCGGAGATCTGGATCGGCCCGTCCTTGCCGGAGATGACGAGGTCTTTGATCGCATCGATCGAGCGGATGCGGGTGCCGACCTCGACCGGGGCCGCGCCGTCGTCGCCCTTGAGCTCACCGGCCGAGGTGGGCACACCGTTGGACTGGAGGATTCCGGCCACCTCGTCGAGGTTGGCTCCTTCGTCCTCGAGGTCGTCGCGGCGGATGCTGATCTCGACCTGTTTGGTCTTCGCTCCGGCGATCTGGACCTGGGAGACGCCGTCGACCTTCTTCAGCTCCGGTTCGACGATGTCCTCGAGATTCGCCGCCAGCTGGTCTTCATCGGCATCCGAGGTCACGGACAGGGCGAGCACCGGAATATCATCGGTGCCCATCATCATGACGTTCGGTTCGACCCCGTCGGGCAGGGTCGGCTGCACCTGGGAGACAGCGCGCTGCAGGGCACGGACGACGTCATCGGAGTCGTCGCCGTACTTCGTGCTCACGGTGATCTGCGAACTGCCCGCCGAGGAGGTCGAGGTCATGTCCTCGACCTCGGGCAGTGCGGTCAGCGCCCCTTCGAGTGGGTCGGTGACTTCGGATTCGACGGCCTCGGGGGTGGCTCCCTCATAGGAGGCGGTGACCGTGGCCTGTGGGTTGTCGAGGGACGGGAAGAGCTCTTGCTTGAGAGCACCGGCACCGATGACGCCGAAGATGATGGCGACGACGGAGATGAGCGCGATGAGCGCCCGGTTCTTCAGACTCAGCCGGGTCAGGAAACTCACGAGGGGGACTTTCTTTGTCGTAGACAGGGCGACGACGCAGAACGCCGACTCAACCAACCATCCTAGTGAGTGTCCCCTGAACCGCACATGAGGAAAACCTGACTTTTCGGAATCAGAATCCCGACGCGTCGCGTTTCGTGCGACAGCTCGGTGAACCGGCAACAGCTCGGTCCGTGCACCGAGCTGTTGCCGGTGCGCCGAGCTGTCGGCAGGCTATTGAACGCCGGCCGGTCGGCGGGGACGGGTCTCACGGCCGAAGAACCACAGGCCCGCGGCGACGATGCCGAGGACACCGGTGAGCAGGAACGCCCACGAGTAGTCGAAGTGATCGACGACGGCTCCGGCGATGATCGGGCCGAGGATGGCTCCGCCGTCGAGGGCCATCTGGTAGCGGGCGAGCACTCGGCCGCCCTTGCGGTCGCGGCCGATGACGTCGGCGACGGTGGCCTGCTGAGCGGGGTTGGCCAGGCCGGAGCCGATCCCGGCGATGATGGAGAAGACGAAGAACAGCCAGATCGAATCGATGAAGGCCAGCGCCGCGGTGGTCACGCCGAGGACGAACAGGCCCCATTGGATGAAGGGTTTGCGCCCGACGGTGTCGGCAAAGCGTCCGACCACCGTCACGGCCGAGGCATTGCCGATGGCGAACATGGTCAGCGCCAGTCCGGCCACTGCGGTATCGGCCTTAAGGGCCTGGATGGCGAAGAGCGGGTAGATGGCCACGCGGATGCCCATCGCCGACCAGCCTTGGACAAAGGCGGAGATGAGCGCCGACCGGTAGGCCGAATCCTTCCAGGCTTCCCGGAAGGACATGACTTCCTGCTGCTGCTTGTCCTTCTCCGCTTCCAGCCGGGCACGCCCGGATTTCGTCGAGGAGCCGAAGGATGCGGTGGAGGCGAGGAAGACGCGGACGACGATGGCGGCGATGAGCAGACCGACGGCATAGATGATGAACGGAATGCGCATCCCCCATCCGGCCATGGCACCGCCGAGGACGGGTCCGGCGATATTGCCGACGAGGAATGCGGTCGCATACGTCGACGATGCCTTCGCGCGGGCGTCGATCGGGGCGAGGCGGACGATGAGCGCCATCGCGGAGACGCTGAACATCGTCGAGCCGATGCCGCCGAGTCCGCGGAAGATCAGCAGCTGCCAGTAGTTCTGAGCGAAGGCGACGGCCGCGGTGGAGGCTGCGACGATGAGGAGACCGGTGATGTAGATGCGGCGTTCGCCGAAGGCATCGACGAGGCGCCCGGATGAGGGTGAGAACACGAACCGGAAGAATGCGAACGAGGAGACGACGATGGTTGCGGCGGTGACCCCGAAGTCGAAGCTCGCCGCGAACTGCGGCAGGACGGGTGCGATGATTCCGTAGCCCAGGGCAACGATGAAGGCCGCTGCCACGAGGACATAGATCTCCTTGGGCAGGCGGCGCGTTTCCGGAGTGTCGGTGCCGGGAGTGCTCACAGGGTATCGAGGAACTGTTCGGGCTTCGGCAGGGGGCGAGTGCTCGTGGTCAGGCGCTGTCGGTAGCGTTCGGGGACGGCTCCGATGTAGAACCAGCCCATGAGCAGTTCATGATCGTTCAGGCGGTGGAGGCGGCGGACCGGTTCGGTGTTCGTCAGGGTTCCCGAGCGCCACATGACTCCCCAGCCGGCTTGCCACAGGGCGAGTTCGAGCAGGTGGCCGGCACCAGCGGCGGTCGCGTGCTGCTCCCATTCGGGAACCTTGTCATGTTCGACCGGTGAGGAGACGAGGGCGAGCAGAAGTTCGGCCCGCAGCGGCTTCGTATTGGTCTCGCCGGGTTTGCGGACGACGCCGGCGGCTTCGTCGAGGGCGTCGCCGAGGCGGTGCCGGTCGTCTCCGCGGATGATGAGGAAGCGCCAGGGGCGCAGTGACTTGTGGTCGGCGACCGAGGAGATCGATCGGATGATCTCAAGCAGGTCGGAGTCGTTCGGGGTCACCGGGTCGACCTTTGAGATCGACCGTCGGGTGCTCAGGGCGTGGAGGACGGGATCGGCGACGATGTCGATCGACGACGGCGCTGAGTAGTCGGGACCGCGGCGAGTGGGAGTCACGGCTGAGGTGCGGTCACTCGCCGAGACGGCGGCCGCCTCGGTGGGGTGAGCCCCGTCCCGCGGGGACACATCGAACTGTGCGCCCTGGATGTTCTGGGCTTCCTGCGCGGCCAGGCTCTTCGCCCATGGTCCGGTGTTGCCGTCGAGGAAGTGGGCACGGACGCGGTCTTTCGTCACATCGCAGGCCTTGCCCGAGTCCTTGGACCGTTTGCGGTCCTTGTGTTTGGACTTCTTGCATCTGTCCTTTTTGTGACTGCCCATCAGCTCACCCATTCGGCGAAGGCGGTGCGGGCCTTGTGCAGTTTCGGGTCGATGATGACACGGCAGTAGCCGTTGTCCGGGTTCGCGGTGTAGAAGTCCTGGTGGACCGCCTCGGCGGGATAGAAGGTACCGAGAGGTTCGAGGGTGGTGACGATCGGATCGTCGAACAGGTTCTGCGCGGATTCGATGGCCTCGGCGAAGTGCTGCTTCTCGGTCTCGTCGCGATAGAACATGGCCGACCGGTACTGGGTGCCGACGTCGTAGCCCTGGCGGTTCAGGCTCGTGGGGTCGTGGCCGGTGAAGAACAGGCCGAGGATGACGTCTTCGGGAACGATGTCGGCGTCGAAGGTCACCTGCAGGGCTTCGGCATGGCCGGTCATCCCGGAGCAGACCTCACGGTATCCGGGGTTGTCGGTGTGTCCGCCGGTGTAGCCGGAGATCACTTCTCTCACGCCGGTGGTCCGCTGGTAGACGGCGTCGAGGCACCAGAAGCAGCCGGCGCCGAGGGTGAGGGTACGAAGATCGCTCATACAACGTATAACGATGACGCGAGCAGGTTATTCCCGGCCCCAGCGGTACGATCAGCTGCCATCGGCGCGGAAGGTCAGCTGATCGGGGGCAGGCCACGTCGCCAGCACGGTCATATGTTCGTCCTCGTCGAGGATCTCGAAACTGCTCGAGTAGCCCGCATAGTCTGACTCCTGTTCGAGGCCCTCGGGATGCAGCGTTCCCGGCACAGAGTCCTCGGGAAGATCCTCGGAGACCCTGAAATCTGAACCAGGCGAGCTGAACGAGATGGCGTCGAGATAGCCGTTGACGATGCTCAGACTCAGTTCCCTCTCAGCCGTCTCTCCCCCATCTTGGTCCGCGCTGTGCCTGATCCCAACGACCGGGTATGTCTGCGTTGCCGGGACCACCCGCGGGGATGATGCTGCGGGGTAGACGTGGATGCTCTCGATGTCTTCGTTCCTGATGATCTCGGCCAGCCGGTCGGGGTCCAGAATGATCGGCTCGTTTCCCGGATACTCAGCTCTCGGGTAGGTGACCCAGACGAAGAAGCGCGCGGTGTCGAGCTGCTCGGACACTGCCTCGGCGGTGGCTTGTGCGACGGGATGCGGCTGTGACAACAGGAGGTTCACCGACTCCCGGATGCGGGTGGGCAGTTCGATCTCGACCGGCGCGTAGTCGAAGTCCTCGACGTCGTCGGTCCATTTCTCGACCTTGTCGATGAGGACCGCTGTCACCGCGACGAGCCCGCCGTTGACGACGGCATTGAGACCTCGGCCGACGCCCGTCGGCAGTTTCGCATCGATAGCCTCCGCCAGCCGCTCCGTCAGCGGCCAGAGCGCCCATGAGGCCGCTCCCGCTGCTGCCGCGGTGACCGCATTGAGGAACGCCGGGGAAGTCACGCTCGCCTGTTCGTCCCACCAAGTATCCGCGGCGGCATCGCCGTCGAGTACTCCGACGTCAGAGATGTGCGCAGGAGAGGAAGCATATCGGACGGGACCGCTCCCTCTGGTGGAGAAGGCTCCGAGGAATTCGTCGATGCCGCTCGATCCGCCCACCTTGCCGAGGAAGGCCCGGGACCCGGTGAGCCAGGTCAGGCCCGCATTGGCCAGGGCGGTTCCCGCTCTCAGGCCGGTCTGGCGTTCGGCGGAGACGTCGCGGCGTCGCACCAGCGCGAGGGCGCCGGTGCCGAGTGCGGCAGCGGTACGGACGGTTCGGTGATGACGAAGGGGGATGTCGGGAAGTCGCATGTCCTTATCGAAACATGCCCGCCTGTGACGCAGATGAGAGCGGTCAACAGTCTCGGCGGTATCCGGACCGGCGACCGCGGCGGAGGTTCACATCACCATGCCCGAAGGCAAGGAGAAGCCGAGTTCTGCGGCGGCCTTCTGTGTCGAGGGCTGGTGCCAGAACTTCGCCACGGATTCGTTCGTCGCCAGGGATCGCATCTCGGCTTTGTCGAGGAAGAGGATCCCGGATAGGTGGTCGGTCTCGTGGGCGACGATGCGCGCCGACCAGCCGGAGACCTCCTCGGCGATGGGGTCGCCCTGCAGGTCGATGCCCGTCAATGCGATGTTGCGGGGGCGGGCCACGACGGCTTGGTAGCCGGGGATCGACAGACATCCTTCATAGAAGGCGACGTCCTCACCTCCGGCGCGTTCGCAGCCCGCGTTGAGGACCACCCTCAGCGGCATCGGCTCCCGTTGCCGGACCTTCGCGACCTCGGGATCACGGGCACCAGGATCTTCGGCGACGAACATCGACAGGCCGATGCCCACCTGCGGGGCGGCAAGGCCGACTCCCGGGGCGGCGAGCATGGTCGCTCGCATCACCTCGGCGAGCTGCTCGAGCTCGGCGTCGTCGACCTGCCCGTCGAAAGGGCGGGTCTGGGACCGGAGGACCGGGTTCCCTGCCTCGACGATGGGCGCGGTCCCGTCCCCCGTCTCTGCGGCGGTGAGGACGGCACGGATCTGGTCGGCGATGAGCGCATCGGAGACGTTCACGAGGTGGTGTCCCTCAGTTCGCGCGGGCGACGATGAGTTCGGCGTGCTTGAGCAGCGGGGCGTCGATCATCTTGCCCTCGAAGGAGAATGCGCCCTTCTCCGTCTTCGCCAGGTCGAGCACGGACCGCGCCCAGGTCAGCTGTTCGTCGCTGGGGCGGAAGGCGTCGCGGACGACGGGCACGTGGTTGGGGTGGATGGAGACCTTGCCGGAGAACCCCGACTGTACGGCGTCTTCGGCCTCGGCTGCCAGTCCTTCGAGGTTCGGGATGTCCGCCCAGATCGAGTCGAGCGCGAACTTGCGATGGGCCCGAGCGGCGAGGAGGGTCTGACTGCGCACATGCTTGGCCACCTCCCGGTAGCCGCCATCGGCCCTGCGGGAGGAGCCTCCGCCGAGGTCGGCGATGAGATCCTCCGAACCCCACATCAGCGCATAGACATTCGGCGCAGCGGCGATCTCGGCGACGTTGACGGCTCCGAGCGCGGTTTCGATGAGCGCGATGACCTGGAACCCGGACAGGATCGACACATCAGATGCAAGCTCCGCCTTCGGCAGCATCACGGCCGTGTACTCGGTGCGCGCGAGCATCTTCAGATCTTCGCCGAGGTGGCCCGAATCGTGGGAGTTCACCCGCACGACCGTGCGGGTCGGGTCGAGCGGGAAGTCGACGATGGACTCCCGTGCGGCAGCTTTGTCGGCCTCGTTGACGGCGTCTTCGAGGTCGAGGATGACGATATCCGAGCGTTCGGCTGCTTTCGTGTACCGATCGGGACGATCGCCGGGGACGAAGAGCCAGGCGGGTTTGAACTCGAGGGACATATGGGGGCTCACTTTCCGGTGTCGGACTGATCGGCGGTGTCGGCGGCGGACTTCGCCGCCGTGGACTCGTGGCTGGAGTCGAACATCATCGCCTGGCGCACGGCCTTCGCGACGAGTTTGCCGTCCTGGTTGTAGCCGCGGTGTTCGAAGGTGACGATGCCCTGGCCCGGACGGGACTTCGAATCGCGTTTGTCGAGGATCGTCGTCTCTGCGTAGAGAGTGTCGCCGTGGAACATCGGTGCCGGGAAGCTGACCTCGGAGAAGCCGAGGTTTCCGACTGTCGTTCCCTGCGTCAGCTGGGACACGGACAGACCGATGAGGGTGGCCAGGGTGAACATCGAGTTGACGAGGCGCTCGCCGAAGGGTTCGGTAGCCGACCATGCCGCGTCGAGGTGCAGGGCCTGGGTATTCATCGTCACGGCCGTGAACAGGGTGTTGTCCGCTTCGGTGACTGTGCGGCCCGGTGCGTGCTTATAGGTGGCGCCGACTTCCATCTCGTCCAGCCACAGACCTCGTTGTGCAATGACCTTGTCACTCATGTAACGCTCCTCACTCGTCGTGATTTGAGTTTATCGCCATTCACCGGACCACTGCGACCCGGGGGTCGGTAGGATCGAGCACACCATGACCATCACACGATCCCTCTTCGTCGTCACCCACCCGGAGGCCCGACACCATCTCGAGGCCCGGGTCGGCGGGTGGCACGATTCCGAGCTCACCGTCCGCGGCGAACTCCAAGCCGATCGCATCGCCGCCGAACTGCGGTCGCGGATCCCGACGGCCGCCTCCGCGCCGGTATTCACCTCTGATCTCAAACGGACGCGCAGGACCGCCGAAGTGATCGCCGATCGACTCGGCACGCGCGCAATCGACCACCCGGGTCTGCGCGAGAAGTCGTACGGAGTCGCGGAGGGACGGGAGCAGTCCTGGCTGGACGCGCGCTTCATCTTCCCACCCGTGCCCGACGACGCCTTCGACCACACGATGCGCCTCGATCATGCCGAAGGCATCGACGGCGCGGAGACGCGACGCGAGGCCGGTGCTCGGATCTACGCCGCGGTCGGCGAGATCCTCACGCAGCGAGCCTCGCACCAGGTGGTCGTCACCCACGGCTTCGCCCACACGTTCGTCATCGGTCGGTGGCTCGAACTGCCTCTCGAGGCGATGGGGCGGGCGACGTTCGCCGCGCATTCCGGGTGCATCACCGAACTGACCGAGGACGATCGATTCGGCAATCGGACCCTGCGGTCGCTCGCTGCGGTGGACCACCTCGGCGATGCCTGAGGCGGTCCACCGCCGTGATCAGTCGGCACCGGTCAGGACCCGAGCTCTGTACCGAGTTCGTTGAAGGCCGATGACCATCCGTCGTAGGCACTGGCGTCTTCACCCGAGTCATTGGGCAGGCCGGTCAGCGTGAACGTCATGCGAGTGCGGTCGGCGCCGATCTCCTCAAGTGCGACGCTGACGCGCGGGGCATCGTCGACCTCGCCGGGACTTCCCCAAGTGAAGTCGAGGCGGACGGGCTCGTCGATGTGAAGGTACTTCCCGGCGGTCGGGAACTCCTGCCCCGTATCGGGTATGCGCATCGTATAGGTGTATTCGCCGCCGACCCGCAGGTCGACGGATACGGATTCGCGTGGAGTGACCAGCGTTTCGGGGTGGAACCAGCGCGCCATGACGTCCGGGTTCGTCCATGCTTCCCAGACGCGGGCGCGCGGGGCGGCGAATTCGCGGACGATGGTGAATCCGGGTTCAACCGCCTGTGCGCTGTTCGGATCGGTCACTGTGTTGGCTGTGGTGTCTGTGTTGGCCGTGTTCTCGGCGTTCATCGCTGTTCTCCTCCTTGAGTCGTGCATGATGTCTGCGTCATACGTGATGTCTGCGTCATTCGGCACGTCGTTGATGTCGATAGTCAGTCCGCAGTTCGATCTGTGGTCGACGGGTCGGTCGTCGATGTATCGGTGGGCACCTCCTCGGCGAGGATGCGGTCGAGGCTGTCGAAGCGCTGCTGCCATTCGTCGTGGGCCGCCTGCAGCCAGCCGACCGCCTCGGTGAGGGCATCGGCGTTGAGTGCGACGATGCGCTGCTGCGCGGCTTTCGATCGGGTGATCAGCCCCGCCGTCTCGAGCACCTTGAGGTGTTGGGAGACCGCGGAACGACTGATCGGCAGCGGTTCCGCGAGCTCACCGGCGGTCTTGTCTCCCCCGCGCAGACGATCGATGATCGCCCGACGCGTCGGATCGGCAAGCGCCGCGAAGACGTGATCCATACTCATTTAAGCATCCCCTTAATTAAGTGATTTCTACAATACACTCTTCGACCGCTCCGTCAAGGGGGCTCGGGGACGATCCGCAAAGGGGGTACGGCACCCCGGATCGGACTTCTCAGCACACTTGCGCCCAACCCGACTAGGCTGGAAGCAGCCGCTTCGGCCCACCCCGAGCTCGAGGAGAGACATGGATCGCGATTCGATCGACTGCTGGCTGACCGATATGGACGGTGTCCTGGTCAAGGAGAACAATCCTCTGCCGGGAGCCGCAGAGCTGCTCGCCCAGTGGCGTCAGGCCGATATCCCCTACCTGGTGCTGACGAACAACTCCATCTACACCGCTCGCGATCTCTCCGCCCGGCTGCGCTCGAACGGGCTCGACGTCCCCGAGTCGAACATCTGGACCTCGGCGATGGCCACCGCGGATTTCCTGTCCAATCAGGTCGAGCACGGCACGGCCTATGTCGTCGGCGAGGCGGGGCTGACCACGGCGATCCACGAGGCCGGGTTCGTCATGACCGAGCACGACCCGGACTTCGTCGTCGTCGGCGAGACCCATTCATATTCGTTCGAGGCGATCACGAAGGCGATCCGCCTCATCGACGCCGGCTCCCGCTTCATCGTCACGAACCCCGACGCCACCGGTCCCTCCCCCGAGGGCGTCCTGCCAGCCACCGGCGCCATCGCCGCCCTCATCACGAAGGCGACGAACCGCGAACCCTACGTCGTGGGCAAGCCCAACCCGATGATGTTCCGCTCGGCCCTGAATAGGATCGGCGCCCATTCGATGAGCACCGCAATGATCGGCGACCGCATGGACACCGACATCATCGCGGGCATGGAAGCGGGCATGCACACGGTCCTCGTGCTGTCGGGAATCTCCACCGCCGAGGATGTCCGCCGCTTTCCGTTCCGACCCAACGAGATCGTCGACGGCGTCCACAATCTGCTGGACGTGCCGCTGGAGAGCCGCGGCGACCTCGGCCCCGACCCCACAGGCTCTGCCTGAGGCACGCACTCCTTCGCCGAGAGACAGGGAGCATGCACCCCGGGCCGCCGAGAAACGGGCTGAGTGTCGAAACACGGGTGTGCGCACCCGTGTTTCGACACTCAGCCCGTTTTTCGATGGAGCCGGCGACCTTGCAACCCAGCACAGGCCCGTGCTGCATCAATCCCTTCGCCGTCGCCGAAGCTGCACCATCTGACCACACAAATAAACCACGTTTAATAGTATTTGCTTGCATTTGGCATATTTTAAGATCATCCTTGATAGATGTTCCAAGTGCTGACAGCGCAACAGCTCCGTGGACTCGGCATGTCCCGCAGACAGTTGGCCGAAGCCAAACGATGCTGCCTGCGCCTAGTCAGGAAGGGTCACTACGTGATCCGCAAGTCGTGTGATGATAGCCATCACGGACCCATCCGCGGTCTTTCCACGGATCACGACACTTCGTTTCCAAAAACCTTCGGAGATCTGCGGGACGAAGCCGAGGAGCTGCGGGTCCAGATCGCATGCCGCCTCGGTGAGCTTCTGCCGGGAGATGTGTTCTCTCATGTTTCGGCCGCGCTCATCCACTGTCTTGACCCCGCTGTGCTCGAATCGTCGAAAGTCGAGATCTCCAGGAACTCCCCTACCCGCAACTACGACGGCGTGTTCATCTACTCGCGCAGACTTCCACCGGAACAGGTCTCATCCGAGTTCGCCTATCCGGTCACCACTCTGCCCAGGACTCTGGCTGACGTTGCTCTTGACCGTTCGCTCGAAGTTTCTGTACCGCTCATCTCTCAAGCACTCCGTTCGGGAGAGGTGGACCGGGCAGACATCACCGATCTGTTGGCGAAAGGGCAACGCGGACGCCGAAGAGCCCTCTTGGCCGTTGATCTCTCGAACGCCGAATATGAATCTCCAGCCGAGGCGGTCTGCGCAGTGAAGTTCCATCGCTTCGGAGTAACCGGAATGGTCCCGCAGGTCGACACGTTCACAGAGTCGGGCAAGTTCATCGGACGCAATGACTTTCGGCACAAGTCCGCTGCTGTCGCAGTGGAAGTCCACGGTCTCGGCAAGTTCTATCTCAACCCTCACGGCCCTGATGAGGCGGCCAAATTGAGTCATCAGCGCAATATGGACCTTCTCAACGCCGGCTTCAAGGTCTTCAACCTGAGCTTCGGCGACCTCTTCAGACCTCGCATCTTCGCTGCGATCAAGCGGGCCATCGAGACGACTGATCAGCGAAAAACGGGCTGAGTGTCGAGACACGGGCGCGCACGTGCGTTTCTCGACACTCAGCCCGTTTCTCGGCGAAGCAGCCGTGCCTCAGCCCGCCTACTGCAGCGAAGACGTCAGGCGCATGACGGACTCCATATAGCGGCGGAGCCATGGCCGCTTCTCCCATTCCTCCAGGGTGAGTTCGTCGCTGACGCCCTGGTAGTCGGCGACGACATCGATGATGTCGTCGACCAGGTCGCCGCCGGTGGTCAGCAGGCTGATCTCGTAGTTGAGGCCGAACGAGCGCATGTCCATGTTGGATGAGCCCATCACAGCATAGAGGTCGTCGACGATGAAGCACTTCGTGTGCAGCACGGCGGGTTTCGGGTACAGGAAGATCCGCACCCCAGCTTCGAGCAGCGACCGGTAGTAGGACGACTGTGCCCGGTCGACCATGTACTGGTCCGCCTGCTCGCTGACGTAGAGTTCGACGTCGACCCCACGCCTGGCCGCGGTCTCCACGGCGGCCAGCAGCGATTCGTCGGGCACGAAGTAGGGGCTGACGATGGCCAGACGCTTCTGCGCCAGGTACATCATCGAGGTGAAGACCTTGAGGTTCGGAGCGGTCGTGAACCCGGGCCCCGAAGGAACCAGCTGCATCGCGCTCGTCGCCCCGCCGACTTCGGGCTCGTTGCCGTCGCGCTCGTACGGGCGGATGCCCAGAGCCTGTCCCGATTCGGAATACCAGTCGGTGGAGAACACCGCCTCGATTCCGGCGACGATGGGCCCGGAAAGCTCGACCATGATGTCGTGCCAGTTCCGGCCGATCTGTGAGTTCTTCCTGTTGAGGTAGCTCGAATCGATCATGTTCTGCGAACCCATCATCGCCCGCTTGCCGTCGATGACGAGCAGCTTGCGGTGGTTGCGCAGGTCGATGCGCCGAGCCTTGCCTCGCCATGGAATGAACGGCAGCATCAGGTGCCATTCGATGCCGGCCGCGTTCAGTCGTTTGCCGAGCCGGTGGAATCCCGGATACTTCCGGGATCCGATGTGGTCGAAGAGGACACGGACTTCGACCCCGCGCGCAGATGCTCGCTCGAGCGCCTGGAAGAAGACGTCGGTCGTCGAATCCCACGCCATAATGTAGATCTCGACGTGGACGTATTCGTGTGCTTCGTCGACGAGTTCGGCCATCCGCGCGATCGACGCTGCGTAATCGGAGATCACCCCATGGCTGTCGCCGGTGACCATCGGCAGCGCGGTCAGTGCCCGCCCCAGCTGGGCGACGGAGACGAATTCGGGCTCGGCGACCAGAGACGGCGGCACATCGGGCAGGTCGTCGGCGCCTTCGTGCATGAGTTCGTTCGCTTCGGCCTGGATCCGCGCCCGGCGCTGGTTGATATAAGGGCTGCCGAGCAGCAGGAATGCGGGAATTCCGACGATCGGCACGAACAGGATGAGCAGCAGCCATGCCGATGACGATGACGGGCGACGGTTCTCCGGCACCACACCGACCGCGATGATCTTCACGATGTATTCGATGACGATCCACGTCGTCGTCGCCACCGATGCCACCATGCTGAGATCCATGTGCTCCCACTTCCCTTTCGGTCGCCGTCTCACCTCACGGTGTTATCGGATAAGAATATCGCCCGCCGAGGCGGACCTGCACGTCCGTACGGATGTGCGGCGCCGCCTCGGCGGGCGATTTGGCATGGGTGGCCGACGGAAGGTCGGCACCTGCTCTCAGATCAGGAGCGGGAGCTCAGAGTCCGAGTTCGCGGGCGATGAGCATGAGCTGGACCTCGGTGGTGCCTTCGCCGACTTCGAGGATCTTCGAGTCGCGGTAGTGGCGAGCCACGAGGTATTCGTTCATGAAGCCGTAGCCGCCGTGGATCTGGGTGGCGTCGCGCGCATTGTCCATGGCTGCTTCGCCGGCGATCATCTTCGCAATAGCCGCTTCCTTCTTGAACGGGAGTCCGGCGAGCATCCGCGAAGCCGCGAGGTAGTACGCCGACCGGGCTGCGACGACGCGTGCTTCCATGCGGGCGATCTTGAAGGAGATGCCCTGGAAGTCGGCGATCGGCTTGCCGAAGGCCTGGCGTTCCTTCGCGTACTTCACTGATTCGTCGACGCAGCCCTGGGCGGCGCCGACGGACAGGGCGCCCACGGCGATGCGGCCCTCGTCGAGGATGCGCAGGAAGTTCGCGTAGCCGCGTCCGCGTTCGCCGAGCAGGTTCTCTTCGGGCACCTGCACATTGTCGAAGGTGAGCGGGTGCGTGTCCGAGGAGTTCCAGCCGACCTTGTCATAGGCCGGTTCGGCGGTGAAGCCGGGGGTGCCGGTCGGGATCATGATCGTCGAGATCTCAGGCACTTCGCGGCCCGACTTCGACGTTCGGGTTCCGGTCACGGCGGTGGCGGTGACCAGGCGGGTGATGTCGGTGCCGGAGTTCGTGATGAAGCACTTGCTGCCGTTGATCGTCCAGGTCCCGCCCTCCAGAGTGGCCTTGGTCCGGGTGCCGCCGGCATCGGATCCGGCCTCGGGTTCGGTCAGGCCGAAGGCGGCCAGGCCCGAGGCGTCGGTGAGCTTCGGCAGCCATTCCTTCTTCTGCTCTTCGGTGCCGAAGCGGTAGATCGGCATCGCCCCGAGCGAGACCCCGGCCTCGAGCGTGATGGCCAGGGACTGGTTGACCCGGCCGAGTTCTTCGATGGCCAGGCACAGAGCGAAGTAGTCGCCGCCCATTCCGCCGTACTCTTCGTCGAAAGGCAGACCGAAGAGCCCCATCTCGCCCATCTTCGCAACGAGGTCGTAGGGGAACTCGTGCTTGGCGTCGAGTTCGGCTGAGACGGGTGCGACCTCTTCGTCGGCGAATTTCGCGACACCTTGACGCAGGTCTTCGTATTCTTCGGGCAGCATTCCCGGAACAAAGGTTTCCATAGTTTCCTCCCCGCTTGTGGCGTGGTTGTGGTGTGAGTGGCTGATGATTATTCGGTGGCGTCTGCGACGGCCTCGGCGGCGGCTTCGTCGACGACTGTGGCGAGCACTTCGTCGAGAGCGACTTGGGCACCTTCGACAGCGGTGACGGTGACGATTCCGGCTGCGGGTGCGGTGAGCACGTGCTCCATCTTCATCGCCTCGACGACGACGATCGGTGCTCCCTGTTCGACTGCATCCCCGGTCTCGACCTTGATATCGACGACGGAGCCGGGCATCGGTGCGAGCACCTCGGCGCCTTCGAGTCCAGGGGTCAGCGAGGTGTCGGCCTGCGGCCGGACGAAGACGTGGATTCCGGTGTCGGTGCTCACCCAGATGCTGCGGTCACGGGCATCGGAGAAGATCCGCGCCGTGTGCTGAATCCCGTCGAGGGTGACATGCCACAGTCCGTCGGCATCGACCTCGACGGCTCCCGCTCGAGTCTCGACGTCGACCGTCTCTCCGCCCGTGGCCAGGGTGACCGTGGGATGGAAGTCCGGACGTGAGGTGCGCCAGGCGCTCGGTCCTGCCCACGCCGAGGCGGCCGACCGATTCGCGGTCAGTTCGGCGTCCGTGACCGGTCCGGTCAGGGTCGTGCCTGCCGCTCCCCCGGTGACCGTGACAGCGGCGGCCGCCAGCTGCGCGTGGGTCTCACCGGCGCTGTGCGCCAGCTGATCCTCGCCGAGGTTGTCGATGAGTGAGGTGTCGAGGTCCCCGGAGATCACCTCGGGCAGCGCGAGAAGGGTGCGCAGGAAGTCGATGTTCGTCACGATTCCCGGCACCGCCGAGGCGGCGAGCGCGGCATCGAGCCGCTTGAGCGCCGCTGCCCGATCGTCGGCACGGACGATGAGTTTCGCGATCATCGGGTCGTAGTCAGAGGCGATGGTCTGGCCAGCGTCGAGGCCGGCATCGACGCGGATGCCCTCACCGGTTGGGAAGACGACGTCGAGGGCACGCCCACCGGTGGGCAGGAATCCGCGCGAGGGATCCTCGGCGTAGATTCTCGCTTCGATCGAATGCCCGGTCAGTGTGATGTCATCCTGCGTCAGCGGCAGCTCTTCGCCCGCGCCGACGCGCAGTTGGAGTTCGACGAGGTCCACTCCGGTGACCTCCTCGGTGACGGGGTGTTCGACCTGCAGTCGGGTGTTCATCTCCATGAAGAAGAACTCATCGGGACGGTCGGCCCCGACGATGAACTCGACAGTGCCGGCTCCGACATAGCCGACGGACTTCGCGGTCTCGCAGGCGGCCTGGCCGATTCGGGCGCGGGTCTCTTCGTCCAGCAGCGCAGAGGGTGCTTCCTCGATGACCTTCTGGTGACGGCGCTGCAGGGAGCATTCGCGTTCGCCGAGGTGGATGACGTTGCCGTGCGCGTCGGCCATGATCTGGACTTCGATATGGCGCGGGGTGGCGACGAGGCGTTCGAGGAACAGCGTGTCGTCGCCGAAGGAGCTCGCGGCTTCGCGGCGGGCGGTCCGCAGCGCCTCGGCGAGTTTGTCGGCTTCGAACACCGCGTGCATTCCTTTGCCGCCGCCGCCGGCGGAGGGCTTGATGAGCACGGGGAAGCCGACGTCCGTCGAAGCCGCAATGAGGGCCTCGTCGCTCATCGCGGCGTCCTTCGTGCCGGGCACGAGCGGCACCCCGCGGGAGGAGACAGCCTGCTTCGCGGTGATCTTGTCGCCCATCGTCCGGATCGCGTCGGCTCCGGGGCCGAGGAAGACGATTCCGGCGTCGGCGCAGGCAGCGGAGAATTCGGCGTTCTCCGACAGGAATCCGTAGCCGGGGTGGATGGCTTCGGCTCCCGTGGCCTGTGCTGCGGCGATGACCTTGTCGATGCGCAGATAGGACTCGGAGGCGGCGGCCGGCCCCAGGTGGACCGCGGTGTCGGCGGCCTTGACGTGGGCCGCACGGGCGTCGGCGTCGGAGTAGACGGCGACGGTGCGGATGCCGAGTCGGCGGCAGGTGCGGATGACGCGCAGGGCGATCTCGCCGCGGTTGGCGATGAGGACTGTTGTGAACATTTTCGTCATGGTGGGGCTCACATTCTGAAGACGCCGTAGCCGCTGGCATTCAGCGGGCGTTCCATCGGTCCGAAGCGGGCGAGTTCGAGGGCCAGTGCCAGTACCTGGCGGGTGTCACCGGGTTCGATGATTCCGTCATCCCACAGGCGAGCCGTCGAGTAGTACGGGTTTCCCTGGGCTTCGTACTGGTCGCGGATGGGCTGTTTGAACGTGTCTTCGGCCTCGGCGCTCCACTCCTCGCCGCGGGCCTCGAGCTGGTCGCGCCTGACGGTCGAGAGCACGCTGGCGGCCTGTTCGCCGCCCATCACGGAGATGCGGGCATTGGGCCACATCCACAGGAAACGCGGGGAGTACGCGCGGCCGCACATCGAGTAGTTGCCGGCGCCGAAGGAGCCGCCGATGACGACGGTGAACTTCGGGACGCGGGCGGTGGCGACGGCGTTGACCATCTTCGCACCGTGTTTGGCGATGCCGCCGGCTTCGTAGTCGCGGCCGACCATGAATCCGGAGATGTTCTGCAGGAACACCAAGGGCACGCTGCGCTGGTCGCAGAGCTCGATGAAGTGGGCGCCCTTCTGCGCGGATTCGCCGAAGAGGATTCCGTTGTTGGCGACGATGCCGACGGGGTGTCCGTCGAGGTGAGCGAATCCGGTGACGAGGCTCGTGCCGTATTCGGCTTTGAACTCGTGGAACTCGGATCCGTCTACGAGGCGGGCGATGACCTCGCGGACGTCATACGGTGTTCGCGAGTCCACCGGCACCACCGAGGTCAGCTCCTCCGGCGAGTGTGCCGGCATGCGGGATTCGATGACGTCCCAGTTCGGAGTGCTCTTCGGCCCGAGAGTCGAGACGATGTCGCGCATGATCTCCAGTGCATGGGGGTCATTGGCCGCGAGGTGGTCGGTGACGCCGGAGACCCGGGAGTGCAGCGCTCCCCCGCCGAGCTCCTCGGCGGTGACTTCCTCACCGGTGGCGGCCTTGACCAGCGGTGGGCCTCCGAGGAAGATCGTGCCCTGCTCGGAGACGATGATCGATTCGTCGGCCATCGCGGGGACGTAGGCGCCACCGGCGGTGCAGGAGCCCATGACGGCGGCCAGCTGCGGGATTCCGGCAGCTGAGAGGGTGGCCTGGTTGAAGAAGATGCGACCGAAGTGCTCTCGGTCGGGGAAGACGTCGTCCTGATTCGGCAGGTTCGCGCCACCGGAGTCGACGAGGTAGATGCACGGAAGGCTGTTCTCTTTGGCGACTTCCTGAGCCCGGAGGTGCTTCTTCACGGTCACCGGGTAGTAGGTTCCGCCCTTGACGGTGGCGTCATTGGCCACGATCACGCATTCGCGGCCGGCGACCCGCCCGATTCCGGTGATGATTCCGGCGCCCGGGCTGGCGTCGTCATACATGCCGTTGGCGGCCAGCGGAGAGAGTTCGAGGAAGGGCGTGCCGGGGTCGAGGAGATGCTCGACGCGCTCACGCGGCAGCAGCTTTCCGCGATCGATATGGCGCTGTCTGGACTTCTCGGAACCGCCGCGGGCTGTGGCCGCAATGCGCTCCCGGAGTTCAACGATGAGTTCGGCATGGGCCTCGGAGTTGACCTGCCCCGTCGCCGGACTGACCGCAGTTCCCACTGCTCTCATTCCATCCTCATTTCAGTTAATGATTCTTAACTGACTGCTATGATACTGCTCACAGGCAGAACTGACAACGCACGAGCCAGACCGCACCGACGTCGTCCCAGGCGGTTGTCATCAGGCTCAGGGAAGGAGGCCGGATGTCGATCTCGGACGAGGCCAAGCCGACGGCACGGGCAGCGGCGAAGGCAGCCAGGCGCGAGCAGCTGCTCGAGGTCGCGAAGACGCTCTATGCCCGGCACGGCTTCCATGGGGTGCGCCTCGACGACCTGGGCAAAGGTGCGGGGATCTCGGCACCGGCGGTCTACCGGCATTTCTCGTCGAAGGAGGCCGTGCTCGAGGAGCTCCTCGTCGGCATCTCTGCGTATCTCCAGTCCGGAGGCGAGGAGATCGTCTCCGCGGCATGGGACACCGCGTCGGGGATCTCCCCCACCGAGGCGGTCCGGACCCTGCGACGTCTCATCGACTTCCACGTCGACTTCGCCATGAGCGAGCCCGAGCTCATCCGCATCCAGGACCGTGACCTCGAGGCGCTGCCGGACGAATCGCGACGGACCGTGCGCCGTCTCCAGCGCGCCTATGTCAGTCGGTGGGCGGAGGTCGTCGAGGCCGCCCACCCGGTGTGGACGCTGGAGTCGGCCACTGTGCGTGTGCATGCGGCGTTCGGGATGATGAATTCGACCCCGCACCAGGCTCGTCGCTCCAGCGCCGAGGTGGTCGGGGTCGAATTGCGCGCCGCAGCGGCCGCGGCGCTGGGACTCAGCTGATCACCGGATCAGCCGAGTCCCGCCTCGGCGATTTTTCGATCACCGAGGACGGTATAGCCGATATTCAGGGCACGATGACGAGCTTGCCGCGGACGTGACCGGTGGCGCTGTCCTTGAAGGCCCGGGGAACATCGTCGAGGCCGTAGGTGCCGGCGATGTCGACGGTGAGTTTTCCTTCGTCGACGAGGAGACCGAGGCGAGCAGTCTCGGAGCCGTCGGGACGCACCCAGATGTAGCGTCCGCCGTGCTCTGCGACGCTGGGATCGGCCACCGAGGCGTGCGCTCCGCCCTCGGCGAGCACGGCCAGGGTGTCGTCGAGGACTCCCCCGACGAAGTCCGCGACCCCGTCGACCTCGCCGCCGGCAGCCTCGAGAACGCGCTCGACCAGGCCGTCGCCGTAGGTCACGGGCTCGGCGCCGAGTCCGCGCAGGTATTCATGATTGGCTTCGGACGCGGTGCCGATGACGCGTGCTCCGGCGGCCCGGGCGATCTGCACGGCGAAGCCGCCCACTCCCCCGGAGGCTCCGTGAATGAGCACGGTCTTGCCCTCCAGGTCGCCGAGGGACTCGAGGGTCCGCAGAGCGGTGCCGCCGGCCAACGGCAGTCCGCCTGCCTGTTCCCAGCTCAGACTCTTCGGCTTCGGGGCGACCGCACGCACGGGGACGGCGACCTTCTCGGCGAAGGTCCCGCCGCCGAGCACGTCCTTGCGTGCATAGGCGACGACTTCATCGCCGATGGAGAATTCCGGGGTGTCGAAGCCGCGTCCGACGACGACACCGGCGACGTCCCAGCCCGGGATGACGGGGAACTGCGTGGGCATGACCGGGTCGAGGTGCCCGCCGACGAGCTTCCAGTCGACCGGGTTGACTCCGGCAGCCTTGACTTCGATGAGCACCGAGGCGGGCGGCAGCTTCGGGTCGGGCAGCTCGCGGACGGTGATGTCGTCGAAGTTCTCGGTGTAGGCGTCATAGACGGCGGCGCGCATGGCAATGGCCTTCCGGTAGATGTCAGTGACACTGAAGTCTCAGTGTGACTGGACAACACCGGAAGGCCATCAGGCTATTCCAGGGGTCTCCTCTTACTCGTAGGTTTCCCCGGTCTTCGCGCGTTCGACCAGCGAGGCCGGCGGTGTGAAATGCTCGCCGTACTTCGCAGCCAGATCATTCGCCCGGTCGATGAAGCCGGCCAGACCGCCTTCGTACTGGTTGACGTACTGGAGCACGCCGCCGGTCCACGCGGGGAATCCGATGCCGAAGATCGAACCGATGTTCGCGTCCGGCACCGAGGTGAGCACCCCCTCGTCGAGGCATTTGATCGTCTCGATCGCCTCGGCGAAGAGCATCCGCTCCTGCAGATCGGCGAAGGGCTGATCATTCGATCCCGATTCGTACTTCTCGCGTACACCCTGCCACAGCGTGGTGCGTTTGCCGTTCTCGTCGTAGTCGTAGAAGCCGGCGCCGTCCTTGCGTCCGGTCCGTCCCTGCTCGACCATCCAGTCGAAGACGGCTTCGGAGGGGTGGGCTATCCAGGTGCCGCCAGCGGCCTCGACCGCGTCGCGGGTCTCCTTGTTGATCTTCTGCGACAGGGTCAGCGTCAGTTCGTCGAGCAGCTGCAGGGCACCGGTGGGGTACCCGGCCTGCAGTGCCGCCTGTTCCACGCTGGCCGGCTCCACGCCTTCGCCGACGGCGGCGACCGCCTCGGCGATGAAGGTGCCGATGACGCGGGAGGTGAAGAATCCGCGCGAGTCGTTGACGACGATCGGAGTCTTCCGGATCTGCTGCACGAGGTCGAAGGTGCGGGCGAGGACCTCGTCGGAGGTGTGCTCACCGCAGATGATCTCGACCAGCGGCATCTTGTCGGCCGGCGAGAAGAAGTGGACACCGATGAAGTCCTTGTCCCGGGTGACGCCCTTGGCCAGGTCGGTGATCGGCAGGGTCGAGGTGTTCGAACCGAGGACCGCATCAGGCTCGACGATGTCCTGGATCTCCTGGAACACCTTCTGCTTGAGATCGACGGACTCGAAGACCGCCTCGATGACGAAGTCGACACCGGCGAAATCCTCGGCCGAGGCACTAGGGGTGATCCGGTCGAGGACAGCTTGCGACTTCGCCTCGGTGGTCTTGCCCTTGGCCAAGGCCGATTCCTCACGCTTGGCGGCGTAAGCCTTGCCCTTCTCCGCATTGGCGAGCTCGACGTCCTTGAGGACGACCTCGATACCGGACTTCGCTGCGCTGTAGGCGATCGCCGCCCCCATCATTCCGGCACCGATCACGCCGAGCTTCTTCACCTGACGAGGTGTGACACCGTCAGGGCGCGAGCCGCCGGAGTTGATGTGGCCGAGGTCGAAGAAGAACGCCTTGATCATGTTCTTCGCCACCGGAGTATGGGTGACGTTGACGAAGTAGCGGGACTCGACCGTCAGCGCGGTGTCGATGTCGACCAGTGCGCCTTCGACCGCAGCGGCGACCACAGCTCGCGGAGCCGGCATCGGCGCACCCTTGCCCTGTTTGCGCAGCAAGGACGGCAGCGCCGGAAGCATCGCGCCGATCTTCGGTGAGGACGGGGAGCCGCCGGGGATCTTGAAGCCCTTGACGTCCCACGGCTGCACAGCCTCGGGGTTGGCCTTGATCCAGGCCTTGGCCTTGGATTCGAGTTCGGCCGCGGGGGCGAGTTCGTCGATGAGGCCGAGCGCCTGGGCGTCGGCGGCCTTGAACTTCGTCGACGGCAGGATGGCCTTCTGCAGTGCGGTCTGGATGCCGAGCATGCGCACCGACCGGGCGACTCCGCCACCGCCGGGCAGCAGGCCGAGTGAGACCTCGGGGAAGCCGAAGCGGGCGCTCGGGTTGTCATCGGCGGCGATCCGGTGGTGAGCAGCCAGGGCGAGTTCGAGTCCGCCGCCCAGTGCCGCACCGCCGAGGGCGGCGACGACCGGCTTGCCGAAGGTCTCGAGGCGACGCAGCACCTTCTTGAGGTGTTCGACGGTCGCGAACTCCTCTTCGGCATTGGCCGGATCGGCCGCACGCAGCTTGTTGAGGTTTCCGCCGGCGAAGAAGGTCTTCTTCGGAGAGGTCAGCACGACGCCGGTGATGTCATCGACATTGGCTTCGAGCCACTCCACGGTCGCCTCCAGGGCAGCTGCGAAGTAGTCGTTCATGGTGTTGACCTTGGCACCGGGTTCGTCGATGACGACGGTGACGATGCCTTCGGCATCGGTGTTGCGCTGGTAGTCGGCAGCTGTGGTTTGAGTGTTCGTCATGTCAGACCCTTTCGATGATCGTCGCGATGCCCATGCCTGCGCCGATGCACAGGGTGACGAGTCCACGCTTGAGGTCGCGGCGCTCGAGTTCGTCGAGGACAGTGCCCAGAATCATGGCGCCGGTGGCTCCCAGCGGGTGGCCCATGGCGATGGCTCCGCCGTTGACGTTGACCTTCTCGTGGGGGATGTTGAGATCCTTCATCCACTTGAGCACGACGGCGGCGAATGCCTCGTTGAGTTCGAACAGATCGATGTCATCGACGGTCATGCCGGCTTTGTCGAGGGCCTTCTTCGTCGCCGGAGTCGGACCGGTGAGCATAATCGTGGGTTCCGAGCCGGTGACCGCGGTGGAGACGATGCGGGCACGGGGTTTCATCCCCATCTTCTGGCCGACTTCCTCGTCGCCGAGGATGACCAACGAGGCGCCGTCGACGATTCCCGAGGAGTTCGCGGCGGTGTGGACGTGGTCGATGGCTTCGATCCAGTGGTACTTCTGCAGAGCCACCTCGTCGAATCCGGTCTGTGCGGCGAGCTTGGAGAATGCCGGTGGCAGCTGCGACAGCGATTCGACGGTCGAGCCGGGACGCATGTGCTCATCGCGGTCGAGCACGGTGATGCCGTTGATGTCTTTGACCGGGATGATCGAGGTTTCGAAGAGGTTGTTCTCCCAGGCAGCAGCGGCACGCTTCTGCGATTCGGCGGCGAAGGCATCCACGTCTGCCCGGCTGAAGCCCTCTGTGGTGGCGATGAGGTCGGCACCGATGCCCTGCGGCACGAAGTACGTGTCATAGTTCGTCGTCGGATCCTGTGCCCAGGCTCCGCCGTCGGATCCCAGCGGCACACGGGACATCGATTCTACGCCTCCGGCGAGGACGAGGTTCTCGAAGCCGGAGCCGACCTTCTGGGCGGCGATGTTGACGGCTTCGAGCCCGGAGGCGCAGAAGCGGTTGACCTGAACGCCGGCGACGGACTCGTCGAGGCCAGCAACGATGGCGGCGACGCGGGCGATATCCGACCCCTGCTCGCCGACCGGGGACACAACGCCGAGGACGATGTCGTCGATGGCTTTGTCGTCGAGATCGGGGTTGCGCTCGCGAATGGCGTCGATGAGTCCGGTCACGAGATCGATGGGTTTGACGCTGTGCAGCGCTCCGCCGCGGTTCTTGCCGCGTGGGGTGCGCACTGCGTCATAGATGAACGCTTCGCTCATGTGTTCCTCACAGTCTGGATGGAAGACCGACCATAAGATCTGATCGATCGTTCAGTAATATTCGCACCCCTATTGTGTCCCAGTTTCGAGTGACGGGCAACACACGCACGAGCGCCGGCGCAAGCAGAGTGAATTCGGTTGCACACTCGCACTTCCGCAACTTCTTCAGTTGTCGAATATTCCGCGTTTCCTTTCGACGACAGACGTGATTATGATAAGTCGACGCATCAACTCGGAACCCATTGGAGAATCATGTCCTTGACCACCCTTGCCCGCACGAAGACGGGCTCGAAGCTCATGGCACTGACCCTTGCTGTCGGCCTGCTCGCCGGCCCCATCGCCGTCGACGCGGCACCCGCCGAAGCTGCGACGAAGAAATGCGCAGTGAAGATGTCGAATTCGAAGCCCCGCCAGTACTCGAACACCTGGGTCAATGTCTCGAAGGTCGGCTCGAAGGCCAAGGTCGAGACCCTTGCCCACTACAAGACGACGAAGACGAAGAAGAAGGCCACTGCGTCAAAGAAGGGCAAGGCCTCTCTGAAGTACTACATCTCCGGCGCTACCCCAGGTAAGGCTGTCAAGGTGACCGTGACGGCAAAGAAGGGCAAGACGACGTGGAAGTGCTCGACGTCGTTCAAACCGGTGAAGAAGCGCTGACGGCTGAGTCACACTGCGCTCGGACCTCGTGCCGATTCTCTTTCCGGCGGCGGGGATGCCCCTTCGCAATTCTCGGGCCCGTCTCGACATGGCAGATCATGTCGAGACGGGCCCGATGTCTTCCGTGGCTCAGATCCCGCAAATTCCATAGTTTCGCGAAACTATTCAATGACTGAAACATTTTCTCCGCGGAAATCGCCTGATGTTCGGTAGCATCATCTGCAGTTTCCACCCCGGGAACACGTTGATCCCCTATCCGCAGACCACTCCCTCAGATGCGCGACCCACCCATTGCGCCAGGGTTTCCCGCTCCCCACCTTTCACAGGCTTCTTCTGAGCCTGGTGCGTTCCTCGTTTCGCACCGCGGTCTGTGGAGCAGGCGATACCGAGAAGCGAGCACCTTCGATGATCCAGAACCTACGCGAAAACGAGCTCAGCGAACTGCTGAGCGTAACCAGAGGAGCCGGGTCCGACACGGTCGTCGTCACCGGCCCTGCCGGTTCGGGGCGTACCACTCTCCTCACTTCTGTGGCCGATTCAACCACCCTTTCGGTGAGCATCGTGCGTGCCAACCCGGTCGAAAGGAAGTGGCGACTCTCCGGACTTTCTGCGTTCCTCGCGGCTGTCGACGATGCCGTCGGGACGAGCCTGCGGTCGCTGATCACGTCGTCCACCGATGAACGATCGACCTTTGCCGTCGCAGAGAACCTCGACGCTTCACTGCGGCAGAGAGCTTTCAACGCTTTCGCGGTCATCGTCGATGATGCCGATCTGATGGATCCAGCCAGTCTCGAGGTGATCGGCTATCTGCTGCGACGTCGCAGCGTCAAAAATCTGCGCGCGATCCTCTCGGTCCGGTCGATCGACAGATCCGGACCCCTGAGCAGCTTTCCACGGGTCGTCCTGAGCCCGCTCAAGGTCGAATCGCTCATCGAGTTGGGATTGTCCTCGACGTCGCCTCTGGCGTGGAAGAGCGTGCTCGAAATCGTCGCCAGGTGCAGTGCAGGCAATCCCGGGTCATTCGAATCGCTCCTCTCGGCGATTCGCCCTGGAGCGCTCTACGAGAACGAAGCTCTCTCGCTTCCCCTCAGGCCCGGTCCCGAGCTTCAGGAGACAGCGGGGCGCTCGTTCGAGAACTGCTCCATACAGATGCTGGATGCGCTCAGAGTCATCTCATGCGGTGCGTACATTCCCACCCACATCGCCGAGCAGGTCGCGCAGGTCGGTGAGGGAAGCATCGAGGACCTCGTCGCACAGGGATTGGTCCGACAGATGCGGAACGGCGTCGAGGTCTGCGATCCACGCATCCGATCGGTTGTCTACTATTCGATGACCGACACCGAACGTCACCGTCATCATGCGGCGATCGCCGATGAGCTCGCGGACGATGAGGCTGTGCTGCACATGTGGCACACCAGTTTCGCTGCCATCGATGCCGAAAGAGTCGTCGGCCTGTTGATGTGTGCAACCGAATGTGTCCGAGGCGGTCGGATACTTCACGGACTGGAATTGGCAGAACGAGCTCTTCTCCTCTCTGACGGCCCTGCGCCTGAGTCGGCGGTCGAGGAGCTGACCGCAGAACTCATGGCACAGTGCCAGTACACCCTTGCGCGCAGATATCTGCGGTTTCTGCAGGGGCGGAAAGGTACCGATGAGGTCAGTCCCTCGGTGCTGAGGCTGCGAATCCTCATCGACTATGCCGAATTGAGCGTGATCAACGATCAGCATGTGATGAGAGTCGTCGACAGCAATGCGGAGAAATCACCGCAAGCCTGTGCCTCCCTGTTGGCCAGTACGGCATTCTGTTATCTCCAGCAATGGGATGCAGAGAATGCACGAGCAGCAGCTGAACGGATATCAACTCTACTCGGCCCAGATGCAGAGGTGGCTCAGGTCGTCGAATCAGTCGTCGATCTCTTCGACGCAGCCCTCAATGGACGATGCCTTCCCTCCACCGAGGAACTCGTTGTCATCGGCTACCGTATTCGCCGGACCTTCGCCATCGAATTCTCATGGATCGTCATCGCCCAGATTCTGTCCTTGGCAGACCGGTTCGACGAGGCTCGTGCAGCGTTGAGCAACTTCTTCGACCAGTCATCTCATCTCACACCCCTGTGGGCGAGGTTGTCCAGGGTCGTGGCGTTCGACAACGAGTGCCGTGCCGGAAACTACCATCGCGTTCGCGAATTGGACGAACTGCTCACCGCCGGCAATGACCATCACGAGAGTGTGTCCGTCAACGATCACATTCGAACCGCGATGATGGCGGTCCTCGACGGCCATTCGGATCTCGCCCGCAACGCAGTGCACGACGCCCGCCGACTTACGGCGCAGGGGTCGAGTTGGCTGCTGAGATGCAGGCTCGCGGCGATCGAAGCACGAACAGCGATGCAGGAGGGCGATTTCGCCTCCGCGAACAGGCATTTCGCGCGTTGCCACCGTCTGTCGACGCGACTGCCCAGCCCTCACCTTCTGCGCTATCTCGACGACTTCATCGAGTCCCTCGTCTATGTCGGCGATATCTCCAAAGCCAAGCGGATCCTCGCCGAGCTCGAACAGGCACAGCGGGATGTTCCGATGACCTGGACGGCAGCGGCGGCCGCGCGCAGCAGAGCGCTGCTGATGTCTGGCGATGAGGCTTGGAGGGAGTTCTCCCGCCTCCTCGATTCGTGGACGAGTCCGGAACTCGAATATGTGCGCGGCCGGACGTTCTTGGCCTATGCCCATAAGCTCAAGGAACTCGGCTATGACGCTGACAGCGAAGAGATGAAGGCGATCGGTCGGTCCGTCCTCGCCGACATCGGTTTCGGAGACGCTCGAGTCGTGGGAGAAACGCACGCCGAGTCGTCCGGGTCGATCACGGATTCCCTCAACGACAAAGAACTTCCGGTCGTCGAACTGCTCACTCAGGGCTACAAGAACCATGTCATCGCCCATGAGCTCTTCGTCTCGGTGCGGACGGTGGAGCTGAGACTGACGAATATCTACCGCAAAGTCGGGGTGAAGTCCCGGTTCGAGCTGATGCGGGCTCTGGACCAGGAGAACAAGGCCCGCTCCGAGGACGAGTGAGCAGCACCGGCCGCCTTGCTTGTCCATTCATCGACCGGCGGCCGAAGTCATCCGTCTCTTCGCCTGCTGGCCGAGGCGAGTCGGTTCAGACGCCCTCGACGAAAAGGGCACCTTCAAGACGCGAGTTCTGAAGGACAGGCAGGGTCCCACGGATTTCCGCCACTCGACTGTGGTCGATGTCAGCGAAGATGATCTCCTCACCTCGCCCTGCCTCGGCGATCAGCGTGCCGTTCGGTGACGCCACATAGGAGTGTCCGATCCCCGTCGGACTGCCGTCCTTCACCGGAATTCCTGTGACCGCAGGGTCGGCTTGGTCGCAGGCGAGCACGTAAGCGGTCGAATCCAGGGCGCGGGCTGGACCCAACAGCTTCCACTGCTCGGCTTTTCCAGGGCCCGCGCCCCATGAGGTCGCGACGATGATCGCATCTGCGCCTGCTCGAGCTTGAGCTGTGAACAGTGCCGGGAAACGTACGTCATAGCAGATGGCCAGGCCGAAAGTGAGTCCGGCCAGGCGGAAAGTGCGCACCGACTCCCCTGCAGTCACTGTGTCCGATTCGCGATGTCCGAATGCATCGTAGAGATGGATCTTGTCGTAGTCGACACTGATCTCGCGGCCTTCGTCGACTCCGCGCACGATGAGAGTGTTGACCACCGTCCCATTTTCACCCGCGCGGAAGGCACCGACAGCAATTATAGTGTTGTTCTCTGCAGCAATCTGCGCAATCGACTCAGACCACTGACCGTCATCCTCAGCGGTCGCACGCGCCAGGTCGTTCCCGAAAGCGATCTGGGCAGCTTCAGGGAAGACGACGAGGCGAGCTCCCTTCCGAACTGCCGAGGCAGTGTGCTCGGCGACTCGGTCGAGATTCTCCTGCTGGTCCCCAGTCGAGTTCATCTGCACCATTGCGATCTTCATGTATCTCTCCTCTTTTTCTCTTGTCGTGGCCGATGCTGGTTATCCGGCAAACGACTAAGGTGGGTTGTATGCAAACATCGTCAGGTCCCGCTGCACGCCGGACTGCCTATGAGCGCCTGCGCGACCTCGTACTGACGGACCCGGCTATACAAGGCACCTTCCTGACCGAAGGGGATCTGGTCAAGAGGTTCGGCCTGTCCCGCACCCCAATTCGTGAAGCGCTTATCATGCTCGCCTCTGACGGCCTCGTTGACCTCATTCCGCACCGTGGGGCATACATACGGCCCAGTGACGATCGAGAGATCCGCGAGACGATGGAGGTCCGGCAGATGATCGAGCTCGAGACCGCTCGGCAGATCTTGGCATCCGGAGAAGCGCCGATCGCAGCCATGGATGACCTCTACCAGCAGCAGGTGGAGCTGCCGGTCGCCGACGACACGATTCCGGATTTCATCAGTCTCGACCAGCGTTTCCATGCCGCAATGGTCGATGCCGCAGGCAATAGGGTGCTCAGCGACATCTACACCCGATTGCGAGTCAAACACGTCCGCTTCGGCATCTCTGCAACCTGGACGAGCGCCGACCGTCCGGCACAGGTGCTCGAAGAACATTCCCAGATCCTTGAGTCGCTGCGCTCCGGTGATGCCGAGGCGACTACCAACGCTATCTGCGAGCACATCACTCAGACGCAGAATCTGCTGCTGTCCCGCTGAGTGCCACATTCGCCGCGAGAAGGCCAGTCATGTGCCCCGACTGTTAGTCGCAGTCGGAGCACATGACTGACCGAACTCAATGACTCGGCGCCGCCTCATCGATGACTTCAGTCGAACGCTGCGCAGCGGCGAGCTTCTCAAGATGGTCGACGTCCTCCTGCACGTTGTTGTTGCGTCCCATGATCAGACCGATCAGCGTGAGAGTCACGGCTCCGGCCAAATACACGGCCACCCAGACCCAGGTTCCGGTGTTGTCGAGCAGCAGCGTGAACATCATCGGAGCGATCGCCCCGCCGAGCACACCGGCGATGGTGTATGCCAGTGACGAACCTGTGTACCTCAGTCGAGGTGTGAACTGCTCGACGACGAACGCCGCCTGCGGCCCGTACATGAGCGAGTGGAAGAACAGTCCGACGGGGATGCCGACGTACATCCAGGTGGCGTCTCCTGCTTCGAGCTTGGTGAAGAAAACGAAGGTCCACGCCACTGCGCCCACCGCAGCGACACCATAGACAAGACGCCGGTTGATGATGTCTGAGAGGTAGCCGGCCAGCGGGATGCAGATGACCTGGAAAGCTGAGCCGAGCATGACCGCGCCCAACACCGTGGTCCGGTCGAGGTCGAGCACAATCGTGCCGTAGGCGAGGGTGAAGACTGTGAAGAGTGCGTAGGTGACATCGGGCCCGATGCGGGCGAGGATCGCCGAGAACAGCGGGCGCGACTCGGTCTGCAGAAGTTCTGTGATCGGCTTCTCGGGACGCTCACCCGACTGTTCGACTGCCTTGAATACCGGGGTGTCTTCGAGCTTGAGACGGATCCACAGACCGAAGAGCACGAGCACCGCCGACACGAGGAACGCCACACGCCAGCCCCAAGCGAAGAACTGCTCTTCGCTGAGGGCGAGAGTCAGACCCGCAAAGGCACCATTGGCCATGAGGTTGCCGGCCGGAGGTCCGATCTGAGCAGCTGACGACCAGAAGCCGCGATAGCGCGGATCTCCGTATTCGCTAGACAGGAGGACAGCGCCGCCCCATTCACCGCCGACACCGATGCCCTGAGCGAAACGCAGGAGCACCAGTAAGAGCGGAGCCCACAGGGAGATGCTCTGGTAGGTCGGAAGGATGCCGATGAGACATGTCGAGACTCCGATGAGCACAAGAGTCCAGACCAGGACTTTCTTTCGACCGACTTTGTCGCCGAGGCGGCCGAAGACGATTCCGCCCAACGGCCGAGAGACGTAGCCGACTGCATAGGTCGAGAAGGCCAACAGCACGCCGACCATCGGGTCGCCCGAAGGGAAGAAGAGCACGGGGAAGACGATGGCCGCCGCTGCCGAATAGATGGCGAAGTCGTACCACTCGAGCGTGGTGCCGCTCAGGCTGGCGGCGAATGCCTTGATGAGATCCTTCCGCGCCACCGGCGGACGGGTTGTTGATGCACTCTGCATAGCAATCCTTTTCATCTGTCTGGACAATGCTCGCCTGCGACTCTGCGGCAAGAACTGTGATTGCGCTAACAGTATACAGGCTGTATACAATGAGACAACATCACGTGAAACCTCATCGACGACAAGGAAGAACACACGATGCTTACCTTCGAACTCCCGGACAAGACCACCGTTGACGTACACGTCGACAGGCTTCTCAACGCGGGCTATGCCGGTCGAAACCAAGAAGCGGTTCAGCATCACATTGACGAGTTGGCCGCTCTCGGAGTACCTGGCCCCAGCCAGGTGCCCGCCCTATACCCCGTGTCTCCTTACCTTGCTCAGCAGGCTGAGACCGTGACGGTCCAGCACGGAAAATCTTCTGGAGAGGCGGAATGGGCGCTGGTCGTATCGGACCGCGGCGTACTCATCACCGCAGCCAGCGATCAGACCGATCGCGACCTCGAAGTGTATGGAGTGGCATGGAGCAAGAATGCTGCACCGAACATTCTGGCCAAGCGTGCATGGGTCTATGAGGAAATTGCCGATCACATCGACGAGATCCGCATCGAGTCCTTCGTCACTGATGCGGGTGGCGTCGAATCACAGCTTCAGGATGGAAGCTTTGCCGATCTGCTGCCTCCGAGCTATTGGCTTGACGAACTCAAGGCCAAGGAGGTCGCGCAGCCGGGCACCGTCCTCATCTCTGGCACCATCCCCATGGCTGAAGGTGTTGACCAGTTCGCCTCACTCTGGCGAGTGCGCCTGTTCGACCCGCGCACCGAGGACAGCATCGAAATGTCCTACACCGTGGAAAAGATGCCTGAGCCGGTCGGGTGAAGTGAACCGTGAAGTCTCCTTCCCGCTCTCACGTGACCTTGGGTCGGCGCGAGAACTCCGACCTCGCGGGGGACGGAATGCTCGAGCTGACGCCGGAAGCCTTCGCGCCGTTCGGCAGGGTGATGGATTTCCACGCCCAGCAGGTGCCCGGTTCGTCAGCATTCCTGTCAGCAGCGACCTCGTTCTTCCGTGCTTCCCTTTTTGAACCAGGCGCCGACGGAACGACCGATCTGCTGTGGGTATCTTACGACCGCGCAGAGCCACCGGAGGATTTCGAAGCGCATCTGCTCACGGAGCAGGCGCTCATTCCGATCACCGGTACGATCGTCCAGCACTTGTTCCGAGACGATGTCGACGACGGAACGGTCAATCGGTTTCTTGTCCGCCCGGGGCAGGGAATCGTCATGTCTCCAGGCAGCTTTCACACGACGACGTCCGTCGATGGCGAAGCGCTGTGTCTGATGGTCAGCCGAGTGAGCACCACCGACGATCTCAGCCGCAGCCTGCAGACGGGTTGCCAAGCAAGTGAGACCTTCTTCGCTCCGCCTCCCGGCTGAGAGGGTCCGCGCCTGACAGGCACTTCGGCCACGAGAAAGCCCCTCCCGCACCAGAGTCTGTCCTGGTGGGAGGGGCTGTTGCCGAGCCGCCTGCGGGAATCGAACCCGCGACCTATTCATTACGAGTGAATCGCTCTGCCGACTGAGCTAAGGCGGCAACCGAACCAACTTTAGCCAACTTCTCTGCCAGCGGTCAAAACGACGATCACCCTCCAGGGCGGTTCCGGCAGAGAGCTTCGTCACCCCCTCGACGGACGGCGACAATCGACCACCTGGCCCGCCCCTGAGCGGGTGCCGCCGGGCCGCGACCGGGCACCAGTTAACCTTGAAAGAACAGTTGGCTGACAAGCGAGAAGGTGAGACATCCATGGCAGAGTTCGACTCCGACGATTTCATGAGTGATTTCCAGGCGCTCATCGAATGCGAGTCGTTCTCCAACGACCTCTCTTCCCTGGCCCGCAGTGCACGGCTCGTCTCGCGAATCGGCACCGGAATGCTCGGTGCCGCACCTCAGATCGTCGAGACCGACGGCCACCCGCATGTGCTGTGGCGCTTCGGCACCGGACCGCGCAAAGTCGTGCTCATCGGCCACCACGACACCGTCTGGCCGACGGGAACGCTCGCTGATTTTCCGTATTCGGTCAAGGACGGAGTTGTTCGCGGACCCGGCGCCGATGACATGAAGGGCGGACTGCTCATCGCCATCTACGCGTTGGCGAAGGTCCGCGCCGAACTCGGCCATCTCGATGGCGTCAGCCTCCTCATCACTGCCGACGAAGAACTCGGTTCCCCTGGCTCCCGGCAGATCATCGAAGACGAAGCGCGCGGAGCGAAGGCCGCCCTCGTGTTCGAAAGCGGTGCCGCCGACGGTGCCGTCAAGATCGCTCGCAAAGGCGTGGCGATCTACCAGCTCGAAGTCACCGGTCTGGCATCGCATGCCGGAGTAGAACCGGAGAAGGGCATCAACGCCACCATCGAAGTGGCCAACCAGGTCATCGAGATCGCTGCACTGCACAAACCCTCTGTCGGGACCTCTGTAGTCCCGACCGTGATGACCAGCGGATCGACCACGAACACCGTACCGGCCAAAGCCGTCGTCGGCATCGACTCCAGGGCAGCCTCGGCGGATGAACAGGTGCGCATCGATGAGGCTCTGCGCGCCCTGACGCCCAGCGTGGCCGGTGCGAAGATCGAACTCAAAGGCGGAATCAACCGCGCCCCGCTCGAAGAGGACATGGCGATGGGCCTGTATGCCCGTGCCCAACGACTGGCAGGACGACTCGGGCATCCCCCGCTGCGGTCAGTCGCAGTCGGCGGCGGGTCGGACGGCAACTTCACCGCCGGAGTCGGGACGCCGACCCTCGACGGCCTCGGCACCGTCGGCGGAGGTTCCCACGCCCGGACCGAACACGCTCTGCAGATCTGGATTCCCCGCCGCATCGAACTCACCGCAGCACTCGTAGCAGAACTCCTCGGCGACGGCTGAGCGTCTTCGGCCATTCCCCCGGCGCGCCCAACCGTCGGCGATCAGAGTGCGCCCGTGCGGTCCTCTTGCAGCCAGGGGTTCGACAGCAGCACGAAGGCTGCTTCGACGATGAGCACGGGCGACATGTTCGTCTGCAGGCGCTGCCGGGCCTCGGTGATCGCATCGATGCGCAGCAAAGTGGTGTCGGGGCCGTCCCGGTTCGCCTGTTCGGCGATGAGATCGACTTCGCCGGCGTTGATCCACCCGTCTCGGATCCCCAGCTGGTACATGAGGATGTCACGGTAGAGGCTCATGAGCTCGAGGAAGATCCGGTCGAGCTCATCGTTGCGGGCCCGCACCGAACGGCGCTTCTGCTCTTCCTCGAGCTTTCTGATCTGCGCTCTGGCCGAGGGCGGAATCGTCTTCTCCCCTTCGACCCCCAATGTGGTCAGAAGCTGAGTCCGCTCGGCGGCATTGCGCTCTTCGACTCGTGACTTCGCGGTCTCTGCCGCTGCGTCGACGATGCGACCGGCCAAACGTATCGTCGCCCCCACCGAGGTGAGCTTGCCGGGGATGGCGAGGATCTGTTTGCGTTCGGCGTCGGCCGACTCGTTGAGCGCCAGGTATTTCGCGCGCCCGATGTGGTTCTGAGCCACGGCCGCAGCCCAATGGGCACGATCCTCCGAGACACTGTCACGCTGCATCAGCAGCTGTGCCACGGCCTCCCGAGAAGGAATACGCAGGCGTACCGGGCGACACCGCGATCGGATGGTGGTCAGCACATCGATCGGGCTCGGTGCACACAGCAGCCACACAGTTCCCGGAGGAGGTTCTTCGATGGCTTTGAGCAGCACGTTCGCCGTCCGCTCCATCATCCGATCGGCATCTTCGATGATGACGACACGCCATTTCGAGTTCACCGGCGACGACTGAGCCTTGGATACGAGTTCGCGGACCTCTTCGATCGAGATGACCGACTTCTGCGTCGACATGATCGTCAGCGACTCGTGATGTCCCGACAGCACCCTGGCGGTCACGTCGTTCGATTCGGTGCCACCGGAGATCAGGGCCGCGGCGAAGGCCCGAGCCGCATTGGATCGCCCTGAGCCGGGAGGACCGGTGAACAGCCAGGCATGGGTCATCGCCGCCGGGTTGTCCAGGGCATAGCCGAGCTGGGTGATGACGTCATCCTGGCCGACGAGTTCGTCGAAGACGCTCACTTCAGGAATCCTCCGGGTTGGTGAAGCGGCGGTTGCTGCGTTCACGCTGCCTGCGCAGACGTTCCCGAGCCTGCCGTTCGATCTCGGCTTGCGCCTGCAGCCGTTCACGACTCATCTCCCGGGCACTGCGGACCGGCAGCACTGTGGTCTCCGCATCCCCGGCATCGGCCGAGTCCTCGTCTGCGCCACCCGCACCTGCCTCGGCACTCGAATCGGCCCGGTGAACCACGCGGGTTTCGGCGTCTTCGGGATCGACACGGTTGACGATGCGGGTTTCCGCGTCTTCATCCGTGGCGATTCGGTCCGTCGGCACACCATCGGCATCGTCGCTGTCATCGATGATCGCGTCGGAGTTGGTTCCATGGGTCGGCAGCACCGTGGTGGCATCATCCTCGTCGGATCGGCGCGCACCCTTCTGCTCGAGGAACGACGGGAGCTCCTCCTCGTCGTTCTCCGAGTCCCGGTCCGCGGCCTCACCGGCGACCCCCGGAGCACTGGAAGCACCGGATGGTTCCTCACTCGCCGAGGCGGTCGGATCCTCTCGCAGATCCGCTCCGAGGTCGACGCGTTTGGTGGGAACAGCACCCGAGATCTCGGCCTCGGCGTCGGTGACCGCAGAGGGAACGAAGCGATCGCCGGAGGCGGGGACGAAACGCGGTCCACGTTCGTGCATCTCGTCTTCGCCGCGCGTATCGCGTTCGTCGGTGTCGTTCGCATCGGTGTCATCCTCGGCGGAGCCATCTGCCGTATCCCGGCTGTCGACAGAGTCGTCTGCAGTCTCAGGTGCACCGTCCACTTCTGCGGAGGAGTCGGGAGAGGATGTTTCGTCTTTGTCGTCGTCAGGCACGGTTCCGGCGGCCACGGCAGCGATCGGCACGGAGCTGCGTTCCGGGCCGCTGTCGGGCTCAGCATTCGATGTTGAGGCGGGGGGCGCCTCGGTGCCGGTGTCGCGCTTGACCAGGGTCTGCGGAAGCCGAGCGCGGATGGCCGCGAGGATCTGCTCGGTGAGTTCATCGGCGTCGACCGAGGCGTCGAGGACGACATACCGGTCGAGTTCCTTGTGTGCGCGGGACAGGTAGGTCTGGCGCACGCGCTGGTGGAACTGCTGGTTCTCGTCGTCGAGGTAGTTGCTGTCGCCGCGCTTGCCCATCCGCTCGGCCGCGACCTCGGGTTCGATGTCGAGGACGATCGTCAGGTTCGGTACGAGCCCCTGGGTGGCCCACCGACTCAGCGCGAGGATCGTCTTCTCGTCGAAGCTGCGACCGGCTGCCTGGTAGGCGATCGTCGAATCGATGTACCGGTCGGTGATGACGATGTTTCCGGCGTCGAGGCTGGGGTCGACCAGGGAGGCCACATGGTGGGCACGGTCAGCGGCGAAGAGCAGGGCTTCGGTGCGCGAGCTCGGCGGGTCGGAGTCGAAGAGAACAGAACGGATCTTCGTGCCCAGTTCGGTGCCGCCGGGTTCGCGAGTGGCCTCCACGTGATAGCCGTCATCGGCCAGAGCCGCGGAGATGCGTTTGATCTGTGTGGTCTTGCCGGAACCATCCCCGCCTTCGATGGCGATGAAGAATCCGGCGCCGAGGCGTTCGGCCGAGTTCCCGAGTCCGCCGGCCGCAGTCTCCGGCTGGCTGGGCGGGCGGAATCCGTGGACGATGTCGACGGACAGCCCCTGCAGTCTGTGCGGGTCGAAGGTGAAGAGTCCGATGACTCCGGCGACCAGGGCGGCGATGCCGAAGATGAGGAACGCGACGTCGCTGGGAGCCAGGATCCAGTCAGGACTTGAACCGACTTCGACCGTGCCGCCGAGATCGAGGGCGTTGATCACCAAGGCCAGACCGGCGCCCGCGACGGCACCGTAGCGGCGGGAGAAGTCATAGGGCTGAGCGCGCACGCCGATGCCGACGAGGAACGCGATCGCGGCCGAGAGCACGACCTTGCCGGAGAGTTCGTTGATGGCGCCGGTGGCGAGCAGCAGCACACCGGAGACGAGCAGAGCGAAAGTGGACACACGCGGACGGGACATTCCGGGGGCGAAGGTCGGCCCCATCTCGAATCCGACGGCCCACCCGACGAGGCAGCAGGCGATGATGAGCGCGAAACCGGCCTGACCATAGCCGTGGCCGATCGCCGTCGGCTGGGCAAGCATGAAGGTCGCGCCGAGGACGGCGAAGAGGCCGATGCACACCCACGGATTCGCGATCGCCTCGGCGGGGCGGGCGACCCGGGCCTTGAGTTCGGGGAACTGCCCGGTCGTCGCAGACTCTGCGTGCAGGGCACGTTCGGGGGTGAGGAAAATGATGACGGAACCGGCGGCCATGCCGATGCCCACCAGCAGGGACACCCAGCCGAGCGCTTGAGTTCCCGCTGCAGAGCCGCCGAGGATCTGGAAGGCGCAGGAGACGAAGACGAGGACGGCCGCGGGAATGCCGACACGGCGCCACGGCTTCTCGTGCCTGAAGGGGTTGATGCTCATGAGCAGACCCACCACGGCGCCGAGGAACAGGGCCGCGACCCAGGTCAACCACGCGCTGGGAGCCAGGCTGAGGACGACGAGAAGTGCGGCTTCGACGATCGCTGAGATACTCAGAGCTGTCTTGCGCACCGCCGGCGGTCGGGAGGCGAAGACCTTGGCCGGGATGAAGAGACCTGCGCAGGAGAGGGCGAAGACGATGAGCAGCGACAGACTGCCCATCTGATTGTCGAATCCTCCGGCGCTGAGAGACTCTCCCATGGCGGTGTAGGCGCGTCCGCCCACCGTCGCGACGAGTCCGCTGGTTCCTGCCACGACGTAGCTGATCGCGACAAGAACGATCAGGGCACCCCAGGCGGCGGTCTCGGTGACCAGGCGGCCGGGGGCTCCGGGCAGTCGGTGTCCTGTAGTCGTCAACATGCTCACAGCCCTACACTATCTGGCCGAACTGACATATCTCTTGGAAACGAGTGCGATCTGCGACAACCCGAACCCGACCGGGGCCTGCCGATCCTCTACCCTTGAACTCGTGCACACAGACTCACTGGCGATGACCACGGTGGCGGCGGAAGGCATGGGCCCCGTGGAGGAACTCGCATTCGCCCGCGTCCTCCTCGATTCGGTCAAGGCCGGACGCCGCGGAGCGACTCTGCGGATGTACCGACCGGCCCCGACCTTGGCGTTCGGTGCCAGGGACCGTTTCCTGCCCGGCTTCGCCGCCGCCATCGAAGCGGCCCGGGATCACGGTTTCACGCCTGCCCTGCGCAGCCTCGGCGGGCGCGCGGCCGCATACCATCCGGGTTCGCTGGTCATCGATCACATCGAACCGAGTGATTCATTCATCACGAACACCAACGCACGGTTCACCGGTTTCGGCCAGGACTATGTCGAGGTGCTGCGCGGGCTGGGCATCGATGCCCGCCTCGGCGAGATTCCCGGCGAATACTGTCCCGGTGAACACAGCGTCAACGTGGCCGGGCGGATCAAGGCGATCGGCACCGCCCAGCGCGTGGTCTCCGGTGCCTGGCTGTTCTCGTCGTCCGTCGTCGTCGAGGACCCGGATCCGATCCGCGCGGTACTCACCGATGTCGAAGCCGCCCTCGGAATCGACTGGGATCCGTCCACGGGCGGATCGATCAGCGAGGTCCATCCGGAGGTGACGATCGATTCCGTCGCCGAGGCGTTCGCCGCCTACTATGCCGACGCGAATCCGGATTCGCCCCTGTCCCCCACCGCCGAGGAGCTGGCCGAAGTAGCCGCCCACGCGGACAAGCACCGGCTGTGAGGTCGGCGAAAGCTGTGGTCGGCACAGGCCGGGACAGCGCGCGAACCGCGGAGACTGAATTCCTTTGACCGAACGACTTTGGGAGCACACACCATGACCGTCACCATTCGTGAAGCAGAACGCTCTGATCTGCCCGAGATCCTGCGGCTCGTCCGCGCGCTGGCCGTCTACGAGAAGGAACCGGATGCGGTCGAGGCCACCGAGGCGGATTTCGCGGCAGTGATGTTCCCCGACGGTGGTCATGCGAACACGTTCGGTCTCGTGGCCGAGTCGGGCGGCGAGGTCATCGGCATCGCGATCTGGTTCCATTCGTTCTCGACCTGGACGGGCAGGAACGGCATCTGGCTCGAAGACCTCTTCGTCTTGCCCGAACATCGCGGCTCGGGAGCCGGAAAGGCGCTGCTCGGCCGGCTGGCGCAGATCTGCCAGGAGCGCGGACTGACGCGGCTCGAATGGTGCGTGCTCAAATGGAACACCCCGTCCATCGGGTTCTACGAATCGCTGGGTGCGAAGCCGCAGGACGAGTGGGAGACCTACCGACTCGACGGCCAGGCGCTCACGGACTTCGCAGATTCGTCGCGCGACTGACCTCGTCCCTGAGGCACTGCTGTCCACGTCCCAGAAGCACTGGAGTACGTGGCCGGCGCCGGCAAACGGCGATTGTTGGGTCGATCCACGGTGTTTCCGACGTCGAGATCACCGTGGATCGACCCAACAATCACAGGCCACGGGGTGTCACAGGCCACAGGAGAAGAAACGACTTTCGCCACCGGCCGGACCATCAGGCAGGTGGCGAAAGCAGTGACAGGTGAACGCCGCGGGCTCGGCGGACGTCGACTCAGGGAGTCTTCGGCTTGGCCGTGCTCGTCTTCTTCGCAGCCGTAGTTCTCGCCGCAGTGGACTTCGTGGAAGCCGTCGTCTTCTTCGCGGCGGTGGACTTCGACGCAGTGGTCTTCTTCGCGGCTGTCGTCTTGGCTGCCGTCGTCTTCTTCGCAGTCGTCTTCTTGGCGGGGGCCTTCTTCGCCGGAGCCTTCTTCTTCGCCGGTCCCTTCGCGCGCTTCTCGGCGAGCAGAGTCGCGGCGCGTTCGAGCGTCACGGCTTCGACGGAGTCGTCCTTGCGCAGGGTCGCATTCGTCTCACCATCGGTGACATACGGTCCGAAGCGACCGTCCTTGACGACAACGGGCTTCTTCGTCTCCGGGTCCTCGCCGAGTTCCTTCAGCGGTGCCGCGGCCCGACGACCGCCGCGCTGCTTCGGCTCTGAGTAGATCTTCAGCGCCTCTTCGAGGGTGATGTTGAAGATCTGCTCCTCATCGGTCAGGGAGCGGGAGTCGGTTCCCTTCTTCAGGTACGGTCCGTAGCGGCCGTTCTGCGCGGTGATGTCCGTGCCCTCTTCGTCCTGACCGACCACGCGCGGCAGGCTGAGCAGCTTGAGCGCGGTCTCGAGGTCGATCGAGTTCAGATCCATCGACTTGAACAGGGAACCTGTGCGCGGCTTCGGCTTCTTCGCGCCCCGCTTCGGCTTCTCCTCGGGTTCGGGCAGCACCTCGGAGACATAGGGTCCGAAACGACCGTTCTTCGCCACGATGGTGTGTCCGGTCTCCGGATCGACACCGAGCTCGCGGTCGCCGTCGCCTTGGGATTCGATGAGTTCGGCTGCTTTCGCCGCTGTCAGCTCATCGGGTGCCAGATCGTCGGGGACGGAGACCCGCTTCGGGTCCTCTCCGTCTTTCTCCGAAGCCACCTCGAGGTAGGGACCGTAGCGGCCCACGCGCAGGTTCACGCCCTCGCTGATGGCGACGGTGTTGACCTCGCGGGCATCGATATCGCCGAGGTCGTCGACGATGGCTTTGAGTCCTTCACGGTCCTGGGTCTTGTCACCGAAGTAGAATCCGGCCAACCAGTCGTTGCGATCCTCCTCGCCCATCGCGATCCGGTCGAGTTCGGATTCGAGATCAGCGGTGAACGCGTAGTCGACCAGACCGGTGAAGTGCTCTTCGAGCAGGCGGACGACAGAGAACGCCAACCAGCTGGGTACCAATGCGTTGCCGCGAGTCGTCACATAGCCGCGGTCCTGGATGACGGAGATCGTCGCAGCATAGGTCGAGGGTCGGCCGATGCCGAGCTCTTCGAGCTGCTTGACCAGACTGGCTTCGGTGAAGCGCGGCGGCGGAGCGGTGGTGTGGCCGTCGGCTTCGGCCTTGACGACCGACAGCGATTGGCCCTCTTCGACCTGCGGCAGCCGCGATTCTCCGGACTTCGTGTCGTAGCGGGACGCGTCCTGGCCCTCTTCATAGGCGGCAAGGAACCCGCGGAAGGTGATGACGGTGCCGCTGGCGCTGAAACCGGCTTCGTGGCCGTCGGCGAGAGCAGCGCTGACCTTGATCGTCGCGGTCTTGCCCTTCGCGTCGGCCATCTGGCTGGCGACGGTGCGCTTCCAGATGAGGTCGTAGAGACGGAACTCGTCGCCGTTGAGCTGCTTGGACACCTGTGCCGGGGTGCGGAAGGAGTCACCGGCGGGACGGATCGCCTCGTGGGCCTCCTGCGCCGATTTCTGCTTGCTCGCGTACTGGCGCGGCGACTGCGGAACGAATTCGGGACCGTAGAGTTCGGTCACCTGCTTGCGGGCGGCAGCGATGGCCTGACCCGACAGCGCCGAGGAGTCGGTACGCATATAGGTGATGTAGCCGTGCTCGTACAGCGACTGAGCGGTGCGCATGGCCTGACGAGCGCTCATGCGCAGTTTGCGTCCGGCTTCCTGCTGCAGGGTCGAGGTCGTGAAGGGTGCGGCCGGGCGCCGGGAGTACGGCTTCGACTCCACCGCGGTCACCGTCAGCGCATCCTTGGCGCTGCCGTTCAGCTCCGTGGCCAACGACTCCGCTCCCGCCTGGTCGACGATCGTCGCCGAGGTGTTCTTCAGCTCGCCCTTGTCGTTGAAGTCACGGCCGCTGGCCACCCGCGATCCGTCGAGTGTGGTGAGATTCGCAGCGAACGGGTTCGTCCCGTCCGGCAGACCGAGATCGATATCGAGGTCCCAGTAGTCAGCGGGCACGAAGGCCATGCGTTCGCGTTCGCGTTCGACGACGAGGCGGGTGGCCACGGACTGCACACGTCCGGCCGAGAGCCCGGCACGGATCTTGCGCCACAGCACGGGTGAGACCTCGTAGCCGTAGAGACGGTCGAGGATGCGGCGGGTCTCCTGCGCGTCGACGAGCGAGGTGTCGATTTCGCGGGTGTTCTCCAGGGCCCGTTCGATCGCCTCAGGCGTGATCTCGTGGAAGACCATGCGTTTGACCGGAATCTTCGGTTTGAGGACTTCGAGCAGATGCCAGGCGATGGCCTCTCCCTCGCGGTCCTCATCCGTTGCCAGATAGAGTTCGTCGGCGTTTTTGAGCAGACGCTTGAGTTCGGTGACCTTCTTCTTCTTGCCCGGATCGATCCGGTAATAGGGATCGAAGTTGTTGTCGACGTCGACAGCGAACTTTCCGTACGGCCCCTTCTTCATATCGGCGGGCAGCTCCGAAGGGGTGGGCAGGTCGCGGATATGACCGACGGAGGCCTCGACGTCATAACCGTCGCCGAGGTATCCCACAATCGTTCGCGCCTTCGTCGGAGACTCGACGATGACGAGGCGACGGGGCTTCTTCTCGGTTGTGGTCACGCTTTCACATTCCTCTCACGGCATCAGCTGCCCGCTGCAACGGACGATCCGGCCCAATGTAACACTGTTGAACGGACACGTTCCTCATCGGCACTTGCGGCCCGGATGCTGCCCGGACCTCGTCCGATCTCGGCTCGGACACGGGGTCAACGGTTTCCGATCCTATCCCTATTCCGCCGACGTCCCAGTCGTCGAGGTCCCGATCGAACCGCCGTCGGGCAGCAGTGCACCCGCCGCGCACAGGGCTCTGACCTGCGCCACGAGCTGATCTTCCAGAGCCGTGGGATCGACCTCGAGAAGCTGGGCCAAGGCCCCGGCCGTCTGTCGCAGGGTCAGCGTCCCATCCGCGACGGACACGAATCCGGCCAGTGCCGTGTCGAGGTCGAAGACCTGCCCGAAGCCGATCCCCTGTTCCAAGGTGATCGAGTTGGGTTCCGGCGCTCCGGGAAGGAAATGGCGATGTTCGACGAGGTCCGGAGAGCGTGTGAAAGCAGTCGCGGCGATCTCCTCCGGTCCGGCCGCTGCCAGCCACGACCGGATCGCGATGATCGTGGTGAGGAACTCTGCGAGTCCGTGCGGATTGTTCGCCGGCGCCGAGGTGACTCTGACCCGGGTCTTGAACACTCCCTCGGCCGTCCCCGACGTTCCGCGGTCGACGTCCGAGGTGACGTCGCCGATCGCGGGATCTTCGGTACCAATCGTTGGCACATCGTTATCGGACTTCGCGATCAGCACGTACCCGAAGACGACTTCGTCCACAGCTCTGGTGGCGAAGTCGTCGAGCCATGCGGCGACTGCGTCGTTCCAGGCGGTGCTGGCGCGAGGGATCCCGCTGTCGCGGATCCAGGTCTCGGCGTAGGCGATGGGGTCCAGGGCTTCGCGTTCGATGACGAACACTGACGTGTCGTCATCGCTGACCCAGGACTCCGGTCCTTCGTCCTTCCCCGAGGCGGCTTCCCAGTTTCCGAGGCAGACGCTGCGTCCGCCCGGGGCGAGGTTCTCAGGGATCCGGGTGAAGAGCTCCCGAACGAGTCGGTCCCCAGTCATTCCGCCGTCCCGGTATTCGAAGGTGGTGTCCGTGCTGCGCGGGGTGATCACGAACGGCGGATTCGACACGAGCAGATCCACGGGTTCCTGCAATGGTTCGAGAAGCGAGCCGTGCCGGAATTCGATCGTCGTCACACCGTTGAGTCCGGCCGAGAGTTCGGCCAGACGCAGGGCCCGGTGGGAGATGTCGGTGGCGATGACTCGGTCGCTGTGGCGGGTCAGCAGCAGAGCTTGGATTCCGCAGCCGGTGCCGATGTCGGCGGCCACCCCGACGTGGTCGCGCGGGGTGATCGACACCAGTGTCCGGCCGGCTCCGCCGAGTCCGAGTACGAACTCGCCGTCGAGGACATCCGGTGTGGTCAGGGTGCCGTGGTCGGCCACGAGGTAGAGGTTCTCGTCCCCGGGACGGAAGCCGCGGGGAACACCCACGGGAAGTTCATAGGGGGTCAGGGCGAAGGGGGCGGTCACCTCATCGTCGTCCACGGTGATCAGCCCCGCCTCGGCGGCGGTGTCGAAGGACTCCCCCAGCAGGGCGCGGACCTGGGCGACCGGGACTGTGCGGTGGAAGTGGAAGAGCAGCGCCGCGCTGGCCATGGCACGGTCGGCGGCCGTCGACGACTGGTCCGCCAGCGTCCGGGCGCAGTGGTGGATGGCGGGTGCGGCGTTGTTGCGCAGCAGCGCCTCCGAGGTCGGACCACCCCAGAACTGGCGCAGCTGTGGTTCGGTGTATCCGGAACGGTAGAGGGTCTCGCCCAGGTGGGCCAACGGCAGATCAGTCACAGAAGAATCCTAGCGACTGCGCCATAATTGACTCATGGCCTCCTCTGCTCTTCTCGACATCGTCACCGGTTTCGGTGCCCGGGATGAGCGGATCGTCCATGTCCGCGATATCCCGCAGCGTTTCGAACGGGATGCCGAGTGGCCGGACTGGATCGACGAGGAACTCAAGCACGCATGTCATTCCATCGGCGTCGACGCTCTGTGGCAGCACCAGCTCGAGGCGGCGCAGACGGCCAGGGACGGTTCCGACGTCGTCATCGCCACCCCCACCGCGTCGGGCAAGTCGTTGGGATTCTGGCTGCCGGTGCTCGAAGCGATCCAATCGACTCGCGGGAAGCTGCGCACCGCCTCGGCGATCTACATCGCTCCGACAAAGGCTCTGGCCGCCGATCAGTTGGCCAAACTCGAACGATTCGTCATCCAGGGCATGCGTCCCGCCAGCTACGACGGGGACACCTCACAGGTCTCGAAGGACTGGGCGAGACGGCATGCGAACATCATCTTCACCAACCCGGACATGCTCCACCGCAGCATTCTGCCCCAGCACGAACGCTTCGCCCGGATGTTCAAAAACCTGCGCTTCATCGTCATCGATGAAGCCCACCGCTACCGTGGAGTGTTCGGGTCCCACGTCGCACTCATCCTCCGCCGCCTGCTGCGCATCGCCGCCCACTACGGGGCTGCCCCGGTCGTCATCGGAGCCTCGGCGACGATGGCGGACCCGGACGCAGCCTTTGCGAAGCTGACCGGGCGGCCCGCAAACGCGGTGACCGAGGATTCTTCACCCCGGGCAGCAGGCAGCTTCGCACTGTGGGAGCCTCCTGTGTCACCGGGCGGGGACCGGCGCAGCGGCCTCGTCGAGGCCGCCGATGTCATCACCGATTCCATGTGCGCCGGATATCGATCGATCACGTTCATCGCCTCCCGCCGAGGCACCGAAGCCCTGGCGCAGACGGTCCGTGACCAGGTGGGTGAGGTGGACGAGACCCTGACCGGCAAGGTCGCGGCATACCGGGGCGGGTATCTGGCCGAAGAGCGCAGGATGCTCGAGACGGCTCTGCGTTCGGGTCAGCTGCTGGCCGTGGCGTCGACGAATGCTCTGGAGCTGGGCATCGACATCTCCGGACTCGACCTGGTCATCATCTCCGGCTGGCCGGGGACCTTGGCGTCCCTATGGCAGCAGGCGGGACGCGCGGGCCGAGCCGGGCAACGGTGGATGGCTGTGTTCATCGCCCGCGATGATCCGCTCGATACCTTCGTCGTCCACCACCCCGAAGTCATCTTCGACTCCCCCGTCGACGCCGGCGTCATCCATCCGGGCAATCCGCACGTGCTTTCCGGTCACCTGTGTGCGGCCGCCGCCGAGGTGCCTCTGAAGGCGGCCGATCTCGTGCACTTCCCGGACGATTCGTCCGAGGTCATCGACGATCTCGTGGAGCGGAAGATGCTGCGAGCACGGCCGACCGGATGGTTCTGGGCAAAAGACCAACCGGCGACCGACCTGTCCGATATCCGCGGTTCCGGCGGCGGACAATTCAGCCTGGTCGAAGCGAGCACCGGCACTCTGCTGGGCACGGTCGACGAATCGGGTGCACATACGGGAGCCCATCCGGGCGCGGTGTACACGCATCAGGGCATCGACTTCACCGTCCTCGATCTCGACCTCGAGGACCGGATCGTCGCCGTCGAACGTGCCGAGGTCGACTACACGACTCAGCCGCGCTCGCAGACGGAGATCTCGATCGTCGACACCGATGCGCAGCGGGTTCTGCCCTCCGGGGTGGCAGTGTGCAGCGGCACCGTCGACGTCAAGGATCAGGTCGTCGCCTACCGGATGCGGGCCAAGCGAGGTGGAGCGATCATCGCCGAACACGAGCTCGACCTGCCGGAGCGCACGCTGCGGACGAAGGCCGTGTGGTGGACGATTCCGCAGAGCGTCCTCGACGAGGCCGAAGTCGTCTCCGGAGACCTGCCCGGAGCCGTCCATGCCGCCGAGCATGCTTCGATCGGTCTGCTGCCGCTCTTCGCCGGCTGCGACCGGTGGGATATCGGCGGAGTGTCGACGGCTCTGCATGCCGACACCGGACTGGCGACAGTGTTCGTCTATGACGGTCTGGCCGGTGGTGCCGGTTTCGCCGAACGCGGCAGCGAGGTCATCGAAGAATGGTTGGGTGCGACAAGGGATGCCATCGCCGCATGTGAGTGCATCGACGGCTGCCCGTCGTGTGTGCAGTCGCCGAAGTGCGGCAACGGCAACGAACCGTTGGAGAAGGACGCTGCGCTGAGGCTGCTGCGCACCGTGCTCAGGTAGCGATCCCCCTCATTTCCCGGCGACGGCCTCCTCTCTGACCTTCGGCAGAGGTCCCGGGATGTCGACTTCGATGACGACATAGGCGGATTGCTCACTCAATGAGGCACGGCAGTCCTTGAGGTGTCCGCCGTTGCGAATCGCGACCTCCTTCGCCGTCTCACACGGTTCCCCGGTGGCCAGTCCGCGCACGGCGTCCGCGGCGGCGAGCGCCGCCAGATCCGCGGCACTCTGTGCCCGACTGTGGGCGACGAACGCCTGGCCGAGGCTGCCGATGGCGGTGACGAGGACGAGCACGATCGAGCAGAGACCCACGACGATGTTCGTCATGACGGTCCTCCTCTGTCCCCTTCGAACCGTGCGGTGGCATCCGCGTCGACGGTGTCGAGGAAGAAGATCGCGGCCGGCAGCTCGATCGTGACCGTGACGACCGAGTATCCGCCGTCGGCTCGGACACGGACCGAGGATGAGTCACCGGCGTGCTTCTTCGCTTCGGACACGACGGCGGCCTGTGGTTCGCCGCGGGCGATCTCACGGGCCGCGGACCGTGCCGCGTCGAAGGCTCGCAGCTGGGAGAACCCGACAGCGGCGGCTCCCGCGAGCAGCACGATGAGAAGAACGACAGCCGGCATGACGACGGCGAATTCCGCCGTCGCCGTTCCCGCATCGCGATCCCATCCTCGCTGCCGCTGACGGGAGCGTCCGCGTGCCATGACGGTTCAGCTTCCCAGACCGAGCGCCGAGGAGATGACCCCCGTGATGAGTTCCTTGATCGGTTCGGATTTGAGGACCACGACGAGAAGTGCTGCGAATCCGCACGCGGCCAGAGTGGTGATCGCATATTCGGCTGTGGTCGCTCCGGCGTCGGGTTCCCAGAACTGTTCGATCTCGCTGTGGTCCTCGACCGGTTCCACGTGCCCGGTCGGCGGGTCCTCGATCTGCGGGGACGGTGATGTGGTGGCCATGCTCTCCTCCTTGGCTGAAACCCCGTTCGCACTCTGCGAGCGGACCTTCAGCCTGGGAGTCGGCATGCTGCCGTGTCCAGGGCCGGATTCGCACCTGTGGAAACGTGTTCTGCATCCACAAGCTCACCGTGTGTGAGTGGAGGCGCCGTCCACAGGAAACGGCGTGCGAGTCAGCGCAGCCCGAGCATCAGCTGTTGCCGGCCCAGTCGTCTCTGAGGATGGCCATGATGACTTCGTCGTGGCGCCGGCCGTTGAAGAACACGGCTTCGCGTCGACGGCCTTCTTCGACGAATCCGGCTTTCGTATAGGAGGCGATTCCACGGGTGTTGAACGCCCAGGTCTGCAGCTCGATGCGATTGAGTCCCAATTGGAGGAACCCGTATTTCACGGCCAGTCGCACGGCATCCGAGCCGTATCCGCGACCGTGGAATTCAGGGCCGAGGACGATCGCCAGAGTGGCGGACTGGTTGATGGGATTGCGTCCGTAGAGGGTGACATGGCCGACGAACTCCTCGGTTTCGGTCAGCTCGATGCTGAAGCCGACTGCCTCGCTCGAGATGTTCGCACTCCACTGCGAGAACTGCTCGGACACACCCCCTTCGGGCCGCGGCAGAACCGTGTGATTCTGCAGGACGACGATCGAGGGATCGAACCACCACTGTTCGAGGTACGGCAGATCATCCTCCCTCAGCGGCCGCAGGCGCACGGATCGACCGACGAAGAGATTCTCGGCGTAGTCCTCGGCTTGTTCGACATTGGACAGCTGATTGAAAGGTGTGACCGGTGCCATGTCCCGAGCCTATCGGTCGAGTCTGAAAACCCGGTCACCACTTCAGAAGAACACGGTCGTGAGGTCGGTCAGCAGTGAGATGACGACCGGAACGACAGACAGCAGCAGGAACGCCGGCAGAATGCACACGCCCAAAGGCAGCACCAGCTGCACACCCAAAGAGGCGGCCGCCTCCTGCCGACGCCGACGGGACGAAGCCCGCAGCTCCTCGGCCACTGACTCGATGAGAGGTGCCGGGCCGACGCCGGTGTGTTCGGAGAACTCGAAGACCTCGAGCACCGGCAGCAGGCGATCATCGTCGGCGAGCCTGCGCCCTCCGATCGTCATTGCACGGGCGATCCTCTGCAGACCCGACCGGTCGTCGGTCGCCTCGGCGGTCAGGGTCAGCGCCACGGGAATCGGCAGACCGGAGGTCAGGCAGATCGCCACAAGGTCGAGGTCGAACGCCAGCTGATCATCGGCCACTGCTCCTGCCGTCCCCGACTCCGGCGTTCCCGCCTCCCCGGCAGCCGCCTCGGTGTCGGTGGGAACGGATCGGCCCTCGCCGAGGAGGCTCTGCAGTCTCCCGCGGGTCGGTCCGGACCACAGGAGCACGCCGAGTCCGACGCAGACACCGATGAGCACAATCAGCATGGTCATCTCTGTGCTCTGAGCATCATCGTCCGCATCCACCACCGGCCGGCCCCGTACAGGAGGAGACCGGCACCGATGCTCAGCTGTCCCGGCAGTCCGGTGATGAGTTCCAGAGGGCGGACGCCGATGAGCAGGCCCAGACCGACACCGATGAGCGGCAGCCAGCTGAGCACCCGCACCGTCGACCTCGGTCCGGCCATCGCGATGCGGCGTTCGCGTTCGGCATCGAGGGCGTCCCTCTGCGCTGCCGCATACCGGAGGATCATCTCCGCTGCCGGTGCTCCGGAGCGTTCGGACACCGTCCACACGGCGGCCATTCCCGACAGCACGTGAGCGGCGGTCTCCGACAGTCCGGAGCTGCGGGTGGCGATGGCGCGTCCGGGTTCCTCGCCCAGGGAGATGGCTCGTGAGATCGGGGTCAGGACGTCGTTGCGGCGGCTCAGTGTGCTCATCACCGCCTGTGGGGTCATCCCCACCTTGAGCAGGTGGGCGCAGTTCTCCACGGCGGCGATCGCCCACAGACGCTCGGCCTGATCGTCGGCGGTGTGACCGCCTGGGCGAAAGAAGGCACGCACCCCTTTCCGCACCGATTCTCCGCCCTCCCCACGGGGCAAGAGCTCGCGCAGCCTGGAGCCCGGGTCCGGAGGCGCGGCGAGGATGATCCCGGCCGCGATGAGGACGGCGGTGACGACGATCATTGCGCGGACTTCTGTTCGAGCACGGCTTCGAACCGGGCCAGGGCACGCCGATTGACAGTGCCGGCCGTCGACGGCGAGGGGCGACCCCACACCGGTTCCATCACCACTCCCTCGGATCCAGTCCTCGTCGGGATCGCCAATTCCGTGACTCCCCGCTCGGAACCCGTGCGACGCAGATGGATGACGAGGTCGATGGCGGTGGAGAACTGCGAATACACGGCGTCCGGACTCATCTGCGCCAGCGCACCGAGCGCGGCCACCCGGCTGGGCACGGCCTCGGCGGTGTTCGCGTGGATCGTCGCACACCCACCCTCGTGCCCGGTATTGAGGGCCGTGAGCATGTCCCGGACCTCGGCACCGCGGCATTCCCCGACGACGAGGCGATCGGGCCGCATCCGCAGGGCATTGCGCACGAGGTCGGTCAGGGTCACTTCGCCGCCGCCTTCGACGTTGGCCTGACGCGCAGCGAGCTGCACGGTGTGCGGGTGGGTGACGATGAGCTCGCGGGAGTCCTCGACGATGACGATGCGTTGGATCGGTTCGACCAGCGACAGCAGAGCGCCGAGGAGGACGGTCTTTCCCGTGCCCGTTCCGCCGGAGACGAGGATGTTCGCCCGCGAGGTGACCGCCTCGGCGACGAGGGGGCTGATCTCAGCGGGGAGGAACCCTTCGGCGCAGAGCTGGGAATAGGGGAATCCGGCCCGTTTGGGTACGCGGAAGCTGATCGTCGTCGTCTCCCCGGAGATCGGTGGGACGATCGCGTTCATCCGCACCCCGTCGGGCAGACGAACGTCGACATAGGGGGAAGAATCGTCGAGGCGGCGCCCGCCGAGGGCGGCCAAACGCACCGCCAAGGACCGCACGTCCTCTTCGGATCCCAGCGTCAGGTCGAGCAGCTGGGGACCGTCACCTGTGTCGGCGAAGACCTCCCGCGGCCCGTTGACGAACACGTCCGTGGTGCCGGGCACCTCGAGCACGGACTGCAGGGGTCCGGCCCCGGACAGCTGCGCGGACAGCCGGGTGACGAGCTCGAGCAGGGCGGAGGAACCTAGCACGCGTCCGGTGCGCTGGACCGCCTCGGCGACGGCAGCCGTGGTCACCGGCCCCGGATTGTCGAGCAGCGTTTTGCGGACATCGGCGACGAGCGAGGCGTCGAGCCATTCGCTCATTCCACCCACTCCCCCAGCAATCGGTCGACGAGGCGGCCGAGGTGCGCCCCACCTGGGATTCCCTCGCCGCGGTCGACGGCGGCTGACAGGCCCCGATCGTCGCGGATGCTTCCAGCCAGGCTCAGCCCGATGGAATCGGCGAGGAGGTCGGCGTCGAGCCCGCCGGCCCCGGTTTCACGGACGACGAGGCGCACATCCGGGTGGGCTTGGGAGAGCCGCTTGGCCACTTGGGAGGAGGCGACGGCGGATCTGACCCGGGCCGGGGAGACGAGGAGGACATGATGGCAGCGCCGGGTCCACTGGGGTGGGGCGTGGCGGGGCAGATCGACGATGACGAGGTCGAAGGCCTGGCCGGCCGCGGCGAGGAAGTCGTCGAAGACGTCCGGGTCGAGGTCGACGGTGTCGTCTCGCCCCCAGGACAGAAGGGCGAGCCCGTCGTGGCGGGGCAGCGCTTCGGCCAGGGTGGAGGGGCGCAGCTGTCCGCGGGAGGCACTGAGGTCGGTCCACCGGGGACCGGGCGCCTGTTCGGCACCGAGGACGAGGTCGAGTCCCCCGCCGAGCGGGTCGGCGTCGACGAGAACGGTGCTGTGATCGGCTCCGGCCCGCCGGGCGAGTGCGCAGGCGAGCACGGAGGCTCCGGCTCCACCGCATCCGGCGACGACGCCGACCGTGGTCCCGGGTGCCGTCGGCGGTTCGACAGCGGCGATCATCCGCCCGCTCAGCCATTCCGCAGCAGCAGGCAGCACGGCGAGCTGGTCGACGCCGAGGTGCGCGGCCCTCGCCCAGGTCGAGGAGGGTTCGTCATCGTCGAGGACGACGAGGATCGTGTCTGCCCGGTCGGTGGCGGGGGCTTCGCGGACGTCTTCTCCGAGGAGGATGAGCGACGCGGACTGCCAGCCTCCGGAGTCGGGAGGCAGGACGGTCAGCGAGATGCCGATGCTTTCGGCCACTCGTGCGCATTCTTCGGTGATCGCACCGAGGTCGGTGATGAGGGCTACCTGCATGCACCGAGCCTGGATCCGCCCGGCTGTCACCGGCCAGGCCGGAGCGGCGCCCTGTGGATGGAACGACGAAGGGACGCCTCCTGTGAGGTTGAGTCACAGGAGGCGCCCCCAGCGGCAGTCGGCGGCCTCCGTCCACGTCAGCCGCGGTGGGCCGACCGGCCGGTCACATCATGCGGTGCCGGTGGGCACCGATTCGACCGAGGTCTGTCCACAGCGTTGACGCATGAGTGGATTCCAGTCGACTCAGCCGCGCTGGATTCCTTCGATATTGCGCAGGATGCCAGTGGTGCTGCCGTCGGAGTCGCGGACCTTGAACCAGGATCCGTTGTCTTCGAGGCTGAGGTACCAGTCGCCGGGATAGATCGTGAACACCGGCATTCCGGTGGTCTCGTCCACGGCTTCGCGCGGTTCGGGAACGGCGAACCAGAAGGCCTGGATGATGGGGCGTCCACCGTCCTGGTTCTCGGCCTGACCATTGTCCTGATCGGCGTTCCGTCCGTCGTTCGGCGCATCACCGGACCGGTTCTGCCCCGCATCGGCGGGCACTGGCTGGTTGTCGACGGCCGTCTGTGCCATGGTCTCGTCGTTCGACCTCTCCGCGCCCCCGTCGGTCTCCGGCCGGTTGGCGTAGTCGGCCACGGGAACGTACTGAGTCGGCTCTTCGCTTTCGGGAGCGGTGGTCCGCTCCGAGTTGACTGCCGGCTCCATCACAGCGGTCGCCTGTTCGTCGTCCGCGCCCGTCTTGCCAACTGAGGTGGGTTCATCATCTGACACGACCTTGTCGTCGGCCGGGGTGCTGACGACGGTGGCATCGGTGGAGCGGATGTTGGTGTCGTCGTCCGGGTCCTGCGCCGTGGTCCCGTCGGTCGATGCCGGGGAATCCGATGGCGAATCGTTCGACGCCGCATCTGCCGAGGCCGCATCTTCCGATGCATTTCCTGTCGAGGCCTGACCGGCATCGGTCGAGGACTGCGCAGCCGAATTCGCGCCGGCGACGTTCGCACCTTCGGCGGCGTTCGTGTCGGACGATTTGGCGTTGACCTTGGAGACCAGGTCGCTGCTCTCGGACGGTGACACCACCGTGGGGGTCTCGTCTGACGTCGCCGAGGCGGCCGTGGACCGGTCCGCGGACGTGTCGTCGTTCGCTTCATCCTTCCGAGCAGCCGACCCGGTGTCGGTCGGTTCCGCACCGGACGTCGAATCCGCACCGAGGGTCGATTCCGCGTCGGACTCCGTTTCGGGAGCGGCGTGGCGGCCACGGCGACGTTCGGAATCCGAATGCGCAGCAGCGACGCCGGCAGCACCGGCACCGATCACTCCGGCGCCTGCGGCAGCGGCCGCGGCGCCCGAGTGTGACATGTCATCGGACTGCCTGGACTGGGCGTCAGACGCTGCAGGCTGGCTGCCCGACTCAACGGCCCGGCTTCCCGCAGCGGCGGTCTGGTCTCCGGTCGCATCGGTCTGCGGCTGTCCGGCTCCGACACCGAATGCCTGAGTCGGTTCGCTCTGCGAATGCTGTGGGGCGTCCGAATCGTGACGACCCAGGTAGGTCTGTCCGTCACCGGTGCTGTGCACCGGTCCGTCGTCCGAGGCCTGGTCGGATGCCACGTCCGCGGATTCGGGCGCAGCGCCCGCGCCCGAGGTGCCGGAAGCGGCGGGTGCGGCGAAGGAGCTAGCCGAACGCTCGGAGTCCTGCTCCTGCGGCGGAGCGTAGGGGCTGGGCTGGTTCTGCTGGTCGGAAGGCTGGACCCGCTGTTCCGGAGCGGCGAACTGGTTCTGCTGTTCCGGACCGCCGAACTGTCCTGATTGACCGAACTGGTCCTGCTGCCCCTGCTGTGCAGGCTGACCCGACTGTCCTGGTCCGCCGAACTGGTCCTGCTGTCCGGGCGCACCGAACTGAGTCGGCTGGGCGGACTGTCCCGGGCCGCTCGGCTGACCGAACTGATCCGGCTGACCGGGCGCCGCCTGTCCCACACCGGCCGGAGCCGCTCCGTAAGGCGCGAATCCGGGTGCACCGGTGCCCGGGCCGGCAGCACCGGGCACATTGGCCACTGGTGCCGGATGCTGGGTGTGCTTGGTGACAGGGCGAGCCTTCGGATGGGTTTCGATGTCCTCGCGGCCGGCGAATTCCTTGGCGAAGAACGGCAGCATCGTGAATACTCCGGCGAAGAACGCGATGAGGCCGGCGAAGAACGTCAGGTACGAACCCACATGCCAGTAGACCGCCGAAGTGAGCAGATCGACGAACACATAGGTGAAGGCGATCGCCGAGAGCACGGAGATGAACTGGTCGAGGCTGAGCGATCCGACTCGCAGTCGGCTGTTGCCGAGCTTGTTGACGAGCACGGCCGCCACGATGAGCAGAATTGTGAGCACTCCGAATACGAGCGCGCCCATATCGGCGACATTCCAGTGCCACAGAGTGGTCGTCTCACTGCCGAGGCCGTAATCGTAACCCCGGTACGGCACGAACAATGCGATGAAGGCGAGCAGTCCGGCGAACAGGAGGAAGAGATCGCGCAGAGTCAGCGGGCCGAGGATTCCCGGGCCGGTCTTCTGCTTCGGCGCAGGCGCCTGACCGAACTGGCCCTGTCCCGGAGCCGAACCATAGGGTCCCGGCGCCGATCCGTACTGACCGGGAGCAGAACCGTACGGGCCAGGTCCCGAACCGTACTGAGCCGGAGCCGAACCATAGGGTCCTTGTGCGGCGGGCTGTCCCGGTGCCGAACCGTAGGGTCCCGGTGCGGAACCATAGCCCGGCCCGGGAGCAGAACCGAACTGCCCTGGCCCCGAACCGTAGGCCGGCGGCTGACCACCAGGCTGCTGCGCGTTCTGGCCCGGGTACTGCGGGGGCTGATCCTGCCACGGCTGTGGCCCGGACCCGGTTGGATGCTGCGGCGAACTCATCGCTGACTCCAGTCGATCTCGGGGAAAAGCTAACAGTGTTTCCGTGTCCGCGCGGGACGGATCCCGACAGACTCTGACCCCATCCTTGCAGAACACAGGCCACCTGTGCACTCATATGCGCATTCTCAGGCACGTCGAAGACTCCTCAGTCCCCCGCCGAGGCGGCCCTTCCGTCGCCGCGTAGCCGTCGAAATCATGTGAGCCATACCACGATAAAAGCACGGTGGCTACCCCCGATTTCCCCGTTCATCGAGTGAAACTGCTCTCCCCAGCCCCCGACCGCAGGTATACAGTGCAACTAGAATTTTCGATCCACCAAGGAAGTCGGAGGGAAAGCATGACCGAAACCGCTGCCGAGCAGACCGAGACGTTTGCCCCACCTGAGCAGTTCGCGGCCGCAGCCAACGTCAAGGCCGATGAATACGAACGCGCCGAGGCGGACTACCTGGGTTTCTGGGCCGAACAGTCCCGTGAGCTCGTCGATTGGCACGAAGACTTCGGCGAGGTCCTCGACTGGACGAACCCGCCGTTCGCGAAATGGTTCGTCGGCGGAAAGCTCAACGTCGCTTATAACTGCCTCGACCGTCACGTCCTCGCAGGCAACGGCGACCGCGTGGCCATCAACTTCGAAGGCGAATCGGGCGACTCCCGCACCTTCACCTATGCCGAGCTCCTGGCCGAGGTGTCGAAGGCGGCGAACACGCTGATCGACCTCGGCGTGAAGACCGGCGACCGGGTGGCCATCTATCTGCCGATGATCCCCGAAGCGGTGATCTCGATGCTCGCCTGTGCCCGCCTCGGTGCGGCGCATTCCGTCGTCTTCGGCGGATTCTCCGCCGATGCTCTGCACTCGCGCATCATCGACGCCGAGGCCCGCGTCGTCATCACCGCCGACGGCAGCTACCGGCGCGCCAAACCCACGAGTCTCAAGCCGGCCGTCGACGAAGCGATCGCCCAGGGCGACACTCCCGTCGAGCACGTCCTCGTCGTCAAGCGCACCGGTCAGGACGTCGACTGGGTCGAAGGCCGTGACCAGTGGTGGGAGGACTCCGTCGGCCAGGCCGGCGACACACACGAGTGCGAATTCTTCGACTCGGAGCACCCGCTGTTCATCCTCTACACCTCCGGTACGACAGGAAAGCCCAAGGGCATCCTCCACACCACCGGCGGCTACCTCACTCAGGTGCTCTACTCGATGAAGGCCGTCTTCGACATCAAGCCCGAATCCGATGTCTTCTGGTGCACCGCCGACGTCGGCTGGATCACCGGTCACTCCTATGTCACCTACGGCCCACTGGCCGCCGGCACCACTCAGATCATCTACGAAGGCACTCCGGACACCCCGCATCAGGGTCGTTGGTGGGAGATCATCGAGAAGTACAGAGCCACGATCCTCTACGCCGCACCGACGGCGATCCGCACCTGCATGAAGTGGGGCGAGGAGATCCCCGCGAAGTACGATCTATCCAGTCTGCGCCTGCTCGGCAGCGTCGGCGAACCGATCAACCCCGAGGCCTGGCGCTGGTACCACCGCGTCATCGGCAGTGAGCGCTGCCCGATCGTGGACACATGGTGGCAGACCGAGACCGGGGCCCACATGATCGCGCCTCTGCCCGGCGTGCTCTCAACCAAGCCCGGCTCCTCACAGCGTCCGATTCCCGGCATCTCCGTCGATGTCGTCGATGATTCGGGTGAGAACCCGGCCGGCCCCGAAGGCGGACTGCTCGTCATCCGCCGCCCATGGCCGTCGATGCTGCGCGGAATCTGGAAAGACCCGGAGCGCTTCAAGGAGACCTACTGGTCGCGGTTCGAAGACACGTACTTCGCCGGCGACGGCGCCCGCCGTGATGAGGACGGGGACATCTGGTTCCTCGGGCGTGTCGACGACGTGATGAATGTGTCCGGTCACCGCCTGTCCACCGCGGAGATCGAGTCCTCGCTCGTCGCGCATCCCAAGGTCGCCGAGGCGGCTGTGGTCGGCGCCGCCGACGACACGTCCGGTCAGGCCGTCGTCGCGTTCGTCATCGTCTCCAACGGCGTCGAGGACTCCCCCGAGACCTCTGAGGAGCTGCGTCAGCATGTGGGCAAGGACATCGGCCCCATCGCGAAGCCGAAGAAGGTGCACATCGTCACGGACCTGCCCAAGACCCGCTCGGGCAAGATCATGCGTCGCCTGCTCAAGGACGTTGCCGAGAACCGCGAGGTCGGCAACACGTCGACCCTCGCCGATGCCTCGGTGATGGATCAGATCGAAAAGTCCGTCACAGGAGCCTGAGCCCCTCGCTCTGAGGCCGAAATCGGATGACCCGTCGGTGACAGACGACCCTGCCGCATAACGGCGGTCGTCCGGATCCGACGGGTTTTCCCGATTCCCCGCCGATTCGCCTTTGGCCGCAGAGCCCGTTCAGACTACTCTTAAGTTAGATTGTCCTCGTTCTCGATTTAGGAGCTCTCATGGCCGAACGGTCCATCAGCGAACTGATCAAAGGCATCAGCGACGATTCCAAAGCGATCGCCGAAGAAGAGATTGCCCTCGCCAAGGCCGAGGCCACTGCCGGTGCGAAGAACCTGGGCATCGGGGCCGGACTGGCCATCGTCGCTCTCTTCCTGCTCTTCCTGTCCTCGTTCATGGTGATCTTCGCCGGTGCGGCAGCATTCCATGAGGGTCTGGGCTGGCCATGGTGGGGCAGCTTCCTCATCGTCTTCGGCATCCTCGCCGTCATTGCGATCATCCTCGTCCTTGTGGCCCTCCCGCTGTTCAAGAAGGGCAACCCGGTTCCCGGCACCGCGATCGGTTCGGCCAAGTCGCTGGTGGCCTCTGTCAAGCGCGCAGTGAAGAATCCCTCGGGACCCAGGTACTGACACCTCTCCCAATCTGAGAACCGCGGCAGATGCGAGAAGCGGCGCCGGACATTTCGTCCGGCGCCGCTTCTCGCATTCACGCTCAGCGTCGCTTCGCGACTCGCTCCTTGGCTTCCCGCAGAACCTGACGTTCCCGTTTCCGTGCCTCGGCCAGCACCTTCTGCGCCTGCCGGACCGCTTTCTGCGCCTCTCGCAGCTTCTTATCGGCCGCTACCGCAGGGTCATCATCGGCGATCGCGGCATGCCCTGCAGCCGCTGCCTCCGTCGCATCATCGGGCGCGGCGACTGAGGTCGCTGCGCTCGAGCCGTCGTTCGCCACGTCGGACACGGCACCTGCCCGCGCGTTCACGATCGCCTCGATGAAGGCCTCCACCCCGTCCAAACCTCGTTCGAGCCCGAAGTCGAAGGGATCGAATTCCGAGGCGAAGACCCCCGCATCGATCGCCTTCCTGAGGAAGGGATATCCATCCTCGGTGATGACGGCGTCGAAGAGACGCTGCTCCCGCGCCGCCACCTCGGCGGCGTCCAAACCGGTCGCTCTGCTCTGCTCCTCGTAGCCTGCCGCAATCAGCCCTTTCCAACGAGCCGCACCGGTGACGAGAAGTGAGACAGCGATCCCCTCCTCTTCGGTCAGACCGGTATCGCGGAGCGCCTCGAGATCGGCTTCCAGCCAGGCCGAACTGTTCGGTGTGATCGGGCTGCCGGTGATCGGCATCGACAGCAGCCAGGACTGACGCGAATAGATCTGTGACTGCGCCTCATAGAGTTCACCGAGTCGTGCCCGCCAGCCGAGATCCTCCTCGCCTGGCTCCGGCGGCAGGCCGGTCGCCTCCTCCTGCATGAGCAGCAGCAGATCGTCCTTCGAGCTGACATAGCGGTAGAGCGACATCGGCGTGTACCCGAGTCGTTTCGCGACCGCCGCCATCGACACCGCCTGGATGCCGTCGCTGTCGGCGATCTCAATCGCAGCGTCGACGATCTTCTCGACGCTCATCTCCCTCTTCGGCCCCCGCTGGGGAGTCGCCGCGACACCCCAGGCCAGTGCGATTCCACTGGGAAGCTGCTCGATCAGATCATCCGTGCTCATGCCGTCAGTCTATATTGTGTATGGCATATATTGCGTGTTAGTGTCATATACAGTTTCTGTCATATACAGACACTTGCTCCGGGAACCACGACTCGTGAGAGGACTCCCATCATGACCACGGAAAGTTCAACCAGCACCGCACAGGACTCAACGGCACCGTCACCGAAACCGACAGGGCACATCGACACGGGTGACGTCCGTTCTCCCGCTATCTCCTTCACACAGGTGGGCAAGCGCTTCGGAACGAAGACCGTCCTCGACGGACTCGACTTCCACGTGCACAGAGGCGAGGTCTTCGCACTTCTCGGCTCCAACGGCGCAGGGAAGACCACATGCATCAATATCCTCACCACGCTCGTCCGCCCTGATGCCGGATCAGTTCGAGTCATGGACGTCGATGTGCGCGAGTCACCCGCCGAGGCGAAGCGGCGATTCGCCGTCACCGGCCAGTCAGCTGCCGTCGATGCCCATCTCTCGACCGAAGAGAACCTCGTCCTCCTCGGTCGACTCTCCGGGCTGAGTCGGAGTGCCGCGAAAGCGCGAAGCCGCGACCTTGCCGAGAAGCTCAGCCTCACAGCCTTCATGTCCACCCGGGTCGCCGCACTCTCCGGCGGTATGCGTCGCCGCCTCGACCTGGCTCTCAGCCTCGTCGTCCCTGTCGAGGTGCTCATTCTCGACGAACCCACCACCGGGCTGGACACCCGCTCCCGGCAGCAGCTGTGGACCGAAGTCAGCGAGCTCTCCCGAGGCGGCGCGACGGTGTTCCTCACCACCCAGTACCTCGACGAGGCCGATGCACTGGCCGACCGGATCGGCCTGCTCGACAGCGGCCGAATGGCGGGTCTGGGCACACCGGCAGAACTCAAGGCACGCATCGGCGAGGACACCGTGTCGATCCGCGGAACAGACGGAACTCAACTGGATGAGATCGCGACCGACGGCACTGTCGCCGGCCTCGCCGCGGCTCTCGAGCCGTGGACTTCCCGATCGCCTCGGGCCTCGGTTTCCCTGCACAGTCCCAGCCTCGACGACGTCTTCCTCGATTTCACCTCGGCCGGCTCACCTCACTGAGCGCTCGATATCCGATCCCACGTCTCCGATCTCCACACCGCCCAGAGAGGACAGACCAATGTCACACAGTCACCCGATCACCGATACCCCGACGACAGCAGCGACCACCGCCTCTCCCCTCCCCCGAGGGGTCTCCCGTACACGCCCTCGCGGGTTCTCAACCGAGGCCGCCTTCATCGGCAGGAGCCTGCGTCACGCTGTTCGCGACGTCGAATCGCTGCTCATGGCCGTCGCTCTGCCAGTGATGCTCATGCTCATGTTCACCTTCGTCTTCGGCGGCGCTCTCGATCCCGACGGCGGCTACGTCGACTACGTCGTCCCCGGAATCATCCTCACCTGCGCCGGATTCGGTGCCGCCTCGACCTCGCTGTCGGTGGCTTCGGACATGACCTCCGGGTTCGTCGACCGACTGCGGACGATGCCGGTGCGAGCGTCTGCCGTCATCACCGGGCACGTGGCGGCGAGCCTCGCAAGGAATCTGTTCGCCACTTCCATCGTCCTCCTCGTCGCCGTCGCCATCGGATTCCGCCCCTCCGCCGGAGTGGCCGAATGGCTGGCGACCGTCGGACTCGTCGCCCTCTACATTCTGGCGATCACGTATCTCTTCGCCGCTATCGGCCTCGCCGCGAAGTCTCCCGAATCCGCCAATGGATACGGTTTCATCCTGCTCTTCCTCCCGTACGTCTCCAGCGCGTTCGTGCCGGTCGAGACCATGCCGAAGTGGCTGGAGGTGTTCGCCGACAATCAGCCGATCACCCCGATCATCGACGCTCTGCGCGCACTGCTCATCGGCACCGAGATGGGCGCTTCCGGCTATCTCGCTGTCGGCTGGTGTCTGCTCATCCTCGCTGTGGCGGCGGTGTGGGCCGCGGTGCTGTTCAGAGCGAAGGCCGGGCAGCGCTGACCGTCACCGGAAACCGCAGTGGCCGAATTCAGAAGTCGATGGCGATGGGAACCTTCTTGTCCCATTCACCGGCCCAGCCGAGATGGTCGAGGGCGAAGTCGAGGATGCCGGCAGTGAAGCCCCATACCTTGAGGACTCCGACGTCGAAGGCCGGGGTCGAGATCTTCAGATCGGGACGGGCGAAGGTTCCGCGGTTGGCGGGGGCGACGAGGTCGGCGATGGCCACCCGATAGACGGAGTAGGACTCCCGCTGATCCATCACCTGGACTTGGCCCGGCTGACGCCAATAGCCGATAACCGGAGTGACCTCGAACTTCGAGACGGGGATATAGAGCGGGTCCATCTCTCCGAGAACTTCGACGGTGTCCGGGGAGATTCCGGCTTCTTCCTCCGCTTCACGCAGCGCGGCGGCCGCCATGGAATCGTCTTCGGGATCACGACCGCCTCCGGGGAAGGCGACCTGCCCGGGATGATGGCGCAGGGTCGCGGCACGCTGGAGAAGAACGATGTCGACATCGGCGACGCCGAGTTCGGCCAGGCGCGATGCTTCTGCTCCTCCTGCCTCGGTGCGAGGCTCTCCCCCGCGCCCGAAGAGCATGAGAACGGCGGCGTCACGGGCGGACTGCTCTGCGGCGTCCTTCTGTCGGCGCAGCCACAGCGGGGACCCGTGCGAGGCGGCGAGATCTTCGAGCTGCCCGCGCAAGGCCCCATCGGCGATCGTCGCCGATTCGGGTGGAAGGTCGGGGATTCGGGCGCTCATCGTCCCTCCTCGGGGACAGCCTCCTCGGCGGGAGTGGCCAAAGGCGCCATTTCGAACCGAAGCATGGCACGTGCCTTGTCCGGGTCGAGTTCCCCGATCCCGAACGATGGGCACAGCGCCGTCAGGGGGCAGGCTCCACAGGCGGGCTTGCGGGAATGGCAGATGCGGCGGCCGTGGAAGATCACCCGATGCGAAAGCATGGTGAGGTCCTTCTTCGGGAACAGGGCCGCGATCTCGTGCTCGGCCTTGACCGGATCGGTCTCCTCGGTCCAACCGAAGCGGCGGGCCAGCCGGCCCATATGTGTATCGACGGTCAGCCCAGGGGTGTCGAAAGCGTTTCCGAGGACGACGTTCGCGGTCTTTCGTCCGACTCCGGCGAGCTTGACGAGCTTGTCCAGCTTGTTCGGCACCACGCCGTCGTATTCATCGACGAGTTCGTTCGCGAGCTTGACGATGTTGCGGGCCTTGGCCCGGTAGAACCCAGTGGAGCGGATGTGCTCCTCGACCTCGATGAGATTGGCCACGGCCAGGGCGTGGGCGTCGGGGAAGGCGGCGAAGAGGCTCGGGGTGACCGAGTTGACGCGGATATCGGTGGTCTGGGCGGAGAGGACGGTGGCGATGAGCAGCTGGAACGGAGTCTCGAAGTCGAGCTCGCACTTCGCGTTCGGATACACCTCGGCGAGGATGCGATGGATCTTCCGCGCCCGGCGAGTCCGGCCCAGCGGGGTCTCCTTCGCGAACTTCCGCGCGCTCTTCTCTGCCACAGTCAACACGACTCACCATCCTAATCCGTGCCCTGTCATTCCGCAGTCATGCCGGTCACACCCGTGAATCATGTTCGCGCCCGGATCTGCGCACCTTGTTCTGGCCGGCTGCGGGAATGGTGTGGACGGGAGTCGTGTTGGGCGGTGCGGGAGAGGTTTTCATACTGATGGGCCACACTCCCGCGTCTTTGCTGGTATCGATGCAGATGACCAGGTAGATTTGTGTGTGATTATCACGACAAGGAGGAACCAGTGGATATTGAAGTGGTGCGGGGCGCGACGCTCTTCGCAGGTCTGGACGATGAAGCCACCAGTGCATTGATGAAGTTCATGAACCCGCGGAGTCTCCGTCGGGGAACCGTGCTCTTCCATGAGGGCGATGCCGGTGACGAGCTCTACATCGTCTCCTCGGGCAAGCTCAAGATCGGCCGTGAGTCCTCCGACGGCCGTGAGAACCTGCTGTCCGTGGTCGGCCCCGGCGAGATCATCGGTGAGCTCAGCCTCTTCGATCCGGGCCCGCGTTCGACCTCTGTCACTGCCGTCTCCCAGTCGGAGCTGCTCAGCCTCAAGCACGAAGACCTCACCACTTGGCTCAACGAGCGTCCGCAGGCCGCGATGAACCTGCTCAAGGCCCTCGCCCAGCGTCTGCGTCGCACAAATGAGACCGTCGGCGACCTTGTCTTCTCCGATGTGCCCGGCCGTGTCGCCAAGGCTCTGCTCGATCTCGCAGCTCGCTTCTCGAAGCCGGCTCCCGACGGTGTGCTCGTCGCTCACGACCTCACTCAGGAAGAGCTGGCTCAGCTCGTCGGTGCCTCGCGTGAGACCGTGAACAAGGCACTGGCCGACTTCGCCGCCCGCGGCTTCATCCGTCTCGAGGCCCGCTCCGTCGTCATCCTCGACATGGACCGCATGCGCAACCGCGCCCGCTGATCCTCCCAGCGACCTCCGGCCGCTGTGGCCGCGTGGACGCCGCGACAAATGGACGCCCCAGCCGATTCGGCTGGGGCGTTCGTTCTGGTCGGGACAGGTGTGCGTCGTGGCCGGCGCTCGCCGTCTCAGGGGCTGTCGCGTGAGGTGTGGGAAGTTTCGTGATCGCGTTCTGATCCAGTCATCGAGTTCAAACTCGATGACTGGATCAGAACCCGAGTCGTGAGTGGTGTGTCATCCAGCTGGACCGAAGATGTTGCGCACCAGGCGCCGCGGCAGGACTCAGGCGTCGTCGGCGGCTCCGGCGTCAGCAGCAGGACTCAGGCGTCGTCGGCGGCGGGCAGGGCGTCGAGGTAGGCCAGCTGAGCCTTGACGATCTGCTCGGCCGCCGACCGTACGCTGGAGTCGACGTCGTGGTAGACGATGTCGCATACCTCTGAGGCCGTCTTCGCCCCCTGCTCCAATGCCGCTTTGACCTGCTCGATGCGTTCGAGTCGGTGGGAACGGTAGTAGTCGATCACCTCGGCGGGGGCGTCGATGCGCTCACCGTGGGCCGGCTCGATGATGGCGAACTCCCCGTCGTCGAGCAGCTCCTTCAATCGGTCGAGGGAGTTCAGATAGTCGCCCAGGGAGCCTTCCGGGTGGGTGACGATCGTCGTCCCCTCCCCCAGGATCGTATCGCCGCTGTAGAGGGCTCCGGAGTGGATGAGGCTGATGCTGTCGCTCGTGTGTCCGGGGGTGGCGACGACGCGCAGAACGTCGGCCGGAGTGTCACCGAAGGCGATCTCGTCGCCGTCGCTGACCGGGTTCGTGTGCCGAGCGAAACGCTCGAGCACGGCATAGACGGGCACGTCGGGGGCCCACTGGTCGATGCTTCCGAGCATCTCAGAATGGTCGGCGTGCTGGTGGGTGAGAACGACCGCCGCCAGGTCACGGTCGGCCACTTCCGCGAGGAAGGCTTCACGATGATCGGCCATCTCCGGTCCGGGATCGATGACAACTGCGGACGTGTCATCCTGGCTGGTGAGCACGTAGGTGTTCGTACCGGTCAGGGTCATCGGGCCGGGGTTGTTCGCACGGATTCTCATGAGTCGTCGTTCTCCTCGTCTGTCGTTTCGTCATCGTCACCGCTGAATGTCAGGAAGCCGGGGTTCTGGTCGGTGTCGGTCTCGCCGACGGCCACGGCCCGGTCGCGCAGGCTTCCCTTGCTGTGGGGGTCCTTGCCCGTGTGGATGACGACCTTCCAGTCGCCGTCGTCATCGACGATCTCCGGACGCAGCGGGTGGAGGTTGCGGATCTGCGCCATGGCCGCGCCCACGGTCGGGACCTCGGCGAGGCTTTCGACGATGATGCGGGCGGCCGCGCCGATGCGGTCGGGGTCTCCTCCCACCTCGGCGATGATCTGGTCGGGGCGTTTCCATCCGGCAGAGGTCTCGTTCGGTGACAGGAAGTCGACGTCCTGGCCGAAGGGCACGGTGGCGATGAAGTAGGTGGTGTCGAACCGGTGCAGCTGGGTGGGGGTGTTGATCCAACGCAGCCACGGTTTGCACAGATCGGGACGCAACCGCAGGTCTCGGTCGCGTAAGACCTGTGACCAGGACACTTCGTTCGAGAACAGCCTCGATCGGGTGGTGTTCCAGTCCGTCTGCGGTGTGGCCACGATCTCCCGGTCGACATCCTCGGCGAGTAGGATTCCGGTGGCAGCGAAGGTGATGCGGGCGGCCGCGGAGAAGTGGTGGAGGGCGCGGGATTTGTTTTCGATGCTCAGCGCACGGGCGCACCGGGCCGAATTCCATCCGGCCAGAGGCAGCTTCCGCACATCACCCGGGCGCAGGCTGCTGGTGGGAAATGCCCACCGGTTGCGGTCTTCGACGCCGCGGGCGTCGAGTTGCCGGGTGATGAAGAGTTCCAGCCCGTCCGCGGAATCCCGGATCAGCACGATCGCCGAGGTGGGGCGCGGGGCCTCCGGGACGGGCCACCGTCCGTCGGACTGCCAGTGGTCAAGCAGCCACCGCAGCTCCGACGAGACGGGAAGAGTGCGTCCGCTAAGCGGCATCGCCTGAGACCTCGACGATGACTTCGACCTCGACGGGGGTGCCCAGAGGCAGAGTGTTCACGCCGACCGCGCTGCGGGCGTGCTGCCCACGGTCTCCGAAGATCTCGCCATAGAGCTCGGACACGCCGTTGATGACGGCTGGCTGCTGGGTGAAGTCGTCGGCGGAGTTGACGAAGCCGGTGACCTTGACGACGCGCACGATCTTGTCGAGATCGCCGATGACTCCGGCGATGGCGGCCAGAGCGTTGAGCCCGGCGGTGCGTGCAAGTTGGTAGCCGGTGTCGAGGTCGACATCCGTGCCGAGGTGACCGGTCGCAGGCAGTTTGCCGTCGACGACGGGCAGCTGGCCCGAGGTATAGACGTAGTTCCCGGTGCGCAGGGCGGGGACGTAGGCGCCGGCTGGTGTGGCGATCTCGGGCAGTTCGAGGCCGAGTTCGTTCATGCGCTCAAGGGTCTTCGACATTGTTCTTCTTTCGGTGAGGGTGGGGTGTCAACGGTCCGGCCGGTTCAGCTCATTCTTTGGGGCGTTTGAGGTAAGCCACGAGTCCGTTGTTGTCGGGACCCGGGACGACCTGCACGAGTTCGTATCCGTCCTCGCCCCACTGGTCGAGGATCTGCTTGGTCGCGTGGACGATGAGCGGCACGGTGACGTATTCCCACTTGGTCATGGTTCTCCTCAGTTGTTGGTGCGGCGCCGAGGCGGTCCGAGTGATCCGGTATGACCAGGCTTTCCTGGTGCGGTCGACGACGCAGGTCCGTTCCCCACACTAGCCCAGACTGGGCACGCTGGGCACCCGTGTTCCGTGGGCGGCGGTCACAGCTGTTTCGCTGCGGCGACACCCGTGAAAGTCAGACAGCGAAGGCGGGGAGGCCCTGGTCCTCCCCGCCTTCACCGGGACGTTCTCCGCCGGGTTCTATCGGCCGGTCACGACCGGCATCTCATCGGCTCAGTTGCCGCCGAGGCCGGGAGCCTCGCCGCCGCCGTCACCGCCGTCACTGCCGCCGTCACTGCCGCCGTTGTTGCCGCCGCCGTTTCCGCCGCCGTTTCCGCCGCCGCCTCCGTTGTTTCCGGAGTTGCCGCCTCCACCGCCGCCGTTGCCGCCGCCACCGGTGCCGCCACCGCCGTTGCCGTGGCTTCCGCCACCGCCACCGCCACCGCCGCCGGTGCCGCCGCCGCCTCCACCGCGGCCGCCGCTGGACGAACCGCCACCACCGCCGGAGCCGCCGCCGGAGAAGTACTTGCTGCTGGGCTTCGGGAACCCGGTATTGCCCTTGGTCTCCTTCACCGCCTGGCTCATGTATGCCTGCCAGGTCTTACCGGAGATGGTCGCACCGTAGATGTGGCCTCTGACGGCGCCGGCGCCGTTGGTGCGCCAGTCCCGAGTGCCCCCCGGATCACCGGTCCAGACCGCAGTCGACAGCGTCTTGGTGAACCCGAGCAGCCAGGTGTGACCGACCTCGAAGTTCGTCGTACCGGTCTTAGCGCCTGCCGGAACTCCGATCTTCAGCGAGCTCGTCGTACCGCCGTTGAACGTCTGAGTCAGCGCGTAGGCGACGCCCTTGGCCACTTCCTTGTCGAGCACTCGCTTGCAGCCTTCGCCAGGCAGGTCGAGCTTCTCGCCTTTGCGGTCCTTGATCTCAATGATCGGCTTCGGCCCACAGAATTCGCCTTCGTTCGCGAAGGTGGCGAACGCCGCGGCCATGGCGATCGGCGTGGTCTCCGTCGTACCGAGAATCGACGACGGTGACAGGGCTTGGATGAAGCCGGACTTGTCCTTGAAGTCGAGCGCCTCTCCGCTGCCATAGCGGATGCCGAGGTCCATAGCGGTGTCCATGACGTCACACATGTTCAGTTGGTTGCCCATCGCCGCATAGCCCGTGTTGACGGACTTCTTCGTGGCCTCCAGCGCGGTCATCGAACCCTTGCCTTCACCGTCGCCGGCGTTGTTCGGGTCCCAGTCTCCGCCCATATTCGGACAGCCCTCGTACTTCCAGGAGCTGGCCGGGAAATTGCGCTTCGTCGCATTGACGGTGGTGTTGAGGCTCTTTCCTTCCTTCAGCCATGCCGTCAGGACGAAAGGCTTCCACGTCGAACCGACCTGGAAGCCGCCGCCTCCGTTGTGCTTCTTGTCGACGGTGTAGTTGATCGAGGTCTTCTTGTTCTTGTCCTTCTTCTTGACCTCTCCCGCGGTGTATTCGCGGTTCTCGGCCATGGCGATGACTTCACCGGTTCCAGGTTCGATCGTCACCAGGGCGTGACCGGCGCCGGAGGGGTCGCCGACGGGGACGCGCTTCTTGATCTCCTTGTCCGCGATCTTCTGGATATCGGGATTGAGGCTCGTCTTGATCTTCAGACCGCCACGTTGGAGGAAGGCCAGGCGTTCGTCAGCCGTGTCGCCGAAGGTGTCATCATTCATAATGACGTTCTGAACATAGTTGCAGAAGAATTCTGCCTTGCTCTTGGCTGCCGAACAGCCGTTCGGTGTCTCATGCAGGTCGAGGTCGAGGTCGGTCTTGACCGCCTTGTCGTATTCCTTCTGCGTGATGTGGTCGTACTTGAGCATCTGCCCGAGCACGGTGTTGCGACGCTTGAGCACCTGGTCGGGGAACCGCTGCGGGTTGAACGCCGAGGGGTTCTGCACGATTCCGGCGAGCATCGCCGACTGCTGGATGTTGAGATCCTTCGCGTGGATGCCCCAGTACCGGTAGGCGGCGGCTTCGACACCGTAGACGTTCGGGGAACCCGAATAGTTGTTGATGTTCATGTAGCGGTTGAGGATTTCCTTCTTGTCGTACTTCTTCTCAACCGCGACAGCGAGTTTGGCTTCGCGCAGCTTACGCGCATAGCCGGCGGTGCCTTCGGACTCCTTCGCCGCAGCCACACCTTCGGAGTCTTCCTCGGCATGCGCGTTCTCTGCCAGCACGTTCTTCACGTACTGCTGGGTCAGCGTCGATCCGCCCTGAGTCGTCGAGGACACCATATTGTGCACCGCTGCACGAGCAATGCCCTCGATGTCGACGCCGCCGTGTTCGAAGTACCGGTAGTCCTCGACGGCGATCGTCGCATTCTGCATATCCTTCGAGATCTTATCCAGCGGGACCTCCTGGCGGTTCTGCCAGTAGAACTCCGCAAGCTCGGACCCGTCGGAGGCAAGCATCGTCGACTTCTCACCGAGGTCCTTGATCTCCAAGGTCGCGGGGAGTGAATCGAAGATCTCGACAGCGCTGTTCGCACTGGCTGTTGCGACACCGACTCCGGGAATGGCCAGACCGGCAGCGACGATTCCCGCCACTGCGCTGACGGCCACGAACTGCATGAACGCGCCCATTTTTGTGGGTGGGGCGTTTGACTCAGGAGACACCATGGTAGCCAGTTTAACGAATTTGCCTTGTGCAAATCTTCAGAAACCGCTGAACAGGTTAGGCCATTGCGACGAGTTCCAAGACGCTGACTTCAGGTCGGCAGGCGAAACGCACTGGTGAGTACGGTGAGAATCCGAGACCGGCGGAGATGGCGACGAGGCTCTTCCGGTACGGAAAGACTCCGCGTGCGCGTGTCCGATCGAGGTCGCAGTTCGTCACCGGCGCACCCCAGAAGGGCACGCGGATCTGTCCCCCGTGAGTGTGTCCGGCCATGATGAGGTCCGCCCCCGCCGAGGCGAACGCCTCCAAGGTCCGCGAATACGGGGCGTGTGTCACGCCCACCTTGAGCCCGGCCTTGGAATCGAACCGCGGATGCTCAAGCACGCCCTTGCCGGGTGCTCCCCCACTCCAACGGATCCGGTCGCGGTCGATATGGGCGTCGCCGAGCCCGGTGAAGTGGATCCGGGTGCCCTTGATCGTCAGGGTCGCCTCGGTGTTGTCGAGGAAATGCCATCCCTGACTACCGGCCGACGAGTCCGACGGGGATGTCGGTTCTTCGAATCCGCGGACGAGGGCCCCAACGTCGAGATCGGGGTTCACTCGGTGTTTGACCTGGGACGGCGATCGCAGATACTTCGCGGGATTCTTCGCCTGCGGCGAGAAGAAGTCATTTGACCCCAGGACGAAGACTCCGGGTGTGTCGAGCAGACCGGAGAAGACGTCGAGGACGTCGGGCACGATATCGGCCGAGAGGTTGTCACCGGTGTTGACGACGACGTCCGGTTCGAGCCGGGTGAGCGCTTTGACCCAGGAGGCACGGTGCTTCTGCCAGGGCGCCAGGTGCAGGTCGGCGACGTGGAGGATCCGGATGGATTCGGCTCCGGCAGGCAGGATCGGCAGGGTGTGGTGGCGGATGGCGAAGAGGTGCGGTTCGATGACCGCACCCCAGATTCCGGCGGCCGTGGGGGCGGCAAGAGCACCGGCGAGGAGAGCGCGCTTCTTCATTCCCCCAACTCTATCCGCTCCCAGAACTACCTGACGGCGGCCCAGCAACCTCGCGCGAGGTTGCTGGGCCGCCGTCAGGTAGCAACTAGGGGGTGGGGATGGGGGTGTTGTGTTCTCTTGCGGCGCGGTGGGCGCGGCGGCGGTGCAGGGATTCCATCCGGCGACCGCCGACGAGACGGCAGACGACGTAGATGAGGAACGAGATCGTCGTGACGAACGGGCTGATCGGGACCACCGGTGAACCGAGCGCAATGAGGATGCCACCGACCGAGGCGGTCACGGCGAAGATCACGCTGAGCACCGGAACCCACACCGGCGAGGCCGAGAGCTGGGTTGCTGCGGCGGCCGGGGTGATGAGGAGAGCGAGGACGAGGAGGACACCGACGACCTGCACGCTCAGCGCCACCGCGAGTCCGAGGGTGAGCATGAAGACGATGGTGAGCACACTGACCGGCACACCTTTGGCCCGTGCCACCTCGGGGTCGAGGCTGGAGAACATGAGCGGACGCCAGACGATCGCCAACACCACGAGTACGGCCAGCGCACAGATGATGAGGGTGAGGATCTGGCCGGGTGTGATCGCGACGATCTGGCCGGTGAGCAGCCCGAACTTGCTCGCCGCTCGCCCGTCGTAGAGGGCGAGGAAGAGGATCGCCAGCCCCAGCCCGAAGGGCATGAGGACGCCGATGATCGCGTTCTTCTCCGAATCCTTGGCCCCGCCGATGCCGATGATGAGAGCCGCGACGACGGACCCGACGATCGAACCGGTCACGACGTCGAAGCCGACGAGCAGGGCGAAGGCAGCACCGGCGAAGGAGAGTTCGGAGACCCCGTGGACGGCGAAGGGGATGTCCCGAGCCATGACGAAGACGCTGATGAGGCCACCGACAACGCCGAGCAGCGCCGCGGCGATGAGAGAATTGGCCAGCAGCGCCACGAGCTCGCCGTAATCCTCGAAGGTGAAGAGGTTGGCAAAGATCTCAGGAATGCTCATCGGTTCACCACCGTCCCGTCGAGGTCGAAGGAGTCATCGGGCAGGTTGTGGTGGTCGACGCATTCCTCTTCACCGCCGACGACGACGAGGCGGCCGCCGACGCGGACCACTTCGACCGGAGCACCGTAGAGGCGGGACAGCGATTCGGTGGTCATCACCTCGGCGGGGGTGCCGATGAGGAAATGCCCGCCGACGATATAGAGCACCCGGTCGACATACGGCAGGATCGGGTTGATCTCGTGGGTGACGAAGACGACGGCGGCATCGCGTTTGACCCGCTGTTCGTGCAGCAGCGCGGCCACCACCTGCTGGTGGTGCAGGTCGAGGGACAGCAGCGGTTCGTCGCAGAGCAGCACCGTGGGATCGTTGGCCAGGGACTGTGCCACGCGCAGTCGCTGCAGCTCACCGCCGGAGACCGTGCCGGCGGGGGCATCGGCATAGTCGGTGGCGCCGACGGAGGCCAAGAGGTCTTCGACCTTCTTCTTTCGTCCCCGGGACAGCAGGCTCATCCCCCACCGGTGACCGTCGATGCCCATGCGCACCAGATCGCGGCCGCGCATCGGAGTGTGCGGATCGATTCCGCGCTGCTGCGGAATGTAGCCGATGGCGGGATTGCCCTTGTGCACTTCCCGACCGCCGACCTCAGCGGTGCCGGCCGACAGCGCATTCTGTCCCAGCAGCACCTTGAGCAGGGAGGTCTTGCCGGTGCCGTTGGGGCCGAGCACGGCGAGGAACTCCCCGGGCGCGACGTCGAGGTCGAGATCGTGCCAGAGCACACGCGGGCCGAACCGCAGTTCGGCATCGCGCAGTCGAATCACCGGCTCCCGTCGCGTTGCCGGTGCGGAAGCGTCGGATTCCTTGGCCATGTTCAGTGCTTGTGCCCTTCGAGTGCGGTTGAGATTTCGGTGATGTAGCCACCCATCCAGTCGGCGTAGTGCGTTCCCGAAGGCATGGTCTCGGCGAGGTCGACGACCGGGACGTCGGAGTCCTCAGCGGTGGACTTCAAGGCCTCTGCCTGCGGACCTGCCGCTTGAGTATTGTATCCAAGCAGCACGGCATCTCCATCGGAGATCTGCTTCTCCGCGGCCTTGAGCACCAGCGGCGGCACATCGTTGCCCTCTTCGACGGCGGCGAGGAACTCCATCGAGGTGACGTTCTCGAGCCCCATATCGTCGAACAGCCACAGCGGAATCGGTTCGGTCGCAGCGACCTTCTCGCCGCCGTGTTCCTTCTTCACCGCATCGATATCGTCCTGCAGGGCGGTCAGCTGCGCCTTGTACTCCTTCGCGTTCTCCTCGAACTCGCCCTGATGTTCCGGCAGGGCCTCGCCGAGGTGGGTCGCCGCCTCGTCGACGAGCTTCGTCATCGTCGGGACCGAGTACCACAGGTGTTCGTTGAATGATCCGTGATCGTGGCCTTCGTGGCCCGCATCATCGTGGCCCTCTTCGGCATGTTCATGGTCATGTGCCTCCTCACCCTCGTGAGCGTGCCCGCCGCCGTGGGCTTCCTCGTCGTCATGGCCCTCACCGTGTTCATGGTCGTGGGGCTCGTTGCCGAGACCTTCCGAGCCGGGCAGGCCCGAGATCGAAACGGTATCGATGATGTCGACGTCGGTACCGGAGGCATTGAGCATTCCGGTCATGAATGCGTCGTAGCCGCCGCCGTTCTGTACCACGAGGTCGGCCTTCGACAGTTTGAGTCGATCCTGCGTGGTCGCCTCGTAGGAGTGAGGATCCTGGTTCGGATCATCGATGATCGGGCTCACCTCGGCGAAATCGCCGGCGACTTGGGAGACGATGTCGGCGTAGACGTTGGTCGAGGTCACCACGCGCAGTGCCCCGGCGTTGGCTTCGGAGGCCTGTCCCCCGCAGCCGCTGAGGACCAGCGTCGCCGAGGAGGCGATGGCAGCGGAAGTGAGAAGAATGCGCGAGGAGGTCATGAGGAGCCTTTCTAAGGCATCGAGGATGAAGCAACATCGTCGACGATACTCAGATCAGAGGCCCGCCACTAATATAAATATTTATATATAGCAACGCTTTTATATGTTCTGGCCGCTTTCGACACTTGGCACCCATACCGTCACCCGAGGTCCGCTCGTTCAAGGCGGAGCGCACTTTTCGCTCCGTGTCCCGCGTGCAATCTGCGGTTGCGCTTGAACAAGTTCGACCGGCGTGCGGGAACTCTGGATAAACGAGCGTGGCCTTGAACGAGACTGCCGCTGACGGGCAGTCGAGTGCGACTGTGGGAAACAACGAACCGCCCGAAAGCGTGTGCTTCCGGGCGGTTCATCACCTGACTGTCGTTGCCTTGCCGGCTCAGGCGGCCTTCGCCTCGAGCTTCTTGGCCAGCAGAGCGGCGATCTGCACGGTGTTCAGTGCCGCGCCCTTGCGCAGGTTGTCGTTGGAGACGAAGAGGACGAGTCCCTTGCCTGCTGGTGCCGACTGGTCGGCGCGGATGCGGCCGACGTAGCTGTCGTTCCGACCTGCGGCCTTGAGCGGGGTCGGGACCTCGTCGAGGGAGACTCCGGGTGCCTGCGACAGGATCTCGGTGGCCTGCTCGGGGCTGATGTCGGAGTCGAATTCGGCGTGGATGCTCAGGCTGTGTCCGGTGAAGACTGGCACGCGCACGCAGGTGCCGGCGACCAGCAGGTCGGGCAGTCCGAGGATCTTCCGGCTCTCGTTGCGCAGCTTCTTCTCTTCATCGGTTTCGTTCTGCCCGTCGTCGACGACCGATCCGGCCATCGGCAGGACGTTGAACGCAATCGGTTCGACGTAGTTGTCAGGCTCCGGCAGGCTCACCGCGTTTCCGTCGGTGGTGAGCTTGCGGGCATCGGGCAGACCGGCTTCGAGCTGACCGGCGAGCTCCTCGACCCCGGACAGACCCGAACCGGACACTGCCTGGTAGGTAGCCACGATGAGACGGCTCAGTCCGGCCTTGTCATGGAGGGCCTTGAGCACGGGCATGGCGGCCATGGTCGTGCAGTTCGGGTTCGCGATGATGCCCTTGGGCGGCTCATCAAGGGCATTGGGGTTGACCTCGCTGACGACGAGCGGAACCTCCGGGTCCGAACGCCACGCCGAGGAGTTGTCGACGACGATGGCACCGGCCGCGGCGAAACGCTCGGCCTGTGCCTTCGACGTCGCCCCACCGGCGGAGAACAGGGCGATATCGAGTCCGCTCGGATCCGCCTCGGCGGCGTCTTCGACGGTGATCGGCTGGCCCTTGAAGTCGATCGTCTTCCCGGCCGAACGGGCCGAGGCGAAGAGCCTCAGGGACCCGATCTCGAACCCGGGATCGTCGGCCAGCAGGTCGAGCATGACTCCGCCGACCTGGCCGGTCGCACCGACTACTCCGATATTGACGCTCATCGTCCGGTACCTCCGTACACCACTGCTTCGTTGTCTTCACTGTCGAGTCCGTAGGCGGCATGAGCGGCACGGACCGCGTCGTCGAGCAGGTCTGCTCGGGTGACGACGCTGATGCGGATCTCCGAGGTGGAGATCATGTCGATATTGACCTGGGCTTCGCTGAGCGCTTCGAACAGGGTCGCGGTCACGCCCGGGTGGGAGCGCATTCCGGCGCCGACGACGGAGAGCTTGCCGATCTGGTCGTCGTAGCGGACCTGGTCGAAGCCGATCTCTGCCTTCACACCGTCGAGGGCCTCGAGCGCCTTGGCTCCGTCGTCCATGGGCAGGGTGAATGAGATGTCCGTCTTCCCCGGCTCGCGGGTGGAGATGTTCTGGACGATCATGTCGATGTTGGCTTCCTGCTTGGCCAGAGTCTTGAAGATCTCAGCGGCCTTGCCGGGGACATCGGGAACACCGACGATCGTGACCTTGGCTTCCGAGCGGTCGTGGGCGACGCCGGAGATGATTGCCTGTTCCATGGTGGACTCCGTTTCTGGTTCCGCTGCCGGGGTCGATGATCCCCGGCCCTGGCGGAAGGCTTCGGGGATGGGTGAATCGGTCACCCAGGTTCCTTGGTTGCGAGAGAATGAGGACCGCACGTGCACCGGCACGTTGTAACGGCGGGCGTATTCGACGCAGCGGAGCATGAGGACCTTGGCGCCCGAGGCGGCCATCTCCATCATCTCTTCGTAGCCGATCTCATCGATCTTGCGCGCCGTGGGCACGATCCGCGGATCCGCGGTGAAGACGCCGTCGACGTCGGTGTAGATCTCACACACATCGGCGTCGAGCGACGCGGCCAGTGCCACAGCGGTGGTGTCGGAGCCGCCGCGGCCGAGTGTGGTGATGTTCTTCGCAGTCTGGCTGACGCCCTGGAATCCTGCGACGATGGCAACGTATCCCTCGTCGAGGGAGGACCGGATGCGGCCGGGAGTGACGTCGATGATTCGGGCCTTGCCGAACTGCTCATCGGTGATGACTCCGGCCTGGGAGCCGGTGAAGGACTGGGCTTCGAAGCCGAGGTTGGCGATCGCCATGGCCAGCACCGCCATCGAGATGCGCTCACCGGCGGTCAGCAGCATATCGAGTTCGCGGGCGGGGGGCATGGGGGAAACCTGTTGGGCCAAGTCGATGAGATCATCGGTACTGTCACCCATGGCCGACACCACGACAACTACTTCGTGACCGGCTTGACGGTACTCGACAATTCGTTTGGCCACTCGCTTGACCGATTCCGCATCGGCTACCGAGGACCCACCGAACTTCTGGACGACTATGCTCACTGCAGTATCTTCCTTATCGCTGATAAGTTCCGTGCCAGGCGATCGATTCCATGGTTCCAAACATGGAGGTCTCGTGCTGCATCGATCAGGATTTCAGCCGTGTCGGGCTCCCGGCACCTGAACCATTGTATGAGGTGCGTCATTCCGCTTCACCTTCGCCCGTCATTCAGACACTGCCTGACCGGGCCGAACGTCCGCCCCTGCAGACCCGAGCGTTGACTGTGCACATAGGCGAGGCGGCGGTTGGTCACCGGGCGTTCAGCCCCTGCTCAGAGATCGTTATAAACGAGGCATCGCGGAACGCCGGATTCACTCGCCGAGGCGGCCCGCCGGCTTCGTGCCGACGGGCGCTGCTCTTGACGGTCAGTCCGACCGTCGCTCCACGGTGAAGAGGTCACCGGGCTGACAGTCGAGGACCTCGCACAGAGCAATGAGAGTGGAGTAGCGCACGGCCTTCGCTCTGTTGTTCTTGAGCACGGAGAGGTTTGCGAGCGAGACCCCAACGCGCTTGGACAGTTCGGTCAGGCTCATGTCTCGCCGGGTCAGCAGACTGTCGAGGTGGCAGATGACTCGGGAAGAGCCGAATTCCTCGACCATCACACGAGCCCTTCGAGCTCTTCTTGAGCTTCGCGCCCTGATCTGAAGCACCTCCGCAGCAGTTCGGCGCCGCCGACGGCCCCGAGAACGAAGAATGCGTGGACGACGGTGATTCCCGGCTCCACTTCATCAGCGATGCCGATATCGGCGGAGATCCAGTTGCCGCCGGGAACCTTGGTGATGAAGTGGAGAATCCACCCGATCGCCACGATCCACTCGAACGCCGCAAAGGCGCGGGATGCCCGGGGCGTGAAGGGTGTTCCCGCCGCGATGTCACGGATGACAGGCACCAGGGAGATCGCGGCCGCCAACACGGTGAGGATAAGAGCGACTTCGGCAATGGTCACCAGCACGACCGCCCCGGCCGAGACGTCGGCCGTCGGAACGACGATCTCGGTGAGTCCGGACAGGGATACCGCTCCGTTCCCGGCATCGAGCGAGGAGGCGGAGCCGTCGGAGAAGTCCACCGTCACCGCCACTTCGGAGCGGATCATTCGCGTGACGAGATCAGTGACGGCATAGATGACGTAGAAGCCGACCGCCAAACCGATCCATAGTTCGTAACCTGTTCCGAACGCCTTGCGCTTCTGAGGTTCGCCGTCCGGCCTCTGTTCCTCTGTCGGTGACATGACAACGCCTTCCCGTCCCAGCGAGCAGCAGACGAGCTTTTCGCCGACCTTCGCCGCATCCGATGACTTATCGTTCTTCGATATATCGATAAACAATATGCTTCACGATTATCGATATGGTGTCAAGAGGGCGAAACCGAGGCGGTCAGTCGATTTCGCGACGACCGGAGAATGCCCGACCGAGGGTGACTTCGTCGGCGTATTCGAGGTCGCCGCCGACGGGCAGCCCCGAGGCCAGGCGGGTGACGGTCACGCCGAGTGATCCGAGCAGGCGGACGAGGTAGGTGGCGGTGGCTTCGCCTTCGAGGTTCGGGTCGGTGGCGATGACGGTCTCCTTGACCTCACCGTCCTGCAGACGCGTCATGAGCTCTTTGATCCGCAGGTTGTCGGGCCCGACCCCGGCCATCGGGTCGATGGCTCCGCCGAGGACGTGGTAGAGGCCCCGGTATTCTCGGGTCCGTTCGATTGCGACGACGTCCTTGGGCTCTTCGACCACACAGATCATCGACCGATCGCGGCGCGGGTCCTGGCAGACCGTGCATTCGGCCTCCTCGGAGACGTTTCCGCAGATCTCGCAGAACCGCACTCGCTTCTTCACGTCGGTGAGCGCCTGGGCCAGCGCATTGACGTCCTGCGAGTCCGTCTGCAGGATGTGGAACGCCAGACGCTGGGCCGATTTCGGCCCGATGCCCGGAAGCTTGCCGAACTCTTCGACCAAGTCCTGAAGGGCACCTTCGTATACAGCGCTCATACTTCTCTTTCGTCAATGATTTCGCCGCCGAGGACCCGTGCGATCACATCGACGCCCATCTGCGGCGCTTCGGAGACGTCGAGGTCCGTTTCCGGATCATACTCGTCCTCGTCCGATCCCGACCCTTGCGGGTAGGGGTTCGATCCCGGCGCTGTCCCGCCTGCCGGGCTGGCCTGCGGAGCAGATCCGTAGCCGGGTCCGGCAGGCTGAGTGGTGGTGGCACCGTGCTTTTCGGCAAGTGCGGCGAAGCGCGATTTGAACGGTTTCGCCTCTCCCCCATGGGTCGGTGGCGGCGACTGCACGGCAGGTGCCGACTGGTCGAAGGCACCTCCTCCGAAGTCGCTCGTGGTGTCGCCGAGATCGGGATAGTCGAGATCGTCGTCGGGCGGCGGAACGACGACGGCGCCGACGTCGACAGCTCCGCTGCCGGCGCTCGTCTCGTCGACGTCGTTCGAGGCTGTGCCTGTCGATGCCGCATCGACCGGTGAGGGGTCGATCGGGGAGGGACCGTCGTTCCAATTCGGTTCCTCCCACCGCGGTTCGACATATTCCATCGGCGAATCGTCGGCGAAGCCGGACGACCTTGCTGGAGCTGGTTCCTGCTCGCGCGAGTGGTCAGACCGTCCGAAGTCGTCGGTCGGTGCGTTACCGGAGTCGGTCGACTCGGTTCCGGTGTCTGTCGGCGCACCGAAGAAGTCGTCGTCGGACAGGTCGGGCACAACAACATCCGGGACCGCTGGTTCGGAAGAATCGTGGTCAGGATCTCTCGGCTCAGGAGCAGTCCAGTCTGATCCTTCAGAGTCGACCGAGTCCGCAGCGGGAACCTGAGCGACCGAGGATTCCGGCTCAGAATCGGCCGATCCCTCTTCGGTAGTTTCGGCCGGTTCACCGGGGTTGTCCTGAGGTGTGGGTTCAGTCGGAGGGCCCGGCTGTTCCCCCTCCTCGTCGTCGGAGGACCAGGGCCCCTGCGTCGGGCCGCTGGGTTCCCAGAACTTCTCGTGGTCAACCTGTGGTTTGTCGACTTCACGAGTACCGACGACTGCGGCGACTTCCTGCGGACTCGGGCGTCGCTGGCTCGGCGCCGGTCCGTGATTGCCGCCGGAGTCATTCATGGGCGGAGCCGAGGATCCTTTGCCCTGGCTGCCTCCGCCGGCAGTTCCTCCGCCGATCCGACCGACATCACCGACGTCGATACGAGCCTGGATGCCGAGAACGTCGTTGATCGCCGCCGCGAGTTTGGCCGCATGGTCGCGCTGCTGGAATCCCTGCACGGATCCGGCGTTGTTGAAGCCGAGGTAGACGACCCCGTCGGAGAACGACTGCGGGATCGCATTGGCCGCGATGATGGCGCGTGTCAGTCGGCTGCGCTTCTCCACCGAGGCGAGGATGCTCGGCCATGCGCGGCGGATCGCTTCGATCTCACCGCCGATGTCGCCGGATCCCGCCACCGAGGTCGCTTCCGGTGCCGCTGCCTGCTCGGACTGTTGTGAGCCATCGGCAGGTCCGGCTGGTGCCGCAGGCGCAGGAGCCGACTGGCGCTGAGGCTGGTTCGCCGGCGCGGAGTCCGGTGCAGAGCTGTGTGCGGAGGCACCGGCAGAGTCCTGTCTCTGCTGGTTATCCTGCACAGATTGCGACTCATTCTGCGGCGCGCCCGACGCTTCGACCGCAGGCTCGGGCGACGAATCGGGAGACGGCTGCTGTTCCCACGCTGGCCGGCCCCTTTCTGCGTTCCGAGGGTTCTCAGCAGACTGCTGCTGCGGACCCGCGTGCGCGCTCTGAGATTGAGGTCCGGACGGCGATGCCTGCTCCGGCTCGGTCTGGCCATCGTGCTGAGACGACTGAGCCTGCTGATCCGACTGTTCTAGTTGCTCGGCCTGCCCTTGCGCCCCCTGCCGATCAGATTGACGCTGCTGCCCCTGCTCACGCTGCTGCGCTGGCTGCGCTACCGGTTCGTTGAGCATCGACTCGGCGGCCGCGGCCATGGCCGCGATGTCGTCGAAGTCGTCGTGAGCTGCGCTCTGAGGCTGACCGGCAGTCGCATCCGCATCCGGTGCTCCGGCCCCGCGGCCCGGCGCACCAGGCGACGCATCACCTGCCGGCGGTCGACCGCCCGACTGTCCCTGATCGACAGCAGGTGCCTGCCCCTGCACAGGGGCTTGCGCCGCACCCTGATCCGGGACTGCCTGCGGCGGCGGCACGTTCGCTGCCACACCGGTGGCCGACATGCCGATGCGACGTTCCATCCGCTCCATACGACTGAGCACAGCATCCCGGCTGCGGCCGGAACCGGGCAGCAGAATGCGGGCACAGATGAGTTCGAGCTGCAGCCTCGGCGAGGTGGCACCCGACATCTCCGTCAGTCCCACGTTGAGCAGGTCTGCGGCGCGGGAGAGTTCACCTTGTCCGAAACCATTGGACTGCAGGGTCAGCCTCTCCAGGCGGTCCGGCGGCACTTCGGGCAGGAAGGCATGGGCCGCCTCGGGGGCGGCGTTGATGACGATGAGATCCCGGAAGCGCTCGAGCAGATCTTCGACGAAGCGCCTCGGATCCTGACCGGATTCGATGACCCGCTCCACCGCGCGGTACACCCCGGCACCGTCGCCGGCGGAGAACGCATCGACGATGTCGGACAACAGCGAATCAGGAGTGTATCCGAGCAGCGCGACGGCTCGACCGTAGTCGACCCCATCGGGCCCGGCCCCGGCGATGAGCTGGTCGAGGACCGACAGCGTGTCACGCACCGATCCCCCGCCGGCCCGGACGACCAGCGGCAGCACGCCCTTGGCCACCTGCACACCCTCGCGAGCGCACAGCTCCTCGAGGTAGTTGCCCAGGGCCTCCGGCGGCACCAGTCGGAACGGATAGTGGTGGGTCCGCGACCGGATCGTGCCGATGACCTTCTCGGGTTCGGTCGTGGCGAAGATGAACTTGATGTGCGGAGGCGGCTCTTCGACGATCTTGAGCAGAGCGTTGAATCCCTGCGAGGTGACCATGTGCGCCTCGTCGAGGATGAACACCTTGTATCGATCGCGCGCAGGCGCATAGACGGCACGTTCACGCAGGTCACGGGCATCATCGACGCCGTTGTGGCTGGCCGCGTCGATCTCGACGACATCGAGCGAACCGGGTCCGCCGTTGGCCAGATCCCGACAGCTCGGGCATTCCCCGCACGGCACCGGGGTCGGCCCCTGCTCGCAGTTGAGGCACCGGGCCAGGATCCGCGCCGAAGTGGTCTTGCCGCACCCGCGCGGGCCGGAGAACAGATAGGCATGGTTGATGCGGCCGCGTTCGATGGCGGCCTTCAGCGGATCGGTCACATGCTCTTGACCGATGACCTCATCGAAGGTCTCTGGGCGGTATCTTCTGTACAGTGCGGTGGACACGTCCCCTAGCCTAATGCCAACGGCTGACACGAGACACGGCCCCGGACTCCCCGCCGTTGTCGCCGACTTCCCGATCAGGCACGATAGAGATCATGAGCTCAGCCACCCCCTCCCCCGACGAGAACGACCCCGCAAAGACCTTCCGCATCGGCCACAAGGAACGCGACGAGGCGATCGAGATCCTGCGCGAAGCCGCCGGAGACGGTCGGATCACGGTCGACGAGCTCGACGAACGGATGGAGAAGGTCCAATCCGCGAAGTTCCCCATCGACCTCGACGCGGTGCTCGCCGACCTCACCACCGAGCTTCCCTCCGATCGCTTCCGCCCCGCCTCGGCGATCGCCCCTGCCCCTGGCCGCGCGATGGCGATCACGGGGCATGACCGCTTCGATCCGCTCGTCATCAAGGCCGGTTGGGAGTCCGAGGTCCGCCGTGCCAGGTGGGCGGTCCCGCCGTATATCCGCTGCGAACCCTCGATGTCGAACATCGAACTGAACTTCCTCGAGGTCGAGACGGATCTCGAAGTCATCGAGGTCGAGATCGTCGCTGGAATGGGCGCCGTCACCGTCGTCGTCCCCGCCGACTGGGCCGTCAACGTCGACCAGCTCTCGAAGACCTGGGGCAGCGTGAAATCCGTGGTCGACGCCGTTCCGACCGGCCGCCGACCCCTCGTGCGCGTGGGCGGATCGATCGGTATGGGCTCGTTCAAAGCCCGCTTCGCGAACTACTTCGACCGTCGGCGCATGGCGAAATGATGCAGCCCGGACTCGGCGCGGTCATCTTCCTCACCCTGTGCATCATCGTCGTCTTCAGCATCGGCGCCTTCCTCGTGTACCGGGTGATGAACACTCCCGGTTCTCATATCGGCTCCCGCCTGCCCAAACACGATCCCCACGCCGAGGCGGCCCCCACCGACCCGCCCGACCGCGGATCCGCTGCGGACCAGTTCGACCCCGAGGGGACGAACAGCACCGACGACCCTGACCGTCCCGAGGACCCCGAACCGCGGCGTCCTTGAAAACCGGCACCTGCCGTGATCGACTTTCACTATGTCTGAGATTCAGATCACGCGCATCGCCGCCGACGATGAATCTGCGCTGCTGACGTGGAACGACGTCATGCGCACCGCTTACACCGAGGGCCGCACCGCCGCCTGGTGGCGCAGCGCCGAGACGACGCTGACCCAATTCGCCCACCCGCGCCCGGGAGGACAGGACATCGCCCTGGCAGGCTGCCTCGGCGAGGAGATCATCGGCGGCGTCGAGATCAGTCTCTCCCCCGAAACTCCGACCGATATCGAACTCGGTGTCCTCTCGGCTCACCGTCGGCAGGGTTTCGGCACTGCCCTCGCCGAGGCGGCCGCACAGTTCCTCGATGATGGTGACGATTCCTCGGAGATCGTGCAGACCGAAACCTACTGCCCGGCCGGGGTCGCCTTCGCGCAGGCGCACGGGATGAGCATCGGCAACGAAGAGCACCGGCTGCTGCTCGACCTGCCCGCCTACCTGGACGCCGATGCGAATCGGTACAAGGATTCGGGGGCGTCGACGGTTGTGCCGGTGATCAGGGAGGACCCGGACTTCTCGGTCACCTCATGGATCGGAGCCTGCCCCGAGGAGGTGTTGGAATCCTGGACCCAACTGCGTGTGCAGATGGATGAGGACGTGCCCGTCGGCAAGCTCACCCGCTCCGCCACCCATGCCAGCACTGCGGCGATCCGCAGCCATGAGGAGCGGATGGAAGAGCAGGGCTGGACCTTGGTCAGCTCGATGGCGCACGTGGGCGAACTCGCCGTCGGCTACACGGAGATCATGGTCTCGTCCCATGATCCGCAGATCGTCATCCAGGAGGACACGCTCGTCGACCGAGCCTATCGAGGCCGCGGGATCGGTCGGGCCCTCAAGGTCGCGAACCTGCGTCAGCTGCCCGCGGTCGCGGCGACCGCCTCGGCGAAATGGGTGCAGACGTACACGGCGACGGACAACGAACCGATGCTCGCACTCAACCGCGACCTCGGGTTCTTCATCGCCGACACGATGACCGCTCTGGAGAAGAAGTCCGATCACAGCCGCGCGTGACATTCCGGTCGACTAGAGTGGGCGGTGACCCGTCCGGCCATCGAATCGAAGCAGACCGCCGTGCCCACAGAACTCCTCATCGCCGTCCTCGTCTTCATCATCGTCGTCCTCGTGACCGTGCTCGTCATCCGCTCCCGCGCGCACAAAGCCCGCAAGCAGGAGCAGACACAGCAGCCGACCACCCCGCGCGATCCCTTCGCCGCCGACCAGAACACCGGCGGTGACCCCGAGACCATCAAGGCCGGGGACCTCCTCGAATTCGGCAACGAGAAGTTCTTCGTCCGCGGCACCCTGCGCATCTCCGAGGGCGGCTACGACTGGGCCGAGCACTTCTTCCAGGCTGACGCCTCGGCGACCCGCATGTGGCTGAGCGTCGAACGCGACCCCGACGTGCAGGTCGCCCGCTGGCGCGACCGCCCCGACCTCGACATCGAACCGAAGGCCCGGACCATCACCATCGACGGCACCGACTACGACCTCGTCGAGCACGGCACCGCCTCCTACCGGTCCGAAGGCACGACGGGACTGAATGAGAAGGGCGGGGTCGACTATGTCGACTACGAATCCGGCGACGGCCGCCTGCTCGCCTTCGAACGCTTCGACCACGGACGTTGGGAAGTGAGCACGGGAGAGACCATCCCGACCGGTTCCTTCACCATCTACTCCGGCAGCTGATGCTCACCCTCCCCCGCCCACTCGACGTCCCCTTCACCGACACCAGTGCCGAGGCGCTGCGGCTGAGCCTCGACCACGACCGGATCGCCCCGTTGGCTGCCCACCGCATCGATGTGCCCACAGCAGCCGCACCCACTGACACAGAGTCCACCCCCGCCGAGGAAGCACCGCACCTCACCCTGACACTGACCGTCATCGGCTCCTCCCACCAGGCGATCCTGAGCACCGGGCCCACCGATGTGTTCATCGAGACCTTCGCCTGCCTCGGCGAGGATGGGGACGATTCGTCGCAGACACGACCGCGGTGGGACCGCGAACACATCCGCCACGGCAGGTGGGCCGGATTCACCGAACACCGATTCACCGCGACCCGCACCCACGTGTCCGGGGACTTCCCGACGGCCGCCGCCGAGGTGCTCGCCGCCGGTGCCGACCGTGCCCTCACCGCAGACGACCACCTCTCGGTCGCGTTCCCCGGACAGCCCGGCGCACTGACGGCACTGTCGCTGACCTGCGCAGAACCCGAACGGATCGCCTGGCAGTCGTGGCACTGCTACCCGCAGCATGGAGAGATCGTGCACAGCAGCTCCGAATTGAGGAGGTCGACATGAGCCAGGGACCGAACGTCTCGATGGGCGGAGGCTCTTTCGATTTCGACCGCGAAAACTCCGGTCCATCCGGCCCCCAGCGTCCCAGCGGACCGCAGCGGCCCGGCGGCGGATCGGGGCGGAAGCCGCGCCGCATCGGCTGCGGAACGATCATCTTCTTCGTCGTCATCCTCATCGTCATCGGCAACATGTTCCGAGGCTGCGGTTCGTCCGGGTCGTCGGCGAACTGCGGCGACTACGACCTCAGCAACGGCCAATACGTCTCGAACCCCGGCGAGGGCGACTACGTCAAGAACGGCAGCAGCTATGACTACGTCGGCTGCGATACATCCCGCTCCGGAGGCGGCGGATTCTTCTTCCTCCCGTTCTTCACCGGCGGCGGATCGAACTACGGCGACGGCTCCGGCTTCCGCGGCGGCGGACCGGGCACCGGAAAATAGGCACGATCAGGCACAGCGAAAGGCAGACATGCTCCTGAATTACCTCATCTACGAGACCGGAGTCGTCCTCTCCTATGCGGGCTGCGGACTCCTCCTCATGGTCATCGGCTACTTCGTCGTCGACCTGCTCACCCCGGGCAAGCTCCACGTCATCCTGTGGGAGCAGAAGTCGCGCAATGCCGCGGTCCTCGTCGCCTCCGACCTGGCCGGAGTCGCGATCATCGTCATCGCAGCCATCCGCGCCAGCTCAGATGACCTGGCCGCGGGCATCCTGTCCACTCTCGTCTTCGGCATCCTCGGCATCATCCTCATGGGAGTGAGTTTCGTGCTCATCGGCCTGCTCACCCCGGGCAAGACAGGCGACATCATCAACTCCCCACAGATGCACCCCGAGGTCTGGGTCAACGCCACCGCCCACCTGGGCATCGCGGGCATCATGGCCGCAGCCCTCCTTTGAACACCGCTGACGACGGCTCCGGCACCACCACCGAGGCGGCCCGACCGATCACCCTCCCGATGCGTCCGGGGCCGGCCCGATTCTTCGTCCTGCTCGCCGTGTTCATCTGCGCGAGCTGCGGAATGGTCTACGAGCTCGCGCTCGTGGCCTTGGGGTCCTATCTGCTCGGCGACACCATCGTCCAGGCCTCCATCGTCCTGGCCGTCATGGTCTTCGCCATGGGTGTGGGCTCGCTGGCGACCAAGCGGCTGACCGGGTTCGCCGCGGTCTCCTTCGCCCTCATCGAGGCGGCCCTGGGCATCATCGGCGGGCTCTCCGTCATCCTGCTCTATCTCGCCTTCGCGTTCGCCGACGTCTACACGGTGGCCATGGTGGCCCTCGCGTTCGTCATCGGCGCGCTCATCGGCGCGGAGATCCCGCTGCTCATGGAGCTCGTCCAACGCATCCGCGCGCAGAAGGCCTCGAGCGCAGTGGCCGACCTCTTCGCCGCCGACTACGTGGGCGGACTCATCGGCGGGCTCGCCTTCCCGTTCCTCCTGCTGCCGCTGCTCGGTCTGCCGCGCGGTGCGCTGGCCGTGGGGATGACGAACGCGCTGGTGGGCATCCTCATCGTCCTCTGGCTCTTCCGCTCCGAACTCAGCCGCGCCGCCCAACTCATGTTGGCAGCTCTGCTTGTGCTCATCCTCGGCGGTCTCACCGTGGTGTGGGTGTATACCGACGACATCGAAGTCACCACCCGGCAGCGTCTCTACCGGGATCCGATCGTGTATTCGCAGCGGTCGGACTACCAGGAGATCGTTCTCACCGAGGCGAAGAGGACCGGCGATACCCGGCTGTTCCTCAACGGGGATCTGCAGTTCGCCTCGGCCGATGAGTACCGCTATCACGAAAGCCTCGTCCATCCGCTGCTGAACGGTCCGCGCCGCAACGTCCTCGTCCTCGGCGGTGGTGATGGCCTGGCCGTACGCGAGATCCTCAAGTATCCCGACGTCGAGTCCGTCACGCTCGTCGACCTCGACCCCGCGGTCCTCGAACTGGCGAAGACCTCGGAGCACTTCACCGCGTTCAACGACGACTCCCTCGACGATCCGCGGGTGACAACGATCGCCGCCGATGCCTTCACGTGGCTGCGCGAGGCGAAGCATTCGGCCTATGACGCGGTCATCGCCGATCTGCCCGACCCCGATGATGTGGCGACGTCGAAGCTCTACAGCATCGAGTTCTACGGGCTCATCCGCCAGGTGATGTCCCCGAAGGCGCGCCTCGTCGTCCAGGCCGGCTCCCCCTATTTCGCCCCAGAGGCCTTTTGGGGCATCGGAGAGGCCGTCGCCGAGGCGGGACTGTCGACCACTGCCTATCACGTCGATGTCCCCAGCTTCGGTGATTGGGGATACTTCCTCGCCGATCTCGACGGGGAGGGCCCCGAGGTGACCGTGGCCGATGATGCTCCGGACGGATTGAAATTCGCCACCGCCGAGGTGCTCGCCGCCTCGACGACGTTCCCACCGGACCGTGATCGCGCGGCTGTGGGCAAGGTCGAAGCCTCGACGCTGCTGCACCCGCGGGTCCTCGACCAGGAACGCGGAGCCTGGGTCGGATACTGAATTCGTCTGACACGGGCTTCTCAAATCGGCAGAGGGCCGACCCACACGGGTCGGCCCTCTGCGGTTTCTCTGTCGGTGTTGCCTTCTTGTCGCGGTCAGCCGGCCATGAGGCTGGCCAGGCCGCCGACGATGCCGAAGGAGATTCCGAGTGCCCATCCGAGGACAAGGAGACCGAGGAAGACGAGGCCCAAGATGAAGCCCCATTTGCCCATCTCGTTGTCTCCGAAACCTGCTTCCTGTGAGCGCTTGCGCGCCATGTGACCGGTGATGATGCCGACGACGGGTCCGATGAAGTTGAATCCGAGGAAGGTCGACAGGGTCGCCACGAGCGAGACGATGCCGAGCACCTTGCCCGGATCCTCCTCGGCGCGCTGGCCATTGCGGTACTGCGTCGGGTAGCTCTGCGGTGCTTCGTACTGCCCGGCGGACGGGTGTGGGTACTGTCCCGCGGAGGTCTGGTCGAACTGATCGGGAGTCGGGGTGGGTGTTGCGTTCATGGTGCTGGTCTCCTTGGTATCGGCTGTTGATACCAGCCTAGGAAGACGTCACCGGACGCCGACAGGGACCAATCCCCCGACCTGGATAGGGTTTTCCCGAAGTTCAGCGCACGTCGACGAGTGCGTGGTCAACCCGTCCCATGAGATAGAGAAGCAGCTCGAGAGGTGCCCCGGTGATCGTCACGGCCTCACTGCTGCCCTTCTTCCCTGCTGTGCGGGTACCGAAGCCCGGGGCTTCGATCGTCACGGGCCCCTTCGCCTTCGCCGCGTAGGGCAGGAGGGCCACCTTCGTCTGTGCCCACACGGTCGCGGTCTCCGCCTTCGACAGCCGACGCGGAATCCATTCGATCGCGGCGCGGCGGATGTCTTCGTGGTGGACGAGGAACTCGGTCGTGTTCATCACCGTCTCCACTCCCGGCAGGGCGCCCGGGGTCCACTTCGGCGGTGCGGCGACGAGTCCGAGCAGCCGGCTGAACGGCATCTCGGCGTACTCGTCTTCCTTCGCCTGCAGGCGGTCGGAGAACTTCGGCATGAAGATGCCCGCGGCAGCGCGGGGATGACGTTCGCGGATGACGAGGTGGGTGGCAAGGTCCCTGACCGTCCACCCTTCACACAGGGTGGGTGCGTCGTCCCCGGCACGGCGGGCTGTGTCGACAAGGCGCAGTCGTTCGGCGCGAGCCAGATTGTCTCTCATGACTCTCAGTCTTCCATTCCCGGCTTGGACTCCCCTGGATGCCTGGCCGAATCGCAGCCTGATCTCCTCACCGGCTTGCCCACGCGGTGACGAAGTCGGCGACGCGGGAGATCGACCGGAAGTCGGCGAATTCGTCTCCGCGGGTCGGCCCGTCGGTGACGATGACGACGGGTTTGCCTTCCTTCGCTGCGGTCCGGACGAACCGCAATCCCGACAGCACTGCCAGCGAGGACCCGAGCACCACGAGTCCGGCAGCCTCGTCGGCGATCCGATTGGCTGCCTGGACCCTGGCGGCCGGGACGGAATCGCCGAAATAGACGACATCGGGCTTGAGCAGTCCACCGCATTCGGGGCAGTCGAGGACTGCGAATCCGGCAGTATCCTCGAGTTCCACGTCGCCGTCGGGTGCGGTTTCGACGTCGATGGGGTCGATGCCGACCTCCTCGGCGAAGTCCGGGTTGAGTTCGCTCAGTCTCCGCTGTACCCAGTCGCGGTCAAACAGGTGCCCGTTGCTCAGGCAGATCACCCGGTCGAGGCTGCCGTGGAGGTCGATGACGGGACTCGGCGCCGGGGCTCCGGCGTCGTTCCCGCGGTCGGCGGCGACCGCCTCGGCGGCGGCCTGATGGAGTCCATCGACGTTCTGGGTGATGATCCCGGCCACGGACAGCTCGGCCAGGGCGAGGTGAGCTTGGTTCGGGCGAGTGCCGCGCATCCGCGGCCACCCCATCCATGACCGTGCCCAGTACCTGGCTCGCTGATCGGGGTGGGAGAGGAAGGTCTGGATCGTCATCGGCTTCCGCGGCGGGGAATCCGGTCCACGGTAGTCGGGCACGCCTGAATCCGTGCTCATTCCCGCCCCGGTGAGCACCGCCCAGTCCGCGCCGGAATAGGTCCTCGTGAGCACGTCGATGATCGCGGCATCGGGGTGGCTGGCTTCCGGACGCACGCGTCCGCGCAGGGGGTCGAAGATGACTGCCATGGCTCCACTGTAGACATGGCAGCTGACGGAGGGCACCGGCCGGGGCTAGGGTGGGGCCATGGTCAACGTTCTGCTCGTCCATCATTCCCCGTCCGCCGCCACAGCGCAGCTCGCCGAGGCGGCCGAATCCGGGTTGCGTATGCCCGAGCTCGGCGACATCGACGTCACCATCCGCCCGGCGCTGGAGGCGAGCGTCGAGGATGTGCTCGCCGCGGATGCCTATGTGCTCGGCACGACCGCGAACTTCGGCTATATCTCCGGTGCCCTCAAGCACTTCTTCGACACCACCTATGACGCGGTGCGCGAGCCGACCGCCGGCAGGCCGTTCTCCTACTGGATCCACGGCGGCTACGACACGACCGGTGCCGAGACCGCGATGAAGCAGATCACGACCGGCCTAGGTTGGAAGCTCGCCTTCGACCCCCTCATCTTCACCGGCGAAGTCACCGAGGAGCATTTGGAGCGGGCCACGGAGCTGGCCGCCACAGTCGCAGTCTCCACCCCTTAATTGCTACCTGACGGCGGCCCAGCTACCTCGCGCGAGGTGGCTGGGCCGCCGTCAGGTAGTAATTTTGGTGAAAGTACTTTCCAATATGGAAAGTAATTGGTACTGTGGAATTACTTCCACAGAGCTACCACCACACAAAGGAACCGACATGAACGCGAACCCCACCCCGCAGCAGGCGGCAGATCTTCTCAGCCAGGTCGAAGCGAACCAGTCCCAGGCCCGCGGTGGAGATGCGTGGCCGCTGGTCACGCTGCTCTCCGTCCTTTCCACAGGACTCTCCGTCGGTCTCATGGCCATCGGCATCATCGAAGACAACACCACCCAGCTCATCGTCGCCGGAGCCGGACTGAGCTGGCTCGTCCCGGCACTGGTCGTCTACCTCGTCAAGGCCCTGTCCTGGAGCCGCCGCTCCACGGCTCTGCTGCTGACATGGCTGGGCGTCATCATCGTCGCCTTCGTCGCCGGCGTCATGGCCGATTCGTTCGCCGCCGGCGGTCCGATTCCGTTCATCGCCGCAGGGGTGCTGTGGGTCGCCGCCCCGGTCTTCTCCCTGTTGGCCCTGCGCCGCTGAGGAGGGACCGACGATGACTGCGAAACAGAACTCCGCGACCGAACCAGAGGACGCGCACACCGAAGACGAGACGATCCCCCACCTCGGCGACTCACTGACCCGGCTCGAACCGGAGCTGAACAACCCCACGAGGCTCGGCATCGTCTCGAGCCTGAAGAACCGGGACAAGGCCGAGTTCAAACTGCTGCGCGACAGCCTCGGTGTCTCCGATTCCGTGCTCTCCCGGCACATCACCGCACTCGAGAAGGCCGGAATGATCGAGGTGAAGAAGGGGTACGTGGGCAAACGCCCGCGCACCTGGGTCTCGATCAGCAAAGACGGGAGCAGACGTCTCGAGGCACACATCCAAGCACTGCGGGAACTGGCCGGAGGCTGAACCGGCACCTCAGGCCCCGAGCGGTCTCTCCTCGGGGCTGTGGAATGCATTCCGGTAGGCAGTGGGGCTGATGCCCAGTTCGTTCCGGAAGTGACGTCGCAGGGTGGCTGCGCTGCCCATCCCGCAGCGGGCGGCGATGATCTCGACGGCAGCATCGGTGCGCTCGAGCAGATCCTGCGCACGGAGGATCCGCTGGTTGTGAAGCCATCTGAGCGGGGTCACCCCCACCGAAGAAAGCATTCGGCGCGCGAGCTGTCGGCTGCTTACGGCGGCCCGACTGGCAAGGTCGTCGACAGTGAGCGGCTCGTCGAGGTGCGCCTTGGCCCAATCGAGTGCGGCACCGAGACAGTCATCGAGCGCAGGATCGGCCGGGGCGATGACGAACTGCTTCTGACCACCTGGTCGATGCGAGGCCACCACGAGCGCGCGGGCGAGCGCATTGGCTGCCGCGACTCCGAAGTCGAGGCGAACCAGATGCAGACACAGGTCGAGAGCGGCGGTCTTTCCCGCGGAGGTGAGAATCGTCCCGTCATCGACGTAAAGGACATTGTCGCGGACATCGACTCTCGGATGCAGTCGGGAGAGTTCGGCCGCGTGCATCCAATGCGTGGTCGCCGGACGCCCATCGAGCAGCCCCGCCGCAGCGAGGACGAAGGATCCGGTGCACAGGCTGGAGATCCTGATGCCGTCGGCGGCGGCGGTTCGCAGCACCTCGAGAAGCTGCGGATCCGGTTCTCCGTCAAGGACGGTGGTCGAGGGCACGACGATCGAATCCACGTCGAGCAGATCGGCAAAGTCGCCTCTGCGACCCTGCGGAAGCCAGTTTGCGTCATCGCCGGTGGGAGTGCACACGATGAGGTCGTACCAATCACCCTGCGGCGTGAAATCAGAGCGATCGGTGCCGAAGACCTCGGCGGCGATCGCAGTCTCATAGAGCATGGAATCTCGGTGCAGGGCCAGCCCGACGGTATGCATGTCTGAAATTGTACGCAGAGTGTCCCATCGTCTCCTGGTGCCCGCAGCCGCGCGGTGATGAGCTTGAACCATGCAGAAGAACTCAGCAGTGCTCGTCTACGGAGCCTACGGACATACCGGTCGTTTCATCGTCGCCGAGGCGCTTCGGCGCGGACTGCGACCGATCCTCTCCGGTCGTAGAGAAGCCGCCCTCACCGCCATGGCCCAGAATCTTCCGGGAACGGAGATCCGCGTCGCGGACGTCGCCGTCACAACAGATCTCGATGCCGCAGTCGCCGGAACCGCCGCAGTCATCAACGCCGCCGGCCCATTCCTCGACACCGCAGAGCCATTGGCCGCAGCAGCCGCCCGCGCCGGGGCCCACTACCTCGATGTCTCCGCCGAACAGGGGTCCGTGCAGGCACTCTTCGAGACATTCGGATCGAATCGGACACCGATGAGCACGGCAGTGGTGCCGGCCATGTCCTTCTACGGCGGACTGGCGGACCTCCTCGTCACCGCCGCTGCCAGGGAATGGGAGGAGATCGACTCAGTGACAGTCGCCATCGGCCTCGACCGGTGGTGGCCGACCCCGGGGACTCGGATCACAGGCCGACGCAACACAGCCACTCGGCTGAGGGTGTCCGAATCGATGCTCGTTCCCGTCTCCCCACAGCCCAGTCGCCACCAGTGGGCCTTCCCGGCACCGATCGGTGAGCAGACTGTTCGCGAGCAGCCATTCAGCGAGATGATCACCATGAACCGGCATCTGCGGGCCCGCCGGATCGACAATCTCCTCTCAGAGACCGCGCTGGCCGATATCTCCGATTCGGAGACCGGTGCCCCACAGGCGGTGGATGACTTCGGTCGTTCCGCCCAGAACTTCACCGTCGATGTCCGGCTCGACCGAGCCGGTCACCGACGCGAACTGCGAGCGTCCGGCCGCGACATCTACCAGGTCACCGCCCCACTCGTGGTCGAAGCCGCCATCCGCCTCATCGACGGTCGGTTCACCGGCACAGGGGCTCTGGCGCCGGGCGGGGCCTTCGACGCCGCCGACTTCCTCACCGCCCTGAGCGCGAATTGGCTGACGATCAGCTCTCCGGACGAAGAATCAGCGGCGTCCGGTCTCGCGGGGCAGGTGCCTGCCGAATCAATCCGCTGACTTCCGAGCCACCATCTCCGTGATCCAGGTCGGGGCGAAGGGCGAGGTGCAGCCGGGCGAAGTCGGGTAGTCGCGGAGAACGCCGAGGCGCTCACCGATGTCGATGGCACGTTTCCGCAGGTCCGGGTTCTCGATGCCGATATAGGACAGCGTCTCGTTCATCGCCCACTGCAGGCGCTCAGGGGCATCGGACATCTCGGCCTCGATCACATCGAGCAGACCGGTCAGGTCGAGGCCTTCGGATTTCCGGTTCACCCGTTCGCTCGTCAGCGCCCACCCGGCGGAGGCGACCACGGGATCCGGATCGTCCATCCACGACCGGCGCAGCGCCTCGGCGTGGGGTGATTTCTTGACGATATAGCTGACCAGCCAACCGTGGACCTTCGGGACACGGGAGTCACGCAGCATCTCATCGAGCTGTGCTTCGCTCCAGGCCTTCGGACGCATGATGAGGATCGCGACGAGGCGGGCGGCAGTGTCACCGGAGTCCCACAGTTCGGAGGCGAGTTCATCGTTCTTCTTCAGGTCCTTCGCCACGGCGCGCAGCTTCGTCAGGTTGACCGCGTGGTCGTCGCCGTGGCGGGCGTTGACGGCGCGGATCTTCTCGTCCTCGAGCGAGGCCAGGGTGGCGAGCACCTCGGTGCTGGTGGTCATCATGTGCTCCCGGTTCGGTTGAGCATTAGGGCAGTGCGGATGAGTTGAGGTGAGCCGATGATATCCGACGCACAGGCGGCGTGGCAGAAGTTCTGGCAGCCGAGGACCAGGTCAGTCATCATCATCGGCATGCAGTGAGGCATCGATTTCGGCGCGCGTCCTCTTCGCACTGCTGAAGCCGACGATGACGACGACCATGCCGACGACGGCGCCGATGACGGTTTCGATGGCACGCGAGGCCAACAGCTCCGGAACCGGGTGGGGGCTGCCGATCTGGGTCATGAGCAGGGCCAACGGGGTGATGAAGAGCAGAGCCACCGAGTAGTTGCGCAGGACGAAGATCTCGGCGAGGAACTGCAGCAGGATCACCCACACCACCAGCTGCCACGCCTCGGTGGGGAACGACAGCAGGAACGCTGTGACGATCACGCCCAGCAGGGTTCCGACCACCCGGTGGACGCCGCGCTTGAGACGGGCCGAACGACCGGGCGGAGTGATCGGTGCGACCGCTGCGACCATCGCCCAATAGCTGTGTGACAGAAGCGGGAGCACATCGATGAGCAGGGTGCCGAGAACTCCGGCGATGAACGGGGCGATCGTGAATCGGGCGGCGTGGGCTGCCAGATCAGCTTTGCCCACCGGCGACAGCCCGACCCGCACATAGGTCTCCTTCTCCGGAGGCATGCGTTCGCCGGCATAGTGGGCGAGCGCTCCGAGACCGATGCACACCAGCGCCGAGGCGGCCGCCACACCCATTGCCACCGGCACCGATGCGCCGTCCGGAATGGATCCGACGGCTCCCGTGGCGAAGATGAAGAAGATCGACCCGCCGGGTTTGAGCCGGAAGCGCAGGGCGATGGCCGCACCCGCACCGGACACGAGTGAGGTGATGACGACGAGCGCCCAGACCGAAGCTCCGAGGCTGCTGAGCAGGGCGCCGATGCCCACGCAGACGACGAGGACGGCGGCTGCGATCGACTGGCGTCTGGTCCGCGATCGTGGGGATTCGAAGCGTGCGTAGATGCCGGTGAAGGCGCCGAAGGCGGCATAGACGGCGAGGTCGAGGCGGTCGATTCCGAGCAGCACGAGGAGTGGGATGGCGACTCCCAGGGCGATGCGGAACGCGGGAATATGGTCGCGTTCGCCCGGTGGGATGCGGAAGAACTCCTGCAGGTGGCTCAAACGGGTTCGGCCTCTTTCGACATCGGGAACGGACCCCGGTGACGGGATCGCTGACATGGGGTGGTGAGCTGAGTGCTCCCTTCGATCGTAGTCCGCCATCGGTGCGGACGAATGTCTTCTGCCGACAGGAGTGATCAACCTCGCTCGCCGAGGCGGCCGAGCGAGACCGTGATCACCGTCGTCTCGGTCACGGTCGGTGGCCCTGCCCCGACCGTGCGCGTGCCGCCTGCCGGTTGAGATGATCGCGTTCGGCGAGGTTGCCGGCCCGTTCGGCGGCCCGGGCGTAGAGTTCGGCGGCCCGCTGTGACTCCCCCGCCCGTTCGCGCAGGTGCGCTTCGACGGCGAAGTAGCGCGGCAGGCTCTCGTCCAGTCCCCGCAGTTCGGTCAGGCCGGCCGCAGGGCCGTCGGCCTCCCCGACGGCCACGGCCCGGTTGAGGCGCACGATCGGCGTATCGCGCAGGGCCAGCAGCTCGTCGTACCACTGAACGATCTGCACCCAGTCGGTGTCCTCGACGTTCTGCGCGTCGGCGTGAAGAGCCGCGATGGCGGCCTGTGCCTGATATTGGCCGAGTTCATCCCGACCAAGGGCTGCCTGCAGGATCTCGATGCCCTCGATGATGAGCCGTCGATCCCACAGGGCGCGGTCCTGATCGGTCAGGGCGATGAGTCGTCCGTCGGGACCGAAACGGGCATCGCGGCGGGCGTGGTGGAGGAGCATGAGGGCGAGCAGTCCGTCCACCTCGGCGGAGTCGATCATCGCCCGCAGGCCGCGGGTCAGTCGGATCGCCTCGGCGACGAGGTCGACCTCGCCCGAGTGGCCTTCGTTGAACACGAGGTAGAGGGTGGTGAGCACTGCGGACAGGTCGCCGGGTCGGTTGAGTCGGGAGCCTGCGATCGTGGATTTGGCGCGGCTGATGCGCTGGGCCATCGTCGGCTCGGGCACCATATAGGCTGCGGCGATCTGCTTCGTCGTCAGTCCGCCGACCGCCCGCAGGGTCAGGGCCACCGCCGAGGCGGGGCTGAGGTCGGGATGGGCGCAGAGGATGTAGAGGTCGAGGGTGTCATCGACGTTCGGGACGCCGTCGGTTCCGGGTTCGGCCGAGGTTTCGGGCTCGGCGAGCGTGGCGGCCATGACCCGTTCCTCGCGTTTCATCCGCGATCCCTCAGATCGCACGATGTCGAGGAACTTCCGCCACGCCACCGTCACGAGCCAGCCCCGCCGGTCACGGGGCAGGTCGGCCGGCCACGATCGCAGGGCTTCGATGAGCGCGTCCTGAACGGCATCCTCGGCAGTCGCGAAGTCTGCTCCACGACTGACGAGGATGCCGATCACGGCGGGGACGAGCTCACGCAGCTCCGCCTCGGCGAGGGGATCCGGATCGATCATCGCGGACTCCGTTCGCGTCCCTGATCATTCGTCCACGCTGGGTGCGTGGTCGAGGAAGGGACGCAGTTCGAGCCATTCGTTGATCGGCTCTCCGCCCTTGCCCGGTGCGGCGGACAGCTCACCGGCGAGTTCGAGAGCGCGGTCGTAGTTCTCGACGTCGATGACCATCCACCCGGCGATGAGGTCCTTCGTCTCGGGGAAGGGACCGTCGGTGACCGGAGGCTTGCCCGGTCCGCCGGATCGGACGAAGGTGCCCTCGGGCGAGAGTGCCTGGGAGTCGACGAATTCACCGGAGTCCTTGAGTCTGTCGGCGAAGGCGTTCATGTACGCCACATGCGCGTCGACTTCGTCGGGACGCCACTGATCCATCGGGGTGTAATCCATATACTGCTCCGACATCCGATAGTGCTTGAGCATGAGGTACTTGGCCATGATGGTCTCCTTGTCTCGTGTCGCTCGCACGGGTTGTGCTCGCTGACATGTCTGGGACGCAGCCGGACGAGTGTTCTCGACATCGGCGGCGAAGTTTTCTCGAATCTCTTCGGCTCCGATCATCGAACACAGTCCCAGAATAGGCCGATGTGTCCGTCCTGGAACATGCGTCACCGGATCCGAACACGAATCGGCCCAGGTCACGGCTCCGCGCTGAGAGGCTTGTCTTGTACGAAACACCGACAGCTTTTTGCACACGAGACCAGGAGCAGACCATGAAGGCACAGACACTTCTCAAGACCATCACCGTTGCCGGAGCTCTCGCCGCGACCCTGACACTTTCGGCCTGCGATATGAACATCACCTTCGGCCCAGAAAGCCAGGGCCAGGAACAGGGCCAGGAGCAGGACGGTCAGCAGGACCAGCAGACCGAGAGCACCGAGACGACCGCCGAAGAACCGGCATCGGATTCGGGCTCCGCCTCGGACTCCACCGGTTCGGGTTCGACCGGAACGACCGATAACGGCACGACGGACAACGGCACCACCGGCAGCGGCGGATCCACGGATTCGTCCAGCGCCTCCTCGGCGAGTGGCTCCTCCACCTCGAACGGCTCGTCGTCCACCGGATCGTCGTCCTCGAGCGACTCCACCTCGAGCGGATCATCGTCGTCGAGCGGCACGACCGACAACGGCTACCAGGGTCCGCGGATCGGCGAAGACGGAGTCGAACTCGACGCCGACGGCAACGGCAAGATCCCCGCCGACGTTCTCGAGGCGGACATCAAGAACGCCTACGCCAAGCAGGGCACCACGGTCGACAACGTCGACTGCTACTCCGACCTGCGGATCTTCTCCCACAGCGGCTCACAGAACTGCACCGTCACCGCTGCCGGCAAGAATCACTACGGCACTGTGAAGATCACCTCGGCGTCGCAGTCCGGCATCGGCTACAGCCTCGAGTTCCCGAACATCTGAGCCGACAATGCCCGGTCGCCTCATCGACGCGGCCACCCTGATCCGCTCCCCTCGAGCAGCCGCGATTCGCCTGACGAATTCCGCGCATCCCCAACTGCACTCCCCTGGCCCGCTGCGGCCCGGGGAGTGCGGTCATTCGTGTCGTGGAACAAGTCGGCTTCCTGTGGTGTTGTCGCTGATGTGGGCCACGGAACAGGTCGGGCCCCCAACCGATTCGTCAGTCGGACTGATTCGCCCACCGATGAGGAGCAGAGCATGACCAGACGCGTCCAGTACACCTCCAACGGAGACATCGATCAGCTTCACCTCGCCGAGGTGGCCGTCCCCAAGGTCGGCGAGGGCCAGGTCCTCGTCACCGTCCTCTATGCCGGGCTCAATCCCCTGGATTGGAAGATGCTCCAGGGCGGTCGCTTCGGTTCCGTCGAAACTGCCTCCGGCAACGGCGTGGACTTCTCCGGCGTCGTCGCCTCGGTCGGCGAAGGCGTTACGGACTTCACGCCCGGAGACCTCGTCTACGGCGGGCTGCCGAAGCAGGCGCAGACCGAACAGCTTCTCATCACCGATCCTGCCGACAGGCTCGACAGGATCCCGCGCGGACTCGGCGTCGACACCGCCGGAGGTCTCTACGTCGCAGGGCGCACCGCCGTCGCCGGAATCCGCGCCCTGCGCCTCAGCGAAGGCGACACTCTCTTCGTCTCCGGGGCCTCCGGCGGCGTCGGCATCATCGTCGCCCAGCTCGCCCGCAACCTCGGGGCGAGGGTCATCGGCAGCGCCAGCCAGGGCAATCATGCTCTCTTGGAAAGCCTCGGGATCGAACCCGTCACCTATGGTGAGGGCCTGTGGGACCGAGTCAGTGAACTCGCCACCGACGGGATCCAGGCCGCGTACTCGACGCAGGGTGAGGACGAGATCACGGGCATGATCGACCTCGGCATCCCAGCCGACCGCATCGTCTCGATCGGTGCGGGCCCCACGGTCGCGGAGAAGTACGGGGTGAGCATCGACGGCGAAGCCAGGGCCCGCCGTGATGACATGGTCTGGCTGGGCCAGGCCATCGCCTACGGCCATATCCACATCCCGATCGCCCGGGTCTTCGACGCCGAAGAGGTCCACGACGCCTACCGGCATCTGCTCACCGCCCACCCGGCAGGCAAGGTGCTGCTGCGCTTCCCCGCGAAGCCGCTGACCGACCAGCAGCGAGCCCATCTGACCTGAGGCGCCGGCCCAAGTTCCGCGGCGGCTCAATTCCCACGACAGACAGATTTCACGACAGACAGCATTTCCAGAACACAGAGAAAAGGAGCACCATCATGGCCATCACCGATAAGAAGGTCGCATTCCTCCTCACCCGCGGCGTCGAGCAGATCGAACTCACCAGTCCCCGCGCGGCACTCGACGAGGCCGGGGCGACGACCGTCATCGTCTCCCCGTCCGAGGGAACACTGCAGGCGATGGAAGGCGATTGGGAGCACGCCGAGACCTTCGACGTCGACGTTCCCGTCGCCGAAGCCTCGGTCGATGACTTCGACGCCCTCGTCCTGCCCGGCGGCACCCTCAACGCCGACGCTCTGCGTCTGGACGAAGACGCCGTCAACCTCGTCAAAGCGTTCTTCGCTGCCGACAAACCTGTCGCGGCCATCTGCCATGCCCCGTGGATCCTCGCCGAGGCGGGAGTGGCCAAGGGACGGAAGCTGACGTCCTTCATCGCGACGAAGACAGACCTCATCAACGCCGGCGCCGACTGGACCGACACCGAGGTGGTCGTCGACGGCAACCTCATCACCTCCCGCAACCCCGGCGACCTCGACGCCTTCAACCAGGCGATCGCTGACAAGCTGAGCTGAGCAGGAACGATGCCTCTTTCGCCGAGGTCGGACCGCCTCGGCGACGAACTCCCCGGAACGATCGTTTCGGGGAGTTCGTCTGTTCGTCACCCGGGGTCTTGACAGCCGCGCTTATGATCTACTCATGCCAGCTTCCCCGTTCGTCAAGGCGACGACTCCTGCCCTCGCGTCACTGCTCATCGGGTTCCTTCTCCTTCTCTGCTCCACACCGCCTCCGGCACATGCCGCCTATTCGACCTCGAGCGCGATCGGGACGATGCACAGATCGCTCGGCGGGAATTCCGGCAAGCTCGGCCCAGCGGTCGGCCCGCAGCGGTGCACGCTGATCCAGAAGGGCTGCTATCAGTCGTTCAAGCACGGCAGCATCCATTGGACGAAGGCCACCGGTGCCCATGCGACTCTGGGTGCGATCCGCACGGCGTGGAAGAAGTCCGGGTGGGAACGCGGTCCGCTCGGCTATCCGACGAGCAACGAGTACCGGTCCGGGTCCGAGACCCGGCAGAAGTTCCAGAAAGGCATGATCGTGTGGACGGCGAAGTCCGGGGCGAAAGTGACGCTGACGAAGGCGCCGTCGTCGTTCACGATCAAGGGGTCGGGGTTCGGCCATGGAGCCGGGATGAGCCAGTACGGAGCGCGCGGAATGGCGGCAGCCGGAAAGTCGTCGACGCAGATCTTGCAGCACTACTACACCGGGGCCAAGGTCACGACGATGTCGAAGGACGCCGACGCCAGTCTCAGGGTGCAGCTGCTGACCGGGAAGAAGTCCGTGACGGTCTCTCCGCGGTCCGGCCGTCTGCGGGTCAAGGTCGGGTCGAAGACCATCGAATCGGCCTCGAAGGTCACGATCGAACGGACCTCGTCCGGTTCGGTCAAGGCGATCATCGGGTCGAAGAGCTATTCGGGATCGAAGCTCACCCTCGAATGGCAGGGCACCCGATATTGGAAGAGTTCGTCGGCGACGACGGTGTCGGTCAGCGGTGCCCAGAACGGGGCGACCGGCACCTACCGGCACGGACGGCTCGAGATCGGTCAGCTGAAGAGCTCGCTCAACGTCATCAACGTGGTGGGTCTCAACAAGGAATATCTGCCGGGCATCGCCGAGATGCCGGCATCGTGGCAGTCCGAAGCCCTGCGCTCTCAGGCCATCGCTTCGCGCACCTATGCCTACCGCAATCTCGGTGCGGTGAAGCCTGCCTGCGGGTGCAACGTCTATGACGAGGTGGCCTCGCAGCGTTTCCTCGGGTGGACTCATGAGAATGCAGGCGATTCCGGTCCATGGCGCAAGGCCGTGGCCGCGACACAGAGCACGAGCGGGTCGACGGTGAAGTCGGCGCGCGTCATCACCTACAAGGGCGGGCTCATCGATGCTGTCTACTCGTCGTCGGCAGGCTCGAAGACGCATTCGGCTGCCGAGGTGTGGGGGTCGGCCGTGCCGTACCTAGTCTCGGTCGATGACTCTCCGTCGAAGTATGCCTCTGCGCAGAACCCGAACGCCTCGTGGTCGGTGACGGCCAAGCAGGCCGACATGGCACGGGCGTTCGGGCTGGCAGACGTCCGGTCTGTGACGGTGGCGAAGACCGGCTCAGGTCTGGTGAAGACGGTGAAAGCCACCTCGGTGAAGGGGAAGACCGCGAGCCTCACCGGCGATCAGCTGCGGACCAAGCTGAAGCTCAAGTCCGCGTCATTCAGCGTGGCCTGAGGGAAACTCGCCTCCAGGGTCAGACTCCGGCAGGGGTGAGCAGTCCCCTGTTGACGAGTTCGGCTTCCTTCTCGCGAACGATCGGGATGACGGTTTTGCCGAACGCTTCGAGTTCCTCCTGGAAGTGCAGGAAGCCGGTGAGGATGAGGTCGACGCCGATCTTCTTGTACTCGATGATGCGGTCGGCGACCTGTTCGGGAGTGCCGATGAGCTGGGTGCGGAAGCCGTCGTTGTACTGGACGAGGTCTTCGAAGCTCGAATCCGCCCACATGCCCTTCTTATCGTGAGTCGAGGCTCCGGCCTGCTGGACGGACTTGCGGAATCCTTCGACCGCGCTTTCATCGGCTTTGGCGATGATCTCACGCAGCTGTTCGCGGGCTTCGGCCTCGGTGTCGCGGACGATGGCGAACCCGTTGAGCCCGAAACGGACCTTCCGATTGTGCGCTCGGGCCACCTCGGTGACGTCGTCGTACTGTTCGCGGAAGCCGTCGAAGTCCTTGCCGTTGGAGAAGTACCAGTCGGCGTGCTTGCCGCCGTTGATGCGAGCGGCCGAGGAGTTTCCGCCTTGGAAGATCTCCGGGTGGGGGCGGCCCTCGATTGGGTAGGGGCCGGGGCGGAGGGTGAAGTCGTCGACGGTGTAGAAATTGCCGCGGTACTCGACGTTCTCCTCGGTGAAGAGCTTGCGGACGACATCCATGAACTCGGCGGACCGGCGGTACCGTTCGCCGTGTTCGAGCCACGGCAGGCCGAGGCGGGTGTATTCGTCCTTGAACCAGCCGGAGACGACGTTGATGGCGGCCCGGCCCTTCGTGAACTGGTCGGCGGTGAGGATGAACTTCGCGAGCACGGCCGGTTCCCAGATGCCCGGATGAATGGCGGCGATGACCTTGAGCTTCTCAGTGGCAAGGGCGAGCGCGAGTGACGTGGAGGTCGATTCGTGCTGCTGGGCCGCGCCGTAGCTGGAGAGGTAGCGGACCTGGCTGAGTGCGTATTCGTAGCCGACTGCCTCGGCGGTCTGTGCGAGCTTGACGTTGTAGTCGTAGCCCCAGTCGGTGCGCTGTTCGATGTTCGACACGACCAGGCCGCCGGAGACGTTGGGCACCCAGTAGGCGAACTTCAGGTCTTCGGGTTCACCGGTATAGATCGGGTTGGCGTGGAGATTCGTCATTGTGTGTCCCTTCCCATCGAAACTGGCATGAGCACCGTGTCCGCGGGGCGTGCGCTGCGCGATCTTCCGCGCCGGACCGGTTGCTGCGACGTCATCGGGCCAGTTCCCTTCAGTCGCTCGTGATGTGTGCAGGTGTGCAATATCGTGTGTGCGGGTGTGCCGTGCCAGACTACTGAGACGCAGACCACACTCGGCGGGCAGACTTCGCAGGCCGACGCATGCCGTCACAATGACGCATTCCGCCACGAACCGTCATGCGATTTGCCTTCCGGCAGCTGCGCTCCGCTGCACCCAGCTCCGCACCCCTCACCCTTGGCGGCACACCACCTCGTTGCACCGGTGCGTTGGACCAGGACCGACGAGGGATGCGAAAGCACCGGTAGCAGGTGGCACGAATGGTGCGAACTGTCACAATCGGTGTGGGATGTCCGAATACGAGCCTCCCGCGACCGGCATGGAGGTCCGCCGCCGGTGAATCGACGAAGTCCCGGCCCGCAGCAACTGCGAGACCGGGACTTCCGTGGCGGAGGATAGGGGATTCGAACCCCTGAGGGCGTTAACCCAACCCGCGTTCCAGGCGAGCGCCATAGGCCACTAGGCGAATCCTCCGCGAATCAGCTTATCCGAGTCATGACGACAATGCGAAATCGCGGTGGCCGAGTGTGAAGCATCCCACTTCCCGCAGGTGAACACGCGACCTCGTCACCCGACGGCACACGGTTCAGTCCGCGACGGCGCGGAGATGCCGTTCTGCCGACGGCTGCGCCCCGTCCTCCCGTCTGCGTTCGATGCTGCCGTCATTGATCCAGCCGTGCAGCGTCTCCAATCGGGACCGCGTCACCGTGTCCACCGGCTGATAGACCGAGAGCGTCAGCCTCTGGTTCTCCTGCGCGATGAGCGTCGTCATCGTCAGCTTGAGCGTGCCCACATACGGGTTCTCAATGGTCTTGACCCGCCCGACAGATCGACCGACCGTTCCCGAATCCCACAGGCGGCAGAATTCCGGATTCCTGCGCAGCCGCGACAGCAGCGGCGACCACTCGGGATCGTCGATCGACTCCGCGTACGAGGCACGCAGCTTCGCCACGACCTGCGCCCGATGGCCGTCGTCGGAGTGGAAGGTCCGCGCCCATTCCGGGCTCTCGAAGGACTGGATCGCGCAGTTCCTGTCGGCCGGAGCGAGTGCTTCGAGGTCGGAGGCGAGATACCGTTCGACGGAGTTGAAGGCGAGGATCGTATACCGCGGATCAGTGACCATCGCCGGCAGCGGCAGCAGTTCGTCGAGCAAGGTGCGCATCTGCTCTCCCACCGCAGAGTCCCCCGGGTTCGCGACTCGATCCGGATATCCGCCCAGCAGGAAGAGATGGGCACGCTCCTCACGGTCGAGCAGGAGCGCCTCGGCGATGGATTCGAGCACCGACTCCGAGGGGTGGACCTCGCGCCCCTGCTCAAGCCAGGTGTACCAACTGGTGCCGATGTTCGCGAGCACAGCGACCTCTTCGCGCCGCAGTCCCGGCACCCTCCGCCGGGTGCCGGCCGCAAGACCGACCTCGCAGGGCCGCACTCGGTTGCGTCGCGAACGCAGGAATCGTCCGAGCTCCTCGGTTCTCACTTGTGCCATGCCTCCATTGTCCGTCCGACGCTCACCCCGTTCCACCCTGTCACCGCTCTCAGCCTGGTGGTGCGACCAACACCATCAGCACGCCCTCCCACTCCCCCGCGGCCCATCGCAGACTGGATCCATGAGAGATTCCCACACGCAGACATCATCGACCTCCGCCGAGGCGGTTCCGACCTCGGCCCTCGCCGAGGCTGCTCCCGGTCACGCACCCGACGTCGAGCCCGCCCCCACCGTAGGCCATCCTGCCCCCGTCCTCTGGCCGCTCCACCTCGGTGCGTTCCTCGCGACGTTCATGTTCTCCGTCTCAAACGTCGCGATCCCCGCGGTGCAGGCCGACATCGGTGCGAGTGATGCGACCTCGGCGCTCATCGTCGGTCTGTTCTCCGCCGCCTTCGCCTCCGGCCTCATCCTCTGCGGTCGCATCGGGGACCGCTTCGGGCGTCGCCGCCTGTTCATGATCGGCACTGGCGCGCTCGTCATCACCTCAATCGCCGTCGGACTGGCACCCGATCCGCTCTTCCTGCTCGTGGCTCGCGCAACCCAGGGTTCGGCAGCGGCGGTGATGATGCCGCAGATCCTCGCGAGCTTCCAGCATTCGCTGTCCGGGGCCGCACGGTTGAAGGCGATCAGCCTCTTCGGCGCATTCTCCGGAGTCGGCACCGTCGGTGGTCAGGTCCTCGGCGGCGGACTCATCTCCCTCTTCGGCCAGACCTGGGGGTGGCGGGCGGCGTTCCTCAGCTGCGCGATCGCTGCCGCAGCCGCCTATCTCGGTTCCCTGCGTCTGACCGAATCACGCAGCATCGACCCGGCACCCCTCGACGCCCCCGGCGCAATCCTCCTCGGCGTGGGCATGATGAGCCTCGTCACCGGACTGGCGCTGGGACCGGTCACCGGCTGGCTTCCGCTGCCCGCAACCCTCTTGGCAGCCTGCGCTGCAGCTCTCACCGCGTTCGCACTCTGGCAGAACCGCGCCGAGGCGGCCGGACGTGACCCCCTCATTCCGCCACAGGTGGTTCGCATCCCTGCCGCATGGATCGGGATGCTCATGGCCTTCGTGTTCTTCGCCGGCTTCGGCACGTTCCTCTACAACTTCGCGCTCACATCGCAGACCGGCCATGGTGACCCCGCCGCCGTCTCCGGACTCACGCTCGGCCTCTTCGCCGCAGCTTTCCTCATCACCTCTCTCCTCGTCCCCCGTGCCGTCGGTCGACTCGGCGGGCCCGGCACGATGGTCCTCGGCACGACCCTGCAGGCGATCAGCCTTCTCGGGGTGGCTTGGGCGTCGGCGACGGCCCCAGCCACAGAATGGAATCTGTGGTTCCAGCTTCCGGGAGTCGTCCTCGGCGCAGCTCAGGCTCTCCAGTTCGGTCCTCTTGTCGGCACCGTGGTCGGAGCGGTCCCCGACCGAGTGGCCGGGCTGAGCGGCGGTCTCATCGCAACGATGCAGCAGGCGGGCATCGCCGTGGGCGTGGCACTGCTCGGAGCGCTCTTCCATGTCTTCACGCTCAGCCTCGGCCATGACAATGCCTTCGCCGTGGCATGCCTCGTTCAGGTCGGGCTGTGCCTGGCCTTCGGAACGGGCGCTCTGGCACTCCTCAGGCTCGGATCGCGTCGATGATCCGCACCCGAGTGGCGACGACAGCAGGCACCGATCCTGCCAGCGCTCCGGCTCCGACCGAGACGAGCATGCCCACGATCGCGGCAGAGATCGGGACCTGCGGAGTACTCGCACCGTCGAACATGAACTCAGAGACGAGCGGCGCCTTGAGCACGAGCACGGCGATGAGAACGCCGACAGCGCCTGCGATGGTCGTCGCGACGACGCTCTCCATCATCACGGAGAAGAAGATGCGCCGACTCGTCGCCCCGAAGGATCTGCGGATGCCGATCTCCCTGATCCGCTGTTGGATCGTCACAAGAGAGATGTTGAGCAGGCCGAGCATACCCATGAAGAGAATGAGGATGCTGATGACCAACAGCACGTTCTTCACCGGACCCAGTGTTTCATCGATGTCCGAGGCGAAATCGGTTCTGTCCGCACTGACGTCGAAGCCGGGCAGCTGCCGTCTGAGATCACTCGTCACCTGTTTGCTCAGCTCCTCACCGACCTCGGGCGGCACCCACATCTCGAATTCGGTGACGGCGTAGGCGTCTGCGGCGAACTGCTTCTCCTGCCCGTTGAGGACGTAGATCTCCCCGTACTCCTGGAATTCGGAGGAGGGCACCGAACCGATGACCGTGGCCGTCTTCTTCGGGGAACCGGACAGCTCGATCGTGGCCGGCAGGGAAGTCGGGTCGATGCCGTATTCGCTGAGGAAAGTCTCATCGGCGACGACGGCCGGCGACAGGTTCGCGGCGTCACCGGCGGTGAACCACCTGCCGTGATCGACGGAGAGTCGGCGCATGACGTCGAAATCCGGGTCGACGATGTACATCGAGGCGCTGACGGTGCCAGCCGGTCCCGGCACCGTGGTTTCGGCCTGACCGTAGGCGGAGATGTGGCTGATTCCGAAACGGTCGGCGGTCTCGTCGAGTGCTGACCGGACCTTCTCGACCTCGGATTCGCCCATCTCGGACTCGGTCGGATTGAGGCTCAGGGTGTAGGTCGCGGCTCGACCACCCTGCTGCTCGTACGAGTCGGCAAGCCCCTTCTGCATCATGTTCCCGAACCCGACGACGAGGGTCAGTGCACACACTGCCACGCCCACGCCGATCAGGGACATCAGCACGCGCACCTTGTGCACCCTCAGTTCCTGCCAGGCCTCGACGATCGATGCGGCGAATCCTGTGATCATCGGCTCTCACCCGCCAGCGCCTCGGCGGTGGCCCCGTCGAGGACCGGATGGAGACACCCCTGACTGAGCGAGAACTGTCGAGTGGCCATGTTCGCCACCCCGAGATCATGGGTGATCGTGATGAGCGCGGCACCCGAGTCCTTGGTGATGCCGTCGAGGATCTCCATGACCTGACGCCCCGTCTCAACGTCCAGGGCGCCCGTCGGCTCGTCGGCGAGCACGAGCTTCGGCTCACGCACCAGCGCGCGTGCGATCGCGACTCTCTGCTGCTCACCTCCGGAGAGACGGTTCGGCTTCGCCTCGATCCGGTCGCCGAGGCCGAGGCGCTCGAGCATGGCTTCGGCCGATCTCCGCCGATTGCGGAACTTCCGTCCAGTGGCGTACATCAGTGGGGCTTCGACGTTTTCGACCGCGGTGCGTCCGGGCAGGAGGTTGAACTGCTGGAAGACGAATCCGATGTCCCGTCCTCTGATCGCTGCGGCCCTGTTCCGGGAGATCTTCTGCACGGGTTCACCTGCGAACTCCATGTCCCCGGTCGTCGGCGCGTCGAGGAGTCCGAGGATGTTGAGCAGCGTCGATTTGCCGGTGCCGGAGCGACCGACGATGCCGATGTGCTCCCCCACCCCCACCTCGAGGTCGATATCGGCAAGGATCGTGAGCAGCTGATCGTCAGCGATCGGCACCGAACGCGACACATGTCGCAGCGAGAGCAGAGTCTCTGCCGCCGTCGGCTCCGGGCGGCTCACCAGTCCTCTCCCTCGCCGAACTCGTCATCCATGCCGCCCTCGGAACTCTCATCTTCAGGTTCGGTGCCGGGAACGAACTCATCGATCTCCTCACCTTCGTCCAGGCCCGACTTCACTTCGACCATGGACCCGTCGTTGAGGCCGATCTCGACCTCACGCTCCTCGGACTTACCACCGTCTCCGGTCACCCAGACTGATCCCTTCTCGGTGAGTCCGCGCACCGCGGTCACCGGAACGACGATGACGTCCTTCGCCTCTCCCGCATCGATGGTCATAGTGAGATCGAGGCTGTTGTAGACGGTGACATCGTCGGGGATGGCACAGATCAGCTGCGGACCGTCTCCGGAACCTCCCTCCGAGCCTTCGGCGGCAGAACCGTCGTCACCTGCGCTTTCAGCCCCTGGGTCCTCGGACTCCTCCTCGCTCGTCGACGACGATGCCGAGGCTGTACCCGGCCCCTGGTCGAGTCTGAGACCCGTGCAGTCGAAGGGCTTCGGGCCCTCGTCGATTGCGATGTTCGCGGTGTCCGGAAGCTCCTGCACCCGGTAGAGATCGGTCGCCTTGATCGGCGCCTTGGCGGTGAAGGTCTTCTTCAGCAGCTCGGTCACCTGGGTGTCGGCAGAGACTGTGTCACCCTGCTCGACGGAGAAATCACCCACCGTGCCGTCTTCCGCAGCGATCACCGAATGATACTTCGGCTTGGCCGGGGTCGACGGGTCACCTCCCGATGCCTCATCCCCGCCATCCGAGTCTGCTGTCTCGGCATCGTCGCTGCCGCCGTCCGGCTCTTCGGGCGCCTCCTGCTCACCCTCGCTTCTGACCTGGAACAGCTCCGCGCCTTTGAATACCTCATCACCGGGCTTGACGAAGAGATGGTTGACCACGCCGTCGTGGTCGGCTTTGACCGCAGTCGGGGAGTCGACGTTGATGCGTCCCTTGACTTCGATTGTGTTGGAGATGTCGCCGCGTTCGGCGGTGATGGTGGATTCCGCCGGCTCCCCACTGGCACCGACATCGTCGAATTCGTCGTCGGCAGCCGGTTTGAAGGCGATCCAGCCGAGGAATACAGCGATGAGGATGAGGACGAGGAGGAAGGCCAGCGGCAGAACCACTCTGCGGAAAATGTGCATGATTCCTTAGGGATGGGAAACGAGGATGCGTCCACACTATCCAGTGAATGTCCCGGTCAGATGATGTTTCTGTCACGAGTGGATAACAGTGTCCTTGTCGCAATCATGTGGCCCCGCCCACTCGTTTTGTCCACCGAGGCCGCTCTCGACTAGACTGATTCACGGCTCCCCGTGCGGCGTCATCTTGTGAACTCCCCCAGGGCCGGAAGGCAGCAAGGGTAAGCGAGCTCTGTCGGGTGCACGGGGAGTCCTCTATTCCCCAACATCACAATTCCACAACTCCCCCTCTCCCTCATCTGCCCAGGTCAGGTCTGCCTACACGGCCCTCCGAGCGCCGGAATCGGGGCGAAGAAGCGAAAGCGTTAATACTTTCGTGATTTTGCTTCATTACCATGATTCGCAGTTCTCATCCCTGTGTTCAAACGAGGTTTCCCTGTTGTCCACGAAGATCCAAGGGGCCATTGCCGCCCTTTCGGCACTGGCCCTGCTCACGGCGTGCACACCGTCGAGCGACGATCCCGACGCGACCCGCAATGGCGCGAACAAGACCGCCGAGGCGGCCGCGGATCCCGTGTTCCGCGTCGGAGCCATCACCTCCGAGGCAGCAGAATCCGCGTCCGAATCGACGCCGACGTCGCAGCCCAGCGATGCGACCTCCTCAGCTGAGCCGAGTGAGTCCGCCGATGCGGCGACCGCGATGCCCGGCGCCGGGGACTTCGGCGAGGTGACCGAATCCGGCGACGACATCGACCTCGAGGCCGGCCAGCGGATCGGCATCTCCGTCGAGAACGCCGACCTCAGTGACATCTCCGTCACCGAGGAGGCCCACCCCCGGATCGGGCACGATCCCGGCACGTTCTTCGACGCTTCGGGCACCGCGCTCGAGACAGATGACGACGCCCAAGCCGGTTCGTCGACACCGAGCTCCACCGAGTCCGGGACGGCCGACGATGGTTCGAAGGACGCCGAAACAGACGACAAGGACACCGCCGAGGTGGTCGCCGCCCCGGACGAATCCGCCGCCTGGATCTCGACCTACGGCCTCGTCGCCGACAGCGAATACACCGTGAAAGTCACCGCCACCACTGCCGGCGGAGACGAAGTCGACCTCGACGCAACGATCACCGTCGGTGACAGCGACGGCGCCCCGATGTCGGTACGTACAACGCTCGCCGACGATCAGACGGTCGGCGTCGCCGCCCCCATCATGCTCAACTTCGGTTCCACCGTGTCCAAGGACTTCCGCGACGATGTCGAACGCCGCCTCTCGGTCAAGGTCACCGATGAAGACGGCAAGGAGCGGGAGGTCGAGGGCTCCTGGGGTTGGCTCTACGACGATCCGCAGTCCCGCCTGCATTTCCGCCCGAAGGAATTCTGGCCCGCTCATTCGAAGGTCTCCGTCGACGTTCCGCTCAAGGATGTGCCGACGGGAGAGAACAGCGTCGGTCAGAACGACCTCACCCTCGACTTCGAGATCGGACGCAAGCAGGTCGTCAAGGCCGATGCGCAGTCCCATCGCATGACCGTCACTCGTGACGGCAAGACCGTCATGGACTTCCCTGCCTCGCTCGGCGCACCGAAGTCCCCGTCCTACAACGGCACGCATGTGGTCATGTCGAAGGCCGCCGACTATACGATGACCTCCGAACAATGGGACTACGAGACCGATGTGCAGTGGGCGGTGCGCATCCACAACAACGGAGAATTCATCCACGCCGCCCCGTGGTCGGCAGGCGTCCAAGGTTCGCAGAACGTCTCCCACGGCTGCATCAATCTCACCACCGAACGGGCCAAGGAGTACTACGACTCCGCGATCTTCGGCGATCCCGTCGAGGTCACCGGTTCCCAAGTGAGCCTGTCGACCAATGACAGCGACATCTCGGACTGGGTGTACTCCTGGGATGAGTGGAAGAAGCTGAGCGCCCTCGATTGAGAGCGCCCAGCTTGCTTGCCTGACTGATGCGGCAGGCTCCTCGCCGACGACTTACTTGTCGAGCTTCTTCACCGCTTTGTCGATCATCGGCACATAGCGTTCGAGCGTCCAGGGGACGGTGAGCGGGTTGATGATCGAGGATCCGGTGACGAAGGGCTGATCATCCGGAGCCACGACAGCCCCGGCCTTGATCGCCGGAATATTCGCATACAGTCCCTGCGATTCGATCTCTTTCCTGTTCTTCTCATCGGAGTAGAAAGTGAAGATGAGGTCCGAATCGTTGAGCTTGTCCGCGTTCTCCAGACCGATGAGCGCTGAATCCGTTCCCGGCTCGTCGTAGTCCTTCTTCAGCTCGTCGATGATCGGATCCGGGGTCAGTCCGAGCGCCGAGACCATCGCCACCCGCTGCTCGTTGGGGTAGAAGACGCCGAGGGTGCCGGGACCCGAGTTGTAGATGAAGGAGAACGTGAGGTCCTTGTATTCCTCTCGCTTCGCCTCTTTCAGCTGCGTCTTGATGTCGTCGACGAGGCCTTCTGATTCCTCTTCCTGACCGAGCGCCTTGCCGATCGTGGTGATCTGCTCATCCCACTTGATCGTCCACGGCTGCTTCGGGTAAGCCACGGTCGGGGCGATGGCATCGAGCTGCTTGTACTGCTCGGCCGTGATTCCCGACCAGGGGGCGAGGATGACATCCGGTTCGAGTTCGGCGATGGCTTCGACGTCGAGTTCCGTATCCCCCTGGAACTGTTCGGGCAGCTTCTCACCCTTGTCCTTCACGGCCTCGTAGATCCACGGCATGTAGCCGGTGTCATCGGATCCCCAGGCATATTCCTCCATGCCGACCGGCGTCTTGCCCAAAGCGATCGCAGTTTCCGTCGATCCCTGGCCGAGGGTGACGACGCGTTCGGGCTCGGATTCGATGACCGCTTCACCGAGTGCGTGCTTGATCGTCACGGTCTCGAAATTCGCGGACCCGGATTCCTCCGCGGCCTGCGATCCCTGCCCGCAGGCGGTGGCGGTGAGCGAGAGCGCGACGAGCGCTCCGGCGATGACGGCCCGGCGGCTGTGAGGAACTGACATTCCTGTCCTTTCGACAGTGGTCGGAGCCTGATACGACCCCTCGACATTAACGTAGGCCAGCCTAACTTAACCTACTGCCGTTTCCGCAACACCTGTGAGCCACTTCACTTAAGTCATCCTCATCTGCTGACAGCAGAAACCCTCGCCGAGGCGGCCCTACCGACCGTAGGCTCACCCCATGACCGACATGCTCCCGCACAGCCCGACCCCGCCGCCGCTGTGGCGTGAGGCGCTCGGCCGCGCTCTCCGACTGCGCCGCACCGATTTGGGTCTCACACTGGCTCAGGTCTCCCACCGGTCCGGGGTCTCGACCCAGTTCCTCTCCGAGATCGAACGCGGGCTCAAGGACCCGTCGTCGGAGGTCATCGAGGCAGTGGCCGAGGTGCTCGAGCTCCAGCTGCCGCAGGTCCTCGTGCTCGCTGCCTTCGGCCTGACTTCCGGGGTCCCTGCGACCGCGCTGCTGTCGGCGACCGATATGACGCGAGCCGCACCTGCTCCGCCGGCAGCGGGTCAGGTACGGCTCGCCCTCGCGGCCTGAACGGCTCAGCCGTTCCCGGCCTCGAGCCGGTTCGCCCGCAGCACCTCGAGTCGGGCACGATATTCGGCCTCCTCGATATCCCCCTGGGCGAAGCGCTGGGCCAGAGTCGCCTCGGCGCTCCTTGTTCCCTCTCGTGCCGCAGCCGCCCACGGCGGTCCCCCGGCCTGCCGCCACCGGCGACGGTTGAGGGTCACGATGAGGGTGACGATGAGTCCGATGACGAGGACCCAGAAGATCGGAATGAGGAAGAAGAACGGCCAGGCCAGCGGTCCGTGTTCCATGTGCATGATGCCTCCTTGGCGGGTGTCCACGCCGTTCGTGGACCTGACATCAATGACACACCGCAAGCCGGTCGCTGCGAATCCGCCGAAGGGAGTCACCTGCGCTGCTCCGCACGGAGCAGAACTCAGTGCTCGTTCAGCCAACCGGAGAGACCAGCCCCGATTCGTAGGCGAGGACGACGAGGTGGACGCGGTCTCTGGCCCCGACCTTCGTCATGATGCGCGAGACATGGGTCTTCGCGGTCAGCGGGGAGAGCACGAGCGATTCGGCGATCTCGTCGTTCGACTGACCGCGGCCGACGAGCGCGAGAACTTCGCGTTCGCGGTCGGTGAGAACGTCGAGCCCGGAGTCGGGTTCTGCCTTCAGCCCCAAGGACATGCGGGAGAGCAGGTATTTCGTGACTTCGGGCGAGAGCAGGGCCTCACCGGCGGCCACGACGCGCACGGCGCGGATGAGGTCGGTCGGGTCGGTGTCCTTCAACAGGAAGCCGCTCGCCCGGGCGCGCACGGCGCGGACGATGTATTCGTCGAGTCCGAAGGTCGTCACGAGCACCACGCGGACGGCATCGAACCGCGGATCGGCGGCGATCTCCTCCGTCGCCCACAGTCCGTCTCCGTCGGGCATGCGGATGTCCATGAGGACGACGTCGGCGGGTGCTGTGCGCAGTGCTTCGAGCAGGGCGTTCCCGCCGGAGGCTTGGATCGTGACCTCGATATCGTCTTCGGAATCGAGCAGTGAGGCGAAGCCGGCGCGCACGAGCTGATGGTCATCGGCGATGGCGACTCGGATCGGTGTCATCGATGCGGCTCCTCGTCTGGCAGCTCTGCATGGTCGGCGTTCCAGGGGAGGTCGACGTCGACGACGGTGCCCTGCCGACCCTTCGAGGTCAGGGTGAGTGACCCTTTCAGCAGCTTCGCCCGCTCGCGCATGCCCATGATTCCCGTCCCTTCGACTCCGTCTGGGAGTCCTGTCCCATCATCGCTGATGCTCACCTGCAGCCGATCCGAGTTCCGTGCGATGACGACCCGTGCGCTGCCGGCGCCGGCATGTCTGAGCACGTTCGTCAGTGCTTCCTGGATGATCCGATAGGCGGCTGCGTCCGTTGACTGGCCGGGCGCCTCTCTCACACCCTCGGCGTCCGTATCCCGCCGGTCGTCCACCCTGAAGTCAGTGGAGCCGACGAGGCGGGAGACCAGCGCCGGAACGGCGTCGAGTCCGAGGACCGGAGCCAAGGGCGCCGGTTCTGAGGCTTCCGCAGCACCGGTGTCGGAGCGCATCGTATGCAGCACGGTGCGGACTTCGTTGAGCCCTGTGCGGCTGAGTTCTCTGATGGCCGCGAGTGCGGACCGTGCCTGTTCGGGATCGCGGTCGATGAGGTGTTCGCCGACTCCGGCTTGGACGTTGATCTGGGACAGAGCATGGCCGAGGACGTCGTGGAGGTCCCGGGCGATGCGCAGTCGTTCGGCCTGGACGACCTCGGCGTGGCGTGCGTTCTGCTGGGCTGCCTCCTGGCGACGGAGCTCGCTGCGGCGGCGGACGAATGCGCCGATGCCCACGGCGATGGCGAGTCCCATCGTCGCCGAGACCACCCGTCCTACCGACCAGTCGATTCCCAGCAGGGGACCCAGCAGCAGGCAGCCCGCCCAGACTCCCGCCGCCGAGGCGATCGCCCAGAATGCCTTTCCGCGGACGATCGCGGCAACGACGGCGAAGAGGAAGCCGGCGTAGAACGGCGTCGTCCCGGGCCCGGCCTCCGCGGGCGGCCAGGGACCGCGGTCGCTCCACGCACCCGGTCCCATACCGAAACTGCCGGGGCCCGGATCGGGAGTCGCCGCCGCCCACACCAGGACGTCGAGGAGGACGAGCCCTGCCAGTACGGCCACGCGCGGTCCGGGCCACCGCACTGCGAAGAGGAAGATCGCCGGTGAGAGGACCGCGGTGCCGATGCGGATGATCATCGCGGCCGCAGACGTCTCGGTCGCAGCGGCGAGGACGATGGAGAACGGCAGCTGGAGCACCGCTGCGGCGACGGTGAGCAGGACGACTCGTCGGCGCGCGCGGCGGTCTGGACGGTCCGGTCTCATTCTCCGATCGTAGCGACCCGCGCCCGGGGCCGTCGTCATCCTCGGGGAGTATCTCGACCCACCTCGGTGAGAGTACGCGGTCAGAGGATGACGTCGACGAGTCCGAAGTCCCGTGCCGCCTTCGCGTCGAGGACGAGGTCGCGATCGAAGTCACGGTGGATCTGCTCCGGGGTCCGACCGGTGCTGTCGGCGAGCATCTCTTCGACGTCCCGCCGCTGCCGGACGATCTCGTCTGCGGCGACGATGAGGTCGGGGATCGTGCCCCGCGCCCCTTCGGCATGCGGCTGTCGCAGCACGGCGCGGGCGTGGGCGAGCATGGCCCGCTGGCCGGGTTCTCCGGCGGCCAGGAGCACGGCCGCATCGGCGACGGCCTGCCCGACGCAGGTTGTGGCCACGGGCGCGCCGATGTGGTGCATTGCGTCGAAGATCGCCGTCATCGCGGTCAGGGAGCCGCCCGGGGAATTGATGTACATGCTGATCGGCAGGTCCCGGCTGCTCGAATCGAGGTGGAGCAGCTGCGCGATGATCGTGTTCGCCACGCCGTCGTCGATGGGCACGCCGAGGTAGACGATGCGGTTGCCGAGCAGATGCGAGTAGACGTCGACGATCTTCTCACTGCCACCGGTTCGGTCGACGACGTTGGGGATCGTGTACTGACTCATCGGCTTCCTCCGATCTGAGCTCGCAGGTCGGACGGGGAGTCGATGACGCGATCGATGAGTCCGTACTCGATCGCTTCTTCGGCGGTGAACCACCGGTCGCGCAGGGAGTCTTCGAAGATGCGGTCGTAGGTCTTTCCGGTCGCCTCGGCTATCCGGTGCAGGACGGTGTCTCTGACCGATCGGAGGTCGTCGCCCTGGAGTTCGATGTCGGCGGCGGCTCCGCCGATTCCGCTCGATCCTTGGTGGAGGAGGATGCGCGCGTGGGGCAGGGCGAGGCGTCGTCCGGGCGTTCCCATGCTGAGAACGAATTGTCCCGCCGAGGCGGCCCACCCGAAGGCGATCGTGACCACGTCGTTGGGCAGAGCGGCGATGGTGTCGGCGATCGCGTGCATCATCGGCACGGAGCCTCCGGGAGAGTTGATCCACAGGTGGATATCGGAACGCGGATCCTCGGCGGAGAGGAGGACGAGTCGGGAGACGATCTCCATTCCGTTCTCGTCGCGCAGCTCGCCGTTGAAGACGACGGACCGGTAGGCGTAGAGCATGCGCTGGGATTCGGGGATCGCGGTGGCCGCGTCGGTCTCGTCGGAGCCGGAGAACAGAGGTGGTCGGCTGTGGGGCGAAGAGTTGAGAGTGAACATGCGTCCACACTGGCAGTGCCGGTGGGAGTGGGAAACCCTGATCCGCTCGGCGCAGACGTCTGCCGCTGTGAGCGGACGGACTCCGTTTCTCTGAACCGCCCGCACAGGCCCGCGTGCTAGCATCGACGCACTGGTTAGGGGGCGAGATGATGGCGAATATGTGGCTGACTCTGCAGCTGCTCGTCGTCGTGCTCTCTTCCGACCTCGACTCGGTCGTACCCCAGTCCCCCACTCATCTCATCGTCCTGGCTCTCCTCGGTGCGGCCCTGCTCACGCCGATCGCCGCATGGGCGAGCATGGCTCTGCTGCGTGTGCTCTCGCTGTCGGCGCGCCCGCCGTCTCTGCCGGGCACGCGCCGAAACATCCGCGAATTCCGCATGCCGGAGGAGCCCGGGACTCCGGGTACGGCTCTGCCCAGAGCCCCCTCTTCCGTCGTTCACGCCATCGCCTGAACGACCTGTTCCGTACGGAACGTCTCCCCGCCTCGGCGCGGGCAATTGTCATCAATCGTCACGGTGATGGCCTTCAACGGCCCATTCAACCGCGCCTCAGTGCGCCCTGTCCGAAGGACACTCACCTGTGAACATCTACGAATTCCTGCCCATCCGCCTGCTCGTCGAGGCCGCCTACACGGTGGTCACGGGGATCAGCGACATTCTCGAACCGCTCGCCGGCGGCTTCAGCGCCGCCCTGGCCGTCATCGTGCTCACCGTCCTGGTCCGCGCCGTGCTCATCCCCGTCGGGGTGTCCCAGGTCAGGGCAGGCATCACTCGGAAACGACTGGCCCCGAAGATCAAAGAGCTGCAGACGAAGTACAAGAAGCAGCCCGAACTCATGCAGCAGAAGCTCATGGAGCTGTACAAAGAGGAGAATGCCTCCCCCTTCGCCGGATGCCTGCCGGTGCTGGCACAGACCCCAGTGCTCATGGCCGTCTATGGCCTCTTCATCAATGCGACGATCGGCGGGCACGCCAATGAGCTGCTCGGGCATACGCTCTTCGGCCTGCCTCTCAACACGAGCTTCGTCAGACTGCTCGGCGCCGGCGATCTGACCGGCACCGCGATCACGGTCTACCTCATCCTCGTCGTCCTCATCGCCGTCGTCGCGGGGTTCTCCCGACACCTGCTCACCCCGGCCACACCCGAGACCCCGACCGCTCCCTCGACGAAGACCGGAGCAGATGCTCCGGCGATGCCGGATCTGTCAGGCGTGATGAAGACCCTGAGCTTCATGCCTTTCCTCACCGCGATCTTCGCGCTCTTCGTCCCCTTGGCCGCCGCTCTCTACCTGGCGACGACGACCACGTGGACGCTCGGCGAACGGCTCGTCCTCAACCGCCTCCTCGGCGCGAACGATCCCCAGCCCGAACAGTCCTCTGCCACCCGCGGCTGAACCGGGACGCGACGCTGCCCGCAGCAACGACAGAGCCCGGGACGAAAGAACGGAATCTTTCGTCCCGGGCTCATTCCGGTTCGAACGCGTCGCTGAGAAGCGACGGCCGGTGCAGGGCCGCCTCGGTGATCAGGCGATGATCGGCTCCGGGCGGGTGCCGGCCACGACCTTGAGTGCGCCGTCAACGACCGTGGCACGCACGGTGCCGCCCTCATCGACCGCCTCGGTGACGAGGAGATCGGCGATGCGGTCGTCGAGCTCGCGCTGGATCGTGCGACGCAGCGGACGGGCACCGAACTCGGGTTCGTAGCCTTCATCGGCCAGCCAGTCGAGAGCCTCTGCCGAGACGTCGAGGGCGATGCCCTGAGCCTCGAGGCGCTGCTTCGACGCGGCCAGCTGGTGATCGACGATGGACCGCAGCTGCTCGCGATCGAGCCGCGAGAACATCACGGTGTCATCGATGCGGTTGATGAACTCCGGCCGCATGAACTCCTTGAGACGCCCCATGACCTTGGCCTTGAGATCCTTCTCCGCGTCTCCCGCAGCCCCGGAGGCGAAGCCCAGCGGAGTGCCGGACATGAACTCGGAGCCGAGGTTCGAGGTCATGATGACCACGGTGTTGCGGAAGTCGACCGTGCGGCCCTGACCGTCGGTGAGTCGTCCGTCGTCGAGGACCTGCAGCAGCAGGTTGAACGCATCCGGATGGGCCTTCTCGACCTCGTCGAGGAGGATGACCGAATACGGGCGACGGCGGACCTTCTCCGTCAGCTGCCCTGCCTCGTCGTAGCCGACGTAGCCGGGAGGAGCACCGACGAGGCGGGACACCGTGTGGCGTTCGCCGAACTCGCTCATATCGAAGCGGATCATGGCCGACTCGTCGTCGAACAGGGTCTGCGCCAGAGCCTTCGCCAGCTCAGTCTTGCCGACACCGGTGGGGCCGAGGAAGAGGAAGCTGCCGATGGGACGGTTGGGATCGGCCATACCGGTCTGGCTGCGGCGGATGGCGCGCGACACGGCGGTCACGGCTTCGTCCTGTCCGACCACGCGGTCGTGGAGGACCTCTTCCATGTTCGCCAGTCGTGCCTTCTGGCTCTGCGTCATCCGCGCTGCCGGGATTCCGGTGGCCCGGGAGACCACATGCGCGATCTCCTGCTCACCGATGATCGCCTCGGCGGCAGCGGTCTTCACGGCCTCCGCGTCCGGGTTCTCGGCGGATTCGATCCGAGCGGTCACCTCGTTGATCTCATCGCGGACACGGCCGGCACGCTCGTAGTCCTCGACCTCGATAGCGGACTTCTTCTCCGCTTCGAGTTCGGAGAGATTGAGCTTGAGCGCGTCGATATCGACCGCGGGTCCGCGCCTGAGCGACATCCGGGCGCCCGCCTGGTCGATGAGGTCGATGGCCTTGTCCGGCAGGAACCGGTCGGTGATGTAGCGGTTCGACAGCTCCACGGCCGCGCGGACCGCCTCTGCGGTGTAGGTGACCTCGTGGAACTCCGCGTACCGATCCTTCAGCCCGTCGATGATCGTCACCGCGTCCTCGACGCTCGGCTCGCCCACGGTCACCGGCTGGAAGCGACGTTCGAGAGCCGAATCCTTCTCGATGGTGCGGTACTCCTTGAGCGTGGTCGCGCCGATCATGTGCAGATCGCCGCGGGCCAGTCGCGGTTTGAGGATGTTGCCGGCGTCCATCGAGTTCGCCTCGCCGTTGCCGCCGGCGCCGACGAGGGTGTGGAGTTCATCGACGAAGACGATCATGTCCCCGTCGTCGGCGATCTCGTTGAGCGCTCCGGTCAGGCGCTCTTCGAAGTCACCGCGGTAGCGCGTGCCGGCGAGCATTCCGGGCATATCGAGCGCGATGATGCGCTTGCCCTGCAGCTGCTTGGGAACTTCGCCCGAGTGGATGGCCTGAGCGAGGCCTTCGGCGACCGCGGTCTTGCCGACACCGGCCTCGCCGAGGAGAACCGGGTTGTTCTTCGTCCGGCGGGCGAGGATCTCGATCGTCTGTTCGATCTCCTCCGAGCGGCCGATGACGGGATCGAGTTTGCCTTCGGCTGCGAGCTCGGTGAGGTCCGTGCCGAACTTCTCCAGCACGGATTCCTGACCGTCCTCACCTTCGGCCTCCTGGCCGGGGTGCATGCCTGCGGCTTCGGCCGCCTCGGCACCGGCCTGCAGTGCAGCCTGGGTGACGCCTGCCTGGGCGAGGATCCGACCGGCGGGCATCTCCTGGTTGAGCACGAAGGCGAAGAACATGTGTTCGGGATCGATGTAGGTCGACCCGAAGGCTCGCGCCACCTGGTAGGCGTCGAGCAGGGCGCGCTGGGCCGAACCGGTCAGCGTGGGCGTGGAATCCGCCTCGGTGTCGGTGCTGGCCGGAAGGCGCTCTTCGATCGCATGGGCGATGGCCTCGGGATCGGCGCCGGCCTGGCGCACGGCGGAGATTCCGGGTTCGGAATCGACCATGGTGCGCAGGATGTGGAGCGCGTCGACCTCGGACTGACCGTGTCGTCCTGCGAACTCCGCGGCCGCTTCGATGACCTCGTGGCTGCGCTTGCTCAGCAGTCGGTTGATGTCGACGGAACGGCCTCGGCGGGCTCCGGTCTGCCCCTGGAGGAAACGAGCGAGGAACTCGTCGAACGAGTCTCCGCCCGAGCCTGCGGGTCCGAAGAATGTGGCCAAAGCTGACCTCCTCTTTCAAAGTTGAGCGTATACGACTCAATCAACAGGTGCATGCGGACATATATTCCCACCTGTCGACCGCCCGACGACGGAGTGTGAACAACATCACCGTCGAGAAATGCATTGAATGCATTTCTGCATTTGGTGCAAATTTGCAAGAGGTGCATAATTTTCTGGTGAGTTCCGAACCGACCGAATCCTTGCGCGAGCGCCAGACCCGTGAGCGCCGCGCGTCCATCCACGCCGCGGCCGTCGATCTCGTCTTCGATCATGGACTCGACGAGGTGACTGTGGCTCGGATCGCGGAAGCTGCGGAGGTCTCGACGCGCACGTTCTTCAACTATTTCCCTACCAAGGAGATGGCGATCGTCGGACTGACGACCTCTGACGATATCGCCGCCGCTCTGCAGCGATTCATCGAGGACTTCGAGCCCCGACGCGAGCGTCTGGTGGAGGATCTCTCCTTCACCATCCGCGCCGCGTTCGAATTCCTGCTGCCGCGGTCGGCGAACAAGCAGAAGCTGCGCGCGATCCAGGCTCGGCATCCGCACCTCGGCATGCTCAGCATGGAGACGAAACGGCACTACTCCGAGCAGATCATCACCGGCATCCGCCGGCGGATCGAACGTCGCGGAATCACTTTTGCCGATGACGACACCGCCGCACGGGCCACGCGGATGCTCGCGCAGCTGTGCAGCATCCCGCTCGAGCATGCTTTCGCCTCCGCGCGATTCGACACCGAACACGAATTGAACGACGAACGGGTGGACCAGGCGTTCACCTCCTCGATCGAACTGTTCCTGACCCTCTTAGAAAGGCTGAAATGACCACTACCGCCACCGAGCCCGCTGCCGAGAAGCAGCACGGCGCCGAGGAGGAGCCGGAGATCGAGACCTCGTCGGTGATCCTGCTGTTCACCGGCCTGATGCTGGCAATGTTCATGTTCTCGCTCAACCAGACCATGTTGGCCACGGCCCTGCCGACCATCGTCGGTGACCTCAACGGCGTCGACCAGATGCTGTGGGTCTCGACGGCGTTCATGTTGGCGTCGACGATCATGATGCCGATCTACGGCAAGTTGGGCGATTCGTTCAACCGGAAGAAGATCTTCATCTTCGCCATCTGCATGTTCATCCTCGGTTCGATCGTCGGCTTCCTGGCCCACAACATGGCCGTCCTCATCACCGCACGCGTCATTCAAGGCCTCGGCGGCGGCGGTCTCATCATCCTCTCGCAGGCTCTCATCGCCGCGGTTGTGCCGGCGCGCAAACGCGGCCCGTATATGGGCATCATGGGGGCGAACTTCGCGGTCACCTCGGTGGCGGGACCGCTGATCGGAGGCTGGATCACCGAGGGTCCGGGCTGGCGCTGGACATTCGCTCTCAATCTTCCGTTCGGCGTGCTCGCCCTCATCGCCGCCATCCTCTTCCTCAAGGTCCCCAAGTCGGATCGGTCGGTCAAACGCCATGTCGATGTCGCGGGCATGATTCTCATCGCCGAATTCACCTCGGCACTCATCCTCACGACTTCGTGGGGCGGGCATCAGTACGACTGGGACGATCCGATCATCATCGGACTCATCGCCATCGCCGTCATCAGCGCCGTCGTCTTCGTCTTCGTCGAACAGGCTGTGCCCGAACCCGTCATCCCGATGTTCGTGTTCAAGGACACGAACTTCGTCCTCTGCACGATCGCCGGCATGTGCATCGCCATCGGCATGTTCGGCGTACTTTCGTACATGCCCACGTTCCTGCAGATGGCCCACGGGATCGAAGCGACCAAGGCCGGGCTCCTCATGGTGCCCATGATGGCCGTGATGCTGCCGAGCTCGGTCATCATCGGCTTCGTCGTCTCGAAGACGGGACGGTACAAGTGGTACCCGGTGCTCGGCAGCGCGATCGTCGGCGTCGCCCTCTTCCTCATGGGGACCTTCGTCACGGCCGATCAGAACGTTCTCGTCGTCATCGGCTGCCTGTGTGTGCTGGGCCTCGGCCTGGGACTGTCGATGCAGATGCTCGTGCTCATCGTCCAGAACTCGTTCCCGGTGGCGATGGTCGGCACGGCCACGGCGTCGAACAACTTCTTCCGTCAGATCGGCGGCACGCTGGGCATGTCGCTGATCGGCTCGCTCTTCACCTCGCGGCTGGCGTCGAACCTCGAGGACGGCATCAAGTCTCTGGGACCCCAGGGCGCCCAGGCGATGAAGGGCACGGGGTCGAACTCACTGACCCCCGAAGTGGTCAAGTCGCTGCCCGATCCGATCCACTCGATCATCGTCAATGCGTACAGCGATGCGCTGGTGCCGATCTTCCTGTGGGTCTGCCCGCTGGGAATCATCGCGGCAGTCATCCTCATGTTCGTTCGTGAGAAGGCTCTGGCCACGAAGATCGATGCGGGCGCCCCGACGGACCATCAGCGTGAGGTCGTCGCGACCGACAGCATCGCTGTCGTCGAACAGCCTGGTTCGCTGGCCCCCTCGGGCACGAGCTCCGTCAGCGATGAGATCGAGTACGAGACGGCAACGCGAGGTGCCGAAGACTACTCTCTGCGGCCCCGCTCGCCCAAGCACTGATACGCATGTCTACGCAATGACAGCGCAGGCCCCGCAATTGCGGGGCCTGCGCTGTATCGCGGCCGGAGTCTGTCCGCGACTGCCGCGGAACTAGCCTTTCGAGGGCCATCCGTTCGGCTCACACCCCTGCAGGCCCTTCGTCTGCTGCTGCATGAGCGGTGCGGTCTTGCCCGGTCCGGGGCAGGATTCGTGGCCGTGGCCGAGAGCGTGACCGACCTCGTGGTTGATGAGGTACTGCCGGTACTGGACGATATCGTCGAACTCCTCCGTGGCGGAGACCCAGCGCTTGGCGTTGAGGATGACGTTGGGTCCGTTGCGGCATGAGAGCTTGCCCAGGGTCCGCAGCGGCAGGCACATCTCGTCGACGGTATCGGGGCTGGCGATGGAGATCATCGTGTCCTGGCCTTCATCGACGAGCTCGATGGAGACGTCGTCCATGTCCTGCCAGCCGCGCTCGTCCTGGAGGGTCTTGATGATGAAGTCGCCGGCCTCATCGACGTTGATGGGCAGGTTGTCTTCGACGCGCAGGGCGACCTTGAACCTCTTGCCCTCGTCGCGGTTGGGTCCGGTCTCCTCTTTCGGCCGGTCCCATTTTCCGCTGCCATGGGTGTCGATGTCGTCTTCGCTGACTCCCGCCGCTCCCGCGTCTTCCACGCTTGCGGTCTCGGTGGGCGTGGACGACTCACTCGGCTCGGCCTCGGCTGAGTCGCTCAGGTCCGGCGAGGCGGCCTGCGTTTCGGCCGCCTTCGGAGTCGGCCGGGTCTCTTCGTCGGCGGCGGGCGCGCAGGCACTCAGCCCGACGAGCAGCGAGACAGCGGCAAGCGAGGTCAGGGTGCGGAGGCATGGGCGGGAGGCGAGACGGGTTCGACTGAGCACGCCTGTGAGTCTATCTCCTGCCGATTCATCGAGAAACGGGTTGCGTGTCGAGAAACGTGCGCACACACCCGTGTCTCGACACTCAGCCCGTTTTTCGGCGAAGTCAGAACTCGAGCACGCCGCCGGGCCCGCGCAACCTGGCACGCAGACGACAGACCGGCCCCTCGACCACCGCGGTGTCACCGGCCCCGAGTACCTCGAGCACCTGCCGCGCCGCCTCGGGCTCCGGCGATTCCACACGGAAATCGAGCAGTTCGAGGGCGGGCAGGGCCGCCTCGGCGGGATGGACGGATTCGCCCCAGTCGATGAGGAACGGCTGCGCACCATCATGCGGCAATGGAGATCGGGTGGTCAGTCGCCATTCGAGGCGGTCGCCCTCGGCAGTGTCGCGAGCCATGTCCTGGACCTCGCCGAAGTCGATGCCCACGGTGTTCGCGGCCGCGACCTTCGCGAGGAACGCCGGCGGGTGGATGGCCCAGGTCTGCAGGGTCGGCTCGGTGGCCAGATGTGCGTCGAGCGGAAGGGTGCCGTCAGCGGGCTTCTCCTGCTGCGGGTCGGGGCCGAGGATCTCGAGGTAAGTGTGCGCTCCCTCCGGCCAGCCCGTCGGGGCGAGCCCGAGGAGGAAGTTCGCGGTCCCCCGCCCCGGGTGCGAGCCGCCGGGAACCGCACGCACCCCGGTGGCCTCTTCGACGGCGGCGACCCCGGCCTCGAGGTCGGGCACCGTGATGATGAGGTGGTCGAGCTGCGCGGGAATGGTGTTCAGAGTGTCCATGATCCACCCGGACCTTTCAGATGAGCGTGTAGGCCCTCAGTCTCCCCCTCTTGGCGGCCTGGGGCAATGATGTCGAGAGCGATGCCGAAGAAGTCGAGGACCGAACCGACCGCAGCAGGCTCGTCACTCGCGGCCCACAGCTTCTCGAGGCGGACCCACGGCATCTCCTGGCTCGCCGGATGCTCGGAGTCCTTCCAATCGATGAGGAACGGCTGGATTCCCGACCACGGCAGCGGGGTGCGCCTGGTCAGGCGCCAATCGAGGACCACCCCGTCCGGTCTGCGGCGGGTCATGTCATGGACCTCGCCGAGGCGGACGCGCGGTTCCCGTGACCGCGCAGCGGCCGTGACGAAGCCGTCGAAATCGTCCGGACGGATCGCCCACCTCTGCACGGTCGGCGCCGTGACCCCGGCCAACCGCGCGGCCGCCAGCACCGGGTCCTGCTCGGGGTCAGGACCGAGGATCTCGAGGTACGTCAGCGGTTTCGGACCGCTCTGACGTGTGAGTCCCAGCGAATCGGAGAGTTCATCGCTGAGCTCGAGTCCGAGCAGCGCGTTGGCCGTGCCCAAGCCCGGATGCGCACCACCGTCGACCGCACTCACCCCCAGACGATCCTCACATTGCTCAACATATTTCTGCAGATCTGGGACGGCGATAACGAGATGATCAAATTCCGCACTGTTCAACATGTCTCAATATTAAGCCCCGGATTGACGGTAATTGCACGGATGCGCTTTACTCATGGCATGCGCATCCACTTCGGGCTCCGTGCCGGACACCGCCCCTGTCTGCCGTCAACGGCACCTGCGATGTCCGCATATTGTTGAACTATCACACTCAGCTCCCTCTGTTCCATCCCACTTGCCCGAAGGACCTCTTCCATGCCGGACCGTCTCTCCGCCTCCGCGAGTCTGACTCAGCGCCGCCTCGACCGCCGCTCGGTCCTCAGCCTCGGTCTCGGTTTCGGCACTCTGCTCACCCTCAGCGCCTGCACACCTCACGACTCCGGTTCGCTGGCCGAGGGCGAACCCGTCCGCGGTGGAGTGCTCACCTACTTCGAACCCCAGACCTGGACCCTGCTCTACCCGCCGTCGGTCGGCTTCTACCCCAACGGCGGGATCATGAACAACATCTCCGCACGCCTGCTGTGGCAGGATCCGAAGACACTCGAGCTCTATCCGTGGTTGGCGACCGAACTGCCGGAGACGAACGCCGATGCCACGACCTACACATTCACCATCCGTGAGGGCGTGACCTATTCGGACGGTTCACCACTGACACCTGAGAATGTGGCGAAGAACTTCGACCTGTTCGGTCTCGGCGACGAAGCACGCACGCTGCCGGTGTCCGAGCAGATCTCGAACTACGAGCGCAGCGAAGTCCTCGACGAGCATCGGGTTCGGTTCCACTTCTCCGCCCCCTCCCCCGGTTTCGCGCAGGCGACGTCGACGATGAACGCAGGACTACTCGCCGATTCCACTCTCGACCTCGACGCCGAAGGCTTCGGCCCGGGCGGAGCCACGCAGATCCACACCTGCGGGCCCTTCCACATCACGGCCGAGACCATCGGCACGAAACTCTCCGTCCGTGCCCGCGAGGACTATGACTGGGCTCCCCCGCACCTGAAGCATCAGGGTCGGGCCCACCTCGACGGCATCGATTATCTGACGAACAACGAATACTCCGTGCGCATCGGAGCCGTGCTCTCCGGGCAGGCAGACGGCGTCCGCGATGTCCAGGCACCGGATGAGTCGCGTGTCACCGAACAGGGGCTGCGCCTCTATGCGAAGGCGACGAACGGAATCAACAACAGCATCAACTTCCGGTTCCGCCACGACCTGCTTGCCGATATCGACGTCCGGCGAGCGCTCATCGCCGCCATCGATCGGCAGGAGATCGTCGACAAGCTCTTCACCCCGAACTACCCGCTGGCCACCGGTCTGCTGGCGAAGGGCGCCATGGGGTATGTCGACCAGTCGGGATCCTGGGACTTCGACCCGGACAGGGCCAACCGCCTCCTCGATGAGGCCGGGTGGAGTGAGCGCAACGGGCAGGGCTACCGCGTCAAGGACGGCCGGCCGTTGGCGCTGGTGGTGAATATCGCCCTGCCGCAGCCGCGGTCGAACGAGGTCCAGACCCTCATCCAACAGCAGCTGCGCCGCGTGGGCGTGCGCCTGTCGATCAACCCCGGGGACCAATCGAAGCAGACCCTCGACGCCCTCGAACTCGACACCGTGCAGATCTACCATTCGATGGTCGCCCGCGCCGACTTCGACAACCTGCGCTCGAACTACTCCTCAGTCAACCGCGACGTCTTCCTCAACGGAACCGACCGCGCGGACGCCGACGACGATTCGGTCGATGCGAAAGTCGACGAACTCCTCGAGACGCTCGCATCCGAACCGAACCATGACAAACGCCAGAAAGCCGCCGAGGCGGTCCAGAACTACCTCGTCGACCAGGCCTATGTGCTGCCGTTCTTCGAAGAGCCGCAGGTCTTCGCCTTCCGCCGCCGCGTCCACGGCTTCGCCACCGAACCCGTGGGACGGCCCGACTTCTACAGCACCTGGCTGGCAGGAGAGAAATGATCCTCGATACCCGCTACCTCATCCTGCGCCTGGGCCAAGCGGTCCTCGTACTGCTGCTCGCATTCACCGCGGCGTTCATCCTGCTCAGCCTCATCCCCGGCGACGGCGTCACTGCCCGCTTCGCCGACCCCGCGCTGGGGTTGTCCAATGACCAGATCGCCGAGATCCGGGCTGCCACCGGCGCCGACGACTCCTGGTTCGGCAAGTACCTCACGAGCCTCACCGGGTTCCTCACCGGCGACTTAGGCTATTCGGTCCAGACCGGCGCGGCCGTGTCGACGATCATCGCTGCGGCTCTGCCGTCGACCGCAGTGCTCGCGGCCTCCGGGTTCGTCACCGCCCTCGTCCTCGCCGTGATCATCGCCGTCTTCGCCACCTTCGGACCGTCCACCGGGCCGACTGCTCGGGTGCGCCGGATCCTCGACTCGGTGCCCAGTCTGTTCATCTCCATCCCGGTGTTCTGGCTCGGAATCCTGCTCATCCAGGTCTTCTCCTTCCAGCTCGGCGTGGTCTCCGTCGTCAATCCCGGCCCCGCCGAAGCGCTCGTGCTGCCGACCCTGACCGTGGCGGTCCCGCTCTCGGCCCCGATCGCCCAGGTGCTCATCCGCTCCATCACCGAGGTGCAGGCCTCCGGCTTCGTCAAGGTCACCACCGCGAAGGGCGCCTCCGAACTGTGGATCCTCGTCCACACCGTCGCCCGCAATGCGGTGCTGCCGGGGCTGACGATCATCGGGCTCGTCTTCGGCGAACTCGTCGCCGGCGCCGTGGTCACCGAAACCGTGTTCGGCCGCAACGGCATCGGGCTGATCACCGCCCAGGCCGTCACCCACCGGGACAATCCGATCCTGCTGGCCGTCGTGGTCATCGCCACCTTCGGCTACGTCATCATCAATCTCGCAGTCGACCTTCTCTATCCCGTCATCGACGTCCGTCTGCGCACGAAACGCAGCGCCGCCTCGGCGGGCAAGACCCTGCGCAGCCACGACGAACCGACACGTCGCGCTCTCACGGCATCCGCTGCCAGCGTCGGCGTCGACCTCGAATGGGATGACGAGACGAAGGAGAAGAACTCGTGAGCATCGTCTTCACCAGCGGCCAGGGCACCGAGACCCGGCGCGCACGCGGCGGCCGGGCACGCGCCGCGCTCTCCCCGGCGACCATCGTCTCCGCTCTGGTTCTGCTCATCGCCGTCGCCTGGGCGCTGGCTCCCGGGCTCTTCACCCACTTCGACCCCAACGACGGCGGAGACACCCCTGCCCTGCTGGCACCGAGTCTCGAGCATTGGTTCGGCACCGACCAGACAGGCAGGGATGCCTTCACCCGAGTCGTCTACGGCGCCTCCCAGTCCCTGTTGGCCGCGCTCGTGGCCGTCGGGGTCGGGCTGATCGTCGGCACCACGATCGGGCTCATCGCCGGCACCCGGCGCGGACTCATCGACGATGTGCTCATGCGCCTGATCGATGTGCTGCTGTCCATCCCCGCGATCCTGCTCAGCCTTTCGATCGTCGTGGTCCTCGGCTTCGGCACGATCAACGCGGCCATCGCCGTCGGCGTCACCGCCATCGCGCAGTTCGCGCGTCTCGCCAGGTCACAGGCGGTGCAGATCAATACGAGCGACTTCGTGGCCGCGGCCTACGGTTCCGGCGGCACCTTCTTCTCCGTCCTCACTCGCCATATCCTCCCGAATTCGATCTCTCCCGTGCTCTCGCTGGCGGTCCTCCAGGTCGGTTCGGCGATCCTCCAGATCTCCACGCTCGGGTTCCTCGGCTACGGCACCCCGCCGCCCACCCCGGAATGGGGACTCATCATCGCTGAAGGCCGCAATTTTGTCGCCACCGCCTGGTGGCTGACAGTGCTGCCCGGCCTCGTGGTCATGGCCATCGTGCTCGCCACCCACCAGATCGGCAACACCCTGCGAAAGGTGACATCATGACCGACTCCTCACTGCTGCGCATCGACGGCCTGTCCGTCGAATACTCCCACCGAGGCGGCTCCGCGGCACCGGCCGTGAGCGAGCTCGATCTCGCGGTCCGTCCCGGTTCGATGACCGCCGTGGTCGGGGAATCGGGTTCGGGGAAGTCGACGACGGCGAACGCCGTCATCGGTCTCCTTCCTTCCTCGGCCAGGGTCGCGGCCGGGCGGATCCGCCTCGGCGAGATTGATCTGCTCAGCCTGGGCACCTCCGGTTGGCGCGGTGTGCGCGGATCTCAGATCGGCTACGTCCCACAGGATCCGGGGTCCTCGCTCAATCCGCTGCAGACGGTCGGCAAGTCCGTCGCCGAGGCGCTGCGCATCCACCGTCGCGCGGGCCGCGCCGGGGCTCGCGCCCAGGTCGTCGAGCTCCTGGACCGGGTCGGCATCGACCAGCCGGAGAAGCGGGCCGACCAGTTCCCGCATGAGCTCTCCGGTGGGATGCGGCAGCGTGTGCTCATCGCCGCGGCCATCGCGCTGCGCCCGCGCCTGCTCATCGCCGACGAACCCACCTCCGCCCTCGACGTCACCGTCCAGAAGCAGGTCCTCGACCTTCTCGATGAACTGCGCGCCGAGACCGCGATGGGCATCCTCTTCATCACCCACGATCTCGCCGTCGCCGGCGAACGCGCCGATGAGGTCGTGGTCATGCAGGGCGGACGCATCGTCGAATCGGGGCCGGCCGGACGGGTCTTCTCCGACCCGGCCACCGATTACACCACCCGTCTCATCGCCGATGCTCCCGCACTGCAGACAAAGGCACGAACTGCCCGCGCCGAGGCGACCAGGGAGTCCACAGACCCGTTCGTCTCCGTCGAATCGCTCACCCATGTCTTCGACCGTACGGATGATCGGATCACCGGCATCGAGGGTGTGGACTTCACCGTGGCGCGCGGGACCACGCACGGTCTCGTCGGCGAGTCCGGCTCGGGCAAGACCACCACGGGCAAGGCGCTGTCCGGGTTCCTCACCCCGCAGTCCGGGCATGTGCGCATCGGTGACTTCGATGCTGCGGAGCTCGGACGCGGTCGTCCCTCACGGCAGCGGCTGCGGGAGTTCCGGCGCACCGTGCAGCTCGTCCATCAGAACCCGTTCTCCGCTCTCGATCCCAAGCATTCGATCCGGTCGACGCTGACGGAGCCTCTGCGCAACTTCCGCCTCGGCGATCGCGCCTCCCGACCGCGGCTCGTGACCGAAGCGATGGACCGGGTGGCGCTGCCTGCGGACTTCCTCGATCGGCGTCCCGCCGAACTCTCCGGCGGTCAGCTGCAGCGAGTGGCGATCGCCCGCGCCCTCATCGTCGAACCCGAACTCGTCGTCTTCGACGAGGCTGTCTCGGCCCTCGACGTGACCGTGCAGGCGCAGATCCTCACACTGCTCGACGAGCTGCAGAGGGAGCTCGGTCTGACCTACGTCTTCATCACCCATGATCTCGCCGTCGTCCGCCAGATCGCTGATACGGTGTCCGTGATGTCGCACGGACACCTCGTCGACGACGGCGCGACCGAAGAGATCTTCACTCGCCCGCGCTCCGCCTATACCCGCACTCTGCTCGAGGCGATCCCCCGTCCCGCGACGCTGTCGGCCGTTGCAGCGCCTGCGAACAATCGACCGGCGACCCCGACCCTGCTCACTGCAGCAGCAGAAAGCTGAGAACCATGACCCCGCAACCCACCGACACTCAGGCGACCGACACTCAGGTAGGCGGACCGAAGCTCGGATTCTTCACCCGCCTGCTCGAAGACGCCCCCGCCGCAGACCGCTATCGCTTCGCCCTCGAACAGATCGAGGCGGCCGAGGACTTCGGCTTCCATTCGGCCTGGGTCGCCCAGCATCACTTCTCCGCGGCCGAGGGCGGGCTGCCGTCCCCGCTCGTCTTCCTCTCCCACGCCGCCGCCCGTACCACCCGAATCTCTCTGGGCACCGCGATCATCACCCTGCCGATGGAGAATGCCGTGCGCGTGGCCGAAGACGCCGCCGTCCTCGACGAGCTCTCCGGCGGTCGTCTCGAGATCGGTCTGGGCTCGGGCGGGAACCCGAAGTCGTTCCCCGCCTTCGGCACGAGCTTCGAAGAGCGTCGTGAGGTCTTCGCAGACAATCTCGCGACCCTGCGCACACTGTTCTCAGGCGACCGGCTGCCCACCGACCATGGTCTCTACCCCGCTCCCGATGGGCAGCGTCCGAGCCTCGAGCGACGACTGTGGCAGGCAACGTTCTCCGCCGGCGGAGCCGGTGCGGCAGGCGCTGCCGGTGACGGTCTCATGCTCTCGCGGACTCAGCCGCGTCCCCAGGACAATCCGGCGGCACTCCTCGACGAGGTGCAGCTGCCGGTCATCGATACCTATCTCTCCCGGCTGCCCGAGGGGGCCGAACCGCGTATCCTCGCCTCTCGTACCGCCGTGGTCGCCGATGCCGAGGATCTGTCCCGGCTGCGCGAGATCACCGAGCCAGCGCTGCGGGCCGAGGCCGACCGCCTCGTCGGCTATGACACCTCCGGACTGAGCCTCGATGAGCTCCTCGTCGCCACCGACACCTACCTCGGCACACCCGAGCAGGTGAGCGAACGTCTGCAGCATGACCGCGTCCTCGATCGTGCCACCGACGTCAGCTTCCAGGTGCACTCGGTTCCGGCGACGAACGAGACCGCTCTGCGGTCCATCGAACTGCTGGCCACCGAGGTGGCACCCGCCCTCGGGTTCTCCGTGACCAAGGAGAAGGTGCACTGAGATGGCCGATATCATCAACCTCCTCGCCGGAATCGCGGCGAACGATCCTCTCGATGAGCTGCGCGGCCACCGGGCGCAGGCGAAGGAGAACGCGCAGCTGAGTTTCGAGGCTCTGCTCGAACCCGCTGATCCGAAGAGCGTGAGCTTCCGCGACCGTTATGCGGTCGCCGCGTTCACCGCGGGTCTGCTCGGTTCGACTCGGGCCGAGGAGTTCTACCGTGATCTCCTGCGTGACGAAGACGAGTCCGTGTCCTGGGCGGTCGCCGAACTCCTCGACGAGGCGACCTCGCCTGCCGGCACAGCTGGTCCCTACGGAATCTTCGAATCCGCGGCGTTGGCCGAAGAGAACGTTCCCGGGCCGTGGCTGACTGCCGCCGAGGCGACTGCGGAGAGACTCGGTGAGAAGCTGACGGCAGGACTCGAATTCGCTCATCTTCTCGTTCTCCATCCGCGCGACAGCCGCCCGGGTCACCTCGCGCTTCTGCTCGAGGCGGGATGGGACGAGGACGGCATCGTCACTCTCGCTCAGCTCGTGTCGTTCCTCAACTTCCAGATCCGCATCAGCACCGGACTCGCCGCGCTCACCGATGCGGCCTCAGCGACCGCGGATACTCAACCGCACCAGGCGGACCGGTCGGAAGGCGAATCCGCGAACGAGACGGACGATGCCGACGACGGCCCCGCCTCGGCGAGAGTGGACGAAGCTCTGCAGGCCGTCGGCGATCGGGTGAAGACGTATCCGAATCTCCACCGCCCGAAGCTGTTCCAGCAAGGTGGGCTCGGGTGGGTGCCGTGGATCGCTCCCGTCGCCGAGTCGGACCTCGGCGATGACCAACGGGATGCCCTCATCGAGGCCGGACGGGCGAAGAACCCGTACTTCCGGCTGCTGGCGAGGGATCCTGCCGCACTCAAGGCACGGACCCTGACCGACTTCGACATCTTCTTCAACACCACCGACGGGCTCGGCCGGGCCGAACGCGAACTCGCCGCGACAGCGGCCTCGCGGCTCAACGGGTGCCTGTTCTGTGCGTCGGTCCACGCCGATCGGGCCACCGAGGAATCCGGGCGTCGTGACGTCGTCCAGCGCCTCCTCGACGAGGGAATCGGCCCGAAGAGCCACCTCGGTGATCAGGTGTGGGATGCCGTCGTCGATGCCTCGGTGGCGCTGACCCTGACCCCGCAGTCCTTCGGCGTCGCAAACATCGAGCAGCTGCGTGCGGCGGGTCTCGACGACGGCGACATCATCGACGCACTCAGCTGTGCCGCCTTCTTCAACTGGGCGAACCGACTGATGCTCTCCCTCGGCGAACCCGAGGTGCTGAACGCCGGGAAGTGACCTCTTCTCGCAGGCGCGGTGGCTGCATGCGTCCTACGGCGTCGATTGTGTGGTCGATCCGCGTCGATTTCCTCGCGGGAACGCCGTGGATCGACCACACAATCGAGAATCAGCTGCGCCAGCTACTCGGCCGCGACTCGTCTCAGCCGACGACCATGAGCGTCGAGCGGATGATGAAGCGGTTTCCCGTCGGTGATTCGACGCTGAAGCCGCTCCCCCGTCCCGGCACCACATCGATCGTCAGATGCGTGTGCTTCCAATACTCGAACTGCTCCGTCGACATCCAGAAGTCCAGTCCGGCCTTCTCGGCATCGTCGATGGGCAGGTCGAAGTGGCCGAGCAGCACATCGGCTTCCGAGGTGAGGAAGTCGCCTTCGGGGAAGCACATGGGCGACGAGCCGTCACAGCAGCCACCGGACTGGTGGAACATGAGCTGTCCGTGTTTGTCGACGAGTCCGGCGAGCAGGTCGATGGCGGCCTGAGTCATCGCCACTCGTGATTTCTCTTCGCCCTCGATCGTCGGCGTCGATTCGAGGGCGGCTGTTTCGGCTGTTTCACTCATCAGAAGAATCCTTGTGCATTTTCGGAGTAGCTGACCAGCAGGTTCTTCGTCTGCTGGTAGTGGTCGAGCATCATCTTGTGGTTCTCTCGTCCGATGCCCGAGGACTTGTATCCGCCGAACGCGGCGTGGGCCGGGTAGGCGTGGTAGTTGTTCACCCAGACGCGTCCGGCCTGGATGTCGCGTCCGGCTCGGTAGGCGGTGTTGCCGGTGCGGGCCCAGACTCCGGCGCCGAGGCCGTAGAGCGTGTCATTGGCTGTGGCGATCGCGTCGGCGTAGTCGGAGAACGAGGTCAGGGCCACGACGGGTCCGAAGATCTCCTCCTGGAAGATGCGCATCTTGTTCGTGCCCTTGAAGATCGTCGGCTGGATGTAGAAGCCGCCGGCAAGGTCACCGTCGAGTTCGGCTTTGTCGCCGCCGATGAGCACCTCGGCGCCTTCATCCTTGCCGATCTTCAGATAGGACATGATCTTCTCGAACTGGTCGTTCGAGGCCTGTGCGCCGACCTGGGTGTCGGTGTCGAGCGGGTTGCCCTGCTTGATGGAGCGGACGCGTTCGACGCCGGCGGCGACGAAGTCGTCGAAGATCGAGTCCTGGACGAGTGCACGCGACGGGCAGGTGCAGACCTCGCCCTGGTTGAGAGCGAACATCGCGAAGCCTTCGAGCGCCTTGTCTCTGAAGCTGTCGTCGGCGGCCATGACGTCGTCGAAGAAGATGTTCGGTGACTTGCCGCCGAGCTCGAGGGTGACCGGGATGATGTTCTGCGAGGCGTACTGCATGATCAGGCGACCGGTCGTCGTCTCTCCGGTGAAGGCGATCTTGCGGATGCGTTTGTTCGACGCCAGCGGTTTGCCGGCTTCGACGCCGAATCCGTTGATGATGTTGAGGACGCCGGGGGGCAGCAGGTCGCCGATGAGTTCGGCGAGGACGAGGATCGATGCCGGAGTCTGCTCGGCAGGTTTGAGGACGACGCAGTTGCCGGCGGCGAGCGCCGGTGCGAGCTTCCATGTGGCCATGAGCAGGGGGAAGTTCCAGGGAATGATCTGTCCGACCACGCCGAGGGGCTCGTGGAAGTGGTAGGCGACGGTGTCGTCGTCGATCTGTGAGATGCCGCCTTCCTGCGCCCGGATGGCTGAGGCGAAGTAGCGGAAGTGGTCGACGGCCAGCGGGAGGTCTGCTGCCAGCGGTTCACGGATTCCCTTTCCGTTGTCCCAGGTTTCGGCGACGGCGAGCATCTCGAGGTTGGATTCGATGCGGTCGGCGATCTTGAGCAGAATGTTCGACCGTTCGGCGACCGAGGTCTTGCCCCAGGCCGGGGCCGCTGCCCAGGCTGCATCGAGTGCGGTCTCGACATCATCTGCGGTGGAGCTGGGGATCTCGGTGAAGGCCTGCCCGGTGACGGGGGTGATGTTCTCGAAGTAGTTGCCGTCCTTCGGCGGCACCCACTCTCCTCCGATGTAGTTCTCATAACGGGGCTTGAACGTGACGAGCGCGCCGTCGGTACCGGGTGCTGAGTAGACTGCCATGACACTCCTTCGTGTGAGTCCATCCACCCCACAACACGTGCCTCGTCCGATGGCGGTCGGAGGCGCGGAGCGGATGTGTCCGTGTCCTCTCACCTTAGGTCGGAACCCGGGTGCGGACAATAGCCGTTGAGGGAGTTCGCAGGTGACATTCGCCCGGAATCTGAGAGACTGTCGGCGTGGACATCAGGCCCTGCGCTCCGGAAGATCGCGACGCACTCGAGGCGCTCTTCGCACGCGCAGGAGAGGGCTCGCCCACGGGCACGCTGTGGGGAGATCCGGAGTCCGAAGCCTTGATCTACCTGACTCCTTATCTCCGCCACGATCCTCAGTCGGTTCTGCTCGCATGGACGCAGTCGGGACCGGTCGGATATCTGGCCGGATGTCTCGACACCGCAGAGTTTCCCCGCGAGGACAAGCTCTTCAGCGACGCCATCTCGGCTCGATTGATCATGCGACGGCCATCCTCAGTTGCTTTCTTCGCCCGCAGCGCGGCGGACGCGATCCGCGACCGCCTGCGCAAACGGCCCGCGTCCGGCGAGCTCCTCGATCCTCGGTGGCCGGCGCATCTGCACATCAACGTCGCGCCAGAGGCACGCGGTACGGGTGCCGGGGCAGCGCTGATGGCGGCGTGGATCGATCGGCTACGGGAGCATGGTGTTCCCGGCTGTCACCTCCAAACCATCGTCCAGAACCATGGTGCGGTGCGCTTCTTCGAACGCTCGGGCTTCCGCGTGCATGGACCGACGCCGCCGGTTCCGGGCATCCGCTGGCAGGGCGGCCGAGTTCATCAGCAGACGATGGTGCAGGAATTCTAGCGAGCGCGGATTCAACTGGTTGGCCGAGCGGCCATGAAGAGAACCATGTCTCGCCAGATGCCACCGACCTCCTGATGTTCCACAAGCACTCGTTCGCGAACATATCCTGCTCTGTCAGCGGTCCGCAGAGATCCGGAATTCCCCGGTTCGATGAAGAGTTCGACTCGACTCAGCCCGGGAATCGTCCAGGCGAAGTTCGTCAGTGCAACGAGCGCCTCAGCAGCGTATCCGCGGTGTCGCGACGAGGGCGCGATCGCGTAGCCTGCACTGGCTCGGCCGTCTGCAAGGTCTTTGAGCCACAGACCGCAATGGCCGACTGCCTCATCGTCGGAGCGCCGCGCGATCGTGAACGAGAAACCCCGCCCTTCTGCGTGACGCCCCTGTTGTCTCCGAACCCAGGACTCAGCCTCCTCACGGCTGGCGTGCCCGGGCAGAGTCCCCGTCAGCGGCACGTACGGATCAGTGGACAGGTCGCGGGCCATAACAGCATCACGAAGTTCCACGCGCCGCAGTCTGATCGCGCCGAATTCCGGATCAGTCGAGGGCCACGGAGGCAGCCGATGAGGCGTGGGCATCAGCCGCCAATCGCCCCCCCTGACCTCCCTGAGCATGGTGGCCCACCGGCTTCACCATGATCAGGCAGGGCGTGTCCGCTCCCCACAGGTCGGTCTCTTCCAGAGGTAGGAAGCCCATCTTTTCGTAGAAGTGTCGCGTCCGTGCATAGTTCGGGTCGTCCTTCGACGGACCGAGGGTCTTCACTTCGAGCAGCTGCGCCCCTCGGGCCCGCACATCCTCGGTGATGGCCTCGATCATCGCATTCCCAACGCCCTCGCCATGGACGGAGCGGTCGACGACGGTGAAATGGATTTCACTGGTCTGCGGGAAATGATGCGTCACCAACGTGACTCCGACGACTCGGCCATGTTCGTCGCGGACCGTCCACGTCTCCATGCGGCGCGCGTCGTCGATGTATTCGGCGTTGGATTCGGGTCTGCCGAACCATTCCGGCACGGTTGCAAGCAGCCGTTCCACGTCTTCGGGCACGGCCTCGTCGCGCTGAGCCCTCCAGTCGGCTTCAGTCATGGGCTCCACCCTAGACTCCGCATCGATGCTCCGGTACCCCGTTGCTAGACTCAGTCCCATGAGCGAGCCCGAGTCCCCCGTCCTCCGACTGATCCCGTATCTCGCGGCGATCACCGTCACGGTGTTCGCCACGCTGTCGGTGGTCGGCACCGGGGAGTCCAACCTGCTCGTCACGCTCGTCGTCGCAGCAGTCGGCTATTTCGGCACATATTTCATCGTCAAGCTCATCATCCACGCCCTCGTCACCCGGATCGGTTCCGACCACCACGACGACCACGACTGACAGTCGGCCAGCCGCTCCTACTTATTCGCCTGCGCCGGGACGACGACCTTGCGGATGATGATGAGCGCCGAGGCGGCCACCGGCACCGCGACCACCGCACCGAGCACACCGCCTAGGGTTCCGCCGGCGATCGCGGCGATGATGACGAGGGCACCGGGCACGTCGACGGCCTTGTTCATGATCCGCGGGCTGAGCAGATACGCCTCGACCTGCATGTACACGAGGTAGTAGATTCCGGCTGTGATGCCCAGCCCGGGCGAGACCATCAGGCAGGAAGCGGTGATGATGATCGCCCCGGTGATAGGGCCGACCAGGGGAATGAGCGAGGCGAGGAACGCCACGAACGCCAACAGCGCCGGCAGCGGGGCGCCGATGATGGTGAGGAAGATCGCCGAGCATACGCCGTTGATGACACCCAAAGACACCTGACCGAGGACGTAACGTCCGATGGATCGGGTGACTTCCTCGGTGACGGACTCGACCGTCGGCCGCGATGAGGCCGCGACCAGGGAGAACATCGCGGATTTGATCGTCGGCATGGACACGGCGAAGTAGATGGTGAGGATGACGACGATGATCACCCCGGTGAGGAAGCTGAGGATTCCCGCCCCGATCGACACGACGCCGCCGCCGAGGGAGAGCACATTCTTCGGATCCGAGGCCCACTCCGAGATGTTGGCGAACACCGCATCGATGTCGATCGCGCCGGTGAATTGCTCTTCGAGCTCCGTCACCCACCCGGTCGTGGCAAGGTTCGCCACGATCCCGGGCAGATCCGCGACGAACGTCTGGATCTGACTGATCACGGCCGGCGCGATGAGCAGTGCGACGCCGACGACGATGAGGATGAATGCCACGACGACGATGAGCACCGACAGCGACCGCGGAACCTTGCGGTCGACGAGCCACTGCACGATCGGCTCGAGCCCGAGAGCGAGGAACAGTGCCAGACCGATATAGATGATCACGGTCGCCAAGGACTGCAGCGCCGTCATCACCACGATCGCCAGCCCGACGCCCAGGGCGCCGGTGAAACCGAGCCGGAACGCGCTGTTGAGTGTGAGGGACTTGCCCTGCCCAGTGCCCATGGAACCCAGTGTAACCAGCGATCATGCACTGGCCGGTCGACTCACGTTAGGATCGGAGCGAACCCCCACCCGCTTCAGAAAGTGAATCGTCGAGAAAATGAGCGCAGATCCGAACAGCATCGATGTCTGGGAAGCGTTCCTCGACCCGCAGACCGACTATTCGCTGCCCGACTTCGCCGCAGTCACCCCGGAGACGCTGCTGACCGCGGTTCACACGGCGACCGATTTCGCCCGCGCCGAGGTGGCCGCCATCATCGCCGACGACGCCGAGTCCACGTTCTTCTCCACCACCGTGAGATTCGAATCCGCGTCCGTGCCGATGACCCGCATCGCCTCCGTGGCAGCAGCCATCGAGTCGAATCATCTGCGTCCCGAACTCACCGACGCCATCTCCGAGACCTGGGAACTCCTGTCGGCCACCGAGACCGAGATCCTGCTGAACGTCGACCTCTTCCACCGCATCGAGCAGGTTTCGGTCTCCGACCTGAACCCCGAGGACAAGCGTCAGCAGGAACTGACTATCGATCAGTTCGTGCGTGCGGGCGCCCGCCTCGGCGAGGACGAACGCGAGCAGATGGCCACGATCGCGGCCGAACTGACCACTTTGGAGAACTCCTTCTCCCGCGCGCTGCAGCTCGATACGCGCGAGTTGGCCGTCCACCTCAGTGAGGCCGATTCCCTGGCCGGGATGAACGACGATCAGATCGCGGCAGCGGCGAATCGTGCCACCGAACGCGGCGTCGACGGCTACCTGCTGCCGCTGAACAACTTCACCCAACAGGGCGTGCTCGAATCCCTGAGCACAGCACAGACGCGTCGGCACGTGCTGAACAACTCGATGGCCCGTGGATCCCGCGGCGGCGACGGCGACACCCGCACCCAGGTCGCCGACACCACGGCGCTGCGTGCGCTGAAGGCGCATCTTCTCGGATACCCTTCCTACTCGTCCTTCGCCATCGACAATCAGACGGCCGGCAACCCCGATGCCGCTGCCGACATCGTCTCCTCGCTCATCAATCCCGCGAATGCCCAACTCGATGAGGAACTTGCGCAGGTCAAGGAGCGCTACGGCCTCGAGACGGTCGCGTCCGAAGACGTCAAGTACTACCTTGCGAAGTTCCGCGCCGACGAATTCGGCATCGACCCCGACGAGGTGGCCAAGTACTTCGAATTCGACACAGTCCTCACCGAAGGCGTCTTCCGGGCCGCCACCGGACTGTACGGAATCACGTTCGCCCCGTACGAGGGTGTCACCGCCTGGCATGAGGACGTCCGCGTCTATGAGGTCACCGATGTCAACGAACGTCACCTGGGGCTCGTCCTCATCGACCCGTACTCGAGGGATACGAAGCGCGGCGGGGCCTGGATGGACCAGCTGGTTCCGGCCTCCCGGCTGACCGGGCTGCTGCCGGTCGTCACCCTCTCGCTCAACCTCGCCAAGCCCGGTCCGGGCCGGCCCACGCTGCTCAATCCGACTGAGCTGACGACGTTCTTCCACGAATTCGGCCACGTCCTCCACGGGCTCTTCGCGAACTCCACCTACCCGTCGACGGCCGGTACCGCCGTCCCCCGCGACTACGTCGAATTCCCGTCCCAGCTCAATGAGATGTGGCGCTTCCACCCGCAGGTCCTCCCCCACTTCGCCAAGCACGTCGACACGGGCGAGCCGATGCCGGCCGAACTCGTCGACGCGCTCATCGCCTCAGAGAAGTTCGGGCAGGGCTTCGACACGATCGAATACCTCGCCGCTGCCATGCTCGACCTGTCCTGGCATTCGCTCGAGGCCGGAGAGCACATCACCGAAGTCCTGTCCTTCGAATCGGAGGTGCTCGCCGCGGCCGGCTTCTCGCCGCTCGTTCCGCCGCGCTACCGGTCGACGTACTTCGGGCACGTCTTCGCCTCCGGGTATGCGGCCGGCTACTACTCCTACCTCTACTCCGAAGTCATCGCCGCCTGGGTGAGCGAATGGTTCGAGTCCCAGGGCGGACTCAACCGAGAAGCCGGAGATGCCTTCCGCGAGGCGATCCTCGCCCCCGGCTATTCGGTCGACCCGATGGCGGCGATCGAACGCTTCTTCGGCACCCGCCCGGATGTCGCCCCGCTGCTGCGCCGTCGCGGCCTCGCGGAACCCGTGACCGAGGTCGACGGGGAGGAAACGACCGAGACCCAGTTCGGAGCCGCCTCGGCGAGGTGGGACCACCCCAACCACGAGGCGGTCGCCGCCGATCTCGCGGCTGCGGGCATCGATCCGCGCATCGAGATCTTCGACGGCTCGACGCCGACGGCGGCCGCAGCGGCCGAAGCGCTGGGCATCGAGGTCGGAGCGATCGCGAACAGCCTCATCTTCTCCTCCGGCGGCGAACCCGTGCTCATCATGGCCTCGGGCGCCCACCGGGTCGACACCGCACATGTCGCCGAACTCATCGGCGTCGACTCCCTCGACCGGGCGTCGAAGGAACTCGTCCGCGAGGCCACGGGGCAGGTCATCGGCGGGGTCGCTCCCTGCGGTCATCCGGGGCCGATTCCGACCTATGTCGATGTGTCGCTGAAGGACTATCCTGTTCTCTGGGCCGGCGCGGGGACACCGAATTCGATGGTGCCTCTGACGTACGAGCAGCTGCTCACGGTCACCGGAGGAAAGGAAATCACCGTTGTCGCAGAAGAGTCCTGAGTCTGGGCGTTCCGAGTCCGAGTCTGGGCAGCCGGATCGCACCACCGATCCGGCGCACACCACCACCTCGGCTGCACGATTCGCAGCTTTCGCTTCCTCCCGGGGCCGCTACTATGCGGTCTTCCTCGCCGTGTTCTGCGCGGTGCTCATCATCTCGAACATCTCGGCCACGAAGGTCATCGGCTTCGGTCCGATCGTCACCGACGGCGGCGCGTTCCTCTTCCCCATCGCCTACATCCTCGGTGATGTGATCAGCGAGGTGTACGGCTTCAAAGCCGCTCGCAAAGCCGTGATCACCGGATTCGCCCTGCAGATCCTGGCCACCTTCGTCTTCTGGCTCGTGCTCATCTCGCCTCCGGGGCCCGGGTACGAGAACCAGGACGCGTTCGCCGCCGTGCTCGGCTTCTACCCGCGCATCGTCGCGGCTTCCCTCGTCGGCTACTTCGTCGGCCAGCTGCTCAACTCGTGGGTGCTCGTGGCGGTGAAGAAGCGCATGGGCGAGTCGAAGCTGTGGGTGCGGCTGCTCACGTCGACCGGTGTCGGCGAGTTCGTCGACACGCTGCTGTTCTGCATCATCGCCTTCGCCGGTGTCATCCCGGGGCTCGACTTCCTCAACTACATCATCGTCGGCTTCGTCTACAAGGTCGCCGTCGAGATCATCTTCCTGCCCGTGACCTACCGGGTCATCAAGCTCGTCAAACGCCACGAACCCAGCTACGAACTCGACGCGGCTGAAGCGTAGATTTCAATGACGCCTTAGCCGACCGGCGCGCGTTCGCGAACTGATGCACCGGACGCCCAGTGGTCAGCCCGAACGGAAAGCGGTTGTCGGCGAGTGTCATCGAGTTTTGTCCCTGGCCGACATCGACTTCTGATCAGGTCATCGAGATAGAACTCGATGCGCTGATCAGAAGTCGATGACTCACCTGCGGCCGGAAGCGTGTGGGGCCGGCTGGCGACCGCAGCGACCGCCGGAAGCGCGGCTACTTCTTCGCGTAGTAGCGGCCGAGGACCTCGGTTTCGAGCTCGTCGAAGCGGCCGTCGATCATCGCCTGGCGGATCTCGGCGACGAGCGAGACGACGAAGTGCTCGTTGTGGATGGTGCACAGGGTGGAGAAGAGCATCTCCTTCGCCTTGTACAGGTGCCGCAGGTACGCACGCGAGTAGTTCTGGCACGTATAGCACGTGCAGTCGGGATCGAGCGGGCCGAAATCGCGGCGGTACTTCGCGCCGGTGAGGTTGTACCGGCCGTCGCGGGTGTAGATCGCGGCGTTGCGGGCCACGCGGGAGGGCGAGACGCAGTCGAAGGTGTCCGCGCCGGTCTTGATCGCTTCGAACAGGTCGTCGGGTTCGGAGATGCCGAGCAGGTGCCGCGGCTTGTTCTCCGGCAGCTCCTCGCACACCCAGCGGATGATGATGCCGAGGTTCTCCTTCTCCAGTGCCCCGCCGATGCCGTAGCCGTCGAAGTCCATCGCGCCCAGGTCGCGGGCGGCCTTACGCCGCAGATCCTCGTACTGCGCGCCCTGCAGCACCCCGAACAGTGCCTGGTAGGGCCGATGCGACCGCTCCTCGGTGAGGCGGAAGTGCTCTTCGATGCAGCGGATCGCCCACAGCCGGGTCCGCTCGAGCGATTCCTCCTGGTAGCCGCGGGTGTTCACCAGAGTGGTCAGCTCATCGAAGGCGAACATGATGTCGGCGCCGAGTTCGTGCTGCACCCGCATCGAGATCTCCGGGGTGAACCGGTGCATCGATCCGTCGAGGTGGGACTTGAACGTGACCCCGTCATCGTCGACGTTCGACAGCCGTTCCTTTCCGACGGCGACGAGTTCGTCGTTCTGCTCCCCCGTCGACTCCATCGAGATGACCTTCTTGAACCCCGAGCCGAGACTCATCACTTGGAACCCGCCGGAGTCGGTGAAGGTGGGTCCGGGCCAGTTCATGAATTTCCCCAGCCCGCCGGCCTCGTCGATGAGGTCCGATCCCGGCTGCAGGTAGAGGTGGTAGGCGTTCGAGAGCACCGCCTGACCGCCGAGTTCGGCGACCTCGTCGGGGCGCACGGCCTTGACCGTGGCCTTCGTGCCGACGGGAATGAATGCGGGGGTCTGGATGTCGCCGTGCGGGGTGCGGATGACTCCGGTGCGTCCGCCCGTGTCCATGCGGGTGCCCACCTCGAAGCCGAACTGCGATCGGTCGTTGATGGGGGCGGTCTCGGATGCTGCCGGAGTTTCGTCTGTAGTCACCAGACAAGCTTAACTAAGTCCATGACGTTCACCCAGATGCTCACTCTCGCCGAGGAGGCCGCCCCCATCGTCATCGACGGCGGGCTGGGCAGTGCCGCCGAGGATCGCGGCATCGACCTCGACCACGCACTGTGGTCGGCCGAGCTCATCCGCCGTGACCCCGACACCCCGCGCGCCGTGCACACCGCCTTCGCGAACGCCGGAGCCCGGATACTCACGACCGCGAGCTACCAGGCGACGCCGCTCGGGTTCGCCGCGGCGGGAATCAGCGCCGAGGAGGGCAGCCGGATCATCGGCCACAGCGTGCGCATCGCGCGCACTGCGGCAGATCGCAGTGCCGCACCAGGCACAAGTATCCTCGTCGCCGGGTCTGTCGGCCCGTATGGTGCGGCGCTCGGCGACGGCGCCGAGTACACGGGAAGCTATCACCGGAGTCCTGAGGATTACACCGCCTTCCATCGTCCGCGCATCGAAGCCCTCGCCGAGGCGGGTGCGGACCTGCTCGCCATCGAAACCCAACCGCGCCTCGATGAGATCCGCGCCCTCATCGCTCTGACCGAGGACATCGGCCTTCCGGCTTGGGTGACCGTGACTCTACAGGGCACCACGGACACGACCGCGCCGACCATGCCCGACGGCAGCACCCTGGCGGACCTCGCCGAGGTGGTGGCCGCCTCGGCGAGCGTGTATGCGATCGGGGTCAACTGCGTTCGCCCGTCCCTCGTGACCCCGGCGCTGAGCGAACTGTCCAAGCACACAGACCTGCCGCTCATCGCCTACCCGAACTCGGGCGAAACCTACGACGCGGACACTCTGACGTGGCACGACGGCGCGGAGCCCGGCGTCGGGTCGTGGCCGGTGGCGGAGTGGACCCACCTCGGCGCACGGATCATCGGCGGCTGCTGCCGGGTCCGTCCCGACGACATCGCAGAGCTGTCGGAGCGGACCAGCCGCTGACGCGATCCCTCACCCCTGAGCGCCGACGAGCTCCGGATAGTACTTCTCGGCGACGTTCGGGTGGGAGCGCAGTCGGGAGAGGAAGGCGTTCTCCCCATACACGGCGTGGAGGGCATCGCGTTCGTCGTCGGTGACGCCGCGAGCGTCGGCGGCGAGTTCGGCAGGCAGCTCGACCTCTGGCAGGCGGGCGCTGAGCGCCGGGTTATAGAAGAATGGGATGGAGATGCGGTCCTGGCCGGGACCGGTCGGCAGGACCCGGTGGACGGTGGCCTTGAGGTAGCCGTTCGTGGCGACTTCGAGGAGTTTGCCGATGTTGACGACGAAGGTGTTCTCGATCGGATCCGCATCGATCCAACCGTCGTCAGTGAGCACCTGCAGACCGGTGGTGCCCGGCCGCGGGTAGAGCAGGGTCAGGGTGCCGCCGTCGCGGTGCTCGCCCACCCCCTGGGTCACGGACTCGGACTCGGCTTCGGGATAGCGAACGATCTTGATGAAGGATTCGGCATCCTCGGCGAACGCGTCGGCGAAATGATCGCCGGGCTGGCCGAGGCTGAGCGCCCACTGTTCGAGGAGGCGTGCACCGACCTCGCTCAGCTGCGCATGCCAGGAGTCCGTGGCCTCCCGCAGCTCGGGCAGCGATTCCGGGTACTGGTTGGGTCCGGTGAGATGGTCGAAGTCGTTGACCGGTTCGGCCACGGGTGCGCGTTCGGGGCCGATGTCGATCTGCTCGCGCCAATCCACGCGGCCCTGGGTGCGTTCGCCGCCGGTGCGGGTGTAGCCGCGGAAGTGCGGGGAGTTCGTGTTCTCGATCGCGAGCTTCTCGTCCTCGGGCAGTGCGAAGAAGTTCTGGGCGACATCGATGATGCGGCTGAATTCGGCGTCGGGGATGCCGTGGCCGGTGAGGTAGAAGAAGCCGATCTCGTGAGTGACGCGACGCAGGTCCTCGCGGAACTGTTCGGCGGTCGCGGGGTCATCGGCGAGGCTGAGGTCGAGAACGGGCAGCTGGGTGAGCGTCATGGGGATTCCTCTCTTTTCCCAGCACCTTAGGCCGCGCCCTGACGGGGCCGGCCGCGACCGGTCACAGTCGGTCGCGAACCGTCACATTCCGAGACATGAAGAGGAGAATCAGCCGAGCATCTTGCCCGGGTTGAGGATCCCCAACGGATCCACCGCCGCCTTGATCGACGTCTGCAGCGCCCGCGCACCCGCATCGAGTTCGCGCACCAGCCAGTCCTTCTTCAGATACCCGACCCCATGCTCACCCGTGATCGTCCCACCCAGATCGAGACCCAGCTGCATGATCTCAGCGAACGTCTCCTTCGCCTCGGCCACACTCGCCTCATCCTGGGCATCGAAGAGCACACTCGGATGCATATTCCCATCCCCGGCATGCCCGGCCGTGGACACCTCCACCGAATGCCGGGCCGCGATCTCGTCCAACCTGGCGAAGAACTCGCCGAGGCGGGACCGGGGAACGCACACATCATCGATGAGCTCTCCCCCGCCAAGCCCCGACACGTACTTCTCCATCGCCGGAGACACAGCCCGACGAGCCGCGACCAGCATCTCCGAATCCGCCGGATCATCGGAGAAGAACACCTCATCGGCACCCTGCGCTCTGGCGATCGCCTCGAACGATTGCAGCTCGGTCACACCGGCCTGCCCCGGAGCATCCGACTGCACCAACAACAGCGCACCGGCCCCGTCGGGCAGCCCGAAATCACCATAGGCATTGATCATGCCCACGGTGCCTCCGTCCATGAGCTCGAGCATCGACGGGGCCGCCCCGGAGGCCATGAACTCAGAGACCGTATGCCCGGCCGATTCCAAGTCCGGGAAGATCCCGACACCGGTCACCGGCGGAGTCAACAGAGGTCTGAGCCCGAGGGTGATCTCGACGATGACTCCCAGAGTCCCCTCGGACCCGACGAACAGACCCGCCAGATCGAGACCGGCCACACCCTTCGCCGTCTGCCGACCCAACCGGGTCACTGTCCCATCGGCGAGGACCACGGTCAGACCGCGCACGTAGTCTCGCGTCACCCCGTATTTCACACAGCACATGCCGCCGGCGTTCGTCGCGACGTTCCCGCCGATCGTGGAGATCGCCACCGACCCCGGATCCGGCGGATACGACAGACCATGTTCCGCCAGCGCGGTCTTGAGGTCTTGGTTGATGACACCGGGCTGGACACGGCAGGTCTGGTTCACCTCGTCGATGTCGACGATCGCGTTCAGCTTCGCGACGTTGAGCAGGAGCGCCCCGTCGGTGGCGTTCGCCGCCCCCGACAAACCCGTCCTGGCACCCTGAGTGACCACCGGGATCCGATGCGCGGTGGCGAAGCGCATCACCGCGACCACATCATCGACGTCGGCAGCTCGCACGAGCGCCGAGGCGGTCCCCACCGGACAGAACAGGGCCTTATCCGACGAATAGGACTCGATGACATCCCGATCGGTGACCAGGGCGCCCGCGCTCAGCTCGGCCGCAAGTCCGTCCAGGTCCGTGCCCACCGTCGTCTCCGCACTCATCGTCACAGCGACGCGGCGACCTTGAGCACGCGCTCGAGAGCTTCATCGGGTCCGATGCTCACACGCACACCGCCCTGCAGACGACGCACGGCCACGGCCTGCTTCGCGCACTCACCTTCGAAGGCGACGGCCGCCTCGGGGTCGAGCGCGATCCACACATAGTTGCCCTGAGCATCGGGCACGGACAGACCCAGCTCCCGCAGATCGTGAGCGAACCGGTCGCGCACCGCGGCGACTTCCTTGGCGCGCACGGCCACCTCGTCGACGCGAGCCAGGGATTCCCGGGCGGCGGCCTGGGCACCGGCGGTGACGGAGAACGGGGCGATGACCTGGCGCATCGCCGAGGCGATCTCGGCGTCGGCGATGCCGTAGCCCACGCGCAGACCTGCCAGGCCGTGCGCCTTCGAGAAGGTGCGGGCGAGCACGAGATTCGGGTGCTTGGCGCGAGCGGCGAGGGAGTCGGCCGCCTCGGTGGCGAATTCGAGGTACGCCTCGTCGAGGACGACGATGACGGACTCGGGCACCTCGGCGAGGAATCCCTCGAGTTCGGCATCGGTGATCGTCGGACCGGTCGGATTGTTCGGCGAGCACAGCAGCACGAGGCGGGTCGTGTCATCGATCGCCGCGGCCAGCCCGGCGAAGTCGTGTCGACCGTCTTCCAGGAGGTCGACGGGGCGCTTCTCCGCGCCCCGCGCCGAGGCGAGGATCGGGTACATCTCGAACGACGGCCACGGATAGACCACGGACGTGCCCGCTTCGAGGGTGATGTTCGTCAGCGCCGTGAGGACCTCGGAGGCCCCGGCGCCGGGGACCACCTCGGCGGGTTCGACATCGAGGTGGGAGGCGATATCGGCCACGAGCGCGGCTGCGGTGGGATCGGGGTAGTTCCCCGGAATCGCCGAGGCGGATGCCGCCGATTCGACGACACCCGGCAGCGGCGGCAGGTGGTTCTCGTTCGACGACAGTTTGTACGGGGTCAGGCCGGGGGATGCGACGGGAGGCTTGCCGGGAACGTAGGGAGGGAATTCGGCGAGCGCGTCACGGAGCTGGAAACGTTTGGACATGTGCCCATAGTTGCATATCTTGTGGCGGGCAACACAGACTGTCTTGCCAAAGCGTCCGAATGGTCGGATAAAGGCGAGCAGGGCGGACGTCCATCCGCTGTGAGAATGCTCTCGCGACGCTTCGTTCCCTCCTCCCGGGTTACAGGTGGGCCGATGCCGGAGAGTACCCTGAGAGACGAATACATGTAGTCAGAGACGAGGAATGAGAGTCCAAATGCCCTCACCGCAGGAAAAAGTCGACGTCGTCTTGATCGGCGGCGGCATCATGAGCGCCACTCTGGGCGCCATGCTGACCGAACTTCAGCCCGATTGGGACATCCGTGTCTACGAGAAGCTCGACTATGTGGCAACGGAGAGCTCCGACCCCTGGAACAACGCCGGCACCGGCCACGCCGCACTCTGCGAACTCAACTACACCCCCGAGGACTCCAACGGTCAGATCGACCTGGAGAAGGCCTCGAACATCAACCAGCAGTTCCACCACTCGCGCCAGTACTGGTCGCACCTCGTCGACACCGGTGTCATCACCGATCCGACGACCTTCATCAATCCCATCGCCCACGTCAGCTACGGACGCGGCGACAAGGGACGTGACTACATCAAGAACCGCTACGAGACGATGGTGCGCAATCCGCTGTTCGCGGACATGGAATACACCGAGGACGCGGACACTCAGGCCGAATGGCTGCCGCTGATGTTCTCCGGCCGTGGTCCCGGTCAGGTCAACGGCATCTCGCGCATCAAGCAGGGCACCGACGTCGACTTCGGCTCTCTGTCGTCTCAGCTGCTCAGCTACGTCGCCGCCAAGGGCGCGACCGTGCGCACCAGCCACCAGGTCACCGACCTCGACCGTTCCTCCGACGGCTGGACTCTCACCGTGAAGGATCTGCTCTCGCACGAGACCCACCAGGTGGGCGCGAAGTTCGTCTTCGTCGGCGCCGGCGGCGGTGCACTGCCGCTGCTGCAGAAGTCCGGCATCCCGGAGGGACGCGGCTACGGCGGCTTCCCGGTCTCCGGCTACTTCCTGCGCACCGCGAACCAGGATCTCGTCGCCCGCCACCAGGCGAAGGTGTACGGCCAGGCCGCTCAGGATGCTCCCCCGATGTCGGTGCCGCACCTCGACACCCGTGTCGTCGACGGCCAGGACTACCTGATGTTCGGCCCCTACGCCGGCTTCTCGCCGAAGTTCCTCAAGAAGGGCCGCTTCACCGATCTGCCGCTGTCCGTGCGCGGAAACAACATCGGCACGATGCTCAATGTCGCCAAGGACAACACGGATCTTGTCACGTACCTCCTCGGTGAGCTCGCCGCAACGAAGAAAGCCCGCTTCGAGGCCCTGCAGACCTTCATCCCCTCCGTCGACCCCGCCGACTGGGAACTCATCCAGGCCGGTCAGCGCGTGCAGGTGATGAAGAAGGATCCGAAGAAGGGCGGCGTCCTCCAGTTCGGCACCGAGCTCATCTCGTCCGCCGACGGTTCGCTGGCGACCCTGCTCGGTGCTTCACCGGGTGCCTCGACCGCGGTGCCGATCATGATCGAACTGCTCAAGACCTGCTTCCCGCGCGAGTTCGCGGGCTGGGAGAAGAGCTTCAAGGACATGATCCCCTCGCTCGGCCGCGACCTCGTCGATGACGAGACGCTGCTCAAGGAGGTCTCCGAGTACACCTCGCGGACCCTGCAGCTCATCTGAGTGGACTGACGCCCTCAGCCGACTGACATACAGGAGAAGCGGCTGGCCGGAATCCTTTCCGGCCAGCCGCTTCTTACGTTCCCTCAGGAGTTCGGAGCGTCGAGAACCTCAGAGCTCGACCTGGCGGTTGACGTCCTTGTACAGCAGGTAGCGGAAGCGTCCGGGCCCTCCGGCATAGCAGGCCTGCGGGCAGAAGGCGCGCATGGAGATGAAGTCGCCCTCCTGCACCTCGACCCAGTCGCCGTTGAGACGGTAGACGGCCTTGCCCTCGAGCACGTAGAGGCCGTGCTCCATCTCATGCGTCTCCGCGAACGGGATGACCGCTCCGGCCTCGAAGGTGACGATGTTGACGTGCATGTCGTAGGCGAGGTCGTCCGGGTCGAGCGGACGGGTCGTGCGCCAGCGTCCGTCGGTTCCGGGCATCGGCGACGGTTCGACATCGGCCTCGTTGCCGAACTTCGCCTCAGGGGTCAGCCCCGCCACGGGCTGGTAGCGTTTGCGCACCCAGTGGAAGCGGGCCGCCTCGGTGCCGGTGGACGTCGCCGACCACGTCGATCCGGCGGGCAGGAACGCGAACCCACCCGGAGTCAGCGTGTGCGCGGTGCCCTCATGGGTGACCTCGAGCGTTCCGGCCATGACGAAGAGGAACCCTTCGACCTCGGGCTGCGGTTCCGGCGCCTGCGAGCCGCCGCCGGGTGCGACTTCGAGGATCGTCTGCGAGAACGTCACCGCTCCCCCGGCCACGGGCTTGCTCAGCACCCACGACCGGGTCCCGGTCCACTCGGGCAGATTCGAAGTGACGATATCGCGCATCACTCCGCGCGGGATGACCGTATAGGCCTCGGTGACGAGGGCACGGTCGGTGAGCAGATCGGACTGCGGCGGGTGGCCGCCGGTCGGGGCCCAGTAGGTGTACGGGTCGGTCGTCGTCATGGGCGGGGTCTCCTTCGGTCGGTGGTCGGTGGTCGGTGGGCTCAGTCGAGCGAGCCGGTGCGGGCGAGCTGCCCGAGCTGGGTGAGGCTGAGGTTCGTCCGCGAGGTCACGAACTCCTCGGTGTGGGCTCCGCAGACGAGCCCTCGGTCGAGGTAGCGGGCGAGCGCCTTCGCGGTCGCGGGTTCGTCGAGGACCGTCGAATCCGCCTTGAACACGTAGTCGTGCAGGCGCTGCGCCGCCCGTGGCCCGCCTTCGCGGTAGAAGGCGAAGGTCGCCAGGAACCTGGTCGGCAGCTGGTGCGGGTGCAGATCCCAGCCCTGGTAGATCCCTCGTTTGAGGTGGCGGCGGACGAGGCCGGCGTGCAGCGCCCACGCGTGGTGGACCTCTGCGGGTTCGCCGAGCGGGAGGATGTTCGTCGACCCGTCGGAGAGGTGGACTCCGGTGCCGGCGACGGCGAGCATCATCTGGTTCTTCGCGAAATCCGCGACCGGATGGTCCATCGCCTGGTAGGCCGCAGCCACTCCCATCGACGCCGAATAGTCATAGGTTCCGTAGTGCAGCGAAGTCACGCGCCCGGCCCCGGCCTGCAGCGCCGTCGCCAGCGGCACGGTGCCATCGGCGGCGAGGACGAGCTGCGGGGTCTCGACTTGGATCTCGAAGGTGATAGTCCCTTCACCGAGGCTGTGCTCGGCTTCCAGCGCTCGCGCGGCGAGCACCATCGCCCGGACCTGATCGACGGTGCTGACCTTCGGGAGGGTGAGCACGAGATTCTCCGGCAGGCTGCCGCCTGCCTTGATGAGTTCGGAGAGGAACAGGTCGAGAGTGCGCAGACCGCGTTCCCGGGTCGCTGACTCCATGCATTTGAACCGGATGCCGACGAAGCCGGGGGCTGCCTTCTCCGCGCGGCCGGCCACCGCATCGCGGGCGGCCTGGATGACCCACCGATCCTCGGTCTCATCCCCCTGGTCGCCGAACCCGTCTTCGAAGTCCAGACGCAGGTCCTCGATCGGCTCACGTTCGAGTTTCGCGGTGACCGCCTCGGCGAGGAGTTCGGCCTCCCGGGCCACCTGGTGGATGCTGGGCACCTGACCGGGGATCGCGGGACCGGATTCCTTCCGGGCGGCGGTGATGACGCGTTCGGCCAGCTGCAGCATTCCGCCGTGGGCCTCGACGCATTCGAGCGCCTGCTGCCCCCACTGGTACGGCAGGTCGGCACTCGTGCGGTGTCCGGGCACGTACACGGTGTGCACTGGCTGGCGGACGTCGCGATCACCGGGGTACGCGGTCGCCAGTAGCTCGTCCGTGTCTCCCAGCAGTGAGTCGATATCGGCGAGTGTTGATCGTTCCACTTTCACATTCTCTTTCTCTGCATGGGGTTCGACGGCGAGGCGGCGATGCCTGACCTGGCCTCATTGTCTCTCATTCTCCGTCCCCAGGCACGCAAGGCTCTCTGGGGTTTCAGGACGAGACCCGGGCGACCGCCTCGGCGACCTTCTTCGCGACTTCGGGATCGAACACGGAGGGGATGACGTAGCCGGGGTGGAGTTCGTCCTCGGGGATGCACGAGGCGATGGCATCGGCGGCGGCGACCATGATGTTCTCATCCACGTCGCGGGCTTCGGCGTCGAGGAGTCCGCGGAAGATTCCCGGGAACGCGAGCACATTGTTGATCTGGTTCGGGAAATCGCTGCGGCCGGTGGCCACGACGGCTGCGTGTTTCGCCGCCTCGGCGGGGTCCACCTCGGGGTCGGGATTGGCCATGGCGAAGACCAGCGCGTCCTTGTTCATCGCCGCGATATCGTCACCGTCGAGCACATTCGGGGCGGAGACGCCGATGAACGCGTCGGCGCCGACGACGGCTTCCTTGAGGGTGCCGGAGAAGCCCTCGGGGTTCGTATTCGCCTGCAGCCACTTCTTGTGGTCGGTGTCGACCGTCGAGTCCGGGCCGATCGCCCCGTCGCGGCCGCAGGCGATGATGTTCGCGGCACCGGCGACCTGGAGGAGGCGGATGATGGCGTTGCCGGCCGCGCCGACTCCGGAGACGACGATGCGCAGGTCCTCGATCTTCTTGTCGACGACCTTGAGCGCGTTCTTCAGCGCGGCGAGGGTGACGACGCCGGTGCCGTGCTGGTCATCGTGGAAGACGGGGATGTCGAGTTCCTCGCGCAGCCGGGCCTCGATCTCGAAGCAGCGCGGGGCAGCGATGTCTTCGAGGTTGATTCCGCCGTAGGCCGGTGCGATGGCCTTGCAGATGGAGATGATCTCCTCGGTGTCCTTCGTGTCGAGGGCCACCGGCCAGGCGTCGACATCGGCGAACTGCTTGAACAGCACGGCCTTGCCCTCCATCACCGGCATGGCCGCTTCGGGGCCGATATCGCCGAGGCCGAGCACCGCGGTCCCGTCGGTGACCACGGCGACGGTGTTGCGTTTGATCGTCAGCCGACGTGCATCCTCTTTGTTCTCAGCGATCGCCTTGCACACACGGGCCACACCCGGGGTGTAGGCGCGGGAGAGGTCGTCGCGGTTGCGCAGGGGCACCTTCGGGGTGGATTCGAGCTTGCCGCCGAGGTGGAGCAGGAAGGTCCGGTCCGACACCTTGTGGACGTCGACTCCGGGCAGGGCACCCAGCGCATCGGAGACTTCGTCGGCATGGGCGACGTCGCGGGTATCGGCGCTGACGTCGATGATGACCGAGGGCGGAGTGGACTCGACGACGTCGAGGGCGGTGACTGACGCGCCGGCGGCGGCGGCCGCGGCGACGAGGTCGGAGGTCGAGGCCTGACCGACCTGGGTGCCGACGCGCAGAGTGATGGAGTATCCGGGGCTGGTGGCGACCATGGGCAATATCCTCCTTGATATCGAGTTTCCGTATTATGGATAATAACTTTTGCCTAGTGGAAATACTAGACGGTGTCAGTGGATTCGGAAAGTTTCTTCCATTTCGGGACTAGACTGAACGGAGTTTCACTGCCGAGACTCACCACAGATTAAGGAACATCGATGAGCAGCAAGGACACCCCGGCGATCCGCCAGTCCAAGGGCGGCGTGCAGTCCGTCGAACGCGCGTTCGGACTGCTTGAGTGCATCGCTAACTCCGCAGGATCGGCGACGCTGAGCCATATCGCCGCGGACGTCAATCTGCCCCTGCCGACGATCCATCGTCTGCTCAACACCCTGGTCAACCTCGGTGTGGTCCGTCAGCTGCCCGACCGCGGCTATGCGCTCGGGCCCGGGCTGGTGCGACTCGGCGATATCGCCGGCTCCCAGCTCGGTGCCGTCGCCCGCCCTTATCTGCGCGAGCTCGTCGCCGAGCTCGGGGAGTCGGCGAATGTGGCGACGATGGACGGAGACATGGTGGTCTACGTCGATCAGGTCGCCTCCGAACGCCAGATGAGGATGTTCACCGAGGTGGGACGCCGTGCCCATATGCATGCCACCGGGGTCGGCAAGGCCATTCTCGCGGGGCTCGAGTCCGAGCAGGTCCGGCATATCGCCGCCACCGCCGGCATGCCCACCCCCACGGAATACAGCATCGGGACGATCGAAGACCTCGAGGCCGAGCTGGGCCGCATCCGTGAGCGCGGCTATGCCATCGACGAGCAGGAGCAGGAGCTCGGCGTGCGCTGCTTCGCCATGGCTATCCCGGACTCCCCCGCTCCTTTGGCGATCTCCGTATCGGGTCCGATCAGCCGCGTCGACCAGTCGTTCGCCGATCGCGCCGTGCCCCTGCTCAAAGACGCGGCCGCCCGCATCTCCGCAGAGATGCAGAGCGGCCGCTGACTCTGGCTTCAGCTCCCGGACCGGGTCAGGAGTCTCCGCCGGCCGTTCCCGAGGTGCCGGCGTTGACGTCGTTCAGACGATAACGTCGAGCCGCCTCGGCGGGAATGGATCCGTCGATCTCACCGCGCTTGGCAAGCAGCTGCAGGGTGCGCACGACCATCGAGTGCGCGTCGATCTTGAAGTGCCTGCGCGCGGCGGCGCGGGTGTCGGAGAAGCCGAACCCGTCGGCGCCGAGCGTCGCGAAATCGTGGTCCAGGTACGGCCGGATGAGATCCGGCTGGGTGGAGTCGAAGTCGCTCGTGGCCACGATCGGGCCAGGCTGCCCCTCCAGCTTCTGACGCACGTACGGCACGCGGTCGGCCGCCTCGGTGCCGTCGGCGGCGCTGAGTTCCGCGGCTTCGCATTCGAGGCCGTCGCGGCGCAGCTGCGCCCATGAGGTCACTGACCACACGGCTGCGTCGACGCCCCAGTCGGCGGCGAGCAGGTCCCGGGCCTCGAGAGCCCAGGGCACGGCCACACCGGAGGCGAGCAGCTGCGCTTGCGGACGGTCGCCGGGGGCCGCCTCGGCGACGCGGTGGATGCCCTTGAGGATGCCCTCGACGTCGACGTCTTCCGGTTCGGCCGGCTGGAGCATCGGCTCGTTGTACACGGTGAGGTAGTACATGACGTTGCGCTCGTCCTCGCCGAGGTCGTGCTCTCCGTACATGCGATGCAGACCGTCGCGGACGATGTGCCCGATCTCGTAGCCGAAGGCCGGATCATAGACGCGCACGGCCGGGTTCGTGGCCGCGAGCACCGGGGAATGTCCGTCGGCGTGCTGCAGGCCTTCCCCGGTCAGGGTCGTGCGTCCGGCGGTGGCGCCGATGATGAACCCGCGGGTCATCTGGTCGCCGGCGGCCCAGAAGGCGTCACCGGTGCGCTGGAATCCGAACATCGAGTAGAACACGTAGATCGGGATCATCGGTTCGCCGTGGGTGGAGTACGCGGTTCCCGCGGCGGTGAATCCGGCCGCGGCACCGGCCTCGTTGATGCCCACGTGGAGGAGCTGACCGCTGGTGGCTTCCTTGTACGAGAGGAACATCTCGCGGTCGACGGCGAGGTAGTTCTGCCCGTTCGGGTTGTAGATCTTCGCGGTCGGGAAGAACGCGTCGATGCCGAAGGTGCGGGCCTCATCGGGGATGATGGGCACGATCCGCTCGCCCAGCCCCTTTTCTCGCATGAGGTCCTTGAGCAGCCGGACGAAGGCCATCGTCGAGGCGGCCATCTGCTGCCCCGAGCCCTTCTTCGTCTGTGCGAACGCCTTGTCGCTGGGCGCGGGCAGGGTGATCTTGTTGTGCTCGGGTTTGCGTGCCGGCAGGAATCCGCCGAGCTGACGCCGACGGTCGAGCATGTACTGGATCGCGTCGTCGTCCTTGCCCGGGTGGTAGTAGGGCACCGCGTACGGGTCCTCGTCGATGACCTTGTCGCTGATCGGGATGTCCATCCGATCGCGGAAGGCCTTGACGTCGTCGGCGGTGAACTTCTTCATCTGGTGCGTGGCGTTGCGGGACTCGAACGTCGTGCCCAGGCCGTAGCCCTTGACGGTCTGCACGAGGATGACGGTCGGCTTGCCCTTGGTGTTCACGGCCTTCTGGTAGGCGGCGAAGACCTTGTGATAGTCGTGGCCGCCGCGCTTGAGGTTCCAGATGTCGTCGTCGGAGAGGTGGTCGACGAGCCCCTTCGTCGCAGGTGTCCGGCCGAAGAAGTTGTCGCGGATGAATCCGCCGGATTCGGCCTTGAAGGTCTGGTAGTCACCGTCGAGGGTCTCGTTCATGATCTTCACGAGGTCGCCGGTGCGGTCCTTGGCCAGCAGGTCGTCCCATTCGCGGCCCCACAGCACCTTGATGACGTCCCAGCCGGCGCCGGTGAAGGTCGCTTCGAGCTCCTGGACGATCTTGCCGTTTCCGCGCACGGGTCCGTCGAGGCGCTGGAGGTTGCAGTTGATGACGAAGGTGAGGTTGTCCAGCCCTTCGTTCGCGGCCAGCTGCAGGGCGCCGCGCGATTCGGGTTCGTCCATCTCGCCGTCGCCGAGGAACGCCCACACCCGCTGATCCGAGGTGTCGGAGATGCCGCGGTTGTGGAGGTAGCGGTTCATCTGCGCCTGGTAGATAGCGTTGATCGGGCCAAGACCCATCGACACGGTCGGGAACTGCCAGAACTCCGGCATCAGCCGTGGGTGCGGATACGAGCTCAGTCCGTGCGGGGCACGCGAGACCTCCTGCCGGAACCCGTCGAGGTCGGCCTCGGTCAGGCGGCCCTCGAGGAACGCCCTGGCGTACATTCCCGGTGAGGCATGGCCCTGGAAGAAGACCTGATCGCCACCGCCGGGGTGGTCCTGACCGCGGAAGAAGTTGTTGAATCCGATTTCGTAGAGCGTGGCGGCGCCGGCGTAGGTGGAGATGTGCCCGCCCACGGAGATCTCGGGCCGCTGCGCCCGATGGACGAGCATGGCGGCGTTCCACCGCAGCCATCTGCGGAAGCGGCGCTCGACCTTCTCCTCGCCGGGATAGAACGGTTCCTGGTCAACGGGGATGGTGTTGACGTAGTCAGTGGTGGTGACCTTGGGCTGGGCGACGGAGTTCGTGGCCGCGCGTGCACGCAGCGCCTCCATGATCTCGCCCGCGCGCTGGGTTCCGCGCGCGTCGACGAGCCCTTCCCAGGACTCGATCCATTCATCGACCTCTTCGTCGACGTTTCCCCTCGGACTCGCCGAGGTTGTGTCCTGTGTCATATCGGGGTTTCCTTCTCACGGGGTCCGGGCTCCCGGAACAGTACCCCGGGAGCCCGGAGATGGAAAGTCCTGTCTCAGCAGGTGATGTTCAGATCTCAGCAGAAGCCGGCGACCTGTGCCCATGCGTCCTTGTTCTCGTCGACGCCTTCACGGGTGAAGGTGGCTTCGATGAGGCCGTAGGGGCGGTCGGCGACGATGAAGACCTCGTTCGGGTTCTCGAGCCCGAAACGTTCGATGTCATAGAGGAAGTGGTGCTTGTTCGGGCAGGAGAAGCGGATCTCGTCGATCTCCGGCACGGCCTCGATGACCTTCTCGCCCATCTGGTACAGCGTGTGCTGCAGGGCGTGGGAGAAGTGATCGGTGAAGGAGTCGAGGATGATCTCCTTGACCTTGGTGTACACGGCTTCGAAGTCGAGGTCGGTGGTGTTGTAGATCCACCGGGTGGCGATATCGGTCGCGAGGATGCGGTCCTGGGTCTCCGGCAGGGTCGTGTACTTGTCCTTCGGGTAGCCGACGAAGCCCGACTCCGTGGTCTTGAGCACGGTGAGTCCGTTGAAGCCGGAGATCAGCGTGTCCTTGTCGCCGTCTCGGGTGAAGACGACGGTGCGGACTTCGGGAGCGGACTTGTAGAACGAGTGCTTGTGGTCGTTGATCCGGTCCCAGCCGTATTCTTCGGCTTCCCAGCGTCCGCCGGTGACCCAGTCGAAGCTTGAGGTGAAATGGTCGGCCAGGCCCATGAGGAACTGTTCGGGCGAGCTCACGCCCAGCTCCTTGGCCTTCGCGAAGACCGTGTTCTTCTGGGTGTCGGTGGCGACGACGTGCTCGTTGTTGCCTTCGGTGTGAGCGGTCTCGAAGTCGCCCCACAGCTGTGAGGTGACATTGAGATCGCGGATCTCGTGGCGGTCGGTGTCGCGGTAGACCCGCATGAGTCGGTTCTCCGCCTTGCCGTACTGGTTCGATGTCAGTCGGACCTTGCTCATTTTCTTCCTCCAGTTCGTCGGCGTGCGCACCTGCACACGCCGTGACCATTCGTTTGGCGAGGCCTGCCGGCAGGGACCGGTCGGCTTCGGCGGTTTGTTGAGGATGGAGATCCTGCAGGGGGCCTGCTTCCCCTGTGAGCGATTGTGGGCGCGGCTCAGCTGCCGCGGTAGGTGCTGTAGGCGAAGGGGCTGAGCAGCAGGGGAATGTGATAGTGCTCCTGCCCGGCCTGGACGGTGAAGTCGATGGTGACCACGGGGTGGAAGTGATCGATCTCCCTGGCCGCGAAGTAGTCGCCGGTGCCGAAGACGATTCGGTAGTCCCCCGGCTCGAGGTGGTCGGGGCCGAAGTCGGAGACTCGCCCGTTGTCGTCGGTGCGGGCCGAGACGATGACTTCGGCACCGGAGTAGAGAGTGACCTCGAGGTCGGCGGCGGGGGTGCCGACCATGGAGTCGAGCGCGTGGGCGGTGATGAAGCTCATGAGAGGATCCCTTCGAGTCTCAGTTCGGCGATCTGGATGAGCTGCTGCCCGACCTCGGCGGTCTCATCCTCGTCGGTGTTGTCCATGCGGCGCTGCAGTTCGGAGAGGATCTCCTCAGGGGTGCGACCGGCGGCGCGGATGAGGAAGACGCGGTCGAAGCGGTCTTCGTAGGCGGCGTTGCCCGCGGCCAGCTGGGACTGCACGTCTGCTTCCAAGGTGCCGAGTCCGGCCTGTTCACGGCTCGAATGGGCCGCCTCGGCGCTGTCACCCTTCGCCTTCTCACCGATGCGCGGATGATGGGACATCGCCGCGTCGATCTCGGCGGTGGTCAGCGGTGCGGCGGCGCGGGACGCCGCCTCGGCGGAGTCGAGGTCGGCCAGGGGGCGGGCGTCGACGATCGCGTCGATCCACCGGTCGACGTCGAGGCAGGGACGCAGAATTCCGCGGGCATCATCGGCTGGGAGTCGGTTGAACTCGGCCAGGTCCACGGTGACCTCCTTGGCAGGCGCTGAATGACTTTCACCGTTCGGAATACCATTTCCGAACAACTGCTCCGAGTCTGCTGGGCGTCATCGGCAATGTCAAATTGCTCACACATTTTTGTGGAAACTTTCTTCCGTATAGTGGATACTGTTCGTGTGGCAACCGCCGCACACCCGGCCATCGACGATGAGGTTGAATGAGTGCATGAGCCTGACAACGACAGATCAGACCCCGTCAATCGTCTGCGCCCCTGACTCATTCAAGGGTTCGGCCTCCGCTCCGGCCGCCGCAGCCGCCATGGCCCGCGGAGCTCGAGCAGTCTTCCCCAGCGCACGAGTCACCGAACTGCCCTTCGCCGACGGCGGGGAGGGCACGCTCGACGCCCTGCTCGCCGTCTGGGGAACCCGGCCGCGCACCGTCGACACGGTCGATGCCTTGGGCAGGACCGCCTCGGCGGACTTCGGCCTCTCCCCCGACGGAAAGACCGCGGTCATCGAGGCGGCCCAAGCCAATGGCCTGCCGCAGGTCTCGGACGTGGAGCTGCGGCCCGAACGCGCCGACACCTATGGTGTCGGGCTCATCGCGACCGCGGCGCTCGACCTCGGCGTCGAGGAGATCCTGCTGTGCATCGGCGGCTCGGCGAGCACGGACGGCGGGACCGGAATACTGGCCGCCCTCGGCGCCCGTTTCACCGATGCCGCAGGTCAGCCGGTCGCGCCGGGCGGAGGCGGCCTGGCCGCGATCGCTGCGGTCGACACCTCGGGGCTGGACCGGCGGGCGACGGCCGTGCGGTGGCGCATCGCCGTCGACGTCGACAATCCCCTCACCGGGCCCCGCGGGGCCGCTGCGGTCTTCGGTCCGCAGAAAGGGGCGGACGCGGACTCGGTGGCCGTGCTCGATTCCGGACTCGCCCACTTGGCCGAGGTGCTCACCGGCACCTCTGCCGAGGCGAAAGACCTGGCGGCGACTCCGGGATTCGGGGCTGCCGGCGGGATTCCGCTGGCGCTGACGACGCTGCTCGGCGCCGAGGTGGTTCCCGGATCGACGATGGTCGCCGAGGCCGTGGGCCTGTCCGAGGCCCTGGCCGGCGCTGATTTCGTGCTCACCGGAGAGGGGTCCTTCGATTCCCAATCCTTGGGCGGGAAAGTCGTCGCGGCCGTGCGGGACCATGCCCCCGCCTCGGCGAGGGTGATCGTCATCGCCGGTCGGGTCGGCCTGACCGCCGCGGAATGCCGGGAAGCCGGGATCACGGCGGCGCTGTCGATCGCACCGGGACCGGCGGACCTCACCACCCTGTCCGAGCGCGCCGAAGCGCTCATCGAGGACACGGCCGCGCAGGCGTGCGCACTCAGCGCGCCGCTGGACGCACCATTTCAACGACGAAAGGACGCACCATGACCACGACCACTCAGACTCAGCTCACCGTCGGAGACATCGCTCCCGACTTCACGCTCACCGACGCCGAGGGGCGGACGGTGTCGAAGGCCGACTATGCCGGACGCAGCGTCATCCTCTACTTCTACCCGAAGGCCGCATCGCCGGGGTGCACAACGGAGGCCTGCGACTTCCGGGACAACCTCTCGGCGCTGGCGGCCGCCGGCTTCGAGGTCCTCGGGGTCTCCCCCGATGACACCGAATCGCTCAAGGAGTTCGCCGCCGAGGAGGGGCTGACCTTCTCGCTGCTCTCCGACCCGGGTGCTGCGGTGGCGAAGGCCTACGGCAGCTATGGACAGAAGACGGTCGGCGAGCACACGTTCCAGGGCACCCAGCGCTCGACCTTCGTCATCGGCGCCGACGGCACGCTCACCCACGCCGAGTACAACGTCGACGCCCGCGGCCACGTGGCCCGCCTCCGCACCCAGCTCCTCCCCTAATTGCTACCTGGCGGCGGCGGTGCCACCTCGCGCGAGGTGGCACCGCCGCCGCCACCTGCGTCTGGGAGCGTTTCCGGGCACTCAGTTCGTGCGCAGACGGGTGGCGAGCTCTCCGAGGATCCGCTCGAACGGAGCCGCGCGGAAGAGATCGCCGTATGTGAGCCGGATGATCGTGTACCCCCTGGCTTCGAGTGCGGCCTGACGCGCCTTCTCCGCGGCGATGCTCTCTTCCGGCGAACGTCCATTCATCGTGTACTTCTCCACGCCGTCGATCTCGATGATCAGACGGGCATCGTGATTGCAGAAGTCGACTCGGGCGACAACGCCTCCGGAGTGGTCGAAGAATTCGACTTGCGGTTCGAAGCCGATGATTCCGTGTTCGAAGAAGCGCACTGCTGCGATCGACTCCGACGGGGCTTCGCGCCTGCCATCAGTGAGGTCGAGGGCGCGCAGCACCGCCGCGTCCCCGCGTAGTTCGGGGCATTCGGCCAGCACAGCCTCGATGCGGAATCGCGCGGTGCGGCGTCGGCGGATCACCTCGTCAAGCATCGGCACCGACATATCGGGTCCGTAGTCGCGGGCGACGTCGATGAGCGTCCGTTCCATCGTCGTCACCGCATAGATGCCGACCATCTGGCGATGTGGTGACGGAACCTCTCTGTCCCGGACATAGAGGTGCTTGTACTTGCGGCTGATGTTGGGACGCAGCACCTCCACCCTGGACTCGGCCGGATAGGCGATCGGGAGGCCGTGGATGAGCGCCGCCGACAGATGCGAGAAGACCTCACGCCCCTTCGACACTCGCCACCGTCCAGAAGCGGTGTGGATCTTCTCAGCACGAGTCCGGATGAGTACGCGAAGACGCTCGATCTCATCACGCATGTCGCCGTGGTGGCCGAACTCCTCGAAGTCCTCTTCACTCAGTGCCGACCAGATCGGCTCATGTCGCGCGTCCGTGCAGGAGCCGGTGGCCACATACCGTCCTCGCGCTACGCGTTCGAGGCAGCACTTCTCCCCGCGCCGAATCTCGTCTTTGGTGAACCCGAGCCGATAGAGCTTCTGCGTCGTCATACTTAAGTACATGACACCAAACTGCACTCTTGACCTTCAAAAGACAATAACCGAGAGCAATCTGTGGATAACTTCTCCCCACAACTACCTGACGGCGGCCGTGCCACCTCGCGCGAGGTGGCACGGCCGCCGTCAGGTAGTAAATCAGCGGGCTTTGAGGAGGCGGCCTCCCGGGGTCTCGAAGTCGACCGGGGCCCCGCGCAGCACCGTCTGCGTGACCCGACCGCGGACGGTGCGGGTGTCGTAGGCGCTGATCTGGTTGCGATGCCAGAGCTCCGTCGCCCGCACGGTCCACTCGTCGTCGGGGGCGAAGACGGCGAAGTCCGCGTCATTGCCTTCGGCGATCGAACCCTTGCCTTCGACCCGAGCCACGGCCGCCGGTGCCGCGGACATCCAGCGGACCACCTCGGCGAGCTCGATTCCGCGCTTCGCGGCTTCGGTCCACACGAGCGAGAGTCCCAGCTGCAGCGACGAGATCCCACCCCACGCCGCACCGAAGTCGCCCGTGTCGAGCAGCTTCAGCTCGGCCGTCGAGGGCGAATGGTCGGAGACGATGCAGTCGATCGTGCCGTCGATGAGGCCCTGCCACAGCGCCTCCCGGTTCGATTCCTCGCGGATCGGCGGGCAGCACTTGTGCGTCGTCGCCCCATCCGGGATCTCCTCGGCGGTGAAGACGAGGTAGTGCGGGCAGGTCTCGACGGTGAGCTTGATGCCCTCGGCCTTGGCCGCAGCGATCTGATCGAGCGCATCCGCCGAGGACAGGTGCAGGATGTGCGCCCGGGCACCGGCCTCCCGAGCAGCGTCGATGACGCGGGCGATCGCGACGTTCTCGGCCTCGCGGGGGCGCGTGGCGAGGAAGTCAGCGAACTTCGGACCCGAGTTCTTCGGTGCCGAGGTCATCACCTCGTGGTCCTCGGCATGGACGATGAGCATTCCGTCGAAGGAGGCGATCTCGGCCATGTCCGCCTTCATCTCCGCCGGTTCCAGCGGCGGGAATTCCTCGACGCCGGAGTCCTCGAGGAAGCATTTGAACCCGTAGACTCCTGCCTCATGCAGGGGCCGCAGATCCGCGGTGTTGCCGGGGATCGCCCCGCCCCAGAAGCCGACGTCGACGAAGGCCTTGGGCTCGGCGACCGCCCGTTTCGTCTCCAGGGCTGCGACGTCGACCGTCGGTGGCAGCGAGTTCAGCGGCATGTCGACGATCGTCGTCACTCCCCCGGCCGCGGCCGCGCGGGTGGCGCTGGCGAAGCCCTCCCACTCGGCGCGACCGGGGTCGTTGACGTGGACGTGGGAGTCGACGAGACCGGGCAGCAGCACCTGATCATCCCCGATCTCGATGACTTTCACCTCCGCCGAGGCGTCCGTGCCCAGATCTTGTCCACCGCGGGCGATCTCGGCGATCTTCCCGTCCCTGACCCCGATCGTCACCGGTTCGATGCCCTCGGGCAGCAGAGCCTTCTCGGCATGGATGATCAGGTCGAAGTCGGCGTCGTTGCTCATGTTCCTCCTCGGTCGCCCGCCCCTGGGGGCCGGTGAATGCAGTTTCGGTATACCGTTCTAGCGTACTCGGCTCGGGCGGTTCGGCCCAGCCCTCCGGCGGGTTGGACCCTGCCTATTTCGCTGCAGCCAGTTCGCCCATCGGGCTCAGCGCCGTCGGAGCGTCGGCCGGGGTCTGGGCGAGCGTCTCGAACTCGTTGATCTGATCGAGGGCGGTTCCCATCGAGATGTTCGTGACGCGTTCGAGGATGACCTCGACGACCACGGGCACCTGGTGTTCATCCATGAGCTCCTTGGCCACGCGCAGGCCTTCGCCGATGAGTTCGGGGTCCTCGACCCGCAGCGCCTTGCACCCGAGCCCCTGGGCGACGGCCACATGGTCGACGCCGTAACCGGACGATGCGGAACCGGCGGTGTTGATGTTCTCGAAGGCCAGCGACACCTCGTAGTCCATCTCGAACCCGCGCTGGGACTGGCGGATGAGACCGAGGTAGGAGTTGTTGACGACGACGTGGACATAGGGGATCTGGTGCTGCGCACCGACGGCGAGCTCTTCGATCATGAACTGGAAGTCGTAGTCGCCCGACAGCGCCACGACGGTCTCGCCGGGCTTGCCCTTGGCCACACCGAGCGCGGCCGGTCCGGTCCAGCCCAGGGGTCCGGCCTGTCCCGCGTTGATCCAGTGCCGAGGTCGGTAGACATGCAGCATCTGGGCGCCGGCGATCTGGCTGAGCCCGATCGTCGAGACGTAGGTGACGTCGCGGCCGAAGGCCTGGTTCATCTCCTGGTAGACACGCTGGGGTTTGATCGGCACCTCGGTGAAGTTCGTCTTCCGGTGCTCGGTCGACTTCCGTGCCGTGCATTCGCTGGCCCAACCGGTGAAGTCCGGCAGCCCGCCCGACCGAGAGCGTGCGGCAGCCAGCAGTGCATCGAGGGCGGCTCCGGCGTCCGAGGCGACTCCGTAGTCGGGGGCGAAGACGCGTCCGATCTGGGTGGGTTCGACGTCGATGTGGACGAATTTCCGACCCTTGCGGTACACATCCAGATTCCCGGTGTGGCGATTGGCCCAGCGGTTGCCGATGCCGATGACGAGATCGGATTCGAGGAAGGACGCATTGCCGTAGCGCACGTGCGTCTGGATTCCGACCATGCCCGCGGCCAACGGGTGGTCATCGGGGATCGCACCCCAGCCCATGAGGGTCGGAGAGACCGGGATGGAGGTGAGTTCGGCGAATTCGACGAGCCTGGCGGCGGCGTCGGCGTTGATGATTCCACCGCCGGCGATGATGATCGGGTGCTCCGCCTCGGCGATGAGGTCGAGGATCTTCTCCGCCTGCGCCGCGGTGGCCGCGGGCTTGGCCGGGGTCAGCGGTTCGTAGGTGTCGATGTCGAAGTCGATCTCGGTCTGCTGCACGTCGATGGGCAGGTCGATGAGCACGGGTCCGGGCCGCGCCGAGCGCATGAGCTGGAACGCGGTCTGGAAGACACCGGGCACCTGCCCGGCTTCGAGCACCGTCTTGGCCATCTTCGTCACGGGCTTCGCGATCGAGGCGATGTCGACGGCCTGGAAGTCCTCCTTGTCGAGCACGGCGACGGGTGCCTGGCCGGTGATGCACAGGATCGGTTGGGAGTCTGCGGCCGCGGCGTAGAGGCCGGTGATCATGTCGGTGCCTGCCGGGCCCGAGGTGCCCAGGCAGACTCCGATGTTGCCCGGTGCCGAACGGGTGTATCCGTCGGCCATATGGGAGGCTCCCTCGACGTGCCGGGCGAGGGTGTGGCGGATTCCGCCGTGGGCCTTCATCGCTGAGTAGAGCGGGTTGATCGCCGCCCCCGGCAGCCCGAAGGTCTCGGTGGCGCCTTCCTTCTCGAGGATGAGCACAACGGCGTCGACTGCGCGCATGCGTGTCATTGTTCGTCCTTTGTTCGTGAGCCGGCGACGACGCTGTCGCCGGCTCGGTTCATGGTTGGGCGGGACCGTTGGTGTCGTTGGGCCGACGACCCCGCCCGGCTGGTGTGGCCTCGCCGAGGCGGTCGTTCAGTTCTCGTTCTTGCCGGAGAGGGCTTCGATGACGGTGAAGAGGCCCGAGTGATCGAGTCCTCCGTTGCCCTGCTGCACGGTTGCGGCGACGAGCTGGGCGACCGTGGCGCCGAGCGGGATCGCCACTCCCGCCTCGCGGGCGGCGGCGGTGACGATGCCCATGTCCTTGTGGTGGAGTTCGAGCCGGAATCCGGGGTCGAAGGAGCGGTCGAGCATCTTCTGCCCCTTCTGATCGAGCACCTTGGACCCGGCCAGACCGCCGCCGAGGACCTGCAGCGCCGCACCTGTTTCGACTCCATAGGCTTCGAGGAAGACGACGGCCTCGGCGAGAAGTCCGATATTGCCGGCGACCATGAGCTGGTTCGCGGCCTTGACGGTCTCGCCGGCTCCCGAGGGGCCGACGAGGACGATGGTCTTCCCGACGGCGTCGAAGACATCGGATACGGCGTCGAAGTCGGCCTGGTCGCCGCCGACCATGACGGAGAGGACACCGTCGATGGCTCCGGGCTCCCCTCCGGAGACGGGGGCATCGAGCGGTTTGAGGCCGGCGGCCTTGGCCTGTTCGGCCAGGTCCTTCGCGACATCGGGGCGGATGGTGGAGAAGTCGATCCAGGTGGCCCCGGCGGACGCGTGGGCGAGGATTCCGTCGTCGCCGGTGAGCACGGCTTCGACGTCGGGTGAGTCGGGAACCATGGTGATGATGACGTCGGCCCCGTCCACCGCCTCGGCGATGGTGGCGGCGGCACTGCCTCCCGCCTCGGCGAGGGCGTCGGCCTTGGCCGGGGTGCGGTTGAAGCCGCGGACGTCGAATCCGGCGTTGACGAGGTTCTTGGCCATGGGCAGGCCCATGATGCCGAGTCCGATGAAAGCGATGGTCTTGGACATGGTGGGGGTTTCCTTCGAGTCGTCGGTGGTGATGTTCAGGCGGTCTGGGCGGCGCGGTCGAGCCAGTCGAAGGCGGTCGCGCGGTCCTGTTTGTATTCGAGCGCCACGGCTCCGGTGTAGCCGAGGTCGTAGGCGCGGTCGACCCACTGGCGCAGCGGCAGCGACCCGGTTCCCGGTGCCCCGCGGCCGTCGGCGTCGGCGATCTGGATGTGGCCGAAGTTCGCGGCTTCGGCTTCGATGACGGCCGCGACGTCGTCGCCGTTGACGTGCATGTGGTAGAAGTCGGCGAGCACGGCGATGTTCTCGGGTCCGTCGGCGCGGACCTGGGCGACCACCTCGGCGGCGTCGGCGTAGCGCTTGAGCGGGTAGGCCTCGGCTCCGGAGACGGGTTCGACGAGGACGGTTCCGCCGATTTCGGCGACCTTTCCGGCGGCCAACGCGAGGTTGGCGGCGGCGGTGGCGTCCTGAGCGGCTGGGTCCTGGCCATCGGTGCGCAGCCCGTAGAGGGCGTTGAAGGCGCGGCAGCCGGTGCGACGCCCGATGTCGACGACGATGTCGACGTTCTTCGCGAAGTCCTCTTCGGCACCGATGATCGAGACCATTCCGCGATCGCCGGCTGCCATGTTCCCGGCCCAGAAGTTCAGGCCTTTGAGGGCGACGCCTGCGGATTCGAGGGAGGCGATGAACTCGTCGACCTCCGCCGAGGATGGGCTCGGGTTCCCGTCGAAGGGCCACCAGAATTCGACGTCGTCGAAGCCGGCGTCCTTCGCGGCCTGGGCGCGCTCGAGAACGGGCAGTTCGGTGAGCAGGGTCGAGCAGTTGAGGACGTAGCTGCCAGGTGAGGTGAAGTTCTGGGACATGGAGCTCTCCTTTGAGTTGCCGCTGTTTTCCGTATTGTGGAAGTGTATTTCCATTCCGTGAAATCAGCATAAGTCGCCCGTGGAGCTCCCGTCAAGACCTGTCCCCCAGAACTACCTGACGGCGGCCCAGCAACCTCGCGCGAGGTTGCTGGGCCGCCGTCAGGTAGCAATTAGGGGTGGAGGGAGACGCCGTCGACCCAGACGTCCGCGATGTCGCCCGGGGTGCCCATGGCGAAGATCTTCGCCAAGGCGTCGCCGTCGTCGGCGGCGTGGCGGATGCCGACGTCCAAGGGCTGGCCCTCGGCCGGGCGGATGAGCACGGCGTCGAAGCGCTTGCCCTCGCCGAGCACCCCGACCTCATCGAGCTCGAGCGCCTCGGCGCCGGCAGAGGTCGCCAGGTGCAGCAGATGCGCAGAGGTCAGCGCCACTCCCCCGGCCGGGTCGAGCTGCTGCATGAAGTATGACTGCACGCCCTCCTTGAGCAGGTTGAACCCGGTGCCCGCTCCGACGTCCGAACCCAGGGCCACCCGGACGCCGGCCTCGATGTGCCGGCGCAGCGGGAAGAAGCCGCTGGCCAGAGCCGAGTTCGAGGTCGGGCAGTGCGCGACCACCGACCCGGCTTCGGCCAACCGCGCCAGTTCCCGATCCTGCGGGTGGACGTTGTGCGCGAGCACGGTGCGCCGGCCGACGAGTCCCGCCCGGTCGTACGTATCGAGATAATCACGAGCCTCCGGGTGGATCTGCGCGACCCCGGAGATCTCATCGACGTTCTCGTTCAGGTGCGAGGTCACCCAGACGCCCGGGTTCTCCTCCACGAGGCGGCCGCCGGCAGCCAGCAGCTCCGGTCCCGCAGAGAACGAGAATCGCGGGGTCACCGCGTAGCGCAGTCGTCCCTTGCCGTGCCACCGGTCGATGAGCGCTTGGCTCTCCTCGGTCGAACGCTCCACGTCGGTGAGCAGCGCATCGGGCAGGTTCCGGTCGCTCGTCACCAGCCCGGAGGTGATCCGCAGCCCCGATGCTGAAGCGGCGGCGAAGAAGGTGTCCATGGCGCCCGCGAAGTGCGAACCGAAGACCATCGCCGAGGTGGTCCCCGCCGAGATCAGTCCCGTAAGGAATTCACCGGCCACCGCCTTCGCGTAGGCGGGGTCTCCGAGCTTCGCCTCTTCGGGCAGGGCGCACTGGTCGAGCCAGTCGAGCAGCGGCCGCCCGAGATGGCCGATGGCCCTGACCTGCGGCAGATGGACGTGGGTGTCGATGAGTCCGGGGATGAGCACACCGTCGCGGAGGTCGACGACTTGCGCCTCGGGGTGCGCTGCCCGGGCGGAGTCGAAGTCGGTGCGGGAGGTGATGAGTCCGTCGTCGACGACGAGGGCGACATCGGCTGCCGAACGCAGCCGGCCGCCGGTGAATGGGTTGTACGGCGTATCGAAGACGCGGGCACGGTAGATGACCACAGTGGTTCTCCTTGAGTCAGTGGTGGTGAAAGTCAGTGGTGGTGAAGAGTCAGGCCATGCGGCCGAGCAGATCCGCGGCGACGCTCACGGCGATCGTCGCGGGTGCTTTGCCGGGCAGGTCGGGCAGTCCGATGGGGCACCGGATGGCGTCGATGACCTCGGGCGCGAAGCCTTCGGAGGCGAGGTTCTTGCGGAAGCGCTGCCATTTCGCGTTCGAGCCGATGAGCCCGACCGATCCGAGGTCGCCGCGGGTCAGCGCCGCGGAGCACAGGTGCAGGTCCTCGGCATGGTCATGGGTCATGATGACCACGTGCGCTCCGGCCGGCAGCTCCGTGATCACCTCTTCCCCGACGACAGCGAATTCGCGGCGGATCCGCGCCACCGGCTCCTCCAACTCATCGAGAGCTTCGAGCTGTTCCGGCCGTGAATCGGACACGGTCAGGTCGAGATCGTGGCGGGCGAGGATCCGGGTGAGCTCGAGTCCGATGTTGCCGATCCCGAAGATCGCCACCGAGGCGGGCACGGGCAGGGGTTCGAAGAGCATGGTGACCTCTCCGCCGCAGCATTGGCGACCGTATTTGGCCGGAGCCTTGTCGTTGAGCCGCAAGGTGAGCATCTCCGGAGCCGTCTGCCCCTCGGAGAGCAGCTCCCGGGCACGGGTGAGGGCCGTCATCTCGAGATTGCCCCCGCCGATGGTCCCGAACAGGTCATCAGCGGTGGCGATCATCTTCGCTCCCGCCTCGCGTGGGGCATGCCCGCGCACCGCGGCGAGAGTGACGAGGACAGCCGGCACCCGAGCTGCGCGAAGCTCGGCTGCGGTGTCCATCCAGGTCATGACGGAACTCGTTGTCCTTCCCTCGCCGAGGCGGCCGCCCCCGAGTCCTGCCCGCGGGCTTCTTCGATCGCCCAGAACACCGCTTCCGGTGTGGCCGGGGACGCGAGGTCGACGCTGTGGCCGGGTCGCGCGAAGGCACCGACGGCCTCGCGCAGGGCTTCGCGGACGGAGAAGGCGAGCATCAGCGGGGGTTCGCCCACAGCCTTCGACCCGTACACGGCTCCCTCTTCATGTGCTTTGTCGAGGAAGGCGACGTTGAAGATCTCGGGGACTTCGGAGAAGCTCGGAATCTTGTATGTGCTCGCTGCCTGAGTGGCCAGTCGGCCGCGGCTCGGCTTATCCGATTCGTCCCAGCGCAGGTCCTCCAGGGTCAGCCAGCCGACGCCCTGGATGAAGCCGCCCTCGATCTGTCCGAGGTCGAGCAGCGGTGACAGGGAGTCTCCCACGTCGTGGACGATGTCGACGCGGCGCAGGGTGTAGGAGCCGTCGAAGCGGTTGACTTCGACTTCGGACACCGCGGCCCCGTAGGCGAAGTACTTGAACGGTTCGCCGCGCATCTGCGAGAGGTTCCAGTGCAGTCCCTCGGTGCGGTAGAAACCTGAGGCTGAGAGCTGGATGCGCTGGAAGTACGCGGTGTTGATGAGCTCTTCCCAGGTCACCGTCTTCGGTGAGGACAGCGCGGAGACGATTCCCCGCGAGATCTCCACCTCATGGGCGGGTGCTCCGAGGATGCCCGCGGCCACCTGCCGCAGCCGATCAAGGATCTGGTCGCAGGCGTTCTTCACCGCTCCGCCGTTGAGGTCGGATCCGGAGCTCGCCGCCGTCGCCGAGGTGTTGGGCACCTTGTCCGTGCGCGTCGGCGCCAGACGCACAGTCGACAGCGGCACGCCGAGGGTGGTGGCCGCGACCTGCAGCATCTTCTGATGCAGCCCCTGCCCCATTTCGGTGCCGCCGTGGGTGACGAGGACGGAACCGTCCTTGTACACGAGCACGAGCGCCCCGCCCTGGTTGAATGCGGTGAGGTTGAACGAGATCCCGAACTTCACCGGGGTGATCGCCAGACCGCGTTTGATGTGCTCGCTGCCCGAGTTGAATGCCTCGATCTCAGCCTCGCGGGCTTCCAGATCGGATTGGGAGATGAGCTGGTCCCAGCACGCCCCGATCCGCTCGGGATGACGCACCGGCTGATAGTAGGGGGTGTCCTGACCTTGCGCGTAGAAGTTCCGGCGGCGCAGCTCGCGGGCGCTGAGCCCCAGCTGCGGGGCGACACGGCCGATGATGTCTTCCATGACGAGCATGCCCTGTGGGCCGCCGAATCCGCGGAACGCCGTCTGCGAGGTCTTATTGCATTTGGCGATGCGGCCGGTGACCCGGATGTTGGGCACCCAGTAGGCGTTGTCGATATGGCACATGGCGCGGGTGAGCACCGGTTCGGAGAGGTCGAGGCTCCACCCGCCGTCCGCGGTCAGCGTCGCATCGAGGGCGAGGATCTTCCCCTCCTCGGTGAATCCGATCTTCCAGGACGAATGGAAGCCATGCCGCTTGCCGGTCATGGTGATATCGCGGGTGCGGTCGAGACGCAGCCGCACCGGCCTGCCGGTGAGCTTCGCACCGAGCGCGGCCAGGGCTGCGTAGCCGTGGGGCTGCATCTCCTTGCCGCCGAAGCCGCCGCCCATGCGCAGGCACTGCACGGTCACCTCGTGGGCGGGAACTCCGAGGACGTGGGAGACGATGTCCTGAGTCTCGGTGGGATGCTGGGTCGAGGACTGGATGAAGACCTGTTCGTTCTCGTCCACATGCGCCAGGCAGGCCTGCGTCTCGAGGTAGAAGTGCTCCTGACCGGCGAACTCGAATTCGCCTTCGAAGACATGAGCGGCATCGGCGAACGCGGAGTCGACCTCGCCCTTGTCGATCGACAGGGGCTTGCCGTGGTAGCTGTCGGCAGCGATCGCATCCCGCACGGTCACCAGTGACGGCAGTTCCTCGACCTCGGCGGTGACGGCCGCCGCGCCTTCCTTCGCGGCTTCGAGATCCTCGGCGAGCACCCAGGCCAGGGGCTGGCCGAAGAACATGATCTCGTCGACCGGCAGCATCGGCTCATCGTGTTTGACGCCCTGATCGTTGACGCCGGGGATATCGGCGGCGGTGATGACCTTGACGACTCCGGGCACCGCATAGGCGGGTTCGATATCGATGGCGCCGAGGCGGCCGTGCGCGGTCGTCGACTGCACGGGGAAGGCGTGGAGGACCCCGGTGAGGCGTCCGACGAGGTCATCGGTGTAGAGCGCGGTACCGGTGACGTGACCGAAGGCGCTTTCATGGTGGTGGCGTTCGCCGACGACCGGGTCGGCGGGGCGCTGGGAGAGCTGGCTCATCACTTGACCTCCTTGCTGGTCACGGCCGGGTGGCCGAGCTGCTCGGCGTAGAAGCGTTCGAGGGAGGACCGCAGCATCGCGGTCCGGTATTTCGCACTCGCCCGGTGGTCGTCCATCGGGGTGCCTTCGGCGGCGAGGGTCTCGGCCGCCTGGTGCACGGTCTCCAATGTCCATGGCCGGCCTTCGAGGAGGGCTTCGGTGGCGGTGGCGCGCAGCGGGGTGGCGGCGACTCCACCGAGGCCGATCCGGGCCTTGGCGATCAATCCGTCCTGGATGTCGACGGCGTAGCCGATCGCCACCGAGGAGATATCGTCGAAACGGCGCTTGGCGATCTTCTGGAACGACGTCAGCGGGGACAGCGGCAGCGGGATGCGGATGGCGGTGATGAGTTCATCGGACTCCCGCACCGTCTGCCGGTATCCGGTGAAGTAGTCGGCCAGCGCCACGGTCCGGGATCCGCGCACCGAGGTGAGCACGAGCTCGGCCTCCAGCGCCAACAGAGCCGGCGGTGTGTCGCCGATAGGCGAACCGGTGCCGAGGTTGCCGCCGATGGTCGCCCCATTGCGGATGAGGCGGGAGGCGAACTGTGGGAACAGCTTGCCCAGCAGCGGAATGTCTCCGGCGAGCTCACGTTCGAGTTCGGACAGGGTGCGGGAGGCACCGAGTTCGACGAACGACTCGGTCCGGCGGATTCCGCGCATCTCCTCGAGCCGGTCGACGGCGAGGATGTTCTTACCGCGTGCTCCCTTGATGTTGACCTCGACGCCCCAGTCGGTGGCCCCGGCCACGACGGTGGCCTCGGGATCCTGGCTGAGGATGGAGGTCGCCTCGGCGAGGGTGGCGGGACGACGGTAGCGCCCGATCTTTCCCGTGGCGGTGTCGGCTCGCTGGTAGTCGGTGGCTCGAGCCGAAGGGGCGGGGCGGTCACGGCGGGCGGCCAGCGCATCGTCGGCTGCGGGCTGTCCCAGCGCATTCGCGGCATCGCGGATGGGGCGGTAGCCGGTGCAGCGGCACAGATTGCCCGACAGGGAGTGGAGGTCGAAGCCGTCCTCGCAGCGGTCGGGCCGGTAGTATTCGGCGGCCATCGAGGAGATGAAGCCGGGGGTGCAGTATCCGCATTGGGATCCGCCGCGCACGGCCATCTCTTCCTGGACGGGGTGGACGGTGTCTCCGTCGGCCAGACCTTCGGAGGTCACGACTTCTCCCCCGTCGAGGGCTGCTGCCGGCAGCAGGCAGGAGTTCACCGAGGTCCAGCGGGTTCCGCCGGATTCATCGGGGCGGGCGACCATGATCGCGCAGGCCCCGCATTCGCCTTCGGCGCAGCCTTCCTTCGCTCCGGTCAGACCCTGACCGCGCAGGAAGTCCAGCGCATTCGTATGGGGTGGGCCGTCGAACTCACGAACGGTCCCGTTGATTGTCACTTCGGCAGTTGACTGGTCCGTTGTCGCTGCGGACATCGCACTTCACACCTCCCGCGCCTCTCCACTGAGGCGCACAGTGCATGGTTGGAACAATTTGCTTCGTTCTTCGAGCCTCTGGTTATCCATGCGAACAGCGCAGAAGAACGCGGAAGAGGGGACTCGGCGTCCCCGCAGGTCAAGCCCCGTGGGCGATCTGACCCTTTCCCCAAGCTGAGTGTCCAACCATTGTTCTCATGCCCCCAAGATAGCCGAAATCGGGCCGCGAACGAAGTACAGGACGAATCCGGCCGAGACGACCCACAGCAGCCAGTGGACCTGACGGGCACGGTTGCTCATGGCGTGGATGAGCGCCCAGGAGATGAATCCGACGCCGATGCCGTTGGCGATCGAATAGGTCAGAGGCATCGTCACCATGGTGAGGAAGACCGGCAGCGAGGTGCGGAAGTCGGTCATGTCGATCTCACGGATCTGCGTAACCATCATGGCGCCGACGACGACGAGCGCAGCGGCTCCGGCTTCCATCGGGATGACGGCGATGAGCGGTGAGAAGAACATCGACAGCAGGAACAGCACACCGGTGATGCAGGCGGCCAGACCCGTGCGAGCGCCTTCGGCGATTCCGGCTGCGGAGTCGACGAAGACCGTGTTCGACGAGGCAGAGGCACCGCCGCCGAAGACCGCGCCGAGACCTTCGACGATGAAGGCTCCGCGGATGCGCGGGAACATTCCGTCCTCAGTTTGCAGTCCGGCGCTGCGGGCCAGTCCGGTCATCGAGCCCATGGCGTCGAAGAAGTTCGTGAACACGAGGGTGAACACGAGCATCGTGGCCGCGAGGACTCCGATGTGCTGGAAGCCGCCGACGAGGTCGAAGGCGCCGATGAGACCGAAGTCGGGAAGGGCGATGACCTGTTTCGGGAATTCCGGAGCTGAGAGGTTCCAGCCCAGCGGGTCCGGATTGACCGGGTCGCCGACGGTGCCGAGCTTCGCGAACGCCTGGATGATGATCGCGGCGATCGTGGCCACGATGATGCCGATGAGGATGCCGCCGGGAATCCTCCGCGCCACGAGGATGCCGATGAGGACGAGCGCGAAGACGAAGACCAGCGTCGGCAGGGAGCCGATCGATCCGTCCTGACCCAACTGGACGGGTGGGCCGGCCGGGGTGCGGGTGACGAACCCGGCGTTGACGAAGCCGATGAAGGCGATGAAGAGTCCGATGCCCACAGTGATCGCGATCTTCAGTGCATGCGGGACGGCGTTGAAGATCGCGGTGCGGATGCCCGTGGCACCGAGGACGACGATGATGACGCCGTTGATGACCACCAGTCCCATCGCATCGGCCCAGGTGACCTCCTGGACGACTGAGACGGCGAGGAAGCTGTTCATGCCCAGGCCTGCGGCCAGACCGAAGGGCAGTCGGGCGACGACGCCGAAGAGAATCGTGATGACGCCGGCGACGAGCCCGGTGACCGCGGTCAGCTGGGCGAAGTCGAGGCTGTCTCCGGCGATGTCCTGGGAACCGCCGAGGATGAGCGGATTGAGGACGACGATATAGGCCATCGCGACGAAGGCGACGATGCCTCCGCGGATCTCCTGTCTGATCGTCGAGCCTCGATGGGTGATTTCGAAGAATTTGTCGAGAAGCCCCGGTCTCGAAGATGCGGTCTGCACCGCTTGGTCGTTGTCAGCCATTTTCATGGACCACCTCAGGTTGTTCGATTTGGTCAGCCGGCGACATCATCGTCGTCGGCCCTGCGCCTTGAACATGCGCAATGAGACAGTCGAGTCTTCAACCCCGGATACCGGACCGGGATACCGAAAAGTAATTCCATATCCCGGAAAACTCTTTCTGTTTCACCGAGCAAGTCTCGCCGCTCGACCCTGGTGTGTCAATCATCACACCTCTGCCCGCGCCGATGCCATCCTTCGACGAGACAGACGAAACCCCTGACCAGAAGCGTCTGATCAGGGGTTTCCCTTGGCGGTGGCGGTGGGATTTGAACCCACGGTAGGGGGTTGCCCTACACAACATTTCGAGTGTTGCACCTTCGGCCGCTCGGACACGCCACCGCCGACAACTGTACAGCGGCGGACTTTCTGCGTCCAAATCGGTTCGCCGTGAGCTGGGACACGTCAGCGTCTGGCCGCGAAGAACTCCCTCAGCAGGGCCCGACTCTCCTCCGCCCGTACGCCCGAGGTGACCTCCGGATGGTGGAGTGCGGCGCGGTCGCGCAGCAGATCCCAGACCGAGCCGACCGCCCCGGCCTTGTCGTCATAGGCGCCGAAGACGACCCTGTCGATGCGTGAGCCGACGAGGGCTCCGGCGCACATCGCGCACGGTTCCAGCGTGACGACGAGGATGCAGCCGTCCAAGCGCCATTCGCCTCTCGCCGAGGCGGCGGCTGAGATCGCCATGAGTTCGGCGTGGCCGAGCGGGTCGGCATCGATCTCGCGTCGATTGTGACCGCGCCCGATGATCTCACCGGCACCGTCGATGACCACGGCCCCGACGGGAACGTCGTCATGAGCGGGCGCCAGGGCCGCCTCGGCGAGGGCATGACCCATCCATTCATCGAGCCGGGTCACGGACGCAGCGGTCAGCGTGCGGCCTCGAGCTGATCGGCGAAGCCGACGGTCTCACCGACATGGGCGACGACGCGGGCCGGGTCGGACCGATAGCTTTCGACCTGGTCGATGAGGGTGGCGGCCGGGACTCCGCGGTCGGAGTAGATATCGGCGTCTCCGCCCCATTCGGCATCGGCGTCGAACTCGAGCATTTCGACCTCGTCTTCGTCGTCCTCCTCATCGACCGCGGCCTCGTCCTCCTCGGCGCCGAAGTCCTCTTCGGGCTCGGCGTCGTAGGCGTCGGGACGGGAGTCGAGGAAGTCGGCGAAGATCTCCGCGAACGGGCTCGCCTCGGCCGCGGCGAGGTCGGACAGGAAGACCTTGACCTCATTGTTCCGGCACAGGCGCACGAGCCCGAACCATTCGTCTTCGTGTTCGATGACGGCCACGGCCTCTCCGTCATCGCCGGCTGCCGAACGCATCATATCGACGAGGTCGTCGAGGTCGTTCGCGTCACGGACGTCGACATCGAGGGCGCGGAAGCCATCGCCGGAATCGGCCAGGATCTCAGTGAAGTACGACATGCCTCCATTGTGAACGCTTCGCCCCGCGTTGACCACTGCCTTGAGCCCGAAGTTCTCCCGTACCATTTGGGGTATGCATCTTCACGTAGCCGACCACCCGCTCATCGCCCACAAACTCACCGCTCTGCGCGATGTGAATACGGATTCCGCTCGTTTCCGACAGCTCACCGAAGAGCTCGTCATGCTGCTCGCCTATGAGGCGACCCGCTCGGTGGCCGTCGAAGACAAGGAGATCTCGACTCCGGTGACGACGACCGTCGGCACCCGCATCGCCGAGCCCCGCCCCGTCGTGGTCCCGATCCTGCGCGCCGGGCTCGGCATGCTCGACGGAATGCTGCGCATCCTGCCCACTGCCGAGGTGGGCTTCCTCGGAATGGTCCGCGACGAGACGACCTTCGAGCCCAGCGCCTATGCCGATCGCCTGCCTGATGACCTCACCGGCAGGCAGATCTTCGTCGTCGATCCGATGCTCGCCACCGGCGGCACCCTGGCCATGGCGATCGACTTCCTGCTCGCTCGCGGAGCTCGCGACGTCACCGCCGTGTGCCTGGTCTCCGCACCCGAGGGCGTCCAGCGCATCGAGCGCGACTACAGCGATTCCGCCGAGGTGAAGGTGTACACCGCGGCACTCGATGAGAAGCTCAACGAGAAGGGCTACATCGTGCCCGGACTCGGCGATGCCGGGGACCGGATGTACGGAATCGTCGACTGACGGCACCTGCGGATGACGATTTCGGTCGTCGACCCCGGCGACTGTGACGTCATATTTCGTCACAGTCGTCTCATTTTCGGGTTTTCCTTTGCGCGGCCGAAGTTTTGTGACAAATAATGAAGTCATGACTTCGACGATCCATCAGATGCGAATGCCGGGCGCACATATGTGTATGCCCTGCGTTCGTGGTCGGTGATCGTACTCCCGCTGTCCGGCCTCGAACGAGTTCACTCAAGCAGCGGACTCTTCCAGTCATATCGACCTCATGGTCGGAGCAAAGGACAGCTATGCCGAATCCAGAACCCGCCTACGTCCACCCCCGCAGTGCAGTGGCCACTCGACGTGCAGGAGCCAGGTTGAGCGCAGTCGACCCGCAGAACCCACCGCACACCTACGGGCCCGCCGGAGTCGTCCCCTCGCCGAAGGCCGCCCGCGGAATCATCGTCTACATCGGACTCGACGAGACCAAGGCCGCCGCCGACGGCACGAACCTCTCCGCAATCGCCGCTGAGCTGCAGGCCTACGCCAAGGAACTCGCCAGCCAGGCCGAGACCCAGGCCGTCATCGCCTTGGCACCGGAGGGCCGCGGCAGCGATATCGACGCCGTGCGAGCCGTGGCCAACGGCTCCCCCGCTGCGACCGGTGCACCGGCGGCGACACACGGCCCCGTGCGTTCGCGCATTCCCAACCGCATCCACCCGCCGGCCCTGCGCGAGGAGGCTGCTCCGGCGGCTCCCGCACCCCGCGGTTTCGGCGGACGGGCCGGCGACGCCTACACCCAGGCCACCGGCGAACGTCTGCGCATCGACATCCCTCGCCGCGAGGTCCGCATCGACGGCGACCTCGTCGATGTCACGACGAAGGAATTCGACCTGCTCGCCACCCTCGTCTCCCATGCCGATGAGACCCTGCCCCGTGAGGACCTCATCACCGCGGTATGGTCCGGCGGTGAGGTTCCCGACGAACGCACCGTGGACGTCCACATCCGCCGACTGCGGCGCCGCCTCGGCGAATATGCCTCCGTGGTGCGCACGATGAGGGGTTCGGGTTATCGCTACGACACCCACCCCGATGTGACTGTGTGGAGCGCGACTGCGCGTCGCTGACGTCGTGCGGCTGTGAGCCGCGTCGCAAGTCGCTTCCAGCGTGGGGCCAGACTTCCCGGTTAAGATCGTTGATCGATGAACCAGGCATATTCCTCACCGCGCAGAAGGCACACCCCCGCGAAGGGCATCACCGCATTGATCTTCGGGATCCTCTATGCGGCATTCCTGCTTCTCCACGATCTGCTGCCGACGCGGATGGGCATCGCGCTCATCCTCGAATCGGTGCTGCCGTGGACGGGAGTCTTCCTCGCGCTCGTGCTGCTCATGTTCCTCATCCGCTTCTCGTGGCTCTCGGCCATCGGGTTCCTCGTGCCCGCTCTGGTGTGGACGGGGATGTTCGGCCCCGCCTTGCTGCCGAACGAGGATTCCGGTGATCCGGACCTGACGGTGGCCACTCACAATGTGGGGGCGAGGATGCCGCAGCCCACGGCTGCCGCGCAGAACATCGTCGACCGTGATCCGGACATCGTCACGATCCAGGAACTCGAATCCCTGTCCGGCAAGATCATCCACAAGGAGCTCGACTCCTCGTTCGAGCATTCGCAGGTCGTCGACACCATCGGCGTATGGTCGAAGTGGCCGATGTCGGAGCCCGAGGAGGTCGACCTCGGCCTGCAGTGGCCGCGCGCGTTCGCGACCACGATCTCGACCGATCACGGTGACATCCGCTTCTACGCCGTGCATATGCCTTCGGTGCGCCCTGGCCACGAATCGATGCGCAATGCCGCTCTGCGCCGCCTTGCCACGACGGTGGAGACCGATGGTGCCGAACATGTCGTCGTCGCCGGCGACTTCAACACGGCGACGACGGACAACAATATGGAGACCTTGGTGCCGCCGCTGCAGGATACCCGGGAAGAGGCCCGAGGCGGCTTCGGCTTCACCTGGCCCTCCCAGTTCCCCGTCACCCGGCTCGACCATGTCCTCTACCGAGGTTTCGACGCCACCTCCGACGAGGTGCTAGAACGCGGGTCGAGCGACCACCGCGCCGTCCTCGCCGGGCTCGACCTCAAGTAGTCGGGGTCAGTTCGTGCACTGGTTTCAGTTCGTGCACTGCCCCGTCGGCTGCGGTGCGCGCTCGACGGCACCGGCGTCGAGTTCGTCGGCGATCTCGGCTCGGGTGAGGGCGTAGCCGGTTTCGTCATCGGTGGCGGAGCGGGCGAAGACCATGCCGACGACGTTTCCGTCGGCGTCGATGAGCGGGCCGCCCGAATTGCCTTCCCTGACGATTCCGCGCAGTGCATAGACCTCGCGGACGACCGACTGCGAATCGTAGATGTCGAGTCCGCGGGCGTTGATCTTCTCCCGCACTCGGGTCGGTGAGATCGTATAGGGACCGTTCGCGGGGAATCCGACGACGACGGAGTCGTCTCCCGGTCCGAGCCCGTTGCCGAAGTCGAGAGCGGGAGCATCGAGACCCTGGACCCGGAGCACGGCCACATCGGCTTCGGCGTCGAATTCGACCACCTCGGCGCGGTAGGGTCTGCCCTTGCCCCCGACCTGTACGGCCAACTCAGTGGATCCGGCCACGACGTGGGCGTTGGTGGCGACGAGTCCGTCTTCATAGACGAAGCCGGAGCCTTCCGAACCAGTGGCGCAGCTGGTGGCCGTCGTCGTGATCTTGACGACCGAGTCCTCGACGCTGCGTCCGACGTCGACCATGCCTTCGTCGGGTTCTCCGACTCCGCGGATCTGTTCGGGCTGCCCGGAGAACACCTGAGGGAATCCGGAGGCGCTCAGTCCTTTCGCCAGTCCGCCCAGGGCGTTCTGGGAGGAGTAGGGAATGGTGCGGTCGATCGCGGCGATGACGGAGGAGTCGGCGACCCAGCGGTTGGGTTCGACGAGCGGGGTGGTGCGGATGAATCCGGCGGCGAGCCAGATGACGAGGACATAGACGATTCCGGCGGTGACGGTGCCGCCGACGGCGTCGATGCCCTGGCCGAGGTCGGAGTCCATATTGTTCTTGATCCACGCCCCGATGCCGCTGCCGGCGAAGGCGAAGAGGACGCTGAGGACCAACGGCATCGAGGCCAGCAGCATGAGCACGCCCTGGTTGTCCATGACGTCGGTGCCGGCGCTCAGCGATTCGACGAGCGGGGAGAGCAATCGGCCGAGGATCCAGCCGACGATGAAGCCCGCCGCCGTTCCGAGGGCGGTGATGATGCCCTGGCGGAACCCGGCGAAGAGCGCCCCGATGCCGAGGACGATGAGGAGAATGTCGAAGATCGTCACCGCTGGAACTTACCGCACAGTCTGTTGGGAGGCGGTCTGTTTGGAGGCCGCGAGCAGACGTTCACGGGCGTCGGCGAACTGCTGGAGTTCGGCCCGTTCGATCTTGCGTTCCTGTTCTCCGCCGATTCCGGCGAGCACGCGCATCCGCGTCGTCGACAGCTTGCCGGAGGTGCGGATCATGGTCTTCATCTCCTCCTTGCCGCCCGGGAACGACTTCGCCCAGTCGCGTCCGTTCTTCCGGCCCTTCCAGGTGCCGAGCATGTCGACCTCGGCATGGGTGAGCCAACCGGAGTTCGCATAGTCACCGAGCATGTTCTGAGTGTGCATGCGTTCGCTGCGGCGCAGGATGAGACCGAGCGTCACCCAGGCGGCGGAGAGGATGACGCTGAGGACGACGAGGCCGATGATCTGCGGAAGCATTCCGCCCATCACGTCACTGGTCGCTTGGCCGAGGACACCGAGGAACGTCATCGAGGCGTTCCAGAAACCGTGCAGGATCATGCCGAGTGCAAGTCCGGGCAGCCACATGAGGATGAGTGACCACCACGGCCATTTGCGGGCGGCGAGTCCGATCGACACACCAGCGCAGGTTGAGAACGCCGTGTGGAGCAGCGGCGATCCGAGGCAGCGCATGGCGAACGTCATGGCGAGGCCCAGAAACTCGCCGTCGTTCCACGACTGGCCGAGGTAGAGGATGTTCTCTGTGAAGGCGAAGCCCGCACCGATGAGCGAACCGTAGACGAGCCCGTCGAGGGGCCCTTCGAAATAGCGGCGAGCGGCAAGGACGATGACGAGGAGGAGGACGGTCTTCGTCGATTCCTCGAGGATCGGAGCTTGAATCACCGCACCGATGACGTCGGGCACACCATTGATGCCGATCATATAGAGCGCGACCTCACCGACGAGTGAGAAGCCGAGGGTGAGGATAACCGAGGCGACAGCACCCCAGAGGAGACAGATGCCCAGGAGGAGCTTCGGCTGCGGTCTCCAGCGGTCGAGCCAGAGGACGTAGGCGATTATGCCGAGAAGAGGGATCGCCGCGAGTCCGATGAGACCGAAGAGGCGGACGCCGAAGCTCAGTCCGCCGAGCAGGGCAAGTAATGCCAATCCGATGACAAGCCCGACGAGTACGAGGATTGCAGCGACGAGCCGGACGATGTTTCCGGTCGAGTCGGGTTCGGTCTCCGGTTGTGTTTTCCGCACGGCGCCGGTCCAGGGAGTGTCGGTGACGACCTGCTGGGGTGCCTGCATGCCTGCACGGATACGCATCTCCTGCGTCACCGTCGGAGCAAACCGCGGCTGAGCATAGACGCGGGCCTGCGCAGGCGGGGGCGCGTACATCACCGGCTGGCCAGGCATGGGTTGACCAGCCATGGATTGGCCCGGCATCGGCTGCATCTGAGGCTGCATGGGTCGGCCGGGTGCCTGCATCGGCTGTCCCTGCATGGGCGGTTGGTTCTGCGGCGGCATGGGTCGACCCGGCGCTGGGGGCCGATTCTGTCCCTGCATGGGCGGCTGCTGCGGCCGCGACCCGCCGGGTTGCTGCTGGTTCGGCTGCTGCGACCCCTGTGGTCGCGGCCGGAACCGATCATGATTCTGCGGCTGCCCCTGCTGCGGATTGTGTGGCTGCGGCGGAGGGACCTGGCCCTGAGGCGGCATCTGTCCCTGTGCCGGGGGCACGTTCGGGTTCGGTGGGCCCTGCACCTGGGGCGGCTGCGGTCTCTGCGAACCGGGACCGTTCTGTGCCGACATAGTCTGTCCTTCTGCGATGGGGGAATTTCCGCTCACCTCAGTCTAGAGTCCCAGCCCGCCGTGAACGGCCCCGCCGTGTATCCGTCCAGCAACACTTCAGCCGACTGCCACGTTCTTCAAACGACGTCCCCCGCCCCACTCAACCATTTTCGACTGTGGATGGACGCAGTTTCGTCGACTCTGTGTCGGCGGGGGAACCAGACGGCCGTCAGACCGCCCCTGCACCCACGACCGTCGCCCGACGGTCGGCATCGCCCACCACACGCACCCGACGCGGCCGTTCCTCCCCGGGGCCACTCCCCTCCCTGCAGCGACCAGCACCTCCCCCACTCACACGTCAGAACCTGTGGACGCTCAAAGCGGTATCCACAGCCCCTCAATCAGCCCTAGATGACCAGCCAGCGCCCAATGTCGAATCGGTCCATGATCACTCTCAGAATCGCATCGCTGCGCACCGCGCTGCTGCTCACCGTCCTCACAATCGCTTCGCTCATCGGGCTGGGACCGGCCATGGCCGCGGGACCGCCGGTCGGCCTCGGCGAGGTTCCGGTGCACACCGCACCCAACGCCTACGGTCCGGGCATCTGGCACCATGCGAAACAGGGCAAGACCTGGTACGGCTCCTACCGGACCTTCCCTGACACCTCCGCCTACTGCATCGATGCGGGCAAGAAGTCTCCGCTGCCGAAGCACTTCAAGAATGCGAAGGCCGACACGGTCATCTCGGCTCGCACAGCGTGGGCACTGCACGAATATGCCGGCTCGACGTCGAAAGATGTGCAGGCCGCGTTGAGCGCGATGGCCCGACTCGACAAGGCGCTCCCCCACGATCACAAGGTGCCGCCGCAGAAGCCGGCCGATCTGGGCAAGAAGTTCGCGGCGGCCGCGAAGAAGCACTCGACGATCCTCGCCGAGGCCAAGAAGTTGGCCGGTCCCTACACCCTCGACATCAGCCTCGAGCCGGTCATGCGCATGCCCGTGCTCGAACCCTATGCCGCCCCGGAATCCACCACTTCTCCTGACTCCTGGGCCTCCGACAAAACTGACAAGCCGAAGGTCCTCGGTACTCCCACCGATGAGGCGACGCTGACGGTGTCCCTGCTCAGCGCCTCAGGTGCACAGGTCCCCGACGTTCCTGTCACGCTCAAGACCACCGGCACTGCGAAAGCCCCGACGACTGTGACCACGGGGAAGGAACCCGTGGCCACGACACTGCGGGCGAGCGCCCCCGGCACTCTGTCCGTGACCGCCTCGGCGAAGGTCGCCCCGCAGACCGTGCGCGTCTTCGAACCGACGTCCGGCACTCGGGTACAGCGAGTCATCACCCCGGACACCCCCGATTCCGTCACGGACAAGGCGTCACTGGAGCTGAGTTCCCAGCCGAAGGTGACCACCGAGATCTCCGACCAGACACCGACACCGGGTGAGACGGTCACCGACGAATTCACCGTCTCCGGCCTCATCGGCGACCACACCGTCACCGTCGAACACACCCTGTGGCAGACCGCGACGGCACCGAGGCAGGGCATCAAGAACGATGACGCTCGCGAAATCGGATCCGTGACCTCGAAGAATGTCGGCAACGGCACCCACACATCCGACGAGATCACCGTGCCCGAGGACTTCCGCGGCTGGCTGTACTTCACCGAGACGATCGCCGGGGACAAGGCAACGAAGGAATGGAAGGGAATCCACGGCCAACCCCGTGAGACGGGGTTCGCCCCGTGGACTCCGACCGCCGACACCGAGGCAGTGCTCGAGGGGACATCTACCCACGACGAGGTGGCCGTGACCGGACTGCGGCCGGGTTCCGAAGCCGTCCTCACCATCACCGCCTACCACGTGGAGACCGAGCCCGCGCAGTCGAAGAAGCCCGACGGCACCGAGCTGTCCGTGCAGGACTTCACCGTCAACGCCGACGAGAACGGCCGCGTCGAGATCGACACGGAGCCGATCGACATGCCCGTCGGCTGGGTCACCTATGTGACGGCGATCGAGGGCAGCGACGTCAACAAGGCGTGGACGAGCGACTGGGGCGTTCCCGCCGAGACCGTGCACCGCCCACCCGAGGAGAAGCCGTCGACTCCCCCGGAAGAACCCAGCACGCCGCCGGAGGAGCCAAGCACCCCTCCGGCTCCCCCGGAACAGCCGGAGAATCCTGAGGCCCCGGAGAAACCCGAATCTCCACCGGTCGAACCGGTCGCGGAAACTCCCGAGACCCCCGCATCTCCGGCGGCCCCGGCACCATCCGGTGAGCTGCCCCGCACCGGCACGACAGGCAACGGGATGCTCATCGGCCTGGGCATCGTCCTCGTCGGACTCGGCTCGACGATCCTGCTGATTTCCGGCAGCCGCCGCGAGACGGACTGAGAAGTGAGCTCAGGGGTGTTCTCCGCCGATCGTGCCGGCGAGAACACCCCCGGCTCGCAAGACCGCCGCCCCACGCAACGCCAGATCGTCCAGTCTGTCGTCGAGTGCGGCGAGCATCGAGCTCGTATCACCGAGCCCTCGCACCACTGCCAAAGCTTCGCGGATCTCGTGAATGCCGTACCCTCCGGACCGCAGCGCGGCAGTGATCCTTGCATCTCTGATCGCTCCGAACCGATAGAGACGCGCGGTTCGAGCTCCGGAGCCCACCCGGTGCGGGGTAGTCAGTCCCTCCGATTCCCAGTATCGCAACGTGGATGCACGCACGCCCACCGCCTCAGCAAGTTCGGTGATCGTCATCGATTCGTCGGTCGTCTCGCGCCCATGCTCGCCGGCAGTTTCAGCTTCTGACTGGATCGAGAGCAGCATCGAGCGTGCTGCAACGACCTGACGTCGATGCTCGTCCACTTCAGTCACTTTGCCGGTGAGAAGGGCGATCGCCTCACGGGGATCGAGCCGCGGAAGTTCGGTCATCACCGATCGGGCCGCAACAGGACCGACGGCGAAAGCAAGATCACGGTATGCGGACAATGCACTGACATGCACGTCTGAATACCGCCGGTAGCCATTGTCCTCCCGAGCGGCTGCGGGAATGACACCGCGGGATTCGAGCTGACGGATCTGCTGCACCGAATACCCGCTGAGCGAAGCCACGTCCGCAGTGCGCAGAGTGATCACCTCCCGACAAAAACCCGACATAAGCACTTCAAGTGCACACTTGAACCATGAGTATGCACGAGATCATCGACCGTTTCCACACTCTCGACGGACTGCTCCACATCGCTCCCGAGGCCGGCGGCCCGTACCCCGAGCTGACCTGGGGAGACCACTTCTTCTATTTCGCTCCCGACGGAGAAGTGCTTGCGAACACTCAGCCGTTCGCCACCATCATCACCAAGGACTACCCCGACGACACGGCCTCCGAGCTCTCGGCTCCCGATCGCTGGAGGCTCAATCTCCACATCGGGCGTGCCCGGTTCTCCGCACTCTTCGGCGAGCCCGGCCCCGACGTCGACGCGAACGCGGACACCCCGGGTCAGCAGTCCGTCACAGACGCAATCCACCCCCACCCGCTGTATCGCAGGCAGGGGTGGGTAGCGGTCGTGAATCCAGGCTCACGCACTGAGAAGCAGGTCGACGAACTCCTCATCGCCGCCCACGATGATGCCCGGCACCGCTGGGAGCGAGCTCAGTCCTGAACCCAAGTGTCGGCCCAGGCGCGGGCGCCGTTCATCATCAGACCGACGTCGGCGCCGACAAGGACGAAGGACGCTCCGGCTTCCAGGTACTTCCGTGCCTGCTCGGGGTCGAAGGCGTTGACACCGACGGGTTTGCCGGCGGCCTTCACTGCTTCGAAGGTCCGAGCCACCGCATCGGTGACGTCCGGATGGGTCTGCTGACCGAGCAGCCCCATCGACGCAGCCAGGTCGGAGGGCCCGACGAAGATCTGGTCGATTCCGTCGACCGCGGCGATCTCAGCGGCGTTGTCCACCGCGGTCGCCGATTCGATCTGCACCGTCAGGGACACGAACTCATCGGCGCGCCCCAGGTACCCGTCCACGGCGTTCCACCGGGAGGCCCTGGCCAGGGCCGAACCGACCCCGCGCACACCCTTCGGCGGATAATGGACGGCCGCCACAGCCGCCTCGGCGTCGGATTTCGTATCGACCATCGGCACGAGCAGATTCTGCGCGCCGAGGTCGAGGTGCTGCTTGATGAGCACCGTGTCGTTGACCGGCACCCGTACGACGGGGGTCGCCGGGTAGCCGTTCATCGCGCGCAGCAGACTCGTCGTCGTCTCGAGTCCGATCGGGGAATGCTCGGCGTCGATGAGCACCCACTGCATTCCCGAGGCGGCGGCGATCTCGGCGGCCACGGGCGAACCCGAGCACACCCACATCCCGGCCAGGTACTCCCCGTCGCCGAGGCCGGCCACCCGGTCGGCGAAGGTCTGCGGAAGCTCTACTCGAAACGGCATGTGATGACTCCCAGCTCTCCGTAGTCGGCGTGCACGGTGTCGCCGGGATGCACCCACATGGGGCGGGTGAACGACCCGGCGAGCACGGTCTCTCCGGCTTGCAACACATCTCCGTGCTCGGCGAGTTTGTTTGCCAACCACACGATTCCGCGGGCCGGATGGTCGAGGACGGCGGCGGCGACTCCGGAGTCCTCGATCGTCTCATTGCGGTAGAGCAGGGCGTTCACGCGACGCAGGTCGACGGCATCGACGGCAACGGGACGGCCGCCGAGGACCATCGCCCCCAGTGCCGCATTGTCCGAGATGGTGTCGACGATCGTGCGGCCCTCCATCTCGATGCGCGAGGACAGCACCTCGAGTGCGGGGACGACGTATTCGGTGGCCCGGAGGACGTCGAAGAGACTGACGTCGGGTCCGCGCAGTTCGTCGCGCAGCACGAAGGCGAGTTCGACCTCGATGCGTACGCCCGAATACTGCGAATGGTCGATCACGGACCCGGTGTCATAGACCTGATCGGCGAAGATCGCTCCGTAGTCGGGTTCGGTGATGCCGGTGGCCTGCTGCATCGGCTTCGAGGTCAGTCCGATCTTGTGACCATAGAGTCGACGACCGGCGGCTTCACCGCGACGGCGCCATTCGTTCTGCACCGCATACGAGTCCTCGACCGTCATGTCCGGATACTTCGCGGTGAGCAGACCGATCTTCGACCGAGTCTGCTCCGCCTGAGCGAGATCGTCGGCGATGACCGCGATCGTTGCCTCATCGAGCATGTGGATTCCTTTCAGAGCTGGTTGCCCAGCTTGCCCTCATTCTCATCCGCGCGGGTGTAGGAGAACCCGTCGGCACCGATCGTCACGGCCATCTCCGAATCGTCCGTGCGGGCGTGCACGGGCTGCGGGTTGCCGTCGAGATCGAGGACGAGCGAGGCGTCCGTGTACCAGGACGGCACGACGGGGTTGCCCCACCAGTCGCGGCGCTGATTGTCGTGGACGTCCCACGTGATGACCGGGTTGTCCGGGTCGCCGGTGTAGTAGTCCTGCGTGTACACCTCGACGCGGTGACCGTCGGGGTCGCGCAGGTAGAGGTAGAACGCGTTCGAGACGCCATGGCGGCCGGGTCCGCGCTCGATCGAGTCGGACCGGCGCAGGGCACCGAGCTTGTCGCAGATGGAGAGGATGTTGTGCTTCTCATGGGTGGCGAAGCAGACATGGTGCATGCGCGGTCCGTCGCCACCGGTCATCGCCGTGTCATGGACGGTGGACTTGCGGCGCATCCACGCGGCGTAGACCGTGCCCTCCTCGTCCTGGATGTCCTCCGTGACGCGGAAGCCGAGGTCCTGCATGTACTTCACGGCCCGCGGCACATCCGGGGTGACCTGGTTGAAGTGGTCGAGGCGGACGAGTTCGCCGGGGATGTGCAGGTCGTAGCGCCACGACATGCGTTCGACGTGATCGGACTGGTAGAAGAACTCGTACGGGAAGCCGAGCGGGTCGACCACGCGCACGGAGTCGCCCACGCCCTTGACGAAGCCGTCGGGATTGCGTCGGACATCGCAGTCGAGTTCCGTGTAGAAGGCTACTGCCTTGTCGAGCTCTTCCGGGCTGCGCACCCGGTAGGAGAACGCAGCCACGGCGGCGACCTCGCCCTTGCGCAGGACGAGATTGTGGTGGATGAACTCCTCCGTCGAACGCAGGTAGAGCGTGTTCTCGTCCTCTTCGGTGACGTAGAGTCCGAGCACGTCGACGTAGAATTCCCGCGACGCGGCGAGGTCGGTGACGACGAGTTCCATATAGGCGCAGCGGAGGATGTCGGGCGGGCTCACCTGCGGAGTGGCGATGGGGTTGTCGGTGGAGATGCCCGTCTCCTGGCTGACGAAATAGCCGGCCGAGGTCCGGGTCATATCAGTGCGTTTGGTCATGGCTGCTTCACTGCTTTCCGAAGACAGGATTGTGGACCTCGCCGAGGTTGATGTGCACGGACTGCTGTTCCGTGTAGAAGTCGATCGACCGGTAGCCGCCTTCGTGGCCGAGTCCCGAGGCCTTGACGCCGCCGAAGGGGGTGCGCAGATCGCGGACGTTGTTCGAGTTCAGCCACACCATTCCCGACTCCACGGCCTGGGAGAAGTTGTGGGCGCGTTTGAGGTCCGAGGTCCAGATATAGGCGGCCAGACCGTACTTCGTGTTGTTCGCCAGCTCCAGGGCCTCCTCGTCGGAGGAGAACGGGGTGATGGCGACGACGGGGCCGAAGATCTCCTCCTGGAAGATCCGCGCGTCGGGCTGCACATCGGCGAACACGGTCGGCTGGACGAAGTTTCCGGTTTCGAAGCCTTCGGGGCGTCCGCCGCCGGCGACGAGGCGGGCCTCGGACTTGCCGATCTCGACGTAGGACATGACCTTCTCATAGTGCTCGGGGTGGACGAGCGCAGCCACCTCGGTGGCGGGATCCGAGGGCAGACCGACCTTCACGCGCCCCGCCTGAGCGGCATAGCGCTCGACGAATTCGTCGTAGATCGACTGCTCGACGAGGATGCGCGAACCGGCGGTGCAGCGCTCCCCGTTGAGGGAGAAGACGCCGAAGATCGTGGCGTTGACGGCAGCCTCGATGTCCGCGTCGGCGAAGACCACGGCCGGGGACTTTCCGCCGAGCTCCATCGACAGGCCTTTGAGCCAGGGGGCGGCATTGGCGAAGATCGTCTGGCCGGTCTTCGACTCACCGGTGAAGGAGATGAGCGGCACGTCGGGGTGCTTGACGAGCGAGTCGCCGGCGAAGCCCTCTTCGCCGAAGCCGTTGACCATGTTGAACACACCGGTGGGCAGTCCGGCCTCTTCGAAGATGCCCGGCCACAGGGAGGCCGAGAGCGGGGTGAACTCTGCGGGTTTGAGCACGACGGTGTTGCCGGTCGCGATCGCCGGTCCCAGCTTCCAGGACTCGAGCATGAACGGCGTGTTCCACGGGGTGATGAGTCCGGCCACGCCGATGGGCTTGCGGTTGACGTAGTTCGCCTGGCGGCCGGGGACCTTGAAGGCGTCGTCGACCTGGGCGACGATGAGGTCGGCGAAGAAGCGGAAGTTCTCCGCCGCGCGCGCCGCCTGGCCCTTGGCCTGGGTGATCGGCAGCCCGGAGTCGAAGGACTCCATCGCGGCGAGTTCGTCCTTGCGGGATTCGACGATGTCGGCGATCTTGTTGAGGATCCGGGCGCGTTCACGCGGAAGCATCCGCGGCCACGGGCCCTCGTCGAAGGCTTGCTTCGCCGCTGCGACGGCGGCTTCGATATCGGCTTTCTTGCCCGAGGCGGCCTTGATGTAGGGCTCGTTCGTCACCGGGTTGAGCACGTCGAATTCGTCTCCGTCGACGGAGTCGACGAATTCTCCGCCGATGTAGTGGCGGATCTTCTCCGGCATACCTGCCGGCGGGGTGGTGGACTGTGTCATGACTTGTCCTTTCGTGAATCTGCAATCAAATCCGTGCTTGGGGCTGTGGTCGTCTGGGAGTTCTGGAAGCTGCGCAGAGTGGCCGAGCGGTGCTCGCGCACGGCCCGTTCGACCTCCTGCGCCGAGGCGCGAGCCCGGATGAGGGCGACGATGCGGGAGTGCTCCTCCACCGACTCGAGTGCCCGTTCGGGGACGAAGGAGAACGTCGAATCCCGCAGGTGGTTGAGCCGGTCCCATTCGAGTTCGACGAGGGTGCACAGCCGCTCGTTCGGGCAGCGCCGGTAGAGCATCTCGTGGAACTCGTGGTTGAGCCGAGTGAACTCGGCCGGTTCGAAATCGTCGAGCAGAGCCCGCATCCGATCGTTGATCTGCTCCGCAGCATCGAGATCATCGACGCCGAGGTGGCCCTGTGCTTGGGCGACGGCCGCGGCCTCGAGGATCGCGACCGTTTCCATCGACTGGGTGTAGGACCCTTGGTCGACCATGGCCACGCGGGCCCCGACGTTGCGTTCGAAGGTCACGAGCCCGTCGGCTTCCAGCCGGCGGATGGCCTCACGCACCGGCACCACTGAGGTGTCGAGTTCGAGTGCGATCTGCGCGAGCACGAGCTTGTGCCCGGGCTGATAGGTCTGGTCGGCGACGCGTTCGCGGATCCACCGGTAGGCGGTCTCGGCCTTGCTCAGGGACGCAGTCGCAGTCACCGTGAGGCCTTCCACTCGTCGAATTTCGCCTTCCATTCGCCCTTGGGCGGGAAGAGCTCTTCGATCGGGTTGCCGGCGGCGACCTGTTCGGCCACCCAGCCGTCCTCGATCTCCTTCGCCAGTGCCGCGTCGACGACTTCTTCAACGAGGTCACGAGGGATGACGATGGCTCCGTCGTCATCGGCGACGATCACATCGCCGGGCAGGACGGTGGCGTTTCCGCAGGCCACGGCCACGTCCGATTCCCACGGCACGTGCTTGCGGCCGAGCACGGCGGGGTGCTTCGCGGTGGAGAACACGGGCAGGATCTCGGCCACCTCGGCGGAGTCGCGGACTCCCCCGTCGGTGACGACGCCGGCGGCGCCGAGTGATTTCGCGCGCAGGGCGAGGATGTCGCCGAGGGTGCCAGAGCCGGATTCGCCTCGGGCCTCGATGACGACGACCTCGCCGGGGCGGATCGAGTCGAAGGCCTGTTTCTGTGCGTTGTAACCGCCGCCGTGGGACTTGAACAGGTCTTCGCGGTTGGGCACGAAGCGCAGCGTCTTCGCGGTGCCGACGATCTTCGCGCCCGGCTTCAGCGGGGCCACGCCTTCGATGACGACATTGTTGAGTCCGCGCGACCGCAGCTGAGCCGACAGACCCGCGGTCGGAGCCTCGGCGAGTTTGGCGATGAGGTCATCGCCGAGTGCCGTCGCGGCAGTGTCATCGGCATCGCCCTCCGGGGCGAGTAGGGCGGCTTCGCGTGAGCCCCAGGCATCGACGGTGAGTGCTTCGTTCACTGCGGGCAGGCTGCCGAGGTTCTCGTCGAAGTCTCCGGGGCCGTCGACGACCGTGGTGGTCAGTCGTCCTGAGCTCAGCTCTTCCCCGTTCGCCGAGGCGGCCGTGACCTCGACCTCGACCGTGTCACCGGGGGCGACGACGGAGGATCCGGCAGGGGTGCCGGTGAGGATGACGTCGCCGGGCTCGAGGGTGAGGTGCTGGCTGAGGTCCGCGACGATGCGCGGGAGGGTGAAGATGAGCTGATCGGCTCGCGTGCCGTCGTCCTGGACGACCTCGCCGTTGACCCAGGTGCGCAGGCGCAGGGAGTCGGGGGCCGCCTCGGCGGCGGGGATGAGTTCGGGGCCCAGCGGGGTGTATCCGTCGCGGCTCTTCGAGCGCACGTTCGATCCCTTGTCCGGGGTCTTCATGTCGTAGAGGCCGAAGTCGTTCGACGCGGTCACGCCGGCGACATACGACCAGGCCTCGGCCTCGGTGACGTTGCGGGCGGAGGCGCCGATGACGATGGCGACCTCACCTTCGAAGGCGAGCAGCGAGGTGCCGGCGGGGCGTTCGATGGTCTGGCCGGTGGCGGCGACGGAGCTGGCCGCCTTGAGGAAGTACGACGGCTGGGCGGGGCGCTTTCCTCGTTGTGCCGCACGGGACTCATAGGCCACATGAACGGCAATGATCTTGCCCGGACGGGTCGGAACACCTGCTGGAGTCGACATCGATCTCACACCTCATTTCGATTGGCTTCACTACAGATCGTATATGATACGGTTCCCGGGAACAATTAATCCAGGCCACAGAGAACGTGGTTGGGACGCACGACAGGACACAGGAGTCATGGCAGCACAGAAGCACACTCAGACCCGGGTGGCATTCGCGACGATCGTCGGCACGAGCATCGAGTGGTACGACTATTTCCTCTACGCGGCGGCCTCGGGGCTGATCTTCAACGAGCTCTTCTTCGGCCCGCTCGGATCGACGCTCTCGACCATGGTCGCCTTCGCGACGGTCGGGATCAGCTTCCTCTTCCGCCCTTTGGGCGCATTCCTCGCCGGACATTTCGGTGACAAGCTCGGCCGCCGGGTGGTCCTCATCATCACCCTCATCGCCATGGGTGCCGCGACCGCGCTCATCGGCTTCCTGCCGACCTTCGAAACCGCGGGCGTCCTGGCTCCGATCCTGCTCATCGCACTGCGCATCGTCCAGGGAATCTCGGCCGGCGGAGAATGGGGCGGAGCCGTTCTGCTCGCCGTCGAACACGCTGATGAGAAGTCACGCGGACTGCGCGGTTCCTTCCCGCAGATCGGGGTGTCCATCGGCCTTCTGCTGTCCTCGGGCGTGCTCGCCCTGATGACCTCGATCGCCCCGGGCGATGCCTTCCTCGAATGGGGCTGGCGGGTGCCGTTCTTCCTCTCCATCGTGCTCGTCTTCGTCGGCTACTGGATCCGCCGCGGAGTCGAGGAATCCCCGGTCTTCCACGAGATCGCCGAGCGCAAGGAACAGGTCACGAACCCGCTGGGCAAGCTCATCAAGAGCCATTGGCTGCTCGTCATCCTCGCCTCCCTCGTGTTCATGGGCAACAACGCCGCCGGGTACATGACCACCGGCGGATACATCCAGAACTACGCCACGGATCCGACCGGACCCATCGGCCTCGAACGCGGTCCCGTGCTCTGGGCCGTCGCCGCCTCGGCGGTGTCCTGGCTGGTCTTCACGATCATCGCGGGAGCCGTCTCGGACAGGATCGGACGCCGGAACACCTACATCCTCGGCTGGATCCTCCTGTTCGCGGGTATCTTCTCTCTGTTCCCGCTGGTCAACACCGGCTCGGTGGGCATGCTCCTGCTCGGTCTCGTCGTCCTCACGATCGGTCTGGGCTTCACCTACGGTCAGCAGCCGGCGATGTACGCCGAGCTGTTCCCCTCCAGCGTCCGCTTCTCCGGGGTCTCGGTGTCCTATGCGATCGGGTCGATCCTCGGCGGCGCCTTTGCTCCGACGATCGCGAAGGGGCTCGTGTCATCGACGGGAACGACCGCCTCGGTGGCGGTGTACCTGGGCGTCGTCGCCGTGCTCGCCCTCGCCGCGACTCTGCTGCTGCGTGATCGCACCGGCATTCCGCTCGGTCCAGACCACGAGGACGAGCAGTCAGTGAGCCCGATCATCGGAATCGGGTCGCCGCAGCTGACCAGCGATGACGGTGATCGGCACCACCCCGCCGACACCAGATCGTATATGAACTGATAGCATTCAAACATCACGACGACGTGTCACGAACCGGAGGTTGACATGCATTTCCATCAGAACGGCTACGTGTCCGCGGACCCGCGGATCGAGGAAGCCGCTGGCTACGGGATCGAGCGCGCAGATGATCTGCCCGATGAAGTCGATGTCCTCATCGTCGGCAGCGGCCCTGCGGGGATGATCGCGGCGGCACAGCTGTCGCAGTACCCGCACGTGAACACTCGGATGATCGAGAAGCGCGATTCGCGGCTGGTCATCGGTCAGGCCGACGGCATCCAGGCCCGTTCTGTCGAGACCTTCCAGGCGTTCGGCTTCGCCGAGGAGATCATGCGCGAGGGCTATCACATCACCGAGATGGCGTTCTGGAATCCGGATCCGGAGAACCCCGAGAACATCATCCGCACCGGTCGGCCCAAGGATGACGAGCACGGCATCAGCGAATTCCCCCACCTCATCGTCAACCAGGCACGCGTGCTCGACTACTTCGCCCAGTTCGCCGCCCAGTCCCCCGGCAAGATCACACCCGACTATGGGATCGAATTCGTCGACCTCGCGGTCGACCAGGACGCCGCGGCCGCCTCGGCGAAGGATCATCCGGTATCCGTCACCGTCCGCTACACGGCCGGCGAGCGCGCCGGGGAGGAACGCACCATCCGCGCCGGCTACGTCGTCGGCTGCGACGGTGCCCGGTCGAAAGTCCGATCGTCGATCGGACGGACGATGTCCGGTGACCAGGCCAATCACGCCTGGGGCGTGATGGATGTGCTCGCGAATTCCGATTTCCCCGATATCCGCACCAAGTGCGCGATCTCGTCGAAGCACGGAAACATCCTCCACATCCCCCGCGAGGGCGGGCATCTGTTCCGGATGTACGTCGATCTCGGCGAGGTGCCCGAGGATGATGCGCGCAAGGTGCGGGCGACGAGCATCGACGAGATCATCCGCCGGGCGAATGCGATCATCTCGCCCTACAGCATCGATGTGAAGAACGTGGCCTGGCATTCGGTCTACGAGGTCGGGCACCGGCTCACCGATGCCTTCGACGACACCGACGAGACCGTGCCCGATTCTCAGTGTCCGCGCGTGTTCATCACTGGCGATGCCTGCCACACTCACTCGGCGAAAGCCGGTCAGGGAATGAACGTATCGATGCAGGACGGCTTCAACATCGCGTGGAAGCTCGGCCAGGTCATCTCCGGTCGGTCGTCGACGGAACTGCTGCGCACCTACTCGGCCGAACGTCAGGTGGCGGCGAAGAACCTCATCGAGTTCGACAAGGAATGGTCGACGCTCATGGCGACTCCGCAGGAGGAGCTGCCGGACAAGACCTACCTCGAGGACTTCTACGTCAAGACCGCGGAGTTCCCGGCAGGGTTCATGACCGAGTACACGGAGTCGATGATCACGACGCCGACGACTCATCAGGAGCTCGCGGCCGGATTCCCGATCGGCAAGCGGTTCAAGTCGGCTCGGGTCAAGCGCAGCTGCGATGCGAACTTCATCCACCTCGGACATGAGGCCCGCGCCGACGGTCGTTGGAGGGTCTATGTCTTCGCCGATCGGGCCGCTCCTGTCGTCGACGGCAGTGCTGGCAACTCGGGCGGTGAGTCGAAGGTGGCAGCTCTGGCTGCGTGGCTCGAATCGGATCAGGCCTCTCCCCTGGTCGCTTACCGCAGGGAGGGTGAGGACCTCGATGCCCTCGTCGAGCTCAGCGTCATCTACCAGCAGGAGCACAAGGAGTTCGCGTTCCCCGATGTGCCGAAGGTCTTCCGTCCGCATATCGGTGCCTTTGACCTCGAATACGTGGAGAAGATCTACGCGACCCTGCCCGACGAGGACATCTTCGAAGCCCGTGAGATCAGCCGCGATGGTGCCGTCGTCGTGGTCCGACCCGACCAGTATGTCTCTGGCGTCTTCCCCTTGGACGCACATACCGAGATCGGCGACTATTTCGCGGGAGTCTTCGAACCCGTGAAGTGATTTCGGAACGATTCTGTTCTCAAACGCCTCCGGCTGGTGGTCCCTGGACTGCTGGCCGGACGCATTTGGTCTGCGTGAGGAGTCCGCAGATCCCAGCTGCGACGAGGGCTGCGGCGCCGATGAGCCACAGCCCGAAGCCGAACGACGGGCGACCGACTTCCATCCCTCCGGTCGGTGTTCCGTCAGGCAGCTGCCCGTCCCACATCAGCACCGGAGGACTGACGAGGTAGCTGAAGAGGACCAGGACGATGAGTGCTGCGATGATCACAGCTGTCACGTCCCACCAGCGGGCAGGGGCGAAGGCGGCCCCGAGCGCGGCGATGGCGACCACGAGTGCCCAGATGATCAGGAAGAACAGATCGACGTCACCGCCGTCATCAATCGTCCATTCTCCCAGTGAAGTCACTCGAATGCGCGGACCGTCGTCGTTGAAGCTGTCGACGACGGGGACGAAGACAGTCACGGTCCACACTCCGACCGCGGTGAACGGAAGCAGCCGGGCCCACTGCTGCAGCTTGCGTTGGCGTCTGCGGTTGATCTTTTTCGTCGGACGCTGTGCCTGCCTCTGCATCTGCCGGTCGATCCGCCGTCGATCGCTGAGGAGTCCGCAGATGCCTGCGGCGATGAGTGCCCAGCAGCCGATCGTCCAGAGATAATGACCTGCTGACGGATACCCGACGATAATGGCACTGAGCGTTTCACCGGTGGCGTCGGTGCTTTCGACGCGCTCTCGCGGAAGATCGATGACCATAGTCGCCTGCTGGATGAACAGACCGACTCCGACTGCCACCGACAAAAGAGGCCAGTGGGCAAAGGTGTCGAACCGTTTCGCGGTCGCTGCGCAGGCGAGAACGACCACCCAGGGCAGGATGACCCCCGGGGTGCGGTCGGCGAGATCGAAGGGTACCCGTCCGAACGATGTCACCGTCAATCGATCATCACCATGGTCGCCGCTGTCGAAGAGCGGCACCCAGATCATCAGCACCCAGCAGGCGAGCGCGACCCACGGCAGCCGCTGTGCGAGACGATGTGTTCGGTTCCCTCGGGGCCACGGGGTGATTCTGGCGTTTGCGCAGTGAGCGGGTGCTGCCTTCCTCCGCCTGACCTCGCCGAGGAGGCCGCAGACTCCCGCGGCCAGCAGACTGAGGCCCCCGATAGCCCAAAGGACTGCGCCCAGCGCCGGTTCGGCGACGACTATCCCGAAGACCGGGCGTCCGCGATCATCGACGGCGTCCCACATGAACGTCGGCATATTGGCCAACATGTCGGCCGATACGAGGAAGACGCAGACGCTCAGAAAGAGATTTCCCACCGACCATAGGCGCCCGACGACGTCCGGCCACGGGTGCGAATCGGGCCGAGACCTGACGGTGAGCAGGGGCGAAGCAGCCGCACATATGAGAACGCCGGCGGCGACCAGGACCATCGAGCCCCGAGCCTCATCGAGGTCGAACGGCGGTCCGCCGAGAGCAGTGACGATGATGCGCGGCGGCTGCGGCTCTTCCGACGTGTCCTCAGGGCTGGCAGCCACTGGAACCCACAGCATGACGATCCACAGACAGAGAGCTGACAGTGACAGCGCTTGCGCGAATCGCACAAGCAGTCGGCCGGATCGAGCCTCACCCGGCGGGACCATGACGCTTCGACATGCAGCGTTTGATCCGTTCACGACGGTGATGGTCCTGTTGGGCGGCTGCGACCAGACCACAGATACCAGCGGCGAAGAACAGCAGGCTGCCGAGCACCCAGAGGCCGAACCCTGCCGCCGGGTAGGCGACCTCCATGCCTCCTGTGGGCATGCCGTCGGCCGTCTGCCCGTCCCACATCATGATCGGCGGATCGGCGACCATCTGCAGGAGTCGCAGTCCCAGAACCGTGCCCAGAACGATGGCCGCGATCGACCACCACTTCGACGCTGACAGCAGCCAAGCAGTGAACGCGCCGGTGAGGATGACGATCCAGAGCACGAGGTAGACCTCGTCGAGGTCGTTCATATCGATCGGCGAGAAACCGAGAGACGTCACGCGGATCTGCATCGATCCGGGGCCTCCGCTGTCGAGGACCGGCACGAAGATCGTGATCACCCAGCAGGCCACCGCCCCTAATGGGAGCACACGCGCCACGAGGTTGAGACTTCGCCCCCGCGCCGTCGTCAGTCGTGTGCTTCCGCTCTTACCCGCCCTGTCCATAACTACGATTCTCTGCAGTGTCCGTGTGACAGGTGTTCCCGCGATGTTCCAGATCCGACACGCGGCTCAGTCGGGCCCGAACACCATCCGAACCAATTGCCTTTCGACCGGGCTGCCGTTGCAGTCCTGTGCACTCGGTCGTCGGTGCGCATTGCGGCTGCGCCAACCGGCGATCTTCTCGGCACGAGTGCAGTAGCGGGGTGGCAGCTGCTCGGGCAGCACGCACTTCGGTTCGATCGTCTGGTATTCGACCGGCTGGTCCGGCTGAGCCGCCTCTTGCGGTTGGTCTTTCCCGACCACTCTCCTGGCCTCATCCCTATCGGGTTCGAGGAAACGGGAGAAGGTCTGCCGCCAATCCGGCCCCGGCGGCGAACCACCCGGTTCGGACACCGCTTCGGGACGCGGGAACCGCATGCGGCGGACCACCGCGGGCGTGGTCACCTCGTACGATCGTCCGCTCGGCGTGGTGACGCGCAGCCCGTCCGCTGTGGCCTCATGCTTCCACCCGGGATGTTCCTTCGCGTAATTGCAGGATGCACACAGACCTGAACCGTTCTCCCAGGTGGTAGCTCCGCCAGCGGCAACGGGAAGGGCATGATCGGCATGCCGGATCGGGGCGTCGCACCACGGTGTCCGGCACACATCGTCGCGGAAGGTGATCATCTGCCGCAGTCGGCCGGTGAACTCCCGACTCTTCGCATCCATCCCCACCAGCTGCCCGTCGTCGGGACGAGTGAAGATCCGGCTGATGAACATCTTCGCTTCGTTCGCGACGATGAACTTCCGTGCCGTCTGCGCCGGCAGCGGTCCGAACCCGGGCAGCCAGGCGGGTACGAGCCCGTCCGAGAGCAGAGATTCGGCCTCGACGAGCACATGGATCTCCGCAGGCACCGCCGTCGCACTCGTTTGGCCGCTCAATCGTTCGACGAAGGTGTCGGCGAGCACCTGCTGGCGATTCCGCCCGCCCGCGTCACCGGCGGCAGTGATCGACTCGGCGCCGGCACGGAGACTCTCATAGGCGGCGACGGCCTGAGCCAGCGGCAGGATCGCAGAGATCCTGGCCATCCCGTCATCGATCACGGTCAGATTCACACGACGATTGGACTCAGCTCTCGCCGCCCGCTTCGCGGCCGCCTCGGCGTCCATCTCCGCACTGAGCGCACGCACTTCGGCGCGCAGGCTGCGCAACCCGGACGGTTCCAGACTGCGCTTCATCCGCGTGTCCACCTTGCGCCGATCGGCGGCGGCAAGGACCGCGGTCTCATCGACCATGATGCGCGCCTTGTCCTCGGAGATCTCCCCCTTGGACAGGGCTTTGAAGGTATTGGGCATCCCGATGACGATCGAGCGGGCGGTGCTGAGGAACTTCCGCCCCGATCCGGGCGAGACCTTCTTCGCCAGCCCGACCTCGTCTCCGGCACGTTTTCCGCAGTCGATCGCGGGCACCCTGTTGTGCCGGTCCCGCTCGATGCGCAGCGCTTCGAACGCCACTGCCTCCCGCGACTGTGCGGCGACGACGGCAGACTTGAGCTCCTCGAGCGCAGTGATCCGCTCGAGTGTCTCAGCCTCGGTGCCACCCGGGTCAAGACCGCGCAGGAGCTCACCGAACCGAGTGATCTCGGTCAGCGGATCCGGAACCGGCGCTGGTTCCCGTGCGGGGTCGACGTCCATATAGAAACGGTACCCGTCGGCACTGACACGACTTCGCGAACGGCCCCGAATGACCCAATACGGCCAGGTCAGACCCTATTTCAGCCTCAGCCGACTCCGCGCTGGATGCGGTTGAGAATCATGTCCATGGCGACGATGTTGTGGCCGCCGTCGGGGATAATGAGGTCGGCATTGCGCTTCGACGGCTCGACGTAGAGTTCGTGCATCGGCTTGACCGTGCCCAAGTACTGGTCCTCCACCGACTGCAGCGTCCGCCCACGGTCGACGACATCGCGTTTGATCCGGCGCAGCAGACGCACATCGGCGTCGGTGTCGACGAAGAGCTTGATGTCGAGCAGCCGGCAGATGCGCGGTTCGGCGAAGATGAGGATGCCTTCGACGATGATGACCGGCGCGGGTTCGACGCGCGTCGTCTCGTCGCTGCGGTTGTGGATCGAGAAGTCGTAGACGGGGCTGTCGACCGCCTCGGAGTTCCGCAATGCGGTGAGATGGTCGACGAAGAGGTCATTGTCGAAGGCATCGAGATCGTCGTAGTTGACCTTTTCGCGCTCCTCGTAGGTGAGCTCGTCGCGCCGCTTGTAGTAGTTGTCGTGGAAGAGCACGGACGGCGGTCCTTCGCACTTGTCCAACAGCGCCTGAGTCAGCGTCGTCTTTCCGCTGCCGGTTCCGCCGGCCACGCCCACAACCAAAGTCTCCACGGCACAAATATAGACCACGACCCCCGCCGAGGCGGGTCCCGGCTTCCGTACTCACCCGAGGCTGCGGGTCAGCTGGGTCCACAGCTCCTGGTCGAAGCGCCGCCTGCCCAGCAGACCGGCCATATGTCTCACCGCATTGTCGACCTTGCCGCGCCAGACCTCGATCGCCGTCTTCGCATCCGCTCGGCTGAGCGCACGGAACATGGCCCGATCATCGCTGACGATACGGTCGCTGGCCGGAGAATAGTCGAGCTGCAAGATGGAGATGAACAGACGCAGCCGCAGAGTCAGGGCTTCGAAGGCACGCGCCGATTCCCGCAGACCCGAAGCACGGGCCAGTTCCTGCTGGAAATGGAGGTCGGCGTCCTCGACATCGATTCCGCTGCGCGTCGGCGCCGAGGCTTCGACCTGTCGCAGGGCCAGCTGCACGGGCACGAGGTAGCGCTGCGGACGCAGGGCCAGGGACCTGAGCACAACCTCCCCGATGGCCATGCGCGCGGCGTAGAGGTCGAGCACGTCGACGGTCGTGATTAGAGGAATCCGCGCGCCGCCGCGGGATCCGTCGAGCAGTTTGTCATCGACCATCCTTCGCAGCGCCGCATCGACCGAGGCCCTGGGCACCTGCATTCGGCGGGAGAGCAGGCGCGGATTGATCCGGTCCCCCGGCTCATATCCGGAGTCGATGATCTCCTCGCGCAGCGCGATCGCCAGATGCTCGGTGATCGATCGGGTCTCCTTCGGCAGCCACGACGATATCTCCATTGAGTCAGAAGTAATAGAACTTCTCTGAGGCTCGTACGGAGCCGATTCCCACCACAGCACACCTTCGAGTCCGTTCCGGACGCGGTCGGCGAGCAGATCGAGCAGAGACCCGGGAATGTCCTGACACTCGCCGAGGCGGCTCTTGAGTACGGTGACGAAATCGTCGAATTCCGCGCACGCCCTCACCCGGGCTCCCGCCCCGTCGGAGAGGTCGTCAGGAACCTCGCCGAGGGGGTCGAACACGAGGAAGTCACCATCACCGTCGAGCAGGGCGAGCAGTTCGGCGGTTGGCACCTGCCGATGCTCGCTGTCGAAGCGCTGCGCCCACCGCCCGACGCCCGCGGTGCGCAGGGCCGCGGTGATTCCCGCGATGCGCCGCTGAATTCGCCGAGGCGGCACGATCGTCGCGGACTCTCCACGATCTCCGCCCCCACCTGCATCGTTCCTGCGAACGCCGACGATGACGAGGGGAAACCCGCTGGCCGCGAGGATGAGCTCCGAGGCACCGGCCACCTCGGCGACGGGGACCGTCAGCGCCCGCACCGACCGGGAGACGATGCTCTGACTCAACCCCGTCGCCTCGGCCAGGGCACGAGTCGAATAGTCCCGTCCGGAGATCCTGGCCCCCGCGGTGGCGACGAGTGCTTCGACGACCCGGTCAGCGGTCTCCTGGATCGGCGGGCGGCCGCTGCGGGGACGATCCGCGAGGTCGGATCGGCTCGCCCAACGACGCAGGGTCGACGGCGATGCTCCCGTGCGCGCGGCCGCCTCGGCGAGGGTCGACGTCGTCAGCAGCGCCACGGCGTCACGACGGAACTCAGCGGAATACATCACTCTATCTTAGGACTTCTGACTCAAACATTCACGGCGGTCGACTCCATCTCTTCACCCCCGGATTTCGGCGGCGCATACTGATCTCACACCCAGGTTCCACGGTCAGCGCCGACGCGTGAGAGCACCGAATCCGAGCACCGAAGGAGCACAGTTGCTGCACACCGAAACCGACCTCGCCACGCTCACTGCCCAGTCGATCGACACCGTCCGCCGGTGGCTGCGAGTGTCGACGTCGATGACCACGGCGAAGAACCCCGCGGCCGAACGCCTCTCCGCCGTCCTCTCCGACGACAACGGCCTCGACTTCACCGTCGGGTTCGTCGATCGGGTCGTGCGCACCGATGATGTCCACGCCGCCGCCGACGCCTTGACCGAGGTCGGCAAGCTAGCCCCTGAGACGATGTCGTACCTCGACCGTGCACAGATCAAGGCCGGTGCCGCACTGGCCAAGATCGCCCCGCAGGTCGTCGTGCCCGCCGCCCGCACTCGCCTGCGTCAGATGGTCGGCCACATGGTCGTCGACGCCCGGGACAAGCAGTTCGGCAAGACCGTCGCCGCCCTCACCGCCGACGGTCACAGGCTCAACATCAACCTCCTCGGCGAGGCCGTGCTCGGTGACGGCGAAGCCGACAATCACCTGGAGCAGACCCACCGGCTGCTCGCCCGCGACGATGTCGACTACGTGTCGGTGAAGGTCTCCTCCGTGGCCTCGCAGATCTCGATGTGGGCCTTCGACGAGACCGTCGACTATGTCGTCGACCGCCTCCGTCCGCTCTACCAGCAGGCCGCGAAAGCCCCGACCGGCGCGAAGTTCGTCAACCTCGACATGGAGGAGTACCAGGACCTCGAGTTGACGATCGCGGTGTTCACGCGACTGCTCTCCGAACCGGAATTCAAGGATCTCGAGGCCGGAATCGTCATCCAGGCCTACCAGCCCGATGCGCTCGGAGCGGTGCAGCGGCTGAGCGAATTCGCTTCCCGCCGTGTCGAGAACGGCGGAGTCGGGATCAAGGTCCGCCTCGTCAAGGGCGCGAACCTGGCGATGGAGACCGTGCACGCCGAAATCGCGGGCTGGCCTGCAACGACGTGCGATTCGAAGCAGTCCACGGACGCGAACTACAAGCGAGTCCTGCACTGGCTGTTCACCCCGGAGCGGATGAAGGGGCTGCGCATCGGCGTGGCCGGGCACAACCTCTTCGACATCGCCTTCGCCCACCACCTCTCCGTCGAACGCTCCGTGACCGACCGCGTCGAGTTCGAGATGCTCCAGGGTATGGCCAGCGAACAGGCCGCCGCCGTGACCGAGGACGTCGGAGACCTCCTCCTCTACGTTCCGGCCGTTCATCCGAAGGAGTTCGACGTCGCGATCTCCTACCTCGTGCGCAGGCTTGAAGAGAACTCTGCGTCCGAGAACTTCATGTCCGGCATCTTCGACCTCGCCAACGGCAACGACGTATTCAAGCGCGAAGCCGACCGGTTCACCGCGTCGGTCGACCAGCTCGAATCGATCCTCGACACCGAGGGCGAGACCGCACCGGCCCCGAACCGCCACCAGAACCGGTCGACCGAAACACTCGGCGAGACCGTGGTGCCGACCCAGTTCTTCAATGAGCCCGACACCGACCCGTCCCTTCCTGCCAACCAGGAGTGGGTGCGCAGCATCATCGCCGAGGCGACCGCCCCCGGCTACCTCGACGATCGTCCGAACGCGCCCAAGGTCGAGTCCACGGACGAGCTCGATGAGATGATCGCCCGCGGTCGCGCCGCGGCTGCCGACTGGCGGGCCCTCGGCGCCGCCGGTCGCGCCGAGATCCTCCACCGCGCCGCGGACATCTTCGCTGCCCGTCGCGGCGAGTTCATCGCCGTCGAGGCCGCGGAGGTCGGCAAGATGCCGTCGCAGTCCGATCCCGAGGTGTCCGAGGCCATCGACTTCATCCGCTACTACGCGCTGAATTCGCTCGAGCTCGAGAACATTGAGGGCGCGACCTTCACTCCCGATGAGATGGTCGTCGTCACTCCCCCGTGGAACTTCCCGGTGGCCATTCCCACCGGCGGAACCGTGGCGGCGCTGGCGGCGGGATCTGCTGTCATCCACAAGCCGTCGAAGCCGACCCCGCACTGTTCGGCGCTCATCATCGACTGCCAGTGGCAGGCCGGCGTGCCCAAGGACGTGCTGCAGCTGTGCGCTCCGGTCGAGCGGGACCTCGGCCAGCACCTCGTCTCGCATCCCGACGTCGACCGGGTCATCCTCACGGGTGCCTCGGAGACCGCAGCGATGTTCAAGTCCTTCCGACCCGAACTCCACGTCAATGCAGAGACCTCGGGCAAGAACGCCCTGGTCATCACCCCGGCGGCGGACCGAGACCTCGCCATGGCCGACCTCGTGTATTCGGCCTTCGGACATGCCGGACAGAAGTGCTCGGCCGCCTCGTTGGGCATCATGGTCGGTTCGACCTACGATTCCGAGCGCTACCGTCGCCAGCTCATCGATGCCGCCTCGTCGATGGTCGTCGACTGGCCGTCGAATCTCGCATCGACCATGGGTCCGCTGACCGAGGATCCCTCGGACAAGCTGCGTCGGGCGCTGACGTCGCTCGAACCTGGAGAATCCTGGCTGCTCGAGCCCAAGCAGCTCGACGATTCGGGTCGTCTGTGGAGCCCGGGTATCAAGGACGGGGTCAAGCCCGGTTCCTTCTTCCACCTCACCGAGGTCTTCGGTCCGGTGCTCGGTCTCATGCATGCCAAGGACCTCGATGAGGCCATCGAGTTCCAGAACGCCGTGGACTTCGGCCTCACCGGCGGCATCCATTCCCTCGACCCCGAGGAGGTCACCACCTGGCTCGACCGCGTCGAGGTCGGCAATGCCTACGTCAACCGCGGAATCACCGGTGCGATCGTGCGTCGGCAGTCGTTCGGCGGCTGGAAGCAGTCCTCGGTCGGCCTGGGTTCGAAGGCCGGCGGGCCGAACTATCTCATGCTCTTCGGCCACTTCGCCGATGCCGGCAGCCAGAATCTCGAGGCGGCCAAGGCCGATGACAAGCGCTGGTTCGAGGCCGAATTCGGTGCGGCGAAGGACCATACGGGACTGCGCGCGGAGGCGAACATCTTCCGCTACCGTCCTCGGCCGGTCACCTTGCGCGTCACTGCCCAGGCGAGCCTGTTCGATCTCGAACGCTCCCTCCACGCCGCCACCACGGTGGGGTCGACGGTGCAGCTGTCCGTCGCCGAGGATGTGCCCGCCGAGGTGAAGATCGCCGTGACGAACGCCGGTGTCCCCGCCCGCACGGAGTCGGCGGATCTGTTCGCCGAGATGGTCGGACAGGGTCGCTACGACGACACGGTGGGTGCCCGCATCCGCGTCCTCGGTCGGTTCGAGGACGAACTGTTGGCTGCGGCCGCGCCTCGCCCGGAGGTCGCGATCATCGATGAGCCGGTGACCACCTCGGGGCGGGTGGAGCTGCGGTACTACGTGCAGGAGCAGGCGGTGTCGATGACCCTGCACCGCTTCGGCAACCCGAGCCGCGACTTCCACGAGCTCGCCGCCACCCTCACCTCCTAATTGCTACCTGACGGCGGCCCAGCAACCTCGCGCGAGGTTGCTGGGCCGCCGTCAGGTAGTTCTGGGGCAGGGCGGGTTGTGTAGGATGAGTGCCACCCGTGGCACTCAGTGGACTGTTCGACTGTTCACAAGTTGTTCACATCTTCGCCGCTGTCGTCGATGAGTGAGCCGCTAGGGTGCAAGGGACTGCCCACGTGATCGTCACGGTGCGCACAGCCGCTCATCCGCCCGAAAGGCTCCCATGAAAGTCACGACCACCCTCTCTTCCGCCGCGGCGCTCAGTCTCGTCGCGGGCCTGGCCCTCCCCCTCGCACCGGCAGCCGCAGCAGATGCCGCCGCAGACAGCGACATCCACATCTCCGAAATCGCCTACACCCTCGCGACCGACTTCATCGAAGTCGCCGCCGACCCCGGCACCGACATCTCCGGGTGGACCTTCGGTTCGGTGACACGCGGCGGCAGCGTCCAGGCGCAGGAGAACACCGTCACCGTGCCCGAGGACACGACGGTCGGCGATTCCGGTGCCGTCGCGATCGACGTGTCGATCACGAACTCCGTCAAGGCCGGTTCGGCCACCGACGGCGAGTACGGCTCGAGCGCCTTCGTCATCGACGATGACGGCGAGCTGGTCGACTTCCAGCAGATCGGCGGCGTCGTCGACGGCAAGGGCGTCACCGGCACGAAGAACACCTTCACCCCCGCGCTCGTCATCGGCCAGGAAGCCGAACCGACCGGTGCGACTGCCGCCGGCGGCCAGTCGATCCAGCTCACCGGCGACGCATGGAAGTCGGCAGCCCCCACCCCGGACGCCCTGCCCGACAGCAGCGACGGCGGAGAAGGCAGCGACGACGATGGCGACGACGGCGAAACTCCCGAAGGCGTCACGCCGATCGCCGACATCCAGGGCACGGGCGACGCCAGCCCCATCCAAGGCAAGACCGTGACCACCCGCGGTGTCGTCACCGCCGCCTACCCCGAGGGCGGGCTGAACGGCTACTACATCCAGACCCCGGGCACCGGCGGAGCCGACCGTGCCGACGGTGCAGCATCCGACGGCATCTTCGTCTACTCCCCCGACACCGTCGCCGATATCAGCATCGACGACCATGTCGAGGTCACCGGCACCGTATCCGAACACTACGGTCAGACCCAGATCTCCGTATCCGCGTCCGGTCTCAAAACGGTCGACGAACCCGCCGAGGCGGTCAAACCCGTCGAAGACGCCTTTCCTGCAGGAGATGAGAAGCGCGAATCCCTCGAAGGCATGCTCCTGCAGCCGAGCGAATCGCTGACCGTGGCCGACAACTACAACACGAATACGTACGGCGAGGTCGTCCTCGCCACCGGTGAGGGCACGCTCGACCAACCCACCGACGTTCACCGCCCCGGCACCCCCGAGGCAAAGGCTCTGGAAGCCGAGAACCTCGACCGTGAGGTCGTCCTCGACGACGGCGCCACCGTGAACTTCCTCAAGGCCGACAAGGACATCCCCCTGCCCTACCTCAGCAAAGAGGACCCGGTCCGCGTCGGTGCGCAGGCGAACTTCACCTCCCCGGTCGTGCTCGGCTTCGATCACGAGAAGTGGCGATTCCAGCCGACGACCCGTCTGACCGGTGACAACGCCGAGGCGGTCCAGCCGACCACTTTCACCGACACTCGCACCGAGGCTCCCGAGTCCGTCGGCGGGCAGGTCAGCCTCGCCAGCTTCAACGTCCTCAACTACTTCACCACCACCGGTGACCAGCTCTCTGGCTGCCAGTACTACGACGACCGCGAGGGCAACCACATCACCGTCCGCGGCGGCTGCGATGCCCGCGGTGCCGCGAATGCGGAGAGTCTCAAGCGTCAGGAGACGAAGATCGTCACCGCGATCAACAAGCTCGACGCTTCGGTGGTCTCGCTCATGGAGATCGAGAATTCCGCCGCGTTCGGCAAGGACCGCGACGACGCGCTGGCGACCCTGGTCAAGCGCCTCAACGAGGCCGCCGGAACCGAGAAATGGGACTTCGTCGACTCCCCTTCCGCCGTTCCTTCCGATGAGGATGTCATCCGCACGGCCCTGATCTACCAACCCGCCGAGGTGGCCCCGCAGAACGATTCCACGATCCTTGACGACCAGGATGCGTTCTCCAATGCCCGCGAACCCCTGTCCCAGGCGTTCGCCCCGAAGGACGGTACCGGTGAGATCGAAAAGGACAAGACCTTCGTGACGATCTCCAACCACTTCAAGTCCAAGGGATCCGGGTCAGGTCCGGGCAACGAGGACTCCGGTGACGGTCAGGGCGCGTCGAACGCCGATCGCGTGAAGCAGGCCGAAGCGCTCGTCGGGTTTGCCGGTGACCAACAGGAGGCAGCGAACAGCGACCTGGTCTACCTCCTCGGCGATTTCAACTCCTACACTCAGGAGGACCCGATGCAGGTCTTCTACGAGGCCGGATACAAGGACATCGCGGCGGAGAAGACGGACGAATCCACGTATGTCTTCGGTTCGCGCACAGGCAGCCTCGATCATGTCCTCGCCCTCGACGCCTCGGACGAAGCCGACGGTGCAGGCACGGAGGCAACGGCCTTCGGCTCCGTCACCGGGGCCGATGTCTGGAACATCAACTCGGTCGAGTCCCTGGCGCTCGAATACAGCCGCTTCAACTACAACGTCAGCGACCTCTTCGCTCCGGACCAGTTCCGGGCTTCCGACCATGATCCGGTCGTCGTCGGCCTCTTCGACTCCTCAGATGAAGGCGGGGACGACGACGCCGGAGCAGACGCTGCGGAAAACGCCGACGCCGACGGTTCGAGCGACCACCCCGGCGGAAAGAACGCGGGGAAGAACGGTGGCAAGAACGGCAACCATTGGGGCAGCCGCGACGGTGATCACCCTGGAGGCAAGAACGCCGGGAAGAACGGTCGCCACAACGGTTGGTGACGCTTAGTCGGTGACGGCCACCTGCCCCCGCATGAGCACTCGTGCCGTGCGAAAGAGGGAGGCGGCCGTCACCGTGTCCGCGTCGAAGACGGCACCGGCCGTGACGACGCCCGAAGGGGTGGCCAGCCGCACTTCCGGCCCGACATTTTTGTCTTCGTCCCCGGTGTCGGACCCGGGCCTGGAGCGTCGGATGATGCGGTTGATGATCGTGTCCGGGATCTGCGCGGCCGCGGCCAGGCACATGGCTCCGGTTCCGGGCACGGCTTTGTGCGTCTGCCCCATGGAGATCATTCGCACGAGCAGGTCGGCCTCCTCGGCGGCCAGGGTCGTTCCGTCGAGCAGTCGGGTGGGCTGTGGGGCGGTGACCACGGCGACCTTCGGCACGACGTCCGGCGCTTCCTCCGGTGACTCACACAGCCCCATCCGCACAGCGGCGTTGCGGCGCAGCTCCGCGATCATGCCCATCGCGTGCTTGTTCGCGTCGATCTCCTCCGGAGATTCGGTGCCCTTGAGTCCGATCGCAGCACCCGGGACGATGACGACGGGCAGGGTGGCGTCGACGAGGCTGACCTCGAACATCGCCCCACCGGCAGTGATGGACTCGGCTGCCTTCCCCGTCGGTAGGAGTCCGGCGGTGCGGCTGCCGGCCGGGTCGGGGTAGATGAGTTCGAGCGGTGCGCCCGTTCCGCTGACTCCGGGCAGCACCAGATCTCCCGTAACGTCGGCCTGCCCATCGACGACGCCGAGGCCGACGTCGACGAGTTTCTGCGTGTTCGTATTGAACAGCCGGAAGACATGCCATCCATCGGCTGCGGAGATCAGCCCGGCCGACAAGGCGAAGGGCACGACCCCGGACGACAGATTTCCGCAGTTGCCGGAATAGTCGACGGCCGCCTCGGTGACGGAGACCTGACCGAACGTGTAGTCGAGGTCGACCCCATCCCTCGCCGAGGCGGCCACGACGACGATCTTCGACAGCGAGGAGATTCCCCCGCCCATTCCATCGAGCTGACGGCCGAACGGATCGGGCGAGCCCATCGCCTGGCAGAAGATCGTGTCCCACTCCGCCGTGTCCCCGTCGGGACTCAGCGACGGCAGCGCGGATTCGCTGAAGAACAGTCCCTTGCTTGTGCCGCCGCGAACGAACGTGGCATCGATCCACCGAGTCATGCTTTCAGCGTAGCGACTTCGGCACGATCGCCATGGCAGCGAACCCGAGGACTGCCACGACGGCGAAGAGGTAGAAGCCCCACGGGTAGGCGATGCCCGCGGTGACGAGGGCACCGGTGATGAACGGACCGACGATGGCACCGATTCGCCCGATGCCCGAAGCCATGCCCAGCGCGGTGCCGCGGGCCTGAGCCGGGTAGATGGCCGAGACGAAGGCGTAGACGAGCACCTGGGCGGAGAAGACGAAGACTCCGGTGATGAATACCGCGATGTTGAGCAGCACCTGGCTGGTCATCGGAATCGACAGTGCGGCGAGGAAGATGGCTGCGAGGACGAACCACATGAGCACGATCTTCTTCGTCCCGTGCTTATCGGCCATCCAGCCGGCCAGGACGAGTCCGACGACGGCGCCGATGTTCATGACGAAGAGCATGACCAGCGAGTCCGAGACCTCGTAGCCGGCGTCGGCCATGATCTTCGGCAGCCAGGTGTTGAGTCCGTAGACCAACAGGAGTCCCATGAAGCTCGCTGCCCACACGCCGATGGTCACCAGCGCCAGCTTGCCCTCGAAAAGTCCCGCCATTCCTGTCTTCGCCTGCGCGTCGACGGTGCCGGACGGATCAGCAGCGTCGGCATCCACCGCTTCCGCGGCAGCGGGGTTGCGTTTGAGTTCCTGAGCGATGAGGAAGACTTCGGATTCGGGCAGCTTCCAGATCAGGAGGGGCACCATGACGAGGCCGGCGATTCCGCCGGCGAGGAAGAGCAGGTGCCAATTGTGGGAGTAGGCGACGGCCAGCAGGGAGATCGCGACGGCGCCGGCATGGTAGCCGGTCATCGTCAGCGTCGTGGCCTTTCCGGTCTTACCCGACTTGTTGTACTCGCTGATGTAGGCGAGAGCGCTGGGCATCACGGCACCGAGGAACAGTCCGGCGATGAACCGGTAGGTGGTGAACAGTGCGACGTTCGGAGCGAACGCGACGAGCAGAGTGAAGACGCTGAAGCCGATGACGCAGCCGATGATCGCCCACCGTCGTCCGATCCGGTCGACGACGGGGCCGACGGATACGGCGCCGAGGCCGACGCCCACGAGGCTGAGCGTGGCCACCATTGTGGCCGCCTCGGGGGTGAATCCGAGGGCCTCGGTGGCCAGCAACTCAGGGATGACCGCGCCGAGGACGACGAGGTCGAAGCCCTCCAAAGCGACAGCCAGCCAGCACAGGACGGCCGGCCAGCGGCCCGCCGAGGCGGAACCGGTCGTGGATGCAGATGGGGTGGTTGCGGACATCGGTGTCTCCGGGGTGTTGTCGTGCAGGTCAGAACGGGTAAGGCGCGATGGACGAGCGCATCGTCACCCATTGGGTTTCGGTGAAGGCTTCGATGTTGGCTTCGGCTCCACCGAAACGGGATCCGTTGCCGGAGTCCTTCATGCCACCGAAGGGGACGTTGGCCTCGTCGGAAACGGTCTGTTCGTTGATGTGGATCTTGCCGGTGTCGACGAGATCGGCAAGGTCCATGGCCAGACCCACATCGCCGAGGATGCCCAAAGAGAGACCGTATTCGCTGGCGTTGACCATCTCGGCGGCTTCGTCGAGGGTGGAGAAACGGGCCACCGGGGCGACGGGGCCGAAGATCTCCTGCGCCCAGGCGGGGTTCGAAGGGCTGAGGTCGGTGAGCACCGTGGGTGGGACGAAGGCGCCTTCGCCCGGTCCTCCGGCGACGAGCGTGGCACCGTCGGCGGTGGCTTTGTCGAGGATGTCGCGGACGTGGGTGCGCTGTTTCTCGTCGATGATCGGTCCGATCGCGACCTCCTCGGTGGCGGGGTTGCCCACCGGCAGATTGCGGGCGCGTTCGGCCAGTTGTTCGACGTATTCGTCGTAGATGGATTCGTGGACGAGGTGGCGGCCTGTGGTCATGCAGATCTGGCCTTGGTGCATCCACGATCCGAAGGCCCCCGCCGAGGTGGCGGGACCGACCTCGGCTCCGGGAAGGACGACGAGCGCATTGTTGCCCCCGAGCTCGAGGTGGCAGCGCTTGAGGAGGCGACCGGCGGCTTCGCCGACCTTGCGTCCGGCCGCGGTGGAGCCGGTGAACGAGATGACGGAGACCTCGGGTGCGGCGACGACGGCTTCACCGGCGTCGAGGCCGCCGGGCAGGACCTGGAGCAGTCCTTCGGGCAGTCCCGCCTCGGCGAAGACCTTCGCGATCGCCACTCCGGCGCACACGGCGGTGCGCGGGTCCGGCTTGAGCAGGACCGCGTTGCCCAATGCCAGGGCCGGGGCGACGGAGCGCATAGCGAGGATGAGGGGGAAGTTGAACGGGGCGATGACGGAGACGACTCCGGCGGGCACTCGGCGGGCGAAGGACCAGCGGGGTTCGTTCGAGGTGAGCACCTGCCCCTTGGGGTGGCTGGGCAAGGCGGAGGATTCGAAGCAGATGGCTTCGGCGGAGGAGATCTCAAGTGCGGCCTTCGGTGGGATGGAGCCGGCTTCGCGGATGATCCATCCGGAGAGCTCTTCGGCGTGTTCGGCCCACAGAGCACCGGCGCGGCGCAGCACTGCGGCCCGTTCGGCCGGGGTGGTCCTTGCCCAATCCTTCTGTGCAGCGGCGGCTCGCGTGGCGGCGGCGGTGACGTCGTCGGCGCTGGCGGCACCGAGGCGGCCGAGGGTCTCACCGGTGGCCGGTTCGATGACGTCGTAGGTCTCTCCTGAGCCGGCGGCCCAGGTGCCGGTGAAGATCTTCTCGTGCCAGTCGGTTCCCAGGAAATCAGTCATTGTCTGTCCTCACTTCTTTGTCGGGGCGGGTCATGTCTGTGGTTCCGTGCAACGAACCGATCTGCGGGCACAGTCGACGGAGGACTGTGGTGCACCTCTCGTCAGAGTAGTGACCCGCACCACCCGAAGCCACAACGCTCCCATTCATTGAGAATTTCGATGGAGAACCGCTAGAATCCGAGGCATGGCGAACTCTCCTTCCGGCGACTCGATGATCGATCGGCTCGTGCGCGTGCTCGCATCCTTCGACCCGGACCATCAGAGCCTGAGCACCGACGAGATCGCCGAGCGTGCCGAACTGCCGAAGTCGACGGCCTACCGACTCATCGGTGAGATGATGCGTCACGATCTGCTCCAGCGCGACCCCAACGGCCGCATCCGGATCGGCGTCGGGATGTGGGAGCTGTCGAACCGCGCCTCCGATGCCGTCGATCTGGCTTCGGTGGCCAGGCCGCACATGATGGGTGTACACGAGTTCGTCGGTGAGAACACGCAGTTGGGCATCCTGCGGGAACGCGAGGTGCTCATCATCGAGCGCATGTCGGCGCCGAATGCGGTCATCCACCGGTCGAAGACCGCCGGTCGACTGCCGGCTCATGCGTCGTCCTGTGGACTCGTGCTCTTGGCTTATGCGCCCAAACATGTGCGTGAGGCGTATCTGCGGGGGCCGCTGTCTGCCATCACGGAGAAGACGACAACGGATCCTGCAGCTCTGCGCAAGATGTTCACTTCCATCCGGTCTCACCATTTCGCGGAGCTCTCCGGCCATATCGATGAGGGCACGACAGGAATCACGGTTCCTGTCTTCGACGCCGGCGGGGCGGCGATCGCCGGGCTCGGCGTCGTCATCGATTCGGAGCACCGTAAAGGCGTGCCCGCGATCATGCGGGTCCTGCGGACCGCCTCGGCGAGGATCACGCAGGACCTTACCGCCGATCATCGATTCGCCGGCTGAGTCAGATCGCTGCGACTCAGACCAGCACACCGACGAGTAGGCAGACCACACCGAACAACGGCAGCGTGCCCTGTTTGAGCGCGGAGGCGAGCAGCTCACGGCTTGAGAGTGCGAGCACCAGCGCTGCGGCGAGCATCGATCCTGCCCCGACGAAGACGAGGGTGAGACCGACCGCGGCAGAGCCTGCACCGAAGACGATGAGGCCGATGAACACAGCGAGGGCCAAGAAGAGGTTGTAGAAGCCCTGGTTGAAAGCCAGGGACTTCGTCGCCACGGCCTCGGCCTCGGTCGTGCCGAACGTGGCGCGGGCACGTGGACTCGTCCAGGCGACGGACTCCATGTAGAAGATGAAGACGTGCAGGGCGGCGGCGAGGCCAGCGAGGACAAGTCCGGCGATCGTCATGCGCGAGCCGCGAATCTGGCTCGCCGCTTCTCCGCTTCCTCCTCTCGATTCTTCGGCGGCGCGTTCGTCACCAGCGCATCGAGGAGGTGCTGGGTGGTGTGGGCGATCTCCTCGACAGCAGCGTCGAAGACCTCAGCATTGGCCTGCGAGGGCTTCGTCGTGCCGGCGATCTTGCGCACATACTGCAGTGCGGCGGCGTGGACTTCGTCGGAGGTGGCGGCAGGTTCGAAATTATGGAGGGTCCTGATGTTTCTGCACATGCCAAAACGGTACTCCTCGGCACTGACACAGAACAGATGTTCCGCCGATACACTGAGGCCACAATGGAGATCCGGAAAGAGATGACGCCAGCAGAGACCGCCCTGACACCACAGCAGATCGAAAGCATCCGTCAGCTGCGCCTGGATTTCTCACAGCTGATCATGCACCACCGCTTCGTCATCGACGAGGTGCTCACGAAGATCTCGATCCTGCGCGAGGAGTCCGTCCACACGCGCAGCTACAACCCGATCGAACACATCTCCTCTCGCGTGAAGTCGCCGCGGAGCCTGCTGGAGAAGGTCCACCGTCGGGGCCTGCCGCTCGACACCGCGATCATCAGGCGGGAGATCACGGACATCGCGGGCATCCGCATCACCTGCAGCTTCATCGCCGACACCTATCACGTCCTCGAGCTGCTCACCGCGCAGAACGACGTCCGCCTCGTCGAGGTCAAGGACTACATCGCAGAGCCGAAGCCCAACGGCTACCGCAGCCTGCACGCGATCCTCGAGGTCCCGGTGTTCCTCCGCAGCGGGCCGACCCCGGTCATCTGCGAGGTGCAGATCCGCACGATCGCGATGGACTTCTGGGCGAGCCTCGAACATAAGATCCACTACAAGTTCGACGGCGACGTTCCCGAACGTCTCGTCGGCGAACTCACCGAGGCGGCCGACGCGGCCAGCGAACTCGACCGGAAGATGGAACGCCTCCACGCCGAGGTCAGGAGCGGTTCACCGGATGTCGATTCCGGTGAGGAGTTCGACCAGGAGGCTCTGCGGATCCTTTGGGACCTCAGTCGGCGGGAGGGCTAGACCTCTTGGGTCGGTACGTGCGACCGAAGCTGCGGGCGTTCGCCGTATCGATCGTCTCGAGCTCCCAGTCGACCCGCCGTCCGCCGGGAACATCGAAGATCCGCACTCCGTCGCCGAGGAAGACCGGCGCGACGTAGACCTGGAGTTCGTCGATGAGGTCGACCTCGAGTGCCTGCCGGGCAATATCGGCGCTGATGATCTGGATGTCACGGTCACCGGCGATCTGCTGGGCCTTCTCGACTGCCTCGGTGATGGTGCAGTTCATCGCGGTCACCGAGGCGTCCCCGGCCAATTCCTCGGGACGATGGGTGAGGATGATCTCCGTCCCCGACCAGGCTCCCCCGTAGGCCTCGGACGTCAGCTCATCGCGTTCGTCGGCCTGATCCTTGGCCGCGTCGTAGCCGCGGCGGCCGGAGATGATGACGGCGACCTTCGACGCCATGCCCTCGGTGGTGCCTTCGGCGTTCGGCTCGGAGGCCGAGAGCCACGACATGTCATGGCCTGGCCCGGCGATGAATCCGTCGATCGAACAGGTGAAACCCCATGCCACTTTTCCCATCGCTCCCCCTCGAGCCGCAGCGATCATCAATCTAGTTGCAGATTGCAACCAGTTAACCATTGTTGCCGGCCTCGATCAATGCCCCGTGTGACCGAACAGGCCGACTTACAGCGGAATGTTCTCCGACTCTTCCTCGTTACGCCTGGTGAGGGCCACATCAGCTGGGCCCGAGGATTTTCGAGAAAGAGAGTCACCACCATGGCAGATTTCACGAACAAGGTCGCACTCGTCACCGGAGGCGGATCGGGCCTCGGAGAGGCGATTTCCAAGGACCTCGCCTCCAAGGGCGCGAAGGTCGTCATCACCGACATCAACCTCGAGGCAGCCGAGCGTGTCGCCGGTGAGGTCACCGAGGCCGGAGGCACCGCCTCGGCAATCCGGCAGGACACGTCCTCGAAGGAGGACTCGGAGAAGGTCGTCAAGTTCGCCGTCGACACCTACGGCGGACTCAACTTCGCCGTGAACAACGCGGGCATCGGCGGCAAGCAGGTGCCCGCCGGCGAGACCGACCTCGATTCGTGGGACAAGGTCATCGACGTCAACCTCAACGGCGTCCTCTACGGCATGCGCTTCCAGATCCCGGCCATGCTCGAGAACGGCGCAGCGGAGTCGGCGATCGTCAATATGGCTTCGGTTCACGGAACCGTCGCCGCGATCAACAACGGCGCTTACACCGCAGCCAAGCACGGCGTCGTCGGCATCACGAAGAATGCCGCCGCCGAATACGGCACCGAAGGCTTGCGCATCAACGCAGTCGGCCCCGGCTACATCACAACTCCCCTGCTCGAATCGAGCCTGGACGCCGAAACGCTTGAAGGACTCAAGGCCAAGCACCCTCTCGGCCGCCTGGGCACCGCCGATGAAGTTGCAAAGGTCGTATCGTTCCTGCTCTCCGACGATGCCTCGTTCGTCACCGGCGCCTATTACCTCATCGACGGCGGCTACACCGCGGTGTGATCGCTCTGTCGATGACGCACGAGCACTGTCACCGCCTCAGTGCTCGTGCCCGGCCCCGTCATGCCCGGCCGGCACCCCGACTTCTGCCTCCTGACCTTGCTCGATGACGACGAACTGGCCCATCATGCCCTCGTCCTCGTGCAGCAGCATGTGGCAGTGATACATATACGGCATCGTCGGGTCGGCGAAGTCCTCGAATCGCATGAGCAGCCGGTAGTCGCGATTCGGTTCGAGGTAGATCGTGTCCTTCCTTCCGCTCATCTCCACCGGCGGCGCCTCCCCATCAACCGAGAGCACCTCGAACTGCACATCATGGATATGGAAGCTGTGCGGGATCGGCTGCTTGCTGCGCACCTCCCACACCTCGGTGTCACCGACGTAGGCCACCTCGTCGATGCGGTTCATGTCCATCCGCTCGCCGTTGATCTCACGTTCCTCGAGTTCGAACTTGCGGGTCTTGGCTGCCTCAGCCTCAACTAGGGCATCGTCCCCAGCATGCGACGACGGCGACCATGCGGGTTCGGGAGCTGGCGTCAGGGTCTCGGCCGCACGGAATTCGAGAACGTCGAAGGAATCGTGTCCGCCCATCGTCGCCGGCACCGCCACCCCGCCGAGGTCGACCTCGGCCGAGCGCATCCGCACCGTCTCACCTGCGGTGAAGTCGACGACCACCTCGGCGCGCTCACCCGGTGCCAACCTCAGCCGATCGACCTCGGCAGGTTCGTCGAGGAGTCCGCCGTCACCGGCGATGAGATCCATCGACCGATCGGGGAATTCGAAGGCGTACGTCCTCGCCGTCGATCCGTTGAGCAGGCGCAGCCGCACCTTCTCCGATGTCACCTCCTGCACCCCGCCGATGGTGCCGTTGACCATGACGGTGTCGCCGAGCATCCCCGGTTCGGCCCCGTCGTCGCTGAGCTCGAGCTCACCATCGTCGAAAGACTTGTCCTGGACGATGAGCGGGAGATCGTCGACGCCGTACTCGTCCGGCAGATCCGCGTCGGCGCTGGCATCGTCGTCGAGGATGACCATCCCGGCCAACCCCTTGTACACGTGGTCCTCGGTCTTTCCATGTGGATGCGGGTGGTACCACAGGGTCGAGGCCTGCTGGTCGATCGTCCAGTGCGGCTTCCACGACTGACCAGGATCGATCATCTGGTGCGGACCGCCGTCCATCGTCGCCGGCAGATGCATCCCGTGCCAGTGCACGCTCGTCGGTTCGTCGAGGTCGTTCGCAACGTCGACGGCGACTTTCTCCCCGCGTTCGGCCCGCAGAGTGGGCCCGAGAAATGACCCATTGAATCCCCAGGTCTCCGTCGGTCCGTCCTGACCGGGAAACTCCGTCGACCCTTTCTCAGCGGTGAGGTCGAAGGTGCGCACTCCGCCGTTGACCGTCGATTCCGCCAACGGCGGGATGGCCAGTTCGTTGTCGAACTCGGCCTCCGTCACCGAGGTGGTCGACACTCCGCAGGCAGCCAGCCCGACCGCGGCGACCACCGCGACAGCGGCCCCGGCAGCGACAGAGGCGTGCGGGCGCCGTCTCATCGCTGCTCTCGCCTCCCGAGCATCGCCTGGATTCCGTAGGCTGCCAGTCCGGTGAGGGCGCCGATCCCGGCGCCCATTCCGAGGCTCGGGATGAGTGCCATGAACACCGCCGGCCCGCTGTTGATCAGCCCGGTCCCGGCGAGCAGTCCGCCGAATGCGAGGGTGAGGAAGCCGTGCGCCGCGCCGCAGATCGTCAGGGTGAGTACGGGCCGAGCGACGCGGGCGAAGCCGACGGTCCCGATCCACACCGCTCCGGTGAGACCGAGCAGGATGAGGGCGCGGACGGCGCCGTCACCGAGGATGGGCCACAGTCCGGTCAGCGGCCACAGCAGCGCCAGAGAGGACAGACCGACGATGAGCGGCCAGGACAGAGGACGTTTCGAATGTGTTGTCGTATTCATGTCCCCCACTCTTCCGGCCGGCCGGATCTGCCACATCGACACTGAGGCGTCAGTTTCTCCCGCCCCGAGGCGAGGCTCGAGTCGCCTGCAGGCGATTGCCCGATCGACGCCGAACGACTGCGGCGGACGCGTTTGCTCCGTAGTCTTGGACTATGGGTTCGGCAGATGTGAGTGAGACGGGTGAGGAGCGCGAGCGCCTCGCACCGTGGCTGACCGATGCCTCCCTGGCGGTTGCGGTGACCCTGGTGATCTCGCTGGTCATCGCCGCCGATGCCGAGTCCTCCCCGCTGCCCGGCGTCGCCTGGGCCATCGGCTTCGGTGCCCTGTTGCTCCTGCGTCGCCGTCTGCCGCTGACCGTTCTGGCCGTGACCGTGTTCGGGATCTTCGCCTACTACGCTCTGAATCTGCCGCCGATCGGCATGGTCCTGCCCGCGGTCGGTGCCCTCTACTCGACTGCCGAGGTGCGGCGCACCTCATGGGCGGTGCTCGGTGCTGCGGTCTTGATTGCCGTGTCGACGTTCTACCGGTTCGATGACCTCGATCCGCGCGCCCAACTGACCGGGTACGGCTTCGTCACTGAACTTGCCCTGGCAGCCGCCGCGATCGCCCTGGGGTCGGTGGTCCGTTTGGTCCGGGAGACCCGTACGCAGTCGGCGCGCATCGCCGCCCTCACCACTGCCGAGGAGTCCCGAGCCGCCGAGGCGCGGATGCACTCCGAACGAGTGCGCATCGCCCGCGACCTCCACGACACGATCGGCCATACCCTGTCCGTGGCTTCCCTGCACACCTCAGTGGCGGCCGAGGCCGTGGACCCGGACGACCGCGCGGCCGCACTCGAACGGGTGCGCGGTGCCACCTCGGAGGCACTGCGGGAACTGCGTCGCACGGTCAAGGTCCTCCGCGAGGAGTCCGCAGGTGTGACCGACCCGGGACCTGCCTCGGCGCTGGGGTTGGCTTCGATCTCCACCGTCATCGAGGCGGCCCGAGCCGCCGGCCTCGACGTCACGGTCGACCTCGGTGTCGATCCGGCACGGCTGCCGCGGGCCGTCGATGCGGCGGCATTTCGGATCGTCCAGGAGTCGGTGACGAATGTGCTCCGCCATTCCGGGGCGAGCGCGGCCCGCGTCTCCGGGCAGGTGCACGGCGACGAGCTCATCGTGCGCATCCACGATGACGGTCACGGCGGGCCCGCGGACACGGCCGCCGGTGCCGGCATCCGCGGGATGTCGGAACGGGCGGGGCTGCTCGGGGGTCGCCTCGCTGCTGGACCGAACGGTGAAGGATTTGAAGTGATCGCGCATCTGCCGATCGAGGTTGAGGAGGACGAATGACCGAGACGATTCGCGTCGTCATCGTCGACGATCAGGAGCTGGTCCGAGCGGGTCTGCGGCCTCTGGCCGAACGCGACGGAGACATTTCGGTCATCGCCGAGGCGGCGGACGGGAGGTCAGGGCTGTCGCATGTGCGGGAGCTGCGCCCCGATGTCGTGCTCATGGACATCCGCATGCCCGTGATGGACGGGATCGAGGCGACGCGGGCCATCGTCGACGATGGCGCGTTGGACGGGGTCAGGGTGCTCGTGCTCACCACTTTCGACGAGGACGAGAACGTCTTCGCCGCCATCCGTGCCGGTGCTGCAGGCTACCTGCTCAAGGACGTCTCACCCGACGATCTGCGCGCTGCGATCCGCACGGTCGCAGCAGGTGATGCCCTGTTGTCTCCATCTGTCACCGCCGCGGTCATGCGGGTCGTCGCGGAGGGGCATTCACCCGATCCGGACGGGCATGGGCTCGATGAGCTGACTGAACGGGAGGTCGAGGTCCTCAGCGGAATCGGGCGTGGGCTGACCAATGACGAGATCGCTGCCGAACTCTTCCTCAGCCCCGCCACTGCTCGCACCTATGTCAGTCGTCTGCTCACTCGTCTCGATGCCCGGGACCGCGCTGCCCTGATCGTGCTCGCCTATGAGACGGGGCTGGTTCGGCCGGGCGGTGCTTCACGCGGGTGATCGTCGGCTGCTCCCATCGAACGTCCTCAGATCCCCCAGTGCACACTCTGCTTGCAGGCGTAGCGTGGCAGGCACAGCCCAAATGGTTTGGACCGTGGACGAAAACATCAGGTGATCGACCATGAGCACGACACAGACCTATCAGTATCCGAAGCCCCTGGCGGTGGTTCTCGGCAAGAGGGCGGCGCTGTTCCTCTTCATCGGCGTCCTCGGTTTCCTCCTCGTCAAGATCGTCGGTCCGGTTCTGCAGACCGGCCCCGAATATGTCGTCGAGGCCGCCGTCTCCGGAATTCCGCTGCTCATCGCCGCCGGGTGTGCCGTCAGCGCACTGGCGCTGGCGGTCGTACACAGAGTGCGGCACAGGGCAGCGTGAAAACTGCCCCGCGTGGGTTCACTCCGGATGCGCGACGATATTGAACACGTTGCCGTCGGGTGCGCGGACGAAGAACCGCCGTACTCCCCATTCCTCGTGGGTGAGCGGGTGGACGATCTCGATGCCCTGTTGCTGGGCTTCGGCAAAGGCAATGTCGACGTCCTCGACGAGCACCGAAGCCACGGGATTCGTCTGCCCGGTCTCATCGTCGGTGAGCACCTGCACGCTGGCGCCGGTGCCCGGTGAGGTGAAGCGTGCGACCCAGCCGAGATTGAATTCCTCGCTGCTCAGCCCGAGGAAGCCCGCATAGAACTCCCGCGCCGCGTCGAGGTCGTCGACCGCGATGTCAGGAATGACTCTGTTGACCTTCATGACATCACCACTGATCGTGGTCGAAGACCTGGCAGAACACGCTGGTCATCTGATCGCTGAAGAGAACGAACTGGACGTCGTCGATCGATTCCCAGCGGCCGCGCGATCGTCCGTCGACGATGACGGAGTGAGCCGCCTCGGCGACGTCCCTGGGCGACCAGCCGTAGACTCCGCCGCCGATGGCCGGGAACGCGATCGAAGAGGCTCCGAGTTCCTCGGCGAGGTTGAGGCTTGATTCGAAACAGGACTCGAGGATCTCAGGATCAGCCTCGCCCGCGTTCCGATTCGGTCCGACCGTGTGGATGACCCAGCGGACGGGCAGATCCCCCGCCGAGGTGGCCACGGCCTGACCCGGCGGCAGACCGCGCACATGGGTGGTCTGCCTGACCTCGCGGCAGGCTTCGAGGAGCGCGGGACCGGCCGCGCGGTGGATGGCTCCGTCGACTCCGCCGCCACCGAGCAGCGAAGAATTCGCGGCGTTGACGATCGCGTCGACGGCCACCTCGGTGATATCGCCTTCGAGAACCGTGATCTTCATGTCTTGAGTCTATGCATCGACACTGACATTGCACATCGGCCGGCGCAGCTTTGCAGCTGCGCCGGCCGATGTGGTTGGCATCTCCTGCGATTCAGGCCTTCTGGACGGTGATGGTCCAGCTCGCGTCGGTGACTCGGTCGAAGTGGGTGACGGGGTAGCCGTTCTCGGCGGCCCACTGCGGGATCGCCTCGGTGGCCTGGGTGCAGTCGAAGTTGATGACGAGTTCGTCACCGGCTTCCAGACCGGTCATCGCGTCCTTGGCTTCCACGAGGGGGAAGGGGCAGACCTGGCCGTCGGTTTCGAGTACTTGCTTCATACTGTCCTGCTTTCCGCCGCGGGCGCTGCGGCCTGCGACTTCTTCGGTTTGATGGAGACCTTCGCTGCGATTCCGGAGCCGACGATCATGAAGACCATCGACACCCAGCCCTGGTATTCGAACTGTGCGGTCGAGACCATCGCGTTGCCGACGGTGCAGCCGCCGGCGATGGCTGCGCCGACGCCCATGCCGATACCGCCGATGATCGACTTGATGATCACGCTCTTGTCCGGCACGCGGACCCGGAACTCGCCGGAGGCCTTTGCTGCGATGAAGGAGCCGACAAGGATGCCGATGACGAGCATGACGCCCCAGTCGATGAGCTGCGTGTCACCCGTGGTGAGGTATCCGACGAGGTTCGCCGAGGGGGTGGTGATGCCCAGACCCGAGTTGCGGCCCGTGGCGGCGGAGAGCGGCCAGGCGATCGTGGCGATGATGCCGATGACCACGGCTGTGGCGAAGGGGTTCCAGCGCTTCTCGGTGAGCAGGTGCGCCAGGCCTGTCTTGCGCGGAGGCAGGGTGGCCATCGGAGTCTTGAGTTTGCGGGCATGGTGGACGGTCAGCCAGATCGCCACTGCAGAGATGATGGCGACGAAGACCCAGGGGCTCATGCCGGTGCTCGCCTGCAGGCTGCCGTTGTCCAGGGTGATCGCGCGGATGCCCTCGGTGAAGCCGGCGAGCGGGCCGAGCTTCATCACCGCGGAGAAGAGGGCGTAGAAGATGAGGGCGAACCAGCTGCCGACGAGTCCTTCACCGGCCCGGTAGTAGGTGCCAGTCGCGCAGCCTCCGGCGTAGACCATGGCCCAACCGAAGATCAGTCCGCCGACGATCGAGGCCAGCCATGGGAACGGCGTCGCCTCGAGGGTGATGACTCCGAAGCTGTTGAGCAGGAACAGGCCGATGGAATGCACGGCGATGAGCACGATGAGGGCGGAGAACCAGCGCGTGTTCCCCGTCAGCGTGAGGTCACGGAAGGCGCCGGTCACGCAGAAACGTCCTCGCTGGAAGACGAATCCGAGGACGAGGCCGACGATGAGTCCGGTGATGATCATTGAGCTGCTTTCTGTTCACGGCAGGTTCGCGGACGAACACAACAACCGTCCATTTTGCTCAACAATCAATGATCAGTCAACCACGGCCGGGCACAGCGCCTCCCACTCAGCCCGATGTGACTCAGGTCTCACCAAAAGTATCTTGACGTCAAGATACTTATGGAGTCATTATTTAGGTACGCCTTACCTAATAAGGAGGGGTCACAATGAAGGTCACAATGGACCAGCACCACGCACCGACAGAGGTGCAATCACTCGCTCAGTTCGTCGCCGATGCCTCGCTGGACACGCTCAGCGATACCGCCCTCGAACAGCTCAAGATCCGCGTCCTCGACACCATCGGCGTCGCCATCGGCGCCCTGGACGCTGCCCCACTGCAGGAAATCAGAACCCTCATCGACGGCCTCGGGGACGGACGCGGAGCCACGCTCATCGGCGGTGGCCAGGCCAGCCCCGATCACGCCGCGTTCTTCAATTCCGCCCTGAGCCGATATCTCGACTTCATGGATGCCTACCTGGCCAAGGGCGAAACCAACCACCCGTCGGACAATATGGGCGCGGTCCTCGCGGCCGCGGAACTGGCCGACGCCTCGGGCGCGGACTTTCTCACGGCCTTCGCCGTGGCTTATCAGATCCACACCCGGCTCTCGGATGTCGCACCGGTGAGAGACCTCGGCTTCGACCACACGACACAGGGCGCTTTCGCTGCGGCGGCCGCCTCGGCGAAGGCGTTGGGTCTGGGTGTCGAACAGATCGCGAATGCTGCCGCCATGGCCGGCACCGCGAACGTCGCACTGCGGGTCACCCGGACCGGAGACCTCAGCCACTGGAAGGGCCTGGCCTATCCCCACGTGTCGAAGGAGGGTGTCTTCGACGCACTCCTTGCCTCACGCGGAATCACAGGCCCGGCCGAGGTCTTCGAAGGCAACAAGGGCTTCAAGGCCCTGGCCGGAGACTTCGAGCTCGACTGGTCTGCAGAGGATCTCGAGAAGGTCACGGACACGATCATCAAGAAGCACAATGCGGAGATCCATTCGCAGTCGGCCCTCGACGCCGCACAGGACGTCCGCTCCCAGGAGGGATTCCGTGCCGATGCCATCGCCAGCGTCGAGCTGACGACCTTCGATGTCGCATACTCGATCATCGGCGGCGGCGAAGAAGGCGACAAGCGCTCCATCCGCACGAAGGAGGAGGCCGATCATTCGCTGCCGTGGATGCTCGCGGTCGTCCTCCTCGACGGTGAGCTCAATCCGGCGCAGTACGAGACTGAACGGATCGTCGCCGACGATGTCCAAGACCTCATGCACAAGGTCACGATCACTCCCTCCACGGAGTTCAGCGATCGCTTCCCCGAGCAGATGTGCGCCGACCTCGTCGTCACCCTCGGCGATGGGACCCAGTTCCGGGCGAACACCGACGACTATGAGGGTTTCACCACGCATCCTCTCGACTGGACGGGAGCCCGGAAGAAGTTCGATGCACTGACGTCCCCCTTCGCCGAGGCGGAGCTGCGTGACGAGATCGCCGACCTTGTCCAAGACCTCGAGAACCATCAGATCCGAGAGCTGACCGCGGTCCTCGCGCACGTCCCCCAGGCTCGCAGCTGAAGCTGAGTCACCCGCCGGAGATCCCGGCACCCAGTCGGCGACCGCCGACACCCGAAGAAAGGAAAGACCATGTCGAACGCCATCGATTTCGATGTGTCCATGAACTTCGTCCCCCGCGCCCACCGCTCGGCCAAACCCCGCACCATCGGGATGACCGAGATCCGCGCCCCGTACTACTCAACCTTCGGCACACGACACCTGCAGGACGTCTTCGATGTCGCCGGTCAGTGGGTCGACGGGATCAAGTGGGCGGGCGGATCGTTCTCCCTCGTCCCGGCCGAGCAGGTGAAGGCCTTCAGCGATATCGCCCATGAGAACGGGGCGTATGTGTCCTCGGGCGGATGGATCGAGACGGTCCTGCGCTACGGAGATGACGCAGTCGATCAGTATCTCAAGGAGGCCAAGGAGGTCGGCTTCGACGTCACCGAGATCTCGACCGGATTCATCATGCTCCCGACCTCAGGCCTTGAGCGTCTCGTCGAGAAGGTCGTCAAGGCCGGTCTCAAAGCTAAGCCGGAGCTGGGCATCCAGATCGGCTCCGGCGGAGACTCCGGTGAGGCCGAACTGGCGGCGGAGTCTGCAAAGGACATCGGCGATCTCGTCGACCGCGGCAAGCGGGCGCTCGACGCCGGAGCCGCGATCATCATGATCGAGTCCGAGGGCATCACGGAGAACGTCGACGAGTGGAACACCGCCGCGGCCGCCTCGATCATCAACGGTCTGGGCCTCGAGAACGTCATGTTCGAAGCCGCCGACGGGCCGGTCTTCGAGTGGTACATCAAGAACTACGGCAACGAATGCAACCTATTCGTCGACCACTCGCAGATCCTCCAGCTCGAGGGGCTGCGCCAGAACATCTGGGGCAATAAGTCAACCTGGGGTCGGGTGATCAACCCGGCGCCGTGATCTGAAGTCGCGTCGAAATGTGCGAGGGTGTCCGTCCTTTCGGACACCCGCGCATCCGCCTGCAAGAAGGAGTGTCGGTTCCCGAAATCACGTCAGATTGCGGCAGCTTCCGCCAACTCCGGCCAGTAGACCAGCGCTACTCTCGACTAATGCTGAGGTAGATCGCCAACCGCTGACCTGCTCGACATAGAGTCCGATCTCCACTTTAGTTCCCAGCCCCAATAGCCCACCAAGGAGGTTGGTGCGCACTTCCGTGGTGTAAGTCCCATCTCCGTTGGGGATTGTGTTCGACGCCAGATTGAATCCAGTTAGCGGAGCGAGAACGGAGCCTAGGCCATTTGTGGACGTTTCTACGACTACGTCACCGAGTTGATAGCCTGCCGGAAGCCGCCAGAAGATCTCCACTCGCCCATAACCCAGGAGTGGATATCGATATTGACACTGAGCTGTCAAGACAGGTGCCGGGACCTTGCCCGCAGTGAACGCTCCCTGGCTCATCTTCGAATCAGTCCACCCGGCCAGCGTGCCATTCACTGCAGCTGGACCCGCGACGAGGGCGAGCAAGGCGACGACCGCGAGCAGCAGACGAGCTCGTCTCCAAGATTGTCGCGGCGAGTTCCTGCCCGTCATGACGTCCTCGCCTTCCTGGTTCGCGACACGATCGCTGAGCCGGTGACAACGAGCAAGAATGCTGCGAGCAGAATCCACTGCCAGCCGTCGATTCCGGTCCACGGCAGCTCGCCGGAACTGCCGCCATCGGCCGCGCCCTCGACAGTGCCGTCAGAGTCAGTGCCAGAATCGCCCGGCGCGCCAGGATCACCTGGGTCCCCAGGATCTCCTGGACCTGTCGAAACCTTGTCGCCGAGTCCTTCCACCAGCACGCGCACACCCGCGGTGGCACCAGCTACCGCGCGAACATCAGCGTCGCCAGCGAGAGTCGCCGTTATCTCGATTCGGCGAGAGTCATAACTGTCCATTTCCAGCAGGTTGAGACCGTCGTCAACAGCTGGCTCCAATTCGCTGAGCAGCATTCCGCGAATCAACATTTTCGAACCACTTGGACACGGGGCCTCCGCTTCAGTCATCGCGCATTCCCGCACATCGATCGACAGCGAATCCGCCAGCGCCTCCGCCCCTGCCCCCGACGCGATTGAGACCGTTATGTCTCCAGGTTCGGGCGCGTCGGCCCAGACGTCAACCGACCATGTGGCCGAGCTTCCGGGACTGAGGTTGCGCATCTTCTCGGCATCACCGAAGTCGCGCATACGCAGGATGTCATCTGCCGCTCCTGACGACGCGGACAGGGAATGATCCGCGTCTACGGACAGAGCATCCTCGGCGAACCATGGCCCAGGAATAACCTGCCCTCCAACGGCCATGGCCAACACCATTGGCAGTGCAATCGCATGCCGCGGTGACCGTGCCCGGGGGCGAGCCACCTCAGCGAGATTGTCTTCGTCATCCTCATCTCGCCGTGGCCAGAATGCCCACACGACGAGGAGGCTCGCCACGATCGTGATGCCGCCGAGCAGGAACGGGTTGCGCCACTGCTGGAGGATCGGAGCAACCCCGGGAACGGAGAACATCACCGTTCGGACCGTCTCGGCGGTGTAGGGGTCAGGGTCTTTCTCGGCGTTCGCGTCACCCTTCATCTCGAAAGTCACGGCACCGGTGGACTCGTCAATGTGCTGGATCTCGGTGATGCGGTGGGTCACCGGTAGGACCTTATCCCCGCGATCGACGGTGACGATGTCGCCGATCTTCATGTCCTTTGCGGGGATCTCACGGACGAGCGAGGCCGATCCGGCCGGGATCGTCGGACTCATCGACCCGGTTTTGAACATGATGATCGACACGTTGAACACGAAGCTGAGGACGACAAGCACGATGCAGACTACGCCGAGGACGGCGAGGATGTTGAGCACGGCTCCTCCGAGCCATGCACCCACGTTCCTCTTGCGTGTCATAGAGCCTGGCATGGTCAATTCCCCGGCGCGGTGGACTCGGCTGTGAACGTCCAGGTGTGGCCCGCCTGCAGACCCTGAGCAGAGCTCGGAGCGTTGCTTGCCAGTGTCACCTCGAAGCAATAGTCCTGGACCGACGCTGAGGCGGCTTTGAGGGTCTGGGTGGAGTCGGCTGTGGTCGTGGAGCTCAGCGGGATTGCAGCAGCAGCGCTGCCGAAGACGAAGGCGCCCGGACCAGGAAAATTGCCCGCGTTACAGGCGACACCCGACGTCGATCGGGCCACGACTCGGTATGAGAGTGCAGAGGCGAAGCTATTCGGATTGGAGATTCCGCGTGCTGAGACCGTGAGCTTGCCGTCAATCGACGTATTCGACGTGGTGCGCACTGACACTGGCGCGTAGACCTTCTGCCCCGGGTACATGTTGCCCGCATTGAAGGTCATCTCATTCGTGCCGTTCCATTCGCCGCCGACCCGGAGCTCGATGTTGAACCGTCCGGCTTCGAAAGAGCCGGAGGCCTCTTCCGAGTCCGTCCACGCGGCGACCGTGGCCGTTGCGCCCACGCCGAGTACGAGGCCGCCAGCGAGAATCGCCTTGATGCGGCGGCCTCGCAGCTGCTGTCGCTGACGCAGCTGCCGTCGACTGACCGGGCGGGCGTCATCAGGCGCCCGCCGGGACGAGAAGAATCTATGCAGCGTCGGCAGAAGCGACCTCATCGATCAGCTCAGAGTCGTCATTCGGCCGAGGTGGCGGTGAACTGCCACTGAGCGGTTGTGTTCTGCCCCTGCTCCAGCGAGTCACCGGCAGTGACCTGGAAGCACAGCGTGACCGGGTCGCCGGTCGCAGTGTCTGCGCCCGCGGTGAGATTGAATTCCGCAGCGCCCGTAGTCGAGTCCAGCGCCGTCCCCTCGGGCACAATCGAAGTGCCCTCTGCGGTGGCCGAGCAGTCACCCGCCGAGGCGACCTGAACGATCGCGTAGGTCAGCGCCGCAGCGTTGTCCCCGCCTCCTGCCGCCGACTCGAGAGAGACAGTCGCGTCGTAGCTCGTCGGTCCGTCGAGGCGCAGCACGAAAGGCGCCGCCACGGTATCGCCGGGCGACATATTGTCCCCACCGTCGAGGTCGAAAGTCAGCGCCGCGGCACCGTCACTGCTCTCATGGTCAGCGAATGTCGTTCCGTCGGTGCTGCCCTGGACGTTGAATGAACCTGCGCCGAAGACGCCTTCGGCCCATTCGTCGTCGGTCCAGGCCGCCAGCGTCACGGCAGCGCCGACGCCGAGGACGATGCCGCCGGCGAGGATGGCTTTGAATTTGCGCGAACGCGTGGTCTTTGTGGTCACTGGGGACTCCTCATTGTCGGGCGCTCCAGCGCCTTGTCACGATGAAATATTGTGGGGAATGACTTCATGATGACTTATGAATTACTTTCGTAGAACTTTTTTCCATCACTTCTGTAATCTGTTATCGAAAAGTGACTTTGGGAAGTAATGCCCAAAAGCGCCACACCGATAATCCCGTTGGCCCCTCCGCCCACCCCAACCCCCTCCTCCCATTCATTGAGAACATCATCGCCTCGCGTCCGTGACTGGGCGCACACTGTTGAGAAGAGACAGGCAAGGAGGCCAAGGTGGCACAACTTCAGACAGACGTCGCGATCGTCGGAGCCGGACCCGCGGGGCTCATGCTCGCGCACCTGCTGCACAATGCAGGCATCGAATCCGTCGTCATCGACAACCGCAGCCGCGACGACATCGCCCACACCCACCGCGCCGGCATCCTCGAAGCAGGATCGGTGCGCATGCTCGAGGCCGCAGGCGTCGAATCGCGCGTCCACACGGACGGGCACCGACACGACGGAATCGATATTCGAGTCAACGGCTCTTCGAACCACTTCGATTTCCCCGAACTCGTCAGCGAATCCGTTTGGCTCTATCCGCAGAACGAAATCTTCGTCGACCTCTCCGCCGCCCGCGAACGGACCGGCCGCCCCACCTATTACTCGGTCACGGACACCCGCCTCGGCGATATCGAGACCGAACGTCCCTGGGTCACCGCCACCACTGAGGACGGCGACGAACTGCGCATCGACGCCCGCTACGTCGTCGGCGCCGACGGCTCTCGCGGACCATGCCGCTCGATGATCCCCGACGGCACCCGGCAGCGCTTCTTCCACGAGTACCCATTCGCCTGGTTCGGCATCCTCTGCGAGGCCCCGCCCAGCCACGAAGTCCTCATCTACTCCCGCTCCGAACGCGGCTTCGCACTCATCTCCCAGCGCTCCGACAATGTCCAGCGCATGTACTTCCAGGCCTCCCCCGACACCGACGTCGCCGACTGGTCCGACGATCGGATCTGGACCGAACTCCAGGCCCGCGTCGACGGCCCCGACGGGTTCGAACTCAAGACCGGGCCAATCTTCGACAAGACCGTGCTCCCCTTCCGCTCGGCGGTGACCGAGCCGATGCAGCACGGCTCGATGTTCCTCGCCGGCGACAGCGCCCACACCGTCCCACCGACCGGTGCGAAAGGCCTCAACCTCGCCTTCGCCGACGTCGCCGTGCTCGCCCCCGCCCTCATCTCGGCACTCAAGGACTCCGACGCCGAGGCGCTGGCCGGCTACTCGCAGACCGCGACCAAACGCGTCTGGAAGGCCCAGAACTTCTCCTACCAGATGACACGGATGCTCCACACCGACCCGACTCAGGATGCCTTCGAAACGAAGCGCAGCCTCGGCGAACTCCGGTCCATCCTCGAATCCGACCACGGTCGCCGCTACCTGGCCGAGTGCTACACCGGCTGGCCGCACGGCTGAGCCGCTCCCCCACCGACCCCACCACGATGTCAACCGACGAAGAGACGAAGAGAGGTTCGACGATGAGTCAGCACCAGTCCTCGGAGAACGAAGATCAAACCGTGAAAGGCCCCGACGACGCAGCCGAATCGCAGGCGACTCTGTCCGCCGAGATCGACGGCATCGAAGCGCAGTACAAGCAAGATGTCGCCGGCGGCAAGAAGCCCGAGACCCAGCCGCGGCTGGATTACCGGCCCTACCGGTCATCGATCCTGCGTCACCCGACGAAGGACCCCCGCCACACCGACCCCGAGACGATCGAGCTCTTCTCCCCCGCCTTCGGACACCGGGACATCGGCACCCTCGAATCCGACCTGACGATCCAGGCCGACGGCGAACCCATCGGCGAGCGCATCCGCGTCACCGGTCGGGTCATCGACGGGGAAGGCCGCCCCGTGCGCAACCAGCTGGTCGAGATCTGGCAGGCGAACTCGGCCGGACGCTATATCCACAAGCGCGACCAGCACCCGGCCCCGATCGACCCGAACTTCACCGGCGTCGGCCGCACCCTGACCGGCGACGACGGCTCCTACTCGTTCACAACGATCAAACCGGGTCCGTACCCGTGGAAGAACCACCACAACGCCTGGCGACCGGCCCACATCCACTTCTCGCTCTTCGGGTCCGAGTTCACTCAGCGGATGATCACCCAGATGTACTTCCCCGGGGATCCGCTCTTCGCCCTCGACCCGATCTACCAGTCGATCACCGATCAAAAGGCGCGCGACCGCCTCGTGGCGACCTATGACCACAACATCACCGAGCACGAATTCCTCATGGGCTACAACTGGGACATCGTGCTCACCGGCGCCAACCGGACCTGGATGGAAGAAGAGGACGATGACTGACACCCCCACGACCCCTGATCTCACGCCGACCCCGGGCCAGACCGTCGGCCCGTTCTACGGCTACGCGCTGCCCTTCGAGCACGATAATGAGCTCGTCCCGCCAGGCTCGGCTCGCGCCGTGCAGCTGACGGGAACCGTCTTCGACGGGGCCGGTGCCCCGGTCCCCGATGCCATTCTCGAGATCTGGCAGCCCGATGAGCACGGCGCTGTCCCCCGCGAGACGGGATCGCTGCGCCGCAACGGCTTCACCTTCACCGGCTTCGGCCGCGCCGCCGTCGACCCGGAAGGCGAGTTCAGCTTCTCCACGGTCGATCCCGGCCCCACCGAGGCGGGCAAGGCACCCTTCATCAGCGTCGTCATCTTCGCCCGAGGGCTGCTCAACCGGCTGTTCACCCGCATCTATCTGCCTGAGGACACCGCGGCACTGGCCGCCGACCCGCTCCTGTCCTCGCTCGACGAAGACGAGCGCACCCGCCTCATCGCCACTCGAGGGGCTGACGGATCGCTGCACTTCGACATACGGTTGCAGGGTGAGGAGGAAACTCCCTTCCTCCGATTCCCCAGCCACGAGGACTGAAGCGACATGACCGACACCGCCCACACCCGGTTTCTCTTCGCCCCCGGCGATCTGCGCGGATCCGAAGCCATCGACGACGCCGCGTTCATCACCGCGATCGGCCAAGTCGAGACCGCATGGATCGTCGCACAGGGACGGGTGGGGCTGGTGTCGTCGGAGATCCGCGCCGAGGTGGCCGCCGCCATCGATGCCACGATCCGCACGCTCACGGACGATCACACCGAACTCGAATCCCTGGGTGAGGCCGCCGAATCCGGCGGCAACCCGCTCATCCCGTTTCTCGCCCGCGTCCGCTCCCGGCTCTCCCCCGAAGCCTCACGATGCCTGCACCGGGGGCTGACCAGCCAAGACGTCATCGACACGGCGATCGGCCTGCTCGTCTCCCGCGTCGTGCGGCAGATGCAGGCCAGGCTCGAAGTCATCGGTGCCTCCCTCGTCGAACTCTCCGACGCCCACGCGAAGACCTTGTGCCTGGCCCGCACCCTCACCCAACCGGCCCTGCCGACGACCTTCGGCCTCAAGGCCGCCGCCTGGGCCGCCGAGGTCAATGAAGTCCAAGGCCAGGCACCCTACGTCGACTATGTGCAGGTCGGCGGGGCCGCCGGCACCCGCGCCGCGATCCGCTGGTTCGCCGGCGATTCTACCGAATCCCTGCTCCGCGAATTCCACGTGCAGATGGTCGGTCCCGACGCGGCACTCACCCAGATCCCCGTCCCTTGGCACACCGATCGCGTTCGCATCCTGTCTTGGGGCTCCCACCTCGCCCAATGCGTCACCGTCGGGGCCTCCATCGCCCGCGATGTCCTCATCGGCGTGCGCCCCGAGATCGGTGAGCTGTCCCTGGCCTCCACCGGCGGATCCTCGACGATGCCGCACAAGTCGAATCCCACCTCGGCGGTGCTGCTCCACCGCAACGGAATGCGCGTCCCCGGATCACTGTCCACCCTGACCACGGCCGCCGCCGAAGCCATCGAAGAACGCTCCGACGGTGCCTGGCATGCCGAGTGGCCGGCCCTGTCCGAGCTCATGACCCTGGCGATCTCCTCGCTCATCATCCTCGACGAGATGATCGCGGGCCTGCAGGTCAACGCCGAGGCCATGCGCGCGAACCTCGACGCCGCCTCCCCCGGGATCTATGGGGAGAAGCTCGGCATCGTCTTCGGCGACCGGATCGACAAAGACACCCGCGCAGCCATCATCGCCCCCGGCTCCGACCCGGTCGCAGCACTGCGCGCCGAGATCGGCGACGAGGATGGAATCAAGGAATTCTTCACCCCCGAGTCCTACCTCGGTGAGGCCGAGGACATTCGCCGCACCATCCTGGCGACCATCGACAGCTCCGGGCCGCAGGAGATCGACCTGCCATCCTTCGACTGAGACCTGCAGCCCGACTTGAGAACCAACCGAAGAAAGTGACACCCATGGACCTCACCGCATCCGTTCTTTCCGCACCAGCTTCCCCCGCTGCCGATGCCCGAGTGCTCGTCGTCCTGCCTTCGCTGGGCACCTCCGTAGCAGCTCTGTGGCAGCAGGCCGCCACCGAACTGACCGCACTCAGTCCGGAGACGACGGTCATCGGCATCGACCTGCCCGGTCACGGCCGTTCGGCACCGGTCGACGTCCCCGCGGGGACGTCCATGACTCCGCGGGTGACGATGTCCGACCTCGCCGAGGCGGTCCTGGGCACCCTCGATCGGGTCCTTCCCGATGTGGCCGCCCCCGGCGCTCCCGTCGACCTCGCCGGCGATTCGATCGGCGGAGCAACGGCCCTGCAGCTGGCGCTCGATCACGGCGACCGTTTCGGCCGCATCGCCGTGTTCTGCACGGGCGCGAAGATCGGTGAGGCCTCGGCCTGGGAGGAACGCGCCCAGACGGTGGCGACCTCGGGCACCCCGACTCAGGTCATCGGTTCGGCACAGCGCTGGTTCGGGGAAGGGTTCATGGACCGGGAACCGGAGGCCTCGGCCGCGCTTCTTCATTCGCTGCAGGACGCCGACCGCTTCTCCTATGCTTCCCTCTGCTATGCACTGGCTGACTTCGATGTCCGCGCGCGACTGCCCGAAATCACGCGTCCCCTGCTCGCAGTCGCGGGTTCACAGGATCAGCCGACTCCGGCGACGAAGCTCGCCGAGATCGCAAACGGAGTTCCCGGGGCGCTGCTCGAGGTCATCGACGGCGCCGCTCATCTCGTGCCAGCCGAGGCTCCGGTCGTGACCGCGAGTCTGCTCGCTGACTTCCTGCAGGGCAAGGGACCCGGCGCAGGGGCCGGCGGAACCGCTTCCCCGGAAGCCGGTCCCGAGCTGCCGACAGCCTCGGGGCCGCGGGAGGCCAGCCGCGACGACGTGCGCGAGGCCGGAATGACCGTGCGGCGGCAGGTGCTCTCCGACGCCCATGTCGACCGCGCAAATGCGAAGGTCGACGACTTCACGAGCGACTTCCAGGACCTCATCACCCGCTACGCCTGGGGAGAGATCTGGACCCGTCCGGGACTCGAGCGGCGGATGCGCTCGGCGATCACGCTCACGGCAATGATCGCAGGTGGCCACGAGGCCGAACTGGCGATGCACGTCAAGGCTGCGCTGCGCAACGGGCTCACCCGCGATGAGATCAAGGAGGTCCTCCTCCAGTCGGCCATCTACTGCTCCGTGCCGAGCGCCAACACCGCCTTCTCCGTCGCCTCGCAGGCTCTGGCCGAATACGACGCTGAGGAAGCGAACGCCGACTGAGGCTGTTCGAATCGTCACATTGGGCGCTCGAGGGGTTCCGAGGAACCGCTGCGGGCAATAGGCTGGTGCGGTTGCCTCCCCGATCCCGCGTTTCCTTGAAGGAGCCCCATGAGTGATGCCCCGGTCTCCCGCGGAGTCTACAAGTTCGCTGTCTTCGCCTTGGCGATCGGCGCCTTCGCCATCGGGGTGACCGAATTCGCGACTATGGGCCTGTTGCCGATGATCGCCGAGGAGCTGGGCATCACGGTCCCCCAGGCCGGGCATGCGGTGTCGTTCTATGCGATCGGCGTCGTCGTCGGCGCACCACTGATCACGACCATCGCCGCGCATATGGATCGCAAGCTGCTGCTCCTGTGCATGATGGGTCTCTTCGCTCTGGGCAATCTCGCCTCGATGCTCGCCCCGACGGCCGGGCTGTTCAACATCGCGCGCTTCGTCTCCGGTCTGCCGCACGGAGCCTACCTGGGCATCGGAGCCGTCGTCGCCGCCTCCCTCGTCCCGGCCAACCGCCGAGGCCGAGCCATGTCACGAGTGATGCTCGGCCTGACGATCGCGAACATCTTCGGCGTTCCCTTCGCTGCGGCACTCGGCAATATGTTCGGATGGCGCAGCGCCTACGCCCTCGTCGCCGCGCTCGGCGTGCTCACCGTCATCATGGTCGCCGTCGGCGTTCCGCGCGTGAAGCTCGGCGCGGTGCCCTCGGCCCGTGGTGAGATCAAGGCACTCGGCCGGGTTCAGATCATCCTCACCCTCGTCGCCGGTTCCGTGGGCTTCGGCGGAATGTTCGCTGTCTACACCTACATCACCCCGACGATGACCGACGTTGCCGGTGTCCCCAGCGTCGCGATCCCGTGGGTGCTCGCCGTCTACGGCCTGGGCATGACCGCCGGATCGCTGATCGCCGGACCCCTGGTCGACAAGTCCATCGAGCGCTCGGCGACCGGCGGCATGGTCCTCTCGGCTCTCGTGCTCGCCGCCTTCGGCGCCTTCACCCACATTGCGGCCATCGCCATCATCGCCCTCTTCCTCATCGGCATCTCCGGCTCGATGATCACCACGGCCCTGCAGATGCGTCTGTTCCGCGAATCCCATGACGCCCCGAGCCTGTCCGCGGCCATGAACCATGCCGCCTTCAACCTCGCCAATGCGCTCGGCGCGTGGCTCGGCGGAATCGTCATCACCGCCGGCCTCGGCTACCGTGCACCGGCGTGGGTGGGCGTGGGCCTGTGCGTGTCCGGGCTCATCGTCATCTCCGTTGCGATCTTCCTTCGCCGAGGCGGCTCCCCCGACCCGAGCACCCGCACCTCCGTCGAGACCTGAGTTCCGCCGAGAAACGGGCTGCGTGTCGAGAAACGGGTGTGCACGCCCGTGTCTCGACGCTCAGCCCGTTTCTCGGTGAAAGTGCCGATACGATGAACGCATGGATCACCCTGCGCCCAGTCGCTCTCATGCCCTGACCCGCCACTCTGATGAATCGAACCGTCGCCCGAAATCGGCCCTTCTGCTGACCCTCGCTGCTTTCGCCGTCCTCGCCCTTCTGCTGCTGAGCGGATGCGGATCATCTGATTCCGAAGGGGACTCCGGCGAGTCCTCCGGAAGCTCGGACTCCTCGGCCGCTGCGGGAACCTGCTCCTACCCTGCTGACTCGCAGCCGGGCGCGAAGGAAGTCGACGCTCCTGAAGAGAAGCCGCAGGCAAAAGGCAGCGTCGACACCACCGTGGCGACGAGCGCCGGGGACCTCGCGGTGACTCTTGATGCCGACCGCGCCCCGTGCACCGTCAACAGCTTCCTGTCGCTGGCCGCGCAGAAGTACTTCGACGACACCGAATGCCACCGCCTGACCACCGAGGGCATCTTCGTCCTCCAGTGCGGCGATCCCACGGGCACCGGGTCGGGCGGCCCAGGCTACTCGTTCGCCGATGAGCTCGACGGCTCCGAGACCTACCCGGCCGGCACTCTGGCCATGGCGAACTCCGGCCCGGATACGAACGGCTCCCAGTTCTTCGTCGTCTACGACGACAGCTCGCTGCCGCCCGACTACACCGTGTTCGGACAGTTGGATGAGAAGAGCACGAAGACCGTCGCGGATCTCGCTGCCAAGGGCACAGACTCCGGCGCCGGCGACGGCGCACCCAAGGAGAAGGTGACGATCACCGAGGTCACCACCGCGGACTGACCGCCCGTCCGAGTTGTCCAGAACACTTCGACCACCTAGTAATCTCATTCGGTGAGACTCGGAAATCACGTTTTGTGAGACGAGCGTAATCTCGATTCGTCGCCGTCGACGCTGTGCCAGACACAGCGCCGACGGCCTTTTCCATTGGCACGGACCACCCGCCCGTGCCTGCACTCACGAAACAGCGGAGCACCACCACCATGTCCACCGAAACACAGCCGGAGAATCCCTCTTCGGCACCCGGAGTCGACGACGACGCAATCGCAGCGACTCGGAAGAACAACACCCGCGGCAAGGTCCTGACCGCCTCGATGGTCGGCACCACGATCGAATTCTTCGATTTCTACGCCTACGCCACGGCCTCCTCGCTGGTCTTCCCGGCCCTCTTCTTCCCCAACCAGACGTCGACGACTCAGCTGCTGAGCTCGTTCGCGATCTTCGGCGTCGCCTTCGTCGCCCGCCCCCTCGGCTCGATCATCTTCGGCCACTTCGGTGACCGCATCGGCCGGAAGAAGACGCTCATCGCCTCTCTGCTCATCATGGGCATCGGCACCTTCCTCATCGGCCTGCTGCCGACAGCCAGCACGCCGGGCTGGGTCGTCCTCGCCCCGCTGTTCCTCGTTCTTCTGCGCTTCTGCCAGGGCGTCGGCCTCGGCGGCGAATGGTCGGGCGCGGCACTGCTGGCCACCGAGAATGCCCCGAAGGGCAAACGCGCCATCTGGGGCACTTTCCCACAGCTCGGCGCGCCAGTCGGCTTCATCATCGCGAACCTGCTCTTCGTCGCCCTCGGCACCTGGACCTCCCCCGAGGCGTTCCTCGCCTGGGGCTGGCGCATTCCGTTCCTGCTATCGGCCCTGCTCGTCGCCGTCGGCCTCTATGTCCGCATGTCGCTCATGGAGACCCCGGCGTTCCAGCTCGTCGCTCAGAAGCAGCAGATCTCGAAAGCCCCGCTCGGGCGGGTCTTCGCCACGAGCTGGAAGCCGCTCATCCTGGGCACGTTCATCATGCTCGCGACCTACGTGATCTTCTACTTCATGACCGCGTTCACCCTCACCTACGGCACGTCCCCGGCCACCCCGGAGCAGGCCCAAACCGCCGCCGAGGCGGCCGGGAAGTCCTTCGATCCCGCAGGCTTCGTCGCGGGGCTGGGTTACACGAAGAACGAATTCCTCACCTACCTCATCATCGGAGTCGTCTTCTTCGGCATCTTCACCGTCGTCTCCGGCCCCCTGGCAGAGAAGCTGGGACGCCGGAAGATGCTGCTGGGTGTGACCGTGCTCATCGCCGCCTACGGACTCGTCGTCAACGCCCTGTTCAACGCCGGCACCCCGGGAGTCATCATCGGCCTCATCGTCGGCTTCATCCTCATGGGGCTGACCTTCGGTCCGATGGCCGCATACCTGCCCGAGCTCTTCCCCGCCAATGTCCGCTACACCGGTTCGGCGATCTCCTACAACATGTCCAGCGTCATCGGGGCCGGTCCCGCACCATTCGCCATGGTCGCTCTGTGGCAGCACGAAGGAGGGTCGATCTTCTACTGCGGTCTCTACATCATCGCCGCAGCCATCGTCACGATCATCGCCCTGTGGCTGGCCAAGGACACCTCTGACCTCGATATGGAGGATCAGCTGAGCTGAGCCTCCGTCCGAACCTGGTCACTCATTCGAGGCCCGATCGCCGTTTTCGGCGGTCGGGCCTCGGCTCTGTGACCACAACTCACCGGCATCGCAGGTCAGCCAACCGCGAAGGCGGCAAGACTACGATTTCGTCACAACCGCCTCGGCGATCATCAAAGCGTCATAGGTGTGACCCAGTTCACGGTAGGATTCCTCTCAGACATTGCCCAGACACGGATGTCCGGGCAATCCGTTTGCGTGACGAGACCGTCACCGATCCCCTGGAGGAACCATGAAACGACGCTCGAGCCTGGCCATTGTGGCAGCCGGCGCCATGCTCGCCCTGTCCGCCTGCGGCGGCGGAGGCGATTCCGAACCTGCAGCGACCGCCGAAGGCGGAGTCCCCCTGGTCAAGGAAGGCAAACTGACCACCTGCACCCATCTGTCCTACCAGCCGTTCCAGTTCGAGAAGGACGGCGAGGTCGTCGGCTTCGACGTCGACATCGTCGATGCCGTGGCGAAGAAGCTCGGCGTCGAGCAGGAGATCATCAACACCTCGTTCGAGACGATCACTTCGGGCGCGGAGTTCAACCAAAGCAAGTGCGATGTCGCGGCAGCGGCAACGACGATCACTCCTGAACGCGAAGAGGCCACGGACTTCTCCGAACCGTACTTCGATGCAAACCAGGCGATCCTGACAAAGGCCGACAAGACCGCGAAGGACGAAAAGGCGCTCAAGGGCTTCAAGATCGCAGCTCAGGCCGGAACCACGGGCCTCGACTACGCGACCGAGCACTTCAAGGACTCCGAGGTCATCACCTATGAGGATCTGCCGCTCTCACTTGAAGCGCTCAAGACCGGTCAGGTCGACGCCGTGATCAATGACAACGGGGTGCTCTACAACTACAACACCGAGAACAAGGGCTTCGCGGTCGGCTTCGACATCAAGACCGACGAGCACTACGGCATCTCGATGAAGAAGGGCAACACCGAGATGAAGAAGGCCGTGGACGACACGATCAAAGAGATCAAGGGCAACGGCGAGTACGACAAGATCTACAAGAAGTGGTTCGGCGACGCACCGAAGTGACCACTTGCGAATGGGCGGCCGGCTGCGATCTGTCATTGCAGCGGGCCGCCCGTTCGGCTGAGTTCTACCAACCTGCCTGAGTCCCAACCGACACTCACGGCACGCACCCCGGCGGACACCCCCGCCACAGCTTTTCGAAGGACAACCATGTCAGTTCCCACAGCGAGCGAGGACGGCCGCCAGACCGGCCCTGCCGTCCCGGCCGCCACCGCCACTCCGAAGGCCAAGATGAGCAAACGCCAGAAGGCGAAGCTCTCCCGTGGCATCCAATACGCCATCCTCGTCGTCATCGCGGTCCTCGTCGCGGTCTTCGCCGACTGGCCGACGCTCATCGATTCCTTCGGCCGCATCGACATCGCCACGGGCATGTTCCCTGACGTCATCACGATGGCCTTGAAGAACACCGTGGTCTACACGTTCCTCGGCTTCGCCCTCGGCCTTGTCATCGCGTTGTTCGTCGCGCTCATGCGCCTGTCCTCCGTTGGTGTCTATCGCTGGCTGGCGACGATCTACATCGAGTTCTTCCGCGGACTGCCGGCTCTCGTCGTCTTCCTCGTTTTGGGATTCGGCATGCCTGTGGCCTTTCCCGGTTTCAATCTGCCGCAGCTCATCATCATCATGATCGCCCTCGGCCTCGTCTCCTCGGCGTATATGGCCGAGACGATCCGCGCCGGCATCCAGGCGGTGCCGAAAGGTCAGATCGAAGCCGCCCGGTCACTCGGCATGTCCTCGTCACGTGCGATGTTCACGATCGTCCTGCCGCAGGCGATGCGCATCATCCTCCCGCCGCTGACGAACGAGCTCATCCTGCTCGCGAAGGACTCGTCCCTGGCCTACATCCTCGGCTCCTCGGTCGACGGCCGTGAGCTCGCGGCACTCGGCCGCGCCGAGATCGTCAACACCGCGAACCTCACCCCGTTCATCGTCATCGCGCTGTGCTACCTCATCATCACGATCCCGCTGTCGTATCTGTCGCGGGTGCTCGAGCGCAAATACGGTTCCGCCGATTCAGGAGTGAAATGATGACCACCACCTCGCACGCGTCGACAAAGACGCCGATCATCGCGATCCGCAACCTCCAGAAGAGCTTCGGCACGAACCAGGTCCTCACCGACATCAACCTCGACGTCGTCAAAGGTGAGGTCGTCTGCGTCATCGGCCCCTCGGGCTCAGGCAAGTCGACGATGCTCCGATGCATCAACACGCTCGAGACTCCAACCGGCGGCTCGATCGTCGTCGACGGCATGGACATGACCGACCTCGATCTCGACATCGATGCCGCCCGCACCCGCATCGGCATGGTCTTCCAGTCCTTCAACCTCTTCGCCCACCTCACCGTGCGCGAGAACCTCACGATCGCGCAGACGAAGGTCCTCAGGCGATCGAAGGCCGAGGCCAACAAGGTCGCCGAGGCGAACCTCGCGAAGGTCGGGCTGTCCGAGAAGATGGAGGCCAAGCCCGGTTCGCTCTCCGGCGGTCAGCAGCAGCGTGTGGCGATCGCCCGTGCACTGAGCATGGACCCCGACGTCATGCTCTTCGACGAGCCGACTTCGGCGCTGGACCCGGAGACCGTCGGTGACGTCCTCCAGGTCATGCGCAACCTCGCCGAGGCGGGAATGACGATGGTCGTCGTCACCCACGAGATGGAGTTCGCCCGGCAGGTCGCTGACCGCGTGGTCTTCATGGACGGCGGAGTCGTCGTGGAGGCTGGACCGGCCAAGGACGTCATCGGCAATCCGCAGGAGCAGCGGACGAAGGACTTCCTCTCCCGCGTCCTCCACCCCGGCCAGCTGGGCTAGGCGCGGGCCGCAGGCTCAGAGCGTGAAGCCGGCGGGGAATGGGTCGCTGGGGTCGAGCATGAACTGCGAGGTCGCGGTCAGCCAGGCGCTGCCGGTGATCGTCGGCACCACAGCCACATGTTCGCCGACTCTCGTCTCCTCGATCAGCCGTCCGGTGAACGAGGTGCCGATGAAGCACTGATTGACGAAATCCGTGTTCAGGCCCAACTGCCCACGGGCATGCCGGACGGCCATGAGCGCGCTCGTGCCTGTGCCGCCGGGCGACCGATCGAGCCAGCCGGGATAATTGATGAGCACATGGCGGGCATCCGGGATTTCGCCGTCGGGCCCGGGCCCCGTCGGCGGCGTCAGGAACACGACGTGCTCGCAGCCGCGGAATCCGGTCACCGGATGCACGGGGTCGAGCTGTTCGTTGACCGCAGCCATGATCTCGCGACCAGCGGAGATGAAGTCCTCAGCCCGGTCGCGCTCGAACGGGATGTCGACGTCGGCGGCGGAGACGAAGGCGTAGAAGTTCCCGCCGAAGCCGATGTCGCAGGCGATCGTCCCTCGCCCGGGCACCTCGACGGTCTGGTCGAGGGCATGCGCATACGAGGGAACGTTGACGATGGTCACCGACTCGGCGCGACCGTCCCGGACGACCACCTCGGCGGTGATGAGCCCGATCGGGGCGTCGAGACGCACGGTCGTCACGGGTTCGACGACGGGCACCATTCCCGTCTCGACGAGCACGGTCGCCACCGCGATCGTGCCGGCCCCGCACATCGGCAGCACGCCGGTGACCTCGATGAAGAGCACTCCCCAGTCCGCGTCGGCACGGGTCGGCGGCTGCAGGATCGCTCCCGAGAGCCACCCGTGGCCGCGGGGTTCACACATGAGAAAGGTCCGCAGATCGTCGGAGTTCTCGATGAACCACTCCCGGCGTTCGGCCATGGACTCACCGGGGAATGGTCCCACTCCCCCGGTGACGACGCGGACAGGCAGCCCCTCGGTGTGGGCTTCGACGGTCTGGATGAGACGGATGGTCTGCACGGCCGATCTCGCTCAGCTCTCCAGGACCTCTTTGAGGATGACGCGGTAGCCCTGACGGGTGTCATAGCCGTGGATCTCACGGGTGTCGAGCGCGGACATGAAGTCGAGCACCTCGGCGGTGATGACCTGTCCGGGCACGAGCACCGGGAATCCGGGCGGATACGGAGTGACGAATCCGGCCGAGACCGGCTGTTCCCCGTTCTCGACGCGGCGTCGCAGCTCATGCGGCAGCACGTGTTCGATGTTCTGGCGACGCAGACCCGCATAGTAGGCGGTGCGTAGGTCGCCGTCGGGCAGCTGCTTCGACGGGTCGTCGGCGGGCACCTCGGCCGCGTAGTCGGGGGCGAAGGCCGAGAAGTCCGGCAGCGGGGGCATCACCGCGGCGGGTTCGGTCAGCGCATCCTGTTCCTGGAGTTCGTGCGGGTCGTTGAACTTCCCGGCCAGTTTGACCAGCACCTCGATGAGGTAGGCGACGGCCGAGCGTGAGGTGCCGATGTTCGTCATGAACAGCACCGTATTCCGGCTCGTCTTATTCACCTGGATGCCGTAGCGGTCCATGAGGTGTTCGTGCTTGAACGTGTCCCCGTCGACTCCCGTGCCCGAAATCTCGACGGTGATGCGGCTGGGATCGACGACGAATTCGTCGCGGACCCAGGCATCCCACATCGTCGACAGCCCATCGCGCAGCGGCATCGTCCGTTCGGTGACCCGGTACTCCTCGGGGATGAGATCGGCGGCGGTGAGCACCTTGAACGTCTTCTTCAGCAGCGGGTGACGCGCGATCGCCGAGGACAGGCTCATCGCCAGGTCGAGCTGCTTCTGCACGAGTGCGAACCCTTCCATCTCCACCTGCCTGCGACCGAGGTCGAGGGACGCGAGGATCTGGTAGTTCGGCGACGTCGAGGTGTGGGTCATATACGCCTCGTGGAAGGCCTCCTCGGCGCCGGTGGAGAATTCCTGATCGTAGACGTGGATCATCGACCCCTGGCGCAGCGCGGTCAGCGTCTTGTGCGTTGATTGGGTCGCGTACACGCGGATCGTGGCGTCCGGCGGCGGCAGCAGGTCTTCCTCCAGCCACACCGAATCGGGGGCGGGGGCACCGGTCTCGGGATCGAACAGGCGCTTCTGCTGATCCCGGTACGCCGCGGCATGGGCGTTGGTGGCGAGGTTCTCCTCGAGGGTCTCCGCGGCGACCATTGCGGTGCGCTTGCGGGTGACCGGGTGGAACCGGGCGAAGGCGAACCAGGCTTCGTCCCAGAGGAAGACGAGGTCGGGCTTGATCGCCAAGCATTCTGACATGACCTTGTAGGGGTCGTAGACGATTCCGTCGAAGGTGCAGTTGGTCAGGGTGATCATCCGCACCTCGTCGAGGCGGCCGGCGGCCCGGTAGTCGAGCAGCAGCTGCTTGATCCTGTTCAGCGGTACCGCCCCGTAGAAGGCGACGTCGTTGAGCGGGTACGCCTCGAGGTAGGCGGTGCGGGCGCCCGTGAGCATGAGCGCATGATGGTGAGACTTGTGGCAGTTGCGGTCGACCATGACGACCTCGTCGGGTGAGACGACTGCCTGGTGGACGATCTTGTTCGCCGTCGACGTGCCGTTCGTGACGAAGTACGTGCGCTTGGCGCCGTACGCGCGGGCCGCCAGCGACTGCGCCTTCTTCAGCGTGTGCACCGGCGCGAGCAGGGAATCGAGCTCACCGGAGGTGGCGCTGGATTCGGCGAGCAGCAGGTTGAGCCCGTAGAAGTCGACGAAGTCGCCGATCCACTTCGACCCGACGACGGAGCCGCCGCGGGAGACGGGCAGTGCGTGGAAGACACCGGCGGGACGGCGAGCGTGCTCACGGATCGCGTCGAAGAACGGAGTGTCGTAGAGGTGCTGGATGCGGCGCAGCAGGGACAGGTGGAGTTCGAACTGGTCCTCGCGGCGGAAGACGCGACGGAACCGGTGGGTCAGAGCACCTGCGAGGCTTTCGATATGGGCGCCGGCCATGAGGTAGAGGTCGAGCTCGGGGCGCAGATTCGCCAGGGTGTCTGCCAGCCGCAGCACCCGGCGCACCGAATTGAGCGGGCTCATCGGCGCCGTCGGCGACTCCTTCGTCGAGGTGTGCGCGAACTCGATGGAGTCGCGCAGGTCACGGCTGAGCACCTCGCGGGTGTTGTCGGTGAATCCGGGGCGGATGACGCAGGCGAGCAGGTTCGGGTTCGTCAGGGCCGCGGCCACCGCATCGTCGGCGGTGGGCACGATCACGTAGTCGTAGATGAACTGGTCGGAGGCGTTGCGGAGTTTGAGCAGGTCGGTGTGCAGCTCATCGCGGCCGCCCTCGGTGGTCTCATCGACGATGAGGACCTCGAATCGGGGACGGGTGTCCTGGCGGTCCTTGAGTTCGGCGCGCTCATCCTCGGTGAGGTCGTCTTCACCGGTGTCGGGCACGGTGGTGCCCCGGAGCCGATTGACCGCACGTGTGATCATGTCGTGCGCGCGGTCGAATTCGCCGTTCGAGAGCAGGTCGGTGATCTCCTCGACATAGCGCTGACCGAAACCTGCCCAGTAGAGCTCGATCGTCTTCAGCGAACGCAGCGAGCGCCACACCTCGCCGTCTTCGGCGATCATCGAGAAGTCCCCGCCGCTGACGGCCAGGCGTTTGATCGCGAACTTCAGGTACTCCCACGCGTCCGAACGCAGCCGCCACGTGCTCGCCGGCATTCCCGGATCCCGTTCGAGCTGCGCCCGGCGCGGCGTCGAGGGGGCTCCGACGCGACCGTGCCTGCGGCCGCCGCCGAGGTCGGTGGGCTCAAACTCCTGCGCCGTTGCCTGGTCGGAGTCGATTCCGGTCATGCGAGAGCCTCCTGGCTGTCAGTCTCAGTCCCCACCCCGGTCCGGTGTGGAATTCCTGCTCACGGGCTCAGTCGGCGGACCGTACTGATTCCGTTGTTGCACGATCATACGACCTCACAGTTTCGAATGGGCAGGGTGGTGGGCAGTTGAGACACCCACAGGAGGAGAAATGATGATAAGCATGGGGTATGGACACCTCCGCGTCTCTTTCTGCAGGTCATCTCATCGTCGAGGAACTCGAAGCACACGGAGTCACTCGCACTTATCTGGTTCCCGGCGAGTCGTATCTCGACGTCATCGACGGACTCCGCGATTCGGCTATCACCCCGATCGTCTGCCGCCAGGAGGGCGGGGCCGCATACATGGCCGTCGCCGAGGGGCGGATGACCGGGGTTCCCGGCATCGCCATGGTCACGCGTGGTCCCGGTGCGGCGAACGTCAAGGTCGGAGTCCACACCGCCTACCAGGATGCGACCCCGCTCGTCGTCTTCGTCGGCCTCATCCCCACCGATCATCGCGGCCGCGAATCCTTCCAGGAGTTCGATCTGGACGGCTGGTTCTCTTCGACCGCGAAGAAGGTGCTCACCCTCGATGATCCCGATAAGGCCGCCGAGGTGGTCGTCGACGCCATGCACACCGCCGTGACCGGGCGGCCCGGTCCCGTCATCGTCGGTCTGCCCGAAGAGGTCCTCGTCCGCTCGAGTTCCGGAACGGTGCTGCCCCCTCGCGTGCACGGATCGGCCTCACCGTATGCCGGGGACGTCACGGAGCTGCGTGCCCGCATCACCGCTGCCGACCGTCCCGTGCTCATCATCGGCGGCGAGGACTGGTCGCCGTCGACCTCGCGGCGCATCGCCCAATGGTCACGCGACCGCGGCCTCGGGGTGCTCGGCACCTTCCGCGCCTATGACGGCATCGACCACGACAGTCCGAACTTCCTCGGCATCTTGGGCTACGGTGCGTCCCCCGTGGCGAAGAGGGTCCTCGCCGAGGCGGACCTGCACATCTTCTTGGGCTGTGTCCGCACCGATGTGGCCACCGATGGGTTCAGCAACGGCGTCGACCAGCGCACTGTCGTCATCGGCCCCGATGCCGATGCGCACGGCCATTTCGGTCGCCTCGACCAGCACATCGTCACCTCGGTCGGCCGGTTCGCCCAATCCCTGTTCACCGAGGAGGGAACCCGCACGTATTCGGTGTCCTCCGACGGGTCGATCGACGAACCGCCGCTCGGCGATGCCCTGTCCGAAGCGGCAGGGGACGCCGTGCCGCTGCCGGCTTGGGTCGCCGAGTACCGGGCCGAGCTCGAGGCGTGGCGGAAACCGCAGGTGGCGGACTCGGGGTCGGCCGCCTCGGCGGGATTCGTCGACATGGACGAAGCATTCGTCCACGTGCAGGACCTGCTGCCGGACGACGCGATCATCACCTACGGGGCGGGGAACTTCTCCGGGTGGGCGACCAGGTTCCTGCCCACGCACGGGTTCCCCTCGGCGCTGGGTCCGCGCAACGGATCGATGGGTTTCGGCCTGCCTGCTGCGGTCGCCGCCGCGCTCGTCCATCCGGAACGGCCGGTGTTCTGCATCGCCGGCGACGGGGATTTCCTCATGAACGGGCAGGAGATGGCCACGGCCGTACAGTACGGCGCGGACATCACCGTCGTGCTCAACGACAATTCGGTCTACGGCACGATCCGCGGTCATCAGGACCGCGAATATCCGGGCCGGGCCACGGCCACCGCACTGCAGAATCCGGACTTCGCAGCCATGGCCACGGCGTTCGGCGGTCTCGGCATCCGCGTCGAGCGGACCGAAGACTTCCGCGACGCGTTCGAGCGGGCGCTGGCACACAAGGGGCTCTCGCTCGTCCACTGCATCACGGATCCGACCGTTCGCGGGGCGCGCCTGCCGTGAACTCAGCAGCGGCCTGCCGTGAACGGTGGGGCGGATGGCGAACGAATCTGACTAAGGTGGCGGTATGAGAATCGACGCGATCTTCACCGACCTCGACGCATTCACCCTTGATCCGGCGCGCCCGCGGGCGCAGAGGATCGGGGTGTGGGGCAACCGGATCATCGGCTTCGACGAGGAGCTCGACGGCATCGATGCCGATCGTGTCGAGTCCCTGAGCGGGGCGACTGTGCTGCCGGGCTTCAACGACGTCCACTGCCACACGACCTGGTTCGGTCTCACCCTGGCCTCGGTCGATGTCACGGCGCTGCCCGGCGGTCTGCCCGATGTGTATGCCGCACTCGAGAAGGCCGCGGCGACGACTCCGTCCGGGGAATGGATCGAAGCCACGGGGTATGCCCACCGTGACTACGACGGGCAGTATCCGGACCTGGCCAGACTCGACGAGATCACCGGGGACCGGCCGCTGTTCATGCGGCAGACGTCCGGTCATGCCGCGATCGCCAACACCGAGGCGATGCGTCGGGCGGGGATTCTGGACCCCGGCTTCGAGGAGCCGGTCGGCGGCAAGGTCGTGCGTGACGCGGCCGGACATCCGACGGGGCTGATCGAAGAGACCGCGCAGACTCTGGTGCAGGATCTCATCCGCCCGTATTCGCTCGACACCGTCGTCGACGCCCTCGACCTGGCGACGGCGTACTACGCGAAGGAAGGCATCACGTCCTTCGGCGAATGCGGTATCGCCTACGGCTGGATCGGCCACTCCCCCATTGAGATCAGTGGCTATCTGCGGGCTCGGGAGGAGGGGAAGCTGCGGGCGCGAGCGCAGCTCATGCCGCAGGCCGACGGGCTGCACCCGATCGCGGCGAACTCCGCCGACGGGTTCGGTATCGGTCTGGATGCGGGACTGCGTACCGGCCTGGGCGATGATCTCATCTCGATCGGGCCTGTGAAGTTCTTCATGGACGGTGCCCTGTCCGGCGAGACCGCGGCGCTGCGGGAGAACTACGCGGGCAAGGATCACCCCGGCTATCTGCAGGACGACGCCGAGGTGCTGCGTCAGCAGATCCTCGACACCTATGCCTCCGGCTGGTCGCTGGCAGTGCACGCCATCGGTGATGCCGCCGTGGATGCTGCGATCGCCAACATCGTCGAGGCGCAGAAGCGCTATGGCCGTCGGGCGGTGCCGAACCGGATCGAGCATGCCGCATTGGTCCATGACGAGCACCTGGCGACGCTGGCCGAGCACGGTATCGTCGTCACCCCGCAGGCGGCGTTCGCCGACGGCATCGGGGACGGGATGAACGCTTCGCTCGGGCCGGACCGCCGGCACCTGATCTACCGGGCGAAGTCGTTCGTCGATGCGGGTGTGCCGATGGCCGGCAGCTCGGACCGGCCGTGCGCCGACGGGAATGTGCTGCGCGGGATCGAAGCCTATGTCACCCGGAAGACCCGCGACGGGGACGTCATGGGTTCGCCGGCCGAATGCTTGAGCGTCGATGAGGCGATCGCGGCCTACACGGTCGAGGCGGCGAAGGCCTCGGGCCAGGGCGCGGACAAGGGAACGCTGAGCCGAGGCAAGCTCGCCGACTTCGTCGCCCTGGAAACCCACCCGCGGGACGTGGCCCCCGACGAGATCGCACAGATCCCGGTCCGCGCGACAATCCTCGGCGGCAACTACACCCACCAAACCCCCTAGTTACTACCTGACGGCGGCCCAGCAACCTCGCGCGAGGTTGCTGGGCCGCCGTCAGGTAGTAATTAGTGGGGGAAGTCTAAGTCGGTGAGGACCTTCTCGAAGACTCCGAGGCCGCGTTCGAGGTCCTCTTCGCTGATGTTGATCGGCGGGACCACGTGCAGCCGGTGGTAGTTGTTGAACGGGATGACGCCGTGCTCCTTCAGCGCCGCCACCACCGAGGCGACCTCAGGTGATCCTCCGCCGTAAGGGGCCAGCGGTTCCTTGGACTCCTTGTCCCGGACGAGTTCGATCGCCCAGAACGCTCCGGTGCCGCGGACCTCGCCGACATGCTTCGAATTCTCAGCGATCTGCCGCAGACGGGGCCCGATGACCGTCTCCCCGATATGAGCGGCGTGTTCGATCATGCCCTCCTCGGCCATCGCGTTGATCGTCGCGACCGCCGCCGCGCACGCCAGCGGATGCCCGGAGTAGGTCAGCCCGCCGGGGTAGACGCGTTCGGCGAAGGTCTCGAAAATCGCCTCGCTGATGACGACTCCGCCCAGAGGCACGTACCCGGAGTTCACGCCCTTGGCGAAGGTGATGAGATCGGGGACGATGTCGAAGTGCTCGAAGGCGAACCACTTGCCCGACCGTCCGAACCCTGCCATCACCTCGTCGGCGATGAGCACGATCCCGTGCTCGTCGCACAGCGCCCGCACACCCTGCATGTACTCCGGACTGGGTACCATGATGCCGGCTGTGCCGGGAATGGATTCGAGGATGATCGCGGCGATCGTCGCCGGTCCTTCCAGCTCAATGGTCCGACGCAGGTGCTGCAGCGCCCGTTCGGTCTCTTCAGCCTCCGTGGTGGCGTGGAACTCCGAACGGTAGAGGAAGGGCCCGAAGAAGTGGACGACGCCCGATTCTCCGGTCTCGTTCTCCCACCGGCGCGGGTCACCGGTGACGTTGACGGCAGTCTGGGTTCCACCGTGGTAGGACCGGTAGCGGGAGAGGACCTTGCGCCGCCCGGTGTGCAGACGTGCCATGCGGATGGCGTGCTCGTTCGCGTCCGCTCCGCCGTTGGTGAAGAACACGTGATCGAGCCCGGCTGGAGTGCGGTCGGTGATGAGGCGAGCTGCTTCGGAGCGGGCGGCGTTGACGGTGGCCGGGCTGATGGTGCACAGCACATCGGCTTGGTCCTTGATCGCCTGCACGACGGCCGGATGCTGGTGGCCGATGTTCGTGTTCACCAGCTGCGAGGAGAAGTCGAGGAACTCCCGACCCTCACCATCGATGACTGTCGACCCGTGGGCGCGGGCGACGGTCGGCGGGTCGATGAGTCGCTGTGCCGACCACGAGTGGAAGACGTGCGCGCGGTCGAGTTCACGGGCTCGGGCGGATTCGTCCTTGAGCGCTGCGAGGCCGATCTCGCCTGGTTGGTGCACCATTGTCACCCTTTCACTGAAGTACCGGGGATGAGCGCGGAATCCGCGCCCGTGGGCTCATCGTAGAACACATTCGACTACAGTGACGAGCATGTCTTACCGGACCATCGTCAGCCCCGTCGAGGCCGAGATCGAGATCAAGAGATCCCGTTTCCTCGCCCGCCTCTCCCCCGCCGCGGATGAGGCCGAGGCCAGGTCCGTCATCGCCGAGGCGCGCGCCGAGCATCCGAAGGCCCGCCACCATTGTTCGGCGTTCGTCCTCGACACCGATTCGCGCACTCAGCGCTTCAGCGATGACGGGGAACCGGCCGGCACTGCGGGCGCTCCGATCCTCGATGTCGTCACCGGTCATGATCTGACCTTCGTCGTCGCCGTCGTCACCCGGTATTTCGGGGGCACCCTGTTGGGCGCGGGCGGGCTCGTGCGCGCTTACGGTCAGGCCACCTCGGCGGCCGTGGATGAGGCGAGGATCGTCACCCGTCGTGAGCGTGTCCCTGTGTCCGCACACGTCGACTATGCCCAGGCCAACGCCCTGGAGCGGGCGGCCGGGAACCGGGGGTGGACGACGCGGGCCGACTACGGCGGTGAGGTCGGACTCGATGTCCTGGTCCCCCTCGCCGAGGTGGCCGACGCCGTGGCGATGTACGCCGACCTCACCGCCGGTCGGGCAGAGCCCGAGGTCGGTGAGGTCGAATGGGTGTGAGGCCGGGGATCGGCGTTCAGATCAGCGAGAGCTGATCAGTCGAGCGCGGCGATCTTCGCGACCTGGGCGTTCGTGAGCATGACGAGATCCTCGGGGCGGATCTCGATCTCGAGACCGCGACGGCCGGCCGAGACGAACACCGTCGAATGGTCGAGAGCTGTGCGGTCGACGACGACCGGCACGGCATGGCGCTGTCCGAACGGAGAGACTCCGCCGACGGGGTAGCCAGTACGACGTTCGGTCTCGGCGACGCCGGACAGCTGGGCCTTCTTCGCTCCGCGCGCGGAGGCCAGCGCCTTGAGGTCGAGCTGACCGGAGACGGGGACGAGCGCGGTCACGGGCTGCCCGTCGACCTGGATCATCAGAGTCTTGAACACCTGGTCGGAGCTGACGCCGAGTTTGTCGGCGGCCTCCGAACCGTAACGGCGGGTGGCGGGGTCGTGGTCGAAGCTGCGCAGGCTGTAGTCGATGCCTGCCAGATTGAGTACTCGCACGGCCGGGGTCGCCGCGCTGGAAGTCTTGGATGCAACTGTCATAAGGGGGTAGTGCCTCCTGCCCGCAGGTCAGCGGGGCCAGGAGGCGCAGCTTTCACGGCTCCGTGTCCCCGCATCGATACGGACGGAATGTTGTATCGGTGCTGATAGGTACCCGCCCACAATAGGCGAAGTAGGCTTGCGGACGCCAATTCCCGTGACGTCAAGTGACTCGTCGGTAAGCCCGTCAACCCCTTCGGCCGGAGACGCTCACCCCCACCCGAGTTCGTGGAGCCGATCGTCATCGAGCCCATAGAAATGGGCGATCTCATGAACGATGGTGACGACGATCTCCTCGCGCAGGTGATCGACATCCTCGGCGAAGTCGATGAGGTTGTCACGATAGATGAAGATATTGTCGGGCATCTCGAACCCGGCGACTCCCCGCTCCCCGATCGGTGTGCCCTCATAGAGGCCGAGCAGGTGTCGATCACCGTTCTCCGGCCGATCCTCGACGAACAGGGCGACATTGTCCAGCTGTTCGGTCACCCCGGCGGGCAGCAGATCCAGGGCTTCGCCGAGGATCGCGTCGAACTCCTCATCACTCAGGGCCACCATGCCTCCCACTCTAGCGACTCCGATCCCCTCGCCGAGGCGGCCCTGCGAAACGTCGACAAACACCGTTTCCGTCGTGTGACCGAGGACACTCCTTTTCGTTTTGCATTCCTCGAATCGGGTGGGATAAGCTTAACGTCGTTGCCCACGGGGAATCCGAGGACAACCTGGGCCCCCATCGTCTAGAGGCCTAGGACACCGCCCTTTCACGGCGGCGACACGGGTTCGAATCCCGTTGGGGGTACGGTGTAAGATCGTAAGGTCTTCCATCACAACAGCAAGGCCCTGTGGCGCAGTTGGTTAGCGCGCCGCCCTGTCACGGCGGAGGTCGCGGGTTCGAGTCCCGTCAGGGTCGCGGAGCATAAGGCTCTTCTTCGGAAGAGCCTTTGTTTCTCTCGACATACTTCTTCAGTATGTCGGCGACTCGGCTCTGTAGCTCAGTTGGTAGAGCGTTCGACTGAAAATCGAAAGGTCACCGGATCGACGCCGGTCGGAGCCACAACACGGAAGCCCCGCTTCCCCAGTGAAAACTGGGGAAGCGGGGCTTCTTCGCGTCTGCGGGCACCTCTTGAAATCCCAACCGACTGGAGTAGGTTGAAGGTGAGTTCGATGACCCGCCCACGTCGTGGTGGTGCGGGGTGAAAGGAGAGCACGATGACGAACAATCCGACGATTCAGGAACTCAGCCACGAGGACAGGGCTTTCCCACCCCCAGCGGACTTCGCCGCCGCAGCCAATGCCCAGGCTGTCGAATACGAGAAGGCGGCCGCCGACCGCATCGGCTATTGGGAGGAGCAGGCACAGCGGATCAGCTGGGAGACTCCCTTCAACACGGTCCTCGACTGGTCGGAGAAGCCCTTCGCGAAGTGGTTCACCGGCGGCAGGCTCAACGCCTCCTACAACTGCGTCGACCGCCATGTCGAGAACGGCCTCGGCGATCGTGTGGCCTACTACTTCGAAGGCGAATCCGGCGATACCCGCACCATCACGTACTCCGATCTTCTGCGCGAGGTCTCAAAGACCGCGAATGCCCTCGCCGAACTCGGGGTCAAGACCGGCGACCGCGTCGCCATCTACATGCCGATGATCCCGGAGACGGTGTTCGACATGCTGGCCTGCGCCCGCCTCGGTGCCCCGCACACCGTCATCTTCGGCGGATTCTCCGCTTCGGCGATCGCCGACCGCGTCAAGGACTGCGGAGTCGAATTCGTCATCACCGCAGACGGCGGCTATCGCAAGGGCAAGCCCTCGGGTCTCAAATCCGTCGTCGATGAGGCGATGGAGGACTGCCCCGAGGTGCGCAATGTCCTCGTCGTCCGCCGTACCGGCCAGGACGTGGACTGGAACGGCGACCGTGATCTGTGGTGGCACGAGGTCGTCGATCGGCAGCCGGAGACGCACACTCCAGACGCCTTCGATTCCGAACATCCGCTCTACATCATGTACTCCTCGGGAACGACCGGAAAGCCCAAGGGCATCATGCACACCACCGGCGGCTACCTCGTCGGCGCTTCCTTCACCCATTGGGCGGTCTTCGACATCAAACCCGAGACGGACGTCTACTGGACGGCCGCAGACATCGGCTGGGTGACCGGCCATTCGTACATCGTCTACGGTCCGCTGGCCAATGGGGCCACCTCGGTGCTCTATGAGGGCACCCCGGACACACCGCACCGGGGCCGGTGGTGGGAGATCGTGCAGAAGTACAAGGTCTCCATCCTCTACTGCGCGCCCACGGCGATCCGCTCGTTCATGAAATGGGGCCGCGACATCCCCGCGCAGTACGACCTGTCCAGCCTGCGTCTGCTCGGCAGCGTCGGTGAGCCGATCAATCCCGAAGCGTGGATGTGGTACCGCGAGCACATCGGCGGGAACCGCTGCCCTGTCGTCGACACCTGGTGGCAGACGGAGAACGGCAGCATCCTCATCAGCCCTCTGCCGGGCGTGACCGAGACGAAGCCGGGTTCGGCGATGCGTCCGCTGCCCGGCATCGTCGCCGACGTCTACGACGATGAGGGCAATTCCGTCGAACCCGGAAACGGCGGCTACCTCGTCATCAAGGAGCCGTGGCCGTCGATGCTGCGCACCCTATGGGGCGATGAGGAACGGTTCAAGAAGACCTACTGGTCGCAGTACCCGGAGGTGTACTTCGCCGGGGACGGTGCGAAGATCGACCGCGACGGTGATTTCTGGGTCCTCGGCCGCGTCGACGACGTCCTCAACGTCTCCGGTCACCGGATGTCGACCGCGGAGATCGAGTCCGCCCTCGTCGCTCATCCGAAAGTCGCCGAGGCGGCCGTGGTCGGGGCCGCTGATGAGATGACAGGGCAGGCGATCGAGGCCTTCGTCATCCTCCGGGAGAGCGCGCACGACGGCGGGGACAATGTCGTGGGTGAGCTGCGAAGTCATGTGCGGTCCTCGATCGGACCGATCGCGACTCCCCGTTCGATCATGATCGTGCCCGATCTGCCGAAGACCCGGTCGGGCAAGATCATGCGACGGCTGCTCAAGGACGTGGCCGAGAATCGCGAGGTCGGCGATGTCACGACCCTCGCGGACTCCTCGGTGATGGACCTCATCCAGAAAGGCATGAAGGAGAGCTGACCTTCCCAGGCGACGGGCGATTGGCTAACCCGCCCTTGCGTGACCCACGGCACACTGATGTACTGTTGAGTAACATCTCGTGAGGTCCGCTTGGGCGGGTTCTGCTCGCGAGGAACAGCACTGACGCCTAACTGCAAGGACGCACAGACATGACGCGTGGAACGAAGATCGCCGGCAACCGCATCCTCATCACAGGGGCCGGAAGCGGAATCGGCAGACTCATGGCTCTGGACGCGGCGGCCCGCGGCGCAGCCGAGGTCATCATCTGGGACCTCTCGGACGAACGCGGGGACGCGGTGCGCGCCGAGGTGGAGGCCGCTGGAACCAGGGCCCGATCCTTCACCCTCAATGTCGGTGATGCCGACCAGGTTGCCGCCATGGCCGAGCAGACCGGTCAGATCGACATCCTCGTCAACTGCGCCGGCATCGTCTCCGGCAAGAAGCTTCTCGACATGGAGGAAGCGGCGATCCGTCGCCTCTACGACGTCAACACCTTCGCCCTGTACTGGACGACCCAGGCCTTCCTACCCGGAATGATCGAACGCGACCGCGGTTCGGTGGTCACCATCGCCAGCGCTGCCGGCCTGACCGGAGTCGCTCGACAGACCGACTACTCGGCGAGCAAATGGGCGGCGGTGGGCTTCACCGAGTCACTGCGCGGAGAGCTGCGCGCCGACGGCAGCCGGGTCAATACGCTTGCCGTGTGCCCCTTCTATATCAATACGGGCATGTTCAAGGGAGTGCAGACGAAATTCCCCCGCCTGCTCCCGATCCTCGAAGAGAACGATGTGGCCACGCGGGTCCTCGACTCCGTCGAATCCGGTCGTGAGCAGCTGGTCATGCCCTCACTCGTCCGCCTGGTTCCGGGTGCCCGCCTCCTGCCGACCCGCGCTTTCGACAAGGTCATGGACTTCCTCGGCGTCAACCAGACGATGGACCACTTCACCGGTCGCACCGGTCCGAACCGGACGCACCGGTCACCAGAGGGAGACGTGCCGGTCACCGTCGCACGTCACTAGGCGGCACATCCTCGGCGCTGGTCCACAATGGAATCGGGGTGCGAAGGAAAGGAGCCGCCATGACGACGACCGATCTCGTTCTCGAGGGCGGCGGTGCAAAGCTGCCGGGCCTGGTCGGCGCGGTCGAAGCTCTCGCCGACAGCGGCTTCGACTTCCACCGGATCGCCGGCACCTCGGCCGGGGCCATCGTCGGTGCGCTCACCGCGGCGGGCATCGGCCCGCAGACTCTGCAGCAGAAGGTCCTCGAACAGGATTTCACCGAGTTCGAGGACCTTTCTGCTGCCTTCCGCCTCGTCCCCTGGTTGGGGCGGGTGCAGGGACTGCTGCTGCACAAGGGGATGTATGCGGGACAGACGCTCCACGATTTCCTCGCCACGGCTTTGGCTGATCAGGGGGTGCGCACATGGGGTGACCTCAAGCTCGACGATCCCGGAAGCGCAATTCCGCCGGAGCGATCGTATCGTCTCGTCGTCATCGTCTCCGACGTCTCCCGCGGCCGCATGCTCCGCCTCCCCTGGGACTACGAAGAGGCCCTCGGCGTCGATGCGGACAGTCAGTCCGTCGCCGAGGCGGTGTGCGCCTCGGCGGCCAGCCCGTTCTTCTTCCGTCCGCGGGCTCTGCCCGCCCGGCCGAATGTGGCCGGTGGAGACTCCGTGCTCGGTGCCGACGGCGGACTGCTCTCGAACTTCCCCGTCGACGTCTTCGACCGCAAGGATGCGCTGCCAGCACGGTGGCCGACCTTCGGCGTCATGCTCTCGGCCCGGCGGACGGCGGCCGCGGAATGGCGGCCCAACGCGACGACCTTCCAATACGCGAAGTCCCTGTTGTCAACGATGATCAACGCGCACGACCGGCGGCACATCGACGACCCTTCGGTGACCGAAAGGACGGTGTTCGTCGACACGACCGGCCACAGCAGTACGGACTTCGCTTTGACGACGGCCGACAAACTCGATCTCATCTCGTCGGGCCGAATGGCCGGAGAGAAGTTTCTGGCGCACTGGGATTGGCAGGAGTGGAAGGACCGCTTTGACCGGAAATGATTCTGTCCCCCATGGCCTGCGACGGATCGACGTGTAAGAATGAGGGCCCGAACCTGATTGCGAGCGAAGGAGAGATCATGAGCGAGTTCGATTCGGACGCGGCCGACCGGCTGGAAGACGACCCCATCCTCGACGATCCCGAACTCGACGATCCGACGGCCGAAGAGTTGGATGATCCCGAACTCACCGCCGCCGAAGCAGAGGCCGACCAGGTCGACGTCGACTCCGGCATCGACGATGAGCCCGCCGAGCCGACCGTCGAGCCCGGTGCCGAAGGGCCGGAAGGCACGGGCATCGAAGGGGCCGACGATGCTCTCATCGACGACGCCGGCTGGGACGACGAGAACGAGGCTCCCGGTCTCTCCGACGAGTTCAACACCGATCAGTCACCTGCCGCGGAACAGGGCAATCGTGTCGGCGACGAGATGGTCTCCGACGATGATGACGAATTCGAAGTCGCCGAGCTGGATGGCGACGACCTCGATGTCGATGCCCTGGCCGACGACGGAACCGAAGAGGTCTCGGTCATCGACGGGATGCCCGAAGTCATCGACGACTCGTATCAGGAGGACTGAGCTCCACCCCCTCCGCTTGCGGCAGGCTCCCATGTGTTAGGACTGAAGGGGAAAGGAGCCGCCCATGCCACCCGGATCCCCGCGTCGCCGATCGACGTCCACCGCCAGCACGAACTTCGAACTCCCCCACGTCGGCACGGGTCGCCCCGTCCACCGCCTCGGCATCATCGCCACGGTCGCCACCTTCGGCGGGCTGCTCTTCGGCTATGACACCGGAGTCGTCAACGGAGCCCTCGAACCCCTAAGCGAGGACTTCGGCCTGACCGCGCTGAGCGAAGGCCTCGTCGTCGCCTCTCTCATGGTCGGCGCCGCCTTCGGTGCGGTCTTCGGCGGTCGAGTCGCCGATGCCTGGGGCCGTCGCAAGACGATCCTGCTCCTGGCCGGAGTCTTCATCATCGGCACCCTCGGCTGCGTGCTCGCGCCCGGGGCGGAGTTCCTCATCGGCGCCCGCTTCGTCCTCGGACTCGCAGTCGGCGGTGCCTCGGCGACGGTGCCCGTCTATCTCGGTGAGATCGCCCCGTCGGAGAAGCGCGGCAGCTACGTCACCCGCAATGAGCTCATGATCGTCGGCGGTCAGCTTGCGGCGTTCGTCATCAACGCCGTGATCTTCAACTTCTTCGGGCATGTCGACTCGATCTGGCGGTGGATGCTGCTCGTTGCCCTGGTGCCAGCGATCGCCCTCCTCGTGGGCATGATCTTCCAACCCGAGAGCCCGCGCTGGCTGATCTCGCAGGGACGCACCGAGGAAGCTCTGGCCGTGCTCAAGCAGGTCCGCTCCCCCGAACGTGCCGAGGCCGAGATCGACGAGGTCACCCACCTCGCAGCCGAGGATGCGAAGGAGGCCACGGGCGGGCTCTCCGACCTCGGCACCCGGTGGGTGCTGCGACTGGTGATCATCGGTGCCGGACTCGGCTTCTTCCAGCAGCTGACCGGAATCAACTCGGTCATGTACTACGGAACTCAGCTGCTCACGAGCGCGGGCCTGGATTCCGGTGTCGCCATCATCGGCAACATCGCCAACGGCGTGTTCTCCCTGGCCGGCATCTCCTTGGGCATGTATCTGCTGAATAAGCTGCCGCGCCGGGTCATGTTCCTCACCGGCTACGCCCTCATCGCGGTCTTCCACACGCTCATCGCCCTGACCGCGGTCATCGTTCCTCCCGGACCGGCACAGGCGTGGACGGTGCTCGCGTTCCTCGTCCTCTTCGTCTTCTCCATGCAGGGAACGGTCGGCCCGCTGACCTGGCTGATGCTCTCGGAGATCTTCCCGATGAAGATCCGCAGCTTCGCAATGGGCATCTGCGTGTTCGTGCTGTGGATCATGAACGCCATCGTCGCCCAGTTCTTCCCGCCGCTCATCGAGGCTTTGGGCATGACGGCGACCTTCGGCATGTTCGCCGGCCTCGCCGTGATCGCCTTCGTCTTCCTGGCACTGATGCTGCCGGAGACGAAGGACAAGGACCTCGCGGAGTTCGAACGCGAATTCAAAGCCGAGTACGGACGCAGATAAGGAGCCTCCATGTCAGTCGCCGTCGCCGTCACCGACAGTCCCGAGGGTCGGCTTGCCCTCCAATCGGCCGTCGCCGAGGCGCAGAACCTCGGCACCGGGCTGCTGCTCATCAACCTCACCCTCCATGACTTCACCGAGGATGAGATTCCCTCCGGGCTCGAGGTCACCGTCATCAATCGGTCCGGCCGCGGCGATCGCGACCCGGTCACCGCCGTCACCGACGAACTGAGCGATCACGCGGAGGTCGATCGCCTCGTCCTCGGTGTCCGTGCCCGATCGCGCGTGGGCAAGATGATCCTCGGGTCGGTCGCGCAGCGGCTCATCCTCCGCTCCCCCGTGCCCGTGCTCACCGTCCGGCAGGACGGGCGCTGACGCTGACTCAGCCCAGTTCGGTGAAAGCCCGGTACGAGAGCACGTTCTCAGTCTCCGCCGGGGAGTCGTCGGCAAGGACGGCGAGGGAGCGCAGCGCTTCCGACATCGCCGCACGGTAGAGCAGGGACCCGGTGCTGATCCGGGCCACCCCCGCCTCGGCGAGCGTCGTCCGCGAGTATCGCGGACTGGCCAGCACGTTCACCGGAACCCGACTGCGGGCGGTGATCGTCTCGATCGTCGACAGGTCGAGGTCGCCGGGGACGAAGATGCCATCGGCTCCCGCGTCCGCATAGGCGTCGATGCGTTCGAGAACCTCGCCGAGGCTGTCCTGGCCGAGCCAGAATGTGTCGATCCGTGCGTTGACGAACAGATCCGGACACGCTTCCTTGACGGCCGCCATCTTCGCGGCCAAGACCACGGGTTCGCTCATCAGTGCGTGCCGCGAGTCCTGGATGTTGATGCCGTCGATGATGAGTCGGCCGGCGGGGTCGGCGGGGTCGGCAGCGAAAGCCTCGCGCACGCTCGCGAAGACGGATTCGGGACTGTCACCGTACCCGTCTTCGAAGTCGCAGGTCAGCGGCTGTTCCGGCAGCGCCCGACGCAGAGCGGCGACGAGGTCCGCGGTGGCGGTCAGCGTCTCACGGTCCTCATCGGCGGCGCCGATGGCGGCCGCGACGCCCAGACTCGTCGTGCCCACGGCCCGGTGCCCCGCCTCGGCGAAGAACTGGGCACTGGCCACGTCCCAGGCGCAGGGCAGGATGAATGGGTCGCCGGGAACGTGCAGTTCGCGGAAGGCTCGCGTGGTGTCGGTGGGTGAGGTCATCGTCGGTTTCCTTTGTTCGCTGTCGGATAGTGCGCTGTCGGATTGTGCGTTGGGGGTCAGAGATGATCTCTCTGTGCGCTGAGCACCCAGTCGAGGCGGTCGCGCCCGTCCGCGGTGATCGTCAGAGCTCGCGAGTGCGGGCGGCGCAGGATCCACCCGCGGTCGAAGAACGTGCTGCAGATGTCGTCGCCGAGGCGACCGCCGAGGTGGGAACGACGTTCCGTCCAATCGAGGCACCGGCGCACAAGGGGGCGCGACGAGGCGGTCGGTTGACCGACTTCGAGCCCGAATGCCTCTGCGAGCCCGGCCCTCCCGGATTCGGTGATGGTGAGAGACGGATCGATCCATTCTCGCTGCATCAGTGCGGAGAAGAGCTGAGTGCCGAACCGGCCTGCGATGTGCCGGTAGCAGGTGCGGGCTTCGATGAGCTGACGGTTACGGGTCTTCGCAGCCAGCGTCGGTGCTGAGGTCATCGCTCCGCCGGCCAGAGCTCCGGTGTGCTCCAGCCAGTCGGCCACGTCGGTCGAGGCGATCTGAACATAGCGGTGTCGGCCTTCTCGTCGCTCGACGAGGACGCCGTGGTCGATGAGGACGTTAGCGTGTTCGGACATCGACGACATCGGAATCGACAGAGCGCGGGAGAGCTCAGTGAGCGTCCAGGCACGGCCGTCGAGGAGGATGGCACAGATCATCACGCGCCTCGGGTCGGCGATAGCCGACGCCAGAGCGGCGATGTTCGGTGCGGACTCCGGGAATCTCCTCGTCATGTCCTCATCGTAGGCCCGTGTCGTTTCGGTGGTGCCCGAAACGTCGCGACTGCGCGCTGTCGAGGCGAGCCCGGCGCCGCCTCGTAGATGGCCTAAGGTTGAGGGCGGAAGTTTCCGTCCGAGGTGAGGGGGCATGCGTGGCCGATACGACAGAGGGCACCGAGGCGGCCGACCGACTCGAATCCGCACTCACCGGCAGAATCGATCCCGGTACGCTCGATGAGATCGCTGGTCTGGCCCAACAGGTCCCGCGTGCCGAGATCGGACGCCTCGTCCACACCTCGACCCCGCTGCAGTCTGCGATGCTCTTCCGCGTGCTGACGAAGGAGGAGGCTCTCGACGTCTTCGAGGACCTCCCTCCGGCGTACCAGGCCGAGCTCATCGGCAATCTCCGCGAACCCGAGGTCGCCGATATCGTCGAGGGCCTCGACCCCGATGACCGTGCCGAACTGTTCGGCGAACTGCCCGCCAGCGTGGCCAGTCGCTTGATGAAGGGGCTGACCCCGGACGAGCGATCGATGACCTCTGCCGTGCTCGGCTACCCGAAGTCCGCAATCGGACGGTACATGTCTCCGGAGGTCCTCGGCATCCACGAGGATTGGACGGCGGCCCAGGCGATGGAGGTTGTGCGCGCCCGCATCGACGGACCCGAGACCGTCTATCTGCTGCCTGTCGTCGGCCCCGGCCGGGTACTGCGGGGCGTGGTGTCGCTGCGCAATCTGCTTGCCGCCGATGAGGACACGATCATCGAGGGCATCGTTCGTGATTCTCTGAGCACTCATGCGCTGACGGACCGTGAGGAAGCCTCGCGTGAGTTCCTCTCCCACCGGCTCATCGCGATGCCGGTGACCGATCAGGAGGAGCGGCTCGTCGGCATCCTCACCATGGACGACGTCCTCGATATCGTCGACGAGGAGGACGCGGAGGATCTCGCCCGGGGGTCCGGTACGGAACCGCTGGATCGCTCCTACCTGTCCTCGACGATCATGCGTCTGGTCAAGAGCCGCATCGTGTGGCTGCTCGTCCTCGCCGTATCGGCGATCCTCACCGTCCAGGTCCTCGAAGTCTATGAGGACCGACTCGATCAGGTCGTCGTCCTCGCGCTCTTCATTCCGCTGCTCACCGGCACCGGCGGCAACACAGGCAACCAGGCGGCCACCACCGTCACCCGAGCCCTGGCCGTCGGTGAGGTGCGCGTCCGCGACCTCGGCCGAGTCATCTGGAGAGAGCTGCGCGTGGGCGCGGTACTCGGTTCCGTGCTCGGCACATTGGGCTTCGTCGTCGCCGGACTCGTCTACGGTTGGGCGATCGGCCTGGTCATCGGGCTGACGCTGCTGTCGGTGTGCATCATGGCCGCGACGGTGGGAGGGCTGATGCCGATCATCGCGAAGAAGGTCGGGGCGGATCCAGCGGTGTTCTCCAACCCGTTCATCTCCACGTTCTGCGATGCCACGGGCCTCATCCTCTACTTCACGATCGCCACGACGGTGCTCGGCCTGAGCTGATGCCCCCTGTCCGACGGCCTCAGCCCGACCACGCCTCCCACAGCTCGGCGTAGCGGCCGCCTGCAGCGACGAGGTCGTGGTGGGTGCCTTCCTCGATGACCTGTCCGTGCTCCATGACGAGGATCCGGTCGGCTTTCTCCGCTTGGCTGAGCCGGTGGGCGACGATGAGCGCACCACGGCCGGAAAGGACCGCCTCGGCGGAAGATTCGAGGACATGAGCTCCGGCCGATCCCGCCTCGGCGGTGGCTTCGTCGAGGATCGCGAAGTCCGGGTCGGCGAGGACGAGGCGGGCGAGCGCGATCATCTGCTCTTGAACCGCGGACAGGCGGACCCCACCCTCCCCGATCTGCGTGTCGAGGCCGTTCGGCAGGGACGTCGCCCACCCGGCGCCGACCGTGTCCACGGCCTTGCGAACAGCGTCGTCGCTTGCGTCCGGACGCGGCAGGGTGATGTTGTCGCGCAGGCTGCCGGAGAAGGTGTGCACCTCCTGCGCGACCATGGCGATATGCCGGCGCAGCGCGGATTCGTCCATCGATCCCACGTCCACCCCGTTCGCCGAGGCGGCCCCGCCATCCGTCAGCTGTGCCCGTCCGTGACCGGGTGCGGACAGTCCCGCGGCAATCTTCGCCAGCGTCGTCTTCCCGGCACCGGTGGTGCCGACGACCGCGATGTGCTCACCCGGCGCGATGCTCAGGTTCACCCCGCGCAGCACGTGATTGTCCGTATCCGGGTCGGTGTCGTAGGAGAACCACAGGTCCTCGAGCACGAGCCACGGGGCAGCGGGTGCGGCCTGGGCCGAGCGCTTCGGCACGGTTCTGGCTTCGTCGATGACTCCGACCATCCGGGTCAGGGAGGCGCCGGCCGATTGGACCTGGTCGAAGAGTCCGACGAGGGCGCCAATGGGGTTGAAGAGGCGGTGGAAGACCAGAGCCGCCGTGGTCACGGCGCCGGCGGTGGACTCCCCGAACCAGACGAGGACGAAGCCGGCGGCCAGCAGCAGAGAGAGCACGACTGCCTCGGCGCGGTTGTTGCGGCCGAAGGCGCGGGTGACGAATCGGAAGACGTCGATCGACAGGTCGCGGGCATGTGCGGAGGCGGAGTCGATGCGTCGCATCTCCCCGGCCTCTGCGCGATAGGCGCGCAGGGTCGCGCTGCCTGTGAGGCCGCCGAGCAGGCGGCCGGCGCGCCTGCCGAAAGCGGCGCGTTCTTCTTTGTAGATGGGTTCTGATCTGGGCAGATACCAGCGCAGAGTGAGCCAGTACATCGGCACGGCGACGAGCCCGGTGAGGCCGAGACGCCAATCGATGGCGGCCAGACCGAAGGCAGAGACCACGACGACGAGGAGGGATTCGACGACGAGCGGCAGCACTTGGCCGGCGGCCTCGCCGATCTTGCGGGAGTCGTCGGCGACGCGGGAGACGAGGTCGCCGGTGCCGGTGCGTTCGATCCGCTGGGACTCGAGTGTCAGGGCTGAGTCGACGACTTCCGTGCGCAGTTCGGCGACGACGGGCATCGCGATGCGGGCGAGCGCCCAGGCGCCGATCCATGTGCCGGCGGCCATGACGATGCCGGCGATCGCGACGGCGATGGCGCAGACCCACACGAGTTCGGGGTCTGCTCCGGCGGGGAGTTCGTCGACGAGACGGCCGATCGCCCACGGCCCGACGAGGCCTGCCCCGGCATTGGCCAGTCCCGCGACGACGAGGAGGACGATCCAGCCGGCGCGGCGCCGCAGCAGCGGGGCCAGGTGGGCGAAGGAGCGACGCCGCGAGGCGATCGTCAGGGTGGTCTGCGGCGTCATCGGGTCACCGTGTCTCTGTAGGCCTCGGCACTGTCGGTGTCCGTCTCGAGGAGATCGGCATGGCGGCCGATGAGCAGCGGGCCCGACGTGGGGCGATAGACGACGGTGTCGGCGGCGGCGAGGAAGGCCGGGGATGAGGTGAGAATGATCGTGGCCTGGTCTCCTCTCCTGCGGCGCAGTCGGCTGAGCCCGTGGGCGATCTTCGCTTCGGTGACCGCGTCGACGGCGGTGGTGGGTTCGGCGAGGACGAGGATCTGCGGGTCGGCGTTCAGGGCTCGAGCCAGGGCGACGCGCTGCCGCTGGCCGCCGGAGAGGTTTCCGCCGAGTTCCTGGATCCGGTAGCCGAGTCCCCCATTGACGAGGTCGAGCAGCTCGTCGACGCCCGAGGCGGTAAGCACCTCGTCCGAGATCGGCGGGTGATCGACAGCGTCAGTGCGGTCGTCGGCGTCTGAACTGTCGGCGGTGACGACCATTGTGATGTTCGATCCGATGGTGCCTTCGAACAGGTCGACGTCGTGGGGTGCGACGAGCATCCGGGCGGGGCCGAGGCTCCTGGCGTGGGAGGTCAGCTCAGCCAGCAGCATGGCTGCATCCTCGGCGTCGTCGGAGACGATGCAGGTCAGCGCTCCCCCGGCGGTGGTGAGTGCCCGGGACTCGGCGGTCGTCGGCCATCCGGTGATGGTGATTCCGGATTCGGTGGTGGTCACTCTCGGGCGGATATCGGCGGCATCACGGGTGGTGGGGGCCGCCTCGGCGCTGGTGTCTGTCGCATCGCCGGTGCCTGATTCAGCATCGATGCTGGTCAGCAGGCGGGCGATCCGTTCGGCGGCGCCGTGGGATTGGGCGAAGAGGCCGACGATGTCGGCGAGTGCGCGCATGGGCTCGGTGAGGAAGGCGGTCATGCCGAGGATGCCGATGAGCGCGCCGACGCTCATCTGGCCGTCGATGAGGCGCAGGCCCGCGACGATGAGGACGATCGCCAGCACCGCGGACATGACGAGTGCCCCGAGCCCGGCCAGGCGTCCGGTTTTCTCACCTGTGGCGACGCCGGCTTCGGCGGCCGCATCGGAGGTGGCGCGGTAGCGACGGACCGCCCACGGCTCGCCTCCCATCGCTTTGATCACGCGCAGTCCGTGCATGAGGTCAGACGCCGAGCGTCCGGCGGAGGCGACGGCTTCGAGTTGCGCGGTCGCGCGCGCGGAGACGGACCGGCCGGGCAGGGCGACGACGATCAGGCCGATGGGCACGGCGATGAGGACGACGAGTCCGGTCACGGGGTCGGCGATGAGGAGGAAGACCGCGGCGGTGATCATGCCCAGCACCGAGGCGATGCCGCGTCCGGCCTGTTGAAATGCGGTGGCCGCGGTGTCGGCATCGGCGGACGCGATGGACAGAACCTCGCCCGAGGTGCGGTCGGCTGGAAGGCTCGGGGCGGTCAGCGCCGCGTGTGTGATCTCGGCACGCAGGGCGTGGGCTTCGTGCTCGCGGGCGGAGTTGCACAGACGTGCACCGAAACGGTAGCCGAGGCTGAGTACGGTGAAGAGGAGGCCGAGTCCGATGATGAAGATGATGAGAGCCGGGATCGACAGCGGGATGATCGCCCGGTCGACGATGATGCCGATCGCCACCGGCACGAGCGCTTCGCAGACCTGCCAGATCGACAGGGCACCAGCTCCGCCGAGCAGGGGACGGATGCGCCGACGGGCGGCTCGGCGCAGCATCTGCGCACCGGTTTCAGGGGTCTTCGGCACGAAGGCTACCCTAACAAATTCGGTGGTGCGGTGGCGGCTCGGGTGGACAGCTGACTGCCAGGGCGGAAATCTAGGATGGCCTCATGACTTCTCCGATCGACTTCGGCATTCCCGATCTCACAGGGCGCACGGCCCTCATCACCGGCGCGAACAGCGGACTCGGCCGGGTGACTGCCCGGGTTCTCGCGGGCAGAGGTGCCCACGTCATCTTGGCTGTCCGCAACCGCGCGAAGGGTGAAGCCGCCGCGAAGACGATGCCCGGCAGCACGGAGGTGCGCGACCTCGACCTCGCCGATCTGTCCTCGGTGCGCGACTTCGCTGCGGACTTCACCGATCCGGTCGATCTCCTCATCAACAATGCGGGGATCATGATCCCGCCCCTGTACCGGACCGTCGACGGATTCGAATCGCAGTTCGGGACGAATCACCTCGGCCATTTCGCCCTGACGAATCTGCTGCTCCCGCAGGTGCGCGAGCGCATCGTCACCGTCGCCTCCATCGCCCACCGGTTCGGCACGATCGACTTCGACGATCTCCAGTGGACCGGCCGATCGTATCGGCCGATGGCCGCCTATGGTCAGTCGAAGCTGGCGAACCTGCTCTTCACCGATGAACTCCAGCGCCGGCTGTCCGAACGGACATGCTCGGTGATCGCGACGGCCGCCCATCCGGGGATGGCGGCGACGAATCTCTTCGGCTCCAGCGACGACAACTCTTTGGACGCGCGAGTCAGCCGTGCGTTCACCCGGGTGGTCGCTCAGAGCGAGCAGAACGGGGCACGGCCGATCCTCTGCGCCGCCGTCGCCGATCTGCCCGGTGGCAGTTACATCGGCCCGACCGGCCTGTTCGAGATCCGCGGAAAGCCGGGGTTCGCATCCCGTTCGGCGAAGTCCACCGACACCGAGGTGGCCCGCCGACTGTGGGCGGTGTCCGAAGAGCTGACCGGGGTCGGCTTCCCGGAACTGTGAGGATTGCAGATGCCTGCGGTGACTAAGGTGGATTCATGACGACTCTGCGCAATGTGCACATCATCGATGTCGACACCGCGGCCATCGGCGATGCCGTCGACATCGACTTCGCCGATACGATCACGACGATCAGTCCTGCCGAGGCCCCGTCTGCGGAGTCGAACGGCTTCGTCCTGCCCGGGCTCATCGACACCCATGTGCACCTGAAATCACGGGAGCCGCTCGTCGGTGCTCTTCGCACGGGGCTGACGACGCTCGTCGATCTCGGGACGCATCCGGACTCGCTTGTCGACGATTTCCGGTCCGACCGCGGAATCCCGGGGATCGTCAGCGCCGGATCGGCCGCCTCGGCACCGGGGAGCTCACAGATCGAGCTGATGGGATTCCCCGTCGGATCCGGTGTCACCGGGCCCGACGATGCCGAGCGGTTCCTCGACTGGCGGGAGGCCGGCGGAGCCGATCTCATCAAGATCATCATCGAGGATCCGGACGCCACCGAGGTGCCCGCGCTCGATATTCCGACGCTGCGGGCGCTCGTCGACGGAGCCCGCGGCCGGGGGCTGCTCACCGTCGCCCATGCGGTCACTCCGGGGGCGTTCGATCGCGGCCTCGAGGCTGGTGTCGATGTGCTCACCCATGTCCCTTTCGGGGCACGGCTGAGCGAGGCGACGATCTCTCGGATCGTCGAGACGGGCACCATCGTCTCCCCCACCTTGGTGATGATGCGTGCGATTGCCGACGCCCGCCTCCGCGAGCATGCCGATTCCGCGTTCGCTCTCGCCCTGTCGAATGTGCGCGCCCTGCACGCTGCGGGAGTGCGGATCATTGCGGGCACCGATGCGAACGAGACGCCGTTCGCGCCCGTGCCCCACGGGGCGTCGCTGCACGGTGAGCTCGGCTACCTGATCGACGCCGGGATGACTGCCGCCGAGGCGATCCGGTCGGCCACCTCGGGCGCAGCCGATGCGCTCGGGCTGAGTGACCGGGGGCGGATCGTCGAAGGCGACCGTGCGGATCTGCTGGTCCTCGGGACCGATCCGCTGGCTGATCTGGAAGGTCTGCGCACCCCCGCCGAGGTGTGGGTCGGCGGGGCGCAGGTCAGCAGCTGACCTGGGGTACCGGCCGACTGCGGAACCGATCAGCTCAGCGGAAGGCCTGCTGGCCGGTGATGTGGCGGCCGAGGATGAGGGTGTGGACCTCGTCGGTGCCTTCGTAGGTGCGCACGGATTCGAGGTTGTTCGCGTGCCGCAGCGGTGAGTATTCGAGGGTGATGCCGTTGCCGCCGAGCATCGTCCGGGCCTCCCGGCAGATGGCGATGGCTTCGCGGCAGTTGTTCAGCTTGCCGACGGAGATCTGCACGGGATCGAGGGTCCCGGTGTCTTTGAGTCGTCCTGTCTGGATGGCCAGGAGGGTGCCCTTCTGGATCTCGAGGGCCATGTTCACCAGCTTCTCCTGAGTGATCTGGTAGGCAGTGAGCGGCTTGTCGAACTGGAGGCGATTCTGTGCGTACTCGAGGGCGACTTCGAAGGAGTCGCGGGCGGCCCCCATGGCGCCCCACATGATTCCGTACCGGGCCTCATTGAGGCAGGAGAACGGCCCCTTCAGTCCCGTGACCTCGGGCAGGACCGCCTCGGCGGGCAATTTCACGTCCGCAAGGTTGATATCGCACTGGATGGAGGCCCGCATCGACAGCTTCTGCGTGATCGGGGTGGCGGTGAATCCGGGGGTGTCGGTGGGCACGAGGAAGCCGCGGATGCCGTCGTCGGTGGCGGCCCAGATGACGGCGATATCGGCGATCGAGGCCAGACCGATCCAACGTTTGGCACCGTTGAGCGTCCAGGATCCGTCGGCGCCCTGGGTGGCGGTGGTGGCCATGGACGCCGGGTCGGACCCGGCGGTGGGTTCGGTCAGTCCGAAGCAGCCGATGATCTCACCTTTGGCCATTCCGGGAAGGTAGCGGTTCTTCTGCGCCTCGGAGCCGAACTTGTGGATGGCCGACATCGCCAGCGATCCCTGGACGGAGACGAAGGTGCGCAGTCCGGAGTCGCCGGCTTCGAGTTCGAGGGCGGCGAGACCGTATTCGACGGCGGAACGCCCCGGGCAGCCGTACCCCTGCAGATGCATGCCGAGGAGGCCGAGCTCGCCCATCTCACGCACGATCTCGGTCGGAAAGATCGCGCCTTCGTACCATTCGGCGATGTTCGGGCGGATCCGCTCGTCGACGAAGCTGCGGACCTTTTCGCGCAGCGCCAGCTCGTCGTCGGTGAGGAGTCCGGCGAGGTCGAGCAGGTCGGAGGGGTCGGCGGTGGTGGTGTCTGTGGTTTCGGCAGTCATGGGCGTCTCCTTGGGCATTGAGTTCGTCTTCAACAGTGCCATCGGAATTACTCAGAGTCCAAGAGGTAATATCTTGGTGATTAAGCGTATATTCTTATCAATCGGCGCAGTGGGGACATGACATGGAGTTCAGGCAGGTCACTGCGTTTCTCGCCGTCGCCGAGGAGCTGCATTTCGGGCGAGCTGCGGAACGTCTGCACATCGCGCAGCCCGCGCTCAGCCAGATGATCCGCGCGCTCGAACGAGACCTCGACGTCGATCTGTTCGAGCGGACGACGCGGCGGGTCCGACTGACGCCGGCGGGTGAGGCGCTGCTCGAACCCGCTGCGGCAATCGGGACTCAGGTCGACGGTGCCCGGCGCATGGCCCGGGCCGCTCAACAGGGCCTGGCGGGCCGGGTGCGCATCGGATTCGGCGGCACGAGCGGCTACTCCATCCTCTCCAGACTGGCCCGCGAGGTCGGCGAACGGCACCCTGGCATCAGCCTCGACCTGCAGCCGCAGATGTACTGCGGGGAGGCCGCGATCGCGCTGCGCGACGGTGAGACGGATCTCGCGATCATCAGCCCGCCGGTGCCGGCCGGTGTCGAGGTCCACGTCATCCGGCAGGAGAGCGTGATGATCGCTATGCCCTCGGGGCATGAGCTGGCGGAGCGTGAGTCGGTGAGCATGGGTGAGCTCGCCGGTCAGCCGTTCATCTCCTATGCCCCGTCGCACGGGTCGCAGGTCAGAGAGGTGATGATGCGGCTGGCCGATGACGCCGGTTTCCTGCCGCAGGTCGTCCAAGAAGCACCGGACCCCTACAGTCTTCTGGCGCTCGTCGGCGCGCAGGTCGGCATGGCCGTCGTCGTCGAGTCCTCGGATCACATCCGTATCGACGGAGTGCGCTATGTCCGCCTCGCCGAGGGCGGGGATTCGTTCACGCTCGCCCTCGGCTGGCGCCGGAACAACCCGTCCGAAGCACTGGCCCGGGTCCTCGACATCGTCCGAGAGCTCTTCCCCTCCCCAATTACTACCTGACGGGGGCCTAGCAACCTGGCGCGAGGTTGCCGGGCCCCCGTCAGGTAGTTCTGAGAGCGCGAAGTTGGTGCGGAATGAGTGAGAGACTATTGGGATGGTGCATTCGACCGATCTTTCGGACTACGCCGCAAAGATGCGTCGGTTGGCTCATTCAGGTGTCGACCTCGAAGTCGACGCCCGGTTCATCGACATGATTGTGCCTCGCAAATCAACGGTCCTTGACATCGGCTGCGGCATCGGCAGTGCGGTCGCGGCACTGCGCAGAGCCGAACACCGGGCATTCGGCATCGACCCGAATCCCGAGGTGCTGCAGGTGGCGAGGGAGCTCTTCGACTCTGTTTGGTTCCGGCAGTTGTCAGCGACAGACCTGTCAGCCGGAACGATGGCAGATCATCAGTTGCCGAAGCGCTTCGATCTCATTCTCATGTCAGGCAATGTGCCGGCTTTTCTGACTCGAGTGGAGCTCGCAAGGGCATTCGCCACTGCCGACGAGCTGCTGGCACCTGGCGGTCGCCTCGTTGTCGGAACAACGACCCACCGACGAGGCGGCCCTGCCGATCTCGATCACTGCTCGGCCGGAACATCACTGAGACTTGAGCATCGCTATGGAGACTGGCACCTCGGCGCATTCGACTCCGACTCACCGTGGTCGGTCAGCGTCTATTCGGCCCTAGGTACCCGCCGCACAGCTGACGGCCCCGACGGCATTCACGTATTACCACCCGAATAGCCCTCCCAGAACTACCTGACGGCGGCCCAGCAACCTCGCGCGAGGTTGCTGGGCCGCCGTCAGGTAGCAATTACCAGGAGATGACTTGGGGGATGCTCACGTGCTTGAGGCCCTCGAGACCGAATTCGAGACCGAAGCCGGACTTCTTGACCCCACCGAACGGCACGCGGGGGTCGACCGCGCCGTGCTTGTTGATCCACGTGGTTCCCGCCTCGAGACGGGCCGCGACCTGTCGGCAGGCGTCGAGGTCTGTGCCCCACACCGAGGATCCGAGGCCGACTTCGAGCTCGTTGGCCCATTCGACGGCCTGGTCGAGGTCGGTGTACTTGATGATCGGCAGGACCGGCCCGAACTGCTCCTCGGCCACCAGCGGGTTGTCGTTGTCGATGTCGGCGACGAGGGTCGTCGGGTAGAAGTAGCCGGGCTGCTCGGCGACGGGATCGCCGCCCATGAGCACGCGCGCTCCCCCGTCCTTGGCTGCGTCGACGAGCCGAGCGACGATGTCGTACTGCTGCTTGTTCTGCAACGGCCCCAGCACGTTCTCCTCTTCCAGCCCCACACCCATCGGGGACTGTCCGGCCACCTCGACGAGGGCCTGGCAGACCTGATCGTAGAGCGATTCGGGGACATAGAGCCGCTTCATCGCAGCACACGTCTGTCCGGTATTGATGAACGCGCCCCAAAACAGGTCTCCCGCGATCTGGGCCGGATCGGCGTCTTCGAGGATGATGCCTGCGTCGTTGCCGCCGAGCTCGAGGGTGATGCGGGCGATGTTGTCCGCGGCGGTGCGCATGATCGCCTGTCCGGTCTTCGTCGACCCGGTGAACATGATCTTGTCGACATCCTCGTGGCTGGTCAATGCAGCGCCCACAGAACCATCACCGGGAACGACGGAGAGCACATCGGCCGGCAGCACCTGGTTGACCACAGCCACAAGCGCCTGCACGGACAGCGGCGTGTACTCCGAGGGTTTGAGGACGACGGTGTTTCCCATCTTCAGAGACGGCGCGAACTGCCAGACGGAGATCATCATCGGCCAATTCCAGGGACCGACCGCACCGACGACGCCGACGGGCTTGTAATGGAGTTCAGCATGCGTTTCGCCGTCGTCGACGAGGACCTCGGGTTCGAGTTCGAAGGACGCGTTCGCACGCAGCCAGGCCGCGCAGGCACCGACTTCGAAGCGGGCGTTGGGTCCGTTGAGGGGTTTGCCCTGTTCGCGTGAGAGCAGCTCAGCCAGCGCCTCGGCGGAGGCTTCGATGGCGTCGGCGGCTCGGTTGAGCAGGTCGTTGCGCTCCTGGGAGCTGCGCGCTGCCCAAGCAGGCTGAGCCCGGCGCGCTGCTGTCACCGCAGCGTCGATCTCTGCCGGTGTGCCTTCGTGGGTGCGGCCGACGACCTCACCGGTGGCGGGGTCGTGGATCTCGCGTCCGGAGGGGTCGACGATGGCGGCGAGAATTCCAGCGGTGGTGGTCATTTCGGTGGCGGTTGCCTCGGCGGTCATGGTGCTCCTTTGATCGGCGACCGGGTAGGTCGGCGGCGGTTGGTGTGGTCATTTTCTGGCGGTGTGTACGGCTGTTTCAGGCGGTCGGGACGCCTACGTCATCCCAGGGAACCACCCGAACCGATTCCTGCATAGAGATTCGGTGACGACGAGCGGAGGACGATGGCCCAGATCGTGCCGATGAGCCCGGGGACGAGAACGATGGCCGGCAGCAGCCAGGACAGGACCGTGGTGCCCTCTGCGCCGATGAGAACGTTGAAGTTGATGACGATGGCGACGAAGAGGACGAGGAGTCCGATGGCTGACAGGCCCGGGGCGATCGCGCGGGTCCACAGCGAATACTCCCCCGACTTCGTGCGCAGGAATCCGACGACGGCGAGCGCAGTCAGCGCCATGAGCAGGACGAGTCCGAAGGCCCCCATGTTCGTCAGCCAGGTGAAGAGCGTGACGACAGGGAACAGCGGGTCATCGCTGCCGGAGCCGACCACGGCGAAGACGAGGATGATGACAAGCGCCAGTCCCGACTGGGTGAGGGAGCCGGCCACGGGAGCACCGGTGCGCCGCGAGGTCCTGGCCAGCGACGACGGCAGAACCCGGTCTCGACCGAGCGCGAAGACGTAACGGGCGACGATGTTGTGGAAAGCCACGAGCGCGGCCAGCAGCGAGGTGAGGAACAGCAGGTTGCCGAGGTCGACGAACCACACCGGGGCGTGTTCGCCGAGGAAGACGAACATGAGGTCGGGCCCGAATTCCTGGGACCGGCCGATGACCTTCGAGACCCCTTCGCCGACGACCATCGCCCAAGCTGAAAACGCGTAGAACACCGCGATGATGCTCACGGCGATGACGGTGGCCCGGCCTGCCGTGCGACGAGGATCTTTGACCTCCTCGTTATAGATGGCCCCGGATTCGAAGCCCATGAAAGCCGCGATCGAGAATGCCAGGGCCGCGCCGACTCCAGGGGCGAAGAGCTGATCGAAAGCGAGCCCGTCGCCGGTGATGCCCTCGGGGCTGTGCGCGAGTCCGATGATGTCGAAGACGATGACGACGAGGAACTCCGCGCCGACGATGATGCCGAGCACCTTCGCGGAGAAGTCGACGCGCAGCACTCCCATGATGCCGACGATGACCCAGGCGATGAGGGCGCAGACCCACCAGGACCAGGAGATGCCGAAGAGAGTGTCGAGGAACGAGGAGAAGACGAAGCCGAACATTCCGGCGATGCCGATCTGCATGGCGTTGTACGCGACGAGCGCGGTCATCGCCGCTCCCATTCCGGCGGGCTTGCCCAGCCCTTTCGAGATGTAGGCGAAGAAGGCCCCGGCGTTGTGGACGTGGCGGCTCATCGCCGCATAGCCGATGGCGAAGAGGATGAGAATGATCCCGAGGACGACGAATGACAGCGGAATCCCCACCAGGCCGGTGACAGCGAAATTGCTGGGGACTCCGCCCGCAACGACGGTCAACGGCGCCGAGGCGGCGATGATCATGAAGACGAGCGCGGGGATTCCGATGCGGCGGGCATCGAGTGAGGCCGTGGCCGAGGGTGCCTGCCCGACGTCCGTGGAGGCCCGATCGGCGGCATTGCCGATCGGGGAACCCAGGCCGCCTTTGGCCGGGTCCGAGCTGAGAGTGCTCATGTGATCCACCTAACAGTCAAAGTGATTACTGCCAGTGTGGGTGCCGCCTGCAGATCGCGTCTTGGCTTTGCAGGCAGAGTTCTTGACGATTCGCGCATCCGCGTCGGGGCGCTTCGGTCCGAAGCGGCCGATCCGGTCCTGATCAGTTGGCCCGATCCTCGTCAGTCGGCGTGGATGCTGCGGCGGTACCCGGCGGGCGGCTGTCCGACTGCACTGCGGAACAGCCGGGAGAAGTGTGCGGGATCGCTCAGTCCCCAACGGGCGCCGATGGCGGCCACCGGGGTCTGGCGCTGCCCGGGGTCGGCGAGGTCGACTCGACATTTCTCGATGCGGCGTCGTCGGATCTCTCCGGCAACGGTCTCCCCGGTGCCTTCGAAGATCTGGTGCAGGGTGCGCACCGAGATGAAGTGGGCGGCGGCGATGGTCGAGGGGGTGAGCTGCGGGTCGGAGAGGTGGACATCGATGTAGTCGGTCATCTCAGCCCACAGTCGCTGCCGTTCGTCGATCTCGCCGCCCGCGGCAGAGAGCTCGTCGGCCATCACGGTGGTGAGCAGATCGACGACGTTGCCGGCCAGCCGCACACCGGTCGCCCGGTTGAGGGTCGGCAGCATGGCCCCGGCCTGGGAGATGACCTGGGCGACGACCGCGCCGAGTTGGTGGTCGGCTCCGATCGGGGTGGCGGTGAGTTGGCCGACGGTTCCGGCAGGCAGGTTGACCCGTGACTGCGGGAACATCATGACGTAGGACGAGAAGTCCGAATCGAAGCTGAGCGTATACGGTCGTGACGTGTCATAGATGGCCAGCGATCCGGGCGCCAGAGCCATCTCACGTCCGTCCTGGATGAGCAGTCCGTGCCCGTCGAGCTGCAGAGAGACCTTGAAGTAGTTCGTGCCGGCCGCGCAGCCGTGCGCCTCCGACCGGGCTCGGGCGATCAGCTCGGGGGTGCGCAGGACGGCATGGGGATTGGCGTTGATCTGCGACATCACCACGGAGTCGTAGTCGCGCGCGCTGATGCGACCTTGGAATCCGCCTCGGCGCTGGGGTTCCGTATCGAGTGGGACGAACGAGTCCGAGACCAGGCCCTGCCAGCCGTCGAAGTCGTTCGCGGTGTCTTCAAGCAACATCGTCGTCCTCAGTTCACTCGGCCTCGACCGCTTCGCCGAAGGCCCGTTGTCCGGTCACTCTATCCCCAACCGCCGCGCCAGTCACCACCCCGAACCCGATTACCGACCATTTGGTCACCTAGCTTCGGCAAGGCTCCCTCCGTCCAAGGTTCGCCCCGGCCCTACCGGTTCAGTTCGGCAAGTCGAGTCGGGCGATGACGTAGTCGAGCTGGGCCCGAAAGCCGGCGAAGTCGAATCCGCGCCCTCCGATGATCGCGCCGGTCTGCGCCCCGAGCAGATACGTCAGGAGCACTTCGGTCTCGGATTCGATATCGACCTCGGCACGCAGATGACCGTCAGCGTCGGCCTCGCCGAGCCAGGAGACGATCCACGCCCTCCACAGCTCCATGGTCCCTGCGGTCGCGCGGGCGTGTTCGGGGTTCTGGGCCACCTCGGCGAGATAGGACAGGACGACGCGGGCTTCGTCGTGCAGCGCGGGGGTCACCGGGAGCACCTCGTGCGCAAAGGCGCGCAGAGCGTCGAGACCGCGCAGGCCCGTCGTCGAGGTCGCGACCCGGGCGTTCGTGGCCTCGAAGACGTAGAGGTAGGTGGCCGCGAGCAGGTCCGCCTTCGAACCGAAGTACGTTTTGACGACCCCATTGGCGAACCCGGCCTCAGCCGCGATATCGCGCATCGTCGCCCCACTGAGGCCCTGGCGGACGATCAGGCGCAGCGTCGCCTGCACGAGGTCCAGTCGTCGCTGGTCATGGTCGACGATCTTGGGCATGGTTCCTCCACAGCGGTGCAGATCGGGTCTTGACTTTATTTCCTACGAGTGTAGATTTTAGCGTGACTCAGTCCACAGGCCCAGATTGCAAAGGTGCACAATGTCCTGCCATTCCTCCCCCTCCGTCGCCGAGGCGACCACCGCCACCCCCTTCACACTGCCGACCGAGGCCGAGATCTCGACCGTCACCGCGGTGCTGCGCGCGGCCGGGCACTTCCCCGATACCGCGCGCATGGCCTACGTCGGCCTGCTCGATCCCGTGCGCGGTACGGAGCGGGCCATCGCCGAGGTGGATCGCCGTTTCCGTGCCTTCATCCTCGACAAGTCCGCAGGCACTGCCCGCGATATCGTCGTCTCGGCCACCCGTGAGACGGTCGAATCCGTCGCCGAGGTGGACTCCACCGAAGAGGGCGAGTTCCCCGTCATGGAAGAGGAGTTCGAGGTCGTCGAAGAGGTCCTCGCCGCCGATCCGACGTGGCGGGCGAGCCTCGAGAGGCGCGGGCTGTCCGTCGCAGAGGTCCGGGTGGCGCCGCTGTCGGCCGGGGTCTTCGAATACCCGGAGGAGAAGGGACGGAGGATCCTGCGCGGGCTGGCATTCCATCAGCAGCATGAGTCGGACTCGGCGTGGGCGCACCCGATCGACGGACTCGTCGCCTATGTCGATGTCACGAACAAAACCGTCGACCAGGTCCTCGACCTCGAGAACGTTCCGGTGCCGGCCGAGCACGGGAACTACACGGATCCGGAGCTCACCGGACCTGTGCGGACCACGCAGAAGCCGATCTCGATCACGCAGCCGGAGGGGCCGAGCTTCACCGTCACCGAGGGCAACCACATCGAGTGGGAGAAGTGGTCGTTCGATGTCGGCTTCGATATGCGCGAAGGCCTCGTCCTGCACAACATCGCCTTCGACGACGGTGAGCGCCGTCGCACGATCCTCGATCGGGCGGCGATCGCCGAGATGGTCGTTCCCTATGGTGACCCCTCACCGGTGCGGTCGTGGCAGAACTATTTCGACACCGGCGAATACCTCGTCGGGCAATGGGCGAACTCGCTCGAGCTCGGGTGTGACTGCCTCGGCGATATCACCTATCTGTCACCGTGGGTGGCGAACAACCTCGGCGAACCTCGGCAGATCAAGAACGGCATCTGCATGCATGAGGAGGATGCGTCGATTCTGGCCAAGCATTCGGACCTGTGGTCGGGTGTCGCCTACACCCGGCGCAACCGTCGCTTCGTCGTCTCGTTCTTCACCACGGTCGGCAACTACGACTACGGGTTCTACTGGTATCTCTACCTCGACGGCACGATCGAGTTCGAGGCCAAGGCCACCGGTGTCGTCTTCACCTCGGCGCTGCCGAACGGGTCGACGGATTTCGCCTCGGAGATCGCGCCCGGACTCGGTGCCCCGTTCCACCAGCATCTCTTCGGGGCTCGACTCGACTTCGCCCTCGACGGCGGCAAGTGCCGGGTCGAGGAGGAGGACGTGGTGCGTCTGCCGGTCTCGCAGGACAACCCGCGCGGCAATGCCTTCAGCCGGTCCCGGACCGTTCTGGCCACCGAACTGACTGCGCAGCGGGATGCGGATCAGTCGAAGGCGCGGACGTGGGTGGTGACGAACCCGGAGTCGACCAACCGCCTCGGCGAACCGGTCGGGTACAAACTGCACCCGACGGGCCTGCCCACGTTGCTCGCGGCCGAGGATTCGTCGATTCATCGCCGTGCCACGTTCGCGTCGAAGTCGCTGTGGGTCTCGCAGTATCAGGAGGACGAGCGGTACCCGACCGGGGATTTCCCGAACCAGCATCCCGGTCACGCGGGGCTGCCGGCGTGGACGGCGGCAGATCGCAGCGTCGACGGGGAGGACATCGTGGTCTGGCACAGCTTCGGCCTCACCCACTTCCCACGGGTCGAGGACTGGCCGATCATGCCCGTCGACACCGTCGGCTTCAAGCTGCGACCCGAGGGATTCTTCGACCGCTCCCCCGTCCTCGACGTCCCCGCCCCGGAGTCCGGTTCCCCCTGTTGCGACTCCTAACCTCCCCAATTGCTACCCGACGGCGGCCCAGCAACCTGGCGCCAGGTTGCTGGGCCGCCGTCGGGTAGCACGGAGAGGTCGGGTGGGACCGGAATTGACGATGCGCGCACGACCGTCGCCGACGGCTTGCCGAATCGTGCACACCTCGTCCGCAGGCATTCCTCACCGGTGACCGACATCACTAGCCTGAGGCCATGACAACCGAGCATGAATCAGGCACCGTGGCCTCGAACACCTCAGACCACCCGGACACGTTCCCCACAGAGATCCCGAACGAGCGATTCGACTACATCGTCGTCGGTGCGGGATCGGCCGGGTGCGTCCTCACCCGCCGGCTGCTCGATGCCGGAAAGAAAGTCTGCCTCGTCGAAGCCGGCGGAGACGAGACCAATCCGAACATCGACCATCTCAACAACCTCGGCCTGATCTGGCATTCGCAGCAGGACTGGGACTACTACACTCCCCCGCAGCCGGCGGCGATGAACCGCCGCATCCACCTCCCCCGCGGCAAGGTCCTCGGCGGGTCGAATGCCCTCAACGCCGTCATCTGGGTCCGCGGCGATGCCTGGGACTACGAACAGTGGGTCGAATCCGGGTGTCCGGGATGGTCCTGGGACGAGGTCTGGCCGGTCTTCGCCGCAATCGAGAACTTCGACGGCGACATCGCTGAGAATCGAGGCACCGACGGTCCGATGGATGTGCGCGTCGACTATGCGCGCAATCCGCTGCAGGAGGACATGTTCACGGCCGCCGCACAGACCGGCATACCCGTCAATGACGACTACAACTCCGGATCCGTCGAAGGCATCGGAAAGATCCAGCTCAACGTACGCGACGGCAAACGACTCAACACATGGCGCGCCTACCTCAAGCCCCGCCTCGGCGATGAGAACCTCACGATTCTCACCTCCGCGCACGCCCGTCGGCTTCTCCTCGACGGGACCGCGATCACCGGTCTCGAGATCGATTTCCGCGGCCGCGTCGGCACCGTGTCCGCCGACGAGGTCGTCCTCTCCGCGGGTGCTCTGGCCTCCCCCGAGCTGCTACTGCGGTCGGGCATCGGTCCCGCCGAGGAGCTTGCCGAGGTCGGCATCGACTCGGTGGTCGATCTGCCGGGCGTCGGCAAGAATCTCCAGGATCATTGGCTCTCACCGGTCATCTTCTCCACCGGAGATCGGGAGGTGTCGATGGGAGAGGTGGCGCCCGCCGAGGTGCACTTCTTTGCGAAGTCCCGACCGGATCTGCCGGTCCCCGACACTCAGCCGTTGTTCTTCTCCGTGCCGATGTATGCCCAGGATGCGGCGCCGGCCGGGCAGACCGGACCAGGACCCGGCGGAGCATTCACTCTGCAGGGCGGCCTGGTTCGCCCCGAAAGTCGCGGAGAGGTGCGGCTCAGCGGGCCGAATCCACAGGATCCGCTCGTCGTCGATCCGCAGGTGCTCTCGGCACAGGCCGATGTCGATGCTCTCGTCGCCTCGGTGAGGCAATGCCGTGAGATCGGGCGAGCCGAGGCCCTGTCATCGTGGCAGCCCACCGAGATTCACCCGGGCCCCGAGGTGGCCGACGAGGACCTCGAGGACTACGTCCGCGGGTCGGTTGTGACCTATCATCACCAAGCCGGGACCTGCCGGATGGGGACGGACGCCGAGGCGGTCGTCGACCCGGCCACGTTCGAGGTCCGGGGCGTGAGCCGGCTGCGGTTGGCCGATGCGTCGATCATGCCGCTCGTGCCGACCGGGAACACGAACGCTCCGACGATCATGATCGCCGAACGCGCCGCGGCCGCTCTCGTCGGCTCCCCCGCCGAAGGAATCACCGCTCCCGCCTCCCACTGATTCCCCTTATTGCTACCCGACGGGGGCCCAGCAACCTGGCGCCAGGTTGCTGGGCCCCCGTCGGGTAGTAGGAGGCTGGTATCTTCTACTTCGTCGGCCGATCTGCAGACGAGAGGGATTGGGAGTGCACGAGGCAAGCGAAAAGACCGTCCCCGCACAGGAGCTGCTGGTGACGATCGGGACGGGGCTGCTCGCCGGTGGGATCTCCTCGGTCGATGTCGAAGACGCTCTGACCGGGCTGGCACCTGCGGTCGGCCTGAAGTCCATCAACGTCGCAGCTCTTCCCAAGGGCCTGTTCCTCACCATCGGCCCCGGCAGTCCCACCCGGTTCGAACGCATCGGTCCTGACCTGCGGTTCGACCAGACAGCGAAGCTGCTCGACATCGTCGACGCCGTGCGGTCGCGTCGGCTCGGCATCGACGCCGCTCGCCGCATGATCGAGGCCGAGGTCTACGGCACTCCCCCGCGCTGGCCCGGATGGGTGACCTGCCTCGGCGCGGTGCCCGTCGGCGTCGGGCTGTGCCTGCTGCTCGAACCGGGACTGGTCAACCTCGCCTTCGCCGCTCTCGGTTCGCTCATCGTCGCGGGTGTGCTCGCCGTCAACGCCCGCCACCCCAGCCTCGGACCGCTGCTGCCGGTCGCCTCGGCGTTCATCGTCGCGGTGCTCATCCTCATCGGCTTCCGCCTCGACTGGCTGGACAGTCCCCTGCGCACGATCGTCGCCACCCTGGCGCTGCTGCTGCCCGGCAGCGCCGTGGTCACCGGGCTGACCGAGATCTCCGCCGGCGCCCTCTCGGCAGGCAGTTCCCGGCTCGTCTCGGCCACCGTCCAGTTGGCGATGTTCATCGCCGGAGTCGCCGGTGCCGCCGTCGTCACTGGCACCGGCGCCGAGGCGCTTGCGAACTCCCAGCTCACCGCCTCGACATGGTGGCTCTCCGCCCTGGGCGTGGCCGCCGCGACACTGGGCCTCATCATCTATCTGCACACCCCTCTCGAGCACACCGTGCCGATCGTCCTCACCATCACTGCGGCCGCGCTGGCGCAGCTGGGCATCGGTGCCGAATTCGGTGCGGCCATCGGCGGTCTGGCCGGCGCTTTGACCGCATCGGTGGTGGCCGTCGTGCTCTCGCGCCTGCCGAAAGGCCCGATCTGGCGGATCAGCTTCGTGCCCGCGTTCCTCGTCGTCGCCCCCGGGTCGTTCGGGCTCCTCAATGCCTCACAGATCGAATTCGGTGACGGCGCTGGGGTTGCCGGCAGCATGCTGGCGGCTGCGACCACGTTCTTCACGATCGCCATCGGCACGGTCATCGGCGCCGCCATTGCCCACACCGTCGAGCCCAAGGACGAAATCGTCGCCTGAGACACCCCTAGAGCTACCTGACGGCGGCTCAGCTACCTCGCGCGAGGTTGCTGAGCCGCCGTCCGGTAGTAATTGGGAGGGAAGTCAGGACGGTTCTTCTACAGCGAACGGTGTCGAGGCCCGGTCGAGACGGTCGACCTCGTCGGTGCTGAGCTCGAGCCCGGGCGCGGCCATGACCGCCTCGAGCTGCTCAGGTGTGCGGGCCGAGGCGATCGGCGCCGTCACGCCATTCGCCAACAGCCAGGACAGCGCCACAGTCGTCGGAGCGACATCGTGCGAATCAGCGATCGCGACGAGATCGTCGACGACCTTGAGCCCCTCGGCATTGAAATATCCCTGCACCATGCCACCCCGATCGGCCCCCTCGAGGTCGGCTTCGGTGCGGTATTTGCCGGTGAGGAAGCCGGCGGCAAGGCTGAAGTACGAGAACACCGCGAGATCCCGCCGCTCGGCGATTGGGCGCAGATCGGTCTCGAACTCCCGCCGATAGACGAGGCTGTACTGCGGTTGGATCGCGACCGGCTTGACCAGCCCTTCGTCCTCAGCCGCTGCGAACCACCCGGCCAGACGCGCCGGCGAATAGTTCGACACCGCGGTGTGCTTGGCCTTACCGGAACGGACGATCTCATCGAAGGCGCGGGCCACCTCGGCGATGGGGGTCACCTCATCGTCACGGTGGGCGTAGTAGAGGTCGACGTGATCGGTCTGCAGACGCTCCAGTGAGGCGTCGATGGCGGTGCGGATGTATTCGGGATCCTGCGTCTTGTGCTCGGGATGGTCGCCGACCTTCGTGGCGATGACGACGTCATCGCGGTTGTCCCGCGAGTCCAACCAGGTGCCGATGATGGTCTCGGATTCGCGGCCGGTGTTGCCGGGCACCCACGCAGGGTAGGACTCGGCGGTGTCGAGGAAATTGCCGCCGCCTGCCACGAAGGCGTCGAGGACGGCATGGGACTGCGCCTCATCGGCCGTCCACCCGAAGGTGTTCGTGCCGAGATTGATCGGGAAGACGGACAGGTCGGTGCCGGGGATCTGCTTCCGTGACGTCAAATTTTCCTCCATTCGCAGAATGTCCGGGCCTCAGATGGCCCGCACCTCTGCACAACGGATAGATCTGGAGGACTATTCCGCCGAGGCGGCCCACCCCTGACCGCGCCCCGCGCGGGAGGTCGTGAACGCCGCGACCTCGTAACCGGCGCGGGCGTCGGCCCTCACCTGCGCGACCTGGTCGGGCACCATGGCCCCGAAGATACGGTCCCTGACCGGCTGCGGCAGGAGATCGGCCAGGCGGGTCACGGGACCGATGAAGCCGGGTACGGTGATCTCGAAACGGGGCCGGGCGACCGCACGGACGACGGCGGCCGCGACATCGTCGGGACGCAGCAGCGGACCCGCACCGGTGCCGGTCCCCGCGGCCAGGACGGTGTCGACGACGGCGGGCATGACGGCGGTGAAGTGCACCCCGGTACCGCGCATCTCCGTGCGCACAGCCTTGAGGTAGCCAAGCACTCCGTGTTTGGTCGCCGCGTATGTCGCCTCGCCCGGGGTGGGCAGGATCGATGCCGCCGAGGCGACCGTGATGAGGTGACCGTGCCCGGCCTCGCGCATGGCAGGTGCTGCGGTCTTGATTCCGTTGATGACGCCGAGGAGGTTGACCTCGAGCTGAGCGCGAGCCGCTCCGTTCGGTTCCTCGTCGAAGGAACCGACCCACATGATGCCGGCATTGTTGACGAGCACATCGACGGGGCCGAGATCGCGGCGGACGAATTCGAGGAAATCGGCGAAGGATTCCGGGTCGGTGACGTCGAGGCCGAAGGCGCGCACTCCCAGTTCCGCGGCGGTGTCCTCGGCCGCTTCGAGGTCGCGGTCGCCGATGGCGACTCGAGCGCCGGCCGCGGTGAACTGTGCGGCGATCGCCTTGCCGATTCCGCGTGCCCCTCCGGTGACGGCGACGATCTTCCCGCGGGTCGTGCCGGAGCGTTTCATGCGGCGATAGCTCCCTTCTTCATCTCCCGGTCGATCTCCCACAGATAGTGGTCGAAGTCGACCTCCATCGTGTGCCGGGGCGAATCGTAGAACTGCTTCTTGTTCCGGCGGTCATCGCGAGCCATCTGTCTGACCATGTCCCGGCTGCTCGGCAGTTCGCAGGATCCCGTGAGGATCTTCGCCACCAGCTTCGACTGGGCTTCGGACAGCGGCATGACCGCACCCACCGGCTGGAGCAGGCCGATGAAGAACAGCCCCGGCAGGTCGGGGTGGACCATCCGCTTCCACAGCGGCAGGTCGTTGTTCGCGACATCGACGACGTCGGAGGACAAGAACGGAAACGACACTCGGTACCCGGTGGCCCAGACGATGAGGTCGGCCGGGGCCGAGGTTCCGTCGGTGAAGACGACGCGGTCGCGCTCGAGGCGTTCGATCCCGGGACGCACCGTCACGGTACCGGCCTTGAGGCGATCCCGGATGGCATCCGACTGCACGGGGTGGGACTGGCCCGGCGTGTGGCCGGGCACCGGCAGTCCGTATTTCTTCAACCCGCCGGAGAGGATCGCGCCGAGGCGCAGCCGGGCCGAGGTCATCCACCACGGGGCCCACCCGGGCAGGACGATCTGGTCGGCCGCCATGCCCATGATCGTCTTCTTCATCACCCATTGGCCGCGTCTGATCGAGAGGGTGACGTTGTTCGCCCGGCGCGAGCCTTCGACGGCGATGTCCATGGCCGAGTTGCCGGCACCGACGACGACCACATCACGTCCCTCGAGCTGGTCACCGCTGCGGTAGTCGTGGGCGTGGATCTGTTCGCCGGCGAAGTCCCCCGGGTAGGCAGGGTCGGGCCAGCGGGCATCCCAGTGGTGGCCGTTGGCGACCATCACGGCATCGTAGTGCCGGGTCTCCGACACGGCATCTTGACCTATTCCGGATCTGATGTCGACATCCCAACCGCCACGGCCGCCTCGGCGAACATCGGTGACTTCGGTGTTGAAGGTGATCGTGTGACCGAATCCGAAGTGGTCGACGTAGTCACGGAAATAGTCGAAGACCTGATCGTGGCTGGCGTAGTGCGGGTAGTGCTCGGGCATCGGGAAGTCGGAGAAGGCCATGCGCGGGCACGAGGTGTTGATCTGCAGGGTCTCGTAGCAGGCGCTCTGACCATTGGGGTTATCGAAGAGCCATGTGCCGCCGATTTCGCTGCCCTTTTCGAAGCAGTCGAAGGGGATGGCTGAGGTGTAGAGCGTCTTCGCGGCGGCGATGCCGGAGGATCCCGCTCCGATGATGCAGACCTTCGGCAGTGAGGGGTCCGGGGCGATCGGGGCGGTGGGGGCCGGTGCGCGACGACCTTGTCGAATCATGTAAGCCATGTCACAGAGTATGCCAGTGAAAATATGAATTTTCACTATTATGGGAGGATGGATTCTTCTCCGGCCCAGCCTTCGTCCCCACGTCGCTGGCACGGCACCCTGCGGTCGGAACGGGATTCGGCGCGTCGTACGCGCCTGCTCGACGCGGCGCTCGAGCTCTACGGAACGATCGGGTTCCGCAAGACCTCGGTGCAAGCCCTGTGCCAGGAGTCGGGGGTCTCCAGCCGGTCCTTCTACGAGCTCTTCCCGACTCAGGAGAGTCTCCTCGAAGACCTCTACATCGAACTCAACGAGGAGATCACCACGGTCCTCGACGAGGCGCAGATCCCCTCTGACGCCACTTTGGCCGAAGCTGCCAGGCTGATCGTCGGCGCGGCCCTGTCGCCGATGCTCGATGACGAGCGCAAGGCTCGCGTCCTCGAGGTAGAAGCCGTCGGCATCTGCGACTCACTCGAGGAACGGCGTCATCAGACGATGCGACTGCTGGCCGCCTCGGTGCAGGGAGCCTTCGACGAACTCGATCACGCCTACGGCCTGACCGCGCCGGCGGCGTCGAATGACCTCACAAGCATCGTCCTCGTCGGCGGAATCACCGAGACGCTCGTGCAGCGCATCCACACTCCCGCCGATGAGCGATCATCCCGGGATGAGTTCCTCACCGACATCACCGAGGTGGCCCTGCGTGCCCATGGCATCGCCGACCGCCATTTTCGCCTCCGCCCAGCGTGAGAGTGCGGTGAGCGCGGTACAGATCCTGTCGATGGTGCCGTCCATGCCGGTGGTCGGACCTCACTTGAGGAGGCGCATCACTTGAGGAGGCGGTCCATTCGACGGTCGGAGAGCTTCCTTCCGCCGGTCTGACAGCCGGGGCAGTACTGGAGGGATTTGTCGGCAAAGGACACCTCGGCGATGGTCTCCCCGCAGACATGACAGGTCTCACCTGTGCGGCCGTGAACGGAGAATCCGCGTTTCTTCGCGGTTTTGATCTTGCCCGGCGGCAGGCCGACGAGGGCTGTGCGGGCGGCATCGAGCACCTCATGGATGGCGGTGTGCAGCGTCTGCGGGTCGACGGTCTTCGCGGTTGCGAACGGGGAGAGCTTCGCAGCGTGGAGGATCTCATCGGTATAGGCATTGCCGAGGCCCGAGATGATTCTCTGATCTTCGAGGACCGTTTTGATCCGGGAGGTCGACTCGGACAGTGCCGCGGCGAGTTCGTCGACGGTGAGACTCAGGGCGTCGGGACCCAGCGAGGCGAGGGCGGGCACCTCGGAGGGGTCACGGACGAGGGACACGGCGGCGTTCTTCTTCGATCCGGGTTCGATGAGGTCGAAGGCGGCTCCCGAGGCCAGGGTTACGCGCATTCCCAACGGCCCCTTGCCCATCCGGACCGGACCATTCGGTGCGGTGTCGTGCCAGTTCAGCCAGCCCATTCGGGCGAACCGGCAGACCAGGTTAAGTCCGTCGAGACCGATGACGAGGGCTCGCCCACGGCGGGCCACCTCGGTGATTGCAAGTCCGGCGAGCGCATCGATGCTCGGGTCGACGGTCTTGAGCAGGCTGAGCTCGGCGATGTCCGCGCGGGTGACGAAGTCCCCGACCAGCCGAGGACGCAGGAAGTCGACCAGCGCGTCGACCTCGGGCAGCTCCGGCATAGTCCCAGTATCCTCCTCACCTCCCAATCCCAACACCCCCAATTGCTACCTGACGGCGGCTCAGCAACCTCGCGCGAGGTTGCTGAGCCGCCGTCGGGTAGTTCTGAGACGCGCAAACCCGGTCGCAGGAGGTGACCGACCTTGAGAACCCGTCGGTCGAGGACTAGCGTGGATTGACCACCGCAAACCGAGTGGCTTCGGTGGATCGCTGACTGCCGAAGGAGGCGGACAATGGCTGAGAACGTTGCTCAGAAGCTCATCCGGTCACATCTGGAGTCCGGGGAGCTCGCTCCCGGAAACGAACTCGGGATCCGGATCGACCAGACTCTCACCCAGGATGCGACGGGCACCCTGGTCATGCTCGAGCTCGAGGCGCTCGGCCTCGACCGCATCCGCACGGAACTGTCCGTGCAGTACGTCGATCACAACCTGCTGCAGACCGATGAGAAGAACCCGGAGGACCACGAGTTCCTCCGCTCTGCCGCGGCACGGTTCGGTCTGTGGTTCTCCCCTGCCGGCAACGGCGTCTCCCACCCCGTTCACCAGTCGCGATTCGGAAAGCCCGGAGCCACTCTCATCGGTTCCGACTCACACACCTGCGCTGCCGGCGCCCTGGGAATGCTCGCGATCGGCGTCGGCGGGCTCGAGATCGCCATGGCCATGGCCGGTGAACCCCTCTTCATCAGCGCGCCGCAGATCATGGGCGTCGAACTCACGGGCACTTTGCCCGACTGGGTCTCGGCCAAGGACGTCATCCTCGAGATGCTGCGTCGCCACGGCGTCAAAGGCGGAGTCGGAAAGATCATCGAATATCACGGGGACGGACTGAAGAGCCTCACGGCCATGGACCGTCACGTGATTGCGAATATGGGTGCCGAGCTCGGCGCCACCGCCACGGTCTTCCCCGCCGACGATGCCGTCCGCGACTACCTTGAAGCCGTCGACCGCGGTGAGGATTTCACGCGCATCGAGGCCGATGAGGGCGCCGAATACGACCTCACCGACGCCATCGACCTCTCCCAGCTCGAGCCGCTCATCGCCGCACCTTCGTCGCCGGGCAATGTCACTCCGGTGCGCGAGGTCGCCGGCGAAGACGTCTTCCAGGTCGTCGTCGGCTCCTCGGCGAACCCGGGTCTGAGGGATTTCGCCGTCGTCGCCGAAACACTTGCCGACCGCCAGATCCACCAGCAGATCTCACTTGACATCAACCCCACCTCACGAGAGGTCCTTGCCGACCTCATCGCCGGCGGATGGCTGACCTCTCTGGTGGGATCCGGGGCCAGGATCCACCAGTCCGGCTGCATGGGCTGCATCGGCATGGGCCAGGCTCCGGCGGTCGGGCGCAACAGTCTGCGCACCATGCCGAGGAACTTCCCCGGCCGGTCCGGCACCGACGAGGACGCCGTGTGGCTGTGCTCGCCGGAGACCGCAGCCGCTGCCGCGCTGACCGGGAAGATCACCGATCCTCGCGATCTCGACATGGACTATCCCGAGGTGCGGCTACCCGAGAAGTACTCCGCGAACCGCAAGATGCTCGTCCCACCGCTGGGACCGGAGGAAGCCCGGTCGGTCGAGCTCGTGAAGGGAACGAACATCTCGACCCTGCCGGACTTCGAACCGCTGCCCGATGACATCGATCTGGAGATCCTGCTCAAGGTCGGCGACAACGTCTCCACCGACGAGATCATGCCCGCCGGATCCCGCGTTCTGCCGTATCGGTCGAACATCCCGAAGATCTCCGAGTTCGTCTATATCCAGATCGATGACACCTATGCCACCCGCGCCGCCGACCACGACGGAGGGCACGCGATCGTCGGTGGGGACAACTACGGTCAGGGGTCCTCACGCGAGCATGCGGTCATCGCTCCGCGCTATCTCGGACTGCGGGTCGTGGTGGCGAAATCGTTGGCGCGGATCCATTGGCAGAACCTCGCGAACTTCGGCGTCCTCGCTCTCGAGTTCACGAACGAGGCCGACTACGAATCCCTGTCCCAGGGTGATGTGCTTGAGTTCCGTGGTCTGCGCGATGAGCTCGGCGAAGGGACGACGATCACCGCCGAGGCGGCCGGCCGAAAGTTCGAATTCCGCCATGGCCTGTCGCCGCGTCAGGTCGAGATGGTCCTCGCCGGCGGTCGCATCGCCCAACGCGCCGCCCACCTCAGTTGACTCCACGAACTACCTGACGGCGGCCCAGCAACCTGGCGCGAGGTTGCTGGGCCGCCGTCAGGTAGTAATTGGAAAAGAGAAAAAGAGAAGGCGGCCCGGACGCTCCCGCGGTGGGGAGGTTCCGGGCCGCCGTCTCGTGCCGAATTCCGAGCGGTCAGACGCTCACAGTCTCAGAGCTTGTCAGCCCTTGACTTTGGCCTCGATGGCTGCGCCGACCTCGGCGTCGATGTTCTTCCAGTACTGGATCGCGTTCGACAGCACCGGCTCCTCGACTCCGTCGGAGAGTGCGCCGGCCACAGTCTCGATGAGCCCCTGGCGCTCCTCCTCGGAGTAGACCTCGCGAACCAGGGTGTGTGCCTGGCCGAAGTCGTCGTCCTCGGCGTGCAGGCTGTAGGCGCTGCGGACCAGCTCGCCATCGGCCTCCCAGCCGTTGTCGACCGGTCCCTGCTCGTCCTGGAAGGAACGTCCGTACGAGTTCGGGGCGTAGACCGGTGCATTACCCGAGTGGTGGTACTGCATCTGGCCTTCCTTGTCATACGAATTCGTCTTCGTGACAGGGGCGTTGACCGGCAGCTGGTTGAAGTTCGTGCCGATGCGGTTGCGCTGTGCATCCGGGTAGGAGAACACGCGTCCCAACAGCATCTTGTCCGGCGAGAGCCCGGTTCCCGGCACGGTGTTCGAGGGGCTGAAGGCAGCCTGCTCGATCTGCGCGAAGTGGTTCGAGGGGTTCTCGTTGAGGGTGAACTTGCCGACCTTGATGAGCGGGTAGTCCTTCTTCGACCAGGTCTTGGTCAGGTCGAAGGGGTTGAAGCGGTAGTCCTTGGCTTCTTCGTACGGCATGATCTGCACGCTGAAGGTCCAGGACGGGTAGTCCCCGCGCTCGATGGCATCGAACAGATCGCGACGGTGCATGTCCGCGTCCTCGCCAGCCATCCGACCGGCTTCCTCGTTGCTCATGTTCTCCACGCCCTGGTCGGTGTGGAAGTGGTACTTGACCCAGAACTTCTCACCTTCGGCGTTGATCCACATGTAGGTGTGCGAGGAGTAGCCGTTCATGTTCCGCCAGCTCCTGGGCAGACCGCGCGGTCCCATGAGGTAGGAGACCTGGTGGGCCGACTCGGGCGAGAGCGACCAGAAGTCCCACTGCATGTTGTTGCTGCGCAGACCCGAATCGGGGGTGCGCTTCTGCGAGTGGATGAAGTCGGGGAACTTCATGGGATCGCGGACGAAGAACACGGGGGTGTTGTTGCCCACCATGTCGAAGTTGCCCTCTTCGGTGTAGAACTTCAGCGCGAATCCGCGCACGTCGCGCCATGAGTCGGGCGAGCCGAGTTCACCGGCGACGGTGGAGAAGCGGGCCAGCATCGGGGTCTTCTTGCCCGGCTGCAGGAAGTCGGCCTTCGTGTACTTGGAGACGTCTTCGGTGACTTCGAGCTCACCGAATGCGCCGGATCCCTTGGCGTGGGGGCTGCGCTCGGGAACACGCTCACGGTCGAAGCGAGCAAGCTTCTCAACCAGAGCCACATCGTGGAGCAGCAGCGGCCCGTTCGCGCCCACACTCAGCGAGTGAGCATCGGATTCCCGCGGCGCACCGGACTCGGTCGTCGATGCCTTCGTATTGTCGTGACCGGCATATTCATGATCTGTATGTTGCGTCATAACATCTCCTTCAACCGTTTGATTTCAGGCGTCGTCGCCCAGCCCGCGATCACGGCCACCGGTGAGATGCGGTTCCCGCCGGTGCAGCTGATCGATCGGCTGAGCGCCGTTCGCCCAGTCTCGTTATCCCGACTTCGGCAGAACACTGTCGGAGTTGGTTTCAACCTAGCGATGTTCTCTACTTCATACAACCAAGGGTGGGCTGTCTAAATTCCCGTCCTCGACGTTGTCCGGCTCACCCCTCCGCCGAGGCGGCCGACCCACCACCGGAACCGCCGGTCGAGCCGCCGGTTCCGGATCCGCCCGAACCCGACGAGCCGCTGCCGGAACCGCTGCCCGAACCGTCCGAGCCGGATCCGGAGCCTGTGCTGCTGTTTGTGCCGCCGCTGGTGTCCCCGGTGCTGCCGGTGCCATCGGTCGAGGTGGAACCGCTGCTCGTTTCGGTGCCGTCGGTGCTCGTCGAACCGCCGGTGGAATCGCTCGTGCCCGTCGTCGTGTCCGTACCCTGAGAGTCCTGGCCCTCGGCCGCACCTTCGGTGCCGGTCTCCCCCGCCGAGGTGGACTGACCGTTCTGCGTGTTCGAGCCGCTGTTCGATGAGCTCTGACCGCCGTCGGCGCTCGACCCGGATCCGCTCGACGATTCGTCTCCTGCGCTCCCGGAGTTCGAGGTTCCGTCGTCGGTGACGGATTCGTCGTTCGTCGACTGTCCGGTCACTGATCGTGAGATCTGCGAGGTGCCCGGTGAGATATCGGCTTCGGTGAAGTTCTCGGCCACGACGACCGCGCCGAGTCCGATTCCGAAGGCGGCGACGCCGATCGTCAACGGGTAGAGGACTCGTTTGCGTCGCAGCTTCTGCCACCAGGAGCGGGGCTCGCTCTCGGTTTCACTGCTGTCGCCGTCTTCGGCTGTTCTGTCGTGCGGCACCGAGGCGGCTGACGCAGTCGCATGGCCACTGGTGGGCTCCGGCGGGGCGAAGGCCGAATCCTCGGCAAGTGTCTGATCGACAGCTGCGGTCTTCGCGGTGGGGTTCTTTGCGATCTTCGCCTTGACGGCCGGGGCCAGCTTGGAGCCGACCTCTTGGATCTTCTCCTTGCCTTTGTCGAGGCTGCGGCCGTAGAGGGTGACGGCGAGACCGGTGACGATGCTCGCGATGCCCGCGCCGACGACGGTGCCGGCGACGCCGAGCTGACCGCCGATGACCGAGGAGGTCGCCGCGGCACCGGCACCCGCGATCAGCTGGGTGGCTGAAATTCGCCCTTCGGACTTCTTCTCGTCGGCACCGCCAGCCGCTTCTTCCGCCTGGCTTCCGTCCCTCGACGGCACCGAGGCGGTCCGCTGCCCGCCCTCGGTGCCCACGGTCTCCGTCGACACGCTCTTCGCCGGACTTGCTCCGGTCCGATCGTCACGGCGGATCGGATTGGGCGGCATCACCGGAGTAGTGACATGCTCGGTCGGCGCCGTCTCGGTCCGAGGCCTCTCCGCGATCTCCTCGGTGATGAGCGGCAGAGTCTGAGAGTGCCGCGGCGCGCTCGGCGGAGCCTCACTGCCGGGAGTCGTCCGCTGCTTGTCCGTCTGGTCGGTTTCGCCGTGATTCGATGCCAATGGTCCTCCATAAACACGTACTTCTCACCAGTATCGGACTCGAGTGTGCGGGCATCCTGACCCACCCCCTCGCAGTCTGGGAGATCGCTGACCCACCCGACCGCGGATAGGCGTGTTGACCTGCGAAAACGACGACCGGTGTGATGCGGCAGACACGCGCTTCACACCATTTCCCCAGCGGTGTGGGCCCCGTCTTCCCTCAACGCAGGAGGACTCCGCCGAGGCGGTCCGCCGGACCGTCGGAACCGGTGAGTTCGAACAGCTGGAAACGCGGGCGGTCCGGGCTCGACGCGAGGGTGAGGAGGAAGGCGGCGCCGTCGTCCGCCCTCACTGCGTGTTCCTCGTCGGGGCCGATCATCGCCAGCTCTCGCCGAGGCGGGTCGACCGAATCCGACTGAGCGACCATGAGATTGACTGCGAAGCACGGCTCACCCAGTTCAGTAAGCACGACGGCTCGGTCCCCGAGGAAGCGCAGCGGAGTCAGCCGGGGAATGCGGTGTGTTCGACCGTCGACGGACAGCACCACCTCGGCGGTGGGCAGGAAGGTGCGCTCCATCCCTGGCAGGACGGAGAACTCGGCGGTGCGATCGAGCCGTGCGATGCTCAGTCGCCACGACCGCGCAAGCGGGGTCAGATTCTCGGAGTCGGCGAGGGAGACGAGCTCGGTCGTCTCCCCGGCACCGTTGGCCCAGGGAACGGGATCACGATCATCAAAGCTGGTGAGAAGGCGCATGGAACCACTTTAGACGGACCTGCGACGAGCTGTTCACAACCTCGGAATCGGGGGGGTTCCCGCGCAATCGGGGTTGCCATGAGAGCTGAGAGGACTAGCCTTGAGTGGTGTTTTTCGTCGGGGCCACCCGGCTGAGAACAACGACATCAACCAGAACGATGAGGGGCTCGCGGAGACGACTGCGCGTGATTCTCACACTCTGTGGATTCGCGCCCGGGTCGCGTTCCCGCAAGCCTCTCACCGGCAATCGGAGGGAGGGACATGTTCGGACCGGATAATGTCCGCCGGCGGTGGCGGCCGGAAGAGATCACAGTGACCAAGCCCGACGTCACGAAGCGGGCCATCGGCGCCGCGGCCATCGGCAACATCACCGAATGGTACGACTTCGGTGTCTACGGCTACCTCGCCGTCGTGATTGAGGGAATCTTCCTGCCGGAGGACTCAGGACCGATCGGGACCGTCATCGTCGCCGGACTCTTCGCCGTCGCCTTCCTTGTCCGTCCGCTCGGCGGTCTGGTGTTCGGCCCTTTGGCCGACAAGATCGGGCGCAACAAGGTGCTGGCGATGACGATGATCATGATGGCCGCCGGCACCTTCCTCATCGGTGTCATCCCCGACTATGCGACCGTCGGCCTCTGGGCACCGTTCCTGTTGCTGGCCTGCCGTCTGCTCCAGGGGTTCTCCACCGGCGGCGAGTACTCTAATGCGATGACCTTCATCGCCGAATACGCACCCGACCGGCGCCGCGGCTTCCTCGGCAGCCTGCTCGAGGTCGGAACGTTCACCGGCTACGTCCTCGGTGCACTCGTCGCCACGATCATGCAGGCTGTTTCGACTCCCGAGTTCCTCGAGTCGTGGGGCTGGAGGATCCCGTTCTTCGTCGCTCTGCCTCTCGGCTTCATCGGCGTCTACCTGCGCACGAAGCTCGCGGACACTCCTGCCTACAAGGAGATGGAGAAGCTCTCCGAACAGGAGGAGCAGAAGAACCACGCCAAGGGCGAGTTCAAGAAGATCTTCAAGCTGTGGCCGAACCTGCTGGCCTGCTGTGGTCTGGTGCTGGCGTGGAACGTGACGAACTACATGCTCACCTCCTTCATTCCCGTGTACTTCCCGATGGTCGAGGACCTCCAGGGCAGCGGCGGAGTCTCAGAACTGACCTCGCAGGTCCTGCAGATCATCGTCATGGCCTGCTGTCTGGCGCTCATCCCGGTCATCGGCAAGCTCTCGGACAGGCTGGGCCGCAAGGCCGTTGTGCGCGCGGGAGCGCTCTCGCTCATCGTGCTCTCGTTCCCGTCACTGTGGCTCATCCGCGGGCACAACGACTTCGTGGTCTTCCTCGGGCTGCTCATCATGGGGCTCAGCCTCATCTGCTTCAGCGCTACGATGCCCTCGACTCTGCCGTCGCTGTTCCCGACGATGGTCCGCGCCGGTGCACTGGCGATCGCGTTCAACGTCTCGATCTCGCTGTTCGGCGGCACGACGTCGTTCGTCATGACCTCGCTCATCAACGCCACCGGATTCCTCATGTGGCCGGCGATCTACCTCATGGCCGCTGGAGTCATCGGGCTCGTCACGATCCACTTCGTGCCTGAGAGCAATCGTCGTCCGCTGTGGGGTTCGACTCCGTCGGCGGCGTCGAAGGAAGAGGCGAAGGACCTCGCCCAGGAGCTCAACGAGGAGGCCGACCTGGTCTGAGCCGGCGCGTATCAGCGCCGTCGGTCTCTCCGGATCAGCTCTGGGCGGGGCCGGTCATCCCTTGCACAGGCAGAACGGGTGGCCGGCCGGGTCGAGGAACACTCGGAACGTCTCTCCCGGCTGCTCTGGGGCCTTGCCTGCGCCGATCTCGAGCACGGCTTCCTCGGCGACGTCGAGGTCATCGACCATGACGTCGAGGTGCATCTGCTGCGGGTGGGCCTGCCCGGGCCAGCTGGGTGCGTGGTAGTCCTCGACCTGCTGGATGCAGATCGGCGGCCACGAATTGGAGACGACTTCTGCCCAGGTGCCGTCTTCTTCGACGGTGACCGACCAGTCCAGGAGTTTGCCGTAGAACTCTGCGAGTTCACCGGCGTCAGGGGCGTCGAGCACGACAACGGGCTGCTTTGCGATAGCCATGCCCCGAGTCTACGCCGCCGCACTGACACAGCGAAGGGCTGGACACCAGGGCGTAGGATTGTTGAGCAGATCCGCCGATGTTTCCGCGTACTCTCGGCCGCACCGGCTCCACACGATGAAGGTTCGCGATGAGTTCTCATGCCCTGCCCGTCGGCGGCACTCCGACGGTGCACATCATCCACGACAATCCGGAATGGATCGCACCATTCACGGATGCGCTCGACCGCCTCGGCGTCGCACACGTCGAATGGCTGCTGCCCGAGACCACGATCGATCTCGACGCCGAGCCCCCACAGGGGGTGTTCTGGTCGCGGCTGTCGGCGTCGGCGCACACCCGGACCGATCCGCATGTGAAGGAGTACGGGCGTGCGGTCCTCGACTGGCTCGCCGCCGCCGGCCGCCGAGTCATCAACGGTCGCGATGTCTACGAGCTCGAGGTGAGCAAGGTCCGTCAGCATCGCGAGCTGGCCGGCCGGGGCTTCGATGTTCCGCGCACCGCCGCCGCGTTCGGACCGCGGGCGCTCGTCGACGCCGCGGCCGGCTTCACTCCCCCATTCATCACGAAGCACAATCAGGGCGGCAAGGGCCTCGGTGTGCGTCGCTTCGACTCCCACGCCGAGCTTGAGGCGGTCGCCGATGAGTTCGCGCCCGGTGGAGCGAATGCGCCGATCGACGGCATCACCCTCATCCAGGAATATGTGCAGCCTGCCCAGCCGTTCATCACCCGTGCCGAAGTCATCGGCGGACGCTTCCACTATGCGGTGCGCGTCGACGTCTCGGCTGGGTCATTCGAGCTGTGCCCGGCCGATGCCTGCACGATTCCGGGTGCCGGGGCCGATCCCGACGTCGAGGCGGTCCCCCAGTTCGCCCGCCGTGAGGAGATCACGGCCGGAACACCGCTCATCGCTCGGCTCGAGACGTTGTTGGCCGACCTCGGCATCGAGATCGCCGGCGTCGAGTTCATCGAGACCGCCGACGGCCGTCAGGTCGTCTACGACATCAACACGAACACGAACTACAACCCGTCCGTCGAGTCCGCCGAACAGTCGGCAGGCCGTCAGCCTGCCGCGGACCGTATCGCCGATTTCATCGCCGATGCCCTCGCCGAGGCGGCCCCACCGTCCGTGCCGCTCGCCGGGTCCGCATCCAGGTGAGGTCCCGGGACACGGTCCTACGTCACCTGCTCGCCGATCTCCGCGCAGTCCGGCCTAGGCAACGCGCTCTCGTGGCCCTCGATGGGGTCGACGGTGCGGGGAAGACGATGCTCGCTCACGAGCTCGTGAATTTGGCCGAGACCGCTGCGGACGTTCCTGGACAAGATTCCGACCGCCGGGTCACCGCCATCAGCATCGACGCGTTCCACCACCCTCGGGCGATCCGGTACGCCCAAGGCAAGGGGCCAGACACTTTCTATCGCCGTTCCTATGATTACGGAGCTTTCGTCGAATCCGTCGTCGAACCATTTCGACGAGGCGACTCGGTCGTTCCAGCCGTGTGGGACGTCGACAAGGATCGGCCGATAGCGCCCGAACCTCGGAGCCTGCCGAACGACTGCGTCCTCCTGGTCGAGGGAATCTTCCTCCATCGTCCCGAGCTTGTGGATCTCTGGGATGCGAGCATCTGGGTCGATGTTCCGTTTGAAGTCTCGGTCCCACGAGGAAACGAGCGATTTGCCGGAGCCTTCGATGCCGATCCAGAGGATGAGTCGAATCGCCGCTACGTCGGTGGTCAGCGACTCTACTTCGCCGAGGCTGCTCCGTGGGAAAACGCCACATGGGTGCTCGACAATCGCGATCTGGAACGGCCGACCCTGATCCGCCGGTCCGGGCCCGGCCGACCCTGATCCGCCGGTCCGGGCCCGACCGGCCCTGATCTGCCAGCCCTGGCCCGTTCGCTCTGACAGCACACCTTATCCCGATGATAGTGTCGAAGTGCTACAGGGGAGCGCCGAAAGGACCGGCGCTGAGAGTGCGCATGCAGACCCTTTGAACCTGATCCGGTGAGCACCGGCGGAGGGAGTGGACAAGCAATGACCACCACAGATTTCGACACATCGATCACCGTGGACGCCGACGGAGCGGTATCAGCACTGGTGAGTTCGACCAGCTGGCAGTGGGCGGGAGCCGTCGAACACAGATTCGTCCAGGATCTCTTCGCCGGCAGCATCGACGACGCCGTGATGCGCGACTATCTGGTGCAGGACTATCAGTTCTTCGAGTCGTTTCTGTCGATGCTCGGCGCGTGCGTGGCCCACGCCGATGAACTCGAGGCGAAGCTGCGGTTCGCCCGACAGCTGGGAATGCTCGTCGCCGATGAGGACACCTATTTCGTCGACTCCTTCGCCGAGTTGGGAGTCGATACAGCCGATTATCTCCACCCGGAACTGACCGCCCCGACGGTTGGGTTCCGCGATCTCATGGACTCGTCAGTCGCTTCGGCGTCGTATCCGCAGCTGCTCGTCGTCCTCGTTGTCGCCGAATGGCTCTATCTCGACTGGGCCGAGTCCCGGATGGACATGCCGCCGCGACATATTCACCGAGGCTGGATCGATCTCCACCGAGGCGAGGCCTTTCACGGGTGGGTGCAGTTCCTCGTCGACGAACTCGAACGCGTCTTCCCCTCCGGCGACGCCGAAGCCGCCGAGTCCCTGACCCGCGTGTGGCGGCACGCCGTCGACCTCGAATGCGCTTTCTTCGACAACGTGTACGACAACTGAGCCGCCAGGGAACGCACGCCGCAGCCGTCCATCTCACTGACCTAGACTGGCCCCATGAGCACAGGTGTAGATGCAGTCGTCGTCGGAAGTGGTCCCAACGGCATGGCCGCCGCCGTCACCCTGGCCCGCGCCGGGCTGAGCGTCGAAGTTTACGAGGCTCAGCCGACGATCGGCGGCGGTGCACGCACCCTCGACCTCGGTCTGGCCCCCGGCGTCACTCATGACATCTGCTCGGCCGTCCACCCACTGGCCATCGCCAGCCCCTTCTTCGTCGACTTCGACCTGCGTGCCCGCGGCCTCGAGTTCACCACCCCCGAGATCTCCTACGCCCAGCCCCTCGACGGCAAACCCGCCGCGCTGGCCTTCCACGATCTCGAAAAGACGGTCGACCACCTCGGCGCGGCAGGACCGGAATGGCGGCGTTTCTTCGCTCCGCTGCTCGACCGGGTCGATGACGCGATCTGGCTCTCCCTCGGTGACAAACGTTCTGTGCCGGAGACCCTGCGCGATCTTCCCGGCATCGCGAACGTCGTGAAGTTCGGCCTGCGGCTCCTGTCCCAGGCCAGTCCGGCGTGGAACATTCCGCTCTCCCATGAATCCTCCCAGGCCCTGTTCACCGGTGTCGCCGCGCACGCAATCGGTGGGCTGCCGGCGATGGGCACCGCGGCCACGGCCACGATGCTCTCTACCGTCGCCCACGCGGGCGGCTGGCCCTCCCCCATCGGCGGATCGCAGTCGATCATCGACTACCTCGTCGCCGACCTCGAAGCCCACGGCGGAACCGTGCACACGGATGCGCGCATCGACCACGTATCGGACATGCCCGCTGCCCGCGCCTACCTGCTCGACACCTCGGCGCTGAACGCCGCGCAGATCTTCTCCGGCCTCATCCCGAGCCACGTCGACAAAGCCCTGCGCAGCTTCAAACACGGCAACGCCGCGGCCAAGGTCGATTTCGTCCTCAATGGGCCGGTCCCCTGGTCCGACCCCGACGTCGGCCGTGCCGGCACTATCCACATCGGCGGCTCACGGGCGCAGATGGCCGCCGCCGAGGCACAGGTGATGTCCGGTCGCATGCCCGCCGATCCCGTGTGCCTCGTCTCGGATCCGACCGTCTTCGACCCATCCCGCGAGGTGAACGGCCTGCGACCGCTGTGGACGTATGCGCACGTGCCCTTCGACTGCCCGCTCGACCCGACCGAGTACATCACCCGCCAGCTCGAACGCTTCGCCCCGGGCTTCCGCGACCGCATCGTCGCGCACAACGCGATCCCCGCCTCCGAGATGGCCGGGCACAACCAGAACTACATCGGCGGGGACATCGCCACCGGCATCGTCTCCTTCTACCGGATGATGGCCCGCCCGCGCACCAGCTGGGACAACTACAGCCTCGGCGTCCCCGGCGCCTACCTGTGCTCGGCGGCGACCCCGCCGGCACCGGGCGTGCACGGGATGAACGGATGGTTCGCCGCCCGTCGCGCCCTGAAGTCCCGGTTCGGGATCACGGAAGCTCCGAGCCTGGCCCCGGGCGACTGACTTTCATTCAGCTCACTCAGTCCTGCACCCACCGATCAGCGTCGCTGTCATAGTGCCATTCGGCCACCTCGGTGACTGCTTCGATGACGTCGTTCAGCCAGAACGTCGTATCCGGGTGCCAGCCCGCCATGAGGCTCGCGGTCCGATCGTCCGTGTTCCCCGCGGTGGGGACTGTGTCCGGATCCGGATCCTCACCGAGGTGGCCCTCCGCCACATCGATGACCGCACCTGCCGCCCGCAGATAGCCGGCGAGACCGACGTGGACACCGTCGTATTCCTCGGCCACGCGTGTCCAGTCGGGGATGACCCAGCGTCCCCTGCGACCGGTGGTCTCGAACCACACCTGACGGCGCTGGGCGGTGACGTCGAGTGGGTAGCGGCGGCACAGATCCGCCCAGTCCTCCGGACGGCGGATCTCGGCGATGCGGGCGTCCGGGCGCAGGCGCAGACGGCAGGTTCGGGCGCGTTCGAGACCGAGGTCATCCTCAACGAGTTCGAGGCCGATCGGGGTTCCATCCGGCCACGTTCCCGTCGACGACCAGAGGCCATGGGGTGGGGTCGACCACCATTCGCCGGTGAGCTCGTCGTAGGGGTCCTTGGCGAAGTTGTGACGGTAACGGGTTTCCGTGGTGAGGACAGAGGCGAGCCACTCGTCGAATCCCCAGGGGAGCCTCGTTCCGTCTTCGTCAAGAGGCGGGTATAGATCGGTCAGAGTGATTTCTATGCGCTCATCCGTCGGGCCTGTCTCGAGGTCGAAGACCGCGGGCAGTCCTGTGTGGCGTCCATTGACTTCATTGAGTTCTTTGTCGTCCCAGCCCAGCGCCCACTGATCATCGGGATCGAGTGGCTTCGACCAGGCATCTAGCAAGCCCGTGGAAACGAGCATCTCGGCGAAAGGACGCAGAGCCTCGCGCACCTCGCCGATTTCCGCGGTCCCCCAATCGTCATCATCAGGAGGCTGCCAATACACTGCAGCGTCGACTACGTCGGACATGGCTTCCTTAACTGCACTCCAAGTCGGCGCAATCGGGCACAGGCACCTCAGATTGCGCACCACCGCCTCCGCGCCTGGGGCTTCTTCATCGCCAGTCCACGGAAAACTCTCGACCTGCTCGAGGGCCAGCCCGAACACGAGCGAGCGTCCCCGCGGGGACGCGAGCAGATCCTCGGCGGACAGGCGGTCGTCATGAAGGGTCGGAGGCGCATCATCGGCGGTCATGACCTCAGGCTACGCGAACACCTGTCAACTGGCCCTGATGGAATCGCCCGCGTCGAATCCTCCGTTGGCGCGCTCACCGGCACGACCGCCTCAGCGGCGGCGAGAATCCGCGCCCCTTTCGCGGCCTTCAAACCCGCGCCGAGGACCCCGATGATGACAAGGACGGCCCCGCACAGCTCGCCGACGGTGACCCGCTCGCCGAGGAAGACGAACGCCGCGCTCATTCCGACGACGGGCACGAGCATCGAGAAGGGGGCGACGACTCCGGCGGGGTTGCGCGAAATCAGCCACGACCACACGCCCGAACCGAGGATCGTCGCGATGACCACGGTGTAGAGCAGTCCCGCGATCGCGAGCAGCCCTGTCGGTGTGGTCAGTCCCGAAAACGATGCGCCGACCCTCGCCGGTCCTTCGACGAGGAGGGAGAGGGCGAGCATCGGCACGGGCGGGACGAGCGACATCCACATCGTCAGCTTGATCGGCTCAGTGGTGTGAGCCTGCCGGTTGCAGATATTGCCGATCGCCCAGCCGAAGGCGCCGGCGAGGGTGAGGAGGAAGGGCAGGAAGCTCGCGTTCGAGTCGAAGCGCTGCCAGCCGACGACGGCGAGCCCTGCCATCGCGATGAGGAGGAAGGCCATCTGCGAGCCGCGTACCCTCTCGCGCAGGAATGTCATGCCCAGCAGCACCGTGAAGGGGCCCGAGGCTTGGAGGACGAGGGACGCGAGTCCCGCGGGCATGCCGGCGGCCATCGCCCAGTAGAGGAAGAGGAATTGCAGCAGTCCGAAGCCGAGTCCGTAGCCGATGATCCACCGCGCTTTGACGTCGGGCTTCGGTACGAAGAGCAGCGCGGGAACCGCGAGCAGGGCGAAGCGCAGAGCCACGAGGAAGAAGGGCGGGAACTGGGCCAGGGAGAGATCGATGGCGAGGAAATTCAGTCCCCACATCACCGCCACCGAGGCGGCGAGCAGACAGTGCTTGAATGACATGGCCCCATTCTCGACTTCGACAACAATGAAGCACAATCGCAGAGTGCTTCACTGACTCTGTAGCATGGCTTCATGGTCATCGATCCGAAGCATCTCGAGCTGCTGCGCCTGTTCGACGAATACGGCAGCGTCACCGCCGTCGCCGATGTCACCTATCGCTCCCCGTCGGCCGTTTCTCAGCAGCTGAGGCAGGCCGGGAGCGAGATCGGCCACGCTCTCGTCGAACCCGCCGGTCGCGGACTCACGCTCACAGCCGCAGGACGACTGCTCGCCGACGGCGGTCGGGACGTGGCCCGCACGCTTGCGAGGGTGCAGGCCCAATGGGAGGGCCACCTCGGCGAAGCTGTCGGAGAGATCGCCCTGGCCGGGCTGCCGAGCGCGCTCACCCACCTCCTCCCCGATGCGCTGCGCAGGCTGCGGGAGGACCACCCGCACATCGATCTGCGCATGGACGATGTCGACCTCGCCGAGCACGAATTCGCGGGGCTGACCCGAGATGTCGATATCGTCGTCGCACACAGCCTCGTCGCCGAACGCCCCCTGGGTACCGACGGACTCACCGTCGTCCCGCTCGCCCGCGAACCAATCGACGTGGCCCTCGCCATCGGCCATCGGCTTGCCGATCGCGCCGAGCTGACCCCGGACGATGTCGTCGATTGTCGCTGGGTGGGAGTGCCCCGCGGATACCCCTTCGACACGATCCTCACCTCGATCGAGCATCTCACCGGTCGCGACCTCGACGTCGTCCAACGCATCCGGGACAACCGGCTCATCGAAGCGATCGTCGCCTCCTCGGACCAGGTCGCGCTCCTCCCCCGGTTCACGACGCCGCGCGATGCGGGACTGTCACTGGTGCCGCTGACGGGGGTGACGACGACACGCTGGATCGTAGCGGTTATGCGTCCGGACACGGCTGAACGTGTCGCGGTGCGTGCTGTGATCAGCGCGCTCAGCCGGGTCGACGACGCCGCGGATTAGGCGGTGCCCGTGCTGGTGAAGCGCTTGGGCACGAGCTTCTCCAGGGGCAGGAACGCCGCCCAGCAGATGACGGTCGGCAGGAAGTGGATGCCCAGCGCCAGGTAGGTCATGAGGTGGAAGAGGAAGAAGAAGGCCACGGCCCCGTACAGCCACTTGCGCTTGAGGAACAGGACGACGGGTGAGAGGAACTCGAAGACGAGTGTCGCCCATTGCGCGGCGATGAGGAGACCGGGCAACTCGAGGAACGGCTTCGACCATTCGGCGCCGCGGCGCATGAGCGCCCAGATGATGACCGCACCGTTGGCCCAGTGGGTGATGTTGCCCGAGGCGATCCACTTCATCACCACCGAGTAGAAGTAGGTGAGGACGACGGAGATCTGCACCATCCGCAGCGCCCAGCCGGCCCGCGCCGAGGCGGTGCCGACGTCCCGGAAGCGCGCCGTTCCGATCGTCGGCAGGACGAAGGCGGCGATGACGAGCGCCATATGATCGTGGGCGACGTAACCGTAGCCCTGCGTGTAGAACATCCACGCGCCGAAGCTGAGCGCCACCGCCCAGCCGCTGAGGCGCTGAAGGAATCCGGCGGCGGCGAGCAGAGAGAAGACGATGATGAGGGTGAGCAGGATCTGCGCACCGAGGACGCTGACGGCGGGAATGTGAAGGAACCGGGCCAGCCACAGTGGCTGGTAGAACTCCGGCGTCCAGCCGTGGGCGATGACATCACCGGAGATCGTGAGCACATCGATGATGATGAAGAGGTAGATGAACACGCGGAACACGGCCACCCGAGCCAGGGGGACCTCGGGCATGAACCAGCGGAGGAACGGATTCGTGGGGGCCGCCTCGGTGGGGGTGGACCTCAAGGTCGGGACGCTGCTCATCGGACCTCCCACTTCGCCAGCGTCGTCTGTTCGGGTTCGCCGACGGCCAGGCCGTTCTTCAGCTGTGTGGCGGTGCGGCAGAGGATCATCGTTTCGGGCTTCGGTTCGTCCGGGTGCAGCCGGATGTACGAATCGGCCATCGACTGCAGGAGTTCGGGGTGGGCGATGACCCGGTCGAGCTGGGATTCGACGTCACCGCGTTCGATGCCGACGGTCGCGGCGTTGAACCCGAGGCGGCGCGGTTCGTCCTCGCCGGGGAACTGGGCCTCGATGCACGTGGAGTTCACGGTTCCGTTGAGGTCTTTGGCGGTGGCGTACTGGGTGAGCGATCCGAGCGGGAAGAAGTCGTTCGTGTTGAGGAACTGTCCGCAGGTGAGGATGACGAAGGCGATGGCGGGAACGACGATGCGCCAGCCGACGGAGACCTTCGACAGCGGCTTCACCCGGGTCGCGGGTTTCGGGGCACCAGCGGACCTGGCGATGTCGGTCGCGGACTCACCGGCGCCGGGGCCATCGGACGCACCGGCGGGGTCAGGCCCCTGAGCAGCGGGGTCCTGGCTCGTCAGGAGACGGCGCTTCTTCTCTTCCATACGCTTGCGGGACTCGTCCTCTCGGGTGCGGCTCGTTCGCAGACAATCCTATCCGCCCTTCTTACTACCTGACGGGGGCTGAGCAACCTGGCGCCAGGTTGCTCAGCCCCCGTCAGGTAGTAATTGGGGTCAGGAGCTGCGGGCGTAGAGGTTGAGCTGCTCCCAGCCGGCCGCATACTTCTGGAAGGCGGCGACCGCTGACTCGGAATCGTTGTTGCTCAGCGCCGTGACCCACGAGTCGACGAGTTCCGCGGCTTCGCTCGGCCACAGCACATCGGACATCCCGCCGAGGTCGAGTTCGAGGACCGAGTTCATGTCGAAGGTGTCGATCCACTCGGCCAGAACCGAGGTCTGCTCGACCATATCGACGACCTTCGAGGTGTCCGCGATCGTCTCCGAGGCCCATTCCATGCGCGCCGAGGCGGCCAGGATATCCGTATGGATGAGCACCCGGAGGCCCTCGTCGGTCTCCTCGGTGATGATCTGATCCTCGGTCAGAGAGAAGAACAGCCACCACGACGGGGGCACGTCCCAGGCAGAGACGCGGGTGAAGATCCGCGTGTCCTTGGCGTCCTGCAGCCACTCCGCACGACGGCTGGCGGCACGTCGGCGAGCGGACTTCGGAGCGACGATGTCCAAGGTCGCCTTCGAGGTGTGCTCGGCCAGCGAATCGAGCGCCTCCCATCCACGAATGTCTTCCTGAGCAGGACAGAAACGGTCCACCCCGTCCGCGGTCTGAGACGCTGGAAGGTAGATCGGAGTGCGCCGAAAGGAATCAGCCACGGGCGAAGGCGGCAGGGAGATCAAGCGCTTGTCAGCGTCGTGGGAGATCTGCTCCTCGATGCGTGACCTGTTGTCCTCCACCTGCCTGTCTTGCAATTCGGAATGCACCACAAGGGGTTCGAAGATCCGCAGGGTGACGACATAATCGCGACGGTAGGCCATGGGTTCAGCCTATCCAAGGTCCACTCACAAAATGGAACTTCCCAGTATGAACAGGTAGGATTTAAGCGCATAGCAGAGATCTAGTCCGGGGCCATTCGCCCCATTGACGACGGAGGGGGTCACGCCAGTGGGTCGCGGCCGCGCAAAGGCAAAGCAGATCAAGGTAGCTCGGAAGCTGAAGTACTACAGCCCGGATACCGACCTTAATAGACTCCAGCAGGAGCTGGGCGCCGACGCGAGCAAGTCCGGTCCGTCCGATCCGTACGACGATGAACCCGACTACTCGGATTACGCCGACAAGTACAATGTCGACGATGACGACGAGTACGAGAACTGATCTCGGATGAGTCCAGCCGCACACGGCTGATCTGACACGCACAGAGGGCGGGGACTTCGGTCCCCGCCCTCAGTCGTGCGCGCAGACGGTCGTGGGCCCGCCGGTCCATCCGCTCGTGGGCATTCCCCCGCCGAGGCGGCGCCCGCCATGCGCAACCGCGCCGAATGACCGAGAACTCGAGTTCCATCCCCTCGTCGAGGCGGCTGTGACCGAGGAGCATCACGCACCGTTGAGTGCAATTCCTCCACTCCCGCGGCCATCACGCACCGCAAGCAGCACACCCCCGTGCAGGAACACGAGGGTGTGAGACTAACGGTGTGCGAAGCCTCTGCGCCGAGAGGGCGAGACTAACGGTGAGGGATGCCCCGCGACCAGGCCAGCCGGCTGCGCGAGGCACGCGACCCATTACTGCAGGATCGCGGCGCCGCCGTCGACGCCCTTGGCGCCCTGCACATAGTAGGGATCGTTCGCCAGAGAACCGTCGTCGGCGGCGACTTCGCCGAGCACCCAGGCTCCGGGGCTCGCCTTGAGCACACCATCGACCGACGCTGCGTCGACGACGAGGACCATGCCGACGCCGAGGTTCCAGGTGCGTTCCCGGTCGTCCTGCGGCACTCCGCCGAGGTCGCCGAGCACGGAGAACACGGCAGGGATCTCCCATGAGGCGCGCGACATCTTCGCGACCAGACCCTGCGGAAGCACCCTGGCCACATTGGCCGACAGTCCCCCGCCGGTGACGTGCGAGACCGAATGCACCGCGTCGGGCAGTGCGTCGAAGAGAGCGGCGAGCTCGCCGGTGTAGACATGAGTGGGAACGAGCAGCTCCTCACCGAGGGTGCGCCCGAATTCCGACACATGCGTATCCAGGCCCCATCCCGCCTCGGCGATGATGTGGCGGACCAGCGAGTATCCGTTGGAGTGGATGCCCGAGGACGGCAGACCGATGAGCACGTCCCCGGCACGGACCTTCTCCGGGCCGAGCAGCTTCGAAGCCTCGACGACTCCGGTGGCGGCACCGGCGACATCGTACTCATCGACCCCGAGCAGACCCGGGTGTTCGGCGGTCTCCCCGCCGACCAGTGCGACTCCGGCCGAGGCGCAGGCGTCGGCGATTCCGCGCACGATATCAGCGATGCGTTCGGCCACGACCTTGCCGCAGGCGATGTAGTCGGTCATGAAAAGAGGCCGGGCACCGCAGACGATGATGTCGTCGACGACCATACCGACGAGGTCGTAGCCGATGGTGTCGTGCTTGTCCATGGCCTGAGCGATGGCGACCTTCGTACCCACACCGTCGGTCGACGAGGCGAGCAGCGGACGCTCGAAGTCCTTGAGCACGGAGATGTCGAAGAGTCCGGCGAATCCGCCCATCCCACCGACGACCGAGGAGTTGTGGGTGGCCGAGACCGCGGCCTTCATGAGTTCGACGGCGCGGTCTCCGGCCTCGACGTCGACGCCTGCGGCGGCATAGGTGGTGGACTTCGGGTTCGCGTCGGAACTCAACTCAGCATCCTTTGTCGGCGGGGGTGTTGTTGACGGGAATCGGGTATTCGCCCGAGAAGCAGGCGGTGCACAGCTGGCTGCGCTCCTGCTGGGTGGCGGCGATCATGCCGTCCAGAGAGATATAGCCCAGAGAATCGGCACCGAGGTTCTCGCAGATCTCGTTCGTTGTCAGTCCGTTGGCGATGAGCTCGGCCCGGGTGGCGAAGTCGATGCCGTAGAAGCACGGCCATTTCACCGGCGGGGAGGAGATGCGCACGTGGACCTCTGCCGCTCCGGCCTCCCGCAGCATGCGCACGAGCGCCCGCTGGGTGTTTCCGCGCACGATCGAATCGTCGACGACGACGAGACGTCGTCCTTCGATGTTCTCCCGGATCGGATTGAGCTTGAGGCGGATGCCCAGCTGCCGCAGGGTCTGTGAGGGCTGGATGAACGTGCGCCCGACATAGGCGTTCTTCATCAGCCCCTGGCCGAACGGGATGCCCGAGGCCTCGGCATAGCCGACGGCCGCCGGCGTTCCGGATTCGGGAGTGGCGATGACGAGGTCGGCGTCGACCGGGTACTCCTCGGCGAGCTGCCGGCCCATCTGGGTGCGCGCGGCGTGGACGTTCTTGCCGGCGAGCATGCTGTCGGGACGCGCGAGGTAGACGTATTCGAAGACGCAGCGGGCCTGGTCCGGTTCGGCGAAGCGGTGCGAACGCAGACCGTCCTCGTCGATGGCGATGAGCTCTCCGGGTTCGACGTCGCGGACGAACTTCGCACCGACGATGTCGAGCGCCGCGGTCTCCGAGGCCACGACCCAGCCGTTCTCCAGCCGTCCCAGCGACAGGGGCCTCACCCCGTGCCTGTCCCGGGCGGCGTAGAGGGTGTGCTCGTCCATGTAGACCAGCGAGAACGCCCCTTCGACATGGGGCAGCAGGGTCAGGGCCGCCTCGGTGAGGTTCTCACCCTCTTCGGTCGCGAACAGCTCGGTGACCAGGGAGGTGTCGTTCGACGAATCACGGAAGGGCCGGGTGCGGGACGTCTTCTTCGTGGCCTCCTCGACGACCTTCGTCGCGTGGTCGCGACGGGAATCGGCCATGGCCTCGAGGGCGTCGAAGTTCGTCAGATTGCCGTTGTGTGCCAGCGCCACAGTGCCGAACGGAGTCGGCCCCAGGGTGGGCTGAGCGTTCTCGAACGACGGTGATCCGGTCGTCGAATACCGCGTATGCCCGACGGCGATATGGCCCTGCAGAAGCTCGAGATCGCGCTCATGGAAGACCTGAGAGACCAGGCCCATGTCACGGTAGATGAGGATCTGCTTGCCGTTGCTGGCAGCGATTCCCGCGGACTCCTGTCCGCGGTGCTGCAGGGCGTAGAGCCCGAAGTATGTGAGTTTGGCGGTTTCCTCGCCGGGGGCCCAGACTCCGAACACACCGCATTCGTCCTGCGGTCCGCGGTCCTGGGGGTCGATTTCGTGCGTCAGCTGCCCGTCTCCTCTTGCCACGAGTGAAATTGTCTCATACCCGCAACGGCGCTCTGACCCGGTGATCAGACTGTGGAACCGGGGGCCGTATCCCGACCCGTACCCGCCTCGTCCGCATCGTCGGCAGTGGGCTCAACATCCTCTGCCGCAGGTGCGGAGTCATCCGCCTCAGGTGCGGCGTCCAGGCTCGCCGAGGCGGCTCCGCCCTCGGCGGCGCCGGCATCCGGGTCCTCCCCGCGGGCTTCGGCGATGCGACGGCGCGCGATCTCCTTCGGGTCGTCGACCATGTCGATCTGCGCACCGACCCGGAACTCCTTCGACTTCTTCCGCCCCCGCCAATCGAGGATGAGCGCGACGAGTCCGCCGAGGAACAGTCCGCCGATCCCGAGGACGAGCAGCAGCAGGCCCAGTCCCTTGGCCACCGTGTAGCCCATCGGCATATCGGCCGGGTCGACGAAGACCGCGAGGATTCCAGCAAGCACGATGCCGAGCACCGCGCCGATGCCCATGAACACCGAGTACTTGGGGCTGCGACGGACGGAGACGTCGATCTGGTCCTTCATGATCTCCTTGGACACGTGGCCTTGAGGCCGATGAAACGCCGGGATCGCCCCGGAACAACAGGTCGCGAACAGTCTAGTCGAGTCAGCCTGAGGTTCCTCCCAGGCAGTCTCATGCCAGTTCCCATAAACTGGACACAACTATGCTGGACTCAACCAGATTGACGGTCACTGAAGACAGAGGTTCCGATATGTCCCACACGATCATCGTCGGCATCGACGGTTCCGACAACGCCGAATGCGCCCTGCAGTGGGCGATCACGCATGCACAGAAGACCTCCTCCGAGATCCGCATCGTCTCCGCCTACACCGTCCCCGGCGTCAATATGAGCCAGGCCGACATCGTCTACCCCGCCGACTTCGACAGCGCCGTGAAGAAGACCGTCGAAGACATCGCCGAGGCGGCCGCCGCCACCGTCACCAAGGCCGGCGTTCCCGTATCGACGACGATCGCGCCCGGTGACGCCTCCGGGGTCATGGTCGAGCATTCGAAGAACGCCGCCCTCGCCGTCGTCGGCGCCCGCGGTCGCGGCGGGTTCGCCGGTCGTCTACTCGGCTCCGTGGCCCTGGCGATGCCCGCGCACTCGCAGTGCCCCACTGTCGTCGTCCCGAGCACGTGGCCGACCCGGGTCATGCCGACGACTCCCCTGCCCGTCGACGATCCCGTCCGCACGACGGATGATCCCTCCGCCGAGGCGGACCGACGAACCCGACCCGATTTCTCAGGGGAGGTCGTCGCCGCCGTCGATCCCTTCGAGACCGACACCCCGGTGCTGCGTGCCGCAGCCTCTCAGGCCGCGATCTACGGTGTTCCGCTGCGCCTCGTCGGAGTCACCGCCACGCACATCCTCTCGCCCGAGTGGATGCCCAGCGAGGAGCACCTCATCCGGATGTACGACGAAGCGGCGAAGTCCTTCACTGCCGCTGCCGACTCGCTGAAGGGCGACTTCCCCGATCTCGAGGTGCGGTACTCGGTCTTCGATGCTCCCGCCACCGAGGTCCTCGTATCCGCCACGTACACCGCCGATCTCATGGTCATCGGCTCCCGCGGCCGTGGCGGGTTCGTCGCCACCGTCCTCGGGTCGACGTCGCAGGGTGTGCTCTCGCATGCCGTGTGCCCGGTGCGGGTGGTGCGGGTCAACCGCCGTCAGCCCGGGCGCCGCCGCTGAGCCGCGGCCCTCTCACCCGATGGCGATGAGCCCGATACCCACGACCACGATGAGGGCACCGGCGAGTTTGAGCACCACGTTCCTCTCTCCGAAGAACCACCAGGCCAGCAGGGTGCCGACGATGATCGAGGTCTCCCGCACGGGGGCCACGAGCGCCACCGGTGCCTGCTGCATCGCATAGAGGACGAGCACATACGCCAGGGGTGAGAGGATCGCCACGGTCACCAGCGCGCGCTTGTGGCTCGTCAGGATCTCTCTGAGATCGGCGCGCTTCTCCCGCCCGCCGGGAAGCGCGAAGGCTCCCGCGGTCATGATCAGCCCGACGCAGGCTTCGGAGACGGCGAAGTAGAGCAGCGGAGAGTCGCTGACATGGTTGACGGCGAAGTCGTCCCACAGCGTGTATGAGGCGATGAACGCCCCGATCAGCCCGCCCCAGGCGAGTCCGCGGCGCAATCCGTGGCTGCTGGTGGGGCCGACCCCGCCGCGGGGACGGATCGTGACGACAGCGATCCCGGCGAGGACGGTGAAGGCTCCGGCCGCCTCGGCGAGGGTGGGACGCTCACCGAGGAAGGCCACGGCGATGATGATCGTGACCACGGGCCCGGTGCCGCGCGCCGTCGGATAGACGACGCCGAGCGGGGCGTGGTCGTAGCCGGACTGCAGGGCCACGGAGTAGGCGATGTGGAAGACCGCGCTCAGCGCCGCCGCACCGACCAGACCCCAGTTCAGCGACTGGCCTCCGGAGGCGATGATGACGATTGCTATCGGAGCGAGCAGGATCGCCGAGAGCCCGTGGTAGGCGAGCACGAAGGCAAAGCCCTTGCCGGTGACGGACTTCGCGGCGAGGTTCCATACGGCGTGGGCGACGGAAGCGATGAGGACGAGCCCGAGGACTGGAAAGGTCACCTCGGCACCGCCCTCTTCGGCACAGTCACAGTTTGATGGCGACGGTCTTCGTCTGCGTGTATTCGTCGAGAGCTTCGATGGACTTCTCGCGTCCGTAGCCGGACTTCTTGAACCCGCCGAAGGGCAGTTCGACTCCCCCGCCGGCACCGTAGGTGTTGACGAAGATCTGACCGGCGTCGACCTCGGCGGCCAGTCGGTGGGCACGGGAGATGTTCTGCGTCCACAGGGCCGAGACCAGACCGTAGTCGGTGCCGTTGGCCAGCGCCACGGCCTCATCGTCGTCGGCGAACGGCAGGGTCACGACGACGGGACCGAAGACTTCCTCCTGGGCGATCCGGGACGCCGGGTCGACGGAGTCGACGATGGTCGGGGTGATGAACGCCCCTGCCGCAAGGTCGTCGGCCAGCCCGTCGGGCCGTATTCCGCCGGTGACGATCTGCCCGGAGTCGACCTCGGAGAGGAACCCGTCCACCCGCTCATGCTGCTTGGCCGAGATCAGGGGCCCGAGCATCGGGTCGTCGAGACCGTAGCCGATGGTCACCTGCGCCATGGCGGCGGCCATCTTCTCGACGACCTCGGCGTGGATGTCACGGTGGACGATGAGCCGGGACCCGGCCGAGCAGGTCTGCCCGGCGTTCTGGATGATGGAGCGCACCAGCGACGGGATCGCCACATCGATATCGGCGTCGGAGAAGACGATGTTCGCGGACTTCCCACCGAGTTCGAGGACCGTGGGCACGACCCGATCGGCAGCGGCGTGGGCGATGGCCGAACCGGTCTGCGTCGATCCGACGAAGCCAAGATGTGCGACTCCGGGGTGGGCGCTCAGTGCCGCTCCCGCCTCGGCGCCGAGGCCGGTGACGACGTTGAAGGCTCCGGCCGGGAAGCCGACGGAGTGGATGAGTTCGGCCAGCCGTACGGTCGACCGCGGGGTCTCGTCCGCGGGTTTGGCGACGGCGCAGTTGCCGGTGGCCAGCGAGGTGGCGGCGGCACGGCCGATGAGCTGGAGCGGATAGTTCCAGGCCACGATGTGCCCCGTGACGCCGAAGGGTTCTCGGCGCGTGTAGACGTGCATGTCCTCGGCCAGCGGGATCGCGTGACCGTAATAGGACTCGATGGTGTGCCCGTAGAACTCGAAGTAACGGGCGCATACATCGACGTCGGCATAGGCCTGGGTGAGAGGTTTGCCCGTGTCCTCGGATTCGATGCGGGCCAGATCGTCGCGGTTGGCGATGATGACGGCCGCGGTGGCGATGAGCAGACGGGAGCGCTGCTCGGGGCTCGAGCGCTTCCATTCCTGCTGCGCTTTCGCCGCAGCCTGCACCGCCCGGTCGACTTCATCGGCCCCGGCGCGGGCGATATCGCCGAGCTGGCCGCCGGTGGCCGGGTCGATATTGGCGTAGGTGAGCAGTGACGGCACATGCCGCCCGCCGATGAACGACGTCGTCTGCGTGATCTGTGCGCTCATGCTCAGGCCTCGAGTTCTGCAGGAGTGAAGAGTGGCAGGAAATCGCCGAGGTCGGCTCGGGTTCCCGATGCGTCGATGTCCCCGGCGGCGAGCGCGGTCGCGAAGTCGGTGCGTCCGGTGACCAGACCCAGCCACACCTCGGCAGAGGTTTCGACGACGTTCGGCGGGGTACCGCGGGTGTGCCGGGGACCGGCGATGCACTGGGTGACGCCGAACGGCGGAACCCGGACTTCGACGCTGTTGCCTTCGGCGCGGGAGGCGAGCTCCTCGAGGGTGAAGCGCACTGCGGTGGCGGTGGTCGATCGGTCGGCCGGGGCCGCGTCGAGCCTCGCCTGCGTCAGCCACAGCTCGAGTGCGCTGCGTCCCTGATCGGGGTCGATCCTTCTGCGAATCGCCATCAGTCCCTCTTCCTCTCACCGATATCGGCAATATCTTCCCCGAGCTCCAGGCGCCCGACAACGTTCGTCCGCCCCTCGGAATCCGTGCCCCCGGTGACCGGGTCCGTGATCGCTGCGATCACGGCGTCCACCGTGTCGTTCTCCGGCGCCGAGGCGGCTCCCGGCTCGGCGTCGAACGCTCCCGCCCGCTGGAGCAGCGTGAGGGCGACGAGCCCTGAGGCCCGGGAACTTCCGTCGAGGCATTTCACGGCGACGGCGAACCCGGTCCGAGTGGCCATGACGATGACGCCCTCGGCCCCGCCCTTGGCGAAGACGCCGAGTCGGTCGATGACGGTCGAATTCGGTCGGCCGTGCCCCTCGATCGTCCATGGGTCGGCGAAGACCGCCTCGGTGAGGGTGCGGGCCTCACGCTCATAGGCAGTCCATGGTCCGGCCGTCTCCTCAACCGCGCCGTCGGCGCTGCCCATCCGGATGACACGGCCGACCGCGCGGGCCAGACCGGTGAGGCTGAGCGCGAACACGGGTGCCCCGCAGCCGTCGATGCCGACCGCGGACGGGGACTCACCGGCGAGGGTCTCGACCACCTCGGCGACCTTCTGCTGCACGGGGTGGTCCGGGGACAGATAAGTGGAGGTGTCGGCGCCGATGGCGCGGGCGGCGGCGAGGAACGCCGCGTGCTTGCCGGAGCAGTTGAAATACAGGGGCGAGCGCGGGTCGGTGTTCTCGTCCCCCTGTGCCCGTGCGCGTTCCTGCAGTTCGCGGCGGAAGGCTCCGTCGGCGGGATGGGCGGACGGGCACTGCAGGTCATCAACGCTCAACCCAGCAGCGTCGAGCATCGACGCCACCACCTTGACGTGCCCGGCTTCGGACTTGTGCGAGGCAGCGGCCAGGGCCGCGGACTGTCCGTCGAGCTGCGCCCCAAGGCTCATCGCCGAGATCGCCTGCAGCGGTTTGAGACTCGAGCGTGTGAACACGGCAGCATCGGGGGCGCCCAGACTGATCAGCGGTGATCCGTCCGGGTCGAGGACGACGGCGGACCCGATGTGCCGGGATTCGATGAAGCCGGAGCGCTCGACGACTGCGAGCTCGGCAGCCTGCGCGGGGGTGAAAGTCGAGAAGGTCACGCACTCAAGCCTACGACCCTTTAGGCTGGTGGCGTGAAGGTTCTTGTCATCGGTTCGGGCGCCCGTGAACACGCCCTTGTCCTCGCTCTCTCGCGCGACCCGCAGGTCGACGCCGTCATCGCTGCTCCCGGCAATCCCGGTATCGCGCAGATCGCCCACACCGAGGCGGTCGATGCCTCGGATGCCGCCGCCGTGACCGCGCTGGCTGAGACCCTCGACGTCGATCTCGTCGTCATCGGGCCCGAAGCCCCGCTGGTCGCCGGAGTTGCGGATGCTCTGCGCGAAGCTTCCTTCCCCGTCTTCGGCCCCAGCGCGGAAGCGGCGCACCTCGAAGGCTCGAAGGCGTTCGCAAAGGAGGTCATGGAGTCCGCGAACGTGCCGACTGCACGTACGGTGGTCGCCTATTCGACCGACGAGGCGGCGGCCGCACTGCGCGAATTCGGCGCCCCGCACGTGGTCAAGGCCGACGGCCTGGCCGCCGGCAAGGGAGTCGTCGTCACCGATGACCTCGATGCCGCGCTGACGCATGCGAGCTCCTGCCTCGAGGTCTCCGACCGGGTCGTCATCGAAGACTATCTCGACGGCCCCGAGGTCTCCCTGTTCGTCCTCTGCGACGGCACGACCACCGTTCCCCTGGCCCCGGCTCAGGACTTCAAACGCATCGGAGACGGTGACACCGGCCCGAACACGGGCGGGATGGGCGCGTATTCGCCGCTGCCGTGGCTGCCTGCCGGCACCGTTGACGAGATCATCGACACCGTCGCCCAGCCCGTCGTCGATGAGATGGCCCGCCGCGGCACCCCGTTCACCGGGCTCCTCTACTGCGGCCTCGCGCTGACGTCGAAGGGTCTGCGCGTCATCGAGTTCAACGTCCGCTTCGGCGATCCGGAGACCCAGTCGGTGCTCGCCCGCCTGTCCAGCCCCCTGGGCCAGACGCTGCTCGCCGCTGCCGAAGGACGCCTGAACGAGACCGCGCCCCTCGAATGGGATCCGCGCTCATCGGTGACAGTGGTCATGGCCGCCGAGAACTACCCGGGGACTCCGAGCACCGGAGACATCATCCGCGGACTCGACACCGTCGCGACACTGCCCGACGTCAGCGCCCTTCACGCGGGTACGAAACTCGCGACCGGTCCCAGCGGCGGATTCGCCCCCGAAGATGCCGTGATCACGAAGGACATCGCCGAGACCGGTGACATCGTCACCTCCGGCGGCCGCGTGCTCTCCGTCGTCTCCCTCGGCGACGACCTCGACGATGCGCGGGCGAAGGCCTATGCCGCGGTCGGCCAGATCAAGTGGGACGGTGAGCAGCACCGCACCGATATCGCCGAGGCGGCCGCCGCCGGACGTATCGATCTCGCCTCCGGATACGCCGCCCCCGCACCGGTCGCCCCGGTGCTGCCGGGCTGGAAGCACGTGTATTCGGGGAAGGTCCGCGACCTCTACATTCCCGCCGACGCCGCCGATGCCGCGAGTGCGCAGCAGCTGCTCATGGTCGCCTCGGACCGCATCTCCGCCTATGACTGGGTACTCGACTCGGAGATCCCGGACAAGGGCAAGGTGCTCACCGGACTCAGCCTGTGGTGGTTCGATCAGCTCGCCGATGTCATCGGCAACCATGTCATCAGCTCAGACGTGCCCGAGGCCGTGGCCGGCCGCGGCCTCATCGTGCAGAACCTCTCCATGTTCCCCGTCGAGTGCGTGGCCCGCGGCTACCTCACCGGATCGGGAATGTCGGACTACCGGGCCACCGGGTCCGTGTGCGGCATCCAGCTGCCGGCCGGACTCGTCGAGGCCGATCGCCTCGAGCCTCCGATCTTCACTCCGGCGACGAAGGCCGAGCTCGGCGAACACGATGAGAACGTCAGCTTCGAGGCCGTCGCCGAGACCGTCGGGACCGAGACCGCAGAGAGGCTGCGCGACCTGACCGTGGAGATCTACCAGCGTGCCGAGCAGATCGCCCGGGAACGCGGGATCATCCTCGCCGACACGAAGTTCGAGTTCGGGACCCTGCCCGACGGCACGATTGTCCTCGGCGACGAAGTGCTCACCCCGGACTCCTCCCGCTTCTGGGACGCCGAGGGCTATGAGGCAGGCAAGGCTCAGTCGAGCTTCGACAAGCAGTTCGTCCGCGATTGGCTGACCGAAGAATCCGGCTGGGACAAGGCGTCGGACACTCCTCCCCCGGCCCTGCCCGCCGAGGTGGTCGAGAAGACCCGTGCCCGCTATATCGAGGCTTTCGAGAAGCTCACCGGAGAGACCTTCCCCGGCTGAAGCGCTCAGTTCACAACCCCACAGAAGCCGCGGGGCATCGACGACAAGTCGGTGCCTCGCGGCTTCACCATTGCCGCCAGCGGCTCCTGTGCGAATATCGCAGTGTGAGACGCTGAATCAGCGCTACCGGCAATCCGTGTTGCAGTTTCCCTCACTTGACCCATATTTCCGCAACGGAATCAGTGGAATCACGGGGGAAGTTCCGCTAAGGTGACTTCACAGTGATCCACAACACACTCAGAGAGCGGGCTCGGCAATCCGCCTCTGCCACGACACTGCAGTCGGGAGGCAGCATTGGACCTCGATATCCTCGATGTCACGATCTTCGACGGTGAGGCTCTGCGCGCCGAGAATCGTGTGAGCATCCGCGACGGGATCATCACCGAGATCGGCACCGGACCCGCAGCTGTGCCCGCGTCGCGCACGATCAACGCCGCCGGGAAGCTGCTCACTCCCGGCTTCGTCGATGCGCACGTGCACACGACCTTCGGCGGCCAGGAGGCCCTGGCCTGCGACATCAGCGGAGCGGACAGCCTCGAGGCGGCACTGCAGATGATCCGCGACTATGTCGCCGACACGACCCGTGATGACGGCGCGACCGACCCCGCGAACGATTGGGTCATCGGCGGCGGCTGGTCCATGGCCCACTTCCCCGGAGGAGACCCGACTGCCGACATCCTCGACGAGGCCTGCCCCGATCGGCCGGCGATCCTCCTCAGCGCCGACCACCATTCGGCATGGGTGAACACGCAGGCGATGACCGCAGCCGGACTCGACGAGACGTCCACGGCACCTGCCGGCGGCGTCATCGTCGCCGATTCCGCGGGCCGTCCCACCGGGTGCCTGCACGAATCGGCCATCGACCTCGTCTCAGCCCACGTTCCCTCCGCCTCCGAGGAGGAGGTCCTTGCCGGTCTGCGCGAAGGTCAGCGCTACCTCAACTCCCTCGGCGTGACCGCATGGATGGACGCCATCGTCGGCGACTACGGCGGCCACCGCGACCCGTACGACACCTACGTCGGGGCGGCGGAATCGGGCGCGCTCCGGTCCGAGGTCGTCGGCAGCCTGTGGTGGCCGCGCGGAGTCGAGGACATCGACGCCGAGGTGGCCCGACTGACCGATCTCGCACGTTCCGACGGACGCTTCCGCGCCACCTCGGTGAAGTTCATGCTCGACGGAATCGTCGAGTCCCGGACTGCGGCGATGACGACCGAATACACATGCACCTGCGGCGGCTTCGGAACGAGCTATTTCACTCGCGCCCACCTCGAGGCCTCGTTCGCGGCTCTCGATGCGGCCGGTTTCGACATCCACTGCCATGCGATCGGCGATGCCGCGGTCAAGGCCGCCCTCGACGCTTTCGAGGCCGTCCGCAGCCAGGGCACGGCCGGCACCGGGTCGACCGGCGCAGCTGACACCGGCGAACGCCGTCACCATATCGCCCACGTCCAGGTCGTCGATCCCGCCGATGTCCCCCGCTTCGCCGAACTCGGAGTCACCGCGAACCTGCAGGCGCTGTGGGCCTGCTATGACGAGCAGATGATCGACCTCAACCTGCCGTTCCTCGGTGCCGAGCGCAGCGGCTGGCTCTATCCCTTCGGGTCCCTCAACCGCTCCGGCACCCATCTGGCGATGGGTTCGGACTGGCCGGTATCAACGGCGAACCCGTGGGACGCGATCCATGTCGCGCTCAATCGCTCGCACCCGACCGCCGCGGATGAGTCGCCGCTGCTGCCCGACGAGGCGATCGACCTGACGACGGCGCTGCGTGCCTACACCGCAGGTTCGGCACACCTGCTGCGCTCGGCCGACAACGGCCACATCCGCACCGGTCAGCCGGCCAACCTCGCCTTGGCCAGCGCCAACCCGTTCACGCTGCCGCCGACCGATATCGCGGAGATCACGAACGAACTGACGATCTGCGACGGGCGCATCGTCCACGACGCCCTGCTGCCTCGAACACCGGCACCGACCACGCCGTCCACCCCGACCGCCACCGGCTCAGCCAGCTGAAGACGAAAGGCCATCATGACCAGTACAGCCACCTCGACGCCGTCTGCGGAGACCGGACTCGACCACCTCGAGATCCAGGGTGTGAAGAAGGTCTTCGGCGACAACACCGCCATCGAACGCCTCGATCTGAACGTCCGCAAGGGCGAATTCCTCTCCCTGCTCGGCCCCTCCGGCTGCGGAAAGACCACCCTGCTGCGGATGATCGCCGGCTTCGAGACCCCCACCGACGGTGCGATCCTGCTCGCCGGCAAGGACATCGTGTCCCTGCCGCCGCACCGCCGACCGGTCAACACGGTGTTCCAGTCCTACCTGCTGTTCCCGCATATGAACATCGCCGACAACATCGCCTACGGACTCAAGCAGGCGAAGGTCCCGAAACCGGAGATCGCGCAGCGCGTCCGCGATGCCCTCGCCCTTGTGCAGATGGAGGACTTCGCCGGGCGCAAACCCGAACAGCTCTCCGGCGGTCAACAGCAGCGCATCGCCCTGGCCCGGGCGCTGGTCAACCGGCCGCAGGTCCTCCTTCTCGACGAGCCGATGTCGGCGCTTGATCGGAAGCTGCGGGAGGAGATGCAGCTCGAGCTCAAACGCCTCCACACGAAGCTCGACACGACCTTCGTCTTCGTCACCCACGATCAGGATGAGGCGCTGGCGATGAGCGATCGCATCGTCGTCATGTACGACGGCGTCATCCAGCAGATCGGCTCCGGTGAGGACATCTACGCGAACCCGCACAACGGCTTCGTCGCCGGCTTCATCGGCAAACAGAACTTCATTCCCGCCGAGGTGGCGTCGACCGATTCGTCGGCCGTGACCCTGCGCACGGCCAACGCCGTGCTCACTGCCCCGACGCGGACGCTCAGACCGGCCACCGCCGCCGGAGAGACACGTGATCTCGAGGTCGGTGACCGAGTGCGCGCGGCCATCCGTCCCGAACGAATGCACGTCGCCCCGGCGGGCGAGAACTCCGGGGAGGCGAACACGGCGCGCGGTTCCGTCATCTCGTATTCGTTCCTCGGCGATGTCATCCAGTACATGATCGTCGTCGGCGACAACGATGAGCTCCTCGCCCGCGTGCCTGCCGCCGGGCGGGAGCCGATCAGCGCCGGCACCGAGGTGGAGCTGAGCTGGGACGCCGACGCCGTGGCCGTGTACGACCGTGAGCCGAACGCGGTCACGTCCCTCCTCGAAGGCGGTGCCTGAAATGGTTCGGCAGAGACCCGATGTGACGTTCCTGGCCCCGCGGGCCGCCTCGGCGAGATTGAGCCGGCGAGCGCTGCTGGCCGGGTTCGGCGTCGTCGGACTCGGGGCACTGAGCGCGTGTGGGAAGACCACGAAGATGGCGGCATCGCCGCCGACCGACGGAAAGCTCGAATCGAAGCTCAACCTCTACTCGTGGGGCGACTACGACAACCCCGAACTTCTCGACGCCTTCAAATCCCAGAACGACATCCTCGTCCAGGTCGACGCCTACGGGTCGAACGAGGAGCTCGTCGCGAAGCTCTCGACCTCGCGCGGGACGTCCGGCTACGACGTGGTCGTGCCGACGGGGTCGAACATTCCGCAGATGCTCGAACATGACCTGCTCCAGGAGCTCGACCTCAGCCTGATCCCGAACTTCGAGCACATGGACCCGAACTTCACGCATCAGTACTTCGATCCGGACAACACGTACTCGATCTGCAAGGCGTGGGGCACCACCGGGTTCGTCTACAACACGAAGAAGATCGACCGGGAGATGACGAGCTGGCAGGACTTCCTCGACGCCGCGCAGAAGGAAGCGGCCGGCACGACCGCACTGCTCGAGGACCCATGGGAGGTCTCGGCGATCGCCCTGGCCGCACAGGGTTTCAGCCTCAACACCCAGGACGAAGGAGAGCTCGACCAGGCTCGGAAGATCATCGTCGATGACCTGGCCCCGAACGTGAAGGCCTATGTCGGCAACGCCGCCACGAGCATGATCCAGGGCAGCTTCACCCTTCTGCACGCCTTCAACGGCGATGCCAGGCAGGGCCTGACCGAGGTCAAGGACCCGGAGAACTGGAAGTTCGTCTTTCCGACCCCCTCGGCGAATCTGTGGATGGACTGCTGGGCGATCGCCACCGGCGCCCCGCACCCGGATTCCGCGCACGCCTTCATCAACCACATGCTCTCGCCGGACACCGCGGTCGACCAGCTCGACTACATCGGCTACCCGATCGGAACGAAGGGCCTGGCCGAGCAGGCGAAGAAGGCCGACCTCGACCAACAGGACCTCATCTTCCCTGCACAGAAGGTCCTCGACCGACTCGAACCGAGCAAGCAGACTCCGGCCGATCAGATCCGGACGAAGATCCTCACCGACGCCCAGGCCAGGAGCGGAGCATGAGCACTCAGACCCGACCGCAGCAGCCACGACCGAAGAAGCCGGCGACGAAGCTCTTCGGCCCGGCGGCCATGTCGTTTCCGACATGGGCCTATGCGCTGTTCTTCTTCATCATTCCCCTCGCCCTCATCGTCTTCTACAGCTTCGGATACAAGCCCGACCAGTTCACGGCCATCGCCACCGATCGCCTGTCGTTCGGTCGGTACCCGGAGGCGATGAGCGCGAGCTTCGTCTCGACCTTCTTCGCGACGCTGCGCATCTCGCTGCTCGGCACCCTGTTGTGCCTGATCATCGCCCTGCCGTTCGCGTACTGGCTGGCGATCAAGGTTGCACCCGCCCGCAGGTCATTAGCTCTGGCCCTGGTAATGGTGCCGTTCTGGACGAACTTCCTCGTCCGCACCCTCGGCTGGCAGATCATGCTCTCCCCCGACGGGTTCCTGTCGAACTGGCTGCAGGGGCTCGGGCTGCTCGACGGCCCCCTCGACATCCTCTACACGCGGACGGCGGTGCAGATCGGCGTCGTCTACAACTACCTGCCGCTGATGATCCTGCCGCTGTTCGTCGCCATCGATGCCTCGGGCAAGAAGCTGCGCGAGGCCAGCTACGACCTCGGCGCGGGGAAGGTGAAGACCTTCATGCGGGTCACGCTGCCGATGGCGATGCCCGGAGTCGTCTCCGGCTGCCTGCTCGTGTTCATCCCGCTCAACGGCGACTACGTCACCGCGACCGTCCTCGGCGGAGCGAGCGGCTCCATGGTCGGTCAGCTCATCGCCAATCAGTTCAACACCGCACAGAACTGGGCGGTCGGAGCGGCCATGGCGATGATCCTCATCATCTCTACCTTGGCCGTCGTCGGGGTCGGCTTCGCACTGCTCAAGCTCGGGCAGGCGATCACGGCCAAACTCAACAGTGTTCCGCTGCATGACGGGAGGGCCTGAGATGCCGAAGAAGAACACGTTCGCACGTCGGACACCGACCGATATCGCCCTGCACGTCTGGGGCATCCTCGTCTTCGTCTACCTGTTCGTGCCGATCGCGGTGATCATCGCCTATTCGTTCAACAACGGCAAGGTGCTCGCGAACTTCCGCGGCTTCGGCCTGCACGCCTATATCAGCGGAATCAACAACGACATCATCGTCTCCTCCATCGTCACGAGCCTGCAGGCAGCCGTCGGCACCGCCATCGTCTCGACGATCTTCGGCACCCTCGGCGGAGTCGCTCTGGCCAGGGCCAGAAGGGGCGCTTGGTGGGCGCTCGGACTGACCGCGATCCTTGGACTGACCTTGGTCACGCCCGAGATCGTCGACGGCATCTCGTTCCTGCCGTGGTTCGTCACCGTCGGTGTCGACTGGGGCATCACACCGCTCAACAACGGCCTGGTCAGGCTCATCATCTCGCACGCGATGTTCTCCATGGCGATCGTGACGTTCATCGTCAGGGCCCGCCTCGCCGGAATGGACACCCAGCTCGAGGATGCCGCCGCCGATCTCGGCGCCACCCCGTGGAACCGGTTCAAGGACATCACCCTGCCGATCGCGGCCCCCGGCATCCTCGCCGGTGCTCTGATGTCGTTCACCGTCAGCCTCGACAACACGATTCTCTCGAGCTTCGTCCAGCAGCCGGGCTACACCCCGTGGCCGGTCTACATCTTCTCCGCCGTCCGCGTGGCTCTGCGCCCCGAGGTCGCGGCGATGTCGACGGTGATGTTCGTCCTCACCCTCGCCGCACTCGGCTTCGTCGGCTTCGTCCTGCGCAAGGCCGGCGGCAACGCCACGGAGATCATCAAGACGATGGCCGCATGAGGCACTCCATCACCGAGGCGGCCCCGAAGTTCGCCGGCTCGCGCCGGCCCGCCGTTCCGCACCACCCCGCACCTGCCTATCCGGCAGAGTGCCCACCGACCGCACTGCGAAGAAAGTGAAGTGACATGGACGTCAATGCCGCATTGGCCGACGCCTCGACCGTTCCGTTCTGGCTCGACACCGATCTCCGTCCGGAGCCGCTGCCGCCGCTGCAGGAGAACCGCGAGACCGACCTCCTCGTCGTCGGCGGCGGGTTCACGGGTCTGTGGACTGCTCTGCAGGCCAAGGAGCGGGACCCGAACCGTCGGGTCGTGCTCGTCGAGGCGAACTCGATCGGGTGGGCCGCCTCGGGGCGCAATGGCGGATTCTGCGCGGCCAGCCTCACTCACGGCTACGACAACGGGGAAGCCCACCTGCCGGAGGAGAACGATCGGCTCGCGCAGCTGGGCCGGGAGAACCTCGACGCCATCGAAGCAGCGGTGGCGAAGTACGGGATGGACGTCGAGTTCGAACGCACGGGCGAACTCGATGTCGCCACCGAGGACTACCAGGTCGCCGAGCTGCGTGAGGCCCACGATCCCGATTCCGGTTTCATCTTCCTCGACCAGCAGGAGCTCGCGGGGATCGTCAAGTCGCCGACGTACAAGGGTGCGCTGTGGGATTCCCGCGAGGTTGCGCTGGTCCATCCGGCGAAGCTGTGCTGGGAGCTGCTGCGGGTCATCCGCGAACTCGGTGTCGAGGTCTATGAGGGCACGAAGGTCACCGATGTCAGCGACGCGAAGACGAGCGTGCGAGTCCAGACCCGCGTGACCGCGGAGACCCTCGAGGACTGCGCGTCAGCTCCGTGCAGCCAGGTCACGGCGAAGCGGGTGGCGTTGGCGACGAATGTGTTCCCCTCGCTGCTCAAACGGGTGAGTCTGCATACGGTTCCCGTCTACGACTATGCGCTGATGACCGAGCCGCTGACCGACGAGCAGATGGCCTCTATCGGGTGGGAGGGTCGTCAGGGCATCGGCGACTGTGCAAATCGCTTCCATTACTACCGGCTGAGCGCTGACAACCGGATCCTCTTCGGCGGTTGGGACGCCGTCTACCACTTCGGGCGGCAGGTGTCGTGGAGATACGATCAGCGACCCGAGACCTTCGAGACCCTCGCCGAGCACTTCTTCGAGACCTTCCCGCAGCTGGCCGGGCTGAAGTTCACCCATAAATGGGGCGGACCGATCGACACCTGTTCACGGTTCTTCTCGTTCTTCACCAGTGCCTATGGGAAGAAGGTCGCCATGGCTGCGGGATTCACCGGGCTCGGAGTGGGTGCGTCTCGGTTCGCTGGAACGGTCATGCTCGATCTTCTCTCCGGCGAGGACACCGAGCTGACCGAGCTCGAGATGGTGCGCAAGCTGCCCCTGCCGTTCCCGCCAGAGCCGGTGGCGTGGCTGGGCATCAAGATGACGACGAATGCGCTGATCAAGGCCGATGAGAACGAAGGCCGTCGCGGACCTCTGCTCAAGGTCCTCGATGCAGTGGGCATGGGCTTCGATTCCTGAGGGCTCCGGCCTGTCCGACGACCGGACCGCGGGCGGGGAATTCGGCCGTGGTTGGTAGACTCTGGGTGAGCGCGGGAGGAACTCCCGAACACTTTCACAAAGGAGCAGTACACGCATGGCACGTGTCGTCGTTGAGGTGATGCCCAAACCCGAGATCCTTGACCCCCAGGGCAAGGCGATCTCCGGCGGACTGACCCGTCTGGGCTTCACCGGGTTCGGTGAGGTTCGTCAGGGCAAGAGGTTCGAACTCGAGGTAGACGGCGAAGCCACCGAGGAGGTCCTCGCCCAGGCACGCGAAGCCGCAGAGAAGCTTCTGTCGAACCCCGTGATCGAAAACGTTGTGGCTGTCCGCGTGACCGAGGACGCATCGTGACCGCTGTCGCGGCTGACCCCACCGCCGAGGCGACGCCTGAGTCCGGTGTCTCCGTCGGAGTCGTCACGTTCCCCGGAACTCTCGATGACCGCGATGCCGCTCGCGCCGTTCGTCTCGCCGGTGCGAACCCGGTGAACCTGTGGCATGCGGATTCGACGCTGTCCGGAGTCGATGCCGTCATCCTGCCCGGCGGGTTCTCCTATGGTGACTACCTGCGCTGCGGCGCGATCGCCGGATTCGCTCCGATCATGGAGTCCGTCGTGGCTGCGGCGAATGCCGGTATGCCGGTGCTCGGCATCTGCAACGGCTTCCAGATCCTCTGCGAGTCCCGTCTGCTGCCCGGTGCGCTCATCCGCAACGATCACCAGCATTTCGTCTGCCGCGACCAGGACCTGGTCGTGGAGAACGCGAACACCGCGTGGACGAGCGACTACGAGCAGGGTCAGACGATCCGCATTCCGCTGAAGAACGGTGAGGGCGGGTTCGTCTCCACCGACGAGGTGCTCGACGAGCTCGAGTCCACCGGACGCGTCGTCTTCCGCTACCAGGGCTTCAACCCGAACGGATCTCTGCGCGACATCGCCGGAATTACGAACGAAGCAGGCAACGTCGTCGGCCTCATGCCGCACCCCGAACACGCCGTCGAGGCCGGCTTCGGCCCCGAGTCCGGCGGCGGAATCGACGGTCAGGGGTTCTTCTCCTCGGCCGTGCGCACGCTCGTCGCCAAGGGCTGAACACCGGAAGAAGTCGGACACGGCTCAGGCCCCGAGCCTCGGTGACACACCGGGTTCGGGGCCTGAGCCGTACTCAGAGTCGATTCATGCGAGCGATCGACTCACACCGACAGCCGTATCTCAATCCGTAATCGTGAACGTTCCCTCGGATTTGAGGTCACCACATTCGGTCTTGACGATGTATTCGCCGGTGTGGTTCTCGACCTTTGCCGAAGGCACCACGTGCACCGATGCGGATTCGTCGTCGCCGACCAGCTGCGACTTTTCCGTCAGTACCGTGTCCGGCGCGTCCTTCTTCGCGACTGTGAAGTTCGCCGTTCTGTCGGCCGGACACTGCACCACCGTGAGGTCGATTCCGAATTCCCCGAAATCGGCAGCTGTCATCTCGTCGTTGTCGATGATGACGTCCCCATCGGCGGAGTCGCCACGATCGCCCTCCATCACTTCGACGCTTGCGGAAAACTCTTCTGTCCTCTCCCCGCTTCGCTCCACCGTGACGGTGAAGTCGACAGTCGTGCCGACTTCGGGTTCCCTGTCGAGCATGATCGAGCCGTCGTATGGGCCGTCCTTATCCACTCGAGCCGTCTCGTCGGTCAGGGTATTGGTGACGATGTCCCCCTCTTCCAACGAGTCGATGGTGTATTGGATCCCTCCGAAACTGGAGAACCCCATCGGATTCATATACGCGTACTTGAGTGCGAGGCTGGCCTCGATCGGGTTCGAACCGTCGTCCGAATCACCGCTCTTCGCTTTGTCCTCCTGCGCGCTTGCTGCAGAGGCTGTCCGAGCAGCATCGCTCGACTCTGCGCCGTCGAGACCGGCTGCCGTCGCTGGTCCGGCAGCAAGTGATGAGACGCCGAGAGCAAGAGTGGCGGCGAGTGCGAGCTTCTTCATTGTGATCATCCTTCTTTCGTCGTTGTCAGTGTTGTGCTGAGAGCGTCGTCGGGTTGATCGGCCGTATTCGGTTGTAGTGTCGACGCTAGGCCGCAAACACAGGTGTTGTGGAGTTCTGATCATTGTGGTCATGACAAAGTCGAAACAGGGCGCCGCGGCTCCCCGTGACACCAATGTGACCTGCTGAATCGAACGCTGAGCCGACGCTCAGTTTCGAACTCTGACCATGACGTCACCCCTCGCCGAGGCGGGGCTGTCGTTCCAGGTCATTCGTGCCGTTTCGAAGACGAACGCCGACGAGGGAATCACCTGGTCGAGCAACGCCGAGTCCGTCGTTCAGGTCGTGATCAGCTTGCCGGTCACATCGGCGTCAAACCGCCGATTTCGCACGAATGAATCGTTATCAGCACAAACCGCCGAAATCCCACATGCATGACCGATCAGTGCGGCTGAAGCTTATGTTGCGAGGCGGCGCGTTGACCGTGGCACGAGAGGCTGAGGCGACTGCTGCTTCAACCCCACCGGGGTTGCGTCCTCAGACGCTGCGGTCAAGAGGGAATCGAGCAGGCCGGGAAATCTGCCATCGAGATCGTCCCGGCGCAGATGGACATAGCACCGGGTGCCCTCATCGCGAGTACGAGTGATTCCCGCGCTCCGCAGCGTCTTCATGTGGTGGCTGAGGGTCGACTTCGACACGGGAGCATCGAGCTCTCCCCACTGACGCTCCTGGCCATCGGAGAGCAGAAGCACGATGCCCAATCGAAGCGGATCCGACATCGCCGACAGAACCTGCGTGAGGGAAATGTCATCGATGTCCGGATGCTGCGATTGCGCCATTCATCCATGGTAGCGTGTTTCATGTTCGTCGAACATCGAACATTCACCGAAAGGAGCAACATGCGACGTGGCACCATCTGGATCACCGCCCTCTTCGTCGCCACACTCTCACTCGGAACGGACGAGTTCGTCATCGCCGGCGTCCTCAACAGGGTCGCGGATGACCTGCAGATATCTCCAGGCGTCACCGGACAGTTGGTGACCGCATATGCGTTCGCATTCGCACTCGGAGCACCGGTTCTCGGAGTCTGGGCCGATCGCTTCCCACGCAAGAACACCCTGGTCTCGGGACTGCTGCTGTTCGCCGTCGCCAATGTCGTCTGCGCCCTCGCTTCGGACTTTGCGCCCTTGCTGATTCTGCGGATCATCGCAGGACTCTCAGCGGCCGTCGTTTCGACAACAGCGTTCACGGCCGCCGCCGAAGGCGCGCCGGACGGGCGCCAGGGCAGTTACCTGTCGGTGGTCACGGCTGGTTTGACGGTCGCTCTGTTCTCGGGTGTCCCATTGGGCACCTGGATGGCCGGGGTGATGACGTGGAGAGCGACATTCGTCATGATTGCTGCAGTCGCCTTGCTCGCAGCCGGAGTGATTGCGGCCAGCCTTCCGCACCTTTCCGGAAGCAGATCGCGCACGCTGCGCGAACGGGTCGCTCCGCTGCGCAATCCTGGTGTGCTTCGCATGGTCGGTTCGATCTTCCTCTGCGGTGGCGGCGGACTGATGTTCTACACCTATCTGGGACCTCTGACCCGTTATGCCTTCGGCGATGACTCCGAGTTGACGATGTTTCTGCTGATCGTCGGGATCGTCGGAGTCGCCTCCGCGCTGCTCGGCGGCATCCTGAGCGACCGTTTCGGACCGCGATCGGCACGGATCAGCATCTTGGCCGGACATTCGGCGGCGTTGACTGCGATCGGGGGTGCTGTTCTCATGGGAGCTCCCCTCTGGGCTGCTGCAATCGGCATCGGTGCGTGGTCGATCTTCGCGTGGGCGCTCAATCCTCCAATGCAGGCGAGCACGATTGCGGCTGCCCCCGACGCCGCAATGACCGCGGTGTCGCTCAATATCTCCGGACTCTATGCCGGAACTGCGATTGCCGCAGCACTGGGAGGAATCGTTGTCGATTCGGTGGGAGTGCAAGCGATTCCCTTCGTCGCGGCCGCCTCGCTGCTATGCGCGTGCCTGCTCGCCGCACCAACGGTCACCGCCCGCCGAGCATGCACGGAAGACGTCATGGATGCCCACGACCATTGTCCGGCCCGCTCCGCTTAGCAACCACGCATCGGCCTCGGCCCTCGACGATGAGTCGAGTGCCGAGGCCGATCGCTTCCCTCCAGGACCGGTTCTCGCCGTCGGGCCGGGTGGAGTCACCAACCCGACGGGTCACCGGTCACTGCCAGCTCTTGTTCTTCCGGCGGGCCAGACCGATGGCCGCTCCACCGCCGAGTATGAGCAGGGCGCCTGCAGCCAGCCCGGTGAGTTCGGCACCGGTGCGAGGCATCGACGATCCGCCCCCGGATCCGCCGGCTTCACCGGAGTCTCCTCCGTTGCCGCCACCGGACTCACCGCCGGTCACGACGAACTTTCCTGACCTGCCGATGTCCATGCAATTGGCGAAGACCTTGTAGTTCCCGACGTAGTATGCAGGATCATCCCCGAGTCCGTAGACGTGGATTCCGGCCGCGCCTTCTTCATTGGCCGTCGCGGTCTGTTCGTAGAGTTTCTCGCCCTCGTCCCCGGAGTAGACCTCGAAGTGGACGTCAGCATCCGGGACGCATTTGTTGACCATCAGCTGCACACCTTGGGCCCGGTCGATGAAGTCCTCCCCCGAAATCTTTTCGGGGTTGATCGAGAGCTCGGGGTCGACGACGCTGCCGTCATCGGTGACCGTGAACGTGGTCTCTGCGCTCTTATCACCGCAGGAGGCCACGACCTTGAAGTCACCGATCCAGCCCTTGCCGCCGTCACCGTCGGGGAGGAACTGGACGGATCCCGCTGCGTCCTCACCGGCTTCCTGGGTCTCGTCCCAGATCACGGTGTCGGGGTCTTTCGCGGAGCTCACCTGGAATTTCACCTCGGAGTCGACATGGCAGTCGACGAGGGTGATGTTGACACCGTTCTCGAGGAAGTCGGCGAGCTTCTGGCTCTGCGGGGTGACGCTGAGATCTGCATCTGAACCATCGTCGTTCTCAGTGACGGAATACGTCGTCTCGGCACTCGTGTCACCGCATTCTGCACTGACCACGAAGTCACCGATCCATCCGTCACCGCCGGTGCCTGGCATGAAGGACGTGGAGACCGAACCGTCATCGCCGACGGTCTTCGTCTCTTCCCAGATGTTCGTATCTTCGCCCTTGCGGACGATAGTGACGGTCACTTCTTCGCCCGCCTCGCAATTGCTCACGGTGATGTCGACACCGTTGTCGAGATACGAGTCGATCCCCTGGCTCTGCGGGTCGACGCTGACGGCCGCATCCGAGTCATCTTGGCTGTCGGTGATCTCCACACTGCCGCTGAAGGTCTTCGACTCCTCGCCGTCGCGGGCGACGGTCACGGTGACATCGACGACGTCGCCGACCTTGAGCTCGGTGTTGCCACGGAGCTCTCCGTTGAACGTTCCGTCACTGTCGACGGTGATGGAGCCGTTCTCGCCGGGTCCGGCGGTGACGGTGTCTCCGGCTTTCAGTCCGGTGATGGTGTACGGGATGGCCTCGGCTGCCTCGTCGACGGGCATCGACGACTGGTCGAGGGAGAACGAGGCATCGATCGGGGTCGAGTCCTCGGTCGGTTCGTCCGAACCTTCGCCAGGGTCGGCCGCCTCTTCACCGTCGCCGGGATCGGCTGCGTTCTCATCGCCTCCCGGATCAGTTGATTCCTCCCCGTCACCGGGTTCGGTGGGTGTGCCGGGATCCGCGGCGTCGTCACCAGGATCCGTGGGCGGGTCCTCTGTTCCCGGGGAATCTGCGTCGCTGTTTCCTGCTTCTCCTGCGGCTTGGACGTCGGCCGCCTGCGCAGTTGTGCGCTCATCTGCTTGTGTGGCTGCCTGGCCCCATCCTCCGAGGGAGAGTGCCAGAGCGAACGTTGCCGCCATTGCCAACCGTTTCATGATGGTCCTTCCAGAGTTCTGGTCGGTTGCCGTCTTCAGTTATGGCATGGACCATACGCAGGCATAGGAGAGCGCACGACTTTAGGTCATTTAGGTCATGACAGAAGTGATAGAGGTGTTTTGCCGAATGTTTATCACTTCGCAATACTGGTCGCGCGCCCTGATTATGGTGCTTCACGTGTTCGTACCTCGGGCTGTGCTCTCACCTGCACAGCAACTTCTATTTGGGGCTGGTGAGCCGCACGGCAGAGCGGTCAGAACAGTGTCACATTTGGATCGACTTCGGCATTCATGCCCCGAAAAACGTTATGTCGGATTTTCGTTCGCCATCTGATTTCTGCGGTGAATGCGATGCAGGGTCCCCGAGCTCAAGCTCGGGGACCCTGCCACTTTTCGGAACGATCAGGCTTGCGGAGAGCGGCCTTCCTCTGCCGGCGCCTCGGGGCTTTCACCTTCGGCATCCGGTCCGTCCGCGCTGTCGCTGTCAGAGGCCGCAGCCTCGTCGACCGACGCACCGGCCTCGGCCTCGGCAAGCACCTCGGCAGTGAACTGCTCCTCGGCATCCTCCCCGCGGAACTGCGACATGTACAGCCGGTGGTAGGCGCCTTCTGCCGCGAGCAGCTGCTCGTGGTTGCCGTGTTCGACGATCGCTCCGTCCTCCATCACGAGAATGGTATGAGCGTCACGGATCGTCGACAGCCGGTGGGCGATGACGAACGACGTCCGATCGGTTCGCAGCGCTGCCATCGCCTGCTGCACCAGCACCTCGGTGCGGGTGTCGACCGATGAGGTCGCCTCGTCGAGGATGAGCAGTGAGGGGTCGGCGAGGAACGCTCGAGCGATGGTGATGAGCTGCCGTTCGCCGGCCGAGACGCTGCCGCCGTCGGAATCGATGACGGTGTCATAGCCGTCGGGCAGCTGGCGCACGAACCTGTCGACCATCGTCGCCTTGGCGGCTGCGACGACTTCCTCATCGGTGGCGCCCAACCGGCCGTAGCGGATGTTGTCGGCGATGGTGCCTTCGAACAGCCACGCATCCTGGAGCACCATGCCCACATGCGAGCGGAGGTCGGCCCGGCTGAGGTCGCGGGTGTCGATGCCGTCGAGGTAGATGGTTCCGCCCGTGATCTCGTAGAAGCGCATCACGAGGTTGACCAAGGTGGTCTTGCCGGCACCGGTCGGGCCGACGATCGCCACCGTATGTCCCGGTTCGGCGGTGAAGGACACCTTCTCGATGAGAGGCGTCTCCGGAGCATACCGGAAGCTCACTTCGGAGAATTCGACCTTGCCCGGAGTGCGCGGGGGCAGTTCTTGCTGCACCTCGTCGGGGTCCTCCTCCTCGGCGTCGAGCAGTTCGAAGGTCCGCTCCGCCGAGGCGACACCGGACTGGAGCATATTCGCAACACCGGCCATTTCGGAGATCGGCTGCGAGAACTCACGTGAGTACTGGATGAACGCGGTCGCATCACCGAGCGTCATCTGTCCCGTCGCCACCTTGAGTCCGCCGGCGACGGCGATGAGGACATAGCTGAGGTAGGACACGAACTGCATTGAGGGCATGATCATGCCGGAGACGAACTGTGCTCCTGCCGAAGCCTTGTACAGCGATTCGTTGCGACGGTCGAACTCCTCGAGCATGGCCTCGTCACGACCGAAGGCCCTGACGATGTCAAGGCCGGAGAATGACTCTTCCACGTGCCCGTTGACCTCACCGGTGTGCTTCCACTGCGCCTTGAACAGCTTCTGCGAACGGGTGCCGATGACGCCGGCGATGATCGCCGACAGCGGCAGAGCGATGAGAGCCAGCAGTGCGAGCTGCCAGGACACGATGAACATCATCACGCCGATGCCGATGATCGTCAGCGCAGACTGCACGAGCTGCGAGAACGCCTGCTGCAGGGCCTGCTGGATGTTGTCGACGTCGTTGGTCACTCGCGACATCACGTCGCCGCGCTGCCGGGTGTCGAAGTAGCGCAGCGGCAGCCGGTTGATCTTGCGCTCGATGTCCTCACGCAGTCGGTAGACGACGCGCATGACCAGGGCGTTGAGGATGTACCCCTGCGCCCACATGAGCATCGAGGCCACGAGGTACATGAGCAGGACGGCGATGATGATCTGACCGAGCGCGGTGAAGTCGATTCCCTGTCCGGGCACGACATCGGCGGTGGCGAGCATATCGGCGAAGTCGTCACGGCCTTCGGCGCGTGCCCCGGCGATGATGTCGTCGATGTTCGCACCCGCGGGCAGCTGAGCGCCGATGACTCCGGAGTAGACGACGTCCATCGCCTTGCCGAGGACCTTCGGGGCGATGACGGTGAGGACGACTGAGCCGACGACGAGGGCGACGACGTAGATCATGCCCTTCTTCTCGCTGGCCATGAGTCCGAACAGCCGTTTGACCGAGGGCCAGAAGTGCTTGGCCTTGCGCGGAGGTGTGCCTCCGCTCATCTCCAGCTCTTCGCCGCTGGGGATGTATTCGTCTTCCGCTGCCACCACGGTCTCTGTGGAGGTGTCGTTGGCCATGTCAGTTCACCTCTTCCGTGGTCAGCTGGGATTCGATGATCTCGCGGTAGGTCGGGTTCGCCTCGGCGAGTTCCTCATGGGTGCCGCGTCCGACGATCTTCCCGGCCTCGAGGACGATGATCTGATCGGCGTCGCGGATCGTGGACACGCGTTGGGCGACGACGATGACGGTCGCCTCCCCCGTCGATTCGTCGAGGGCCGCCCGCAACCGTGCGTCGGTGGCGACGTCGAGGGCGGAGAACGAATCGTCGAAGACATAGATCTGCGGTTTCACCGTCAGGGCTCTGGCGATGCAGAGGCGCTGACGCTGCCCGCCGGAGTAGTTCGTGCCTCCCTGGGCAACCCGTTCGTCGAGCTGGTCTTCTTTCTCGGCGACGAAGTCGTCGGCCTGAGCGATGCGCAGGGCCTCCCACAGCTCGTCATCGGTGGCGTCGTCATTGCCGAAGCGCAGGTTGGAAGCGATGGTGCCGGAGAACAGGTACGGCTTCTGCGGCACCAGACCGATCAGTTTGGCCAGCTGGTGACGGTTGAACTCGGTGACGGGCGTTCCGTCGATGAGGATCTCGCCGTCCTGGGGGTCGATGAGTCTGGGGATGAGGTTGACGATCGTCGACTTGCCGGCACCGGTCGATCCGATGATCGCGGTGGTCGTTCCGGGCCGGGCGGTGAAGTTCAGTCCTTCGATGACAGGCACCTCGGCGCCGGGGTAGCCGAAGGTGACGTTGCGGAATTCGAGCTCACCACGGCTGGGCATCTCCGTGACACCGGCAGGGATGGTCATCGTGCTGCGGGTGTCGAGGATCTCCGCGATGCGTTCGGCGCAGACGACGGCGCGCGGAATCATCATCATCATGAACACACCCATCATCACGGCCACGAGGATCTGCAGCAGATACTGCAGGAACGCGGTCAGCGATCCCACTTCCATCTGTCCGGCGTCGACACGGTGCCCGCCGAACCACAGGACAGCTGCGGTCGCGAGGTGCAGGATCATCATGATGGCGGGGAACATGAGCACGAACAGGTTGCCGACCTTGACCGAGGTTTCGGTCAGGGCTCGGTTGGCATCGGCGTAGCGGTCGGTCTCGAAGGGCTCGCGAACGAAGGCGCGGATGACGCGGATGCCGGTGATCTGTTCGCGCAGCACACCGTTGATGTCGTCGACCTGGTCCTGCATGCGGCGGAACAGCGGCATGAGGAGGTAGACGAGGATGGCGACGACGACGAAGAGGACCGGCACGGAGACCCACACCAGCCAGGACAGCCCGGCGTCTTCCCGCAGGGCCATGATGATGCCGCCGATGCACATGATCGGTGTCGAGACCATGAAGTTCAGGGTCATGAGCACGAGCATCTGAACCTGTTGGACGTCGTTGGTGTTGCGGGTGATGAGGGTGGCGGATCCGAACTTTCCGACTTCGAGCATCGACAGGTCGTCGACTTGACGGTAGATGGCTCTGCGGAGGTCGCGGCCGACACCCATTCCCGTGCGGGCGCCGAAGTAGATCGCGGTGATCGCAGTGACGACCTGCACGAGGCAGACGAGCAGCATCGTCATGCCCGTCGACCAGATGAAGTCGGTATCGCCCTTGGCGACTCCCTCGTCGATGATCCGGGCGTTGAGGCTGGGCAGGTACAGTGCTGCGATGGTCGAGGCAAGCTGCAGGATCACGACCAGAGTGATGAACGGCCAGTAGTTTTTGGCGTATTTCAGGGACAGGCGGAGTAATGCCACGTTGAACGTCCTGAGTGATGAGTGACTGATGATGGAGGCGTGAGAGTTGCGAAGCGCAACAGACTACCTTACATTGATTCTCCTCTCAGAGATAGACGAGCCGGCGGCAGATCGTGGCGTTCTGCCACGACCTCCACTTCACCATGAGGCACTGACACGGCCTTCGCACCGCGTGCCTCCTCGCTTCTCGGGCGCTCCCGCATACGCTTGAAAGCATGAGCTCAACTCTGCAGGACCTGGTCAATCGTGCCGTCTTCTATTCGACGGAGGTGCAGACGCATTTCGGTGCGCTCATCGCCGACGCCGAGTGGGAAGTCGACTTCAGCTCCGACCCGCACCTGACGTTCACGTCGGCCGAGGGCGCCGTCCTGCGCACCCGGCCGCATCTGCTCGGATCGGAGTCAGGCAGGGAGAAGACGTGGCTGTGGGGTTGGGAGAACGTCAATGACTTCCCCGATGCCGTCGTCGGGCTCTCCCACGAGGTGCGCAAGTTCGGGGCCGCTGAGGACGTCAGCGAGCTCACGACACCTGAGCTCTCCCTCGATGAGGAGCTCGCACTGCGGCTGACCCTGGCATCGAAGGAGGCCACCGACAAGTGGGCCCACTATCCTGCCGCCGCCGGCGCCGGGACCACTGTCTGGCTCCTCGTCGATGCCGCCGAGATCGCCCTGCCCGCACCGCAGGTCAAGGTCTCTGTGAGGGCGCTCATGCAGGGACTGACGCAGACGACGGTGACCGACCACCGCGCGGCCATCGAAGCGTACGTCGCCAAACGCGGCATTCCGACGGCAGAGCTCCCCGAGGGTGGCCTGCGGATGCTGTTCGCCGACGGCTCGGCCGACCTGTCTTTCGACGATCAGCGTCGCATCTCCAACTGCGACCTGAATGCACCACTGGAGGGCGAGGCCGCCGAGCAGTACGCCGCCGCGGAACCCACAGGCACCCCCACCGAGGCGGCCGCCGCCTCTCGCGCGACCGATTCGACTTCCGCTCCCGCCGCGAAGGATGTTGCCGCACCACCTGCTTCGACCCCAGCGACACCGACGCCTGCTCAGATAGAGGAGCCTGCGCCCACAGAGACCGTGCCGGACGAGAAGCCGGCAGCGGAAGCGGCCCCGGCGGCCGAGGCTCAGGCCGAGGAAGCTGCAGAGCCTGCGGCGGAGGCTACGGACGCCGCACGCGGACAGCAGCAGCCGGAAGACGAGCGGCCGCTCGCAGATGGGTCTGTCGAACCCGCCGAGGCGGAGACTCCGATCGAGGAAGAGCCGAGCAAGGAGGCCAAGCCGAAGAAGAAGGGTCTGTTCTCCAAGCTGTTCGGACGCTGATGCGCCGCTGAGCTGTTGGATCCCTGAAGGATGTTCGGGCCCCGCCGACCGGCGGGGCCCCACATAATTCATCGGCTTTCAGCGGTTGACGGGCGTCTCGGGTCCCCAGCGGAAGCCTCGGTCGAAGAGGAACCTTCGCTCCTCGTCATTGCGCAGCGTCAGTTCCGAGTCCGCTGTTTGAAGAGAGAACTTCCCCTCTCCGACCTTCGAGTACCGGAACTCTACCGTGCCGGAGGGAGCGCGAATAAGCGTCTGAGCCCCTTTGCGGACGGGGTAGAGCTTCGCTGTGATCGACTGGCCTTCGACGCTGTAGATACCGTCCTGGAAGTCTCCGTCGGAGTACCGCACGCTCATTCTCTTGCCCTTGCCTGAGCCTATCTGCCCGAAAGCGATCTGAGTGATGTCTGCGGTTGCATGGTCGGTGCCTTCGATCGGGGCAGGCTTGCCTGACGCGGTGACGGTATAGACGCCTGAGATCTCCTCAGGGGTCCCAGGCCGGCCCCAGTTGAGACTGATTCCGGTGGCCAGTCCGCTGCCGACGATGATGACGACAGCGAGTATCGGGGAGACCCAGCGGGTGATACGAACGAAGATCCGGTTCTGCCAGATGAGGCCGCTGACCGCTGGCCCGACGCTGCGCCCGAGTGCGAATCTCGCGACTCGGGGCACGTTGGGGATGAGAAGGACGAGACCGACCAGGGCCATCGCTCCTGAGAGCTGCTTCACCGGCACGTCGAACGTCAGGTTGAGAAGGAAGACCACGCTCATGTCCAGAGCCGCGATGAGTGCGCCGAGCCAGGCAGAACGACGGAAGAGCAGCAGGATGACAGCGAGAAGCTCGGCCAGACCCGCCAGGAATTGAACGGTCGGGGAGAACGCCATGAAACGCCACAGCAGACCCATGGGGCTCATCTCGCCGTACTGGACTAATGCGTCGGCGTAGTCCGCATAGCCCATCTGAACGTGGAAGATCTTCGTCCAGGCGTAGGGCAGGAGCGCGATCGCCAATCCGATGCGCAGCAGCCAATGCAGGGCCCAGAGGATACCGAACCAGCGCGACCGTGAACGAGCCTGTTGAGCGTCCGGCTCTGCTGGTTGAACGTGCAGTGCAGTATCGTTCGTCGTCATAATGTTCACATTACTGACAAAACGACTTGTCCCGAAGTAGGGTTCTCCGGACTACTCCAAAAGACATCCCCCACCCCTATTGCTACCTGACGGGGGTGCAGCTACCTAGCGCCAGGTAGCTGCGCCCCCGCCAGGTAGCAATAGAGCGCGTACCAATAGGCCCGACCATTCCACCCGCGAATAGAAGAAAGGCCCCACCCGACCAAACGGTCAGATGAGGCCTCCCCCACTAAAAAATTATTGCGGCAGTCACTTACTCTCCCACAACCACCAAGTTGCAGTACCATCAGCGCGAATGGGCTTAGCTACCGGGATCGGAACGGTTAACCGGGCGTTTCCCCACCACTATCACCACCGCAAAACCAACAAACCACCACCACAACCCCACACAGGGTTGTCAGCGGTAGTGGTCCAAGAACCGCACAGCGAACGCGAACACCAAAACTATGTCATGCACACCCCACAAAACGGGGCGCATTCTCTCATCACAACCAGAAAGGCGAATAAAGACTCTTCGCACACACCAACCCCACTAAAGGGAAAAAGTTGGTGAGTGATCGGTGTATTAGTACCAGTCAACTCCACACCTTACAGTGCTTCCATACCCGGCCTATCAACCCCATCATCTATAGGACACCTCCCCTGACAAAAGTCAGTTGGAAATCTCATCTCGGAGCCGGCTTCCCGCTTAGATGCTTTCAGCGGTTATCCATCCCGAACGTAGCCAACCAGCCATGCTCCTGGCGGAACAACTGGCACACCAGAGGTTCGTCCGTCCCGGTCCTCTCGTACTAAGGACAGACCTCCACAAATTTCCTACGCACGCAGCGGATAGGGACCGAACTGTCTCACGACGTTCTAAACCCAGCTCGCGTACCGCTTTAATGGGCGAACAGCCCAACCCTTGGGACCGACTCCAGCCCCAGGATGCGACGAGCCGACATCGAGGTGCCAAACCATGCCGTCGATATGGACTCTTGGGCAAGATCAGCCTGTTATCCCCGAGGTACCTTTTATCCGTTGAGCGACCACGCTTCCACAAGCCATGGCCGGGTCACTAGTCCCAGCTTTCGCTCCTGCTCGACACGTCCGTCTCACAGTCAAGCTCCCTTGTGCACTTACACTCGACACCTGATTGCCAACCAGGCTGAGGGAACCTTTGGGCGCCTCCGTTACTCTTTAGGAGGCAACCGCCCCAGTTAAACTACCCATCAGGCACTGTCCCTGAACCCGATCAGGGTCCGAAGTTAAGGAATCCACTATGGTCAGAGTGGTATTTCACCGATCGACTCCACCCCAACTAGCGTCAGGGCTTCCCAGTCTTCCACCTATCCTACACAAACCACACCGAATCCCAATACCAAACTATAGTGAAGGTCTCGGGGTCTTTCCGTCCTGCTGCGCGTAACGAGCATCTTTACTCGTAATGCAATTTCGCCGAGTTCGTGGTTGAGACAGCAGAGAAGTCGTTACGCCATTCGTGCAGGTCGGAACTTACCCGACAAGGAATTTCGCTACCTTAGGATGGTTATAGTTACCACCGCCGTTTACTGGGGCTTAAATTCTCCGCTTCACCCTTACGGGTTAACAGGTCCTCTTAACCTTCCAGCACCGGGCAGGCGTCAGTCCGTATACATCGACTTACATCTTCGCACGGACCTGTGTTTTTAATAAACAGTCGCTTCTCTCTGGCCTCTGCGACCACCACCAGCACATCCCCAAGCAAGTTGGGTTCACCGGGATGGTCCCCCTTCTCCCGAAGTTACGGGGGCATTTTGCCGAGTTCCTTAACCACGATTCTCTCGATCACCTTAGTATTCTCTACTCGACCACCTGTGTCGGTTATAGGGTACGGGCAACACACACCCTCACGTCGATGCTTTTCTCGGCAGCAGAGGATCACCAGATCACCCCACCAATGTGGGGCGCCCATCAGCTCTCACACTCTATGCGGGGACGGATTTACCTACCCCCACGTGCTACAACCTTAGACCGTGACTACCATCGCACGGCCTGGCTACCTTTCTGCGTCACACCTCACGCTTACCGACTCCACACTCAGGTCCCACCCGCAACCCCAACATCAAGTCCGAAGACTCAAAGGAGGAATTGGATGGTTAGTATCGTGTGTTTTGGTACTGTCGGTTGTGTGTCGGTACCAGAATATCAACTGGTTGTCCATCGACTACGCCTGTCGGCCTCGCCTTAGGTCCCGACTTACCCAGGGCGGATTAGCCTAGCCCTGGAACCCTTGGTCATCCGGTGGACGGGTTTCTCACCCGTCTTTCGCTACTCATGCCTGCATTCTCACTCGAATCGCCTCCACCACTCGTTCACACGGCAGCTTCTCCGGCAACTCGACGCTCCCCTACCCAACACCACACCATTACGGCGATTGTGGTGCTGCCACAACTTCGGCGGTGTACTTAGCCCCGCTACATTATCGGCGCTCAATCACTTGACCAGTGAGCTATTACGCACTCTTTCAAGGGTGGCTGCTTCTAAGCCAACCTCCTGGTTGTCTTCGCAACTGAACATCCTTTCCCACTGAGCACACGCTTAGGGGCCTTAGTTGATGGTCTGGGCTGTTTCCCTCTCGACAATGAAGCTTATCCCCCACTGTCTCACTGCCACGCTGAACCTTGACTGGCATTCGGAGTTTAGTTGACGTCAGTAACCCGGTAGGGCCCATCAGCCATCCAGTAGCTCTACCTCCAGCAAGAACCACGCAACGCTGCACCTAAATGCATTTCGGGGAGAACCAGCTATCACAGAGTTTGATTGGCCTTTCACCCCTAACCACAGGTCATCCCCTCCATTTTCAACTGAAGTGGGTGCGGGCCTCCACGCGCTCTTACACACGCTTCACCCTGCCCATGGCTAGATCACTCCGCTTCGGGTCTAGGACACGCGACTGGAACGCCCTATTCGGACTCGCTTTCGCTACGGCTACCCCACACGGGTTAACCTCGCCACGCACCGCTAACTCGCAGGCTCATTCTTCAAAAGGCACGCCATCACAGTCATCTAGATACTGCTCTGACGGATTGTAAGCACATGGTTTCAGGTACTCTTTCACTCCCCTCCCGGGGTACTTTTCACCATTCCCTCACGGTACTATTCCGCTATCGGTCATCAGGAAGTATTTAGCCTTACCAGGTGGTCCTGGCAGATTCACACGAAATTCCACGAGTTCCGTGCTACTCGGGCATGCACACACTGCGAACAGTCAGCGTTTCGTCTACGGGACTCTCACCCACTCCGGTCCTGTTTCCCACCAGGTTCGACTACACCAACAACACTCACAGACCGGTCATGCTGGACCGGACCACGTACACCCCACAACACCCCTGCAGCAACACCAGCACGCTTGACACTGCACAGGTTTAGGCTCATCCAGTTTCGCTCGCCACTACTCCCGGAATCATTGTTATTTTCTCTTCCTGCGGGTACTGAGATGTTTCACTTCCCCGCGTTCCCTCCACATGCCCTATATATTCAGACACGGGTCACCACCCTCACGAGTGGCGGGGTTTCCCCATTCGGAGACCCTCGGATCAACGCCTGTTTATCGGCTCCCCGAGGCTTATCGCAGATTTCCACGTCCTTCATCGGCTCCTGATGCCAAGGCATCCACCATGCGCTCTTACACACTCACCCAACCCCCAAAAAAGGGACCAGCTTCATGTGCGCGAAAAATATTGTTTCATTCACCTTAACTAGATGATGACAAGAAAAATCACATTACATAAACACCACACAAATATGGTGTTTGATGCTCGCGTCCACTATACGATTCTCAAACCACTACCAAACACCCACCACCACACAACCGCTTCACGCTGCTGCCTGTTGGTCGGGTTGGTCCTGTTGGTTGAAACCACACCCACACAATCGTGTGGGGTTTGTGATTCCAGGACCCAATAACGTGTTCGTTCTAGCCCACCCGATCACTCACCGCACCCGGGGCATTGACCCCAGCCGGGCTGTGTGGGCAAGCGGAAGAAGTGATGTTCCACCCTTGAGCTCTCATGATGACCACATACGGGTCATACCATGAGGATCTTAATGTGTGCTCCTTAGAAAGGAGGTGATCCAGCCGCACCTTCCGGTACGGCTACCTTGTTACGACTTAGTCCCAATCACCAGTCCCACCTTAGACGGCCCCCTCCCACAAGTGGGTTGGGACACCGGCTTCGGGTGTTACCGACTTTCGTGACTTGACGGGCGGTGTGTACAAGGCCCGGGAACGTATTCACCGCAGCGTTGCTGATCTGCGATTACTAGCGACTCCGACTTCACGTAGTCGAATTGCAGACTACGATCCGAACTGAGACTGGCTTTAAGGGATTCGCTTACCCTCACGGGTTCGCCTCTCTCTGTACCAGCCATTGTAGCATGCGTGAAGCCCAAGACATAAAGGGCATGATGATTTGACGTCATCCCCACCTTCCTCCGAGTTGACCCCGGCAGTCTCCTATGAGTTCCCACCATCACGTGCTGGCAACATAGAACGAGGGTTGCGCTCGTTGCGGGACTTAACCCAACATCTCACGACACGAGCTGACGACAACCATGCACCACCTGTACACCAGCTCCAAAGAGAAGAACTGTTTCCAGAACGGTCCAGTGTATGTCAAGCCTTGGTAAGGTTCTTCGCGTTGCATCGAATTAATCCGCATGCTCCGCCGCTTGTGCGGGCCCCCGTCAATTCCTTTGAGTTTTAGCCTTGCGACCGTACTCCCCAGGCGGGGCACTTAATGCGTTAGCTACGGCGCGGAGAACGTGGAATGTCCCCCACACCTAGTGCCCAACGTTTACGGCATGGACTACCAGGGTATCTAATCCTGTTCGCTCCCCATGCTTTCGCTCCTCAGTGTCAGTTACAGCCCAGAGTCCCGCCTTCGCCACCGGTGTTCCTCCTGATATCTGCGCATTTCACCGCTACACCAGGAATTCCAGACTCCCCTACTGCACTCTAGTCAGCCCGTACCCACTGCACGCGCAACGTTAAGCGTTGCGTTTCCACAGCAGACGTGACCAACCACCTACGAGCTCTTTACGCCCAATAATTCCGGACAACGCTCGTACCCTACGTATTACCGCGGCTGCTGGCACGTAGTTAGCCGGTACTTCTTCTGCAGGTACCGTCACTTTCGCTTCTTCCCTGCTGAAAGCGGTTTACAACCCGAAGGCCGTCATCCCGCACGCTGCGTCGCTGCATCAGGGTTTCCCCCATTGTGCAATATTCCCCACTGCTGCCTCCCGTAGGAGTCTGGGCCGTGTCTCAGTCCCAGTGTGGCCGGTCGCCCTCTCAGGCCGGCTACCCGTCGTCGCCTTGGTAGGCCATTACCCCACCAACAAGCTGATAGGCCGCGAGCCCATCCCCGATCGAAAAACTTTCCACCAACCCTCATGCGAGGGATGGTCGTATCCGGTATTAGACCCGGTTTCCCAGGCTTATCCCGAAATCAGGGGCAGGTTACTCACGTGTTACTCACCCGTTCGCCACTCATCCACCAACAGCAAGCTGTCGGCTTCAGCGTTCGACTTGCATGTGTTAAGCACGCAGCCAGCGTTCGTCCTGAGCCAGGATCAAACTCTCCATAAAAAACTTTATGTTACGAATGAATCCCAGCAAGACAGCCAACCCCTCACGGGGTGAGAAGGTTGACCAAAAAATACTGACCAAACACACCATCCACCCATGTGATGCGAGAGGTTCGGCGAAGAACCACCCACCACAGGTGAACCACTGTTTGGCCAGGTGATTGTCTTACCAGAAAATAAAATGTTCTGGCATCACAACTTGTTCAAACAAACACGCTATTGGATTCTCAAACCACAAACACACACCCATCACCACACCACACAAATACGCAGCATGTTCACTGGGGGTATCAGTTTCCTTTTCGGTTACCCACCCGATCGCCTGAACCCGTGGAACAAACCGTGTTTGTCCTGGTCAGACCCGGTAGAAACAGTGTCTCGAAGACCGTGTTTCCGGCGGGGCAACGAGATATAACTCTAGACCACCCCAGAGCCACCGTGCAAATCCAAAACCGACTTTCTCCACGTGACACCCACCACACAGCCTGCAGTGCTCAACGATGTCCCCTTGCAGAGAGGCCGGCCGCACCCCAGCCCTTGCACCAACCGAGCCCGAATGCCGCGCGATTCAGCTGCCCGGGCGGACAGCTTTGCGCAGGCGTGCGAGCTGCTCGTCGATGACGGCACCCACCTCGGTGATCTCTGTCTGTCGGATCCCCCGTTCCACAGCCCGCGACCTCCACCCCTCGACTGCGCTCACGACCTCATTGAGCACCGACACTGCGGTCGGCTTCGTCAGATGGCAGAGAGAGGCGAATTCGAGCAGCGCCTCGGCTTCGGTCTCCGCGGACACGACGCCATTGATCGCTGTCTGCCGTTCGACCGCGGGTTCCGGTTCCGGGTTGATGTCGAAAGCCGGGCTCAGCTGCCATCCCGCGTCCGCCCGTATGAAGCCATGGTTACGCAAATGATCATCCGTATTGTGCAGTGCAACTGAGAATGCCACTCGGCGAAACAGTTCCGCACAGTCGCTGCGCCAGCGCCGGCTGTGGTCTTCGATAGCTTCGACGATATCGAGATAGTCACCGGCTTCTCCGTCTCGATGCCCGGTTGCTGTCATCGCACTCATATATCCGATCCGACGGTCAACCGCGCGATCGAATCTCTGCAGAAGGAGCACAGATCTCTCGTCGATACTCAGCAACCGAGATTCAGTGGTGTCGATTCCGGCCCTGCGGGCGAGTTCGAGTGCCAGGCTCTCCCACGCGATGACGTCTCGATCGTCGCCAGGTCGGGAGAACTTCGCAATTGACAGCTTTCCCTCATCGTCCACCACAGATGCCTTGGGCCGCGCCCCTCCCAGAGACCCTGTCCCAGCGTCAAGGAGGCGCTTCACAGCCGTGCCCGACCCTTCTGCGGCCCCATCAGCAGCCCGCTGCAGTTCGGGCAAAGAAAGAAGCTTCGGTACTCGGCTCGAAGGGCTGAGAAAGTCTTCGTCGGCAGCACGACGAAACCGCAGAGCTCCCTGTCGAGTGCGATCGCTGACTCCGAGCAGGAAGTCAATATCTGTCAGGCGGCGGTCACGGACGAAGCCGTCGGCGACCTGCCGCCGATGCTCCTTCGCCACGAGATTACGACCCCATCGGTCAGGAGAACAGTCGGCGAATGCTCCCGGCAAACCGGGTACGCTGAACGGGACCGTCGACAGTGGGAGCTCTGGGTCGACGGAATAGGCCCATCGAGCTCCCACATATTCATCGGAGTATTTGAACGTCGTCGAGATATGCCCCCGTGCCATGTGGAAATACGCAGTACCGACGAATACCGCCGTTCCGCCATGGTCCAATTCAACCCGGATCTGCTCACTCATCGACGAACCCTGTCCGGAAGCGTTTCAGCAGAACGCAGTCTGCCGACATCGGTGCTCAAAGGATCGAATGAGGCGGACACGTGGTCGAGCTGCCCCAGTGCCTGCATAACCGACATCACTGCGCCGATTGATACCCCTGCATCACCCCGTTCGACTTTCTGGAGCGTCGATCGAGAGATGCCGGCCCGCTCCGCGACTTCGACAGCCTTGAGCGACTGCATGAGTCGCCACCGACGAATCGAGGATCCGATCTCGGTGAGACGGCGATCCACTTGGCGAGTGACGCTCATTTCGACTCCTTATGAGTGCAATAAACACCGTACGGCCAATTAACGACTAGAATACGCGCCATTAGATCAACTGGCAATGACGATTTCGGACGGATCGGTGGCCGGCTGCTGTCCGGAAGGACTCCACAAGATCTCCGCACGTCTGCGAGAACACCACTCTCAGTTGCCGGCGACAAGCCGGAGAATACACGAATGGTCTCGTCCGACTCCCACTGAGAGTCGCACGAGACCATTTGCTACCTGACGGGGGTGCAGCAACCCCGCGCCAGGTAGCAGTACCCCCGTCAGGTAGTAATAAGCACCGGGCATCCCACCCACACGTGAAAACACACAACACACGCACTCGTTCGTGAATACAGTAATGGCCCCGCCCAAAAACTGGACGAGGCCATCACCACTAAAAAATTATTGCGGCAGTCACTTACTCTCCCACAACCACCAAGTTGCAGTACCATCAGCGCGAATGGGCTTAGCTACCGGGATCGGAACGGTTAACCGGGCGTTTCCCCACCACTATCACCACCGCAAAACCAACAAACCACCACCACAACCCCACACAGGGTTGTCAGCGGTAGTGGTCCAAGAACCGCACAGCGAACGCGAACACCAAAACTATGTCATGCACACCCCACAAAACGGGGCGCATTCTCTCATCACAACCAGAAAGGCGAATAAAGACTCTTCGCACACACCAACCCCACTAAAGGGAAAAAGTTGGTGAGTGATCGGTGTATTAGTACCAGTCAACTCCACACCTTACAGTGCTTCCATACCCGGCCTATCAACCCCATCATCTATAGGACACCTCCCCTGACAAAAGTCAGTTGGAAATCTCATCTCGGAGCCGGCTTCCCGCTTAGATGCTTTCAGCGGTTATCCATCCCGAACGTAGCCAACCAGCCATGCTCCTGGCGGAACAACTGGCACACCAGAGGTTCGTCCGTCCCGGTCCTCTCGTACTAAGGACAGACCTCCACAAATTTCCTACGCACGCAGCGGATAGGGACCGAACTGTCTCACGACGTTCTAAACCCAGCTCGCGTACCGCTTTAATGGGCGAACAGCCCAACCCTTGGGACCGACTCCAGCCCCAGGATGCGACGAGCCGACATCGAGGTGCCAAACCATGCCGTCGATATGGACTCTTGGGCAAGATCAGCCTGTTATCCCCGAGGTACCTTTTATCCGTTGAGCGACCACGCTTCCACAAGCCATGGCCGGGTCACTAGTCCCAGCTTTCGCTCCTGCTCGACACGTCCGTCTCACAGTCAAGCTCCCTTGTGCACTTACACTCGACACCTGATTGCCAACCAGGCTGAGGGAACCTTTGGGCGCCTCCGTTACTCTTTAGGAGGCAACCGCCCCAGTTAAACTACCCATCAGGCACTGTCCCTGAACCCGATCAGGGTCCGAAGTTAAGGAATCCACTATGGTCAGAGTGGTATTTCACCGATCGACTCCACCCCAACTAGCGTCAGGGCTTCCCAGTCTTCCACCTATCCTACACAAACCACACCGAATCCCAATACCAAACTATAGTGAAGGTCTCGGGGTCTTTCCGTCCTGCTGCGCGTAACGAGCATCTTTACTCGTAATGCAATTTCGCCGAGTTCGTGGTTGAGACAGCAGAGAAGTCGTTACGCCATTCGTGCAGGTCGGAACTTACCCGACAAGGAATTTCGCTACCTTAGGATGGTTATAGTTACCACCGCCGTTTACTGGGGCTTAAATTCTCCGCTTCACCCTTACGGGTTAACAGGTCCTCTTAACCTTCCAGCACCGGGCAGGCGTCAGTCCGTATACATCGACTTACATCTTCGCACGGACCTGTGTTTTTAATAAACAGTCGCTTCTCTCTGGCCTCTGCGACCACCACCAGCACATCCCCAAGCAAGTTGGGTTCACCGGGATGGTCCCCCTTCTCCCGAAGTTACGGGGGCATTTTGCCGAGTTCCTTAACCACGATTCTCTCGATCACCTTAGTATTCTCTACTCGACCACCTGTGTCGGTTATAGGGTACGGGCAACACACACCCTCACGTCGATGCTTTTCTCGGCAGCAGAGGATCACCAGATCACCCCACCAATGTGGGGCGCCCATCAGCTCTCACACTCTATGCGGGGACGGATTTACCTACCCCCACGTGCTACAACCTTAGACCGTGACTACCATCGCACGGCCTGGCTACCTTTCTGCGTCACACCTCACGCTTACCGACTCCACACTCAGGTCCCACCCGCAACCCCAACATCAAGTCCGAAGACTCAAAGGAGGAATTGGATGGTTAGTATCGTGTGTTTTGGTACTGTCGGTTGTGTGTCGGTACCAGAATATCAACTGGTTGTCCATCGACTACGCCTGTCGGCCTCGCCTTAGGTCCCGACTTACCCAGGGCGGATTAGCCTAGCCCTGGAACCCTTGGTCATCCGGTGGACGGGTTTCTCACCCGTCTTTCGCTACTCATGCCTGCATTCTCACTCGAATCGCCTCCACCACTCGTTCACACGGCAGCTTCTCCGGCAACTCGACGCTCCCCTACCCAACACCACACCATTACGGCGATTGTGGTGCTGCCACAACTTCGGCGGTGTACTTAGCCCCGCTACATTATCGGCGCTCAATCACTTGACCAGTGAGCTATTACGCACTCTTTCAAGGGTGGCTGCTTCTAAGCCAACCTCCTGGTTGTCTTCGCAACTGAACATCCTTTCCCACTGAGCACACGCTTAGGGGCCTTAGTTGATGGTCTGGGCTGTTTCCCTCTCGACAATGAAGCTTATCCCCCACTGTCTCACTGCCACGCTGAACCTTGACTGGCATTCGGAGTTTAGTTGACGTCAGTAACCCGGTAGGGCCCATCAGCCATCCAGTAGCTCTACCTCCAGCAAGAACCACGCAACGCTGCACCTAAATGCATTTCGGGGAGAACCAGCTATCACAGAGTTTGATTGGCCTTTCACCCCTAACCACAGGTCATCCCCTCCATTTTCAACTGAAGTGGGTGCGGGCCTCCACGCGCTCTTACACACGCTTCACCCTGCCCATGGCTAGATCACTCCGCTTCGGGTCTAGGACACGCGACTAGGATCGCCCTATTCGGACTCGCTTTCGCTACGGCTACCCCACACGGGTTAACCTCGCCACGCACCGCTAACTCGCAGGCTCATTCTTCAAAAGGCACGCCATCACAGTCATCTAGATACTGCTCTGACGGATTGTAAGCACATGGTTTCAGGTACTCTTTCACTCCCCTCCCGGGGTACTTTTCACCATTCCCTCACGGTACTTATCCGCTATCGGTCATCAGGAAGTATTTAGCCTTACCAGGTGGTCCTGGCAGATTCACACGAAATTCCACGAGTTCCGTGCTACTCGGGCATGCACACACTGCGAACAGTCAGCGTTTCGTCTACGGGACTCTCACCCACTCCGGTCCTGTTTCCCACCAGGTTCGACTACACCAACAACACTCACAGACCGGTCATGCTGGACCGGACCACGTACACCCCACAACACCCCTGCAGCAACACCAGCACGCTTGACACTGCACAGGTTTAGGCTCATCCAGTTTCGCTCGCCACTACTCCCGGAATCATTGTTATTTTCTCTTCCTGCGGGTACTGAGATGTTTCACTTCCCCGCGTTCCCTCCACATGCCCTATATATTCAGACACGGGTCACCACCCTCACGAGTGGCGGGGTTTCCCCATTCGGAGACCCTCGGATCAACGCCTGTTTATCGGCTCCCCGAGGCTTATCGCAGATTTCCACGTCCTTCATCGGCTCCTGATGCCAAGGCATCCACCATGCGCTCTTACACACTCACCCAACCCCCAAAAAAGGGACCAGCTTCATGTGCGCGAAAAATATTGTTTCATTCACCTTAACTAGATGATGACAAGAAAAATCACATTACATAAACACCACACAAATATGGTGTTTGATGCTCGCGTCCACTATACGATTCTCAAACCACTACCAAACACCCACCACCACACAACCGCTTCACGCTGCTGCCTGTTGGTCGGGTTGGTCCTGTTGGTTGAAACCACACCCACACAATCGTGTGGGGTTTGTGATTCCAGGACCCAATAACGTGTTCGTTCTAGCCCACCCGATCACTCACCGCACCCGGGGCATTGACCCCAGCCGGGCTGTGTGGGCAAGCGGAAGAAGTGATGTTCCACCCTTGAGCTCTCATGATGACCACATACGGGTCATACCATGAGGATCTTAATGTGTGCTCCTTAGAAAGGAGGTGATCCAGCCGCACCTTCCGGTACGGCTACCTTGTTACGACTTAGTCCCAATCACCAGTCCCACCTTAGACGGCCCCCTCCCACAAGTGGGTTGGGACACCGGCTTCGGGTGTTACCGACTTTCGTGACTTGACGGGCGGTGTGTACAAGGCCCGGGAACGTATTCACCGCAGCGTTGCTGATCTGCGATTACTAGCGACTCCGACTTCACGTAGTCGAATTGCAGACTACGATCCGAACTGAGACTGGCTTTAAGGGATTCGCTTACCCTCACGGGTTCGCCTCTCTCTGTACCAGCCATTGTAGCATGCGTGAAGCCCAAGACATAAAGGGCATGATGATTTGACGTCATCCCCACCTTCCTCCGAGTTGACCCCGGCAGTCTCCTATGAGTTCCCACCATCACGTGCTGGCAACATAGAACGAGGGTTGCGCTCGTTGCGGGACTTAACCCAACATCTCACGACACGAGCTGACGACAACCATGCACCACCTGTACACCAGCTCCAAAGAGAAGAACTGTTTCCAGAACGGTCCAGTGTATGTCAAGCCTTGGTAAGGTTCTTCGCGTTGCATCGAATTAATCCGCATGCTCCGCCGCTTGTGCGGGCCCCCGTCAATTCCTTTGAGTTTTAGCCTTGCGACCGTACTCCCCAGGCGGGGCACTTAATGCGTTAGCTACGGCGCGGAGAACGTGGAATGTCCCCCACACCTAGTGCCCAACGTTTACGGCATGGACTACCAGGGTATCTAATCCTGTTCGCTCCCCATGCTTTCGCTCCTCAGTGTCAGTTACAGCCCAGAGTCCCGCCTTCGCCACCGGTGTTCCTCCTGATATCTGCGCATTTCACCGCTACACCAGGAATTCCAGACTCCCCTACTGCACTCTAGTCAGCCCGTACCCACTGCACGCGCAACGTTAAGCGTTGCGTTTCCACAGCAGACGTGACCAACCACCTACGAGCTCTTTACGCCCAATAATTCCGGACAACGCTCGTACCCTACGTATTACCGCGGCTGCTGGCACGTAGTTAGCCGGTACTTCTTCTGCAGGTACCGTCACTTTCGCTTCTTCCCTGCTGAAAGCGGTTTACAACCCGAAGGCCGTCATCCCGCACGCTGCGTCGCTGCATCAGGGTTTCCCCCATTGTGCAATATTCCCCACTGCTGCCTCCCGTAGGAGTCTGGGCCGTGTCTCAGTCCCAGTGTGGCCGGTCGCCCTCTCAGGCCGGCTACCCGTCGTCGCCTTGGTAGGCCATTACCCCACCAACAAGCTGATAGGCCGCGAGCCCATCCCCGATCGAAAAACTTTCCACCAACCCTCATGCAAGGATTGGTCATATCCGGTATTAGACCCAGTTTCCCAGGCTTATCCCGAAATCAGGGGCAGGTTACTCACGTGTTACTCACCCGTTCGCCACTCATCCACCAACAGCAAGCTGTCGGCTTCAGCGTTCGACTTGCATGTGTTAAGCACGCAGCCAGCGTTCGTCCTGAGCCAGGATCAAACTCTCCATAAAAAACTTTATGTTACGAATGAATCCCAGCAAGACAGCCAACCCCTCACGGGGTGAGAAGGTTGACCAAAAAATACTGACCAAACACACCATCCACCCATGTGATGCGAGAGGTTCGGCGAAGAACCACCCACCACAGGTGAACCAATGTTTGGCCAGGTGATTGTCTTACCAGAAAATAAAAATGTTCTGGCATCACAACTTGTTCAAACAAACACGCTATTGGATTCTCAAACCACAAACACACACCCATCACCACACCACACAAATACGCAGCATGTTCACTGGGGGTATCAGTTTCATTTTGTGTCACCCACCCGATCGCCTGAACCCGTGGACCAAACCGTGTTTGTCCTGGTCAGACCCGGTGGAAACTCTGTCTCGAAGACGGTGTTTCCGGCGGGGCAACGAGATATAACTCTAGACCACCCCAGAGCCACCGTGCAAATCAAAAACCGACTTTCTCCACGTGACACCCACCACACAGCCTCGTTGCCGCATCGACATCCCCGCCAATGCGGGGTGCTAGCGTCCTGAGTATGAGCACGTTACCCACAGACACATCGCTGACAAGCGCCCAGGCCCCGATCGCCGTCGTCGCCGGGGCATCGGGGTTCATCGGCGGAGAGCTGCTCGATGCGCTCAGCGCTTGGGGGTATGCGACGCGGACGATCGGCCGCTCCCCTGACTCCGCCGACGCCACCTGGGACCGTCCCGACCGAATCGCCGAACTCATCGACGGTGCCGACCTGCTTATCAACCTCGCCGGCCGGAGCGTCGGATGTCGGTACACGGATGCCAATCGACAGGTCATCTGGGATTCCCGAGTCGATACGACCCGCGCCCTCAATACGGCGGTGGCAGCCGCCTCGGTGCCGCCGCGTCTGTGGATCAATTCGAGCACGGCCACCATCTACCGTCACTCGATGGACCGACCGCAGACCGAGGACGACGGCGACATCGGCGAAGGGTTCTCAGTCGACATCGCCAAAGCCTGGGAGAAGGAGTTCTTCGCCGGGGGCCTGCCCGCGACCAGACGAGTCGCGCTGCGGATGGCGATCGTGCTCGGTGACGGAGCGGCGTTGAACATGTTGGCCACCGCGGCGAGATTCGGCGCGGGAGGAGCTCAGCATGAAGGGCGCTGGTTCCCGCACCGACGCTATCGCGGGATCGGCCCGGCGGCTTCCGGGCCGACCGTCTGGCGAGGACACCCGCCGACTCACGGACGACAGCGGTTCAGCTGGGTCCATATCGACGACGTGCTCCGGGCAATCCGGTTCATCGACGAACATGAGGAGCTAAGTGGCCCGATCAACGTCTCGAACCCACAGGTCTCGGACAATCGCTCACTGATGAAAGCGCTGCGCAAGGCAGTGCGTATGCCCGCGGGGATTCCTGCACCCAGGTGGCTGCTCGAGATCGGGATGACCGTCCTGCGGCAGGAGTCAGAACTCGTGCTCAAGAGTCGGTGGGTGCTGCCGGAAAGACTCGAAGCGGCCGGATTCGACTTCAGGTGGACCGACATCGAGGCGGCGACGAAGCACCTGCTGCGCTGAAGTGTCGGTACGGCACTCCCCCACCTCGGGGGAACGCCGCCCCCACCTCCGGGGAACGGCAGGATCGCACCCTCAGCCGACGGCCGCCTCGGCGGGGATTCCCTGCTCGACGCAGTCGGCGCAATAGGGCTGCAGACCCTTGTCCGTGCAATCGGCGCACCGCAGGTACTGTCTGCGGCACTCGAGGTTCGCACAGTTGACGAATTCAGGCGTCTTCCTGTCGCAGGACACGCAATGCCCGATGGATTCGACATTGTCACCGAACTCGACGTGCATGCGCTTGTCGAAGACGTACAGCGAACCGTCCCAGTAGCCGGAGCTGCCGAAGGTCTCGCCGTAGCGGACGATGCCGCCGTCGAGCTGGTAGACCTCTTCGAACCCGCGGTTCTTCATGAGCACGGACAGGACCTCGCAGCGGATTCCGCCGGTGCAGTAGGTGACGACGGGTTTGTCTTTGAGGTCGTCGTATTTGCCGGATTCGATCTCGGCGATGAAGTCACGCGTGGTGTCGGTGTCGGGAACGATCGCGTCCCGGAACTTCCCGATCTGCGCCTCCATCGCATTGCGGCCGTCGAAGAAGACGACCTCCTCGCCGCGTTCGTCGAGGAGTTTGTGCAGGGCTCCCGGTTTGAGGTGCTGACCTCCGCCTTGGACTCCGTCTTCGGTCACCGTGATCTCATCAGGAGTGCCGAAGGTGACGAGTTCGTCGCGGACCTTCACGCTCAGCCGCGGGAAGTCATCGCCTTGACCGTTCGACCATTTGATGTCCGCACCTTTGAAAGGCGCGTACGACTTCGTTGCCCGCACGTACTGCTTCACCTCGAAGATGTCCCCGCCGACAGTGGCGTTGATCCCGTCCTTCGACACGATGATCCGCCCCTTGAGCCTGAGGCTCTCGGCCAAGGTGTGCTGCCACAGCTTGACCGCTTCGGGGTCGGGCAGCGGGGTGAAGACATAGAACAGGACGATCTTGGGAGTTGCCATGGCTCCCATTCTAAGTGGGGTGCGACAGTCCGATTCCCAGCGGGGAACGGTCCCTACCCGCGCCGAGGTGGTCCGCCCGTGGACGCGCTTCGCCCCCGCGGTGAGGACACGGCTAAGATTGGCCGTGAGTGCCGTGTCGTATGAAAGGGCCCCGAAGAGGACATGACGTCTAACCTCAGCTCTGCGGATTCCACGCAGGTCGATTCCCCGCAGAATGCATCGAAGAAGGTCAAGGAGACGGTCGAGTTCGCAGCGGCGAACCCCGACGTCGAGCAGCCTTTCGCCGATCTCGGTCTCACGGCCGACGAATACGAGAAGATCAAGGCGATCCTCGGACGTCGCCCCACCTCGGCGGAATTGGCCATGTATTCGGTGATGTGGTCCGAGCACTGCTCGTACAAGTCCTCGAAGGTCCACCTGTCCAAGTTCGGCGACAAGGTCACCGAGGACATGAAGAAGCACCTGCTCGTGGGCATCGGCGAGAACGCCGGCGTCGTCGACATCGGGAACGGCTGGGCGGTGACCTTCAAGGTCGAATCGCACAACCACCCCAGCTATGTCGAACCCCACCAGGGTGCGGCCACAGGCGTCGGCGGCATCGTCCGCGACATCATCTCCATGGGTGCGCGCCCGGTCGCCGTGATGGATCAGCTGCGGTTCGGAGCCATCGACCATCCGGACACCGCCCGTGTCGTCCACGGCGTGGTCGCCGGCATCAGCAACTACGGCAATTCCCTGGGCCTGCCGAACATCGGCGGCGAGACCGTCTTCGATTCCGTCTATCAGGGAAATCCGCTGGTCAACGCCCTGGCTGTGGGTGTCATGCGACATGAGGACATCCGTCTGGCCAACGCGTCGGGACTGGGCAACAAGGTCGTGCTCTTCGGTGCGCGCACCGGTGGCGACGGCATCGGCGGTGCTTCGATCCTCGCTTCCGAGTCCTTCGACGATTCGAAGCCCTCGAAGCGCCCCGCCGTGCAGGTCGGCGACCCGTTCGCCGAGAAGGTGCTCATCGAATGCTGCCTCGAGCTCTTCCACGCCGGTGTCGTCGAAGGCATTCAGGACCTCGGCGCTGCAGGCATCTCCTGTGCGACCTCGGAACTGGCCTCCAACGGTGACGGCGGAATGCACATCGCGCTCGACGATGTGCTGCTGCGCGATGAGACCCTCACCCCTGAGGAGATCCTCATGTCGGAGTCGCAGGAGCGGATGATGGCCGTCGTCCGTCCCGACCGCCTCGACGAATTCTTGCGCATCGTCGGCAAATGGGAGGTCGAGACCTCCGTGCTCGGCGAGGTCACTGATTCCGATCGTCTCGTCATCGAATGGCACGGCGACGTCATCGTCGATGTGCCCCCGCGCTCGGTCGCCCACGACGGACCCGTCTACAACCGTCCGTTCACCGAACCGTCATGGACCGCCGAGGTGGCTGCGAACACCGTTGAGGCCGCCGGCCTGGCGAAGCCCGAGTCCGATGATGAGCTGCGGTCGACGATGCTCGAGCTCGCGGGGTCGCCGAACCTCGCCTCGAAGTCGTGGATCACCTCGCAGTACGACAAGTACGTCCAGGGCAACACTGCGTTGGCCTATCCCGATGATGCCGGTGTCGTCCGCGTCGACGAGGAGTCCGGTCTCGGCGTGGCCATCGCCACCGACGCCAACGGTCGCTACAGCTTCCTCGACCCGGCGCGCGGTGCCCAGCTGGCTCTGGCCGAGGCCTACCGCAATGTCTCGACCGCCGGTGCCATTCCGCGTGCGGTCACCGACTGCCTGAACTTCGGGTCTCCCGAGGATCCGGAGATCATGTGGCAGTTCGCGCAGGCCGTCGAAGGCCTCGCCGACGCTTGCCAGGACATGGGGATCCCGGTCACCGGCGGCAATGTGTCCCTGTACAACCAGACCGGCGGAGTGGCCATCCACCCGACTCCGGTCGTCGGTGTGCTCGGTGTCTTCGATGATGTCACCCGCGCCACCCCGAGCGGCTGGCAGGAGCCGGGCCAGACCATCTATCTGCTCGGCATTACCGAGGCGGAGCTCGACGGTTCGGCGTGGGCCGACGTCACGGCGGGCCACCTCGGCGGTGTTCCTCCGCAGTACAAGCCGGCGGCGGAGAAGGAACTCGGCGAGATCCTCATCAACTGCTCGCGCGACGGCATGATCGATGCCGCGCACGATCTGTCCGAGGGTGGGCTGTCGCAGGCCCTCGTCGAATCGTCGCTGCGCTACGGCACCGGCGCCCGGATCTGGCTCGATGAGGTCTGCGAGCGTGACGGCATCGATGTGTTCACCGCACTGTTCTCCGAATCGGCGGCGCGCGCCATCGTGGCCGTGCCGCGCTCGGAAGAAGTCCGCTTCAAGGACATGTGCACGGCACGGCGGTTCCCGTTCGTGCGCATCGGCATGACCGATGCCGGCGACGGAGCTCCCGAGCTCGAGGTCGTCGACCACTTCTCGATCGGACTCGACGAACTCGGTCAGGCCCACGAGGGTACGCTGGCTGATCGCTTCGGCGGCAGCGTCGCGGCGGTGACCGAAACCGCGGTCTGAGCCACAACCCGACGTCATCTGAGCCCGAAGCTCACCCTGAAGTCGGAGGAGACAGAGGAAGCCGGGCCCAGAGCCTCCCCCACGACAGGGAGGCTCTGGGCCCTCGCTCGTTTCGACGGGGCCGTGCACCTGACGGACTCACATGCTCAGGAATGGGACCAGCAGAGAAACGAGGAAGAGATTCACCGCCCCGCCGAGGCGGGTGCTCAGGGCCGCGAACGGCATGAGATGGATGCGGTCGGCCGCGGAGAGGACTGCCACGTCGCCGCTGCCGCCGGTGTCGGCCATGACCAGCCCCGGAGTGATGGCAGCCTCGACGAAGTTGAACTTGAGCAGCCACCCGAGAACTCCGGCGACCAGTCCGGCGGAGATGACTGTCAGCACTGTCAGCCCCATGAAGATCGGATCCGTGATCGACCCGAGCACTTCATCGATATCGATGAACGTGATGCTCACCGCCACGAGCAGAGCGGGCAGGAAGTAGGAGGTCATCAGATCGCCCCACTCGGTGCTCGCCTCCTCGAGAGAGCGAGGGAAGAGGCCGAAGATCTTGATGACCGCGGCGGCGATGATGGTCCAGGCGTAGGGGTGGAGGAACGGCAGTACTGCACCGAGCAAGGTGCCGAGGATGAAGAGTCCGGCAGCGATCGCGACCCCGATTCCCAGGTTCTGGAAGCTGGCCCCCGACTTTTTCGTCGGCAGTGCGAGTTCATTCTCTCGTCCCCTGATGCGCATGAGCTCACCCTTGCCGTTGAACCCGACGAACCACTGTCTGCCCGATCGTCCGATCCCGTTGAGCAGACCGGCGAAGAGGATGCAGAAGATGTTGCCGATGACGAGCGCTGCCATGAGGTCGGCCATGAACACGGAGGCTTCGGTCCCGGTCTGGGCCGCGTACATCTGTGACATGGGAATGGCGCCGACCCCGAGACCTCCGGCCATGATCGGTCCGGCGATGAAGAGGATGCCCTTGATGAAACCATAGCCTAGGACGGCACTGATACCGCCGATGATTGCGAAGGTGAGCACGATGCACCCGAGCAGCGGAATGAGAAACCGGGGACCCGCTTTGAGCAGCAGTGCCCTCGGCATCCCCAGAACGGATCCGGCGATGACCGCAACGACGAAGAAGTCGAGAAAGCCGTAGCCGTCGAGGAAATTCGTCACAACTGGCGCGACAGACTCAGGCATCACACCGGCATAGATGAGGACTGCGGGGACGAAGGTGCACAGAAGAGTTGGCAGGCCGTAGTCGCGAACCTTCGGGGCGGCCTGTCCGACCGACATGAGCACGCCGCCGAGGACGATCGTCACGCCGAAGCCGACGAGCATGCTGTCGGGAAGGTTGTCGGTCAGGGCGGCGATGAGGAATGTGACGAAAAGTGGCCCAAAGTACAGGTAGGGCATCCCGGCGATGGTGAAGAGGTCGCGCTTCCTCTTCGGCTCCGGTGTCGGTGTCGCGTGGTGGGCGGTGACGGGGTCGTTGTCGACTGTCGGACGAGCTTCGGACATCGTTGTCTCTTTTCGCTGGTGGTGGTCGTAAGTGCTGGGGTCAGGCAGGGACGGGCGTCCCGTCCTCGAGTGCTTCGGCGATGAGTCGGCGCACCTCGTGGAGGGCCGCCAGATCGATGCCGGTCTGCTTTCCCTGCGCATGGATGTGGGTGACCAGGTCCTCTGTGGCGATATTGCCGTGCGAACCGGGCGCGAAGGGGCAGCCGCCATATCCTCCGGTGGCAGCGTCGAACTCAGCGACGCCAGCATCGAGCGCGAGGTCGACGGTCTCGAATGCCCGACCGTGTGCGTTGTGCAGGTGGAGGCTGAGCGCGAGGTCAGGGTAGGCACGGTGCAGCGTCTTGAGAGTCGTCTGTACTGCGGCCGGGGCCGCGGTGCCGATCGTGTCGGCCAGTCCGATGCGGTCGACGCCGATCGAGGCGTAGGCATCGGCCACAGCGAGGACGGCCTCAGCAGGGATTTCACCTTCGAACGGGCAGACGAAGGCCGTGGCCACTCCCCCGCTGAATGTGACTTCGGGATTCTCGGAGACGACATGCGTGAGATCTCGGATCGCGTCGCTCGGGCTGCGACCGGAATTCGCCTGACTGTGCGCGGTGCTCGCCGAGACGGCGAGGCTGATGTCGGTGAAGCCTGCTGCGACGGCGCGTTCGACGCCTTTTGCATTGAGTGCGAGGGCTCGCCAAGTGATGTTCGGTATGGCCAGGATTCCAGCGGCGAGCTCTTCGGCTCCGACCATCTGCGGAACGCGGGCCGGGTTGACGAAGGAAGCCGCCTCGATGTCGTGCACACCCGCATCGACGAGCGCTTGGGCAATGAGCTGTCGGCTCTGGACCGAGGTCACTCGGGGCTCGTCTTGCAGTCCGTCGCGAAGAACCACGTCGGTGATCGTCACGTTTACTGCCATGGTCACACCACACCTTTCGCCCTGAGATCCGCGCGTTCAGCGGAGTCGAGTCCCAGCACTCCGCCGAGAACTTCCTCGGTGTGCTCTCCTAGATCCGGCCCGACCCATCTGATCTGGCCTTCTGCACCGGGGATCCGCGGGACGACACCGGGGAATCGAATCGGTTCGGTCGTATCTCCATCGATGTGGACATCGATCTCCTTGAGCATTCCGCGGGCGGCATAGTGCTCGTCGGCGGCGATTCCCTCTGCGTCGTAGACCGGGCCCGCCGGAACGCCCGCAGCGGCCAGCTGGTCGACGGCGTCGCTGACCGATCGCTGCAGTGTCCATTTCCGGACCACCTCGTCGAGTTCATCCTCGCGTTTGCTGCGTTCGTGCCCATCGGCCAGGGACCCGTCTTCGGCGAGGTCGCGTCGTCCGCACAGGTGCATGAGCTGCTTGAATGGCTTTGCAGCGTTGCCGGCGATCATCACCGTCTGCCCATCGGCGGTCGGGTAGCTGCCGCTGGGGACGACTCCGGGAAGGTTCGCTCCGCTGCGTTCGCGCACCATTCCATAGGCGTCGTAGTCGGGGATGAGGGATTCCATCGCAGAGTAGACTGCCTCGTAGAGTGCGACGTCGACGACGCGGGTGGACGATGCCTTGTGCCCGTTCTTCTTGGCGAAGAGCTGGATCACTGCGCCGAGAGCACTATAGAGGCCGGCCATCACGTCGCCGATAGGTGCAGCGGGCCTGACCGCTGGCCGGTCTGCATGGCCGGTAACGTGGCGAAGCCCGGCGAATGCCTCGGCGACGCCGCCGAAGCCGGCTCGATCACGGTACGGGCCGGTTTGCCCGTACCCCGAGATCCGCACCACGACGATGTCGCCGTTGACGGCTTTGAGCTCGTCCTCGCCCATGCCCCAGCGTTCCAGAGTGCCCGGGCGGAAGTTCTCGATCACCACGTCGGATTCGCCGACCAGTTTCGTCGCCAGCTCCTGACCTTCCGGGGTGCGCAGATCCATGGTGATCGACTTCTTGTTGCGTCCGAGAGTGCGGAACATCATCGAGACCTCGCCTCGCTGTCGACGCCAGTTCCGGAGTTCGTCGCCGTGCTGCGGGGCCTCGATCTTGATGACTTCGGCTCCGAAGTCGGCGAGCAGTCGCGAGGCGAACGGAGCCGCGATGAAGTTGCCCAGTTCGAGCACTCGCACCCCTGTAAGCAGGCCATTCGAGCTGTCGCATTGACCGGTGTCGTCAGCTGGTGTCGAACCATGGTCGTTTCGGGGAGGAGAGCTGGAGGCGTGGAGAGTCAACGGCGACCCGCCTTTCGGTTGATTATCATTATCTGAAAACATATGATCATCATATGATTTCGCACAATGTAACGGACGTCGGAGTGCTTGACAAGAGCATGGCGATAATCAGCTCCTGCGAAGCGACTCCGCGCACCGTGGCGGAGATCGCCGAGCACCTCGACCTCACCATTCCAACGGTCCATCGCCTGGCCCGGGCCTTGATCGCGCATGGACTGCTGGCGAAAGAACGGAGCGGGAGCTTGCGAACAGGGCCGCGATTCATCAGCTTCGGCATCGGGGCTGTCGCCCGTGGCCCTCTGCGCGATTTGGCTGAACACACGGGTGAGGCTTGTCAGCTCTGGGTTCCACGCGGACCGAATCGACTGTGCCTCGTCAGTGAAGCGATGCCAAACGAACTCCACGTCGAACTCAGGGAAGGCACCCAGCTCCCGCTGGCAGACGGCGGCACCGCAGCCCGCATCATCAATGGTGAGCGCACCGAACAAGGCTGGGTCCTCACAGTGTCGGAGCGGACCCCCGGACTGACGAGCATCAGCGCGCCGATCTCATCGACCGACGGACTCATCGGCGCCGTGTGCATCGTCGCGCCGGTTGCTCGCGTGAATTCCGATCTGGGTGAGCTGCACGGAACTCGCCTGCTTGTCGCGGCTTCAACAATCGAGCGAGCGTTGATATCCGCGTAGTTGATTCACATCGACCACAGCCACAGTGGCATTCGGTACCTGTCACCGGTTTGGATGCGTGCACCCAGAGCACCGCTGGGTGATAGGACTGCCACCGGCTGGGTGGTGATGAGCATGTCGACTCCGGTGATCACCACAGCCATGACGGCTGCGATGACGAGGATCCACCACCGACGATTGCGCGCGGTGTTCCATCCGCGGAACACCGCCGCCAAGAAGATCGCACTGAGCACGTCGTGGACGATCTTCGTGGTGGGCAGCGAGCCGCCTACTCGCTCCACCCACGTGTCCCAAGATGACGACAACCACACATGCGCCACTGCGAATGTGATTGCCTAAGAGTGAATGCTGCGGCGCGACTGCCGCAGTCGCACTGCACGATCGAACCAAGGAAGAGGAGCCAGACATGGCAACGATTCGCACATCCCACGCGGGATCCTTACCCCGCACACCCGAACTCATCGAGGCCAACAAGGTCAAGCAGGCTCAGAACACCGCCCGCCTGGCTGGCGAGTCCGTGTCGCAGGAACAGGAGCAGGAATTCGACGAGCTCCTCGCCGCCAGCGTCACCGACCTCGTCAAACGCCAGAAGAACCTGGGCATCTCACTGCCCAACGACGGCGAGTACGGTCATGCCATGGCCGCCGACTTCGACTACGGCGCATGGTGGCACTACTCGTTCGCCCGCACTGGCGGGCTCGAGCTCGACGATGTCGACAAGTGGGATGCACCGGCCGTGCGTTCCGAGCCCGGTAAGACGGTTCTCACCAGCTTCGGTGACCGCCGCGATCGCAATCTGTTCCCCAACGTCTACTCCGATGCCGACGCCGGCACCGACACCGGCCAGCAACCGCAGTTCCCGAAGGCCACCGGCCCGATCAGCTACATCGGTCAGGACCAGGTCAACCGCGACGTCGCGAACCTCAAGGCCGGTCTGGCCGCCGCCGGCTATGACGAGCGTGCCGGGTACATCAATGCGCTTTCCCCCGGTTCGGCCTCTCGCATCGCCAACGAGTACTACTCAAGCGATGAGGAGTTCATCTGGGCGTGGGCCGATGTGCTGCGGGAGGAATACCTCGCCATCACCGAGGCGGGTCTGACCGTCCAGATCGACGATCCGTCCCTCGCGGAGAACTTCGACCAGATCAACCCGGAACCGTCCTTCGATGACTACCGCGCGTTCATCCAGGTCCGCATCGATGCACTCAACCATGCGCTACGCGGAATCGACCCGGCGCAGGTGCGCGTGCACACCTGTTGGGGCTCGTGGCACGGACCGCACGTCACCGACCTGCCGTTCGTCGAGATCGTCGACCAGGTGCTTTCGATCAACGCCGCCGGCATCACTTTCGAAGCCGCGAACGTCCGCCACGAACACGAATGGCGGATCTGGGAAGAGAAGAAGCTGCCCGAGGGCAAGTACATCATTCCCGGAATCGTCTCTCACTCGACTAACGTCATCGAGCATCCCGAGCTCGTCGCCGAACGCATCGGCCGGTTCGCTGGTCTCGTCGGACCCGAGAACGTCGTCGCCTCCACCGACTGCGGGCTGGGCGGCCGCGTCCACCCGGACATCGCCGTCGCGAAGCTGCAGTCCCTGACCGAAGGTGCGGAGATCGCCTCGAAGCGCTTCTGACCCCGTACTGCGGAAACAGCAGTAACAGCAGAAACACCGGTCCCCTCCGTTCGGCATGTGAGCCGACCGGAGGGGACTTTGTTGCAACGCATCTTGATAGAGTGATTCGATGGCTTCGACGTCTTCCCCTCGTTCAAACCGATGGGCCGCGACCGCGGCAGGGGCCCTGCTGGCGATTCTGGTGGTCACGATCCTGTGGTTCACGGTCTATGCTCCAGAAACCGTGCCGAGCCATATCGGAATCGACGGAACCATCGACGGCAGATCCTCAAAGAGCAGCGTGCTCTTCATCGTCGTTCCCCTCTCCCTGCTGATCTCCGGCGGGCTCCTCCTCACCCCGCTGCACGAAGCAATTCCCCTGCGCGCATGGCCTGCACCGTTCGTCTTCAACGGCGCGTTTTGGATCGCCGAGGGAAGATCAGAATTCCTTCGGAAGCAGTTGATCGAGTATCTGCAGATTCTGTCCGGACTCAGCAGTGCCTTCTTCAGCTCCACTTTGTGGATGTCCTGGCTCGAATCCACCGGGAGGCCCGTGCCGTCACCGATTCCGCCGATCGTCTTCGCGTCATTGGCGGCTCTACTGGGCGCGGCAACTGTCCGCCACTATCTCAGGCTTCGCCCGTCGGAGTGGTCCCCAGACGAGTCGACGGAATCAGACTAGAGCGACCAAACGCAGATCACCGGGCACCCTACGCCCCGCCGCCGAGCTCCTCGTCGAAGCAATCCCTCAAAGTGGGGTGGGCGAACTGGTATCCGGTCTCCTGCAGCTTCTCCGGCACCACTCGCTGGTCGGCCAGAGCGAGCTCCTTTGCTCCGTCTCGGCCGAGCATGATCTCGGTGATGAAACCGGGCGTCGGGATCCACGCGGGCCTGCGCAGGTGAGCGGCGAGCGCCTCGGCGAATTCCGCCTGCGTGACAAGCTCCGGCGCAACAGCGTTGACCGGTCCGCGCACATAGTCATAGAGGACCGCATGCACATATGACCGCGCCACATCGTCAAGCGAGATCCACGCCAGTGCCTGCTCCCCGCTGCCCAATCGACCGCCCGCACCGGCAAGGAACAGCGGCGCCTGCAGTTTGAGCAGACCGCCCACAGAGCTGAGCACGACTCCGGTTCGAATCGACACACGTCTGATCCCGGCGTCCTCGACACCGGCCGCCGTCTCTTCCCACTTCTGACATACCTCAGCGAGGAATCCGTCGCCGGCCGGTCCGGTTTCGTCGACTGGTTCGTCCGCCTTCGACCCGTAATAGCCGACCGCGGAGGCGCAGACGAAGACCGACGGACGCTTCGCCTCGGGCAGGCCGCGCATCGTTTCGACGAGCAGCCTCGTCGAGTCGATGCGGGACGACCAGATCTCGTCCTTCGCGTGTTTGGTGAACCGAGTTGCGATGGATCGCCCACCGAGGTGGACCACCGCATCCGCCCACGCGAGGTCCCGCGGATTGAGGATTCCCAAGTCCGGGTTCCAGTGCACCTCGTAGGGGAACTTCGGGGTGTCGCGCACAAGAAGTCGCACGAAGTGTCCCGCGGTGGAGAACAGGGCGGCGACCTGGCGTCCGATCATTCCGCTGCCGCCGGCGATGAGGATGTGTTTGCCCTTCTTCCGCCTCAGCAGGGGCGCATTCGTGGATTCGAGGAAGTCGATATCCATGAGCATCCGCTTGCGGCGGGCATCGAAGGTGGCCTCGAGGTAGTGGGTGAGGCCCCGGTCGATGACGTCGAAGCCCTGCGGGGCCATGGAGAATTCGATGTGGTCGTCGATCTTCGTCCCACCGGCGACCGAAGTGAACTCGTGCGTGTGCTTCCACTGGCTCAGCGGCCCCTTCTTCAGCTCATCGACGAAGGAGAACCGCGACGGCCCCTCCGAATGCACCGAGCTGAACGGCCGCCGCACAAGTCCGTAAGTGCCGGGAACGCTCGTCTTCACCTGCGCCACCGAGCCCGGCGCGATCGGAGGATAGCTCTCCTCGACGATCTCCTGCGCCCAGTGGGGTGAGAGGCGGGTCAGCGCTCCCGGCCGAGCATGCCAGTCGAATGTGGTCTCCGCACCGAGCGGAACTTCAGATGTCGACTCAAAGATGGTCATGGCATCCCTCCTACCTCGAATGATGCCACCGGTTTCTGAGAATGTGACCCGCAACTCACCTAAGTCCAAGTGAATTGTTCTCGCCGAGGCGGCTCACCCTCCCAGCCCACCTGCTGTGACCGCTCGGCGGGGTCCGAAACCTGCTTCCGCGGGCTCGAAGTGTGAGCGCAGTGATCTCGATCAGTGCGCCCACGCTTCGAACCCGCGGGGGCAGCGCGACCGACCGCGAGGGCAACGCGGTCCGTTGGCGCTGCAGCCGGCGACTCAGTCGGCGGCTGGGATCTTGCCGAAACGGAACGCCGACCAGAAGTCACCGCGCACATATCCGTGCGACGGTTCCGGGTCGAAGTCCCAGTGGCGGACTCGACCGACCTTGAGCGCGTCGGCGACGAGTTGGCGGCTGCGCTGAGAAGCAAGCACATGCTCTTCGAGGTGTTCGAGGTCGTACCGGGATTCGAGTTCTGCACGCATCGACTCATGCGCCTGGGCGTAGGCCGGATCCTCGGCGCGGTTGACCAGCTCGTCGGGATCCGCCGCCAGGTCGAAGAGCAGCTCCGGATCTCCAGGGCACACCGTGAGCTTGAGATCGCCGCGCACCAGCGTGACCTGCGGCCGGTAGGTGCCCTCGGCAAAGTACTCGATGACGACGTCGCGGTCCTCGGGTTCGAGCCCGCCGGCGGCTTCCCGCCTGGCAGATTCGAGTATCGAGGTTCCGGTCAGTCCTTCATCGATCGCCGAGGCGGCTCCTGCACCTGCATCCTCCGTGCCCACGGACGGCCCGGACGAGGCCGAAACCTGTGCGATCTCGAGCAGGGTCGGCGCGAGGTCGACGAGACTGACCGGGGTCGCATACCGGCCCGGGGCGATCACCTCGGCGGGTCCGTTGATGATGAGGGGAACTCGGGAGGACTGCTCGTAAGGCGACATCTTGAACCACAGCCCCTTCTCCCCCAGCATGTCACCGTGGTCGCTGGTGACGACGATGACAGTGTTGTCCGCCAGGTCGAGCTCCTCGAGTTTGCGCCGGATCGCTCCGACATGGTCGTCGATGTAGTTCACCGCCGCATAGTAGGCACGGCGGGCCCACCGCACGTCCTCGATTCCCGGCTCGCGTTCGTCGAAACCGCACATCGTGCGCAGACGGTGGCTGTGCGGGTCCACGGCCGCATCGGGAACCTCGGGGTGGGCCGGATCCGGGATGGCCACCTCGGCGAATCGGTCCCAGTTGGCCTTCGGCGGCTCGTACGGGTCGTGGGGGTGGATGAACGAGGTGACCATGAGGAACGGCTGATCGCACCCGGCGGCCTGGTTCGCGCGCTTGCGGTCGTTGAGGTGGCGCAGGGTTCTGAAGATCACCTCGTCGTCGAAGTCCTGTTGGACGTTCGCGGTCGCCGCACCGGCGGTGAACACGGGATCCGCCTCGTGGTACCACTGCAGCTTCTGCTCCAGGGGACGGTTCCAGTCGGGCACCATATCGAGATCGGCCGGGTACACGTCCGTGGTCAGGCGCTCTTCGAAACCGTGGTGCTGATCAGGGCCGATGAAGTGCATCCGTCCGATCAGCGCCGTGTGGTAGCCGAGCTTGCGCAGACGGTGGGCGAACGTCGGCACGGAGGCCGCGAAGTCGTCACCGTTGTCCAGGCAGTCGATCTCCGAGGGCATCCGCCCGGTCATCATCGACGCCCGCGACGGCGAGCACAGCGGAGTATTGCAGTACGCACGGTCGAAGACGGCTCCGTCAGCAGCCAGGGCATCCATATTCGGTGTCAGCGCGGCCGCATCGCCATAGGCACCCAGAGCCTGGGCGGCCATCTGATCGGCTTGGATGACGACGATGTTCGGGGTGGTCATGAGTGGTCCTCTCTGCGGTCGGAGCCGGAGTCGGCTTCGGAATCGGTCGCTGAATCCGGATCGGATTCCATCGCCGAGGCGGTCCCGGAGTCCGCATCGATCGTGGAGTCGGCGTCCGCCTCGGCGGCGGTGGATTCCTCAGTCGCTGCGGAATCCTCGGTGTTCGTGGAATCGTCGTCCGGCGTCCACCCGTCGGCCCATTCGCCGGTTTCGTAGTCGAAGCCGACGGGTTCGCCGTTCTCGTCCGTGCGCTGGTACCAGTCGGTGTAGTCCCCGTGCTCGGAGTCGATTCCGCCGTTCGCACCGTCACCGGGTTCGGTGGGCACGACCTGCAGGGCGAAGTCGTCACCGTAGGCATCGGCACCGGCGACCACGGCGTTGTCGACCGCGTTGAGCGCGTACTGACGACGCAGCGCCAGCGGATCCGTGCGCAGCTCCTTGAACCAGGCGACGATGATGAAGAGCATGACGAGAGCGAACGGCACCGCAGTGACGATGACGAGCTGTTGGAGTCCCTCGAGTGCGCTGGCGTCGCCGAGGAGGAGCATCACCACGGCGATTCCGGACATCACCAGACCCCAGAACACGACGACCCACTTCTTCGGCTCCTGATCGCCGCGGCTGGTGAGCATGCCCATGACCACCGAGGCGGAGTCCGCGGAGGTGATGAAGAAGATCGCCAGGACGATGATGACGACGAACGGCAGCCATTCGACATAGGGCAGGTTGTCGATGAGGGTGAAGAACACCTCGGGGGCTTCCATGCTGTCGGTGAAGCCCGATGCTCCGGACCGGTACATCCAGATCGAGGTTCCGCCCATGATTCCGTAGGCAACGAAGAGCAGCGTCGAGGGGATGAAGATCGTGCCGAGGATGAACTGGCGGATCGAACGGCCGCGGGAGATGCGGGCGATGAAGGTGCCGACGAACGGCGACCAGGAGATCCACCACGCCCAGTAGTAGACGGTCCACAGGGACTGGAATTCCTGGGTCTCGGCGCCCCAGGACAGGGACCGGCCCATCATGTCGAACATCGATCCGAGGTATTCCATGAACGCCGAGGGCAGCAAGTTGAGCAGGTAGAGCGTGGGTCCGAGGAACAGCACGAGAGCGACGATGCCGACGGTGAGGACGATGTTGATCGAGGACAGGTAGCGGATTCCGCGCGAGACGCCGGAGACCGCGGAGATGATGAAGCCGAGGGTGAGGACGAGGATGATGACGACGAGCATATTGTTCGTCATCGGTCCCGCACCGGAGACGATGCTGACACCGGTGCCGATCTGCATGGCCGCGATGCCCAGGGCTGCGGCCGTACCGAAGAGAGTGGCGACGATCGCGAAGATATCGACGAGCTTTCCGGCGAATCCCTCGGTCTGGCGTTTGCCGAACAGAGTCTGGAAGATCGAAGACAGCAGCAGCGAACGACCGCGACGATAGGCGGCATAGGCGATGGCACCGCCGACGAGGGCGTACATCGCCCACGCATGGAAGCCCCAGTGGAAGTAGGTCTGGGCCATCGCACCGTGGAGCGCCTCGGTCGTCTCCGGATCGTTCGTCAGCGGCGGCGGTGAGATGAAGTAGGTCAGCGGTTCGGAGGGTCCGAAGAAGAGGACGCCGATGCCGATGCCCGCCGCGAAGAGCATGGCGACCCAGGAGAAGGTGGAGAACTCGGAGGTCTCCCCGTCCTTGCCCAAAGGGATCTTGCCGTAGGGAGAGAACGCGAGGATGAGCAGTGAGACGAGGATGATGATCGCGACGAGGTTGAACAGCCACCCGACGTTGAGCGTGGCCCAGTCATACGCCGACTGAGCGACACTGGCGACGCTGGCAGGGCTGGAGATGCCCCAGATGACGAAGGCGACGGTGAGGCCGCCGGCGATCGCGAAGATGATCGTGTCCAGCGAGTACTTGCGTCGCTGTTCGTCGATGGCGATTCCGGGCACGAGGATCGGGTGGGTGTCGTGCGGGTAGTGGCCGTGCGTATCTTCGAGATCGGCCTTCACGGGACCGCGCGGGCGGCGGTAGTCGAACTGGCCGAGGTTGCGCCCGGTCTCGCGACCGACGCGTTTGGCGTCGTCTCTCATTCGGCGGGCATCGGCCATGATCCTCTCACGTGACGCACGGCGGGCCGCCTCGGTGGAGGCATCGGACTGTCGATCTGGGCCCGGATCGTGTTCGTCGGTACGGGTGGAGTCATCTGTCATGTGTCGGTTCACACTCTTTCGATAGTTGCGGAAGACTGCCGAAATCGATCGGTGCCGGACACGGAGACGAACGCATCATGGCCCGATGGCAAGAACGCACATCGGGTACGAGTGGGAAATCAGGTGATGCGACCGGTCGGCGGCCGTCGATCGGGCAGATGGTCTGCGGATCGGCGATCAGTGACTAGGGCTCTCCGCCCCACCACCCGACGGCCACGGGCTCCCAGGAATCATTGGCGAAGCCGCAGCTCGGGCGCTCTCGATTCGGGGTCGACCATCCCCAGCGGCGGAGGTCGTCGAATCGAAGAGGGGCCATAACTTCGGACGATAACAGCTTCCTTGCGGCTTCACAATAAATTCCCAGCAAAGACCGGGTCAGCCGATTTCGACGAGAATGACGCCGACGGTGATGAAGCCGATCCCGAGGAGCGCCTTCCGCGTCAGCGGATCCTTCCAGATCACTCGAGAGAGCAGACAGACCAGTGCGACTCCGCACGCCGCCCAGAGGCCGTAGGCGACGCCGAGCGGCATGCCCTCGGCGAGGGTGCGGCTGAGGAAGAAGAAGGCCGCGGTGTAGCTGATCGCCACCGGGACGAACCAGATCTTGCGCTGCAGTCCGGCGCTGGCGCGCAGGCACAAGGTGCCGGCGACTTCGCTGAGGATCGACAGGGCCAACCACATCCAGCTCATTCGGTCACCTCCGCGTCGACGGTCTCGGATTCCTCGGGAGTGCCGGATTCGACGAGGATGACCCCAATGATGATGAGGGCGATGCCGATGATGGCGCCGATGCTCAGGAGCTCACCGAAGAACACGACGCCGAGCACGGCGACGAGGGCGACTCCGCTGGCCGACCAGGTGGCGTAGACGGCTCCGAGCGGCATGCCCAGCCGCTGGGTGAGCCCGAGGATGAAGAAGGCTGTGGCGTAGAGGACGACGACTCCGGGGATCCACCTCGGATCGGCAACCGAGGCGCGCAGCATCAGGGTGGCGGCCACCTCGGCGAGGATGGCCATGACGAGCAGCAGCAGACGTTTCGCATTCATTCGCTCACCTCCGGTTCGGTGTTGTCGGATGCACCCTCGGCGGTATCGGTTGAGGTCTCAGCGGCGTCGATGAGAGCGAGGGCGTGCTCGCGCACGGCGGCGAGGTCCTCGGAGGGGAAGACTCCTGTCGCCTCTGACATCCACGCACCGTCGGCGCAGAATCGAGCCGCGGTCAGCAGAGATACCGCACGATCGTCGAGTCCGGTGGTGCCGAACCACGGACCGAGGTGCTCGCTCCATGCCCGCGACAGCTTCGGGTGGTAGAGCGCATCGGAGAAGATCCAATAGTCGGCGCGGGAGACCTCGGCAGTGGTGGCCACTGTGACATAGGCACGGTGCCGCTCGAAGCTCGACAGCTCCTGACTCGGGCGCCCGGTGTGCTCGCGCAGTCGCCGTGCCCAGTCTTCTGCGGCATGGTCGACGAGCCCGAGCATGAGCGCTTCCTTAGACGGGAAGTGATACATCAGGCCCGGCTTCGTCAGACCCGCCTGCTGCGCGACCGACTCCAGCGAGATCGTCACCCCCTGCACCGAATCATGCGATTCGGCCAGAGCCTTCGCCGCCTTGAGAATCCGCATCCGTCCATCATTCGCCATGCCTCGACTTTACCAACCGGTTGGTAAAGTACGCCAGTGCGGAAGAGAGGGCGGTCCGCACCCTGTCGGTGCGAACCGCCCCTCTCATCCGGTCTGCAGACTGTTCGCCTGCCTGCGGGCGTTCGCCTGGCTTCCGGCGAAGTCTCGGTTCAGTTCAGCAGTGCCCGGTCGCCCAGGGTCGCTCCCTTGAGTTTCGAGAATTCGCCGAGCAGCGTCTCGACGGTCAGATCCTTCTTCTCCTCGGCCGAGGCCTGGTAGATGATCCGTCCCTCGTGCATCATGATCAGCCGGTTGCCCAGCGCGATGGCCTGCTCCATATTGTGGGTGACCATGAGCGTGGTCAGCCCGTCGGCTTCGACGATCTTCTTCGTCAGAGCTGACACCAGGGCCGCGCGCTGCGGGTCGAGGGCGGCGGTGTGCTCGTCGAGCAGCAGGATCCGCGGCTGGGTGAATCCGGCCATGAGCAGGCTGAGCGCCTGCCGCTGACCGCCGGAGAGCAGCCCGACCTTCGTCTTCAGCCGGTTTTCCAGTCCGAGTTCGAGAGTGGCGAGCTCCTCCTTGAAGTGCTCGCGTCGCTCCGAGGTGGTCCCCCGCCCCAGCCCACGCGGCTTTCCGCGTCTGAGCGCGAGCGAGAGGTTCTGCTCGATCGTGAGGTCCGGAGCGGTGCCGGCCATCGGATCCTGGAAGACGCGGCCCAGGTATCTCGCCCGTTTGTACTCGGGCATCCGCGACACCTCGGCGCCGTCGATGGTGATCGAACCGGAGTCGATGGGCAGACGGCCGGAGATGGTGTTGAGCAGCGTCGATTTTCCGGCTCCGTTGGAGCCGATGACGGTGACGAAGTCGGACTCGTCGAGTTCGAGCGAGAGTCCTTGCAGTGCCTTGCGTTCGTTGACGGTGCCCGGGAAGAAGGTCTTGGAGATGTTGTCGATCTTGAGCATGGGTCTCAGATCTCCTTCCCGGTTCGGGCACCGGTCGCACCGGCGGGAATGTCTGCGATCTCGGCTGGGTCCTTCATATCGGTGGTCCCTGCCGGCACCGAGGCGGCCGCGCGGTTTCCGCGTCCGCGCAGTGAGGGGATCCGTTTGAGGAAGCCCCACCTAGGCAGCAGCAGTGCGATGACGACGAGCAGCGCGGTCGTCAGCTTCATATCGTTCGTATCCAGGCCCGCGCGCAGGGCGAGGAAGATGATCAGCCGGTAGACGACCGATCCGAGGAGCGCGCCGAGGCTGGCCATGAAGATGTTGCGGCTGCCGAAGACGGCCTGGCCGAGGATCACCGAGGCGAGTCCGACGAGGATGAGGCCGATGCCCATGCTGATGTCGGAGAACCCCTGGTACTGGGCGACGAGTGCACCGCAGAGCGCGACGAAGCCGTTCGACAGTGCCAGGGTGAGCATCGTCGAGTTGTCGGTGTTGACGCCGAGGCTGCGGATCATCTCTTTGTTGTTGCCGGTGGCCTGGATGGCCAGCCCGAGATCGGTGGTGAGGAACCAGTCGATGGCGAACTTGAGGATGAGGGCGAAGACGAGCAGGATCGCGATCGATGCCCAGGTGCCCATGAGCATGTTCTCCCGCAGCGGGGTGAACACGGTGTCTTCTCGCAGGAGCGGCAGGTTCGCCTTCCCCATGATCCGCAGGTTGATCGACCAGAGGCCGATCATGGTGAGGATTCCGGCGAGCAGTCCGTCGATTCCGCCCTTCGTGTGGAGCAGACCGGTGATGTAGCCGGCGATGAGTCCGGCGCCGATCGCCGCGAGGGTGGCCAGGAAGGGGTTGACCCCGGCGATGATGAGGGAGGCTGCGGTGGCGCCGCCCGTGGTGAAGCTTCCGTCGACGGTGAGGTCGGGGAAGTTGAGGACCTTGAAGGTCAGATAGACCCCGAGCGCCATCGCGCCGTAGATGAGCCCGAGCTCCAATGCTCCGAACATGGGTTTCCGTTCATTTCTGGTGTGTGGTTCGTGGTGGCCCCGAGGCCGTCGGTTTCAGTGCCGACGGCCTCGGGGCCGGTGACGTCGGTGCCGTCGGGGAGTCGATGACTCCGGGCACCGGGTCACGGGGTGAAGCAGGTTCCGATCACTCGATGACCTTGTCGGCCTCGTCGACGAGCTTCTTCGGAATCTCGACGCCTTGGGCCTTGGCGGCCTTCGGGTTGACGACGAGTTCGAGGTTCGAGCTGGTCTCGACGGGCAACTCGGCGGGCTTCTTTCCGTCCTGGAGGATCTTCAGAGCCATTTCGCCGGTCTGTTCGCCGAGCTTCGTGTAGTCGATGCCGCGGGTGATCGCCGCACCGGATTCGACCTGGCCGGCTTCCGACCCGACGAGCAGAGCCTTGTTCTTCTCTGCTGCCTGGACCATGGTCGACACTGCCGAGACGACGTTGTTGTCGGTGGGCACATAGTAGGCGTCGACCTTGCCGAGCGAATCCACGGCCTGAGCGAGCTCACCCGAGTTCGCGATCGTCGCTTCCTTGATCGTCACGTCGAGGTCCTTGGCGGCCTTCTTCGCGAGATCGACCTGAACCTGCGAGTTGACCTCACCGGAGCTGTAGACGATGCCGACGGTCTTCGCATCTGGCTTGACGTCCTTGACCAGCTTGAGCTGCTCTTCGACCGGGTTGAGGTCGGAGGTGCCGGTGACGTTTCCGCCTGGCTTGTCGTTGCTGTCGACGAGGCCGGCCTCTTCGGCGTCGGTGACGGCGGTGAAGAGCACGGGCTTGTCGGTGATCGCCTGGGCTGCGGCCTGAGCGGCCGGGGTGGCGACGGCGAGCACGAGGTCGAGGTCGTCGTTGGCGAACTGCTGGGCGATCGAGGTCGCGTTGGCCTGTTCGCCCTGGGCGTTCTGTACGTCCCATTCGACGTCGACGCCGGCATCTTCGAACGACTTCTTGAAGCCTTCGGTCGCAGCGTCGAGCGCCGGGTGCTGTACGAGCTGAGAGACGCCGATGGAGTACGAATCGCCCTCGCCGCCACCGCCACCGCCTTCGCCGCCTCCGCAGGCCGAAACCGCAAGAATCGAACCGACTGCCACCATCGCTGTGGCCACTTTCCTGAGACGCATTCTTCTCCCTTTCGGAATTTCGGTCCGCCGGTGCGGATCCGTCACGAATTCTGCATTCGACACCGCCGCTCCTCGCACGCAAGGAGTAGTCACGGCAATGCAGATGAATGATGCGCCGCCGTCACTCAGACCGTTCTGAGATCATGACGCGCATCACGTCGAATGTGATGATATCCACTGTATGGCCCGGCACTGACGCCGGGTGCCGAATCCGGGTTTTGGAGACAATCGTCCCAGTATCGTTATCTGCGGCGACAGTCGTCCCCTCAGGGCTCTATTTCGACATCCGATCGTCCCAGCACATCGAGGATCCACGCGTACTCGAACGCGATCTCCTTCCACGCGTCATAGCGCCCCGATGCTCCCCCGTGCCCGGCGACCATTTCGGTCTTGAGCAGGGCGTTCGCACCGACTTCACGGAGTCGGGCGACCCATTTCGCGGGTTCGACGTAGAGGACTCGGGTGTCGTTGAGCGAGGTCACGGCCAAGATCTGCGGGTAGGCCGCCTCGGTGACGTTTTCGTAGGGAGAGTACGAGCGCATGTACTCGTACACTTGCGGATCATGGAGCGGGTCTCCCCACTCCTCCCATTCGATGACGGTCAGCGGCAGCTCGGGCATGAGGATCGAGGTCAGGGCGTCGACGAACGGCACTTCGGCGCTGATTCCGGCGAAGAGCTCGGGTGCCATGTTCGCGATCGCGCCCATGAGCAGGCCGCCGGCCGATCCGCCGCTGGCGACGAGCCGGTCCGGGCTCGTCCACCCGGTGTCGATGAGGTGGCGGGCGACGTCGATGAAGTCGGTGAAGGTGTTCTTCTTCGCCGTCGTCTTGCCCTGGTCGTACCAGTGTCGGCCCATTTCGCCGCCGCCGCGCACATGGGCGATGGCGAAGACGACGCCGCGGTCGAGCAGGGACAGCCGGGAGACCGAGAAGTACGGGTCCATGCTCGCTTCGTAAGACCCGTATCCGTAGAGGAGCAGCGGTGCCGGCTCGACTTTCGCCGAGGCGGGGCTTCCGTTCGTCGCATCCCCGCCGTCGCCTGCCCCCTCGTTCGCCGAGGCGGGACCGCCGTAACCGTCGGATCGGTGCAGGTCCTTGCGGAAGACGACCGAGATCGGGATATCGGTGCCATCTTCGGCCTTCGTCCACAGCAGGGTTTCGGTGTAGGCGTCCAGGTCGACGGAGCCGAGAACGGGCTGACGTTTGAGAACCGTGTCAGTGCCGTCTGCAACGCTGTGGGAATAGATCACGGCGGGCGTCGACATGGAGGTGAAATGCAGTCGGATGCTCGTCTGCACGAACTCGGGGTTGTTGCCCACGTAGAGTGACCCGGTCTCCCGGCCGAAGGGCAGCTCCTGCAGCGGTCCGAACGGAGAGGAGGAATCACCCAAGCGGATGATGCCGACGCGCGCAAAGCCGCCGCGACGGTAGCTGAGCACGATGAAGTCGGCGAAGGCGTCGACGTCTTCGATGCGCAGATCGTCAATGTCATCAAGCACCGGACGGCCCGTGGCGGTCGGATCGGCCGCTGGAACGTCGACGAGTTCGAAGTCGGCGCGATTGCGGTTGTGGGTGATGAGGAAGCGGTCCTCACCGCCGATGACGGCGTGCTCGACGTTGTATTCGACACCGTCGACGCGGGGCCAGATCTCCTGCGGTTCGGCCTCGAGGTCGTCGACGCTGATGCTCCAATATCCGGTGGTCGTCTTCGATCCGGTGACGACGAACATCATCCGGCCCGAACGTGAGAAGCCCGAGCCGACGAAGAAGCGCTCATCGGGTTCATGGAAGATGCACACGTCGTCGCTGCTGTCGGTGCCGACGACGTGGCGCCACACTTTCTCCGGTCGCCAGGCGTCGTCGACGGTGGTGTAGAAGACGAAGCGGCCGCTCGGATCGAGGGAGGCTCCTGCGAAGGTGCCGTCGACCGTGTCGGCGAGGTCGTCTCCCGTGGCCAGATCGCGAAGCCGGAGCGTATAGCGTTCGTCGCCGGTGGTGTCGACACCGTAGAGAAGCCAGCGACCGTCGTCGCTCAGCGAGAATGTACCGAGTGAGAAGAACTCCTCGCCTTCGGCGGCGACGTTTGAGTCGAAGATGACCTCTTCGCCGGACAGAGGCTCTTCGCCGACCTCCGGCGGAGTCCAATCGTCGGGACCCGAGACGGGGATTCGGACGCTGATGCCGTAGTCGAGTCCTGCTTTCGTGCGAGAGAAGTACCAGTAGCTCCCGCGCCGGTTGGGCACGGACATATCGGTTTCTTTGATGCGTGTCTTGATCTCGGTGAAGATCGAGTTCTGCAGCCCTTCGAGGTGAGCGGTCTGTGCGCTCGTCCAGGCGTTCTCTGCTTCGAGGTGGGCGATGACCTCGGGCGACTCCTTCTCACGCAACCATTCGTAGTCGTCGACGAAAGTATGGCCGTGGTGCGTGCGCTCGAACGGGACCTTCTTCGCCACCGGTGCCGATGCCGGGGTCGCGGTCGTCGAGGCTGCGGAGTCTGTGCCGGAAGTTTCGCTCATGACGTCAGCCTAGCCGCCGGCCCGGAAACCCCGGGACCCGACCGATGTATCGTCGCCGACTCATTCTGAGCAGAATGCACTCAACGCGCTCAATGAGCAGAACGCGCAGAGTGAGCACAACCTCGCAGTCGACACTCAGGAACCTCTAAGGTGAGTCTCACATCACACCTGCCTTCAAAGGAGAAGTCCGTGCCAAAGGCGCCACCTCCCGGGGATTCCGTGTCGGAATCCTCCCATCCCTCGCGACGAACCTTCGGTCGCATCGCCTACGGGGCGATCGCCTTGGCGGCGATCGGAACGGCGACGACCTACTCGGTCAGGGCCGCCTCGGCGAAGGGTGACCTGTCATCGAATCTCACCCTCATCGCTCCGGCCGGCGCCGGCGGCGGCTGGGACGGATTCGCCCGCGAGACCCAACAGGCCATGCGCGTCGACCGGCTAGCCAACAATGCCCAGGTCGTCAACATCCCGGGCGCCGGCGGCACCATCGGCCTCGGCAAATTCTCGACCATGCACGGCCAGTCGGACACGATCCTCGCCACCGGCACCGCTATGGTCGGCGGGATCGCGCTGAATAAGTCGCCGGTCGGATTCGACAACACGACTCTGCTCGCCCGCGTGGCCGAGGACTATGACGTGCTCATCGCCGCAGCGGATTCCCCGCACAATACGATCGACGATGTCATCGGCGCGTGGAAGAAGGACCCGAAGGGATTCGTGTGGACGGGCGGTTCGGCCGGCTCGGTCGACCACCTGACCATTGCGCAGCTTGCTCTGCTCGGCAAGATCCCCGCCTCCGACATCACCTACATTCCGAAGTCCGGCGGCGGTGAAGCCATCCAGACTCTGCTCTCGGGCACCACCGACTTCGCCTCGTGCGGCTTCAACGAGGTCTCCGACCAGATCGAGGCCGGACGTGTCAAAGCCATCGGCGTGGCCGCGCCCCAACGCATCGAGGGCTTCGACGACGTGCCGACCATGTCCGAACAGGGATACGAGGTCACGCTGACGAACTGGCGCGGCTGGCTCGGAGCACCGGACATCAACATTGACGACTCCGCTCAGCTTCTCGAGATCCTGCAGAAGACTCGTGACAGTACGGCCTGGAAGGACGCCCTCGATCGGAACAAGTGGACCGATGTGTGGCAGACCGGCGAGGAGTTCGCCGAATTCGTCAAAGAAGACACCTCCCGAGTGGAGAAGCTGCTGAAGGAGTTGGGACTGTGAGCGCACAGACGACAACGCACACGGACAGGACGGGCCACCTCGGCGCGGGCACCTGGTGGCAGGGACGGTCGGGGCTCATCGTCCCCCTCATCATGGGAGCATTCTCCACCTATCTGCTCATCGGCATCCTCACTATGGACGTCGCCCCGGACGCGGACAAACCCGGTCCGCAGTTCTTCCCGACGATCATCATGCTCGTCGGATACGCGCTGACGATCCTGCTGGTCATCGCCTATATCCGCAATCCGGAACCCGTCGACGTCGACGACGAGCTGCCGGCCGCGGCCGAGGAGGACAAGGCGTTCTCGACTCCGGTGACCTCAGCTGTTGCGGCCTCGCGGCTCTCCCCTCATGAGGAAGACGAGCCGGAAGAAGACCGTCAGGCTCTCGCTGCGGCTCGCAAGGCCGATGCGAAGCACCGCACGCACAGCGACTTCGTGTCCCTGGCCTGGGGTGCGGGCGGCTTCGCGGCCTTCGCGCTCATCCTCGAATTCGCCGGGTGGATCATCGCCGCCGCTCTGCTGTTCTGGTGCGTGGCCCGGTCGATGGGTTCGAAGAAGCCGCTGTTCGATCTCACTCTGGCACTGACGTTCTCGTCCCTGGTCTACATCGCCTTCTCGGTGATGCTGGGGCTCAACCTTCCTTCGGGAATTCTGGGAGGTGGCTTCTGATATGGACGCTCTCATGTCCCTCTTCGAAGGGTTCACACACGCTCTGACGCCGATGAACCTGCTGTGGGTCCTCGTCGGCTGCTTCCTCGGCACCGCTGTCGGCGTGCTGCCGGGCCTGGGCTCATCGATGGCCGTGGCCCTGCTGCTGCCGATGACCTTTGCGCTGGACCCCACGGGTGCGTTCATCATGTTCGCCGGCGTCTACTTCGGCGGGCTCTTCGGCGACTCGACGATGGCCATCCTCATGAACACCCCTGGGCAGGCCTCGGCCATCGCCTCGACGTTCGAAGGCCACAAGATGGCCAAGGCCGGGCGGGCCCCGCAGGCTTTGGCGACGGCCGCGATCGGTGCGTTCATCGGCGGGTTCATCTCCTGCTGCCTCGTCGTCTTCGTCGCTCCCGCTCTGGCGGAGCTGTCAACAAGCTTCGGCCCGGCCGAGTTCTTCGCCCTTGCCCTGTTTGCCTTCGTCGCCACCTCCTCGGTGGTGGCCGATTCGGTGCTCAAGGGGCTCACGGCCCTGGTGCTGGGCATCGGCTTCACTGTCATCGGCATCGACTCGGTCTCGGGTACCGAGCGGTTCACCCTCGGCGTGCCCGAGCTCTTCGACGGAGTCTCCCTCGTCACGGTGACCGTGGGTGTGCTGGCGCTGGGCGAAGTGTTCTTCATCGCCTCCCGCATCCGCCGTCAGACCAAGGACAATACGATCAACGCCTCTGGTCGGCCTTTCCTCTCCCGCAAGGAAGTCCGCGAAGCTCTGCCGGCGTGGCTGCGTGGAACAGCGATCGGCCTGCCTTTCGGCGTCATTCCTGTCGGCGGTGCCGATGTTCCGACGTTCATGGCCTACGGCCTGGAGCGCAAGCTCGATTCCCGTCGGAAGGATCCGCAGTTCGGCAAGGGCGCGATCCGTGGTCTTGCCGCCCCCGAGGCGGCCGGATCGGCGACGACGGGCATCGCCATGGGTGCCCTGTTGGCTCTGGGTCTGCCGATCTCGGCGACGGCGGCGATCATGCTCGCGGCCTTCCGCCAGTACGGCATCCAGCCCGGTCCGCTGCTCTTCGACCGCTCCCCCGAGCTCGTGTGGGGTCTGCTGGCGAGCTTCTTCGTCGCGATGATCGTGCTGCTCATCATCAACCTGCCGTTCGCTCCTCTGTGGGCGAAGCTGTTGAAGATCCCGGACCCGTACCTCTACGGCGGCATCGCGGTCTTCTGCGGACTGGGCATCTATGCGACGTCCGCCTCGACCTTCGAGCTGCTCATCCTGCTGGGCATCGGAGTGCTGAGCTTCGTGCTCAAGCGCTACGGTGTGCCGCTGGCTCCGCTGATGATCGGCATGGTGCTCGGCCCCCTGGCCGAATCGAACCTGCGCGACTCTCTGCTGGCCTCCGGCGGTGATGCGTCGACTCTGGTGTCCTCGCCGATCACGATCGTCATCTACGTCGTGCTCATCGCCGCTCTTGTCTACACCGGCATCGGCCGAGTGCTGGCTCGCAAACGACAGAAACAGGCTACGTCGAAGGCATCGAACTCCGCGGAGTCGGTCAACCTCTGAACTAGCGCGGCTCCCAGCCGTCGTTCAAGGCGAAGCGCGGTTCGCCAGCCAAATAACCGCCGTTCAAGGCCAAGCGCGGATATCGAGACGTCTACGTCCCGATATCCGCGCTTCTGCTTGATCGAGGGCATTGACGACCTTCGCCGACTGCCCGAATCGCTCAATTGCCCCTCGTCGAACGCAGGTATTCGCTCACGATGCGGTAGGTGAAAGTGCCGGAGTACTCGTAGACACGTCCGATCAGCGGTACGTCGACGTTGAGCTCGACTCTCTGCCGGTCGAGGGTGTCGTCGAATCGCTCACTCAATTCGATGACCGGTCGCAGCACTAACGGCATGGGCAGCCGCAACCCACCTGCCCGTAGCGCGATTCGGCGGCTGCGCAGTCGCAATCCCCCATTGACCACGTCAACAGCAAACTCCGCCTCGACGATGGACGGCTTCCCCAGCACGTCGACGACTCCGCCCTGAGAGTCGCACGGAACTTCTCCACCTACCTCGGATCGGGATCCGCGCGGGACGAACGACACCGCATCGACCATCGACCAATCACCGTCGTCGAATTTCATCGTCCGCGTCGCCGTCTGCTCACCGTCTTCCGTTCGGTTCTCTACGCGAAAAGGAACCTCGCGGTGCACACCCGGCACGATCACACCGCACCGTTTCGCAATTGCGAGGACGGGCCACAGCCACCGCCGTTGGGTGCCGAACGATTCGAAGACACCTTCACCGACACCCACCGCGCCGGGAGGGATCACCGCGAAGTATCGCCTGAGGACCGGGTGGAGTTCTGCCACTCGAGCGCCGAGCGCCCGCTCATATGCGGATCGGGAGGGAGAGCTCATGGCTGCGAGTGTAGGGCAACTCCGCCGGAACAGTGGTCAGGAACCGTCCCGGCCTCAGCGGTCGGCGTTGGCGGCAGCTCCCGGCAGCAGTCGCCCGGCCCCCTTGAGGCCGAAGCTCGTGAGCACGGCGGCGATGAGGACGAGGACGACGGCCGCACCGGCGGCCCACTGCACGCCGAAGTCGAAGGCTGACACGGCCGCCTCGGTGATTCGCTCACCGGCTGCACCACTCAACCCAGACGCGTATTCGAGGGCGGAGCCGAGCGTATCGAACTGTGCTCTGTCCGCTTTGTCCCCGATCGCCGACTGCAGCGCGGATCCGTACATGAAGGTCGAGAGTCCGCCGAGGACGGTCGTGCCCATGACGGACCCGAATTCGTACGCGGTTTCCGATATCGCCGAGGCAGCTCCGGCCTTGTGAGCGGGGACCGCGGCGAGGATGAGGTCGTTCGTGATGACCTCGGCGGTGCCGAGTCCGATGCCGAGGATAAGGAAGGCCAGCAGCATTCCCATCACGGAGTGTTCGGAGGTGAAGGCGATGATGCCCATGCCGACCGCGTTGAGCGCGAGCGCGCAGGGCACGACGACGCGCGGTTCGAAGCGGGCGATGAGCGGCACTGCCAGATAGCCGGCCGCAACCGAGGTGATGAGTCCCGGGATGAGCACTAGGGCCGCGTCGATCGGTGAGAGTCCGAGCACGAGCTGGAGCAGCTGGGTGCCGAAGTAGAGGAACCCTGCCAGTCCCATGATGCTCAACAGGTTCGACACCACCGCCGAGGTGAACACGGAGTTCGCGAACAGACGGACGTCGAGCATCGGGTTCGGAGTCGCGAGCTGGCGGAGGACGAAGCTGGCTCCGGCGACGATCGCCACGGACAGGCTGAGCCAGAAGAGGAAGTCGGCGCCAGACGCCATGCTGTGTTTGATGGCGAAGACGAGCGGGGCCAGAGCAAGCATCGACAGAATGATGGAGAACGGGTCGAAGCGGCCGGGGTTCGGGTCGCGCGATTCGGGCAGCAGAATTGCAGCTGCGGGAATGAAGAGCGCGATGAGCGGCAGGTTGATGAAGAAGACGGAGCTCCAGTGGAAGTGCTCGAGCAGGAAGCCGCCGACGATGGGCCCGAGTGCGGCACCACCGGAGAACATCGCGGCCCAGGTGGCGATCGCGATGCGACGGTCTTTGTCATGGTCGAAGATGTTGCGGATGAGCGACAGTGTCGATGGCATGAGGGTGGCGCCGAAGATGCCGAGCAGTGCGCGGGCAAGGATGAGCATCTCGGCGGAGGTGGAGAACGCCGCGAGCAGCGAGGCCGCACCGAAGCCGACGGACCCGATGATGAGCAGCTTGCGACGTCCGACCCGATCACCGAGGCTGCCCATGGCCACCAGCAGACCGGCGAGCATGAGCGCATAGATGTCGACGATCCACAGCAGCTGCGTGCCCGTCGGATGCAGGCCGGTGCTGATTGCCGGGATCGCGAAGCCGAGGACCGTGTTGTCGATCGAGATCAGCAGCACGGGGATCATGAGCACCGCGAGTCCGGCCCATTCGCGCCGGCCGGCACGCAGCTGTGGAGTCAGTGTCGTCGTCATGTCATCAACTGTACCGTCTGGACGGTACAGTTGAAAAGCGGTTGGCGTGCTGCAACCGAGATGCTCAGGTACTTCGCAGATACAGGCCCGGCCGCGCGAGAAATCCGAGCGGTCTCATGCATGCCCAGCTGGCAGAACACCAGGCACACGTCCGTCTCGTAAGTACAGCCATGGACTAGGCTCGTGGCTATGGCACGCAATCCGACCGCAACCAAGGAGAAGCTGCTCGACGCTTTCGATACGCTCCTCGACGAACACGGCACAGCCGGAGCGACTCTGGACGCAGTAGCTGCGAAGGCCGGAGTCTCCAAAGGCGGTCTGCTCTATCATTTCGGGTCGAAGGCCGAGCTCATCAAGGGCAGCCTGGAACGCCTCGACCAGCTGGTCGCCGAAGACGTCGAGGAGATGAAGGCCGCCGGCGCGCGCCTCCACTATTACTACCTCGAGACCTCCGCCGAGGTCGGTACTCCCCTGGACCGCAGCCTCATCGCCGCCGGCTGCCTCGCTCTCGAGAACGAGGACGCCAAGGCGGCTCTGCGTCGCACACGTGAAGCGTGGTTCGACACTCTCAACAACCACCTCGGCGATGCTGATCTGGCGATGACGATTCAGCTCATCGGCGACGGAATGTATTTCAATCAGAACTTCGGGCTGTCACAGAATGAGGCCCTCGATCATGTGAAGCGAGTGCTCACGCGTTTGGGGCTTTAAGACACCTACGCGCCTGGGCGGCTTGGGCGCCTGGGCCCCTAGAGCAACTTCTCCTACGATCTGCGCACCTCCCCCGGCAGATGCACTTCCCTACTAGATGCCTTCGGTGGGCGAAATGGTCACGTCCCGAGTAACAGAACGTGACCATTTCGCCCACCTATGAGCATCCACCCGACCTCAAAGAGCCGGATTCACCCCGAGCTCAGCTCAGGTGATGAACCTCCTGCAGCCCATACACCGGAGTCTCGATGCCTTCGTGCCGGGCCTTGAGCTGCAGCGCCAGATACAGCGAGTAGTGCCTGGCCTGGTGCAGATTGCCGCCCATGAACCACAGGTTCTCCTGCTGGGTGGGCTTCCACATATTGCGCTGCTCGCCCTCCCACGGGCCCGGGTCCTTCGTCGTCTCCGACCCCAGTCCCCAGCATTTGCCGACCTTGTCCGCGGTCTCCTGGTCGACGAGGTCCGCGACCCAGCCGTTCATCGAGCCATAGCCGGTGGCGTAGACGACGAGGTCAGCCGGCAGCTCAGTCCCATCGGAAAGGACGACGGCATCCTCGGCGAGGTGGTCGACCTGCCCTTTGGCCAGCTTCACTTTGCCGTCGGCGACGAGCTCGGCGGATCCGACATCGATGTAGTAGCCCGAACCGCGGCGCAGATACTTGAGGAACAGACCAGACTCGTCGTCGCCGAAGTCGAGGTCGAACCCGGCGGCCTCCATGCGCTGGTAGAAGTCCTTATCCGCTTCCTTGATCTGGTCGTAGAGCGGGATCTGGAACTCGTGCATGATCCGGTACGGCAGTGACGCGAAGATGAGATCCGCCTTCTCCGTCGTCACGCCGTTCTCCAGCGCGCGTTCGGAGTACAGGTCGCCCATCGCGATCTCCACGAGCGAATCGCTCTTGACGATGTGCGTACTCGATCGCTGCACCATCGTGACATCGGCGCCGTTCTCGTACAGAGCACCGCAGATGTCGAAGGCGGAGTTGTTGCTGCCGATGACGACGACCTTCTTGCCCGCATAAGCGTCGGGGCCCGGGTGCTGCGAGGAGTGCTGCTGCTCGCCCTTGAAGATGTCCGAGCCCGGGAACGTTGGGATGCTCGGCTTGCCCGACATGCCCGTGGCCATCACCAGATGGGTCGGCCGCAGGGTGACTTTCTCCCCGTTCCGGTCAACCTCGACCGTCCACCGGCCTTCCGCTTCTTCGTATTTCGCCGAGGCAGCTGTGGTCGACGACCAGTACGGAATCTCCATCACCTTCGTGTAGAACTCCAACCAGTCCGCGATCTTGTCCTTCGGTGCGAACACCGGCCAATTGTCTGGGAACTTCAGGTACGGAAGGTGGTCATACCAGACCGGGTCATGCAGGCACAGCGACTTGTACCTCGACCGCCACTGATCACCCGGCCGCTCCCACCGGTCGATGACCAGGGACGGCACCCCGAGTTGGCGGAGGCGAGCGCCGAGGGCGATCCCGCCCTGACCGCCACCGACGACGAGGATGTAGGGGTCGGCGGTCGCGCCCCAGGCGGCGTCCTCCTCGGCGAGCTTCTCCGACCAGCTCTTCCGCTCAGGATCGACGCCGTGCTCGGCACCTTTGACCCGGCGGGTGCCGCGCGGCTCTTCGTGTCCGGTGATCTCCTGCAGCGAGGTGAGCACGGTCCAGGCCTTGATGCCGTCTTCATCGATGAGGCGGACGAGTCCCTTGCCACGCCCCACCGAGGTGGTGAAGGTGAACCATGCTTCCGTCACTCCGTCAGCGGTTGCCGCCGGTTCGCTGAGTTCGAATTCCTCCGGTGAGACCCGGTCGAGATTGTGTGTGAGCAGGTCGGTGACTCCGTCGGGGTTCTCCACTGTTTTGAGATTCCAGGTGAAGGACACGAGGTCCCTCCAATAGCTGTCGGTGGCGAACAGTCCGGCTGCGGCAGGGATGTCCCGGCGGCTGAGCGCCGATTCGAAGTCCTGCAGCCACCTCATCGCGATGTCGTCGGCGGTCAGCTGGGGACGGTCGAGCGTCGTTGTCATGTCACTCCTCCTCATTGAGTTCAGTGACTCCAAACTAGGCCGGGCACTCCCAGCTCGGAAGAGTTGCATCGGATTGCATGGCCCACGCCGTGCCGGGATTCTCACCGACGCCTCGCCCTCATGGCCAGGGGTACGTTCCCGACTTATACTCAAGGCATGCTTCAGCCGGATCTGGCGCATCTCGCCAGAGATCTGACACGCATTCACGATGCTGTGATCACCGGGGCTTCGCCGCCGGTGCAACCGCGCGCGCTGGTCAGGCGCTCGTGGGATCGGATGCTGCGCTTGGGGCTGGACCCGGATGGCGCGAATGCGCGGATCGTCGCCGATGAGGCTGAGCTGGAGACTCGACGCCGGAAGTCGCAGTTGCGACTGGTCGTCGATGAGATGCGCTCAGTGCTGTTGCGGGCTCCCGACGCCGCGCCGTTCATCCTCGTCGTCACGGATGCCGATGGAGTCATTCTGTGGCGAGATGGTGCGGCTTCCGCCAGACGGCAAGCCGATGAGCTCGGATTCGTCGAGGGAGCGCATTGGTCCGAAGCCAAGGTCGGCACCAACGCCATCGGCACGGCTCTGACCGAGGAGGCACCCGTCCAGCTCTTCTCCGCCGAACATTTTGAGGCCTCTCAGCACCCTTGGTACTGCAGCGCCGTGCCCGTCCACGACCCGCATGTCGGGACCCTCTTAGGAGTTGTCGACATCAGCGGCCCGGCGATGACTCTTCATCCTGCGGTGCAGTCGTTGGTGACGACGGCGGTGCGTCTGGCCGAGGCTCGGCTGATGATCGCTCAGCAGGAAGCGCTGAACACACTCCGCGATCGGATGTCGGCGATGCTCGCCGGCACGTCCGGTCCGGCCCTCGTCGTCGATGATGCAGGATGGGTGGCGTATCAGCAGGGAGTGCGCAGCCGCGACCGCATCGAGGTGCCGGCCGCCGACCGTTCGATCCTCATCCCCGGTGCCGGTCTGTGCCTGCCGGAGAAGATCACCGGTGGATGGCTGCTGCGGCCCACCGGCGATCGTCGAGCTTCTGTGACTCTGCGGACGAAGCAAGATCCGCCCGTTCTGGATATCCATTCCGGCACCGAACCTCTGGTCGTTCCGCTCACGCCACGGAGGGCGCAGATTCTGGCGGCGGTCACCTCGGCGGGGCTGGCCGGGATCAGTGCCGCCGACCTCAGCCAGCGCCTCTACGGGGACGGTGACCACGTGGTCACCGTCCGCGCAGAGGTCTCGCGTCTGCGCCGATCGGTCGGAGCCCTGCTCGCCACCCGCCCCTATCGGTGGGCCGACGGCGTCGACGCGCGGGTGGAATGACTCTCTGAACGGCGTGAACCGGGCACAGCCGTCACCTGTCCGCCCCACGGTAGCTCCCGACCGACCACAGCACACCCTCGGGGTCTTGGATGGCGAAGTCGAGCGACCCGTAGTCCTGTTCGGTCAGTCCCATGACCTCGATGGCACCGGCGGCGATCGCACGCGCGTGGAGTTCGCGAACGTTGCCGGAGGCCAGATACACCGACCCCGAGGCGACTCCGGTCTTCGTCATGACCCCGCCATCATCGCGGACGGACCCGAGCATCACTCCCCCACCCTCGGGCCAGGCCAGTTCGGCGTGATCGACGCGGTTCGGATCGTCAACGTTCGTGTACTCGGCGACGATGTCGAATCCGAGCGCATCCTGGAGAAATGCGATCGCGGCTCTGGCATCGCGGTAGCGGAAAGTGGGCCAGACGTTGGCATGGTTCTCGGACATGGTCACTCCTCAGTTTGTCGCAGATGGAACTCCATCGTCGCGGAGCACCTCCCTCCACGTCTTGGACAAATGGGAACAGTTCATCCCATCGCCGAGGCGACCCCCGCCGAATCTGTTCCCACCGTCCGTGACCGGGCCACGTCATCGGCGGCCAGCCACTGGCTCGGGCTGAGACCGACGAAATCCCGGAAGTCCCGGTTGAGGTGGGCTTGATCGGCATAACCGCAGCTCACAGCGATCTCCGCCAAACTGCCCCGACCGGCGGGGATGAGTCGCCGCGCTCGATCGAAGCGGACGATTCGTGCGGCATCCTTCGGCCCGATCCCGTATTCGGACCGGAACTGACTGCCCAGATGGCGTCGGCTCCATCCGACGTCGTCGGCGATGAGGGAGACGGGCAGCCCGCCATGACTGTCAGTGATCCGATGCCAGGCGGCGGTCACCTCGGCGCGGGGACGATTCGCATCATCGATCGTGCGCATGAGCACGTCGTCGACGGCGGCGAAGCGGGCTGGCCATTCGGTCTCGAGGTTGACCCGCTCGTGCAGTTCCGCGGCCAGCGGCCGGGAGATCCGAGCGACGTCGACGCTGTGGTGGGCGAACTCGGCGGCGGGGATTCCGAAGAACGCGCGCGGAGCCGACGGATTGAAGTTGATCTGGATTCCGGACATCGTGCCCGGGTGAGCGATGAGCGTCGAGCGCAGGTGGAGGCCGGCGAGCAGCACATCGAAATGCTCGCGACTGCCGGTGACCGAATCGACTTGGCACAGTGGTTCGTCGATCGAGACGATGAAGGTCAGCGTTCCCGAGGGCAGCCCGAGATGCGTCCCCGCGGGGACGCCCGAGATGTCATAGCCGGCGTAATCGCCCACGAACGATCGCAGTCTCGGGTGAGGCCGGCGGATCAGCTCGTCAGTGCGCGACGCGGACATGGCGCCAGTGTAGACCCGCAAGTGCAGGCAAAATAGATACAACTACATATGACCAGGCGGAGGAGACCAGCAAAGTCGCGTGGCCTCCTCCGCAGTGCTCAATCGGCATTGCTACTTAGAGGCCTTTTCCGACCTCAGGGTGCTTCCGGTGAAAATCGGTCACCTGCTGGAACGCATCGGCGATTCTCACCAGCTTCTTTTCGCTCAAAGCACCGCCGACTAATTGTCCAGCCACAGGAAGTCCTTCGGCCTCAGTAAAGCCGGTCGGGAACGTAATAGTCGGCATCTGACTCATTGTGAACGGAACGGTGTAGCGATGCACCTCAGCCAGCTGGTCGGCCCCCATCTTCATCATCTCTGCGGCCGGAGGCGCCTCATAGGGCAGCCCTGGGATCAGCATGGCGTCGACAGTGGAAAGCACATGCGCGACATTGCCTTTGAAATCGTCGCGCCTCCTAAGCACCTCTTGATATTCAACTGCTGTGACGTTCCGCCCAATCTGGATCACCTCGGCGAGTGCGTCCCCGTACTGGTCGAGATGGGAGTCAAACCATCCGCCATGCGCACGAGCAGTCTGGACTCCGCAGACGGTAAACCAGTCTTCGTTGATCTCCTCGGGATCTGGAAAGCTGATTGGAACGATCAATGCACCTAATGCTTCGAAAGTGTCGATGGCAGACAGCAGGCTGCGATGAACACTGGGAGACACGTCGGTGAGCGCCCATGAATAGTCGACGCCGATCCTCAATCCACTCAGATCCCGGCTGGCATGGAGACCGAAGTCGTCCACGGGTACTGATAACGAAGTCGGATCCTTTGGGTCGAATCCGGCGATAGCTTCCAGCATTAGTCCCGCATCACGTGCCGATCGTGCCATCGGTCCAACGTGGTCGAGGGTGGCCGCAAGTTCAAAGACGCCATAGCGGCTGCAGCGGCCCCAGGTGGGTTTCAGGCCCGTCACGCCATTTGCCGAAGATGGCATGCGGATCGACCCGCCAGTGTCTGACCCCAAAGTAGCAATGGCCAGTCCTCCTGCAGTTGAGGATCCGCTACCGCTCGAGGAGACCCCAACCCACCGGTCAAGCCCCCAGGGATTGCGTGGAGGTTCGAAAGGCAGCGTATGTTCGCCATACACACCCTCAGTGGTGTGAACACGACCGAGGATGACCGCGCCCGCTTCCCTAAGACGGTCCACCACGGTTGCAGTGACCGGCGCGGTGAGACCTTGCCGACTCGGCATCCCGATCTCGAATGGGTGTCCCGCGTCTCCGTAGATATCTTTGACCGCTACGGGCACTCCATGCAACGGCCCTCTCCATCTGCCGTCCGCGTAGTCGCGATCCAACTGATCAGCTTCAACTCGGGCAGAATCGGAATTGATCGATGAGTAGGCGCCGAGGATTGGGTCTACTTCGCTGATGCGGGTGAACATGTGTTCAACAACTTCTCGCGAAGAGAGTTCGCGCCGAGCAATCCGGCTCGAGATTCCTTCGATAGACTCGAAATGCAGCTGGTCAGTTGGCATTGGTTTCTCCTTCTAGAACCTGGTCACTACTGCGTGAGGTCTTCGGGGAATAGAATCTGCCCCTAGTCAGAGCGGTCAATAGAACGTGGGTGATGGGTCCTGAAATCATTGCAATGAATGACGCGTAATAGATCGGGTAGAGGCCAGCGAGTCCACAGGCTCCTAGAGCCACAGCAATCGCCATTGCAATCATCCCGCAAGGATTCCAATCCCGGATGACACGCTCGTCGTACTCAATCTTTTCCGCAGGTGCCAGCTTGAGGCCCTTTCGGCAGATGAAATAGTCCGACAGGAGTATAAAGATCCACGTATTGGTCATGATCCCGGTAACAGCCAAGAAGGTGTCGGTGTACTGAAGGACGTTGACCGGGTAGAGGACGATGCCAAGAGCCAGCAGACCGACCATCCACCAATTCCGCCGAATCGGCTTCTTCGCAAAAGCGTCCCAAGTGTTCGAGAACGCTAGGGAGCCAGAGTAGAGGTTCATGACGTTAATTCTGATCTGAGTGATGATAGCGAAAATCACGCCAAGTAGACCCATAATGAGGGCGAATACGAAACCTGGGTCCGTCGAGTAAAGCACCGGGTCACCTTCTGTGATGCTCGGGTAGATGGTGAACGCAAGGAAGGAACCAAGCACCAGCACTACCGCGATCATCATCATTTCTCCGAACATGATCCCGGCAGTGCCTTTGTAGCCGATCTGCGGTCGCGAAAACCTTCCATAGTCGGTCGCAAGTAGGGCTTGGAAGACGATTTGCCCGTTCACAAGCGAGAAGGCCTGCCACATGACGGTCGGGTCATTGGGCGTCAGGGATTCCCACTGGCCGGGGCCGACCAGTGCGTGCCCCTGGGAGAGCATGAAAATGCCGACAGCAAACAGAATCAGAAAGATCGGCATCCCAAATCTCTGAAGAATGTTCATGGAATGCATTCCTCGCCAAGCGAAGAACAACGCAGCAGCTCCGACTAAAGCAAATATTACGCTAGCGGTAACCGAGTTCTGTCCCACACCGAAGTATTGACTCAATGCATGAGAAACGATGCTTCCCTCAAAAATGAAGTAGAAGATGTAGTTAATTCCGTAGATGAACGAGGCTACGGCAGAACCTTTCGCTCCGAACCCGAGACCTCGAGTCAGAAGCACAAGGCTCAGACCTTCCCTGGACGCAATTCTCATGATCAGCGATCCGAGGACAGTCGATACGACCACCAGGTATCCGATCGGAATGAGCATCAGGGGCCAGCCAACCAGGAACCCGATTTGCCCACCGAGAGTAAACCAGAACATTGCAGTGACGTTTCCGGTCAATATCAGCAGGATTGCAAAGGCAGGCCACCTTTGCGATCGGGGAACCCTTTCCGTTGCGTAACTTTCCATCTGGTCATCCAGCGACGTTGCTGGACTCCTAAAGGCATCTTTGAGCGCCAATTGGACCTCTTTCATAGAAGGTACCTGTCAGCCTCACATCACCACATTCTTCCCACAAGAGAAACAAAAGAATATCTCGCTTTCCAAGACTGCATTTTTACACACCAATTGTGCGCCGGCTTACATTACTGATGAGTAGACCACTCCAAGTCTTCTCGGACTGTCGAGCAGTTTACAATTCGAGTACCATCTCAATTCGATGGTCCACAGGGACACATGACACATTTCTTGGCAGAGCCACCATGATCGCCCAACTGAGGGCATTCTCGTCGTCTTCGGCCCTCAAACTCGACACGTGCCTGGCGAGAATCGGTGGCGTGCTCCGTTATTGGCCCCACTTCTGCACGTCTGCCCAAGGGGTCGCAAGTCAGGTCTATGCTGAAGAGCAGGAATGGACGCAGTCGATTGGGCCGCGCCGTCGGATGAACCGAACCGCGTGGGCCGAGCAGTGGGAGGTCGAAATGGCTGGCGAGAAGATCGACGTCGAGATGCAGGACACGGGCGAATTCCTGGCCCGAATCCACACGGCGACGGGAACCGACGAGATCGTTCTGATGTTCGACGATGCCGAAGACGTCTCCGACGGGGTCTTGGACAACGACGAGGCCACCGTCCGCGCGACCGTGGAATTCCTCCTCAGCCATCAGCCCTCCGGGGACTTGCCGGACCGGATCGACCTCGTCGACATCGCCGCCGCCTACGACGGTGCCATCGAGTCCATCCGAAAACTGCGGGGCTAGCCGCCCGCATCACTGTGCAGACAGCGAAGGGCGGGGCCGACATGGTCTGTCAGCCCCGCCCTCAACTGTTCAGTTCTGTTGAGACCTCAGTCCAGGAGGTCGTGACGCACGATCGACTGTTCGCGATCGGGGCCGACGCCGATGACCGACATCCGGCAACCCGAGAGCTCCTCGAGTGCGAGCACGTACTTCTGCGCGTTCTCCGGCAGGTCGTCGAAGGTCCGAGCCTTCGTGATGTCCTCGGTCCAGCCGTCGAAGTACTCGAAGATCGGCTTCGCATGGTGGAACTCGGTCTGCGACACCGGCATCTCGTCCTGGCGCTGCCCGTCGACGTCGTAGGCGACACAGACCGGGATCCGGTCGATGCCGGTGAGCACGTCGAGCTTGGTCAGCACATAGTCGGTGAAGCCGTTGGTGCGCGCGGCGTAGCGGGCGATGACCGCGTCGTACCAGCCGCAGCGGCGCGGACGGCCGGTATTGACACCGAATTCTCCACCGGCCTTCTGCAGGTATTCGCCCATCTCATCGAAGAGTTCGGTCGGGAACGGTCCGGCGCCCACACGAGTGGTGTACGCCTTGACGATGCCGACGACGCGGTTGATTCGGGTCGGGCCGATGCCGGTGCCCACACAGGATCCGCCGGCGGTCGGGTTCGACGAGGTGACGAAGGGGTACGTGCCGTGGTCGACGTCGAGCATGGTCGCCTGACCACCCTCCATGACGACGACCTCACCGCGGTCGAGTGCCTCGTTGAGCATGAGCTCGGTCTCGGCGACGTAGGGGCGCAGGCGTTCGATGAAGGGTTCGAAGTATTCGACGATCTCTTCGACCGACACGGCACGACGGTTGTAGACCTTGACGAGCAGTTCGTTCTTCTGCCGCAGCGACCCTTCGATCTTCTGACGCAGGATGGACTCGTCGAAGACGTCCTGGACGCGGATGCCCAGGCGACCGATCTTGTCCATATAGGCCGGTCCGATGCCGCGGCCGGTGGTGCCGATGGCCCGCTTGCCGAGGAACCGCTCGGTCACCTTGTCCAGCGTCTGGTGGTACGGAGCCACGAGGTGGGCATTCGCCGAGATCCGCAGCTTCGACGTGTCCGCGCCACGGGACTCGAGGGCATCGATCTCCTCGAAGAGCGCCTCGAGGTTGACGACGACGCCGTTGCCGATGACCGGGGTGACATTCGGCGAGAGGATGCCCGCCGGCAGAAGCTTGAGTTCGTACTTCTCCCCTCCGACGACAACCGTGTGGCCGGCGTTGTTCCCACCATTGGGCTTGACCACGTAGTCGACGCTGGTGCCGAGGATATCGGTGGTCTTACCTTTACCTTCGTCGCCCCACTGAGCGCCGACGACAACGATTGCTGGCATGAGAGTGCTTCACCTCGAAGTGAAAAGGGGATGTCATTACTCCCCAAGTCTACTGGGTCACACCGACACAGCCGCCATCGGGAGCGTCAGATCGCCGAGGCGGCTCCGCCGTCACGCACCACCCCGACTCGCCGAGGAGGCCCTTCCCTAGCGCGCGACACCGGACCATCCGCCGCGTCTCCCCCGTTCGGCGAGGATCTGCTCGCGGAGGATGTCCGCGTGCCCGCAATGTTGGGCGAGCTCCCGCAGGACATGGAGAAGCACCCATCGCAGCGGCATCGGCCCGGCCCGATGACCGGTGAGCACGGAATCGAGGTCCATCCCCTCGATCGCCGAATGCGAGCGCTCCACGGCGGCCTGGTAGTCAGCCGAGACGCTGGCGATCGTGTCCGAGGAGTCTAGGAGGAAGGAGTCTTTTGAGTCGTGAGGCAGCCCGTAGTCGACCCGGCTCCGACCGGTGACTGCTTCACCGAACCAGACTGTTTCGACGAACACCGCATGTTTGAGCAGAGACAGCAGGCGGGTTCTGCTCGGTACCAGGGATCGCCTCGCTTCGTCTTCGCTCAGGTCGTCGAGGGTCCCGAGCAGATGCTGTCGGTGTTCGTCGATGAACGCTGTGAACTGTGCGGCCAGGTCGGCCTCTCGCATGGCGAAAGTGCTGTTGGCGTCGACTCCGTTGCCTGTCATGTCCCCACTGTAGAGCCGCCTCGGCGAGGGAGGACCGACCTGATCGACGACTCGCCCGAAATCGCAGGGGATCAGCATCCTTGTCCGCCACGTCCCCCACCCCTATGCTGAAGTGACCCACGTACACCGTCGTTCGGGCAGGAGCCTTGGCATTGTCGCCGGAGCCGTCGACTTCAGGGCATCACCGCTCAGAGGAGGTCGCTCATGTCCACCACGTCAATGCATCCGGCCACGAGTGCTTCGCAGAACCAGCCCGAGAACCAATCGCAGTCCCCCGCGCTGCCCTACGCCCGCCGCCGCGATCAGCTCGTCGGATCCGTCATCGATGCCTCCACCACGGTGCTCGCCCAATATCACCATGACATCGTCAAGTTCGGCATGGGTGCGCCGGCACCGGACATGCTCCCGGCCGCGGACTTCGCCCGCATCGCCTCGGACGTCTTCTCCCCGGAGAACTTCACCTACGGGGAGACGAAGGGCGAGCCCATCCTCATCGAAGCCCTCCACGACTACCTCGCCGCCACCGAACAGATCCCGCCCGAACAGCAGGGGAACCGCGACCGTCTCCTCATCACCTCCGGCGGCATGCAGGGACTCGATCTCGGGTTCAAACTCTTCGTCACCCCCGGTGACCTCGTCGCCTGTGAGTCGCCGACCTATACGAACGGTTCGGCGACGGCCATGAGCTACGAGGCGGAGATCCTCGAGATCCCCGTCGACGAAGAAGGCATGCAGATCGACGTCCTCGAGGAGCGCACACAGCGCACCGGGCGCGCCCCGAAGGTCATCTACACCGTCCCGACCTTCCAGAACCCCGCTGGCGTGACCATGTCGCTGCCGCGTCGCGAGCGCCTCCTCGAGTTCGCCCACCGCCACCGGTCGGTCATCATCGAGGACAACCCGTACGGAATGCTGCGCTTCGAAGGTCAGTCCCTGCCCGCGCTGAGCGACCTCAGCCCGAACGATCCCCTCATCTTCGGGGTGCGCACGTTCTCGAAATTCGTCGCCCCGGGTCTGCGAGTCGGCTGGATCGACGTCGATCCCGAGGTCCGCGAGCTCGCTGTCAACGCCAAACAGACGATGGACTCCTGCGCCCCCGTCCCCAACCAGCACCTCATCGCCCGGTGGCTGGCCGAAGGCGGCGCCGACTCGCACGTCGAGGTCCTGCGCAAGGCCTACCGCGAGCGGAAGATTGCGATGTCGGAAGGGCTGGAGAGGCTCTTCCCCGGAGAGATCCGAGCCACCGATCCCGACGGCGGATTCTTCCTGTGGGTGACCTTCGAGGACGAATCCATCAACACCGAAGACCTCATGACCACCGCACTCGAGGAAGGTGTGGCCTACATTCCCGGTCCTGCGTTCTCGCCGGCCGGGAACTTCTCGAACGCGCTGCGCCTGTGCTTCGCCTCGGCGGCTCCAGACCGCATCGACGACGGCCTGCAGCGCCTCCGCCGCGCCGTCGACCGCTACCGCGCAGAGCGCTGATCACCAGGACGACACCTTCGCCGAGGCGGCTCCGACCTCGCCCGACCACGACGTCCGAGCGCTCCCGAACCGACGACCCCGCCTCGGCCGAACAGGCGGGCGCGGCCGCCTGTTCGGCGACCGTTTTCAGACCTCGCCGAGGCGGCCGATCCATTGGATGAGGAGCTGAGTCTCCGTTTCGCCCAGGATGTCCGGATTCGCCGCAGCACGTTCGATGACAGCATGACCCAGACGACCGTCGCCCGGTTCGCTCTGTCCGGTTCCGGTGATGGCGGCGAGGACGCCTTCACGGACGCCTGCCGAAAGTTCGGGATCGTTTTTGCCTTGAATGATCAGTCGCAGGGTGACGCCGATATTCGTGGCGAGCACATGAGCGGCCGCCTGCTCGTGGCCGACGACGAGCCGTCCGTCCTGTTCCGCTTTGAGCGTCAGACCGCGCAGAATCTCGCTCGGCTTCGACTGCGCCTCGGGTGAATAGCCGGGTCTGACCTTGCCGTACATGAGGGTGTAGAAACCCGGATTCTCCAGGCCGAAGGCGACGTGAGCATCCCAGCCCAGACGCAGATCCTGAATCGGGTCGCCACTGGATTCGGTCGAGGATTTGGCCGACAGATACATGTCGAAGCCACGCTCCACGACGGCCTCGACCAGTCCCTGCTTGTTGCCGAAGAAATGGTACAGAGTGGGCATCTTGACCCCCGCCGCGTCGCAGACCGCGCGCAGAGAGAAGTCCTCTCCGGGCGTCGCGGCAATGAGGTCGGCGGCCGCTTCGAGCAGGCGGGTCCGTGTATCCGTTCCCTCAACTTCTGTCATATCGCTATATTATAGTGTACCGTCGATATAGTCCGATGTAACAACGATACGGAGGTTGAGACCATGACTGAACAGACTCTGCAAGGCAAGACCATCCTCATCGCAGGAGGCGGGAAGAACCTCGGCGGACTCATCGCTCGACAGGCCGCCGCAGCCGGAGCCGATATCGCCATCCACTACAACTCGGAATCAACGCGCCCGGAGGCCGAAGAGACACTCGCGGCCGTCGAGGCCAGCGGATCGAAGGGCGTTCTGCTCACCGGAGATCTCACCAAGCCCGCCAACGTCGAGAGGCTCTTCGACGATGCCGTCTCCGCGCTGGGGTCCATCGATATCGCGGTGAACACGACTGGCAAGGTTCTGCGCAAGCCCTTTGCGGAGACCACCGAAGACGAGTACGACGCGATGTTCGACATCAACGCGAAGGCCGCGTACTTCTTCATCAAGGAAGCAGGCAGACACCTTGCCGACAATGGGAAGATCGTCACCATCGTCACCGCCCTGCTCGCCGCGTTCACCGACGGCTACTCGACCTACGCCGGCGGCAAGAGTCCGGTCGAGCACTTCACCCGAGCCGCGGCGAAGGAGTATGCCGACCGCGGCATCTCCGTCACCGCCATCGCGCCCGGGCCCATGGACACTCCCTTCTTCTACGGTCAGGAGACCCCGGAACGAGTGGAGTTCCACAAATCGCAGGGCATGGGCAACCGTCTGACCCGAATCGAAGACATCGCACCGATCGTGCGATTCCTCGCCACGGAAGGCAGCTGGATCACCGGCCAGACGATCTTCGCCAACGGCGGCTACACCACTCGCTGAGGCGGACACGACACTTCCGTCCCCTGAGCACCCATCCAACAACCATCTCTCGAAACCACAGGAGCACACATGTCAGATCTGCAGATTCCCGAACCCGTCGCCGGCTTCATCGACACCGTCAACGCTCACGATGACCAGGGTTTCCTCGACGCATTCACCTCTGACGGAGTCGTGGATGACTGGGGCCGAGAGTTCCAGGGCCGAGAGGCCATCAAGGCGTGGAGCGACAAGGAGTTCATCGGCGCAGCCGGCATCCTCACGCCAGAGGAGGTCACCGTCGACGGAAACGACGTCATCGTCGTCGGCGATTGGCGTTCGACGCATGCCAACGGTCGATCATCATTCGCCTTCATCATCGACGGCGACAAACTGAGCCGGATGACGATCCGCGAAGGCTGAGGCTCGGCGAGCGCTGATACCCCAGCGGGGGCCGTCGGATGCCGGCCATCTTCGGATGCCGGCCGTCCGACGGCCCTTTCGCTGCGGTCCTGTGGCACAATGTTGGTGTCGCGACTGCGCGGCACGGCGGTGGGGCTCGCCGTACCCAACCTCGGAGGCGGAACCTCGGTGTTCGCCTTCGACAACAGTCCCTACCTCGACCGGCTTCAGCATGCCCGAAAGGTAGGAGAGACCATGACCGCCAGCCCCGATCCGATAGACGACGGGCCGCCACGCACCCGCATCATCCTCGGCGTCGTCCCCGATCAGCCCGCCGAGGTGATCGCCGCCGCCGCGGACTACGCCGCCCACTTCGACGCCGAGCTCGTCTGCGCCCACGTCGACGACTCCCGCTACACCGTTGAGACTCGTCCCGACGGCTCCGTGCTCTCGATGCCCATCGATCCGGACACCACCGACGAGGCAGCCACCGAGTTCGACCCCGAACTCCAGGACCGCATCGCTGCCGCCCTGGAAGGCACGAATGTCGCCTGGTCGACTCGCGCACTGGCCGGGTCACCGGCACAGGAACTCGACCGGCTCGCCGAGGCGCTCGATGCCCGCATGATCACCCTCGGCGTTCGTCGCGCAGGTGTTCTCGGCTCACTGCATGAGTTCTTCAACGGCTCGGTCGCGATCCAGCTGTCAAGGCGCCAGCATCGCCCTCTCGTCGTCGTTCCGCTGGCGACAGGCACCGACGACATGGGCAACCCCGAATCCCCTGCGACGTCGCCGACCCCTGGCGCTTCCCCCGCTGCCGAGACTCAAGCCGGCGAGGGCGAGCAGTGACCCGGCCGGTCCACCTGCGCCTGTCCTATCTGGGGCTCGCGTTCATCGGCGGCGTACTCGGAACCGCGGCACGCGAGGCGATCAGTCTGAGCCTGCCGCCCCTCGGCGATGTGCCGTGGGCAATCCTCACGGTCAACATCCTCGGGGCGTTCATGCTCGGCCTGCTGCTGGATTCCCTGGCGCGCAGCGGTCCCGATGAAGGGTGGCGTCGCCGAACACGGATCCTGGTCGGCACCGGTTTCATGGGCGGGTTCACCACGTACAGCGCGCTGGCCGCGGATACCGCTGGTCTCCTCGGCGCGGATCCGGGCGGTGCGAGCAGCCCCGGCATCGGTCTTGCCTACGCGGTGGGCACGGTACTCATCGGCGGTCTCGCCACGTTCGCCGGCATCGCCACGGCGACGACGCTGCGTCGAGGAGGTGCCCGATGACCCCGCTGGTCTTCATCGCCCTTGCCGCCGCCGGCGGACTCGGCGCCTCATCACGAATGCTGATCGACGGACTCATCAAGTCCCGCATGAGCACGGCCCTGCCGTGGGGAACGATCATCATCAATGTCTCGGGATCACTCGTGCTCGGCCTGCTGACCGGACTGGCCGGAGCGAACCTGCTTCCGGAAGCCTGGCACCTGGTGCTCGGCACGGGATTCCTCGGCGGCTATACGACGTTTTCGACGGCGAGCTTCGAGACTGTTCGGCTTCTCCAGGAACGTCGCTGGGTCGCCGGCCTGGTCAACGGGATTGGCACCCTCGTCTTCGCCACGGCGGCCGCGGCGATCGGAATGTGGCTCGGCGGCCTGGCTTAGCTGCGACCGACCGTTCTGGGCTCAGCCACATCTCCACACGCTCACCCTCGGCGAGACGCTGTCCGCACAGACGCCGAACGGCCCATTTGAAGGTGAAGAGCCCATATTCAAATCTGAGCTTTTCACCTTCAACTGGGCCGTCAGCGTATGAGCATTGAGCCGCTCCAGCGACTCTGCCTCAACTCACTTATACGCGCGGTGGTACTGGGCCGGGCGGTAGTCGATGTCGAAGCGCAGTGCGTCGGCGGCGCGCAGCGCGAAGTTCGGATCGCGGAGGTACTCACGGCCCACGAGGATCGCATCGGCCTGGCCGGTGGCCAGAATGTGCTCGCCCTGGAACGGTTCGCTGATGAGGCCGACGGCCGCGGTCGGCAGCCCCGATCCCTGCCGCACGCCGGCGGCCAGGGTCGTCTGGTAGCCGGGACCGACGGGAATCGACGCCATCACATTGCCGCCGGAGGAGACGTCGATGAGGTCGACACCATGTTCCTTGAGCCATCCGGCGACCTCCACTGTGTCGTCGAGCGTGAGCCCACCGTCGGTCCAGTCCGTCGCGGACAGGCGCACGAACACGGGAACGTCTTCGCCCACCTCGGTGCGGGTGGCATCGACGATGTCGAGCAGCAGTCGGGCCCGGTTCTTCAAGGTTCCGCCGTAGGAGTCGGTGCGCGTATTGCTCAGGGGCGACAGGAACTCATGGAGGAGGTAACCGTGTGCGGCGTGGATCTCGACGAAGTCGAACCCGGCCTCGATCGCCCGGCGAGCCGAGGACCGGAAGGCCGCGACCACCTCGGCGATCTCCGTTTCGGTCAGTGCTCGCGGTTCGGCGAGGCCGTCGAAGGCCAGTGCGGACGGAGCCACGGTCTGCCAACCGCCTTCGTCGACGGGCAGGCTGCCGTCGCGGTCGGTTCCCCACTCCGGATAGGTCGAGGCCTTACGGCCGGCGTGGGCGAGCTGGATGCCGGCGGCCGCGCCCTGGGTGTGGAGGAAGTCGACGATGGGGACGAAGGCGTCGCGCTGTTCGTCGTTCCACAGCCCCAGATCCTTGGCCGAGATGCGCGCCTCCGGAGCGACTCCGGTGGCTTCGACGATGACGGCGCCGGCTCCGCCGCGGGCCATCGCACCGTAGTGGACGGTGTGCCAAGGAGCGGGGACCCCGTCAAGAGTCTCGACGGAGTACTGGCACATGGGCGGAACCCAGATCCGGTTGCGGAAGGTCAGGCCGCGCAGTGTGAGCGGTTCGAACAGCAGATGAGACATGAAACCTCGTGATCTCGTCGAAAGTAGTCGATTGGAAGTATGAGATTCTTCGTACTTCGAGTTCGCACTTTACTACGATGAATTTCGTACTACCAAATATTTCGTACAATGAGGAGTACGACATGAGATCGACGCGATGGCGAGATGGGAGGATCCAGATGCGCACACTCGACCACCCCAGCAGGGACGAGATGAGACTCGACACCGTCCTGGCTGCCCTCGCCGACCCGGTCCGCCGCACCGTCGCCTGCAAACTCAACGACGCTTTCGGCGATCATGCGTGTGCGACCTTCGAGCTGCCGGTGTCGAAGTCCACGGCGACCTACCACTTCCGCACACTGCGCGAAGCGGGGGTGATCCGCCAGGAATATGAGGGCACGAAGATCATGAATACCCTGCGCAAGGACGATCTCGACGCCCGTTTCCCCGGCCTCCTCGACGCCGTGTTCGCCGCCCAGGACATCGAACGCGCCGAGGCGACCGCCCCCGAATCTCGCGACTGACCCGGCCGCTCCACCTCCAAGCCCGAATTCGCCGATTCGCTTCTGCGCGGACCCTCGTCGAGACGAGCGATCAGGCGCCTCTCCCCGCACGAACAAGCCCCCTCTCCCCCGCTGACGAAAGTTAAGTGGGGCCAGATTGCCCGCTGCTTACGGGCGGTTTCTAGGTTCTAGTGCAACACCCGGTCTGACCAGCACTATCAGACCGGGTGTTTCCACTGAACGAAGGAACACCCCCATGACCACGCACTACAGACGTCCACGGCTGCCCTTCCACGTCCTCGACGAACTCTTCTGGCTCCTCCTCGAAGGCAGACCACGATCAGCGATCGCTGACCACCTCGGCATCAACCTCAACACCGTCACCCGGTGGGCGCGGCGACTCGGCCTGCCCAAAGGCAGGACCGGCAGAATACTGTCCATGCCGACCACCATCGTTGCTGCCCCGGCACCACCACGACCACCTGCCTACCGCCACCTGACGATCGCCGACCGAATGACGATCCAGGCTGGCCTGCAATCAGATCCGCCATTGTCGATGAGAACCATCGCGACTCAACTCGGTGTTGCTCCGTCAACCGTGTCCCGAGAGATCCGCCGCAACCGACTCATCCAATACGACAGAATCAGCCCACACCCGGTCTACAGTGCCGCCGGCGCCCACGGCCGCACCTATGCCCGACAGGCACGCAAGAAACACCGTCGCACACGTCTCGAGGATCCGTGGCTGCGGGCTCACGTGATCAACGGGCTCAACGACAAGTGCTCGCCCGAACAGGTCGCCGGTAGGCTTCGGCGTGACTACCCTGACCGGAAGGACCTGCACGTGAGCCACGAAACGGTCTACCAAGCTCTCTACGTCCAAGGACGCGGATCCCTGCGTCACGAGCTGGCCGTGGTCAAAGCCCTCCGATCGGGACAGACGGGAAGGAAGCCACAGTCGAAGCTGCCGCGTCGGTCCAACCGTCCCTGGCTCGATGGTGCCTTGTTGACCGACCGTCCCTCACAAGCTGCCGACCGCACTGTTCCTGGCCACTGGGAGGGTGATCTCGTCGTCGATTCCCACGCCGGTGGCCTGGTGACCGTCTTCGAACGCCGGTCCCGGTTCTCCTTGATCCGGAAACTGCCGAACAACCGCGAATCGGTCACCGTCACCGGACTAGTCCAGGACATGATCGCTTCCCTGCCGGAAGCGTTGTTCTCGACTCTCACGTGGGACCAGGGTCAGGAGATGGCTGAGCATCTGCGGATCACTGTCGCCACCGATTGCCAGGTGTACTTCTGCGACCCGCACTCACCCTGGCAACGACCGACGAATGAGAACTCCAACGGTCTCGTTCGGGACTACTACCCGAAGGGCACGGTCTTCGATGAGTCGGTTACTGACGAGGAGATCCAGGCGATGCAGGATCAGCTCAACCGCAGGCCGCGGAAGGTCCTCGGGTTCGCGACCCCGGCCGAGGTCCTGGCTGATCTGTTGCATGAGCAGGTAGCCTGAGACCAGCCCACTGTTGCACTAGAACACTGAGCCCACCTCGAGCAGACGAGCAATCTGGCCCCACTTAAGTCGCAATCGGGACGACCGTTGACCTCAACGCGCAGCAGCGGTCGGAACCTGGAACTCAGCCGGGCCGCACCGACACCAGCATCGTAAGCGTGCCCGCCTGAACCACCTCGTCGTTCTGATTGAGCACCTCGACGCGGAAATCGACGATGCCGTCGGACGGGGCGGATTTCGACAGTCGCCGGTCGGTGATCTCGTAGCGCATATGGACCGTCTCACCGAAGAACACGGGAGCGCTGAAGCGCCAGTCCTTGACGCCGAGGAACGCGGCGATCGATTCGTCGAACTCGCCGCTGCGGGTGAGCATGAGTCCGATCGCGTAGGTCAACCCGACCATTCCGTGAGCGATGCGCTGGCCGAACCGGCTCTTCGCCGCGACGGGTTCGTTCGTGTGCAGCGGGTGGAAGTCCCCGGTCAGCTGAGCGAAGGAGACGACGTCGGATTCGGTGATCGTCCTCGCCGGGCTCGTCCACCCGTGCCCGATGGTCAGGTCCTCATAGAAGAGAGTCATTCTGCGCCTCCTTGCGCTCGTTCTTTCAGTTCCATCATCGGATTTCGCAGAGGCGGCTGTAAAGTTCGGTGCACGCATCTCGAGGAAGGCGGCAATCCCTTCGCCCGATTCCTCACCGGCGACAGCCGGGCCTGCCCCGATCGCAGGCGCGGGATGCGGGGCTCAGCTCCTGACCGGCTGCCCCTCCTGCCGGGCCTTGGCCCGACCGCGAGCAAGATCGACCAGTCCGATGATTCCGGCGAAGACGATGACGAGCGCAATGAACCCGAAGCCCGCGACGATGGCGGCGCCGTAGCCGGCCACCGGCTGGACGACGAAGAACACGGCGGTGACGATTGCGATGCCGATGGCCGTGCCCACCCGCTGCCCGGTCTGCATCACACCGCCCGAGCTGCCCGCATACTCGACGGGCACCTCAGCCAGAGTGAGCGTCTGATTCGGGCTGATCGCCATGCCCTGCCCGAGGCCGGTGACCCCGAGTGTGAGGAGCAGCCACCAGATGCTGATCCCCCAGGCCTCATGCGCCAACACGAGGAGCGCCGAGGCGACGACCCCGGTCAGACCGATTGCGACCCCGAGGACGACCATCTTCCGGCCGAAGGTGAGCACGACACGGCCGGCCGCCTGTGCTGCGATCGCCGAGAGCAGCGCCGAGGGCAGACCGACGAGGCCCGCATGGAGGGCGGGGAATCCGAGACCGTTCTGCAAATAGAGCGCGACGATGACCCAGATGCCGGGCATACCGACGAAATACATGGACGTCAGCGACGCCCCGTACGCGAAGCTGCGTGTCCGGAACAGCTGCATGTCGACCATCGGTGATCCGCCTCGGCGGGAGTATCGGTTCTCCCACCGCACCCACAGCCAGACGACGGCGACGCCGACCGGGACGAGGGCGTAGATCCAAGCACCTGCGCTGCGCTCGAGGAAGGGCAGCATGACCAGCAACGTGCCCACGCCGAGCAGAACGAGCCCAACCGGGTCGAAGTCGGCGCGGCGTCGGCCGTGCGAGTCGGAATCGGTGCCGGCGCCGACCCAGGCGCTCCTCGGGAGCCAGAACCGGCCGAGGATGATTGCGGCCAGGGCGATCGGCACGTTGATGAGGAACGCCGAACGCCATCCCCACTCGTCGCCGAGAACAGCGATGAGTCCACCGCCGAGCACGGGGCCGATGCCCACGGAGACACCGACGATCGTGCCGAACATCCCGAAGGCGCGACCGCGCACCTGGCCGTGGAAGTACTGTTGGAGCATCCCCACCCCCTGGGGGCTGAGCAGGCCGGAGCCGAGACCCATGACGACACGGGCGATGTTGAGCACGAGCGGGTCCGGGGACAGTCCCGAGATGAGGGAACCGAGGGCGAAGACACCGACGCCGATGACGAAGAGCCGACCACGGCCGAAGAGGTCACCGGCTCGGCCGGCGGCCACGAGCAGCACGCCGAACGCGAGCGTATACCCCGAGAGCACCCACTGGATCGCCGAATTCGAGGCGCCGATCGAGCGCTGCATGTCGGGGAGGATGACATTGACGATCGAGACGCTCAGCAGCGACATGAACATCGGGACGAGCATCACCGCCAGGATCTTGCGCTGCTCTGCCGTCATGACCGTCTCGGAAACATTACCCATTCATATAGTTCTACGCCGCCCTGGCGACAAGCACAATCGGCCTCCGTGGTGCGTTTGCTCACGCGCCACGAAGGCCGATATGTCCGAAAAAGCTGCGGCGGGCCTACTCCCCGCGGCCGATGGCTTCCACGGCCTTCGGGTCGGACGAGTGCAGGAACTCCTCGATGCGCGTGGCCTCTTCGCCTTCGCCGATCGCTCCGGCGGCACGGCCGAGCGCGTAGAGCGCACGGAGGAATCCGCGGTTGACCTCATGCGAATACGGGATCGGTCCCGCGCCGCGCCAACCGGCAGCGCGCAGGGCGTCGAGTCCGCGGTGGTAACCGACGCGGGCATAGGCATAGGCGTCGACGAGGCGGCCTTCCTGGTGCGCTTCATCCGCGAGTTCTGCCCAGGCCAGGGACGAGGCCGGCAGTGCGGCCGCGACATCGATTGGCTCTTCACCTGCGTCGATGCGTTTGCGAGCGTCGACGTCCGGGTGGTCATCGGGCAGGTAGGTCGGCTGCGGGCCGAGCTGGCTGGCATCCAGATTGCCGATGTGTGACGGGTTGCCGATGGGCTGAGTCATTGCGTCTCCTTCGTAGTCGGGGTCGTAGTCAACATTTTCTCGCCGAGGCGGCTGTCCGCCCCAGCGTCACGTTCAGTTCGGGGCCGCAGTCAGTTCTTCTTCACTTCGGACGGCAGCACCGTGTACGGGTTCGCACTCAGTGCTCCGGTGACCCCGGCGTCGGCGAGCTTCTCGAGCTGCTTCTTGTCCTTGACATCGGTGGCCCAGACGGCCAGATCCGTTTCGGCCCAGGTCGACGCATCATCGGCGCGAACCGCCATTGCCGTGTACCCGCCGGAATCGAGGTCCTCAGCCGAGCTCACCGTGTAGTCCCCGGTGAACATGGCGCCGACTCCCGCATCGGCGGCGGCCCGGGCCACCTCGGGGTCATCGGTGCGCACGAGCGTCGAGTCCTCGAGCTCCGCCTCGGTGATGGTCTTCAATGCCGGGGTTGCCACCTCGGCGGAGTCGATGGCGGGCATGAAAACGGTGTCCCCGCCGAACTCGTCGACGATCTGGTCCCAGGTCATGGGATCGCCGGCACTCGTGTTCTTGCGGGCCGGTTTGATGGTCTGGTCGAGGAATTCGTGTGCGTCGAGCTCGTCGAGGCCCTTCTTCAGGCCCATGTCCTCGGCGGCGGTCTCCGGGTTCGCGGCCACGATCGTGCCGTCGCCCAGAGCGGTGAGTGTGGGCGCGGGCAGGTAGCCGAACTTCACGTTCTCGGTGAAGGCGAGCTTCGAGTTCGCCGGGTACACCGACGATCCACCGTCGAGGGCGCCCACGGCCGGTGGGTTGAGCGAATCGACGGTCAGCTGGTCCTTGGAGCCGAAGATGTTCATCGCGAACACACCCGCGACGAGGAGGACGACGATGGCGCCGGCCCACAGGGGTGCGTTGAATTTCTTCGGCTCGGGACGATCGGGCACGGGAATCCGCTCGCGGGATTCGGGATCGACGCTCGGCAGCGGATCATTGGTGCCGCGGCCGTAGCGGTCCCGGTGGGCCCGGCTCGGTTTCTTCTTGCTCATCGGCTGCTGTCCTTCGTCGTTCCGGCTCCGGTGACGAGTCCCCGGAGGAACCCGGCGCCCCAGCACAGGTGCATGGTCGGCAGGACGATACCGAACCAGAATCGCTCGCGTCGTCCGCAGTCCTTCGCCGCCGAGGCGGTGGCCAGGATTCCGGCGATGTAGCCGAAGCTGGGGACGTGGATGAGGGAGGTGAAGCGGCGGAGGAACTTCGGCCACCGCTTCGTCGATCCGGACAGTTGGAGCAGGGTCTCGATCACGGCCGCGCCCATGCCGAGCACGAGCAGCGGAGGGGCGAAGTAGCGGATGGAGTTCTGCGACCCGTAGCGGCGGATGAGTTCGGCCCGCCAGATTCCGGTGGCCCAGAACTGCTGCGCGATCTTCGACCAGGTGCCGCGCGGCCAGTACGTGACTTCCATGTCCGGGTTGAACCAGATGCGGCCGCCGGCGGAGCGGATGCGCAGGTTGAGTTCCCAGTCCTGACCGCGTTTGATGCCTTCGTCGAATCCGCCGAGGTGGTCGAACACTTCCCGACGGTAGACGCCGAGGTAGGCCGATTCGGCTTCCTGCGCCTCGTCGCCGGAGTGGTAGGCGGGACCGCCGAGGCCGACCGGGGACATGTATGCCCGTGCCACGGCCTTCTGGAAGGAGGTCTTGCCGCGGGCGAGCATGAGTCCGCCGCAGTTCGCGGCCTTCGTCTCGCGCAGAGTGTCGATCGCCTGTCTGGTGTAGTCGGCGCCGAGTCCGGAGTGCGCGTCGACGCGGATGATCACCGGGTGTCGGGTCGCGGCGATCGCGAGGTTGAGTCCGATCGGAGTCGCGGCCTGCGGATTGTCGACAGTCTGGATCCGCGGATCATGCGCAGCCATCGATGCGATGATGGCGTTCGTATCGTCGGTCGAGGGGCCGAGGGCGAGGACGATCTCCTTGTCCCCGTCGTACTCCTGAGCGAGAATCGTGGTGATCGCCTGCTCAATGTGTTCGGCCTCGTTGAGGACCGGCATGATGAAGGAGACACCGGGCTTCTCGTTAAGCGGCGGAAGGCCCTCCGGGGTCAGGATCTCAAGTACTTTCGACACGCCCTCAATCTTCCCACACCCGTGAATGCTCGGCCTTGAGGGGGCGTACAGGTGGGCTCTGTCGAGCTGAGACTTCCTCGTCGCATTCGACCGCACATCCCGACTTCAGGTCACCATCGGACACCAGCACTCGAATCTAGGTCAACACCGGATATTCCTGTTCGCAGAAAGTGTCCGATAGCGACCTGGATTCTGACCGGAACCGAGCGCGACTCGTTCGATCGGCAGGTCGTGCTCTGCGGCGAATTCCACCCAGTGCGCGGTCGGCTTCTCGGCGAAGGTGCGCTCGAGTACGGCCTCCTCGGTGCCGATGTGCGCGGCCAGCACCTTCGCGAAATGGGGCTCGAGGCAGGCGACGGCGATGTGCCCGTCGGACGTCGGGTAGGTCCGATAGAACGGTGATCCCCCGCCGAGGTGGCCTCCGGGTGAGCTCAGACCGTGCCGTGCCGGCCCTGCCGCCCATGCGGCAGCGTCGTCGAGGACGACCCGCTTGACGATGCCGCCGGCGGCACCCAGCTGCTCCTTCTGGCGCAGGCCGGCGAGCGCTTCGAGGGCGGCGTGTTCTCCGCCGAGGACGTCGGCGATGGGCACGGTCGGCATCGTGCCGGGTACGAGTGTGGAATGCGCTGCCTGATAGGTGAGGTCGTGGCCGGGCACATCGGCGCGGTCTCCGGCAAAGCCGACGATCTCGACATGGACAAGCCCATGCTGTTCGACGAGCTCGGGCAGGCCGAGAGCGGCCGCCGCCCGCGGTCTCATCGCCGTCAGCAGCACCTGGGCATCGGCGGCGAGGGCCTCGAGCTCTGCCTTGCCGGTAGGGTCCTTGAGGTCGATTCTGCGGATGTCCTGGCCGACGGTCAGTTCTCGGTAGTACTCGGGCACAGCGGCATCGAGAGGGTCGCCGGTGAGCGGTTCGACCTTGATGACCTCGGCTCCCAGGGCGCTCAATCGGGCGGCGGCCAAGGGGCCGGGCAGGTTCACGGCGAGAGTGATCACCGTGACTCCGTCAAGTGGTTGCTGGTCGGGCACCGCGTCTCCTCGTATTCGGCCATGGAATCGGCTCACAGCACGACTGCTGCACGTCATCGTCTTTCACCGAATGTATTGGAAACTGAAAGAGTGTTCAATAAGCGGCGCCCGATTGTCGTCGGCCCCACATGATCCACCCACCCTCACCAGCGCGGATAACACATCCACCGTCTGCCGGGTTGTGCCGTGCCGCACATTCCCGTACATTCACAACATAGGACATCATACGTCTTACGTGTTGGTTCTATAAGTCAGATGGGACTTCCGCTCGCACTCACGCCCGCGCCGGTCCCCTACGTTCATCCACGTGAGGAGGGAGCATGGACGCTCCGGGACTCGGCGGCCTCAACTGGGCCGTGATCATCATCTACCTCTTGGCCACCCTCGGCATCGGAGTCTGGTTCACCAAGAGAGCAAGCGGAGGAACAGAGGAGTTCTTCAAGGCCAGCGGGCGGATCCCTGCCTGGGCGGCGGGCTTCTCCATCTACGCGACGACGCTGTCGGCGATCACGTATATGTCCACGCCCGAGCAGGCCTTCCTCGCCGACTGGTCCTATGCAGCCGGCAATATCGCGATCTTCGCGATCGTCCCGCTGCTCGTGATCTTCTATATCCCGTTCTTCCGCAAGCTCGACGTCACCACGGCGTACGAGTACCTCGAGGAACGCTTCGGCCCGAGCATCCGCGTGCTCGGCTCGGTTCTCTTCGTCCTCTTCCACATCGGCCGCGTCGCCATCGTCATCTACCTGCCGACACTGGCCATCAGTTCGGTCACCGACATCAACCCGGCGCTCGTCGCCGGAGCCGTCGGCGTGCTCTCGGTCGTCTATACCTTCCTCGGCGGAATCGAGGGCGTCATCTGGTCCGATGTCGTCCAGGGCATCATCCTCCTCGTGGGTGCTGCGGTCATCCTCGTCTTCGGCGTCATGGCCATCGACGGAGGTCTCGTCACGGTCGCCGCCGACGCCGCGGCCGATGACAAGTTCATCTCTGCCGACAACTGGAAGTTCGGCGGAGCGGCAGCGGCCATCCCGATCGTCTTCCTCGGTTCGGTCTTCAACAACCTGCATCAGTACACGGCCAGCCAGGACGTCGTCCAGCGCTACCAGACCACGGATTCGCCGAAGTCGACGGCCCGTTCGCTCATCGTCAACGGCTTCCTCGCCCTGCTGACGATCCCGCTGTTCTATGGCATCGGCACTGTGCTCTACAGCTTCTACCAGCACTCGGAGGCTCTGCCGGAAGGCTTCAACACCTCGGCGCTCGTGCCTTACTTCGCGGTCACCGCTCTGCCGGCCGGTGTCTCGGGTCTGCTCATCGCCGCGATCTTTGCTGCCGCGCAGTCGACGATCTCCTCGAGCCTCAACTCGATCTCGGCCTGCGTGACCGTCGACATCCGCGACCGCTTCTTCCCACCCAAGGACGGCCGGCCTCGCACGGGCGTCGGCTTCTCCCGCGCCGTCATTGTCATCGTCGGTGCCCTGTCCGTCGGGGTTGCGCTCTACCTCTCGGCGACCGATCAGGCCCAGACCTGGGACCTGTTCCTCTCGATCACCGGACTCTTCGGCGTCCCACTGGCCGGCGTCTTCGCCCTCGGTATCTTCACGAAGCGGGCGAACACCTCGGGAGTGCTCGCCGGCCTCCTGCTCGGTGCCGCACTGGCCTGGGTCGTCCAGGAGCAGGCCGGACTCACACCGTTCGCGGTCTCCACCGTCGCGTTCATCGGCGCCATGGTCTTCGGCTACCTCATCTCCCTGCTCACCGGAGCGATGCAGCGCGGCCGCGGCGACCACGATGTGCTGCCGCTGACGATCTACGGAAAGCGCTCGGCCTACACTCGCCGAGTCCCCACCGAACCTGCCCGGGAGACCGCCGCATCCGTGGCCTCCTCCCTCGCGGTCTCCGCCGACTCTGCCCTGACGAACGGATCGGCTCCGGCCGACCCCGGGGCCGCCTCGGCGAACAATGACAAGTACGACAAGTAAGGACACGACCATGACTGCTGACTTCCACGGAATCATCCCGCCGCTGCTGACCCCGCGCACCACCGACGGTGAGATCGACCGCGCCGGGCTGGCCGCCCTCGTCGACCACCTCGTCGCCGGCGGTGTGCACGGAATCTTCGTCCTCGGGTCCTCCGGCGAGGTCCCGTACCTGACGAACGCCGAGCGTGACCTCGTCCTCTCCACCGCGATCGAGGCCGCCGCCGGCAGGGTGCCCGTCCTCGTGGGCATCAGCGAGCAGACGACGACCCGGGTCCTCGAAGAGGCCGACCGTCTGCTGGCCATCGGCGGTGACGCAGCCGTCGTGACCACGCCGTTCTATGCGCTGTCCGACGCCGCCGAGGTGGAGCGCCATCTGCGCACCGTCGCCGCCCATATCAGCGTGCCCCTGTTCGCCTATGACGTGCCGGTGCGCACGCATATGAAGATGCCGCTCGACGTCCTCGTCCGCCTCGCCGAGGAGGGTGTCATCGCCGGAGTCAAGGACTCCTCTGGCGACGATGTCGGCTTCCGCCGTCTGCTCCTCGCGACGAAGCACCTGCCGGACTTCGCCGTCTTCACCGGCCACGAGGTGGTCACCGACGGTGCGATGCTCGGCGGCGCGGCGGGCATCGTCCCCGGGCTCGGCAACGTCGACCCCGCCGGATATGTGCGCATCTATGATGCAGCGAAGGCCGGCGACTGGCAGGCAGCGGCTGCCGAGCAGGACCGCGTGGCGGCTCTGTTCGACATCACCGGAGCCGCGACCCCGGGACGCGTGTCCGCAGGTGCGGCCGGCCTCGGCGGATTCAAGACCGCCCTGCAGCTCATGGGCGTCATCGGCTCGAACCGGATGGCCGAACCGATGGAAGCACTCAACGCCGATGAGACCGAGCACGTCCGCGAAATCGTCGCCGCCGCAGGACTGCTGTGACCCTGCCCGCCACCGTCGCCGTCGATGTCGGAGGCACGAAGATCCGTGCCGGCTCCGTCATCGACGGCGAACTTGCGCACGTGCGCAGCGTGCCGACTCCCGCGACCGCGGGTGCCCGGGCCGTTCTCGACTCCATCGCCGAGGTGGCCGCCGCCGTCATCGCGGAGACGTCGGGTTCGCGTGGCGCCGGGTCCGCTTCGCGTGGTGCTGTGTCGGATTCGCATGGTGCCGGGTCCACGTCGAGTGCCGCCGAATCCGGAGGCGGGGACGGCTCAGGTTCCGAATTCGCGTGGCGGATCGGCATCGGCGCGGCCGGGGCCATCGACCCTGTGACGGGGACTGTGGTCTCGGCGACGGAGTCGCTGCCCGGATGGGCCGGAACGGACGTGGTCTCCGAACTCTCCGCCCGCACCGACCTACCCGTGCGCGTCGTCAACGATGTGCACGCTCATGCCCTCGGCGAGGCGGCCGCCGGTGCCTCCAGCGGCACTCGGAGTTCGCTGCTCGTCGCGGCGGGCACCGGCATCGGCGGCGGGCTCATCACCGATCGTCACCTGCTCACTGGCAGGAATTCTGCCGCCGGTCACATCGGGCATGTGCCCTCGGCAGCCGCGGCCGGACTGGCCTGCCCGTGCGGCGGCACCGGTCACGTCGAAGCCATCGCTTCGGGCCCGGCTATTCTCGAGACCTACCGGCGACTGGCCTCCGGGATCACCTCTCCCACCCCTGCGCCAGCCCCAACGAACACCCGAGAATTGGCGGTGGCCGCCTCGGCGGGGGATGCATTGGCGCTTCGCGCCTTCGACATCGGGGCGCGTGCCCTCGGCTCGGCACTCGGTGGGATCGTCAACGTGCTCTCCCCCGAGCTCGTCGTCATCGGCGGCGGACTCGCCGATATGGACGAGACCTGGTGGGCACCTCTGCGCGAGGCTTTCGCCGCGGAACTCATCCCCGCCGCCTCCGGAACCCCGCTGGTGAAGGCAGAATTGGGGCAGGACGCCGCGCTCATCGGCGCTGCCGGCCTCTGGAATGACGCGCCTGGCCAGAAGCACTGAGACGCTTCCCTCCCGCCGCACCAACACACTGACGAACTCGCCGAACGGCGAGGAGAACCGCCAGAAGAAGGAGACTCACTGATGCTGTCGAAGACCGAGATCCTCGAGGCGCTGCGGGGACGGCTCATCGTCTCCGCTCAGGCCTATCCCGGCGAGCCGATGCGCGATCCGAGAACGATGGCTCAGGTGGCTGCCTCGGCGGTCAGCGGAGGAGCAGCAGCCGTACGAGTGCAGGGACTCGGCGACATTCAGGCAACACGGTCGGCCGTCGACGCCCCGGTCATCGGGCTCTGGAAAGACGGCAAGGACGGAGTCGTCATCACCCCGACCTTCCAACACGCGTATGCAGTGGCTCTGGCCGGATCCCACATCGTCGCCCTCGACGGGACGCGGCGGGGACGCCCCGACGGACTGAGCCTGGCCGAGACGGTCACTCGCCTCCACGAACAGACGAATGCCCTGGTCATGGCCGATTGCGGCAGCCTCGATGATGCGAAGGCCGCGGTCGAGGCCGGCGCCGACATCATCGGAACTACCCTGGCCGGCTACACCGGCGAACGGGCGAGGACCGAGGGTCCCGATCTCGAACTCATCAGCGCGATCCGAGCGGCCGAGCTGCCTGCGCTGCTCGTCGCCGAGGGCCGCATCCACACCCCGTTGCATGCCGCCGCCGCCCGCTCAGCCGGCGCCGACTCCGTGGTCGTGGGCACCGCGATCACGCATCCCGCGACGATCACCTCGTGGTTCACCGAGGCCGTCGAGGGCTGAGCTCGGGAGCCAACGGCCCAAGTCAAGTTCGCAGGTAAGCGGCCCGGGCTGAGTTCGCCAGCTGCCTGCCCGGGCCGAAATCGTTCAGAGGCTCTGCCACTCGGGCTTGTTCTCGTACGCGTGGCGGTAATAGTCGCCGAGCTGCAGCCGCGACGCCGCCGCATCATCGAGCATGACAGTGACATGCGGGTGCATCTGCAGCACGGTCGCGGGCCACATCGCCGAGATCGGCCCCTCGACCATCTGATGCACCGCCTCGGCCTTGTTGCCTCCGGTCGCGACGAGCACGAGATGCTTCGCCTCCATGATCGTGCCCAGACCCTGGGTCAAGCACAGCTTCGGCACCTGCTCGACGTCGCCGTCGAAGAACCGCGCATTGTCGAGCCGCGTCTGGTGCGTCAGGGATTTCACCCGTGTCCGCGAGGCCAGGGACGATCCGGGTTCGTTGAACGCGATGTGACCGTCGCTGCCGATCCCGAGGATCTGCAGGTCAATCCCGCCCGCCTCAGCGATCCTCCGTTCATAGTCCGCCGAGGCGGCCGCCAGGTCATCGGCGGATCCCTCGGGACCGTGGACGGCCCCCTCGGCGAAATCGACGCGAGTGGCGATCTCGGCGTCGATGACGTTGCGATAGCGCTGCGGATGTTCGTCGGCGATGCCGACGTATTCGTCGAGCATGAACGCCTGCGCGTGGGCGAAGGACAGATCCTCGTTCTTGTGGCGGGTGGTCAGCTCGTCGTAGATGCGCAGTGGGCTCGAGCCGGTCGCCAGCCCGATGACCGGTGCAGCCTCGGTGCGCAGCAGCTCCTCGATCGCGTCGGCGGCGAGCTCCGCCAGCGTGTATTCGTCGGCGATGACGACTTCCATGTGGTCTCCTTCGGCGTTCTGCGCTCTATAGTCTGCGTTCGGCGCTGCCCCAATCGGCGGCGTGGGCGTTGTTCTTCAGTCAATCATTTCTGTTCGAGGGCTCGCATGATCGGCTCATAGTGGGCGGTGATCGCGGCGCGGAAGGCTTCGGCATCGCCGGATTCTGCCGCTTCGAGCATGAGGCCGTGGGCACGTGCGGTCTGCTCCAGGTCGGCGGCCACGGCGACGTTGAGTTTGGGCAGGACGGCAGTGTGCACATCCCAGAACGCCGCGACGAGTTGGCCGACGAGCGAGTTTCCGAGTTTCGCGAGCAGTCCCGTGTGAAAGGCGCGATCCTGCTGCGGGAAGGTCTTGCCGTCAGCGGCGAGCGCGGTCATCTCGTCGACCAGGTCCTTGAGCTCGGAATTCTCCGTGCCGTTGAGGGCGTGGACGATCTGCTCGGACATTCCGTGGTCGAGGGCCTTGCGCACTTCGACGACATCGCGCAGTGCGTCGAGGTCGTCACCGGGGCTGAGGACGCCTCGGAAGACGAGGGCTTCGACGAGCGCGTCGAGCGTCATCTCGCCGACGTAGGTGCCATGACCGTGCCGGACGTCGACGATGTCGAGGGTCGAGAGCTTGCGGATGGCTTCCCGGACGTTCGAGCGCGAGACGCCGAGGCGGGTGCACAGTTCGCCTTCGGTCGGCAGCAGGTCTCCGGGACGCAGACCATCGGAGAGGATGAGATCCTTGATTCTGTCGGAAGTCGTCACTTTCCGTCCGGTCTCTATCGGCTCCGCCATGATCACCTTCTGCTGGTCGTTCCACGCTGAGCCTCCAGTATACGTCTGACATCAGATGTGTCGGCAGTCGCTCTTCGATGTCGAGACGCTTGGACCGTGACGTCAACCGGCCTTGGCATATGCGGATGCCGTCCCGGCTACTAGGGTGGTAGTCACAGGCGGTCGCTCGGCGGCCGAAATCTACGACGCATTGGAGCACCCATGACTGGATTGGTGGCCACATTCGCCATAATCATCGTCATCCTCATCATCGCCGTTCTGCTTTTCGGCAAGCTGCGCACCAGCATGTTCTTCACGGTGAAGACGCAGGAGAACGTCATCGTCGAGCGATTCGGCAAATTCAAGAAAGTGGCGAAGCCGGGACTGAACACGAAGGTGCCGTTCATCGAGACGACGAGCCGGCCGATCTCGCTGCGCGTCCAGCAGCTCGAGGTCAACATCGAGTCGAAGACGAAGGACAACGTCTTCGTCACGGTTCCCGTCGCCGTCCAGTACGTCGTCGAAGAGAACAATGTCGCCGACGCCTACTACAAGCTGGCGAACTCCGAGGAGCAGATCCGCTCCTACGTCTTCGACACCGTTCGTTCGGCTCTGTCGGGCCTGACTCTGGACACGGCGTTCGAGTCGAAGGACGATATCGCGGAGAACGTCGAGGGCCGGCTCTCGGAATCGATGAAGCGCTACGGCTTCAAGATCGTCAGCAGCCTGGTCACGGATATCACCCCGGACCCGAAGGTCCGCGATTCGATGAACTCGATCAATGCCGCACAGCGTGACCGCGTCGCCGCTCAATCGCTCGCCGAGGCGGACAAGATCAAGCGCGTCACCCAGGCTCAGGCGGAGTCCGAGGCGATGCGCCTCCACGGCGAGGGTGTCGCCGCTCAGCGCAAGGCGATCGCGACGGGTATCGCCGAGCAGTATGCGAAGCTGCAGGAGGTGGGCATCGACAAGACGGCCGAGCAGCTGCTGATGATGACCCAGTACTTCGACACCATGCAGAACGTCGCCCAGGAGGGCCGGTCGAACGTGCTGTTTATGCCCTCGAACCCGGGCGGCCTGGGCGAGATGGGCCAGGAGATCCGCAACGCCCTGTTCGCCGCCAACGCCGCCGAGGATGGAGCGACCTTCACGGCACCCGAGAGCCGGTACACCTCGAGCCACCGCTCCGAGCGGGCCAGCGTTCCCCCTCAGCCGTCCAACCCGCCGAGCACGGGCGGCTCCGATGGTTCCGACGGCTCGGGTCATGACGGTCAGTCAGGTGGCCCCGGAGGTTCCGGCCAGTCGCTCGGCCAGTCCGTTCGGTCGGCAGCCCAGTCGGCTCAAGCGGCAGCTCAGCAGTGGAAGAACTCCAAGCAGAATCCACCGCAGTGACCCAGGGCAGAGCCAGGCTGCCGAAGCGCCGCCGAAGCTGCCCGAACGCCACCGCACGACACCGAGTGCCGGCGAACGACTGAGGCACCACACAGCGGAGGGGCGGGCGAAGAGAGATCTTCGCCCGCCCCTCCGCTGTGTTCACCTCGATCCCCGTTCATCCGACTTCTGATAATCAGTTGTGCCCAATTGAATTGTGTGCAACCATTTAGTTATGAATACGCTCGACCTCGACCGACAGCTCTGCTTCGCCCTCTACTCGGCGTCGCGTGCAATGACCGCGTCATACAAGGATCTGCTGGCCGAGCTCGGCATCACCTATCCGCAGTATCTGGTGATGCTTGTGCTGTGGGAGGAGGATTCCGCGCCCGACGGCGTGACCGTCAAACACCTCGGTGAGCGTCTGCAGCTCGATTCGGGCACGCTGTCTCCGCTGCTGTCGCGGCTGGAATCGCTCGGCTACGTCACCCGTCACCGCTCCGCCGAGGACTCGCGCAGTGTGTTCATCCGCCCCAGCGCCGAGGGCGCCGCAGCCAAGGAGCGCGCCGAGTGCGTTCCGGCTCGCATCGGTGAGCGCACGCAGCTCGACCCCGCCGCGATGCCCGAGCTGCTCGAGACCCTGCGCACTCTGACGAGGAACCTGCGCGGAGATCCCGCGGCCGTCACCGACTCGACTGCGGCCCGCTGACGGCCCCGATGCGAGACCGATCAATGCCCTGCCCCAGAGCGCACGTCCAGCCCAGATAGCTCTACCAACCCACAAAACCCTACTAACCCACAACGCACCGCCAACGGAAGGAAGAATCATGAAGGCTCTCTACACTGCAGAGGCACTGGCTACCGGCGAAGGCCGCGACGGCCACGGTCGCACAAACGACGGAAAGGTCGACGTCGATCTCGCCACACCCGCGGAGATGGGCGGCAGCGGCAACGGCACGAATCCCGAGCAGCTCTTCGCGGTCGGCTACGCGGCCTGCTATCACTCGGCGCTGCGCCTCGTGGCCGGTCAGGCCAAGGCGAACGTCGACGACTCTGCGGTCGGCTCACGAGTGAGCATCGGCAAGAACAATGAGGGCGGGTTCCAGCTCGCTGTCGAACTCGAGGTCACCCTCCCGCACCTCGACAAAGCCGAGGCACAGGCCCTGGCCGACAAGGCCCACCAGGTCTGCCCGTACTCGAATGCCACCCGCGGCAACATCGACGTCACCATCACCGTCACCGACGACTGAGTTCCGACCGCGTCTGCCTGGCATGGGCGGCAGTCCTCCGCTGGCCAACCGACGGCCGCCGGCGCCCGACCACCTGTGGCACACGGCCTGGAGCGGAACGCAATCAGCAACCGACACACAGTTGAGGGGCGGGCGAAGATCACTCTTCACCCGCCCCTCAGCCGTATTCGGCCGCCTCGGCGACAATTCCGAGTCGGCGATGGCTCACCGACGAGGCGTCAGCGCTTGGCCATGGCCTCGAGCGCGGACTTCTCGACCGCCTCGGCGACGGCCGGAGCGACACGCGAATCGAGCGCACCGGGCACGATGTAACCGGGCTCGAGATCATCGCCGACGAGATCGGCGATCGCACGAGCGGCGACGAGCTTCATATCGTCGGTGATCTCGTTGGCATCGGCGTCGAGCGCGCCGCGGAAGATTCCGGGGAACGCGAGGACGTTGTTGATCTGGTTTGGGAAGTCGCTGCGCCCGGTGGCCACCACGGTGGCGTACTTGGCGGCGACGTCGGGGGCCACCTCGGGGTTGGGGTTCGACAGGGCGAAGATGATCGCATCGTCGGCCATGTTCTCCAGATGCGCCTCGTCGATGGTGCCGCCGGAGACGCCGATGAAGGCATCGGCACCGTCGAGGGCTTCGCCGATCCCACCGGAGATTCCGCGCGGGTTCGTCGACTCAGCGAGGAACTGCTTGGTCTCGGTGAGGTCGGAGCGGCCGGATTCGACGACTCCCTTGGAATCGAGGACCACGATGTCCTTCACGCCGGCGTCGGCGAGGATCTTCACCACGGCCACTCCGGCAGCACCGGCGCCGGAGACGACGACGCGGACGGACTCGAAGGACTTCTTCACCACGCGCAGAGCATTCGTCAGCGCGGCGAGGACGACCACGGCGGTGCCGTGCTGGTCATCGTGCATGACGGGAATGTCGAGGGCTTCCTTGACCCGGTCTTCGATCTCGAAGCAGCGCGGAGCCGAGATGTCCTCGAGGTTGATCGCACCGAAGGTCGGGGCCATGCGGACGATGGTTTCGACGATCTCGTCCGTGTCATTGGTGTCGAGTACGATCGGAATCGCATTCAGCCCGGAGAAGGACTTGAACAGGGCGCACTTGCCCTCCATCACCGGCAGCGAGGCGGCCGGACCGATGTCACCGAGGCCGAGCACAGCCGACCCGTCAGAGATGACCGCGACGAGCCGGCCGGTCCACGTGTGCGTGCGCGCCAGCTGCGGTTCGTCCTTGATCGCGGTGCAGACCTTGGCCACGCCCGGGGTGTACGCGATCGAGAGGTCGCGCTGGGTCTCGAGCGGTGAGGTGAGCTCGGCGGAGAGCTTGCCGCCTTCGTGCGCCTCGAAGATCTCGGCGTCGGTGATCGGGCCCTTCGAGCCCTGGTCGGAGGCGGCGGAGCTGTGAGCGGTGGTCGTCATGGTTGATCCTCGTGGTTGATGCGGCGGCGGTTCGTGAGCTTACGAAGCTCGTGAGCACTCGGTTGGGCGAGCACTCCGTTCGATGATCGGATCATCGGTGCAGCCGGCAGTGATCGTCTGGACGTCGGCCGGCGCGGACACGGTCGACCGTGAGCGCAGGCGATGGTCTGGGCGAAGAACTGGTCACCAGTGAAGGATGGTGCGGTGACGTCGACGCGGCCCGCGACATGACCCTAGGTGAAGGGCGACGCGGTTGCGCGCAGTGCGGATACGGCTCGCATGAGGCGAGTACCGACCTCATGGGTCGCACCCGACAACTCGATCATCATAACCGATGCTGTGACCCGTTTCACCCGAAAATCCGGCCCCCACCGAGGTTGTCCCGCCGTTCCGGTGGCATGTTCTCCAGACCTTTGGACCGACGCAGAACAGCCCCTGACCTGGCCGAACAAGGCCGAACGTCCTCATGTCAGCACCGAGTGCAATGATGAGTAGAGAATCAATCCACTATCAATATGCCATCGAAACTTATTCGAATCTTTTTTCTTTTTACTATTGTGAATGTCAGATTGACCGGCTAAGATCTGATTAACAGCTTTTCAAGTCAGCACCACTTCCCCGACAACGAAGTCCGAGGCAGGTGAAAGAGCAATGAAGGGCACCACCAACCGTTCGACCCCCGACCAGGCAGACGAGCCGGGTGTGACACAGCCGTCGCCCCGATTCGCCATCCGCTTCGAATCAAGCATGTCTCGTTTCGCCGAGAACGCTGTCGCTTCCGACCGTGCCCATTTCTCCCTCCTCGAGTCCGTCTCCTCAGTTGTGTTGGAACAGGTCTTCATCGCTCTCGAACTGCCCATGCCCGAGGGCTCCGAACCGTTTCGCTGCGAGACGATCTCCGCATCCTTTGATCGCCGCGCCAAAGAGTCCGAAGAGAACACCGACTTCGGCGCTGCGGAGAAGTCGAAGGCCTCACCCAAGGGCGCGTCTTCGCCCAGCGTCGCGTCGTCGCCTAAGGTCGCGTCGTCACCCACTGACGACACGACCGGCACCGGCGGCTCCCCTTCCGCGACAGTTGTGCTCTATGACGCCGACTTCGCCCGCGAACAGTTGCGCAAGGCGACTGAGCCCGAGGCGAAGGCGCTGCCCGAATTCCCCGAGCTCGATGAGGGCATCTGCTTCTCGAAATGGGTCTATGACTATGTCGACGCTGAGGTCCTCGTCGAGATCTCGACGGTGCTGGGGACCAACACTGCCCGTACCTACCGTCAGCTCGCCGGCGCGATGACGATCTTCTATGGTCTGCCGCGCTTCGCCGACCGTGTCCGCGCCGGAGAGTTCACCCAGGCACATGTCGATGTGGTCGCCCGCCAGTGCGCTGATGTCGCGTTCGACTTTCTTCCGAAGCTCGACATCTTCCTGGCCGCGAGGCGCGCCGATATCACCTGTGAGACCCTGCGCCGAGATCTGGCGAAGATGATCGCCCTGCTCGTCCCGCCGATCGACAACACCGAACTCGCCACCAAGCGTCGCCGCGTCGATGTCGAAGGATATAAGGACGGCTCGGCTTGCCTGACCGTCAGCGGACCCTCAGCGGAGATCTTTGCCTGCTACAACCGAATCCAGGGCATGGCGCTGGCCGTGCATGGAAAGAACAAGTCGGCGTTCAATCTGCCTGTGGGCGTTGAGATCAGCGATGACCGCTCCATCTCTCAGCTCGAGTACGATCTGTTCACCCGGCCAGTCCCGGAGCTCAAGGTCAAGGTCATTTCGGTCGACCCGATCACGGGTATCCAAACCGCCGAAGAGAAGTCACTGCTCGACACCGACGGCGAACTCATTCCGGATATGGATTGCGACGACGCCATCGCCGACTTCGCGAAGCACGTCGCTTCGGACTCGGACGACGATGCCGCAGAATCGTCCGCCGAGTGCTCGGCCGACAGCACCACAGAGTCGTCCGATGGATTCTCTGTCGCCAGCCGACCCGACGGTTCGGCTTTCCGGCACGACTGCAGCGTCGAAGGTGAAGACCCTGACGGTCCCATTGAATATGTCGTCAAGCTGCGTATGCCCACAAGCGCGTGGTGGCTGTCACACCAGGCCGCCACCGTGGTGACCGTTCCATTCCTCTCGCTCACCGGAGATTCTGACCTGCCCGGCACTTTCGCCGACGGCTCACCGGTACCCGCTGAGGTGGCTCGCAACATCGCCGGCCGGTCGAAGAGCATCCAGCGGATCCTCACCGATCCCGCCACCGGCACTCCCATCGACGCCAAAGCGACCACTTACCAGGTCCCCAGAGATCTTCGGAAGACCTTGGTCGAGCAGTGGACCGTGTGCACCGTTCCCGGCTGTGTTCGTCGGGCTGAGAAGTCGGAGATCGACCATGTCGTTCCGTTCTTCCATCTGGATCCGCTCAAGGGCGGTCTCACTCGGTTCGGCAACCTTCATCCTCTGTGCAAGAAGCATCATGCATTGAAGACCGCCGGCCGCCTTCGGGTCACTATGCCAAAATCCGGTGAGCTCGATTACGAGTTCAAACACGGGATCTCGACCACTGTGTCAGCTCCCGGCCAGCCGATCAATGTTGCCCAAGCGCTCGAATTCGATTCCCTGGGACGACTGGGTCTCAAGCGGTGGAAACTGCCCTGGTCGATGGTTCCCTCAGCACCGAGGGTGCTCGAGCTCATGCCTGGCGAATCAACGATTCGTCAGCGCGACGAAGAGAAGCGCCAGCGGGAGGAACGCGAAGCACACCAGCGACGTCTTTCGGAGGCGTATCGGGAGCAGCAGGCTGAGATCAGGCGGCGGCGGCTGGAGCGTTGCCTCAATTGGGCGAACTCTGTCCATCAGCGCAGTCTGCCCGCCGGCTCCAACACTCTCACGGTGAAGCAGCTGACGGGGAACGCGAAGTACGCCCGAGTCGTCAGATGGGCGCGTCTTGCCAAGCTCGACATCGACGATATCGACTTCGACCCGAATGAGCCCGACAAGCGCAGCGCCCGTACCGCCGCTGGCCCGAACCTCACCGGTTTCGAAAGCAACTCGCAGTCTGAGGACGCTGCAGACCCCAAGGGCACTGGAGCCGACGATCCCTGGGACCACCGCTTCGTCTCCAAGACAGTGAACTGGGACCACGACCTCGAGGTCGATCCCCCACCGTTCTGATGACGCCCCCCGGAGCCTGTGGCATCGCTCTCAACGCAGAGCTGCAGCGACAGCACTGGTGGCAGAGCGCCTCCGCGCCACAACAACTGACCGCAATCCGGCAGTAGGGCCGTCGCCGACCCCAGCGGGCTGGTCGTAGTCCACCTCACCGGGCCGGCCGTCGCGTATCGCAGGGTCCCGGCCCTCGCCCATCGCGGGGTCCCGGCCCTTGCCTATTGCTGCGGTTGCCATTCGTCCACTGCGTCGACTTCAGTCGTGAGGTCGCGACCACGGGTCTCGGGCGCGAAGAGCGCACCGAGCAGGCCGCAGCCGGCGAACAGAATGAGAACGATCGCAACGGGCCACCATGAGTCGGTGATCACGGCGACGAGCGAGGCCGCGATCACCGGCGCCAGACCGCCGGAGACGACCGATCCGACCTCTTTGATAGTGGTCATGAACGTATACCGATGCTTCGATCCGAACAGTTCGACCAACCAGCTCGACTCGACACCGTAGAGATTCGGCAGAGGCCCGCCGACGAAGACCGCAAAGACGGCCGCGATGATGATCGGGTTGCCCGTGTCGATGAGGATCATGGCCGGAATCGCGAAGAGGATCTGGAATAGAGTGAACCCCAAGAACACGGGTCGGCGACCCAGCTTGTCACTGAGCTTGCCGAAGTACGGCACAGTCGCGAAGCCGATGACGGTGCCGATCATGATGCCGGTGGTGACGATGGAGGAGTCGATTCCCGTCGTGGTGACCACCCACCCGACCATGAAGCCTTTGACGAGGTAGACTGCGGAGTTCTCTCCCATTCGGATGCCCAAGGCGAGCAGGAACGACTTCGTCGACCGACGCGCTTCGACGAGGATGCTCGGCTGATCGCTCTTGTCCGCGGCCACCTCGGCGCGGCGCTCCTTCGCCTCTTCGAACACCGGGGACTCCCTGACCTTCGTACGAATTGCCAGAGCCACGAAAGTGGTGACGATGCTGAGCAGGAAGGGCACCCGCCAGCCCCAACTGAGGAAAGCCTCGTCCGGCAGCAGGGTGAGCAGCGTCCACAGAACTGTGGCCAGGAAGATTCCGCTGTTGGTCCCCATCGCCACGATCGCCCCGAAGAGCCCACGGCGACGCACAGGCGACGATTCGACCAAGAGCACCGAAGCTCCGGCCAATTCGGCTCCGGCTCCGAACCCCTGCACGAGCCGGAGTACGACGAGTAGCATAGGTGCCCAGATGCCTATCTGAGCATAAGTCGGCAGAAGACCGATGCCCATGGTGGCAATGCCCATCATCGACAGAGTGACGATGAGGACGATCCGACGTCCGTGCTTGTCACCGACTCGTCCGAAGACGTATCCGCCGATCGGCCGGACTACGAAACCGGACCCGTAGACGCCGAGACTGGAGATCAGCGCGACCGCAGGAGTCTCATTGGGGAAGAAGAGCGGTCCGAAGACCAGGGCCGAGGCGAGCGTATACAAGGTGAAGTCCATGTACTCGAGCGAACTGCCGAGCCACGACGACCACGCGGCACGGCGCAGTTCGGGCCGAGTCACATTCGGATCAGGAGGGGAGGCAGCCTGTGCGTTTGTCTTCATTGACATGATTTCAACTTTCTTCGATTCGAATTCTCGCTTGCTCAGCAGGGAGCCACAGTGGGCGACTGTCGCCTACAGCTGCCCGCGGACATCGGTCGGCGGGTGAGGGCTCCGGTTCAGCGCAGGTAGATGCGGGTGGGATCGAGCGTCTCTCGCAGCAGTGCCAGCTCATCCGGAGTCGGCGGCTGCGTCGTCTCGAGGTCGGTCGATACCTGGAGGTTCCATCCGGTCTGCCGCACCGCCTCGGCGGGGTCGACACCGGGGTGAACGGCTGTCAGAGTGAGCTCCTCATCCCGAGCGAAGCGCGTCATGATGCCCAGGTCGGTGATCACGTGGGTCACGCCGGAACCCGCCGGCATGGATCCGACCTCCGCCTCGGCGGCCTTCTTCGACCCTGGGGAGGTGACGAAGTCCAAGGATTCGACGAAGGTGCGCGGGGTGTGCCTGCGCATGACGAGGAAGATCTCTGCTGCGCCCGCCATGGCTTCGATGGCTCCTCCTGAGCCCGGAAGTCGGCTGTCTGGGTGCTCCCAGTCCTCGCCGATGAGGGTGGAGTTCAGGTTCCCGAACTTGTCGACCTGCGCGGCACCGAGGAAGCCGACATCGATTCGCTGGCCTTGCAGAACATAGTTGAACAGGTGCGTCATCGGCATCACCGAGGCGGCCCCCGGAACCAAAATCGAATCCGAGATGCTGCGCGGCATCACCGGCGGCCTGGCTCCGGTTACTCCCGACTCGTAGACGATCTCGATGTCCGGTGCGACAGTGTGCTGAGCCAGAGAGACGGCAAGAGTGGGCAGGCCGTGCCCGGCGAAGACCACGTTGCGTCCGGCCAGCGCCCGCGCCGAATGGACGGTGAGAAGTTCGCTGCTGGTGACCACGTCGCCAGCGACCTCGCTGCTTGTGGTCTCGCTGAGCTCGTCGCGGGACCGGGTCTCAGTGGTGTCGTGGGTACTCAATGTCATGCTCGCCCTCCATAGTTCACAGGCGTCGAATATGCGTCGTGGATGGCCATCCGCTCAAAATGTTCCGATCCGAGGGTGGCAAGGAACTCATCGTGGTCGCTCGTGCCGCGGATATTGGTCTCGAGCCAGTCCTGGACCGCCGCCGCGTCGCGGGCGAGCGCGGACCACTGTCTCGAGAATTCGTCGTCGCGGTCGTAATAGCCCTGGACCGAATGAGGATGCGAGCCGCGTGGCACGGCGACGACGGCATCGACGACGTGCGCGGGAACGATTGTGCGGTTCGGGTCGGAGCGGACAACAGCCTCGTCGACGATCTCCTCAACTGTGACGATGAGTCGGTCACTGGCGAATGCGGCCTCGGCTTGAATCCCGAGCATCCCCCATGCCTGCACGTTTCCATGCATGTCCGCACGTTGGGCGTGGATGATCGTGAGGTCGGGATTGAGTGCGGGGACGACGTGGATGTCCGGTCCACCGTAGGGGTCGGGAACGGACTTGATCCGCGGATTCTTCGCCGCTAGGTCGCTGCCCCGGTAGGAGGCGATGGGCTGGAACGGAAGCTTCGAGGCACCGGCCTGATAGCGGGCGACCATTCCGCCGTGACTGTATTCGTCGAACCACAGCGGTTCCGGGTCCGACTTCTCAATGCGCCGCCGAAGCTCGTGAAGGGAACCGGCCGAACTGTTGGCGATGAACGAGGAGATGAGACCTTTCAGGCAGTTCGCTCCGAGCAGCTGGTCGACAATGACGTCGCAGGACATGCGCGCAAGGACTAGATCAGTGAAGCCCTGCCGGATGATCTCGTGCGCGGCAGCGACCGGCACGATGTGGCCGAAGCCCTCCAGGGCGACTGTATCCCCGTTGCGCAGATAGGTGCTGATCGCCTGGGGAAGACTCATCGTCTTGTCCATCGCGTTCCTCCTCGAACCTCGGATGACTGTGACCTGGGTCATCCTTTCAAAATCATTGATACCCGTCCAATACTTATAATGGAGACGATTAATGCAGTCACTGCACGAATATCGCCCGATCCTCACTGGGCGGCCGCCTTCACGATTGAGACACCGATATGGACACAAAGCACATCCGCGCATTCCTCGTCCTCGCCGAGGAACTTCACTTCGGCAGAGCCGCCGAACGACTGCATATGACCCAACCGCCCCTCAGCCGACTCATCCGGGGCCTGGAGTCCGACATGTCGGCACAGCTGTTCGAACGCAGCACTCGGTCCGTGCGTCTGACTCCGGCAGGACAGGCGCTCGTCGAACCTGCGCGCGACATCCTCATGAGTCATCGCCTCGCCGACTCCGCAGTGCAGGCAGCAGGGAAAGGCGAGGTCGGACATCTGCGCCTGGGATTCACCGGCATCGCGACCCACAAACTCATCGGACGGCTGCTCAAACTGGTCCGCGGGACTCATCCGGGAATCCACCTCAGTCTGCAGAGCGCCTCCTTCGGGATGCCGGCCATCGACAGCGTCGCCGACGGCTCAGTGGACCTCGTCTTCGGCTATTGGCCATTCGTGCCACAGTCGGTCGATACTCGCGTCGTCGCACAGGAGTCGCTTGTCGTCGCCATGCACAGAGAGCATGCCTTAGCAGGCCGCGAGTCGGTGTCGATGAGCGAGCTCGCGGGAGAGGAGTTCATCACGGTGCCGCCGAATCCGGGGTCGACGACGATCGAACGGCTCTACGAGCTGTCGCAGGCCGCAGGTTTCAACCCCACCGTCATCCAGGTGGCTCCGGACACGTGGACGATACTCTCGCTCGTCGGTGCGGAGATCGGCTGTTCAGTCACAGTGGCGTCGGTGCCGAAGAACGCCTCCTTCCCCAATATCGCCTTCGTCCCCCTCGAAGACCCGAAGGGGCCGTTCCCGCTGCTCATGGCATGGCGCAGAGATGACGTCAGTCCTGCCCTCGCTGAGGTGCTTCGACTGGCCGAGCAGCTGTTCCCCACCGATGTCCCGTAGACTCACATCAGTAAACGATCACTCGAAAAGCAGCGTGGGCTTCACGACGAGGATGTGTGATTCATGAGTGTGCTCTATCTGGTTCGGCACGGGCAGGCGTCGTTCGGCACGGATGACTATGACAGGCTGTCTGATCTCGGCAAAGAGCAGAGCCGCATCACCGGTCGCTTCCTCGCTTCCCAGGGCATCGAGCCAGACCGGCTCGTCCACGGAGAGATGCTGCGGCAGCGTCAGACCGCCGAGGGCCTCCTCGAAGGCATGAGCCGGAGCATGGACGCCCACGTCGACGCCGGCTGGAACGAATATGCCGCTTGGGAGCTCACCGGAGTGCTCACGGATCTCGACCCTCGCGCCCAGCACGATTCCAAGATCTTCCAGGGTGAGCTCGAACGCGGTGCGGCTCGCTGGGCCGCGGGCGAACACGACGAGGACTATACGGAGACCTACAAGCAGTTCACGTCACGGGTCGAACGTGCCCTCGATGAGACGACCAGCGCGATGGGCTCAGGCCAGTCAACGATCGTGGTCTCGAGCGCCGGCGCCATCGCGTGGACCGCCGCCCGCCTGATCGGCGGCGGTTTCGACCAGTGGATGGCATTCAACCGGGTGACCATCAACACCGGCATCACGAAGATCATCACCGGCCGAGGCGGCACCAGCCTTATCTCGTTCAACGACCACGGTCACCAGGATCCGAAGAACGCCACCTACCGCTGAGGCAGCGTAAGCCGAACCTGCGAATCAGCCCGCTGAGGGGCAAAGGTCGAGGCGGCGAAGGTCGGACCCGCGAGTCAGCCGTTCCCGCTCTCTCCCGATCGCCCGTGTTCTGTCCCTGTGGGTATCCCGATCACAACCGGTTCTGCAGGTCCGCAGCATCCGGCTGCGTCTGATGCGTCCGATGCGGCAGCGGTGTCGGGCAAGTCGACAAAACCCGACTTGCCGGTCGGCGCATCACACGAAGATCCGGCGTCGGTCGAACACACGCCGGTCTCCGGCAAGACGAGCTCGACTCGGTCGGCTGCCTCCTGGTCCCCGGCGATCGCTGCGACGACGGAGCGGATTTGCTCATAGCCGGTGTACATGAGGAACGTCGGGGCGCGCCCATAGGACTTCATACCCACGATGTAGAAATTCGGCTCCGGATGCCCGAGCACCCGGGCACCATGCGGAGCGACAGTTCCGCAACTATGATGTTCGGGATCGATGAGCGGGCCCAACTGCCGCGGAGCTTCGACAATCGGATCGAGGTCGAGTCGGATCTCACGCAAGAACCCCAGGTCCGGCCGGAAGCCGGCGGCAGGGACGACCCTGTCGGCATGGAGCGTCACCGACTCGCCGCCACTCTCCGCAGCTAAGGTGCCACGACCGTCGGTGGAGAATCCGGTGATCGTCGTCGCTGCATGCACGCCGATGACTCCGGTCTCGACGAGGTGGCGAAGTCGCGTTCCCAAGGCCCCGCGTGCTGGCAGACCGTCCTGGTCCTCTCCGCCGTAGACATATGCGGGATCTGATCGCCTGAGCACCCAGCCGATTCGCGTGCCCGGGGCTTCCTCACGCAGTTCGGCCAGCGCCAGGAGCGTGTTGGCCGCCGAGTGCCCTCCACCAACGACAAGAGTCCGCTGCCCGACGAACTGCTCTCGATCTCGGCCGACCACATCGGGCAGAGGCGATGTGACGAACCCGCTGCGACGGGCTTCGGCCTCGCCAGTCGCTGCGAGACCGGACTGCCCGAGCGGGTTCGGGCTCTCCCATGTCCCCGCAGCGTCAATAACCGCCCTGACCTGCAAATCCGCCGATGTTCCATCTGAGCTCCGAGTGCGGATAAGGAAAGGAGTCGATTCGCGCTGCGCGGTGCCCGTCCGATCCATTCCGACTCTGCTCACTGCCACAACCCGGGTATCGATGAGGACGGAATCTCGGAGTTCAGCTGTCTCAGCAAGCGGCTTGAGGTAGTCACGGATGAGCTCGGCACCGGTGGGCAGGCGGTCCCCGTCGGGCTCCTGCCAGTCGGTGGGCGCCAGCAGGCTGCGCGCCGCCTCGTCGATGTTGTACTTCCACGGAGAGAACAAACCGATATGACCCCACTCGGCCACTGCCGCCGCGACAGTGGTTCCCGCTTCGAGAACGAGCGGTCGAACACCGCGTCGGACGAGCTGGGCCGCGGCCGCGAGGCCGACGGGACCGGAACCGATCACGGCGACCGGGAGCTGTTCGAACGCATAATCAGTCATTGGGCGCCTCCTCGGCGATGGGGTTCGACGTGGTCGTCGACAGTGTGGATCTCGTCCCTGCATCGGGGGCGAGATCGACGACGAGGGCTTCGACTCTGGTCCTGATCTCATCCCGGATTCGGCGCACAGATTCCAGGCCCTGACCTGCGGGATCATCCAGAACCCAGTCTTCGTAACGTTTGCCGGGGAAGATCGGGCAGGTATCGCCGCAGCCCATCGTGATCACGACATCGGACGCGAGCACGGTGTCGGCGTCGAGGAGCGTGGGACTGTTTCGAGTGATGTCGATGTCGAGTTCCCTCATCGCATCGACTGCGACTGGGTTGATCGTCTCGGCCGGTGCGCTGCCGGCCGACCGCACCTCGATGCGCTCTCCGGCCAGTTCGCGGAGGAATCCAGCCGCCATCTGGGACCTGCCGGCGTTGTGCACGCAGACGAAGAGGACACTCGGCTTGCTCATCTGTGCAGGACTCATACTCGGTTCACTCCTTGATCAGCGGCCGATGGGAAGAATCGGGGTCGCACCCAGAGCGCGACGTAGACGAGGGCGACGAGGATGGGCACCTCGATGAGCGGTCCGACGACTCCGGCGAGCGCCTGCCCCGAGGCGACACCATAGGTTCCGATCGCCACTGCGATGGCGAGTTCGAAGTTGTTGCCGGCAGCGGTGAATGCCAGGGTCGTCGTCTTCTCATAACCCAGGTTCAGTGCCTTGCCGATGACCATCCCGGCAGCGAAGACGACGACAAAGTAGACGAGCAACGGCAAGGCGATGCGGGCGACGTTGCCCGGGTGAGAGGTAATTTCGTCACCCTGGAAGGCGAAGAGCACGACGATGGTGAAGAGCAGTCCGTACAGTGCCCACGGCCCGACTTTAGGGAGGAATCGATCTTCGTACCACTGACGTCCCTTCGTCTTCTCCCCCACCGTGCGTGTGAGGAAGCCGGCAAGAAGCGGGATTCCGAGGAAGACGAGGACGCTGAGGGTGATCGCCCAGAAGGAGAATTCGCTGGTCGTCGTCGGCAGACCCAGCAGGCTCGGAAGCCACTGGAGGTAGAACCAACCGAGGAGCCCGAATGCGAGAACCTGGAAAACCGAGTTGATGGCCACGAGCACGACGGCAGCCTCACGGTCTCCGCAGGCCAGATCGTTCCAGATGAGGACCATGGCGATGCACCTGGCCAGACCGACGATGATCAGTCCGGTCCGGTATTCGGGCAGATCAGGAAGGAAGAGCCATGCGAGCACGAACATGAACGCCGGTGCGGCCAACCAGTTGATGGCCAAAGAGGTGATCATGAGCTTCTTGTCACTCAGCACATGTCCGGTCTCGTTGTACCGAACCTTGGCGAGCACCGGAAACATCATCACCAGCAGGCCGATGGCGATCGGCAGGGACACGTCGGCGACCTTGACCGAGTCCAGGGTCTCGGCAACGCCGGGAACGAGTCTGCCCAACACCAGGCCCAGGGCCATGGCGCCGATGATCCACAGCGGCAGAAATCGATCCAGTGTCGACATCTTCGCCGCCACAGGCGAATCGGTGCCGGCTGGCGCAGTGGAATGCATTGTCTCCCTCGAGGTCCTGATCGACTCGGCGCCGCGGTCACATGCGGACGCATTGAAGTTTATCGATACGATAGGACCACAGTACATCGACAAGTGTCAATGTATGGGCATAATGGAAGAGTGACCACACAACCCGCGCCCCCTCCGACCCAGGCGGACGACTGCTGCCCGTCGCTGACCGTCTCGCCGTTGAGCCTCGATGACGCTCAGGATTTCGCGCGCATCCTCAAGGCAGTAGCCGATCCGACTCGGTTGCGCCTGGTCTCCCTCGTCGCCGCGCACGAGCGGCAGGAAGCGTGCGTCTGCGATCTCACCGACCCCGTCGGTCTCGGCCAGCCGACCGTCTCCCACCACCTGAAGATCCTCGTCGATGCCGGAGTCCTTCACCGTGAGAAGCGCGGAGTCTGGTCGTACTACTCGCTCGATGCGGACACACTGAACCGCCTATCAGCGTTTCTCTCTACGAAGTGAGAGCACAACTACAAAGCAGGGAGCTCGCCCAACTTCACGCGTGCATCCGCGCGCCTTTCACCACCCGGTCGACCCCGTTCTTCGCGCCGCGCAGGGCCACCCCGACGAGGTTGAGCTCCTCGGCCGGGACACCGGCCACGGCGGCCCGGTTGGCTGCGTCGTGGCCGGTGGAGAACAGCTCCTCGGTATAGATCGCTGTCGGGATTCCGCGACCCATCGCCTTCGTTCGGATCGACCGCAGCTTATCCCCATCCGCGGTCATCACCATCACCGGTTGGCGCAGCATCGGCAGGTAGTCGTTGCCGTCGGCGTCCCGGTAGTTCTCCCCGACCAAGCCCTCATCGCTCGTGGCGATCCCGGACATGAGGAAAGCGGTGACGTTGAGCTCCTGCCACGGCTGCAGGTCGTCGCGAAGGACGACGACGACCTTGGTGTCGAACCGCACCGGCACGCTCGGATCGGCGGACAGTGTTGGCGCGGCTGCCTCGGTGATGGAACTGCTCGCGGCCGCCTCGGAGGGGGTGGGCTGACCGTCGGTCTGATCTGTGGCATTCGTGTTCTCGTGCATGCATCCACTCTGGCCGACCGTGGCACTGCCGGTCTTGTACATTTGTTGCATGGTCGACGTCATCCGCGCGTGGCACCCTGCGGTCCCGCAGGTGCAGGAAGTCCTGCACGCCCGTTTCGACCATCACGCCTACCCCGCGCACACCCACGATTCATGGACGGTGCTGCTCATCGACGACGGCGCGGTGACCTATGATCTCGACCGCCACGATCACCTTGCCACTCCCGCGGCCGTGACTCTGCTGCCGCCGCAGGTGCCCCACGATGGCCGTTCCGCACTGGCTGACCAGGGCTTTCGCAAACGGGTGCTCTACCTCGATGCCGATTGGCTGCCGCCGACCGCTGTCGACGCTGCGGCCGATTCGCCCACCCTGCTCGGCGCCGATGCGCTGAGCACCGTCACCGATATCCACTCCGCCCTCGCCGATCCCGCCGATGCCTTCGCTGCCGAATGTGGTGTCCTGGCCCTGCGCGAGATCGCGAATTCCTGCCTCACGCCGTCGACCGAGACCGCGTCCGATGCGCCGCTCGCCCGTCGTCTGCGGGAGATGCTCGATGATCGTCTGCTTGAGTCGTTCACCATCGCCGAGGCGGCCGCCGAGCTCGGCGCCCACCGCAGCCACCTGGTGCGGGTGTTCACCACGACGTTCGGGATCGCGCCCCACCGGTATGTCATCGGCCGCCGGGTCGATCGTGCCCGCAGGCTTCTCCTGGCCGGGCACTCCCCTGCCGAGGCGGCTGTGGAGTCAGGATTCCACGACCAAGCTCATCTCACCCACCATTTCCGGTCGACTCTGGGAGCGACCCCCGGTATATTCTCCGGACGGTAGAGGGCGGGGCCGATATCGATTCGGCTCCGCCCTCTGCGCTCGGATCAGATACGAGACTGCATCACAGCAGGTCGGTCTTTCGTCGTCGTGACACGAGGATAGCGGCGATTCCGCCCCCAATGAGGAGCACGCCGAGGATGCCGAACGTCACCGCTCCAGCGGCGCCTGTCCTCGGCAGATGAGAGCCGTCGCTGCCGCGGTCGTTTCCTCCGCTGGTGTTCCCTCCGCTGTCGCTGGTGGATCCATCGGCTGAGGTGCTTCCGCCTTCAGACGTGCTCGACGCAGCACTGCCCGCATTCGAGTTCGTCGCGGCCGAGTCATCAGCGTCCGGATCAGCTGCGGCCGAGTCGCCGGCGCCCGGATCAGTCGCCGCATTGGCATCCGGATCGGCCGTTGCCTTGGCATTGGTGTCCGTCGAAGCTGTGTCCTGGCCGCTGGGATCGGCCGATGCCTGGCCACTCGGGTCAGCCATGGCGTCTACGTCAGCATCCTTCGACTCCTCGTCCTTGCCGTCAGGGTCCGTCGACGCATCGTCAGCACCATTGGGATCGGTCGAAGCCTCGGCGTCAGACTCCTTCGATGCGTCGGGGTCGGCATTCACGTCGGACGAAGTGTCCGGGTCGGATGAAGTGTCCGGGTCAGTCGATGCATCCGCATCAGGCGACGCGTCGGGATTTGCGGACGCGTCGGGATTTGCGGACGCATCAGGATCAGTGGAAGCGTCCGCGTCTGCACCCGGGTCTGCAGAGGAGTCGCCATCCGGATCGGCACCAGCTCCGACGTCCTTCTTGTTGACGATGTCGGAGAACGCCACGTCCCGCTTATCACCGGTGATCGTCACGGTCTGCGTCTCGTCAGTGAGCACATATCCTTCAGGAGCGCTGGTCTCCGTGATGCTGTAGTCGCCCCAAGCCAAATCGGTCACTTCGAACTGCCCGGCCGCCTCATCGGCGTCGAGCTCTCCGTTGTCGGCCACGACGAAGTCCTCGCCGTCCGGACCCGTCAAGGTGAATTCCGCACCCACGAGCGCTTTGCCGTCCTCGTCGACCTTCTTCCAACTCAGTGCTCCGGGAATCTGTTCGTTGACGATCCGGCAGGTGATGATCGCGTCCGTATCGACAGTCTCGGTCAATTCGAATCCGTCGGTGATGTTTCTGGTTCCGACTTCGCGTCCGTCTGCGGTGCAGACCGCGTTCGATCCCGATTGCGGCTGGAGCCGGTAGCCTTCCTGCTGCTTCTCGGAAGCCTGCACCCCTTCCGCCGGGGTCTGCAGTTTGAAACTCACCGTCCCGGCCGCGTTCGTGGTCTTCTCCACTCCGTCCACCGAGTCCGGAGACGAGATCGCCCAGCCCTCGCCTGGGTGCGTCGCGGTGTTCTTCGCGTGTTTGCCGGCCCCAGGGTCGATGAGTTTGGTGACGTTGAGAGTTCCGCGACAGCTCTTCGTGGCGATCTCGCGGAGCTTCTCGGCCAATTCGGAGTAGTCCGAGACCACATAGTAGTCGTCTCCTGAGGTCTGGCCCGAGACCAGCTTGATATTGCCCTCGTTGATCTCGCTGCCCACTCCCAAACCGACGACCTTGGCACCCTGCGACTTCAGTGCATTCGCCGATTCGATGGCTTTGTCGATATCGATCTGATCGGTTCGCGTACCGCGGTCGGAATTGCCCGGTTCGGATCCCGGCACCCCGTATGCCGTTGGCTTGCCGTCGGTGACGAACAGCACCAGGTCATGGTTCGTGCCGCCCAGCTGCCCGAGACCGCGGTCCCAGTTCGTGCCTCCCGAGTCCTGCGGAACGCGCCGAAGCGCGTCGATCTGCCTATTGAGTTCGTCCACTGAGTCCGAGGTTGCGACAGACGTACCGTTGATCGGCGTATTGGTGCCATCGGGTCCGAACGTCGCAAATGAGTTGACGGACACTCTGCTGGGAGTTCCGGACAGACCGCTGGCGACCGCCTTGGCTGCCGACTTCGAATCGTCGACATCCCGATCGGACAGGGAATTCGACAGGTCGAGGACGACGCCGATATCGAGGCCGCATTTGTCGACCAATGAGGGGTTCGGCAGGGGTTCGGCCGCGGCCTGCGCCGGTGCGACGGCTGCACCGAGGAATGCGAACGAGGCAAGAACGGACGATGCGAGGATCGCGGCTCCATGCTTCGCCAGAGGATGTCGCTTCAAGGACAAGGGTATGCTCCTTCAGAAAAGGCCGTCACCTGCACATTCGACGAATGCCAGGTAAGCGGATGCGCTGACTATGGGGTTGTGAGGGGCCCTGCAGCCACGTGGTTCTGCAGGGCCGCCTCGAACGAGTCCGGGACTCGGAGGGGACCCGATCGGCTGTCGTCCAACTGCCGGCTCAGGCTCGGAGCGATCGTGGGTATTGACCTCTCCACAGACTGAGACCTGCGCGCAGAGGCATTCGTTCGCGAGTTCCAGAAGTTTCTTCCGGAGCACCAGGACAAGGTCTTCGGTCGTGCGTCCGGCCGAATTCAAATTGCTCAGTCACACGTGGGCCTTCCTGCACATGTGGCCGAGAATGCATCGCCATACACCCAGACCTGGGCGATTGGGAAGCTGGGTTCTGCTCCTGTAGAGTTCTTCCACTCCCCCTGAAAAGCCCCGAACTGTCCCCGAACTCACAGTTGAGGTCCCTCATGCAGTCTCCCCATCGACGTCCGCGCCTTACCTTCGAAGCGATGAGCTGATGACCGAAGCGTGGTCATCATCGACCGATAGTTCCCGGTCCCCTTTCGGACTGCCGCGCCCAGGCAGCGAACTCAGCGACTCCGACCTCTGTGCCCGCATCCGTGACCACCGGCCCGAATCGGCAACTGCACGGACCGCCTACGGTGAGCTCTATGCCCGACATCGACTGCCCGCATTGCATTTCGCACTGCGCCTCAACCGAAATCGTGCGCAAGCAGAAGATGCCGTCGCCGAGGCTTTCGCCAAGATCTGGCGCGCGTGGGGGAACGGGAAAGGGCCGGATGAGTCCTTCAAGGCGTACCTCATGGCCGCTGTGCGCTCCGAATCGTACCGGCGCACGGCGACAGCCCGTGCCACAACGATTGTCGAACCCGATGTGCTGACGTTCCTCGCAGACAGCGAACCGAGCGATCACGCCGCCGAGGTGGCTGAGCGAGATCAGCTGGGCCGTGCCTTCAGATCTCTCCCCGACACCTGGCAGAACGCGCTCATTCTCATCGACATCGACGGGACACCGACCGCTGATGCAGCCGAGAAGATGGAGCTGTCGCCGAATTCCTTCAACTCGCTTCTGCGTCGTGCCAGAGAGGGGCTCCGGGCCGCCTATCTGCAGGAACACGTTGAACCCAGTGCACCTGAATGTGCGGAGTACTCCTCCGAGCTTGCGCGTTTCGTGCGCCGGCAGCTGAGCCAGAACCGCTCCGAAGCGATCGAGACCCATCTCAGCCACTGCGGTCACTGCCGCCGTCAGTCCTTCAAGCTCCGCAGCGTCAATACGACGTTCCAGGCATGGATCACGCCCGCTGCTCTCGCTGCCGCGCTCATCGAATGGGGCTATTTCCCGGAAGCAGCTGTGTTGCTGACAGGAGCAGGAACGGCGAACGTCGGGCCCGATGGGCAGCCGGGTACGATCGCCGCGGAGCCGCACTCAAGCCCGGCAGCCGCAGTTTCGAAGAGTACCACCGGCACAGCGGCTGCGGGCGGCTCGGGAGGCAGCACCACCGGAATCGTGGCCGGGGCGTCTGCGGTCAAAGTCGCAATCGCGAGCATCGCTGCCAGCGCCGCCATCGCGGCCGGTGCCGCCACACTTGTGAATCTTCAGAGCGACCCTGCCCCACAGTCTGCTGCTGCGGCAGAGACCTCCTCGGCGCCTGCTGGCCCACCGAACACGATGCCTTCTTCAGTCTCTCCACCGCACGCTGCTGGACCGGACGGAGGCGATGAGAGAGGTGAGAGTTCGGACGAACGCGAGCAGAACGCCGCTGAGCGCTCCGCTTCACGAGAGGAGGAGCGGTCGCGGGCCTCCCGGAAGAACGCTCAAGAGCCCGCCCCGCAGGAAAAGACCCAGACCCCCTCCTCGTCCGAACGGCAGCAGCCGAGGGACGATGACGAAGAGCAGGAACCCGCCAAGGTTCCGCCTGCGGAACCGGATGAGCCCTCATCCGAAAAGACCCCAGAGACTGCCGAACCCACACCGGCCGAGGAGCCGACGGACTCGAGCGAGCCCAGCCCAGAACCGAGCAGCACTCCTTCGGCCCCAGCAGTCCCGAGTTCCGACTCCTCTTCGGATTCGTCGGAAGGCACTGACGATGCGACTGCGAACGGCGACGCGGGCTCCTCGACCGCGCCCACCGAATCGGATGCGGGGGGCGACTCGACCTCAGAAGCAGTCGCAGACGCAGACGATTCGACTGCAGCAGATGCTTCTGACGCCTCAGACGCCGACGGAGAAGACCCTGACGAAGGATCCCACTGTCACGTCGTCGGCTGGTGGGAGTTCTGCCACTGATCCACCGCCGAAGACGGAGAGCTCAGACTGCTCGCGGTGGATCGATCGTTCCGGTGCCTCTGACAACTGGCCCGCAGGCGGCCGCCTCGCCGCAGACGATTCTCACGCAGTCACCTCTGCTGAGCGCGGTGGGCGTAGGCCACAGCCTCGGCGCGGCTGCGCACGCCGAGTTTGCGGTAAAGCGCAGACAGTCGGTTCTTCAGCGTACCCGGCACCACTCCGAACTCACGGGCGATCTGCGCGATCGACTTCGATGAGTCGATCGCGAACAGCAGCGACTGCTCGGTCGGCGTGAGATCGGTCTGGAAGTCCGGGGACACCGGAGAAGTCTCCGGCAGCTCGAGCAGACGCTTCTGCAACACGGCCGACGTGATCTCCGCAGAATTGAACGACCGCGCCACGGCCACCCACTCGGAAAAATCGGCCGAAGCGGGAATGAGCACCTCGCGAGCAGACTTCGACAGCTGAGTGACAGCAAGCACCGAAGCCGTGATCGCACAGTAGTCGAGCATGTCGACGAGGGCCTCCAGCGCCTCGGCGGAACGGCCCTCATGGTGGAGAATGTCGGCACGCAGAGCCATGGCGGAGCTCTTGAGCCTGGGCCCCTCCTCGCCCGCCAGCACCTGTCCTGTGGCAGTCCACAGGGGATCGTGCTGCCCGAAGACGAAGGCCTGACGAGCCTTGACGACCGAGTACCCCGGACTCTGCGGACACATCCGGCCGGCCAGGTCCTGCAGGGCCTTCCCCTCCCCCGCGGCGGCCAGCACGAAGCCGACGATGTTGACGATGGCCGAGAACCGTGAGCTCGGAACTCCTGTCGTCGGCAGAAGTTGAACCTGCGGACTCTCCACGAGCAGCTTCGCCGCGGCCGAGGCTCGCCCTTCATACACAAAGCACAGACTTCTCAGCACGTGCGGAATGGGCCCCAGGAATTGAGTGGGCTTCGCCTGGTCGAGTGCGATGAGGATCTGCCCGGCCGCATCGAGATCGAGCCGGTCCAGGCTGCGCATCAATTCGATGCACAGGGCCGTATATTCGTCCGGCAACGCGGCCATTCCGAATCTGCGAGCGTCCTCACGTGCCCGTTCCAGGTTGCGGTCCATATCTGATCCGTGCCCATGTCCCATTCCAGCCAGGGCGGTCTCCACGAGCCCCGCAAGCAGCGGATGCGGCGAGTTCGGGGCGTAGATCTCGGCGAACTGGACGACCCTCTGGAGCACGCGCATCGCTTCGGGGAAGCGACCGGCCACCACCAGATTCCGCCCGTGCTCGAGGTTGAGTTCGGCCTGCAGCATCAGCGAGGGCCCGGGCTCTCCCGCGCCGAGGTGGCGCAGACGTTCCCGTCCCACATCGATGACGTTCAACGCGGCTTCGTTCTCCCGATTGAGCCGGTGCGTCCGCGCTTCTAGCATGGTCACCACAGTCACCTCGTCGGCGGTGAGTCGACGTTCGGTCTCGGCGGACAGGAGTCCGTGCATCTCGGGCAACACGATGCTGGCGAAATCCGTGGCCGCAACCAGTGCCGCCATGTCGTCGGTGCCCAGACGAGTGCGGGTCGAGTCGATGCGACGGGCAGCACTGCGAGCCAGGGTGAGGGTCGGGTTCTGCGCCAACACCTCCTCGGGGACGCTGAGGTAGGCCTCGATGGCGCTGGGCACATCGATGAAGACATTGACCGAACGGCGCGCCCATGCCCGTTCGAGCACATGCCAATCACGGAGCTCCATAACGAGTTCGACGACCTCGGTCAGACCTTCGCGTCTGTCCGAACGCTGTCGGCCGATAGAATCAGAGACCGCCGCTCCGAGCGCTTCGCGCGGACTCCTGTCGGCGGTGTCGGAGCCGCACGTGACGATTCGACGCATGAGCATGCGGATCAAGGGCGGGACCGTGAACACCTTTTCGGTGTCGGTCGGGACTGTCAGGAGTCCTTCGTCGATGAGGAGCGAAGTGAGTCCTTCAGGCGAGGCCCCTGCCGATGGGGCCACCTCGGCGGCGGCGAAAGCGGCGTGGATGAGATCGACCATCGCCGAGGTGATTCGCGGGGGCCACGCGAACAGGGTCAACAGGTAGAGTGCCCCGGATTCGCGATTGGTGCCCTCGATTTCCGGCGTCAACGAAGATGAGAGCATCGCATCGATGCGGTCGGGGTCATCGTCGGTAAGCGGTATGCCGGCGTTGACACGTGCTCGCACGAGCGTGTCGGCGATACGGGAGCGACCGCCGCTGCAGCTGAAGAGCTGTTCGAGAGCGGCTGGGGACAGCTCATCACTGTGGCCGACCGACTCGGCAAAGGAGTCGATGGAGGATGCGCGAGGACCGAACCGGAACTCGAATCCGGAGTCCTTTCGGGGAGTCGCCTCGTCATTGCTTTTGGGGTCTACAGGGCAGGTACTGGTCACGGCGCGGTTCTTCTCTGCTAGTGCGGCGGATGCCGACGGACAGTGGGGAAATGCCACAAGGAGGGGAAATGCGGCGTTGGGCAGTTGTCAGAGTACCGCATCGTACTGGTGGCGCTGGTGAACCGAGATCAGTTCTCGGCTCACCAGCGGCAAATCTCAGCATTTGCACATCAGCTGATCATAGATTCGAGCCCCAACGGCGACGACGCTGGAGATTCCACCGAAGACAACTCCAAGCGCTGAACCGCGTGTTCCCCGGTCAGGTCCCTTTTCCCTGATCTGACCCCGTCCGGGGCCGACTGCATGATCGAGCACTTCAACGACTGCTCAGACAGACGAAGCCACTGATCTCGCGCAAAAGCAGGCGGGCGAAGGAAGAGATCCCTTCGCTCGCCTTCGCATGTCGGGTTCGCTTGAAACCAGAAGCCAGCTCACACCCACCGATACTCGTACTCCGGCCGCCCCGGAGTCCCATGCCGAGGCTGCTTGATCGCTTGCTTCGTCGAGACGAGGTGCTCCAAGTACCGGCGGACGGTGACCCTGGACAGATCAAGCCGACGCCCCACCTCGGTGGCCGAGACCGGAACCTTGGAATCGCGGACAAAAGCAGACACAGCCTCCAAGGTCTCGGCGATGAGCCCCTTCGGCAGGGTCGTCGACGATACCGACCGCAGGGCTGAGAGCGCATTGTCCACCGAGGCCTGAGTCGCCAACGAACCCGATCCGCTGAGTCCGCGCCGGAACTCCCGCTGGTTCTCCAACTTCTCCCGGAACGACGCGAAGGTGAAGGGCTTGATGAGGTACTGGGTAATGCCCGACGAGATCGCCGACCGGATGACCTGCAGATGCCGCACCGCCGTGATCGCGATGATATCGACGTCCTGACCGCGCGCGTTCAGGCGCCCGGCGACCTCGAGGCCGTGCGAATCTGTGAGGTTCATGTCGAGGAGGACGATATCGACTGGCGTCCCGGCCGCGGCGAGTTCGTCGAAGCGTTCGATCGCCTCATGCCCGCCCAGACACGTTCCGACGACCTCGAAGCCGGGCACCCGGGCCACGAAGTCCGCATGCGCCTGCGCCGTCATCGGATCGTCTTCGACGATGAGCACACGCAGCGCGGCATCATCGCTCACGTGAGTCTCCTTCCGCCCGATCCTGACTCGAATCCTCACCATCCGCGGTGTGGTTCTCCGAAGAATCGTAGTCGCCGGCCGCGTCGATGTCCCCCAATGGAAGCGTCACCGTGAAGATCGCACCGCCATCGGAATCGACATCGATATGTCCGCCGAGGCGGCTCACCGCCTGCCGAACCAAGACGAGCCCGAATCCGTGCCGTCCCACTCCCCCGACCTCGGGTTTCGCCGAGGCGCCGAGGTGGAAGAGCGCATCGATGTCCTCCCCCGCGACTCCTGCACCGGAATCGGCGATGGTGATGATGAGTTCCCCATCAGCGGCGACGAAGTCCGCCCACACGTGCTTCTCATCCGAGTCAGCGACCGCGTCGAAGGCATTGTCGAGGAGGTTTCCGGCGACGGTGACGAGGTCGCGGGCATCGAGTCGTTCGGGAGGGAGTTCGCCAGTGGCGGTGACGGTGAGTTCGATGCCGCGCTCATTGGCCTGCGCGGCCTTGCCGATCATGAGTGCGGTGATGAATGGTTCGTCGAGGGAGGCGACGTAGGAATCCGTCAGCCGCTGTGATTCCTGCTCGTCCTTGACCGCGAAATCGAGGGCTTCCTGCACCCGGCCGAGTTCGATAAGAGTGGAGACTGTGTGCAAACGGTTGGCATGCTCGTGGGTCTGCGCACGCAGAGCCTCGGACAGAGTCGTCATCGTTGCCAGCTCACCGGTGAGCTCCTGGATGTCCGTGCGATCGCGCAGGGTCGCGACCGTTCCGCCTTCGTCGCGCCCGCCGCGCGGCTGCCGGGCCTGTTTCTGACTGATGACGAGGACACGGTCCTCGGTGAAGTGGATTTCGTCGACGGCGACCCGACCGGTTGTCAGAAGGTCGCGGACAGATTCGGGCAGGGCCACCTCGGCGAGGGAGATCGGCGTCGATTCCTCCACCTTGGGCAGGCCGAGCAGGGACGCGGCCTCGTCGTTGTAGAGAACGAGCCGACCGGAATCGTCGGCAAGGATGAGGCCCTCGCGCAGGGAATGCAGGGCCGAATCGTAGAACGCGAACAGCCGGCGCAGCTCCTCCGGACCATAGCCGAGGGTGACTCGGCGCAGGTAGCGGGCGAGCAGCCAGGAGCCGAGTCCGCCGAGGGCGAGCGCGGCGAGGCCGACGAGGATGATCTGCGGCAGGGAGGCCGCCTGCGCCACCGACAGGGTCTCGAGTGTCACACCCACGGCGACCATCGCGGTGACCTCGCCGTCGGCGCCCCTGATCGGCACGATCGCGCGCACCGACGGGCCGAGCGTGCCCACGTATTCCTCGGTCTGGGTCTGCCCGGCGCGAGCTTTCGCGGTGGACCCGAGGTAGGTCTTGCCCAGCTGATCGGGATCGGGGTGGGTGTAGCGGGTACCGTCGCGGTCCATGATCGTCACGAAATCCACCTCGGCGAAATCGATGACGGTCAGCGCATAGGGCTGCAACCGGGCGGAGGGATCGTCCCCGGTCACAGCCTCGGTGACGTAGGGATCGTGGGCCAGCGTCTCGGCGATGGACAAGACCCGCTCGCCGGTGGCGTGCCGGATGTTGTTCAGCGTCGTCACATAGCTCGTCACCGACAGCGCGGTGCAGACGAGGACGATGAGGACGAGCTGGACGAGGAAGAGGCGCCTGGCCAGGGTTCCGCCTCGGCGAGCCCGGAATCGCTCCCGGCCCCGCCATGGTGGGGCCGGGAGGGACGTCATTACTTCTTGACGCTCTTCTTTTTCTTCTGGCTGCCGCCGGAGATGAGGAGGGCCAGACCGATCGCGGCCAGCCAGGTGTCCTTGGCCACGGCGGTGCCGTCCTCGGACGGGCGAATGCCGTCGTCCTTGGTCATCGAATCGATGGAGAAGTAGTTCGCGACGAGGCCGGCGGCGAAGGTCGTCAGTGCGGCACCGGCGATGCGGGTGGGCACGAACGGCAGCAGCAGGGCGGAGCCGACGGCGATCTCACCGTAGGAGAGGAACTTCCCGAACTGGGCGGGGGTCATGTTCTCGACCATGGGCACACCGTTGGCGGCCATCTGCTGGAGCCCGGCGGCGGATTCTTCGTCGAGGCCGAGCTTGCCGATGCCCGAGTTGAGGATGAAAGCGCCGGGGACTGCGCGCAGAAGTGCGGTGCTGATCTTCACGAATATGCTCCTTCTTCAGGTGTGTCCATTGGTGTGTCCTTACGCCTCCACATTAGCCGCGAACTGTGTCTGTGAACACTATGAACGCAACCGAGACACCCGTCACACCGGCTGGCACAGTTGTCGGGTACATCACCACCGCGGCCAGTCGTCGCGCGCGTTCGCACCCACCGACGGGTGAGTTCGCGGAAATCATTTGGAGGAATCATGGCAATGTCGCCACAGCAAGAAGGCGGGTCCGCGAAGACGGGCAACGCCACCGCAGCTGCCACCGATCAGGGTGCCCCGCAGCGGAAGAAGGATCGCACCCACTGGCTCTACATCATGGTCATCGTCGCCGTGTTCGCCGGTGCCGCCATCGGGCTCATCGCCCCCGAGGCGGGAATCGCCCTCGAGCCGCTCGGCAAGGCGTTCGTCGCTCTCATCAAAATGATCATCGCCCCGGTCATCTTCTGCACCATCGTCCTCGGCGTCGGCTCCGTGGCCAAGGCGGCCACCGTCGGCAAGGTCGGCGGACTGGCCCTCATCTACTTCCTGGTCATGGCGACCTTCGCCCTGGTCATCGGCCTCGTCGTCGGCAACTTCATCCACCCCGGCGAGGGACTCCACCTCCAGCCGTACGAAGAGGCGTCCGGTGGCGAGGAAGGCGGCATGGTCGGCTTCCTCATGAGCCTCATCCCCGGTGACATCCCGGTGCTGCCGACCCTCGTGCTCGCGCTTCTCGTCGGATTCGCCCTGCAGTCGATGGGCAAGGCCGGCGAACCCGTGCTCACCGGAATCAAGCACATCCAGGCTGTCGTCTTCAAGCTCATGATGATGATCATGTGGGCCGCCCCCGTCGGCGCTTTCGGTGCGATCGCCGCGGTCGTCGGCAAGACCGGCTGGGCCGCGATCGGGGCGATGGCGACTCTGATGGGCGCCTTCTACCTCACCTGTGCGCTGTTCATCGTCATCGTCCTCGGCGGTCTGCTCAAGATCGTCACCGGTCTGAACATCTTCCTGCTGCTGAAGTACCTGGCCCGTGAGTTCCTGCTCATCTTCTCCACCTCGTCGTCCGAGTCGGCCCTGCCGCGCCTCATCGCGAAGATGGAGCACGCCGGAGTCTCGAAGCCGGTCGTCGGCATCACCGTGCCCACCGGCTACTCGTTCAACCTCGACGGCACCGCCATCTACCTGACCATGGCGTCGCTGTTCGTGTCCTCGGCCATGGGCATGCCGATGTCGATTCCCGAGCAGATCTCGCTGCTCGTGTTCATGATCATCGCGTCCAAGGGTGCCGCCGGAGTCACCGGTGCGGGCCTGGCCACCCTGGCCGCCGGTCTGCAGTCGCACCGTCCCGAGCTGCTCGACGGCATGGGCGTCATCGTCGGCATCGACAAGTTCATGTCCGAGTGCCGTGCGCTGACGAACTTCACCGGCAACGCCGTGGCCACCCTGCTCATCGGCAAGTGGACGAACGAGATCGACCTCGACGTCGCCCGCGCCACCCTGTCGGGTCAGAACCCATTCGATGAGCTCTCGCTCGAACCGGATGCGCATAGTGCCCCCGCCGAGGCGGCTCGCCCCGCAGAAGGCGAGAAGGTCGCCGTGAGCTGACCTTCGATCGCTCTCGCTCCACAACCACCACGGGTGCCGATGTCCTCATCGTGAGGACGTCGGCACCCGTGGTTTTTCGTCTCCCCTCGCCGAGGCGGCCCTCCCCTGTCGTAGTGCTGTGACGAAGGGTTCGAAACATCGGACCAAGAAAAACTCTTGGCCAGCCAATCCACATTCGCGAGTCTTCCGAATGACACATGTCCGTCCCCATACGGACGATTGCAACCGATGCCAGAAGAGGACAGGGACCATGAAGAATCTCAAGCTCATCAACGCCCGCACCGTCTCCGGTGCCGCACTCGCGACCATCGTCATGGCCGTCGGTCTCATGACCGCACCCGGGAGCGCCTCCGCCGCCGAGACCTCACCGACCGATTCGCCCGAGGCCTCGGGGGCGCTCATCAACGGCCCGATCATCGATCTGGGCGACCTCCTCGGCGATATCAACATCGGGCAGTTCCAGTAACGACCGATCCCCTACTTGCTCACGTGACCCCACAGCCGGGTTGCGCTGAGCACCCGCGCGCCTCCTTGCCGACGGAACCCTCGCTCAAGGAAACCCCCACCCACTGCGAAAGACACGATGACTGACGAGAACGCTCGAATCGACCTCACCTCAGCACAGCGCGGAATCTGGTACGCCCAGAAGATCGAACCCGACAACCCGACGTTCCAGATCGGGCTCTATGTCGATATTCGCGGGCCGCTCGATGTCGACAGAATGCGCAAGGCGGTCGCCACGACCGTAGCCGAAGCCGACTCGCTCAACGTCGTCTTCGGTGAGGACGAAAAAGGTCCCTTCCAACAGCTCGGACCGGCACGCAGCCATCTCCTGGTCCGTGACCTGCGGACGGAGTCGAGTGAGGATCCCGAAGCCTCGGCCCATGCGCTGATGCAGGAGGATCTCGAAACCGTCCACGATGTCGATGAGGGTGACCTGCTCCGGTCCCAGCTGTTCCACATCGGACCCGACCACTGGATCTTCTATCAGCGGGCCCACCACCTCCTCGTCGACGGCTATTCCGCCGTCCTCGTCCTCCGCCGCGAATCCCAGGTCTACCGGAAACTCGCCGATCAGGGAACCGCATCGGACTCGCCCTTCGGCGGCCTCGACGATCTGGTGGCCGAGGAGGCTCAGTACCGTTCCTCGCAGCGCTTCAGCACCGACGCCGAGTTCTGGAAGCAGGTGCGCTCCGAGTCGGAGACTGCCACCGGCCTGGCCGACCGTCCGGCATCACCGGCACGACGGCTTGTCACCTGCAATGCCGACATCCCCCAGGAGCTCTCATCACGCCTGGCCGGCTCCCGGTCGGCCCCGACTCTCATCCTCAGCGCCGCAGCGGCCTACCTGCACCGCATGACCGGACGAGAGTCCATCTCGGTGGGCCTTCCGGTCACTGCTCGTCGCAGCGCCCTGTCCAAATCAGTGCCGTCCATGATGTCGAAGATCCTACCGGTTCAGCTGCAGGCAGCACCGGGAATGACGTCGGCAGATCTCGTCGCCGGCGCCGGCGCGACGCTGCGTGAGACGCTCATCCACCAGCGGTTCCAATATCAGGAGCTGAGCACCGACAGCGACTACATCGGGCCTTCGGTCAACATCTTCCCGCACGTCGACGACATCGACTTCGGGATGCCGACCGCCTCGCTGCACCTGCTGTCGACCGGCCCGGTCGATGACCTCTCGATCATCATCCACGGCATCGGAGCGAATCCCAGTTCCGATGGAGGCAGTAGGCCGGCAATCGTTCGATTCGAGGCGAACGCCGAACTCTACGATCAGCACAGCCTCGCCGAGCACCTGCGGCAGTTCCTCTCCGTCCTGTGCCAGTTCGACGCGAGCGAAGATCAGCACCTGGCGGACCTCGCTCTCGTCGATGCCGACGAGTCCGACGAACTCATCGCGGGCGGCAAGGGACCCGACCAGCAGCTTCCCGGCCACACCGTGGTGGAGGAGTTCTCCCGTCACGCCCGCAAGTCCCCCTTCGCCACCGCAGTTGTCGCCGAGGGCGGGCACATCAGCTTCTGCGAACTCGACCGCCGCTCGACTCAGCTCGCCGACTGTCTTCGGGACTTCGGTGCAGGGCCCGGGACTCGCATCGCCGCACGCTTGGGCCGGTCCACCACGCTGCCCATCGCCGTGCTCGGAATCCTGAAAACAGGTGCCGCCTACGTACCCCTCGACCCTGACTATCCGGCCGACCGCATCGAAGCGATGATCGCCGACGCAGCGCCGGTGCTCGTCATCAATTCCTCAACAGTGTCGGGTCCCGCCGGAGAGACGAGTATGACCACCGACCGTCCCGTCATCGACATCGATGCGCAACCGCAGTCGGCAGCACCCGGGACCGAGTCGACCCAGGACGGGTCAGCGCAGGCTCGGTCACAGCAGACCGGGTCGACACCTGCCCCCGAAGACCTCGCCTACGTCATCTTCACCTCCGGGTCGACCGGTCGACCCAAGGGCATCGGGGTCGAGCACCGGTCGCTGCTCAATCTCTTCCACAGCCACAAGGAGACCATCTTCGATCCGGCCGCCCGTCGACTCGGGCGAGGACTGCGCGTGGCACACACGGCCGGGATCTCCTTCGACGCCTCCTGGGATCCGCTGCTGTGGCTCTTCGCCGGGCACGAACTCCACCTCATCGACTCGATCACCCGCCGTGACCCCGAAACGCTCACCGACTACTTCGCCGCCCACGGCATCGACTCGATCGAGACGACTCCTTCATTCGTCAAGGCCCTTCTCGCCCACGGCACGTTCAGCGGCACCGAGCATCCCAGCGTCGTCGCCCTGGGCGGTGAAGCGGTCGAACGCGGTCTCTGGGATCAGCTCGCGGCCCTGCCCGAGGTGGACTCCTTTAACTTGTACGGCCCGGCGGAAACGACGGTCGACAGTCTCACCGCTCCCATCGTCGCCGGTGCCTCACCCGACCTCGGCGGCTCCGTGGCGAACACCAGGCACTACGTCCTCGACTCCCGGTTGGCCCCTGTTCCGGCGCAGGCGCGTGGGGAGCTCTACATTGCGGGGCTGAATCTGGCGCGCGGCTACGTGGGCCGCCCGGCCACCACCTCAGAACGATTCATCGCCGACCCCTTCGCCGACGACGGCTCCAGAATGTATCGCACCGGCGACATCGTCCGCAGGCCTCTGGCCGGAGGCATCGAGTTCCTGGGCCGGGCCGATGAGCAGATCAAACTGCGCGGCTATCGCGTCGAACTCTCCGAGGTCGAGCTCGCTCTCCAGTCGGAGGGCCGGATCCGGTCGGCCGCGGTCATCCTGGGACAGAACCAGGCCGGCTACAGTCAGCTTCTCGGCTATATCACCGCCGATGAGCAGATCGATACCGCCGAGGTGCGCCGGCAGATGAAGACGCGCGTACCCGACTACATGGTCCCCTCGTTCATCACACAGATCGAACGGATTCCCCTCACCGTCAACGGCAAGCTCGACCGCGCCGCACTGCCGGAGCCGCAGTCGACGCAATCGGAATCGGCAGAACCAAGGACGGCCCAGGAGCAGGCCGTAGCCGAGGCCTTCGCCCAAGTGCTGGGGGTGGAGACCGTCGGCATCGACGATGACTTCTTCGAACTCGGCGGGCACTCCCTGCTCGCCACCCAGCTGGTGGCCTCACTGCGGGAGAGGTTCGCGTACCCACCCGCCCTGAGCGAGATCTTCCACCATCCCACCGTCCGCGAACTCAGTGCCGGACTCGACCTCGACGACACGGCACAGGAGCCGGCAGACGAACTCGTCGCCGCAAACCGTCCCGCGACCATTCCCCTGTCCTACGCGCAGAGCCGTCTGTGGTTCCTCAACCAGTTCGACCCGGCATCCGCGGCCTACAACATTCCGCTCACCCTGCGCATCCGCGGAGACCTGGACACCAATGCTCTGCATGCTGCAATCAACGACGTCGTCGCTCGGCACGAGAGCCTGCGCACCGTGTTCCCGTGGACCGAGGGCCAGCCCGAACAGGTGGTCCGCGCCGCCGACGATGCGCAGATCGCCCTGCCCATTGTGGAGATCAGCGAGGACCTCGTCGATCACACCGTCGATGCGGAGGCGACACACGGCTTCGACGTTTCGACGCAGCTGCCGATCCGGGCCCTGCTGATCAGGCTGGGCACCGAGGATCATCTCCTGCTCCTCACGCTCCACCACATCGCCGCCGACGGCTGGTCGCTGCGGCCCCTGGCCGGTGACCTCTCCGCTGCCTACCGCGCCCGGGCTCGCGGCACCACCCCCACCATCCCCGAGCTGCCGATCCAATACGCCGACTACGCACTGTGGCAGCGGAGAACTCTCGGCTCCGAAGACAACCCCGACAGCGAGATCGCCGACCAGCTGGCCTATTGGAAGAACACACTGACCGGGGCTCCGGTCGAACTCAGACTCCCCGTCGATCGGCCGAGGAGCGCACAGAACACCGCCCGCGTCTCCCGCAGGATCCCGGTCGACATCGACGCCGAGACCCACACCGGCCTGCGCCGGCTCTCCGGCGAGCGCAACGCCAGCCTGTTCATGGTCCTGCAAGCCGCCTTCGCTGTGCTGCTGAGCAAGCTCGGTGCCGGCAACGACATTCCCATCGGCACTCCCGTCGCCGGCAGGACAGAGACGAAACTCGACGATCTCATCGGCTTCTTCGTCAACACCATCGTTCTGCGCACCGACACCTCCGGCAACCCCAGCCTCGTCGATGTCGTCGATCGGGTCCGCGCGTCCAACCTCTCCGCCTATGCCAATCAGGATGCGCCGTTCGAACGCGTCGTCGACGAACTCGCACCCCCACGTTCGGATCAGCTCCATCCGCTGTTCCAGGTCATGCTGACCCTGCAGAACACTGCCCCCGCGGCTCTGGACATGGGTGACCTCGACGTCGAACCCGCACCCGGGCCAGAGGTGTCGGAGGCGAAGTTCGACCTCCTCCTCGACCTTGCCGAACGCGAGAACGACGGCGCGCCTCACACGCTCGGTGACATGCACACGGTCAATGAGGCTGCCGGCATCACCGGCTCCCTCGAGTTCGACTCCGCGCTCTTCGACGAATCCACCGCCGAAGCCATAGCCGCACGATTCGTCCATGTGATCAACCAGTTCGCCGCCGACCCGCACACACAACTCAGCCAACTCGAGGTGCTGCGCCCGGACGAGCTCGCAGAGATCCGCGCTCAGGGTCAGGGCCGCGACGCGGTCGCACCCGAATCGACGGTCCTCGACGTCCTCGATTCGACGATCAGGAGGCATCCCGAACGCCGGGCGCTCATCGCCGACGACGGCGAGCTGACCTTCGCCGGACTCGGGACCCGCATCGACCAGATCGCTCATGTCCTGGCCACCCGAGGAATCACAGCGGGAGACACCGTCGCCATTGCCCTTCCCCGGTCCGCCGACGCCATCGCGGCACCCTTGGCAGTGCTCTCGATCGGGGCAGTCGCTGTGCCCATCGACCTCAGCTACCCCGGAGAGCGGATCCGGCTGATCCTCGACGCGAGCGCCCCCGCAGCCGTCATCACCGACGAGGCTGAGCTCCCGGTCCGCCCGGGCACAGCGATCGGCACCACCGAACTCCACACCGCCGAGGCGGGTCGACGTGACGATGACACCGCCGAACTCGGTCGTCACGGAGCCGACCGTCCGGCTCCGAGCGACCGCGCCTATGAGATGTACACCTCCGGATCGACCGGCACCCCGAAGGGCGTGGCAGTCCCCCACAGTGCCCTGCTGAATCTGCTGGCCCATCATCGGGAGACCATCTTCGCCGAGGCGGGACTCGACATCGGACCGGTCCAGGCAGCGCACACGGCGGGGTTGGGCTTCGACGCCGCCTGGGACCCGGTGCTCTGGCTCGTGGCCGGAGCGAGCCTGCACATCGTCGGCGACGAGATCCGCCGCGATGCCGAAGCACTCGTCCGATTCTGCCGCGAGCACGAGATCCGGGCCCTCGAGACCACCCCTTCGTTCGTCAGGCAGCTCATCATCTCAGGACTGTTCGAGAACGTAACCGAGGAAGACCGATTCCCGCTGTCGCTCGCCCTCGGCGGAGAGGCCGTGCCCGCCGATCTCTGGCAGGAGCTTGCTGCAAACCCCAAGGTGCGAGCCCACAACTTCTACGGTCCCACCGAATTCACCATCGATTCCGTCACCGCCACGGTCGCGGGAGACCGACCCACCATCGGCCGTCCGATCAGGAATGTTCGAACCATGGTCCTCGATCAGCATCTGCGTGATGTCCCTCATGGAGTCGTCGGCGATCTCTATCTCGCAGGCGCCGGAATCGCCTCCGGCTACGTCAACAGGCCCAAGGAGACGGCAACACGATTCGTCGCCGATCCTCTCGAACCGGGCGCTCGGATGTACCGGACCGGCGACCTCGTGCGCCGACACCCTGACGGCAGCCTCGACTTCGTCTCCCGCGATGACGACCTGATCAAACTGCGCGGATACAGGGTCGAGCTCGGAGACGTCGAGAACGCCCTGGCCTCGGGCAGGGGGGTGACCCAGGCCGCTGCCATCGTCGAGAATCTCACGGATCCCGAATCGGCACGGCTCATCGGCTACTACACCGGGGACGCCGACGAGGCGGCCCTCCGCGATCACCTCGCCGCCCAGCTGCCGGCACCGATGGTCCCCCACATCCTCGTCGGTCTCGACTCGATCCCGTTGACGTCACATGGCAAACTCGACCGCTCCCGGCTGCCTGCCCCCACTGCTTCGGGGACCACGGGCTCCAGAGCCGCGCGCACCGCGGACGAACACACCATGTGCCGAGTCTTCTCGTCCGTGCTCGGCACGAAGGAGATCGGCCTCGACGACGACTTCTTCGACCTCGGCGGGCACTCGTTGCTGGCGGTCTCCCTCATCGGCCGCATCCGCACTGCCTTCGACACCGAGTTGCCCCTGCGCGCAATCTTCGACTCTCCCACCCCGGCTGCGCTGCTGCATCGACTCGATTCTCGCGGCCCCACCGAGGCGGAACCCGCCGAGGACCCCACGACCACGGCGGAATCGGCCGACGGTGCGCCGCAGCTGAGCCTCACCGCGTGGAGTCGGTCGCACGGACCCACCCGCCCGCAGCTGATCCCTCTGTCCTATGGGCAGGCGCGGCTGCACTTCCTCAATCAGCTCGACACCGACGCCTCGGACTACACCATCTCCCTGGCTGTCCGATTCTCCGGAGATCTCGACGCGGAGTCCCTCGGCCAGGCGCTGACGGACGTGATCGCCCGACACGAGATCCTGCGCACCATCTACCCCAGTGTCGATGGCCGCCCCGTCCAGCAGATCCTGCCCCCGGACGCCGGTGAGGGTCTTATGGCACGCCGCACCACGACCTCTGGCACGGAGACCGCGGAGCAGATGAGGGACGAGGCCGCCGTCGGATTCGACCTCAGCCGCGACCTTCCCATTCGTGCGAGCCTCTTCACTGAAGGCGACGAGTGGGTTCTCCACCTGGTGATGCACCATATCGCCACCGACGGCGCCTCGCTGAGTCCACTGACCCAGGACCTCTCCACCGCCTATGCCGCACTGCGCGGCTCGGCCCATCCGATGCAACGCACCCTCGAGATCCAGTACGCCGAGTTCGCGCTCTGGCAGCGCAATGTCCTCGAGGACCAGCAGGCCCTTGGAGCGGAGGTCCCACTCCTGGAACGGAAGATCCAAACCTGGCACGACCGGCTCGAGGGGATTCCCACCGACATCACCCTGCCCGCCGATCGCCCCCGTCCCACGACCGCCAGGCAGTCGGGTCGTCACCATCACTTCAGCCTCGACGCCCGTACCTCTGCCCGTCTGGCAGCGGTGGCCGCGGAGAACGGGGCCAGTCTGTTCATGGCGCTGCACTCCGTGCTCGCCGGCTATCTCAGCAGGCTCGGTGCCGGTGACGACATCGTCATCGGCTCCCCCAGCGCCGGCCGGTCGGACCCGGCGTTGGAAGACATGGTCGGACTCTTCGTCAACACCATTCCGATCCGCACCGACACCTCGGCGGGCCCCGGCCTGCGCGCGCTCCTGGCTCGCACCCGCGCCGCAGTCATCGATGCAGTGGAACTCGACGACGTGCCGTTCGAACGTCTCGTCGAATCGGTCAATCCGCCTCGCGAACTGGGCCGCCATCCCCTGTTCCAGGTCATGCTGTCCCTCGAGGAGTCGGCAGCACCGAAACTCGAGCTGCCCGGGGTCACCACGAGCATCGAACCTGAGGTCGAGACCGGTGACGCGAAGTTCGACCTCTCGTTCACATTCCGCCGCAGCGATGCCGACGCGGGACTTGCGGTGGTCCTCGACTACAACTCATCGATGTTCGACGCGGAGACCATCGCCGACATCTGCCGACGATTCTCCCGATTCGTCGATGAGGCCGTGCAGGATCCCGAACGACCGCTGCACGACATCGCCCTGCTCGACCCGGTCGAAACCCGGACGGCGATCGAGTCCCTCACCGGCCACATGCCTGCTGACACGCCGCCGCCGGTGCTCGACGTCTTCGCCGCCACCGCAGCCCGAATGCCCGATGCCGTAGCGGTCCGGTCCGACCAGACGTCACTGTCCTACCGCGAACTCGACGCCGCCTCGACCCGTTTGGCGCACGAGCTCATCGACCAGGGAGCAGGCGCCGGCGACACGATCTCCGTTCGACTGAGTCGCGGCCTCGGCGTCATCGTCGCGACACTGGCCGTACTCAAGACCGGTGCAGCTTTCAACCCGATCGACATCGACTATCCCCGCGGTCGCACCACTGCAATCCTCGCCGACGCCGAACCACCCATCGTCATCACACAGCCGGGCAGAACCTCAGAGCTCTCGCCCCTCCTCGCCGATGCCGGGATCACCCCGAACATCATCGAGATCTCGCCCGCCGACGGTTCGACTCGCCCCTCACCTGCTCCTCAGGAATCCACGACCTCAAGGGCAACCGCTGCGACCACGACCGCGACGCTGCCGACGCCTCACCGGGATTCGGCGGCCTATGTCACCTTCACCTCCGGCTCGACAGGCCGGCCCAAGGGTGTCGCAGTCGGCCACTCGGCCTTGGCGAACCTCCTCGCCTCCCACCGGGCACGGTTCCTGCCGACCCCGAGCGATGAGGCCGACCGGATTCCGGTCGCCCACACCACCGGAATCGGCTTCGACGCCGCTTGGGATCCCCTGCTGTGGATGGTGGTCGGGCATCCGCTTCACATCGCTTCGGAGGCCGTCCAACGCGATCCACAGCAGCTGGCGGCCGATCTGCGCCGACTCGGCATCGGATTCTGGGAGACGACACCAAGCTACCTTCGTCTGCTCTCCGCCGAACCGGATTTCGAGCGCATGATCGCTGAGGCCGCTGAAGAAGACTCTCCGATCATCCTCGCCCTCGGCGGGGAAGCGATCGACCCCGATCTCTGGCAGTGGCTGCGGGGCCACCCGGGCATCATCGCCCACAACCTCTACGGGCCCACGGAGACCACGGTCGACGCATTCGCCGCACCTGTGGGTGCCTCCCCGACTCCGATTCTCGGGTCGCCGCTTGGGCGCATGCGCGGATACGTCCTCGATGAACGCCTCCATCATGTACCGTCCGGGACGATCGGGGAACTGTATCTGGCGGGCGAGCAGTTGGCCCACGGGTACCGGGGCCGACCGGGACTGAGCGCCGAACGCTTCATCGCCGACCCCTACGGGGGCCCGGGCGAGCGCATGTACCGGACCGGGGATCTCGTCGTCAGGCACGAGGGCGGAGAGCTCAAGTTCATCGGTCGCAGCGATGATCAGATCCAACTGCGCGGATACCGAGTCGAACTCGGGGAGGTCGAGCAGGCCCTGCGCCAGGCACCGGGCGTCAAGGACGCCGTCGTCCGTCCGTTCGGCACGGACCCTGCCACGATGCAGCTCGTCGGCTATATCGTCGCCGAGGTCGGCGCGAGAACGGAGACCGACGCCCAGCTCGCCGAGGACTCAACCGGGACTTCGTCTCGGGGCCTCCTCGCCGATGAGGCCCGCGACCATGTGCGCTCGGTCGTTCCCTCCTACATGGCGCCCTCGCACCTCGTCGTCATCGACGAGATCCCCCTCACCGCTCACGGCAAGATCGACGAGGCGGCCCTGCCCGACCCGTCGACCGCGACCGTCGGATCGCGGCTGACACCACGCACGCCGCAGGAGAAGACCGTCGCCGCGATCTTCGCACGCGTGCTGTCCCTGCCGCATGTCGGCATCGACGAGTCGTTCTTCGAACTCGGCGGGCATTCGTTTCTCGCCCGGCCGCTCATCGCAGCTGTCAACGAGGCCCTCGGTGCCGGTCTGTCGGTCCAGGCCCTGTTCCGCTCACCGACCGTCGAACAGCTCGTTCGCGAGGTCGGCCGAGGCGGCGCAGACTCCATCGCCGACAGCCTCCACCGCCTGCTCCCGCTGCGCTCCGCGGGTGCGAAGCCACCCCTGTTCGCCGTTCACCCGGCCACGGGCATCAGTTGGGGCTTCGCCGCGATGCTCCACGGCCTCGATCCGGACCGCCCGCTGATCGGCCTGCAGATGCCCGGCCTCTCACCCGGGGACCCGGAGCAGATGACAGCCCAGACGCTGACCGAACTCGCCGACGACTACATCGACCATCTGCAGACGGTTCAGCCGTCGGGCCCCTACCACCTGATCGGGTGGTCTCTCGGCGGCATCCTCGCCCACCGTCTGGCCACCCGCCTTCAGGAGCAGGGCGAGTCCGTCGCGTTCCTCGGAATTCTCGACGCCTTCCCCACCGGGCAGGAGCGCAACGCCGATGTCGGCGAAGGGTCCGAGCTGTGGGCGAACTACCTCGGCGCCAATCATCCGGCGATCACGGAGACAACGGAGGGTCTCGATGACGAACGGGCCCTGGAGATCCTGCGTGCACACGGTGATCCCCTCGGCAATGTGGCACCCGAGACAATTGCGGCGATGACCCGCGGGTTCTTCACCCTGGCCAGGCTGATCCGCGAAGCCCCGGTGGAGACGTTCGACGGTGAGCTGGTGCTCTTCACCGCGACCCGGGACGTTCCCAGCGGCACCCCCGGCCCCGACTCATGGCGCCGATTCGTCACCGGCGACATCCACGTCACCGAGGTCGACGCCCGGCACGCGGACATGCTCAGTGCCGAGGCTCTCGAAGAGATTCTTCCCGTCCTGTCCATCCACATGGGCGAGGCCGCCGAATCACAGATGAGTTCCATCCACTCCTGGAACCAAACCCCGCCAAGCAACACCACTAGGAGCTGAAACCCCGTGAATAACCCCTTCGATGACACAACAGGGACCTTCCGCGTGCTGGTCAATGACCTGCAGCAGCATTCGCTGTGGCCGTCGTTCGCCGATGTGCCCGCGGGATGGGTCCTCGTGTTCGGACCGGCCAGCCGCGACGACTGCCTCGAATTCGTCGAGGAGAACTGGACGGACATCACTCCGCGCCGACTCACCGAGATCGCCTCATAGTGATTCGCCTGGAGAATCTGAGGAAGAACTATGGGGCCTTTCGAGCTCTCGACGGCATCAGCCTGGACATCGAGGAGGGACAGATCTTCGGTCTCCTCGGCCCCAATGGGGCCGGGAAGACAACGACCGTCAAGGTCCTGTCCACACTGATCCGCCCCGACTCCGGCACTGCCGTCGTGGCAGGCCACTCGGTGACCGCCGATCCCACTGCCGTCCGCCGCAGCATCGGCCTCTCCGGCCAGTACGCGGCCGTCGATGAGAAACTCACCGGTTACGAGAACCTCGTCATGGTCGCCCGCCTCTACGGGATGAGCCGCCGGGAATCGGCGTCCCGCGCCCGCGAGCTGCTGGCCGAATTCGGTCTCAGCGACGTCGCAGGCAAACGCGCAGGCGCCTATTCGGGAGGCATGCGGCGACGACTCGACCTGGCCTCGGCCCTGGTCGTGCGCCCGCCGGTCGTCATCCTCGACGAACCGACCACCGGGCTCGACCCGCGCGCACGTCTCGACACCTGGGAGGTCATCACCACTCTGGTCAGAGGCGGCACCACAGTGCTGCTGACGACCCAGTACCTGGAGGAGGCAGACCAGCTGGCCGATCGCATCGCCGTCATCGACTCCGGACACGTCATCGCCGAGGGAACCTCAACGGACCTCAAGGGCAAGCTCGGTGCCGAACGAATCACACTGACGCTGACCCACCGCGACTCCCTCGACAGAACCCTGCAGATCCTCGACCGCATCATCGGCGACTCCGCCCACCCGCAGACGGACTCGTCGGGACAGCGCATCACCGCGTCCGCACCACTGGGACAGCGGAATCTGCTGCAGGTCCTTGCCGCCTTGGATGAAGAGGGGCATTCCGTCACCGAGGCGGCCCTGTGCCGTCCCACGCTCGACGACGTGTTCCTCGATCTCACCGGACAGCCCACCTCGGCGAGGCCCGCACGGACACCGGCAGACACCGCCGAGGTGGGAGCATGACCGCACTCGTCTCCGCCGCTCGCGACAGCTCCGTCATCGCCTGGCGCAATCTGCTCACCGTCCGTCGGACTCCGGGCGCCCTGGTCACGGGAGTCGTCCAGCCGGTCATCTTCGTCTTCCTCCTCGCGTTCGTCTTCGGAGGCAGCCTCGGCGGCGGGCCGTACCGGGAGTTCCTCATCGGCGGGATCCTGGCACAGACGCTGACCTTCAATTCCTCCTTCACCGCCGTCTACCTCGCCAAGGACCTCCAGCTCGGACTCATCGACCGTTTCCGTTCGCTGCCGATGTCACGGGTCGCCGTGATTCTGGGCAGAACATCCTCGGACCTGGTCACCAGCCTCATCTCCGTGGCCGTGACGATGCTCTGCGGTCTGCTCATCGGGTGGCGCATCACCGAGGGATTCGGCTCAGCCCTGCTGGGCATCACGCTCCTGCTGCTCTTCAGCTTCGCCATGTCGTGGATCGGTGCGGTCATCGCACTGACGGCCAGGAGCGTCGAGGTGGCACAGAGCCTCGGCCTCATCTGGCTCTTCCCCGTCACCTTCATCTCCGGAGCCTTCGTCTCGATCGACACCCTTCCGGGCCCGCTGCAGGCGATCGCCGCGTGGAATCCCATCACCGCAGTCGCCACCAGTGTCCGAGAACTGTTCGGCAACGCACCGCCGGCCGGGTTCGTCACCAGCACGGGCTGGGCGGCCGACAACGCCGTCATCTATGCGATCCTCAGCTGCGTTGCGGTCATCGCCGTCTTCTCGCCCATCGCCGTCTCCCAGTACCGTCGGATCAGTCGGAGATGACGAGAGCCCCGATCGAATACCTCATCAGCGACATAACAGCAATCGAACGGGTGCTCGCCGAGCACCCGTGGCTCGATTCGCTGTTATCACCGGACGAGGCCGCTCGCGCGGACCGCTTTCGCAGACCCTCCGATCGGGCCGCGTTCCGAGGGGCGCATCTGATCTTTCGACTCATGGCGGCTCGCCGCCTAGGCGTCGACCTCGAAGAGGCCGGCGAATTGGAACTGACACGCCGCTGTCGTACGTGCGGCGGCCCTCATGGCAAGCCGACAGTCCCCGGGGCGGAGCTCAGCCTGTCTCGGTCGAACGGGGCCGTGGCGATCGCCTCGGCGCCTGGGACCTCACCGATCGGAGTCGACATCGAACAGGTCCCTCCCGATGTCTTCTCAGGCTTCGACGACTACGTCCTCGGCCCGACGGAAACTCTGACCGAGGGCGGCGATTCCGTGCGTCAGCGCGTCGACCTCTGGGTGTGCAAGGAAGCCGCGGTGAAGACCACCGGGCACGGGTTGTCCGTGCCGCCCAGTGATATCGAAATCATGGACCTGCCGTCGGGAATCGGCCCGCACGGACAATGGACGGCCACGATCGCGGCCCCCGGAAATTCCGAACTCGACGCACTCAACATCTCCCGGCTCACATGCCCTCGACCGTATGTCGCTGCGTTGTGCAGTGCCGATCGACTGCCCGTCGAGGCTGTCGGTCTGGAGGAGATTCTCGCCGGCCGGTGAGGACGCATGCAGCCCAGCAAGGTCAACGTCCTCAGGACGGATCCCGATCGCCGAGGACTTTCCCCGGGTTGAGGTTCTGCCCGGGGTCGGTGGCTCGGAATACGGCATCGACCATGAATGCCCCCGGCTCGCTGATGTCGTCGACGAGCCACGGCTGGTGTTCGGTGCCGACTCCGTGGTGGTGCGACAGGCCTCCGCCGGAGTCGATGAACTCCTGCTGAATGCTGTCCTTGACGTCCTGATACTCCGCCAGCGCTGTGTCCTCGTCCGTGTAGGGAATCGCGAAGGTGAAGTACAGGCAGGCGCCGCCGTGATAGCTGTGGGACAGATGGCAGAACATGAACCCCGGTCCGCCCTGCTCGCTGCGGGTCTGGCGGAATCGCTCGTGCACCCGAGCATGGACGTTCTTGAGATCTCCCCACGTCACTCCCGTTTCGCAGACATCGCCGAAGACCTTGTAGTTGAGCAGGAAGTCACGCAGATACGGGGTGTCGAACTTCTTCTGATCGTAGACGGCGCCGGGTCCGGAGCCGAGGCTGATTCCGCCTCGGTGAGCGATGAGTTCCTTCACCTCGGCCTTCTCACGTGCCACGCGCTCCTTCGACCCTTCGAAGCAGACGTATGACAGGCACATGCCTTCTGTCGTGTCCCACCCTTTGGACCGCAGGTAGGCGAACAGGGCGTCCTGACCGCGAGCCGCGATCGTTGCCTTCACACCCTTCGGCTCAGAGACCATCGCGAGACTGAACCGAGTCTCGGGCCCGTCTGAGAGACGGGTGAACGCGGGCGTGACCTCGGAACGGGCGATGTCGTGCATGGCCTCGACTCCACTCGCCCAATCGGGGAAGAGGTAGGCGATGACCTGCCGCACCTTCGGCAGCCGATGCACCTGCACCGTGCATTCCGAGATCACACCGAGACGGCCTTCGCTGCCGAGGACCATCTCATGCACCGAGGGACCCGAATCGCGGCCCGGAATGGGCTTGCTCATCATGACGCCACGAGGGTGGACGACGCGAAGACCACGCACGATGTCTTCGATGTCACCGTACTTGTCCGACTGCATTCCCGATGACCGGGTCGCCGCCCATCCGCCGAGGGTCGAATAGCTGAACGAGTCGGGGAAATGACCCATCGTCCATCCGCGAAGATTGAGCTGCTCCTCGAGGTCGGGCCCGTATGCTCCGGCTTCGACTCGGGCGAGGCCCGAATACTCGTTGATGTCGATGACTCGACGCATCCTCCCGAGATTCAGCGAGACGATGGGACGCTCCTCATCCGGGCTCGGGGTCACTGAGCCGGAGATGCACGAGCCGCCGCCATAGGGGATGAGGACGAGATCGCGGTCGAGCACGAGAGCGAGGACAGCGGCGATCTCATCCTCGCTGCCTGGGTAGACGACGGCGTCGACGAGGCGGGTGATCGGCTCGTGGCGCACCCGGTAGAGGTCCGGCAGGGAGCGGCCGAACGAATGGACCACGCGCAGTTCGTCGTCGACGCTGACATTGTCCGACTCGACCACGGCGCCGAGCTCGTCGATCAGCTTCGCTGACATGCGAGACTCGGGTATGTTCAGGTCGCTGAGCGCCGGCGTGGTCGGCCGCGGAGCATTCCAGAGGTCGAGACCGACTTTGTCCTTGGCGATCGCAGCGAAGTCGGGTTTGGTCTCCCACCGGAAGTCGACTCCTTCGGCTCCCCAGCCCCACCAGCGGTGCCGCTTGACGTCCTGCATTCTCATGGGTTCGCTCATTTCTTCGTCCTTTCCGGCGATTCGGCGTGTTCACTGCCGACACTGATGTCGTCGGCTCCCGTGGCGAAGAGCTCCGCCACGAGTTGCTGCACCCGCGCGGTGAGCTCATACAGCGATTCCTCTGATCGGGCGGTGACCGGTTCGCCGAAGACCACATGCACAGGTGGCCTGCCCGGCACCGGCCAGGCAGAGCCTTTGGGCATCGCTTCGTAGCCTCCGACGACGGCCGTCGGCACGATGGGGACAGAAGCATCGACGGCCAGCTTGATCGACCCGACCTTGAAATCAGCGATCGTGCCTGACTTCTGCCGACCGCCCTCGGGGAACAGCAGAACCGGCACACCTGAGCGCAGCAGAGCGCGGGGCAGATGCGCGCTGCCGCGTGATCCTTCGCGATAGATCGGAAACGCGTTGAAGAGCCACCGGACGAAGAGCCGCTTGTGCCATACGGTGAAGAAGTAGTCGTTGGCGACTCCGGTCGCAAGGAACCGCGACTGTCTGCGCGGCAGACTCTGCGCGATCATGGGCGCGTCGAGGTGCGAGGTGTGGTTGGCAATCACGAGAAAGCCTCGGTCGAGCTTGCGCACTCCTGGAGCGATCTTCACCGTCGGAGTGATCGTCGAACGGACGAGGCCGCGGAAGAGCACACGTTGGAGGAGGAATCGCATCGCGGCGCGCATGCGCGACCTGTACTTCGGCGGCGCCGGCGGGGAGAGAGTGTGATCAGTCATCTCCACTGGTTCGGAGCCGCTATCGCATTCGGATGGGCATTTCCCCGAATTTCTTCGACCGGTCGAGCGTCGCCGCCCTACCCCTCCTGCTGCCGACGAGAAGTGAGCAGAGCGGAAAGACGGTGGATTGCCGGACGCGGCAGCACCCGAAGCGTCGACGAGATCATCTTCCACCGCAGCTGCGGCACCGAGATCCTCTTCCCGCGAGCGACGTCTCGCAAGCACCCCTCCACGAGCATGTCCGCATCCATCCACAGCAGGTCGGGAATCGACGTTCCAGCGATGCCGGCTCGGGAATGGAACTCAGTGCGCACCCATCCGGGCACCAAAGCGGTCACACTCACCCCTGTACCTGCGGTCTGAACCGACAGCGCCTCGGAGTAGTTCTGCGTCCACGCTTTGATGGCGGTGTAATTGTTCTGCGTCAGCCCAGCGCTGACGGAGCAGACATTGATGATCCATCCCCGCCCTCGATGCTTCATCGCTCTGGCGGCAGCACCGCCGATGATCAGAACAGCGCGCTGCATCACTTCGAAGCCGCGATCATGTTCGGTGACATCCGGGCTGAGCAGGCTCGATCGGACCGAAAATCCCGCATTGTTGACCACGATGTCGATATCGGGTTCCGAACCGGGCTCCTCGATCCGAGCCGCCACGCGGGCCTGGGCATCTCGGTCGGCGAGGTCAGCCGCGATCGTATCGACATGAACGCCGTAGTCGGCGCGAAGCTGCTCGGCAGACGACTCCAGGGTGTCGGGGTCTCGGGCGACGAGGACAAGGCTGACACCGCGTCTGGCGAAAGCGCGGGCAAAAGCCGCACCGATCCCCGCAGTGCCACCAGTGATGAGGGCCACATTCATATTGCTACGATACAGGCATCCAAAAACCGGTCCGCACCGAATCAATTGTGTAAACCGCATCCGCGTTTCCACCGAATCGCGCTCTCTACCCGATAGGTTTCCGCATGCACCCCAGCCGATACCTCTTGACCGGTGCCACAGGGTTCCTTGGTCAGGCGCTGCTCCAAGCGCTCCTCGAAAGCGACTCGCACGTCGCCATCACTGCACTCGTTCGTCCCCGCGGAACACAGTCCGGACATGATCGACTGCAGCGGCTGCTCGGCAAGCCGGTCTTCGCTTCCTGGATCGATCGGGTCGGCGAAAAGACAGTGCGCGAGGCCTTCGAATCGCGGGTCACGGTACTCGAGGGGGATCTCGCTGATCTGCCGCCCCTGACCGATCGCTTTGACGTCGTCATCCACTCCGCGTCGAGCGTGTCGTTCGACGCCGCGATCGACGAGGCGTTCGACACCAATGTCGGAGGCGTCGAGCGACTCTACGCTGCCTTGTCGGAATCGCAGCAGAGCCCCCACGTCATCCATGTCTCGACAGCCTATGTCGGAGGGATCGCAAAGGGCGTCGCGCAGGAGTCCCGGTTGCGCCACACCGTCGATCATGACGATGAGTGTCGGGCGGCCAGACAGGCCAGGACCAGCGTCGAGGCCGAATCCCGGCAACCGGAGAAGCTGCGCCGATTCATCCGCACAGCTCAAGCACAGAGCTCTCGGATGGGCCCGAAATCGGTGGCCGCCGGGGCGGAAGCCGCCCGGGAGAGCTATGTGCGGGATCGACTCGTGGAGTTCGGACACACCCGTGCCCAGTCCCTCGGGTGGACAGACATCTACACCTTCACCAAGGCACTTGCCGAGCGGATCGGTGAAGAGTGGGCAGCCGAGGGGCATCAGGTCTCATTCGTTCGCCCGTCCATCATCGAATCCGCGTTCCGTCGACCGAGTCCCGGGTGGATCGACGGCTTCAAGGTCGCTGACCCCCTCATCATGGCCTACGCCAAAGGAAGCCTCTCGGAGTTCCCCGGGCACGCCGATTCGGTGCTCGACATCATTCCCGTCGACTATGTCGTCAATGTCATCCTCGCCCTTGCCGAACAGGGTCCACTCGAGCGGCAGCCGGCAGAGCACGACAGCAGCTCCGGACAGCCGGAGCAAGGTCATTCGGACTACTACCAGGTCGTATCGGGCACGAGCAATCCCCTGCCGTTCCACCAGATGGTCGGAACCGTCCGCGAGTACTTCCTCGCCCATCCCCTGCCTGACACAGAGGGGGTTCCCACGGTGGTGCCCGAATGGAGCTTCCCCAGCTCCGAACTCATCGAACAGCGCATCCGGCTGAAGGAACTGGTCACGGGCGTCGGCCGCGAAGTCGTCGAGCGGCTGCCCGCCTCGACGCGCACACGCGCTCTGACCTCACGGCTGCACAGAACCGACGCCAAACTGAAGTCACTGCGTCAGTTCGCCGACCTGTACCAGCAGTACACGAAGACGGAGATGATCTTCGATGATGCGAACACGAGACGTCTGCTTGAGCGACTGCCGGAGGACTGCCCGACCAACCGCAGGTTCGACGTGACCGAGATCGACTGGACGGAATACTTCCAGGACGTCCACATCCCGGCGATCACAGAACTCACCCGCAGCTATTCGCGCAGACGCCGCCAGAGCGAGGCCCCGCCCACTCCGCGTCCCCTGCCGCCCACTTCCGAGGCTCTGGCCGTCTTCGACCTCGACGGGACGGTGATTTCGGCGAACATCGTGCAGCAGTTCGCGGCGGTCGTGCGCGCCACGCAGCCGATCTACAAGTGGCCGGCGATGATGGCGACGATGGCCGGAGTCGTCCCCGGACTGCTGCGCGCCGAGTACCGCGACCGTTCGGACCTCATCCGCATGGTCAACCGTCGGTATCAGGGCTTCGAACTCGATGAGCTCCGAGCGGCCGTCACCGGCCGTCTCGGGCAGACGATCCGCGACTCCATCCGCCCCCAGGCCCGGCAGCTCATCGACGAACACCGCGCGGCCGGTCACCGCACGGTCCTGCTCACGGGCGCTCTCGATGTCCTCGTCGAACCTCTGTCCGATCTCTTCGACGAGGTGGTCGCAACCCGGATGGACGTCACCGATGACGGTGTTCTCTCGGGGTTCCTCGCGAGCCCTCCGCTGGTTGATGAGGCTCGGGCGAACTGGCTGCGCAAATACGCCGACACCGTGGGCGCCGATCTGGGACGTTCGACCGGCTACGGCGACTCTCTGGGCGATGCCGCATGGCTCGAACTCGTCGGCAGCCCCGTTGCCGTCACTCCGGATCTCGGTCTCTACGGCCTGGCACTGAAGAAGCGATGGAAAGTGATGGAATGGTGACAAGCGACAGAACACTCCACAACCCCCTCGTCGAACATCCGCCCGGGCACGTCAGAGGACGACTGTTCTCCGATGCAGAGCATCCCATCGTGCTCCGCACAGCATTCGATGTCGACGACTATCTTGCTCACGCTCGAGGACGCATCGAATTCGACTCAGAGCGCATCGAGGTGGCCGGGGACGTGGTACGCGATCTCGGCTTCCTATGGCGACTGGAGAACTCAGCGCTGGCCGAGACCCGGGCGATGTTCGCCTCCTGGACGTCCAACGAAGCGCGAATCACAGCCTTCGTGACGGGATGGGGCTACGAGCGGTACTGGTTGGCGCGGGCACTGCGCGACATGCTCGAAACCACCCTCAGCCCTGAGGACCTTCGCGGGGGCAGGTCACGGAGACTGCGCGGAATGTGGGTCGAACGGGGGCTGCCGATACTCGCACCTGTCGTCGGCGGACTGGTCAAGGAACCTCTCGCCGCCGGACACATGGCCAGGCTCGCGATACAGGAGGCAGGCCTCCAGGCAGCTGAACGGGCAGTGCGTACACGACTCAGCGGTGAAGCCGCTCGCGTCCTGACCGAGATCATCGACCGGCGCGAGGCGATCGTCCGCTTCTTCCGTTCGGAGGCGGTGGCTCGGATCCGACGATCACGGATCGAAGCCCTCACCGCTCGTGCTCACCTCATGCGGCCGTGGGCTCCTCTGAGGATCGTCGGAGTGCCCGAACCGGATGAGGCCAGCGCTCTGACAAGCATCTTCGCCTCTGCCTCCGACAGACAACACCTGATCGACTCGGATGCCGAGATCGGACGGTTCCTGCCGGGGAACCCTCAGCCTTCGATGAACCAAGTGACGGCGGCGCTGCGCTCGACGCGCAGAGCCCATGCTCAAGCAGGGAGAAACCATGGCCTTTGACTTCGACAAGTACGCCGAGACGTCCGAGGCGGTGAACTGGACCGATCTGGATCTCGATGTGTTCGATGACATGCCCTTGGACAGAGACACTCTCCGGTCGGTGCGATACATGTGCGACGTCGAATACCACACCACATGTTTCGTCAGGGAGCTGCTCGTCACTCCTTCACATCGCGAGGACGCCACGGCGGCATTCATGACCATGTGGAACCGAGAGGAGTTCTGGCACGGAGAGGCGTTGGCCGCCGTGCTCGAGAAACACGGAATCCACGTCGATTACGACGAGGTCAAAGCCAAGCGGATGAGCTTGGGGTGGAAACTCGCTCTCGGGCCTGCAAAGCAGTCGCTGCTGTCGAACATGGTGGGCACGGACTTCATTGCCGTGCATATGGCTTGGGGTGCGGCCAACGAACTCTCCGCCACAGCCGGATATCGCAGGATGGCGGCGATGCAGGGCCACCCGGTGCTCTCTCCGCTGCTTGAGCGCATCGCCAAACAGGAGACTCGACATGTGGCCTTCTACACGACTCAGGCACGACAGAGGCTCGAGGACAACCCACGAGCTCAGAAGATCGTGCGCCTGGCGCTGGGAAAGCTGTGGAAGCCCGTGGGCTCAGGGATGATGGACGATGCCGAAGTCAAGCACGTGATGAGTCATCTCTTCCAAGAGCACACAGACGAACTGGACAAGCTCGACAAGAGCGTCCAGAAGCTGCCGGGTCTGGATTCGCTGACCATCTTCCGCGATGCCTTCGCCCGCTTGGGAGTCGGCTGATTGCAGCCGATTCCGCGAAGGATTACTCAGGTTTCTTCTCCATCCGCCCATCCGAACCGGTCAATGCACCGAATACCCAGTACACAGCGAGCAATGGAGATCACTTCACAGCTGTGCGCGAATACGCATCACTGTTGATTAGGAGAAGAACAATGAAGACACTGCTTCGCACACGCACCGCCACCATCCTCTCGGCCGGCGCCATCGGTCTGTTGGCTCTGAGCGGCTGCGGAATGGATTCCGGTTCCGGCGGGGAGGAGTCCGGTTCGGAATCGGGCAGCTCCGAATCTCAGCCCGCTGACTCGGGCGAGTCCGAGATGCCAGACGAGTCCGGCGACTCCTCCATGGCCGATTCCGACCTCGTCGGCAAGGGCTGCTCGGCTTACGCGGAGGCGAACCCGGACGGGGCCGGTTCTGTCGAGGGCATGGGCCAGGATCCGGTGGCCACTGCCGCCTCGAACAACCCGATGCTCACGACCCTGACCAAGGCTGTCTCGGGCAAACTCAACCCCGATGTCGACCTCGTCGACACCCTCAACGGCGACGAGTTCACGGTCATCGCCCCGGTCGACGACGCCTTCGCCGATGTGCCCAAGGACGACCTCGACGCCCTGGCCAAGGACTCGGATCAGCTGACGAAGGTGCTGACCTACCACGTCATCCCCGGACAGCTCTCCCCCGATGAGATCGCCGGTGAGCACGAGACCGTCGAAGGTTCGAAGGTGAAGATCTCCGGTGAGGGCGAGGACATGAAGTTCGACGATGCCGGACTGGTCTGCGGCGGAGTCAAGACCGCCAACGCCACGGTCTACATGGTCGACGCCGTGATGATGCCCAAGGACTGACATCCCATACTCCTCGCAGCACCGGCCAGGGATCGATCAGACATATCGCGATCGGCCCCTGGCCACCCCTCCTTCCTCTCCTCACCACCGGAGAACGTGCCAGGCAATGTTCGGGGGATGAGAAGATTGGTGCATGAGTTCAGACGATCCGACGACGTTTCGACACAGTCCCCCGGGGTCTGCGCCGCAACCCCGGCAACCGGCCCCCACCTCGACGGACACCACGTCTGGAGACTACGGTTCGGCCGATCCCAGCGGTCAGCTGCTGCTGAGGATCAGCGAGGGTGACGCGGCGGCGTTCGAGGAACTCTTCACGAACCAGTCCAGGATCCTCATGGCCGTGATCGTCCGGATCGTCAAGAGCCAGTCACTGGCCGAGGAGGTCCTACAGGAATGCTTCACCGAGGTGTGGACTCGGTGCTCGGGCTTCAATCCCGCGAAGGGAACGGGCCGGGCATGGTTGATCACTCTGTGTCGCAGACGGGCCATCGACTGCGTGCGCAGCGTCCAGTCCCAGCAGGACCGGGACCTCGCCGATGGACTGCGGTCCACTGCCGAGGCGGGTGATGAGGTCGAGCAGACTGTGATCGACCGGGCGGAATCGGACCGGACAGTCTCGGCGCTGAAGGGACTGCCAGAGGATCAGAGCAGACCGATCGTCATGGCGTTCTATCAGGGTCTGACCCACGCTCAGATCTCGGAGAGCCTCAAGGTGCCGCTGGGCACCATCAAGTCACGGATCAGAGACGGAATGAAGAAGCTGCGAAAGGAATTGGAGGCGAGTCGATGAGCACCGATCGTGACTATCTGGCCGCCGGCCTGGCGCTCGGCGGACTCAGCGACTCCGAGCTCGCCGAGGCTCAGACGCTGGCCGACTCTGATGCCGACTTCCGTTCCGAGGTCGCCGCTTATGCCGACATCATGGCCGAAGCAGCCGAGTCCGACGAGCCGGTCGAGGTCAGCTCGGCGACCCGAGAGGCGATTCTCGCCATCCCCCAAACGCATGCGCAGCAGAGGTCGACGAGCGGGCCGCTGAGCCCGGCGACGCATACGCAGGCGAACTCGACTGCAGCGACCCCGGTCTCCCTCGCGCCTCCGACTTCGCTGGCCGACCACCGCGAGTCACGTCGTCGCTCCTGGTTGCCTTATGCGGCCGCCGCGGCCGCGCTCATTGTCGCTGCTGGATCCGGGGTGACCGTCTGGCAGCAGACGCAGCGTCAGAACCAGCTCGAGGAGGATCTCACCGCCGCGCAGCAGCAGCTCGACGATTCCACACGGCTGATGCAAGCCGACGATCTGCGCACGAGCACGGACGAGCTTCCGGAGGGAGGAACGGTCACCGTGTCATCCTCGGAGTCCGAACAGCTCATCCGGATCAGCCCCGACGGTGTCGGACGGGCTCCAGAGGGGAAATCAATGCAGATGTGGGTGATCAGCGATGAGGGGCCAGAAAGCGCCGGACTGATGACCGGAGAATCGACGACGATCGGCGGCCACACTTTCACCGACGGCAGCGTCTTCGGCATCACCATCGAGCCGGAAGGCGGATCCGATCAACCCACTACGGACCCGGTCGTGGCGATCAATCTATAGGGCCCGAGTTCAACCGCGAAGAGTTTTCCGTCCTTCGGGGGAGTTGCTCCAAGACAGGCGAACTTGACGGCGAAATGTAGCAATTGAATAACCTGCCGCCGGAATTTCACAAGTGCTACACTGGAGAGCAGAAGTAGGAGGTTGCTATGACTGCACAGGCGCATCAACCTATGGCCCAGGATGAGCAGGTGGATTTCGAAGGGCTGAGTCCACACGAAGTTCAAGACGCCATCCGACTCTACAAACAGCGCAAACGGCTCCGGGTCTCCGGTCGCGCCACGCTGCGAAAGCACATCGATCAGGACTATGTCGACAATGCGCAGATCGTTTCTGGAGCGACTCAGCGCCAGGCGGTCCGCAGTGGTGAGATTCGCAAGCGGCTCCTCGAGAGTGAAGGTGCGGCCACTTACTCGACCGTGGCTGACATGCGCGGCTCCAACGAGAAAGCCGCACGTCAGTGGGTATCGCGCCAGCGCCACGAACAGAGGCTATTCACCGTCGAGGCACAAGGGCGAGTCCTCGTACCCGCGTTTCAGCTCGACGACGAAGGCGACCTCGACAAGGCGGTCAGCATCACCATCGTCCAACCGCTGCTCAAGGCCGGCGTCCGACCGTGGGCAATCTGGGCATGGAGTACTCGGCCCACTGGACTGCTCAGTGGGCGGATCCCCGCCAAGCTGGTCCACGAGAAACCAGAGGTGGTTGAAAACTCGGTCAAGGTTCACATCGATGACCTCGACTTCCCAGCCGGCGCATGAGTCGCGCGTTCAAACCCGAGGCCCTGACCTGTCCGGAGCCGTCTACGTGCACGGTGGCGATCGGCGCACTGACTGACCTTGCCCGCAAGGGCCAGCTGCCGTCGACGACCATCGCCGCAGACACAGCCTGGAGTCGCGTTTATGACTCCCGGTTTGGACGTACGGAGTTCAACCCTGGGTTCGGCAACGCACGATTCTCCCCGTTCGACTCCGAATTGGGCGGGAACCGTGTTGCTGCTATCTACCTGGCCGAAACACCTGAGGCTGCCCTCCTCGAAGGAAGCCTTCGGGATGTCGACGTGGACGGCATTCCGGAGGCTGAGGAGGAAAGCTTCCACGGGCTTCTGCACGTCGAACTGCTCGCCTCGGAAGAGATGAAGGTTGCCGACCTTCGTGATCCGCAGTTGGATGACCTTGGACTGAAGCGGATGGCGATCTCGTCCAGCCCTAGTCAGCACTACCCCTGCACTCGCACTGTCGCCCAAGCCATCCATGCTTCGCCTCAGAACTTCAGTGGCATCATCTGGCATTCCCGTCAGGTAGAGGTCAGTCGATTGCCCCGAGCGCCCGTCGTTGTTCTCTTCGAAGAGCGTCTGTCTCGGGGCCGAGACGCATTCCGTCTCAACCCGGGACGGGACTCCATCGGCTCCCTTTACGAAGGTGAAGGACGAGTACAACTCGATACGCTGCTCGACCGACTCGGTGTGTCCGTCGTGGACTATTGGGATTAATGACGGCCAAAGTGACCAAGCAGGCCGCTCACCCTTGGACACCACAACCACCGCGGGTGTCGATGCCATCATCCTCAGGACGCCGGCACCCACAGTGGTTCGTATCGCCGAGGCAGCCAAGTTGTCGCAAGAAGCCCATACGGAACCAGTCACTGAGCGACGTATCCCCCGTCGACCGGCCATGTGGCGGCGTTGACGAAGGAGGCTGCGTCCGAGGCAAGGAAGCACACCACCTCGGCGACCTCTTCGGGAGTCCCAAGTCGACCGTTGGGCATGCGTTCGACCATCTTCCCTCGCACGGACTCGTCGAGTCCCGCAACCAGAGGAGTATCGACGTACCCCGGAGCGACCGCGTTGACCCTGATCCCATCCGGCGCATAGGTCAGCCCGGTCGAACGGACGAGGTTGACGATCGCCGCCTTCGACGCGGAATACGAAGTCGACCGCGCCTGACCGACCAACCCGAGGATCGACGACACGGCCACGATCGACCCGGAACCGACTGACCTCATACGCCGAAGAGCGTGCTTGAAGCACAGTGCGGTGCCCGTGAGATTGATGTCGATGATCTGCCGCCACCGGGCAACGTCGAGGTCATCGATCGGCGCCTTCGGTTCTGCGATCCCCGCATTCGCAACGAGGATGTCGAGCCCACCGAAGGTTGTCGACGCGTGGTCCATGAGCGCCTCAACATCCTCCTCGCTCGAGGCATCAGTCGGAATCGCGGCAACCTGCAGGCCATCCGCGGCCAGGTCATCCGCTCGTTGCTGAGCTTGAACGGAGATGTCACCGATCATCACCTTCGCCCCTCGGCGAGCGAGCATCTCCGCGATCGCCGCGCCGATCCCCGAGGCGGCCCCGGTGACGACAGCGGTACGCCCTTCAAACGTCTGTGTGCGCTCTGAGGCGGCCTCCGTCGCCAGCCCCGCTGCGGTCACGACCGCACCTGCTCGGCACGGGCAGCAGCACTCAGGCCGCCGTTCTCGGCTGCGAGATCGGCGATGTCCCGACCCATCCGGTAACCGAAGACCAGCGCGGGGCCGATATGCGACCCATAGCCAGGGTACCCCCCACCAAAGGCCGACACCGCCGAGGCGCCCACGGAGTACAGTCCGGGAATCGTCGTGCCGTCCTCCCGCACGACGCCCGAATGCCCGTCCGTCTGCAACCCGGCAAAGGATCCGAGATCACCCATCTGCACCTTCGCCGCATAGTAGGGAGCCTTATCCAGAGGAGCCAGATTGGGATTCGGCTTGTGCTCAGGGTCGCCCCGGAAATGGTTGTAAGCCGTCGACCCGCGCCCGAATTCCGGATCCTCGCCGACCCGAGCCCCTTCGTTGAAGCTCTCCACCGTGCTCCGCAAGTTCTCGGCAGGCACTCCGAGTTTCTCGGCCAGCTCCTCGAGGCTTCCACCGCGGATGAGGTATCCCGTGTCGTAGAAGTACTTGCGCGGGATCGGCCACGGCTTGGCATAGCCGATCCCGTACTTGTGCATGCATTTCTCGTCGGCGATGACCCAGGCTTCGGTGTGCCGAGCGCCCTTCTCGTGGTCGAGCATGGCTCGCCCGAAGTCGTGATAGCTCAGTGCCTCATTGCCGAACCGTCTGCCCTCGGAGTCGACGGTGATCATGCCCGGCAGGCCGATCTGCCGCAGGTGCGGGAACAGCCTCTGCCGCCCGTCGAGGTGTTTGAACACCGTCACCGGAGCCCACGAACCCGGAGTGAAGACATCGTTGTTGATGTAGCCCCCGGCGCCGATGGCCATTTCCGCCGACGTCCCATTGTGTCCCTGCGTCGGGGTGAAGTGGTTGTCACCGTTCGGGTCGTGGGGGAAGTACTTCGTCCGCAGCGCCTCGTTGCCGGTGAATCCGCCTCCGGCGAGCACCACACCGAGGCGAGCGCGTACAGTGCCCGCATTCTTGCCCGACAGCTCCGCACCGATCACCTCGCCGTTCCCGTCCTGGATGAGGCGATCAACTGGGGTCGACGTCCAGATCCGCACCCCGAGCTTGAGCGCCGAAGCGACCATGCGGGTGATCAGCGCCGAACCGTTCGTCCGCTTCAGCGGCTGCTGGGACACGGCCTTGTCGGCCCACGTCTTCAGCAGCTTGCGAGCAACATAGGTAAAGGACTTCACCGACTGATTCGAGTGGAAGAACTCGTTGAGATCCGGCCCCACCTGAGGCATGTAGCCGAACACCGTATAGGACGACAGATACGGCTGCAGCTCCTTGCGCCTGTCCCCCAGCATCCGCACGTCCGCATCGTCGGGGAGGATGGCGCGGCCCCCGATGCGAGCGCCGGGAAGGTCCATCTGATAGTCAGGAGCCTTTTCCGGGTAGACGAAGTTGACCTCGGTGTTGTCCTCGAAGAACGTGATCGCCTCGGGCACGGTGTCGAGGAAGTCGGAAACCCGTGACGAGTCGAAGGTGCCCGGAGACAATGCCCGCAGATAAGTTTCAGCTTCTTCGCGGGTGTCCTCGGTGCGTTCCGCTCCCTTGGGGTTGCCGGGCACCCAGGCCCATCCCGCCGAGATCGCGGTGGTCCCGCCGAAGTGCGGTGCCTGTTCGGCAACGATGACGTTGAGACCCTGGTGGGCCGCGGTGATCGCGGTGGCCAGGCCCGAGGCTCCGGAACCGACGACGAGCACGTCGCAGATCGCATCGGCACCATCGGTGAGGTCGGGGTGGGAGGTGGAAGTCATGGAGTGAGTTCTCCTTCTGTGTTGCTTGTGACGGATCAGAGGGTTGCGGCCGGAGCCGACACGGGACGGTCGTCCCATTCGCCGGTGGCCCGCAGATAGGGCTCACCGAGGCGGTTGATCGGAACGTGCGCCGTTTCCCTGGCGCTGATGCACGCGACGAGGGCGATCGCCGAGCAGATCGCGCCGAAGACGGCCACAGGAACCCACCCGTGCACGCCGTCGCCCATCATCATTCCGGCGATCGAGGGGCCGAATCCGGCGACAACGAGCCCGAGTTGGTTGCCCATGGCCATACCGGAGTAGCGGACGGGGGTGGCGAAGAGCTCCCCGAAGTACGAGGTCCAGATGCCGTTGAAGGTCGAGTACATGATCGTCATGAACGCGAACGAGGCGAGGGCGACGAGCCAGACGCTGCCCGAACTCAGCGCCATGAAGTAGAGGAAGAAGGTCACCGCAGTGCCGATGATGGATACGATCAGCAGAGGGCGGCGTCCCCATCGGTCGCTCAGCGCTCCGGCGAGAGGCATGACAAGCATCGAGAGTCCGATGGAGACAGCGTTGATCGTGAGGATCTGTGCCTGCTCGAAGTGTCCTGTGGTCGTCGCGTAGGAGAGACCGAAGACGGTGAAGAGCGTCTGCATCACCATGAAGATCGACATTCCCACAACCCGCAGAACGTCGAGTCCCTGGTAGCGCAGCACGTCCTTGGCCGGGAGCTTCTTGACCGCGCCCTCTTCCTGCTTCGCTTCGAATTCGGGAGTCTCGTCGAGGCGACGGCGGATCCAGAACGCGATGACGAGGACGACTGCCGAGAGCCAGAACGGGACCCTCCAGCCCCACGTCATCATCGCTTCTTCGGGCAGTGCCGTGACCGGGATGAACATGACGGTGGAGAGCACCATGCCGGCGGCGTAGCCGTTCATGACGAAGGAGGTGAAGAAGCCGCGGCGGCCTTCGGGCGAGTGTTCGATGGTCAGGGATGAGGCGCCGGAGGACTCCGCTCCGGCGGAGAAGCCCTGCGCCAATCGGCAGACGACGAGGAGGATCGGAGCGATGATGCCCACCGTCCCGTAGGTCGGCAGCAGTCCGACGCCGAGCGAGGCCAGCCCCATGATGAGCAGGACGATGAGGAGGACGTTGCGGCGACCGAGGCGGTCGCCGAAGTGTCCGAGGACGAGACCGCCGAGCGGGCGGGCCACATACGCGACGCCGAACGTCGCGAAGGCGGCAACGGTGCCCAGAGCCGGGTCCTCCGTGGGGAAGAACAGCTTGGGAAAGACCAGCGCGGCCGCGGTCCCGTAGATGAAGAAGTCGTAGTATTCCATGGTCGAGCCCATGAAGGCAGCCAACGCCGCCTTGCCTGGGGTCTTGCGCACTTCCACTTCGGCGTGGGCATCGTGTGAGAGGGACTTGGTCATGAGGTATCGCCTTTCGGCATCAGAGCTCGAAGTCCACGTAGGCCAGCTGCTCGACGTTGGGCAGCGAGAACGGCTTGATGGCTTCATGAGCTGGATGGGAGTTGTAGACGTCGATGTCTTCCTTGGCAGCGAAGTCGGCGATGATCACGTGGTCCCATGACTTCGCGGTGTGCAGAACATCGGGACCGTGGCTGAGGGAGATGAGGCCTGGGACCTCGTCGGGCAGTCTTTCGAGACCGGCGACCCATTGCTCCCGGATCTCGTCGGTGAAGGTCGGCTTCCAGCGGAACATGACGATATGGCGGATCATCCGGCGACCGCCTCGGCGAGGTGCCGGGTCTGCTCTCTGGGAGCGCGGTAGGCGGCATCCTGCCCGGTCATCGTCCGGCCTGCCAGATAGGCCATGGTCATGAGCGGTCCGAGCGTGGCCCCGGCTCCGGGGTATCCGGCGGCATACGGCGATTCGGTGACGTTGCCGGCTGCGAAGAGGCCATGGATTGGCACGAGGTCGGGGTCGAGCACGCGACCATTGCCGTCGGTGGCGAGGCCGCCGCAGGTGCCGAAGGCTCCGTTGACGACGGGCATTGCGTAATACGGTCCGCTTTCGAGCGGCGCCAGTGACGGGTTCGGCCACGCGTTGTCGTCGTCGCCCCAGTACCGGTCGTAGGCGGATTCGCCGCGCCCGAAGTCCTCGTCGATGCCGCGTTCGGCCTGGCCGTTGAATCGGGTGACCGTGGACTCGAGGTTCTCGGCCGGCACGTCGAGCGCCTCGGCGAGGCCGGCGAGAGTGTCCGCGACTGTGAGGTAGTCGGGCAGCGGGTCACCGGCTCGGTGATCGAGCACTCCGTAACGGTCGAGGTAGGACTGGTCGAAGACGACGTAGGCGGGGGTGTTGAGGGTCTGGTTGTTCGCCGAGTCCCAGGACTGGAGGACTCGGGCGAGGTCGTTGTAGTTCTGGGATTCGTTGGCGAAGCGCTTTCCATGCCGGTTGATCATGATCGATCCGGGCCCTTGCCGTTCGAACCGCAGCAGTGTGCCCACGGGTTCGCCGTCGCGCAGGGTGCCGGTCACGGACATCGGCGCCCACCAGGCTTCGCGGGTGCCGCGGACGGTCGCGCCGATGCGCTGGGCCATCTTCAGTCCGTCACCGGTGTTGGTCGGAGGCGAGCACTGAGTGTACAGGCGCGAGGCCAGCAGAGAATCGGCAAGGCCTTTGTCCCATTCGAATCCGCCGGTTCCCAGCATCACACCCGTTTTCGCTATGTACGCGGTTCCGTCGTCGAGGACGACGCCGGTGACGCGTTCGCCCTCGGTGGTCAGGTGATCGACTCGTGCGTCGACGGCGAAGGTGACTCCACGGCGAGCGCAGGCGGTCACGAGCATGGACACGAGTGCGTGGCCTTTGGCGGCGTACCCCTGTTTGCGGCGGCGTTCGAGTTCGTCCCAGGGGAATCTGGTGAAGGCTCCCCACCGTTCGTACTCCTGCATGCTGAATGGCAGACGGCCGTCGGTGCGGATGTGGTCGAACAGTTCGCCGAGGCTCTCGCGGGCGTTGAAGAGTCCCGGTTCGATGGTGCGTCCCCCGGCAGCAGCTCCAGGCAGATCCTGGCGGTAATCGGGGAAATCGTCGAGGAATAGGAATTCCAGGCCCAGTTCGGCTTCGGCGAAGCGGAGCATATCGACTCCGTGGTTGAGTGCCGCGTCGAGCAGCTCCGATCGTCCGCGTCCTCGGGCTACTGCCTCGGTGTAGGTGCGGCCCGCGCTGATGGAATCGGTGATTCCGGCTTCTCGGGCGTAGTCGTTGGCGACGATCCACAGCATTCCGCCGGAGACCGCCGATGTTCCGCCGAGGAGGTTCGACTTCTCGAGGACGAGAACCTTGAGTCCCTCGTCAGCGGCCGTCGCCGCCGCGGTCAGTGAACTGGCTCCGGAACCTACGACGACGACGTCGTAGTCGTGGGTGTGTGAATGATGCGCGTTATCTGCGTTGAGTATTCGCATTGTGCCTCCACTCCTCTCTGATGTGGGCTTGGGGACAGATTTGTCGACATCGGCGAGCCAAGGCAGAGGTTGTTCCGTTGAACGAAGCGGGGTGTTCAATTCATCGGTACGGCACCGATCAGGGCAATTCCGCTCGAACACGGAGGAGGCGGTGCCTCGAATCAGGCGCCGAGGCGGCCGCAGGGTTCACCCCATCAGTCGGCGGACCCGGTGTGAGTCAAGGACAACACCGAGGCGTCGACTGGTCGCACGGGAGGCGAATCGCAGCTGCGGGACGATCACGTTGAGGTCCTCTTGTCCGCGGTGGCGAATAACTGTCAGTGCGGCGATGACCTCTCCCCCGCGACCATAGACCGGCACGGAGATGCCGCTGGATTCGGGAACGATGATGCCTTCCATGGCCGCGTAGCCCTGTTGGCGGATGCGGGCGAAGAGTGCGCGCAGCTCGTGGGGATCGGTGATGGTGTTTTCGGTGAGTTTGTCGAGCCGACGGCGGAGCATGAGCTCCTGCTGTTCTGTGGGCCCGAATGCGGTGAGCATCAGCCCGGCGGAACAGGCGTGGGCGGGAAGACGGCCGGCCACCTCGGTGATATTGACGACGAATTCATCGGGAGCGAGCCGTTCGACATAGAGCGCATCAGTTCCGTCGAGCACCGACAGCGAAATGTGCACCTGGAGCGCTTGGACGACGTCCTCCATCGGCGGCAACGCCGCCTTGCGGAGGTCAGAGGCCTCGGCTCCTCGAGAGGCGATTTCCCATAGTCGGTTGCCATGCGTCCAACGACCCGATTGGTCGCGGCTGACAAGACCCTCGACTTCGAGTTCGTTGAGGATCCTGTGGACCGTGCTCACCGGCAGGTCGGCTTCACGCGCTATTTCTCGTAAGCCTCGGCTCTGCGCCCTCGGACCGAACACGGAGAGGATCCGCACGGCACGATGGATGACCGATTCTCCCGACGACGAGTTCGCCACTGGCACCTCCATTGGTTGAGCCAAGAATAATTGAACCCGACAGTCGCCCACTATCCATTCTGTGATCCGTTGAATGAAACAGCCTCATGAATCCTCGTCGCACCGTATCTAGCCTGTGACCATGGCTGATTCACAGAGCACAACTTCACCCAACGGACGCGTTTCCGGCAAAGTCGTCTTCATTTCAGGAGCAGCCCAGGGCATGGGCGCTTCTCATGCCAGGGTGCTCGCATCCGAAGGCGCCCAGGTCGTCATCGGCGACCTGCAGGAGTCCACCGCTGCGTCGCTCGCCGAGGAGATCAATGAGACCGAGGGGCACAGGGCCGCTGCCAGCGTCCGACTTGATGTTACTGATCTCGAGTCATGGCGGCTCGCCATCGAGACCTGCGTGAAAACGTTCGGCCGCCTCGATGTGCTCGTCAACAACGCCGGAATCTATACCCCGGGTTCAGTGCTCGACGCCGAGGTCGACGACTGGCATCGGACGATCGACATCGATCTCACCGGCACGTTCTACGGCATGAAGGCCGCCACTTGCGAATTGATGAAGCAGTCCACAGCTTCAATCATCAACGTCTCATCCATCGCCGGCCTCGTCGGGTTCAAACACCGGGCCGCCTATGCCGCAGCGAAGTGGGGCGTCCAAGGTCTCACCAAGACGTCCGCTCTGGACCTGGGCGGGTACGGGATTCGGGTGAACTCGATCCACCCAGGTTCGGTGAGCACGCCCCTGACCGCAGGGCTCAAGCGAGGACTGGGCCAGGTGCCGACCGGGCGAGCGGCCGAGGTCGAAGAGATCAGCAGCCTCGTCCTCTACCTGGCCAGCGATGAGTCCCGGTTCGTCAACGGAGCGGCGATCGCCATCGACGGCGGTGAGACCGCCGGGAACAACCTCCGTGCCGACTCATAGAATTTCACCGTCAACGCCCCCGAGGCAGCTCGCCCGCTGGAGGCGAAAAGGTCGCCGTGAGCTGACCGACGGGCGCTCCGCACCACCAAGGGTGCCGACCTCCTCATGATGAGGATGCCGGCACCCTTGGTGGTTAAGACGGTCTTTACCGAACGCCGCCAAGCACCTTGCCACTGCTAGCGACAAGCTGACCGCCTTTGTAAACGTCCCGTTCCCTTGGAGTATCCATGATGGCCGCAGTGACACTGTCGGAATCGAGGACGATGAAGTCCGCAGGTGCACCGACGGCCAGCCCGAATTGCGCATCGTCGATGAGTTCTGTTCCGTCGGGCCGCTGTCCGGCCATGACCTGTGCACCACCCCTGGACGCGATGTCGAAGCAGTGCTCGATCGCATCGTCTCGACGGAAACCATTGGTGAATGCCAGCTGCCAGGTCCGACGAAGCAGATCGCCGTCTCCATACGGGCTCCAGTAGTCACGTTGCCCATCCTCGCCGAGGCCGATGGCGACACTATGTTCACCGAGGATGCTCTGCGGCAGGCTGCCCTTCTGCGGGGCGACCGTCGTCACCGAAATCCCGGCATCTGCGATGAGTTCGACCAGCTTGCGGACTTCGGTTTCGGGATTCGTGTTCAGGGCGAAGGCATGCGAAATGGTCACCTTTCCCTCGAGCCCCAATGTCTTTGTCCTGTGAGCGATCTCCTCGAATGAATAGATTCCAGCGGTGCCTCCCTCGTGAAGGTGGATGTCGACTCCCTTGCCATGCTTTTCCGCGAGTTCGAAGACGATGTCGAGGTGCGTCTTGGGATCCCGGTCGTACTGCACCGGGTCAAGGCCACCAACCAGGTCGGCTCCCTCACTCAGTGCGGCGTCCAACAGGTCCTTGACGCCTTTTTCTCTCACAATTCCAGCTTGAGGAAATGCAACGATCTGCGAATCGAGGACATCGCCGTATGCGGCCAAGGCATCCCGAACACCGCTGAAGCGCTCCAGCAGGCAGTCCGAATCGATCTGCGTGTGCGAGCGGATCCGCGTACCGCCGGACGCCACGATGGTAGCAATGGCGAAGCTGGCCTGGTTGCGCACACTGCGCTCCCCGTTCCGCCAGTTGGCACGGTCGTTCATGATGTAGCCGTGCAGGGTGCCGTCGGCGGTGTGCGGGCGGAACTGTTGGCCCATGCGGTTCGAATCGAGATGGGCATGGACATCGCCGAGACTCGGCAGCAGCAGTTTCGACGGCCCCAACTCTTCGGTCGGGATGATCGCCTTGATCCGGCCATCAGCGACCTCTATGTCGACAGCATCGTCATCGTGGCGGCGGGCGAAGATGCGGACGTTTTTCACGGTGGTCATATGACTCCCTTTGGTCGAGTGGTGACGATCTATGGTGACTGTTCGGGGGGGGGTGGACAGGCTCCCGTCGGGCGTGAGCGGTGGTCAGAGATGCATCACTGTCTGAGCGAGCACAGCAGCGACGACAAACGAACTGGTCAGAGTGATGAGAGCTACGACGACGACGCGCCAGCTAAGCTGCTTGATGGCCCCGACGTCACGACCCAGGCTCAGCCCTATGAGCGCCAGCTGCAAGAGGCCGAACAGCATGACGTCCATCCCGTCGACCAGACCGACGAATGTTTCAGCGAACGGCATGAAGGGAGCGCTGACGATCGTGGCTATGCCCAGTACCCAGACGCTGGCCGGAATCGCCGGGACCCAGCGTGCCAGTTGGAACGATAACGCGGTCAGGGCCAGGAGGAAGGCGGTGCCGAGCAGTTGCCGAGGTTCGAATGCACCGGTGCCGACCGCATTGAGCACAAGCCCGAGCACCCCAGCACTGGCATAGACGAACAGCGAGACTTTCCACCCCTTCGGTTCGGGCGGATCCGAATGAGTCCATTCGGCTTGAGCAGTCTCGCCATCGCGGTCAGCGCTCATGGCGACAGCTTTCCGGCGGCCTCCGCTCAGCTGCGAGGCATCGCCCTCGGGCACAGCGCCTCGGGCAACCAGCTTTGCCTCCTCGACCTCGGCCGCGGGACGTCTCCAGACCTTGGCCCAGAAGAGGTACAGCTTCCGTGCCAGCGGCAGTGAGAGAAACACTCCGGCATAGAATCCGACGATATTGGTGACGAGGTTCGACAGTCCCGCCAAAGCCATGATCTCTGTTGCCTGTTCGGGGTAGAGGACCGACAGCGCGCCGACACCTCCCAACATCATCGATGACGACCCAAGGCCGAGACCTAAGGCGAGCGCCAGAGGATGAAGGATATCGAGGCTGCCCAGCAGCCCGGCGACGAGCGAGATGTAGAGCGCACCGAACAGGGATCCGAAGATCCACACGCCGAAGACGCCTCTGTACTCAGGCGAGCGAGTGCCGAAGCGTTCGATGGCGAAAGCCAAGAAGGACTCCCGGTCAACAGACCAGCTCGCGCCGATCGCTGACCGCCCCATGCGCAGTCCCACCGCGATCGGCAGCGCGATGATGACCGTGCCGAAAATATGGCCGACTTCCTGCAACAGGATCGCAGGCCCGAGGTTGGAGACCTCGCCGATCGACGGGCCGATACCCATCCCCAGAAGAGCGAGGAAGAGAACGATTCCAATCCGAATCTGCGGTTCACCGACCGCGCGAATCTTGCCGGTGATGGGAAGAATCCGCTGGAGCCCGACTATCGCACCGATGAGGACTGCCCAGATGATCGGAAACAGCACGATTGCCGCCGGCCCGATCTTGATGGTGTGCTCACCGATGAGAATGGCGACCAGCGAGATGGCAAAACCGAGTCCGACGGAGACGATCCAACTCTTCAGCGTTGCCTTCTCGGGCACAGAAGAAGGAGTGTCAAAACTTGAAACAGATGATGACGACCTTGTCATTTGTATACCAATCGACTTGAGCGGCGCGAAAAGAATTCCGCTTGTTCCGCATGAATCATTGCACAGCTGGAGGTCCGTCACAAGAGTCACACCACATCTGGTATACCTAGAGTATGGAATTTTCAATTCGCGCACGGCACATCCTGGCAGGCTCGGGAGCACAGCGGCACTGGGTGAGAGATGGCTTCGTCCATGTCCGAGACCGGACGATCGTCGACGTCTCCCACACCCAGCCGTCAGCGGCGAACGTCATCGATCTCGGAGACGCGGTTCTGTTCCCGGGGCTCATCGACCTTGATGCCCTGGTCGACATCGACCACCTGCTGCTCGATTCCTGGCATTCCCCAGAGGATGCACTCCTGCTGTCGGGTTCCATCGAACACTGGCAGTCTCGCCGCACAGGCGTTCTCACGCCGACGGAACGCACAACGCTTCGCACTTTCGGCCTGGTCCAACTCGCTCTGCACGGGATCACCAGCTATATGCCCATCGCCTCCGAGGTCCACCTCGAATGGGGTGAAGATGCAGACGAACTGCGAGAAATGGCCCGCATCTCCACACAGCTGGGGCTGCGGGGTTGGCTCGGCCCGTCCTACCGGTCATCCGTTGTCGCGGCTGCCCCGGATTCGGGCGGCCGGACCTCACGAGTCCTGGTCGACGATAAAGACCTGGGTGAGGCCGGCTTCGAACAGGCTCTCGAGTTTGCAGACGAGATCATTGCTGCAGCAGACCCTCTCGTCAATCCGGTCCTTCTGCCGTGCCGCATAGAGACGATGAGCGATGAGCTCCTCCGCGCAACTGCCGCAGAGGCAGAAAAGCGCAGTCTTCTGGTGCGCCTCCACAGCCTGCAGCAAGGCTGGGAGCGTGAACTCATCCGACAACGCAGCGACCTGACCCCGCTGCAGCTGATCGAGCACGTCGGTCTGCTCAATGAGCGCCTTCTCATACCGCATGCCCTGTGGACGGACCGCCATCCGAGCCTGGGCGGGCTGGAGACAAACGCCGCAGACTCCGCAGACCTGCGCCGACTCGCCGCAGCCGGCGCCAGCGTGATCCACTGCCCGTTGACAACGTTCCGCTACGGCGATGTCTTGCACACACTCAGCGACTACAACGCAGCAGGAATCACGATGGCGATGGGCACTGATTCGTTCCCACCGGATCTCATCCGAGGAATCGATGTCGGTGTGCACGCCGCGAAAGCCCAATACGGGTACGGCTCGGCCGATATGGCCCAATACATCAACGCCGCGACGACCGGCGGCGCAGCCGCGCTCAAACGCCCGGACCTCGGCACCATCGAACCTGGCGCAACAGCGGACTTCAGCGCGTTCTCGCTCGACGACTTCCGCGACGGCGTCCACGATGACCCGCTTCGCACGCTGGTCCTGGCCGGCACCGGACGTAACGCAGTGTTCTCCATGGTCGAGGGGCGGACGATCATGCGGGACGGGAAGATCCCCGGGATCGATCTCGACAGCCTCAAAGCCGAGGCACAGGCGATCTTCGAGAAACTGCGCGAAGGATATGCCGTTCGCGATCCGCGAGGCCGCTCGGCCGACGAAATATTTCCACCGACATTTCCATTGGAGCCCTCGTGCTGATCCTCACCCGTTCCGATCTCGAATCCTTGGTCGACACCGATGCGACGATCGACTCTCTGCGAGAGACCCTGAGTCGGCAGGGTGACAGTGCACTGACCGTGGCTCCCAACGCCATGCGGTTGGAAGACGATTCGGCGTACGTTCCCATGCTGGGCGCTGACCTCGACGCAGGCATCGTCACCAGCAAGACCCTCATGGACAGCCCGAAGAATGCTTCGCGAGGACTCCCCTCACAGCGTTCGGCCATCACCGTCATCGACCCCAGTACCGGTGCGGTGACAGCCATTCTGCACGGGGGTGTACCCACCCGCGTACGCACCGCCGGTGTCTCTGCCGTTGCCACCGATGCTCTCGCCCGTCCGGAGGCGTCAGTGCTCGGTCTCATCGGAGCCGGCGCCTTAGCTGTCGAACATGTTCGAGCAGTCCATCGGGTCCGGCCCCTCGACGCCGTGGTCGTGTGGAGCAGGACGCGGGAATCCGTGCAGCGGTTCCATGCCCAACTGGAGAAAGTCTGGAATGATGACACCATGCCCAGAGTCTCCTCCGCGTCCTCACCCGAAGACGTCATCGCTCGCGGAGACATCATCTGCACACTGACACCGAGCGTGACGCCCATAGTCAAGGGAGCGTGGCTGCGGCCCGGGCAGCACATCAATGTCGTCGGTGCCCGCCCACGGCCGACAGATCGAGAAGTCGACGCGGATGCCTTCGCCCGCAGTCGTGTCTTCGTCGATCACCTCGACACCGTGGCTCACGAGTCCGGCGATTATCTGCTGGCCAGAGGAGAAGACGGGCGATTGCCTGAAGTCGTTGCGGAACTCAGCAGTGTCCTGCGCGGCGAGGTCGTCGGTCGTCGGACTCCGGACGACATCACTCTCTACAATTCCGTCGGCGTCGGTCTGCAGGACACAGCCGTCGTCAGCATCGTCCTGAAGGCTGCGGAGGCGGCGAGCGCCGGAACGGTCGTGGATCTCGATGCCTGATTCCCAACCGGGGAGTCTGACCGAACAGGCTGAGGTCGCGGTTCGCGACGGAATCATCTCGGGTCGCTATGAGCCCGGGTTCCGGCTGCGTGAACGCGAACTCTCCGTCGACCTCGGTGTCTCACGTGTGCCCGTGCGTGAGGCTTTGCGGAATCTTGAGTTTCAGGGGTTCGTCACAATCCAACCGCGACGCGGTGCCGTGGTGCGCGAAATGTCGGCTCAGGACGTCGAAGAGCTTTTCGACCTGAGAACCGCTCTCGAACCCTTGGCTGCAGGAACGGCAGCGCGTCGGTACCGCGAGGGTCAGCCGCACGACGGGTTCGACCGCGCCATGGAGCGAGCACTGGATGCCACGGCTTCGGCTGATCCGCAAGCGATCCTGCTGGCGAATTCCGAGTTCCACACCGAGCTGGTGCGTGCTACCCGGCACCAGATGATCACCGATTCGATGGCTCCGGTGCTGGCGCGAACACGGTGGCTCTTCGCTCAGACCGCCGACCGCAGCGCGGAGATCCAGTGTCACGAGCATCAGCAGATCTACGATTCGATTCGCTCGGGTCAGGAACGGGTGGCTGCCGCATACATGCTCGCGCATGTGGAATCGGGCCGTCAGCCGTCGCTGGATGTCATCGCCGACCAGCGCTGACGGCGTGCCCTAGCCTTTCCAGCGCTCACCCTTTGCGCATCACAAAAACCGTCACCGAGCTCCCGACCAGGTCGATCCGCAGCTTTCCGTCGTCGCCCATGCCGCCCTCGGCCTCCGGCGAACTCGAACCGCCAGACGAGCTCGACGCCGAAGCCCCACCCGTAGACGACGCCGCCCCATCCCCACTGAACGGCACCTCATCAGGTAGCGGATTCGTCGGCACCACCTGGGTCGCGTTCTTCACATCATTGGACTCCCCATAAACCTGAGACGCCGACGAAACGCTGAATCCCGAAGGCATCGCCATCGTCACCGAATTCCCGCCCACTGAGGCTGCGTCGTTCGCGTTGATCACCGTCGTCACCAAGGTGCGGCCCTCGTTCTTGACCACGGTGTAGGCGCTCATGTTCCCGCCCCCAGATACCGAAGTCCGAGTGAAATGCCCGCCGAGGCTGGGTACGAGCAGCCGCAGCCCGAGCATGTTCGGCCTCACCTGAAACTCGTTCGACCGGTCCCCGTGATCGGCCGGGTCGCAGATGAGCGACATCGGCGCTCCCCCATTGCACGCCCCGAGCATCGAATGCATGGCCATCCGCTCGACCCCGAGCGTCGCCGCATACATCGTGTAGTCGGCAGCCCACAACGCCGAGGCGTTCGTCAGCGAGGTGTCATTCGTGCCCGGGCAGCTCGTCGGCCCGGTCTCTTCGAGCCACAGCGGCAAATCCGCAGCGTCAGCCTTCGATTTCCCGATGCCGAGGTTCTTCTTCGCCGCCTTCTTCGCCAAGGAATCGATGAGGTTCGCCGCCTGCGGGCCGCGACCGGGCACCGTCGAAGAGTCGCATTCGTAGAGCTGATACCAGTGCTGGGAGATCGCGGCCTTCTTCTTCACGTCCGAATCCGCGAAAGCCTCCATCCATGCCCCGTCGTAGACATCGGGGCCGATGATCGGCGCATCGGGGCGTTTCGCATGAATGGCCTTCGCATACGCCTCAAGCTGCTCCACGTATTTGTCCTTGTTCCATCCCTTGCCGCGCACGGCACCGCTGGGCACATCCTTGACGGTGTACCCGTTCGGTTCGTTGCCGATCGCCAGACCGACAAGAGAATCGCCGAGGATGTCGACCGCATACGCGGCCATGTCCGCTCCGCGTTTCGGATCGTAGGTGCCCAGAGGAATGCCGATGGTGACCGACGAACCGGTGACGTCGACGAGCTTCTTCAGCCGCTTGAGGTCATCAGGGGTGACGGTGACCTTCTCACCGTGCTTCGGCTTCTCTCCCTTCGACGTCCAGAACGTCCTCCGGTCGAGGGCATTGCCGCCGAACCGGAGCGCCGGCGACCCGAGCGACTTCAGCTGCTCATCGAGGTTGGAATTCGCCGGATCGAGTCGGGGGTCTGCCAAATCGGTGGCTTCGAACGAGATTCCGATATTGTCTGCTGTGAGGCCCGGGCCAGTTCGGTCGGTGGATGCAGTCACCACCGCATCGTCTCCGGAGATCGCACCGGCAAACGACTGCTCGAATTCAGTCGGAGTAGGGCTCGGCTCCGGGGACTGGCTCGAGGACGACGAATCGTCCGAATCGAACCACGAACACCCCGACAGAACGAGGGCGAGCGCCACCACGCCACCCTGGATACTCCTTCTGAGGTTCACGCCAATAACTCTGCCCTGTCCCTGCAGAATCAACAACTTCCACAGTCCCTTTCGAGACACCCCCACCGCACCAACCCGCGACGCCGCCCCGCCCCACCACTACAGACCATCCTGTCCGAATCCCCTCCCGCCGAGGCACCCGCCCCGCGGCCATGGCATCGTAGTGCTGGAGATCACGCCACCTGAGCCCACCCGAGGAGAGGAACCGCCATGCCCGATAGCATCGCCAGGCCCTCCTTCACCCCCGTTCGCGGGGCGCTCGGCCTCTCGGTGGCGATGGGCATGGGCCGATTCTTCTACACCCCGGCCTTACCGCTCATGGTCGCCGCCCTCCACTGGGACTCCGCCCCCGGCGCCTGGATCGCGACCCTGAACTACGTCGGCTACTTCATCGGCACGCTCGTCATCGCCCAAGGCTGGGTCGAACCCAACCGCTTTGTCTACCGCATCAGCCTCATCGTCTCCACACTCGGCCTCGCCGCGGTCGCCCTGACCCCGAACCTCATCTGGCAGGGCGGCATCCGCACGATCGCCGGCATCGCCTCGGGGCTGATCTTCGTATGCGTGACCCAACGGATTCCCGCGAACTCCCGCAAACCGCGCGACGGCGGCATCTCCTACGGCGGAGTCGGCTTCGGCATCCTCGTCTCCGGAGCCATCGTGTTGATCGCCGGCAATGTCGCCGACTGGCGCCAGCTGTGGCTCATCTGCGCGGCCGTGTCCGCGATCTTCTCTATCATCGCCTGGACCTGGCCGATCCCCGCCCGGATCCCACAGAACACCACCCCCACCGAGGCGGCCGACCCGACGGAGACAATCACCGATCACTCCCCCGCCGAGGCGGCCACCCCCTTCGAGGCCAATCGTCGACGAGCCATGGCGATCCTCTCCACCGGCTACTTCTTCCAAGGCGGTGGCTACATCATCATCGGCACCTACCTCGTCGTGCTCGCCGACCCTGTCTTCGGTGCGACCGCGGCTGCCTCGACGTGGCTCATCGCCGGGATCGCAACAGCGGCCTCTCCCCTGACGTGGTCAGCGGTCGCCGCCCGCATCGGCGCGGTCAAAGCATTGACCGTCTGCTATTGCCTCCAGGTCTTCGGCGCCCTGCTCGCGGTCTTCGGATCCTCACCGATCGTCCTCATCATCGCCGCCGCCCTCTTCGGCTTCACCTTCATCGGTGTGGTCATGATGACGATCGGCGTCGGCACTCAGATGGGTGTCGCGAACGCCTCGGCGAAGCTGACCTCTTGGTACAGCATCGGTCAGATCGTCGGACCGGCCATCGTCGCGGCGGCCCTGAGCGAGCACATCGCCGCCGCATTCATCGCCTCGGCGATCGCCTTGGCCATCGCCATGGCACTGACCTTGGTCGGTGTCCTCACCGGCAACGTCGACCGGTGATGCGACCCACCGCAGGACGCCGCCATCGCCTCACCAGCCCGCACCGAGGTGGCACACACCCGACCGCCCGTGTAAGACTACGTAGGCGATTGCTCAGTCAATGATCACGGTGGGCTCAGTGTTCTAGTGCAACAGTGGGCTGGTCTCAGACTACCTGCTCATGCAACAGATCAGCCAGGACCTCGGCCGGGGTCGCGAACCCGAGGACCTTCCGCGGCCTGCGGTTGAGCTGATCCTGCATCGCCTGGATCTCCTCGTCAGTAACCGACTCATCGAAGACCGTGCCCTTCGGGTAGTAGTCCCGAACGAGACCGTTGGAGTTCTCATTCGTCGGTCGTTGCCAGGGTGAGTGCGGGTCGCAGAAGTACACCTGGCAATCGGTGGCGACAGTGATCCGCAGATGCTCAGCCATCTCCTGACCCTGGTCCCACGTGAGAGTCGAGAACAACGCTTCCGGCAGGGAAGCGATCATGTCCTGGACTAGTCCGGTGACGGTGACCGATTCGCGGTTGTTCGGCAGTTTCCGGATCAAGGAGAACCGGGACCGGCGTTCGAAGACGGTCACCAGGCCACCGGCGTGGGAATCGACGACGAGATCACCCTCCCAGTGGCCAGGAACAGTGCGGTCGGCAGCTTGTGAGGGACGGTCGGTCAACAAGGCACCATCGAGCCAGGGACGGTTGGACCGACGCGGCAGCTTCGACTGTGGCTTCCTTCCCGTCTGTCCCGATCGGAGGGCTTTGACCACGGCCAGCTCGTGACGCAGGGATCCGCGTCCTTGGACGTAGAGAGCTTGGTAGACCGTTTCGTGGCTCACGTGCAGGTCCTTCCGGTCAGGGTAGTCACGCCGAAGCCTACCGGCGACCTGTTCGGGCGAGCACTTGTCGTTGAGCCCGTTGATCACGTGAGCCCGCAGCCACGGATCCTCGAGACGTGTGCGACGGTGTTTCTTGCGTGCCTGTCGGGCATAGGTGCGGCCGTGGGCGCCGGCGGCACTGTAGACCGGGTGTGGGCTGATTCTGTCGTATTGGATGAGTCGGTTGCGGCGGATCTCTCGGGACACGGTTGACGGAGCAACACCGAGTTGAGTCGCGATGGTTCTCATCGACAATGGCGGATCTGATTGCAGGCCAGCCTGGATCGTCATTCGGTCGGCGATCGTCAGGTGGCGGTAGGCAGGTGGTCGTGGTGGTGCCGGGGCAGCAACGATGGTGGTCGGCATGGACAGTATTCTGCCGGTCCTGCCTTTGGGCAGGCCGAGTCGCCGCGCCCACCGGGTGACGGTGTTGAGGTTGATGCCGAGGTGGTCAGCGATCGCTGATCGTGGTCTGCCTTCGAGGAGGAGCCAGAAGAGTTCGTCGAGGACGTGGAAGGGCAGCCGTGGACGTCTGTAGTGCGTGGTCATGGGGGTGTTCCTTCGTTCAGTGGAAACACCCGGTCTGATAGTGCTGGTCAGACCGGGTGTTGCACTAGAACCTAGAAACCGCCCACCCGATCTGCGAACAAGCACACCGACTACGACAGCCTCCCCAGAGGAGCGCGGAGGAACCGAAGGAGCTATCCCCCATGACAGAGACTCCTGGGATCACAGGTCATTGGGACATCGATCCCTCACATTCTCGACTGGGATTCTCCACTCGCCACGCCATGGTGTCGCGTGTGCGCGGAGCGTTCAATGATGTCTCCGGCTTCGCCGACATCGCCGAGGATCTCGCCGACTCGAAGGCCGAGGTCATCATCCAGACCGCGAGCGTCGACACCCGCAGCGAGGGCCGCGATGAGCACCTGCGCTCGGCGGACTTCTTCGACGTGGAGACCTACCCGGAGATCCGCTTCGTCTCCTCCGCTATCGATGAGGTCGACGAAGGCTCCTACATCGTCACCGGTGAGCTGACGATACGTGACATGACGAAGACTGTGTCCGTTCCGCTCGAGCTCATCGGCGTGGACACCGACCCGTTCGGCAACCTGCGCGCAGGCCTCGAGGGCTCGCGTCGCATCGACCGCAGGGACTGGGGCGTGACCTGGAATACGAAGCTCGATTCCGGTGGCGTGCTCGTCAGCGACAAGATCACGCTCGAGTTCGAGCTGTCCCTTATCAAGAACCTCTACGAGGCGGCCCCCGCCGATTCGTCCGAGACCATCGATGAGGACGCGGCCCCCACCAAGACACCGGAACCTACCGCCGAGGCGTCCTCCGCCCCCGAGGCTCCTGAATCGGTGACCCCGACCCCGGCAGCCGACGAGACTGCCCCACCCGCGCCGAAGGCCCCGGAGAGCGCAGCATCGGTGGCCCCGAATGCGGAACCGGCCGGTACGGAGTTCCCTCCCCCGCCACCGGTCAAGCCAGCCGAAACTCACGCTGACAAGCCGACAGAAAAGGCACCTGAGACCAAGCAGTCGGGTGATCAGACGTCCGGAAGCACGTTCGGAAAGCTCTTCGGCCTCCGCTGAGAACCAACCGACTGGGATACCGTCAGAACGAAGACCACACCACTCGCTGTAACCGCGTCGGAAGAGGCACTCAACGCGTTGCCGAAGGCCACGATTACCCGAGCGCACAGTCCTGAAGCAGACTCTCTTGGGCTCCCTATGTCGGACTGTGGCCAACCCGGCGAGCGCTTCACTTCGTGGATAGAGTCTCCTCATGACATCCCGCAGAAACCCTTCGGCTATCGATGCCCTCGCCGATGCCTACTTCGAAGAGCTGACCGTCCTCTCCCCGTCGATCTCGCTGTTCCTCGGAACCGAGAACCCTCACGGCTTCGACGACTACTCCCCCGAGGGACTGAAAGCCGCCAACGACCTACGCTCTCGCACCCTGGCCAAGGTCGATGCTGCGGAGGCCGACGGTCTTGCGACGAACAGCCTGGATGTCACCGACCTTGTCACCATCGATGCGATGCGCGAACGTCTGGGCACCGCCACGGCCCTCTTCGACGCCGGCCTGCAGCACACTGTCCTCAACGTCATCGAATCGCCCGTGCAGCAGATGCGGGACATCTTCGACCTGCTGCCCACCGACTCCGCGGCAGGTTGGGAAACGATCTCAAAGACCATGGCCGCGCTGCCGCGCTCGATCGACGGCTACCGGGAATCACTTCGATATGCGCGGGACCAGCTCGGCCGAGTGCCCGCACGCCTCCAGATTGAGCGAGTTGCCGACCAGGCAGATGCGCTCGGTCAGGCAGACAGCCGCTTCACCACGATTGCCAACGAGGCCACCAGCGCCACCGGCGAAACCCTCGCCCGCGAACTGACCTCTCACGTCCAATCCGCCAGAGCGGCCTTCGGCGGCCTCGCCCATTTCCTCCGCACCGAACTGACCCAGCATGCACCGGAGAATGAAGCCTGCGGTCGCGACGACTATGCACTGCTCTCACGTGAGTTCCTCGGCGCCGAGGTCGATCTGGAAGAGACGTACGATTGGGCCCTCGAAGAACTGGCCGCCATCGATGCCGAACAGAAGCAGACCGCAGCCCGCATCGACCCGAACGTCGAACTCTTCGAGCTCATGGCCCGACTCGACAGCGATCCGCAGCGCGCTCTCCACGGCACGCAGGCTCTTCAGGAGTGGATGCAGACGGTCGCCGACGAAGCGATCACCGAACTCGGCAAGACCCACTTCGACATTCCGGAACCGCTGCGGACCATCGAGTGCATGATCGCTCCCTCGGCCACCGGAGCGGTCTACTATTCTCAGCCCAGCGAGGACTTCAGCCGTCCGGGCCGGATGTGGTGGTCGGTGCCCGACAGCGTCACTGAATTTGCCACGTGGCAGGAGAAGACCACGGTTTACCACGAAGGCGTTCCGGGCCATCATCTGCAGATGGGGCAGGCGTCCTATCTCGCCGATTCGCTGAACAAGTGGCGGCGGCACGTCTGCTGGGTCTCCGGCCACGGTGAGGGCTGGGCCCTCTACGCCGAACGTCTCATGGCCGAACTCGGGTTCCTCGACGAACCCGGCGACTACCTGGGCATGCTCGACTCCCAGCGGCTGCGCACCTCACGGGTGATCGTCGACATCGGCTTCCATCTCGGCCTCAAAGCCCCGGCCCACCTCGGCGGTGGAACCTGGGACCGCGCTAAGGCGTGGGAATTCCTCACACAGAACGTGGCCATGGACCGGACCTTCCTCGCGTTCGAACTCGACCGATACCTCGGTTGGCCCGGGCAGGCTCCGAGCTACAAGATCGGTCAGCGACTGTGGGAGGACATCAGAGACGAATCACGCGCCGCTGCAGGCACGGGATTCGACCTCAGAGAATTCCACAGTCGCGCACTGAACCTCGGGTCGATCGGGCTCGATCCGCTCCGACGGGCGCTGCTGCGCTGAGTACGGTCCGCCGCCGGGAAGGGGTGTGTCTCACCAGCGCCCCCTCCCGGCAGACCGTTGCGAACTTATTTGGTCTCCCACTCCCAGTAGTTCCAGAACATCGACGGGTCGAGCGTCGTGGTCGATACGTTCGAGACCTTGTCCCCGTGGATCGTCAGAGACGGGTGCTGGAAGAGCGTCAGCCCGAAGGCATCATCGACGAGCTGCTTCTCGACGTCTCCGGCCAAAGAAGCCTGCTTATCCGGGTCGATGGTCACCAGCATCTCATCGAGCGTCTTCGTCAGATCCTTGTTGTCGTACCCGCTGTAGTTGTTCAGCGCGCCCTTGCGGTAATAGGAGTCCGATTCCGTCACCGCCGTTGTGGAAAGCGCCCACCCGAACAGCGAGGCATCGTAGGTTCCATCGCCGAGGCGGGTCCCCCAGTTGACGTCACCGGCGTCTTCGACTTTGAAACCGGCCTTCTCTGCTGATTCCTTGATCAGCGCGAACAGTTGGGACCGTCTGGCATTCGTGTTGTCGTAGAGGAAGCGCACGCTCGGTGCCTGGGCACCGGCTTCGTCCAGCAGCTTCTTCGCTCCATCGATGTCGACCTCGTCGTAGTCCGAGATTCCGGACTCGGCGACGATGTCGTCGTACAGCGGCGAGTCAGGAGCCTGGTTGAACGAATCCCGTACCTCGGCCTCTTCGTTGAGAGGTTTGATGAGACGGTCGACGATCTCCTGGCGCGGCAGCGTCTTGAGGAATGCCTGACGGACCTTGAGCGCCGCATCCTCGTCCCCGCCATAGCTGGCCGGGTCGAAGGGACCGTTGTTGTCGAACGTGAGGTCGACATGTTCGAACGTGGCGTCTTCGCCGGGCAGGATCGACACATCCTCAAGCTTCTCAGCGGCGGAGAGGACATCAGCCGTCGACTGCGGCTGGGTCAGGTCGACCTCCCCGTTCTCGATCGCCTGAACCATGGCCATCGGGTCGCCGTTGTAGCGGATCGTCACCGTGTCGATCTTGGGTTCGACCGATCCGGTGTAGTCTTCGTCGCGAGACAGTGTGAGGTACTGCCCCTCTTCGAAGTCGGTGATCTCATAGGGTCCGTTGTGGACGAGAAGGTCTTTGTTCTCCGGCATCGAGGTGAAGTCGAAACCGGTGTTCCAGAAGTTCGAGATCTTCGACAGAGCAGTCTTGTCGCCGGTTTCGATCGCCTCGAGGATTGCGTCCTTGCCCTCCTGCGGGTCCGTGGTGCCCAGAGCATTCTTCGCCACGATGTGCGCAGGCACTCCAGAACCGTAGGCTCCGAGCCCGAATTCGGTCTCCCAGTCGGCGAACGGCTCCGAGTACGTGAACGTCACTGCTTTGCCGTCCTCGCTGATCTCGGGGAAGTCGTCGATCAGCGGAGCGCCCACGGCCGAGGAGTCGAAGAAGACCGTGCCCTCGGGATTGTCCTTCAGCGTGCCTTCATCGTCTCGGTTGTCATCGACGGTGTTGAAGTGCTGGGAACGCGCCGCCCAGGTCAGGGCGAGGTCTGCAGCGTCGACCGGAGTCCCGTCCGACCAGTTCGCGTCCTCACCGAACGTGTACTTCACCTTCAGCGGGTCGTCGGAGACCTTCTCCACTTCACCGAGGGCACCATCGTGCAGTTCGAGCTCATCGTCGTAGTACTTGAAGTTGTCATTGCTCATATAGGCGACGATGGTGTTGGCGACGGCGTTGCCGTCCATCGTCATATCGTTCATCGACCGGAAGGCTTCGTTCCATCCGATGTTGAGCACCGATCCGCCACTGCCTGATTTGTCATCAGCGCCTCCCGGAGGAGTGCATCCGGTGATGGCGATCGCCGTCGCAGCGGCGAGACTGCCGGCGATGAAATGCTTCTTCACATTGTCCTCTGTTTCATTGTGATCTTCTGTGGGTGGAGCAGATCTGGTGGGCCGCAGCAGCCGCTGCGGCTGTTCTCACACGGCGCTCGCGCTCTGCAGCCGCTTCACTCCGGCCGGCGCGCTGACTCGCAGGAGGAGCGCGAATGCCTGGTCGACGACGATGGCGAGCACGGCCACCCAGATGGCACCGGCGACAACCCCCTCCATCCCGTAGGCGACCTGGTTGAGGATGACATCGCCGAGTCCACCGCTGCCGGCGATCGTGGCGATCGTCGCCGAGCTCACGGTCAGCACCGCGGAGGTGCGGATGCCGGCGATGATCATCGGCAGCCCCAAGGGCAGTTCGACCTTGAGCAGCACCTGACCGGGTGACATGCCCATGCCACGGGCGGCTCGAGTGAGGTCACGGTCGATCGAGTCGACGGCTTGGAAGGAGTAGCTGAGGATCGGCGGGAAGGCGAGCAGGAACAGAGCGATCATCGCGTTGAGCATGCCGATGCCCACAAAACCGATGAGGATCGCGATGAGCGCGAGGCTCGGCAGCGCACGGCCGATGTTCGTCACACTCACAGCGAGGAACTCGCCGCGGTGGGCGTGGCCGAGCCAGATCCCGATCGGCACACCGAGGATGATGGCCGCCAACAGCGGGATGAGACTGATGACCAGGTGGTCGCCGGTCTTGGTCAGCAGCAATCCGACGTTGTCGATCATGAAGGGGAAAGCCCCGAAGATGACGTCCATCAGCTCCTCGCTTTCGTCCAGGGGGTCAGCACTCTGCCCAGCAGCACCAGCAGCCCGTCGAGCGCGAACGCAAGCAGCACGGCGAGCGCTCCGGCTCCGACGAACTGCGTGTTGAACGGTGAGGACACCGCTTTGATGATCGGCGATCCGAGACCGTCGTCGACGACGAAGGCCGCGATCGTGGCGATGCTGACCGTGAGCACCGTGGCGATGCGCACCCCGGAGATGATCGACGGCAGCGCCAGAGGCAGCTCGACCTTGAACAGAAGCTGGTTGCGGTCAAGACCCATGCCGGTCGCGGCTCTGCGCACATCTTCGGGGACTCCGGAGAGTCCGACGAGGACGGCCTGGAAGATGATGACGAGGGTGAAGCACACGAGCGCGATCTCGACAGTCAGCAGGCTCAGCCCGGTGAAGGGCACGAGCAGCTGGAACAGCGCCAGCGGCGGCAGAGTGTAGAGGAAGGTCGCAGCTATGCCGATCGGTCCGGCCAGCCACTTCTTCCGGTAAGCCAACAATCCGGCGCAGGAAGCGATGGCGAAGCCGATGGATACGGCGATCGCGACCATGACGATGTGGCTGAGCAGCGGGGGCCAGAAGACCGTCGACCATTGGCTGATGAACCAGTCGGTGCAGAATGCTCCGTTGTTGATCACACAATCAGAGGCCTGACCGTAGTCGGGGATGGCGGGATCGCCGGCGGGGGCGAAATCGCTCATGTTCTCACGCCTTCCCGATCTTCTCCGGCAGCGGGCGGTGCAATGAGATCGTGCAGGCTCACCTCGCCGAGGCGGTTGCCGCCGCTGTGGACGACGGCCCCTTCCGCCCTAGCGGCGGAGACCACGGACAGTGCTTCACGCAGAGTCATCGTGGCCTCGACTTCGGGCCACTGCGTTGTCTCGGCCCCACTACCTACTCGGTCGCCGCTGCCGAAAACGATCTCGCCGACGGTCGTCAGCGCCAGGCGTTTGAGTCCGCGTTCGGCTCCGAGGAACTCGGCGACGAAGTCATCGGCCGGGCTCGACAGCACTTCGGCGGGCGCGCCGAACTGAGCGAGCTTGCCGCCGGGTTTGAGGATTGCGATCCGGTCGGCCATTTTGATCGCCTCATCGATGTCATGGGTGACGAACAGCGTCGTCTTGCCTACAGCACGGTGGATGGCAAGGAACTCGTCCTGTACCGCGACTCTGGTGATCGGGTCAAGCGCACCGAAGGGTTCGTCCATGAGCATCACCGGCGGGTCGGCGGCGAGCGCCCGGGCGATACCCACACGTTGCTGCTGCCCGCCGGAAAGTTGAGCCGGGTAGCGCGGCAGCCATGTCTCGACTGGGCTGAGCCCGACTAGTTCCAGCAGTTCGGCCGTACGGGCGCGGATCCGTTTCTTCTCCCAACCCAGAATTGCAGGGACGGTGGCGATGTTGTCAGCGACCGTGTAATGGGGGAAGAGACCCGACTGCTGGATCGCGTAGCCGATGGTCCGCCGCAGTTCGATGGCCGACTGGTCGGTGATCGAGTGATCGCCGATGCGGATGTCGCCGCTGGTGAGGTCGACGAGCCGGTTGACCAGCTGCAGGGCTGTGGTCTTTCCTCCGCCGGAAGGCCCGACGAGGCAGACGAGTTCGCCGGCCTCGACCTCGAGGTCGAGGGCGTCGAGGGCGGGCGCAGCCGCACCTGGGTAGGTCTTCGTGGCTCGATCGAAGGTGATCGAAGTGCCTGTGGAGTGCTGGGTCATTTCACATTAATCCGTTCTCGTCGAGGAACATCTTCGCCACCTGTGCCGGATCGAGACGGTTAATGGCGGAGGCCTCGTTCATCGCTTGGATCGCTTCTAGGGTGAGCAGTGACTGCAGTTCGTCGAGGAACCCAGAGGCATCGTCATCGAGCTCGGCGAAAGTATCGTCCCGGACGAGAGGGACTACGTTCTGAAATCCGAAGATCTTCTTATCGTCATCGAGGACGACCAGATCGCTGCGCAGAAGCTGCGGGTCGGTCGTGAATACGTCCGCGGCGTCGATCTCCCCTCGCTCGATGGCTTGGTAGTTGAGCCCGATGCTCAGCGTTTTGAGCTTCATGTTCTCCAGATCGTAGGTGTCTACGATGCCTTCGTAACCTTGGCCACCAGTGACATTGTCGGGGTAGGTCGAGTAGGTGAAGTCCCCTATCCCTTTGAGATCGGATACCGTGTTCAGATCGTGCTGATCGGCGAAGTCTCGGCGCACAGCGACCGCGTTCTTGTTCTCGAACGGTGTCGCTTGGAGCATCGTCACCTGGTTGTCGTCTGCCCACGTCTGTGCGAGATCGTACGTCTGCTCGGCGGAGTCCATGAGCTTTTCCTCCCCCATGAAGCTGACGACCATGACTCCGGTGTACTCGGGGTAGAGGTCGATCTGGCCTGAGAGCAGGGCGGTACTGATGATGTCGCTGGAGCCGACGTTCGTCTTGAGATCCACGGTGTATCCGAGGTTCCTCAGCCCCTGAGCGTAGAGCTCGCCCATGATCCAGCTCTCGGCGAATCCCTTCGACCCGACGGTGATCGACCTCGTGCTCTTCTTCGCCTCCGGCTGGTCATTGAGCTGGCTGCTGGTGCATGCGCTCAGTGACGCGCCAGTCGCCCCGAGCGCGCCCAGCCCCAATAGCCCTCTGCCGAGCCCGGAGAGCGCCTGTCGTCTGTTGAGATGTACTTGTTGTCCGAATATGTCCATCCCGCCTCAGTTCAGATGGCGAGGAATGCTCGCCGAAGTGGCTCGAGAGTGGAACGGCTTTCCGTCAAGATAGGCGACGAGCTCGTTGGTGACGAGGAAGTTCTCGTCGTCACCGCGCATCGTCGATCGAGTTCGCAGTTCGACGTCCCAACCCGAGTCGGCAGAAGCGGTCGCGGCGGCCCGCGCGTGATTCGCTCCGACTTCCAGAGCCGGGCGTCGGTAGATGATCGTCCTATCACACGTCGCCACCGGAGACAGTGGGTCGTTCTCACTGCGTGAGTAGGAGTCGCGTTCATTGGTGTAGTAGAAGAGTCCGTCGCTGAGGTCGGTCTGCCAATCCTCGGTCACAGTCGTCACCGTGGCGCTGCGCTCAACGAGGTCGCAGCTGAGCTCACGTGTCATCGGTGCGCCGTCGGACTCGATAACCGACACCGGAGGAGTCGGCGCAGTGCCCAGCTGTGCGGTCACCTCGGCGGAGACGCGGGCGTCGCCTTCCTCAGAGGCCACAGTGCGGATAGGCAGTGTCAGCTCGGGGGTCGAGTCCACTGTAATGAATGTGGTCTCCGGCGAGGGCCAGAGGTTGGGCCAGAAGCTCGCGGAGATGCTCAAGCGCAACCGATGCCCGGGAGCGAACCGGTGCGCCGTGGCCAGCAGCGGGAATTCGACGTCGACGGGAGTGCCCGGCGTAAGTGCCTCGGGGTGTTCATGGCTCGAATGATGGGTGAGGTTGAACAGTCCGATCGTGACGAGCCGGGAGCTGCCGTCAGGTGCGACATCGCATAGTCGTGCTGCGATGGCTCCACGGTCGCGGTCGGAGGTGAGCGTTGCCCCCACGGTGGGTGTGCCGACGATCTCCAGCCCGTTCTCGAGCTCCCAGTCGCAGGTGAATGATCGTGCATCGTCGGCGGCTTGGTCTCCAGCCATTCCGGCGGCTTCGCCGAACTGCAGCCAACTTCCTCCTTGGTAGCCCAGCAGCGCAGTGGAATCGAGCGGGGACCGGTCGGCGATGTGTGCTTCGGCGACGGGGAGCACTGTGTCCTCGATTTGCGGACTCGGCCAGGTCGCCTCGGCGATCCATCGACCCGGACGGTGTTCACGGTCCGAGTAGATGGGGGTGCTCTCGGGAACGTAGGCGCGCAGCTGCGGCTGTTCGTCAACACCGTTGTCGATCCCGCTCATCCACTTGTCCCACCACCGGACTGCTTCAGATATGAAGTCGATGCCGGGGCCGGGAGCAGCCTGGTGGGGATAGTTGTGAGCCCAGGGGCCGAGCAGCGCATGGACCGTCGGGGAATCGGGGTCGGTGCTCCTGCGACGATTCGCGTTGTCCAAGAGGCGGAAGAGGGTGGTCCGGTATTCGTCGAGCAATCCGCCGACTGCCAGCACCGGAACCTCAATGGTGTCCGGTGTCTCGCACACCGAAGCGTGTTTCCAGTAGTCATCACGCCGCTGGTGTCCGAGCCAATCCTCGATGTTCACCGGGGCTTCGTCGATGCGTCTCTTCCAATCGTCTTTCCACCCTTCGCCCATGATCGCGGGGTCCTGCGGACGGGCGTTATAGGCCCACATCGTCGAGGCCCAGGAAAGCATCTGGTCACCGACGATGGTTCCGCCGTTGTAGTGGACGTCGTCGGCATAGCGGTCATCGGTGGAGCAGATGGTGATGACGGCGGCGAGTTCCGGTGGCTGAAGTGCGGCAAGCTGAAGACCGTTGAATCCGCCCCACGACTTGCCGATGACACCGACTTTGCCGTTGCACCAGTCCTGCGCCGCGATCCACTTAAGTACCTGCAGTCCGTCGTCGAGTTCTGTCGCCGAGTACTCATCGGTCATGACACCGGTCGAATCACCACAGCCGCGCAGATCGACACGGACGCTGGCGTAACCGGCGCGGGCGAACTCGGGGTGGATCGTGTCATCGCGACCGGCGGTCATGTCGTTCTTGCGGTAGGGAATGTACTCAAGAACAGCGGGAACAGCATCATCACCGAGATCTTCGGGCAACCAGACTCGAGCCGCGAGTTCGACCCCATCACTCAGCGCGATGCGTGTGTGTTTGATGATTCGAACCGGTCGAGGATCTTCGCGGTAACGATCGGCCGGGGCGAGCAATTCGGTTTGGGTGTCGTCGGGAAGTGCAGAGTTCTCAGTATTCGATGACATGGCATGCCAGTGTAGTGACGCTACTGCACCGCTGTTCAGTTAGCTCAAAGGCTGAGATGTAGCTAACAGCACTCCCACCAATAATGGCGGTGAAACATAGCAGCCGTTAGCTCGACCCACAACGACTATTCCGGAGTGCGTCCCTCATCCCGTGCGAGACGCGTCCTGTCTCCTATTCCCCGGCGAGGAAACGGATGCCTCGCAACAGTGGCCGCTAGATTTCCATCATTTTCCTCGAGCCTGGAATACGCCCACCTTTGAACCACGCCCGCGGGTGAGATCGGTACATGATCCGATCTCACCCGCGGCTATTATTAGGACCACTACCGTGTGACCCGACAGAGGAAGTGGGACTGCCATGGCCAAGCTGACGAAGATGGTCTCTGCCATCGGTTCTCTCAAGGACCTCAACGCCGCCCGTGCGGAGTTCGATGACGCGTCGAAGACCATCCCCGCCGAGGCGGCCTTCCCGCCCGCAGACATCCGCCCAGCCGCGGATGATTCCCGCACCCTGATGCTCCGGGTGACGAATCCCGGAAAGCTCGCCGAGGCGGCCCCGCAGCCATCGAGTCAAGGTGACATCTTCGCGGTCATCCACGTTCCCGCCGGCGATGACTTCGCGGTAGCTCTCGTTCTCAACCCCTCCACTCAGATCGAGGCCGGTCAGACATTCGGCACCATTGCCGACGAGGGCGGGTGGCCGGTGGTCGTGGCCATGGTTGAGGAGTTCCTCGGCATCCGCATCGATCACATCGCACAGCTGGAAACAGACGCGCTCGGGCGGGTCATCGACGAGCTCGGTGGTCTGCAGGTCTACAGTCGCGCTGCGTTCAGCGCTGGCGGTACCGACTTCGTCGAGGGGACGAACAATCTCGATGGTGCAACCACGTCGGTCTTCACCTCAGCTGACCCGGTCGATGATGCCGGCCAGACGCGAACCCGTAATCAGCGTGCGGTCGTGCGCGCGCTCGTACAGGGACTCAAGTCAGGCGGGTTGGTCAAGGATCCGAACAAGGGCGCAGCCGTGCTTGGACATTTCGCGTCCGGCATTCAGCACAACGCCGAGCTGTCTACGGGAGAACTGGTCAAGATCACCAACCGCCTCCGCACTCTGCAGACGGACGACATTGCGGTCGTCACCGTGCCCACGAAGTCGCGTCGCGAGGAAGATGGCACAGTCATCATCGATTTCGACCCCGAGGCGGTGCCAGCACTCAAGAACGCTTTGGCCAGCAACGACCTCGCAGACTTCTTCCGGTACCTCGTCTCGTTGGGATATTAAGAGAGTACTTCGATCTATCCACGCAGAGACTCCCCTGGCAGCGCCGCCGCACTGGTCGTCGCATAACCAAGGTCTAGGGATCCTCGTCGCTCCCAATATTCAGTTGCAGAATCCAAGAGAGTGATGAAGCAGCGAGATGCTCTGGACCATGACTCGGTAGTCACCGTGCGCAGAGACCGGACGCCCAGACTGACTCGGTCGCCTGGCCGAAGCCCGTACACGGCCCAGTAGCTGGTGTCCGAGTCGAATCCGATCTTGTGAGCGACAAGAGTCTGACCATTCACCTCGACCTCAAAGCGCATATAGTCAGTGCCTCTTGAGTTGACGTAGTTGCTGCGCAGCCTGAAGGTGAGAACGCTCGAGCTCTCGTCCGACCATGTCATTTCTCGTCTGGCGAACGCTCCGACTGAGAGCTTTTCGGCTGGAATCTTGATTTCGCCCCGCGGGCAGTCGACCGTGTGATTGTTGGCTTCCATCGACAGTGGCCCCGCCGACAGCGGATGGTCCTGGTTGTCGCGGGCTCGTCCGATCCAGGGTGGAGCCGCGGCTGCTTGTGACTTGGCTTCCGTGAGCGACTTTCGGAGAACAGTGCTCTGCTTGTAGAGGTTGTTCCTGTTGTTGATTCCAGGAAAATTGAGCTCGGGCCAGTTGCGATCGATGAGCTCAGTGAACACGATTCCAGACCGTCGTTCATCCTCAGGCCCGGCCAGACCCAGCTCGACAATGGCTCGCATATTCATCGGTGAGATCGAATCAAAGGCTGCATCAGTTTCGTTATAGATCTCCGCTAGCCACCTCCCCATCCGCACTTCCCAATAGAAGAAATCCGACGCGACGTAATCAAACAACTTATCGGTATACCCAAATTCCTGCAGTGTGTCGTCCAGCTTTGCCTCGTAGTCGCTCATTGCGGATGGGCCGATCTTGAGAGTTTTAAGCCGCGACGTCATCAGACTTTTTACCAAGTCAATCGGGTCTCGATGTTTCGTCGACCCGAAGTAGGAGCGAATGGTCTCTTGGGTATTGCCACGAAGATGCAGCCCGGCCTTGTTTCCGAAGTGCTCGACGTAGCGGGCGACGAGCCAGCGGCCATGTTTCACGAGGGAATTCTTGTCGGCGACAGCATTGTCCACGCCCGTCATCTTCGCACCCTCACCATGAACGATCGGTACGTGTTTGATACCAGCTATGTCGAGGACCTGCCGCGAGATGTCTCGGTCCATCATCATAGCTTCGGCCCAGTGGTTGGTACCACTGTTGGTGAAGTAGGTAAAGGCGTGCACTTTATCTTTAAAGTTTCGAGTAACCGCAAGTACAGCCCGCGAATCGAGTCCTCCCGATAACGAGACGATAAATCGATCTGTCACCTGCGAAAACGCAGCAACCTGCGCATTCCATAAGCGGTCGATTTCAGAAATTCTTTCTTCAAGGCTCAGCTCCGCGTAACGGTTTCCCGCTCTTGGAAAATACCGATACGTGCGGCGGCTTTCGAGTTCAAGAACGTGGTTTGGCAGGAGCGCTTGAATATTCGAGTACGGGGTATCATCCCACGCAAACGACAGTGGCAGAGCCGCCCACGATCGATCTTGTTTCAGCTCCTCTGGGCCGCGTCGCACAGCCCCTGAAAATGAGGCTAGCAGGTGAGCATGCGAAGAAACGGCTTGTCGGGTGACATCGTAATATACGGTGCGAGTCCCATGCGCGTCGTTGAACACACGGTACAGACCGTCCGCCTGAACGATTATCATGTAGCGTCCGCCGAGATAGTCCAGCGAATCAAGGAAACGCTCCTGCCCGTCTGCCAACGCCGCGTGGAGAATTTCGGCGATTGACTTCAAGTCGGCTGTTGCTTCAGCGTCCGCCCCAGCAGGAGGCACGTAGGCAGCCATGCCGTAGATCAGAACTGAACATGCGTCAGAGCCAGCTACTGCAGGTACACGTTCCTCATCAAACCAGACAGACAGATCGAAAAAATCGACCTTGCGAAAGTGCGCAGGTGGCCCATCCCACTCAGAGGCTTCTTCAGACTTCTCATAGGCAAGAAGTCCCCGTGGATACAAAGATATAACAGATGACATGTTCATATTGTAGTTTTATCATCAGGGGTGAAGCGACGGAACTTCTGCAAACTTGCCGCTCATCTAGGTAAGTTCATCTAACATTGAGAACTCCCAAGCACCAGGAGCTAATGCATCTATCCCGCGTCTTGCATCATAGCACCGGCAACCCATGCTGGTTTGTCACATCTGGTTTACAGGACCACGAACTGCCACATTGCACTCTCGTCAACAGCAACACAGCCACCCGTGCGAATGGGAACAAATGAGCATGTCCAGCCGTTCATTGTTTGGATCACGTCCGGCCTGCATCGGCGACCAGAAATCCCGGTCTACACGCATAACCAGACAGGTCGGACAGTTTTTGGTCGAGGTAACGGTCGGTGGTTCGAATCGGAATCCTATTAGTTGCCAACTACTTAGCGACCAAGCCTCGTATACTTTCGGCGATTGATTGATAATCGGCGTGGCGATAGTGGAAGGGTTGCGGTCCCCACTTATGCTGCCTGTCGATCCGAAGCTCTCTACTCTCTCTGACCACCGATAAGGCTGTCATGGTGCGCGCCTCTTGACGGTACCTTAAGTAGTCCCGATTGGCAGACATCGCCCGATCTGCAAACTCTTCGGCTTCAGTCGGCTTAATACTGTTCAGGCTCTGCCAAGCGTCTGCCAGGCCTCGACCTCTTGACAGTTCTCGGCCGGCTTCACGAGATCCGCGCTGTAGGCGTCTCCATTGGCGGCCGAGGACAGCGAAACTGTCGTTGCGAGGGTGCTGAGCTCCGTCGACTGCGCTTGCCCACTCGATATCGAGAAGGATGGTCTTGTCCCATAGACCGGCCGCTTCGAGTTCTTTTGTGAGCATTGCGAAACCTGTTTTCCAACGTGAGAAGTGCTCATCTGTGCCGAACTCGATCAGCCGTGCCCCGTTACGACGTGCTTCGCGAGCAGCGCCACACGACTCGACTTCGATGGAGTTCGTCATCGTGGACCCATCTGGAAATTTCCAAAATCCCCGCCGCTCATCAACAAGGTCGAGGAGGACGACATCAAGATCCTTAGCGCTCTTAATGATTCGGGTAATACCGCTACCTTTAAGATCGCCTGTGACCATTCGTCTCTGAAAGGGCGAGGTCAGATCACTGAGGTCAATGTCCTCGGTCCCATGTGCAGACGCCAAGCTCGTCACCGAGTGCCTGGCTACATAGGTGACGACCTCTGCCTCAGGCATGAACTCCGCAGTATCACGGCTCACGCACGAGCCGAAGATCGCGATCTTCATCGACTCAGATCCTGCTGGACGATAGAAGCATCATCTTCCTGTCGAAGTCGCTGTCGCTCCTCGTATCGCTCATCAGCGATCTTGCGTGCGCGAGAGGCGAGGCGGCGCCCGGTGAAGTCATCCGCGGCCGCAACTGCTGAGGCCCGGTCGTTCGGGTTCTCCGCCCGCAACACAACTCGCTTCTTGCTGGGATTCAGTCGCAGCGGCGGCGCATCAGTGATCCGCGGTGCGCTCACTGCCTGAGAAGCAGGTTTGGGCAACGACGGGAATTTGGCTTTCGTCAACTCAGTTTGGAACGAATTCGGCCAGACCTGTTCTTCGGCAGAGGCCAGCATCGGAGTCGAAGTCTCCTCGACTTCTTCAACCGCATTTTGCCCCTTGACATGACGTGCTGCCGCTTTCTTTGCTTTCGTCGGACGCGCAGCATGCCGAGGGATCGGGTTCTTGATGAGTTCGGGCTCGAGGATGTTGATCTCCTCTTTGACCGCGTTGCTCACGACATCGGCGAGGAGCTTGTCGGCGATGTCTTCCTTCCCTTTAGCCACGTTCCAAGCCCACCACCGGTATTTTTCCGCGACTGCCTCGGCGGGCCCGTTCATGAGAATCTCGCCTCGGTGCATCCACACTGCACGTGTACACAATTCCTGGATCACTTTGGCCGCATGGTTGACCAGCAACAATGTGCCCGCCTCCGCAAGCAATTCGTCCATCGCTCGCTCGCTGCGTTCGGCGAAGGTAGCGTCACCAGTCGAAAGTGCCTCGTCGATCAGCAGAATCTTCGGCCGAGCAGCCAGCGCAATGGCGAATCGCAATCTGGCGCCCATTCCCGAGGAGTAGGTGCCCATCGGACGATGGATCGCCGCACCCAGGGCCGAGAGTTCGACTACGTAATCGAAAGCGTCTGCGGCCTCTTCAGGAGAGAGACCCATCGCTAGACAGCCAAGGCGGACGTTTTCGCTACCGGACAGCGAAGGTTGTAACGCGGCGCTCACACCGAGCAGGAGAGGCTGGTAACGAACGAGTATCCGACCTCGGTCTGGTTGTTCCACTCCGGCAACGTTGCGCAGGAAGGTCGACTTTCCGGATCCGTTTGCACCGACAATACCGACCATCTCCCCCTCACGGGCAACGAAGTTGACCCCGCGAAGGGCACGTACGGTGGTTTGCCCCTGCCTGCCAACGACAGCATCCGTCAGTCGTCGCACCCCTTTAGCACGGGTGCTCGGATCATTAGTATTGACCGTGTAGCGGACCTGAACATTCTCCGCAATGATATTGGGTTCATGGAGCTCAGATTCGTCCATAGTTCTCCTCCCCTCGCCAGAAGAACCAGAACCCAACAATAAGCAGACCGATTGCCCACACGGTGCCGACGATCCACATCCTCGGAGCCGTGTCGACTCCGTAGAGCAGAGAATTGCGCACCAGGGTCAGGTATGCATTCATCGGGTTGTACTGCATGGCTTCCAAGAGTGCCGGGTGATTCTTTAGACGATCTTCAACGGAGAAGAACACACCCGAGCCGTAAAGCCAGAACCGGCTGACAATCGACATGAAATTCGTGAGATCTGGAATCTTGTGGCCGAGTCGTGCAAGAAAACAAGCGAGACCGACGTTGAAGAGAGTCTGCAGAATAATGACTGGGATGACGAGAACGACTCGCCAAGTGATCACTTCGAGAGGGGGCACGACCGCAAGCACTATGATCATGACGAGCAAAGTCGGCATGAAATCAAGGAAATTGCGAACAACGATTGAGATCGGCAAAGCAGCTCGAGGAAACTGAAAGCCCTTGATCATTGAGGCTCCGGAACGGATCGCCCCCGTGCCGCCGGTCATACATCTGCCTGTATATCCAAAGAAGAACACTCCGACGACGAGGAACCCGAGGAAGTTTGGAACACCTCGGGAAGTCTGCAGGATGAATCCGAAGATGAACCAGAAAGCCAGCACTGAAAGGAGGGGGTTAAGAAACAGCCAGCCATAGCCGAGTAGGTTCTTCCTCGTAGAGCTCGACATCTTGGCTCGGGACTCGGCGATGATGAAGTGACGGCGGTTCCACAGCGCGGCGAGGTAGCGGCTCAGGCTCGTCCGTCGCCCGACGGGCACGAGACCTTCACTCGACACAGACGGGATCGAACTCAGCCCTAGGGGGTTCTTCGTCTCACTCATCGCACATCACTCCCCACGAGTTGAGAATAGACCTGCCCATATCGTCGTCCGATATCCTTCCATCTGCGTGTTGCAAGAACATGTGCACGTCCATTGTCTCCGAATCTTGTCCTTGCCATGTCATCAGAGGCGAGTTCGGACAACAGTTCCGCAAGTTTCTGTGGGTTCTCCGGCGGCGTGGACAATCCTGCACTCTCGGGAACCAATTCACGCAGTGCCGGCAAGTCCGAAATGATGACGGGCCGCGCAAGGCCCATCGCTTCGATTGGTTTGATCGGAGTGACCAATCGACAGACCGGCTCATTCTTACGCGGCACGACGATAGCATCAAGCGCGAGTTGGTACTCAATTGCTTGAACTTGAGAGACCCGTCCGGTAAAGACCGCGTTCCTGCCCAGGACGGCTGCGCGTTCCCGCAGTTCCGGCAGGGCGACGCCGTCGCCTGCGATGAGGAGGCGCAGGTCGGTGCCCTGATCGCGAGCAGAAACGACGGCATCGACGAGGTCGTCGAGGCCCTCATAGCCGACGATCGAAGCGGCGGTGCCGACCCAGACGCCGTCCTCAGGCAGACCAAGGCTCGTTCGGGTCTCGGCCGGCGAACGGCTTAAATCGGTGTTGACCACTGTTTCAGAGACAGAGTTCGGGATGAGAGTGATCGAGTTTGCCGGGACTCCCCCAGCGATGAGATGCTGACGCATCGTCTCGCCGAGAGTGATTACAGCGTTGGCAGCCGACGCGACTTCGATCTCCTTCGACCGCATCATCGCGAAGCGCTGGCTCTCTCGACGCGCGGTCCGTTCTGCGTTAGTGCTACCAGCAGCGGCCCATGTCTCCTCAAGAACTCCGCGGACCTCATAGATCCAAGGCAAGCCAGTGGCTCTGGCTGCAGCCCCAGTGGCCAGGCCGTTGACATAGTGAGTGGTGGTGTGAAGGAGGTCGACTTGGCGTTCGAGAGCTTGGTCCGCGATCCAAGCGGCCTGATCCTTGAGACGCGCGGTCGGTGTGGTGGCCGGGATGAGCGGCACGTGCCGCAGGTACTCTATTTCGTCGACGGATTCAACGGTGTCTTGGCTGAGACGCCCAATTGTCACCGGGTAGGAAGGGCGAGTAACGGCCGCAACCTGATGCCCAGCGGCTTTGAGAGTGGAGAGGATGAGGTGGCTACGGTAAGCGTAGCCCGATCGGGTATGGGGCAATGAGTTCGTCAGCACATGCAGGGAGGCAACACCACCAAACCCTAAACGGTTTGCGGGACGAGCAATGAGGTCAGCATCGGTGTCGGGCCACCAGCCGGGAGACATGGACTTTCGCTCCGCGGAGAGACGTAGCCTGCGTTTGCCGTTTGGGAGTACTCTGATCGCCTCGTCGAGTTTTCCTCGTGTCCAGAGAATGCGGGACCGAAGTGGCGCGGCGGACTGGAGCGAGTCCGCGATGCGATCAGCAGCGTCCAGCATGCCGAGGTTCAGCGCGATCTCTCCGAGCAGTCGAGATGGTTGCTCCGCTTCAGCTGTTTCGATAATTATCCTGGCGCGGCTCTCCTGCCCGAGCAGCCACGCCGAGGCGGCGCCCGTTGCGGCACCGGGAACTCTTCCGAGCAGACGGCCGACGGTCCGAGACGCGGATTTCGGGAGCCTGCGCGCCAGCTGCATAGAGAAGAACACACGGTCTTCATCTAAATGGCCCACAGTCGTGACGACCGCATTGCCGATCTGTCTGGCAAGGAACGTCAAGTTCATGTCTGCACCTGCTCAAGGATTCTGTCGTATTCGGCGCCCATGACGTCTACGCAGGCATGGTCGACCACCCACCGATGTCCGGCAGCGTCCGGTCGATCGAGACCCTGCACCAGTGCTTGCAACGCGGTAACTATCGAATCCACGTCTCCGGGATGAGCGACGACCCCTGCTCGGTTCTCGCTGATGATCTCGGCCGCTTCCCCAGCCACAACCCCGAGAATCGGCACTCGTCGGGCCATTAGGGAGTAGAGCTTCGATGGAACAGTCAGCGAATGCGCAGGAACATCACCGAGGCTCACAAGCCCCGCATCGGCCCATCCCCAATGCGCGGCGAGTGCGTGGCCGGTTGTCTGCTCGAAAAACTCGACCGGAGCTCCGAGTGTTCCAGCGAGTGCCTGGAGTTTAAGCCTGTCGGCACCGTCGCCGACGATTCGGATCTTGATTCCAGGCACTTTGGAAGCCGCGGTGATTACCGAGGCGAGATCCTGTGATCGGCCGACTGTTCCGACGTAGAGAAGTTTCGTGTCGCTCTCATCGGCCGCGCCCGTATGAGGCCTCTGGTCGATCTCTGATTGCGCAACACCGCTGCGGACGACTTCGGCCTTGATCCCTCGTCGTTCGAGGAGGTAGCGGAAGCTCTCAGTCGTCACGACTACCGCAGATGCTCTTCGTTGGACGATGGTCAGCAACCCGGGAAGGACTTTGTCCTCGAGATACGAGGTAGCGGCCAGCGGAAGATACCTTCCGACGGCGTTCGTCACCAGCGACAGGTCGCTGATCAGATCGGGCCAAACGTCTCGCACTTCCGCAATATGTGGAATGCGCAATCTGCGGGCGACAATGTCTCCAGCAAAAAGGAACGGCAACGCCGGTGTAGTGGAAATGACAACATCAGGTGTGTGAGAGTTTCGCATTCGGCGGATGATCGCGTTTACGGCCCCAACCGAGGCGACACCTTGATCGAGAAGCTGCCGACCGATCGATGACCCGCTATGCAGGTAGGGCACACGTAGTATCCGCTCCCCCAGTTCACCCGTCTCCCACGTTCCACCGAGTTTCGCTTCAACCCTTGTCCGCATACGCCCAACCTGGGAACCGAAAAACTCATCACGTCGCGTGTGGGGATAGTGCGGGTGAGGTGCTGCGACGATGACCTGGTGTCCTTGGCCGATGAAATGACTGACGAGCGTCGCCCACCGCCTTTGCGGAGCGCCGACCTCAGGCCAGTAATAGTGGCTGAGCAGGAGGATCCTCATACGTTAGCTGCCGCCTTCAGCGCGCGTTTCCGCAGCCAAAGCGGCAACAGCGCGTAGAGGGCGAGCAATCCGACCCAGAACACATGGGCCGGGTACGTCGTCGCCGTATTTCCGCTGATGAGGGTCGGAATGGCCATAATGCAGGCAAGGACGCTCAGCGCGGCGTGGAAAAGCGAAACAGAGCTGTGCGGCCACCCCGCTTGCTGAATCCGCTGGTAGATGTGTTCACGGTGAGGCAAGAGTATGTTCTCTCCCCGGAAGAGTCGCATAACCATAGTGAGTCCGACGTCGAAGAAGACGAAGATCATCGGGGCGATGATGACGACGATCGGTACTCCCTGAACGAAGAGCCATACCGCAAGAGCGAAGACGGCCGCTCCGATTCCGTAACTGCCCGTGTCTCCGAGGAACGCCTTGGCCCTACCGAGGTTGAACGGGAGGAAACCGACAGCAGCACCAGCCAGCGCCAGAGCGAGCAGAGCGATATCGTTCTCACCCGTCCAGGAGCCGACGAAGGCGAACCATCCGGCCGTGACGATGGTCCATTCGGTGACATAGCCATTGAGCCCGTCGACGAAGTTCACGGCGTTGACCGTGGTCACTCCGATGACGGCGAAGGCGATGACGTGGGCGATTCCCTGAGTGGAGAACATGGCGATGATCGCGCTGAACAGCAGAGCCAGGATGACCTGTCCGATCAGTCGCCCGGCAGGGCGCAGGGAGTCGAGGTCGTCGCTCATCCCGATGGCCGAATAGCACCAGGTGAGGACCAGGAAACCGATCGGCAGGAGGACGCCGCCGAGGCCGAAGACCCCGTCTTCGCTGACGCTCCAGACCATGGCGAGAATCGTGGCCACGGTGATGCCGCAGCCGATGGCGATCCCCCCGCCGCGTACGGTCGACAGCGTATGTGAAGAGCGATGAGAGGGGACATCGACGACCCCCGCTCGACGCAGCAAGGGGAAGGCGATGAGGGCGCTGAGAGCCGTGACCACCGCGGCCACAACCAGGATCACCAGCGACTGCAGAGCCATCAGAGGCCGACTCCGGTGTCATGAGGATCTGCTCCCGGCTCGGAGGCTTTTGATGACGTCGCTGCCGGTTCGATGGCCGCCGTCGCGTCATCGGTGACCGGGACTGCCTCGGAGTCGAGGAGGCTCGTCAAGCGCTCCTCGAGGACCGATCGGTGAGTGAAGACCTGCGGGTCACGAGACTCGGCGACCAGGGCACCGAGCTTCTCCAGATCGATCGGAGCGATCGGCACTTGAGTGATCAGCGGATGATTGGGGCGGCTGTCGACCTCCCCCGGCGACAGAAGAGCTTCAGTCAGCTTCTCCCCCTGGCGCAGACCCGTGTAGACAATCTGCGCATCACTGCGGCCCGACAGTGCGATCACGCGCTTGGCGAGGTCAGCGATGCGGATCGGTTCGCCCATGTCGAGGACCAAGGTTTCTCCGGGACCGCCGATCGCCGCTGCCTGCAGAACGAGCTCACATGCTTCATCGGCAGTCATGAAGTAGCGAGTGACCTCGGGGTCGGTGACGGTGACGGGATCGCCGGCCGCCACCTGTGCCACAAAGGTTTCGAGCACGGACCCTCGGGAACCGAGCACATTGCCGAATCGCACTGACATATAACGCCGTCCGGTTGCTCCAGCCACAGAGGCGATCGCCCGCTCGATGGAGAACTTCGTCCGCCCCAGCACAGAGGTCGCCCCGGCGGCCTTGTCAGTGGAGATGTGGACGAAGGAATCGACGTCGTGAGTCACCGCCGCGTTGAGCAGGTCGAGGCTGGCACCGACGTTCGTGCGCACTGCCTGCTCAGGGAAGCGTTCGAGGAAAGTCAGGTGTTTGAGTGCCGCGGCGTGGAAGATGATGTCCGGCTTCGCCTCGGCGACGAGGGCATCGATGAAAGCTGGATCCCGCAGATCTCCGAGGACGAGGTCATCACTGGTCAGAAGGGCTGAACCCTCAAGACCGAGCTCGGTGGCGTGCAGGCCGGACTCGTCCCGGTCGGTCATGATGAGTCGGGCCGGGTCGAACCGGGCGACCTGACGGCACAGCTGTGAGCCGATTGAGCCGCCCGCCCCGGTGACGAGGACGACCTTGCCGGTGATCGCCGAGGCGATGTCGTCGATATTCGTCGAGATCGGTTTGCGTCCGATGAGATCTTCGAGGCTGACGTCGCGGAAGCTTCGGTGACGCAGGTCGGCGACGTCATGGGCGTCCGGTTCGGGGCGCGCCAGCGCGGAGTCCGAGAGCTTCGGCATGATCTTGATCTCAACCGGCCGGGATTCGAGATTCGAAGCGATGCGGGAGAGATCTTCGGGAGGCAGGTCAGAGATTGCAATGATGACTGCCCCGGCGCCGGTGCGATCGACATGGGCTGCGATGTCGGAGATCGGTCCGAGCACGCGAATTCCGTTGTAGCGCAGATGCCGTTTGGCGGGGTCGTCATCGAGGATGCCGACAGCGACGAATTCGTTGTGCGAGTCCTGAGCGATCATATCGAGGGCGAGCATGCCCTGGTCCCCAGCGCCGACAACGATCGTGGGCCGAGAAGCGCCGGACGTGCTGAGGCTGCGTTGCCTCATGTTGCGACGAATCCAGTTCTCGAGGCTCTTGACCACCACCATGAGCGCACCCGCCGTGATGGGGACACTGGTCGGGATGAGCAGTTGGCTGGCGAGCGCGAATTCGGCCACCCACATGATGCCGACGCCCAAAGCGACCGTTCCGACGATGGCAGCGAACTGATCGGTTGAGCCGCGTCTGTAGCGTCCGCGGTAGATCGCCAGGGGCCCGCCGATGAGGAAGACGATCAGGCCGATCGCCGAACAGACGAACATGCCCAATGCATTGACGAGCTCAGTGTGGAAGTCGTATCGCACAAGCGTCATCGCTACGACGAGGAACGCGAAGACGAGACCGTCGATGAGTGACAACGCCATGGCTCTGCCGTGCCGCCTCATAGGGGTCCGTGAGGGGATGGGGTCAGACTTGCTTCCCACGGTCCTCTTTTCATTCTGGTTTCCCCGTCCGACTTCGCGAAGCCGCTTGCAACTTTCCGATTGTACTATTGGCGTTAACAGGTTTCACACATAAATGACGTTGTGAACTTTGAGCGTCGACAGCCGTCGCCTGACTTCGATTCACTTCCCCGTCACGTACCCTGGCTACCGCCGAGAGGATCCGATCCGTGCCACCGACACCATTTCGCACACTGAGAACCGCTGTGTGGCATCTGCGCCACGGCGGAATCAGCCAAGTCGCGAAGTGGCGTCGCCGCCGCTCGTTAGCCCAAGGAGCCGCAGAAGCCTCCGCCGAGGTCGCCACGGGAAGCCTGTCAGCGGAGGTCCTCGCGGAACTGTTCCCTCCCCTGCCGGTGCAGAATCGCACTCCGGTCTTCGAACAGCTGTCGGTCGGAGTCGTCCTCGACGAGTTCTCGAACGAGAGCTTCGGCTATGAGTGGTCGCTCCGACCGCTGTCGCCGACGCAGTGGTCGACCGAGCTCGACGGTCTCGACTTCGTCTTCGTCGAGTCCGCCTGGAGCGGCAACGACGGTCAGTGGAAATTCAAGCTCACGAGCCCGTCGGGTCCGAGTACGGAGATCACCGAACTGCTCGGCGAGTGCCGTCGCCGAGGCATTCCGACCGTCTTCTGGAACAAAGAGGATCCCCCGCACTTCGAGGACTTCCTGCCCCTGGCACAGAAGTTCGACGTCGTCTTCACCAGCGATGTCAGACTGATCCCCGAATATCGCTCCAGACTCGGTCACGACAGGGTCGCCGCCCTGCCGTTCGCCGCACAGCCGGCGGTCCACAATCCGTCACGTCCTGCGCGGAATGCCGCCGCCAGGGACATCGCCTTTGCCGGCATGTACTTCGCCCACAAATACCCGGAGCGCAGAGAGCAGATGGATCTGCTGCTCGGTGCCGCTGACGCCGTATCGCCGAGGATGCAGTATGGACTGGAGATCTTCTCCCGGTTCCTCGGCAACGATGAGCGGTATCAGTTCCCAGGCAACCTGGCCGGGCGTGTGGTCGGTTCGCTTCCGTACCGCAATCTGCTCACGGCATACAAACACTTCAAGGTCTTCCTCAACGTCAACTCCGTCACCGACTCTCCGAGCATGTGCGCACGCAGGATCTTCGAGATCAGTGCCGCCGGCACCCCCGTCGTCACCACCCCGAGTGCGGCGACTCGAGAGTTCTTCCCCACCACCGAGGTCCCTCAACCTGAGACTCCGGAGGAAGCAGAGTGGACTCTGCGTGCCTATGTGCGCAGCCCTGAGCTGAGAGACCGCACCGTGCATCTGGCCCAACGACGCATCTGGGCCGAGCACACCTACACACACCGCGCGATGACGGTGATGGATTCGCTCGGACTGGACTATGAACAGCCATTCCCCACGCGCGTGTCAGTTGTGGTGTCGACGAATCGGCCGGACTACCTCGGCGGGGTTCTGCGAACCCATGCCGCGCAGCTGCACACGGACAAGGAACTCGTTTTGGTGACCCACGGATTCGAGGCGCCTGCCGATCTGCGAGCACGCGCCGCGGAAGCAGGCATCGAGCATCTGCACATCGTCGAGGTCGACTCCGCGCAGCCATTGGGAGTCTGCCTCAACCGCGGAGTTCAGGCGGCCTCCGGCGAGGTCATCGCGAAGATGGATGACGACGACGTCTACGGGGCGCACTATCTGGGCGATCAGCTTGCAGCACTGAGGTATTCGAATGCCGATCTCGTCGGCAAGCAGGCACACTACCTGCACATTCGAGGCCGCGACATCGTCATCTGCCGTTTCCCCGAACGCGAGCACCGGTTCACCGACCTCGTCATGGGACCGACTTTGATGACGCATCGGTCAACTCTTCTGGACAACCCGTTCGCCGAACGCACCCTCGGCGAGGACACGGAACTCCAGCAGAGACTCATCGCCTCCGGAGCCCGAATCTACTCCGCAGACAGGTTCAACTTCGTCCAGGTCCGCGGAGACCATGCCCACACGTGGAGCGTAGAAGACAGCCATCTACTGGCCAATGGCGAGGTGCATTCTTTCGGATACTCGCAAGAACATTATTGCTTCTGAACTCGGTTCTGTGCGGCTGGCCGCCAGCGGAGGTCGATATCGATGGCGAAACTTTTCACGGGCGACGGTTGAATAGACGGTGAAATAGAGATCTCGGCCAGAGCATGCCAGTAACGTAGGATTCTAACTGTGAAAATTTCACAGCGGAACAGTCTGGCAACGCGCTTACCGCAATTCCACTGTGCACATTGATTATCTGGAGCCCTCTTTGAATACCACTACGACCGGCGCCGAGGACATCGTTGCCGTCCGCGACAACGTCACGCGCGTCATCAATGAATCCTCAAAGCTTAATTCCGAGCTCGCCCAGGAGCTCATTACTGCATACGAGCGCGAGTCGAAGTTGCTAGGCGGCATTAATAGGCGCGAGAAAGAGATCGTTCGGCTGAGGAACGAAGTCGCCAAAAGAGATGCAAAGCTTGCTTCGGTCAATGAACGGCTCGAACGACTTCTCACTTCCAAGGCAATGCAGGTCCAGCGCGCGTACTGGCGCCTGCGCCGCCCTCAGCGCGGCAGCTCCCAGCAGAAGGGCGGTCAGCGATGAACGAAGCCGACATCAAGAAGCGCCAGGACGCTCTTGACGCCCGGACCAAGGAACTGAAAGCAACCCTTACTCGCCAGAGATCACTCGGTGTGCACACACAGTCGGACTACTTCATCGACGGTCTGCTCGGACGGCACCCTTACATCGATCTGGCCGAGTCGCGTGAGGAATACCTCGAGCGCCACCGCTCCTTCGCCGCCCCCGTTGAAGGCAAGATCTCAGCCCTCATCGAAAAGGCTCAGCAGCTGCCCACGACTTCGGGACAGCTTTGGGATCCTCGACGGAAGCTGCGCATCGGAATCATCGCCGACCGGTTCCTATTCGATTCGCTTAAAGACGCGGCTCACGTGGTGCCGATCAGTCCTGAAACCTACGAGCAGGACATGTCGGACATCGACCTACTGCTCATCACCTCCGCCTGGCGCGGCCTCGACGACGAATGGTTCAACGTCGCCCTGTCCGGTTCGCCGGCACGACAGGTCCTCGAGTCGCAGGTCGTCCCGTTCGCTCGCGAGAACGAGATTCCTATTGCCTTCTATTCGAAGGAAGATCCGCCGAACTACATGAAGTTCGCCCCACTTGCGAAGTTCGCCGACCACATATTCACCAGCGCCGTCGAATGCGTGCCCCGCTACCGCGAATACCTCCACAACCGCGTGCCGGTGACTGTGCTGCCCTTCGCAGTGAACTTCATCCATCACCATCCGCTCGGCAGCATGCGCCATTCCGGCCGCGAGTTCGTCTTCGCCGGATCCTGGTTCGAGCACAAGTACCCGGAGCGGAAATTGTCCGCCCAGCGGATCTTCGACGGCCTGTTATCAGCTGAAGCCGATCTCACGATCGTCGACCGCAACCTCGAACTCGACACGCAGAAGTTCGCGAAGGCCGAACGCTATCTCTTCCCAGAGCGGTATCTGCCTCATCTCCACCGGCCGATCGATCACGAGACTCTCCTCGATCTGCAACGCCTCCTGCCTGTCGGCATCAACCTCAACTCGGTTGTGAACTCCCAATCGATGTATGCCAATAGGATCATCGAACTGCAGGCCATGGGAACCTTCATCGTCTCGAACTACAACGCGGGCGTGAACTCCCTCTATCCGCAGGTGTGCATGCCCGATTCCTCTCTCGACATGGAGCAGACCTACCGAGCACTGACCCAGCGCAGCATCCGTGAGGCACAGGTGGCCGGAATCCGCGCCGCCTTCACCGCCAACACCGCTTTCGACCGCATCGACACGATCGCCGAGGAGATGGGACTGGACTCCGGTTCCCCCGATCACACGGTCTACGTCACCGGACTGACCGATTCGGACTTCGAAGCCTTCCGACTCACACAGTCCTACGCGGGTCCGATGGCCGCGCTTCCAAGCGACTCCGACTGTGTCGCCAGCACAGACGGCGACGTCGTGATCGACCTCACCGGGCATTCCGATTTCGGTCCTCATCTCGTCCAGGACGCGGTGAACGCATTCCGCTTCACCGACGTCGACGAGGTCCGGATACTGCCGATCGATACCACCGAACCTCTCTACGAATTTGTAAATCCGGTCGACTCCGACCAGCAGATCACTGCCACGTGGTATCCCGCCGGCAGCACCCTCGGTGACGGTGTCGGGCCTGAGCGGACAACGCTGGCGATCGCCTCGGACCTCGTCCTCGAACGAGTCGAGACAATCGACGTCACCGCCGAACCCGAGATCAGCGTGATCGTGCCCGTCTACAACAACGGCCCGCACCTGAAGTTCAAATGCTTCGAATCCCTGCGCCGATCCTCGATCTTCGACCGCTGCGAAATACTCCTCGTCGACGACGGGTCCACGGACATCGAAACGCCGGCGATCCTCGACGAACTCGACCGCGCCTATCCTAACGTTCGAGTCCACCGGTTCCCTGCCGGCGGTTCGGGCAGCGCTTCACGTCCGCGCAACAAAGGGCTCGAGCTCACGCACACCCCGTTCGTGACCTACCTCGATCCGGACAATGAGCAGACGAACGACGGCTTTGCTCTGCTGCTCGAGATGGTCGAAGAGCACGGATACGACTTCGCCATCGGCAATATGATTCGCTTCAAGGAAAAGCGAATCACGGTGAAGAACGTCGGAGTTCTGCATCCGGTCGTCGGCGAGGAAGGCGTGCTCGAAGACAATGCGCTCTCCCGTGTGAAGTTCCAACCGATGAGCATCCAGGCGCTCGTAGCCGACACTCATTGGCTGAAGAGCCTCGACATCTATCAGCCGATCGGTGCCGTGGGACAAGACTCCTACTTCTTCCAGCAGATGCTCTTCCACGCCCACCGGATCGGGCTGGCGTCGACGCCGATCCATACCTACTATGCCGCGGTGACAAACTCGACGGTCAACGCGATCGGCCCGCGCTTCTACGAGAAGTACTTGCCCTTGGAGGAGGACCGGTCTGCGTGGCTGCGCGAGGTCGGTCTACTCGAGGACTACAACGCCAAACGACTCGAACCTTTCGTCAAAGGATGGTTCGTCCAGAAACTCGCGTTCGCCGCCGACGAAGACATCGATGAGTGCAAGAACCTCATCCGTCGCCTCACCCATTTCTACGGCAAGAAGACGTGGGAGGATTCCGAGCTCGCCGAACTCCATTCTGTACGCCATGTCTGAGTCCTCAACGACCGAAGAGCCTCCGTTCTACCAGTTGGGCACACTGTTGCCCGGCGACTGGATCGAACGGCGGCCCGGAATCTTCCAACGCTTCGATTTCCATGTCGGCACGGTGTCCGTCGCTGCCCTTCTGTGGTCGAAGGAGGTGCCGACGGGTCGGCTGGTCATCGCCTTCAACGGAGCTGTCCGCCGAGCACCAGAGAAGGATCCGCAGGAGGTCTTCCAACGCCGAACCTGGGTCGACGAGATCGACGCGGACGTTCTCTTCCTCTCGGATCCGACCCTCCGCAACGACAATGGGATCAGTATCGGATGGGGACAGGGGTCCCCGGGCCACTACGCGAATCCCGCCTTGGCTCAAACCGCTCGCTTCGTGGCCGAGTGTCTGAATATCCCCTCCGCTGCGCGACTCTACTTCGGTACCAGCGCCGGTGGGTTCCAAGCACTTCAGGCCGCCGCTCGTGACGAGGGTTGCCGCGCACTGGTCAACAATCCGCAAATCGATTGGACCAAATATATGCCGACCTTCGTCAACGCGATCTCTCGCTACTCTTATAACGAGCGGCCTACCGAGGACATAGCAAGCGATCACCCAGACAGAATTTCGGTCGGACACGCATTCGCGGCATTCAACCATACTCCGCGTACACGTTGCCTCATCAACGCGGCTAGCAATAACGACGCACTAGCTCAACTCCCCGCCCTCGTCGATGCTCTGCCCGCGCAGGCAGGCGAGCGTTCGTGCTTCGACGTTTCGCTATATTCTGATGTTCGTGGCGGCCACAACCCTCTGCCAAGGCACGCGACTACCGCGGCGATCAACAGTATCGTCAAGGAGGCTGTTGATGAGTGAAACGATCGGAATCGACGCCCGTTCCGCGGCTCCTGCATCCGAGCCGCGCTCGATTGTCTCAGCCGTCGACGCCTCAGCTCAGTTATTGACCGATCATTTTGACGATATTGGCATAGCTGCCCGTCGGATCTGTGCCGAGCTCAAGCCCTTCACCGAATCTGCTATAGCATTTAGGATCCTCTTCCACATTGCGCTGTTAGAGAGATCGTCGCAACGGTCGCGATTCGTCGCTGATCACCTCTTCACTCACGGCCACCCACGTTTGGCCCGCTTTATCACAGAGCATGCGATCTCCAGCGGTGCGAAGCCCTGGCAGAGGAAACGACTAGAAAGTCTGCTGGACGACGCTCCGAAAAGTGACTTCGGCGAGAGCAGTCGCGAATGTTACGACATGGAAGTCACTGGCGACGGCACAGTATTATTCGACAGCGAACCCGAACCTAGGTTAACTCAGACCGGTTCAGCATGGTTTTCCACCCTCATCCGTCAGCTCGATGATTCGCCCGTCGGCTTACATCACGATGTCGTTCGCATCCGCATTGCACCCACGGCACAGGCTCATGCGTCTCTCAATACTGTCCTCGAGCAACTGGCAGTTCTACCGGTAGTTCCCGTTGTCATCACCGAAAACGTCACCGCAGCATTAGTTGTCTTCGATGCTTTGGGAACTAGTCTGCTCGATCGATCACGGGCCATTCTCCTTACGCCCAATCGACTTGGTCAGCACGTGATCGTCTCGATCTGCGGGTCAGAACTGCTAGACGCGGGTCCCACGTCGGACCTCGTCCTTTCGACGGACGCGGATGTTAAGGCTTTGGCCGCGGCTCTCGGTCTTACCAAGATTATCGACGCTCCCCCGCTAGGAAAACATGTGCGCACCGTGGTCGACGCCTTCCGAATAGAGTCGTCACTACTGTTGCCACTTTCTTCGACATGCCGTGCATTCACTAAGCTACTGCGGTTCAGCGGACCCCGAAGCCAGACGGCGCCAATCAGAAATACATTGACGGGACAACTCCTGGCCGCCGGCTTCTTTGACGAAGCGTTAGGTCTTGTCACTATCGCACAGTCAGCCGAGCGCGGGAAAGTTTACAGGGCGCGGCGCATACGTGCTCTCTACGGCGCCGGACACTTCGACGAGATCGCCGAGACTGCCGTCCCCGGTGCTGCGTCCCCCGCAGATCGGCCCCTCATCAGTGAGTCCGTCGCAATCTCGGCGATGTTGGATGAACTCGCCGAGGTGGCTGAGAACACCGAGATTCCTTTCACTCCGATCGCGGGCAAGGTCCTCACCATCCTCCACGCGAGTGCCCCGGATCAGAGCGGCGGCTATGCCGTCCGCGCACACAGCGTTCTCAAGACCATCGTCGCCAAAGACTTCGAGGTTACTGCCCTCACCCGTCCGGGCTTTCCCGAGGCCGCGAATTCGCTGGAGCCCGGTGCCACCGCCGAGGAGGTCCATGACGGGATCCGCTATCTGCGCTTGGGCAGCGATTCCGCCCGCGCCAACGGTGAGTTCACGTACATGCGCGAGGCTATCGACCATTTCGCCGAGGTGATTCGCCGGGAACGACCGTCAGCCGTCCATCTGCGCTCAACCTACGTCTCGGCTCTGCCGGGCCTCATCGCGGCCAAGCGTTTCGGTCTGCCGGTCGTCTACGAGGTCTCCGGTATGTGGGAACTCGTCTATGAGGCCGCGAACACTGCACGGATGGAAGGCCGTCGTGCCCGCACCGTGGTGCTGGAGAACGCCGTGCTGGAGCATTGCGATGAAGTCGTCACGATCACCGAGGCGATGCGCGAGATCATAAGCGGCAGGGTGCGCACCCGACGTCCGATCGGCATCATGCCCAATGCCGTCGATACGACTGGCTTCACGTCTGCCGAGAAGAACCCGCAGGTGCTCTCGCGATTCGGCTGGAGCGCGCACGACCCGGTCATCGGATACATCGGCACCTTCGTCGGATATGAGGGCCTCGACATCCTCGTCCGAGCCATCGCAATCGTCCGCAGCCGCGGCCTCCGTGTGCGGGCGCTGCTCGTGGGAGACGGTGCAGAGTCGGCACGGATCCGATCGTTGGCGGCCGATCTCAGTCTCGATGAGTCGACCATCGTCTTCACTGGGCGGGTCCCGCATGAAGAAGTCTCCGACCTCTATTCGGTCATTGACGTCTGCGCCTATCCGCGCCTGCTCACTCCGGCGACCCGAGCGGTTTCGCCGCTCAAACCCTTCGAAGCGATGGCGGCGAAGAAGTCCGTCATCGTCTCCGACGTCCCGGCACTTGCGGAGATCGCCGGGCACGGCGAGCGCGGTCTCGTTGTGCCCAGCGGCGATGTCGATGCTCTCGCCGAGGCGATCAGCACATTCATCAAGGATCCGACCTCGACACGAACACGAGTGGAAGCCGCGGCCGCATGGACGGAATCCGAGCGCAGCTGGTCGGCAGTCGGAGCTGTCATGGGATCAGTCCTCGATAGGCTGATGTCATGACAAGAACGATGCTGTTCTACGGACATGTCGCCTCGAACTGGGGCGACCTCGCCATCAATGCCGGTGCCCTCGAGCTGATGCGTCGGGCAGAGATCGACATCGAGGACTCGACCGCAGTTCTCCTCGCTCCTTCGGACCAGTTCCGCAGGCAGTCGGGCTTCACCCTCAAGGGCATGAAGCAGCTGATCGTTCCGACCGACGGCCGCGCACGCGGCGGTCGTGACGAAATCGAACTGCTCATCGACTATGTCTCTCATCCGCACCGGTTCGCCGAGGGAGTCGGCATGGCCGATGTCGACCTCGTCGTCCTCAACGCCGGTGAGCACCTCTTCGAGTCAACGACCGGAGAGAACCTCATCGACCTCGTGTGGAGGATCCTTCCCGCACTCGCCGCGCACTCGCTGAACAAGCCTGTCGTATTGCTGCCGTCAACAGTCGGCCCGTTCCGCACGTCGTTCGGCAACGCGCTCGAGGACTTCCTCCACCAGGGCGTCGACGCGGCGGCTTACCGCGACCTCGAATCCCGGAGGCTCGAATCGTCCGACTCGGGTCAGGAGCTTCCGGTGCTTCTGGATCCCGGCTTCTTCGTTCCAGGGCTTCGGGCTCAAGAGAACGAGAGCCGCGACGAGGATGTCCTCGGCCTCATTCTGCGCCCCGAAGACATGGGAATCCGTCCGGGGTCACGCCGTTCAGCGTTTGTGCAGAGCAAACTTCGAGAATCGCAGTTCCGCCGTTCTCAAGCGTTCCAACTCTTCACCTCGGTGGCCGAAGCCCATCTGGCCGATGGGGGAAGAGTGAAGGTCATTGTCCAGACCAGAGCCGACCGGGAGATCTCCACGGCGGTCGCCGACCACCTCACCGAGATCGCCGGTCCAGACAGGGTCGAACTCATCGATCCGGCAGGGATCCGGTCGTTCGTCGACGAGCTCGGTCGCCTCAGTGCTTTGGTGACTTCCCGCTTCCATTCGGTCATCCTCGCCTCGTCCCAAGCAGTGCCGAGCGTCGGAGTGTATTCGGAGACGCACGGACACAAGATGCCCGGGCTGTTCGAGCTGCTGAAATTCCCCGATTGCGCCGTGCGATTGGATGAGCGAAGCATTTCTGCAGTGCGCGACGAAGTCGACTCGGCGCTGGGCACGGTCCGCAGCTCCATCGACGAGATCCACAACCGGATCCGGGCGAATCGGACGTTGGTCCGTCGCTGGTTCGCCGACGCGATCGCCTCGCAGGAGACGACGACGTTCGACACGTCTGCCCTGCGGATCGAGGCGTTGGCCCTGCTCTACCGGGCGGGCCTCGAACGAGCGCAGAAGGAATCGCTGTCCGAAGTCCTGCGGGCCGTGCACGAACTACGTGACCCAGATACCCACCCCGATGACGATGCAACGGGCGCAGAGCCGCGCTGAGTCCGACCACGAGGAGCTGAAGAGATGATCGAGCGGACCATTCCCAAGGAGGGTCATCACCATTTCGAGTCGGTGGCGGCTTTCCACGGACCCCTGCCGGGCGCATCGACGACGTACACGATCATGCTCGATGATGTCCCCATCGATCTGCGTTTTGACGATCGCGGGTTCGATACCACCGTCGTCTTCTTCCATGCGGCGATCACGAAGGCGGTGCGTCGATATCCGGTGTTCTCCGGGTCCACGTTCTCCGAGGACATCGCGGCGAATCGACTCTTCATCAGCGACCCTTCGCTCTACGTCGATTCCCGGATCAAACTCGGCTGGTACGCCGGCAGCAGTCGGCAGCCGAAGCTGCAGGACGCGTTAACGGAGATCATCTCCAGGTTCGACGATCCGGATCACCGACTCGTGTTCTTCGGCGCCTCGGGAGGCGGATTCGCTTCCCTCTATTACGCCACACACTTCCCCGGGTCGATCGCGGTCCCGGTGAATCCGCAGACGACGATCCGCAACTACGTGCCGGTCATCGTCAACCGTTACCTCACCTGTGCCTGGGACGGACTGCCCGTCGACGAGCTGCCTGTGTGCACGGATGTCATCGAGCTCTACCGTCGTCCCGTGGCCAACTCGGTGATCTACGTGCAGAACTCCGGCGACAGCGGTCATATGGATCAGCACTACTCACCGTTCATGAACGCACTGCCAGTCGATCATAGTGTCGAGCCATACATCATCGATGCAGGGGAAGGTCACGTGCCGCCGAAACGCCAAGTGCTGGCCCGGATACTCGGAGACGCCGTGCGCGCCTGATTCTAACAGGCCGTGTTTCGACCAGGTGTAGATGGATACGTCCAGAGCACGCTCTCTAGTCGATGCTCCGACCCAGAAAAGCGAGTCAATGGCGGCCATAGAGCATTCGCTATCAAAGCCATCACCTTCGGAACTAACCGTCTCCGAAAGTTGGAAGTACTCTCGCGACTTTGGGATCATTTCGCCGAGGCTAACCGCTTTGGCTTGGGTGATATCGAAGCCTGAAAGCGCCACATCGGATGCGGCTATCTTTTCGGTAGGATCCAATGGAGGACAGTAGGTCAGTCACAAGATCAATTACGAGTTGCTCGACACTGCCTATGAAGCTTGACGGTTCGACTCGTCTTGTCAATATGTGCCGAACTGGTTTCTCAAACTCAAGTCCGCTTTAGGCTGGACGGCGGGAACACCGCTGCTGGAGGAAGCGTTTATCACCAGAATGTATAGGGATGACACGTGCGGTGGAAACGCTGCTTCTCAGATCAGCACGTCGCTTTGCGCTTTTCAAACGCAGATCTAGTCGGCGGCAGGCTCATCATCTTCATCTGCGCAACCCTGGCATGACAACTTTCAGAATCCCTGAACGCTAGCACCGGTGCACGGACATTGCCCTGAGACCCAATTTGGTGTGGAGCAAAGATCTGTTCCGACGATTCCACTTCTCCAACCGCAAGCTTGACGAATACACGGATCTGCAACGCCGATTCATCTTCGGTGGAGCGAGAATCTACTCAGCAGACCGGTTCATTTCCGTCCAAGTTCGTGACTCCCACAGACACAAATGGAGTGTCGACGACCTGCTGTTGGCCAACAGCAATGTCCACAGCATTGGATTCAGCGGTGGACACTACTGTTTTTAACCGAAAGTTCAGCTGTCGACGAGAAGCTCGTTTAGGATATCCACGCTGCGACCGGCTGAGTGGCCGTCCCCGTATGGGTTCACGGCATTGGCCATGTCCCTGTATGCCTTCTTGTCGTCGAGCAACCGTGAGACTTCAGAGATGATCGTCTCGGTTGCAGTACCGATCAACTTCACCGTACCAGCGTCCACGGCCTCGGGGCGTTCAGTGTTCTCCCTGAGCACCAGGACCGGCTTGCCTAGGCTGGGAGCTTCTTCCTGAATTCCTCCGGAGTCAGTGAGCACTATGTCCGAGGCGTTGATGAGGTGCGAGAACTCGCCGTACTCGACGGGCTCAATAGAGATTACATTGCCGAGATCCTCGATCTGGGGCGCGATCGAAGCGCGAACCTTCGGATTCTTGTGCGCGGGCCATACAATTAGCAGATCTGGATAGTGAGTAGCCAGGTGTCGCATTGCTTTGCCGATGTTCACCATATTGTCGCCGAGGTTCTCGCGGCGGTGCGTGGTCACCAACAACACACGGCGGTCGTCAGATTCGAGAGCTTTGAGCTCAGGAAGACTGAACTCAACTGGGCGTTCGACAGCCCACTGCAGGGCATCGATGACAGTGTTTCCGATCACGTAGATATTCTCGTCAGGAACTCCGTCGGCGAGCAGATTGCCGCGCGACACCATTGTCGGTGCTAGATGCACCCGGGCAATCTGCGAGACGATCTTCCGATTGGCCTCTTCCGGGAAGGGAGAGTTGATGTCACCGCTGCGAAGCCCAGCTTCGAGATGGACCACCGGAATCTCGCGATTGAAGGCTGCGATCGCTGCTCCCATCACCGTCGTGGTATCGCCTTGGACGACAACGGCATCTGGTTCGTGGTTTTCGAGCACTTCATCGATCTTGGAAATAACGTTTCCAGCGATGGTATTCAGAGTCTGCCCGTGGGCCATAAGGTTGAGGTCCACATCGGGTACGATCTCGAATACCTCATTGACTTGGTCGAGCATCTCACGATGCTGAGCGGTGACAACGACGATCGGTTCAAGATTCGGATCTGCTTCAAGAGCCTTGATCACCGGGGCCACCTTGATTGCCTCTGGCCTGGTTCCATATACAACCATGACCTTCGGTGGGGTACCTGACTTGCCAGCGCTCAATGCAGCTCCTTCGTGACTTGAAGTCCTATTCCTGACGAACAAAAGCGGGCCGACCGTTGACTAAAGGCCAGACCCGCCTAGGTGCGCGAACAATCCTTCACATTTTACAGAATTCAATCACATCTCAGCCGTGGGCTTATCCTTAAGAGGATGCATACACGGAAAGTTTACCGAACCTTGACCCGCCAAGTGGGACACATCACCAATTTCGGCTTGAGCAGACAGTTGTTTCGTGGCCGCGACATTATCCAATAACATTTCATTTGTTGTGTGTCACGCAGAGCACTGGCCGCTGACAGCGGATGCCCACCGCTGCTGACGGCCGACGCTAGAACTCAGAGAGAAGAACTATGACCCCCACTCCCGAGAGCAATCGACCTTCGGTTGCCGTTATCGGACTCGGATATATCGGACTCCCCACTGCGGCCGTGTTGGCCAGTTCTGGAGCGAACGTCGTCGGTGTCGACATCAACCAGAAGGCTGTCGAACTCATCAACCAGGGCCAAGTCCCGTTCGTCGAGCCCGATATGTCAACAACAGTCGCCGGCGTCGTCTCCCAGGGCTATTTGCGCGCGACAACCGAGACTCCGCATGCTGACAACTACATCGTCGCCGTGCCCACCCCATTCAAAGACGGCCACAAGCCTGACCTTTCTTACATCGAAACGGCCGGCAAGCAGATCGCACCGTTGCTTGAGGGCAATGAACTAGTCATTCTCGAATCGACTTCACCTCCCGGAGCAACCGAGTTCCTGGCCGAGACGATTTTGTCACAGCGCCCGGACCTCACTCTTGAGGAAAACACGGCGAAGACGATCTACTTCGCTCACTGCCCTGAGCGGGTCCTGCCCGGCCGCATCATGATCGAACTGCGCACGAACGACCGGATCGTCGGCACCCTCAACGGCGACTCCGGCGAGCGCGCTCGCGACCTCTACCAGCTGTTCTGCGAGGGCGAGTTCCTGATGACGGATGCTCGAACTGCCGAGCTGTCCAAACTGACCGAGAACGCTTACCGCGACGTGAACATCGCTTTTGCCAATGAACTTTCGATGATCGCCGATGGACTCGACATCAATGTATGGGAGCTCATTGAGCTGGCCAATCACCACCCTCGCGTCAACATTCTGCAACCTGGACCTGGTGTCGGCGGCCACTGCATCGCCGTGGACCCGTGGTTCATCGTTGCCACTGCTCCGGAACAGTCCTCGCTCATCAAGACCGCTCGTGATGTCAACGACTCGAAGCCCGGATTCGTCCTGGACAAACTCATTCCCCAGGCGAAGCGCATCAACGAAGTGAAGGTCGCGACACTCGGTTTGGCGTTCAAGCCGAACATCGATGACCTACGCGAGAGCCCAGCTCGTCAGATCGTCAACCGTCTTGCTGATGAGCTCCCTGAAGCGACGATTCTCGCGGTCGAGCCGAACATCGAAGAGCTTCCGGCAGAGCTGGAATCTCGTGAGAACGTGACTCTGACCGAAACCGAGACCGCGATTGAGCAGGCCGACATCGTTCTCCTGCTCGTCGACCACAATGAGTTCATCAATCTGGATTCTTCTCTGCTCACGCAGAAGATCGTCCACGACACTCGAGGTGTATGGGGCTGAGGCTGAACCCACCTCCTTGTCGACTGCGCCGCTGAGAATTCTCAGCGGCGCAGTTGCGTTGTGGACGGCTTCGTAGGGCCGTTACTTACGTCGGCGGCGTAGGGTGGACTCAATGTCTCCACCGCAGTTTGAGGCCGCCTTTTTCAGCTGGTGGAGATCTCGTCTATCGCCCACCGAAGTGCTGAGGAGAAGAATTGACCGCTGAACCGATCTGGCTTCCCGATCCAGACCAGATTCCACGTCCGCAGATCGCCGACTTCATCGACTTCGCGAATCAGCGCACCGGTCAAACCATGGACGGCTTTGACAATCTGTGGAACTGGTCGGTCAGCGACCTCGACGGGTTCTGGGGTGCGATCTGGGACTTCTTCGACGTCATCGCCGATGAGCCCTACACCGAGGTCCTCGCTGATCGGTCCATGCCCGGCGCCACCTGGTTCCCCGGTACCCGACTCAACTACGCCGAACACGCCTTGCGTGCCGGCCTCGACGACAAACTCGCCGACGAACCAGCCATCATCACCATCAAAGAATCTGGCGAACGCCTTGAGACCACCTGGCGCGACCTGCGCCGCCAAGTTGGATCCGTCGCCGCCTGGCTGCGCTCCCAAGGAGTCGGAGAAGGCGACCGCGTCGTCGGCTACCTTCCGAACACCCACCACACACTCATCGCATTCCTCGCCTCCGCCTCGGTCGGGGCCATCTGGTCCGCCTGCGCCCAGGACTACGCCGCCGAAGGTGCCGCAACAAAACTCGGCCAACTCGAACCGAAAGTTCTTTTCGCTGCCGACGGCTACCTGTGGAACGGACAGGCCTTCGACCGCCGAGACCAGGTCGCGGATTTGGCCAACCGGATGCCGAGCCTGCGGGCCGTGGTCGGGGTGGGCAACCTCGGCGAGGAATTCATCGATGAACACGGTCAGATCATGAACCTCACAGCCTGGGACGATACCGCCTCGGGGGATGCCAAACTTGAGTTCGCGCGCGTCGATTTCGATACCCCGCTGTGGGTGCTGTACTCCTCGGGCACGACGGGGATTCCCAAGGGGATCGTGCACAGCCACGGCGGGGTCGTCATCGATCACCTGCGCCTGCTGGGTCTCCACCTCGACATCCGACCGGGTGACCGGTTCTTCTGGTACACGAATACGAACTGGATGATGTGGAACCTCGTCGCCTCGGCGCTGGTGGGCAGTGCGACCACGGTGTGCTTCGACGGCAGTCCCCTCTATCCGGGGCCGGGTCGGCTGTGGGAGATCGCCGCGGACACGAAGGCCAATGTGCTCGGGGTGAGTCCCGGGATCTTCCTGGCCGGGATGAAGGCGGGGATCGAACCCGGCAAGGAGTTCGACCTCTCCGCGCTGCGGACGATCGGTGCCACCGGCGCCCCGGTGCCCGCCCACTGCTTCCCGTGGGTCCGCGATGCCGTGGGCGAGCGCGTGCAGCTGGCTTCGACGAGCGGCGGCACGGACGTCGTCAGCGGCTTCGCCGGATCCGCGCCGAACTGTCCGATCTGGGCCGGGGAGCTCTCACGGCCGGTGCTCGGTGTGGCGTTGGAGTCCTGGGACGATAACGGTCAGCCGTTGATCGACGAAGTCGGCGAGATGGTCATCACCGCACCGATGCCGTCGATGCCGGTGAAGTTCTGGAACGATCCGGAAGGTGCGCGCTACCGCGACACGTACTTTTCGATGTTCCCCGGAGTCTGGCGCCACGGCGACTGGATCACCATCACCGACCACGGTAGCGTCATCATCTCCGGCCGCTCGGACGCCACCCTCAACCGACAGGGAGTGCGCCTGGGCAGCGCCGACATCTACGACGTCGTCGACGGCATCCCCGAGGTGGCCGAGTCCCTGGTCATCGGTGCCGAGCAGCCCGACGGCGGGTACTGGATGCCGTTGTTCGTCGTGTTGGCTGACGGGGTTTCGCTTGATTTTGTTTTGAAGTCGCGGATTGCTGGTGAGCTGCGGTCCAAGGCGTCGCCGCGGCACGTGCCCGACGACATCATCGCGGTCCCGGCGATCCCGCACACCAAGACTGGAAAGAAGCTCGAGGTCCCGGTGAAGCGACTCATCCAGGGGCACGATCTGGCCAAGGTCGCGAATCCGGATGCTGTGGATTCGTTCGAGGCGCTGGAGTACTTTGCGCGGTTTGCGGGTGGGACGGGCGACTGACCCTGCACTCGAAATCGAGCTGAACGCACCCGACCCCGTACTCCACTGTTCGTGGATGTATGAGGTCGGGCCGCCTCGGCGAGGGTTTTGGTTCTTCAGCTGTTCCAGCGTTCCTGTTCTCTCGCATGAGTGCTCAAGTACGCGCCAGGGCTGAACTTCTCGTCGTAGAAGTCGGTGTCAAGATGCTGTGCCTGGAGATAGTTCATGATCCACACCGAGGGAACGGTGCCCGGAAACTTGCCGAATGTCTCGTCGACGTATTCGGCCTGCACCGTGAGGAGTTCCATGAACTCGTCGTCGAAGGGCGCCGCCGCGCTTCGGACCGTCTCGGAGTCCTTCCACGGACCCGGGGTGGCGGGATTGAACGGCCCTCCCGGACCGAACTTCCGTTCGGCAAGAGCTTCCACGACTTTTCGCATCGACCCGAAGTGCGGCCTGGTTAAGGTCTCGAAGACTCCGTCGCGACCGGTCGGATTGGGCATGGCCCACCGCTCATCGTTGTCGTACCGGAAGCCCAAGCCAGGCACTTCGGGGTTGTCGGACGCACCGAGGACAGACAGCCGGTCGATGCCGTCGAAGCTCCAACCGCCCAGGCCGATCGCGCCGAGCGCCAGATGCCCCACATAACTGGAGGTCATGAGTTCGGCACTGGCCTCGGCCAATGAGTACTGTTCGACGAAGCTCAACGGCTGCGGATCGTCGAAGTGGACCAGTCGATGGCGGTACTTCTCGAGCCCGGGAATTTCACGGTCGTTGACGTCGTCGTAGATGATGTAGCCGTTCTGCGAGAAGAAGGCGATGTTGAGAAGCGTCTGTTGGGCGAGGTCGGCCACGGGGATCACGAGCAGCGAACCCGGCCAGTTGCCGATCCACGTGTTGTGTCCCTCGAAGTACGGCTGTTCGCGCGGCAGGTGGAGGCGTTCGTCACTGATCCGCACGGCGCGCGCGAGAACCGCGTTGAGTGCATCCTCCACTGCGTCGCCTGACTCAAAGGTGTTGAAATCGAGCTGCTGGTCGAGGACATCGTCCCGAGTCGGCAGGAAGTACGTGCCCGAATCGTCGGTGAAGAAGAACTGAGTCGTGTGGAAGCCCGCGGCCGACGGGAAAGTGCGTCCGATCGCTGATCCGCTGTAGTTCGGGAACTGCGGTGCATACCCGGGATGTCTGCTGATGCCGAAGTGCCATCCGGTCTGTCCGGTGACCGTGGCGAGCACCAGAGCACGCTGCAGGTCGGTCAGTGGACGGGATTCTTTCCGGCTCTTGAACGCCAGAACCCCGTCGGGGATCTCTCCGCCCACTGGGAACCGACGTGAGCGGCGTCCGAGCACCGCGTCGAAGAAGGGGAACTCTGACAGCTCCTGCAGGGCTTTGCGTTCCTGATCGGTCAGTTCTATCGCGGTGAGTCCGTTGTCGAATGTGGTCATCATCGTCCTCCGTGTCAGGGGCCTCTTTCTCGAACCGTATCGGACTCCTCTCAGCCAGGCCATGCACGTTGACACACAACGAACCCGACCCCGTACTCCACTGTCGTGGATGTACGGGGTCGGGCCGCCTCGGCGAGGGTTTCAGTCCTTCACGTCGGCTGGGTCGACGAGGTCACTCTCCGTCGATGTGTTCGGCTGCGGTCTCCTTGGTGTTCTCGACGTTGGTGACGACTTCCTCCGACTTCAGGCGGGTCTTGATGCCGACGTAGAAGACGATGGCGGTGAAGATGGTGCAGACCAGCTCGCCCCATCCGAACGTGAGCACGCCCATGGCGCCCTCACCGTAATTGCTCAGCAGGCTGAGCACGGCCAGTCCGCCGAGCCACAAGATCATCCACCAACCGGATTTGAACTGCAGCGGCGGGATCTTGCTGCGGTCGCTGAACGCATAGTGCAGGCCGAGGACCACGTAGCCGAGCGCCATCGCCAGGAACAGCTTCCAGTTCGTGTCCCACCCTGTCCAGAACACGATGAGGTTCGCAGCGAGGAATCCGAGGAACGGCAGGGCATCTCCACCAGGCAGGCGGAATGGACGCTCCTGATCGGGCAGCTGACGGCGCAGGGCGGCCACCGTGATCGGACCGGAGCCGAAGGAGATGACGGTTCCGGAGGTGATGAACCCGACCATCTTCGCCCACGACGGGAATGGGAAGAACAGGAAGCAGGCGACGATGAACGTGATGAGCAGACCGAACCACGGGATGCCCTTCTTGTTCAGCTTCGTCATGGCACTCGGCGCATTGCCCACGCGGGCCTGCGAATACGACAGACGCGGGGTGAGCGCGGTGAAGATCAGACCGGTGTCGGCCGGGGAGACGACGGCGTCGATGTAGAGGATGATCGCCAGCCACATGGCGCCGAGCATGATCGCGATCTCCGCCCACGGCCCCGCCGAGTTCGAGAACGACAGTCCGCCCCAGCCGTCCTTGAGCAGCTCGGTGGGGATGGCGCCGATGAAAGCGACCTGCAGGATGATGTAGATGATGCCGGTGAGCACGATCGAACCGATGACGGCGAAGGGGACGTTCCTCTGCGGGTTCTTCGTCTCACCCGCGAACTCCACTCCCTGTCGGAATCCGAGGTAGGAGAACACGATGCCCGCCGCGGGCAGGGCCGCGAAGATCGGTGCGATGCCGTTGGGGGCGAAACCGCCGAACTCGGGCATGTGGAAGTGACCGGGGTTGAACGCCAGCAGCGCCAGTCCGATGAACACGAGGACGATGACGATCAGCTTCCACCACACGAGCACGTTGTTGAACTGGGCGAAGAACTTCACGCCGAACATGTTGATGACGCAGAAGACCGCGACCATCGCGATGCTCACGAAGATGCCCGGAACCGTGAGGACGAGCACGCCTTCCTTCGACTCCATCAGCCACGGCATGTAGCTCGAGGCGTACTGGACGGCGGCGAGCACCTCGATGCCGACGGTTCCCGCCGCCGACAGCCACGTGATCCACCCGCTGGTGTAGCTGGCGAACGAACCGAAGGCATAGTGCGGGTAGCGCACGACACCGCCGGCGACGGGGAACATGACACCAAGTTCGGAATAGTTGAGTGCCACGAAGATGATGAGGACCGCGCCCAGGGCCCACGACAGGATCGCGGCCGGTCCGGCCATGCTCGCGGCATCGAAGGCACCGAAAAGCCAACCGGAGCCGATGATCGACCCGACTCCGGTGAAGAGCAGGCCGGTCTTGCCGATATCGCGTTTGAGTCCTTTGTCATGGACGACTGTCACGCTGGTATGCGAGCCCGATGACAGGGAATTGCGTGAGGGCACCAGGGCCTCCCTAGGTAGTGACGGCTGAGTTTCCGCCGCCAGCTTTCTCCTGTCGAAACGTGATGTCAATTACATAGCCGAGTTATACGGCCAGGTCACAGACGCATTTGACACCGAACACGCCTTTTAGGTGTTCGGGGTCGAATGGTGGAACATTGAGGGTCACTATGTGAGGTTTGCGATTGTGGGCCCGCGTTCGCGTCAGGGGTGAGTCGGGTAGTTCTGGTGGGTTGGGCTGACACCAACCTTGCCGGGCCGCTTCGCCGGAGAAGGGCCGCCACTTCAGGAACTCTCCAGGGCAGCGACGTCACTCAACGACGAATCGGGTTATCGAAGCTGTCTCGCATCGATAACCCGACTGGCTGTTGAACGACGGGCAGCGCGAACCAGTACCGGCGTTCCGCCCTGGTCCCCCGCAGGTGCGCGGCTCGCAGTTCCTGGCGGCGACCACGGCAATAGAACGAGTTGGCGAACTGATTCTGAGGGTGCCTCTGGTGTCGGCTGACACTCGGCCTCTCCTCACCCACAATTTCAAGCGGTCACATCTGATTGGCAGCAATAGCAGGCGCCCCTCTACACCTGACTCATTCGGACAAGCTCGTGAAGCAGCACTAGGATCGCTCTGTTCGTTTCAATTCCGACCCCGTCAACACTTCGCGCCGCTTGTCCTAGTGCCCCATCAAGAGCACCGCCCCGAAGACACGCATCGATGAGACCAGTACCCATGTCCGGGTCGATGAGTGCAGTGTGAGTGCCTGTTGCGGCAGCAATCGCAGCGCTCACACCGTAGGCACCCCAGTTCGAAATTCCTGCGCTGACTGCGATATCGGCACAGACGGAAGTGATTCGGCCCGAAGCGCACCCATCTTGGCAGACTGCACCGTCGGGGAAGATCGCCTGCACCTCTTCACGCATCGCGCCGAAGCCGACTTCATTACCACCATCGCCGATCGCGATAACTGGGACACCCATTGCGCGGCCCGCGTCCGCTAGGACGTCAAGTCCAGCCACCGACCCCGCTGGGCGGCAATTGCCCCTCACCCCGTGATAGCGCCCCTCCTTGTTCGCACCATCACGCTCGATGAAGACGATGACCGCCGGGTTGGTGTCAGCAATCAGCCGTTCGGCTGCCCATACGGATTCTTCCCGCCCTACCCGGGGGAAGAGGCGAAGGCTGTTTTCATTGATTCCAGCGGTTGCCAAGCCTCCTGACACTGCGCGTGCGTGTGCCTGCTCAGTGACCACGATCGGGTGTGCGTCGACCGCTTCACGCACAGCCTGCATCAGTGCGACCGCTCCAGGCGGACCGTCGGTCTCTCCTTCTGGCAGTATCGGTGCGGTTCCTGCGCCCGTCACGATGAGCACCGGTTGTGATCGCGCGTGCTTAAGTAGGATCTCGGCGGCCGAGATACTCAACGGCGCTCCCTGCCACTGACGACAGACCTGATAGAGCGGCGCTACAAGGCCGGGTGGGACCGAATCCCGGCTAGGGCGGAATTCAATGGTGACCAGTCGATCGATTCCCTCTCCAAGCCGCGTCCAACTGCCTGATTCGCGCATAGCACCGAGTGAAGATAAAGGCATAAGGACCATTGTGCTGGCGCCGACCTTAAACGAAAAGAGCACCATAGCTTCCCAGTAAGGTAAGTATGACTTACATCAACTTCCAACATTAGGGTGTTCAGGCAATGCTCAATCTCTGGCGCATGAAACTGCTTTTGGATGTCTCGAACCTCGGTACGATGTCGGCCGTCGCCCAAGCCGCCCACCTCACCAGGCCCGCGGTCTCACAGCACTTGACTCAGCTGGAGCGCGAAGTCGGCTTCACACTCTTCGAACGTGTCCCGCGCGGTGTCCGCCTCACTGAAGCAGGCGAGCGCCTCGCCAACAGCGCTCGAGAACTGCTGGCACACGTCGAGACAATCGAAGCGGACCTGGCCAGCCTCCGTGACCGACCAACGGGCCCCGTCAGGATCGCAGCTTTCGGATCATTCGCCATGAGTGTAGCCCCGCAACTCATCGCCCTTCTCCAGAAGAACTACCCTGATCTCGAACCTTTTTTCACGGAGCTGGAGCCGACAGAGGCCAAGCGCGGAATTCTCTCGAACTCTGTCGACGTCGCCGTCATTGACGACCTCGTTGATGCCCAAAGCTCTGCGGGCTCCCTCGACTACTTTCCTTTGGCTGTTGACGAATTCTGTCTAGCTGTAGCTGCTGATCACCGTCTCGCACAGGCCCCCAAGAACGGTCCCGCGCCCGTGGAGCTCGCAGAATTAGCCGAAGAGAACTGGGTCATAAACGAATCCTCCGGCGCCTATTACGACTACATCGTCAATGCCTGTCGGCAGGCGGGATTCAATCCCCGCGTGGTTTGCAGTTGCCAAAGCTCGGCCGCAGCCCTTCGCTTCGTCCAGAGCGGATGGGCAATCTCACTCGTACCGGGCCTCACCGCCTCCTCGCCAACAGAAGACATCGTCTATCGCAGAATCAATCCAACACTGAACCGGAAGATCACAGCGGCAGTTGCCAAGGGAAGTTCCAAACGGCCTGGTATCGCAGCAAGTCTCCACGCACTGCATGAGGTGACTCCTGGAGAAGTCGAATCAGACTGACGTAAGCGAATATTACGTGTTATGTAACTTTTAAGCGTCTTATGTTTCGTATTGTGACGCCGGTAACTTGGTCAGGAAACTGCACGAGAGGCACGGCCCGCTCAACCGCCAGCCGCGCCCATGAAAGTCCTGAAAGAGATCAAGTGTCGAACAAAAGAATCGCCGTAATCGGCGCCGGAAACATGGGCGGCCGTATGGCCACGCGCTTCATCACAGCAGGCCACGATGTCACTGTCTTCGACCTCAACGAGCAGACTGTGGAAAAGCTCGTCAACCAGGGAGCCAGCAGCGCCACTTCGGTATCAGAAGCCAGCCGACAAGCCGACATCATCCTGACCAGCCTGCCTCACCCAATGATCTTCTCCGAAGTGGTATCTGAGATCGTCACATCAGCAGCACCCGGCACGGTCGTCGTCGACGCCAGCACCGTAGACCCGACCACGACGGTGAGCGCCGCTAAAACTCTCGAAGCTGCGGGCATCGACTTCCTCGACATTCCCGTCAGTGGGGGCCCCGCCGGGGCAGAGGCCGGAACACTGGTCATCATGGCCGGCGGCGACTCCGGTGTTCTCGAAGCAGTCCGCCCAGTTCTCGAAGTGATATCGTCACGCATCGTTCATTGCGGGGACACAGGCAAAGGGCAGATGACCAAACTCGCCCACAACCTTCTCACCGCAATCAATACCGCAGCACTGGGAGAGGTACTCACCGCTGCAGTATCTTCCGGCGCCGACCTCGATGTTCTGCGCGAAGTCTTCAGCGCGGGGCTAGCCGGGTCAAAGATGCTCGACTATCTTCCCGTGACGCTCCTATCCCAAGAACGCCCCGCGAACTTCGCACTGGACCTCATGAACAAGGACCTCGGTCTCGCCCTTGAGGAATTCGGCGCAAAACCGATGTACCTCGGCCAGATCACCCGCCAAATCTACAACTCTGCAGCTCGAAGCGGCTACGGCTCCGCCGACTCGACCGGCGTTGCCCAGGTCTACGAAAACCTCAACGGCGTTCACCTCTCCCTCTGACGCCCACAGTCCAGACGGCACCGCTTCAGCCGTCTCTATGAACGGAAACACGAAAAATGAACACATCAACCGCCGACATCGTCCTCCCGAACAAAGCGCTCACCGGCCTCCTCGTAAACGGAGAGTGGATCGCCCCCTCGTCCGGCAAGACGATCTCAATCACCAATCCCTCCCGCCGTCAGCCCATTGTCGAAATCGGCTCGTCGGGAGCCGAAGACGTCGACCTGGCCGTCACCGCCGCGGCACAGGCGTTCCCAGCATGGAGAAAGCAGGCTGCCCGAAGTCGCGGCGCCGCGCTGACTGCCTTCGCTGAACGCGTCTCTGGCCATGCGGAAGATCTCGCCAGACTATTGGCGGCCGAGACCGGAAACGCGCTGCGCACACAGAGCCGCGGTGAGATCAACGGTGCTGTCGAGGTGCTGCGTTACTACGGGGCGACCGCCTCAGAACAAAAAGGAGAAACTCTTCCCCTCGGCCCCGATATGTTCAGCTATTCGACCCGCGAACCCTTGGGCGTGGTCGGAGCGATCATTCCTTGGAACTCACCTGTCGTCCTTGCCGCCGTCAAAATCGGCATGGCTCTGGCAACAGGCAACACCCTAGTCCTCAAGCCCGCCGAAGACGCTCCCCTAGCTGTCATCCGCATGATCGAGATCGCCCAAGATCAGCTTCCCGCTGGAGTCCTCAACGTGACCACCGGGCCCGGATCGGTCGCAGGCTCCGCCCTGGCCGACCACCCGCGGGTAGCCAAGGTCTCGTTCACTGGCAGCAGCGAAGTCGGTCGCTCGATCAGCCACGCCGTCGCCGATCGTATCGGCCATGCCACTCTGGAGCTCGGCGGTAAGAGCCCATCCATCGTCTTCCCCGACGCGGCTCGGAACGAAAACGAACTCGATGGGCTCGTAGCAAACCTCGTCGGTGCTCTGAGGTTCGCCCGGCAAGGACAATCATGCACCGCCGGCTCCCGCCTATTCCTCCACAAGTCGTTGTGGGAACAGGTGATGCCCCGACTTATCACTGCTGTGAACGAGCTAGTCATCGGCGACGCCCTCGACGAGGCATCAGACGTTGGCGCAGTCATCAACGAGGAACGCTACGAAGAGATCCGCTCATTCCTCACAGAGGCGAAAGACCTCGGCGCTACCTTCGCAGCGGGAGACGTTCCTGCTCCTGTCGACGACGTTGATTCTCTGGCACCGAAACCTGTTGTCATCACCGACGTGGACAACACCTGGCGAATCTCCAGGGAAGAGATCTTCGGACCCGTCCTCGTCGTCATGCCCTGGTCCGAAGAGGACGAGGTCATCACCGCGGCCAACGATACCGATTACGGCCTAGCCGCCTACGTCTTCACCCACGATTCGAAAACCGCGTTGCGAGTCACGGCGGCCCTAGAAGCAGGCTGGATCCAGGTGAACCAGGCCGGCGGCCAGGTGCCCGGTATGTCCTACGGCGGAGTCAAACAAAGCGGTATCGGAAGCGAATACTCGATCGAAGGAGCGCTGGAGTCCTACACCACTCGTAAGGGCATCACCTTCCGGGTCTCATAATCGTCCCGCCCGGCGGATTCGCAGTCCGCCGGGCGACACCTTCCTCACAGCGCAGTGATCGGAAGCGTTAGAAAGGCGCAATCACATGTCTCACCAACAACAAGCAGCAACGATCAGACCGAACGAACAGCCCCCGTCGTTGAGGGCCGCGGCAAGTTCGTTCCTCGGAACCACTGTCGAATGGTATGACTATTTCATCTACGGCACAGCCGCCGCACTCGTCTTCCCACATGTCTTCTTCGACAACCTCGGACCTACGATGTCCACGGTCGTGTCGCTGGCGTCTTTCGCCGTAGCTTTTCTTCTGCGGCCGCTCGGCGGGGTCATATTCGGCCATTATGGCGACAAGGTCAGCCGTAAGAAGATGCTCATCATCACCCTTCTCGGAATGGGCATCTGCACCGGCCTCATCGGGTGTATCCCCTCAATCGACACTATTGGGATTTGGGCACCGGTTCTCCTCATCCTCCTCCGCGTTGTGCAGGGATTCATGCTCGGTGGCGAATGGGGTGGCGCTGCACTCATGTCAGTCGAACACGCCCCAGCGCACCGCCGCGGCTTCTACGGAAGCTGGATGCAGGCAGGGGTCCCCGCCGGGCTCCTCATTTCCTCGGGAGTCTTTGCCTTGGTCTCCAGCCTGCCCGACGAGCAGTTCCTCGTCTGGGGCTGGCGAATCCCGTTCCTTGTCGCTTTCCTACTTATGGGAATCGGAATGTACATCCGTCTCAAAGTGGTCGAACCAGAGGTCTTCACCAAGATCGAGGACAAGGGAGAGAAGGCCGCCCGCCCAATCGTCGAAGCGTTCAAACACGCATGGCAGAAGATCATCTGGCTATCGCTGCTCCAGAGCGCCTCGAACGTCGGCTACTTCCTCATCACCGTTTACAGCCTCACCTACATCACGGAAGTCCTTGACCTCCCCCGCAGCGTCGGAACCACGGCTCTCCTCTTCGGGGCAGCAGTCGATCTTGTCATGCAGGTATTCTTCGGGTGGCTCTCGGACAAGATCGGCCGCCTCAAGGTCTACATCTCCGGCGTGATCTTCCTCGGACTCTTCGCCTTCCCGTTCTACCTCATGCTCGATTCGCGGAACGAAACACTCATCATTCTCGCTTTCGTCCTCGGTCTGGGCATCGGCCACGCTTCCGTTGGTTCGCTGCACGGAGTCATCTACGCCGAGCAGTTCCCCACCCGCTACCGGTACTCGGGCGCCTCGGTCGCATATCAGACCGCTGGCATCATCTCGAGCGGTCCGACACCGCTCATCGCAGCGTCCCTCGTGGCGGCTACGGGCACGAGCAATGCAGTGGCCTGGTACGTCGTAGGAGCAGCCGTCGTCAGTTTCATCGCCGTGACGATGCTCAAGGAAACCTATCGGGCATCGATCGACTACTGAACCGACACGACGTCGCCGCTGAGCCCACAGCAATGTCACGACACACCTCCTAGAAAGCAGAACCTTGCCTACGACTACCGACACATTCGGCAATCCGATCGACCCTGTCGCCGGGTTCGCCCGCGGCACAATCATCAAGTCAGCCACCGAAGAGGGGCTCCGACTCAAAAACGGCCAACGCATAGCAGCACAACGCGTTGCACAGAGCGGTCCGGAATCTATCTCGATCTTCAGCGGCAACCAAAGAGACTTCCCTATCCGTGCGCAGGACATCCATACCCATTGCGAAGAGTGGGTCGGACCAGGAATATTCGCCGAAGAGCTCCATCGCGCTGCACTCGCGCATCTCGGCGGCGATCCAGCCAACCAAGTAGCCGTCTTCAACCGAACAAGCGCTGGAATCATTGCCAGCATCATCGCACTCTCGGATTCCTCACCCGTCGTCTCGATCTCACCGAGGCGAGGCCGCTCACATGCCTCGGTCGTGCACGGCGCAAGACTGGCCGGTGCAGAACTCGTCTCGGTCCAGATCGACGATGCCTGGGAGGAAGCTATTGCCAAGCATTCTCCGGCTCTCGTCATTGTCACAACAGTGACCAGTGGTCTCGAGCGCATGAACGACAGCGACATCGCTGGTGCGGTGGCACGAGCACACGAAAACGGCGCTATTGTCCTGCTCGATGAAGCCTATGGCGCACGTCTGCGTCCGGTGCTCTACGATGGCAAGCTCTCGCTGGATCTTGGCGCCGATCTGTCGGTGACGAACTGCGACAAGGCCGGCCTGTCGGGCCCCCGCGCTGGTCTGCTCATGGGCCGCGGAGACTTTGTGGCGAAGGTCGCCGCCACCGGCGCGAGCTTCGGTATGGAAGCACGCGCCCCAATTGCGGCTGGAGCGCTACGGTCTCTCCAAAACTTCCAGCCGGAGCTCCTGCGGCAAGAAGCTCGAGAAGGACAGGAATTAGCGGCCGCTTTATCCGAGCAGTACCCGGCCGATGTAGTGCACACCAGCGACCTCGGACCCATGGTGCTCGAAGACGACGTACTCGCTGACATCCTCCGCAGAGCCAGCCTTGACTCTACGAAAATTGTGCCGGCCGAGGCGACCTCAGCGCTGGGTACTCTGCTGTTGCGCGACTACGGAATCCTTACGGTCAACACGCACGGGCAGCCAGGAGCCCGCGTATCGCTCCGCCTCAAACCTACAACCGGGGCAATAGCCCGTGTCGGAGGAGTCACTGCGGTCGCTGAGGCAGTAGCAGCAAGCTCTCAGAAACTCGCAGACATCATTACCGACCATAACCAGGTCGCTGAACTCATTGTGGGAGGAAAAGGATGACGAAAAACTTCAGCCCGATCGACGAGAGGCTCGACCGGCTCGTTACGCTCGATCTCGGCGGACGTGGGGTGGAGCACCTGTATCAGGCGGCTCGTCATCGCATCGACCAGCCACTGGTCGGGGCAGCAGCTGACGCCCTCGCTTCTGTCCCAAACGGATCCACCGTACTGATAACAACGGGATCGGTTTCCCGTGCGTGGATCTCTCCGGAAGTTGGAGAGAACGATGGTCCAGCAGGAGCGGCAGTTGTGGCTCGAGCCCTCTCCATCTCGGCCAGCGTTCTGCCCGTCCTCGTGGCCGAGGCGACTTTGCTACCGGGAATTGCTTCAATGCTCACGAGCGCCGGCCTCACCGTGCTTCCACTCGAGCAGGCTCGGATCGCCGCCGCAGATTCCTCTCTCGCGGTAGCTTCGGTGGTTCCATTTCCTGTCACAGACGAGGAGGCACCGGCTGCCTCGGCAAGGCTCCTCGACGAAATTGACCCATCTCTTGCATTCTCGACTGAGCGGGTGGGACGAGCTTCAGATGGCGTGTACTACAGCATGCGCGCTATCGATTACGGAATGGGGCGTGCGCGCATCGACTTGCTCTGGGACGCTGCGCGAGAAAGAAAGATTCCGACAGTGGCCGTCGGGGACGGCGGAAACGAAATCGGCATGGGACTCATCGCTGAAGCCGTGCACGCTTACGTCCGCTTCGGCGACACGATCTGTGCAACTTCCGAGACGGACATCCTCGTACCGGCCGCGTGTTCGAACTGGGGCTGCTACGGCATAGTGGCATCGCTGGCAGCGCGCCTCGGCGACGCGCGACTGGTTCATACCGCCGAGGCGGAGTCTCGACTCCTTCAGCGAGGTACAGATCTCGGGATGATCAATTCAGTCGCAGGGGTCATCGACAGCAACGTCGACGGAATACCTGCACAAACACACGTCGCCCTTGCTGAGATGGTGCACGCTGCTGTCCGCAACGCAATCTAACTGGACGGCGACAAAGACTGCCGATTGAGCGATGACGTCTTGAACGTCCGCATCCGAAGAGGAAGCAACTTCCACGCAAGAGGGCAGGGTCAGTTCCGGCAGACATCCTTCGAGGTTCGGGTGCGGCATAAATAGGATCCTGCAATCGTGATCCTGCGACGTCTTCTTGAGTTCGGCCGAGTTGAGAATACCCATCCACCGATTCAGGAACTCTCCAGGTCAACAAAGTCGTTCTACGACGAATCGGGTTATCGATGCTATCTCGCATCGATAACCCGATTGGCCGTTGAACGACGGGGAGCACGAACTAGACCGGCGCTCCGCCCCAATCCCCTGCGGCTAGACGACCTCAGCCCGCGTTCGCGTCCGCGGTGAGGTGAGCACGCGCCTCGGCGAGCATTGCCTCACGGGTCGCGATCTTTACCCGTTCACGCCCCTCGGCCTCGCCGAGGGCCTTCTCCGCAGCCTCGAGCCGGTGGTAGCCTTCCCAGTCCGCGAAGTCGACGCCCTTGGACTCGAGCAGCTCGACGATCGACTCCTCCCCCGCGTACAGGGGGTCGGTGAGCGCACCGGCGGCCTGATCGTCGAGGATGTGCCCGATCGTCTCCAGGGCATCACCCTTCGTGTGCCCGATGAGCCCGACGGGTCCCCGCTTGATCCACCCGGTCGTGTACACGCCGGGGATGACGTCCGCCTCGGCAGCCTGCGTCTGATCGTCCGTGTCGACGACACGGCCCTCATGATTGGGGATGACCCGCTTGGCCTCGTCGAAGGGCAGCTGCGGCAGCTTCGTGCCCGCATACCCGACCGCCCGGTAGACGGCGTCGATGTCCCAGTCGTGGAACTGCCCCGTCCCCGTGACCCCACCGGTTCCATCGAGTTCCTGACGTTCCGTGCGCAGCCCGGTCACCCGATCCTCGCCGAGGATTGCCACCGGTGCGTGGAGGAAGTGCAGGTGCAGCCGGCGCTTGGCTCCGGTCTCCTCCCGCATCGCAAAGTCCGTGAGCGTCTTCGTCACCTGCTTGACCTGGTTACTCGACTCGATGGCCTCGAGCGACCCTTGATCGAACTCGTAGTCCTCGGGATAGACGATGATGTCGACGTCCTCGACCTGACCGAGCTCACGCAGCTCGAGCGGAGTGAACTTCGCCTGCGCAGGACCACGCCTGCCGAACACATGGACATCGGTGACCTTCGAGGACTTCAAGCCCTCATAGACGTGATCGGGAATCTCCGTCGTGTGCAGGTCATCGGCCTGCTTCGCGAGCACCCGAGCCACGTCGAGGGCGACGTTTCCGTTGCCGAGCACAGCGACCTTCTCCGCATCCAGTGGCCACGTCTGGGCGACATCAGGATGCGCGTCGTACCAGTTGACAAAGTCGGCGGCACCATAGGAACCGGGCAGGTCGATGCCGGGCAGCGACAGGGGTGCGTCGACGAAGCAGCCGGTGGAGAAGATCACCGCATCGTAGCGGTCGGTGAGCTCGCCGAGGTTGATGTCGGCCCCGTATTCGACGTTGCCGAACAGGCGGATGTCACCACGGTCGAGGACCTTGATGAGCGCATTGATGATGCCCTTGATCCGCGGATGGTCGGGGGCGACACCGTAGCGGACGAGCCCGAAGGGAGAGGGCAGGCGTTCGAACAGGTCGATGCTCAGTTCCAGGTCATGTTCGGCCTTGGTCAGCAGGTCGGCGGCGTAGATGCCGGCGGGACCGGCACCGATAATGGCCACTCTGAAGGGAATAGCGGGCATGGTTTTCCTTGATCAGTCGGAGGTGAGCGAAGTGTCGCTCGTCGTCATTGAGAAGTCAGTCGCGGGGTGTTCAGTCGTCCGCGCTCTGCGGCGGCAGAGCTGCGATGAAGGGATGGTCTTTGTCGACAACCCCGTGGGCGGCAGCTCCGCCCGGGGAGCCGATGTCGTCGAAGAATTCGACGTTCGCCTTGTAGTAGGCCTCCCACTCATCAGGCACATCGTCTTCGTAGAAGATCGCCTCGACGGGGCACACGGGTTCACACGCTCCGCAGTCGACGCATTCGTCGGGGTGGATGTAGAGGGAGCGAGTGCCTTCGTAGATGCAGTCGACCGGGCATTCCTCGATGCAGGCTCGGTCCTTCAGGTCCACGCACGGCTGGGCGATGATGTAGGTCATGGGTTCCTCACGAGTTCGGATGCCGATGCGGCAGGCTCGGTCGCCTGGGTGAACGCACCATCGGCGTAGGGGCTCAAGGTCACGACATCACCGGCGACGATCACGGCCGGTGACCGGACGCCTCGGCGAGCCGCGCGGAAGGCGATGTCGCCGAGGGTGCCGATGGTCACTCGTTGGTTCTCACCGAATCCGTCTTCGACGATCGCGACCGGGCAGTCGTCGCCGCGCCCGGATCGGGCGAGCACCATCGCCGAGTTGATGAGTGTGCCCACTCCCATGAGCACGACGACAGTGTGGTCGCGTCCCCCGCCGATCTCGCTGAGCTGGTCGTGACCGGTCACGACCGTGTACGAGGTGGCGACGCCTCGGTGGGTGAGCGGGATTCCGGCGACCGCGGGAACGGAGTTCGCGCTGGTCACCCCGGGAACGACGCGGACATCGACTCCGGCGGCCCGGCAGGCGATGACCTCCTCTCCCCCACGTCCGAGGACGAACGGATCCCCGCCCTTGAGACGGACGACCCGACGGCCGAGCTTCGCCTGTGTGATGAGGATGTCGTTGATCCCGCTCTGCGGCACCGGATGGTGCCCCGGCAGCTTGCCGACGTCGATGATCTGCGCATCGAGGGGTGCACCACGTTCGGTTTCGAGCTGATCGATGACCGATCTGGCGCCGAGGCGGTCGGCCACGATGACATCGGCGCGTTCCAATGCGCGCAGACCGGTGACGGTGAGCAGTCCGAGATCGCCCGGTCCGGCACCGACGAGCAGCACCGTGCCCGGCTGCTGTGGGAGGAAGAGTGTCATGACTGGTCCTCGGTGGATTCGGGGGTGGGGGCCACCTCGGGGGTGTGGATTCCCGCAGCGAGGGTGTTGCCCGACTGCGGGTCGATGACGACGAAGGCTCCGGCCGTGCCGTGGTCGCGGAAGTCCGGGACCGGCAGCTCGGCGGACAGCTTCACCCGGGCCAGGCCGATGTCGTTGCCGGCGAGCACCTCGGCGGGTTCGGTCTCGGAGGTCTCGAGGTTGCGTTTGGCCTCGATGGTGACGATCCCCTTCACGGTCGTCGTCCCCGTCTTGATGAGCACCCGATCCCCCGTGCGCAGGCCCTCGGCGGTGAAGGGGAACACCTCGGCGCGCAGTTCCCGGCGCGGGGTGGGCAGGGTGCCGGCCGCGGCGATGACGCTGCCACGGGCGGTATCGACGTCATCGGCCAACCGCAGCGCCACCGACAGCGGCGCACTCGCGGTCTCAAGGGGACCGCTGGCGGTATCGATGCCGGTCACCGTCGTTTTCAGCCCGGCGGGGTGGATCTCGATCTCATCGCCGAGGCTGACCCGCCCGGCCGTGATCTGTCCGGCCACCGCCCGGTAGTCCCGGAATTCCTCGGGGTCGAGTCCCGGTGCCAGTCCCCCTTGCGGACGGAGCACGGTCTGCACGTCGAGGCGGAAGGCCTCGAGGTCGGCGGTGTCTTCGTCCGTGCTCGGCAGGGTCTCGAGGAGTTCGAGCAGCGCCGGACCGGAGTACCAGGGAGTGTTGTCCGAGGTGGTGGCGACATTGTCCCCGGCCAGGGCGGAGATCGGAATGAGATGCGGGGTCTCGAGGCCGATCTCGTCGGCGAGTGCCTTGATGTCGTTCTCGACCGTCTCGATCGCCGCCTGGTCGTAGTCGATGAGGTCGATCTTGTTGACGGCGATGATGACGTGGCGGATGCCCAGTCGGGAGACGACGGTGAGGTGCCGGCGGGTCTGTTCGGTCGCGCCGGTGCGGGCGTCGATGAGGACGACGACGGCATCGGCGGTCGAGGCTCCCGTGACCATGTTCCTGGTGTACTGCACGTGTCCGGGGCAGTCGGCGAGGATGAACGAGCGACGGTCGGTGGCGAAGTACCGGTAGGCGACGTCGATGGTGATGCCCTGTTCGCGTTCGGCCCGCAGACCGTCGGTGAGCAGAGCGAAGTCGAACTCACCTCCCAGGAATCCGCGTTCCCGGCTGGTGGCGGTCACGGCGGCGAGCTGGTCGGCGAGGATCGCCTTCGCATCGTGGAGAAGCCGGCCGACGAGCGTGGATTTCCCGTCGTCGACGGATCCGGCGGTGGCGAAGCGCAGCAGCGTCTTCGTCGTCGTATCCAAGGTCGGCGTCGCCTCGGTGGCGGTTGTTTCGGTGGTGGTTGTCGTCGTCATCAGAAGTACCCGTCCTTCTTGCGGTCTTCCATCGCCGCGGCCGAGATCCGGTCGTCGGCGCGAGTGGCTCCGCGCTCGGTCACAGTGGTGGCGGCCACCTCGGCGAGGATGGACTCGAGGTCATCGGCGCTCGATTCGACGGCACCGGTGCAGCTCATGTCGCCGACGGTGCGGTAGCGGACCTTCTTGGTCGTGACGGTCTCGCCGTCGCGCGGGGTGGAGAATTCGCCCGTGGCCCACCACATGCCGTCGCGCTGGAAGACTTCGCGATCGTGGGCGAAGTAGAGCTCGGGCAGTTCGATGCCTTCGCGTGCGATGTAGCTCCACACGTCGAGTTCGGTGAAGTTCGAGATCGGGAACACGCGCACGTGTTCGCCGGGCAGGTGACGGCCGTTGAAGAGGTTCCACAGTTCGGGGCGCTGGCTGCTGGGGTTCCAGCCGCCGAATTCGTCACGCAGGGACAGGATCCGTTCCTTCGCCCGGGCCTTGTCCTCGTCGCGGCGGGCACCGCCGAAGACGGCGTCGAACTTCCCGCCGGTGATGGCGTCGAGCAGCGGCTGGGTCTGCAGGGTGTTGCGGGTTCCGTCAGGGCGTTCGCGCAGGCGACCGTCGTCGATGTAGTCCTGGACCTTCGCCACCGTGAGATCGAGGCCGTACTTCTCCGCCGTCTCGTCACGGAAGCGGATGATCTCGTCGAAGTTGTGTCCGGTGTCGACGTGGAGGAGTCCGAACGGGATCTTCGCCGGCCAGAACGCCTTCGCCGCGAGGTGGAGGACCGTCACGGAGTCCTTGCCGCCGGAGAACAGCAGTACGGGACGTTCGAACTCGGCGGCGACCTCACGGATAATGTGGATCGCTTCGGATTCGAGGACGTCGAGGGTGGACAGGCTCGCACCCGAGTTGTGGGTGGGCGCCGCCTCGGTGGTGGTGTGGGTGTCGTGGTTGAACTGGGTGTCGATGCTCATGTGTGGAGTCCGCATTCTGTTTTGGTCGATCCGGCCCACCGGCCGGCGCGGGGGTCTTCCCCTTCGGCGACGGGGCGAGTGCAGGGCTGGCAGCCGATCGACGGGTACCCCTGGTCAAGCAGCGGGTTGACCGGGACGTCGAAGGCGCGGGAGTAGTCGAGGAGGTCATCGAAGGACCACGCGGCCAGTGGGTTGACCTTGACGAGTCCGTTCTTCTCATCGAAGGTGATCAGCGGCGTATTCGTCCGGGTCGGGGCCTCGTCACGGCGGACTCCGGTGAACCAGAGTTCGTAGCCGTTCAGCGATTTCTTCAATGGTGCGACCTTGCGGCGGGCGCAGCACAGGCCCGGGTCACGGGCGAAGAGGTCCTTGCCGAACTCGGCGTCCTGCTCTTCCACAGTCTGCTCCGGGAGGACGTCGACGATGTGGACGTCGACACGGCGGGCCACCTCGTTGCGGGTGTCATAGGTCTCCCGGAAGTGGTAGCCGGTGTCGAGGAAGAGGACGTCGACTCCGGGCTGGTACTGGGCGACGTAGTGAGGCAGGGCGGCGTCGGCCATCGAGCAGGCCACGGCGCAGGCCGCGGTGTCGAAGTTCCTGGACACCCAGCGGATGACGTCGGCGGGGTTGGCCTCGGGAACACCGTTCTCCGGGTCACCGGCGAGTTCACGGGCACCCGCCTCGGCGAGGGCCTTGAGTTCCTCGATGGGGCGGGTCATACCAGTTCCTCCTCGTCAACGCGGTGGGCCCATTCGGAGAACGTCTCGGTTTCGCCTCGCCCGGCGAGGAAGCGACGGACGAGCTTCTCGACGTAGTCGCTGAGGTTCTCGGCGGTGACCTTGAGTCCGCGGACGGTGCGGCCGAGTCCGGCCTCGTCGCGGTCTTTCGAGGCCAGGCCTCCGCCGACGTGGACCTGGAATCCGGGGACCTGTTCGCCTTCGTCGGTGGTGACGATCTGGCCTTTGAGCCCGATGTCGGCGGTCTGGATGCGGGCGCAGGAGTTCGGGCAGCCGTTGAGGTGGAAGCTGATCGGGTGGGGCAGCTCCTCGATGTCGGCGAGGCGCTCCTCGAGCTTCGTGATGGTGTCGGCTGCGGTCTGCTTGGTCTCGACGATGGCGAGTTTGCAGTATTCGATGCCGGTGCACGCGATCGTCGAGCGGCGGAAGAGGTCCTTGCGGCTGGAGAGGCCCAAGGCGTCAAGCTCGGCGACGACGGCTTCGACGTCCTTCTCCTCGATGTCGAGGAGGAGGAACTTCTGGTGCGGGGTGGTGCGCAGGCGGGTGGAGCCGTACTTGTCGGCGAGATCGGCGACCTGGCCGAGCAGGGTGCCCGAGACGCGGCCGACGACGGGGCTGACCCCGATGTAGTAGCGACCGTCGGTCTGCTTGTGCACGCCGACGTGGTCGCCGGCGGTGATCGGCTTGGCCGGTGCCGGGCCGTCGGCGAGTTTGTATCCGAGGTATTCGGTCTCGAGGATCTCGCGGAACTTCTCCGGCCCCCAGTCGGCGAGCAGGAACTTCAGGCGGGCCTTGTTGCGCAGGCGGCGGAAGCCGTAGTCGCGGAAGATCGAGGTCACTCCCAGCCAGGTTTCGACGACCTGGTCGGGGGCGACCCAGGCGCCGAGGCGTTCGGCGAAGCGGGGGACGACGGACAGGGCGCCGCCGACCCAGAGGTCGTAGCCGATGCCGTGTTCGGGGTGTTCGACGGCGACGAAGGAGCAGTCGTTGATCTCGTGGACGACGTCCTGGCTGGGGTGGCCGGTGATCGCGGTCTTGTATTTGCGGGGCAGGTTCGACAGGCTCTGGTCGCCGATGTAGCGGCGTGAGATCTCTTCGATCGCCGGTGTAGGGTCGATGAGCTCGTCGGCGGCGATGCCGGCGACGGGTGAGCCGAGGATGACGCGGGGGACGTCGCCGCAGGCTTCGGTTGTCTGCAGGCCGACGGCTTCGAGTCGGCGCCAGATCTCGGGGACGTTCTCGATCTCGATCCAGTGCAGCTGGATGTTCTGGCGGTCGGTGAGGTCGGCGCTGTCGCGGGCGAATTCGGTGGAGATGTCGGCGATCGTGCGCAGCTGCTCGGTGGTGAGCTTTCCGCCGTCGATGCGGACACGCAGCATGAAGTACTCGTCCTCGAGCTCATGCGGCTCGAGCTTCGCGGTGCGGCCGCCATCGATTCCGGGTTTGCGCTGCGTGTACAGGCCCCACCAGCGGAAGCGGCCGTGCAGGTCGTCGGAGTCGATCGACGAGAATCCACGTTTGGAGTAGATGGTCTCAATCCGGGCGCGAACGTTGAGGCCGTTGTCTTCGGCCTTGTCGATCTCGTTTTTGTTCAACGGTTCATGGCCGTCGATCTTCCACTGCCCATTGGACTTCTTCGGGCGGGCGGGCCGCTTTGTGGCCTGTTTACCTGCCGTTTCCTTGTTCTCTTCCACCTGAGTGGACATTGCTGTCTCCAAACGCTGAGGGGAACCAGTGATGAATCACGCTACATGAATGACGAATTGCTCAACCAATTACCGAAGGGTTTGTGTCACGAAGTGACATATGGTGTCACGGCCTGCCGTGTATGCGGTCAGGCGTTGAGCATCTGTGGGGTGAAGTTGTGGGGTTGAGTGTGAGGTTGGACGTAGGCAGGACAGCCACCTTCGACATGGGCGCCACCGGGCCCACTGTTGCGGCCGGCCGCGAGAACACCGTCACGAACTTGGCCGCGGATGCCCTCTCGGACTCGGTCGCGGACGATGTCAACGAGTTTCGGCGGGACGGCGGACGTGGTGCCGCCTCCGGTGAGAAGCGGCGGGGCGAGGAGGCCGGTCGAGTCAGTGCCGCCCTCTACGTGCTTGCGGGCGAGGTCGTCGAAGAAACCGGGGGCCAGCAGGTAGTTCGCGAGCACGGGTCGGGCACCGCGACTGCGGTTCTGTCCGACGAGGTCTTTCAACGGTACTCCTCCGCCGGCAAGGAAGCCGACCTCGACGGGGCGCTCGAGTTCTGCGGCCAGCAGCCTGCCCATCTCCCGGCAGGATTCGTTGGCCCGCTCGTCGCTCGATCCGGCAGCGGCGAGGATGACGTCGTCGCCGCTCTTCAAGAGCGGGAGTCGATCGGCGAGGATCTCTGCAAGCCTCGGGTCGGGCCCGAGCGTGGGCGTTCGTCGAACGTCACGGCTCGATTCAGCGGCACGGTCAACCGCCTCAGCGAGGTCGACATGGACGTGATACCCCGGCGAGAGCAGGAGCGGCACGAGGATGACCGGACGGTCGGCGGGCAGTCGGGCGATCACCTCGTCGACGTCGGGTTTTTGGACGTCCACGTGCCCTAGCATGACTTCGTCGGCGATCCCGCGAATGCGCAGGTCCGTGGCGATCTCTGTCGCGAGTACTTCGATGAGGACCTGCCCGGTCGGCGATGAGGTTCCGTGGGAGATCAGGCCCACCGACGGCAACCCTGTCATTGCGCCCGCTCCTCAGCGTTTCTCTGCGCGAGCCTCTGCACCCGTTCCCGCACCTGCCCCGGGGCCGTCGAGGTCACCGGGCAGGCTGATTGCTCAACGACTGAGCAACCAGGGCGAGCAGTGATCGTTTGGATTGAATGCATTCGCATAGCGTAACCCATCCGCCTCGGCGTCGCATACAGGCTGTTCATCAGCGAAATATCGACATTCGACGTCATCTTTCGACATACGGCGACCGAGTTCGTAGGATTGCTGCCGATTTTCCTTTCTGCTCAACAGTTTCGCTAGTGTGTGTTGTCAACGCGTCTTTGCGTCGCTGGCACCGTCCGCATCTTCGACGCCTCACCAATCTTCTGCGCCTCCACATCCTCCGCGTCATCCACGAAAGGCAAGCACATGCGTCAGCTCATCATCCTGGGAATAGTCGGGCTCATCGCGCAGCTCATCGACGGTTCCCTGGGCATGGCCTATGGGGTCACCTCAACCACGCTGCTGCTCGCGGCGGGTACGGCACCGGCGGCCGCCTCGGCGGCGGTGCACTTCTCTGAATTGGGGACGACGTTGGTGTCGGGGATCTCGCATCACAAGTTCGGCAATGTCGACTGGCGGACCGTCGCGATTTTGGCCGGCCCGGGGTTCGTCGGGGCGATCGCAGGGTCGACGTTCCTCGCCAGCCTGGACGGGGAGGCGGCGACCCCTTGGATCTCAGGGATCCTGCTGGCGCTCGGCATCTACGTCATCTGGCGTTTCCTGGCACTAGGCGGTGCGCGTCCGACGTTCAAGTCACGGCCGAGCGCGAAGATGCTCGTCCCCGTCGGGCTCATCGGCGGCACGCTCGACTCCATCGGCGGGGGCGGCTGGGGTCCGGTCGGAACGACGACGCTGCTGTCCTCGGGACGCTTGGAGCCGCGCAAGGTCGTCGGCTCGATCGACACCAGCGAGTTCATCGTCGCGGTCGGCGGTTCGCTCGGGTTCCTCATTGCGCTCGGATCGCAGGGCATCGAATGGCAGATCGTGGCGGCACTTCTCGTCGGCGGCGTCATCGCCGCACCCTTCGCCGCATGGCTGGTGAAGCTGCTGCCGGCCAAGGTGCTTGCGGTCGCCGCGGGCGGAATCATCGTTCTCACGAACGTCCGCACCATCCTGCTCGCCTTCGGCCTCGGTTCGTCGACTGTGTGGCTGACGCTCGCCGGCCTGGCGCTTGTGTGGTTCGCACTGCTGGCTCACGTCGTGCGCATCGAACGTGCGGCAGCGAAGGTGCGGAAAGCCGAGGAAGCTGGAGTCGAGGTGCCCGTCGGCGGGTGAACCGCCTCGGCGAGGGCGTTCCTTCCCTCTTCCATACCGTCGTTCAAGGCCAAGCTCGCTTATCGCGAGGCACACGCACCCAAATGCGCGGGCCGGCTTGAACGAGGCGAGGAAACCCCGTCGAGCACATGGATTCCTGCGGGTGAAGGCCGATAAGCCGGCGAGAACACGCGAACAGACCCGACTCCGCACAATCGCGGGGTCGGGTCTGTTCGGGTCTGCGGTGCGGTCAGCGCTGGCTGTAGAGCTTCCGGGCCATGATCACGCCGATGAGGGACAGCAGCGACAGGCCCGCGTAGTAGAAGCCGGGCACGGTCAGCAGACCGGTCGCGCCGAGCAGCGCGGTGAGGATGAGCGGGGCGAAGCCGCCGAAGATCGCGACACCGAAGCTGTAGGCGATGGTCATGCCGGAGCTGCGCACCTTGACGGGGAACAGTTCGGACAGCAGCGCCGGCATCGGACCGAAGTAGAAGACCATGAACAGGCCGACGATCGCCTCGCACAGGGTGAGGACTCCGATCGAGGGATTCGCGGTCAGGAGGATGAACATCGGCCAGGCGACGATGATGCCCACGATGGTCGTCGGGATCATCACGGTCGTCGGGCCTACTCGGTCGGCCAGACGGCCGGCGAACGGGGCGCCGATGAGGGTGATGACACCGGCGACGACGGCGCCGGGGAACGATGCCCACGCGTCGAGGCCGAGGTTGGTGACGGCGAACTGCGGCAGGAAGGTGATGAGGTAGACCGAGATCGTGGCCATCGCGATGATGAGGAACGCGGAGAACAGGCGACCGAAGTTCTCACTGAGGAGGACGCGCAATGGGTTGTCGGTCTTCTCGGCGGCCTTGAACTCAGGAGTGTCATCCATCTTCGAGCGGATGTACCAGCCGACGGGTCCGATGAGCAGGCCGAGGGCGAAGGCCACGCGCCAGCCCCAGGAGTGCAGGGCCTCTTCGCTCAGCGCCGAGCTGAGGATCCACGAGATTCCGGCGGCCAGGAACATCGAGATGCCCTGAGTCGCGGTCTGGAAGGAGGCGTAGTAGGCCTTGCCGCGCTTGGCGTTCTCGGTGAGGAAGGCTGTGGCCGATCCGAATTCGCCGCCGGCGGAGATGCCCTGGATGATGCGGGCGATGATGAGGCCGATCGCGCCCCAGATGCCGATGGTCGCTTCGCCGGGCAGGATGACGATGATGAACACACCGAGGGTCATCAGACCGATCGTCAGCGACAGCGCCGATTTGCGGCCGTGCTTGTCCGAGTAGCGGCCGATGATGATCGCGCCGAGGGGACGGACGACGAAGGTGATGGCGAAGGTCGCCCAGGTCATCAGCTGTGCGGACAGGCCTTCGCCGGGGTAGAAGACCGCGGTGATCGAGGTGGCCATGAACCCGAACAGGATGATGTCATACCATTCGAGGGCGTTGCCCAGTCCGGCCGCGACTACGGCCTTGCGGGCCCGCGACTTGTCTTCGCGGGACTCGACGGGTGTCTCAGTCATCGTGTGCCTCTTCTTGTAGGTGCCCGGATGCCGTGGTTGGCGAAGCCGGTGGTGGATCGTGGAATTGCAGGATGCAGGCACCGTTGCTCGTCACCCGGGCGGATGTTGCTTATTCACAGACCCGGTCGGAGTCTCTGATCTGACAAGTATGCCCCCTGTTCTCGTCAGCGAGACGATTGTAGTCCCGTAGTATCCGGCCGCAAAGGCAGTCTCAGCAGGTGACGAGTCACGTCAGTGTCGTTGTCGACGCCTTTCACCACATCGCCGCGGCGATTTGGTGAGGGCCCCGCACAGCGCGGACAGTGGAGTTCAAGGTGTCGCTGGCTGCGGCGAAGTGAAAGAAACGGCCCCGTCCTCAGCAGAGAACGGGGCCGAATTCGCAAGGGTCCGAAGGTCGGGCAGACCAGGGCTCAGGCCGGCTCTTCCTGATTCTTTTCCTTCGCCTTCTCGGCCTTGGTGAAGGCCTGGTATTTGCGAATGACCTCAAGCGCCGGGCCGTCGGCGAGCAGTTCGCCCTTCTCGATCCACAGTGCACGGTTGCACGTGTCCTTGATCGTGCGCATCGAGTGCGAGACGAGGAAGACGGTACCGGCGTTCTCACGGATGGCCCGGATGCGGCCTTCGGAACGGTCACGGAATTTCTTGTCACCGACGTTGAGCGCCTCGTCGACGATGAGGATCTCGTGCTGCACCGAGGTCGCGATCGCGAACTTCAGACGCTGGGACATACCCGAGGAGTACGTTCGCATCGGCAGGTCGATGAAGTCCTCAAGCCCGGTGAACTCGACGATGTCATCGAACTTTGCATCGATCTCGTCACGAGTGAGCCCCAGAGCCAGAGACCCGAGGACGATGTTGCGGGCGCCCGAGAGATCCGGAATCAGTGCGGCGCCGACACCGAGGAGGTTCGGCCGTGACGTTGCATAGATCGCCCCCTCGGAGGTCGGAGTCAGTCCGGTGATCGACCGCATGAGCGTGGACTTGCCCGAGCCGTTGCTGCCGATGATGCCGATCGATTCGTTCTTGTGGGCGACGAAGCTGATGCCTTTGAGGGCGTGAACCTCCCTCAGCTCCCGGCGCTTGGACATGACGTCCTTGCTGCCGAGCTTGAGCTTCTTGCCCGTAGCCAGAGTCTTGTACCGGACGTGGACGTTGTCGCAGACGACGACGGGAGGATTGTTTCGCGTCACTTCGGGCAGGCTGCCGGTGTCGAAGGCCTGCTCTTCGTTCGTCTCACTCATCACGACCGAACCTTTCCTCGGCCTGCCAGAAGAACACGAAGCCGATGATGAAGATGCCGAATGCCCAGATGGCCAGGTGCCAGAAGTAGTCGTAGGGAATAACACCGTCCTTCATGAGGATGCCGCGGGCGATCGCCAGGACGTTGTTCAGCGGCTGCCAATCAGCGAAGGGCTGCAGGGACGGGTTGATCTTGTCGACCATGACCTTGAGGTCGAAGAAGACGCCCGAGGTGTAGAAGATCATCCGGGAGATGAACGGAGTCACCTGGGAGAGGTCACGGAAGTGGACCGTTGCGCGGGCGAAGATGAAGGCCACACCCTGGTTGAAAATCCAGAACAGGAAGACCAACGGGATGAAGAGGAACCAGTCCCAACCGGGTTTCGCGCCCCACAGCATGACGAGTAGTGCCATGAAGATGAAGGTGGGAATGAAGTTGAGCAGGTTCTGGAACACCGTGGCGATCGGCAGCACGATGCGCGGGAACGGCAGCGATTGGACGAGAGAGGCGTTCGAGATGATCGATTTCGACCCGCCGTTCATCGAGGTGTTGAAGAACTCGAGCACGAAGACGCCGATGATGACGAAAGGGGCGAAATCGTCGGGCCGGGCGGTGGCGCCCCGCATGATGAACCCGAAGACTGTGCCGTAGATGAGTGCGGAGAACGCCGGACGCAGAAGTACCCAGAGCATGCCGAGGCGATTGCGTTCGTTCTCGGACTGCATCCGGTACTTCGCTAGCGTATACGTGAAGTCGCTTCGGTTGAGAAGCTGTTTGACGTACTGAGGTAGAGACGGCCGTCCACCGACTCTCTCGAGTCCGTGCTCGGCAGCAAGCCTGGCCATATCCATGAACAGAAAATTCTCTCGTCGGCGACTGGGGATAGAACAGAAAGAGTCTACGGGATGAGACTAGCGCAGACTCACAGTCGGCTGTGAGCCTTGAAGTCGAAGTCGGGGTCGGCGATCTGAGCTCTCGTCGGAATATTGTTACCGCCGAGTACCCGTCGGGCGGCCGCCTGCATCGGGGGCCAGTTGAACGTTTCGACGCCGACGAGCACCGACTCCGGGGCGAGTCCTTCGAAGTGGAAGACCTGGAACTTCGCTCCGCTGGGGTCGTGTCGGACGATCGTGTCGTCGGCGTCGGGGCTCGTCAGGCCCGCTGTGAACACCTTCTCCGGGCCTTGGAAGCTCCAGTGCCAGGGAACATCGGACCAGACTTTCGGACCGTCGTCCGGCCCAGAATCTGAAGCGGATTCGGGCGCATTATCACCGTCGTTCGAAGCCGTGTCTGATCCTTCAGTGAGCAGTTCAGCGAGGAATTTTCCGTGGCTTTCGGCCACCGGTTCACAGGCCCAGGGGTGGTCGAGTGCATAGGGTCCGGCGGTGACGATGGCACAGTCACCGGCGGCGAAGACACCCGGATTGGATGTTGCCAAACTCTCATCCACTTCCCACGCCTGAGCGGGTCGGTGACCGTCGATCGGGATCAGCCGAGGGCGAGCCCCGACGCTGGTGATGAACAGGTCGTGGACATCGGCCGGGATGTCGTCCGGGCTCGCGGTGTGGGTGACGAATTCGACTCCGGCGGCCTTGTGCTTGTCGAACAGCGCCTGCCTCACGGGAGCGGAGAGCTGCTTGCGCAGGGGTTCGTCCCCGCGCAGGTAGACCGTGGCGTGGTGTCCGGCAGCCACCGCCGAGGTGGCCACTTCCATTCCGAGATAACCGGAGCCCAGCACCCCGACGTTGAGGGCCTCGGTTGCGCTATTCACACGTTCAAGAATCCATTCGGCGTCGCCGAGGTCATAGACCGGCAGGGCGTCCGGGTAGGCGGGGACCTGCGGACGATTCGCCTCCATCCCTGTGGCGAGGATGCAGTGGGTGAAGTCGACGGACTCCCCCGACGCCAGATGGATGGTGCCCGCGGTGGTGTGGTGGTCCGCCAGCGGATGAGGGTGTCGCTGGGTCTCGGCGGTGTAGCGGGATTCCGCGGGCGCCTCGGCGAGGGTGATCTCTTCTGCCCGGTCACGGACGAAGGTGATGTGCGCGGTCGATTCGAGGTGGTACGGCAGGTGGTGGCGGGCGCCATCGAAGAGATGCTTCGACAGCGGCGGCCGCTCACACGTCTTGCCGGCCTGGGGGTCGATGACGGTGACGGCCTGACCGCGCGCGTTCAGTTCCCGCGCCGCGGTCGTGCCGGCCAGTCCCGCACCGATGATGACGATCCGCTTGCTCATGCCTCCATGCTAATCCTCGCCGAGGCGGCCCGCCGGGAGGTGCGGAGTCACGGCAGGAGTGTGGATGAGTATGCGGCACGCGTGAGCCGTGATGTCGACCACCTTGCATGCATTCTCAAACAATCACCGCACGCTGCTGTGGCCCCTGAACTTTACAGCTAGGCTAGGGTTATGCCGATTCATGTGCAGCAAGACCTGACTCCCGAACTGGCCATGCTCATTTTCGAATCAGGACGTTGCGCCGTCGACACTGAAACCAGCGGTCTCGACTGGCGCGAAGATCGCCTAGAAATCTGCCAGATCAGCACTCCGAACGCCGACCCAGTCATCGTTCGCAATTCCGGGTACCGACCTCCTCTGCTGGCAACAGTCCTCGAATCGACTGATGTGGAGTCCGTTTACCACTTTGCTCCCTTCGATCTGCGATTCCTCGAGCAAAACTGGCAGATTCGTACGCGCAACGTGCGGTGCACGAAAACCGCGTCACGCGTGGCTGATCCGACCATGCCGAATTACGCACATAGTCTTAAGCCGCTTCTCGAACGACGCCTCGGCATCGAACTCGAAAAGGGTTCAGTACGCACAAGCGACTGGGGCGCGCCCGAACTTAGTCCGGAGCAGATTGACTATGCTGTCAGCGACGTTCAGCATCTTCTCGAGCTGCACGACAATATCGTCTCCGGATTTAACTCTGATGATCTAGGCCTCTACGGGGCACTATGCGCCTACTTGCCGACCGATGCCCACCGAGAAATCGTCGGCATCCCAAACCCTCTGGTCCACTAAAACCGGATACTAAATGAGACCCGCCAACAGGCCCACCGTGCATGCCCTTGGGTTAGATGACTTCAAACCTTTTCGAGCGGAGCCCAGGCCCCTGCGGGATCAAACGTGAAATCAGCTGGTGCATTGGCTTCGAAATCCACAACCAGACGAACATGCGGCGGTGCTGACGGTCCAGACACTCGATGGACCAACGCCCTCGCCCCTGTCCCTGCCTGTAGTAATTGACGTATGCCCGCGGAAAGTACGCGAGGCACCCACCCCACCGGAGTCCCACCTGAAGCAACGATGACAGCGTGCGGATCCTCGGGGTTCCCCTGTTCAAGAACGAGCTGAAGCGCGTCACCTCCCCCGAGTGATCCCAATGCAAGTTCGTGGGCATCACTGTCGACTTTAATGATTTCGTTCCCAATTCTCAGACCGGTGCCCCCAGGAATGTGCCGGATACCGTTCGTGAAGAAGCGAACGGACACGTGGCCATCGTGGGTGTTTGGGAGCTCCATTAACTGGAGAGTATCGCCCACCCGGCGCCCGCCCGAACGAACGATCTGTTCCCACGGAGTTGCTTCATCCGGGGGTAAGCCGATCTCATTCATGACCGCCGTGAAATCTGGCCTGGTCGGAGACATCGTCCGCTGTCGAAATATTGTCGGCATCCGCGTGCCACAGTATTTCTCCCCCACAATGGGCAGACCGGGCAACGGACGGAAGTCGTCGATTTCACGGACATGCTGCGTGTATGTGAATGTGAAATTACCGCCGTCCTTGCCTAACCGTCCAATTGGATGGATGCGACGACTCTCAGGGTGTTGCCACAGGACCAGCAGCTCACCCACTTCGGATCGCGGAACGTGCTGCGGCACCTGATCAACGATGCTAGTTGAGCTCATGACGAATCCTTTCAAGGTTCAGATGCAACAAGTTATTTACGAACGTAACAGCCGCCACTGACATCTCGGGGATGGCTCCTTGCCGGAGGGGATCCGTCACGGGAAGAAGATCAAGCTCGTTGAAGCGACGAGTCCAGAGTTCCTGCGCTGACTCAGACGCTTGGTCCAGAGCGTCAGCTGCAAGCTCCACAAGTGTAATCGGCTTTCCAACATGTTCGAAACGCCATGCTGTACCTTTCCGAGCCCATGCTTCCAACGCTCGCGGATCCTTTTTCAGTTCGAGCTTAGCTGGACGCTCAGCAAATCCGAGGCTTCCAGAATGATCATACGATGGGCACAAGCTAGGTGCCACCGTGGCGAGCCGGTGCCTCAACTGTGACCAGTTCTCCTCGTGACGGTCACGATTAGCCACAAGCGCGTCGAACAGTAGATATCCAACGAAGACGTCGAAGCCGTCGGCGACATCGGCACCAGCGAAGCCAGGTGGCGCACCAGTATCTTTCAGCGCCTCGCGGATATTTCGCAGATTGTGTCCGGGCCGCTTGACATCGGGCCGAGCAGAGTCCCGAGCCGGCTCCCCCTCGAGGTGGGGGATGTAGTCGGTCACTTCAACACAATCTTCGAGCACCATGTGCCCGCCGATCAGGTCAAATCCCGGGAATTGAATCTCTTTGCTCAAGGAACCTCGTCGACCCTGGCGGATGCACAGACGCGTCCTGGCCGTTGGGACACCGAGTAAGTTGGCTACCTGGGATGCGACAACCTCGGCCCAGTCCTCGCCCTGTTCGAATCCGTCAGATTGAATAGTTGTGTTCTTTTGGAGCCACTGCGAGCCGTCCCGCGGATCCTCTAGCCAAATGCTCTCGTGGGAGCCCGACTGTTCAACGTCTCTGGTATGCCAAGAACTGACGTCGATTCTCTCCCAAACATCGGGATCCACAGGTTCACTCAAACTGTCACCTCCGCCATATCGTCTCCGCCCCTGTGCTCGCTGGATTGCACTGGTTCAACATTGAAACGGAGTTTGTGACTGATCACCACTACTGCCACAGTAGTGCATCGTGAAAGAGCTACAGACGCATCCCTGGTCCCACCGGCCTTATTCTTTCTTTCAACATTCAGCCCCGGGCGGTTAGCATTCAGTCTGCGTGCAAGATCTACAAAACTATCCAGAAACAGTGACGGCCTGACCGCGCGCGTTCAGCTCCCGAGCCGCGGTCGTGCCGGCCAGTCCCGCACCGATGATGACGATCCGCTTGCTCATGCCTCCATGCGAATCCTCCCCGAGGTGGTCCGGCAGGAGGTGCGGGTGCAGAGTGGGCGCTCAGTCGGCGCGGGTGATCATGCCGGCCTGCTCGCTTTGCCGTCGAGCCAGAGCATGTCGGACTCGTCGTTGTGCGAGCCGCCGGAACCGACGTGTTTGGCGTCGATCTGTGGACCCTTCTTGATGACGTGGACGAGCGCCATGCCGTGTCCGCGTCCCAGGCCGTAGTCGGTTTTGAGCCACTCGAGGATGGCCCCGGCCTTGACCGAGTCGTCGTCGAAGCCCTTCTCTTCGGCCAGGTCGATGAACTGGCGTGGGGTGAGTCCGGTTTTGTCTTCGATAGTGTCGAGGTAGGCCTGAAATGACATGTCGGGTCCCTTCGGGAAGATGCGGCGAGCGGCTCTGCTCGGCAACGGTGCAGGTCAGCGATCTGCGCTCACCTTGGTTCACGATATATCGCGGAGTGTTGGCAGGTCGAGAGTCATCACCGTCAGACTCCGGCACGACTCGATCGCCCAAGTTAGGTGTCGCGACTTCCGACTCAGGAGTCTCGATTGCCCGAGTTAGGCGTCTTCTGTATCGGTTCGTTCGGGCACGACCTCGTTGATGGCGCGAATTCCGCGCACGGGCGACAGAGCCACCGGCACAGTAGCCAGCGCCATGAGTGCCGCTCCGGAGACGGCGGATCCGACCGGCCCGATGAACGTGATCAGGGTGCCGCCGAGGATCGCGCCGATGGAGAGTGCGCCCCAGGATACGAGGCGGTAGCCCGCGTTGACGCGTCCGCGGATTTCGTCGGGCAGAGCGAGCTGGCGGATGCTCGTCGATTGCGAGTCGGCGACTCCGCTGCCGAGGCCGGAGAGGAGGAAGGCGAGTGCTAGGCCCGGAATGAGAACTGCCGGGTAGAACGCCACGGTGACCATTCCGATCAGCGGGGCCGTGTTGCCGAGAACGAGGCTGACCAGCAGGGACCGGCCGTATCCGAAGCGCTTCGTGAGGCGGGGGCTGAGCAGGCTGCCGATGAGAGCGCCGATGCCTCCGCAGGTCACCACTGCGCCGAAGACGAGAGGGCCGGAGGGCAGTCCGGCGAGCACGTGGACGGCAAGCGCGAGCATGAGGATCTCGTGGCCGAAGTTCCACAGAGACGCCTCTGCCGCCAGGGCGCGGAGGATCGGGTGGCTGATGAGTGACTTGAGGCCGTCGCGCGCCTCGGCGATGGCTGAGGATTTGGCGGCGGGCTCGTCGGCGGTTTCGGTCGCGCCAGGGGCAGGGACTCCTGCAGTCGCGGTCGTTTCGGGTGCGGGTTCGTCGATCCGCAGCCGCCCGATGAGCAAGGCGGAGGCGAGGTAGCCGACCGCATTGACCGCGATCGCGATCGGCGCGGTGACGGCCTGGACGATGAGTCCACCGACACCGGAACCAGCGGTTTCGATGGCGGATTCTGTGGCGGTGATCTTGGCGTTTGCGTCGATGAGTGCGTCTTCGGGTACGAACTGCGGCAGGAACGAGAAGTCGGCGAGCTGGTAGAGCACGGTCATCGTGCCGATCGCGAAGGCGGCCCCGACGGCGACCGGAATCGTCAGTGTATTCGTCAGCGCGAGGACGCACACAGGGACGAGGAGGACGCCGCGCACCCAATCGGCGAGGATCATCAGCTGTCGCCTGGGGTGGCGGTCGACGATGACGCCGAACCAGAGCGTCACGACAAGGAACGGGGCGACGAGTGCCGTGCGCACCCAGGAGGCCTCCATCGCGGTCGCGCCGAGAGTGATGAGGGTGAGAGCGGGCAGGGCGATCTCTCCGACCTCTGCTCCGAGTCGAGAAAGCGCTCCAGCGCTCCAGAAAAGTCGAAAACCAGGAACCGTCCACGCTGAGGTAACTGTTGTCATAGCAATGCAGGTTATAACAGTAACCATGTACATATCAATAGTGGTTATACTGGAGTTATGCCTGAGATCGTTCCGCCCGCAGCTGCTCCCGGCGAGCTGGAGTTCGTCCGTGCCTTCGTCAACACCCGCGATATCGACCTGGGAACCGATCGCCTCGCCGATCTGTCCGGGTGGTCGGAGTGGGCGAACGAGCAGGGAATCGATCAATCCGTCGGCGGCGGCCGCCTCGGCGAAAACGGCGAAGCCGACGATGCATCGGAGGCGGATCTGCGGCGGGCGCGGGAACTGCGGGAGATTCTGCGCGACGGGCTCCTGGCCAATCATTCGAAGGCGGGCACGCCCGACGCGGTCGTCGAGGCACTCACCGAGGCGGCCCGGCGCACGACTCAGGTCGTCATCACCGACCGCGGCGCCGAGCTCGTCGCGGCCGGCACCGGTATCGACGCAGCGATCGGTCGGGTGGTGAGTGCGGCGACCGCGGCGCTCGGGGACGGAACATGGGCGAGGCTGAAGGCATGCGAATACGACAGCTGCCAGTGGGCGTTCTTTGATCACTCGCGCTCGTGCACAGGACGCTGGTGCTCTATGGAGCTGTGCGGCAATCGGGCGAAGCAGGCCCGGTGGCGGGCCAAACAAGCGAATCAGTGAGGCTGGAGCGGCTGGCCAGGTCGTTGCGAAAAACCCAAAACAGTCTGTCGCAGCCATCGTGTCGGGCGACTACGGATTCGGTGGCAGACACAGACGAGGGCGCCCGGCGCGAACTGATGAGTCGCGCCGGACGCCCTGGATGCTGATACGGCTCAGAGTTCCGTGGTCTGAGTGCCGCCGGCTGGACGGTTGCCGGTGATCTTGGACTTGACCATGTGGAATAGGCCAGATGCCTTACCTCCAGGCAGCCCCCAGTGCTGAGCGGAGTGCGTGATGACCTTGATCAGCCCCAGATTCGGGTCCCGACGGTCGTCGAACCATGCCTTGGCAGAATCCGACCACAGCTCATCGACCTTGGCCTCGTCATCGATGAACTCGACGCGTCCGGCGACTGACAACCAGTTGCCCGCCTCAGCGATGCTGATGTTGACTTCGGGGTTCGTCCGCAGCGCCTTCGTCTGGTCGCCGTCGAGGGCGAGGAAGAACCATACGTCGGCATCCTCGGTGACTTCTTGAGGTGCCATCGGGTGGGAGAGGATCTTGCCATCGGCCAACGCCGTCGCGAGCATGACGGAGTCGCTGCCGCGCAGGATCTTGACGACATCGGACTGGTCGAGCTCATCGGTAGCCGCCTGGCCTGCAGGAGCCTGCCCGTCACCGGCTGCGGAGACCTGGCCGGCCTCCGTATCATCGGTGGCAGCGGTGCGGGCCGGTGGCCCGGAGTCCTCAGATTCGGAGCTCGGGGTTCCCACGGCGGCTTGAGATTCGTCGACGGCCGTGTGCGAACCGTCGGGGTTGCGATAGAGGTTCGCGCCTTGGCTGGCAGCGGCGTCGCGCGCCCGGGTCTCTACGTCCCCCTCGGTGTAGCCGCCCTTTTCGCCCGGGGCGATGTTCGAGGTACCGGCGAACTTCTCGGTCGTCTCGTCGAGAACGGCGGCGGCGTCGCGAGCCTTCTCCTCGCCGCGACCTTCGGTGCTCTTGTCTCTGTTCATCAGACTTCCCCTCTTCGTCGGCGGTGGTTCGTCATTCTTCCATGCGATCGCGGTGCGGAACGCTGACTGACTCAACATGGTGGGCTTTCCCAGTCGGCGCACAGACGCGCCGCCCTAAGAGACCTGCCCCCACCTCACAGAGACGGGGCCCGGCCCGAGGCGCCAGACACCGCGCCATTTGGAGCTCGGGTGGTGAGCAGATCGGTCCGGCAGCCCATTGCGTCCGTGTCCTGGCCGATGTCTAGACTGAAGCCATGGATGAAGAAACGACCGTCACCGTCAACGACATCCCCGAGGGGGCCGCCATCATCGACGTCCGCGAGGACGACGAATGGGAGGCCGGCCATATCGAAGGCGCGATCCACGTGCCGCTGGGCGAACTGCCGAGCCGCCTCGACGATCTCCCCCTCGATGACGACATGTACGTCATCTGCCGCACCGGCGGGCGCTCCAACCGGGCCGTGGCCTGGCTCAATCAGAACGGCTTCGATGCCTTCAATGTCGACGGCGGCATGGGTTCGTGGAACCTCGACAACGGCAAGCCCATCGTCTCCGAGACCGGCGAAGAGCCCTGGGTGAAGTGATCGCCTAGTCTCTTGAGGTTCGTCGACCTCTTCTCCCTCCGTCCCTTGCCTGCACGCCGGGCGAAGGTCTAGCGTCGGAAACACAGATCACAGAGCGAATTTCATGATCCCCCGGTCCTCCGCCGAACGGCGAGAGCGTGTTCAACTCCGAAAGGAGCGAAGTCATGAGTGACGAGAAGAAGAACCTCCCGGAGAACGCAGCCGAAGAGCAGCCTGAAGACGCGCAGGACATCGAGAGCACTGCTGTCGGAGTCGGCGCGGAAACCGACGCCGAAGGCAGTTCCAAGACTCCCGAAGAGAAGCTTGAGCGAATCGCGGCTGAGCACGATGTTCCGATCGATCGGGATCCTGAGGAAGCCCAGGCCAAAGCCGAAGGGTCCTCCTCCCCAGACAAAGACCGAGATATCAGCGGTGGAGACACGAAGGAAGAGGAAGACGACTCCGTGGAGCCGCCTGACTGAGACGGCGGCCCGGCATACGAGGCCGCTGATTCTCGCTCCGAGGAGCCGCCGAAGTCCACGATGCAAGAACTCCGTGGACACAACTGTGCGCAACCGCTGTCATTTGGTTAGGTAGAAGAATGACAACACGCGCCGGCCAGTTGGCCCAGGACAAGGATCTCGTTGACGTCCCTGCCCTTCTCGATTCCTATCACGACTTGGTTCCCGACTCTTCGGTGCCTTCGCAAGCAGTGAGCTTCGGGACCTCCGGCCACCGCGGTTCGAGCTTCAACCGCTCCTTCAACGAGGCGCACATCGCGGCCATCACCGCAGCCATCGTCGATTTCCGCCGAGACAAAGGCATCCGTGGGCCGATCTTCCTCGGCCGTGACACTCACGCGCTCAGTGAGCCCGCGTTCCTCACCGTCCTCGAGGTGCTCGCCGCCGCCGAGGTGCCCGCGCTCATTGACGAACGCGACGGCTTCACCCCGACCCCGGCGGTCTCCCACGCGATCCTCGGCTTCAACGCCGGGAAGTCGCGCGAGGATGCGCAGGCCGACGGCATCATCGTCACTCCCAGCCACAATCCGCCCGCTGACGGGGGCATCAAGTACAACCCGCCGCACGGCGGGCCTGCCGGAACCGAGACGACGACCTGGATCGCTGATCGCGCGAACCAGTACCTCGCCGAGGGGTGGGAGAAGATCCCGCGCACTCCGTTCCAGCGGGCGTTCCATCTGGAGAACACCGAGAACTTCGACTACGTCTCGAACTATGTCGACGACCTCGAGTCGGTTATCGACCTCGATGTCATTCGCAGCTCCGGGCTGAAGATCGGCGCCGATCCGCTCGGCGGAGCCAGCGTCGACTACTGGGCGGCCATTGCAGAGGACTACGACCTCAACCTCGACGTCGTCCATCCGGACGTCGACCCCACCTGGTCGTTCATGACCCTGGATTGGGACGAGAACATCCGCATGGACTGCTCCTCCCCCTACGCGATGGCCGGCCTCATCGCCTCGCGAAACGACTTCGACATCGCCACCGGCAACGACGCCGATGCTGATCGCCACGGCATCGTCACTCCCGATGCCGGCCTGATGAATCCGAATCACTATCTGGCAGCGGCCATCGACTACCTGATCGACTCCCGCACCGATTGGCCGAAGGACGCGGGGATCGGCAAGACTCTGGTCACCTCGTCGATCGTCGACCGCATCGTCGCCGCGCATAATCGCACCCTCTTCGAGGTGCCTGTCGGCTTCAAATGGTTCGTTCCCGGCCTGCTCGATTCGACGCTGGCATTCGGCGGCGAGGAATCGGCCGGCGCATCGTTCCTGCGGAGGGACGGCAAAGTGTGGTCGACGGACAAGGACGGCATCATCCTCGCCCTCCTCGCGGCCGAGATGACCGCGAAGACCGGGCAGACTCCCTCACAGCGCTACGCAGGACTGGCCGCGAACCACGGCACCAGCTCCTACGCCCGCCAGGACGCTCCGGCGACGCGCGCACAGAAGGAACGACTGGGGTCCCTGGATGCCTCCCAGGTGAGTGCAAAGACCATCGGCGGTGAACCCGTCAAGGAGGTGCTCACCTCGGCGTCGGGCAACAATGCGCCCATCGGCGGGCTCAAGGTCACCACGGACAATGCATGGTTCGCCGTGCGACCGTCGGGCACGGAAGACGTGTATAAGATCTACGCAGAATCGCTGCGCGATGAGGACCACCTGCGCCAGGTCCAGCACGATGCCCGCACTCTCGTCGACGGGGTTCTGGAGTAAGCACCAGCCACTGTACGAATAACTCGCTTCCGCGGCTTCGAAGTGTGGATGCAGCGAACTTCATCGCTGCGCTCACACTTTGCAGCCGCGGATACTTTTGTTCACTTTTGTAAGGGCGAGTGCGGATCACGATCATGTATCGCTGCCTGCGCAGGATTGTCGCAATTGCAGAGGCCCCCAACCGAGCCGACGATACGGCCGCAATTGCGCAAACCCCGCGGGCGACTTAGACCACTGCGTCCACATGAAGCCATGACCACGACGTTCACCCGTAAGACATGTTGCCACCAAACAGTGGTCAGCTTATGTGTAACAGCGACCGTCGCACTACTGCATATTCCTGTTTTCCCGCTGTGACAGACCTTGAGTCGGCTGTCAGGCTCCGTTGTCGCGCCCTCTAGATTCGATCGCAAGACTGTTCACCGTCAATCGACATACCGCCCTGCGAAACTCACACGTCCACCAGCAGAAGCGGCAGATGAACAGAAAAGGATCGACACAATGAAGTACTCCGTTCGCAACCGTGCAGCAGCCCTGGGAATCGCCACCGTCGCAGGACTCGCCGGACTCGGACTCGCCTCCGGCCCGGCCGTGGCCGCCGACGCTTCCGCGGCCGACTCATCCAGCCAGTCTGCAGACTCCGGTGCCGACACGCAGTCCGTGTACTACCCGACCGAACCGGTCAAATACGCCGACGAGCTCGTCCGAGCCTGGGGACAAGGCGATACGGACCGGGTTGAGGCCTTCGCGTCGCCTCAGGTCGCCGAGGAACTGCAGGCACACAGCGACGACGAAGCCACCCACTGGGACCGCGTCGGCGGAGAAGGTGCCGCCGGCACGACTTACGTCGACTACGAGAACACCGTCACCGGCGAGAAGATGTCGCTCGGCATGCCCACCGAAGCCGTGGTCGACCCCGACGACGAATGGGGCACTCCCAACGCCGTGCACAAGGTTCAGTTTGAGGACTGAAGCTCCAGCCATCTGAACGCCGATACATCGAGCCCCACTCCGGAACGATCCTGGAGCGGGGCTCGGCGTTTGACTCCGCGGAGCTGGGCCACGGCGTCTGCGGCTAAGGTGAGCCGCCTCGGCGAGGGTTGCCCGGGGACGCGCCGCCTCGGCGAGGTTCTACAGGTGGGCCTCCGGGGCGTTCTGCACGTAGTCGGCCACGGTGTCGTTCTTGAACGCGTCGCGGACCTTCTTCAGCTCATCCTCGTCGACGTTGACGATCGACTGACCGTCCGGGGAGGTGCCGACGCCGGCGACGGGCGCCGTGAAGAACTCGATGTCACCGGGGCGGACGTCGCGCATGTTGAACGCGGTTGAGGAGATGTACTTCGCGTCCATGCCCGAGTCGACGTACATGTACGGCGCGAAGTTCTTGACCATGTCCTGGATCTTCTTCGGGTTTGACAGCGTATCGGCCGAGATCATCTCGTTCGTCAGACCGCGGATGAACGCCTGCTGATTGCGCGCACGCTGGAAGTCGCCGTCTTGGAACTGCTTGCGCTCACGTACGAAGGTCAGCGCTTCGTCACCGTTCAGCACGTTCTCGCCCTGGGTGAAGGTGTGGCCGTTCTTCTCGAACGCCTGCTCGGAGTTCACGGTCACCCCGCCGAGGCTGTCGGTCAGTGCCTTGAATCCTTCGAAGTCGATGATCGCCACGTGATCGAGTTCGGTGCCGATGAAGTCCGAAACCGTCGATACGGCCAGCGGCAGACCGCCGTATGACAGTGCCGCGTTGATCTTCGACTTGCCGTGGCCCTCGATATCGACGTAGGTGTCGCGCGGGATCGACATGATCTGGACGTTGCCGCCGTCTTCGGGCAGGTGCATGACCATGATCGTGTCCGAACGCAGGCCGCGCGAATCGTTGACGTCGACATCTTTCATCGACTCGTCCGAGCCCAGCAGCAGGATGTTCGTGCCGTCGCCGTCCTTGCCGCCGCCGGACTTGCCGAAGACCTGCTCATCGCTGAGCTGGTTCGCGTTTTTGTCGAACGACCGGCCGACGCTCCAGACGTAGAGCCCGATGCCGAGCACGCCGAGGATGACGATGATCAGCAGTGCGACGAGTACCTTGCGCCAGACGCGCTTCTTCTTGCGCGGGCGCTGCTGTTCCTCGTTCTGGTGGTCGAAGAGATCGTCGAAGGTGGTGTTGTCCGTCATCGGCACTCCGGGGTTTGAGCGGTCGGCGCCGGGCGCCGGGGTCATTGGGCAATCCCGCTCATTGTATAGCGACCGAGGTGACCCATTTCTCAGCCACGCGACTCACCCCGTACCGCACTGCGGCGGCGAACGCGAGGGCAGGGCCGCCTCGGCGAGGTGTTCTGCCTTGTCAGACGCAGTGATCCCCGGTTTCGACCGGGTGGACCGGGACTGATACCGGTTCGTTACCCACCAATGACCTCCGGCGCCGAGGTGAGGGGACTCACCAGTAATAACTCACAATTCGTCTGGCTGTCGCTGAGAGCGCTCGGTAGACTTTCCTGGTGTTCAATAACTATCGGGAAATTCTGTCGCTTCCCGGTGCTCTCAAGTTCTCCTTGGCCGGTCTCGTCGCCCGAATGCCCATCGCAGTGCTGGGGCTGGGAATCGTCCTCTTCATCCAGGGCGTGACCGGGTCGTACGGCATGGCGGGCATCGTCTCCGCCGTCTACATGATCGTCCAGGCGCTTGCGGGCCCCGGGATCGCTCGCCTCGTCGACCGCCTCGGCCAGGCGAAGGTCATGGTGCCCATCGTCATCACCCACCTCATCGCGTTGGCGCTGCTCATCGTCTCCGTGTACGAGGAATGGTGGACGGGATTCGTCTTCGTCTTCGCCGGCATCGGCGGCGCCACCGTCGGCTCCGTCGGTTCGCTCGTGCGCTCACGTTGGTCGCATATCGTCGACACCCCGAAGAAGCTGCAGACCGCGTTCTCGTGGGAATCGGTCGCCGATGAGCTGATGTTCGTCTCCGGGCCGGTTCTGGCCACGGTGCTCGCCACCGCTGTGTGGCCGCCGGCCGGAATCATCCTCTCGATGATCACCGTCGGCGTCGGCTCGTTGCTGCTCTACATCCAGAAGTCGACCGAACCCCCACCGGTGGAGCGGACCACCGAGGCGAAGGGCCACGTGTTCTCGAATCCGGGCATCTTCGCGATCATCATCGTCAACATTTTCCTCGGCGTGAACTTCGGTGCCATCGACGTCATCGCCGTCGCCTTCGCCGACGAACTCGGCGTGAAGTCCTCTGCCGGTGTGCTGCTGTCGTGCCTGGCGCTGGGATCGCTCATCTCCGGCGCGCTGTACGGGGCCCGCAACTGGCAGGCCGCCGTCCATCACCGCTTCGGCGTGGCCGTGTCCGCTCTGGCCGTGGGCGCATGCCTGATGCTGCTGGCCAACTCGATGATCACCTACGGCGTCATCCTCATCGTCGTCGGATCCGCGATCGCACCGAGCCTCATCGGCGCGAACTCCGTCATCGAGCAGCTCGCTCCCCCGCGCAGGCTCACCGAGGCATTCGCCTGGTTGGGCACCTCGCTGGGCTTCGGCGTCGCCTTCGGATCGGCCGTCGCCGGCAACATCATCGACGCCTTCGATGCGAAGACCGCGATGCTGCTGCCCGCCGGCTGCGCAGTGCTGGGAGCGATCATCGCACTGTCGCTGCTGAAGCTTTTGAACCCTTCGCGGTCGAGTCACGAAGCCCGGCTGGAGAAGGACCGTCGGCGCGAGCGAGTTGTGGAGGCGTAAAGCGCGCTGGGGCGAGCGCTTGCGCGATCGCTGTCTCGCGCGCTGGTGTCACGTGCAATGGGCGGCAGTGCCGCCTGCCGGCGACCGCCTCGGCGAGCATCCGTCACCGTTTGTGTCACGCCCTCGCGTGAGTCTCTTTTCGCACCGGCCGGTGCGCATCTATCACCCATAGCGAGAAAACACCCCGTTGCGGCGGGGTGTTTTCGCGTTTGCGGGAGGTGATGTACGGAGGCGGCGACGGCCCGCTGGCTCAGCCCGGCCGTGGTGGCCCGATCGCGAGCCTGCGCGATCCCGCTACTGCAGGGCCTCCTCGGCGAAATCCCCACCAACTCTGCTGTCCACCTGTATGAACGACCCCTGACTGCCTGTACCAATGCCGCATAGCGGGCGGAGGAGGGAGCGCGCAGGGTGGATCTGACACAACTACGAGGAGGTAGTCACGTGAAAGAAGCACCCACCGGCTCACCATCGAGCACGGCGACCGACGGCGGGAATCAGCTGAAGAAGGGCCTCAAGCAGCGTCACCTCACGATGCTCGCACTCGGCGGAGTGATCGGCGCGGGCCTGTTCGTCGGGTCAAGCGCCATCATCGCCGATGCCGGACCGCTGGCCTTCGTCTCCTACGGCATCACCGGGATCATCGTCTTCCTCGTCATGCGCATGCTCGGCGAGATGGCCGCTGCCAAACCGACCACCGGCTCATTCACCGACTATGCCCATATGGGGCTCGGCCGTTGGGCGGGCTTCACCACCGGCTGGCTGTACTGGTACTTCTGGGTCATCCTCGTCGGCTTCGAAGCCGTGGTCTGCGGGCAGACGATCCAACGCTGGTTCCCGGACATCCCGGTCTGGGCCACCGCCGGCACCGTCCTGGTCATCATGACGCTGGTCAACCTCATGTCCGTCGGCACATTCGGAGAGGCCGAATACTGGTTTGCGAGCATCAAGGTCGCGGCCATCATCGTCTTCATCGCCATCTGCGCGGCCTTCGTCGTCGGACTCTGGCCCGGTCAGTCCGCGGACTTCAGCAACCTCACCGCACACGGCGGACTGCTGCCCAATGGCGTGCTCACCCTCTTCACCGGAGTCGTCGCCGTGGTCTTCTCGATGACCGGCGTCGAAGTCGCCACCATCGCCGCAGCCGAGTCAGAGGAACCGGTCAAAGCCATCCGCCGGGCGGTCAATTCCGTCGTGTTCCGCATCCTCGCGTTCTTCATCCTCTCGATGATCCTCATCGTCATCGTCGTTCCCTGGAACACCATCGTGCCGGGCGAATCACCGTTCGTGACTGCGCTCGACCACATCGGAGTGCCCGCAACGGCTGACCTGCTCAACCTCGTCATCGTCATCGCCGCACTCTCCGTCCTCAACACGGGGATGTACACGGCATCGCGGACGCTCTTCGTCATGGGCAACCGCGGGGACGCACCGAAGGTCCTGACGACGACGAACAAACGCGGCGTTCCCGTCATCGGCATCCTCTCGTGCACCGTCATCGGGTATGGATGCGTCGCACTGTCGGCGCTGTTCCCCGAGGATGTCTTCGACTTCCTCATCAACTCCTCAGGAGCCGTGTTCCTCTTCGTCTACCTGATGATCTGCCTCTCGGAACTCAAGCTGCGCCGCAAGTGGGAGAAGGAGCGTCCGGAGGTCCTCGTCTTCAGGATGTGGCTCTACCCGTACCTGCCCGCAGCAGTGACGATCGTCATCGCTGCCGTGCTCATCAGCATGCTCTTCCGCTCCGACCTGCGCATCGAGCTCCTGCAGGGACTGGCGGTGTGGGCGACCCTGTCGATCATCCACTTCGCCACCCGCCGTCGCCGACAGACTCCTTCAGTCGGCGACGATGTCGGCGAGGTCAATGCCGGTGCGGCGAGCGCTCTCGATCGCCAACCACAGCAGCGCCGTTCCCCGCGATGAGGCGGGCGCGAAGCCGATGAGTTCGGTGACCTTGTTCATTCGGTAGACGAGGGTCTGCCGGTGGATGGTCAGCTGTTCGGCGCTGCGACTCCAGTTGCCGTCATTGCCGAGGAATACCCTCACCGAGGCGACCAGATCGGTGGAGTTCGCCCGATCGTAGTCGATGACCGGACCGAGAATCCCTCGGACCAGGCTCCTCACCTCGGCAGGAGTCGCGGGGAACATCGACACGGTCTGGTCGTCGTCGTACCTGACGACGGGTGATTGCAGCTCCACTGCACGTGATCCTGCCAGCTTCGCTTGGCGGACCACCTCGGGGAAGGAGGAATTCGAGGTCAGCGTCGAGCTGACACCGGTGACGACGTCAGGGCCGACCGCCTCGGCGATTCTGTGCAGAAGATCAACGTCGTCGGGGACGACGCCCAGCAGCTGACTGCCTTGGCGGAACAGCAACGGAGCAAGTCCATCGAGCCACGTGCGGCGGTGCACATCGCCATCGGCCGGTTCGGCCTCGGAGGTCGACCTCCAGCAGGCGATGACCACTGTCTCTGTCAGTCCGCGCCGGTTGAGCTCGGGCCACACAGCCGAGGGTGTGATCGTCTCTGCCAGCAGCCCGGAGAAGAGCTCCTGACCCGATTGCCGCAGTCGGTCCTGCTCTGCACCTCGGTAGCGGAATTCCATGGTCAGCAGCCCGACCACATGAGCCAACAGGGGTTTGTCCGGCAGCGCATCGGCGAGCGGTGAGGCGACCAGTCGGAGGTGGGGGTCACCGGGCAGTGCGATCGCTTCGGCGGCGGTGTCCGGGGCATCGCTGAGACCCGCGCGCTCGGCATGACGACCGGCGAACAGAACGGTGTCCTCCCGTTCATCCCATAGGCACAGCGCCCACCCGCTGATCTTCTCCAGAGCGCTGAGCCGTTTGCCGATGCTCTGTCCGGTTTCGACCTCCATGCTGTTGACGTCATACAGACGTCTGATCGCTGCGATGCGACGTCGTTCGGCATCGATGGAGCTTTCGATGACGGCTCGGGCAAGAGTGACGAACTGCAGATCGAACCGACCGGTGAGAACCGGGAACTTGCTCGCGGTCGCAGCTGCCAGCATCTGCTCGCTTGCCGCGGGACTCTTCGGTCCGAGCGCGAGAACGAGTGCGCTGACTCCGGCGTCGACGATCTTATCCAACCATTCCAGCTGGTCAGCAGGGGCTTTGGGGATTCCCGGGCCGGTGGTCATCACCAGGTCTCCGGATCCTACCCAGTTCCACGGGTCGTCGAGATCGCACACGTGTGCCCACGTGACCATCCGATGGCCGCCGGCCTGACCGGCCACGAACTCGAGGCCCATCGTCGGCAGGGCAGCCAGATCATCTACCGAGATCATCATCATCCTTCATTGGAGTGCCCTGTCGAATCGGGCGGACAGATCCACATCATCACATGCGGGAGCCGGACGAGACTAGCCAAACGTATGAAAGGGAGACAGAAGGCTGTGCACATCACGGGTGCCTGGGCGCAGAACGACCGCGAATACTGATCTCATACAGCTCAACAGCACTCCACTGACCCTCCAACGAAGGAGACCCCGTGCGCACTTCTCACTCCCCCAATACGCTCGCAGACACCACCGGCTCGACTGTCGCAGCGACACCGGCTGAGGGGACACCGACTGCTAGGCAGGAGACAGCCCTGTGGAAGACCGACCGGACCGGGCAACGGCGAGCGGCTTTGGATGAGGACATCACCGTCGACGTCGCCATCGTCGGGGCCGGCTACACAGGACTGTGGACCGCGTATTACCTTCTCAAAGAAGACCCGAGCCTCAGGGTCGCCATCGTGGAGAAGGAGGTCGCCGGCTTCGGTGCATCCGGTCGCAACGGCGGCTGGGCCTCGGCGATCTTTCCGATCTCGCTGGCTCGGGTCGCCCATTTCCACGGGCACACTGCGGCACTCGACCTGCAGCACGCGATGAACGACGCCGTCGACGAGATCGGTCGGGTCAGCACTGACGAAGGCATCGACTGCGACTATGCGAAGGAAGGGTTCATCTCCTTGGCGCGCAACCCGGCACAGCTGGCCAGGGCGCGGGCATCGGTCAAGGCGACGGAGGACTTCGGTGCCCACGGTCAGTTCAAATTCCTCGACGCCGCCGAGGCGGCCGACCAGGTCAGGGCCACCTCGGTGCTGGGTGCGACGTTCACTCCGCACTGTGCGGTCATCCAACCCGATCACCTCGTGCGCGGGCTGGCGGCGTGGGTCGAATCGCACGGTGGAACCATCTATGAGGACACTCCCGCCCTGACGATGGAATCCGGTCGAGTGGGGACCCCTGGCGGGGTCGTCTCCGCCGAGGTGGTCGTGCGGGCAACCGAGGCCTACACCCCCGAATTCCCGCAGTACCGACGCGAAGTCGCACCGCTGTATTCGCTGGTGGTGGCTACCGAACCGCTGCCTGCCGACCTCCGCTCCGAGCTCGGGCTCGACGGCCGGAAGGCATTCAACGATCTGCGGAATCTGCGCATCTACGCTCAGTCGACAGCCGATGGCCGGATCGTGTTCGGCGGACGCGGAGCCCCGTATCACTTCATGTCCCGGGTCGATCCGCGTTTCGACACCGACATTCGCATCCACAACAAGATCGTCGACACCATGCACGACTTCTTCCCCCAGCTGCGCGACGTGCCCATCGCCCATCGTTGGGGAGGACCGCTCGGAGTCCCCCGCGACTGGTTCCCCTCGGTCGGTCTCGACCGGTCTCGCGGAGTCGCCTGGGCCGGGCCCTACGTCGGCGATGGTGTCGCCACAAGCAATCTGTCGGCGCGAGTCCTGCGCAACCTCATCCTCGATAAGCCCGACGAGCTCAACTCCCTGCCGATCGTCGACCACCGGTCACCGAGGTGGGAGATCGAACCGTTCCGTTGGGTCGGAGTCAATGCCGGACTGGCCGCAGCCGAACTCGGTGACTTCGAGGAGCGGATCACAAAGCGGCCCTCGAAGATCTCGGCCCTGCTCGAAAAGCTCACCGGGGCGCACTGACCTCAATCCGTTCCACATCTGCCAACCGCCAACACTCACTTCCAGACTCAAACTCACACTCAGAAGGGATTCCCATGACCGCTCTCACTCACATTCCCGGCAACGACATCGACGGCTCGCTCAAGGATGCCGGCGTGCGTGCAGGCGCCGACAGCGGCAATCCGCTGCTGCGCACTCTCCCAGTCGACCCGGGCAACAGCGCTCAGACCGGGATCTGGGAATGCCAGCCCGGCGGCTGGCCGGTCATCGACCGCCCCGACACCGAGGTCTGCTACATCCTCTCCGGGCGCGCGACTCTGACCGATGACGAGTCCGGGCAGCAGGTTGAGATCTCGACAGGTTCGTTCGTCGTCTTGCCTGTCGGCTGGACCGGACGCTGGGATGTCACAGAGACGGTGCGCAAGGTCTACGTCATCTACTGACCTCTCAGGCTCTGTGTTGCAGCCCTCACCATTGGTGCCACACCCTCGCGCTAGCTTCTCTTCACACCGCTGGATGCGCATCCATCACCCATAGCGAGAAAACACCCCGTTGCGGCGGGGTGTTTTTGCGTTTGCGGGATGTTGTGCGCGGAGGGGACGGCGGCGCGACCGCTCAGCCCCGGCCGAGGTGGCCCGATCGAGAGCCCGCGGGGCCAAGGGACGACGGGGCCGCCTCGGCGATGTAAAAGATTATTGACATCACGATGTCAAACATGCTTTACTTATTGATGTAAAGAGAAGTTGACATCAAGGAACGGTATGGAAGTTCAGACCTCGGACCTTAAGCAGGTCCGCAAGGCTGCGGGGCTGACGCAGGCACAGTTGGCCCAGCTCACCGGGGTGTCGCGGCAGACGATCATCGCGACCGAGCGCGGCGACTACGCCCCCAGCGTCTATCTGGCGCTGCGCATCGCCCGAGCTTTGGACACGACAGTCGAAGAGATCTTCTCACTTCAGGAGGAATCGTCATGAACAACATCAGCGACAACAAGAACCGCCCCAACGCCTTTGCCGACAGAATCGCCGGCTTCGACGACCCCTCGATGGGAGACGAACGCGAACGCGACGTCATTCTGAGGGCATATACCTTGGGGGCCGTCGTCTCCACCTACGTGTTCTTCGCGCTTGCACTCATCTTTGCCGTCTTCGGCGCGGGAATGTGGAGTGTGCTCATCGTCTTCGGCTCCATGGTGACCAGCATCGTCATCTCTGCATACTGCCAGCGTGAGAATGTGGACTTCTCCATGTCGATGGCTCGCGTCTCGCCGAGGCGGCTGATCGTCGGCAATATCGTCGGCGCCCTGTTCGCCATCGTTTGGGTCGGTGCAATCGTCTTTCATATAAGCAACGGCTACCCGCTCATCGATGTCGGAATGGGCAATCAAACGATGCCAGGTGCTCCCTCCAGCACCTATTCCATCGCGATCGGCGCTGCGTTCGGCTTCATCGTCGCGCTGACCATCATGACGATCTCCCGGGTACGAAAAATCAAGCAGGCCCGCGCCGAGGCGGCCGCCGCCGCTGAGATCGAAGACGAGGACTGATTCCGCTCGACTGTTGAGGTTTGGTGCTAGAGGCTCGGCGCTCAAGCATCAATCACCCTCGGCGCAAAAACACCCCGCTGCAGCGGGGTGTTTTTGCTGTCTGCGGTGCGACATACCACCTAGTTGCCACTGATACGCTTGAGACTCCGTGAAAGAGACCGAGGAGGTGGTACCAGTGAACGCAGTTTCGAAGGTGCTCCCCTATGGAGTCACGGTCGGACGGTAGGTCGTCCGGGAGCGCCGATCATTCATCGCACTCCCGAAAGGCACGACCATGCATTTCACCTCCGAACAGCACTTCGACGGGGATTTCGTCGAACGTCAATTCCGCCTCGGCGATACTCCGGGCATTCTTTGGACTCCGTCCTCCGCATCAGAAACCGAGCCGGTTCCGATCATTCTCATGGGTCAGCCCGGCGGCATCGGCATGGAGCGGATGTACCCGCGACTGATGGCACGCGCCCGCAGCACCGCCGCACTCGGGTTCGCATCCGCTTGCCTAGAGATGCCCGGTTCGGGTGAGCGTCCACGCCTCCCCGGCATGGATCAGGCACGCAATCGGCTGCGTTCTGCCATCCTCGCCGGCGAATCACCCTCCACTGATGTCATCAACGAGCTCATCCTGCCGCTCGTCGAGCAGGCAGTTCCCGAATGGCAGTCGCTGCTCGACGAACTCCTGCGCCTTCCCGGTCTTGCCGACCGTGTCGGCTTCTCCGGCGGAGTGATTGCGATCGCTGTCCGGCTGGCTGCGATCGATTCCAGGATCGCGGCAGCCGGGCTCTTCGCCGGCAGCTTCATTCCCCAGTCGACCATGGAAGAAGCCCGGCGCGTGACCATTCCGCTGCACGTCCTCCTGCAGTGGGATGACGAAGGCAATGACCGTGCGGCCGCCCTCGAACTCTTCGATGCTTTCGCTTCAACCGAGAAGACGCTCTACGCCAATATGGGCGGACACACAGGAGTCCCGGAATTCGCCGGCGAGGATGCCGCCCGGTTCTTCGCCCGCCACCTGAAATGAGCTGACCGCTGCGGCGGGGGCCCTGGGGACGAGGAGATACTCCATCGGCCCCGCCGCGTCAGGCCCAGTCCTTCTTCGCCGACGTCTCGCCGACTCCGGCGTTGAAGACGTTGTGCGGGTCGAGGTTCTTGAAGTGCGCTTCCATCTCCGGCGGCACAGGGTAGAGCCGGCCGTAGTTGTGCTCGGCGGGCACGGCCGCACCGCGGGCCTCGAGCAGCTCCGTCATCTGCTGCTTCAGCGCCACTGTGTCGACGCCTTTCTTCGCCACGTGGTCCTGGTGGAAGACGTGGCATAAGAAGTGCCCGTAGTAGGAGCTGATGTGCAGCTGGTCGGCGATCTCGTCGGGCAGCACCTCGAGCCAGTCCTCATCATCGCGGCGCAGGGCCACGTCGAAGGTGATCATGTCCGAGGAGTCCTGACGGTTGAGGTTGAAGTACCGGGTCGCCGCACTCGCGGCACCGAAGCGGTGGAGCATCGCGGACTGAGCTTCATCGGCACTGCACACGAAATAGTCACCGTAGTGGGCATCCTCGGCGAAGAAGTCATCGAGGAACGCACCCATTCGGTTCTTTTCCTCGGCGCTGACGACGAGGAGAAGATGATGCTCGAAGCGGTCGCGGTACTCGAGCATCCGCTTGGGCAGCTGCTGCGGGAGCAGGCCGAACGCGTTCTGCGCGATCGTGTCGGCGACGGTCTCGCCGAAGAACGGCAGCTTCGCGAACACGCCGTTGGCCCAGTTCTTCAGCGCAAACAGCTTGATCTGCTCGCGGCTGCCGGCGTGTTTGACCGAGACGAACGTGTCTTTGCCGTACTTCTCGGCGAGGTCGAACGAGGGCCGGCCCATGTATTCGCCTGAGATCGGCAGCGGCATCTCCGAGGTCAGTATCGCCCGTCGCAGATCTTCGAGTTCGGCCGGGGAATTCGTGCCGACGTAGAACGTGGTCGCTCCCTCTTCCTTCGGGAAGGTGCGGGTGCGCACGGCGAAGACCATGAGCTTTCCGGCCGAACCGGAGGCCTCGTACAGGTAGTCGGAGTTCGAATTGAATCGAGCCGGTGAGTCGACGATCCTGCGGACCTGCTCGCCGTATTCGGTCTCCGTCGTGTCCTCCGGGGCGGGCGTGACCCCGGCGGGGTCCCAATCTCCGCGCTGGAGTTTGTCGAGGATGTGGGCGGGGTCGTCGCCGAGCTCCACGCCGAGGTGGTTGACCAGTTCGAGTCGCCCCGCCTCGTTGACGCGGGCGAAGATCGCGTGTTTCGTGAACGCCGGACCCTTGCGGATCTGGGAGCCGCCGGAGTTGTTGGCGATGCCGCCGATGACGGAGGCGCCGATTGAGGACGAGCCGATGACCGAGTGGGGTTCGCGGTGGAACGGGGCGAGCGCCTCGTCGAGTTCGTACAGTGTGGACCCGGCCAGGCAGATCGCCTCGCGGGCGTCGTTGATGAGATAGATCTCGTTGATCCGCAGGGTCGAGATGATGACGATCGGACGGTCGTAGTCCTGCGCGCCGGGACCGGAGCCGCCGGTCAGGCCGGTGTTGGCCGACTGCGGAATGACGATGAGGTCGTTGTCGACGCAGACCTGCAGGGCCCGCCACATGTCGACGAGGCTGCCCGGTCGCAGCACGGCCAGCACATTGCCGCCGCCGAAACGATTGCCCTTGGCGTACGGTGCGGTCGCCCGCGCGGAGGTGAGGACGTGGCGCGGCCCCATGATGTCGATGAACGCGTTGACGGCTGGGGACTGGTGACGTGTCTTGCCGGGCATATGGTCGATCCCTATCGGTAGGCGACGGTTGTTCTCATGGTAGGTGTCTCGGTTCGCACCCCGCACCCCGCACCCCCTCTGAGAACTACCCGACGGCGGCCCAGATACCTGGCGCCAGGTTGCTGGGCCGCCGTCGGGTAGCAATTAGGGGTGTTTGATGGATATGGCGACTGCTGTGAGGCAGGCCAGGCAGATGACGGCCACGGCGGCCAGAGACACCGTGTACGACAGCACGGGCAGCAGGGCGGCGAGCACCGTGGGCAGCAGGAACCCTGAGTACGCCAGCGAATAGTAGACCCCGGTGATGCCGGCGAGCTCCTGCGGTGAAGCGATGGCCTGGACGATGATCAGCCCGGAGACCACACAGATGCCGTACGCGATACCGAGCACGATCGCCACCATGAACGCAAGGATCGGGTCCCCCAGAAGTGCGGCCACCGCCCCGAGCCCCATCCCCACGGTCATCAGCCCGAGTCCGACGACGAGCGCCCGCCCGCCGGTCAGCCGGTTGATCCACGGCACGATGTTCTGCACCAGCGCACCGGCTCCGAGCGTGACGACGGTGAGCACCGTGGCATACAGCGTCGTCCACTCCCCCAGCTCGCCCTGCACGATCGCCGGCATCACGGCATAGGCGACCCCGGCGGCCCCGAACACCCAGGGCGCGGCCGGCACGATCAGTCGCAGGAACGTCCGATGCGCGACGAGCGGAACACGCAGACCGTGCCACCAATGACCTGCTGCCCGTTGGTCGCGAAGCATCGATTCCGGCGCGAAGATCACCAGGATCAGGGCGGCGAGATTGAGCACTCCGTGTACGGCGTAGGGCACGACTTCGGGCACCGGCCCCCATTGGGCCAGGCATCCGGTGACTGCCGCGCCCATGGCAAACCCCAAGGTCAGCGTCAGTGAAGGACGCCGGGCACCGGCAGTGATTCCGGCCGTGTGATCGAACGGCGGGGCCGAGAGCTCCTTGATCCAGCTCGTGCCCACCGACATCGCCACCCCGACGCCGATCCCCGCGAGCACCCGGCCCAGGCAGAGCAGCCAGAACAGATCGAAACCGAGCCCGAGGCCGAGGCTGCCGGCGATCGCGGCGAGCGATCCGGCGATGAGGACCGGTTTGCGTCCGTGCCGATCCGACAGCGCCGAGGCGACCAACAATCCCGGAATGAGTCCGCCCACGTACATCCCCAGCAGCAGGTTCGCCTGCCAGATGGCGTAGCCGCCGCCCTCCTCATACATGTGCACGAGCGGGGTGAAATGATTGCCGCCCCATGCGAGCAGGAACATCGCCGGGGCCACCATCAGCCACGCCCGTGCCCGCCGTGGCCGTTCCGGCCCACGATCGGGAGCCACCTCGCCGAGGTGGGACCGGGCAGGGTTCGGAACCGGCGTTTCGATGTCCGTGGCGGGGGCCGCCTCGGTGTGGGTATTCCTATTCCCGGTGGGGACTGCCTCGGCGGTGTCTGTCGTGGAGGTCGAGGGGTAAGCGGTCATGGTCCTCCTCAGCGGGACTGCGGGAAGTGGGAGCCTTCGATGTGGTCGCGGACGAGACGGGCGAAGCCTTCTGCGTCGCCCGCCTCGGCGCGGTCGGTGAGCGTTTCGTGCTCGGTCAGGAGCGTGTCGAGGGTGTGCGGCGCGTCGATGGCGACCTGGAAGGTCAGGCGGGCCAGGCGCGGGCCCATGGTCGCGAGCATCTCGGTGACGATGGCGTTGTCGCCGCTGCGGATGAGGCGGGCGTGGAAGGCATAGTCGGCGCTGGCGAAGCCGAGCGGATCGCCCCCGTCAAGTGCCTTCCTCTGCTCGCCGAGCAGGGTGCGCAGATCGGCGGCCAGAGCGGTGAGGTCGCCGCCGTCGGCCAGTGACTCCACGGCGTCGATCTCGAACATCGAGCGCACGGCGAGCAGGTCGCGGCGCTCCTTGCCCGTCACGGTGGTCACGAGCGCGCCCTTCTTGGGGACGAGGCGGACGAGGCGCCAACGCTCGAGCTGGAGCATCGCCTCCCGGGCGGGGGTGCGACTGGCGTTGTGCGCAGCGGCGAGGTCGGTCTCGATGAGGAGGTCGCCGGGTTCATGTCGGCCTTCGATGATCTCCCGGGCGGTCGCCGCGGCCATCCGAACGGCGATCGGAGCGGAGTCGTCGATGCGCTGCCAGGGCAGTGTCAGCAAATCATTCACGGACCCACGATAACAGATGCATACATTGATGCATGCATCTGGTCTCGCTTATGTAAACAGCTGAAAACTGCTACATTCATTGACGGCCCTTTCCGGCCACCAGCACCGCATCGACGAAACGACACGCGAAGACCCACGTCACAGGGAACTTCTGACACGGCACGATCGAGCATTCAACCGCCGAACGTCAGGAGACTTCATGACCTCATCCGTCAATGCCCGCCCGCGATCTGCCGAAGGGTCCGTCGGCCAAGCCGCCTCGTCGAAGCACCGCGGCACCGGGTGGATGATCGCCGTCGCTGCGGCCGCGGCTTTCCTCGCCACCTTCAACGAGACCTTCCTCAACGTCGCGTTCACACCGATCATGGCCGACCTCGGCGTCGATGTCGCCACCGTGCAGTGGCTGACCACGGCCTACCTCCTCGTCGCGGCGATCTTCGTGCCGATCGCCAACGTCCTCTACCACCGGATCCCGACCCGGGCGCTGTTCGTGTCCGTCACCGCGATCATGGTCTTAGGGTCCGTCGTCGGTGCCCTGGCCCCGAGCTTCGCGGTCCTCCTCATCGGCCGTCTCCTCCAGGCCATCGGCACCGGACTGCTCACCCCGATCGGCATGAATATCACCCTGGCCGTCTCCCCGCGGGAGAAGCTCGGGATGAACATGGGCATCATGGCCGCGATGACGACCCTGGGCCCGTCGCTGGCCATCGTCGCCTCGGGGATGCTGCTGACCATCGCTCCGTGGACGACGCTGATGTGGGTCTTCGGCGCACTCTGCCTCGTCGTCCTTCTGGCCGGCGGGGTCTTCCTGCGCACTGTCGCCGAGCTCGGGCGCCCGAGGTTCGACGCTCTGTCTTTCCTGCTGGTCACGGTCGCTCTCGTCGGCATCCTCTACGGAGTCACCGCGGCCTTCGGCGGTTCGGCGCTCGTCGCCGGCAGTGCCGGAGTTGCCGGTCTGCTTGCGCTTTGGGGTTTCATCGCCCGGCAGCGTCGCATTGAGCACCCGCTGCTCGATCTGCGTCCTTTCGCCAGCCGCCCCTTCGTCCTCGGCGTGGTCATGACGATGCTCGGACTCGTGTTCGTCTTCGCCATGAACGTCGTCATTCCCCTGTTCCTGCAATCGGCGAAAGACCTGGCTCCGATGGGCGCCTCGCTGGCGTTGGCCCCGGGCATTCTGCTCACCGTGGTTCTCGGCCCGGTGGCCGGGCGACTCTTCGACCGACACGGCGGACGCTGGTCGATCCCGCTCGGTTTCCTCGTCATGGCTGTCTTCGTCAATCTCGTCGGCATCGCCGCCGGGTTTGATTCCGTACTCGTCTTCGCGCTGCTGTACATTCCGGCGGTGCTGGCCACGGCGTTCGTCATCGGCCCGGCCCAGACCTTTGCGCTGACCAGCCTTGATCGTGAGACGAGCCCGCACGGCGTCACCGTGGTCTCGACGAGCTTCCAGATCGCCGGCTGCGTCGGCACCTCTCTGGCAGCCGGCATCTATGGCGCCCTCAGCGGTGCGGGGGCCGCGGCCGGTCGAGGTGAGGCGGACTCCCTGCTGCTGGGCTTCCACGGTGCTGTCGGACTCGTCGTGGCCACCTCGGTGATCGGCATCATCTTGGCATTCCTCGCCAACCGTTCGGTGCGCAGCGCCCGCGCCAGCGCCTGACCCCAATTACTACCTGACGGCGGCCCAGCAACCTCGCGCGAGGTTGCTGGGCCGCCGTCAGGTAGTTCTGGAAGGTCGACTATGCCACGGCGGTGCGGCGGACCTGGCCGGGCGTACGCCCGACGATGCGTCCGAAGGCTCGGGTGAAGGCGGCTTCGGAGCCATATCCGAGCTCACCGGCGAGCTTGGCTACCGGAACATCCTCGGCGAGAAGCCTGGAGTGGGCGATGCTCATCCGCCACCGGGTGAGATATCCGACCGGGGTGGTTCCGGCGAGTTCGGTGAACCGGGCGCTGAACGATGACCGCGACATCGCAGCCACCTTGGCCATGCGCTGAAGGTCCCAGTCGCGACCGGGATCGTCGTGGATCGCTTCGAGCACTCGACCGATCCGCGGATCCTGCAGCGCCCGCAACCACCCCTGGACCTCTGCCTGCCCGTCGGACAGCCACGCCCGAATGGCGTGGATGACAAGCACGTCCGCCAACCGGGTCGCCACCGCCCCTCCCCCGGCCTGTGGGGCCGTGAGTTCTCCCGCGATGAGACGCAGCACGTCACGCACCGGGGAGGCCGCCGACATCGTGTTTGCATCGATGTGCAGAAACGCAGGCAGTGCCCGCATGAGTTCACGAGACGCAGGGTCGTCGAAGCTGACGATTCCGCAGATGAGCTGCGTGGCCCGCCCCTCCCCGCCGTATCGCAGTCGTGAATACTGCGGGGTCAGATACTCCTGCTCGAGCTGATCGACGCGCGGACCGCGCGGAGAATCCGGTGAACCGAGCAGGTCATGCCCCAACCCATGAGGCACTAGTGCAAGGTCGCCTGCTCGCAGTTCGACCGCCTCGGCGTCGGGCAGCTTCAGCCACATGGAACCGGAAGTGACGACGTGAAAGCTCAGCGAATCGGCGATCGCCGGCATCTCGAACGACCACGGTTGCCTGACCTCGGTCTGGCAGCAGAAGGTGCTGCGCATACGCAGCATGTAGAGCACCCGCGCCAGGCGATCGCGTCCGTCGTCCATTGAATCTGCCATGCCGCCATCGTTCCACAGCAGGTCACCGGCAATCCATGATTGTCGGACGAATGATCAATTATTTTGTCATATCGGCCATAGAACCGCTTGATATCGACGCATAGTCTCGGAAGTGCAATCACCACACAGCCGTGGGAGCGCACCTCTCACACCGAAGGAAAGAAGTGAACGACCATGTACGTCATCGCAGGAGCCACCGGCCGCGTCGGGTCGGCCGCAGTCACACATCTGCTCGACCGGGGAGCCCCGGTGCGAGCGCTGACCCGCAGCGAAGAGTCGGCAACGCGCTTGAGAGCGCGCGGCGCCGAGGCCAGGATCGTGACGCTCGATGATCGAGATTCACTGACCGCGGCACTGCACGGCGCCTCGGGGTTCTTCGCGCTGCTGCCGTTCGACCTCACCGTCGACGACCTCGACGCCCACGCTGACCGGCTCATCGCATCGATCGCGGATGCCGTCACCGAGGCGGCCGTCCCTCACGTGGTCATGTTGTCCTCGGGCGGAGCGGACCTCGCCGCCGGCACCGGCCCGATCACCGGACTCCACCGGCTGGAACAGGCGCTGACGTCGACCGGGACCCTGCTCACAGCATTGCGCCCCGGGCATTTCCAGGAAAAGGTCGCCGAGGTGCTCGACGTCGCAGCCGAATCCGGGACCTACCCCGTCTTCGCCACCACGGCCGATCGTCCGATGCCCCTCGTCGCGACGGCCGACATCGGGCGGATCGTCGCCGAGAGTCTGCTCTCCCCGGCGCCGACCAGTGAGAGGGTCGATGTCCTCGGTCCCGAATACAGTGAGCGTCAGATCGCATCGGTGCTCGAAGCTCAATTGGGTCGGCGGCTCGAGGTCGTGATCATCCCCGAGGAAGCCTGGGTTCCGACTCTTGTCGAGACCGGGCTGCCGCCGCACATTGCGACTGCGCTTGCCGAACTCAATACCGCGGATGGGTTGGGACGTCTCGCTCCTCGCTGCGATCGGGTGGTGCGGTGCTCGACAGAAGTGGAGACGACGATTCGCCGCCTTCTGACCCCGGAGAAAGAGGCCCACGTTGTCTCCCGCGATTGAAAGTTGGGCGCCGGCGCTGCCCCAGATCGTCCTTGGCGTGGCCATCATCAGCAACGGACTGCTGGCCGGAGTGTTCTTCGCGTTCACCACCGCGATCTGCCCGGGGCTGAAACGCGTCGACGATCTCGCGTATGTGCAGACTTTTCGTGCGATCAACGCGGCTATCCTCAACGGTCGGTTCATCGGGGTCTTCTTCTTCGCCCCTCTCAGTGCCATCGCCTACGCGGCGCTCGGGATCATCGGTCGGGACCCGGCTGCATCGGCGGCGGGAAGCGTCGCTGCCCTCTGCGCGCTGCTCAGCGCCGCGATCACGGCGGCCGCAAATGTTCCCCTCAATCGCCGGCTCGATTCCGCAGCCATCGGTTCGGCCGACAATCAGGCACAGGCGCGGAGCCGCTATGAGGGTTCGTGGAACCTCTGGCATCAGGCACGCACCCTTGCGAGCACGGCCGCACTCATCACCCTCACGGTCCCGTTCTTCATCGGGTGAGCACCTCCAGAACTACCTGACGGCGGCCCAGCAACCTGGCGCGAGGTTGCTGGGCCGCCGTCAGGTAGTAATTATCGGGAGGGCACTTGGCCGGTGGTCAGCAGGTGGGTGAGTACGTCGGTGACGGTGGCCACCGCGTGGCTGCCGTCGGCCCTCTCCACCAAGGCCAGCTGCACGCTGTCCTCCCGCATCGCCTCGAACGCCCGCACCACGGTCATCGATCCGTCCACGACGGTGACGGGTCGGGCCGCCTCGGTGATGGGAGCATCCTCGGCGAGTCCGAGCACATCCCTGACGTGCACCACATGACTCAGCGGACCGTCAGCCTCGGTGCGCACGAGGATGCGACGGTGACGGTCGTGGCACGACGCCTCGCGCACCTCCCCTGCAGTCGCTGCCGGACCGACGGCTGTCGGCTCCGGGCGACCGGCCACGAGCTCGTCAAGTGTGAGCCGGGTGAGGTCGAGGGCTCCGAGCAGAGCCTCCGAGGACTCCTTCTCCAAGGTTCCCGCCTGCGCCGAATGCTGCAGCAGCTGCCTCAGGTCCTCGGGCGTGTGCGCCTGATCAACCTCGTCGACGGGTTCGACCTTGACCAGGCGCAGGCACGCGTTCGCAGCGTTGTTGAGCACATGCAGCAGCGGGCGGGTGAGGAACATGAACGCCCGCATCGGCAATGCGAGCATGATCGCCGAGCGTTCCGGATGCGCCACCGCCCACGACTTCGGCGCCATCTCGCCGACGACGAGGTGGAGAAAGGTGACGATGATGAGGGCGAGGACGAAGCCGACGATGTCGGCGATCCACAGCGGCAGGCCCAGCGCCTCGGCGACCGGGGTGATCCAGTGATGGACGGCCGGTTTCGTGATCGCCCCGAGCGCCAGGGTGCACGCCGTGATGCCCAGCTGCGACCCTGCCAGCAGCACCGACAGTTCGGTCGAGCTGCGCAGGGCGGCTCGGGCCGAGCGGCTGTCCGCGGCCGCGTCTTCGAGACGGTGCCGTTTGGCGGCGATGAGCGCGAATTCGACGGCGACGAAGAACGCGCTGAGGCCGATGATGGCGATCGTGATCACGGTGATGATCCAGGGATTGCTCATCGTTCCACCTCGATTCCGATCCGCAGTCGCGCGGGCACATGCGTGGCCACCTCGGTGACGTCGATGACGAGTCGCTCGGTCTCCGGGGCGTCGTCTCCGCCGAGGTCGGCGGGGTCGATCGGCAGTTCGATCGAGACCCGGTCACCCACCTCGGGGAATCCACGGAGGTGTTCGATGACGAGTCCCGACAAGGTCTGCGCCGAGGTGGTCGGCAGTTCGCGTTGAAGCACGCGGGCCACCTCGTCGAGGGGGATGATCCCGGGCGCCGTCCAGGTGCCGTCGCCGGTCTCGATGAGTTCTTCGACGATGTGGTCGTGCTCGTCGGCGATGTCACCGACGAGTTCCTCACCGAGGTCCTCCATCGTCAGGATTCCGGCGAAGCCGCCGTATTCGTCGACGACGCAGGCCATCTGCTCCCGCCGTTCGAGGAGCGTGGCCACCGCGTCCGGCAACGGGAGGGATTCCGGAACGAAGACCGGATCGCGCAGGAGGGAACGGACCCCGGTCGCGGTGACGGTGTCGGTGGTGCCCGGTGCCGCCGCGGCGACGTTTTCGGTGGTGCCCGAACCCGCCTCGGCGAGGACATCGAGGAGGTCGATCGTACCGATCACCTGATCATCGGCGTCGAGCACGGGGTAGCGGGAGTGGCCGCGGCTCATCAGTTCGCGCACCTCGTCCAGGGGCGTGTCGATGTCGATGACGTCGACGCGGGAGCGCGGCACTGTGGCGTGGGCGACGCTCTGCTGTGGGAAATCGAGGATGCGGTCGAGGATGAGCGAATCGTCGTCGACGATCTCGCCGCCCTCCCGGGATTCGGCGACGATGTGCTTGAGGTCGCGCCGGGTGGCGGAGTGGTCGACGTCGTGGACCGGTTCGATGCCGAGGACGCGCAGCAGGGCGTTCGAGGCTTTGTCGAAGATCGTGATGAGCCAGCCGAAGACGGCGAGGTAGATCGAGGTCGAGCGGGCGAGCCACGTGGCGAGCGCCTCGGGGCGGGCGATGGCCAGGTTCTTCGGGAACAGTTCGCCGAAGAGCATCTGGATGAGCGTCGAGACGAGTAGGGCGAGGACGGTGCCGATGAGCACGCCTGTGCCGGCAGGGATCGGGGTGCCGCCGAGTGCCTCGCCGACGGCGGTGCCGATGAGCGGTTCGGCGACGTAGCCGACGAGCAGTCCGGTGACGGTGATGCCCAGCTGCGCGCCGGAGAGCATGAAGGAGGTGCGGCGGGTGATGGACAGGGCCCTGTCCGCGGCGCGATCACCGGAGGCCGAACGTGCGGCGAGTCGGGAGCGGTCGACGGCCATGTACGCGAATTCCTGCGCCACGAAGTAGCCGGTGGCCACCGTGATGAGGAGGACGACGAGGAGGCCGACGAGAAGCGAGAGCAGCCAGGTCAACGGCGACCACCTGCCCGCGCGCTCTGTACTCGCAGAGCGTCTGCCCGCGCATTATTGAATTTTTCTGAGTTGCGAAGTGTGATGTCCCAGCCGGGACTTCGATAGTCGTCCATGGTCCTTCCGAAAGTGATCAAGTGGGCGGCCAGTCACAATTATCCTGGCCCCGGCTGGCAGAACGCTGAGCACGGACCGGCGGTTACCGACGAATAGTCAGACCGCCTCGGGAACCTTCCTCACCGCTCCCTTGTCTGCGGACTGAGCGAAGGCGGCATAGGCGCGCAGCGCGGTCGAGACTGTGCGTTTGCGCTGACGAGGACGGTAGGGCCCCTCCGCCTCGAGGCGGGACCGACGGCGGTCGAGTTCAGCCTCGGTGACCTCGAGGCTGATCGACCTGCGGGGGATATCGATGCCGATGATGTCGCCGTCTTCGACGAGGGCGATCGTGCCGCCCGCTGCCGCTTCGGGCGAGATATGACCGATCGACAACCCCGAGGTCCCACCGGAGAAACGTCCATCGGTGATGAGCGCGCACGACTTCCCCAGGCCCAGGCCCTTGAGGTACGAGGTCGGGTAGAGCATCTCCTGCATGCCAGGTCCGCCCCGCGGTCCCTCGTAGCGGATGACGACGACGTCGCCTTCCTTGATCTGTCTGCTGAGGATCTTCTCCACCGCTTCCTCCTGTGACTCGCAGACCACGGCGGGCCCGGAGAAGACGTGGATGGATTCGTCGACGCCGGCGGTCTTGACCACGGCACCGTCGACGGCGATGTTCCCGCGCAGCACGCCGAGACCGCCGTCTGCCGAATATGCGTGGTCGATGTCGTGGATGCAGCCGCTGACGGCGTCGAGGTCGAGACTGTTCCACCGGGCAGACTGCGAAAATGCCGTCGAGGAGCGCTTCCCTCCGGGGCCGGCATGCCAGAGTTCCTCAGCGGCAGATGCGGCCTTGCCACCGCGGACGTCCCATTCGTCGAGCCACGCGGACAGGGACGGAGCATGGACGGAGTGGACCTCCTCGTTGAGCAGACCCGCACGGCGCAGCTCCCCCAGAAGTGCGGGGATCCCACCGGCACGGTGCACGTCCTCCATGTAGAAGGTGCGGTCCCCGGCCACGTTCGGGGCGACCTTCGCCAGACACGGCACCCGGCGTGACAGGTCGTCGATATCGTCGAGGTCGAAGTCGACCCCTGCCTCATGGGCGGCTGCGAGCAGGTGGAGGATCGTGTTCGTCGACCCGCCCATCGCCAGGTCGAGAGCCATGGCGTTGCCGAAGGCCGCCGAGGTGGCGATCGCGCGGGGGCGCACCGAATCGTCATCGTCCTCGTAGAGGCGACGTGCGAGATCGACGACGAGGCTGCCCGCCCTTTCGTAGAGGGCCCTTCGCGCGGTGTGCGTAGCGAGCACCGAACCGTTGCCGGGCAGGGAGAGTCCGATCGCCTCGGTGAGGCAGTTCATCGAGTTCGCCGTGAACATGCCCGAACACGATCCGCAGGTCGGGCACGCCGCCTCCTCGATGCGGAGCACATCGGCATCGGAGGTCGCCTCGTTGACGGCCTCGGACATCGCATCGACGAGGTCGAGCGAGCGGACAGTGCCGTCGGCCAAGGTGGTCCGCCCGGCCTCCATCGGTCCGCCGGAGACGAACACCGTGGGAATATCGAGGCGCAGCGCGGCCATGAGCATGCCGGGCGTGATCTTGTCGCAGTTGGAGATGCAGACGAGGGCGTCAGCGCAATGAGCGTTGGCCATGTACTCGACGGAATCGGCGATGAGGTCGCGTGAGGGCAGTGAGTAGAGCATGCCGCCGTGACCCATGGCGATGCCGTCGTCGACGGCGATGGTGTTGAATTCGCGGGGAATGCCGCCGCCGGCGGTCACTGCCTCGGAGACGATCCGCCCGACCGGGGCGAGGTGAGTGTGCCCGGGAACGAATTCGGTGAAGGAGTTCGCCACGGCGATGATCGGTTTGCGGCCGAGGTCGGCACCGGGGACTCCGGCTGCGCGGAAGAGGGCGCGGGCTCCGGCCATATTGCGGCCGTGGGTGACTGTACGAGAACGATAGGTCGGCATGGAATCTATCTCAGCGCGATTGGTCGGTCGGCGGAAGCTACCATCGGTACCAGTACTGTGGGTACTATCAATCCATGATTCGACCCCGCACACCACAACGTGAGCAGCTCGGTGAGTTCCTCACCAGCAGACGCAGGGAACGGCAGCGTTCGGCGGCCGGTCTGCCGCCGAATTCCAGGCGCGGCGACAGCGGACTCAGCCGCGAGGAGGTCGCCACCCTCGCAGGAGTGAGCAGCACCTGGTACACCTGGCTCGAACAGGGCCGGGACACCAATGTCTCCAGGCAGGTGCTCACCGCTGTGGCCCGGGTCCTCGACCTCAGCGCCGCCGAGACCGACTATGTCCTCGGACTCGTCGAACGGGTCGAGGCTGCTCGGGACGATGAGCCTGCTGAGGTCTCGGAGTCGCTCCAGCGTCTGCTCGATGCGCTCGATTTCCCAGCCTTCGCCGTCGCCCCGGACTGGACGATCGCCGGCTGGAATGCAGCCTACGAATGGCTGTATCCGGCGATCACGTCGATTCCGAAGCCCGACCGGAACCTCATCTGGCTCATCTACACCGATCCCACTCTGCGCAGGATGCTTCCCGACTGGGAGGCAGAGAGCCGTCACTTCCTGGCCGAGTTCCGCGTCGAGTCCGGGGTGCGCTTGAGCACACCGGGGCACCGTGCGCTCATCGAGAGGCTGGGTCAGGCGAGTGAGGATTTCCGCGAGCAATGGGCCGAGCAGACGGTGGAGCGCTTCGCGAGCAGACGGCGCGTCTTCGACCACCACGCGCAGGGCATCGTCGAGTTCGAGCACCACCGGCTCATCCCCTCCGAGGATTCCCGCCTGCACGTCGTTATGTACGTCCCTGCTACCTGACGGCGGCCCAGCAACCTCGCGCGAGGTTGCTGGGCCGCCGTCAGGTAGCAAGGGAGGTCAGGGGGTGAAGCGGTAGCCCATGCCCATCTGCGTGTGCAGGTACTGCGGTCGGGCAGGGTCGGTTTCGAGCTTCTGCCGCAGCTGGGACATATAGACCCGCAGGTAACCGCGCTCCCCTGCGTATTCCGGCCCCCATACCTCGGTGAGCAGGGTGGTCGCATCGACGAGGGCGCCTCGGTGTTTGGCGAACAGGCCGAGCATGTTCCACTCGATCGGCGTCAGATGCACCTCGGCGCCTTCGACCGTGAGTAGGTGGGAGGCGAGGTCGATGACGACCCGCCCGTCGCCGGTGCGTACGAGAGACGAATCAGCGGCCGAACCCGAGCGTCGCTCGATCGCGCGCAGCCGGGCGAGCACCTCGCCGAGCGAGAAGGGCTTCGTCACATAGTCATCGGCCCCGGCGTCGAGGGCGGCGATCTTGCCGTGGGCATCGTGCCGGGCGGAGACGACGACGATGGGCACCTGACTCCACCTGCGCACCTGGGTGATGAGTTCGATTCCGTCGACGTCGGGCAGACCGAGGTCGAGGAGGATGACGTCGACGGCCGCCTCGGCGAGCGCCTCATTCATCTGTCGCCCGCTTCCGGCGATCGTGACCTCGTGGCCTTTGCCGCGCAATCCCACGCTCACGGCACGGGCGATGTCGGTGTCGTCTTCGACGATGAGCACATGCTTCATGGGGCTTCCTCCCTGTCTGTCAGTCCCGCACCGTCCTGACTCGCTGTTCCCGATTTCAGGGGCGCCCCGTCTCGGAACGGAATGGTCAGCACCGCAGTGAACCCGCCGCCGGGGGTCGGTTCCGCGCTGAGCTCGATGCCCATCGCCCGGCACAGTCCCAACGCCACCGCCATCCCGAGACCGAGGCCTTTCGTGTTGGACTCGTTGAGCCTGGTGAACGGTGTGAAGATGCTCTCAAGCGCCTCCGCTCCCACGCCGGGACCGGAGTCGGCGATGCGCAGGTGCACCGCGTCGGCGCCGGCGGAGGCATCGATCGTGATCGGAGCCCCTTCGCCGTACTTCACGGAGTTCTCGATGATGTTGACGAGCACTCGTTCGACGAGCCCCACATCGACCTCGACCCAGGTTTCGGGGTCGATGTCGACGGCGATGGGCGGGCAGGGGCCACCATCGACCTCGCCGAGCTCGGCGGCCCGAGTTTCCCCGCCGGTTTCATCGATCCCGGTCTTCCGGGCCTCCCCGCCGATCTCGTCGAGCGCCGAGGCAACGAGGTCGGCCACGAGCACCGGAGCGGTCGTAATCGCCACCGCACCGGACTGGATGCGGCTCAGATCGAGGAGGTTGTCGATGAGCTTCTCAAGCCGCAGGGCACCGTGTTCGATGGTCTCGAGCATGAGCCTCCGGTCGGACTCCGTCAGCTCGATCTCGTCGAACAGCAGCGTCGACGTCGCCGTGGTGATCGCCCCGAGCGGGGTGCGCAGGTCGTGGGAGACCGCGGTGAGCAGCGCGGTTCGCACAGCATTGCCGGCTGAGAGCTCCTCAGCCTCGGTACGGCTGCGCTGCAGGGCCGACTCCGTGAGCACCCGCAACAGTCGACCGGCGTAGGCGTCAAGGATCCGCAGCTCGCCGGCGCTGAGCGGTCGGCCGCTCAGCGCCAGGCTGGTGTCGCCGTCGAGGTCGATGACCTCGCTGGCCTGGCCCCGCGACGCAATCGGTTCCCCCGCCGAGGCGAGGACGAGGTCGGCCCCGCCCGTGCCGTCAGTGCGCGTGGTGCCGTCCGGGCCGGCAGCCGTATCGAGCCGACCGAAGCCACCTCCCCGGGTCAAGAGGGCGACCCCGTCGAGACCGAAACTCGTGCGGATACCTGTGACCATGGCCTCGGGGCTGTCGCCCTCAGCGATCATCGAACCGGCCAGCTCGCTGAGCACCGCGGCTTCGTGTTCGGCGGCCTGGGCCTGCCGGGAACGGCGAGCCGCCTGGTCGACGACGGTGGCCACGGCCACGGCGACCGCGACGAAGATGACGAGCGCAAGGATGTTCTCGAGCTGTTTGACCGACAGCGAGTTCACCGGATGAGTGAAGAAGAAGTTGATGAGCCCGGCCCCGAATACGGCCGTCATCACCGCCGGCCAACGCCCGCCGATGAGTGCCACGAACACCACGACGGTGATGAAGGCGAGGAAGTTCATGCTCAGCGAGGTCGATCCGGAGCCGAGGCCGATGAACAGGGCGGTGAGCAGCAGCGGGGCGATCGCACCGATGATCCAGCCGAGGATGCGGCGGGCCTGCGAGAGCGGATTGGCCCGGGAGCGCTCGCGGTCGGAGCTCCACAGCCCGGCAGCCTGGGCGTGGGTGACCATGTGCACGTCGATGTCGGCCGCAGAGCTGATGACCCGGTTGGCCACTCCGGGCCCGAATATGCGCCGATACCAGGGTGTGCGGGAGACACCGAGGACGATCTGCGAGGCGTTGAGGGTGCGGGCGAATTCGATGAGCGCCTTGGCCACATCATCACCGACGACGGTGTGCCAGGTGGCGTGGTTGTCCTCGGCGAGTTCCCGGGCGCTCAGCAGGTGCGGGGCGCCGGAACGGCGAGTCCCATCGGGTTCGATGACGTGGACGATGTGGAGTTCGCGGCCGGCGACGCGGCCGGCGATGCGCAGTCCGCGGCGGATGAGCGTCGTCGACTCCGGCCCGCCGGTGACGGCGACGAGGATCCGGTCGCGTGCGGCCCAGGTGGCGCGGATGCCCTTTTCGTCGCGGTACTTCTCAAGTCCTTCGTCGACACGGTCGGCCAACCACAGCAGGGCCAGTTCGCGCAAGGCCGTGAGGTTGCCGAGCCGGAAGTAGTTCGACATTGCGGCGTCGACCTTCGAGGCCGCGTAGATTCGACCGTCGACGAGGCGGGTGCGCAGTGCCGCGGGGGTGATGTCGATGAGTTCGACCTCGTCGGCGGCGCGGAGGAAAGGGTCGGGCACCCGTTCGGCTTGGTTGCGGCCGATGATCGCCCCGACCACGTCGCCGAGGGATTCGAGGTGCTGGATGTTCACCGTCGTGAACACGTCGATGCCGGCGGCGAGGATCGCCTCGACGTCCTCCCACCGCTTCGTCCGAGTCGGGCCGAATTCGCCGGCCACACCGGAATCGGGCGAGTTCCCGTTACCGCCGGCATCGGGCACGTTCGTGTGGGCGAGTTCGTCGATGACGACGAGTTCAGGCGCCCGGGCCAGCACCGCCTCGGTGTCGAGTTCGTGAAACGTCCGTCCGCGGTAGTCGACGCGGCGGCGGTCGAGGGTCTCGAACCCTTCGGTCAGCGTCCGCGTGAACGCGCGCCCGTGGTCCTCGACGATGCCTAAGACGACGTCACGGCCGTTGGCTTTCGCCGTGGCGGCGGTCTCGAGCATGGCGACGGTCTTGCCGACCCCGGGCGCGTAGCCGAGGAAGACCGTGAGCGTGCCCCGCCGAGGTGATCCCATCAGTGTCCGCCGGTTCCCGCGCCCGAAGACGCCGTGCTCATACGCGCAGCACCCGAGGACTCTGCACCCACCTGTGTCGCTGTGCCGTTCGCGAGGTCGTTGTTGAGGGTGACGACGTTGACGCGGGTCTCGCCGATGAAGCCGAGCAGTGGATGCCGGGTGTTCTTCTCGACCATGGCGGCCACGTCCTTCCTGCTCAGTCCCGTCTCCCGCGCGACGCGGGGGACCTGGAGTCGAGCATACTCAGGGCTGATGTCCGGATCGAGACCAGAGGCCGAGGCACTCAGGGCATCCGCAGGAATCCTCGCCGGGTCGACGTGTTCACGACCGGCAACCTGGGCCCTGCGCTCGGCGATCTGGGCCACGAGTTCAGGACTGTTCGCCGCAAGGTTCGACGCCCCCGAGGCGAGTCCGTCGTAGTTCGAGACCGAGGGCCGGGGGTAGAACCATTCGTCCCCGCTGACCGGTTGAGCGAGGTGGGCATTGCCGACGACCCGGCCCGCGCTGTTGCGGATCGCGGCGTCCTGACCGGGCATGAGGCGGCCGATCGCGACCAGCGTCAGCGGGTAGGCGAGGCCGAGAATCAGGGTGAGCACAAGCAGCATGCGCGCCCCGGTGAGGAGCTGGCGACCGAGGATGGGACCCATGACGGGTGTCCTTTCTGTGTGGACGGGAGATAAGGAATCAGATCAGCGGAATCAGAGCAGCGGCGCGATGACGAGGTCGATGACTTTGATGCCGAGAAAGGGGACGATGAGCCCGCCGAGACCGAAGACGAGAAGGTTCATCCGCAGCAGCGCCGAGGCCGTCCGCGCCCGGAACCGGACCCCGCGCAAGGCGACGGGGATGAGGACGAGAATGATGAGCGCGTTGAAGATCACCGCTGACAGGATCGCCGAGGCGGGGCTGTGCAGCCCCATGATGTTGAGCGCCCCGAGTCCGGGGAACGCGGTCAGGAACATCGCCGGGATGATCGCGAAGTACTTCGCGACGTCGTTGGCGATCGAGAACGTCGTCAGCGCTCCGCGCGTGATGAGCAGCTGCTTGCCGATCCCGACGATGTCGATGAGCTTCGTCGGATCCGAATCGAGGTCGACGAGGTTGCCGGCCTCCTTCGCCGCGGTCGTGCCCGTGTTCATCGCGACCCCGACGTCGGCCTGCGCGAGCGCGGGTGCGTCGTTCGTCCCATCCCCGGTCATCGCGACCATCCGAGACCCCGCCTGCTCTCTCTTGATGAGGGCGAGCTTGTCCTCCGGGGTCGCTTCGGCGAGGAAGTCGTCGACGCCGGCCTCGCGGGCGATCGCCAGGGCGGTGAGTTCGTTGTCGCCGGTGATCATCACCGTCCTGATCCCCATCTGACGCAGGGTCGCGAAGCGCTCGGCCATGCCCGGTTTGACGATATCGCGCAGATCGATGACTCCGAGCACCCGTGCGAGCGTGCCCGATTCCCTCGCCGAGGCGACCGTGCGGTCGACCTCGGATCCTGACCCCGGGACCGGGTCGTCGACCGCTTCGGCGACAAGCAGTGCAGTGCCGCCTCCGGTGTTGATGCGCTCGACCTCGGCGGTCGCTGAGTCGGGGATCGTGGCCCCGCGGTCGCGGGCCCAGGCGATGACCTCTTTCGCCGCACCCTTGACCACGGTGCGGGTGCCCGAGACAGCGGGGAGGACGATTCCGGACAGGCGGGTGGTCGCCGAGAACGGGATGAACTCGGCCCCGGGAAAGGCCTCGAGACCCGTCGCATCGATCTGGAACTCCGCTTCCGCGAGGGTGACGACGGATCGGCCCTCAGGGGTGTCATCGGCCAACGATGACAGTCGGGCCGCCTCGGCGAGGTCATCCGGAGTGGTCGATCCGAGGGGGACGAAGTCGGTCGCCTGCCGGTCGCCCATCGTGATCGTGCCGGTCTTGTCGAGCAGCAGTGTGGACACGTCGCCGGCGGCCTCGACGGCACGACCGGACTTCGCGAGCACGTTCGCCGCGACGAGTCGATCCATTCCGGCGATGCCGATCGCCGAGAGCAGCGCGCCGATCGTCGTCGGGATGAGGCAGACGAGGAGGGCGATGAGCACGGTCAGCGACTGCGGGGCACCGGAGAACGCGGCGATCGGGGCGAGGCTTGCGACCACGAGGATGAAGATGAGGGTGAGCACGGAGAGGAAGACGCCGAGGGCCACCTCGTTGGGGGTCTTCTGCCGGTTCGCGCCCTCGACCATGGAGATCATCCGGTCGAGGAAGCTCTCGCCGGGGCTCGCAGTCACGGTCACAGTGATCGAGTCGGAGAGCACCCTCGTCCCGCCGGTCACGGCACACCGGTCACCGCCGGCCTCGCGGATGACGGGTGCGGATTCACCGGTGATCGCGGATTCGTCGACGGTAGCTGCCCCCTCGATGACGTCGCCGTCTGCGGGGATCGTCTCTCCGGCGGTGACGAGCACTCGGTCCCCGGCCTGCAGCGTGGAGGCGAGCACGGTTTCGGTGTGCCCGCCTGAGAGCACGCGGGTCGCGTCGACGCTCACCCGGCTGGCGCGCAGGGAGTCGGCCTGAGCCTTGCCGCGCCCTTCGGCGAGCGCCTCGGCGGTGTTGGCGAAGACGACAGTGAGGAAGAGCCAGATGCTGATCGCCCAGGTGAAACGGTTGGGTTCGATGATCGCGAGGATGAGGGTGAGACACGCGCCGATCTCGACGAGGAACATCACGGGGTTGCGCCAGGCGGTGCGCGGGTCGAGCTTCTTCAGTCCGAGGAGGCTCGCCTGGGCCAGGGCGGGGGCGGTGATGGTTCTCATCTCACATGAGTCCTTCGTTGATCGGTCCCAGTGCGAGCACGGGGAGGAAGGTGAGGGCGCTGATGACGAAGCCGATGCCGACGACGACCCCGACGAACAGAGGTCGGTGGGTGGGCAGGGTGCCCGGGCTCGCCTCGGCGGGGGTCTGTCCGGCCAGCGACCCGGCGAGTGCGAGCACGGCGCCGATCGGCACGAGGCGGCCCAGCAGCATCACGATGGCCAGGGCGATGTTGAAGAACGGAGTGTTCGCGTCTAGCCCGGCGAAGGCGGATCCGTTGTTGTTCGCCGCCGAGGTGAAGGCGTAGAGGAGCTCGGACAGGGCGTGGGGGTTGAGCTGCGGGGTGTTGCCGGCGGCTGCGGCTGTGGCGGCGGCTGTTGTGGTTGCCGCGTGGGTGGCGGTGGTGTTGAGGATCGAGTCGATCGCGCCGGGCCATAGAGTGGCCGCGGCGGTGCCGAGCAGCGCGAGGGCCGGGGAGACGAGGATGAAGACGCTCGCCAGTGTGATCTCGGTCCGGCCGATGCGTTTGCCGAGGAATTCCGGGGTGCGACCGACCATGAGTCCGCAGACGAAGACGGCGATGATCGCGATGATGAGCATGCCGTAGAGGCCGGAGCCGACGCCGCCGGGCGCGATCTCGCCGATCATCATGTTGAGCATGAGCACTCCGCCGCCGAGGCCGGAGTAGCTTGAGTGCGCCGAATCGGTGGCTCCCGTCGAGGTCAGCGTCGTGGCCACGGCGAAGAAGGCCGAGGGGATGACGCCGAAGCGGGTCTCACGTCCCTCCATCGCCGCACCTGCCGCCTGGGAGGCGGGAGTGGTGTTTGCCGTTTCGAGGACGATGACGGCGGTCAGGGAGATGAGGAAGAAGGCGGCCATGGCCGCGAGGATCGCCCACCCCTGCTTGCGGCTGCCGACCATGATGCCGAAGGTGCGCGGCAGCGCCGAGGGAATGAGGAGGATGAGGAAGATGTTCGCGAGGTTGACCAGGGCGGACGGGGCGGAGAGCGGGTGGGCGGAGTTCGCGTTGAAGAAACCGCCGCCGTTGGTGCCGAGGTGTTTGATGACCTCCTGGCTGGCATCGGGTCCGCCGGGAATGGTCTGGGTTGCCTGGGCTCCTCCGGTGACGGTGTGGACGACCTGGTCGGGGGTGAGGTTGTCGGTGACGCCGAGGCCGATGTAGATGATCGCGAAGATCACCGAGATCGGGAGCAGGATGCGCAGGGTGGCACGGGTGAGGTCGACCCAGAAGTTGCCGATGAACAGAGAGTTCGAGCGCATGAGGCCGCGGATGAGGGCGACGGCCACGGCGATGCCGACGGCGGCGGAGACGAAGTTCTGGACGCCGAGGCCGGCCATCTGGGTGAGGAAGCCCATCGTCGTCTCACCGGCGTAGGACTGCCAGTTCGTGTTCGTGACGAAGGAGACCGCGGTGTTGAGTGCCTGATCGACGGGGACGGCGGGACGCCCGTTGGACAGCGGGAGGAGGTGTTGGAGTCGGAGCAGCCCGAAGAGGACCATGATCGAGACGGCCGAGAACGTCAGCACAGAGAGGAAATAGACCCGCCACCGCTGTTCTGAGGTGGAGTCGACGCCGGTGAGACGATAGAGCAGCGCCTCGGCGCGGGTGTCGGACGTCGACAGGAACACCCGGGCCATGTAGGTGCCCAGGGGAACGTGAGCGGCGGCGAGGAGGGCGAGGACGAGCAGGATCTGCGTAATGCCGGTGAACCAGCTCATGGGCGGCCCTCCCTGCAGGGGAGGTGGGGGCGCGAGTGTTCGCAGCGAATGCGGGACCGCGCGTTCGAACGATCGGCCGACCGCCTCGGCGATGGGGTGAGTGACATGCGTTCATCTCACCGCGGTGCGACCCGGACGGCGGGCGATCTTAACGCGATCTTGACACCTCCCAACACAACCCCAACACCCCAATTGCTACCTGACGGCGGCCCAGCAACCTCGCGCGAGGTTGCTGGGCCGCCGTCGGGTAGTCCTGGGAGTGGTTATTGGGTGATGAGGAGGTGCCGGAGGGTCTCGTCGTCGGCGATGACGTCGACGGACGCGACTCGGCCGTCGACGAAGTGGAACAGATAGAGTGCCCGGGCGACACCGTCGGAGATATAGGCGGCCGCGGGAACTCCGTCGATGCTGACCAGCTCGGTGGCTTTCGCTCGCCCGTTGAACACACGGGCCACAGCATCACGGCCGACGACCTCGGGGCGGATGAGTGGGGCACCGAATTCGGCGCCAGCCTGGGCGAGGCTCACGGCAGCGGGGTCGCTGCGCACCTCGATCTCCGGGTCGAGCAGCTGGAGGAGGCCGCCGAAGTCTCCTCCGCGAGCCGCTTCGAGGAAGGAGGTGATGGCGGTTTCCTGCCGGTGTCGGACCTCCTCCGCATCCACTTTGCGCAGGCGTGCGCGGGCCCGGGATGCGAGCTGACGTGCAGCGACCGGGCTGCGGTCGACGATCGGGGCGATGTCGTCATAGGACAGGGCGAAGATGTCATGAAGCACCAACGCCAATCGTTCCAAGGGACCGAGAGTGTCGAGGATGACGTGCAGCGCCACCGTGAGATCGTCTCGGAGCAGGGCGCTGTCCTCCGGTCGATCGGTGCGGACGCCGCTTCCTCCCCCACCACCTCCGGGAGTGCCGGCCGTGTCGGGTGCTTCGCCCGTCGAGTCATGGTCCGGGACTGCGTCGTCGTCAGATGCCTCCCAGTGCAGATCCTCACGCCTTGCGGCATCACGGCGAATGGCGTCGATGCAGACTCGCGAGATGACCGTCGTCAGCCACGCCTCGAGGTTGTCGATGGCCGCGATATCGGCTCGCTGCAAACGGATCCACGCCTCCTGCACGGCATCGTCGGCAGCCCACGGGGAACCGAGGGTGCGGTGGGCGATGGCGAACATCTTCGGTCGATGCGAGGAGAACTGGTCGGCCACCTCGGCGAGGGTCTGCGGTGATGTCTCCGATGGCATTGGGATCCTGACGACGACGGCTTGTCACGTTTTCGGGCCGAGCTGCGACTCATCATTGAGTCCGGCACACGTCGGCCTGATCACCAACACCAGCCAAGGAGTCATCATGACTGTTCTGTCGTTCACCATTCTTGACGAGCTTCGCGCCACTGTCCAGGGGCGCACCTGGTTTCCCGACGACTCGGAATTCGACGAGGTCCACCGCCCGTGGAACCGGGCCGTCGACCAGAACGTCCTCGCAGTCGTCGAAGCCGCCGACGTCACCGACGTCGTCACCCTCGTGAACTGGGCCCGCGAACGAAGCCTGTCGATCGCCACCCAGCCGACCGGCCACGGAGCGACCGGGCGGGCCGACGACACGATCTTGTTGCGTACGACCCGCCTCGACCGCATCGACGTCACCCCCGCACAGCGCACAGCGACGATCGGCGCGGGTGTGAAATCGGGCGAACTGCAGAGAGCGGCGGCAGAACACGGGCTGACCGGCCTGCCGGGCAGCTCCCCGGTGGTAACCGTCGCCGGGGTCGCCCTGGGCGGCGGCCTGAGCTGGTTCGGCCGATCCTTCGGATGGGTCGGCGACAGCATCCGCGCATTCGACGTCGTCGACGCCGACGGGCGGGCTCGCCGCGTCTCCGCGACCGATGATCCGGACCTGTTCTGGGCGTTGCGCGGAGGTGGAAGCGAGCTCGCCATCGTGACCGGTCTTGAGGTCGGACTGCAGGCCGCCCCTGATGTCTTCGGCGGGCGTGTGCTCTGGTCCGGCGATCACGCCAGGCAGGTCGCCGAGGTGTTCCGCACGATGACTCACACCGTTCCCGAGGGGCTGACCCTGTGGTTGGAACTCCTCCATTTCCCAGGCTCGGAGCCGATGGTCGCCATCGACTCGACGTACCTCGGCGGAGGGGAGGAAGCACGTGAGCTTATGCGCCCACTCGAGACCCTGCCGACGCCGCTGTCGGATACCCGGGCGCCGATGAGCGTCGCCGAGTTGGGTGCGATTACGGCCGAACCGACCGACCCCGGAGTCGGCAGCTCCCGCGCCGAGCTGCTCACGTCCCTTGACGATGACACCCTGGACACGCTCCTCGATTCGCCCATCGACCCGCTTCTGTCGGTGCAGGTCAGGCACCTCGGCGGCGCGTTGGCGCAGCCGACCGACAACCCGCACGGCGCCCTGGACGAGCCGTACAGCGTCTATATGTTCGGTCTTCCCGTCACCGAGGCGGCCGCGGAGTCGATCGAGCATAAGCAGGCCGATCTGGCGCGGGCATTACCTGCCAGTGGACGCAAACCCGTCACGTTCCTCAATCCACACGAGGGCCTCGCCGACGCTTTGCCCGAGGAGTCCCTCACACGGCTACGCCGACTCAAAGAGGAACGGGACCCGGGTCGGGTCTTCCGCGGCAACTTCAGCATCGCCGACTGACCGCTCTCCCCGCCCGATGCCCCCGTGCTACCTGACGGCGGCCCAGCAACCTCGCGCGAGGTTGCTGGGCCGCCGTCAGGTAGCAATTATTCGACTAGTTTGCCTTCTTGGCTGATTTCGCCAGTGTGCATGAGGGCCGCGACGTCCGCCGAAACGGCAGGGATCGACTCGCGGACTACTCCGACCGACGGCGACCAGACCAAGTTGACCTGCAGGTTCGGGTCCTGGTCCGGGTAGTCGCTGCGGTTGTGGCAGCCGCGGGTCTCTCGCCGCTCCAGCGCACATTCGAGCGTCGCGCGGGCCGCGAGCACCGAGGACCGCAGGTCGAAGGCGTGGGAGAGATCGGCGAATCCGGCGATGTCCGGGTGGATGCCGACGTCGGCCATCCGCGCTTCGATGCCGGCGAGCTTCTCCAGCCCGGCGAGCAGTCCGGCCTCGTCGCGAACGACTCCGGCGTGCTCGGTCATGAGGTTGCGGACCTCCCGCTGCAGCGCACGCACGTTCTCCGTGCCTTCGGAGGCCAGCAGATCGGAGATCTCTGCCCGGGCCTCGTCGACCGCGGCATGCGACCGCACCTGCACCTCCAACGAATCGGAATACGCGACAGCGGACCGCCCGACGATCCGGCCGAAGACGAGCAGCTCGATGAGCGAGTTCCCGCCCAACCGGTTCGCCCCGTGCAGACCGGACGAGGCCTCACCGATGGCCCACAGACCTTCGACGTCGGTGCTGTGATCGACCGGGTCGACCCACACTCCGCCCATCGAGTAGTGCGCGGTCGGCGCGATCTCGATCGGCGAGGCCGTGATGTCGAGCATCTGGGTCTCCATGAGCGTCTGGAACACTCGGGGCAGCCGGTTCATGATGGTCTCGCGCGGCAGATGGGACACGTCGAGCCACACGCCGCCGTTCTCGGTGCCGCGCCCCTCGGCGATCTCCGTGTAGGCGGCGAGCGCCACCCGGTCACGGGTGGAGAGCTCCATGCGCTGCGGGTCGTAGCGTTCCATGAACCGCTCCCCCAGACCGTTGCGCAGGATCCCACCTTCACCGCGGGCCGCCTCGGAGACCAGCGTGCCGGCGGCGTTCTCGGGTTCGATGATGCCCGAGGGGTGGAACTGGACGAGCTCGGCATCGCGCAGCCGGGCACCGGCCTCGACGGCCAGACGGAAGGAGTCACCGGTATTCTCATCCCGACGCGAAGAGGTCCGCCTCCAGATCCGGTTGTGTCCGCCGGCGGCGAGGATGACGGCGTCGGCGTAGATCCGGTAGCCGGTGCCGTCGATGACGTCGAAGCCGAAGGCGCCGAAGATGCGGCCGTCGGCGACGAGCAGCTTCGTGATGTAGACGCGGTCGAGGATCGGGATGTCTAAGGCTTCGGCGCGACGAATGAGGGTGCGCTGGATTTCCAGCCCCGTGTAGTCGCCGGCGAAAGCGGTGCGACGCCAGGTGTGGGCGCCGAAGAAGCGCTGAGAGATCCGACCGTCGTCCTCCTTCGCGAAGTCCATTCCATATCGCTCCAGGTCAGCGATGCCTTCGGCTGCTCCCTGGGTGACGATTTCGACGGTCCGGGGGTTGGCGAGGTCATAGGATTCCTTGATCGTATCGGCAGCATGCTGCTGCCACGTGTCGTCCGGGTCCATCGTCGCCAGGGCCGCGTTGATGCCGCCGGCGGCCAGCGAGGTGTGCGCGTCCTCCTTCGGCCGTTTGCCGACCGCGAGGACATCGGCGCCGGCTTCGGCGACCTCGATCGCGGCCCGCAGGCCCGATCCGCCGGTTCCGATGACCAGCACCGAGGTGGAGATGGAGTGTTCTTTTCGGCGGGGTCCGCCCTGTGTGGTGTGCATGGATTCCACTATGGAACCACCCACTCCATACGTCCAATGCATTGTTTGAGTCAAATCGATAGCGATAGACTATTGCCATGTCTGACCTGCACGGAGACCCACGATGAACCTCGAACAGCTGAGAAGCTTCGCCGAGGTGGCCGCCACCGGCCATTTCACGAAAGCCGCCGCGACGCTCCATTTGGCCCAGCCCTCGCTGTCCCGACAGATCTCGACGTTGGAGAAGGAACTCGGGGCCGAGCTCTTCCACCGCGCGCACGGACACATCACACTCACTGACGCCGGCCAGACCCTGCTGCCGACGGCGAAACGCATGCTCGCCGATGCCGAGGCGGTCCGCCGCGACATGGACGAGCTCGCCGGTCTGCGGCGCGGTCGCGTCCGGCTCGGTGCGACCCCGACCCTGTGCGTGAGCCTCGTGGCCGAGGCGATCAGCCGGTTCCACACGGCCCATCCCGGCGTCGAACTCGAGCTCGTCGAAAAAGGCTCTCGTGAGCTCATCGAGTCACTGGCCGGCGGCGAACTCGACCTCGCGCTCATCACCCGCACCTTCGACCTCGCCCCGCAGATGCCGAGGCTCAGCCTGCGCGGGATCCTCGCCGAGGATCTCGTCGTCATCGCCGCCGCCGGTTCCGATCTGCTCAACTCAGACCGTGCGCAGACCGATGGGATCACCCTCGCCGAGGTGGCCGACCGTCCCCAGGTCCTGTTCCATCATGGCTACGACCTCAGGGAGGCGACCTCCGCAGCGTTCGAGACGGCCGGACTGAGCCCCCGAGTCGTCGTCGAAGGGGTGGAGATGGATGCGGCGCTGCGGTTCGTCGAGCGCGGCCTCGGGGTCGCGATCGTCCCGGCAATGGTCCTCGTCGACCGGCCATTGCTTGACTCGGCGCCCCTGGCCGATCCGCAGCTGACGCGGACGGTCAGCCTCGCGACGCGCGCGGACGTGCGGGCGACCAGGGCCGCCTCGGCGATGGAGTCGACGGTCCTGTCCACCGCCCGCACGCTCGCCGACACCGAACCCGGACTGGCGGCGCATGTGCGCCTGGTGGGGTGAGGTCGAGCCTCGGTGAGGACGGAGTGCCTCTATGCTTCAGTCGAAAGCGTGCGGACCATGGTCGAGACCTTCGGACCGTTCGGCACCTGCGTCTCGGCGATGGTACTGAAACCGAATCGGACGTAGAGAGCGACATTGCGCGGATCCGACGTCTCCAGCGACACCAGGGAGCCGATCGTGTCCATCCGGCGCAGACCTTCGGCGAGGATCGCCGACGCGATGCCCGACCCCCAGCTGTCGGGTTCCACACCGATGGTGGCGAGATCCCACGCGGCGTGGGGCCGCGACGGCAGGTGTGTGGCCATCAGCACCTCGAGGCGATCACCGAGCAGCTCGCTCACGCGGTTCTGTCGCTCGGAGTTAAGGTCGGGAGCTTCCGGGGGCACGAAGGCCGCCACGCCCCGGTACTTCTCCTCGACGATCACCAGCCCGCACTCGACCGCGTGGGCGAGATAAATCGCCTGCAGCTCCTCCAGCCGCGCGCGATAGCGGTCGGCCGGCACCGACCACCGCGTCCAGGAGTATTCATCAAAGGCTCTGGAGAGCACTCCTGCGGCGGCGGGGACATCGGCGGCAGTCGCCTCACGCACGGCAATCATCACGATACCAATCTACCGCGGTTCGACGGGTTCGCCGACACCGTCGATGTCCACAGCCAATGGCCGAACGGCGGCTCGCGCCCCAGCCTGGGGTCCGCTCAGTCGTCGCCTCAGAACCAGGCGTCGGCGAGCAGTTTCAGCGACTGGCGCTGCACCTCTGGATCGTAGGCGTAGGTGACGGTGATGAGTTCGTCGGCGCCGGTGCGTTCGACGAACTCGGCCATCTGCGCGGTCGCAGTATCCGGTGAGCCGACGGCGCTGATGGACAGCATCGGGCTGGTTCCGCCCTGCGCATAGATCTCGGCCGGGTCGACCGGGGGCTGCAGATTGCGGCGGCGGCCGGTGCGCATGTCGTTGAACATCTGCTGCACCGAGGTGAACTGGCGGGCCGCCTCGGCGTCGGTATCGGCGACCATGACGTTGATCCCGGCCATGACGTAGGGTTCGTCGATCTGGGCGGTCGGCGCATCGGCGGTGAACGAATCGCGGTAGGTCTTGATCGCGATGTCGATCTGGTCGGGTGCGAAGTGCGAGGCCAGGGAGAACGGGAGGCCCAGCTGACCGGCGATCGAGGCGCCGTTCATCGTCGACCCGAGCACCCAGATGGGCACGTTCATCCCCGCCGAGACCGCGGACTTGATCGGCATCGTGTGCGCCTGCCCTGTCTCGGAGAACCAGCCCTGCATGTCATAGATGTTCTGTGCGAAGTCCTGTGGTTCGGCCGAGGATCGGGCGAGCGCCTGCGCGGTCATCCCGTCCGTGCCTGGTGCGCGCCCGAGGCCCAAGTCGATGCGCGGCCCATGGATGTTCGCGAGCGTTCCATACTGTTCGGCCACCATGAGTGGCGCGTGGTTGGGCAGCATGACACCGCCGGACCCGACCCGGATCTTCTCCGTCACCGAGGCGGCCTGAGAGATGAGCAGTGCTGTGGCGCTGGCGGCCAGGCCCATCGTGTTGTGGTGCTCGGCGAACCACAGGCGTTTGTATCCCAGTTCGTCGGAGAGCTTCGCGTTCGCCATCGATTCGGCGATGCCCTCGCGCGCGGTGGCTCCTTCCCGGATGGAGACGAGATCGAGGATGTTCAACGGAACGGACAAGGCGGAAGGCTCCTTCGGTGGGCGCACGGTGCGGTTGCGGGATGCAGTCGCAGAATTTCAGTCACTTGAGGCAACAGTCCGAGCAGACGGTTCTATTCCTGTGCAGACGGTCCCATTCAGCGGCAAGCGGTTCAGTTCTTGAGCGGCCGACGGATAGTCTTGTGCCACCGGACTCCCCGATGAAGGCGAGATCATGAGCACCTCAGCACACTTTCGCACCCGGCGGCTCCTCACCGGTGCCGCCGTGTCCCTGGCCGTCGTCCTCAGCGCCTGCTCCTCCGATTCGCACTCCGGCGAGACCGACGGTCGGGACGAGTCAGCGGCGGGGGCCGCCTCGGCGAGCAGTGGTTCCGGATCATCCGACACCGGGTCCACATCGTCAACACCGGGCGCGGACTCTCCCGCGGTCGTCGCGACCGGCCTCGAATCCCCGTGGTCGATCGCCTTCCACGGGCAGACCATGCTGGTCAGCGAACGCGATTCGGGTCGCATCCTCGAAGTCTCCGCAGGTGGCGACGTTCGTGAGGTCGGCCGGATCGATGACGCCTCGGCCTCGGGTGAGGCGGGCCTCCACGGTCTCGCGGTCGACGATGACCGTCTCTACGCCTTCTTCGCCGCTGGGACGGAGAACCGGGTCGTACGGTTCGACCTCCTCGGCGAGGCCGGGAATCTGTCCCTGAGTGAGGAGGAGACGATCCTCGACGGGCTGCCGACCGCGAACTTCCACAACGGCGGGCGGCTCGCGTTCGGGCCCGACGGAATGCTCTATGCCACGCTCGGCGATACGGGCGATCGCGACAGCGCACAGGACGAGAGTGCGCTGTCGGGAAAGATTCTGCGCATGACGCCCGACGGCGACGTTCCCGATGACAATCCTTTCGGCGATTCACTCGTCTTCAGCATGGGGCACCGGAATCCGCAGGGCATCGGGTGGGACGACGAGGGCACGATGTACGCCTCGGAATTCGGGCAGGACACGTGGGACGAACTCAACGTCATCGAAGCCGGCGGGAATTACGGATGGCCCGAGGTCGAGGGCATCGCCCAGGGTGACGGTGCGAGTGACGGCGGCTCCGGTGACGGGGACGGTGATTTCATCGACCCGGTGCAGCAGTGGTCCCCCGACCAAGCGAGCCCCAGCGGACTGGCCGTCACCGATGACAGCATCCTCATCGCCGGGCTGCGCGGTGAGCGCCTACACCAAGTTCCGCTCGACGACCTGAAGTCGTCGTCAGAGCTGTGGACCGGCGAGCACGGGCGACTGCGCGATGTGGTCGAAGCGCCCGACGGGTCGCTGCTCGTGCTGACGAACAACACCGACGGTCGCGGAGAACCCGGCCCGGACGACGACCGTCTCCTGCGTTTCACACTCTGAGGTGCTGGCCCGACCGCCTCCCTAGCCTCTCCTTCAAGGCGAAGCACACTTATCAGCCGGTGTACCTCGCCATAACCGCGCTGACGCTTGAACGAGATCGCCGCCGATTCCACCACGGACCGGATACACCGAGGCCCCGAACGCTCTTCGCGTTCGGGGCCTCGTGTCAGACGTGCTGTGTGGGGGTCCTCGCTCAGTTGTCCTTGGTGCCGGGCAGGCCCTGGGACTTGCGACGCATGAGCAGAACGACGATGACGATGATGGCCAGGCCGCCGACAGACAGCAGCACGATCATCGGCGTCGACATTCCGGAGTCGCTGCCGGTGGACTCGCCGATCTCGCCGCGATCCTCGGTGTCCTTGCCGGGTTCGTCGACGACTCCGCCGCCGAGTCCGGCCTTCGTCGACTCTCCGGACGATTCCTTGACATCACCGCCGGCGCCTTCGGCATCCTTGATCGCGAACGAGTAGTCACCGGAGATCGGGTGGCCGTCCTGCGACACCACGCGCCAGGTGACCTTGTAGTCGCCGGGTTTGAGATCATCGGGCAGAGCGACGCTGAGTTTCTTGCCCTCAACGGTCAGCTCACCTGCGGAGACATCCTTGCCGTCGACGACGACCTTGACCTCGGAGCCGACTTCCTGGATGTCGCCGGAGAAGGTCATCTCGAGCCATTTGGGCTGCTGATCGAGTTCGGCACCGTCCTCGGGATTCGACGACACCAGCTGATCATGGGCACTGGCGGCGGGGGCGAATGCGAACACGCTCATCGCGGCCACCAGCAGGGCGGCGAAGCCCAGCCTGAGAGCGGACCAGTTCTGTCGTGTCATGAGACGAGTCATGAGAGTTTCTCCTTCGAGGCGTACCTGCGATGTCGGTCGTGTCAGCAAGCTTGTGCCTACTAGTATCACTGAGTTTTCGCGGCCAGCGCGCGCAGACGATCCGTGATTCCCGGCACGGACACTTCAATTGTCTCAAGAGTTTCTTCGAAATCCTTGAATTCGCCGTACCAGGGATCCTCGACATCCGGCGCCGGAACACCGTCGCCCTCGACCCCGGCCACCCGCGGATCGAACTCGCGTAGCATCCGCAGCTCCGGGGCCGCCTCGGCGGGAAGACCTGAGATCATCCGCTCCAGGGCACGATAGTGGCGGGCGGTCATCGCCACCGCCAGATCGCGGTCGGCCAACCATTCGGGGGTGATCTGCCGAGCGACGTGATCGTCGGTGCGGTAGCCGGCCGCGGCGAGCACACGCGCCTGACGTGGGTCGATGGGGTTGCCGGCCTCCTCGTCGCTGATGCCGGCGGAGTCGACGACCGCCTCGGCGCCGGTATCGGCCAGGTGATGTAAGAGCACACGTTCGGCGGTGACGGATCGGCAGATGTTGCCGGTGCACACGAAAACGACGGATGCCAGACTCATATCTCCTCCTCGGGCAGGGCGTGCGGGGCTCTGATCACGATACTGTGGGGCCATGACTTCTGAAACCTCACTGACCTCGATCAGGCCTCAGGACGACCTGTACCAGCACATCAACGGCGAGTGGATCGACTCGTTCACGATCCCCGATGACCGGGCCGGCGACGGAGCCATGCGTGAGCTCTTCGACACCGCAGAGACCAAGGTCCGCGACATCATCACCTCCGTGTCCGACGCCCCGCAGGAGCCGGGCTCCGAGGGGCAGAAGGTCGCCGACCTGTTCACCTCGTTCATGGATGTCGATCGCATCAACGAACTAGGAGTCGCCCCGCTGACCTCGACGTTCGCAGCTATCGACGCCGCCGAGGACAAGTCTGAGCTCGCCGCCCTTCTCGCCCGGTTGGAGACCGAGGGTATCGGCGGTCTGCTCGGTGGGTACGTCACCGCCGATGCGAAGGACTCCGACGTCTACGCCCTCTATCTCGTCCAGGCCGGCATCTCCCTGCCCGACGAGGACTACTACTTCAACGACGACCACGCCGAGGTGCGCGCGAAATTCCTCGCCCACGTACAGAAGATCGCGGCCCTTGCCGGCCTCGGCGAGAAGTCCGGAATCTCCGACGCCGAGGTGGCCGCCAAGGTGATGACGTTCGAGACCGAACTCGCACGCCACCACTGGGACCGCGTGGCCTGCCGTGATGCGGAGAAGACGTACAACAAGTATTCGATCTCCGAGCTGCGCGACCTCGGACCCGAGTTCGACTTCGACTCCTACCTGGGGATCCTCACCGCCGATGCGTCTGATCTGAAGTACCTCGTGGTCTCCCAGCCCTCATTCGTCACGGGCATGGCGAAGGTGTGGGCAGAGACCGACATCGAGACCATCAAGACGTGGCTGCGCTTCGTCGTAGTCTCCGACACCGCCTCGCTGCTCTCCGATGAGTTCGTCGAGGAGAACTTCGACTTCAACTCCCGCACTCTCTCGGGCACTCCTGCCCTGCGGGAGCGCTGGAAGCGCGGGGTCAGCCTCGTCGAGGGCTACCTCGGTGAGGCCGTGGGCAAACTCTACGTCTCAGCTGAGTTCCCGCCGTCGTCCAAGGACGCGATCGACCACCTCGTGGGCATGCTCATCAAGGCCTATGACAAGTCGATCCGCGAGCTCGACTGGATGAGCGAGGAGACGAAGGAACGCGCCCTGGTCAAGCTCTCGAAGTTCACCCCGAAGGTCGGCTACCCGGAGGTGTGGCGGGAGTACCCGGCCGCGATCGACTCCTCCGACCTGGTGGGCAACGTGCGTCGCTGCTCGCAGGCCGAGCATGTGCGGCAGGTGAAGCGGATCGGCGGGCCCATCGACCGCACGGAATGGCTGATGACCCCGCAGACGGTCAACGCCTACTACCACCCGGTGATGAACGAGATCGTCTTCCCGGCGGCCATCCTCCAGCCGCCGTTCTTCGACGCCTCCGGTGAGGTGGCCGCAAACTTCGGAGCGATCGGCGCGGTCATCGGCCACGAGATCGGTCACGGGTTCGACGATCAGGGATCGCGCTACGACGGTGACGGCAACCTCGTCGACTGGTGGACCGAATCGGATCGGACCCTGTTCGAGGAGCGCACGAACGCACTCATCGCCCAGTACGAAGAGCTGGTCCCGACAGGTCTCGAACCGAATCAGCACGTCAACGGGGCGCTGACGGTCGGTGAGAACATCGGCGACCTCGGTGGTCTGTCGATCGGGTGGAAGGCGCTCGAGCTCGAACTCGGCGAACGGGCGGGCACTCCGGGCGTGCCGGTGGCGCCGTCGGCCGAGCAGGCGAAGGCGTTCTTCGAGGCATGGGCGAAGGCATGGCGGTCGAAGATGCGCACCGAGGAGCGTGTGCGCAGGCTGTCGATCGACCCGCATTCGCCGGAGGAGTTCCGCTGCAACCAGGTCGTGAAGAACATGACCGCCTTCCACGACACCTACGGCGTGGCAGAGGGCGACGGCATGTACTTAGCCCCCGACCAGCGAGTCACCATCTGGTAATTGCTACCTGACGGCGGCCCAGCAACCTCGCGCGAGGTTGCTGGGCCGCCGTCAGGTAGTTCTGGGAGGAAACGGGCGCTGGGACTGAGGCTGGGAGCCGGCCGTCAGCGGTGGTGGCGGATGAGGGCGACCATGCGGTAGTCGAATTCCTGCCAGCTCGTGATCGAGGCACCGGATTCCATCGCCGACTGGAAGTCCTCGACCTCAGTGCGGTCGGACTCGAGCGGGATGTTGAAGGGCATCTCCACATAGATCAGCCCGCTGGCGTCGGTGTGGACGATGTCGAAACCGGCCTGCTTCGGGTCGAGCTCGTTGTTCATCACGATGAGCAGACGGTCCGCCGGCGCCTCGTATTCGGTTTCGATGCCGTCGACGTAGCCCTGCTGCGAACGCAGCTCCCGCTGGGCCTGGATGACGAACGCCGAGTACGCGCCGATGCCGATGACCGGAATCCGTGAAGTCAGCGCTTCGGTGGCGACATCGATGAGCCGCGACCGGGCCTTGCGCCCCAGCGGCGACAGATCCCCGCCGGACATCGCGACCCCGTCGAAGCCGACGAGCGAGATCCGCCCGTCGTCGTGGTTGGGGTTGAGGATGGTGATGTCGAGGCCGAAACGCGAATACCAGGGGCGCGTCACCTCGGCGCTCTCTTCGTCCCACCACACGTAGAAGAGGAACGGCACGTTGATCCCGGCCTCCGAGTAGAAGAATGGAGGACGCCGCTCACCTGCGGTGACGTCGAACGGAACGACGTTTCCTTCGATCGGGGCCGGGCAGGTGGCGAACGAGGTGAACGCGAACGGGTAGTTCACCGCACGGTTGAAATCGATGACGAGCGACCCGTCCTGATTCGGCACTCCGAGGTCGATGGTCCGCCACGCGGCGGTGGTGCTCCCGTTCGTCGAATCGTGGAAGTCCAGTTGGAGTCCGGTCTTCGGGCACCCGGTGGCGAGCAGGCTCACCTCACCGTGCGAGGTCTCGAAGGTGACGGTTCCCGCCGCCTGTGTCTGCAGCTGCAGGTCCTCTTGGGCGGTTTCGATGGTGTAGGTCTTGAACGGGTCGAACCTGGTGAACCGGGCGAGGAAGACGAAGTCCGGGTCCGGGTCGAAGACCGGAACCTCGAAGAACTTCCCGAGCAGCGGGGACTTCGAATTGCGCACACGCACGCCGAGGCGGCCGCCCCGATCGATGAGTTCGTAGAGGACGTTGCCGACGGTGAACCAGTTGAGCGAGCCGCCGTTCGGAAGCTTCGCGCTGAACCCGTTCTCTTCCACGCGGACCTGTGGCTTGGCGGGCGCTGCTGCGTGCCAGTCGGATCCGCCATCGGACCCCGCATCGGATCCGGCGCCCGTTCCGGCAGAAGAGTCGGCACCCGCAGCGTCTGCCGCAGCCGCGCCCACACCGGACTGGTCCATCACCCTCGGCAGAGTCGAGGTGTCGCTGGGCACGGCCGGGCTGGTCGCACGGGTCGGCCCCGAGTTGGTCACACCCGTGTCGTTCGTCCCGTTCGTCCCGTTCCCACCGGCAGCTGACTCACCGTTGTCGACCTTGCTGAGCAGGTCGAATGTCTCGGCTGCGGGGCCGGCCTTGATTCCGGTCTTCAGGGATACGGTCACCCAGCCGTCGTCGACGGTGAACGTGCCGGGGGCGTCGGTCCAGGTCGATTCGGCGTCGAGCCAGTGGAGTCCGACGACACTGAGCCAGCCGAACGGTTTCGCAAGGGCTGAGTTCCGTGAGTCGCGCCAGGTGTTCCACTCCGTCACGAACTGGTTCACGTCGAACACTCCTTGCCGTCGCTGGTGCGGTCGCAGGGTCGCTGCCCCCGCCTGATTCTCGGACCCGGTGGCAACCCGGCGTCTGAGACCTGATCTTCTTCACCTCCAAACTACCGCAAACGATAGGCTGGGGAAATGAATGAATCACTCCCGAGACCGGATGTGGCCGCGACGACAGCGGCCGACCTCGGCGACTTCGTCAGCGCATCTCCCAGCTCCTACCACGCGGTGGACACCGCGGCGAAACGCCTGGAAGAGGCCGGTTTCTCCCGCCTCGACGAGTCCGTTCCCTGGGCGCTGACGCCCGGAACCGGGCACTACGTCATCCGCGACGGCGCGCTCATCGCGTGGATGAATCCCACCGTCACCGAGGCGGCTCCCCGGTTCCGCGTGTTCGGTTCCCACACCGACTCCCCGGCGTTCAAACTCAAACCCGGCGGCGAGTTCACCGCCGAAGGCACCCGGCAGGTCGGGGTGGAGATCTACGGCGGGCCGCTGCTGAATTCGTGGCTCGATCGTGAGCTCGCGTTCGCGGGTCGGCTCGGCCTCGCCGACGGCAGCATCGTGCTCGCCCGCACCGGGCCGATCGCCCGCATCCCGCAGCTCGCGATCCACCTCGACCGGCAGGTCAATGAGGGTCTGACCTTGGACAAGCAGCGTCACACCGCTCCCGTCATCGGTCTGGCCGACCTCGCCGAGGCGGACATCATCGAACTGCTCGCCGCCTCTGCCGGGGTCGATGCCGAGTCCGTCGTCGGCCACGATGTCTACACGATTCCCGTTCAGGAGCCGGCCCTCTTCGGTGCCGCCGAGGAGTTCTTCGCCTCGCCGAGGCTGGACAACCTCCTGTCCGTCCACGCCGGCGTCACCGCGCTCACCCAGCTCGATGCCGACGGGCTCGACGGCATCCCACTGTTCGCGGCGTTCGATCATGAGGAGATCGGGTCGAATTCGCGCTCGGGCGCGTGCGGTCCGTTCCTCGCCGACGTCACCGAGCGCATCGTCGCCTCCTTGCTGCCGCAGTCGACGCGCAGCGATTATCTCGCGTCGATGTCCACCTCGGTGTGTGTCTCCTCCGATGCCGGGCATGCTGCCCATCCGAACTATCCCGAACGGCACGATCCGCATGTCCGCCCCCGCCTCGGCGGCGGTCCCCTGCTCAAGCTCAACGCTCAGCAGCGCTACGCCACGGATGCGGTGGGCACCGCCGTGTGGTCACGGGCGTGCGCGGCCGCCGGGGTCGAGTACCAGGATTTCGTGTCGAACAATGCGATGCCCTGCGGGTCGACGATCGGACCGCTGACCGCGACCCGGCTGGGCATGACGACCGTTGATGTGGGCCCGGCTCTGTACTCGATGCACTCGGCACGCGAAATGGTCGCGGTCTCCGACGTCGTCGCCCTCGGCGCCGCTGCGAAGGCGTTCCTCCAGGGCGGCTGACCCCATTCCCGTCGCTCAAGGAGCCACGGTTGTCCTCACTGCGTCAGTCGTGATAGGAATGGCACGACCCCACGGGAGCCCGCTGCAAGGGCTGAGATCGGACTGGATCGTCCGAGACCGTAGAACCTGATCCGGTTGATACCGGCGTAGGAAGTGAGGACTGCAGATGACTGCATTCACCCCTGAAACACCTGCCCCTGCCACGACTTCGTCTGACGCAGATTCGCACGACCAGTTCACCCTCGAGCAGTATCCGACGCATTCGCCGGCATGGGTCGAGGACGAGGAACACGACATCCGCGTTCCCGTGACCCGCATCGAGCTCGAGGACTCGAACGGTCGGGCCAACGATCCCGTCGACGTCTACCGCACCGTCGGGCCGGGCAGCATTCCGGAAGAGGGACTGCCCGCTCTGCGATTCCCGTGGATCGAGAACCGCCTCGACACTGAGACGTATGACGCCCGCGGCCACCGCATCGCCGATGACGGTCGTGCCGCCGTCCGCCGAGGTGCCCCGTCGCAGCAGTGGAAGGGACGCAAACCGGTCCCCCGTCGGGCCAAGTCCGGCCGCACGGTGACCCAGATGCACTACGCAAAGCAGGGCATCATCACCCCGGAGATGCGGTTCGTGGCGCTTCGCGAGCAGTGCGATGTCGAACTCGTGCGCGCCGAGCTCGCCTCCGGTCGCGCGATCATTCCGAACAACATCAATCACCCCGAATCCGAGCCGATGATCATCGGCAGGGCGTTCCTCGTCAAGATCAATGCGAACATCGGCAATTCCGCGGTCACCAGCTCCATCGCCGAGGAGGTGCAGAAGCTGCGGTGGGCCGCGAAGTGGGGTGCCGACACCCTCATGGATCTGTCGACCGGCAATGACATCCACACCACTAGGGAGTGGATCATCCGCAATTCGCCGATCCCCATCGGCACCGTCCCGATCTATCAGGCGCTGGAGAAGGTCGACGGCGATGCGAACGCGCTGACCTGGGAGATCTATCGCGACACCGTCATCGAGCAGTGCGAGCAGGGTGTCGACTACATGACCGTGCACGCCGGTGTGCTGCTGCGCTACGTTCCTCTCACGGCTGACCGGGTCACCGGGATGGTCTCACGCGGCGGGTCCATCATGGCCGGCTGGTGCCTTGCCCACCACGAGGAGAACTTCCTCTACACCCACTTCGATGAACTCTGTGAGATCTTCGCTCGCTACGATGTCGCTTTCTCGCTCGGCGACGGACTGCGCCCGGGTTCTATCGCCGATGCCAATGATGCCGCCCAGTTCGCCGAGCTCGACACTCTCGCCGAACTCACCGAACGCGCGTGGGCCCACGACGTCCAGGTGATGGTCGAAGGGCCCGGGCACATTCCGCTTCACCTCGTGCGGGAGAACGTCGAACGTCAGCAGGAGCTCTGTCACGGTGCGCCGTTCTACACCTTGGGTCCGCTGGTTACGGATATCGCGCCCGGATACGACCACATCACCTCGGCGATCGGGGCGACGGAGATCGCCCGCTACGGCACGGCGATGCTCTGCTACGTCACCCCGAAGGAGCATCTCGGGCTGCCCGACCGTGACGACGTCAAGACCGGGGTGATCACGTACAAGATCGCCGCGCATGCCGCCGATATCGCGAAGGGCCACCCGGGGGCGACGGCCCGCGATGATGCGCTGTCGAAGGCTCGATTCGAATTCCGGTGGCGGGACCAGTTCGCCCTCGGCCTCGATCCGGAGACCGCCGAGGCGTTCCACGACGAGACGCTGCCGGCGGAACCGGCGAAGACCGCGCACTTCTGTTCGATGTGCGGTCCGAAGTTCTGCTCGATGCGCATCTCCCAGGACATCCGCGATACCTACGGCAGCGCCGAGGCGCAGGAGGCCCTGGCGGGAATGCAGCAGAAGAGCCGCGAGTTCCTCGCATCGGGCGGAGAGGTCTACCTGCCCGATCCGACCGTCGGCCTGCGGGAAGGTTGAGTCCGGCTCCGGGCCGGATCCCGCCCGTCGGCCCTCAGAACAACGGAGGGCCGACGGCCCCGGCGAAAACTGCCCGAGGGTCGCACGGCCCGCCGTGCGTAGCGGGGTGCTCCGTTCCTCGTCAGCGTCGTTCAAGGCGGAGCGCGCCTATCGGACTGTACACAGATCGACAGACGCGCCACGCCTTGAACGAGCGGTTGGGCAACTCGCACTTACTTATTCAGCTCGTCCAGTGCTTTCTGCGAGCCCGGGTGCAGCTTGATCGGCTCCGGCGGTTCGGCGGTGTCGAGGTTGATCTCCTTCGCCGCGGCATGCACCTTGACCAGGTCGTCCTTTTTGTCGAAGAGGAGCTTCGTCAGAGCGCAGGCCGTGCCTTCGTCCATGTCATTGCGGACCATGAGCACGTTCGGGGTGACGATCGTCTTCACCGTGTCGACGCCCTTGTACGTGTCACCGGGGATCTCTGCCACCTCGTAGACGGGGTTGATCTCCTTCATCTTCCCCTCGAGGTCGGAGATGTCGAGGATCTCGACGTCCTTGCCGTTCGAGGTGAAGAGATCGGTGACTCCTGCCGTGGGCAGTCCGCCGGACCACACCATGCCGTCGATGGTTCCGTCCTTCATCCCGTCGACGGTCTTCGACAGGTCGAGGCGCTGTTTGGTCACGTCCCCGTCCTTGAGTCCGGCCGATTCGATGAGACGGTTGGCGATGACCTCGGTGCCGGACTTCGGCGAACCGGTCGAGATCGTCTTGCCCTTGAAGTCCTCGACCGAGTCGATTTCGGCATCCTTGCGCACGACGACGTGAGTGAAGTTGTCGTAGATGCGCGAGAGCGCGGAGATGTCCTCGGCCTCCTTGAAGTCCGCATCCCCCGACACTGCGTCGGCAGCGGTATCGGCCAGGGAGAACGCGATGTCGAAGTCGCCGCTGGACAGCTGTTGGAGGTTCTGCACGGAGGCGCCGGTCTCCGACGCTGTGGCCTTGAGGTCGGAGTTGTCGGAGATCACCTGTGCCAGACCTCCGCCGAGCACGTAGTACACGCCGGTCGAGTTGCCGGTGGCGATGGTGATCTGCCCCGAGGCGGCGGTGCAGCCGTCTCCGCCTTCTGCGGCGGGCTCGGCTTCGCGCTTGCCACCGCATGAACTCATCGTCAGCACTGCGGCCAGGGCCGCAGCGGCGATTGTGAACGTCCTTGTTCGCTTCATGGACTTCGTCCCTTTCTCAGTTGGTCCCGGCCGGTGTTCCGGACGAGGGTGGTTCGGTGGAAAATCCGTCACCGGATCCGTCCGCTTCGGCTGTACTCGGGTCGACCGCATTCGCCGGTGCCTCGTCCTTCGCCGAGGCGGCCGCTCCTGTCACGGTTCCCGTCGCCGAGGCGGCCGGTCCAACCGCAGTTCCCGTCGCCGAGGAGGTCGCCGGCTTGCGTCGGAGGATGAGGTGGATGACGACGGCGAGGGCAAGGGCCGCGAAGCCGACCATCATAGACAGCGGCTGCAGGTAGAGGAGCGCGCCGGCGGCGAGGAAGCACAGGATCCGCTCGGGCCAGCCGGCGCGGCGGATGATCCATCCGCCTGCACCCGCGGCCAAGGCAGCGACTGCGCAGGCCGAGACAAGGAAGGTCCAGACCGCGCCGAGGAACCCTCCCTGAGCGACCAATGCGGCACCTTCGGGTGTGAAGGTGAAAGCCAAAGGCACGAGGAATGCGGGGATCGCGTACTTGCAGGCCTGCCACATGGTGGCGATGACGCGGCCGCCGGTGATCGCCGAGGAAGCAACCGCCGCCAGCGCGGTCGGCGGGGAGACCTCGGAGAGGACCGCGTAGTAGAAGATGAACATCGCCGCGGCCGCCTCGGGGACTCCGAGGGTGATGAGAGCTGGGCCGACGATGACCCAGCTGATGATGAACGAGGCGGTCACCGGCACTGCCAGACCGAGCACCGTCACGGCAACTGCGGCGAAGATGCAGGTGAGGATCAGGATGACCGTCGGATCATCCGAGAATGCCTGCGCTCCCTTGATGAGGATGTCGGAGATGACCTGGCCGAGCCCGGTCTTCGTGATCGTCGAGACGATGATGCCGGCGGCGGCACACACGCTCGTCACCGGCAGAACCGAGCGGATGCCCGTCGACAGGGCCCCGTAGAACACGTCCCAGACGGCGCGGAGGATCGTGGCGGGTTCGCCTCGGCGAGCGAGGATGATCTCGATGATGCCGAATCCGATGCCGACGAGCGTCGCGTAGACGACGGCTTTGAACGGTGCCATGCCGAGGGCGAGGAAGACGACGATGATGCCCAGGGAGATGAAGTGGTAGAAGCCCTTTTTGAAGATCGGCCACGACCGCAGCCCCGGCGGCGGGGTGTAGTCGACTTCGATCTTCCGGGAGTCGATTTCGATGGCGAGGAAGATGCCGAGGTAGTACAGGAGAGTGGGCACGACTGCCCACAGAAGGACGAGTCCGTAGGAGACGTTGAGCAGCTCGGCGATGATGAAGGCCGCGGCACCGAGCGTCGGCGGGGACAGGATGGCGCCGATGCCGGAGGCGGCAAGCATACCGCCGGCGTTCTCCTTCGGATAGCCGGCTCTTTTGAGCACCGGCCAGGTGACCGCGCCGAGCGAGACGGCCGTTGCCGTGCCCGAGCCGGAGACCGTGCCGAGGAGGAATCCGGACAGTGCCACGGTGCGTCCGGGGGCTGCCTTGGATTTCTTGAACAGGGAGAAGCTGAGATCGATGAAGAAGCTGGCGGCGCCGGTCTTGTCGAGCACGGCTCCGTAGATGGTGAACAGCACGATGTAGGTCGCGGCCACGTCGAGTGGGATTCCGTAGAAACCGGAGGCGTCGTTGTACAGGGCGTTGACGATCTGGTCGAAGTTCTGCCCGGCATGCGAGCCCGGCCAGTTCACGGGGATATAGGAGCCGTAGTAGCTGTAGAGGAAGAAGACGATGCAGAAGATCGGCAGGATGAGTCCGGTGGTTCGGCGGGTCGCTTCGAGGATGAGCAGAAGCAGGACTCCGCCCATGACGACGTCCAGGCCGGTCAGCGAACCCTGCCGGTTGAGGAATTCGTTGAATCCGCCGGAGAAGAACGGCAGCACCGGATAAGCACAGGTGAGGAAGGTGATGACGACGAGTGCCCAATCGATGATCGACGGGTTGTCGTTCTTCGCCCGTCTCCGCTTCGGCGATGTCGAGGATTTCGCCGAGGCGACCCCCGCCTCGGTGCCGGCCCTACCCTTGCCCCCTGCGCCGTCCGTCGAAACCGCCTCGGCCGCTTCCGCGGCCTTGTCCGCCGCTTCGGCTTTGCGACCGAATCCGGGCCGATAGCAGACGAAGACCAACGGCAGCACGAAGGCGAGGAACCACATGAGGTAGAACTGGTTGCCCTGCCGCAGAGGGAAGAACACCTGGTTGAGCACGAAGAGCGAGACGACGAAGCAGACGATGCCGACGCCGAGGTCGAGTCTGCGCGTCAGCGTCCGCTGCGGCAGCTCTTCGTCGTATTGAGCGATGAGCTCGTCGACGTCGGTCTGCTGCACCGGGTCTGTCGAAGCGGCCTCGGCAGTGCGTCCGGACATCCTCATCCTTCCAAATGTTCGAAAGAGAGCAGCCGCGATCACCGTCGACCAGCGCCGCTCGATCACCTCAATGTGAACTCCCTCACAATATACCGAGGCGCTGACATGACCAGGTCTGCCGACCGCGCGTTCGAGACCCTTGATGGGATCGTTATCCGCAGTACCGAAGAATGAGAATCCCCGAGCCGCTCCCCGGTGTCCTTTTCAGCGTCGTTCAAGGCGGGACGCGCCCATCGAACGGTACACAGACCGACAGACGCGCCACGCCTTGAATGAGCAGTTCGGAGACGTTGTAGGTTGGCGGTATGAGCGAACTCCAGCGTGCCTTCGACGCGCACCTGCACATCATCGATTCGAACCATCCGCTGATCGAGAACAACGGCTATCTGCCCGATCCGTTCACGGTCACCGACTATCGCGTGCGACTGCAGAGCCTCCCCGATGTGGGAGTCGAAGTCGCAGGAGGCGCCGTCGTGTCCGGTTCGTTCCAAGGCTTCGACCAGGGGTACCTCATCGAGGCCCTGCGCCAGCTCGGCGACAACTATGTCGGCGTCACCCAGCTGCCGGATGAGACCAGCGATGATCAGATCCGACGCCTCGACGAGGCCGGCATCAAGGCTCTGCGATTCAATATCGCCCGCGGCGGTTCGGCCACCCTCGATGCCCTCGACGGCTTTGCCCGACGGGCCCATGACCTCGTCGGATGGCACGCCGAGCTCTATATCGACGCCCGCACCATCGATGAGGATCTCGCCGCACGCATCGCCTCACTGCCGGCGGTGAGCATCGATCATCTGGGCATGCACGAGGACGGACTGTCGACCCTGCTGCGCCTCGTCGAGGCCGGAGTCAAGGTCAAGGCCACCGGTTTCGGCCGTGTGGAGCTCGATCCCGCCGAGGCGATCCGTCGCATCGTCGACACCGACCCGACCGCGCTGATGGTGGGGACGGACTTGCCGTCGACGCGGGCACGTCGCCCCTTCGCCGATGCTGATTTCACGCTCCTTCGTCAGGTGCTCACCCCCACCGAGGCGGACGCCGTGTTCTGGTCGAACGCGGCCCGGTTCTACGGCGTCGAGTCCACAACCGCTGAGTAAGCATTCATCTCCCGCCAGTAGCATGAGTGAAATGAGTTCACGTCAGTCGAATCTCGCCTCTACTCTGCATAACCTCGACGGTCGCAGCTACGGCAATCTCAAGCAGATCCGCGGCCGCTACACCTTCGGACCGGTCACCGTGTTCATCGACCGGGTCCAGGCCGATCCGTTCGCCTCTCCGTCGAAGGTCCGGGTCCGCGTCGATCGTGCCGATGCGAAGTTCCCGCTCGACCTCACCACTGATCGCGCCGACCGCATCGCCGCCGCCGATTATCTGCTCCGGGCCGGCAACGGGGTGCTTGCGAAGCTCGATCAGCGCGCACTCATCCTCGGCCGTCCCGGGCAGGAGATCCTCGAGCGGACGAACATCCTCATCGATGACGCCGGGTTCGAGGCACGACTGCTCGTCAATCTGCCTGCGCGCGGCCGCCGCATCCTCGGCCATCAGGCAGCGGACATCCTCACCCGTGATCTGCCGGAATTCGCCGAACGGCTCTTCCTCTTCGACCGCTGGTCGGACGCCCCAGCAGACAGAGGAGGGAACACTCACGGCCCATCGGCCCAGGGGCTCGCCGACCACGTCCGACTGCACCGGGATCAGCTGGAACTGCGCAGCCACCTCGGCGAAGCAGGACTCATCGGTCTCGTCGGAAATGGTGCGATTCTCCCGCGGACGTCCGGGGATTCGGACCTGCCGATGAAGTCCTCCGATGCGGTTGTCTTCACCTCCCCTCTCGAACTCGAGCACACTGTCGAACTCTCCAGCGGCCGCACCGTCACCGGCATGGGCATCCCTCGCGGGGTCACCGTCATCGTCGGCGGCGGCTATCACGGGAAGTCGACGATTCTGCGCGCGCTCGAACGCGGCGTCTACCCGCATATCGCTGGCGACGGGCGCGAATGGGTCATCAGCGACCCAACTGCCACCTCCATTCGAGCCGAGGACGGTCGCGCCGTCACCGGCGACGACATCTCGGCGTTCATCAACAACCTACCCTCGGGCTCTGACACGAGATTCTTCTCCACGACGAATGCCAGCGGGTCGACCTCGCAGGCGGCCAATCTCGTCGAGGCGATCGAGGTGGGCGCGAACACCCTGCTCATCGACGAGGACACGTCGGCGACGAACTTCATGATCCGCGACGAACGCATGCGTGCGCTCATCCCCGCCGAGCGGGAACCGATCACCCCATTCGTCGACCGCGTGCGTCCGCTGCTGACCGAGCAGGGCGTGTCCACGGTGCTCGTCGCCGGCGGATCGAGTGCGTTCTTCGAAGTCGCCGACCACGTCATCGCGCTCGACGCCTATGTGCCCAAGGAAGTCACGGACCAAGCACATGAGCTCGTCGGCGTCACCGCAGCCGACCTCGAAACGGCTCCAACCGGCAGCGACCCACACACCGGTTCGGACTCCCCCGCCGCCCCCTCTTTCATCGCCGCACCGCGTGTGCCGACGGCGAAGGCGCTGCGACCGGCGTCGAAGACGAAGACCGCTCGAGCGAAGGGATCCGACCGGATCCAATTCGGCCGCGACTTCATCGACCTCATCGCCATCGCTCAACTCGTCGACGCTCAGCAGGCGTCGGGAGTGGCCGAAGCTCTCGAATACCTGGCCGAGATCTTCGACGGACGCACCTCCCTGACCGAGGCGCTGGCCGAGGTCGTGGACATGCTCGACGCTGAGGGCCTCGACGGAATCACGGGACACCGCGACCATCCGGGCCACCTGACCCGGCCGCGACGGCAGGAGATCGCCGCCGCACTCAACCGTTACCGGAGCTTGAGCCTCGAACGCTGAATTTCCGTGAAGTGACTCTCCACCATCACTATCCGGGACAACTCAATATTCCGTCGCCGATGGAATGTGGTGATTTCCCGAACAGTTCCCGATCTGCCGCCGAGGCGGCCCAACACCACCGCTGACGTGCGCGCCCGGACGGTCCAACAGTCCTACCCGTCCAGCAGCCCAACCAGCTCGGCGGCCGTGCCGACCGGCAGGGAGCATTGCGTTCCCCGGCACACGATCGCCGTCCCCGCGGGGACTTCGACCTCCCGACCGTCCGGTCCCGGAACCCCGGTCGAGGCCGTGAGCAGAGTGAGCGACGGATTCCTGGCCGCGATGTTCCGCAGCGCAACGTCGACGGTGGCGACCCGCACGGGAGACAGGGCCCGCTCGGCTTGCCACAGCGCGTGTCCGCACCCGCGCGGAGCCTGCCCGGCCAGCGCCCGATAGACCCCGAGCAGCCGATCCCGAACCTCCAACAGCCGTCCCGTATCCAGCTCGGCGACCCCACCCGGGGACGCCGCCTCACCGGATGACTCCAACCCAGCAGATGTCGCAGCCTCGACGCCGAGCTCGGCGAGCAGCAGCGCTGCCTCGGCAGCCGCCGATCGTCCCGACGGCACAGTGTTGTCGACTGGGTCCGCCGACTTCACGTCGATGATCCCGTCACCGAGCGAATCGACTGCTTCGAGGACCCCGTCGCCCCGCTCGGCGGTGAAGAGGTCAAGCATCGTCGCACCGAGTTCGACCAGATCGTCCACCCGCACCGAGGGGGCCCCGTCCGGCAGCTGTCGGACCGTGATCCCAGCGGTGATGAGCTGCGCCCAATCGGCGAGCCCGCCCCGCCCTGGGCCGGCGACATCGCCGGTGAAGCTGCGCCGCACGTCGAATCCAGTCGGTCCGGCTGCGTCCACCGGCTCGGATGCCCCTGCCTGCTCGAACCGGTCGTGCATCGCCGTCCAGAATCGCACGGCGGTTTCTGCCCACCGCGCCGAATCTGCAGATTCGGCGTTCCCTGTAATCGCACCACCAGTCGGGTCCGCACTTCCCGTCGAATCTGCACCACCCGAATCCTCAGCTCCCGCGCCGGAGTACAGGGCCGCCTCGGCGAGGGCGGTGACGGCCAAGGAATTCCATTCGGTGATGATCTTCGTATCGCGGGCCGGCTGGGATCGGCGAGCGCGCATCTGCTCAAGCGCCTCGCGCTGTCGCTTCGTCGCCTCGATGTCCCACGGCGCGGGGTGCTCCGCATCGAAGGGCACATCCTCCATGCCGAGCCAGTCGATGATCCGCACCGCCGCGACCACCTGGCCGGACAGCTCTTCCCCTGCCGGCGAATCGACGAGTCCGAGAAGACCAGCCTGCCCCGCCTCCGCGAATTCTTCGGGAGTGAACACGTAGGCCGCGCCCTCCTCGGAGACTCCCGCCGAGTTGAGCGAATCCGCATCGAGGGCGGCGATGAATCCGTCATCGGTCGACAGGTCCCTGATCAGGAAGTTCGCGGTATCGGCGATCTCACGTTCGGCCAGGGCGAGCCACTTCGCCCCCGAATCCAGGGCGCGTTCGACTTTCGCCCAGCCAATGACGGCGCGCAGGTAGAGGGCGTTGTCGTAGAGCATCTTCTCGAAGTGCGGCACGAACCACTGCCGGTCGACGCTGTAGCGGGCGATCCCGCCGCGAACCTGGTCGCGCATGCCACCGGAAGCGATCCGCGCCAGTGTCGAACGCACGGCGATGAGGCAATCGAGGACGAGTTCACCGGTCAGGTGTCCGTCGGCGCCGAGCCAGCCGAGTCGTCCCTCGGCCCGGACCCGATCCATCGGGTGCTCCCCAGCCTCTCCCCCGTTCGCCGAGGTGGTTCCACCGGTTCCCGGGCGCGCCGAATCACCGTCGTCCGCCCGCTCACCCGCCGAGGCGGTCCCGCCCAAGCGCACGAACGCCGCGAGGAGCTGGAGGACGTTCATCATCGGCGGGAACTTCGGGGCACCGCCGAACCCACCCCAGGCCGGATCGTACGAATCGAGCAGCGCTGCGGCGGCGGAATCGAGTTCGTCGGGGGTCAGCGACTCCGCGGCCGCCTCGGCGGGGAGCGCACTGGTCACGGCATCGGCCATCTCGGCCAGACCACGGTCCATCCGGGCCGTCATTTGGTTGACCTCGTCACGGCGGTCCGTCCAGGTCGCTGACACGGCCGAGAGCACCTGCGTGAACGCAGGCAGATCGCCCCGCGGCGCGGGCGGGAAGTAAGTGCCGGCATAGAAGGGACTGCCGGCAGGTGTTGCGAATACTGTCATCGGCCATCCGCCCTGACCGGTCATCGCCTGCAGGGCGTTCATGTAGTAGGCGTCGATGTCCGGCAGTTCCTCCCGGTCGATCTTCACGGGCACGAACCGGTCGTTCATCATCGCCGCAACCGCTTCGTCCTCGAAGGATTCGTGGGCCATGACGTGACACCAATGACAGGTGGAGTAGCCGATCGAGATGAGGATGGGGACGTCACGGCGGGCCGCCTCGGCGAGGGTTTCCTTCGTCCACATCCGCCAGTCCACGGGATTGTCGGCGTGCGCGCGCAGGTACGGGCTGGTCGAGTCGGCGAGTTCGTTCGGCATGCTCCCAGCGTCTCACTTCGAGCGATCGCGTGCGAGGTCATCTCCCGTCGGCCGACCGAGTTCTTCTCACTCGAACCGACAAGGAGGCTGGTTTTTATGGGAGCATGGGGGCATGACCACCGCACCGAACACCGACGCCCCCGACCCGAGAACCGGCCTCGACAGTCGCAGAATGGCCATCACCATCGTTGCCGCCGTCGTCTTCCTCGTCGCCTGGATCGGTGCAGGGCTCCTCGAGGTCAAGGCTCAAGACTCCTACGTGTCGTCACCCGGTCCGAGCCTCCTGCGCCTCGCGCTCATCGCGGTCTCCGGCGCCGCCGCGATCACGATCGCCCGCGGACTTCGCCCGATCCCCCGCAACGTGTTCATCGTCATCACTGTGTTCCTCTGCGCCGTCGAAGCGCTCAAGTCGATCTTCACCATCGACACGTTCGGCGCCGACACCGGCGTATTGGCCGACAATCCCGCGCTCACCACAGCCCTGGTCACCGTGAGCCTCATCGTGGCGGTGGCTTTCCCGATCGTTGTGGCACTCGCCCTGGCCGCAGTCACGGCCCAACTTGTTCCCGTCGCCGAGGCGGCCGCCCCCGCAGTCCTCCGCCGCCGTTCGCGTACCGCCGCCATCGGCTTGTTCGCCGCGACCGGGATCGTGCTCCTCGTCTGGTTGCTGCGAACCATGTTCGTCGACGCCATGTTCCTGTTCGAGTACGGTGATGCCTTCAATGCGCTGGGCGCAGCGGTCGGGTTCGTCTCCGCCGTCGCCGCCCTGCGGGTCATCGCCGAGTCTCGGTCGCTGCCGGCTGATGAACCGGCCCTCGGCTCGTCTTCGTCCGGCACCACACCGCGATCGGCTCGCACTCTGGCGTTCGTCGTCGTCGCCTGCGGACTGCACCTGTGCTGGGAGTCGACCATACTGGCAGTCGGGTACCCTCCGGCCGTCGCCATGGGATACCCGGGCTGGGTCATCAGCATGTTCGGCCTCGTCCTCGGCAGCCTCGTGCTCGCGGTCCGCACTCTCAACTGCGCTCCGGCCCACGACGTCGCCCGACCCGGTGACCGTGCCCGGCCCGGCGACACCGCCCAGTCGGACGAGACCATCGAATCCGACGACAGTAATGTGGCCAACGACAGTACTGAGGTCGGCGGCAGCGGCAGCAATCCCAGCAACGAGTCATGACCACCGCGGCGCAGCGAGGCGCTGATGCCGTCGCCGACCGAGACTCTGTCGAGCGACCGGCCCCGCTGAGCCCTGGAGACTTCTCACTGACGGTCCTGGCATTTCTCGTCCATTGCCTGTCGTGGGCGAGCGCCGCACTTCTCATCAGCGCCGATGATGTGTACTTCGCGACGGGTCCGGTCCGCGCGTGGACCCAGCTCGGCACCCTGCTCGTCGCCGGCGCATCGGGGATCGTCCTCATCCGGAGCCTGCCCCTTCATCCGCGCATTGTGCTCAGCGTGGTCACCGTGCTGCTGTTCGTCCCATCTGGAATGGCTTCGCTCGTCTCCGCTTCCGCTGGCGACTCGAATGTCGGGCAGGCGATCGCCACGAATCTCTGGTTACTGCGTCTACTGACGATCGCGGTCTTTCCGCTCATCGTTGCCGGTGTGCTGGCGACGATCCTCGGTCGAGTCCCAGAATCCGCCGGCCTTGCAAATCCCCACGCGGAGGCGGCCGAACCGACTCCACAGCTCCCACGCCATCGCCACGCCTCCCTGGTCACAGCCATCGTCCTCATCGTCTCTGCTCTCATCATTGCGGTGGCCTTCGCCTTCGAACCGTCCGTGGGCAGTTTCGCCGACGTCCCGGCCTCGATCGCCTTCCTCACCGCCTGCGCGAGTCTCACAGCATCGACCGCCGGCCTTTACAGCTTGTACTCCCTGACGCGAAACTGCATCGCCGACTCAGCACCGGGATCCTCTCCCCCGCCGAGGATCGCCCAGGTTCTGACTGCAGTCGCCGTAGTCTGCGGTATGGCCGCGTTCATGGTCTCCACTTCGAGGATGTTCGGCGACGGAGCTGACCTCTATTTCGGCCCGATCGCCGGACCGGTCGGGATGGGCGGGACGATCATTTCCAGCGTTCTGCTCTCTGTCCTCATCATCCGCCAGCCCGCCCACGACTGAGCCGACGCGGGACCTATAGAGCCTCCTCTAGAGAGCTTCGACGACCTCGACGAGGCGGTCGGGAGCGTTGGTGATGATGCCGTCGGCACCGACGTCGATGGCTCGTTCCATCTCGCCGAGATCGTCGACGGTCCACACCAAGCTGGTCATTCCGAGCTCGTGGATGGCGGTGAGGAAGTCCTCGTCGGCCGCGCAGAATTCGGGGTTGACCTGGTCGACCCAGTCCGCGAAGTCCTGGAGCTCGTCCGGGCAGGGTCGGCCGAGCACGCCGACCGGGATCTCCGGGGCGAGCGCGTGGAACTCTTCGACGAATGCCCAGTTCGCGGACTGGACGACGAGCATACCGGCGGCCAAAGCCCGGTCGAGATAGTTCGGCAAGGTGCGCAGGGCGGACAGGACCGCCTCGGCGATTCCGGGATAGAGCTCGGGATGCTTGACCTCGAGCAGCAGGCCGGTGCGAGTGTCGTGGGCGAGGGTGAGCACCTCGGCGAGACGGGGCACGCGGACACCGGCGAATTCCTCGCCCTTCCAGCTTCCGGCGTCGAGTGTGGCGATCTGGGCGGCGTTCATGCCGGCGATGCTGCGGTCTTGCCGATTCGGGTACAGGGTGCGGGCATCGGTGGTGCGATCCACGGTGGTGTCGTGCATGATCACGAGCTCACCGTCGGCGCTCATGTGGACGTCGGTTTCGATCATGTCCGCACCCTGGTCGATGCCGGCGATGAACGCGGGGATCGTGTTCTCCGGCCAATCGGCGGACGCACCTCGGTGTGCGATGACCAGGGGCGGGACCCGAACGCGGGCGGGGTCGATCACAGTGCCGGCCGCGCCGGCGCTGAGGTCGCGGGGCGAGTGATCGGAGGTGGGGGTGGCGAGGGTGATGGGCATTTCAGAACTCCTCCACGGAGACTGCGGGTGGCGTTCGGGCGCCGGATCCAACTGCTGCGCGGTGGCCGAACGATGAGTACTAGGCCGCCCAGACTAGGGGGCCCGAGCAAGTTCCGGATGATGCGCGAGTGGACGGAACATGAATCCTGACGGTGTCGACACTGGCCGTCGCCTGGGCCGATGCTGACTCGGCCGCAGGCCGACGGTGACCTTCAAGCAGGGGCCACTGCCACAGCTGCGGAACCGGAGGTGGCAGACTGGGAGTAACCACGGACGGAGTTCTCGCGTTCCGCACCTCCGATCCTCTCCAGCACAATTGCCGAAGGAGGCGCAGTTCGATGGAGATGCTCCAGAGTGCTTTCGACAGTGTCAGCACCGTATCGTCGTACATCCTCGTGGCTGTTCTCATCCCCACTGGTCTGTATTTCACCATCCGCACGGGAGCGGTGCAGGTCCGCCTGCTGCCCGAGATGTTCCGCACCCTGGTGGAGCCGGGCGGACGGGATTCCGAGGGCAACCGGAACATCTCGCCGTTCCGCGCCTTCTCGATCTCCGCGGCCTCGCGGGTGGGAACGGCGAACATCGCCGGTGTCGCTTTGGCGATCTCGCTCGGTGGACCGGGTGCGATGTTCTGGATGTGGCTGACGGCCATCGTCGGCGGCGCCACGGCCTTCGCCGAATCGGCTCTCGGACAGCTGTACAAGCTCAAGGACGGCCCGAACTTCCGCGGCGGTCCCGCTTATTACATCAAGCACGGGCTGAACATGAAGTGGCTCGGACTGGTCTTCGCCGTCATCGTCGCCATCACCTACGGCATCGTGTTCAACTCGGTGCAGTCGAACTCCATCGTCGACGCCGTCGGGGCATCCTTCGGAGTCGAGAGTTCGGACGGCGTCTTCGCTGCCGTGGCCGGCGCGATCATCGCCGTCGCCGCCTTCGCGATCTTCGCCGGCGGCGCCAAGCGCATCTCGAACATCTCGGCTTATCTGGTGCCGATCATGGCCGGCCTCTACCTCATCGTCGGCATCATCGTCGTGGTGATGAACATCGGTGCCGTGCCGTCGATGATCGCCACGATCGTCACCGATGCGTTCAGCATGGATTCGATCGCCGGCGGAACGCTGGGATCGATCATGCTCATCGGTGTTCAGCGCGGCCTGTTCTCCAATGAGGCCGGTATCGGTTCGGTGCCGAACGCGGCAGCGACCGCCTCGGCGTCGCACCCGGCCAAGCAGGGCTTCGTGCAGGCGCTGGGCGTGTACTTCGATACGATCCTCGTCTGCTCGATCACCGCGTTCATCATCCTGCTGTCGAATCCGGAGTACGGCAGCTCTGCCGAGGGCATCCAGCTCACGCAGACGGCGCTGAGCGGTCAGCTCGGACAGTGGGCGATCCACTTCCTCACGCTCGCGATCTTCCTCTTCGCGTTCTCGTCGATCCTCGGCAACTACTACTACGGCGAAGCGAATATCGAGCACCTGACGACGAACCGCGTCGCGCTGCGCGTGTATCAGGTCATCGTCATGGTCTCGGTGTTCATCGGAGCGATCGCGGCCCTCGACCTGGTGTGGACCGCGGCCGATATCTTCATGGCGATCATGGCTCTCATCAACCTCTTCGCCCTGCTGATGCTCTCGCCGCTGGTGTTCTCGCTGCTGAAGAATTACCAGCAACAGCGCAAGGCTGGATTCGAACCGGTGTTCCGACGCGGCGATCTGCCGACTTATCGGCGCATCAACACCGAAGTCGATGCCTGGGACGGCACCGACGAGGTGACCACAACGAAGTTCTGGCATGACCGCGGCAAGAAGGTTCGCTCCGACAACGAGTGAGGCTGCCGAACAGCAGTCGACAACGCACATCGGGCGCTCCCTTTCGGGGCGCCCGATGTGTTTTCATTCCCCAAGGTCCGCAGGCAGTCCCCTGACCATAAGGAGGTCACGATGAGTATCGATCGCACTGAGTTGGCGAACGCCCTCGCCGAGGCGACCGGATGGTCGGTCTCGGCCGATCCTCACCGAGTGACGTTCGTCAATGATGATCCACCGCAGGTGGTCATCTGGACGGTCACCGATGACGAACTGAGCCAGATGCGATACAACGAGAACCTCCGCGCCAAGCATTATGGCGGCAGAAAGACTGCCGAATTGGGTGCCTTGTGGCTTCCCCTCGCGGAAGCCTTGGGACCGTTCGAACTATCAGAGGGATCCCGCGGATACATGGAGGGAATGGACATGACCGTTCGCGAGTAGGTGCCGACAGCCTCACGCCGATGCAGTGTGAGCCGGACTGAGCTGGCTCGCATACCTATGACTGTTAGGTCGGAAGCCACTGATACACCCCGACCAGTTCCCGACAGAACAGCACGATGGTGACCTACTCATCTAGCCTGGGATCGATTTAGATGGGAAATTATTACCAATCACCCGTCAAATCTGAAGCAAATCGACTATTGACTTCTCTCGTATGACGAATATGATCATTGTGTGAACAGGAACACACACGCCCGTGAAGCCTTGGAGCCTATAGACCGCGCAATCGTTGATGCCCTGCATCGTGACGGCCGCGCACCTTGGTCGCGAGTCGCAGAGCAGGTCGGCGTCTCGGCAGTCACCGTCCGCCGGCGATATGAGAGCCTGCACACCCAGGGTCTGATCCGCGTCATCGGTGCCACCGATGTCGTACGGCTAGGCCTCGGCACTCCGATCTATATGCGCATCTCGAACGCACATGGCGACATGGACGTGCTCATTCCCAGGCTGAGAGAGCGCATCGAGGTACGTTCGTTCCACACCCTCTTGGGTTCGGTCGACATCGCAGCGGAGATGGTCCTGCCGCCCGACGCGGAATACAGCCGACTCGTCGCCGAGATCACCGCGGGAACTTCAGCGTCGGCGGAAAGTCTCCTCCTCACGCATGCGTTCGCTTCCGGGCAGGACTGGGCTCCTCCATTCGAAACGAACGAGCCGACGCGCCTCGCGCCGGTCAAAACCGAACCGGCACCGCATCTCGAACTCTCACAGACCGAGGTCAAAGTGCTCGGCATGCTCATGCACGACGGGCGGACTTCACTCGGTGACCTCGCTGCGTCGATCGGCAAGTCCGAAAACACCGCTGCCCGCACGATCGAACAGCTGAAAGAGTACGGCGTGCTCGACTTCCGGATCCTCGTCGAACCCGAATTGCTCGGCTTCAACACCGAGTTCCACCTCTGGTTGGTGGTCGAGCCGCAGCATCTCAGGCAAACCGCTCTCACGCTGGCGGAGCATCCGTCCACGAAGTACCTCACCGCGACGACGGGCAACTGCAGTCTCGCCGGTCAGTTCATCGTCCGCGATCGCACCGAGCTGTTCCATTACTCGACAGAAGTCCTCGGCTCACTGCCCGGAATCCGCAGTGCAGAGCTCTCGATCCAAACCGCGACCCACAAGCGCGTGTGGACATCGATCATCGAGGGCAAGTACACGACGGACGGACAGCCGCCCGACCCAATCGAATACCTCCGACCACGCTCCTAGCTCAACGCACACTCAGCGACGTCGACGAGGCAGAGAAGCCACGACCCGACGTGATGTCACGACGAAGAACGACCCGAACCGACAGGAGATGCAATGTCCTCACAGAATCCCGCATCGGCTTCCACCAGTGCCGAGCCGTGGCAATGGCCTGACGAACAATGGCGCTCAGAAGTGAATCGCGTGCGAGCTGGCCGCAGCCTCGTTCACGACGACGTCAAGCAACGCTGGCCGGAGCAGGCTCGGTGTGCAGTCCTCATCGCCTACGACTCCGATCACGAGACTCCGTACCTGCGCGACGGACAAACCTCACCTGGATCTCTCGCCCAAGGCGAGTATGGCAGCAGGGTCGCTGTGCCGAGAATCCTCGACATGCTCGCCAGGCATGAGGTGCCCACCAGCTTCTACGTTCCTGCAGTGTCGGCACTCCTGCACCCGCAGGACATTGAGGGATACGTTGCAGGCGGACATGAGGTCGCTGTGCACGGGTGGATTCATGAACGCAACACCGCCCTGTCCTACGACGCAGAACTCGACCTCATCGGTCGGGCTACCGACGTGCTCGAACAGCTCAGCGGCACTCGGCCGACAGGAATCCGCACGCCATCTTGGGACTTCTCCCAGTCCACGTTGAGGGTCATCAGAGAGCTCGGCTTCGCCTATGACTCCTCGCTCATGGCCGATGACGAGCCCTACGAGCTCGATGCCGACGGCGAACCGACTGGGATCATCGAAATACCTGTCGAATGGATCAGAGATGATGCGCCCTACTTCATGATGGACCGCTTCGGCGGTCTGCGCCCTCATCTCTCGCCCCGCGACGTCGAACGCGTTTGGATCGACGAATTCGACGCAGCGTACGCCTCCGGAGGAGTCTTCGAACTCACTCTGCACCCGCACATCAGCGGACACCGCTCTCGGATCGCCATGGTCGACAGGCTCCTGGCCTACATCCATACATTCGACGATGTCTGGTTCGGTACACATGCACAACTCGCCGATCATCTGACTACCCGGTTCGCACTGCCCGCCGGGAACTGATCGACCTGCCGCAGTTCTCCACTCGGCGTCAGTCCGCATCCCTCTGCTTCCCCCAGCACCATCTCAACGCAGCGAGCTGCGACGCTCGCCTCATCCGATACCGGAGTCGCCGACGCCCCCGTTTGCATCACAAAGGAACGAACAGATCATGTCTCTTGACTCAACTCACACTCATCCGCCCCACGACACGAAGCTGTCGAAGAAAGGTCGAAAGGCGCTGCTCGCCGGTGCTGTCGGGAACACAGTCGAATGGGTCGACTGGGCCATATACACGACTTTCTCATCGGTCTTTGCCGTTCACTTCTTCCCTGGTGACGACCCGGCAGCGGCATTGCTCGCCACGCTCGCTGTCTTCGCCGTCGGCTTCATCATGCGTCCGATCGGTGCCGCGGTCCTCGGCAACTACGCCGACCGTCACGGTCGCAAGAAGGGCATGGCGCTGACCATCGGTCTGATGGCCGGTGCCTCGCTCCTCATCGCAATCACCCCCGACTATTCGATGATCGGCATCGCGGCCCCGATCGTGCTGGTGCTGGCCCGCATGCTCCAAGGCTTCTCTGCTGGCGGCGAGTTCGGCGCCTCCTCGGCCTTCATGGTCGAAGCTGCAGCTCCCAAACGCCGGGCCTTCGCCGGGTCTTGGCAACAGGTCTCAGTGGGAGCCGGCGGCCTCATCGCCGCGGGCATCGGAGCGGTCATCACCTCCGCTCTCGATTCCGAGGCTCTCGACTCCTGGGGCTGGCGCCTAGCATTCGCGCTCGGTGCGCTCCTAGGACTGTTCGGTCTGTGGCTGCGGACGAATGTTGCCGAGTCGGATTCGTTCGAAGCGACAAAGGCCGCTCGTGAAAGCGAGCCGAAACAGAAGCGTTCGTACCTCACGATGTTCGTCAAGCACCCCCGCGCTGTCGCACGGGTCTTCGGCATCACCATCGCCGGAACCCTGCTGTATTACATCTGGGTTTCGTACCTGCCGACCTACGCCCATGTCGCCACCGGTCTCCCGCTCAACCAGGCTCTGACCGCCAACTTCATCTCGATCGGGTACTTCATCTGCATGCTGCCCTTTGTCGGCATCCTGTCTGACAAAATCGGCCGCAAACCGACGATGTCCGCCTTCGCCGGCGGATTCCTCGTCCTCGCATTCCCTCTGCTCAACTTCCTCGACAACAACTTCTGGGTCTTCCTCGGCGTTGAGATCGTCGGCATGACGCTGCTGCTCGGCTACTCCGCCAACTGTGCCGTGATCATGGCCGAGCAATTCCCTCCGGAGGTCCGTGCAACCGGTATCGGACTCCCCTATGCTCTGGCAGTCGCCATCTTCGGCGGCACCGCTCCCTACATCATCACGTGGATGAACGACGTCGGAATCGGTGACAAAGTGTGGATCTACTGCGCCGTCGCGGCCGCGGTTGGTCTGGCTGTCTATCTCACCATGCCGGAGACCAAGGGAAAGAAGATCGCATGACCTCTGACTTCGCTCCCCATGTCCTCGTCACCGGCGCGGCAAGCGGCATCGGCAGGGAGATCGCCCATCAGTACGCCGATCGAGGCAGCCAGCTCACCATCGTCGATTTCGACGCCAAGGCGCTTAGTGCGCTGACCGATGACCTCTGCCGAAGTGCCTCCGTCGTCAATCCGATCACGTGCGACCTGCGCGATCCCGAGGCACCGGCCTCGGTGATCGAGTCGGCCTTCTCGCATGGTGATGTCCATGTCCTCGTCAACTCTGCAGGCGTGTACCCTGCCGTTCCCTTGCTCGACATCACCGCCGAGATCTGGGATGCAGTGCAGACGATCAATGTGCGAGCGCCGCAGCTGCTGACTGTGGAATTCGCCAATCGAATTCAACACCTCGCCGAGAAGTTGCCAACCGGGTACCCGTCTGTCGTCAACATCTCCTCGGGCGCTGCGCTGCGAGCACGTCCCGGCGCCGCACCCTACACAACGTCGAAGGCGGCAGTGGAGATGGTCACACGAGCCAGCGCCCTCGAATTGGGCCTCCTGGGGATCAGGGTCAACGCCGTGGCACCCGGATTCGTCGTCGTCAACAGCGAGCTCAATCGTCTCAGCGATGACTACGTGGAAAAGGTGTCGTCCAATCCGCTCGGGCGCAAGGGTCGACCCGACGACATCGCACGTGCCGTGCTCTGGCTCGCTTCTCCCGAAGCGGATTGGATCACCGGCGAGATCCTGAGAGTCGACGGCGGCTCCGCCGCCGGGGCACTCAATCTTCCGGTCCACTGGTCCGAGACGCGCACCGAGGTCGAACCACCGGCGGCAGAGACGCACCACCCACAGCAACGAAAGTGAGCATGATCGAATGACCACACCCCCTTCCCTTGCAAAAGCGGTTTATACAGTCGTCGGAGGAGGTGCCATCGGAGGCACGCTTGCTGCGCACCTCTCTGCGGGGGGCCACCCCGTGCAGATCGTCGATACCGATGCTACCCACGTCGCAGCTATCCGTCAGAACGGATTGAAGATCGACAGTCCCGACGGAACCCTTGAAACTCGCGTTCCAGCTTTCACTCCCGACGATGCCCCCGACGAGGTGGGGCCTGTAATGCTTGCGGTGAAGTCTCAGGCAACCGAAGCCGCCATGGGTTGGATCGCCCCTCGACTCCGCGCCGACGGCTATGTGGCCTCGATGCAGAACGGCCTCAACGAAGCGAAGATCGCCGACTGTGTCGGCCGCGATCGCACAGTGATCGCATTCGTCGATCTCTTCGCTGATCTCGTCGAACCAGGAGTTGTCAAAGACGGCGGCATTGGAACCATCGCCGTCGGCGAATTCGCAGGGGGCACGAGCAATCGAGTACACGACCTGGCCGACGCACTCTCCCATTGGGGAACGCCTATCGTCAGTGACAATGTCAGCGGTTTCCTCTGGTCCAAACTGGCGTTCGGTGCAATGCTGACGGCCAGCTCGTTCATCGACAAGGATATGTCGACGGTGATCAGCGAGAACCGTACCCCCATGCTCGAGCTCGCTCGCGAGGTCTTCGCGATCTCGGACGCTCTTGGACTCCGGCTCGAAGGCTTCGACGCCTTCGCCCCAGACGATTATCGAAAGACCACGCCGGCAAGCACTGTCGACGAAGCCTTCGATTCACTCTGTGGGTGGCTCGCCGGACAAACGAAGACACGCTCCGGAATCTGGAGGGACATCAACGTCCGCAGACGCCCCACCGAAGTTCCTGCCCACTACAAGCCGGTCCTGCGCATCGCCGAAGCGCACGGAATCTCCGCACAGAAGCTCCAGACGATGGTTGACGTGATCCGTGAACTCGAGCGTGAAGATGCGGTGATGGGTGACCATCTACTGGAGCGCATCGCCTGAAGCCGCCTCTGCAGCCATCGGCCGCGAGCGTCCCTGTGGGATGCTCGCGGTTACTTCTTCACCGACTTCGATGTCGCCCCGGTGGCCCAGCTGACCTGGCTGAACGTGACACGGTAGTACCGCTTGCTCTTCGACTTCACCTTGTAGACGGCCTTGCCCTTTTTCGCGCTGGCCGTCTTCAGGGTCTTCCACTTGCTGCCGGACTTGACTTGGAACTTCACCTTCGGGTTGTAGTTGACCTTGCCGTACTTCTCCGGGTTGTACACCTTTGTCGACGAGGTCAACGTAACCGTACTTCCGCCGCGCTTCGACGAAAGCGAGGCATAAGCCTTGCCACGGACGTAGAACGAACCCTTCGTGTAGTCGGTACGGCTGACGAACTTCGAATAGCTCTTGTTGTTCGCATAGACGTCAGATGGACCGAGTGTATATTTCCCGAGACCAGACCAATCCGGGCAGACCATGACTCGATCGCGCTTCGAGTTTCCAGCGTGAGAGAAGATAGCGCCGTCTACGATCCCGCCTTTGCGGGTGACATCGACATATACATCCCACTCTGAAACGCCTGACTTTTTGTGAGACATGTAGACATCTACGTTTCGGCAGTTCCAGTCAGACACGACGATGTTTTTACCTGAAAGCTTGGTGACATCAAATTTCGCACTCGCCGCCTCGGCTGACACGGCAGGACCGATGGCAAGAGCAAGAGCGGCAACGGACGCCACGAGGGCGCGCTTGAGGAACTTCATGGAGACTCCAACTGAAGATGGGATGGAAGAGGATGCCTGAGTCGGAGTCAACGAATGTGTAATCGGCAACGAGAAGTCACGAACTTGAAATTTGTATGACCGAAGATTATCACACCTGCAGTGCGACCGGCTTCGGCTCAACTTTGCCGTCCAAGCGCACAACTCAACCACACGAAAAAGGCGGCCCGAGCGCAATGCTCGGGCCGCCTCGGCGAGGGGAACTGATTCAGTTCGCGGGTGCCGCTTCATCCTCGAGGATGAGCGGGTACACGCCGTTCTCGTCGTGGACCTCACGGCCGGTGACCGGCGGATTGAACACGCAGGCCATGCGCAGCTCTTCCTCGGCCACGACGGTGTGCTTCTCATTTCCGTCGAGCAGGTACATGACGCCATCGTGGAGCGGGTAGACCTTGCCGGTCTCCTCGTCGGTCAGCGTTCCCTTACCCTGCACGCAGTACACGGCTTCAACGTGGTTCTGGTAATGGAACGTCGAGGTGGTTCCGGCGTAGATCACGGTGTCGTGGAACGAGAATCCGACGCGTTCCTTGCCGAGCACCATGCGGCGTGAGCGCCAGGTCTCGGACTTCACATCACGGTCGGTGTCGTTGAGGTCATCGCGGTTGACTACGTACATCTGTGGTCCTTTCGCAAAAGGTCGGTGAAAGTGTTCAGGGTGGGCCGCGGACTTCCGTCTCATTTCGACGGCTCCCGTCGGCCCGGGTGGGCGATCGAGCGGGTGAGCTCGAATCCGCCCAAAGCTCGGGCCGACGCCACAGTTGCGACGCCGGCCCGGCAGAGGTGGGTCAGGCCAATGCGGCCTTCGCGGCGGCGGGAGCGAACTTGGCCACCCCGGCCTCGATGATGTCCAGGCCCGCCTGCAGATCGCGCGAGTCGATCGTCAGCGGCGGCATGATCTTGATGACTTCGTCATCGGCGCCCGAGGTCTCGAGCAGGAGACCGTTCTCGAAGGCGTAGGCGGCGACCTTCTCGGCCACCTCGAGGTCTTCGAAGCAGACGCCGGCCAGCAGGCCACGTCCACGGATCGAAGCACCTTCAGCCTTCTCGACGATCGCGTCGAGGCGCTGGTGCAGCTCGGCAATGGTGTCGGCGAGCTGGTTCTGGAACTCATTGTCGGCCCAGAAAGTCTTGATAGCGGCGGTCGCGGTCACGAACGCAGGGTTGTTTCCGCGGAAGGTGCCGTTGTGCTCGCCGGGCTCCCAGACGTCGAGCTCGGGACGGAACAGGGTCAGAGCCAGCGGCAGACCCGAACCGGAGATCGACTTCGACAGGCAGACGATGTCGGGCTCGATACCAGCCTCTTCGAAGCTGAAGAACGAACCGGTACGGCCGCAGCCTGCCTGCACGTCATCGACGATGAGGAGGATGTCATGCTTCTTGCACAGGTCGGACAGTGCGCGCAACCATTCGGCGCGAGCGGCACGCAGTCCGCCCTCGCCCTGCACGGTCTCGACGATGACAGCGGCGGGCTTGTCGACGCCCGAGCCGGAGTCCTCGAGGACCTTCTCCAGCCACAGGAAATCCGGGACCTCTCCGTCGAAGTAGTCGTCGTACGGGATCTTCGAGCTGTTGGTCAGCGGGATGCCTGCGCCTTCGCGCTTCATCGAGTTGCCGGTCACCGACAGCGATCCCAGCGTCATGCCGTGGAACGCGTTGGTGAACGAGAGCATGTGCTGACGGCCGGTCACCTTGCGAGCAAGCTTGAGAGCCGCCTCGACGGTGTTGGTTCCCGTCGGTCCGGGGAACATGACGGAGTAGTCGAGTCCGCGCGGCTTGAGGATGAGGTCCTGGAAGGTCTGCAGGAACTCACGCTTGGCCGGGGTCTTCATATCCATCGAGTGCAGAACGGCGCCCGACTGCAGGTACTCGATGAGCGGGCCCATCACGACCGGGTTGTTGTGGCCGTAGTTGAGGGCACCGGCACCGGAGAAGAAATCGAGGTACTCGTTGCCGTCCTCGTCCCACTGCTTTGCGCCCTGCGAACGGGCGAAGGTCGCGGGCCAGGAACGGCAGTAGCTGCGCACGGCAGACTCGCGAGTTTCGAAGATGTCGGGCTTGTCAGTGGGTGTGGGCTTAGCGCTTTCAGTCATGACTTGAGTCCTTTCGACTTCTTTAAGTTCTGCGTCTGCATCGGATGCAGTCGCCGAGGCGGTGGCCGCTGCCGCTCACTGCGGGCGATCTCTTCCGCCTCCTGGCACCTGGCGCGTCCACGCCCTTGGAACAGGGGGCCGCGCGGCGCCGGGGTGAGGCTCGTTATAGGGGTGCGATCTCGTAGAGGTACTCGGTGTCGTGGCCGTCCGGGTAGAGGTCCGGGGTGAACAGCGGGCGACGGTCGAATCCGGCGCCGCGCTTCTCAGCGAACGCCTGGAACAGGCGGTTGGACGCCGCATTGTCGTCGGTGATCGTCGTCTCCATGCGGAGAGCGCCGGTCCGGTCGGCCAGTTCATGGAGCATGGTCGATGCGAGTCCGTGTCCACGGAAGTTCTCGTTGACGGCGACCTGCCAGATCATCAGGGTGTCCGGATTCTCCGGACGGGTGTAACCGGTGATGAAGCCGGCGGGTTCTCCGTCGATTCGTGCGATCACCGAGGTGTCCGCGAAGTCGCGGCACCACAGCAGGTACGAGTATGAGGAGTTCAGGTCGAGCACGGCTGTGTCTTTCGCGAGCCGCCATAGATGTTGTCCGTCCTCCAGTTCTGGAGTCCGGACGTCGATTTGCGTCTTCGGTTCAGCGAGTGCGTTAATCACGCCAACAAACCTAACGGGCTGAGATCGAGCGTCAACCTCGAAAGTGCCGATTCCGGGGTACTTCCGCAACGATCGTCCCGAGCTACCGACATGTAACGGACCCGGCTTTCCCCATGGCATCTCTGGGATGCGACGGGGCGCTCCTTCGCGCTCATACCGCGCCAGAGGTTCGTTATCGTTTCGTTACATTTGACTGGAGTTGGAACAAAGGTTCCACGTGTTCCATGTCACTTCGCTTGAATTTGGATAGCAAGGTGTCCTGTTGCCCGAGGTTGCCGTCTGAGGCTCTGCGGGCGGGATCGAGGCGGCTGCGAAGTAGTTCGCGCAGGCGCGAAGGTGTTCGCGCAGCGCCGCCATCAGCCGGATGCTGCGCGCCCGCCGCCGCCGACACGAGTTAAGTGTGCGAAGAATGTCGCCTTGAGGCCGGCGGTTTCTAGGTTCTAGTGCAACACCCGGTCTGACCAGCACTATCAGACCGGGTGTTTCCACTGAACGAAGGAACACCCCCATGACCACGCACTACAGACGTCCACGGCTGCCCTTCCACGTCCTCGACGAACTCTTCTGGCTCCTCCTCGAAGGCAGACCACGATCAGCGATCGCTGACCACCTCGGCATCAACCTCAACACCGTCACCCGGTGGGCGCGGCGACTCGGCCTGCCCAAAGGCAGGACCGGCAGAATACTGTCCATGCCGACCACCATCGTTGCTGCCCCGGCACCACCACGACCACCTGCCTACCGCCACCTGACGATCGCCGACCGAATGACGATCCAGGCTGGCCTGCAATCAGATCCGCCATTGTCGATGAGAACCATCGCGACTCAACTCGGTGTTGCTCCGTCAACCGTGTCCCGAGAGATCCGCCGCAACCGACTCATCCAATACGACAGAATCAGCCCACACCCGGTCTACAGTGCCGCCGGCGCCCACGGCCGCACCTATGCCCGACAGGCACGCAAGAAACACCGTCGCACACGTCTCGAGGATCCGTGGCTGCGGGCTCACGTGATCAACGGGCTCAACGACAAGTGCTCGCCCGAACAGGTCGCCGGTAGGCTTCGGCGTGACTACCCTGACCGGAAGGACCTGCACGTGAGCCACGAAACGGTCTACCAAGCTCTCTACGTCCAAGGACGCGGATCCCTGCGTCACGAGCTGGCCGTGGTCAAAGCCCTCCGATCGGGACAGACGGGAAGGAAGCCACAGTCGAAGCTGCCGCGTCGGTCCAACCGTCCCTGGCTCGATGGTGCCTTGTTGACCGACCGTCCCTCACAAGCTGCCGACCGCACTGTTCCTGGCCACTGGGAGGGTGATCTCGTCGTCGATTCCCACGCCGGTGGCCTGGTGACCGTCTTCGAACGCCGGTCCCGGTTCTCCTTGATCCGGAAACTGCCGAACAACCGCGAATCGGTCACCGTCACCGGACTAGTCCAGGACATGATCGCTTCCCTGCCGGAAGCGTTGTTCTCGACTCTCACGTGGGACCAGGGTCAGGAGATGGCTGAGCATCTGCGGATCACTGTCGCCACCGATTGCCAGGTGTACTTCTGCGACCCGCACTCACCCTGGCAACGACCGACGAATGAGAACTCCAACGGTCTCGTTCGGGACTACTACCCGAAGGGCACGGTCTTCGATGAGTCGGTTACTGACGAGGAGATCCAGGCGATGCAGGATCAGCTCAACCGCAGGCCGCGGAAGGTCCTCGGGTTCGCGACCCCGGCCGAGGTCCTGGCTGATCTGTTGCATGAGCAGGTAGCCTGAGACCAGCCCACTGTTGCACTAGAACACTGAGCCCACCGCCGATTTTCGGCATTCTTCGCACACTTAACCCTTTCTCCCCGCTGCTTCAGGCCGCGGCAGAGGTACGGAAGTAGATGAGTGCGCAAAGCCGGCTCGAGAGGCCGCGACTCAGGTGAGCGCCGCTTGCCTGGCTCCGAACCTCAGACGCACTGACCTCAGCACTCGACGACCCGTCCTGCCTCAGCACTCGACGACGTTGACGGCGAGGCCGCCCATCGCTGTCTCCTTGTACTTCGAGGACATGTCCGCGCCGGTCTGGCGCATCGTCTCGATCACCTCGTCGAGGCTGACCCGGTGCTGGCCATCGCCCCACAGAGCCATGCGGGAGGCGTTGATGGCCTTGCCGGCGGCGATCGCATTGCGTTCGATGCAGGGGACCTGCACGAGCCCGGAGATCGGGTCGCAGGTCAGTCCGAGGTTGTGCTCCATCGCGATCTCGGCGGCGTTCTCCACCTGCTCGGGTGTTCCGCCCATAACGGCAGCCAGTCCCCCGGCCGCCATCGACGAGGCGGATCCGACCTCTCCCTGACAGCCCACCTCGGCGCCGGAGATCGACGCCCGCTCCTTGTAGAGGACTCCGATGGCTGCCGCGGTGAGCAGGAAGTCGACGATGGCTCGATGCTTCGCGGACTCGCCGCCTTCCTTGACTGCGGGAACGTAGTTGAGCGCATAGTGCAGCACGGCGGGGATGATGCCGGCCGCCCCATTCGTCGGCGCGGTGACGACGCGGCCTCCCGAGGCGTTCTCCTCGTTCACGGCCATCGCGATGAGGTTGACCCATTCGAGGTAGTAGCCGGGATCCCGGTCGGGGTCCTCGGCCTTGAGTTTGAGGTACCAGTCGTGTGCGCGGCGGCGGACCTTGAGCCCTCCGGGCAGATAACCGGAGCGGTCCAGGGACGCCGAAGCGCATTCCTCCATCACCGAGTAGATGTGGAGCAGTCCGTGCCGGATCTCATCCTCGTCGCGCATCGACAGTTCGTTGGCGTGCATGATCTCGGCGATGGACAGATCGTTCTCGCGGCAGCGCTGAAGCAGCTCGACTCCGGAGTGGAAGGGGTAGGGCAGCTCTTCGTCGTAGGACTCGAGTTCGGCATCGACGACAGAATCCGCGACCGCGAACTCGACGCCCGCGCCTGCACCGCCGCCGTCGGCAGCTGCACCATCCTCGGCGGTCTTCTCTTTCTCGAGGAATTCGGTCTCCGAAGTCACGAATCCGCCGCCGACGGAGTAATAGGTCTCCTCGGCGAGAGTCTCCCCGGCAGCGTCGTAGGCGGTCACGGTCATGGCGTTCGTATGGCGCGGGAGGACGGTCAGCGGTCGTTTGACCATGTCATCCTCGGTGAACTTGAGTTCGACGCCGTTGCCGGTCGAGTCGCCGAGGATGATCGTCCCGGTCTCGGACATCCGTGTCCGCCGGGCGGTCAGTTCGTTGGCTTCGATGAGATCGGGGCGGCAGCCTTCGAGGCCGATGAGGATGGCGTCGAAGGTCCCGTGACCGGCGCCGGTGGCGGCCAGGGAACCGAACACGTCGACGCGCAGATCCGCCACGGAGCTCAGCGAATCGCTAAGGAGGTCGATGAAGCTCGCGCCGGCACGCATCGGTCCGACGGTGTGGGAGCTCGACGGTCCGATGCCGACCGTGAAGAGATCGAAGACACTCAATGGCATGGCAATCACTTCGTTTCTGATGAGATGACGACGGGGCCGACCGAACAGCCGTGCACTCACGTGCATGGCAAGCCGATGCCGACGATGTGTCGGCACCGACCTCGACCGACCCCGCTTCAGGGTTTATATCCTCCGCCCGGAGGGTGAGGCTCAGAGGGAGTTCGCCTCGGCGTAGCCGGCGGCGTCCATGACTTCGCCGACCTCGGTCACGGCGACCTCGAACAGCCAGCCCTCACCGTAGGGGTCGGAGTTGAGCAGTCCGGGTGAGTCCACGGCCGCCTCGTTGATCGTGACGACCTCGCCGGTGACCGGGGTGTAGAGGTCGGACACGGACTTCGTGGATTCGACCTCGCCGCAGGTCTCACCTGCGGTGACGGTGTCGCCGACCGCTGGCAGGTCGACGTAGACGACCTCGCCGAGGGCATCGGCGGCGACGGCGGTGATGCCGACCTTGACGGTCTTGCCGACGAGCTCATCGGCAGCGCCGTCGACCCATTCGTGTTCGGCGGAGTAGGTGAAGTTCTGCGGGAGCGGGGGCAGCTGTGCCATATGTCTTCCTTACTGTGACTGCCGCCGGAAGGGGCGGTCACGACGTTGTTGTGCCAGGTGGGACCAGTCTACGAGTCGCCGGTCCCACCAGGATGAATTGTGGGTGAGAGCTTCAGTCGGCCTGGCGCTTGTAGAACGGCAGCTGTGTGACGGTGAAGTCGTGTGCCTTGCCGCGGATGTCCACGGTCACGGCGGTGCCCACCTCGGTGCGGTCCCGATCGATGTAGGCCAGGGCGATCGGGTGGCCGAGCGTCGGCGAGGGCTGACCGGAGGTGACGGTGCCGACCTCAGCGCCGTCGATCGATACGGCGGCACCGGAACGGGCGGCACGGCGTCCTTCCGAGCTCAGGCCGACGAGCACGCGCGGCGGTTCGGTCTCTCCGAGCTTCGCCAGCGCCTCACGGGCGAAGAAGTCGTCCTTCGTGTTGAACCCGATCATCCGGCCCAGTCCCGCATCGTACGGGGTGGTGTTCTGATCGAGTTCGTTGCCGTAGAGCGGCATTCCGGCTTCGAGGCGCAGCGAATCGCGTGCGGCCAGACCGCAGGGAACGAGTCCGTAGTCCGCACCCGAGGTCACGAGCGTGTTCCACAGGCGGGAGGCGCCGATGTTGGGGACGTAGAGCTCGAACCCGTCCTCACCGGTGTATCCGGTGCGAGCGAGCATGAGGTCGATCCCGGCGATCGTCAGCGGCATCCACGCGTAGTACTTGAGTTCGCGCACCGCCTGACCGATGGTGATCTTCGCATCCCCCGCCGAGGTGGCTCCCCCGTTGGCCTCGTCGGTGACCTGGGCTTTCGCCTGGTCGCCGGCGCCGGTGCGGGGTCCGAATTCGCCGTGGCCGGACTCGTCGAGGGCGCGCAGGATGATCGCCTCCGAGTTCGGTCCCTGCACTGCGATGAGCGCGGTGGCGTCGGATTCGTCGGTCAGGTGCACATCGGAGCCGGGTGCGACGGTCTGCACGAACTGGTGCACGCGTTCCTTGAGCGCGGCGACCACGGGGGGCGTGTTCGAGGCGTTGGGGACGATGAGGAACTCTTCGTCGCCGATGCGGTAGGTGATGAGGTCGTCGAGCAGGCCGCCTGACTCGTTGACGATGACTCCGTACTTGGCCTTGCCGATCTTCATCTTCGAGTACTTCGCGACGAGCGCGTAGTCGAGGAAGGCTGCGGCGTCGGTTCCGCTGATGCGCACCTCTCCCATGTGGGAGAGGTCGAAGAGGCCTGCGGCCTCACGCACGGCACGGTGTTCGGCGAGTTCCGAACCGTACTTCAGCGGCATGTCCCAGCCGCCGAAGTCGGTGAACGAGGCACCGAGCTCGGCGTGGATGCTGTGCAGCGGGGTCTCTTTCGGTGTGTTCGCGGTCTTATCGGTCATCACTTGTCCTCTTCCTCGAACTCTTCGAAGGCCTCTGGCGGCGGGCAGGAGCACACCAGGTTGCGGTCGCCGTAGGCTCCGTCGATGCGGCTGACCGGCGGGAAGTACTTCGTGAGGCGCAGCCCGGGAACGGGGAACACCGCGGTCTCGCGGCTGTACTTGCCGTCCCAGTCGTCCATCACTGCGGTCGCTGGGTGCGGCGCGAGGGCCAGCGGCGACTCTTCGTAGGTATACGACTTGCCGATCTCGTCGATCTCGGCGCGGATGGTGCGCATGGCCTCGATGAAGCGGTCGAGCTCGTCCTTGTCCTCGGACTCGGTGGGTTCGACCATGAGGGTGCCGGGCACCGGGAAGGCCAGGGTCGGGGCGTGGAAACCGAAGTCGACGAGGCGCTTGCAGACATCCTCGGCGGTGACTCCCGTCGCCGAGGTGATCGCGCGGAGGTCGAGGATTGTTTCGTGGCCGACGAGTCCGTTCTCTCCCGAGTAGAGGATCGGGTAGACGTCGCCGAGCTTCTTCGCCAGGTAGTTCGCACCGAGCAGAGCCGAGCGCGAGGCCTCGCGCAGCCCTTCGGCACCCATGAGTTCGAGGTAGGCGAAGCTGATGGGCAGGACTCCTGCGGAGCCGAACATCGATGCGGAGATCGGCAGCTCCTTGGCATCCGGGTCACCGGCGACGAGCTCCGGCAGCGTGGCATCGCCGGGCAGGTACGGAGCGAGGTGTTCGCGAACCGCCACAGGGCCGACTCCGGGGCCGCCTCCTCCGTGGGGGATGCAGAAGGTCTTGTGCAGGTTGAGGTGGGAGACGTCGCCGCCGAATTCGCCGGGCTTGGCGAGTCCGACCATGGCGTTGAGGTTCGCACCGTCGACGTAGACCTGGCCGCCGGCGGCGTGAACCTTGTCGCAGACCTCGCGGATCTGCGGTTCGAAGACTCCGTGGGTCGACGGGTAGGTGATCATGATGCCGGCGATCTTGCCTTCGTGCTTGGCGATCTTCGCATCGAGGTCGTCCATGTCCACGGAGCCGTCATCGGCCGTCGCGACGACCTGCACCTGGAGTCCGGCGAGCACCGCGGAGGCGGCGTTCGTGCCGTGCGCGGACTGCGGGATGAGTACGACGGTGCGGGCATCGTCCCCATTGGCCACATGGTAGGCGCGGATGGCGAGCAGTCCGGCCAGCTCACCCTGCGAGCCGGCGTTGGGCTGCAGGGACACACGGTCGTAGCCGGTGACCTCGACGAGGGAGTCCTCGAGGCGACCGATGAGTGCGCGCCAACCCTTGGTCTGTTCGACGGGGGCGAAGGGGTGGATGGAGGCGAATTCCGGCCAGGTGATGGGTTCCATCTCGGCGGCGGCGTTGAGCTTCATCGTGCACGAACCCAGCGGAATCATCGTCCGGTCGAGTGCGAGGTCACGGTCGGCCAGGGTGCGCAGGTAGCGCATCATCGAGGTCTCGGAGCCGTGGGCGCTGAAGACGGGGTGGGTGAGGAATTCGGTGTCCCGGTGGAACGACGCCGCGAATGCGGGCTCCGGAACGGCGTTGGCTCCGAAGGTTCCCGCCGAGGCGGCTTCGAAGTCGTCCGCGTCGACCCGGGCAAGGATGCCGAGGGCTTCGAGCAGGCCGTTGGCATCGGCGACGGTGTGGGGTTCGCCGAAGGAGACGCCGACTGTGGTGCTATCGATGACGCGGATGTTGTATCCAGCCTGGTCGGCGACGTAGCGGGCGGCTTCGGCATCGGCCACGCGCAGGGCCACGGTATCGAAGAATTCCCAGGTGAGAACCTCGGCGCCGGGGGCGGTGTCCGCGGCACCTGCGAACGCGTGGGCGAGGCGGTGGACGCGGGAGGCGATGCGGGTCAGACCGACCGGGCCGTGGTAGACGGCGTACATCGAGGCGACGTTGGCGAGCAGGGCCTGCGCGGTGCAGATGTTCGACGTCGCCTTCTGGCGGCGGATGTGCTGTTCGCGGGTCTGCAGGGCCAGACGGTAGCCGGGCTTGCCCTGGGCGTCCTTGGACACTCCGACGAGGCGGCCGGGCAGCTGGCGCTGGAGTCCGGACTTCACGGCCATGAAGCCGGCGTGGGGGCCGCCGAAGAACAGGGGCACACCGAAGCGCTGGGCCGAGCCGACGGCGATGTCCGCACCCTGGGAGGCGCAGTCCTTGAGCAGGGTCAGGGCCAGCAGGTCGGCGTCGAAAGTGACCAGCGCACCGCGGTCGTGCGCTCCGTCGACGGCTTCGGTGAAGTCGCGGATGGCGCCGGTGGTGCCGGGCTGGGCGCAGACGATGCCGAAGATGTCTTCGCCGACGAGGCCCTCGGCGAGGTCGGCGACGGTGACGCGGAAGTCCATGGCCTTCGCCCGGGCGCGGACAACGGCAATGGTCTGCGGGTGGAGTTCGGAGTCGAGGACGACGGTTGTCCCCTTCTTCACGGCTCGACGCATGAGCAGGACCGCCTCGGCGACGGCGGTGGCCTCATCGAGGAGGGAGGCATTGGCGATGTCGAGGCCGGTGAGGTCCTGGACGACCTGCTGGAAGTTCAGCAGCGCTTCGAGCCGGCCCTGGGAGATCTCGGGCTGGTACGGGGTGTAGGCGGTGTACCAGGCGGGGTTCTCGACGAGGTTGCGGCGGATGACGGCCGGGGTGATCGTGTCGTAGTAGCCCTGGCCGATGAGCTGGGTGCGCATGACGTTCTGTTCGGCGAGGTCGCGCAGGTCGCCCAGCACATCGAATTCGGAGCGGCCGGCGGGCAGGTTGAGCTCGGTGTTCTGGATGGATTCCGGGACGGCAGCGGAAGAGAGCGCTTCCAGGGAGTCATAGCCGAGTTCGGCGAGCATGGCCTGCACGTCGTCGGCGCGGGGGCCGATGTGGCGGTCGGAGAAGGGGCGCGCGGTGTCCCCTGTTGCCTGCGTCGTATGGGCGAGTGAACTGGTCAATTGCCGTCCTTGGGTCGGTGTCGCGCCCACCGAATTGGAGGACGCAGCGATCGCTGAGTGTCCTCCCCGATCTGTCGGATGCGTGGTCGCACCGCACGTGTGCGGCGAACTCGCGTCCTTCAGATATGCCTGCAATCGGTGGTACTGGGCCTGAGAGTTTCCCGGGGAGGGAATTGCACCTACGGCGCTGCTCGGAAGTCCGGCTCGATTCGGCCCGACTGCGGCAGCTCTCCCACGTCTTGTCTTAGCGGCGTATGAAGTTATGTGCAGAACCAGTTGGGCCTCTGAAGCCCCCGGCTGAGACTGCGCCTCCGATTCTAGTGAATGAAATCACCCCCGACAAACCCCCTGCTGGCCCCCTCGCTGTGGCCACTCTTCCAACCGCCGCGAGGACCAGCTCCCCACGGCAGATCCTCTGTGACTCCAATGCAGAAATAGGTCGCTATCGGATACTTTCCTTGCTCAGAAGTATCCGATAGCGACCTAGATTCGGGCGCCGAAGCCCGTTAGCGACCTAGATTCGCCGAGGCGGCGCTGCGGTCCCGCCGCGATGTTCAGATCGCGTTGAGGTCCTTGCCCTTGGTCTCGGGCAGCTTGACCACGGCGACGATCGTTGCCAAGCAGAGCAGGACCACCCAGCCGCTGGAGAGCCAGCTGAGGTCGAGCGAGTTGAACAGTCCATTGAGATATGGTGCCGTTCCGCCGAACACAGCCACAGAGACCGAGTAGGCGAAGCCGATTCCCTGGGTGCGGACCTTCGTCGGGAAGGCCTCGGACAGGACTGCCGACAACAAGGCTCCTGCCATCGAGACCACGAGCAGTGCCAGCGTCGACGCAACGAACAACGTCCAGCCGGTGTCCGTGATCATGCCCATGAGCGGATACTGCAGGATCGCCATGAGCACTCCGAAGCCGATGAGCACCGGCCGACGACCGATCCGGTCGGAGAGGAATCCCCAGAAGGGCAGCGACGCGAGTGCGATGATCTGCGCACCGACGGTCGCCCAGTAAGCGGTCTGCGCATCCATACCGCGCTCGGTGATCGCCAAGGTCGACGCGTACGACGTCCAGGTGTAGTGAGCCGCGGTGATACCGGAGGTCATGAGCACGACGAGGACGATCGCACGGGCCACGCGGCCGCGATCCAGCGGGGTCGGGTCGACAACTTCTTCCGCTTCATCGGCTTCGAAGACATCGCTTTCGACCATTCCGCGCCGCATCCACAGCGCGACGAGCGCGAGCAGACCGCCGAGCGCGAACGGAATCCTCCATGCCCAGTCGGAAACTGCTGCCTCGGAGAAGACGTTCGTGATCACGCCCCCAATCGTGTAAGCGACGACCGAACCGCCGAAGATGGCGACGAAGACGATTGAGCCCCAGAAACCGCGCTTGTGGGCCGGAGCGATCTCAGCGATATAGGAGTTCGCAGTTGCCGACTCCCCTCCGTGGGCGAAGCCCTGTGCCACTCGGATGAGAAGGAGGATGAGTGAGGCGAAGACGCCGATCTGACCATAGGTCGGCAGGACGGCGATGAGGAACGAACCGCCTGCCATGATGAGCATCGTGACGATGAGAACGAACTTGCGCCCCTTCACATCGGCGATCTTCCCGAACACGATGCCGCCCAGGGGTCTCATGAGGAACCCGACGGCGAAGACGCCGAGGGTCGCGAGGACGGAGGAGACTGTGTCCTCGCTGTTGAACATCGCGGCGGCGATGAAGGGCGTGAACACCGCGTAGGCGCTCCACTCGTACCATTCGAGGATATTGCCGATGGTGCTCGCGACGACGGATCGCCGTTTCAGCTGCAGAGGCACCTTTGTCTCTGCGATCGTATCGGTCATGGCTTCCTTTCCACTGCTTCATTGGAGGTGGTGATGCTGTATATCTCTGTGGTGGTGTTCGGTGGTGCGGATACTCCTATCTCGCTCGCCGTCACACGACGGTGGAGGCGACGGCTTCGGCGGCTGCGATGAGTTCGGGGACCCCGGTCTCGAGGCTGCCGGTGAAGTTACCGGCCGACGGCGCCTCTCCGTTGAGCCATCTGGTGTAGATGGCTTCGCTGAAGATCGCGGCCTTCCACAGCGCGAAGGCCTCGTACCAAGGCAATACGGACAGGTCGAGGCCCGTCTTCTGCTGGTAGCGCTCGGCGAGGTCGGAACGGGTGAGGAACCCCTCCCCCGCAGTGACCGGGGTGAGGTCCATGACCGTGCGCGGATTCTCGCGGTCGGTGTAGGTGACGAGGAAGTAGCCGAGGTCGGCGAGCGGATCGCCGAGGGTCGACATCTCCCAGTCGAGGATCGCTGCGACCTCGACCGGCGTCGAGGACGCGATCATCGCGTTGCCGGCACGGTAGTCGCCATGGACGACCGCGTGCCGCTGAGTGGCCGGAATGTTCGCAGCCAACCACTCACCGAGGCGGCTGACCTGGGGCAGCGACCGCTGAGTGTTCTTCCCCCAGAGGGAGGCGAACAACTTCACCTGGCGCTCCAGGTACCCGTCCGGACGACCGAGCGCGGCCACCTCGGGAACTGCGACGTCGACCGAGTGGAGGTCGACGAGGCGGTCGACGAGGGCTTCGCTCAGTGCGCGACGGTCAGCCACCTCGGCGAGGAAGTCCGGCAGAGTGTCGGTGACAACAGTGCCGGGGACGAAGTCCATGATGTAGAACGGCACGCCGAGGACCGATTCGTCCTCGCAGACGTGGAGGATCGTGGGCACGGCCACTCCCTGGGCGCCGAGGACCTTCTGGATCTTCGCTTCGCGGACCATGTCATGGGTCGATTTCGGGATCGGCGGGCGTGGTCCGCGGCGCAGCACCACATCGAGGTCATCACGCCGGATCCGGAAGGTGACGTTCGACTGGCCCTCGCCGATGCGATCCCAGCGGACGGGACCGGACCCGAGGCCGTGCGTGTCGAGGTAGTCGGTGAGGACGTCGACGATGAGCAACGGCGGTGCGGACAGTGCCTGCGCCTCGGCGGCGGTGTCGACGACGTCGACGAGCTTCTCGGTCACCGGGCCTCCCCCACGATGTCGAGACGAGGTGCACCTGCGGCGACTTCCTTGCGGCGCTTCGATGACGCGCGGCGGGAGATCGCGAACTTGTGCGTCTCGGTGGCGCCGTCGTAGATGCGGAACGGGCGGACGTCGTTGAGGTACTGGATCAGCGGCAGCTGGTCGGAGACTCCGTCGCCGCCGGTGATCTGGATGGCGCGGTCGATGACGCGGTAGACGGCTTCGGAGCAGTAGACCTTCGCGATCGAAGATCTGGAGTTCGCTTCCTTTGCGTCGGTGGCGAGCACCTCGGAGGTCTTCGTGATCATCGCGTCAGAGGTCTCGATGTCGATGACTGACTGCGCAATGAGTTCCTGCGCGAGCCCCTGACGTGCCAGGACGTCGCCGAATGCCTCGCGATGTTCGGCACGGTCGAGAGCCGTGTCCAGCGCCCGGCGGGCCAGTCCCAGCCACCGCATGCAGTGCGTGAGGCGGGCCGGTGCCAAGCGCACCTGGGCGTAGGCGAAGCCCTTCCCCGGTTCGCCGAGGATCGCCGAGGCGGGGACGCGGACATCGTCGAAGTGGACGTAGGGGTGGCCTCCGGCGATGGTGCGATCGACAGTGTGGATCGACCGGCCGACACTGACGCCGGGGGTGTCTTTGGGCACGAGGAACATCGTGGCGGCCTGGCCCTTGCGAGCCTGCGCGGAGCCCGACCCCTCGGTCGCAGCGGCCGACTCCTCGGCGTCGGTGGCGGCCATGACGATGAAGAAGCTGCTCAGTTCAGCACCGGAGATGAAGCGCTTGTCACCGTTGATGACCCACTCGTCGCCGTCCTTGACGGCGCGGGTGGACAACGCCGACGGGTCGGAGCCGGTGCCCGGATGTGGTTCGGTCATGGCGAACGACGAGCGGACGTCGCCGGCGGCCAGCGGGGCGAGGAACCGCTCCTTCTGCTCCTGCGTGGCGATCTGGGCGAGCATGTGCATATTGCCCTCATCGGGTGCCATGCAGTTGAGAACGGCGGGCCCGATCGGCGAGTATCCTGCCTCCTGGAACACCGGGGACCAGAATTCGACCGGCACGCCCTGGCCGCCCCACTCGGTGGGCACGTGTGGAGCGAAGACTCCGGACTCCTTGGCTTTGGCCTTGAGGTCGGTCAGGACCGCTTCGTCGAGGTAGTCCCCGGGATGGGGCTCGGCGGGGATGACGACCTCGCGGATGAAGGTGCGGGTGCGCTGGCGCAGCTCCTCGACCTCTGCGGGAATCCGGCTCATGCTGTGCCTCCTGCTGTGATGAGTCCGCCGTCGGCGGTGAGGATCTGGGCGGTGATCCAGTCCGAGTCGGACGACGTAAGGTAGGCCGCAGCTGCGCCGATGTCTTCAGGTGTGCCGAGGCGGCCGGCCGGGTAGGCGGCGGTGACTTCTGCCTCTTTGCCTTCGTAGAGGGCGGTGGCGAAACGGGTCTTGACGACGGCCGGAGCGATGCCGTTGACGCGGATATCAGGGCCGAGTTCGACGGCGAGAGTCTTCACGAGGTGGGACACGGCGGCCTTCGAGACTCCGTACATGCCGATGCCTTCGCTGGGGTTCTGTCCGGCGACCGAGGAGATCGAGAGGATCCGGCCCTTGTTCTCACGGAAGTGCAGACCCTCGTGGTTGACCGCGCCCTGGATCCAGGCCAGGGTTCCGAGCACGTTGACCTCGAGGATCTTGCGGGCGGCATCGAGCTCAATGTCGACGGTGTCACCGTAGACCGGGTTGATGCCGACGTTCGTGACGAGGACGTCGAGGCGGCCGTACTTCTTCTCGATTGTGTCGAATACTTCGGCCCGGTGAGCCGAGTCATCGGCCTTGCCGGCGATGCCGATTGCGGTGCCTTCGGGGAATTCGGCGACCGTCTCGGCCAAGGGCTCGGGCTTGCGAGCGGTGAGGACGACGGTCGCGCCTTCGGCCTGCAGCCGCTTGGCGATGCCGAGGCCGATGCCGCGGCTCGATCCCGTCACGAGGGCGACCTGTCCCTCGAAACGGCGTCCGAACGATGATTCGCTCATTGCTTCTCCTGTGTTGCTTAGTTGTCTGTCAGTGGTGCCTATTTGTTCGACGCTGCTTCTCTAGCCGAGTCGCGCAGCAGCCTGCGTTGGATCTTTCCGGTATGCGTCTTCGGCAGGTCGGACATGACGTGGACGATGCGCGGGTACTTGTACGCAGCGAGGCGTTCTTTCGCGAAGGCGATGAGCTCCTCGGCGCTGACGTCTTGGCCGGTGCGCAGGGAGACGTAGGCGACGACGGTCTCACCGCGGTAGTCGTCGGGCTGGCCGACGACGGCGGCTTCGAGCACGGCAGGGTGTTCATAGAGGACGTCTTCGACCTCGCGCGGCCACACCTTGTAGCCGGAGGCGTTGATCTGGTCCTTGATCCGATCGACGAGATAGATCCAGCCGGCTGCGTCCATGACTCCGACATCGCCGGTGCGCAACCAGCCCTCGTCGAATGCCGCCTCGTTGGCTTCGGGCTTGCCGAGGTAGCCGGGCGTAATCTGAGGCCCACGCAACTCGAGTTCGCCGGCACTGGAATCGGTGATGACGGTCCCGTCGGCGATGTCGACGATGCGGGCTTCGAGTCCGGGGAACGGCACGCCGATGGCCAGGGTGTCCGTGGCCGGGTCGACAGGCGCCTCCGTGTTCGGCGGGACTCCGATGACCGCCGAGGCGGTTTCGGTCATCCCGTAGATGTTGTGGATGTAGTGGCCGAACCGCTTCCGGAAACGCTCGACCGTGGCCGGCGGCACGGGGGCTCCACCGGAATAGAGGTAGCGAATGCTCTGCAGGTCCTCGGCTGTGGCGGACTCGTGTTCGAGCAGGGCGTTGTAGACGGTGATCGAGCCGATGGTCACGGTGACCTTGTCATCACGGATGGCGGCGACGATCTTGTCCGCGTTCACGCGGCCGATGAAGTCGAGCGTGATCGGAAAGATCAGCGAGGTCGCCGCGCAGGCGACGGCTCCGGTGATGTGGAAGAGCGGGGCGATGGCGAGCATGACGTCGCCTTCGCCGAGGTTCAGCCACTCTCCATACGACCGGGCCACGGCGAGCACATTGCGATGGGTGCCGACGGCGCCTTTGGCCGGTCCGGTCGTGCCCGATGTGTAGGTGAGCAGGGCGGCGTCGTCGAGGCCCGGCAGCAGTTCGGTGCGGTGATCGGGCGCGTCGGTGCGCTGGGAGGCGAGGAAGGGACCCCACGAATAAACGGCGATCCCGGACTCGGCGGGGGTCGCCTCGGCGGGAGTGGTTTCTGACTCACGGACAGCTGCGGTCTGGGCGTCGCCGGTGAGGTCGGAGGGGTCCCGATCGTATTCGTCGTCATCGGTGATGAGCACCCAGGTCAGGGAGCCACCGGCGAGGGTCTCACGAACCTGGCCGAGGTCTGCTTCGTCGCAGATGATCGCCGAGGCAGCCGAATCGTCGATGAGCGCGCGCAGTTCGCGGCCGCGGTACATGGGGTTGAGGACGAGGGGGACTACGCCGATCTTCCAGGCCGCGAGCAGCGCCACGGCGAACTGCGGGACGTTCTGAAGGTAGACGCCGACGATATTCGACTTCTGCAGGCCGCGGGAGAGGAACCCGGCGGCGAGCGCCTCGGCTTCACGGTCGATGTCGGCGGTGGTGAACCTGCGGCCACGGTAGGTCACGGCGATCTGACTGGGGGCCGCCTCGACGCGGGCGTTCCACGCATGAGCCGTGGATGCGTCGTGGATCTCCGGCGTCTCACCGACTCCGGCGGGGTAGAGCCGCGTCCACACATGCCGCGTGGTGGTGGAAGTGCTGTCGGCTGCCATCTGACTGTCGCCCTTCATCGTGTCGGGACCGGAGCATCTCAGCTTCGGCCGACCGAGCGCTCGCTCGGTTAGTTCTGTATCGTAGGTCACACGATGACCGGGCGCAAGGGCGGCCCGGCATGACTGTCGACCGCTCGGGCAGCAAAGCGATCGAACTCAGAGATGGAGGGACGCTTCGGGGGTCGAATGGAACTGCGGGGCAGGAATGGCCGTAGATTAGGGATGAGAAGACAGTGAGACGGAGCAGGCAGGGACAACTCGTGAGCAATGCACCCATGATCGATTGGCGGGACTACGACGCCCCGTTGCTCTCGCCGATCCTCCAGGCCGCTCTCGACAGCTTCGTCACGGGCGGCTTCCACGGCACGAGCATCCGGCAGCTGGCCGGCGCAGCCGGGCTGTCAGTGCCCGGCCTCTATCACCATTTCGCGTCGAAGCATGCGATCCTCGCCGAGATCGACCGTCTGGCGATGGAGGATCTGTGGCAGCGCAGCGTCGCGGCACTCGCCGACGGCGGGCAGGAGCCGACCGCGCGCTTCGACAGGCTCATCGAATGCCTGCTGCTCTTCCACGCGCACCAGTCCGATCTCGCCTTCATCGCCTTCAGCGAGATCCGAGCGTTGAAGGATCAGCACCGGGATGCTCATATCGCCGCTCGTGACCGGCAGCAGAAACTCCTCGACGCGGTGGTCGAGGAGTGCGTTGCCGACGGCAGCTTCACCACGGAGTTCCCGCGGGACGCCTCACGTGCGATCACGACGATCTGCACGGGCGTCTCGCAGTGGTACCGGGCCGGCGGCGAACTCGACCCAGCTGGTGTGGCCGAACGCTACGGCGAGATCTGTGCGCACGCCGCCGGCCTCCCGGTGAAGTAGGGGCCAGCAGCCCGCGAACTGTTCCGCAAACCCCGCCTGCACAGGATTGTTGGGTCGATCCACGGTGGTTTCCACGCCTGAAACACCATGGATCGACCCAACAATGCGCCTCAGAACGGTGCCGCAAAGAACTTAGGTCGCCATCGGATACTTTCCGTCAAGAGAAGTATCCGGTGGCGACATGGATTCGGGTGCAGATGTCCGATGGCGACCTATGTTTCGGGCTGCCGTTTATCGGCAACCAAGGTTCAGCCGCAGGCTCAGCCTCGGTGTCAGGCGCTGCCGCCGGCGGTGACAACTCCCCCATCGGCTGTGAGCACCTGAGCGGTGATCCAGTCGGCGTCGTCCGAGGCGAGATAGGCGACGGCACCGGCAATGTCCTCAGGAGTACCGAGGCGCTTGACCGGGTACGCGGAAGCGACTTCTTCCTCCCTGCCTTCGTAGAGCGCGGTGGCGAACTTCGTCTTGACCACTGCCGGAGCGACGGCATTGACGCGGATGTCCGGCCCGAGCTCCACGGCGAGCGTCTTCGTCAGATGCGAGACCGCGGCCTTCGAGATTCCGTAGAAGCCGATGCCTTCGCTCGGGATCTGTCCGGCGACCGACGACAGGGTGACGACGCGGCCCTTGTTCTCACGGAAGTTCAGGCCCTCATGGTGGACGGCATCCTGCACCCAGGCCAGTGTGCCGAGGACGTTGACATCGAAGATCTTCCGCGCGGCATCGAGTTCCATATCGACGAGCGGGCCGTAGACCGGGTTGATTCCGGCGTTGGCCACGAGCACATCGAGGCGACCGAACTTCTCAGCGACCGTGTCGAATACCTCTGCCCTGTGAGCCGGGTCGTCGGCCTTGCCGGCGATGGCGAGCGCCGTGCCTTCGGGGAACTCGGCGACCGCCTCACCCAGCGCTTCGGGCTTGCGCGCGGTGAGCACGACGGTGGCCCCCTCCGCGTTGAGCCGCCGAGCGATTCCGAGGCCGATGCCGCGACTGGCGCCCGTGATGACGGCGACCTGGCCTTCGAAACGACGACCGGATTGCGGAGCCGCCGAGGTGGCTGCCGACTGAGTGGCTGAGGTGCTGTCTGACATTGATGAACTCCAGTGTTCGTGCGGTGACGTGAGCGTTCGGCGCTGACCTCGCGAAACGCCGTGAAGCGAGCGTTCGTTCAGCGTTCGCTTCTCATCGTAGGCATAGCCGTTCGAAGAAGACAAGGACTACACATCATCACGCGAGGGCATAAGACGAGAATGGAGTCATGAATCATCTCGAGTTCCATCTCGATCTCGGCTCGGGCGACCAGTTCCCGCTCGCCCGGGAAGCGATCTTCTCCTGGGTGCTGCAGGACCTCGCCGGCGTCGTCGTCCACCCGGCTCGCCGAGTGGCCGAAGGTCGGATCGTCAGCTTGGGACTCAATCCCGTTTGGCCAGCCTCGCCGAGGCGGCTGCGCGGTCGCGATCTGCTCGTGCCCGTCGGTTCGTGCGTCGTCACACGGGTGATCGATGAGAGGGATCGCGCCGGATTCACCTATCGCACCCTGCCGGGCCACCTCGAGAACGGTGAGGAGACTTTCCTCGTGTCCATCGGCACTGACGGCCGCCTCGGCGTGACCATCAGCGCCGATTCCGTCCCCGCACATCCTCTCCTCCGTTTGGGCGCTCCGGTGACCGTGGCGGCACAGAAGTTGATGGCCAGGCGCTATGCCGAGGGGCTGAAGAGACAGCTCAGGACGGCCGAGCGAAGCCGCCGCGCACGCGCCCTCGCGACAGCTTCGGCGCTGATCGGCCGGGAGCTGAGATTCGTCGAGACCCTTGCCGGCGGTCAGCACGCGCTGACCATGTCCGCCCGCGACGGAGACGCGGAGCTCGTCGTCCGCGCATTCCCCGCCGGCCATGATGCGGCGGTCAAAGAGGCCGCAGTGCTCGATCGGCTGAGACCGCTCGGCGATCTTGTCCCCCGCCTCATCGCCCACAGCGCCGACACCAACGACCCGGTCATCGTCACGACCCGCGTCCCGGGCTCACCACCGGATCCGGCGATACCTCTGACCACCATCGCCCGCGAGATGGCCGCGGCACTGGTGCGCGTCCACGAACTCGACGGTACCGGTCTGCCTCTGGCTCCGCAGTCCCCGCCGCCTGGAGACTCTGCCATCGCAATTCGCGCCCAACGGGAGTGGGCGAACCTCGACCGCGACGAAGAGGTCCTCACGCACACGGATTTCTGGGCAGGCAATGCCTTGTGGACGGGCGGGCGCCTCACCGGAGTCGTCGACTGGTCGGGCGCGAGCCGCGGACCTCGCGGAGTCGACCTCGCTTGGTGCCGTCAGGATCTCGTGCTGCTCGGTTCCCCCGAGGCGGCCGCCGACTTTCTCGACGAGTACGAACGACTCCTCGGCCGCCGCATCCATGACATCCGCGCCTGGGACGTCCAAGCTGCGGCACGTGCCCATGATCGCGTCGAGACCTGGCTGCCGAACTATCACGGGATCGGCCTCACCGACATGACCGCCGAGGATCTCCGCCGCCGCCTCGATGACTGGAACGCTCACCTGTGAGCCGCCCCGCCACCGCTCTCATTCCACGGTCGGCAGGACCACCTCGGCGAGGGTGAGCACCGCTTCCACGGAGGCTTTTCCGTGGTCGGTGCGGTGGGCGAGGTAGAGCATCGTGGGCTCCTCCGGGATATCGAGGGGCACGGCCACGGTGCCGACCTCACGGGTGGCGGCGGACACCGAGTCGAAGGTGATCGAGATGCCGAGGCCGGCCGCGACCAGAGCTCCGATCGTCTGCGAATCCGGCGCGCTCTGGACTACGCGCGGTGCGAACCCCGCTTCGTGGCACAGACGCAGCGTCGCCTCCCGCAACGTCGAGGAAGGATGCCCGGGAAGAGCGATGAAATCCTCGTCGGCAAGCTCGTCCACCCGCACCGAGGCACGTCCCGCCAGACGATGACCCACCGGCAGGGCTGCCGAGAGACGCTCGACCATCACCGGCCGACCTGTGACCCCGGGTGGCTGCTTCGCCCACCTCACAAGCGCGAGGTCGAGCGAGCCGTCGACGAGGCGGGTGATCCCCTCCTCGGCGTAGACATCGGAGTGGAGCCCGAAGCTGACCCCCGGCCTGTGCGCGGCGGATGCAGTCACGAGCGCCGCGGCCAGTCTGCGCGATGACGAGTGGGCGAATCCGAATTCGATGTGTCCGGTCTGCCCATCGGCGGCCCGGCGCACCGCCTCGGCGGCCAAGGTTCGGTACTCGATCATCTTCCGCGCCGGCTCCACCAGCGCCTCTCCCGCCGCGGTCAGCGCCACATTGCGGGTCGTGCGTCGGAACAGATCGACGCCGAGGTGGTCCTCGAGCGCGCGGATCGTGCGGCTGAGCGGCGGCTGCAGCATTCCGAGCCGTTCGGCTGCACGACCGAAGTGCAGCTCTTCGGCGACTGCGAGGAACGCTTTGACCTGCTGAATCTCCATCGACTGCTCCTTTTCCGAATCCGCGCTGGAGCCTCTGCCGTTGCCCCGACCGACATCCCAGCCAATACCTGTTCCGATAATAATCCATGTACATTATTGCTGATCCTGTTATATGGTGGGACGGACCACGCGCCCGCTGCCCAAGCACGGGCCCGGGATGCCGAGCTCGACTCCACTGACAGCACTGTCAGCACACAGCAGCGCCGCCGGCCCGACGAGAGGAAGACATTCGACGATGAAGCAGTCGACCACTTCTGAGCCCCACGACAGCGGCTCTGCCCACGACCACCATCGGTCACCTGCCCACGACCGCCTCGAGGAGTTCCTCCCCCGCGCCGGCTCGGGTCCCCTGTCGGGACAGATCGTCGTCGACTTCTCCCGCGTGCTGGCCGGACCGTACTCGACGATGATGCTCGCCGACCTCGGCGCCACCGTCATCAAGGTCGAAGGACCCAAAGGCGATGACACCCGGCACTGGGCGCCGCCGGTGCGCGACGAGGATGCCACCTACTATCTGTCGATCAACCGCAACAAATACGACATCGTCCTCGACTTCACCGACCCCGACGACCTCGCCACCGCACAGAAGCTCGCGGCCGAAGCCGATATCGTCGTCGAGAACTTCAAACCGGGCGGGCTGGCGAAGTACGGACTCGACTACGACAGCGTCTCCGCTGCCAACCCGACGGTCATCTATGCCTCGGTGACCGGGTTCGGACGTGAGAACCCACTGCCCGGATACGACCTCCTCATGCAGGCGCTGTCCGGTTTCATGTCGGTCACCGGCAGCCCCGACGGCTCGCCGTACCGCGCCGGTGTCGCCGTCTTCGACGTCATGACCGGTCTGCACACGACGATCGGCGTCCTCGCCGCGATCCAGCACCGCACGCTCACCGGCGAGGGCCAGCTCGTCGAAACCAACCTCATGTCCTCGGCGATGTCCGGCCTGGCCAACCAGTCCGGTGCCTACGCCGCCGCAGGCGTGAATCCGACCCGGATGGGCAACGCCCACCCGAGCCTCTACCCCTACCAGCCGATGGTCGCGAAGTCCGGTGAGATCATCGTCGCCGCGGCCAATGACGGCCAATTCCGGATCCTCGCCGAGGTGGTCGGACGCCCCGATTGGTGCGACGACGAACGATTCGCCCAGGCGAAGAACCGCAACGCCAACCGCGACTCCCTTGAGCCCGAACTTCTCGAGGCCCTCCAGGCTCACACCGCACAGGAATGGTTCGACAAGCTCTCAGCCGCGGGCCTGCCCTGCGCCCCGATCAACACGATCGCCGAAGGCGTCGAACACGCCAAGAGCCTCGGTTTGGAACCGGTCGTGGACACCGGCAGCGGCGACCGCATCATCCCGACCGTCCGCAACCCGATCACCCTGTCGAAGTCGCAGGTCTCCTACGACCTCGCTCCCCCAGAACTCGGAGCCGACTCCGATCAGGTCCGCGCCTGGCTCGACAGCCTCTAGATCGCACCGTTTCGGACTCACCCCGACCGAACCGCAATCCCGACACTTGCACGCAGACTTCTGCACAGCATCCACCTGAAGGAGACACAGCAATGGACAACTCAGAACTCGACGACATCCTGTCTGCCGTCCGAGAATTCGTCCGCGAGAAGGTCGTCCCCCTCGAGACCCAGGTCGAGGACGAGGACGCTTTCCCCGAGGCGATCATTAAAGAATCCGCCGAGATGGGACTCTTCGGCTGGGCCCTGCCCGAGGAGTACGGCGGCCTCGGCCTCAATGCCGAACAGGACGCACTGCTGGCCATGGAACTCGGCTACACGACCCCGTCGTTCCGCTCGCTGTTCGGCACGAACAACGGCATCGCCGGACAGGTGCTCGTCAACTACGGCACCGATGAGCAGAAATCCGAATGGCTGCCTCGACTGACTTCCGGAGAGGTCGTCGCCTCCTTCGCCCTCACCGAATCCGAAGCCGGCTCCGACCCCTCGGGCCTGCGGACGAAGGCCACACGCGACGGTGATGACTACATCATCAACGGCTCCAAGCGGTTCATCACCAACGCCGAGGCGTCCGACGTCCTCATGGTCTTCGCCCGCACCGACCCGAATGCCACGGGCTCCAAGGGCATCTCCGTCTTCCTCGTGCCCACGAAGTCCGAAGGCGTGACCGTCGGCCCGCACGATCACAAGATGGGTCAGGCCGGCGCCTGGACCTCGGAGATCTTCTTCGACGACGTGCGCGTGCCTGCCGCCAACCTCATCGGCGGTGAGGAGGAGAAGGGCTTCTACGCCGCCATGGCCTCACTCAACAAGGGACGCCTGCACATCGCCGCGATCTGCGTCGGCCAGTCGATCCGCATCCTTGACGAATCGGTGCGCTTCGCCGCCGAGGCGAAGCAGGGCGGGGAACCGATCGCCCGATTCCAGCTCGTACAGGCGATGCTCGCGGACATCTACACCGACGTCGCCGCCGCAAAGGCCCTCGCCCTCTCAGCCGCACAGCGCTGGGACGCCGAGACCGATCGCAAGCTCGGCCCCTCCTCGGCGAAGCTCTTCGCCTCCGAAGCACTCGCCCGCATCGCCGACAAGGGCGTGCAGATCCAAGGTGGAATGGGCTATATGCGCGAGTCCGCGGTCGAGCGCTTCTACCGCCACGCACGCCTGTTCCGCATCTACGAAGGCACCTCCGAGGTCCAACGCGTCGTCGTCGCCAAGCAGCTGCTCAAAGGCGCGCACAAACCGCAGTTCAACCTCTGACGCAGGCCGCAGTATCCTGCACGCATAAGCGCAACGGCGGGCCGCCTCGGCGAGGTCCGGCTCCGCTTGGCCACAAAAGAACGAAAGGCATCCCATGACTGAATCCACGCCCGCGCATACCGGCATCACCGTCACCGAACTCGGCGGAGTCACCGCGATCCCCGGCCTGCTGGCCGGCAAGGTCGCCGTCGTCACCGGCGGCGGTCAAGGCCTCGGCCTGGCGATGGCGCGCAGCCTCGTCGACTCTGGCGCGAAGGTCGTACTCGCCGATATGAATGAGGAGACCCTGCAGGCGGCCGTGACAGAACTCGGCGGGGAGGGCGTGGCCACCGGCGTGGTGTGCAACGTCTCCGATCTCGAGGCCGTCGAGAAGCTCGCCGAGGCGGCCACGACCGCTTTCGGCGGCGTCGACATCTGGGTCAACAACGCCGGCATCACCCGCGATGCGACGATCCGGAAGATGACCGAGCAGCAGTTCGACGACGTCATCTCCGTGCACCTGCGCGGCACGTGGAACGGGCTCAAGGTCGCCACCGCACTCATGCGCGAGCAGGACCGCGGCGGATCGATCATCAACGTGTCTTCGATCAGCGGCAAGGTCGGCAACCCCGGTCAGTCGAACTACTCCGCGGCCAAGGCGGGCATCGTCGGCATGACGAAGGCCGTGGCCAAGGAGGTCGCATTCAAGAACATTCGCATCAACGCGATCCAGCCCGGCTTCATCAACACCGCCATGACCGCGGCCATGCCCCAGCACGCGATCGATTCGAAGCTCGCCGAGATCCCGCTCGGCCGTCCCGGCGAACCCGAGGAAGTCGCCTCGGTCGTGCTGTTCCTCGCCTCCGGGCTGTCGAGCTACCTCACCGGCACCGTCACCGAGATCTCCGGCGGCCGCAACATCTGACCAGGCAGAACCTCGCCGAGGCGACGCGCCGTTCGCGTCGTCCCCTCGCCGAGGCGACACGTCGTTCAGATCGGCCCGACGTCCCCGCGGGGACGTCGGGCCGATGTCGTTGGGTGGGGGCGTCCCGCGGGGACGTTTCAATGCAAGTTCCCGACCGCGTCAGTGCGGTTGGTTCTTTTACATCCCCGCGGGGACGTCCGGCTGTGACGGTCGGACCGCCTCGGCGAGGGTCAGTTCTCTGCGGTTCGCCGGCCGGGCAAGCGGACGACTCCGAAGGCGAACATGCCGATGAGCGGCAGCAGCGGCCAGATCCAAGTGACCCCGTTGTCGTTGACCATCCCGGTATCGGCCATGATCGCCAGGCCGGCACAGATTGCGACAGACGCGGCGGTCGGCTTCCACACAGGCGGCGCGGGACGGTCGTCGGGCGCGGGTGTTTCGAAGCGGCCGAAGATCGCCACGAGCACTCCGGTGATGGCCAGCAGAGCGATGGCCCACAGCGGTCGGGTGGCCCACCAGATGCCGGTCAGCGGGGTGGGCAGCAGGGCTCGTGCGTCGAGGGCGATGAGGATATTGGCCAGGGCCGTCAGCGCGGTCAGGTGCCAGAGGAACCAGGTCATGATGCGCTGGTTGACCATGACGGTGAGGAACCACAGGCCCGGGCTGCGTAGGAGTTTCGCCAGTGGGCGCTGGAGCATGAGGACGATTCCGGCCTGCGCCATGCCGAGGAAGGCCATGGTCACGCGGGTCGGGGCCGAATTCGAGATCGCGTCAGTACCGGCGGTGATCATCGACACCGGGTACGGGCCGAGCCCGACGAGAAGCCCGAGGCCGACGGCGCCGATGACGAAGAGCAACAGGCAGCGTTTGATGTTGGAGAGTCGCCCGTCGAGCCAGGCGTAGCCGAACTGGTGGAAGCTCGCCCAGACGAGCAGGTAGTTCGGGTATCCGGCGAGCTTGCTGTCGGCGGCGATGCTGATGATGTCGATGATCCCGGCCATGCCGATGCTGACGATGATCGACCACCAGCCCCACTTTTCCCACAGGATCAGGCACGGCGGGGCGACGATGACGACGAGCAGGTAGGCGGCGAGGAACCAGGTCGGCACCAGTGCCATCTGGGAAGCCAGCTGCACGGCGGCAGGCTCGGCACCAGCGGCTAAGGCGATGACGCAGGTGACCAACCAGGTCAGCAGCAGCGGGATGAGCGGCAGACCGAGTCGGCGCAGGCGCGCCCTCAGCCATTCGCCGTACCCGGTGTTCCGCCGCCTCGCCGAGCGCCACGACAGGGCGTTGGAGTATCCGCCGACGAGGAAGAAGATCGGCATCACCTGGAACACCCAGGTCAGCGGGTGCGTCCACCGGGCTTGGTCGAGAAGTCCGTGCGGGTTGATGCCGCCGGTGGCGCTGACGGCGATGATCGTCCAATGGCCGAGCACGACGACGGTGATCGCCGCGGCGCGCAGGAAGTCGACCTCGCGACTGCGAGAGTCCGGGGTCGCCTCATCGACCTTGCGGGCCTGGGCCAGAAACGAGCGGGGCATGCGGGGACGTCCTTGTCGGTTGGTCGAGGGAGCAGTTGGTCGAGGGAGCAGTTGGTCGAGGGAGCAGTTGGTCGAGGGAGCGGGCAGTGCGGGTCCCGCCCATCGCCGAGGTGGTCGACCGCCTCGGCGTGGTCAGGCGCGGTATTTCACCTCGCCGTCGACGACGGTGAGCGCGACTCGGGTATCGCGGATCGCCTCGGCGTGGGCGAACAGGGCTTCTTCGGAATCGTAGCCGAGGAGGCCGTCGCGCTCTGCCGCGGCGACCTCGGGATCGAGCCCTTCGGCCGCGCACGGATCGGTGTCGACGACGATGAAGTCGGCGTCCATGCCCGGCGCCAGATATCCGCGCCGGTCCTCGAGCCCGGCGGCGAAGGCCGGTCCCTGAGTGTGCAGGCGGATGGCCTCGACGGCACTCAGCCGACGGTGCGGCTGGAAGCTCGTCGTCGCGTCTCCGGAGATGTTCGCCCTGGTCATCGCCGCGTAGATCGCGGCGAACGGGTTGGCAGGTTCGACGGGCCCATCGGAGCCGAAGACCACTTGGGCACCCGCAGCGAGCAGATCCGGCCAAGCATAAGCGGCCAGCTGCGCGGATTCGTCGATGAGGTGGAGCAGGTGCAGGTCGGAGATGCAGTGGCGCGGCTGCATCGACGCGAGCACCTCGAGCTCGGCGAACCGGGCGACGTCGGCGGGTTGGATGAACTGGGCATGTTCGACGCGGTGACGCATGGGTCGGCCGAACTTCTCCTCCGCGGCCTTCGTCGTCTCCCGCAAGCGGTCGTAGACAGCGAGCACATGATGGTTCGCCTGATCGCCGATGGCGTGGATGGCCACGGATATTCCCGCCTCGGTGGCGATGTGTGCCTGGTCGAAGAGCTCGTCTTCGGTCATCTGCACGACACCGAAGTTCTCGTCCTCACCGTCGACTGCGGGAAACGCTGAGGACATGTGCGAGGTATGCGAGCCGAGCGCCCCGTCCGAGAACAGCTTCAGCCCACCGCATTGCAGCCAATCATCGCCGTCACCGGTGTGCCAGGCGGTTTCGATCGCCCACGGCACTTCGGGTGAACGCAGGAACAAGGTCACGCGCATGTCCTGGCGACCGGCCGCGTGCAGGTCGTTCCAGCCCAAGGTCGAGGCGATGCCGTCGAAGTCATGGATCCCGGTCAGCCCCTGTGACAGGAAGAGCTCCTGGGTGGCGGCGAGGCGTTCGACTTGGTCCTCGCGGCTGGGTTCGGGGATGAAGCGGGCGACGAGATCGGTGGCGTCTTCGCGTACGAGACCTGTGAGCTGACCGTTCTCGTCGCGGACGAAGCTGCCGCCGGAAGGGTCGGGGGTCGCCTCGTCGATGCCGGCGATCTCGAGAGCGTGGGCGTTGACCCACAAGGTGTGCAGATCGAGTGACCACATCGCCACCGGATGGTCGGGGACCTCGGCGTCGAGGAGCTCACGGTCAGGGTAGCTCGGGTCCTCCCACTTGTTGAGGTCCCACCCGGAGCCGACCACCCAGGTGCCCACCGGGAGGGAATCGGCGCGTTCGCGGATGGCGGCGACCGCCTCGGGCAGCGATTTCGTCTGAGACAGATCGAGGTCGGTCAGGGAGTCGGCGTACAGGATCGAGTGGATGTGGCCGTCGACGAATCCGGGCAGAATGACCTGCCCGCCGCAGTCGATCTCATCGATCTCGAGGCCGGGGATGACCGCAGTGGCACCGACCCCACCCGCCGAGGCGAGCGCCGCCGTCGTCGACGATTCCGCGGCGGCGATGTCGAGGAGTTCGGCCCGGGTGCCGATGGCCACGATGGTCTCCCCATCAACGAGGATCGCATCCGGGGCCGGCCGCGAGGGGTCGGAGGTGGGCGAGGGGTCGGAATCGGGGGCCGTTTCTGGGGCCGCTTCTGCGTTCGATCCGATCGGGTCGGATGCGATCGACGCAGGGGTGTTCGAGTCGGGGGCACTCGAGGCGGCTTGGGGTGCGAAAGTGCGCACCACGGCGTTGGAGAACAGACGCATGGACACCAGTCTAGAGCGGGTCCGGCGAAGGCGCTGAGCGTCCCGACCACCACCCCTTCTTGCTACCTGACGGCGGCCCAGATACCTCGCGCGAGGTTGCTGCGCCGCCGTCAGGTAGTAATTGGTGGGTGAAGGTGAGGGCGCGGCAGACGAATTTCTACGAGGAGTAGAATCGAAGGCACGACTCACTTCTTCAGCACCGATGACTCGCGGCTGGCGGCGAGCGCTCGGATCATCCTGCCCGCCATCTGGCTCGGACTCATCATCGGCATCTCGCTCATCGAGGCACCGCTGAAGTTCACCGCCCCCGGCATCACGATCCCGCTGGGGCTGGGCATCGGTCGGCTGGTGTTCGGAGTGATGAACTGGGTCGAGCTCGTCATCGCCGTGATCCTGCTGTGGTCGCTGCTGAAGTCGGGTGTCGATCGCGTCTATCGCAGTGTGGCATGCGGGCTCATCGGAGTGCTCATCATCAAGGTCGTCGTCATTCGGCCGCTGCTCAATCAGCGCACGGATGCCGTGCTCGCAGGTGTCGACGAGGGTGGGTCGTCCCTGCATCTGCTCTATATTGCCGCCGACGGACTGCTCATCGTAGGGCTGGTTGCCGCACTCGTGATGGCAGTGCGCCGTTGGGTATTGATCCGCCCGGCCGTCGCGGCAGACGACAGATAGAGGAGGCCGCTGGGTCGGCTCAGACCGAAACCGCAGCCGCCTTCCGCGCCCTCACCTGATCGAGGAAAGCTGAGAAGAGGATCCGACGGTCACGGACATCGGCGCCGTTCTCCTCCAGGTGCCACTCGAGGCCGCCGCAGCGATTGGTGCTGGGCCGCGCCTTCACCGAGCACCGAGCACCGAGCACCGAGCACCGAGCCATGGCAACTCAGCGGCCTCTTCGGCGAACAATCGCCTTCTGATCAGGTCATCGGGATAAAACTCGATGCGCCACACAAAACTCGATACCCGACTGTACAAAAGCCGATGGTTACCGGCACAAAAGTCGATGCGCGAACTCTACATCATTCGTCCGGGCTCCCGACCATCTGCTTCAGCTCCGGCACCTGTGTGAAGATCTTGTCCCGAAAGTCGTTGAGTCTGAGCACGTCGTCGAAACTCAGATGGATGACCTTATAGCCCAAGCTGAGAAGCCGATTGTGCTGTTCGCCTTCCCTCCGGATCAGCGAGGGACCCACCAGAGCGTATTTCTCACTTCCGTCGACCGCGAGGATCGTTCGTGCCTGTTCATTGAGAAAATCGACTCGAGCAATGAAGCCTCGGCTGTCTCGGACTTCGATCTGCTGTTCGAACCCCGTCAGGTTCAAAGCGATGAGGTTGAGTCGGCATTTGCTCTCGGCTGGGCTCTCAGAGAACGGCCCGATCGCATCAACCATCCGCTGCGCGGTGACCTGGCCCGATCGCATGCGAGCAACCGCAGGATAGAACGCCGTCTTGATGATCCGACGTGCCTCGGACTGAAACTTTTCTGTATACCCGGACCTCGGATTGAAGCCAGGGAAATGATCGGCCGTCGCCTGACGCAGTACCCATTCCAGTGCTGCAAAAGCTTCGTGTTGACCCGAAATCCGAATGAGGTCCAAGGCCGTCCTGATCGCCGAGGTGGCCGCAAGGTGACCGAATCGGACCTGATCCTCTGCGGGTACCTCATCCCGCACACGGATAATCTCCTTAGTGTGCGAATTGCTCCTTGGGTGTCTGACCGTGATCGCTTGCGATGCGTCCTTGTACAAAGGTATTCCGTGGAGGACAGCCGCCGATTTGCCAACGATCACGTCCTCTGGCCGGTACCAGCGGTAACTCTGAATGCGCAGCGCTCGGAGCTGGGTCTGATACCTGAAATCGCGCTTCAGGTCGGCTGGAGTTTTGCCGACGTGGAAACTGATCCAGTCGACGTCTCTGATAAATGCCGCAATCCGACTGTGGTCTTTCACTCCGCACTCACGGATCACCGAGTACACCCCGCGGCAGAGACGAATCAGACAACAATCCAGCGCGCTCTTGATCGTTTTGGAAGAGATGCCGGCGGCGGAGAACTCTTCACGATAGATCGTATTCTTCATCTGGCGAGTATCGGCATCAGCGAACTGCCGTTAGTACCCCTTGCGCTGAGGTTGTGGACAACGTTTCGTCGTCCACAAGTCAACGACGGTCGAGTCGAGATATTCTCCACAGGCCACCGATGAACGTCTCTGCACACGAATCCCTGAGAACTCGCAGATGCTGGGCACCGCTGAGACGGTTTAGCCCAGTTGAACCTATGAACGCGCCGACTGTCTGGATTCTCTAAAGGTGCCGAATGAGAAGGTACTCCACAGTGTCTGGTGCGCAAGTGAGCGCTCAGTCCACTGGAGCCCAAGTCTGGTGATCGGCTTTTGCACCATCCGCCATCGACTTACGGGCCATCTGTCATCGCCTTCTGATCGATGCATCTGGTTCGAACTCGATGGTTCGGTCAAAAGGCGATGAGCGCCCGAGAGTCGCCTCAAGTGGCTCCTCACCATCCCCATGCTTCCCGGAACGTACCCTCCGCCGGCCCCGCCGGCGGCATGACATCAGCGCAAAGGCAGAACTCACCCGCAGTCAGACGCCCCGGAGCCCGACCCGGACTCAGAAGTACACCGCAAGGGGGCCGCGGGGTCCGTCGATGACGTCGACTGGAGTGTCGAAGACACGTGAGAGCACCTCGCCGGTCATGATCTCCTCGGGCGCACCGAATTCGATGACGGCACCGTCTTTGACCGCACAGATGTGGTCTGCGTAGTGACCGGCGAAGTTGATGTCGTGGAGGACGATGACGATGGTCCTCCCCATCTCGGCGGCGGCCCGGCGCAGGTGCTGCATCATCTGCACCGATCGCTTCATATCGAGGTTGTTCAGCGGCTCATCGAGCAGCACGTAGTCGGTGTCCTGCGCCAGCACCATCGCCACATAGGCCCGTTGCCGCTGCCCGCCGGAGAGCTCGTCGATGAACCGATTCTCCAGCTCACCGAGCTCGAGGAAGTCGATCGCCTGCGAGATCACTTCCTCATCGGCGGTCGTCAGTCGACCTTTCGAATGGGGGAACCGTCCGAAGCCGACGAGCTGCCGGATCGTCAGCCGGGTGATGAAGTGGTTCTCCTGCCGCAGGATGGACACGATCTTCGCGAGATCCTTCGACTTCGTCGAGCTGACGTCATAACCGGCCACCGAGATCGCGCCGGAATCCATCCCGAGCAGCCGCCCGATCATCGTCAGCAGAGTCGACTTTCCGGCGCCGTTCGGCCCGACCAGAGCGGTGACTCCCCCGGCAGGGATCTGCAGATCGACGGGCCCGATCGAGACTTCGTCGGCGTAGGATTTGCGGACCGATTCGAGCGTGATCACAGGCGCCCCTTTCTCAGGATGACGAGCAGGAAGGCGCCGCCGCCGACGATCTCGATGATGATCGACACGACCCCCTCGGCGTAGAAGATGTTCTTCATGACGAAGTACGCCCCGCCGAGAACGACGAATCCAATGAGCGCGGCCATCGGGAAGAGGCGTTTGTGGTCGAAGGTGTCAGCGAACTGGTAGGCGAGCATTGCGACGAGGAAGCCGAGGAAGACCATCGGTCCGATCATCGAGACGGACACTGCCATGAGGATGGAGACGAAGAAGAGGACCTTGAGCAGTTCGCCCTTATAGTTGAGTCCCAGGTTGCTCGTCATGTCCCGTCCCAGGGCCACCACATTCAGGCGTGAGGAGCAGAGGTAGAGCCCGAGGCAGGCGAGCAGGCACAGCGGGATCGACACCGGCAGGTAGCTCGAATCCGAATTCGAGATCGACCCGAACAGTCGGGCGGAGAGGACGTCGAATTCGCTCGGGGTCAGCGTCCGCTGCATGAATGTCGCGACCGAGCCGAGTCCGCCGCCGATGACGACGCCGATGAGCAGCATGAGCGCCACCGAGGAATGCCGTCCCGACAGCAGCCACCCGTAGAGCGCCAGCGACAGCCCGACCATGAGCACGAGCTGGACGATGAAGGGCACTAGCCCCTTGAGTTCGACGATCGCGGTGACTCCGAAGAAGTACATCGCCGAGGTCTGGATCGCCACGTAGAGGGACTCGAATCCCATGATCGATGGGGTGATGATCCGGTTGTTCGTCACCGTTTGGAAGGCGACCGTGCCGAACGACTGACACAGTGCCACCAGGGCGATGACGACGAGGTTCGTCAGCCGCAGCTCGGCGATCAGCCAGAACCCCGGGTCGGTGATCGGCATCGGATTGTCCCAGGCCAGGATGCCCAGAGCGATCCCCGCCGAGGCGACCGCCAGCACGATGATCATCGTCCAGTAGCGACGCTGCGACCGTTTCGTCGGAAGCGGTCCCGACGACCGCTGAGCAGTCGCAGACCCTCGCCGAGGCGGCCGACCGTACCGTGCGCCCGCACCGGACCGGTCCCCGCCGTTCACGACGGTGGCCGCGGTCGGGTGGGCCGCCTCGGTGCCGGTCCCGGTCGATTCGGTTTCATCATTTGCGCGCATCCGAGCTCACCCGACCTTTCGCTGACGCAGGAGCAGGGCGACGAACACGGTCGCGCCGACGACGCCGAGGATGAGGGAGACGGGCAGTTCGAAGGGCATGACGATGATCCTGCCGATGAGGTCGCAGATGGTGACGATCGCGATGCCGAGCAGACACACCCAGGGCAGGTTCGAGCGCAGGTCGTCGCCGCGGATGAGCGAGACGATGTTCGGCACGATGAGGCCGAGGAACGGCAGGTTGCCGACGACGACGGTGACCACTCCGGTCGCAATCGCCACGAACACGGTGCCCAGCAGCAGGATCTGGTTATAGTTGAGACCGACGTTGGTGGCGATCTCCTTGCCGAGCCCTGCCACGGTGAAGCGGTCGGCGAGGATGAAGATGGCGACGACGACGGCCGCGACGATCCACAGGGTCTCGTACTGGCCGCGCAGGATCGACGTGAAGCTGCCGGCGAACCAGATGCCCAGCGACTGCAGCATGTCCGTCTGCACCGCGATGAATGTCGAGACAGCGCCGACGACGGCGCCGAGCATGATGCCGACGATGGGCACGATGAGCGAGGATTTCAGGGACACACGGCGCAGGAAGACGAAGAAGACAAGGGTGCCGATGAACGCGGCGATGATCGCGCCGACCATTCGCGCGACGATCGAGGCATCGGGATAGACGATGACGGTGAGCATGAGGCCGAGCCCCGCCCATTCGGTGGTGCCGGTCGTCGTCGGCTCGACGAATCGGTTCTGGGTCAGCAGCTGCATGACCAGTCCGCACATCGCCATGGCGGCGCCCGCCAGGACGAGGGCGATCGTGCGCGGGATCCGCGTGATCTGGAACATCTCGGCCCCGCCCACACCGCCGAAGATGTCGTAGACGCCGGTGAGCAGCGAGAGCGCGAGGAGGATGGCGACCCCGACGATGCCCAACAGCAGGGGCCATCCGAACAGAGGTGCCTTCGCCGAGGCGGCCCCACGTACGGACGAGACTGCCGTCCCGCTGGGGGACGGATCGACCGTTCCCTGCCGGGACTCAGCCGTCCGGTTGCGTCGGGCTTCGTTCCGACGTCGGGCCGCCTCGGCGAGGGTCATCACTTCTGAGCTTCGAGCTTGTCTGCGAAGTCGTTGAAGAACTCGGTGTACGTCTGGATGCCTTCGTTGAGGTAGGTGTCCTCGGGGAAGTAGACGATCTTGTCGTCCGTGATCGCAGGAACGTCCTTGAGCGCTTCGGAGTCTTCGAGGACTTCGGCGGCCGGGGCCGAACCTTCGTCGCGTTCTTCAGGGGCGAAGGAGGCGTCGCGGTCGAGGACGATCATGAGGTCGGGGTTCGACTTCGCGATGGCTTCGACGGAGACGTCGTCGCCCTGGTGGTCTTCGCTGCCCTCTTCGACCTCGAGGGCCGGGTCGAGGTCGAGGATGTCGAAGACCGGTCCGACGGTGCGGCCGACCGACGGTGCGGCATAGCCGATGTCGCCGGCCGAGGTGATCAGGCCCATGGCCGTGTCGTTGTCGTCGTAGGCCTTCTGGGCGCGCTCGATGGAGGCGTCGAAGTCGTCGACGAGCTTCTTCGCTTCATCCTGCTTTCCGAAGACTTCGCCGAGGACCTCGGTCTGGCGGCGCAGCTCGGCGTCGAAGTCCTCTTCGTCGCGGGGATCGAGTTCGAGCACGGTTGCGTCGGGGGCAAGCTTGGCCAGGTCGTCATGGAACTGGGCGAAGCGCTGGCCGTTGACGATGAGATCAGGCTTGGCCTCGACGACCTTCTCGAGGTCGGGTTCGCGGTGGCTGCCGAGGTCGAGGATGGAATCATCCTGCGTGTAGTCGAGGTCGTCGCTCATCAGGGAGACGGCGCCGCCGCTGAGTTCGATGCCCCAGTCGCTGAGCGTCTGGAACGTGCGGTTATCGGTGGCGACAACGGACTTCGGCGGGGAGGCGACGGTCTGCTTGCCGTTGTTGTCCTCCACCTCGATCGTGGATCCGGAGTCTTCGGCCTGAGCCGAATCGGAGTCTGCCGAGCCGCAGCCGGCCAGAGTCAGAGCGACAACGCCTGCCAGGGCGCTCAGTTGAAGGCGAGTCGAAACCATGGGGTCCCACTTTCAGGAATGTACGTATGAGAAAAACGTGTGCGCACACTGAAAGTAAGCTTAGCCTATGCTTTGAAAATAAAGTCAAAAAAGTATGACGTTATCTGCATCACATCTGAAGTGAGGTCGGGTGGGCGTGTGATGGGGTGGTCGCGCGGTAGGCCTCAGATCAGATGGCGGCGATGAGGCGGTCGACCTCTTCCTGAGTGTCGGCGGCGGCGGTCGGTCCGCCGGATCCTCCGCGACTGACCTTGAGTCCGGCCTCTTCGACGATGACCGCCCCACCGGCGTAGTCGTAGATGCCCAGTCCGCGTTCGGCGTAGCCGTTGACCCGGCCTTCGGCGACCATGCACAGGTCGAGTGCCGCCGATCCGCAGCGGCGGATGTCGTCGTAGCCGTTCATGAGGTCGTCGAGCTTGGCCAGTTGGGCGCCGCGGTTGCTCAGGGCATAGGCGAATCCGGTGGCCAGGAGCCTGCCGGACAGCCCGGGCGGAGTCCCGTGCAGTCGTCGCGCCGGAACGGCGGAGCCGGCCTTGCGGTGGTCGGCCAAGCGTCCGTCGACCCGAAAGGCACCGCGACCGGCAGCTGCCAGCCATGTGGCATCCAATCCCGGCGAGGCGACGAGTCCGATCTGCCAGTCGCCGAGTCCGCGGCCGGCAGCTGCCTCAGCTGCGGCCGCACAGACTCCGACGGAGAACGCGTGGTGTTCGATGTTGCGGACATAGTTGACGGTGCCGTCGATCGGGTCGACATGCCATTCCAGACGCGGACCCTCGTCAGCAGCCTCGTTGAGTGCACCGACCTCCGAATCGAAAGCGTTGAGTTTGAGCAGGAAGTCCGCCGGGAAGAATTCGACCGGATCGAGGGCGTCCGAACCCTCTTCGCCGACCATGAGGTCATGGGGCCTGACTCGGTTGAGGTAGCCGCGCACAAGCGCCTCGATCTGCGCATCGGCGCGAGTGACGAGGTCATTCGGCGAGGTCTTCGTGTCGACGACACTGGCGTCGAGGCTCGCGCCGAGCAGCGGCCTCCAGGCGAGCATCTGTTCCCACGCGATGAGTGAGAGGTCGGAGGCGATGCGGATCAGAGAATGGTCGGCGATCTCAGCGGGCAGCGATTCGAGCTCGGAGTTCATACGGCCACTCTAGACAACCCTCTCCGCATCTCGCCCGAGTGTCCGCCGCCGGCCGGGAACCACTCAGATCCGCGACACGTGTAACAAGACTGCAATACACCGGCGAATATGTACTTCTTGTATCTAAGCTGTCCGAGGGGGTCGGGAACTCCGATTGCACGGCTTTTCCGCCGAACTGGAAACGCACCTGAGGTTGTCGCCAGGGAACTTCGGCATCTGATATTTCAGAAACAGTCGAAGAGTCGAATCGTGATGCGATTTCCGCACGCAGGGCAGAATCTTTCTGAAGGCTTTCTCAGCCCATCAGCCCTGTTGCCTCCGTTCATGCAATTCCCTGCTTCCGGCTCCGCGAAGATTCGGTCACGGAATCGTCAGAAAACGTCCATGAATCGCACAAGGGCGGTGATCCATATCGAGCATGGATCACCGCCCTGGTATCTGCGAGGGAAGTGCGAGCACAGAGGGGACCGGCAAATGTCGTTCTGCCCCTGTGTTCTCTGGGGTCAGGCGGGGTCGGCGACTCCGGCTTTCGGCTCGCTGCGCTTGACCGGTCCGTGCCTGCGCACGATCTCCTGAACGGCCTGCGAGGAGGTGCCGGCCGCCTCGGCGATCGCACCGAAGGTCGCGCCTTCTTCGCGGGCGCGCAGAATCGCCATCACATAGTCGGTGTTGATTTTCGAACGCTGCCGTGCGACCTTTCGGACGACTCCGACTAATGCAGTCTGATCAACTGTCAATTCACGAGCTCGACGAGACATGGTTTCTTCCCTTGCATTCATGTAGTGGCCCGTTGCCACGAATTGGTGTAGTCCCATTAGATACCACGAATATGTCAAGACGCCAAGAATTCCCGAATATAGGAACTCAGGCTACTGAGTAGCACCGTTCTGAGCACGTGAGATAACGAACGCATAACTTTCCCTGATCCTGGACGATGACTCTCGCTCGCCATCCCCGCCGTGGAAGATATCGGTGTTCCGGCAACCCAAGTGGCACAATGCGGACATGACGACTATGGCCCATCCCACTGGAGCGAATCGGGCGACCGTCGACGAAGACGAGTCCCAGACAGCGCTTCCCACCGCACTCGCCGAACAGTTCCGCACCGCGGGCATCCGTGATTTCAGCATCGACGACACCGATCGCGCCGCATACTCCTCCGACGCTTCGCTCTTCCGGCTCGTCCCTGCCGCCATCGTCTTTCCTCACGACGAAGACGAAGTGGCGCGGGTCCTCTCCGTTGCCCGCCGCCTCGGCGTGCCGATCACCAGCCGTGGCGCCGGCACATCGATCGCCGGCAATGCCATCGGCCGCGGCATCGTCCTCGACTTCTCTCTCCATATGAACGCGGTTCTCGACCTCGACCCGGAGGAACAGTCGGCCTGGGTGCAGTCCGGCTGCGTCCACGCTCATCTCCAGAAACAGGCCAAACCACACGGTCTGCGCTTCGGCCCGGACCCGTCCACCCACACCCGCTGCACGATCGGCGGGATGATCGGCAACAATGCCTGCGGCCCGCGAGCTTTGGGCTACGGCCGCACGGGCGACAATATCCTGGCACTGAAGATCATGCTCATCGACGGCACCGTCGTCACCCTCGATGACTCGGACGCTTCCACGACGTTCCCGCGGCTGCACGAACTCGTGGCACAGAACCTCGGCACCATCCGCACGAACTTCGGCACATTCTCCCGCCAGGTCTCCGGGTACGGGCTCGAGTCACTCCTCCCGGAGAACGGCTTCGACGTCCGGCGCGCCTTCGCCGGCACCGAGGGCACCTGGGGTGTCATCCTGGCGGCGAAGATGCGCCTGGTCAAGGATCCGAGCTTCACCTCGGCGGTCGTCCTCGGCTACGCGGACATGGTCGCCGCCGCCCACGATGCGCCGCTGCTGAAGGACTTCCCCGTCGCCGCCTGCGAGGGGCTCGATTCGCGCATGCTCGACCGGGTCATCGACACCAAGGGCGCCGAGGCGGTCCCTCCCCTGCCGGAGGGCGCGGGCTGGCTCGTCGTCGAGCTCACCGGCGAGGACGAGGCAAAGCTCGAGGCCGAGACCCAGCGCCTCATCTCCGAATCGAAGTCACTCGACTCCGCGGTCCTCGACGCCCAGGCGGCCGCCGAGGTGTGGGCGATCCGCGCCGATGGCGCCGGCCTGGTCTCACGCACACCCGATGGGCGCGACGCCCACGCAGGGTGGGAGGATTCGGCGGTTCCGGTGGACCACCTCGGCGATTATCTGCACGACCTCATGGAGCTGCTCGAGGAGCACGGACTGTGGGCCATTCCCTATGGCCACTTCGGTGATGGCTGCCTGCACATGCGTGTGGACTTCCCGCTCGAGGATCCGAACGGCGGGCAGGTGATGCGCGATTTCATGGTCGCGGCCACGAAGCTCGTCGCCCGCTACGGCGGGTCGGTCTCCGGGGAGCACGGGGACGGTCGGGCACGCTCCGAACTGCTGCGGCTCATGTACGCCCCGGCAGCGCTCGATCTGTTCGCCCAGGTCAAACGCCTCTTCGATCCTCAGCATCTGCTCAATCCGGGTGTCATCGTCGACCCCGACGCTCTTGACGAATCGATCCGTCTGACTCAGCTGCCTCTGCGTCAGGAGCTGCCCGGCACTCTGGCGATGGCCTATGAAGGCGAGTCTGCCGGTTTCGCCTCGGCCGTGCACCGGTGCACCGGAGTCGGCAAGTGCCGCGCGGATTCGGCGGCCGGCGGCGGCATCATGTGCCCGTCGTATCAGGCCACCCGGGACGAGCGGCATTCGACGCGGGGTCGGGCACGCGTGCTGCAGGAGATGGTGTCCGGGGATCTGCTCGAGCCTCGTTGGGACTCCCCCGAGGTGCACGAAGCCCTCGACCTGTGCCTGTCGTGCAAGGCCTGCGGGACCGAGTGCCCGACCGGCACGGACATGTCCACGTACAAGGCCGAGGTCCTGCACCAGACCTATCAGGGACGGCTGCGGCCGATGAAGCACTATTCGCTCGGGTTCCTTCCACAGCTCGCTCGCCTGGTCACCCCGCTCGCGCCGGTCGTCAACCGGGTATCGGGGCTGCCGGGGCTGACGACCCTGGCGAAGAAGGTGGCCGGCATCGACGTTCGTCGCTCGATCCCGCAGTTCGCGTCCACGACGTTCAGGAAATGGTGGACCACCACCGCCGAGGCGGCACCGCGGTCGCGTGCGAACGACGAGTCACCGGCCGCGGCTTCGCTGCGGCCGAATGCAGAAGTCGTGCTGTTCGCCGATTCCTGGTCGAACCATTTCGCTCCGCGCATCCTCGCCGCGGCCGTCGCGGTGCTCGAGCAGGCCGGTGTGCGTGTGCGGGTGATCGATCAGACCGTGTGCTGCGGGCTGCCGCTCATCTCCACCGGTCAGCTCGATGCCGCGAAGGTGAATCTCTCGGAGACGATCACGGCTCTCGACGCCACCGACGATGTGCCGATCATCGGAGTCGAACCCTCGTGCTTGGCGACGCTGAAGGACGATTCGCTCAAACTCGTCGCCGACGAGGCGTCGCACCGAGTGGCCGACCGGGTGCAGACGCTGGCCCAGTATCTGCTGAGCATCGGCGCCGAGCTGCCGGACCTGTCCGGCGTCGAGGCGCTCGTGCAGCCGCATTGTCACCAGTCGGCGATCTTCGGCAACGCGGCCGATAAGGAGCTGCTGGCCAGGGCGGGAGCGGACACGGAGTTCCTCGGCGGGTGCTGCGGTCTGGCCGGGAACTTCGGCGTCGAAGACGGCCATTTCGAGACCTCGGTCGCCGTCGCCGAGGTGGCTCTGCTGCCGGCGCTGCGCAAGCGGGGACGGGCCGCCGGCGCGGAGCCTCGGACCAGCTCCGGTACAGGTGCGTCGCCGAATCGTGCGACTGAGTCCGGTACAGATGTGTCGCCGAATCAGGCGACGGATACGGGTGCGGACGACCGGTTGCAGGTCGTTCTTGCCGACGGGTATTCGTGCCGCACGCAGATCACGGATCTCAGCGACACCGAGGGCGTGTCGTTGGCCGAGCTCCTCGCCTGGGGATGGGGGCTCCAACCGCGGCGATGATGCCGAGGTCAGGGCCGCCTCGGCGAGGTTTCAGGCCTTGGCCGTCAGCACCGGGACCTCGGCTTCGAGGAGGATACGCTGTGCCTGCGAGCCGAGGATGAACTTCCCGATCGCTGAGCGTTTGCGCAGGCCGATGACGATGAGCTGGGCTTCGTACTCCTCGGCGAGGTCGTTGAGTGTGCCGGGCAGATCGTCTTCGTGATCGGGTTGGAGCACCTCGACGTCGACGTCCGATTCCTTGCCGAGGTCGACGATCCGCTTGATCTCGTCTTCCCCGATCTCGGTCGGAGCTCCACTGGCACCTCGTCGCTGTGAGTTGATCACGACGGCAGCGCTCGACCGCAGTTTGGCCTCTGCTAATCCCGCACGCAGAGCAGCCTCACCCTCGGGAGCGGGTAGGTAGCCAATGAGAATCGTCATGGCCCCCAGTATATGGACTCATCCATGATTCGTTCACTTCGGGATCACGCTTCGGTCAGCACCCCGCAACCCCCATTGCCCCAATTGCTACCTGACGGCGGCCCAGCAACCTCGCGTGGAGTGGTCCCCGAAAGTTGGACTGTGATCAACACAAACCAACTTGAAGGGACCACTCCATGCGTCAGGACTGTCTGATCACGAACGATCAAGCTCAAGCCGCGATCGAACTCTTTAACCAAGGCCTGGGTTACGCCGCGACAGCGACCAAGCTCGACGTCCATAAACCCACACTCAAACTCCTCCACGACCGATGGTTAGTGCGTGGAACAATATCGGTCATGGAACCGCATCAACGCCGCCGCATCCCCAAAGAGACGAAGATCGCGACCGCGAAACGGTACCTAAACGGCGAACACAAAGTCGAACTCGCCAAGGAACTCGGTCTAGCCTCGTCACGTCCCATCCTGGACTGGGCGAAGGAATACCGGAACAAAGGCGAGGACGCTTTCACACCACACCAGGCGACGGGCAAGGGCAAGACAACTCGGATGCGGGCGATCGATAAAGGGCAGGACCCAGACGCCGACCCAGCACAGGCGAAACCGGACGTGCTGGCGAAGAAAACGCGTGTCGAGGACATCAGCCTGGCCGAGTACCGCCAGTTACAAGACCGACTGCTGCGGGCCGAAGCGGAGAACGCGTACTTAAAAAAACTGAAGGCCTTGAGGCAGAACGGGCAGCTGTAAAAGCACGCATTGTTGCCAGTCTCAAGGCGAACTACCCCCTGCCCGTGTTGCTGCAAATTGCGGGTTTGGCCCGGTCGACGTTCTTCTATCACCAGAAACGCTTCGGTCAGAAGCCTGACCCGTATGTGCAGGTGAGAGGCCGGATCCGGGAGATCTTCACCGGCAGCCGCGAATGCTACGGGCACCGCAAGATTTGGGCAGTCTTGGTCAAAGAAGGCATCACGATCGCGAAGAAGACTGTGCTGCGGTTGATGCAGGACATGGGCATCAAGACCAAGGTGCGCAGGAAGCGGTACAACTCCCACCGCGGCACGATCGGCCGCGTTGCCAGCAACGTCCTCAACCGGGAATTCACCGCAGATGAACCGAATGAGAAATGGGTTTCTGACGTCACGGAATTTCCTGTGGCGGATCAGAAACTGTACCTGTCGCCGATCATTGATCTCTTCGATACCAGTGTGGTGTCGTACTCGATGTCGATGTCACCAAACACGGCATTGACGAACGAGTCACTGACGAATGCGTGTCAGGGGCTGCGGCCGGGACAGAAACCGTTGGTGCACACGGACCAGGGTTTCAGTACCAGCACGTGTCGTGGGCGGCGATCCTGGCCAAACACGGTGCTACCCCGTCGATGTCGCGGAAGGGAAACTGTTGGGATAACGCGATGGCGGAGAACTTCTTCGGGCAGTTGAAGTCCGAGATGTTCTATCTGCAGAAATTCGACTCGGTCGAGGACCTGAAGAAAGCGATCGATGAGTACATTCATTGGTATAACTTTGAGAGGATCTCGATGCGACTAGGCGGCCTTGCCCCGATGGAGTATCGGACCAAGACCGCCACAGCCGAACAGCCGGCAACTGCTTCATGCTGACCCCACAGCAGTCCAACTATTGGGGACCACTCCAGCGCGAGGTTGCTGGGCCGCCGTCAGGTAGTAATTGATGCTTCGACGACCGCTTGCGCCCTCTCTGCGTGGTCGCGCAGGGCGTCGATGAGCTCAGGTGGGTCGAGCACTTCGATCTCGGCGGGGATGGACGCAAGGGTGGCCGCGACCCATCTGAGGTCCCAGAATCCGCAGGTGATGCGCACCCCATCGGCCGCCTCGGTGATTGTGGCGCTCCGGGTGGGGAACCATTCCTTCGCTTCCCGCGCCGAGGCGGCAGTGCGCAGAACGACGGTGTGCGGATACGCGGTGGTGGTCACGGCTGCGGACACAGCCGCCTCGGCGTCGGGGTGCTCACGTGGGGTGATGCTCAATGTCGTCGCGTGAACCCGGCTCATCCGGTCGAGGCGGAAGACCCGATGGTCATCGCGGTCGAGGTCGAACGCGAAGAGGTACCAGTGCGCGCCGAAGACGACGAGACGGATTGGTTCAACGCGGCGGGCCGTCGAGGGGTGGTCGCCGGCCGGGCCGGGGGACGCTTCGGCAATCGCAGTGCCGGACGCGTCGGTGGTCAGGGCGCCGGCCGGGCCCGTGACGGTGGGGTCGTCGACGGCAGGGCGCTGCATCTTCCGATAGTCGAAAGTCGCGATCGTCGACGCATTGATCGCCGAGGCGAGCGTGATGACCGCGCTGATGTCGACTCCGGGTGCGTGGCCTTCGGACACAGACACAGCCGTCGAGATTTCGGCGACGGTCGCGCGCATCGCGGCCGGGAGCATCGTCTGCAGCTTCGTCGTCGCCGATTCCGCGTGTTCGGTGTCCAGGCCGGCCCCACGCAGGAGTGCCAGGCCGACCGCGGTGGCCAGCGCCTCGCCTGCCTCGAGCTGCAGAGGCGGAAGCATCGTCCGGGATTCGGCGCGATAGCCCCCGGTCAGGCCCGGTGCCGAGGAGATGATGTAGCCGAGATCGCGCAACTCGGCGATATCTCGACGGATGGTACGTGGGGTGACGTCGAAGCGGGCGGCGAGCTCGAGGGCAGTGCAGCTCCTGCCGGATGCGAACAGTCCGAGCAGGCTCAAGAGTCGCGTCTCCGACCGCATTCCACCTCCGAATGAGAAACTTTCGCCCGACTTATTGATGCGGACAGTATATGTCCGCATAGCACCTGACGATAGGATCACCGCTTCAGCCATCCGGCCGCGGCGGACATTGCAAAGGAGAGATCATGCCGTTCTTCACCCCTTCCGTCACGAGCGAAGCCGACGCCGCGTTCACCTACCTCACCCAGCAGTGCACCCAGCTCAAGCTCACAGCTCTGGACCTGACCGATGAGCAGGCCCGCAGCACGCCGACGGCCAGTGGTTTGAGTATCGCCGGCCTCATCGTTCACGGAGCCCAGGTGGTCAATAACTGGCTCATTCAAGTCAAGGACCCGACGCGAGAGGTCGGCGAGGATGACTACCGGATGGTCAACGAGAAGTTGGGGCTGACAGCGATGTTCGACGGGTCCGCTCTCCCCGACCTCGACATCACCGAGGCGGTCGCAATCTTCGACAAGGTCATCGACGGGATCGAGGACGCGAGGGCCGCAGTCGACGACGCGGGGACCGACCTCGGCACCGAAGTTCCGATGCCGTACAACCCGTGGATGCCCAACGATTTCACTATGACCGTGCGGTGGATCCTGTGGCACCTGGCCACCGAGATCGCCCGCCACGCCGGCCACGCTGACATCATCCGCGAATCGATCGACGGCGCGATCGCCTACCAGCTCAACGCTCAGGCGGACGGCGAACCGTGGCCGCCCGAGGGCATGGACTGGAGCTGAGTCCCCACACGATCCCGCCCAAAACTACCTGACGGCGGCCCAGCAACCTCGCGCGAGGTTGCTGGGCCGCCGTCAGGTAGCAATTGTTAGGCGACGAAGGCTTCGCTGGCCTTGGACACCCGGTCGACCAGGTGGTCGGTGTAGGCCGGCATGGTGAGGAACTCGGCGAACTCCTCGCCCAGTGCCGTCTCGCGGAAGATCTCCACGGCCTCATCGAAGTGATCGTCGGCGGTGCGCTCCATCAGAGCCAGCTCCTCGCCGAGGTAGCGCTCCACCAGACGCGAGGTCAGCTGCTGCCCGTTGTCCAGAGTCACCTCGTGGCGGATCCACTGCCAGATCTGCGAGCGGCAGATCTCAGCCGTCGACACGTCTTCGAGCTGGTTCTCCAGAGCCACGTGCCCGTTGCCGCCGAGCCAAACGTTGATGTACCCGATGGCCACGCGGATGTTCACCCGCACACCCTCTTCGGTCACGACCGGTTCGAGGCCGGTGATGTCGAGGATGTTCTCGCTGGTCACCTGCACATCGGGGCGCTTGTTCTCCAGCTGGTGCGGCTGCGAACCCAGGGCGGCGTCGAACACGGCCAGAGCCGCCGGAACCAGAGCCGGGTCGGCCACCCAGGTGCCGTCGAAGCCCTGCCAGGCCTCGCGGGCCTTGTCCTCTCGCATGCGCTCGAACTCGGCGGCCACGAACTCCTGGTCCGGGTGATCGGCCATGAGGTTGGACATCGTGCCGATCGCGTGTGCTCCGCGACGGTGGCAGGTGGCCACGAGGCGGTCGGTGAACGCCTTCATCAGCGGCAGGTCCATCGTCAGACGCTCACGGTCGGGCAGAACGTAGTCGGTGGTGTTGCGCAGGTTCTTCACCACGGAGAACAGGTAGTCCCAACCGGCGGCCTCGAGGCCTGCGCAGTGCTCGCGCAGCTCGAAGAGGATCTCTTCCATCTGGAACACCGCGGTGATCGTCTCGATGTGAGCGGTGGCCCGGATGGTGCCGTGCGGGATGCCCAGCATGTTCTGCGCCAGGACGAACACCTTGTTCCACAGGCGTGCTTCCTGCGAGGACTCGAGCTTCGGCAGGTAGAAGTACGGGCCGGAGCCGTTGTCGATGAGGTGGCGGGCGTTGTGGAAGAAGTACAGACCGAAGTCGACGAGAGCACCGGAGGTCGAGAACTCCTGGCCGTTGTCATCGACGTAGATCAGGTGCTTCTCGGGCAGGTGCCAACCGCGGGGGCGCAGTCCGATGGTCGGCTGGTTGTCGTTGTTGACGCCGGGCAGCTGTCCGCGGATGGCGCGGAAGAGGTTGACCTGCCCGCCGATGACATTGGCCCAGGTGGGGCTCGTGGCGTCTTCGAGATCGGCCAGCCACACCTTCGCCTGCGAGTTCAGCGCCGCCACGACCTCATCCTCGGTGACCGGGCCGGTGAGCTCCACGCGGCGGTCTTCGAGGCCGGGGGCGCCGGCGGATCCGGCGACCGACCAGGAGCGGTCGGCGCGGATGCGCGCGGTCTCGGGCTTGAAACGGGGGAGGGTTCCGCCGTTCATCTCGGCCGCGCGGGCCCGGCGCGTGCGCAGCACGTCGCAGATGGTGCCGGCGAACTCGTCGTGCAGCTTGGCGATGAACGTCAGAGCAGGCTCCGAAAGGACGGTGCCGAAGCCGGTTTCGAGCGGCGCGTTGATCTTGATGTAAGACATGGGCTTCTCCTCACCCGTCGTAGTGTGTGCCTGGAATGTGTGGCTGGTTCTGTGGGTGATCCTCGCCGAGGCGGCTCTGCCGTGAGCGTGAGCGTTCCCGTGGGATCGTGGCGGGGTTTCGATTCGTCTGTGGTGTGACGGAGCGGATCGACAATGTAAACCCCGTGAAAACACTGCCGATCCGCCCCGGGTTCTAGGTGGGTTCATCCCCGCTGGTCAGTGGGGCGTGAACCCGGTGCGGCTCAGTGGAACTGAGCGGTTTCGGTGGAGCCGGCCAGCGCGGTGGTCGAGGACTCCGGGTTGACCGCGGTCGAAACCAGGTCGAAGTATCCGGTGCCGACCTCGCGCTGGTGGCGGGTCGCGGTGTATCCGCGTTCTTCGGCTGCGAACTCGCGTTCCTGCAGGTCGACGTATGCCTTCATCTGTTCGCGGGCGTAGCCGTGAGCCAGATCGAACATCGAGTAGTTGAGCGCGTGGAAGCCGGCCAGGGTGATGAACTGGAACTTGTAGCCCATGGCTCCGAGCTCGCGCTGGAACTTCGCGATGGTCGCATCGTCGAGGTGCTTGCGCCAGTTGAACGACGGCGAGCAGTTGTAGGACAGCATCTGGTCCGGGTACTCGGCGTGGATCGCCTCGGCGAACTTCTTCGCAGCTTCGAGGTCGGGCGTCGAGGTCTCCATCCACAGCAGATCCGCGTAGGGAGCGTAGGACAGGCCGCGGGCGATGCCGGCTTCGAGTCCGTTCGTGATCTTGTAGAAGCCTTCGGCGGTGCGCTCACCGGTGACGAACTGCTGGTCGCGCTCGTCGATGTCCGAGGTCATCAGCGTGGCTGCCTCGGCGTCGGTGCGGGCGATGACGAGGCTGGGCACGTTCTCGACGTCGGCCGCGAGGCGGGCGGCGTTGAGGGTGCGGATGTGCTGCGAGGTCGGAACGAGGACCTTGCCGCCGAGGTGGCCGCACTTCTTCTCGGATCCGAGCTGATCCTCGAAGTGCACACCGGCTGCGCCGGCAGCGATCATCGAGCGCATGAGCTCGTAGACGTTGATCGTGCCGCCGAAGCCTGCTTCCGCGTCAGCGACGATCGGAGCGAACCAGTCATCGACCTGCTTGTTGCCTTCCGAGGTCTCGATCTGGTCGGCGCGCATCAGAGCGTTGTTGATGCGGCGGACGACCTGCGGCACCGAGTTGGCCGGGTAGATCGACTGGTCGGGGTAGGTCTGGCCGGCGGCGTTCGCGTCGGCGGCGACCTGCCAACCGGAGAGGTAGATGGCGTTGAGGCCGGCCTTGACCTGCTCGACTGCCTGGTTGCCGGTCAGCGCACCGAGGGCGTTGACGTAGTCACCGGAGTGGATGTCGCCGGCGGTGATCTGGTTCCAGAGGCGCTCGGCTCCGTGACGGGCCAGCGTGTGCTCCTCGATCAGCGAACCGCGCAGTTTGACGACATCCTCGGGCTCGTAGTCGCGAGCGATTCCCGACCAGCGGGCGTTGGTCGCCCAGTCGCGGCGGATGGCTTCAGCATCGTGCAAGCTGTTCTGCGTGGTGTTCTCAGTCATTGTCCTTCTCTTTCTCGATCTCTCGGGGTTGTTGATGTATCCAGTCTGCGGGGGCTGCAAGGGCTCTCGCACTGAATTTCTGGATGAATAATCTCGATATTTCCGGTTTCAGAAATTTCGCGGTTCTGTCATACTGTTTTTCAACCATGTGAACCAGCACACAGAAACCGAGGGAGGCGCCTTGAACAGCGTTGGCGCGGAAGTTGAGAGCGAAGAGCAGCAGACCGACCCGCTCAGCATCGGCAGAAGAATCCGCTTTTTTCGAAAGAAGCGCGGTTTGACCCTCAACGAGCTGGGGCAGGAAGTAGGGCGTGCGGCCTCGCAGATCTCGACGATCGAGAACGGCAAGCGAGAAACTTCTGTCACGCTCCTGGCCGCGATTGCCAAGGCGCTGAAGACGGATGTCTCCGAGCTCATCGACCCCGCTCCGATCGACGAACGACAGGCCCTCGAGTTGGAGGCCGAACGCAATCAGGCCTCGCCCATGTACTCGGCCCTCGGCCTGCCGCAGGTGCGGATCAAGTCGCTGCCGGCCGATGCCCTCGAGGCGATCGTGGGCCTCCAGCGCCAGCTCGGCGAAGCCCTGGAACGGCGTGCGGCCACACCGGAGGAGGCCAGGCGGGCCAACCGTGAGCTGCGGGATCGGATGAAGGAGAAGAACAACTACTTCGCCGACCTCGAGGCCACTGCTGCCGAGCTGCTCGACCTCGTCGGCTACGAATCCGGAACGGTGTCACAGCGGCAGACGGCGCTCATCGCCGAGAAGCTCGGCTTCAGTCTCCATTACGTCTCCGACCTGCCCGAATCGACCCGGTCGATCTCGGACACTGCGAACAAGCGGCTGTATCTGCCCAACGCCGACGCCGCCTTCGATCCGCGGTCGCACCTGCTCATGAGCCTGGCTCCGCATGTGCTCGGCTATGACTCCCCGAAGGACTTCCACGAATTCCTCCAGCAGCGCGTCGAGGCGAACTATCTGGCGGCCGCGATCCTGCTGCCCGAGTCCGCGGCCGTGCCGATGCTCGAGGAGGAGAAGAAGAAGCGGGTGCTCTCCGTCGAGCATCTGCGCGATATGTTCGGCGTCGGCTACGAGATGGCCGCCCACCGGTTCACGAACCTCGCCACCGAGCACCTCGGACTGCCTGTGCACTTCATGAAGGTCCACAATTCCGGCACGATCCACAAGGCGTACTCGAACGACGGGCTGCCGTTCCCCACCGATCCGCTCGGCGCGATCGAGGGACAGTTCGCGTGCAAGCGCTTCACGTCGCGCACCGTCTTCCGTGTCGCCGACCGATTCAGCCCTTACTACCAGTACACCGATACCCCGCACGGATCGTTCTGGTGCACCGCCCGAGTGCTGCCCGGCGGCGACTACGCCATCAGCGTCGGCGTCCCGTTCTCCCACGTCCGCTGGTTCGAAGGACGGGAGTCACCGATCCGCTCGCAGTCCGGATGCCCGGATCCGTCCTGCTGCCGGCAGGCCCCGGATGACCTGGCCGAGAAATGGGAGGATCAGGCGCTGCCGTCGGCCCGCATGCACGCCTCCCTACTCGCCGCGGTCCCGCCCGGAGCGGTTCCCGGCGTCGACGACACCGAGGTCTACGAGTTCCTCGAACGCCATTCCGACTGATCGTCGACATCGATCGACGGTGCAGAAGACCCTCGCCGAGGCGGCTCCCCCACTTCGGGTGCTCCCCGACCCACGTTGACTGACGTTTGGGTCATTCCGCCAGGACTTCGGCCAGGCGGACGAGCATGAGTTCGCGCCACCACAGATACTCGTGCCCGCCCACGAACGGTCGGGGCACGAAGTCGATGCCGCGAGCCGCGAACTCCTCGGTCGCCTCGGCGACAGAGTCCGCAATGACAGTCTCGAGGATCCCGTGGTCGACACTGAACGTCGGATCTGCGGCGGTCGCCGGCCGGGTTTCCACCGTCCGAGACTCCGGCGCCCCTGCGCGTCCGTCCGGACCGTCGTCGGTGCTGCTCGGCGCGAGATCCCAGATCCTGCGCCCCTGATCGTCGGATTCCCAGAACGACGGCGAAAGGCAGATCCCGCGGAACGCTTCCGGGTGCCGCAGGGAGAAGTACGCCGCGGCCAGTCCGCCGTAGGAGGCGCCCGCGACGATCGTGCGGGCCGAGACCTCCGGCGCCATCTGACGAACTAGCGCGAGCACGTCGTCGCAGAACCGAGAGTTCATCACGAGGTCGTCGGCGCGCTGGCCGACGGCCGCGTCCTCGTCGGGGCCGGCGTCCACGACGGGTGCATGGTCGATGGCGATGACCGCTGACGGCGGGGACACCAGCTCGTCGATCGCTGCGAGCAGTCCCCCGCGGATGAACCTCTCCCCGTCGAAGACGACGAGCACCGGCGCCGAGGCGGGACCTCGCTGCGGCCGGTGGGTCCAGATCCGCCTCGGCGCGGAACCGAGGGTGATGACCTGTTCGTCGACGTCGGTCCGACCTTCGCCTGCCCCGCTGCGGGAGTCGGTCGCCGGCCGGTCCCCACCGGTCCAGATCAGGGGCCGGGCATCGGGTGCGGCGAGCTCGAGGACCTGTTTCCTGCGCATGTCCGTGATCGTGAGCAGATCATGGTCACCGGCGGGGACGAACCCCCGTTCGAGGACATCGAGCCATGTCGGACGGTCGGCAACTTGGAGTCCTCGTGGCACGGGCAGGAAGCGAAGCGCCCCGCGATACCCTCGCGGAACCGGCAGCTCGATCGAATACCTCGTCGCGTCGGCACCGTCGGCACTGTCGCCGCCCTCGTCCCGGGCAGGGCGCCGGGTCATGATCCCGCCGGGCACATTCCGTCGGTCGGTGACTCCGTTGAGGTCGACGAAGATCTCCTGCTCGTCTCCGGGAGCCGCCTCGGCGGGGATGGCTGTGGCCGGAAGTTCCACCTGCAGCCTCCAGCTCTCGTCCGGGCCGATCTCTGTCCAGGTGCACAGGGCAGAGGCCGAACCGGTCTGCTCCGCCGACGAATTGATCGCGCTGGTCCCGGTCATGATCCGACCGCCGCCGTGTCGAGCTTCTCTGCGATGGGGCCGACGATCTCGGGCAGCGCGAGCGCGGAGACGGAGCGCAGCCCGCGCCATTCCTCATCGGTCGGCTGGTAGAAGTGGCCGCCTTCAACGGCTGGCAGGCTCGAGAACGTGGGGACTCCGTCGTACTTCTTCCGCAGCTCCGGATCGGGGAAGTAACCGACGAGGATATCGCTCTGCAGGACGTCGAGCTTCTCCAGGGACAGGCTGTCGGGGACCGACCCGTCGGCCATCTTGTCAGCCACGGGGTCGAGCGTCAGCCCGAGTTCGCTGAAGAATTGGACGGTGGCCGAGTCCCGATCGGTCAGCACTCCCACCTCGTCGGGGCTGTGGAAGAGCGCGACGAGGAAGGACCTGTCGGTGAGGTCCGGGTGATCCTTTGCCGCATCGTCGATCGCTGTCTGCGCCGTGTCGATCGCTTTGTCGCCCTGGTCCTTCGCGTCGAGAACGGTCGAGACCCGTTCGGCCTGTGACTGCCAGCTGTCGGGGGTATTCTCCTTGGCCGTGCCCAGGGTCGGCGCGATTTCGCTGAGCTGGTCGTGGGTATCCTTGCCGATGATGGTCCCGGTCGCCAGGATCAGATCGGGTTCCCACGCTGCGATGTCCTCGAATGGGATCGTGTCTTCGGTCGACCAGTGGAAGAGCTCCGGATCGTCGCCGCCGAGCTCATCGATCGTCTCCTCCGCCCACGGCATCACGGGTTCGACCGGAGCTTCGGTCATCGCCACGGGGACCACACCTACGGAAAGAGCAACGTCCGCATCGGAGACGGAGAGAGCGACCACGCGTTCGGCCTTCCGGATGTCAACGGAGCCGAAGGCGTCGTCGACGCTGCCTGCACTCGCCCGTTCTGCATCGGTCCCGTCGGCGGAGCCTCCCCCGCACCCGGTGAGCGCGAGGGCGAACGCGAAGGTCAGTGCCGGCAATCGGCGCCGGCGGACCGCCAATGTCGGAGACGTCGAGGTGGAGGCGGGTCGAATCGCGGGCACGGGCATCGTCACTTTCGCTCATAGTTTGGTTAGCCTAAGCTAAATTACCATAGCAGCTGTCTGCGTCCCAGAGCGGCGGTGCAGGTCAGCTGGGAACGTCAGCGCGGCACGGTCCGCGGCGGGGCGATCTCAGCGGGCCGCGTTCTCGAAGGCCCGATCGACGATCGTTTCGGCAATCGCCAGCGCCGAGGTGGCCGCCCACTTCGGCACGGACCTGACCACGGTCAGCCTGCCGCGCCTGGTCATGGTGAGTTCATCGATGAGTTCGCCTTCGGCGGTCATCGCCTGAGCTCGGACACCGCGGGCCCCGGGCGCCACGTCGTTCTGGTCGAGCTCGGGAACGAAGCGGCGGATTCCGTCGACGAAAGCAGTCTTGCTCACAATAGGCTTCACTCCGCGGGCCGCTGTCTTCGCAGTCTGTGCGGCGAACTTCCAGAACCCCTTGGACCGGGCGGTCGATGTGATGTCGGCCAGGTCGAATCCGTGCCGATCATAGGACTCGCGGCCGAGGGCGACGAAGGTGTTCGGTCCGAGGATGAGTCCGTCGTCGAGTCCTCGGACGATCGAGGTTTCGGCGAACGGGGACTGCGGGTCGGGAACGGACCCGATGATGCCGCGGACCACCTCGGTGTCGGTGGCCGGGCTTCGGTAGAAGTCGCTGGTGAAGGGTACGATCCTCGGTTCGGCGTCGAGTCCCGCAGAGACGGCGAGGCGATCGGCCTGGAGACCAGCGCAGACGATGACGATGTCGAAGGTGCCGAGCACTTCCTCAACTGGCGCTTCGCTGCGCGCGCTGCCGCCGGGAGCGTCACCAGCGCGCGATCCTGCGCCACCAGTGCGTGAGCCAGAGTCGCCGCTGCGCGAGCCGTCGCGGTTCGCCCACGCGTCAGAGACCTTCTGCGTCCACTCGCCGAGCGTCGATTCGGCCTGTTTGAACCAGTCCTGCTGTCCGAAGCGATCGCGCAGCTCATCTGCAATGCCGATGACAGGTTCGCGGCCCTCCTCACCGCGATATGTCCGCGGCCGGTCGTGGACCTGATCGTCGCGATGGTCACGGTCATGGACCTGATCGTCGCGGCTGCCTCGGTCATCGACAGCATCCTTGCCCGACCCGCCCCGTTCGCCGGCCGCGCTCACACCACGGTCGTCCTCATCGGACTCTCCGGCTGCGGTCCCATCCCCTGCCGGTGGGTCGTCCTTCGGAACCGGGCGCCCACGCAGGCGGACTTCGTTGCTCATGGTGTCGAATCCGGTGACCTCGGTTCCGAAGCGGAATGTCCCTCCGGCGGCGCGCACATCGGAGGCGAGCGCTGCGGTGAGCGCCGAGAAGTCGGCGATGGCCGCATGGGGTGAGAAGAGCCCGAGGACTCCCCTGACGGCCGGTTCGACGGCTCCGATCTCGTGACGCTCGAGCAGTCTGGCGCCTGGAACCTCGTTGTCTTTGGCGCGGGCGAAGATCTCTTCGAGGCGTTCGGCCTCATCGGTGTTCTGGGCGATGAGCAGCTGCCCGCATTCCCGGTAGGGAACGCCTGCCTCAGCCATATAGGGAATGAGCAGCTCGAGGCCGCGGCGGGTGAGCTTCGCCTCCGCCGAGCCGGGCTTCTGGCCGAGCCCGGAGTCGACGATTCCGGAGGTGTGACCGCTCTGATGTGCAGCGACGTTCTCAGCTTTGTCGAAGACGGTGATCTCGGCGTCGGGGAACCGCTTGATGACTTCGCGGGCGGCGGCGACACCGAGGATACCGGCACCGACCACGGCCACTCGTGAAATACTCATACAGCAATCTTGGCACCGTTCGGGATGAAGGAGAAGGATGACGACCGTCTTGGAGTGGACCGGCAAGGCCGCCGCCTTCGACCTCGGTCGCCGCCTCGTGGACGGTGCCCCTGAACGGGAGGGCCACCTCGGTGATGGTCGTCCGCATCTGTGGGACGTCGACGGCACCGCTCACGTTCCCGATCCACACGAGAATCTGCTCGTCGTCGGGGACAATCTGCCCGCGCTGACCGCCCTGCTGGCCACGCACCGCCGGCAGGTCAAGGTCGTCTACATCGATCCGCCGTACAACACGGGCAACGCGCACACCTACAAAGATCACGGGCACGATCACGCCAGTTGGCTGTCATTCATGACCCCGCGACTACTGCTCGCCCGTGAGCTCATGCGTGAGGACGGGGTGCTTTTCCTCCATCTCGACGACAAGGAGAGCGCGTGGGCTCAGCTGCTCGGGCACGAGATCTTCGGTGAGGACAATTCGCTGGGCACGCTCATCCATCAGCGCGCGAAGGGCGGCGGCAACGCCCGCTCCTTCGTGCGCGGGCACGACTATGTGCACGTGTGGGCCCGCGATGCGAGCCGGGTCGGGCCGTTCCTCACGGAGAAGAAGTCACCGGCGAAGCTCGAGGTCATCAACGGCAGGCGGATGCTCGTGGAGACCGATGTGCTGCGCGCCGGCTTCGGCCGCTATGCCCGCGGGTCCGAGCGGCGGCTGATGTACGAGGACATCGTCGCCGTCAAGGGTGAGGGGAAACTCGCCGAGGTGGATGCGAAGTTGGCATCGGGCGAGTACATCCTGCGGCCCTGGGGCACAGAGGGCAAGCATGCGGTGGTGCGGGTGACCCCGGCGGAGAAGGCGAGTTCGAAGCTGTACTCGATCATCAAGGCGCTCGGCGGGCAGAACGATCTGGAGCCGCTGGGCCTGGCGGGAGTGTTCAGCTATCCGAAGCCGGTCGAGCTGGTGAAGGCGCTCGTAGCCTCGCAGACATTCTTCGACTCCGATGCCATAGTCCTCGACTTCTTCGCCGGGTCCGGGACCACGGCACAGGCCGTGATGGCCGCGAACGAACGGGATCAGGGGTCGCGGTCGTTCGTGCTCGTGCAGACCCCGGAACCGCTGCGGTCGAAGACGGCCCGGGCCGTGGTGACGGCAGCTGGTGGCGGAGTCGAATTCCCTACGATCAGCGAACTCACCGCCGAACGCATCCGCCGCGCAGCCGATGTCCACTCCCCCGGACTGACCTTCACCCAGCTCGAGGTCGTCGACGGCGAATAGCGCCCGGCGGCGACGTGACAGCCGAAGACTGCCCCGCCGTACCTTCCGACTGAATTGCTGGGTCGATCCACGGTGTTTTCGACCTCCAGAACACCGTGGATCGACCCAACAATCGCCTCAACAATCTCCTCCGACGGTACGGCGCCGGGCCGTTTCCAGAATGTGAGGTCAGGGTGCGACCAGTGGTGCCAGTTCCGCTTCGAGGATCGCCTTCGCCGAGGCGGCGCTGCGCTCATCGAGCATGACCTCCTGAGCCAACCCCTTGCCCAAGGCGATCATCCGCATCGCCCACGCAGTTGCGACCTCACCGTTGGTGCCATCGGAGCCACCAGCGCCATCGGTGCCTCCAGCGCCACCGGCGTCATCGACGTCGGCAGCCCCATCGCCTCCGACGACCGCCCGATAGAGGCGGACTCCGAGCTCGAGAGTCGCACGATCGCTGGCTCGGATGATGTCGGCGATCTGCTCATCCATCACCGCCCGGGCGACGTAGGTGTACCACACAGATGCACCGATGCGCATCGTCTCACCAGCGGGAATGAATGCGAAACAGAACTCGCGGAGCGCACTCACCGCCTCGGCGCAACCGGGTTCGGACGGCGCATCGGTACCCTCGGGACCTGCCGCCTCGGCGCTGTCGACGATCTGTCGGCACCCCTCGAGGATGAGCTCACTGCGCGAGGGGAAGTAATGCTGCACGCGACCGACGGAGATTCCGGCCGCCTCGGCGACGGAACGGAACGATACCCCATCGATCCCCTTGAGATAGATGACCTGCCACAGGGCATGGACGATCTCGGTGCGGCGCTGGGCATGGTCGACGATCTTCGGCATCCTCCCACTTTACAATACGATCAACTTGCATCATTATTGCAGTATGAATGTATTGCCATCGCTCGATGAAGGCATCTCGGCCCGCGGTCTGACGAAGAGCTACGGCGGACACCGCGTCGTCGACGATCTCAGCTTCGACGTAGCACCTGGCCAGGTGACGGGGTTCCTCGGCCCCAACGGCGCGGGCAAATCAACGACGCTGCAGATGATCCTCGGCCTCACCTCACCGGACTCCGGCAGCGCAGCCGTCCACGGCCGCCCCCTGCCCGAGCACACGGAACCCGCACGCATCGCCGGGGCGTTCCTCGGCGCCGAACACATGCTGCCGGGGCTCACCGCACGAGGACATCTCGACTGGATCGCCGCGGCGACGGGAACCGCACCCGCCCGGATCGACGAGATGCTCGACCTCGTCGACCTCACCCGCGCTCGCTCCCGCCGCGTCTCACAGCTGTCACTGGGCATGCGTCAGCGTCTCGGCATCGCCGCCGCCCTCCTCACCGACCCCGCGGTGCTCATCCTCGACGAACCGCTCAACGGGCTTGACCCCGCCGGAATCACGTGGCTGCGGTCGCTCCTCACGGATTTCGCGAGCACAGGCAGAACGGTGCTGCTGTCGAGCCATCTGCTGCGGGAGATGGAGCTCATCGCCCATCACGTCATCATCATCCGCGACGGTGCCCTCATTGCAGACCGGCCCCTCGAGGAGCTGCGGCGGGAATCCTCAAGCCGGGTGCAGGTGCAGGGGACGAACCTCGCACCGCTGCTCGATCACCTGCGGGCCGAGGGCATCTCGGTCGACCCCGACGGATCGGGCACTCACGCCGCGATCGCCGGACTCGAGCCCGTCGAGATCTTCAGGCTCTGTGTTCCCCTCGGAGTCGAACTCACGGGACTCGCGACCGACGAGCGCGGCCTCGAAGACACGTTCCTCGGTCTCACGGACTCCGGCGACGATCGGCACAGACACACACTTCGACATCCGATACAGGGAGCGACGGCATGACCACGACACCACCGACCATCCCGGTCCCTCCGCGAGCATCGGCCGCACCGATCACCGCTCGACCCAGCTGGATACGCGCCGAATGGGTGAAGTTCTGTGACCTGCGACGGTCGCGTCAGCTGCTCATCGTCACCCTCATCGCGGGCGCGGTCTCGGCCGTGCTGCTCGTGCTCACCATTCCCGCCACCCGCGGTGCCCCGCTGTCGGAGACGAGCACCGAGGATGTGCTCTCGGCCAGCGTCCTCGGCGTCGATGCCGCCGCGGCCGTGCTCGTCGTCCTCGCGGCATGGTTCGCCGGGGTCGAGTTCCGCACCGGCGCGATCACCGAGACCCTGCTGCGCGCCCGCGGGCGATCAGGCATCGTCGCGGCGAAGGCCGTCGTCATCGGCGCGGCCGCCACGGTCGCAGCCGTCGCCACGGCCGTGGCCGTGACGATCAGCGGCAGCCTCCTCGCGGCCACGCTCGCCGGGGCCGACTGGTCGGAGGTCCTTGCCGTGGCCGGCAGCTCCGGCCATCTGCGGCTGGCCTTCGGCAGCACTTTTCTGCCCGTCATCTATTCGCTTCTCGCGGTCTTCGGTGCGGTCGTCTTCCGCTCGGTCACCGGCGGAGTTCTCACCCCGTTGGCCCTGCTGGTCGGGTCCATGCTCGCCGGCTGGCTGCCGGACGCTCTCGCGTCCGTCCTCCGACCGCTCCTTCCCTTGGGCGCCGTGCACAACATCAGCGGGGTCGCCGAGGCGGGAGGGACCGAGTACATCGGTGTGCTCCCAGCTCTCCTCGTCCTCGTCGCCTGGGTCATCGGCGGAGCAGTTCTGGCGGCGTGGCGGCTGCGCCGACAGGACTTCTGAAGCAGATTCCGAGACCGGCCCTGAGATCGGTTCTGAGACTCTGCGGGCGAACAATCGGACTCTTCAGACAGCGCTCGGGTCAACGACGTAGGGTCGAGGTGACTCAGCTGCCAACTCGAACAGGAGCAACCATGTCAGTCGTCGCCATCAATGCCCTCACCGTCCCCGAACCAGCTCGCGCTGAACTCGAGAAGCGCTTCGCGCAGCGCAAGCATTCGGTCGACGGGGCTCCCGGCTTCGAAGGCTTCCAGCTGCTGCGCCCGGTGGCCGGCGGGGACCAGTATTTCGTCTACACCCAGTGGGCGACGAAGGAGGACTTCGAGAACTGGAAGGCCAACCGGACGTCCTCCCACGAATCGACAGGCAAGGCTCCGGTCTCCGAGCAGGCGAACCTCCTCGAGTTCGAGGTCGTCGACCTCGGCGACTGAGTCACGCGGCAACGCCCCGAGCTTACGCGCCCAACCACGGCGCCGCCTCGGCGAGGGAATGCCAATCGTCCAAGGACGTCGACCTATGCGTCGGCGTCCTTGTCCAATTCACTGAACGCTTCGACCTTCTTCGGGCTGCCGGCCACGAGGATCTCGTCGTCGGCGTAGAGCGTGACGTCCCGATCGGCGATGTCCCAGTGGGTGCCGCCGCGGCGTTTGAACGCGACGATCGTGACGTCGTACCTCGTGCGCAGCCCCAGCGAGGCCAAAGGCACGTCGGTCGTGCGCACCGGCGGAGTGGTGCGCGCCAGAACGAAGTCCTCGTCGATGGGCAGGAAGTCCGAGATATGCCCCCTGATCAGGTGGGCCAGACGCCTACCCATGTCGTTCTCGGGGCTGATGACGTTGCCGATGCCCAGCTGATGGAGGATCTCGGCGTGGGTTTCGCTGATCGCCTTCGCCCAGATGTGCCGATTGCCGAGCTTGAGGATCCGCGAGGCCACGAGGATGCTCGCCTCGAGGTCGCTGCCGATGGCGATGACGACGCGGGAGACCTCGTCGATGCCGAGCTGTCGCAGCACCACCTCGTCGGTGGCGTCGGCGCGAGAGGCATGAGCGAGGACATCGGCGAACTCGGCCACGACGGACTCGTCACGGTCGACGCCGATGACCTCGACTCCATGCTCTGCGAGTTCGCGCGCCAGGGATCCGCCGAAGCGGCCGAGCCCGATCACGGCCACCGCTCCGTCCTTCGCCAGCGGCGAGGGGTCGCCGGTGAAGAACGACGCGGAGCGCGCCATCCAGTTCTTCTTCTCGTTCATGGTCTTTTCCTTTCTGGGCCGCCTCGGCAGGGGTGTCGGCAGTCGTTGATTCGGCTTTCGATGGACCTGCCATCAGCCGATCAGCGGCCGTTCCTTCGGCAGTTCGTAGCGGATGGGGCGCTCGCGCAGTGCCAGACCGGACGCCACGGTCACCGGACCCAGCCTGCCGAGCGCCATGGTGAGGATGAGGACGATCTGACTGGGCGCGGACAGATCTGCGGTGATCCCGGTCGACAGACCGACCGTGCCGAATCCGGAGATGACCTCGAAGAGGACCCGGCTGAGGCCGAATCTCGGGTCGCAGAGGAGGATGACCATCGTCGCCAGCAGCACCCAGCCGAGCGCGAGGACGATGACCGTCGTCGCCTGTCGATGCACGTCACGGGAGATGCGGCGACCGAACAGGGTCACGGATCGTCCGCCGCTGATCTCCGTCCACGTCGTCGCCGCGAGCACCGCCATCGTCGTGATCTTCACGCCGCCTGCCGTGCCGGCCGGTCCGCCGCCGATGAACATGAGGACGTCCATCCCGAACCAGGACACCGTGTGCATCTGGCTGATGTCGATCGAGTTGAACCCGGCCGTGCGCGTGATCGTCGATTGGAACGTCGCTGCTTGGATCTTCCCCCACGCGTCGAGGTGGCCCATCGTCGCCGCATTGTTCCACTCGATGACGGCGATGAAGACAGTGCCGCCGATGAGCAGAACCGGGGTGATGACGACCATGATCCGCGTGGTCAGACCCCACTTCAGCGGAGTTCGGTAGCGCCGGACGAGTTCGATGAGGACGGGATAGCCGAGCCCGCCGAGGATGACCGCCAGTCCGACCGGACCGCAGATGAAGGGATCGGCCACGTAGTCGACGAGGTTGTCCTGACGGAGCCCGAATCCGGCGTTGTTGAACGCGGAGATCGCGTGGAAGATCGCATCCCAGATCGCGGCCGTGACGGGTTCGTCGTAGTGGAGGAAGAATCGGAGGAACAGCGCCGAGGCGACCACGAGTTCCGTGCCGAAGGTCAGTGCCGTGATGCGCAGGACGAGAGGCTTGACGCCGCCGATCGCATCGCTCTTCGTCTCCGAGGCCACGGATTGGCGGAGCCGGAGACCGGCCTTTCCCGCCAGCAGCAGGGCAAGCAGTGCGGTGAGCAGGAGCACGCCGAGACCGCCGGCCTGGATGAGGCAGATGATGACGATCTGACCGAAGAGCGTGAAGTCCTGACCGGTGTCGAGGACGACGAGTCCGGTGACGCTGAGCGCCGAGGTGGCCGTGAAGAGGGCTTTGAGCAGTGAGATGCCGCCGTCGGCGACCGTGGCCGCCGGGGTCATGAGCAGAGTGGCTCCGGTGACCAACGCTGCCAGGTAGCCCGCGATGACGCGGACGATCGCTGAGCGATGTGAGCTGTGCACCAGACGAAATGTAGCACCATCGCAACGGTTCGGCGTCACCCGCAGGCAACTCACCGGTAACGGTCAGAATCCTGCTAATCTGCCTTATCGGAGTTGCCGTGATTCGGCTCATGCCCGGGGCGCGGCCCAGCACCTGTTCGTCCATCCACAGAGAAGTGTCGAGGAACCTCATGAGTCAATCTGAAACCCAGACCGTCACCGGAGATCGAGGCCACGGCTTCGTTCGGGCTCTCGGCACGGTCGACGCACTCTTCATCGGATTCGGTGCCATGATCGGCTTCGGCTGGGTCGTCCTCACCGGGGAGTGGCTCAACGGTGCAGGCACGCTCGGCGCCATCATCGCCTTCGCCGTCGGCGGCATCATCATGTGCTTCGTCGGCACCGTGTATTCGGAGATGGTGGCAGCGATGCCGCATGCCGGCGGGGAGCACAACTATCTCATCCGGGCGATGGGTCCCCGCGTCTCCCTGTTCGGATCATGGGCGATCACCGGCGGCTACATCAGCGTCGTCATGTTCGAGGCGGTATCGGTGCCGAAGACCGCCGTCTACCTGTTCCCGAACCTCGAGCAGATCAAGCTCTGGAACGTCGCCGGCTTCGACGTGTACCTCACCTGGGCACTCGTCGGCACGATCACCGCCATCATCATCGCCTGGGTGAACATCCGCGGCGTCAAGCTCGCTTCGATGGTCCAGACCTTCGTCGTGTGGTTCCTCATCATCGTCGGTCTCATGCTGCTCACCGGCGGTTTCGTCGGCGGCAGCCTCGAGAATACCGAGCCGCTGTTCACCGGCGGCGGCGCCGGATTCATCGGCGTCATGGCGGTCGTGCCGTTCCTCTTCGTCGGCTTCGACGTCATCCCGCAGTCCGCCGAGGAAGTCAAGCTGCCACCGGCGAAGATCGGCAAGCTCGTCGTCCTCTCCGTCATCATGGCCATCGTCTTCTACATCATCATCATCGGCACCACCTCGATGGCGATGCCAGCCGACGAGCTGGGCACTCATGACCTCGTCACCGCAGACGCGCTGTCGATCATGTTCGATTCGGACATCTGGGGCAAGATCGTTATCGCCGGTGGACTCGCGGGCATCATCACGTCGTGGAACGCTTTCCTCATGGGTTCGTCCCGTCTCATGTGGGCGATGGCCGCGGCCGGAATGATCCCGAAGTGGTTCGGCAAGCTCCACCCGAAATACCGCACTCCGTCGAATGCCATCATCTTCATCGGCATCCTCTCCGCGATCGCTCCCTTTTTCGGCACTGCAGCGCTCGGCTGGATCGTCGACGCGGGCTCGCCCGCCATCGTCATCGCCTACTTCCTCGTCAGCGTCGGCTTCCTCGTCCTGCGCAAGCGCGAACCGAACATGGAACGCCCACTGCGCATCGGCGGAGATCGCAATGGCGGAGTGGTCATCGGCGTGATCTCATCGGTGCTCACGTTCATCCTCTTCATCCTCTACATTCCGATCACCCCGGTGTCCGCGCAGCTGGCATGGCAGTCGTGGGTCGGCTTCGCGGTGTGGCTGCTCGTCGGCATCTGGTTCATGATCAAGCTGCCCACCGGCATCAAGGCCGGCCCCAATGCCGAGAACGAACTCCTTGCGAAGGTCAAGGCCCTCCGCGGAAAGTGATCGCGGGAGCCGCCGTGTGAGGTGCGGCCGGGGCGCCATTATTCGCCGAGGCGAAGCGTCCTGATCCGCTTCGCCGCGGCGCAGCACCTTCCCCCGCCCCTCACCTTGAATCACACCCCGCACCACTAGTGGCACACCGCACCGTGAGTCGCAATCCGCACCGGCGGTCGCATCCCTCACCTTCAGCGACCTATCGCCCCTCTGCACCGGGGTGGTGAGCCGCTGCGGGTGAGGGGTGCATTGCTACCTGCAGGAGAAGCCACCCCGGATGAGGGAGGCCGGCAGTGCCAACGGGAGGATTCGGCACCAACGGTGCGTGATGCCGCTGCTCTGAGCCGACTGTCGCGCCCGAATATCCGAGCGCATCCGGACATGCGAACGCGGCCGCCGGCTTTGCGCAACGGCGACCGCGCTCGGTCTCGGGGAGCGGGAGTCGGCTCAGACTGCGGCGTCGAGGCCGCGCATCTTCAGGCGCTCACGCTGGTTGGGGTTCACGCTCGGGCGGAACGGCATCTCGACCACCTCGGCGCGAACCGGGACTCCGGGAGTATCTGCGAACGGCTCCGGCAGATGCACCCAGTATTCGGTGCCGAGCTCGGTTGCCGACACCGGCACATGGGCCATTGCGATATTCGCTTCGAGTTCCGGCGAATACCACGGCGACGTCACGTACCCGACCGCCTCACCGTCAGCGGCAGCGGAGACGAGCCAGAAGTCCGGCGCATAGTCCGTAATCGGTTTGCCGCCGACCAGCAGGCCCACCAGCTGCGTGCGATACGGCGGGGTACCGGCCTCGATCAGCCCGCGCACCTCCTCGAGTCTGGCCTTGCCGATATAGTCGGCCTCCTTCTTCCGTGGCACCTGGTAGGACAGGTTGACCTGGAACGGGAGCGTCTCGAAGTCCATGTCCTGCCCCCACGAGAGGATGCCCGCCGCGATCCTGCGGTGGTGGCTGGGGGCGACGACCTTGATGTTGTACGGCTCGCCGGCTTCCAGGACGGCGTTCCACATATCCTCGGCGTACTTCGTCGCATCCTTGAGATAGATCTCGTAACCCTTCTCACCGGTGAATCCGGTCTGGGAGATGATGACGTCGCGGCCGCCGACCTGAGCTTCCATGAGTCCGTAGCTGGGCAGCGTGCGTCCTTCCTCCCCGACGAGGTCGGCGATGACGTCGACGGACTTCGGGCCCTGGACCTGCACTGGTGCGACGTCGATCTCAGCGATCGTGACGTCGAACCGGCCGCCGACGTTGACTCCCTGCATCCAGAGCATGAGGTCGGTGTCGGAGAGGCTGAACCAGAATTCGTCGATGCCGACCCGCAGCAGGATCGGATCGTTGAGGATGCCGCCGGCCTCGTTGCACAGGATGACGTAGCGGGCGCGCATCACCGGGATCTTCGTCGCGTCACGGGTGATGACGAAGTTGACGAACGCCTCGGCGTCGGGACCCTTGACCTGGATCTGCCGTTCGACGGCGACGTTCCACAGGGTCACATCGTTGACGAGGGACTGGTACTCGGCCATCATCCCGCCCTCGTCGCGGGGGATGTAGCCGCGTGGGTGGTACATCCGGTTGTAGATCGACGCCCGCCAGCAGCCCTGCTGCATAGACAGCTCCCAATAGGGCGACTTACGGACGCGAGTGTCGATGAGCATTTCGACCGGGGTGGGGCCGGATTGACGAAGGTTGATCGGGACTTCTCTGTCGCTTTGGTCCACTGACGGGACATTGTTGTCCATGGTGTTCCCCCTGCTTGCACAGTTTTATATTATGGAACTTGATTCCCATATCATGGGTACAATGAGTGTAGGATCGGACACACCGGGACGCAAGGGACTCGCACATGCGAGTTTCATGAATCGACCTCCGAGAAGGAGACGAGGATGTCACAGTCAACGCTGCGCAGGCTGTTGAGCACCGCCCGCTACGAGGTTCTGCCCACGGCCGGGATCGTCGAACGCATCGAGGAGTACGTGGCACCGGGCCGCGAGATCACGGTGACCGCGTCGACGGGGCTGACCCTCGAGGCGACGCTGTCCACGGCCGAACAGCTCCAGGCCCTGGGCTTCCGCGCCGTGCCCCACCTGGCCGCACGGATGATCCACGGCAGACCCGAGCTCACGGAGATCGTCGATCGTCTCGCCGAGGCGGCTGTGGACCGGATCTTCGTCCCCGCGGGAGACGCCACTCCCCCGGCCGGCGGATACGTCGGTGCGCACGACCTCCTCGTCGATCTCTCATCCATGGCCGCACCGTTCCAGCACATCGGCGTCAGCGCCTATCCGGAATCGCATCCGATCATCCCCGACGATGTGACGATCCAGGCCATGTGGGACAAACGCGATTACGCCACGCACCTGGTGTCGAATCTGTGCTTCGATCCGGCGCTCATCGCGTCCTGGGTGCCCAGGGTTCGCGCACGGGGCGTCGAACTGCCGCTGGTCCTCGGCATCGCCGGGAAGGTGGAGCTAGCCAAACTCGCCCGAGTCGCGACGAAGATCGGGGTGGGAGAGTCCACGCGGTTCCTGCGGAAGAACACGGCGACCTTCACGCGGATGGCCAAGCCCGGCGGATACAACCCGCGGAAGTTCCTCGACAAGATCGGCCCGGTCCTCGACGACCCGGAAATGGGCGTCGCCGGTCTGCACATCTATACGTTCAATCAGATCAAGGACACCGAGGTCTGGCGCCGCAAGCAGCTCGCGGCCCTCGGCGGCGCCGAAGAGGTCTCGACCGCGTGGTGATCGAGTGGTGAGAAGCGACGATCGGGCCGATTCGATCACCCGATGTCGCTCCGGTGTCACACAATGGGATCCCCATCCGACACAGTAGGTGGCGGGCCGAAGAGTCACCCGCCGCAAAAGCATCAAGCGAAAGGGACCCCATGGCACGCATCAGCCTCGACCAGATGAACAAGAAGGCCTACGCCTCCGTCGCACATATGGATTCCTACTGCAAACGAGCCCTCGGCACAGAACTCTACGACTTCGTGAAGCTGCGCGCCTCCATCGTCAACGGCTGCGGATTCTGCGTCGACATGCACTCCAGCGACCTGATCGCCATGGGAGTCTCCTCGCGCAAGGTCGTCAACGTCGCCGCCTGGCAGCACACCGGGTCGCTCTTCGACGACCGCGAGCGCAGCGTCTTCGCCCTCACCGACGCCGTGACGAAGATCGGACCGGACTCAGTCACCGACGAGATCTGGGAAGAGGCGACGCGCCACTTCACGGATGAGCAGCTGGGAGACCTCCTGCTCGGCATCTCGACGATCAATGTGTGGAACCGCCTGGCGATCAGCACCGAAACAGTCCCACCGGCCGAGGCAGAGTCTGCTGCAGCACCGGCAGACGGCGAGCAGTCGTGAGCCGCCGCCACTGAGAATCCACGGTGGTCTACATTGGTGCACGTGAACGCGCCTGACACCGAATCACCGGCGACCCGCGCCTGGGAAGAGCACCGGGGGCGACTCTTCGGAATCGCCTACCGCATGCTCGGAGACGTCGGGCTGGCCGAGGACATCGTCTCCGAGGTCGGCATCGCAGCGGTCGTCCAAGAGCGGAAAGGTGCCGCCGATCGTTCCGACGGTGCCGCTGGCCATTCGACTCAGCCGCCTTCCGGCACGTCGACTCAGCCGTCCGCCGGCCCCGGCAGGACCCGCACAGTGCGTTCCTGGCCGGGGTGGCTGACGACGGTCTGCGTCCGCCGGTCGATCGACCAGGCTCGGCATCTCGAGAGCGTCAAAGAGGAGTACCCCGGGTCGTGGCTCCCCGAACCGATTGCAACCGAAGCACTGCCCGATGAAGCCGTGGCGAACAGAGAGCTGCTGTCGGTGACCCTGCTGCATCTGGCCGATCAGCTCACTCCCGAAGCCAGGGCAGCCGTGGTTCTGTCCCGAGCATTCGACGTCCCCGCGAGCGAGATCTCTTCGATCCTGGACAAATCTGCCGCCGCTGTCCGGCAGATGATTTCAAGAGCCGAACGACGGCTCGACCTCGACAGAGACCTACCGCGCTCGGGCAACAGGCAGGTGATCGACCGCCTCGTCGACGCAATCCGCTCAGGTGATCAGAGCTCGGCGCTGCGTCTGCTGCTGGCCGACGATGCGATCTTCTGGAGCGACGGCGGAGGGAAGGTCCCGGCCACTCGGAATCCGCTGTTCGGCATCGATCGGATCATCCGATTCTTCGCCGCGGTATTCGATCCGAGCGATCCCAGCAGCCAGCAGGTGACAGGGGTGATCGCTGTCAACGGCGAAGCGGGCATCGGAATCGTCAAGGACGGTGATCTGCGAGTGCTGGCCGTCGAGGTCGACGACACCGGCCGCGTGATGGGCCTGCGACAAGTGAACAACCCGGACAAACTGAAACGGGTACGCACAGATCACGTGTCATAATGCCGGGTCCGACCGTCCCTACCGGTGGGTGACCTTGCGTCTGAGACTGCGCGAGAGCAGTCCCGCCTCATCTACGAGCAAAGCGCCCAGGCGGTCATGATGTTCGGCGATGCGCATCGTCGGTCCGGAGATTCCCACGGCCGCGACGACGTCTCCGTCGATGCCGAACACCGGTGCAGCCAGAGCGTCGAGGCCGATCTCGAACTCTTCGTGGACGATGGCGAATCCGCGATCGCGAACCGTGTCGAGATCGTCGGTGAGCTCCTTGCGTGAGCCCAAGGTCTTCTCGGTGCGCCGCTCCAGCCTGCCGGTCGGCAGCGGGATGACGTCATAGGCGAACATGACCTTGCCCAGAGCCGAGCAGTGCGGCGGAACCTCCACGTCCGCCCAGTTCGTGGCGCCGAGGACGAACGTCGAATCGACCTGAGCAACCTGGACGACTCCTTTGGGTCCCGGCATGGCGAGGTTCACCGTCTCACCGGTCTCCTCGCTAAGGCGCTGCAGGGTCGGATCGGCCGCGGCGACGAGGTTCTCCACCCGGTCGAAGCGGGAAGCATAGGTCGCGAACAGCGATCCGCCGCGGTAGAGGCCGTCACCGTCGCGTTCGACCAGACCGTTGCGTTCGAGGGCGGAGAGCAGGCGCGAGACCGTCGACCGAGCCAATGCGGTCTCTTCGACCACCTCGGTGTAGGAGATCGGGTCGTCGGACCTCACGACCAACGACAGAATCTCTGCCGCCCGGTCGATCGACTGGGTCCCATTGCTCATCGTGCTCAGCTCCGTCGGGGAAAGGGGGTCGGCGGAATCGAGGCCCACCGACCGCACTCACCCTACCCCACGCCCTCAGACTCTGGCCGGGTTGCGCGTCGTGAGTTACAGTTTCGAAATGAGCAACAAAGACGCGGGCTCGGGCGGCGTCCAATCCGTGGATCGGGCCGTGACGATCCTCGAGATCATCGCCCGCACGGGGCTCGCCGGAATCACCGAGATCGCCGGTGAACTCGGCGTGCACAAGTCGACGGCTTCACGCATCGTCTCCACCCTCGAAGCCCGCGGACTCGTCGAACAGGACCATCACCGAGGCAGATATCGCTTGGGCCTGTCCATCCTCCGCCTCGCCGGAGCGACGACCGCACGCCTCGACATCGTCCAGGAGGCCCGCCCGATCACCAAGATGCTCGCCGAGGCGACCGGCGAGACGATCAACGTCGCCGTCCTCTCCGACGGTGCCGCCCTTTACCTCGACCAAGCTTCGTCGACTGCCTCGGTGCAGAGCCACAACTGGGTCGGGCAGCGCATTCCGCTGCACGCGACCTCCAACGGCAAGGTCCTGCTCTCCGGCCTCAGCGACGCCGGGATCCGGGAGACCCTGGGTGCGAAGCTGACCCGCTACACCCCGCACACCGTGACCTCGGTTCCGCAGCTCCTCACCCAGATCGCCGAGGTGGCCGCCACCGGATTCTCGCTCGTCATCGATGAGCTCGAGGTCGGGCTGACCGCAGTGTCCGCTCCCGTCCGCAATGCCCACGGGGACGTCATCGCGTCGATCTCGGCCTCGGGACCGAGCTTCCGCTTCACCGAGGACAAGGTCACCTCGGCGAAAGACCTGCTCACTTCGGCCGCCGCCGACATCTCAGCCCGCCTCGGGTGGCGCGAACACTGAACCACGCCAAATCGGTACCCCACGAAATCGGCACTTGCGAAGCCGACACCCGCCGAAATCGGCACGGACACGCCGACGTCGGCCCCGCCTCGGCGATGGTGTGATCATCCTCGGTGGGGAGGTGGTCAGTCGAGGATGTACGTGGTGCCGCTGTCGATGCTCTCGACGGCGCGGCGGTAGAGATTGCCCACCGCCTCATCGGAGGCCGGCGGGAACCCGGGGAAGAAGTCGTGGAAATGCGTGGCCGATTCCAGAACGGTCGGGCTGGCGACGTTGATGCGGATGCCGCGCGGCATCTCACCGGCGGCGGCCATGACGAATGATTCGATGGCTCCACTGGCCATCGCGGCCGCCGATCCGGTGGGGATCGCGGCGCGGGCCGTCACCCCGGTCGTCAGGGTGATCGAACCGCCGTCCCTGACATGGGGCAGGCCGATGCGCACCAGATCCAGCTGGGCGAGCGTCTTGCCGTAGAACCCCGACTCGAAGTCCTCCCGGGTCAGTTCCGTGACGGGTTTGAACGGGACGTGTCCGGCCGTGCACACGATGGCATCGACCTCACCGACCTCGTTCAGCAGCGCCTCGATCGTCGCCGGATCGTCGAGATCGACCGCCGGATCCGTGCTCCGACCGACCTGAATGACTTCGTGCTTGCCTTCGAGCGCTCGGACGGCCGCGGTTCCGACGTGTCCCTTGGCTCCGATGATGAGTACCTTCATGGTGTCTCCCTCGTCTCGCTGGTGTGGTGGTCTGCTGCGAGCCTAGGCACGTTCGGAGGCGAAGAGAAATACTTCTGTGCGGATATTCATGTCTGAGACGCATGAAAAGGCTGTCGCTCCGCCAGAACGGCTGGTCCCCCTGGGTGCCTCGGTCTTCCCAAGGACTCCGCCTCTCCGCGCGGCCTGGAGAATCCAGATCGGTCGCTATACGCTGAGCGCATGAGTGTTGAGCTGCGTCATCTCCGCGCCCTGGTCGCCATCGACCAGACCCATTCGTTCACGGTCGCCGCCGCGCTGCTCGGCACGACTCAGCCGACTCTGTCGCGGACGATTTCGCAGCTGGAGGAGCTTGTGGGGACGACGCTGGTCGAGCGGACCACCCGCAGCGTCGTGCTCACCGAGCGGGGAATGGAGTTCGCTGTCGAGGCCGCGTCCCTCGTCGGCCGGCTCGACCGGCTGCTCGAACGCTTCGGCGACGATCGCGAACCCCTCCGGCTCGGATGGGCATGGGCGGGACTGGGCAAGCACACGCACGGGCTCATCAGGGAATGGCAGGCCACCTCGCAGACACCGATCGATGCGAGTCGACCCGACGATCTGGACGCTGCATTGGCCAAGGCCGATATCGACATCGCCATTGTGAAACGGGCCGTCGGTGAACCACAAGCACCCGAGGGACGAGAGTGCCGGCCGCTCTTTCGCGAGTCCCTCGTCGCAGCCGTCTCCGTGTCCAACCCGCTCGCGGCCAGCCCTCAGCTGAGCCTCGACCAGATCGCCCACAGCACGGTGGCGCTGTGCTCCGTCTCGCCGACGGCGAGTCTGCGGCTCTGGGACGACCGACCTGTCGCGCCTCGTCCGCTGATGGCGGGAAATACAGACGAATGGCTGGTCAATGTCGTCCTCGACAAAGCTGTCGGAGTCACCTCGGCGGCGACCTCATTCACCCACTCCCACCCCGAGGTGGTCTATCGCGAGATCGTCGATTCGCCCGAGGTCGACGTCACGATCGAGTGGAACACCCGCGGCGCCCACTCGGCCTGTCCCCGATTCGCCGAGTTCGCTCAGCGGTATTTCCGAGAGCTGACCGCTCAGCCCTGACGCTGTCGTTCGACGCGATCTTCCGACCGCGCAATGACCGCGCTTACGCACTCTTGACACTCCCGCCTCGGCGGAGGACGATCATCGTACGCAGTTCCACATAGCGCGCATCGTTGCATAATTCGCAACGATGCTGGTGAAGGCGAAGATGCCTTCAGAGAGGAGCCTGCTCATGGCTTCCGTCCCCGCCCAGGCCAGCGTCGTCGTTGTCGGTGCCGGCATCGTCGGCAACAGCCTCGTCCACCATCTCGCCGAGCTCGGCTGGACCGATATCGTCCAGATCGACAAGGGCCCGCTGCCGAATCCGGGCGGCTCGACCGGGCACGCCTCGAACTTCATCTTCCCCGTCGACCACTCGCGTGAGATCACCGACCTCACCCTCGACAGCATGCGCCAATACAAGGAACTCGGGGTCTTCACCGAGTCCGGCGGCTTCGAAGTCGCCCGCACCGAAGAGCGCATGGAGGAGCTGCGGCGGCGCATGGCCTCGGCACGCGCATGGGGCATCGAATCCTCCCTCGTCACCCCCGCCGAGGTCGCCGAGAAGGTGCCGTTCCTCGATCCCGAGGCCATCCTCGGTGCGTTCTGGACCCCGACGGTCGGAGTCGTCGATTCGGTCCGGGCGGGCACGATGATGCGCGAATCCGCCGAAGCCAAGGGAGCGCTCACCGTGTCCCCGAACACCGAGGTGACCGGCATCGATGTCAGGGACGGGCAGATCGCAGCCGTATACACGACGAAGGGTGAGATCGCGACGAACCGCATCCTCATCGCCTGCGGTGTCTGGTCCCCGCGGATCGCCGCCATGGCCGGTGCGGCCATCCCACTGACTCCGGCGGTCCACCAGATGATCAGCGTCGGGCCCGTCCCGCAACTTGCCGAGCGTCCCGGCGAGATCTCGTTTCCGATCGTGCGGGACATGGACACCTTCTGCTACGAACGTCAGCACGGCTCGGACATGGAGATCGGCTCCTATGCCCACCGGCCGATCCTCCACGACCCTGATGAGATTCCCTCGATCGAGGCGGCGAAGCTCTCCCCCACGGAGATGCCGTTCACCGAGGATGACTTCGACCCGCAGCTCGAACAGGCCGTCGAGCTCATGCCCGAGGTGCTGTCGAATCCGGACGTCGAGATCCGCTACGCGATCAACGGACTGCTCTCGCTGACTCCGGACGGGGCGCCCATCCTCGGCGAATCACCCCAGGTGAAGGGCTTGTGGTCGGCGGCGGCCGTGTGGGTGAAGGAAGGTCCTGGCGTCGGGCGGGCGGTGGCCGAGTGGATGACGCACGGACTGCCGGAGATCGACGTGCAGGGTGCCGACATCGCTCGATTCCACTCCCATCAGCGCACCCGCGAACACGTGCGCGCCCGCACCTCGGAGGCATTCAACAAGACCTATGGCATCGTCCACCCCGGCGAGCAGTGGGCCAGCGACCGTGACGTCCGCCGATCCCCGATGTGGCATCGCGAGGCCGATCTCGGGGCCGTGTTCTTCGAAGCCGGCGGGTGGGAGCGGCCGCAGTGGTATCAGTCGAATGCCGGTCTGCTCGAGGAGTTCGGTGACGCGGTCATGGACCGCAGCGCCGAATGGGATTCCCGCTGGTGGTCACCGATCATCAACGCCGAACACCTCGCCATGCGGCAGCGTGCCGGGCTCGTCGACCTCTCGAGCTTCGTCATCTTCGATGTGTTCGGTCCGGCTGCTCTCGACGCTGTCCAGCACATTGCCCTGGCTCAGATGGATGTCGCCATCGGTCGGGTCGTCTACACCCCGATCCTCGATGAGAACGGCGGGTTCCGTTCCGACCTGACGATCATGCGTCTGGCGCACGACCGGTTCCGCGTCGTCACGGGTGCCGCCCACGGAATGGTCGATCTGAAATGGTTCGCCGACCGACTGCCCGATATGGGGGCGCAGATCGCCGATCTCACGAGTTCGTGGACGACGATCGGGTTGTGGGGACCGCGAGCCCGCGACATCCTCGGCTACCTCACCAGTGCTGATGTCTCCCATGAGGCATTCAAGTTCGGCACTGCCCAGACGATCGAAATCGGTTCGCTCGAGGTGCTCGCCTCCCGCATCTCCTATGTCGGTGACCTCGGTTGGGAGCTCTACGTGCCGATGGAATCGGGGCTGAAGCTCTGGGACGCGCTCATGGACGCAGGCCACGAGCACGGTCTGCTCCCCGTCGGTCTCGGCGTCTACGGCACGACCGGCCGGATCGAGAAGGGCTACCGCGCATTCGGCACCGAGCTCGATTCCGAACGCAGCGTCGTCGAGGTCGGGATGAGCCGACCGAAGGTGAAATCCCAGGATTTCATCGGCAGGGCCGCACACTTGCGCCACCGCGAGGAGGAGCCGAAGACGGTGCTGTGCTCGCTCACCGTCGACGATCACACGAGTGCCAGCGGGGAGAAGCGATACATGCTCGGCGGGGAACCCATCGTGTCCGCGGACGGCGATGCGCTGATCGACGGGCACGGTCGCCACTCTTATGTCACCTCGGCGGGATCGGCTCCCAGCCTGGGCAAACACGTGCTCATGGCGTTCCTCCCACCCGCCGAGGCGGTGCTGGGCAACCGTCTGCAGGTCGTGTACATGGAGGAGTTCTATCCCGTGACGGTGGCAGCGGTCGATTCGACACCGCTGTTCGACCCCGACAACGAGTGCATCCGGAGGTAGCCGTGAACATCCTCGTCTGCATCAAACGCGTCCCCGATATCGCCGGTTCCGTCACTCTCGACGACGCGGGCACCGGGATCGACGAATCCGGGCTCGGCCACACCATGTCCTCACACGAGGAGTGCGCCGTCGAGCTCGCGATCCAGACCGCAGCCCAGGCCGGTGGGACGGTCACGGTGCTCTCCCTCGGTCCCGCCGAGGCGGTCGAGCAGCTGCGAGCGGCCGTGGCGGTGGGAGCGAACGACGGCATCCTCGTCGAGGCGGCCGACCCGTCCGTGTTCGCACCCGAGGATATTGCGCAGGTCATCGGTGATGTCATCCGCGATCGCGCCGAGGCGGGGCAGACCTTCGACCTCGTCCTCACCGGTGACGATGCCGCCGACACCGGCGATTTCCAGGTCGGGATCCGCCTGGCCTATGACCTCGAGTACCCGGTGCTCACGAATATCCAGACGATCAGTGTCGGCGGGGCGGACGGGGGCGGCGGGCCCGGCGGCGAGCGCGGCTCCGGGCGGATCGAGGCGCGCGGGATCGGACCGGCGGGAACGGAGATCTTCTCCCTCGATCTGCCCGCGGTCGTCGCAGTCCATGAGGGCGGGGTCGATCCGCGCTACCCCTCGATCACCGGGCGGATGAAGGCGAAGAAGGCGCAGGTCGTCGAATACGACGCGCCCGTTCCGGGGACGGGCAGCCCCCGGATCCGGCTCGAACTGCCCGAGGTGAAGGCGAGTTCGGTGACCATCCTCGGCGAGGGCCCCGAAGCGGCTCCCGCCCTGGTCGATGTGCTCGAGGAGATCGGAGTGATCCGGCCATGACTATGGTTTTCGTCGAAACAGACCCGGCAGGCGAGGTCACACTCACCTCCGCCGAAGCCATCACCTTCGCCCGCAAAAACCCCCAATTACTACCTGACGGGGGCGCAGCAACCTCGCGCGAGGTATCTGGGCCGCCGTCAGGTAGCACGGAGGGGGTGGTGATCGGCCCGCTCAGTGATGCCGCCGTCGAGTCGCTGGGGCGGCTTGGGGTCGGTGTCATCCATCATCTCGACCATCCGGATCTCGCGGAGTATTCGGCAGCGGCCTGGGCGCAGGCGATCGTCGACGTCGCTCCGGAGTCCGGCACGCTGCTGGCCTCGGGCACCCCGCGTGGCATGGAGCTCATGGCCCACGCCGCGGTCCGCACCGGCGCCCGCATGGCTGCCAATGTCATCGCCGCCGACGCAGAGGGCCTGCTCCGTCAGGTCCACGGCGGCACCGCCTTCGAACGCCTCCGCCTCGACGGGGATCTGCAGGTGCTCACGATCGCCGGCCACGCCTGCACTCCCGAAGAGACGACCCCGATCACCCCGGAGGTCTACGCCTATGACCTCACCGTCGCCGAGGCGGACCTGGCCACCTGTGTCCAGCGCACCGAGGTCGAGGCCGCCGATGATGCGTCCGGACTGACATCGGCCAGGGCCGTGGTCGGGGCCGGTCGCGGGGTCGGTTCGGAGAACGGATTCGCCGAAGTCCTCGAACTCGTCGACCACCTCGGCGGGGCCTTGGGCGTCTCTCGCGTGGTCACGGGCCTCGGTTGGCGCCCGCACGCCGAACAGGTCGGCCAGACCGGCAGCCGCATCTCCCCTGACGTCTACATCGCCTGCGGGATCTCGGGAGCAATCCAGCACATGGCCGGAATCGAGGGGGCGAAGACGCTCGTGGCCATCAACACCGACGAGGAAGCCACGATGGTCCAGCGGGCGGACTATGCGATCATCGGCGACCTCCACGAGGTGGTCGGAGCCGTCAACGAGGAGATCGTCCGCCGTCGCGGCTGAGCGCAGTTGGGCCCGGGCTCCGCCAAGGCCGCTCCGGACAGTACCAATGCACTGAGAATTTCCGTTGGCGCCGGCCACCTGATTAACTATGGAACGATCGTTCAGACCTCGTTCCCAATCAGCTCCTGGAGGCAGTCATGGCCACTTTCGAACTCTCACCCGAAGTGCGCTGGTCGGATCAGGACCTGCTCGGCCACGTCAACAACGCACGGATGATCACCCTCATCGAGGAATGCCGCGTGCGCTGGATGCACGAGATCCGGGCCGGACACATCACCGGCGGCGGACTACTCGTCGCCCGCCAGGCCATCGACTACCTCGTTCCCGTCATGTACGGCCCCGAACTGAAGATGACCGTGACGGTGAAGAAGCTCGGCAACTCCTCATTCACCGTCAACACCCGAGGTGACCAGGACGGACGTCAGGTCTTCGACCACGACTGCGTGCTCGTCCACATCGATCGGGACTCGCAGAAGCCCACCCCGCTGACGCCCGAACTGCGCGCAGTCTTCGAACCCTACCTGCAGGACTGAGGCCCGACGATTGGCGTAGGTGGGAGAAACAGTCACGCAAAACCGAGGCGGGCGTGACCATTCGGCCCAGCCAGTATGAGCCTATCGCCCGCCCGACAGCAGCGAGAACCTCCCGGGGGACGCGCGATCATGGCCGATTCGTTCAAGCCGTCACCGCACCCGTCCGCATAGTCTGAAGTCATGAAACTCGACGCGATCTCCATCATCACCGCAGACATGCCCGCCGCCATCACCTTCTACTCCGCGCTCGGCCTCGAGCTCGCCGACGGCGGCCCGGACGCTCCGCACACCGAGTTCACCTCCGGGTCCCTGCGGATCCTCCTCGACACCGAAACGGTCATGCTCGGCATCGACCCCGAATGGACCCGCCCGACCGGCGGACACAAGATGTCCTTGGCCTTCGACTGCTCCACCGCCGAGGCGGTCGATGCGACATTCGCCAAGCTCACCGGGCGCGGCGACGGGGGAAGCGATCCCGTGGCAGGAATCGTCCACGAACCCTGGGACGCGTTCTGGGGACAGCGCTACGCTGTGGTCTCCGACCCCGACGGCAACACGGTCGACCTCTTCGCCGCCCTCAACTCCTAATTGCTACCCGACGGCGGCCCAGCAACCTGGCGCGAGGTTGCTGGGCCGCCGTCGGGTAGTTCTGGGTAGGGACGAACTTACGGAACGAACGCCGGGTGCGCCCTCACCCGATGAGCGAGCGCTCGTCCCGCCGCAGGTGAGCTGCGTCGGCATACCCCACCTCGGCCGCGGCCGCTGTCCGCGACCGCCCCGCATCGATGAGGTCTCGCGCGGCCTGCCAGCGCAGGATCTTCGCCAGGTGCTTGGGTCCGTAGCCGAACCATTCCGCGCTCAGCCGGCGCAGCTGCCGCGGTGAATACGCGAACTCCGCGGCCGCCTCGGTGACGGTCTGGGCCGGCGAATTCGAGCGCACATCCAAGGCCCGAGCCAGGGCCATCGGACGCGGATCCAGCATGGCTCGGCCCGTCAGACCGCCAGCCATATCGAGCAGCACCCGGGCAGCTCCCGTCACCGAGGCGGCCCCGCCCTCGCCGACAGCGCGAACCTCTGAATGCCGGCCGCCGATGACAGCGTCGAGGGGCGTCACCCGATCGGCCAGTTCCCCCGCCGAGGTGGTCAACAGCTGCGCAAGCACGCCGGAGTCGAATCGCAGGCCCACCGTCGGTGCAGCCGAACCGTGGAACATCCGTGCCGTGGAATCGGCGCCGGCGATGAGTATCTGCGAATCGATGAAGATGAGATCCATGCACCCGTCGGGAACGATGAGCGATGGAGCCGCGGCAGCTGCGACAGTCGGCCCGGAAGCCAGACCGGCGGCAGTGTTCCCACGATCAGGGTCTGCCGCCTCGACGGAGGAAGCCGCCTCGGCGAGGGAATCGGCCTTGTCGGGAACGGAGACCCACAGGCTCGCCCGCAGGTGCGGGATCCGGGTTTCGCGATACACGGACTCGGCCTCCTGACGCTCTCGGCGGTAAACTCGTCTGTGTTCATCTGGTGCGGGCGGCGCGATCTGCCCCCAGAATAGCGCGCGAATGGCCCCAACAGAGGGCCGCACGACTGAGCTCACGGGAAGGAATGATGGCTGCAGCATCCTCGGCGCCGGTATCGGCGCGCAGGCAGGCTCGCCATGTCACTGTCTTCCTCGATGTCGATGGCGTCCTCAACTCCTACCCGGTGCCCAAGCTGCGCGGCATGGCCGAGGGGCGAAAGAAGCTGCACGCGTGGCACTACGAACTCCACTACCGGCCGTCCGTCGTCGAATTCTTCGACCGCATCGTCGAGACCCATGAGGTCGACGTCGTCTGGCTGTCGACCTGGTCGCAGCGATGCAAGTCCGAGCTCGAACCGAAATTCGGTCTGCGCAACTCCTTCGACGTCATCGAAATGCCCGATGAGACGCACAACCGCTTCGCTCACGATCCGCAGCAGTGGTGGAAGGCCCGTGCCATGGAGGACTGGCTGGCCACCCACGAGCACGGGCGTGCGATCTGGATCGACGACGACCTGGCCTGGCCGGCCACCCGCGAATACTTCCTCAAGCACTACTCGCCCAACCGCCTCAAACTCATCGCCCCGGACTTCGCCCACGGCCTGACGAAAGCCCATCTCAAGGAGATCCGGGAGTTCGCCTACCCGAAGACCAGCGAAGCCGAGACCGGCGATCTGACGACATCCGACCCGAAGGGAACTTCATGACGCGCATCGGCCTGCTCGATTCCGGACTCGGACTCCTCGGCACCGCCGACGCGCTGTTCAACCTCGCCCCCGACGCTGACCTCGTCCTCGCAATGGACCCGGACTACACCCCTTACGGCAGCCTGAGCACCGACACCCTCGAACAGCGGGCTCTGCATTCGGCCGGGGTGCTCGCCGAATGGGAACCCGACGCCATCGTCATCGCTTGCAACACCGCCTCGGTGCAGGCCCTCGAAGCCGTCCGCGCCCGCTACGAACCGGCCATCCCCGTCATCGGCACCGTGCCTGCGGTGAAGATGGCCGCCGGCACCGGCCAGGACTTCGCGATCTGGGCGACACCGGCGACCACGGGCAGCGAGTATCAGCAGAACCTCATCGACTCCTTCGCCGCCGACCTGCACGTCGCCAAGATCGCCTGCCCCGGACTGGCCGAGGCGATCAACGCCGCCGATCTGGAGAAGATCGACACCGCCATCGAGGATGCCTTCACCCAGATGGGACCCGGAATGGAGACCGTGGTGCTCGGCTGCACCCACTACGGACTCGTCGCCGACCGCATCATGGCCGCCCGAGCCGGAGCCCTCACCGTCTTCGACTCCCCCATGCCGGTGGCCAAACAGACGCTGCGCCGCATCGGCCTCGAACCCGCCGGAGTCGGCGAGGATCAGCCCGGCACCGGACGCGTGCTCGCAACCTTCGCGTCCGGCCGACGCGTCAGCCTCCCCCAGGCCCTGGACGCCTACCCGGCCGGCAAACGACTGCTGGCCCGAGAAGCCTGAAAACGTCCCCTCCGCGTTCCCTCCGAGCCGGGTCTTTCCGCGCCGCACAGGCGTAAAATAGACCAGACAGTCAATCGTCAAAGGAGGCGATTCGACATGTTGGCGCTCAGTATCCTCGCCGCACTTGTCGCACTCGGAGCAATCACGCTGGGAAACAGCCTGAAGATCGTCAAGCAGTACGAGCGCGGGGTGGTCTACCGCCTCGGCAGAGTCAACGCCGAGCCCCGTCCGCCCGGAATGACCGCGATCGTCCCCTTCGTCGACAAACTCGAGAAGGTCAACCTCCAGATCGTGACCATGCCGATCCCCGCGCAGGAGGGCATCACCCGCGACAACGTCACCGTCCGCGTCGACGCGGTCATCTATTTCAAGGTCGTCGACCCGCGCAAGGCCGTCGTCGACGTCGAGGACTATCAGCTCGCCGTCGGTCAGGTCGCGCAGACCTCGCTGCGTTCGATCATCGGCCAGAGCGAACTCGACGATCTGCTCACCAACCGCGAGCGCCTCAACCAGGGTCTGGCGATCATGATCGACAGCCCCGCCGTCGACTGGGGCGTCCACATCGATCGCGTCGAGATCAAGGACGTGGCCCTGCCGGAGACGATGAAACGCTCCATGTCGCGTCAGGCCGAAGCCGAACGCGAACGTCGATCCCGCGTCATCATCGCCGATGGTGAGCTGCAGGCTTCGAACAAGCTTGCCCAGGCGTCAGAGGCCATGGCCCACACCCCGTCCGCCCTGCAGCTGCGCCTGCTGCAGACCATCGTCGAGGTAGCCGCGGAACGGAACTCGACCCTGGTCCTGCCCTTCCCCGTCGAGCTGCTGCGCTTCCTCGAAGGCAACACCCCGACCGCTGTTCCCACCACCGAGGCGGGGCCGAAGTCGACCACGGACGCAGAGTCCAAACCCACCACGGACACTCCCGCCGAGGCGGCCGACCGGTCCGAATCGGACACGACGCCGAAGGTACCGGCCGACCTCGACGCCATCGTCCAAGCGATGTCCGAATCGCTCAAGCTCACCGGGCTGATGCCAGAGCAGGAGCGCGTCACCTCGGACATGCCGGAACAGGAGCGGACCACATCGGATTCGGACGCACGGTCCGACGCAACCGAACAGGAGGAGCACTTCGGTCACGCCTGAACCGCCCCTCTCCAACCATCGCCCGACCTAGCCTTACCCGGCCACGGACCCTTCCCGCAGTCTTCAGCGTCTGTCCAAACCGGAGGACTAGGCTGTGGGCATGGACCTCAAGCGCACTGGAAGAACAGTCATCGTCAACGGCGTCATCGCCCTCGTGATGGGTGCGCTGATGATGGTCTGGCCAGGCACCTCCGCCGAGGTGGTTGTGCGGATCTTCGCCTGCTGGCTCGCCGTCATCGCCATCTCCTCCCTCGTCTTCGCACCGCAGGGAAGCCGCACCGGCAGCATGGTCACACGCGCGGTCCTGCTCATCCTCCTCGGTGCGCTCATCTTCTTCACCCCGATGCTGTTCGCGTCCATGGTCACCGTGCTGACCGGATTCGCCATCATCTTCTTCAGCTTCCTCGCTCTCACCATGTCCTTCTTCATCCGCCGGATGGGAGTCAGGACCTGGTGGGCACTCACCGTCATCGGCGTCCTCGGCATCATCCTCGGCGGCTTCTTCCTCTTCGCCCCGGGCGCCGGAGTGACCGCGCTGATCTTCACCCTCGCCGGGTTCATCATCCTCGTCGGCATCGCCCTCATCGCTCTGGGCCGTCGACTGCGCAAGGTCGACAGGCAGATGAAGTCCGATCCGCATCGCAATCGTCCTGACGACGACGGTGGCGGCGATGTCATCCGCGGGGAGATCATCGACTGACTCCAGCCGCCTCGGCGAGCTTTTCCCCTTTCGACAGAGCCCGGATCCGCACATCTGCGGGTCCGGGCTCTGTCACGTACCCGCTGTTCACCAATTCACATACCAAAGTCGGCCCGAAGTGGTCATTGTCACAACATGACTTTCCGTCTCCGCCACACCCAAGCGCCCGCCTCCCGCAACGATCCGCCCAAATAGCATCTGACCTGGAACATTGCGTGAACGGAAGGCGAAAAGTACCGAGTGTGCATGAGCATTTCGCACCACTTGGAATCGGAGTTAACCGTGCATTCATCTTCTCCGTAACCTGGCGGTCATCCGCCCTGCGAATCATGGAGGCAGACAGACACTGCCACATCGACTGAAATTCGCGAGGAGAACGAATGACCCAGGTTCTGGCACCGGAGCGCCACACTCCGCCACCTGCCGTCGGCCGCAGCAACGACCGCCTCTGGCATCTGGCCTTCGGCGGCCTGATGGCGATCACCCTCATCGCCTTCACCCTGTGGTCGCTCGACTTCGTGGGCCGGGACGCACCCCGCATGGTGCTCATCACCACGGTCATCTTCGGCGCCTTCATGGCCTTCAACATCGGCGGCAACGATGTCGCCAACGCCTTCGGCACCTCCGTCGGCGCCGGCACCCTGACGATGAAGCAGGCACTGCTCATCGCCGCGGTCTTCGAGGTCAGCGGCGCGCTTCTGGCCGGCGGTGATGTCACCGACACGATCAAGAGCGGAATCGTCGACCTCAGCGGGGTGGCGATCGACCCGATGGACTTCGCGTTCATCATGATGGCGGCCCTCCTCGGCGCGGCAGTGTGGCTGCTGGTAGCGACGCGGATGGGCTGGCCGGTGTCGACGACGCATGCCATCATCGGCGGCATCATCGGTGCATCACTGACGATCGGATTCGTCACCGGCACCGGCGGATTCGCCATGGTGCAGTGGTCCGAGGTCGGCCAGATCGCGATCTCCTGGGTGCTGTCTCCTGCCCTCGGCGGACTCGCCGCGTTCGTCATCTACGGGCTGATCAAGAAATACGTGCTCGGCAAGTCGCTGTCGCACACGCTGAAGCCGCATATGCTCGCCCCGGTCTCCGCAGCCGAGGGATCCGTCGACGCGCAGATCGACGCCGCCGCCGAGGATGCCCCCGCCGAGGGAGGATCGATCGGCACGCACTCGGCCCTGCAGCGGTGGGTTCCCCTCATCGCCGCCGTCGGCGCTGTCATCATCACCGCGATGCTGCTGTTCAAGGGACTGAAGAACCTCGACATGAGCGTGACCACGGTCGGCGGTCTGCTCATCATGGCGATGATCGGCGCGGCCGTGTGGCTGGCAGTGTTCGTCTTCGCCAAGACCCTGCGCAAGCAGACGGTTCCCCGTGCGACCTACATCCTGTTCTCCTGGATGCAGGTGTTCACGGCCTCGGCCTTCGCCTTCAGCCACGGTTCGAACGACATCGCCAACGCCGTCGGCCCCTTCGCCGCCGTCCTCGACGTGCTCCGCACCGACAGCATCAGCGGCGAGGCGAGCGTGCCGTTCGCAGCCATGCTCACCTGCGGCATCGCCCTCATCGTCGGTCTCTGGTTCATCGGCCGCAAGGTCATCGCAACGGTCGGCACGAACCTCACCGAGATCCACCCGGCCTCCGGATTCGCCGCCGAACTCGCTGCCGCGGGAATCGTCATGGCCGCCTCGGTGAGCGGTCTGCCGGTGTCGTCGACGCACATCCTCATCGGTGCGATCATCGGCGTCGGCCTGGTCAACCGTTCGGCAAACTGGAAGCTCATGAAGCCGATCGCATTGGCCTGGATCATCACCCTTCCGGCCGCAGCGGTCATCGGTTCGGTCGGCGTCATCGCCCTGCGCACCATGATGGGCTGACCCACTGACACGGACGCTCACACGCGTTCGCCGGACTCCGTTCGACACACGGCTTCGAACGCATCCGCACCTCCGCCCTGCCGACTTCCACACGAAGTCGGCAGGGCGATTTTCGTCCGGACCCTGGTCTCGGCAAAGCTCCCTGTGCTATCTTGTTCCGCATGGGAACATTGAACAGCAGCGCAATGACTGCGCCTTGCTTCTTTATTCGTCACCGCAGCGCCTGACAGCGCGCCTGACGAATTCTTCTGCGATCAGCTGACCGACGACAGTCACCCTGATCTGCTCTGCAAGCGCGTTGTCCTCCCGGAGAGCCATCGGCATCCGGGCGATGCGACAATCGGCTGATCCCTTTCCGATTCACTGACCACTTCGATCATCATGATCGACCAGGTCTTCGCGAATCGATCTGACTCACCTTCATTGCGCTGCCTCGGGTGCCTCCATCTTCTTTTTGGAGCACATCCCATTGCGACCCCACACGTCACGACACCATTCGACGCGCAGTCAGACCCGTTCGCGCTCGGCCCCGCGGTCACAACACGGCGGGCGGCATGAACTCGGCCAGAACTTTCTGTGTTCGCCCACCACTATCGACACGATTGCGAGCCTGGCTCGTTCCACCTCCGGACCGATCATGGAGATCGGTCCCGGGGATGGGGCAGTGACTTCCGAGCTCTACCGGCTCGGTCGAAAGCTCACACTCGTCGAACTCGACGAAACGAGGTTGGATCACCTTGAAGACACGTACCCGCGGGCCGAGGTCCGGCACGCCGACATCCTGACCACCCGGCTCGACCGGCCGGTCATCGTCGGCAATCTGCCGTTCCACCTCACCACCCCCATCCTCCGCAAACTGCTGCGTTCCGGGCGCTGGCAGCGGGCGATCCTGCTCACCCAATGGGAGGTCGCCCGCAAACGCGCCGGCATCGGCGGATCGACCATGATGACCGCGCAATGGACCCCATGGTTCGATTTCCGCCTCGTCACCCGCGTCCCCGCCGACGCGTTCACCCCGAAGCCCAGCGTCGATGGCGGCATCCTCACCATCGATCGCTGTCCCACCGGATCGATTCCAGACAATGCTCGATCCGAATATCAACAGTTCGTCCGTTCGGTCTTCACCGGTCGCGGGCGAGGAATGAAAGGAATCCTCTCGAAGATGAGCATCACCGATCATCGCACTCTGCAATCGACCATGGACCGCAACGACATCAGAGGAGACACCTTGCCCAAAGACCTCACCCCCGACCAGTGGACCGGACTGTTCACCGAACTGGCCGCCGAAACAGATCAGACGAATGCGAAGAAGGTAAAGACCATGCGAAACAGCAAAGCACCCAAGCAGAACCCCATCACCGAGGCGGCCCCTCAGACACCGGTGATCACCGGGGAGATGCCCATCGTCGGCGCCAAACCGGCGACCGAGAAGCTGCAGGCTTCCATCCCGGGCACCGACCCGAAGGCGAAGAGCCATGACAAGGGTCATCTGCAGGCCGAGCGTGGTTTCATGAATCAGCATCAGAAACCGCAGCAGCCCCAGCCGAGGTGGAACCTGCCACGCAGGTAAGAGTCCAGTGCCCCGGTCCGACGTTTCCCGTCGGACCGGGGCACTGTCCGGCCCATGCGCCTCCAGGCCGACGCACCGACGGGCCGTGACACTGGCGGCTCCTCCGTCTTCTCCGGAAGTTCATCTTCGCCGACTGCCGGCGCTCGTAGACTGAAAACAGCAGGTTCACGCACTGCGCATTCGGTCGAGAAGTCAGCCGGAATGGACAAGGAACACGGCACTCACATCAGACGCTTCATCAATGGATGGTGTCCTGGCTGCGAAGAGAGCAGCAGCCTGACACCGGGTCGACTCAACTCCGACGGAACCATCGAATTCCGCACCTGTGTCGACTGCGGGGAAACCGTCGAGGACCACGATCCCCGATTCTGGTCATCGGCCGCCGACGCCGACGAAGAAGGACTCGTCTAGGTCCCTCCTCGGCCGGCCACGGAGATCACCAGCGCAAAGCTCGTGTCAGACCCTCCGTCTACACTGAAATCACGTTCGCGAGCTGTGGCCATCGGTACCTGGCCGGCCACACGGCAACCCGTCATCGACCGGGTGCCCCAGGGGAAGAACGGGCCCGCGCCGACCGCTCGGGCAAGCTTCGATCCGGGCCGCTGCGCCCGAGAAGGACGGTTTGCCATGTCCGCAGACTTCAACGACTCCGCCGACTTCCACAACGACTCCGCCAAACGCCGCAGGGCCGCCGAACAGTGGCCGGGCTTCGAACCCGAGGAGGCCCTGCGCTGGTCGAAGGTCCTCCTCCACCACTCCCCCGACCCGCAACGCGCCGCCATCAAAGCTCAGCTGAGTTCGGCGATCTCCCGCGGCATCCCGGTCGCCGGACCCGATTGGGTGCGCACCGCCGATTCCGCACGCCTCAATGGCTTCAATCCGGTTCTCTACCAGACACTCTTCGAAAGCCTGCGCACCATTCCGAAGACGGCTTTCCGATCCCACCCGGGACACCGACAGGCGACGTTCAAGACCTACCTGCCCGGCACGCCATATGAATCGGAACTGTGGAGCGACTGGCCGAAGCTCTTCCTCACCGACGGATTCGACGCCCGAACGGCCACGACCCTGACACTGCTGCGCGCCGAACCGAAGTTCCCACGGCCCCGAAGCAACAACTGAGCAAGGAGTCTCTGACCTCATCGAAACCAGCCACCCGGACCAGGCGGTTCAGTCGAACCGTCCCGACAACGATCTATTCCCGTCGAATGCCTATCGTCTCAAAGGCTTCAGCCGAATTGCCGACCCGCTTCGTAGACCTTGACGCTGCCATCCGGGGTTCCTCTGAGGAGCAGATAGAAGTAATACTGATCGCCGCTTCCTGTCTGCGGCGTCGTCACGCCGCAGACAGTGTCACCAGGCCGGATCTCGTCCTGCGACGACAGATACGACATCGACTTGCCGTTCGCGAAGAAATACTCACCGCCACCGTAGTCGGCATCGTCATACGGCTGAATGAGCTCGCAATAGTCGACCTTCACGCCTTTGGGGAAATGCTCGGATCGGACCGTCGGCGGGTTCGACATCTGACCGTCACCGAGGATGTCATCGAGCGATGACATCATTTCGGGAGTCGCCGAACGTTCCGCCTCTGTGTCGTCCCCGGCGGCGACCGCCTCGGCGAATTTCTGCACCTGCTCCAACTCCGGGGTACGGACGTCACCGGAGGGCACGTGGTAGACGGTGTCCTGATGGGCGAAGGACTTGCCATCCCAGCGGTAGAGGATATCGGCACTCGCGGACTTTCCGCATGCTGTGCATCCCTCGTCACCGTAGACGCCGATTCCGCCGACGTCGATCCCCAGATACTGCCCCATCGGGCTGACCGAGTTGAAGTACGGTTTGGGCACATATCCGGAGATATCGGCCGCGTTGCCGCGATCCTCGACGTCATCCCAGAGTTCGACGGAGTCGAGCAGTTTGAGATCCTCATCGTAGATCCCGATCGACGGGTAGATATACGTGCCGCCGCCGTTGCAGCTGAACTCGACGGCGGTCAGGGCCTTGTCACCCATACGAGACGTCGTGAACCCTTCCATGGTGATTCCGGAATAGTGTCCATCATCGCCGCTGGCCTCACCGTCTGTGAATTCCACCTCGTGCTCGGGTTTCGGATCCAGCGGGCCGTCACCAAGATAGTAGTCGTCGTAGGCGAGACCGAATTCCACGCAGCCCGGCGGCGTCGACAGCTTCGCGTTCTTGAACGCGTCCGCACCCGGGAACTGTGCAACTGCGCCGCCATCGGAGCCGCCGTTGTAGCCTGGGTCGGCCTTGACGGTGTCGACGTCACTGGAATCAGTGAAGTCGAAGACCTCGAGAACGCCGTCGGACATGACCAGCAGGTGGTCACCGGAGACAGTGAAGCTGTCGAGTTCGACTTCGACTCGCCACAGCTCCTGACCCGAGTCAACGGCGAGACCGTGCACACCGGCATCGTCGGCGATGACGAGCACATCGTCCTTGATCGTCCAGTTCGGTCGCAGGCGAGGCTCGCCGAGGCCGGATGCTGTCGCCGCCTTCTCATTCAGTTCGGATTTCCACAGCACCGAGTCGGCATCGACTGCGATGACTGCCTGACCGTCCGAGACCACCCAAGGTCCGTCGTCGCCGGCACCGACCATCCGCACGGTCGCCTCGGCATCGACGCTGACGTCGGAATATGTGCCACCAGACGGTGCTTTGAGGCTTCCGTCGTCGTTGACGGTGATCGGCACGGCCTCCGTGGCCGGGTCCTTCACCTCGGCGACATCCGTGTCGCCGTCTTCCGAGTCGGCTGAGGGTCCGTCTGACTTCGAACCATTCGCGCCGTCGCCGGGGCTGAAAGTGACTGCTCCGTCTTTCAGCCGGATCGAGCGGTCCCCGCAGGTCACAGAGTCTGCCGACCACTGGCAGTCCACGGGAGTGCCCTCGAGCTTCGGGCCGGTGCTCTTCGCGCCGTCGTCGGCAGAATCGTCGTCGGCCCGTTCTCCGTCGTCGATGGCATCATCGGCTTCTGGCGCCTTCACGTCGGCGTGCGGAACCGGTGCCATCCACGCCGGCTGCAGAGTCTCCTCGTGGAGAGCCATGATCACCGACTGTCGAGGGCCGACGACGCGGACGAGCTGCTGGTCAGCATCGGCGTCATCGTCTGCCTGCAACTGGGCCAGCTGCGCATTGCGGCCGACATCGGCGAGATCGAAGGCTGCCTTCTGACTGGGCGCTCGATCGAAGTCGGATCCGGAAAGGAATCGCGCGCCGAAGAATCCGCCGGTCACGGCGAGGACGAGGACGAGTCCCGCACCGATTCCCAGCAGCCATTTCCGTTTGTCGTGGCTCCCCTTCTGCGGTGAGGTCGAGCCCTGCGGCGAGGGTGAGGCGCCCGCGAGCCCAGCCGATCCATGGTGGTAGGCAGGGTGATGCACTGGTTTCTGCTGCCAGCCCGAGGTCCAGCCTCGTCGCGCGAGCGCTTCCTGGACGGCTGGGTCAGGATTGCCGGCAAGCCAGTCGAGCAGATCCGGATAGGCGTTCGGATGGGCAGCGATGTCAGCGAGCAGGTCCGGTCGGGTCGCCGCGATCCTCTGGAGTTCAGAGGCGGAGGCATCTGCGGAGCGAACGATGTCGAGGTCGGGGTCTTTCCCGGGACCGAAACTCTTTCCCATACAACAGATGTTATCAATGGAAACAATCGGGGGATCCTGCTTTGCCGCATTACTTCATCGACTGGAGAATGCTTTGCTCGCGATGTACAGACGGACCCATTGATCTCTTCCGTGGGGCCCGATTTTGCAGCCCTGGCCGAGTTCCGACTCGGTCAACTCGCCGAGGAAGCCACGTCCAGATACACGGCCGCGGCGAGCACGGAGTCGAGCGTCTCCTGCTTCCCTCCGATGTCCACGGTCACGGCTTCATCGGTGCGATCGACGACGTCGAGCGCGACATCGGGCAGCACCCCCGCCTCGGCGAGCTTCCCGAGAACAACAGGATCAGCATCGGAGACCCTCAGCACCGCATAGGATCCGGCGGCCGCCTCGGCGAGAAGGGTCGGAATATGGGAATCGACGGCACCGTCGGCGCCCGGAATGGGATCGCCGTGCGGGTCGGACGTCGGGTGGCCGAGGAACGCGTCGATGCGGTCGATGAGCCGATCGGAGGCTGCATGCTCGAGGATCTCGGCCTCGTCATGAACCTCGTCCCAGCCGTAGCCGAGCGACTTCACGAGGAACGTCTCGATGAGCCGGTGCCTGCGCACCATCGACAGGGCGATCGCCTTGCCCTGCTCGGTGAGCACTGGTGGCTTATATGGGACGCGAGTGATGAGACCGAGTTCGTCGAGACGCTTGAGCACCTCGGTGACATTGGCCTTCGTCGTGCCGAATCGGTTCGCAAGTTCGGTGGCCGTCATCGGGTCGCCGCCCCATTCCTGAGCCGACCAGATGGCCTTGAGGTAGTCCTGACTGACCTCGGAGACTTCACCTGCACGCATGCCCCCCAGTATCCCATGGACGCGTCACCGCGCGTCGACACTTCACCCGAAGTGGGCGATCGGGCACAGATGTTCCCAAACGATTACGACCGATCCACCCCATCGCCGAGGCGGCCCTGACAGAATCTCAATCATGACCTCCCAGCCCATCCCCTCCGACTCGGTTCACCCAACCGACAACGCCGACCGAACCGGGTCGGTTCGGCCCGCCATCCCCGACGGCCCCTCCCTCACAGACGGCTGGTCCCCGTTCCGTGCGCTCTGCCGCTGGGCGAAGGCTCGCAAGCCGGCATCCCGACCAACAGCACGGCGGGGGCCGACGACCCCGGACAACCCGCGAGCACGATCAGAGGGAATCAACGCAACCGGCCTGTTCCGCCCCGGCGAGATCGAATACGTGCGGCTGCGGAGCCTGCCGCCGTTCGACACCGATCTGCTCATCCTCACCGACCAACGGATCATGCGGGTGCGCACCGATGCTCAGGGCTCCATCGCCCAGCTCTCGGAGGCGGCCGCTCGGCAGGTCGGCGCCGTTCGAGCAGAGGATTTCCGCGGACGCGCGACCGTGACCGTGGAGCTGCACGTCGGATCGTCGATGCGGCTGGAGGAGACCATCCCCACCGAGGCGCAGCGATTCGTCGACACTCTCACCGAGGTGGCCGCTCGCTCCCGGGCATGATCCCTTCCACCCTTCGGGCCCGTTCGAACCGGCTCCCGTGCCCGGCCCGACTGGACGGCCCGGCAGCTTAGTCAACTTCCTGAAAAGAGGGGGTGCTGTCTTTGTGAAAATCCTCCAACCGTAGAATAGATCGGGCCCATTTTCGGGCCCAGTCCACTTTTGTCTACCGGAGGTCGATGCGTGCAGGATCCGAACGAAGAGAAGTTGAAGCGCCCAGTCGTCGAGCGTGAGCGATTCGGCGGTACCGACCGAGCTACGAGAATCAGCAGGGACGTCGACCCCGAGAAGCGCGCTCCGATCGATAGCACGGAGATGAGCAAGGGCCCGGAGGAGCTCTCCGACGAACGCGGCTCCCGGGTCAACTGGCGAGTCTTCATCGTCGCCTCTCTCATCATCCTCGCGTTCTCCGTGTGGGCGATGATGATGCCCGACTCGGCTCAGTCGACCATGAAGACGGCTGTGGACTGGATCGCAGAGAACCTCGGTTGGTTCTATGTCGTCACCGTCACCGTCGTCATCGGCTTCGTCCTCTGGGTGGCACTGTCCAAGGAAGGCGGCGTCAGGCTCGGCCCGGACCACTCCCGCCCGCAGTACAACCTCTTCACTTGGGTCGCGATGCTCTTCGCCGCAGGCGTCGGCATCGACATGCTCTTCTACTCGGTGACCGGACCGATCACCCAGTACCTCCACCCGGTCAATGCCTCCCCCGAATCGGCGGCAGCCGCTCAGGACGCCGTCGTGTGGACGATGTTCCACTACGGCATCGCCGGCTGGTCGATGTATTCGCTGCTCGGCATGGCGATGGGCTACTTCGCCTACCGCTGGGGCATGCCCCTGTCGATCCGTGCGGTCCTCTACCCGCTGCTGGGCAAGCGCGTGCGCGGAACCACCGGTGATGTCATCGACATCTTCGCCCTCGTCGGCACCGTCTTCGGCGTGGCCACCTCGATGGGCATCGGCGTCGTCCTGCTCAACGTCGGGTTCGCCACTCTCTTCGGCCTCGAAACCGGGCTGGCCCTGCAGATCGCGCTCGTCATCGTGGCCGTCGTCATGACCGTCGCCGCCTGCACCTCTGGCGTGGACAAGGGCATCCGCCTCGTCTCCGAGCTCAACCTCTGGTCGTGTGCGGCGATGATGCTCTACATCCTCGTCACCGGCAAGACCGCCTTCCTGCTCAACGCCATGGTCGAGAACATCGGCCGCTTCATCTTCACCCTGCCCGAACGGACGCTGTCGACGTTCGCCTATGTCGACGGCGGATCCGAATGGATGGGCGGCTGGACCCTGTTCTTCTGGGCCTTCTGGCTCGCCTGGGGTCCCTTCGTCGGGCTGTTCCTCGCCCGCATCTCCCGCGGCCGCACGCTGCGTGAGTTCGTCATCGCTGCGATCACTGCCCCCGTGATCTGCGACTTCATCATCGTCTCGATCTTCGGCAACTCGGCGCTGTCCGAGGTCTTCAACGGCAACGACGAGTTCGCGAAGACGGCCATCGCCTCCCCGGAACAGGGCTGGTACGACCTGCTCGAGATGTTCCCGGGAGCGACGTTCCTCATCGGCCTGGCCACTCTGTCCGGACTGCTCTTCTACCTCACGAGCGCGAACTCCGGCGCCATGGTGATGTCGAACTTCTCCTCCTCGATTCCGAATCCGGAAGAGGACGGCGCCAAGTGGCTGCGCATCTTCTGGGCTCTGGTGACGGCGGTGCTCACGATCGCCATGCTCGTCGCCGGCGGCGTGACCACGATGGAGTACGCGACGCTGATCTTCGCCCTGCCGGTGACGATCATCGCCTACCTCGTCATGGCCTCGTTCTCGAAGGTGCTGCGCATGGAGCGCGCCGAACGCGAGGGCCGGATCCGTCGTCGCCGCACCACCGCGGCACACGGTGGACGCACCCCGGAGAAGACCTGGCGTCAGCGACTGGCGACCCTGCGGTCCTACCCGTCGAAGAAGTCCGTCGACCGTTTCGTCACCGAGGTGGTCGGACCGTCCCTGGAGGCCGTGGCCAACGAGTTCCGCGAACTCGGTTACACCGTCGAACACCTCCAGACGCTCGACGAGGACAACGAGATCATGTCGAACACGCTCAATGTCGACATGGGCGACCAACGCGACTTCCACTACGAGGCTGCGGCCGTCGAAGCGAATGTGCCCTCGTTCGGCGCCCGCAACGCCCCACGAGGTGACGACAAGTACTTCCGCATCGAGGTCTTCACCCAGACCGGTTCGGAAGGCTACGACCTCATGGGTCTGAGCGCTCAGCAGATCATCGACGACGTGCTCGACCGGTACGAGAACCACCTGTCGTTCCTCGCCTACTCGCACGAGCATTCGTTCCAGTCGGTCGTCACTCCGCCGACACCGCCGTCCACGGATTCGATTCCCGCGGTGCCCAAGGAAGCTGACGACGTCGAAGACATCGAGGAGCCGAAGCACTGAGCGAAACCCCTCGCCGAGGCGGCCGTGCCCACCCGTGCACAGCCGCCTCGGTGACGGGGTGAGCACAGCGATCGAAGGAGCGGTGACCGATACGGTCACCGCTCCTTCTCTGCGTCGCGACGCAGGATCTGGCCGATAATGGCCAGTTGTGTCAGGACCACCACCGGCACACCACCGGTGCCGACCTCGGCGGTGACACAATCGAATCATGGAGTTGAAGAATCCGACCATCGGCAAGATCGTCGTCTTCGGTCTGCTCATTGCCGGCATCGCACTCATCGCCTTCACGTCGACGAATGCAGGAGTCGCATCGAAGCACAGCCCCGACGACTTCGGCGGCGACCCTTATTTGGCGCCGTCCATAATTCTCGGACTTCTCCTTGCCTTGAATGCGGTCGCAATCGCGGCGATGGCCATCGCCAGCGGAGACGATCATCCCGACCGCGCCGAGGCGGACCCGCACACTCCACGGCAACCGAAGTCGTTCACCCGGTTCGTCCACGCTCCGCTTCCGCGAGTCCTCCTCGTCGGTCCGATCTGGGCGGTCTGCTCTTTGGTGGCACTGTTCATCGGGCATGCGTATTCCGCGGATCCAGGTGTTCCGGGATCTGTCTGGGGAGACCTCACCGGCAACCCGCTGTCCGCCCTGTCCATCGTGTTCCTCTGCTGGGCGACGGCGAACATGGCCTTCGCCTGGTCGTCACTGGCCGAAGCGTTCAGCCGAGATCGTCGGCCGGTCTCTCTCACGATTCTCACCTGCGGGCTCGGCCTGGGGTGTCTGACGGCCGGTCTCTTCGGTTTCTTCGGACTCGCCACACTTCCGACAGTCATCGCTTTTCTGCTCGGCGCGGTCTGTCTCATCGTCTCGACGGCTCTGCTCATCCCGCTCAGATGGTGGGCGATCAGGCGAGTCGACCGTTTCGACTCCGCTGAACGGCCGACTGCCGGCACTCGGCGAAGTCCCGGCCGGTCCGCCCAACCGCCCGAAGACGCCCTCCGACCGGGAGAGCGGATCCTCACCACCTACCTCGGTGAGGTGCCGAATGCCCATGCGAACGGCAGCACCGCCGACCCGCAGATGCTGGTGCTGACTGACCGACGGATCTTTCGCGCCTCAATCATCGCGCCGGGGCGCACATTCGTCCTCGAACAGGCCGAGCCCGGTCAGCTGAGCGGCGGCGCATCGGAACGTCGCAGCAACCACGTGATCACGACGGTGCTCTTCAACGGCCGGCAGCCGATGAGCGTGACAGGCGGCACCGAGGAAGCATCTGGTCGCTTCGCCGAGGCGATCACCGTCCTCGCTCGGACGGGCCGTCTTCCCCGCTGATCCGGCATACTCCTTCGACCAGACTTGTAGTTCCGACGCAACGGATCCGGAACATCTCAGCACCCATGGCTCGCAGAGTTCCTGCGAGGATGGAGGTATGAATAGGGACAGACGCTCTAGGGGCATGACTCTCGTGTTCGGGATCGGATTCGCCGTCTTCGCCTCGATTCCGTTCTTCCTTGCCAATGCCGGTATCAATCCGCTCCGCAAGCATGTGCTCAGAGGCATCAACCCGGACCAGGCGCCGAGCATCGGGATCCTGGTCCTGTTCTTCTTCTCGGCCATCGCCGCCTTCGCCTTCTATGAGGACAAACCGCCCGCTGGCAGCGATGCCGCCCGTGCGCAGCAGGCCGCGGATCCGCATGGAGTGGAACGCAGACAGCCGCCCACCGCTTTCGTCCGGAATCCATGGCCTCGAGTGTTCGCCGTCGGACCGGTATGGGCCGTCTGCGGAGTCATCGCCGCATTCGTCTGGCACGCCTTCGCTAAGGACTCCGGCATTCCCGGAACCGTCTGGGGCGACATCACCGCATCGCCTCTGCCGGCCTTCGCCCTGCTCTTCGGACTGTGGGCCACGGTCAACTTCAGCCTCGCCCTCGGAGCGATCGCCGACGCCTTCCACCGCACGCTCTGGGCGATCTTCCTCATCGTCTCTGTGCTCATCGCCATCCTGGCCATCACCATCGGCGTCGTGGCATCGAACATCCTCACGGTGTCACCGCCGGCAGGGCTGGCAGTGGCCGCCGTCTGCCTCATCATCACAACGGTCGCACTGATCCCGGCCCGCCTGTTCGCCGTCGCCCGAGCACGCGTCACCAACAGGATCGATGCGGCCCACGAGGCTCGACTGCAGTCTCTGCTGATGACTCTCGCCCCAAGTGAGAACCTCATGCTCCACTTCGCCGATAGGGATAACCCGACCGGGCAGATTCTCGCCGCCACGAACCAGCGACTCCTCCTGGCCGCACCCACCGGCACCGGAACCGAGTCCGCCCGACCGGGCCCGGTCCGCATCCTCGACCAGGCACATCCCGGACAGCTGCGCGGAGCCAGCACCAAGTTCCGCCCAGCCGGACACACCACCTCGGTGCACTTCCGGGACCGTCCGGACATGGAACTCGTCGGCGGGGACCCGAGCGAGGCAGACACGTTCGCCGAAGCACTGACCGCTCTGGCCACGACGGGACGTCTGCCGCAGGAGGAGGAGACTTAAGCCATGGAACTCGGCCAGGTGGTCGCTCTGCTCACCGCCGGCGACTACACGATCTCCCGGGAAATCATCCAACGCGGCTTCGGCGTGCTCTTCCTCATCGCCTTCGCCTCGGCGTTCAATCAGTTCCCGGCCCTCCTCGGGGAGCGCGGACTCACGCCCGCCCCACGGTTCATCGCTCTGACCTCGGCCCGGCAGGCACCGAGTCTCTTCCGGTGGAAGCGGTTCTCGTATTCGGACCGACGGCTGCGCCTCGTCTGCGTGATCGGAATGGTCCTGGCCGCCTCGGCGATCATCGGTCTGCCTCAGGCCGGACCGGCATGGATGCCGATCCCGGTGTTCTTAGGCGTGTGGGCGCTGTACTTCTCGATCGTGTCGATCGGGCAGCGCTTCTACGGCTTCGGCTGGGAATCGCTGCTGCTCGAGGCAGGGTTCCTCATCGGGTTCCTCGGCTCTCACGAGGTGGCCCCGACGTGGGCGATGATCCTGCTGCTGCGCTGGTTCGTCATCCGCATCGAATTCGGTGCCGGAATGATCAAGATGCGCGGGGACTCTTCCTGGCGTGACCTCACCGCCATGGACTATCACCATCAGACGCAGCCGATGCCGAACTCGCTGAGCCGCCGCGCCCACCTCATGCCCGGCTGGTGGCACAAGGGTGAGACCCTGGGCAGCCACATCGTCCAGCTCGCCGCTCCATGGCTGCTGTTCCTGCCTCAGCCGATCGCGTCGTTCGCCGCCGTTGCCATCATCATCACCCAGCTCGCGCTCGTGGTCAGCGGCAACTATGCGTGGCTGAACTGGGCGACGATCCTGCTCGCCTGCTCCGGAATCAGCGACACGTTCTTCCGGTGGATCGTCGGCGGCCCCTTCCCCAGATGGGGTTGGGACTCCGTGACAGCATTCTTCACCGATCACACCGGCACCGAGGTGATCGACCCCGCCGCTGCCGCTGCACCGGTCGAGGCCCTGCCGCTCTGGTGGCTGATCGTCGTCCTCGTGTTCGTCGCGTGGCAGGTGTGGCTGAATGTGCCGGCTGTGCGGAACCTGTTCTCAGCTAATCAGCTGATGAACGCGAGCTTCAATCGACTCGGGCTCGGCAACGCCTATGGTGCATTCGGGTCGATGACCGAGACCCGCAACGAGATCATCATCGAGGGGTGGATCGACGACTCCGGTGCCGGCTCTGGCTCCGGCGACGACAGCACCGACTCCGACGCTGGGGACCCGGACGCCGGTTGGCGGGAGTATGCGTTCAAGGGCAAACCCGGTGACGTGCACCGGCGCGGTCCTATCATCGCGCCTTATCACCTGCGGCTCGACTGGCTCATGTGGTTCGCCGGTCTCGGCGACTACCGGCAGACCTGGTTCACCGAGCTCGTGCGCAAGATCGGCTCCGGAGACCCGCAGATCCGCCGCCTCATGGGTCCCGACCCCTTCGACGGACGAACGCCGGACCTCGTCCGCGTCCGCGTCTTCACCTTTCGCTATGCCACCCGCGCCGAGCGCCGCGCCGCGAAAGCTGCAGGAGAACCGAAGCCGTGGTGGGTGCGCTCGGACCCGCGGATCCTCATCCGTCCGATTGACCTGCGTCAGGGCTGAGCGGCAGTGCACGGCCGCCTCGGCGAGGGTCACTCCACCCCGAGAGCCAACAGAACGATGAGGACGACGTTGAGGACGATGATGAGCGCCGAGGCGGCCACGGCGATGAGCGTGATCCAGCGTGCGTTCGCGAATTCGCCCATCACGCGGCGGCTGCTCGTGAGCCTGACCAGGGGGATCATCGCAAACGGGATGCCGAGGCTGAGCACGACCTGGCTGAGCACGAGCGCCCAGGTCGGGTCGACGCCGATGGCGAGAACGATGAGCGCGGGGATCATCGTGAACGCGCGCTGCCACACGATCGGGATGTTCACCCGCAGCAGGCCCTGCATGATCGACGCACCCGCATAGGATCCGACGGCGCTCGAGGCCAGCCCCGAGGCGAGGAGACCGATGCCGAAGAAGAGGCCGACGACTTCGCCGAGGTTGGCCGTGACGACCGCGTGGGCACCTTCGATGGTGTCGGTGCCGGTCTGGCCGCGCAGCGCTGCGGCGGCCAGCAGCAGCATCGCGATGTTCACGGACCCGGCGACGACGAGGGAGAGCACGACGTCCCAGCGGCTGGCGCGCAACAGCTGCCCGGTCGAGGCGGTCGCATTGTCACGATGACGATCGACCGACAGTGCCGAATGGAGGTAGATCGCGTGGGGCATGACGGTGGCGCCGAGCATGCTCGCGGCCAGCACCACGGAGTTCGTGCCTTCGAGCCGTGGCACGATTCCACCTGCGGCTTGCCCCCAATTCACATCCCCGACGAACAGGCCTGCTAGAAAGCCGATGGCGATGATGACCAGAAAGCCGATGATGACGAACTCGAAGGGACGCTGACCGCGGGTGGATTGGATCGAGAGCAGGAACAGCGACACCACGCCGACGATGACACCCCCGAGGAGGAGCGGCAGGTCGAAGAGGATCTTCAGTGCGATCGCGCCGCCGATGACTTCGGCGAGGTCGGTGGCGATGGCGACGACCTCGGCCTGCCCCCAGTACGCGAGTCGGCTTCGCTTGCGGAGGCGATCACCGAGCAGACTCGGCAGCGACTGCCCGGAGACGAGTCCGAGCTTCGAGGACAGGTACTGGACGAGAACGGCGATGAGGTTCGCGGCCACGAGCACCCAGACGAGGAGGTACCCGTACTCCGCACCGGCGGTGAGGTTGGCCGCGACGTTGCCCGGATCGACATACGCGATGGCCGCGACGAAGGCCGGGCCGAGGAGCACTGCCGTGGAGATCTTCTTCCGGCCGTGCTTCTTCCGCCCGCGCTCGCGGGTGCGCACCGATGAGGAATCGACGTTCATAAAGTTAAGGTACATTAACTTTCTCGTTGCGGGCAACACCACACCGGGTCTGGAAAGTGAACACGGAAGGGCTTAGGGTTCGAGCATGGTCAGTGAACACGTTCAATCGAGGTCGGGCAAGCGCCGGCAGACCGAGGATCGGATCATCGGTGCCGCCGCCGAGCTGTTCCTCGAACATGGCTTCAAGGCCACGACCATTCGGGCAGTCGCGAAAACTGCCGAGGTGTCGGTGGGCAGAGTGATGTCGGTCGGTGATAAGGACGTCATCCTCGTCCGGTGCTTCGATCGATGGATCGGGCAGCTGCAGAACGGGAGGTACACGCCACCGGCGCGACGCACGAGCCTGTCGCGTCGGGAAACGAACGCCGGCGCAACAACGGGCCCGCCCCGACCATCCTCGGCGGTGCAGCGTCATCTGCTCGAACTCTTCCTGCCCTTCCTCGAATTCTTCGCCGAACACGAGGATCTGTCCCGCGACTATGCGGCGGCGATGATGCGAGTCAAGGGCGAGCCGGAGGTGTTCAACGCTCTCGCCGTGGACCTGCAGAGCCGCCTGAGCGAGTCACTGGTCTCGATCGGGATCAATGAGGACCACGCACGGGCCAGCGCCGCGGCTCTCTACGATTCCTACCTGGGCATCCTCTTCCGGTGGGCGGCGACGACGATGGATCTCGACGACGCCGTCGAGGCGATGCTCGCGAGCATCGTCTTCCATACGAGAGTCAGGAGCTCGCTGTGACGCTCCTGCCCGAACCGGTCTGGCCGGTCATCGTCCTCGCGGTCATCGTCTTCGGCGACGGCCTGCTCACCTTCCGTCCCCCGCGGACGATCGCCGCCTGCCTCGACGGGGTCGGCTTCCCGCGGGAGTGGTGGTGGGTACTCGCCGTCGTGAAGTTCCTCGCCGCGGCCGGACTGGTGACGGGGATCTGGATTCCCGGGCTCGGCGCAGCAGCCGCGGCGGGCCTCGTCGTCTACTTCCTCTGCGCCGCTGCCGCTCACCTGCGAGCGAGGTATGTCGGTCGGGATTTCTGGCTCAATTGTCTGGGAATGCTCGTCGTCTGCATCGCGGTGCTCGTGTTCTGCTTCCTCTGAATATCCCATGTCTCAGTCCGGAGAATTCTTCTCCCACATCCCGCACCTCGATCCCGTTTTGGCCTAGAGTCGAAGTACGGCACCGGCGCCTCCTTCGGCGCTGAGCCGTCCGGCAGAATTGCTGACCTGCTCGGTGATGGTGCCGAGCCACCCGGCAGAGGAGTGTGGACATGCCCGAATATGCCGACAGCAGTCGCACGCGCGACGAGACTCCCCATGAACGCCACGAGCGATGGGCCTGGATCCATGAGACGGCGGCGATGACCGGGTGGGATTTCTCCCCACTGGCCGGCCGCCTCGTCGCCGATGATCCGCCGTGGGACTTCGATCAGATCTGCCTCGATGCGATGGCCGAGTCGAGCAGATGCCTCGACATGGGCACGGGAGGCGGCGAGCGCCTCAGCGAACTCATCGATCGGCTCGACGAGTCCAGGCCTCCCGGCGAACCGCCGCCGACGATCTCCGCGGCCGAAGGGTGGGAGCCCAATGTTCCCCTGGCCGCCTCGACGCTGCAGGACTATGGCGTCGAGGTCACCCGGTACGACAGTGATCATCACCCGGAGATGCCGTGGGGCGACGGTGAGTTCGACCTCGTGATGAATCGACACGAAAGCTATGACCTCGCCGAAGTGGCCCGTGTCCTCTCCCCGGGCGGGCTGTTCCTCACCCAGCAGGTCGACGGCACGGAGGCGCAGGAGTTCCGCGACCTCTTCGGCGGCGGGGTGGGCGATCTGCACCAGCAGCTCGAGCCGTGCGTCAGCGACGCCGAGGGTCAGGGTCTGTCGATCGAGGCGGCTCGCAAATGGCAGGGCACGATGCGCTTCACCGACGTCGAGGCGGTCATCGAGTACCTCGCCTATGTTCCGTGGGACGTTCCCGGGTTCGCCGTCAGGTCCAACCTCGATGTCCTCAGACGCCTGGCCGAATCGAGTGAGCCGATCACCGTCAGCCAGAAGAGATTCCTCATCGTCGCCCACAAGCCCTGACTCGCGCTGCCTGCAGGGTGGTTTTCCCGACCCCACTCTTGGGATAGCAGGGTGGGGCGCCGCCTTTCTGCGACGATAGCGTCGAAGCATGACTTCGACGGACTTCTCGTACCCCCAGCCCACCGACGATGAGCTCGCGGCACAGCAGCCCCGAGTCCCCGTCCATCCCGTCTATGCCTCGCCGCGGCCCGACGATCTGGCTGATGCGCACAACGGCGTCAACACTCGAATGGATGGCGCCGCCTCAGTGAAGTCGCCGGCGCTGGGCAAGGTGGCCGTGGCGCTCTCGATCGTCGCCATGGCCCTGAGCCTGGCCGCCTCGGTGATCCTGGGCGTGACCGTCGGGCCGTCCGAGGCCGCGTCCGGCTACTACTTCACGGACACACCGGATTGGTATCAGACCCTGGCGACCGTTCTCGTCGGAGTCCAGGGCCTGTGCACCTGCTTAGGTCTCACAGGCATCATCCTCGGCATCACGGCCGCGGTCACCGGGCGGGGCCGAACACCCGGCATCATCGCCATCGCGATTGCAGCGATCGCCCCGTTCGTCTCATTCGGCACATTCGTCGCCCTCGCCTTCATCGCCGCCTGATCTCCCGGCTCCGCCGCAAAACGGGCCGAGCGTCGAGGCACGGGTGTGCGCGTGCGTTTCTCGACGCCCATCCCGTTTTTCGGCGATCTGTCCGACTTCTTCTACGGTGCCAGACGATCCGGGTCAACGATATTCCGGAGCCGATCGCGGAATAGAATGAGGGGATGACGACCTTGCCGCTGACCCCCGCCTCGGCGGATCATGGGCGCCTGAACTGCGGGTATTTCGAGCGCGGGGAATGTCGTTCCTGCGCGCTCATCGAGACGCCTTATGGGCAGCAGATCACGGACAAGGAGTCCTGGTGCCGGGAGACCCTCGCCGAGGCAGCGCCCCGGATTTGGCTGCCGACCTTCGCCAGCGGTGTGCGGGATTTCAGGAACCGCGCGAAGCTCGCCGTTGGCGGGTCGGCCAGGCACATCACCTTGGGCATCCTCGATCAGGAGTTCCACGGGGTCGATCTGCGTGATTGTGGAATTCAGGCCCCGGCGATCCGTACGGTGATTCCGGTGCTTGCGGACTTCCTCGATGGCACCGGGCTCGAGCCCTACGATGTCTCTGCTCGCCGTGGGGAGCTGAAGTTCGTCCATGTCACGGCGGCGCCGTCGGGTGAGCTGATGATCCGGTTCGTCGTCCGCACTCAGCACGGGCTCGATGTGCTGCGGTCGAGGAAGGGGCCGCTCTCTGAACTCGTCCCCGATGCGTCAGTGGTGTCGGTGAATCTGCTGCCCGAGCACAAAGCGGTCCTCGAGGGCAGCCGCGAGGAGATGTTCCGCGGAGAGTCGCTGCGGATGAACCTCGATCGGGTGGATCTGCACTTGCGGCCACAGAGTTTCTTCCAGACGAATACCGCTGTCGCCATCGGGCTCTACAACCAAGTGGCCGAGTGGGTGCACGCTGTCGAGGCTTCGAACCTGTGGGACCTCTACTGCGGCGTCGGAGGGTTCGCGCTCTACTGCGCGTCACCATCGCGCCTGGTCACCGGCGTGGAGGTCAGCGAGCAGGCGATCGAGTCGGCAAAAGTCAGCGCCGCCGAACTCGGTATCGATGCCCGCTTCCTCGCCGGCGATGCCACGGGATTCGCCGAGGCGAACCTGGCGGCATCAACCGGCGTCGAACGACCGGACTGCGTGATCGTCAACCCGCCTCGGCGAGGGATCGGTGCACGTCTGTCGGCAGCCCTGGAGAATTCCGGCGTCGAGCACATCGTCTATTCGAGCTGCAATGCCGTCTCTCTGGCGAAGGATCTCGCGCGGATGCCCGCATATGAGGTGGCTCAGGCACGGATCTTCGACATGTTCCCGCACACGAAGCATCTCGAGGTCGCGGTCCTGCTCCAGAGGCGGTGAGCGCGCCTGCTCCTCGCTGGATTCTGCAGAAACGGTATCGCTTCGAGCCCGCAGGTTGTAGGCTCGGTGACGATGACCGGACAGGCGAACAGCCGCTCACGGATCGGTAACCCGGTCGATAGTTGAGCCGCAGAGGTCACGAGCGTTCTGCTCGCGGCCCACCTCATGATGAAGCCCATTTCTCAATTCTCAGTTCACCATGCCCGAAAACGTCTCGGGCGATCAGCGAATCAGAAACCTTCTGAAAAGGAACTTCATCATGTCAGCAACTTTCAACCACACCATCGTCGCCGCTGCCGATCCAGCCGCCTCGGCGCAGTTCTATGTCGATATCCTCGAGGCCGAGCACACCCAAACATGGGGACCGTTCGCCAACATCATGCTCTCCGACGGAGTCATGCTCCAGTTCGCTTCTCCCCCGCCGGGATACGACATCCTGCCGGTGCACATGGCCTTCCTCTGCTCGGACGACCATTTCGACCGAACCGTTGCCCTGCTGAATCGGCGCGGCCTCGACTTTTGGGCAGACCCACAGCGCACTCGCCCGCAGGAGACGAACACCGAGCACGGGGGTCGCGGTGTCTACTTCCTCGACCCGTCGGGAATGTATCTCGAGCTCATCACTCGTCCATACCTCTGAGCAGCTGCTGCCCCTCGCCGACCGATCGAGCCAGCGTCCACCGCTGGCCGCATAACTCGGCACAGCGACGACAACTCGAGCGGTCGGCGGGGCCCGGCAGCGTCAGTACTCCACCGCGAGAAGACTCACACTCTGCTGTTTCCGCGCTCATACATGTGGCGATTCGGCGGCGAGCGCATAGACTCGTCAGTCGCACGGCCCCACGAACGACCCAGTTCGCGGGGCCTGTTGTGTAATCTGCCCGATCCCACCCGCTGAACCGACGATTGCTCATGCCCGCCACCGAGGCGGCTGTAAGTCCGGAGACCACGATGACGATGCTGAACTCACCCACCCCTGAACCCGCAAGCGGCACTGCAGGCGGTTCCGACCGCTCAACCGCGTCCGCTTCCTCGAGCGGGTCAGACGACCCTCCCCCTGCCGGCGGGGCCGGATCCGCACTTGATACGGCCGACTCCCCCACGGCACCCGATGCAGCCCCACACTCCAACCGAGTGGGGAAAGTCTTTGTATGCTCGGTCGCCGTCGTCATCGCCTTCATGGTGTGGGCGACAATCGCACCCGATGCGCTCTCTGACATCATGACGCGAGCCATGACGACAGTGTCCACCGGATTCGGCTGGATCTACCTCGTCGTTCCGTTCGCCGCGATCGCGATGCTCGTGTCGTTCGCCGCCAGTCGATTCGGTCGCCTCCGCCTCGGCTCGCAGGACTCGCGTCCCGAATACCGCACGATCACCTGGCTCGCGATGATCCTCGCAGCTGTGATGGGAATCGGTCTGGTCAGCTACGGAGTGGCCGAACCGATGTCGCACTTCATGACCCCGCCCCACGGACTGGCCGAGCCGGAGACCATGGACGCGGCGATCCGCGCAATGCAGTTCTCCTACCTCGACTGGGGCTTCCAAGCCTGGGCGATCTTCGGCGTCTTCGGACTGGCGATCGGCTACTCCACCCACAGAAAGGGCCGACCGGCACTCGTATCCACGATGCTGCGCCCCGTCCTCGGCCGCTTCGTCGACGGCTGGGTCGGCAACTTCATCGACATCCTCACCATCATCGCCACACTCTTCGGGACGACGACGTCCCTGGGGCTCGGCGCCTCGCAGATCGGCGAGGGACTCAACACCGTCCTCGGCGTCGATTCCACCATCGTCATGCAGATCATCGTCATCACCGTGCTCACCCTCCTCTTCACCGGTTCGGCACTGACCGGAGTGAGCCGAGGCATCAAGTACATCTCGCAGATCACGCTGACCATGGCGACTCTGCTGGGGCTGTTCGTCTTCATCACCGGACCCAGCGGCTTCGTCTCCAACCTGTTCGTCCGGTCCGTCGGAGCCTTCGCCGGAGACTTCATCGAACTCAGCTTCATGACACCCACGAATGCCGAAGACAGCGAATGGATGCTCGGCTGGACCTACTTCATGATGGCGTGGTGGCTGTCCTGGAGCGCCTTCGTCGGCATCTTCCTGGCCAAGATCTCGAAGGGCCGCACCATCCGGGAGTTCGTCGCCGGCGTCCTGCTCGTGCCCAGTGCCGTGTTCTTCGTCTGGTTCACCGTCATGGGCGGTTCGGCGATCAAGTTCGACATCGACGGCGCCGGGATCGGTGAGGCCACTCAGGACAACCTCGATACCGCCTTCTTCAGCCTCCTCGACCAGCTGCCGCTGTCCATGCTCGCTTCGGTCTTCACGATCGTCATGGTCATCCTGTTCTTCGTTTCCTCCGCAGACTCGAACACCTTCGTCCTCAGCTCGCTCTCGTCGCAGGGCTCCTTCGCACCCCGGCGTCCGGTCATCGCGACCTGGGGATTCCTCACCGGAGGCTGCGCGGTGGTCCTGCTCCTCGTCGGCGGACTGCAGGCCCTGCAGCAGGCGGCGATGCTCTCGGCGGTGCCGTTCACCGTCATCGTGGTCGTCCTCGGCATCGCCCTGATCAAGGAACTGCGCAGCGATCACCAGATCGTCGAGGAGGTCGCGCGCGAGCGACGAGTGCTCGGACTCTGACGCTCGATCCGATCACACCGACCGCTCACGTTACCGTCCACCGCTCACCGCATAACTCAGTACAGCGACGGCAACGCGAGCGGTCGGCGAGGATTGTCAGCTCCGGCAGCCCAAGGAGGTGGCGTGACCAGAACTGAGCACCGTCACCGCAGCTTGGCGGTCACCTCGGCGGCGGCGGCCTTGACCCGGTCGACCACAGGACCGGTGTCCTCGGGCAGGGTCTCGGTGACGAAGGAGAGGCCGATTGCCGCGATCGGGCGGCCCAGCACATCGAACACCGGTGCCGCGAGCGTCGAGATCCCCGGCGTGACTTCGCCGTGTTCGATCGCGCTGCCGGTCCGTCGTTCCTGGGCGAGCACGGCGTTGAGCGCCTTCACCGAGGTCGGGCCCTTGCCCGTGCGCGTGACGAACTCGGTTTCGGACTGCAGCATCGCCAGCACCTCGGACTTCGGCAGCTGGGCGAGGATCGCCCGGCCGGTCGCCGTGAGGTAGCTCGGCATGCGCACCCCGGTGGCGGTGATGACCGCGACGGATTTGAGCGACTGCTCCTTGAGCACGTACTCCGTCTCCCAGCCGCGGATGACGGCCAGCTGCGCGGTCGTGGCGGTATCCTCGGCGAGCTGACGGACGATCGGCTGCGCCAACCGCTGCAGGGGATTCGTCCGCAGGTAGGACGCCCCGAGCTCGTGCACACCGGCTCCGAGCACATACCCGGATTCGGTGCGCGCGACGAGGCCGAGCTCCTCGAGCACGGCAAGGATGTCATATGCGCTCGACCGCGGAATCTCCAGCGACCTGACCAGAGCACCGGCCGTGATCGACCGATTCGACGAGGCCATATGCCGCAGGATCGCGATCGCCCGCCGCAGTGCCGGAACCTCAGCCACGACTCAGCCCTCCATCTCCAAGACCGCGAAGGCCCGAGAGTAGAGCTCGGCGATTTCGCCGAGTTCGGTGTGCACTCCGTCGCGCACGCGGACTTGGCCGCCGCTGACGGTCAGATGCACGTCCGCCGAGGTGGCCGTGAGGATGATCTGTTCGTCCAGGGATCCCATGGTGCGCATGCTGTCGGTGCGCAGAGCCACGAAGTCGCACGCCTTCCCGACCTCGAGCGCGCCGACCGGAAGGTCGAGGCTGCGTGCCCCACCTTCGGTGAGTGCCGTGATGAGTTCGGCCGGGGAGAACCGTCCGCGCTGACCCGACCGCAGCCGCTCCCCCGCCTCGAGCCCCTGAGTCTCGCGCAGGGCGTCGAGGACGACGTGCTGGTCGGAGCCGAGGGAGATCACCGCTCCGGCATCGGCGAGTTCCCGGGCCGGTCCGATGCCGTCGGCGAGGTCCGCCTCGGTGCATGGGCACATGACGATCGTCGACCGGGATCCGCCGAGGAGCGCAATGTCCTCCTCGCTCAGGTGAGTGGCGTGGACGGCCGAGAGTCGGTCGTCGACGACGCCCGAGCGGGCGAGCACCTCGGTGGGGCTGGCCCCGTACGCCGCCTGTGAGGCGTCATTTTCGGCCGGCTGTTCGGACAGGTGCACGTGCACGGGGCCGGACAGTTCGGTGAAGCGAGGCAGGTTTGCGGCTGGGACCGCGCGGATCGAATGGATCGCCGCACCCACGTGAACGAAGCTCTCACCTGGAGCCTTGACGGGGAATTCGTCGGAAAACGTGTCGATCAGGCCGGTGTGCCGGTCCATGTATCCGTCGACCGTGCCGTCGCCGAACCGGGCCTGTTCGGCCGAGAGCTCGGAGTCGATGGCGCCGGTGAGGTAGCAGGTGTCGAGCAGTCGGATGCGGATCCCCGCCGAGGCGGCCGCCCGTGCCAGCGCTCGTTCCATCGCGTGGGCGCGCCGTTCGGCATCGTCGTTCGCGTCCCCACCGGGACGCTCGGTGCCGTAGGGCGTTCCGTCCTGAGCGTGGTGGACGTAGTGGAACTCCCCCACCGAGGTGTAGCCGCCGGCGAGCATCTCTGCGAAGACAGCGCGGGCCACGGTCTCGTACGACTGGGGGTCGAGTTTCGCGGCGACGGAGTACATGACTTCGCGCCAGGTCCAGAAGGTGCCGCCGTCGCCGTGGGTGCGACCGCGCAGCATCCGGTGGAAGGCATGCGAGTGCGCGTTGACTCCGCCGGGCAGGACAAACCCGTGCACAGCCTCGGCGTCGGACGGAGCGGCGTCGACTCCGGTCTCGACCGCGGTGAGCGTTCCGGTGTCATCGGCGCTCAGCAGCACCCCGTGGGCGACGGCTCCGTCAACCCATGCGGATTCGCACCAGTAACGGGTGCTCATCGTGCACCTCCTGCCGTTGGGCCTCCGGTACTGCTGTCGGCAAGGGCGTGTTCGATGCCGAGTTCGCGGGCGAGCACCTTGACGAGCGCGTCGACTCCGGCCCTCTGGTCGTCGACCTCGCAGGCCTCTTCGGGAGCGTGCGAGACGCCGGTCGGGTTGCGGACGTAGAGCATCGCCGACGGCACATGGGGTGCGAGGATTCCGGCATCGTGTCCGGCGCCGGAGGGCAGCAGCGGAGCGTCCGGCAGCACCGAGGTCAGGCGGGAGTTGAGGTCGGCGGTGAAGTGGGTCGTCGGCGAGTAGGACTCCTGCGAGATGGTCACCTCGACACCGGACTCGGCGCCGTGGTCCTTCGCACGACGGCTGATCGCCTCGAGCACCTGCTTGACGACGGCATCGTCAGGATGGCGGATGTCGAGCCAGAAGCTCATGGTCGAAGCGATGACGTTCGTCCCGCCCGGGTGGATGAGGGTACGGCCCACGGTCGCCACGGCGCTCGCGTCAGTGGCGGCCGCTAGGGTCGGGATATCCCCGATCGCACGGGAGGCCGCGACCACCGGGTCGGCGCGATGGCTCATCGGAGTCGTGCCGGCGTGGTTGCCCTGGCCGGAGAAAGCGAAGTGCCAGCGCCCGTGGCCGATGATCGAGGAGCCGATGGCGACGGCCTGATCGGTGTTGATCAGACCGACGCCCTGTTCGACATGGAGTTCGATGAAGGAACCGATTCCGGCCAGCCGAGACTGGTCACGCCCGATCCGATCCGGGTCGAGGCCATAGCCACGGGCGACGTCGGCGAAGGTGTCACCGGCGGCGTCTTTGAGGCCGAGTGCGCGGTCGGTGTCGATGGCGCCGGTGAGCAGCCGTGAGCCGAGACAGGCGACGCCGAAGCGTGAGCCCTCCTCTTCGGGGAACACTGCCAGAGCGAAGGGCCGGGTGGACTGGTCGAGTGCGCCGGAGGCCTTGAGCACGTCGAAGGCCGCCAGCGCCGAGGCGACGCCGAGGGGGCCGTCGAACTCGCCTCCGCCGGGCACGGAGTCGAGGTGGGAACCGGTGACGACGGCGTTCGCACCCTGCGGGGTGGCCCATGCCCATGTGATTCCGTTGGCGTCGATCTCCGTGTCGAGGCCGCGGCGGTCCGCCTCGGCGAGGAACCACTCACGCAGCTCCCGTTCGGTGGCCGAGAATCCGGGCCGCTGGTAGCCCGGCCCGCGGGTGTCGCGGCCGGTGTCCTCGATCTGGCTCAGCAGCGAGACGACATCGCTCATTGTCAGTTCACTCCGTTCGAAATCGGTCGGGTCCGGTGATGTGTCGGTGCCGTGGTCGGCCGGCCCTGGCATCAGAGGCCCGGCGGTCGGGTCCGGTGCGGACGAGCCGCGGGGCGGGACGGACCACACGCAGGTTCCGCCCCGGCCCGGCGTCAGTCCTGGTGGGTGGTGGCTGCGGAGGTGCCCGAAGCCTCGGCGGCGGCTTCGAGGTTGCCCAGCGCAGTGAACTCGGGATCGTTGACGGCCGGTCCGCCGTCTCCCGGTTGCCAGGTTCCGGCAGCAGCGGTGACGGTGTGGGTCAGCGGTGCGACCGACTCGGCGGCGGCGACGAGCGAGCCGTCCTTGACCTTCGCAATGGTCTCGGCGAGTTCGGGCGAGAGGAACCGGTCGGGTCCGGGCCCCGGCACCGTCTCACGGATCGCCGCGATCACGGCTCCGGTCACCGGTGCCGGTGCGGCGTCGCGCATATCGCAGGCACGGGAGGCGGCATAGAGTTCGATGCCGACGACGGAGGCGAGGTTGTCGACGACCTTGCGCAGCTTGCGTGCGGCCGACCAGCCCATGGACACGTGGTCTTCCTGCATGGCCGAGGACGGGATCGAGTCGACCGAGGCCGGAGTCGCGCCGCGTTTGGCCTCGGAGACCATGGCCGCCTGCGTGTAGTGGGCGATCATCAGGCCGGAGTCGACACCGGCGTCGTCGGCGAGGAACGGGGTGAGGTTCTGGTTGCGGGCGACATCCATCATCCGGTCGGTGCGGCGTTCGGACATCGAGGCGACGTCGGCGGCGACGATGGCCAGGAAGTCCAAGGCATGGGCCAGCGGTGCACCGTGGAAGTTGCCGTTCGAGGACACCATTCCATTGGTGAGCACGACGGGGTTGTCGATGGCGGCCCGCAGTTCGCGTTCGGCCACCTGGGTGGCGAAGGCGACGGCGTCGCGGGCGGCACCGTTGACCTGCGGGGCGCAGCGCATCGAGTACGCGTCCTGGACGAGGTGGGTGGAGTCGCGGTGGCTGGCAGTGATGCCGGAGTCGGCGAGCGAGGCGAGCATGTTCGCAGCCGAGGCGGCCTGACCGTCGTGCGGGCGCAGCGCGTAGTGGAGTTCAGGGGCGAAGACGGCGTCGGTGCCGAAGAGTCCTTCGATGCTCATGGCCGCGGACACATCGACGGCGGTGAGCAGGTTCTCCAGGTCGGTCAGGGCCATGATGAGCATGCCGAGCATGCCGTCGGTGCCGTTGACCAGCGCGAGGCCTTCCTTCTCGGCCAGGGTGACCGGGGTGATTCCGGCCTTCGCGAGGATCTCATCGGCGGGCCCGGCCACTCCGTCGGGACCCTCGGCCACGCCTTCGCCCATGACGACGAGGGCGCATGCCGACAGTGGTGCGAGATCACCGGAGCAGCCGAGCGAGCCGTACTCGTGGACGACCGGGGTGATTCCGGCGTTGAGCAGGTCGACGTAGGTCTGGAGGACTTCGGCGCGGACGCCGGCCCGACCGGTGGCCAGGGTGCGGGCGCGCAGCAGCATGAGGGCGCGCACGACCTCGCGTTCGACGGGTTCGCCGACGCCGGCGGCGTGGGAGCGGATAAGGGATTTCTGCAGCTGGGTGCGCAGTTCGGCGGGGATGTGACGCTGGGCGAGCGCACCGAATCCGGTCGAGACTCCGTAGACGGGCTTCTCCGCCTGAGCGAGGGCGTCGATGGCCTCGCGGTACTTGTTCACCCGGGCCAGGGTGGCTTCGGACAGGGAGACCAACGCTCCGCGACGGGCGACGTCGACCACCTCGGCGAAGGTCAGCGTATCGGGGTCGAGATCGATGAATGTGGTCATCGTGTGCCTTTCTGTGAGTGCGTCAGTGTGATGTCTGAGTCGTGGGTGAAGGTCTCATACGCCGGCGCCGAGGTGGTTCCTCGCAGTCGACGCACTGTGCTCGTGCGTAGGTGGTTCAGTCGCGGGGTCGATTGTCGACGATGAGCTCACCGCCGGAGTAGACGCGTTCGACCAGCTGCACACCGGGCCGGTAGGCCAGGTGGCGGTAGCTGGGTGCGTCGAGGATGGCCAGGTCGGCGCGGGCCCCCGTTCCGAGGTGGCCGACGTCGGTGCGTTGCAGGGCGTTGGCGCCGCCCGCTGTCGCTGCCCACACCGCCTGTTCGACGGTGAAGTGCATGTCCCGGACGCCGATGGCGATGACGAACGGCATGCTGTTGGAGAACCCTGAACCGGGATTGCAGTCGCTGGCGATCGCCAGCGATACTCCCGCGTCGACGTAGCGGCGGGCGTCGGGGTAGGGCTGGCGGGTGGAGAATTCGATGCTCGGCAGCAGGGTGACGACGGTGCCCGCCTCGGCGAGGACGGCGAGGTCCTCATCGGAGGCGAAGGTCGCATGGTCGACGGACACGCAGCCGAGTTCCGCGCCGAGCTTGAGCGCCCCGCCCTCGGTGAGCTGATTGGCGTGCAGCCGCGGTTTCATTCCGACGGCCTTGCCGGCATCGATGATCCGCCGGGTCTGGACCTCGGTGAAGGCACCGGTTTCGCAGAACACGTCGATCCACTTCGCTTTGCCTGCGGCCGCCGGGATGATCTCGTCGATGACGAGGTCGACGTAGCGTTCCGGCTCGTCCTTGAACTCCGGCGGGACGACGTGCGCGGCGATGAGGGTCGATTCTTCGGTGTGCCGGTTGATGATGTCGAGGGCCTGGATCTCGTCGGGCACGGTCAGCCCGTAGCCGGACTTGATCTCGAACGTCGTCGTTCCCTGCCGCTTCGCCTGCTCGAGCAGGTGGACAAGGTTGGCCTCGAGTTCGGATTCCGTCGCTGCGCGGGTGGCGGCCACGGTGGTGGCGATGCCCCCGGCCGAGTACTTCTGTCCGGCCATCCGGGCCGCGAATTCCTCGGACCGATCACCGGCGAAGATGAGGTGGTTGTGGCTGTCGACGAAGCCGGGGATGACGGCTTTGCCACTGAGGTCGATCGTCTCGAGTCCGCCGAGGTCATTCGCCGAGGTGACTTCCCCGTTTGCGATGTCATCGTCGTTCAGCTTCGGTTCGGCCCCCTCACCGAGACTGTTCGACACCGCCGTGTCCGCCTCAGCGGACGGTCCCGACCAGATGATCCGACCGTCGTCGATGAGCAGCGCGGCATCGGTGATGATGCCCAGCTCGCCGAGGGTGTCGAGGTCGTTGACGACGAGTTCGCTGATGCCGGTGATGAGCTGCATGGCGAGTCGGGCCTTTCCGATCGAGAATGATTCCCTCTCAGTATGGACCGCTCGGTGGCGGGGCAGAACCTCTCCCGCAGATATTTGTCCGATATTTCGGACGGCCGAGTGATGGGGGTCTGGTGAACCCGCCCGCCGGCTCGGTCGGCAACTCCCCGCGGCCCAGAAAAAGGTGAGTAGCCCAAGTTTGAAACCGGGCTACTCACCTTTTTCTGAGCTATTCAGCGACCGCGCCGTCGACGCAACGCCGCGGACTGCTTACTGTGCGGCGGATTCCTCGTCGCGCTTGTCGAGCTCGGGGATCATCGGCACGCGCTGACCGCGCTCTTCGGCCACCTCGGAGGCGCGATCGTAACCGGCGTCGACGTGGCGGATGACGCCCATGCCCGGGTCGTTCGTGAGCAAGCGTGCCAGTTTCTGAGCGGCCAGCTCAGTGCCGTCGGCCACGGAGACCTGTCCGGCGTGGATGGAGCGGCCGATGCCGACGCCACCGCCGTGGTGGATCGACACCCAGGTCGCACCCGAAGAGGTGTTGACCAGGGCGTTGAGCAGCGGCCAGTCGGCAACGGCGTCCGTACCGTCGAGCATGGATTCGGTTTCGCGGTAGGGGCTGGCGACGGAACCGGAGTCGAGGTGGTCACGGCCGATGACGATCGGGGCCGAGATCTTGCCTTCCGCGACGAGCTGGTTGAACAGCAGACCGGCCTGGTGGCGTTCCTTGTAGCCGAGCCAGCAGATGCGTGCCGGCAAGCCTTCGAACTCGACGTATTCATTGGCGGCGTCGAGCCAGGTGTGGAGGTGTTCATTCTCGGGGAAGAGCTCCTTGAGCGCCTGATCGGTGACCTCGATGTCCTTCGGGTCGCCGGACAGCGCGACCCAGCGGAAGGGTCCGAGGCCTTCGCAGAAGAGGGGGCGGATATAGGCGGGGACGAAACCGGGGAATTCGAAGGCACGGTCATAGCCGGCCTTGCGGGCTTCGTCGCGGATCGAGTTGCCGTAATCGAAGACCTCGGCGCCGCGGTCCTGGAATTCGACCATGGCCTTCACATGCTTGGCCATGGACTCCTCGGCGCGGATGGTGAACTTCTCGGCATCCTGCTCGGCCTCTTCGTGCCAGTCGTCGACGCTCACGCCCACCGGCAGGTAGGACAGCGGGTCGTGAGCCGAGGTCTGGTCGGTGACGATGTCGACTTCAGCAGCCTCGGGGCGATCGAGGATGAGCGGGAGGATCTCGGCGGCGTTGCCGACGAGTCCGACGGACAGGGCCTGCTTGTTCTTCTTCGCTTCGATGACCTTGGCCAGTGCGGTGTCGAGGTCGGTTTCGACTTCGTCGAGGTAGCGCTTGCCCTTGCGGCGATCGAGGCGGGTCTTGTCGACGTCGATGATGAGGCAGGCGCCGCCGTTGAGGGTCACGGACAGCGGCTGGGCTCCGCCCATTCCGCCGCAGCCGGCGGTGATGGTCAGGGTTCCGGCGAGGGTGCCGTCGAAGCGCTTGCGGGCGATGGCGCCGAAGGTCTCGTAGGTGCCCTGGAGGATGCCCTGGGTGGCGATGTAGATCCAGGACCCGGCGGTCATCTGGCCGTACATCATGAGGCCTTCGGCCTCGAGCTCGCGGAAGTGCTCCCAGTTGGCCCAGTCTCCGACGAGGTTGGAGTTCGCAATGAGCACGCGCGGGGCCCATTCATGGGTGCGCATGACACCGACGGGCTTGCCCGACTGGATGAGCAGGGTCTCGTCGTCCTCGAGGTCGTCGAGGGTGCGCACGATTGCGTCATATGCTTCCCAGGAGCGGGCGGCGCGACCGGTGCCGCCGTAGACGACGAGGTCTTCGGGACGTTCGGCGACCTCGGGGTCGAGGTTGTTCATGAGCATGCGCTTGGGTGCTTCGGTCTGCCAGGACTTCGCGGTGATCTCGGTTCCGCGGTCGGCACGGATGACGCGGGACGGGTCGTGCTGGGTGAACGACGGCTTGGTGGTCATGGGATTCTCCTTGTCGCTGTGTCCGACGAGGCGGATGCTTGGCTGCCGCTTCGCCGTCGCGCCGAGGTGTGGGCTCCCCTGCGCTGTCGGCTCTGACTACACCATCCATTCTGACGACTGGAGCAGAATGCGGAAGTGGCCCGCATCAAGTTCCGTCCGACATTTCGGACATAGATGAATCGATGCCGGGTTCGCCGCTCCCCGAGACTCACGCAGCACTGGTCGGTTCCACGCGCCACCCACACAGATTTCCCACCGAGGCAGCCCCGGCAGTTTCGTTCAGACCCTCGCCGACTCCTCGACAGCCGCGCACACCCGACCGTCGGCCTCCGCGCCATACCGGCCTTCGCCATCGTCCCCGCCGGCGACCTCCGCAACCGGCTGCACCGGCGAGATCCGGTAGCTGGCCGGAGTCCGGGCGAGCTTGATCGGCGAGGCCACCCCGCGGTAGCCGTCGCCCATCTCCACGACCATCTCGCGGTGCGCGGTATGCGGGTGTTCGACCACCTCGGCGGCGTCGAGGATCGGACCGGCGGGCACGCCGATGCTCATGAGCTCCTCGGACAGCGCCTCTGCCGACGTGGAGACCATGAGCGCTTCGAGTTCGACCCGCAGCGCATCACTGTTGCCCAGACGCGCGGCATTGTCGACGAATCGCGGGTCCCGGGCGAGCCCAGGAGCACCGAGGTGGTCGACGAGCTTAGCGAACTGCGCGTCGTTTCCGGCGGTGATGAACACCTGCCCGGCCCCGGTCGCGAACGCCGAATACGGGGCGATGTTCGGATGGTCGTTGCCGGACAGCTTCGGCACGGCCCCACCGCCGAAGAAGTTCGGCAGGTGCGGATGCATGACGGAGATTCCGCAGTCGAAGAGCGTCGTCTCGACCCGCTGACCGCGTCCGCTGGTCACCCGTTCCTGCAGCGCCATGAGCACGCCGATGGCCGCGTTGAGCCCGGTGACCATGTCGACGGCGGGCATGCCGATGCGCATCGGCCCGGTCGACTCATCCCCGTTGACCGACATCAGTCCCGACATCGCCTGGATGATCGCGTCGTATCCGGGCCGCCCACCCAGCGGACCGTCATCGCCGAAGCCGGTGATGGACGCGTGCACGAGGTGCGGGTAGCGGTCCGGAATGTCCGACACCGGGTCAAGCCCCCACTTCGCCAGGGTCCCGGTCTTGAAATTCTCGACGAGCACATCGGCCCCGGCCAGCAGCCCGTGCAGCGCCTCCTGTCCCTCCTCGGTGCGCAGGTCGAGGGTGATCATCCGCTTGTTCCGGTTGATCCCGGCGAAGTAGCTCGACACTTCCGGCGCCACGAACGGCGGCCCCCAGCTGCGCGTATCATCGCCGGCCGGAGGTTCGACCTTGATGACCTCGGCACCGTGATCGGCCAGGATCTGCGTGCAATAGGGCCCGCCGAGGATGCGCGAGAGATCGATGACCGTGATCCCGGCGAGTGCTCCCGCGCTCACTGCCCGCTCCCTCCGGAACGCGCAGTTCCATCCTCGGCGGACTGAGCTGCTCCACCTTCGCCGAGGATCTCCTCGACAGCCGCGAACGCTTCGTCCCGGCCCATACCGACACCGTCGATGAGGGCGTCGAGTAAGGCGTCGTCTTCGACGACCGGGACGAGCGGGTTCTGCGGCATCAGCTTGTGGCGCAGTACCAGTGCGGCGATGACGATGCGCGACCAGTCGCCGCGGCTGTCTCCGATCCGCGCGCCTTCCGAGGCCATGATGGACGCGCACACGAGGTTGTAGGTCGCGGTCGCGAGCTGACGCACCCGTGCCTGCTCAACACCTTCGGGCGTGGACTCGAGCGCGTGCAGCAGCGTCGAGCTCAGCGATTGGATCTGGCTGCGGAACGTGGCCGGGAGGTCGGCCGCCTCGGCGATGAGCGTCTCCAGGTGCAGGAACAGCGGTTTGAGTGTGCCCGCCCGGTGGGCGGCGCGGATGACGTCGAGGGCGACGATGTTCGAGGTGCCTTCCCAGATCGATCCGAGCTGGGAATCGCGGAAGACGCGGGCGTCGCCGTATTCCTCGATGTAGCCGACTCCGCCGCGGATCTCCATCGCGTCCGCGGTGACCTTGCGGGCGTCGCGGGTGGCGCGGAACTTGATGAGCGGGGTGAGGATGCGCAGAACCGAGGCGGCTTCGGCGTCACCGGCATCGGCCCGGGCGAAGACGTCCGCCGTGTGCAGGGAGATCGACAGCGCCTGTTCCGTGGTCGTCATGATCTTCGCGAGCTGGCGACGCTGCAGGGGCAGCTTGCTCAACGTCGAACCGAAGGCTTCGCGATTGCGGCAGATGAACTTCGACTCACCGAAGGCCCGCCGCATGAGGCCGGCCGCGCGCACGGCATTGGACAGGCGGGAGGAGTTGACCATATCGGCCATCTGCACGAATCCGCGTCCGATATCGCCGACGAGGTAGGCCGTCGCTCCCTGCAGGCTCATCTCGCCGCTGGGCATCGATCGGGTACCGAGCTTGTCCTTGAGGCGGACGATGCGCATGGAGTTCGGCGAACCGTCCTCAAGAGTGCGCGGTAAGAGGAAGAGTCCGATGCCTTTGATTCCGGGCCGTGCACCCTCGGGGCGGGCGAGGACCATGGCGAGTTCGGCGTCGGCGTTCGAGCAGAACCACTTCTCACCGGTCAGCGCCCAGGTGCCGTCGCCGTTGTCGACGGCCGTGGTCGTCGCCCGGCCGACGTCGGAGCCGGCGTCCTGTTCGGTCATGAACATCGCGCCCTGGGTCAGGGTGTCGACATCGGTGCTCGTCAGTCCGCCGATGAAGCGCTCGACGAGTTCGGGTGAACCGTACTTGCGCAGGGTGCGGGTGAGCGAGTCGGTCATGTTCACCGGGCACAGCAGCCCGAATTCCGCCTGCGTGAACAGGTAGACGAGGAGGTATTTGACGATCGGCGGCATCGGTTCGTCCCAATCGAGGACACCCGGCCGGTGGCTCATTGCGGCCAGTCCGAGTTCGCCGAAGGCGACTTCCTGCAGGCGCCGGTAGGCCGGATGGATCTCGATCGACTGCTGATCGGCACCGTTGCGGGTGCGGTGCTTGAGCACCGGAGGGTTGACGTCGGCATCGTGAGCGAGGTCGTCGAGCTCTCCGCCGAGGCGGGGCCCGAGGTCCTCGAACACCGGCCGGAGGTGCGCGAGCAGCTTCTCGTCGAGGTAGAGCGGCAGGAGGTCCTTCAGCGACCGGTCGTCGGCGAAGCGGTCGATGCCGTAGCTGTCCGGAACGGGGGTCATGGTCGTATCGGGCGACGAAGCAGTCTCACGCAAGATAATCTCCTTTGATGGTTTCTTCGACCGTATGCCCGAGAACCTGGGACTGACAAAGACATTTCTCTTATCCCTGATAATCTTCGGTTATGGCTGAACCGAGTCTCAAGCGCCTCCAGTACTTCATCGCCTTGGCAGAGCACGGCAAGTTCCAGCTCGCCGCCGACGCGGTGAACATCTCACAGCCGGCGCTGAGCGCCGAACTCAAGAGACTCGAGGACTTCGTCGGCAAACCGCTGTTCCACCGCAGTCCCGTGACGAAGCTGACCGCCGCCGGAGAGGCGCTGCTGCCCTATGCGAAGTCCGCCGTCGGAGCCGCCCACCGTTTCAACGAATATGCGGCGGCCGTGAACACGGGGGCGCCGACGTCGATCTCGATCGGCACAGTGGCCACCTTCCTCCATCGCGGCCTGCCGCAGACGATCACGGACTTCTCCGCAGCGCACCCGGACATCCTCGTCACCACCGAGGAGGCCACCTCGGCGGCGCAGTCGGACATGCTGCTCGGCCACAACATCGACATCGCCTGCGGACACATGCCCCTCCAACATCCCGGCGTCGTCTGCACTCCGGCTGCCCGGGAATCGTTCTGGCTGTGCGCTCCAGCGGGCTCACCGATCACCACCATCGCCGAGGCGGTCGATTCCCCGTTCGTCATCTTCCGCAAGAGCGCGTCCCCGATCTATCACGACACCGTCGTCGGCATCTGCCGCACGCACGGCTTCGAACCGCAGATCCACCATCGGACAGCCAGCTGGTCGGCCGCCGTCGAGATGGTCGCCCACGGACTCGGCGTCTCGCTTGTCCCCTCACCGGTGGCCCGCAGCTACCACGGCGATGAGCGACTGATCTTCACTCGGGTCGGCACTCGCCCGAATGCCCCGCAGGCGTGGATCACCGTCCGCCGGGAGGATCAGTCGACACTCATCGGCGACCTCGCCCTCGACCTCGTCATCGCCTCGGAATCACTCGCCGACCCGGTCGCCGACTGAGGAACCGAGCCTCGCCGCACGGACACTCCGGCCCGGCTGGAACCGGGCGGCCCCACCCCGCCCGGCACCGCAACGGCGAGCGAGCGCATCCGCTTCGCTTCACGCGTGGGCACAGCCGCCTCGGAGAGGGCATGGCCGCACTCTGATACACATCGCGCAACAATCCGTTACTCGACTACCTGTGCCAGTATCAGCAGAAATTCTCTCCTCGCGTCCTACGGCCCGGTAAGCCGCAGAACATAAGGGAATCCGGCTGTAGCATCACTCTAAGTTATGACGGTATAACTAAAAAGTGTTTGCGCGGCCCACAAGGGCAACTTACGGTGAACGAGCACCCATGCCACGTCAGAGACGCCTGGCATCGGTCGGCGCAATGACGCTCCACCTGAGAGGAATCGCATGTCTGATTCGGTCAACACCGCGAAACGCGCTCGCAAAGCCGGAATCGCATCATTCATCGGAACCACCATCGAGTGGTACGACTTCTACATCTACGGAACCGCCTCGGCGCTGGTCTTCGGGCATGTCTTCTTCCCCGACACCCTGCCTGCCGGCGTCGGCACTCTGCTCTCCTTCGTCACGCTGTGGGCGGGCTTCCTCGCTCGTCCGCTCGGCGGCATCATCTTCGGTCACTTCGGTGACAAGTACGGCCGGAAGAAGACCCTCGTCGTCACGCTCGTGCTGATGGGCGCGGCATCGTTCCTCGTCGGTCTGCTGCCCGGATATGCGACCATCGGCATCGCCGCTCCGATCATCCTCACCTGCCTGCGCATCCTGCAGGGCATCGCGGTCGGCGGCGAATGGGGCGGATCCGTGCTCATCGCCAGCGAGAACGCCCCGAAGGGCAAGGGAGTCCTCTACTCGGCCTTCGCCCAGCAGGGATCACCGGCAGGAAATCTCATCTCCTCCGGCATGTTCTTCCTCCTCGCGCTCCTGCCGACCCCGCAGTTCCTCCTCTACGGCTGGAGGATCGCGTTCCTCGCCTCGATCTTCCTCATCGTCATCGGCCTCGTCATCCGCCTCAAGCTCGAAGAGCCGGAGAACATGAAGGTCGTGAAGAAGAAGGACGCCGTCGCCAAGGTTCCCGCCTTCGAGGCGATCAGGAAGCACTGGGTGCTCATCCTCCTCGGCGCCGGTGCGCTGCCGCTCATCCAGGTCACCTACCTCAAGACGACGTTCGCCACGGCCTGGGCCACGGACACCTCTCACTCTTGGGCGTACAGCTCGTCGACGTTCCTCGCCGTCGTCACGCTCGCGCTCGTGGTGCAGTTCATCGTCCAGCCCTTCGGCGCGATCATCCTCGACCGGGTCAAGGACATGCGCAAGGCGATCTTCTGGATCATCCTGCCGGAGTTCGTCCTCATGCCGCTCATGTTCTTCGCGATCGAATTGGGCCATCCCGGCATCGCGCTGGCAGCCATGGCCGCTGCGACCGTTCCGCACTCGCTGTTCTACGCCGGCATCGGCGGCATCATCGCCCGGGCGTTCCCCACGCGGGTCCGGTACACGGGAATCTCGCTGGCCTACCAGCTGTGTTCGATGACCGTGGGCGGCGGCACCGCTGCGGCAGCACAGTGGATGTACACGAGCTCGGGATCCATCGTTCCGGTGGCGATCCTCAGCGCCGGCTATGCACTCGTCTCCCTCGTCTGCACGCTCATCCTGCTCAACAAGACCGGCTGGACGGCCAGCGAGAATTCGAAGGCCGAGGCCGCCGACGAGGCGGAGTTCGCCGCAGCCCTCGCCGCCGAGAAGGCCGAGCGCGACGCCGACTCGAAGGGTGCGCCTGGCGCGACCGGTTCCGTATCAGCGGCCGCCGGTTCCACGCCGGCCGCCGGTTCCGCACCGGCCGCCGGTTCCGCACCGGCCGCCGGTTCCGCACCGGCCGCCGGCTCCGCGGACGCGGTCGGCACGAGCGATTCCGTGTCGGCCGCCGACGCCACAGGCGCGGACTCAGAACCTGCACCGGCGCGCGCTCCCGTCACTCCCTGAGGACTTCGCCTCGACGACGATGAGGCCCCGGCCACGATAACGATGGCCTCAACAACGATGAGGCCCCTGCCTCGATAACCATGCGGTCCCGAGTCTCCTGATGGGCTCGGGGCCGCATCGCTTTGCGCGGTCTACTAGGTGTCAGAGGTCAGGACGCTATCGACGGGGGCAATCAGCCGAAGAAGTGGAACTGCGACCAGCAATGCCGTTGCGGTCGCGACGACGGCAACCCAAACAGGTCCGAGAGCACCTGGCATGACGCTGAGTGCCACAGCGGCAAGGACGGGGCCGACGGCTGCGCCCATGTTGAGTGCCGCTGTCGCATACGACCCCGCCATGGTGGGCGCACCCGCCGCCGCATAGAGCACTCGCGTGATCAGCGTGCTCCCGACAGCGAACCCCAAAACTCCCTGAGCGAAGATGAGCCCGAGCAGAGCGACGAGGTTCGTCGCGAATATTGCCAACGAGATCCACCCGAGCACAAGAACGCTTCCACCGCCCACGATGACGATTCGGGGTCGGGAGTCTGAGAACCGTCCTGCAACTGTGACGCCGATGAAGGAGCCAACACCAAAGAGCACAAGAGCCACCGACACCCACCACTGGTCCAGGTCGGCGGTATCAGTAACGATCGGCGCCAGGAAAGTCAGCGTGGAAAAGGTTCCGGCATTCACCAGGGCAGCTAGCAGCATCGTCAAGACGAGGCGAGGGGAGGCAAGCTGCGACAGCTCCGCCCGCAGCGAAATCGAGGACGGCTCCTCCTTTGACGAGTCGTCAGGTTGAGCAGTGAAGCCCGTGGCAATGCCGACGGCAGCGGGGACGCAGAGAAAGGCGATCGCCCAGAACGTCGACTGCCAACCGACTGCCGTACCGAACAGAGCCCCCGCAGGTACGCCGGCGACGGTTGCGACGGTGGTCCCCGCCAGCAGAATCGCCACGGCCCGACCTTTGGCATCGGGCGCTACGAGTTTCGCCGCTGCGACCAGTGCGACAGCCAAGAAGCCAGCATTGACGACCGCGGCGATCACGCGCGCAATGAACAGAACGGTGAAGTCCGGCGTGAGTGCTCCGACGGCATGGGACAACGCGAACACGACTACGCAGCCCAAGAGTGTCGCTTTCACTGGGAGGCGACGAGTGAGCGCTGCCATCGCAGGTGCACCGATCACCATCCCTACGGCGAACGCCGATGTCAGGAGACCGGCGGTTCCCACGGAAATGCCGAAATAGGTCGAGAGGTCGGGCACGAGGCCGGCAAGCATGAATTCGGAAGTACCCATGGCGAAGACCACCAGGGCAAGAAGATAGAGAACGAAAGGCATCGATTCAGCTCCGAAGCGAGAGTACGAACAAGAGAACGTCTCGTCACCACGGTCAGCGCCCAAAGAATCATCCGAGAATCGAGCTGCGTGCAGCACTGGGCAGCAGCGATAGGGGTTCAGCGAAAGTGAGGGGCTGACGGCGTGACCGACAGCCCCTGAGTGTCCGATTCGGGGCTCGACATACGGCTCATCGTACCGGTCTGCACCGCACCTCCCAAGACACGTCAACAACTTCATGGCAAGCAACGTTGAGGTACTGTCTGCTCTGAACTGCTCACGTTCCTCGGTGGGCAATTGAGAGAAAAGTGTACCGTCTCGACATTCCACTCCCGCAGCCAACAGCTGACGGCACTGTCTACGACGAATAGCACTGGTTGCAACCCGTGCTATTCGTCGTAGACAGTGCCGTGGCGCTGGTGCCCTCGGGCTGGCGCAGCGGGGCTGGGGCCGGCCGACCAACCTCTGCCGACTCCCGCACCCGCACCCGCCTCAGCGCAGGTAGAGGCGGACCGTGTCGATCTCGTCACGGAGCAGGCGCACTTCTTCGGCCGTCGGCGCCTGGGTCTGCGTGACATCCTCGGCGACGGCGAGGTCCCAGCCGGTCGCTTCCTGCACCTGCTCGACGGTCACTCCCGGGTGGACCTCGGTGAGTTCGAGCTCGCCGAGGCGCTCACGCCGCCGCAGGATCCCCAGTGGGGTGATGACGGTGGAGACGCCGAATCCGCGCGGTTGGATGAAGTCCGGCTGCTCCGCCGCGCGCACGGGCGAGGCCGAGGTGACGAAGTCGAGTTCGGCGGGGAAGGCGGCCGGGTCATGGCGGCGGAGGACGACGAAGACCTCTCCGGCATTGGCCATGATGTCGGCGGCGCCGCCCGAACCGGGCAGGCGCACTTTCGGAGATTCCCAGTCGCCGATGACGGTGGTGTTGAGCGAACCGAACCGGTCCACCTGAGCCGCGCCGAGGAATCCCACATCGACGTTCCCACCTTGGAGGACGTAGCCGAAGAGGGCATGCATGCTGACGACCGCCTCGGCGCCGGAGACGACGACGGAGTCCGCGATGCCTTCGGCCATCGATTCGGGGTGCGCGCCGGCGACCCCGGATTCGTAGATGAGCTGGATGTTCGGATTCACCGTGCGGTGGGCGAGGTCGACGGCCAGCGTGGGCAGCCCGACGCCGGCGAAGACGGTGCGGCTGCGGGCGAGCATCTTCGCAGCCGCACAGACGATGAGTTCGGTTTCGGTGAAGTCCTTCGCCGAGGCGGTGCTCACTTCAGGCTCCCTTCGCTCGGTTGCGTCCGGCGTCCGTAATCGACCACGCCCGAGGGGCGCGGATCCACGAGCAGACCGCGGAGACGATCGTGACCGATCGATTCGAGGTACTCGGTATGATCGCGGGTACTGCGCACATGGACGTCGAGCCACTCCTGCAGCCGGGCGGGGTCCTTCGAGATCGCGGTCCATTCGCGATAGAAGGCATTGTCGCGATCGTAGGAGCCCTGCACATAGGACGGGTGCGCCCCGGTTCGCACTTCGCACACCGCGTCGACGGCGTGAGCCGGGATGAGAGTGCGGTTCGGGTCGGAGCGGACGACCTCGTCGTCGACGATCTCCTCGACGGTGACGATGACATGGCCGGCCGCGTAGACGGCTTCCTGCTGAGTGCCGGTGATGCCCCAGATCTGGACGTTGCCATGACGGTCGGCGCGCTGGGCGTGGATGATCGTGACATCGGGGTTGAGCGGCGGCACGACGTACGTCTTCTTGCCCGAATACGGGTCGACGACGGAGCGGATGTCCGGGTTGATGCCGGGGATGTCGGAGCCGACGAAGGAGCCGATCGGAGCAAACGGCAGGCGAGCGGCTCCGGCGTGATAGCGCAGGGTCATCGCGTGGTGTGAGTACTCTTCGACCGCGAGCGGCCGCGGGTCAGCCGATTCGATGCGGCGCCGCACCTCGTAGAGGCTGCCGGCCGAACCGGAGGCGAAGAAGGAGCAGACAAGGCGATCGACGCAGTCGGCGGCGATCATCATGTCACTGAGCAGATCGGGGGTGAGCCGGCAGAAGGTGAGTCCGGAGATTCCCTGTCGGATTATCTCGTGTCCGGCGGCGAACGGGATAAGGTGGGAGAACCCCTCGAGCGCCACCGTGGCCCCGTCCTCGACGTAGCGTTCGATGGCCTCAGGCAGACTGACGACTGTGTCACTGTGCATGGTTCGCAGGCTATAGCAATTACCGAAATCCGCAAAATATCTCTGTGATTATTGTCAATTCATGCAATAATTAAGACATTCGCCCGGACCGCCTGATACAGGAGAACACAGTGGAGCTGCAGCAGATCCGCGCCTTCGTCGCCGTCGCCGAGGAACTCCACTTCGGCCGCGCCGCCGAACGCCTCGGCATGGCCCAGCCCCCGCTGAGCCGCACCATCCGCTCCCTGGAGACCGAACTCGGCGCCTCACTGTTCCAACGCACGACGCGCTCAGTCAGCCTCTCCCCCGCCGGTGAGGCTCTGCTCGAACCGGCCAAACACATGCTCGCCACCCAGCAGGCCGCCATCGAATCCGTCCACCGCTCCTCCAGCGGCGAGGTCGGACGCGTGCGCTTCGGCTACTCGCATCCATCCTCCCGGGACCTCGCCGCCACCCTCGTGGCAGCCTCGCACGAACGCAATCCGGGCATCGCCTTCCACCTCGAGTCGACGGTCTATGCCGACGAAGGCCTCGAGAGGATCATGGACGGCACTCTCGACCTCGCGCTGGTCCGCTGGCGTCGGCGGCCTCCGCTCATCGCGGGTCGCCCAGTGGCGATCGAGCGCCCATGTGTCGCCTTGCCGAGTTCACATCTCCTGGCGAATCGGAAGAAGATCGACGTCGCAGAGCTCGCCGATGAGCCTTTCGTCCTCCTGCCCGCGCGCCCGAATTCGAACCTGCGCGAGACCGCCATGCGCCTGTGCCTCGATGCCGGGTTCAGCCCGCGCACGGTCCAGGAGGCCCCCGATTCGCAGTCGATCTCTGCGCTCGTGGCCGCCGGAATGGGTGTGACGATCACGTTCGACTCCGTCGCCGCCGGCTACGACTCGCGGATCACCGCCGTGCCGCTCGATCTCCCGAACGAAGCTACCCAGCTTCACCTCGCATACCGCCTCGACCAACAGGACGCAGCCCTGAGCACGGTCCTCGATGTCGCCGAGGCGGTCCTGCCGACAGTCCGCTGAGCTCGGCCGGTCTCACCGCCGTTCGGAAAACCTCCACACCCGCCACCCACGCGACCGACCCCACCATCGTTCACCGCGCACGCGTCCGCCGTCGGCACATCCGCCATCGGGGGCGTCGGATGCCCATTCATTGAGATGACCTCTTGTCTCTCGCGATCTATTCGGATATGTTCATAAATCAGAATGTATTGATATCAGCATCGGCAGTGATGCCGAAGGGATCGATGCCTCACCGCCGCAGCAGGACGGCTCGATCACAACCCAAAGGGAGACTCTGTGTCCGAAGACATCGTCATCTGCGAACCTCTCCGCTCCCCCGTGGGCGGATTCGGCGGACAGTTCAAGAACGTTCCGCATGAGGAGCTCGGCCGACAGGTCCTCGCAGCTCTGCTGGAGAAGACCAACCTGCCGGGCGAGGCCATTGAGGATGTCGTCCTCGGCAACTGCTATCCGCACATGGAGACTCCGGCGATCGGCCGCGTCGTCGCCCTCAATGCGGGACTGCCGATCACCGTTCCCGGCCGCCAGGTCGACCGTCGCTGCGGCTCCGGCCTGCAGGCGATCGCCGACGCCCACGCGATGATCTCATCCGGTTTCGCCGACCTCGTCGTTGCCGGCGGCGTCGAGTCGATGAGCCGCGCACCGTTCTTCAACGAGGAGATCCGGTGGGGCGTCAAGGGCGGCAACATCGAACTCAAGGACGGTCTCGTCCGCGGCCGTCTCACCGCCGGCGGCAACGATTACCCAGTGCCCGGAGGAATGATCGAAACCGCGGAGAACCTGCGTCGGGAGTACAAGATCTCGCGGGAGGACCAGGACGCCTACGCCGTTGAATCGCATCGTCGGGCCGCCTCGGCGACGGAAGAAGGGAAGTTCGCCGAAGAGATCGTGCCGATCACGCTGCCGGCCACCAGGAAGACCCCCGAACAGGTCATCACGACCGACGAGCACATCCGTCCCGGATCGACGGTCGAGAAGCTCGCGAAGCTCAAGCCGATGCTCGGGAAGTCCGACGATGAGGCCACGGTGACCGCCGGCAATGCCTCGGGCCAGAACGATGGTGCCGCGCTGTGCATCGTCACCACCGCATCCAAGGCCGCCGAGCTCGGTCTGCGGGTCTTCGCCCGCATGCGCAGCTGGGCGGTGGCCGGAGTGCCGCCGAAGACCATGGGCATCGGCCCGGTCCCCGCGACCGCGAAGGCACTGCAGCAGGCGGGTCTCGAACTCGGCGACATCGACCTCATCGAACTCAACGAGGCATTCGCGGCGCAGGTGCTCGCCTGCACGACCGAATGGAAGCTGTCCGAATCCGACTTCGCCGAGCGTCTCAACGTCAACGGCTCGGGCATCTCACTCGGCCACCCGGTCGGCGCCACCGGTGGACGCATTCTCGCCACCCTGCTGCGCGAGATGGATCGCCGCGAATCGCGCTACGGCCTCGAGACCATGTGCATCGGCGGCGGTCAGGGCATGGCAGCCGTCTTCGAACGCGTGGCCTGACAGGACGGCCTCGCCTGAGGCTGATCGACTCGCGGAGCCAGCAGCTCACCGCAGGCCGAGTGAAGGGCCGTCCGCGTCTGTCGCGGGCGGCCCTTCACGCCGACTCAAGCCACCCCAGGGACGGACCGCCCGTCAGCGCTCGATCCAGTCCGACACCTCGGACGAATTCCGCGGAGACCCCGTTGTCTTTGCCCAGGTCAGCGCCGAGGATGAGGAACATGAACGCAACGAAGCAGCTGCTGACCGGGGTTCGGGTCGCCGATTTCTCCCGAGTCCTCGCCGGTCCCTACGCCACGGCGATGCTCGCCGATCAGGGCGCCGAGGTCATCAAGATCGAGATGCCCGGCCACGGGGACGATTCCCGACATCTCGGACCCTTCACAGATTCCGGGTCGACTTACTTCACCGGACTCAACCGCGGAAAGCGCTCGATCGAGGCCGATCTCAAGGACCCGGAAGACCACGCTCGACTGCTCGATCTCATCGCGAGCTGCGATGTCGTCGTCGAGAACTTCCGGCCCGGCGTCGCCGCGAAGCTCGGCCTGTCCTATGAGGACCTCAAGGCCGTCAAACCCGATATCATCTACGCGTCGATCTCCGGCTTCGGACAGCACGGCGCCCAAGCAAAACGCCCCGCCTACGACACCGTCATTCAAGCCCTGAGCGGGCTCATGGCCTCGACCGGCTTCCCCGGCGGCTCTCCCACCCGGGTCGGCGAATCCATCGCCGACGTCTCCGCCGGAGTCTTCGCCGCCTTCGGCGTCTCCTCGGCGCTCTTCCACCGTCAGACGACCGGCGAGGGCGCCCATATCGACATTCCGATGCTCGACGTCATGCTCGCCATGCAGCCGACGAACGCTTCCCTCCACTCCGCTGGATCCGCCCCCACCCGGGTCGGCAACCGCCACCCCGTTTCGGCACCGTTCGACACCTATCGCGCCGCCGACGGACTCCTCGTCATCGCCGTGGCCAACGACCGGCTCTTCGGTACTCTTGCCCAGACCCTCGGCAAGCCGGAGCTGGCCACCGATCCGCGCTTCGCCACCGACGCTCATCGGTCGGACAACGACGACGCGCTGCGCATCGAGATCGAAGAATTCACCACCGGGCGCACCGTTACCGAGCTGTGCGAGATCTTCGATGCCGCCGGAATCCCGAACTCTCCCGTCCTCGATTTCGCCGAGGCGCTCACCGGCCCCATCGGCTCCGATCGCGATCTCACTGCCACCGATCCCCGGTCCGGGCACGCCTTCCTCGGCCACCCGCTCCTTGTCGACGGCGCCCGCCCCGCGTCCACGCTTCCGGCGCCCCGCCTCGGTGAACACAACGCCGACTTCGCCGCACCCACCGACGCACTCTGACCTGACCGGCTGGCGCCGACCTCGCCGAGGCGGCGCACTCCGCACGAATCCCCTGGCCTCTCAGTCAGGATTCCCCGATCCTCCTGGTCGGGACCCCGTCCAATTCCATCGAACCGATCCCCATTGCAAAGGAGCACTCTTATGGCCTTCGACATCACCGCCGATGAACAGGAACTCGTCGACGCCGTCGTCTCGATCAGCAAGGACGTCCTCGTCCCACAGGCCGCGGCCGCCGACGCGAACGAACGCGTCTCCGACGAAACCCTGAAGACCCTCGCCGAGGTGGGGGTTATGGGGCTCAACCTGCCCGAGGAATTCGGCGGGCCCGGCGTCGGTTCGGTGGCGATGAGCCAGATGGTCGCCGCCATCACCGAGGCGTGCGCATCGACCGCGTCGATCGTCACCGCGCAGTTCCTCGCCACCGACTCGATCCTCCTCGGCGGCACCGATGCCCAACGCGAAGCGTGGCTGCCACGTGCCGCTGCCGGCGAGGTCATCGGCGCTTTCGGGCTCACCGAGCCGGGTGCCGGTTCGAACCCGGCGGAGATGTCGACGAAGGCCACACGGGTCGACGGTGGTTGGCATCTCAAGGGCACGAAGTGCTTCATCACCAACGCCGGCTTCGCGGACTTCATCATCGTCTATGCGAAGACCGACGTCGATGCCGGCCACAAGGGCATCAGCGCATTCATCGTCGACACCGCGGCCGCCTCGGCGGGGCTGGATTTCAATCCCCCGGAGAAGACGATGGGCCTGCGCGGCAGCCCGGTCTTCGAATTCGTCATCGACACGGTCGTTCCCGAGGATGCCCTCCTCGGGAACGCAGGCGAGGGCTTCACCACGGCGATGCGCGTGCTCGACCGTGGTCGCATCGAGGTCGCGGCGATGAGCCTGGGAATCGGCAAGGCCGCTCTCGACGCCGCCGTGGATTGGGCGGGCGAGCGCAAGATCAGCGGGAAACCGCTGGGCCGCCTGCAGGGCATCGCGTTCAAGCTCGCGGACATGTACACGAAGTACCGGTCGGCGTGGCTGCTGACGATGGACGCCGCCGAACAGCGCGATTCGGGGGTCGATTTCACCCGGTCTTCGGCCACGGCAAAGCTCGCCGCCTCCGAGGCGGCCGCGTACATAGCCGATGAAGCCCTGCAGATCCACGGCGGCTACGGCTTCACCCGGGACTTTCCGCTCGAACGCTACGTTCGAGATGCCCGAATCTACCGCATCTACGAAGGCTCGTCGGAGATCCAGCGCACAATCATCGCGCGCTCTCTGTCGAAATAGCGGCCGGTGCGGCCGGGAGACCGGGCGCGAAACAGCACCGAAACGTGTCGGAGTCTACGATCGGCACGGTATCTGAGGGCGAGTCGGTCGCTCCTCGGACCCCCGCTCCGCTGTCCGGACGTTCCGGGCCGCCTCGGCGAGATTTTCCGATATTTCGGACAGAAAGTGTGATCTGGACCTCGTCGGGTGTTGTGCAGTGGTGCCACACTGAACCAGGTCCATCAGTTCAAAGGAGACAATCATGGCTAGTACGACCAATTCGGGGATCGAGAAGCGGTCCATCGAGATGGTGCCTGACGCCGAGCGTCACGGAACGCCACGTTCCCAGTTCACTCTGTGGTTCGGCGCCAACACTCAGATCACTGCGATCGTCGACGGGGCTCTGGCCGTCGTCTTCGGTGCCGACGCGCTGTGGGCCATCATCGGCCTGCTCATCGGCAACATCATCGGCGGAATCGTCATGGCGCTGCACTCGGCGCAGGGTCCGCAGCTGGGACTGCCGCAGATGATCTCCTCGCGTGCCCAGTTCGGCATCATCGGTGCGATCATCCCGCTCGTGCTCGTCGTGCTCATGTACATCGGCTTCGCCTCGACCGGCGCGGTCCTGTCCGGTCAGGCAGTCAACCTCATCATCGGCGTGCAGACCCCGTGGATCGGCATCGTCATCTTCGGCGCGCTCACCGCCCTGGTGGCCCTGCTGGGATACAAGTACATCCATGTGCTCGGTCGGATCTCCTCGGTGACGGGTCTGCTCGGGTTCCTCTTCATCACCTACTGCGTGCTCACGCAGGTCGACGTTCCCGGAACGATCTCAGGTTCGTCGTTCGCCTTCCCCGCCTTCCTCTCCGCGATCGCCCTGTCCGTGGGCTGGCAGCTGACCTACGGCCCTTACGTCGCCGACTATTCGCGATACCTGCCGCGGTCGACACCGTCGTCGAAGACCTTCTGGTTCACCTTCGGCGGATCGGTCATCGGATCGCAGTGGTCGATGACCCTCGGCGCGCTCATCGGGGCCGCCGCCATGACGGAATCCGGCAACGAATTCGTCGAGAACCAGGTCGCCTACGTCGGTGACATCGTCGGCGGCGGCGTCTTCGCGCTCCTCATCTTCATCGTCATCCTGCTGGGCAAGCTCACCGTCAACACGCTCAACGCCTACGGTGCGTTCATGTGCACGCTGACGATCCTCACCTCCTTCGGCAACAAGGCGACGATCCGTCGCTGGACCCGCGCGGTCTTCGTCATCGGCATCGTCACCCTCACCGTGCTTGTGGCGCTGCTGGCCTCGGCGGACTTCCTCGCGAACTTCAAGAACTTCGTGCTCGCGCTGCTCATGGTGTTCACGCCCTGGAGCGTCATCAACCTCACCGACTACTACCTCATCTCGAAGGACCGCTTCGACATCCCCGCGTTCTACGACCGCCACGGTCGCTACGGCAACTGGAACTGGCGTGCGCTGGTCGCCTATGGGATCGGCGTCGTCATCCAGATCCCGTTCCTCGCTCAGTCCTTCTACACCGGACCGCTGGTCGCCAAACTCGGCGGCGCGGACATCTCGTGGCTCGTGGGCATCGTCGTCACCTTCGTCCTCTACTTCGTGCTCATCCGCAACCACGGAGTCGCCCCGAAGGAGACGATCTACCCCAGCCTCGAGGAACTCGAGCGCAAGTGAGCCCCACCCTCACCGAGGCGGCGCTGCCCCAACCGGACAGCTGACCTCGGCGGGGTGGTTCCGCTCCTCCAACGGCCGTCGGCCGGCAGCGTGCTTCGCTGCCGACCGGCGGCCGTTGTCGTGTCTCCTGCGGGTGGATCCACCTCGAAACCTGCATGGAAATCAGGGCGGATCCACCCGCAGGGGACATCAACGGTTCCCGCAGCGCGGCAGATCAGTCGCCGAAAGCTCTCCCCAATCAGATCGCCACTTCACGCTCACAACGAGCAATCGATCATCGTCAAACCCACCCCTCCTGCGCAGTTCATGCACTATTGTTGCGCAAATCGCGCATTTGATGGCACACTTGCATGAGCCGTGCCGACCGGGCCGTCGTCCTTCGATTCGCCCCGAGACACCGGCACGATCACTGGACAGATCCACCTTCGTGCAAGGAAGCCGAGTATGACCGCGCAGAACATCGACCGGGACGACCGCGCAGGCGCCGACGCCGCCGTCGACCCCTACCATCTCGACCCCAAGGACGTGCTCGAACCGCCCACGACCTTTGCGGGCAAGCTCAAGTACCTCGGTCCCGGTCTTGTCATCTCGGCCGCGGTCATCGGCTCCGGCGAACTCATCACCACCACGGCGCTCGGGGCCAAAGCCGGATTCGTCCTCCTCTGGCTCGTCATCATCTCCACCGCGGTCAAGGTCTGGGTCCAGCTCGAGCTCGCGCAGTGGACCATCCTCTCCGGCAAGCCCGCGCTCGAAGGCTACGGCCACGTCGGTCCCCGCCTCATCGGGCGTGCCGGGTGGATCAACCTGCTGTGGATCCTCATGGACTTCGCGAAGGTCCTCCAGCGCGGCGGCATCATCGGCGGTGCCGTCGCTGCACTGAGCATCATGCTGCCCGTCTTCGGCGAGCCGCTCTCGACTCCGTCTCTCGTCTTCTGGACGGTCGTCTCGCTTGCGGTCGTCATCGCCCTGCTCGTGACGAACAGGTACAGCATCGTCGAGAAGTTCTCCGTCGGCGCGGTCATCATCTTCACGGTCTCCACCGTCGGACTCGCAGTATCGCTGCCCTTCACCGACTTCGCCTACACCTCGGCGGACGTCATGAGTGGACTGACCTTCGCCATTCCCGCCGGCACCCTGGGCTTCGCGGTCGCGATGTTCGGCATCACCGGCGTCGGCGCCGACGAGATGACGACATACACTTACTGGTGCCTCGAAAAGGGCTACGCCCGCTACACCGGTCCGAACGACGGCACCGCGGAACGCGCCCGCCGCGCCCGCGGCTGGATCTCGGTGATGCGCACGGACGTGCTCGTCTCCTGGATCGTCTCGACCGTGTGCACGATGTCCTTCTACGTCATCGGCGCGGCCATCCTCCACCCGCAGAACCTCGTGCCCGAGGGCAACGACATGATCACCACGCTGTCGTCGATGTACTCCTCGACGATGGGTGAAGCCGGACACTGGATCTTCCTCATCGGCGCCTTCGCCGTCCTCTTCTCGACCTTCATCGCCTCGACCGCGAGCGTGCCCCGGCTGTGGACGAACACGGTGTCCATCCTCGGCCTCTTCGAATGGGAGAACACCCTCACCCGTGGCCGCATCATCCGTGTGCTCACCGTGGTCTTCCCGATCATCTGGGCACTGAGCTACCTCATCATCCAGTCCCCGGTGATCATGGTCCAGATCGGCGGTGTGGCCAGCGGCGTCTTCCTCGTCGCCGTCGTCATCGCCGTCTGGTACCTTCGCTCCCGAGAGGTGCCGGCCGAGTTCAAGTCCAACCACTTCTTCACGGTGATGCTCGTCTTCGCCTCCCTGGCGATCGGCCTGCTGGGCATCTACACCGTGTTCGAGACCTTCGGAATCGAGATCGGAGCCTGATGCGCCTCACCGTCCTCACCCCGTCTTTCGGCAAGCAGTCGAATACCCCTCGCGCTCGCGCAGACGAGCTCGGCCTCGACCTCGACTACCGGACCGAGAATCATCCCAAATCCGGGTCCGACCTCATCGAGACGATCTCCGGCGCCGAGGCGGTCCTCGTCGGTCTCGATCGGATCAACGCCGAGGTGCTCGCCGCCTGTCCCGACCTCAAGGTCGTCGCGAAGCACGGAGCCGGAGTCGACAACATCGACCTGGACGCCGCCGCTGCCGCCGGAGTCAGGGTCGTCAACACTCCCGGAGCGAATGCCGAGTCCGTCGCCGACCTCACGCTCGGGCTCCTCATTATGGGCGCCCGCCGGATTCGCGCCGCCGAGGATTCGCTGCGCACCGGCGAGTGGGGCGTATTCTTCGGTTCGCAGCTGAGCGGCAAACGCCTCGGCATCCTCGGCTTCGGCCGCATCGGGCGGGAGGTCGCGAAGCGTGCCGCAGGATTCGGCCTGAGCATCGCCGCATACGATCCGTACGTCCCCGATGAGGCCATCGCCGAGACGGGGGCCGAGCCCCAGAACCTCGCCGAGGTGGTCGCAGGGTCCGATTTCCTCACCCTCCACCTGCCCGGTGGCGACGAGCCGCTGCTCGATGCCGAGCTTCTCGCCACGATGCCCAAGGGTGCCGGGCTCATCAACGCGGCCCGTGGCGGGCTCGTCGACGAGGCAGCTCTGGCCACGGCTCTTGAGTCCGGGCGGCTGTCATTCGCCGCCCTGGACGCCTTCGCCACGGAACCGCCGGCGGCGGACGATCCGCTGCTCTCCGCGCCGAATCTCATCGCCACCCCGCACATCGGCGCCTACTCGGATATTGCGAACGCGAACATGGGAACCTGGGCCGTCGAAGACGTCGTCCGGGTGCTGCAGGGCGAAGAGCCCCGCTTCCCCGTCGCCTGACCGATACGTCGATCAGCTCAGTTCCCCTCTGCCGGCTCGGCTGTCGGCTCCGGCGCGTCCAAGCGCTGATTCAGATTTCGTTGGCGAGCAGGAACTCAGGGAGTCTGCGATGTTTGATTCCATTCACGTTTCCTCCGACAAGAGGGTCGAGTGTCAGCAGGTATTTCGGATGGTTGTCCGCAATCGCTTCGAGCGGCCGATGTTCTCGGTGGCGGGTATCCTCAGTCGCGATCGTCGTGGCCACCTGGATGTAGACGACCTCGTCGGCACGCTGAGCCACAAAATCGACTTCGGCTGTTCCGATCCGACCGATGGTGACCTCGTAGCCGCGTCGACGCAGCTCCATCCACACGATGTTCTCCAGCACTCCCGGCAGACGCTGGTCCGAGTAGCCGAACAGGGCATTGACGATGCCATGATCGCCGACGAAGTGCTTCTCATCTGTCGCGAGGATGGCCCTGCCGTGCAGATCGAACCGAGGAACTCGTGCGATCACGAAGGCTTCGGACAGTGCCGTCAGATAGTTGAGCACGGTCTCATGGCCGATCGACCGGCGCTGAGACTTCATGAAGTCGGCGACACGTCGAGCGGAGAACGGATTGCCGACATTGTCGACCGCGAACGCGGCGACGCGTTCGAACATATCAGCGTCACGGATCCGATTCCTCGCGAGCACATCCCGGACGAGCGTGGACCTGTAGATGTCCATGATCATCGAGCGAGCGTCGACCTCGTCGAGTGGCAGCATGTGCACACCGGGGAATCCGCCGAGGCGCAGATAGCGTGTGAACTCGGCATCTGTGCCCCCCATGTCGTCGGCGGCGAACGCCTCTCGGAACGACAGGTATTCGCGGAAGGACAGTGGCCATACTTCGATCGTCACGTACCGCCCGGCGATGTAGGTCGCGAGTTCGCCGGACAGCAGTCGCGAGTTCGACCCAGTGATGTAGAGATCAGTCCTCCCCTCGGCAAGAAGCGAATTGACCAGGCGCTCCCACTCGGTGACTTCTTGGATCTCATCGAGGAGGACGTAGGTGCGGCCCTCGCTCGGGAGCACATCCTTGAGGTGCGCATTGAGCGCTTGAGCCGATGCCAACGACGCATGTTCGAGGGAATCGAAGTTGAGATGCACGATGCGTTCGGGGTCGATGCCACGCGCGATCAGCCGCTCGACGACGAGGTCGAGGAGCCGCGATTTGCCGGACCGGCGCAATCCGGTGAGCACTTTGACGACCGGAGCGTCGATGAACGATTCGAGCTTCTCGAGATACTTCGGCCTGTCGACGATAGACATCGCACTACCCCCTCACTGTGGCGATCACAATCGCCGCACAGGTCGATCTGACCCATGGTGGCGATTATAATCGCCACAATCTGTTGAGTGAAGGATTCTGGCGGTTGTAATCGCCACGGAACGGGCGGATCAGGTCAGCCTGTCTCAGGCCAGGCCGCGCTCCACGTCCGCGGCCACTGTCGCAGCGACCTGCTTCTTCGCTTCATCCGAGAGCGCGTTGAACGGCGCCCTGGCCGGGCCGAGGCCGAATCCGCGTTCGTTCGCAGCTGCCTTGACGACGGTGTTCGGGTTGCCGAGCGCGAGACAGTTGCGGATCGGGCGAATGCTGTCCTGTGCAGTGCGCGCAGCATCGGTGTCGCCGGCGACGAACAGGTCGTAGATCGAGGCCATCGTCTGCGGGTAGATGTTCGCGATGCCGCTGATCCCTCCGGCACCTCCTGCCAGCAGGGTCCAGAGAATGAGGGAGTCATTGCCGGAGATGACGTCGAAGGTCTCGCGATCGGTGCGCTCGAGGTACTGCAGGATTGTGTCGAAGTTCCCGCTCGAGTCCTTGACTGCGGTGATGTTGTCCACGGCTGCGAGCTTTTCGAGCGTCGCCGGTGCCACGACATTGCCGGTGCGTGCGGGAATGTTGTAGACGATGACCGGAACGTCGACGGAGTCGGCCACGGCCCGGAAGTGATTCTCGATCTCGACCTGCGAGGCGGCCGCGAAGTACGGGGTGATGATCGACAGCGCGTCGGCACCGGCCGCAGCGGCATCGGCGGCGATCGCGATGGTCTCCCGGGTCGTTGCGGCTCCGGCACCGATGACGACGGGGACGGCGCCGGCCACCTCGTCGATGACGATCCGCGCGGCCTCGGCGCGTTCATCGGCGGACTGAGCGTAGAACTCACCGTTGGTGCCGAGGGCGAAGATGCCATGGATGCCGGCGTCGAGCTGACGGCGGACATGGGCTCGCAGAGCGGACTCGACGAGGTTCTCATCCCCGTCGAACGGGGTGGCGATAGCGGCGAGGATTCCTGAGATGGATGACATGATTTCCCTTCGAACGGTTGGTGCAGCCGAGCCTGTGCAGGGTTGCGAAATCGGTGGAGACGGATGCGGGCCGGCAGCTCTGCCGACAGCTCTTGATTCGTGAGTCAGCGGTTGTACTTCGGCTGGGAACCGCGGATTGCGGCGGTGGCGTCATCGACGGCGGTGAGCACATCTGCCGGCAGCGGGCCTTTGGCGATTGCGGCGATATTGCCCTCGAGCTGGGAGACGCGGCTGGCTCCGAGCAGCAGGGCGGAGATTCCGGGTGCCTCGGCGACCCAGCGCAGGGCGAGCTCGGCCTGCGGGATCCCGGAATCGTCGGCGACGACGGCAAAGGCCTCGACCGAGGCGAGGACGGAGTCGGAGAGGTAGCGCTGCGAGTACATCTCTGCCAGCACGGATCCCGAGAAACGGTCCCCCGTTCCGTCGGTCGACGGGCGGCGGGCGAGCAGGCCCCCGGCCAGCGGGTTGTAGGCCATCGTTGCGATGCCGTGGGACTGTCCGCATTCGAGCCATTCGTCCTCGATCCGGCGGGCCAGGACGCTGTAGACGTTCTGCGCCACGACGGGGCTTGGAGCGCCCGCGCGCTCGGCGGCGGCGATGACGTCGACTGCCTGCCAGGCGGCGAAGTTCGAGATGCCCAGCGCGGTGATCTTGCCTTCGGCGCGCAGGGCGGCGATGGTCTCGAGCGTCTCGTCGAGCGAGGCCGCACGGTCGGGCTGGTGGAGATAGAAGAGGTCGATCGATTCGACGTCGAGGCGTCGCAGCGATCCTTCCACGCTCGCGCGCAGGCCGGCTGCGGACAGCGGCGAATGCTCGCCGGCGTCGGCGTGGGGCATTCCTGCCTTCGTCGCGAGCACGATCCGGTCGCGGTGCTTCTTCACCAGCGGCGAGATCAGGCTCTCGGTCGTCGACTTCGCATATCCGTTGGCGGTGTCGATGCCGGTGATCCCGGCCGCAACGGCTGCTTCGAAGACCTCGTGCGCTGCCGCTTCGGTCACGGTGTCGCCGAAGGTCATCGTGCCGAGCACCAGCCGGGACAGGGGGACGGAGACTCCGTCGAGCGTGATGGTCGAGTCTGTGGTCAAGGGAGTCTCCTCGTTGAGTGGGGCAGATCGTCGATACACCGATCTTCCCATTTGTGCGTGGATCGTGCAACAGCTTGCGCATTCCGCGCACACATGTCAGTGTAGAGGGTGTTCAGCCGGACCGGACGCAAAGGAGTGCCATGTCAGCAGGCGAATCCGGTGTCCTGGTCATCGCCGACGATCTCAGCGGCGCCGCCGAGGTCGCCGCCACGCTCGATCCGGGCACCCCGATCGTTCTCACCCCGTCGAGTGCAGAGTCCGCGACCAGCTCAGATGACTCCATCGCCGAGGCGAACGCCGGCGCAGAATCCGATCGGCCCTTCACCGAGGCGGCCCACACCGGTCCCCGGAACCTTGTCGTCGATCTCGACTGCCGTTATCTGCCGGCCGAGTCGGCCGGCGCCCGCACTTCGGCTGCGCTTCGTGACTTCGGCTCGTCACGCGCCACACTCATCAAGGTCGATTCCCTGCTGCGCGGCAACATCCGCGCCGCGCTCGCTGCGACCGTCGGCCACGCGACCGGCCCCGTGTTCTTCGCTCCGGCGCTTCCGCAGCAGGCCCGCACGGTCGTCGGCGGAGTGCCCTTCGACAACGGAATTCGGCTGAGCAGCACCCGCGCCTGGAGCCTCGAGGACGGCAGCGCACCGGAGTTGCTTTCGGATCTGTGCCCCGTCCCCGCCCGCCATTTGGGTCTCGACGAACTGCGGTCTCTCCCCAGCACCGATGCTGCCGACGTCTTTGACAACGCCGCTGACAGCCGCGACACCGCTGCCAGTTCGGAAGCCAGTGTCGACGTCTCGAATGTCGGCTTCGGCGGCGAGCGCCTCATCACCGCCGACGCCGAGACGATGGAGGATCTCACCCGTATCGTCGCTCTCGCCGAGGCGACCTCGGCCATCCTCGTCGGCACTTCCGCACTCGCGCGCGCCCTGGCCGAGCGTCGACGACGTGAACTCCCTGCGCCAAGCGACGCATCTGCCCTGGCCGATGTGGGTGACGCTGCAGCTGAACGGCCCGAGCCCTCATCATTTCCGCGCACGCCCGCACGGGTGCTCACTCTCCTCGGCACCGCGGCAGAGAGGATCGAGGCGCAGATCGCTCACCTGCTTGACCACTCGGACACTCGTGTACTCGACTTTCCCGCCACAGAGGTAGCCGCGTGGGCCGACGATCCGCGCCGTCTCGACGATTCCGCCGTACGTGTACGCGCGGCGCTGACCGAGTCCCACCTCGTCGTCCGACTCACCGACACGGGAGCCTCCGTCGACCCTCGGCCACTGCCGGGGCTCCTCGCCGAACTCACCACCCGTGCACTGTCCGGATTCGGTCCCATCGCCCTCGCAGCCGCCGGCGGCGAGACGGCACGAGCCGTGTTCGACCGCCTCGGCGTGCACCGGATCGAAGCGATCCGCGAAATCCACCCGGGGGCGGTGCTGTCCACGGTCGGAACCGCCTCGGCGAGCATTGCCGACGACGTCGACCTCGCCGCCGTCGTCACCCGGCCCGGCGGCCAGGGCGGACCCGATTCCCTCACCCTCATCCACGCGGCTCTGACCACCGGTGAGCCCACCACGACCACCGCGGCCATCGTCGCGAACCACGAAGGAGAGTCAATGAACGCGCTTCCCACAGTCGCAGTGACCATGGGCGATGGGGCCGGCGTCGGCCCCGAGATCTGCATCGCCGCCTGCCTCGACCCCTCGGTACTCGCGGTCGCTGCGCCCGTCGTCATCGGGGATGCCGCACGGCTCGAGCAGGCCGCGCAGGTGCTCGGCACCGCGGTCGAGGTCCGCCGAGTCGACTCCCCCTCTGAGGCCGAACACGTGCCCGGAGTCATCAACGTCATCGACCTCGCCCTCCTTCCGGGCGATCTGCCCTGGGGCGAACTCTCCCCCGTCGCCGGAGACGCCGCGTTCCGCTACATCGAACGCGCCGCGCAGCTGGCGATGTCCGGTGAGGTGCAGGCGATCTGCACGGCGCCGCTCAACAAGGAGGCCCTCCACTCCGCTGGGCACAAGTACCCGGGGCACACCGAGATGCTCGCTTCGCTCACGGGCACCGAGGAAGTCTCGATGATGCTCTCCTCCCCCAAGCTGCGTGTCATCCACGTGACCACCCACATCGGACTCATCGACGCCGTGGCGAAGATTGAACCCGGCCTCGTTGAGCGCACCGTCCGCCGCGGCCACGATGCTCTCGTCCGGGCCGGACTGGAACGACCGCACATCGGGGTGTGCGCGATCAACCCGCACGCCGGTGAGAACGGGCTCTTCGGCTACGGCGAAGAGGAGGAGAAGATCACTCCGGCGATCACGAAGCTGCGGGCCGACGGCATCGACGCCGTCGGGCCCCTGTCTGCCGACACCGCCTTCTTCCTCGCCGGGCGCGGCGACTACGACCTCATCGTCGCGATGTACCACGATCAGGGGCACGGCCCCATCAAGGTCCTCGGCATCGATGCCGGCGTCAACATCACCGTCGGCCTGCCGGTCATCCGCACCTCGGTCGATCACGGCACCGCGTTCGACATCGCCGGCACCGGCAAGGTCGACACCGAGTCGATGAGCGAGGCGATGCGTCAGGCTGCGGCTCTCGCCGTCGTCTGAGTTCGGAAGGTCATCCGGCGGAGGCGAGGTGCGGTCCGCACAACGGAACACCGTACCAGCGCCAAGGCGGTAGTGCGATCCGCGCGTCACCATTGTCTGAGTTCTGCGCGGTTCGCGCGATAATCCGCGATACAGTGGCGATCAACGGCAATCCGACAGGAGAGACATGAACGCAGGCGAACGTCGCGAGGAGATCCTTCAGCTGGCGCGCACCCAAGGTGAGATGAGTGTCGAGACTCTGTCGGAGATGCTCGGAGTCACCGCGTCGACCATCCGCCGGGACCTGGCGAAGCTCACCGATTCCGGCGAATTGGCCCGCACCTACGGCGGTGTCATCGCTGTGCCCACCGAGGCGGAGACCACTCTGGCTGAACGGTCGCACGAAGCCCCCGAGGTCAAACGCGCGATCGGTTCCTGGTGTGCCAAGCAGGTGCCGGCGGGCTCACATGTGCTCCTCGACGCAGGCACGACAACCGCGCAGGTTGCGCGCGGACTGCGCGAGACGTCCCCGCTGTCGGTCGTGTCGACCGGGTTGACATCGCTGCAGCAGATGGCTGATCTCGAGGGGGTCGAGTTCACCCTTCTCGGCGGCAGATATCGTCCCGTCAGCCAGGGCTTCATCGGCCCCATCACCGAGGCGGGGCTGGAGAAGTTCACGTTCGACTTCGCCTTCCTCGGCGCCGATGCCGTCAACGCTGAGGACGGTGTGTGCGAAGCCCTGCCCGAACAGGTCCGCCTCAAGGAACTGATGAGCCGCCGCGCCACCCACGTCTTCGTCGTCGCGCACGCTGAGAAGCTCGGCCAGCGGCCCTTCCATGCCTGGGCCGACCTCGGCAGCGGATGGACGCTCGTCACCGACGATTCGGCCGATCCGGCGCAGATCACACCGTTCGAAGAGCGCGGAATCGCCGTCGTCCGTGTCGACCAGATGGGCAATGCCGTACACAACTGACGGCACGCGAGCATATAGAAGCCCCGGGGGCTCAGCCCCAGAGTTTGCAGTCGGTGTGGACCTGGTCCTCGACTCCGGAGATCCACGCTTCGTCGAAGACGACGTGCCGGATCGCCCGTCGGGAGCTGAAGGCGTAGACGACGTGGATGAGCCCGTCGGCATCGACGATGCCATGCGGATACTCCTGACGGCGATTGCTGCGTAGGTTGCCGTCACCGGAGAACCCGTCACCGGGCTCGATGACTCGACGCACCGGCCAGGTGCGGCCCTCATCGTTCGACACTGCGATGACGATCCGCATCCGTTCGTACGGCCAGACCACCTCGCCGGGTTCCGTGGCGACCTGGTGTTCGTTCGAGACGAGAGCGAGCATGCCCGAGGGCAGACGGAAGGCGCTGATACCGGCATTGTTGTTCGGCACCTCGGTGGCCTCGGGCACCGACCAGGTCTCTCCTCCGTCGTCGGATCGGCTGAGGTAGACCCAGTCGGCGAAGCGTGAGCGGAAGAGGCTGACGAGGCGTCCCGGTTCGAGCTCGACGACGTTCGGGTGGACCCGACCGGCTGCCTCGGGGAACTCGACCTGTCTCCAGATCGATCCCTGATCCGTGGAGATCTGGACGACCGGTCGGTCGGAGCCGTTTTTCGAATCGTCGTCGAGGCACAGCCACTGAGTGTGCACCCACGTCCCGTCCTCAAGGACCTGGATGGGCTGCCGGCAGAACGTCCCCTCCCGGTCGAAGAGCGTCTCCGGTTCGCTCCAGCTCACTCCGTCGTCGGTCGAACGGATCACTTTGACCACGGAGGTGTGCTGGAGGTTGAAGGTCTCGGGGACCCCGGACTGTCGCGACAGCTGGGAGGTATAGACGAGCCAGATCGTCCCGTCGGGGGCGGCGAAGAGACCGGGGTTCTGGTCGGATCGGATCTCATCGTGGTTCACCGCCGCCGAGGCGGTCCACCGTCCCGTATCGACGTCGAACCGGGAGACGAGGATGTCGATGTCCTTGTTGCCCTCATCGCTGCCGCCGAACCAGGCGGCCAGGAGTCCTCCGCCGGGCAGGGACAGGATCGACGGCGCGTGGTTCGAGCGCCGATCGGTCGGGATCACCGCGGCCGCGGAACCGTCGTCCTCGAAGAAGCGGAGCCGGCCGTCAGCCGACGGTGCGGGAACTCGTTCGAGTGCGGGCTGGGACAGCAGTGTCATGGGTGTCTCCTCCATGTCTTGGCAACGGAATCAGGGTACGTAAGGGTGGGCCGCCTCGGCGGGATCGTTCGCACGGCATGTGTGGGCCGCCTCGGCGAGGGAATCCCCGGACCGACGGTCCGGACTCATCATCCGAACGCGGTCTGGAACATCGCGGGGATCTGCATGGCGATCTGGACGCCGACGACGATGGCGATGATGCCGAGGAGGAGTAACAGGCCGGTCTGCCATTTCCGGTTCACCGCGTACGAGTGCATGTGCTTCTTCCGCGAAGTCAGCAGCAGGATGCACACGACGATGATCGGGAGGCTGAGCACTGTGGAGATCGCGGTGCCGACGATGTTGAGCGAGATGAGGTCTGGGGCGCCGGGGATTGTCGAGGCCAGAGGCAGGATGATGAAGACGATCGCCTGGATCCACCGGAAGGCGGGGTTCTCCTCATCGCGGCCGAGGAACTTCCGCATCGACGGCACGGTGTGGTTGATGCCGTTGATGGCCAGCTGGGAGAAGCCACGCGACTGCGGTGGGAAGCTCGTCATCGCGGCGAAGTAGATGCACATCCACAGCAGATACGGACCGACCGGGCCGACGGCGACCGAGAGCATGTGGGAGAGGTCGAATTCGTCGGCGATGGAGAAGCCGGGGTGGGCGGCACTGAATTCGGCGGCGACGATCCAGAACAGCAGGTTGATGATGAGCAGCGGGGCCATGCCGGCGATGAGGTCGAACTGCTGAATCCTCCGGTATTTCGGCCCGACCCAGCCCTTGTCGCGCATGAACCCGGAATAGAGCAGGTTGGGCATATTGCCGGCGATCGTGCCGATGGTCGCCGAGGCGATGACGATGGGGGCGAATGCCGAGGTGTTCTGCTCCTTCGGGATTTCGAAGGCCATGCCCTGGACGAAGCCGGCGATGTCGAAGGTGCCGATCTTGATGAGCGCGTAGACGAAGGCGATGATCATCGCGACCGAGGCGAAGCGGGCGAAGTATTCGAGAACGACGAACTGTTTGCGCAGCATCACCAGCGACAGGGTGAGAGCGACGATGATGATCGCGCAGAAAAATCTGCCCCAGGAGCCTCCCCACTCACCGCCGGTGAGTTCGTGGAGGCCGACGGCAGCGGCGAGGAGGAAGGTGGCCTGGGTGATGAAGCCGGCGATGAGGACGACCGCGGCCATGATCCCCGGCAGCACCGGCGACAGCCGGGCGAATCCGTCGAGGATCTGCGTGTCTCCGTGCTTGTTCATCAGCGTGTACTTCGCGATGGACGAGATGATGAACGTGCGGGCGACGAGCGAGAGGATGAGCGTCCACAGCAGCGCATACCCGTAGGAGGCGCCCGAGACCGAGGAGCTGACGAGGTCGCCGGTGCCCAGGAAGGACATGGCCAGCACGAGGCCGGGGCCGACCGAGGTGACGAGGCCGAGACCGCGCGGCAGCGGATTCTGCGCGGGCATCGAAGAGACAGAGCTGCGTTTCACGCTATGGACGTCGGCGGCCATGGCTGCACTCCCATGTGTAGATGGACAACTGGGTGATCGCCCGGCGATTGATGCAGCGGTGGAGGCGCGTCATCATCGTGCGCGATCTTCGTAAAGACTAGCCCATTCATGCGTGTTGTGCGCAAATGTTTTCGCGAAGAAGATGGTGAGTTGTTCGGTTTGCGCATAGAATAGGTGCTCAGAACGCGCAATCTGCGCCGCGCGGCCCAGTGTCGTGAGCGGCGAGTGCCGTCTGACCGGCGGCCCGCAGGTATCCGACCGCGGCGCCCACAGCGGAGGAATGAGGAGTCGATGGAGATCGTCCAGTACCTGATCATCGGGATCGTGGTGCTGGGTTCAGCCTGCCTGCAGGGCTCCATAGGATTCGGCCTCGGCATGATCACCGCGCCCGTGCTCGCCCTCCTGCGCCCCGACCTGCTGCCGTCCGCCCTTCTGCTGCTGGCCACCCTCACCTCATTCACGGCATTCACCCGTGAGCGTCAGGACGTCGATTGGAAGCTCGTCGGCTGGGGCGCTCTCGGACGGCTGCCCGGCATCGCTATCGGCACCGCCGCCGTGGTGCTGCTGCCGGATTCCGGACTGTCTCTGATGCTCGCGATCACAGTCCTCGCCGGCGCCGCATTCAGCCTGGTCGGTTGGTCACCGGCGGCCTCGCATCGCAATATGTTCTTCGCGTCGTCGGTCTCGGGGATCTTCGGCACGGCCACGAGCATCGGCGGACCCCCGATCAGCCTCATCATGCGCTCGCTCGATCCGTCATCGATGCGCTCGACGATGAGCGCCTACTTCACCCTCGGCAGCATCCTGTCTCTGACGGGACTGACCATCGGCGGCGAAGTCGGCACCAGACACCTCATCGCGGCGGCGGTCCTGCTGCCGTTCATGCTCATCGGACTGTGGCTGTCGAACTTCGTCATCCGACGCGCCGACCGCCGACTCCTCTACCGCCTCGCCGTCGGCTCTTCGATCATCGGCGCGCTCCTCGTCATCGCCGAAGTCGTTCGCTCTCATCTCGCCTGATCAGATCCGACCTGATCCAGCGCCGACCAGCTCCGACCCGAACACACCCGCCCCGACCAGGCAACAGACCGAATCAGCCACTTAACTACCACTCAGTTCTACTATCAAGTAATGTGTGTGGTGCCCGTCACAATCAGGGCGTCCAACGGTGAACACTCTGGCCGACGGCACCCCGTCACCACACTGACCTCACCGTCACGGTGCACTCCACCGCGATCTGCACCGACACTACTGTCCCGCACCTTCTCAATGCCGAGAGACATGGCAGAACAGGACCACCGCCTATGAGCACGCCAACTACAGCACTGCCGACCACCTCCTCACACGGGCCCCGTCGTCGCCTCCAGGCCCTGAGCGCCGCAACCGTCGTCGGCCTCGCACTCACGTTGTGCACGACCACCGCGCCGGCCCACGCCGCCGAACTCGTTCCGCAGACCGATGCCGAGGCCGAACAGTTCCTCGATGACCGTGCGGCAGAGGATCCGAGCACACTCGACCGCGAATCAGTCCCCGAGGGCATCAGCGTCGAACAGGCGAAGAAAGCCGTCGAGAAGACCGACGAGCTCACGCCCGCCGACGTCGAATACGCAGCCGCGCAGGAAGACCTGCCGGCATCAGGAGTCCCCGGAGATTTCTATCAGACCCCGGACTCGCTGCCGAGCGAGGACGGAACAGTGCTCAAGCAGGCCGACTCGGAGTTCTACCTCGATCCGGTGAAACTCATCAAGCATGACGCGAAGTCGACGGTCTTCATGTATAAGACCACTGATGAGAAGGGCCAGGCCCGAGCCGCGACCGCCACCCTGCTCACTCCGAACGGCGCGAGCGGCCATGCCGACGATGCCGTCGTCATCTCGCCGGGCACTCAGGGCATCGCCGATAAGTGCGCTCCCAGCCGTCAGCTGGGCATGGGAACCGAGTACGAGGGGATCTCAGTCGCCTCGGCCCTGGCCGCGAAGCATCCTGTCGTCGTCGTCGACTACATGGGCCTCGGCACCGAGGGCACTCACCACTTCGTCGATCGCGTCGAAGAGGGTCGGTCTGTCCTCGATGCGGCACGTGCCGTCCAGCAGGTCGATGGCAGCGAGATCGATGAGGACACCAAACTCCAGCTGCGCGGCTACTCGCAGGGCGGTCATGCCACGACGGCTGCCCTGGAACTCCAGAAGGAGTGGGCACCCGAGCTCAACATCGCCTCGGCTTCGGCCGGCGCAGTGCCCGTCGATCTGCACAAGACGGTGTCCGGGCTCTCGAGCGTCTACACGGCATTCGCGCTCTACGGTGTCGTCGGGTTCGCCGAGCAGGCCGACATCGATACAAGCGACTTCCTCAACGAGAAGGGGCAGAAGATGGTGGCCGAAACAGCGGACAAGTGCACCGTCGAAGCCCTGCTCTCGACAGCCTTCACGGATGGGAAGTCGCTGACGAAGAACGGCGAGTCATTCACCGACATCATCGACGAGAACTTCACGGACATCGTTGACCGGCAGCGGTTGGGCAAGGCCGAGGTTCCGGATGTTCCGCTGCTGGTCAACCACAGCCGCCTCGACGACGTCATCTCGTTCGATCAGGGCAAGGAACTCGCCTCGACGTGGTGCCGAGCCGGCCACAAGGTGGCGTTCGAGGACAACCTCGGGCCCACGCATGTCGGCGGCTACGTCGCCGCGCTGCCGCGCATCGAGACCTTCACCACCCGCACGTTCGCAGGCAAGGCTCCGCTCGACAGCTGCTGGAGGCTGTGACCTCCCACCTCACCGAGGCGGCCCACCCGGTTGAGGATTCTGTCCTCACCGAGGTGGCCCGCCCGGTTGAGGGTTCCGTCCTCACCGAGGCGGTCCACCCTGAACGGGGTGGGCCGCCTCGGCGATATTCACGAGGTTGGGCTGTGCCGGTGACGGTCACATGACGTAGGAGAGGATCATCGAGACGAGGGTCGCGACGACGACGGAGTTGAAGGCGAAGGCGACGATGACGTTCGTGCGCACCAATCGCCAGGCTTTCCGCGACACCGCTCGGCCGGGGAGCGCGGCCGTCATCGTCGATGACAGCACGGAGAAGGTCAGGTAGTCGCCGAACTCGCGTGGGCCTTCCATCTCGAATTCGAGTTGCCGCTCCCCCGGGCTGCCGCCGCCGCTGAGGTCGAGACGCATGAATTCGAGCGCGAACGAATACACGAGCACCGCCCACGAGGCGATGACATTCGCAATGCCGAGCCCGGCCGAGATGACGATGTCTCCGCCCGAGCCAGAGGTGACGAGGAAGATGTTGAAGATGAATGCGAGGTAGGCAGCCATGGTCGCCCAAGACACTGCTCCGCCCATCCCGAACCACCGCGACCACCATCGTCGGCGGTTCGCCACTGACCAGCGGGAATGGACGATGAGCTCGGTTTCGTCGAGGTCTCTCAGTCCCGCATGGGTCCACAGCAGATAGGTCAGCGCGAAGAGCGGCCAGAAGACGAGGAAGAGGTTGATGACCTCGTGCGGCAAGGCCAGCGATGCAGCCATGCTCGGGCCGGAGCCCAGCGGGTCGAAGTCGAATCCGAACACGAGGATGCCGCTGACGATGAGCGCAGGGACTCCCGCGATATTTGCGCGCGAGTCGTCGGAGAGAGTGAGCATCTGACTGTGCGTGGGTCTCATCGGCCCGGCTCCGGTTCGTTCGACGCGGCGGCTGCTCGAGTTCAGCCTAGTCGAGGGTGGACTCGACTCGTCCGATCTCCGAATCGGACCGGTGGCACCGAGTCAGACCAGGCATCCCCGAGTCAATCGAACTGATCCTCAAGTCACACCGGCCACGGGTCTAGTCAGACCAGCCGCGAGGCGAAAGCAAGCAGGTCGCGGTCGCCGCCGGGGCGGCCGACCAGCTGCACCGCCTGCGGCCCTTCGCTGGCTCCGACCCCGGGCAGCGGGATCGTCAATGCCGGCCAGCCGAGAACGTTGAATGGCATCGAATAGCGCATGAACTTCGCCGCCGTCCCGGAGTCGATCTCATCCCAGCCGACCACGGGTCCCTCGATGGCCGGAGTGAGCAGGAAATCGGTGCCGCCGAAGACCACGAGAGACCGTTCCCGCAGTTCGGCGAGCGCGTCCAGCTGCGTCCGGTATTCGGCCAGCTCGAGGCCCCGTCCCGCCTCGATCTTCGTGGCCACGCCCGGCTGGTAGTCCGCGGCACGCTCGGCGAAGAGGTCTCTGTGGACCTCGAAAGCCTCATAGAGGCGGACGTAATCGTATATCGGTGCGAGGTCGTCGAGGAGTTCGTCCAGGGCAGGCCCATTCGCCGAGGTGATCGTGGGGGCGGGAACGCCAGCGAACAGGTCCAGCGCCAGGTTCGACCCATCACCGAGGAGACTGACATCGATGGTGTGTGCACTGTTCCCTCGGTCATCACCCGAACCGGCTCCCGCGATCACGTCGAAAGCCGTGGTCAGCACGCCGAGGTCGGAGGCGAAGAGTCCGACGGTGTCGAAGGCCGGCGAAAGCGGGAAGACTCCGTCGACGGGCACGACGCCGAAGGTCGGTTTGAACCCGAGCACGCCTTGGCAGGCCGCCGGCACGCGCACGGACCCGGCCGTGTCGGTGCCCAGAGCCAACGGCACCACCCCGGCGGCAACGAGTGCGGCCGATCCGGAGCTCGACCCGGCGGTGCACAGTGCCGCATCGACAGGATTGACGACGCGGCCGAAGGCCGACTCGTCGCCGAGGATTCCGTAGGAGAACTCCTGGCAGTTCGTCTTCGCCACAGGGATCGCGCCCGCCGCTTCGAGTCGGTCCACGACCGTCGCCGAGGCGGTCACGGGATCATCGCTGCGCACGTTCGATCCCATCGTCGTCGGGTACCCGACGAGGTCGATGACGTCTTTGATCGCGAAGGGAATCCCCTCCAATCGCCGAGGCGGCTGACCGGAATCCCGGCGGCCGATCGATTCCGCGGTGAGGGCATTCGCGCGGTCGACGGTCATCGCTGTGACAGCGTTGAACTGCGTTCCGGCCCGCTCCACCTCGGCGAGGGTCTGCTCATCCATCCGATGAGCCTATCCGAACCGTCGACGCCAGCCCCGTCCACGGGCACAGAGCTTCGATGGCGGCTGCCACGTCGAAGGCGCGGGTGTCGTCATAGGGGTGGGCGATGACCTGGACGCCGGTGGGGATGCCGCAGTCGGCCATGCCGGAGGGAACGTTGACGATCGGCACGCGGTTGCAGATGTTGAACGGCATCGTCATATGCGCCTGCCAGTAGTGGTCGAGACGCACGCCGTCGCTTTCGCCGGAGTCGGACGCACCGTCCGCCCCGAATGCATGTGCCGCTTCGCGACCGACGCCGTCGGCGCCGATCGTGATCCCGTCGAGGTAGCTGGCTCCGGCCTCCAAACCCGCCACCGCCGAGGTGGGCGCCAAGAGCACATCGAAGCCGTCCATCGCTGACGCCAGCTCCGCCTGGATCTGCACTTCCATGGCGAGCCCGTCGAAGAGCGAACGGCGTGCGGCGACCGCTTCCGCATCGGCCATGAACCGCACCGTGTACTCGGCCAGAGTGTGTTCATGGCCGCGAGTGGCCGCGCGCATCGCAGGGGCGAGGAGGCTGCCGAAGTGAGTGAACGCGGTCTCGAAGATCCGCTCGGCTGTCCACGGCAGTTCGATCTCCTCGACATGCGCTCCGGCCGATTCCAGCGCCGAGGCGACCGCCCGGGTATTCGCCTCGATGTCCTCCCCGACGGGGAAATCTCCCAACCGGATGCACAGCGCGACCCTGCGTCCGCGAAGTCGGTCGGCCGCCTCGGCGGGGTCGAAATCATCGAGAAACCCGGGCGAGGAGATAGTCGCATGATCGCTCGGATCGACCCCGACCATGACCTTGGCGAGCAGTGCGGCGTCTGCGACGGTGCGCGACATCGGCCCGTCTCCGCGGTACCAGTCCGCGGCCAGAGGTTGGACGCCGGGGATCCGGCCGTAGGGGGCTTTGTACCCGACGGTGCCGGTGAAGGCGGCGGGCAGCCTCGTTGATCCGGCGATGTCCGAGGCCGTGGCCAGGGGCGAGAACCCGGCCGCCAGCGCAGCACCGGATCCGCCGGAGGACCCACCGGGTGAGAGGTCGGGGTTCCACGGATTGCGAGTCACGCCCCACATCGGTGAGTGTGTGATGGTCGCGCAGCTGAATTCCGGAGAGGTGGCTCGAGCGTGGACGTAGCCGCCGGCGGCGCGGATGCGGGCGATGATCGCGGCATCGTGGCTGGCGACGGTGTCGCGTTCGTGGAGCAGCCCTTGGGTGAGGCCGCGGCCGGCGATCGCGTGCTTCTCCTTGGCGATCACGGGAAGTCCGAGCAAGGGCCGGGTGGCGGCCGCCTCGGCGAGGTCATCGCTGGTGGCGTTCGCGTAGAAGTCCTCGGCTTCCCGCGCCGAGGTGACCGCCTCCTCGACGACTTCGGTGACCGCGTTGATGCGCTCGTCCTCGGCGGTGATGCGGCCGATGAAGGAGGTCAGGTAGTCGACTGGGGAGAGTTCCTTGGACCGGAAGGCGATGAGCGCCTCGGTGGCGGACAGGGCCCAGGGTTCGGTGGTCGAGTTGGTCGGGACTGCGGCCGTGGCGGCGCTGGGGCGCGGATCGACGTTGCTCATGCGCGCGCCTCGGCGACGGACGAACCGACCCAGACGGCACCGTCGCGGACATCGGCGAGCTCACCGCGGACGAGTTCACCGGCCACCGAAGTGAGCACGCGGACGCCGCGAAGCATGTCCTCATCGGTGGTGAACTCGCGCTCGCAATGGGAGACGCCGTCGACGCTGGGAACGAACATCATCACGGCGGGTACGCGGTGATTCATCGCCACGGAATCGTGGCCGGCCATCGTCTCGAGACGGCGGATGCTCAGGCCCTCGTTGGCCACGGCCTTCTCGGCGAGTTCGACGCCTTCGGTCGGGAAGTGGCGCTTGTCGCGGATGTCGAAGTCCTCGACGTTGATGGTGATGTCGTGTGCGCGGGCGATCTCGGCGATCTGAGCCCGGAGGGAGTCGCGGGCGGCTTGGACGATGGCAGGATCCGAGGAGCGGAGGTCGGCGACCATATGGACGCGGCGGGGCACGACGATCGGCGAGTTCGGTTCGACAACGTGCTGGCCGACCGAGGAGACGAGGGCTTCTTCCTCGAACTCGTCGACCACTTCGGCGACGGCGAGGACGACCTTGGCCGCGGCGACGAGCGCGTCGTGGCGGTCGGCCATGGCTGTGGCTCCCGTGTGGGACTGTTCGCCGAGGACGTCGATGTCGAGTTTCTGCGTGTACCAGCTGGATTCGACGACGCCGATGTCCGTGGTTTCGCGTTCGAGGATGCGGCCCTGTTCGATGTGAATCTCGGCGTAGGAGATCGCCTCGGGCGGGGTGTCGGTGCCGGCGTAGCCGATGGCGCCCAGCGCCTCCGCGACGGTGGTGCCTTCGAGGTCGGCGACGGCGAGCATCTCGTCGAGGTCGAAGAGTCCGGCGTAGACGGAGCTGCCCATGATCGAGGGAGCGAAGCGGCCGCCTTCTTCGTTGAACCAGTTGACGACTGCGAGGTTGAAGGTGGGTTTCAGGCCAGATTCGGAGAGTTCCTCTTTGACGCGCAGGGCCGCGAAGAGGGCGGCGATGACGCCGTAGGCTCCGTCGAAGCGACCGCCGAGCGGCTGCGAATCGAGGTGGGAGCCGATGAGGACATATGGGGCGTCGGGAACGAACTCGAGGCACGCGAACATGTTGCCGATCGCATCCACCCGCACCCCGAAGCCTTTGTCGGTCGCCCAGCCGCGCATCCAGTCACGCGTCTGCTTGTCCTCCGGCGTCAGCGCCTGCCGGTCGACGCCGTTGTTGTCGGTAGCACCGATGGTGGCGACGAAGTGGAAGTCTGCGAGGAAGGCCGCGTCGGAGGACGGGGGTGCCTGATGGTTCATTGCTGATCGCTGCTTTCTGGTGGGTGATGTGGTTTGCGCGGGTCTGTGGTGCGGTTCGCGCGGGTCTGTGGTGAGATTGGCGCGCCTACCCCAGCCGTCCGCGGGTCTCGGGGAGGCGCGTGACGAAGATGAGGACGAGGCACACGGCGGCCGCAGCGGCCATGTAATAGCCGGGTGCGGTGTTGACGCCGGTGATGTCGACGAGCCACGTGCCCACGAACGGAGCGGTTCCGCCGAGCGCCGCGTAGGAGATGTTGTAGCTGATGGCCGCCGAGGTGAACCGCGTCTTCGTCGAGAATCGCTCACAGAAGAAGGTGTAGCAGCCGCCGCCGTAGCAGCAGAGCGCGAGGACGAAGATCGTCTGCCCGAGGAATGCCAGCCCCATGTGGCCGCTGGTGACCAGCCCGAATGCCGGCACCGAGGTGACCGCGAGCAGGATCGCACCCGCGATGAGCATGGGCCGACGTCCGAATCGATCACCGAGGTGGCCGGCGATGGGCAGGAAGATCGTGTAGCTGGCCATCGCGATCGCGTTTGTCAGCAGCGACTGTTCGCGGCTGAGGTCGCCGGTGGTCTGGATGTAGGTGACGAAGTACGCCGAGAGCATGTAGAAGCCGAGCGCGGTGACGCCGAGGACGAAGAAGACCTGGAGCATCCCGACCCAGTTCTCGCGGAAGCTTTCGCGGATCGGGCTGAACTCTTTGGGCCGTTCGGCGGCGGTCTTCTTGAACAGCTCGGATTCGTCGGTCTTCGACCGGATCCACAGCCCGACGGCCGACAACGGCAGCGCCAGGAGGAACGGAACGCGCCAGCCCCATGAGTCGAAAGAGGCGTCACTCATCACAGTCGACAGCAGGAGGATGAGGCCGCCGGCGAACACCGAGGGCAGGGCGGTCGCGGCCAGAGTGATGTTGATCCAGAGTCCGCGCTTGGCAATAGGAGCGTGCTCGTAGACGAAGGACGGACCGCCGACGGATTCGCCGCCGGCGGAGAAGCCCTGTCCGAGGCGGGCGAGGATGAGCAGGATCGGCGCGAACCAGCCGATCGTGTCGAACCCGGGGAGGATGCCGATGAGTGCGGTGCAGGCTCCGACGAGGAAGATCGTGATCGTCAGGGTCTGCCGCCTGCCGACCTTGTCGCCGAGAGCTCCGAAGAACAGTCCGCCGAGGGGGCGCATGACGAACGCGACTCCGAAGGTCGCGAAGATGACCAGCAGACCGGTGATCCGGTCGCCGTCGGGGAAGAAGTACTCGGACAGAATCACTGCCGATAGACCGTACAACGTGAAGTCGTAGAACTCGACGAACTGGCCGATGCTGCCGCCGAGGAGCACCTTCCGCTGCATCTTCGTCGACCGGCTACGGCCGTCGGCTGTGGGCGTGTGCTCCTGGTCGGTGGTGGGAGTGGACATCAAAGCTCCTTTGCTCTGTCCCATGATGGGCCTGTCCCATGACGGGCCTGTCACCCTGATGGGGCGGAAGCATCACCGTCTGCCCGTGTGATGCCTGCCATTTATTGTGATGAGCGAATCGGAATCAGTCCAACAGATACTTTTGAACATTGTCATCAATTAAATCAATGAGAGCAGACGTGGTCGGCGCCCGGACCGTCACTACTTCACCGCAGCACCCAGAACCTCTTTGCTGACTTCGCAGAATGCCTTCCCGCGTCGGCTCAAGCGCACGCCGCTGGGCCAGATCACGGCGAGGTCAATGCTCGGGAAGTCGTCGAGCAGAGGAACATCCACGGTCTGCAGCCCGATATAGGTACCCGATGACACGCTTTGGCTCAGCAGCGAATACCCGTGTCCCATCGCCACGAACGACCGCAGCGTCTCGTAGCCGGAGAACGAATGCCTCGTCTTCGGCACAACCCCTGCGATACGGAACAGTTCGTCGTAGTACTGCCTGGAGAAGGGCAGATCGAGCTGAATGTAGTCTTCGTCGGCGAGTTCACTCAGGCGCACCGGTTTCGGCTGCCCACCCCCGGCAAGGCGATGATTGCGGGACACCAGAACGTGAGGCTCGACGACGTCGAGGAGGAACGTGCCGAATCGGCCCGTCGGACCGAGCATGTACGTCAGTGCCAGATCACAATCGCCTGCCGTGACGGCCCTCTGCAGCTCTTCCAAGTCGGCCTCGAGGTACGTCACCTGCACGTCCGGATAGCGCTTCGCGAACTCGTCGTGGATCAGCGGCAGTCGGGTCGGCGCGATCGGCGAGAACACGCCGACGGTCAGGCTTCCGCTCAGAGACCGGGACAGCCCTTGCGCAGTTTCTCCGAGCGCATCGGAAGCCTCGAGGAAGCTGGTCACTTCGGCCAGGAATCGCTTACCTGCCGGAGAGAGCACGACCGATCGGTTCTTCTGCCTGATGAAAAGGTCGAGGCCGATGGTCCGCTCGAGCTGGGCCATCGCCGTCGAGATCGCCGACTGAGTGACGTTGAGCTGCTTCGCCGCCTCGGTCATGTTCTCCCGCCTGGCGACCTCCTGGAAGTAGCGCAGCTGCACCAGGGTGAAATCAAGGGCCATAGCTCCCCATCATCCCACCGACAATGGCGATGCGTGCAGATCCAACCTCGCCGAGGCGGCTCTATCCGAGCACTACCGGTCAACCCTTCCCAGGCGGCCAGGCTCCAACCCTTCCCGGACAGGAGAGTCCAACCCTTCCCGGACGGCAAGCATCGCACAGATCACCCACCTCTACCGGGTAGGACCCCGTTCCGAGAATCCTCCCGACACTTCAATCGTCGCCGATCCCGAGTCAGTGCCGACGAGTAAAGTGCGCTCAAACTGACTCACATCCCAGTAAACAACTCCAAAGCGACATTTAACTTTAGTATGTCATTTCCAGTCGAATATTTTTCGAAGATTCTATTGTCTTCTATTCTCTGGCTGCCTATAATTGAGCTAAGAGACCTTCAATGACGAACGGAACTCAACAGCGATGACCTTCACCCCCGACCGCAAGCGACGCAAGTCAGGAAAGCGCGACCGCCGCGCTGCCACTGACTCGCGCGGTGGGGCGAGCAGAAGACCGCCAACGAACACCACACCGGCAGATCTCGTGGGCGCCACATCTCAGAATGCCCACGCACCCGAGGACACCGCGCAAGCACAACCCGAAGAAACATCGGGCCCCACATCGCTGTCCGAACAGCTCAAGGCGGCCGGGCTCGACCTCAGCGGCCACCACTTCGCCGAGGTGTTCGAAGCGCTTGACCCGGTTTCGACCGACGATGACGCAGCGATTGACAACGCGCCGATAGCCGACGACGAACAATTGGGCGAATACACGTCGGCTGTCGATGCTGGACAACCGAACACAGCCGGCACGGCTGTCGGTTGCGAACAGTCGAGCGAAGGCGTCGAATCAGCGACATCCACTGAGAACGAGCCGAACGGCCCGACAGACACGACCGCAGGTCCAGACCCGACCGCACTGTTTGAGGCAAACGAGCAGGCCCGCTCAACCACGCAGCCCACATCCGCTGGTCCTGCCAGCTCGGCCACTACGAAGGACCCCGACGCCGCTCAGCCCGAGGCTGGAACTGATTCTCAACGCCCGACTTCGATGCACCCGATCCTCACCGACGCGGCGTGGAACGACCTTGCCGCGAGCGCTCCCGAAATCACCGACTCGATTTCGTCACTGACCGAACTGGTCGGAGGTCTTCGCGCCTTCGACCGGCCGATGGGGCCGAACGAGGCCCTGCAGGTCATCGATGGAGCAGAGGCTCTGCGTCGACTCAGTGAATCTCTGTCCACCCTGGCACTGGCCGTCTACGAACGTGTCGGCACGCCTAAGGACAGTGGTGCCAAGTCGACCAAGGCGCTCATCCAGGAACGCCTCAACCTCTCGGGGCGAGAAGCTAACCGCCGGGCAAGGCTCGCAGAGAATCTCGGCGGACGAGTTGCGCTCGACGGCCAATCGCTTGAGCCCGAACACCCGCTCGTCGCCGAGCAGCTCCACCTCGGCACCCTGCCCGCGGAGCACCTCACTGTCATCGAAGACTGCCTCAAGGCACTGCCCGCGTGGGTGGATCACGAGACGAAGTCCCGTGTGGAGACCGACCTCGTGAAGTACGCGAAATCGGTGACTGTGAGCGAGCTCCGCGACATCTTCCGTCGGATGCTCGCTCTCATCGACCCCGATGGTGCCGAGCCGCTCGACCCCAGCGATCGTTCCGCCTACTTCATCACTGCCCGGCCCAAGCGCAATGGAGACTGGAGGCTGGAAGGCGTCCTCGATCCCGTGGCGGGATCCGAATTGCACGGACTGCTGACTTCGCGGATCCAATCCGCGAAAGACAACACTTCGACAATCGCAGAACCCACCGGTGACAACCCGTCGAACACTGCAGAATCGGGCGACGACACCACATCGAACAACGTCCGCCCCACCGACACTGAAGCGGCCCGCCCCGCGGCCGACGACGCTCCCGCGCTCTTCCCGAACGTCGGACTCGGTCAGGCTGCCGGCGAAGAGAAGTTCGAACCCATCGACGCAGTGCTCACCGGCGATCGTTATGACGCTCCCCCATGGGCTGTCTTAGACGCCGCCAGCGATTCCAGTGCCGACAGTGAAGCTGCCGGTGACGCCGGTGCGGATACGGCCGATTCCGCTGCCGACCGCCCCGTTCATGCCGGTCAAGGGGTCCGCGCCGATGGTTCGGCCGTCGATCTCATGAGCGAGCAGCCCAATGCGAAAGCCTGGATCTACGAACGTTTCGCCACTCTCATTTCGCGCATCAGCATGAAGGAAGCCGCCAAGGGTTCGCCCTACGCCCTGGTCGTCACAGCCAAAGCGTCCGACATTGCCAACGGCATCGGCGAAGCCACCACAGGCTCCGGCGGCCGCTTCCCGATGGGCGACGTCGCTCGACGCGGCCTCGATGGCACCGTCTTCTTCCACCTGATGGACGAAAAGGCTCGCACGGTGGAAGTCTGCACGGAACAGCGCTTCGCCAACAAGAAGCAGACCGCAATCGTCACCGCCAGGGATCGCGGATGCGTGTTCCCCGGCTGCGACGCACCAGCGGGGTGGTGCGACGTGAACCATGTTGTGCCGCACGCCCTGGGCGGCAAGACAGACATCAACAACATGTGCCTGCTTTGCTCCTTCCACCACCACCTCATGGACCGCTCCGACTGGGAAGTGTTCATGCTCGGCGACGGACGGCCGGCATGGCGACCGCCCGAAAGCATCGACCCCGCCCGCACTCCCATCCTCCACTCACGATTCGTCACCGACGACATCATCAACGGCCTCTTCGGCACGTAGCTGCGCATGGCCATTCAATGGCACCGCTGTGCCTCCATTCTGATGTGAGCGCGAATGGCCTTGTCGCGGCTGCCTTCACCCCACAGGACTCGGGTTTACGCGCTAGTCGGAGCGCAGGCGGCACAGCAATCGGCCCGAAAACGGTCCTCGCCGGTCAGAGAGCAGACGCTGCATAAGAGATTCTCAGACGGGTGCAAATAGACTGGCCCCATGCACCTCGGCCTAGTGACTTCCAGCGCGACCGCGATTCCACACGACATCTCGGCGGCAATCCCCAGCCCGTCCATCTCGAGCTTCCAACTCGGACCGCTGACGATCCATTTCTATGCACTGTGCATCCTCGTGGGCATCATCATCGCCATTGTGCTGACGAACCGCCGCCTGACCAGGCGCGGTGTCGAGGACTGGCAGGTGCTCGACATCGCGACTCTGGCCGTACCGATGGCCATCGTCTTTGCCCGCATCTATCACGTCATCACGCACTACACCGATTACTTCGGTCCCGGCCGCAACCCGTGGAACCCGTTCGAACCCGGCTCGGTATGGGCGATCTGGGAGGGCGGCATCGCGATCTTCGGTTCACTCATCGGCGGCACGCTGGGTGCATGGATCATGTGCCGCCGCCTCGGCCTCAAACTCACCACTCTGCTCGACGCCCTGGCACCGGGCCTCATCCTCGCTCAGGCCTGCGGTCGCTTCGGCAACTGGTTCAACCAGGAGCTCTTCGGCCTGCCCACCACGTTGCCTTGGGGACTCGAGATCGATCCCGGCAATCCGGCAATCCCACTGGGCACTCCCCCCGGCACCCTCTTCCATCCAACGTTCCTCTACGAGGTCATCTGGAACAGCCTCGGCGCTCTCGTCCTGCTCTACCTCGGCCGCAAGGTCTTCTTCCAGTGGGGACGCCTATTCGCTGTCTATCTCATGTGGTACGGCGCCGGTCGCATCGTCTGGGAGTCCATCCGCCTCGATCCGAGCTTCGTCATCCTCGGCCTGCGCACCAACGTGTGGGGCGCGATCGGCGCCGTCGCTCTCGGTGTGGCGATCATGCTCATCCAGTGGAAGCGCCACCCCGAGCCCGAAGAATCACCATTCATCCCCGGCCGCGAACCCGAAACCGCGAAGGACTGACACCCACCCTCGCCGAGGCGGCTCCCCGGGTCCGTGGATGCGCACCCTTCCGTGGGCGCATTCGCCGTCGGGTCTACGTTCATCAATCAGAGCCCCATTCACCCGGCAGGGTTATGGTCGCCCATCAAACTACTGTCAAGTAACATAGATTGCATGCACTTCTTCCGCATGATCCTGCACCTGCTGAGGTCCCGCCGACGTTCCGCGCGCGACATCTGGGACACCTACTCCCTCCCTATGCGCGTCCACCTGGGTGAGATCGACATATTCATGCATCTCAACAACGGCAAGTACCTCTCCATCATGGACCTGGGACGACTGGACATGATGGTACGCAGCGGAGCATGGCAGGCGATGCGTGAGCGCGGGTGGACCGGCGTCGTCAGCGCCGAGACCATCAGCTTCCGCAAATCACTGAAACTCTGGCAGCGCTACAACCTCGAGACCAAAGTCTGCGGAATCGACGAGCGCACCGTGTTCTTCGAACAGCGCATGGTCGTCGACGGCGAGATCTTCGCCCGAGCCTATGTCGCCACCCGCCTGATCTCCGAGGACCGGCCGCTCACCAGGGACGACCTCATCGAGGCGTTCGGGATGCCGGAGAACGAACCCGAACTGCCCGACTGGATCCACGATTGGCGCCGTGACAACGCGCTGCCGAGCACCCGCCGGCCTGCCTGGAGCAGCTGGACATAACAGAGCTGTCGTCTGGACCGAGCTGTGGTCGGCACGGCGCCACAACCCGACACCACTGCAAGCAACCTCGCCAAACGGACTACCGCCCCGCTTCGATCCACTCCTTGAGGCGGCCGAGACCCGTCGTGATCGCGGTTTCGTCGATACCCGAATAGGCCAGCCGAATGTAGGACCGGTCCTCACCGGGCTGCGGTGACCCGAAGTGCTCGCGAGTGCAGAATGAGACACCGGTGGCATGCAGAGCCTCGGTGGTGAAGTCCGCCAGAGTCGCGATTCCCTTCGCCTCCATCGCCTCGGTGACATCGGGGAAGACGTAGAACGTCGAGCCCGGCGTCGCCACGGACATGCCGGGAATCTCGTTGATGAGCCGACAGGTGGCATCACGTCTCTTGCGCAGCACCTCCAGCATCTGGCCGACCGGCCCCTGCGGTCCGCGCAACGCAGCGATCCCTGCCCACTGCACGTACTGGTTCGTGCAGGATTCGTCGTTGGTGTTCATCAGCGAGATCGCCTCGGCGACCTCCTTCGGTGCCACCGCACAGCCGAGCCGAGAACCCGTCATCGCGTACTTCTTCGAGAACGTGTAGAGGATGACGGTGCGCTCCCGCATTCCCGGCAGTGCGGCGATCGACTGGGACTTTCCGCGATAGCGCATCTCGAAGTACGCCTCGTCGGAGAGCACCCACAGGTCGAATTCCTGCGCGATCGCGGCGATGGCCTCACGCTCGCCCGGAGTCGACTCTGCGGAGATCGGGTTCTGCAGGTCGTTGTAGATGATGGCGGTGGTGTTCTCGTCGATCGATGCCCGCAGGTGGTCGAGGTCGATGGCGAAACCGTCGGAGGTCGGAACATATCGGTAGGGCAGGGCCGTACCGCCGAGATATTCGATCTGGGATTCGTAGATCGGGAAGCCCGGATTCGGGTAGAGCACGCCTTCACCTGGGTTCATCACGGCTTGGAGGAATTTGGTGATCACGGGCTTGCCTCCGGTGGTCACGACCACCTCGGCGGGGTCGATCTTCATTCCTCGTCGCGAGCCGAGGTCATCGGCAAGCGCCTCCCGCAGTTCGGGGATCCCCGGTCCCGGGCAGTAGCCGGTCTTGCCGTCGCGGATCGCCTGCTCCATTGCGTCGACGATATGCCCGGCCAAGGGGAAATTGAGATCGCCAAGGTGGAACGGGAAGACCTCGTTGCCCTTCGCCTTCCATTCGGCGGCGGCCTGGGCCACGCGGAAAGCGGTCTCGGTGCCGAGGTTGTCCAAACGGCGAGCAGTCTTCATCGTCGACTCCTTCTTCGGGGTCCATCTCTTCGGGGCAGTACTGAGGTGTCCGTGCTGGGGTGTCCATGCGTGCTGCGCAACGCGGGACGAAACCGTCCCCGGACCACGGTGCGCACCGGTTCACTCACGATAGAGCACCTGACCAGTGATTGTCAGCGGTGTCCGAGTTTCATCCGGCGGCGAGCGCGCTGCGTCCGGCGAGCAGACACCACAGACCGATTCCGAAGAACACCGGAGCGCCGAGGATGCCGCACCAGAAACTCGGCGCCGCGGTCTCGCGCGGCAGGATGAACGCGACCACCGCGACAATGGTCAGCAGCAGCCCCGCCACGTGAAGGACGGGCTGGCCGAAGACGACGGCGAGCGCGAAGAAGTGGATTCCGACGATCGCGAGGATGAGCGGAGCGATGTTCTCGGTCTGGCCGGTGCGGATGAGGAAGAAGCTCGCCACCGCGCCAATGATGACCTCGGCCCAGAACACGATGAGGTAGAGCGTGAATGCGGAGGTCCCGGTGGTGAAGGCGCTGGGTTCCGACCAGTTGCCGATGGCGGTGAGAATGCTCGGCACTGCGAGTGCGAGTCCCGCGAGTCCGAGCCCCGCGAGCACGAGTCGCCAGACCAGTGCTTTGGGCGGCGTTTCCTGCGCCCAGCCTGACCAGATGAATGCGGCGAGTCCGAAGATCGCGCCGATCATGACGAGGTCGCGCGGGTGGGCCAAGTCGATCATCGTCGATCCCTTTCGTCCGAGCGGGCTGCCTTCGACACTACTCAACGAGGAGGATCCGCGCCCATGACGTTTTCCCGACTCCCTCGGCGTCGTAATCCGTTACCCGCTGCCCCCTGCCCACCCGAGCGTGGAACTCACCCTTCACCGGGCGCGATGAACAGCTTCCGCAGCGGCGTTCCGTCGATATACCAGCGCGTCTTCATCCCATCAACGAGGCGAACCAGCGATCCCGGCACCAGTTCGATGGGGTCACGGCGGGGTTCGTCGAATTCGATGCGCCCGGTCCCGGAGATGACAAGGAAGACCTCGTCGCCTTCGATATCGCGCATCGCTCCGGCGTTCATCTCCCACAGCCCGAAATCGGCGCCGCCGATAGTGCCGAGTTCGGCGAATCCCGTCGTCACAGACGCCTCCCCCGCCGAGGATGTCGCCCCTTCCAGCCCCACCAGCCCAACCGCGTCGGGTCCTCCCGCCAAGGCGGCCGGAATGATCTGCCAGTCCTCGATCGGTTCGTGGCTGAGTGGAAATTCGCGGGTATTGATCGGCTCCATTGCGCTCATGCGAACAGTGTAATCAGTACAGCTACCCAAGTGCCGCCCTGACGAAGAAATCAGTAGGCTGTCGAGATCGTTTCAGCAATCAATACAAATCGGCGCAACTATTTACTTCACCTTGAGCGTGAGATAGAACTGTTTTCGTAGGCGACCGCATGGTCCGCCTCGAGTTCAGGAGATGATCCGTGTCCTACTTCAATGGTGAAGCCTCGCACTGGTTGGCGGCCTTCCCCGCCGACGACATCGACCCCGCACCGCTGCCGCGCGAGAGACAAGATCTCGTCATCGTCGGCGGCGGACTGACCGGCCTGTGGTCGGCTTATTACGCCCGGCAGGCCCACCCCGATTGGGCGATCACCATCATCGAGGCCCGCCACATCGGCTACGGCGCCTCCGGCCGCAACGGCGGATGGCTCTCTACCCTGCTGCCGGGCAATCGCACCAAGTTCGCCGAGGCGGTCGACCGTGCCCGGAAGGACGATCCCTCCGGACCGGTCGGCTCGACAGGTCTCGACGGCGTGGCCAGCGTCAGCGCCTTTCAGTCCGCACTCTTCGACTCCATCGACGAGGTCCTCGACGTCTGCAAAGCTGAAAGCATCGATGCCCACCAAATCCGCGGCGGCCATATCGACATCGCTCAAACGGAGGCCGGCCTGTCCCGGCTGCGCGATCTTGAGGCCGGCAATGAGCAGTTCGGATACGGGCCAGAGGATATGCAGTTCCTCGACGCCGAGGCGACTCGCGCCCGCATCAATGTCGACGGGGCGCTCGGCAGTCTCTACTTCCCCGGTACCGCCGCCATCGATCCTGCACTGCTCACCCGGGGACTCGGCCACGTACTCAGGGAACAGGGCGTAACCATCTGTGAGGCCACCTCGGCGAGGCATATCCGAAAGAATTCGGTCGCCACAGACCGCGGGCCGGTGCGCGCGGACACGATCTTCGTGTGTCTCGAGGGGTATTCGGACACGGTCGGCGGCGACCTGCCGGGCCTGCAGGGACGGCAGGTCATCCCGGTGTTCTCGTCGATGATCGCAACCGAGCCGCTGTCGGACGACGCGTGGGCGTCGATCGGCTGGGAGGGGCGCGAATGCCTCGGCGACACGGCGCACACGTTCATCTATGCCCAGCGCACGGCCGATGGCCGGATCGCGCTCGGCGGCCGTGGGGCGCCCTATGCTTTCCGGTCGGGTCTGCCCGGGGACGGTGAGGTCCCCGCCGAGGTGGTCGACCTCTTAGCCGGGCGTCTGTCCTCACTCTTTCCCGGCCTCGAGTTCGAGGTTGCGCATGCCTGGCGCGGTGCGCTCGGGGTGACCAGAGACTGGTGCGCCGGCATCTTCTTCGACCCGACACAGCGCATCGGAGTGGCCCGCGGCTATGCCGGACACGGGGTGACGGCTACTCATCTGGCGGCGAAGACCCTGCTCGATCGGGCTGCCGGGGCATCGAGTCCTCTTACAGCGCTGCCGTGGAACGACCACTTCTCCGGGCAGTGGGAGCCCGAACCGATTCGGTGGTTGGGCATCCGGTCGATGTACAAGATCTTCGGCCTCGCCGATGCCTGGGAGTCAGCGACTGGGGCAAAGAAGACGAGCCTGCTCGCCCGATTCGGATCCCGCTTGGCCGGGTTGCACGAGTAGGCGGGGCGGGGGCTGGCATGCACCACCAGCTTGGTGAACCTGCACCAAGCTGATGCCGGTTCACCAAGCTGAAGACTCGTGCGTCAGTCGCGCTTCAGACCGAGTTCGGCTGTCGGCGTCTTCGCGGTTTCAGGGCTGAAGGCTGCGCAGATCGCGGAGACGGCGATACCGGCGGCGGCGAAGAGAGCGACTCCGACCCAGTTATTGTCATTGCCGTTGATCGCCTGAGCGATGGCCGGAGAGAACCCGCCGAGGACCAGGCCGAGCATGAGGCTGATCGCCATTCCGCTGTACCGGATGTTCGCAGGAAACTGCTCGGGGAAATAGACGGGATAGATCCCGTTCGCTGCGGCGTAGGCGAAGGACATGAGCAGGATTCCCAGCACCCAGACGACTCCTGTCTGCCCCGGAGAGGCATGGGACAGCGCACCGAGGTAGGCGAAGGTGAGCACGATCATTCCGATGCAGCCTGCAATGAACACAGGCTTACGTCCGATCCTGTCCGACAGATGCCCGAGGAACGGGATCATGAACAGGGTGCCGAGGTTCGACACCGTGATCAGTGCCAGCATTTCACTGCTGGAGATTCCCGCGACCTGTGTGCCATAGGCCAGGGAGAAGGTGCTGAATAGGCCGACCATAAGGAGGAACAGGGCCATCCCCGCCACTCGGATCATCTGCAACGGGTAGTGCTTGACCAAGTGGAACAGCGGGACTTTGACTGTTTCGTCGTTCTCCTTCGCTTCTTCAAAGATCTCAGGCTCCTGCAGTCGTGCTCGCATATAGATAGTGATGACGGTGACGACGATGCTCAGCAGGAACGGGATCCGCCAGCCGATGCTTAGCATGAAGTCCTGCGAAAGCATGTTCAGCGGGATAAACACGGCAGAGGACAGGACAAGCCCGGCAGTCGCACCCGCGATGGTCCAACTGGTATAGAAGCCGCGACGGTTCTCCGGCGCGGTCTCCATCGACAGCGAGGCCGATCCGGGCGATTCTCCGCCGGCGGACAGCCCCTGCAGAAGACGCATGAGGACGATGAGGATCGGCGCCCAGACGCCAATGGTCGAGTACGCGGGCACCAGCCCGATGACGAACGTCGCGGTGCCCATGAGAACAATGCAGGACATCAGCGCGGTCTTGCGCCCGAGCACATCACCGAGCCATCCCCAGATGATCGCCCCGGCTGGGCGAGCGACGTAGGAGACGCCGACAGTGGCGAGCGCCATGATCTGCCCGAGTCCTCCCTCGCTGGGGAAGAAGAGCGGCTGCAGGTAGAGGGCGGCAGCAGTGGCGAAGATGTAGAAGTCGTAGTATTCGAGCGCGGTTCCGACGAACCCCGAAGTCGCAGCGTTGCGAGCGTTCCTGCGCTGGGCCGCAGCATCGGGTGCTGCGGCAGCGGTGGTTGATGAGGACAAGGCGGGCCTTTCGTGAAGAGCGGGTGGGATGGAACCGGTCTCGAGGCGGAGTTCGAGGGCCGCCGCAACGGCATCGCGTCTGCGGTGTGCGAGGCGGCCTGCCTCACGAGGCCACTGCGGCGGCGGGCGGATTCACCGAATGACGACTGGATTGACCGGTGCCCCGGTTCCTCCGACGACCTTGAGAGGAGCAGCCGTGTAGAGGAACGACCAGCGGCCGTCCGCGGCGCAGGCCTCCGCTAGCTCGTCGAGGATCGTCATCTCCGTCATGAGCAGTCCGAGATTGCGCAGGAACGCCGCATGCAGAGGCAGCAGCACTCCGGATTCTGGATCGGTGGTCACTTCGTTCGCGATGGTGTCGGTCACCAGATTGGCGATCTCCATCGACCGGAACCACTCGACGAGCTCCCGCGAGTACGTGAGACCAGGCTCGATGAAGTCGGCGAAGAACTCCTCGGGCCGGCGTGAATACCAGGAGCCGATGAAGCCGGTTCGGATGACGAGAATGTCGCGCGGCCTGATCTCGACACCTTGGGCTTCAGCCGCGGCGAGGACGTCTTCATGAGTGAAGGTCTCCCCTTTGTCGAGGACGTCCTTGCCGCGATGACGCGCCATGTCGATGAGCACGCCGCGCCCGACGATGCCGTGCTCAGCGATCGGGAGAATGGAGGCCTTGGACAGAGCACCGGCAGTCGTCTGCGAATCGTAGCCGTTCCAGATCTGGTCGTCGTACCACGTGTGGCCGAGTGCATCGTACTGAGTCGAACCCTGCAGCGCGATGGTCGCGACGTCGTCGGCGTCTGTCAGCCCTCCCGGGTAGGGATCGAGTCCCGTCTCTCCCCTCGCCCACACTTCGGCATCGCGCACGTTCTTGCGTTCGATCTGGGGACGACCGGGCCACACCGGGTCTCCGCGTTCGTCGTCCCACCCCATCTGGATCTGCAGGGTGTAGCTCTCGCCGGTCTTCACCTCCTCGACGCCCTTGAGCGCCTCCTTCGGGCCGAGGTAGTTGAGAGTTCCGATTTCGTCCTCGGCGCCCCATTTGCCCCAGTTCGTCGGTGGGTTGGGGCCGAAGAGTTCGGCCAGCGTTGGAACGTTCGTATCACTCATGTCTTCTCCTTCGAATGTGATTCGTGTGCTTCGGGACGGCTTCCCGCATGGCCCGGTGAAGCCGGCGATGACGCGGCCGGATCGGATTTGTCAGCCGGCCATGTGCAGTCCGCCGTTGACGTGAAGGGTGTCACCGTTGATGAACGACGCCGCCGGAGAGCAGAGGAACACTACCGCCGAGGCGACTTCCTCCGGTCGTCCGAAACGGTGCAGCGGCGTCGCTGCAAGGAGGGCGTCACCGCCGGCGGCGACGAGCCCTTCGGTCATTCGGGTCGCGATGATTCCGGGGGCGACGGCATTGACACGGATGTTCCGCTCCCCGAGTTCCCAGGTCAGGCTTCTGCCGAAGGAGACAATCGCTCCCTTGGTGGCCGCGTAGTGCGCGTGATTGCGGCTGCCGCGCGAACCGGCCATCGAACCGAAGTTGACGATGGAGCCGCCCTCGCGCATGTGCGGGATCAGCGCGCGGATCAGCTTGAAGCTGCTATCGAGATTGATCTTCATCGTCCGGTCCCAGTCTTCGTCGCTCATCTCCTCGACCGCGTGCTCGGTGTAGATACCGGCAGCGAGCACGAGATGATCGATGCCGCCGGCAGATTCGACGCGGCGGCGCAGCTCTTCGAGCGTATCGGCATCGGTGAGGTCACCGCTGAGCTGAGAGACCGAGGTGCCTTCAGGCAGCTTTGCGGCAATAGTCTCGACCATCTCGGGCGCGAGGTCGACGAGGACGAGTTCGGCTCCAGCGGCCGCGAAGTACTCGGCGCTCTTCGAACCGATTCCTCCCCCGGCGCCGGTGATGAGCACGCGTCGTCCGGAGAAGAGGTCTGGGGCGAATGGGTTCATGGTTGTTACCTTTCGTTTAGAAGATGCCGGAGTCGCCTTCAGCTAGCGCGTCCCGGGACTGCGGTCACTCGTACCAGTTGCCGTCGATCGTCATTCCGCCGTCGATCATGAGGGTGTGGCCGGTGATGAAGGATGCTTTGGGCCCGGCGAGGAAAGTGATGCCGGCAGCGATCTCCTCCGGCTGTGCCCACCGGTTCAGCGGGATCCGCTTGGTGATCGGAGCGGGGTCGAGCAGGCCCTGCTCTTCGAGCCCGGCGTTGAATGGAGTCCAGGTGTATCCCGGTCCGACTGCGTTGACTCGGATGCCGTCGGACGCCCATTCCACTGCCAGGCTCTTCGTCAATCCGATCAGGCCGTGTTTGACGGTGTTGTAGCTGGCGCGTTTGGGCATGCCCGCCACTCCTGCCACCGAGGAGATGTTGACGATCGCTCCGCCGTCGTCCTTGAGCAGCGAGTGGGCGGCACGGCAGGCACGCATCGTCCCGGTGAGGTGCACTTCGAGCAGGGCTTCCCAGTCCGAGTCGCTCATCTCGGCGCTCGGCACGGGCTTGGCGTTGCCGGCGCAGTTGACGAGTGCGTCGAGTCGCTGTTCAGTCTCCGCGAGCGATGCGAATGCGTCATCGATAGCGGCTCGGTCAGTGACATCGACGATGATCCCCCGCAGGGACCAGTCCGAGGGTGCCCCCGCCAGTGCCGCGTCGAGCTTCTCCCGGGAGAAGTCGAGGATGACTGCAGCGCCGCCGTCGCGACACCATGCTTCGACGGTGGCCCAACCGATTCCCGAGGCGCCTCCGGTCACGGCGAGCACGGGTGCGCTGTCTGTGGAACTCATTTCCATCAATCTCCTTCGATCTGTGTTTGCATGCGGTCTCTGAACTCGGTGAGGTCAGAGCACCAGACTCATCGGGTCTTCGAGGGCATCCCGAAGTGAGGTCAGGAGCCTGCCCGCAACAGCGCCGTCGATAACCCGATGATCAGCGGAAAAGGTCACGGTTATCATCGAAGCGACGGCGAGTTCGCCGTCGCTGACGACGGCTCTCTGCTCGGTGGCTCCCACGGCGAGGATGCCTGCCTGCGGCGGGTTGAGGATCGCGGAGAACTCACGAGTGCCGAACATCCCGAGATTGGAGAGGCTGAAGGAACCGCCTTCGAGCTCCTGCTGTCGTATGGCCTTCTCACCGGCACGGACCTTGAGGTCCTGGGTCGTCCGGCACAGGGCGGCCATCGACAGGTTGGTGACATCACGGACGACTGGGGTCAGCAGGCCGCCCTCGGTGGCGATCGCCATGGAGATGTCCACGGAGTCGAACGTCCGGATGGAGCTCTCGTTCCAGATCGCATTCGCCTCGGGCACTTCGCGCAGGGCATGACCGAGAGCTTTGAGGACGAGGTCGTTGATCGTCGCCTTGATCCCCTGCCTTTCCAGCGAGACGTTGATCTGCTTCCGGAAGTCGAGCAGGGCGTCCATGCAGATGTCCCCGGTGAGGTAGAAGTGAGGAACGGTGGTCTTGGACTCTGTGAGTCGGCGAGCGATCGCCCGTCGCATCCCGGTCAGCGGCACATCGGTATAGCCAGTGCCTGCAGCGTCTCCCGCGGGAACGGTCGACGACTGTGCGGACCTCGGGGTGCTTGCCGAGCCGCTGTCAGCGGCCTCGGCCGCGGTCTCGACGTCAGAGCGGATGATCCGGCCTCCCGGACCGCTGCCGTTCAGTCCGGTGACGTCGATGCCGAGTTCGCGGGCACGACGGCGGGCCAGCGGCGAGGCGAACACCCGGGTCATATCGGAGGTCGCGGCCTCGGCGGTGTCGGTAGGAGTGTCGGCAGCGGCGTCTGCGGTGCCGGCCTTCGAAGCGTTCGAGCGTTCGAGACCCTCGACTGCTGGCTGATCCTTTTCGACCTCTGCTGATAAGCCGCTGCCTGGCGTCGAACTGGTCGCGGTCTCTGCGTTCACGTCCGCGAGAAGACTGTCGATCTCGGCTTCGCCGTCGCCCGGCTCGGCGAGCACCGCGATCGGGGCTCCCACCTCGACGGTGGTGCCGGCTGCGACGAGGATCTGGGCGAGCGTGCCGGAGGATTCGGCCTCGAGCTCGACTGTGGCCTTCTCAGTCTCGATATCGGCCAGAGCCTGACCGTGGCTGATATCCGCGCCCGTTTCGACCAACCAGGATTCGATGACGGCGTCAGTGGCATCCGCGACGATGGCGGGGAGGGTGACTAGCTGTGCCATGGTGTTGTTCCTTGCTCTCAGTTGCGGCCCAGGCCGTCGGCGACGAGGTCGAAGCCGCGGGTGACTTCGGCGGGACCGGCGTTTGCTGCGGATTCGAGGACCTTCGAGATGGACGGGCTCGCCTCACGCCCGGTCACGCGTTGGACCGGCTGGTCGAGGTAGTCGAAGAACCTGCGCTGGATTTCGTCGGCCAGCCAGGATCCGTAGGAGGTGCCGATCGGTCCCTGCTCGACAATGAGGACGCTGTTCGTCCGCCGGATGGAGTCGCCGATCGTCTGCCAGTCGAGGCTGGCTCGGTCGAGCCAGCGCAGGTCGATGACCTCGGCGTCGAGATCCGTGCGCGCCTCCGCCTCGTCAAGGGCGAGGGAGACCATGTTCAGGTAGCTGAGGACTGTGACATCGGTGCCAGCCCGACGGACGGCTGCCTTGCCCAACGGCAGCCGGTAGTCGGGGGTGCCGGACGGGATCTGGTCCTTGCGCGCATAGAGATCGACATGTTCGAGGACGAGCACCGGATCATCGAGGTCGAGCGCGGTATTCATCAGCCCGATGTAGTCTTCGGCGTTCGAGGGAGCGATGATCCTCCACCCCGGATTCGTGGCGAAGACTCCTGCCGGATCCATCGAGTGCTGGGAACCGTATCCCGCTCCCATTGCGACCTTCGACCGCAGCACCACCGGCATCGAGGACTGGCCGCCGAACATGTGACGAGCCTTGCCGATCTGGTTGAACACCTGATCGGCAGCGACCCACATGAAGTCGGAGTACATGAATTCGACGACGGGACTGTAGCAACCGGTCATCGAGAGTCCACCGGCCAGGCCGGTGAACGCGTTCTCACTGATGGGTGTTCCGAGCACCCGGTCAGGGAAGGCCTCCGCGAGCCCGCGCGTCGCTCCGTTCGTACCGCCCTTGAGCCGGTGGACGTCCTCGCCCATGACGACGACGGACTCATCCGTGCTCATCCTGTGCTCGAGGGTGTCGGCGATCGCGTCGACGAAACGCCGCTCGATCGTTTCTTCGGATGCGGGTCCGTGGGTTCCCGGAGGCAGCTCGCCGAGTGCAGCCGACGAGCGGATGTGAGCGTCCACCTCGGCAGTGTCGGGCCATTCGGCCTGCCGGATCCGCTGGGCGCCCTTCGTCGATTCCGGGGCGGTTTCGGTCAGCTCGCCGACGATCCGGTTGATGACCTCGCGAATGCGCTCCGCAAGATCCTCGTTGTCCTTGTCCGTAAGGAGACCGCGGCGGATCATTTCGCCGGCGACCTTGTCGACGGGGTCCTTCTCCCGCCATTCCTTTTCTTCGGCTTTGGAGCGGTAGCCGAATGCGGAGCCGGGGAACGGGCCGTTCTGGTGGAAGAAGCGGTAGGTGCGTGCTTCGATGAGAGTCGGTCCGTGACCGGCGCGCATGTGCTCGACGGCGGCCTGCTGAGCGAGGTAGACGGCCAGCGGGTCCATACCGTCGACTTGCCAGGATCGGATGCCGAATCCCGGGCCGCGCAGCGCGAGATTACTTTCGCTGGTGACGTCGTCGACGGAGGTCGAGACCGCGTAGAGATTGTTCTCGAGGAAGAAACACAGAGGCAGCTTCCAGGCGGCGGCGAGGTTGAAGGTCTCCAGCGTGGAACCGATGTTCGAGGCCCCGTCGCCGAAGTATGTGACCGTCACTCCCATATCGGGACTCGCCTCGCAGTCAGTCGCCGAGGCCTCACTGAGCGCGTCGTGGCGCTGAGCCCACGCATTGCCGGCGGCCAGGGGGACGCCTCCCCCGACAATCGCGTTCGTGCCGAGGGCACCGGCTTCGGTCCACTGCAGGTGCATGGATCCGCCGCGGCCTCCGCTGAAGCCGACGCTGAGTCCGAGGATCTCGCCGAGGGTGCGGTGGACGAATTCCGTGAGTTCATCGGCTTTGATCCCGTCGACGGTCTTCAGCCCCTCCGGCCGCAGGTATGAGAGTCCCTTCGCGAGGAACTGGTGGTGGCCGCGGTGGGTGCCGTTGACCCCATCGGCCGCTCGGAGCGCGAGGACGGAGCCGACCGCCGCGCCCTCCTGTCCGATGCTCGAATGCGCCGGGCCGTGGACCAGTCCGCTGCCGGCGAGTCCGAGGACGATCTCTTCGAAGATCCGGATCGTGTGTGAGTGGACGAGCATAGATTCGAGAAGCTCCGGGTCGGCGGCGTCCCAGTCAGCAGTTGTGGTGGATACGACTTCGACCGCGTTCGGCGCAGACATTTCTTGGTTGACGGGCATCGATGCTCCAGAGGTGCGAGGACTGTGTTGCGGACCACGTTAACCCAGTCTACGTATACATTCAAGCGGAATAATGCTGCTTTTCGCGCACTTAACCCCTTTTATGTATACACTCAGTGGAGCGAAGAGAACTCGATAGTCTTGACTGACTGTCCGAAACTCCTACGACCCACAGAGGAACCAGCAATGGCCACATCGTCTTCGGCATCGAGCGCGCGCATCGCGGATGCGCTCCGCGATCGGATTCTCAGCGGCGCCCTAGGTCCCGGCACGCGGATCTTCCAAGAAGAGATCGCAGAAGAGTTCGGAGTGAGCCGCATCCCTATCCGGGAGTCTCTGCGTATCCTCGAGTCGGCCGGTCTCGTGACGATCGTCGCCTCCTCTGGAGCCTGGGTCGCTTCGATGAATCTGGCGGAGCTGCAGGAGAGCTATCTCATCAGGGAGCGGCTCGAGCCTCTGCTTCTCGGACTTGCAGTTCCCTTGCATTCGCCGGACTCTCTGACACGCCTGAGCGAACTGGCTGCCGAGGCGAACGCGGCGGACTCTGTCGAAGATTTCCTCGACCTCGATCGGCGGTTCCATTTGGCGACATTCGAGGGGCCTTCGGTCAATAGTCTGCGTTCGATGGTCGACAGGCTCTGGAACTCGACACAGCACTACCGTCGGGCATTTATGGAATTGGTCTGGGATTCCGGTCTGAGGGAGACCCACATGGAGCACGATCTGCTCGTCAAAGCCATCTCCGACCGCGATGTGCGCTCGGCCGAGGACCTCATGGCCGTCCACATTCGACGCACGCGCTTGGCACTCGAGCATCATCCCGAAGTATTCACGACTGCGTGACGACGACGAAATGATCATCGAAAGGACAACTCAATGAGCACAGAAGCGGGCATCCCCGGTCTCGTCGGCACCGATCATGTCGGTTTCACCGTCCCGAACATGGAGCAGGCGCACACGTTCTTCACCGAGATACTCGGGTGTATCCACGTCTATTCGCTCGGTCCGTTCCCAGCCGATCGCGGGCTCATGGTCAATCGGCTCAACGTGCACCCCGGCGCAGTGATGCAGGAGATCCGCTTCTATCGCTGTCGAACAGGAGCGAATTTCGAGGTATTCTCCTACGACTCTCCTGATCAGAACCAGGTCCAGCCCCGCAACTCGGATGTCGGGGGCCATCATCTCGCTTTCTACGTCTCCGATCTCGACGAGGCTGTCGATTGGCTGCAGGGCAAGGGAGTGCGAGTCCTCGGCGACCCGACGGCCAGCGGCGGTGCCAGCAGGGGCCAACGCTGGGTCTATTTCCTCTCACCCTGGGGCATGCAGTTCGAACTCGTGAGTTTCCCCGAAGGGAAGGCCTATGAGGCGGGTGCCTCTACGCTGCTCTGGGATCCTCGCGCGCCTGAGAGGTAGGCCGCAAATCCGGCCCTAGACCTTTCAGCGACAGACGCTTTAAGAGTTATTGCTGTCTACGCGAGCGGGCGCGACGGCCCTACCGCGGTCTTACGCTTCGGCCTACTCCTGTCGCTTCCGCAGGATCGGGGGCAGACTGAGGCCATGACGAGTTCGCACAGCCGCATCTCCCCCATGGCCGCTTCCTACCCGGCGTCGAGCATCCGCAAGATGTTCAACCTCGCCCTCGACTTCCCCGATGCTGTGAAGCTCACCGTCGGCGAACCGGACTTCACCACTCCGGAGCACATCAAGGCCGCCGGCATCCGCGCGATCGAGAACGACAACACCCGCTACGTCGCCAATGCAGGCATCCCCGAACTACGGCAGGCGATCGCCCGGAAGTACTCGACTCGGTGGAATCGCACCATCACGCCCGAGAACGTCATGGTCTCCTTCGGCGCGATGGAGGCGCTCACCTTCGCCCTCGACGTCACTGTCACCCCAGGGGATGAGGTCATCATCCCCGACCCGAGCTTCCCCAATTACATGGGTCAGGTGCACCGCCTCGGCGGGGTTGCCGTGTCCGTTCCTGTCACCGAGGACAACGATTTCAAGCTCCGCGCCGAGGATGTCCGCGCCGCTATCACGGACAGGACCGCGGCCGTGATCATCAACAGTCCGTCGAACCCTTTGGGCTCGGTCATGGATCGGGCCGACCTCGCGCAGATCGCTGCGCTGGCCGATGAGCATGAGTTCACCGTCATCTCCGATGAGGTCTATGACGAGATGGTCTTCGACGATGCTGTCTTCACCTCCATCGCCGAGGTGAAGCCACCCACCGCCGAGGCGGGGGCTGAATTCGATCGGTTCCTGGCCATCGGCAGCTTCTCGAAGACCTATGCCATGACCGGCTGGCGGTGCGGTTTCGTCATCGGTTCGCAGGATTTCATCGCGCCGATGGCACTGCTGCAGGAGGGCCTGACCTCGAGCCTGCCCGGGTTCGTCCAGGAGGCAGCGGTCGCCGCAATCGAGGGACCGCAGACCGCGGTCGAGGAGATGGTCGCCTCGTATGCCAGGCGGCGTGAGCTCATGGTCGAGCGCATCAACGCCATCGAGGGCTTGAGTCTGCTGCGCCCGGCGGCGACGTTCTATGCCTGGGTGAACGTGTCCGAGTGGGGGCTGGACTCCTGGGAGCTGGCGTCCCAGCTGCTTGAGAAGCACAACCTCGCGACGATTCCAGGTTCGGCTTTCGGCCCGGCCGGCGAGGGGTACCTGCGCCTGACTTTCGCGGTGTCGGACGAAACCATCAACACCGCGTGCGACCGGCTGGAGGCCTTCGCCGCCGGACGATGATGCCGGGAGTGTTGGACCACCGACCGCTCAAGTTACCGTCGACCTCGCGTCGCATAGCGTGAGCGGTCGGCGGGAAGATGCACGGTCGCTGATCCGCACCTCACTCAACCGCGGCGAGCGCTGAATTCCAGCTTCCGTAGAACTTCCGGACGGCCGCGGCCGAGGGCACCTCGCCCTTATGCTCGGCGGCGTATTCGGTGTAAGCCTTGTAGGTCGCGGCGGTCCCGCGTGATTCGCAGTCGGCGAGGAATTCGGCAATCGCCTTGTCGTAGGCATCCGCGTCGAAGCGCAGCTGCCCCTTGGCTCGACCGATCTTGTTCGTCGCCAGACCCGCGGCCTTGAGCGCTTCGTTCCAGGACCCGAACCTCTGCACCGCGGTCTGACTGGTCGGCGGCCAGATGGTCGCCCCCTGCGCCGAGGTGGCGCCGAGGCCGTCGAGCACCGACTTGCGCAGCCGGTCGTACCGGCTCGCGGTCAGACTCGGGACCTCTGCCCGGCCACGGACGTACGCAACCGCCGCAGCCACCTCGGCGAGGGTGGACGTCACGGACGTCCCTGAGTTCTCGAGTTGGACGGTGAGGGCGGACTCCACCTCGGCGAGAGTCTCCCGGTCGGTGGGGCTGAGCTTGGCCGGGTCGGCACTTGCGGGGATCCCCGGCGCGCCAGTGGAATCGAGGCTGCGGGCGGTGATGAACAGCAGCGCACCGAGCACGGCCAGCGACGAGGTGTGGGTTCTCCCGGTATCAGACATCCAGTCCATTGTACGTTCCAAGTGGGGAACATCAGGTTTCAACCTCGGTACACGCAATCGTCTCCGACTCACGCAACCGCAAATAGTGTCGGTCGTGCGGCCACAGACGGTAGCCGCGCACAGAGAATGCTGACCCTGAGAAGTGGAGAAGACGATGCAGATGAAACGAGTCCTTGGAATCGGAGCAGCCTCTCTGGTTCTGGCCACGGCGAGCGTTTTCGGTGGCACCGCCGCTCACGCTGATGTGGTGAAGTTCAGCTACACGTATCACAAGACTCGCGCCGTCTGCGAGAAGATCGTCCTGGCTAAGGCCGCTGCCCATGCCCCCTTTGTCAAGCGGATCGTCACAGCGGAGTGCGAAGCGGTTCGCCCCGGAGAGAAGTACTTGGGCACGGTCAGCTGGGTTGTCTGATTCGTGCTGGTCGTTTCGCCCGAACATCGAGCATCGTATTCAACGCGAAGAACAGACCGCTGATCACGACCGCAGTGATCGCGGCCAATGGGATCGAACCGGTGATCAGCAGGTAGCCTCCGCCGAGCACGAGCAGCGACGCACCCGCCGACACCAGACGCCCGGTCATCTTGCCGCCGATGTCGCTTCCGCTGAGGACGACGTCGATCGTCCGCGAGATGACGAACCACGCGACGAGAATGCCCAAGGTCGCGAGCAGCGATTCGGGCAGACTCAATCGCATCTGCAGCTGCATCGTCTCGCCCAGCAGGGTCGCGGCGAACGGGACGATCAGCGGCAGTCCCAGAGCGATGAGGATCGGGCCAGTGAGGGTGAGGACCAGCCGGTGGCGATACAGCGAGCGCATGATTCGTCCTTTCTTCTTGCGGCGACGAGGTCCGTGGGCGGTGGGTTGGTGAGGGCGGCACCTGCGGGGCCGGATGTTCACAGGCGGCGGCCGCGTGCTCTGAGGCTTCAGCCGGCCAGCAGGGCGAGCGATCCGGTGGCGATGAGTGTGGTCAGGGTCGTCCATGCGATGATCGCGATGCCCTGCCATAGCAGGATCCACGAGGTCTTCACACCAGCACTGACGAGGATCGTCGAGGTGATCTGGGTGGGAATCGCCAGCGGTCCGAGCAGGCTCGCACCGGGAACACCGAAGCGGGTGAGGAACTTCTTGAACTTGACCCGTCCCTTGGACTCGGGCTTCCCACCTTCACCGAGGTGGCCCTCCGTCACCGTGTCACCGGCCTTGCCGTCGGCCGCTGGATCCGGAGAGAGAACGTCGGCGGATCCGTTCCGCGTGGCAGCTGCCTCGGGCGCAGCGCCATCAAACGCCCCGGAGCCGACACCTGCGCCGACTCCCACGGCCGCGAGCTCACGCTTTTCGCTCTGACGATTCACGACGGCGCGGCGCGCCCGGGCTCCGAGGAGCACGATGACGGTGACGCAGATGAAGTTGCCGATGGCTCCGGCGATTCCGGCGAGCACGGGGTTCATTCCGGCCCACACACCGATGATCGAGGAGATCTCACCCTCGATGAAGGGGATCGCCCCGGCCGCGGCGATAATGAACGGCTGAAGCAGATCCGGAACCTGAGCGGCGAGACCTTGGAAGAATTCGATGATGGGGTTCATGGTGTTCTCCTGAACGTGATCGGCAGATCCCGGCTCGGATGAACCGGATCTGATGGTTGATACGTTCAGTACAGACTGTGTTCTCAGAACAGGGTCAAGCCCTCATCGTCGAACTCAGCGGATCCTCAGCTATCTTCCCCAGTCACTGTCTTCAGCTCTCCTCCTCTTCGGCCTTCTTCAGTCCTCTTTCTCAGCCCTCCTCCTCTGCGGCCACGTGCTTGATGAAAGCGATGAACCGCTCGCGATCTTCGTCCGGAATCTCGAGAGTCGGGAAGACAGAGATGAAGGCACGCTGGATGACGTCGATCTGTGCGTCGTTGTAGAGCTCTCTGAGCGAGCCGATGATCGCAGCCTGCCCCATCTTCACGTCCCCGGTCATCCGCTCGGTCGGCGCGAGGAGCCAGGGTTTCGCTTCGAGCTGTCGCTTCATGCTCGGAGCGATCTGCTCTGCCAAGCGTTCGCGGGTGGCGTCGTCGGCATCCTCGGCGAGCTCATCGACTTCCTGGTCGTACGGTGTGGTCTCGGACATGATGGACCGCATCTCCGCGAGAGCCGATTCCTCATACAGGGTCGAATAGATGTTCATCAGTGCGCGATCGGAATTCGACATCCGGGCGGCGATGTCGATGAAGCCTGAAGCAGTATCGATCGGCGCTCCGTGTTCGAGGAGCTGGGACACCTCGGTGCGTGCTTTTTCCAGGGCCGCGATCTGCTCGCCGAGATCGACCTCAAGCTGCTTGAGGGCGAGTTGCTGCTGTTCGTGATCGTCGTCGACCGAACCGATATCCGACAACGGGATCCCGAGTTCGCGCATCCGCCGGATCTGATGGAGCCGCAGCAGGTGGGAAGCCCCGTACTGTTTGTATCCGTTGCTCATCCGTTCGGGCTCGGTGAGCAGCCCGAGCTTGTGATAATGCCGAATCGTGTTGACCGTGGTGCCGGTCAGCCGCGCCAATTCGCTCGTGCTCCATCCCACGGTCAGGTCCTTCCGCCGATGCCGTGTAGTTCAGTGTCGATGAGGTCCTCGTCGACTCCCAACACCGCTCAGTCTAAGCGGACGGACTGACATGGTGAGCGGGAGAACCGACGTGGACGGTCTGATGTGCGCGGACTACCGTGTAACCATGAGAGCAGGATTCGATTCGGTCAAGGCGCTCGTCTTCGACATGTTCGGCACCGTCGTCGACTGGCGCAGCAGTGTAGCCGCCGAGGTGGCCGTGCACTTGCGCGACCATGTTCCCGATCTCGTTCCGCTTGAGTTCGCCGACGCTTGGCGGGCCGAATATCAGCCGTCGATGGAGCGGGTGCGCAACGGTGACCGAGAGTTCGTTCGTTTGGATGTGCTCCACCGGGAGAATCTCGAGCAAGTGCTCAGAGGTCTCGGCGTCGATCCGAACTCGATTCCCGCGCCGGTCCTCGACGAGACCAATCTTGCGTGGCATCGGCTCGATCCGTGGCCGGATGCGGTCGCAGGTTTGACCCGTTTGAAGGAGCAGTTCATCATCGCTCCACTGTCGAATGCGAACATCCGGTTGGCTCTCGACGTCGCCAAACGTGCTGGTCTTGCCTGGGATGCGATCCTCGGCGCCGAGGTGGCGGGAGCCTATAAGCCGGACCCCGACGTGTATCTGCGGACCGCCGACATCCTCGGTCTCGAACCGCATCAAGTCGCCATGGTCGCCGCGCACAACAGCGATCTGGCCGCGGCGCAGTCCCTCGGGCTCCGCACGGCTTTCGTTCGGCGACCCACCGAGCATGGACCCGATCAGACCATCGATCTCGAACCCACGGGCGAATGGGACATCATTGCCGAGGACTTCGAGGACCTGGCCGATCAGATCGGCTGACGCATCGTTTCGAACGGGTGCTGGGCCAGCAGTCCCTGCAGAACGCCAAAGTGACTATTTCAACGGCTCCAACCCACACCACTCGGCGATGAAGAGAGCGATGGTCTTCGTGATGTTGCGGACGGACTCGATGTGGACGCGCTCGTCGAAGGCATGGATGTCGAGGGATCGGGGACCATAGGTCAGAGTCGACATCGATCCATAGTTCGTGTACACCCGGCCGTCGAGGTAGCCCGGCGTGGAGAACGACCGCAGGGGCTGGCCGAACACATCCCGGTGGGCCGAGCCGAGGACGGCCTCAGCTTCTCCGCCTTCGTCGAGTCGATATCCTGCGGCGAAGAAGCCGGTTCGCTCCAGGCGTGGCAGGCGACTGTCCTGACCGCGCCGGGCGATGCTCGCGTGCCGGACGTGCTCCTGGATCTCTTCCCACGCCTGTTCCGGGTCGATCCCCGGATAAATGGCGGCACGCACGGAGATCTCACACCATGACGGGACGCTGGAGGGCCAGTCTCCACCCGAGATCTCTCCGACGTTGAAGTTGATGGGATGCTCGACATCCTCGAAGCCCGGGTACCGGTCCTTTTGGCCATTCCAATCCGTCTCGAGTGTGCGCAGGTCGGCGATCACGTCATTTGCCGCATCGAAGGCGTTGAAGCCCTTGCTCATCTCCCGGACATGACTCGGTTTCCCCTCGACACGAACGGTGAACCAGATGACTCCGACGTTGGTTCGCACCAGAGCGTTCTCTTCTGGTTCCGGGATGAGCACGGCGTCGCCGGTGTAGCCGCGCAGAAGTGCCGAAAGCGCTCCGTTGCCGGTGCTCTCTTCCTCCACCACGGATTGGAGATGGATCGGGGCTGCAGGAGAGAATCCGGCAGCGGAGATCGCGTCGAAGGCGAAGAGGTTGGCAGCGAGTCCGGCTTTCATGTCCCCGGCGCCACGTCCGTACAGCCAGCCGTCCTCGACTCGAGGCTCGAAGGGCGGAGTAGTCCAATTCTCCAAGGGTCCGGTCGGAACGACATCCACATGACCTTGCAGGATCAGGGATCGGCCTTGCGAGACTGCCGGCCGATAGCTGCCTACGATGTTGAAGTCTTCGTCGTAGGGCACGGTCATCGGTCCGAAGCCCACGTGATCCTCGATGTCCTCTTCGTCGATGCGCCAGCGGTCGGTCTCCAGTCCCCTGTCGGCGAATTCCTGCTCCATGCGGTCCTGGATCGCCGCCTCACTGCCGCGGACAGAAGGACAGCGGATCAGATCACCGGTGAACTCAAGCTGACGATCGAACGCGTTGTCGACGGCGTCGGTGATGGCCTGGGCGACTTCTCGATTCATGCTGTGCTCTTCCCAGTTCTCGTGTTGATGGTTGACGGTCCGAGCCCCGGAGACGCGGATGGCACGTACCTCTGTCGGCTATTCTGCATTCCTCAACGAGTATCCGGAAGAGTGACCGCATTTGCTGTGATTGATTGCGCACCCCCTCCCGTCACTTGGATCGAGCGTATAGCGTGGCCGTCAGGGACGGGTCGACCGACCCGTACTCCCGCCACCATCTGACGAAAGGTGACAAGCATGAATGAGACGAGCATCAGCGCTTCCCGCACGATCGATGCCCCCGTAGAGGACATCTTCCACGTCCTCTCCAATCCAGAGCGTCATGCCGAGATCGACGGCTCGGGAATGGTCCAGTCGGATGACAAGACCGATCGCATCACCGAGGTCGGTCAGAAGTTCTCGATGAATATGCACTGGGACAAGATGGGCGGCGACTACAAGACCGACAACCACGTCATCGGCTATGAGGAGAACAAGCTTCTCGCCTGGAAGACGGCACCAGCCGGTGAGGAGCCACCGGGTTGGGAGTGGGTCTGGGAACTCACGTCCCACAGCCATGACTCGACCGAGGTCTCCGTGACCTATGACTGGAGCGCGGTCACCGACAAGGAGGTGCTCAAGCAGGTCGACTTCCCGGCCGTCAGCGAAGAGGACCTCGAGTCGTCCCTCGGCAACCTGGCAGCAGCGGTGTCCGGAGTCTAACGCCGCGCAGCAGCGCGCAGGCGCGTGTTCCTCACGCCTGACAGCACCCTGACGGCCCTGTTCGAACTCAGCGCAGTTCGTTCAGGGCCGTCTCCGCGCGCCGACGACGGTCTTCGAGCGACATCTCCCACCAATATTCACCGCGTTCGCCGAGGCCGTTCTTCGCGACATCCACCCTCCGTCTCGCCTCCGCGAGATCTTTTCCATCGCCCCGCTTCTTCGCCTGCTTGACGGCGTTCCTCGCGGCGCCGAGGCGGCTCTTGAGTTCCTCGATCACGCTCGGTTCCAGTGCTGGGTCGGTTCGTCGCCACCGGCGTCCTTTGACGATCAGCCAACGCTCGTCATCATTGTCGCTGTTCTCGCTCATGCGACGAATATGCAGAACGGATGGCCGGAGGGATCTGTGAAGACATACAGCGGTTCGTCCTCATCGTCGGTACGATCGACGCGCAGTTCGGCACCCAGGTCTTCGGCACGCTGCAGCTGTCGTTCCAGCATGGTCCGGTTCGGCACCGTGAGGTCGAGGTGCATCTGCATGGGGATGTCCGTTGCCGGCCACGTCGTCGGTTCGAGGCGATCAACCCGCTGAAAAGCGAGCTTCCGGTTCCCACTCGCATCAGTGAGCACCAGCCAGTCGGGGACCTCGGGCTCGGCACTCGTCCCTGAACTGCGACCGTCGGTCGGTTCGTCTCCCGGGCGATAGACGTAGCCGAGCAGCCGTCGATAGAACTCCGCGAGCATCCTCGGCTCGGTCGTATCGATGACGGTGTGGAGCAGCTCAGGAAATCCAGCGTCTTCCGCCTCACCCGTCATCCGAGCTCCAACGGCGTGAGCACCGCGATTTTCCAGCCGTCTTCGATACGCACCAGCTGATACATGTTCCGCTCGTCGGGGGCACCTCCCTGATATTTCCACGTGACGTCGGCCCAGATGCTGTGGTCGGTCGATGCTGCCACCGTGACCTCGGCGTTCACCTCGGTGACGCCCGAGTACTGTCCGAAAGCGCTCGCGAAGAAGCTCTCCGTCTGCGCCGCCTCGGTGACGAGGATCCGCTGCCTCGGGAACTCGATGAGCGCCGGAACCGCGTAATGATCGGCGATTGCTGCGGCGTCCCGATCGATGAGCGCACGGGTATAGGTGTCGAAGAACTGCCTGTGAACCTCTTTGTCCTCATCCATGCCGCAGATGCTACTCCGCGCCCCTGACACAGCTCCGTCACCCCATGTCACCCTCCAATGAGAAGATGGCATCGTGCCTGAGACCCGACCGTCCGCCGCCACGACCGGTGCCGCCATCCCCGCCGACTGGCGTGATGCCTTCGCCCCACTCGCCGAGGCGGCTCCGCACTCACACACGCCCGTGGCCTTGGGATTCGAGCTCGTCCAGGTCATCCCCCGCTCATGGTTCGAAGCTCAGCACTCCGTCCTCCTCGACAAGGACGACGTCACCCCGGGCGCGAATCCGAGCCTCGCGATCCGCCCGCTCATGCTCAGCGAGTCCGGCAACTGGGTGAAGAAGTCCCTGACCTGGCGCACCATCGACCGCATGGCCCGGCAGTTCGACATCGACCCGGCCCACCAGGAATGGTTCACCCAACTCGCGGGACTGCGCACCCGCGGGAAGACGGACTTCACGCCCGACGGGGCGCCGTACCACCTCGGCGATTTCCGCACCCCCCTGCTGTGGGATCACTTCACGCAGGGGAAGAAGCTCGGCATCGAATTCGTCGGCATCAATCCGGATATGACCGTCCGCATCGGGCACACCGCCCGCGCCGCCATCGACATCCGCCGCAGCCAGAACCGCCTGCAGGTGCAGACGCGGGCGACCATCGACGAACGCGAATATACTCCCGGGCTGATCAAGCCGATCTGGACACACGGCTTCTTCGGCGTCGACGTCACCAGCGGTTTCACCGTCACCCTGGCCCCCGCGGAGACCCCGACGAAGGAATCCGCACTGCCCGTGCTCCATTCCCCCGGCCCGATCACGATCCCAGAGGCCGAGGCCGAAGAATTCTTCGAGGAGTACTACCCGCAGCTGCGCTCCAGCGCCGAGGTCATCAGCAGCGACGCCACCGTCGCCTTCCCCCAGTACGGTCGCCCCCGCCTCGTCGTCTTCGCCGCCTTCGGCGCCGGCGACAAACTCTCCTTAAGCTGGTACTGGGAATACCAGGGACCCCGCCGCACCTTCCCCGTCGTCGATCGATTGAGGCTCAGCGCCGCCTCGGCGAGGGAATATGCGAGGCAACGCGAACTCGACTTCGAAGATGCCGTCGTCACCGAGGTCGACAAACTCCTCGCCGACACCCACGAAACCGGCTCCGCCCTGCCGGGCATCAAGGACGTCGAACTCAACGACGCCGACACCGCGGATTTCGTCGTCAACGTCCTGCCCGGGCTAGAGGAGATCGAGCACGTCAAGGTCATCACGCGCGGGAAGAAGCAGCCATACCGGGAGCTCGGCGGGGAGCCGAACGTGAAGATCACCTCGGTCGAGTCGGAGAAGAACGACTGGTTCGACCTCGGCTTCCAGATCAGCATCGACGGCCGCCCGGTCCCTTTCGTCAAGCTGTACAAGGCGTTGGCCGCCGGGACGAAGAAGATCAAGCTCTCCGACGATTCGTTCCTGTCGCTGAACAAGCCGATCTTCGACAAGCTCAAGGCCCTCCTCGCCGAGGCGGACCTCATCCCCGAATGGGAGCCCGGAGCGCCGAAGATCTCACGGATGCATATGGGTCTGTGGTCGGATTTCGAGGACCTCGCCGACGAGTCCGAACCGGCCGTGACCTGGAGAGACTCGGTGCGCGCACTGGCCGACCTCGAACACCTGCCCGCCACCGAGGTGCCCGACCTGAACGGTGCGAAGCTGCGCCCGTATCAGGTGCAGGGATTCCGGTGGTTGGCACTGTTGTATCGGTGCCGGCTGGGCGGGATCCTCGCTGACGACATGGGTCTGGGCAAGACCCTGCAGACGCTCGCGCTCATCGCGCACGCGAAGGCGGACACTCCCTTCCTCGTCGTCGCGCCCACCTCGGTGGTGCCGAACTGGGTGAAGGAAGCCGCCGCGTACACGCCTGACCTCGATGTTCGTGTCGTGGCTGAGTCGACGCGGGCGCGTGGGTCCGACCTCGCCGAGGTGGCTCGCGGTGCCGATGTCGTCGTCTTGTCGTATGCGATGCTCCGGCTGGAGGAGACCCCGATCTCGCGGATGGAGTGGGCGGGGCTCATCCTCGACGAGGCGCAGTTCGTCAAGAATTCGTCGGCGCAGACGCACCTGGCGGCGAAGGAGGTGCGGGCACCGTTCCGGCTCGCGTTGACCGGCACTCCTCTGGAGAACTCGCTCAAGGACGTGTGGTCACTGTTTTCGATCACGGCACCCGGACTGTTCCCGAGTCCTCACCGGTTCGAGGAGGAATACGTCCGACCGATCGAGTCGGGTGAGAACCCGGGACGGATGCAGCGTCTGCAGCGGCGGATCCGACCGTTCATGATGCGTCGGACCAAGGATCTCGTGGCTGCGGACCTGCCGGAGAAGCAGGAGCAGGTCATCTCGGTCGAGCTCAATGCCGCGCACCGGAGACTCTACGATCGGATTCTGCAGAAGGAGCGGAAGAAGATCCTCGGCTTCATCGACAGCGAATACGACAAGCAGCGGTTCATCGTCTTCCGGTCGCTCACGCTGCTGCGGATGCTCGCTCTCGATCCGTCGATCGTCGATGCCGAACATACTGAGGTGCCGTCGTCGAAGTTGGCGGCGCTCCTGGAACGGCTCGACGATGTCATCGCCGAGGGCCACCGGTCGATCGTGTTCAGCCAGTTCACGTCGTTCCTGTCCAACGTCGCCGCGGACCTCGACGCTCGCGGGATTCCCTATGTCGTCCTCGACGGGTCGACGCGCAATCGCGGTGCGGTCGTCGATGCGTTTCGGTCGGGTGAGGCGCCGGTGTTCCTCATCAGCCTCAAGGCCGGCGGGTTCGGGCTCAACCTCACCGAGGCGGACTATGTCTTCCTCATGGATCCGTGGTGGAATCCCGCCTCGGAGAATCAGGCGATCGACCGGGCGCACCGGATCGGGCAGACGAAGAGCGTCATGGTCTACCGCTATGTCGCCGAGGGCACGATCGAGGAGAAGGTGCTCGCCCTGCAGAAGCGCAAGGCCGAACTCTTCGACGACCTCATGTCCGACGCCGGCACGTACGTGGGCCGGGGCCCAGGCGGGCAAGCCTTCAGCCAGACGGTGACCGCCGCGGACATCAAGGGGCTGCTCGAGGGGTAGGCGATTCCAGCTAACCTCACGGATCACGGAAGAGTATTTACTTTAGGTGCCCTAAAGTAAATATTCTCGCCAGACCGGCCTCAATAGTTCCCGGTCGCCCAGGCGACCGAAAGCGACGCCGTTTCACTCTTCGGAGCTCAGCAGCCTCTCGATAAGTTCCGGCACACGTTTTGTCACCGTGTCCCAGAAGCGGTCATCATCCATCGACGCGTAGCCCGCGTGAGCAACGATATTCCGGGTCGCTCTGATGCTGAGGACTTCATCTTTCGTCAGCAGCTTCATCCAGATCGCGAACTCAGCCCGCTCGGTCAGTGACGCGAGGCGAATGATTGCGATGCCGGCGATATCGTAGGAAGCGGTTCCGTCCGAAAACTCTTCGCGGGCAGTCGCGGCCACCGATTGCGTGCGTCGCAGAATCGCCCTCAACTCGGTACGGATGTTCGCCCGGTCAAAGTCCACGTCCGTCTTCTCCCGCCGCGGGGGCCGGCGATACGTGCCTCGATGAGGTTCCGATGGGTTCATACCGGCACGGCCTCTCGCATTGCTTGCCACCCGGGTGGGATCGGACCATCATCGACAACGACATCTGCGGGGAAGCCGGTGATCTGTCGGACCCGCTCTCCGAAAAGCGCGAGATCGAACAGGTCGACTTCCTCATCCGCAGTGACGAGGAAATCGATGTCACTGTTGAAACCATCGTCGCCGCGGGCCACCGAGCCGAACACCCTCAGATTCCTCAGGCCCAGGCGGTCAGCTTCGTCACGAATTCGTTCAAATGCCATCTCGAGGGCAAGTGAGGGTCGGTAGTCTGCCGCTTTCAATACGCGTTCGAGCATCTCAGAGGAGACGTTCCGCTTGCCCGATTCTATTTGGGCCAGGCTGGACTGACTCAGGCCGGCGCGCCGGGCCAACTCGGTCTGTGTGATTCCCAGATCGAGACGCGCTTCGCGAATGAGTTCGCCCGGATTATCCGATTGGAACCGTCCCATACATTCAAATATAGCCCCGTGCAATAATGAACACCATAGGCACAGACATTTCCAACCCATCGCCGATTCGCGTTGAAAGCCTTTGACCTTCCACCCCCGACCCCGGGACTGGATCCTTCATCACCACCCGGGGACGACGAAGATCAGCCAGGTGACGATCGGTGCGATGACGACCATCGAGAAGCCCCACACCATGAGCTGCTTGAACACCCTGTCACGCTGGTCCTCCGGCGAGTTCGCCACGACGAGCGCTCCAGAAGTCGAGAACGGTGAGGAATCGACCACCGAGGACGAGATCGCCAGTGCGATGATCAGGCCGATCTCGCTCACACTTCCAGTGAGCAGGAACGGCACTGCCAGAGGAATGAGAGCACCGAGGATGCCCGTCGTCGACGCGAATGCCGAGACCACCGCACCGATGAAGCAGATGATGAGTGCCGCAAAGAGCGGAGCGCCCATGCCAGCGACCTGCTCGCCGAGCCAGTCGATCGTGCCCAGTCGTTCCATGAGCTCGACGTAGGTGACGATGCCGCAGATCAGCAGCACTGTCGGCCACGCGATCTTGCTCACCGCGCCCTTGCTGATGCGGGGCGAGAAGAACGAGATGATCACGGCGACGCTGATCGCGGTGAAGCCGACGTCCTGGTTGAGCGGCGGCACGACCATCACAGCGAGAACGACGAGCCCGACAAGGGTGACGATGCGGTTGAGGTCGAGGGTGGTGACTTCGACGTCCTCGTCGGCGTCCTTGACCATCGTCGTCTGCACCGACCGTCGCGCCGCCCTGCGCTCGGGGTCGTGGTACGGCGCAGGAGAGCCGCCCGATCCGCCGTCCACGCCGCCAGCAGAGCCATCCGCTCCGCCCGAGCCGCCTGCACCGGTGCCGCCCGATCCGGCTCCGACACCACCGGCAGGCTCACCGTCTTTGTCTTCGAGTCCATGCCCGAGATCGCGCTTGCCCAGCAGCTCCCGCCCGCCGAAGAGGAAGAAGCAGACCAAGCCGAGGATGACGTTGAAGACGAAGGACGCGAGGAACAGCAGCAGCGGGCTGCCCGGCAGGTCATTGCGTTCGACGACCTGATTGGTGATCGTGCCGAAGATGCTGAGCGGCGAGAAGCCGCCGGCCGTCGCTCCGTTGATGACCATGAGCCCCATGAGCAGCGGTCGGATGCCGTACCGCCGGGAGAAGCCCATCCCCATCGGCGCGATGATCGCGATGGCCGCCGGCACCACGGAACCGAAACCGGAGAGCAGAGCCGTGACGACGAAGAACACCCACGGGATCAGCGCTATTCGACCGCCGACGGCCTTGACGAGGATATGGACGATCCAATCGACCGTGCCGTTGTCCTTCGCCAAGGCGAACAGATACGTGACACCGACAAGGATGAGGAACAGATCTGCAGGGAAACCTGACAACAGGGTGTCGACGTCTTCGTCGAGAACAAAGGTTCCGAACAGGAAGGTCGCCATGAGCGCGAGCGCACCCATATGGACCGAAACAAAGGTGGCGATGACGAACAGAGCCACGAGAACGAGTATCGAAGCAATCTCCAAAGACACAATTCGCTCCTATGCGATGTGTGAATCAGTCGGAAACGACCCCATTGCCGCAACCGACATTCCACGATGTGGAAATCTTGCTGCTACTTTATGAAAGTCTGCCCCGAGGAATTCCAAACCGTCAAGACCCCGACTTCACTTTCCCGAATAACAGGAGCATGTATACCAATCCGCGGTTTTCAAAGTAATCCTTTCGCCACAGGACAGTACAGAACTCCACGTCAAAGACTCAGAGAAAATGGAATACCGCAATTCGAACCGGACAGAAAAGGCTCAACTCGACAGACGAGCTGAATGCCGCAAAACTCCGTTCCGAATCCTGGAAAAGGCATTTTTCTCTCGAAACCATTGTGGTAGCGTCAAATGAAAGTATTGTACCGCATCGTGGAATCAGAGAGGATTCTTCAATGACAATCAGCGGACGGCATTTCCTACAGATCCCGGGACCCAGCAACGTTCCCGATACTGTTCTTCGGGCGATTTCGATGCCCACAATCGACCATAGAGGGCCTGCCTTCAAAGAACTCTTCAGCCATGTGCTCGAAGGCATGGCCGAGATCTTCGGCACCTCCAATCAGGTCGTCATCTACCCGGCCACGGGAACCGGGGCGTGGGAGGCTGCGCTGGTCAACACGCTCAACCCCGGCGACGAGATCCTCTGCTATGAAACCGGGCATTTCTCCTCATTGTGGAAGACGATGGCTGAGAAATGGGGACTCAAACCCACGGTCATTGCGGGCGACTGGCGCACCGGCGCCGATCCCCAGAAGATCGGCGAAGCCCTCGCCGCTGACACCGACCACCGCTTCAAAGCTATCTGCGTCGTCCACAACGAGACCTCGACCGGGGTCACGAGCCGCATTTCCGAGATCCGCGCGGCCATCGACGCCGCAGACCACCCGGCTCTGTTCATGGTCGATACGATCTCCTCACTCGGCTCCGTCGACTACCGGCACGACGAATGGCGCGTCGATGTCACGGTCTCGGGCTCGCAGAAGGGCCTCATGCTCCCACCGGGACTGTCCTTCAATGCCGTGAGCGACAAGGCCCTTGAAGCCCACAAGTCCTCGTCCCTTCCGAAATCCGTCTGGAACTGGACGGAGATGCTCGCCGCCGGCAGGAACGGGATGACTCCCTACACCCCGAACACGAACATCCTGTTCGGACTCAAGGAATCATTGCGGCTGCTGAATGAGGAAGGCCTGGACAACGTCTTCGCCCGCCACATCCGCTTCGGCGAAGCGACACGTGCCGCAGTCGAGGCCTGGGGCCTCGAAGTGCTGTGCACGAACGAGAGCGAACACTCCCCCGTGCTCACCGCCGTCGTCATGCCCGACGGACACGACGCCGATGAGCTGCGAAAGCTCATCCTCGACCGCTTCGACATGTCTCTGGGGGCGGGCCTGTCCAAACTCCAGGGGACGGTCTTCCGAATCGGCCACCTCGGTGATCTCAACGATCTCACCCTCGCCGGAACCCTCGCGGGCGTCCAGATGGGACTGCAGCTGGCGGGAGTGAAGATCGACCCGGCCGGACTCGGAGCCGCCCTCGACATCCTCCGCGAGAGCTGAGCTCACCATGAGCGCTGACACGAACACCGACATCACCGACGTCGTCACCGATCTCACCCGCAGCATCGCAGGCACCGTAGACACCTCGCCCCGCCGACTCGCCGAATATGCCGTCGACGCGTCGAACTACCGAGTGGTCCCACAGGTCGTCGCCTTCCCGCAATCGACGGCCGACGTCGTCTCGATTCTCGACGTGGCCAGGTCGCACAGTGTGCCCATCACCTCCCGCGGCGGCGGCACCTCACAGGCCGGCAACTCGATCGGAACCGGTATCGTCATCGACTTCTCCCGCCACCTCAACCACATCCTCGACATCGACCCAACGGCGAAGACCGCCCGGGTCGAACCAGGTGTGCTCATGAGTGAGCTGCAGAAGGCCGGGAAACCGCACGGGCTGACCTTCGGCCCCGATCCCTCGACGAAGAATCGGGCGACGATCGCGGGCATGATCGGCAACAACTCCTGCGGACCGCACGCGATTTCGGCCGGCCGCACCGTCGACAACATCGTCGAGATGACAGCCATCGACGGCACCGGCCGCTCGTTCCTCGCCGGCGCTGGGCTCGATCCCATTCCCGGACTCGCCGAGGTGGCCGGCCGTCACCTCGGAGTCATCCGCACCGAGTTCGGCCGGTTCAGCCGCCAGGCCTCGGCGTATGCGATGGAGCATCTGCTCCCGGAGAACGGCCCGAACCTCGCGAAGTTCCTCGTCGGCAGCGAAGGCACACTGTCGACGATCACCGAGGCGGTCGTCAGCCTCGGCGATCTTCCGAACTCACCCACGGTGCTCGTCCTCGGCTACCCGGACATGTTCGAAGCCGCCGATGCCGTCCCCCGGGTGCTGCCCCACGGCCCGCTCGCCGTCGAAGGCATCGACTCGCGGCTCATGGACATGGTCCGCAACCACAAGGGCAAGGACGCCGTGCCCGAACTGCCGGCGGGCAAGGGCTGGCTGCTCATCGAGGTCGCTGGCACCACCGCGGACGAAGCTGTCGCGAACGCCCAGATCATCGCCGCCGAGGCCGGCACCGACCACTTCCGCATCCTGCCCGCCGGAAAAGAAGCGAGCACCCTGTGGGGCATCCGCGCCGACGCCGGCGGTCTGGCCGGACGCACCGAAGACGGCGACCCCGCCTGGACCGGATGGGAGGACGCCGCGGTTCCGCCCGAGGTGCTCGGCGACTACCTGCGGGACCAGGACGAGCTGATGGCCTCCTACGGAATCCGCGGCCTGCCCTACGGCCATTTCGGTGACGGCTGCGTGCACATGCGCACCGACTTCCCCTTCGACCGCCCCGACGGCATCGACGTCTTCCACGACTTCGTCATGGAGGCCGGGCGACTCGTCACGAAATACGGCGGATCCGCCTCCGGCGAGCACGGCGATGGGCGAGCCAGGTCCGAACTCCTCGGCCTCCAGCACTCGGACGAGGCGATTGCCGCTCTCGGCGAGGTCAAACGGCTCTTCGACCCGAACAGCCTGCTCAATCCGGGCATCATCGTCGACCCGCTGCCGATCATCTCCGACCTGCGCAGGCCGCAGTCGATCTCGATCGGCACGGCCGGCGGTTTCTCCTTCGCGCACGACAAAGGCAGCTTCACGAACGCCGTCCACCGCTGCGTGGGCGTCGGCAAATGCCGTGCCGACACCTCCGGGTCCGGCGGGTTCATGTGCCCGTCGTATCTGGCGACGAAAGATGAGAAGGACTCCACCCGCGGTCGCGCCCGGGTCCTCCAAGAGGTGACCAACGGAGGCCTGATCAACGCATTCGACAGCGCCGAGGTGGCCGAGTCCCTCGACCTGTGTCTAAGCTGCAAGGCCTGTTCGTCCGACTGCCCGGCCGGGGTCGACATGGCCCAGTACAAGTCAGAGGTGCTCCACCGCACCTATCGCGGCAGGCTCCGTCCCCTCGCACACTATTCGCTCGGCTGGCTGCCCACCTGGGGCCGCCTGCTCACCGCGGTGCCCGGAGTCAGCGCTTTGGCGAACGCGGTGCTGGAGTTCCGCCCCCTGGCCACACTCGTCCTGACCGGCGGCGGCATGGACCCACGCCGGAAGATGGTCCGGTTCAATGATCGCCGGTTCTCCCGCTGGGCGAAGTCCCGCATCTCCCCCGCCGAGGCGCGCGGTGCCTCAGCGGCGGATCGGGACGCCCTCATCGCCGACGAATACGTGAGCACTACCTCGGCGAGCAAGAAACAGGTCCTGCTGTGGGCGGATTCGTTCACCGAATACCTCTCTGATGCCGGGGCCAGGACGGCCGTCGACCTGCTGGAATCGACCGGATTCGAGATCCTCCTGCCGCAGCAGCAGGCCTGCTGCGGGCTGACACTCATCTCCACCGGACAGCTCGACGCGGCGAAGCGGAAGCTCGAATCGACGATGGAGATCCTCGATCCCTATGCCCGGAAGGGCATTCCGATCGTCGGCATCGAGCCGAGCTGCACCGCGGTGCTGCGCAGCGACCTCGGCGATCTGTTCCCCGATGACGAACGGGCTCGCCGGATCGCGGCCGCCACCTCGACGCTGGCCGAGGTCCTCGTCGACGCGGAGCTCGACGTCCCCGATCTCACGGGACGCACCGTCGTCGTCCAACCTCACTGCCACCATCATTCGGTCATGGGCTTCGCCGCAGACCGGGCGCTCCTCGAGCGGACCGGCGCGACGGTGCACGAACTTGCCGGCTGCTGTGGTCTGGCCGGGAACTTCGGCATGGAGGCCGGCCATTACGAGACCTCGGTGGCGGTGGCAGAGAACGCTCTGCTGCCGGCCCTGCGGGATGCGCCGGAGGATTCTATCTACCTGGCCGACGGGTTCTCCTGCCGCACCCAGGCGGCGGACCTCGCGAACGTGAACGGCATGACGCTTCCGCAGCTGCTCACCGGCGAGGCGTCGAAGCCCGGGCATTCGGCCCGCGCCTCCCGCCTGCCCGAAGCCGCCGAGGCGTGATGGCACCGAGGGGATGGACCCGCCGAACCGACCGACCAGTGAGAATGCAGTCAGAGAGGACGCAATGAGTGACGACTCAGCACCAGGACCGCTGTCGGGGGTGACCGTGCTCGAGCTCGGTGTGTTCATCGCCGGGCCGTATGCGACGATGCAGCTGGCCGATATGGGCGCCCGCGTCATCAAGATAGAACCGCCGGGCGGCGATCCAATGCGCGCTGCGGGGCCCTTCGTCGACGGCGAATCGAGCCCGTTCATCCGGCTCAACCGCAACAAGGAGTCGATCGTCCTCGACCTCAAATCCGACGCAGGCCGAGCCGGCCTGCACTCCCTGCTCGCCGAGGCGGACGTCCTCGTGGAGAACATGCGACCCGGGGCGCTGACGAAGATGGGCTTCGGATACGAGGATCTGCGCGAGGGCCATCCCGATCTCATCTACGCCTCCGCCTCGGGCTGGGGACAGGACGGGCCGCTGGCTCCCCTGGCCGGCCTCGACATCATGGCGCAGGCCCGGTCGGGGCTGATGAGCATCACCGGATTCCCCGATCAGCCGCCGGCGAAGGTCGGAGTGCCGATCTCCGATCTCTCGACCGCGCTCTACGTCGCGCTCGGCATCGTCTCCGCCCTCTATGAGCGACGCCAGTCCGGGCAGGGGCAGTACCTCGATGTCTCCCTCTTCGAATCCGCTGTGTCCTTGGCGGTGTGGGAGGCCGGCGGGTACTTCGGTGCCGGGACGGTGAGTCGGCCGAACGGTTCGGCTCATCAGGCGCAGGCACCGTATCAGGCGATCGAGGTCGGCGACGGCTTCGTCACCATCGGTGCGAACACTCCGGCCACGTGGACGCGGTTCTGCTCGGCCTTCGACCTCGCCGATCTCGAGCACCACCCGAAGTACGCCGAGCCAGCACTGCGGTTCGCCAACCGAGAGGCCCTCATCGCCGTCATCGAGGATCGGCTGCGCGCCCGCACCATCGCCGAGGTGGTCGAGGAGATGAATCGCGTGGGTGTCCCGGCCGCACCGATCAACGACTACGAGCAGGTCTTCACCGACGCTCACCTGCAGCAGCGGAACTTCTTCTGGGCCTCCCAGCACCCCCGCCTCGGCGAGGTGACGCAGCTGGGCAATCCGATGCGCTTCTCCCGTTCGCAGATGACCCATGGTCCGGCCGGACCGTCGCTCGGTGCGGATACCGACCGGGTGCTCGCGGAGTTCGCGGGCGGTACCGGGACGGCCGGGTCCGACTCGGACTCCGCCCCTGCCGGAACCGACACCATCACCGCGGAGGTCCGGTCATGAGCGATCAGGTGATCACCGAGGTCGTCGGACGCACCCTTCGCGTCACGTTCAATCGTCCCGAGGCGCGCAATGCGATGACGTTCGAGATGTATCAGAAGCTCGCCGAGGCGGCCGCTCAGGTCGACGCGGACCCGCAGCTGCGTGCCCTCGTCCTCCGTGGAGCCGGGGGCCGAGCCTTCGTGGCCGGCACGGACATCGCGCAGTTCCGGGGGTTCACCGGTGAGGACGGAGTCGCGTACGAGCAGCGCATCGACGAAGTGCTCGGGGCTCTGGCCACGGTCGGCAAACCGGTCATCGCCGTCATCGACGGCCACTGTGTGGGCGGAGGTCTGGGGATCGCGTGCTGCGCGGATGTGCGGATCGGATCGGCCGCCTCGGCGTTCTCCGTTCCCATCGCCCGCACCTTGGGCAACACCCTGTCCGCGAACACCCTGCGCCGGCTGGTCCGGGCGTTCGGGGAACCGCGGACGGCGTCGATGCTGATCACCGCGCGGAAGGTCGACGCGCAGGAAGCGCTGGCCTCCGGGTTCCTCACCGCGGTCGCAGAGGATCTCGACGCCGAGGCCGAAGCCCTCATCGAGCGGGTCGTGACCGGGGCACCGCTGACGCAGTGGGCGATCAAGGAGAACCTCCGCCGGCTGGCTGCCGGCGGACCCGTCGACGATGCGGATGTCGTCTCAAAGGTCTACGGCAGTCAGGACTTCGCGAACGCCGTCGAAGGATTCCTCACCAAGACCCCGGTTGAGTGGACCGGGGAGTAAGCCGGCTCAGTCCCGATTTCCCTCGCCGAGGCGGTCGACGAGTCGGGCGATGATCCTGGCCCTGGTCGTCTCGGTGCGGGCGGTGAGGATCGGCAGCATGGCCGTGAACCTCTCCGCGCGGTTGAGCGCGTCGAAGGCGGATTGCGCGGCGGGCGCCTCGGCGAGGGCTTCCCGCAGGTCATGGGGGACGGTGGCCTCCGACTGCCTGGGGTAGGCGTTCTCCCAGCGGCCGTCGTGCTGAGCCAACCGCACCTCGGCGCGGCCGCGATCCCGCAGACGACCGTCGGTCTCGAGACTGCCGATGATCTCGACATTGCGCTTCGACCAGTTCGAGCGCGGACGTCGCGGAGTGAAGCGCTGGACGAACGTCGTCGCGTCGAAGGTGCGGCGCTGACCGTCGATCCAGCCTCCGCACAGTGCTTCCTCGAGGGCGTCCTGATAGCTCAGCGAGGTCGGCGTGGTGACGTTCTTCTTCGCCATGAGTACCCACACACCCTTTGAGGTGTGCTCGTTGGCGATCAGCCACTCGCGCCAGGCGTCGAGGTCGGCGAGGACCAGTGGGGATGTAGGCGAGTTTTCGGTCATGGGCGGGCCGTCGTCAGTCGTCACGGGGCGCGCTGTGCCGTCAGCCGTCAGACGACTCGGCAGTATCGACGATCCACGGCACTCCGTACTTATCGAGGCACATGCCGAAGCCTTCGGACCAGAACGTCGGCCCCAGAGGCATCTGAATCTCGCCTCCGTCAGACAGACCGGCGAACGCCGTGCCGGCGGCCTCCAGGTCGGAGGCTGTGTACGACAGAGCGATCCCCTGCCGCGGACCTCCATCGCCCGTGGTGTCATCCGATCCCATCAGCAAGGTATCCCCGAATTTCAGCGCGGCATGCATGACAGTCTCGTCGGTCGAACCGGGCATTCGCTGGTCTTCGGGGACGTCTTTCATCGGCATGATCGTCAGCTCGCCGCCGAAAATCTCCTGGTAGTGGTTGAACGCTTCAGCGCATTGTCCGTCACTGAAGAAGATATAGGCATCAATCGACATCGTGCGTCACCTCTCGGAGCTGTCATCGGTCGGAGAATCAGTGGTTCCACGTGCACAGTGCTCCTGCAAGGTTACGCGCGCGAGCACACGACATGTGCAGTCCGGCGATGCCATGGGCGGACTGCGACCATCGAGCGACGAAGCAGCAGCCCGCGCGCTTGGCGGCGGACAACCGAGCCGCTCAGCCCTCCGTATCAGGGATGACAGGAAGCTCCCCCGTCATCTCGTCCCGAGGAACCGCCTCGGCGCTGTCGGCCGAATTGTCTACGCTGTCGTCGGCCGGCATTCCGGTCAGCCGTTCGGGACTGAGGATCTCACCGAGCTGATCTCGCTCGAGCAGACCGTGTTCGACGACGAGGTCCGAGATCGATTCGTTCCTCGCCAGAGCCTCCTTGGCCAACTTCGCAGCCGAGGCATAGCCGATGACCGGGGCGAGCGCGGTGATGACGGTGACGGAGCGGTCGACGATATCGTTCAGCCGGTCTTCGTTGGCAGTGATTCCGGTGACGCAGTTGACCCGGAATGTCTGGCAGGCCCGTTCGAGCCACGTGATCGACTGGAACAGCGAGTGGGCGACGATCGGTTCGAAGGCGTTGAGCTGCAGCTGTCCAGCCTCGACGGCCATGGACACGGTGACGTCGGCCCCGGCCACGGAGTACGCAACCTGGGAGACCGCCTCGGGGATGACCGGATTGACCTTGCCGGGCATGATCGACGACCCCGCCTGACGGGCGGGCAGGTTGATCTCGCCGAGGCCGGCCTGGGGCCCCGAGGACAGCAGGCGCAGGTCGTTGGCGATCTTCGACAACTTCAGAGCACTGCGCTTGAGCGCACCGGAGAAGGTGATGAAGACTCCGGTATCGGAGGTGGATTCGACCAGGTCGCCGGCCGTGACGAGGTCGAGACCGGTGATCTTCCGCAGGTGTTCGATGACCGCTTCCTTGTAGCCGACCGGGGCGTTGATCGAGGTTCCGATCGCCGTGGCTCCCATGTTCACCTCGCCGAGGAGGGCGACTGCCTCTTCGAGCCGCTGAACGTCCTCACGCAGAGTCACCGCGAACGCGGTGAACTCCTGTCCGAGGGTCATCGGCACCGCATCCTGCAGCTGGGTGCGCCCGACCTTGACGATGTGAGCGAATTCCCGCCCCTTGGCCGCGAAGGCGTCGGCGAGCAGGGTGAGCTCGCCGAGGAGGTTCTGCAGTGAGAATGCCAGTGCGATCTTGATGGCGGTCGGGTAGGTGTCGTTCGTCGACTGACTGTGGTTGGTGTGGTCGTTCGGGTTGAGGAAGGCGTAGTCGCCCTTGGGTCGGCCGGCGATCTCGAGGGCGCGGTTGGTGATGACCTCGTTGGCGTTCATATTCGTCGAGGTGCCGGCTCCGCCCTGGACGACGCCGACGGTGAACTGATCGTGGAGCTTGCCGGCCTTGATCTCTTCACACGCGGAGTCGATGAGGTTCGCCCGCTGCTCGTCGAGCGCCCCGATCTCCGCATTCGCCCGGGCCGCGGCCTGCTTGACGCAGGCGAAGGCACGGACGAAATCGGGGTAGACGTTGATCGGACGGCGGGTGATCGGGAAGTTCTCGTTCGCCCGGGCAGTATGCACACCCCAATAGGCGGTGTCGGGGATCTCCATGCTGCCGATCGAGTCGGTCTCGGTGCGGGTGGGCACGGTCTGCGGGTTCTGCGAGGTCAGGGGAATCGAAGCGGTCTGCGGTGAGGATGAAATCGACTCAGTCATAGTGTCTTCAGACTCTCACATTTCGCCTGTCGGCCGAAGAGCCGAGAGAACGAGGGCGGAACGAAGTGGTGCCTCGCGATCAGGGCCGTCACGACGCAGCCTCTGCGAAAGCATCGGTGGTCGATGGCGCATAGTCACGGTACATCCGCTGGATGCCGATCTGGTCGGCGAGGTACTTCGCGTCGTGCCAGACTCCCCAGATGAAGCTCGACCCGCGTCGGGACAGCCAAGGCAGCCCGAGGAAGTACATGCCGGGGACAGGGCTGACACCGCGCTTCTGCACTGGGTATCCGCTTTCGTCGAGGACGCCGTCGACGCTCAGCCAGGAGTAGTCGACGCCGAAGCCGGTCGCCCAGATCACGGTGCGGATCCCCGCTGCGACAAGGTCGAGTTCGCGGATCGGGTCGCTGACGCTGTCCGGGTCCGGTCCGAGGATGTGCGCCTCGGGCTCGGGCGGCAGGTCGAGGCCATTGCGTTCGATGTACTCGTCGGCTTCACGCAGCAGCGACAGGTAGTTCTCGTCGCCGCGGGCGATGTTGCGCTGCAGGTCGTCACCGATGTGCAGGATGCCGTCGGCATAGGAGTTCGCTCGGCCGAGCAGGGTGATGCCCGAATTCGCGAGGTCCCGGAAGTCGACGGTGTGCCCGCCCTGCGCTCCGCTGACGGCGATCGTGACATGCTCGGCTCCAGCCGGCGGTGTGGCCATGTCCCATTTGCCCAACACGCCGAGCCACCAGCAGAAATCGCGGCTGCGGTAGGCCCGCGGCGGACGGTCGTGGGGACCGACGGCGAGGTGGACCGGTCGACCCGACCGCTGGATCTCGGCGGCGATCTGCACGCCGGACGACCCGGCGCCGACGACGAGGACGCCTCCGTCGGCGAGCTGTTCCGGGTTCTTGTAGTCGTTCGAGTGGATCTGCGTCAGTCCCGCCTCGGCGGGGATGATCTCGGGGATCCGCGGGGTCTGAAACGGGCCTGTGGCGGCGACGACGTAGTCGGCGTCGATGACTCCGGCGTCGGTGGTCACGCGGAATCCGCGGGTTCCCGCGTTCTCCGTCACCGAGGTGGCGCTGACCCTGGTGCGCACCGGCAGGTCCTTGGCCTCGACGAGGGTCTGGAAGTATTCGGCGACCTGTCCCTTCGTGGCGAAGCCGTCGGGTTCGGTGTCCGCGAATTCCTGCGTGGGGAAGCGATCGTGCCAGGCGGGCCCGTTGGCGACGAGGGAGTCCCACCGGCGGGAGCGCCAGGCCTCGGCGACCCGGTCGCGTTCGAGGACGACATGGGCCACTCCCCGCTCGCTGAGATGCTCGCTCATCGCGATACCGGCCTGGCCGCCGCCGATGACGACGACTTCGGTGGTTTCTGCGGTTGTGTTCGACATGGACACCCTTCCGTCGGTGCCGCGCTGCGGCGGCATCTGCTTCGTTGCTGGCGGGCACAACTTCGATGTTGCCCTGACGCCTTCCAGCAAACCGCAGGTGGAAGCGGCAATGCCAATAGTTCTTCACGGTCCACTGCATCTTATGAATAGATGCAAGACTTAGTCGTCGATCACTTGGGGGTATCTAATGGACACGCTCTCAACCTGACTCGGGGGCCACCTCGGCGAGGATCTCGCGGACGACGTCGGACACGGCAGCAGCCTTCGCCGTCCGGCCGGATCGAGCCAGGGTGGACACGGCTACGTGCAGGGTGGGGACGGGATCGGAGATCTCGAGGATAGTCGTACGCTCCCCCGTGTAGGTCTGCCGGATGCGCGGTCGCTGGTTGAGGATGGAGAACCCGAGGCCCATGGCGACCATCGAGCGCACGGTCTCGTAGCTCGAGCTCCGGTAGCGCACATGCGGGGTGATGCCAGCCAGGCGGAGCATGTTGAGGAAGTACTCGCGGCTGTCGGGCAAGTCGAGGACGACGAAGTCATCCTCGGCGAGCTCGCTCAGAGAGACCTTCTTCCGACGGGCGAGACGATGGTCGGTGCCGACGATGACGTGCGGCCTAGCCTCGCCGACGATCTCGGCGCGGATGCCGTCGGATTCGGTGAGGTCGTAGTTGAGCGCGAGCTCGACCCGACCGCTGCGCAGGGCATCGATGCTCTCCTCGTGGTCTCCCTCGACGACTTCGACGGTCAGGTCGGGGTGACGCTCGCCCAATCGCTGGAGCAGCTGCGGAAGCAGGAACGGTGCGATCGTCTGGAAGCAGGCGATGACGATGGTTCCGCGCACCTCACGCTGGCCGGCCTGGATCGAGTCGACGGCGTCGGTGATCCGCCCGAAGATCTCCCGGGTCTCATGGAGCAGGCTCTCACCGGCCGAGGTCAGCACGAGGCCCTTCGAGTGCTGACGCACGAACAGCGGAGCACCGAGGGCCTTCTCCAGCTGGTTGATCGCCGTCGACACAGCCGACTGGGCGATGTGCAGCTCCTGGCTGGCCTCGGTCATATTGAGCGTCTTCGCGCATTCGGCGAAGTAGGACAGCTGGGTGAGCGTGATCGCGAATCTCTGCACCATTGCGTCTCCCTGCGATGAAGAATCTGTTTTGTAGATGCTCTGACTAAATTATAACTATTTCACAGATGAATGGAATGTCTCGAGAATGGGTGGCAGACAAAGACCGCTTCACTCGACGAGGAGACGCCGCCATGGCAGAGCCGACGCACACACGCTTGAGAATGTTCAACACCAAGGACACCTATCCGGAGCAGAATCTGGACAACGATCTCTGCCAGGCCGTCGTCGCCGGCGGCGTCGTCTACCTGCGCGGACAGATCGGCCAGGACCTCGAGACCCGGGAGTCCGTGGGCATCGGCGATGTCACCGCCCAGGCGGAGAAGGCGATGGCGAACATCGCGATGCTCCTCGAAGAAGCCGGCAGCAGCCTCGCAGACATCGTCAAGGTCACCGTCTACATCATCGATCCCCGCTACCGCGAGGACGTCTACCGGACCATGGGCAAGTGGCTCAAGGGCGTCTACCCAGTCTCGACGGGCATCGTCGTCCAGGCCCTGGCGCGCCCCGAGTGGCTCGTCGAGATCGACGCCACCGCCGTCATCAGCGAGAACTCCGCTGCGAACAACGGCACCGAGGCGGGACGGACCGAGGTGGCCCAGTGACCTTCTCGCTCCTCCTCCACGATCCCGAGACCGGGGAGTTCGGCTCCGCGATCTCTTCATCCTCGCCGGCCGTCGCCGCACGCTGCATCAGTCTGACCGACGGGGTCGGCGGGGTGAACTCCCAGAACATCACCGACCCACGGCTCGGCCCGGCCATCATCGACGAGATGAGCTCCGGCAAGGACGCGCAGTTGGCACTCGATGCGGTCGTCGCCGCTGCCGATCCCACCGCGATCGACTTTCGGCAGCTGCTCGTCATCGACGCCGCCGGGAACACCGCCGCGCACTCGGGCGCGCAGGCGCTCGGCATCTTCGGCGCCCGCACCGAGACCAACGCCGTGGCCGGAGGCAATATGCTCGCGGACCTGACAGTCCTCGACGCCTTCGTCGAGACCGCGCTGTCTGCGACCGGTCGTCTCGAAGAACGCCTCTTCGCGGCCTTCGAGGCAGCGATGGCCGCCGGCGGCGAAGCCGGACCCGTCCACTCCGCCGGCCTGTCCGTGGTCAACGGCTCCGGCTGGAGGGTCACCGATCTGCGCGTCGATTGGGCCGATGAGGATCCGATCGGGCAGCTCGGCCGCCTCCTCGAGATCTGGATGCCCCAGCGGGACGACTACATCACGCGCGGCCTCGATCCGGCCGCCTCGCCGTCCTACGGCGTGCCCGGTGACGATCGATGAACGACGCGGCAACCGCAGCCAAGGATCGAGTCGCCGCCAGAATCTCCGAGGTCGCCCCGCGGCTCATCGAATTGTCGAACTCCCTCCACGACGACCCCGAGCTCGGTTGGCAGGAGTTCCGCTCTTCGGCCGCCGTCGCCGAGGTCTTGGCCGAGCACGGCTTCACCGTCGAACGCCCCTACCTCGGACTCGAAACCGCGTTTCGCGCCACGTTCGGGTCGGGCGAGTTCACCATCGGCTTCCTCGCCGAGTACGACGCCCTGCCCGGCCTCGGTCACGCCTGCGGCCACAACCTCATCGCCGCGATGAGCGTCGGTGGGGCGATCGGCCTCGCCGAGGCGGCCGGGGAACTCGGCATCACCGTCGAGGTCATCGGCACACCGGCCGAAGAGGGCGGAGGCGGCAAGATCGAACTGCTCGACCGCGGTGCCTTCACCGAACTCGACTTCGCGCTCATGGCCCATCCCGCTCCCGTCGATGTCGCCGAGGCCGAGCCCTTCGCCGTCACCCACTGGCATGTCGAATACACCGGGCGAGCCGCCCATGCCGCCGCATACCCGGAACGCGGCATCAATGCCAACGACGCATTCCTCATCGCCCAGGTGGCCCTCGGTCTGCTCCGCCAGCAGCTGCCGAAGACCGTCCGAGTGCACGGCGTGATGACGAACGGCGGCGAAGCTCCGAACGCGATTCCCGAGAAGACCGAGGGCCGCTGGTACGTGCGGGCCGAGTCGACCGAGGAGCTGATCGCCCTCGAGCAGAAGGTCGTCAACTGCTTCGAGGCCGGAGCCCTGGCCACCGGTGCGCAGCTGTCGATCACCCCGGAGAGCCGTCGCTACTCGGAGATGCGCACCGATGAAGCCGCACTCGAGGCTTACCGGGCCAATGCTCTCGCGCTGGGCCGGGACTTTGACGTCGACCCCGTCGCAGCGACGATGAACCGCGCATCGACGGACATGGGCAACGTCTCCCAGATCGTCGACGCCATCCACCCCTACATCGGGGTCGGCGGCGAGGCGAGCAACCATCAGGCGGCGTTCGCAGAGTCCTGCGTCGGCGAGAAGGCCGAGAGCACACTCATCGACGGCGCCACCGCTCTGGCCTGGACCGCCGCGGATGTGAGCGTCCAGCGCGGCTGACGGACGGCCGCACCGCCAGCACCGCGCTGGCAACCACGATTCCAAAGGAGGATTCGGACATGTCAGGTGACACACAGGCTGCCGAGGGGCTGGCCTATCAGAAAGGTCTGCGCAAGAGCGTGGTCGCCGGCTCCATCGGCGTTCTCGTCCACTGGTTCGACTGGGCCGTCTATGCCTATATGGCCACGACGATCGCAGCGATCTTCTTCCCCGAGGAGGACAGCACAGCAGGACTGCTCGCCACCTTCGCCGTCTTCGCCGTCTCCTTCCTCGTCCGGCCGATCGGCGCGGTCATCTTCGGCCGCCTCGGCGACAAGCTCGGACGCAAGCACACCCTGTCCCTGGTCATCCTCGCCATGGCCCTGTCGACTCTCGCACTCGGAGTGCTTCCCACCTACGCGACGATCGGTATGCTCGCTCCGATCCTCCTCATCGTCACCCGCATCGTGCAGGGGCTGGCCGCCGGCGGCGAATTCGGCAGCGCCGCGGCGTTCCTCGGTGAGTTCTCACCGCCGAAGCGCCGAGGCTTCGGCTGCAGCTGGCTCGAAGTGGGCTCCCTGGCCGGGTTCCTCTTGGCCTCCTTCGTCGTCTTTCTGCTCAACCAGGCGCTGACGCCCGACCAGGTGAGCGCCTGGGGCTGGCGGATCCCGTTCCTCATCACCGTGCCCTTGGGCTTCATCGGCCTTTACATCCGCCGGAAAATCGAGGACACCCCGGAGTTCTCGGCCCTGCAGAAGATGGAGACCGTCGCCGAGGCGCCCCTGCGCGAGGTGTTCAAGCGCAACCCCAAGCAGTTCCTCCAGACCTGCGGGATGGAGACGTTCATGAACGTCACCTTCTACGTCGTCCTCGTCTACCTGCTCACCTATCAGGAGACCGCCGTCGGCATCGAACCCGGACGGGCCGCGCTGCTGTCGACCCTGGCCTCGGCACTCGGCCTCGTCATCGTCCCGCTGGCGGGCCTCGCCTCGGACAGGTTCGGACGCAAGCCTGTGCTCATGACCGCGGCGATCGCGCTCACGGTGCTCTCGGTTCCGCTGTTCCTCCTCATGGGCGCCGACTACCCCTGGGCGTCGTTCGTCTCGACCTTCGGCCTGGCCTTCATCCTCGCGATCATCCTCGGCACCCACGCCGCCACCGTCGTCGAGCTCTTCCCGACCCGGACGAGGCAGACGGGACTGTCCATCGCCTATGCCCTGACGGCCGCGCTCTTCGCCGGCACTGCGCCGTACATCCTCACCTGGCTCATCGATTCCACCGGCAGCACGCTCAGCCCCGGCTGGTTCCTCGCAGTCGTCGGCGTCATCGGCATCGTCACCGTCGCCTCCCTGCCCGAGACCCGCGGCATCGACCTGCTGCGCTCCGACGACCTCGAGGAGTCCTCGGCAACCTCGGCCACCGAAGCGGGAGCCCCGGCCGAGCGCCCCGGCCCCTCGGCCGTCGAACCCTCCAGCGACCGCTGACGGCTCTCACTGCTCACTCGCTTTCCGCACCACATGCTAAGGAGACCTTCCATGACCACGACTCTGACTGACACCACGACCCGACCGGCGAGCCTGGCCGAGTGGCGGGCCGCAGCGGCGGCTCTCACCATCGACGGACGCCCAGTCATCAACGGGCAACGGGTCGATGCACGCTCGGGGCAGACTCATCCGAAGACGAACCCCGCCACCGGTGAGGTGATCTCGCAGCTCCACCTCGGTGACGGATCCGATGTCGATGCGGCGGTGGCGAGCGCCCGCGCCGCGTTCGATGGCGGCGAGTGGTCGCGCGCCTCGGCGACGCATCGGCGTGAGGTGCTGCTGCGCCTGGCCGAGCTCATTGAAGCGCGGTCGGACGAATTCGCCCTCCTCGACACACTCGACATGGGCAAGCCGATCGGTGAGTCCTCGACGATCGACGCCCCGGGGGCCGCGGCCCTGTTCCGCTTCTACGGTGAGGCGATCGAGAAGCTCAGTGACGAGATTCCGGTGACCCCGGCGGGGTCGACAGCGCTCGTCACCCGCGAACCGCTGGGCGTCATCGGGGTCATCGTGCCGTGGAACTATCCGCTGGAGATCGCGACGTGGAAGATCGCGCCCGCGTTGGCGGCCGGCAATGCCCTCGTCGTCAAACCGCCGGTCGAGGCCTCGCATTCGGTCCTGCTGCTGGCCGAGATCGCAGCCGAGGCGGGGCTGCCCGCGGGCATCCTCAACGTCGTTCCCGGTCGCGGCTCGGTAGTCGGCACGGCACTGGGCCGGCACATGGATGTGGACATGCTCGGCTTCACCGGGTCCACCGAGGTCGCCAAGCAGCTCCAGGTCTACGCCGGGGAGTCCAATATGAAGCGTTTGGCGCTCGAGGCCGGAGGCAAGAGCGCCAATGTCATCTTCGCCGACACCGATGACCTCGCTGCCGCGGCCCAGAAGGCTGCGTTCGGCATCTTCTACAACCAGGGCGAGGTCTGCTCGGCCACCTCGCGGATCTTCGTCGAACGCCCCGTGTACGAGGAGTTCGTCCATCTGCTCGAGGACGCAGCCGAGAACTTCCAGCCCGGAGACCCACTCGATCCCGACTCCGCGATCGGCTGCCTCGTATCCGAGAAGCACGCCGACGAGGTGTGGGAATGCATCGAGCAGGCCCGCGCGGACGGCACCATCGCCCAGGGCGGCAACCGCCCTGCGATCAACGGCCGCCGTACCTTCGTCGAGCCGACGATCGTCACCGACCTGCCGGCCGATCACCGTCTGCACAGCCACGAGATCTTCGGCCCCGTCGCCCTCGTCACCCCTTTCGACACCGAGGAGGAGGCGATCTCGAAAGCCAACGAAACGCCCTACGGTCTGGCAGCAGCACTGTGGACGGGAAGCATGGCCCGAGCCCATCGTGTATCCGCGCGCCTGGTCGCCGGCACCGTGTCGGTCAACACCGTCGACGCACTGGGCTTCACCACACCCTTCGGCGGCTTCAAACAGTCCGGCTTCGGCCGCGACCTCTCCGTCCACGCGCTGGAGAACTACTCGGACTTCAAGACCACCTGGCTGCAGTGGGGGTGAAGCACCCTCGCTTCGGCAAGACCCACCGACACTGAAGCCCATTCTCGGCGCGGTGAACCGGCAACCACTCCTGTTCGGATGGACGCCGGTTCACCGCGCCATTGTCGTCTCTGCCAGCCCGCACCCGGTCAGCACCTCGGCGTTTGCGGCGATGAGCCGAAAGATGTCGTCGGCGTCGAGCGGGGTTCCGCCCATGAAGTGCAGTCCGTAGGCGTCTTCGAGGGCGACAAGGTTGCTCGCCGCCGTCCCCACGGGCAGTGTCATCGTGAAATCGCCCTCCTCGACGCCCTCGTTGAGGACCGCGGCATAGAGCGAGACCTCCAGTCGGTAGAGCTCGGCCATGAGACCGGCATGGAAAGTATCCCTGTGCGCGTGTGTATGCAGCTCATTGAGCACTTGGAAGTCGACGTCGTCGCGGGAGTGCGGGATGCCGCTGCGGATGATCCTGGCCAGCTTGGCCTCCGGAGTCTCACCTGCGATCCCCTGCTCGCGCCGGTTCCAGTAGAACCGTGACACCGCGTCTTCGTGCACCTCACGCACGAGGTCTCCGAGGTCGGGATAGTAGTAAGCCACCGACCCGGGACCCAGCTCTGAGTGCGCGGCCACGTCGATGGTTCGCAGCCCGTTGAGTCCGCGCTGCGCGATCGCCTGCTTCGCCGCCTGCACCAGCTGTGCACGGCGTCCCGCCTGATTCTTCGGTCGTGCCATGGCCCCATTATCTCCTGAAGTGATGCAGGCAAACGCGGATCGGTATGGCCGCACCTCTGTCAATCGGCGGCCGCCCGTGCAATTCTTTACGGTGTAACTCAAAGAACTCTATCGGACGCCCACTCACAAGGAGGTGGATGGTGTCTTCCCTTGAACGCACGACCGCATACGCGGACGAACAGAAGCAGCATCTGAAGAAGACGCTCGGCCGATTCGACATCGTGCTCATCGTCATGTCGGCGGTATTGAGCATTGAAGTCCTCGCCGAGACCGCAGGATTCGGCGCGGAGACCTTCACCTGGACACTCGTCCTCGCGATCTTCTTCCTCGTGCCCTACGCGCTCGTCTTCGCCGAGACCGGCAGCACCTTCGTTGGTGAAGGCGGAGCCTATATCTGGGTCCGCCAGGCCTTCGGTCGGCCCGCAGGCGCGATCGCCTCGATACTGAGCTGGGTCACTCAGCCAGTGTGGGTCGGCGGTTCGATGGCGTTCCTCGCCACCGGCACCTGGAACCAGTTCATCAGCCCGCTCGAGGCCGGGTCGATCGGCGACTGGATCTTCAAGATCGTCTTCATCTGGATCACGGTGATCGCGGCGATTCTGTCGTTGGCGAAGGCGAAGTGGCTGCCCACGCTCGGCGGCGTGCTCAAGGTCATCTTCATCGCGTTCTTCCTCTTCACCACGATCATCTACGCCGCCCAACACGGCGTTCAGCCGCTCCACCTCTCGGACTTCAGCCCCAGCCTCGGCGGTTTCCTCGGGCTAGTGCCGCTCCTGCTGTTCTCCTACCTCGGGTTCGAGGCATCGAACAGCGCCTCGGACGAAATGAAGAACCCGAAGAAGGACATCCCCGTCGCGATCGCACGTTCTGGATTCATCTCCGCGCTCTGCTATCTCCTGCCGGTCCTCGCCATGCTGCTCGTGTTGCCGACCGAGACGATCACCGGCATCGGCGGACTCCTCGATGCCGTGCAGACGGTGTTCACCGTCTACGGCCCCGCTGCCGAGGTCATGGTCGTGCTCGCGGCGCTGATGTTCGTCATCATCCTCGCCTCACAAGGCGCGGCCTGGATGATCATGAGCGATCGGATGCAGGCACTGACCGCGGCCGACGGAGCATTCTTCGGAGGCTTCTTCGGCAAGATCTCTCGTACCCTCGGCACACCGGTCAACGTCAACCTGCTCTCGGGCACCGTCGCCACGGTCTTCCTCATCGCGGCCATGCAGCTCAGCGGTGATGCCGGTGCACTGTTCGGAGTCGTCCTCTCAATCTCGATCTCGACCTTCCTGCTCAGCTACTTGCTCATCATCCCCGCGGCCATCAAGTTGCGGTGGAAGCACCCCGGCATCGAACGCCCTTTCCGGGTGCCCGTCGGCAATGTCGGGTTCACCATCCTCGGCGGCATCGCCTTCCTCTGGATTCTGCTCGGATCCTGGGTCGCGATCTTCCCCGGCACACTCGATCGGCTCTTCGGGCAGGAGTACAACTTCCTCGACGAATGGGGCGTCGATCAGGGACCGTTCACGGCCCTCACTCTCGGCACCCTCGGTGCCCTCGCTGCGCTGGCCCTGATCGGATACGTCCGCGGGCACCGGGTCCGCGTCTTCCGCCCCACACCGACCGATCCTCAGGATCTGCTCGACGACCTCGACCCCGCTCTCGACAACACACTCGATACACAGAAAGGCATGTGAAGACCATGACTGCACCGACAACGAACACCGTCGGCACTTCGACTGCACATCCCCTCGACCGCCTGACCGGTGAGGAGATCGAGCTCAACCGGGCCATCATCGTCGATGCCGGCCACGTGAGCGAACAGACGCTGTTCGCTCTCGTCAGCCTCGTCGAACCAGATAAGCGCGAGGTCATCTCAGGTGCCACCGACCTCGACCGCCGTGTGCGCTCGCTCATCATCGATCGCGACACCGGGGAGCAGACGGAGCTCCTCGTGTCACTATCCGAGCGCAAGGTCCTCTTCGCCCGCGTGCTCGATGTCGCGGCCGAGGGGCAAGCCCCGATCACCATGACCGAGTACGAAGAAGCCGAGCAGATGATCCGCAACGACGCGACGTGGCGGGCTGCAGTCGAGGCTCGCGGCATCACCGATGTCGAGACAGTGCGCATCTGCGCGCTCTCCGCCGGCTGCTTTGATATTCCCGGAGAGGCCGGCCGTCGCCTCGTACGCGGCTCGTCGTTCATCCAGGCGGACCCGCAGGACAATGCGTGGGCGCATCCGCTCGAGGGGCTGGTCGCCTACCTCGACCTCAACACCGGCGAGGTCGTCGAGGTCGTCGATACCGACATCGTGCCCGTGCCCCAAGAGCGCTTCGACTATCATCTCGATTCCTGGCTGCCCGAGCCGCGGGCGACGCAGAAGCCGATCGAGATCACCCAGCCCGAGGGCGCGAGCTTCACCTTGAACGGGGATGTCCTCGATTGGGAGAAGTGGCAGGTGCGACTCGGCTTCGATCCGGTCGAGGGCCTGGTGCTCCATCAGCTCAGCTTCGATGACGAGGGCGAGCGCCGCCCCATCGTCTACCGCGCCTCGGTGGCGGAGATGGTCGTGCCCTACGGCGACCCCAGTCCAGTGCGCTTCTGGCAGAACTACTTCGACGCCGGCGAGTACTCGATGGGCAAGAACACGAACTCACTCGAGCTCGGGTGCGACTGCCTCGGCGAGATCCACTACTCCGATGCGGTGCTTGCCGATGATCAAGGGCATGCGCACACGATCACGAACGCCATCTGCATCCACGAGGAGGATGCAGGGATCCTGTTCAAGCACACCGATGAGTTCACCGGCGCCGTCGATGTGCGCCGCAATCGCCGCCTCGTCATCTCCTTCTTCATCACCGTCGGCAACTACGACTACGGCTTCTACTGGTACCTCTACCTCGACGGCACGATCGAGCTCGAGTGCAAGGCCACCGGCATCGTCTACACGGCCGCATACGGTGACGAGACTCAGCGGCAGCGCTGGTCGTCTCCCCTCGGCGACGAGGGACTGGGCATGCCCTTCCATCAGCACATGTTCTGTGCTCGGCTCGACATGCAGGTCGACGGCATCGCCAACGCCGTCGACGAGCAGGAAGCTGTCCGCGTGCCATTCGGCGACGACAACCCCTACGGCAACGCCTTCACCCGCAAGCTGACCCGATTGACCGCCGAGGGCGGACGGACAGCCGATGGTGAGGCCGGCCGGGTCTGGCACATCGTCAATCCGGACAAGACCAATCGGCACGGCTTCCCCGTCGGATACGAGCTGCGCGTGCCCGATGAGCCGACGATGATGGCGGCCGAGGGGTCATCGATCTCGAAGCGGGCAGGCTTCGGGTCGAAGCACATGTGGCTGACGCACTTCGACGCGGACGAACGGTTCCCCTCAGGTACGTATCCGAATCAGAACCCGGGCGCCGGCACCATTACACAGTGGGTCGAGCAACAGCGGCCGGTCGATGGTGACGACATCGTCGTGTGGGCGTCGTTTGCGATGACGCACTTCCCCCGTCCCGAGGACTGGCCGATCATGCCGGTCGACAAGCTCGGGTTCACAATGAAGCCCTATGGCTTCTTCGACAGGAATCCCGCGCTCGACGTGCCGCGCCCGAAGTCGGGTCACTGTGGCACCGAGACCGGTCACTCCTGCGAGTGCGACTGACAGATCCGAACGATGAGCAGCCTCGCCTCTCTCCTCATGGTCGCCTCGGGGACCATTTGCCTGACCGGGACCGTCGCCGCGAAGGGGCGTCCGGCCATCGTCGCCGCAGCGGTGATGGTCCTCGCCATGGTCGACCTCGCCTTTACCGAAGTGGTTCCGTCGGTGATCTGGTCGGGCGCTCTGCTCATCGTCGGACTCTGCCTGGCCTTCTTCCTGCGAACGTCGGCGGGGATTCCTTCGCCGAGGCGGACCCCCGCTCTCGTCGCGAGCGGCGCGGGCGGCGTGTCCTGGTCCGAGGTCGACCATGGTGGCCGGTCATCGACCGCGCCTGACCACTGCGTATCACGGGCGAGTCCTCACTCGAGCCCGACGGCTGCCGTCCTCTCCGCGATCACCTATCCGGTGATGGCGTGGCAGGTCCTCAACCATGGGACGCACATGAGCGGTTCGACGCATGCCGGCGGTCATGGAGCTGGCGGCCATGGGCATCATGCCGGCGACATGTCGCTCATAAGCACGTTCCTCACAGCTGGCGTCGTCGTCCTCGCTGTGCTCTTGGTGATCTGCGCCGTCCACGACATCGCCCGCAGGCACCCTCTGATTTCACTCGACTGTTGGGGGATGGCAGCGATGATCGTGGTGATGCAGTTCCTTCACTGAGCAGTTGCCTCACTGACCGGTGGCTTCACTGGCCGTCGAAGTAGAGGTCCGAATGCGCCGCGCAGCGTGGATTGAAGGTCGCGGCGCATTCCGGGCACTCGTCGACCGACTTGTACGTCTCGATAGTCAGTTCGGTCCAGCACATCCCGCAGAGGATGGCGGGCTGGTTCCATCGTTCGCGTGACCACTGCTGTGCGGGATGGCCTGCAGTCTCCGAGTGGCACAGGTGGCAGGGAAAGTAACGGTTGCAGCAGGCGAAGCGGATGGCGATGATGTCGAGTTCGGTGGCGTAGTGGACGCACCTAGTGTGATCATCGACCGTCGGGCCGAATACTTCGGGAGTTTGCGTCATCACCTACCTGTTTCCATTGTCCGGTCCACTGTACCCATTCAGCCTAGTCGCTGTTGCGGTGGCAGGGTTTGCCTGTCAATCCGGGGATCGACTGTGTTGCTAGGGCGGCCGGAAGGGGAGGGCCGCCCGTACCGCCTCCCCCTTGCGCTTGAAACTCAGTTTGTTCTGCGGGACCAGAATCCAGCGTGAGCAGCTGCAGCTTCGTCCTCCAGCAGCGGCCCCAGCACTTCGATATCCCGCTGCCCGCGGGAGAGCACCTCGCGACAGGGCAGGTCGAAGGTCGGATTCTCAGGGTCATCACCGGTCAGCTCGAGCAGACGATGCTCCGAGAGCGCGTAGACGATCCGGCCGATGCCCGTCCAATACACAGCGCCGGTGCACATCACACAAGGTTCGGCACTGGTGTACAAAGTTGCCGAAGCCAGCTGCTCGGGGGTGCACTGTCGTGCCGCATCGGCTGCGGCTCGCAGTTCAGCGTGCTGAGTCGGGTCGCCTTCGGGCGGCATCGAGTTGTTTCCTGCGGATGCCAGCACCGTCCCGTCGGCTGCAACGACGGTGGAGGCGAAGGGGTGCCGGCCACGATTCTTCGAGTCTTCAGCCAGTGCGATGACGTTTCGGAGCTGGTCGAGGTCCATTTCACTGACGGTGGCTGCCGACTGTGTCTGTGTCATATCTCTATCCATTTCTTCATTGTTCTCATTGGGGGTTGTTCTGTTGATGAGCGCATTGAGCAGCACAGCGACGATGGCGCAGAGGAAGATGCCGCTCTCCAAGATCAGCGAGAGTGGGCCTTCGACGGAGTCCAATAGAGAAGGCATCGCCATCGGCAGCACGCCAACACTCAGCGAGATCGCCACGATGAGGGAATTGTGTGTGCCTTCGTACTTCACTCGTGCCAGTTCTTGGATTCCCGCGGCGGTGGTCATTCCGAACATGACGATTGCGCCTCCGCCGAGGACAGCGGGAGGGATGGCGGCAACGATCGCACCGGCCTTCGGGATCAGCCCCATGACCACCATGATGATGCCCGCGACTGCGACGACGTAACGGCTCCGTACTTTTGTCATAGCGATGAGGCCGGTGTTCTGGCTGAAGGCGTTGAGGGGAAAACCGTTGAAGATTGCACTGAGCATCGTGGCAAGGCCCTCACCGCGGAAGGCGTTTCCGAGGCGGCGGGTGGTAATTGGTGTGTCGACCATCCGTCCGATCGCCAAGGTGTTTCCCGTGGTCTCTGCCATAATGACGATCATCGCCAGGGTCATGATGAGAATCGGCACGAGGTCGAACTGGGGGATGCCGAAGCTCATCGGCACGGCAATGCCAACCCATGCGGCGTCGGAGATTCCGCTGAAGTCGCTCAGTCCCATGAACATAGCCGCAACGGTGCCGACCGACATGCCGATGAGGACCGACAGGCTGCTCATGAGGCCCTTGAAACACACATAGACGACCACGGTGACCAGCACGGTGAGCAAACCGATGAGCAGATGCTTGGGAGCACCGAACGAGTCGCTGCCTTCACCGCCGCCGAGCCATCCGGCTGCTGCAGGCATGAGCGAGATTCCGACCGTGGTGATAAGGCATCCGATGACGACCCGGGGGAAGAAGCGGAGCAGGCGGGAGAACAGAGGCGCCAGACCGATAGCCAGGAGGCCTGCGAACATGACTGAGCCGAAGACATGCTGAATGCTGTATTCGGTGCCGATCTGCATCATGGGTGCCAGGGCGATGAACGACGCTCCCTGAATCAGCGGCAGCCGTGCACCGAACCTCCAGATTCCGAGAGTCTGCAGCAGAGTCGCCAGGCCGCCGATGATGAGGTTGCAGTTGATGAGGATGACGATCTGCGGTTGTTCCAGCCCCAGGGCTCCCCCGAGGATCAGAGGAACTGCCACTACGCCGGCGTAAATGACAAGAACGTGCTGGAGACCCAGCGTCAGCATCGACCGTACAGGCAGGATCTCATCTACCGGGTCGACCACAGCGACGCGAGCATCGTTGACCGCGAGTTTCATGGTGCACCTGCTTTCATTGCTCAGTGAGGGAACAAGTGCGACAGTATTGTGCTGGCGCCGATAGAAGAAATGAGTTTCCATCGATCCATTCGATAGATTGGAGTCATGCGACTCAGCCTGGAACAAGTGGAAGCCTTCGTGCTCACTGTCGAGCACGGTTCCTTCTCTGCAGCGGCGCGGGCCCTCGGCCGCACCCAGTCGACAATCAGCTCAGCAATCGCCTATCTCGAGATCTCACTCGATGTCGCACTCTTCGACCGCAGCACCCGTGTACCGACGCTCACGGAAGCTGGGCAAGCCCTGCTCTTGGAAGCTCGCGCACTCTATGACCGCGCTGTGACGTTCGAGCGGCACGGGGACGCTCTTGCCGATGATCAGGCCGCGAGCATCACACTCGCAGTGGGCGTTCCACCACAGCAGATCATGCCGGTGCTCGACGAATTCGCAGAGGCGTTTCCCCATACCGATCTCATCATCAGGAATCCTGACCGCGGCGACGCGAGTCGGCTGGTGTTAGCCGATGAGGCGGAACTCGGTATCGCCTTCCTCCTTCCGGAATACCCCGATGCACTCGGCTTTCATCAGATGGGCAAACTGCTCATGACCCACGTGGCACACCGGGACCACCCGCTTGCACGGATTCATACTCCCAGCTTCGATGAGTTGCGCGGCTACCGTCACCTCGCCTACATCTCGCACTCGAGCGCGTTGCCGACGAGCGAATACCTGCAGTCGACACAGACATGGCACACTGATTCTTACGAGGCCCTCACAGCACTTGCCCGGTCTGGTCTAGGCTGGGCGACGCTGCCCAGGCAGCTCGTCCTGGCAGAGATCGATTCCGGGGAGCTGGTCGAGCTTCGACTCGATGCCTACCCGTTCACCGATTGGCTCGTCTCCGTCGATCTCATCTGGCATCGTGGCCGGCGCTTCGGTTCGGTAGAGACTTGGTTGCTTGATCGACTGCGCCGTCATCGGGTGCATGAGATTGCCGAGGACGGGCAGGATACTATCAGGATGCGGTGACCTTCCGTCGCAGGTCGATGAAGTCATTTCGACCGCGGTCCGTCGCCCATCTGAGATCGTACTGAACTCACATGGCGACTGAAAGAGCTCGCCCGCGCTGATACACCACTTTTCCTGCCGAGATCGTTGTCTCGACTCTGATGTCACCTAGCTGACGTCGATCAACGTCAAAGGGATCGGAGTCAAGAATGACAAAGTCCGCCGATTTTCCGACTTCAATGCTCCCGGAGACGTCCTCATAGCTGTTGGCACGAGCGGCTTCGAAGGTATAAGCACGAAGCGCTTCTTCGACTGTGATCTCCTCGCCCGGCAGCAGCGGTTCGTTCTGAGCGACCTCGTCCTGCCCATGCGGGTCGGCCGGCGGAGCCGTTCTGTTCACCGCGACGTGGATTCCCCAGATCGGGTCGGGACTCGAAACCGGCCAGTCACTCCCGAACGCAAGCCGGACGCCGGCGTCTCTCATCGTTGCGAATATGAAGTGATGGGCTTGCTGGTCATTGTGAAGAAGTGGGAGTTTGGTCTCTACGAGGACAGAATCTCGACGGGCCCAAAGCGGCTGGACGTTGGCGATCAGTTCGCTCGACGCCATTCTGGCGAGATCCTCGGGATCCGCAATGTCCAAATGCGCGATCTGATGGCGGCGGCCGGTGGCAGGACCTACTTCCTGAGTCAGCGCGTCAACCGCGAGCTTGAGAGCTTGATCGCCCACAGCATGGATGTGGATGTCGAAGCCATGCCGCTCGACTCCCCGAGTAATCTCGTTGAGTTCGTCGGCCGTGAACATGAGCAGCCCGTGTTCATGATCATGGCCACGATAGGAGCGCTTGAGGGCTCCAGTGAGGTTCTCACACACTCCGTCGAGCATGATCTTCACAACGGTGACCTGAACACCGCCAACGCCACGGTCGCTCTCGACTCGTCGGATCAGGTCTCGACGCTCCTTGAGCGTCTCGATCTGCTCGGCGTAGGGCACGTCCCGATCCCACCAGAGCGCGGCGGTGACTTTGCTGTTGAACGCGCTCGCTTCCGCCATAGACAAATAGGGAGGGTAAGTGTCGATAGGCGATCCCGTGAGCACTCCGACGCCTGCGTCCTGCCATCCGACGATCCCCAGAGAGTGGAAGTACTCCTGGGCACTGGCCAGCGCCTGCTCCACGTCGCTCGATGTGGTCGCCGGCAGCAGGTTCTTGACGAGCTCTGCAGCGGTCTCAAAGAGCAGACCAGTGGGTTCGCCGGATTCATCCCTGACGATCCGACCGCCGTCGGGGTCCGGAGTTTCACGGTCAATACCGGCAGCTTCGAGTGCTCGCGTGTTCACCCAGCAGCCGTGAGCATCGTGGCTGTCGAAGACCGCGGGTCGGTCTGAGATCACGTAATCGAGGTCGTGCCGGTGGGGAAATCCTCCTTCGAAGACGTCGCCGTACCAACCGGCGCCGATGACCCATTCGTCCTCTGGATGGTTGTGCACGTACTCGGCGATGCGTTCAAGGTAAGCCCGATATCCGTGGATATCGTCGAGGTTGCAGTGGACGAGGTTGATGCCGCCGAGTACCGGGTGAGCATGCGCGTCGTGGAAGGCAGGTATCAATGTCCGACCCGACAGGTCGACCACCTCAGTGTCGGAGCCAGCCACGCTGTCGCAGTCCGCGGTGCCGAGGGCGATGATCTGCCCATCGGCAATCGCTACGGCGTCGGTGGTCGGATTTGCGGAATCAACCGTGTAGATGGTTCCGCCTCTGTAGATGCGATCGGCACTCGGCACAGACGCTCCTTCGTTTTCGCTGTCGATTGGTGCGGTCAGGTATGTTTGTGCGCTGGGTGATGCTGGTGACATACAGCGATTCACTTCAGCCCGAGCGCGTGCAACGGGCGTCGCAGACTGTAGAGGACGAGGCCAGTAGCGAGGCTTATTCCAGCCATGAGTGAGAAGAACGCGACTTCACTCATACCTCCGTAGAGTTGGCCCATGAATCCTGAGAGACTGGCGCCTGCGGCAGTCGTCAGTCCCCACAACGCCATCATCTGGGCATTGAACGCCTGAGGAGAGAGCTGGGATGCTGCCGACAATCCGATCGGGGCGTACATCACCTCGGTGACGCCCATGACGATCATGCCGATGATGACGGGGACGAGCGGAATTCTGCCGTCGAAAATCATCGGATAGACGGCGAAGAGGGCGAAGGTCAGCGTCATCATGAGGAAGCCGAGGCCGAGTTTCGAGCAGGTGCTCGGCACAGCGCGGTTCGAACGACCTGCGACCTTCTGCCCGTAGGCAGCAATTAGCGGACCGGCGATGATCCCAGCGATGACCTCGAAGGTGCTGATATAGGCGGCTGGCATGGAGTAGCTGCCGATCGTCAGCGTGACTCGGGTATCGGCGTAGACAGCGAAAGTGGTGAAGAGCTGAAGGATCATCGTCCAGAATATGGTTCCTGTGATGAAGAGTGGGATGAAGGCTTTGACTCGCTTATGTTCCTCGGGGGTCACTTTCTTCGAGCGCAGCATAACGAGGAAATACATGATGCTGACGATGCAGATCGTCGCCAGAACGTAGTTGTTGAGGTTGCCGGTGGTCAGCACCCCCGTACCCACCAGGACAGCGATGAGGATCAGGAGTGAGATACCGACTCCAGCAGCCTTCCACTTCCCAGACGAAGCGATCGGATTGGGAACCACGCGTGCTTCTTGCGGCACGGTATTGCGGCCGAGGAAGTAAGTGGTGAGGCCGACGAGCATGCCGACGGCAGCGGCGCCGAATCCGTAGTGGAAGCCGAACTCGGCCTGCAGGAAACCTGTAGCCAGAGGCCCGACGAGCGCCCCGACGAGAATGCCGGTGTAGAAGATTGCGTAGCCTGAGTCTCGCCGTGGCGAGTGCTCCTTGTAGAGGCGGCCGACCATCGTATACACGTTGGGAGTCAGGGCCCCAGTCCCGATTGTGATCAGGGCGAGTCCGATGATGAGCCCTGCCAGGCCCGGTACGGTCGCCAACGTGATATGACCGGCCATGATGATGACTCCGCCGGCCATGACCATGGTCCGTGCAGGGACGAGACGGTCGGCGAACCATGCGCCGATGGGCTGTCCCAGGTAGACAGCACCGCCGTAGGCCCCGGTGATGGCGAGGGCTTCACCTTCCGAAAGCCCCAATCCTCCGTCGCCCGCTGTGTAGTAGATGTAGTAAGCGAGGATGACCTGAAGGCCGTAGAAGCTGAAGCGCTCCCACATCTCGATGGAGGATAGCGTGTATAGGCCGATCGGCTGCTTGCGCTCGGGTCTGGATGCGGGGCTCATCGCGGCAGAATCTGTCGGTTCTGCTGAGTCGGCGATCTGCGAATTGGACATGACTTCCTCGGCATGTTGAGTGCTCTGTCGAGCATGGGATTCTGTGCAGATCGGCAAGGCGAATCATCGGCTTACCATCTGCGCTGAAGAGGCAGTTCGAGCCTAATGAGCGCGCTTCGACAGTTCCAATAGTCGTTGTGGATGCTCTCTGTCTGATTTTCAGATGACCGGTTCCCCAGGCTTGGCGGGACTCAATTGCGAGTAATGTGGAGACCCCGAGCCGATGAGGATCTATGCCGCACATTGACGACTACGTCCACCCCTTCGCCGAGGTGGCGCTGAGCAACATCACCCGCGAATATCCGTTCGCCTCCCACCATCTGGCGCGGAGTCTCGCCGACATCGTGCCCGCTGTGGAGAAGCACCCCGCGTTCGCGAACTCCTATGACTGGCATTCGAGCGTGCACATGCACTACCTGCTGGCGTCACTGCTGGAGACGGAGGTGGCCCAGGGTGCCGGTTGGCGCGAACGCGCGCTCGACGTTCTGTCTTCACACCTGAACGAGGAGAATATGTTCGCCGAGGCGGCCTTCCTCCGTGAGAATCCGTCGTGGGAGCGGCCGTATGGCTGGGCCTGGGCGGTCGAACTCAATCGGGTGCTCAATGCCAGTGACCTTGCGGACTTGCGGGCGCTCGGCGCAAATACTCAGGTGCTCGCGGATACGGTCTTCGATCTTGCATCGACGTGGCTGCCGAAGGTGGCCGCGCCGGTTCGGCATGGCGTGCACTCGAATACCGCGTTTGGGCTGCGCCGAATCCTCCTCGGGGCCCGGGCAGCGGAGCGGCACGATGTAGTCGATGTCATTGCCGGCGCGGCTCGTCGGTTCTTCGCCGAGGATGTCGCGTGGAACTTCCGCCAGGAACGCAGCGGTCACGACTTCCTCTCCCCCGGCTTGTGCGAGGCCGATCTCATGGCTGAGATCCTCACCGAGGATGAGCTTGCGTCTTGGCTGCCAGAGTTCCTTTCCGAGCTGTCCCCCGAAACACCAGCTCTCACTCCAGTCAAGGTCCTCGACCCGACCGACGGTCAGCAGAGCCACCTCTATGGTTTAGGACTCTCAGTCGCGGCATCGGTGATGCGTTTAGCCCCGAAGTTGGAGACGATTGCGGAAAAGACTGGCCGCGACGAGCCTATGGCCCAAGCCAAGGGCATGCTCACGCGGGTCGATTCGCTAATGGCGCCTGGTCTCGAGGCTGCAGTCTCCGATGAGTACGTGTCCTCTCATTGGCTCGCGACGTTCGCTTGGGAGACTATGAACTTGCGCTGTCCCTGACAATGTTCGCTCTCACCACCGACGACGTCCACTGCCACGATCTACACGGTAGTCCGGCCAAGGCAGGTCGATCGGGGCTTCAAAATCAGCCGGCAGCAGGGCGGGCATCGGCTCTTCCGCGATCCGCGACTCAAATTCCTCTTTCGCCTGGGTCAAGACGTCCGGCGAAGTGAGTAAGTCGAGGAACGTCCCTGTGATCGTCTTTCCAGCTGTGAGTATCGTTGGTGCGATGAGCTCGGGCATCCCGCCGAGTGCGTTCATCACCCATCCTGGGTACGGTCCAGCTCCAGGCGCCAAGGCGAGCGCAGGCCGCGATACATAGAACCTGACCAGCGGCGCGTAGTGGCTCATCTCAACGTAGTCGTCGCTTGTCCAGTTTCGTTGCCATGCGGGCATCTGCTCTCGCAACTGTCGTTCGGCCTCCTGCGGTTCGATGAGCCGTTCCGTTTCAGGAAGGAACGGCTTCGCGCTGACCTCGGCACCCAGATTCCGCTGCACTTCTTGGGCGAGCGCCACCGCCTCGGATCCGTACATTGGTGGCCCCACCTCGGCGAGGTTGTCATACAGGGTCTGCGCGAGCACATGATTCGTGCGCCCCGGTCGGCTCCGGGCCACCCACCGTTCCTCGACCGAACAATGGGCCATCATTGCGGCAGCAGTCGCATTCCTGTCAAGAACAGCTAGGACATGCTCGGCCATTTCGATGTCCGGTGTCCGCCAGGAGAATTGCACCCGTGCCACGCGTTGAGGAAGATTATCGGCAGTCGCCTGACCATCGGTGAGGATGGCATCGGTAAAGCTCCACCCTCCAGTGGCCGGCAGCATCGAATCGAGCATCGATCGCGAGGAAGTGAGCATCTGAGTCAGCGCGAGATTCGCACCAGGGGCACGCGCCGCCGAATGCGAAGCCGGGATGGGCGAATGCGGGTCCGCGCTGGACAGCTGCCAGGTCTCGGGTTCGTCGCAGAGGAACGAATAGACCTTGCTGTAGTACGCCCCGCACTGAGTGTCCCATCGCGCGGTGTTGCACAGCGGGAGCATATAGAAGGGGTGGAAGGACACGATCGCGTCCGCCACGTCGTAGTAGCCACGCAACCCGTGGACGACCTTCGAGCCGTGCATCTTCTCGGCGGGTTCGCCGGTATAGAGAAGTGTGCCGGTGATGCCGTGGGTAGTCATGGCGTGCTTCGTTGCGAGTAGCCCGGCCAAGGTGGAGATGCCCAGTGCCGAGTGTGGATCCGTGTGTCCAGGTGCGAATCGGGAGAGCTCGCCTCGAGGCTCCTCGTGAGTTGTTGCCGCCTGTGAGTTTCCGGGCACAGCGTCGTACTCGGCATAGGTAAGTAGTGTCGGCCCGCGGCCATTCGACCACCGGGCGCTGAATGCCGTCGGCATTCCACCTGAACCATCCTCGACCTCGAAGCCTTCTTCGCGCAGCCGTCGCACGTACCACGCCTGCGAGTCGAATTCTCGCCAGGCTGGTTCTGCCAGTTCCCAGATATGGGTATGCCAGTCGAGGAGATCACCGATGTGCTCGTCAATCCACGCCCGTGCTGTGTCTTTGATGCTCACTTGTTCACTCCCCACTCAAAGTCGATTCGGATCTTGGCAGTCCGCTTCGAGCCACTGCGATTTCGTCGTCCGCCCTATACCGGCAGACTCCATCGACCCACGTTTCAAGGACCGATATAGTCGCAATCTCGTCTCCCGGGACCTCGAGCAGGTCTGCCTCGAGCACTGTGAAATCTGCTCGTTTACCGACGGCTAAGGACCCAAATTCGTTGTCCCTGCCCAATGTGATTGCGCCCTCGAGTGTGTGGGCACGTAGTGCTTCCTCTACCGAAATGCGCAACGAATCCGGGCCGAGCTTGCGCCCTCGGCGGGTGATGCGAGTGACCGCCGCCTGGATCGCTTCGAGAGGTCTGGGTTCGGCCACCGGGGCATCCGAGGACAAGGTGATCGGCACGCCCGCATCCCGGAACTCCCCCAGCGGGTTGAACCTTTCTCCTGGTGTTCCGATGGCCTGTTCGACGCCTTCGCCCCAGTTGTAATAGTGCTGGGTCTGGTTGACCGGCCTGATCCCGAGCTGCGCCATCCGTATCACTTCGGCCGGGTCAGGGAGTCCGCAGTGTTCGATCCGGTGACGAGCGTCCGTATCGGGACGTTCAGCCATGGCGGTTTCGATGGCGTCGACGACCATCTTGATAGCGATCGGCGATTGCGCGTGAGTGGCTGTCTGCAAGCCAGCGTCGTGGGCCCGGCGTAGCAGTTCGGAATATTCTTCGGGAGAGTGATAGAGCTGACCGGTCCGACAGGGATCGCCGAGGTACCCGTCAGGGAAGTAGGCAGTCCATCCTCCCAGTGTCCCGTCGGCGTAGAGCTTGATACCTGCGGCGGAGAGGAAGGCGTTGCCGAACGGTCCGGTGAGACCGAGGCCGAGCACTGCGTCAAGAAGGTGAGAGAGGAAATACATCGACACTCGTATCTGGAGCCCACCTCTGTCGGCCATGCCGAGGTAGGCGGCGAACTCACGTTTCGAAACCTGAGCGTCCCCGATAGCAGTGACGCCGCCTTTGAGGAATTCGCTCTGAACGATGTCGAGTTGCCGCTGATGCTCGGCTGCTTCATCGCCGAGGTGGAAGTTCGGCCCGTGGTGACCGATCTTCACTCCGTCCAGTCCGGTGAGAATATTGCAGGCGGCGTCTGAGAGTTCGCCGGTCAGCTCACCCTCCGAGTCGCGGAAGAACTCGCCTCCCTCAGGATTCGGAGTATTCCGGGTGACACCGAACTTCTCGAACGTGAATGTATTGACCACTCCACCGTGGCCCGAGGCGTTCATGATGTATACCTCGCGGTCACGGGAGACCTCGTCGAGTTCTCGCCGAGTCGGATGTCGGCGTTCGACGAGGTTACGTTGCTCATACCCGTACCCACGTATGGGCATACCGGAAGGAAGTTTCGCTGATTCCTGACGCAAAATCTCAATGATCTCGGGGATCGAGGTTGCTGCGTCTGGGGAGACATCGATCCAGGTGTGCAGCTGTCCGTACATGAGCGGGTGCGCATGCGGATCAATGAAACCAGGGACGATCGTGGCCTGTGGGAAGTCGACGTGGACGGGATTGAGTCCACGGTCGGCGGCGACCGCCTCGGCGTCGGTGATAGTTCCCACCGCGAGGACCTGCCCCCCGCCGATCAACATCGCCGAGGCAGTCGGTTGACTGCCATCGACCGTGCGGATCATTCCGGCGGTGATGAGGGTAGGGGTGGAATCGCGGGCATCATACGTGGCCAGGTGTCTCACGGGGATCTCCTCGAAAAGCGCGTGACAGGTCAGGGTTGGGCGGGTTCGATTTCATCGCTGTGCTGCGGAGCCAATGCCGTCGCGATCCACGCCACAGCAGAGAGGAATCCGAAGAGGCCGATCACCGACCAGATTGAGCCGGTAGCGGCCATGAGCGAGGTCGCGACAATGGGCGAGAGTCCACCCCATACGGCGGCGCCCACGCCATAGGCCAAGGACATCGAGGTGTAGCGCGCCTGCGGGCGATACATCTGAGTGAGGAGTGCTGACAGAGGCGCCCAGGTCGCGCTCATCGTCACGCGTATTGCGCAGACGAAGATGTAGATCAAAGTCACCGTGTGGTTCTCGATGGCGAGGATGAGCGGGATGGAACAGATGAAGGACAACCCCACACCGAGGTACATGAGGCGCTTTCCGCCCCACTTGTCACCGAGCCACGCCAACGGAAGAGTGACGATGGCTTCGAGGAAGGATGCGAGGGTCATCGCTCCGAGGATGATCGAGGCGGCGAGTCCGATCTCCTCGCTGGTGGCATAGCTCTGGACATAAGAGGTTGCGAGATAGTAGCCGCCAGAGGCGATCGCAACCATCCCGAATCCCAGGAGCACGGGATACCAGTTGAAGCGCAGTGTATGGATGATCGGCGTCGACTCACTGGAGCCGCTCTGCTGGAAGACTGGAGTCTCTTCGACACGCAGTCGAACCCAGATGCCGACGGCGATGAGGACGATGCTGATGAGGAAGGGCACGCGCCATCCCCAGCTGAAGAGAACATCGTCACCCATGAGCGAGAGTACCCAGAAGGCGCCCGATGAGAGAAGAGCGCCCAACGGATTACCCAGTTGCGTGAACCCTCCGTAGAACGTTTTGAACTTCGGTGGAGCGCTCTCGACGGCCATGAGACTCGCGCCTCCCCATTCACCTCCGACAGCCAGCCCTTGGACGATGCGGAGCACGATGAGAAGCACCGCTGCGGTCATGCCCCACGTGTCATAGCCGGGGAGACAACCGACGAGGACCGTCGCAATGCCCATCATCATTAAGGTGATGGTCAGTGCCGGTTTGCGACCGAGTCGGTCACCGATGTGCCCGAAGATTATTCCTCCGAGCGGGCGGACGAAGAATGCTACGGCGTAGGTCCCGAATGAGGCTAGCGTGCCGAGCGTGCGATCGACTTCAGGGAAGAATACCTGCGGAAAGACGATCGCTGCAGCCGTAGCGTAGACATAGAAGTCGTACCATTCGATCGTCGTTCCGACGGCAGCGGCAAATCCCGATTTGAGCGCTCGCCGGTGCGAACGTTCGGGTGCTGTGGGTGCTGGGGTGGTCATCGTGAGCTCCTTTGCTCGGATGGGCCGCGACTGCTTGTCAATTTCCTGACGGCGGTGGGCTTGAAGCGATGTTAGAACGGTTATCACCCGGAGTCACGACGAATGATTCGCAACTATCGGGATAGAACTGCTGATCTGTCGACTCGACCGATCTCTTCCGCGAGAATGTACGGCAATAGTTCGCACCTACCGTCTAAATGGAGGAGCATTGGTACAGACGGAGGATTCTCACCTCGACACTGCTATCATCCGCATGCTTCAACACGACGGCCGTGTCAGTGTGCTCGACCTCGCACGATCATTCGGTGTATCTCGACACCACATCGCCGAACGATTGCGGATCCTCACTGAACGCGAAGGGCTGCGAGTGGTCGCGGCCCTCGATCCTGGAGTTGCCGGCCATCACGTGCTCACACATTCGATGGTTCGTATCGACGGGCCGGTGCGTCCCGTTGCCGAGGCAGTTGCTCAGCTTCCCGACGCTGTGTTCGTGTCGATTACTAGCGGCGAGCGGCCTCTGGTTTTCGAGTCACGCCACGGCTCGAGCGCCGAGTTGCTCGAGACTCTCGAATTGGTCCGAACGATTCCCGGGGTTCGTGAAATAAGAGTGACGACCTATGTCGACGTACTGCGCGGATTCTTCGTCGCTCAGAACCGTCAGAAAATCCTTTTGGACGACGTGGACCACGAGCTCATCAGTGCTATGCAGGACGACGGCCGGGCCAGTTTTCGGGCGCTTGCGAAGATAGTCCATCGGTCACCATCTGCTGTACGTACACGGGTGCAACGACTCATTTCTGCTGGAGTCATACGTATTGCAGCCATCAAATCTGGCGGATTGTCCACCAATCGTTTCGCGACTGGTCTGGGCATTGCGCTCGCGGGTCCCTCCGAGCCCGTCCGGCAGTACATCCTCGAATCCGACTCGATTGAATTCGCCGCGCGCTCTCACGGCGCTCACGATTTCATCGCCACTGCAGTCGGTTCCACCTCCGCCGAAGTGCTTTGCACAATGGAAGATCTACGGGCACTCGACGAAGTTGCCGCTGTGGAATCTTGGACCCACTTCGACCTCATCAAGGAAGACTATGCGCGAGCGATTGGAAAGTTAGCATAGTCTGTAGACATGAGCGAAACTCTTCGCGTAGTCGCAGCGGTCTTCCACGCCGGCAATCAGGTGCTTGCGTGCAGACGTAAGCCGGAAAAGACCGCAGGTGGCAAATGGGAATTTCCTGGCGGAAAAGTTGAGGCGGGAGAATCTGCCGAGGAGGCGCTCCAGCGAGAATTGACCGAAGAACTCAGCCTGGAAAACAGCTCGATCGGAAGCTTGATATCGCGAGACACCACAACGACCACCCGAACGTCGATTGATCTCGCTTGCTATTGGGCTGAAACCGAAACACGTCCTCAGCGGAGCACTGATCATGACGAGCTTCGCTGGTGTTCCGTGGAAGAGCTTGACCACCTTGATTGGGCTGAACCAGACCTTCCAGTAGTACGCCTCATCCAACGAAATGGGATCAATGCCGAAGTTGACGAGAAAGAAGGCTAGCTGTGGCTGAACCTGCAGGGCTTCGAGAGGCAGCAATCTCTTGGTTGCAGATGCGAACGGACGGAGGTCGTGACCCGCTCACTCGAGAAGAAATTCAAGACTTTCAGTTCGACGGCAAGCAATTCAAACTGCAATCAACTCAGCAAGGAATCCGAAAACCTAAAGGATTCTCGTCAGCGCTTTCAATCCAAACTGTCTTCCGCGGACCGGGCCAAAAAAGGCCATACGAGGACGCCATCGGCGATGATGGCCTGATCAGATACATGTGGCGCGGAGACGATCCCTTCTTTTCCGAAAACATTGGCCTCCGAAACGCAATGGAAACGCAGGTTCCAATTATCTGGTTCTGGGGTGTAGGCATGCAACCTGCACGTTTCCAGGTAATCGCACCGACGTATGTCGTCGGTGAAGAACCTCGAGAGAAGCGGTTCCTATTGACGACACCCGAAGATGCCAGTGACATCAGCGGGATCGACTTTTCTACACAAGAGTTTGTAGCTAAGCGCTACCTCAGGCGGATGGCGAAGGTACGTGTCCACCAACCCGTATTTAGATCCACCGTGCTCGCAGCGTATGAGAACCGCTGTTCAGTCTGTAATTTGGCGCATCCGCCGCTTCTCGACGCTGCACATATCGTGAACGATTCCGACGAGAAAGGGGTGCCTTCAGTAGTTAACGGTTTAGCGATGTGCAAGATCCATCACGCTGCGTTCGACAAATTCTTCCTTGGAGTCCGTCCAGACTATACGGTCGAAATCCGCCATGACCTTCTCAAAGAGATTGACGGCCCTATGCTCAGACATGGTCTGCAGGAACTTCACGGAATGAATCTCATGACAGTCCCAAAGCATAGGCGAGATCGCCCCCAGCATGAACTACTCAAATACAAATATGAACAATTCAAGAACGCTACAGCTGCTGATATTGCCTGAACTATTCACCATATGGCAGCCGACCAAACTGGCGTGTCAATGGACTCTGCAAACTTGTGTCTACGACCGTTCACTTGCCAGCTAGCACAGCCTCAGTATCCCCACCCAATGCTGGCGCGGGCACAGCATCTGGCACCGACGTTCCGCCGAACTGCAACGGCACACGCGGGGCGAGTACACGGCCGACGCCTGGCTGGTCTATCTCGGTGAGCATCGGGTTTTCGGTTGAACACCGCGGATCAGATTTCACCAGTTCCTCAAATGTCTGGAACCCACCGACGAGCACTCCCGCCTCGGCAAGTAGCCTCGTCGCATCCTCGGAACTGTGCTTGGCAAACCACGGGCGCACCACTGCATCGATCGCCTCTCGTGCTTCGAACCGGCCGCCCTCGGTGGTTAGGTCGACGTCGAGCAGTGGCCCGATCATTTCGAGCTTCTCGGCACGCCCCGTCGCCTTGCCCAGGCCGCGCCAGTGCTTGTTCGAGATGACGACAACCATCACCTGCCGGCCATCCGAGCACTCGAACGACTGACCGTACGCGCCGTACAACCCATTACCTAAAGCACCACGCGTCTTCCCCGTCGCCTGCACCTCCGCGATGTAGCCGAGATTGCCGACAGTCGCGAGCATGACATCGGAGAGCGCAAGGGTGATTTCCTGGCCTTCGCCCGAGGTACGACGGTCGAGTTCCGCGGCCATGACCCCGTTGGAAATATAGAGCCCCGCAGCGACATCCCACGCCGGCACCGCGTTGTTCACCGGGCGCTCGTCATCACCGGTAATGATCGGGAAACCACTGGCCGCATTCACCGTGTAATCGACCGCAGGCGAACCATCGTGCCACCCACCCAAGCGCAACATGACGAGATCCTCACGATGCTGTTTGAGATTCTCATAACTCAACCATCCGCGGGCCGGAAGATTCGTGATGAGCGTGCCCGCCTCGGCGATGAGGTCGGTGGCGATCTTCTGGCCTTCCTCCGACTTCAGGTCCAGCGTGACCGAGCGCTTCCCTTTGTTCAGGGACGCCCAGTAGATGCTCGTGCCGTCATCGCTGATCGGCCACCGGTTCGCATCGATGTTCCCACCGATCGGATCGATGCGGATGACCTCTGCGCCAAGCTGAGCCAGCGTCATCGCACCCAAAGGGGCGGCGACGAATGCAGAGATCTCGACGACCTTGAGACCGGTCAGGGGTGCGGGGCGGGTGTCGGTCATGCTGGTGCTCCTCAGTTCTTCGTTGTCACGGTGGCGACGATCGCGGTCTTCCCACCTGGCGCGATGGCCTGGAGCTCATGCACTCCGGGTTCGGACTCCCGGCCGACGAGGTGGATCTGTTCGTTCGCGAACAAGGGGGACTTCGCGGTGAACCGGTACCCGGTCACAGCCGCCTCGGGGTGGGTGGACATGAACGCGTCCAACAACAGCGTCGCGGTCAACGGTCCGTGCGTGACCAGGCCGGGGTAGCCTTCGACCTCGGTGACGTACGGGTGGTCGTAGTGGATGCGGTGGGAGTTGAACGTAAACGCCGAGTAGCGGAAGAGTGTCACCTCGTTCGGTCGAACGCTTGTGGTCCACTCCCAGCCTTCGGGGGCGGGCGAATCTGTCCGAGGGGGCTTCGCCGCCGATCCTTCCGGTACCGAGGTGGCTTCCCGGTAGACAATCGTGTGCCGATCCGTCGTCGCGAGGGCCCCGTCCGCGGTGATCTCGTGGCGGAGCACGACGAAGCACAACGGACCGGTGCTGCCGGTCTTCTCCGTGATCGACTCGATCATCGTGGTCCGCTCGATCGTCTGCCCGGGCAGGATCGGGGCGTGGAAGGTCAGGTCGCTGCCGGCCCACATCCGCCGCGGGAGCGGGACCGGGGGCATGAACCCACCCAGAGCCTCATGCCCGTCGGCACCGAGTTCACTCATCGACACATCGCCTTCGGAGAAGTGCAGCCAATGCCCCAATGGGAACAGCGGTGCAGCCGGGTCACCGTCGTGACCGAGTAAGGTCGCCAGGCGTGCAGCCCGTTCCCCGTCTGCGGTCTCGAAGGCGGTCGAGGTCCGCCCGACCCAGTCCTGAAGGTTCGTCTCACTCATCGCAGTCATCTTCCTATCGGTAGTTCATCAATGCACCCACAACTTGCCAATTACTACCCGACGGCGGCGCAGATACCTGGCGCCAGGTTGCTGGGCCGCCGTCGGGTAGTAATTCAGCGGCCGAGGAGTTCGTCGGAGATGATGCGCATCTGGATCTCAGACGAGCCCTCGAAGATCTTCGTCAACCGCGCATCCCTCCAGTAGCGTTCGACAGCGAAGTCCTTCGTGTACCCGGCACCACCGTGGATCTGCAGCGCCTCCGAGGTGACCTTCTCGCTCATCTCCCCGGCCAGGTACTTCACCATCGCGGCTTCCTTGTCGCAGCGGCGACCGGAATCGATCTCCGTGCACACGTGGTACATCAGTTGTCGGCACGCCTCGATCTGGGCGGCCATGTCCGCGACCTTGAACCGCAGATGCTGGAAATCAGCCAACGGATGCCCGAACTGCTCGCGTTCTTTCAGATATTTGATCGAGTCCTCAAGTGCCGCTTGTGCCAGACCGATCGACCGGGCCGCCGTGTGCGCACGTCCGACTTCGAGTCCGGACACCGCCTGGTAGAAACCGCGGCCTTCCTCACCGAGGAGGGCATCGGCAGGCAGGACGAAGTTGTCGAACGACAGCTCCCATGTCTTCCACCCGTGGTACCCGATCTTCTTCGCTGGCGCCCCGGAGATCCCCTCGGGGAAGGTGCCGCGTTCTTTCTCGACGAGGAACACCGAGATCCCCCGATGTCGCTTCTCCTCTGTGGAGGTGCGGGCGAAGAGGATGATGTAGTCGGCCTGATCGGCATACGTGCACCACATCTTCGTACCGTTGATGACCCAATCACCATCGGCATTACGTTCGGCCTTGCACCGCAGGTTCGCCACATCCGACCCAGCCTCAGCCTCAGACAGGGCGAAGGCACCGAGGTACTCACCACTGGCAACCTTCGGCAACAGACGGGCCTCCTGCTCGGGCGAGAATCCACCACCCATGCCGTTGCCGCGAGCCAACAGGCCGGCCACCGACATCCAAGCACGGGAGAGTTCCTCAGCCACGAGGCAGTACTCGAACACACCAAGCCCCAGTCCCCCGTACTCTTCGGGGATGAGGATGCCGAAGAACCCCATCTCCGCCATCTGCTTGACCATCGAATCCGGGAACTGCCCTTCAACAGGGTCGAGCTCGTTGGCGATGGGCAGGACGACATCACGGGCGAACTCACGGGCGAGCGCCTGGATCTCGAGGCGCTCCTCGGTCATCATGTGCGGAGTGTCCGGACGCGGACGCGGCTTATGAGTCATCTTCTGCCCTTTCTGGGGTCTTCATGTCTTCTTCGATTCGTATCACTGTCCGACCACCGCCGGCTGAGCCGCCCATTCTCGAAGGACGGCGGTTTTGATCTTCGAGCCGTTCGTTCCCGCGGTCACGGGCATGGTCTCGACCAGGCGGACCTCGGTCGGGACCTTGAAGCTGGCGAGCTGCTGCCGGCAGTACTGCCGGATGTCCTCAGGTTCGGGAGTAGTTCCGGGCACTGGCTGAACGAAAGCGACGACTTCGGGCTCGCCGACGTCGCTGCTGCGCCCGACGACCTTGACCAACTCGATGTCCGGATGGGTAATGAGGTGCAGCTCGATCTCTGCGGGATCAACGAGGAACCCCCGCAGACGGATGACGTCACCCATTCGGCAGACGTATTCGAAGGCTTCGGGCCCATGAGCGCGCCCGAGGTCCCCCGTCTGGAACCATCCGTCGGAGGTGAAGTTCTTCCTTCCTTCTCCCTGATCACCGAGGTAGTGGTCGACGACGTTGGGACCCCGGAGTTGGACTTCACCTTCCGAGCCTTCGGACACAGGCTGGTCCGTGACCGGATCGGCGATGCGGTATTCGTAGCGAGGGTCGACGAGGCGACCGCCTCCCGAATACCGCAGCTTTTCCGGGGTGTCGTTCGGCCAGAACGAAGTGAGTGCGAAGACTTCGGAGGAACCGTAGACGCCGACGGTGCGGGTGCCCAACTGTTCGGCCGCCCATTCGGCGATGTCGGCGGACATTCCTTGAAAGTCGGCCACGCCTGCCCACCGCCACGATTCGAGTTTCGTGCCCGTGTCTTCGCAGACCTTGCGCACTCGGGAGAGCATGTCGTCGGCTCCGACGAAGTGTGAGCCGGAGAAGGTGCTCCAGGCCCGGACGAGTTCTTGTTCGTCGAAGACCGGGTGAAGGAGGACTGCCGCTCCGCCGAAGAGAGCCCCCATTCCCGCCGAGTATCCGAAGACGCCCGAGTACGGGAGCGGTTCGACGAGGACGTCACCGGTGGTGAAGCCGATTCGAGAGGCGACCTGCTGGGAATGAGTGATGACGGCGGACTCCCGGTGAGCCGCGAGCTTCGGCATCCCCGTGGAGCCGGAAGTCGTGAAGGCAACCGACAGCCGGGATTCTTCGGGTGCGGCCGCGGCGAATGAAGTCGCTGCCTGATCGATGGTTGACGACTCCGCGGGGACGAGCACCGCCCCAGCGCCGAGGTCGTAGTCCGCGATCGTGGGTTCGCTCGCGGCTCCCGGCACCGCCCAGACGAATGCCTTCGGCGGGGTGAACGGCTCCCCCGGTGAACGGTCCTGCTGTGCGGCAGTTTCCTGGTCCACCTCGGCGATGGCCTTCCGTGCGGTAGCGAGGAAGTCGAGGTTGCGGAATCCGTGGGCCACGACGAGCACCTGCGGGCGGGCCTTGGTGAGGACGTGCCCCACCTCGGCGACGTTGTAGCGGGTGTTCACCCCGATCACGTGGGCACCGAGCGCGGAAGCCGCGAACTGCCACGCATAGGTGTCGGACCAGCTTGGCAGCCAGACCGCGATGCAGTCGTTCGGGCCGACACCGTGCTCGGCGAGCAGATCGGCGAACTCGTTGGCGCGGGCCAGCAGATCCGAGACACTGATGCGCACGTGCCCGGACTCGGTGCCTTCACGGACGGCACCGGTCGGCAGCGGATCGATGAGAGCCGTCCGCTGTGGGTCGGTTTCGGCCCAGGATCTCAGATGACCGAAGAGAGTGCTGGGCGAATTCATGAGCGGGCGGCCTCCAATTCTTCGGTCTTTCGGTCAGCGCTGCCGGAATCGGCCCCGCCGGAATCGGGAAGATCGGTATCGGCACCGCGAGTGCCGGCACTGCGCACCCAGGAGTCGACCGCCTCGGCGAAGTCCGGCATCTCCTCCATCGGATAGTGCCCGATTCCCGGCAGGAGAACGAAGGTGCCTCGAGGGATGGACTCGGCGTCACGGCGGATCGCTGCGGTGTCGATCCACACGTCGTCCTCACCGGCGACGAGGACCGTCGGGCAGGTGACACCGGGCAGGCCCGCGCTGACGTCGTGGCGGCCCCAACCGATGAGATCAGAGTTCGACACGATCGGGTCCTCCCTGCAGTGCATGCGGGCGATGAGCTCTCGCCGCTCTTCGTCGATTGCCGAGCCGACGACGGCTCGCGTCCCCCAGTAGGTTCGATCGCCGCGAGACGGCGTCGAGATGTCGACGAGCTCACGTGTCAGGCCTCGCAGCGAGACATGGCCGGGGCGGGATCCGGCGGCCATGGCGATTGCCGCGATGATGCGGTCACCGGCGCGCACGGCCAGGTCGATCGTGATCTTGCCGCCGATCGAGCACCCGACGGCGACGAACCGATCGATCCCGAGCTGGTCGAGCACTGTCAGACCGAATCGCGCGTATTCGTCGAGGTCGGTCACCGGGCCGTTCTTCGCCGGCTCCGTGCGGCCGTGCCCGGGCAGGTCGGGAACGATGACCCGGTAGCCGAGGGCGGCGAGGTCGGCCGCCACGTGGCGGTACTGGACTCCGGACTGTCCTGCGGTGTGAACAGCGAGCAGCGGCGTCGCGTCGATGTCGCCCCAGTCCTCGACGAAGGCGATGCGGTCGTCGATGATCAGCTGGTGAGCGCGGAGGGTCGTCGCTGCCGGAGCGTTCGTGTGGTTCAGTGTCGTCATCTCAAGCCACCTGCAGATTCGTTTCGAGGACGCGTTCGGAGCCGACATAGCCGGCTGTGACGGCCATGGCTCGAGCGTGGTCGATGATGCGGATCAGTGCGCTGGTCATGCGCAGGTACTCGTACCCGGATCCGGAGGAGCGCATCCTCCCGCTCATCGCGGTCTCCATGAAGCGGTTGCGCTCGGCGGTCACGAGATCAATGAAGACGTCGCCGGGGACGGAGAGCACGAAGTCAGCGCCGAGGATGGAGCGGGCGACGACCTCGAGCACGTGACCGCGGTAGCAGCGAAAGTGCACTGGGCGACCGCCGATGGCGATGCCGATCGTTCCGTCGTAGGCCTCGATGAGTGTGGAGAACTCGGAGTCCTCACGCAGGCGATCGCGCAATGCGCTGTTCCAACCAGCACTGCCTGGGCAGAACAGATCGGACACGTCGTCGCTGTTGTCGATGGCTTCGGCGAAGGCGAAACGCACCGAGGCGGAATAGGCGGCGTCCCCTTCGAGGTGAGCTGTCACCTCGGTCCGCAGCTCCTGTCCCTTTTGAGGCAGGACGGCCGTCACCACTGCAGACGGGGAGACGAGTTCGCTGTCGTCGGTCTGGGCCTCGCCGTTCGTCTCCAGCTCAGCCGAGACCAGTCGGACCGACTGCCCCAGCTCCTGACCGATCGCCTCGGCAACGGAGTCGGCCAGCGACAGCGGACTTGACGCAGCCAGTGCGTCAGCATCGGCGAGCAGTCTTCGGCCGGGTTTGAGCGGGGTGGTCATGAAAGTTCCTTCCGGGTGTGCTTATGAGTGCAGGTGAACTTATGAGTAGATTGGTGCCCATGGAGGACACCCCAGCCAATGCGAACCGGCGGCGAGCAGCGCCGAGATTCATCGACCGTGACACGGTTGTCCACGCTTCTCTCGAGGTGTTCTCCGCCCAGGGGTTCCACGGTGCGTCGACGCGGCAGATCGCGAAGGCGGCGGGCACTTCCTTGTCGAATCTGTACAACTACTTCGGGTCGAAGAGTGAGATCCTCGAGTTCGTGCTCGAAGAGACGGCGCGAACCCTGGCCGATTCGCTCGAGGAAGCGGTCGGCGCAGCGGGAACGGACCCGTTGTCGAGGCTCGAGGCCGCGGTGCGTGCCTACGTCGATTTCATCGTGGCCCAGCCCCGCGCCTCGGTGGTGGGCATCACCGAGTTCCGCTACCTCGAAGGGGAGAACCGCGCCGAGGTGGTCACTGAAAGAGACAGGACGGAAGCGGTGTTCCGAGCAGCGATCGGTGACGCTGCTGCCACCGGAGAGTGCGAGGTGCGCAATCTCGGCTCGGCGGTGCGCGGCGTCGTCACCCTCTGCAACTCGATGTCGACGTGGTACCGGCCCGACGGTGAGCTCTCGCCCGCCGAACTCGCCGATCTGCAGGTCGACCTCGTCTTCGGTCTCGTCCGTGCCGCCGAGCGGCCTGCCTCTTCCGACTGACATCATCCGAGCCGTTCGACCGTTCGGGCATCGGCGGCGTCGACGGCGGGCGGGAACGAGAATCGTGCCGCGTCCCATCCGGATTCGAGCGACGACCAGAAGAAGAACGAGACTCGACGCTCCTGGAAACGCCACCCGTGTGCTGTCCTGACCATCGTGTCTTCGTACCGACCGGCCGCGATCTGGGATTCGCCGTCGACGACGCAGGGCTGGAGCAGCCAGGTCGTCCCCGTCGCGGTGTCACCGTCGACCTCGACTGTCTCATTGGAGCTGAAGTGCCACCACGATGTCACGGTCGAGGAGTTGAGCTGTGGGAAGAACTCGAGCATCTCCGCACGGCCGCGTGCAGTGGACAGACCGACGAACGCGCCGTCCTCGGTGAACGTGTCGGCGAGGTCTTCCCAGCGACCGTCATCGAGTGCCTGACAGTACTGGGCGCGGAGCTGCCCAATCTCGTGGATGTCTTCGAGGCAGGTGATCCTCTCTTCGAGGGTCAGTGTCGACTCAGGCATGTTCGGCCTCCTCAGCGGTTGTCGGCTTCACAGCCGCATCGAGCTTGCCTGCTTCGCGAAGTTCGCGTTCTTCGATATCTGCGGCCGTCTCATGCAGGTTCGCCTGGAAGCGTTCCCTGATGGAGTACACGGCCACGAAGGTGATCACGGCCATCGCGATGATGTAGAGGGAAACGCTCGCCGAGGTGCCGGTCGCTTCGATGAGCGAGACCATGATCATCGGTGCGAGGCCACCAGCGAAGACGCTCGCCAGCTGGAATCCGAGGGAGGCTCCGAAGTAGCGGACGTCGGCAGGGAACATCTCGGCGAACAGTGCCGCCTGGGGCCCGAACATCATGGCGTGCAGGGTGAGGCCGACGATGATGGCGGCCGCGACGAGGAACGGGTTGCCGGTGTCGACGAGCCAGAAGAACGGGAACGCCCACACGGCCATGAGAACGGTGCCGAGCAGGAAGATCTTGCGGCGGCCGTGTCGATCGGACCAGGCCCCGAAGTAGGGGATCGTGAAGATCTGCGTGGCGACGGCGAGGCAGACGATCATGATCATCGTCGTCTGCGAGAGCCCGACATTCGCGGTGCCGTAGGACAGCATTCCGGAGATCATGATGTAGAAGGTGCCGTTGACCACGAAGAATGCACCCGCGGCCTGCAGAATCTGCTTCCAGTACAGCCGCAGGGCGCGGAGGAAGGACACGCGCGGCATCTTCGTGCCTGCGGTTGCGGCCTCCGCCTTGGCCTGCATCGACTTGAAGACGGGGGTCTCTTCGATCTTCATCTGCACGAAGATGCCGACGGCGACGAGCAGGATGCCCGACAGGAACGGCACGCGCCAGCCCCACTCGATGAAGGCGCCTTCATCGACGAAGAGCAGGATGCAGAGGAAGAAGGCGTTGCCGATGATGATGCCGGCGACGGTGCCCAGCTGGACGAGGGAGCCGTAGAATCCGCGACGCTTCAGCGGTGAGTGCTCGGTCAGCAGCAGCGTGGCGCCGCCCCATTGTGCGCCGACGCCGAGTCCTTGGACCAGGCGTGCGGTCACCAGGAGGATCGGTGCCCAGATTCCGATGGTCTCGTGGCTGGGCAGCAGCCCGATCGAGGTTGTGGCCAGTCCCATGACGATCATCGAGGCGACGAGCGGTCCTTTGCGGCCGAACTTATCACCGAGTGCACCGGCGATGATGCCGCCGACGGGCCGGGCGATGAAGCCCACCGCAAGAGTGCCGAACGAGGCGATTGTTCCCAAGGCTCCTTCGAGCGAGGGGAAGAAGACATGGCCGAAGACGAGCGCCGAGGCGGTCGAATAGATGAGGAAGTCGAACCACTCGAGCGCTGTGGCGATGACAGATGCGGCAGCGAGGCGGGTCATCTTGCCTTCGTCGGGTGTTTCGAGTTCGGTCTTGGTCATGCCGGACGTGGTCGCGTCAGGGCCGGTGGGTGAGTTGGGTGCTGATTGCATTATCACTCCTCATTGAGCAGGGAAGAACGTTCGTTCTTGTATGCTGAGTATGACAGAGGCGCTCCACCCAGGCAACAGGCGCCCGATTTCGGCCCCTGACCCAGGAGAACTCCATGCTCGAGAAGCGCACCACTGACAACAGCCTCTACTTCGAGGACCTCGAGGTCGGCCAGGTCTATCGGTCCCCCGCGCGGACGCTGACGGAAGCCGACCTCACAATGTTCTCGATGCTCTCGGGCGACTGGAACCAAGTCCATGCCGATGCCGAATACATGGAGGACCGAGGCGGACGTCTGTTGCACGGCGCCTTGGGAATCGCCGTCCTCACCGGACTGATGGACCGGGCCGGCTGGTTCGCGCAATCGGCGATCGCCATGACCAGCCTCGACGACTGGAAGTTCCTCAAGCCGCTGCGCATCGGAGACACGGTGACCCTCGAGATGGAGATCCTGTCCTGCCGTAAGGTCTCCGCGGGCGACAAGGGCTTCGTCGACCGGCGATTCACTCTGTTCAATCAGCACGGCGAGAAGGCGCAGGAGGGGAGATCCGGATTCCTCATCGAACTGACACCTTCCACGCCGTGACCGAACAGGGCTGACGCCGCTCAGGCCTTATTCCGACCGATGAGCTGCTTGGCGATGACGTTCATCTGGATCTCGTTCGTGCCTTCGCCGACGATCATCAGCGGAGCATCGCGGTAGTAGCGTTCGACGTCGTATTCGGTGGAGTATCCGTAACCGCCATGGACGCGGATGGCATCGAGGGCCACCTCGGCGGCCATCTCCGAGGCATAGAGCTTCGCCATTCCTGCCTCCATGTCCACACGCGCACCCGAATCATAGGTGCGGGCGGCGTGGAGGACGAGCTGCCGGGCGGCCTCGAGCTTCGTCGCCATCGTGGCGAGCTTGTTGCCCACCGACTGGTGCTTCCAGATCGGCTTGCCCATCGACTCGCGCTCCTGCGAATACTTCACCGCATCATCGAGCGCAGCCTGCGCGACGCCGAGCGACCGGGACGCGACCTGGATGCGGCCGATCTCGAGGCCCTTCATCATCTGCTTGAACCCGACACCCTCGGCCTCACCCAGCAGCTGCGACTGCGGCTGCCGCAGACCGTCGAAGGACAGCTCGCAGGTCTCGACGCCCTTGTACCCGAGCTTCGACAGATCCTGGGAGACCGTGAAGCCCTCCCCCTTCTCCACGAGGATGATCGAGATGCCCTTGTGACGGGGTTCCGCCTCGGGTTCGGTCTTGCACAGCAGTGCGATGAGGTCGGATTTCCGGGCGTTCGTGATCCACGTCTTCGACCCGTTGATGACGTAGTCGTCACCGTCTTTCACTGCTGTGGTGCGCATGGCCTGAAGGTCGGAGCCGCCGCCGGGTTCGGTCAGCGCCATGGTCGCTCGCAGCTCACCGGTGGCCATCCGAGGCAGGTACTTATCCTTCTGCTCCTGGGTGCCGTATTCCTGGAGGAGCTTTGCAACGACTGTGTGTCCGCCCATGGCACCGGCCAGGGACATCCACCCGCGGGCGAGTTCCTGAGTGATGAGCGCATACGCCTCGGTCGAGACCTTGCCCATCCCCCACGGCTCGTCGATGGCGAGCCCGTAGATGCCCATGTCCTTCATCGTCTGGATCCACGCTTCAGGGTATTCGTTCGCGTGCTCAACCTGGTTGACGCTGGGTTTGACCTGTTCGTCGATGAACTCGGCGACCAGGTCGATCATCATCTGCTCTTCATTGCTCACTGCCATGGTGAAATCCTCTGTTCGTTCGTCATTTGGAAAGTTCAGTCCAGTCGGGTGCCGTCACGCACCGTGCGGGTCCGGCCGAGGCCGAGCGTCGGCGGACCGGTGCTGTCGAAGAAGTCATTGCCCTTGTCGTCGGTGATGATGAACGCAGGGAAGTCTTCGACGTGGATCTTCCACACTGCCTCCATCCCGAGCTCCTCCATATCGAGGACCTCGACCGAGGTGATGCAGTCCTGAGCCAGCCGGGCGGCAGGGCCGCCGATCGATCCGAGGTAGAAGCCGCCGAATTCGGCGCAGGAGCTCTTCACCTGCGCGGACCGGTTGCCTTTGCCGAGCATGATCATCGATCCGCCGGCGTCCTGGAACTGCCGCACATACGTGTCCATCCGCGATGAGGTGGTCGGACCGAACGACCCCGAGGGCATTCCCTCGGGTGTCTTCGCCGGTCCCGCATAGTAGATCGGATGGTCTTTGAAATACTCGGGAAGTTCCCCACCGGCATCGAGGCGGTCGCGCAGCTCCGCGTGGACGATGTCGCGGGCGACGACGACCGTTCCCGTCAGCGACACACGGTCCCCGACGGACAGTTCGGACAGCTGCTCCTGCAGACTCGGCATCGGTCGGTCGAGGTCGATGGCGGTGACATTGCCGGATTCGATCTCCTCGACGCGGCCCATCGCCGGCAGAAACCTCGCCGGATCGTGTTCGAGTTCTTCGATGAACACGCCGTCTGCGTTGATGCGGGCGATGATCTGCCGGTCGGCCGAACAGCTCACGGCGATCGCGATCGGCAGGGATCCGTTGTGCCGGGGCAGCCGGACGACGCGGACGTCGTGGCAGAAGTACTTGCCGCCGAACTGGGCACCGAAGCCGAGGTTCTGGGTGAGTTCGAAGACGGTCTGCTCGAATTCCCGGTCCCTGAATCCGTGCCCCAATTCGGCGTCTCCGGTCTCCGGCAGATCATCGAGGTAGTGGGCGCTGGCGAGTTTCGCGGTCTTGAGCGTGAATTCGGCCGACGGCCCGCCGATGACGACGGCCAGATGATAAGGAGGGCAGGCTGCGGTGCCGAGGGTGGAGATCTTCTCGGCGAGGAAGTCAAGCATCGCCGACTCATTGAGCACGGCCTTCGTCTCCTGATAGAGGAAGGACTTGTTCGCACTGCCTCCGCCCTTGGCCATGAACAGCAACTCATAGTTGTCGGCAGGGCTCAGCCCCACCTCGATCTGGGCAGGCAGGTTGGTGCCGGTGTTCGTCTCCTCGAACAGACTCGTCGGGGCCAGCTGCGAGTAGCGAAGGTTGAGCTCCTCGTAGGCACGACCGATTCCGCGCGACAGATGCCGCGCATCATCGCCGTCGGTGAGCACATTCGGGCCTCGCTTGGCCGAGACGATCGCGGTGCCCGTGTCCTGACACATCGGCAGGATCTCCCCGGCCGAGACCGCGGCGTTCTGCAGCAGGTCGAGAGCGACGAAGACGTCGTTGTCGCTGGCCTCCGGATCGTCGATGATCACCCGCAGGCTGGCCAAGTGATCGGTGCGCAGATAATGCGAGATCTCCTTGAAGGCCACCTCGGCGAGGTCGGTCAGGGTCTCCGGTGCCACCGTGAGGAACGTACGCGTCGTCCCGGCCACCTCGACGGTGGTCGTCTCCACTCCCCCGATGTCGAGCCTGCGCATCCGCGGGCCTTCGCCGTCGGTGGGCAGCAAAGGTGAGTAGGCGAAGTCGTCACCCCTCGACGAGGCGGCCCTGCCGTCGGTCGTATGTGCGGGCTCGTCATTCATCGTCGTCAGATCACCCCGTTGTGGCGCAGTTCGCCGATCGTCTCGGCGTCCATCCCCAGCTCGCCGAGGATGGACTCCGAATTCTGCCCCACCGCCGGGATCGGGTCCATGCGATTGCCCACCCCGGACATCTCGACCGGGGGCGCGAGCATGGAGATCGGTCCAGCGGGAGTGTCGACGTCGTGCCAGCGATGGCGTTCGGTCAGCTGCGGGTGGTCGGCGATCTCACTCATATCGCGCTGCCGGGAGTGGGCGACGCCGGCTGTCTCGAGCAGTTCGTCGCAGGCTTCTCCGGTGAGTTCTGCAAAGGCTCCGTCGATGATCTCTTGGAGTTCGTGTCGGTGGGCGTAGCGGTGGGCGGCGCGGTCGAAGCGTTCGTCGGTGACCATATCGGGGCGGTCGAGGACCTGGGTGGCGAAGCGTTCCCATTCGCGTTCGTTCTGGATCGCGAGCATGATCTGAGTACCGTCGCCACAGGTGAACGCACCGTAGGGGGCGATGGCGGCATGGGAGGTGCCGGCGCGGGTGGGGCGGGTGCCGCCGTAGCGGGTGAAGTAGAGAGGGTAGCCCATCCATTCGACGAGGGAGTCGAAGAGGCTCGTCGACAAGGTGGCTCCAACACCGGTGCGCTCGCGGTTGTACAGAGCGGTAAGGATGCCGGAGTACGTGTACATTCCCGCGGCGATATCTGCCGTCGAGATTCCCGTCTTCGCGGGGAACTCCTCTGTTCCGGTCACGGAGACCAGTCCTGCTTCGGCCTGCACAAGTGCATCGTAGGCCTTGGCATCTTTGTACGGGCCGTCCGTTCCGTATCCGGAGATCGAGGCGTGGATAAGCCGAGGGTTAATCGACCGCAGCTCGTCGGCACCGAGGCCGAGTCTCTCTGCCGCGCCGGGCGCGAAATTCTGGATGAAGACATCCGCCGAGGCGATGAGATCGTGGAGGATCTTCAGTCCGTCAGGGCTCTTGAGGTCGAGCGCCAGGCTCTCCTTATTCCGGTTGATCCAGACGAAGTGGCTCGAGAGTCCATTGACCGTCGTGTCGTATCCGCGGGCGAAGTCGCCGACGCCTGGGCGTTCGATCTTGATGACCCGGGCTCCGAGGTCGGCAAGCTGGCGTGAGGCGAAGGGGGCGGCGACTGCCTGCTCGCAGCTGATGACAGTAATGCCGGACAGCGGCATGTTCGAGGCGGTCGCGTCGTCCTGGCCCGCGGGGCTCGGTACGGATGTCGGTGCAGCAGTGGCCATCGGCCCTCCACGACGAGGTGTGAAACGTTGACATCCACATCATACATATCTTCACAGATAATGCATTCTTTAGTCCCGGCTGATGCCTGAGCCTGTAGACTGAGACCATCGAGACATGAACCGACACCCCGACAGCGGGTGACGTATGAACGAAAGGCACCGGGTGGACCAGGAGTCGGCATCGACCAAACGGGACGTCATCGTCCTCGGCCTGCGCCGGAAGATCCTCTCTCGCGAGCTCGATCGCGGCGAACGACTGCGACAGGATCAGGTCGCCGACTGGTTCAACGCCTCCATCACGCCGGTCCGCGAGGCACTGCGGATCCTCGAGGCCGAGGGACTCGTCACCTCCGAAGCCCACCGAGGCGTCCGTGTCGCCGGCGTCGACGTCGACCGTCTCAAATCCCTCTTCGTCACCCGCAAGCTCACCGAGACCTTCGCCATCGCCCGTGCGACCACACGGATCTCCAGGCACGAGCTGCGCCAGGCCGAGCGCCTGCTCGACGCTCTTGACGAGGCCAGCGCCGACGGTGATTCGCTGGGACGCAACACCCGCAACGAGGAGTTCCACTTCTTCTTCTACGACCGCTGCGGAATGCCCGCGCTCCGCGACGACATCGCTGCACGCTGGCGGGCGTTCCCGTGGGACCTCACCCTCGACAGCCCCGAGAGACTCGACCAGGTGCACGCCGAACATCAATCGATCGTCGACGCTGTCCGCGACGTCGATCCGGACGCGGCGGCGCGCCACCTCGGCGATCACATCACGAACGGATTCCTCCGCCTGGCCGAGTCAACGACCGGTCAGGCAGTGTCCGACCCCTTCGACTTCGACACGGACTGACTGCCTCAGCACGGACCGTGGGCGCCACTCCTCCGGGATTCACACCCGGGAAGCCCCTCCCGACAAATAATGCATTATTTGACTGATAATATTGGAAATTGCCTAAAAGTCCTCTAGGCTCGTGAACGGTCGATCGAGAACCTGACTCGGCACGAACTCCCCGCACGGCAATGACCGGCCGTCGTCTTCGGTGAGCTCGTCCGCACACAGACACTCCCGATCGGCTTCGCCCCTGGCCAACCAGACTGGAGCTGACGATGACGTCAATGAGACGACCGAGGTGGAAGCCGCTCATCGCGGGCCTCTCGATAACCCTCCTGCTGCTGAGCGGATGCAATCCCGCCCGCAGCGGAGATCAACAGAAATTCGAACTGCGCTTCGCCCATGTCACCTCGGTGGGCACACCGAAGGGATTGGCTGCCGACTTCTTCGCCGAACAGGTCGAGAAGAAGTCCGGTGGCCGCATCGAGGTCGAGGTGTTCCCGAACTCGGAACTCTACGGCGACAAGGACGAGATGCAGGCCATCCAGTCCAATGCCGTGCAGATGCTGGCTCCGGCGAGCGCGAAGTTCACGACGATCGCGCCGAGCCTGCAGGTTCTCGACCTGCCGTTCATCTTCGACGAACCGGACGAGATCCCCGAAGTCGCCAGTCCTGATACGGAGATCGGCAAGGCGATCTACGCCAATCCCGATCTGGAAGCCAATGGGCTCAAGGTCCTCGGTCTGTGGGATTCGGGCATGAAGCAGATCCACTCGAACAACAAGACGCTGAAGCCCGAGGACATGAAGGGCAAGAAGTACCGCATCCAGCCCTCGGACGTGCTGCGCACCCAGTTCGAGACCTGGGGTGGCATTCCGACCCCGCTCGCGTTCGCCGAGGTCTACAGCGGGTTGCAGCAGGGTCTCATCGACGGTGGCGAGAACACCTACTCGAACATCCAGTCGCAGAACATGCACACGGTCCAGAAGTACGTGACCGAACTCGATCACGGCTACATCGGCTACATCCTCACGGTGAACAAGCGTTGGTACGACGAGCTTCCGGACGACTCGCAGTCCGCGGTCGACGAGGCCGCCGATGAGGCCAGCGAGTTCAACCGCAAGGAAGCTCAGAAGGTCAACGAAGAGTCGAAGAAGACCATCGAGGAATCCGGCGGCACGGAGATCGTCATTCCGAGCAAGGACGAGCGCCAAGCGTTCAAGGACATGGTCGTGCCGTCCGAATACGAGAAGTACCGCGACGTCATCGGTCCCGAGGTCGTCGACGAGCTCCTCGAACGCAACGAGACGAGGGGCTGATGATGAAGACCATCGACAAGTACCTCAGTCGGCTCGAGAACTTCCTGGCCGGCGGCTGCCTCATCGCGGCCACGGCCCTGGCGGTCTTCGCCGTGCTTCTGCGCAATATCACCGGTGACGTCCTCTTCTGGTCCGAAGAGGCGGTCATCTACCTCATCATCTTCTCGACGTTCTTCGGCGCAGTGGTCACCCTGCGCCACAACGAGCACGTGGCCGTCGACATCATGCCAGCGCTGCTCAAGGGCAAAGCGAAGAAGTTCTTCGTCGTCCTCGGCGGCTTGGCCACTCTGGTCTACGCGGGCTTCATCGCCTACCTGTCGTGGGCGCTCATCACCGAACCGTTCTCGCGAACGACGATCACCCCGGCGCTCAAGCTGCCGCTGTGGGTCGTCGAACTCTCGCTGGCGGTGGGCATGACGCTGTTCTTCATCCGCGCCGTCGAGATGACCATCCGTGCCCTGCGCACTCCTGCGACAGAGCTCGACAAGGATGTCCTCGCCGAGGAGGCCGCCGCCGTCGGCATCGACGTCGACGACCTCGCGATCGTCGATGACGGAAGCGACCGCGCGAACCGCGTGGAGGGAGCCAACGGGGGCGACCGCCTCGGCGATGGCGGGACCGACGAGAAGGGAGGCGATCGTTGATGTTCGAAGCCACCATCGTCCTCATCGTCGTCCTCATCGCACTGCTCGTCACCTCGGCGCCGATCGCGGTCGCTTTGGGCCTGACGAGCATCGTCTATTTCTACTACTTCACGCTCATTCCGATGACCCAGGTCTCGGAACGACTGTTCAATGCGCTCAACTCGTTCCCGCTCATGGCGATCCCGTTCTTCATCCTCGCGGCGAACATCATGTCCCGCGGCGGGATCTCCCGGCGGCTCACCGACTTCGGTGCGGCCATGGTCGGGCACCTGCGCGGTGGCATGGCGATCACTACGGTGCTCGCGTGCATGTTCTTCGCCGCGGTCTCCGGTTCCTCACCGGCCACGGTCGTCGCGGTCGGTGCGCTGATGATTCCGGCCATGATGAAGAACGGGTACCCGAAGGAATTCTCCACGGGACTCGTGGCCACCTCGGGGTCGCTGGGTATCCTCATCCCGCCCTCGATTCCGCTCATCGTCTTCGGCATCGCCACCGAGCAGAACATCGGCGACCTCTTCCTCGCAGGTGTGCTGCCGGGCATCCTCGCCGGTGTCATGCTGTTGGGCATGGCCGTCTTCGTTGCCTGGAAGAAGGGCTACGGTCACGCCGGGGTCGGCTTCCGGATGTCGAACAAGGACAAGTGGAAGGCGTTCCGGGATGCGATCCTCGCGCTCGCTTTGCCGTTCCTCGTCCTCGGCGGAATCTACTCCGGATGGTTCACCCCCACCGAGGCGGCCGCCGTGGCCGTCGCCTATTCGCTGGTCGTGTCGCTGCTCATCTACCGCGAGATCAAGTTCTCGCAGCTGTGGGAGGTCACAATCGCGTCGGTGAAGACCTCGGCGATGGTCATGTTCATCATCGCCAACGGCATCCTCTTCACCTTCGTGCTCGCCAGTGAGCGGATCCCGGGTCAGATCTCGACGACGATCACCGAATGGGATCTGCAGCCGTGGCAGTTCCTCATCCTCGTCAACATCCTGCTGCTGTTCGTCGGCTGCGTGATGGAGACATCCTCGGCGATCCTCATCCTCGCCCCGATCCTGCTGCCGATCGCGATGGAGCTGGGCATCGACCCGATCCACTTCGGCATCATCGTGGTGATGAACCTCGAGATCGGCATGATCACACCGCCGCTGGGACTCAACCTGTTCGTCGCCTCCGGCATGTCCGGCATGAGCGTCGTTGGGGTGGCGAAAGCCGCGATCCCGAGTGCGCTCGTGCTGCTGGCGGCACTCGCGCTGGTCACGTTCGTGCCGTTCTTCGCCACGGCGTTCGTGGGGTGAGCGTGTAGATCAGAGCGAGCCGCGCGACTCGAAAACGACCGCGGGCCAGGTCGGGGCACATTCGGTGCAGCCGACCTGGCCCGCGGTTCTCTGTCCCAGGAGACGGTGAGTCGAGGCTGGTTGAGGGCCCCTATTCGGATGCGCTATTCGGATGCGCGCGGGGTTGGCCCGGACAGAACACGGTAGGTGGTTTGCACCATGCCTCCGTCGAGAACGTCAGTCCGGACATGTTCAAGATCCGCATCGCCGCCGAGCGGCCCGAACAGTGATGGCCCATCGCCGATGAGCACGGGCACGTGGGAGAGCGTGATCTCGTCGACCAGCTTCGCGGCTAAGAACCAGCGGACGGTCTCCCCGCCGTCGACGTAGACCCGCTGACGACCATCTCGCTGCAGAGCGTCGATGGCGGATTCGGGCGTGCGGTGAACGGTGATTCGAGAGTCGGCATCCTCGGCAAGCGTCGTGCTGATCACGTGGATCGGGTGATCGAGGTACGGCCAGTCCTCGTAGGATGCGATGGCTTCGTAGGTCTTCCGGCCCATCACCAGAGAATCAACCGACTCGATGAACGGAGTGAACCCGGCATCCCCGGCGGCCTCACCTCGGCTGGTCAGCCATTCCAAGTCCCCGTCGGGTCGCGCTATTCGCCCGTCGACGCTCAGACCGAGGAAGACGAAGGCGCGGAGGGACTGCTCTGACCCGGACATGTAGCCAAGTGTCTCAGCTGCGAGCAGCGACATTCAATAGAGTCGGGCAGCGCATTGCCGAGCTGCCGGTGAATCCTGGAGACAGCGATTTCCACCCTGCATGCTCCGGGTACCGCCGACACAAGCGCCAAGTTCTTCCACCAAACGCTTGACTTAGAGTGCGCTCGAAGTTCTAGCGTTGACGCTATGACTGACGCTGCCGTTCCTGTCGGAACTCCCCCGCGCCCCACCGCTGCGCCCAGTTCGATCGGAGAAGTCTGTGACCACCTCGGCATCACGGCACACACCGCCCGCTACTACGAACGCATCGGCCTCATCGAAGTAGGACGTTCGCCCTCGGGCCATCGCGTCTTCGACCAAAGGGCAGTCGATCGACTCGACTTCCTCGTGCGCATGCGGTCGTCGGGCATGGGAATCAGCGAACTCACCCGCTATGTCGACCTCGTCAATCAAGGCGAGTCGACCATTCCGGAGCGCCTGCAGATCATGCGAAACCAACGGCAGCGGATCATCGAACAGATTCACGACCTCGAACGAGCACTGACTGCCACCGAGTACAAGATCGCCGTCTACGGCGGCGCTCCCGACGACACGTCGCACCCACCGAAAGGACACCACTCATGACCACCACGACCAGCCGCCTCAACGACCTCGAGGTCTCACCCATCGGCTTCGGCTGCATGGCACTGTCTCACGTCTACGGCGGCACCACCGATGACGATGCCCGCACCACACTCGGCAAGGTCGTCGATGCCGGCATCACGCTGCTCGACACCGCTGACGTCTACGGCGAACCCCGCGAAGGCACCACCGGTCCCGCCGGGACGAACGAGGAGATGCTCGCTCCGTTCCTTGCCAAGCGCCGCGATGAGGTCCAGCTTGCCACGAAGTTCGGCATCACCGGACTGCGCACGCTCACCGACGGATCGACCAAACGCACCGACGGACGACCCGAATACGCACACTCAGCGTGCGATGCTTCGCTGCGCCGCCTCGGCGTGGATTCGATCGATCTCTACTATCTGCATCGGCCGGATCCTGACGTTCCCATCGAGGACACGGTCGGGGCGATGGCCGAACTGGTCACGGCCGGCAAGGTCGCCCACATCGGCCTGTCCGAGGTCACCGCGGACGAACTGCGCCGCGCCCACGCGATCCACCCGATCACAGCGGTCCAGTCCGAATGGAGCCTGTGGTCGCGCGATGTCGAAGACCACGTCGTGCCCGCCTGCGCCGAGCTCGAGGTCGGGTTCGTCCCGTACTGCCCGCTAGGTCGCGGATTCCTCACCGGCACGCTGACGAAGGATCAGGTCGCCGGCGATGTCCGCGGCCGGACCGCGCGAATGGGTGATGCGTGGGATGCCAACCAGAGGATCGTCTCCATCGTCGCCGAGGTGGCCGACCGTCACAACGCGACCAACGCTCAGGTCGCGCTGGGGTGGCTGTTCCACCGCGCGGCAGAGATGGGCGTCAGCGCGGTTCCGATTCCGGGCTCACGCAAACCCGAGCGCAGCGTGGAAAACCTCGGCGCGCTCGACCTGCACCTCGAGCCTGAGGACATGAGCCAACTCGATGAGATCCGCACTCTGGTCGAAGGCGGCCGCAACATCGTCGACAACCCGAAGTGGATCAGCTCCGGGCGGGAGTGAGGACGGCGCCAAACGGTAGCGTAAGTGACCCGCAAACGGTAGCGTAGACCGCCTCATTTGTCGGCCAATGAGCTGGCTCGGTTGAGACGCTGCCGAGTGTAATCGCGCCGACGCCTCGTCGAACCTCCACTGAACGGAACACCACGGGGCAGGTGGGCACGACTTTCACACTGCGTGACCTCGAAAAACGTTATTGAAACGTGCCCATTATTGGTCAAGGCACTAGTTCTGCTGTGCCTACTATCGAGTCATATATCCCCTGCAACATTTTGGACTCGAAGGAACCCTGCCCTTGACCTACTATCAGCCCGTTCAGTTTGCCCAAATGCGCCCTCAACCGAAGAACGGATTCGGCACGACAGCACTCGTATTGGGCATCATTGCACTCGCACTCGGGTTCATCCCATTTGTATCGCTATTCACCGCTATACCGATGGGAATCGTCGGCGGAATCTTTGGGATCCTCGGAATTGTTCGGGCGTCTAAGCGAGTTGCAACGAACAAAGTAGCTTCAATCTTCGGCCTCGTAGCGTCAATTCTAGCGATCCTTCTTGCCCTGACGTCCAGCATTACAACTGGTGCGTTCATCGGATCACTGGGTTCTGATCAAAAGGACACACAGTCAGCAGCGCAACCGGCGGCCCAGCCGGCTGAAGACGTTCAGGAAATGGAACCGAAAACTGACCAATTTCCGGGGCAAACCGAGAACGACATTGTCGGCAAACCAGGCGAAGAAATCAGCACCCGCGGAGTCAAGGTCACGGCTGAAGAGCTACGGACCGTCAATGATACTTTCGGCGCCCAGCTGTGCTCGAAAGTCACAATCAAGAATGACGGCGACTCAGAAGTTTCGTACAACGCTATCGACTGGAAGCTTCAGTATCCATCCGGAGACATGAAAGACACGACCCTCTCTGGCGAGGATCCCCTGAGTTACGGAGATATTGCCCCCGGAGGAAGTGCCGACGGAAATCTGTGCTTTGACGATACTGGCGAAAAAGGAAAGTACGCACTGATCAGCGACGACTTGTTCAGCTTCAACAGCGAACGAGCCGTTTGGATCACTGAACGTTAGCGCTCAGCAACTATCCTGCGCATGATCGGACCCCGTCTGCGACACTGTGTTCATGGATGCTGCACCGCAGATCGTCGCGTACCAGCCGGCACATCGTGACGCGCTGCTGGATCTGTCGATTCGTGCGTGGGAACCGGTCTTCCCCCTGCTCGAGACCGACGTCCCGGACTTCGTCTACGAATCGTTCTACCCGAGAGGTTGGCGGGAACGTCAGTATGACGATCTCGCCACGACACTTGACGACGAACCGCAGCAGATCGACGTTGCGCTGGTCGCCGGGTCACCGGCGGGTTGGGTCTGCACTCGTCTGCATCCGGAGGATCGCATGGGCGAGGTCTACGTCCTCGCGGTTGATCCTCGCTGCCAACGGCAGGGTGTCGGCAATGCGCTCCTTGAGCATTCGTTCGAGCGCATCAGGCGTGCAGGAATGAACATGGTCATGGTCGAGACCGGCGATGATCGGGGTCACGCTCCGGCGCGGTCGGCTTACGAATCAACCGGCTTCGAACGCTGGCCGGTCGCCCGGTACTTCAAAGATCTCACCCGATGAATCCCATTACCGACTCCTGCACCTGCAGTGCGGCGAGAAATCCGAATAGTGCCAGGCACACGGCCAACAGCACGTTCGACCACTTCGTGTTGCGCAGCTGAGCCGGCACCGACGAGCGGTTGAGGATGACGAGCAGGGCGAGGGCGAGCACCGGCAGGATGAACGCGCTGATCGCCGCGTAGACGAGCACAAGGGTGACGGGTTTGCCGAGGCTCATGATGACCAGCGTCGCGATCGAGAGGTAGACGAGGACTCCGCGGAACTCGATCGACTTCGCCGACATCTCATTGGCTGGCTCGTCCTGATGCGGGTAGCGGCGCAGCACGCGCAGGCAGTCGGCGGTGACGTAGGCGATGCCGGAGAACCCGCCGAGCACGCTCGTGTACACCACGGCGAGGAAGCTGATGAGGAACACCAACCTGCCGGTCTGTCCGATCCGCCCCACGAGGTCATCGGCGATGGCGAACAGCGCATCATTGTCCGAAATCGTGAAGCCCTGCCCGTAGAGGATGAAGGCACCCACGGCACTCATCGCCACGGCGAAGACGAAGACGAGTGCGTAGCTGATGAACAGGTCGAGTCGGACGACCGGCTTCCAATCAGGTGTGCGCCACGCCTTCTCGCGGATCCAGAACGAGTAAGCGAGGATGCCCGTCGCTCCCCCGACTCCGCCGATGAGCGACATCACCGTGATGATCGATGTATTCGGGAACGTCGGTACGATCGTCGCCGCGGCCACCTGCTGAGCGTCTTGGCCCTGGAACACTGAGATCGCCAGAGCGAGGATGCCGAAGAACATGATGATCCCGAAGCCCATCATGGCCTTTTCGACGATCCCGTACCGGCCGATGCCGACGAGCACCGCGGCGGAAAGAAGCACGACGATCGCGGTCGGCCAGAACGGCAGCACCGGGAAGATCGCCTGCAGAATCGTCGTCGTCACCGCGACGACTCCGGCCCCGAAGAACAGCCCGACGAGCAGCTCGGCGATGAGGAAGAGGATCGGGAACGTCCGCCCGCCGAACCGGGTGAGGTGGGAGACCAAGGAACGATCACCGCTCATCTGCAACCGCGCAACCGCCTCGGAGAGGACGAACTTGAGGATGATGCCGACCGTGAACACCCAGATGAGCGCGAGTCCGTACTCGGCCCCGGAGTTCATCGTCGTGATCATGTCCGAAGCCCCGACGCTGGCGAGCGCCAACACGATGCCCGGGCCGATGAGGCGGAGGCGTCCGGTCAGTGATTTCGGTGCCGAGGCGGCGTTCTTCGTCGGCGACGTCATATCGGCGGACATAGGCGGGGTGGGCTCCTTCACGTGAGTACGTCGACGATGCCACCGGAATCGTTCGCTCGAGGCATCGTTCGCTCAGGAGAGTATGGCCGAAGTTGTCACATTTCGGGACGCAAGTCTCAACACCCGGGAAACGCCCCTGTTTCAGCCCATGCCGCAGCGCTCCACATCAACCGCTCAAGGCCCATTCTAGTCGCCAGTTCTGGGACCGATTCGCAGTCTTCACGCGTATATTCGAGGCATGTCTGAGCTGCTTGATGACGGGCCGTTCTTCCACGGCACCAAAGCGAAACTGAGTCCGGGCGATCTGCTCACCGCGGGGTACTCATCGAACTACCGCCCCGAGGTGATCATGAACCACATCTATTTCACAGCGATCATCGACGGGGCAGGGCTCGCCGCCCAGGTCGCCGCACTCGACGGGACGCCGCACGTCTACGAGGTCGAACCCACCGGCGACTTCGAGGACGATCCGAACGTCACCGACAAGAAGTTCCCGGGCAATCCCACCCGGTCCTATCGGAGCACCGAACCCCTCAAAGTGATCCGTGAAGTCGACGGTTGGCCGCGCATGTCTCCCGACGAGCTGAAGACCTGGAGAGACAAGCTCGCGGCACTTCTCGACGACGACAGCGCCGAAATCATCAACTGAGTTACTGCTGCAATGCCGCGTCGCGTCGTACTCAACGGCGCAAAGTCCGACTCAGCGCCCGCGAGAACTCAGTCCTGCTTGGCTCCGAACACCGGGTGGTCGCTGGCGATCGAGATGCGGTTGAACGCGTTGATGAGGATGGTCGACCATTCGATGGCAGAGATCTGCTCGGTCGTCAGGTGCTGAGCCACCTCGGCGTGGATCGCGTCCCGATCCTCCGTTTTGTCCAGTACGGTCAGGGACTCTGCCAAGGTCAGCGCCGCGAATTCTTTGTCAGTGAAGATCTCGGCCTCATGCCAACTCGGCAGCACGTCGAGCTTCAGCTGGGAGACGCCGGCCTTCCTCGCCGCCGGGGCATGGATGCTCAGGCAGGTGCGGCAGCCGTTGATCTGCGAGACCCGCGTATTGACGAGCTCAATGAGCCCGTCATCCAGACCTACCTCTCGCGATGACTTCCGCGAGGCAGCGGCCGCCTGCGCCAGCGCATTGTAGTTCTCGGGGTGGATCTTGTCGATGAATGGTCGGCTCGCGTTGCTCATCTTTCACTCACGCCTGTCGTTTGATGATGTCGAAGTCGGCGCCGGTGGCATTGCGAAACCTTCCGCCCTGCGCGGCGTAGTCGTCGCCGGTCTCCTGCAGCTTCTTGACGAAGAGCGGACACACGGGCACCACGGTCACTCCGCGTTCACGTGAGTCTTCGAGCGCCTCGGCGACGAGGATCTTCGACAGCCCGCGGCCGCCGAACTGCTCGTCGACGACGGTGTGGTGGAAGATGCGTTCGGTCTCCGCATCGGGGCCGGTCAGGAAGTACGCGTGCCCGGCGACAGTCCCATCCGCTACGGCGATGTCATAGGACTGACCGTCCTCATTGAAGGTCACGGTCACCTCGGCGCCGGTCTTGTCTTCGAATGTCTTCGACATTGGTGCAACCCTTTCGCTCAGAACCGAAGATCCGGTCATCACCTAGGACGGTTTCCGGTGCGAAGTTATTCCCCGCACCCCATCCTTCGAGTCCGCCCAGGGCTTCACCCTTCGGGCCCGCCCTGGACCTGCGGGGGCGGATTCTTCCGCGCTTTGATCGTGACGTCGGGCATCCTCGGCGCGGGGAGCCTGCCCATCCCATCGGCATTCCGACCGGGCCCGCCCTTGCCGACGTAGCCGTCGACGGCGCCGAAGCGATCGCCTTCGGCCTGCCATTCCTCGCGGTACCGGACGATCTCCTCGTGGGTGCGGCCGACGAAATTCCACCACATGACGATCTCTTCGGTGAACGGTTCGCCGCCGATGAGGATGAGCCGGCCGGGCTCGTCGCCGTGGTTGGCGATGCGCAGTTCGTCGACGCCGATGCCCGTATAGCCGATCGACGCGACCGGCAGATCGACGTTCTCCAGAGCGATATCACCCGAATCGACGAGGAGGCCATGCTCGAACCGCGGATCGACGGGCAGGTCGATGGCTGCGCCCGGATCGAGGCGGATCTCGGCGCCGAGCAGCGGAGTATGCGTGTGCACCGGTGACGATCCCTCGCCGAGGCGGCCGAGGAAGACGAGCATTTCCCCGCAGTCGATGTCGACGGGCTCGGGTTCGAAGTGCTCGAATTCGCGTTCGGGCTGGTGGCGGGTGGAATCAGGCAGGGCCAACCACAGTTGGACGCCGTGCAGAGTCGTCGTGTCGTCGGTCGAGACCTCTGAGTGGCAGATGCCTCGGCCTGCGGTCATAAGGTTGACTTCGCCGGGCAGGACGAGGCCCGCATTGCCGCCGGAATCGATGTGCTGGATGGCGCCTTCGAACAGCCAACTCACGGTCTGCAGACCCGTGTGCGGGTGAGGTGCGACGTCCATGCCGCCGGTGACCGAGACATCGGCGGGTCCGTAGTGGTCGACGAAGCACCAAGGGCCGATGAGGGAACGCTGCCGCTGCGGCAGGGTCCGGCGCACGATCATCGCCCGTGGACCGCCGAGCGGAACCTCACGGGAGGTGATGATTTCAACCGGGGAACGTCCCTGCTGGTCACAGGCCGGCCCGGGCAGTCCCCCGGCCTTGCAGACCACTTGATCGGGGCGGGTCTCGACGTTGCTCATGGCCACATCGTAGCCCTCTTCGCGGCGGGCGGGGAGGGGGACAGTTCCGCGCGAATGCCGCTCGCCCACTCCCCTACTCGACCGGGCAGATCTTCGAGACGAGCTCGAAGATCACGTCGGCCTCGGCATCCGTGAGCCCGGCGAAACTGGCGAAGATGATCTCCGCATTCGTCGCGGCCGCCTCGTCGCAGAGCCGCAGTCCCTCCTCGGTCAGGGCGACGAGCACCCCGCGCTGATCCTCCGGGTCGGGCTCTTGCGTGACCAAGCCACGATCCTCGAGCTTGCCGAGCAATCGACTGAGCGCGCTGCGGCTGATCACGAGGCTGCGCAGCAGGTCTCGATGGCGCACCTGGGCCTCGGGTCGGGCGTTGATGAGCACGTCGAACTCGTTCACGGTCAGCCCGTGCCGTGTCCGGAACTCGTGTACGAACCTCGTATAGAAGTCCTGATACTTCTCCATCATCAGACGCCAGGCCGCGATCTTGATTGGGCCGTTCTGCCTGATCATGCTGCTCACCGGAGTCGTCTTGTCCATCGGTCCGCCCCCGCTCGTCGATGTGTCATGCCACACTTTTGTTGCATAGTCAACAGAATAGTAGTTCAATGATATAACTGGCCCCAGATTCGGGGCCCGTCGACCACCCCTCGGCGTCAGTACCCGGCACATCCCCAACGTACCCCCGGCTGGAGAGATTGAGCAGAGTCGCCCGGACTCCGGTCTCACTCCGGGGGTATCGTGTTGCCGCCGTCGGCCCTTCACCATCGGTTCGACCTCGCCGAGGCGGCTCGCCCGATCCCCGCCCGGCTCAGTCTTGCGGGATCCGCTTCCGCCACGGCCACCACACTCCGCGTCCGATGTCGTGGACGAGCGCCGGGACGACGAGCGAGCGCACGAGGATGGCGTCGAGCAGCACGCCGAAAGTGACGATGAAGGCGAGCTGGACGAGGAACATGATTGGGATGACCCCGAGTGCCGCGAAGGTCGCCGCAAGCACCACGCCCGCCGAGGTGATCACCCCACCCGTCGCCACGAGCCCCTTGAGCACGCCTGCCCTTGTGCCCACCTTGAGCGACTCCTCGCGCACCCTGGACATGAGGAAGATGTTGTAGTCGATGCCGAGCGCGACGAGGAAGACGAAGGCGTAGAGCGGCACCGAGGGATCGGCGCCCGGGAATCCGATGAGGTGGTTGAACACGAGCGCCGAGACTCCCAGCGCGGTGCCGAAGGACAGCACGGTCAGGACCACGAGCAGCAGCGGCGCGAACAGGGACCGCAACAGCAGGATGAGGATGACCGTGATGACAACCAGGATGATCGGGATCGCCAGGGTCCGGTCCGCCTCGGCGGTGTTGTTCGTGTCGAGGTCGACCGCGGTCTGCCCGCCCACCAGTGCATCGGGGTCGACGTCGTGGACGGCCTCGCGGATCTCCGTCACCGTCGTCTCGGCAGCCAGGGAGTCCGCCGCATTGGAGAGGGTGACTTCGAGGAGGACCTGACCGTCGACCTCGGTGGGATCGATCGCCGCCGAGCCGCCGGCAGCATCCGGTGCGCCGCTGCCCGGGCCACCCTGCGGGGGCTGGAGCTTTCCGTCCTCGTCGATCCCGATGGTTCCGCTCGGGGAATCCTCAGCGGCCACGGTCATCGAACCGACCCCGCCGAGGCGGCCGACCGCCTCGGCGGCAGTGCTCAGTTCGTTCGCATCGAGCACGACCTGGGTCGGAGTTCCGGACCCACCTGGGAAATGCTCGGCCAGGACGTCCTGGCCGTCACGAGCCTCGGATTCACCGAGCACGAACTCGCTCTGCGCGACCCCGGAGGCCTTGAACTGCGGCACCGCGATGAGCGGCAGAGCCAGCAGGATGACGAGTCCGATCCAGATCAGGCGCGGGCGCGCGGCGATCCCACCCGCGATCCGGGCCCACATTCCCTTCTTACGGAGCCCCACCTCGGCGGTCGTCACCTGGGGTCGGAACGGCCAGAACACGGCACGACCGATGATGATGAGCGCGGCGGGCAGGAAGGTCAGCGCCGCGAGCATGGCAACGACGATGCCGATGGCCGCGACCGGGCCGAGGGCGCGCGTCGACGCAAGGTCGGTGAGCAGGAGGACCAGGAGGCCGGCGATGACGGTGCCTCCGGAGGCCGCGATCGGTTCGGCCACGCCCTTGAGCGCAGCGAGCCCGGCCCGAACACGATCCGGCTCGGTCTGCAGGGCATCGCGGAACCGGGCCACGACGAGGAGGGAATAGTCCGTGGTGGCGCCGACGACGAGGATGAAGAGGATGCCCTGGACCTGGCCGTTGATGAGCAGGATCCCGGCGTCGGCGAGATGCCAGACGATGAAGATCGAGGCGGCGAGCGCGGCGACCGAGGTGAAGAGGACGATGACGGGCAGCAGCGGGGACCGGTAGACGATGATGAGGATGACGAAGACGGCGATGAGCGCGACGAGCAGGAGGATGCCGTCGATGCCGGCGAAGGCTTCGGAGAGGTCGGCGGAGAAGCCCGCCGGACCGGTGACGTGGACGTCTGCCACCGTGGTCGGTGCTTCCGCGGCCTGGTCCGAAGTCATATCGGCGGCAGTCGCGGTCGGGAAGACCTTTCCGACCACGTCTCTGATGGATTCGACGTCGTCGGAGGTGGTCGTCGAGGAGACCGGGAGGATGAGCTGGAGGGCCTCGTCGTCATCGGACGGGATGGCCGGGGAGGGGTCTGCGGCCAGCAGGTCGTTGTCCTCGAGCGTCTTCGTCAGCTCATCGAGGCGGGACCGGTCGTCGTCGGTGACTCCGTCGCTGTTCTCGAGCACGACGATGGCGGGAACGTAATCGAGGTCGCTGAACTTCTCGATCTGGTCCTGAGCGCGCGTGGACTCCGCGGATTCTGGAAGGAACGACGAGCGGTCGTTCGTGGCGACCTCGGAGATCTTGCCGAAGTACGGTCCCCCGACTCCCGAGATGCCGACCCAGGCGACGAGGAGGACGGCGAAGAGGGCGAGCAGTGCCCCACGGCCGCGGACGGGGCCTTTGGGGTGCTGTTTGGGCGCGGCAGCTGTGTCGGAGCCGTTCACGTCGTCACCGGCGGGACCGCCTCGGCGAGGGTCGGGGTTCGGCGGCGTCGAGGTCAGGAGGTGACGGGGCATAGTCTCATGCTACGCGTGTTCGGCGGAATCGAGACATTGCAGTGCGAGGACGATTTCTGCGGCCGTCCGTGGATCGGTGAGGCGTGCGCCCAATACCTTCTCGATCTGCCCGATTCGGTAACGAACAGTGTTCTCGTGCACATGCAGCCGACCTGCAGCCTCAGAAATGTTGCCGCCGCTTTCCACGTAGGTGCGCAGTGTGGTGGAAGATTCGGGCTTGGCGATTATCGGGTTGAGGAAAGCAGCGACGAGCCGACGGTCGAATCGTGAACCCATCCGGGCCGCCGCCCACTCGATCGGGCGCATGCGGTCGACGAAAGCGAACCTCGACTCCCCCGCCGAGGCAAGCGCCACGTCCGCCGTCTGCAGCATCTCCGGTACCTGACTGAGTGCCGTGAAGAGTCCGGAGACCCCGACTCCGATGAGGCCGAAATCGTCGAGGCTGCCCTCAATATCGAAGTCTGCTGTACACAGCGCGGTCCGTTCGACCATCGAACTGACGTGCCCGGAATCCTTTATGACCAGACCGCGCCCCGGGTTCGGGGTCGGTTTCCCATACCCCGGGTCGGAGGCGTCGATGCGGAGACGCAGGGCTCGGATCGGCTCGTAGGCTGTAAATCCGAAGGTCTCGAGGACCCGCCAGAGCGCCGGTTCGCGACCGGGAGAGACACCGGCTTCCAAGTCGCGCAGAACCCGCGACGATTCCTCCCGTCGATTGCTGATCGAAAAGGACTCGAATCCCTCGAAGGCGCGCAAGAGTTTGGACAGAACATCGAGGATCACCTCGGCGGAAGGGTGGGTGGTGTCCGTGCCGCTGCCAGCCCTGCCCTCCCCAGTTCCACTTCTGCGCTTGCTGCCGGCAGTACCGGCCCCTTCGTCATCGGCGTGGACGGCGACGACGATGACATGGGTGCGACTGCGTAGTCGCACGGTCCGAGCGTGCACCTTCCAGCGGCCGATCGCACCGGACGTCGACTCGGCCCAGCCCGCTGGTGTCGCCGGACCGACGACCTCCTCCTGAGTCCACCGGGCGATGAGGTGGACCGGGGCGGAACCGACGGATCTGACGACCTCGCCGAGTTCGTTGATGACGAGACCAGCTCCCCTACTCATCCGTGCTACCCGGGAGAGCGCCGATTCAAGCGGATCTGCAGAATTCATCGCGCTCAAAAGCTCATCGAAGATCCGCTCTCGCGCCAGGGTGTCTCGGCTCGAACCCATCGGATTTCACCTCTGCTCCCACTCGCCTGCTGCATCATTCCGCGCCGTCGGCACGGCTTTGTGATTCTTACAAATCTAGCCGTCTTTTCCTTTGTCTGCTCCATTGACCGGCCCGATCATCGAAGCCCAGGCTATGAGGGAAACCACAATCAAAGGAGATGACCGTGGCAGATCTACGCGTCGCAGTTGACGTCGGCGGAACATTCACCGACATCTGTGTATTCGATGAATCCACCCAGACGATGCGGGTGACGAAAGTCCCGTCCACCCCGGACAACCCCATGGAAGCTGTCCTCAACGGAGTGAAGCGGGCGAACATCGACCTCAGCCAGGTCGAGCTCTTCTCACATGGCACGACTGTTGCCACCAACGCGCTCATCACTCGCAGATTTCCCAAATCAGCGATGGTGACGACCAAGGGTTTCCGCGATGTCATTGAGATCCGCGATGGCACGAAGGACGATCTGTGGGACGCCTATTCCGATGTATCCGGCCCCTATATTCGTCGCCGTGACCGCTTCGAGGTCACCGAACGCGTCGACTACGCGGGCAACATCGTCACCGAGCTCGACGAAGACGAGGCCAGGAAGCTCGGCCGCCTGCTTAAGAAGCGCGGTGCCGACACCGTGGCCGTCTGCTTCGTCAACTCCTATGCGAACGCCGCGAACGAGATCCGGATGCGCGAGATCCTCTCCGAGGAGCTTCCCGGAGCCAGCATCTCCACCTCGGCCGAGGTGCTGCCGGAGATCTTCGAACACAACCGGTTCAACACGACTGTCGCCAATGCCGTTCTTGGTCCGTTGGTATCCGGCTACGTCGAACAGCTCGACTCCAACCTCACCGAGGACGGCTATGCCGGAGAACTCCTTCTCCTCCATTCGGGTGGTGGATCGATGACCTCGGAGATGGTCAAGCGGTTCCCGGTGCGACTCGCGGCCTCAGGAATCGCCGCCGGCGCGATCGCCGCTCAGCACGTGGCCGAGCAGTGCGGTCATGCCAATGCCGTCGGACTCGACATGGGCGGCACTTCGACGGACATCTCACTCATCGCCGACGGCGAACTGCGGGAGACGAACGAATGGGAAGTCGAATACGGCCACCCCATCGTCTTCCCGAGCATCGAAGTACTCACCATCGGCGCCGGCGGCGGCTCTTTGGCCCACATCGACATCGCCGGCTCCCTGCGCAACGGGCCGCAGTCGGCCGGTGCCGCTCCCGGTCCGGTCTGCTATCGCCGCGGCGGCGATCAGCCGACGAACACCGATGCGAACCTCGCCCTCAATCGTCTGGGCACCGACCTCGCCGACGGCGAGATGACGCTGGACCGGGAGAGCGCACGGGCAGCGATCAAGGAGAAGATCGCCGATCCGCTCGGCCTCGATGTCGACTCCGCGGCCGAATCCATCGCCCAGGTGGCCAACGCGAACATGGCAGATGCGGTCCGCCTCGTGTCCATCCGTCGCGGGCTCGACCCACGAGATTTCGCCCTCATCGCCTTCGGCGGTGCAGGAGCGCTGCACGGAGCGGACGTCGCTCGCGAACTCAACATCCCCTCGGTCATCGTTCCTCCCAGCCCGGGAGTCACCTCGGCGCTGGGGTGCCTCCTCGTTGACATTCAGCACGACCTGTCGCAAATGTTCACCGGCGTCGCCGACTCCGCAGATTCCGAAGCTGTCGAGCAGCACTTCCGTGAGCTCGAACTCGAAGGTCGGGACCGACTGCGGCACGAGAAGGTCGCCGACGAGGACGCGGTCTTCGAACGCGGGATCTCGATGCGCTATCACGGTCAGTGGCGCTCGCTGCAAGTGAAGATGGGATCGGGTCCGAACGCTCTGCGTGAGGCCGTCCAGCTCTTCCACGAGGAGCATGAGAAGCAGTATGCATTCCGGCAGGACGACACCCCTGTCGAGATCTATCAGCTGCATCTCAAGGCGCTCGGAAAAACGCCGAAACCGACTTTCAAACCGACTCCGGTCAGTAGCAAGGATCCTGGAGAACCGATCGAGACCCGCGATGTCTACTTCGACGGTCAGTGGCATCCGACGCCGGTCTACCAGCGTGAGAACCTGCCGTCCGGCGCAGCGTTCATCGGACCAGCGATTCTCAATCAGATCGACTCGACCACAGTGATCCCGCCGAACTCTTCGGCGGTGATCGACGAGTGGTTAAACATTCGCATCGCGCTGACGGCCGAGGCAGAAGAGCCGGCGTTGGCTTCCGCCTCCGAGAATTCGACACAGAACGGACTGTGAGGAGAGAACCATGACCACGACAACAGAAAAGTCGACATCCACCCTTGACCCGGTGACTTTCGAAGTGCTCAAGAACGCCTTCGCCACAAGTGTCGACCTCATGAGCGAGCAGATCCTGAGGACCTGCTATTCGTTCGTCATCTATTCCCGCGACTTCTCGTCGGCACTATGTGACCGCCACGGAAACACAGTCATGCAGGGCAGTGCCGACATCGCTGTCCACGTCGGCACCCTGCACTTCCAGTGCAAGGCCGTCATGGAGGAGTTCGGTGACGACATCAATCCCGGTGACGTCTTCCTCATCAATGACCCCTACCGAGGCGGCACGCACTTCAACGATGTCAGCTTCATCCGTCCGATCTTCGCTGGCGACGAGATCATCGGCTTCGCCCAGAACAAGGGCCACTGGGCTGACATCGGAGGGTCGGTTCCAGGCTCGTTCGATGTCTCTGCCAGTGAGCACTTCGGCGAGGGACTGCGCATCACCCCGCTTCGGGTCTGGCACAAGGGCCGGTTCCTCCACGATGTAGCTCAGCTGCTCGTGTCGAATACGCGTGCTCCCGATCAGGCCCTCGGCGATCTCAACGCCCAAGCCGAGGCCACAGCTGTATGCGAACGCGAAGTGCTCCGCCTCGTCGACAAATATTCGAAGGACACGGTCCTCGATGCGATGCAGGAGACGCAGGACTATGTCTGCCGCACCGTGCTCGCCAGCCTCGGCGAACTGCCGAAGGGCGAGTGGGAGACGGTCGACTTCCTCGACGGCGATCCGGCTAAGGGCGAGGGGCTGGCTCCGATCCGGGTGAAGCTCACGCTCGATGGGACAGGTATCCACTACGACCTCACGGGATCCGCCGAGGCGGTCTCAACGTTCCTCAATTCCGGCTACGGGACGACCTTCTCTGCGATCTACGCGGGCACGAAGACGTTCTTCCCCGAGGTTCCGCTCAACTCCGGGTTCTACCAGGCGGTGACCGCAGAGATCGGCGAAGAGGGAACCGTCGTCAACGCCGGCTGGCCGCATGCAGTGACCGGGTTCTGTTCGGGCCCGTACGAGAAGGTCATGAACGCGATCTTCGAACTGTGGTCCCACATCATGCCCGAACGCGCGATGGCGTGTGCATTCAACCTCGAGTATCTGCTCGTCGGCGGTCATGATGCCAGGACCGAATCGAGCCCGTACTTCATGTGGTACGACTGGATGGCTGGCGGTTGGGGCGGCCGGTCGACGAAGGACGGTTCATCCGCGACCTCACCGGTATTCGGCACCGGACTCGCCGTGCAGCCGGTCGAGGGACAGGAGCGCTTGACTCCGGTAATCACGACTCAGCACTCGATCAACATCGACTCCGGCGGGCCGGGCAGATTCCGCGGAGGATGTGGAGTGAATAAAGGCGGCATCCTCACAGATGCGACCGGTGCGGTGATGAGCTACTGCTGCGACCGCGGGCGGTCGACGACGTGGGGCATCAATGGCGGACTGCCGTCGATCCCACACGGAGTCTGGCTCAATCCTTCGTCAGAGAACCCGCGCTACTTGGGTGCCACGTTCTCGAATGTAGCCATCAGCCCCGGTGACACGTTCGAACGACCAAGCGCCGGAGGTGGTGGCTTCGGTGACCCGCTGGATCGGCCGACTGTCGAGGTGCTCGAGGACGTCATCGACGGCTATGTCTCCATCGACCGGGCGGCGAAAGACTACGGCGTCGTCATCCGTGAGATCGATGCCGAGCTCGATGAGTACGAGATCGATGAGACCGTGACAGCGACGGAGCGGGAACGGATCCGCTCCGAACGTGCGTCCTGGCTGGAAGCCGACCCCGCCGAGGTGGCCCGCCGTTACCGCGATGGTGAGATCACCGTCCACGACGTCATCCGCCAATACGGCGTCGTGCTCGATTGGGGCACCGGAGAGTTGTTGGAGAAGTCAACGGGACAGTTCCGCGACAGTATGCGGACTCGGTCTGCTTCGCACTGGAGCTGATGACTCGAATCAATCGGGGCGCTCGTCCATTCGAGGCGAACGCCCCGATTGTTTGACCTGAATCACCTCGCGTTCGAGAGTGATAGCAGGAGAATCCACAGAGAAAAGAGGGTCGAGCATCATGAACACAGTGGCAATAGTCCAGGCAGGGTCCGTTCCATTCGATGCCGAAGCGTCGACCGACAAGGCGATCGCCCGGCTGCGGGAGGCCGCCGGCCAGGGGGCCGGGCTCGTCGTGTTCCCCGAAGCGTTCATCGGCGGCTACCCGAAGGGCAGCACGTTCGGTGCTCCCGTGGGAATGCGCACCGGGCAGGGCCGGGCGCAATTCGAACGGTACTTCGACGGAGCAGTCACCGTCGATGGACCGGAAATCACCAAGCTCGCCGAGGCGGCCCGCGAGGTCGGTGCCTTCGTCGTCATCGGCATCATCGAACGGTCCGGCAACACCCTCTATTGCACAGCAGTGATGATCGACCCGAAACTCGGGATCGTCGGCGCACACCGGAAGCTCATGCCCACCGGCACCGAGCGTGTCATCTGGGGATTCGGAGACGGGTCGACTCTCGACACGATGGACACACCTTTCGGCCGAGTGGGCAGCGTCATCTGCTGGGAGAACTACATGCCACTGCTGCGCCAGGCGATGTACGCCAAGGGCGTCTCCGTCTACTGCGCGCCGACGGTCGACGACCGTCCGACCTGGACGGCGACGATGACGCATATCGCCTTGGAGGGCCGCACTCACGTGCTCTCGGCATGCCAGTTCATCACGAAGAGCGAGTTCCCCGACGACCACCCCTTCGACGAGGAACTCCCCTACGGCGAGACCGCGATCCGCGGCGGCAGCGTCATCGTCGCACCCACCGGCGAGGTGCTGGCGGGACCGGTCTATGACGAGGAGACGATCCTCTACGCCGACATCGACCTCGGCGCCAAGACCCGTTCGCACCTCGATTTCGACCCGGTGGGCCACTACTCCCGGCCGGACGTTTTTGAGCTGCGAGTCGACACTCGCGCGAAGAGCTCCGTGACGTTCGAGTGAGGCGAGGGCGGCTGATCGCGCCGGCAGACTCCGATCGAATCACATTTTGGACAGCTCATCGGTTCGCGTCCCGATGGGCTGTCCAGAATGTGATGGCGATTCGCACAGAATGTGATGATCCGACCGGAGTCCGAGGCCGCTAACTCGCCGTTCGGGCTCGCCCCCGTCTGCGCGCTCTCAGCTCCAGCAGCACATCGATGACGACGAAGGCCACGAGACTGATGCCCACCAACGGCAGGAACACCCCGATCCCGATGGCGACGAGCACAACCGCCGCCACTCCCCAACACGGTGCTTCGACCAGCGCTCCCCGAGGAGGTGCGGATCCGAAACGAGTCACCGGACCGCGGCGCGGGCGTCGCTGCCACCACATGACATAACCCCAGACGACCATCGACGCGATGGCGATAGCGAGTGCAACGAGCACGATCTGGTTGGCCAAGCCGAACAGTGTGCCCATGTGCAGGTCGACACCCCAGCGGGCGAGCTTGGCCGCCACACCGTAATCGGAGAAGTCGACCCGGTCGACGGCTTTCATCGTCTCGGGGTCGAAGGCGACCGTGTCGACCTGAGTGGGCCAGCTGCGCTGAATCTCCTGCACCACCCATGCGGATCCGTCTTCCTCGGGCGGCAGGATCTCGACGGACTCGGAGTCGATGCCGACCCCACGAGCTATGGCCAACATCATGTCGAAGTCGGCCGGGTCGATGGCGGAACGAGCAGCGGCAGAGTCGGCCGCCTCGGCGGAGGTTCCATGGTGCGCATGCGCACCGGCGCTCGCTGCACCGGCTGCGTCTTCCGCATCGTTCTGACCGCCGAGTTCCGTCGAGACCGCCGGGGTTTCCCAGCTCAGCGCGGCGCGCAGCTTCGTCACGTTCTCACCGCCGAACTGCGACCACGTGATCCCGGTGGCTGAGAGGAAGAGCATGCCGATCGCCGCCCAGACACCGACCGAAGCGTGCCAGGAGAACGTGCGCCTCAGCCCCTTGTGCTTCCGGCTCGGTCGCAGCATCGCGGCGGGGTTCCTTGTTTTGCGAGCGCGCAGGATCCAGAGGACGAGACCCGCGGCGGCGACGATTCCCAACCATGAGGCGGCGAGTTCGCTGTAGATCCGCCCGACGTCACCGAGGTGGAGGCTCCGGTGCATCTGATCGATCCACGTCCGCAGCGGCAGGGCACCCGAGGTTCCGTAGACGGTGAGGTCACCGACCACCTCGGCGGTGGCGGGGTCGACGAAGATCGCCCGGGATTCGCTCTCCCCGAGGCTGGGATCGTCATACATCACCCGGGTGGTATCGCCCGGCTCGGGGGCCGGTCGCACGGCGGACAGCGTCGAATCGCTGCCTGCGATGACGGTGTTCGCGGCGTCGATCTGGCCGGCCAGTGGCAGAGGGTCGTCGGTGGCGGGGACGCTGAGCTGGTCGGCATAGACCAGCTTCTCGAGCGTCGGGCTGATCGCGTAGGCCGCCCCGGTGAGCGCGGCGATGAGGATGAACGGGCCGATGAGGATGCCCGCGTAGAAGTGGAGACGGCGCAGAAGCGGACCGAGCCACGGAATAGGACGGTCGGGGCGGTCGGGGTGGTTACGGTGGCTGGTCGGTTCCGGGCCCGAGCTTTCGGGCACGGTTGATGAAGGGGTGGTCATGATGATGCTTTCTCTCAGGTGCGCTGAGCCGGATCGGGTCGGCCTGATGCCTTCGACGAGCAGATGCGCTCGACGGGCAGTTGCGGTCGGCAGTGGTTGCGCACGACACGCAGTCGCGGCCGACGACCGGATGGGGTCAGCAGTGATCGCACCGGCTCACGGGAGCCGATGCGCGGATGTGATGAGTGTCAGAAAGCAGGCTGGGGTGGCCCTCGCCGCAGCACCGGGGATCGGCACACTCCGAGGCTGCGCGGCAGTTCGGGTTCGAAGCCGATCAGTGACCGCGGCTTCTCGATCTGCGCCCGCAGGAGGACGAGGCGCGGGATGACCGCTCGGATGATGAGGCGGGCGAACTCGCCGAGCATGACCGGAAGTCGCTCGGCCCAATAGATCATCGCGATCGTCACGATCCCGGCAACGCAGTGGGCCAGCAGCATCCCCGGTGACGAGTGCGAATGCATCTGGGCTACTGCGCCCACTGAACCGTCCATGGCAGGCATGACCGTGGAGTCATGGGCCATTTGCATCGCGCCGCCGGGCGTCGAGTGCATCGACGCGTAATGGGCTCCATGCGCCGGCGAGTGGTGAGAGTGCGAGCCGAGGAGCGCGGCGAGTCCGTTGTCGGAGCGCGCCATCGTGTTCGGCGATGCGGAACCGTGCGGAGTGAAGAGGGAGAAGAGGAGGTGAAAGAGGGTCTGGCTGATTCCGACAGAGACCGTCAGCCGAGGCAGCGACATTTGGCGCCCGGCCAAGAGAACGCAGACGAGGGTCGACAGCGCCAGCGGCACGATGACGCCCATCGCAGTCGGAAACGATCCACCGCCGAGGATGTGCGACGTCAGCGCGACAAAGGTCGCGAACGCTGCGGCGAGAGTGCCGCGCAGAGCGCGCCGGTGCCTGACTCTCATCCTCACAGTGCCATTGTCACACAGGTGGAACCCACCCGAATGATCGTGCGGGATCGACCCTTGCGCCAGGCAGTGAACCATAGGTACAGTACCAACATGACTACAGCTCCGCAGACGTCATCGCCCGCCAACGCCCGAACCCTTTTGCTCCCATACACGCTCGGTCTCATCATCGCCATGGCCATCGTGCAGATCGTCGTCGCTGCCACCGGCGGCGAGGTCACGATCCTCGCTGGTGGACTCACAGCACTCGTCGCCATCGGAATCGCGGTGTGGCTGTGGCGGAACCTGACCGCGCTCAAACGTGTCCGCTTCGGCGTGGTCATCATCCATGCCATTGCCTTCGTCACCGTCACCACCTCCTTCAATCTGCACGCGATCCTCCGGGTGATGTTCCTCAACTTCGAAGTCGACGGCGCCGGAGACGCGGCCCGCACCCTGCTCGAGAGCTCGTGGTTCGGAGCCACCCTCGTGATGAGCGCCCTGTGGGGGCTTGGACTGCTGGTCCACCTCCTCGGCTCAGTCCTCGGCCGCGGCTGGGAGGACTGAGGTGGTGGCACAGTCTCATGACGCCACGAACGAGGCAATCGACATTACGACTGAGGCGAACGGCAGCCCGGCCGCAGTCACCCCGGAAGAGCGGGAGTGGCTCGACCACCGCGTCGAGTCCTGGGTCGAGACTTACAAAAAGTCGATGCTCACCCCGATCACGCTCTCCCTTGTCGCGACGCATCAGCCGGCCGAGATCTCCACCATCGCCGAGGCGGTCACCGCAGCCACGGGATGGCAGATCACAGAACGCGGCCTCTATCGCACCATCAAACGCCTGCAGGATTCCGGGTTCCTGCAGAGCACGGCGGTCGATGCGCCGCGGACTGGGGCGAAACGCAAGCTGCTCTCTCTCACCCCGCTGGGCGCGAACTATCTGTCGGGAATCAGGGGCAGCCTCGTCGAGGTGCCGGAACAGAGATGACAGCGCCGGGAGTTCGATCTCCGCAATGACGGCCCCGGGCATGTACCAACGGCGACTGCACCTCGGACCTAGTCTGCCAAGCCTTCAGGGACGATCCCGGCGATAGATGACGTGCCACCCGTCGTCGATCGGGTTGTCGGGCTGGATGTGCCCCGCGGCGAACCGTTCATATCCGGCAGCCTCGAGAGCCCTCCACGACGCCGGATTCCCAGCGATCACCGGCACAATGATCGCCGAGGCGGCCGGGCAGTCAGCGAAGCAGAGCTCGGTGAACTCCCGGATCATCCGCGTGCCGATGCCCTTGCCTGTCGCGGTGACCTCTCCGATGAAGTAGTCGATCGTCAGCGCATCTGGCGGGGCCTCGGCTAGAGCGATGAGCTCCCGCTGCTCGTCCGCATAATCCCAGATCGCACTGCGTTGGATGAAGCCGACCGGCACCCCCGCGTCCTCGACGATGAAGTCGAACGAGGGTTCCGTGCCGTCGACGCTGCCGCCGAAGTCCCGCTCGATCGCCTCCGGAGTCGTCTCGTGATTCCAGAATCGGGCAACGTGTGGCGAGTCAAGCCACCGCGCGAGCAGCGGAAAGTCAGCCCGGGTTGTCCGTCGGAATTCCACCTGTCCTCGCGATCGGCGTCAACAACTGCAGTGCCGCCTCACATCTCCTCGTGGGTGAGCGGATCCCGGTCCTTCATCCGACCGCGCTCGAGTCCGGAGATCGCCGCCACCTCGGCGGGGGTGAGTTCGAACTCGAAGACGTCGGCATTGGACCGCTGACGTTCGAAGTTCGCCGATTTCGGGATCGGGATGCTGCCGATCTCGATATGCCAGCGCAGGACCACCTGAGCCGGAGTCACGCCATGGGCGGCGGCCGCCTCGGCGATGGGGGCTTCATCGAACAGTCCCTGGTCACGGTAGAGCGGGGACCAGCTCTCGGTCTGCACGCCGACCGAACGGTGGAAGGCGATGAGCTTCTCCTGCGGGAAATACGGGTGGAGCTCGACCTGGTTGACGGCCGGGGTGACGCCGGTCTTCTCGACGAGCTCGGTGAGCATCTCCTCGGTGAAGTTCGAGACGCCGATGGACTTCACGAGCCCGCGTCTGCGCAGTTCGATGAGCCCGCGCCAGGTGTCGACGTATTTGCCGACGCTGGGGTTGGGCCAGTGGATGAGGTGGAGGTCGAGGTAGTCGAGGCCGAGGCGGGCCAGCGATTCCTCGGTGCTGGCGATAGCCTCGTCGAAGCCGTGGTGGCGGCCGGGGATCTTGCTCGTGACGAACAGGTCCTCGCGCGGGGTTCCGGCGTTCGCGATGGCCTGCCCGACCTCGCGTTCGTTCTCGTAATTCACCGCGGTGTCGAGCAGGCGGTAGCCGACATTGTCGACGGCACCCACGATGGCGTCGACGCCTTCCTCGCCCTTCATCGCGTAGATGCCGAGCCCGAGCTGCGGGATCGCACGTCCGTCGTTGAGGTCGAGGGTGGGGATCGGTGAGTTCTGCGCGGGGGTGTTCGCTGGGGTCGTCATGTATTCACCCTATGACCGCCGAGGCCGTGCTGGCCAGAGCATTCGCCTTGAGTTTGAGCAGGGTGTCGTGAGTGAACTCTTCCTATGAGGTCTCCCGAGGAGGCACTGCCGTGGGGTTTTCACAATGCGGCTTGGGCTAGCGTGGTCGCATGGAGACGAACGCGCGAGCTGCGGAGTGGGGATTCCTTCGCCGTATTCGGAGGCTTTCGCGTTGGCAGGTGGCCTTCCTGCTGCCGAGCGCCGGATTGGTGGTCGCCATGCTTCTCCATGCCACCCACTGGCTGACGTCGGCGATGGTCGAGCACTCCGGAGCCACCTCGGCGCTGTTTATGGTCTCGATGGCACTCGCCGCGGTCAGCGTCGCGGTGCTTCTCGGTGTGCTGATCGCGTTCGCGGTGACCCGGTTGCTCGGGCTGTACCGTTCGCCGCTGGCCGACACGCGTCGAGGTCGGTGGCCGCTGCGGCTCATCGCGGTCGGGGTCTTCGTACTGCCGTTGATGATGCTCGGCCAGTATTTTCAGTGGTACGCAAAATCGGACGGCTTTGGGATCTGCCCGGAATCCGTCGGCGGTGACGATGTGCTGGGTTTCTCGGTCACGGCCGACTATCTGCCGCCGGCCCTGACCTGCAGCGGGGACTCCGTCACCGGTCAGGAGTTCTCGGTGACGCTGTACGGGTTCCCCTTCTACGGGTTCCTTGCAGGAGTGGTCGCCGCCGTTGTGGGACTGGGCCTGCTCGTCGTTGCGAGGTCGCGGCGCCCACGGGTCGAAGCTGACCAGCAGCGTGTGCGGACCGCTCGAGACTGATCGCCCAGCGGGAACATTGAGCGCTCATTCCTGAGCGTCAAGGGCCTTGATCAACCTCGTCGAGGCGGTGCTGCGGTACGAATCGATGATCAGTTCGCGCAGCTCTTCGTTATCCAGGCCGGCGGTTTCCAGACCGACCCAGCCGGAGGTTCCCAGGTACATGGGAACGAAGGAGTCCAGTCGCTCGAGCACCACCTCGGCGTCCATGGGGTCGAGCAGGACGAGCAGTGCCTGCGGGTGCTGCACTATCTCCCCCGATGCCAGCTTCTCGGTGCCGCCGTAATGAGCGAAGATCTTCTTCGTGAAGAAGGCCGGTCTGCCGTGCGAAATCTTCTCGGCCGATTCGGGCAGGCTGAGTGCGATCGCGCGGGCCCGCTCGAGCAGCGGATCGTCGTCATCGAACATCTGCGGATGCGCCATGAGTCAACGGTACGCCGTCGGCAGGTGGGATAGGACTCTTCAGACGATGAGTCCGATGGGTTCCTTTCCGTCGAGTACATCGATGACTGCTTGAGCTGCTGCGAGACCGGCGCGTTCTCTGGCTTCGACTGTCTGCCCGGCCAGGTGAGAGGTGATCCAGACGTTGTCGAAGCTGCGCAGCGGGTCGTCTGCGGTCATCGGTTCGGCTTGGAGGACGTCGAGAGCGGCGCCGGCGATTTGTTCGTGGTCGAGGGCGTCGACGAGGGCCGCCTCGTCGATGAGTGATCCGCGAGCGGTGTTGATGAGGAACGCGGTGTCCTTCATCGCAACGAGCCTGTCGGCGCCGATGATCGGGCTGCCGGTCGCTCGGGCGTGGAGAGTGAGATAGTCGGCGGCCGCGACGACGGTGTCGACGTTGGCGAATTCGATGCTCGGGTCCGCCTTGGTATCGGGGTGGGCAGTGCCGACGATGACTTTCATGCCCAGAGCTGCACCGATTGCGGCGATTGCCTTGCCGCTGGGCCCGTATCCGAGGACGCCGAGCGTCTTGCCCCGCAGTTCCGTGCCTGCCGTGCGGGGCCACTGCCCGGCTTTGGTGCCGGCGATAACGTTGCTCAGGTGTTTGGCGCAGTTGAGCATGAGGGCGAGTGTGAGCTCGGTGACGGCGTGATGGTTGACGCCGGGCGTGTTGGCGACGTGGATGCCGAGTTCCTGGGCCGCGGTGGTGTCGACGGAGTCGTATCCGACTCCGCTGCGGGCGAGGATTCGGAGGTCGGCCGCCTCGGCGAGCATGTCTTTGGTGATCGGTTCGCTGGCGACGATCGCACCGACGGCATCGACGAGGAGGTTGCGCTGTTCATCCTCGGTGCGGGAACCGACTGCCGGGGAGTAGACGGGTTCGAGCCCGTGCTCCCGCAGCAGCCGGTCGACGCTGTCGCCGGGTTCGAGGTAATCGGTGGTGATGACGATGCGGCGGCTCATGATGGCGAGCCTATCGCGGCGCTCACGTGAGTGCGCCGAGCACCTCGTTGAGCGCCTCGGTGGCGGAGGGGTGCGTGTAGATCGTGTCACGCAGCTCGGTCGCGGTGACGTCATGGCGCATGGCGAGCGCCACGGTGTTGATGACCTCCTGCGAGTGCACGTGGACGAGGGCCGCGCCGAGGATGTGGTCCGTTGTCGCGTCGACGACGAACTTGACGATTCCGCGTGGGTCGCCTTCGATCTTCGCCCGTGGTGCCGCGGCGATATCGGCCTGCAGCTTCGCTCCGACCTTGATCTCATAGCCTTCGTCGCGAGCGGCCTTCTCGGTCAGGCCGACGCGGGCGACGGGCGGGGTGAGGAACATCGTGTACGGCACGGATCCGCGGTCCTTCGTCGACCGTTTGCCCTCGCCGAGGAGTTGGTCTGCGAGGATCCGGTTGTCATCGAGGGAGATGTAGGTGAACATCGGTCCGCCGTTGACGTCGCCGAACGCGTACACGCCCTCGGCGGAGCTTCGCAGGTGCTCATCGGTGCCGATGAACCCGCGGTCGTCGGTGTCGATGCCGGCCTTCTCGAGGCCGAGGTCCGCGGTCGCGGGTTTGCGTCCGACGGCCAGGAGGACCGCCTCGGCGTCGATGGTCTTCGTTTCTCCGTCGACCTCATAGGTCACGGTCGCGGCGTCGGCGCCGTCGTCGACTGCAGTGACGGAGGCGTCGTTGACGATGGTGACTCCGTCGTCGGCGAGGGCTTGGGCGACCACCTCGGCGACGTCGTCGTCTTCGTTCGCTAGCGGGCGGGGTCCGCGGTCGAGGACGGTGACCTGCGAGCCGAAGTGGGCGAACATCGATCCGAACTCGAGTCCGATGTAGCCGCCGCCGACGATGACGAGGCGTTTCGGGAACGGGTCGACGTGCTGCAGCGATTCGGAGTCGTGGATGCGGCCGCCGAGCTGGGCACCGTCGATGGGTGGGATGTTCGCGACGGATCCGGTGTTGACGATGACGGTGTCGGCGGTGATCGTCATGGTGTCGGCGCCGCCGGTGACGCGGACTTCGCGTTCGCCGGTGAACTCGGCGCGGCCGTTGACCAGCAGCACCGAGTCGAGGTCGGCGAGCATCGAGTGGTTCTTCTTCCGCATCGCCCCGGTCAGTGTGTCGCGGCGTTTGACGGCCTTGGCGAAGTATTCGTCGGTGTCGTCATCGGCGCGTTTGTTCTCAGCGTCGTGGACGAGGATCTTCGTGGGGATGCAGGCGATGTTGATGCAGGAGCCGCCGTTCATCGTCTCCGACTGTTCGACGACGGCGACCTTCTTGCCGGCGCGGGCCATGGTCCCGGCCAGAGTCTTGCCGCCCTTGCCCCAGCCGATGACGAGGAAGTCGACATGCTCGGTGTGGTCGGCTCCGGTGGGGGTGGAGGATGGGGTGGTTTCGGTCGAGGTGCCCTACTGCGTCACTGTCTCTGTGGTCATGCTCTGTCCTCTCGAGTCGGTGTCTGTCACTGTACCCGCCCCTTATTGCTACCCGACGGCGGCCCAGATACCTCGCGCCAGGTTGCTGGGCCGCCCTCGGGTAGTAATTAGGGAGTTAGTCGCCGGAGATCAAGGACATGGAGCTCGGGTTTCCGCGGGTGGAGTTCATCGTGAAGCTCGCCTTCCACGGCAGGTACCGGTCATCGGAGGACTCGATGACATCACCGGCGGTCGTGAACGCCCTCCGGCGCACCCGCAGCAGCGGGGTGCCCACGGGGACTTCGAGGAGCCTGGCATCGTCATCGTTCGCTCCGACCGCATCGATCGTGCGTGACGCCCGGTTGATGTCGACGCCCTGGTCGATGAGCTCCTGATAGATCGACCCGGAATCCGTGTCGAAGGCCAACACGTGACGTCCGAACTCGAATGGATAGTTCAGCCTCTCGACCATGGCCGGAGCTTCGTCCATGAGCCGCAGCCGGAACACCGAGACGATCGGATCGCCCTCGGCGATCCGCAGGCTCGCGGCCAGGGATTTCTCCGCCGGCTCCCGCGCCACTCTTTGGGTGACCTGGCCGGGCACGATGTCCGAGGCGTGGCACCACTGGGAGAAGGAGATGACGTCGTCGAAGGACTGTGTGAGGACGTTGTCGAGCACGACCGTGCGCCTCCCCCGCCCCGAGGAGATCAGCCCCTCCCCGCGCAGAGCGGACATCGCCTGCCGCACCGGTCCGCGCGAACTCTCGAACTTCCGCGTCAGCTCCGCCTCGGAGGGCAGCTCATCGCCGGGCTGGAACGAGCCTTCACGGATCGCCGTGCGCAGATAGTGCGCGATCTCGTCATGCTGCTGACGGGTGCGGTGCCTCGGGCCGGTGGTCATGACCTCACTTCTCCTTCGACGGTGCTCATTCGACGGTTCAGAGGACAGCGCCTCAGAGTTGAGGAAGCGCTGTCTCGGTGAACTCGGCATGGCTCAACGAAGTCCGAATGTCACATTCAGGTGAACAGACATCAAACTTGTACATACATATCTTCATCTTATCCGACAACCGCACGAATATGAGGGAATGCCGACAACAAATCTCATCATCACCGGCTCAGGCATCCTCGGCCTGGCCACCGCATTCCTCGCCCGCCGACAGGGCCGCAGCGTCCACATCATCGACCGTTCCGACCGCCCCGTGGGCTCGTCCATCCAGAACTTCGGCCACGCCTGCTTCACCGGCCAGTCCGATGCCGCGCAGCCGATCGCCTCGAAGGCCCGCGAGGGCTGGCTCGACGCCGCGGCCGCCACGGGACTCTGGGCCGCCGAGACCGGAACCTTCATCCCGGCCATGACCGAGGCCGAGCTGACCGTCCTCGAGCAGTTCGCCGCCCATCGCGGCCCCGACCAAGTTCGACTGCTCGACCCGGAGGCGATCGTCGAGGCGGTCGGCAACCCCGACCTCCCGGCCATCGGCGGCGCACATCTGCCGCAGGACATGCGCGTCGACCCGCGACAGGCCGCCCCGAGAATCGCCGCATGGCTGGCCGGCCAGGGCGTGGAATTCACCTGGAACACGCACGTCACCGCGGTGGCCGACGGCACCGTGTCGACGACACGCGGGAACTTCCACGCCGAGCAGGTCGTCGTCTGCCCCGGCTATCAGCTGACCAGCCTCTTCCCCGAGATCGCCGAATCCCACGAGATCCGCATCTGCTCGCTCGTCATGTCGCTCATCGAGGCCCCGCAGCACATTCCGACCGGCTTCGCGATGCTCACCGGCACCTCCCTGGCCCGCTACGACGGGTTCGCGGCGATGCCCGGCGCCGAGGCGCTGCGCCACGACCTCGACGAACGGGAACCGGAGCTTCGCGGCTGCATCGTGAACCTCATGGTCACCGACATCCCGCAGGGCCTGCTCATCGGCGATTCACACGCCTACGACCTCAGCCCGGAACCCTTCATCGACGAGAAGATCGGCGCACTGCTGCTCGATCGGGCCACCTCGATGCTCGGGATCGAGAGCCCGCGGGTGCTGCAGCGGTGGCTAGGAATGTACGCCGACAGCCCGACGACGAACCTCGTCCTCGAGCGCCCGGACGAACGCACGACCGTCGCCGTCGTCGCCTCGGGGATCGGAATGACCCTGTCGTTCGGCATCGCCGACCTCATCCTCTCCGGCGGCACCGCCGACATCTGAGGCCACTCCCCTTCCCCGCCCTGACACCGACAAACCCAACCGGCCCCGAGGTGGTCGCGCCCATCCGCGCGACCACCTCGGGGCCGATTCGCTGCCCTCAGAGATGCGACGCCCGGCCGCACCCACCCGACCATTTCAGTGACCGCCGCCACGATACGTCGGGGTAACTCCGAACCGACCGTGAAGTTGTCATGTCCAATCGGTGAACTGCCTCTACTTGTATAGACATTCGCCGGTGATCTCGGCACGATGAATGCGAACGATCACCTCAGCGCCTCTGCCGCACTGCTCTCCGAAAGGCCATTCGCCATGACCATGACCTCCCTCCTCCGCTCCACAGCGGTCCGGACCTTCACCGCCGGTCTCCTCGCCCTGCCTCTGCTCGCCGCCTGCGGCAGCTCCGGAGGAAACGGCGACGGTACGATCACCTTCGCCGCCGTCCCCGCCGAATCCTCCTCGACGCTCGAGTCCTCCTTCGAGAACGTCACGAAGCTGCTCGAAGAAGAGACCGGCAAGAAGGTCGAATTCCAGAACGCCTCGGACTACGCCGCCGTCGTCGAAGGCATGCGCGCCGGCCAGATCGACGCCGCTTCCTTCGGGCCTTTCGCCTACGTCATCGCCAAGGACTCGGGCATCAACATCGAACCGGCCGCGGCACCGACGAACGACAAAGCCAAGGATCCTGCCTACACCTCGCTGGCGTATGTGAAGAAGGGCTCCGACGTCAAGGACATGAAGGACCTCAAGGGCAAGAAGGTCTGCTTCGTCGATGCCGCCTCCACCTCCGGCTACCTCGTGCCGATGAAGGGACTCCAGGACGAAGGCATCGACATCGACAAGGACCTCGAACCGGTGATGTCCGGCGGCCACGACGCCTCGCTGTTGTCGCTGAACTCCGGTGACTGCGATGTCGCCTTCGCCCACGACGCCATGCTCGCCACCCTCGAGAAGTCCGGCCAGGTCGACAAGGGCAGCCTCGAACCCATTTGGGAATCAGACCCGATCACCGAGGACCCGATCGCGGTGAATAACGACTCCCTCGACGCCGATACGGCCGCGAAGATCACCAACATCCTGCGCGAGAAGGCCAACGTCCCGGCGATGGTCGAGGCCGGAATCTGCGACTCCGAGGACGACTGCGTCCTGCCCGAAGAGATCACGTACGGCTACAAGGAAGTCTCCGATTCGGACTTCGATTCGATCCGCGACATCTGCGACGCCACCCAGGCCGACGCCTGCAAGAACATCGGCTGAGAAGGATGACCATGACACACTCACACACCATTCCCCGCCCGACCACACCGGAACTCCAGAAGGAGATCGACTCCATCTATTCCGTCCAACTCGACCATGTGACGAAGGACTTCGGCGGCGGAGTCCTCGGCCTCGACGACGTCAACCTGGGTTTTCGCACCGGCGGAATCAGCGTCCTCCTCGGCCTCTCCGGCTCGGGCAAATCCACCCTCCTGCGCCATATCAACGGACTGCACACCCCCACCTCGGGGAAGGTGCGCGTCCTCGGTGAGGACATGGACCGGCTGCGCCGCTCGGAGCTGAAGGCCGTGCGCCGCGACATCGGCGTCATCTTCCAGTCGTTCAACCTCGTCGGCCCGATGTCCGTGCTCGAGAACGTCTGCGCCGGGGCGCTCGGATCGCTGCGCGGACCGCGCATCACCCTGATGATGTACCCGAAGGCCATCCGCCGCGAAGCCCTCGAGAAGCTCGACCGCGTCGGTCTGGCCGACCGCGCCTACCAACGTGCCGATACGCTCTCGGGCGGTCAGCAGCAGCGGGTCGCGATCGCCCGCGCACTCATGCAGCACCCGAAGGTGCTGCTCGCCGATGAACCGGTCGCCTCCCTCGACCCGGTATCGGCCCGCGACGTCATCGACCTGCTGCGGCAGATCTCCGCCGAGGATGACCTCACCGTCATCGCCTCACTGCACCAGGTGCAGCTGGCCATCGATTTCGCCGACCGGATCATCGGTCTGCGCACCGGTCGGGTCGTCCTCGACCGCAAGACCGCCGGGCTCAGCGCCGAGGAGGCCTCCCAGATCTACTCGAGCGTGTCCGGAATGGACACCGCCACCGAGGCGAGCGAGCGAGCCGGTGCGACCACTGCCGGATCGCAGACCGCGACGTCCGGCACCGAGGCGGGCGCCCGGGTGGGAGCCACCCGATGAGTCTCGTGCTCGACCGAGAGGCTCCCGCCGTCGTCGAACCGCGGCGTCCCCGCCCGTCGGGGAACTCCGCCGTCGCCGTCATCGTGCTCATCGGCCTCGCCGTCGCCGGTGCCTGGTCGGTGTGGTCGCTCGGGATCGACATCGCCACGATCGCCTCGTCGTTCGACAATGCCGTGCGGTTCTTCTCCCGCATCGTCCCGCTCGACTTCCCGGCGTTCGGTGAGACCGTCTCGCTTGTCGTCGAGACCTTGGCGATCGTGTTCCTGGCGACTCTGCTCTCCGTCGTGCTTTCGATCCCCGTCGCCCTCTTCGCCGCTCGCCCCACCCGGATGGGGCGCGGTTCGCAGTGGACGGCGCGCACCCTCATCGTCCTCGCCAGAGCGATTCCCGACCTCGTGCTCGCCATCGTGTTCCTTCGGATGTTCGGCCTCGGCGCCACGGCCGGCATCATCGCCATGGGCATCCATTCGGTGGGGATGATCGGCAAGCTCTACGCCGATGCCATCGAAGAGCTCGACGACGGACCCCGCGAATCGATCGAAGCCGTCGGCGGCAGCCGCTCCCAGCAGATCCTCACCGCGATCCCGCAGACGCTCATGCCGCAGCTCATCGCCACGGCTCTGCACCGCTTCGACATCAACCTGCGCACCTCGGTGCTGCTCGGCTATGTCGGCGTCGGCGGAATCGGCCTGGCCATCGCGGACTCCCTGCGCACCTTGGACTACCAGCGCGGGATGGCGCTGGCGGTCATCGTGCTCGTCCTGTGCATCGTCATCGAACTCGTCTCCGGCTCCATCCGGGCCGCGCTCATGGCCTCGACGGGGGCGAAGATCACCGGCGGCACCTGGGTCGACCGGATATTCAACCGGGGTCGGGCCACCGGGGTCGGCGATCTCACGCTCACCCCACCGTGGAGCGTGGCGCGGTTCCGTCGTTTCGCCTCGGCGGCGGTGCTCATCGTTCTCACCATCGCCGCCCTGTGGCGGGTGGACGTGTCATGGTCGGCCCTGGCCGCGGGTCTGCTCGACCTGCCGCAGACCGTGGCCCTGTTCTTCCCGCCGTCGACCGGCGGGACGCTTACCAACCTCGTCGAACAGCTGCTCGTCACCATCCAGATCTCACTGGCGGCGACGTTCATCGGGGCGATCCTCGCGGTGCCCATCGGCATCCTCGCCGCCCGCAACGTCGTGGCGAACCAGGCGGTGCACGAGACGTTCCGCGTCCTCGTCGTCATCGTCCGCGGCATCCCCGAGCTCATCCTCGCGATCATCTTCGTCGTCATCTCCGGACTCGGCGAGGTGGCCGGAACACTGGCGCTGTCCATCGGCGCGATCGGCCTGCTCTCGAAGCTCATCGCCGACTCCATCGAGGAGACGGACCTCCAGGTCCAGGAGGCGATGCGGGCCACCGGAGCCGGCGAGGCGCAGGTGTTCTTCTCCGCCACTCTGCGGCAGGCGGCACCGGCATTCGTCGCCCACATCATGTACCTGCTCGACACGAACATCCGCTCGGCCACGCTGCTCGGCGTCGTCGGCGCCGGAGGCATCGGATTCCTGCTGCTCAACGCCTCGCGGGTCAACCAGTTCGATGTCGTGACGATGGTGCTCATCTTCATGGTCGCCGTCGTCCTCGCAGTCGAGGCCCTGTCCATGTGGCTGCGCCGAGCCGTGCGCTGAGCCTGCGCAATCAAGTCCACCCGCCCACCGAAGTTTCCGTCCGCCGACCAAGCGGACGAAGCAGAGCCCACGAACTCGCGTGGGCACCACCGCAAGAGAAAGAGAATCGACATGACTGAACTTGCCGTCTTCGACATGGCCGGAACCACCATCGACGAACGGGACGAGGTCTACCGCGTGCTGCGCGAGGCCACCGAACGAGAGGGCGCAGACTACTCCGATGAGGTCTTCCAGAAGTGGATGGGCACGGAGAAGCACTGGGCGATCGAGAATCTGCTTCGCCTCGGCGGAATCGAGGTCACCGAGGAGGTCCACGAGCGGGCTTGGCATTGGTTCCGTGCCGAGCTGCGCGAGACCTACACCAAGAATCCTCCGCGTCCGCTGCCCGGAATCGAGGAGGCCCTGTCGACCCTGCGTGAGCGTGGGATCAAGGTGGGCCTGACCACCGGGTTCTCCCGCGAGATCGCCGTCCTCATCTTCTCCACCATGGGCTGGGCGCCGGGTGAGACCTTCGACGTCGCGGTCACCGGCGACGAAGTGCCCGCCGGACGTCCGGCGCCGGACCTGATCAACAAGGTCATGGACACGGTCGGGGTCACCGACCGCGCTGCCGTCGTCAGCGTGGGAGACACCTCGGCGGATATCGAATCGGCACTCAACGCCGAGGTCACAGCCGTGGGCGTGCTCACCGGGCACCTGAGCCGAGAGGATTTCGCGGCCGAGGGCGCGCACCTCGTCCTCGATTCCGTGGCGGATCTGCCCGCGGTCCTCGCCGAGCAGGAAGCTGCGGTGGTCGCGAAGTGAAATCGACCGTCCCCGATTCGACGATGACCGGCACCGAGGCGGCCGATCGTGGCCGCGCGACCGCTCAGCCGTTTGCCCAGGTGTGGACGGGAGGCTCGGAATTCGAGCTCCGCACGTTCGACCGGCCGCAGCTGGCACCGGGCGAGAGCCTCATCCGGCTGACCGCGGCGACGGTGTGCGGGTCCGATCGGCACACCGTCAGCGGACGTCGGTCGGGGGCATGCCCCTCGGTACTCGGCCACGAGGGCGTCGGCATCGTCGAGGAGACGCGCGGGGATGTGCCCGTCGGCACTCGCGTGGTCTTCTCGGTCACCTCGGTGTGCGGTCAGTGCCGGAACTGTCGGCGCGGGCTGAGCGCGAAATGCAGCTCGGTGCGCAAGGTCGGCCACGAATCGGCCGAGTCGGATTGGGCGCTGTCGGGCACCTACGCCAGCCATATCCACCTGCCGGCCGGGGTGGCGATGGTCCCGGTGCCGGATTCGCTGCCCGACGGGGTGGCGGCGACCGCGGGATGCGCCGTGGCCACCGTCATGGCGATGTGTGAAGCAGCCGGTGACCTGCGGGGACGACGGGTGTTCGTCAATGGCATCGGGATGCTCGGGTTGACCGCGGTCGGAGCCGCTCTGGCCCGCGGTGCGGCCGAGGTCGTCGCCGCCGATCCGCACCCGGACCGCCGCTCTCTGGCCGACCGGGCGGGGGCGACGCGGTCCGTTGAACCAGGTGAGGAGATCGCTGATGTCGAGGTCGCTCTCGAGCTCTCGGGTGCCGAGTCAGGGGTGCGCTCCTGCATTTCGCCGTTGGGTGTCGGGGGCGTTGTGGTCCTCGCCGGCAGCGTGACGCCGGGGCCGCAGGTGTCGATCGATCCCGAGCAGATGGTGCGCGGATGGCGCACGATCACCGGAGTCCACAATTTCGAACCTCACCACCTGGCCGAGGCCGTGGACTTCTTGGCAGCCGACGGGGCTGCTCTGCCGTGGAAGGACATCCTCGGCGGCCCGATCCCCTTGGCTGACTTGCCCCAGGAATTCGCGTCCCCGCCAAAAGCCCTCCGCACGATAGTCTCCCTCTAATTGCTACCTGACGGCGGCCCAGATACCTCGCGCGAGGTTGCTGGGCCGCCGTCGGGTAGTAATTACCTCACTAGGCAGGGCTTCTTGGCGTCGAAGGTCCAGCCGGGGACCAGGTACTGCATGGCGACCCGGGGTCTCCTCTAATGGATCGACGCTCCAGCGGTCTCCCGCAATATTGACATTGTGAGTTTGAACTCATATCGTGAGTCAGCAATGACTCACGCACACACACATAGGAGTGTTGATGTCCGACGTCGCCATCATCGTCAATACAGCCATCGCGGTTGTCGCCACTGTTGTATTGATCGTGCGCTTCAAGGTCAATCCAGTCATTTCCCTCGTCATCGGTTCGCTCTACCTCGGCCTCATCACAAGGATGGGAGTGGAGAAGACCGTCGAGACGATCACCAAGGGTTTCGGCGACATCATGGTCGACCTCGGACTTCTCATCGCCTTCGGCATCCTGATGGGATCGATCCTCAACGCCACCGGAGCGATTTCCCGCCTCGTCGATGGGCTGCTCCGCATTTTCGGCTCCCGCGGCATCCCCTATGCGCTGGGGACTGCGGTCGGAACTGTGTTGCAGTCGATCTTCGTCGATGTCCTTCTCGTCATCACTGCACCGTTGGCCAAACGCGTCGGACACAGGATCGGTCGCTTCGGAACTCCGAAGATGGCCGTCGCAATGGCCGTCGGTCTAGAGTGCGGCATCGTCTTCACCGTCCCCGGCGTCGGCGCACTCGCCCTCGCCGGACTCCTCGGCGTCCCCCTGGGCAAGATGCTCGTCTTCGGTCTGCTCGTCGTCGTGCCCACCGTCCTCCTCACCATCTTCATCACCTCATTCCTCTTCCGCCGGGGCTGGTGGAAGGAGGAACGAGACGAACAAGAAGTCGAGAAGGAACTGGCGGAGGCGACCTCAACCGCCGGTTCTGCGGCTGGGACGTCCACCGCAGGAGCCCGCTCTTCGGCTGGTGCATCATCAGGTGCCGCCAGGACATCGTCACAGCCTGATGACCCTTCCCGTCCCGCCGATGAAGGCGGTGCCGTCATGACCGCGACGGCCGAGTCGACGTCAACCCATCAACCACCACTGTGGCTGCTCTTCGGTCCGTTGCTGCTGGCCCTGTTCTTCATCGCCGGTGGCGCGGTGGCCGACATCGCCGGATTCACGCCCGGTTGGGTCCTCTTCTTCGGCGAGCCCAACATCGCTCTGCTCATCGGGCTCCTCGGAACTATGGTCGTTGCGCACTTCTGCATCGGACGCGAAGGCATCGAAGATGCCGTCACCAGCGGCTTCCGGGAGAGCGGCCAAATCCTTCTCCTCACCGGGGTCGGCGGCTCCCTGGCCGCTGTGGTCACCGAAGCCGGCATGGGCGACATTCTCGGAGAGGTCTTCTCTGCGAGTACCGTGGCTCCTCTCCTCGTCGTCTGGGGCATCGCCGCAATCCTCCACGTGGCCGTCGGCTCCGTCACTCTCTCGGCGATCACCGCCGCCGGGCTCCTCGCTCCCGTGGCACCGAGCATCGGACTCGACCCTGTGCTCATCGCCCTCGCGGCCGGCGCCGGTTCACTGTTCATCATCCACGTCACCTCGAATACCTTCTGGCTGCTGCAGACCCTCCTCGGCCAGACAGTCCGCGGAGCCCTGAAGACCGTCACCGTCTCACTCTCCATCGCTTCCGTCGTCGCTCTCATCTGCGTCCTGGCCCTGAGCCTGTTCATCTGAACCACCGAAAGGATTCCCCTTGACTGCTGCCGCCCCCACTCCCGGGGACATGCCCACGCTCCTGACGACCACTTCACAATCCGAGGCGCCACTTCCCCTGGAAGGTGTGCGTGTCATCGAACTCGGCAACTACATTGCCGCTCCCACCACTGGGCGCCTCCTCGCAGACTTCGGCGCCGAAGTGATCAAGATCGAGCGCCCGCACACCGGGGACGAACTGCGCAATTGGCGGCTGCAGAAGGGCAGTGTGTCCATGCTCTACCGGACGATAAATCGCAACAAGAAGTCCGTGGAACTTGACCTTCGCTCGGAAATCGGCCGCCAGGCGATCCTCGATCTCGTCCGCGACTCCGATGTCCTTCTCGAGAACTTCCGTCCGGGCACGCTTGAGCGTTGGGGGATCGGACCTGACGTCCTGCACGCGGTCAATCCGGACATCATCATCACGCGCATTTCTGCCTTCGGACAGACCGGTCCGCTCGCCGAGCGCCCGGGCTTCGCCGCCGTCGCCGAGGCCTTCAGCGGATTCCGCAACCTCGTCGGCGACCCCGACCGCGCTCCGGTCCGGGTCGGAGTCTCAATCGGCGACTCCATCGCCGGACTCTACGCCGCTTTCGGCACCGCCATTTCCCTATTCCAACGCCTCGCACTCCGCGATGCACAACACCACGCCACCACTGGACCAGACCAGACGTCCGATGCGGAACCCGCCAGCCGCTCAGCCGCACCCAACCGGATGGTCGACGTCGCATTGCACGAGGCGATGTTCTCCATGCTCGAATCCCTCGTCCCTGACTACAGCGCCTATGGAACTGAACGCGAGCGCACCGGCGGACGGATGGAGGGCATCGCCCCATCGAACGCTTATCTGTGCGGCGACGGCGGCTCCATCGTCGTCGCGGGCAATGGAGACGGAATCTTCAAACGGTATATGGAAGCCATCGACCGGCCGGATCTCGCCGAGGACCCCGACCTTCAGACCAACGCTGGACGGTGGAACCGCCGGGACGACCTCGACGCCGCAATCGGAGCGTGGACCCTCACCCGCACCGTGTCCGACGCACTCAACACTCTCGATGCCGCCGGCGTCCCGGCCGGAGCCATCCACACAGCCGCGGACATCGTCAACGAGCCCCAATTCATCGCGCGCGACATGATTCAGTACCGCGAGGTGTCGACCGGCGAGGAGACGCTCACCGAGGTGGGATTCCCTGGAATCGTCCCTGTAATCGGCGAGAGGTCTCTGCCGATCCGTACGCTCGGGCCCGACCTCGGCGCGCACACTGAGGAGATCCTCGGCGACCGCCTTGGAATGAGCACCGCCGACATCCGCATGGCCACGAAGAAGGACTGAAGGAGTTCCCTTGACCGCCGCTTCCACAACTCCCATCCTCCGCGACGTCACATTGCGCGACGGGCTCCAGCTCACGGGAAAGTTGCTGAGCACCGAACGCAAGGTTGCCGTCGTCAGAGCTCTCATCTCCGCCGGCGTCGAGGAGATCGAGCTCGGTTCCATGGCCCGCCCCGACCTCGTACCGCCGATGGCCAACACGCTCGAAGTCGTCGAGGCGCTCACCGAGGACGAACTCGCCCACTGCTGGATCTGGGTGGCCACTCCCGGTCAGGTCCGACGGGCCGTCGACGCCGGCATCACCAACATCCAGTACTGTCTGTCCGTGTCCGACGCTCACAACAAGGCAAACATCGGCCGCGACACGGAGACCAGCATGTCTGCCTTCCCCGAGAGCTTCGACATCGTCAGGTCCGCGGGCGGACGCATCCAACTGTGCCTGGCGACGTCGTTCACCTGCCCGTTCGACGGCGAAGTCGACCCGCAACGGGTACTGGCCATTGCCCGCGATCCGCGCGCGATCGACGCCGACGACATCGTCATCTGCGACACACTGGGTCAGGCCGTGCCGGCCCAGGTGTCGTCGCTCATCGCTGCCGCAGCCGAGACGAACAGAGACCGCCGGGTCGTCTTCCACGGCCACGACACATGGGGTTTGGGAGTCGCCAACAGTCTCGTGGCCGCTTCTGCCGGTGCCGCAGTCCTCGATGGAGCTCTCGGCGGACTCGGCGGATGCCCGTTTGCTCCGGGTGCCAGCGGCAATACTTCGAGCGAGGACTTGCTCTTCGCCACTCGTCCTGAATGGCTGACGCCGGGGACGTTCGCCGACCTCGTCGAGCTTTCGGAATCGATCACCACTGAACTCGGTGAAGAACCGCGATCAAAGGCTGCACAGGGCGCCCGCTCCAAGGCGGAGGCCTTTCCCTGGGTGATCCCTACGACCTGATTGCGAAGGATTGGCCAATAGAGGTCGTAGACGAACCGGTGCATTCGGACTGCGGAATATCCGCGGCCGACGATCAGGATTCCGCGGCCTCGCCGGGGAAGCGTCCGCCGAGGAGCCGAGTGATCCGTTCGGCCGCGTCGACGACAGGTTCGATCCATTCCTCGCAGACCTCGCGGGGCATCCGAAAGACAGGACCGTTGATGGAGACCGCCGAGGTGATCCTCGCTCTGGCATCGAAGACCGGCGCCGAGAGTCCCGATGCGCCCGATTCGCGTTCGCCAATGGTGATGGCGAACCCGTCAGCTTTCGTCTGCGCGACCACTTGACGCAATTCGTCCGGCGAGGTGATCGTCGCATCCGTGAGCGGGTCGAGCGTGGCATCGAGCAGCTGCTCCATCGCTTCAGGATCCCATGCGAGCAGGACCCGTGAGGCCGAGCCGACATGCAAGGGCATCATCTTCCCAACATGCAGCTCCCGGCGCAGCGCATGCCGGGTCTCGGCCAGGCCGATGCACACTCGGTAGTCGCCTTCCCGCCGGAACAGCACAGCCGATTCCCCAGTAAGATCCCGCAGCTCCCTGAGCACCGGGATGACGACATCGTGTTCATCCCGCCCAGTCGTGGCCGGGGCCGCCCAGAAGGCCATCCGCATGCCGATCCGGTACTTGTCCTCAGTCTTCTCGAGGAACCCCTGCTCGACGAGGTTGGCGACAAGTCGTTGGACGGTCGATGCCGGCAAGCCAGTCGCGTCGCGGATATCAGTGAGCGTCCGTTCCGGAGCACGCAGCGAGAAGGCGTCGAGGATCGCAGAAATCTTCCCGAGCACCAGAAGTTGGTTCTGACGCCCGGCTTGCTTGTCCGCATCGGTCATGTTTGCCAGCTTAGTCGCGATGGACTCAACGTGCCCCGCCCAGAACTACGTGACGGCGGCCCAGATACCTCGCGCGAGGTATCTGGGCCGCCGTCGGGTAGCGCGGAGGGAGTTGCCGACAACTGAAAGCGAGGTGCCGCACGCCCGATACACTGCTGAACAGCACAGGCCGTGGCCCACGAAAGAAAACGAGCGAGCGATGCAGTTCACCTTGGCACAGATCACCGGCTTCATCGCGGTGGCCGAAAACCTTCACTTCGGACGCGCCGCTGAAGAGCTGAATATGACCCAGCCACCGTTGAGCCGGCAGATCCAGAAGCTGGAGAAATCGATCGGTGTCCACCTCTTCGAACGCAACAATCGCACCGTCACACTTACGCCGGCAGGTGAGGCCTTCCTCGCTGAGGCATACGGTCTGCTCGCCTCCGTCGAGCGTGCCCCGCGGCGAGCACAGAAGATCGCCGAGGGCTCCTGGGGTCAGATCACCATCGGGTGCACTGCGGTCTCGACGTTCGGCGTCCTCGGCAGTCTGGTCTCGACCCTGGCAGAACAGCTGCCGGGCATAAGCGTCGAGATCGCCGAGATGGTTACGGGAGAACAGATCAAGGCCTTGTCTGAGGGCAAGATCGACATCGGCCTGGGGCGAGTGGGCCGCATTCCCGAAACCATCGACGCGACCCTGGTCCTGTCTGAGCAGCTCGTACTGGCAGTCCCTTCGGACCATGCGTTCGCCGCACGTGACTCTGTGGGCACAAAGGAGATCTCCGGTCAGCGACTGCTCATGCACGATGCCACGAGGGCTCGATACTTCTACGATCTCACCGTTCGCTACATCGATGTCGAAGCCAATGAGGTGGCTCATTCGCTGAGCCAGATCCTGACCATCGTCAATCTCGTCGCTGCTGGTCGCGGCATCGCCGTCGTCTCGGAATCAGCTGCTCGCCTCGGCGTCGACGGTGTCACATATGTGCCGCTCCACGACGCTCCACGCGATGTCGTCGAACTTCATGCGATCTGGAATCCGGAGTCCCGCAACCCGGCACTCAAGGAAGTCCTCGCATTGATTCGCAGAGAATTAAGATAATACCTTCTGGGCATCAATGCATATATAAATAATCTTGGACAGGAATTATTCCTCGTTCTTACAGTGGGATCACTATCCCGACTAAAAAGGACGTCATTCCGTGGCCAATTACCAACCTCAAGAACTCGCCGACCACCTCAAGGACGGACTCCTCTCCTTCCCCGCGACAGCATTCAACGCAGACCTGTCCCTCGACGCCGACGCCTATTCCGACCACATCACCTGGCAGTCGAGCTTCGACGTCGCAGGACTCTTCGCCGCTGGCGGAACCGGCGAGGGATTCAGCCTCACTCCCCCGGAAGCGAAACAGGTCGTGGGCTTGGCAGTTTCAAACTCACGTACTGAAGTGCCGGTCCTTGCTTCGGCAGGGGGTGCCACTGCACACGCCGTGCAGAATGCGATCGACGCCGAGGAAGCCGGAGCAGAGGGCCTTCTGGCCCTTCCTCCCTACCTCACTGAATGCAGCCAAGACGGCCTCTTCGAGCACGTATCCGCCATCTGCAAAGCAACCAAGATCGGCGTCATCGTCTACAACCGGGCAAATGCGATCTACTCGCCCGAGACCGTTGAGCGCCTCGCCGACACCCATGAGAATTTCATCGGCTTCAAGGACGCCCTCGGCGACATCGAGCAGCTGACGAAGGTCTACGCCCGCACCGGCGACCGCCTCTTCTACCTCGGCGGACTTCCGACCGCCGAAGTCTATGCACTGCCATTGCTGCAGCTCGGAATGAGCACCTACTCATCCGCCATGTTCAACTTCGCACCCGAATTCGCCCTCGACTTCTACGATGCGGTGCGCAAACAGGACCGCGCCGCCGTGACAGAGAAGCTCAACTCCTTCGTCCTGCCCTACTCGAAGATCCGCGAACGAGTGGCCGGCTACGGCGTCTCCATCGTCAAGGGCGGCCTCAAAGTCATCGGCCGCGACTGCGGGCCGGTCCGGCCACCCTTGCAGAACCTCACCGAGGCAGACCTGCAGGATCTCGAACAAGTTATGTCCGCTGCCGGCATCCGACTCGACCGCACCGCGTCCGCGGTCGCCTGAACGTTCAGTCCGCCACGAATCCGCGGCTGAGACAGCCACACCCACAGATCGGCGCCGATCGGCTTGAGCCGGTCGGCGCCGACATCGCTATCAGGAATAGAGGTCACTTATGACGACGCAGTTCACTACCGCGACGACCGACTCGGACGTCGACACATCACTTTCCGGCACATCAATTGTGGCCGGCACGAAGACGCCAGGACAGGGGGAGACCAGCCGTGCAATCAATCCGGCGACAGGTGAGACCTTAGATCCCGAATACACGCTGCTCACCGAGGAGCAGGTATCCGCAGCCATCGCCGAGGCCCACGATGCGTTCCCTTCGTACCGCGGCACTTCGCCGGAGATCCGCGCAACCTTTCTCGAGAGAATCGCAGCCAATATCGAGTCTGACGCGCGGCGCATCGTCGACCGGGCCGTTCTGGAGACCGGACTTCCTGCGGGGCGCCTGAATGGCGAGATCACCAGAACCTCCAACCAGCTGCGCCTGTTCGCATCGGTCGTTCGGCTCGGTGACGCCCACGGCGTGCGCATTGATCCCGCGCTCCCGGACCGCGCACCGCTGCCGCGCCCCGATATTCGTCAGCGCAAGGTTCCTCTGGGCCCCGTCGCTGTCTTCGGCGCGAGCAACTTTCCCCTTGCTTTCTCAACCGCAGGCGGTGACACCGCTTCCGCACTTGCTGCCGGATGCCCGGTCATCGTCAAGGCCCATAATGCCCACCCCGGGACCAACGAACTGGTCGGTGCCGCCATCACTCGTGCCGTTCGCGACAGCGGGCTTCACCCGGGCGTCTTTTCACTCGTCTATGGGGCTGGCTCCGAGGTCGGGCAGCAGCTAGCCACGGACCGGCGAATCACGGCCGTAGGATTCACCGGTTCCAGGGCTGCCGGACTGGCATTGTCGGCCGCCACCGCGGCTCGACCCACACCGATCCCTGTCTATGCCGAGATGAGTTCAATCAATCCCGTGTTCGTCCTGCCAGGCGCCATTGCCGATGACGTCGCCGAGGTGGCCCAAGGCTTTTTCGGAGCAGTGACCGGTTCCTCCGGTCAGTTGTGCACCTCCCCTGGAATTCTCTTCGTTCCCAACGGCGACCGTGGAGATGCTCTGACGGCTCGCATTGCTGAGGAATTCAACGCGGCGAAGGGTCAAACGATGCTCACTCCCTCCATAGCCGCAGCCTGGCAGAGTGGAATCGACCAGCTTTCAGCACAGCCGGGCGTCTCATCTCTGGCTCAGGGGGCGGATGGGGAGACGCTCAACGCGCCCGGGCCCCGCGTGTTCACGACCTCGATCCAGGACTTCGCGTCGAACAAGGAACTGCAGAATGAGATCTTCGGTTCCGCTGCCCTCGTCGTGCGCTATCACTCGACTGATGAGCTGGAGCATGTCGTAGCAGAGCTCGAAGGACAGCTGACTGCGACACTGCAGATGGGTGAACACGACACCGAGGTGGCCGACGCGCTTGTGCGCGCGCTGGAACTCACCGTCGGACGGATCATCGTCAACGGTTGGCCGACAGGAGTCGATGTCGGCCATGCGATGATCCATGGTGGACCGTTTCCAGCGACGTCAGCTCCGCAGACCACTTCGGTGGGTGCAACTGCGATCGACAGGTTCCTCCGCCCGGTCGCCTACCAGAACGTCCCGCTGGCCATTCTTCATCCGGTCCTCCAGGACGCCAATCCTTGGGCGGTGGCCCGGGTGCTCGATGGTCGATACTCTGCAGCACAGCGTGGCGATGCCTCGGCCGCTACCGACGCAGCTGTCTCGGCGAAATCCTTCGCAGACGGCGTGCGCCACCGTCTCAATGAACTCGGATTCGACCTTCCCGAAGCCAATCCCGCCAGCTACAGCTACGAGACGGTGACCGTCGCCGGCCAGTTGGCCTTCGTGTCCGGGCAGATTGCCAAACAAGGCGGAGAAGTACCGGTCCAGGGAGTCGTCGGTGAGGATCTGAGCATAGAGGACGGAATTGCGGCAGCTCAGCTGTGCGCGGTGAATCTCATTGCCCAGCTGGAGACGAACCTCAGCCTCGACAATGTCGAGGGCATCGCCAAACTCAACGTCTATGTGGCCAGTCCGACAGACTTCAGTAAGCACCCCGTCGTCGCTGAAGGGGCCTCCAAACTCCTTGTCGATGCTCTGGGAGACGCAGGCCGTCATGCACGCACTGCTCTGGGAGTCCCGCGTCTCCCTGCGAACTCACCGGTTGAGATCGAAGCCGTGGTCAAGCTCAAGAGTCCAGGTGAACTCCGCCCCAGCTGATCAGCTGCCAAGCTGACAGCACAAACGCAGAGCGGTCCGGTCGATTCAACGACCGGACCGCTTTCAATTCCCTGCTGACCATAAGGTAACTGCATCTCACTCTTCTGCTGGTTTCAATCTACGCAACGGGGCGGACACTCCCTTGTGGGAATGTCCGCCCCGTTCAACCTGTAAGGAGTTGAGCGTCCTGCGTGTGACACATCGAAGTGGAGAGGTCCCGCCTCAGCGCTTGGAGAGAATATAGGTACGGTCCGACCCGATGAACCAGAGGTCCTCAGTGCCGATCGCCACATTGCCGTACCGCCACGGGATCTCCGCGGCGCCGAAGGAACCGACCTCCAAGACGTGCTTGTAGCCGGGACGCAGCTCGTTGGCGAATGACTCCTGCTTGCCCATGAGGTGCCCGACATTGCGCTTCCGGTATTCCGTGTTGAAATCCACGTCTGCACCGAGCATGCCGATCTCGATCATCCTGTCGAGGTGGGGCGCCAAGTAGTCCAATGTCCCCTGATGGACATCCTCGCACACGACTCCGGGACGCAACTGGCCGATGATTCCCTCACGGACCACGTCGAAGAAGAACTCATAGGCCTCTTTGGCACTATCGGTACGCGGAAGCGACCGTGCCATATCGGAGGTCGCCACAGTGATCCCGTCAAAGGTGATCCGCACACCGGCGTCGAGTTGGATGCACTTCGTGTCATCGTTGATCGGGAAATCGACGGGAGGTCCGGGAAACAGCATTCTGTTCGAGGAGTGCAAGTTGGTGAAGTACGGTTCGATCGCAAAAGGAATCACGTTGTCCGTGCGAAATTCGACGATCTTGTCCACATAGCGCGCGTAGATGTCGAGCTCGGTGAACTCAAGCCCCGCCGCCAACGACTCCTCCGCCCATTTCAGAGCCTCTTCGATGGCGAAGACGCTGCACCTGGCAGCAACGATCTGGAACCCGAGGTCTTCGTGGTCACGAATATCGCGCCAGTGACCAAGAGCGGTCGACAACTCATTGAGGACGGCGCCTTCGGCTTCGAGTTCGAGTGCCAGACCGGTTGCGATCCACTCCTCCTCAACGCCGATCTGATTGCCATGAGCCAGTGCCACAGCTGCCGCACCAAGTCCGGCGAAGCGGCCGATAGGAGTGCCGGTCACACCGTGCGCGGTCTCCGGGGCGAGAACGTAGAGTTTCTCGTCCTGCGTTGACCAAACCGCCAGTTGATCTTCGCTCTGCTGAGTTCCGACGACCTCGCTGAAGTTCGGCGGAGCGGCGATGATGACGGCGTCGAGACCGCGGTCCTTCGCCATCGACTGCAGCGCCGAATAGCGTGTGTCGGTCTGCGACTGGATCTCCTTGTCCAGTCCGTCAAGATGTTCGACGTCGTCGATGAGCCGCGTCGCAGTCTCCGCTCCGAGCTCACGCCAGCGAGAGAAGCGCTCAAGAACCGCTGCGGTGTCGATCTCATAGGCGACCACCGGAGTCGTCGGCTGCTTGTCGGCGACGACATCGAGGCTCTTCGACAACGTCGAGTAGTGCTTCATGACAACACCGGAGTCGAGACCGACCTGATCCCCTTCTGCGAGCTCCTCAACCAATGTCGAGAGTGATGCTGAGGCTGGTGTATCGGCAACAATTCGGGGATCGATCGTCACCCACGGCGCATAGAATCTCATCCGCTCCTTCGGTACCCCGGCGGACAGGGCGTTTCCCTGCTCCTGCTGGCGAACAAGCAGCACTTCACCGTCGGTCGTGTCGGCGATGATCGGTGCAACCAGAGGGCTCGAATCAAGGCGAATCGCAGAGAACAGAAGGCTCTTCTGGGCATCTAGTCCGAACGAATCTGCCAGACGCGTCTTGTCGGTTGTCAGTTTGATCATTGCGTTTCCAACTCCATATCTTCCTTGAGACGTGTTCGCCTCGTGCGGTGTGCCTTGGGCCGAAGGATCCCTGCCGGCCATCCCTGGCATGTGTTCGTCGGGCCGGACGGGCGGACCGCTCAGCTGATTCCGGCGGTGACGCCGATGTGGGATTCGATCTCCGCCACGTAGCTGGCGAAGTTCTCTGAGAATTTGTGCTCTTTCGCGCGGGGACGTTCGATGTCCACCTTGACGTCAGCGACGATCCGTCCCGGACGATCACCGACAACGACGACTCGATCTGCCAGCCATACAGCTTCAGAGATGCTGTGGGTGACGAAGAGGACACTGCAGCCCGTGCGGCGCCAGATCCTCTGGATTTCGAAGTTCATCGAATCACGCGTCATCGCGTCGAGTGCGCCGAATGGCTCATCCATGAGGAGAATTTCCGGACGTGAAACCAACGCGCGGCAGATGGCGACGCGCTGCTGCATCCCACCGCTGAGCTCGTAGGAGTACCGGGTCGCTTTCTCTCCAAGTCCGACCATGTGCAGCAGCTCCATGGCGTGGTCCTTGGATTCCGATGTGACGGCGTCACGAAATTCCAAGGGCAGGAGGACATTGTCGAGATTATTCCGCCAGGGCAGGAGGACCGGGCTCTGGAACACCATTCCGATGTCCTTGAGAGCGGCGCTGATCTCACGTCCGCGGATGAGGATTTCGCCTTCAGAGGCTTCCTGCAGACCCGAGATCGTGTTGAGCAGAGTGGTCTTTCCGCTGCCGGACTGGCCGACGATCGAGACGAACTCCCCCGGGTTGACATGGAAGTCGAGTCCCTTGAGGACGACGTTCTCCTGCCCGTCTCGCGAGGTGTAGGTCTTGCCGACGTTGTTGACTGAGATCGCATAGTCAGTGGTCATGGTCGTACTCCATTCACTTTGTGGGTGCCGCAACGTCTTCGTCATGGCGAATCGGGTCGATGTAGTCGTTCGTATAGATGTCATCGACGGTGAGGTCGGTCGAATTCTCGAGACCGAGGAAGTCAGTGGCCACGTTCAGCATCTGCCCAACTCCATCGTCGGTCATCACACCGAACTGGTCGTCTGACTTTCCGGTGGCCCAGTTCAACTCGCATTGCGACTTGAGCGCATAGGTCACGGTCTCCGGTTCGTACCCTTGAACTTCCTTCGTGAAGTCCTCTGCAGTCTGATCCGGGTGGTCGCAGGCCCAGAGAAAGCCCTTCTGCATCGCGCGGTTGAAGCGCTCAACACGCTCGGGATCATTCTTCAGGGCCTCATCCGAGACCACGATGCCATTGCCGTAGAGGTCGATGCCGACGTCAGACCATTTGAGGATGTTCGCCTTCTCACCGAGCGCCATCAGCGCCGGCTCGTCGGAGACGTAGAGCGCGAGGTTCGCATCCCAGCGGTCGGCCAGCAGACCTGGAATCTTCGATTCGCCGGTGGCGTGGACGACGTTGACGTCATCCTGTTTGAGGCCACTGCGTTCGAGCGCGAGCGGCCACATAGCCGTCATGGCACCGGCACCCTCAGTCGCCACCGTCTTGCCCTTCATGTCCTCCCAGGTTTTGATACCCGAACTCTCGAGTGCGATAGTCGCATACGCTGATCGGGCCTGAAGCAGATTCACCTGCTTAACGTGAGCTCCTTTGCCCTGGCTGAGGATGGTCGCGCCGAAATCGGCCCATCCGGCGTCGACTCTCCCGGTTTCGACGGAAGTCACGGTGTTCGTTGAGCCGGAACCCGGCATCAGCGAGACGTCGAATCCTTCCTCTTCAAAGAACCCCTCGGCCTCAGCTGCGAAGAACGGTGCGTGCTTCGGCAGATAGGCGACGTCGACCATGAGGTTGAAGTCATCGAGTCCGTCCTTTGGCGTGCATCCTGTCAGAGTGACGACAGACAGCAGGAGCGGCGCAACTAGCAGTTTCTTCAAGATGTGCATGGTTCCGCCTCTCACTTCGTGTAGTTCTTCCACGGCAGCAGCTTCTTCGAGATGAGGTCGATGATGAAGAAGAGAAGCAATGCGATCGCCGCAAGCACGATGAATGCTGCGAACATCGAGGGGAGGTCGACCTGAGAGTTCGCGAGAAGAATGACGTATCCGAGGCCCTTGGACCCGGCGATGAACTCACCGACCACGGCACCGCCGACAGCCAGCGAGATCGAGATCTTAGCTCCCGTGAAGATCGAAGGAAGCGCATAGATGAAATCGATCTTCATCATCTTCTTCAGCTTCGAGGCACGGTTGATGCGTGCAAGGTCCTGCAGCTCGTGCGGCACAGAGTTGAGCCCGTCGAATGTGTTGATGACGAGCGGGAAGAATGCGATGGCCATTGCCACGAAAGCCTTCGACTCGAAGCCGAAGCCGAACCAGACGATGAACAGCGGCGCCAGAGCGACCTTCGGAATCGTGTCGATGGCGATGAGCGCCGGATAGAGGAAGGGACGAAGGAAGGAAGCGTAATAGAGGAGTGCTCCACACAGAACGCCCAATGCTGTGCCGAGCGCAAAGCCTGCGAGACCTTCCTGCAGGGTAGTGAGAGCGTTGACCGCGAAGTATCCCGGGTTCGTGAACAATTCTTCGAACGCCGAAATCGGACCGACAAGCAGATACTTCGGGAAGTCGAAGATGAAGACTGCTAGCTCCCAGATCGCGAACAATCCGACGAGCCCGACAACAGCTTTGATTCCCGCTGTGAATGACTCAGGTTTGAGCCTAGATGCAGTCGGCGGAGCTGCCGGCGCAGGGCTGGGCTCCACAGGTCGAACTGCATCGGTATCGATGCGTGGTGCTGTTGTCATTGGCGATCCCTCCATTGGGTTCTGGTCCATGAGCAGGTGTGGCATTGCATTTGTGACGTGGAACAACTGTGATGCGTTCCAGTATTCGCGACTCAACGATGCCTGTCCAAGATTGTTTTCGCATGTTTCGATACCCTGAAGGAATTGCATCAATGAGTTTGTGCAGGCAGGAAAAACTCGAGAGTTGAACTGAGAAACGCCAGGATACTCGGACTTCCCAAGAACATCCTGGCGCACCATGGCAACGTCGCGCGCAACGCGGATCCCCGAACTACCTGACGGCGGCCCAGATACCTCGCGCGAGGTTGCTGAGCCGCCGTCAGGTAGTAATTGGAGAAACTAGGAGCGGGCGTTTGCCAGGTCCTCTCGGAAGGCTCGGCCCGCGGCACCCAAGTCGCCGCATGAGGTGATGAAGCGGAAGCCCTGTTCCCGACGCAACCGAGCCTCCTCGCCGTCGCCGCAGTGGATTCCCGGAACCACCCCGGCGGCATCAGCGGCCGTGCGGATCCGCACGAGCGCCTCGGCGTGGGCCTCGTTGTGCTGCCCCGGCAGCGCGCCGACAGCGAACGCGAGATCGGACGGACCGACGTACACCCCGTCGATTCCCGGCACGACGCAGATGTCCTCGACCGCGGCCAGACCCTCCTCGTTTTCGATCATGACGAACAGCAGAGGCCGCTCATCCCGCGTATCCTGCACGGCGCCGTGCATGATCTCGGCTGTCGGCCCCCACGAACGATCCCCGCCCCGCGAGGGATAGTCGAGCGCGGCCACCGCAGCCTGTGCCTCGTCGACCGAGGACACGAGCGGAACGATGATCGCCTCGACTCCGGCGTCGGCGAGCGCCCCGATCTCCGTGAATCGGTTCGCCGCGACCCGCGCCGTTACGAGTGCGTCGCCGCTGGCGCGCACAGCGTCGGACAGTCGCAGCACGTCGGTGGGCCGCACCAGCCCGTGCTGCAGGTCGAGGCAGACATAGTCGAATCCGGCCGCCGACCCGGCCTTCGCCAGCTCCGGACTCGTCGACATCATCCACAGTCCGTTGTAGATCTCCCCCGCGCGCAGGCGGGCCCGATGGTTCTCAATCGCAGCAGTCATGACTGCATCGAATCACGGAATCCCACCGCCCACCAGGGGTGCCCGATATCCGGATGAACCTCGCCGAGGCGGCCCACCCTTGCGTATAGATCATCGATCACTTCGCCGAGGCGGCCCTGAACGTCCGTACCAAAGATCGACCCGTACGAAACGTCGCCCCACCTCGGCGAGGGATTTCACTCGGTTGGGCTGTCCTCGAGGAGGGGCCCGATGACTCGGTGGCGGGAGATGACGAAGGGATCGCTGTGTCCGACCTCTATGAGTTCGAGGTCGAGGCGGCGCGGCAGCAGCGAGCGCCCCTTGCCGAGGACCACCGGCGCGGTCCAGGTGATGATCTCGTCGAGGAGTCCCTCGTCGGCGAACTGTCCGGCGAGGTCGCCGCCGCCCATCACCCACAGGTCATGGTCGCCCGTGGCGGTGCACATTTCGAAGTAGTGGTCGGAGACCGAGCCCTTCGCGAACCGGATGTCGGGTGTCTTCCCATCCTTCCCGGCTTCGGGCAGGCCGAGCTTCCGGTGGGTCATCACCCACGCGGGAACCTCATAGGGCCACGGCCCGTCGAGATTGCGCAGCACCCATTCGTACGTCGTCGAGCCCATGACGATCGCTCCGACTCCGTCGATGAACCCGTCGTCCGGCGGTTCTTCGGTCTGGCGCAGCAGCCATTCGAGCGAGTCATTCGGGTCGGCGATGAACCCGTCGAGCGTGGTCGCGGTGTAGTAGACGGTACGTGCCACAGGCAGTCTCCTCCTTAATGCGTCTCCCTTTCATCCTATTGGTCCGATGCTCTCTCACAGCAGTTCGGCGTCGATTCCATCCGTTGACAGAACCGACGCCGATCGATGCGACGACATCCTGCCGCCCCTATATCTCCTGAGTCCGCAGCGCCTCGGCGATGTACTCGGCCTGCCGGATCGCGAGCGCCACGATCGTCAGTGTCGGGTTCGCGGCGGCGCCGGTGGTGAAGACCGATCCGTCGGAGATGAAGAGGTTCTTCACGTCGTGGGTCCGGCCCCATTTGTCGACGACTCCGTCTTCGGGGCGTTCGCTCATCCGCGCGGTGCCGAGGTTATGCGTCGACGGATAGGGCGGAGTGCGGTGGGAGGTCTGCGCTCCGACCGCCTCGTAGACCCTCTGACCTGCGGCGTAGGCGTGTTCGCGCATCGCCAGGTCATTGGCATGGTCGTCGTAGTGGACGTTCGGCACGGGCAGACCGTTCGTGTCCTTGACCGTCGTATTCAGCGTCACCCGGTTGCTCTCCTGCGGCATGTCCTCACCGACGATCCACATTCCCGCCGTGTTGAGATACCGGTCGAGCAGCGCCGCGAAGTCCGGTCCCCAGCCGCCGGGCTCGACGAAGGAGGCCATGAATGCCGGGCCCAACGAGATCGTCTCCATGTAGTAGCCGCCGGAGAATCCGCGGTCGGGGTCGTGGATCGACTCGTCGGCGATGACTCCGGCCATCGTCTCCCCGCGATACATCCGCACCGGCTTGTCGAAGTGGCCCCACACGGTACCGGTCAGGTGGCGCATATAGTTCCGGCCCACATGGCCGGACGAGTTCGCCAACCCATCGGGGAAGGACGGTGTGCCGGAGAGGAGGAGCAGCCTCGGCGTCTCGATCGAATTGCCGGCCACGCACACGACCTTCGCGGCCTGACGGTGGAGGTTGCCGTCCTTGTCGAGGTAGAGCACGGCGTCGGCCCGACCGCCCGCATCGTGGGTGATCTGCACTGCCTGGGACTCGGGCCGCAGATCGAGCAGCCCGGTGTCCGCCGCCCGCGGCAGCTCTCTGACCAGGGTCGACCATTTGGATTTGTTCTTATCGCCTTGGAAGTTGAAGCCGTCCTGGATGGAGGCGGGGCGGCCGTCGTATTCTTCGGCGTTCGTGGCGTACGGCCCGGTCGCATAGAACTTGTAGCCGACCTCCTTCGCCCCTCCGGCGAAGACCTTGTAGTTGTTGTTCGCCGGCAGCGGCTTCCGGCCGTGGACGTGGGTCGAACCCATCGCCTTCTCGGCCCGGTCGTAGTACGGGGCCATCTCCTCAAGCGTGATCGGCCAGTCGAGGAGGTTGGCGCCGTCGATGCGGCCGTAGACGCTGCGGGCCTTGAACTCATGAGCCTTGAATCGCGGGGTCGCTCCCGACCAGTGGGTCGTCGTGCCGCCCACAGCTTTGACGATCCAGGCCGGCAGGTTCGGGAAATCGCGGGCGATCCGCCACGATCCGGTCGTCGTCCTGGGATCGAGCCAGGCCATCTGGTTGAAGGCTTCCCATTCGTTGTTGACGTAGTCCTCGTTGCGCAGATACGGCCCGGCTTCGAGCACGACGACGGGAATGCCCTTCGCGGTGAGCTCGTAGGCCAGGGTTCCCCCGCCGGCGCCGGAGCCGACGATGACGACGGCCTCTTCGTCCGGGTCGATGCTGAATCCGGTCACGCTGCGTCCAGCCTCGGCGCTGGCACCGCGTCCTATATTCTCAGCGGTCATCACTTCTTCACCTCACCCATCTCGACGCTCTGCGGCGCCGGCTGATTGGTCGAATCGTCACCGGCAGCGCTGCCGCTGCGGACACCCGCAACCCCGTCGCCGAGCTCCGGCAGCGGCTCGTCCTCGGGGTAGACGATCCGCGGTTCGGGCAGCCAGTCGAGATCGTCGAAGCCGCGGTTGATGTAGCCGCCCTTGTCGAACGAGGGTCCTTCGTAGCCGAGCGTCTCCCACACCTCGACATCGTCATAGAGGTTGAGCACGGCGGTGCGGCGGACGAAACCGAAGAACTCGGTGGACTCGACCCGGCGCAGCACCTTGAGCGCGGAGTCATCATCGAGTCCGCAGAAATCACCGTCGGAGAGCTGATCCAACGACAGCAGCCCTTGGATGAGGGCCACCCGGAACCACGTCTCCTCATCGGCGGCGATGAGGATCTTCTCCGCGGTGCGCAAATACGGTCCGTCGGGGAAATCTGCGTGCGGGAATGCCACGCGCAGCACTCGGATGAGGGTCTGCTTCGCCTCGTCCGTCATCTCCATCGCATTCAGCGATGGGTATTTTGCAGGGAATGCCATCGGATGCTCCTTTGCTCCACTCGGCAGGCGGCATCGACGCACGCCCACCACTGTCCTGACATGAGCAACCTATGTGACCCGCGACACCATGGACTATCCTCATTCTCATCACATGAAAAAGTCGATCGCCGAGGCGATCGCACAGTCAGGAGACCGTGTGTCCAACAGTGCCGTGATCCAACGAACCTTCTCCGTCCTGGAGGCCGTCGCCGCTTCGGGCTGTGCCGCCGCGAAGACCGTGGCCACCCGCCTCGAGATCCCGCTGCCCACCGTCTACCGGCTCCTCAACGAGCTCGCCGATTCCGGGTATCTCGTCTACCTCAAGGACACCAAGCGCTTCGAGCTCGGTCCCAAATGCTTCGAACTCGGACTGTCGTTCCAGCAGCGCCTCGTCGCTCCGCATCCGATCCGGCAGATCACCGATCAGCTCCACCGGTCGCTGGGCACTGCCGCCTATTTCGCGATCTACCGCGGCTCGGACATCATCCTCACTTACTGCTCCGACTGCGAGAAGCATCCGCGGCTGCGGCCTCTGCGCTTCGGTTTCCACGAGGCGGCGCACGCCACCGCTTTCGGCAAGATCCTCCTGGCCGGAATGCCCGAACCGCAGCGCACCGACTACCTCGAGGCGCGCGGGATGCAGGTGCTCACCCCGCAGACGATGATCAGTCGGGAGGCCCTCGACCCCCACCTCGCCGAGGTGGCCACCCGCGGAATCGCCTGGGAGCACGAGGAGTTCCTGCCCCGTCAGACCTGCGCGGCCGTGCCGGTGCGCAACGGCACGGGAATGCAGGTCGGGGCGATGGCGATCAGCACCCCCTCGTCGAAGATGGCGGGTCGCGCGAAGCTGGTCGAGTCGACCCTGCGCGAGCATGCGGGACTGGCGTCGAGCTACCTGCGCGGCGGGTCGGTCACCGTCCCCGTCGCCGAACACGCCTGAGCCCCGAACTCCCGATGGAGACAGCACTCGCGACAGCGACCACCCGCCCCACAACCGGCCACGTGTGACCCCCAGCTTTATCGCCACATGAGAAGAACCATGTCCTCCGGCTGCCGGCTCTGCTGAGAATGATCGTGCTCGCTCACAGTTGAGAACTCAAGGAGGAGAAATGGGCACGAACAACAGCGTCGCAGTGGTGACGGGATCCGCTCGGGGAATCGGTCAGGGCATCGCGCAGAGGCTCGGAACCGATGGCCATCATGTCATCGTGGCTGACCTGCCGAGCATGCAGGACGGGGTGGCGGAGACCGTCACAACGATCGAAAGCGCAGGTGGGAGGGCCACCGTCGCTGAGGTCGACGTCACGGACGAGGATTCGCTGAGCCGCCTCGTCGAGGTCGCCGTGGAAGCGGGAGGAAAACTCGACGTCTTCGTCGCCAACGCCGGAATCGCGCAGGTCGAACCCCTCATTGAATATTCGAAGGCCGATTTCGAGAAGATCGTCGACGTCAATCTCACCGGGGTGTTCCTGTCGTATCAGGCCGCGGCGAAGCAGATGATCGAGCAGGGCAACGGCGGCAAGATCATCGGCGCCGCCTCGATCGTCGCGTTCCGCCCCTTCGCCCTCCTGTCGCCGTATTCGGCGACGAAATGGGCGGTGCGCGGGCTCACCCAGGGTGCGGCAATGGAGTGGGCCAAGCACGGCATCACCGTCAACGCCTACGGGCCCGGCATCGTCGGCACCGCGATGTGGGATCTCATCGATGAGAAGCTCGCCGCCGAGGAGGGACTGGCCAAGGGTGAGGCGATCAAGAAATATGCTGGTGACATCCTCATGGGCCGGGTGTCCGTGCCCGAGGACGTCGCGAACCTCGTGTCGTTCCTCGCCAGCGAGGACTCCGATTACATCACCGGGCAGACCATGCTCGTCGACGGCGGAATGCAGTTCTCGTAACGTTGTCGCTGATAGCAGAAACCGACACCGCCACACCCACATCTCCACCCGAGAGAACAACCACAGAGAGAAGGAAGAAGCCATGATCTTCATCGTCGTGAAGTTCCCCGTCAAGCCCGAAATGGCCGACCAGTGGCCCGAACTCACCCGCGAATTCACCGAGGCGACCCGTGCCGAACCGGGCAACAAATGGTTCGACTGGTCGCGCAGCCTCGATGACCCGAACGAGTATGTCCTCGTCGAAGCCTTCGACGACGATGCCGCCGAAGCGCACGTGAAGTCCGACCACTTCCAGGCCGCGACCGCCGAAGGCGGGCCGATGCACTCCGCGCTGGCAGCGACCCCGAAGATCATCTCCCGTCAGATCGACGGTGACGATTGGGATGCGATGGGCGAGCTGCAGATCGGCTGAACCCCCACCGAGGCACCCGTCCCCGATCGGGGCGACCTCATTCGCCGAGGATGTCGCGCGGGTCCGCTGATGCGTTCAGCGGGCCCGCGCCACGTTCCCGGCACCGGCCAGCTCTCCCGCGTGGTGAAACTGCAATAGCTCGGCCCCTGCACTAAGCCGCTGCAGGTTCACCAAGCTGAAGGCTCACCTCTGCGGCAGGTACGCCTTCTGGCTGTCGACCCATTCGTCGAGCACGTTTGCGCGGTCATCGAATTTTGCGGTCGGGAACGCCAGACCTTTCGTCGGCACGCTGGCGCCGAGTTCGACGAGCAGCGGACGCAGGGTCGTCTCCACCGCGAGCGTGTGCGCCGGGGACCCGATCGTGAAGACCGGGATCGCGGTCAGCCCGTGCAGACCGCCAGCGTCGTACCGGTCGAGGAAGGCTTTGAGCAGTCCGGTGTAGCTGGCCTTATAGGTCGGCGTGGCGATGACGGCGTAGTCGGCGGTGGCCAGACGTTCGGTGAGTGTGTTGAGGCGGTCGGACTTCCATTCGAAGATCTCGTCGGTCACCTCGGCGAGTTCGATGGTTTCGTCGATCTCGGATCCGGTCACCTCGGCGATCTTGGCGGCGAGGTCTTCGGCCACTTGGCGGGTTCGCGAATTCGAGCTCGGGTTGCCGACGACGACGGCGATGCGTGTGGTCATAAGGGGTCCTCTCCCAACAGTTGAGCCGATGAAGGACGGACATTCGCCGCCTTCCATGACAGTCACCCTAACCATGCAGACCAGAGTCCTATTTCGCCACAGTCACAGGGAGTCACAGACGCGTTTCACCGTCACATAGCCACATCGAAGCCCAATTGATCAGATATTAACGAGCCTCAGAGCCAGCTTTAGCTCTAGAAGATTCCTATTGACGTATAAACATCATAGGTTTAAGCTCGATTCTGCCATCAGGAGTTTCCACTCGATCGCCTCGAGTCGCTCCATGGCCGGTGCGCGCAGAGCCGCGCTGCACCGCACATCGCAATGAGAACGGGCTGAAATGAGCACCACCTCTGAGAACCACGATGCGCACCCGGCGGCGCGCATCAGCGGAGCCGTCGACAACCTCCTCGGCTCTGTCGGCAATGACCGTGCAGAATCCCTAGTTGCCGCGAGTGCCACCGAAATAGACCGCTCGTTCACACCACCGTCACCGCCTCACTGGCTCAATCCACCAGGCACTTCAGTCGATTCCTCAGATGTTCACTGGCACAACACCGTCGACGAGTCCCCGAGAACCGGAATCTTCCGCACATACACAGAGTCCACGGTCACTGGCGCACCTGTACTGACATATGAACTGTCCGGGTTGAGAATCACCCACAAAGACAATATCGGCATCCGCAACTATCCGATCACTGCTGGCAGCCCGGCCTTGTCGGACACGCGAGCAGAGACCACCTCCCCCATACTCCGCTCACTCGAAACGGCAGGAGGAGCGATCATCGGGGCCAACCATATGGCGGAATTCGCGCTGAGTCCCACCGGCCACAACCAATGGTTCGGAGACGGCGTCAATCCCCTCAGCGCTTCCCACCTGTCCGGGGGTTCGTCGAGTGGCTCGGCAATCTCCGTCGCCACCGGCGCCTGCGATCTCTCTCTGGGTACGGACACCGGAGGATCCGTACGGCTTCCAGCTGCCTATTGCGGCCTCGTCGGATACAAACCCACCAATGGCCTCTTCTCCCATTCCGGTCTCATCCCGCTTTCCGAGACTCTTGACACCATCGGTCTGCTGGCCTCCGACACCACGATTGCGCAGCAGGCCTTCGAGGTTCTCGTCTCCGACCCCTCGGTCGTCTATATCGAAGCTCGCAGCCGGCTCGAAACCTGCAATGCCTCAGAGTTCTCCGGCTTCACACACCTGTCCCGGTCTGCCGTCGACAGAGACTGCGAGGACGAGGTCGCCTCCGCATTCGCTAGTGCACTCGACGTCGTCGAGGAGATCGGACTGAGCAATACCAGTGGATTCGGACGTCTGGACGGAAAGGGAGTCGACATCGACGATGCCGAGCTCAACAGAAGGTCCGTCACAGTTGTCAGCGTCGAGGCCGCACGAAACGTCGGCAGCATCCTCGGATGGAACTGGGACCTCCTCGGCGACCAGGTCCTCTCACGCGTGATCCGTGGAACTGCGATTCCCGCGATCGGCTACGCAGATGCTCTCGCCTGCCGTTCGGCCCTGACCTCCGAGTTTCTCGCCACGGCTATGGGAGGTTCGCGGTTCCTCCTCACACCGACGAGCCCGATCCTCGCGCCACAGATGTCGACGTCCAACGCGACAGGTTCCCGTGCTCGCAGCGACTACATGCGAGCCAGCAGGTACACACGCACCATCAACTATCTCGGACTGCCTGCGATCACTGTCCCGCTGCCAACTGCAGGAGGAGGCCTCTCGCCTGCACTTCAGCTCATCGGCCGCCCTTACGACGACCGGGCGCTGCTCGCAGTCGCGGCGACTATTGCAGAGACCTGCAGACAACCACAGAAATGACTGCCCAGAGAATCACCACTATTTCGGTATGAATCCGATGAAAGGCGCGACAAGGATGTCCGTTGACACCACTGCAGAACAAATAGAAATCGGGGCGCGCATGGATGCGCTCACCCCCAACACAGAACACAAGAAGCTCTTCGCCTACATCGGGGCTGGGGCCATGATTGATGCTTACGACATCTATGTCGCGGCCGGTGTCTCGGCGGCACTGGTCTCGACAGGCTTCGCCGGGGTCCACGAGATCGCAGTCTTCATGTCCATGACGTTCTTCGGCATGCTGCTCGGAGCGGCAACTGCCGGCTTCGTCGGGGACAAATTCGGACGACGGATGAGCTATCAGATCAATCTGGCCATCTTCGCCGTCGCTGGGTTCGCCGCCGCACTGGCTCCGAACTTCGAATTCCTCGTCGGCACCCGATTCGTTATGGGTATCGGACTCGGGGCCGAACTCGTCCTCGCCGCTGCCATCCTCGGCGAGTTCATTCCCCCACGTAGTCGCGGGAGGTGGACAGCAGCCCTCGGCATCCTCGTGAATTCGGGTCTGCTCTTCGCCTCGGCGATCGGCGCATTGGTGATCTCGAACTTCGGATGGCGCTGGATGTTCGTCATCGGGGCCGTTCTGGCGGTCATCGTCTGGTTGGCACGCCGGAGGTGCCCGGAATCGCCCCGCTGGCTTGTGGTCAGGGGACGACTGAGCGAGGCTCAGGCGATCGTCGAACGGTTCGAAGCGAAATCGGCGACGACCTTGGAGACCAATCCGCCTGCACCGACCACTGCCACCAACGCCGACGAATCGCCGACAACCTCCAAACGCCCGTTCTGGCAGCTTGCCGTACTCGGAACCGTCCTTGCCGTCGGAGTCAACATGTTCGTCTACGGCTTCATCTCCTGGATGCCGACGTTCTTCGTCGAACAGGGCATCGACGTCTCCCACTCCCTGGCCTATACGACGGCGATGGCTCTCGGCGCACCTGGTGGAGGCCTCGTCTGCCTGCTGCTCATCAATAAGCTCAACCGACGTACGGCAATCGTCGTGTTCTCGATCATCGTCATACCACTCGGCCTGGCCTATGCGGCCGCGCAGTCGATCCTCATGATCGTCGTCATCGGCATTCTGCTCGTTACTGCGATCTACACCCTGGTGACGTTTGTCCTCTACTCCTACATGCCCGAGCTCTATCCGACCCGCTTCCGTCTGCGCGGAACCGGCATTTCATACACCTTCGCTCGCGGCGCGTCGATCGTCGTGCCGTTCGTCATGTCGGGACTGTTCGTGGCATTCGGGATCTTCGGCCCCATCGGCTTCGTCTGCGCCATGGCCGTGTGCATGATCGCCGTCGTCGTTGCGATACCCATCGAAACCCGCGGACGCAGCCTCGAAGAGATCTCCTGATCTCGCCTTGCCCGATGAGACAGCACTCCCCTGACTTTTCAGCCACTGCCCACTAAGAAAGTAGAAACATGACAATCCACGACGCCACCATCGGCCGGTTCTTCGAGGACTACACCGTCGGTGACATCTATCAGCACCCTTTCGGACGCACCATCACCGAGGCGGACAACGTCTGGCTGACCAACCTGACCCTCAATACGAACCAGAACCACTTCAACGAACACTTCGCTTCGCAGAATCCGATCACTGGCGGCAAGGTCATCGTCAACTCCGGTCTCACTGTGGCCATGGTGCTCGGCCTGAGCGTGTTCGACATGAGTCAGAACGCTATCTCGAACCTCGCCTTCACGGACATCAACTTCCGCCACCCCGTCTATGTCGGCGACACGCTCTACGCGGAAAGCGCGTGCACCGAGGCTCGTCGGTCGAAGTCCCGTGACTACGCAGGCATCATCTCGATGACGACTCGCGGCCTCAACCAGGACGGCGTCACCGTGGTCAGCTGGAAGCGCTCGGTCATGATCGCCACGAGAGACAGCGGAATCGGCCAAGGGCATTTCCCCGAGACTGCTGACTCGGTCAGCGACTACAGCTGAGCACCATGATGAACACGCCTTTCCCGCAGCCGCGGACTCCGCATCAAGACAACACAACGAACTCAAGAGGAGACAGGATGCAGCCCCTTGAAGACATCCGAATCATCGCTGTCGAACAGTACGGTGCGGGCCCCTGGGGATCCATGCAACTCGCCGATCTGGGCGCCGATGTCATCAAGATCGAAGACCCGAGCACCGGCGGCGATATCGGACGTTATGTTCCGCCGTATCGCGAGGGAACCGATTCGCTTTTCTACGAGTCCTTCAACCGAAACAAGCGCAGCATCGCGCTGAGCCTGAGTGATGCAGCCGATCGTGAGATCTTCGACCGCCTCGTTGCCGGTGCCGACGTCGTCTATTCGAATCTCCGCGGCGATGTTCCGGCCAAGCTCGGCATCACCTACGCCGACCTCCAGGACATCAATCCCCAGATCGTGTGCTGCAACCTGTCCGGTTACGGCGGAGGTTCGGCGGCGAAGCGGCCGGGCTACGACTACATGCTGCAATCCGCGGCCGGATGGATGGACATCACGGGCGAGCCCGACGGACCACCCACGAAATCAGGCTTGTCTCTCGTCGACTTCAGCGGCGGACTCGTCGCCGCAATCTCGATGCTCGCGGCGGTCCATGCCGCCCGTCGAGACGGAGTGGGCACCGACTGCGACCTCAGCCTCTTCGACACGGCGGTGTCGATGCTCACCTACGTGGGCAACTGGCATCTCAACGAGGGATTCGAACCGCAGCGGACCCCCAAGTCCTCACATCCGTCGCTCGTCCCGTTCCAGGCGTTCGAGACCAGCGACGGTTGGATGACCGTCGGCTGCGCCAAAGAGAAGTTCTATCTCCGCCTCGCCGAGGTGGTCGGAGACGAAAGGCTGAACGACGACAGGTTCTCGAGCTTCGACAAGCGGATCGAACACCGAGGAGAACTTCTCGACATCCTCGACGAGGCTTTCCTCCAGCGCCCCGCCGATGAGTGGGTCGAGCTGTTGGAAACAGCCGGAGTCCCTGTGGCCAAGGTCAAGAGCGTGGCAGAGGCGCTGCAGGATCCGCTGATCGCCGAACGCGGCCTGGTCTTCGACACCGAACACCATCGGTGGGGAACGATCCGCAATATTGCGACGGCCCCGCGAGTCGGACCTCCGCTGACGAGCAATCGAGCAGCTCCGACGATCGATGAACACCGCGCCGAACTCCTGAAAGAGATCGGCACCACTTTGAACAGCAAAGGAGCCTGAGACCATGTTCGAACTCAGCGAAGAGCAGAACGATTTCAAGACATCGCTGCGGACTTTCGTCGACAAGGAGATCGTCCCCGTCGCCCGAGAGATGGAAGCAGCGGGTGAATACCCGGCCGAAATCATCGACAAGCTCAAAGAAATGGGGCTGTTCGGACTGACCATCCCCGAGGAGCACGACGGTCTGGGCATCGATCCCGTTTCTTTCGGAATCGTCTTCGAGGAGCTTGCCCGTGGCTGGATGGGCATCGCTGGAGTCCTCGGCAGCCACACGATGGCGGCGAAGATGATCGCCGAACACGGCACAGACGAGCAGAAGTCGAAGCACCTCTCTGCTCTCGCTTCGGGAAAGCGGCGTACGGCCCTCGCTCTGACCGAGCCCGATGCCGGAACCGATCTGCAGGGCATCAAGACGACGGCGAAGAAGATCGGTGAAAAGTACGTCATCAACGGGGCCAAGATGTGGATCACGAACGCAAGGCATGCCGATCCGCTGCCGGTTCTCGTGAAGACAGATACCTCGACAACGCCAGCGCACAAGGGCATGAGCATCCTTTTGGTCAGTGCGGACACACCCGGCTTCGAAGTCACCAAGGACATCCCGAAGCTCGGCTACAAGGGCCCCGAGAGTTGTGAGATCGTCTTCGACAACTGCGAAGTGAGCGCCGACGCTCTGCTCGGCGGAGTCGAGGGCCGAGGTATGCAGCAGGTGCTCTCTGCACTGCAATGGGGACGAGTGAATATTGCAGGCCGTTCCGTCGGCATCGCGCAGAGGGCGCTCGAAGAATCAGTCGCCTACGCCCAGGAACGCGAATCCTTCGGTCAGCCCATCTCCCAGTTCCAAGCGATCCAGCTGCGGGTCGGCCGGATGGCAACACGGGTGCAGGCGGCGCGTCAGCTGATGTACTGGTCGGCTCAGTCGCTGCTCAAAGGTCGGGCAGACGGAGAGACCGGTATGGCAAAGGTCTTCTGTTCAGAAGTCGCCCTCGAATCCGCAATCGAAGCCATGTCCATCCACGGCGGCTACGGCTACTCGAAGGAGTATGAGATCGAACGGCTGTATCGCGACGCCCCGCTGATGAGCATCGGCGAAGGCACGAATGACATCCTCAATACCGTGATCGCCAAGTCGATCTTCTCCGGCCGTACCGCGATCTGATTTCAGGAGACCTCATGACCAGCATCTCAGAATCCATTGCCTCTTCAGTCGCTTCGATCAGGCTCGATGACATTCCCGCAGAAGTGCAGTCGCGTGCCCGTCATCTTATGCTCGACTCGGTCGGGGTCGCCCTTGCTGCCAGCAATCAGGATTTCGCGGCAGTCACCTTGGCCGGACTCGCTGAGCTCGACCCTGGTGAGACTCCGGTCATCGGCAGCTCGACCACGCTTTCCAAGACCGGAGCGGCGATCGCGAACGGCCTGATGATCCACGGCCACGACTTCGATGACACGCACATAGCCGCCGTATCGCACGTCAGTGCCTCCTCTCTTGCCGCCGTCATCAGCGCGAGCGCCGCCGACGAATCAATCAGCTTCGGCGACCTCCTGCTCGGCTACATCCTCGCCATCGAGGTGAACTCCCGTCTGGGGATGGCCGTCGACGGACGGTTCCACGACAAAGGATTCCACCCCACGGGTATCCTCGGAGCGTTCGGATCGGCAGTCGGCATCGGAGTCCTGCGCAGCCTTCCGGTCGGCAAACTCGTTGACGCTCAGGGCATCGTCGGTTCGTTCTCCTCCGGACCCCTCCAGTTCCTCGATGAGGGAGCCCCTACGAAACGGCTGCACCCGGGTTGGGCGGCCAACGCCGGCCTCCATGCTGTTTCGCTCGCCGCTGCCGGGTACACCGGTCCGACGGAAATCTACGAGGGCCGATTCGGTCTGTATCGGACTCATATCCAGGGTGAAGATGCGCCTGGGCTCGAGGTCTTCGAAACCCTCGGTGAGACATGGGAAGTGGCGAATGTTGCTGTCAAACCGTTCCCCACCTGTCACTTCACCCATTCGTTCATCGATATTGCGCTGCGCCTCCGGCAAGAACCGAACTTCGACTTCGACCGAATCGCGTCGATCTCGGCGAAGATCCATGATGTACCCGGTGCGGTGGTCTGCGAACCGGCTGCGGACAAGCTGCGACCTCGCAGCGAGTACGACGCCAAGTTCAGCCTGCCTTATCTCACAGCTGCGGCTCTGCAGCACGGGCAGATCACGTTCGCCGAACTCGACGAGACGGCTCGCGCCGACGAGTCGGTCCTCAGCGTCGCAGCACGGGTGGATATACAGCACGACCCAGCGAGCCTCTATCCGAAAGCATTCTCCGGAGACCTGGCCATTACACTCGACGACGGCACCACCTTCCACGAGGCGGAGCAGATCAATCGTGGTCACGAATCCCGCCCGTTGACGAACGCCGAGGTGGCTGAGAAGTTCTCCGCCTGCGCATCACCAGTCGTCGGCTCGGTACGAGCAGCAGAGATCGCGGCAACCGTGACAGATGCTCCTGTCGGCCGGCCAGCCGCCGCTGTCATCGGAGATTTCTGTGGTTGACGTCGACAGCGGACCGGGGAGCGTCACCGCCACGAACCCGCCGGAAACAGACGTGTTGGGTCCCGGATGGCTGTTCGTCCCGGCCGACCGACCAGAGCGCTTCGAGAAAGCCGCAGCAGTCAGCGACCAGATGGTCATCGACCTCGAAGACGGAGTTCGCGAAGCCGATAAGGAGAAAGCCCGAAGCCTGCTGCGGCGATCCGAGTCCGTACCGAGGCGGGCTTGTCTGCGTATCAACGGCCTGTCTACTGCGCACGCCGATAGGGACCTCGAACTCGCACGGGAGATGGGCTTCCGTTCGGTCATGGTTCCGATGGCTGAATCACATCAGCCCTTCACTCAGCTAGCTGACTTCAGCGTCGTCGCCCTCGTCGAGACGGCTCGCGGGGTCGTCGAATCCGATCGCATCGCGGCTCACCCCAACGTCAATGCTTTGGCCCTGGGAACGGCAGATCTGCAATTGGATCTGGGATCGCGCGACACAAAAGGGACCGCTGGTGTGTTCGAGGACCTGCTCGCATTTGCCCGGGCGACACTCCTCTTCGCGGGTCGAGCTCACCACGTTCCCGTCATTGACTCGGTGCATGCCACTGTGGCGGACGATGCGGGGCTGCGACGGGCCGCCGCGGTGGCGTCAGCATACGGAATGGACGGCAAACTGGCGATTCACCCGAGACAGATCGAAATCATTCGCGGCGAGTTCGCTCCCAGCGAGTCAGAGGTGGCTTGGGCAGCTGCCGTGGTCTCTGAGGCCGAATCTCGAGCTGCAGGCGCGTTCGTCCTCGATGGCGAGCTCGTCGACGAAGTCATCATCCGCAGGGCGGAAGGAGTTCTCGCCAGGACCCAGTGACCTGAGCACCCGGCGGCAATGCGATCCGACACGGATCTGCGCGAGCTGAGCGGTCCGTGGAAGGGTATCGCACTACCATGGCATCACAGGTGATCGTCTTCGGCTGCAGACCACCGATTCGAACAGCCTGACAAGGAGAGTAGACAGAATGCCTCAGTGCACCCGCCTCAATCGATTGCTGGTCAGGACTTCACATGGTTGAGTCGAAAACCGCCTATGCCGTCGTCGCTGAGAAGATCCGTCGAAACATCCTCGACGGGACTTTTGCCCCCGGCTCTCGGCTGCCCTCAGACGCCGACTTGCGCGAGACCTACGCTGTCGGACAGAGCACCATTCGCGAAGCACTTCGCACCCTGTCGAGCGAACATCTGGTCAAAAGCGTTCGCGGCGTCAATGGGGGCACGTTCGTCACGATTCCGACCGTCGGTCATTTGGGTTCGCAGTTGGAAGTCGGGGTCACTCTCCTGGCCTCTTCGGACTCGATCTCGATCGATGACCTCATGGAGATCCGGCATATCACCGAAGTTCCGGCAGCCGGCTATGCTGCATCGAGACGAACCGACGACGACCTGAATAAGCTGCGTAACTCGGATCCGAGTCTGCGCAGCGAAGAATCGTCGTTCTCCAGCCATTCGACTTTCCATCAGCAGATCGTCGAGGCGGCGCACAACCCCCTGCTCGAAGTCGTGACTATCCCACTGTTCAATGCACTTCAGAACATCGTCGGCGAAGCGAATGCTGCTGCAAACATCGGCACGAGCGTGAGCCACGATCATTCGGCGCTCTTCGACGCGATCGTCCGCCGCGACTCTATGGCCGCGATGTCACTCATGCGCCAGCATCTGGATTCCGTCTCTGAGTACTACCGCAGTCGCGGTCTCTGATTCAGCACTAGTGAGGGCCCTCCTACAAGAAGAGGGCCCTCACTGATGCTGAGCATTGCGCAGATCAATTCTCGGCGTTTCGAGTTTGAGAATCTCGAGACCTCAGTGCCGACGTTGCCGCGTCGTCGACGACCCACCGTTCAGTATCGACGACGACACCATAATCACGAGCAGCCTCTTCCGAGGTCAGATACTCATCCCATACATCGTGGAGAACCGCGAAGGGGTCTCTCTTGAAAGGGTCGCCGAATCCGCCTCCTGAGGGCATCCGGATCTCCAAGGTATCTCCTGCGTGAACGACCTCCTGAGTGACCTTCGAATGGAGCACCTCTTCTCGTTCCGTTCCCGGATTGCGAACGAAAGACCCGGAGACTCCGTCAGCGCCGCCCAACACACCCGCAGGCGGATCGCTTCGGTTGTCGGCCTCGGACCCGAGGAAGGTGTCCGTCATCATCAGCCAGCGGCGGACACTGCCAATGCCGCCTCTCCATTGTCCCGGTGCCGGAGATTCATCGCGCAGCTCGTATCGTTCGGCGCGCATGGCGTGGTTGAGTTCGAGTTCCTCAATCGGGTTGTTTCTCGTATTCGCCATCAGCGCGTCGACGGCGTCGAGCCCATCTCGGCCGTTGCGACCACCGTACGAACCTTCATTGATCTCGATGTATACCCAGTAGCTCTCTCCATCTTCCGCAACTCCCGAATATGCGATGGCGCAGAGCGCGGACGATGAACCGGCAACCGCCTGGTCCGGCAGAATCGGTGCCAACGCCAAGTTGATCGAGTCGAAGACACGATTGACCTGTGAGAATCGGGCAAAGCACGAAGCAGGGAAGTCTGGGTTGAATATTGTTCCTTCGGGGGCATAGGCCCGGACCGGACGGAAGCAGCCGTCGTTTTGAGGGACGTATTCTGGAGTCGTCTCCTCGTCGAGCAATATCGTTCGGATGGCGCTCACCGCAACCGGCAACACCGAGCCTTCGAAAGGAACGTTGAATGCTGTAGGAACCTGGTCGTTCGAACCGGTGAGATCGATAAGCACTTCGTCGTCTTCGATGTCGACTCGGACTGCCACCTTCAACGGGACTCCGCGGTTCTTCCCATCATCGTCGAGGTAGCCGATCGGTGCTTCGTAGCTGCCGTTCGGCAATTCGCGAATCCGGCTCCGGAGCATGTTCTCCGAATAGTCCATCCAGGCTTCGCTCGCGCTCATCACAGTATCGAGGCCATACGTCTCGAGGAGTTCGACGAATCTCTTTTCCCCGATACGAGCGCATGACACGAGCGCCTCGAGGTCGCCGCGGTTCTGCTCCGGCGTTCTGACGTTGTCGAGGATATGCTGAATGAGCATGTCGTTGCGCACGCCCGCATCGTAGATCTTCATCGAGTCCATCAGCTTGCCCTCTGCCCAGACGTCGACAACGTCCATGCACAGTCCCGGGAAATTACCGCCAATGTCCGATACGTGCCCTGTGCATCCGGCGAATCCAATGTGTTCGTCGTTCCAGAAAATGGGAATGATGATTCCGTAGTCAGGCGAGTGAGCTGCACCGTGGTACGGATGGTTATGGAGAATCACATCTCCGGGACGGTAGCTTCCTGCAAGCCGGCGATTTACTCCCTTGATATAGGCGGGGATCGACCCACAGTGCATCGGTGTCGAGTCCGATTCGCAGAGTTCTCGTCCATAGACATCGAAGATTCCAGCTCCCAAGTCCTCTGATTCTCGGATGAGACTCGAATACGCCATCCGGTAGAGAACCTGGGCCATCTCCTTCGCCATAGAATCGAGGGCACCTCCGATCACTCGCAAGGTGATCGGGTCTACCTCAACCGAGTTCCACGTGCGATGAGGGACTTCAGGTGCCAGTGAGACACCAGTCATCGGCATTGTTGTTTCACTCATTGTGCGCACCTTTCGATGATGATGTGTCCGAGCTCATCGACCGTGGCCCGTTGTCCGATTCCAATAACAGTTGTCGAGTCGAATTGTTCGACAATGGCCGGTCCGTCGAAGACGTTGCCCGCTCGAAGAAGCTCTCGAGAATAGACGTCTGTGTCGACCCACTTCGGACTGCCCGCATCATCCGTCCACATCAGGGTCTGTGCCGTCGCCACCTTCGCAGGAGTAGAGTCGGCATCGCCAACGGCTATCTTCGGAAGCCTGATCTGAGGCACCATTCCGATACCGGTCATCCGAACATTGACCAATTGGACCGGTTTGTCGTCGAACCGCTGCGAGTACATACGCCCGTGCTGCTCGTGGAAAGCTTGAGCGACCTGCTCCACCCAGTTGGCGTCGATCTCTCCGCTGGGTGCCTGGACTCGCAGTTCGTAGCCTTGTCCGACGTATCTGCAGTCGACGCTGCACTCGAGGTCAATGTGCTCATCGGGGATTCCGTCGCCTTTGAGCTGCGCGACGGCCTGGTCGGTCAGGCGGGCGACTTCGCGTGCAAGCAGGTCGATGTCAGCCTGGTCCGACGAGGTCCACACCGTTGTCGGAACTTCGTAGCGTATGTCGGTGGCCAGGAGGCCCACTGCCGAGGTGATCCCGGGGTGCGTTGGCACGATGATCCGCGGAATATCGAGTTGCTTTGCAATATGCCAGGCGAACAGCGGACCGGCGCCGCCTTCTGCGACCAGTGAGAAGTCTCGTGGATCGTAGCCCTTGCGGACCGAGTGCAGACTGATCGCTTCGGTCATTGAATGTGCGAGCACCGTAAAGATGCCCATGGCCGCCTTCTCGGTGCTTTGGCCCAGAGGCTCAGCGATGTGATTCCTCACTGCCTGCTCGGCGAGCTGCGGTCGGACTTCCATGGTTCCGGAGAGAAAGCTCTTCTCGCGCAGCCACCCGAGGACCACCATGGCGTCAGTCGAGGTAGGTTCAGTGCCGCCGCGGTCGAAACAAGCAGGACCCGGCACGGCACCGGCGCTGCGCGGGCCGACACGGAACATGCCTCCTTCATCTATCGAAGCGATCGAGCCTCCACCCGCCCCGATGGTGTCAACTTCGGCCATCGGAACCATTGCGTGATAGTCGCCGATACGGGTATCGAGCAAGTGTTTCATCCGGAGGCGTCCGTCGGGTGCGACTCCAACGTCGGCTGATGTGCCTCCCACGTCGAGCGTGATGACGCTCGGATAGCCGGAGGCCGCTCCGATTGCGCAGCCTCCGATGAGCCCGGCGACGACACCACTCGTCAGGAGCGAAACCGGGGTTTGGCGAGCACTCCTGGCAGTGACGAGTCCGCCAGCAGAGGTCATGAGGTGGACGTCGTCACTTACGCCCGCAGCACTCGCCTCGTCGACGAGTTTCGAGATGTAGTTCGATGTCTTCGGTCCGACGAAGGCGTTGAGAGCGGTCGTCGAGAATCGCTCGTACTCTCGATACTGGCTGGCAACTTCGCTGGACAGAGAGATGAACGCCTCTGGGAACTCTTCCTCTACGATTTCGCGTGCCCGTTGTTCGTGGGCGGGATTCTTGTAGGCGTGCAGGAACGCGATGGCCACCGCGGCAACTCCACGCTCCCGCAGGAGCCGCGCTTCCTGTCGAACGGCGTCTTCGTCCAGCGAGGTGAGAACGGCTCCGGACGCATCAATGCGTTCGGGCACTGTCCGCCTGTTTCGGCGAGGAACCAATTGCCATTTCTGCCAAGGCAGCTCCTGATAGTTCGAATAGTTCAGAGGACGCTTCTTCCGCGCAATGTGGAGGAGATCTCTGAACCCCTCAGTCGTGATCAGGCCGACGTCGTCACCGTTGTGCTCGAGGACGATGTTGGTCGCCACAGTCGTCCCGTGGAAGAACATGTCGATGCTTTCGAGGTCGATCTCCGCTTTGACCTCCAGCGCAGAGATCCCCTTCATCGTGCCGACTGACGGGTCCTCATTGGTCGAAGGTGTCTTATGTACTGTGGTTGTGCCGTCGTCGTCCCATAGGACCAGGTCGGTGAAAGTTCCGCCGACGTCAACTCCAAGTCGTCTCATGGAAGTCCAATCAATGTGTAGGAGGATTTCAGTGATGCCTGACACTGCTCTGTGCGCACCACTGAAGCGAATATACATCAGATATATAGAGGCCGCTAGACCCAATTCTCGACAATATTTCCAGGAATTCACGAGAATACTTACATAAACACCTGATGTTTAAGCGATTGGGATACCCCCTCTAAACCGGATCCAGTTCCACTCCGTTCGACACCGAGGCGGCACTACTGCGCGGCGTCGACGAGTGGCTCACTCCATTCCGTCGTTTCTGGGTCCCGCAATCGGACATGCTGTCAGCCGAGATCGCCCGCGCAAAGCGACAGTGCCGTCTGGCAGAAGCCGAATCAGACACCATTCCACCGCCGCGCATCCTTGGTTACCATGAAGTACCGCCGATCTTCGGCGAACCTCCCGCACCTCACCTTCAACCGCCGTCAGATCATCGACGACCTCCGAGGAGCTTCCATGACCACCCCCGACTCCAGTCGCCCCACCGAAGACCAGGTCCTCGCCGCGCAGGCCGACGCCGTCGACCGCGGGCTTAACATCACCGTCGAGGGCGACACCCAGCACACGGTCCAGACGCTGAGCCAGACCTACCCGACCACCGTCGCAGACCTCTGGGAAGCCTGCACCGATCCGGTTCGGCTCGAGCGCTGGTTCGCACCCGTCAGCGGCGACCTCGAACTCGGCGGTCGCTACCAGATCGAAGGCAATGCCTCCGGCACGATCGAGAACTGCGAACCGCCCCACTTCTACTCGCTGACCTGGGAATTTGCGGGAGGAGTCAGCCATGTCACCGTCCGCTTCGCCGAGGCAGACGGCGGCGCACGCCTGACCCTCGAGCACTCGCACGCAGGTGAGGCGCACGCCGATTTCTGGGTGCAGTTCGGACCCGGCGCCACCGGGGTCGGGTGGGACATCTCCCTCCTCGGTCTCGCCAACCATCTCGTGGCCGGTACGGGACGCCCGGAAGACGAGAATGAATGGGTCGCCTCGGCGTCGGCCCAGGAATTCGTCCGCACCTCCAGCGCCCGCTGGGGCGAGGCCTCGGCGGCGGCAGGAACCCCGGTCGATCAGGCGCGCGCCGCCGCAGAACGCACCACCGGCTTCTACCTCGGCCAGCCTCCGGCAGAGTGACCTTCATCCGCTGACTGAGCCAACGGCGGAATAGTCCTCCCTACTCTCCCGCCTGCTTCCGGGCACCCAGCGCCAACCGGGCGATATCGCGCAGCACCTCGAGTTCCTCGCTGCCGTCGAGCAACGCCCGCAGCTCGACGGCAGCCCGGCTGAGCAGGCTGCGATAGGCGCCGGCGACGTTGTCCGGTTCCCGCGTCAGCGGGTAGGACACACAGAGCGCGAACACGATCGCACCGACGGTGAAGGCCACACTCGCCGAGGCGGTCCCGGCCACCCGTGCCTGCTTGGTCGCGTAGAACTCCGCCGGATTTCCCGGCCCGCACAGCGCCAGGGCAGCCGAGCCGCCGTCGACGAGCGGGAGCACCGCACCGACTCCGCGCGAGACGCGCAGCTCATGATCGGCTTCGACGTTGCGCACGCACACACGGTCCTCACCGACGCGGACCCACAGCTGCACGGATTCCCCGGTCATCGTCCGCAGATGGTCGAGCACCGAGTTCGTCGTGGCGATATTGCGCCTGCCCGGGAAGGGCCCCAACCGCAGCAGCCCCGAGGAGTCACGGACGATGAACTTGTGCGCCCGCAGGTCGGTCAGCAGCCGATACGTCGTCGACTTCGAATAGCCGAGTCGGCGGCACACCTCCGCAGCCGTCATCGGCGAGTCCTGTAGGACTTCGAGGATGGCCGCACTGCGGTCGATGACTCCGATCTCCGCCGGCGCCTGGTCAGAACTCTTCATTCCCACTCCTCACGACACCGTCACATCAGCGAGCAGCTTCCGCCGGGACACCCACCACCGGAAGATGATAGGTCCGATGATGCCGAGCACCATGAGGATGATGATCGACAGCGACACCGGCCTGGTGACCAGGGGTGCGAACGATCCACCGGAGATCTGCAGCATGCGCCGGAAGTTGTCCTCGAGCAGCGGCACGAGCACGAGCGCCAGGATCGCCGGAGCCAAGGGGATGCCGCCCTTCTCCATGAGGTAGCCGATGACGCCGAAGATGCCGAGCATCATCAGCCCGAACAGACTGAATTCGATGGCGTAGGCGCCGATGACCACAAGTACGAGGATGGATGAGAAGAGGATCTCCTTGGGCATCTTCAACAGCTTCACGAACACCCCGACTAGCGGCAGATTGAGGATGATGAGCGCGATATTGCCGATGTACATGCTCGCGATGATCGTCCAGATCAGCCCGGTCTCGTCCCGGAAGATCAGCGGCCCCGGCTGCAGGCCGTACATCGTGAACACGAACAGCAGCAGCGCCGTCGTCGCCGAACCCGGAATGCCGAGGCTGAACAGCGGAATCATCGCACCGCCGACACCGGCATTGTTCGCCGCCTCCGGACCAGCCACGCCTTCGATGGCACCGTGGCCGAATTCGTCCTTCCGCTTCGAGATCCGCTTCTCCATGATGTAGGACATGAACGACGCCAGCGAGGGACCGACTCCGGGCAGGATGCCGATGATGAAGCCGACCACGGAACCACGCGCCCACGGCCCGGCCGACCGCTGCCAGTCTTCCTTCGTCATCCACTTGTCGTTGCCGAAGCTCTGGATCTCGTCCTTGGCCCCACGTCCGAGCGCGAGGTTCCGGATCGCCTCGGGGATAGCGAAGAGCGCCATCGCGAAGATCGTGAAGTCGATTCCGTCGGAGAGCAGACTCATCCCGAACGTCTGCCGGGGCAGCCCGGTCTGGAAGTCGAGGCCGATGAGGCCGACGGCCAATCCGATGAAGATCGAGATGAGCGCCTTCGCCCGCGAGCCCGCCGACATCGTCGACGCGAGCAGCAGAGCCGTGGCCATGAGCAGGAAGTATTCGGTGGCGCCGAAGACGTTCGCGAGCTTGACGAGCACCGGGGACAGGAACGTCAGCCCGATGATCGCCAGGGTGCCGGCGAGGAACGAACCGATCGCCGCGGTCGCCAGGGCGGCCTTGCCCCGACCGCGGCGGGCCATCTCGTAGCCCTCGATCGCGGTCACCGCGCTGGCGACCTCACCGGGGGTTTTGATGAGCGTAGCGGTGATCGAACCGCCGTACATCGACCCGTAGTAGATTCCGCACAGCAGGATGAGGCCGTGCACCGGCTCCATGCCGAAGGAGACCGGGATGAGGATCGCGATCGCGGAGATCGGTCCGATTCCCGGCAGCACTCCGACGACTGTGCCGAGCAGCACGCCGAGGAGGGCGAAGGCGAGGCTGACCGGCTCGAGTGCCGAGGCGAAGCCGCCTCCCAGATCGATGAGAGTGTCCATGCCCGCCCCCTAACCCAGGATCCCGACCGGCAGGTACACGGCGAGTCCGTAGACGAACGCCGTGTAGACCACGACCGCGAAGAGGACGGAGAAGATGAGGTTGCGAATCCACTTCTCAGGTGCGTAGATGCTGGTCAGCCCCATCAGGAACGCCGCCGTCGACAGCAGGAATCCGACTGGGATGAGGATCGCCAGATAGACGAAGAAGAGCGCGAACTGGAATACGACCTTGCGCACCTGCGGCTCCGGCGGGGCTTCGAGGACGATCCCGCTGACCCCCTCCTGACCGGAGGATCGGTCGGCGGTTTCAAGGGATGATTCCCCCGCCGAGGCGGCCGTACCGTCCCCGTCCCTCGCCGGAGTCGTACGTGCAGTTCCCCCGGACCCGGTCCCCGCCTCGGCGAGGGTGTCCTTCCGGTGCCGGACGACGGCCTGGCCGGCGAGGAAGAGGCCGAGCACGATGAGTCCGATCCCGACGATGGCGGGGAAGGTGCGCGGGGTGACGATGTTCGCGGTCTCCTGGATGGAGAACGTCGCGATGTAGTACACCGCGCCGATGACGGCGATGGCGCCGCCGGTGATGAGGTCGGTGCGGAAAGCGGTCATTTGCTGTTGCCCAGGTCGGTCTCGTTGACGCCTTCGGCGACCGTCTTCGCCGCGTCGTCGACGTAGGCCTGGGCGTCGTCGCCGGTGTGGAACTCGGTGGCCCACTGGTTGTTCTTCAGCGTCTCCTGCCAGGCGTCGGACTTGCTCACGTCTTCGAGCGCCTTGGCCCAGAAGTCCACGGCTTCCTGCGGCATCTCGGCGGGTCCGTAGACTCCGCGCCAGTTGCCCAAGGTCACGTCGTAGCCGGAGTCCTTCGCGGTGGGCACCGTGTCGAAGGGCGCCGCCAGCGGTTCCTGGGCGAAGGTGACGAGGGGTTCGATGTCGCCGGCTTCGATGACGGAGCGGAATTCGCTCATGCCGGCGATGGCGACCTTCGCGTCCCCGTTGAGCATGGCGGTCGTCTGCTCGCCGCCGCCGTCGTAGTTGACGAAGTTGATGTCGGCCGGGTCGACGCCGGCTTCCTTCGCGAACAGGGCGAACGGCAGAGTGTCGTCTCCGGCGGCCGCGACGGTGACCTTCTGCGGGTCGTCCTTGAGCGCCTTGACCAGGGCGTCGAGATCCTTGAAGTCCCCGTCTTTCGGCGTCACGACCATGAAGTCCTCGACGTAGAGGGTGGCGATGAGCGTCGTGTCCTCGGGACCGAACTCGCAGAGGTTGCGCGCCTTCATCGTCTGGCTGGCCAGGGAGGTGATGGCGATCTGATCGTCCTTGCCCTTCTCCTGCTGCATCATCGACGTCAGCCACGAGCAGCCGGTGCCGCCGGGCTTGTTCTGCACGGGCAGCGGCGAGGAGACGATGTCTTCCTTCTGCAGCGCCTCGACCAGCGCGCGTGCCGTGGTGTCCCAGCCGGATCCGGGTTCAGCCGGAGCGGTGACCGAGACCGGTCCCTTCGGATAGTCCCCGCCCTCGCCCGGGGGCTGCGCCTTGTTCCCGCAGGCAGTGACGACGAGGGCGACCGAAGCGAGCACGGCCCCGATCTTCGCCGCGCGCTTGCGGGTACTCGTCGACCTTTCCTTCGCCGAGGCGGCCGTCCGTGTGCGTGTGATCGTCGTTGATCGCATGAGCTGTCCCCTTGTGAGTTCGGTTCTCGATATTTGGTGGTGTGCTTGGTGGTGCCGCTGGCTGAATTGTCAGTCCAGGCGGGTCTCGTCGGGCTGGGGTCCATCGACCGGTGGGCCCGTCGGCACTGCGGGGCCGTCCCGGTAATGGCTGTTGTGGCGGCCGGGTTCGGGCACATCGCTGCGCAGCCCGAGCCGGTTCCCGTCGAAGGTCAGCGGCAGCAGCGGCACTTCCACGCTTGCACCTGTCGGCAGCCCGGTGTGGGCGAGCGCTCCGGAGGCCACAAGGTGCGGGTCGTCGGTGAGGTCGGCCGGGGTGTTGACCGGAGCGACGGGCAGGCCGCGCCGGGTGCACTTGTCTTCGATCTCGGCCAGGCTCAGCTGTGACAGTGCCTGCTGGAGCTCGCGATGAATACGGTCACGCTGGTCGACTCGGCCCTGGTTGGTCAGCATGTCCGGGTCGGCGGCCAGCCCCGTCAGTCCGAATTCGTCGCAGAGGTCGCGCCACTGCCCGTCGGAGACGGCGGCGACGAAGACCTGGTTGTCGTCGGCATCGCGGAAGATGTCGTAGACGGCCCAGGTTGCTTGCCGGGTCGGCATCGGGCGGGGTGGTTCGCCGCTGATCTGGGATTGTGCCATGTGCGTGCCGACGAGGAAGGCGTTGTTCTCGAACAGTGCGGAGTTGATGAGTTTTCCGCGGCCGGTGGTTTCGCGCACCCGCAGTGCCGACTGGATGCCGATGACTCCGAACATTCCGCCCATGATGTCGTTGACGCTGGCTCCGGCGCGCAGCGGCTGGCCGGGTGGACCGGTCATATACGCCAATCCCCCGAGCATCTGGACGACCTCGTCGAGGGCGGCGCGGTTCCCGTAGGGCCCGGAGAGGAATCCCTTGAGTGAGCAGTAGATGAGTCCGGGGTTGCGGGCCGAGAGCTCCTCGTATCCGAAGCCGATCGATTCCATCTTCCCGACGCGGAAGTTCTCGAGCAGGACATCGGCGGAATCGATGAGGTCGAGGACACGGTCACGGTCGGCCGCCTCGGCGATATCGAGTTGGACGCTGTGCTTATTGCGGTTGAACGCGGGGAACAGCCCGGATCCGGACCCGGGCAGGTAGCGGGTCTTGTCGCCGGCTCCGCGGGGTTCGATCTTGATGACCTCGGCGCCGAGGTCGGCGAGGATCATCCCGCAGCTGGGACCCATGACCATGTGCGAGAACTCGATGACGCGGATGCCTTCGAGCGGCAGCGGTTCGGGGGTCGTTGCCTGGGTCTGTTCGGCGGTCATGTGGGAAGTCATTTCAGACCTTCGCCGAGGCGGCCGCGAACCGGTCGTCGAAGACCGCGGGGGTCGCGGGGATGTCCGACAGGCTCGAAGTCAGGTCGTGTCCGACGGCGGCGATGAGGGGGTCGCGCACCTCGGTGAGCGCCTCGACGTCGACGCCGGTGGCCACGCCCTCGCGGTGGAGGAGGTGGACGAGGTCGTCGGTGCCGATGTTGCCGGCGGCGCCCGGGGCGAAGGGGCAGCCGCCGAGTCCGCCCATGGCCGCGTCGAAGTTCGCGATCCCCAGATCGAGGGCGGCGATGACGTTGGCCATGCCGAAGTTGTAGGTGTCGTGGAGGTGGAGGTTGACCGGCTTGTCCGGGAACGCGTCGAGAACCGCCGAGGTGTTGCGGCGGACCAGCGATGGGTTGGCGTTGCCGATGGTGTCGGCCACCCCGACACTGTGGGCTCCGGCGTCGACAAAGGGACGGAGGACCTCGACGAGGTGGTCAGCCTCGGTGATCCCGTCGAAGGGACAGATGAAGCTCACGGCGGTCGTGATGTCGAAGCGCAGTCCCCGGTCACGGGCGAAGACGGCGGCGTCCATGAGGCGGTCGGACGCCTCGGCGATGGAGGCATCGGAATTCGCTTTCGAGTGTCCTTCGGAGGCCGAGAGCACGAGTTTGATGTTCTTCGCCCCGGCGTCGACGGCCCTTTGGGCGCCCTTGAGGTTGAAGACGAGGGTGAAGAACTCGACCCCGTCGGCCTCGTGTGGTGCCAGACGGCGCAGCAGTTCGTCGGTGTCGGCCATCTGCGGGACCTTCTTCGGATTGACGAAGGAGCCGACCTCGATGTGCTTGAGTCCCGAGCCGATGAGCTTCTCGGCCAGGGCGACCTTGACATCGGTGGGCACGATGGCTTCTTCGATCTGCAGCCCGTCGCGCAGAGTGGTGTCGAGGATATCGACGGAAGTGGGCCGGACCATGGGACTCCTTCACGCAGGCTCCCGCTGAACGGGAAACGGTTCGTCGCCGCGCGACCATGCGCGACTCCACTCTCGTTATATAACGCGCTCAGTCCAGGCAACAGGCTTTGTTCGGCATATGAGAGGTCGGGAAGAATTGCCTGAGTTCAGTCCCGTCTATCGGGAAGCCTGCTTCTTCGGCCGGTATGTCTGAATCGCGTGGCCTGCTTCGAGTTCGCTGCGGTCGACGAGTTCCAGGTCGACAACGTCGCTCAGTCCTGCGAAGAGGTAGGGTCCGTGCCCGGCGATGCAGGGGTGGACGACGATCTCGAACTCGTCGATGAGACCGAGTTCGGCCAGAGCCAGCGGCAGCGTCACTCCCCCTGTAGCGAGTCCCGTCACCGATTGCTCCTTGAGCTCGCGGACAGCGGTGCCGAGATCGCCGCGGATGAGTTCGGAGTTCCAGTCGACGCTGTCCAGGGTGCTGGAGACGACAAATTTGCGAGCCGGGTCGATGGCCGCAATGAACGGGTCGAGGTCCTTTTCCGGGGTCGTGTCACCTTCGGGCCGGCGCCAGGCGTCTTCCATCATCTGGTAGGTGATGCGACCGAAGATCAGCCCGTCGGCACGCTTGAGATTGTTCGCATGATGGCGATGGAAATCATCGCTGATGACTCCCACGCGATGATCACAGCAGCCGTCGACGGTGACGTTGATCGAGTACCTCAGCTCGCCCATGGCATAAGAGTAGACCTGGGCGGGCACTGCTGGAAGAGTCAATTCCCGCTGGCGTCGGCATCCCCAGCCAACCTCATGTGCAGGATCGGATAGGGCCGCCCGGCTTCATCGGTCTCACTGCGTCCGATCATTTCGAACCCCTGGTGCCGGTAGAACTCCAGCGCTGAGGTGTTCTGTTCATTGACGTCGACCGTGGTCACATCCTCGTGTTCGATCGCATAGTCAATCAGCGCGGAGCCGATCCCCCGGCCCCGTTCACCAGCGTCGATGAAGAGCATCGCGAGGTCTCCGTCGACGACCCCGCAAAACCCTACGGCTCGGCCGTCCAATTCAGCGACGGTGAGTCTCACGGCCGGAAAGTAGTCCGCAGCCAGATGCTTCTCGATCTCGTCCCGGTCGTCGTCGGACAGAAAATCATGCGTGGCGTCGACAGCGCTGCGCCAGATCGCCACAAGGGCAGGGACGTCAGAGCACCCGGATGCGGGCCGAAGCCTGAGGGCTGTCATATCAGTCCGTGTCTTTGGCGGCACCATCGACGTTCCCCTCCGAGTCGGCACCGAAATCCGCCTCACCGCGTGCGGCCGAGGCGAGGCCCAGCCACGACAGCACCTCGTCGGTGTGTTCGCCCAAGTCGGGCCCGAGGTGGTCGATCGCGATCGATTCGCCGCCGATGACCGGGGTGATGCCGGGGAAGGCGACGTCTTCGAGGACTTCTTCGCCGGTGGAGACGTCGAGGTTCTGAATCATCCCGCGAGCGGCGAGCTGCTCATCGGCGACGAGATCTTCGGCCGTGTAGATGGGTCCCGCCGGAACGCCCACTTCCTCCAGAGTCTCGACGACGTCCTCGACTGAACGCTGCGCGCACCACGCCCCGATGGCTTCGTCGAGTTCGTCGCGCCGCTGCCAACGGCCGGCATTCGTCTGCAGGTCGGCATCCTCGGCGAGGTCGGGACGGTCGATCGCCGTCATCAGCCGCGGGAAGATTCCATCCCCATTACCGGCGATGACCACGGACTTCCCGCCGGCGCACATGTAGCCGTTCGAGGGCGCGATGCCCTCCATCCGACCGCCGGTGCGGGTGCGGACCTCGCCGAATGCGGAGTAGTCGGGGACGAGGGATTCCATCACGGAGAACATCGCCTCGTTGAGCGCGACGTCGACGGTCCGCTCCGACAGCGGACCCTTGCCTTCGAAGCTGTGCGCGGATCCGACGACCGCCTCGGCGGCTCCGGCGATCTTCTGCCGCTGTCGGTCGAAGAGCATCATCACGGCACCGAACGCCGCCTGCATTCCGGCGATCGAATCGCCGATCGAGATGCCCACGCGCACCGGCGGGCGGTCGGGGTCGCCGACGAGTTCGCGGAAGCCGGAATATCCTTCGGCGACGGCGGCGAAACCGGGCCGGGACGACATCGGTCCGGTCTGGCCGAACGCTGAGATGCGCACGAACACAAGGTCGGGGTTCGCCTCTTCGAGCACGTCGGGGCCGAGTCCCCATTTCTCGAGGGTGCCGGGGCGGAAGTTCTCGAGCAGGATGTCGCTGCGGCGGACGAGTTCGAGCACAGCTTCGCGTCCCTCGTCGCTGCGCAGGTCGAGCACGACCGACTTCTTGTTGCGGTTGATCGTGCGGTAGAGCATCGAGGTGTCGCCGGCCTTGAGCCGCCAATTGCGCAGCTCATCGCCGGTGCCGGGGCGTTCGACCTTGATCACCTCGGCGCCGAAGTCCGCAAGCATCCGCCCGGCGGTGGGTGCGGCGATGTAGTTTCCGAGTTCGAGGACTCGCACACCGGAAAGGGGAAGTCGGTGCGTGCTCATGACGATGCTCCTAGTTGTGCGTGGTTCGGTTCTCCCATGGTGCCAGGTGTCGGGGCGATCGGCGCGGATATCCGCCGCCCGGGCGGTCGGACGGTCCACCTCCCCGAGGCGGTGCTCAGCTGTTCCGCAGCGTGACCTACGCGCGTTGACCGATGGATTCGGTCGGAATCTCAGCCTTCGACCGACCGACCCCGGCACGCACGGCTTCGCAGACCGCAACGACGAGGATGTTGACGCCGAGGCCGATGATGCCTTCGCTGATCGCCCACGGCAACGGCAGCCAGAACGTGTAGGCGATGACGACGATCAGTCCCGCCGCGAGACCGGCGATGATCGAGCGAACACTGAGACGACCGCGGAAGAAGAGAGCCGCGGCGATCGCAGGGGCGAGCTGGTCGAGGCCGGAGAAAGTCAGCAGCAGGAGGTTCGCCAGCAGGTCGGGCATGACGATGGCCAGCAGCAGCGACAGGGCAGTGGCGACGACGACGATGATCTGAGTCGCAGTGAACTGATGCCGTTCGGATCTGATCCGGAAGACATTGCGTGAAGCCAGGGTCGAGATACCGATGAGCAGCGCGGCCGAGGGCACCATCGCCGTGGTGATTCCGGCGACGGCGAGGACTCCGATCACCCAATCGGGGAACATCTGTCCGGACAGGTGGAGCAGAGCCGAGTCGGCGTCGGTGTTCCGACCGAGGATGATGACGGCCACGTAGCCGACGATGAGCGGCAGGACGATGAAGGTGTTGTAGATCGGCAGCCACAGGTAGTTCTGACGCAGCACCGCGGAGCTGCGGGCTGCGAGGATCGGCGGCCACATGTGCGGAAGAGTCACGAAGGCCACGCCGATGGCGCTGATCGCCATGTTCGAGATGTACCAGGGGATGCCGTATTCCTCTGTGCCGTGGACGCTCAGGAGGTCGGGCATGGTCGCAGCGACGGTGTCGAAGACGTTCGTGAATCCGCCGGTGAAATGGATGGGGATCGAGATGCACACGACGAAGAGCATGACGAGCATGAGCGCGTCTTTGAAGTACGCGGTCGTGGCCACGCCTCGCAGACCCGACCACAGGACGAAGGCGACGACGAGGATGAAAGCGATGACCATTGACCACACGCCCGTCGTTCGGTTACCGGTGACGAGTTGAACGATGAGGCCGAGTCCGGTGATCTGCAGCTGCAGGTAGGGCAGCAGAAAGATGACTCCGCAGATGCCTGCGATGACTCCGAGGGTGCGCGAGGAGTAGCTGTGTTCGAGGAAGTCGGCCTGTGTCAGGTGCCCGCGTGCTTTGGCCATGCGCCAGATCTTCGGGCCGATGAAGTAGAGGACCAGGTAGCCGAGGGGTACGTAGGGCATCGAGTAGAAGGCGGCGGCGCCTCCCGAGACCACGAGTCCGGCGGTACCGAGGAAGGTGAAGGTGGTGAAGGTTTCGCCGGCCTGAAGCAGCCAGGTCGTGGCCACGCCGAAGCGTCGGCCGCCGACGGTCCACTCGGAGAGGTCGGCATTGGGCTTCTTGCGTCCGATGAAACCGAGAATTGCGACGAGGACGATTCCGCCGAGGGTGACGATCTCGATAGTGCTCATCTCAGCCCTCCCGACCGTTGTCGGGGTGTGCCTGCACTTCCGGTCGGTCTCCGACTTTGGCCGATTCGAGCCTCTCGGCTTCTTCGAGGGCAAGGTCGTCGAGGTGGCCCTGCCGTTCGAGATCGGGGCGGGTCTTCTCAATGATCAGGAGGATGCCGGTGACGAGGAGGCTGCCGGGCACACAGGTCCACCACAAGATGGTCGGCAGCCCGAGAAACAGATGTGGGCCGTTGAGAATCGGCAGCCATTGGAGGACGAAGGCGGCGATCACCGGAATGAGACAGAGAACCGCCCAGACCGTGACGCGACCTTTCGTCACCCGTCGTGTGTCGGAATCGGGTGTACTCATTGTGCCTCCCGCACTCGTTCGGCCGGTCTGCTCGGCCGGCGGTCCGACCACCATGGTCACGACCACGTCCATCTTCTCTCCACAATCGGTGCTGGACGGTGACGAAATGCCGCTGACAGCAAAGTCGCATTGAAAAGCCCCCTTGGCTGAACATCAGCTGCGGCTTGAGTGAACTTCGTGCAACATTCCTTGAACTCTATTGTCAGCCAGGCTCTGGGTACCGAAGACTGGCAATCGAGTCGCAGACAGCGATGATTCGTCACCGAATGAGGAGTTGGACATGGAATCGAACGATTTCGCAGGCAACAACGACAGCGGTCAGAACGACTTCGGCAATGAGCAGCAGAGCGGTCCCGAGGGACAGCAGAGTGGCTTCGGCGATCAGGGTGGCCAGCAGGGCCAGTCGGGCCAGCAGGAGCAGGGTGGCTTCGGCGGCCAGGATCAGCAGGCCCAGGGCGGCCAGGAACAGGGCGGCTTCGGGGGCGGCCAGGAACAGTCCGGCGGATTCGGTGGAGATGACCGTGAGCAGGGTGGCCAGCCCAGGGGTCAGGAACAGGACGGACCCGGCGGCGATGATCGCGGCCGGCAGGCTCAGGGCGGTCAGAACGACGGCGGGTTCGGCGGAGACGACCGTGGCCAGCAGTCCCAGGAAGGACAGCAGTCCGGCGGCTTCGGTGGAGACAACGACCGCGAACAGGGCGGCCAGCAGGGTCAGTCGGATCAGCAGGAGCAGGGCGGCTTCGACGGCCGGGATCAGGCCCAGGGTGGCTTCGGTGGCGAGCAGGGCGGCTTCGACGAGAACCGCTGATCTCAGCCATCACCTGATCCGGCGTCATCGTTGAGACGCCGATCCGCAAACACAAGCGGCGCACCAGTCATCGGTGCGCCGCTTCGTGCATTCACTCCGTGACGGTCACGATCTGTCGGTGTCGGCCGAGGCCCTCGAGCTCGATTTCGACGACGTCGCCGTCGACCAGGTACGGGTACTGCCCCGACAGCGCGACGCCCTGCGGTGTGCCGGTGAGGATGACGTCGCCCGGTTCGAAGGCCATCGCCTGGCTGAGCTGGAAGATGATCTCGCCGGCGGAGAAGATGAGGTCGCTCGTCGACGAATCCTGCCTGGCTTCGCCGTTGACCCAGCTGCGCAGGCGCAGGTTGCCGGGGTCCACCTCGGCGGCGGGGCGGATCCACGGCCCGATCGGGGTGAACCCGGGCAGATTCTTCCCTTTCGACCACTGGCCCCCGGACTCCTCGATCTGCAGTCGGCGTTCGGACAGATCGTTGCCGAGCACGTACCCGGCGACGTGATTGAGTCCTTCCTCCGCCGAGGCGGCCCTGAAGGTCCGTGATCCGATGACCACTCCGAGTTCGACCTCCCAATCAGCTTTAGTCGCGTACGGCGGCAGTTCGATGGGGTCATTGGGCCCGGCGATGGTCGAGGGCATCTTGAAGAAGATGACGGGTCGCTCGGGAGGTTCGGCTCCGGCCTCACGAGCATGAGCGGCATAGTTCATGCCCACGCACACGATGGCAGAAGGTCGGGTCAGCGGCGCGCCGATGCGCATCTCATCAGCACCGTCGAGCGGCTTGAGTTCCCCAGCCTCAAGCGCGCTTCGGACGCGTCCGATGCCGTCGGCGGCGAAGAAGTCCGGGTTGATGTCATCGGTCAGCGGGCGGAGGTCGAAGCAGACTCCGTCGTGGCGGACTGCCGGAATCTCGTGTCCGATCGGTCCCAGTCGCAGCAGTTCCATGCGGTTCCTCTCTACTAGCTCTCGGCCACGTCGTTGTGACCTGTCGCCAGGCTAGCGAGACTGCCTGCGCTAATTTGGAACTGCTCAAGCATTGGACACCCGCAGGCGTCGAAGCGCCCACCCGGACCGACCGTCACACGGTCTGCTGGCGCGTGTAATCGGCCTTCGCTCGACGGGGCACGACGACGATCGGCACCGGAGAGTTCTGCAGGATCCGCATCGCGTGGCTGCCGAGCGAGACCCGCTTGAGCGCACCCAGCCCGGAGGACCCGAGCATCATCACTTCCGGATGCTTCCACTCGACAGCGCCGAGAGCCGCGGCCCAATCGGCGCCGGTTCCCACGACGACGTCCGTCTCACCTGGCTTGATGTGCAGCTGCTCGATCGAGCACAGGATCTTGTCCGTGTCACGCTGGACGGTCTTCGTCCATTCGTCGATGACGCGTGACTCCATGTCGAAAGGCACGTTCGCCGAGGCGACCACACGCGAACGCGGGGCGAACGAAGCGATGCGGAACGGCACGTCCGACTCCGCCGAAACCATCGCAGCACCAAGAATGAGATCTGCCGAGGTGGACGATCCCGAATACGCGGCCGTGATCCGCTCCAGCCTCGCCCCTGCAGGCGCTCCGAATCCGGCCGGGGCCAGGGCCACCGGCAGCCTGGCGCTGTGCAGCAGACCGTTCGACACCGACCCGAGCGCGATCTTGCCCGGCTTCCCTTCCGACGATGGTCCGACGACGAGGCGATAGGCGTCGGTCTTCTCGCACATCTCGAGCAGACCGCGCCGAGACGACCGCGCGGAGTGGAGGACACATTCGGACTCGATATCGCTGGGAATCAGCGCACGCGCCTCGTCGAGGGCCGCCTCGGCGACAGTGCGGAACCTGTTCTCGTACTGGCTCTCGAAGTGCACGGGCGCCATCGGGAACGCAGCGGAGTCCACGGCGGTTGCGACGATCCGGCGTCGATAGGTGCGGGCGAGGACGATGCCCAGCTCGACGGCTGCGCGGTTGTCCTGACCTGGGGCAAGACCGACGACGATGCTCATTTGGCTCCTCCTGTGGAGTCCGGTCCGGGGGATTCGGGATTGGTGGGTCCCGCCTCGGCGAGCTGCTGGCCGAGGACGGAGGACTTACGGCCGAAGATGAAGTACAGGCCCAGGATAAAGGCGGTCCAGATGATGAAGACGACGATCGTGATGACCTGCAGGCTCGAGATGATCCAGAAGCAGCCGATGATCGAGAGCACCGGCAGGACGGGATAGAACGGGACCTTGAAGCCGCGTTCGAGGTTCGGTTCGCGCACGCGCAGGATGATCACGGCCAGGGAGACGACGACGAAGGCGACGAGGGTGCCGATCGAGGTCATCTCGGCGAGGAAGTTCAACGGGATGAAGCCGGCGAGGACCGCGATGACGGCGGAGACGACGATCGTGCCTTTGACCGGGGTGAGTGTGCGGGGATTGACCTCACGGAAGAGCTTGGGCATCATTCCGTCGCCGGCCATCGTGAAGAGGATCCGGGACTGGCCGTAGATGGAGACCAGGGTGACGGAGAAGATCGAGATCACCGCGCCGGCGGCCACGACCGTGCCGGGCCACTGCGAGCCGACGATGTTCTCGAGGATAGCCGACAGGCCTGCGGTCTGTCCGTCGAATTTCTCCCACGGCTGGGCGGACAGGGCGGCGACGGCGACGAGGACGTAGACGGAGGTGACGATGATGAGGGCAGCGATGAGAGCTCGGGGCATCGTCTTCTTCGGGTTCTTCGTCTCATCGCCGGCCGTGGCGACAGCGTCCATGCCGACGTAGCTGAAGAAGATCAGACCCGAGCCGGCGACGACTCCGGAGATGCCGAACGGAGCGAAGTCGGCGAAGTTATTCGAGTCCCAGCCGGTGACGCCGACGCAGATGAAGAAGATGAGCACGCCGATCTTGAGGCAGACCATGATCGCATTGACGACGATGGATTCGCCGGTGCCGCGCACCAGCAGGAAGCAGCACATCGCCAGCAGCAGGATGGCAGGCAGGTTGACGATGCCGCCTTCTTCCGGCGCGTAGGCCAGGGCGTGCGGGATCTGGAATCCGAAAAGATTGAACAGCAGCTGGTTGACGTACTGCGACCAGCCGACCGCGACGGCCGCACCGGCGACTCCGTATTCGAGGAGGAGACACGCGGCCACCCCCATCGCCGGCAGTTCGCCGAGGGTCGCGTACGCATAGGAGTAGGAGGAACCGGAGACGGGGACGGATCCTGCGAGCTCGGCGTAGCAGATGACCGCGAGGCCGGCGACGGCGCCGGCGATGACGAATGACCAGATCACGGCGGGTCCCGCCACCGGAACGGACTCGGAGAGGATGAAGAAGATGCCGGTGCCGATGGTTGAGCCGACGCCGACCATCGTCAGCGAGAACAGCCCGATCGTGCGTTTGAGATCGGTCTCGACGTCTTCCTTCTGCCGCGGAACCGGTTTGATCCGGAACAGCTGCTGTCGCAGTGTGGGCATGTTCATCTCCAGACTTCATCGTCTTACTTGCCTGTCGGCGGAGCCCGTCGCGCACCGGTCAGGTGCGCTCGCTGCTCGCCGCTACTGAGACCATACGACAGACTGCGCGGTCCGATTCGGTTTCTACCGGAATTCATCGGTGCGAAATCCGTCGCCTCTCGCCGAGGCGGCCCCGACCCTGCGCACGTCACTGCAGGTGGAGCACGAGATACGCTCCAACGAATACTTTATTCAACTAAATGGTTGACTTACGGGAACTGGCAGACATACCCTTTTATCAACCCATTGGTTGAGTGATTGTTTCGATTCAGATTCACAGGAGGCTCAAGTGGCCGATCAGCTGTCCAAGGTCTTCGCCGCTCTGGCCGACCCGACGAGGCGGGACATGGTGGCCAGACTCAGCGTCGCGGACTCGACGGTGAACGAACTCGCCGAACCCTATGACGTCAGCCTGCAGGCCGTATCGAAACATCTCAAGGTGCTCGAGGACTCCGGACTGGTCTCCCGCACCCGTGACGCCCAGCGCAGACCAGTCCACCTCGAAGACAATGTGTTCGATCTGATGACGAAATGGATCGAAAGATACAAGCAGCAGGCAGAGGAACGTTACCAACGCCTCGACGCGGTCCTCGAAGCGATGAACGCGGACGAGGAAGCGAACGACTCGGACTCCAGCGCCGCCTCGGCGGAGGGATCCGAGGACACATCACCCCACAGAAAATCACGCAAAGGAGCATGACATGACCACCACAGACACCGCAGCCGACTATTCGACTCTCAAGCTCGACGTCCCCGAGGGGGTGCAGACCGTCTCGATCACCCGCGATTTCGCCGCCTCACCGGACAAGGTGTTCCGGGCCCACATCGACCCCGAACTGTTCGTCAAGTGGTGCGGACCGGACTCGATCACGAACACGATCCGCGAATGGAATGCGACGACCGGCGGGAACTGGAGCTATGTTTCGAACGACGATCGCGGCGAGTACGCGTTCTTCGGCTCGTTCCACGAGGTGCGGGAGAACGAGCGCATCGTCCAGACCTTCACCTTTGAGGGATTCCCGGACGCGGTCAACCTCGAGATCCTCACGCTCACTGACCTCGGCGACGGGCGGACACGGCTGATGTCGACCTCGATCTTCGACTCGCTCGAATCCCGCGACGGCATGGTCGCCTCGGGTATGGAGCACGGCATCGTCGAGGGCTACAACAAACTCGACCGCCTCCTCGTCGAGGCCTAATTACTACGTGACGGGGACTGAGCAACCTGGCGCCAGGTTGCTGAGCCGCCGTCAGGTAGTTGTGGGGCGTTCGGACGACTTGGCGATGTACAGGCACAGCTCGTTGATGCCGATGAGGAAGACACCGGAGCCCAGCAGGGCTGCACCCGGGACCTCGTCCGCGAGGATCAGCAGGCTGATTCCCGCAACGACGAGCAGATAGCTCAATGCTGTCAGCAGCAGGGAGCGACGGGCGGGTTCCTGCAAGTTTCTGATCACCGTTCCAGTTGATGGGCTGGGCTGACTGGACCGTCATCACGTCCGACGAACCTTCAACGGGCGTCGTAACGGTGACGGGACCACTCAACAGTAGCGGGTCTCCGAGTCGATGTATCTCCCACAAAAGGATGAAATTCGCTCTCCAAGGCACCTGACGGCGGCTGAGCAACCTGGCGCCAGGTTGCTGAGCCGCCGTCAGGTAGCAATTAGGGGCGTTCGGACATGGTGGCGAAGTAGGAATCGCGGCTGCGGCGCACGTGTCGGGCCATTGCCTCGGCGGATAGCTCGACCTGGCCAGCATCGATGGCAGCGATGATCTCGCGATGCTCCGGCCACGCCTGCGGGCCTCGACGCATGAGGTTGAGCGAGTACAGCCACTCGATCTTGCCGGAGATCTGACGCAGCAGGCTGATGAACGACAGGCTCCCGCTGAGCTCGGCGACCGCGAAATGGAATCGCATATTCAGCACCGCGAGGTCCTCAAAGCGCTCATCAGCGATGACGGCGTCGCCGGCCTCGAGGATCTCGTTGATCTCTGCGCGGATCTCCGACCACTTCGCATCATGCTCGCCGCCGGCACTGAGCTCGGCGGCCCGGCGGGCGGCGCGCTTCGCGGTCGCCGATTCGAGCACGATGCGGATCTCGAACAGATCCTCGGCATCCTCGGCCGGGGAGGGCGCGACAACCGAACCGCTGAACTTCCGGGACTCGACGAGCCCATCGGCCTCAAGAGTTCGCAGCGCTTCCCGAATCGGAATCCGCGACACTTCGTAGCGTTCGGCCAGGGCGACCTCACGCAGCTTGGTCCCGGGCTCGAGCTTGCCCTTGATGATGTCGGTGCGGATCTGCGCGGCGACATCCAGTGGCGCATCGTGCGAATCAGCCATGGTCATCTCCCCGCCGCATAACCCTGCGCTCCACGCGGATTCGCTCCTGCGCTCAGCCGCCCCGTCGCCGGATCCCGGGTCACGCACGACAGCCGACCGAGCTCCCACTCCCCCGCCCTGGTCACGTCATGACCGCGGTTGATGAGCCCGTTGATGACATCCTCGCCGAGGCGGTCCTCGACGACCGCCCCACCCGGAACCCAGGTGCGCGGCCAGAACGATCCCGCCAACGACGTCGTGTGCAGTGCCGGTGCGTCGATGGCCTCCTGCGCACGGTAGCCGCCGACGAGCATGCGCAGGATCAGCAGCAGCTGCCACTGTTCCTGCTGGTCACCGCCGGGTGAGCCGAGAGCGATGACCGGCTGCCCGTCTCGGGAGATCAAGGTCGGGGTCAATGTCGTGCGCGGACGCTTGCCCGGGCGCAGTGCCGAGGGGGCCGCCTCGTCGAGCCACATCATCTGCAGCCGGGTGCCGAGGCAGAATCCGAGTCCGGGGACGGTCGGCGAGGATTGCAGCCACCCTCCGGACGGGGTCGCCGAAATCATATTGCCCCACCGATCGACGACGTCGAGGTGACAGGTGTCGCCGTTGTTCACGCCGTTCTTCTGTACGGTCGGCTCCCCGATGCCGGCTTTGATCAGCGCTTCTTTGTCATCACCTTCGGGAATGAGGGGGGTGGTGAAGACGGGCGCCGCACCGTCCCGGCCGAGACCGGGCCGGAATTCCGCCGATGCCTGCTCAGTGATGAGTTCTCGTCGGGAGGCCGCATAGGAGTCGCTGAGCAGCCAGTCGAGGTCGACGTCGGCATCGCCGTAGTAGGTGTCACGGTCGGCCATGGCCAGCTTCAGCGCTTCGAGGATCGTGTGCGCTCCGCTCTCGGTCGACGGGTCGAGGCGGTCATCGTCGAAGCCCTCGAGGATCTTCAGAGTCTGCAGCAGCACCGGACCTTGACCCCAGGCACCGATCTTCGCGACCTGATATCCGCGGAAGTCGATGGTGACGGGATCTTCGAACCCAGCGTCGAACACGGAAATGTCCTTCAGAGTCATGACTCCGGCGTGGTCGCCTCCGGTCGAGTGTCTGTGCGCGGTGGTGATGAAGTCGGCGATCGCCCGCGCGACGAATCCGGACTTCCACTCCCGACGGGCCGCTCGGATCCGCTCCTCCCGTGTCGCAGTGCCGTCACCGGCGGCGATGAGTCTGCGCAGCACATCGGCGTAGGCGTGGTTGAACACCAGCTCGCCGGCATCGGGAACTCGGCCTTCGGGCATCCACTGTGCGACCGAGGTCGGCCAGTGCTCAGTGAAGAGTTCGCTGACCTTCGCGATCGCCCCGGCTGTTCGGGCGAGGATCGGATGCCCGTTATCGGCGTAGTCGATGGCGAAGTCGAGGACGTCGGCGAGCTCCCACGTCCCGTGGTGTTCGAGCAGGTTGAGCCACGAGTCGACGGCTCCGGGAACGGCGGCGGCGAGAGCCCCGGAACCGGGAACCATATCGAGGCCCTCGCCGCGGAAATGCTCGATCGTCGCCGCGGCCGGAGCCGGCCCTTGACCCATCATCACCTGTGGCCGGGAAGGCTCGGCGGCGGTGGCGAAGATCCCGGTCATGTCACCTCCGGGTCCGTTGAGGTGGGGCTCGACGACGTGGAGGACGAAGGCTCCGGCGACGGTGGCGTCGAAGGCGTTCCCGCCGCGTTCGAGCACCGCCTGCGATGTTGCAGTGGCCAACCAGTGCGTCGATGCCGCCATCCCGAAGTGCCCCTCGAGGGTGGGGCGCGTGGTGAATGCTGGGGGCGGTGTAAAGGTCATGAGCGAAGTCCTTCGGCAGTGGTCAGCTGATCGTGGTTCGGCGTGCAAGCCGTGGTCAGCTGTCGATAACGACGATACCCGGACAATTCCGGTTGCCCCTCGATTGCATGCCAACCGCCACCTGATTACAGTTTTGTATACAAACTGCCCCTCATGGCGACATTCCGGCACTGCCGCCGGCTCCACTCGCCCGGAAAGGACACCATGACTCGTCGCCTCGACCTGGCCATGCTCCTGCTGCTGACCTTTTCGACCGGCATGGTAGACGCCATCGGCTACCTCGGCTTCGACAAGGTCTTCACCGGCAATATGACCGGCAACGTCGTCATCCTCGGCATGGGCCTCGCCGGCGCCGACGGCGTTCCCGTCCTCCGCCCCGCCCTCGCCCTCGTGTTCTTCATGGTCGGTGCGGCACTGTCCGGGCGCATCCTCGGCGACATCGGCGAGAACTGGCACCACCGGACGACCGCGATCTTCTCCGGCGTCGCCGTCGGCTGTGCCGCATTATCCGTCTACGTCGCGGTCGTCCCCGACCCCGAGATCGGGCTGGCCGGCACGATCTTCACCTCGGCCCTGTCCGCGCTCATGGGCGCGCAGGCCGCGGCAGCACGGAAGATGAAGATCGCCGACGTCACCACCGTGGTCGTGACCTCGACGATCGTCGGCCTCGCCGCCGATTCGAGCCTGGCCGGCGGTGACAACGTCCGCTGGATCCGCCGAGCCCTCGCCGTCGTCCTCATCCTCATCGGAGCGCTGGCCGGTGCCGCCACGCTCATGCTCAACCAGTGGATCGGCATCGCCCTCGTCGCCGTCATGATCGCCGCCGCAGCCGTGATCGGTCACCTCGGCGAGAAGAAGAGACGAACCCGCGCCGAGGCGGCCGCCGCCGTTGCCTCGAACGCCTGAGTTCCGTATTCGCCCAGTCGGGGCCGTGATCGCAATCGACCACGGCCCCGATCTCACGGCGGCCCCATACCCTGGACATCAGCGCACGCCGAGCTTCTTCCACACCACGAGGATCGCCGCCACGCTCAGCGCTCCAGCAAGCAGCACCCAGTAAGCCGGGGCTTTCGCATCACCGGTGATGCCGATGAGCCAGGCCGCCACCAGCGGGGTCAGTCCTCCGAAGATGGCAACGCCGACGTTGTAGCCCAGTGACAACCCGGTCCCTCGCACCTCAGTCGGGAAGATATCGCCCATGACGCTGGCCAGCGGTCCGTAATAGGCGGCTTTCAGGATCGAGAAGATGACCACCACGACGATGAGCACCGTCAGCGCATTGGCCGCGACTACCCAGGTGAAGAGGACCCAAGTGAGCACCATGACCGCGAGCGCCGCTGGAATCATGAAGGTCAACCGTCCGAACTTGTCGCAGAAGTAGCCGGCGACCGGTGTGCAGAGGAACAGCACGAGTCCGGACACAAGCGTTGCCCAGAATCCTGCGGAGCTGTTCATACCGAGGTTGTCGACAGCGTAAGTCGGCACATACGTGATGAAGTAGTTGAGGCAGGTCGAGACAGCGATCGCACCGATCGCCAACAGCACCGCGAGTTTGTGATGTCGCAGCACCCCTCCGATTGCTGCTGCTTCCTTGGGCTTCTCAGCTTGGGCAGCGGCAAACTCGGGAGATTCGGGGACATGCCGACGTATGTAGAGTCCGACCGGGCCGACGAGGAGTCCGACGATGAATGGCAGGCGGAAGCCCCAGGTCTCGAGTTGCTCCTGCGTCAGCGTCGTCGTTACGGCCACACCGATGACGGAGGCGAGAATTGTCGACATCGCCTGCGAGGTGAACTGCCAGCTTGCAGCGAACCCTCGGCGATCGGGCAGGTGTTCGACCATGAGCGAGGTTGCCGAACCGAATTCGCCTCCGGCGGCAAACCCCTGAATGAGCCGCGCAAGCAGTATGAGCAGCGGCGCAGCCAGTCCGATGACATGAGCCGGTGGCATGAGCACGATCATCAGGGTGCCTGCGAACATCAGCCAGATCGTCAGCGTCAGTGCCGGTTTGCGTCCCTTCCGGTCAGCAAAGCTGCCGAGCACGATTGCTCCGACCGGGCGGATGAAGAAGGACAGAGCGAAAGTGCCCAAGGCCAGCATCACTGAGACCGCATGACTCTCGGAGGGGAAGAACGCCACGGAGATGTAGACGGAGAAGTACGCATAGACCGAGATGTCGTACCACTCGAGGGCGTTTCCGATCGAGGCCGCGGTGATGACCTTCCACGATTTCACCGGTTTGTTCTCAGCGGTATTCTGCGCTGACAGCTGTTCTGTCATGACTGGGCTCCTTTGCCTGCAGTGTGGTGGTGGGACGGCTTGGTTTTTTGCGACATGGGGTCTCCGACAGCTGGCGGGATCATTTCGAGGAGAACCAGTCGCCCGGACGCATGCGCATGTCCCAGAACATTCCCGTCATGATCTCCGCACCCTGCTCGAGGATCGATACCAGCGCATGCTCATTCGGTGCGTGCTGGTTGCATCCCGGGTAGGAATGCGGCACCCAGACGGTCGGCAGTCCGAGCACTTCGGCGAAGACATCATTCGGGATGGTTCCCCCGAGGTTCGGCTCGACGGCGACGTCGAGTCCGGTCGTCTCGCGGATCGAGTCCACCGCTGCCGTGACGACTCGTGCTTCCGGGTCCAGACGTGTGGCCGGCATGCAGTGTTCGAGCTCGACCGCGACCCCATGGATCCCTTGTTCTTCGAGGAAGGTCCGGACCCGGTTCTCGAAATCGCTGACATCCGTGCCCACGACGTATCGCAGCTGCATGCTCGCCGAGGCGGCGCCGGGAATCGCGTTGACAACCTGAGTCGGGTCGCCCGCATCGAGGGCGAGGACCTCGAGCACATTGAACGCGAAGACCCGTTCAGCAGGGCTCAGGCCGGGCTCACCCCAGTCCGGATCAGTCTCCGGAGCACCTTCCTCGGCGATGTCAGGCAGCTTCGCCACTGCATCGAGCACCGAGGCGGGAGGATCGTCAGGGCGCAGTGCAGGGATCCGAATGACGCCGTTGGCATCCACCAGAGCGTTGATCGCGGCGGCGATGACCGTGGCCGGGTTCCGCAGCCGACCGCCCCAGTTGCCCGAGTGGTGGTCGCCGTCGCGCTCGTGGGCGATGAGCCGGAAATTCAGTGCCCCACGGGAGCCGAGGAACAGCGTGGGGACCTCGGCGGCGATCCGTGGACCGTCGGAGGCGAGGAAGAGCTCGGCCGAGAGGTCATCGGCATGTGCGGCCGCAAACGAGCGCAAGCCCTTGGACCCCGCCTCTTCAGCGGTCTCGATGAGGATCGTGATGTTGTAGCCGAGACTGGCTTCGCCGGTTCCGTGCTCTGCACGGAGGCCGTCGAGCACGGTCTTCAATGCCGCCGTGTTCACGCTGTGCTGGCCTTTGTTGTCGGCAGTGCCGCGGCCATACAGGCGGTCACCGTCACGAGTGAGCACCCAGGGGTCGAGGCCCTCGGCCCACTGCGAATCGTGGGCGAACTGCACATCGGCATGGCCGTAGAGCAGCACCGTGGGCAGCTTCGGGTCCTCGACGCGCTTGGTGATGAGAAGCGGGTGTTCGTCCGATTCCGGATTGTCGTGGATGGTCGAAACGAAATCGAGTTCGTCGAGTTCTGGAACCAGCTCTTCGCTGAGGTAGGCCAGCGCTGCCGGCCCGCCTCCGGGTGCTTGGCTTTCGGTGCGCCGGGCGACTCTGCGGGAGAGTCGATCGATGAAGTCTGCGCCGCGGACGAATTCGCCTGCACGCCGGGCAAGGTCAGTTCGGGTTTCGGGGGAATCTTCCGCACCCTCGCGGACAGTGTTCTCTGCGTTCATGACTGTCAGCATCGCCCAGCAGACGACTCGACAACACCCGGATCCGTCCACACCCAGGTGCGTTTCCCGCACCGAGGTGGTGCGTTTGCTGCACCACCGACGTACTCTGGAGTCGCACCCGGCCGAAGGACGACCACGATGACCGATCTCCGCAGTCTCAAGACCCTGCTAGCCGTCGTCGAATACGGGTCGATCCATCTCGCCGCGAGGTCGATCTTCATCTCGCACTCGACAGCGAGCCGTCAGATCAGGAGCCTGGAAGAGCATTACGGCACACAGCTCTTCGAACGGACGAGTGCCGGAGTCAATCCCACAGCACAGTGCCTGGCCGTCGCGGATTTTGCCCGCCGAACCATCGCCGAGTCGGAACTGCTCGCCGACTCGTTCGGGGAGTACTCGGGCGCGGTCGAAACAGTCTCGATCGTGACGAGCACCGGGTTGGGGCAGACCGTGGTGGCCGATGCCATCAACCGACTGATGCGGATGACTGACAGAGTTCAGGTCAGCATCATCGACCGCGGATCGGTCGAAGCTCTGCAGGTGCTGCGGAACCGTCGGGCCGACCTGTGCGTGAATTTCTCGGTCTCCAGCCACGAATTCGGAACCTTACCGGGGGTCCGCAAAGTCGCCGAAGTGGAAGCGACGAACTTTGCGATTCTCGACGGACACCATCCGCTGGCTGACCGGTCCAGTCTTTTCATCAGCGATATGACGGACTTTCCTGTCGGAACACTTCCCGCCGGGAACACTGCTCGGATGCGCATCGAGCAGGCAGTCCGGGCCCAGGGGCAGGTCTTCTCCCCGTCACTTGAGGCCACATGTCCGGTTCTCATGCTGCGCTCTCTCGTGGGAACGTCGATGATCGCGATGATGGCCGGGCGAACCATTCCGACGAATCTCAATGCAGTTGGCTGCAAAGCGATTCCGATCGTCGATCCGGATATCGAATCGCGCTACATTCAGGTCCTCGAAGCCGATCCGCGCCGCGAATCCCACGGTCTCGATCTCGTAGTGGAGGCTCTGCAGAACAGTTTGTGAGATGTTCCGGGTTCTTCACATTCTTCTTCTCTTAGAACCGTTCATCCCCTCACTCGGAGGGGAATTCCGGAAGCAGGCGCGGGCCCGAACCGCTCGAGCCGAGCGCGTCATCCGGGTTGAGCACTCGGCAGCTGCGCAGTGAGACGCAGCCGCAGCCGATGCATTCGACGAGTTCGCTCTCCATCCGCTCGATCTCCTTGCGACGGGCTTCCAACTTGCCCCTCCAGCGCTCGCTGATCCGTCGCCAATCGGACTTCCCGGGCATCCGATCGGCAGGGAGATCCTCGAACACCTCGGCCACCTCGGCGAGGGGAATGCCCATCCTCTTCGCCACTTGGATCACCGAAACCCGGCGGAGAACATGACGGGCGTATCGGCGCTGGCCTCCAGCGGTACGGACCGAGGCGATCAGGCCCTGCCGTTCGTAGAAATGCAACGCAGAGACGGCGACTCCGGTTCGTGCAGCCACATCGCCCACGGACAGGATATCGGTCGGCGACGGCTTCTTGTCGCTCATGGACATTCTTTTTCCTCGCTCAGCAGAGACCTATTGACCTCAACTTAAGTTGAGGTTCTAGCGTAATCGATATGAGAGACGAACACGAGAGTGCGATTCCCGAACACCCCTCCGAAGGCGCAACCGCGGATGCCGCCGCAGCGCAGTCGACGGGCGGCTGGCGGGAACTCTTCAGCGCCGAGCATGCAAGCGCCTCCCTCGTCCTCGCCGGCGGCATCGCAGTGTTCGCGATGAACACCTTCGTCACGGCAGCCCTTCTGCCGTCGACGATCGCCGACATCGGCGGGCAGCAGTACTTCGCATGGGTGACCACGGCATTCCTCGTCGCCTCTGTGCTCGCCTCAATGCTCGTCGCCAGAGTGCTCGGTTCGATGGGCGCTGCGTGGTCGTACCTGCTCGCGTTCGGCCTCTTCGCTGTCGGCTCGCTCGGCGCCGCGCTCGCTCCTACCATGGAGCTGCTGGTGATCGCGCGGGTCGTTCAGGGACTCGGCGGAGGTCTGCTCGCCGGGCTCAGCTACTCGGTGATCCGCGATGCCCTGCCGAAGCGCCTTTGGACTCGCGCGACAGGACTGGTCTCGGCGATGTGGGGGCTCGGCACACTTATCGGCCCAGCCGTCGGCGGAGCATTCGCCCAGGTCGGGTACTGGCGCGGGGCCTTCGGTCTGCTGACGCTGATATCGGTTGTGCTCGGCCTTATGGCGCTGCGCAGCCTTCCCCTCGAGGCTTCCGGTCAACGGGACTTCGGCCGCCTTCCGATCCCCTCGCTGTCGCTGCTCGTCCTTGCCTCCGCTGCCTTCAGCATTGCCGCAGTGGTTCACACGGGCTGGCCCACGACGATCGCTCTTGTTGCAGGAGCGGCACTCATCATCACCTTCATCGCCGTCGATCGGACTTCCGCTTCTCCAGTCCTCCCGCACATCACCTACCAGCGCGGCAATCCGCTCAAGTGGATCTACCTCGTCATCGGGATCCTCAGCTCCGCGGCGATGGTGGAGATCTTTCTGCCGAAGTTCGGTCAAGATCTCGTCGGCATGCCGCCACTGTTGGCGGCTGTGTTCGGCGTTAGCATCTCGGTCGGCTGGAGCTTCGTCCAGCTGTTCAGCGCGAGTATCGATGATTCTCGCACCGGCCGGAGGCTCATGACCCTCGGCCCCATCCTTGTGACCGCGGGGCTGGTCATCTACGCCGCGACTCAATTCGTCGACGCGGAGTGGATCGCTTGGGTCTGGGCCGTAAGTCTGGTGCTCGCCGGCTCCGGAATCGGCCTCGCCTTTCCGCACCTCAACGTCGCGGCGATGAGCAGCAGCGATGACCCCGTCGAAGGATCCAAGGCGGCCGCCGGGCTCGGCACCGCCGAGCTCATCAGCAACACGATCGCCTCAGCACTTGTCGGAGTGTTCGTCGCCGTCGGCGGTCCGGGCGCGACCGGTGCGATGACGATGGGTGCCGGCATCGCCGTCCTCGGCGGCATCGGCATCATCGGTACCGTGATGATCATGCGCGGCACCGAGGCGGCCGCCGCCGTTCCGTCAGATGTCTGAGCTCATGTTCCACCACTTGGATCTTCGGCGACACCGGCCCTGGCGCCTGACCATAATCGAGACATGAGCAATGGAGCCGAGACGACAGCACTGCAACAGCCGACCTTCCCGCTGAAGGCACCCGGAACTGCGGTCGTCCACGCGGGTCAGCGACAGAGCCCCCGCATCGTCTCCGTCCCGACCCGCTGCACCGAGCATGTCCTCGAACTGCCGGAGGGCGCGGACCTGTTCGCCTCACTCGAAGCATCCCTGACCGACTTCGCCGTTCCCGGCATCATGGCCGAGTTCGTCTCCGGACAGTTCGGCCATATCGACTATGTTCATCCGGCCTACGGCCCCGACGCCGAGCACCCGATGTCCTTCACTCAAGCATTCACTGTCGACGACCCCAGCCGCCTGCGCCACGCCTCGGCTACGATCGGTTGGCGCGATGACTCCCCCTTCTGCCACGTCCATGCATCGTGGACCAATGCTGACGGCGAAACCAAGGGCGGCCACCTGCTCCCGGGCACCCTGACAGGACCGTTCGGACTGACCATCCGGCTCTTCGCCCTGCCCGATGCCCACCTGATCAGCGACGTCGATCCCGAGACAGGGTTCTCCGCCTTCGCACCGCACCCGGTCACACCGGCACACGCCGCCGCGTCATCATCAACCGCGCCCGATCTCGCCGCGGCGACCCGCCCCGCTGAAGCCGTCGTCACCCGCGTACGTCCCGGTGAGATCCTCGACGAGGCGGTCCTCGCCGTCTGCCGCACCGCTGACTTCGACTCCGCCGAGGTGGTCGCGAGTCTCGGCAGTACGACCGGAGCCGTGTTCACCGATGGCACCGCCCCGTGGCCGGCCGTCGAGTTCACCCATCTGAGCGGCGCCGTGACCGGAGCGCGAAACTCAACTCCACGGATCGCCCTCTCCGGCGAGGTCGTCGACGTCGCCGGAGAGGTCAGCTCCGGCACCCTCAAGCCTCAAGCCAACCCCGTGGCCGTGACCTTCGAACTCTTCGTCCGCCGCACAGCCTGACCGGACACGTCGCCCAGCCAGACAGGTCCGCAGAGACAACGATCCCCGCACCATCCTGAGGATGATGCGGGGATCGTCCGTTCGAGCTCAGAACACTCAAACGCTCACGACATCACGGCCCCGCCGTCGACGCGGAGGATCTGTCCGGTCGTGAACGCGGCACCATCGGTGGCAAGGTAGGCGACCGCCTCGGCGATCTCATCCGGCTGGCCCATCCGATCGAGAGCCTGCCCTGAGGTGTCATAAGTCTGACCGACGGTGAGCGCTGATTCGACCGGCCCCGGTGCCACCGAATTGCAGCGGATGCCCTGGCGTCCGTACTCCTTGGCCACCCATTTCGTCAGGGCGATGATCCCGCCCTTGCTCGCCGCATATGCCGGCCCCGACCGTGCCCCGGCTTCTCCGTCGGAGACCGCTCCGCCGTTGATGCCCGAGATCGATGAGATGTTGATGATCGACCCGCGTCCCGCATCACACATGTGCGGGTGGACGGCGGCCTTGATGAAGTTGAACGTCCCACCCAGGTTGGTTTCGATATCACGCTGCCACTGCTCGGCGGTGATCTCATCGATGCCGATGCGCGCGGCCGTGCCCGCATTGTTCACGAGGATATCGAGACCCCCGAACGTCGAAACGAACGATCCGACCGCAGCGGTCACTTCCTCGGCGTCGCGGACATCGAGCGAGAACGCCGCGAACCGCTGATCCGGGTACTCCGAGGCCAACGTCGCGGCAGCCTCCTCGGCGCCCTTGAGATCGACGATGCCGACCGAAGCGCCTCGCCTGGCCAGCGCCGTGGCGATGGCCAGGCCGATGCCCTGCGCGGCACCGGTGACCAGGGCCGTCTTGTTCGTGAGCAGATACGGTTCCATGTTTCTCCTTCGACAGAGTTGAGTGAGGCGTGAGATCCCCGGCCCAACCGAATGGCCGGGACCTGCCCGAACTACCCGACCCCGAGCAGGTCAGGCAGCCAGTTCGAGATCGCCGGGATGTACGTGATGAGCAGCAGGGCGACGATCGCGCAGACGAGGAACGGCAGGATCCCGCGCACGACCTCCTCGAGTTTGGCTTTCCCGATGCCCGCACCCACATAGAGGTTGAGTCCGACCGGCGGCGTGAACAGGCCGATCGCGAGGTTGACGGTCATGAACACGCCGATCGTCGTCATGTCCACGCCTACACCGATGAGGATCGGCACGAGGATCGGGATGAACAGGTAGAACGCGCTGATCGCGTCGACGAAGGCACCGACGATGAGCAGGATGATCGTGATCGCCGCGAGGATGAGGTACTTGTTGTCCGTCACCCCCAGCACTGCCGTCGAGATCCGGTCGGCCACCCCTTCGACGGTGATGACGTAGGAGAAGAGGCTGGCCACGCCGACGATGAACATGATGACCGCGGTCGAGACCCCGGATTCGAGGAACACCTTCGGCATGTCCTTCCAGGTCAGCTCCCGGTAGACGAACACCCCGACGATGAGCGCGTACACGGATGCGACGGCTCCCGCCTCGGTGGGGGTGAAGACTCCGCCGTAGATCCCGCCGAGGATGATCACCGGAATGAGCAGCCCGGGGATGGCTTTGACCAGCGCGGTCATGATCTCGCCGAACCCGCCCTCGGGGTTGACCGTGGCTGTCGGATCCGCGGCGCCGACGCTCGATCCGGTGGATCCGGAATTCGCCGAGGCGGCCTGCCCGTTCGCCGTCAGCAGCTGGGTCTTGCTCCCTGCCGCGCTGTCACCCGAACCGCCGTTCCCGGCGGAGTCAGCACCGGCGGAACCGGACGCCGACGTTCCGGTCGACGTCGACCCCGTGACCACCTCGGCGTCGGGCTTCGTTCTCACCGGCAGACCGGCGAGCTCACGCACCCTAGGGACGAACAGGGCGGCGATGAAGAACGCGACGGCCATGATGATGCCGGGCACGATGCCGGCGATGAACAGCCGGGAGATCGAGATCTTGCCGAACTCGGCGGCGACGACGGCGAAGATGATGAACGCGATCGACGGCGGCACGACGATGCCCATCGAACCGGAGGCCGCGACGAGGGAGACCGCGTGCTTCTTCTGGTACCCGTTGCGCACGAGCGCGGGGATGAGGATCGCACCGATTGCGGCCACGGTGGCCGGTCCCGATCCGGAGATCGCGGAGAAGAAGAACGCGGAGATGATCGTCACCGCGGCCAGGCCGTGGCGCAGGCGTCCGAAGATGAGGAACGCGAGGTCGACGAGCCGCTGCGAGATGCCCGTGTACTGCATGACGATGCCGGCGAGGATGAAGAACGGGATCGCCAGCAGCGTGCCCGAACTCATCGACGGGAACATTACCGAGGGCACGACGTCGAGGACCTGCACACCGTCGGTGGTCACCAGGGTGACGACGGCGGAGAGGCCGAGGGCGAAGGCGACGGGGATCCCGAGGCCGAGGAAGAGGAAGAAGCTGCCGAAGAGCAGAAGCGCGATCATTTCCGGCCTCCTTCGGAGTCGGTTGAGAATTCGGACGAGTCGATGGTCGGGGCGGCTTCGCTGGCGAGCCGCTCGACGACCGCCTCGGCGGAGGTGTCCTCGTGCAGTGCCGTCCGCAGGGCCTGGAGGCTGCGGAAGATTCCGAGCAGCCCGGCCAAGGGAATCGACAGGGTGAACAGCCATTGCGGAATGCCCAGCGACGGCGTCGCCCGGCCGCGCAGCCCCTGCGCGATGGTCATCTCGCCGCCCCAGATGAGGAGGACGGCGAGGAAGACGACGATGAGCGTGGTGCCGGTGATGAGCAGTGCCCGGCGAACGCTGCCCTTCGCGTTCTCCACAAGGTAGGTGAACCCGAGATGCGCGCCGAGGCGGATCCCGACGACGGCTCCCATCATCGTGAGCACGACGAGGAGGTTGATGGTGATCTCCTCGGAGAAGGCCAGTGAGGCCTTGAAGATGTAGCGGGAGAGGACGTTGACGAAGGTGACGAGGACGATCACCATGAACGAGGCGATGACGACCCAGTCCTCGAAGAATCTGATGACTCTCATCTCACAGTCCTTTCGGGATGAACGCCTGGGACATGTCCGGTCCCCAGACCTTGCGGTATTCGCTGTAGATCGGACCCAGCTTGGCGCGGAAGGCGTCCTTCTCCTCATCGCTGAGTTCGTTGACCTCCATACCGGAGTCGGCGAGTTCGGCGATGAGCTTCTCTTCGCCGTCGCGGTTCTTCTTGATCTGGAAGTCGTTGGCCTCGCCGGCCAGGCGGCTCACGAGCTTCTGGTCCTCCGGAGTCAGTGAGTCATAGAGGTCCTTGTTGATGCCGAGGACGAGCGGGTCATAGGAGTAGTTCCACAGCGTCAGATACGGCTGGACCTCCTGCAGATTCGCCGAGTAGATGACGTCGATCGGGTTCTCCTGCCCGTCGATGGCTCCCTGCTGCAGAGCGGTGAAGACCTCGCCGAAGGGCATCGTCGTCGGGTTCGCGCCGAGACCGCGGTAGAGGTCGGTGTACATGCCGAAGCCGGGGATGCGGAACTTCATGCCCTTCATGTCTTCGGGCGTGTGGATGGGCCGATGCGTGTTCGTCAGCTGCCGCATTCCGGATTCGCCGAAGCCGAGCAGGTGCACTCCGCGTTCGGCGAGGTAGTCGCCGTAGACGTCCCCGCCTTTTCCGGCGAGCGCCTTCTGACCGTCCTCGACGGAGTCGAAGACGAAGGGGGCGGTGACGGCGCCGAAGCGCGGGTCGACGCCGGCGTAGATGATCGGCGAGTTGTAGGAGAAGTCCTTCGCCCCGTCCATGAGCTGTTCGACTCCGGCCGTGGCCTCACCGGCCGAAAGCCGTTCGTTGGCGAAGACCTTCATGGTGATCCGTCCGTCGGTCTCCTCGTCGAGGTCCTTCGCGAACTTCTCCGCAGCGAGGTACCACGTCGAAGTCGATCCGGTCGTCACCGTCATCTTCCACCGGTAGCGCTGCTTGCCGTCGTCGGTGGTGCCGAAGTTCGTTCCGCACCCTGCCAGCAGCAGGGCGCACACCATCAGTACGGCGGACCAGACGAGCATGGTCCTCGTCGTCCGTATTCTCGGCACCATTGCCTCCTTGATTTCCGTTATGTCACTGTCGTTGAGTTCGGTGGGGTCGGGCCCTCGCCGAGGCGACCGCCGCCGTCCGCGTCATCGCTTCGGCATCCCCGCGTAATGGGTCAGTCCCCCATCCACGGGGATGAGAGTGGAGTTGATGTAAGCCGATTCGCCTGATGCGAGGAACACCGCGAGGTCCGCTACGTCCTCGGGCCGACCCATCTTCCCCGTCGGTGACTGCGCATGCCGAGCGGCGAGCATCTCCTCGACCGAGCCGAAGTGGCCCGAGATCGAGCGGTGGATGAGCGGGGTCTCGATGAGGCCCGGGGCGATCGAGTTCGCGCGGATGCCTTCGGAGGCGTACTGCGCGCCGACGACCTTCGTCAGTTCGATGAGTCCGGCCTTCGACGCCGCATACGCCGGATAGTCATACCCCATGTAGCGCATGCCGCCGACCGAGGACACCGTGATGATCGACCCGTGCCCGGCCGCACGCATATGCGGCAGAGCATGCTTGATCGAGGAGAACGCCCCGGTGAGGTTGATATCGAGGGCACGTCGGAAGCCGTCGGTGTCGAGTTCGTCGACTCCCCCGTTGACGACGATGCCGACGTTGTAGTGGAGCACGGTCGGTCCACCGAGGCGGTCGGCGCAGTGCGCGAACGCCGCGGCCAGGGAGTCTTCGTCGCCGACATCGGCGACAACCGTGGTCAGCTGAGAGTCGAGGTCGACCCCGCCGAGGTGGACGCCCGTGCCGGGGACGCGATCGGCACCGGTGTCGCGGTCGGGCTCACCGTCGCGACGGTTGCTGAGGTCGACACGGTCAGTGCCGTCAGCACCGTCGGCGGCGGCCGCCTCGGCGAGGGCCCGCGTCGCTTCGTCAAGCGCACCTGGGTCGCGGTCGACGATGCAGACCTTCGCTCCCTCGCGCAGGAATCCGATCGCCGCGGCGAAGCCGTTGTTCACCTCCCCGTCCGGAGTGCCGCATCCGATGGCCATGATCGTCGTGCCGACTAACCTACCTGTCGGCACTGACACGGCTGCCGTCTCTGTCGTGTTCATCGTGCGCTGCCCCGTCCTTGGGAGTATTCGGCCTTGAGTTCCTTGCGCGCGAGTTTGCCGTAGGCGGTGACCGGCATGGTCTCGACGAAGTGGATCTCCTTGGGTACCTTGTATTTCGCCAGCCCCGACTTGCACAGCGCGGTCAGCCGTTCGGCCAGGTCCTCCGCATCGGCATCGGCGCCACCGGCACCTTCGTTCCCGGTCGACGGCGCGCGTTCGATGACGGCCACGCCGATCTCGCCCCACTGCGGGTCGGGCACGCCCACGACGACGGCTTGGGCCACCTCGGTGTCGGTGAGGAGGAGCTCCTCGATCTCGCGGGGGTAGACGTTCGAACCGCCGGAGATGTACATATCGGACTTCCGGCCGGTGAGGAACAGGTACCCGCGTTCGTCGAGGTAGCCGACGTCACCGGTGTGGAAGAGTCCTCCGGCGAAAGATTCGGCGTTCGCATCGGGGCGGCCAAGGTAGCCGGCGCACACGGTCGGTCCGGCCACGCAGACCTCCCCCTGTTCACCGGCGGGCAGCTGCGTGCCGGCCTCGTCGACGATGACGATTTCGACTCCGGTGCGGGCTCGGCCGCAGGTGCCGATGCCGGCGTCGTCGACGGGGATGGCTCCGTGGTCCTCGGGGCGGAGGATCGTGATCGCTCCTGTCACCTCGGCGAGTCCGAAGTACTGGACGAGGCAGGGCCCGAGCCTTTCGAGTGCCTGGGCCTGGTCGGTCGCGAGCATCGGGGCTCCGGCGTAGATGACCCGCTCGAGGGTGTGGTCCTCGGGTCCGCGGCCCTCTGGGTAGCCGGCGGCGATGCGGTTGAGGATGGTCGGGACGGTGAAGGCGTTCGTGATCCCGTAGGCATCGATGGCCGGCCACAGGGACTCCACGCTGGGCTTGCCACCGGGGTGGATGATCGACGGGGTGCCGCCGAAGACCTGACCGAGCATGTGGATGCCCGCACCGTGCGACAGCGGCGCGAGCACGAGGGACGCCCCCGTCTCGTCCTCGTTGGGAAAGAGGTCGCAGCGGTGATTCATCAGCACCGCGCCGAGGTGGCGGTGCGTGAAAGTCGCAGCCTTGGGTCGCCCGGTCGACCCGGAGGTGAAGAAGTACCAGCAGGGATCGTCCTCGTCGACTGCCGAGTCGACGGCTTCTGCATCACTCACCTCCGCCGAGAGCACACCTTCGCGCCGAGACGACTCTTCGTAATGAGTGCTGTCGACGTCAAGTCGTGCGCTCGGCGAGGCGCCGCCGGTAGGCAGGTCGCCGATCCAGAAGACGGGGCCGGTGAAGCCGGTGTCTTTGAGAGCGGTGACGAAGTCGGCGTGGGCGCGGTCGGCGATGACGGCGGCGGGGGCGACTTCGGCGCTGATGCCGAGCAGCTCCTCGGTCGACAGGGCCGCGTTCGGTGGGGCGATGACACCGCCGGAGCGCAGGATGCCCCAGAAGGATTGGATCACCTCGGCGTGGTTGGCCGAGACGAGGAGGACGGTGTCGCGGCGGTCGACTCCACCGGTCTGCAGGGCAGCGGCGAGCGCTTCGGCGCGGGCGTCGAGTTCGGCCCAGGTCCACCGCTGCCCGTGGTCGTCGTCGACGACGGCGAGGCGGTCGGGGATCCGGCGAGCGGTCTGGGTGAGGAAGTGGGAGACGTTGACCCCGCGCCGAGGTGTGGGCGTGAAGTCCTTGGCCGGGGACGTCTGGGAGATGGCGCGCATCAGCGGACGCGCTCGAGCACGGAGGCGAAGTTCGATACGGCGGCACCGCCCATATTGAAGACGCCGGCGAGTTCCGGGGTCTCGATCTGGATGCCGGGCGAGCGACCGGTCAGCTGGGCGGCGGCGAGGGCGTGCATGGACACACCGGTGGCGCCGATGGGGTGGCCCTTGGCTTTGAGTCCGCCGGAGGGGTTGACGGGCAGGCGGCCGCCGACCTCGGTGGCACCGTCGTCGAGCAGGGTGTGGCCTTGCCCGGGGGCGGCGAGTCCGAAGGCTTCGTATTCGAGGAGCTCGGCGATGGTGAAGCAGTCGTGAGTCTCGAGGAAGTCGAGGTCGTCGATGCCGATGCCGGCAGCTGTGAGCGCCTGCTCCATGGCGGCGCGGGCGCCGGCCATCTCGAGCGGGTCGCGTTGGGACAGCGGCAGGACGTCGTTGGCGTTGCCCATGCCTCTCCAGGTCACGGCCTGCGATGCGGAGGCGGCGACATCCTCGGCGGCCATGACGAGTGCCACAGCTCCGTCGGAGACCATCGAGCAGTCGGTGCGGCGCAGGGGTTCGGCGACGTACGGGTTCTTCTCGCTCACGGTGTTGCAGAACTCGAAGCCGAGGTCCTTCTGCATGTGTGCCAGAGGATTCTGCGATCCGTTGGCGTGGTTCTTCGCGGCGATCTTCGCGAGTGCTTCGGAGTGGTCGCCGTATCGGTCGAAGTACTGGCGGGCGATCTCGCCGAAGACTCCGGCGAAGGACTTATAGTGCTCTTCCTCTTCCCGGAAGCTGGCGCTGAGCAGCACTTCGTTGACGTCGTGGCCGGAGGCCTGGGTCATGCGTTCGGCGCCGATGACCAGGGCGGTCCTGTGGCGGCCGGCGGCGATGGAGTCGTGGGCTGCGAAGATCGCGGCGGACCCGGTGGCGCAGGCGTTCTCGTGGCGGTGGGCAGGTGTGCGCGCGAGTTCGGGGAACACGGTCCCCGGCAGTGCGGCTTCGAAGCCTTGGCGGGAGAGTCCGTTGTTGAAGACGCCGACGTGGATGACGTCGATGTCGGCCGGTTCCAGTCCCGCCTCGGCGATGGCGTCGCGGGCGACGTCGGCCATCATCTGGGGCAGCGGTGATTCGGATCGTCCGAACTTGCCGTGGGACCAGCCGATGATCGCAGGTGAGGACATGGACACTCCTTCGGGTACCGGGCTCTGCGGAACGAGCACTGTCCTCTCATACTTTCCCGGTCCCACCAGCTGGTCAAAGAAAATCCACCATATGGAACATTGGTGTCGTTCAGCCGAGCTGGTTGCGCACGGCCTGAGGCGTGGTCCGGTGTGAGTCACTTCGCGACGAGGAACTCCTCGACGACGGCGTTGAACGCCGACGGATTCTCGAGGAACGGAAAATGCGAGTTCGCCTCTTCGACCGGGAACACGTGAATGCGTGCGTCGGGAATCTGTGCGGCAACATAACGTTGGGAATCGGGGTTGACGTGGCTTCCATCGCACCCGAGTACAAGAGTGGGCACATCAATGTGGGGCAAGACGTCTCGCCAGTCCTGAGCGCAATGGTCGAAGAGCAGTGGGACCGCGGCATAGGACGGGAACGATTTGATCTCCTCGGCGACGAAGTTCCATACCTCTGGATCGGGTTCCCCGGAGAACATTCCTCGCACGAAGTCCTCACACACCTGTTCACTGTCAGGTCCGTTGAGCGCACTGCCCAGTTCGAGGAGTCCGTCAACACCGAAGATCGCACCGCATTCGCGTTGTTCGTCCTCAGTCAGCCACGGAACCGCTGCGACGGCAGCTGGCTGGTCGACAGCGACGAAACGTCGAATCCGTCCAGTACCGTACTGATCGATATAACTCCAGGACACGGAGACGCCCATCGACCAGCCGAGAAGGTCTACCTCTTCGAGTCCAAGGTCATCCAGAAGATTGCTGAGATCCTGAGCGAGACGCGCGATCCGGTAGCCGTGGTGAGGCTTTTCAGAGAGTCCGTGACCGCGCTGATCAAGCGTGATGACTCGACGACTCCCCGCCAATCCGGCGAGCTGGTAGCGGAACATTGCCTGAGTTTGGCCCCAGCCGTGGAGCATAACCAGGGGAACTCCGTCTCCTCCGCTGTCGCGGTAGGTCAAGTTCACTCCATCGTTGGTGGTGAGAACAGGCATGGCACGCTCCTTCAGAAAGCACCGGTCCGGTGAACAGGCAGAGCCGACCCGATGAGTCGCCATTGCACGAAACTCGACGCAGTGAAGACCCCTTTGTGACCTCATTTCGACCCTGTCTCGCTATCGTCATCGTTCACGTTCCGCGAGGCAACGAAAATCCACCATATGGAACATTGGTGTCGGCCTTCTAAACACCACCACTGGCGTAGCCGCCGAAAAACGGGCGGAGCGTCGAGAAACGGGTGTGCGCGCCCGTTTCTCGACGCTCCGTGCGTTTTTCGATAAAGCCCCGCCAGCTCGGCGGCTAGCCGAGCTGGTCGCGCAGGGCCTGAGCCGTGGTCCGCGGATCGTAGCCCTCGGCCACTCCCTCGACGATGACGATGTCGGTGTCGATATGGCGCGAACGCAGTGGGGCGATGTCCTGATAGGCCGGTGAGTCCCACCATTCGTGAGCGAGCCGAGCGTCGGGGAAGGCGATCATGACGACGTGTCCCGGCCACCGCCCTTCCATCACCTCGTGGACGGTGCCGTGGACGAGGAACCGTCCGCCGAAGGGTTCGAAGGTCTCACCGATCCGGTCGATGTACTCGGCGACCTCGGGGTGCGGCGCGAACTGCTGCAGGTGGGCGATTGCGTAGGCGGTCATGGTGTCATTCTCCTGTGTTCTCTGTGTGCTTCGATGAGTTGCGGTGGTGCGATTGATCTCCGTGGTTCGAGGATTTGCTGCCGTGGGACGCCTCGCCAGCAGGCGGCGTCACATCGGTGTCTCGCGCCCGTCCAGCCGGCGGCGACCGCCGAACGAGTTCCAACAGAAACAGGGCAACCAGCCCGAATCCCGCCGCGGTCAGCGGCAGGACTCCGGGACCCGTCTCGGTGAGCACGGCCCCGCCGACGGCGGCCCCGAATGCGATGCCCAGGTAGGTCCCAGAAGTGTTGACCGCCAGTGCCTGTCCGGCCAGGGGCCCGGCAAGTCTGTGCAGGCGCATCTGGATCGCGGGTGAGTTCCAGAAGGCCATTCCGCCCCACACTGTCGTGACGATGAGCACGAGCCAGATGGGCACTGGCCGGACTGCCCACATCGCCCACATCGCGACCATGGCGGCGATGATGACGCCGATCCCGAAGAACAGTGCTCGCCCGGGGCCCCATCGGTCTGCGACCTGACCGCCGAGCCAGATTCCGGCCATGCCCGCGAACCCGGAGAGCCCGAATGCCACTCCCCGTTCCTCGACTCCGGATCCGGCGGTCGCACTCAGATAGGGCGCCAGGTAGGTGAGGACCATCATCGTCCCCGCCATGAGCAGGCAGTTCGCCGCGAGACTCACGGCGATCGGGGCGCGCGTGAGGCTGCGCAGCTGTTCTGACAGTCGTGGAGAGCGGTCGCCGCGGCCGCTTCCGGGAACAGTGAGGAGGACACCGATGAGCGCGAGCATCCCGGCTACGGCAACGGCCAGAAAGGTCGCCCGCCATCCGAATGCGCCGCCGATCCACGTCCCCAGTGGGACACCGAGCGCGATTGATCCGGTCACCCCAAGGGAGACGGTCGCCAGGTAGCGGCCAGTCTTCTCCGTCGGCGCATGGGACGCAGCGAACGCGAAGATGGCCGGGGTGGCGCTGGCTGTCGCCGCGGCCGCCACCACCCGCAGAACCATCAGCACGGCGAAGGACGAAGTTCCCACCGCGCCGAAATTCGCTAAGGCGAAGATGATGAGCGCGACAAGGAACAGCCGCCGAGGCGGGACCCGGGCGAGCGCGACAGCTGCCACCGGCGCGGCCACGGCCACGGTCGCCGAGAACGCCGTGACGAGCTGACCAGCCTGACCTTCGGTCACCCCGAGGTCGGCGGCGATCTCGGGCAGAATTCCGGCGATGACATAGTCGTCCGTATAGAGGACGAACGAGACTGCGAGCAGGACGAAGAGCCAGGGCGGCATCACGCTGACCGATCCGCACCATCGAGCCGGGGCCGGTCCCGGCTCGACGGCAGATGAGTCCGGCCCAGCCTGCGCAGGTGGGTTCTCAGCACAGCGAGACCGAAGAGGCTGGCGCCCGGAGTCGCGAGGACAGCGATCCCGACGACCACCGGCGCAATCTCTCCGCCCTGAGCGAGAAGAATCTGCGTCGGCCCCTGGAGAGCCACAACGCAGCACCCGGACCAGGTCACCAGCCACGCCGTTCGCGGCCATCGTCCGAGGTGGCGGGAGAGCAGCGGCCACAGCAGGCAGAGAAGGCCGAACAGCGCGGTCACCGCCAAAACCATCCGCTGTGCCGGCTGCTCCATTCCCTGGGGCCCGGTGCTTCCCGGTCCCGCAATCGCCCAGAAGGCCATGGCACAGCTGAAGGGCAGGATGCCGAGCGCACCGCAGACGATCATGGTCGGCGACGGTGCCGGGGGCGGAGTGTTCAGAAGATCGCCCCAGCGCCGGATCACATAGGCTCCGACGACGATCGCCATCGCCACGCCCAGAGCGCAGAATCCGGCGTAGACAAGCCCGAACACCCAGGGATGCATTCCCTGTTCGGCCAGTCGCACCTCTCCTTCGATGAGCGCCTGAATGAGAATGCCCGGCGGCAGTCCCAGCAGTATCGGACCGAGGAGCCCGGCCGCTCCGGCTCCGAGCACGAACACCACAGGTGCCGGAATGCGTTGCGCCCACGGTCGTGTCAGCGCCACCACGAAGGCCACGCCCACCACCATCATCGCGAGAGTGATGGTGTTACCGATGAGAAAGCGCGGCGCAAGCATTCCCTCGCCTCCGGCCGACGTGGTCGAACCGACCGACGAACCGCTCAGCCACAGGACCTTGAAGGCGAGATATGGCAGAACCGCGACGATCGCCGTGATGATGGCGGCGCGCTGCAGCGATGTCACAGGTGCAGGTGCTGATGTCCGTGCGTTCGCCACGGCGACTCCCGAATTAGAGGACATTCTCTAGATGCTAGTCTCTAGTTTGAGGTACGGTGGCTCGACGGTCAACCCTTCGAACGAGAATCCCCGATTCGCCGGACTGATCCGAACACCTGGAGCGAGAGGACGTGACAAGCATGGCGAAACGCGCACTCTATTCGCGGGACGATATTCTCTCGGCGGCCATCAGCGCTGTCGGCCGACGCGGCCATGCCGCCACAGTGGCCGATGTGACGCATGAGCTCGGTGCACCGTCGGGTTCGATCTACCACCGCTTCCCCACTCGGGAGTCGCTGTTCGCTTCTGCCTGGATCCGGTGCGTGCACCGATTCCACGACACGTTTGCAGCGATCACGGATGTCGATGACCCGCTCGAGGCGATCGTCGAGACCGGCCTGCTCATCCCCCGGTTCTGTCGAGAGAATCCCGACGAGGCCCGGACTCTCACCCTCTACCGGCACTCAGAATTGCTCGCCGACCCGCCCAAGGGACTGCTCGATGACCTCACCGGACTCAATGACCCGGTGGCCGCCCTCTTCGCCGATCTCACCCGACGCCGATTCGGCAGAGTCACGCAGCGCAGACTGGAGCTGATCGCCCTGGCTTCCAGGGATACCCCCTACGGCATGGTGCGCAGCCACATCGGCGGCGAGATCCCGACCTGGCTCGATCAGCCGATCGCTGCCGCAATCAAGGCTGTCGCCTCGGCCGAGGTCACGTCACGCTGACGAGGACGAACAACCCTGCCGCCGAACGTGGCTACCTCGGGGCCTGAAGGAGCGCGATCGCGAACACCGCAGCGCAGTCGGAATCGGGTTTGTGGTGACTCCACCGAGGCGACGCGGCGAAACCAGCGATCTCACCGCGGTGGACCGACCACAAACAGAGGGGTGGCGTCACGGCCTCAACCAATAAGTCACGATGTGACCTGGCTTTTCACTCCATGACTCCGCTCAACCGTTTGTGACGCATCGCCCGATGCCGTTCGCCCCTCACTGCTTAGTGTTCCCATCACGACGTCGATCGGCGGCGCCGACACGAGAACGGAGTGGAACGCATGACTGACACCCTCGACCACATAGACATCAACTCTGCGAATCTGACCGGAGATGAGACACCGCGACGGGACAATCCCATCTCTCGACTCCCGGTCCCCGATCGTGAGCACCTCCCCGAAGCGCTGCAGAACCAACTCCGCCAACTCGAGTCCCAGCTCGGATATCTGCCGAACTGGGCAGCCGCCGGTGCGATCGGCGGGGAGTCTGCCTTCCATCTCAATTCGTTCCTTCTGTCGCTCCTAGGGACGAAGGGGAATCTGAGTTACAGGGACAGAGACTTCCTCGCCCTCGTCACCTCCGCAGTCAACGGCTGCTCATACTGCCGTCTCAACCACATCCAGTCGTACGGCCGAACCGTTCACGACCATTCCCTGGCGACGAGGATCGGACTCGACCATCGCGAGGTCTCGGAACTGGACGCACGCGAGCGCGCTTTGGCCGAATTCGCAGAGAAGGTGTCGATTGATGCTCGCTCCGTCACCGACCGTGACTACGCGGAACTCCGCAGCCACGGCCTGAGCAACGAACAGATCGCCGAGGCTCTCTACGTCGTAATCGCCTTCGCTGCCGGCAACAGACTCACCATCGCACTCGGCGTCCTTCCCGACGAACAGTTCTTCGAGAGCTGACCCGCGCCGCGCACCGAACCTGCCTGCGACCGTCAGCCACCAGTGCACATAGCCCCACTGGACCCAGCCCCATCTTGAGAGAGAGCATCACCATGTCGAACATCCACCGGTCGATTGTCGAGCTCGTCGGCAACACCCCACTCGTCGAACTGACGAACTATCAGAAACAGCACGGAATCAGAGCCCACGTCATCGGAAAGCTCGAGTACCTCAACCCTTCAGGCAGCGTAAAGGACCGTCTTGCCGTTGCCCTCATCAATGAGGGACTGGAGAAGGGTGAGATCTCGGAAGGGAGCACGCTCGTCGACGTGACAAGCGGCAACACCGGAATCTCATTGGCCGCGATCGGACATGCCAAGGGCTTGAAATTCACTCCCTACCTCGAGCCGGGCACCACTCAGGAGCGCATCGACATCTTCAACGGATACGGTCTCGACACTCACTCGCTCACCGACATCGAAGAGGTCGCCGACTTCGAAGAGAAGGGCCTGGTGCTCGATGACCTCATCCGAGGCATCAAACGCATCGCCGACGAGCAGGGTCACTACTATGCGGGTCAGACCGTGAGCGAGGCCAACCAAGAATTCCACTACGCGACCACGGGACCGGAGATCTGGGAGGACACCGACGGACACGTTGACTACTTCGTCGCCGCCGCCGGCACCGCAGGCACTCTGGTCGGCACGGCACGCTACCTCAGAGAGAAGAATCCTGACGTGACAATCGTCGGCGTTCAAGCCGCAGAATCCTCACGCCCCGATAGTGAAGACTTCACCGGGAACATCATCGACGGCACGCTGCCGGTGGGAGATGTTCCGGATGACCTCGTTCCGACCCTCATCAGATCCAACCTCAACAACGGCTTCGCCTTCGACGAGGTGATCGATGTGAGAGCCGAAGACGCCTACCGAACAGCGCAGGACACTGCGAAATCCGATGGCCTGTTCCTGGGCACCTCCGCAGCTGCAGCGCTCACCGCGGCTCTGCGGATCGCTCAGCGTCCGGAAGCAGAGGACAAGAACATCGTCGTAATCTATCCCGACAACGGCTTCAAATACCTCTCAACCGGACTCTACAAGCGGACGAACGACGACGTGAGAGAAACGGAACCGGCCCCAGCAGCACACGCCTGAGGCGGAAATCCGGGGCACCACTTCTCACACTGAGACAATGGTCGAGCGCCGAGACGACTGTGCGCACCGAGTGCACAGTCGTCTCGGCGCTCGACCATTGTCTCGGCACGGGGCTAAGACTCAGCCTTCACACCCCATGCCTCACCCCTTGAGGCGCGTCATCCCCGGGTCGAAGAGCGGCTCGGCGGTGACTGTGGCCGGCAGGCGGCGGCCGAGGTATTCGATCTGCACAGCGTCACCAACCGCCAGAGTGTTCGGCAGCCAGGCGTAGGCGATCGACTTCCCGATCGTGTATCCGTAAGCCGCCGAGGTGACGTAGCCGTCCGCGACTCCCGATCCGTCCGATCCGTCCGACTTCGCCGAGGCGGTCTCGCCGTCCGCGACACCCGACCCACCGACCACGTACACCGGCTCTTTGCCGAGCACCACGTCAGAGGGCACGTCGAGGGTGAGGCAGGTCAGTTTCGTCGTCGCGGCTGCGGCCCTCGACTCCAGCGCGGCCTTGCCGGTGAAGTCGTCGGTCTTCGACGCCTTCACGGCGAATCCGAGTCCGGCCTGAACCGGTTCGTGTTCGCTGGTCATGTCGGTGCCGAAGGACCTGAACCCCTTCTCCAGCCGCATCGAGTTGAAGGCTTCGCGGCCTCCGGCGATGATGCCGAATTCCTCACCGGCTTCCCACAGCACGTCCCACAGTCGCGACCCGAGATCCGCCGAAGTGTAGATCTCCCAGCCGAGTTCGCCGACATAGGACAGGCGCATCGCGGTAACCGGCACACCGCCGAGCACCGCCGGCTTCGTGCGGAAGTACTTGAGTCCGGCATCGCTGAAGTCCTCATCGGTGACCTTGGCGATGACATCCCTGGCCAGCGGGCCCCAGAGACCAATACAGCAGGTGCCGGGAGTCGTCTCGCGCACGGTCACCCACTTGGACGGGTCGGCGGCCGACTGATGCTTGGCCGCCCGCGAGATGGCCGCGAGGTCGATGTTCGAGTTCGCTCCCACCTGGTAGGTCTCCTCGTCGAGGATCGCGACCGTGATGTCGCTCGTGATGCCGCCGGCTTCGTCGAGCAGCAACGTGTAGCTGACCGCTCCCGGTTTGCGCAGCATCGACGAAGTGGTCATCCCGTGCAGCAGTTCGCCGGCACCGGGGCCGGTGACCTCGAAGCGTTTGAGCTGGGTCATGTCGAACATCGCCACCGAGGTGCGCGTCTTCCACGCTTCGGCTGCGGCGATGGGCGAATGGAACTGATCCGCCCAGGCGTCCCGTTCCGGTGCCGCCCACTCGGACGGCATTTCCTCGAGCAGCTTCGCGTTCGCGTCGAACCAGTGCGGCCGCTCCCAGCCGGAGGTCTCGAGGAAGAACGCACCGAGTTCCTCCTGCTGCCTCCGGAACGGGCTCGAGCGCAGGTCACGCGGGGAGACTCGTGGTTGCAGAGGGTGGATGATGTCGTAGATCTCGACGAAGTTCTGCTGGGAGGTCTCGCTGACGTAGTCCGCTGATGTCTGCACATCCTCGAAACGGTTGAGGTCGATGCCTGACAGATCGGTCTTCGACCGTCCTTCGGCGATGAGCTCGGCCACAGCGCGGGCGATGCCGGCGCCATGGGTCACCCACACCGCCTCGGCGACGAAGAATCCGTCGACCTGACGGGACTGTCCGACCAGCGAACCGCCGTCCGGGGTGAATGAGAAGATGCCGTTGAAGCCGCGCTGGATCTGAGTCTGAGCGAGTTCGGGCAGCAGTGTCTTCGTCGCCTCCCATTCGGGGGCGAAGTCGTCCGGGGTGAACTCGAGGCTCGAGGGCATCCGTTCGCTGGTGATCTCATCGGGTGAGTAGGTCTGCAGCGTGTCGAGGTCGACGGGCATGGGCCGGTGCGCGTAGGAGCCGATGCCGATCCGCTCACCCCATTCGCGGTAGTACAGGTCCTTGTCCTGGTAGCGCAGGATCGGAGCCTGCGCACCCGCCGGCAACTCATTCTTCCCGATGAGCGAGGGCACCTCGGTGGTCCAGGCGAACTGGTGGCCCAGCGGCAGCAGCGGGATCGGAGTACCGACCATCTCACCGATCTTGGGTCCCCAGAATCCGGCGCAGGAGACGACGATATCGGCAGGAATCCGGTCATCGCCGCAGATCACAGCGCTGACGCGAGCGCCTGTGGTCTCGATATCGGTCACCGTTGTGCGATCACGGAATTCGACCCCTGCGGCACGGGCACGATCGATGACGATCTGAGTGCCTTTCGCCGCCAATGCGAGGCCGTCACCCGGGGTGAGCAGACCGCCGTGGACCATGTCCCGGTTGAGCATTGGGAAGAGCTTCGCGCATTCGTCGGCGTCGATGACGTCGGCTTCGACGCCGTAGGAGCGGTTCCATCCGGCTCGACGGTGCAGGTCCTGCAGCCGATCCTCGGTGGTGGCGATCTCGAGGCCTCCGACGGGCAGGAACGATCCGCGCCCGTCGGCGTCCTTGAGCGAGGTAAGCTTCTCGATCGTGTACTGCGCGAATTCGGTCATCGACTTCGACGCGTTCGAGGAGAAGACGAGTCCCGGGGCGTGTGAGGTCGAACCGCCGGGGATGTTCAGCGGGCCCTGTTCGATGACGAGGGTGTTGGTCCAGCCCAGCTGCGCGAGTTCGTCGGCGAGGTTGGCGCCGACGATGCCGGCTCCGATGATGACGACTCGTGGTGATGAGATCGGCACTGAGTACTCCTTGTTATTGACGGTGGTAGAGGCAGTTGTCGCAGCAGACGCCGGAGCGGAGCTCAGTCGTCCAATGCGGAGTATTTGGTTTCCGGTGCCCAGAAGAGCGAAGCGATGAACCCGACCAGAGGGAAGATCGCCGCGATGAGCAGGGTGCTCGAGACACCCAGGTGTTCGAGCGTGACCGGGAAGAGGTAGGTGGCTCCGGCAGCACCGACTCGGCTGAATGCCGCGGCGTAGCCGACGCCGGTGCTGCGGAACCGGGTGGTGAACATCTCCGGCGGATAGACATACTGGATGCTGTTCGACGCCGTGATGATGAGGACGAAAGCGCCGAAGACGATGAGCACGACCAATGACGGCAGCTCAGTCCAGCCGCCGAGGAAGACGAGCAGGACCACCATGAGCGCGAAGGTCCAATTGACGAACGTGCGTCGGGGCAGCAGCCACAGCAGCCACAATCCCACGCCGGCACCGAGGAGCTGGAGCCCGTTCATGAGCAGATCCGTGGAGAATCCGCTGTTGAGTCCGAGGTCCTCGAGCACCGGCACGATGAACGTGAAGATCGCGAACAGCGGACCGACCTGGCAGAACCAGAACAGTCCGGAGTAGATCACCGTGCGAACGTCGTTCTCGCGGAAGAAGTCACGCAGGCGGGTTTTGACAACCTCGGTCGGCGCCGGAGGCAGTCCGTACTGCGGGCCATAGTGGGCGGAGACGATCGCCTGCGCCTCGGTCGTGCGTCCCTGTGCCTGCAGCCACCTCGGCGATTCGGGCAGGGCCATGCGCAGGATGAGCACGACCAGGGCCGGCACCGCGCTGCTGGCCAGGAGCATTCGCCACGAATCCGCGTCCCAGGCGTGGGCGACGACGAATGCCGAGATGAACCCGATGAACCAGAACGCCGCGATCGACCCGAGCAGAACGCTGCGGTGGCGGCGCGGGGTGAATTCGGCCAGCAGAGCGGTGCCGACCGCGTATTCGACGCCGATGAGCAGGCCCAGCAGCAGCCGCATGGCCACGAGGTCCCACGTGCCGACGACGAAGAGCTGGGCCAGCGAGACGACGACGAAGCCGACGAGGTTCCAGAAGAACACCCGCTTGCGCCCATAGCGGTCGGCGATCCGCCCGAAGAACAGACCGGAGACGAAGATCCCGATGAGCGCACTTGCCGCGATCAGTCCCTGCCCTAATGCCGACAGCCCCAGCTCCGCGGCCGCCGGAGCGACGGCACCGCCGATGACGCCGAGGATGTAGCCGTCGATGAAGATCCCACCGAAGGCCGCAACCGCGACGAGGAGCACGAGCCGGTTGAGCGGGGCCTCATCGATCGAGATCCGCCCGGCATCGGTCCGCTGCGCGAAAGCATCACGACGGACCGGCTCGATGCCGTCGATGTCCTTCTGCTGTGTCATGTGGTCTCCTTCGACTCACCGAACGAATATGGTAGTCAGCGCCCGGTTCAGGCGTCGATGACGAGGTCGGTCTTCGCCGTCGAGCAGCACGGCAGGAACTTCCCCGCGTCGATCTCTCTGGCGCGGATTCCGCCCAGATGGTTCATCTCGACATCGCCGTCGAGCTTGACGACCTTGCAGGATCCGCACATGCCCTCCTGACAGTTCGCGGGGATCTTCACCCCCGCCTTCCGCGCGGCCTGGAGGACCGTTTCGTCCTCCCCGACGCAGACGTTGAGGCCGGTGCGCACAAACGACATCGTGTGCTCACCCTGCCCCACAGTAGGCAGTGCGGCCGGGTCGACGACGGCGATTTCGTCCTCGTCGCCCGATCCCCCCGCCGAGGCGGCCGCCTCATCCCCAGCCGGGACCGCGGGCCCAGCGTCGGACTCAGATCCGGGCCCCACCTCGGCGAGGTTCTCATCGGTGACCCCGACGACCTCGATCTCGACCTCGTCGTCGACGGGCACGACCGCCTCGGCGTCGACGGCTTCGGTCGGTGCGCCGACCGCCTCGACCGGTCCGTCGGCGTCGTACTCGGGTTCGTACATGTCGAGCGCGGCCGGCTGGGACTCGAAGTATTCCTCGGTCGTCGCCGCGATCTCCTCGGCGATCTCGCCGGCGATGGCGACTTCCTCGGCGTATTCGGCACGGATCTCACGATCGCCGGAGAAGAACTCCATGAACACCGAGGTGTCGTCGACGCCGACTTCGCGCAGCAGTTCGGTCGCGGAGTTGAGGTATCCCTCCGGGCCGCAGGCGAAGACCTGCCGACCGTTGGCGTCGGGCACGAGCTCCTCGAGAAGCGACGTCGACAGCCGTCCCGTCCGCCCTTCCCATTCGTCGCCGCATTCCCGATCGCCGAGGCAGTAGATGACCTTGATCCGGAAATCCACGTTCGCGAGGAAGTCGAGTTCCTCGGAGAAGGCGAAGGAGTCGGGGGCGGCTCCGTGGTAGAGGAGGACGACATCGGCCTGGCCGGGCAGCGAGTGGACGGTGCGGATCATCGACATCAACGGAGTGATTCCGGCTCCGGCAGCGAGCAGCAGGAACCGTGCTCGCCGGTCATAATCGGCGAGGTGGAACGCACCGACAGGGCCGAGCATGTCGAGGACGGTGCCGGGGCGGATATTGTCATGCGCCCAGGGCGACACCTTGCCCTTGGGGTCGCGTTTGATCGTGATAGAGAACGTCCACGGCTCGGTCGGGGCCGAGGAGATCGAATAGCTGCGCGACACCGGCTCGGCAGTCGGTCCGTCGATGGGGAAGTCGATGTTGATGTACTGCCCCGACCGGAACGCCAGGGGCGCCCCGTCCATGCGACGGAAGACGAAGACCATCATCCCTCCCGCCTCGGGGATGGTCTCCACACATTCGGCTGCGAATTCCTGCGGGTGCCACGGACCCAGCGCGGTGGCGGCTCCGGCCGGCCCCGAGGCGCTCGAGAGCACGCGGTTCCAGGGCATCTCCAGTCCGCGCACCCGCTGGGCCAGCGGCAGCGCGGGCACAGCGGAGGATCTCATCCGACGTGCTCCCGCATCCGCTGCACGTACCAGTTGATGAAGGCTTCGACCTGGTATTCGCTCTTCATATACGGACCCTGCTCATAGAACGGACTCGCCGCTCCCTGCTGGCAGAGTTCGACGAAGGCCTTGTCCTGCAGGTTGGTCTGCTTCCACGTGTGAGTGAGGGTCTCAAGGTCATAGTCGACGCCTTCGACGGCGTCGTCGGCGACGAGCCAAGTGGTGCGCACGAGGGTCTTCGAGGCACTGATCGGGAATGCCGCGAAGGTGATGACGTGATCGCCGAGGAGGTGGAACCAGGAGTTCGGCTGCAGATGCATCGAGCAGCGGCCGAGGCGGAAGTCCGGCAGATCGCCGAGCAGCTTCTTCGACAGCCGGCGCCCGTCTGCCGAGAAGGACTCCCCCGCTCCGTCGAGCGATTCGCGGGAGATGCGGATGCCGCCGACCCGGGTGTCGAGTTCTTCGACGACTTCATAGGGCAGGCCGTAGCGGCGGCAGCGGTATTCGAGGGAGGCCTGCGCCTGCTGGTTGCGGTCCCAGACGTCTTCGAGGTGGGGCGGGATCGTCTCATCGGTCAGGCCCCAGGTCGGGAACAGCGAGCACGCGAGCTCCGGGTGGCCGTCGCAGTGGTAGCACTCGCGGTTGTTCTCCATCACGAGCTTCCAGTTGCCCTCTTCGACGATGTTCTGCTGATAGGCGACTTTCGTCTTCGCCAGCTCATGAGGGGCGATATAAGGTTCGAAGATCTTCGCGGTCTCGTGGAAGTCCGTCGGCGGCTCTTCGGCCAGGCAGATGAACACGAGTCCGGCGGCGATCTTCCCGTGCGCGCGTTTGAGTGCGTAGCAGGACTTGTCGAAGGTCATCTCCCCCGGCGCCGAGGCGTGGATGAGGTCGCCCTCGGGGGAGTACGTCCACGAGTGGTAGCCGCAGACGAGGTTGCCCGTCGTTCCCTGCGCATCGGTGAGGACTCGTGCCCCGCGGTGGCGGCAGACGTTGTGGAGGACGTTGACGCCGCCGTCGTCGTTGTGCAGGACGATGAGGGAGTACGGACCGTAGTCGAGCGTGACATAGTCACCCGGCTCGGGGATCTCGGCGACGCTGCACGCGAAGACCCAGTGCTGACCGAAGATGGCCTGCATATCGAGATTGAAGAGGTTGGGATCCGTGTAGAACGGAGCTTCGAGCGAGAAGCCTGTCCGACGGGTGTCGAGTCGGATTCGGGTCTCGTCGAGCTTCTCCTCGGTGAACCCCGCAGGGAAGCCCTTCTTCGTCGGTGCCAGGTTAGTAGCTGTCAATGCTCATCTCCCTTGATGTCTGCCTGCAGCGGCCCACCGATGGAAGGGGCGAAATCCTCGGCGGAGACCGCGGAGACCGTGTGCTGCCGGAACGATCTCGACAGTCACACTAGCGAGGAACTCCCTGCAGAAAAAGCGCGAGATTTCGTTACATATTCTGCGGATTCACTGCATAATTGTGCGCATGATCGATCCGCGCCTGACGACACTGCGCACCTTCGCCGCCTGCGGCACCATCGCCGCCACCGCCGAGCTCACCGGCTACTCCGCATCGGCGGTCTCCGGCCAGCTCAGAGAGCTGCAGCAGTCCCTGGGCATGACCCTTCTCGTCAAGGACGGTCGCGGTCTGCGACTGACCGCGACGGGGCGCTACCTCGTCCGCCGCTCCGACGAACTGACCGCCGCGTGGGAGGACATCCGCGCCGGCGCGCTCGGGGCCGGGGATCAGGCCCCCACTCACTTCGGAATCGGGGGCTTCTCGACAGCATCCTCGAACCTGCTCGCGCCCTTGGCGGCGAACCTGCGGGCTTCACGGCCGAAGGTCCGCGTCCACGTGATCGAGGCGACTCCGACTCGCTGCTTCGAGCTCCTCGTCGCCGAGCGCATCGACCTCGCCGTCATCGTCTCGATGCAGGGCAATGTCCAGGTCGAGGAGGATCCCCGCTTCGAGAGCATCGACCTCCTCGACGATCCCCTCGACGTCATGGTGCCTTCAGGCCACCCTGCGGCGGGCAGGGAGTCGGTGACTCTCAGCGAGCTCGCCGGTGAGGATTGGATCACGGCCGGCCCTGGCTCGCCCTATCATTCGCTCTTCATCGCCGCGTTCACCGCCGCGGGAGTGACGCCGACGGTCGCGCACGAGTCCGCGGAGTGGGAGACGTCGGCGGCCCTGGTCGGCGCCGGGGTCGGAGTGAGCCTGCTGCCGAGGCTGGCCAGCCTCGCCGGAGAGGACAACGTCAGCCGGGTGCGGCTGACGGGCACCGGGAGACTGAGCCGGAAGATCATCGCCGCTGTCCGCGCCGGCAGTCGCAGATCCCCGCTGATCAGGGATTCCCTTCAACATCTGCGCACGACCTCCCAGTACATCCTCTCGACGCGCCTGCGCGAAGACTCCTGAAACGGCACCTCTGCCCGGCCACCGACACGGGGGCTTGACAGAGCTCTCTCACGACGGCGAGACTGCATCTAAGTCTGATGTCAGACTGATATGTCAGAGCTGTCGACGAGCTCCCGTTCGTCGCACTCGCATATCGAATTCCCACGCTTTCGCACCCATGGAGGCTCAACGATGAGCAATAAGGCAATCAGCTATGCAGGTCCCGGGAAGGTCGAGGTCATCGACACCGAGTACCCGGAATTCGTCCTCAAGGACGGGCCTGGAGTCAATCCCGCCAATATCGGCCGCAAGGTCGATCACGGTGTCATCCTCAAGACGGTGGCGACGAACATCTGCGGCTCCGACCAGCACATGGTCCGGGGCCGTACGACTGCCCCGGAGGGTCTCGTGCTCGGACACGAGATCACCGGTGAGGTCGTCGAGGTGGGCCGAGACGTCGAATTCGTCAAGGTCGGCGATCTCGTGTCGGTGCCGTTCAACATCTCGTGCGGTCGCTGCCGCAACTGCAAGGAAGGCAAGACCGGCATCTGCCTCAACGTCAATCCCGATCGTCCGGGCTCGGCCTATGGCTATGTCGATATGGGCGGCTGGGTCGGCGGTCAGGCCGAGTACGTGCTCGTGCCCTATGCCGACTGGAACGTCCTGAAGTTCCCGGACAAGGATCAGGCGATGGAGAAGATCCTCGACCTCACGATGCTCTCCGACATCTTCCCCACCGGGTTCCACGGCGCCGTCAGCGCCGGTGTCGGGGTGGGTTCGACGGTCTACGTCGCCGGTGCGGGTCCGGTCGGAATTGCCGCGGCCACCTCGGCGCTTCTGCTCGGCGCGGCCTGCGTCATCGTCGGCGATCTCAACGAGGATCGACTGGCTCAGGCCCGCGGATTCGGTTGCGAGACGGTCGACGTTTCCAAGGGTGACCCGAAGGACCAGATCGCGCAGATCCTCGGCGAGCCCGAGGTCGACTGCGGAATCGACGCCGTCGGCTTCGAGGCGCGCGGACACGGCAAGGACGCCAGCCACGAGGCGCCGGCAACGGTGCTCAACTCGCTCATGGACATCACCCGAGCCGGCGGCAGCCTCGGCATTCCCGGCCTCTACGTCACCGGCGATCCGGGCGCGCCCGATGAGGCGGCGAAGGAAGGGTCGCTGTCGATGCGGTTCGGACTCGGCTTCGCGAAGTCGCATGTGTTCGTGACCGGCCAGTGCCCGGTGATGAAGTACAACCGGGGGCTGATGCAGGCGATCCTGCACGACAAGGTCTCGATCGCGAAGAACGTCAATGCGACCCCGATCCGCCTCGAGGATGCCCCGCAGGGCTACGCCGACTTCGACTCCGGTGTCGCGAAGAAGTTCGTCCTCGACCCGCACGGCCTCATCTCCGCCTGAGGCTCTCAGACCTCACGCTGAGCCCGAGCTTCTCATGGCCGAAAGCCGGGTGAAGCGGTGAGAAGTGGTCGCAATCGGATACTTTCAGGACGACCTCCTGAGTATCCGATTGCGCCCACTGTTTTGTGCCCCATGGACCGAAATGAGAGCACCCAAGTGACGTATCTTGCATGGCAGAATTTGCCACGCGGTCGTGTGTAGATGCACTCGAGCCTAGGTCGCAGCCAAAGAAAACATTGCCATTGCGGCCAAGCGCGAGGATAGACCACATTCGCCTTGACCCTTTTGATGCATGCAACATAGCATCGGGCTATGCAGAATTCTCCCGATTCCCCGCCACCCACGCTTCTCGAGCGTATCCGGTCGAAGATCACCAGCGGCGAACTGGAACCGGGCAATCCGCTCTCCGAGGTCTCCCTCGCACAGGAGTTCGATGTCAGCCGAACCCCGATCCGAGAGGTCCTCAAGCAGCTCCAGCTCGAGGGCCTCATCGAAATCCGCCCAAAGGTCGGCACCTTCATCCGCGAGCCGAACCGACGCGAGATCGTCGAGCTCTTCCAGCTCAAGGAGGTCCTCGAAGGCCTGGCCGCCGCCCTGATGGCTCGCCGCGGGCCCTGCCCGGAACTCGACCAGCTCGAAGAGATCGTCGCAGCATCAGAGGTGTCGTCGAACGCAGGCGACACAGACACCTACGCTTCGCAGGTTCAGGACTTCCACCAGACCCTCGTCGACGGAGCGGACAACAACAAACTCGTCGAACAGTACTCGCGCCTGATGAATCAGCTCGCGTACTTCAGACTCGTGCGCAAAACTCTCAACCATCCGGGCAGGGCAGTGGACTCGAGCCGAGAGCACCGCCAGATTCTCACGATGATCCAGGACAAGGACCCGTTCGGCGCCGAAACGACGATGCGTGCGCACGTGTTCGCCTCGACCCAGGAACTCCTCGTTCCACAGACACGCACCACCCTGTCTCTCGAGCGCGACTCCTGACTTCCAGAAAACGGCCGGACCACCTGATGCTGAGCCGTCGCCACCTCTGACGCACGCCAGCGGGGCCGGGAAACTCTATGTTTCCCGGCCCCGTTGGCGTACGCCGTCAGGCGAACTGGTCACCTCACTGGAAGTTCGGAACCACCTCGTCGATGAAGAGCTGCAGGGACGCCTTCTTCTCATCATGGCTGAGCGCGTTGTCCGACCAGAAGCTGTACTCGTCGTAGCCGAGGTCCTCGTAGTGGCGGATGCGTTCGGTCACCTCCGCCGGGGTGCCGATCATCGCTGACTTGTGCAGCGACTCGAGCTCGAATTCGGGGCGGTCGGCGAAGTTCTCCTCCGGGGTCGGATCGAGGAATCCGTCGACGGGGTCCTTCTTCCCGAAGGCCCACGACGAGAACGTCCGGTAGTACTTGTTCACCCCGGCGGCACCCACCTTCCAACCGTCCGGCTCCTCCGGGGAGTGGACGTAGGTGTGGCGCAGCACCATGATCTCGGGGCGCTTTTCGACCTCGGGATGGGCGGCGACCGCGGTGTTGAATTTGTTCATCAGGTCTTCGACCTCACGGTCGTCCTTCATCAGCGGCGTGACCTGGACGTTGCAGCCGTTGGCGACGGCGAAGTCATGAGTCTCAGGGCTGCGGGCGGCCAGCCAGATCGGAGGAGTCGGGTTCTGCACCGGCTTCGGCACGGCCGTCGAGACGGGGAACTGCCAATGCTTGCCCTCATGGGCGTAGTCACCTTGGAGCAGTTCCTTCATCGCCGGAACGAGTTCACGCAGATATTCACCACCGTCGGCTGCCGGCATACCATCGGCCAGACGGTTGAACTCGAACTGGTAGGCACCGCGGGCGATGCCGACCTCGGCCCGACCGCCGCTGAGCACATCGAGCAGAGCCACCTCGCCGGCAGCTCGGATCGGGTGCCAGAACGGGGCGATGATCGTGCCCGACCCCAACCGGATCGTCGACGTCTCGGCGGCCAAGTAGGCCAGCTGCGGCATCGGGCTCGGCGAGGATACGTACTCCATCGAATGGTGCTCACCGATCCAGACAGTGCCGAATCCTCCGGCTTCGGCGATCTTGACGAGCTCGACGAGGTTCTTCCAATGCTCTTGAGGGCTGACCGAGTCGTCCCAGCGTTCCATGTGCAGGAAGAGTGAAAAGCGCATGATGGTTCCTTTCCCAGCGGAGGCCTCCGTGCCTCCGACATGTTCTTCAGTGATGTGTGATCGCCGTGGCGGTATTCAACCGTCGGTCTCCCGAACACCGGCCGCGGCACTCTCGCGTTCGGTGATCGTCGTGTTCGTCCGCGACCAGAGGTCCTTCTCTACTTCGCGGACGATCACGGTGATGTTCTCGTCGGCGGCTCCCGTCGTGGATGCGGCAACTTCATGAACTCCGGCGATTAGGGCACGCAGCTGTTCGGGAGTGCGGCCTCTCGCGATCGAGATATCGATGAGCGGCATGATCTCACCTGCCCAGCACGAAGGGATCTGCGACCGGCCCTTCGTCGGTGTTGATCCATACGCTCTTGAGCCTGGTGTATTCGTGCATCGACTCGAGACCGTGTTCGACCCCGACCCCGGAGTTCTTGAAACCCTGCCGAGGAGACATCGGCGACATCGCCCGATACATGTTGATCCACACGGTGCCAGCATCGAGTCGCTGCGACATCCTCATCCCGCGGGCGAGGTTCTGCGTCCACACCCCGGCAGCCAGTCCGTATTCGGTGTCGTTGGCCAGCCCGAGGACCTCCTCCTCGGTGTCGAAGGGCATGATCGCGGCAACCGGCCCGAAGATCTCCTCCTGGCAGATGCGCATATCGTTCGTCGTCTCCGTGAGAACGGTCGGTTCGAAGAAGTACCCGGGCAGACCGACATCGGGACGATTGCCCCCGTAGGCGATCTGTCCGCCTTCTTCCTCGCCGAGGCGGACGTATTCCTCGACCTTGTCCCGCTGAGCCGCGAAGGCGAGCGGTCCGAGCTCGGTGTCCTCGGCCATGGGATCGCCGAGGACGATCGATGCCGCCCGAGCGGTGACCTTTTCGAGGAGTTCGTCGTAGACCCCGCGCTGGACGAAGACTCGAGACCCGGCGATGCAGGTCTGTCCGGCTGCGGCGAAGATGCCGGCGATGACGCCCATCGCCGCATTGGACACGTTCGCATCGTCGAAGACGATGTTCGGAGACTTTCCACCCAATTCGAGCGTCGATCCGATGAAGCGGCCGGCCGCGGACTTGGCGATGGCCGAACCTGTCTGGGTCGAGCCGGTGAATGAGATCTTCGCCAGCTGCGGTGCGTCGACGAGGGCCTGTCCCGCCTCGGCGCCGAGGCCAGTGACGACGTTGACGGCGCCGGCGGGGAAACCGGCCTCGTCCGCAAGTTCGGCCAGGCGCAGAATCGTTCGCGAGGTGTATTCGCTCGGCTTGATGACCGTGGTGTTCCCCGCCGCCAGCGCCGGTGCGAGCTTCGAGATCGTCAAGGTCATCGGCGAATTCCACGGCGTGATGAGTCCGACGACGCCGAGCGCCTCGCGCTGGGTGAAGTTGATGACTTCGGGCGAATTCGTCGGGATCTGCGATCCCTGCACCTTATCGGCCAGTCCCGCATAGTAGTAGAGGTATTCGGGCAGGCCCTGCAGCTGCCCCTTCATCTCGCGCAGGAGCTTGCCGTTGTCCTGACTCTCGAAACGGGCGAGCTCCTCGGCGTTCTGCCCGATGAGGTCGCCGAATCGGCGCAGCAGGTGCCCTCGCTGCGTCGGCGTGGTCCGTTGCCAAGCGGTGGAGTCGAAGGCTCGCTGCGCGGCCTCGACTGCCTGTGCGATATCGGCGCCTGTGCCGCGAGCGAAGCTGTAGAGCGTCTCAAGGGTCGCAGGGTTCGTGCTCTCGAGGTATTCCCCGTCGGCGGGTGCGCGGTGCTCCCCTCCGATGAAATGGTCGAGTCGCGTAGTCATCATCGACTCCCTTCTGTGTGGTTGATCAGGGCGCGGAGGTGATCGGTGAGCACCTCGGGATGGGTGACGGGCAGCATGTGCCGGGCGCCGGAGACGATCGCGACCCGTGTGTCCGGAATCCGATTCGCGATCCTCTCGCTCATCTCCGGAGTCGACCCCGGGTCGAGTTCGCCGGTGATCGCCAAGGTCGGTGCGGTGATCGCATTCAGCTTCGATTCGAGCTCCCGGTCGCCCGTCGCGAAGACGGCGTAGGCGTGACGATAGGAATCGGGGTCGTTGGCCAGAAGCACAGGCCGCGTCTCGTCCCGCAGCGTTTCGGAATCTCCCTCATCTTCCGGGAACCACCGGTCGAGTGCTCGTTCCATGCTGCCGCGGAAGTCCGACTCCGCACCTTCGAGTCGCCCCTGCACCGCAGAAGATTCCTCCTGCGTGCGAGCGCAGACGGAGCTCACGCAGGTGAGGCTGCGCACGCGCGTCGGCTCCCCGATCGCGATCTGCTGGGCGACGAGCGAGCCGAGGGAGAATCCCACAAGGTGCACTTGACCGGCCGGCATCCGTGCGAGCACATCAGACGCCATCGCCGCCAGGTCCGTAGGTCCGGTCAGCGGCGGCTGGGCTCCGTGCCCGGGCAGGTCGATCGCCGAGGTGGTCCTGGGCAGCAGCGCTTCGACCCGTGTCCATACCGTGCGGTCGAGACCGACCCCGTGGAGCAATACGACAGGGTCTTCATCGTCTGTCGGCATCGTCCGCCTCGTTTCCTACTGCTCGGTCGAGAGCGAAGCGAGTCGCTGCTGCGGGCGTCCACCTGTTGAGCCTGCGAGTGCGATGAGGATCTCGCCGGGGTGCGGAGCGTCCGCGACCCTCCACTCGAAAGTCTGGTGGTGAGACCGGATCGTCGCGTCGGTGAAGTGCTTCAGAGGGATGTCGAAGACAGCTCCGGCCTCGCCGCGCTTCTCCACAGCCGGCAGAAGAGTCGAGGCCTGCGCGGCGTCGCGGAAGTGGTTGCCGAACTTGAGGGTGTGGATGAGTGCCGAACCGTGCTCGATCTCTCCCGAGAGTCCGACGATCGCGGCCTTGCCATAGGCCTCGAGCGTGCCGCCCAGAGCCTCCATGACCCGTGGAGCGAGAACAGCGCCGAGTTCGCTCGCCGTCGCGTCGATTCCCGGGCCGAGGTCCTCAACGAAGTCCTGCCCATGCCAAGGGTTCTCGATGACTGCCGCCACGGCAGCCACAGTGATGACGGGGTCCGTTCGCCGTCCGCCTTCGGCCAGGATCTCTTCGGTCACCGTCGTGATCTTGCGAATATTCATTTCGTCAGTCCTTTCAGGATTTCGGTGGTCACAGCACCGTCGGTGCGACGGTCGCCGATGCGGGCGAAGGGCCTCGGCCCCGTTGAGGCCGCCGCAATCACACAGAGTTCGTCAGCCTTCGGAGCATCTGTGAGTCGCAGGTCGATGGTCTGATAATGGTCTCGCGAGGTGGCGTGGGTCTTGTGCCACATCGGCACCCTGATCGATGCCGAAGGACCCGATCGACCGTCGGCGAAGCAGAGAACAGAAGTGCCTTCAAGCATCTCTCGCATGATATTGCCGAAGTACGGAGTGTGGATGAGAGCCCCAGCGTGCTCAAGTTCTCCATCGACACCGACGACGGCACCCTTGCCGAAGGCCTCGATCGCAGAAGCCGGCCCGAGCGCGTCAAGCAGTCTGTCGGTGAGCACTTTTGCGAGCACCGGTGCAACCTGTTCGGCAGCCGGCGCCAGATCGGCCTGCGTGTCCGTGCCCGCCCAGGGATTGGCGAGCACGGCGATGGCGGCCGCCTGCGTCAACGGGGCATCCGGCGAGGCTCCGCCGTCGGCGATGATCTCTTCACGCTGCACGGTGATCGATCGGACACCTAGACGCCAGGCGAGCTCGTCGAAATCAGCCGGCAGCTCATCGAAATCATTCAATCGATCGAGGCTGGGCTTCTGTGCTCCGAGGCCCGGCTTCTGCAGCCGTGTCGGGGTGGTTGTCATGCGTCCTTCTCTCGAGTTTGTTGCATACAAGGAATCTACTTGCATGCATCGAAGCATGTCAATAGCTCTCTTAGATTGCGCGTTTTACGAGTTTTTCACGATCTATTGACGAATGCATCACACTCTATCTACGCTACCTAGCATGCAACAGATCACGATTGAACAGCTCAAGACAGAAATCCGCGCAGTGTGGCACGAGGCCTGGGACAGCGGGCGCACCGATGCGCTCGATTCGCTCTTCACCGACGACTACCAGCGAGTGTCAGCCAACTCCGGTCGGACCATGACCGCCGAGGAGACGAAGGCCGAGATCAACGAGATCCGCGCCGCCTTCCCCGACCTCACAACGACGATCGACCACATTCTCATCGAAGGCGACCAGGGCGCGATCTACTGGCACTCGGAGGGCACTTTCACCCAGCCGCTCAACGACGTTCCGCCCACAGGACAGCCGGTGACGACGCACGGTTCCAATCTCATCCGCCTCGAAGAGGGCCGGATCGCCCGCGAAGAGGTCACCTGGGATGCCCACGAGCTCCTGGCCGATCTGGGCCTGAAGTCCCTGTCCTCGGCATTCGAGGCTCAACCCGAAGTCGTCACCGATGACCTCTCCGGAGAGCCCTCGGCCGATGCCCTCAAGGCCTTCAACCGTCAGTTCATCACCGGCGTCACCGTCGTCACCACCACAGACGAGGACGGCAAGCCGCGCGGCCTCGCGGTCAACTCCTACAATTCGGTCTCTCTCGACCCGCCGCTCGTGCTCGTCTGCGTACAGAAGACCTCGTCGACGTATCCCGCGCTCTTCCGCTCAACGCACATGGGCATCAACATCATGAGCCGGAATCAGCGGGACACCATCGGCACGTTCGCGTCCAAAGCCGCAGACAAGTTCGCCGAGCTCGACTGGCACAAGGGAGCCAGCGGCTCTCCACTCATCGACGGCTCAGCAGCATCGATCGAAGTCGAGATCAAGGAGCGCTTCCAAGCGCTGACCCACACGGTCTTCATCGGACGTGTCCGCAGTGCCGAGGCATCCGAGGACGAGCCGATGATCTACAAAGCCGGTCGCTTCTTCGACAGCGAAGATCTCACCTCTCTCAACTGATCTCGTCCCGCCCTGGCGAATTCCAATACCACCCGAACCCCTCTCCCTACGACACACGAAGAAGTGGAGTCCTGATGTATTCCGAACCCGAGCACGATCCCGACGTTGACGATGACAGTGGGGAACGGAGCGGACGCCGCCGCGCGCAGCTGCCCGGCAGCGGCCTCGACTCGCTGACAGGGCCGAGTCCGGCCATACGCTATGCCGATGCCATGCGACACCGACCTGGACGCGTCTTCTGGATCTCGATCCTCGGTGTCGGCGCATTCACGCTGTGGGGAGTCCTCTCCCCTGACGGCATGGCTGCGGCGATGACCACTGCCATGGATGCCGTCGCCGCGAAGGTGGGATGGGTCTATCTCGTCCTGACGCTCGGGTGCATCGGTCTCCTCGTCTACCTCGGTTTCGGTCGTTTCGGCCGGGTCCGCCTCGGTGCCGATGATGACCGTCCCGAATACAGCACCTGGGCCTGGCTGACGATGATTCTCTCCGCGGTGATGGGCATCGGCCTCATCAGCTACGGTGTGGCCGAACCGATCACCCACTTCACCACCCCGCCGCATGGGCTCGCCGACCCCGGCACCAACGAAGCCGCCGTACGTGCTCTGCAGTTCTCCTACTTCGACTGGGGACCGCATGCCTGGGCCGTGTTCGGAGTCTTCGGCCTCGCCATCGCTTACTCGACTCACCGGCGCGGCAACACCGGACTGATCTCCCCGATGCTGCGGCCACTGTTCGGCAAGGCAATGGACGGCTGGCTGGGAAATGTCATCGACATCCTCGCCGTCATCGCCACGCTGTTCGGCACGACCACGTCGCTCGGCCTCGGTGCCTCTCAGATCAGCGAGGGCCTCAACCGAGTCTTCGGAATCCCGAACGAGCTCTTCGTTCAGATCGTCATCATCCTCGGCATCACGGTGGTCTTCACGCTCTCGGCACTCTCGGGAGTCAACCGCGGGATCAAGTTCCTCAGCCAGACGACCGCCGTGCTCTCGATCTTCCTCGGCCTCTTCGTCCTCATCGTCGGGCCGACCGGGTTCATCGGAAACCTCTTCTTCCGCTCGACGGGTGAGTACCTCAACGACTTCTTCAAGGTCAGCCTGCTCACTCCGCTGGTCTCCGGTGACGTCGAGTGGTACCAGTACTGGACCTACTTCATGATGGCCTGGTGGCTGAGCTGGGGCGCTTTCGTCGGCGTCTTCCTCGCGAAGATCTCGAAGGGGCGGACCGTCCGCGAATTCGTCCTCGGCGTCATGGGCATTCCCAGTCTTGTCTTCTTCGTCTGGTTCACGATCTTCGGAGGCACCGCGATCAAGATCGACATGGACGGTGATGGCGGGATCGGCGCGGCAGCGGCCGAAGATGTGAACTCGGCGTTCTTCGAGACCCTCGAACATCTGCCCTGGGTGGGCCTCACCTCGGTGATCGCGATTCTTCTCGTCGTCCTCTACTTCGTCTCGGGTGCGGATGCGAACACATTCGTGCTCAGCATGCTCACGTCTCGCGGCACGCTCGAGCCGAGCCGATGGGTGCTCGCCGTCTGGGGTGCGCTCACGGGAACATCGGCGATGGTCCTCTTCTTCGCCGGAGGACTCGCGGCACTGCAGCAAGCGGCGATGCTCTCCGCCCTGCCGTTCGCGGTCATCGTGGCGCTGCTCGGCTACTGCATCGTCAAAACGCTGCACGAGGATCAGACGATGGATGCGTACCGCACGGTGCGGCGCCGGGACCTCGAAACTGGCGGGACAGGCACGCGCGGCGATGAGTCCGTTGATATCGATGACACCACCGTCAAGCCGGCACCCGCCGCCGACTGACCCCGCTGGCAGACTCCACCGCCTCAGACGGAATCTCGAACAGTGGTCGCAATCGGATACTTTCAGGACGACCTCCTGAGTATCCGATTGCGACCACTGTTTTGTGCCAGAGGTGTCAGCGCTTCTCCTCATCTTTCAGCCGCGCGAATGCCAAGTGGGCGAGCGCCGCGGCCTGATCGCCGAGCAGGCCGTCGTCGAAGACCACCCTCGGCGAATGGTTCGTCTCGGCGTCCGGGTCGATGCCCTCGGGCGTCGCGCCCAGGAACACGAAGGTACCCGGCACCTTCTGCAAGACGAAGGAGAAGTCCTCCGACCCCATCCGCGGATATTCCATCTCGACGACCCGCTCGGACCCGAATACTGAGCCCAGTCGCTCGAGCACGACCGTCGACTCGGCGGGGTTATTGACGGTCACGGGGAATCCCACTTGGAAGTCCACCTCGGCGGTGCAGCGGTGAGCCCGGGCGATGTTCTCGGCGATCTCCGTCACCCGCTCCTGCAGCAGGGCCACAGACTCGGCGGAGAGGAAGCGGATGGAGGCCGTGAGCTTCGCCGAGTCCGGGATGACGTTGCTGGCCTGCGCAGCTTCGAGCTGAGTGACCGAGACGACGACGGGATCGAAGATGTCGAAGGACCGACCGGTCATCGTATTCAGGGCCAGCACCACCTCGGCGAGCGCCGGCACGGGGTCGCGGGTCGCCTGCGGTTGACTGCTGTGTCCGCCCGCCCCGTGGATGGTCAGGTTGAGGTCGGCGAAGCCGGCCATGAGCGGCCCGCCCTTCGTCGTGAAGCGACCTCGAACGTCGGCTTCGACGTGGATGCCGTAGGCCGCGACGACCGGGACACCGGCGGCTTCGAGCACGCCCTCGGCGATCATCGGCTCGGCCCCGCCTTCGACCTCCTCGGCGGGCTGGAACATGAAGATGATCGATCCGGGGATCTCCTCGCGGTGAGCGGCGAGCAAGCGTGCGGCGCCGACAAGCCCCGCCGTGTGCAGGTCGTGACCGCACGCGTGCATGTTCCCGTTCTCAGAGGCGAAGTCGAGGCCGGTGTCCTCGACGACCGGCAGCGCGTCCATGTCGCCGCGCAGCAGCACCGCGGGCCCGGGTTTCCCGCCCTTGAGGACGGCCACCACCGAGGTGAGCGACTCCCCCGTGGTGATCTCAAGTCCCAGCCCGGCGAGCTCATCGAGCACCGTCCGCTGCGTGAAAGGAAGGTCGAATCCCAGTTCGGGGTTCGCGTGCAGCTTCCGTCGCAGGGAAATGAGATCGCCGAGGTGGCCCTGAGCTTCGGTGCGGAAATCTGGGGTGGTCATGGGGCTCCTCATCGTGTGGGTGGCGTGCGGTTCGGTTCGACCGGTTCCGGTCGGCTGCTGTTACCAATCTATGCCCTCCGGTGGTCAACGCACCCTTGTTGCCGGTCTACACGGGCAAGTAGTGTTGATTACCCACGTCACTCAACGAGGAGACCGAGCGTGCGCATCATCATCACTCAGAACATCACCCTCGACGGTCGTGTCGAGATGCTCGACGACTGGTTCGATCCGCAGGCCCAGGACGAAGAGCTCTCGGCCGAACTCATGCGGCAATCCGCGAACGAGGACGTGCTGCTGCTCGGTCGGCAGACCTTCGAGGACTTCCGCGGCTATTGGCCGAACGCCACCGATGACACCACCGGAGTCGCGGACCACCTCAATCAGGTCGACAAACGCGTCGTGTCTTCGACGTTGACCGAACCGGGCTGGCAGAACACACAGATCATCAGCTCCGATCCGCTGCGCGCGGTCGCTGACCTGCGCGAGGCACCGGGACGCGATGTCATCGTCACCGGCAGCATCACCCTGGCCCACGACCTCATCGCGGAGGGACTCGTCGATGAGTATCGGATGTTCACCTATCCGGTATGGCAGGGTCGCGGACGCGGTTACTTTCACGACGGCGCGCACTCGGCCAGACCGCCGCGCCTCAAGCTCATCGATGCGAAGTCCTTCCCGAGCGGCATCACCTACTCGGCCTACGAGCCGAGCGCCTGAAGCACCATACGGCAGGACCGAGCGCCAGAGCCCGCGGACGGCACTTGCCCCTGTCTTCAGTCCGCGTGAGTGCGTTCGAAGTCCTTGCCCCACTCGTTCATCGCCTCGACGATCGGCTGAAGACTGCGTCCCAGATCGGTCAGTGAGTACTCGACGCGCGGCGGCACTTCCGGATATACAGTGCGCAGAACCAGGCCGTCCTCTTCGAGCTCGCGCAGCTGCCTGGTGAGAGTCTTCGTGTTCGCCAAAGGCACCAGTCGCCCGAGTTCGTTGAATCGGCGAGTTCCCTCGAGCAGATGCTTGATGACAGTGAGCTTCCAGGTGCCGCCGACCGCCGAGACCGCCACCTCGACCGGGCACACCTCCATCGCGCGACGGACCGGCAACCGCATATGCACCTCCATAGGGACAGAAATGTCCGTACTAGACGCTTGTACTCTAAGAGTCCACGATGTAGACATGCAATACGACGACACACGTTCGACAGTCCTCTGGCTGAGCGCCCACCCCGAACCACGCTCGCTCAACGGAAGCTTGCGCACGATCGGAATCGAGCATCTGCGCACACTCGGCCACACCGTCTTCGAATCCGATCTCTATGCCATGGAATGGGACCCGGTGCTTCGCCCTCGCGATGCCGGCATCCCCTCATCGGATCGGTTCCGCATCAGTGCCGACACCCGCACTGCGCACCTCACCGGCGCCCAACCTGACGCGATCGTCCGCGAGCAGGAGAAGCTGCGACGGGCAGATGCGCTCGTCATTCAGTTCCCGCTGTGGTGGTACGGGATGCCGGCGATTCTCAAAGGCTGGTTCGACCGAGTCTTCGTCAGCGGCTTCGCCTTCGGCACCGACGAAAACACGGGACGACGGCTCCGCTTCGAACAGGGCCCATTCACCGGCAAACGCGCATTCGTCATCACCACCCTCGGAGATCGCCCGCACGCCATCGGCCCCCGCGGGAAGTCCGGCGAGCTCAACGAACTCCTCTTCGGCCTCCTGCACGGGACCTTCGCCTACACCGGCATGAGCGTGCTCGAACCGTTCGCCATTCCCAGCGCCGACCGCATCGACGACCTGACGCCGATCCGTACCCGACTCACCGACCGACTCGGCGAGCTCTTCACTGCCCCGACAGTCCCCTACCGGCCGCAGTTCACCGGCGAGTACACACCTGACTGGGAACTCGCGCCCCACCTGTGCCCCGGAGAGCACGGGCTGCGGATCCACACCGTCTGCTGACCGGACGCTCAATACAGATCCGCAGCCCGTCGTACGCCGCACTATCGAAAGGCCCACCGAACCCATGAGCACAAGTGCCGTCGAACCCTTCGACCTCCACCTCCCGCAGTCCGAAATCGATGACCTCAACCGCAGACTCGCCACTGCCCGCCTGCCCGAAGCAGAGACCGTCGCGGGCCAGACGCCGGCACCGGGACCTGGCCGGTGGTCCCAGGGTGTCCCGCTCACCGACCTCGTCGACCTCGTGGACTACTGGCGAACCGACTATTCGTGGCGAAACTTCGAGACTCGGCTCAACGAGATCGGCCAGTTCCGCACCGTCATCGACGGACTCGGAATCCACTTCCTCCACCGCCGGTCCTCGCGGTCCGACGCGACCCCGTTGATCCTCACCCATGGGTGGCCCGGCAGCATCGCCGAATACGTCGACGTCATCGACGAACTGGCCGAACCGACCGATTCCGAGGCACCGGCGTTCCACTGCGTCGTTCCCTCACTGCCGGGTTTCGGTTTCAGCGACAGACCGAGCGGCACCGGCTGGTCGACGGACCGAATCGCCGAAGCCTGGGTCACGCTGATGGGCCGACTCGGCTACGACCGCTTCGCAGCCTTCGGCGGCGACTGGGGAGGGGTCATCACCACGATCCTCGGCGGACGCTTCCCCGATCACCTCATCGGCATCCACACCACTTATGCACCCGGCATTCCCGGTGCATCACTCGATGAGCTGACAGCAGGCGAGCGCGCATGGGCCGTGGACGCTGAAGACTTCTGGGCCAATCGGGCAGCGTATGCCCATCAGCAGGCCACCCGACCACAGACCATCGGCTACGCCCTCGTCGACTCACCTGTCGGCCAGCTGGCGTGGATCCTCGACAAGTTCGCCGAATGGACGGACACCCGCGACAGCCCCTTCGAAACGATCTCACGGGACCGACTGCTCGACAACGTCTCTCTGTACTGGCTGATGCGCACCGGTGCCTCCTCGGCGCGCATCTACTTCGAAAGCCACGACTCCCTCGACCCCGATCTGCGAGTCGACGTTCGGACGGCTATCACGATGTACCCCTGCGATATCGAAAGGTATCCGCGCGCATTGTCACAGCAACGCTACCGGCGCATCGTCCGCTGGCAGGCGGCCCCGAAAGGCGGACACTTCCCGTCCCTCGAAGCACCGCACGAGTTCCTCGCTGACCTCAGGGCCGGTCTGACGGCAATCCTCACGCCGTGCCGAACATGACTTTCCGGCCGTCGGGGTCCTCGACCGTGACGACGACATCGTCGACCGCCACGAGCGGAGTGCCCGCGTTCTTGATCCGTTCGAGGAACTCCGCCTGATCCGGGATCCGGAAGTACAGGTGCGTGAGATTCGCCTCCGTCACCGGCGGGAACGCATAGTCGGCGAACGCCTCGGCCGAGTGCAGAGCCACCTGCACTCCCCCGGCCTCGACGACGAAGTAGGAGTACTCCTCATCGCCCTCGGTCGTCAGCGGCAGCCCCGCGATCTCGCGATAGAAGGCGGCGGTCGCCTCGGCGTCTGTGCAGGTGAGGAACACTCCGCGAAACGTCGATTCCATGGCCAACTCCCTTCGCTGCGGATGGCACGGACCGTGCTCCGTACGATTCCGGTAGCCGCAGTGTATCCGCCGAGGCGGCCGACCGTCAGTGCCTTAACGACGAATCCGAGACGAACAGAGAACACCCGGGACCTCCCCGATCCTGCCGACCGCAATCGTCCTTACCAAGCGACGTACATACTCCACACATTCTTCGGGGAGTCGGCACTGTTAGCCTGGCAGGCTGAAACCGATGAGCAGGAGTGAATGTGCGAACGAACCGGTGGCTGCTGGGCCTGGCCATGTCCGTATCCGTGGTGGCGTTGGCCGCCTGCGGAAGTCAGGGCGACGAAGCAAAGCCGAAGGAGTCCTCGGCCGCGGCCGAACAGTCCCCCGGCGCCGACTCTGCTCAAGACCAACAGGGCCAGCAGGGCAAACCGAACACGAAGGATATTCCGAAGGTCGTCGCCGAGGTCAACGGTGAGAAGATCCTCAAGGACGACTTCGTTCCCCTCTTCGAAACCCAGTATCAGCAGATGCAGATGCAGGCTCAGCAGTCCGGTCAGCCGGTCGATGAGAAGGGCCTGAAGAAGCAGACGGTCGAGAACCTTGTGAGCACCGAAGTGCTCGTCCAGGAAGCCGACAAGCGCAATATCGACGTCTCGGACAAGGACATCGACAAGGGGCTCAAGGAATCCGCGAAATCGGGACAGATGAGCGAGAAGGACTTCCTCAAAGCCATGAAGGACCAGGGCATGGACGAGGAGAACGTCCGCTCGGAGCTGAAGAACCAGCTGAAGATCGAGGGCCTCGTCGAGGACGAATACGGTGAGTTCGAGGTCAGCGGCGAAGAGATCGGGCAGGCCTACGAACAGGCGAAGTCCCAGCAGGAGCAGATGGCGCAGCAGGGCGGCCAGGGCCAGCAGGAGATGCCGCCGATCGAGGACATGCGTCCCCAGCTCAAGGAACAGGTGAAGAACCAGAAGTCTCAGGAAGCGACGCAGAAATTCGCGAAGAAGCTGCGTAAGCAGGCCGACGTCACGATCCGCCTCTGAGCCCCGAGAGCCACGGACGACATCCCACTTGGCAAGAAATTGCCGCCTTTTCTCAAGAAAATGCTGAGTGTTCCTCGCATTTCTCTTGTGTGGAACTTACTCTGAGGTGGACTCTCCGGTCGGTCAACTGACCGCCGGCCGCACCTGCCGTCCGCTGACCGGTGTCGACGGTGACACGAGTTCCACTGCAGAAAAGGACTTCCCGTGGCTTCCATTCTCACGCGCTCGGCGATCGTCGCGCCGAAGAACTTCAACCGGTGGCTGATCCCACCGGCCGCTCTGGCCATCCACCTGTGCATCGGCCAGGTCTACGCATTCAGCGTCTTCAAGATCCCCTTCATGTCGCACTTCGACGCCGGTGAGGTCTCGATCGGCTGGATCTTCTCGATCGCGATTCTCATGCTCGGCATCTCCTCTGCCGTCTTCGGCCCCTGGGTGGAGAAGAACGGCCCCCGCGCCTCGATGGTTGCCGCCGGAACCTGCTGGGTCGTCGGCTTCTTCATCGCCTCGCTCGGCATCATGACCGGGCAGCTGTGGCTGGTCTACCTCGGCTACGGAGTCATCGGCGGAATCGGTCTGGGCATCGGCTACATCTCCCCGGTCTCGACCCTGATGAAATGGTTCCCTGACCGTCCGGGCCTGGCCACGGGACTGGCCATCATGGGCTTCGGCGGCGGTGCCCTCATCGCCAGCCCGATGTCGAACCAGCTCATGGCCCTCTTCGGCGGCGGCTCCGACCCGGAACACCTCGTCGCCGGTCTGACCCCGACCTTCGTCACCCTCGGCATCGTCTATGCCGTCGTCATCGCCGCCGGTGCCTTCGTCATCCGCGTCCCCCACCCCGAATGGACCCCGAAGGGCTTCGACCCCTCGAAGGTCAAGGCGAAGCCGATGCAGACGAAGGGCAACGTCTCGGTCCGCAATGCCATCCGCACACCGCAGTTCTGGCTGCTGTGGGTCGTCCTGTTCCTCAACGTCACCGCGGGCATCGGCATCCTCGAGAACGCCGCCCCGATGATCCAGTCCTACTTCGGCATCACCGCGGCCGCAGCGGCCGGCTTCGTCGGTCTGCTCTCGATCGGTAATATGGGCGGCCGATTCATCTGGTCGACGACCTCGGACTACCTGGGTCGGAAGAACAACTACATGATGTACCTCGGCGTCGGTGCGATCCTCTACCTCGTCGTCGCCCTCTTCGGCGGCGGCTCGATCTTCCTCTTCGTGCTGGCCACCCTCATCATCATCTCCTTCTACGGCGGCGGCTTCGCCACGATCCCCGCCTACCTCAAGGACCTCTTCGGCGTCTACCAGGTCGGAGCCATCCACGGTGCCCTGCTCACCGCCTGGTCGGCGGCCGGTGTGGCCGGTCCGCTCATCGTCAACTCCGTCGTCGAGGCCGGCGAGGCGGCAGGGAAGGAAGGCCCCGAGCTCTACACTCCGGGAATGTTCATCATGGTCGGCGCGCTGGTCATCGGCTTCATCGCCAATGTGCTCGTCCGCCCGGTCAGCGAAAAATACTTCGAACGCGAAGAGGACGTCGCCGCCAAGCAGGCCGCCGCCCTCGAAGAGAACTGAAGGAAGGGTCAGATCATGAACGATTCCACCCCCGTAGCCCACGTCCCCGACTCCGGATCGCCGCAGTCCCCCGTCGGCGGCGCCTATAGGGCCGTCGGCTCTGTCCTCACCGTCGTCGTGGTCGGCGGCCTCCTCTGGGGCCTGTCCCTGACCGTGGTCAAGGCCGTCGCGATCTTCACCGGCTGAGACTCCCTCAGGCAGGAACTTCGCCGAGGCGGTTCCCCACCCTCACCTCGCCGAGGCGGCCCCTACGCAGCCGCCCACCCGCCGTCCTCGACGCGGGCCCCATTCCGATCCCCGGCAGAACCATGGTTCTGCCGGGGTTCGGTCGTCTTCAGTCATGGTCGGACCGGCCGTGGACAGCCCTGCTGTGACCCCCGACCGTCTTCCTCCCCCTCAGTGAAGAATCTTCGCCGGCCCCTTGCCACCGACTAACTTAAGTGCTTAACTTACAGCATGGATCTCGCTCATGAACTCCACGACCTGGTCCGCACACTCGACCGGTGGGCGGAGCAGATGCTGCGCCCCGAGGGACTGACCTACAACCAGTACGTCGCCCTCGTCATCCTCGGCCAGCACCCCGACATCACCGGGCGCACGCTCTCTAAATCACTCGGCGTCACCGAGGCGGCCGGATCCGGGATCGTCAAAGCCTTGCTGACCGACGGCCTCATCACCAACGGCGCGACTCCGGGATCCGGCAATCGTAGGGAACTGCGCCTCACCTCGGCGGGGGAAGACAAAAGCGGGCACTGCGCACGCCTGCTCGGACACTCCCTCGACGACAATGCCCGAGCGATCGGCATCGACCCGAACTCTCTGGCCTCCACGATCCGCGACCTCCACGACGAGGTCCGCACCATCCGCTCCGAGACCCCGAAGGACCACTCATGACCCTCATCCTCGCCGCCCTCGCGGCCGCCTGCGGATTGGCTCGGCTCGCCCTCTTCATCGCTCTCCACCTCGTCAAGAGCGAGTACTCGATCGTCAGCCACGCCGTCAGCGACTATGCGGTCGGTTCAACCCGGCGCCTGAGCAGCGCGATGACCTGGGTGACGGTGCCGTTCTGGGGATTGCTCGCCGCGGCGGTCGTCGTCGGCTTGCCGGATTGGGAGGATTCGACGTTCGTCAGCATCGCCCTCGCGGTCCTCGCGATGATCTTCCTCGCCCTGCCCTTCGTCCCCACCGATCTGGAAGGCGAGAAGCTGACCACGATCGGGCGACTGCACTATCTCATGGCTATCGCCTGGTTCGCCCTCAGCTACGCCTGCATGGGCAACTTCGTGCGACTCTTCATCGCCGAGGGACCGGCACCCTTGGCACAGCTCCTCCAGGTGATCTCGTGGTTCGCACTCGTGTCCCTCATCGTCAGCGTCGCCGTGCTCATCATCAAGCCCCTGCGCCCGAAGTTCTTCGGCATCGCCGAACGCATCTTCATCCTCTCGGTCAACCTCTTCTACATCGGCGCCGCGATCGGCATCATCGTCATCGCCGGCTGATCGGCTCAACCCTCTCAGCCCTCGACTGACAAAGTCGAAGCTTCGCTCCAGCTGCGCCACAGCTTGGCCACAGCGTGCGGGTACTCAATAGGAATCACAGAGCACTTCCGCAGAACGGAGAAAGGCACAGACCATGAACGAGTCGAAGCGCATGAGGTCAGCACAGATGGCGACCGGCGCTGGGTACAACGGTGAGAACGCATTCGGCACCGAGACGGCGGCAGCATCCGTCACCCGATCCCGCCCCCGGAGGCGTCGACTCGCCCTGACCGTCACCGGAGCGGCAGCGGCGCTGGCGCTGAGCATCGGAACGACTGCAGGTCTGCCGACCGCCGCGGCGGCCCATACCCGCACGGTCGCGGGCGTGACCACCCAGTCAGCCATCCCCTTCACCGGGCAGCCGACCGACCCCAGCCAGGGCAGCGGGCAGAGCGGCAACAGCCAAGGGGGCAGCGTGCAGAACGGAACACAGTCCCCGAACTTCGGACAGGGAAACGGCGGCCAAGGCAGCTACGGCGGAGGCACCGCTCCCGGCGGCGGCTCGCAGTCCCCTGACACCGGCCAGGGCAGCGACGGCTCTTCCCAGCAGGAGGCCAGCCCGGCGAGTGAGAAGGAGTCGACCGGCGTCGTCCTCATCGACACCGAGCTCGGCTATGAGAACGCCGAGGCGGCCGGCACCGGCATCGTGCTGAGCAAGGACGGTCTCGTGCTGACGAACAACCACGTCATCGCCGATTCGACGAAGATCTCCGTCACCGTAGCCACCACCGGCAAGACCTACGAGGCCTCCGTCGTCGGCTCCGATTCGACGGAGGACGTCGCCGTGCTCCAGCTCAAGGGCGCCTCGGACCTGCAGCCGGCCACGGTCGACGACGACTCGGTCACGGTCGGTGACGACGTCACCGCCGTCGGCAATTCCGAGGGACAGGGACAGCTGCAGGCCGCCGACGGCACGGTCACCGACCTCGGCGCCTCCGTCACCACCACCGCTCAGGGCTCCGAGGATTCGGAGACGCTGAACAATATGATCCAGGTCCAGGCCGATATCGTCTCCGGCGATTCGGGTGGGGCACTGCTCGACGACGAGGGCGAGGTCGTCGGTATGAATACCGCGGCCTCGTCGGGATCGGCCACCGTCACCGGCTTCGCCATTCCGATCGAGTCGGCGCTGTCCACGGCCGAGTCGATCATCGACGGCGAGCAGACGAGCACGAACACGCTCGGCTACCCGGCGTTCCTCGGCATCGGGGTCCAACAGGATTCGCAGTCGGGTCAGGGCCAGTCGGGCCAGGGCAGCCAGTCGATCCAGCCGGGAGACGGCAGTTCGAACGGCCAGTCGGGCCAAGCCGGCCAGTCAGGTCAGCCAAGCCAGTCGGGCTCGTCGTCGCAGGCCGCAGGAGCAGTCGTCGCCGGAGTCTATGAGGACACCCCCGCCGCCGAGGCGGGACTGACCGCCGGAGACACGATCACCCGGGTCGGCTCGACCCAGATCACCGACGGCACCGGCCTCTCCTCGGCCATCGCCGAGCACAAGCCCGGTGACACCGTGTCGCTGAGTTGGACGGACGCCGACGGTCAGACCCACAGCGCGAAGGTGACTCTGACCGAGGGCCCCGCAGCCTGAGCCGGAGATTGCCCAACCACCCCGGGCGAGACGTAAGATCGGGCCATGCCCGGACACGAAGACGCCTCGCCCGCGGAGTGGTCGCACCGCCCCCGGTCGGGCCGTGGGCGCCTCGACTGGCCGACGATCCTGCGCAATATCGCTCTCGCCCTCGTCGTTCTGGCCGGAGTATGGGCGGTCTTCAATGTTCGTCTGCCCTCGGTCGATGTGCTGCAGGCCGATATCGCGGCCGCCGGATTCTGGGGCTTCGCCGTCTTCGTCCTCATCTATATGGCCGTCGCCGCCACCCCGATCCCCGTGACGATCATGGCCACCGCCGGAGGACTCATCTACGGGCTGCCGTTCGGCACCATTCTGTCGATGGTCGGAGTCGTCGCGGGCTGCTGGATCGGCTACTGGATCGCTCGGGCGCTCGGCCGGGACACTGTGCTGCGGCTGCTCGGCTCCCATGCCGAGACGATCGAATCCAAGCTCACCGGCGGCGGCTTCTACGCAGTGTGCGCCCTGCGCCTCATGCCCGGGTTCCCGTATTGGCCGGTCAACTACGGCAGCGGAGCACTGGGCATCGACAACCGCACATTCCTCAGCGCCACCATCATCTCGTCCCTGCCGGGTCAGCTCTCCCTCGTGGCCGTCGGCGCCTTCATCGGGGAGCCGAATGTCCTCAACGGCATCGGCGTGGGCATCTCCTGGGCTTTGGTCATCACGCTGACGATCATCACGATGCGCCGGTGGAAGCGCACCCGAGACGCCGAACACGCACAGGCAGAGACGCCTGAACTTCCTGAGTCTTAGCCGAAGTTCGGCTTGCGGCGTTCCTGGAACGCCGTGAATCCTTCGGCGTAGTCCGGGGTCTGACGCGCCGATTCCTGCAGGGCCGCCTCTTGGGCGAGCACCTCGGCGAGGTTCGGACGTTCGTCGGCGAGCTTCTGCACGAAGCCCTTCTCCATCGCGAAGGCCTCGGCCGGTCCGGTGACGATCTTCTCCAGCTTCGATTCGACGAAGTCGGTCAGTTCCGCGGCGGGGACCGCACGGGAGACGATCCCGGTGGCGGCCGCCTCGGCGCCGGTCATGAAATCACCGGTGACGATGAGATCCATCGTCCGGTGATAGCCGACCCGGTCGAGGAACACGTGGTGGGCGCCGGAATCGAGCATCGCACCGATTGCGGCGAACGGGGACCCGAACTTCGCATCATCGGCGGCGAAGATGATGTCGGCTGCCGCCGCGACCCCGTACCCGAGCCCGAGGGCCGCCCCCTGGACCTGGGCGATCACGGGGATCGGCAGCGCCCTGATCGCCTGGAAGACGGGGGCGAAGATCTCGGCGAGGAAGGCGTGGGCGTCATCCGTCTCGACGTCGACGTTCGCGATGTCGCGACCGGAGCAGAAGACCTTGCCCTCTCCGCGGATGAGGAGGACGCGGACGTTCGGGACCGCCTCGGCGACCTTGGCCACGGCGGCCGCGATATCGCGGAGGTTGTCCGCGTCGAGGGCGTTGCGGGACTCGGGTCCGTCGAGGACGAGCTCGGCGATCGGGCCGCGGTTCTTCAGTTGGATCTCGGTCATGGATGCTCCTTTGCGTGTCCTGTCAGTGCGGTGCGGCCGGTGCCCGCCGGGCGGACGCCCGTGGTCACCAGGTGTAGAAACCCTGTCCGGTCTTGCGGCCGAGTTCACCGGCGGCGACCTTGTCCTTCAGTATCTGCGGGGGTGTGAAGCGCTCACCGATCTCCGCTGCGAGGTGCTCGGCGATGCCGAGGCGCACATCGAGGCCGACGATGTCCGTCGTCTTCAGCGGCCCGGCCGGATGCCGGTAGCCAAGGGTCATGGCCCGGTCGATGTCCTCCGCGCTGGCGACGCCGTCTTCGACCATCCGCATCGCTTCCAAAGCGAGAGCCACGCCGAGGCGGGAGGAGGCGAATCCGGGCGAGTCCTTCACCGTGATCGCCGTCTTCCCCAGCCCCGTCACCCATTCCTTGGCGACGTCGACGAGCGTGGGATCGGTGTGGGTGCCGACGACGACCTCGACGAGTTCGGACACGGGCACCGGGTTGAAGAAGTGCAGGCCGATGAGCGCCTGCGGCCGCGGCAGGGCTGCGGCGAGCTCGTCGATCGACAGCGCCGAGGTGTTCGTGCCGATGCTCGCAGCAGGAGCGTGCTTCGCGATGGCAGCGAGCACCTCCTGCTTGAGTTCGACGATCTCGGGCACGGCTTCGACGACGAGGAGAGCCTCGTCGAGCAGAGTGGGATCACGGTCGACGACGACGGTTCCGGGAACCTCGATGCCCTTCGACTGCGACTTCTCGATCGATGCGTCGATGCGCTCCCTGGCGGCGGCCACGGTCTCGTCCGTGTTCTCGATGACGATGACGCGGGCGCCGGCGGTGGCAAAGGCATGCGCGATACCGGCACCCATCCGTCCGCCGCCATAGACGCCGACGACGTCGGGAACGCGGGCCGGTGTGTCTGTCGTAATGTCGCTCATGCGTTGTCGCCTTCTCCTCGGGTGCGCGTCTCTTCCTGCTGGTCGATCGCTTCGGTGGCCACGGCTTCGGCGCGTGCACGCTCGGCCGCTTCCGCCTCGGCGGCCTTCTTCGCCTTCTTCGCTTCGCGTTTGGACAGGAACGCATCCATGCGGGCGAACTTCTCTTCGGTCTCGAACAGCACGGCCTGGGCCACATTGTCGATGAGCGGATGCGCCTCGCGAGGGGCGTGGAACGCCGACTTGCTCAACCGCACGGCCAAAGGTGCGAAGCTCGCAATCCGATCCGCCAGCGCCTGACCGGCCAGTTCGAGATCCTCGGGGTCGACGACGTCGTTGAGCAGACCGATCGCCTTGGCCTCGTCGGCCTGCAGGGTCCGCCCGGCAAGGAGGATCTCCTTGGCGCGGGGTTCGCCGACGAGTTCGCGCAGACGCCATGCGGCTCCGGCGGCAGCGAGGATGCCCAGACCCGTCTCCGGGTTGCCGATCTTCGTCGACGGGGTGCCGATGCGGAAGTCCGCGGCGAAGGCGAGTTCGGCACCGCCGCCGAGGGCGAATCCCTCGACGAGGGCGATGACCGGCATCGGCAGTTCCTGGATGCGGGAGAATATCTTCGAGTTGATCCCGGCCAGAGCATCATCGCGGCGACGATTGCGCAGCTGCGAGATATCGGCACCTGCGGCGAAGACACCGGAGGTGCCGGTGAGGATCGCAACCTTCGGTTCGGCCTCGAGTTCGGCGCACACGGCGTGGAGGGCATCGACCATCGTCTGATCGATGGCGTTGCGGACCTCGGGCCGGTTGAGCCGGATGATCGTCCGGTCGGAGTGGCGTTCGACGAGCAGCGGGGAGGCGGAATCGCTCACACCGGCTGTACCGCCGGCTCCCATGCCGCCGGCGCTCACACGCGCTCCAGCAGCAGTGCCGATCCCTGACCGACGCCCACGCACATGGTCGCCAGTCCGCGCTTCGCATCGGCCTGTTCCAGACGGTTGAGCAGGGTCAGCGTGATGCGGGTGCCCGAGCAGCCCAGCGGATGGCCCAGCGCGATCGCGCCGCCGAAGCCGTTGACGGTCTCCGGGTCGAGTCCGAGGTCGCCCATGCACGCCAACGACTGGGAGGCGAAGGCTTCGTTGAGTTCGACGGCGTCGAGTTCGCCGACCTTCCACCCGGTGCGCTCGAGCACCTTGCGAGTCGCGGGGACGGGTCCGATGCCCATGATCTCCGGGGACACACCGGCATTGGCACCGGCGACGACGCGGGCGCGCGGGGTGAGTCCGTGCTTGTTCGCATAGTCCTCGGACACGAGCACGACGACGGCGGCACCGTCGTTGAGCGACGAGGAGTTTCCTGCGGTGATGAGTCCGCCGGGTCCGTGGATGGGGCGCAGCTTGCCGAGCTTCTCCTGGGTCGAATCGGCGCGCGGGCCTTCATCGGCGGCGACGTCGCCGATGGGCAGAATCTCCGGGTCGAAGCTGCCGGCCTTCTGCGCGGCCAGGGCCTTCTGATGCGACTGGTAGGCGAATTCGTCGAGGGCCTCGCGGGTGAGCTTCCACTTCTCGGCGACGCGTTCGGCCGTCTGCGGCATGGACAGAGTCGTGTCCTCATCGAAGGCGGGGTTCGTGAACCGCCATCCGATCGAGGTGTCCCAGGTCCGGCCCGGCTTCGACCAGGCGCGTGAGGGCTTCTCGCTCACCCAGGGAGCACGGGTCATCGATTCGACTCCGCCGGCCACGACCACATCGGCGTCTCCGGCGGCGATCATCGCCCGCGCCGTCGTGATCGCAGTCATCCCCGAGGCGCACAGACGGTTGACGGTGAACCCGGGCACGGACTCGGGAAGTCCGGCCAGGAGCACGGCCATGCGCGCGATGTTCCGGTTGTCCTCACCGGCCTGGTTCGCCGAGCCGAGGATGACCTCGTCGATATCGGTCGGGTCGATGCCCGCCCGCTCGACGACGGTCTTCATCGTGGTCGCCACGAGGTCGTCGGGCCGCTGGTCGGCCAGTGCACCCCCGTAGCGTCCGATGGGGGTGCGCAGTCCGTCCAGAATGAATGCCTCGGGCATGGGTCTCCTCGCTGAAGAGTTCGGGTTGGTGACATGGTACGGGCTTGCACCCGTTGGTGTGCGGGCCCGCGCCCGCTGGGGTTCGGGACGCTTACGAGTCGAAGTCGACGACGACTTCGTCGCTGACGGGGAACGTCTGACAGGTGAGGACGAAGTTGGCCTCGACCTCGGCGTCCTCGAGGGCGTAGTTGCGGACCATGTTGACCTCGCCGCCGCAGATCTTCGCGCGGCAGGTTCCGCAGACGCCGCCCTTGCAGGCGAACGGCAGATCGGACCGGGATTCCTGCGCGGAATCGAGGATGGTCTTGCCCTGCGACATCGCCGAGGTGGAGCGTTTGCCGTCGAGGATGACCGTGACGTCGCTGGTTGCGCCTTCGACGACCTTGTCCGCGTGGACGACCTCCGGTGGCGGTTCGTCGACGTAGAAGAGCTCGAAGTGGATCCGCTCCTTGGGCACGTCGAATTCGGCGAGCACCTTGCGGGCATCTTCGAGCATGCCGAAGGGTCCGCACAGCCACACATGGTCCATGCTGCCGATCGGAACGATCGCAGAGAACAGATCTCGCAGCTTCTCCTCGTCGAGGCGGCCGGAGAACAGTTCGACATCGCGGGGTTCGCGGGAGAGCACGTGAACGAGGTCGAGCTGCTGGTTGCGGGCGTCCTTGAGGTCGGCGAGCTCCTCGGCGAACATCACGGTGTTCGTGTGCCGGTTGCCGTAGAGCAGAGTCACCGAGGCTTCGGGGTTGGACAGCACGGTCGACGCGATGGAGAGCATCGGGGTGATTCCCGATCCTGCGGCGATGCACAGGTGCTTGCCGCCAGCCGAAGCATCGGCGCGGAAGCTGCCCGAGGGCGGCTGCACCTCGATGACGTCGCCGGCTCGGACCTCGTTGACCAGCCACAGGGAGAAGAGTCCTTCGGGGACTTCGCGCACACCGATGCGCGGGGCGGTTCCGGCCGGGGCGCAGATCGAATAGGTGCGGCGGTGCTCCTGACCGTCGATGATGCGACGCAGGGTCAGGGACTGTCCGGCCGCGAAGTCGAAGAGTTCGCTGTATTCTCCGGGCACGTCGAAGGTCACGGCGGCCGAATCCTCGGTGAGGTGGTCGACGGATTTCACGATCAGCGGGTAGAAAGCCGACCGGGAGCGTCCGTCGGAGGCTTCGGTGGCGGGGGCCGCCTCGGCGGTCTGATCGATCAGATCGGTCATCAGATCTCCTTCACATGGTCGAACGGTTCGAGGCAGACGTTGCACTGGTACATGGCCTTGCATGCGGTCGCGCCGAACTCGGAGGACAGCCTGACGTCGTCGGATCCGCACAGCACGCAGGTCACGGCCCGGCGGGTGGGCATGAGCGTCAGCGCCACCGGGCCGGAGTTGCGCGGTGCGGCTCCGGGCGGGGAGATTCCGGCGTCCTTGAGGGCCTTCTTCCCACGTTCGGTGATCCAGTCGCTCGTCCAGGCAGGCGTCAGGGACACGCGGACCTCGGCATCGGGGAATCCGGCGAGGAGGAGTTCGCGTTGGAGGTCATCGCGCATCGTCGCCATCGCCGGGCATCCCGAATAGGTGGGGGTGATGATGGTGACGACGTGGCCGTCTTCGATCGTGACGTCGCGCAGCACGCCGAGGTCGAGGAGGGTGAGCATCGGCATCTCGGGGTCGGTCACACGTTCGGCGGCGGCCCAGGCACGGTCGATCGCCTCGGCGGCGGTGTCAGTCGTACGAGTATCCATGTCAGCTGTGCGGGTGTCGGTCGGGGAGGTCTCGAGCATGGCGGTCACCACTGCCCCTCCGGATGCTCCCGGGCGACGACCTGCATCTCGGCGAGCAGCTTCGACAGGGCCTCGGTGTGGAGTCCGTCCCGGCCCTTGCCGCCGTGGACGCCGACTCCGGCCAGACCTCCGCGTTCGGGGCGGTCGATTCCGGCCGCGGCGAACACCTGGTCGAGGATCACGGATGCCTCATCGGCCACTGTCGCGGGGTCAACGCCGATTCCGGCCTCGGCCACGGAGGCTTCGACCGAGTGGGTCTCGAAGAGCTCTGTCCACAGCGGCCACAGTCCATCGAGGGCTGCCACCAAGCGAGACTTCGATTCTTCGGTGCCGCGGGCCAGGGTCACGACCCAGCGTCCGGCGAAGTCGCGGTGGTAGGACATCTCCTTCACGCCCTTGGCCGCGATGGCCGCGAGCACGGTGTCGCGGCTGTCGACGAGGCGTTCGAAGATCGACAGACGCCAGGTGGAGTAGATGAGGATCTTCGCGACCGCCTCGGCGAAGTCGCCGTTGGGCACCTCGGCCAGGCGGACGTTGCGGAAGCCCAGGTCGTTGCGGAAGAACGCGAGGCGGTCCTCATCGGGCACCGGGGAGCCTGCGGGCAGTTCGGGCACGAGCTCCGGATCGGCGGCAGCGGCGCGGGCGAGCAGGAGTCGCGCCTGACCGAGCAGGTCGAGGGCGATGTTCGCCAACGCGATGTCCTCTTCGAGGTCCGGGGCGTTCGAGCACCATTCGGAGATCCGCTGGGAGAAGACGAGCGCGTCATCGCCGAGCATGAGGCAGTACGCGCCGAGGTCCTTCGCGTCGACGCCGTCGGGAACGGTCGTGTCGACTCCGGCCAGGGGGTCTTCGAAGTCGGTGCCGAAGGCCCAGTTCGCGTCGTTGACGAGCAGTCCGGAGTACGCGTTGTCGTGCGTATCGTGTTCGACGTTCGTGCCGGCTTCGTCGTGTTCGACGTGGATGGTGGGTTCGTTGTTCGCAGTCATTTCTCGCCCCTACTCACATATGGGGGACATCGGAAGGGATGTCGTAGAAGGTGGGGTGACGGTAGACCTTGTCGCCGCTGGGGGCGAACATCGGGTCCTTCTCGTCCGGGCTCGAGGCCGTGATGTCGGAGGCGCGGACGACCCAGATGCTCACGCCTTCGTTGCGTCGGGTGTAGACGTCGCGGGCGTGGTGGACGGCCATCTGGTCATCGGCAGCGTGCAGCGATCCGACGTGGACGTGGTTGAGTCCGCGCTTGCCGCGCACGAAGACCTCGTAGAGCGGCCATTCGCCGCGGGTCGAGCCGGTCGAGCCGGAATTGTCCTTCGCCGAGGCGGCGCCGGGGTTGGTCTCGGTCATTTCGCTGCCTCCTCGGCGGTGGTGGATTCATCGGCGGCGGGGGTCGTCTCTGCCGCCTCGGCGTTCTGGTTCTCGGCGAAGGCGAGCGCTGCTTCGCGCACCCATGCCCCTTCGTCCCAGGCGCGCTTGCGGTGGGCCAGACGCTGGGCGTTGCAGGGTCCGTCGCCCTTGACGACGGCCCAGAACTCGTCCCAGTTCGGGGTGGAGAAGTCGTAGTGTCCGCGCTCTTCGTTCCACTTGAGGTTCTCGTCGGGGAACGTCACGCCCAGCGCCTCGGCCTGCGGGACGGACATGTCGACGAACTTCTGACGCAGCTCGTCGTTGGTGTGGGTCTTGATGCCCCAGGCCATCGACTGCTCGGTGTTCGGGGAATTGTCGTCGGGGGGTCCGAACATCATCAGCGCCGGCCACCAGAAGCGGTTGACCGATTCCTGGACCATCTCGCGCTGGGTCTCGGTGCCGCGCATCATCGTCATCAGCAGTTCGTAGCCCTGACGCTGGTGGAACGACTCCTCTTTGCACACGCGGATCATCGCGCGGCCGTAAGGGCCGAAGGAGGTCCGGCACAGCGGCACCTGGTTGCAGATGGCCGCCCCGTCGACGAGCCAGCCGATCGTGCCGACATCGGTGTACGACAGGGTCGGGTAGTTGAAGATCGAGGAGTACTTCTGCTTGCCGGCGACGAGCTTCTCGGTGAGTTCGTTGCGCGTGGCGCCCAGGGTCTCGGCGGCCGAGTAGAGGTAGAGGCCGTGTCCGGCTTCGTCCTGGACCTTCGCCAGCAGGATGGCCTTGCGCCGCAGGGAGGGGGCGCGGGAGATCCAGTTGCCCTCGGGCTGCATGCCGATGATCTCCGAGTGCGCGTGCTGCGCGACCTGGCGGATGAGCGTCTTGCGGTAGGCCTCGGGCATCCAGTCCCGGGGTTCGATCCGATCCTTGGCCTCGATCGTGGCGTCGAACTGCTCCTGCAGCTGCGCCTCGTCGAAGCGGTTGTCGTTCACTTGAGTTGTCATGACCACTCCACCCTTGGATGTGCCCTTGTCAGGACCTGCCTCGGTCAGCGTCTGCCGACCTCGAATCGGTCCGACCATCGTAGAACCTTCGGGCTGGGACATCCATTTACTGACCATTTGTTCTGTATTGTTGCCACCAGTGTCGCACACCCCTCGCCGAGGCGCAATGCCGCCCACAACGGAGCCGCCCTGCCGACGCCGTGCCGTTCAGTGGATTGTTGGGTCGATCCGCGGCGTTCTCGGTGCCGAAACCACCGTGGATCGACCCAACAATCCAGCTTCCACCTCGAACAAATTCCACCGCAGAACTTGACACCGGCGACGATCGGAACGATATTTATTGACCAGATGGTCGTTTATTCTCCGACGGGCAGCCCGTCCGGAATCGCGGGGGATCTTTCACCGTCGTCCAAGCGCAGCGGCGCCGGCACCTCCCGTGCCTCGGTGCCCGAAACCGCGACTCGAGGAGGAGCCGACTATGGGACAACCCGCCCACGATACGACGACCGCGGAGTCGGAGACCCCGGACGCCCCCTCCCCAACCGAGGAGCTCACCGGCGCGGCCGCGATGTTCGCCAATGACCGCGCCTCCCAGCACCTGGGCATCATCGTCGATGACCACGGACCCGGCTGGGCACAGTGCTCGATGACGGTCACCGACATCATGACCAACGGCCACGACATCACCCACGGCGGCTACGTCTTCCTCTTCGCCGACACCACCTTCGCGATGGCCTGCAACTATCCCGGCTCGATCACGGTCGCCTCGGGAGGGGACATCGACTTCCTCAAACCCACCTACCTCGGAGACGAGCTCGTCGCCCGCGGCAAGGAGATCGTCAAGCAGGGGCGCTCGGGCATCTACGACGTCACTGTCACCCGCGGCGATGACATCATCGCCACCTACCGCGGACGCTCCCGCACGCTGCCCGCCCGCAAGTAGACCCGGCCGACCCCACGACCTTCCGACCCGCGTCCGGCACCCAGCCGCGCCGGACCACCCCCACCAAACCACCCGTCGACGACCGGACACCGAAGAACGGTGGACCACCTCGGCGGTCTTTGGATCTGACACACAGAAGAGATTCGCAAGGAGACGATGATGACTGAGACCGACCTCGACGCCGGCGAACGGATGAGCCTGGACGAGCTGCGCTCCGACCAGCTGAAGAACCTCAAGACGACGGTGACCTCGGTGTACGAACGGGTGCCGTTCTACCGGAAGGCCTTCGACGACCTCGGCGTGACTCCCGCCGACATCACGAGCCTCGATGACATTGCGAAGCTGCCGTTCACGAACAAGCAGGACCTGCGCGACAACTACCCATTCGGTCTCTTCGCCGTCCCGCAGGACCAGGTCGCACGCATCCACGCGTCCTCGGGCACGACGGGTCTGCCGACGGTCGTCGGCTACACCCTCGGCGATCTCGATCGGTGGGGCAGCCTCATTGCGCGGTCCATCATCGGCGCCGGCGGCAAACGCGGGCAGATGATGCACAATGCCTACGGATACGGCCTGTTCACCGGCGGACTCGGCGTCCACGGCGCAGAGCGTCACGGCTTCACCGTCGTCCCGATCTCCGGCGGGCAGACCCCGCGCCAGGTGCAGCTCATCCAGGACTTCAAGCCGGACATCATCACGGCCACCCCGACTTACCTGCTCACGATCCTCGACGAATTCCACAAGCAGGGCATCGATCCGACTTCGACGAGCCTGAAGACCGCGATCTGCGGTGCTGAGCCGTGGACGGACGAGATGCGCAAGGAGATCGAGAACTCCTTCAACATCAACGCCGTCGACATCTACGGCCTCTCCGAGGTCATGGGCCCGGGTGTGGCCTGCGAATCCGCAGAGACGAAGGACGGCCCGACGATCTGGGAGGACCATTTCTACCCGGAGATCGTCGATCCCTTCACCGGCGAAGTGCTGCCCGACGGTGAGGAGGGCGAACTCGTCTTCACCTCGCTGACGAAGGAAGCGCTGCCGATCATCCGCTACCGCACGCACGACCTCGCGACCCTGCTGCCGGGCACCGCTCGCCCGAACTTCCGCCGCATCTCGCGCATCACCGGTCGCTCCGATGACCTCATGATCATCCGCGGCGTCAACGTCTACCCCGCGAACGTCGAGACCGTGCTCTTCGAATTCGCGCCGCTGAGCCCGCACTTCCAGCTCGTCCTCACCCGCCCGGGCCGGATGGACGAGATGAGCGTCGAGGTCGAGGCCCGCGAGGGTGTGGGCGCCGTCGAGCTCGACGGTCTCGACAAGCTCGTGGCCGCTCGGATCAAGGAGCGCCTCGGCGTCTCCTGCACCATCGACATCAAGATGCCCGGCGACCTGCCTCGTTCGGTCGGCAAGATGAAGCGCATCATCGACCGTCGCGAAGGCGTGCGCTGAGATGAGCACTCTGGATTCGGGCATGCGCACCTGCCGCTTTGTGACCGGATTCGCGGCGATCTGCCGCGGATCTCGTTAGACTGGTGCGCATGCCTGAATCCCCCTCAACTGAGGTGACCGCCCCCAAACGCTCCCGCCGCGGCCGTCCCGGCTACGACCGGGAGACCCTGATCAACAAGGCCACCGAAGTCTTCGTCTCGCGTGGCTACGACGGCACCTCGATGGACACCGTCGCCCGCGAGCTCGGCATCACGAAGTCGGCGATCTACCATCACGTGACGTCGAAGGAAGAGCTGCTGCATCTGGCGATCAGCCGCGGGGTCCGCGCCCTCGATTCGGCGGTGGAGACCGAGAGTCTGCGTGAGGACGTCAACGCGCTCGAACGGCTGCGGTTGGCCGTGCGCGCCAGCGTGGTCATCCTCATCGAGTACCACCATTCGGTGACCCTGCTGCTGCGGGTGCGCGGGAACTCACCTCTGGAACGAGAGGCCCTCGAGGCCCGCCGCCGTATCGATGCGAAGGTCCGCGCTCTCGTCGAGAGCGCCATCGCCGAGGGTGGTCTGCGCTCGGATTTCACTCCCGGGCTCATCACGCGTCTGCTCTTCGGCATGGTCAACTCGATCACCGAGTGGTACCGCCCCAGCTATCCCGTCGACCCCGACACCATCGCCGAGGCGGTCACGACGATGGCCTTCCAGGGGCTGGAGGCCTAAGGGCCTTCACGCCGCCGAACTTTTGGACAGCGACGTCCCGGGAAGAATGTCATGAGTGCTGCCGCCACGACGGTTCCGATCATCCTCAATCCGAGTGCACGCAAAGGTGCCGTGCTCAAGCGGATCGACCCCCTGACGACGGCATTAGCCGCGCACGGACTCGAGGCAACATTCGTCAGGAGCACCAGTGCGGACCATGCCAGGCAGCTCGCTGCCGACTTCGCCGCGCAGGGCTCCGATCTCGTCGTCTCCCTCGGCGGTGATGGGATGGCGCGTTCGGTCGCGGCCGGACTCGTCGACACGGATACCGCGTTGGGCGTCATCGGCGGTGGACGCGGCAATGACCTCATCGGCAAACTCGGCATTCCGAAGGACATCGAAGCCGCCGCGGCCATCATGGCCGACGGCCGTGACCGGACCATCGATGTGCTCGACCTCGACGGACAGGTGTGCCTCGGCAATGTCTGCCTCGGCCTAGACTCGACAGTGCAGCACCAAGCGAATCTGGCGAGGGTCATCCGCGGACGCTGGGTCTACTTCTACGGCGTCGTCCGTGCACTGCTGCCGCCCAAGCGCATCGAGCTGAAGCTGACGATCGACGGTCAGCACCTCGACTTCCGTGGGCTCACCGCGGGGTTCGCGAATTCCGGCCGCTACGGCGGCGGGCTCCGGCTCTCCCCCGAGGCGGCCCTCGACGACGGTCTCATCGACGTGGTTCTGCTCCGGGAGGGGTTCCTGCCCAAGCTCGCCGTCGAAGTCGTGGAATACAGCCTCGGCCGGCATCACCGACACCCGCATATCCACTTCGCTCACGCCCGGGAGGTGGAGATCGACGTCCCCGAGGGCGCTGCGCCGGTCGAAATCATCGTCGACGGCGACGCGATCGCTCAGACCCCCGCCACAGTGAGGATCCGACCGTCATCGCTGAAGGTCCGCGTCCCGCAGACCTCCTGAACGACGATGCCCCGCGCGGAGGATGTGCATCCTCGGCGCGGGGCGTCGTCATAGCGGCAGGCCTACCCAGCCTTCGCCTCAGTATTCCTTAGCCACGAGGGTGAGCACATCGTAGTTCGCCACGGGTTCGTCGTTCTGGTTGACGACCTGCGCGTCCCAGCGGACCTCACCGTATTCGTCGGTCTCACGCGGGGTGATGCGCTTGGCGGTGAGCGTCACCTTGAGCTTGTCACCTGGGGAGACAGGCGTGATGAAGTTGAGCCCTTCGAGTCCGTAGTTCGCGAGCACCGGGCCCGGGTCCGGCTGGACGAAGAGTCCGGCGGCGAAGGACACGATGAGGTAGCCGTGCGCCACGCGTCCCGGGAAGAACGGGTTCGCGGCGGCCGCCTCCTCGTTCATGTGGGCGTAGAAGGTATCCCCGGTGAAGTTCGCGAAGTGCTCGATATCGTCGAGCGTGACTTCCCGCCACTCCGAATCGAGAGTGTCGCCGAGGCGCAGATCCGCAAGCGACTTCGTGAACGGATGATCGCCGAGGCGGCGCTCCGACCCGTTGACCCATTCCCCGCCGATCGCGGTGAGCATGTCCGGGGAGGCCTGGATCGCGGTGCGCTGCATGAAGTGTGTGATACCGCGCAGTCCGCCCATCTCCTCACCGCCGCCGGCCCGTCCGGGGCCGCCGTGGATGAGGTTCGGCAGCGGCGAACCGTGACCGGTCGACTCTTCGGCATCGTCACGATCGAGGACGAGCACACGGCCGTGCCATGGGGCGATCTTCCGGACGAATTCGGTGGCGAACTCACGGTCGTGAGTGACGACGGAGCCGACCAGCGAACCGCGGCCACGGGCGGCCAGGCGGACGGCCTCCTCGGTGTCGGAATAGGTGATGATCGAGGTCACGGGCCCAAAAGCCTCGATGTCGTGGACGGCATCGGACCAAGCGTCATCGGCCTGGAGGACGGTGGCCGCCACATAGGCACCACCGTGTTCGGCAGCCAGACGATCGGATTCCTCACGCCCGCCGGTGAGCACGCGGGCTCCCCCGGCGATGATCTGGTCGACCGCGTCGAGGACGTCGGTGCGCTGCTTGTCGGAGACGACGGGGCCCAGGCGGGTGGACTTCTCGCGCGGATCCCCCACACCTTGGGTGGCGAGCTTCGCGGTGATGGCCTCAGCAACCGCCTCGGCGTGGGCCTGCGGCACGAAGGTGCGGCGGATCGCGGTGCACTTCTGTCCGGCCTTGACGGTCATCTCGGCGACGACGCCGGAGACGAAGAGGTCGAATTCTTGCGTGCCGGGTGCGGCATCGGGACCGAGCAGGGAGAAGTTGAGCGAGTCCGCCTCGGCGAAGAAGCGGGTGCCGCGCTGGGTCACGCAGTCGAGCGCGGACAGCGTGCGGGCGGTGTTCGCGGAACCAGTGAAGGCGATCGCGTCCTGTTCGGCGAGGCGGTCGAAGAGCGGGGTGACGTCACCGGAGACCAGCTGGATCGCGCCGGCAGGGAGCAGACCGGATTCGATCATATCCGCGACCACGGCACGGGTCAGGTGGGCGGTGTCGGTGGCGGGCTTGACGACGACGGGGACGCCGGCGACGAACATCGGTCCGAACTTCTCGAGCATGCCCCAGACGGGGAAGTTGAAGGCGTTGATCTGCAGCGCGAGGCCCTGCCGGGAGGTGAGGATGTGGCGGCCGACGAAGGTGCCGTTCTTCGACAGGCGTTCGACTCCGCCGTCGAGGTGGACGGTCGAGTTCGGCATCTGGCGGCGGGCGACGCCGGAATAGGTGAAGAGTGTGCCGATTCCGCCTTCGATGTCGACGAAGGCGTCGCGCTTCGTGGTGCCGGTGGTGAAGGAGATCTCGTGGTAGTCCTTCGTGCGCTCCATGAGGTAGGTCGCGAGCTTCTTGAGGATCACACCGCGCTGGTGGAAGGTGAGCTTCTGCAGTTCGGCGATGCCGGTGGTCCGGGCGTGGTCGGCGACGGCGGAGAAATCGACTCCGGCCGAGCTCACCGAGTGCAGGAGCTCCCCCGTGCCGGCGTCGCGGACGGGCCGGGCACCGTCGGCCGAGCCGGGGGTGTGCCAGGTTCCGGCCACATAGGAACTGAGGATTTCGGTCATGCTTTGCTCTCCCTGGTGAAACGACGTCTCCCGGTCCACGGCGGCCGCATTCGGCACCGCTGCCGATTCCTCAACATATACTAACCAATCGGTCGGTAATTGTCACCGAGTGACACGGGGGTGCATTCTGACCTATGATCGTTCTCAATTACTGACCAGGCAGTCAGTCGAGGCAGACGTCCATCCGTCCGCCGCCAGACCCGAGGCACCGGCGATCACTCAGAGTCGAGGACCACCGCCTCCGGAGACGGCACCCGGCAAAGTCGCCCAGCAACAGAAGGTTCCGCTCATGTCCGCCACCGCTTCAGGCCCGGTCACTCCGAATCCGGCCACCCCTCATTCGATCACCCGCGAGGAGCGTAAGGTCCTCGCCGGCACCCTCGTCGGCACCACCATCGAGTGGTACGACTTCTTCATCTACGCTCAGGCCGCCGGCCTCGTCCTCTCCGCCCAGTACTTCGGCCCTTTGGCCGCGGACAATCCGGCACTCGGCCAGATCATGGCGTGGGCGTCTCTGGGCATCTCGTTCCTCTTCCGCCCGTTGGGCGCGATCATCGCCGGCCACCTCGGCGATCGGATCGGACGCAAGAAGATGCTCGTGCTCACGCTCATCCTCATGGGGGCCGCGACCTCGCTCATCGGACTGCTCCCGAACTACGCGATGATCGGTGTCGGCGCACCGATCCTGCTCACCCTGCTGCGGATCCTCCAGGGCTTCTCCGCCGGCGGCGAATGGGGTGGGGCCGCGCTGCTGTCGGTCGAGCATGCTCCGATCTCCAAGCGCGGCATCTTCGGTGCGTACCCGCAGATCGGCGTGCCGGTCGGCATGATCCTGGCCACCGGTGTGATCTGGGTGCTCACCACGGTCCTCTCCGCCGAACAGTTCGCGAGCTTCGGATGGAGGATCCCGTTCCTCTTCTCCGTCGTCCTCGTCTTCGTCGGCTATTACATCCGCCGGCAGGTCGAGGAGTCCCCGGTCTTCGCCGAGCTCGCCGAGCGCAAGGCCGAATCCTCGGCTCCTTTGGGCACCCTGTTCAAGAAGAACACGAAGGAAGTCGTCCTCTCCGCGCTCATCTTCATCGGCAACAACGCCGTGGGCTACATGATCATCGCGTTCTTCGCCGCCTACGCCTCACGCCCCATCGCCGAGGGCGGATCGGTTGGCCTAGACCGTGCACCCGTACTGTTGGCGACGACGCTCGCGAGCTTCGGCTGGCTGGTGTTCACGATGTGGGGCGGTGCGCTGTCGGACAAGCTCGGTCGCGTGCGGACCTTCCAGATCGGGTACGTCCTGCTCATCGTCTGGCTCATCCCGACCTTCCTCATGATCGATATGGCCAACATATGGATGTACGGCATCGGCATCTTCGTCCTCACCGTCGGCATGGGCCTGTCCTATGGCCCGATGTCCGCGATGTATGCGGAGATGTTCCCCGTCGAGGTCCGCTACTCGGGCGTCTCGATCGGCTACGCGCTCGGCGCGATCCTCGGCGGCGCCTTCGCCCCGACCATCGCCGAGACCCTGCTCGCCGAGACCGGCTCATCGATCTCGATCGCGATCTACATGATCATCGTGTGCATCATCTCGCTCATCGGCGTCAGCCTCGTCAAGGAGACGAAGGGCAACGACCTCGGCCTGACGAAGCATCACTGAGGCTGCCGCGAACCCCTGGTTCGTCACCTGCACCTCGATTTCCTGGTCGATCCACGGTGATTCCTCCGCCTGAAACGCCGTGGATCGACCCAACAATCCACCGAGGCGGCGCACCCCCTCAGCAGCTCTCGCATAGGCTGATGAGATGACTGAGCTGACGTACTCCGACATCGAAGCCGCCGCTGCACGGATCACCGGCCGTGTGCGCCCGGTGACCGTGGCCCCGGCCGACGAGGAAGGACACGTCTTCGCCCTCGAGTTCATGCAGCACACCGGCACGTTCAAGGCCCGCGGTGCACAGAACTTCATCCAGGCTCACCTTGCCGAAGGCACCTTCCCCGAGGCGGGAGTGACGATCGCCTCGGGCGGCAACGCGGGGCTCGCCTGCGCCTGGGCCGCCCGTGCCGCCGGTGTACCGGCGACCGTATTCCTGCCGACCACCGCGCCGAGCGTGAAGGTCGAACGGCTGCGTTCGTATGGCGCGCGAGTGGAGTTGGTCGGTTCCGAATTCGCCGAGGCGGCCGCCGCCTGCCAGGAATTCGTCGACTCATCGGGGGCGCTGGCCTCGCACGCCTACGACCATCCGCTCATCGCTGCGGGCGCGGGCACGCTGATGACCGAGATCCTGGCGCAAGTGCCTGATCTCGACACGGTCGTCGTCTCCGTCGGAGGCGGCGGCCTGTTCGCCGGGGTTGCGACGGCCGCGACCCATCACGGGGTGCGAACAGTGGCTGTCGAGCCGGAGAACTGTCGAGCGCTGAATGCAGCGATTGAGGCGGACGAGCCGGTCGACGTCACAGTCGATTCGGTGGCCGCGGATTCGCTCGGTGCCCGTCGCGCCACACCGCTGGCACAGGAGGCGGCACGGTCGGATCTGGTCACCTCGGTGCTGGTCAGCGACAACGCGATCGTCGAAGCTCGGCAGCGACTGTGGGACGAACACCGGTTGGCGGTCGAGCACGCCGCGGCGACGGCATTGGCGGGAGTCCGCGGTGTCGGCTATGTGCCGGCCGAGGGCGAGAAAGTCTGCGTCGTCCTCTGCGGGGCGAATACGAGCCTCGGCGATCTCTGAGGCGCAGTCAGCGCGGTCGAAGGCAGGAAGTCAGCGTGTTCGGTCGCGGTCCTTCGATTTCAACGAGGCCTTGATGAGGCCGAAGATCGCGAGCGCCACGACGACGGTGATGATGGCCTTGACGAGGAACCACGCGATGGAGAACGCGACATTGACCACCCACCATGCGATGATGATGGCGATGATCGCGCCGATGATGCTCCACACGGTACTCATCTTCATGCCTCAAGCCTAGGCCCGAGTGCACAGCCGTGCAATGCGCGCGGTGATCGTCCCAGCCGATCCTCAGCACGGACGCAGTTCGTCAGCCGAGCACCGCACCGGACCGGACTGCGCGGGCCGACCAGCGGCGGTCGGCGAAGCCCACCTCGATCGGATGGTCGAAGGCGGCGGTGACCTGCTCGGAGGTGAGCACCTCGGCGATGGGACCGGCGGCGGTCAGCCGACCGTCGGAGATGAGCGCGGCATGCGTGGTGGTCTCGGGGATCTCCTCGAGATGGTGGGTGACCAGCAGCGTCGACAGCTCCGGCGAGCGCACCGACAGGGCGTCGATGGTCTCGAGCAGCTGTTCGCGGGCGGCCACGTCGAGACCTGTGGTCGGTTCGTCGAAGAGCAGCAGCTGAGGTTCGGCGATGAGCGACCGGGCGACGAGCGCACGCCCGCGCTCCCCCTGTGATAGCACTTTCCACCCGACGTCGGCGCGGGAGCCCAGACCCACCTCGGCGATCTGGGCATCGGCCTTCGCAACATCCTCGGGTGAGGGCTCCCACCGCATGGGTCGTTCGACGGTGCCGGTCAGCCCGGTGAGGACGACCTCGCGGACGGTGAGGTTCGACCGCAGCGGATGGCGCGGGTTGACGTGTCCGATGAGGCGGCGCAGCGCTGCGAGCTCGACCCGGCCCATGCGTGATCCGAGGATGTCGACGGTGCCCGAGGTCGGGAACACCTGCGCCGAGGCGAAACTCAGCAGGGTCGATTTCCCCGCCCCGTTCGGACCGATGAGCACCCAGTGCTCGCCGGCACTGATGCGCAGATCGATGCCATGGAGGATCTGCGTCTGCCCACGCCGGAATGTCACACCGGCGATTTCGAGGACCGTCTCTGCCACGTCTCACCTCCACTTCGGATCATCTGTCGAACATCGCCCATGGGCCGATGTTCGATCCCGAGCAGCTGTCTGCGTCCGGGCTCCTCGATTCTAGGACCCAATTCGCCGAGGCGGCCCCCGCACTGCAAGGCCTACGTTCCGCATCGTGGATCTGTGATCGGATCCCGTTCAGGTCAGAGATGGCTCGAAAGGTGAGCTCAGTTCAGGTTTGATCGTAGTTGCAGGAAACCGCAACAAGCCCTTCTGGCAGACCACTTATGCGGTCTCGAATAGTCTCCTCAGCTTCAGCAGAGATCATTGCTTCAATCCGAATATCACCAGCGTCATCGATCGATTCGCGAACTTCATAAATATGGTCGTCTTCGATTCCCTCGAATATAGTCATGGCATTTTCGTAATCAGATTTCTCCCATTTCGATCTTCTGACGCAGACATGTTCAGAGAGATCTATGCCCACCAACTCAGAGTTCAGTTGATTGTCATTGAAGGCAGTGATCAGAAGAACGGATTGAGACGGCGATACACGAATGCGGTTCGATGTTGCAATGTTGCCCTGGTCGCACAATGAGCAGAAGTCAGCCCAAAGCGTGTCGAATCTCGCATCATCAACACCAGCCCCCACGGCCTGAGCCCAGGCTCGAACCCACTCACGCCTTCTCTCGGAATCACTGAGAAGTCTCTGGAAGTGATCATCTGGCGAAGACTCAGCATTCATCAACCGCACTCTACGCCGACTGCACTGTATTCGCTCACCAGGAACAGGACTCAGTGTTTCGAGGGCACATGTGCTGGCTCGTGCACACCGCTCATGCGTCCTCCGGTGCCGAGATCTCACGGCGGAGGATCTTGCCGGTCGGGCCCTTGGGCAGCTCGTCGACGATCCACACATTGCGGGGGTATTTGTACGCGGCGACGCGGTCCTTCGCGAACTCACGCAGCGCTTCGGCGTCGACGCTGCTGCCGGCCTTGAGGGCGACGGCGGCCCCGATCTCCTCACCGAGGTCGTCATTCGCGATGCCGATCACAGCCGCCTCGGCGACGGCTTCGTGCTCGTAGAGCGCTTCCTCGACCTCACGCGGATAGACGTTGTAGCCGCCGCGGATGATGAGGTCCTTCTTCCGGTCGACGATCGTGTAATAGCCGTCCTCGTCCTGCTCGGCGAGGTCGCCGGAGTGGAACCATCCGTCGCGGATGGCCACCTGCGTCGCCTCCGGCCGACCCCAGTACCCCTTCATCACGGGTTCGCCCTTGATGGCGATCTCGCCGATCTCACCGACTGGAACGTCGTTGTCGTCATCGTCGACGAGCTTCATCTCGACTCCACGCACGGGCACGCCGATGGTGCCGGTCTTGCGTTCCATGCCCGGCTGGTTGAAACAGGCGACCGGTGAGGTCTCGGACAGCCCGTAGCCTTCGAGGATGATGCAGTCGAAAGCGGATTCGAAGTTCTTCATCACCTCGACCGGCATCGCCGATCCGCCGGAGATGCATGAGCGCAGGCTGGAGACGTCGAAGTTCTCCCGCCCTTCGGCGTTGAGCATGCGCGCGTACATCGTCGGCACACCGATGAAGATGCTGACCTTCGCTTCCTGAATGGTCTCGAGGGCCTCGATCGGGTCGAAGCGCGGGATGAGGGCAAGGCAGGATCCGCTGAGCACAGAGGCATTGAGTCCGCAGGTCAGGCCGAAGCAGTGGAACAGCGGCAGGCAGCCCATGACCATGTCGTCCTCGGTGAGGAAGGTGAGGGTCTCGGCGGTGACGGCCGCGTTCGTCATCATATTGAAGTGGGTGAGTTCCGCGCCCTTCGGCTGTCCGGTGGTGCCCGAGGTGTAGAGGAGCACGACGGTGTCGTCGTCGGCGCGGGACACCACCTCAGGTGTCGGGTCGAAGACGGCCAGCTGATCGGCGAAATCGGCGGGGTCGACGCGCACGCATTCGATGCCGACCGCGGCCGCCGCCTTCCCGGCCTCGCCCGCCATATCCTTCCACGCGAAGACGATCTGAGCCCCGGAATCTTCGAGGTAGTACTGCACCTCACGGTCCTTGAGCAGCGGGTTCATCGGCACGACGATCGCGCCGACGGACAGTGCACCGTAGAAGAGGACGGGGAATTCGAGAACGTTGGGCAGGACGAGTCCGACGCGGTCGCCGGGCCCGATTCCCCTGTCCTTGAGCATCGTCGCCACCCGCTGCGCCTGGTCCTGCAGCTGCGCATACGTCAGCACGGAATCGCCGAGGCGGACGGCAGGTCGCTGCCCGTGCCGGCTCGCGGTGGCGGTGAGATTGTCGGCGAGGTTGGTCATGTCTTCCTCCAGGCTTGATTCGTTCGTCGTTGATCGGCTCGGTGCTGGCGCTGGGACCACCACTGGTTGTGGCCCCAGCACAGGAGAAGAGTCGACTGAGCGGACGTGTCCGACTCCCGTTCGGTTCCCGCCGTCCGGCTCTATGGTGCCCACTCTGCCGTTGCCGGCGACCTCGGGCAACAGGATGCGCAACAGAAACACGGGTCATCGATTGTGGTCGGACGACAAGGATGCCCGTAAGCTTCTGCCATGGTCGCCAATCCACTCGTCCTGCGCATCGTCGACCGTGTCCGAGCAACGCTGCCGGCCACGGTCCAACGTTCGGTCAGCCGCACCTGGCGGGAAGTGCCCGCTTATCCGGCCAGCCCGGACAAGAATCTCGCCGAGGATCTCACCGCACACACGTTCACCGTCTTCGAAGCCGCGCTCACCCCCTTGGAGGAGGGCCGCCGCGCGACCGCCGAGGACTTCCCGATCACCGCTTCCCAAGCCCGGCGGCGACTGCGGCAGGGAGTGACCCTGCCGGACTTCCTCACCGGTTTCCGGATCGGGCAGGAGACTCTGTGGGAGGCGATCGTCGATGCCTCGGATTCCGAACAGGAGACCCGCGACGAGGCGCTGCACATCGCCATCCACGTCATGAGCGTCATCGAGGTCGGCAGCTCCGTCGGGGCCGTCGCTTTCCTTGAGACCCAGCAGCTTGAGATGGCTGAGGGCGACCGGGTCCGCCGTGACCTCGTCGACGATCTGCTCTCCGGTCGCCGCTTGGCACCGGGGCCGAGCGCGGACCTCGCCGAGGTGTCCGACCTCCGCCCGGATTCGCGCCTGCTCGTCGCCACGGCCACCTCGCAGACTCCGCTGCGTGATGATCGAGGGATGCGGGAGGTCATCACCGCCCTGCGCTCGGTCTTCGACGTCGGCCGTCGCGGCATCGCCGTGGTCCTCCAGGATCAGATCGTCGGCATCACCCCGGTGACCTCCGACGGCACGACCACCCTGGCCGATCTCGAACGGGTCCACCGGGAGCTGTCCCGCCACGGCACCGACCTGTGCGTGGGCACCTCCACCGTCCATGAGGGCCTCGACCGTGTGCCCGAGGCGTACCGCGAGGCTGTGCTCGCCCAGGAGAGTCTCAACGGTGTGCCGGGGGTGAGGTCGCTGCATGCCCTCACTCCGCTCGACTACCTCGTCACCCTCGACGATAAGGTCGCCCACCGCCTCATCCGTCCCGAACTGCGCCGGTTCGTCGAGGACGATCTCGCCGCCGGCGGTGTCCTCATCGAAACGCTGCTCGAATACGCGGCGTGTGACCTCAACGCCAAACTCGCCGCCGAGCACCTCCATGTCCACGTGAACACCGCGTACTACCGACTCGACACCGCAGCCGACCGCACCGGCCGCAACGTCCGCAGCTTCACCGACCTACAGGAGACGATCATCGCCATCCGCATGCTCACCGCGCGCGGAAACGTCCCGATCTCGAATTGAACGATCCCCGCGCCGAGGCGGCCCATCCCCGGAACGGGAGAGTCGCCTCGGCGTGGGGATCGATGACCTCACGAACCGACGTCGGATCCTCAGGACCTGACGTCGGATGGTCAGGCCGGAACCGGGACCTCGGCCGGGGCCGGCAGCACGAGCGCGTATCCGTGCTTGGCCCAGTCGGTGTCGAGGCTTTCCTGGACCGCTTTGACCTGGGTGTATTCGGTCAGGGCGTCGGGGCCGAGTTCGCGGCCGATGCCGCTCTGCTTGTACCCGCCGAACGGGTTGAACGGGAAGCCCGCGTGCCAGTCGTTGACCCACACGGTGCCGGCCTCGAGGGCGTTCGCAACAGCGCGGGCACGCTCGGATGAGCCCCAGACTCCGGCGGAGAGTCCGTATTCGCTGTCGTTGGCGATCGCGATCGCCTCGGCTTCGTCGTCGTAGCCGATGACGACGAGGACCGGACCGAACACCTCCTCGCGGGCGATGCGCATGTCGTTGGTGACATCGGTGAACACGATCGGCGGCACCCAGGCCCCGGCCTCGAACATCTCCCCCGCAGGAAGGGTTCCGCGGTAGGCCAGCGTCGCTCCCTCCTCGGCGGCGATCGCCAGGTAGCGTTCGACCCTGGCCTTCTGGTCCTGGGAGGCGACCGGGCCCATGTCCGAGGCGGGATCGGTCGGGTCGCCGATCGTCACATCCTGCAATCGGGTGATGAGGCGGTCGACGATCTCGTCCTTGCGCGAATTGGGCACGAGCAGTCGGGTGCCGGATTCGCAGACCTGCCCGGAGTACATGAGGAAGGCGAAGATCGATCCGTCGATCGCGGCGTCGAGGTCCGCGTCATCGAGGATGATGTTCGGGCCCTTGCCGCCGAGTTCAAGGGTCACCTTCTTGAGGTTGTCGGCGGCTGCGCGCTGGACGCTCTTGCCGACCTCAGTCGATCCGGTGAAGCCGATCTTGCGGACGTCGGGGTGTTCGGCGAGCCGGGCGCCGACGGTCTCGCCGGGGCCGGTGATGATGTTGAGGACTCCGGGCGGCAGGCCCGCCTCTTCGGCGGAGCGGGCGAGTTCGAGCAGGGTCAGCGGGGTGTTCTCGTCAGCCTTGAGGACGAAGGTGTTGCCTGCCGCCAGGGCCGGTCCAAGTTTCCATCCGGCGAGAACGAGGGGGAAGTTGAAGGGCACGATGCCGGCGCAGACCCCGATGGGTTCGCGGCGAATGGTCGCTCGCGCATCGCCGGTGGCCGGTGCCAGCGGATTGTCCTGCTCGGGGGTGAAGCCGCGGGCCATGCCCGCGAAGACCCGCAGGTTCGCCACACCGAGGCCGATGTGGAAGGCGCCGGCGGTGCGCACGGTGACCCCGTTCTCGGCGGTCGCCAGGGCGGACAGCCGCTCGGCCTTGGCCTCCATGCTCGCGGCGATCCGGTCGAGGATGTCCGCGCGCTGGTCAGGCGTCATGTTCCGCCACGTGCCCTCTTCGTGAGCGGCAACGGCAGCGGCGACCGCGGCATCGGCATGCTCGACTCCGCCGAAGGCGACTCGGGCGGCGGTCTGCCCGGTGGCCGGTGACGTGATCGCGTGTTTCTCGGCGGTGTCGATCCATTGGCCGTCGATGAACATTCGGTAGGTGGGAATCTCGGTCATGCCGGAACCTCGTCTTTCTGTGTGATGGGGGTGGCCGCCTCGGTGGCGGTGGTGGGCTTCGCGGTGCGAGTGGCGGTGGTGCGGGATTCGGCGATGAGGTCGGCGGCCTTCTCGCCGATCATGATCGTCGGGGCGTTCGTATTGCCGCGCACGACGGTGGGCATCACCGAAGCGTCGGCAACGCGCAGTCCGTCGACGCCGATGACCTTGAGCTCGGGGTCGACGACGTGGCCGATCGAGCAGGTCGAGGTCGGGTGGTAGAGCGTCTGTCCGACCTGCCGGGCGAAGTCGAGCAGCTCCTCGTCGCTGAAGCCCTCGGGGACGATGAAGTCGTCCTTGATGACGGCCTGCATCGCCGGCTGGGAGGCGATCTTCAGCGCGATGCGCAGTCCGGCGAGGATGCTCTGCTTGTCCTCTTCGGATCCGAGGTAGTTGTGGAGGATCCGGGGTGCGACCTTCGGGTCGGGCGAGCGCAGGGTGAGCGTTCCGGTGCTCGTGGGTTTGAGGACGCAGGGACCAGCGGCCAGTCCTTGGACCGTCTGGGCGCCCAGCCCTTCCTCGGCGAAGAGGCAGGGGGTGGAGTGGAACTGCACATCGGGACCGTTCAGCCCTTCTCGGGTTTCGAAGAAGCCGCCGGCTTCGCCGATGTTCGAGGTCAGCGGGCCGCGGCCGGCGGTCTGCAGCAGTTCGGCGTTGGCCGGGGAGACGGCGGTCTTGAGCGTTTCGAGGTCGGTCGTGTAGTTGAGCATGACCATGTAGTGGTCCTGCATGCGCTCACCGACAGGCAGGTCGGCGACCTTCTCGATGCCGAAGGCGTCGAGCTGGGCGGCCGGGCCGACGCCGGAGAGCAGGAGGAGGTGGGCGGAGCCGTAGGCGCCGGCCGAGAGCACGACCTCACGGTTCGCACGGATCTGTTCGATCTCGCCGTAGCGTTCGATCTCGACGCCGACGGCACGGCTGCCCTCGATGAGCACCTTGCGGGCGTGGGCGTCGGTGATGACGGTGAGGTTCTTCCGCTCCGCCACGGGGTGGAGGTAGGCGACGGCGGTGCTGCAGCGCATGCCGTCGCGTTGGGTGACTTGGAAGCGGCCGACGCCGAGCTGTTCACCGGAGTTGAAGTCCTCGTTGTGGTCGAATCCGGCTTCGACGGCACCGTCGACCCAGGCGTCGCACAGAGGGTTCATCGACCGGGATTCGGAGACGGTCAGTGGGCCGTCGGCTCCGTGGAAGTCGTCTGCCCCGCGCTCATTGGATTCGGCTTTCCGGAAGTAGGGAAGGACGTCGTCATAGGACCAGCCGGTGGCACCGTCGGCGGCCCACTGATCGTAGTCGGCGCGGTTGCCGCGGATGTAGGTCATCGCGTTCATCGAGCTCGATCCGCCGAGCATCTTGCCGCGGGGAAGGTAGGCGCGGCGGCGGTGGAGTTCGGGTTCCGGTTCGGTGTCGAGGTCCCAGTCCCACTGGCTCTTGAACAGGGTGCTGAATGCGGCTGGGATGTGGATCTCGTCGGCGGTGTCGGCGGCTCCGGCTTCGATGAGCGCGACCTTGACGTCGGGATCTTCGCTCAGCCGAGCGGCCAGCACACATCCGGCCGATCCTGCGCCTACCACGATGTAGTCGTACATGATGTCCTCACTGTTGCGTCATTGCTTCGGGGTGCAGTTCGAGTGTGGTGCAGGCCACAGTAAGGACGCTTCGTGAGTCGGCCCAGACTTCACGGCGCTCGATTGTGAGTCGACCACAAATGGACCCTGGACCCCGGGGCGTTTTCCAGGGAAGGTGGATCGTCCCAGGTCAGCTCGCCGAGGCGGCCCTCGACTCGTCGCAGGCGGCAGTGGGGGATCGGTGCGGTGTCAGTCGGCCCGGGTGTGCAGTCTCGGTCGGTAGACGAGTTCGTGAATGCTTCCGTCGAGCAGCGTCGATTCGAGGAGGTCGAGGTCGAAATCCGCGGCTCCGGCGAAGACCGGCTGGGCCCCGGTCTGACCTGTGATGACGGGGTAGACGGTGACTTGGACTCGGTCGACGAGTCCGGCGGCCATGAGCGCTCTGTTCATCGACAGGGATCCGTGTGAGCGGATCGGCACATCTGATTCGTCCTTCAGCGCAGCGACCACATCGGCGGCATCGCCACGGGCGATGGTGGCGTCGGGCCAATCGATCGGCTCGTCCAGAGTGGTCGAGACGACTGTGGTCGGGCTCTGTCTCATGGCCGTCACCCAGGGGTCGAGCACATCGGGGAACTCGTCAGCGGCGGCGAGCATGGCGGCGAATTCGCGGAAGGTGGTCGCACCGAGGACCACACGGCAGCCGTCGCTGTAGGTTCGCAGCCGGTGGTCGAGCAGTTCGGGGCCCTGTTTGCCCCAGTAGCCTCCCCAGTCGCCTTCGGGGATGATCGAGGCGAACCCGTCGAGGCTCATGAAGACATCGAAGGTGTAGGTCGCGGACATGGTCGCTCCTGTCAGAACGCGCCCCGAAGTGGGTGCGGTGGTCCAAGTGTGCGCTTCGGCGGCCGCGCGCACCACCCCCGGGCACCGGTTCCGGCGACGGGCCATAATGGAGTCATGCACGATGCCGCCGATTCGAATGAGGACCTCCGCGAGGAATATCGCATCAAGATGCGCGGTCGGCTGCTGCGTCGGTCCGCTTCGTTCAACGTCGCCCACGCCGTCGACAGCCTCGAACCGGGCACCGGCGCTCAGAGCATCCAACGCGCGCTGACCCTGCTCAACCTCGTCGGGCTCATCGCCGGGGAGCGGCGCGAGGGCGCGAGCCTGTCCGAGCTCGCTTCGATCAGCGGCCGCCCGAAGGCCAGCGTCCACCGCATGCTCCAGGCGCTCATCGCCATGGGCTACGTCGAACGCCTCGAAGAGGGCGGGTACCGCCTCGGCGTGCAGTCGCAGATCCTCGGTCAGCTGGCCCAGAAATCGGTGGACCCCCTGGTCACGGAGTCCGAGTCGAGTCTGATGCGCTTGGCCGAACTCAGTCAGGACACCGTCTTCCTTACCCTGCGCACGGGCAGCTATTCGATCTGCGCCCGCCGCGAGGAGGGCTTCGGTGAGATCTTCAACAACGCCCTGTCCGTGGGCGACCGCCACCCGCTGGGCATCGGCGCCGGATCGCTGGCGATCCTCTCCGAGCTCTCCCCCGCCGAGGTGGACGCCCAGTTCGAGGCCAACGCCGAGATCCTCGCCGAGAGGTATCCGAAGGTCTCCGTTCCGCACCTGCGCGACATCATCGATCAGGCCCGCATCGACGGCTTCGTCCACAATCCGGGGCTCTTCGCCAAGGGGTCGTGGGCGGTCGCGGTTCCGCTGCGTATCCGCGGCTCCCGACCGCGTGCGGCCCTGTCGATCGCCTCGATCGCCGACCGTGTCACCGGTTCCCGGGTCGAACGCCTCGTCGCTCTGCTGCGCCGGGAGGCGAAGGCCATCGCCGAGGCGCTGAGCTCCCAATCCGATCTCACTCCGGACTCCGGCGACCTCTGAGACGAGCAGCGGTCGGCGTCCGGTAGCGTGATGGGCATGCCGGAGACTCCTGACGCCGCGACCGTGTCCCTGACGATTCCCGAACTGCGTGACCTGTGCATCGCAGCGATCACCGCGGCCGGCGGATCACCAGCGCTGGCGCAGTCTCTGGCGGACGCGACAGTGGCGGCCGAGCGACGGGGCAAGACTGCTGTAGGCACGGCGCATCTCGGCGATTATCTCGACGGCCTCGAGGCCGGCCGCATCAACGGGCGGGCGCAGCCGAAGGTGACGAACCAATTGCCCGCCGCACACCACGTCGACGCCGACCGCGGCACCGCGCAGCTCGCCTTCGACGCAGCCTTCGACGACTACGCCTCGTCTGTCGCAACGCTCGGCATCTCCGTCCTCAACATCGCCAACGCCTTCACCGCCGGAGAGCTCGGCCACTTTACGACGCGACTGGCCGAACGAGGCCTGGTGGCGTTTGCCGGGGCCAACTCACCGGCGCTGATGTCGCTGTTCGGCGCACCGGGATCGGCGACCGGAACGAACCCGTTCTCGTTCGCCGTTCCCCATTCCGATGGCCCGCGGATGTTCGATCAGGCGACCAGTGCTACCGCGTGGGTCAACGTCCGCGACGCCGCCGATCGAGGAGAGACGATCCCCGACGAATGGGCACTCGCACCCGGCGGAGCGGCCACGAACGATGCCGAGGCCGCCCTCGCCGGTTCCCTGCTGCCATTCGGCGGGGTCAAGGGCAGCAATGTCGCTCTCATGATCGAACTCCTCGCCGTCCACGGCGGGGGCCGCTTCTCCGTCGACGCACCTGCCTTCGACTCGGGACAGGAGAGTCCGGGCACTGGCCTGTTCATCATCGCGATCGCGGCAGATGCTTTCGACCCTGACTATTCGCAGCGGGTCGCCGAGCATCTTGACCGTCTGCATGCACGGTTCGGCTTCGACTTCGGCCGCAAACGCAGCCTCGAGGTCGTCAAGCTGCCGGAGGAACTCCACTCTGCGCTGATCACTCGCAGCCGTAGTTGAGCGGTCGGTGCCTGTGCTCAGCTGCCGAGGGTGGCCAGTGCCGCTTTGATCCGTTCCCGGGCGTCGGGATCGGTGGCGGCCAGGGGCCGCCTCGGTGAACCGACGGGGACGCCGCGCAGCTCGAGGCCGGTCTTGACCGCCTGGATGAACGGTTCTGAGATCATCGCGTCGATGACCGGGTAGAGCCGCTGCCACTCCTCGCGGGCCCCGTGGAGGTCGCCGTCAGCGATCTTCGTCGACACCGACACGATCTCGGACGGCAGGACGTTCGCGGCCCCCGCGACCATTCCGGCCGCTCCCTCGACGAGGCCGGAGTAGATGTAACTGTCCCAGCCGATGAAGGTGGAGATGACGTCGCTGTGGTGGTGGATGAGCTGAAGTGCCTGTTCCCAGTTCGCGCTCGAGTCCTTGATGAAGCGGATGTTCGCGACATCCTCGGCGAGCTGCCTCACTGTGCCGGGGTCGAGGTTGACGCCGGTGGCGGCCGGGATGTTGTATAGCATGACGTCGATGTCGACGGCCGCGGCCACGGTCTTGATGTAGTCAACGGTCTCGGCCAAGGTCAGAGGCTCGTAGTAAGGAGTGACGATCATGAGGACATCGGCTCCGGCCGCCTGCGCCGCCTGGGAGTGACGGATGGCTTCCCGCGTCGAGGTGGCTCCCGTCTGCGCGACGATCGGCACGCGCCCGGCGGTGCGCTCGATGACGAATTCGAGCATCTGCTGGCGTTCGTCCCCGCTCATCGTGGCGAATTCCGCAGTCGAGCCGCCGACGACGAGGCCGTCGACTCCGCCGTCGATCGAACGGTCGACGACGCGCCCGAGGGCGTCGTAGTCGATGTTCTCCTCGGCGTCGAAGGGGGTGGTCAGTGCGGTGAGGACTCCGCGCAGGGTGGTTGTCATGATGCCTCCGAAGTGATGGTGGTCGATGCTGAGTTGGTGTCCGTCGTCTCCCCCGCCGAGGCGGTCCCCGCCTGATGCTGAGGCGGTTCGTTCTCGTTGGGGTGCTGGACGGGGTGGTGCCGGCGGGTCTGGCGCGCCGTGACGAGAATGTTCGCCGCCTCTTGTGCGGCAGTGAAGCCGGAGCTGATAGCGGTCTCCGTGTACAAGGTGCCCATGTAGTCGCCGGCGAGGAACACCCGCCCGGAAAGCGCGTTGAGTGTCGGCTGAAGTTTGCCGCGACCCGGGAAGCAGTAGGGTGCGCCGGTGCGCCACCGCTGAACCTGGGCCTCTTCGACGATGCCGGCGAACCCGGGCAGGACCTCGTCGAGGTCGCCGATGTAGGTGTCGACGATGTCCTTGTCATCCTGGTCGAGCAGCTTGCGAGCCAAGCTCGCCGGAGAGAAGGTCATGATGCTTCCGCCCGGCTGACGCTCCGATTCCGTGCCGCGGACGATGTTGCCCTGGTTCATCACCACGTTGAACGAGCGCTTCGGCGTGGCGATCCCGTAGGCCCGGTCCCAGGGCTGAGGTTCGGTCTCGTTGGTGAGGAACGCCGCGGACACATAGGGACCGTAGACGATCTGCCCGAGCGCCTCGCGCTTATCCTCCTGCAGGTCGACGGCGATCTTATGGGCCACGGTCGCCGGAGTGGCGAGCACGACGGACAGGGCCTCGATCTCATGGTCGATGTCGTCCTGCCGATAGCGGACGACGACATGGTCCTTCTTATGGACGATCTCGTAGACTTTCGCATCCAGCTGGATGTTCTCCTGCAGCGGAGCCGCGATCGACTCGACGAGGTTGGACGGCCCGCCGCCGATGCTGCGGTTGAGACCCTGCCCGATGTTCCACACGAGGCTGAAGTAGCCGATGCCGGCACCGGCGGCGAGTTCATCGGGGTCGGCTGCCGAACGGGTGATCGTCGGCCGGAACATCGCCTCGGCGTCTTCGGACAGTTCCCCGATATAGTCGGCGAACGAGCGGTCGTTCTCGAAGTCGTAGATCCTCTGCTGACGCATCTCCGAGCTCTCGTTCGGGCGCAGTCGCACGGCGTTGGCGTAGCGGAGGACGTCGGCGGAGACCTTGACCCCGGCCTTGATCATCGATGCGCGGTCCTTCAACGACATCGGGATCCGGAACGGATACGACTGGACGGGTCCGTCAATGAGCAGCTTGCCGTTCATCGACACCGCAGACAGCGATCCGGGGATCTCCGACGAGCGGGTCTGTGTCTCGGTGATAAGGGAATTCGTCGCTGTCTTGCCTCCGGCGAACATGTGTCCGCCCCAGTTGAGGAAATAGCGTCCGCGGTTCTCCGAACGGATCCGACCGCCGACTCGGGAACCCGATTCCAGCAGCGTCACATCCCAATTGCGCAGTCGCCATGCTGCTGACAGTCCGGCGAGTCCGCCGCCGACGATGACGGCATCTTTCATGGGGAGCACCCCCTCTCTACTCTGAGCGTCCGCGCACCTTCACGCAGATCAACTGCACTCAGAATAGGATGTGATCACATTTTTCCGCAAGTGTTTGATCACATCCGATTTCAGGAGTTTCTTCAGGCCCGCACTTGCCGGCCCTTCAAGCGCCCAACCCGGCGCGGATGCGGCGGACGGCGTCGTCGAAGGACTCTTCGGTCACCTCGGCGGCCGCCCCCGGATCGCCGGCGTCGACGGCGTCCATGAGTCGGCGCTGGTGCTTGAGCAGCGGCGCCTTGGCGTCGGCCGCGATCTCTCGCCTGGCGCCGACGAGTTTGTACGCCCGGCAGCGCAGCCACAGGGTCCGGATCGTCTCAACGAGGACGGGATTGCCCGAGGCAGAATAGATCGTCGCGAGCAGCTCCTCGTCGTGGTCGAGATACTCCGAGGCATCGCCGGAGTCGAGAGCCGCCTCCATCGCCGCGAACTCCTCATCGAGCCGCGCCCGGCCCGCCCCGTCGAGCTTCTGCGCGCCCTGGACCGTCGCTTCGACCTCGAGGATGCGACGCACGGAATAGATCTGCAGCAGCTCCTCGGCGGTGAATTCCTTGACCACGGCCCCGCGGTGCGGGCTGGTCTCGACGAGTCCGACCTCCTCGAGCCGGGCCAGCGACTCCCGCACGGGCATGACGCTCGTACCCAGGGACGCCGCGAGCTGGCGTATCCGCAGTCGATCGCCGCTGCGATATTCGCCGGAGAGAATGCTCGCCTGCAGCGCTTCGAACACCTGGTCGCCGATGCGCGGGCCGATCTCGGTCTGGGTCTCGCTCATAGTCGACAGTCTATCCACGCCGAGGCGGCATGCAGCGGTTTCATGGCCTCTGTCCCCTCGGCACCGTGGATACGCCGACCGCTCAGGTTGCCGTCGACCGCTCGCCGCATACCGCGGTACAGCGACGGCAACCTGAGCGGTCGGCGCGAAAGCGGTTCTAGCGCAGGACGATCGTCCTCTTGCCCGAGAGGAACACACGGCCGTCGCAGTGCCACTTCACGGCGTTGGACAGCGCCTTGCATTCGGCATCGCGGCCGGCGGCCACGAGGTCCTCGGGAGTGAAGGCATGGTCGACCTCGACGAGCTGCTGAGCGATGATCGGACCCTCGTCGAGTTCGCTGTTGACGAAGTGCGCGGTCGCCCCGACGGTCTTGACTCCGCGTTCCCATGCCTGGTGGTAGGGCTTCGCACCCTTGAACGACGGCAGGAACGAGTGGTGGATGTTGATGGCGCGTCCGGTGAGTTCGCGCGCGAGGTCGTCGGAGAGGATCTGCATATAACGGGCGAGCACCACGAGGTCGACCTCGAAGCGGTCGACGAGTTCGAGCAGCTTCGCCTCGGCCTCGGGCTTCGTCTCCTTCGTCACGGGGATCCGGAAGAAGGGAATGTGGTGCCATTCGACGAGCTCACGGTGGTCGGGGTGGTTCGATACGACCGCGGCGATCTCGATCGGCAGCTCGCCGACCCGGGCGCGGAAGAGCAGGTCGTTGAGGCAGTGCTCGAACTTCGAGACCATGATGAGCACCCGCCGCTTCTCCCCCTGCGGCCACAGCTGCCAGGTCGCGCCGAACTCCTCGCCGATCGCTTCGAAGTCGGTCCGCAGAGCCTCGACACCATTGCCGGGCTCGTCGGAGACGCTGAAGTCGATGCGCAGGAACAGCTGCTGGGTCGACTGGTCGTCGAACTGTTTGAGTTCCTTGATGTCTCCGCCGTGGGTGAGCAGGGCACCGGTCACGGCGTGGGTGATTCCGGGGCGCTCAGCGCATTCGAGGGTGAAGATGTAGTCCTGCATGTCCGTGTCCTTCTGTCCGTGGGGCAAGGTCTGTGTGGTGCAAGGTCGGGATGGTGCTCAGCATTCGACGACGTTGACGGCGAGGCCGCCGCGCGATGTCTCCTTGTACTTCGATTTCATATCGGCTCCAGTCTGCCGCATGGTCTCGATCGCCTGATCGAGGCTCACCCGGTGGGAGCCGTCGCCGTGCATGGCCAACCGGGCCGCATTGATCGCCTTCACAGAGGCGATGGCATTGCGTTCGATGCACGGCACCTGCACGAGGCCGCCAACCGGATCGCAGGTCAGCCCGAGGTTGTGCTCGAGTCCGATCTCCGCGGCGTTCTCCACCTGTTCGGGAGTTCCGCCGAGTACGGCGCACAGGCCTGCGGCAGCCATCGCACAGGCCGATCCGACCTCCCCCTGGCAACCCACCTCGGCGCCGGAGATCGACGCATTGCGTTTGAAGAGGATCCCGATCGCCCCGGCCGTGAGCAGGAATTGCACGACGGCATCGTCGGCAGCACTCGCACCAGCGGCGGTGCCAGCTCCGTCGTCTGATGCGCCGGCATCCGCGCCGTCGGAGCCGGCTCCCTCGTCGCCGGTGACGAACCGGTCCATGTAATGGAGCACCGCGGGAATGATGCCCGCGGCCCCGTTCGTCGGGGCAGTGACGATCCGCCCGCCCGAGGCGTTCTCCTCGTTGACGGCCAAGGCATAGAGGTTGACCCACTCGAGGGCATCGAGCGAACCCGATGCCCGGTAGTCCGCGTCCTCGAGCTTCGCCCGCAGTTCGGGGGCGCGCCTGCGGACCTTGAGCCCGCCGGGCAGCGTCGTCTCCTCCCGCGTGCACCCGTTGTGCACGCATTCGCGCATCACCGCCCAGATCGCCAAAAGCTTCTCCCGCAGCTGCTCATCACTGCGGGTCACGCGTTCGTTGACGGCCATGAGCTCGGCGATGCTCAGCCCATGCTCGCGGCAGCGGGCGAGGAGTTCATCGGCCGTGGCGAAATCAATCGTCCGACCGACTTCCTGCCCGGCCTGTTCAGACGCCTCGATCGTCTCGGCAGCGTCCTTCTCGGCCGCGAGCTCCTCGGCGGTGACGACGAATCCCCCACCGACCGAGTAGTACTCGCGCTCGATGACCTCATCATCGACCTCGGCGCGGATGAGCATCCCATTGGGATGGCCGGGAAGATTCTTCCGCATGTGCAGGACGAGATCCGTCTCCGGTTCGAATTCGATGACGAGACGCCCGCCGAGGTGGAGCTTGCGTTGGGTCTTCACCTCGGCGACCAGCGGACCCACCTGGTAGGGGTCGAGCGTTTCGGGATCGAAACCGCTCAGACCCACGAGCACCGCCGAATCCGAACCGTGCCCGATGCCGGTCGCGGCCAGCGAACCATAGAGTCCGACCCGGACCCGACGCACCCGGTGCAGGAGACCGTGCCCCTCGAGTTCGTCGACGAATCGCAAGGCTGCACGCATCGGCCCCACCGTGTGCGAGGAGGAGGGGCCGATGCCGATCGAGAACAGATCGAGGACCCCGAGTGCCATCAGCCGACGTCCTCTTCACGCGCCGAGGCTCCGCTGGCATCGACGCTGTCGAGGAACTCCGCCATTCCATCGAGCAGCCAACGGACCGTGAAGTCCGCGAAGCTCGCCCGCGGGTAGACGCGGTAGGTGTCCTCACCGCTGTGGTGGAGGATGACCGGCACGGGACCCAGCGCCGTGACGATCGCGGATCCGATGCCGAAGGCGCGAGGGTGGAGATCGGCGCGGCAGCTCTTCTCGAGCACGTCCCGGGCCTTCTCCCCCGTCAGTTCGAGGATCGTCCGGTTGGCCGAGAGATCGACGGCCTGTCCGGGCAGTCCCTCGAGTCCTGCCTCGGCGACGATCGTCTCTCCCGGCTGCTGCTCGCGGGAGACATCGACGGCGAGGAACTCGTCGGGGCTCAGCCACAGCACGTGCTGAGCCGCCGGATCACCGGTGACTTCGCCGACGCTGCGCGGCAGGTTGAGACCGAACGTGTCCTCGAGTGACGTCCACGATGCGGAGTCAGGCTGTGCCCGCAGGCCGATCTGTACCGTGAAGGGCAGTTCGCGCAGGCCGACGCTGCGGCCGCCGGCGGCACTCGCCTCGGACATCAGTCCGGCGAGGTGCGCGGCCGGCGAGACCCGCAGGTCATCGAGTCCGCTCGACCCGGTGCCCGTGTGGGCGGTCTGCGCTTCAGCCGTCGAGGGGGACTCTGCCGTCGCAGGGGTGGAATAGGTGGTGTCAGCCATCGCGGCGGTTTCCTTCCGGATCGTAGAAGACGGGCGAGGTGATCTCGACGTCGACGAGGGTGTCGCCGAAGGGAGACTTGACGATCTCACCTTCGCGGTTGCGGCCGTTCTCGACGAGTGCGAGACCGAACGGCCGGTCGAGGCTCGGCGAGATATACGACGAGGTGACATGCCCGATCATCGGCACCGGACCGTCCTCCGGTGTAACGGGCGTGCCCGCCGCAATGAGCTGGGCGCCCTCGGCCAGACGCGTCGTACCGTCGACCGGCAGGACTCCGACGAGGTGCTTGCGGTCCTCGCGGGCCGTGTCGACCCGGGAGTAGGAGCGTTTGCCGATGAAGTCCTTGACCTTCGAGACGATCCACTCCATACCCGCATCCTGCGGGGTCACGGTCCCGTCGGTGTCCTGCCCGACGATGATGAAGCCCTTCTCAGCACGCAGCACGTGCATGACCTCGGTGCCGTACGGGGTGATGTCGAATTCGGCACCCGCCTCAGCGACGGCCTCCCACACGGCCAGCCCGTAGAACGTGTCGACGTTGATCTCGAAGGCGAGCTCTCCGGAGAACGAGATCCGGCAGATACGGGCGGGAATGCCGTTCGCCAGCGTGGTCTCGCGGAAGCCCATGAACTCGAAGGCCTCGTTCGACACATCGAGGTTCGGTGCGACCTTGGCGATGACATCGCGGGACCGGGGTCCGGCTACGGCGACGGTCGACCACTGTTCGGTCACCGAGGTGAAGACGACGTCGAGGTCGGGCCATTCGGTCTGGTGCCATTCCTCGAGCCATTCGAGGACGGTCGCCGCCCCGCCGGTCGTCGTCGTCATGTAGTAGCGGTCCTCGGCCACGCGCAGGGTCACGCCGTCGTCGAAGACCATTCCGTCGGGCTTGCACATCAGCCCGTACCGGCCCTTGCCGACCCCCAGCTTCTTGAAGCCGTTCGTGTAGATCTGGCCGAGGAATTCCCCGGCGTCCTTCCCGCGGATCTCGATCTTGCCGAGCGTCGAGGCGTCCTGGAAGCCGACGGATTCGCGCACGGCCTTGCCCTCGCGCAGCACCGCCGCCTCCATGTCCTCGCCCGGCTTCGGGTAGTACCAGGGGCGCTTCCACTGCCCGACGTCTTCGAACTCGGCACCGTGGGCGACGTGCCAGGGATGGATCGAGGTGACCCGGGCCGGGTCGAAGAGTTCGCCCTTGCGCCGTCCGGCCAGCGCCGCAAAGGGCACCGGTGCGAAGGGGGCGCGGAAGGTGGTGTGCCCGACCTGACCGAGATCGTCGGCCTCCCCCAGCACCGAGGCGATCGCGCCGATCGCGTTGACCGCTGAGGTCTTGCCCTGATCGTTCGCCGTCGAGATCGAGGTGTAGCGCTTGATGTGCTCGACCGAGCGCATGCCCGCGCCCATCGCCCGCTGCACATCGGCGACGGTCTGGTCACGCTGGAAGTCGATGAAGTGCGTGCTCAGGTTAGCGTGATCGTCCTGCGCCGAGGTGACCAGCCACAGCGGACGGGCCGGAGCATAGGCCATCGCCGAGGCTGCGGGCACGGCGAGCGCGGCCGGGAAGCCGGTGCGGTTCGCCGCTTGGTTCCCCGCCTCGGCGCCCTGCCGCAGAGCCGCTTCGAGCGAGTAGTCCCCGGTCACTGCGCCGACGGTGAACTGGTCACGCACTGAGGTCGTCGGCACGAAGGCAGCGATGTCGACGTTCCAGTGGATCGGACCCTTGCGCTGACCGTGCAGGTGGATGACCGGCGAATGTCCGCCGGAGACCGCGAGCAGGTCGACGGGGATGCTCTCACCGTTCTCGGCTGCGACGCCGTCGTCGTCGAGTCCGGCGACGGTGACGGCGCTGACCCGCCCGGCGGGTCCTTCACCGGCGGTGCCGGTGACGGCGGAGCCGAGGATGAGACGGGTGCCCGTGGCTGCGGTGACGGATTCGGCGATCGCCGAGGCTGAGGTGCGGGAGTCGATGACCGCGGGGACGGTGATGCCTGCCGCATGGAGGTCGGTAACGAGATCGTAAGCGGAGTCGTTCGTCGTCGTCACTGCCACATTGTCACCGGCGGCCACACCGTAGCGGCCGAGGTATGTGCGCACGGCCGAGGCGAGCATGATGCCGGGACGGTCGTTGTCGGCGAAGACGATCGGACGGTCGTGCGCACCGGTGGCGAGCACGACCTGACCGGCGCGGATGTGCCAGACCTTCTGGCGCACTCCGCGGCCACCGGCAGCGGCGACGGCGTCGGTGCGGTCTTCGAGGGCGACGAAGTAGTTCGAGTCGTAGCTGCCGAAGACCGTGGTGTTCGGCACGTACGTGAGTTCTTCATGCTCGGCGAATCCGGCGACGGTGGACTCGACCCACGCCAGGGCGTCGACGTCGTCGATCGTTTCGGCCGTGGCCGGTCCCGCGGCGAGCAGCGAGCCGCCGGGAATCGACTGGTCGTCGAGGAGCAGGGTGCGCGCACCGGACTTGCCGGCCTCCCGGGCCGCGGCGAGTCCGGCGGGGCCGGCCCCGACGATGAGGACGTCGGTGTGGACGTGTTTGTGCTCGTAGGTCAGTTCGTCCTGGCCGGGATCGAGGATGCCGAGCCCGGCGAGGTAGTCGGCCTCGAGTCCTTCGGCGATGGCGACGCGGGTGGCGGGCAGCATCGACTCGGAGACGTCTCCGGGGAATCGGGAATGCACGCGGACGAGCGCATTGGACTCCTCGACGCCCGCGCCGAGGATGCCGCGGGCCCGACCCAGATAGGTCGAGTTGCCGCAGTCGATGCGGCCCGCGGCGATGAGCGCGCTGGCGATCGTGTCACCGGCGAAGCCCGAGTAGGTCGCTCCGTCGACCGTGAAGTCGATCGGGCGGGCGGTGTCGATGCCGGTGGCACCGGGCAGACGAGACGCCGAGTGCAGGCGGGTGGTGTTCGTCATCGAACCTCTCCTTGCGTGTCGGGACGGGGCGAGCCGATCGGGTAGATGGCGGTGAAGTCGTAGGTGGCCGTGTCGCGGATGGCGTTGAACCACTTCCGGCAGCCAGCGCTGTGGCTCCACATCTCGGCGTAGGCGCCGCGGCTGTTCTCACGGTAGAAGAGGTACTCGGCCCATTCCCTGTCGGTCAGGGCGTGCGGGTCTTCGGGGTAGGGAACGTGCGCCTGTCCGCCGTAGTGGAATTCGGTTTCGTCGCGTGGCCCGCAGTTCGGGCAGTCGATGAGCAGCATGTCGGTGTCTCTTTCCTTCCGCTCAGTGAGCCACGGCTGCGGCGCCGTGTTCGTCGATGAGGTGACCGGTTTCGAAGCGGTCGAGGGCGAATGGGGCGTTGAGCGGGTGGGGTTCGTCGTTCGCGATGGTGTGTGCGTAGGTGAAGCCCGCCGCGGGGGTGCCCTTGAAGCCGCCGGTGCCCCAGCCGCAGTTGGCGTAGAGTCCTTGGACTTCCGTCTTCGACACGATCGGTGAGGCGTCGAGGGTGACGTCGACGTTGCCGCCCCAGGTGCGCAGCACATGGGCGCGGGCGAAGATCGGGAACAGCTCGACCGCGGCGGCCAGCTGCTCCTCGATGACGTGGAAGCCGCCTCGTTGACCGTATCCGTTGTAGGAGTCGACGCCGGCGCCCATGACGAGTTCGCCTTTGTGCGCTTGGGAGACGTAGACGTGGACGTGGTTGGACATGACCACGGTCGGGTGTACGGGTTCGAAGAGTTCGGAGACCAGCGCCTGCAGCGGGTGGGTCTGGATCGGCAGGCGGATCCCGGCCATGTCGGCGAGCACCGAGGAGTCGCCAGCCACGGCAAGAGCGACCTTCTCGGTGGCGATCGGTCCGCGGTTCGTCTGGACGCCGACGACCTGATTGCCGATGCGTTCGATGCCCGTGACTTCGCAGTTCTGGATGATGTCGACGCCCATCTCATCGGCCTTGCGGGCGAAGGCCCAGGCGACGTGGTCGTGCTTGGCGATGCCGGCGCGCGGCTGATAGGTGCCGCCCATCACGGGGTAGCGGAGGTCGTCGCCGATGTTGATGATCGGGCAGACTTCCTTGACTTGGCTTGCATCGAGCCATTCGGCGTCGACGCCGTTGAGCTTGTTCGCGTTCACCCGGCGCTGGGATTCGCGCACGTCCTGAAGAGTGTGGGCGAGGTTGAGCACGCCGCGCTGGGAGAAGAGGAAGTCGTACTCGAGTTCTTCGGGCAGCTGTTCCCAGAGCTTGAGGGACTTCTCGTAGATCGCGGCGGATTCGTCCCACAGGTAGTTCGAGCGGATGATCGTCGTGTTGCGGGCCATGTTGCCCCCGGCAAGCCAGCCTCTCTCAAGAATGGCAATGTTCGTCATTCCGTGGTTCTTCGCCAGGTAGTAGGCGGTGGCGAGTCCGTGTCCGCCGCCGCCGACGATGACGGCTTCGTAGGACTTCTTCGGCTCCGGATTGCGCCACAGGAAGTCGGGGTGTTCGGGAAGCTGGTCAGCCATCAGCGTGCTCCGATCTCGGTGAGGGTGGGGTACAGGGGGTGATCGTTCGCCAGTCGGGTGACGCGTTCGCTCAGTTCGGCGATGATCTCCGGGCTCGCGCCGTTTTCGTCCGTGCCGGCCTTGAGCACCTCGGCGATGATGTCGGCTGCTTCGGCGAATGCTTCGCTGCCGAATCCGCGGCTGGCAAGCGCCGGGGTGCCGATCCGCAGACCGGAGGTGACCATCGGTGGTCGGGGGTCGTCGGGGACGGCGTTGCGGTTGACGGTGATGCCGATCTGGGCGAGCAGATCTTCGGCCTGGGCTCCGTCGAGGGTCGAGTTACGCAGATCGACGAGGACGAGGTGGACGTCGGTGCCGCCGGTGAGGACGGAGATTCCGCGTTCGGCGACATCGCCTTCGGTCAGGCGGCGGGCGAGTTCGCCGGCCCCGGCGAGGGTGCGCTTCTGCTTGTCGACGAAGGTGTCGGTGGCGGCCAAGCCGAAGGCCACTGCCTTGCCGGCGATGACGTGTTCGAGGGGTCCGCCCTGCTGTCCGGGGAAGACGGCGGAATTGATCTTCTTCGCGATGTCCGCGTCATTGGTGAGGATGATGCCGCCTCGGGGGCCGCCGAGGGTCTTGTGCGTCGTCGACGACACGACGTGGGCGTGCGGGACCGGTGAGGGGTGGAGTCCGGCGGCGACGAGTCCGGCGAAGTGGGCCATATCGACCATGAGGTAGGCACCGACGGAATCGGCGATGCGGCGGAACTCTGCGAAGTCGAGCTGTCGCGTGTAGGCCGACCAGCCGGCGACGATGAGCTTCGGCTGGTGCTCGTGAGCGAGGCGTTCAACCTCGGCCATATCGACGCGTCCAGTCTCGGCATCGAGGCCGTAGGGGACGATCGAGTAGAGGCGGCCGGAGAAGTTGATCTTCATCCCGTGGGTGAGGTGGCCGCCGTGGGCGAGATTGAGTCCGAGGACGGTGTCGCCGGGACGGATGAGGGCGTGCATGACCGAGGCGTTGGCCTGGGCGCCGGAGTGCGGCTGGACGTTTGCGTACTCGGCACCGAAGAGTGCCTTGACGCGGTCGATGGCGATGCGTTCGATCTCGTCGACGTGTTCGCAGCCGCCGTAGTAGCGGCGGCCCGGGTAGCCCTCGGCGTACTTGTTCGTGAGCACTGACCCTTGAGCTTCCATGACGGCCGAGGCGGTGTGGTTCTCCGAGGCGATCATCTCCAGTCCCTCGCGCTGCCGGGCCAGTTCGGCATCGATGAATCCGGCGATCTGCGGATCGAGTTCAGCGATCGAGGTGCTCAGTTCGACGGGTTCACGGCTGGGGAAGGTCCCAGCGGAAGCGCCTGCCGGGGCACTGGCCGTGCCGGCTTCTGCGGGATTGGCGAGTTGCTCTGTCATGGATCTCCTTCGACCTGTCGCGATCGGCCTTTCCCAGCTGATCGGCAACTAATATATCAGATGCGTTCCTGTAGTGTAGGCAGAGAATTCCAGCCGATGCAATACGTTTGCCGCAGAGATTATGAAGGGGCTTCTCATGAGCACATCCGCCGACGCGACGTCACCGACGACGTCCTTGGCGAATCGCGCCTATGAGATCCTCCGCCACCGTCTCATCATGCTCGACATCGCCCCTGGCGATCCGATCAACGAGGCGGCCCTCAGCGCCGAGCTCGAGGTCGGCCGCACGCCGATCCGCGAGGCCCTCAAGCGACTCGAGCGCGATCACCTCGTCGTGTCCTATCCGCGGCGCGGCACCTTCGCCACCAACGTCGACCTCACCGATCTGTCGACGATCTCCGAGATGCGCGAAGCACTCGAGCCCATCGCCGCCCGGCGTGCGGCACGCAACCTCACCCCGGAGCGGCGCGCGGATTTCACGGCCTCGATCGCCGACCTCAAGGCACTCGAATCGACCGACGAGCAGCGCACGCTGATGGAACGCGACCTCGACGTCCACCGCCTCATCTACAGCTCAGTGGACAATCCGCACCTGTCGGAGACGCTGATCCGCCTCGACGACCTGGCCACTCGCATCTGGTGCCTCGTCATCCCGGGGATTCCGGATCTCGTCACCCACATCCGCGAGCACATCGATCTGCTCGAGGCCATCCTCGACGGCGACGAGGAGACTGTCGCCGCCCGCGCCGCCGAGCACGTCCGCGAATTCGACAAGACCGTCCGCACCACCCTGCGCTGAGTCCCCGCTTCACCCGCACGCAGTCCCAGACCCCACTGGAAACCAGCCGCCCAGAGCCGCACCAACAACGGCGCCGCTGCTGAACCTCGACCGCCATTGACGTGATCACATTCACACGCTAACGTGCATGAATGTGATATATCAGTTGTCGACCTGACTCCGTCGACCACCTCATTCCCTCAACGACGAAGGACTTCCATGGCTGAGACCTCCACTGCCGCCCATCTGGCCACGACCGAGAAGACCAGCATTCTGCGGGTCATCACCTATGCCGGGGCAATCATCGCGTTCCTCATCGGCTCGGGCTTCGCCACCGGTCAAGAGATCCTCCAGTACTACGCGTCCTACGGCTTCTGGGGCGTCTTCGGCACCGGTCTTCTGGTGCTCGTGCTCATCTCCTACGTCGCCGTCGAGCTCTTCCTCACGGGCAGGCGGGAGCAGTTCGAGAAACCCTCACGCGTCTTCTACTACTACGGCGGAAAGTACCTCGGCACGTTCTTCGACTACTTCTCGATCCTCTTCGTCTTCCTGTCCTTCACCGTGATGATCGCCGGTGCCGGCGCGGTCTTCGAGGAGCATTACGGACTGTCGAAGTTCATCGGCGGGATCGCCCTGGCCGCTGTCGTCTGCGCCACCGTGTGGTTCGGGCTGACGAGCCTCGTCGACGTCATCGGCAAGATCGGCCCGGTCATCGTCGTCGTCGCGATCGCCCTCGGCGTCTACGGCATCATGCGCGACCCCGCAGGCGTCTCCACCGGAGTTGAGATCCTGCCGAGCCTCGACGTCACTCAGGCGTCGTCGAACTGGTTCCTCTCAGGGCTGTCCTATGTCGGATTCTGCATGCTCTGGCTCGCAGCATTCCTCGCCGCCCTCGGCAAGACCGTGAAGAACCGGCGCGAGGCCACGGCCGGCGGCTTCGTCGGAGGCATTGCCTTCTCCCTGGCCTGCATGGTCGTCGGACTCGGGCTGCTGGCCAACATCGGCGAGGTCTTCGACGCCGAGATCCCGATGCTCGTTCTCGCCAGCAGCCTCGGACCGTGGATCGGGGCGCTCATCTCCGTGATGATCCTCGCCGGAATCTACACGACCGCGATTCCGCTGCTGTGGACGGTGTCATCGCGCTTCTTCGACGACAAGACGAAGAAGTTCAAGTACGTGACAATCGCCCTCGCCTTTCTCGGCACGATCATCGGCCTCGTCCTGCCGTTCTCGCAGATGGTCAACATCGTCTACGTCATCAACGGCTACGTCGGCATCGTCCTCCTGGCGCTGATGATCGTCCGCACGATCCGCCACGTGGCCACCCACGGCAGGGTCTGAGCCGGAACATTCCCCTCGCCGAGGCGGCCCGATCCGTCCACGAGAAAGGCCCTGTCGGACCGAATGTCCGACAGGGCCTTTCGCTGTCAATCGCCGCGCGTCTGGGCTGATAGCGCTACCTGCTCGACACCCGTCCGAAGAGATTCGCGATCGGGGCGAGCAGCAGCGGCCTGGCCGCGAACCAACCGGCCACGACCACGACCATCGCGATGAGGAACCAGACGAGTCCGGCCCAACCGAGCATCTCGGTTCCCGCGAACATGTAGCCGAGGTTGTGCCGCAGTCCGGTCGTGAACACGAGGAACACGTGGACGAGGATGAAGAACACGAAGAACAGCATCGTCGGGAAGTGGATCGCCCGTGCCAGCGGCGCCGGGTAGATCTTGTTCAGCGTCGAAGCGTTCTTCGGCCACCATTCGCTCATCCGCACACCCGTGATCGCGGCCAGCGGAGCGGCGATGAACACGATGATGAAGTACATCAGCTGCTGGAGAGCGTTGTAGTTGACCCATGCATCTTCCATCGGCCATTCCATCGTTCCGTACTGCAGCGCCGCCGACAGCGCGTTGGGGAACACTTCCCAACTGGTCGGCACGATGCGCGCCCAGTGCCCGGAGACGAAGAGCAGCACGACGAAGACCACACCATTGGCCAGCCACAGCAGATCGAGACTCGTGTGCAGCCAGAGGTTGATGCTGATCTTCTTCCCACCCTTCTTCGGGGTGTAGAACGCCGGCGGCTTCTGCTGATGACGCACCTGCAGACCCGAACGGATGATGAGCACCATGAAGAAGATGTTGAGGAAGTGCGTCCACCGCACCCAGCCCGGGAAGCCGGGCTCGACGAATTCCGGGATGTGGTATTCGCCCGGGTAGCGTTCGAGGAACTCCGGCACGCCCGGCAGGGTCGTGACACCGCGCGCGGCGAGGATGAGGATCCCGGCCACGACGATGAGTCCGCCGAGTCCCAGTCCGACGAGCTTGGACCACTGTCCCAGCGACTTCGAACCGATCATGACCGGTTCCTTCTTCGCTGCAGGCTTCGCCGAGGCGGTGCTGCCTGAACTCGACGATGTGGCCTTCGCAGCCGGTGCCGTCTTCGCGGCCGGCTTGTCCGCGGTGCGAGCCGCAGCCTTGTCGTCCGACTTCGCTGCGGGCTTGGCCATCGGCTTGCGCTGGGCAGGCTTGTCCGCGGTCTTCGCCGCAGGCTTAGCCATCGGCTTGCGCTGGGCCGGCTTCTTCTCGGCTTCGTCGGATTTCTTCTCCGACGCCGAGGCGGCTCCCGCTGCTGCGGCACCTGCACCGGCAGCGGCTCCCGCACCTGCGGCTGCCGCGCCGGCACCGACACCGCCGATTCCGGTGCGTCGGCCCTGGGGCTTCTTCTCACCGGACTCGTCAGCTGCAGCCGGCTTCGCATCCGGCTTCGTCTCGGCCAGCGCCTGCGCTTCGTCGGCAGATTCGGCACCCGTCGACGTGGCGCCGGCGGCCTTCTCTTCAGCCGGAGCCGAAGCGGCGGCCGAGCCTGTGGCAGGTTTGGCAGCGTGTGCCGGAGCAAAGCCTTCCGGCGGCCAGGGGTCTCCCCCGGCGGTGCGGGGAAGTCCGCGGCGCAACGGTACATCGGAGAGTTCTCCGGAGCCCGAGCCGTTCGCGGCTGCTGCAGCCACACCGGCACCGGCAACGCCAGCACCAGCTGCGGCGGCCGCCGCAGGAGCAGCGGACGAGGATTCAGACGTGGAATCGGCTGACGTTTCAGCCGAAGCGGTTTCGGCAGGAGCGGATGCAGCTGCTGCCGGTGCAGAAGCGCCAGCCGAGCCGCCTGCGGCCTTGGCCCCGGCGGGCGCGAAGCCTTCCGGCGGCCAGGGCTCTCCACCGGCAACACGCGGCAGACCGCGACGCAGCGGAACCTCGGCGGTAGGAGCCGATTCGGCAGCGGGAGCATCGGCGGCGGCAGATTCTGCGGCAGCCGACTCATCGTCCGAACCGAAAGCGGCGACGGCAGCGCCGGCAGCCTCTCCGGCACCAGCCGTCGCGGCAGCGGCAGCCGGGGCAGCCGAGGACTGTTCGTCCGATTCAGCGGGCGCCGCGTCCTCGGTCGAATCCTCGACAGCGACATCCTCTTCGACTGCAGTCTCTTCCGGAGCCGACGGTTCAGCGGACGCAACGGGAGCAGCTGAGGCACCGGTGGCCTTCACTCCTGCAGGAGCAAGACCTTCCGGCGGCCAGGGCTCTCCACCCTCGACGCGCGGCAGGCCGCGGCGCAGAGGCACTTCGGCCGCAGGAGCGGCGTCGGCCTCAGGCTCACCGGCAGGAGTCGAGTCAGCCGACTCACCCGCGTCATCGGCACCGGCTGCGGCAACACCCGCAGCACCAGCGGCGACACCGGCAGCGCCGACGCCCGCCGCAACAGCAGCACCCGACGACGATTCGTCAGCCGATTCATCGACCGATTCCTCAGCGGCGTCCTCAACGGAGTCCTCAGTTGGCTCCTCCGCTTCAGCGGAAGCCTCTGCCCCCGTCGACTCCTCGGCGTCGGTCACATCGGACTCGGCCGCCTCGGCGGGGGAACCTTCATCCAGTTCCTCCGTCTCGGCAGTCTCCGGCAGCCACGACGCGCCCTCTTCCAAAGGTTCGCCGATGGTGCCCTCCGGGGGCCAGGGGTCTCCGCCTTCGACCCGGGGCAGACCCGAGCGCAGCGAACTGGAATAGGTTGCCATATCAGGACTTGTTCTCGTTCAGTGATTCGATGGCCTGGGGAACGACCTTGAACAGGTCGCCGACGACGCCGAAATCGGCGATGTCGAAGATCGGGGCTTCGGCGTCCTTGTTGACCGCGACGATGGTCTTCGAGGTCTGCATACCGGCCTTGTGCTGGATCGCGCCGGAGATGCCGAGAGCCACGTAGAGCTGCGGGGACACCGACACACCGGTCTGGCCGACCTGGTGCGACTGGGCGATGTAACCGGCATCGACGGCCGCACGGGAGGCACCGACGGCAGCGCCGAGGGTGTCGGCGAATTCGCCGACGAGCTCGAAGGACTCCTCCGAACCGACGCCGCGACCACCGGAGACGACCTTCTGCGCGCCGCGCAGCTCTGGACGCGAGGAGGTTTCGACGACGGCTTCGAACGAGTCGATCGCGGCCGAGCGCTTGCCGGAATCGGCGACCTCGAGGGCCTGCGTGTTCGCTGACTGCGCTTCTGCGCGAGCCTCGATCGAGCCCAGGCGCACGGTGACGATGGGGGCACCGAAGGTCGGGGCCGAGGAGGCGGTGTAGCCGCCGCCGTAGACGGAGTGGTTGGCCACGATGCCCTCGGAGTCGCGTTCGAGTCCGGTGGCGTCGGCGGACACGGCCGATCCGCTGCGCACGGCGTAGCGACCGGCGATGTCACGACCGTCGAGAGTATTGGGCACGAGAACAGCGTCGGGAGCGGTGAGCTCCGCGGCTGCGGCCACGGCGTCGACGGCCGCGGTGCCGAGGTTGCCCTCGGTGGCTGCGGCGGTCAGGGTCGCCACGGCGCCGAGTTCGGCGGCCTTGTCGGCAGCGGCGTCGGCGCTGCCGGCGGCGAGCACGAGGGCGACGGGTGAGCCGATCTCAGCGGCACCGCCGAGCAGTTCGGCGGCCGGCTTCTCCAGCTGGCCTTCGGCATCGGCGGTGAGGACGACGAGAATGGAGTCCTGCGGGAATTCTGACATGACGATTCTCCTTAGGCCAGACGGTTCTTGGTGAGGTACTCGGCGAGTTCGACTCCGCCATTGCCTTCGTCGACGACCTTCTCGCCGGCTTCGCGCGGCGGCTTCTCGGCGACGGTGACCATGATCGAGCGGGCCACGGACTGGTCCTCGGCGTCGATGTCGAGATCGGACAGGCTGATGACCTCGAAGGGCTTCTTCTTCGCTGCCATGATGCCCTTGAAGTTCGGGAATCGGGCCTCGGGAAGCGCCTCGGTGATGGAGATGACGGCGGGCAGTTCGGCCGAGACCTGCTGCTTGCCGCCTTCGACCGCGCGGGTGCCGGAGACCTTGCCGTCGGTCAGTTCGACGGTCGTCAGGCCGGTCACGTGCGGGTAGTCGAGGTGCTCGGCGAGCATCGCCGGCATCATGCCGCCGTTGCCGTCGGTGGAGACGTTGCCGGTCACGACGAGGTCGAACTCACCGCGGCGCAGAGCGGCGGCGAGCACCTCGGCGGTCAGCCCGAGATCCGCACCGGCCAAACCTTCATCGGCCACGTGCACGGCATTGTCGGCACCCATGGCCAGACCCTTGCGGATCGTCGCGGTCGCGGTATCGGGCGCCATCGAGATGACGGTCACCTCGGTGTCGCCGTCGGAGTCCTTCTGCGTCAGGGCGACCTCGAGGGCACGCTCACCGATCTCATCGAGGACGGCTTCCGAGGCGCCGCGATCGGCGAGCCCGGTTTCCAAGTTCAACTTGCGGTCGCCGTACGTATCCGGGACCTCTTTGACCAACACCGCGATCTTCAAGGATGACTCCTTAGGTTCGTGAAGCAGTTCCAGCTGCGTGAGACTTTCGTCTCATAATCTACAGGTGGCTGATTTCCGTCCGTTGACCGGGTCCGGGTTAGAACCGATCATGTCCATCACCCATGGTACGTGGTAGGCACCACAGATATCTCCGTTACTGTACGAACGATCGACAGAATTTGTCCAGTGCGTCGGACTCTGTAACCTCGTGCACTTCCCCCACCGAGGTGGTCCCCCTGTCGTCGACGTCGGGACCTCGACGCGGGGTCGTCCCATCGCCGAGGCGGGGCCCTAGAATGGGACGCAGACCGACCAGTCCTGCCGGTGGCCATCGCCGCCCCTCCGTGCGAGTGCATCCGGGCAGGCTGGACGCAGAGGTCGCAGGCAAGACGCAGACATCAATGGTGAAGGAGCGCCCCGTGGCATTCGACCTCGACGACATCGACCGCAGCATCATCGCCGCCCTCGTCGAGGACTCGCGCCTGAGCGTGCGCCAGTTGGCCGAACGCGTCCACATCTCCCGCTCCGCCGCGCATAAGCGCTTCACCACCCTCATCGAATCGGGTGCGATCAGGAAATTCACCGCCGAGGTGGACCGCGAGGCCCTCGGCATGACCGTGACTGCGGTCGTCGTCGTCAAGATCGGCGAGCGCCCCTGGCCGCAGGTCCGTGACGACCTGGCAGCACTCCCCTTCGTCGAGAAGGTTCAAGCCGTCAGCGGGGACATCGACGCCTTGGTGACGGTCAACGCCCCGGACAACACCGCACTGTCGCAGGTGATCCTCCGCCGCATCCACGAAGTCCCGGGCGTCGTGTCCTCCCGCTCGCTCCTCATCCTCGATGAGGCCGAGGGCCACAGGCCGGGCGCCGGCTGAGTAGTGCGGCTCAGTCCTTCTGGTATTCGGTGATGGCTTTCTCGGCAAGGTCGAGACCGTAATCCGCGTCGGCGTATCCGGCGATTGTGGCTTTGCCGATCGGATAGACGTGTCCGGCCCGGACAGCCGGGAGGTCTTTGAACACAGCCGAGTCCATGAGCGCCTTCGTCAACGAGTCATAGTCGCCGCGCAGGTCCGAGTTGACGAAGATGATGTCGGCATCGGACAGACTGCGGTCGAGGACTTCCAGCGAGATCTGAGCTTCGGGCTCGACGGTCCCTGACTTATTGCCTCCCTGTTCGGCCTTGCCGTACTTCTTCACCATGGCGTCCTCGTCGGCCGACCAATCGAACCCGAGTGGGGACAGAATCGTGCCGAGCATGTTCTCACTGCCCCACAGATATGCCGAGTTCTCCTCGAAGGAGGACACCACTCCGATCGTGGTACCCTCGGTGACCTCGGAATGCTTTTCGCCGAGCTGCTTCTGCCGAGCAGTGAATTCTCTGTCGAGTTCGTCGAGCTGATCGGTCTTGTTGACGGCGTCTGCGACTTCCCCAACACGCTGCTGCCAATTCGCGCGGTCTCCGCCGCGCAGGGTGAACTGGTAGACGGGTGCGATCTCCTCGAGCTGCTCGATCATCTCCGGTTCGAAGATGTTCGGGGACAGGATGAGGTCGGGTTCGGCCTCGGCGAGCTTCTCGAGGTCCGGCTCCTGCTGACTGACTGTGGGGATCCCCTCGAGTTCATCGAGCCACTCCTCGGGCACGGCCGGATCCTGGTACTCGCCCTGCGCCACGGGAGGCGCGTCAAGATCCATGAGGGTCTCGGTGGCGGCGTAGTGCAGTGTCGCGACGGCCTTCGGAGCCGCGGGCACTTCGACCTCCGCGCCGGTCGCATCGGTGACGGTGCGCGTCTCGGAGGCAGCGCCCTGGTTTGCTTCCTCACTGCCGCCTGCGCATCCGGCGAGGAGAGCGAGGCCGGTGGCTCCGGCGATGGCAGCAGCGGTCAGGCGCGTCAATGACATACGTTTGTCCTTATTCTTCTTTGATCTGGTGAACGTCCGGGTGAGGCGGCCAGGCCCCGGAGAGGCAGTTCAGGAGCATGCGGCGATCACGGCCGATCGGAACCGGCCGAACCCCCATCCGATGTCTCTCACCTGCACGTGCGCGGCTCCGAGCTTATGCAGATCCGTGACGAGCTCGCCGCTGGTCAGCGACGGATTCCCGGTGGTGGCCAGGACCGTGATGAGTTCTTCGGCCTGATGGTCGTCGGTCTCGGCATCATCGGTGAAGGGTTCGACGATCACCAGGGTCCGGCTCGCGGCGAGCATCCGGTCCAACAACGAGGTCACCTCTGTCCGAGATCGCCCCGTCAATCCGGCGATCACGAGGGTGCAGTCGACATCCGGCCAGGGTCGTCGACCGGACAGGCCCTGTGCGCCGGGAGTGTGGATCGTCCGCCCAGAGTGCGAGGCCTTCCTCGTCAGGGCGGCGGCCGCCTCGGCGTCGACATCACCGACGACGGCGAGGCTCTCGGCCGAAGCCACGGGTTCGAGGTCGAGGATGAGATCGAGGACATACTGCAGGTGGTCGAGGCTGCGTCGCCGGTGGGCGGAGTCGAGTTCGGAATCAGCGTCGCGCTGGGCATGCCAGGTGGGAGCCTGAATCGTCGAGGCGCGCGAAGTGCGGGAGGCGAACCCGCCTCTGAGCACATCGATGAGGTCGACGAGGGAGAACAGGTCGAGCAGCGCCGCATCGCTCAGGTCAAGTCCGTCGGAGGCACCGTCGCCTGTGAGGACCGCTCCGGTCGGGGTGTTGCGGTAGTTCTCCTCCTCACGCGCAAGGAGCCCGAGGGAGCACATAGCCGTCAGCACCGGGCGCACACGGTCGGCATCGATATCGAGTTCGGCGGCGATCGCCTCGGCGGTGGCGACTCCGCCGGCGATGAGGTCGTTGATGCCGAGGGTGACGGCTGTCCGGGTGATGATCGCGGGGAGCAGTTCGGTCATTTCGTGGACCTGGTGGAGGACCTCGAGAGTTCCGTCCGGTTCGGCGCTGCCCTCGCTGCCGGCTGCTGCAGAAGGGGCCGAATCATCGGCCGGGCCGGACTCGGCCCCAGATCCCTCGAGCGTGGCCTCGGGCGTGGAGGCGACTGCCGCACTTGGCGCGGCGGGACGAGTCGGCATCTTCCGCCAGTAGCCGACGACCTCGACGTCCGCTTTGGGAAGGCCGATCTCCCGGCGCAGGTAGCGGCGGATGGGGGCGATGGTCAGCGTCTCGCCCGCGCACCAGGCGAACGTGCGTCCTTCGGGCAGATCGAGATTCTTCACGGCGTCGAACATCAGGCGCGATTCGCCCGGTGCGGTGGATCCGCGGATGAGCCAGTCGATTTCGACATCGGCTTCGGTGGGGATGTCTTGAATGTCGTCGGAGGTGGGCACTTCGATGATGATGTGACCGCGGGTGCCAGCAGGTGCCTCTTCGAGCCAGCGCCCGACAGCGGGCAGCGCCGTCTCGTCGGCAACGAGGAGGTGGAAATCGATGCCGTCGGCCAGCCCGGCGCAGGTCTTCGGTCCGGCGAAGCTGATCCGATCACCGACCGCGACGCCGAAAGCCCAGTCAGAGGCCAGTCCGGAGTCATGGCGCACGATGTCGATGCTGAAGGAGTTCGTCTCGTGGTCGACGCTGCGAACAGTGTAGTCGCGGGCACGGTTGAGCGCTTCCCGATTCCAGTTGAAGCGGAACTCCTCCTGCTCGCCGATATCGAGGGATGAGCCGTCGGGCGGGGGAATGACGAGTTTCACGTGATCGTCGAAACCCTCGGAGCGGAATGCAGGCCGTGCAGCCTCGCCGACCCCACCGGCCGCCAATTGATCGCCTGCCACTGTCAGGCGTCGCATGTTCGGGGTGATGTCGACGATGCCGGTGACTTCCACTTCTCGCAGGATGATCGGCAGCACCTGCAGAGGCCTGGAAGTACGCGGCATGTATTCAGCTCCGAGGGTTCTTGACGTATGAAACAGCGAGAAACAGAGAAGCCGGACCCACAACTTCAAGCAGGTGTGTCAACTGCCTTAGGCAAGACCGATGTTCCCTATATCTCATAGGTGAGCCTAACCTGAGATCGCAGCAGGTGCAACCATTTATTTTCAACACCGACCAGAGGCCGCCACCTCAGTTCGCTCCGACACCCCTGGTCTCGCCTCGTCTTATTCGCGCGGTCCCGACAGCAGCATGAGCGCGGCACCGGCGACGATGCGCTTGTACACCGGCTCGGCTGACAGCGTGTCTCCGTCGGCCATGAGGAGCCCGAGCTCGGTGAGCTCCTGCAGTTCGTCCTCCAAGAGCGTGGAGAGCCGTTCGCTGCGCACCTCGCCGAGGTCGAGTTCGGGGCGTTCCGGTGCCGAGTCGGGAGTGAGGATCTCGATGAGGCGCTGGGCGATCGTGATCGCCGGGGCGCCGTAGTCTTCTCCGGGAACGAGGTTGATCACGTCGAGCAGCCGCTCGTAGATGAAGGCGCCGATGACCGGCAGTGCGGTATCCGCGCTCACCTCACCCTTCTTCCACTCGTCGGCAGCGCTTCCCGGGCGGACCTTGGTGCCGGTGATCTCGGTGATCTCGGCACTCTGCATCACGGCCCACATCGCTTCGAGGACGGGCACCTCGTCGGCGCTGCGCGCATAGTTCACACCGTCTTCATAACGGGCGTTCGACGCAACTCCGACGGCTTTGATGCCGAACTTTTCGGCCGCCTCGGCGATATCGGCACGCTTCACCCGCCCCGTACCGGTCAGCGGCCGGGACTCGCCCACCCAGTCGAGGATGCCGACCACGCCCTCGACGAGGCGGTTGTGCGGCAAAGGCTGCGCGAGCTGCTCCTCGCTCAGAGCATTGGCTTCGACGGCGGCCATCAGCGCCGAGGGCAGCGGATCGGTGCGCATGCTCGCGGCCTCGGCGCGGGCCCGGGCAGCACTCCAGCGTTCGGGGTTCTCGCCGGTGTCCATGCGGAAGCGGAGATAGTTGTCGAGAGCTTCGAGGCTGTCGAGGAAGATCACCGTCGAAGGCGATTCGCCATCGGTCTTCTCCGCTTCCTCCTGTCCGTCGACTGCGAAGCTTTCAAGGACGTCGAGGAGGTCGTCGATTCCCTCCGGTTCGTCGATATCTGCGCGGGAGGACACGGCGATGCAGAACAGGAGATGGGCGATGTCGAAGACCTCTGAGTCCTCATCGACATCATCGTAGGTCTCGGCCAGCCAGTCGCGGAAGCGCTGGTAGAGCGGCATCTCGTAGACGGTCTTCTCGACCTCGTCCATTCGTGCATCGATGCCCTGCGGGTCAGCGTTGGGATTCGCCTGTGCACTCGCCTCGGCGCTCGATCCGCCGAGCCACTCCGGCAGGCCCTGTTCTGCGGCAGGGCCGTCCTGGACGTCCTGGTCGCCCTGGAACACTCGGCCGGTGGAGCCGTAGGTGCCTTCAACCGGTTCCGGATAACCGTCGAGCGGCAAGAGCTCGTCGACGACTTCCTGCTCCGAGACCTTGTTTCGCTTGGCCAACCGCGCGACCGCGGCGGCTACGGCGAGCATGGCCCCTTCGAGGACGGGGAGTCCGCTGTTGTTGGTGATGAGGCGATCGAGGCTGTCGACGACGCGACCCTTATGTGCCAGGGCGAGGATGTCGCGGGCGACGTTGCGGGATTTCTTCGCCGACCACTTCGGTGCCATCACTCCGCCGAGCTTCGGCCCGTGCACGTCGTCGGTGAACCATTCGTCAACGAGGCCCATCGCCGCCCCGGTCACCTGCGCGACGCTCGGGCTGAAGTCCTCGGGATCGGAGGGCAGGGAGGCCACAACAGCCTCGGCGGTTTTGATGTCGCCTTCGGCAAAGGCCACGGAGAACGACCGAAGCTTCCCCAGAGCCAGCCCGCGGTGGGCACCGACCGGGGTGAATAGTCGGCGGTTGTATTCCACCTGCGCCTTCTCCATGGCAATGTGCAAGTCGGCTTCGGTGAAGTCCGCATTCGGATCATCGATGTCGATTCCTTCGGCCTTGAGGAACGGCGCCAGCTCCCGCATCATCCGATCGGACATTCCGGGGTCGTGGCTGATTTTGCCGCCCGCTGCCATTCCGTGGAATTCGGGACCGTCGAAGAAAGTAGACACGCATTGCTCCTGCCGAGGATGAACTGAAGCAATAACGGTAACAAGTCAGACCTCGTCGGCCGCACAACTGCCCCGGCATGGCCCCGCGGCTTCACCGAGATCACATTTCGGGAGTCGGCGGTACCGCACACAGCTCTGCGGGCCCGGTCGGTGTTCACGCCCTGGTCAGCGCTCAGCCCCTTGACGATGCGAGGGTCTTCCGCACCGCTCTGATGGTCAGCTCGAGAGACTGGGCGCGCGCGGTCGGATCGTCGACGCCGACGCTCACGCTGTAGAGGTGTCCGGAGCCGATGGTGAGGTAGACGAACGCCGCCGCCCATCCGATCGGCACTCCTTCATCGATGGACCCGTCCGCCTGCCCTCTCGCAATGACGGCCTCGAGGGGATCATCTTCGTCGCCCGCAGATTCAGCACCCGACCGGGACTCGGCGGCCGCCTCGGCGAAGGTCTCATCGGTGATGATCGGGTTGTCGGCGAAGAGCAGGGTGAGCACATCGGGCAGAGTGAACAGCTCCGCACAGATCCGTTCGAGCGCAGCCAGCCCGGTCCCTTCGCCGGGACGGGCCTTCATGACCGCCTCACCGAATCGCCGGGCCCCGAGCCTCGCCGCCGCGCCAACGAGAGCTTCCCGTTCACCGAAATGTCGGTAAAGAGTGGTGCGGCCGACGCCGATCGACTGCGAGAGCTCGATCATCGACGCTTGCGGGTTCGCGGCAAGGTGGGTCAGTGCCTCGCTGACCAGGGCCTCTCGGCCCAATCGACGCATTCCCTGCACCGGCACAACCCCTCCCTGACTCTGCGAACGATACAGAGCAGTCTACTTGTGGAACACGTGTGTTCCACTTTGGTATCATGGAGTACCGACAACGCCTTCGAGGATCGAGCACGTGATGGATCAGCCCCAGCAGAAGAACGACTCGGCAACCCAGCGGCCCCACGCCCCTGCGACGTTCGCGCTCAGTCGGACCGACGTCGTCGTCATCGGCCTCGTCTGCATCGGCATCGGCGTGGCTCTCGGCTTCTTCCTTCCGGCCCTCGGATCGCTTGCCGCAACATTTCCCATTCCCTTCGGGGACGTCATCGAGAAGCTCAGCCGCTTCGACCAGGCGTGGGTCGTCATCGCCCGACCGATCATCGGCGGAGCACTCGGACTCATCGCCGCCTTCTTCATCGCCGCCTCGACGACTCCCCTGATCGTCGACGAACACGGAATCACCATCGGCCGAGACGACGACCACCCGCTGCGCATCTCCCGCGCCTCGTTCTCGACCGCGTACTTCACCGACGGCAAGCTCGTCGTCGTCACCGAAGGCGGGCATCAGGCCTTCAAGGGCGATGTCGAAGGCAAGAAGGCTGCAATCGCCGAGGCCTTCACCTCCCGCGGCTACCGGTGGGGAGAGATCTGAGGGCCGCGGCGCCGAAGGTTGGGACGGCGTACATCGCCCCGCTCGGAGAGGACTTCTCACCGAGAGCTGATGCGATCGACGGGAGGAAGTAATCCAGAAGTGACGAGCTGGCGAGGGCGATATCGATAAGGCTTTTCAACGTCCTCGATGCCAACCCTGCGGTCGTCGTCCACAACCGCGACAACGAAGATTGCCGAGCCAAGCCGACACCGCTGCTCTCTCGTCGGCACGAATGAGAATCGGCCCCGAAATATTGTTCTCCGAGGCCGATTAACAATGTGGGAACGCAGGCAACCACGCGGCAAGAAACGCAATCTCTCATACACGTCCACATGCTTGCTAGACGCAACGTCCCGGTTTCAGACTTATCCGCGAACCAGGGTAGAGACCCCGAAAGCATCTAGCGCTGAGAACGTTCCCAAATACAACGCGCATAATTCGATGCCGAAAGCTGAATAGTCCATGGCTTCAGCTGTGTTTAGTGTGACAGTTGCGTTTCTTTCTTTTACTGCCGTTTTAGCCCAGTCACTGTAACGGCTTTCGTCAGTTGCACGGCCCGGTTCTTCGGGTGCCAGCCCTGCCACTTTCCTCCATATCGGACTGCACCCTGCTTATTGCCGGTGTGGAACCACTTGATGCTCTTCCACTTCCCGGACAGAGAGCCAGTTCCTTTGAACCCGTAGTAATTAGAGCCCCTCATACAGAAATATCCGCTCGCCGCCGAACACCCAGGGCCGACAATTGATATCTTGTGGGCCGAGATTGTGGTTTCCAGTTTTGCTGCGACGATCTTCCCGTTGTCAGGATCGACCACTACAGTTGCCGGAGCTCCCGACTCGTCAATCTCTTTGACCTTGTCAGGGTCGGTGGTCGCACCGGGTACAAGCTCCAGCGGGTCTGCTTCGGCACCGTCTTTCAGTAGCGAATCAACTCGAGCGTCTTCATCTGCAGGCGAAGACGCTACCGGCTGGATGTCTTCACTCAACACTGCCGATGCTGGTCCCGCGGCGAACGTTGAACCGGCGACCAGGGCAAGCCCACCAACAATTGAGACAAGCTTCTTCATAATTATCCGTTCTATCCAGTGTGGCCGGAGTCCAATCATCGTATTCGACTCGACCCATCTATGTTCGTTCCCTATCTGCGTGTCTGAAGTATTGACACTTGGGGCATAGTCAGCTCTGCAGCTGGCCTTGATCCCCTTTTTGTTTAGTCTTCCGAATCTGGATCGCTACCAGTCTTCCCACCAGCATTCCCACTACAATCCCGACCCATCCGATTACGACCGTCGCTGAGTTGAACTGTGCTCTGCCCAGCGGGATAACCATGTACTGGACAAGTTCGACAGCAAGCGACAGTAACGCTGCAATGGAAGCGGCCCTGACAATGTGGCGGAACCGAAGGAACAGTCCACTAGCTACCCCTAATGGCGCAAAAAGCAACAGGTTCATCGACTGCCAATTGACCGAGAATAGCGCCCCTGGGGCCGGGAACGACCACGCCCAGACTCGGGTCGTCGTCAAACCATCGTTCAATCCCGGCGCGTGCCCTGACGGTGTCACTGTCGCAGCGATCACAACGGACACGCTCGCCATCCAGAAGAACACGATTACTGGATGCTCTCGAAGCCGTCGGCCAACAGGCTTTGCGATTACTGCTGCAACGATCACACCAACTGCCGCGACCGGAAGTGCGTAGGGCAGTGCAGTTAGATATCTAAGCATTTACAGTCCTGTACAGAACGTCGTTCTCGTGTAGTAGTTCTTGCCCGAAATCGTGTCTTTCATCAGAGCACGAGCGCATGGCCGTTTGCTGCTCAACGACGCAGAGCCCGAGAACGTCGCTGTCTTTGTTTGCTTCGACTTCATCTTGTAGGTTCCGGACCACGACACCGGGCCTTGAGCTCCGCCCTTCTTGTTGACCGCCTGGAATCCGAACTTAACCGAAACCCCCGAACCTTTCGTCTTCTTGTACGTGACTTTGGCCTTCGAGACACGGTTGCCATTGGAGTAGACCTGGGCGTTGAGAGAGCCGTTCTGCACGTCGTTATATCCCGCGTTATACCAGGTGTAGCTTGCTGCTTCAGCGTTGGTTGAAACCCCCAGCGTCAGGGCCGCTGCCGCTACCCCTGCAATGAGCATCTTCTTCACATGATTCCTCTCTGCTGGAACTCCGGTAGTTCTCAGCCGGTATAGAGGTTATGTTCATACTCGGCCCCCGCACATCCCCCAAAAAGATGAAATTGCACAAGAAATGTTGATCTACTGCGCTGGACTTGCACGCACGGCTGTGTGAAAGAGCCCTCACCGCCCAGCCAAACGTCCACTCGGCCTGCCGGAACCGGTCCCTTCGTCCCGAGTTCGCGACACGTTTGGCCGCCCGTCCTCACCTGCACGTCAGCCGTGGAATCGTGACTCGGCTCACGCCACCATGGGGCCATGACCATTGACGTTCCCACCACAGGCCGTTCACTGCCCCAGCTGCAGCCGATCAGCTTCATCGGCGCAGATGGCCGGCTCACCGACACTCCGACCGAAGGGCTGCGGATCCCCAGCGATGCCACCCTCACCGGTCTCTACCGGCAGATGGTCCTCGTCCGCCGGTTCGAAGCGCAGGTCACGCACCTGACCAGACAGGGTAGACTCGCTACCTATCCCTCCGCGGCAGGTCAGGAAGCCGCCGAGGTGGGGGCCACCACCGCGCTGGCCCCGAACGATTGGCTCTTCCCCACCTACCGCGACTCGGCCGCGCTGCTGACCCGCGGAGTGCCCGTCGCCGAGATCCTCGCCGCCTTCCGCGGAGACTGGCACTGCGGTTTCGATCCGCACGAGTATCATGCCTCACCTGCGGCGACACCGCTGGCGACGCAGACTCTGCATGCCACCGGATTCGCGATGGCCGCGAAGCTCAAGGGCGAGGATGCAGCGACTCTGACCTTCCTCGGCGACGGCGCCAGCAGCGAAGGCGACACCCACGAGGCATTCAACTTCGCCTCCGTCTGGCAGACGCCGACGGTCTTCGTGCTGCAGAACAACCAGTACGCGATCTCCACTCCCCTGCGGGAGCAGACGAACGCGACGATGCTCGCCGACCGAGCCGCCGGCTACGGAATGCCGGGCCTGCGCGTCGACGGCAATGACGTCGCCGCCGTGTTCGCCGCCGTCTCGACCGCTCTCGAGCGCGGTCGAAACGGGGACGGTCCGACCCTCATCGAGTGCCTCACCTACCGGATGGAGTCGCACACGAACTCCGACGATCCGACGAAGTACCGCGACGCCGAGGAGGTCGAGCACTGGAAGCAGTTCGATCCCATCGACCGTCTGGAGAAGTACCTGCGGTCGACCGGTGCACTCGACGATTCGTCAGTCGCAGAGGTCGCCGAGGCGGCCGAGACTCTGGCCGCGTCCGTCCGCGATGCGATGAACCAAGAGGCCGAGGTCGACCCGCGCGAGCTCTTCGCCCACGTCTACGCGACCCCGCGCACGGGCCTTGCCGAACAGCAGCAGGTCCTCGAGGCCGAACTCGCCGGTGCCGAACTTGCCGCAGCAGGGCAGGCATGAGCGTCGAGACGGGCACCACCCCGACCACGGATCCGACCGCGGTGAACGACGAAACGGGCAGCGCCGCCTCGGCGAACGATGGGGCAAGCACGGCGACCGCGAACGGCACAGCGGCATCGGACGCTGCACCCGCCCCGTCGTCGGTGACGATGACGAAGGCCCTCAACCAGGCGCTGCGGGATTCCCTGGCCGACGACGACACTGTGCTCGTCTTCGGTGAGGATGTCGGCCGCCTCGGCGGGGTCTTCCGGGTCACCGAAGGACTGCGGGCCGAATTCGGGTCGAACCGGGTGTGGGATTCCCCGCTTGCGGAGTCCGGCATCATCGGCACCGCGATCGGCATGGCGATGAACGGCATGCGGCCGGTCGTCGAGATGCAGTTCGACGCCTACGCCTACCCCGCGTTCGAGCAGATCGTGTCCCATGTGGCGAAGATGCGGAACCGGACGAAAGGCCGGGTCAGCCTGCCGATCACGATCCGGATTCCCTATGCCGGCGATATCGGCGGAGTCGAGCACCACTCGGATTCGTCCGAGGCCTATTGGACGTCGACGCCGGGTCTGACCGTCGTCACGCCGTCGAATCCGGCCGATGCGTATTCGCTGCTGCGCGAGTCGATCGCCTCCGATGATCCGGTCGTGTTCATGGAGCCGAAGTCCCGCTACTGGATGAAGGAGACGCTGAGTCTGCCGGTGACGACGGCGCCGATGAATCGGGCGCAGGTCATCCGCGAGGGCACCGACGTCACCCTGCTCGCCTATGGTCCGACGGTGCGGACGGCGCTCGATTCCGCCGAGGCCGGGGCCGAGCACGGACTGTCCATCGAGGTCATCGACCTGCGCACGCTGTCTCCGTTCGATGATGAGACGGTGTCTGAGTCCGTGCGCAAGACCTCGCGCGCGGCGATCATCCACGAGGCCGCGCAGTTCGGCGGATACGGCGCCGAGGTGGCCGCCCGCCTCACCGAACGCAACTTCACTTACCTGTCGGCCCCGATCCTGAGGGTCGCCGGGTTCGATGTGCCCTATCCGTCGCCGAAGCTCGAGGAGTTCTACTTGCCCACCGTCGAACGCGTGCTCGATGCGCTCGAGTCCTGGGATTGGGAGCTGTGATGAGTGCTGATCTGAATACCGGGATGCGCGGGACTGGCACGCGCGAGTTCATCCTTCCCGACCTCGGCGAAGGCCTCACCGAGGCGGAGCTGATCTCCTGGAAGGTCGAGATCGGGGACGAGGTCCACGTCGATCAGATGGTCGTCGAGGTCGAATCCGCGAAGTCAGTCGTCGAACTCCCCTGCCCGTACGCCGGGAGGATCGTCAGCCTTCACGCCGCCGCTGGGGACACCGTCAGTGCAGGTCAGGCCCTGCTCTCCGTCGCCGAGGCGGGCGCGAGCGCAGACGACAGCGCCGGCGAATCGAGCGGGGCGAACCTCATCGGCTACGGTACATCGGAGCCGAAGACCCGTTCGACGAAGAAGCGCTCGTTCGGCGGCAAGCACACAGCTGTTCCGGCCGCGACATCCACCGTGACCCCGGGCGCCGCCCCGGCCGTCCCGACAGTCATCCCGGACGCTCCCCTGCAGCCGCCGACAGAGAAACAGACTCCCACCGATGACTCGTCGAAGACCGCCATCGGAGAGTCGGCAACGGCCGCCGGCGAGCAGGTCTCCCCCGTGTCGTCTCCCCTCGTGCGCAAGCTGGCGAAGGATCACGGCATCAGCGCCAAGCACCTTCCCGGCAGCGGTCCCGGTGGGATCGTGACCAGGGCCGATGTCCTCGCTGCGATCGAGTCGGGCACGGCTGCGAACGTCGACGCGGCGAGCGCTCACGTCCCCGCGGGGACGTCACCGGCCGGCGAACCTCAGTCGACCACGGAACGCAGCACCACCTCGGCGGGGGCATCTTCCCTCGTCGGGCGGGCGGACCGCGATACCCGCACCCCGATCACGGGGCTTCGGAAGGTCGTCTCCGAACGCCTCACGAAGTCGCGACAGGAAATCCCCGAGGCCACCATCTGGCTCGATGTCGATGCCACCGAGCTGCTGGGCACGAAGCGCGCGCTCGAGGCGCGCACCGGTGAGAAATATTCGCTGCTGTCCCTCGTCGCCCGCTTCGTCGTAGCAGGTCTGAAGAAGCACCCGATCATCAACTCGTCGATCGACACGGCCGCCGGCGAGATCGTCACCCACGGGGACATCAACCTCGGTCTGGCCGCGCAGACCCCGCGCGGACTCATGGTCCCCGTCGTCCACGGGGCCGGCGAGATGAGCCTGCGGCAGCTGCGCGACTCCGTGTCCGAGACCGTCGGGAAGGCGGCCACGGGGAAGTTCGATCCGTCGGAGCTGTCCGGCGGCACGTTCACCCTGAACAACTACGGAGTGTTCGGCGTCGACGGTTCGGCCCCGATCATCAACCTCCCCGAGGTGGCCATGCTCGGTCTCGGCAGGATCAAGGACCGCCCGTGGGTCGTCGACGGTGAGCTGACGGTGCGCAAGGTGATGTACCTGTCCTTCGTCTTCGACCACAGGGCGTGCGACGGTCAGGAGCCGAGCGAGTTCCTCACCTTCGTCGCCGACTGCATCGAGAACCCGATCTCCCTGCTGCCCGAGCTCTGAGTCCCGCCGAGCCGTAGCTTCCAGTTCGGAGCCGGCACGACGCTCGTTCAAGCGGCATCGCACTTGTCGATAGGTACACCGTTCGACAAGTGCGGGCCGCCTTGAACGACGCTTCCCGCACTGCACTTCACCGCTGCGGTTCCACACTTCGGACGGCCATTCCGTCTGTGACTCACAGCACTAACCTTGCCGAGTCCGCTCACCGCGGACGCGAACGCAAGGAAACGAGGTTGAGCATGTCACGGAACCCCAGTTCGGTACGCCAGGCGGGGTCGCCTCGGCGGCGGTATTCGCTGGTCCTCCTCATCGTTCCCGTGGTCCTCTACGCCCTCACCCCGGTCGTGGCGAACTCGGTCGAGCCGCGCATCGCCGGATTGCCGTTCATCCTCGCCTATACGATCGCGGTCACGATTCTCACCTGGTTCTTCGTGTGGATGACCGCTCGCGGCGACCGGTACTACCGGCACGATCTGCCCGAGCACATCCCTTCCGATGTCGCCTTCGGTGAGGACCACGAGATCGAGGAGGCCGGGAAATGAGCACCTCCGCGATCATCGCCTGCATCATCTTCGGCCTCGCCATGCTCGCGACCATCGGCATCGGCATCTGGTCCGGCCGCGGCCGGGAGAAGTCGCTGGACGAATGGTCGGTGTCCGGACGCGGGCTGGGCTTCGTCTTCATCCTGCTGCTCATGGCAGGCGAAACATATACGAGCTTTTCGTTCCTCGGCACGGCCGGTTGGTCCTACTCCTACGGGGTGCCGATCCTCTACCTCATCGGCTACCTGAGCATCGGTCTCGTCGTCGCCTATCTCGTCGGCCCACTGTTCTGGACCTACGCCGCCCGGCACAAGCTCGTCAGTCTCTCCGACATCGTCGAACACCGATTTCGCTCGCGCGGGCTGGCGATCCTCGTGGCTGTCCTCGCAACGATCTTCATCGTTCCCTACATCCAGCTGCAGATCCAGGGCATGGGTGCGGTCGTCAACGCGATGAGCTACGGAGCGATCGACCTCAAGATCGCCGCCATCGTCTCCTTCATCGTCGCCGAGGCGTTCATCCTCTTCTCCGGTCTGCGCGGTTCCGCCTGGGTCAGCGTCCTCAAGGACGGACTGGTCATCCTCGCTGTCGCGTTCCTCGCGATCTACGTGCCGCTGCACTATTTCGACGGCCTGGCTCCTCTGCTTGACCGCGTCGTGAGTGAGAAATCTCAGTGGCTGACCTTCCCCGGCGCAGGCGATGGCATCTACGGGGGTGCATGGTTCATCTCGACGATCATCCTCAACGGGATCACGATCACCGTGTTCCCCACGTCGATCGCCGGCTACCTGTCGGGCACCTCGGCGAATGCTCTGCGACGCAACTCGATCATTCTGCCGTGGTATCAGCTGCTGCTCCTCGTGCCGATGATGGTCGGTGTGGCTGCACTCTTCGTCGTCCCTGCCCTCAAAGACGCCGACCTGGCCCTGTTCTCCGTGGTCATCGATTCCCTGCCCGCGCCGATCGTCGCGATCATCGGCGTCGCAGGCGCGCTCTCGGCGATCGTGCCGATGAGCGTGTACATGCTCTCGATCGGTTCGATGTGGGGACGGACTGTCTTGGGCGGCGGCTTGGCCGGACCGAAGAACGCCGCTTCGATGACTCCTGAGCAGCTGAACGCACGGGGCCTGCGGCAGAAGACACTGTCCCAGTGGGTGTGCCTGGCCGTCGGCATCATCGCCCTGATCATGAGCCTGCTCATGCCGGATGCGCTCGTCGAGCTCTCCGTGCTCAGCTACGAAGGACTGGCCCAGGTCGTGCCGGCTGCGCTGCTCGCTCTCTACTGGCCACGGATGTCGAAGCAGGCCGCTGCGGCGGGCCTCATCGTCGGCTCGATCGTCATGGTTGGCCTCCACTACACCGGCCATGATCCGCTGCTCGGCATCAACGGCGGCCTCTGGGCTGTCGCGGCGAACCTCATCGTGGTCGTCATCGTCACTCTGGCCAAGCCGGACCCACGGTGGGTGCCGTCAGCCCAGCGGCAGACGCGCACCGAGGCGGTTGCCGGCTGAGGCGGCGAGGGCTCCGACCATCTTCACATCTCGTTCAAACGTCCAGACCCGAATGCACCCCTCGATCAAGCGCGAGCGCCCTGATCGAGGGGGCACGTTTCGACATCTGCGCTCCTGCTCGGGCGAGCGAGTCGCACCCTCACCCGTCGGGCAGAGTCGCCGCACCTATCGGACTGCGCTGCTCCGCGCGATGTTCTACATCCGCCCTCTGACCGTTTCCACAATCTTGGCAACAGACAATCCGTAGCGGTCGTAGAGGGTCGGCAGCGCACCTGCATCGAGAAATTCATCGGGAAGACCGATGGGAGTGACCTGCTTCGTCACGCCCTCAAGTGCGAGTTCGTGTGCAACCGAATCGAAGAGACCGCCGATCACTGTGTGGTTCTCGGCTGTAAGGATCAGGCGATCTCGCGCCACCTCCTTGAGCACCATCTCGGAGTCAAACGGTTTGAGCGTCGGCGAGTGAAGGACAGCTACGTCGACGCCGTCCTGCTGCAAGACCTTTGCCGCCTCGAGGGCGTTCTCCGTCATCAACCCCGAGGAGATGATGAGGACGTCGGCGCCGTCGCGGATCAGCTTGGCTTTGCCGAGTTCGAACTCGTAGCCGTATTCATCGAGCACCTGCGGCACTCGGCCTCGGAGAATACGCGTGTAGGTCGGTCCGTCATGGGCGATCAGCTGCGGAACTGCCTGCATGATGTCCGTGGCGTCGCAGGGATCGACGATCGTGAGATTCGGCAGTCCCCGCAGGATCGCAATGTCCTCAGTGGCTTGGTGGGAAGGACCGTAACCGGTGGTCAGTCCCGGCAGTGCACAGACCATATTCACATTGAGATTCGGCTCCGCGATATCGAGAGCCAACCAATCATAGGCGCGACGGGTGGCGAACACGGAGTATGTCGAGGCGAACGGGACGAATCCCTCCATCGCCAATCCGGCGGCGGCACCGAGGAGGGCCTGCTCCGCCATGCCGATCTGGTAGAAGCGATCGGGAAACGCGTCACGGAACACATGCAGGTCCGTGTACTTCGCGAGGTCGGCCGAGAGGCCGACGATTCGGTCATCTCTATCGGCTGCGGTGAGCAGGGCCTGCCCGAGCGGGGCCTGGACTGCACGCTGACCCTCCTTCGCGAGGTCGACGCTCATCGCCCCCGATACGAGCTTCTTCTCCGTGCTGACTCCGGCGCTGCCGACTGCGGTACCGTGTTCAGATTTCACACTCATGCGCGTCCCCCATCTTCCGTCGTTGACCGTTCCTTCTCGCGTAGCTCATCCGTCTCTGCGCTCTCGTCGGCGAAGCTGTTGTGCAGCTGCTTCTGCGCGAGGCTCCATTCCTCCTCGGCGACCCTCATGAAATGAAGCTTCTCTCGCTTCTCGAGGAAATCGACACCTTTGCCCAGGCGCGTATTGACGATGAGCACCCGCGGACGCGGAGCTTCGAGCTCGCGCAGTTCGATGAGATTGGCCAGCACTGCTTCGACGTCGTTCCCATCGCAGCGCCGAGTCTCCCATCCGAACGATTCCCACTTCTCGGTGATGGGCTCCATCGACAGCATGGTCGTCGACTTTCCGTCAGCCTGCTGATCGTTGAAGTCGACGATCGCGATGATATTGGAAAGCTCGTGATGAGCAGCAACAGCGGCCGCCTCCCAAGTCGATCCCTCACCGAGCTCGCCGTCGGAGAGAAGATTGTAGACAGTTGCGGTGCTGTTCTTGCGTTTGAGGCCCATGGCCATGCCGTTCGCGATCGGCAAACCGTGACCGAGCGATCCACCGGAGATCTCAACCCCCGGCGTGTAGGTGCTCATCGCCGACATCGGAAACCGCGAACCGTCAGTCGCGTAGGTCTTGAGTTCTTCCTGTGGGAAGAATTTCGCTTCGACCAGCGCGGCGTAGATGGCCAGGGCGTAGTGCCCGATCGACAGGAGGCATCTGTCTCGCCCTTCCCATTCAGGATCTGTGGGGTCGAGGTTGAGCTGGTCTGCGTACAGTGCGGCCAGAACATCCGAGAAGCCGAGAGCCTGGCCGATGTAGCCCTGTCCCTGCACTTCAGCCTCGACTAGGGCGTTCTGGCGGATTCGGAAGGCCGCTTCTCTCACTCGGACGATTCGTTCCGGAGAGATGGTCGTGTGTCTGAATTCGGTGGTCATCGTGCGTTTTCTCCTCATGGTGTGGCGTGCCGACAGCGGACCGCTGATCAATGCATGTGGCTGCCGCCGTTGATATCCAAGGTGATTCCGGTGAGATAAGCCGACTCCTCCGAGGAGAGCCAGACGATCGCCGAGGCGACTTCTGCCCGCGTGGCCACTCGACCGACAGGGACGCTGGCGGCGATGGCATCCTCTTGCGCCGGGGTCGACCCGACGCGAATCTGTGTATCGACTGCGCCGGGAGCGACCGCATTGACAGTGACGCCGGTTTCACCGATCTCTCGGGCGAGCGCCTTGGTGAACCCGAGGATCGCGGCTTTCGCAGCCGAGTAGGGGACCTTTCCGAAGACACCGCCGCCTCGCTGAGCAGAGACCGAGGACATGTTCACCACGCGCCCCCAACCGGACTCGATCATTCGTGGCAGGAACGCCTTGGTGACGAGATAGGTTCCGGTTGCGTTGATGGTCAGCACCTTGTTCCAGAGGGCAAGGTCGGTGTCGAGGAAGTCAAGCGGCGAGGTGATGCCTGCGATATTGGCGACGGCTCCGACCTCCGGCAACCGACCAGCGGCAACTTCGGCAGCAACAGCCGATGCGGCCGCAGCGACGGAATCTTCATCGGAGACATCGATCCGGTGACCGAATGCGGGTGTCCCGAATTTCTGTGAGATCTCCTCGGCAACGCTCTCGGATGCCTCTTGGATGAGATCCAACACGACGACGCCCCACCCTGCGGAGGCGTAATGACGCGCGGTTTCGAGTCCGATTCCGCTGCGTGATGCGGCACCGGTGATGATCGCGGTGCGAACCACGGGGGCATGCGCTGTGGAAAGTTCTGTTTCGGCGGTCACGGTGGTACTCAAGAGATTCTCCTTTGAACGTCGGGCGTACGAACGCCCCTGGACCGAACCGATCGCTGTCGGAGTCGGAAAGTGCATCTGGCAAGCGATTCGAAGTTAACATGTTGACTGTTGACAGTCAACATAATGCCGTGCAATGATGCTTCTGCGTTCGCCGAATACACGAACCGTCAAGACGTCAACGTCGACGAAGGGACTTCCATGAGCACCCCAGGCAAAACCGGCCTCCGCGGGCCGATCCACGGGACCAGAGACGCAAAGCGGGTGGCCTCCGGGTCGGCTGTCGGCGCGGTCATCGAGTCCTACGACTTCATCGGATACGGCACCGCCGCGGCGCTCTACTTCGGTGCCGTCTTCTTTCCCAGCGAGGACCCGCTGGTCGGCACCCTTCTCTCATTCGCGACTCTCGGAGTCGGCTTCATCGCCCGACCGCTCGGCGGCATCATCGGCGGGCACCTCGGTGACCGCGTCGGTCGGAAGCCGGTGCTGGTCACGTCGCTCATCGTCATGGGTCTGGCCACGTTCATCATCGGCGTGCTGCCGACCTATGAGACCGTCGGCATCCTGGCGCCCATCCTTCTGGTCGTCGTCCGAGTCGTGCAGGGACTGGCCTTCGGCGCCGAGTGGGGTGGAGCGATCCTCATGACCTACGAGCATGCGCCGTGGAAACGCAAAGGGCTCTTCACCGGCACTGTCCAGGCCGGCTTCCCGATCGGTCTGCTGCTGGCAAACCTCGTCTTCCTCGTCAGCGTTCACCTGCCCGGCGATCTGGCCTGGCGGGTGCCTTTCCTCGTCTCACTCGTCCTCGTCATCGTTGGACTCGTCATCCGCTCGAAGGTGCCCGAATCTCCAGTGTTCGAAGAGGTCAAAATCTCGGGACAGACCGTGAAGTCTCCGGTGGTCGAGGTCATCCGCGACGACTGGCGCAACATTGTGCGCGGCATCTTCCTCAGGGTCGCAGAGACAGCCGGCTACGCGATCTCGGTGACCTACATGATCAGTTACATCAATGACCATGAGTTGGCATCGACAGACCAGACTCTCACCGCGATCTGCATCGCCAGCGCTTTGGGGATCTTCGCGACTACAGGATGGGGAGCTCTGACGGACATCGTCGGACGACGCCCTATCTACATCTGGGTGACGCTCTTCGCCGCAGCTTTCGGCATCCCGATGTTCCTCGCGGCGAACACAGGATCCTTCATCCTCATCATCGCGACGATCACCATCGCCTACATCGTCTGTCAGAATGCTCTTGCCGGCGCTCAGGGAGCCTGGTTCCCCGAGCTCTTCCAGGCCAAGACACGCTCCTCGGGCGCTTCGCTGGCCTACCAGATCTCCGCGATGGTCTCAGGCCTGACGCCCTTTGCGACGTCGTTGCTCTACATGTGGCTAGGATGGCTCGGCCCTGCGCTCCTCTTCGTCGTCTATGCTCTTCTCGGTTTCGGAGCCGCGCTCGTCACCCGGGAGACGTGGACCCGAGGAGACCGCGAATTCGTCAATCGCAAGATCGCAGAGCTCGGTCACAGCACTTCGGCGGAATCGTCGAAACACCCCGAACCACATCCCAGCTCTCCGAATCATGACGACGCTCTGAATTGAGTCAGCCCGCGTGCGTCGTAGACTGTTGACAGACCACGCCATAGGGCAGACCCGGCTGCACAGGAGGAAAAACGTGCCACTCTCCGGACTCTCGGGGCTCGAGCGGACGAATCTGCGGGAGCAGGCTCTCGATTCGCTGCGCCGTGCGATCACCTCCGGAGCCATTCCGCCGGGAACCCACCTCGTTGAGACTGAGCTCTCTGCTCAGCTGGGAATCAGCCGCGGCACTCTGCGCGAAGCGATGCGCCAACTGCAGCAAGAACGGCTGCTCACCCTCGGTGCCCGGGGGCGGTTGGCCGTCAGACATCTCGAACAACGCGATCTCACGGAGATCTTTGCGGTGCGCGGCGCGCTTGAGGGGTTGGCTGCCGAGGCGGTCGCGTTGCTTCCCGAAGCAGATCGCGAAAAGGCAGTCCGGCGGCTGCGTTCGGCTGTGGCGGCGATGGACGTTCCGGACGAAGAGGCGTTCGACGAGCGCATCGAGGCCGACCTCAAGGTTCATCGTCTCCTCTGTGAGCTTTCGGGAAATCGCACCCTTCTGCATCAGTGGGAGTCGCTCGGCGGCTCAATTCGAATGACCATCGTCTTCGCCGGACTCGAGCGTGCGGTGCGGAACATGGACTCGAGCCGACACGCGGTCCTCGTCGACGCAATCGCCGGTGGAGATCCTGCGACCGCGCGAGCGGCAGTCCTCGAACACATGAGATCTGCCGAGTCGAACCTCAGCTGAACCCTCGGTCCGACTGCGCGACAGCTGGGTCGAACCAGAGTCAGCGGTCGTGAGCACCACACCGCTTGACCGCGTTCACGCTTCGTTCAAGCGTTCGCGCACGTGCGCGACCCCGATCAAGCGATCCCGCACTTGTCGATAGGTGCGCAATTCGAAAAGTGCGCGCCGCCTTGAACGAGCGGCGGGCCAAACTCCCTACCCGTCGAGCAGTGCAGCCGCGTACATCGGGCGGGCGGCGTCGGCGCTCGGCGGGTGGAAGAGCCCGGCCGTGGCATCGCGGAAGAGGCGGGAGAGTTCGTGCTTGTTGCCGAACCCGTTGCCGCTCGTGCACATCAGCGCGGTCTCAGCGTTGCGGCGGGCCGCCTCGGCGGACTTGATCCTCGCCCCCACCAGGCGCAACGGCCAACCGGCACCGTGGTCGATGAGGTCATCGAAGTCCCGAGCGTAGGCGTCGATCATCGCCGTCACTGGTATGAAGTCGAGATGCGCATCGGCCAGGCGCGTCCGGGCCTCGGGCACCTCGGCGAAGGTGACGCCGGCCTTCGCGGACTTCCGCTTGTGCAGACCGGCAGCGCCCAGCTCGAGCGCACGGGCCGCTACTCCGGCATAGACGGCGGCGATGAGCAGCTGGAAGTTGCTCGTGATCGCGAAGGTGAGCAGGTCAGGGTGCTTGCCAGCGGGGATGACGCGTGAGACCCGTTCGGGTTTCATCGGCACATGGTCGAGGATCGTCGCCCGCGACTGCGAGGCCCGCATTCCCAGCACATCCCATTCGTCGGAGACCGTGATCCCGGGTGCATCGCGTTCGATGAATCCGTAGACGAGCTGCCCCTCGGCCGGCTCGTCCGCATCGGGGCCGGCGATGCCGTCGTCGTCGGCGGCCACGGCACCGTGGACGATGAGCCTGGTCCACACGGGAGACAGCGAGGTGAAGATCTTCACCCCGGTCAGTTCGTATCCGCCGTCGGCCGTCGACACCGCCTCGGTGTTCGAACCCTGCAGGACCCAGTCGTTCGACGGTTCCGAGATGCCGAAGGCGAAGATCTCACCGGCCATGACCTCGTCGAACACCCAGTTCAGCGAGTCGTCACTGCGGTCGGCCAGCGCCTTGACCACACCGGTGGTCATGAGGTGCATGTTGATCGCCAGAGCCGTTCCGGGCGCCGCCGCTGCCAGCCGCTGCTGAAGTCGGGTGACCTCGAACAGGCTCAGCCCTGGCCCGCCATGCGACTGCGGGACGAACAGCTGAAGATAGCCGAGGTCCCCCAGTTCGGCGAGATCCTCGTCGAAGAATCGGTTCTCCTGGTCATAGACGTCGGCTCGTTCGCGGAATCGTTCGAGCACATCATCAGGCAGGTACTGCGCGGCGAGCTCGCTCACGCGTGTCTCGCGGTCGGTCATCGTCTCTCCTTCGTCGAGGGGTCGTCTGCGTCCGTCGAGGGGTCGGTCGCGCCTGTCGAGGGTGTCGCGGGCTGCGCGCTGCGGCGCAGAATGATCGCGCCGTTGTGCCCGCCGAAGCCGAACGACGTTGACAGCACAGTGTCGACGGCCGCCCCGGCGGGGTTCGGTCCACCGCCCATCTCACGGGCGTGACCTGCGACGATGTCCCAGTCGGGGAACTCGTTGTCGTCGAGGTTGAACGTCGGCGGCAGCGTCTGGTCACGCATCGTCAGGGTCGCGATGATCGCCTCGACGACCCCCGATGCGCCGAGGAGGTGTCCCGTCGTCGATTTCGTGGCCGAGATCGGGATCATCCGTCCAGCCTTCCCCAAGGCCGCATCGAAGGCTGCGAGTTCGGCTCGGTCGCCGGCCGGTGTGCCCGTGGCGTGGGCGTTGACGTGGTCGATATCGCCGGGTTCCAGCCCTGCGTCTCTCACAGCCTGAACCACTGCCGAGGCGGCTCCCCGTCCCTGCGGATGCGGGTTCGTCGGGTGGTGGGCATCGCTGGCGGCGCCGAATCCGGCGAGCTCGGCCAGCTCCGTCGTCCCACGTGAGGCCGCCGAGTCGGCGGATTCGAGGAGGATCGCAGCCGCACCTTGGCTCATGACGAAGCCGTTGCGGGCCCGGTCGAAGGGACGGCTGGCGGCGGTCGGATCGTCCTCGTATCCGGCGGCGAGCGCGCGCATGTTCGAGTTGGAGGCGAGATTGACCGGACCGAGGCAGTCCTCCATGCCGACGACGAGCACGGCGTCGGCGTAGCCGTGGCGGATCCGACGCATCGCCTCGCCGAGTCCGATCGCCCCGGAAGCGCACGTCGCCGAGACTCCCTGACCGGGTCCGCGCAGGTCGAAGCGCTGGCTGATCAGCGCTGCCGCGGAGTCCGGCGCACCGTGGATGGACAGGGTCAGCGGCACCGACCTGGGGCCGTCGGCGTCGAGGCGACGCGTCGCGTCCTGCATGGCGTCGACGGGTCCGGAGCCGGTGGCCGCGATGACTGCCGTACGGTCGCGGTCCCAAGGCAGATCGTCGGCCGCGGACTCGATTCCGCCTGCGCGCACCGCCTGGTCGGCCGCGGCGATGGCCCAATGCTGGACGGGGCTGAGCCGGCGGGCGAGCGCCCGGGGCAGAACCGCCTCGGCGTCGAAGTCCTTGACCTGCCCACCGATCCGCACGGCGAGGTCGTCGAACTGCTCACCTGCGAGGACGTCGATGGCGCTGGTGCCGCTGCGCACAGACTGCCAGAGGGTTTCGGGATCCTGGCCGCTCGGGGTGATGGCGCCGAGTCCCGTGATGACGACCTCGCGCACGCCATCTGTCCGGTGCCGATTGCTCCGGGATGCGTTCACAGCCGCTGTGCCTTTCCGCTCATGACCAAGTCAACGGTTTCGAGGCGTCGAATCTTCCCACCGACGGTCCGCGGCAGCCGGTCGAGTAAGTAGAACCGTCTTGGCACGAACTGCGGGGCCAGTTCCGCCCGGGCGTGGTCGAGCAGTGCTGCTTTGTCGGGCGCAGTCGATTCGCCATCCCCGGCATGGCTCCCCGAACCCAGGGCGCCTGGTTCGATGACGAGGGCGACGATGCTGCCGAGACCGCCGTCGGGCAAGGCGATCGCGCAGACCTCGCCGAGGCGGCCCTGCCCCGACCGCGGATCCGCGCGGTCGAATCCCTCGAAGGCTCGTTCGACCTCGGGCAGGGACACCTTGTGCCCTCCGGTGATCGCGATGTCACCGGCCCGTCCGGCGAGTTGGAGGAGTCCGTTTTCGATCCGTCCCTGGTCACCGACCGTGGCCCAGCCGTCGGGGCGTCGCAGCCGAGCGTCGGTGGTGCCGGTGACATAGCCGTCGGAGCAGGCGGCGGCTCTGATCCAGACCGTGCCGATCTCTCCGTCGGGCAGCCGGGCACCGGATTCGTCGCGGACCTCGACGCCGATGGTGTCGTAGATCGAGATCCAGGTGCCGTCGCCGTCGCGGCTATCGCCGATGAATCCGATCTCGGCGGCACCGTAGTAGCTGATCAGCCGGGCGTCGGGGAGGACGTCGGCGAGTGCCGAGCGGATGGAAGCGGGCAGGTTCGCTCCTCCGGTGACGACGAGGTCGAGGCCGTGGAAGTTCTCCGGCGTTCGACGGGCCGCCTCGGCGAGAGCCTTGACCACGGCGGGCACAGCGACGACGCGGGTGATGGCTTCGTCGGTGATGCGCGAACCCATGGTGAAGGGGTCGAAGTCGTCGGCGACGTGGACGCTGCCCCCGGTGGCGAGGCTTTCGACGACGGCATAGAGGGTGAGGCTGTAGGACACGGGGCCAGGTGCCAGGGTGGCCACTCCGGCGAAGGGTTCGAGGTGGGCCGAGGACACAGCCACGTTGTCGCGGTACTGCTGGCGGGTCTTGATGAACGCCTTCGGGTTACTCGTCGTGCCGGAGGAGAAGAGCATGAGGAACGGCTCGGACGCTTCGCGAACGCTCGGCGGTGCGGTGTCGGCGGGGTCGATGGCGTCCTCGCGGGCACGGAATTCGGTCGCGGTGATGACGGTTCCGGTCCATCCAGTGGCGGCGAGCGCCTCGGCGAGGCGGGTCGAGTCGGAGATGACGAGGCCGATTCCGGTGGTCGTGATGACTCCGACCTGGTGGTCGAGCGGCCAGCGCGGGTCGATCGTGGCCGAGACTGCGCGGAAGCCGGCGAGGCCGGCGATGATGCGGGAGGTCTCGAACGCCGAGGTGAGGCTCACTGCCGTGATCGGAATGCCGTGGGACTCGGGTGCCGGTGTCGGCGGGTCGGTCTGGGCACTGTGGAGGACGTCGACGGCGGCGAACATCGCGGCCGAATCCCGGACGAGCTGCGCATAGGTGAGGGAACGTGGGGCCCGTGTGCCCGCGGCGGGGTCGGTGCTCTCATCTGGGGCAGGGCTGCCAGAGTGGCCGCCGACGATGGCCAACTGGTCCGGATCGGTGGCCGCGACCTCGAGGATCCTCGACGTGATGGGCAATTCCGTCCTCCTCGAATTCGTTTCTCACGAGCCCAATTCCGGGCCGGCATGTGCCCGATCCTCGACTGACATCACCAGACCCCGGGCACCGATCCTCAGTATAGGAGCCCTGCGATACCGCCGACTGCTCACGGCTCACGCTCACCCCGGTCCGGGACAATGAGAGCATGAGCGGAGCAGGGAGCCAGGACGAACGGGCAGACGAACCACGCTGGCGATACGGCGACCAGATCCTGTGGACCTACACCAACCCGGCACACCCAGGGCTGTACGACCAACGCCCTGTCACGGTCATCGCCGATGACGAGAACCACCTGGCCGTCTGGCTGGAGTCGGGGACGAGGATTCTTCATCATGTGCTCGCCGACGGCTCGGGAATCCGCACCGCTGACGGACCCGCCCGCTTCGGTGCCCCACGGGCACAGGGCCTCAAGCGGTGGCAGGGACCGGGCATCGTCGCCGTCTTCCAGCCGGGAGCAGCCTATTCGGTGTGGTTCTTCGAGAACCCGGACTCGGCCCGTCACGATTCCTTCTACGTCAACCTCGAGGAGCCCTTCACCCGCTTCGACCGTGGAATCCTCACCTCCGACCACGTCCTCGACATCGTCGTCGACTCAGATGGCACCTTTCGGCTCAAGGACGAGGACGAACTCGAATTCGCGCGCGAAGCCGGAATGTTCTCCGACGAGAAAGTCGCACGCATCCGCACCGCTGCGGACGCAGCCATCGACGACATCCGCGCTTGGGCCTTCCCCTTCGACTCCGACTATCCGGACTTCCAACCGGACCCCGACTGGCCGATGCCTGACCTCCCCGCCGAGGCGACCTGGGACATCGACGCGAGCTGAGCCGCCCGGTGACCGTCACGGCCCAGCCGACCGACCAACCTCACATCTCGAACTCGACGGCCTCCCCCGCCTCGGCGATGGCTCTGATCCGCTTCCGGCAGGCGAACCAGCCGATGACCATGCACACCGAGGCGATGATCGTCACGACCAGGGTCGGCGGGGAATCGGCGAAGACCATGACGAGGATGACGGCGAGGAAGAGCAGCGTCGCATAGCCGGTATAGGGGGCACCGATCATCCGGAAGGAGGGGCGTTCGAGCAGTCCGCGGTCGGCCCACCGCTTGAGCCGCATCTGGCACAGCACGATCATGCCCCAGGTGAGGATGATCCCCACCGAGGAGACACTGAGGACGATCTCGAACGCATCGCTCGGCAGCAGGTAGTTGAGCGGCACGCCGAGGAGGGCGACCACTGCCGTGATGACGATCCCGCCGTAGGGCACGCCGCTGCGGTTCATCCGCTGCGCGAACTGCGGGGCCGACCCGGCCACCGACATCGACCTGAGGATGCGCCCGGTCGTGTAGAGCCCCGCGTTGAGTGAGGACAGGGCCGCAGTGAGCACAACGAGGTTCATCACGGTGTCCGCGCCCTTGACGCCGATGAAGGAGAAGAAGGTGACGAACGGGCTCTCTCCGTCGACATAGTCGGTGAAGGGCAGGAGGAGGGCAAGCAGGGTGAGCGATCCGACGTAGAAGACCGCGATGCGCAGGATGACGGAGTTGATGGCCTTGGGCATCACCTTCTCCGGGTGCTCCGTCTCGCCGGCGGCCGTGCCGACGAACTCGATGGAGGCATAGGCGAAGACGACGCCCTGCATGAGGATGATCGCCGGCAGCGCGCCGTTGGGGAAGAGTCCGCCGTTGTCGAGGATCATCGACAGTCCGGGATCGTGACCGGCCACGGGGGTGCCGAAGATGAGGAAACCGACCCCGACGACGAGGAAGATGATGAGGGCGGCGACCTTGATGAGCGCGAACCAGAACTCGAGCTCTCCGAAGACTTTGACGGAGATGACGTTGAGTCCGAGGACGAGGACGAGCGCGATGAGCGCCCACGCCCATTGCGGCACGGTCGCGATCCAGGCGACGTAGCGGCCGAAGAAGCCCATGTAGAGCGCGGCCGCGGTGATGTCGACGATCGCGGTCGTCGCCCACACCAGCCAGTAGAACCACCCGGAGATGAACGCGGCCTTCTCGCCGAAGAACTCACGGGCATAGGAGACGAACGACCCGGTGGTCGGGCGGTGCAGGACGAGTTCGCCGAGCGCGCGGAGGATGAGGAACGCGAAGAACCCACAGACCGCGTAGGAGAGCACGATGGACGGCCCCGCCTCGTGGAGCCGACCGCCCGCACCGAGGAAGAGCCCGGTGCCGATCGCCCCGCCGATGGCGATCATCTGCACCTGGCGCGGGGCCAGGTTCTTCTGATACCCGGAGTCCTCGGCGGTGAGGTTCGGTCGGGTCGGGCCCGAGCCCGGTTCTGCGGGTGCGACGGCGGCGCTGCGGTCGGAGCCGAGATTGTCAGTCATGAGTGTCCTCGTTCGTTGAGTACAGATGGTCTTGTCAGAAACAGGCGGTCAGGTGGTCAGGTGGTCGATTGCAGGCGGCCCGGAGTCGGTTCGCTCACACGGTCGTGAGGTTCGCCAGCCGTTCGGGTCGGAGCAGACGTTCGAGTTCGGAGGCGGTCATCAGCCCGTGTTCGAGCACGAGTTCGGCGACGCCGCGGCCGGTCTTCAGCGCCTCCTGGGCGATCATCGTCGCCGCCTGGTAACCGATGGTCGGGTTGAGTGCGGTGACGAGTCCGATGGAGTGTTCGACGGCAGCGCGGGTGAGTTCCGGATTGGCGGTGATGCCTGCGATGCAGCGGGTCGTCAGCGTCCGCGACGCCGATTCGAGGTGGGAGATCGACTTGTGCAGGCTGTGCAGGATGACGGGTTCGAAGGCGTTGAGCTGCAGCTGCCCGGATTCGGCGGCCGCGGTGATCGTGACATCGTTGCCGATGACTTCGAACGCAACCTGGTTGACCACCTCGGGGATGACGGGGTTGATCTTGCCCGGCATGATCGACGATCCCGACTGCACTGCCGGCAGGTTGATCTCGTTGAATCCGGCTCGCGGACCCGAGGACAGCAGCCGCAGGTCGTTGCAGATCTTCGAGACCTTCACCGCGATGCGCTTGAGCACCCCGGACAGGTGGACGAAAGATCCGACGTCCTGGGTCGCCTCCACGAGGTCGGGTGCGGTGACCAGGGGCAGCCCGGTCAGCTGCGCGAGATGGTCGCGGACCGCCTCGGCGTATCCGGCGGGTGCGTTGAGGCCGGTGCCGATGGCGGTGGCGCCGAGGTTGATCTCGTGGACCAGCGACTCGGCCTCCCCGAGGCGCTCGCGGTCCTCCCCGATCGTCACCGCGTAGCTGCCGAAGGCCTGGCCGAGTGTCATCGGCACGGCGTCCTGCAGCTGGGTGCGTCCCATCGTGACGATGTCGTGGAATTCGGACGCCTTCACGGCGAACGCGTCCTGAAGTTCCCCGAGGGCGGTGAGCAGCCGTTTGATCGCGAAGATCGTACCGAGCTTGACAGCCGTCGGGTAGGCGTCGTTCGTCGACTGGCTGAGGTTGACGTGGTCGTTCGGGCTGATCCGCGTGTAGGTTCCGCGCGGTTGCCCGATGATCTCGAGCGCCCGGTTCGCGATCACCTCGTTGGCGTTCATATTCGACGAGGTGCCCGCCCCACCTTGGATGACGTCGATCGGGAACTGGTCGTGCAGCTTCCCGTCGATGATCTCCCGGCAGGCTGAGACGATCGCGTCCCGCCGCTGCTCATCGAGGAGGCCGAGGTCGTGGTTGGCCCTGGCGGCGGCGAGCTTGACCGCGGCGAGTCCGCGGATGAGGTCGGGGTTGGACTGCAGGGTCTGCGCGGTGATCGGGAAGTTCTCGACCGCCCGCAGCGTATGGATGCCCCAGTAGGCATCGCCCGGGATCTCCCGGTCGCCGAGGAGGTCGTGCTCGATGCGTGTATCCGTGCTCATGGTTCTCGTGTCGCCTTTGTTCGTCGTTGTTGCTGATGCCTGTCGGTGCTGGTGGGTGGTTCGGCTGCGGAGGCTCAGGAGGCGACCGACCGGGTGCGTTCCCACTCGCCGAGGCGTTCCTCGACCTCGCGGGTCACGCGCAGTCCGCCGACTTCCCGTCCTCCGCCGAGGATGGGCGGGCTGACGATGTCGCCAGCCTTTTCGGTCGGTGCGGGCAGAGCGGAGAGGATCCGGGTGGCGATCGGCAGCCTGGCCCGATCCGAGCCGTCGGCGATCTTGACGGCGATGCCCATGCCGTCGATCCCGAGCAGCTGAACCGCTTCGGCGCCGTCCTTGGCGATGAGTCCGGGGACGGTGCGCATGAGCGCGGTGACGTCGCGCCCGGCACCGGCGACCATGTCCGGGTGGTCGCGCATGGCGGCGGCGACGCGCGCCGCGCTCGTGCCGGTCGAGACGGTGGACAGGCGAGCGAAAGCGCGGGCCATTCCGGTCAGCGAGATCGCCGGCAACGGTGTTCCACATCCGTCGGTCGACACGGTCGCCGGCGTCTCGCCGGTGAGTTCGGCGATGGTGGCGCCGATGTGCCGCTGCAGAGGGTGGGTGGGATCGAGGTAGCCCGCGAGGTCCCAGCCGTTGATCCGGCAGGTCGCGACCATGGCCGCGTGTTTGCCCGAGCAGTTCTGGGCCAAGCGGCTGCGCTGTCCGCCGGCGGCGAGGTGGGCTTCGCGCTCGGGCGCCCCATAGGGAAGGTCGATGACGTTGCCGAGGGCGGTCTCGTCGAGCTCGTACTGATGAAGGATCCGGCGGGCACCGTCGATGTGTTCGGGGGATCCCGAGTGGCTGGCCGCGGCGAGAGCGAGGAGCTCGGTCGGCAGATCGAGGCCGAGACGCAGCATCGCAAGCAGCTGCAGGGGCTTGAGGGTCGACCGAGGATAGAAGGGCGCATCGATATCACCGGCGGAGGTGAGCGGCCGGCACTCGGAGTCGACGACCGCGAAGGAACCGTAGTGCACGCCTTCGACGAGATCACCGCGGGTGACCTCGACGAGTGGGACATGGGCGCGGTGGGTCGCGGTGGGGGTGGCTGTGTGGGTCATGGTCTTCCTGGATTTCGGGCGGGGACGGGTAAGGACGGGGCGCAGTGCGCCGGCTCTGCAGAAGTGGTCAGCCGCCGGGCGGAGCGGCGAGGTCGGTGACGGCGACAGCGACCTGAGCGAGGTGCTCGGCCATGGCGTCGCGGGCACGGGCGCTGTCGCCGGCTTCGATCGCGCGGACGATCTCCGCATGCTCGACGTCGGAGTCCGGTTGACGGCTGGCGGCGAGGTTGAGGAGCTCGGACTGGGCGGTCAGGGCACCGCGGAGTTCGGCGATGACGCTTTCGAAGACTCGGTTTCCGCTGGCTCGGGCGATGGCGATGTGCAGCTCTCCGTCGAGCTCGACCCAGCCGCGGGGACTCGGCTCGGCGCTCATCGACTGCAGCAGGGCGTGGAGACGGACGAGGTCGGCCTCGGTGCGCCGAGTGGCCGCGAGTTCGGCGGCGGGAACTTCGATATGCGGTCGGGCCTCGTGGAGATCCCGGGAGGAGTAGTCGCCGAGGTGCAGTCCGGTCTCCGGAGCGGAGGCGATGACGAAGGTGCCGCTGCCCGTCTTCGTCTCTGTCAGCCCGAGGGTTGCCAGCGAGCGCAGGGCTTCGCGGATGACGGGACGGCTGACGGCGTATCGGTCGGCGAGCTTCGCTTCGGAGGGAAGGCGGTTGCCGACGGGAAAGGTGCCGTCGGCGATCTCGGCACGCAGACTGCGCACGACGCCCTCACCCGCGGACAGTCGTTCTACGGCCGTGCGTCTGGCCGTGGGTTCGGCCGGGCTGTTCGTCCCCATGACCACTCCTCCGGTTCGATCCGATCATTGATCCGGCACACAGCCCACCAGACAAACCTGTCAAGCTGTATGACAGGTTTGAGTGTAATCCCGCTCACCCAACGTGCGTCAACCCATCAGAGAGGCGTTTCAGACTCTGAGATTCACGGTCGCTTGCCCGTGCTGCCCGCGAGCGGGTGTCTCCTGCGGGTGGATTCACCGCGACATCCGCGCAGAGTTCGAGGTGGATCCACCCGCAGGGAACACCCCGGCCCATGCAGAAAGGGCTGGCCCACATGCAAGACAGTGAAAAACGGGCTGGGTGCCGAGAAACGCATGCGCACACGCGTTTCTCGACACCCAGCCCGTTTCTCGACGAAGGCTGAAGCCAAGCCCCAGTCAGTCAGCCACGTAGTACATGCGCTTGTTGACGAACTCATCCATGCCGTAGGGGCCGAGTTCGCGGCCGAAGCCCGAGCGCTTCGTGCCGCCGAACGGGATCTCCGCACCCTCTCCGGCAGGGGTGTTGACGTTCGACATGCCGACATCGAGGCGCTGAGCGAGCTTCGCGGCACGCTCCTCGTCCTTGGCGAACACCGCGCCGCCGAGGCCGAAGCGCGAATCATTGGCCAGGGCCAGTGCTTCGTCATCGCTGCTGACCTTGTACACGGTGGCCACGGGGCCGAAGAGCTCTTCGCGGTAGGCGTCCATCTCCGAGGTGACTCCGGTGAGCACGGCCGGCGAGACGTACGCGGATCCGTCGGTGGCGAGCTCGCCGCCGACGAGGGTCGCACCCTGCTCGACGGCACGGTCGAGCTGCTTGCGCAGGTTCTCGGCAGCCGAACGCGAGGACAGGGGCGAGTACTTGCCGTCGCCCGCCTCGGCGGGGGTGCCCTTCTCCCAGGACTGGGCGCGCTCGGTCAGGCCGGACACGAAGTCGTCGTAGATGTCGTCCATGACGATCATCCGCTTGTTCGCGTTGCAGACCTGGCCGGTGTTGTACAGGCGGGTGCCCCAGGCGGTGTCGACGGCCTCGCTCATGTCGTCGGTGTCGAGGATTATGTACGGGTCGGAGCCGCCGAGCTCCAGCACGGCCTTCTTGAGGTACTTGCCGGCCGTGGCGGCCACGGCCGATCCGGCGCGCTCGGAACCGGTCAGGGACACGCCTTCGACGCGGTCGTCGGCGATGATCGTCTCGATCTGCTCGTGCGTGGCGTAGATGTTGGAGTACACGCCTTCGGGGATGCCGGCTTCCTTCATGATCTCGGCGATCTTCGCCGAGGAGCGGGGGCAGATCTCCGCATGCTTGAGGATGATCGTATTGCCGAGCACGAGGTTCGGTGCGGCGAAGCGGGCGACCTGGTAGTAGGGGAAGTTCCAGGGCATGATGCCCAGCAGCGTGCCGACGGGGCGGCGCTGGATGAAGGCCTTGCCGCCGGACATCGATTCGATCGGTTCATCGGCGGCGAACTTCGGTCCGTTGTCGGCGTAGTAGTTGAAGATCGCCTCGCAGAACTCGGCCTCTTCCTCACCTTCGGCGGTGGGCTTGCCCATCTCCTCGGCGATGATCTTCGCGAGCTCTTCCTTGCGCTCGCCGAAGAGAGCGGCGACCTTGTTGACGATCGCGGCGCGTTCCTCGATCGTCTTCTCGCGCCAGCTCAGGTAGCCCTTGTGTGCGGATTCGAGGACCTGCTGGACCTCTTCGTCGGTGGCATTGTCGAACTTCTCGACGACTTCACCGGTGGCCGGGTTCTCGACACGGTAGCCGCCTGCAGCACTGCCTACGTTGCTCATTCCAGACTCCTTTGACTTGTGCGCGCCTGTTGGCGCCGCTGAAGCAATTGCATACCTGTTTGCCGCCCGAATCGACGGAATGCGCATGCCTGCCACCCACGCTATCAATACGTGACCCGCGCAACAAGTGCCGAAACCTGGGGGAATCCTCAGTCCCCGATCGCCCGTGGTCCCCTCGCCGAGGCGGTGCGGATTCCGAATCGGTCACGACGAAATCCGAACCGCACTCGCGAGGAGAGAACTCCGGCCTCGATCGGGGACCACCCTCCTCGGCGAGGGGCCCGCTCCGGTCCCTGTTCATCGAACCAGAGGATCGAAACGGTTCACCTCGCGTCGCGGGAACTCACCGCCCCACGAGGTCGAGTCCGGCGCGCACGATGGAGTCCGTGTCGATCCCGTGAATCGCATAGGCCTCCCCCACCGAGGATGCCTGACCGAATTCGGTGACCCCGAGGTTCCGTGTGCGGTCCCCGCGCACTCCGGAGAGGAACGCGAGAGTGTGCGGGTGCCCGTCGAGGACGGTGACCAGCGGTGCCGGATGTTCTGCGGGGAAGAGTTCGTCGGCGATGGCCGAGCGGACACTCGAGCGGACCCGAGACCGATCCTGCACCGACCGGAACACCTTCGACGGTGAGCTCAGGCAGGCGATTCCGGCCCGCACACCCAGGGATTCCAGTCGGGCCGCCGCCGCGATCACCTCGGTCATGATGGCCCCGGCGCCGACGAGGGTGACCTCGTCCTCGGCGGCCGGTCTGGCCGAGAGCCGGTAGCCGCCGGCGATGACCTGGTCACGGCGGCGTTCCCGCAGCAGCGGATCCTCGGGCACATCTGCGAGCTCCTGCGCTACCGGTCTCGTCGTCAGCCGGAAGTAGGCGGAGTCGCCGTCCGGGTCGGCGAGTTCGCGCAGCGCTTCGAGCAGGGTCCACTCGAGGTCCTGGGCGAAGGCCGGCTCCCAGCTCGTCAGGCCCGGGATCTCCAGAGTCACCGAGGGTGTGTTGAACGACTGGTGCGCCCCGCCTTCCGGCGCAAGCGATACCCCTGAGGGCGTGCCGACCATGATCGAACGCCCACCCGCGTAGAGGCTGAAGGTCCAGGGTTCCAGGGCCCGGTTGATGAAGGGATCGTAGATCGTGGCGATCGGCAGCAGCGGCTGTCCCCAGCGCTGCCCGGTCGATCCGAGCTCTCCGGCCAGGGAGACGAGATTGACCTCGGCGATGCCGAGTTCGATGTGCTGTCCGCTCGTGCCCTCCTGCCACCGCAGCACCCGTTCCCGATCGTCGGAGAACCAGTCATGCCGGCCCGCCGGTGACCAGATTCCGGTCTTGTTGATCCATCCGCCGAGGTTCGTCGACGTCGCGACGTCCGGTGACAGGGTCACAACCCGCTGGGCCACCTCGGGGGCGACGTGCTTGAGGTCGGAGAGGAACCGGCCCAGCGCCGCCTGCGTGGAGATCTGCGGTCGCGGAGTGAATCCCAGCTCGGCAGGCACTGCGGCCACGGCATGGTCGGTGACCGGCTCCCGTCGCAGCCGCCGCGCGGTTTCGGCACAGAACCGGCCGGCCGGGGTGTCCGGAGCGAAGGCGACCCACGGATCGTCCAAGTCCATCCCCGAGGCGGCCGCGAGCTCGCGCATCTGCGCTTCGGTCAGCTGCGCGGCATGGTTGCCGGGATGGCCCTCCGTGGCCAGCCCCTTGCCTTTGATCGTGTAGGCGAAGACCACCGTCGGCCGGTCGTCGTCGATCGCGTCGAACGTCGACACGAGCTGGCCGAGGTCATGTCCACCCAGGTCACGGATGAGGGAGGCGAGACCGTCCGCGTCGAAGCCGTCGATGACCGCGGACAGGGCGGTCGCCTCGGTGTCGGTGAGTCCCGTGAGCAGCCGGTCGTGGATCTCGGACGGGTGGGCGCGCAGCAGCCGCTGGTATTCGGGATTGGGCATCTGCACGAGCCGCTTCTTGAGCGCCTCGCCGCCGGGGGCCGCGAACACGGCTTCGAGTCGGCGCCCCCACGGGCAGGTGAGCACCTGCCACCCGGCGGCATCGAACATGCCCTGCAAACGGCGGATCTGGACGTCGGGGATGACCCGGTCGAGCGACTGCCGGTTGAGGTCGACGATCCACACGATCTCGCCGAGGCTGCGCACCTCCGGATCGATGATCGCCTCCCACACCGCCCCTTCGTCCATCTCCGCGTCGCCGAGCAGGGAGTAGAACCGGCCGACTTCCGGGGTCTCGGGGAACCGGTCGGAGACGTAGCGGTGGGACAGGGCTGCCCAGATGGGAGCGGTCGCGCCGATGCCCACGGATCCGGTGGAGAAGTCCACCGTGTCCGGGTCCTTCGTCCGCGACGGGTAGGGCTGGAGTCCCCCGCGGCTGCGCAGGGTGTCGAGGAATTCCTCGCCGAGGTCGCCGAGCAGATAGTTGATCGCGTGGAGGACGGGCGAGGCATGCGGTTTGACCGAGACGCGGTCGATGGCGCGCAGTCGGGTGAACCACAGCGCCGTCATGATCCCGGTCATCGAGGCCGACGAGGACTGATGGCCGCCGACCTTGACCCCGTCCGGGTTGACCCGGCCGCGGTTGGCACGGTCGATGATCGAGGTCGCCAGCCACAGTACGCGCTGGGCGATCTCGTCGAGGATCTCATCATCTCCCGAGGTCGAGGCGCGCAGCGGACGGTCGTTCGTCCCCGGCGGGCTGACCTGCAGGGAGGTCTCGAATTGGTGGCGGTCCGTGTCCTGTGGTGTTGGCGCCTGAGCCGCCGATTCTTGTGCTGTCGACTCCTGTGCGGTGCTCATCGTCAGAAGATCGAGGAGTAGGCGTTGAGTGCGAGCTGTCCGCCGAGGTGGGCGTAGAGGACGGTGGAATCCCTGCCGATCGTACCGTCTCCGACGAGGTCGAGGAGTCCGGCCATCGACTTGCCCTCGTAGACGGGGTCGAGAATGACGCCTTCGAGCTGGGCGGTGGTGCGGATCGCGTTCACGGTCGTCTCGTCGGGGATGCCGTAGGCCGGGCCTTCCCAACCGGTGCGGATATCGACGTCGTCGGCGGTGATCTCACGCCCGAGGCCGATGAGTTCGGCAGTGGTGTTCGCGATCCTCTTCACCTGGTCGCGGGTCTTCTCGATCGTGGCCGAGGCATCGATGCCGATGACCTTGCGCTTCGGTCCGCCGGCGGCTTCGAGGGCGGCGAATCCGGCGATCATTCCGGCGTGCGTCGAGCCGGTCACGGTGCACACGACGATGGTGTCGAAGAAGACGCCGAGCTCCTTCTCCTGGTCGGCGACCTCATATGCCCAGTTCGCAAAGCCGAGTCCGCCGAACTTGTGCTCGGAGGCGCCGGCCGGGATCGGGTAGGGCTTGCCGCCTGATTCTTCGACCTCGGCCAGAGCGTTCTCCCAGCTCGAGCGGATGCCGATGTCGAATCCGGCCGAGTCGAGGCGGACGTCGGCTCCCATGATGCGCGAGAGCTCGATGTTGCCGACCTTGTCGTTGACCGGGTCCTCCCAGTCGACCCAGCGTTCCTGCACCAGGCGCGCCTTCAGCCCCAGGTGAGCGGCGACAGCGGCTACCTGGCGGGTGTGGTTGGACTGGTAGCCGCCGATGGACACGAGGGTGTCCGCACCCGAGGCGAGAACGTCGGGAACGATGTACTCGAGCTTGCGGGTCTTGTTGCCGCCGAAGGCGAGTCCTGAGTTGACGTCTTCCCGTTTGGCCCAGACGCGGGCCCCGCCGAGGTGGTCGCTCAGTCGCGGGAGCTCGTGCACGGGGCTCGGCCCGAAGGTGAGTGGGTAGCGTTCGAAGTCGGTGATGGCCATGATGTCCTCTGTTCTCTGAAGCGTTCGCTTCGGGGCGATCGCTCTCTCGTGCGATGTGTCCTGTGCGATGTGTCCTGGATCGCAATATGCAATATATTGCATTCTGCTGACGGTTACAATGGGTCAGAGTTCGAGTCCCATCCCGCGGGACGAGACCCACCCACTCAGAGACAAGGTGACCGAGCGTGCCGATCCCCACGGATTCCCCCGCCCCGCAGCGCAGCCTGCTGCGCGATGACGTCTATCGGTCGATCCGCGACGCCATCGTCCGCGGCCAGCTCGCCCCCGGAGAACAGCTGCGCGATCAGGAGCTCGGCGCCTGGCTCCAGGTATCCAGAACGCCCGTGCGCGAGGCACTCCAACGCTTGGCACAGGCCGGACTCGTCGTGGCGGAGCCGGGCCGGATGACGCGCGTGGCCCCAGAGGATCCGGAACTCATCCTCGCGGCCCGGCAGATCGCCGCCGAACTCCACGGCCTGGCGATCGACCTCGCCTTCCCCGCCCTCGACGAGGAGGCGCTGACTGAGATGGAGCAGGCGAACGGGCGATTGAGCGCGGCCCTCGCAGTCGGCGACGCCGAGGCGGCGATCGCCGCCGATGACGACTTCCACGAGGTGGCCCTCACCCGATCCGGCAATCCCCTCATTCCCGATCACCTCGAGGTCGTCACCGCCACTCTGCGCCGCGCGGAGTTCCTGCATTTCGAATCGGTGAAGGGATCAGCCTCACCGGAGCAGCACACCGAGATCATCGCCGCCGTCCGTTCCGGTGAGCATGCGCATGCCGTCGCACTGACGAAGGCGAACTGGTCGACCATCGAAGGGGATTCGCCCCAGACGGCCTGAGTCGAACACCTTCCAGCTGCGGGTTCCGGATCGGCAACACCGCTGTCACCTCGACGACGCCACCGTCATCGCCAACTCTTCTAGTCATCTGATGACCTGTGCTAGAGTCCTCACCACGATCACCGACGATCAAAGGACTGACGATGTCATCGACGACGAAACGCATCATGACCGCTCTGCTCGCGACCGCCGCGAGCGCTGCTCTGCTGACGGGCACAGTTGCGACCCCAGGAATGGCCGCCACCGCACAGACCGCACCCGCGCATTCTGCCGCCGCTCACACAACCAGCAAGAAGGCATCGACGATATCTGCCGCCCCGTCGGCCGGCTGCGGCACCGAGCAGAAGCCCGGCAACGACGAGAAGACGATCTCGACGGAAGACGGCGAGCGCAGCTACCGGATCAACATCCCGCGCGACTACGAGCTTGAGACTCCCCTGCCGCTCGTCCTCGGGTTCCACGGCAACGGTTCCGACGGCGCCGAATTCCAGAACTACACGGGGCTGCCGACCCTGCCCGCGATCACCGTCTTCCCCGACGGCGACCTCAATGACGGCAAACGCTCCTGGCAGGGCGCCCCGTACGCCAGCGGCGCCGATGACGTCGCGTTCGTCGCCGAGCTGCTCGATGCGATCGAATCCGAGCACTGCATCGACCTCAATCGGGTCTATGCCACCGGCAAGTCGAACGGCGGCGGCATGGTCTCAGTCCTCGCCTGTCACCTGCGCGATCGCTTCTCCGCGTTCGCTCCCGTCGCCGGCGCCTACTATCCGCAGTCGACAGAGGGCTGCGATTACTCGACGCCCACACCGATGCTCGCGATCCACGGCACCGGGGACGCGACGATGCACTACGAAGGCGGCCACCGCCAGGGCGAGGACTACCCGGGAGTCCGCGAGTGGATCCAGCCATGGGCGGAGGCCTCCGGCTGCGCGAGAACGAAGGAACGCCAGGTCGGACGCAAGGGCGAAGACGTTGCGCGCACCCAGTGGACGAGATGCGACGCCTCCGTCGAGCTCTACTCCGTCGCCGACGGCGGCCACGTCTGGCCCGGTGAGGTCGTCTACAGCGGCGGCGGATACGTCACGAAGAACTTCTCAGCCACGAACACGGTCTGGGACTTCTTCCGCAGCCACCCGGGAACAACGCAGGGGCCCACCCAGAAGTGACCGTTGACACACATCACTCAAAGTGATTAGATGACTTAAACACTTGAAGGAGAGCACCATGACGTCCACCGTCGGACTCGTCGAACGCCTCACTCGCGAAATCGTCGACACCATCCGCACCGAGAACCTCCAGCCCGGGCAGACCCTGCCCTCCGCGAAGGTCCTTGCAGCACGCTTCGAGGTCACCGTTCCCACCGTCCGGGAGGCCCTGCGCCGGCTCGAGGCCACGGGTTCGGTCGAGCTCAAGCACGGATCGGGCACCTACGTCCGCGAAGCGATCAACCGCCGCATCCTCGACAACCCGCACTATGTGCCCGTCGACCTCGCGGCGGCCATCGAGCTCCTCGACGCCCGCATCGCGATCGAGCCCGGAATCGCCGAGCTCGCAGCGACGGTCCAGGCTGCGGATGCCGTGGCCTCCATGGAGTCCGCGCTCGACAATGCCCTCCAGGTCGAGACCGCGGTCCCGGCCGGTCATTTCCACGTCGAACTCGCTCGCGCCTCGGGCAACCGCGCTCTGCACGAGATGCTCGTGTCCCTGCTGGCCATCCATTCGCGGACCCAGCAGGCTGCGCGCACGAGCTATGACCGCCTGCGCGACCACGACGAACACGCGGACATCCTCGATGCGATCCGCCGCAGCGACGGCTTCGAAGCCTCCCACCGCACCCGCAAGCACCTCGAGGCGATCAAGGCCGCCGTCGTCGCCGACTGGGCGGACGATACAGACCAGACCGGTGACGCCGACACCATCGAAGGACCCCAGCGATGAGCCGCCCGACGATCTCCGAGATCCGCCCGCATATCCGCGACTACTCCGAACTCACCTCTTTGGAGGTCGAGCTCGCGAAGGATCGAAACAGCCTGCTCGTCCTTCCCGTCGGCGCCTGCGAACAGCACGGTGACGGACTGCCCCTGGGCACCGACAACATCCGAGCCGCTCACGTCGCCCGCGCCGTCGTCGACGCACTCACCGATGGCGACCGGGGGCGGGCGGGCAGCGCCTTCGTCCTGCCGAGCATCGACTACGGGGTCTCCCCGCATCACCGCTTCCTGCCCGGCACGATCAATATCGGTCCGCAGCTGTTCATCGACCTCGTCTCCTCGATCGTGCGTCAGCTCGCCGATGCCGGATTCGACAGACTCCTCGTCATCACCGGCCACGGCGGCAACCTCGCCGCGCTCGGCGTGATCCAGCAGTCCCTGCTCGCCACCCATCCGGACTTCGTCTTCGCCTATACTCCGGTCTCAGCATTGGCCACCGAGGCGACCGCCCAGCTGCCGCGCACCGAGGTCAGCGGCCACTGCGGAGAGTCCGAAACCTCGCAGATGCTCGCCATCGACGAATCCCTCGTCGACTCGGGCCACCTCAACCCCGGCGCCACCCGGCTCGACGATCTCGACCCACGTGCCCGACTCTCACGAACGAAAACACCGTCAACAGCGGTGACATTCGACCGCTACGCCGACAACGGCGTCCTCGGCGATCCGCGGACCGCCACGGCCGCGGCCGGGGAGGACATCCTCGGCGAGGTCGTCGACCGACTCGTCGCCTACTGTCAGGAGCTGCAGAGACTGTGACACCCGCTTCTCACTGACCGGCCGCTCGGCCCGCACCCCACCACAGAACACCCGATTCCAGCGCCGTAATCACCGTGCCCTGGTGGACCCTGCCCGAAAATCCCGCCTGGACTCTCAGGAGCTCACAATGAAACCGACCCAGACCACCGATACCGTGCAGACCGACGAGCAGGAGAAGCTGCCGCTGGTCATCCGCGCCCTCAACGTCATCGAAGTCGTCGGCAACAAGCTGCCGAACCCCTTCTGGCTGTTCTGGATCCTCGCGGCGATCCTCGCCGTATTCAGCCTCGCCCTCTCCCTCGCCGGCGCGGGAGTCGAGGATCCCGGCACCGGGGACTGGACCCCGGTGAACAACCTCCTCAGCGGCGAGGGCATCGCCATGGCCGTGAACACCGCGCTCGACGCCTACGAGACCTTCCCACCGCTCATCACGATCATGGTCGTCATCATGGGCGTGGCCCTGGCCGAACGCACCGGTCTGCTGTCGACGGCGATGAAGGTCTCGATCGCCCGCGTCCCGGCCGGACTCATCGTCTTCACGGTCGCGTTCATGGGCACGGTCTCCCACGTCGCCTCGGCGGCGGCCTATGTCATCCTCGTGCCGCTCGGCGGAATGGTGTTCAAGGCCGTGGGCCGCTCCCCCGTCCTCGGCGTCATCGTCGCGTACACCTCGATCGCCTCCGGTTACGATGCCAGCCCGATCCCGACGCCCAACGATGCCATCTTCGCGGGCATCACGACGGCTGCGGCGAACATCATCGACCCCGACTACATCGTCACCCCGATCGGCAACTGGTACTTCAACATCGCCAGCTCCATCCTGTTGGCCATCGTCATCACGATCGTCACCGAGCTCGTGCTCACGAAGCGCGACAACCTCGAAGCCGACGAGGATGCCGAGCACGAAGACCTCGTCATCACCGACAAGGAGCGCAAGGCCCTGCGCCTGGCCATGTTCGCCGTCATCGCTGCGGTCATCGCCATCGTCGTCCTCGTCGTCCCGGACGGCGCGCCCCTGCGCGGCGACGGGCCCTTCGGCGAGTCCCCGTTCCTCACCGGAATCGCCTTCCTCATCGCCATGCTCTTCGGCATCGGCGGCATCGTCTACGGCTTCCGCGAGGGCACGATCGAGACCTGGTCGGACGTTCCGAAGCTCATGGGTCAGGGGCTCGCCTCGATCTCCGGGGTCCTCGTCCTCTTCTTCGCCATCGCCCAGTTCCTCGAGTACTTCGAGTGGACGAACATCGGCATGCTCGTCTCGGTCTCCGTGTCCGAACTCTTCACCGGTCTCGGTCTGCCGACGTGGGTGGTGTTCATCCTCGTCCTGCTCGTGCTCTCCGTCGTCAACGTGCTCATCACATCCGGTTCGGCGATGTGGGCGATCATGGCCCCGGTCATCGTGCCGCTGCTCATGCTGCTCGAGGTGCCGCCGGAGACCTCACAGGCGATCTTCCGCATCGCCGACTCGGGGTCGACGGCCATCACCCCGATGAGCCCGTACTTCATCCTCGCACTCGGCTTCATGCAGAAGTATCAGAAGAGCGCCGGCATCGGCACGCTCGCCTCTCACACCCTGCCCTTGGCCGTGTGCATGACGATCAGCTGGAGCCTGCTGTTCTTCCTGTGGTGGGGTCTGGGCATTCCGCTCGGTCCCGATGCGCCGGTGCGCTGAGTGCGTCGATCCAGCTGAGTTTTGAAAGTTTTGTTCACGAACGACTTCCCTTCGGATTCCGTCGTCTCGGGCGGGGCCGACGGGGCGTCGCTCGTGGTTCAGATCTCGCCCACGGCTGCCATTGACGCATCGTCTGACCTGGGCCGATGATGAACGCGATGATCCGACAAGACTGCTTGGAACCTGGCCGCACGACCGCTCGCACCCGCGCCCTTGCGAGCCTCGTCGACAAAAGATGTTGACGCTCAAACTTCACCCGCGATACTGTCGGGTAACACCCCGTAGTAACTTACGTCACACGCTGATGCCCGCCGAACCTTCGGTGGTCAAGGAGGATCAATGAAGTTCCGCAATCCCAGCCTCATCCGCAGGCTCGTCTCATCCCATGCCGGTCGCATCGCCATGGTCGCAATTCCCACGGGTGTCGTCTCAGCCATGCTCATGGGCGGGGTGGCCCAGGGCGCGGTGCCGGTCTCGTTCGCCATCTCCGGCACTCAGTTCAAGATCGCCTCGTCGCAGCTCGAGGGGACCGGCTTCTCCCAGTACAGCGGAGTCGCCAAGGACGCCGAGGGCGGCAAGCACGCCATCGTCACCGCGAATATCAAGGATGCGACCCTGGAGAACCTCTGCCAGTCTGCCGTCCAGGAGACTCCTCTGGGCAAGGTGGGCATCCTCATCAAGGCCGGCGGAAAGGGCACCCCCGCCTCGGCGAAGGATCTGCAGATCGGCATGACCGGCCTCAAGGGCGATGCGGAATTCAAGAACATCCGCATCGGCGTGGATGCCTCCGACGTCAATACGAAGGCCAAGGGAAGCAAGGGCGACTTCGCCCAGGATTCCGACACCATCTCGATCAAGGACCTCAAGCAGGATTCCTGGTCGACCACGGCCTCGGTCTTCACCCTCAAGGACATGTCGCTGAAGCTCACCGACGGATCTGAGCAGTGCGACTGATGAGGGACTCAGCAGCCAACGGGCAGCCGACCGATGAACGGGGGGCCGCCGAACAGGAGGACACCGTGCAGAAGACGAGCCTGCTTGCGCTGTCCCGGCGGAGTCGACGCGCCAACGAACAGAGCGACCACACCGAATCCGGCGTCGAGACGGCAGAATTCGCCGTCCCGGCGCCGGAGACGGGGGGTGCTGACAACAGCGAGGGAGCCGAGATGACCGAAGGCGCCGAGAAGAAGCGCCAGGGGTTCAAGCACTGGCGTCGACAGCGGCCCTTCATCGGAGGCGTGCTTGCCGTCATCGGCGGAATCGAGCTCTTCTTCTCCGGTCAGCTGGACCTCGGCAATATGCAGATCCAGTTCGGCATCGAGGGCCTGCAGGCGACGGTGGTTCCGATCGCCATCGTCGTCCTCGCTCTGCTGTCGATCTTCCGTCCCACGCATCATGTGTTCTACGGGATCATCGCTCTCGTCCTCGCAGTCTATTCACTCATCGGAGTGAACCTCGGCGGGTTCATCATCGGCATGCTGCTGTCCACCATCGGCGCGATCCTCATCGTCGCATGGATGGGACCGCGCGGGCCGAAGGAGTCCGAAGCCGCTGAGGGGGAGACTGCATGAGGGCACCCAGCCGCCGCACGGCCTCAATCCTCGCGGCAGCTGTCCTGATCCTCCCGACGACTCTCGGGGCGGGTTCGGTTGCAGCCGCCCACTCGTCACCGCTGTGCTCACTCGTGGGCACCTGCGATGACGAGGATTCCGCAAAGGCCAAGGACTCCGCACCTGCGGGGAGCCTGTCGCCCGGAATGCCGGTGAAGCCCAGTGATCCACCGACGTCAGACCCCTCGCTGCCCGCACCGGGCCCCACGGATGAACCGAGCGAGGAACCGACGGAGGAACCGTCCGACGAACCTACGGATCCGGGTGGTCTGGGACTCGATGAGCCCAGCGACGACCCGACCGAGGACGAGGATCAAGACTCGGAGGAAGAGGGCAACGGTGAGTTCCCGTCCGATGCACAGATGGATGAGAACGCACCGGTCTTCACGAAGACTCCGGCCGCAATGGGTTCGGAAGGACTCTCGTTCAAGGGTCTGAAGGGCATTTCGTTCGTCTCGGTGCCCACCGCTGACGGCGGGTCCATCGTGACTCTGAAGCTGCAGGCCGAAGAGATCTCGATCGAAGGCTTCTCGCTGACGGTGAAGCCGCCGGACGAGGAGTATGGACTGGTGACGACGGCCGACACGATGACGCTGAAGGGCGATGTCACCGTGTACATCGGCTCGATCACCGCCACGACGAAGGACGGAAAGTCGCTCACCCTGGGACCGGAGACGCCGCCGCCCATGGACGACGTCGAACCCGGATTGCTGCGAGTGACGATGGGGCTCGTCGGCTCGACCGCCGATGGGATCTACTACACCAACACCGATCAGAAGCTCAAGAAGGCCGAAGACTGACCCACCATCGCCGAGGTGGTTCCTCCTTCACCGTGAGGAGGAACCACCCGACGGGCCAGGCTCAGACCAGAAAGGCCAGGTACGAAGGCCGCGGACTCAGTCCGCGGCCTTCGTGCTTTGCTGTCTGCATTCCGGCTTGCTTTCCCGGCCTGCCCGACGCCGGCCCTGCAGGAATTCCACGAAGGCACGAGCCAATCGCCTCCCATTGTCGACGAGAGCGGAATCGTCCACCTCGACCTCGGCGATGATCGAGTCCTCGGTCTTGCCGGCCGGCAGGGCCAGGTCGTTGCCGTCCAGCCAGCGCGCGATCTGCGCGGCATCGGTTTCCGGGTGGAACTGGGTGCCCCACGCGAATTCGCCGAGGCGGAAGGCCTGGACCGGGGCGTCGGAACCGGTGATCAGGAGTTCAGCTCCGGGCGGCAGCGCCATCTCCTCCTGATGGAAGAGCACGGAGGGCAGCGACTCCCCTTCAGTCTCCCCAGCACTGGTTGACCCACCACCGGCCAGCGCCCCGAACACCGGGTCGGATGCCCCCGCCGAGGTGACACCCAGTTTGTAGATCCCGATCTGCGGGTGCGCCCGCCGCCTGATCGGAGCATCACCTGCGACGGCAAGCATCTCCCCGCCGAGGCAGATGTTGAGGCTAGGGAACTCTCCCGCGATCGACCGGCGAAGCAGATCCCTGACCTCGGGGAACCAGGGATTCTCATCGTCCTCGGTGGGCCCTGCGGATCCGCCGAGGACGATGAGGGCGTCGAACGAACGGAGCTCCGGGATCACCTCGCCGAGGTACGGACGGGCCACGACCACCTCGGCGCCGGCTTCGATCAGCCATTCACCGAACCTCTGCGGTCCAGTGCCACGTTCGTGTTCGATGGCAAGGATTCTCACGGAAGTCATGGCCCCATCTTCTCACCCTCCGTGCGCCTCTATTCGGCGGTGACGTAAGCCGAGGAGATGCCGCCGTCGACAGTGAAGGTCGAGGCGTTGACGAAGGAGGAGTCGTCGCTGGCGAGGAAGGCCACGGCGGCAGCGATCTCCTCAGGTTCGGCGAAGCGCCCACCGGGGCAGTGGACGAGTCGCCGCTGCGCCTGCACGGGGTCCGAGGCGAAGAGCTCACGCAGCAACGGGGTGTTCACCGGTCCCGGGCACAGTGCGTTGACGCGGATGCCATCCTTCGCGAACTGGACGCCGAGCTCACGGCTCATCGACAGGACTCCGCCTTTCGACGCCGAGTAGGAGATCTGCGAAGTCGCCGCTCCCATGAGCGCGACGAACGACGCCGTATTGATGACCGACCCCGATCCCTGCTTGACCATGTGCTCGAGGGCGTACTTGCTGCAGAGATAGACGGAGGTGAGGTTGACCGTCTGCACCCTCGCCCAAGCCTCGATGTCGGTGGTGAGGATCGAATTGTCGTCGGTCGGGTTGATGCCTGCGTTGTTGAAGGCGACGTCGACGCGTCCGAAGTGCTCGACAGAGCGGGCGAACAGGTTCTTCACCTCCTCCTCATCGGCTACGTTGACTCGCACGAAGAGTCCGCCGAGCTCGTCGGCGACCTCGGGTCCACGCACTTCGTCGAGGTCGCCGATGACGACCTTCGCGCCTTCTTCGGTCAGACGGCGGGCACTGGCGAGTCCGATGCCCGAGGCACCGCCGGTGATGACGCAGATCTTGTCCTTGAGTCGGTTTGCCGCAGTGGTCATGATTCTCCTGATGATCGTGGTGATGAGGTGGCAGGTGGATGGGTCAGCGCGCTGGCCGGGTCGCGAAGAAGACGTTCTTGACCTCGGTGAATGCGGACACGGCGTCGGGGCCGAGTTCGCGGCCGAGTCCGGACTGCTTGAATCCGCCGAACGGGGTTGAGTAGCGGACCGAGGAGTGCGAGTTCACCGACAGGTTGCCGGCCTCGACTCCGCGGGAGACCCGCATTGCCCGGTCGAGATCGTTCGTCCAGATTGAGCCGGAGAGTCCGTATTCGGTGTCGTTGGCGATGCGCAGGGCATCCGCTTCGGTATCGAAGGGGACGACGGAGAGAACGGGGCCGAAGATCTCCTCGCGGAAGTCGGCCGTCGCTGTGTCGGGCGGGGTGAGCACTGTCGGCGGAAACCAGAAGCCCGGGCCTTCGGGGGCAGAGCCGGTGAAGGCCACCTCGGCGGCAGCCACATAGCCGGCGACCTTCTCCCGGTGAGCTGCAGTGACCAGCGGACCCATGTCCGTGTCCTCGCGGCTCGGATCCGCACAGGCGAAGGACCCGACGGAGGATTCGAGTGCGGCCATGAAGTCGTCGTAGATCCCGCGCTGGACGAGCAGCCGGGACCGGGAGCAGCAGTCCTGGCCGGAGTTGTCGAAGACGCCTCCGGGGGCGGCGGCCGCGGCGGCCACGACATCGGCGTCGTCGAAGACGATGTTCGCGTTCTTCCCGCCGAGTTCGAGAGTGAGGTTCTTCACCTGCGCTGCACAGCCGGCCATGATCCGCTTGCCCACCTCGGTGGATCCGGTGAAGACGACCTTGCGTACGGCCGGGTGGGTGACGAAGCGCTCCCCGACGACGGATCCCTTGCCGGGGATGATCTGCAGAACACCCTCGGGCAAGCCCGCTTCGAGGGCGAGCTCGCCGATGCGGATCGCGGTCAGCGGCGTGATCTCGGCGGGTTTGAGGACCACGGTGTTCCCGGCTGCCAGGGCAGGGGCGAAGCCCCATCCGGCGATCGGCATCGGGAAGTTCCAGGGGACGATGACACCGACAACGCCGAGCGGTTCGGCGAAGGTGATGTTCACTCCCCCGTCGACGGGGATCTGCCGACCGAAGAGCCTCTCCGGCACCGCCGCGTAGTATTCGAGGACGTCGCGGACGTTGCCGGCTTCCCATCGGGCGTTCCCGATCGTATGTCCGGCGTTGGCGACCTCGAGCCGGGCGAGCTCTTCGTTGGCCGCGTCGACCTTGTCGGCGAAGCGCCGCAGGAGCCGGGCGCGATCGGCGGGGGCGACGGCGCGCCAGGATTCGAAGGCCCGCGCCGCCTTCTCGATCGCCCGGTCCGTCTGTTCGAGATCGGCGAGTTCGACGTCGGCGATCGGTTCTTCCGTCGCCGGGTTGATGACCGTGTAGGTGCTCACTTCGGTGCTCTCCTTGTTCCTCTGTCTGTCGCGTGTCGTCGTGCCGCTTGAACGAGGGCACGGACGACTCGGTCGTCATCGGGGTCGTGTTCGGGATGCCATTGGACGGCGAAGAGCCATCCCCCGTCAGCCGGGTCTCCTGTCTGATCCACGGCCGGGTCCGGTTCGATGGTCTCGACGAGTCCCTCTGGACTGCGGCCGGTCGCACGCAGACCGGCGCCGAGGCGGTCGATCCCCTGATGGTGATAGCAGGGTGCAGTGGTCGCCTCGCCGAGGATCTCCCTGGCCCGTGACCCTGCTTCCGTGGTCACCGTGACCTCGCCGTAGACGCCGGGGGCCGGCTGATAGTCGGAATGTCCGAGCGACTCCGGCAGATGCTGGATCAAGGTGCCTCCGGCGGCGACGTTGATGACCTGCATCCCGCGGCAGATGCCGAGCACAGGCAGGCGGCGTCGCCGCGCGGCCGCCAGGAGCATCATCTCGCTCGAGTCGCGGAACGGGTGGGACACGGTCGTTTCGTGCGGATCCTGACCGTATTCGGACGATCCGACGTCGGCTCCTCCGGCCAACAGCAGGCCGTCGACACGGTCGAGGACCGCAGGAGCCTGTCCGTGGGGCGGCAGCAGCACGGGGATCGCCCCGGAAGCGGCGACCATGCGCACATAGTCGCCCGGGATGAGAGCCGCCTCGGTGTCCCAGACTCCCCACTGGGCCTGCTGCATGTAGCAGCTGATGCCGATGACGGGGTCAGAGTCGTTCGAACCCACGGAGCCTCTCCCAGTCGGTGACAGTCGCGTTGTAGGCCTCCAGTTCGATGTCGGCCGCGTGGACGTAGTGGCGGACGACGTAGTCGCCGAACGCGTCCTCGGCGATCTGCGATCCGTCCAACCGGTCGCGGGCACCCTGGAGGGTGGTGGGCAGTCGGGAGGCACCGGCGGTGTAGGCGTTGCCTTCCGTGATCGCGGGCAGTTCGAGGCCTTTCTCGATCCCGTGGAGACCCGCCGCGATGAGAGCCGCAGTGGCGAGGTACGGGTTGAGATCGGCCCCGCCGACTCGGCATTCCACGCGCAGGGAGGGCCCCGAGCCGACGACGCGGAAGGCGCAGGTGCGGTTGTCGAAGCCCCAGGCGACCGCGGTCGGTGCGAACGAACCTTCGACGAAGCGTTTGTACGAGTTGATGTTCGGGGCGAAGAAGTACGTGAAGTCCTCGATGCAGGCGAGCTGACCGGCGATGAACTGTTCCATGAGGGTCGAGAACCCATGCTCGCGGTCTCCGGCCATGACCATATCGCCCTCAGCCGAGCGGAAGCTCAGGTGGATATGGCACGAGGAACCCTCCTTCTGGTCGTATTTGGCCATGAAAGTGATCGATTTCCCGTGCTGGGCGGCGATCTCCTTCGCCCCGTTCTTGTATACCGCGTGGTCGTCGCACGCCTTGAGGGCGGGCTGGTAGCGGAACGTGATCTCGTGTTGGCCGAAGTTGCATTCGCCCTTGGCCCCTTCGACGAAGAGCCCGGCCCCAGCCATCGAATTGCGGATGTCGCGCAGCAGAGGTTCGACTCGGGCGGTGCCGAGGAGGGAGTAGTCGACGTTGTACTGGTTCGAGGGCGTAACTTCGGTGTACTTCGAGGCGAAGGCTTCTTCGTAGCTCGAGTCGAAGGTGATGAACTCGAGTTCGGTGCCGACATGCGCGCTCAGCCCATGGTCGGCAAGGCGGGCGAGCTGGCGCTTGAGGATCTGACGTGGGGAGGGCGCCACCTCGGCGCCGGTGGTCGTCAGGAGGTCGCAGTTGACCATCGCGCTGCCCGGCTGCCAGGGCAGGAGGCGCAGGGTCGCAAGGTCGGGCTTCATCACCATGTCGCCGTATCCGGTCTCCCAGGAGGAGACCTCGTAGCCGTCGACGGTATCCATGTCGACGTCGACGGCGAGCAGGTAGTTGCAGCATTCGGAGCCGTGGTCCATGACGTCTTCGAGGAAGAACTGGACGCCGAGCCTCTTGCCCTGAAGGCGACCCATGTGATCGGTGATGGCAACGACCACGGTGTCGATCGTGCCCTCGGCGGCGAGTCGGCGGAGTTCGTCGACGGTGAGCGGTTCGGCCTGGATCGACCCTCTGGAGGTCCTCTGCTCCGAGGTGGGCGAGGTGGGTACCGGAATCTCGGTCATGCGGCGTTCCTTTGCTGTGCGGGGTGGTTGAAGGTGGGTCGTGCGGGCTACTTGAGGCCCTTCTCGGCGGCCTCGATCTGTGCGAACTCCTCTTCCGGTGCGCTCGCGACGAGGTGGTGGCGGGAGTAGAACCAGAAGTAGGCGAGCGCGATGAGGAAGACTCCGGCGGCGATGCCGGCGGCGAGGATGTCGACGAAGAAGGTGGCGATGACGGCCACCGATGCGAGTACGAGGGCGATGGAGGTGGTGACGATGCCGCCGGGAGTGCGGTAGCCGCGGGGCAGATCGGGTTCCTTGACGCGCAGGCGGATGTGGGAGAGGTTGAGCAGGACGTAGGAGACCGTGGCACCGAAGACCGCGACGTTGAGGAGGACTCCGCCGTTGCCGTCGACGGCGATCGCGAGGATGAAGCCGATGGTGCCGGGGACGATGAGGGCGAGGACCGGGGTCTTGCGTTTGCCCGTCAGGGACAGCCACTTGGGCAGGTAGCCGGCGCGCGAGAGGGCGAAGAGCTGACGAGAGTAGGCGAAGATGATCGAGAAGAAGCTCGCGATGAGTCCCGCCAGGCCGGCCCAGTTGACGAAGGTCGCAAGGACGGAGTTCTCGCCGTAGATCGTGCGCAGGGCTTCGGGCAGCGGATTGTCCGATTCCCCCATCGCCGAGGCGCCTGCGAGTCCGGGGACGAGGAGGAGCATGAGGGCGCCGAAGACGACGAGCACGGCCATTGCCGTGATGATGCCGCGCGGCATGTCCTTCTTCGGGTTCGCCGATTCCTCGGCGGCCAGCGGGACGCCCTCGACGGCGAGGAAGAACCAGATTCCGAAGACGAGCGAGGCGAGCAGGCCGGAGATGCCCATCGGCATGAAGGCCGATGACCCGAGGGCGCCGGTGGGTTCGATGTCGAAGAGATTGCTCGCATCGAAGTGGCCGACCGCGGCGACCACGAAGACGATGAGGGCGATGACGGCGACGGCAGTGATGACGAACATCAGTCGCAGGGCCTCGCCGACTCCCCATAGGTGGATTCCGATGAAGACCGCGTAGGCGACGAGATAGATCGTCCAGGTCGGTACCGATTCCGGCAGAATGCCGAGCGCCTGGACGTAGCCGGCGATGAAGGTCGAGATCGCTGCCGGAGCCATCGTGTACTCGATGAGGATCGCCATGCCTGTGGCGAATCCGCCCAGTGGGCCGAGCGCTCGGCGGGCGAAGCCGTAGCCGGCGCCGGCAGTCGGCAGAGTGGAGGAGAGTTCGGCGAGGCCGAATACCATGCACACGTACATGAGTCCCATGAGGAGGAAGGCGATGAGCAGGCCGCCCCAGCCGCCTTCGGCCAACCCGAGGTTCCAGCCGGAGAAGTCTCCGGAGATGACGTAGGCGACGCCGAGGCCCGCGAGGAGGATCCAGCCGGCCGCGCCCTTCTTCAGCTGTCGCTTTTCGAGGTAGTGCTCATCGACATTGCCGTATTCGATGTTCTTGCTCATGGCTGCCCCTCGGGGTTCTTGTGAGTATCGATCTCGTCGTGGTCGAACTGTCATCCAATGGATCGTTACCAGACCATTAGACTGAGACGAATGTAATCTGACTCACAGATGACTGTCAAGGATTTTCCGCGAGAGTGGAAGAATCAACGAAGATGAGTTGAGCTGCGAGACCAGGAGAGGAGGCAGACGTGGACGGAGCAGAAGAGCCGGGCAGCCCCGGGAATGCGGTCAGCCCACCCCGCCCGGGAGGCCAGCATGCGCGCGGCGGAAATGTCTTCGAACATACGATTGCGGAGCTGCTGCGGGCGATTCGTCTCGGCAAGTACCTCGTCGGCGACAAACTGCCGGCCGAGCGCGAACTCGCCGCCCAGATCCGGGTCTCGCGGGCGACCCTGAGGCAGGCGCTCATCGAGCTTCAGACTGCGGGCATCGTCACGTCCCGTCGCGGTCGCTACGGCGGCACCTATGTGACCCGACTGCCGTCCGCCGACACCGATGAGCGGATCGACCCCGGCGAGCTCGATGATGCCGTCCGGTTTCGCTTGGTTCTCGAGACAGCCGCGGCCCGCATCGTCGCCGAGCGAGACCTCTCTCCGAACGAGGTCGCTGCCCTGACCGCAGCGGAGACGGATTGTCGTACGGTGTTCGCCTCCGCCGAACAGTTCCGCGTGCTCGATGCCAGATTCCACCTCATGATCGCCGAACTCACGCACATGCCGTCACTCATCTACGCCTCAGCGAGCACTCGCGATCGGGTCAACGCCCTGCTCGACCGGATCCCCTTCATCCATACGAACGTCGAGCACTCCTGCGATCAGCACCGAGAGATCGTCGACGCCATACTCGCCTCTGACCCTGATCGTGCCGCCGATCTAGCCGCACAGCATGCGGAAGGCACCGAGAAGCTGCTGCGCGGATTCCTCGAACAGAGGTGAGACCAGCGGCGAATGCTCTTGAACCTGACACCGTGTCAGGTGGTGGACTGTCGATGACGACGAGGAGAGCACATGAGGATCGGTGAATTCGCGCAGCTGGGGCAGGTATCGGTGCGCATGCTCCGCCACTATGAGTCGATGGGTCTGTTGGCTCCGGATTCGGTCGAACCGTTCTCCGGACACCGCAGCTACACGGTGGCGCAGCTGCCGCGGCTCAACAGAATCATGGCGCTCAACGCCCTGGGGATCTCGCTGCGGAAGATCGCCGAACTGATTGACGCCGACCTCAGCACAACCGAGCTGACCGGCATGCTCAATCTGCGTCGTCATCAACTGCGAGCCGAGCAGTCGGCTGCAGCCGCGAAGCTGGCCGAAGTCGAATTTCGGCTGGCACTCATCGAAGGGACTGCTATGAACCATCCGGACTGCATCATCAAAGAACTGCCTGCAGAGAGGGTACTCGGACAGACGGTCGTTCTCGGCGAGCCGCCGTTCGACACTTCTGAGATCGGACCGCTGTTCGGCAGTGTTGCCGACCGTCTCGCGGAAGCGGGGATCCGACACGCAGCCGGCGTCGGCATCTACTCCTACGCCGGACACGGGACCGAGGTCACCTGCGGGTATCGCACGGAAACAGCTCAGGATCTTGCGGATCTGCAGGTCACAGAGCTGGAGGCGTGCACTGCGGCAACTCTCATCCACGAGGGGTCGATGAGCCGCATCGGCGCCAGCTGGCAGCACCTTTCCAAGTGGTGCATCAGTCAGGGGTATTCCCTGACCGGCCCGTGCCGCGAGGTCTATCTCGACACCGATGACGACACCGCAGACAACTCCGACCAAGCTGGGTGGATCGTCGAGCTCCAGCAGCCGATCATCGCGTGACGGCGACGCCCGAGGGGGCAGGGTTCCATTCCCTCATTCAAGGCGAACCGCGTCTGTCGGTTCGTGTACAGATCGACAGACGCGGTTCGCCTTGAACGACGCTGCGGAACCGCCTCGGCGACGGTGTCCTGGTCAGCGCGACGGCGAAGTCGCCTCCGCGCCTTCGGTCACAGCCTTATCGGCTACAGCCTTGCCGACCACGACCTTCTTGCGCAGGGCGAGGAAGAACAGGACGAGGCTGACGGACAGGGCGATGTGGCCGAGGCCGGCGATTCCGGCGATCATGGCGTTCGACTCTTCGCCGAGGACGGTGAGCGAGCCGTGCCAGACCATCACCCCCGCAGTGAGGATCACGCCGACGTTGTAGAGCCAGAAGAACCACGAGAACAGCTTCGTGCCGGAGAGTCCGAACACCTTGTCGAGGGCGAGGACGATGAGCAGGACGATGAAGCCGAGTGTGAGCAGGTGGGTGTGGACGAGGCCGAGCTGCGTGAACTCGCCGGAGGGGAAGTCGTTGGCCTTGGTGAACTCGCGGTAGAACAGTCCCGAGAGGACGCCGATGATCATGTACGTGAACGCTGCATTGAATATCTTCTTCATGCTTCCACTTCATCAGCACGCGGGCGCGGTTTCCTGACCCACAGGATTGAACTGCATCCCCAACTTTCGATTGATGTTCCATCACACAGGGTCCTGAGGCCGCGAAAATCGGTTCCGGAGCTCGTGATCCCGCTAGCCTGGAGGCATGGCCATGGAGAACTTGCTCGCGAAGATCGACCGCCTCGCCGGCGGCAGGAAAGCCGGAATCGTCGTGCCCTCGGACGGCCTCGCGCACCCGAGGACCAAACGCGCCTTCGCGTGGATCACCTGGCTGCTCGTGTTCGAACTCGTGCTCGGCTTCGGAGCCGTGGTCTACGCGGTGCTCATCGCCAAGGCCGGCGAACCGGTGCCGTTCGCCGTGTGGATGCGCACGATCGTCGTCCTCGGCATGACCGTGACCCTCTTCTACTTCTTCTGGCGCGCAACGAAGGGCTTCTACTGGGGATACCAGCGCCTGCGCCTGTTCACGCAGATCTTCCCCGTCATCACCCTCGTCATGGCCGCGATCCCCGGCCTCTACCCGGTCTGGATGATCACCGAGCAGATCGTGTTCAGCCTGGTCATGATCGGCGTCGGCGACTTCCTCACCGGCGACCACCTGCGCGAGGTGTTCCGCAAACCCGAGGACTGAGCGGGCGGCATCCTCCTCGTGCCCGGGCCCGTACCGGAGGCCCATCGGATGAGGCCCCTGACCACGACCACCGAGGCGGCACCCGCCCACCACGTCATCCGACCTCAGCCGGAACTCACCCTGCAACGAGGCGGCGCGCCTCCTCCTGATGCGCAGCGATGAGCGCTTCTTTGTCGAGCGCGTGTCCGCTCGCGCCGATGGCGTGGCCGTCGACGACCCGCCACTGACCGCCGACCATCACGCGATCGGCCTTCTCTGCACCGCAGAGGACGAGTGCGGGGATCGGGTCGTGCGATCCGGAGAAAGCGAGGCCGTCGAGGCGGAACATTGCGAGGTCGGCCTGCTTGCCCACCTCGATGGTGCCGAGATCGTCGCGTCCGAGTGCCGCCGCCGATCCCTTCGTCGCCCAGTCGAGGACGCGGCCGCAGGTGACCGCCTCGGCGCCGTAGCGCAGACGTTGGATGTAGAGCGCCTGCCGGACCTCGCGGATGAGGTTCGAGGCGTCATTCGACGCGGATCCGTCGACACCGAGTCCGACGTTGACTCCGGCGTCCTCGAGTTCGACGGCGCGGGCGATTCCCGAGGCCAGCCGCATGTTCGAAGTCGGGCAGTGGGCGACGGAGACCCCGGCGGCGCCGAGGCGGCCGATCTCCGAATCGTCGAAGTGCACACCGTGCGCCAACCAGGTCCGCTCCCCCAGCCAGCCGACGGATTCGAGGTAGTCGACGGTGCGCAGGCCGAAGGTCTCGCGGCAGAAGTCCTCTTCGTCGATGGTCTCGGCCAGGTGGGTATGGAGGCGGACATCGAGTTCCGCAGCGAGTGCGGCGGATTCGCGCATGAGCTCGGTGGTCACGGAGAACGGGGAGCACGGGGCGAAGCCGATCTGGATCTGAGCGCCGGGCCCACGTTGGTGGTAGGTCTCGACGAGACGGCGGGAATCGTCGAGGATGACCTCCGAGTCCTGGACGGTCTGCTGAGGGGGCAGTCCGCCGTCGTCCTCGCCCAGTGACATCGACCCGCGAGTCAGCATGGCACGCATGCCGAGTCTCCGGACGACGTCGACCTGGATGTCGATGGCCTCGTCCATGCCGGTGGGGAACAGGTAGTGGTGGTCGGCGGCGGTCGTGCATCCGGATTCGAGGAGTTCGGCCATCGCCACGGTCGTGGCGAGTTCGAGCGCGCGCGGGGTCAGCCTGGCCCAGACCGGATAGAGGTTCTGCAGCCATCCGAACAGCGGCAGGTCGGCGACGGGCGCCCATGCACGGGTCAGCGTCTGGTAGAAGTGATGATGGGTATTGATCAGCCCGGGAGTGATGACATGCGCTGAGGCGTCGATGACTTCGAGGGCAGCCGTGTCACCGGCGGTTCCGCCGGCCCCGGATGAAGTGGGTTCGCCACCGGCGGGAACGAGTTCCACGATAGTTCCCGTGGCGGGGTCGATGACGATTCCCCGCGCCGCCCGGTTCGGATCGACACCGACACCGAGGTGGACGGCCAGCGGATCGCGCAGCCACAGTCGCGCGGTCGATGTGTTCCCGGAAGCCGGGGAGTTCCCCGGCAGCGGGGAGTTCCTCGATGCGCGGTCTCCCGTATTGAATGAGCTTCCTGGTGCCGAGAAGCTTCCTGCTGACGGTGTGCCGGTTCCATTGCTGTCGGTCATCGTGTCGCCTTTCCCTCTTGAACCGTGCGCGTCGAGCGCGCACTATTGGTCAGTGGCGACAGAACTGGGGCTGACGCCACCAGCTCAGGTTTTCCGGAGTCTGCTGCTCCGCCGGTCGGTATCCCATCCGGGATCCCCGACTGTACCCACCTATCGGCGAGACGGTACGATGATCCAAAACCATCGAACTGAGCGAACGTTCAGTAGATCGTCGGGGGATGAGTACACGACTGCCGTGAACTCTAGCATGTGCCGCGGGTCACTAAAATGGCTTGCGGCGAAAATGGTATTCCTTTAGAGTTTTGCGATAAGGAAATTTCCTTTCGCATAACGGAATTATGCAACCGATCCCTCGGTCGATCTGATGCCCGCTCGGACGCTACACCGGCCACTGAGGTCGGTCAGTCACAGTGAGGTCTTCGCCCGAGGACGCACTCAATGGAGAGATAGATGTCGGTATCCCATCAGTCACCCAGCAACGACCGCAAGTCCGCGGCCGCGAGCAAGTCGGCCCGTCCGGAGGACGAACGGCTTCCTGTCGGCAGTTCCTTCGCCTACGGTCTGCAGCACGTGCTCACCATGTACGGCGGAATCATCGCCGTTCCCCTCATCATCGGCAATGCCGCCGGTCTCGACGGCAACGGCATCAGCCTCCTCATCGCCTCCTGTCTGTTCATGGGCGGTCTGGCCACGATCCTGCAGTCGGTCGGAGTGCCGTTCTTCGGCTCGCAGCTGCCGCTGGTCCAGGGAGTCTCGTTCGCCGGCGTCGCGACGATGACGTCCATTCTGGCCGGCGGCGACGGCCTGCCTGCGGTCTTCGGGTCGGTGCTGGTCGCCTCGGTGATCGGCCTGATCGTCGCCCCGGCCTTCGCACTCATCGTGAAGTTCTTCCCTCCGGTGGTCACCGGCACGGTCATCACCACGATCGGTCTGTCACTCATGCCCGTGGCCGCAGGTTGGGCCATGGGCGGGGATGCCGAGGCCGCCGACTACGGCAGCATGCGCAATATCCTCATCGCCGTGGTCACCTTGGCCATCGTGCTCATCCTCAGCAGGATTCCCGTTGCGGTGATCTCCCGCCTGTCGATTCTGCTGGCCATCGTCATCGGCACCATCGGCTGCCTCATCTTCGGCTGGGCCGATTTCTCCCATGTGCTCGATCGCGGGATCTTCGCGTTCCCCGAGCCGTTCGCCTTCGGTATGCCGACATTCTCGGCCGCGGCGATCATCTCGATGTTCATCGTCATCATCGTCACCTTCGCCGAGACTACGGCGGACATCATCGCCGTCGGAGAGATCGTCGATACGAAGGTCGATTCCAAGCGCATCGCATCGGGCCTGCGCGCTGACATGCTGTCGTCGGCGGTCTCGCCGATCTTCAACTCCTTCACCCAGTCGGCATTTGCGCAGAACGTCGGCCTGGTGGCGATCACCGGCGTGAAGTCGCGCTTCGTCGTCACGGCCGGTGGTGCGATCCTCGTCGTTCTCGGTCTGCTGCCCGTGATGGGCGGGGTCGTTGCGGCGGTCCCGACTCCGGTTCTCGGCGGCGCGGGCATCGTGCTCTTCGGCACGGTCGCCGCGTCGGGCATCCGCACGCTGTCGAAGGTCGAGTACGAGGGCAACCTCAATATGATCATCGTGGCGGTCTCGCTGGCCTTCGGCATCATCCCGGTCGTCGAGCCCGACTTCTACAATGCCTTCCCGGATTGGGTCGGCATCATCCTCCATTCGGGCATCTCCTCGGCCACTCTCATGGCCGTGCTGCTCAACCTCGTCTTCAACCACATCGGAGTGAAGACGAAGGACCGTTCTGATCGGTCGGTCTTCGTGGCCGGCACCGGACGAGTCATCCGCAAGGAAGAGCTGCAGCGACTCATCGACAACGAAGCCATCCTCTATGAAGGCGATACCGTCAAGGACGGCAAGATCGTCGATTGCAACGGAGAAGAGGTTCCGGTCGTCACCGAGGAGCAGCACGAGAAGGTCGTCGACGCCGCCCAGAAGGGTGAGGTTCGCACCCAGGAAGACGTCCGCCGCCTCATCGCCGAGGACGGTAACTGAGGCCAGATACGCCAACTGGACCCGGATACACCGAACGGGCCCCGGCCGCCGTCTGCGAAGGCGCGCGTCCGGGGCCTCGTGCGATTTCGGGCTGCAGTCAGATCGGGCTGGTCGTCAGAACGGGCGGGCCGTCAGAAAGGGTCCGCCGTCAGAACGGACCCGCCGTCAGAACGGGGGAGGATCTCCGGAGTCCCAATAGTCGTTCCACGGGGGCTCCCGGCCGACGCTCAAGACGGGCTTGGCGCCAGCGGTCGGGGCACACTTGTCCCCTCGTTCCCTGGAGCCTGGTTCGGAGTCCCTTGGCTCGGAGGCTACTGGTTCGGAGCCCCCTGTTGCGGTGTGGCCCTCTGGTTCAGGAGGGCGAAATGCATCCGTATTGTCGAGTCGTCCGGCTGGGCCCAGATTTCCGACGTCGCGAAGCTGCTCCGCGTCGACGGGATTCTGCCGGTCGAGCAGATTCGGCAGTTGGTCATAGTTCTCCACCTGTCGAGCGTGCTCGGCGTTGATTGGGTTGTCCGGTGGATACAGTGTTGCGACGACTCCGCGGGTGAAGGAGTACTCCACTGCCCCGTCCTCGGTCATTCGGACCGCGAGCCTGCGGTCGGTCTTGGCCTGGTGGTCGGGTTTGCACAGCGGGTGGAGGTTTTCGAACGTCGTCTGACCGCCTCGGGCCGGATCGGCATGGTCGAACGGAATGATGTGATCGACTTCCGAGGTCTCCGCTCGTCGGGTGCAGCCTGGAGCGGTGCAGGACTGCCATCTGCCGACCAAGGGCGCGCGCACGTCTGCCGGGATGTAGTAACTGCGCGAGCGGGCATCGATCGGTGTCCCGGTGGCGGGATCGGTGAGGATCCGGTGCCAAGTGGGGCTCTCGCCTGCGAGCGCACGTGCCGCGTCGGGCGGCACCGGGGTGCCGTCGGAGAACGTCCCCGGGAGCTCCGACTTTCCCACCGCGGTGAGGTAGGGAACCGTCACCATCATCTTCGCCTGCTCTCGCACCCACTGCCCGTGGGTGGGCATGACGAGCTTGATGGTGGTCGTCACCTCGACGCCGGTGTTGGCGGTCGCTTCCGCTTCGCTCTGCGCCTCCTGCACGGCACGATCGACCGCGGCTGCCGTGATCGGAGCCGTGGAGTCGGATTCGTCGGCGACCGAGGAGTCCGAGCCGTCGGCGGCTTCGAGAGCGATCTCGTTCGTGGTGGTCTCACCGGTTGTGGTGTCGTGCGTCGTCACGGCGATGCTCATCTGCGGGGTCGCTCGAGTGGCGATGTCGAACATGAGGGCGGCGATGCTGTCCTGGTCGGCGACCTCGAGGCCGGCGGTGCTCTCTTCGGAGAGCGCCGAGATGTTGCCGTTGCGGATCGCTCGGGCGAATGCTTCGATGCGCAGGTAGAAGGCGTTGAGTTCCACGGCGGGTCCGGACAAGGTCACCGAGGCGGTGCCGTCGGGGTAATTCATGATGTCGACCCGGCGACGCTTCTCGGCCAGTTCGGTCCGGTCGTCGACCGGGACGAGTGCCGCGATCTTGAGGTTGAGCGACTTCTTGAAGGTCTCCATAGTGATATCGGCACGGCGGTCGCCCAGGTAGGCATCGAGACGGGGCAGATATTCGAAGGCGACGTCTTTGATGGCACGGGTCGCTGCAAGTACGTGTTCGATCGTGAATTCACCGGCGAGGCAGCGCTGCAGGAACTTCGGCAGTCCGAACGCCAGTGTCACGGCGTTCGTGATCTCGTTGTAGGCACCGTTGCTCGTCGAGCCGAGGACCGTGGTCAGCTCGGCGATCTCTTCGCGCGTGGCAAGGTCGTGGACCCAGCTGTTGAAGGATTTGTGCAGTCCGAACTTGGGGAAATTCGGAAGCGGGGCTGCCGGCGGAGCCAGTGGCTGCTCGACGATGCTCTCCCCGGTTTCGCTGTCGTCGACGGCAGTGCCGGTGGAGGAATCAGCGTCATCAGACCCGTCGAGAGCGCGGTCTTCGAGAACGAAGCCGGTGGATGTCCACGGGTCCACGAAGTCGTCCTTTTCAGGCCGCAGTCCGTCACGTGCCGTGATGAAGCGGCCGGCCGTTTCGGTGAACGTTGCGTGATAGTAGATCTTGTCGCCCTCGGCGTAACGGAGCTTCTCAATGACATCGGTCAGAAACAGGCCCGCGATGGCCTGGAATTCGGCGAGGCGAACTCCCGTGCTCAAATGAGCCAGACTGACGACCACGGCCATCGGCGAATCGGGTTCGACGTCGAGACGACGGGGTGAGTCGGGGCCGATCAGAGGAACCTGAGGTGATGAAGAGAGGTCTGCCGATGTCGCGGGTGAACCGGAGACTGATTCATTCGAGGCACGCTCGAGACCGTTGTTGCCCGGATCCTGAGGATCCTTCATCGATCTCGCCGCCTTTCACGTCGATGTGAATGCCTTGACTCTATTTTACTCCCAAGGAGAAGAAATGAAGGTCACAATTCGATTACGAAAAGAATCTCTGCGAATTTGGGTGCTGTTTGATGTATTTTGATGATGCAGTTTTGCCCCAGGCGAGGCTCGGCGAGCCAGGAACTTACTCAGTCAGCAGGCCGGGCAGCTGGTCCATCGCGTTGAAGGTCTCGGCGGCACCCGCTGCCAACAGCGTTTCCGCGCTCTGATGAACCGGAGAATCCGGGCAGAACCCGAGCACACGGGATCCGGCCGCAGCGCCGGCGATCACACCGGTGGGGGAATCTTCGATCACGGCCGCCTCGGCGGGGTCGATCTGCAAGGATTCGGCTGCTGCCAAATAGACGTCCGGGGCAGGCTTCGAGTTCGGCTGCTCCATGCCGGAGAAGATCCGACCCTCGAAGGCATCGAACAGGCCGATCTTGCGCAGCTGCAGCTCGATCTTCGGACGATCCGCTCCCGAAGCGCAGGCGATCCTGCCCCGGTAGATCTCGGCGATGCGGTGAACGGCATCGACGACCCCCGGAATCGCTTGGAGGGAGGCCTCGAGCTGGGCATTGCGGCGCCGCCGGAACTCCTGCATCCAGTGCTCGTCGATACGGAATCCGGTGTGCTCCTCGATGACATCAGCCTCATCGCGGAGCATCTTACCGACGAATCGCGCAATGCATTCCTCGGCGCTCAGCTGCCAGCCGAGTTCCTGCAGCATCTGGTGGAGGACGCCGTTCGTGATGCTTTCGGAATCGACGAGGACTCCGTCACAGTCGAAGAGGACAGCGGAGAATTTCGGAAGTGGGGCCATACTCCGATTCTGCCACCCGGCACTGACGCGGAATCACGGGCATCCACGCCGGCTCGTCCCTGAATCTCGCGGACCCGATACTGCCGCTGTCGCACCGTGCCGACCGCCACCGTCCCTGCTGCTCCAGCTCAGGAAACTGAGAGAGCCCCAATCACACCGCGCCGACCGACACCGCCGTATACAGCACCCGTGCGGTGGCGAGCGCGCAGACGATGATGACCAGCGCAAACAGCGTCAGCCAGGCACCGGCGGGCAAGGCCGAGCCCTGCGCGAGGATATAGGCATCGGACTGCTGCACATGGCGCCGGCGCGTATGGACGCGGATGACCTTGACGAGGTCCTTGAGCGACCCGATCGTCAGCGCCGTGCCGAGCGCGGCGACGAAGACCGAGATCCACTCCAGCGGCAGGAAAACGACGACGAGCTGCGCCGCGATCGCCGTGATCACGGCGATGACCGCGCCCGCGAAGTTCCGGATGAAGATGAGCGCGACCAACAGGATCAGCGCGCCCACAGACAGTGCCAAGGGGGCCCAACCGAAGGCCGCCGAGGTGGCGAGGACGAGTCCGAGCACGCCCGGTGCCGGATATCCCCAGAAACCCGCCCATGTGGCGGAGAAGCCGACTCGGCCGAAGGAGTTCATCTGCCCCGAATGATCGAAGTTCAGCGAGATCCCCTTGACCACTCGTCCCGTCATGAGCGCGGCGAATGCGTGACCGAGTTCGTGGATGAAGGTCACGAACAGTCCGAAGAACCTCCAGATCCCCGGAGTCAGGGTCACGACCAGGGGCACTCCGATGACGAGCACGAGCCCGAGGACGTCGAGCTCGAGCCCGTCCTGCCGCCCGAAGCCCGAGGTGATGGCATCCCACCACGTCGCCGTTGCCTGCTTGAAGTCCATAGCGGCCCAGTGTACGAACCGCTCCTGAGCGGGACCCTCAGGACCTCCTCAGCGATTCGGGAGGTCGGGACTCCTATGACTCAGGCAGTCGAGGTGCCTATGGTTCGGGAGATCGCGGTGCCTAGACGGCCAGCGATTCTACATCGACCCAAGAACGTTCGTGTACCGACCGCAGCACGGCCTCAGTCACGAGCACGGCTCGCACCCCGTCTCGCAGAGTCGGCAGCCCCTCCGGTCGCTCGCCGGCGAAGTAGGCATAGGAGTCGGCGACGAAGCCGTTGAACGCGTCCTGGTATCCCTGCGGATGGCCGGCCGGGACCATACACAGGCGCGCGGCATCGGCGGACAGGAAGTCGGGATCGCGGACGAGTAGGCGGCTGTCGGCGCGCTGACCGAACCACAGCTGCTCGGGCCGCTCCTGCTCGAAGCGCATGCTCGCCTCGGTGCCGGCGATCTCCACTGTCAGCCCGTTCTTGCGTCCGGGAGCCAGCTGAGACACCAGCAGCGAACCGATGGCGCCGCCGGAGAACTCGACGGTCACGGCCACAGTGTCCTCCGTGGTCACCGCGGCACCTCCTCGGCGTGGATGAACGGTTCTCGTGGTCGCCACCAGGGACGATATCCGGTCATCGACGATGAACTCGATGAGGTCGACGAGGTGGGAGCCGATATCGGCGAAGGCCCGCGACGGGCCGCCGCGTTCGGAATCGACGCGCCAGTTCTCGTCGCCGGAGCCGAGCAGCCAGTCCTGCAGGTATCCGGCGTCGACGGTCAGCACCGTCCCGGCCTGACCCTCGCGGAATCGGGCGCGGGCCTCACGCACCATCGGGTGGTAGCGGTAGACGAACGGAACGGTCCCAAGCAGCCCCGCCTCGTCGGCGCGAGTCAACACGGCACGCGCGGCTGCCGAACCAGTGGCCAAGGGCTTCTCGCAGATGATGTTCGATCCCGCGTCCAGCGCCTGCAGGGACTGTGCCGCGTGGACGTCATTGGGAGTGCAGATGTGGACGGCATCGAAGGTGCGACTGAGCAGTTCGTCGGCCGCAGTCGAATTCTCGAAGCCGAGCTCGGCCGCCGCCTGCGCCGATCTCTCCGGCTGCGACGATGCGACCGAGTCGAGCACGGCTCCGGCCGACCGTACGGCCCGACTGTGGACGCGGCCCATGAACCCGCCGCCGAGCATTCCGATGCGGAGACCTCGGCCCCGCGCTGTGTCACGTGAGTGCATGCCTCATTATGCAATCACCGTCCACACCGAGTCGACCGCATCCATCAGCACCGAGTCGACCGAACCGCTGCCCTCCGCAGCTGACACCCCCCGCGCCAACGGGGGCCAATCCACCGACGCTCCGGCCTGGGCCTTTACACTGTGAGAAGCGCCCGCGCAATCCCCCGCTCGCAGCGTGGTCCGCATCTTGCGAAGGAGTGTCATTGTCACAGCACCGTCGTTTCGCCCAGGTCGATGTCTTCTCTGCCGTGCCCTTCCAGGGCAACCCCGTCGCGGTCATCGTCGACGCCGATGGCCTCGATGAGACGCAGATGGCCCGCATCGCGAACTGGACGAACCTGTCCGAGACCACCTTCGTCCTCCCGCCCGACGACCCCGCGGCCGACTACCGCCTGCGCATCTTCACCCCGCACCGAGAGCTGCCCTTCGCCGGCCACCCCACGCTCGGTTCGGCAGCGGCCTGGCTCGACGCCGGCGGCGCCCCGAAACACGCGGACCGCATCGTCCAGAAGTGCGGTGCCGGTCTCGTCGACATCCGCAGATCCCCTCGCCGAGGCGGCCCGACCGATCCGACCGACTCGACCGATCCGACCAGCCCGACCACCCCGACCGACCCAACAACCGGATCCACCGAAACCCTCGCCTTCGCCGCCCCCGATCGCCTGCGCTCGGGACCGCTCGACGAGGCGTACGTCGAGCAGATCGCAGCCGCCCTCGGCGTCGATCGCTCCGAGATCCTCGGACACCAGTGGGCCGACAACGGCCCCGGCTGGGCGGCCGTGCGACTGTCCAGCGCCGAACAGGTGCTCGCACTGACCCCCGACTTCTCGGCGATCCCCGATGCGAAGCTCGGCGTCCTCGGCGCCCACCCCGACGGGTCGGACCACGAGTACGAGATCCGCGCCTTCGTGCCGGGAGTCGGCGTCGCCGAGGATCCGGTGACCGGCAGCCTCAACGCCTCCGTCGCCCAATGGCTCATCGGTGAGGACCTGGCCCCGAACAGCTACACCGCGGCCCAGGGAACCGCGCTCGGCCGCTCCGGAGTCATCTCCATCACCGCCGAGGACGACGAGATCTGGGTCGGCGGAGACACATCCATCTGCATCCGCGGGACGGTGCACACATGAATCGACATCTCACCGAAGTGAACAAACCGAAGAAACGACTGCGCATCTTCCACGCCCGCATGTACTTCGCCCTCCAGGCCCTCGCCGGAGCGGTATGGTGGCTGGGCACCGCGATGATTCCCGGGGTGGCCGACGCGACGCTCGGCAGCATCGACCCGCTGCTCGTCGCGTTCGTCGACATCCCGCTCTTCGTCATCGGCTCGGCCCTGGCCGCGCTCAACTTCCGCTGGGCCGTGTGGATCGCCACCGGTTGGACCGTGCTCGTGGCGCTGGGCATGGTCGTCTATGCGACCGCCACCACCGAGGCGGGACTCGGCGCCGTCCTCATGATCCTCGCCGCGCTCGGCAGCCTCCTTGCCGGTGTGCTCATGATCGTCGGGCGCATCCCGTCCGAGAAGCTCCTCATCGGACCCTTCGCGTTCCACAGTTCGCACACCCGCATCCGGTCCCGCCTGCTGATGCACACCACCATCCAGATCGTCGTGTTCTGGGGCGTGTTCCTCGTCATCATCCCGGTCATCATCAATGCCTTCGAAGACCGCTGGAACCTCGCCTACAAGTTCCCGATCCTCATCGTGGTCGTCGGCTTCGCCCTGCTCGCCTTCTCCAGCGTCATCGGCGTGTGGTCGGCCCGAGCGATCGCGAACTTCGGCTCCGGCACCCCGCTGCCCTCGCAGATGGCCCACCACCTCGTCGCCCGCGGCCCCTACGCCTTCGTCCGCAATCCGATGGCCATCGCCGGCGTCGTCCAAGGCATGGCGATGGGTCTGCTCATCGGCTCGTGGCTCGTCGTCGTGTACGCACTCATCGGCTCACTGCTGTGGAACTGGCTCATCCGCCCCCACGAGGAGACCGACCTGATCGAGCGCTTCGGCGACGAATACCGCGACTACGCCAAGCGCGTGCGCAGCTGGTGGCCGACCTTCTCGACCGCCGAAACCGCTCCCGACCTTGTCGACGAGGACTGATCGGCCTACGCTCGGTCAAGACCATCCACTCACCGAGGAGGCCGCATGGTCACGTTCACCACTGAACTCCTGAAACTCGGCAACAACGTCGGCATCGAAGTTCCCGAGGACCTCGTGCTCGGTTTCGGCGTGGGCAAACGGGTCCCGGTCATCGTCACGATCGAAGGCTATTCGTATCCCTCGACGACCGCGGTGATGGGTGGGAAGTACCTGCTCCCGCTCGCCAAGGAACACCGGGAGAAGATCGGGGTCGCCGGCGGTGAGACCCACGAGGTGACGCTGACTCACGACACCTCGAACCGAGAGACCCCGGTTCCCGATTCCCTCGCCGAGGCGCTCGCCGCCGCCGGTGTCCGCGCGGCTTTCGATGCGCTCGCACCGTCGAAGCGCAAGGAGCATGTGCGCCAGGTGACCTCGGCAAAGGCCGAGGAGACCCGGAACAGACGGATCAGGAAGATCGTCGACTCGCTCGGCTGATCACCCTGCGTCGTGCAGGGTCACCGCATAGCCGTCGGGATCGGCGAAGGCGAAGGTCAGCCCGAAGGGGCTGGGAGCGGGCGCCCGGAGGATCTCCACCCCCGCCTCGGCGAGGGAATCATGCAGCGCCTGCGCATCATCGCACTTCAGCCACAGCGCCACCCCGTTTCCCGGACGGTCGCCGGAGTCGAGGTCGACGCCGGGCAGCGGTTCGCGCACGGCAAAGGGAATCGGCGACGTCGTGAAGACGACCGCTCCGGGAGGGGCGGCCGGGGCACGGGTGAGTCCGAGCCGCGATTCGTAGAACTGTGCGGCCGCTTCCACGTCTCGGACCTGCAAGGCGATGAAGTCCGGACCGCTCACGGTGCCGGTCTCCTCGGTGTCGGTGCTCGTGGTGCCGGCTTTCACTGTATCGGTCGTCGATGCATTCATGTTCGTTCCCTTCTCTCGGCGTCCCTCCCTTTCATGGAGAGCCGCCTTTGTCACATGTCAGTATACTGACATCGATAAATGTATGTCAGAATACTTACATGAGTCAAGGGTTAGAGGATCACAATGCGGGAACCTGCGAAGAGCCGGTGGAACTCGAGTCGCTGCTCGGCTATCAACTCAAGCATCTGCAGTCGGAGCTGCGGTCGAAGATGGACGAGACGCTGCGGCCGCTGGAGCTGACCACCCCGCAGTACAACTGCCTCGAACAGCTGCGCCGGAGGCCGGGAGCGTCGAATTCCGAGCTCGCGCGCGGCGCCTTCGTCACCCGGCAGACGATGAATACGCTGGTGCGCGGCCTCCAGGAACGGGGACTGATCACGAGGCCGGCCACGGCCGAATCCGGTCGAGTGCTGCCCACACGCCTCACCTCGGCGGGCGTCGAGGTGCTCGATCAGGCCGTCTCCCGCGTCGAGGCGGTCTCCGCTCGAATGGTCTCACCGCTCGACGATGAGACTCGGACGATGGTCACCGAGGCGCTCGGCCGGTGCATCGCGGCCCTCGAAGAAGCCGAGGACGGCTGAGGGCCGGGAGATCGAGGCCTGGACTGGCCTGACCGGACCTACACCGGCGCGAGCTCCTTGTCCGATTCCCTCCTCCTCGACCGTTTCGGCCATGCGGCCAGGCAGCACAGGCCGAGGATTGCGCCGATGCCGGCGCCGAGGGTGTTCGTGACGAGATCGCTGAGCGTGGCGAAGCGGGACTGAGTGAGCACGGTGCCTTGGAAGATCTCGATGGCGGCGCTGAAACCCGCGCCGAAAAGGAATCCGAGCCACCACCGTCGGCGCCCGAAGTGCAGGGCCGCGAGGAATCCGAAGGGAATGAACATCGCCACATTGCCGAGCTTCTCGACCCGTTCATAGGTCAGCCAGGCGGTCTCCCGGTGAGCGGCGAAGAGGTCGAGTGCGTGCCCGATGAGAGTGTCCGGGCCGGTGCCCATCTGCTGCGGGGTCAGCGTGATGGCGGCGATGAAGAGTGTGTAGAGGACGAGAAGAGCCAGCGGCGCACCGACTGTGCGCTGATCACGATCGGTCATCACCGCCCAACTTACGACCGAATCCTGGGCACATCCTCAGATGCGGATATGACCCGGCTCTCACCGGACCTCACGATCTGTCAACGAACCTCATGGTCGACGGGAACGACGTCCATCCTCGGCGGCCAGATCCTCATGACGAGGAGTCCGGCCACAGCCCCGATGCCGGCACCGAGGCTGTTCGTGACGAGATCGCTGATCGTGGCGAAGCGCGTAGGTGAGAGCAGGGTCGCCTGAGTGCCCTCGATGAGGCACGTGAAGGCGATGCCCGCGACCCAGCCGACCCACCAGCGGCTGCGGCCGCACTGGAGGGCCACAAGCAGGCCGAAGGGAATGAACATTCCGACGTTCGCGAGCTTCTCGAGGATGTCAAAGCTGATCCATGCGGTCATCCGGTGGGAGGCGAGGAACTCGAGCAGTCCTGCGATGAACGAGCCGGGGCCTGTGTCCATCTGGTTGGGTGTGAGCGTGACGAGGCCGATGAAGACCGTGTAGAGGATGAGCAGCGCCAGGGGCACCGTCCGCAGCTGTCGCCTCGTGCCCGTCATCGTTCCCCTGTTCCTCGACCCGGTCTCATTGTGCCCGCCTGCAGCATGAGGGTCGAGGGATTCCCGCATCGATTGCGGGAATCCCTCGACCCTTGCGGTCTCACGCCCGGGATTCGGACGAGGCGGATCAGACGAGGCGGATCAGGCGACGGCCTCGACGTCATCGAAGCTCGCGGTGTCGATGACGACGCGGAACTGCACGTCTCCGGCCACGACTCGGTCGTAGGCGGCGTCCGCCTCGGTGACGGGGATCGTCTCGATCTTCGCGGCGATGCCGTGTTCGGCGCAGAAGTCGAGCATTTCCTGGGTCTCGGCGATGCCGCCGATGTTCGATCCGGCGATGGCCTTGGCCCCGCCGATGACGGCACCGAAGGAGAACTCCTGCTTCTCCGGCGGCAGACCGACGACGGTCATGACCCCGCGCGGCCCCAGCAGTCGCAGGTAGCGGTTGACGGGGATATCGGCGCTGATCGTGTTGAGGATGAGGTCAAACTCGCCGGCATGGTCGGAGAAGAAGTTCTCGTCGGTGGTGGCGAGCATCCGCTTCGCACCGAGTTCCAGCGCCGCGGCTTCCTTCTTCAGCGTGCGGGACAGAACGGTGACCTCGGCGCCCATGGCTGCGGCGATCTGCACGCCCATGTGGCCGAGTCCGCCGAGTCCGAGCACGGCGACCTGCTTGGGAGCTCCGTTCTTCTTCTCACCGGCGCCCCAGCGGTTGAGCGGTGCGTAGGTGGTGATGCCCGCGCACAGCAGCGGGGCGGCGACGTCGAAGTCGAGCGCATCGGGGATCCGGCAGACGAAGCGTTCGTTGACGACGACCTTCTGCGCGTATCCGCCCTGGGTGATCGTGCCGTCGACGTCTTCGACGTTGTACGTGCCGACGTTGCCGTTCAGGCAGTTCTGCTCCTGACCGGCCCGGCATTCCTCGCACTCGCCGCACGAGTTCACCATGCAGCCCACGCCCACGCGGTCGCCGACCTTCCAATCGGTGACATCGGAACCGACGGCCTCGACGACGCCGGCGATCTCGTGGCCGACGGTGAGCGGGAAGTGCGCTTCGCCCCATTCGTTGCGGATGGTGTGGATGTCGCTGTGGCAGATGCCTGCGGCCTTGATGTCGATGACGACGTCATCGGGTCGGGGATCCCGGCGTTCGATCGTGGCCACGCGGAACGGCTGATCCGCTCCCGTCTTCTGCAGTGCCTTGACGCTGATGCTCATGTGATCTCCTTGGACTTGCGTATCCGTTGCTGGGCCACATCGTCCAGCGCTTGCGGCTCGCAGTCTATTCCATGCACATGGACTTATTCTTCGTAAATCCGCTCAGTCCTTCATTCAGCGCCATCGTCCCGCTCAGTCCCTCATTCGGGCCCATCGAACGGCTCAGTCCTTGATCGCCCGCTCACCGATGCTCAGATCGAGGGGGAAATCGACGGGGGCATCTCCGAACAGCAGTCGACCCGCCGAGGCGGCCGCCGCCCTGATCGCCTCCGCCGCCTCCTCGGCCTGCTCGGTCGGGGCATGGACGATGACCTCATCGTGGAGGAAGAACACGAGGTGAGCACGGCGGGAGAACACCGGCCCCGAGGCGGCCGCCTCAGATGTGTCCTCGATCTCCGGCAGCCGCGCCAGGCGCAGCCGCAGGTCGGCCAGCCAGGCCAGCGCCCATTCGGCCGCTGTGCCCTGAACGACGAAATTGCGGGTGAACCGTCCCTGGTCACCGGCGGCCCGCCGGGCCCGCTGCTCATCGGCACCGGTGGCGTCGAAGCGGTTCGCCGCCCTCTGCAGTCTCTGCCACCCCTCGCCAGGAGGTGGGGAGGTCCGACCCAACCAGGTGGACACGACTCCTCCCTGTCGGCCCGCCTCGGCGGCGGAATCGACGAGGTGCATGGCGGCGGGGAAATTCTGCCGCAGACGTGGCACCAGGGCTCCGGCCTCCCCGGTCGTCGATCCGTACATCGCCCCGAGCACCGCGATCTTCGCCTCCTGCCGGGTGGCCACGACGCCGGCGTCGACGAGCCCGGAGTAGAGATCGCGGCCGAATCCGGCCGCGGCCATCGCCCGGTCTCCGGACATGGCGGCGAGCGCACGGGGTTCGAGCTGGGCGACATCGGCGGAAACGAGCCGCCATCCCTCGTCGGCACGCAGGGCCGGACGCAGCTGTCGCGGGATCTGCAGGGCCCCTCCCCCGCTGGCCGCCCACCTGCCGGTGACGACCCCGCCGGGCACGTACACGGGTCGGTACCGTCCGTCATCAACCCATTCGTCGAGCCAGTGCCAGCCGTTGGCCGACAGCAGTCGGGCCATCTTCTTGTACTCGAGCAGGGGCGCGATCGCCGGATTTTCGCTCGTCTGCAGCTCCCATTTCGAGGTCGAGGCGACGTTGATGCCGGCATTGCGCAGCGACGCGAGCAGCCGGTTCGGCGAATCGAGGTTGACCCGCGGATCCTCAAGGGCCGCGCGGACCTCCTCGGCCTTGGCCAGCATCTTCTGAGGCTTCCCGTCGCGGATCGGCCGGGGACCGAGCAGTTCGGTCAGTATCCGATCATGTTCGGCTTCGTCCCAGGGCACGCCTGCCGCGCGCATCTCCGCGGCGACGAGTCCTCCCGCCGATTCGGCTGCGAGCAGCAGCCGCAGTCGGCCCGGATCGCCTGCGGTCTCGATCGCCGCGGTCTGACGGGCATATTCGGCCAGAGCCGCCTCGAGATCGTGCGGAACCTGTGGGATGAATCCGCGCCCGGCATCGACGTCGAACAGAGCGGCCGCCTGTTCGGGTGCGGCGGCGTCGGCGGGCGCGGCGTCCCATTCGGAGGCGGCGCGCACCGCCTCCGGTGCGGTGACGAGTTCGGAGCGGGCGAGGATCGCATGAGCCAAGCGCAGATCGTGGCAGCGCTCGAGGCTCACCCCGGCCGCGAGCAGCGGAGGGCACCATTTCGCGGTGTCGCTGAGGACCCAGCGGGGGCGGGTTCCGCCCGGTTCGCTCGGATCTCCCCCGGCTCCGCCCTCACGGTCACGGACGACCTCGGGCAGGGCCGCCTCGGCGAGGTCGATCCGACCGATTTCCTCACCCGCGCTGTCGAGGTCGACGATCCCGAACCGCTGCCCCTCGAACCCGGTTCCGGGCACGGTTCCGAACACGCAGGCGGCGGGCCGCTGAGCGGGGGCGGAGGTCATGGATCCAGCCTACGCCGCGGGCTCGCTCGGACAGTCTTCCGATCGCCCGTCCGCACCGTGGCTGCCCGCCCGTCCGCAGCCTGAACCCGACCGCCTGCGGCGAACGTGATCCTGGTAACGTCGAGAGCGAACTCCGGGTGCCGAACTCCGCTCGAAAGGTCAGACACACAACATGGACGTTGTCTCCTCCCTCACCTCCGCTCTGCCGGCCGAAGCCGTCATCACCGATCCCGATTCGATGGACGCCTACCGCTGGGACCGTGCGAACGACCCCGATGCCGGGGTTCCTGCCGCCGTGGTCCGGGTGAGAACCACCAAGGAGGTGCAGACGGTGGTGCGCATCGCCGCCGAGGCGAAGGTCCCGATCGTGCCCCGCGGCGCCGGATCCGGCCTATCGGGCGGCAGCTCCGCGGTCGCCGGCGGAATCGTGCTGTCCCTGGACAAGATGCGCGAGATCAGCATCGATCCCGTCACCCGCATGGCCACGGTCCAGCCGGGCGCCTTCAATGCCGAGGTCAAGGCCGCCGCGGCCGAACACGGCCTGTGGTACCCGCCGGACCCCTCGTCCTTCGAGTTCTGCTCCATCGGCGGCAACATCGCCACGAACGCCGGTGGCCTGTGCTGCGTGAAATACGGTGTGACCACGGACTATGTCCTCGGGATGACCGTCGTCCTCGCCGATGGTCGGGCGGTCAAACTCGGCGGCCCGAGGCTCAAGGACGTCGCGGGTCTGCCGCTGACGAAGCTCTTCGTCGGTTCCGAGGGGACCTTGGGCGTGATCACCGAGGTCACCCTGCGGCTCATTCCCGCCCAGCTGCCCCCGACGACCGTCGTCGCGATGTTCCCGAAGCTCGCCGATGCCACGAACGCCGTGCTCGAGATCGCGAAGGCCATGCGACCCTCGATGCTCGAGTTCATGGACAAGCCCTCGATCAACGCCGTCGAGGATGAGCTGAAGATGGGGCTCGACCGTGAGGCCGAGGGCATGCTCGTCATCCAGTCCGACGAACCCGGCGAGCACTGCACTGTGCAGGCGAAGATCATCGAGGAGATCTGCAACAGCAACTCTGCCTCAGAGTGCTATCTCACTGCCGACCCCGACGAGGGCGAAGCCTTCGTCACGGCCCGCCGGATCGCGATCCCGGCCGTGGAGAAGAAGGGTGCTCTGCTGCTCGAGGACGTCGGGGTTCCGCTGCCGAAGCTCGGCGACCTGGTCCTCGGCATCGAGAAGATCGCGGCCGAACGCAAGGTGACGATCGCCGTCATCGCGCACGCCGGCGACGGCAACACGCATCCGCTGCTCGTCCTCGATCCCAAGGATGAGGAACAGCAGAAGCGCGCGCAGATCGCCTACGGCGAGGTCATGGATCTGGCCACGGGGCTGGGCGGGACGATCACCGGTGAGCACGGCGTCGGCCGACTCAAGGCACCGTGGCTCGCGCCCTACCTCGGCGAAGACGTCATGGAGCTCAACCACCGGATCAAGCAGGCCCTCGATCCGGACAACATCTTCAACCCGGGATCGGTCTACACCGGACTCGTCTGAGGGTTCGGCTGGTTCGGGACCGCCTCGGCGGAGGGGATTCGTGGAAGAATTCTGCACAGCTGTCGAATCGGCGTCGATTCGATCGTCTTCTCCGTGAGCGACTGAAATCCGGCCGCCGCACACAGAACGGAGCGAACCATGCGCTATTCACTGATCTTCCACGCACCCGAACCCGGAGCCGACGGCCCCGCCCCCACCGAAGAGGACTTCCTGGAGATGATGCGCCTCATGGACGACTTCGGCCAGGCGCTGACCTCGGCCGGGGTCGTCGTCGCCTGGGAGATGCTCGCACCCCACACCGAGACGAAGACCGTGACCCGGAGGACCGGAGAGGTCGTCATCGAGGATGGGCCCTTCGCCGCGGCGAAGGAGGCCCTGGCCGGGGTCGTCGTCATCGACGTTCCCGACATCGAGGCGGCCCTGGCCTGGGCCGAGAAGTTCCCCGGCACGAGCTACGGCACCATCGAGGTCCGACCCGCGGCGACTTCGTTCGTCGACGGCGCCTGGACCCGACCGGGTGACGAGCCGACTCGACCCGGCGACTGCCCGTCCCTCCCGGGCGGCTCCTCCTGATCGCTCGCCGATGATCGAGTCCGCCGATCCTGCCGAGCGCGCGATGATCCTGTCCCAGGACGGCTGGGGCAGGATCGTCGCACTCATCTCGGCCGCCGATGGTGATATCTCCGGCGCCGAGGATGCGCTGTCCACGGCGCTCGAACGTGCCGTGACCGCGTGGCGGGCCCACGGACCGCCCGCCAACCCCGAAGGCTGGCTCTACCGGGTGGCTCTCAATGCCCGCCGGGACGTGTGGAGATCGGCGGCGGCACGGACCTCGACGGCCCTCGATGAGGAGACGATCGACCGCATCGACGCCGGCACCGACCTTGCCCATCACGACCCTGACGCCCTGCCCGACCGCCGGCTCGAACTCCTCGCCGCCTGCGCCCACCCGGACATCGATCCTCCCGCCCGGCCGCTGCTCATGCTCTCGGCGGTGATGGGGATGACGGCAAAACAGATCGCGGCGGCCATGGCCCTGCCCGCCGCCACCGTCTCTGCCCGTCTGACCAGGGCGAAGAAGCGCGTTGCCGGTCTCGGTGTCGCCTTCGGCAGTCCCGACCGTCTCGACCTCGAGTCCCGTCTGCCCGATGTGTTTGAGGCGATCTACGGGGCATTCGCCATCGAATGGGCTCAGGCGGCCGCGCAGCCACGGGAGGGCATGATCGGCGAGGCCCTGTACCTGTCCCGCCTCGTGGCCGAACTCTGCCCCGGTGACGGCGAATCCCACGGACTGGCCGCCCTCATCCACCTCTCCGCAGCCCGGTTCCCCGCTCGTCGCAGCGGCGACGGACGATTCGTGCCCCTGTCCGACCAGAACCCGGACCGCTGGGACGGAACTCTCACGGAGGCGGGCGAGCGCCACCTCGTCGAGGTCCACCGCTGCGGACACGTCGGCCGATTCGGGCTCGAGGCGGCCATCCAACTCCTCCATATGGCCGGAATCCGCACCGGATCCACGGATTGGCCGATGCTGCTGCGCCTCCACGACGATCTCGCGCAGGTAGCCCCGAGTCTCGGCGGGTCGGTCTCCCGAGCGGCCGTCCTCGCCGAGGTCGACGGCCCCGAGGCGGGACTGGCCGCACTCGACGCGCTGGGCTTCGACCCGGACGGCCAAGACGATAAACGCGTCTCCGCCTTCCAACCTGCCTGGGTGCTGCGGGCGCATCTGCTCACCCGCCTCGGCCGCACAGACGAGGCGGCCACCGCCCGCCGGCGGGCGCTCGACCTGACCACCGACCCGGCCGAACGCGAGTACCTCTCGGCAGGACTCACCTGAGACGGACGTCACCTCGTCTTCGGGATGGGCGGGGGTACGGCATATGATGGTGAAATCAATCCACAGACTCCGAAACCATCCTGCATGCACAATTCCTCTCAGACCGAACCCGCCCAGGGCACGTCCCAGGGCTTCGCCCACGCAAAGGCGATCCTGTTCGGCGAACACGCGGTTGTCTACGGCTCTCCGGCCGTCGCAGTGCCATTGCACGGGCTCGGAGTCCAGACCGATATCCGCCGGTCCCCGCACCAGGAGACCCGGATCGAGAGCCAGCTGTTCTCCGGAAATGCGCAGACCGCTCCGGAGCCGATGGGCCCCGTCGTCGCCGGTCTCAACGCCGCGCTGAAGGCCGTGGGAAATCCCGACGCCGAGGTGGAGCTGCTCATCCGTTCGGCGATCCCCCACAGCCGGGGCTTGGGTTCGAGTGCAGCCGTGGCCACCTCCGTGGCCCGCGCGGTCGCGAACCTGCATGCGACGGTCTTCGACGAGAACACCCTCCACGAGATCGTGCAGGCGGCCGAGACCGTCGCCCATGGCCGACCCAGCGGAATCGACGCCTGGGCCGTGGCCAAACCCGCCCCCATCCGCTTCCAGACCGGGTGCGCCCAGACCATCGACGTCGGTCAGCGCCTCGTCTTCGTCCTCGCGGACTCCGGTCATCACGGGTCCACCGCCGAGGCGGTCGGAGGGGTCCGTGCCCGCCGTGACGCCGATCCCGTGCGCATCGGAGGGATGATCGACCGTCTGGCCGAGATCACCGATTCCGCCGTCGACAACATCCGCTCCGGTGATCGTCGGGCGATCGGCACGCTGATGAACGAAGCCCATGGACTGCTCGGCAGCCTCGGCGTGTCGACCCCGACCCTCGATTCCCTCGTGGACGCCGCCACGGCGGCCGGAGCCTGGGGTGCCAAACTCACCGGCGGAGGACTCGGCGGCTGCGTGCTGGCCCTGGCCGAGGACGATGATTCGGCCGAAGAGCTCGCCGAGGCCCTGCGCAAGGCGGGAGCACCCCGCACCTGGACGACGGAGGTCAGACCGACATGAGAACGACGACGGCGCGGGCCTACCCGAACATCGCCCTGGTCAAGTACTGGGGCAAGGCCGATGAGGAGCTCATCCTGCCCGCTGCGGGCAGTCTGTCGCTGACCCTCGATCACTTCGAGACCACGACCACCGTGGTGCCCGCCCCGGACGCCGAGACCGATGTCCTCGAACTCGACGGCGCACTCGCCGATGCCGGTCAGACCGACCGCATCTCCACCTTCCTCGACCATGTCCGTGACCTGGCCGGACGCGATGATCGGGTCCTCGTCCGGTCCCGCAACTCCGTGCCCACGGGTGCCGGACTGGCCTCCTCGGCGTCGGGCTTCGCAGCTCTGGCGACGGCCGCCGCCGCGGCCTTCGACCTCGACCTCGCACCCCGCGATCTCAGCCGGCTGGCCCGCCGCGGTTCGGGGTCGGCGTGCCGCTCGATTCCCGACGGCATCGCCGTCTGGCACGCCGGCGACGACGCCGCTTCCTTCGCCGAGACCGTTCCCGCCCCGGATATGCGGATGATCATCGTCACCGTCAACCGGGCCAGGAAGGCCGTGTCCTCCCGCGAGGCGATGCGCCTGACCGCCGCCACCTCCCCCTTCTACTCCGGCTGGGTGTCCTCGACCGAGGACTACCTCGAGCAGATGGTCGCCGCGTGCGCGGCCGGGGACTTCACCCGCATCGGCGAGATCACCGAATCACACGCCCTGCGCATGCACGGCCTCATCCAGTCCACCGTGCCGCCGATCCGGTTCCTCAATCCGACCAGCCACGCGATCTTCGACGCCGTGGCCGAAGCCCGCGAGTCGGGGATCGAAGCCTATTCGACCGCCGATGCCGGCCCGAACGTCGCCGTCATCGTCCGCCCCCATGACGCCGAGGCGCTGGCCGAGAAGCTCTCCGGCTTCGGCGACGTCCGCATCGTCGGACCGGGACCGGGAGCCCACCTGCTCACCGCCGCCGACGCAGTCCCGCCCGCAGACGCAGTGAACCCGGCTGCGGGTGAGGGCAGCCGGGCATGATCGAGACCCGGGCGCCCGGCAAGCTGTTCATCGCCGGCGAGTACGCCGTCGTCGAACCCGGACAGCCCGCCGTGCTCATCGCCGTCGACCGGTGCATCACCGTCCGGCTGACCGAGAGCGAAGGCGCCGGCCGCATCCATTCGAGCGAATACGGTCAGGCTCCCGTCGTGTGGCGGCGCGAAGACGATGGTGAGCACATCATCGTCGACGAGCGTCCCTTCGACTATGTGCTCTCGGCGATCTCCACCGTCGAAGAGCTGCGCTCCGGCCGGGGCGCCAGCCCCCGCTACTTCGATCTCGAGATCTCCAGCGAGCTCAATGACTCGGACGGCCGGAAGTTCGGTCTCGGCTCCTCAGCGGCGGTGACGGTGGCGACGATCGCCGCGCTCGATGAGTTCTATCGCCTCGGGCTGACCCTGACCGAACGCTTCAAACTCGCCGTCCTGGCGACCATCGCGATCTCCACGAAGGCCTCGGGCGGCGATCTTGCCGCGAGCACCTTCGGCGGCTGGATCCGCTACTCCTCCCCCGACCGTGCCGCCCTGCACGCTCACCGCGAGGCCCACGGGGTCGTCTCCGCCATGAGCTGCCCGGAATGGGCCGGCTGCTCGGCCAGGCGGGTCACCCCACCGAGCTCGCTCGACCTCCTCGTCGGCTGGACCGGATCACCGGCGTCGACCGAACACCTCGTCACACGCGTCCACACCCCGCGCGAGCGGACGGACGAATCCTCCTCCGAATCGTCCCCGGCAGCGCAGAAACCGCGCCCGCTCGTGTCCTTCGCCGCCGAGTCGCACACGCTCGTCGACGATCTCGTGGCGGCCTTCGACGCCGACGATGCCGAGGCGAGCCTGACCACGATCCGCTCCGTGCGCGGCCTGCTGCGGCGGCTGAGCGACTCCACGGGCAGCCTCATCGAAACCGAAGCCCTGCACGACCTGTGCGAGATCGCCGAAACCCACGGGGCCGCAGCGAAGCCCTCGGGAGCCGGCGGCGGTGACTGCGGAATCGCCCTCGCTCACCCCCACACCGAAGCACAGACCATTCTCAGCGGCTGGGAAGCCGCCGGAATCCGACCCCTGGACCTCGGTGCCCACCGAGAGGAAGGCGAGATCGATGAGTTCTGAGACCCCGGCATCAGTTGAGACTCCGGAGACCAAGGCCTCACGGGCCTCCCGCAAGGACGACCACGTGCGCCTCGCCTCGGCGCAGCAGACGGAAGGCCCCCGCCGCACCGACTTCGACGACCTCGAATTCGTCCACCATGCGCTCTCGGGCACGAACCCCGAACTTGTCGACCTCAGCGTCGAACTGGGCGAGTGGACCTGGCCGACGCCCTTCTACGTCAACGGCATGACCGGCGGCACGGAGACCACGGCGAAGATCAACCGGGACCTGGCCATCGCCGCCGCCGAGACCGGTCTGCCCATGGCCTGCGGATCGATGAGCGTGGCCCTCGACGACGCCGAGGCAGCGAAGGGCTTCACCGTCATCCGCGAGGAGAACCCGGACGGCTTCGTCATGGGCAACCTCGGTGCCGGTCGCAGCGCCGATGATGCCCGACGGGCTGTCGAGCTGCTGAACGCCGATGCCCTCCAGCTGCACATCAATCCGGTGCAGGAGACCGCGATGCCCGAAGGCACCCGCGACTTCTCCACCTGGCTGTCCGGACTCGAGGACATCGTCGCCGCCTGCCCCGTGCCCGTCGTCGTCAAGGAGGTCGGATTCGGACTCAGCCGCCGGACGCTCACCCTGCTCGCCGATATCGGGGTCCAGTACGCCGATGTCTCCGGCGCCGGAGGCACGGACTTCCTGCGCATCGAGAACGATCGCTCACCGGCCGATGACTTCTCCATGCTCACCGGCTTCGGCCAGTCCGCCCTGGCCTGCCTGCTCGACGCCCCACCCGAGTGGACAACGGAGACGACGATGGACGACGGCGTCTCGAACCGCGTGCTCCTGGCCTCCGGCGGCGTGCGCAACCCCTATGATGTCGTGAAAGCACTGGCCTGCGGTGCTCGGGCCGTCGGCGTCGCCGGCACGTTCCTGCAGACCGTGCTCGACCACGGTCCGGACGGGCTCGTCGATCTCGTGCGCACCTGGCAGACTCAGACCTCGGCTCTGTTCGCCCTGCTCGGGGCGCAGCGGTCCACGGACCTCACGGCCACGGACCTGCTCACGCGGGGCCGCCTCGGCGAGTTCGCCCGCCTGCGCGGAATCGACGTCACCGCGCTCTCGCACCGATCCGACGTCCTTTCGAGGAGGAATCAGCTGTGAATCAGCAGACCACGATCACCGGGATCCCCACCACGTGGGTCGGTCCCCTGCGGGTCAGCGGCGAAGCGCTGGCGCCGAGTGGCACCCACACCGAGGTGGCCGTGCCCCTGGCAACGTACGAGACCCCGCTGTGGCCCTCCGTCGGCCGCGGGGCATCGATCTCTCGTGAGATCGAGGGTGGGATCCGCACCGTCATCGTCGATGAGCGGATGACCCGATCCGTGCTGTTCGTGGCCGAATCAGCGATCGGCGCTTCAGCCGCCGCGCAGGCCATCCGTCACCGCACCCGCGAACTCGAAGCCGTCGTCGAAGCCGGGTCCGGCCACTGCCGGCTCATCGAGATCCACCCCGAGATCGTCGGGAACCTGCTCTTCGTCCGCTTCGCCTTCCGCACCAACGACGCCTCGGGCCACAATATGGTCACCCAGGCTTCGGATTCGCTCATGGACACCATTCTGTCCTGGCAGCTGGGCCTCGACTACGGCTCGGTGTCCGGAAACTACTGCTCGGACAAGAAGGCCACCGCGGTCAACGGGATCCTCGGACGCGGACGCAATGTCGTCGCCGAGATCGTCCTGCCCCACGAGGTCGTCGATCGTCGCCTGCGCACGAGCGCTGAGAAGATGGTCGAACTCGTCGTGCGCAAGAACCTCGTCGGATCGACGATCGCGGGAGCCCTGCGTTCGGCGAACGCGCACTATGCGAACATGCTGCTCGCCTTCTACCTGGCGACCGGTCAGGATGCGGCGAACATCGTCGAAGGTTCGCAGGGCATCACCTATGCGGAGAACCGCCCCGAAGGCCTGTACTTCTCGACGACGCTGCCGCACCTCATCGTCGGCACCGTGGGCAACGGCAAGGACCTGCCGCATGTCGATGAAGCGCTGGAGCGTCTCGGCTGCCGGGAGGATCGTGAGCCGGGAGCGAATTCGCGTCGACTGGCCGCACTCATGGCCGCGACGGTGCTCTGCGGGGAGCTCTCGCTGCTCGCCGCTCAGACGAACCCCGGTGAGCTGATGGACACTCACCGTCAGATGGAACGCAAGGCTGATGAGCAGCGCGCTGCCGAGACTCCGACAGATTCAGCACACCGAGAGGACGGCGAGGCCGCATGACATCACACACTGCTGCGGGCACTGTATCGATCGGCATCGACGACATCGAACTGGCCACGAGCCATCATGTCGTCAGGCTCGATGACTTCGCCGAGGCGAACGGCACCGATCCGAACAAGTTCCGCCTCGGCCTCGGCCAGGACGAGTTCAGCTTCCCGGCTCCCGATGAGGATGTCGTGACCATGGCCGCCGCGGCCGCCGCGCCCATCATTCAGCGCTGTGGTTCCGAGGGCATCCGCACGATGCTCTTCGCCACCGAATCGGGAATCGACCAGTCGAAGGCTGCCGGTATGGCCGTGCACTCGCTGCTCGACCTGCCGTCGCAGATGCGCGTCGTCGAGGTCAAGGAAGCGTGCTATTCGGCGACTGCGGCTCTGCAGGCCGCCGTCGGCATCGTCACGCGCTCTCCCGGCCAGCGGGTGCTCGTCATCGCCTCGGATGTCGCCCGCTACGAGCTCGACACCCCCGGTGAGCCGACTCAGGGCGCCGGCGCGGTGGCAATGCTCGTCTCCGCGGATCCGAAGCTGCTGGAGATCGAACCGGTCTCGGGTCTGAACTCGGCCGATGTCGATGACTTCTGGCGCCCGAACGACTCGACTACGGCGATCGTCGACGGAGCCCTGTCGGTCACCGCGTACCTCGATGCGCTCACCGGAGCGTGGACCGATCTGGCCGCGCAGGGCGGACCGGCCATGGCCGAGATCGACCGTGTGCTCTACCACCAGCCGTTCACGAAGATGGCGAAGAAGGCGCAGGTCCATCTCGCCGGACTCACCGGTGAGGATCTCGACACGGAGATCGTCGCGGGTGTCTCCGGCGCGGGCGCCGCTGCTGCCAGTCCCGGCCCGGCTGCCGCCCACTCGGCCGCCGCCACGGACTCGGCCACTGCCGGCGCTTCCGACAACTCCGTTGCCACTGGCCCGCGCGATACGGGGCTGGCCACGAGCACTCTGTACAACCGGCGCCTCGGCAACTCCTACACCGCTTCGCTCTACGCAGGACTGTGCTCACTGCTCGATCACGATGACGATCTTGCCGGCAAGCGCATCGGGCTGTTCAGCTATGGGTCGGGCAGCGTCGGCGAGTTCTTCACCGCCCGCGTCGTCCCCGGCTACGCACAGCATTCGCACCGACTAACCGTCACCGAGGCCCTCGACGCCCGGGTTCCGCTGTCCATCGACGCGTACCGCGCGCTCCACGCCGCCGAGCTCTCCAGCGCCGAGGACGTCACGACCCCGAAGGTGACCGCGGGACCGTTCCGCTTCGCCGGAATCCGCGGCGGCGCCCGCCTCTACGAGCGCGCCTAGGCGGCTCACCCGACACTTCACGCACTGCGTTCGGCCCAGTTTGGGGCGAACAGCCCATGTTTGAAACTGGGCTGCTCAACTCAAACTGGGCCTTTCGCGAGTTTTCAACCGACCGCAGGCACGAAGAAGCCCCTCACCTTGACCCTGACGGGACCCGGTGAGGGGCTTCTCGTTCGCTGTGCGCGAGGGGGGACTTGAACCCCCACGACCTTGCGGCCACTGGCACCTGAAGCCAGCGCGTCTACCAATTCCGCCACTCGCGCGAACAAGGTAAAACTCTAGCATCGGAGGCGGCGAAACTGAAAACCGAGGAAGCCGAATCGAGGCAAACGTGTCCACCTTCACATTTTCGCCCCGCGCGGTCACTCACGCTGTGTCGCCCGCGCGGACCACGTCCATTCCGCACGGTCACTCATCGCGCATTCCACGCGGCCACTCATCTTCGCCCTTTGCAGCCATACGCCCTCGACCCTCGCAGCCCCACGTCCTCAGCCTTCCCAGCGCCCGCTCTCGCCCCACACGGCCCCACCCGCTCGCCCCGCACTCACCCCGCGCGGCCACGCACGCTCGCCCCCCGCACGGGCCCACCGGCACCGCGTGCACTGCCTCGATCTTCCCTGGACGCGCGCAGGGAATCCCGGCACAGCTTCGCCCCGCGAACACGCGTGACGTGAGTTGAGAGCGTCACCGCGTTAGGATTGGGTGTTGATGTGCCCAGAGTGCACGTGATCAGGACCACCTGGTCAGAGCACTCAAAGACGCTAGGCGAAGAGTTCGTCCGGCAACGGCAACACCTGATGAGGAGGTGCCATGGGGTTACTCGATCGCTTCGAGAAGGGGCTGGAGAACGTCGTCAACGGCGCCTTCGCCAAGGCTTTCAGATCCCAGGTCGAACCCGTCGAGCTCGCCGGAGCCCTGCGCCGTGAGGCCGACAACAAAGCCGCCGTGGTCTCCCGCGGTCGCACTCTGACGGCCAACCACTACGTCATCGAGCTCTCGCAGACCGACCACGACCGACTCTCCGGCCTCGAGTCCGAACTGCGCTCCGATCTGCGCCAAGTCGTCGGCGACCACGCCGTCGAACAGGCCTACAGCTTCGTCGGTCCCGTCTCCGTCGAATTCGCTCTCGCCGACGACCTCGACACGGGAATGTACCGCGTCGTGTCCTCGACTCAGCGCCCCGACGGATCCCCCGCCGCTCAGCCGGCCAACCGCGGCGGCTACGACCCGATCTCACGGGCGAATCCGATCGTCGGCGAGTCCCCGAACTCCGGCCCCCGGCCCGCGACCCCGCGCCGCACCCCCGAACCTGCCCGTTCGGCTCCGACCCCCGCCGCGACCTCGCGACCGAACCCTGCCGCCCGGCCCGCACCGGCACCGGCGCGCTCCATCGAAGCCAGCGTCACCATCGACGGTCGCACGCAGATGCTGCGTCAGGGCACGAACACCTTCGGCCGATCCTCGTCGAGTTCGGACTTCGTCATCGACGATCCCGGCGTCTCACGACGTCACTTCGAGATCGTCGTCGAGGGCGACCGTGCCGTGGCCAATGACCTCGGTTCGACGAACGGCACGCTTCTGCACGGACGCAAACTGACATCGGCGACCCTGTCCGACGGCGATGTCCTCCTCGCCGGAGAGGCCGAGGTCCACTACAACGAGCGGGATGCCCAGTGAGCGAATTCACCGTCACCGTCTTCCGGTTGGCATTCTTCGTCATCCTCTGGCTCTTCGTCCTCGGAGTCGCCGGAGTCCTCCGCCGCGACATCTTCGGCCCCCGGAAGGCCCGGGCCGGAAAGAAAGCTCGCCGAGGCGGCTCCAAGTCCGCCCCGCCGCCACCGTCGCGTCCGGCTCCCGCACCTCGTCCGGCGGCCGCCCCGGTCGCCCACGCCCATCCGGGCACCATCCGCATCACCGACGGCCCCTTGGCCGGGCAGACGCTGATGCTCTCGGGAGCGCCAGTGACCTTCGGCCGAGCCCCCGACAACACGATCATCATCAATGACGACTTCGCTTCCAGCCATCACGCGCGGATCTCGGCGAAGAACGGAGCCTGGATGCTCGAAGACCTCGGGTCGACGAACGGCACCATCGTCGACGGCACGCGCATGACCGGGCCCATCCAGTTGGCCATCGGCACCCGGATCACCATCGGACATACGACCCTGGAGACCCAATCGTGACGACCGGCGGTACCATCACTCTCCGTTCGGCAGCCCGGTCTCATACCGGGCTGGTTCGTAAGAACAACCAGGACTCCGGCTACGCGGGACCCAATTTCCTGCTCATCGCCGACGGAATGGGCGGTCACGCCGGCGGAGACGTCGCCTCGGCGATCACCGTGTCCCGCTTGGCCGAACTCGATCACGAGCCCGGAGGCGAGGACGCCCTCGAAATCCTGCGGACCTCGATCCTCGAGGCCAATGACCGCATCTGCCGCGGCGTCGGCGAACAGCCCGAACTCGCCGGGATGGGCACCACCGTCACCGCCGTGCTGCGCGCCCCCGGCAATCGCTTCGCTCTCGCCCATATCGGCGACTCCCGCGGCTATGTGCTCCGCGACGACAGACTCCAGCCGATCACCCACGACCACACGTTCGTGCAGATGCTCGTGGATGAGGGCCGGATCACCGCTGAGGAGGCCGAGACCCACCCGCAGCGCTCGGTCGTGATGAAGGTCCTCGGCGACGTCGGGGCCTCCCCAGACCTCGATCTGTCCCTGCGTGAGGCCCAGGTCGGCGACCGTTGGATGCTGTGCTCGGACGGTCTGACCGGATTCGCCGATATCGACGACATCACCCGCGTGCTCAAAGAGGTGGCCGACCCCGACGAGGCCTGCCGTCAGCTCATCGACCTGGCCCTGGCCGGCGGCGGAGCCGACAACGTCACCGTCGTCGTCGGCGATGTCCTCGAAGGCGAAGTCGAGACCACCGAAGGCGTGTCCGTCGGCTCCGTCCACCTCAACCCCCGCTACGCCGCGATCGGTGCGAACCCTGATGCCGAGGCGGCCGTGGACACCGAAGCCCATGCGACCTTCGCCGAGGATGACGTGTCCGCCGACACCGCCCCGATCCAGGCCGTGGACGGCGAGGACGTCGAAGCTCAGGACGGAACCACTCAGCAGCTGCGGACGAACACCGCGGCAGACGAGGAGGCCGACCTCGACGATGAGGTCGAGAAAAGGTCCTATCTCGGATGGATCATCACCGCCATCGTGATCGTCGCGCTGGCCGTCGGCGGATTCTTCGCCTTTAACTACGTCAGCCACCAGTACTATGTCGCCGACGACGACGGCAAGGTCTCCCTCTACCGCGGTCTCGACACGACGCTCGGGCCCATCGAACTCAGCCGCCTCGTCGACACCACGGACATCGAGGTCGGCAGCCTCAACAGCTACTCCCAGGACCGTCTGCGTGGATCGATTCCCGCCGGGTCACGCGATGAGGCCGATCGCATCATCGACAATCTGCGCAAGGAATCCGATCGCTCCTCCGGCATGTCCGGCGATGTCGAGGACTCGACGAGTCCGAGCGACCCGGCCCCCTCACCTCCGGATTCGAAGTCTGCCGACCCCAGTGACGCGATTACCCGGGAGTCGCAGTGATGAACCAGGCTCCCTCGCAGACCGCGCGCCCCAGAACCTACCGGTTGGCCGAGCTCGGTCTCCTGATCCTGGCTATTGCCGTCGCCACCAGTGCCTACGCCCTGGTCGGCCTCGGCGTCGAAGACACCATCCCGGCCAATGTCTACGGATATGCCGCGTGGCTGGCGGCCCTCGGCGTCATCCTCCACATCATCGTGTGGATCAAGGCGAAATACGCCGATCCCGTGCTCGTGCCGATCGCGGTGCTGCTCAACGGCCTCGGCCTGGCCATGATCTACCGCGTCGACCTCGGCCGCAAGGAATACCTCGGTTCAGGTATGACCCAGCTGGTGTGGATGACACTCGGCGTGGGTCTGGCCATCGCCGTGATCTTCATTGTCCGCGACCACCGCTGGCTGCGCCGCTACACCTATGTCTCGGGCTTTGCCGCCCTGGCCTTCCTCCTGTTGCCGCTCATCCCCGGCCTCGGTAAGACCATCAATGGTGCGCGTATCTGGATCGGGTTCGGTTCGATGTCCTTCCAGCCCGGCGAGATCGCGAAGATCCTGCTTGCCATCTTCTTCGCGGGCTACCTCGTGAGCTACAAGGACCAGCTCGTCGCCGCCGGACCGAAGATCCTCGGCATCCGGTTCCCCCGACTCCGCGACTTCGGCCCGATCGTCATCGCCTGGGTTGCCAGCGTCGGCATCCTTGTCTTCGAACGCGACCTCGGCACCTCGCTGCTCTTCTTCGGCCTCTTCGTCGCCATGCTCTACGTGGCCACCTCGAAGGTCTCGTGGATCATCCTCGGCCTCGGCTTCTTCGCAGTCGGTGCAGTTGCAGCGAACTTCCTCTTCTCCCACGTGGGACAGCGTGTGTCCGGTTGGCTCAATGCGCTGACGCCCGAGGAGTACAACAAGGAGTTCGGCGGCTCGTATCAGCTCGTCCAGGGTCTGTTCGGCATGTCCAACGGCGGACTCATCGGCACCGGCTTCGGTGAAGGCCGACCGAATATGGTCCCCTACGCCGAATCCGACTTCATCTACGCCAGCTTCGGAGAGGAGATCGGCCTGGCCGGACTCTTCGTCATCCTGCTGTGCTACCTCTTCATCTTCCAGCGCGGAATCCGCACCGCTCAGCAGCTGCGTGACGGCTTCGGCACTCTGCTGGCCACGGGCCTGTCGTTCACGATCGCCCTGCAGGTCTTCGTCGTCGTCGGCGGCGTCACGCGCCTCATCCCGCTGACGGGTCTGACCACGCCGTTCCTCGCACAGGGCGGCTCCTCGCTCATCGCGAACTGGATGATCATCGGCCTGCTGCTGCGGATCTCGGACAATGCCAGGCGCCCCGTGGAGGAATTCCACACCGGAGTGCTCAGAATCACCGAGGATCCCGAACCAGTTCCCGCGGGTGCTCACGCCAACGACACGGCCGCCTCGGCGCGCACCGTCGACGAGGATGCCCCCACGACGAACCTGCCGCCGGCGGATTCCCGCGTGTTCGACGACGAAGCCCCGACCACGAATCTGCCACCCGCGGGCGCACGGCCCCGCGGCCAGGCACCGAACGACACCGATGCCACCGACCAACGACCCACCGGAGGTGAACGATGAAGAAGCCATTGACGCATATCGCCGTCGTCGGATTCGTCATGTTCGCGCTCCTGTTCGGGTCGACGAGCTGGGTGCAGTACGTAACTGCGGATTCGCTGAACAACAATCCGCTGAACAACCGGCGGATTCTCGACCAACTGGCTCGTGATCGCGGTCCGATCCTCGTCGACGGCACACCGATCGCCTATTCGGAACCCGTCGACGACAAGTACAAGTACCAGCGCAAATACGGTTCGGACAACCTCGATCCGCGCGCCTACGCCTCGCTGACCGGCTACTATTCCGTCGTGTCCGGCGCCTCGGGGATGGAGCGCGCCTCCGGCGATTACCTCTCCGGCGATTCCGACGCCCTGTTCTATGACAAGGTCGGCAGCTTCTTCACCGGTGAGCAGCCGCGCGGCGCCGCCGTCGAGCTGACGATCGACCCGAAGGTGCAGCAGGCTGCGTGGGACGGTCTGGGCAACCAGAACGGCGCCGCCGTGGCTCTCGACCCGAAGACCGGGAAGATCCTGGCCATGGCCTCGACCCCGGGCTGGGACCCCAATGCTCTGGCCAGCCACGACTCGACCGAAGCCAGCCAAGCCTTCAAGAACCTCGAAGCCGCCGACGGAAAGCCCGCCTACAACCGCGCTATCGGCGGCAACCTGTACCCGCCCGGCTCGACGTTCAAGGTCCTCGTCGCCGCGGCCGCCCTGGAATCCGGCGACTACGAGCCCGATTCCCAGCTCAACGGACCCGCCACGCTCGATCTGCCGCAGACGACGGCGACGATCGGCAACTCGCATCCCGGTGCCTGCCGCAACGGGGGCAAGCCGACCCTGGCCGATTCGCTGGCCGAATCCTGCAACACCTCATTCGCCTCCTTGGGAATGGATCTCGGAGAAGACGCAATCGCGAAGCAGGCCGAGAAGTTCGGCTTCGGCGAGGATCTCGAGATCCCTCTCAATGTCACCCCGTCCTCGTTCCCGTCCGACCTCAATCCGCCGCAGCTGGCTCAGTCCTCGCTCGGTCAGTACGAAGTCAGGTCGACTCCGCTGCAGATGGCGATGATGACCGCGGGAATCGCCAACGGCGGGAAGATGATGAAGCCCCAGCTCGTCGACAGGGTGCTCAACGCGAACACCCTCGAGCCGATCTCCGAGACCCGCCCGAGCCAGATGTCCCGACCCGTGTCCGGAGATACGGCCGACAAGCTCACCGACATGATGACCGGTGTGGTCGAGAACGGCACCGCCTCGGTGGCGAAGATGGGCGATACGAAGGTCGCAGCGAAGACCGGCACCGCCCAGCACGCCAAGGGCGCGGCACCCCATGCCTGGTTCATCTCCTTCGCCCCCGCCGACGACCCTCAGGTCGCGGTCGCGGTCGTAGTCGAGAACGGTGGAAACGCGGGCAATGAAGCTTATGGTGCGACGGTCGCAGGACCGATCGCGAAGAACATGATGGAAGCGGTGGTCGAGAAATGAGACCCGTCGAAGGCACCCTGTTGGGCAACCGTTACAAACTCACCTCCCGCATCGCCGTCGGCGGCATGGGCGAGGTCTGGAAGGGTGTGGACTCCGTGCTCGGCCGCGAGGTCGCGGCGAAGATCCTCAAGGACGAGTACCTCTCCGAATCGACCTTCCTCGCCCGGTTCCGTGCCGAAGCCCAGAACATGGGCCGAGTCTCCGACCCGGGAATAGCCGGCGTCTACGACTACGGTGACGAGCAGGGTTCGCCCTACCTCGTCATGGAATACGTGCCCGGTGAGGCTCTGTCGGCCATCATCGAGCGCAGTGCTCCCCTGTCCGAGACCGATACGCTCTCCATCGTCACGCAGGCCGCTCAGGCCCTCGGTGCCGCACACAAGGTGGGCGTCATCCACCGTGACATCAAGCCCGGCAACATCCTCATGACCCCGGACTTCCGGGTCAAGATCACGGACTTCGGCATCGCCCGAGTCACCGATCAGGCACCGCTGACGAAGACCGGGCAGGTCATGGGCACCGCCCAGTACCTCGCCCCCGAACAGGCCACCGGAAAGGGTTCGGGACCTGGTTCCGACCTCTATGCACTGGGCATCATCGCCTATGAGGCCCTGGCCGGTCAGCGTCCCTTCACCGGAGACTCGCAGGTGGCCATCGCCATCGCCCAGGTCAATCAGCAGCATCCGCCGCTGCCGGACACGGTCTCCGAACCGCTGCGCCGCTTCGTCGACTGCCTGCTGGAGAAGAAGCCCGAACGCCGTCCCTCGGACGCGTTCAAGGTCGCTAAGGCCGCCGAGGCGCTCTCGGCCGGGGACATCGCCGGGGCCGAGGAGCTCGTGCCGCAGATGCGCCACGGAGCCGCGGCGTCCGAAGCTCTGACCCAGGTCTTCAACAACCCGGAGCCGGCAGCCACGACGAAGACCCTGCCCGTCACCTCCTCGAACGATGCGACCCAGGTGTACCCGAACGGTGCCGCCGCCGGAATCGTCGGCGCCGGTGCCGCCGGTGCCGCCGGTGCCGGAGCAGCTGCGGCGAATACGGGACAGATCGATCCCAACGATCCGCAGAATCAGGATCTGGAGAAGGACAAGCAGTCGAACAAGGGCCGGGTCCTCATCTGGATCCTTGCGATCATCGCCCTCATCGCGGTCGGTTCCCTGCTGTGGTTCTTCCTCGGCGGAGGCAATGCCGAACCCGAACCGGAGCCATCGACCTCGGCGCCCACCTCGGAGGCGGCGAAGACGATCGAGATCGATAAGAACGATTACATCGGACTCACGGAATCCTCGGCGACGCAGAACCTCGAGAACAAGGGACTCGAGGTCGAGACGACCGACATCAACTCGGATCGGGCGGCTGGAACCGTCGCGGACGTCGGCGAGGGCGACAACGGTTACACCTTCGAAGAGGGTGACACCGTGACCCTCTACATCTCCGCCGGTCCCGCCGAGCAGCCCGAAGAGCCGGCCTCGGACTCCGGATCCGATTCGGGGCTGGGCAATGACTCGGAGTCGAGCTCGGATTCCGGTTCCTCATCCGATTCGCAGGATCAGGGTTCGAACTCCGGTGACAACGGCTCGTCCTCCGATCAGGACTCCTCGAGCTCGTCGAGTTCGTCGTCGGACTCCGAGACCTCGAGCGAATCGGACTCCTCATCGTCGACGGACACGTCAGGCGAGTCGGATACCTCGAGCTCCGGCGATTCGGCCGACACCTCCGGCGGCTCCAACCCGAACAGCGGCAATAACGGAGCGGGCAGCAATTCCGGCTCGGCGAGCAGCTCGGAGGCCGGCGGCAACCAGAACGGAAACAACGGCAATGACTAGACAGTGATCGATACAGAGCAGCGATTACGAGAAGCGAAGAGTTTGAGATACTGAAACTCGACCCGGTTCAGGTGAGAATGAAGCCTGAAGCTCGGGTGAGACAAGCGGAGGACATACATGAGTGAACCCAAGGTGCTGTCGGGGCGTTACGAAGTTCGTGCGCTCCTCGGCCGTGGGGGCATGGCAGAAGTGCATGAGGGCGTCGACAACCGTCTCGGCCGTCGCGTGGCCATCAAACTTCTGCGCTCCGATCTCGCCCGCGATCCGTCGTTCCACACCCGCCTCAAGCGCGAGGCCCAGTCCGCGGCCGGTCTCAACCATCCCGGAATCGTCTCCGTCTACGATTCGGGTGAAGAGGAATTCGTCGAATCCGGCGGCTCCTCCGTGTCCGTTCCGTTCATCGTCATGGAATACGTCGAGGGCCAGACCCTGCGCGAAGTCCTCAACGAGCACGGCACACTCACCGTCGACGAGGCCCTCAACGTCATCGCTGGAGTCCTGGCTCCGCTCGAATACTCCCACCGCAACGGCATCGTCCACCGGGACATCAAACCCGCGAACGTCATGCTCACTCCTGAGGGCGACATCAAGGTCATGGACTTCGGCATCGCCCGGGCGCTCAAGGACAATTCGGGACTGACGCAGACCCAGTCGGTGGTGGGCACCGCCCAGTACCTCTCCCCGGAGCAGGCCCGCGGCGAAGTCGTCGACGCCCGTTCCGACCTGTACTCGACCGCCTGCCTGCTCTACGAGCTGCTGGCCGGTCGTCCCCCGTTCGTCGGCGATTCCCAGCTGGCCGTGGCGTACCAGCACGTGGGAGAGACTCCGCAGCCGCCGAGCTTCTATAACTCGAACATCCCACCGGCCGTCGACCGGCTCCTTCTCCACGCTCTGCTCAAGGACCGCGACGCCCGCTACCAGGACGCCTACACCTTCCGCGAGGACGTGCTCGCCGCCCGCGACGGCCGTCCCATGAGCTTCGAGGACGATGTCGAGGCCACGCAGGCGTATCCGATGATGGCCCCGCCCATGACCGCTCCGATGGCTCATGCCAACGAGGCTGAGCCCACTCCCGAAACCGGGCCCGTATCGGCGATCATGACCAATCAGGAGGAACGTCCGCCGCAGAAGCGCTCCCGCGCCTGGGTCTGGATCGGTAGCATCTTCGTCCTCCTCGCCCTGGCCGCCGTGGCCCTGTGGGTGTACGAAATCAACAAGCCGCCTGAGGTCATCGAGGTCCAGGTCACGGATGTGGCGAACATGGACGCCGATGAGGCCGAATCCGCGCTCATCCAACAGGGCCTGCGAGTCGACCGCGACGAGAAGTACAGCGCCGAAGTCGATGAGGGCAAGGCGATCGAGACCGATCCTCCCGGGGGTCAAACCGTGGAGAAGGACAGCGTCGTCAAGCTGATCATCTCCTCGGGCCCCGAGTCAGTGAAGGTCCCCGACGTCTCCGGCAAGACCGAAGAGCAGGCGCGGAAGATCATCAACGACGCGAAGCTGCAGGCCGGCACCCATATCTCCCAGAATTCCCCGGATGTGGAGAAAGGCGTCGTCATCGAGACCAAACCCGGTGACGGTCAGGAAGTCGACGTCGATTCGAATGTCGATCTCGTCGTCTCCTCGGGCATGGTCGAGGTCCCCGACGTCACGGGTCAGACCGCCGAGGAGGCGTGCAAGACCCTCGAGGGTGATGAGTACCAGCTCACGTGCAAGACCGAAGAGGTCGAGACCGACGAACACGATGAGAAGAAGGTCTTCGAACAGTCAGCGACCGGCGGAAGCGAGGTCAAGCAGGGCTCGGAGATCACCGTGAAGGTGGCCAAGAAGCCGCCGGAGCCGTCGCCGTCGATCCCGTCGGTCCCCGGTGGAATCCCGACCGCTCCCGGCGACGACGGCGGAGACAACGGAGACGAAGGCGATCAGGACAAGGACAAGAAGGACAAAGATTCGATGGGCGGAGGGCTCTTCGACAACTGGTCCGAAGGCATCATCGGCAACTGAGTTCGCAGCGCACAGCGGCCGGGTCAGTCATCGACTGACCCGGCCGCTGTCGTCTCCGAAGTGAGTCCGGTCTCCGAAGAGTGTCCGTGGGCGTCGGTGACGCCGTTCCTCACTCCAAGGTGAGGAACAGGTCGGTGCGCATATCGGCGGGATCCGCCTCGGGGCTGGGTTCGGTGACATAGAGTTCGATGAACGGCAGTCCCGGACGGTGGCCGGCCGCCACCGCGTCTTTGAGCAGCTGCGCCCATGACTCCCCGAGGCCGTCGTATCCGCCGAGGTGGCTGCGCACGGCCATGGAGCCGCCGGGCAGCTCCGCAGGGATGACGATATGACCGCCGGCGATCGGCTGCGCATTCGTCAGCCCCGCCGAGGTGGGGATCCCGACCTGCAGATCCACCGTTTCACTCGGCTGTCGAGTGTAGAGGGCGAAGGCCGGTCCCGCGGGTTCGAAGCCCGCCTCGGAGAGCACGGGGAAGAGACCGGAGAACGTGGCATCGAAGAGTTCCGGCAGGTCTGACATGTGCACTTCACGCGCTTCGACGACCGCCGCCGGAGTGGCAGGGACCTCGATGACGGTGAGTTCGGTGAACGGTTCGTCGCGCAGATAGGTCGGTTCTGACATCGTCGCTGTCTCCTGTTCGTCGGCAGTGCACGGCCCTTGAGGTCGTGCACGGATCCCGGCGCTGATTCGGATCATCTGAGCACGGGGACCACTGTGCTCACGATCATAACGATGGGCCGCCTCGGCGAGAACCCTGAGAACAGGGATCGGCGGGAATTCTCAGGCGATCGCGGTCGCCAGCGGCGACATGCCCGCCGCCGCCTGCGCAGCGCCTTCGAGACCGCACACCTCGAGCCAGTTGCCGAGCATGAGGTATCCGCACTCCGTGAGCACGGATTCGGGGTGGAACTGGACCCCGAACAGGGGCTTCTCCCGGTGTTCGATGGCCATGACGATGCCGTCGTCGGTGCGGGCGGTGACGGCGAACTTCTCGAGGTCGAGGGTCTCGTCGACGATCGCCAGCGAATGGTAGCGGGTGACCGTCAGCGGGCTCGGGCAGCCGAAGAAGATGCCTTCGCCGTCGTGGGTGATGACCGAGGTCTTGCCGTGCATGAGCACGGGAGAATGGGTGACCTCGGCGCCGAACACCTCGCCGAGTGCCTGATGGCCCAGGCAGACGCCGAACACGGGCATGCCAGCCGTCTCCGCCCAGGACAGAAGGGGCGGGCAGACTCCGGATTCTGCGGGCACGCCGGGGCCCGGGGACAGGAGCACGCCGTCGTAGGCGCTCACGGACTCCGCGATCGCGGAGGCGGGGATGTCGTCGTTGCGGACGACGTCGACATCCGCGCCGAGCTCACGCAGATAGGACACGAGCGTGTAGACGAAGCTGTCGTAGTTGTCGATGACGAGGATCTTTGTCATTGTCCGCCTTCGGTCACTGTGGCGTTGTTGAAGGGCATGTACGGGGCGATCACGGGGAAGACGTACTGCATGAGCAGCAGCACGACAGCCGCAATGAGGATGAGGGCGAGGATGAGCTTGACCACCCAGTTGCCCGGGAGGATCCGCCAGATGAATGCGTACATATCAGGCACCGCCGTTCTTGCTGACCTTGTCATAGGCCTTCGAGTCCTTGATATTGTCCGGTGCTCCGTCACTGGCCGGCGTCCAGTCCGTGAGTTCGGCGTAGGCGACGTAGCGTTCCCGGGCGGAGAACATCGGGTTGCAGGCCGTCATCGTCAGGATCCGGTCCTTGCCCTTGAAGTCGGGTGCGTCGGGCACGGGCGAGAGCACTTCGACGGCGTCGGGGAGGATGATGTCGAAGTTGCGGAAGGTGTAGGTGTAGAAGCCGTCCTTCGTCTGGACGATGATCTCATCGCCCGGGCGCAGGTTCGCGATCTGGTTGAGCGGCTTGCCGTAGGTCACGCGGTGGCCGGCGATGGAGAAGTTCCCGACTTCGCCCGGCATCGCCGAGTTCGGGTAGCGGCCCACGCCCATCCGGTTGAGCACGGGTTCGAGGTCGACGCCCTCGGCGACGGTGCGGTAGTAGTCGTCGCCGAAGCGCGGGATGTAGAAGATGCCGAAGGCCTCGTTCTTGCCCACGGGCTCGGAGACCACGGGTTCGTCCGGGTCATCGGGCAGCTCGTTCGGATCCTGGTTCGCCCAGTCCTGGGTGAGTTCGTCGGCGAGCACTTCGTTGTCGCGGTTGGCCTGGATGTCCGTCCACCACAGCTGCCAGACGACGAAGAGGATGAGGACGAGACCGGCCGTGATGCACAGTTCGCCGAAGGTGCGCACGGTCCCGCGAATCGGGCCCAGCGGTTCCTTCTCCACGGGCTGACGTCGCCGCTGACGGCGGGTCTGAGGCCGGCCCTGAGGTTGGGGTGCGGCCTCCGGTTGGTGTTGATCCTCGCCGAGGCGGCCGTGCGCAGCATGTCCGCCCTGCTGGGGTGCGGCCGCATATCCGTTGCCGGTCGCGCCACCGGCGTTCTGTGCCGCATTGGGAGCGTTCTGCGGGACCGCGGGCATGGCCTGGGTGGCCTGCGCGTGCGTCGAGTGGGGCTGTTCGTAGACGGGCGGGGCGTCGGAGTAGACGGCGGTCGGTTCGCCCTGGGCAGCAGCGGCTTCGGCTTCCCTGCGTCGCAGCTCGCGTCGGCTGGGCAGCGGCTGATCGCCCCCGGCACCGGAACCACCTGCAGACTGATCGGCGGAGTGACCGAGCTGCTGGTCACCGTAGTCAGATGGAGCCTGCCGTCTCTGAGCAGGACGGATAGTGGGTCGCGAGGGCGGATTCACGCCCGGCTCGTTACCCGAGGAGGAACTATTCACCACTTCTGCTCCGTGACTGTCACTGCATTGTCGGGGGCCGTCGAAGAAGACAGGCGGGGACACCCCTATGCACTTTATCCTATGGGAATCATCGTTCGGGGCGCGCTCGGGGCGCTTTCAGGGTAGTCGGAGTTTTTCACTGTGACCCCCGCCCCGAGTAGACTGGTCTGCGATCGTCCCCAACCATTCATTCGGCGACCCCAACGACGGTCGGCCGACAAAGGAGTACTTGTGGCCAAGTCCAAAGGACGCCCCCAGCGCACTTCTCGCACTTCGTCGGCGGCCAAGGCGAAGCAGGCCGAATCCGCAGAAGCGGTCGAGGTGACCGAGGTCGACGAACTCGAGACCGAATCGCTCGACACCGATGTCGCCGAGGCTGCCGACACCGAGTCGGATGCGACGGAGTCTGCTGCGGATGACCTGAAGGACGATTCCGCGGATGAGGACGCAGGCGCAGAGGACTCCGAAAAAGCTTCCGCGAAGGACTCAGCGACCGCGGCCGCCGGAAAGAAGGACAAGGCGTCGACGGACGAGAAGTCGGCCACGAAGTCCGACTCGGCCAAGGATGCGAAGTCGTCGAAGACCTCGGACTCCAAGACCTCAGGATCGAAGGCCTCTGATTCCAAATCATCAGCCTCCAAGACAACCGGCTCGAAGAGTGCGGCCGCCAGGCGCACGGCCCGGTCGGGCAATCCCGCCAAGCGCCCGCAAGGTCGCAAGACGGCGAGCTACACCTCGACCTCGGGGCAGCAGACCATCAAACCGAACCCGAGCTGGTTCCTGCCGGTCCTCATCGGCCTCCTGCTCATCGGTCTGATCTGGCTCGTCACCTTCTACATCACCCAGGGCGCTTTCCCCGTCGAAGCGTGGGGCAACTGGAACATCCTCATCGGCTTCGCCTTCTTCGTGGCGGGTCTGATCATGTCCACACGCTGGCGGTAGCCGACCCCGGCCGCAATCGCTGACGATTGTCTGGTCGATCCGCGGTGATTCTGAGCTCGGAATCACCGCGGATCGACCAGACAATCTGCATTCACCGGTCCACGCTCGCACCGGCAACGGCGCTCCGCTCGCTCCGGCAGCGGCGCCCCGGCATCAACAATCCACAAGCGCCGAGTTATACCCAAGCCGGGTGCGTCGCTTGTGGAAAACTTAATTTAAGCCTCTGACCAGGCTAAACACACAGGTGTAAGTTATCCACGTTGTGGATAGAGCTTGTGGACAAAGAATTTTCCACTGCAGAGTGCACACAAAACGGCTTTTGTCTGGTAAAAGCCTGATAGCGCCTGTGCGACTTCGCCCAGCAGACGAAAACGTCGCACTCTGCGACTGAGTCCAGGGCCTCAGCCGAGTTCGGAATTCGAGCTCCTAGCTCAGGGCAGGGCTGAGAGGCCGGCCAGCTTCCACGCTCCGCCGGCCGCCAGGAGCACCACCAGACCGACCGCGGTCGACGTGAACACGAGCGTCCGTGAGCGCTGTGGCCCGAGCAGCCCCGCACACCCGAGCACGAGCCCGGTGAGCAGACCGCCGAGGTGGGACTCCCAGGACACGCCCGCGACGAGGAATCCATAGCCGAAGTTGAGCGCCACGAACACGAGCACCCCGGCGATGTTCCGGTCGAGCCGACGGGTCGGGGCCAAGAGGACACCGACGATCGCGAACACCGCACCCGAAGCACCGATATGATGCGTCACCCAATCGACGCCGAGGGGATCGGCCAGCAGGAGCACCATGGCCGAACCACCCGCAGTGCCGATGATGTAGACGGCCAGGAACTTCCAATGCCCCAGCGCCCGCTCGACGAAGGATCCGAAGAAGAACAGTCCGATCATGTTCGCCAGCAGATGGAACGGTGAGGGCTCCTCGTGGACGAGGGCGACCGTGAGCACCCGCCACGGCTGTTCGAGCGTGAGCGCAGGCACGAAGCTCAGTCGGCGCAGCAGGTCGAGGCCGGGAATGAGCTCCGCGAGGAACGCCACGATGGTGACGATGAGGAGCGTGCGGGTGATCAGCGGCGGGGATGCAGAGAGGGCCCGGCCGGTTTCCCGTGCCGAGCCCTCCTCAGGTGTGTCCATCACACCATGGTACTCAGTGGTCCTCTACGGACAGTGACTCACTTCGCGGTGACGTCGACCTTCTCGATGACGACCGGTTCGACCGGCTTGTCCATCGCAGCGGTGCGCACACCCTCGATCTCGTCGACGACCCGCTGCGAGGCTTCATCGGCAACCTCCCCGAAGATGGTGTGCTTGCCGTTGAGCCAAGGGGTCTCGGCGGTGGTGATGAAGAACTGCGAGCCGTTGGTGCCGCGTCCCATCTGCTTGCCGGCGTTGGCCATGGCCAGCAGGTACTTGCGGTCGAACTGCAGTTCGGGGTGGATCTCGTCATCGAAGGTGTAGCCGGGTCCGCCGGTGCCGGTGCCCAGCGGGCAGCCGCCCTGGATCATGAAGTTCGAGATGATGCGGTGGAAGCCGAGTCCGTCGAAGAACGGGCGCTTGGTCGGCTCGCCGGTCGAGGGATCGGTGAACTCACGCTCACCCTGGGCGAGTTCGACGAAGTTGGCCACGGTCTTCGGAGCATGATTGCCGAAGAGGTTGATGGTGATGTCACCGTGGTTGGTGTGCAGGACTGCGGTATGTGTCGAAGCTGTAGTCATGCCTTCATTCTTCCACGCCGAGACGGCGAATGCAGTTTCGCACCAGGTCCATTGCCCAACCTGTCAGGCGATCCGCAGACAATTCGATGACATCCGCTGTCCACAGGGTTGCCCCTAGGCCGTAGACTGGTCAATGATCACCTGACCACCGACATCTAAGGATTGGGAACTGTTTATGTCGAAGAAGCCCACTCGAGATCAGCTCACTTCGAAGCTCGATTCCGCGAAGCAGACGTCGCTCCGAGTCCTGGCAGATGCCAGCGAGAACGCGGCCCCTAAGTTGCGTGAGGCCGCAGACAAGGCTCGCCCCCAGGTCGAGGCGCTGGCCGGCAAGGCCGAAGAGTTCGCTGAGAAGGCGCGTCCGCAGGTCGAAGCTCTCGCCGACAAGGCCAATGATCGGGTCCACGACTGGGCCGACAAGCTCGAGTCCTACCGCCCCGAAGCCACCGAACGCGCCGGCAAGTTCGCATCGAACGCCGCGACTTCGCTGTCCGCTGCCGAGACCCCGAAGCTCATCGATGACCTGGCTGTCCGCCTCACCGGCGACAAGAAGGCCATGAAGAAGGCACGCAAGGCTCTCGCCAACGCCGGCAAGCGCATCGAGAAGGACACCGCTCGCAAGTCCGGTGGCGGAAAGGCCGCACTTGTGTGGACCCTCGTCATCGGTTCGGCCGCCGGAATCGGCTACTACGTGTGGAAGAAGGCCCAGCCGGTCGAGGATCCCTGGTCGACCCCGCTGCCGAACAACCGTCCCGCCGATGCCCGTCCGGTCGGTTCGACCCCGGCTTCGCGCCAGGCCGCGGCCACCGAGGTCTCGCAGACCGCTGTGCCCTCGACCAAGGCTGAGGCCGCGGACGAGGTCCCCGCACCGAAGCCGGCCGTCAAGCCCGCCGAAGGCTCCGACGCCAAGCACTGAGTCACTGACGACTGAGCAGTCACGCTGTTCAGTCACCAGGCGAATCCACGGATTCGCATGACCGTCACCGAGGCGGCCCACCGTTACGGTGGACCGCCTCGGTGTTTCTGTGCGCGCCGACTCCTTATTGCTACCTGACGGCGGCCCAGCAACCTGGCGCGAGGTTGCTGGGCCGCCGTCAGGTAGTAATTAGGGAGGGCGAGCCTATTCGGGGTCGAGGACCTCGCGCCCACCGCGGGGGAAGCCTCCGGCACGGCGGGCGGCCACGAGACCGGTGATCGTGAATGCGAGGGTTGCGGTGAGGATGAGCAGCAGCGGTGCCGTCCACCCACCGGTCGCGGTGTTGAGCCAACCGGCGAACGGTGGAGCCAAGGTCGCTGCGAGGTAGCCGCCGAACTGCACGCGCGCCGATGCTGACGCGGTCTGGGCGTCGCTGCCGGCGGTGCGGGCGATGATCGAGAAGATCGCGGTGAACCCGCCGCCCTGGGCGATGCCGCCAGTAGTCGCCCACAGCCAGTACGCACCGGGTGCTGCCAGCAGACCCACGGGCAGCGACAGCCAGAGGACTGCGACGATCGCCACGGGCACCCACGGTTTCGTCTTCACTGCCAGCAGCGGCACTCCGAAGGCGCCGAGGATCGCCGCGATCTGGAACAGGGATGCCGTGCCTCCGGCGGCGGTCGGGGCGAGCCCGATCGTGTCGCCGAGGTAGCTCGGCAGCCAGGTCGTCGTCACGTAGTAGGCAGTCGACTGCCCGGAGAACGTGATGATGAGCAGGGCGATGATCACTCGGAAGGAGGCGGGAGCCTCGGCCCACGACTGCTTCGCGGCGGGGGCGGCCGCCTCGGCGAGGGAAGGGTCAGTCGAATCGACGGCCTCCGCGGCAGCGCGGGCGGCCTCCCCCTCGCGGCGCACGCGCACGCGGATGAGCACCATCCAGAAACCGAGCCCTGCCAGGGCGAGAACGCCCCATGCGGCCAGCGCCCAGCGCCAGCCGAAGGCCGCGGCCAGCGGGCCGGTGCCGATGAGGGTGGCCATCGACCCGACGTTCATCATCGCCGAGTACAGGCCGGTGACCATCGACACCTGCTCCCACGGGACCTCGCGGCGGATGATGACGGGCACGACGATATTGCCCAGGGTGATCGCGAGGCCGATGATTCCGGTGCCCACGAGCACGAGCCAGGACGGACCGACCGACCGCAGCACGGTGCCCAGCAGGACACCGGACAGACAGGCGAGAACCGTGGCTTCGGCCCCGAGGCGGGTGATGAACTTCCCCGCCAGCGGCGTGGCCAGCGCAAACAGCAGAACCGGCAGACCGGTGAGGAGACCGAGTCCGGCCGCGCTGAATCCCGTGCCTTCCTGGATGTCGGGCAGGATCGCCGTCGGCGCGATGATCGGGGTGCGCAGGTTGAGGGCGAGGATGACGATGCCCAGAACGATCCAGGGCAGCATCCTCTTCGCGGAGGGCAGGTGAGGTGAACTCACATCCGCTCGGGAACGCGGATGCCGAGCACCCCGAGACCGGCCTGGAGGACCTCGAGCACGATCGCCGAGAGCCGCAGACGGGAATCGCGCAGCTCTTCGGTCTCGGCGATGAGCACCGGGCACTGCTCGTAGAACGAGGTGAATGCCTGGGCGAGATCGAACAGGTAGGTGCACAGGCGGTGGGGCGTCGACCCGGCGGCCACCTCAGTGACCACATCGGCGAAGCCGAGGATCGACAGGGCCAGCTCACGTTCGGCCGTCTCGCCGAGGCTGATCGCAGCGTTCGCGACCTGGGAGGCATCGACGCCTTCGGCCTCGGCTTTGCGGCCGATCGAACGGATGCGGGCACCGGCGTACTGGAGGTACGGGGCGGTGTTGCCGATGGGGGCGAGCATCCGGTCGAGGTCGAAGGTGTACGAGGTGTCGTGGGCGACGGAGAGGTCGGCGTACTTGACCGCACCGATGCCGACGATGCGCGCAACCTCATCGGCCTCCTCGGGGCCGAAGTCCACGTGTGATTCTGCCAGAGTCGTCTTCGCCCGGGTCACGGCCTCTTCGAGGAGTTCGGCCAGGCGCAGCGGGGCACCGGAACGGGTGCGCAGGATCTTGCCGTCAGATCCGAGCACATTGCCGATCTTCACGTGTTCGGGGCTGAAGGTCTCCGGCAGCCAGCCGGCCGCGCGGGCGACGGTGAAGACCATTTCGAAGTGCATGGCCTGCGGGGTGCCGACGACGTAGAGCGCCCGGTTCACACCGAGGTTGATCGCCCGGTTGCGGACGGCCGCGAGGTCGGTCGTGGCGTAGCCGTAGCCGCCGTCGGACTTGCGGATGATGAGCGGCAGGGGTTCGCCCTCACGGCCGGTGAAGCCTTCGGGGAACACGCACAGCGCTCCATCGGAGATCGTGGCCAGGCCCTTCGCCTCGAGCTCGTCGCAGACCTCGGCGAGCATGTCGTTGTAGGTGGACTCTCCGGCGAGGTCGGCGTCGGTGAGGGTGACGTCGAGGAGGGAGTAGATGCGGTTGAAGTACTCGCGGGAGTAGCCGACGAGCGTCGTCCACAGGCCCAGGGTCTCTTCGTCGCCGCCCTGGAGTTTGACGACGCGGGACCGGGAGCGTGTGGCGAAGGCTTCATCGGAGTCGAACTTCGCCCGGGCCGCCTGGTAGAAGGCGTTCGGGTTCTCGGACACTTCGGAGGCCTCGTCGGAGTCGACTCCCACATCGAGGAGGTGCTCGATGAGCATGCCGAAGGGGGTACCCCAGTCGCCGATGTGGTTCTGGCGGATGACCGTGTTGCCGAGGAATTCGTGGGTGCGGGCCAGGGCGTCCCCGACGACGGTGGTGCGCAGGTGCCCGACGTGCATCTCCTTGGCCACGTTCGGGGCCGAGTAGTCGATGGCGATCTTCTGCGGGGCATCGTTTGCCGGTGCCTCTGCGGCGCCTCCCGCTTCGAGGGTGGAGGCGAGGAATTCGGGGGTGAAGGTGAGATTGATGAACCCGGGTCCGGAGATCTCCGGGGTCTCGCACACACCCTCGAGGTCGAGGTTCTCAACGATCTGTGCGGCGATATCGCGCGGCTTCGACTTCAGCTCCTTGGCCAGCGGCAGGGCCACATTGGCCTGGAAATCTGCGAACTGGCTGCTGCGGATGACGGGGTCACGTCCGGCGAAGTCCTCACCGAAGGCCTGGGTGAGGGCGGCGGCGAAACGGTCCGTGAGCACAGAAGTCAGAGATGGCATGTGCCCATTCTATTGCCGGGTGCAAGTTGCCTGGGCATCGGTTCCGGCCCGCGGTCGCCGCACTGTCGAGCTTGTAATGTGGGTCACGTGACTTATCTTCGCTATCCCCATATCCAGTCCGATCTCATCACCTTCACCGCCGACGACGATGTCTGGCTCGTTCCCTCCGCCGGCGGCCGCGCCTGGCGGCTGACCTCCGATCATGCGCCGGTCCGGTCACCGAGGATCTCGCCCGACGCAGCGCACGTCGCGTTCGTATCCTTCCGCACCGGCCAGGCGGAGCTCATGGTCGCCGAGGTGGCCACCGGGTCCCTGCGTCGGCTCACCTGGTTGGGGTCGAGCGCGATGACGATGCTCGGGTGGGCCGATGCCGCCCATGTCCTCGTCGGCGCGAATGCCGGGGAGTTCGAGGTCCGCAACCATGTCGTGAAGTCCGTGAGCCTCGACGGCGAGGTCGATCGGCTGTCGTTCGGTCGTGCCTCGGGTCTGGCCCGGCACCACACGGGAGTGACCGCTCTGTCGACGCCGTTCTCCCGTCCGCCCGCGCACTGGAAGCGCTACCGGGGTGGGACTGCGCCGAGGCTGTGGCTCGATCGAGTCGGCAGTACGAACGCTGCCGGCATCGGAGATGGATCCGGGGCCCGGTGGCAGCGGCTGCTGCGCGAGGACGAGGCCTCTCTGACCGACCCGCTGTGGGTCGGCGATTCGCTCGTGTTCACCTCGGACCGGGCCGCGACCTTCCCTCACCATGCAGATGAACAGGCGAACCTGTGGATCATCGACGGACTGGCCACCTCGGCGAGTTCGGGTGATGACTCGGTCGAACCACGGCAGCTCACGCACCAGTCCGAGGCCGAGGGCTATGTCCGTGACGCCACGACCGACGGCACCCGCATCGTCTGGCACTCCCGTGGGGAGATCAGGATCCTCGACAGCCTCGACGCCGAGGTCCGCACCCTCGCAGTAGCTCTGCCGGGCACCCAGGTGCAGCCGCTCAGTCTCGACCCGAAGACCGGGCTCAACCACATCAGCCCCGACAGAGAAGGCAATGCCTCGGTGGTGGAATGGCGGGGAAAGACCTTCTGGCTCGCCCACCGCGAGGGCCCGGCCCGGGCGCTGTGCGCGGATTCGTCGATCCGCACCCGCGAACCTCTCGTCCTCGGTGACACCGGGTTTGCCGCGTACATCACCGACGTCGAAGGGGAGGACGCGATCGAGGTCGCGTCCGTGACCGGGGACAAGCCGCCTCGGCGAATCGGGGCCGGAGCCCTGGGACGGGTCCTGCACCTGAAGGCGGATCCGGCGGGGAAGATGCTCGCCACAATCTCCCACGACGGGTCGATCCGGACCGTCGAGGTGGGCAATGGTCGGACGCGTCTGATCGGGCATTCGGGACACGGCGAGGCGCGCGATCCGCGGTTCTCACCCGATGGGAAGTACCTCGTGTGGTCGCAGCCGACGCAGGGTGAGGAGCTGCTCGCACAGCTGATGATCGCCGAGGTGAAGTCGGATCGCGAGGCCCAGCCGCTGACGACGGGCAAGTTCAATGACTTCTCGCCGACGTTCACCCGGGACGGGAAGTTCGTCGCTTTCCTCTCCGATCGCACCTTCGATCCCTCGTACAACCAGCATTCCTTCGATCTGTCGTTCAACGGCGTCACCCGACCGTGGCTGCTGCCCTTGGCCGCCGATGAGCCTGCGCCCTTCGGACCGAGCGCCGGCGGATGGGCGATCAGCGAGGTCACCGAGGAGGCGAAGTCCGAGCGCGGTCGCGGGGACAAACCCGCCGCCACCGTCGAGGTCGAGCTCGAGGGAGCCGAAGAGCGCATCGTGCCGTTCCCGGTCGCCTCGGGGGTCTTCCGGGATCTCGAATCCGCCGAGGGAGGTCTCGTCTGGCTGCGCACCGGCGACGTCGAAGCCGGTGAGCTCGGCACCGGACGGGCCGGAGATGCCGGTGAGAAACCCGCCGAGGTGGTCCAGTACTTCGACTTCGCCAAGCGGAAGGTCAGCACCGTCGTCGACAAGGCCGACGAGTATGAGATCTCCGGAGACGGCAAGCTGCTCGTCGTGCGCAGCGACGATGCGATCAGCGTGGTCCCGGCGAACCGGAAGGTCGAGGCCGACGATGATGACAACATCTCCGTCGATCTCTCGCGTCTGCGGTTCGAGCTCGACCGCCGGGCCGAGTGGCTGCAGATGTTCGAGGAGAACTCCCGGATCATGCGCGACCACTATTGGCGCGAGGACATGAACGGGGTCGATTGGGAGTCGGTGACGCTGCGCTGGCGTGCCGTGGCCGCGAAGGCGCTGACTCATGACGACCTCGTCGACGTGCTGTGGGAAACCGTGGGCGAGCTCAACACCTCGCATGCTTATGTCACGCCGTCTGGGCTCGGCGATGGGTCGAAGAAGCTCGGATTCCTCGGTGCGGATCTTGAGCGGAGCGCTGAGGGTTGGACGATCTCTCGCATCCTTCCCGGTGAGAGCAGTGAACCGGGGGCAAGGTCGCCGCTGCGCCAGGCCGGAGTCGGAGCTCAGCCCGGCGATGTCATCGTTGCTGTCAACGGTCAGCCCGTCGACGAGGCGGCCGGTCCCGCCGCTCATCTGCAGGGGGCCGCGGACACAATCGTCGAGCTGACTCTGCGCCGCGGTCGCAAGGACCGCGCGGTCGCCGTGATTCCACTGCCCACCGAGGAGAAGCTGCGCTATCAGGATTGGGTGCGCTCCCGCCGGGAGTATGTGGCCGAGAAGTCATCCGGCCGCATCGGCTATGTGCATGTCCCGGACATGACCTCCTACGGGTGGGCGCAGATGCACCGGGATCTGCGGCAGGCCATGGGCTGCGAGGGCGTCATCGCCGATGTGCGGTTCAACCGAGGCGGGCACACGAGTGCTCTGGTGGCCGAACGCTTCGCCGATCAGGTGGTTGCCTGGGGTGCGGCTCGCAGCTATGACCAGATGGACCGGGACCCCGAGGATGCTCCGCGCGGCCCGGTGGTGTTCGTGGCCAACGAGTTCTCCGGCTCCGACGGCGACATCATCAACGCGCGCGTGCAGGCCAAGGGCATCGGCCCGGTGATCGGCGTGCGCACGTGGGGCGGAGTCGTCGGCATCGACGGTCGCTACGATCTCGTCGATGGCACCGGAGTGACGCAGCCGCGCTATGCCTTCTGGATCGAGGGCAAGGGCTGGAGTGTGGAGAACTACGGCGTCGACCCCGATATCGAGGTCGAGCACGATCCCGGTCAGATCTTCGCCGCCGACGATCCGCAGCTCGATCGTGCCATCGCCGAGGTGTTCGCTGGGCTGGAGGCCCGTCCCGCCGCCCAGGCTCCGGAGTTCCCACCGCCGCGCGTGCAGCCGCTGAAGAAGGACGGCGCCGGGGCGCCCGAAGCCCCCGCCGAGGACTGACCCACCAACCCCTCCACCTGCCGGTAGGGCCTGGCCCCGCCACCTGCCGACGACCGCACTGCGTTCCAGCCATCAGTTCGCGTCCTGATGGCTGGAACGCAGTGCGGTCACAGGCCCAGCCACCTCGTGCAGCTTCATCGACTTTTGATCCAGTCATTGGGAGAAAACTCGATGACTGGATCAGAACCCGATGACGAACCGAACGAAACTCGATGCGTGCCAGTGCCCTACCGCTCGGTCGGGACGAGGGCCCACATGCCGAAGGCGAGCAGCACGAAGCCCGAGATCACGCCGCTGATGACCGGAATGAACGCCGGAGCCGCGGCGAAGAAGGCGATGAATCCGCCGATACCGCAGAGAGTGACCACGGTGGCGAGCACATGGAAGCGGTCGAGCCCGAATACGCGGCCGAGCGCATAGAAATGAGTGCCGACGACCACTGCCACCCACGCCACTCCGAGCTCCGGATGGCCGAGGCTCGTGAGCAGTCGGGCTCCGGCGAACAGGAGAACCGCCTCGATGAGCACGATGATCCAGTAGGCGCGACCGAACGGCGGTTCCCGGCGCCCGCTCTTCCCTGATTCGCCGAGGCGGCCGCCTCCACCACGGTTCCGCAGCAGTCCGCGAACCGCGAGGACCGCGATGCCGGCGAAGACGATGACGCCGACCGCGATGACAAGCGTGCGCCCCAGGGTCGAGAACTGGCCGGTGTTGATGATGAGGAACAGCAGCCCGAAGCCGGCGCCGATGAGCGCCCCGATCTCCGCACCGGCAGCTGTCTGCCTGCCCCTCGGTGACGTCGAGCCGTTCGGCCCAGGTTCTACAGCGGTCATCATCGTCCGTCTCTCGTCGTCATCGTCGGTCACTCCCGACCCAATGCCGGGAGTTCGGATCGGCCGACACCTGAGCAGTGCATTCTGTCGGCACCCTTGCCGGCAACATTCTTCCACCAGTGCACCGTCGCTCCGATGCGGACGGACGAAACTCGGCGAACTCACAAGAATCTTCCGGCACCGCGACTCTTGACCTCGTTCATGAACTGATGTTCACTAGGTGTGAACATAGATTCATTTTTCGTTCGAGGAGGCAACGATGCCAACATCCACCAGACCGACTCAGCAGACCGCAGCCACGGATTTCGAAGACATCCTCTACGTGGTGGAAGAGACCTTCGCGGTCATCACGATCAACCGGCCCGATTCCTTCAATTCGTTCCGGTCGCAGACCGTCGACGAACTCATCGAAGCCTTCACTCTCGCCTGGGGCGACAACCGCGTCCGTTCGATCATCCTCACCGGTTCCGGGCAGAAGTCCTTCTGCGCCGGCGGCGACGTCAAACAGAAGGCGCGGACCGGCGACTACGGCCCCGGCCGCTACGGCATGTTCCGCATCTCCGAACTCCACAAGGTCATCCGCTCGGTGCCGAAACCGGTGATCTCCGCGGTCAACGGTGTCGCCATCGGCGGCGGAAACGTGCTCACCACCCTCTGTGACATCACGATCGCGGCCTCGCACGCGCGCTTCGGCCAGGCCGGCCCCAAGGTCGGATCCTTCGACGCCGGCTACGGTTCGGCTTTCCTCGCCCGGGTCATCGGTGAGAAGCGCGCCCGTGAGATGTGGTACTTCTGCGAACTCATCGACGCACAGAAGGCCGAATCCTGGGGCCTGGCCAACGAAGTCGTCGACGCCGAAGAACTCATGCCCCGCGCCAAGGAACGCGCCCGGGCCCTCGGTCTCAAGGCACCGACGGCGCTACGCTTCCTCAAGCAGTCATTCAACGCCGATTCCGAGATGCAGACCGGCTTCACGAACCTCGCCATGAGCGCCCTCGACCTCTACGCGCACTCCCCGGAATCACACGAAGGAGCGGCCGCCTTCGCGGAGAAGCGTGATCCGGACTTCAGTCGCTTCGACGGCGCGTACTGACCCCCGGCGCCCCGCCGGCACAGATCCCACCCGCACAGACCCTGACAGCACAGAGGATTCCCGTGGACACGACTCTCACCCCCGATACCCAGACCCTGCTCGATGCGGCGGCCGGATTCGAGGAGCGGCTCATCAGCGAGGCCCGCGAACGCGAAGCCGCCGGCCGCATCGGTGCCGATATCACCCGGGAGATGGGCCACGCCGGTCTCATCGCCCCCGAACTGCCGACCCACCTCGGCGGGGCCGGACTGACCAAGGTCACCGCGGGTCTCGTCACCGAGGCCATCGCCCGTGGAGACCTCACCGTCGCCTATATCCAGGTCGTCGGATCCCTCATCGGACAGGTCATCGCCCGCAATGCCAGCACCGAGGTGGCCGCCCACTACTGCCGTCTCATCACAACCGGTGACGAAACGGTGGCCATCGGACTCTCCGAACCCGAGGCTGGTTCGGACGCCGGAAACCCCTCGACCACGGCCCGACGGGACGGCGACGACTGGATCGTCAACGGCACGAAGTCGATGTCGCTGGCCATGACCTCGACGGCAACGGTGATCTTCGCCCGCACCGACCCCGAGGCGGGGCGCGGAAAGGGCATCTCGGCGTTCCTCGTCGACCTCGACGCCCCCGGAGTCACCCGGAACCCCATCATCGACATGGGTCAGGCGGCCGTCGCTCGCGGCAGCGTGGACTTCACCGATGTCCGTGTGCCCGCCAACCACCTCCTCGGCGAGGTCGGTGGAGCATTCACCCAGGTCATGCAGGGATTCGACTTCTCCCGAGCTCTCATCGGACTGCAGTGCACGGGGACTGCGACGCGCGCGATCGAGGATGCCTGGGCCTACGTCAAGGGACGTGAGGCCTTCGATCAGCCGCTGTCGAAGTTCCAAGGGGTCTCCTTCCCCCTGGCCGAGGCGGAGACGAAGATGGCGGCGGCCCGACTGCTATGCCTGGACACTCTGCGCCTCGGCGACGAGGGCCACCCGCACACCTCTCAGGCTGCCATGTGCAAGTGGTGGGCCCCGCTCGAGGCCTACCATGCGGTCCATCAGTGCCTGCTTCTGCACGGACAGAACGGCTACAAACAGGACCTGGACGTCGAGAAGCGACTGCGCGACGTGCTCGGCATGCAGATCGGCGACGGCACCGCCCAGATCATGAAGCTCATCATCGCCCGCAGCTCCGCCGGTCGCGAATACGCCCCCTGACCGGGAAGAACACAAACCGGTCCCACCCATAGCTTCTCCACTGGGACTCCTCTCGCACGGCTCACATTCCAACCGCAGCATCAGACACACGACTGGAAGGACACCACCATGTCAGCACCCACTCAGACCGCACCTCTGACCGATCGCATCATCATCGTCACCGGTGCCGCCTCCGGAATCGGCAAGGGAATCGCGACCCGCCTCGCCGCCGACGGCGCCACCGTCGTCGTCGCCGACCTCGACGCACAGACGGCCGCGGACACCGCCTCGGCGCTGGGGCATGATTCGATCGGGCTCGCCGCCGACGTCACCGACCGTGCGGCCGTGGACGCCATGATCGCCGAGGTGGTCGAGCGCTTCGGACGCATCGACGTCCTCGTCAACAACGCCGGCTGGGACAAGGTCGAACCGTTCATGGAGTCGACGCCGGCGACCTGGCAGCGGGTCATCGCGATCAACCTCCTCGGCACACTCAACTGCACGCAGTCGGCGGCCGAGCACATGATCGCAGCCGGATCGGGATCCGTCATCAGCATCGGCTCGGACGCCGGCCGGGTCGGATCGAGCGGGGAGGCCGTGTACTCGGCGGCCAAGGGCGGGATCATCTCGTTCACGAAGACCTTCGCCCGCGAGGTCGCCCGTCACGGGATCTCCGCGAACTGCGTGTGTCCCGGACCGGCCGACACGCCGCTGTTCGCTGAGATCTCCGCGGACAATCCGAAGCTGCGCACCGCACTGGAGAAGGCGATTCCGATGCGTCGGCTCGCCCAGCCCGAGGACCTCGCGAATGCCGTGGCCTTCTTCGCCCGTCCCGATTCCGCTTATGTCACCGGCCAGACACTCTCGGTCTCCGGCGGACTGACGATGGCCTGAGCATCACGGCCGTCTCCCGTCGGCGGCAGTTGTCAGCACGACTACCAGCACCACCCGAGTCACAGGCACGACACCAGAGCAAAGGAGCCCTGCTATGCCCACCCGATTCGAGACCATCCTGACCGACTCCCTCATCAAGGAATTCACCTCATCCGGGGACTGGAAGAACCAGACCCTGCACGACCACCTCGAGCACTGGAGGACACAACGACCGGACGCGGTCGTCACCCGCGATCCCTACGGTGCTCACACCTATGCCGAGCTCAGCTCGGATGTCGACAGCTGTGCCCAGGCGCTCGTCGACCTCGGGGTCGAACCCGGCGACGTGGTGGGTGTGCAGCTGCCGAACTGGTATGAATGGCTGGTCATCCACCTCGGCGCGATCAAGGCCAGCGCTGTGACCAACGGCCTCATCCCGATCTATCGGGACCGCGAGATCGGGTATATGGCGAAGAAGGCGTCGGTCTCGGTGCTCTTCGTGCCCAATCGCTTCCGAAAGTTCGACTATCCCGATATGGTCGACCGACTGCGTCCGAACCTGCCGGAGCTGCAGCACACGATCGTCCTCGACACCCCTGGCGAGGCGACCTTCGACGGTCGGGACGGCTTCGAGAGGTGGACGGATTTCCTGGCTCGAGGGGAACGCGACTCAAGCTCGGACGGTTCACGGTCGGCCGCCTCGGCGATCGAATCCATCGCTTGGGACGGCCGGCGCCCGGACCCCAATGATGTCGGACTCATCCTCTTCACCTCGGGGACGACGGGCAATCCCAAGGGTGTGATGCATACGCACAACAACGTGCTCGCGGCCTCGCTGCCGTGGCCGGATCACCTGGGCCTGGACGAGGATTCGGTCATCCACATGGCCTCGACCTTCGGCCATCTCACCGGCTACATGTACGGAGTGTGTCTGCCTCTGCTCATCGGCGGTTCGGGCGTGTTCCAGGACGTGTGGAACGGCGAGGAGTTCGCCCGTCTCGTCGCCGAGCACGGAATCCAGCACACATCGGGGGCGACTCCGTTCCTCCACGATCTGCTCGAGGTGGCGAAGTCGACGCAGCACGACCTGTCCTCCCTCAAGCACTTCTGCTGCATGGGCGCCCCGATTCCACGCGTCATGGTCAATGAGGCGCGCACGCTGCTTCCGGAGCTCAACGTCTTCGGCGGCTGGGGACAGACGGAATGCGGGCTGGTGACGATGACGGCGCCGGGCGATTCGGAGGAGAAGGTCACGAGCACCGACGGACGAGCACTGGGCTCGATGAAGGTCCGCATCGTCGATCCCCTCGGGGAACCCGTGCCCGCGGGCGTCGAAGGAAAAATCCAGGTCACGGGCCCATTCCTGTTCGTCGGCTACCTCGATGAACCGGAGCAGACGGCAGACGCCTTCGCAGGCGTTTGGCTCGATACCGGAGACCTCGCCGAAATGGATGCCGAAGGCTTCATCCGGATCGCGGGGCGGTCGAAAGACATCATCATCCGCGGCGGCGAGAACATCCCGGTGGCCTATATCGAGAACGTTCTCTACGAACATCCCGCGGTCTCCCAGGTCGCCGTAGTCGCGGTGCCGCATCCCCGGCTGCAGGAGATCGCGTGCGCGGTCGTGACCCTCAATGAGGGCCACAGCCTGACGATGGACGAGCTGCAGGAGTTCTTCGACGCGAAGGGAGTGGCCAAGCAGTACTGGCCCGAGGCCCTGCAGTGCCTCGACGAGTTCCCTCGCACGCCAAGCGGTAAGATTCAGAAGTTCAAGCTCAGAGAGGAAGTCGCCGCCGAGCATGTCAGCTGAATCCGAAGACCTCAACGCGATCGTCCGCGGTGCCCGCGCGGAATTCCGAGAGCGGCAGATCGTCGACGCCGCCGTGCGTCTGATGCAGGAGAAGGGCACTCATTCAGTGTCCATGCAGGCGATCGCGAGGTCCGGCGGGGTCAGTGTCGGACTGCTGTACAAGTACTTCTCGGACAAGGAGCAGATCGTGCTCGCCGCGATCACCCGCGTCCTCGAGGAGTTCCGTCTCCGTGTCCCTTCCGCCATCGCCGAGGCGGCCGAACCCGTGGACAAGGTCATCGCCGCGTTCACGGAGTTCTGCCGCATCGTCGGTGAACAGAGACATGCGGTCGTGCTCACCTATCAGGTCTCCAGGGCACTGTCGAAGGACGGACTGAAGTCGATCCAGGACCAGGAGCTCGAGACCCTCCAGCCCCTCGTCGACGTCGTCACCGCCGCCGTCGAAGCAGGCGACCTGCGTGATGTCGATGCTCAGGTGCTCGGGCACGACCTCATGTCGATCGCCCATATGTGGGCGCTCAAGTACTGGTACTTCCAGCGGATCGGGCTCGACCTGGAGACCTATATCGACCGGCAGGTGCGCACGCTTGTGCTGAGCAACCTCAGCGAGGCTGCCCGCCGCTAGGCCACCTCGTGGGGAGTCATCGACTTCTGATCCAGTGATCGCAATATGACTCGATGACTGGATCAGAACTCGATGTGCAACCGTACAGAACCCGATGATTCAGGGAACAGAACCCGATGCCTAGGCAACTGCGGCCCTCTGCTGTGCAGCGCGACCTGGGGGCTGCGCCGCGACTCCGCAGGCGCAGCAGTTCACCGAGCCGGGCTCAGGGGTGCAGGGGGACGCTCGATTCGTCGGTGAGCGCGAGGAAGCCGAAGGTCTCCTGCAGGTACAGGTCGACGGTCTCGCTGTCGTGGCCGCTGTAGCCGATCGACAGGTCCTGGCCGAGGTGGAGTTCGTAGTCGCCGCCGCGGGTGGACACGAGCAGGGCACCTTCGAGCGCCGGCGCCCAGACGATCTCCCCGGCGCCGAGCTGGCGGGAGAGGTGATCGCGGATCGGGAAGCCGTGGTCGGTCGACTCGGAGACCTTCGTGTATTCGGCCTCGGACAGCAGCAAGCTGTAGGGTCCGTCGACACCGGCCGTGCGCAGGCTCGACAGCGCCTGCGCCACCGCGTCCGCATAGTCCTCCACTGCATCGGGCAGGGTCACGGCCGCGTTCGACGAGTTCGGGACGATTCCGCCGATGCCCGCGGAGTCGAGTCCGTGGAGGATGGCCCGGTCCTCGGCCAGGGCGATCGTCGTCGCTGCGTCCTTGACCGGCTGCCAGTCCGAATCGCCGGAGCCGCGTGCAACATCGTCGATGGCCTCACGCGTGACAGTGAAGGGGGCGCGCAGTTCGACGAATTCCTGCACGATGCGCTGTCGAATGTGCAGACCCGACGAATAGGACTGCACATCCTTGATATGTCCCGTGGTCACCGAGGAGGTCTCGAAACCGGTCGGCCCCTCGACGTCGACGATGCGCCGACCGGCGATATTGCGCTTGAAGGTGCGCCGAGCCTCCTCCTCGATCTCCGCCCAAGCCGGGCCGGTGATCGGGGCGAGTTCGCGATAGAGATTGTTCACTGTCGTCTCCTGTTCAGGCTGCCGATTCCCAGGCTGCCGTCCGTGGGTGCTGAGGGGTCCGAATCTGTCGGGTCGTCGCTGTCTGTCGGTTCATCAGCGACCGGATCGTCGTCCGATCCGTCGTCGATGTCCGGTCCATCGACCTTCGCCGAGGCGGCTCCGCCGATCCCGAGTCCCGCCTCGACGAGTTCCCCATCGGGATCGTCGAGGAAATCCTGGGACGGGACGAAGAACAGCCCTCCGGTCACCGCGGTCGAGAAGTCGAGGATCCGGTCGTAGGTGCCCACCGGGTCTCCGATGAACATGTTCGTAAGCATCTGCTCGGTCGTCGTCACGTCTGCGGCATAGGCGATGAAATAAGTGCCGTACTCCTCGGAGCCGACGGATCCGAAGACCATATTGTCGCGCACGATCTCCCGGTCGTTGCCGTCCTCGTCCTCGATCGAATTGAGCACGAGGTGCGAGTTCGGTGCTTTGTCCTCCTCGGCGAATTCGACGTCGGAGAGTTTGTGCCGCCCGAAGGCCGCTTCCTGCTCCTCGACGCTGAGTGCGTCCCAGGCGGCCATGTCGTGTGTGTACTTCTGAACGATCACAAAGGTGCTGCCCGGATAGCCCGGGGCGCCATCGCCGGGAACGGCTCCCACCTCGGCTCCTGCCCCGGCGGCGGCAGCGACATCGGGTCCCGCCTCGGCGGAATCCAGGATGGACTCCGGGCCGGAATCCTGGGCGACGTCATCGGGGTGGCGGAACACGGCGTCGACGGCACCCTGGTCCTCGGGGTTCTCGGTGCCGTCGACGAAGCCGAGGATGTCGCGTTCGTCGAAGTAGCGGAAGCCGTGGACTTCGTCGGCGACGTCGACCGCCCCATCCAGCGCGTCGCCGATGAGTCGGGCGAGTTCGAAGCACATGTCCATGCGGCGAGCGCGGATGTGGAACAGCAGGTCACCCGGGGTGGACGGTGCTGTGTGGACGTCTCCGCGCTGTTCGATGAAGGGGTGGAGGTCCGAGGGGCGGGGCGCGGTGAACATGCGGTCCCAGAGATCGGCGCCGATGCCCGTGACACAGCTGAGATCGTCTTCGCGGGAGCGGAAGCCGACTGTTCGGGTGAGTCCTGCGATTTCGGACAGGAAGTCCTTGGCCGTGCTCTCGAACCCGGGGCGGACGGTGAGGACGAGGAAGATCGCATACGGAGATGGCGGAACCAGCACCCTCTGCGGACTCTTCCCATCGGGGAAGGCCTGTTGCCAGACGGTCACTGCATCATCTCCTCCGCTCGCGGATTCGGCGCGGTGCACCTCGGGATGCCAAGGTCACCTACGTCTTGGAGTCTACGCTTCACCAGGCGCGATTGGCCACGGTGCCCATACCGACTGTCGTTGAGAGCAGCTGTCGTCAGAAACAGCTGTCGACAAGACCGGCAGAGGCAGACGGGCACTGCCGCTGCATTCGCGTCGTAGACTCGAAGGGAAGCGAGCGAAAGGAACATCCTCCGATGTCCGGGAAGAAGAACTCCGCCGAGAGCAGCGCACACATGGTCCGGGTCCGCCGCATCTACGACGAAGCGCAGACCTCCGATGGGACCCGGATCCTCGTCGATCGAGTCTGGCCGCGCGGTGTGAGCAAGGACAAGGCCGAACTCGACGACTGGATCAAGGACGTCGCGCCCTCGACCGAACTGCGCAGATGGTATTCCCACGACCCGGAGAAGTTCGACGAGTTCGCCCGCCGCTTCCGCGAGGAACTGAAGAGCGATGAAGCCGAGCAGGCCCTCGATGAACTGCGCAAGCTCGCGCAGAAGGGGACCTTGACCCTGCTCACGGCGGCCAAGCGCGATGAAATCAGCCAGGCCACCGTGCTCGCCGAGATCCTCAACGACGGCAAGAAGACGAGTGGCAGGAAGGCGAGCGGCAAGACAACCGGAACCACCAAGTCCGGAAGCAAGAAGGCGAGCTCCAAAAAGGACAGCGAATGAGCGAGATCACCCCTGACACCCGCGACTGGACCGATGTCCTCGCCGCGGGCTGTTCCGACTGCGGCTTCACCGGCACCGAGGACCCGACCGGCGTCCCGACCACCCTCACCGAGGCGGCCGCCACCTGGCAGACGGTCCTGACCAGGGATGACGCTACCGAACGGCGCAGTCCGGACCGGTGGTCGGACATCGAATACGCCGCTCATATGCGCGATGTCCTCGACGAATTCCGCCGTCGCACCGAGCGCATGCTGGCCGAGACCGACCCGATCTTGGACAACTTCGACGGCGATGCGGTCGCCGTCGAATCCGACTATGCCCACGCCGCTCCCGCCGAGGTGGCCCCCGCCGTGCGTACGGCCGCGGAGTCCTACGCCGGCCTCCTGTCCCAGGTCAGCGGGGAGGAATGGGAGCGTCAGGGTTTCCGCTCCGACGGTCACGCCTTCACCGTCGCCTCGCTCACGCTCTACGGACTCCACGAAATCCGGCACCACCTCGGCGACGTCGGGGCCTGAGGGCACAACCGAGACAACTGTCGAAAGGTGAAGCCATGTCATTGGAATGGGAACAGATCGTCATCGATTCGCCCAACCCATTCACGCTCGGGCGCTGGTGGGCTCGAGCGCTCGGCTGGGTGATCGTCGACGAGAACGACACGGAGATCGAGATCCGGCAGAATCCCGATCGCCTGCCGGGAATCATCGTCGGCATCGACCGGGAAGAGAAGGTCGTGAAGAACCGACTCCACCTCGATTTCCGGCCCGATGACCGTGACGCCGAGGTGGCCCGCCTCCTCGATCTCGGAGCACGCCGTGTCGATGTGGGTCAGACCGGAGACGAACCCTGGGTCGTCCTCGCCGACCCCGAAGGCAACGAATTCTGCATCCTCAACTCCTGATCGGGCCGAGAACGGCCGCAACACAGACCGAAGCCGGGCCGGAGACCAGGGCGTCGAAACCGTCACCACTGTTTTATTGGACACAGGTGTCCAAAATGCTTTAGTCTCGTCACATGGGCAGGAAGAAGAGCTTCGACGAGCAGTCCGTCATCGATGCCGCCATCGCCGTGTTCAGCGAGCACGGCTATGCGGGAACCGATGTCGGACTGGTCTGCGAACGCGCGAACATCGGCCGCTCGAGCTTCTACAACACCTTCGACAGCCTCGACACCGTCTTCCTCCGCGCCCTGCGTGACTACACGGCCACGGGCATCCCGCTCAGGGAGGAACTCGAGCACAGCCTCGAACCCGCGCCCGTCCTGCTCATGCACCGCCTCGGCGGCGAGCTGAAGAAGCAGTGCGACGACGAGAACCGGACCGGGTGCCTGTCGGCGAACACGGCCGCCGAGCTCGGCCGCGAAGTCGATGCCGTGTGCTCGATCCTCGACCCCGACCGCGACGCGTGGCTCGACACCTACTCAGGCGTCATCGAGCGCGGTCAGACCGCGGGCCATATCCTCGCTGACATCGACCCCCGAATCCATGCCCCACTCATCCACAGCGTGCTCGCCGGCCTGCGCATCGCCGCCCGCGTGATGACCACAGAGGACGTCCTCGCCCAGGCACGAGCCTTCGTCGCCGGACTGTGCACTCCGGCCGGCAAGGCCACCCTCGAAACCGGAGGTGCTCCAGGCGCCTCGACGAAAGGCAGCCCCACCCCATGACCACTTCACCACCGCCTTCTCTCAGGCCTCGGGTCCCCGGTCAGGTCTATCTGCTGGCCGCCGTGATCTTCTGCCTCGGCACCAGCGAATTCATGATCGCCGGAATCCTCGAACCCTTGAGCGCTGACCTCAGTGTGACGATCCCGCAGGCGGGCCTGCTCATCACCGGTTTCGCCGTCGGCATGATCGTCGGGGCACCGGCCATGACGCTGCTGACGCTGACCCTGCCCAGGCGGGCGACGATGATCGTCATGATCATCGGCTTCTCCGCCCTCCACATCCTTGCAGCACTGTCACCGAGCTACGGGCTGCTCATGGCCTCCCGGGTGCTGTCGGCCTTCGCCTGCGGCGGATTCTGGGCCGTCGCCGCCGTCCACACCTCGGCCATCTCTCCCGCAGCCGTGCAGGGCCGAGCACTCGCGAGCCTCGTCGGCGGACTCACCGTGGCCAACCTCGTCGGGGTGCCGATGGGAACGTGGATCGGCACCCAGTTCGGGTGGCGTTCGACCTTCTGGGCGGTTGCCCTCGTCACCGCACTGGCCGCCGTCCTCATCGCCGTGACGACACGGTCGGACGCGAAGCCCACCGACCCGGACGAAACCGGCCCTGACGACGCAGGATCGCCCACCCCCACCGAGGCGGCTCCCCGTCTGCGGACCCTGCTGCATGCCGAGATCGCCGCGTTCAAAGGACCCCGAATCTGGTTGGCCCTGGGCACGACCGCGCTGTTCCAAGCCTCGGTATTCGCATCCTTCTCCTATTTCTCACCCCTGCTCACACGGGTCGCGGGCCTGCCCGCGGATCTCGTTCCCGCAGTGCTCGCGGCCTTCGGTGTAGGTGCATTCGTCGGTGTCGTCGTCGGCGGGCGCTTGGCCGATAAGAACATCTTCGGCAATATCGTCGGCAGCCTCGCGGCCCTGGCACTCAGCCTCGGCGCGCTATGGCTGGTCGCTGACCAGGCGATCCTCGCCGTCGTCATGATCGTCCTCGTCGGCGCCAGCGGCTTCTCCATCGCCGGAGCGCTCAACGCCCGCGTCTTCCAGATCGCCACTCAGGCTCCGACCCTGGCCGCGAGCGTCAACACTTCGGCCTTCAACGTCGGCAATGCCCTCGGCCCGGCCGTCGGTGCCTGGGTCATCGCCGCCGGGTTCGGCTTCCCAGCCACGGTCATCGCCGCCATCGTCCTCGCGCTCGCTGCGCTCGTCGTCGTGGCCGTGGCGATCCGCGTCGAACGGACGTGGGAGCGGCGGTCAGAATCCACCCTCGCCGAGGCGGCCTGCTAGTCCCAGCAGGACTCAGCTCAGTGTCCCGGCCGGCTGCAGCCGTTCGCGCGCGTCCTTCCACGGCTTGTCCCAGCGGACCGTACAGTCCGGTCAGTGCTCAGCTCAGAGTCCCAGCCGGCTGCAGCCGTTCGCGCGCGTCCTTCCATGGCTTGACCCAGGTCATCTGTTCGGGAACCAGAGTCTCGCCGCAGGCGCTGCACACCTCGCCCTGAGTCGTCTCCTGCCCGCAGGCTTCGTGGATGAGTCCCATATGGCCTCCGCCGGCAGGCAGTTCGGTGTGTTTCTCTGCCCACAGCGACAGCTGCTGCAGGATCGGCAGCAGATCGGCCGCGGCCTCGGTGGCCGCATAGCCCTGCCGGATCCGGGCCCCATCGGCGTAGTCGACCTTCGTCAGCAGCCCGGCCTCGATCATCCCGGACAACCGCCGGCTGAGCACGGCTTCGGAGATTCCGAGATTCTCACGCAGCTGATCGAAACGCCCCCGACCATGGAGGACGTCGCGGACGATGAGCAGCACCCACGGATCGCCGAGCACGTCGAGGGACCGCTTCACCGGACAGAACTCCTGCGACCAATCCGAACGCAAAGCCATCTCGACTACCTTTCTTCGACGAAGTCTGCTTATACTTCCTCCAGTATAACTTCTTTGAAGAAAGTTCGAGGGATCGATGTCGACCACTCCACCCGCGCAGCGGCGACACCGCCGCATCCACCCCGCCTGGTGGGTCGCTGCCGTCGCCTTCATCGCCCTGCTCGCCGCCGCCGGATTCCGGGCTGCTCCCGGAGCACTCATGGTCCCGCTCCATGCGGACTTCGGGTGGTCGATGAGCAGCATGTCCCTGGCCGTGAGCGTCAACCTGCTGCTCTACGGACTCACGGCCCCCTTTGCCGCGGCACTCATGGATCGCTTCGGCATCCGCCAGGTCGTGGCCGCGGCTCTGGCTCTCGTCGCCCTCGGCGCCGGAGGCAGCGTGCTCATGACCGCGTCGTGGCAGCTGCTCATATTCTGGGGAGTGCTCATCGGGCTGGGCACTGGTTCGATGGCCCTTGTCTTCGCTGCCACCATCGCCGATCGCTGGTTCGTCGCCCGCCGCGGGCTGGTCATGGGCATCCTCACCGCCGGATCGGCCACCGGTCAGCTGATCTTCCTGCCGCCGGTCGCGACGATCGCCGAGTCCACGGGGTGGAAGCCGGCATCCCTGCTCATCGGCATCGCGGCGATGGCCGCCGTGCCGCTGGTCTGGTTCGTCCTCCGCGATCATCCCACTGACCTGGGCGTCCTGCCCTACGGTGCGGCTGATGCGAGCACGGATCGCCCGACCGACTTCAACGACGAGACCGAGCCTGAGGGCGACACCCCGACCACGGCGGAGTCCGCCCCGACCACGCCCGCCGAACGCCGCGGCACCGGTGCCGCCCGACGCGCCTTCGCAGGTCTCTTCTTCGCCGCCCGTCATCGCTCGTTCTGGGCTCTGGCCATCGCCTTCGCGATCTGCGGCGCGACGACGAACGGACTCATCGGCATCCACTTCATCCCCTCGGCCCACGACCATGGGATGCCCGCGTCGACGGCGGCCGGCCTGCTCGCGGTCGTCGGGATCTTCGACATCGTGGGCACCGTGTTCTCCGGTTGGCTGACCGACAAATTCGATGCCCGGATCCTCCTCGTCGCGTACTACACGTTCCGCGGGGTCGGCCTGCTGCTTCTGCCCTGGCTGCTCTCGGACACGGTCCACCCGAGCATGATCCTCTTCATCGTCGTCTACGGCCTCGACTGGGTCGCGACGGTCCCGCCGACGGCCGCTCTGTGCCGGGAGATCTTCGGCGACAACGGCACCATCGTCTTCGGCTGGGTCTTCGCCGCCCATCAGATCGGGGCCGCCGCCGCGGCCTTCGCCGCCGGCGCCGTCCGTGACGCCTTCGGTGAGTACACCTACGCCTGGTGGGGCGGGGCGGCCATGTGCGTCATCGCCGCGGTCCTGTCGTTCGCGGTCAGACGCCGTCTGATCGATGATCGCAGGGAACCCGCCACCGCCGAGGCGGCCGCCTAGTCCCAGTTCAACCGAGATTCAGTCCTGTTCCTCCGGTTCCCACAGCTCGATCCGATTCCCTTCGGGATCGGTCACCCAACCGAAGCGTCCGATTCCGTCCATCTGCTGGGTCTCGTCGTCCACCTCGGCGCCGGCAACGCGGAGCTGCGCGATCATCGCGTCGAGGTCGGCGACACGGAAGTTCAGCATCGTCTGCTGCCGGTCCTGACCTTCCGGTCGCGTCCCGAAGTAGTCGGTGTCGGCCTCGAAGAGTCCGATCACGGTCGGTCCGGCCGGCTGCTGCCACAATCCGTGATCACCGAAGTCGACGCCGAGGACGTCGCGGTACCAGGCCGTCATCGCCTCGGGGTCGGCCGCCCGCAGGAAGTATCCGCCGATTCCATTCACTCTCTCCACGTCCGAATCGTATGCCCGATCCCAATCCCAGGGATGGACTCAAGTGTCGCGGAATGTCGGGAGACTGTAGTTTGTTACAGGGCACAGATCGTCAACCCGTGAAAGGACGTTCCATGAGCAAGTTCGCTGTCACCAATGCCAACACCGGCGAAGTCGAGGAGGAGTTCGCCTCGGTTCCCAAAGAGGAGATTCCTTCCTACATCGATCGTGCCCACGAGGCACATCTGGCGTGGAAGGAGACGCCGCTGCATGAGCGCGCGGCGATCCTGCGCAAGTTCGCCGATCTCGTCGATGAGAATGCCGATGAGATGACCGACATCATCGGTCGTGAGATGGGCAAGATCAAGAAGCAGGGCCTCGGCGAGGTCGACAAGGTCGCCCGCACCGCCCGCTGGATGGCCGACAACGCCGCCACCCATCTGTCCACGACCCACCTGGCCGCCGCCGGTGCGGCCAGCAGCTATGTCGAGCACCAGCCGCTTGGCGTGCTGCTGGGCATCATGCCGTGGAACTTCCCGTACAACCAGATCGCCCGCTTCGTGCTGCCCAACCTCATGGTCGGCAACACGATCATCATGAAGCAGGCGTCGATCTGTCCGAAGTCCTCGCAGTACTTCGAGGACCTCCTCACCGAGGCGGGACTGCCGAGGGGCGTGTACCAGAACATCTACCTCGATTCCTCCCACGCCGAGGAGGTCCTCAAGGACTTCCGCGTCAAGGGCTTCTCACTCACCGGTTCCGAGGGTGCCGGTGCGTCGGTGGCCGCGATCGCCGCGAAGTACTACAAGCGCGCGGTCCTCGAGCTCGGCGGAAATGACCCGGCCGTCGTCCTCGACTCGAAGGACGTCGCCTCGGTGGCGCAGAAGCTCGTCGGGATTCGTCTGGCGAACGCCGGCCAGGTCTGCACCTCGCCGAAGCGCATGATCGTCGTCGATGAGCTCTACGACGAATTCGTCGCCGAGGCGGTCAAGGCCGCCGAAGCCATGAAGATCTCCGACTTCGACGACCCCGAGGTCGGCATGGGACCCGTGTCCTCCGAAGGTGCTCGCGACGAGATCATCGAGATGATCGAGAAGGCCGTGGCCGATGGTGCGACCCTGCACACCGGCGGCAAGAAGCTCGACCGCCCCGGCTGGTTCATGTCCCCGGCCGTGCTCACGGACATCGACCCGCACTCGGACCTCGGCTGCAACGAGCTCTTCGGCCCGGCCGTGATGATCTACCGTGCCAAGGACGAAGAGGATGCTCTGCGTCTGGCCAATGATTCCGAGTACGGCCTCATGTCCTCGGTGTGGACCGACGACCTGGAGAAGGGCCAGGAGTTCGGCAAGAAGATCAACGCCGGCATGACCCTGATCAACAGCCACATGGAGTCCGGACCGGAGTACCCCTTCGGCGGCATCAACCGCTCCGGCTACGGCCGTGAGAACGCTCAGTGGGCTTTCCAGGCGTTCACCAACGAACACCTCATCCGCGTCCACGCCTGATCAGGTGTGAGACCTCAGGTTCACTCCTGAGAACTCCGTCACCGAGGTGACCGGACGGTGTCATAAGAGAACGAGCCCGTCGGGCAGCGAGACGATCGCTGTTCGGCGGGCTCGTCCGCGTCTCTGTGGTCCGATCATCTCACTCGAGTGAGATATCCCCGTTGCCGGTCGTAACCTCGACGGAGTGAGGGCTGTCGGGATCCTCGGACAGCGAGTTCGACTCCGCGCCATTGTCGGTTCTCAGTGCTACGGCGTAGGTCGCACGCGGCAATGAGGCGCTCACGGCACCGTTGCCGGTCCGCACCCTCAGGCTCGACGGCGCTTCGTCGAACGTCAGATCGACCTTCCCGTTCTCGGCCTGTGCCGAGACATTGTCTGAGCTCAGACCGCTGCCGTGCTGGTCGCCATTCGTGCTCCTCAGCGTCAGATCCCCGACCATGTCCGTCACCGAGATCCCGCCGTTCTCCGTCGCGATCGCCACCGAGCTGTCGAAGTCCTTCGCGGACACTTCTGCATTCTCCGCTTGCAGTCTCACCGCAGCGGACCGCGGGATGACCACCTGGTAGCGCACTTCGCACGAGGCGAGGAATCCGCAGTCCGTGGACAGCGTGAGCTCGTCGTCTGCGATCGCCCATGTCGCCTGCCCCGCCTTCCCGGTGAACCACCTCGTCACTTCGACTGCGTCGACATCGCCGGGCCGCAGAGCAATGTCACCCCCGGACTCCATGACGATACCCAGATCATCGCCGCCTATCCGAAAAGAGCGACTTTCGGGATCGACTGCGTCGAGCGAAGGTCCGCAGGAGCTCAGCCCGATCGCACCGAGAACCACCACGCTCGACAGTGCAATAGCCTTCGACCATCTCTGTACTTTCACTCCGACTCGCTCCTCGTCACGTGTCCTGCCACCGACACCATCGTCGTCAACTCCGCCGTTCGGATTCGGAGTGTGTGATCGCTTCGATCAGGGCGGCAATGGCCCGTTTGATCGCAGTCGAATCAACCTGCTCCGGGTCCGCCAGATGCTCCATCGACAGCCCGTTCGTCAGACAGTGCAGGACAAGAGCTGCCACACCAGGATCGATTGAGAGCTCCAGGCCGCTCCGTGCAGTGACCTCACGGACAGCACGCTCGGCGGCCTCTCGCTGTGTTCGCCGCAACGGCCCCCATGACTGTCTCGCTGCGGGGTCCCGTGCGGCTCGTGCCGCGAATTCGAGGCCGAGCCGACCCCGTTGTTCGTCCTCCGTGATGCTCTCTGCGACGACACCCGCCACGAAGGTCGCGACTTCATCTGCCGGTCTCGCGGGAGCCTGCAGCAGTCGGTCTCGTTCGCTTGTGGAGCGGTCCTCGAGGACGGCAGCGAAGAGTCCCTGCTTGCTTCCGAAGTTCGAATAGACGGCGCCCTTGGTGAATCCGCCTCGCAGCGCGATGTCGTCTACGGTCGCAGCGGAGTAGCCGGACTCGGCGAATGCCTCCGCGGCCGCGGCGATGAGTCGCTGTCGGACTTCGGACCGCGGGATGCGTTTGGCGACTTCTCGGGCGTTCTGCGGCTGGTGCATGCCGACACATTACAATACTTTCAGTACTGAATACTAGAAGTATCCAGTTTGCCGACAGCTCTCAGAAGATACTCGCAGTCTCACAGCAAAGAGCCTTGGGCCGGGCCGCAGCCCATCACCACTCAGACGACCGACTCGGCATAGAGCGCCGAGACCAGAGGCGCGAGCTCCGGCGTCTCACGAGCTTCGGCGAGAGCGGATTCGAGCACATTGTCATGCGTCGGATGCGCCTCGGCGAGCAGCGTCTCACCGGCAGGGGTGAGCTCGGTGTAGATTCCGCGCCGATCGTCATCGCAGAGCACACGAGTGAGCAGCCCGCGGTCCTCGAGGCGGGTGACCAGGCGCGTCGTCGCGCTCGATGACAAGGCGGCGGCGCGGGCGAGCTGCCGCATGCGCATATGCCAGCCGTCCTGCCGGCTCAGCGCATCGAGGACGGTGAATTCGACCACGGAGAGGTCGTGCTCGCGCTGCAGGCTGCGTTCGAGCTCGACCTCGATGAGTCCGTGCAGAGCAGCGAGCGTGCGCCAGCCCTTGGCCCGGATCTCCACCGCGTCGTCCCTGATACCCACGTCATTCTCCTTGTTCTCGACGTCTCTCAAGGATACACCACTTGCGCGGATAAGACGCGTATGCAACTATATTCATTGCGTCTGCAACTACTGCAAACGCGCCCTATTGCACACGCACGTGATTTCGCGACCGCGGAATCCGCTCCCCACCGAAAGGTCTGCACCACCATGCCGCTCGCACTGCTCGCTCTCGCCATCGGCGGGTTCGGAATCGGACTCACCGAGTTCGTCATCATGGGCCTTCTGCCCGAGGTGGCCGCAGACTTCGCGGTCTCCGAGACCGTCGCCGGCTACCTCATCTCCGGCTATGCCCTGGCCGTCGCCATCGGAGCCATCGCGATCACAGTGGCGCTGAGCCGGGTCAACCGGAAGACCGCTCTCATCGGCCTCATGGTCCTCTTCATCATCGGCAACGGACTCTCGGCTCTCGCCCCGAGCTACGAGATGATGATGGTCGGCCGCATCGTCGCAGCACTCTGCCACGGTGCCTTCTTCGGCATCGGCGCGGTCGTCGCCGCCTCTCTCGTACCCGCGAACCGTCAGGCTGCGGCGATCTCGATGATGTTCGCGGGTCTGACCACAGCGAACGTCCTCGGAGTCCCCTTGGGCACCTTCCTCGGCCAGGCCGCCGGATGGCGGTCGACCTTCTGGACCATCGCGGTCATCGGCGTCATCGCCCTCATCGGCGCAGCCGTCCTCGTCCCCTCGATTCCGGCACGATCGGACGCGGCCTCGGGCATCCTCGGCGAATTCCGCATCTTCGCCTCCGGTCAGGTGTGGGCGTCGATCCTCATCACGATCCTCGGCTACGGGGGCATGTTCGGAGCCTTCAGCTATATGGCGTTCACGCTCACCGGGGTGAGCGGCTTCTCCAGCGCCACCGTCCCATGGCTGCTCGTCCTCTTCGGGGTCGGCCTCTTCGTCGGCAACATCCTCGGCGGTCGGGCGGCCGATAAGAACCTCGGGGCGACCCTGCTCACTCTGCTCATCGGTCTCGTGGTCATCCTCGCCGTGTTCTCTCTGATCGCCGAGAACAAGGTCGCCACGATCATCGCGCTGGTGTTCATGGGCGGGTTCGGCTTTGCCACGGTCCCGGCGATGCAGATGCGCATCATGCGTCACTCCGGCGACGCGCAGACGCTCGGGTCGGGAGCGAACATCGCGGCCTTCAACGTCGGCAATGCCTTCGGCGCGTGGGTCGGCGGACTGACCATCGCCTCGGGTCTCGGCTATACCTCACCGCTGTGGGCGGGTGCGCTCGTCACCGTCGGCGGGCTCGTCACCCTCCTCATCGCCGGACGCGCGCGGGAAGGGGAATTGCGCCAGAAGGCGGCAAGCACCGAGGCCGCCGCGGGTCTCGAGCGGGAATCGCAGTCGGTCTGAGGCTCTGTCTGCCTCAGCCGAGGCCGGGACCGACGCGGATCGCGTCGGCGGCGTCGAGGGCGAGTTCGATGCTCTCGTCGCCGACGGTGACCGCGATCGCCGAGGCGGCCGAGCTGATCGATCTCACCTGCAGCTTCGTGCCGATGACGATTCCACGATCGGTGAGGTAACGCAGCAGTTCAGGCGACCGGTCGGAGACGCGCACGACCTCGACCTCGAGCCCCGGGGCGGTCTCCTGCAGCCGCCGGCTCGGGAAATCGGCTGTGTGCCCGTCGGCATCGGGAATCGGATCGCCGTGCGGGTCACGCTGCGGGCTTCCCAACGCTGCGTTCATCCGTTCGAGCACGAGATCGGAGACGGCATGTTCGAGTCGATCCGCCTCATCATGGACCTGATCCCAGGTCAGGCCCAGAGCCTCGACGAGGTAGGACTCGACGATGCGGTGGCGTCTGACGATCTCGACGGCGATCTGCCGTCCCACGTCGGTGAGCACGATCCGCCCGTAGGGTTCGTAGTCGATGTAGCCGTCGCGGGAGAGCTTCTTGAGGTTCGCCGACACCGTCGAGGCGGTCACTCCCAACTGTTCGGCCAAGTCTGTGGTGGCGGGGCGACCGCCCGGCCATTCGTAGGCCTTCCAGATGAGGGTGACGTAGTCCTCGACCATGCGAGTGACAGAGGGGCGCGGCATGATCGTCATTCTACGCGCGGGTACCGGCCGGCTTCGGGTCGGCGGACATGGTGACGGTCGATTCGTGCTCCGGATCGGCCGCCTCGGCGGGGTCTGCACCGTCGTCACTGCGCTGCGGTCTGCGGAACGGGGCAGCGAGCGTGGGGAGGATGTCACTGCGGTGGAGGATAAGGAAGACGATCGCCAGCACCGCTTGGATCGCGGAGAGAACATAGCGGCCGGAGGTGTCCGTGACGAAGAACTGCACCCCGAAGAGCGCGGCGAGTCCCAGCGCTGGTGCCCAGTGGAAGCGCAGGGCCAAGATGATCGCCACACCGAGGAGGGTCTGCGTGGCCGTGAGCGTGAACTCTTCGATCTGCCGCCCGTCCAGAGGCAGCCCGAGACCACCCCCACCCGCGAAATGCGCGATCGGCAGGGAGCCGACGAGCAGGCTCCATTGGTTGACCTTCGAGGCGATGAGTGTGCCGATGGCGGCCCCGCCCATGCCGCGCAGGGCGAACATTGCGGCGATGATGAACTCGGGGGCCTCCGAGGCCAGCGGGGCCAGCCACTGGACGAGGAAGTAGCTGTCGATGCCCAACGCCGAACCCGAGGCCACGAGCGCCTCGGCGAACGGTTCGGCAGACAGCAGGATGATCGCTGCCGAGACGACGAACATCGTCACCACCGTGATCCGACGGGCCTTCTGCGGCATGGCGACGATGAGAGCCGCGGCGCCGACGAACTCCTCTTCGTCATCGCCCGCGGCCTGCCCGGCCCGCCACAGATAAGCGACGAAGATGAGCACGAGGGCTGAGCCGAACCAGATGGGGATGCTGCCGAGCAGCGGAATGGCGAAGGCGATCACACCGAGGATGACGAGGAAGCCGATGTCCATCCGGCTGCCCGAGTCGATGTGCAGGGAATGCTGGATGGGGGACTTCGTCCGCTTGGCCATGCGGCGGGCGACGAGGAGGGCGATGATGACGACGAGCGGCCACCCGAAGCCGAGCAGCAGTCGATTCGATCCGGTCATATTCGCCGCCGCGAAGTGCAGGTAATCCGGATCCGTTCCGGAGCGGAACGCGTAGTAGAGGTCCACGGCATATTCCGGGAGGACCGCGATGAGGGCGAGCAGGGCGATCGCGAGAGCACCCGAGATGTCCTTCTGCGCCGCCTCGGCGGCCCAGGCCAGGAGGAAGGCGGCCGCGACGATGGCGGCGCCGAACGCGAGGAGCTCGAGAACCGGGGCGAGTTCGATGCCGGTGATGCGCAGCACCACGGCGGGTGCGGCGATGACGAGGCAGATCGCGATGCGGCGGATGATTGCGGTGGGCATATCTCAAGACTTCCCGCCGCGAATCGGGTGTGTCTACGCACAACTGAGACTTAGACGTCTCCAACAATTCCGGCAGGCCCCGGGATCCGCTTGTTTCTGGGGATCACACGGCCCGCTGAGATGAAGTCGTGTGCCTCAGATCACCGGAGTTCGGAGAGTGCCGCGGCGAGGTATTTCGCGGAGGGGCCCGCTCCGACGTCGACGATGTCGGCGGGGGTTCCGGTCGCCACGACCCGGCCGCCGTCGTCACCGGCGCCGGGGCCGAGTTCGACGACGTGGTCAGCGACGGCCACGACGCGCATATCGAGTTCGACCATGACGACCGTGTTGCCGGCGTCGACGAGGGTCTGCAGGTGCGCGACGAGCCGGTCGGCATCCGCGCAGTGGAGTCCGGAAGTAGGTTCGTCGAGCACGTAGAGAGTGTCGCCGCGCTGGGAGCGCTGGAGCTCGCTGGCGAGTTTGACCCGCTGCGCCTCACCGCCGGAGAGCTCGGTGGCAGGTTGGCCGAGGCGCAGATAGCCGAGGCCGACGTCGATGAGTGCGGTCAGGGAGCGCATGATGTCGAATTCGCCGGTGAAGAAGTCGTGGGCTTCCTCGACGCTCATCCCCAGGATCTCGGCGATATTGCGTCCGCGCCACAGGATCTCCAGGGTACTCGACTGGAAGCGGGTGCCGTGGCAGTCGGGACACTCGGTGTAGACCGAGGGCAGGAACAGCAGCTCGACCATGACCGATCCTTCACCCTCGCAGGTGGGGCACCTTCCGCCGGCGACGTTGAAGGAGAAGCGACCGGGCTTGTAACCGCGCTCTCTGGCCTCAGGCGTCTCGGCGAAGCGGCGACGCACATGGTCGAACAGGCCCGTATAGGTGGCGACGTTGGACCGGGGCGTGCGGCCGATGGGCCTCTGATCGATGCACACCACCCGTCGGATCCCGGTGAGTTCGCCGGTGACGGTGCCCTCAAGCTCCTCGGGTTCATCGTTGAGCAGGAGCTCGTCATCATCGGACGCGGGTTCATCAGCAGTCGTGGTGGTACCCAGCCGGTCGCCGACGATAGCCGGGAGCACCTGGCTGACGAGGCTGGACTTGCCCGAACCCGATACTCCGGTCACGGCGGTCAGCGAGCCCAGCGGCAGATCGAGGCTGATGTCGTGGAGATTGTTGCGGAGGATGTTCGTCAGTTTCATCCAGCCTCGCGGCTGCCGGGGTTCGTGGGGTTCGAGTCCACGTCCGCCGAAGACATAGCCCCTGGTCACGGATTCGTCGATCTCCGCAAGTCCGGCCGTAGGTCCGCTGTAGAGGACGTCTCCACCGCGTTCGCCGGCGCCGGGTCCGATGTCGACGAGCCAGTCGGCATGGCGCATGATGTCCACGGAGTGTTCGACGACGAAGAGGCTGTTCCCGCGGTCCTTCAACCCGTCGAGGATGCCCAGCAGGGCATCCACGTCCTGCGGGTGAAGGCCGGCGGAGGGTTCGTCGAGCACGTAGACGACGCCGAAGAGGTCCGAGGTCAGCTGAGTGGCCAATCGCAACCGCTGCAGCTCACCTCCGGACAGCGTCGGTGTGGTCCGATCGAGTGAGAGGTACCCGAGACCGAGATCGACGATCGGCCGGAGCCGATCGATGAGACCCTCGCCGAGGCGGACGAACGCGGCGAGCTTGTCCGCAGCCGGGTGGTCGTCTGCCTCCGCAGCCGCCTTCGCCGAGGCGACCTCATCGCGGAGGACGGACATGAGTTCATGCAGCGGCAGCGCGGAGAATTCGGCGATGTCGAGACCGGCGATCGTCACCGACAGAGCATCGGGTCTGAGTTTCTTTCCGTGGCACACGGGGCAGGGACCGGCACTGAGGAATTCGGCGACGCGCCGTTTCATCCCGGCACTCTTCGTGTTCGCAAACGTGTCGAGCACGTACTTCCGGGCTCCGACGAAGGTTCCCGAGTAGGTCGGTTCGGCGCCTGCTGCGATCGCTTCGCGCGCCTCGTCCAGCGTCAGCCGGGAGTGGACGGGAAGGTGCGGAGTCTCTTCCGTGTAGAGGATCCAATCGCGGTGTTCGCGCGGCAGGTCCTGCCAGGGGACATCGACGTCGTAGCCGAGAGCGACGAGCACATCGCGCAGCTGGTGGCCGTGCCAGGCCTTCGGCCAGGAAGCGATGGCGCGCTCCCGGATCGTCAGCGTCGGATCCGGGACCATCTTGTCCTCGGGCACCTCGTAGACGCGGCCGATTCCGTGGCATTCCGGGCAGGCACCTTCGACGGTGTTCGTCGAAAAATCCTCGGCCAACAGCATCGACTGCCCCTCCGGGTACCATCCCGCCCGTGAGTAGAGCATGCGCACGAGGCTGGACACCGTGGTGATGCTGCCGACGCTCGAGCGTGCGCTGCGCCCGCCGCGCTGCTGTTGCAGGGCGACGGCCGGCGGCATTCCCGTGATCGAATCGACGTCGGGGACCCCTGCCTGATCGATGAGCCGGCGGGCATACGGTGCCACGGATTCGAGGTAACGGCGTTGGGACTCGGCAAAGAGGGTGCCGAAGGCCAGGGAGGATTTGCCCGATCCGGACACTCCGGTGAACACGACGAGCGCATCCCGGGGCACGGTGAGATCGACGTTGCGCAGATTGTGTTCCCTGGCCCCGCGGACCCGCACGTCCGGCTGGATCTCGGTCGAGGATGTCGGAGCCGAGGGCACAGAGGAGGTCATGAGGTCACCGTACCAAGGTCGGAACCTCCGATCACCGAGGTGGCCGACGACAGAACCCCTCGTTCCGGGAAATTCGGAACGAGGGGTTCGATGTGCCTCAGTCGGCCGCTGTCATGGGCCGACCTTTATTCGGCGGGGCCGACCGTCATTCGGCGGGGCTGGCCTCGGTCGGTTCGACCACCTCGGCGGGGTACTCTTCCTGGTCCTCCGGCTTGCGGATGAAGAACGCGAGGACGATCGGGACGATCGCGATGACCGTCGCCAACAGGAACGCGGCGTGACCGCCGGGGGCACCCGCCTCGGGGACGGACTTGCCCTCCGCCTGACCCGAGTGCAGGGCCGCGGAGTAGATCGAGATGAGCAGCGCGGTGCCGGCAGCTCCCGCGACCTGCTGCAGGGTGTTGAGCGCTGCCGAACCATGGGAGTACAGGTGGCGCTCCAGCGATCCCAGCGAGGCGGAGAACAGCGGGGTGAACGATGCGGCCAGGCCCAATGACATGACGATCTGGACGATGATGAGCAGCCAGATCGGCGTTCCCACGCCGGCCGTCGAATACGCGAACATCGAGGACGCGATCATGATCGTGCCGGGCACGAGGAGCGTCTTCGGTCCGCGGGCGTCGTAGATCCGACCCATCACCGGTCCGAGCAGACCCATGATCACCGAACCGGGCAGAAGTACGAGACCGGACTGGGTGGCACCGAGTCCGACGACGCTCTGCAGGTACAGCGGCAGCAGGGAGAACGTGCCGAACATGGACAGGGCGACGACGGCCATGATGATGACCGAGAAGACGTAGTTCCGCGAATTGAACACACGCAGGTCGAGCAGGGCGCGATCGCCCTTCTGCAGGACGAGCTGACGCCACACGAAGAGCGCGAGGAAGACGACTCCGCCGCCGATCGTCGCCCAGGCCAGGGTGCTCGTCGATCCGCCGCCCGCCTCACCGCCGTGGCCTCCGCCGAACTGGCTGAGGCCATAGACGATGCCGCCGAAGGCGAAGACGGACAGAACGATGGAGATGACATCGATCGGGGCGTGCGTCGACTCGCCGAGGTTGGTCATCCACTTCGCGCCGAGTGCCAGTGCGATGAGCGCGATGGGCAGGATGATGCCGAAGAGCCAGCGCCAGCCCAGCGAATCGAGGACGATGCCCGACATCGTCGGTCCGATGGCCGGGGCCAGCGAGATGACAAGGCCGACTCGACCCATCATCCGACCGCGCGAATGCGCCGGGACCACGTTCATCATCGTGGTCATCAGCAGGGGCATCATGATGCCGGTTCCTGCGGCTTGGACGATCCGTCCGATGAGGAGCAGCAGGAAGCCCTGCGAAACGAGGCAGATGAGCGTGCCCGCAGAGAACAGGATCATCGCGGCCAGGAAGATCTGGCGGGTGGTGAAACGCTGCAGGAGGAAACCGGTCGTCGGAATGACGACGGCCATGGTGAGCATGAAAGCGCTGGTCAGCCACTGGCCGAGCTCCGGAGGGATGTCGAGGGCCTTGTTGAGTTCGGGAATGGCGATGGCCATCGTCGTCTCATTGAGAATGGCCACGAAGGCAGCCACCAGCAGCAGCCAGATGACCTTCATACCGGCGGGGTCGATGGTGTCGTTATGCTGTGTCTGCGCGTGTGCGGGTGAGCTGTCGCTGGACAAGACGGTGCTCCGTTCGGATGTGTCTGAGGGGCCCGGGATGTGGGCGGAGGTCGCACGCAGATGCCGAATCGACGCGCAGACGAAAGTGTCAACAGCATCTCAGACTAACGTATTCCCGAATACCTCCGACAGTGGGGAGAACCCGAAATCACGGCGATCTTCGTCACTGCTCGCTCGGTCTCCTCAGCAGGTGTCGTATCGGTACCCGTGATCGCCTGCGGCGACGAGGTCGCGGTCGCGCTGGATCATCAGCGGCGGACGATCGGGGACGGTGCAGGCGTTGGCGAAGTCCAGCCCCGCCTCGGCGAGGGTGTCGGGATATTCGATGGCGAGGACACGGTCGCCGTAGATCTCGGTGTACGCAGTGCATTCGTCGAAGGCGGCGCATTCCTCGGCCACGGCGAAGTCGAAGCCGAGCTGAGAATGAGCGGTGTCGGCGAGCTCAGCGGCGTTCTTCTGTGCGACCGACAGACCATGGGCGTGGGCACGGTCGACATACGCGGCCGCGAGTTCCAGGGCACCGGTTCGGTCGATGTCGGGGAATCGGTCGGCCGTGTCGAGATTGTCGATCTCCACGGCGTCGAATCCGGATTCGGCGCAGCCGTCGATGACGGGGCCGATGACATCGAGGATCTGGGATCGTCGGTCTGCGGTCGAGGGGTCGAGGATGTGTTCGTCAGGCCAATCCGTGTCGACGACCAGGTCACCGACGGCATCGTGGAGCAGCAGGTCAGCGTGGTCGCGCCAGTCCGCAGCCTCGTCAGGTTGGGTCTGGAAGCCGTTGACGTAGCAGACGGAGTAGGCCCCGGTCAGCGGCGCGGCACCCGCGTCGCGGGCGACGATATCGATGCGGCCCCGCGAATCCGGCAGCGAGTCATAGGATCCGCCGAGCTGGTAGTCGAAGGTTCCTGACGTCGGCAGCGAGGGAGCTCCTGAGGTCGGCATCGTCGATGGCGGCGAAGCGTTCGCTAAACAGCCGCCCATTGCCACGGCAATGCCGATGGCGACCGCGGCCGCCATCCACCGCGGTGGAATCGGGCTCAGCAGAGGTCTCATGGAAACACTGTAGACGGAGGCGGCCGGCATCGATGTCGCGGCGGAGTTCACACTCTCTTCGATTCGACGTATCGGATGTTCACTTAAGCGCTGTTAACGTCGGCAGAGGAAACGACCCGTCACCGAGGCGGATCGTCTCCTGGAAAGTCACTACCAGTCACACAGTCAAGCGGAACGAACGGATGAGAATGACTCTGAAGAACGTCACCACGAAGACCATGACAGCTGCGATGATCGCCGGAGCCGCCGTGCTCGGCTCCAGTTCGATCGCCTCCGCCGCCCAGCCGGCGGCACAGCCCGCCGCTTCCGCGGGAGCCGCCTCCGCCGCAGCCGAGAACTCGGCTGCGGACTCCGGCACCGCCTCGGCGAGCCCGGAGGCGGAGAAGAAGTTCTCGAACATCGGGGACTTCCTCAAGCACTACAAGGGCCAGTCGCTGGCGAACTCGCAGGGCGGCTACCAGGGAGAATGCGTCAGCCTCATCTCCCGGGCCCTCGAAGAGGTCCACGGCGTCGACCACGGAGCGTGGGGCAACGCCGTCGACTATCAGGCAGGCGGCTCCGGCGGTGACAAGATGAAGGCGAACGGCTTCACCTGGCACACCGACCAGAAGTTCGAGAACGGCGACATCCTCGTCTGGGGCGACGGCGACAACACCACCGCCTACGGTCACATCGGCATCTACTACGAAGGCCAGGTGTGGCACCAGAACTTCAACGGCGACCGCAGCCTGCACACCTATGACGGCCTCATCGATGGCTACTTGGGCTACTGGCGCGCCTGATAGGTTTTCGCAACGACGAAGGCTCCGAACCAATGTGGTTCGGAGCCTTCGTTTTACGAGTGCTGTCTCAAAACTACTCGAGTGGAGGTAAGGGGACTCGAACCCCTAACCCTCTGCTTGCAAAGCAGATGCGCTACCAATTGCGCCATACCCCCGAAACGGGTTCACACCCTCACACCGAGTCGGTGTGTTCGGACCATTCGGCTTGGGCACTCTGGTTCTGGTGCCGCCACCCGAAGAACACTCCCAGTCCCACTAACGTGAGACCGCTGAGAATCCATCTTCTCATGATCCTCCTCGAAAGGAAATCCTGTTGTGACAGGACGTGGGCCTACCTGGACTTGAACCAGGGACCTCTTCGTTATCAGCGAAGCGCTCTAACCGCCTGAGCTATAGGCCCTCATCGGGTGAACCCGAAGTAAAACAATACCCATCGACCGCAGCTAAACACAAATCGACACCCAGTGACCCCTCTCACACCCTCCCAGAACTACCTGACGGCGGCCCAGCAACCTCGCGCGAGGTTGCTGGGCCGCCGTCAGGTAGCAATCAGTCGTCGGTGAGGGTGAGGCTGAATCCGCCGGCGATGAGGGAGCCGATGTTGTAGATGAAGGCCGCCAGCGTCGACAGCGCCGTCATCAGCACGATGTTGATGACCGCGATGATGAAGCCGGCCGCGACGACTCGGCCGAAGCCGAAGATGCCGACGATCCGCTCGGCCGACTCTGCGCCGGCGAGCTCGCTCATCGTCGATTCGAGGCCGCTCATCACACCGGTCGCCTGCAGCACGACCCACAGGACGATGAAGGCGACGATCGTGGCGATGCCGATCGCCACGGACATGAGGAACGACATCTTCATGACCGACCACGGATCGACCGCGGAGACGGTGAGGCGGACGGTGCGGGGGCCCTTCTTCTTCTTGCCCTTCCCGCTGTCGACCATGTTCTTCACACCCATCTTCACGCTGCCGGAGCTCGCGCGGACGGTGTTCGCCGCATTTCCCATCACCGAGGTGGCGCCGCGGTTGCCGCCGCCCGATCCCTGGGAACCTGTTCCCTGTGAACCGGAAGCCGGTGCGCCGAATCCCTGGGACCCGGTCTGAGCACCCGATCCCTGAGATCCGGTGTGTGCCGACGGCGTCGAGCCCGCCGAGGGTGCCCGGTTGGGCTTCGGCGAGGCCTTCGGAGCGGGAGGTGCGACGACGGTGGCGTTCTGGCTGTTCGGTCCCGAAGAGCCGCGACCGGAGCCGGATCCCTGTTTCGCGCCGGTTCCCGACCCGGAGTTCGAGCCTGAACCGCTTGCTGCAGCCGACTTGTCGTCCGACTTCGACGATCCGGCCGTCAGACGGGTCGAGCCGCTCGACGTGCGTATGATCTTGCCTGAGCCTGGCTGTTTGCTATCGCTCACTCTTCCACATCCTCGTTGCCGGTCTGAGGCTCTGCGACCTCACCTTCCGGGACCTCGGCATCGTCTTCGCTTTCGATCTCGTCTTCGACCTCGGCTTCGGGCCCACGGGTCACTGCGATAATACGATCTTTCTTATCCGGTTTCGCGAACACCACACCCATGGTGTTGCGTCCCTTCGCCGGAACTTCATCGATGCTCGACCGAACGATCTTACCGCGCTCCATGACCACGAGGACCTCCTCACCGTCTTCAACGATGAGTCCGCCTACCAAGTCTCCGCGCTGTTCGGTGATCTTCGCAACCCGGATTCCCAGACCGCCGCGCCCCTGCAGGCGGTACTCGTCGACCGGGGTGCGCTTGGCGAACCCGGCTTCCGTGACGACGAAGACGTAGGTGTCCGGCCGAACGACGTCCATCGTGAGCAGCTCGTCGTCGTCCTTGAACTTCATACCTGTGACGCCACCGGTGACTCGGCCCAGGGGACGGATCGACTCGTCATCGGCGGCGAAGCGGATCGACATGCCCTTGCGCGAGATCAGCAGCAGGTGATCCTCGGCACCGACGATGCGGGCCGAGACCAGCTCATCGGGCTGACCCTTGTATTCGCGCAGGTTGATGGCGATGACACCGCCGGTGCGGTTCGAGTCGTACTCGCTCAGGCGGGTCTTCTTCACCACACCGGAACGAGTGGCGAGGATGAGGAAGTCGGCTACTTCGTAGTCCCGGATCGACAGCACCTGTGCGATCGTCTCACCTGGTTGGAGGGCGAGCAGGTTCGCTACGTGCTGGCCCTTGGCGTCCCGTGAGCCTTCGGGCAGCTCATAGGCCTTCGCCCGGTACACGCGACCGGTGTTCGTGAAGAACAGCAGCCAGTTGTGGGTCGAGGTGACGAAGAACTGTTCGACGACGTCGTCGCCGCGCAGTGCCGCGCCCTTGATGCCCTTGCCGCCACGGTGCTGGGCCCGGTAGAGGTGAGTCTGGGTCCGCTTCGCGTAACCGCCGCGGGTGATCGTGACGACGACCTCTTCCTCGGGGATGAGGTCCTCCATGGACACATCACCGTCGAATCCGGCGAGGATCTTCGTCCGGCGATCGTCACCGTAGCGCTCGACGATCTCGTCGAGTTCCTCGGACACGATCTCACGCTGGCGAGCCGGGGTTGCCAGGATGTGGTTGTACTCGGCGATCTGCTGCTCGATCTTCTCGGCCTCTTCCTGGATCTTCAGTCGCTCCAGTGCGGCCAGTCGGCGCAGCTGCAGGTCGAGGATCGCATTGGCCTGGAGTTCGTCGACCTCGAGCAGCTCCATCAGTCCGCTCCGCGCCTCGTCCGAGGACGGGGAGCGGCGGATCAGGGCGATGACCTCGTCGAGGGCGTCGAGGGCCTTGAGGTAGCCGCGCAGGATATGCGCGCGTTCTTCGGCCTTGCGCAGACGGAACTGCGTGCGACGGACGATCACTTCGATCTGGTGCTTGACCCACAGACGCAGGAAGGAGTCGATGCTCAGTGTGCGCGGCACGCTGTCGACGAGGGCCAGCATGTTCGCGGAGAAGTTCTCCTGCAGCGACGTGTGCTTGTACAGGTTGTTGAGCACGACCTTGGCCACGGCATCGCGCTTGAGCACGATGACCAGGCGCTGACCGGTGCGGCCCGATGACTCGTCGCGCAGATCGGCGATGCCGGCGACCTTGCCGTCCTTGACGTAGGAGGCGATCTTCGCAGCCAGGGTGTCCGGGTTGACCATGTACGGCAGCTGAGTGACGACGAGGCAGGTCCGGCCCTGGATCTCTTCGACCTCGACGACGGCGCGTTGGGTGATCGATCCGCGACCTGTGCGGTAGGTGTCCTCGATGCCCTTGCGACCGAGGACCGTCGCGCCCATCGGGAAGTCGGGTCCCTTGACGATGCCGAGGAGGGCCTCGAGCGCCTCTTCCTTGCTCGCCTCCGGGTGGGACAGCAGCCACTGTGCGCCCTGGGCGACCTCACGCAGGTTGTGGGGAGGAATGTTCGTGGCCATACCCACGGCGATGCCTGCCGAGCCGTTGACCAGCAGGTTCGGGAACCTGGAGGGCAGGACCATGGGTTCCTGGTTGCGGCCGTCGTAGTTGTCCTGGAAGTCGACGGTGCCTTCTTCGATGTCCCGGACCATCTCCATGGCCAGGGGCGCCATCTTGCACTCGGTATAACGCGGTGCGGCCGCTCCGTCGTCGCCCGGGGAGCCGAAGTTGCCCTGACCGGCCACGAGCGGGTAGCGCATCGTCCACGGCTGCACGAGGCGGACCATGGCATCGTAGATCGCCGTGTCACCGTGCGGATGGTACTGGCCCATCACGTCGCCGACGACGCGCGAGCACTTGGAGAAGTTGCGGTCGGGGCGGTACCCGCCGTCGAACATCGCGTAGAGCACGCGGCGGTGGACGGGCTTGAGTCCGTCACGGACGTCGGGCAGGGCACGTCCGACGATCACGCTCATCGCGTAATCGAGGTACGACCTCTGCATCTCGAGGTTGAGATCAACCTGTTCGATCCGGTTGATTTCTGTTCCGATATCGTTCTCGTCGGCCAATGTGGGCTCTTCCCTTGTGTTCGAACCGTGTCCGGCTGGATCTCAGCCGTGTGCGGCGGCGATTGGTGCGTGCAAAGAATGGGGGCGGTGCATCCGGTCTCCCACCCTCACCGAGGCGGCTGCCCCGGTGAGGACGGACGATCAGATATCGAGGAAGCGGACGTCCTTCGCGTTCTCCTGGATGAAGCGGCGACGCGAATCCACGTCATCGCCCATGAGGACGGTGAAGATCTCGTCGGCGACGATCGCATCGTCGAGCGACACCTGCTTGAGCAGCCGGTGGTCGGGATCCATCGTCGTCTCCCACAGCTCCTCGTAGTTCATCTCGCCCAGACCCTTGTAGCGCTGGATCGCGAGATCCTTGGGCAGTCGCTTGCCGGCGGCCCGCCCGGTCTCGAGCAGTCCGTCGCGTTCCTTGTCGGTGTAGGCGAACTGGTGCGGGGCGTTCGACCACTTGATGCGATAGAGCGGCGGGGTGGCGAGGTAGACGTAGCCGTGCTCGATGAGCGGCTTCATGTACCGGAAGATCAGCGTCAGCAGCAGGGTCGTGATGTGCTGACCGTCGACATCGGCGTCGGCCATGAGGACGATCTTGTGATAGCGCAGCTTCTCGAGATCGAACTCCTCACCGATGCCGGTGCCGAAGGCCGTGATCATCGCCTGGACTTCGTTGTTGCCCAGCGCACGGTCGAGTCGAGCCTTTTCGACGTTGAGGATCTTTCCGCGCAGCGGCAGGATCGCCTGAGTGTTCGGGTTGCGGCCCTGAGTCGCCGAGCCGCCGGCCGAGTCACCCTCGACGATGAAGACTTCAGAGATCGACGGGTCCTTCGACTGGCAGTCCTTGAGCTTGCCGGGCATACCCGAAGACTCGAGCAGTCCCTTGCGGCGAGTGGCCTCACGAGCCTTGCGAGCGGCCAAGCGGGCCTGGGAGGCCTGCAGCGCCTTGCGCACGACGTCCTTGGCCTGGGCCGGGTTCGACTCGAACCAGTGTCCGAGTTCGTCGCGGACCACGCGCTGGACGAAGCCCTTGACCTCGGAGTTGCCGAGCTTCGTCTTCGTCTGCCCCTCGAACTGGGGATCGCCGAGCTTGACGGAGATGACGGCCGTGAGACCCTCGCGGATGTCATCGCCGGTGAGGTTCGGGTCCTTGTCGCGCAGCAGCTTCTGGTCCTTCGCATACGCATTGACCAGCGAGGTCAGAGCCGTGCGGAAGCCCTCTTCGTGGGTGCCGCCCTCATGGGTGTTGATGACGTTGGCGTAGGTGTGGACGGACTCGTTGTACGACGTCGTCCACTGCATCGCGATCTCGAGCGCGAGAGTCTGTTCGCCCTCTTCGGCTTCGAAGACGATGACATCGGGGTGGACGAGATCGGCCTTCTTCGTCGAGTTGAGGTACTCGACATAGTCGAGCAGACCGTTCGCGTACTCGTAGGTGACGGTGCGCGGCTTCCACTCGGTCGCCTCGTCCTCGTCGATCTGGACATCGTCGTCATCGACTTCGTTGTGGCGCTCATCGGTGAGGCTGATCTTCAGGCCCTTGTTGAGGAAGGCCATCTGCTGGAAGCGCGCACGGAGGTACTCGTAGGAGAAGTCCGTGGTCTCGAAGATCGAGCCGTCCGGCCAGAAGGTCACGGTCGTGCCCGTCTCATCGGTGGCTTCGCCGCGCTGCAGTTCGCCGTTGGGCACACCACGGTCGAAGTCCATCGTCCACACGTAGCCGTCGCGCCTGACTTCGACCTCGAGTCGTTCGGACAGTGCGTTGACGACGGTCGAACCCACACCGTGGAGACCGCCTGCCACGGCATATCCGCCGCCGCCGAACTTACCGCCGGCGTGGAGGATCGTGAGGATCACCTCGACGGTCGGCTTGCCTTCCGTCGGGTGCATCGCCACCGGCATTCCACGGCCGTCATCGGCGACACGGACGCCTCCGTCGGCGAGGATGGTGACCTCGATATGATCGCAGTAGCCGGCCATCGCCTCGTCGACCGAGTTGTCGACGATCTCCTGAACGAGGTGGTGGAGACCACGTTCCGAGGTCGAACCGATGTACATGCCGGGCCGTTTCCGGACTGCCTCGAGACCCTCGAGAACAGTGATGTCGCCGGCATCATAATGAGGCTGATCCTCGGTCGTCATATGACTCCTTGTTCGGATGGTCGCTATCAGCTCCCCATTCTACCGCGCCGCACGCTGAAATGCCCGTAAGCGGCCTGTGAAGGCATATTTCCCGAATTTTCGTGCCGCAGATGTACCCCCGGACAGGTGAGGTAGCGGCTATGGCCGTTTAAGGCCCTCTGTGTTCTTCTCAGAAATACAGGGATTCTTCCCGGAATTTCGCCGAGGCGGCTGCCCACTTCACCCGAATGTGTCCCGGGGTCCGCGGCCGGCCACCGATCGTCGACCGCGTTTGAAGCTGCGTCCCTGTGGCCCCTTGATCTCGATCTCGGTGATCGTCGCCGAACCCAGCCCTTCCTCGAGTCTGCGCAGGATCGTCGGTTTGAGCACCCGCAGCTGGGTCGCCCAGGTCGTCGAGTCTGCGGCGATGACGAGCAGGGGAGGAGAGAAGTCGACGGGCGTCGCGTGCTGGGCCACCTGGGGTCCGACGAGGTCGGGCCACCGGCCGAGCACCTTGCCGATGTCGAGTGAGGACGACCAGCCGCGGTCCGTGATGAGCGACCCGAGCACGGATGACACGGTCTTCGGGTCACGGCCGTCACGACCCGATCCGGAGTAGACGGCTTCGCCGCGCAGGCGGGAACGGCGACGGCTGCGGACGAACTTCGCTTCGGTGACCTCCATCCGTCGGACTCGGTCGAGGGCTTCGAGTGCGGCGACGGGAGTGGAGTAGTCCCGGTCGATGCCGCTCATGATGCGCCGCTCTGCAGAAGTCGGGACTGGTCGATCCGGATTCCTTCGAGACCATCGGGCAGATCGGAGTCGACGGCCGCGGTGATGAAGACCTGTTCGGCCGATGTCACTCTGGACGCCAGACGCTGACGCCGACCGGTGTCGAGTTCGGCGAAGACGTCATCGAGGACGAGGATCGGCTGTTCAGCGGCGCTTCCGGCATCGGCGGAGAGCAGATCCCACCCTGCCAGCTGCATGGCCAACGCCAGCGACCAGGTCTCTCCGTGAGAGGCATAGCCTTTCGCCGGATGGGTTCCGATCATCAGGGACAGATCATCGCGACCGGGTCCGTGCAGGGTCAGTCCGCGCTCGATCTCAGTCGTGCGGCGACGATCGAGGGCCGCCAGCAGCAGCTCCTTGCAGTCGGCAGCGGATGCTGCCTGCGAGTAGTCGATGCGCGAATCGTAGGCGATGTGGGCGCCTTGCCGTTCCAGTCGGGCATCGGCTGCGATATAGGCGAAGTTCGTCTGCAGCGGCTCGACGATATCGGCGAGGATCCGCTGTCGCCCGAAGACGAGTTCGGCAGCGGAGTCCGCGTAGGCCATATTCCAGATGTCGAGTGTCGCCTCGAGGCCGGGATCGCGGTCCTCGCGGAGCCGTTTGAGCAGAGCATTGCGCTGTTTGAGTGCCCGTTCGAAGTCCGTGATGATCGAAGCGAAGCGCGGATTTCGCGCCACGACGAGCGTGTCGATCCACGACCGGCGTTCGGCCGGTTCACCGCGGACCAGACTGAGATCCTCGGGAGCGAAGACGACGCAGGAGACGAGGCCGAGGATGTCCTTGAGCTTCACCGCATTGCGGTTGACCCGGGCCCGGTTGGCACCTTTGGCCTGGATAGTCACCTCGACGGTGGCATGCCGCTGATCCCGGTTGACCAGTGCGGACACCGTCGCAGCCGGTCGCCCCTCGTGGACGAGCGGAGCGTCGAAGGCCACCCGATGGGAGCGCTGATGAGCGAGGTACCCGATCGCCTCGACGATATTGGTCTTCCCGGTCCCATTGTCGGCCACGAATGTGGTGACTCCGGGTGAGAACTCGAGGTCGAGTTCCGGATACGACCGATAGTCACGCAGGGAGAGTCGGGATATCCACATTCAGATGCGCGTGGGCATGAGCAGATAGCGATAGGACTCGTCGGCAGGACCGTCGAGTTCCTTCTGCCCGGAGATGATGACCGGCTTCATCGGCTGTGTGAAGGAGAAGTTCACGTACGGGCTCTCGACAGCGGCGAGACCTTCGGCGATGTAGTGCGGGTTGAAGCCGACGGTGATCTCGTCGCCCTGGAGGGTGGCTTCGACGGCTTCGGAGGCCTGAGCGTCGTCACCGGTGCCGGCGTGGAGGGTGAGCATGCCGTCGGTGACCTCGAAGCGCAGCGGGGTGTTGCGTTCTGCCACGAGTGAGACGCGGCGAACGGCTTCGCGCAGCACGGCGGTCTCGACGATGGCATGGATCGGAACCGAATCCGGGAACAGCGACCGGACCTTCGGGTACTCGCCCTCGATGAGCAGCGAGGTGGTGACTCGACCCGCCGAGGTGAAGGAGATGAGGTCCTTGCCGGCATCGGTGCTCAGGCCGATCGTGACATCGCCGCCGAGGGACTTCGAGACATCGGAGAGCGTGCGTCCGCGCAGCAGAGCCACGGCCGAGACGTCGGGGCGTCCCGGGTTCCAAGTGAACTCGCGAACGGCCAGACGATAGCGGTCGGTGGCGAGCATCGTGACTTTCTCGCCCTCGATCTCGACTCTCACGCTGGTGAGGATCGGCAGGGTGTCGTCCTTCGAGGTCGCGATCGTGACCTGTGAGACGGCGTTCTGGAACTCACCGGCCGAAACGGTGCCCGAGTCGTCGGGGATCTGCGGCAGCGCGGGGTATTCGGCCACGGGCATCGTCATGAGTGAGAAGCGCGAGGATCCGCAGGTCACGTCGACCTTCGCATCGATCTGTTCGAGGGTGACCTCTTGGTTCGGCAGAGCCTTGGAGATGTCGGCGAGCAGACGTCCGGAGACGAGGACCGTTCCTGCGGAGGCGACCTCGGCAACGATCTCGACGCGGGATGAGACTTCGTAGTCGAAGACGGCCAGACGCACTGTGCCGCCGGCTTCGGCGGTGATGAGAATACCGGTGAGGACCGGAGCGGAAGGACGGTTGGGCAGAGTCTTGGTCGCCCAGGCAACAGCGTCAGCGAGAACGTCGCGATTGACTTTGAACTTCAAGGGGGATGCTTCCGCGTTCACTTTACTCCTTCGGGGTGGCCACCCGACCTGCACTGGGCATCTGGCACGAGATTCCGGGTTGCGAGTCACAGGCTCGATACTGCTCGGAAAACTTTACACAGCCTATCCGATTTGTGCCCACCTCAGGAGTGGCGGCCGAAAAGGGATGCCAGGGGTGCTCAGCGAGCGAATCTCGCATTCGAGAATCAGCCGAGATCCTGTGTTCGAATATTCTGCAGGTCCATGACTCTCTCGACCTCGAGCTTGTGAGCTCGAAGCTCATCCACCGCAGCAGTCGGTGGCGGTCGCCCTCTTAAGAGTTGAATTCACTTGGTAGAAGTATCAGCACATGTGGACACTGTGGACAAGTGCCGCTTACCCCAGAGTAATCAAGGGTTCTGAGCCATTATGGGCTTGTGGATGCCATGTGCACCGTGACCGAGGCGTCGGTGGGCGCTTGGGTAAACACAAGCATGTAGTTCACATCTTTCCACCCGTGGAGCAGTTCTGTCCACCGCTCTGTCCCCAAGCTGTGAGCAATTGTCCCCAGGGTTATCCACAGATGTGTATGACGTCTTCTATAGGCGGTGCTGTTGTTTAATGCGGTTTGTGAGTTCGGTGACCTGGGTGTAGACGGCCCGTCGTTCGGCCATCTGAGTTCGAATCTTCTTGTTCGCGTGCATCACGGTGGTGTGATCGCGTCCACCGAACGCCTGTCCGATCTTCGGCAGGGACAGGTCGGTGAGCTCGCGGCACAGGTACATGGCGATCTGCCTGGCCGTCGTCAGCGTCCTGGACCGGGAGGTTCCGCACAGGTCATCGAGGGTGAGGCTGAAGTAGGCAGCGGTCTGACCCATGATGTCCGCGGCCGTGACCGCAGGGGTGTCATCGGGGGTGATGAAGTCCTTGAGCACGGTCTCGGCCAAGGAGACGTCGATCTGCTGATCGTTGAGGTTGGCGAATGCCGTGACCCGGATGAGAGCGCCTTCGAGTTCGCGGATGTTCGAGGACACACGGGAGGCGATGTATTCGAGGACATCGTCGGGAACATCGAGCTGCTCGGCTGCGGCCTTGCGGCGCAGAATCGCGAACCGAGTCTCCATATCCGGCGGCTGCACGTCCGTGAGCAGACCCCATTCGAATCGGGAGCGCAGCCGCTCTTCGAAGCCCTTGAGCATCTTCGGCGGCTGATCGGAGGTGATGACGACCTGTTTCGCCTCATTGTGCAGGGCGTTGAACGTATGGAAGAACTCTTCGACGGTCGCATCCTTGCCCTGCAGGAATTGGATGTCGTCGATCATGAGGATGTCGACCTCACGGTAGCGGCGCTGGAATGCCGGACGCAGAGCATTCGAGGTCTTCGATGAGCCGATCGTATTGATGAAGTCGTTGACGAACTCTTCGCTGGAGACGTACTTCACTCGGATCTCCGGGAACAGCTGAGTCGCGTAGTAGCCGATCGCATGGAGCAGATGGGTCTTGCCCAATCCCGAGTCCCCATAGATGAACAGAGGATTGTAGGCCTTGGCCGGTGCCTCGGCGACAGCGAAGGCCGCTGCATGGGCGAACCTGTTGGAAGCGCCGATGACGAAGGTGTCGAAGGTGTACTTCGGATTGAGCTGGGCGACGCCGGGAGCATCGACAGGCGGGCCCATCGGGGCGGCGGTCGCCTCGGCGATCTTCATCTCACGGTCGGTCATCCCGGAATCGTCGGGAGCCTGCGGCTGCGAGGCGGGCGTCTGCGTTGCCGGCGGTGCCGATGCTTGCGCCTGCGGCAACTGGGTGTCCGAGGTCTGCGCGGCCGGCTGGCCCTGGTTCGGCTGGGCGGATTCGAGCGTCGAATGATCGGCGGGGACCGGTCGGACCGGTTCGGCCGCCTCAGTGGGGATGGGTTCCGGCGATTCCGTCGCCGAGGAGGAGGTGGCCGGATCGATGGGAACCTGAGTTCCCGGTGTCGGCTCTCCGATGAGTTCTTCGAAGCGGATCGGCACGTCGAGTTCGGGATCGACGACGAATCCGAACGTCACTTCGAACCCGAGGACCTTGGAGAACTCCCTGGTCAGGGGGCCGAGCAGTCGAGTCTCGATGGTGCGGCGGGTGTGTTCTTCGCGCACGGCGAGAAGGATGAGGGCATTGTCGACGAGGGCCTTCGGCACGGCGAGGGAGAGGAAACCCTTCTGGTGCGACGAGAGGCCCGGGTCCTTTTCCAGGTTTGAGACCACCGTGTGCCAGCGGCTGATGAGCTCATTCTTGGAATTCGACACCGTCACATTTCCTCAGCTTTCAAAAAAATCGTTCTGGCGTGATCCACACCTGTGCATGACTTCCACATAGTTTTCCACAGAATGTGGATCAGTGCCGACT